>NZ_JBQXYO010000001.1:0-3260000 GCF_052656585.1 Bacillus sp. KNSH39
GGTATTATCCCCTATAGGTAGACAGTAAAAAAAGAGTCCATCTGATATGATGGACTCAATACTGTTTTATCTGGAGGGGATTTTTTTATGGCAAGAAAAGGACAATCATTTCAAAAATATACAGAAGAACTAAAGCAAGAAGCAGTTCGTCTTCGATTAGAAGAGAGAAAATCATTGCGAGAAATTCGTGAACAACTCGGTGTGAAGAGTGATGCTCAGATTATTGAGTGGGTAAAACGTGCGCAACAGGGGGAGTCCTTTGAGGATCAACGTGGTGTCTGGAATCGAAAGAATTTTAATAGTCTAGAAGAAGAAAATGCTTATTTGAAGGCGCAGGTTGAGTATTTAAAAAAGCGCAATCCAAATCTACACGGGAAGGAATGGTCCTAAAGAAAGAACGATTTTCTCTTATCGATTCATTACGCCAAGCCTATCCACTTCGATGGCTGTTTCAAATCGCGGAAGTTTCTAAGGCTGGCTACTATAAATGGCGGAAATATCATAACGTAGAGCGTTTACGTCAGAAAAGGGATATGTGGCATAAAGAACATATTTTATCTATTCATCGTCAGCACCCTTACTATGGGTATAAACGCATGACTCGTGCTTTAGCTCGAGAAGGAATGGTAATGAATCATAAACGTGTTCGCCGTCTCATGAGAGAATTAGGCATCCAATCTATCATCCGGAAAAAACGTCCATTTTACGGAAGGAAAACATCGGTGATATTTAAAAATCATTTGAACCGAGAGTTTCAAGCGGACAAACAAAATCAAAAATATGTAACGGATATTACTTATGTACGAATTGGAGACCAGTTTGCTTATTTGTCAGCCATGTTAGACCTATATAACAATGAAATTGTCGCTTGGAAGCTATCTCGAAGAAATGATTTAGATTTGGTTTTAACTACATTACAACAATTAGAGGGGAAATCCTTATCCATTAAGCCCCTTTTACATTCAGATCAAGGGTTTCAATATACATCAAAATCTTACGCAAAGCAGTTAGAAAGATTAGGATTTGTCGGTAGTCATTCTAGACGTGGAAACTGTTTTGATAATGCGTGTATCGAATCATTCTTCTCACATTTAAAAACAGAGAAGTTGTATTTAGTGCGCCCAAAAACATATGAAATGGCTTATCAAGCAATTCAAGAATATATTCAATTCTATAATACAGAAAGGTTCCAAGAAAAACTTCACGGCCTTTCCCCGATAGAATATCGGGAAAAGGCCGTGGCATAATACTCTTTTTATTACTGTCTACTTGACAGGGAGATGACCATCTCCTTCTGTTTTTTTATGCAGAAATAAATCATACTTTTTGTAATTGGAAGTTTTGAAATTTTGGAAGAGGATGTGTATGATTGAAGTTTAATAGTAAATAGCAAGTTTAGTAAGGAGAGACAGCATGAGTATAATTAAAACGAAAAATGAAATAGAGTTAATGCATGAATCGGGAAAATTACTTGCTTCATGTCATAGAGAAATTGCGAAGATGATGAAACCAGGTATTACTACAAAAGAAATTAATACGTTTGTTGAAGCATATTTAGAACAGCATGGTGCAACGTCTGAGCAGAAAGGGTACAACGGATATCCATATGCGATATGTGCATCTGTAAACGATGAAATGTGTCATGCGTTTCCGGCCGATGTTCCTTTAACTGAGGGTGATATTGTAACAATTGACACGGTAGTAAACTTAAATGGGGGTCTTTCAGATTCTGCTTGGACGTATAGAGTTGGAAAAGTTTCTGATGAAGCAGAAAAGTTGTTGTTAGTAGCTGAGAATGCTTTGTATAAAGGAATTGACCAGGCGGTAATTGGTAATCATGTAGGAGATATTGGCTATGCAATTGAAAGTTATGTAACAAATGAAGGTTTTTCTGTTGCAAGAGACTTTACGGGACATGGAATCGGTAAAGAGATTCATGAAGAACCAGCAATTTTTCATTTTGGGAAACAAGGACAAGGACCTCAGTTACAAGAAGGAATGGTAATTACAATTGAACCGATTGTAAATATAGGTATGCGATATTCTAAAGTAGATTTAAATGGGTGGACTGCACGAACGATGGACGGGAAATTATCAGCTCAATATGAGCATACAATTGCGATTACAAAAGATGGGCCAATCATTTTAACGAAGTTGTAATTGGAAATGAAAGAGTTTGCAAAACTCGAACAAAAATAGTAGTTTTTAAAAATTTGTACGTGTTTTTTCGATAAATGCTTTTCAAAGCATAAAAAGTACGTTATAATCCTTCTATAAAATAAATAGTTAGCTACACTCATATAATCGCGGGGATATGGCCTGCAAGTTTCTACCGAAGTACCGTAAATACTTTGACTATGAGTGAGGACGAATATAATTGCTTGTTTAGCATTCTTTTTTTGCGAAACTCCAAAAGCGCGTCTCTCACTTGTAACGAGTGGTGGTGGCTTTTGGAGTTTTTTTATTGCATAAGAGGGGGAACAAACATGAAAGTATTACAAGAAAAGATTTTGAACGAAGGAAAGGTTTTATCTGGTGACGTATTAAAGGTAGATGCTTTTTTAAATCATCAAATTGATCCAGTACTTATGCAAGAAATCGGAAAAGAATTTGCTAAACGTTTTAAAGAAGAGAACATTACAAAAATCGTGACGATTGAATCTTCAGGCATTGCACCAGCAGTTATGGCTGCATTAGAGCTTGGTGTAAAAGTAATTTTTGCACGAAAACGTAAATCGTTAACGTTACAAGATAATATGTACGTTGCAAACGTATATTCATTTACAAAACAAGAAACAAATGAAATTTCATTATCTCGAAATCATATCGATGAAAATGATCGCGTGCTAATCATCGATGACTTTTTAGCAAACGGTCAGGCTGCTTTAGGTTTAATGAGTTTAGTAGAGCAAGCTGGAGCGAGTATTGCAGGGATTGGAATTGTTATTGAAAAAGCATTTCAAGATGGAGGAAAGAAGCTTCGTGAACAAGGCGTTCGTGTTGAATCACTAGCAGAAATTGCATCACTTGATAACGGCACAGTTACATTTGTACAGCAAGAAACTGCGGAGGTGAAATAAACGATGAAGCAGCATCCATTTAAAATTGCATCGCTTGGTATGCAGCATATGCTTGCAATGTATGCTGGAGCAATTATCGTTCCGCTTATTGTGGGCGGTGGACTTGGTTTAAATCAAAAAGAGTTAACATATTTAGTCTCAATTGATTTATTAATGTGCGGCGTTGCGACAATTTTACAAGCATTATCAAATCGCTTTTTCGGTATAGGACTTCCCGTTGTACTTGGTTGTACATTTACAGCCGTTGGACCGATGATTGCGATTGGAAAACAATACGGTGTGTCTTCAATTTATGGAGCAATTATTGCTGCTGGGTTATTCGTTGTTATTTTTGCGAAATTATTTGGAAAACTTGTAAAACTGTTTCCACCTGTTGTAACAGGATCTGTTGTTACTGTAATTGGAGTTACACTTGTTCCAGCAGCAATTAATGACATGGCTGGAGGAGTAGGAAGTAAGGATTTCGGTAGTCTTGAAAATTTAGCATTAGCATTTGGTGTGTTATTATTTATCATCATTATGTATCGTTTCTTTGATGGATTTATTCGTTCAATCTCTATTTTACTAGGTCTATTGTTCGGTACTATCGTTGCAGCGTTTATGGGGAAAGTAAGTTTGCAAGCGGTTGGAGAGGCGGATTGGTTCCACGGTATTCAACCATTTTACTTTGGTACACCAACATTTGAATTAACACCAATTATTACGATGATTCTCGTTGCTTGTGTAGGGATTGTAGAAGCAACGGGTGTATACTTTGCATTATCTGATATTTGCAATAAAAAAATCGGTGAAAAAGAATTAACAAAAGGCTATCGCGCAGAAGGATTAGCGATGGTGTTAGGTGGCATTTTCAACGCGTTCCCATATACAACATACTCTCAAAACGTAGGACTTGTTCAATTAACTGGAGTAAGAAATCGCGTTATTATTTATACTTGCGGTGGTATGTTAATCGCACTTGGTTTCATTCCTAAAATCGCAGCTATTACAACAATTATTCCGAAATCAGTACTGGGCGGTGCGATGTTAGCGATGTTCGGTATGGTTATGGCATATGGTATTAAAATGTTAAGTAGCGTTGACTTCGGAAGACAAGAAAACTTATTAATCGTTGCATGTTCTGTCGGAATTGGGCTTGGCGTAACAGTCGTTCCTACACTATTTTCACAACTCCCAGAAAGCATTCGTATTTTAACAGATAACGGAATTGTACTTGGAAGTGCGTCAGCAGTACTTTTAAATATCGTATTTAATATGGTGCCGCAGCGCAAAGTGAAAGTAGAAGAAGAGCCAGTATCTATGCAAAGTGCAGTAAGAGAAGCGTAAAAAAGCAAGGTCTCGTTATGAGACCTTGCTTTTCTTTTTAAGTGGCATCATTTTCCCGTAAGTACCAAGACGCCAAATGTACTCAAGTGGTCCGTATTGGTAATGTGAAAGCCACCAGCGGCTAATAAAGATTTGTAACGTGTAGAAACTAATGCAGAATAGTGGTCCAACCCATAGTGGAGCCAGATAATCATTTTTAAACAATAGCCCGAATACAAGTAATGTAACAATTGTATGCGAGATGTAATTTGTTAATGCCATTCGTCCAACGTATTGGAATGGACGTAATAACGTTTGCCATTTTTCTTTTTGTAATAAACGCATTAGTGTGAAAATGTAGAATATGAATAACGTTTTTCCGCTAAACATTGTAAAGACCTGCATATAAATTGGTTCATAAAATGGTTTTGATAAGAAGTAACGAACCATGAAGAACCACATTGGTAATGTAAAAAGGAACATAATAATTTGCCATTTTTTAAGCTTTGGATCTAACTCTTTCGCGCGGCGGAAAATATCCTTTTTGCCGGCGTATAAACCAAGTAAAAACAGCCCAACTGTTTCTGGGAGCATAAGTAAATTTAAGCCAATTCCATCAGCGTAAAATGCATGGAAACGATTTTGTATTTGTGACAGCCAGTCTTCTAATGGCATGATAGGTAAGGAAAAACCTAGCTCTTCCTTTGGTACCAATGCAACCGTAATACCAGCCATTAGCATAATGAATTGAAAAATACTCAATAAAACGATAGCCCATATTAAAATAGTACGAGGTTCTCTCTTATAAAATAAAAATAAGAAAAATCCAGCAATCGCATAAGTATGTAAAATGTCTCCGTCCCATAAAAGAACGTAATGTAAGAAACCGAATAATAATAAAATAAGTAAGCGGCGAACAAATAAAATTTTTGGATGATCTGTTTTCGCTTCAGCACGACTCATAAAAATATAAAAACCTAATCCGAATAAAAACGAAAAAATTGTATAAAATTTCGTTTGAATAAACATATCGTAAAATAGGCGAATGTAGCTGTCTATCCCTTCGTAAATTCCTGAAAGATCACGTGAGTCAACCCCGGCGATAACAGGCCAATTCACAAGAAAAATACCTAGTACAGCTATTCCTCTAATAATATCAATGGAGTGTATCCTCTCGCCTTGTGTGAGATTTTGTGTCATTTTTTTCCTCCTTGTTAAGTAACTCCCTTTTATTATACGAAATGTAAGGTGGAGGGGATAGGGGATATTTCCATTTTTTTAAACTGTTAAGTTATGTAGGATGAGATATAATAAGAGTGCACAACAAGTTTTAACCTTTTTCAAAACAGGCAGTAAAGCTCCTTCTTATAAGGAGCTTTCTTTATGAAAAGTGTTGATAATGATTCTCTTTAATGATAAACTGTATTCAAAAGTGATAATCATTATCAAAAAAGGTTGGTGCGTAAGTATGGTATATGCATTAGTAGCAGGTACAGTCGCTGTATATGCAGTTATTGCGAAGTATGTTTTAAATGGAGTAGGAACAGCAAAATGAGTGATATGACATAAAATCCCTTTCATTTGTAAAAAGAATGAAAGGGATTTTTTATTTTTAATGAGAATATGCTGAAAATTTAGTATGATAGTAAAGTGAAACTGTAATCAATGGGTAGGTGTAACTCTCACTGGTTATGAGCTCGCAAATAGCGGGGAAAAGTATATACATCTTGGATAAAGGGGAACAAGGGGATGACAAACATAGTACAGACAAACGGTATGAAAAAACTTGTTTGTTTTTATGAAGAGTGGCAAAAACACGGCGATGCAGAGAATAGTTTAAAGTTGTTTGAGGTAATTCAAAAATATAAACAAGAACAGCTTATGATAGCGTTCTGCGGTCACTTCTCTGCAGGGAAATCAACGATGATGAATCATCTATATAAAGCGCAGTTGTTACCGACAAGTCCAATTCCGACAAGCGCTAACGTTGTCAAAATTGAAAAAGGAATGGATCGTGTTGTTGTAACGGTTAAATCTGGAGAGCAGTACGAATATGACGGTGCATATTCAGCAGAAGAATTAAAACAAATTTGTAAAGACGGCGATGAAGTAATTGGTGTTCATATTTATCGAAACGACGCGCCGATTCCTGAAGGGGTTATGTTAGTTGATACACCAGGGATTGATTCAACAGATGATGCCCATCAATTAGCGACAGAGTCGACACTTCATCTGGCAGATGTCATTTTTTATATGATGGATTATAATCACGTCCAATCGGAAGTGAATTTACAATTTGTTAAAGAATTGAAACAACGTAATAAAACGGTTTATCTCGTTGTAAATCAAATAGATAAACATAAAGAAAATGAATTATCGTTTGAGAATTATAAAGATAGTGTAAAACAATCATTCTCTAACTGGGATATTGAAGTAGATGGTGTTTATTATACGTCATTACGAATGATGAACCATCCACATAATGAAATTAGAAGCTTAGAAGCGTTAATTACTTCTATTATGAAAGAAAAAGAGCAGTATGTAAGGACTGGAATGGAGCGAGAAACAGAATATTTAATGGGAGAACATTTCTCGTTTATTGTTTCTGAAAATGAAAAAGCTCTCTTGAAATATGAGGAAGAGTTAGCATCACCACTTTCTATTTCAGAGGTAGTTGAAAAGAAGGAAGAGTTAACGGAAGCGAAAAATCGTGAGGCAAGTAAAGAATCTTATGTGAGAAATGAATTTATAAAAGGTTTACAAGCTATATTAGATAACGCATATTTAATGCCGTTTGAAATGAGAGAATTGGCAAATGCATATTTAGAAACGAAATTAACAAAATTTAAGGTCGGTTTGCTATTTGCGAAAGGAAAGACGGAGCAAGAAAAACAAAGACGTGTAGAGGCGTTTTATTCTGCCCTTCAAAAGACTGTTGAAACGCAGCTTGATTTTCATGTGAAGGAATTTATTGTAGCCTTCTTAAAAGAAGAAGGATTGTTCACGGAGGAAATTGGGAAAGACATATATGGGTTAGAAATTGCTTTCGGACCAGAAATGTTGGCTGAAGTAATTAAACAAGGCGCAGGTTTCACAGGTGATTACTTACTTCTTTATACAGCGGATGTAGCGAATGAACTGAAGAAACGTTATTTTATAAAAGCGCAGCAAATTTTTGATAAAAGTGCGGTCGTTTTAAAGCAAAAGGTGAGAGAAGCAGTTGCTCGTATTGAAGAAGAGATTGAAACATATACGATGCTGCAAACGGCGAAAGAAACACAATTACAATACAGTAACAATTTGGAGGCATATGAAGACTATTTACGAAATGTTTGGCACGATCATGTTGCTACGCCTGAAGGGCTGCAAATAGATGAGATATTGCAAAGGGAAAAGCAAATTGTTAGTGAGAAATTTACACTACAAGAGCAGGAAATCGTAAGCGATAACGTAGCGGTTCATGAAGAAGAGCTGAAAGGAACGGCGGCTTTAAATATTCAGCGGATATTAGAGAAAGTGAAAAAAGCTGAAACGATATTAGAGCCATTGCCAGCGCTGAAACATGTACAGCAAGAGGTAATAGAGAAAAGAAGACGTGTGGAAACAAAACAATTTACAGTAGCGTTATTCGGGGCATTTAGTGCTGGAAAATCATCATTTGCCAATGCCTTACTCGGTGAGAAAGTACTTCCTGTATCACCAAACCCGACGACGGCAACGATTAATCAAATTTTGCCGGTTACAGAGGAAAAACCACACGGAACAGTAATTGTTCAGTTTAAATCAAAGCAAGCGTTATTAGAAGATATGAAAGCTGTTTATAAGCTGTTTCATTATGAGATTGCTACGTTAGATGAAGCGTTAGCACAAATTGATAAAGTTATGAAATATCCTTCACCAACTGGGAAGCAAAAAACAACATTTAGCTTTTTACGAGCGGTACAAAAAGGATATGATGCAGTTTCTACTTATTTAGGAGAACAAGTACAAGTTACATTAGAAGAGTTCTCTGATTATGTAGCGAATGAAGAGAAATCATGCTTCGTTGAGTATATGGAACTTTATTATGATTGTGCTTTAACAAGGCAGGGAGTAGCGCTTGTAGACACACCTGGAGCGGATTCTATTAATGCTCGCCATACGGATGTTGCATTCCAGTATATTAAAAACGCAGATGCTATTTTATTTGTAACATATTATAATCATGTATTCTCTCGTGCTGACCGTGAATTTTTAATTCAGCTTGGTCGTGTAAAGGATACTTTTGCCCTTGATAAAATGTTCTTCTTAATTAATGCGGCGGATTTAGCAGAGTCTGAAGAAGAACTTGAAATGGTAAAAGGTTATATCGCAGATCAGCTGCTGCAATACGGTATTAGAAATCCGCGTTTATTTGCAATTTCAAGTTTATGTGCGCTTGAAGAGAAACAAGGAAAGAATGTTGAAAAAGAGAAGTATGGTATTTTACAAAACTCTGGGATTACGAAGTTTGAGGAATCATTTACGTCCTTTATGATGAGAGATTTAATGCTTGTTTCTGTGCATGCTCTATATGGTGCTTTGCAAGGGGCAGATCAGCTTTTAGTAAACATGATAAAGGGTGCAAAACAGGGGAATGAAGAGAAAGAGAAGCAAACGAAAAAATATGAAGCAGAGCGTGATCAACTACTTCATATCATTTCATCATATAGTGTACTTGCTGAAGAACAGGCGATGCAAAATGAAGTGAAAGAGTTGCTTTATTACGTGCAACAGCGTCTATTCCTACGCTATAACGATGTGTTTACTGAATTTATTAATCCGGCGTCACTTCGAACGGATGGAAATGTGAAAACACAATTGCAACAGTGTGTTATGGAATTAGTAGCATTTATTCAGCATGATTTATTGCAAGAAATGCGTGCGACATCATTACGCCTTGAAAAATGGATAGACGAAGCGATGAAGCGTGCAAAGGACGAAATTGTAGTGAACTGTAAAGTAGAAAATGAATCAATTTCTATGAATGGAACAGTGGAGTATGAATATAAAGATATTACACATAAAGAACCGTTCCCTTCAGTTGAAATAAAAGATTTCAAAAAAGCACTGGCACATTTTAAAAATGAGAAAAGCTTTTTTGAAAAGAATGACAAAGCTTTTATGCAAGAAGACGCTAAATCTGTATTAGAACCGTTCGTATCAAACTATGTAGCTGATGAAAAAGATTTATTTGTTCATCATTATAAGCAAGAGTGGGATATGAAGTGGAACTTATTCCAAAAAGTGATGCAGCAAGATGTGATGAACTATTATGAAAGTATATTGTTTGCATTGGCTGAAACGATCGATGTATCTCTATATGAACAAAGTAAAGAACAATTGCAAAAGCAGTTAGTAGAGATTGAAAAAGAAATTTATGTTATATAGTCGTTATGAGAAAAAGATTCGTTCAATTTTCTTTTGCAGTACAGTATCTAAAGATTTTACAAATCCAGCAAATTCATCGGTAGAAATCATATGAGTAAGAACGAGTCGTCTGCCATCTGGTGTTTCACCGCATAAGACGAATGAAGAAAATTCATATGTTTTGTTTTCAACTACTAATTTTGGATAGGAATACGTGTCGCTTTTCTTCTTCTTTCCATCAATAGAGATGACGTTGCATTTTTTCTCATTGTTGTCCATGGTGAATCCCTCCTTTCTATTACTTATGGTAGACAAGGAGGGTTTAGAACAATAGAGAAGGGGGAATTTTTTATGTCTGTTGTAATAGAACGTATTCCAAAAGAGGCTATACCGAAGTCTTTATTGCTACTTGCTGATCCAAGTGAACGGCAAATAGCTACATATGTACAAAGAGGATTAACATACGTAGCTAAGCAGGGGGGGAGCGTTATCGGTGTATATGTTCTTTTGGAAACAAGGCCAAAGACGATGGAAATCATGAATATTGCGGTTGCAGAGCATTTACAAGGAAAAGGGATTGGGAAGAAGCTATTAAGGCATGCTGTAGAAACTGCTAAAGGATATGGTATGTCAAAACTTGAAGTTGGTACAGGCAATTCTAGTGTTTCACAACTTGCTTTATATCAAAAATGTGGATTTCGTATTTTTTCTATTGATTTTGATTACTTTTCGAAGCATTATGAAGAAGAGATTATTGAAAATGGGATTGTATGTCGTGATATGATCCGGCTTGCAATGGAATTGAATAAAAACGTATAACTATTTAGGGGGAAGAGAAGATGGAAGTACATAAAGCAATTACAGCACATTCTCGTAAACAAAATGAAAGTGTAAAAGCATGTTTACAATTAGATGCACAGCGTGAAGCGGCTATTGAAGCTGCCGTATCTCTTGCGTCAAATGGGAAAGAATTTTCGGTTGATGTCATTAATGTTGTAACGAAGCAAATTAATGATCTTGCAAAAAATGGTGTTACCTTGCAGCGTAAATATGTTACAGAAGAAATGGTTATGGAGTATGTAAGTCGTTTGAAAGAGAAAGAAGGTCGTTAAAGATGATAGTTACAGTCGAATGGTTACGTGAGCATATAGAAGATGAGAATGTCCGTATAATCGATTGTCGTTTTGATTTAGCGAATCCTAATTGGGGTAGAGAAAAGTATGAAGAAGGACATATTCCTCATGCGTTATATTTTGATTTGAATTTAGATTTATCAAGTCCTATAGCAGAACATGGTGGCCGCCATCCTTTACCAAATATTGAGGAGTTTGCAGACAAGCTTTCGGAGGCTGGTATTGATGAGCATACGACAGTAATTGCGTATGACAGTCAAGCCGGTGCAAATGCTGCTCGTTTATGGTGGTTATGTAACTATGTAGGACATGAGAAAGTATATATATTAGATGGTGGTTTCCCCGCTTGGAAAGAGAATGGACTACCGACAACAGCGGAAATTCCTGTTGCTATACGAAAAACATTCAAAGCTAATATACAAGATCATATGCTTGTAACGATGGAAACGGTCAGAGAGAATATCCGTGCAGGTGCGGATGTTACATTAATTGATTCAAGAGAGCCGAAACGTTATGCTGGTGTAGAGGAACTTGTCGATCATAAAGCAGGACATATTCCAACAGCGGTAAACCATTTCTGGAAGGATGGAATGTTGCAATCAGGACAATTTAAGAATGAAGCTGGGCAACAAGACCGATTCCAAAATCTGTCGAAAGATAAGGAAACAATTGTATATTGTGGTTCTGGTGTTACGGCATGTCCAAATATCGTTGCATTAAAATTGGCTGGATTCCAAAATGTAAAATTGTATGCAGGTAGCTGGAGTGATTGGATTTCTTATCCAGAAAATCAAATTGCAAAAGAAGAAGATTAATCACTTGCATGCAAAAATAATTTGTATTAAAATAAGGTCACAAGCAAGAGATTGCTCGAAAAACTTTGTATTTTACACATTAGAAACAATGTGATAATATAACGACAAGTAAATAATACATCCTGCGGTGTGCGTAACTTATTTATGTCTAAAACCGATGTTAGTTATACGGAAGCTCAATATTTAGCGACCATCATCAAGCCTTCCTTGTGGAGGAAGATGTACGGTAACTGTGAGGGCATCCACCTGCGAGTAGCGGGTTTTTGGACATTTACGAGGAGCGGCACGTGCGGGGGTCTTATTTCAACTAACCTTATATAAAATTCCTACGGTGTACGTAGCTTATGCATGTCTTAAACCAATAAGTTTAATATGGAAGTTCAATATTTAAATGTAGCTAACATGCCATCTTTTTAAGAAGGAAGTTACAAACATTTGTGAGAGCATCCACCTGTGAGAGCAGGTTTATGGACATCTAGAGAGAACGGCATATGTGGGGCTATATAAAAACCTTACGTTTTATACGTAAGGTTTTTTTGTTGCATAGATATATCAATATTATCTTGATTCACCTGTGAAGTTTCCGTAATAAATGTAGCACTTTCTGTCTTCATCAATCTCTCTTGAATCTAAGGAGAACTCCATAGACATGCCGTCTCGCTGAATATATATAATATCTGAATGAAGAGATGGTAAAATTTCTTCATAGTTCCATACATCTTGACTATCTACTATGTTTGAACTCGTTTCACTTAGTTCTCTAATTTCAAAACCGATGTAGGAGTATGTAGGGTCTGAAGGGTCATTTGCGAAAACTTCTTTTTGAATATAAATAACTGCTGTTCCGTCTGGATCAACCGAAGTTGCAGTAACAACATAAGTATTTTTCTCTTTAATAAAATATTCACAAGTCATGCGTGCGATAATTTCAGAATTAGAAATATTGGCGTAGTTCCATAAAGCAGGATACCCTTTCGTTTCATCATTAAGTCGATATTCTAAGCGCATTTAATCCCTCTTCTTCCTTTTTCTTCTACTTTATCATGCCATCCTATATAATAGGAATAGAATTTAAAAAGGGGAGTGCGAAGGTGACAAAAACGAAATGGCTAGTAGGTGGTGTCGTAACGTCTTTAATGACTGGCACTTTATTTGGTTGCGCACAAGATCTTCCCCCAAAACCAAATGATAATAGTTGTTCTGATTGGGATTGGGATGATGAACTTGGGGTATGGCAGTGTGATGATAGTAGTTCAGGTTATCGTGGGCATTATTTCTATGGTGGGCGATACTATCAAAATAAATCCACTTTTAAAAATTCATCGGCGTTTAAATCGTATCAATCGTCTGCTGAATTTAAAGGTGGAATTGGAAGCGGTTCAAAGGGAGGATTTGGGGGCTAAAATATGTCGCAATACATAAGGGATCGAAAAGAATTTTATTTGAAATATCCGGATTTTTGGTCGGATTTATATGAATGTGAGTATAGTTTGTTTCATGTTTTTTCTATAACAAATCAGACTTTGGACCAATTACACTTAGCGACTGAACGAATGGGGAAAATATTTTTTAAGACTGCTAGACTGCTGCGTAATTTAAGTGACGAACAGCTTCTAGATCTTGGCTTTCCATCCGCGAGTTTATCTTTCATTAGAATGAAAGGGCTCTATCCTGAATCTGTAATTTCGCGATTTGATTTTGCTGTAACAGAGGATAACAAAATCAAAATGCTTGAGTTTAATAGTGATACACCAACTTTTATTGTGGAATGTTTTCAAATGAATGGGAAAGTATGTGGAAATCTAGGCTATGATGATCCAAACTCGGATCAAGAACGATTGCTATCTTCTGGTGTAACGAAAGCAGTAATGGAAGCGACAAAGGGATTAGATAATCCAAATGTTGTTTTTACAGCACATCATGAACATATCGAGGATTGGAATACCACTATGTATTTAAGTCAGCTATGCCATGTTGAAAATAAAGTAGTGCCAATGTCAGAACTTAGAATTACAAAGGATGCTCTAGTCGATAAAGATGGGGCGAAGATTGATGTTTTATATCGCCAAACATATCCGATAGAAGATTTAATTGAGGATCAAGATCCTGAAACAGGAGATTTGGTAGGTGTGGAACTGTTACAACTTGTAAAAGCCGGAAAGCTTTTTATAATAAATCCTTTGTCAGCATTTTTACTTCAGCCAAAATCAATTCAGTGTCTTATTTGGGGGTTAGCAGAAGAAGAGGCCTTTTATACAAATGAGGAACAACAGTGGATTAAAGAATATATGTTACCTACATATTTAGAACCAGATTTATTTTTAGGAAAAGGTTCTTTCGTTCAAAAACCTTCATTTGGGAGAGAAGGAGATACAATTACGATTCGCGATAAAGACGAAAATATTATGCTTCAAAATGCACACCAAACATATAAAGCGTCACTGCCGATATTTCAAAAGTATATCGAACTGCCAGTCGTATCCTTGGAAACCGAAAAAGGGATCGAGAAACTGTCATATGTGTTTGGTTCGTTTTTAATTGCTGGAAAAGCGAGTAGTATCGGTATTCGTGCGGGAGAAAAGATTACAGGAAATGAATCGTACTATTTACCGGTAGGTATAAAAAGGAGGGGAAAAAATGATTAATTTTTTATTATATTTAGTAGTAACACTCGGCCTTTTATGTATAGGTCTGTTCTTGATGGAAGTGACAACGAAAGTAAAGGAATTTAAGTTAATGGCTCAAGGAAATAAGGCGGTAAGCTATGTGCTTGGAGGACGATTACTTGGGTTAGCTGTTGTTTTATATTCGACAGCAGCTAATTCAATTTCACTTCTTGATATGATTTCGTGGGGAGCAGTTGGGATTTTGGCTCAAATTATCGTCTTTTATTTAGCTGAGTGGCTTACACCACGCTTTAATATAAACAAAAGTCTCGAAGAAGATAATCAAGCAGTCGGTCTTTTTCTTATGTTTTTATCAATTTCAATTGGGATTGTAATTGCTGGTTGTATAACTTATTAAAAACTTTACGTTTAAACGTAAAGTTTTTTATTTTATTCCGTAAAAGCCCGATTGGTGAGGGCTAATAATCAGTGGGGGATGAACAAAACCCCCACTGATTAAAGTTACACTTTATATACGTTAGTTTGCCATACCTTTTGAAAAAATTGTAGGCTACGGTTGACATCTATTTTAAATAAGAGTAACATTTTCAATGTAATGAAAATAAGTCTCTGTTAGGTGAGGCTCCTGTATAGAGAAATGCTACTGCCCAAAAATGTCGAGAGACGCCAATGGGTCAACAGGAATGATCGAATTAAGGTTTTTCTTAACGTAGCTGGTAATGTACCTATGCTATACAGTGCTAAAACTCGGTGAGGGAGAGGTCCGTAGATTTCTAATTATATTAGAAATCGTTTATTTGTGTATGTAATGGCCGCTACTCTCTTAAGGGTAGGGGTCTTTTTTGTTACCAAGCTATGAGTAATTTCATAGTATAAACTATAAAATTAAACGAGGAGGTGAGGAGCATGTCAAATTCTGACTCGGTTCCGTTACCCATATACTTCAAATCAAAAATATATGATGTAGGCAGGAAACGATTTGTTCCTCCCTCTATATTTATCACAATGTAGCGTTTATAAAACGCGAGAAACTTTCACAGTAAAGTGGATAAATTGAGAAACAAAGCGTTTCTTCCTATGTTGTAAAGGAGGAGACGATAATATGTTATATGCAAACAAAACTGTGGGTAACACGTCATATAAACTAAGTAAAAAATCAATAAAAGAACAAACAATGCTCCAAAAAAATAAAGATTTATTAATTGAAATTGCAACAAGAGATGTCAAATCTGTATTTGCATATTTTAAAACAACAAGAGACGGACTATCAATGAAAGAGGCACAAAAACGTATTCAAGTATATGGCCGAAATGAACTAACTTCAAAAAGAGCACTTCTCGCAGAAGTCATGATGAAGCTTGGTGGCATGATTCCAGGTTTTTCAAAACAACGTGTGTGTGATGAATTACAACGTGAAACGATTACTGTATCTAGAGTAGAATGTTCTAGTAGTACAGGGCTAAATAGTGAACTGAAAATGATGGAGATACCAGTGCAAGAACTTGTACCTGGAGATATGATTTTTCTTTCGGCTGGAGATGCTGTGCCAGCTGATGTACGTATTATTTATGCAGATGATTTATTAGTGAATGAGTCTGTGTTAACGGGAAACGAAGCGAATATAGAGAAGTTTGAGAGCTGCTATCACCTTGAACGTAAACGATTTATTCCATTAAAACGGATGAAAGATTATAATCCACTTGAGCTTGAAAATGTATGTTTTAAAGGTTCGCATATCGTTAGTGGAAATGCAAAAGCTATCGTTGTTTCTACTGGAAAAAATACGTATTCAGGCATATTGCATACTTGTTGTAGTAGAACGTCTTAATGTGTTAATGGTGCTAAATATACAAAAACAATGTATAATAGACAAAGTTGAGCAAAAACGTAGAATGGTAATCTATTTATATAACCTTACGTGATAACGTGAGGTTATTATTTTTTTAATAGGAGAGGAATTATGAAAAAAGTATTATTAGTTGATGGTATGGCACTATTATTTCGTGCTTTTTACGCAACAAGTGTCTACGGACAATTTATGAAACGACAAGATGGAACCCCTACGAACGGGATTCATGGTTATATGAAACACTTGTTAACAGCTACGCAAGCGATCGAACCAACACATATCGTTACATGCTGGGATATGGGAAGTACGACATTTAGAACAGAATCGTTCTCGAATTATAAAGCAAATCGTGCAGCGCCACCAGAAGAATTAATTCCTCAATTTGATTTAGTGCAAGAAATGACTGCGAAATTATCCATTCCAGTTATCGGTATGAAAGGCTACGAAGCGGACGATTGTATCGGTACGCTTGCAAAACAATACTGCAATGAAGCTGAAGTTTATATTTTAACTGGTGATACAGATTTACTTCAACTTGTTGATAAGAACGTTACAGTTATGCTTCTGCGTAAAGGAATTGGAAATTACGAATATTACACACCGGAGAGAATCATGGAAGAAAAAGGTGTAGAGCCGTGGCAAATCGTCCATGCAAAAGCTTTCATGGGAGATACAAGTGATAATTATCCAGGTGTAAAAGGTATCGGTGAAAAAACAGCGTATAAGCTTATTCAAGAGCACGGAACAGTATCCGCTGTACTAGAAAATGTAGAATCATTAACAAAAGCGCAGCGTACGAAGATTGAAAGTGATTTAGAGAACTTAAATATTTCGTTGCAATTAGCACAAATTCACTGTGAAGTTCCAATTTCATGTTTACTAGAAGAGGGATTACACACAATGGATGAAGAAAAACTTAGATTTGTTTGTGAAGAAATGAATTGGGGAAGACCTGAAATATTAATAAATATGCTATAAATAGTTTGGAAAGAGGGATGTTGCATAAGTCGAACTTTGACTTGGTGACACCTTCTTTTTGTTTTTGTAAACAGTATGATAGTAAATAAAATTATGTCGAACTCAATTTTAAATATATAAATGTTTCGACAAGATATAATGATAAAAGTTGATGAAAATAGTAATTTTTATAATGAAGTGAATTAATTTCAACATAGTTTTAGAGAGTCTTTTTTTTCGTGTTCACAAAGTTGTCAGAAAATAAACGGAATTTTCATATGAAGTTCAAATAGAATTCACAACAATCAATTATTATAAGGACACACAGATAATTCTTTATCTTTTATATAAACCATCCCCCAAGGAGGACAATGAAAATGAGAAAAAAAGTGAGAAAATCTTTTAAACAATTATTAATTGAAAATAAACAATTACTATTAAATAATAAAGAAAATATGAAAGAAATTGAAGAGAGAATTGAGAAACGACATGTAGCATATAGTGGTGCTAGTAATTAAATAAAATAAAAAAGATAGCCTATGCAGGCTATCTTTTTTATTTTATATTGAAAAAACGCTATTCATCTCTTTAATTTATGTAAATTTGCAAGATATTTTTATAGCGTTTTTCTATCAATATTACTCATTTTTCGAGGTTGAAATTGGTATATACCAATTTTTGAGATTCGCTATTCATAATATTACAAAAAATGTTACAATACACTCAAATTTATACTATAAAATCATTTTAATATGAAAAATTGGAATGAAAAGAAAGGAGAGGAATATGAATAAAGATGTCGCTTTGAAATGATTATTATCATTTCATTAGGAGTTGATGTAAAAAGATGAAGAGATACGAGGAATTGGATTCTATAAGAGGGATTTCTTCATTAATAGTAATGATCGGTCATCATTTAATGATTTTTTCAGCATTTCAAAATTACAGTTATGAAGATAATAAACCATTTGTTGTGTATCTATTAAAAGAAACGCCTGCTCGTCTAATTTTTAGTAGTGGTAATGAATCTGTTATTATCTTTTTTGTTTTGAGCGGATTTGTTTTGTATGAATCTATTCAAAAAACCTATAGTAGTTATGGATCATACCTTTTAAAACGTATATGCAGAATATACATTCCCTATATTGTAGCACTAATTATAGCTATTATATGCCAGACTACAATTAGTGGATATGGTATTTCTTATTTAAGTGAATGGTTTAATCGCTCGTGGACGATTGAAAGTTCTTCAAGTTTAATAGCGCAACATATTTTATTGGTTGGGAAATATAATACAGATGCATATAACGGTGTGATTTGGTCACTTGTCCATGAAATGCGAATATCAATAATTTTTCCGCTAATTTTGATGATTTGCTTACGAAAAACGTTGAGGTGTTCATTACTATTATT
Source organism: Bacillus sp. KNSH39 (assembly GCF_052656585.1). NCBI lineage: Bacteria > Bacillati > Bacillota > Bacilli > Caryophanales > Bacillaceae > Bacillus > Bacillus sp. KNSH39. The sequence continues at coordinate 18,568 of NZ_JBQXYO010000001.1, forward strand.
GTTTAGTTTTAGTATATGTTCTGTCGTAATATTATTTTTGTTTCGCTCGGGCTTAACATTAACAAGCTATGCATTAACATTGCATTATACGGTGCTGTTTTTACTAGGGGCACTAATTGCGAAGTATAAAAATAAATTAATAGTTTTTTATAGTAATTGTACTAAAAACACGAAAATTGCATGGTTTTTATTTGCGATTTTACTTTTTATGTACGAAGGACTTATTGGAGAAATGAAAGTGCTCAATAATTTCATATTTCGAGACTACGTAGTGGCGATAAGTGCAAGTCTATTTGTCATATTAAGCTTGTCAATATCAACTTTGTCGTCCTTGCTACGCAATAAATACTTGTTATATTTGGGGAAGATTTCTTACAGTCTTTATTTATACCATATTATATCGTTGTTTTCCCTTATATACATGCTCCATGAAATATTACCGTTGCCTATTATTTTAATTTTTTCACTTGTTTTTTCGTTTATACTTGCAATACTTTCGTATATATATGTAGAAAAATTTGCATTCAGAGTCGGAAAGTATGTAACAAAACAAGTGGATAGAAAGAAGAGAGGGGTATCTGTAAAGAGTGACTTGCAGGATGTTATTCAGAAAAGGGCGGTGAAATAATTGAAGCAAGAAATGAGTATAAAAGATTTTCAACAATTATTGAAAAGAAGATTTGTAACGATTATTTTAACGATGTGTTGTTTAACCGCTTCTTTAGTTCTTATCTCTATGTATGTTTTAAAGCCGTCATATCAATATTCAATGCAAATTCTTGTTGGGAATTTAGATGAGTTTAATAAGGAAAATTCAACAAATAAAACACAAGAAAATAAGCAGCTAGTAACATCGTATGTTGATATTTTAAAAAGCCCATTAATTATTTCAACAGTCAAAAAAACTTTGGGATTAGAGCAATCAAGTTATGAATTAGCACAAAAAATTTCGGTGGTGAATATGGACAACTCACAAATTGTAACTGTTACAGTAAAAGATTCCAATCCGAAAGTCGTGAAAGACATTGTAAAGACATTGGCAGAGCAATCACAACAAAGTTTTCAACAGTACACAAATGTACAAGGTGTGAAAGTGTTGACGGATCCTGAGTTACAGGAACAGGCTGAAAAATTGTTTCCAAAATTTCAACTGATCATTCCTATTTCCTTAATTGTTAGTTTTTTTGTTGGGATAGGTTTAGCTGTATTTCGAGATTATTTTGATGAACGTATATACACGGAACAAGATTTAGAGAAAATAACAACAGTCTCTGTTATTGGTCACATAAATATGAAATCGAATAGAAAAAAGAAACCTACAGAGGTTGATAAACAATCATCTATATATCGAGGTGAACATGTCGATGTTTAGGACAAAGAAACAGCTGCCATTCGATCTGCATGATGATCTGATGAAAGAGCAGTTTTATACGGTGTATCACGATCTGAAAAAAACTGGAAAACAACTGTTCACAGTTAGTTCAACGAAGGACAGAGGGGTTGTTGCCTCGCTTATAGTAAATATGGGTCTAGTGTTTGCGGAAATGAAGAAAAAGGTGTTACTTATTGATGTGAATTTTTCTGACCCTAAATTAAATGTATTATTACAAAGTGATCACATGATAACAGTAAACGATATAATAAGCTCTTCCCCCTACAATTATGAATCTTTTTCTAGTAATTTGTCTAAATACTTATATTGTATTCCTGCAAAAAAAACAGTACACACAGGGACGCCCTTAGTTGCTATGGATGAATTTGATAATGCGATTGCTAAGTGGAAAGAAGATTTTGATTACATTTTCTTTTATTCTTCTGAAGTATTTGATCTTCCTGCTACGCACATTATTGCAGAGAAATGCGATGGAGTGGTCTTAGCAGTTAAAAAGCGAAAAGATTCACTACGTACAGTGCAAAAAGTAATAGCGGATATAAATAGGAAAGAATGTGAATTAATAGGTATAATTTTATATTCTTGAATGTGGGGGTAACGATCCATGATTCGTGAAACAAATCAAGCCAAGTTGTATACGATTCCGGCTCAAGAAAAGCCTAGCATATTGAATCGAAGTGTAAAACGCTTGTTTGATATTATATTTTCACTCATATTGTTACTATTAACGATACCAATTATGTTGTTCTTTTGTATTATGATTACTTTAGAAACATCAGGGGCTCCAATTTACTTTCAAGAACGTTTAGGTATAAACGGGAAGAAGTTTAATGTATTTAAATTAAGATCAATGGTAAAGGATGCTGAAATAAATGGCCCACAATGGGCAAAAGAACATGATTCAAGAATTACAAAAGTTGGATTGTTTATAAGAAAAACGAGAATTGATGAATTACCACAACTTTTAAATATTTTAAGAGGAGATATGTCTTTTGTAGGTCCTAGACCAGAGAGAGAGTTTTTTTATAATGAATTTGATGCGTATATTCCAGAATTTAAGGAACGTTTAATAGTAAAACCAGGATTAACAGGATGGGCACAAATAAATGGAGGGTATAATCTTGATCCAAAGGAAAAGTTGAGGCTTGACATGGAGTATATTGAAATGAAAACATTTCGGATGGACATCCGTATTTTATGTAAAACCGTTTTAATTGTATTGAACGGTAATGGTGCAAGATAAATATGTAAGTAGGTTACTTGCAAAGGAGAACTTGTATGGATAGATCTATTCTAAACAATATTATCCATCTATTTTATAGTACAATTTTAGCTAACCTTCTTCAGGCCGTCAGTTTAATTGTTTTAGCAAACTTTTTTAACGCACAACATTATGGGATGTTTAGTGTTGCCATAGCAGTGACGTTTGTTATGTTATTCTTTACAGACTTAGGACTTAGTAATACGTTTCTTCGAGAAGGGGCAAAGGATGGAGCAGATTTAGAGCAGATTTTATCATCGTATATAAAAATAAGGATGATTCTACTTATTTTTATTTCTATCATCGGTTATATTGCTATTCATTATATGTATGCGGATAAAAATTTAATTTATATGATGATAAACGTAATGTTTTTCATGTTAATAGGATTAACTTGGCAAAACATAGGGATTGCCTATTTTCAACTGACGGAACGTATGAAGTATATAGCGCTCATAAAAGTTGTATCAGCATCAGTTGTCATTATAATTACATGTTTTTGTATTTTCGGAGAGTTACCGGTGTATGTAACAGCTCGCTTATATGCTTTTGGGTATATGATCGGTGGTTTATTCAGTATATATATCATGAGAAAAAAGACGAAAATGAATATGAAAGTCGTAATTCATAAAGCGTTATTTTGGCAATTAACTCCCTTTATTATTAGCGGTTTTTTAATAATGAGTACGCCACAATTAGCACCTATCTTGCTTAACTATACATTGCCATTAAGTATGGTAGGTGTTTTTGCAGTGGCGTACCGGATGCCGGCAGCTTTATATCAAGTACCAGGGGTAATTGCAGGTGCATTTTTTCCAGTGCTCTTTAAGCATTATAACCAGAATAATATAGAAGAGCATACGAAATTAAATTTACTTCAAATTAAATCAATGGCGATTGTAGGAATATGTATGACGATCGGTTTATATCATTTAGCACCATACTTTATTTCTATATTTTTTCATGAAGAATGGAGCAATGCAGTAGAGCCACTCCAAATATTATCATTTCTTATTGTGCTACAAAGTTTAAATATTGCCATTGCTGACGGTTTAACGACGAGTGGATGTCAAAATAAGAGAACTGTTGTGCAGTGTGTAGCATTGGTGATAGGTGGGGTTATGCTGTATAGCTTTAGTAGTCTTGGTGGAGTGATAGGAGCGGCATACGCTATGGTTTTATTTGAAATAGTCGCTTTAGTGGGATATATAGCAGTGAGTGTAGTGAAGAAAAAAATTGTATTCCAAATTGTAATACCGTATACAATTTATTTTGGTGTAACCTTTATTGGAGTGCAATATATATTGCATACATATCATTTAATTGCGCTTGTTCTTAATATACTAATTGTACTAGCTGCCATATTCCTATATGATTATGAGCTAAAAAAACTTCTTCTTTCTTTTATAAGAAAAATACGCAAAAAGGATTATATTACGAAACAGGGGATATAGCCTATGGAAAATAATATGAAAGTATCGATGGGATGGATTATTCTTCTAATATTATTTGTTATGTTAAGTAAATACAATTTATATATTGGATTTTCATTGAAGATATATATGATTTTTTTAGTCATATATTTTTGTTTAACAATTAAAGACTTTCATATTCAAAAATTATATTTTCATGAAGTTATATTTTTACTGTTTTATTTCATTTATTGTTTAAGTGGAATTCTTTCTATGTATTTAAATGCTAGTATTCGTATGATTTTTGGCGTGCTACTCGTTTTAGGATGCTATTTTATAATGAGGAATTTATTGGGGAATACTGAAATAGTGGTACTTGAATCATCTATTGCTTATGTAGGAGTAGTATTTAATGTTGTAAGTCTAATACTCTATATAATCGGTTTACAATACTTTAGTTTATACGGTGGAGAAGAGAGAGAAATTTTTGCTGGTTTATTAGTGGATAGAGGATATCCACGGTTAATTGGATTGCTAGATGATCCTAACATCTTTATTTTCTATAATACAATATTTTTTATGTACTATATGACGAATTTACAAAATATCACTAACATTCTAGGGTTAATTTTATGTGTTACGACGAGTTTATTAACTTTTTCAAGGGGTGGTATACTAGCGCTTGTGCTTGTCGTTTTTGTATATATATGTATGTCTAGTTTCGCTAAAAAAATAAAAATAATTATAAGTTTAGTATTGTTTAGTGTAGTTATTTTTAGTTTATCGAATAGTGTAATGGGGGGGCAATTAGATGACATATTAAATAAACGAATTTCTGATTTTTCCCATGATAATGGAAGTGGTAGATTTACATTATGGGAAGCTGCTTTTAAATATTATTTATCCAATCCATATATCGGAATCGGTGCTTTTAACTTTTCGAATTATTATGAGTATCAATTTAATGAAAAATTATATGTACACAATACATTTTTAGAAATCTTGTCTGAATCGGGTACAATTGGTTTTCTTCTATACAGCGCGTTTTTATTCATATTAATGTTCAAGCTAGCGCAGCATACTTTGTTTCGTGAAAAACCATATCTTCTATTGACTATGATTGCATTTATATTTCAGATGATGTCATTGTCACTCATTATTAACGAAGCCTTCTTTTTATTTTTAGCAGTTGTTGTGAAGTATATTTCAATATATGAAGGAAGGGGAAAGATAGATGGTAAAATGTCTATCAGCACATAACGAGCCGCCTTATGTTTCTGTAATAACACCTTCTTATAATAGTATACGATTTATAGGTGAGACAATTTTATCTGTACAGAATCAATCGTATGAAAACTGGGAAATGCTTATCGTTGATGACGGTTCAACCGACCAATCTGCCACAAAAATTAAAGATATAATAGAAGGAGACTCACGTATTAGGTTATTATCATTAAAACAAAATGTTGGTGCTGCTAAAGCTCGGAATTTAGCGATCCAAGAGGCGAGAGGAAGGTACATTGCCTTTTTAGATAGCGATGATATATGGTTGCCGCATAAATTGAAGACACAATTGTTATTTATGGAAGAAATGAATATTGCTTTTTCATATGCGTCGTATAGTTTAATTGATGAAAACGGTAATGAATTAAATCGTGAAGTGAGTGCACCAAAATCTGTTGACTATCATTATTTAGTAGGAAATACAATTATCGGTTGTTTAACAGTGATGATTGATCGTGAAAAAATTCCATATGTCGAAATGCCTAGTATACAGCCGGAAGATACAGCGTTATGGCTGAACTTATTACATGAAGGGTATGAAGCAAAAGGGATACAGCAAGTGTTAGCAAAATATAGAATTGTTACAAATTCTGTTTCTAGAAATAAAATTAGAGCAGCTTTCCGGTATTGGAAATTGTTAAGGGAACAAGAACGACTGAATTCGGTGCAAATTTTTTACTATTTTAGTAAGTATGCTTATCATGCTTATAAAAAAAATAAAATCAATGTAGTTGGGAAGACGCAATTATGAATATACTGTTGATGACAGATAAATTGATAACTGGCGGAGCCGAGAGCTATTTTTGTAAATTGGAAAGTAATTTGCGTTATGATGATTTTAAGATTTATACAGCTGCAGGTGATGGAGAACTATATGAATCTCTTACTAGAAAAGAAAATTTTATATTACTTAGTCGATGGAATCATTTGAGAAATATTTATTATTTACGAAACGAAATTTGTAAACGAAAGATAGAGCTTATTCATGCAAATAGTTTGCGAATGGTATTATATGCTTTTCTAATTCAAAAGTTTATTAAAAAAAAGATGAAAATTGTTTATACGAAACATAATGTAACGATATTAGAAAAGAAAATGCCAACGCTTTTTCGTTATTTCATGAATAAATATGTGAACAATATTATTACAGTAAGTGAGTTTGAGAAGAATAATTTAATTTCAATTCATGTAGCAGAAGAAAAAATAAATACAATTTATAACGGTGTCGATATTGAAAAGTTTTTATTCCAGCAGAAAAAGAAAGAATCTACATATAAAATAGGGATATTAGCTAGATTATCCAAAGAGAAAAACCATCAACTATTTGTCAAAATTGCAAATGTGTTGAAAAAGAGAAATGATTTTATGTTTTATATTGCTGGTGATGGACCAGAGAAAGAATCGATTATGAAAGAAATAGAAAAATATGGATTACAGCAAAGGGTGAAGATGCTAGGGAATATTTCAGAGCCGCATGAGTTTATAGGGAATATGGATGCTTTACTTTTATTATCTTTTCGTGAAGTGTTTCCAATGGTAGTAATTGAAGCGATGGCTACAGGGACACCAATTGTTTCAATAGATGTTGGTGGAATACATGAAGCGGTAATAGATGGAGAATCAGGTGTTTTAATATCTGAATATTGCGAATCTGAATTCGCAAGTGCACTTGAAGAACTACAAGGGGATGAACAAAGGGTAAATGATATTAGATTGAAAGCACGAGAGAAAGCAGTGAGGTATTTCTCGTTAGCTAAAATGATAGAAGAAACGAAAAATATATATGAGTTAAACAAATGACCGGGTAGGTCGTTTGTTTTTTTAATTATAGAAACTTTTAAGAGAGAACTCACATATTATATGAAAAAAGGTAATATGAGGAGTGAATTTATTTTGTCAGAATATATTTCTTCCCAAGAAGATTGTGCGCCAGAAAGTAGCGTTCACATTGATTGTTTTGGCGCAGTTCCAAACTCGGGAAATGATAGCTCATTAGCAATTCAGCAAGCTATTGATTATTGTGTAGCGAATCGAATTTCGACGGTTAGAATTACAGGGGTAAATACGTACAAAATTGTAAAGCCGATTGTTATTAAATCAAACGTAAGATTAGAGTTAGATCCTACCGTAACGCTGCAAATTGATGGGGATTTTAATGCATTTGAGCTACAAAGTAACGCTTCGATAGTTGGTGGTACTATTCAAGTTATAAATTCGTTGTTTCAATCGGCTGTCATTTATGTTTCTGGTTCACAACAAATCGAAGTACCTAATCAATCTGTTATATCAAATATAAATATAATAAATACAACTCCATCGTATAAAGGAAAAGCTATACATTTTTATTGTCAAAAGGCATGGGATTATATTAGTTTCTTTCAAGTTAAATTTATTCAAATTAAAAACTTTCAAACTGCAATATATTTGAAAACAGAGTATATAGATGATGTCAATACACCTTGCTGGATTAATGCCAATGTATTTCAATCAATATTTATTGATGGATGTGTGTATGGGATTGAAGTAGATGGAAATAGTGATTTGCCAAATGAAAGTTCAGGAAATACGTTTCATGATATTCAAGTGCAATGTAGACAACAAACGAAAAAAGCAATTCGTTGCTCAGGTGCGTATAATACATTTGATTGTATGATTTGGGATACGTACCGGATGAGTAGTGAACAAATTGTCATTGAATTTTCTTCTAATTCGCATCGTAACTACCTTTTTTCAAATTTACTTTCTACAACTATTGTAGATAAAGGACAATACAATGTTTGTAAGTCTACCTATGAAGAATCTCTTCGAATTCAGTTACCGATTACGTTAAATAAACCACATTTAATAGGGAATCAAGATGATATTTTAGTAAATGCTCAGCAGAAGTATACGATTAAGCAAGTAAGTGGGAAAGTGCCTTACGGGGGGAATCTCGCAAATTGCTTTAATTTAATAGATGAACAAAGTGTAAACTATATTGACGTTCCAGATAGTAATCCAGTTGTAATTGAACTGGATTTTATGAAAAAACCAATACAAATGTTAAATTGTTTTGGAATGTATTTTGGGTGGGGAGAGAGCCCAAAGAAAATTAAAATTGAATATGCATTAAGCGCAACTGGAAGTTGGGTTATCGCGTTGGATGTTCCATTAAATGTTGGCGATACAATTATATCGAATATGAAGGCGAGTCAGTTATATAAAGTTAGAATTACATTAAGTGGTTATTCTCAAGATCATAAGCGTTTTCGAATTAATCGTATTTTTGCAAGGTCTTCTATGGAAAACGGGAACGCTTGGTTAGCGACAACTGGTGGAAGAATGTTTGGAGATATTGAAATAGAGGCAAGTAAAGGTATAATCATGAAGACTGCTAGTGGAGTGAAATGGAAAGTTACTATTAATGAAGCTGGCCAACTTATTACGACTAAGATAACTTGAGATGTTGTTTAATTGTATATCCTTGGACGAGTTACAACGTAGTGGGATATAGGTAATGAAAAAGAGATTGTAATTTGGTTTCAACCAAACTACAATCTCTTTTTTGTTTCAATTACTTCCACCAAATCCAAGTCCAAAGGTAATTTCGTACATTTCGAGGAGTAATGCGAATGAAGCGTTCACCGTCAAAGAAGCAATTTAAATTTGGAAGTGTTTCATCTGGATTTTCTGGAACAAAAGTGACGATGTTTTCGTTACTTGTAACGGTTACTGTAATTGGTGGGTCGGTAGGCGAGACTTGAAGTTGTAACGAAATATTGGCCGTATTTTTAAATTCATTATTAACAGGTGGACTTATTACTTGTACTGTGAATAATACGATAATTGTTTCGTTTGGTTCCAAATTAGTGGAAACTAGGAAACCGATATTCGGATTCGCTAGTGGAGAGCGTTCACCGTTAATAAAGACAGTGCCGTTTATAAATTGTAAACCTGCTGGAATGGTATCTTGTAAAGAAATATTTGAGAGTGAAATTTTGGAAGTATTTGTAATACGTACCGTGTAATCAAAATATTGATTTAAATAAGCTGAGCTGACGGAAGCATTTTTCGTGACTGTTGCAGTTATAAATTGAATTGGTATACGAACAATATTTGAATTAACAATGAAAGTAATAATTGGATCCTGTGGTGTCAATTGAAAGGCAGCGGTAACTGTTGCAGAATTTATAATTGTACTGTTTGAAGGAATAGAAGTTACGAGAACTTGAAATGTTATAGTTGCTACTGAATCTGCAGGTAAAGAGCCGATATTAATACCAGTGTCTGGACGAACATTTGTAACGGGAGTACCGTTAATTGTTACGCTGTTTTCTATAAATGTTGTACCAGCTGGAATGCTGTCTATAACAGAAGTACTGATTGTCGGAATTGGGGAGTGATTAAATACCGCTAATGTGAATGTAATGATATCTCCTATAACGACAATAGATTTGTCAGCTGTTTTTTCAATGTCAACCATCGGATCAACGACTGTCGTTGTAACGGTATTTGTTTGTTTTGTAACTGTATTTATTTGCTTTGTAATCGTAATAGGTGGTTGGATTAGACCGACAATAGGCGTATAGGAAATAGTAGCATCGTTATTGATTGTAGATTGAAGAGTAGAAGAAGAAATTGTCACTTGGAATGTAATAATAACAGATTCATTTGGAGCAAGATTTCCTAACGTAATACCATTTTCCGGATTCGCATTAGGTTGATTGATTCCGTTAATCGTAACACTACCAATAACAAATGTCGTATCTGCTGGTGCTGTGTCTACTAAAAGAAGGTCTTCGATAATGATATTACCATTATTAGTAATCGTGATGGTATACGTTAAAGTTTGACCGGGTAAGGCACTTGTGAAATCAACAGCTTTTATCGCAATGACATTATCATTTTGGACAGTAGTTGTGACGGTGTTTGTTGTAGTCGTATTTGTAACAGGTACGTTATTTGGGTTGACTATATAGTTAAAAGTAGTAATTGCGTTGTTGTTTAGTTCATTTGGTGTTGGAATAGAAGTTACAGTTACTTGGAATGAAACGATAGCATCTTCACCAATAGTTATAGTACCAATTGGTATGCCGCTTACTGGATTCACTCCTGGAAGAGGTTCTCCGTTTACAATGACGCTATTTTCTATAAACGTAGTACCTTGAGGAATAATATCTTGAATGATTACATCATTTACTGCAACATTACCGGTTTGATTTAGTGTAATCGTATACGTTAACGTATCACCAACCGTTGCAAATGCAAGGTCAACAGCTTTATTACTATTCAAATTTGCGTGATTAATTTCTGTTGCGGCAGCTGATGAAATAATAGTTTCGGTAATAGGTGGTCGATCTGGTACCGTGTATTCATATTCAATTGTACTCGTGTTAGAGATTGGATTTGTTTGTGGAATCGAAGTAACCCGTACTTGGAATAGAATGGTTGCTGTCGTATTAGGTGGAATGGTATCAATTTGTATACCGTTAAGAGGGTTGTCATTTGGCCGAGCGTTGCCGTTCACAATAACACTATTCTCTATAAAGCTCGTATTTGCCGGGATAATATCTGTAACAATAATGTTTTCGACTTGTATATTTCCGTTATTTATGATGGAAATTGTATAAGGGATGATAGTTTGTAAGTCAGCATATTGGATAGGTGTTGTTTTTGTCGCAATTACATTAGCGGAAATAACTTCAGTGAAGGTAATATTGCTAGTCGATATTTGTTCTTCCACGTTAATTGTATAACGAGAAGTTGATTGATTTTGAACATGACCGCTAGCAGGAAGAGCTACGACGGTAACAGAAAATGTGACTGGGATAGAAATGTTAGGAGCAATCGTTCCTACAAGTATACCTACACTTGGATTGGCGTTAAGCTGAGGAATGTTATTTACTAAAACGCTACCGTCAATAAAGGTTGTTCCATCAGGTATATTGTCTGTAAATACAACAGCAGTGGCATCCGTATTCCCTGTATTCGTTAAAGTTGTTGTATAATTTAAAATGTCACCAATCGTTACAGAGGTTAAATCAACAGTTTTAAGTGAAACGATATCAGCATCATTAATTTGAACGAAAGTAGTATTGGAAGTAGTAGATTTTTGAATTGGTGCAAAGTCAGGATTGAAAATAAAGTCGTAGACAATGTTTGCAGTATTAGGTGTTGGATTTACAGTAGGTAAATTCGTAACGGAAACTTGGAATGTTATTGTAGTCATTTGACCTGCTGCGACATTAGGAATGGAAAAGCCGATATTCGGATCTGCTGCAGGAAGTACAGTATTATTAACTATTACACTTCCTGGAATAAATACTGTTCCATCTGCTATAGTATCTGTAAAAAAGATGGAATTAGTTGTAGCCGATCCATTATTTTGAATGAATACTGTATATTCAATGGTTTCATCAATAGTAGCTAATACAGTATTAGCAGATTTTGTAGCAATAAGAATAGCATCAATAAATTGTATGTTTGTAGCATTGGAAGAGGTCGTTTCTGAAATTGGTGGTGTGCTTGGTTCTGGTCGATACTCATAGTGAATGACGGCAATATTATTAATGTTATTTTGTGGCGGTATAGAAACTACGCTTACTTGGAACGTAACAATAATCGTATTATTTGGAAGAATTATATCAAGATTGATACCGGTAATTGGATTTTCGTTAGGTCTTGGTACGCCATCTACAAGAATGCTATTTGGAACGAATGTGGTGCCAGAAGCAATTGCGTCAAGTAGGAGAGTATTTGTAATAGGTATTGTACCGGCGTTTGTAACTGCGACTGTATATGTGATGATTTGACCGATACGTGTAATGGATCTGTTAGCGGATTTAATTGCACTAACATTTGCCGTTCGCACTTCAGTATTTACTGCATTTGATAACGATCTACGCTGAATAATTGGAGAACTAGGGTCAATTTGGTATTCGTACGAAGCGTCTGAAATATTAATGACTGTATTGCCCTCTGGTATATTTGTAAGTTGTACTTGGAATGAAATAGTGACTGTTTCATTTGGTTGTATCGTGCCGAGAGTTACTCCGTTTTCAGGATTCACGCCAGGCTGAATTACATTATTTATTGCTAAGCTATCTTCAATGAATATAGTACCCTCTGGAATGTTATCAATGAACACGATATTGTTAGCCGGAACGGTTCCTATATTTTGTAGTGTATTTGTGTAGGTAATCATTTGCCCGATTGATACGAAATTTACATCCGCACTTTTAACAGAAATAATATTTGCATTTTGAAGTGATGTTGTAACAATGTTAGAATTTGCAGAGCGATTTACTGGTGGGGCTGTAGGAATACTTACATATTGGTAAGTTGCTGAAGATTGATTTACAATTTCAGTTTCATTCGGTGGATTATTTGTTTGCACTTGAAATAGTATCGTTTTGGAACTGTTTGCTGGAATTGTTCCAATCGGTATTCCGTTTTCAGGATTTACACCTGGCTGAAGGACACCATTAATTGTGACACTATCGGGAACGAATGTAGTCCCAGCAGGGATAGAATCTGTGAAATTAATATTTATTGCGTCAACATTACCGATATTTTTCACTTCAGAAATATAAAGTATAGTTCCACCGATATCTACAGTTGTTGGATTGGATGTTTTTGTAATTGCCAATTGTGCTTGCACGAAATTTGTAATAACGATATTACTAGTAGATATTTCAGTAATAGGCGGTTGCCCTGGGTCTGGTTGGATTGTATATGTTGTATTGGATTGATTTGTAATCGATTCTTGGGAGAATGAATCGTTAATAAGAATTTGGAACGAAATAAGGTGAGTAGCGTTTGCTGCTAAGGTAGGTAAAGTAACACCTACATTTGGATTGGCATCAAGTATAGTTGTTCCGTTAAGTGTAAAACTATTTTCTACGAATGTAGTATCTTGGGGGATCGTATCTGAAAATATGAGATTCGTAGCTGGAATATTTCCGGTATTTTCTAGTGTTATTGTGTAAGTCAAAATATCACCTGTTGTTGCTTGCGGTGCATTGACTGCTTTTAAAGAAAGGATAGTCGCATCCGAAATTTGTGTGAAAGCAGGATTAGACGTAATTGTTCGAGAGACGATAGGAGCAGTTGGATCGGTGATAAAAGTATAGTCAATACGGGCTGTATTAGAAATTGGGTTTACGCTTGGAATAGATTGAACGATAACCTGGAATGTTACAGTGACGATTTCTGACGGTGTGATGGAGTTTAATGGTATTCCTACGTTAGGATCAGCATCTGGAACGGAAACGCTATTAATAGTTACGCTATTCGGAATAAAGGCAGTTCCTTCGGGGACCAAATCTGTTAAAGTAACTGTATTTGCAGTAGTATTTCCGTTATTTTGAACGACTACTGTGTAAGTGATTGTACCGTCAGTAGATTGTACGAGAGAATCTGTACTTTTAATTACGGATAATGATGCATCAACAACAGCTGTATTAACCGTATTAGACGAGGATGTTGCTGTAACAGGAGGTTGACTTGGATCGACAATATACGTGTAACTTGTAAGTGCTTGATTTATAATTGCTCCTTGCGGCGAGATAGAACTTGCAAGAAATTGGAACGTAATAGTAGCGGAATCACCTGGTGCGATAATACCAACGGGAATACCGAGAGTTGGACTTGCATCTGGAAGTGAAATCCCGTTGAGCGTAACACTATTTGGAACAAATAATGCTCCTTCAGGAACTCCGTTAATGAGTAATACAGAGTTTGCAGGGAAGTTTCCAGTATTCGTTAATGTTGCTGTATACGTAATTACATCCCCGATAGACACAATTGAACGATTTGCTTGTAAAACAGTTGTAACAGTCGCGTTATTAATTTGTGTTGAAGCGCTATTAGAATTTATCGTGCCTGTAACAGGAGGAGAGGCCGGATCAACGATGAATGTGTATTGAATAGATGCTACGTTTGTAATCGGATTTGAAGGTGGAGTTGATGTAACTATGACTTGGAAAGTAACGGTTAAGGAACTATCCGAGCTAATTGTTCCGATATTCACTCCGTTATTTGGATTTGCACCTGGAATGGTACTTCCATTTACAGCAAAACTATTTTCAACAAAGGTTGTTCCTGCTGGAACTGGGTCTGAGAAATTTACATTCGTAGCGTTTGTATTGCCGCTATTTTGAATCAAAACTGTATAAGTGATCGTATCTCCAATATTTGCAAAGGCTGTATTAGCAGTTTTTACAGCTGAAAGTATTGCTGTATTAATAGAAGTAACGAAGACATTCGTTTCCACATTGCCAGGTTGAGCCAGTAATGCATTGCCTACGTTATATTGGAAGTTAACAAATCCTAAGTTTTGGAGTTCAGGTGTGAACGTTGTTGGATTACTTACGATTTGTACTTGGAATATGATTGTAACAGTTTGATTTGGATTGATTGTATTTATGCCAACACCGTTAATAATCGAAGCGGATGGTAATGGAGTGCCATCAACAATAACTGATCCTGCAACAAATTGTGTCCACGATGGTAAAGGGTCTGAGAATATAGCGTTGTTAGCAGGAATATTGCCTGTGTTCGTAATAGTCGTTGTATACGTAATCGTATCACCAATCGTTGCAAAAGTTTTATCTCCTATTTTAATAGTATTTAAAATAGCACTTTCAATTTTTGTTGTAACGTTGTTAGAAATAATATTTTTTGAAACTGGGGGATTAGCTGGATTAACGATATGTTGAAAGCTAACGCTAGCTTGATTAGTAATTGGATTTATAGGCGGAATTTCATTGGCGATAATGTTAAATGCTACGATGACAGATTCGTTTGGCGCGATATCACCGATTGGAACGCCTGTAATGATATCTGCATTTTGGATGCTAGTTCCGTTCAGTGTAAAGCTATTCGGTTCAAAGGAAGTTCCGTCTGGAATAAGGTCGGTAAAAATAACATTTGTTGCACTTACATTTCCGCTATTTGTAATTGTAACGGTGTAGGTAATATCCTGCCCGATATCTACCGTAGATACATTTGAATTTTTTTGTGCAGTAAGGATAGCGCTATTAATTTGTGTGGTCGTTGTATTAGATTGATTGGAAGTTGTAATAAGTGGCTGGCTAGGATCAACGACATAATGATATGTGGTAGAAGCAGAGTTAGAAATAGGATTAAGTGTTGGAAGTGTAATAACAGTTGCTTGGAATGTAACGATTGCCGTATTACCACCATTAATGGAACCAATATTTACACCAGTTGATAAATCGGCGTTTGGAATGGTTTGCCCATTAGCTGTGAAACTATTTGGAACGAAACTTAAATTGCTATCAAGAATATCGATAATAGTTACATCAGTTGCGGTCACATTTCCGGTATTAGGAAGGTTAAGTGTAAATGTTATTGTATTACCAACATCCGCAAAAGTAAGATCTGCTGTTTTGGTGCTAATAATAGTTGCGTTGTTTATTTGAAGGAGTGTAGTGTTGGAAGTAGCTGCACTTGAAACGGGAGGATTAACAGGATCAACAGTAAATTCATACGTCGTTGATGCTGTATTTGGTGCTGGGTTACTAGGGGGAATATTGTTTACTGTAACTTGAAAGACGATACTATATATTTCATTTGGTGGAAGTGTTGCAAGTAATACGCCTGTATTTGGATCCGCGTTAGATTGTAAAACGCCATCGATAGTTAATGTGTTAGGAACAAATGTAAGTCCACTTGGTAATGCATCTGTGAATACAATATTAGTTGCATCGGTATTGCCTACATTGGTAATAGAAGTAGTATAAAAAGCAGTTTGCCCGATATCTGCAAAGGATACACTTTCATTTTTCGTCATAGACAATATTGCTTCGTTAATTTGGGTTGAAACAGGATTACTAATTGAAGTTTCTGCATCAGGCGGTGAGACTAATTGATACGATGTTGATGAGAAATTTACAATTGGGTTTTGGGTTGGTAATGATGTTACAGTAACTTGGAACGAAACTGTTACTGTAGTCCCGGCTGTTATTGTCCCAATATTCACACCGTTCGATGGATCCGCCCCACTTTGAGGAACTCCATTAATAGAAAATGTGTTTGCAATAAATGTAGTGACGCTTGGCACTGTATCTGTAAATATAACATTTTGTGCAGATGAGTTTCCATTGTTTGTTAAAACGACAGTATAAGTGAGTATGTCTCCAATACGACTAAAGGATTTATCGACTTGTTTTAATGAAAGAATGTTAGCTGTATTAATCGTAGTAAACACTATGTTTGAAGTAACGTTTCTTGAAACAATCGGTGCATTTGGATCAGCGATAAATGTGTAAGAAGCAGTAGCGGAATTGGCTACAGGATTTTGGTTTGGTGTAGAAGTAGCAGTAACTTGAAATGCGATAGATATTGAGTTGTTAGGAGCAATTGATCCGATTGTTATACCTGTATTAGGATCGAGTTCGATGTGTGTACTGCCATTGATTGTGACACTATTCGGAATGAACGTTGTGCCGTCTGGAATAAGATCAGTGAAAGTAATATTCGTTGCATTTGTATTGCCATTATTCGTTAAAATGGTTGTATAGGTAATGGTATCACCTAGTGTTACAATTGTTTGATCGACCGATTTTACCATCGTTATCATAGCATCTAGTACCGGGTTTGTAACAATATTCGTTGAAGTAGAAGTTGTAATAGGAGTTCCGTTTGGATCGACAGTATAAGAATATAAAATGGTGTCATTACCCATAATCGAACTTGAAGGGGGAACAGAAAGAACATTTGCTTGGAAAGTAACGGTTACTGTTTCACCAGGAGCGATATTTGGTATAGTTACTCCAAGTGCTGGTTGCGCACCAGATTGCTGAACCCCGTTTATTTTGACTGAGTTTGGTATAAAGGTAGTGTTAGCTGGAATTGCGCTCGTGAACGTTATATTCGTTGCAGTCGTATTTCCTGTATTTGTAATAGTTGTTGTATACGTAATCGTATCTCCAACAGAAATGATAGATTTATCAACGCTTTTTTGGGTCGTTAATATTGCACTATTAATTGTTGTCGAAACAGCATTAGATACGTTCGTTTGTGTTACGGCAGGTTGGCTAGGATCAACTACATGTGCAAATTGTACAGAACTAAAATTAGAAATTGGATTTATACTTGGAATGTTTGTAACAAGTACGTTGAGAGTAATCACGGCCGTTCCATTTGGGTTTATATTTCCAATCTGAATCCCGTTAGATGGATTTCCGATTTGCTGTGTACCAGAATCGTTTGTAAGAGTGCCAGATATGAATGTCGTCCCATCAGGTAAAGTATCCGTGAAAATTATATTTTGTGAAGTGACATTTCCAGGGTTACTTAATGTAATTGTATAAGAAATTGTATCACCAATCGTTGCGAAAGTTTTATCTACAGATTTGATTGCCACAATTTCCCCAGAATTTATTTGTGTCGAAACAGAATTAGATGTCGTATTTCGTGAAACAAGTGGTAAATTAGGTCCTGTCATAAATTTATAATCAATAGAAGCGCCGTTTACAACCGGTGAGTTTGGTCCGCCTGGTCCAATTGTGAAAATTGGATTTGGAATGCTAACTACTTGCACACGGAAGGTAACATTTATAAAATCTCCTGCAATAATATCTCCAATTGGTATCCCGTTAGCTGGATTTACTCCAGGTAATAAAACTCCGCCTACTCGAACGCTATCTTCTATAAATACTGTGTTATTTGGAATCGGATCTGTAAAAATGATATTCGTAGCAGTTGTGTTTCCTACATTTTCTAATAAAACTGTATACGTTAAAAATGAATTTCCAGGTGCTATGTCAGAAAATAGCCGATCCACACTTTTCGTTGCTTGAATAATCGCTTCGTTAATTTGAACTAAAGTTGGATTACTTGTAGCTGTTTCTGTCACCGGCGGCTGGGTAGGATCAACAATGATCGAGTATGTCGTGCTAGACTGGTTCAAAGTTGGATTTGTAACTGGTATTGAGCCAACGATAGCTTGAAAGCTAATTGTTGTCGTTCCTCCAACTGGAATTGAGTCTAAAGAAATCCCGCTATCTGGTCTAAATCCAAGTTGTGGGATGGTATTAATTTGTACGCTATCAGGAACGAATGAAAGTTCAGGTGGTAATATATCGATAAAAACAGGTGTGTTTGCGGCAGTATTTCCGCTATTGGTGAGGGTAGTTGTATACGTAATTGTATCTCCAACAGCAGCAAAAGCACTGCTTGCAGTTTTTGTTGCGATAACAGAAGCAGTATTTACTTGTGTAAAGGTTTTATTAGATTGAACTGTTCGTGAAACTGGCGGTTCATTTATATCTACAATAAAGCTATATTGAAGCGATGATTTATTCAGGATTGGATTAGGGTTTGGAAGTGTTGTAATGTTTACTTGAAAACTGAGTGTAGCAGATGCATTTGAATTTAAGTTACCAATATTGATACCGTTTTGTGGATTTGCATTCGGAACGGTTACACCATTTATCTTAAAGCTATTTGGGATAAAGGTAGTACCGTTTGGAATTGTATCAGTAAAAATAATGTTGTTCGCAGTAGTATTTCCGTTGTTTGTAACAGCTGAAGTGAATGTAATTGTATCACCAATTGTAGCGAAAGTTGTACTAGCGCTTTTATTTATTACTAAAGTAGCGTCAATAATTGGTGTAACTGTTGTATTTGTTACAGTGCTACCAACAGCAGGAGATTGGTTTGGATTTACGGTATATTCATAATTTACAAGAGCATTATTTGTTAATGTGCCACTAGGTGGTATCGCTAAAATTTGTGCTTGAAAAGTAATGAATACAGTATCTCCTGGCGAAATATCTGCCAAGTGAACACCAAGTGATGGATCTAATCCTGGTTGTGGAACATTATTGATCGTTACGGAGTTTTGGATAAATGAAGCTCCTGCGCCAAGCCCATCTGTTAAAACAGTTGCACTAGCAGGGATATTACCTGTATTTGTTACTGCAATCGTATAAGTAACAATATCACCAATTGCAGCTGTCGGTGTATTCACAGACTTAGTAGCGACAATAGTAGCGTTATTAATTTGAGTTGTTATTACGTTACTTAACGTATTGGCGGATGCTGGAGGTAAGTTAGGATCTACGACATACTGGTACGTTGTATTATTTTGGTTCGGGATTGGATTTGGATTCGGGATAGAATTTACTTGTACTTGGAATGAGATGATTGTATTTGCATTCGGATTTATTGGATCGATTGCAATTCCGCTTGCTGGATTGACATTAGGAAGTGTATTCCCATTTACAGTAACACTATTAGGAATAAACGATGTTCCGTTTGGAATTACATCTGTAAATATTACATTTGATGCAAGTATGTTCCCGTTATTCGTTAAAGTAGTCGTGTACGTAATAATATCATTTACGTTAGCAAACTGTTTATCTGCAGATTTAGTAGCGGCAATTGAGGCGTTATTAATAGTTGTCTGTACAGTGTTAGAAGCAACCATCTGCATCACAGCAGGTTTGGATGGATCATACGTATATTGGAATGTTGTGCTTGATTGATTTGTAATTGGGTTTACAGCAGGGATAGTTGGTACAAAAACTTGAAATGCAACGGTGCGTGATGAATTCGCTCCTATCGTACCAATTGAAATGCCAGTGGCAGGATTTGCGTTAGCTACAGGGACATTATTAATCGTTACAGTATTAGGAATGAAGAGGGTACCCGCTGGAATGATATCTGTAAACGTTACATTAGCAGCAGAGATATTCCCGTTATTTGTTAAAATAGTTGCATATAGTATGACATCACCAACATCAGCGAAGTTTGTGCTTGTGAGTTTTGTAGCAACGATATTAGCAGTATTAATTTGTGTAGTTACTATATTGCTAGCAGTGTTTCTAACGAGAGCAGGTAAGTTTGGATCAGCGATAAAGCTATATTGAAGTGAAGCGCTGTTTTGAATTGGGTTTGGTGAAGGTAGCCCATTTGCACTTATTTGAAAAACAATCGTTGTAAAACCACCTGAAGGAATGGAGCCGACTTGAAGACCGGTACTAGGGTCTGCACTTTGTTGTAAAGTACCACCTATAAAAATACTATTTGGTACGATAGTGGAGCCATTAGGGATTATATCGGTAACAATAACATTATTTGCTGTAGTATTGCCAAGATTAGCTAAAGAAATTGTATATGTGATTGGTTGCCCGACATCGGCGATAGTTAAATCTACTTCTTTGACAATCACTACATTTGCTAAATTAATTTGTGTACTTACAGTATTACTTACAGATGTTTCTATAGTTGGTGGATCGCCCGGATTTAGAATAAAGCTATACTGTGTACTAGATGAATTTAATGTTGGGTTTTGTGTTGGTAAAGAGGTGACGGTTACTTGATAAGAGACAGTAAGTGAGCCATTAGCAGCAATGGAAGGTAGTGGAACACCTATATTTGGATCTGCGTTATTTTGGAGTACACCATTAATAAGAAAAGTGTTTGGGATAAAGGTAGTACCGTCTGGATTCGTATCTACGAAAGTAGGACTATCAGCAGAAACACTTCCTGCATTCGTCAAAGTAACAGTATAAGTTAATATATCCCCTACGGTAGCGAACGCTCGGTCCACTGTTTTGGCTGAAATGACATTTGCATCGTTTACTTGAGTAAATGTAGTAGTTGAAGTAGTATTCTTACTTACAGGTGAAGCGTTTGGATCAACGATAAAGTTATAGGAGATGGAAGCGCTATTTGAAATAGGGTTTGGATTTGGAATGCTAGTTATTACTACTTGGAATGAAGCTGTAATTGTAGTATTAGCATTGATGCTACCAATATTGATGCTAGCTGGTGTAACGCCTGGCTGAGTAACACTGTTAACTATAACGCTGTTTGGGACAAAGGCGGTTCCATTCGCAATTGAATCAGATAGTAATACATTGTTTGCTGCAACATTCCCATCGTTCGTAAGAGCGAAGGTGTAAGTTAATACATCGCCAACTTCCGCAAACGTTTTATCTACAGATTTATTAGCACGGAGATTTGCTAGTCTAATTGTTGATGTAACAGAATTAGAATTTGCTGTTTTTGAAGTCGGTGGCAAACTTGGATTTACAGTATATAGATAAGAAGCGAAGGCGTTATTAATGATAGGATTTTGGGTCGTAATATTGATGACTGTTACTTGGAAAGAAAGGGTAACAGTAGCCCCACCAGGAATTGTGCCGATAGGTAAAGCAACGAGAGAATCTACATTTTGTAAAACTCCGTTTAGTGTTACAGTACCAGGAGTCAATATCGTTCCGTTTGGAAGTGGATCTGTTAGTTGCACGTTATTAGCGGCTGTATTTCCACTGTTTGTAATAAGGATTGTATAACTTATCGTTTCGCCAATTGTAGCAAATTGTTTATTTGTTGATTTTGTTAATGTTACATTCGCATTGTTAATTTGAGTGGAAACGAGATTCGAAGAAATATTTTTTGTAACAGGTGATTGGCTAGGATTGACAGTGTATTGATAAGAAGCGCTTGATCCGTTAGATACGACATTTGACGTGGGTATTGTGTTTACTACTACTTGAAATGCAACATTTTTTGTTGTGCCGCTTGTTATGGATCCAATGTTCACGCCGGTAGCGGGATTTGCACCCACTTGTGTCGTGCCATCTATTGTTAAACTGTTTAGAACGAAAGTTGTTCCAGTAGGGATGACATCTGTAAAAATAACATTGTTCGCATTTGTATTACCTGTACCTGTAAAGGAAACGGTGTACGTTAGTGTATCACCAATATCTGCAAAATTTTTATCTACTGCTTTCGTCATTGTTACAGTAGCATTATTCACTTGAGTGGAGACAATATTTGTCGTATCAGTCCCACTTACTGCTGGTTGATTAGGTACAGGAATGTATTGATATGTTGTTGTTCCACTATTTAATATTGGGTTTGTTTGAGGGATAGAAGGAACGAGCACTTGGAATGAAATAGTAGTAGTGGAATTTGCGGCAATTGAACCAATTGTTATACCATTAGCGGGATTTGCGCCAGCTTGAGTAACTCCGTTCACAGTTACACTCCCTGGAATGAAAGTAGTCCCGCTAGGAATCGGATCCGTATATATCACATTCGTTGCAGCGATATTTCCTATATTAGCTAAGGCAATACTGTAAGTTAATGTTTCACCAATATCGGTAAAAAGTTTGTTAACTGATTTTGTTCCATTAATATCTGCAAGGTTAATTTGTGTTCCAGCAGAGTTACTTGTTGCAAGACCATTAAAAGTTGTTCCTCCGGCGATTGGTGTATATTGAAATGTAATATTAGCAGTGTTAGAGATAGGATTTTGACTTGGAAGAGAAACGACAGTAGCTTGGAAAGTTACTATACGAGAAGCACCATTATTAATTGTTCCAAGAGATATACCAGCCGCAGGATTTGCATTTGTTTGTGGTACGTTATCTACTGTTACAGTGCCGGGTATAAAAGAAGTACCATTAGGGAGACTATCTATAAAAATAGCGTTATTGGCAGGAAGAAGCCCGGTGTTAGGGATAGTAACTGTATAAGTGAGAATATCTCCAATTGCAGCAACACTTTTATTTACGTTTTTCGTTGCTTGTATATTTGGGGAGTTTATATTAATTTGTAAGCCGACTGTATTTAACATATATGCATCTCCGTTAGTAGTTAAACGGATTGCAGCGGATACTTGTGAGTTTGTTAAATAAGGAGAAATATCAATAGAAGTGATATCCCAGCCCTGTCTTCCTGCGGAAATGTTTGTACCTGTAGAAGCACTTTGATTTCGCGTTCCAAATGTCCCAGTTGTATCTAAGTTTCCTGCAGCATTATTAACTTGAGAACCGAAGAAATTATTTATGGCATTATTTGGTCCAGATAAAGCATTTAATGAACTGAAATTTGGTCCAAATAAAGCTTGATCCCCGGTTAAATCTGCATCTCCTTCGGTAGAACTTAAAAATAATCTCCCGCTTACTGGTCCTCCTGAAGGTGTTAAAAATCCAGAAACAGATACATCGGCACTACCAGTTTCTGCAGAAACACGGTTACCCGCTACATAAATGGTTAAGTTTCTTGCTGGCAATGTCCCGTTTTGATAAGCGACGATAAGCGTCCATCCAGCCGAATTAATTGTTCCATTAGAAGCATCTATAGGATCTACAAGTCCAGGAACCGCTCCTGTAGTATAGGAACCAGCACCTCCCGCTTGAATAAGAGTTGTTACGTCTGCTGAACGAGTGTAAAAGCCAAATGTAATAGAGTTTGAAACGAAAGTTTGATTTGAAGCCGTAACAGCTGAAGGAGTAATCGAGTATGTTGAAACAGGTGTTGTAAAAGAAACTGGGTTTCCTAATACACTCGTAATGTTTTGATCACGAGATAAATAGTTTCCACCCCAAACGAGTTCTGCGTAAAGAATAGTACTACCAGCAGGGATATTTAAAATAGCGGTAGAACTATTTTGTGTATAGTTTAATGTTGTACCAGCAGGAAAAGTAGTTACTTGTAAAGCAGTATTCGTAGTTGCGAATGCACCAATTGCCCCGATTGTACCAGCACGGTTTTGATTGCTGATTTTACTTAAGCCTAAAGTATTACCTGTAATAGCGAGTGCGCCGTTAGTGGTGGTAGAAAATCGATTCGTAATGGGCATGTTGTCACCTCATTTACAATATAGTCTTGGTCAAAATAACATATGTGTGTGACAAATAAAGGGAAACATGTACAAGTTGATTTCGTAATAATGATTTAAATGTCTAGATAAGGGGATGGAGTATGATTGAATTGGAAATTAGAGTGGAGCGTCTTCGGAAAGAACAAATAAGCGACATTGTAGCGCTATCTTCTTATATTGGTTGGGATTATAACAGAGAAGAAATTGAGACTATTTTTAACGCAGGGATTGTATACGGTGTTTGGAATGAGAAAGAGGAACTAATTGCTAGCGCAGCAATAATATTATATGGGGAGAAATTAGCATCTATCGGAATGGTGATTGTACATCCAGATTATAAGGGGAGAGGGATTGGAAAGATAATAACGGAAGCGTGCGTTAAAAGCGTATCAGCTCATACTCCAATTATGCTTATTGCTACGGATGAAGGGAAACCTTTATATGAAAAGTTAGGATTTAGGGCAGTAAGTTATGTTTCTAAATACATATGTAACTCATACAATGCGAAACATTATTGTGTAAGAAATGAAGATTATGTGATGAATTATGAAGAGGGTGATTTAGAAAAAATAATAAAAATAGATGAATATGCGTTTGGAACAAATAGAAAAGAGTTTTTAAAGAAAAGAATTATGCAAAGTGAACAGTGTATCGTTGTAAAGGACAAGGAACAAAATGTATTAGGTTACGGTTTAAGCATACAAACACCAGAAAATAAGATAATAGGGCCGGTTGTTGCTAAAAATGATGAGATGGCAATGAGAATTGTACATGATTTAGCAAAAGGGCATAATGGTAAATTAAGAATTGATGTACTAGAAGGAAAGAAAGATTTCATGAAAGTATTAGAGATTGCTGGTTTTAAAAAGGTGAATACACCACCAATTATGATGAAAAATAGCGGTCAATTATTAAAAAGGAATAATGAGTTATATAGCATTGCAGCACAAATTTTTGGGTGAAAAAGAATCCTTCTGAATGAAGGATTCTTTTTCGCTAATCACGATATTGATCATGAGTCGGCTGAAAGAGGTCTTCCTCGATATCTCTCACCATAGAAAAATGATCAACGTTATAATGACCGTGTAAAGTTTTATTGTGATGACCAATAATTTGCTCTGCAGACAATACGTTAGAATCAGTTGTTGAATGCCCGTTTTTAATTAATGTAACGTCAAATCCTTGTACAGTTGCTGTCCTAACGGCAGTGTCAATGCAATGTTCTGTTTTACATCCGCCTATAACAATATGATTAATGTTTTCTTCTTTTAAAAGTTCAAGTAAAGAAGTGCCGTAGAATGAATTGGTTGCTGCTTTATTAATAAAGATTGCAGACTGGGGTACTTGAATTTGATTATGTACTTCAAATCCTTCGCCACTACCAGAAGCAACATCGATATCTCTTACGAAAACAATAAGAGCATTTGAATCTATTGCTTTCTGCAGGGCTATATTTAGTGTAGATAATAGCTCGGTTTTACGAAAAACTTCATTTTCTTGCTCATTTCCATCAATTAATTCTTGCTGAGCGTCAATAATTAATAGTGCTTGTTTCATCGTGTCTCCCCTTTAATATGAAATAAGTTCCACTGTACATATTCCTTCAGATTGTTAGAAAATCCTCCATTGTAAGAGAAGTAGAAGATTGATTTACAAAGTTGTCAAAGAAATTTCATTCTCATAGCGTGTAAAAACATGTATGATAGGAGATGGAGAATTTTTGAGTAGGTGGGAATAACATGCAAACAGTAGAAGATTATCTTTCATTCTTACATACGAAAGGATTTAAATTATCAGAGGAAGCACAAGGGTTTATTATGTTTGGACAAGGATATACTGGTGCGTCTGATGGGATTGTGAACGCAGCAATAGAAGCCACAATTAAACATCAATTGCAGTTTGATGGTAGTTATTTCGTTGCGTTATTAGAACGATTGAAAGAGGAAGAAATTACAGATAAAAAAAGCGCTAAGGCTTTTATGCGGAAGTTACAAGCGTAACTTCACGCAGCCTGCGCTTCTTTTTTTGTTTTGGAAGGTAATTCAACAAAAATCATGCCTAGAAAAATACATAGACATCCGATAATAGCAGAAATAGAAAGTTGTTCATTTGCAACGAGAACGCTTGTTAATGCAGCAAAAACGGGCTCCATTGCGAAAATAATTGCTACTCTCGTTGGAGAAGTGTGTTTTTGTGCCGATGTTTGAATGAAAAAAGCAATAGATGTTGCAAACAGGGCAGTTAGAAAGAGTGCGAATAAAAAGGATTGATTCGTCCATAGTGATACTGAAAATAACTTTTCCCAATCTTCAAACAAGAAAGCGCAAATAGAAGAAAATATACCAACTGCTAATACTTGAGATGTGCTTAATAATAAAGGTGATATTTTTTTAGAAAAGAAGCCGTTAATAAGAATATGGGCAGCGAAAGCGACTGCACAACCAAGAACAAGTATATCTCCTATATTTAATTGGAAAGAATTAGCAGCTGTTAATAAGTACAAACCT
The DNA here is from genome assembly GCF_052656585.1 of Bacillus sp. KNSH39. Classification (NCBI taxonomy): domain Bacteria; kingdom Bacillati; phylum Bacillota; class Bacilli; order Caryophanales; family Bacillaceae; genus Bacillus; species Bacillus sp. KNSH39. Next base: position 45,053 of record NZ_JBQXYO010000001.1, read on the forward strand.
GTTGTAGCTACAGCAATACCAAGTACGATGAAAATGGTGGCTTTTTGTTTTAAGAAGATAAATGATAAGATTGGGACCATAACAATGCTTAGCCCAGTTAAGAAACCTGCTTTTGAAGAAGTTGTATAAAGTAAGCCAAATGTTTGTAATAAATAGCCGACAAATAAGAAGAACCCAACCATTAATCCAGCTAAACTACTATGTTTTAATTCTTGTTTTGAAGTTTTCTGTGAGGAAATAATTTGAACGAATAATAAAATAATTCCAGCGAATAAAAAGCGAATACCATTAAACGTAAATGGACCAACGAAAGACATAGCGTTTTGAACGACAACAAACGTAGCTCCCCAAATAAAAGAGACAAATAATAAAGCAAGAGGAGCAATCCACTCTTTTTTCACACTCATACCCCCGTTAATTTTGTAAGATAGCTTTTCTAGCTAATTCATCAGCTACTTTATTTTGACTACTTGGAATCCACTTAATAAAAAAGAGATCGAAGTTTTTTATGTACTGCAGTGCTTCATCTAAAAGAGGTGCAAATATTTTATTTTTTGCGTATTCCTTTTCAACAGCCCGCTCAACAAGCTGCGAATCTGTACGAAAAGAGACAGTGCTATAATTATGCTCGATGCAATATTTTAATGCTAAAAGTAAAGCGCGGTATTCTGCTTCATGATTGGACATTGTTCCAAGTGGTACTGATAATTGTACAGGTGGCTGAACGCCTTTAATAAACACTCCTGCACCAGAAGGACCAGGATTTCCTTTTGATGCACCATCAATATATACTTCAATCAAAATGAGAAACCTCCAAATTATAAGATGATCCCCTACTTAAATATTTTTTTGAAGTAGGGGATAGAGTAGTTATCCGATTGTGATGCTGTAACGACATGTAAATGTTTCATTCGCTTGTAAAGATTGAATTCCCTTTTTGTTCTTGAAATCTTTTGCTGGATTTACTTCATCAGCGATGCCATACCAAGGTTCAATACATAAGAAAGGTGCGTTATCCCCTGGTGTCCATACGCCAACAAATGGGAATCCATCAAATTCTACTTTTACAAATTTATTATGTTTATGAGAACGAATCGAAATTTCATTCGTATTCATATGTTCAAAAATAAGTGCATCATTTTTGAATAAATCATATGTAAGTGGCAATTCAGTCGTATTTTCAGCGATTAATTGCTTTTTGTTTGAAAGATAAGGTCCTTCTAATACGCTTGTTTCTAAGCGTTCCGAACCATTAAACGATAAGTGATAATCTGTAAATGATTCACCGTCCAATAAAGGGAAGTTGAATCCAGGATGTGCTCCGATTGAGAAGAACATCTCTTTTGAAGTAGGATTGTTTACTTCATATGTTATATGAACGCTTTGTCCATTTAGCTCATAAGAAACGAGTAATTCGAATTCGTATGGGTATTTTTTTAATGTTTCTTCATTACTAGTAACGATATAAGTGATTTTTGTTTCGCTTTGTTCTTTCACAGAGAAAGTAAGATCACGAGCGAAACCGTGTTGTGTTAATGAATATGGTTTACCGTCTACGTAGTATGTATTATCTACTAATCGGCCGACAATTGGGAACAAAATTGGTGCACGGCGTCCCCAATAAGTAGAATCACCTTGCCATAAATATTCTGTGTTGTCTTCTTTTAAGCGAACGCTCTGTAATTCTGCACCTTTGTCAGAAATGGAAACGATCACTTTTTCATTTTGAATTGTTGCTGTCATGAAGTGAAACCTCCTAAATCTTTCATATGTTTCATTATACGTTGTCTAAAAGGAAAAAGGTAGTTTATGATAGGAATCTATTGACGAAAGAGGGGCTACCACGTAAAATATAATCTTGTTGCTTAAAAAACGAATAACGTGGTTCGAAACCATCCCACGTAAAAAAACTAAGGAGATTTTGTCATGAATATTAGAACTTTAGTCGGTAATGGTATTTTAGCGGCATTATATATTGCTGTTTCTATGCTTATTCAGCCATTTGGCTTTACGAATGTACAATTTCGTATTTCAGAGATGTTTAATCATCTCGTTGTATTTAACAAGAAAGCAATTTACGGAATTGTATTAGGTGTATTTTTAACGAATCTCTTTTTCTCACCTATGATCGCTTACGATTTAGTGTTTGGAGTAGGGCAATCTATTCTTGCGTTAGTTGCAACGATTATTTCTATGCGATTTATTAAAGGTGTTTGGGCTCGTATGATTTTTAATACAGTTATCTTTACAATTACAATGTTTATGATTGCAATTGAACTTCATCTTGCATTGGGTTTACCATTTATGTTGTCTTGGTTAACTTGTGCAATTGGTGAATTTGTTGTCATGGCGATCGGTATGCCTGTAATGTACTGGATTAATAAGCGAGTACAATTTGAAAGATTTATGTAATAGATGAAAGAGCTATTCCTATAGGGATAGCTCTTTTTGTATGTAATCATATTGAATATAATGCTGTGACTCTAGATAAAATATAATAAAATAAAGTGAGGCTTCAATTAGCCGGATATATATAAGAAGTCTTACATAAGGGGAATGTAGTATGAAATATAAAATTCATTGGTTGTATAAAACGAAGCGTGGATTGCAGACGGAATTAACAACAGAGTATATGAACATAGAAGAAGTACTTCAATTTGCAGAGGATTTTGAGAAAACAGGAAGAGCTAAGGAACTTTTATTTTACGATGAAATGGACGCAGAATGGTCATTAAAAGAGATGAAAAAGTTAAGTAAGCAAGTAGAGGAAGAGCCCCAAGAAATACTCGTTTATTTTGATGGGGGGTATGATGTGCAAACGAAAGAAGCTGGCGTTGGTATATGTGTGTATTATAAAAAAGGAAATACAAACTACCGCATTCGCCGCAATGCATATATAGAAGGTATATATGATAATAATGAAGCGGAATATGCATCATTATTATACGGTATGAATATACTCGAGGAACTAGGGATTAGGTATGAAGCAGTTACACTTCGCGGAGACTCACAAGTGGTACTGCAGCAATTAGCCGGAGAATGGCCTTGTTATGATGAACATTTAAATCATTATTTAGACCAAATTGAGCAAAAGGCGAAGCAAATGAAATTAAAACTTATATGTGAGCCGATATCTAGAAAACAAAATAAAGAAGCACATCAATTAGCTACGCAAGCATTAGAAGGAACAAGTATTGATAGTCATAAAGAAATAACCGAATAGAGAGGTGCAAAGGTGGATAAAAAGCAACTCATTACAGAGGTAAATGACTTATTAGAAACGTATTGTGAAGGATGTTTTTTGCGAGAACATAATCGAAAGACAAATAGTAAGTATTACGCTCATTCATTTTGTATAAGGCAATGTACAGTGGGAGAAACATTGAAAAAGTATGGGGAACAGTTGTCATGAAAAAACATCCAGAGAAAATTCTCTGGATGTTTTTTAGTGTCTTGCTTCGTTTAGTTGATGCTCACATTTATTTAATTTTTTTTCCTCATTCATTAAAAATGGCTCATCTAAATCAGTTGCAACAGATTTCATAATTTCAAGCTGAGAGCGAGCTGCTTCTACAGCAGTAGTAGCATGTTCTAATGTATCTGGATCCATTGAAATTGTTGCTGATCCTACCATTTTTTGTGCTGTTTCTACACGGAATTTCACTTCTTCAAAATCATTTACTTCTGATCCCATTAATAATTCCTCCTTTGTATAGTGCGCATTTCACATAGTTTTTGCTCTGTAAAACGGAAATATACAAAGGAATAACAAAGGAGGTTACCAAGTAAGGTAACCTCCTGTTATATGTTGGATTAAAGTTTTACTACGTTAGCAGCTTGAGGTCCGCGGTTACCTTCAGTAATGTCGAAAGATACTTCTTGACCTTCTTCTAAAGCTTTGTAGCCGTCGCCTTGAATAGCAGAGAAATGTACGAATACATCGTCAGCGCCTTCCATTTCGATAAATCCAAAACCTTTTTCGTTGTTAAACCATTTTACTTTTCCTTGCATGTTACAATTCCTCCTAAAAGCGTTTACTATTTTCATTTAGTGAAATTCATTTTAAAAAAATAATATAAACTAAAAATGCTATATTCTTGAATATTCTGCTAAATGATTAATTTAAATATACACGAATTGGGAGAATTTAGTCAAGTAAGCGATTTTATTTTTTTGTATTTTTAAATAATTTTTCAGTCAAATTTTTAAATAGGTATAGGACAGGCTGAGTATATAATATTCTTAATTGAATGCTATACATAATGAGGTGAAAGAATGAATAAGTCTTACTTATTAGATAATGAAGGAATGAGAACGAGAACCGACATACCGGATTGGGTTGCAAAAGAATTTGAGATTTTTTCAAATGTTGTGTTAGAACCAACTTTTCCATGTTATTTCGGTTTAACAGCTTTGAAAAAGAATGAACTTCGTTATTCATTTCTTTCTCATAATGATTGGAGTCATTTACCACATACAATGTTATCTTTTTTAGAGTTAATGAAAGAGAGGCCGATTGTAAGAAGGGGCTTTTTCCTTTTTGTAGAACCGGAATGTGAAGAACAGCCACTCGAATATTACCGTGATTCCTTTTGGAAAGTGTTACAGTATTTACATGAAAACGATAATCAAGCATGGCCAAAGCAAATTCCTGAAGATCCAGACCATTATTTATGGGAATTTTCATTTGGTGGTGAGCCAATATTCGCATTTGGAAATGCGCCAGCTTATAAACAACGAAAAACTAGACATTTAGGGAATTCTCTCGTTATTGGGTTTCAGCCACGCACTATTTTTGATGGATTAGAGGGAGATCGTCCTAAAGGAGCATATTCAAGACAAATGGTTCGTGAGCGAGTTGAAAAGTGGGATCAATTGCCGAAACATCCTAACATTAGTCATTATGGTGACCCAGAGCATCGTGAATGGAAACAATATTTCATAGGAGACGATGTAGAGCCAATAAAAGGGAAATGTCCTTTTCTTCATAGGATAGAAAAGTAAGAGCCATCACCTAGATGGCTCTTTTGTATATTTTGGATAAAAAAGGGTATTTTATTATGAAAGCTAGTCTATTTTTTCAAATTACATCATTAACTAGTAGTAAAGAGAGTAGAAAGGATAGAGCGATGTTTGGAGCAATTATACAGCAAATCGTATTAGGTATATCATTAGCTGCGCCAGTAGGGCCGATTAATATTGAAATGTTAAAACGAGGAATTGAACGTGGGTTTTGGCACGCTTGGGTTGTTGGAATTGGTGGAATGACTGCAGATGTTTTATTTATGCTTCTCATTTATTTCGGTTTATCTTCTGTGTTTATGTATACATATGTACAAGCCTTCATGTATTGCACGGGTTTTTTCTTGTTATTTTATTTAGGATTTCAAAGTGTAAAACAAGGAATTTTCGACTCGAATATGGAATATAAAAAAGAAGAGGTAGGTGGCCTTAAGCAATCGTTTATGGCAGGATTTTTAATTGCGATATCCAATCCATTAAATCTTGTTTTTTGGTTTGGTATATACGGAAGTACACTTAGCTCATTACTTACGAAGGTAACGAAACAAGAAGCTTTTTTGTACAGTCTTTGCATTATTGTTGGTATTATTTTATGGAATTTAAATATTGCTTTTTCTGTACATTTTGGAAGAACTTTATTAAAACCAAAAGCGCTTGGCTACATAACAGCCGGAGCAGGTATTATTTTAGTAGGTTACTCTATACATTTTGCATACAAAGCTTTACAGTTGTTCACATAAGATTGAAGGGGAGATTTTTATGTATCGAACCACTATTGACGGAAAAGAAATTATAATTACGTTAGCGCCAAAAATCCGAAAAGAAATTACTGATAGAAATCCACTATATGAAGCGGTATTTCATAATGCTGCAAGATTGTTACAAACAAAGCAACCGACGTTTGCAGTAAATCATGAAATATTTGGGCTCATTATTGGAGAAGTGCAAAGAGGAGAAGTAACAGTGTTTGCAGTGGAGCATATTATTCCGAAGCAAAATATATTTGGACCAAACAATTTTTTCTCGACAATAGAACAGCAGGCAAATTTGTAAAGTGAATAGAATAAGAATAGAAAAGAAATAGTCGTAACGATATGTTGCGGCTGTTTTTTGGGAAAAGGGGGAAACAAGATGAAGAAAGTGGGGAAAGAGTTCTTTTTACAACATGATATCGTTATTATGTATAGCATTCTATTTGTTTTCATTATTATTTTAAAAATGCAATTTTTTACGTGGTTTGGCATGTTAGCATGTATGTTTGGGATTGTTTTCTATACACTTAATGAATATATGACACATCGTTTTTTATTCCATATAAAGCCACCTAAAAACACATTTCTATTAAAAATGTTAAGAAGATTGCATTATGATCACCACGTATATCCAGATGATTTAAAACTTTTGTTTTTACCTGTATGGTTTAGTATACCTAGTTTTACTATATATTTACTTATAGCATATGGTATTACAAAAAGTTTTACTATTACACTTTCATTTGGAATCGGAATGATTATTATGCTGCTCGTTTACGAATGGAAACATTATATTGCTCATAGACCGATTCGTCCCGTCACTAAGTTTGGAAGATGGCTAAAAAAACAACATATATTACACCATTATAAAAATGAAAAGTTTTGGTTTGGTGTTTCAAATCCAGTATTCGATTTTATATTTGGAACACTGAAAGACGGAAAAGATGTTGAGCTAAGCGAAACGGCTCGTAATTTAGAAAAGGAAAAAAAGACAAAAGTAGTGCGTTAAGCACTGCTTTTGTCTTAATGAGGATAAATAAGTAAAGTGTCACTTTATTTTGAAAAAGTATATTAAAAATTTGGGGGAAATTGCCGAAAAATGTCTATCAAAAAATCTTTGCATGAATGCATGGATTGTCTAAAATGAATGTAAGTTTCTGAATATTTATAAAATTTAGTCTTTAGGTATGCAAGGGGGAAGTGTATTTCAAGTAAGAGAGGGGATCGGTTAATGAAACGAGACGATACGTCAGCACGTAAGTTGCAAAATGAGGTGAATTATACAGAGGTCGTTCAGTCGGAAGAATTTCAATTGTTATTAAATACGAAAAAGAAGTTTATCATTCCAATGAGTATTTTCTTTTTTAGTTTTTTTATCGCATTACCTATTCTAACATCGTATTCAAAGGTGCTTAATACACCTGCATTTGGAGACGTTACATGGGCGTGGGTATTTGCTTTTTCCCAATTTATCATGACATGGGCACTATGTATGATTTATAGCAAAAAAGCAGAATCATTTGATGAAATCTCCCGAAAAATTCTGCAAGATATGCAAAAAGGGAGGGGCTGAACTTGAATACTACTGCATTTGCACTATTTTTAATTATTGTTCTTGGTACGCTCGTCATAACCTATTTTGCATCGAAAAAAACGAAAAATGCGAGTGAATTTTATACGGCTGGAGGGGGATTAACTGGTTGGCAAAATGGTCTGGCCATTGCTGGAGATTACATGTCTGCTGCTTCATTTCTCGGTATAGCTGGAGCAATCGCATTAACTGGGTTTGATGGATTCTTTTATAGTATCGGTTTTTTAGTTGCTTATCTAGTTGTACTATATCTTGTTGCAGAACCGCTTAGAAATTTAGGAAAGTACACTTTGGCGGATATGATTGCAGCACGCTTTGATGCGAAAAAAGTTCGCGGAGTTGCAGCTCTTAATACGATGACGATTTCTATCTTTTATATGATTGCACAATTAGTTGGCGCGGGTGCACTTATTAAATTATTATTAGGGATTGAATATACGACATCTGTATTAATCGTTGGAACACTTATGACGGTGTATGTTATTTTTGGAGGTATGACAGCAACGAGCTGGGTACAAATCGTAAAGGCTGTATTACTTATGGCTGGTACGTTTATTATTTCTGTTATCGTTTTCGCAAAATTCAACTTCAGCGTGACTGAAATGTTCGCTCAAATGAAAACAGCTACACCTTTAAAAGATTCATTTTTAAATCCAGGTGTAAAGTATAAGGATGGTCTTGATACACTTTCTTTAAATTTAGGACTAGTACTTGGTACAGCTGGATTACCACATATACTTGTCCGCTTTTTTACAGTACGTGATGCAAAAACTGCACGTCAATCTGTCGTATATGCGACGTGGTTAATTGGTGCATTTTATATTATGACGATTTTCTTAGGATTTGGTGCGGCAGCGTTTGTAGGAAATGAAGCGATTATTAAAGCGAACCCAGCTGGTAATATGGCGGCACCTTTATTAGCCAAAGCGTTAGGTGGAGACTTCTTATTTGCTTTCGTATCAGCAATTGCTTTTGCAACCATTTTGGCTGTAGTGGCAGGTCTTGTATTAACAGCAGCATCAGCATTCGCTCATGATTTTTATAATGAAATCATTCGTAAAGGAAAATCAACGGAAAAAGAGCAAGTATCCATGGCTCGTTATGCATCTATTGGAGTAGCGATACTATCTATCATACTTGCATTATTTGCCCAAACATTAAACGTAGCATTTTTAGTATCATTAGCATTTGCAGTTGCAGCGAGTGCAAATCTACCAGTAATTTTATTTACAATATATTGGAAGCGTTTTAATACAACGGGTGCTATTTCGGGTATGATTGTAGGTCTCGTATCAGCAATTGTTCTCGTAGCGTTGAGTCCGAATGTTTGGAACCCTGTAGCTGGAAAAGCTATTTTTGTTGGGGAAGCGTTATTCCCATATACGACACCAGGAATTATTTCAATTCCACTCGGATTTCTTGCAGCATATTTAGGAACGGTTTTATCTAGTAAGAAAGAAGATGAAGCGAAATTTGATGAAATTCTAGTGAAATCTAATACTGGTCATGGCATTAGCGATGCGTCTTCACATTAAATAAAAGAGGAGCTTTTCGATAGATAAGAAAAGCTCTTTTTTCTTTTGTCATTTTCTTGTAAATATTACTGATTTGTAAGTAGGATTTGTCTTAATTTTGTGGAATGAAAATAGCAGGGAGAAATTTAAGTCATCATGGCACCAGCGCAGCTTTTGTGAAAAATAAGTTGTTATGGAAGGTGGAAGTAATGATGAAAACGAAGCAAACTGATGAATTATTAGCAAAAGATGAGCAATATGTTTGGCACGGAATGCGTCCCTTTAGTCCAAATAGTACAATGGTAGGGGCAAAAGCTGAAGGGTGCTGGGTTGAAGATATACAAGGAAAAAGATATTTAGATGGTATGAGTGGCCTTTGGTGTGTCAATAGTGGATATGGAAGAAAAGAGCTCGCAGAAGCGGCTTATAAGCAATTACAAACATTATCATACTTTCCAATGTCACAATCCCATGAGCCAGCTATAAAGCTTGCTGAAAAGTTAAATGAGTGGCTTGGGGGAGAGTATGTTATTTTCTTCTCAAATAGTGGTTCAGAAGCGAACGAAACAGCTTTTAAAATAGCAAGGCAATACTATGCTCAAAAAGGTGAACCACATCGTTATAAATTTATGTCACGTTACCGTGGGTATCACGGGAATACAATGGCGACAATGGCAGCGACGGGACAAGCGCAGCGTAGATATCAGTATGAGCCGTTTGCTTCAGGTTTTTTACACGTAACACCACCGGATTGTTACCGTATGCCTGAAATTGAAGGGCAGCATATTTATGATGTAGAATGTGTGAAAGAAGTCGATCGTGTTATGACGTGGGAATTAAGTGAAACAATTGCCGCTTTTATTATGGAACCAATTATTACAGGCGGGGGCATATTAATGCCACCACAAGACTATATGAAAGCTGTTCATGAGACGTGTCAAAAACACGGTGCCTTGCTTATTAGTGATGAAGTAATTTGCGGTTTCGGTCGTACAGGAAAAGCATTTGGTTTTATGAATTATGATGTGAAGCCAGATATTATTACAATGGCAAAGGGCATTACGAGCGCATATTTACCATTATCTGCAACAGCTGTGAAAAAAGAAATATATGAGGCTTTTAAAGGTAAAGGAGAATATGAATTTTTCCGCCATATTAATACATTTGGTGGAAATCCAGCAGCTTGTGCATTAGCACTTAAAAACTTAGAGATTATGGAAAATGAAAATTTAATCGAGCGATCTGCGCAAATGGGTTCCCTTTTATTAGAGCAACTAAAAGATGAAATTGGGGAACATCCGCTTGTTGGGAATATTAGAGGAAAAGGTCTATTAGTTGGAATTGAATTAGTAAATGATAAAGAGACGAAAGAGCCAATTGATAACGACAAAATTGCAAGTGTTGTAAATGCTTGTAAAGAAAAGGGCTTAATTATAGGACGAAACGGTATGACAACAGCAGGATATAATAACGTTTTAACATTAGCGCCGCCTCTTGTTATTTCAAGTGAAGAGATTGCTTTCGTTGTTGGAACGTTGAAGACAGCGATGGAGCGTATTTAATAAATAGAGAGAGGAGCGAGCTGTAATATAAGGCTCGCTCTTGTTTAGTAGGAGGGGACTTTTAATGGAGAAATATGATCCTAACAAACATTATCACATCGGATATTATGAAGACGGATATGATTTAGAAGTGACGGCGTACAAAAGAATAAATGAACCAGTTTGGGATGCTTATATTCCGCACTATGAGGCAGACGATTTTTATAAGAAAGTGGAGGGAATGAAGCTAGGTAAATATATAGATGATTATGGCATTATGGTGTATTCATTTGGCAATGATATTGATGATGATGAAGCACGAATTATTTTTGAAAAATGGTTAAAAAAGAACGGGATTGTTTAAAGATAAAACAAAAAGGAGATTGCTATCTTATAAAATAGCAATCTCCTTTTATTATAGTAAATTTATTTACTTGCTTTCATTGCTTTATCTTTTGCACCAAAAGTGTATTTTAACATTGGTGGTGTAATCATTGTAGTTAAAATAACGACAATAACGATTGCTGTAAAGTAATCTTGTGCCAATAGACCTGAAGAAAGTCCTGTTCCTGCGATGATAAGTGCAACTTCACCACGAGAAACCATTCCAGCACCGATAATTGCAGAAGACTTAGCGTCAAATCCAGTCATTCGAGCACCGAATCCACAGCCGATTAATTTCGTTAATACAGCGATAACAGTTAATGCTAAGATGAACCAAATTTGATTGCCGATACCGTCAAATGTAATATTCATACCGATACTAACGAAGAATACTGGAACGAACATAGCGTAAGCAATTGGTTCTACTTTCTTTTCTACTTCATGTTTGTAGTTTGTTTGAGAAATTGCAATACCAGCAGCGAAAGCACCGATAATACCAGCAATTCCTAATAATTCGCCGAAATATGCGAATGAGAAACAGATGATAAGAGCCGCGCTCACGATAGACTCAGATACGCGCAGTGGTGATAACCAGCGCATAATCGCAGGAACACCTTTCCATCCGATTAAAATAATAGAAGCGAAGAATACTACTTTCTTCAAGATAACCATTGTTAAGTTAACATCATCAGTACCTAAGAAGCTCATTGCAAATGCTAATAAAATAACAACAAGAATGTCATCAAATACAGCTGCGCCTAGCATAGTTGTACTTTCACGTGTTTTCATTTTACCTAAATCACGAAGTGTTTGTACGGAAATACTAACACTTGTCGCACATAGAAGTAATCCTAAGAATACAGCGTTTCCTTGTTCCATTCCCATCACAAGACCGGAAACGTAACCACCTACGAATGGAAGAATGATACCTCCGAGTGCAACTGCTAAAGAAGAATTACGATTTGCGTTTAATTCTTCTAAGTCTGTTTCAAGTCCAGCCATAAACATTAAGAGAATAACCCCGACATTACTTAATTGAGTTAGAAGCTCTGAATTTTCAATCCAACCTAATACAGCTGGACCGATAACGATACCGACAATTAATTTACCTAGTACAGAAGGTTGACCTAATCTAACACTAAGATCACCAGCAAGCTTTGTACTTAATAAAATAAGTGCAATTTGAAAGAAAAATTCGAATTCCATCTGATCCTCTCCTCGTCATTTTTAATTTTATCATACGATTTCTCGGAATTTGCCTAATGAAAATATGTAAAACCCATTAAACAAAAGGGTCTGATTACAAGTTCTTTTGAACTCGTAATTTGAACCTGTAATTAATATATAATAGATTTTATAAAAAATCAATGAAAAAATGGGAGCTTTTTGAGGAAGAAGCTGTCTTATTGGGATATAGGTGTAAGAGTAGTGTGTGAATTTTATATGTATAAAATAGTATGAAGTCCTTTTCCATTACAAATAATAAATTCTACATACTATTTCACGAACTATAACTGTGAAAGGGAGGATTTATAATTTGAAGGCATTAAAAAATAACTTGTCTATTGTTGCTTTAGGTGGAGTAAATGAAATAGGAAAAAATATGTATGCTATCCAATATGAAAATGATATTGTCGTCATTGATTGTGGATCTAAATTTCCAGATGAAAGTTTATTAGGGATTGATTTAATAATTCCAGACGTCACATATTTGCAAGAAAATAAAGAAAAAATTCGCGGTTTAATAGTAACGCACGGGCATGAGGACCATATTGGCGGAATACCATATTTTTTAAAACAACTAAATGTACCAATCTATGCAACAAAGTTAACGTTAGGTTTAATTGAAATTAAATTAAAGGAACACAATCTTCAAAATGATACGGAATTAATCGTTATTCATTCAGAATCAGAAATTGATTGTGGTTCTATTAAGGCAACTTTTTTTAAAACGAACCACAGTATTCCGGATTGTCTCGGTATTGTTTTTCATACACCAGAAGGTACTGTAGTACATACAGGTGATTTTAAATTTGATTTAACACCAGTAAATAATCAACACCCTGATATTCATAAAATGGCTAAAATAGGAAGTGAAGGTGTACTAGCTTTATTATCTGAAAGCACAAATGCAGAACGTCCAGGTTTTACTCCATCAGAAAGGTCAGTAGGAGAACGGATAGAGGAAATATTTATGAAAGCAAATAGAAAAGTAATTATTTCTACGTTTGCTTCTAATGTGAATCGTGTTCAGCAAATAGTTGAAGCATGTATAAAAACAAATCGAAAACTAGCTTTGCTAGGGAGAAGTATGGTAAATGTAGTAGAGGTTGCTCTAGAGAAAGGTTATTTACATATTCCAGAAGGTATGTTGATTGAAGCAAATGAGGTAAATCGTTTAGATCCAAAGCAGGTTGCAATACTTTGTACAGGAAGTCAAGGAGAACCAATGGCAGCTTTAGCGCGTTTAGCTAGTGGAAACTATAGACAAGTGGATATTTTACCAGAAGATACGGTTATTATAGCCGCGACCCCTATCCCAGGAAATGAACGTAACGTTTCTCGAATTATCGATAATTTATTTGCATTAGGAGCAAAGGTGATTTACGGATCAGGTAGTTCTACTGGAGTGCATGTATCCGGTCATGCATATCAAGAAGAGTTGAAGTTAATGCTTACATTAATGAAGCCAAAATATTTTATTCCAATTCATGGAGAGTTTAGAATGCTACACCACCATAGTTTGTTAGCAGAATCAATTGGTATTGAAAAGGAAAATATCTTTATTGTACGTAATGGAGATGTTGTAGATATAAGTAATGAAGTGGCAATTCAATCTAGAAGAATACAGGCAGGAAATATATATGTAGATGGATTAGGAATTGGAGATGTTGGAAATGCATTATTACGTGATCGTAAACAACTTTCAGAAGATGGAATGCTTGTTATAGTTATTACTTTTAATAAAGTGGATGGAGAAATAATTTCAGGTCCAGATATTATTTCTCGTGGATTTGTCTATGTCCGTGATTCAGAAGAATTTCTAAGAGAATTAAATAAATTAGCTGTTATTACGATTAATAATTTAAAGAAAGAGAATGTGAATAGCTGGGGTATTTTGAAAAGGGAGGTAAGAGAAGCATTAGGGAAGTATATATATACAAATACAAAACGAAAGCCGATGATTCTTCCTATAATAATAGAGGTTTAATAGTAAAAAAGAATTCTCGTATGGGAATTCTTTTTTGTTTTGAAGAGAAAATGAACATATAATGAAATAAATAGAAATGGAAGGAAATAAAAGATGTTATTAAATAAACGTTTTACAATTGGAGAAATGGCGAAAATGCATAATATCGCAGAATCTACATTAAGGTATTATGATGAAAAAGGAATTTTTCATCCGTCCATTGTGGATCCTCAAACGAATTATCGTTATTATACAATCGATCAATTTTCACTGTTAGATACGATTAAATTTTTACGCCAGTTAAATATTCCGTTAAAGGAAATTAAGAAATATATTGATGAAAGAAATCCAGCATACGCACTCAATTTACTGGAAAAACAACAAGAGATGATGCTGAAGAAACAAAGAGAAATTGAGTATGCTTTGGCGAAAATGGAGCATAGAATTCATTTAATTAAGAAAGCAACAAAAGCAAAAGCTGAACAAATGGTAATTAAAGAGATTCCGCAGCGAAAAATTACAGCAATTGCGGTTGCTCCAAATACGACGGATGATATGTTTGAGTACTACATTCATTCGTTACAAAAAAATATGAGGCAAATGGATGATAGTTTATTTTCTGGAGATATTGGTGTAACTGTTGCGAAAAAAGGATTAATGCAAAATGAGTTTCAAGCATATAGCAGTGTATTTATTCTTTTGGATTATATGCCGTATGAAGTGCATACTTCAGATGAAATTAAAGAAGGTTTATATGCTTGCTCTTATCATCATGGACCGTATGAAGAAACAGATGCAACGTACAAGGAGTTACTTACATACATTGATAAAGAAGGTTACGAAGTACATGGAGATTCGATTGAGATTGGATTGATTGATTGGTCTGTAACAGAAAATCCAGAGGAGCAAGTAACAGAAATTCAAATTCCTGTAGTAAAAAAATAAGATGAACACCTTTGAATTGATTACAAATTTACATTCATTAGTATAAGTCAGTTACCTGTTTTTTTAATTCTCTCTTGACCTTCAAGTTACTTGAAGGTTTAAACTAAGAAAAGAGAGTTGAAAAAAAGGAGCATATTAGAGTATGGAAGCAACAGAAAAATTAAGAGAAAAACCGATAAAAAGCTTATTTATTTCTTATTTAATACCAGCCGTTCTTGGAATGGTATTAATGTCAGTGAATATTGTAATTGACGCGGTCATGATTAGTAGAGGAGTTGGGGCGAACGGTTTAGCAGGAGTGAACGTGGCTATTCCAGCATTTTCGATTTTCTTCTCTATTTCATTATGGATCGGAATGGGCGGGGCAACGTTATACTCCATTGCATTAGGTGAAAATAAACGAGAGAGAGCAAGGTCTATTTTTACTCAATCCATGACGGTAGCAGTTGTTATCGTAGGTGTTTTAGCGGCTATTTGCTTATGGAGAATAGAAGATTTAGCATACTTATTTGGTGCAAATGAAGTGATTCTACCATATGCGTTAGACTATTTACACGTATTATTAACATTTGGAATGATATACGTTTTAGAAAATATTTTAAGTACATTCATACGAAATGATGGAAATCCTAATTTAGCAATGGCTGGTCTTGTTGTAACAGCTGTATTAAATATAGTGTTTGACTATATCTTTATTTTTATCTTTGGATGGGGCGTAACAGGTGCTGCTTCAGCGACTATTCTTTCGGCAGCGATTGGTTTCCTTGTATTATTAACTCATTTCTTTAGAAAAAGTAGTATTTTAAAGTGGACGAAATTCCATTTTGAATGGGATACTGTCAAACAAATTATGGTGATTGGTTTCCCAAGTTTTACAGCAGAAAGTACGGTTGCAATCGTAACGATTGGTTTTAATATCGCATTCGTCCAATATGCAGGAGAAGTAGGAGTAGCTTCCTATGCGATGGTGAATAGTATTCATGCAATGACATTACTATTATTCTTTGGTGTTGGAGCAGCATTACAGCCAATTGCTAGTTTCCATTATGGGGCAAATTTATCAGAGAGACTTCGTGAAGGATTGAAGTTTGCTGTGAAAATTGCAGTTGTCCTCGGAGGCATTGCGATAATTGTCGGATTATTCTTCGGGAAATATATCATTGGTTTATTTGATGTTCAATCTCCAGAATTATTGGAGTTAACCTTAACAGGTATTAGCTTATTCTTTATCCAATACGTATTTTTAGGTTATAACATTGTGTATGGAGAGTATTTCCAATCAGTGCGACAAACGAAGAAATCAGTACTTATTATAATGAGCCGAGGATTACTATTTATTATTCCATTGTTATGGATTATGCCGAAATTATTTGGGATAAACGGAATTTGGCTCGTTATGCCAGTTGCAGAAGTAATGACAGCGATTATCGTATTTACGATGAATCGTATGAAACATCCTGTTCCATTAAATATGGCAGGAGAGAAAGAAGCGATATGATGAAGAAAATCCCCTTAAGCAATTAAGGGGATTTTTTTATTCCTTTAAACTAATCGCAAAAGATCCATCCGTTTCTTGAACAGAAGCAAAGGCAACGTTTTTAATATTTGTAATTCCTTTTTCCTTTAATTCTTTATATAACCATTTTTCATCTTTATGTATTAACTTTAAGTTATCATATTGAATTTGTGAATCGACGATAAGTGCAATTGGTAATCCAGCATACTTAACTTCTATGTTTAAATCTTTTGGAGTTAATGGTACAAGTTCTCTTTTTGGTAAAATACTAATAGCGCCGTTCGCTTCTAAAATAGCGTATTCAATTTCATGAACACTTGGATATCCTGCAACGCGAAGGTTAGAAAGTAATTCAGCAATTGGATATCTACTTTTTTGTAAATTCTCAAAAATAATGTCACCATGTTTAATTAAAATAATAGGGTGCCCGAGAATAAAACGATTTAGTTTGTTGAATAGGCTTAATTTTGTAAGGATTAAATGTAAACATGTAATTACAAGCATACCGAGAAAAGCTTGCAAAGCACCAGAGACTGGTATGGCCTGAAAAGCTAAATAAGATAAAAAGATAATAGCACCAAAATCATGAGGAGTTAGTTGTGCTAAAGCTGATTTACCGAGCATCTTAAGTGATAGTAAAAATAAAATAAAAAAGAACGATACGTTACATAAAAAGAGAAGCAATAGAGACACTCCTTCGTGCAAAGTTGTACTTACTGTTCCCGAAAGAAATATAAATATTACTTTCTAGAGGATAAATTAGGTTGAATTGGAATTTGTCTGTATACAAACAAATAAATGGATATTATCATGAAAGAAGTAAAGAACATAGGAGTATATGGATATGAAAAAGAAAAAAATAATTAAGTATATGATAGGAATTATAATGGTTTGCGCCGTTTATGTGGGATTTTTACAATATAACATTTATAAGCATGGGCAAATGAATGCGACCTATGAAGCTGATTATATAATTGTATTGGGCTCGAAAGTAAACGGAACGAAACCATCGTACTCATTGCAATATCGTATTGATAAAGCAGCTGAGTATTTGAAATCACATGATAAAGCAATCGCTATTGTATCTGGAGGGAAAGGAAAAGGGGAAGATATTTCAGAAGCATTAGCAATGAAAAATGAATTAATGAAATTAAAAATTGCAGAAGACCGCATTATAATGGAAGATAAGTCAACGAGTACTGATGAAAATATTAAATTCTCAAAACCTTTAATTCCGGACAATATGAAAAAAGGAATGATTGTAACAAACGATTTCCACATGTTTAGAGCGAAAAAAATAGCAGCTAAGCAAGGGTTACAATTAGAAGGTCTTCCGACCGAAACACCAAAGCGAATTGTCATTCCATCGAATATACGTGAGTATTTAGCCATTACGCAATATTGGTTTATGAATCGAATATAGAGAAAAAAATCCCGTCTGAAAGTCCAGGTGGGATTTTTTGAGGGAAATCTTACAAACATGTCATCTTAATGAAAGGTAAAGCGATAGTTTCTAGAATGGATTCCTGACATAATGAAGATAACAAAAACTATTTAGAGGTGAGTCGGATGAAAGGAAATAATATACTATCTTCACTATGTTACTTTAGTATCTTTTTTGCACCATTTTTACTACCAATTATCGTGTACTTCGTTGCGGAAGATGAAGTGAAATACCACGCGAAAAAAGCATTTTGGTCACATATTTTCCCGTACGCAATTTTATTCGGAGGATTAGCGATATCAGGAATATTCGGTTTAGGATTCAATCAATCTGACGGTGCTGGAATTGGAATGATGATCACATATGCAGTGTTCATTCTTGTAGGAATTTACTACTTCATTTGGAATATCGTAAAAGGTATTAAAGTTTTGAAAACAGCGTAATAAGATAAGAAATAATATGATGTAAATCTGTCGGTATAATTTCATTTACCGTATTAATAAACGTTTTAAAAAGAGCAATTCAAAAAGAATTGCTCTTTTTGTGCTTATAAGTTGTGAATATTGAAAAAGATATGTTAATTTTTCATTAGGAAGAGAAAAAGGAGTGATTTTCATGAATGAGATGATACATAAAATGGAGCAACACGTTTCAGTTCGTAAATATAAAGAAGAACCTATTCCGAAAGATGTAGTAGAAAGAATGGTGCAAGCTGCGCAGCATGCTGCGTCCTCGCATTTTGTACAGGCTTATTCTGTTATATATGTAACAGATCAAGACCTAAAGATTAAACTAGCAGAGCTATCCGGAAATCGTCACGTGAAAGACTGTGCAGCATTCTTTGTTTGTTGTGCAGATTTAAAACGACTTGAAATGGCATGTGAAAAACATGGTACCGAGATAAAGCATGAAGGAGTAGAAGATTTTATCGTTGCGACAGTAGATGCTTCACTTTTTGCGCAAAACTTAGCGCTAGCAGCAGAATCGTTAGGATACGGTATTTGTTATATTGGTGGTATTCGTAATAATCCGAGAGAAGTGAGTGAACTGCTTCATTTACCTGATAAAGTATATCCTGTATTCGGAATGACAGTCGGCGTACCAGATGAAGATCATGGAGTGAAACCACGTTTACCGGTAGCAGCAATTCTTCATGAAAATGGATATGATGAACAAAAATATGATGAATTACTAAACGAATATGATGAAACGATGAACGCGTATTATAAAGAAAGATCATCAAACAAGAAAAACGTAACATGGACGGAATCAATGAGTTCGTTTATGTCTAAAGAAAAAAGAATGCATATGAAAGAGTTCTTAAGTGAAAAAGGATTAAATAAGAAGTGAGTAAAGAGGCAAACCTGTGATGTAGGTTTGTCTTTTTGGGAAGGAGAAATACCTAAGGCCAGAAAGTTGTTTATTCTTTCTGAACTTAGGTATTTTGTTTTTTATCATATACATAGAAATAAAAATTAATAATTTTTTACAAAAGTGATAGAAAATGAGAATGAAATGCCAATAGTAAGTAAAAGCGGCATAATAGCCGCTTTTTATCGTTTTATTTAGTATTTGATTTGAAATGTTTATCTTATGAAAGAAAGATTATTGCTAATTGTAAACTGTCAATAAAGTTATTTAAGTTTTGATATGGAATACCCTGCCGGAAAATACAGCAATAATTTTGTTTGAACATATCTGTTATGGCACAATCTAAAGCATCTTCTATAACAAGTTCAAACTTTCAATAAGAAGATAACCCCCTGTACAACTTAAAAGAATGTACGTAAATATTTTAAAAATCCGTTGATTAAGCCATTTAAAAATAATTTGACCTATAAACAAACCTAAAAATACAATTGGAATGGCATAAAAACTTGATTCCCAAATGGTTTTGTTTGTGCCAGTAAAGAGTATTTGAGTTACTAGGCTAATGAAATATATAAACAAATAAAAAGCTAATGTAGTTGCTCTTAACTTCTCTTTTTCAGTATCAGTTCCTGTAAAATAAAGTAACAGGGGTGGACCGGGCATACCGATACTTGTCGTTAAAAGACCAGATAATCCACCAACTATGAAATCTCTAGATTGTGTTGATCTAACCTTAACGTTGCATATTAGCAATAATGTTAATAGTAAGAGTAGGATGCTAACTGCTAATTTAAAAGTGTTTATGTTAACGGAAATGAAAATTAAAATGCCAAAAGGAACACCAACTATACTTCCAAAAATAAACCTTTTCAGTAGAACAAAATCAACGTCCATTCTTATTTTCCAAATGAGTGAAATGGAAATAATTAAAGATAAAATAATGTTTATTTGTATAGCTTCTTGTGGTAGAAATAACATAAGTAAGAAAGGGGTTGCCATTATGGAAAAGCCAAAACCTGTACTTGCTTGCAGAATAGAAGCCACTAATATAATACATACGAAAATGAATGTGATACCCAAAACAGCCCTCCTATTTAATCAAGTTTAACTAGTTAAAGTCTATTATTTAAGTGCAATATTTCACAAACTCATTTGTATTTTAACATAAATATCTAGTTTTTTCTCAAATAGTATTGCCATATAAGGCTCTTTAACTAAAAAATCCGACTTACATTTTGAAACAATTTTATTATGGGGAAACAAATAATGAATGGGATCAAAATGTATTGATTATCATTAATTTATTCACTGAGATCCCCGCGATAAAACAAGAACAGCCATATAAAACTTACAAAAATACAGCATGTAGCTAATAAACTGCCAATCATTTGAGGAGAAAGAATTTCTAACAGCCCTCCTGTAAAAAACATCGATAACTGAATAAGAGATCCGTAAATAGAATAATGGAATGAAAAAACTTTACCTATCATATTTTCGTGTGTGTAAGTTTGAAGTAATGTCGTATCAAGTGGAACGATGATTCCTCCTGCTATACGCATACAGAATAAAGTAATGATACCGATAATAAGTTGATCGGATAGAATGAATCCGAGAAAGAAAATTCCTTGTAATAAGTAGGCCCAACCGAATACTTTTTTCATTTTTTCTTTATTATGGGATATATAAAGATTAACGAGAAGGCTTCCTATCATAAGCCCAGCCCCTTGAACCGTATATAAAATCCCAATGTTCGTATGGAAAATTTTTTCGGCATAGATCGTTAGAAGTAGTTGATAAGCGCCTCCAATAATGCCCCATGAAATGCCGACAAGAATTAATGTTAAAATGATTTTTGTTTGTAATATGTATGTATAACCACCTTTTATATCAGTGAAAAATGTTTCTTATTCCATAGTAAACAATATGTTGTTAGTTGAAATCGCAAATAAGAGGGATATAAATTCATACGAAAGTATGAAAAAAACAGCTCAAATATGAGCTGTTTTTCTATAGTTTTTCGTTCATTTGTCAAGGATAGGATATATTAATATCCGTATCCGCCGCCACCCCAACAGCTACATCCGATGATGATTAGAAGGATGAATAGTACGATAAGCAAAGCAAATCCACCGCCGAAACCAGCGCAACTTCCACCATAACTCATATGTTTTCCTCCTTTTTAATAAGTTAATCTATATGGTTCATGGACTACTATATACAGTATGTTTTTTGTATAGAAAACGAGCCAGTCTCATTTATAATTAGACAAATGCCTGTAGATTCATTAGGATTGCATGTTAGTGATTTGTAAATAAACCTTTACGTAATTCATAATTTAGGCATAAAAAATAAAAAATTGTAAAAAAAACCATTTTCTTATTTTTTTATGAGAGAATATGTACTATAATTTTACAAGTAATATTATGGGAAAAGGGAGTTTTAGTATAGAGATGGAGATGGGACAATTAAAAAATAAAATAGAAAACAAAAAGAAAGAGTTAATTCAACTTGTTGCGAGACACGGATTGGATCATGATAAAGTTTTGTTATTTAGTCGTGATTTAGATATACTTATTAATAAGTTTATGAACATAAAAGACAAAGTGCATAAATAAAAAATTTA
Organism: Bacillus sp. KNSH39; assembly: GCF_052656585.1. Taxonomy (NCBI): domain Bacteria; kingdom Bacillati; phylum Bacillota; class Bacilli; order Caryophanales; family Bacillaceae; genus Bacillus; species Bacillus sp. KNSH39. The sequence continues at coordinate 66,946 of NZ_JBQXYO010000001.1, forward strand.
TAGTTTTTTATATTAAGATGTTTCACGGAAAGGAGAGGACAGTAATTGGAACATTTACAGGAAGAATTGTATAAACAAATAAAAGAAGAAAAAGGTACAGTTACAATTTTCTTAAAGAGTGGCGTTAGAATAGTAGGAGAAATTGTTGGAGTGGATAAATTTACAGTTTTAATCTTAGTGGATGGAAAACAACAGCTTATTTATAAGCAGGCTATATCAACAATAATGAAATAAGACACTCTTGTTGAGTGTCTTATTTCATTATTGCTTGCATGCCTCAACATCAATGCCGGCAGCAATTAACTTCTTTTCTCCATCTTGTTCAATGATTTTTTGTAATTTAGATAGGAAAGAATCAAAGTTTGTATGCTTTGCTACTTGGAATGTCATTTTATGTTCAATTGGTAGCCACGTATCAATATCAGCTTCGTTATGCTGGATTTTCACCTCAAGTTTATCGAGTGCATTAGCAACTTTTGCTTCGTACGTTTCTTTCGCTTCAAACTCCATCCATAAGTCATATAATTCCTCACCGAGAGAACCTGTTAATGTTTGTTTAATATTTAAAATAGCTTCTAGTTCATTTTTTTGTTTTTGTAGCTGTAAGTCATGACTATTCATTGTATCAAATGCAGGGATATCACCAGCTTCGGCTTCGACTAGATCGTGAATAATAACCATTTTAAGTAATTTCTCAATATTTACTTTTTGATCCAAATAAGGTTCAACTAAAATGGCCATTAGAGACATGCGCCATGTATGTTCGGCAACACTTTCTTGACGTCCGTTGGAAAGCCAGCTATGTCGCATTTCATATTTTAGTTTTTCTGCTAATGCAATGACTTGTAAAATGTTGTGTTCCATCGTGATCCTCCTCACTTATTCATACCATAATTCTAATATAGAAATGAAATGTGTCAATTTCATGAGTATATTGCGATAAACAGATGATAAGCGTATAATACATGTTATATGTGAAAACGTATTATTAAAATAAAAAAATGTTATATAAAAATGGAAAGGAAAGGGCAGAAATATGGGAGAGAAAAATCAAGTATTAGCTAGACCACAAAGAAGAAAAAGGAAGTTTGATATTTCTAGCCCAGTGGGCATTATAGTAGGTTTCATTATAGTGATAGCGGCAATTATGCTTGGCGGCGGTGGAATAAAAGCTTTCAAAAACTTTTTAGATGTTTCATCTATTTTAATTGTCATAGGGGGAACAACAGCGACAATTGTTGTGGCATATCGATTTGGAGAAATAAAAAAATATACGAAAAGCATTTTTACTGTTTTACATAGAAGAGAAGAAGATTTAGAACAGTTAACGGATTTGTTTGTCGATTTTTCGAAAAAGTCTAAAAAGCACGGCTTGCTTTCTTTAGAGGTAGATGGAGAGCAAGTGGATAATCCTTTTATTCAAAAAGGAATTCGATTAATGTTAAGCGGTTACGATGAAGATGAATTAAAAGAAGTGTTATTGAAAGATATTGAAACGGAAGTGTATGAGTTAAGAAAAGGAGCAGCATTATTAGATAAAATTGGTGATTTTGCTCCAGCTTGGGGCATGATAGGGACTTTAATTGGTCTTATCATTATGCTCCAAAACTTACAAGATACATCGCAAATTGGTACAGGGATGGCAGTTGCGATGTTAACGACATTATATGGGTCTGTACTTGCGAATATGATTGCAATCCCTCTTGCGGAAAAAGTATATCGTGGTATTGAAGATTTATATACAGAGAAGAAGTTTGTAATAGAAGCAATTTCAGAATTGTATCGTGGACAAATCCCTTCTAAATTAAAGTTGAAACTGGATACATACGTATACGAAACAAAGGTAAAAAAGGTAAAAGGAGCAGCCTAATATTTCAAGGAGTGGTATGATGAGTAAAGGACCGCAAAAGGGATCGCCTCGTTGGATGACGACTTTTACAGATTTAACGATGTTATTATTAACTTTCTTTGTATTACTAGTTGCTACATCAAAGCAAGATGCAGTAAAATTGTCAAAGATGCTTGAAAAGTTTAGTGATACGGAGCAAGTAGATGCAAAAGTAATGGAAAATACAATACCGGATATTTCACATGAAAAAAATGATGAAAAAATGATTTCAAAAAAGAGAATGGATGAATTATATAAGAAGTTAAAAGCGTATGTAGATAATAACGGTATTAGTCAAGTGAATGTATATCGAGAGGATACAGGGGTAAGCGTCGTTATAGTAGATAATTTAATATTTGATACAGGCGATGCGAACGTTAAGCCCGAAGCGAAAGGGATAATAAGTCAATTAGTTGGATTTTTTCAATCCGTACCTAACCCAATTGTTGTAGAGGGACATACAGATAGTAGACCCATTCATAACGAGAAATTCCCTTCTAATTGGGAGTTATCTTCAGCACGAGCGGCAAATATGATTCACCATTTAATTGAAGTGTATAATGTGGATGATAAAAGGCTAGCTGCGGTAGGATATGCAGACACAAAGCCAATTGTACCAAATGATTCACCGCAAAACTGGGAAAAAAACCGTCGCGTTGTTATTTATATAAAAGAGTAGTATATTATTATTTTAATAATAAAATAATAAAAATACGAAAATTCTTTTAAAAAAATATTAAATTTTATCATTTTATTTTGTATAATGAGTGAGAATGATAAGGTGAAATATTAAGATATATTTATACATAGAAGGAGAGAATTAAAAAGAATGGCACATAAAATTTTAGTAGTAGACGATGCGATGTTTATGCGAACGATGATTAAAAACTTATTAAAAAGTAATGCTGACTTTGAAGTTATCGGCGAAGCAGAGAATGGGGTAGAAGCGATTCAAAAGTATAAAGAACTTCAACCTGATATTGTAACATTAGATATTACTATGCCAGAAATGGACGGGCTTGAAGCATTAAAAGAAATTATTAAAATTGATTCAAGTGCAAAGGTTGTTATTTGTTCTGCAATGGGACAACAAGGTATGGTATTAGATGCAATTAAGGGCGGGGCAAAAGACTTTATTGTAAAGCCATTCCAAGCCGATCGTGTAATTGAAGCTTTAACAAAAGTAGCAAATAGTTAATATAGAAGGGGTGCCACAAGGAATCAAAACAGTGATAGCAGATCGACGTGTGGCCCCCTTTTTTCTCATTATAAAACACTAAATTGTTATACATAAATGAAATGTTTGTTAGACAGGTAGGGGATAAAAATGCAAACAGATCTATTAAATATATTTTTCGAAGAGTCAGAAGAACATTTACAGTCGCTAAATGAAAATGTGCTAGTGTTAGAGCAAAATCCTGCTGATATGGATGTTGTGGGAGAAATATTCCGCTCCGCTCATACATTCAAAGGTATGTCTGCGAGTATGGAATTTACGGAGATGGCTGATTTAACGCATAAGATGGAAAATGTGTTAGATGAAATTCGTCATGGAAATATAGTTGTAAATGCGGATATTATTGATGTGATTTTTGAGTGCATTGATAATTTGGAGAAGATGGTTGCAGATGTGCAACAAGGTGGAATGGGCAATATTGATGTAGCCTCAACTAAACAGAAATTAGAAGCGTTATTGAACGGCAATGTAGAAACTCCTACGGAACATATAGAGCAAAATCATATAGACAACGATGATGCAGTTTCGCATGAAGTGCATATAACAGTTGAACAGCAAGCGATTTTAAAAGCAGTACGTGCCATTATGTGTATTGAAGCATTGCAAAATGTAGGGAATATACAAAAAACAGCTCCGAGTATTGAAGAAATTGAAGCAGATGCTTTCGGATTTGAATTTACAGTATTTATGGATACGGATTGTAGTATAGAAGAATTGAAACAAGTAGTACTTCATGTTTCTGAAATTGAGAAAGTGGAAGTAAAGCAAGGAGAACCTATATCGAAGGAAGTAGCTTCTAAAAAAGTCGTTACACAAGAAGTTGTGCAAGTAGCAGAAAAGCTACAACCAGCTGTGGCTACGCAGGTAGAATCACCAATAGAGGCAACGAATCAACCTTCAAGTGCTATGCCAGCTAAAAGTACTACAAAAACGAAAAATGCTAAAGTGGAGAATCGTTCAATTCGTGTTCAATTAGAGAAAATCGAAAGATTAATGAATATGTTTGAAGAAAGTGTAATTGAACGTGGGCGCATTGATGAATTAGCTCAAACGATTCAAAACAAGGAGCTAATTGAACATTTAAATCGATTAGGCGATATTTCAAAAGATATTCAAAATGTACTATTAAATATGCGTATGGTGCCGATTGAAACTGTGTTCAATCGTTTCCCGCGTATGGTACGTATGTTAGCGAAAGATTTAGGGAAAAAAATCGATTTACAAATTACAGGTGAAGATACTGAAGTAGATAAAATTGTTATTGATGAAATCGGTGATCCGCTCGTTCATTTAATTCGAAATGCAATCGATCACGGTGTTGAAACTGTTGAAAAACGACGTGATGCAGGTAAAAATGAGACAGGTACGATTAAATTAGAAGCCTTTCATAGTGGAAATCATGTCGTTATTCAAATTACGGATGATGGAAACGGTATTAATAAAGGGAAAGTATTAGAAAAAGCGATTAAAAATGGCGTTGTAACTGAAGCAGATGCGAATAGATTAACAGATCGTGAAGTGTTTGATCTTATTTTCCAACCAGGATTTAGTACAGCTGAAGTTGTATCAGATCTTTCTGGACGCGGTGTCGGATTAGATGTTGTAAAACATACGATTCATAGTTTAGGTGGACATTTAATTATTGATTCTGAGGAAGGAAAGGGAAGTACATTTAGAATTGAACTTCCATTAACGTTGTCTATTATTCAATCTATGCTTGTTCAAACGAATGATAAGCGTTATGCTTTACCTCTTGGAAATATCGTTGAAGCAATTCGAATTAAGAGAGAAGACATCCAATCCTTACAAGGGAAAGATGTGTTAAATTATCGTAATCAAATTATTGAAGTGAAACATTTAAGTACTGTATTTGGTGAAAAAACAGTAGATGAGGCGTTTGCGTCATATGATGGTCAAATGGTTCCTGTGTTAATTGTTCGTAATACACATCGCAGCTATGGACTTATTGTAAACACAATTATCGGTCAAAGAGAAATAGTCTTAAAGTCATTAGGTGACTTCTTTGCAGAGAGTTCTAACTATTTCTCTGGTGCGACGATTCTCGGTGATGGACGAGTGGTCCTCATTTTAAACCCAGAAGGTTTATAATAGGAATGAAGGAAAGCTCCCCACTTGTATACAATTGGGGAGCTTTTTGGCTAATTGCTACGAATCTAATAATGGGATACATAGTAACGTTTTATACTAATGAGTTTGCTAAAATAAAATAAGAGTTTATATTATTTGATAGAAAAACAGAAATGAGGAGGCAGGGAAAATGCCTGAGCAACACACAAAAGGGGATACGAGCACGATTGTGCTAGAAAAAGAAAATGAGCATTTAACGCCTCAAGAATGCGATATTCTTGGCGAAATTGCAAATATATCATTTGGTTCAGCTTCGACTGTATTATCAACAATTTTAAATAGGCAAGTAAGCATTACTGCTCCTCGCATAGAGTTGGTAGATTTATATGATTCAAGAGATGTCGAAGTTCCACATGTTGTATTAAACATTCATTTTACAAAAGGATTAGATATGGAAAACCTTCTTGTCCTTAAGCAAGATGTTGCATTGTCCATTGCTGATTTAATGATGATGGGAACAGGTGAAATCGAGGACGGAAAAGAACTTGGTGAATTAGAGCTAAGTGCTGTACAAGAAGCGATGAATCAAATGATGGGATTCGCAGCTACATCTATGTCGGAATTCTTCCAAGATACAGTAGATATGTCTCCGCCGACGATTAAAGTTGTAAAGTTATCAGAAGAAATGGAGAAAATCTCTGAAATTGATGGGAATCATACGATTGTTAAAGTGTCGTTTGATTTAAAGATAGATAATCTTGTAAACTCTAAACTTGTACAAATTGTTTCAGTTGATCATGCGAAACAAATGGTAAATAAATTAATGCAATTATCTGGTGAAGTAGAAGAAACAGTCGAACCAGCAGAAGTAGTGGAAACTGAGATTGTAGAAGAACAAGTTGAAAAAGAGCATTTAACACAAGAAGAGAAAGATGTACTTGGTGAAATTGCAAATATTTCAATTGGTTCCGCTTCAACAGTATTGTCAACGCTTTTAAATCAGCCAGTTACAATTAGTACACCAAATGTGGAAGCAATCAATGTTCGTCATTATGATGGAGTACCAGTGCCATTTGTTATTTTAAATGTTGACTTTGTTGAAGGGCTAAAGAATGAGAATGTATTCGTATTTACGAAAGATGTCGCCTTAACAATGGTAGATTTAATGATGATGGGAACAGGGGAAGTTGATCCGGAAAAAGAGCTTACTGAATTAGAACTGAGCGGTATTAAAGAAATTATGAACCAAATGATGGGTCATGCTGCTACGGCGATGTCAGAAATGTTCCAAGAAAAAATGGACATGACGCCGCCAAATGTTAAATTTGTAACGTTAAAAGAAGAAATGGAGTATTTGGGAGAGTCAATGGAAGTGGACGAACTCGTTCAAATTACGTTCAATCTTGAAATTGGTGATCTGCTTCAATCGAAAATGTATCAAATTTTGCCAATTTCTGAAGCGAAAGAAATGGTAAGGCGACTTCTGTATCCAATGGTGGAAGAAGAAGAGATTGCCACAGAAGAAATTGAAGAAGAAAAAATTGTAGAACCAGTTGTGCAACCTATTGAATTTAAAGAAGTAAAACAAATGGAACCAGTATATATGGACACGTCCATTCTACAAAATGTAGAAATGAATGTGAAATTTGTATTTGGAAGTACAGTGAAAACGATTCAAGATATATTAAGTTTACAAGAAAATGAAGCAGTTGTGCTAGATGAGGATATTGATGAACCAATTCGTATTTATGTAAATGATGTATTAGTGGCGTATGGTGAACTTGTAAATGTAGATGGATTTTTCGGAGTAAAAGTGACGAAATCACTATAAGGCATTGAAATAGGAGTTTGAACTAGTAGATGAAAAACGTAAAGTTTTTTCTAATGAGTTGGCTAAGCATACATGTATGCTTGTTCTTCCCCTTGCAAAGTCAGGCTGAGGAACAAATTGAGTCAGATCAAAAAATAAATGAAGTGAATGTACAAGAAGAAAATAAGGAATCTCAAGAATCGTCAGAACAAGTGGAAACGAAACAAGATGAAGAGAAACAAAAAGAGGAGAAACAAAAAGAAGCAGAACAACAAGAAGTAGTAAATAAACAATTGAGTGAAAGAAAGATAGAAACAGAACAGGGAATTATTACAGTAAATAAGCCGGAGCTTAAAGTTGGCGAAGAGGTGCGAATTGCTGTAGAACCAAATGGGAAAAACATTCAAAGTATGAAAGGGATATTGCAGTTACAAAAAAATGGGGAGCAATATGCGCAAGAAAGAATGTTATCTTTTGAGTATGATGAAGAAACGAAGAGCTGGGTTGCTAACTATAAAGCAGGGGATTTTGATTTGCAAGGTGATTGGAATCTTCAGCTCGTTCAAAGTTACAAAGAGAATGAGAAAGAAGAGCTCATAAAAAATGAAGTGAAAGTCCCGCTCATTCGTATTAAAAATGAAACGCCAACTATAGATAAAGAATTGCCAAAGTTACAGAAAGTTACTATTGATGAAGTAAAAGAGAACTTAGTTGAACGAAAACAGGGAGATTCTATACATATACGAGTAAAAGCATCAGATATAGAATCGGTTGTAAAAGAAGTGCGCGTTACATTAAAAGGGAAAGAAAATAAAGAGCTTTCGTTTTTATTAGACTACAACAAGCATGATATGGATTGGCAAAAAGTATTTGAAATAACAGAAGCATTGCCGGCTGGGCCATACGAATTACTTGTAGAGATAATAGATGCAGCAGGTAATAAACTTGTTGAGGAAAGTGAATATACCATTTCTGTTTTGGTGCCAAAAAATGAAGATGATAAAAAGATAGAAGAGAAAGAAGATAAATTAGATAATAAACTAGAAAATGAATTAGAAGATAAGAAAGAAAATGAGAAGCAAGAAGATTCCAAAGTCAAAAACCCGGTTCCAGAAGAAAATTTGCCAGTTGTTCAAATTCCGAAGCGAGATGAGAAAGTAAATAAGTTTATAAAAGAACCGTTGGAAGAGAAAGAGGAATTTACTTACGTTATAAAAGAGCCGTTCGAAGACAACAAGGAAGTACATAAGGCGAAGGACCAAAAAGAGAAAAATAACAAACAAGTTGCCTCTAAAAAGAAAGAACAAAAAGAAGAACCGAAAGACAAGAAAGAAGAAAAAGGTGAACAGGGAGTGCAAGCTTCTGATGTGTTTACTATCATGTCAGGTTTATTCGTACTGTTTTTAGTTTTAAAGAGTAATAAAGAATGGGGCTAATTATTTCATAGTAGTGGAGGCGCTTAAATGGAGATTAAACGTACGACAATTGAAGATAAGGCGTTACAACCATTAAAACAGCCTGCAGCTATTTCGGAGCATGAAATCCAGAAAGAACGAAAGCGTAGCAATTTAGTGTTTACTGGACAGTCTAAAATTATTTCGAAAAATAATGAAATAGGCATTTTACTTGCAAGTTTAAGTGATGGAAAGATTATGAAGGAAATGCTTTCTAAAGAGATGGATACAGTGTTACAACTTTTTAAAAAGTTACATACGTTATCTGGAGAAGGTAAGCAAACCGAAAAAATATTTGAACAAGTAATTAGAAGCCTACAAGGGCTTGTTAAGCAGGCGCATATAAAAGAACTTCCTTTGTTAGATGGAACATATGATTTCGCTGAAGTACAACTATCATTTGGTAGAAAAGTACATATTCCGTTACTAGATGTGAGTGCACTTATCTCTAGAGTGGAAAGTGATTCTTCAGAAGGAAATATAAATTTGATGGTAACGGTTATTACTGCTTATATAACGAAATTGTCTAACGAAACAATTTTAATTAGTGTTACAGACCGCATTGCTAAAGATCGGGATGTAAGTGTATGGAGAGCGCTTGCGGAAATGAACATGACACAATTATCACAGGCATTGAAACAAACGATGCAAGAACATAAATGGTCTATGACGCTTCTTTTTCTCTTTATATGGATTGTCGGTATTATTTTAATTCGAGTTATGTAAAAAGGTCGTCACTCCATTGTGACGACCTCTTTTATATTTTTTCGTAGAAGAATGTATCAAATCGCTGAAGATTGTAACGCTCGGGTGTTAAAATTTGTTCCGTACTACCAACAAATAGTACACCGCCTTTTCGTAAAGAACGACTAAATTTTTCGTAAAGTTTTACTCTTGCTTCTTCTGTGAAATATATCATTACATTGCGACAAATAATCAAATCATAATTTGTATCGAATGACTGCATTAAAAGGTCATGTTGTTTAAACGAGACGTTTTGTTTAATGTTTTGATGCAATGAATATAGATCATTTTCTTTTGTGAAATGACGTTCTTTCAAATCAGTAGGTAATTCCTTTAAAGAACGTTCTGTATATTGACCGCGTTTTGCGGTTTCTAAAATATGAAAATCAAGATCTGTTGCTTGAATTTCAAAACGAAATGGAGCAAGATGCTTCGATAAAATTAAAGAGAGTGTATACGGTTCTTCACCAGCAGCGCAAGCGGCACTCCATACCTTTAATTTTCCGCTATTTTGTTCGAGTAATTTTGGTAGTGCTTTCGACTCTAAAGTTTGCCATCGTTCTTTATTTCTAAAAAACTCTGAAACGTTAATTGTAATATAGTCAATAAAATTTAAAAATAAATTTTGATCAGCGCGTAATTTGTTTAAAAAATTAGTGTAGTTTTCGAAGCCTTTTCTCGAAATGAAAGCATCGATTCTACGGCGCATTCTATCTTGTTTATATGAAGCGATGTCCATATTGAATTGTTGTTTAAAACTCGCGATAAAATGATCATAATCTTGTTCAATTATCATATTTACAATGGGCACAATAATGATATTGTGCCTCCCCCTTTACATCATACGAATTTTTTGTTCAAAGCTTTTTTTCATTTGCTTTTCATGTAATCCTGGTAAATCATAAATGACAGCATCAATACCTGCTTCTTTTGCAACATCGACAGGGATGACAGATGTATGTTTGTCCCCATTATAAAAACAGAGAACTAAATCAGTGTCTTCAATAATTTGTTTAACAAAAAACATATAATCTGATCGGTAAATGGAGTCAGAAGGATGATCAAAAGCAACATATTCGGCTCCGTGTTTTTTTAAGTAATCAACGACTTCTTGAAATTCATCTGTAATTGCTTGCAATGGTTGCAGCGTGTAAAGGCATAAATTTTGAGCGAGTCTTTCATTCTCAACGAAAAAACGAAGAACCTCATTTTCAATAGATTTATAACATAATATGTAAATTTTATGTTTGTGAGCATAGTCAGTTAAAAATTTTTTAATTTCTTCTTGATCTAATGCTGTTAATTGATTTGAACCACAAAGGAAAATATTCATAGAATTGTGCCACCTCATGCTAAATTGTAACATATCTTTTATAAAAAATAACTGCAAAATATTACTGTTCAGAGTATAATTATAAATAACTGGATTTTACGATTAAGTTTAGGAAGAAATAAAAAAATAAATAGGTGATATATATGCTACGTTCTATCTCGCATAATCCAATTTTATCGCATATACCGCCTGCTACTCAAATGCCGAAAGAAGCAAATGTCAGGACAGGACTTGCATTTTCGGATAATTTGCATGCAGATCCGAAAAAAGATAAATTACTAGAACAAATGGAAGCGTTTGTCGATAATATTGGAGAAATTAAAGAGAAAATTGAAATGGAATTAACGCTTGATAATGTAATGGAATACAAAAATACAGTAAAATCATTTTTGAATTTCTACGTTGATAATGTATTGCAGTATAAAGATGTCATGTCTCGTCACCCACGTTACGGATATTCACAGAAAATGACGATTGTGAAACAGGCAGAAATGGGATTGAATGAATTAGAAGATGTTATGAATTTAATTAACACGAAAACAGGACATTTAGAAATGTTAAATCAAATTGGAGAAATCCATGGCTTAATTGTAAATTTAGTCTTGTAAAAGGAAGGAAGCTATATGTACATACAATTATATGAAAAGCTTGTTATTATACAAAAAGCGTATGAAAATATTCAAGCGCTTGGAGAGCAAATATATGAGAATTTAAAAAATAAAAATGTAAATGCAGTTCAAAAGTTACAAGTAGAGCAATTGCAGTACATTGATGGTTTAAAAGGGTTATCAAGCTCATTTGAAGAAATGGTTGTTCAGTTCTGTAAAGAACAAGGAGTTGAATCGTTTCGTGTAAGTGCGTTATTTTCGTATTTTTCTCAAGAAGAAATTGAAAAAATGAAAGAATTACAAAAAAACGTAACTGAATTAGAAGAGAATGTAAAAATGATTCTTTTGAAAAATCAATATTACTTAAACGTACTATTAAAAACTACAGAAAGTATTGTGGATTCTGTTTCTGAATATAATTTAGAGCGAAACAATAATTCGCAAATCTTTATGAACGAACTATTGTAAAGGAGAAGTGAAGCTTTATGAGATTATCTGATTATAATACACCGCTATCGGGCATGTTAGCGGCTCAAATGGGGTTACAAACAACGAAACAAAACTTGTCTAATATTCATACACCAGGTTATGTTCGTCAAATGGTGAATTACGAATCTGCTGGAGGGAGTAAAGGGTATGCACCAGAACAAAGAATAGGGTATGGTGTACAAACGTTAGGTGTTGATCGTATTACAGATGAAGTGAAGACAAAGCAATATAATGATCAAATGTCACAGTTCTCTTACTATGCATATATGAATTCTACTTTGTCGCGAGTAGAGTCTATGGTAGGAACGACAGGTAAAAATTCATTATCTAGTTTAATGGATGGGTTTTTCAATGCTTTTCGTGAAGTTGCAAAAAATCCGGAGCAATCAAATTACTACGATACATTAATTGCTGAAACGGGGAAGTTCACAAGTCAAGTAAGTCGTCTCGCGAAAAACTTAGATACAGTGGAAGCACAGACGACAGAAGATATTGAAGCGCATGTTAATGAATTTAATCGACTTGCTGCTAGTTTAGCAGAAGCGAACAAGAAAATTGGACAAGCTGGTACACAAGTACCAAATCAACTATTAGATGAACGTGATCGTATTATGACAGAAATGTCTAAGTATGCAGATATAGAAGTATCGTATGAAGCTACAAATCCTAATATTGCAAGTGTTAGGATGAATGGTGTTTTAACTGTAAATGGTCAAGATACATACCCACTTCAATTACAGAAGGATAAAAAGCCAATGTCTGTACAAATATCTGGAACAGATATCCCATTAAGTGGTGGAACAATTCTATCGGCAATTGATACGAAAGCAAAGATTACAAATTATAAAGATAATCTGAATGAGTTTGTAAATTCGTTAAAAAAACAAGTGAATAATACTATGAAGAAAGAGCTTTTTGTAGGAGAAGATGCGAAGAAGCTTGAATTGAATCCTGATTTTATAAAAGATATTTCAAAAATGAAAATTTCGGCTGAAACTGCCAACAACCTTGCGGCTATTACAGATAAAGGCTATAAGGATGGACTTACATATAAGCAAGCCTTAGATCAATTTTTAGTTGGTGTAGCCTCTGATAAAAGTTCAGTAAATGCATATCAAAATATTCATAAGGATTTATTAGAAGGTATCCAGCAAGAAAAGATGAGCATCGAGGGCGTAAATATGGAAGAAGAAATGGTTAATTTAATGGCCTTCCAAAAATACTTCGTGGCGAATTCTAAAGCTATAACTACTATGAATGAAGTGTTTGATAGTTTGTTTTCGATTATTAGATAAGGAGTAGTCATGTATAGTTGGTAATTGGAAATATTTAAGGAGGAGATAGAAATGAGAGTATCTACATTTCAAAATGCAAACTGGGCAAAGAATCAGTTGATGGATTTAAATGTGCAACAGCAATACCACCGAAATCAAGTAACCTCAGGGAAGAAAAACCTTCTTATGAGTGAAGATCCACTTGCAGCAAGTAAATCATTTGCAATTCAACATTCATTGGCAAATATGGAGCAAATGCAGAAAGATATAGCGGATTCGAAAAATGTATTAACACAAACTGAAAATACTTTACAAGGTGTTTTGAAATCTTTAACGAGAGCAGACCAATTAACAGTACAAGCGTTAAATGGTACAAATAGTGAAAAAGAATTGCAGGCTATTGGTGTAGAGATTGATCAAATTTTAAAACAGGTCGTCTATTTAGCGAATACAAAAGAACAAGGTCGTTATATTTTCGGTGGTGATAGTGCAGAAAATCTGCCATTTACAGAAGATGGTACGTACCAGGGTGGAAAAAATGATGTGAACTGGAAACTAAATGACGGTTATGAATTCAAAGCGTTCCGTAACGGTGAAGCATTATTATCCCCTGTTATAAAAACGTTAAAACAGATGAGTGAAGCGATGCAAAACGGTGACCAAAAAGCACTAAAACCGTTATTAGAAGGAAATAAGCAAAACTTAGATGGCATCATTAACCGTACAACTGAAGTTGGTTCAACAATGAACACAATGGAGACGTTTAAAACAATTTTAAGCGAGCAAAATGTAGCACTTCAAGAAAACCGTAAAGAAATTGAGGATGTTGATTTAGCGGTCGCAATTTCTGATTTAGCTTATATAAACGCAACGTACGAAGCGACATTAAAAGCTGTTAGTACGATGAGTAAAACGAGTATTTTAGATTACATGTAAATGATAAGGAGTGAAAAATATGGCAGGAACAATATCTGATTATGGTGGCAGACAACAAATATGGAATTTAGGAAATAACATAATAGATACAAAGAAGTTAGTAGATTTAGAGTTACAAGCATTGGAAATGAAAAAATCACCTTATACTACACAAAAACAAACATTAACAAATGAAAAAAACGTGTATGCAAGCATGAAAAAAGAATTTGGAAATCTTGTACAAGTGTTCAAAGATTTATACGCATTTAAAGGTGATGAAAAGAAAACAACTTTATCCAAAGATGGTTTTATGAAAGCACAAGCAGACGCTGCTGCAATTCCTGGAACATACACGATTACAGTAGAACGGGTAGCTGAAAGACATCAAATAACTACAGCTCCACTTACTCCTTCAAAAACTCCTGAAGGTATGGAGCAAAAGTTTAGTTTAGATTTAAAACTGGGAGTAGATGATGTATTTCAGATAAATGGAAAAGAAGTTAAAATCTCAAAAGATATGACGTATAAAGATCTTGTCAATAAGATAAATAATGGGAATTATGGTGCATCAGTATACACATTAGGGGATCAACTATTTTTCACATCGACTACTGCAGGAGAAGCTGGAGAGCTGAAATTAACGGATGGCGCCAATGGTTTTTTACAAAATATAGGGTTAGTTACTTCTGCGAAAAATCCGGATGGAACGAATGTTGTTGCACATCAAGTGACAGGAGCAATAAATGCTGAGTATACAATAAACGGAATAAAAGGAACTAGTAAAACAAATAAGATTGATACAATTCCAGGATTAACCATTAATTTAGAAAAAGAAACTACAGAGCCAATAAAATTAACTATTGAAGATTCTGATATAAAAAATTCAATAGATTTAATAAAAAAAATGAAAGACGAGTATAATAAGGCTGTTAAAAGTTTGGATTTATTTGCTGGAGAAAATGGAGTAATGCAAGGGAGTAATGTGTCATTTGCTATCAATAATGCAATGACAGGTATTTTTAAATTTTCCCAAGATGATAAGTATTTATTTTCTTTTGGAATTCAAATTGATAAAAAAGGCAATATGACTCTTGATGAAGAAAAATTAAAAACAGCTTTTAAAGAGAATCCGGAATCTACGAAACAATTTTTCTTTGGTTTAAATGGTTTAGGTCATGATACAGAGAAAAAGTTAGATGGGATATTTGGAGATGAAGGAATTATTGGGAAACGTTCTAAAAGTATTGAAAAGCAAGTAACTGATTTAGAGAGAAAAATTCAAGATATTGATACAGTTAATAAGGAAAAACAAAAAACAATTATTGATAAATATGCAAAATTAGAAAGTCAGTTAGCATTGCTTGATAGTCAGTTGAAGACAATTCAAGCAATGACAAAAACAAAAAGTGATGACTAATGAAAGCTGAGGAAGTGATTGTATGCAAGCATGGCAACGTTATATGCAAAATGATATTATGACCAGTAATCCAATTAAAAATACAATATTTATTTATGAAAGATGCATCATTGAGTTTCGTAAATTGGAAGAACTTTTAAATACATTCAAACTTCAAGATGGTGATGAACTTCTTGAAAAGTTAGAACGTATATTTGAAGAGTTGAAGCTCCAGTTAAATCCTGATATTACGAAAGATTTATACGATAGTTTATTTGGTTTATATGATTGGATTAGCATTCAAATTCAAACGATGAAAGTCACGCGTGAAGTAAAAGACATTGATGCCATTGTGCAAGTGTTACAAGATTTAATAGATGGATACCGTGGAGCGCTTGAAAATGAACAATGATATTTATCGAACGTTTGTCAGTTGTTTTAATGAAATCGGTGAATTACAAGTGTCAGATGAAGAGTTTGCTGAGAAGAGTGAGATGTTAAATCGCTGGATGATGACACTAGATGAAGAAAGACGTGCACAAGTTGCAGCAGAAGTAAGCCCATTCATTATTAAGGCAGCACAGCACATTCGAGATAAGCAAAAGATTTTGGAAGAAATGATAATGGCAAATGATGGGCGAATGAAGGCTAATTCATTTTACGGTAAATATTAATAATAATGTCTGGAAACAGATTCCCCTTTTAAAAGGGGGTCTATTCCTTCGTTTACATAAAGAACTCCGCTGATTGAGGTTTCATTTTATGACTGTGATGAAACAATAATAGTAATCTAAATAATAGAAAAATGGACTTTAGTTTGTAGTTTATATATTGAAATGTTCTATAGATTACTATGTGTATACAGTTTTTTTGCATTCTTTTTTATATTTTTGTATTTTTCTAAAGACAACAATGAAAAAATGGAATAAAATATGTAAGGGTACATAATAGTAAATATTTTAATAAATGCATATAAGAAAATAAATAATGAAGTGAAACTTCTATCAGTGGATCATTACGTTAGAAAAGGAAGGGTGTGGAATATGCCAGATTTAGTGAGTGATGTAAGCCATTATATGAATTATTTAGTGACGAAACGAAATACTGTTTCTAGTAATATTGCAAATGCGAATACACCTGGCTATAAAGCACAAGATGTAACATTTGCTGAGCAGATGAATAAAAGTAGTGCGTTATATAAAAATAATGCGGCTGATTTAAAGAGCAATCCAGATTTATATCAAACGAATGAAATGCACTTACCGACAGTAAATACGAAAAATACATATGCAAAGATTCAAACAAAATCAATGCAAACGAATAAAGACGGAAATAGTGTGGATGTAACGACAGAAATGCTAGATTTAATGAAAGCAAATCAGTTATACGGTATTTCAATTAACGCAATTAATACACAATATGCAATTAACCAAGCGGCACGCGGACGTTAAAAGTAGAGGGAGAGACAACGGATGTTTCAGGCAATTAATGCAAGTGGCTCAGGGCTAACGACAGCGAGAAAGTGGATGGAAGTTACTTCTAACAATATTGTAAATGCAAATACGACGGCGGCTCCGGGGACAGATTTATATGAGCGTCGTAGTGTGGTGCTAGAATCAAACAATAGTTTTGCAAGTATGCTAGATGGGGCTCCTACTAACGGAGTAAAAATAAAAAGTATTGAAGCAGACAAAACGGAAAATTTAGTGTATGATCCGACGCATCCGCACGCAAATGAAGAAGGATATGTACGTTATCCAAATATTGATGTAACTGCTGAAATGACGAATGTAATGGTTGCTCAAAAAATGTATGAAGCGAATACGAGTGTATTAAATGCGAATAAAAAAATGCTTGATAAAGATTTAGAAATCGGCCGAGGATAAGGGGGAAGATCGTAATATGAAAATTCAACCAATGTTACATACACAACCATTTGGAGCAATTCAGTCAATTGGTGCACCGAAAACTTCTCAAACATCTGTAGTTGAGGGGAAAAAGTTTATTGATTTATTGGAAGATATGAATCAAACGCAAAACAATGCACAAACAGCAGTATATGATTTACTAACTAAAGGGGTAGGAGAAACACATGACGTTTTAATTCAGCAAAAGAAAGCTGAGTCTCAAATGAAAACGGCTGCTCTCGTACGTGATAATCTTATTGAAAATTATAAGTCACTAATTAATATGCAAATTTAGGAAAGTGGACGGGTGTGTTTAAATGGAAAAGATGAAAAATGTTATCCAATCGTTAAAAACGTGGCATAAGTTAGTAATCGGTGCTGCGCTTTTAGCGATTGTAACAGGAGCACTTTTATACTTCACCTTGCCAGATAAATATGTTGTTGTATATCAAAATTTAAATGATGCAGATAAACAAGAGATTACAGCAGAATTATCGAAGTTAGGTGTCGATTACCAATTAGCGGCCGATGGTTCAATTCGTGTGCAAAAGAATGATGCTCCATGGGTTCGAAAAGAAATGAATGGGATGGGCTTACCGTTTAATTCGAAAAGCGGTGAAGAAATTTTATTAGAAAGCTCTCTCGGTTCAAGTGAACAAGATAAAAAAATGAAGCAAATTGTCGGTACGAAGAAGCAATTGGAACAAGATATTGTAAGAAACTTTGCGACAGTTGAAACGGCAAATGTTCAAATTACATTGCCTGAAAAAGAGACAATTTTTGATGAAGAAAAAGCGAAAGGAACAGCGGCGATTACGGTTGGAGTGAAACGTGGCCAATTGTTAACGGCTGATCAAGTTGCAGGTATACAGCAAATGATTAGTGCAGCGGTTCCTGGTGTGAAAGCAGAAGAAGTAAGTGTTATTGATAGTAAAAAAGGTGTTATCTCAAAAGGAGCAGATGAAGCACATTCTAGTAGTTCCTCTTCTTATGAGAAAGAAGTAGAGATGCAGCACCAACTTGAAGGTAAATTAAAGCAAGATATTGATGCAACGTTAATGACGATGTTTAAACCGAATGAATATAAAGTGAATACGAAAGTATCTGTAAACTACGATGAAGTTACACGTCAGTCAGAGAAGTATGGTGATAAAGGTGTACTTCGTAGTAAACAAGAGCAAGAAGAAAGCTCTACTGCGCAAGAAGGGGCAGATACGAAGCAAGGTGCTGGTATTACAGCGAACGGTGAAGTGCCAAACTACGGTACGAACAATAATCAAAATGGTAAAGTTGTCTACGATAATAAAAATGGCAACAAAATCGAAAACTATGAAATAGATAAAACAGTTGAAACAATTAAGAAACACCCAGAATTAACGAAAACGAATGTTGTTGTATGGGTAGATAATGATACGTTAGTAAAACGAAGAATTGATATGACAACTTTTAAAGAAGCAATCGGAACAGCGGCAGGACTTCAAGCTGATCCGAACGGTAACTTTATAAATGGTCAAGTTAACGTTGTAACTGTTCAGTTCGATCAGCCGAAAGCTGAAAAAGAGAAAGAGCCAGAAAAAAGTGATATGAACTGGTGGTTATTCGGTGGAATTACAGCTGGCTTATTAGCAATCGGTGGTATAGTATGGTTCTTATTAGCAAGACGTAAGAGAAAGAAAGAAGAAGAG
This sequence comes from Bacillus sp. KNSH39, assembly GCF_052656585.1. Lineage (NCBI taxonomy): Bacteria > Bacillati > Bacillota > Bacilli > Caryophanales > Bacillaceae > Bacillus > Bacillus sp. KNSH39. The sequence continues at coordinate 85,774 of NZ_JBQXYO010000001.1, forward strand.
GAATATGAAGAATACTTAGCAGAAGATGAAATTGCTGCAAGTAATGAAAGTATCTTGGAAATTCCTGAAGAAAAAATAGTGCCAGAGCCAAAACCTGAACCAGAAGAACCGAAAGAACCAACGTTAGATGAACAAGTGCAGGATGCTACGAAAGAACATGTAGAAGGTACTGCAAAAGTAATTAAAAAATGGTTAAACGGACAGTAAGGGAGGAACAACGATGTTAGATGAAATCTCCTCCAAAGAAAAAGCTGCCATCCTCATTCGTACATTAGACGAAGGGGTGGCAGCAAAAGTCATTGAATATATGACAGCTGAGGAAAAAGAAGTATTACTTCGTGAAATTGCGAAGTTTCGTGTATACAAACCAGAAACGTTAGAAAATGTACTAGGAGAGTTCTTATATGAATTAAATGTAAAAGAATTGAACTTAGTCACTCCAGATAAAGAGTATATTCGTCGCATATTTAAAAACATGCCAGAAGACGAACTGGAAAAATTATTGGAAGATCTTTGGTATAACAAAGATAATCCATTTGAATTCTTAAATTCACTTACAGATTTAGAGCCACTTCTTACAGTGCTTAATGATGAGTCACCACAAACAATTGCAATTATCGCTTCTTATATTAAACCGCAACTTGCGTCTCAATTAATTGAGAGATTGCCAGATCATAAGCGAGTAGAAACGGTAATGGGTATTGCGAAACTAGAACAAGTTGATGGTGAATTAATTAATCAAATTGGTGAGTTGTTAAAAACGAAATTAAATAATATGGCATTTAGTGCAATTAATAAAACTGATGGCTTGAAAACAATCGTAAACATTTTAAATAATGTTTCACGAGGTGTTGAAAAAACAGTCTTTCAAAAGCTGGATGAAGTCGATTATGAGTTATCTGAGAAAATTAAAGAAAATATGTTTGTCTTTGAAGACTTACTTGGTCTTGAAGATCTTGCGCTTCGCCGTGTATTAGAAGAAATTACAGATAACGGTGTTCTTGCGAAAGCACTTAAAATTGCAAAAGAAGAAATTAAAGAGAAATTATTTACATGTATGTCTTCAAACCGTAAAGAGATGATTCTAGAAGAATTAGATGGCTTAGGACCGCTTAAGATGACGGATGCTGAAAAAGCGCAGCAAACGATTACTGGTACAGTGAAAAAGCTAGAGAAAGAAGGAAGAATTATCGTTCAAAGAGGTGAAGAGGATGTCCTTATTTAAAAACAGAATTCCGAAGAATTCTGTTTCTTTTTCTGAAGAAACGTATGAATTACAATTTCCAAAACCAGCTTCAGTCCAAATAGAAGAGGAAGAATTACAAGCAGATCATGCAGAGCTTCGTGCCCAGCAAGAATCATTACATATGGAAATGAATCAGCTAAGGCAAGAGCAGCAAATGCTAGAACGAGAGCGTCAGCAGTTATTACAAGATAAAGAACAATTTCAAATGCATATTCATGAACAAATGGAACAGATGGAAGCAGCGCGTGTGCAGTTTCAAAAAGAACAACAAGAAATAGCATATGAATGGACAGAGTTATTATGGGATCAATCATTTCATTTAGCAGAAAAAATCGTGAATCAAGCGGTAGATTCACGATTGCTTGATGTGCTACCTATTTTAACTGGCATCGTGCAAACATTGCCAACTTCGTTTGAAAAATTAATCATTACAGTACATCCAGAAACGTTTGAACGTATTCAAGAAGAGAAGGAGAATACGAAAGAATATTGGTTACTACAATTAGTAGAATGGAAATATGATTTCTCCCTGCAGTTTGGTGAATTTGTTCTGGAAGAAGAGAAAGAGTTCTTTGAATTTAAATTTGCACCTATATTTGCGAAACTTCGTCAGAAATGGGAAGAAGAGAAGTTATTTGAGGAGCAAAATGTATGAGCCGCCTGTTAATGAATGAGAACGAAAAATGGAATAAGTTCATTGAAACACCGCTGTATACGAAAGTAGGCAAAGTTCATAGTGTACAAGAACAGTTTTTCGTAGCAAAAGGGCCGAAAGCGAAGATCGGAGATGTTTGCTTCGTTGGAGAACATAACGTCTTATGTGAAGTGATTGCCATTGAAAAAGAAAATAATATGCTACTTCCATTTGAACAGACAGAAAAAGTATGTTATGGAGATTCAGTGACACTAGTTTCAGAAGATGTTGTTGTACCACGTGGTAATCACTTGCTCGGAAAAGTGTTAAGTGCAAATGGTGAAGTGTTAAATGAGGAAGCTGAAAACATTCCATTACAGAAAATAAAACTAGATGCACCGCCTATACATGCATTTGAACGTGAAGAGATTACCGATGTATTTGAAACAGGAATAAAATCAATTGATTCTATGCTAACAATTGGTATCGGTCAAAAGATTGGTATTTTTGCTGGGTCAGGTGTTGGTAAATCAACTTTACTTGGAATGATAGCAAAAAATGCAAAAGCTGATATAAACGTTATTAGTTTAGTAGGAGAACGTGGCCGGGAAGTAAAAGACTTTATTCGAAAAGAGTTAGGCGAGGAAGGGATGCGAAAAAGCGTCGTTGTTGTAGCGACGTCAGATGAAAGTCATCTTATGCAACTTCGTGCAGCGAAACTTGCAACGTCTATTGCTGAATACTTCCGTGATCAAGGTAATAACGTATTACTTATGATGGACTCTGTTACTCGTTTTGCCGATGCACGAAGAAGTGTTGATATTGCTGTTAAAGAGTTACCGATTGGTGGTAAAACACTGTTAATGGAAAGTTATATGAAGAAGTTGTTAGAGCGGTCTGGGAAAACACAGAAGGGATCTATAACAGGTATTTATACGGTGCTTGTTGATGGGGACGATTTAAATGGTCCTGTACCAGATTTAGCACGTGGTATTTTAGATGGACATATCGTATTAAAGCGTGAGCTTGCAACGCTTAGTCATTATCCTGCAATTTCAGTATTAGATTCAGTAAGTAGGATTATGGAAGAAATTGTTTCGCCACATCATTGGCAACTTGCAAATGAAATGAGAAAGATTTTATCAATTTATAAAGAAAATGAATTGTATTTTAAGCTAGGAACGATTCAAGAAAATGAAGAAAATGCTTATATTTTTGAATGTAAAAATAAAGTAGAAGGCATAAATACATTTTTAAAGCAAGGTCGATCGGATAGTTTCCCATTTGATGATATCGTTGAAGCGATACAGCATATAGTATAAGGCCTCTGCATAAGAGGTCTTATTTTTTTGTTTTTTAATATTTCACAGATTTTTTTGGAAAAAAACTATATAATAGAAAAAGAGAACGTTATAATAGAAAGGGGTTATGAAAACAGGTGGATAAACAGCAGTACGACACAATAAAATTGCAAATAAATCAAGAAAAAGAGCATATTTTAAAAGAAGTGTATGAATTAACAGCTGAAAAAAGAAAAATAGAACAAAAAAAAGAATATGATTTATATGTTGTGAAATCGCGTAGTAAAGTCGTACAAACTGGGCAACGTATTATGGCTGGTATGCTTTCTTCACATACGTTTTCACCTGAAAGAATAGAAGAATGGAATCGGAAAATTAAAAAAACGGAAGGTTTTATTCAAAAAAATGAAAGTCTTTTAGAGCAAGTAAAAGAAAAAGAACGTGTCATTGATGAGATGTATCAAGAAGATTGCAAAAAGCTTGCGAAAGCACAAGAAAAGCTGGAAGAAAAAATGCTTCTGGATTTGAAAATGTGTATGAATGGATGAGGTGAATGTAGTGATACAGTCTGTATTACCGGTGCAACAAAGTTTACCTCCGCAAAAAGAAAAAGGGCTAGAAGTACAATCAAAAAATGAAGATTCTTCATTCGATCGTACGATGAGAATGGAAAATAAAAAACAGCCGCAAACGGAGAAAACGAAACGAGAAGAAGCACCAAAAGAAGAGAGAAAAGATTATATTCTTTCTAAAAAATCGGTAACGGAAGAAGAACCTATTGTAAAGAAAGAAGAAAAAAAGAGACAGAACAGTTGTTATTAGCTGTATCTGAGCAAATGGTTGCAATTGAGCAATTACATGTGCAGCCGGAATTGTTATATCAATACATACAAAAAATACAAGAGCTATATAAAGAATATGGCAATATTAAACTTAATGAATTACCTGCAGCTGAATTACAACAATTACAAGAACTTCTTTCAAATATGAATATCAAAAATGCTATATGTTTAGAAGATACAATGCAAATGGTATTAGACAAAATGAAGATGCCAGAGCAAACGATGCAAGCATTGAAGGTTGTAGAAACAGAAACTTGTAATATTGCAAAGGAACAAGAAGAGTCTAAAGAGGTAGATCTTCCGAAACTTGAGAGCGATGATGCAAAGGTAGAGTTGCCAGAAGTTGATGCATTAAACGATTCGAGCTCTGCAGGTGCAGAATTATTAAATAAAACGACGAGTACCGAACAAATAGGGAAATCAAATAGTGGTGCTGAGAAAGTTTCATTACCTGACTTAGGAAAGAAAATGGAAGCGCAAGTAGAAGCGCTGCAAAAATTTGTAGTGAAACAAGAACGTGTTTTATTCCAGTTAAATCCAGAAAAACTTGGTACATTAACAGTGTTTATGAAAAAACACGGAGATCAAATTGACGTTCACGTAGAAATGGAAAAACACGATGCGAAAAAACGTGTTGAAATCATTTTTGATGAATTGAGATTAAAGTTAAAAGAAAAAGAAATCAATATTCAAATTAGCTATTCAGATAAAGATGAAAATCGTAAAGAACAGCGAGAACAAGAGCAAAGGCAAAAACAGAAATTAGCAAATACAAATCATGAAAAACAACAATCAACAAAATTTGCGGGATTATTGGAGGAATAACGCGTGCCAACAGTTGGATTAAATACAACGAGTACAAATCATATTCCGTTACAAGCAGGAGCGCAAACAAAAAACGCATCTGTAAATGGTGTGCAATCGCCAGTTCAACAAACAAACGGAGTATCAGCAAGTAATCAAAAAACACCCGGTATTATGGATAAAGATGATTTCCTGAAACTTTTTTTAGCGAGCTTTCAACATCAAGACCCGTTTAATGCGATGGATATGAACCAAATGATGAATCAAACGGCTCAACTATCGCTTATGGAGCAAGTACAAAATATGACGAAAGCAGTAGATAAACTACAATCAACGATGTATACGACAGCTCTTGATGGTGGGATGAAATTTTTAGGAAAGTATGTTAGAGGTATAAACAATAAGGGGGAGCAAGTGACTGGTCAAGTGGAAACAGTTCGACTTGCCGAAAATAACGATGTACAACTTATTGTTGATAATCAAGTTGTCTCACTTCGTTTTGTAGAAAGGGTTTCAGATAAACCGATAGCAGAAGCAAATCCAGAAGATGAGAAGAAAGATGATATAGAAAAAAATGAAGAGGTTAAGCAAAATTAATAAAAGGAGTGTATATAGGTTATGATTAAAGCGTTATATACAAGTATTACAGGGATGAATGCAGCACAAAATGCATTAAGTGTTACTTCAAATAATATTGCAAATGCACAAACAGTTGGATATAAAAAGCAAAAAGCTATTTTTGATGATCTGCTATATAATAATACGGTTGGTTCACGTGGGGATGGTGCTTATGCTGGTACGAATCCAAAGAGTATTGGTAACGGTGTAAAGTTTAGTGGGACATCTACAGATTTTAGTGATGGTTCTATTACTTTAACTAGTGATAAAATGGAGACAGCCATAGAGGGAAATGGTTTATTTTTAGTTGGCGATCGTAATAGCGGAAATGTAGAGTATACGAGAAAAGGGTCTTTCGGTGTATCGAAAGATAACTATGTTACAAATACAAGTGGTCAGTATGTGCTAGGGTATGGTGTGAAAACAGGAACTCAAGAAATAGATTTTTCTTCACGACCAAGTCCAATTCATATTCCAATGGGATCAGCTGTTGGTGGGATTCAAACAGATAAAGCAACAATAGGTGGAAACCTTCCTAGAAATCAAAATGCATTATCTCACGAATTCACAGTTTTTGATGAGGAAGGGAACTCGTTAACGTTACGTGTAAATATTAAACAAAAGACTACAAAAGAGACTGTAGATGGTAAAGAAGTTGAAAAGCCTGTGCCAGGTGAATATACGTATACAGTTTCTGTAAGAAATGATTCTAAAAACGAAAAAGAGTTTAAGCCGGTTGAAGGCATGACGGGCGAAAAAAATCTTAAATTTGATACATTAGGAAATCTAAAGGAGACAGATGAAGCTGTACAAAAAAATCCAGTAACTGGTGAAATTACTAAAGGTGGAACGGTTAAAATTCCTTTTGGTAAGGGACTGACACTGGACTTAAGTGGTTTAACAAATTATCCGACAGGGAAAACTATTTCTACAACAGAAGTAACGGGGCGTCCAGCTGCAATTGCAAATGACTATTCAATTTCTGACGGTGGTTTCGTTATGATGAGATATTCGGATGGTAGTATGAAGGTTGTAGGACAACTAGCTGTAGCTACATTCCCTAATTCAGGTGGATTAATGAAAACTGGGAATGGCAATTACATTGCCACACCATCAGCAGGGATTCCAGGGATAGGTGTTGCTGGTGAGAATGGTGCAGGTAATGTAAGGGGTTCAGCAAAAGAAAGTTCAAACGTAGATTTATCTGTAGAATTCGTTGATTTAATGTTATATCAACGTGGATTCCAAGGAAATGCGAAAGTAATTAAAGTGTCAGATGAAGTATTAAATGAAGTTGTAAACTTAATTCGATAATATATTATAAAGAAAGATCGTAATGTAGTAGAAAGGGTTTTTATTCGTATGACAAGACAAGAACGAATTTTACAATTGCCATTTTTCGAGAATAAACGTGAACTTGCTGAGCAAGTGCTAAAAATGGAACGAGAAGAGCATGTATATTTACCAGATCAATTTGAAATTAAGCAAGTGCCCCCGTATTCATTTGCTGAAAAGAAAGCGATTATTGGTCGTATTCATGAGTTTTATTTCGTCAGTGTTGGCAGTGATGGCGCATGGAAGTATCAACTGTTTAAGGACGAGATGAAGTGCCGTGAGTTTTTTGTTACATTATCAGGCATTACAGATCAGCAAATTGCGTTTTGGTTCAACAATATCGAGTTGCTTAAAGGCGCTTAAAAATGTTTTTAGGCTTAGGTGGCTCGGAGCTGTAAGAAGAGAACTATAGAAATCTACTGGAATGGTTGAACAATAATCTCTTTATAGCAAGCCAGTACTTTTTTATAGCCTGTGAGTTGTGACAATAGGGCAATGAAATGAGAGTATGCTAGTTTCATTTCATATGTTTGTGATGATAGATTTTTATAAAAGGAGAGGTGAGGAGGATGGCGCAAAATAAGTATCGCGTTACATTCATTTCGCCGAGTGAGGTTGAGCAGCGGACTGTAATGGCAGCGAATAGTTTGCCAGATTTAATTCGTAAAGTAGAAAGTATTATCGCAGATCCAAATGGTTATTTTGTGAATGATAAAAAAAATAATTGTTATTTTAAAGTGATTAAAGAAAATGTTACGTTTATTCAATATGAGTTACTATTTTCGGATAAGGAAATTCATATTGAAAAATTAAAACATATAGCACCAGTAGTATTAAAACGATTATTCGAAAAAATAAATGACCCGGAACTATATGCACTCGCGCTACTTGATGTTGATATAGCAACGAAAGAATATGTGCTAGCAGAAATGAATTCAGAGCTGAGAATAAGAGTAGAGACGGAGCTTTCGAAAAAATGGGAAGCAATGCCGACGGAAATTGTAGGAGCACAAGAAGTGTTATTAGAGGCACTTGCTTCGTTTATACAAGATTAATTGTTTTTTAATAAAATGAATCGTTCGACTATCTATGTTTTTTATATAGGTAGTTGACTTTTTCTCTTTTATAAAGCTTAATAATTAGATATACGGAATTAATGGAAGGGGAGCGACACCTTTATGTCACAAGCACAAAGTATTTTATTAGAAAGCGGAACAAATGAATTAGAGATTGTTACGTACACTGTTGGTGAAAACTTATTTAGTATTAATGTAATGAAAGTACGTGAAATCATTAATCCATTCCCTGTTACAACTGTGCCAGAATCTCATCATGCAGTTGAAGGTGTTGTTCAAGTACGTGGTGAAATTTTACCTGTTATTAACTTGGCAATGGCTCTTAATTTAAAGTCAACAAAGCCACTTGATCAAACGAAATTTATCATCTCAGAATTAAACCAAATGAAAGTTATTTTCCGCGTTGATGAAGTGCATCGTATTCAACGTATTTCGTGGGAACAAATTGATGAACCAGCTTCATTATCTATGGGACTAGAAGAAACGACATCTGGTATTGTAAAACTAGATGGCAAAATCATCTTATTATTGGATTATGAAAAAATTGTATGTGAAATTAGCGGCACTGGTTATGACAATAAATCAATTGCAGGGTTAGAACAAAAAACAGATCGAGCTGAAAAAGTAATTTATATTGCAGAAGATTCAGCGATGCTTCGTCAAATATTAGAAGAAACATTATCATCAGCTGGATATACGAAAATGAACTTCTTCAGCAATGGTGCAGAAGCGTTAGCGCAAATTGAAAAATTAGCGAAAGAGCAAGGCGAAAAAATGTTTGAACATATTCACTTGCTAATTACGGATATTGAAATGCCAAAAATGGATGGACATCATTTAACGAAAGTGGTTAAGGATAGTGAAGTAATGAATCGTTTACCAGTCATTATTTTCTCTTCATTAATTACAAATGAATTATTCCATAAAGGTGAAGCTGTAGGAGCAAATGCTCAAGTAAGTAAGCCAGATATTCAAGAGCTAATTGGTTTAGTTGATAAGTTAGTGCTTTAAAAGCTTCTATTTAGCCGGAATAGAAGCTCTAGCCAAGTGTTGAGCGGTCAGTGCTTAATAGAGCCCTATGCGATGTTGAGATATAGGTAACTAGAAGAGCTGGTGTATAACATTTTTCTATTTAGTAGGAATAGAGGAACTACTTATGTAAGGAAGTTTTCAGTGCTTAATAGAGTCTCATGCGATGTGAGTTCAGAGGTATGAAGTAGTTTTAGGTAAGAAGAAGTGAGACTTCGATTGAGGATTTGAAGACTGGGTTTATAACTCTATTCTGTTAGAGAGAGGAAGGAATTAGCCAATGCTACATATGGCTAATTCCTTTTTAGTATTCTATACTTTAAGCTGGTAGAAAAATGAAAGGTTTCTTGGGTGTTTGTCGCTGTATGTGTGAATAATCTTTATTTAGAGATTTTTGATTTAAAAATATAAGCAAACGTATTTTCGATTGTTATTTTAGTAATATTTCGTGGTAACGCAAATTTTTTCGGTGAAAAAACATTTAAAATACCATATAATATAATTAAATGTAATTAATATGCAATTTTACATATTAATCAAAAAATATTTTCCAAATTTTTATACTTTCTATACATTTTTGTATGTTTATTATTTGACAGATAATTTCGAACTGTTATAATATGGATATGTAAAAATTGCTATTTTCTTAAAAGACATGGGAGTCAGATGAGAATTGTGAAAGGATGAGGGGGAGTGGCACAGATTATGTATCACCACACAGCAATTAATGTATTAGGTCTTTTACAAAACATGTCAAATAATAAAATGAACGATATGCAACTAGAGGTGGAATTTAAAAAAATAGAAAAAGAATTCCAAGTAAAGTATGAAGAATTAGTTGATTTACATAATAGAATGGTATTATTCCAAATAGATATAGAAAAAAATGGCGGGATGCGAGCATATGAAAAATCAACAATTACATGGCTGAAGTCTGAACTAGAGCTACTGTATGAAGTGTATCAATTTTGTCAGCGTCACGGTTTAAACATTTTAAATATTTCAAAATACGTAAGTAAAAATGAACTAAATCTTTTTCCTAAAACGGAAAGTCAATTGCAAAATACGTATTATAAATTGAAAAAACGTGAAATACCGTTTGAAAATATTGAAAAACAAAAACCGGGACGAAAGCGAAAATATATACCAGTAAAAGAGACAATCGTTGCAAGAAAACAAGAAAACGAGTACGAATTAAAAGAAGAAATCCAGCATAAAGAGGATGAAAAAAATCTTGTAACAGTTATATCTGGTATCGTTGATAACTTTGAAACAATTAATCAGTGTAGTGAAAGGAAAGAAGACGAACTACATCAGTTTATGGAAGGTATTTATAAGCTTTCTAGCATGGCGGCAGGGCGTTCTAGAGAAGCAAAGAATACACGTAGCTTAGAAGATGAATTGCAGTCGTTACAACTAGAAAATGAAAGGCTAAAACGAGAGAAAGAAGATCTTGTACAAGATATTAAAGGTATGACGCAGCTTTTAATTCATTTCATTACAAGTTCTGATATTGATCAAATACGTAAATTACCAACTTTCGTACAAGATTGTAAAATGGAATTACATAAACTAGGGCTATATAATGCACAGGACGGTAAAATGAAAATTATGGTTGATCGTAGCGGACAAGTTATGACCGTAACACAGTAATAAAATTTGGGTACAAAATAAAAGGGAGATACATAGTCTATATGTATTTCCCTTTTATTTTGTATGGAATCGTTCCAAAGAAGGAAGATGAATTTTTACGAGTGTAGTAGTTTAGAAACCATTTGCGGAATTTGATTTGCTTGTGAAACCATACTAAGCGCAACTTCAGTCAACAATCTGAACTTTAAAAAATCACTTATCTCCTGCGTCATATCCGCATCTTCAACTTGAGATACAGCATCTGTTAACGCCATACTTTGGCTATTTAAATTTTCAATATTGAACTGTAAACGATTTATCATAGAGCCAAGGTCGGCACGGTGAAGTGATACATTTTGTAAAGCCTCTTCAATTTTAAGAATCGCCGCGCTTGCTTCTTGTTCTGTTGAAATCTTGATGTCATGTTGTGTAGGGGAAGGGGGAATATGTTTCGTCATATGTACCGTATGACTGATATCGTCTAATGTAATAGGGCGGTTTTGACCGTCAAATACGGATAAATCATTAAATTCAGTTGTCTCGCTAATATAGCCAATTTGTTCTGTTAAAGATTGAAACTCTGTATTCAGTGAATCACGGTTTTTATTTGAATTCGTACCGTTCGTAGATTGAACGGCTAAATCACGCATACGCTGCAAAATATTCGTCACAGTTTGAAGGGCAGCTTCTGCCGTGCGAAGCATTGATATCGCATCCTCATTATTACGAATCGCCACGCGCATACCACTTGCTCTCGCATGCATTCGAGTCACAATTGCAATATTAGCGGGATTATCAGAAGCATGGTTTAACTTCTTACCAGTCGCCAAATGCTCCATTGACACATTTATACGTTTCTCATTCTCATACAACGACTGCCTAGCATTCATACTTAAAACATTCGTACCAATACGCATAATAGACACTCCTTATAGATTGATATAGTCAGTGTTCTAAAGTTAATAAACGGTTATGAAAAGATAAAAAGGCTTATGCTTATTTGCTATTTGTGTTTTAACATAAGAGGGGATCAAGATAAGCACTAACCGCTTCTATGCACCGCAGATGCTCTCTTCCACATAAAAAAGAAGGTTTTATAAATAATCTATCTATATAGAAAAAATAAACCTCTCCACAAGCAGAGAGGTTTATTCAGGAAACTAACTCAAATGGCTTATTGTAATAATTTAGAAACCATTTGAGGAGTTTGGTTAGCTTGAGAAAGCATGCTGATTCCAGCTTCGTTCAAGATTTTGAACTTAGTCATTTCAGACATTTCTTTCGCCATATCAGCGTCTTCGATTTGAGAAGCAGCTGAAGCCATGTTAGTAGCTTGGCTGTTTACGTTGTTTAAGTTATGGTCTAAACGGTTTAATTGAGAACCGAATGTTGCACGCATGTCAGCAACTGTTTGGATAGCTTTATCTAGTTGTACAATGGCACCTGCAGCATCATTATCTGCAGCAGGTGGTGCAGGCGGTGCAGGAGGCGTTACAGGTGCTGCAGGTGCTCCGATAGTTTTTGTAAGGCCAAGTCCTGTAGTAGCTGTTGCATCAACTGCTGTAAGTGTAAGGTTATCGCCAGATACATCAGAAAGCTGAATACTAATATTCTTATCTGTTCCAGCCTCAGCTAATAAACTTTTTCCGTTAAAGTTAGTTTTTCCTGCAATGTGATCAATTTCCTCTTGTAATGCCTTAAATTCTAAGTTTAGGGAATCTTTATCGTTGCCACCATTTGTCCCGTTTGCGGATTGAGTAGCAAGGTCACGCATACGAAGTAAGATGTTAGAAATAGAATTTAAAGCAGAATCAGTTGTACGTAAAGCAGACATAGCGTCTTGTGTATTACGAGCCCCAACATTTAATCCGCCTTCTTTTGCACGCATACGAGTAGCGATAGCTAAGCCAGCCGCATCGTCAGCCGCACTGTTGATTGATTTACCGCTAGATAAACGGTTCATCGCAGTGTTCATTTTGTCTTGGTTTTGTCGCATGTATTCTTGCGTACGCATGCTGTTAATATTTGTATTAATTCTCATGTTAAGAACCTCCAGTAGTCGATAAAATATAAAATTTACTATCCGTAGTACAGATAGTAAATTTTACTTTAAACGATCAAGTGAATTATTGTAATAATTTAGAAACCATTTGAGGAGTTTGGTTAGCTTGAGAAAGCATGCTAATTCCAGCCTCGTTTAAGATTTTGAATTTTGTCATGTTAGACATTTCTTTTGCCATATCTGCATCTTCAATTTGAGAAGCGGCCGCCGCCATATTAGTAGCTTGGCTTGTTACGTTGTTTAAGTTATGATCTAAACGGTTTAATTGAGAACCGAAAGTTGCTCTATTATCAGCAACTGTTTGAATAGCTTTATCCAGATTAGTAATAGCAGTACTTGCAGCAGCTGAAGTCTTAACATTTGTCCCAGCAGCTGTAAGTAGGTTATCAGCTTTTGCATCAATTGATGTAATTGTAAGTTTATCGCCAGATACATCAGAGAGTTGGATATCAATATTTGCTCCAGTTGCAGCTAATAAATTCTTGCCATTAAAGTTAGTTTTTTCAGCGATATGGTCAATTTCCTTGTGCAATTCTTGGAATTCTAAGTCTAAAGAATCTTGATCTTTACCACCATTTGTCCCGTTCGCGGATTGAGTAGCAATATCACGCATACGAAGTAAGATGTTAGAAATAGAATTCAAAGCAGAGTCAGTTGTACGTAAAGCAGACATAGCGTCTTGTGTGTTACGAGCCCCAACATTTAATCCGCCTTCTTTTGCACGCATACGAGTAGCGATAGCTAAGCCAGCCGCATCGTCAGCCGCACTGTTGATTGATTTACCGCTAGATAAACGATTCATCGCAGTGTTCATTTTGTCTTGGTTTTGTCGCATGTATTCTTGCGTACGCATGCTGTTAATATTTGTATTAATTCTCATGATAAGAGCCTCCAATAGCTTTTAGATATATATATAATTACTCTCTGTAATACAGAGAGTAAGAAACCATCAAATGAATTATTGTAATAATTTAGAAACCATTTGAGGAGTTTGGTTAGCTTGAGAAAGCATGCTAATACCAGCTTCGTTCAAGATTTTAAATTTCGTCATGTTAGACATTTCTTTTGCCATGTCAGCGTCTTCAATTTGAGAAGCGGCCGCTGACATATTAGTAGCTTGGCTGTTCACATTGTTTAAGTTATGGTCTAAACGATTTAATTGAGAACCGAATGTTGCACGCATGTCAGCAACTTTTTGGATAGCAGCGTCAAGTTCTTTAATTGATTCCGCAGCATCACCGGTGCCTGCCGCATCGCCAATAGTTTTTGTAAGGTTAAATCCTGTAGCACCTGTTGTTGCATCAACAGTTTTAATTGTAAGATTATCGCCAGATACATCAGAAAGCTGAATATTAATATCCTTAGTTGGATCAGCCTTAGCTAATAAATTCTTTCCATTAAAGTTAGTCTTACCAGCGATATGATCAATTTCTTCTTTTAATTCCTTAAATTCCAATTGTAAAGAATCTTGATCTTTACCACCATTTGTCCCGTTCGCAGATTGCGTAGCAAGGTCACGCATACGAAGTAAGATGTTAGAAATAGAATTTAAAGCAGAATCAGTTGTACGTAAAGCAGACATAGCGTCTTGTGTATTACGAGCCCCAACATTTAATCCGCCTTCTTTTGCACGCATACGAGTAGCGATAGCTAAGCCAGCCGCATCGTCAGCCGCACTGTTGATTGATTTACCGCTAGATAAACGGTTCATCGCAGTGTTCATTTTGTCTTGGTTTTGTCGCATGTATTCTTGCGTACGCATGCTGTTAATATTTGTATTAATTCTCATGTTAAGAACCTCCAGTAGTCGATAAAATATAAAATTTACTATCCGTAGTACAGATAGTAAATTTTACTTTAAACGATCAAGTGAATTATTGTAATAATTTAGAAACCATTTGAGGAGTTTGGTTAGCTTGAGAAAGCATGCTAATTCCAGCCTCGTTTAAGATTTTGAATTTTGTCATGTTAGACATTTCTTTTGCCATGTCAGCGTCTTCGATTTGCGAAGCAGAAGCCGCCATATTAGTAGATTGGCTGTTGACATTGTTTAAGTTATGATCTAAGCGATTTAATTGAGAACCGAAAGTAGCTCTATTATCAGCAACTGTTTGAATAGCTGTATCAAGCTCAGTAATAGCAGCACTAGCGTCTGTCGCAGTAGTAATATCTTTTGTAATTTTAAGGTCCGCTGCTTTGGCACTAACACTTGAAATTGTAAGTTTATCACCAGATACATCAGAAAGTTGAACGTCAATATCAGTTCCTGCTCCAGCTAGTAATTTTTTACCGTTAAAATTAGTTTCACCAGCAATGTGATCAATTTCTGTTTTTAATGCTGCAAATTCTAAGTTTAAAGATTTTTGGTCTTCTGTACCATTCGTACCGTTCGCAGATTGAGTAGCAAGGTCACGCATACGAAGTAAGATGTTAGAAATAGAATTCAAAGCAGAATCAGTTGTACGTAAAGCAGACATAGCGTCTTGTGTGTTACGAGCCCCAACATTTAATCCGCCCTCTTTTGCACGCATACGAGTAGCGATAGCTAAACCAGCCGCATCGTCAGCCGCACTGTTGATTGATTTACCGCTAGATAAACGGTTCATAGAAGTGTTCATTTTGTCTTGGTTTTGTCGCATGTACTCTTGCGTACGCATGCTGTTAATGTTTGTATTAATTCTCATGTTAAGAAACCCCCATTTTTTTATATTGATTTTTCTGTTAATTGTTAAACGTAAATATGCAAAAAAATCAATTTCGAGATTAATTGTAATCCTTGGTATATATCGTGTCAACGAATAATTGTAATTAATGAATATAAAAAAATGATAATTTCCTATTTGTTCATTTTTTTATTACAATATTATCAAAAGGATTATTGCAAACTTTAAAAAAAAACTCTAATATTAGATTATCTTTGTTTACCGAAAAGGTGATATTATGATAGTTGGAAATATAGTAAAAGAAGTGCTTGCATATAAAAAAGGACAAATTCAGCAAAAGCTAAGTAGTCCACAAGCATTCGTTAGTAGTCGTTTTCAAGAGAAGTTGCAGAGTGAGCCTGCGAAGGAGACGAAAGAAACTACGCAGCCGGCAAAAGTAGAAGATATGAGTCAGCCGGTACAATCTACGAAAATAGAAGCGGTTGTTAATAAGCCGGTAGAAACTATTAATAAAGTAGAGGAAGCGAGTAAGTCTGAAGAAAAGGCTGAAACGAAGAAAGCAGATGAAGTGCAAGTTGCGCAAAAAGAGTTTGAACGACGTTTCCCAGAAACGAAAAATGAGGCTGTTGATACGTGGGAATTAACGAAGAAGTATAATATTCAAAAAATACGTTCTTCCAATGAAGGGAAGTATGAGGATATTATTGATCGTGTAAGTCGTACATACGGAATTCCGAAAACGTTAATTCAAAAAATGATTGAAGTAGAGTCTA
This sequence comes from Bacillus sp. KNSH39, assembly GCF_052656585.1. Lineage (NCBI taxonomy): Bacteria > Bacillati > Bacillota > Bacilli > Caryophanales > Bacillaceae > Bacillus > Bacillus sp. KNSH39. The sequence continues at coordinate 101,789 of NZ_JBQXYO010000001.1, forward strand.
ATTTTAATCCGAAAACGGTGTCACATGCAGGTGCGATGGGTCTTATGCAGCTTATGCCAGCGAATGTGAAGGAGATGGGTGTGAAGAATCCATTTTCACCAGCTGAAAGTATTGAAGGTGGCGTAAAAGAGTTAAGCGGTTATTTAAAGAAAAATAACGGCGACTTAGTATTGGCGCTTGCTTCTTATAATGCTGGTCCTGGGAATGTGAGGAAGTACGGAGGCGTACCGCCATTTAAAGAAACGCAAGGATATATTAAAAAAATATTAAATATCGACGTTTCAAAATAAGAAGTTTCATATATAGAGAGAACATGAAATTTTCGTGAACATGATATGGGAGTTGGCTAGATTTGAAATTACAAGATGATATTCCGTTAACAATTTATTTTGAAATCGGAAATACGAAAAAGAAAATTGAAGATCTGCTTCATATTACGAAAGGTACATTGTATCGTCTTGAAAATTCAACGAAAAATACGGTGCGTCTTATGCTTGAGAATGAAGAGATTGGAACCGGAAAGATTTTGACGAAGAATGGGAAGATGTACGTTGAAATCGTTGAATTGAAAAGGTAGGGAAGGGGATTGTCATGAGTGGCGAAAAATTAAGCCAAGAGCAAATTGATGCCCTGCTGAAGGCGGTAAATGAAGGCGAGGAAATGCCAGCTTTCGCACAAGAAGCAGGAAAGCAAGAGAAATTTCAAGAGTATGATTTTAATAGACCAGAGAAGTTCGGTGTTGAGCATTTACGTAGTTTGCAAGCGATTGCTTCTACGTTTGGAAAACAGACGTCACAGACGTTATCAGCGCGTATGCGTATTCCAATTGAACTAGAGCCTTCAACAGTTGAGCAAGTTCCATTTACGAGTGAGTATGTGGAGAAAATGCCGAAAGATTATTATTTATATTGCGTGATTGATCTCGGTTTGCCAGAGCTTGGAGAAATTGTTATTGAGATTGATTTAGCATTCGTTATTTATATTCATGAATGTTGGCTTGGCGGAGATAGTAAGCGTAACTTTACGATGCGCAGACCGTTAACAGCATTTGAGTTTTTAACGCTTGATAATATATTCTTGCTTCTTTGTAAAAATTTAGAGCAATCATTTGAAAGTGTTGTTGCGATTGAACCGAAATTTGTAACGACAGAAACAGATCCGAATGCATTAAAGATTACGACAGCGAGCGATATCATTTCATTACTTAACGTAAATATGAAAACAGAGTTTTGGAATACGACGGTGCGTATCGGAATTCCATTCTTATCTGTTGAAGAAATTATGGATAAGTTAACGTCTGAAAATATTGTCGAACATTCTTCAGACAAGCGTAAAAAGTATACGTCTGAAGTGGAAATGAAAGTAAATCAAGTGTACAAACCTGTTCACGTTGCAATTGGTGAGCAGAAAATGACAATGAGTGAGATTGAACAAATTGAAGAAGGCGATATTATTCCGCTTCATACGAAAGTTTCGGATGAATTACTTGGTTATGTAGATGGAAAGCATAAATTTAATTGTTTTATTGGAAAAGATGGAACGCGTAAGGCGCTCCTATTTAAAAGTTTTGTAGAGTAGGAGGATCCATATGAAGCATGAAGTATCTCCCGTGTCATTAATGGGATTAGAAGATTTTGCAGGAAAGCGAAATGAAGCAGGCAAAGCACATATCGATACTGTTTCAGATATTTCGATTGAACTTGGTGTAAAGCTTGGAAAGTCATCTATTACGCTTGGTGATGTAAAGCAGTTAAAAGTTGGCGATGTTCTTGAAGTAGAGAAAAACTTAGGACATAAAGTAGATGTGTATTTAAGTAATATGAAAGTCGGCATCGGTGAAGCAATCGTAATGGACGAGAAATTCGGTATTATCATTTCTGAAATTGAAGCTGATAAGAAACAAGCGGCGCTTATGAAAGCGCAAAGTCAAATGCAAGATAAAGAGTAGAGGAGGAGTCATATGTCGTATATGACGACCTTATTTCAAGTCGTTTTACTGTTTGGTGCGCTCGGTTACGGTGCATATTATATGACGAAAAAGACGCGCAAACAGCAGTTTTTTAAGCAGGGTGAAAATGGCCATATTCAAGTAAAAGACGGCGTGTATTTAAATCATCAAACGAGTGCCTTTTTATTTGAAGTGGACGGAAAGCAAGTGTTCACTGTTATTAGTAATAACGGTGTGCAGTCTGTGCAATTAACCGGAACAGGAAATCAGTTTCAACAAGCACTAGAAGACGCGGTGAAGACTGAAACGAAAAAAGTAGAGGATCCATCATGAGAATAAAGAAACAGTTATCATTATTAGCCGTTATTTTCGTATTTTCTATCGTTTTTTCAATTATTTTTGTAAATCCAGCGTATGCGGCCCCGAACGGTTTTATTAATTTCGAAAATGGAAAAGAGTTTACGAGTAATTCAAGTGTACAACTATTTGCGCTCGTTACCCTTTTATCATTATCTTCTTCTATCGTTCTATTATTTACACATTTTACTTATTTTATGATCGTTCTTGGGATTACACGTCAAGGACTTGGGGTAATGAATTTACCACCAAACCAAGTGCTTGTTGGACTTGCATTATTTTTATCACTCTTTACGATGCAGCCTGTACTCGGGCAACTGAAGAGCGATGTGTGGGATCCGATGACGAAAGAGAAAATAACAGTAAGCCAAGCTGCGGAAACGACAGCTCCTATTATGAAAGAATATATGTCAAAGCATACGTATAAGCATGATTTGAAAATGATGCTGAAAGTACGCGGAGAAGAGTTGCCGAAAGATTTGAAAGATCTTTCCTTATTTACACTTGTACCATCCTTTACGTTAACGCAAATTCAAAAAGGTTTACTAACAGGGATGTTCATTTATTTAGCGTTTGTATTTATAGATTTGATTATTAGTACACTTTTAATGTACCTCGGGATGATGATGGTACCGCCGATGATTTTAAGTTTACCGTTTAAAATACTCGTTTTCGTATATTTAGGTGGATATACAAAAATTGTCGATATTATGTTTAAGACGGTCGCCTGAAGCGTTTGATGCTATGTGATAGGAGTCATATAAATGAATACGTCACCAATTATAGATATTTTCCAAACCTTTTTTTATAAAGGGGTTATGATTTTAATGCCGATTGCCGTTGTAAGTCTGATTGTCGTTATTATTATCGCGGTTATTATGGCAATGATGCAAATTCAAGAACAAACGCTGACGTTTTTACCGAAAATGGCGAGTATTGTGCTCGTTATTATCATTTTAGGTCCGTGGATGTTCCAAGAGTTAACGATGCTTATTTTAGATTTATTTGATAAAATCCCATCGCTATTGCGTTCATACTAAGATAGGTGAACTGAAATGAATATGGAATTATGGGCGGCAACGTTTTTTGCGTTTTGTCGCATTACTTCATTTTTATATTTTTTACCGTTTTTCTCAGGCCGATCCATTCCAGCAATGGCGAAGGTTACTGTTGGACTTGCTCTTTCAATTACAGTGGCTGATCAAGTGGATGTCTCTCACATCAAGACAGTTTGGGACGTTGCAGCTTATGCAGGAACGCAAATTGTAATTGGATTATCACTTTCAAAAATTGTAGAAATGCTGTGGAACATTCCGAAAATGGCCGGGCATATTTTAGACTTTGATATCGGTTTATCACAAGCAAGTTTGTTTGATGTAAATGCGGGCTCACAGTCTACTTTACTATCAACCATTTTTGATATATTTTTTCTCATTATTTTTATTTCACTTGGCGGCATTAATTATTTCGTTGCCACGATTTTAAAGTCGTTTCAATATACAGAGGCGATTTCAAAATTGCTGACGACTAGTTTCTTAGATAGTCTACTCGCAACGCTATTATTTGCGATCACATCAGCGGTTGAAATTGCTCTTCCGCTTATGGGAAGTTTATTCATCATTAACTTTGTTCTAATTTTAATTGCAAAAAACGCTCCGCAATTAAACGTTTTTATGAATGCATACGTAATTAAAATTACATGTGGTATTTTGTTTATTGCGATGAGTGTACCGATGCTCGGTTATGTGTTTAAAAATATGACGGATGTATTACTTGAAGAATATACGAAACTATTTAACTTTTTCTTAACGAAGTAGGGGGACGCGCATGGCAAAGGATAATAAAACAGAAAAGGCCACCCCGCAGAAGCGTAAAAAATCGCGTGAAGAAGGGAATATTGCCCGGAGTAAAGATTTAAATAATTTATTTTCCATTCTCGTATTAGCAGTTGTCGTTTATTTCTTCGGAGATTGGCTAGGGTATGAGATTGCAAATTCCGTAGCGGTGCTGTTTGATCAAATTGGAAAAAATACAGATTCAACCGAGTATTTTTATTTAATGGGGATTTTATTACTGAAAGTATCAGCTCCGATATTAATACTCGTATACGCTTTTCATTTATTCAATTATATGATTCAAGTAGGCTTCCTATTTTCTTCTAAAGTCATTAAACCGAAAGCGTCACGTATTAATCCGAAAAACTATTTTACGAGACTGTTTAGTCGTAAAAGTTTAGTAGATATTTTGAAATCACTGTTTTATATGGGATTAATCGGTTACGTCGCTTACGTTCTCTTTAAAAAGAATTTAGAGAAAATTGTCAGTATGATTGGATTTAACTGGACTGCATCACTTACTGAAATTATTAGGGAAATTAAATTTATTTTCTTAGCAATTTTAATTATTTTAATCGTTCTTTCTATTATTGATTTCATTTATCAAAAATGGGAGTACGAGCAAGATATTAAGATGAAAAAAGAAGAAGTGAAACAAGAGCATAAAGATAATGAAGGGGACCCGCAAGTTAAAGGGAAACGAAAAAACTTTATGCATGCAATCTTGCAAGGAACAATTGCGAAGAAGATGGATGGCGCAACGTTTATTGTAAACAACCCGACTCATATTTCGGTCGTACTTCGTTACAATAAACACGTTGATGCAGCACCAATTGTCGTTGCAAAAGGGGAAGATGAGCTCGCATTATATATACGAACGCTTGCCCGTGAACAAGAAATACCAATGGTGGAAAACCGTCCACTTGCTCGTTCTTTATATTATCAAGTCGAGGAAGATGAGACGATTCCAGAAGATTTATACGTAGCTGTAATTGAAGTTATGCGCTATTTAATTCAGACGAACGAACTTGAAGTATAATAGCGCGTTTGGAGGAGATCTCTTTGTTTAAGATAGATTCTGCAAGAACCTATTTTTCTATCTTTTTAGCAGCGTCATTCGTAGTGGCGCTCTTAATTCCACTTCCACCATTTATACTTGATATCATTATCGTTTTTCTACTAAGTATGTCAGTACTTATTTATATGCGAGCGACAAGTATTAACGAGTGGGATGAATTAAAGTCATTTCCGACGATGTTGTTATTAATCGGGATTTTCCGCGTATCGATTAACGTTTCGACGACGCGAGCGATTTTGACAGACGGAAATGCCGGTCATGTTATTGAAGAGTTCGGCCAGTTCGTAATTGGCGGAAACTTATTAATTGGTATCGTTATTTTTACCGTATTAATCATATTCCAGTTTATCGTTGCAAACGGTGCATCGCGTACAGCTGAAGTAGCAGCTCGTTTTACACTTGATTCTTTACCAGGGAAACAAATGTCTATCGATGCTGATTTAAACCAGCGTATTATTTCAGAAAAAGATGCACAAGCAAAACGAAAAAAATTAAATATGGAAACAGAGTTTTACGGAGCGATGGATGGTGCCGGGAAGTTCATTAAAGGGGACGTTATTTTCGGGATTGTCATTTTATTCGTAAACATTATTTTCGGTTTAATTGTCGGAATGATGCAGCAAGGAATGAGCTTTGCAGATGCGGCTCTTCATTATACACAGTTAACTGTCGGTGACGGAATCGTAAACCAAATTGGATCGCTTATGCTTGCGATTTCAACTGGTATTATCGTAACGCGTGTATTTGATGGTTCACCGGATACGGTAACGGAAGGAATCTTTAAAGAGTTATTAGCACATGAAGTTGTTGTATATGCGCTCGGTGGTTTGTTTATCGCAATGGGTATTTTTACTCCGCTACCGTTTCTACCATTCGCACTCGTTGGCGGAACGATTATCTTCTTAGGCATTCGTAATAAAAATCGAATAAAGAAAGAAAAAGAAGACGAGCTTCAAAAAGAAATAGAAATGATTCAAGGCGAAGATGAGCAACTGCAACAAGTGGAAGATTCATTTGGAGTATTTACGGATAAATATCCAATTATAGTAGAACTCGGTTTAGATTTAGCAGCACTTGTAAAGCAGAAAATTAACGGGGAAACAGCGCGTGATAAAGTTGTTCTTATGAGGAAGTCAATTATTACTGACCTTGGTATTAACGTTCCTGGAATTAACTTTAAAGATAATACGAGTTTTAGACCACGCGGACGTTACATTATTCGAATTAAAGGTGCGAAGGCGGCTGAGGGTGTTTTAAAATCAGGTTATTTATTAGCATTGAAAACGCCAAACGTAATGGCTGATTTAGATGCAGAGCCAGCGAAAGATCCAATTTTCGGTGAAGATGGATATTGGATTTTAGAGCATATGGTGCAAGATGCACAAATGAAAGGCTATCAAGTGTTAGAGCCACTTAGCATATTAATTACACATTTAGATGTTGTCGTTAGACGCAATCTTCACGAATTAATTCAGCGCCAACATGTAAAAGATTTAATTAATTCGCTTGAAAATGATAATGGCGTTCTATTAGAAGAGATTAAGAAGAAAGAAATTGATTTATCACTCGTTCAAAATGTTATTAAACAACTTCTAAAAGAAGGTATTTCTATTCGTGATTTACCAACAATTATTGAAGGTATTATTGACGGCAAAGAAATTTATCAAAACCACGTTGACGGTGTGACATCATTTGTTCGTGAATGTATTTCAAAAGTTATTTGTGAAAATGCGAAAAATCCAGACGGAAAAATATATGCAGCGCTCTTCTCTGATTCAATCGAGTTAGATGCGGATGTTGTGAATAATTCATATCAAGGTTACTTATTAAACTGGGATTTAGATTTAGAAACACGTGTCGTTGAGCAAGTGCAGCGCGTCTTTAAACAAGCACGTTTAATGGGAAGAGAACCAGTGTTATTAACACGTAGAAAAGATTTTAGATTTGCGATTGTAAGACTGCTAGAACGTTATCAAGTGGAAGCACAAGTACTTTGTATTAGCGAATTAGCACCAGAAATTGTTGTGGATCAAATTGCCTATATTGAATAGTAGGGGGTGAAGTAATGGAAAGTACAGAAAAGAAAGAAGCGTTAATGCGAATAAAAGCAGCTTCGAAAAATGAATTGTATCGAAAGTTATTTGACCAATATGGTACAGATTATTATTACGTTGTCGATGAAAGTGTAAAACGAAATATACCGTTTTTTTGGAAAAAGGATTATGAAATGTTAGTTGCTTTTCCAGAAGAAAAACAGGAAGAAGTGAATGAAGGTACAGCTCAATTTCATGAACAGTTAATGGATGTTGTGAATGATCCTTCAGAACAAATTGTGAAGGCGAATGGAATTCAATCAGTACTGCACAATTTAGAAAATGTAACGACTCCTATGTCATACGCGGCGATGCAAACAGGAAATAGTGAAGAATGGGCAAGAAAAAAGAGAAACTATTAAAGCTGTTTGAAAAAGGAATTGTCGTGGTGAAACAGACGAAAGAAACGGAAGTAACGAAAAAGAAAAAAGTTGTGAAACAAGTCGTTCCACTAAAGAAAGAAGAAGTGGTTACAAAGAAAGAAAACCAAGAATCTGTACCGTTTATTATTCAAAAAGTAATTCGGATGCTAGAACAAAACGATGTGGAACAATATTTCATTCATGCATATGCTGAAAAGTTAAAAATAAAGTTTGAAAATGCAACGATGATTACGGAAGAAGAAGTTATCAGGTACATATTGGAAGATATGAAATCTCATTTCAATACGGAAAACGTCTTTGAAAAAGAAGTACAAACAATTGCATTAATCGGTCCAACTGGCGTTGGTAAAACGACGACACTGGCGAAAATGGCATGGCAATTTCACGGTAAGAACAAAACAGTTGGTTTTATAACGACAGATCATTCGCGCATAGGGACAGTGCAGCAATTGCAAGATAACGTAAAGACAATTGGATCGGAAGTAATTGCTGTACGTGATGAAGCTGCAATGACAAGAGCGCTTACGTATTTTAAAGAAGAAGCACGCGTCGATTATATTTTAATTGATACAGCAGGGAAAAATTATCGTACGTCAGAAACAGTGGAAGAAATGATTGAAACGATGGGACAAGTAGAACCAGATTATATTTGTTTAACGTTATCAGCTTCTATGAAAAGTAAAGATATGATTGAAATCATTACAAACTTTAAAGATATTCATATAGATGGTATTGTGTTTACGAAATTTGATGAAACAGCAAGTAGTGGCGAATTGTTGAAAATTCCAGCGGTATCATCAGCTCCTATTGTATTAATGACAGATGGCCAAGACATAAAGAAAAATATACATATCGCTACAGCTGAACATTTAGCAAAACAAATGTTACAAACATCGTAGAAAAGAGGTGAAGAATAAGGCGCTTGCCTTATTCAAACGAATATGAACGGTCTTTATATAGGTTCTATGGGCATGATGAATTACATGCAGCGCATTAATGTTCATTCGAATAACGTTGCAAATGCTCAAACGACAGGATTTAAAGCAGAAAATATGACGTCTAAAGTATTTGATGTACAAGACACATATCGCCGCGGAGATGGGGCGGTAACAAATATCGGTTCGGTCGATTACGCTGTAGTACCAGCTGCAACGCATGTGAATTTAGTACAAGGAAATATACAAATGACAAATAGCGCTACAGATTTCTTTTTAGATGACGGCGCGGCCGGCACAACATCATTTTTTGTTACTTCTAAAAATGATGAAACGTTTTTAACGAGAGATGGTAGTTTCACATTAAATAGTGATCGTTATTTACAAACGTCATCTGGTGCTTTCGTAATGGGAGAGAATAATGAGCGTATTCGTATTCCAGAAGGAGCAAAGGTTGCTGTACAAGCAGACGGTACATTATATGATGAAGTAACACAAAATAATATTGGTCGTTTGCAAACAAAAACAGTAGATGCAGAAACGAATGCACGTCTCGTGCAACGTGAAAACAAAAGCTTTACACTAGCAGAAGGAAACATTGCTAATTTACCGAACGGAACAGGAATAGTAAAAAATCATATGCTAGAAAATTCAAATGTAGATATGACGAAAGAGATGGCAGATCTTATGACAGATCAAAAGATGATTCAAGCATCACAGCGTGTTATGACGTCATTTGATAAAATTTATGAAAAAGAAGCGAATGAAATATTGAGATAGTGGACTCCTAATAAAGGAGTCTTTTATTAATTTTAAATTTCAGAATTATCAATTGACTTTACGGAGCTTCTTTTTTATATTAGTAGGTATAACTATAACTACTAAAGAGGTGAGAGTATGGCAACGGCATTATATTTAGAAGATGCATACAAAACGAGTTGCGAAACAGAAGTGATAAGAGTAGAAGGGAATAAAGTATTTGTAAAAGAAACAATTTTTTATCCAACTGGTGGAGGACAGGAATGTGATACGGGTGTCATTGTACAAGATGGGTCTGTATTTGAAGTTGAAAAAGTAAAGAAGGAGCAAGGAGAAATAGTTCACTATATAAAAGACGAAGCACAAGTAAAGTTAGGTCCAGTTAAATTAGAGATAAATTGGGAAAGACGTCATAATTTAATGCGTCATCACTCTTTACTGCATCTTATCGGAGCTGTTGTTTATGAAAAGTATGGAGCTCTATGCACTGGAAATCAAATTTATCCTGATAAAGCACGTATCGATTTTAATGAGTTACAAGAGTTATCGAGCGTGGAAGTAGAAGAAATTGTTGAGGAAGTGAATAAACTTATTAAGCAAAATAAAGAAATTTCCACTCGTTATATGAGCCGCGAAGAAGCAGAAAATGCTGTAGGAATGATTAAAACAGCAATAAATCTCCTGCCAACTACTATCCAAGAAATCCGCATTGTTACAATTGAAAATTTAGACGAACAAGCTTGTGGAGGCACACATGTGAAAAATACGAGTGAAATAGGAACACTTGTTATTGATAAAGTAAAAAGTAAAGGGAAGCAAAATCGTCGTTTTGAAGTAAGAGCGATTTAGATTGTGAGGGGTTACCGATGGATGAAATTATAAAGGAATTACAAAAGTTAGGATTTTCCCAATATGAATGTAAAGCGTATATTGGACTACTAAAACATTCCCCAGTAACAGGCTATGAAGTAAGTAAACAAACAGGAGTACCTCGTTCTATGATTTACGAGGTACTCGGTAAGTTAATGGATAAAGGAGCGGTGCATATTGTACCTTCTGAACCAGTTAAATATGTACCAGTACCAGCTACCGAATTAATGAATCGAATGCGAAAAGACTTTGAAAAATCCTTTGAATTTTTAGATGAGAAACTAAATTGTTTAGAACAAGAGCGACAAATAGATGTAATTTCGCATATTCGCTCAAATGATCGTGTTTTAAAAGAAATATGCAATATAATTAATAGGGCAAAGGAAGAATTATGGATTTCTGTATGGGAAGATCAAGTGCATGAAATTGAGCCATACATTCATCAAAAGAAAGAGGAAGGCGTACATATATTTTCAATCTTATTTGGAGCTCCAGAAACAAAAATAGGAGCGACGTTTCATCATAATTATATGACGCCCCACGTTGTTGAAAAGAGAATGGGTGGTCATTTAACTGTTATTGCTCGTGATGGAGAGGAAGTATTAATTGCGAACTTCTCAAATGATAGCACTTCATGGGCCGTTACAACGTATGACCCAGCGCTAGTTCTCGTTGCGACAGAGTATGTGCGGCACGATATTATGGTTGAAGAAATCACAAAGGAATTTGGAGCTGATAAGTTAGATACGTTATGGCGTGAAAATATAGATTTAGTTCATGTCGTAACAGGAAAACGAACTTTAGAAGGAATGGAGGATGATAGAGATGAGTAAAGCTCAGGCACATGTAGCTTTGCAGAGCGATGATACATTTCAGCAAGGAGTAAAAGATTGTTTACCAACTGTATTTGGTTATTTGAGCATCGGTATAGCAGCTGGTGTAATTGCAAAAACAGCAGGTTTTTCTATCATTGAAATTGCATTTATGTCCACTTTAATTTATGCAGGTTCTGCCCAATTTATATTAGCTGGTATGTATGCAGCCGGTGCTCCTGCTTCCGCAATTATTTTTACTGTATTTTTTGTTAATTTACGCCATTTATTAATGAGCGCAGCGCTTGCACCGTACTTTACGAAAATTCCTCTATTTAAAAACTTAATCATCGGTTCGCAAATTACAGATGAAACTTTCGGCGTTGCAGTGCAGCATGCAGCGCAAAAAGGATATTTAGGTGAAAGATGGATGATTGGGCTTAACGTAACAGCGTATTTAAATTGGATACTTGCTACCATTATTGGTGGGCTATTTGGTGAGTGGATACCAGATCCACATACATATGGGATGGATTATGCATTACCAGCGATGTTTATCGGATTATTTGTTCTTCAGCTCATAAGTAGTAAACCAAAACTAGTAATTCATTTAAGTGTTGCAATTGTATCGATTATTATCGCATACGTTTCACACCTATTTATGCCAGATAGTATAGCGGTTATTATCGCAACATTACTAGCTGCGACGATTGGAGTGGTGATTGAAAAATGGAAATGAGATTAGATGTATTATTACTTTTACTAGCAGCAGGAGCTGTTACACTCGTGCCACGTATTTTACCTCTACTCGTATTTAGCAAACTACAAATTCCTGAATGGGGTTTAAAATGGTTAAATTACATACCAATTGCGATATTAGCAGCGCTTTTAGCACAAGTTTTATTTATGCATGAGACGATGCAGTGGGATTACCTTATCGCAGCAATTCCAACATTTCTTGTAGCGATATATACTCGTAGTTTATTAGGTACAGTATTAACGGGAGTGGTTGTGATTATTTTGTTACGTTTCTTTTTCTAAAAAGGATTACGCTCATATAATAGCGAAAAGTGTAATAACATGAAAAATATAGGGGTGGTGTTATGATACTTTTAACGATAGGAGCAATTTTGTTAACGTTGTTTATTTTCTTTATTATCGGTTTCGTTACGTTTATGATGTTTGTTGATAAGGCGACACCTCAAATATATTATACACCTTGTGAATCAGTGACAGTGAAAACTAAAGGTAAACATAGAAGGAAGAAAAGTTGAAAGTTGGCTTTTCTTCCTTCTTCTATTACATCCCCGAAAGAACTAACAACAACAGCCCAAATAGAAAACTAATAAAGGAAAGAAAAACAATACATATCGAGAACACACGATTATTTCTCCATTCGTGCCAAAAAGCGATAAATCCTAAAATACAAAGGAAAAACCAAATGGGCAGGAATATGAACTCGCTAACTTTCTCGGGGAGTAACGAATAAAAAGTTGTTACATATAAAATCCAATTTGTAAAAAATAAAATGCAAATGATAATAGATTGTAAGTAGGGGCGGTTGAAAAATATCCCTTTTTTTACGGTTTTAAAAATGATAGTTAGCGCTGAGATAAAGGCAATGAGTATGAAAACAAGTAAGAGTAATGTCAGCGTCATTTTGAGTCTCCTTTATAAGATTGTTTTTATCACGCATGGGCAGTAAGACCCACACCTTAAAACTCAACGTAAGAAAAGAGATTAGGTGGGGGATAACCCCCCACTGATTAAAGTTTCACTTTACAAGAAATGAATCTATTAAATTGTATGCTTGTTTTGTAGAGTGCTCGTTATATTTTTCAGTGTACGGATTTAGAAATCCATGTTCACCGTGTAGTTGTTTGATTTCTAATAAAGGATTCTTTTGTTGCTGCAATGTGTGAATGAAAGAGGATACTGAAAAACTAGATTCTTTTTCTGGGAATATAAGTAATGTAGCGCATGTAGGCTTTATGTGAACATAGTCGCGTATACGAGAACCGTAACATCCGATAATAAAATCTATTTTCGGATTGTTACTACATAGCCATGAGATGGTAGCTCCAACACTAAAGCCGATAAGTCCAATATGTGTATAACTACTAGAAAGATGAGAAATGAATTCTTCAATTTGCTTTTTTCCATCATCAAATCCAATATGATTTACAAAATGTTCATATGCTTTTTCTTCATCACTGTAATGAAATGCATGTTGTAAGTGTAGAAGATTAGGACAGAATACATCTATATGAGATGAAGTAAAGTGCTGGGTAACGTGATGCATATGGTCGTTCACACCATATATTTCATGAACAATAACGAGAGCTAATTTTTCCTTCATAGTTATAAAGTACCTCTATGAAACTTAAATTGTTTCTCAACAAGACAAATACGCAGGTGGAAGTTTTCATACCATTGCTCACGACCTCTTTTTTTCGCTTCTTTATGTAAGGTGTTCTTCTTCCAATTTTCAATCGCATCAAGTGATTCCCAATAAGAAATTGTTATTCCGAGTCCAGAATTACCTCGTGCACTTTCTACACCTAAAAATCCAGGTTGTTGCTTTGCAAGTTTCTCCATTTCTTCGGCAACGGTATTATAGTCTGTTGTATCATTTGATAAATTAGAAGTGAATATAACTGCATAATAAGGCTTGTTTTTTTCTAAAGTAGATGCCATTATTTTTCCTCCTTAATGTATAGTACGAATAATTAATCCATAGTTTGTATTTTAGCAGGTCACAAAAAGAAAAGAAGTAGAAAATTCTTATTTTTTCAGCTCATGTAAAATAAAGGGTTGAAGAAATTTATAGTAAGTAATCTGAAAGAAGAAAAATGCCACTTCAAAAGAGAAGTGGCATTTCTTATATTTCCTCTAAGCTATTAACTGGAACAGTTAATTCGCGTTCTGGGTTTTTTACTTCATATATGCGGGCGGTTTCATTGCTTTCATCGACGTGTTGAATCATAACAGGCATGCCTTGAAAACTGACATTGGCTTGCTCTGCTGACACAGAAAGCTCTATTGCACGTTGTATATTCATTTATATTCCTCCCATCATTATTATCTTTGCTAAAAAAGAGGAATAATATACCATTTAGAGACATTCTTAAAGTTTTTGTATTATTTGTAATGTTTCTTTAATAAATGAAGTGAAGATGGAATCAGGATAGGACTGTACGATTTCATATGCTTCTGTTACTTCTTCAAGAGCTCTTTTTTTATCATTAAGTTTCACATAACAAAGAGCGCGATATGCCCCAGCTGTTGTAAGTCGTGCGTGATCAAGTGGATGGTTTATATAATCTGGTATGATAGCGCGTTGCAATGTTTTTAAAGCTTCTTCGTATTGTTTTAAACCATACAAAGCTTTTCCTTTTTCAAGATAATATGATCCATCATCTTGAAAAATTGGCTCATCTTTTAATTTTTCTCGAAATTGTTCTAAATGTTCTAATGCAACTGTATATTCATTAGCAATTGTGTTGTAGTAGAAAGCTTTTAAAAGATCAATAACCGCCGCAGAGAAATTATCTTCTGTAAAAATGGCGAATTGCTCTGATTTTTTTATGTAATGTAAATATTGTTCTTTATCAGCCGTGATTACTTTTTGATAAGATAAAATACGATAAAATTCATCTGTTTTATAATACACTTGATGCTTTTTTGAAAATGCAAGTGCATCTAAAATGACACTTTCACATTGTTCGTAATCACCACATGCAAGAAAAATAATTGCTTCATATAAATATAATTCGATATGTATAATGAGATCCATTTCTAAATGTTTCTCTTCATAGTCATTTCGGATACTAGCTATAAGTTGTAAACATTCAGCATATTTTTTACGTGTGAATATCGTAAAGGATAATTTTAATTTTGTTTCCGTACTATCCCGGTATAACGTATATTTCTCAAAAATAGAAGTAGCCTTTTCAACGTAATATTCAATATTGTAATCTTTCATTTTAGCCGCAGCTGTTACAAACTGTTTATATAAACGAGCAGTATTCAAAGTGGGAGGTAGCTCTTTTTGAACGATCGGTAGTAAAACCTCATATACTTCATCGTACTTGTTTGCTTTTATTAGTTTCTCCGTTTGTTGAATGAGTTCTACAATTTCTACATCATCATCTTCTAATAAAAAACTTGTTTCACATTCAAGTTTGTCAGCGATATATTGTAGTGTTTTCATAGAAGGTGTAGCTTTTCCATTTTCAATTTGACTTAGCATACTTTTTGTGAGTTCTGAACCTGCTAGATCAGTTTGAGTAAGCTTTTTTTCTTTTCGTAACGTTTTAATTTTTTCACCGAGAGTAGCCATATAATTGCTCCTTTATAGTTAGAAAGTTAAATGTCATTAAACTTTTTGTTGTAAAAATTGGAAAGTTAATTATATAATAAGTTTAACACAATTTAACTTTTAAGGGGAGAGTGTCAAAAATGGGGGATATAAGTATAGGACAACATGATTCAAGAATGAAGATTGCAACGAGAAATATTATTTTAATGATGATTGGGAAAATGACGTCTTTGCTAGGAGCCGGTATTTATACGTTTGCAATGGGATTATACGTATTAAAGACTACGGGTTCAGGAATGGGGTTTGCAACTACGCTTATTTGCGGATCGATTCCAAGGCTAATCTGTGGACCGATTGCTGGTGCTGTAGCTGACCGCGTCAATCGAAAATGGCTTGTTATTGGCACTGATTTATTAAGTAGCTTAACGATGTTTATTATGTTTATTCTTGCTACTATATTTGGACCGTCACTTCTTTTTATTTATATTTCAGCAGCATTATTATCAATTTGTGCCAGTTTTTATTCTGTAGCATTAACTTCGTCTATTCCAAGTTTAGTAGATGAGGGGCGTATTCAAAAAGCGAGTGCTTTGAACCAGACGGCAGCTTCTTTATCAAATATTTTAGGGCCGATTATTGGCGGAGTTGTATTTGGTTTCTTTTCAATTCAGACGTTCTTTTTGTTAAATAGCATTACATTCTTTTTAGCGGTTGTTGTGCAATTATTTATCGTATTTGATTTATACAAAAAAGAAATGGCTGAAAGTAAAGAGCATTTCTTGACGAGTATAAAAGAAGGGTTTTCATATGTAAAAAGACAGCATGAAATATATGGTTTAATGAAAATTGCAGTAGGGGTAAACTTTTTTGCGAGTGCACTTTTCGTTTCACTTCCATATATTATTGTTCAAAATTTGCATCTATCTTCGAAGCAACTCGGTGTTGTAGAGGGAATGTTAGCAGTTGGGATGTTAATTGGTGCAATTGCGTTATCAGTACGTAAAGAAGTGAATAATCCGTTTCGTTCTGTTTATATTGGGTTGCTTTTATTTGCGGGCTTGAGTTTATGTACAGTGTTTCCATTAGTAGTCACCATCCCGAAAGTAGCAAGTTTTATTTACTATATTGCTTTTATGATGTTAACTGGTATAGCAATTATGATTGTAAACATTCCAATGCAAGTACATATGCAAAAAACGACAGATCCGAGCTACCTAGGGCGTGTGTTTGGCCTACTTGAAACAATTGCGACTGCAATCGCACCGCTCGGTATGATTGTGTATGGATTATTATTAGATATGTTGCCAACTAGCATTGTTATGATGACATTAGGCGGAGGTTTATTGTTAGTTGTATTAGTTGGAGTAAAGAAGCATGTAATGAAAAAGCAAGTGGATGTGTCTGTCTAAAAGGAAATGTGACTTAATAAAATAAAAATGACCGAATTAGTATTTTAGTTTTTGAAACTCTTTTTCATGTATGTTACAGTATAGTGAGCAGGCAAAGAAAAGGAGACAACAGCATGAAAAAATTAAGTTTTGTTATGCTTTTTCTATTAGTCGTAATGGCTGGATGTAGCAATTATGACACATATATTGAAACAGGTATGCAATCATTGAAAGATGAAAAGTATAGTGATGCAACAATGTGGTTCGAAAAAGCAGAAAAAGAGAAATCAGGAAATGAAGCGAAATCATATAAAGAAGTTGCTGAGAGAATGGATCACGGAGCAACAGCATTAAAAGACGGTAAGTATTTAGAAGCGAAAGACATTGCAAATGAAGTGTTACAAAAGAAAAAAGATGATGAACTTGAAAAAGCTGTAACATCAAATGCAGAGAATATGCTTCAAAAAGCAAAAGATGTGGAAGAGAAAGTAAATGAAAGAGTGGCAAAGCGTAGAAAGGTAGAAGAAGAAGGAATTGATAAAATTATTAAAGCTGTCGATAGTATAGATGAAGTGAAAGAAAAAGAGAAGAAAGTATCAGAAGCATTAGATAAGGCTGAAGAGGCGCAAGCAAAAATTGAGGCAAAGAAAAATAAATAGATTTATAGTTTAAAAGGCTGTCGTGCATAACGACAGCCTTTTAATTTTTTGTTGCAAATGAAGTGATGCTTTGTAGTAAAAAAGAAATGATTTTAGAATTCCATCTGTCCTCATGATGAATCGTATAAATATTACGCTGAAATTCAAATTCAGGGATTGGTATATAGCATAGCTCATTTCGTTGTATTTCTTGCTCGATAGCAAGTTTAGAAATAAAGGCAATTCCATTACCATATTTTAAAATTTGTTTCATCGTTTCTAATGAGTCTAATTCAATTTCAGATTGGAATGTAATGTTGTGCGCCAACGTCCATTGTGTAAGTAAATCTCTCGTTGTAGATGGATTACGATGCAATAGTATGCGTTCCTTTTCGATATTTTGTAACGATACATTGTCTTTCTTTGAAAAATGATGTTCTTTGGAAAAGGCAAGAACAAGTGTATCGGGCATTATATTCGTTTGTTTTAAAAGTGGTTCATCAAATGGAGCAGCGGAAATTATCCCAAGATCGATTTCGTGATTTTGTAGCATCATTCGAATTTCAGGGGCTGTTTTCACTAGTAGCGTTATTTTTATATTGGGAAATTCGCATTGAAATTGATGAACGACTTCTGGCAAAAGATAAGTCGCTGGTACATAACTAGCGCCGATTGTTATAGCACCTTTATGAAAATCTTTAAACTCTTGCGTGACACGTCTAGCTTCTTTCATAAGCGCATCTATTTTACAAGCATAATGGTGCAAAGCCTCACCAGCCTCTGTTAAGAAATACCTTCCAGAACGTAATTCAAATAAAGACACACCGAGTTCTTCTTCTAAGCTTTTTATATGAAATGTAATAGTTGGTTGTTTAACGCCAAGTTTTTCTGCAACGATTGTAAGCTTTTTGTATTTCTTAATAAGTACTACAATTTCTAATTTTAAGAGATTCATTATGAATTGCCGCCTTTTTTATTTTAACTATAGAAAAAATCTATAGAAATAAATAGTTTATTAGAAGTTTTTTAATTTAATCTTTACAGTACATTAACATTGAGTATAAATCTTCCATATAGAATGAAAGCAGGTTAAGAATGAGGGGAGAGAGGTGAAGCAATGGATATTACAATTAGTGGATTAGAAAAGACATTTGGAAAAATACAGGCGTTAAAGCCGTTGCAGATTGTAATGAAACAAGGGGAATTCACTACACTTTTAGGACCTTCGGGGTGTGGGAAAACGACTTTGCTTAGAATGATAGCAGGACTTGAAGAACCGGATAAAGGAGAAATATATTTTGGAGACCAGTGCATGTATTCTGCTACAAAAAAGATAAAGACATCTCCTCATGAACGGAATATCGGTATGGTATTTCAAGATTTTGCTTTATGGCCGCACATGACTGTTTTTGAAAATGTTGCATTTGGTTTAAGGGCTACAAAGCAAACGAATCATTTACGAGAAAAAGTAGAAGATGCGATAAAGCGAGTTCGCCTGCAAGGTATGGAGAAACGGTATCCACACGAACTTTCTGGTGGACAGCAACAACGTGTCGCATTTGCTAGAGCAATTGTAACAAAACCTCACTTTATTTTGTTTGATGAACCGCTAAGTGCACTCGATGCAATTTTGCGAGAAGAAATGAGAATAGAGCTTATGGATATCGTTCATTCCATTGGTTTAACTGCACTGTATGTCACTCACGATCAAATAGAAGCAATGTCAATGTCAGACCAAATTATTGTCATGAAACAAGGAGAAGTATTACAAAAAGGAACACCGGAAGATATTTATGTGAAACCGTCTCATGAATTTGTTGCCAAATTTGTTGGTAAGGCGAATTGGCTTGTAGAGGGTGAAAAAATGATTCGTCCAGAGCATGTGAGTTGGACAAAAAATGATGTGTGCGAAATGTATACAGGTGAAATTCAGCACGTTACATATGTAGGAGAACGTTATGAAGTGAAAGTAAATATGGGGACTTTAGGCATCTGGACAGCCTATCACAATAGTAAGCTAAGCATCGGTAAACCAGTATCGTTATATGTGCCAAAAAAATGTATTCATCATATAGGGGGAGAATCGTATGAAGAAATTCAGTTCGCTTAAGTCTTTATTTGTATGTACTTTATTATTTTCGGCTGTAGTAACAGGGTGTAGTTCAAAGACAGGTAATGCAGATGCAAAAAGTAAAAATACGAATGAAAAGAAAATTGTTGTATATAGTGCAGGACCAAAAGGGTTAGCAGAAAAAATTCAAAAAGACTTTGAAAAGAAAACTGGTATAAAGGTGGAAATGTTTCAAGGGACAACTGGTAAAATTTTAGCGAGAATGGAAGCTGAAAAGAAAAATCCAGTCGTTGATGTAGTCGTACTTGCATCATTACCAGCGATGGAAGGATTAAAGAAAGAGGGTCAAACGTTAGCTTATAAAGAAGCGAAACAAGCTGATAAGCTGCGTTCTGAATGGTCAGATGATAAAGGACATTATTTCGGGTATAGTGCTTCAGCATTAGGGATTGTGTACAATACAAAAAATGTGAAGACAGCGCCTGAAGATTGGAGCGATATAACGAAAGGAGAATGGAAAGGGAAAGTGAATCTTCCAGATCCAGCACTTTCAGGTTCAGCTTTAGACTTTGTAACAGGATACGTGAAAAAGAATGGACAAGATGGATGGAATTTATTTGAGCAGCTTAAGAAAAATGAAGTTACAGTAGCAGGAGCAAACCAGGAAGCGTTAGACCCAGTTGTAACAGGTGCGAAAGATATGGTCATTGCGGGTGT
Source organism: Bacillus sp. KNSH39 (assembly GCF_052656585.1). Taxonomy (NCBI): domain Bacteria; kingdom Bacillati; phylum Bacillota; class Bacilli; order Caryophanales; family Bacillaceae; genus Bacillus; species Bacillus sp. KNSH39. The sequence goes on from NZ_JBQXYO010000001.1 coordinate 121,994, forward strand.
TGATTATATGACGTATAGCGCAAAAGCAAAGGGTGAACCTGTTGATATCGTATATCCAAAGAGCGGAACAGTTATTAGTCCGCGTGCAGCGGGGATTATGAAGGATAGTAAAAATGTTGAAGGTGCAAAAGAGTTTATTGATTATTTATTATCCGATGATGTACAAAAACAAGTTTCTAAAGCGTATTTATTGCCTGGTAGAACAGATATAAAAGCTGAAAATAGACCAAATGTAGAAGAGATTCCAGTATTAAATATTGATTGGAAAACAGTTGAGAAAGAGCAAGATGAAATAGGAAAACAATTCAAGAAAGTATTTCAATAAGATGGTGATTCCATGGTAAATCGATTCGTATCAGTAAGAAAAGTTGGAATGACGGTAGCGTTATTACTTGTGGCGATGTTAATCGTCATTCCACTTTTTCTTATTTTATTTTCTAGTGTATATGAAAATAGCAGTTGGAATTTTTTAAAGCCTTTTGAAGTGATGCAGAGTGGTGGATTAGCGGGAATTTTTCTAAATTCGATGCTTCTAGGTGTACTCGTTGTAATAGGAGCTACAATATTTGCATTTCCATTGGCGTTTATTATGAGCAAAACAGATGTAGGAAAGTATAGTAAGTTAGATATTGTTTTTATGATTCCATTTATGACACCGCCGTATATTGGATCGATGGGCTGGATTTTGTTCATGCAACCTAACGGCCATTTTGAACAATTTTTCCCGATGCTAAAGACAGTTTCATCATCGTTTTTTAGTTTAGGAGGTATGGTCTTAATTATGAGTCTGCATTTATTCCCATTCCTTTATTTCATGCTGAAAAACACGTTACTTCAGATTGGGAGTAGTAAAGAAGAAGCTGCAGCAGTTCATGGCGGAAGTTTTTTCTATCGTTTAAGAAAAATAATATTGCCGTTATTAGTATCAAGTTATGTAATGGGTGCTTTACTCATTTTTGTAAAGACGATTGCTGAATTTGGAACACCGGCTACATTCGGACGTAGAATAGGATTCCACGTGTTAACATCAGAAATCCATAAATTTATTTCGAGTTGGCCAATTGATTTTAGTAGTGCAACAGCATTATCTTCTTTATTACTTAGTGCTTGTATGCTCATTTGGTATATGCAAAATGTATTGAATCGAAAGTATTCATATGCAATGGTTAGTGGAAAAGGTGTGAAATCTAAAAGATATACTTTGTCTATATTTATGCGCGTTGTAGCATGGATGTATGTAATTGGTTTATTAATCGTATCAATTGGAATTCCATACTTTTCTATACTTATTGCTTCTTTGTCAAAATTAAGAGGCGGCGGTTTACATGTAAATAACTTTACAACAAGCCATTATGAGGCATTGTTTACAATAGGATCTCCGGGATTAGAGGCTTTATGGAATAGTTTTCTTTTTTCACTCGTAACAGCGATTATCGCGGTAATGATTGGAGTCTTTTTGGCACTTATGATTCGAAAGGGGAAAAAAACCTCTGAAAAATGTCTTGATATGTGCGGTATGTTACCGAATATGGTACCAGGAATCGTTATGGTTGTAGGTCTTATTCTATTTTGGAATTCACCATATATGCCTATGTCAATTTACAATACACCAGTCATGGTTATCGTAACGTATGTTGTGCTGTTTTTACCTTACACGGTGCAATATGTAAAATCATCACTCGGACAAATTGATGATTCTCTCATGCAGGCAGGAAGTGTTTTTTCTGGAAATTATATTTATATTTTTAGAAAAATAATATTGCCTCTTATTATCCCAGGCATTCTTGCTGGATGGGCGATGACATTTACAATTTCGATAAGAGAGTTAGTAGCATCGCTTCTCGTATTACCTCCATCAGTAGAAACGTCAGCAACATTTATTTTTGCTCAATTTGAACAAGGAGAAGTATCTATTGGAATGGCGATGGCTGTCGTTTCAGTTGGACTTACAACACTATGTTTATTATTTCTGCAGCATATGGAGCAAAAACGAAAAGGGGTAGCATGATGAGAATAGAAGTGTGGGGAGGAGCGGGAGAATACGGTCGTTCCTGCTACTTCGTAAAAAATAAAGAAACGAAAATAGTATTTGATTGTGGTATTAATCGATCATATGAGGATAGTTATCCAAAAATAGAGAGGGAAGTTGTACCGTTTTTAGATGCAGTATTTTTATCACATATTCATGAAGATCATACGATGGGTTTACCTTTATTAGCGAAGTATGGATATAAGAAAAAAATTTGGACAACTCGTTATACGAAGGAGCAACTTCCAACTTATTATGAAAAATGGAGAAACTACAATGTGACGCGAGGATGGAATGTACCTTATAGTGACCAAAACATAAAAGATTTAAATTATGTATATATTGATGAGATTAGTAATCCGAATGAATGGATACAAATTACTCCTTCATTGCGGTTTCAATGGGGATATAGTGGCCATGTATTGGGAGCTGTTTGGTTTTTAGTTGATATGTGTAATACATACGTATTTTATTCAGGTGACTATTCAGCAGAGTCTAATATACTACGAGCTAATTTACCTGAGAAATTGGGCCACAATATAAAAATCGCAATTGTGGATGCCGCTTATCACACAGATGATGTTTCGCAAAATGAACGTGTAAACGAACTATGTGCAGAAATTGAACGAGTTATGCAAAATAAAGGAATAGCATTATTACCGCTTCCACAACTTGGTAGGGCGCAAGATATAGTATTGTATTTATATGAACGATATAAAGCATTTCCGCTTATAGTAGATAAAGAAATTTTGGCTGGATTTGAAGAGATGTTCGTATATAAAGATTGGATAAAAAATAATGAAGAATTTAAATGGATTATGGAGAGTTTAAAAAGAAACATAATAGTGATGGATAATGACATTAGTATGCAAAATAGTTACGGAATAGTTGTAATGAGTGATGCGAATATGCAAACGAAACGAGCGCAGTTATATTATGAACAACTTCGGAATGAAAAGCGAAATGCCGTTATTTTTACTGGGCATATTGCGAAAGGGAGTTTTGCAGAAAAAGTTATGAAAGAGCATGTAGGTAAAGAATGTAGGGTGAAGCGAGTTCCATATAAAGTTCACCAAAGTATAAGAGACGTTAAAGAGATGTTAAATACATTATTACCAGAACATACGGTGCTAGTGCACGCTTTGAAAGAGGATACGGATCGATTACAACAAAAGCTAAGTTCAGCAGGATATGAAAATGTATATTCACTTGCAATGGAACGTATAGAAGTCATTTAAAATGCAAAGGGGATAGGTATATGAAAAAAGTATTTGTATTCGTAAGCATTTTCTTTTGTTGTTTCCTTTATAACGTTAAGGAAGGGTTTGCTGCTAGTCCAATGAAACCTAGTTTTGAAGTAAAGTTATTATTGAAGCCAGAACAAGTATTAGGTGATAACAAAGAGATGAAGCAAGAGGTGTTAGAACATTTCCAGGCTGGTACAAAATATGAAAGAATACAAGTGCAATTTTTAGATACTGCGAATAAAAGTTTAAGCGAGGAAGGTTGGTTTGCTAGAATTCGAAAGAAAGAATTTAGTAAAGATTTTGAACTAACATATAAAAAAAGATATCCTATTCCAAATGGTGTAATTCAAGATGCACTAGAAGTAGCTAAAAAAGAAGGATTCGATAGTAATACGGATAGTTATGAGGCGGAAATAGATTGGGGATTTGAGAAGAAGACATTAAGCATTTCAAATAAGAAAAGTTACAGTGCTAAAGGATATGGAATACTTGATTTACCAAATAAACAAGCTGCTCAAAACATGTTAATAGAAAAATTACCAGGGAAAATGAACAAATGGTTGTATACAAATTGGGGAGAAGAGATGTTAAAGAATTCCCATATTTACGGTCCTGTATTAATGAAACGATATACAGGAGATTTTGAAAACATAAAAGCAAATATTGAAATTTGGCCATTAAGTAATACCGGAAAAGTAGAAGATGACTTCGTAATAGAAGTGTCATTTAAAACAAATGAAGAAAGTATTGCGACAAAGCAAAGGGAATTATTAATGGCGAATTTAGAGAAAAAAGGCTGGTTGTTACCGAAAGATAGTTTGAAGACAGAGCTTATTTTTCAGTAAATAGTAAAAAGGAATCCATATGCCATGGATTCCTTTTTATATATGAGTATTAAGCTAAATCAGCTGACACGAACATATCACTATTTTGAAGGTTTTTAGAGCGTAAACTATAAGCAACTACCTTCTTTTTATATTGTTTTACAACATCAACATGCTCTTCATGACTATAAATATAAAATGTAAAATCTTTTTTACCACGTTTTGCATGGATAATTAAAGGAGTGCCTTCATTATGGGGTGGTGCATAATAGCGATCTAAAAATAAACCTTCGTTAAAATCATGAATAATTTTTGATTTCTGTTTGCCTACTAAGTTATTTCCGTTCATTGTAACAGTCACATTCTCTTCTTCGAGTTGTGGATGTGTTTCAAAGCGACTAATAATGGATTCAATAACAGAGTTAGGAAGGCTAGAAACGATAATTTTAAATGCTCCAAATACAACTAACATTACAATAAACCAAGTCGTCATAGTATATCATCCCCTTTATTCTATTTAATAATATAACTCATATGGTAATAGTACATATGGTGAAGTTTTGTATAATTTGTGAAAAATATGCCATTTTCACGAACGAAATGTTAGAAAAATCAATTTTGTTACAAAAAGTTGAAATCGAAGTATTTTAAAAGAAAAAGGTTTATAATAAAAATATAACTAATAACCACATTACTAATTATAAGGAAGTGTAACTATGAGTACTGTAGCAATCGTATATGGTATTATTCTTTCCACAATTATTGTTTTGTTTTTTGTTGGGGTTTCACGTTATATTCACAAATGGAAAGAAGGCGTTGCGAAATTAAATCACATTGAAGAAGAACTTAGTGATTTAATGTTACATCATGGTAAGTAAACATTTATTTTTTAACTAAAAAATGTGAAGGATATCACAAAGCATGCTTTCCTAATGAAGGCATGTTTTTTTATTGTTTAAGAAAAGAAGTGTTTTTGTATAAATAATCTAATTATTACTTAAAAAGGGAAATTTATTTAGTATAATATATAATATGTTTATTTTAGGGGGAGTATCATGAGGGGATTAAAAGTTGTTGGAATTATAGCTGGAATTACTATAGTAGGCTGTATAGCTTTCTTTTCAGTGAAGGAATATGTCAATTCCAAAGAAGACTCTAATTATGTGCTAAATTACATAAAAGAACATAAGGATGATAAAACAACTTCTTTAATTGTTAAAAGAAATGGTGAAACATTGACATCAATAAATGAAAAAGAAAAACTACCGCTAGCAAGTATGTCGAAAATCATTATAGCAATTGAATATGCTAAGCAAGTAGCTGAAGGGAAAATAAGAAAAGACGAGCAAATTTCATTGAAAGAATTAGAAAAATACTATGTGAAAAATACTGATGGTGGTGCACACCCTGCATGGCTAGATGATGTAAAAGTTAAAGAGTTAGTGAAGGGTGGTCAAACTTCTTTAGAAGAAGTAGTGAAAGGAATGATCCATTATAGTTCGAATGCGAATGCATCATATTTATTAGACAAGCTTGGAGCAGCGCGGATAAATGAAAGTTTGAAAGAGTTAGGCTTAAATAGTCACGATGAATTTTATCCAACGTATACAGGGGCATTATATATGAGGGGCTATGTTGAAAAAGAACTGCATATTCCTCAAAATAAAGCATTGGACAAGCTACGTAATATGTCTAATGATGAATATGTTAAGCATGTATGGCAAATACATGAATGGATGAAAGACGAGAAAGAATGGACAAAACGCGAGATATCTTTAAAAGCCGATATGGACTTTCAGCGTATTTGGTCAGATCGGTTTATAGGTGCAAATGCGAAGGATTACATGAGTTTACTGGAAAAGATAAATAGCAGAAATTATTTTACACCACAAATGCAAGGTGAGATTGAGAATATATTTAAAGGAACCGTAGGAGAGGGTATGTTCGAATTTGCTGGACAGAAAGGTGGTTCTACTGCATTTGTATTAACAAATAGTTTCTATGGTACTGATAAAAAAGGGAATAAGATTGAGATTGTCTTTATGATGAACAATTTGAGTGAAAAAGCATTTGAAAAGCTTCTAAGTAATATGGATTACTTTATTCGAGATATTGTCATAAGTGAGGAATTCAGAAATAAATTATAATGAAATAATTTTATTATGTAAACAAAGGGGCACTTATGAAAAGTGCTTTTTTGTAATACAGGATTTTCCAATCTTATTATTGAATATAAATTGAAAATAAGAAAGGAGGTTGAAAAATGACAACAATATATTTCGTTCGCCATGCCCATTCTACATATACAAAAGAAGAACGGGAACGACCTTTATCTGAAAAAGGGCACTGTGATGCAGAGAATGTAACACATTTATTAAAAGATAAACATATTGATGTTGTTATTTCTAGTCCGTACAAAAGAGCAATCCAAACTGTACAAGGAATTGCGAATACATATAAATTATCAATACAAACAGAAGAAGATTTGCGTGAAAGATTATTGAGCACAGAGCCAGTATCAAATTTTAATGATGCTATGCAGAATGTGTGGGAAGATTGGAGTTTTGCATACGAAGGCGGAGAATCGAATGATATCGCACAAAGGCGCGCTGTAATATGTATGCAAAATATATTAAAACAATATGAAGGTAAGAATATTGTAATAGGTACGCATGGAAATATTATGGTATTACTCATGAATTATTTTAATTCGAAATATGATTTTGAGTTTTGGAAAACACTTCATATGCCTGATGTGTATAAATTAAATTTTGATAAAAATCGTTTCATTTCTGCTGAAAGAATAGAGAAAACAGGTCATCGGTTAAATATTTTGTAAAAGTTTATCAAAAAAAGAGGAAAGAGAGAAGTTATTGTAGAAGTATGACTTTGTAACATAAAAAATATATGTTAAAGGAGGCTGTTTACATGTTTGAGAAAGAGAAAGAAGGGCTTATTGAAGTTCAAAACGTATATGAAATTGCACCAGAAGATGGAACAATCATTGGTATGGCAACGGAAGAAGAAATGGAAATTGCTGCTGAACTAGAGTTACAGTACTATGCCCATTCTCGTTTGTTAGAAGCAAATATTCAGTTAGACGGTTCCTCCTACAAAGAGTTACTTCAGGAGTTCCAGGAGTACGAAAGAAAATCAATGAGCTTTTGGCGAGCGATACATAAACGTTTAGCTGTGCCATGGGCGTGGGTACTACGTATTGATGTTGCGAATGGCCCTATATATGTAAGTAATGGAAGTTCATATTACGAAGAAATCGATGATGAAGAAGATTATGAATAGATAAGTAAGGAAGCAGCTTTAGTTGCTTCCTTTTTTTATTTGTAAGAAATGAATCGCCTCAATAATAATATCTGGTCGATCATTTTCTATACCGTGACTAGCATGTTCGGCAAGAATATATTGGCTGTTAGTTGAGAGGTGTAATTGTTCGTGAATTAGTTCTTGCCACATTGCTTCAAGTTGTGTTGCTTCCTCTTTTGGCATGCCACCATTAGTCAATTGAGTAATAGAATATTGAGGATCTCTACCGATAACGATTAATGGTATTTCTAATGTTTTACATAGCTCTTTTAGTGAGAGAGCACAGTTTTTCCACTCCGATAGTTCAGAAGCTGTCGCTTTATATAATGAAGGCGAGGTAGAGAATTCAATTTGCTGTTTTGATTGATCGGTGAGAATAGGTTTTAGTTCGTTATAAAGTATGTCTACATCCATTTTTGAATACATATTATATTTTTGAAACCAAACATCATCAGAATCAGTTTGATCAGAAATTGGTAAATGAAGTTCATCTAAACGGTGTAAGTTCATCGAAGTAGAATCAACTAAAATAAGTGCTTGTAGCTTATCTTCATGTAACATCGCAAAATGTTGTGCACATAATCCTCCATAGGAATGACCGATTAGAATAAATGGTTCTTGAATAGCTAGTTTGTTTAGTAACATATGTAGCTCTTTTGTAACTTGCCTTATTGTACGCGGCTGATTGCCTAAATCACTTTTTCCGTAACCTGGGCGATGGTATGAAACAACTGTAAAGTGCTCTGAAAGCTTTTCTATAATAGGAAACCAATCATAAAATGAGCAAGTCATTCCGGTTTGAATGACTACAGTTTGTTTACCATCTCCTTTTATATGTACTTCTATATTTTGCCCCATTATTTCTACAAATTTATGAATGTTAATTCCTCCTAAGCTTGAAATAATTTTTGACAAGCAAAAACGATACACCAAACACCTATACCAAGTAGGACAGATGTACTAAGTGTAAATGAATTTTTTAAACCAATATAGACAATAAATAATAGTAGTGCTGATGCGGGGAATCCATATAATACCCCTAAAGCAAATTGACTCAATTCTTGTTTATTTCCGCCTTCGAATGAAATCCAAAATAAACTAAGTAAACTCACGAGAGGAAGGGCAGCAATAAAGCCACCTATCGTACTGTAATGTTTAGCGACTTCAGTGATAACGCCGATAATAAGTGCCGAAACGATTATTTTAACGAGGAAATGCATATTTTGCCTCCTTCGCTAATAAGGAAAATGCTTTTTCAATTAATTGTTGTTCTTCTGTTGATAACTGTGATTCTAATATTTTTATCTTTTCTTTATCTAGTAAAATATGTTTTTCTAATACTTCAATTCCTTCAATTGTTAATGTAAGGTTTACCACTCTTTCATCTTTTTTATTTCTCTCTTTAACGATGAAACCCTTTTGAATAAGGCGTTTTATATGTTCAGATGCTGTGTTATGAGAAAGACTAAGCTCAGTAGCGACTTTTCCAATTGTTATATCTTTCTCACGAGAAACGATTTGTAAAATACGAATTGCTTGGTGGGAAAGGTTGTTCTCGTATTCGTATCGTAAGTGATAATAAATGCTCTCCCAATGTTGATTAATGTTGTACATAATAATAAATCTCCTTTTTATATCGTATAGTAAGATATATTCGTGATTTCAGAAATAAAACCCTTTTATTTGGATAAAAAATGTTGAAAAAGTTTATTTTTATTGAAATATAAGGTAATCTATGTGTAAAGGTATACATTTAGCAAGAGAGAGGATGATAGCTGTGAATACATTCAAATGGATTAGTCATGAACAGATGTATGTAGATGAAATACATGTTGAAAAATGTGGTCCTCTTTCAGTCGGCGTATATGGGGGAAATCAAGAGAGTGATGCATATGAACGAGGAGATGCGGTGCTGGCTTGGTGGGATCCTGAATTACAATTTGAATTTGTTATGATTTTTGATACACATCACAAAACAAAAAATATAGATTATATAATAGAAGCGATTTCGGAAAGAAAAGAAAAACTAAAAGAGTTATTCTCATATCCAATACATTTAGCTTTCCATCATACACATATGTACTTATTAGCGTTATTTACAGATGAGTTATTTATTAAAAAGTGTGATCAAGATGATGAGGAACTCGCTTGCTTAATTTGTTTACGAAAAGGCGAATTTTTATATTGGTTATCAGTTGGTGATTGTTTCGCGTATTTATTCCATTCTGAGAAAACGAAAAATGGAAAAGGACGATTAAATAAACGGAAGAATTACGAATATATTGGCAGGAAAAATATTTTTGCAGCAAATACACCTTGCTTTACGTCAGGTGTAAGAGGATTAGAAAAAGGAATGAATCACATTGTAATGGCAACGGACGGTATTTTAGAGTGTGACAAACGAAGGTTTGATGATGATCAATCTTTAGTAGAAATATTACACGACGGAAATAGCTTGCAGATTGAGCCCGTATTAACAAATGTACTGCAGTGGAAAGGTAGAGACTGTGCCACGATTATTGGATGGTCTATTGATACTGATAATAAACAATGTGCTAATTAATATAAAAGGAGTTCAAGGTTTTTATCCTTGAACTCCTTTTTGTTAAGCAATATGGATGTGATATGTTTTTAACCATTCATTTACTTGTAGCATATACTCCATGGCACTTCTTGCTTCAAAATTGTTAATCTCTTTATTACTTTGATCAGCAATTGAAAGTAAGATGGAATGGTTAATAAGTGAGAAAATAGGATTGTTTTTATTGCTACACATATCAAGTGTTAAATTACGGATTGTTTGTAAGTAGTGTGGATCTTGTGAAGTTGGATAAGCGCTTTTTCTTCTATTACGTACATCGTCAGGTAAAGCTGGTTGTAGTGCTCTACGTAAAATGCCTTTTTCAATATTATCAATACTTTTTATGTTGAAAGGAACATTCCATAAATATTCAACTAATCTATAATCACAAAACGGTACACGAACTTCAAATCCAACAGCCATACTCATGCGATCTTTACGGTCAAGTAAGAAAGGAAGGAATCGTGTTAAAAATAAATAAAACATTTGGCGTTGTTTCGCGGATTTTTTACTTTCCCCTTCAAGAGTAGGTACTTCAAGTATCGCTTCTTGGAATCGTGTATCAATATAGTTTTCTAGATTACATTGGTTACTTACTTCATTTAGTAGAAGAGGAGATGTATTTTTCCAATTTGTTAGCCAAGGAAACTTATCTACATATAGTAATTCTTCTTGATGAAACCAAGGGTATCCACCGAATACTTCATCAGCCGATTCACCGGATAAAGCTACGGTCGCATCTTTTTTCATTTCGCAAAATAGTAAATATAGTGAAGTTTCCATTTCACCAGCACTCGGTAAATCTTTCGCATGAAGGGGAACGAATAAGTGATTTGCTAATTCTTCAGCATTCACAATAATATCATGATGCGCTGTCCCTACATGTTCAGAAACGCGTTTTACCCAAGGAGCGTCTAAACCAGTGCGAGCAAATGTCAGCTCGAAATCTTTTGCACTATTTACAAAGTCAACGGAATACGTATGAAGTGTTTTATTTTCCGCAGCAAATTCTTTACCCGCAAGTGCAGTAATACCGCTAGAGTCTAATCCGCCTGATAACATACAAACGAGAGGAACATCGGCAATTAATTGTCTTTTTACTGTATCTTGTAAAATAGATAAAATATGCGAAGATGTATCTTCTATAGAGTCTGTATGGAACTTACTTTCTAAATTCCAATACTTCGTAACTACTTTTTTATGACGTGTAAATGTTATAGAATGTCCAGCACGTACTTCTTTAATATGTTTAAAGACGCCACATCCTGGAGTGCGAAATAAGCCTAATCCAAATATTTCATTTATTCCACCCGCATCAAGTTCAGCAGGGACAGATGGATGCGCTAATAATGCTTTAATTTCAGAGCCGAAAATAATACTGTCATTTCTTTCTGTGTAAAAGAGTGGTTTTACACCTAAATGATCTCGTGCTAAAAACAATTGTTGCTTCTGATCATCCCATAAGGCAAAAGCGAAAATTCCGTTTAAATATCGCACGCAGTCTTCTTTCCATTCTAAATAAGCATGTAGTAATACTTCTGTATCTGAATGGGTCTCAAATGCATGCCCACATTTTTGAAGCTGCTCTTTAAGTTCACGGAAATTATAAATTTCTCCATTATAGGTAAGAGCATACGTATAATCACCAGCACGGAATGTCTTCGGCTGTGTCCCGCCTTCTGGATCAATTACAATTAAACGCCGGTGTGCAAAGGCCGCATGAGGTGAAAACCAAAATCCTTCAGCATCTGGACCACGATGCTCAATACTATTTGCCATCTTTTTTAAAATAACATGTTGATTTGAAAGGTCTTCCTTCCAATCTACCCAACCTGTAATTCCACACATACACATCTCATCTCCTAAATTAAAATAGTAGATTAACGAAATAAAATGTACACTAAGTTAAAAAGTGACTATATAAATAGTGTACTACATGAATTAAATTACAGACTTGAGAAAATTTTCTTTGAACGCATAGTTATGTGAGACAATGGCTAAGGGAAAGTATTCCATTACATACAAAAAATAAAAAGATGAGAGAAAAAATTTTCTCAGACGTTATATAGGGTGTAAAAGCTTTTACAAAACAATAAGGGGAATCGCTACATGAAATCAAATGAGAAAAATTTTATAAAAAGATTACAGCGGCAAAAAGAAGACGCGTTAGAATTTGTTGTCGATACATACTTACCACTCATAAAGGGGATCACGCATAAAGTTCTACTTCCCATTCAAAATGATGGACTCATAGAGGAATGTATAAACGATATATTTCTTTCCATTTGGAATAACGCAAATAAATTTCATGGAGAGCCGAGTGATTTTAAAAAGTGGATTGCAGCGATTGCAAAGTTTAAAGCAATTGATTATTACCGGAAATCTACTAAAACAGTAGAAATCATTTCAGATGAGCTTCATATCAGTACAGAAAAATCAGCAGAAGACGAATTAATCGTTATGGAAGATAGGGAAGAATTATTGAAGCTCATTAATCAATTAGAACCGCTAGATCAAAAGGTGTTCATTATGAAATATTTACTTGGTATGAAGACAGAGGAAATAGGTGACAAGTTAGGATTAACTCGGGCAGCAATTGATAATCGAGTGTACCGGGGGAAAAAGAAACTACAACAAAATGCTACGAATATTAGTTTTGGAGGTAGTGCAATATGAAAGACATTTATGAACTATTAAATGATATTGATATAGACGAAAAAGAACTAGAAGAAATTGAGGCTTCTGAAATTGAAAAGGAAAAAGTAAAACGAAATGTAAAACAATCGATACGTGCGAAGAAAAAGATGAAAAGTTGGAAAAAAGGTGTCGCTGCTGCATCTATTTTAGTCGGCGTATCGGTTGCCATGCTTGGCATCGGATTTCCGACATACGCTGGAGGATTACCAATAGTAGGGGACATATTCCGGTTTTTAGATAATGGTAGAACAGGGTTATATGAAAATTATAAAGAGTTTTCGACTGAGTTGAATATGACAAGGGAGAGTAATGGGGTTAAGGTTACAATTAATGATGCTGTGTTCGATGGTAGAACAATCACAATCACATACTCTATTGAGAGTGATAAAGATTTAGGTGAGAAGCCAAATATATTTGGATATCCGCAGGTGATGGGGTTTAATGGCGGGGGAGGAAGCTCTCAAGTAACAAAAGTTGGAGAGAAAAAGTACGTAGGTATGACTACGATGAGTGGTAATAGTAGTAAAAGGTTAGATGTTGCAAACGTTTGGTGGAATATGGAAGAGATTGAGTTGGATTATAAAGGTAATTCAATTAAGGGGAATTGGAACTTCGCACTTAGTTTAAAAGCAATGGAGAGTAAAGAAGTAAAAGTTAATAGGGTTTCTGAAAATGAATTAATAAAAGTAAATATAGACAAAATGGAAGTAACTCCGATGTCATTTATCGTTTTTTTCAATCAGGAAGAATCTAAAGTATTAAGAAGTATATGGGATAGCGCTGATGTGGAATTAGAAATAAAAGATGATTTAGGAAATAAATATGCTGGTGAAGGAAATGGCGGAACTAGTACAGTAGCAGAACCGCACAAAAGTAGTTGGAGTTCTACATTCCAAAAGTTAAACGAAAATGCAACAAAGCTTATCGTTACACCTCGTGTACACTTGCGAGTTCATACACCTGAAAATCATGGTGGAGTAGAGTATGTGAATGGAAAAGAGAAGAAAATAGAAGTGCCGAAAAAAGAAGCGAAGAGTAAAGATATTGTGTTAGATGATATCGTCATTGATTTAAAGAAATAAAAGAGAGACTGCCTAAAACCATTTAGGCAGTCTCTTTTTCGTTAAGAACTAGTAACGAGCAATGCATGCGGATGCTGCGTTTTATATTCATCTTTCCACGGAATATTTAGTTGTTCCCACGATTCGCCGCTATCATTGGATTGAAAGACGCCATTGTTATTTAACGTGTAGAACGTATGTGGTTCGGCTTCGTTTGTAGCAAACATCGAAATGACTGTACCGATTGCAGATGGTAGTCCTTGTTGTACTTGCTGGAAAGGAGTATCTTTCGTTTTTCGATAAATATAAGATTCATAAGGGATACGGTGATGAGCGAGATCAGCACTTGGCGCGGCAGAAACGAGAATCGTATCACAATCAGCTGGATCAATTGCCATGCTGTATAAATAATGATGTTCAAGTCCTTCACTACATGAGATCCAGCTGTTTCCATTGTTATAACTTTCAAGATAAGCACGATCAGGTCCGCCCATAAATCCGTCACCACATGATGCATAAAGGCGATTTGGTGCTTCAGGGTGCATAAGTAATTGATGTGCATCGATAGGGGCACCGAATTTTTTATCAATCCATGTATGCCCTTTATCGTTACTTTGAATAACAGCACCAGCTTCGATTGAAACGTGTATTGTATTAGGGTTGTTTGGGTCAACTGTAATCCAGCGTACGTGATGGGTAAAAGGTCTAGGCGGGAAAGCCCACGTATAAGAAGATAATAATGATTTCATATTTTTAAGTTCAGTCCACGTTTCACCACCATTTTCAGAGTGAAATAAAGCGCTCGGTTCTGTGCCAACATAAACGACACCATATCCGTTCACTTGTTCATTTGAGCTTATTGTTATGGAAGTGATAGAGGAGTGCAAAATACCATCTTCTTTAGGGAAATCAAAGTAACGATAAGAATCTCCAATTGGTCTCCATGAATCCCCGCTATCGTCACTTAACCATAGACCTCGTTCAAATGTTCCGCAATATACACGGTTTGGGTGGAACGGATCAACAGCGATACAGGTAGGTTGCATATTTTGTAAGTGGTAAGTCGTTTCATAGTTATCATATTGTTCTTTCACTACAACAAGTTCACGTTCCATACAGAGAAATAAACGTTTCATTTAAGTAACCTCCTTAAAATTCTTTCATTAGTAAACAATATGAAAATAAAAAAGAAGTAGTCTTGTTTTATTTGAGAAAAAGGGATTGTCTAAAAAGTAGCGAAGTGTGTATACAGAGGAAGCGGGCGTTTACAATCAGTTGATTCGGGATAAAGATGGGGAGTTTGTTTCATACTAACATACAGATATTGTACTTAAAGGAGTATAAGTATGGGACATTCGCATGATCATGGTCATTCAAAAAATAAAAAGGCATTACTAATTGCCTTCCTACTAACAACAAGTTTTATGATTGCAGAAGTTGTTGGTGGCTTTGTAACAAATAGCTTAGCACTACTATCTGACGCGGGGCATATGCTAAGTGATGCAGTATCTTTAGCTTTAAGTTTACTTGCGTTTAAGCTCGGAGAAAAAACAGCAACAACTGTGAAAACATATGGATATAAGCGAGTCGAAATGTTAGCAGCATTATGTAACGGTGTCGTTCTTATTGTCATTTCGGTATACATTTTTATTGAAGCAATCCGTCGTTTTAAAGAACCAGTTGAGATTGCTAGTAATGGGATGCTCATTATTGCAGTCCTTGGTCTGCTTATTAATATTTTATCAGCTTGGATATTAATGAGAGGCGGAGATGTGAAAGGTAATTTGAATTTAAGAAGTGCTTTCCTGCACGTACTAGGCGATTTATTGGGTTCCGTCGGAGCGATTATTGCTGCGTTACTTATTAAATTTTTCGGATGGACTGCTGCAGATGCGATTGCTAGTATTCTTGTGTCTATTTTAGTCATTATTAGTGGATGGCGTGTAACACGTGATACGGTTCATATATTAATGGAAGGTGCACCACAGCACATAAATGTTGAAGAGGTAAAAAGTACATTATTAAATATTCCGATTGTCAAAGAAGTTCATGATTTGCACATATGGTCTGTCACATCGGATTTTCAAGTATTAACTTGCCACTTGATTATTAAAGGGAATGAAACGCAAAGTGTATTAAAAAAGGCTACGTATGTATTAAAGGAGAAGTTTCATGTAGAACATGTCACCATTCAAGTAGAAATAGATGGTGAATTTCATCACGATGAGACAACTTGCAAAGTATGAAAGAAAAAGGATAAGAAAAAGTGTCATAACATTTTTCGCACGGCATACATATATA
The DNA here is from genome assembly GCF_052656585.1 of Bacillus sp. KNSH39. Taxonomy (NCBI): domain Bacteria; kingdom Bacillati; phylum Bacillota; class Bacilli; order Caryophanales; family Bacillaceae; genus Bacillus; species Bacillus sp. KNSH39. The sequence continues at coordinate 138,055 of NZ_JBQXYO010000001.1, forward strand.
TAATGTGGCCACAAATACTTTGCAAGGTAAATATTTCATGAAATTACTTTACTTATAAAGAGTCATCTTTTATAATCAAAAGTGGTAATTGATAAAGATTATCATTTTCAATGATCGTAGAAAGGAGTTTTTTAAAAGATGAGTAGTCAACTCCGTTTTGCTGTTGAAAATCGTAAGAGGCATTTAATTGATGAGTTAATTGGAGCAGGTGTGTTTAAGATTCGCGACCGACAATTATACGAGCTGTCTTTAGAGGAATTGGAAAAAGAGTACGAAGATATGGAAGATTATGCAAATATTCAGGCGTAGCTATATAGATTAGTAAAAGGAGAGCTGGTTACGATTTTGTGTAACCAGCTCTCTTTTTATTTCGTAGAAATTATTTTTTGTATTTCTTTCATGGGACGGAGCCAGTTTTGGGTCATTATTTGTTCCATTTGTTTTTCGTCCTGCTTCTGTAATGCTTGAATGATAGAGTGATGTTCTTCAATAGATTGACTTGCTGGAACAAAGTTTTGGAAAAACAAATATTCAAGACGTAAAACGTGAAGTTGCATATTTTCTAGAAAGGGTTCAATATATTGGTTTTTAGCAATAGAAGAAATTGTATTGTGGAATTGTATATCTAATTTTAAAGCTTGTTTTGCGTTTTTTTTCTCTATAGAGTGCTGAAAATGATCATTTATTTCAGAAAGTATTTGAATATCAGCGTCTGTAATGTTTTGAAGAGCTTGCTTTCCTATAATAGAGTGAAGACCAGCCATCGTTTCATAAATGATAGATACGTCGTCTAACTTAATAGGAGCAATTTTCGTTTTTTGCCCTGGTACCATTTCCACTAATCCAGAAAGCTCTAATATTTGAAGTGCTTCCCTTACAGGTGTTCTGCTTACTCCTAGTGCCTCAGCCAATTCCCCATCATTAATTTTTTCATTGGGCTTCAGTACACCTTCAATAATCCAATTTTGTAGTTGATTTAAAACGAGTGATTTTGCTGAAATTCTTCCTGGTTTTTTATAATTTTGAGGGACAGGCATAGTGAATTCAATCCTTTCATTGTATATTTTCCTTTTTTGCATGAACAAGCTTTAATTTTTGTTTCCCTTCATCCGGTTTTTGGCTTAAGATGAGCACCATTACAATGACACAAAAAGCGCCTAATAACTGAAAAGATTGAAATGGCACGTGCAATATAAGTATAGAAGAAATAATAGCTGCGAGTGGTTCTGTGCAACCAAATAATGTTGTTTCTTTCGGAGTCAGGTATCGTATGCTGTCTAAGTATAAATAAAAGGCAATAAGTGTCCCGAAAATGACGACAAATATGATGAGCGGTAGGGTACTTAGTTTTACATATTTCATAGTTGATAATAAAATGAATTCGTTTGTAGAAATAAAGTGTACAATCGTTACACCAATACCCCCAATAATCATGCCCCATCCAACGATAACGGAGGAAGACCATTTTTCTAACAATTCCTTTGAATATAAACTATAAAAAGCGAGAGATAATCCAGATAAAATACCCCAAATAATAGCTGGTGTAGAAACAGCCAAGTTATGAACAGACCCGTTTGTTAGTAAGAGAAAAGTGCCTGCTAATGAAAGGGTAATTGAAATGAAATCAATTTTTGATGGACGAACGTTCCATTTGAAAAGTAAGTATACAGTGATGAATATAGGAGCTAAATATTGTAATAATGTTGCCACGGCAGCATTTCCTTCTTTAATTGAAGCGAAATACGTATACTGTACAGCAAGCATACCGAATAGACCAAACAAAATCATTTTAATAGCATCAGATTTTTGTTCCCAAATGCCAAATATCTCTTTTTTTCTCGTTCCGAATGAGGAAATAATGAGCAAAATAATTCCAGATATAAGTAAACGGATCGTAACTAACCATTCGGTTGAAACATTGTCATATTGAAAAAGCTGTTGTGCAGCTGTACCAGACAAGCCCCATAAACAAGCACCGATTATGACCATTATAATTCCTTTTAATCGATTTGAATCCATATGATTTAAAATTCTCCTTTCTAAAAATATAAATTGAATACAATATGCAATATATCACAGAATAACTCGTTAATAAACTGAAATTTCTAATTTTATTTTTTTTATGTATAGTAAAATATTGTAGAGGAGGGGGAGTATATGTTAGCTGGATTTTTAGTTTGTTTATTTGTTGGGTTACTTATCATTTTTTTAGGGTATCAAATACATGTGAAAAAGAGGTTGTTTTTGTTAGCAGGATATCAAGAAGAAACGTTTGTTGGAGATAAAAATAAATTAGCGAAGCTTTCAGGAGCATTTTCTTATATAGTTGGAGTTGCTACTATAATATTACCGCTTGGCTTAGAAAAAATAGGGGATGTAGTTGGTATCGTATATGCTATATTAATTGTTTTAGTTACAATTGTATTTATAATTAAAGCAAACCTATTAAATAAGAGTGCTATAAAGTAAAAAGGCTTCATTCTACTGAAGCCTTTTATTAATTATTATGAAGTATAAGTAAAAGCCGGAATAGGATCAATAAATGTATTCCACTTTTGTCCCATTTCCTTTTCTGTTAATAGACAATCATCTAATGATTGTTCAATCACAGAACGATTCATATCAATACCGATAAATACGAGCTCAGTTATTCGATCTCCATATCGCTCGTCCCAGTTTTTTAATACTTCTGGTTCTTCTGCAATCATTTGATTTCTTTCAGTTTCAGGTAATGCGGCTATCCATTCACCGGCTCCTTGAATTGTAATAGAGGAACCTGCTTGAGATAGAAGCCCTATCATATTATTACGAGATGCCAGCCAGAAGAATCCTTTCGCTCTTACAACATCTAAAGGCCATTTTTCTAGCCAATTCATAAGGCGCTCGGGATGGAAAGGATATTTGCGGCGGTAAACAAAGGAATTGATACCGTATTCTTCCGTTTCCGGTGTATGATAGTCACTATTTAATTCTTGTATCCAGCCGGCCGATTGACTGGCTTCTTCATAATTAAATAGATTTGTGTTTAAAATTTCTTGTAATGGTACTTTGCTAAACGAAGATTCAAGAACTTTTGCATTAGGATTTAATTTTTTTAGTAAATGATGAAGCTCTATCACATCTTCTTTTTCTAGCAAATCTATCTTATTAAGAATAATTACGTTTGCAAACTCAATTTGATCTATTAATAAATCAATAACTTCCCGGGTATCATTCTCATCGATTGCTTGTTTTCGGTCTAATAAACTTTCTCCATCTGCAAAATCATCCCAAAATCTGTTTGCATCTACAACTGTAACCATCGTATCGAGGCGACAATTTTTCGTTAAATCAATGTTAAGAACTTCGTCTGTATAAGTAAACGTTTGAGCAACTGGAATAGGCTCACTTATACCAGAAGATTCAATAATAATATAGTCAATATCACCATTTTCCACAAGACGATTCACTTCTATCATTAAATCTTCTCGTAGTGTACAACAAATACAGCCATTTTGAATTTCTACTAGTTTTTCCTCCGTACGTGAAAAACCACCCTTTTTTATAAGAGATGCATCAATGTTTACTTCGCTCATATCATTAACGATAACAGCTACTTTTAAGTTATTCTTATTAGTCAAAATGTGATGTAGTAAGGTAGTTTTTCCAGATCCTAAAAAACCACTTAATACAGTGATAGGTACTTTTTTCATGAAATGATCTCTCCTTTAAATCGTAATGATTACGTTTTATGTTAAACGATAGGGAAAGAAAAAGCAAGAATAAATCATAATGATTACGATTTAAGAATAGAAATAGACTATAAAATTTGTGCTGTAGTATGGAGCATTTGGACAAGCACATGTTTACATATAAATAAAATGGAGGCGAGAAGCTTGGTCTTTAATAGAGTTTCAAAAGAATTAGTAGGCATAGCTCTTATCGCTATGTTTCTCTTTTTATTATTTTTTGTAGATTTTACAAGTCTAGCAAATTTGCACAAAAATATGCCACAGGAATGGTTGAATGTGAATACAGTATTTTTAAGTATCATTTTTGAAGCAATACCCTTTATTTTATTAGGGGTAATTGTTTCTTCATGTATTCAAGTGTTTGTGACGGAAGATATGATTCAAAAAGTACTGCCGAAATCTCCGATTGTTGCAATGATTCCGGCAGTATTTGTGGGAGTTCTTTTTCCAATGTGTGAATGTGTCATTATACCAATTGTAAGAAGGCTCATTCAAAAGGGGTTGCCACTTCATGTAGGCATTGTTATTTTACTGAGTGCACCCATTATGAATCCAGTTGTTCTTTTATCTACTGTATATGCGTTTCCAAAAAATGATTACGTTGTATATGCACGCTTTGGGATAACAATTTTAGTTGCTCTATTCATAGGTCTAATTGTGTATTATTGCTATCGCGAAAGAAATGTTTTAAAAGATGTAGAGGTTTCAGTTCAAACAAGCAATAAAAAGAGTTGGAAAGATGTTATGAATCACATTGTAGATGAGTTTTTTGATACTGGTAAGTATTTATTGATTGGTGCTTTTTTAGCAAGTGTATTTCAAACGTTTTTTGATCGGAATGTACTGGATGCAGTAGCACATAACGAAGTAATTGCCCCCTTTATTATGATGGGATTTGGTTATGTTTTATCAATTTGCTCTGCAGCCGATGCTTTTATAGCGGCATCTTTTGGACATGTTTTCTCGGTAAAGGCACTTCTCGCATTTCTTGTGTTTGGGCCTATGCTTGATATGAAAAATACGTTAATGCTATTTGCATATTTTCAAAAGAGATTTGTATTCTTTTTGATAGGAATTGTCATTATATCTGTGTATACCATCCTGCAAATCATAATGTTATAGGAGGTGAGAAAGAATGGGGAAAGAGGAGCAGAAGGCATATCATTGCTATATTCGTGGCATTATTTTAATTGGTTTAGCAATGCTCTTATTTAAACTACTTGTAACAGGGAATATTTATAATTTTATCGCTCCAAAAATGATCAAATTTACGTATATAGCTTTTGTAGTAATTTTAATTTTTGGTATTGTACAAGTTTGGAGAGATGGAAGAGAAAAACAGCATGATTGTAATTGTTGTAAACATCATACAACATCAAAATCAGGGATAAAAAGTTTCTTTGTATATGTTTTATTTGTCGTTCCGATAGTTAGTGCTTTTCTCTTTGGAAGTGTAACAATTGATGGAAGTTTAGCAGGAAAAAGGGGTATGAATCAAAGTGTACAGTCGAGAAGTCTAGAAAGAAACGAAAAAGAGGGGAAACAGGTTAAGTTTGATGGGCGAGAAGTATCAGTTGATCCAGAAGAAACATCAAATTTAGCAACGATTTATAAAACGGAAGAGCAAGTAGTAAAAAGTATGTTAGGACAGCGTAAACTACAAGTAAAGGATAAGGATTATGTTCAAACAATGAATGTAATTGGTCAAAATGTCAATTGGTTTAAAGGGAAAGAAATTACATTCTTAGGGTTTATATATAAGGATAAAGATGTGACGGGTAATAAAGCAGTAGTGGCTCGATATGGTATAACTTGTTGTATTGCGGATGCATCAGTCTGGGGGATGATTGTTACCGGGAAAAATATTGAAAAAATTCCAGAAGAAACATGGGTGAAAATAACAGGATTATTAGATGAAACGACATATAAAGGAACAGTCTTTCCACTTGTAAAAGTAAACAAAATCGAGAAAATTAATAAGCCAACTGACCCATATGTATATGATGCTTTACCTCAATAGAAAAGAATAAATTCTTCATATTTTCATGAAATAGAATCATAATCATGGCAATAAAAAAATAAAGATAAGAGTAATTTGGTTTGTTAAAAATATGTGCAGAAGGAGTTATGCGATGAACTGGGTTACTCATAAACCATCATTTGAATTTGAAACATTTAGTCCTATTATTCGGTCACAATCTGCGTGGAGTGGACATTTAGATTTTGCATATGACTTAGTACGATTTGAAAAACCGGAAACTTTAGTTGAGTTAGGTACACATCTAGGTGCTTCTTTCTTCAGTTTTTGTCAAGGAGTAAAAGATGGAGGGTTATCGACTAAATGCTTTGCAGTAGATACTTGGGCTGGAGATGGGCATACAGGTCCATATGGAGAAGGGGTTTTTCAAATAGTAGAAAAAGTAGTGAGCGATAACTACCTTAATATAGGAAATTTAATTCGATCTACTTTTGATGATGCTGTAGACCGGTTTCAAGATGAAACGATAAATCTTTTGCATATTGATGGCTATCATACGTATGAAGCTGTTTCTCACGATTATAATACATGGCTACCGAAAGTCGCGAAAAACGGTATTGTATTATTTCATGATATTGAAGTTAGAAGTGGTGATTTCGGCGTGTATAAGTTTTGGGATGAGGTAAAAGCGAAGTGCCCTCATTTTCAATTTGCGCATTCATATGGACTGGGAGTGTTATTTCCGAAGGGTTGTAGTGATAAGTTTGAGGAAATACTTAAAAATAAAGAAGAAATACAAAATATGTATAAATAAAGATAGGGCATACATCATTTTAAGGATGTGTGCCCTATTTTTTGCGTAGAAAATAATGGTGTGAATTAAAAAGTTAAGATAGTTGTAAAAAGTTTTGTTGCAGCAAATATTAAAAAAGTTAGTATGGGATTGTTCCTTGTAAATAAAGTGAAGCTTTAATATGTTCATATCGATTCGGAATTTTACAGTAGTTAATTTCTTACCTAAGTGCTTTGCACTTACTGAATTTTAAGGCGGAGGTCTTATTGGCCGAAAATATCGGGATAAATAAAAATACAACATTTTTTATATTTTTCATTGCGAAAAACGTAATCTACTTTTACAATAGAAAGGGTTGTGAATATATTATACTGGAAAAATAAATCGAAATAATATGAAAATTTTGTTTTGTCTTCGCTAATTGTATATTACATACATGTAAGACGACATACGTCATGTTATCGACTTGTAAGGAGAGAAAAAAATGAAAAGTGTAAGATTACCATCGATGCTAGAAATCATAGTTCTTTTATTACTATTTCTTGCTGTTGTCTTTTCCTTCCAAACGATTTTTGATCTCCCAATTCAATTAGCGCTATTTATTTCATGGTTTTTAGTAATTGCGCTTGGATTAAGATTAGGATTTCGTTATCAAGAATTGCAAGATGCAATTACGAAAGGGATTTCTAACGGATTAGAAGCAATACTGATTTTAGTTGCAGTAGGTGCTTTAATTGGAACGTGGATTGCTGGTGGGGTAGTACCAACATTAATCTATTATGGATTAGAATTTATTCACCCTAGCATATTCCTATTAGCAACATTAATTATTTGTTCTATAACTTCTATCGCAACAGGAACGTCTTGGGGAACAGTGGGAACAGCAGGTATTGCTATGATGGCGATTGGTGAAGGACTTGGTTTACCACTTCCGCTTGTTGCTGGTGCAGTTCTTTCAGGAGCTTATTTCGGCGATAAATTATCACCACTTTCTGATAGCACAGTTCTTGCAGCTTCTATGGCGAAAGTAGATGTTATTGCTCACGTTCGAGCTATGCTCGTATTAGATGTTCCGGCTTATATTATTACTAGTATTATGTTTACTGTAGCTGGTTGGATGTATGGCGGCGATAATGTAGATTTGAATCGAGTAGAATTTTTAAAAGAAGCTTTATTAAAGCAATTTGATATTAAAATATGGATGCTTGTTCCGGCGGTCATTGTTATCGTTCTATTAGCGATGAAGAAACCGTCTATGCCAACAATTGCAATGGGAGCTTTAATTGGTGCAATTTGGGCAACTCTTTTCCAAGGGATGAACTTTGGAGAGGCGATTGGAACAGCTTATAACGGATTCTCAATTCAATCTGGTGTTGAGTTTGTTGACAAGTTATTAAACCGTGGTGGAATTAACGGCATGCTTGGCTCAGTAGCCGTTATTATTTTCGGTTTAGGATTTGGTGGATTACTTGAAAAACTAGGTGTTTTAAAAGTAATCGTATCAAAATTTGAGAAGAAATTAAATTCTGCAGGTAATGTAACATTGTCTACATTAATCGTGGCATTCTTAGCTAATATATTTGGTTGTGCGATGTATGTATCACTAATTTTAACACCAAAAATTATGGAAGATAGCTATGATAAATTAAAAATAGACCGTCGTGTATTAGCGCGTAACTCAGAAGTAGGTGGAACGTTAACTTCAGGTATGGTTCCATGGTCTGATAATGGTATTTTTATGGCGGGTATTTTAGGTGTAGCAACGTTCTCATACGTTCCGTTTATGTGGTTAAGCTTCGTATCGTTAATTTTAGCAGTTATTTACGGATATACAGGCAAATTCATCTGGTATGTAGATGATGCAGATAAAGGAAAGCAAGCATCATAAAATAAAAATCACCTTCTACAATATGTAGAAGGTGATTTTTTTATTTTTTAATAGCATTTGCTGAAGTTATTTCATTCTCATATTTAGCAATTTTTTGTTGTATCTTTTTTAAGTTTTTTTCAGTGTCTTGCATGAGCTGTAAGACATTGGTCTCCTGTTGTTTCATTAATGCTAACCTTTGAAGGATGGTAGATTCTCCTTCCATAGACCAGTCGATAAATTGTTTTATTTTTTGAATTGGCATACTGGTGTTTTTTAAACACAAAATCATTTCTAAATATTTCAGTGCTTCTTCATCAAAAACTCGATCTCCTTTTTCGTTTCTTTGCAGAAAAGGAAACAGTCCTTGTTTATCGTAATAACGTATTTGAGAAATAGTTAAATGTTGCATTTTGGCGACTTGCCCAATTGTATAATACATATCATTCATCCTTTTATTACCAAGGTATAATGCCATCTTTGTTAAGTATTTTACCATTATAGTTTGTTTCACTTAATGCATATTTAATAATAATTTTAGCACTTTCAGTGGTTGTATGGCCACCAGGGGAATTTCCATTAAGATCCGTAGTTGTAAAACCAGGAGTTACCCCAAATACTTCTGGACCGTTAGTGGCAAATTCTTTACTAAAAGCTAATGTTAAAGCATTAATAGCTGTTTTGGAAGAATTATATCCTAGTGTATTAATTGGATGTGTTTCACCATTAGCAAACATTGTTAGTGAGGCCATGTCAGTTGTTACATTTATTATTTTACTGTTGCTTGAATTCTTTAATAATGGTAAAAAGGCTTGCATCATTTGGAAAGTTCCAAAAAAATTAACTTCAAATCCTTGGCGTAAAGTTTCAATATTTAATTCACTAGGTAGTGTATTGAAGTCTAGCGCTATGCCTGCGTTATTAATTAATAAATGTAAGTGGTCAGTCATTTCGTAAATTTTCTTTATTGCTTCTTGAATGGATTGTGAATTTGAAATATCTACTTGAATATAGGAAACGTTTGAAACATTTAAAGATTCTACGGCTTGTTGTCCAAGTTGTTCATTACGAGCACCTAAAAATACGTGATAATCTTTTTCTGCTAATTGACGTACAAGTTCATATCCAATTCCTTTATTTGCACCTGTTATAAAAGCATATTTTTTCATATTGAATTCCTCCAGTAGTGTTATAGTAGGTTACAATGGAAAGGATACAGCCTAAACTTAAGTTTAGGTCAAGAGGAATTTTTTAAAATAAATATAGAATATCTATATATAAGAGTGAGAATTCTTATCATTTAAGAGAAAGTCTGTTATTATAAGAGATGTAGGTATTATATTTTCAAGGGGATGAAAACATGGAGTACAGAATTGAAAGAGATACATTAGGAGAAATAAAAGTTCCAGCTGATAAATTATGGGCAGCACAAACACAACGTAGTAAAGAAAACTTTCCAATTGGAACAGAGCAAATGCCACTTGAAATTGTAAAAGCATTTGCAATTTTAAAGAAGAGTGCAGCGCTTAGCAATCAAAAATTAGGAAAGCTATCAGAAGAAAAAGCAGAAGCAATTGTAGAAGCTGCGGATGAAGTGATTGCAGGGAAATGGAATGAACATTTTCCGCTTGTCGTATGGCAAACAGGTAGTGGTACACAGTCAAACATGAATGTGAATGAAGTAATTGCAAATCGTGGGAATCAAATTTTGAAAGAGAAGGGATCTGACGTACATATTCATCCGAATGATGATGTGAACATGTCACAAAGTTCAAATGATACATTTCCAACGGCGCTTCATGTAGCTTGTGTAATCGCAGTAGAAAATCACGTATTACCAGCAATTACGAAATTAAAAGAAACTTTAGCAGAAAAAGTAACTGCATTTGAACATATTATAAAAATTGGTCGTACACATTTACAAGATGCAACGCCGTTAACTTTAGGGCAAGAAATTAGCGGATGGCACCGTATGCTTGAAAAAACAGAGCGTATGATTGCAGAGAGCAATACATATATGAAAGAGTTAGCAATTGGTGGAACTGCGGTTGGAACAGGTATCAATGCTCATCCTAAATTTGGTGAGATGGTATCAGAGGAAATTAGTCAATTTACAGGTAAACAATTTGTTTCTGCACCAAATAAGTTCCATGCATTAACGAGCCATGATGAAGTTGTATATACTCACGGTGCATTAAAAGCATTAGCTGCGGATTTAATGAAAATCGCTAACGATGTACGTTGGCTTGCAAGTGGTCCACGTAGTGGTCTTGGAGAAATTATTATTCCAGCAAATGAACCGGGAAGCTCTATTATGCCAGGGAAAGTAAATCCAACGCAAAGTGAAGCATTAACGATGGTTGTAGCGCAAGTGATGGGGAATGATGCAACAATCGGATTTGCTGCGAGCCAAGGTAACTTTGAGTTAAATGTATTTAAACCTGTTATTGCTTATAACTTCTTACAATCAGCTCACTTATTAGCGGATGCAATTGTTTCGTTTAATGACAATTGTGCAGTTGGTATTGAAGCAGATGAAGAAGTAATTAATGAAAATGTGAATCGTTCACTAATGCTTGTAACAGCGCTAAACCCACATATCGGATATGAAAATGCAGCGAAAATTGCGAAGCATGCTCATAAAGAAGGGTTAACTTTAAAAGAAGCAGCATTGCAATCTGGGCTACTAACAGAAGAGCAATTTGATGAAATTGTAGATCCAAAGAAAATGATTGCTCCAAAAGAGTAATAGAGAAAGCCAAGGTTCTTAGTATAGAATCTTGGCTTTTTTGATGTTCATTTTTATGTTTCATCTACTTGCAATACTACAAGCTTCAAAATATATTATTTGTTAGCAGGCGTATTCATTACTTTCATCTGTGGGCAGTTCTCTTTTAAGAGTGAAATGAATTTTTCTTCTTCTAGTGGTACGAAAGTGGTCACTGAGTCAAATAAATTGTAATGGATTTCTAATTGTTGTCTAGTCCATTTTTTTGAATGAAGTTTTTTACCAGAGTATTTAACGTGACGAATATCTTCAAATGGAATTTCAGTATGAAAAATGAAACCGTGTTTTACAACAAGAGATGATTCCGTTATGTTGTAGTGAGAGAAATAGAATGAAGAAAGATTCACGATATTTAATAGCATCATGAGAGTGAAAAAAATAGAATTTTCATTTTGGAAGAATAACGAAACGAAAAAAATAATTATAAATAATGTAATGAAAATGACGTGGAATGGATTTTTTTTCGCTTTAAATTTCAAGTTAGTCACCTCGGTATACTTGTTCTTTAACTAAATTAAATCATAACATTGTGATAAAACGTGTGAATATGCAGAATTGCATATTCGCGCGTTTTATTATTCATGTAAAATTTCTTGATGGGATAAATTCAAAAGAAGTTTTGTAATAGTGGAGTGGCATAAAGTGACTTACAAGAATAGAAAGATAGCGTTAGTCATAATTAGTTGTATGATCATTATGAGTAGTTGTGCTAATAAATTTGTTGAAGATAGAAATCGAAAGCATACATTTGTACAAGCAAGTAAGGTTTTAGTAGAGACTGTAAATAGAATATATAAAAAGTAAAGGATGTTTTCTTATACGAAAACATCTTTTTTGTAGTTAAAATTGAATACTGAAGTTTTGGAATGAGTGAATACCAGTTCCATATTCACTAATCGCATATGTATTCTGTGCAATTTGTTTAACGGTAAACTAAGGGTCTTAAAGAATATTTATGTTCTATTTCACATCCTATAAAATGAATTTGTATAAACATATTCGCTTTTCGTTGTATTAAACCCTTTTGTTAGATGTTTTTATAAAAGTTTATAAAATGGGCAAACGAAACGTTGAAATGTTTGTTTGTGTTGTGATAAGATGATGAAGTGATAATAAACGATATGTTGATTTGTTTGGTTTTAAATAAACATTTTGAAGGAGTGTTTAGTATGAGCGATATTTCAGAGAAGTTTTGGGATGCGTCAATAGAGGAATTAAAGAAAGGGTATGTGTTTGATGAAGAAAAAGAGGAGTACATTTGCTTAGCTTGTGGTGAAACATTTATTAAAGGTGTTATTTATCAAGATAACCAAATTTTGTATGAAGCAGAGAAGTTCGTCCAATTGCATATTCAAAATGAGCATACGTCTATGTTTGATTATTTGTTAAATATGGATAAGAAATTTACTGGTTTAACGGATTTACAAAAGAAAATGGTTCAGTTTTTCCATATGGGACTGAATGATAAAGAAATTGTAAAAGAGATGGATGGCGGAAGTACATCAACAATTCGTAATCATCGATTTACACTGCGAGAGAAAATGAAGCAAGCAAAAGTATTTTTAGCGCTAATGGAATTATCAGAAGAAAAATCAAAAGTACAAACGAAATTTGTGCCAATTCATAGAACAGCAACGATGGTGGATGATCGATACAATATTACGGAAGAAGAAAATGATGAAGTATTAAAAGCTCATTTTACAGAAGGATTAGATGGACCTCTCTCTAAATTTCCGAAGAAACAAAAGCGTAAATTAATTATATTGCGCCATTTAGTGAAGAAGTTTGATAGTAATAAAAAGTATACTGAAAAAGAAGTAAATACAGTGATAGAAAATGTATACCCTGATTTTGTAACTTTAAGAAGATATTTAATCGAATATGGATTTTTAGATCGAACAGCCGATGGAAGTCAATATTGGGTGAAGTTATAATCATACGAAAAGAAAATGAATAGAAGCACAGTATTATAACAACTATACAAAGAGATAGAGATTGAAAATAGATGTTTAATAAAAGGAGAAATGAAATTTGAAACCACCTGCAGATAACAATAAAGAAGGTGCGGAGTCACATAAGTTGGAAAGTGAGAGTAAACCGATTTGGAAATCGATGTCGATGTTTTTAGTACCGTTATTATTAAGTAATGTACTACAATCAGTTGGACAATTATTTGGTATGGTAGTAGTAGGAAGATGGCTTGGAGTTAATGATTTAGCGGCTATATCAGCATTCTTCCCATTATTTTTCTTGCTCGTTTCATTTGTAATTGGTATCGGTTCAGGAAGCTCTATTTTAATTGGTCAGGCGTTTGGTGCTAAAAACGAAGATCGTTTAAAAGCTATCGTTGGTACGACGTTGACGTTTACCTTTATTATTGGAGTTGTATTGGCGATAATAGGCAGTATTTTTGCGATGGATATTATGCGTCTAATGGGAACGCCAGAAAATATTATTGAAATAAGTGTACATTATGCACGGATTTTATTTATATCGATGCCAGTATTATTTTTATATTTCGCATATACAACATTTATGAGAGGTACAGGAGATTCTAAAACGCCATTTTACTTTTTAATTGTAAGTACAGCGCTAAATATGATCTTATTACCGGTTCTTATTTTTGGATGGTTAGGAGCTCCGAAATTAGATGTGTATGGAGCGGCCTATGCATCTGTTATATCTACAGTTATTACGTTTATTGTCATGCTTGTGTATTTAAAGAAGAAAAATCACCCATTACAACTAGATGGAACGGTTAGAAAATACCTTCGAATGGATGGGGAGTTATTAAAGCTATTACTAAGGCTCGGTATTCCAGCGAGTATTAATATGATATTAGTTTCATTATCTGAAATTGCCGTAATCGCATTTGTAAATCGTTACGGTTCGGATGCAACAGCTGCTTACGGCGTTGTGAATCAAGTTGCAAGTTATGTACAAATGCCAGCAGTTAGCCTTGGTATTACAGTTTCCATTTTTGCGGCACAATCGATTGGTGCGAATCAATTTGATCGATTACAGAAAGTTGTGAAGGCCGGAATTATTATGAACTACGTCATCGGTGGTGTGTTAATATCTCTTATTTACGTATTCTCAAGAGACATTTTATCACTATTTTTAACGAGTCAAACTACAATTGAAATTGCTCATAGCTTAGTTATGATTACATTATGGAGTTATTTAATTTTCGGTCATGCACAAATTATTAGTGCGACAATGCGAGCGAGCGGTACAGTACTTTGGCCAACTGTTATTGGAGTTGTTTCAATTTGGCTTGTAGAAGTACCCGTAGCATATTATCTTTCTTACCATACAAGTCTTGGAATAGAAGGCATTTGGATCGGGTATCCAGCAGCATTTATTGTCAGCTTAATATTACAGTATGCATATTATAAGCTTTCATGGCAAAAGAAACGAATTACACGATTAGTTAGTTAAATAGAAAAATGTCCCTAAGTTATTAGACTTAGGGACATTTTTTCGTAAGTTCAGGTTTATAAATAGCTTTTTAAAGTTATATCAAAATGTTGTCTAATGAGTGTTTTATCACTCATATAAAACTCCCACGCTCTTTCCGGTTCACCGATAATCTCAAAGGATTCCTCTGTAATATATAAAGCGCAATTATCCTCCAGTGCAATTCCTTCTATATTCCCTTGATGATTTTGTAAAAAGGAATGGAAGGCGTTCATTCTGTTTAATTGATTATAATGTGGACAAAATCTTTTATTAACAATACCCCATCCGTTACTCTCTATATAACCAGAACCTTCATAATCTGATCGGATACTAGACGTGAACCAACACATAGCACCAGCGCTATAACCAGCAATAAGTGTTCCTTGCTGCAGAGCCAATAATAATTTTTCATCGAGTCTATGTTCTTTCCATTGCGTAAGCATGTGAATATAGTTCCCGCCACCTAAATAAATTAAATCGGCTGAATGAATCATCTCGTCTATTTCATACTTTGAAGGTGAATCTGTTGTAGTACGTAAAATTTGTACTTCACAATGTAATTGTTTTTCAAAAGTGTCTAAAAATAATTTTATATAGCTTTCATCATCATGACTAGCCGTTGGAATAAACAATATTTTTGGGTACTGTTTATTTGTTAATTCTATAAGGCGTTCATTAATAGGCAAGTGATTTGAATCTTGTAAATCACCGCCACCAATGACAGCTAATTTCATAGTAAAGCACCACCTAATTATTTTTGTTATATAAAAATTCGATAGAAGAGAGTTACATTCCTTCCGTAATGTAATCAATAATTAGAAAATGTAGCTTAAGTATATCGGAATAGTAAAGAAACTACTGACTATATATACCAATGCATTAGAAACCATACATTGATATATAATATTTCATACTAATGTTTCAAAATATGGAAAAAATATGTTTAAATAGATATAATGACGCATTGATTCATATTGAATTTATACTTATATTTTAAAAGGGTATCGGAAATAATAGCGATTTTTTAAAACAGTTTTTACTTTTAATAGGAAGTTGTATTACAATATGTTAAAATTATTTCAATATATTTATTTAATATGAAATACAAAGAAGGAGAGTGAAAAAAGTGGATTTTCGATTTGAATTTACAACGAAGCTGAAAGAATACTTAGACGATGAGAAGGATGAAAAAATAATAAAAGATGGACACAGAGATGTAATTTTTCACTATTTATATGCGTTAGAGACTGAAATTGGCGTTGTTAAAAATCCTAATTTTACTTTTTTTGCATCAGGAAGACGTTCACATATAGTGTTAGAAAACGTTGAATTTAAAACAGAAGTAAATGTAAAAAGTAATATAATTGAAATTACAAAAATAGTGGATAATGTAGCTATTCCGTTAGATACTATCGTAGCGAAAGATCGGGAATTATTTGCACTTGGACGTAATGAGAAGTTTAGTGTACAAATATTAGAGCAGTATCTTTTTGATACATTTGGAGAAAAATTAGGTTTAAAATGAATGGAATAGCCTATGTATTTATGGGTAGTTAATTTTCATATATATCATTTACGTTTGACCTTTCATTTAATTTATACTACAATTCGTAGTGTGAAAGGAGTTGTACAATGTTTACTCAAAACTATAAGTTAAATGAGCACGGGTTAAATCATTTCTTTGGACCGCTTGAAGCGAAAATTATGGAGATTGTTTGGTCTAGCGATGGTATTACTATTAAAGAAGTGCAGCAGAAATTAAGTGAAGAATCACCTGTGAATTTTAACACTGTTATGACAGTTATGAACAGGTTAGTAGAGAAATTACACTTAGAAAAACAGACTGTGAAAAGAAGTGGTATATATCGTGCTGTACAAACAAAAGAAGAATTCTTATCCAATCAAACGAAGAAAATGACACAGGAATTGATGGGGGAATTTGGAGATTTAGTTGTAAATCATATGTTAGATGAGTTAGAGCAGGCTGATCCGACTTTAATAAAAAAGTTAGAAGACAAATTGAGTCAGTTAAAAAGAGAGGATTAATGAAATGAAATGGCAAATGCGTAAAATCGTATTGTTAGCAGTAATTGTTAGTATCCTCTTTTTCAGTATGTTAGTGTATTACGTTACATATCCATTTCTGTTTCAAAATAAGATGTTCCTTCTTTCAAATTTTTGCTTGTTCCAGTTAGAAAAACATATGAAAGAATTATCGCTGATTCGTATTATAATCGCTGGATTATTACTACTTACTGTATTAATCGTGTGCAAAAGAATTTGGCGACAATTTTTCTATAGTAAAAAATTACAAAAAGTACTTATCCCTTTCGTCCGAAAAGGAAAACAAATATATATATTGCCGACTACGGAAGTTGCGGCATATACAATTGGGCTATTTCGTCCGAAAGTTGTCATGTCAGAAGGGATGCTTCAAACATTTTCAGATGAAGAAATAGATGCAATTATTTTCCATGAAGAATATCATCAAAAGAATTGGGATCCGCTAAAATTATTTTGTTTTACGCTATTAGCAGAAGGAATGATGTACATACCGATATTAAAAGGGTTGTTACAGCGATATCATACGTATCAGGAGCTAGCTGCTGATAAATATGCGATGCAAAAAATGGAATCTTCATTTGAGTTAGGTAGCGCGTTATTAAAATTAATTAAAATAAAGACAATGGAAAATCGATGTGTTACAGCTTCATTTGCAAAAACAGCAATAAATTTACGAATCGAGCAAGTGTTAAATGAAAAGGTTGTTAAGCTTACTATTCCGTTACATACGAATTCGGTATATGTAACAGTAGGTTTATTCTGTATGTCGGTTGTACTTATTGTCGGAGAGTGCATATAGCCTCTTTTTTTAAGAATAAACACTACTCATTGTAGTGTTTAAGGGGGAATAAAATGAATGCAGCAGATTTAACAATTTGGCTTGTGGCTGGGGCGGGAGTATTGTCATTTATATCACCGTGCTCTTTACCGCTATATCCATCTTATTTATCTTATATTACCGGTGTGTCTATCCAAGATTTAAAAGAAAATCGTGGAATTATGCAAAAATCAGCGATTATACATACAGTATTTTTTATGATCGGATTTTCGGTTATATTTTACGCGTTAGGTTTATCGGTAAGCTGGATTGGAATAACATTTTCATCTAACCAAAAATTGATTCAACAAATTGGTGGGATTTTTATTGTTTTAATGGGGCTATTTATGACGGGCTTGTTTCAGCCTAAGTGGCTTATGGCAGAGAAAAAGGTGCAGTATAGAAGTAAATCGACTGGATATATTCGCTCGATTTTAGTCGGTATGACATATGCAGCAGGTTGGACGCCATGTGTTGGACCGATATTTTCAGCTGTACTCATGCTTGGCGCGACGAATCCTGAAGGGGCGCTTCTTTATATTACAGCGTATACTCTTGGGTTTGCGGTTCCATTTTTCGTGATGGCATTCTTTATTGGGAAGGTAAAATGGATTGTTACATATGCCAATGTCATGATGAAAATTGGCGGTGGAATGATGATTGTAACAGGTATTTTATTGTATACAAATCAAATGACGAAAATTACAGCATTCTTTATTCGTCTATTCGGTGGATTTACAGGTTTTTAAAAATGAGGAGGAAGAAAAGTGAAGAAACTAATTGCTATTATACTAGTAGGTGCTCTCGCTTGGGCGGGGGTTAACTTTTATAATTCAAAGAAAGAAGAAAAGGAAAGAAAAGCAAAGCAAGCAGAGTTACAGGAGAAAGAAGTATTACCACAAGTCGGTTTTAAAGCACCTAGCATCACATTAAAAGGATTAGACGGAAAGTTACAGTCGTTAAATGATGCAAAGGGAAAACCGTATATTATTAATTTTTGGGCATCATGGTGTGGGCCGTGTGAAATGGAGGCACCTGACTTAGTTCATATGTATGATAAATATAAAAAGGATGTTGAAATTTTTGCGGTGAATGCAACTGTTAGTGACCCAGTACAAGAAGCAAGCGCATTTGCTAATCGTTATGGTTTTGAGTTTCCTGTTCTACTAGATATGGACGGAGTAGCTGGACTAGATTATAAAGTATTCTCTTTACCGACGACATTTTTTGTTAATAAAGATGGAATTATAGTAGATCATGTACGAGGTGTATTACCACCAGATCAATTAGAAAAGAAATTTAAGAAATTGATTGAGAATTAAAAGGAGATTTGGTGACGATGGAGTGGATTGTGAGGTTACAACCCATATCTCTTATAATTGGAAGTCTATTTGGTTTTATGTTGATGAAACGAAAGATGAAGTATCAAAATGTATCATATGAAAAAATGATGGATGCCGTAACAAATGCTTTTCTTATCATCGTATTTGTATGGAAGTTTGCACCAGCAATTTTAAATCCTGTATGGGCTTTTGGGGCACCAGTGCAAGCAATATTAGCTATTGGAAGTATACAACATATTGTAGTAGGATGCGTAATTGCGAGTGTATACATTGTTTGGAAAAGTAAAAAGGAACAATTTTTGCTTCGTATTTTACTTGATGTACTCCCTTTTGGATTGTGTGTGTGCATTATCTTTTATTTTCTATTCCATCATGAAGTAGGTGTACAAACGACACTACCATGGGGAATGAATATATATGAATCTAAATTTTTATATCATCCTATTTTCGTATATGAGATCATCCTTGCTCTTTGTATAATGGGCTTGTTATGGATGAAAAATGAAAGGCTCGGAAATGGAAAGAATATAAGTGTTTTTCTAATTATTGAGGGGTTTGCTCATATTATTATTTCGCTTGTTAGTGAACAAAATTCGGTTCTGTTTGGTCTATCAGCAGAGCAAATAATGAGCTTTTGTATTATTAGTTTAGGGATTTTGTTGGTGCCGAAAAAATAAAAGATAGCCATGTACAGAGAGTATCTGTATGGCTATCTTTTATAAGCATATTTCTTCATCATATGCTAAATCATTATATTGTAGAAATCTAAAAACCCCTTTATTAGGGGTTTTTAGGTTTCTATAGGTCTGCATGTGTTTCTTGTTTATCTGTATCCCATTTTGGAAGTTGTTTTGCTTGTTGACTTTCAGTAAAATTATTAAATCCAAAAGCAAGTATGCATGTAAAGGTTAAAATAGCTAAACTAATCTTTTTCATTATCTTAGTGCCTCCTTAGTTAATAATTTTTGTTTTGCTTCGTAAGTTTTGAAAAAATATTTTTGAGATTTCTCTATTTTATTCACTTTATGAAATTCTACTGCTAATAATTCGTAATATTCTTGTACATAATCGTATAATTCTTTACTGTTAAAATATGTAGTGCCTGCAATGATTGCGTTTTCTAAGTCGTCTAGAATACCAGTGTGTTGTGTTTTTAAGATAGTGAAATGGTGTTTATATTCTTGATTATTTAATTCATTACAAATTTCTAAGCCTTTTTGAACCCAATCGTTTGCAAGTTCTTTTTCATTTAAACTAAAATGTTCTTTGGCTTGTAGAAAATTGGCTTTTAGGTGTTTAGGTAATTTGTTTGTAACTATTGTAAGATGTCTAATAGCAAGGGTTGATAGATTTTGAGAAGAGTAGAGCCAACCTAAGTTATTTCGAACTTTTAAGATTAGTGTATCGTCTTTCAGCTTTTGTAAAATATTGATTGCTGAATTATAGTTCTCTTCGGCTTGTTCGAATTGTTTTAAATAAACAGAACATGAGCCTAAAATGTTTTCGCATAGAGCTATTTTAATTTCATAACGTGGATATTTTGAGAAAATCTCTTTAGCTTGATTTGCATAATTGATTGCTGTAAGTGGTTTGTTTGTATGGTGATTAAATATAGCAAATTTATATTTATATTCAGCTTCTTCTAGTTCGCCTGGTACATGTTTTAAAAGGGATTCAGCTTTTTCGTATTCTTTTTTTGCTTCATCATAATTTCCAATAATGGTAGCATGTTCAGCTTTAAAAAAGTGATAATAATAAGTAATAAAGTCTTCAGTTATTGGATTGTCTAAACGAACAATTTGACTAAAAGTATCATACTTAATGTTTGTCCAATCGGTTAGGACCTTATATTTAAAGTTTAGTAGGGAGTAGTAAAGCGATAGAGTTTGATCAGCTTCAATTTTATTAATCTGTTTCTCTATTTTTTCTTTTAATTGTTTCGCTTCAATTAATTGCTCCGCTACCATTACTTGATATAAAATGTTTAATTCGTTGACAATCTGTTCATGCCCTTTTAATAACACACTCATTATATATTCCCCCATTCGATAAAAGTATCCTAATTTAATTATTTCTATAATAGCAAAATAGAAGAAGTATAAGAGTGATTTTATCATATTTTTCAACAAAATTCTGAAAAATTAATTAATTTTTACATATTTCTTATTTTTATGTGAATATTACAAGTGCCTCTGGTAGTGGTGGGATGAATCTGACTCATGATACGTTAGCATCAATGGGAGGGATAGTTTTACTTGTAAATATGTTTTTAGGAGGATTGTTCGGATTGGGTCCAACTGTTAAGTTTTTAACAAAAATTTCACTTTCTTATTTAATAAAAACAGGATAATCCTCACTTTATAAGAATCATCCTGTTTTTATTGATATATTAAAAAATCGGCGGAGTAACAGAAAATAGGACTATCGCGTTTTTTTCAAAATGATTCACCCATTTATGCTTTAAATAAGCAGGTATTTTTACACTGTCGCCAGTTTCTAATACGTATTCTTCCTCATTTAAATATAATGTGATTTTCCCATCTAAGACAAATGCTAATTCTTCTCCTTTATGTTCTAGCACATTTTCTGATGAAGCTGTATTAGGCGGGACGGTCATAATTGCTGTTGCTAAATTTCCAGTGAAATCAGGTGAAAGCATTTCATATGATAAATTATCAATAATCATTTTCTTTCGTTTATGGGAACGTACAATTAAATCGTCTGTATTTGTATCTTCAAGTAAAAAGCTAAATGTTGGCACATCAAGAGCTTTAGCAAGCACTTTTAATGTTTGGATAGAAGGGTTAGCGGACCCGCGCTCAATTTGACTTAACATTGATGGTGTAATATCGGCCATCTTTGCTAGTTCTTTACTAGTTAAACCTTTTTCTTTTCTTTGTTTTTCAATTTTTTTACCAATATCTATATTTTCCATAATGAAAATCTCCTTAATAATTATTAAATTATATTTAAATAAATTAAATTAAAATTAACTTAATGGGATTATTTGTGTTAAACTATATTAAAATTAATTTAATTATAATTTATTGTATGGTGAGCTACAAGGATATAAGGAGGAAACAAAATGAAAGAAATAGGGGCATTACAAGCAGAATATCCATTAGTGAATAAGCTTATTGCAACAGAAGAAGTATTTTGGATAAATCCAAACATAGAAAAGTATGAAACAGCAATAAAAGATTCACCACTTAATGAAGAGAATGTAAAAGATGCGGAAGAGAGATTAAAGCGTTTTGCACCATATATTGCGAAAGTTTTTCCTGAAACGAAAGGGGCGAACGGCATAATCGAATCACCTTTAGTGAAAATACCTTCTATGAAAGAAGCTTTAGAGAGAAAATATGAGCAACCTATTTTAGGAGAATTATTATTAAAATGTGATAGTCATCTTCCAATATCAGGATCAATTAAAGCTAGGGGCGGTATTTATGAAGTGTTGAAACATGCTGAGCAACTAGCATTGCAGCACGGAATGGTAACAGAAGAAGATAATTATTCCGTTTTAGATAGTGATACATGTAGAGAGTTTTTCTCGAAATATTCAATTGCAGTAGGTTCTACAGGGAATTTAGGACTTAGCATAGGGATTATGAGTGCGAATCTAGGTTTTAATGTAACTGTTCATATGTCAGCAGACGCAAAAGAATGGAAGAAAGATTTATTAAGAAGTAAAGGTGTAAACGTTATTGAATATGAAGATGATTATAGCAAAGCAGTAGAAGAAGGAAGAAGACAAGCGGATGCGGATCCTAGCTGTTATTTTGTAGACGATGAAAACTCGCATGATTTATTTTTAGGATACGCAGTAGCAGCATCACGATTACAAAAGCAATTAGAAGAGTTAGAGGTTGTAGTAGATGAAAATCATCCTTTATTTGTTTATCTTCCGTGCGGAGTAGGAGGAGGACCTGGCGGAGTAGCATTCGGTTTAAAGTTATTGTATAAAGATAATGTTCATTGTTACTTTGCAGAGCCAACACATTCTCCTTGTATGTTACTCGGCTTAATGACAGGCCTTCATGACAAAATTTCCGTTCAAGATATCGGAATTGATAATGTAACAGATGCGGATGGACTTGCGGTAGGAAGGCCATCTGGATTTGTCGGTAAAACGATGGAACCATTTTTGAGTGGGAATTACACAGTAAGCGATGAAGAGTTATATAGATTGTTAAAAGAGCTAGCTGATACGGAGAATATTTATTTAGAGCCTTCTGCACTAGCAGGTATGATAGGGCCAGTGAAAGTATGTAAAGAAGATGAGTATTTACAAAAGCTACAGTTAACAGAGAAGGTGAAAAAAGGTACTCATATTGTGTGGGGAACGGGTGGAAGTATGGTTCCAAACGATACAATGGATGAATATTATAGGAAAGGTTTGGAATTAACGATATAAGAAAAATGAGGCTAGTTGTAGCCTCATTTTTTCATGTACATAAAAATCTTTGTTATTTTCACAATAGTTCTTTATAGTATATATAAAGGATAACTAATATTGAATAAATACAACAAAAAGCTTTATTTTACATAATAAGAGGATGTGTATACGATGTCATTACAGACTAAATATATAGCGGGTATTTCACTTGGGGTTATGGGTGTCGGCTTTGCGGCTTCTATCCCTTTTCAAGGAACGATAGCTGGAGAGATTATACAAGGGGGATTTGAAGCTGGGTTAGTTGGCGGGCTTGCAGATTGGTTCGCAGTTACAGCATTATTCCGTCACCCGATGGGAATACCAATTCCGCATACAGCTTTGTTACCTAAAAATCGTAAACGAGTAACGAAAGGGCTCATCAATACGTTAGAAAATGAATGGCTGACGAAAGAAAGTATTACGAATAAAGTAAAAGAGATGCAGTTAGCACAAATGGTACTGCAAATTGCTGAGAGAGAAATGCAGTCTGATGCTGTGAAAAAGGGGATTGTAACGATTGCAGAGAAAGCAATTGTTACAATAGATACAGAAAAGTTAGCTGTTATTATTGAAAAAGAATTAAAAACATATTTGCATACAATTAATACAAGTAACATCTTACAAGTGCTTGTTGATCAATTAGTTGTGCAAGAATATGATGAGAAGACACTTGATTACATTTTAGTAAAAGTGAAAGATTGGACAGCGCAAGATGAAGCACGCTACCAGCTTGGAAGTTTAGGTATGAAGGCGATGGAAAATATAAAAGTAGATGGATTCTTACAGTTTACATTGAAATCGTTTATGAATATTGTAGATGAAGATAAAATTGGCGGCATTTTGCAGAAGTTTATTATTAGCAATATTAACAGCTTACAAGATGCAGATAATAGCACGAGACAACTTATATTAGCGAAAATTCGTCAAGAAATTATAAATGTAAAAGAAAATGAAGCGTTACTACAAGAATTAGAAAATTGGAAAGAAAAATGGATTGCCAATTGGAATGCTACTGACAAAATAAAAGAGATGCTAGAGCAAGTACAACAAAGAGCAGTTGCTTTTGTAAATAATGAAGAATTTGCTGATAAATATGTTATTCCATTTTTACAAAAACAAATGAACAAAATAAAAGAAGATGAACAAACTGTTCAAAAAATAGAGGAGTGGTTACAAAAGCAAGTTGTTACACTTGTGGAAAAAAACCATTCGAAAATCGGTAAGCTTGTACAAGAAAATCTTGATAAGTTAGATGATAAAACGTTAATCGAAATGATTGAAAATAATGTCGGTAAAGATTTGCAGTGGATCCGAGTGAACGGGGCGGTTTGCGGATTTATGATTGGATTAGTGTTAGAAGGAATTAAAGCGATTATATGAGAAAAACCTTCCGCAATTGCGGAAGGTTTTTTATTTTTCGAGAACACTCATATTCAAATTATAAGCTTTCTCAATATTTAACTTGTACGTGCCATTTCCAGTTTTAATCGAATTTTTATACCAATGTTCTTGGTTGTTTAATTCTGGATGTTCTTCTGAAGAAGTATTTTCGTTTTTCGTTAAATCTTCTACTTGTTCCCAAGGTGTGCTTCCGTGTGTTTCTTTTTGATTTGTTACTGCTGTTAAAGATACATCACTCTCTTTTGCAAGATGGACAGATACTCTTGAGCTTTCCTGTACAAACCAATTATTTTGTAATTGACCTGGATAAAGAGATAGTTCGTTATTTGAAGCACGGATTTCCACATTTTTATTTTGCGGAAGAACAAGCGTTGGTTTCACCTGTGGTGCTGAATTAAATAACGTATGCTGAACAGGTAATGATTTTAAAGTGATATACATCGTTTCTCCAGCCGTTTGAACTGAAAGGAAATCATCTTGTTTTAAATTGAGTTTTTCATTTGCTTTCGTTGTCATTTCATAAGTTCCCAAAAGATGAATTTGATTTGTATTATTTCCCTCTATCGTTAGAGGTTGATGTCCCGCATCTACTACGATTTTTTTAATAGATTCAGGTATATCAAATTGTCCGTCTGGAATATTACTCGTTTGCCTCGTTGTGTTAATAGAGTGACGAACTTCTTCTAGTAATCCAGTTGATAATAAACAGTAAAAAGCAATTCCGACGCTTCCTAAAACACCGATAAAGAAAATACTAAAAATATCATATTTAATAAATGATTGTTCCTTCTTAGAAAATAGAAGGTATAGTAAAACTTCAGCTCCAAGTATGATAAGTAAAACTGGCCACCATGCAGTTAGTGTATCTAATACTTGAATTCCTTTTACGACTGAAAATAGTAAAAAGCACCCTAACGATATAATAGAAAGCCCCATTGAGAATGTTCCAACACGCCAAGTCCTCATTCGCTTGTCCCACCTTTGTTTTCTTTATTTCCAAGTAACAATTTAAAGCCGCCGCCAATTAAAAGGAGCGCAACGATAGATGTCTGGAAATAGCGATAATATAGTTCACTAAGATGAATATTAAATATAGTTACAAAATAATCATTCAAAATAGGAAGGACTGTTTGATTTAATAAATAATAACCACCGAGTGTAATTAATCCGATACCGATCCATCTTTGATGATTTATAAAATAATCGATAATGGGTTCGTCTTGTACTCGTTCTTTTCCGTATTTTGCTGTTTGCTGTAACGCATCAAAAAAGCTATAGAACCAAATGATTGGTACTAAAAATAAAAACGCAGAAAGTCTTAATAAGTCGAGTAAATAAATAGATAGTAAAAAGGCTGCCATAAGCTGAAGACCACGGCGTTGTAAACCTAAATACATATGACCTGCTCCAGGGAACATCGCTAAAATAGAAGCAAATGTTTTACTTTTCTTTCCTTGCTCTCGATGTTCTTCAAAATCTTCGAAAATAGTACGGTCAATTAATTGCTCGTCGCGTTCTTTTTTCTGTAGTTGCTGAACAACGTCAAAGAAATTATAAATCCATAAAACAGGTAACGTAATAAGAAAGATAAGGAAACTTCCTTGAGATGTTAATAATGTTACAAATATAATCATGCTGCCTAAGCCAGCGCAAGCGACTAAAAACGTAAGACCGCGTTGCATAAGTCCTAATTGGAAATGGCCAAGTCCAGGGATGATGGATAGGAGAATGATATAAAATCGTTCGCTCTCTTTAGAGGAATTTATCAATTCTCCAGCTTCTTGTTTTTTCGTTTGTTTTATAATGGTGATAACTAAATCTAGTAAGTTAATTACCCATAGAACAGCTAGTAAAAATAGAGAAAGAAAAGCAATATCACGTTCTCTTACTACTATGGTACAAAATACTGCAAAGGAGAATAGAAATAAAGATCCTCCGCTATATAAAATAAACCGTCCTAGCTTTTTTAAGTATAAATGTCCAAGCCCAGGAATTAGCCCTAATACAAGTGCTAAAAAGGGGTTTTTATTCATGCTTTAAACCTCCGTCCTTTTTTGATGTATCTACCGATTTGTTTACAATTTGTTGTGAGATAGAAGACTCGTTATGTTTTGAAGATTTCTCGAAATTTGATGTCGCTGTAAAAATATATTGGAATAAACCACTTACCATAAAAATAATTGTAGCTGCAGTCGCAATTATGTAGTGAATAATTGTGCGCTTTAGTGAGTTTGTTTTTATATTTTCATTAGGTTGTAGCGTTTCAAAATTAATTTGCGTCATAACTTCGTTCGTAAATGAATCATCATTTATCATTGGAAGGTTTTCATGTTGTTCATCAATACTTTCCATATAAAGTGTTAAACAATGATCACATTCGTAAAGATGTTCTTCCATAGATTCACGTTTATTGTTTTCTATAAAATCTAATGTATAATTGCGCCAATCTTCTTTTGAATAATGCATCATAGAAACTCTTCCTCCTTCCAATGTTTTTTAATCCATTTTCGTGCCCGATACAGTTTCATTTCGACTGTTTTTACTTCGATGTTTTCCTGTAAAGCAATTTCTTGATAACTTTTTTCTTCTAAGTAATGTGCGAGAACGACGTCACGGTAATTTTCGGGAAGTTCTCTCAGTTTTTGAGCAATGAGTAATTTCTGCTCTTTCGTCAATAATAAAGCCTCAATATTATGAGAGGACTTTATATTTTCCTCAGCTTCTTTACATAAGGAGAGTTCTTCACTTTCTCTAGCTTTCTTCCTCTTATAATCAATAGCGTGATTGGTGGCAATACGCGCCATCCACGTTTTTAATCCGCGAAATTGATAATTTGGGAGAGAGGTGTGAATTTTTACGAATACTTCTTGTGTAACATCTTTCGCATCTTCTTCATGTCTTAAAATAGAAAAGATAACTTGAAAAATATAATGACGATATGTTTGTACAAGGATACGAAAAGCATGCTCGCTTCCTTGCTGTGCTTTTTCAATTAATTGTTTTTCCTCAATGGGTCTCTCCCTCCTTTTTGACGCATTCTATTATATAGACGTAAAGAATGATAAGTCACCCTACACATATTGTAAAAAAAGAATAATATATTTTTTGCAGGAGAGCTAGATGAAAAAAGGTGTGAAAAAATGGTAAAGAGAAGTATATAATGAGCAAGTAGGAAATGTTACACGGAGAAAGGATGTGAATGTTAGTAGGGGAAGGGCCATACTAACAAACATGAAAATTAAAATATTAATAGCGGATGATAACTCTTTTATTAGAGAGGGCATGAAAATTATTTTAAATACATACGAAGAGTTCGAAGTAGTAGATACTGTAAATGATGGGGAAGAAGCTGTAGCATATTGTAAAAAGCATGAAGTTGATATTGCTCTTTTAGATGTTCGCATGCCAAATATGAACGGGGTAGAGGCGACGAAGTTCATTTGTGAAGAGACGAAAACAAAACCGCTTATTTTAACGACGTTTGATGATGATGAATATATTTTGGATGCAGTAAAAAACGGAGCGAAAGGTTATTTGTTAAAAAATAACGATCCGGAGCGTATTCGTGATGCGATAAAAGGAGTATATAACGGTCAAACTGTTATGCAAGATGTTGTCCTCGATAAAATTAAGTCTAATTTAATGGAAAGTAAAGAGGAAGAATGTAAAATTGATAAGAGCCTTTTCACAGAAAGGGAGCTTAGTATTATCGCATTAATTGCAAAAGGTTTCTCGAATAAAGAAATTTCGAAACAGCTTTTTATATCTGAAGGAACAATTGCAAATTATATTACGTCAGTTTTAGGGAAAACTGGACTTGAACATCGCACACAAATTGCGATTTATTACTTAACAGGGAAAGTAGATTAGTGATATGGAATTTTGGCTAACTGTAAGTAAATTAATTGTCTTTTTATATATTGTGTTTAGTTATATTTACGCAAATGTAGTAAATTTACCTTGGGTTATATTTACTTTACTTATTTACCTCTCTGTAAACGTAATGATTTCTATATTTAAAAAAGATACGTATAAAAAATTATTAATCTGTATGTCAATTGGCATAATTATGTTATTTACATGGAGGGTTCATCCATTTTTTATTTTGTTTTTACCTTTGAACTTATACGAAATTACATTCCATTACATAGAAAAGAATTGGCCACGCTTTGTTGTTATGATGCTCCCAATTACGATTGCAGATGAAAGTATTCGAATGACTTATGGATTAATTGTTGCATTTTCTTTTCTCGTTTTAACTATAGCAGATCGATATATATCGCGTGTAGTAAAGCTTGAATCGCAAAATGATAAGATGCGAAAAGATATGCAACGACTTACGAAAAGCTTACATGAAAATAAAGAGTACATAAGACAATCTGAATACACATTTAAGCTAGAAGAGAGAAATCGGTTATCGCAAGAAATTCATGATAAAATTGGTCACTCGATGACGGGTGCACTTATTCAAATGGAAGCAGCAAAAAGGTTAATGGAAATAGATAAAGAAAAATCTGCGGAGTTATTACAAAATGCAATTCACATTTCAAAAGATGGAATTGAAAGTATTCGCATTACATTAAAAAATATGAAGCCTCCAACTGAGCAAATTGGCATTCATCGTATGAAATTATTCATAGAGGAATTTGCCGGTAAGAATGATGTGAATATTCCTTTTGTATACAAAGGGAACTTAGATATGATTTCTCCCATTCAGTGGAAAATTATCGGTGAGAATGTTACAGAAGCACTAACAAATGCAATGAAATATGCTGATGCGACAGTTATTTCTATAGATATTCATGTACTTAACAAGATGGTTAAGGTGCAAGTGAAGGATAACGGAAAAGGGGTAGCTCTTGTTAAAAAAGGTCTCGGTATTATGGGGATGGAGGAGCGAACGGCGTCTGTAAACGGAAAAATTATTGTAGATGGGACAAGTGGTTTTTCAGTAACGATGTTGTTGCCAATATAAAGAGAATGGTACGAGGATGAACCATCTCATATGAAAAAAGTGAATATTCTCATGTGAAAAGAATGAACTTCTGCACTGAGCAGGTTCATTCTTTTTGTTTATACTAAAAGCAGAGAAACCGAAATAGGGGTGAAAATGATGAATACATTAGAAATTAAAAATTTAACGAAAAAATTTGGTGATTTCATCGCAGTTGATAATATGTCTTTATCTATTAAAGAAGGAGAAATATTTGGCTTTTTAGGATCAAATGGTGCTGGTAAGAGTACAACGATAAATATGATTGCTGGTTTGTTAAGAAGTAATGAAGGTGAGATTAGCATACTAGGAAAAAATATAAAGAAACATAATCGATTTGCGAAAATGAATATCGGTATTGTTCCGCAAGATATTGCGATTTATGAAGAGTTAACTGCCTATGAAAATGTGAAATTCTTTGCTGGATTGTACGGGTTACGAGGAGCCGAATTAAAAGCTAGGGTAGAGGAAGCTCTTAAATTTGTAGGACTTAGTGATAAACAGAAAAGCTATCCGAAGAACTTTTCTGGTGGGATGAAGCGAAGACTGAATATCGCTTGTGCAATTGCTCATAGACCGAAGTTAATTATTATGGATGAGCCGACAGTTGGAATTGATCCACAGTCAAGAAACTACATTTTGCAGTCAGTACGTAAATTAAATGAAATGGGAAGTACAATTATTTATACGAGTCACTACATGGAAGAGGTAGAAGAGATTTGTACGAAAATAGCGATAGTAGATCACGGTAAAGTAATTGCAGAAGGTACGAAAGAACAGTTAAAAGCAATTATTACTGACACGAAAGATATTTGGATTGAAGTGAAATCGGTAGAGAATTTAGATGTAGAAAAATTAAAAGAGATAAACGGTGTGAAAGCAGTTCAAATTGAAGAAAACGTAATTAAAGTGAATTCTGATGCGGGATTAAATAATTTAAATAAAATCATTCAACACTGTATCAATCATGATATTGAAATTCGTTCATTAGAGGAGCAGGCTCCCAACTTAGAAACAGTATTTCTTACCTTAACCGGAAGAAACTTACGAGATAAATAAAAGGTAAATGAAGAAAAGGTAAAGGGAGGTTCATCAATTGAACATCTTCAATATTGCAATTATGCACATTAAAAGAGAATTTAGAGACGTAAGAACTTTAGTTTTTATGTTAGCATTTCCGATTGTACTTATGCTTGTGTTAGGAACAGCGTTAAGTAATGCATTTAATAGCGATAGTCATACTATTAAAGATATACAAGTGATATACAAAGATGAAGCAAATGGTACGTTTTCTCAATCATTTGAAGCATTTGCAAAAGAAGTAAGTAAATCTGGTATTCACTTTAAGAAAGTTTCTGAAGAGATAGATGGAAAAGAAAAAGTAAAACAAAACAAATACGCTGCGTATGTAGAATTGAATAAGGACGGGGTAAAGTTTTACGGAAGTGATAGAAGTAGTATTGAAAGTAGCATAGTTGAAGGAATGATGACTACATTTGTTGATAAGTACAATGTAGTAGTTGAGATTGAGAAAGTAGACCCTAGTAAAATTAGCACAATAATTCCGAATGGAGAACGTAATGAGTATATTAAAGAAACGGCATTACAAGCGGCTAAAAAACCAGGTTCTATGGATTACTATGCAATTGTAATGACAACGATGGTTGCTTTGTATGGTGCGATGGGAGCAAGTAATTTAATTAGAGGCGAACGAATACGTAAAACAGGAGATCGTCTCATTGCTGCACCTATAACGAAAGCGGAAATTTTTATCGGGAAAATATTGGGTAATATGGTGGCGAATGCACTGTGCATACTACTTGTCGTTTTATTTAGTAAATTTGTTTTTCAAGCTAACTGGGGCGATCATCTTGGAGTTGTCTTACTTATTTTACTAACAGAAGTCCTTTTAGCAACTAGCTTCGGCCTCGGCATCGGATATATTACAAAAACAGGTGAAGCATCTAGAGCAATTATTTTAGTTATCGTACAACTAGCTTCTATTTTTGGCGGGGCATACTTCGTAGTAGAAGAAAATTTCGTTACGAATTTATCACCATTAACGTGGGCAAACACTGCCGTTATGAAAATTATTTATGCAAATGATGTAGGGGCGGCACTACCGGTCATCTCTTTAAATATCGGAATCTCAGCACTCTTTTTATTCATATCGATTATCGCATTACGCAGACGGGAGGGGCTATAGTATGAAAGATATTTTATGGCTTATGCAAAAAACATTATCAGTCCTTTTGAAAAATAAAAAAGGGTTACTCATTATTATTAGCTTGCCGATAATAGGAACGTTAATCTCCTTTTCAATATATGGAAATGCGGGGCAAGGGACGTTAAATATCGGAGTTATAAATAAAGAAAATGAGTCGATAGCAAATGATACGGTGAAATTTTTAGAAGAAATCAATCATGTAAAAGTAAGTAAAGTGAAAGAATCTGAAGTAGAAGATAAACTCACTTCAAAAAAACTTGATGGAGTGATTACGTTACATTCTGGTTTTTCAGAAAGTGTCCGAGAAGGAAAACCAAGCAATATTGAAATTTCATCGATTAAAGGTGATCAAGTAACAGCGTTTATTAAGTCATATTTGTACAATTATATTAATAATGTAGCAGCGATAAGTAAAGTAGCAGGAACAGATCAAAGTGCATTTGATACGATGTACGCAGGATATCAAAAAAGTTCATTTAAAGTGAAGACTGAGACGTTAGAAGATACTTCGAAAAATAAAGATATGACGAACCAAACGATGGGTTATCTTATTATGTTTATGTTATTTTCAGCAGTGAACTTATCAGGCTATATTTTAAAAGAAAAAGAGAATAGAACGTACTTTAGATTATTATCCACGCCGATAGATGGAAAGAAATTTATATTATCTAACGTCGGGGTAAATATGATTATATTAACAGTACAAATTATGATTACAATCCTATTCTTAACGAATGTTTTTCATACGAATATCAATATGCCCTTCATCGTTATGGTTGGTGTACTGATGATATTTGCTTTAATAGCGATTGGAATGTCGTTAGTAATTGTTGCTTTTTCAAAAAACTCATCATCGGCAAATGCGATGCAAAACATGGTCATTGTACCAACATGCTTACTAGCGGGTTGTTATTTCCCATATGACATTATGCCAAGTGCAGTACAAAAAGTAGCTAATTTTCTTCCACAGCGCTGGTTGTTAGACACAGTATCGAAACTACAGCAAGGAATTCCATTCTCTGAGTTGTATTTAAACATTTTAATTTTATTCGCTTTCGCGATTGCATTCTTCTTAATTGCGATTTATAAGTTTGGAAGAAATAATGATGCGAGGAATTTTGTTTAATGTGAAAAGGATGTGACGTTAAGTCACATCCTTTTTTGTATGAAGCATGAAATCTAAACTTGAATGACAAAATAGAAAGGTGGAAAGAAAATGATCGGAAGGAAATCAAAATGATTAAAAAAATATTGCGAGTTACTTCTATTGTTATTGCTATTTTCGTTTTTATTTTAATATGGATGCATATCGATGTTACCTTAGGTAGGAAAATGGAAGCTGGGAAAAATATGCCGACAGAGTATGCGCCTCATTATAGTGACTTTCAATTATATGTAGAAGGGAAGTCTTTTTATAAACAATTATTTATTGATATAAGAGAAGCGAAAAGCTCCATTTACACGTATTTCTTCATTTTGTCGGATGATAAAAGTAGCCATACTTTTTTAAACTTATTAAAAGAGAAGGCAAAAGAAGGAGTAAACGTCTATTTATCCGTTGATTGCATTAATGATTTATCATTTGAAAGAAAGATGAAAAATGAATTGCAGGAAAATGGTGTGCATTTTACATATAGTAGAAAACCTGAATTACCATTCGGCTTTTATTCTCTTCATCATCGTAATCATCGCCGTATTACGACGATTGATGGGGAGATTGGCTATACAGGCGGATTTAATATAGGAGATGAGTACTTAGGGAAAGATAAGCGATTTGGATATTGGCGTGATTATCATGTACGACTTAAAGGAGAAGGAGCAAAAGATTTAGAACAGCAATTCGCTTTAGACTGGAAACGAGATACGAAAGAAGAGATAAAGAGAAGTACGAATAAAGCTAGTAAAGGGAATACATTACATACTATGACTAGTTACAATGGGCATTACGTTGCTGAAAAATATATAGAGCTCATAAAACAAGCTCAGCACTCCATTGTAATTGCAACACCGTATTTTATAGCGAAAAATAAAGAATCTATGAATGCTTTAATCGCGGCGCAAAAGCGTGGTGTTACAGTAAAAATACTTTGGTCATATAAACCGGATCTACCTCTTATAAAAGAAGCGGCGTATCCATACATACGCCAAGCTGTTAATAATGGAATTACTGTATATGGTTATAAAAAAGGAATGTTCCATGGTAAATTAATGCTTATTGATAATGAATTAACCGTTATTGGTACAACAAACTTTACTTCGCGTAGCTTCAATATAAATGATGAAATGAATTTTTATATTTATGGTGGTCCTATTGTAGGACAAGTTAATAAGGCGTTAACAGAGGATTTTCATGATTCGAAAGAAATGACGAAAGAGTTTTTTGAAAAGTTATCTTTTTGGGAGCGTTGTAAGGAGAAAGTGGCGGGATTGGTTGACTTCTATTTGTGATGATGAATTAGGAAAGGGTGCCTACAAAAGGCACCCTTTTTTGGTGGGAAATCATTATTTTTCATGCACCAGCATCGTAACATCATCATTAATCAACGTCCCCACATGTTCGCCTAAACATATTTTCTTCATGACACCAGGCTCATCAAAGTTAAAGACGTGTGCTGGTAAATTGTAGTCCCGGGCAAGCAGTAATGCCGCTTGATCCATGACTTGTATATTTTGTCTAACGACATCATTATAGTTTAGTTTGCTGTACATTTTTGCTGATTTATTATGCTTTGGATCACTTGTAAAGACGCCATCGACCCCTTGTTTTGCGACTAATATGGCATCACTATTCATCTCGATGGCTCTTTGTACACTTGGATAATCTGTCGTCACGAACGGTTGGCCGTTTCCGCCTCCAAAGATAACGATATAACCGTTATCTAAATGGTGGACTGCACGCAAGCGAATGTATGGTTCAGCTACTGCATTAAATGGAATGGAAGTCATAACGCGTACTTCTCTATTTGTTTTACTTGTTAAAACACCGCGAAGCATTAAGCTGTTAATGATTGTACCTAACGTACCGATATTATCAGCTTCTACTCGATCGATTCCCCATTCTTCAGCTAGATGCCCCCTAAAAATGTTACCGCCACCGATGACGATGGATACTTCTATACCTAAATCAACAATGGATAAAATTTCGTTTGCGATATGTTCTAATCGTTTGGAGTTAAAGCTATTTCCAGTTTGATCGGCAAGTGCACCGCCGCTTAATTTAATTAAAACACGTTTATATGGTCTCATAACAATTCCCCCTATATAGATCGCAGTCAACTCCCCCCACTGAGATAAAGCCTTTCAGTGGGGGCTTGAGTTCGAACACTAGATCTTTTCGTCTATCGCTAGACAGTTTGACGCTCTAGCATTCATGCTACCTTATGGTAACACCCCGAGTCTGTTTTTGGTTGGTACTGACAACGAACGATTGTTTTCCCACTTGCATCACCCTTTCGAAAAAGAGCAGTTCTCCCTTATGGAAGAAGCCACCACTCAGATGAATCCGGCGTGTGCTACAAGCCCCGACAAGTCGCGTACACATGGATGGTTGACGCACCCACTAAGCTATGCACAAAGCAATAGCCTTACGTTTTTGCACTTCTAATAGAATCGGCGTTTTCACTTTGAGATTGCCATCCAATTCTACAACTCCTGACTTTTTCAATGTATTCAGCGCACCATTAATATCAGCATGGATACATGTTCCTGCTTTACTTTGATACAGACCACGCGTACTTCGTTTGCCGCTAAAGCGATATTGCGTCTTATCATCCTTAGACCAAACTGGAACCGGATCCTTATCAAGAAAACTAGCTTTTGAAGTATAGCTTTCTTCTTGTTTGAAAAAGCGAATGCCTTCTTTTACACATTTATTCTCAATCGCTGCAATCAATTTCTGAAATGGGATTTGAACAAACTTTTGATTATTCTTTTTCCCCATATGAGAGTTTTGTTTCCAACCAGCGTTATACCCTACAACAATCGTATCTATATCGAATTCTTTCACTTTTTTGAACAACAGACCTACTGTTTGTGCAATATAACCGTTTATTTGTCTTTCTCGTTTATGCCAAAGTGCGGCCATTTTATTCGTTACAATACGTTTTGAAATTCCATTGTCCATATTTTTCTGCCCTAGATTACATATCATTTTGTTGAAGTATTGATTTATGGATTTTAGTTTTTTCCCATCCATTAAGAAGGCATCACCTGTATTGGTTACGCAACTTAACAATCTGTCTACACCTAAATCGCAACTCAAAGCGTTACTAGTGGTCGTAGGTGGTTTCTTCATTTGAGAAACGTGCATTTCATATGTATAATGCACCTCAAAGAACCGACCTTTTTGCTTTGGTACAATCTCAATGTAGGAGATGTTTTTATTTCTTAAGTTTTTTGGCATACGTATTTTAATAGAACCGAATTTTTTTCTGAATGCAACATTCATCGGAATCATCCAATACCCGTTCTCATCCACTTTTGGCACTTGATAGATTTCAATAATTCGTTTGTCAGTGGAACGAGAATAATTCGGAAACTTAGGACGCCCTGTGAACTGCTCAGTTTTTTTCTTCCACTGTTCCAACGCTTTAAAAAAGCTCTTCACTTCTGTAAACAAGGCTCTACGAATCGCTTGAACCGTATTTGATTGAATGCCCCAGTAATTCATATCGGCTTGCATGGCAGTATCCACTTCTCTTATAGTAGCCATTTTATTATGATTCAAGTAACTTTGTTTAATCGTGTACAATCCAACATTTCGCAATGCTTTTGAACTATGTGACATGCGTTGCAGTAAGCGGAATTCTTTAGCAGTCAAGCAAGCTCGCCCAATATTTTGTTTTTGAGTGAATCGTTGTATGATTTCTCTTTTCTTTTGTTTACGTAATACTTTCACTGCTTTCTTTCTGGCCATTGTTTTCACCGTCTTTCTTAGAGGACTCATTAAAAATTTTTTAACAAATCCATATTTGGAACGAAATGAAACAACATGCGAACATGTTCTTCATCGTAATTCCTTTTGACTCAAGTAGGTGAATGATAAGCATTATCCAATTTCGTTGTCTTACAATCTATTCCCTCCTCTCCTTATCTACGCAGATTATATCGTAAGACAAAAAAACAAACATTCGCACTCAAAAAATTATTATGAGCGAAACAAAAGAGTTCAGCCTACCTTCTGACGGCAATTCATCTCCACCTGAATTGTTGAGTTTCACCCGTAACACAAATCGGAGGGAGTCTTCTTGCCGAAAAGGATAAAAAAAGGAACAAAGGCGAATGCCTTTGTTCCTTTTTAAGAAAATGAAAAAGAAAAGAAGAAGATAGAACGAATTGTTTTGTATAGTTTTTCATATCATCCACTCCTTTTCATTTTGAGTTGTTTTAAGTATATATCTTTTTGATTATACGAAACAATCTGATTACTTATCAAGTTTATTTTATCGTTTTTTAACAAAATGGTGTCAATGAAAAAAAGAAGAAAAATATTTGAATTTTTTGTGACGAACTTGTAGGTTTTTGTATGATTTTGTAGGTTCGCTTATAAGATGTGTGAGTAGCTTTTATAAATTCAAATTGAAAGCGTTCGCATGAAGGGGATGAACATAAATGAAAAAATTCGGATTGGCAACACAAATTTTTGTCGCGCTTGTTTTAGGGATTGTAGTAGGGGCAGTCTTTTATGGCAATAAAACGGCGATTTCTTATATCACACCAATTGGGGATATATTTATTCACTTAATTAAAATGATTGTAGTACCAATTGTTATTTCAGCATTAATTGTTGCGGTAGCTGGTGTAGGAGATATGAAGAAGCTTGGGAAACTGGGTGGTAAGACAATTCTTTATTTCGAAATTATTACGACGATTGCTATTTTAATGGGATTACTTGCAGCGAATATATTCCAACCAGGTACTGGTGTTGATATGAGTAATTTACAGCAAAGTGATATTTCTTCTTATAAACAAACTGCAGATGCAACAGAGAAGAAAGGTTTTGCTGAGACGATTGTTCATATCGTACCGAAAAACGTATTTGAATCGATTGCACAAGGTGACCTATTACCGATTATATTCTTCTCAGTATTGTTCGGCTTAGGAGTTGCGGCAATTGGGGAAAAAGGAAAGCCTGTTTTTAACTTTTTTGAAGGTGTACTCGAAGCGATGTTTTGGGTTACAAATCAAGTGATGAAATTTGCACCATTTGGTGTATTCGCATTAATTGCGGTTACGGTTGCAAAATTTGGTGTAGCAACACTACTTCCTTTAGGAAAACTAGTGCTAGCTGTATACGTAACTGTTATACTATTCGTTGTGATTGTATTAGGTATTAATGCAAGAATGGTTGGCGTAAACATTTTTACATTAATGAAAATTTTAAAAGAAGAACTTATTCTTTCATTTACGACAGCAAGTTCAGAAGCTGTTTTACCTAATATAATGAGAAAGATGGAAGAGTTCGGTTGTCCAAAGGCAGTTGCCTCTTTCGTAATTCCGACAGGTTATACATTTAACTTGACTGGATCGGCTATTTATCAAGCGTTAGCGGCATTATTTGTTGCACAAATGTACGGTGTGCACATGTCACTGACAGAGCAAATAACGTTATTATTCGTTCTCATGTTAACATCCAAAGGTATGGCGGGAGTTCCAGGTGCATCGTTCGTTGTTGTATTAGCAACGTTAGGTTCAATGGGGTTACCACTAGAAGGTATCGCGTTAATTGCGGGAATTGACCGCATTTTAGATATGATTCGCTCATCTGTCAATGTATTAGGAAATGCATTAGCGGCCATTGTTATGTCGAAGTGGGAAGGCGAATTCGATAATGAGAAAGCAAAACAATATGTAGAAACAGTCAAAGAAACAAAAGCAGCATAAGAAATCGTTAAGGAGTGAATAATCATGGCAACATTAACTGAAGTTAAAAATGGTGTTCGAATTGAAAAAGACTTTTTAGGTGAAAAAGAAGTACCAAACTATGCATACTACGGCGTACAAACAATGCGTGCAGTCGAAAACTTCCCAATTACAGGATACAAAATCCATGAAGGTTTAATTAGAGCGTTCGCAGTTGTAAAAAAAGCTGCAGCGCTTGCGAATACAGATGTAGGAAGATTGGAATTGAACAAGGGCGGCGCGATCGCAGAAGCTGCTCAAGAAATTCTTGATGGAAAATGGCATGATCATTTCATCGTAGATCCAATCCAAGGCGGAGCAGGTACTTCAATGAACATGAATGCAAATGAAGTCATTGCCAATCGTGCGCTTGAATTATTAGGAATGGAAAAGGGAGACTATCATTATATTAGTCCAAATAGTCATGTAAACATGGCCCAATCAACAAATGATGCATTCCCAACGGCGATTCATATCGCAACGTTAAATGCATTAGAAGGCTTATTACAAACGATGGGTTATATGCATGATGTATTTGAATTAAAAGCAGAACAGTTCGATCATGTGATTAAAATGGGACGTACACATTTACAAGACGCTGTGCCAATTCGCCTTGGACAAGAATTTAAAGCGTACTCTCGTGTACTTGAACGTGATATGAAACGCATTCAGCAATCGCGTCAACACTTATATGAAGTGAACATGGGAGCAACTGCAGTTGGTACAGGCTTAAATGCAGACCCAGAATATATTGAAGCAGTTGTAAAACATTTAGCTGCAATTAGTGAACTACCACTAGTTGGTGCAGAAGACTTAGTAGATGCAACGCAAAATACAGATGCATACACAGAAGTATCTGCAGCACTTAAAGTATGTATGATGAATATGTCTAAAATTGCGAATGACCTTCGCTTAATGGCATCAGGTCCACGTGTTGGTTTAGCAGAAATTATGTTACCAGCTCGTCAGCCAGGTTCATCTATTATGCCAGGGAAAGTAAACCCTGTTATGCCAGAAGTTATTAACCAAATTGCGTTCCAAGTAATTGGTAATGACCATACAATTTGCCTTGCTTCAGAAGCAGGACAATTAGAATTAAACGTTATGGAACCAGTACTTGTTTTCAACTTACTGCAATCAATTAGCATTATGAATAACGGTTTCCGTGCCTTTACAGATAATTGCTTAAAAGGAATTGAAGCGAATGAAGATCGCTTAAAAGAGTATGTTGAGAAGAGTGTAGGAATTATTACAGCCGTGAACCCTCATATCGGTTATGAAGCTGCAGCTCGCGTTGCGAAAGAAGCAATCGCGACAGGGCAATCCGTTCGAGAACTTTGTGTGAAAAATGGTGTACTGTCACAAGAAGACTTAGAGTTAATTCTAGATCCATTCGAAATGACGCACCCAGGGATTGCAGGAGCAACTCTTTTAAAGAAAAATTAAAAAAAGAGGGGGGACAAGCCCCTCTTTTTTGTTTACAATATAGAAATGCTATATATGAATAGAGGTAGGGATGTTATGAGCAAGTTTACAGTAGCTTCTAATGGTGCATTAGAAACAACATTAAGAGGAGCAGAAGTATTATCAACACCACTTTTAAATAAAGGGGTCGCTTTCACACAAAATGAAAGAGAAGAGTTAGGTTTAAAAGGGTTATTACCGCCAGCGGTTTTAACGTTAGAAGAACAGGCACGCCGAGCATACGAACAATTTAGTTCTCAGCCGGATGATTTATTAAAGAATGTATACTTAACTGCGTTACATGATCGAAATGAAGTATTATTTTATCGTATATTAACAGATCATTTACGTGAAATGTTACCGATTGTATATACACCAACTGTCGGTGTAGCAATTCAAAGATATAGTCATGAATATCGTAAACCACGTGGTGTTTATTTATCGATTAACGATCCATCAGGTATTGAAGAAGCATTCACCAATATTGGTGCAACAGCTGAGAACATTGATTTAGTCGTTGTAACAGATGGAGAAGGCATATTAGGAATTGGTGACTGGGGCGTTGGTGGTATTAACATCGCAATCGGAAAATTAGCTGTTTACACTGCTGCAGTTGGAATCGATCCTAGTCGTGTATTACCAGTAATTTTAGATGTAGGTACAAACCGTGAGGAGCTATTAAACAATCCATTTTATATTGGAAATCGTCACCCTCGTATAACAGGTGAAGCTTACGATGAATTTATTGATACGTTTGTACAAGCGGTAAACAAACAATTCCCGAAAGCACTTTTACATTGGGAAGACTTTAGCTCTCGTAACGCACGAAAAATTTTAGATAAATATCGTCATGATGTTTGTACATTTAATGATGATATTCAAGGTACAGGTGCAGTTTCACTTGCGGCAGTATTATCGGCAGTGAAAGCTTCTGGTGTACCGCTAAGTGAACACCGCGTTGTTGTATTTGGTGCTGGTACGGCTGGAATCGGTATCGCAGATCAAGTTAGAGATGCGATGGTCCGCGTAGGTGTATCTGAAGAAGAATCATATAAGCGTTTCTGGTGTATTGATCGTAACGGGTTAGTTACAGATAATATGGAAGATCTTCTTGATTTCCAAATTCCGTACGCAAGAAAAGAAGCAGAAGTAAGTGA
The DNA here is from genome assembly GCF_052656585.1 of Bacillus sp. KNSH39. Lineage (NCBI taxonomy): Bacteria > Bacillati > Bacillota > Bacilli > Caryophanales > Bacillaceae > Bacillus > Bacillus sp. KNSH39. Next base: position 179,478 of record NZ_JBQXYO010000001.1, read on the forward strand.
GTGGAAAGAAAATGATGTGATCGGACTTGCTGAAGTTGTGAAACATGTAAAACCGACAATTTTAATTGGTACATCTACTGTTGCAGGTGCATTTAAAGAAGAGATTATTAAAGAAATGGCTTCTCACGTAGAAAGACCAATCATTTTACCAATGTCGAATCCAACGCCACTTGCTGAAGCAAAACCAGCAGATTTAATCGAGTGGACAGAAGGAAGAGCGTTAGTTGCAACAGGAAGTCCATTTGAACCAGTTACATATAACGGTGTAACGTATGTGATTGGACAATCAAATAATGCACTTATTTTCCCAGGGCTTGGTCTTGGAACAATTGTAGTACGAGCAAGCGTCATGACGGATGGAATGTTCGCAGCGGCTGCTGAAGCAGTTGCAAGTATGGTAGATACAAGTCAGCCAGGAGCACCTATTTTACCAGAGGTCGAAGAATTACGTAATATCTCAGAAATGGTTGCAATTGAAGTAGCGAAAGTTGCAGTTGCAGAAGGTGTTGCAAGAGTGAACTTAAGTGATAACGATATCAAGATGGCAGTACAAGAAGCAATGTGGAAGCCAGAGTATCGCCAAATAAAAGCGGTAGAAAAGGTTAGAATATAGAAAAAAAGCCCGTTTATAACAATAAGCGGGCTTTCACTTTTACTACTGAAAAAAAGTATAGGAAGTGTCACCTTTGAATTGGAATCAATTATGGAAGAAAGATATGTCCCTTTTAATTATATTAATGGTCGTTGTTCCGATTGCTGGGGAGCTGAACTTTCATCCCTTTAATGATACGTTTCGAGTTAGCTTCGGTACACCGCTATTCTTCTTTTTATTATTATTTTTAAGAAGAGTACCAGCAGGAGTTGCAGGTATTCTTGTTGGTATATCTGTAGTCTTATTCCGAGTATGTCTTGACTGGATCATGCAAGGTTCATTTCATATGACAGAATCATTTTATTTGCGTTATCCTGTGTTCTTCTATTATTTTATTTATGGCAGTTTTTTTTCGCTTTGTAGGGTAAATAAATTCCATCAGAAACCAATCATTATTGGATGCCTTGGAATTTCAATTGAAATTGTTGCAAGTATGTCAGAACTTGCGTTTTATCACATGTTAGTACTAGGTACAACAATAACGATTTCTGAAGTGAATAAACTTATTATTATTGCTATTTTTCGTAGTTTCTTTGCACTTGGTTTTTTAAATATGATGAATTTATATGAAACGAAATTAAAAGAATCGCAAGTTCGAAAAGAAAATGAAAATATGTTAATGCATCTTTCTAATTTATATGTGGAATCTGTTCATTTGAAAAAGACGTTACAAAATGCGGAGTTAATTACACAAGAAGCATATCAACTATATCGAAATTTACAAGTAAGCGCTGATTCAAGTAGTAAAACAGCATTGAAAATAGCGGGGGAAGTGCATGAAATAAAAAAGGATAATCAAAGGATATTTGCAGGATTATCTAAACTGTTATTAGATAAAAATGTGGCTGAATATGTAGAAGGACATGAGTTAGCAGAGATGATTGTTAGAATAAACGAGAAGTATGCTGAAATGCTAGAAAAGGATATACGTTTTTCTAAACATATAGAAGGTGAGCATGCTGCATACCACGTGTATACAGTTCTATCAATTTTTAATAACCTCGCTGCAAATGCAGTTGAAGCAATTGAAGATAAAGGTGTCGTTATTATTAAGCTATATAAAAGAGATCAACATATATTTTTTGAAGTAATTGACGATGGACCTGGTATTGCACAAAAGTATAAGAAATTAGTATTTAAGCCAGGATTTACTTCCAAGTATGATCAAACGGGAACACCGTCAACTGGTATTGGGCTTTCTTACATAAATGAAATGGTAACAGAGCTAGGCGGAGAAGTGAGATTAGAAGGCCGAGAAAATAAAAGAGGATGTAAGTTTATCGTTTGTTTACCAGAGGGTAGTTTAAAGCGGGAAGGGGAATAGATTTGTTTTATTATATCGTAGACGATGATGAAGTTTTCCGTTCGATGCTTTCGCAAATTATTGAAGATGGAGATCTTGGAGAAGTAATTGGTGAGGCGGATGACGGAGCTTTTATTGAAGCGGATCAACTAAATTTTAAAAAAGTAGATATTTTATTTATTGATTTGTTGATGCCGATGAGGGACGGAATTGAAACAGTTCGTCACATTGCGTCAACTTTCACGGGGAAAATCATTATGATTTCTCAAGTGGAATCGAAGCAGCTTATAGGTGAGGCATATACACTTGGTGTAGAATATTATATTACAAAACCATTAAACAAAATCGAAGTTGTATCTGTTGTACGCAAAGTGATGGAGCGTATTAGATTGGAGCGTTCTATACATGATATTCAAAAATCATTGAATAACGTGTTTCAGTGGGAAAAGCCGCAATTGCGTACTGAACCAGTGCAAGAAGGAAAAAAGATAGGGGATTTAGGACGCTTTTTACTATCAGAACTCGGTATTGCGGGAGAGAATGGAAGTAAAGATTTACTTAGTATGCTGGAATATTTATATGGTCAAGAAAAGGCACAGACATTTGAGTTTGGCTTTCCTGCGTTAAAAGAAATTTTTCATCATATTACGATAAAGAAATTAGGGGATCTAGCTTTAGAGGCGGATATTGATAAAGAGAAAAAAGCGTCTGAACAAAGAGTACGTCGAGCTATTTATCAGTCGTTAAATCATTTGGCTTCTTTAGGATTAACAGATTTTTCAAATCCAAAATTTGAAAGCTATGCTCCAAAATTTTTCGATTTTACCGTAGTTAGAAAACGGATGACAGAAATGACGAAAGATGAACTCGCATCTTCTGGTCATACGCGAATTAATACGAAGAAGTTTATTCAAGTGTTGTATTTTGAGGCGAAGAGGTTGATGGAGATAGAGTGAAGAAGATGCTTATAAATAAGCATCTTCTTTTGTTAAATCAACATTTTATATTTTCTCGTGGAGCATGTAAAATGTTAAGTAAGAGAAAATGGTTTTATATTAAGGAAGTGTCAAAGCGATGAGTTTCACATTGAATAAATCGATTATTAAAGAAGTGTGCGGAGAGACCTCATATAAAAGAGGTGAAGCCTATTATAAATCAAATAAAGTGATAATAGATCATTACGATGAAAATAAAGAAATTTGTGAGGCGACAGTAAAAGGGAACGAGGATTTCCATGTTACAGTAGCAAAAGCCAAAAAGGGTGATGTTGTTGCAAAATGTAGTTGTCCTTCATTAGCATCTTTTCAAACGTACTGTCAACATGTTGCAGCAGTATTAATACAAATAAACTATAATCAACAAATAGGTGGAATGAGCTCCACTAGTAGCAGAAATGATCAATTGACAAGTGGTATGTTTCAGCTGTTTGCAGACAAACCACTGAGGCCAAAAAGTAAACAACACCGTTTTGATACACGTGAAATATTAGATATTGAGTTTATATGTACACCAGTTGCTACGAGAAGTGGTGGGGCTCTTCTTGGAATTCAATTGAAACTTGCCAAAGTGTATTTCATAAATCATATTAGAGAATTTCTTTCTAAGGTGGAGAAAAGAGAGTCTTTTCATTGTTCAAATGAATTTACATATACACCAGATGTACATAGTTTTAAACAAGAAACGGATGCGATTATTCAGCAGCTCATTAAAATGTATCATAACGAAAAAATGTATGAAGATACGCTAGAAGTACACGCGAAACAAGATGAAAGTATGATATTTATACCACCAGCTTCATGGAAAGATATGCTCTTTTCACTTTCTAAAGCTGAATATGTACAGCTGAAACAAAATGAACAACTGTTTCAGGGATTACAAGTTTCAAAAGGGTTGTTGCCGTTACACTTTGAATTTACGAAGGGAAATAATGGCGGATTTACACTTCATATAGAGGGTTTAAATCGTGTACAAGTTATGGATATGTATAACAATGCACTTTACGATGGGAAATTATATCACTTACACATTGAAGATTGTATGCGACTTATTGAATTACAAAAGATGATGAGTCGCTCAAATAGTAATCAGTTTTATATTCCAGAAAGTAAGATGGAACATTTCGTCGCGAAAGTTGTACCGGGATTAATGAAGCTCGGAACTGTACACATTGATGAAGTAATATCGGATCGTGTTGAAACACCTTCGCTAAAAGCGAAATTGTATTTAGACCGCGTGAAAAATCGCTTATTAGCAGGTCTTGAATTTCACTATGGGAACGTCATGATTAATCCGCTAGAAGAGGATGGACAGCCGTCTGTTTTTAATCGTGATGAGAAAAAAGAAAAAGAGATTTTAGACATTATGAGTGAAAGTGCCTTTGCAAAAACAGAAGGCGGTTACTTTATGCATAATGAAGAAGCTGAGTATAACTTTTTATATCACGTCGTGCCAACATTAAAAGGTTTAGTTGATATTTATGCGACGACAGCAATCAAATTGCGAATTAGTAAAGGGGATGCAGTTCCTCTTATTAGAGTGAGAAGAAAAGAAAGAATTGATTGGTTGTCATTTCGTTTTGATATAAAAGGAATACCAGAAGCAGAAATTAAAGGTGTATTAGCGGCCCTTGAAGAGAAACGTAAATATTATCGATTGGCGAACGGTTCGTTTTTGTCGCTAGAGAGTAAAGAGTTTAATGAAATTAATCAGTTTATAAAAGAATCAGGTATTCGGAAAGAATTTTTACATGGAGAAGAGGTAAATGTTCCGCTTATTCGGAGTGTAAAATGGATGAACGGACTTCACGAAGGCAATGTTTTAAGTTTGGATGATTCTGTTCAAGAGTTAGTAGAAAACATTCAAAACCCGAAAAAATTAAAGTTTGCTGTGCCAAATACTTTAAATGCAGAAATGAGAAAGTATCAAGTATATGGGTTCGAATGGATGAAAACACTTGCTCATTACCGTTTTGGCGGTATTTTAGCAGATGATATGGGACTTGGAAAAACGTTGCAAAGCATTGCTTTTATAGATTCTGTTTTGACTGAGATTCGAGAAAAGAAACTGCCAATATTAGTCGTTTCACCATCATCTCTTGTTTATAATTGGTTTAGTGAATTGAAAAAATTCGCCCCGCATATTAGAGCAGTTATTGCAGATGGAAACCAAGCAGAGCGCCGGAAAATTTTGAAAGATATAACGGAATTTGATGTCGTAATCACGTCATATCCATTACTGAGAAGAGATATAAGATTATATGCAAGACCATTTCATACACTATTTCTTGATGAAGCACAGGCGTTTAAAAACCCTACAACGCAAACGGCAAGAGCTGTGAAAACAATCCAAGCTGAATACCGTTTCGGACTAACTGGTACACCTGTAGAAAATTCATTAGAAGAGCTATGGTCTATCTTCCATGTCGTCTTCCCGGAATTATTACCAGGAAGAAAAGAGTTCGGTGATTTAAGGCGTGAAGATATAGCGAAGCGAGTGAAACCATTCGTATTAAGACGATTAAAAGGGGACGTATTAAATGAGTTGCCAGAGAAAATAGAGCACTTACAATCATCGGAGTTATTACCCGATCAAAAGAGTCTCTATGCTGCTTATTTAGCGAAGTTAAGGGAAGAAACGTTAAAGCATTTAGACAAAGACACGTTACGTAAAAATAAAATTAGAATTTTAGCTGGTTTAACGAGATTGCGACAAATTTGTTGTCATCCCGCTTTATTTGTTGATGATTACAAAGGAAGTTCAGCTAAATTTGAACAACTGTTAGAGATTTTAGAGGAATGTAGAAGTACAGGGAAGAGAATATTAATTTTTTCTCAATTTACGAAGATGCTTTCCATTATTGGTCGTGAGTTAAATCGCCAAGCAATTCCATACTTTTATTTAGACGGGAGTACACCAGCACAGGAACGTGTAGAGCTGTGCAATCGGTTTAACGAAGGAGAAGGGGATCTATTTCTCATTTCTTTAAAAGCTGGTGGTACCGGACTTAATTTAACTGGTGCAGATACAGTAATATTATACGATTTATGGTGGAATCCAGCTGTTGAACAACAAGCGGCTGATAGAGCGTATCGAATGGGGCAAAAAAATACAGTACAAGTTATAAAGCTAGTAGCCCACGGAACAATTGAGGAGAAAATGCATGAACTGCAAGAAAGTAAGAAAAATTTAATTGCTGAAGTGATTGAGCCAGGAGAAGAAAAATTAGCATCCATTACGGAGGAAGAAATAAGAGATATTTTAATGATTTAATATGAAAAAGCTATGCTTTCACATGTGAAAGCATAGCTTTTTGTTGTAATAATTATATTTTGTTTTGTGCAAAGTAAAGAAATCAAATGTTATTTAAATTACTTCTTTGTACCTTTACTTTTGTAGGGTTTGGCAGCTGCCTTTTTCTTTGCACTTGATTGCCAACGGTTCCATCCTTTACTTCCTGTACCTTGTCCTACACCTTTTTTCGGTTTTGCTTTCGTTTTACTCATATGATCACTCCGTTATATAAAAATCTTATTTGATAATAGTCAATGATTTAGAAAATACTCTTTATAAATGACTATGATTGCTTTAAGTAAAAATAAACTGCTTGAATGGTATAGTATAACATGAATTTGCAAGTAAACTGAAAGGAATTATAAAGAAAATGAAAATAATAAGAAATACTGCAGATTCTATATTCCGAACGATCACATTAATTGTTGTGTATACGTTAGTTTCGGTCAGTGAAACATTTTTGGGATTGACGAGGCAGAAAAAGTAAAGATGTTAAATTAACAACAATCAATAAAGCCGTAAAATAAAGAATTGAAAAACATTTTAAAACTTTTTGTTGACTTTCTTTATTTTTTGTATAGAATAATCATTAATAAAATGTTTCAGAGATGTGACAACAAAACGACTATGAAAGGACGAGTAGTAGTAGGACGTAGTTTAAGCGAGTCAGGGGTGGTGTGAGCCTGATACGAAGCCTATTATGAAGAACCTCCTGGAGTTGCTAACCGAAATCCTTTATAGGAAAGTAGACTTAGCCGGGAACTTCGCCGTTACAAGAAGAACAGTATCGAGATATTTCATCTCCGTATTGTATAAGTGAGCAACCTCTGTTGCTAATTTGGGTGGTACCGCGGAACCAAAGCCTTTCGTCCCAGTTTTTTGGGAAAGAAGGGCTTTTTTTGTTGGCTTCTTTTCACAACATCCAAACATTTTAGGAGGAAACCACCATGTATCAATCATTAATGACAGTAAGAGAGACTCAAATCGCAATTAAGGAAGTTAAAACATTTTTCGAGGACCAATTAGCAAAACGCCTTGAACTATTCCGCGTATCTGCACCATTATTCGTAACGAAAAAATCAGGATTAAACGATCACCTAAACGGTGTAGAACGTCCAATTGAATTTGATATGTTACATTCAGGAGAAGAATTAGAAATTGTTCATTCACTAGCGAAATGGAAACGATTTGCATTACATGAATACGGATATGAAGCTGGTGAAGGTTTATATACAAACATGAACGCGATTCGTCGTGATGAAGAACTTGATGCAACGCATTCCATTTATGTTGACCAATGGGATTGGGAAAAAATCGTTCAAAAAGAATGGCGTACTGTTGAATACTTACAAAAAACAGTACAAACAATTTATGGAATATTCAAAGATTTAGAAGATCACTTATTTGAAAAATATCCGTTCCTTGGAAAGTATTTACCTGAAGAAATTGTTTTCGTTACTTCTCAAGAATTAGAAGATAAATATCCAGAATTAACACCGAAAGATCGTGAACATGCAATTGCAAAAGAACACGGTGCAGTCTTCATTATCGGAATTGGTGATGCACTTCGTTCAGGTGAAAAGCATGACGGACGCGCAGCTGATTATGACGATTGGAAATTAAACGGTGACATTTTATTCTGGCACCCAGTACTACAATCTTCATTTGAGTTATCATCAATGGGAATTCGTGTTGATAGTAAATCACTTGATGAGCAGTTAACGAAAACTGGTGAAGACTTCAAACGTGAGTATGATTTCCATAAAGGTATACTAGAAGACGTACTACCATTAACAATCGGCGGTGGCATTGGACAATCAAGAATGTGCATGTACTTCTTACGTAAAGCACATATCGGTGAAGTTCAATCTTCTGTATGGCCTGACGATTTACGTGAAGCTTGCAAGAAAGAAAACATTCATCTGTTTTAATAGAAGTAAGGGAATAGCTTAAATATATAGCTATTCCCTCTTTTTTATAAAACTTCACTTGCTTATTTATTACCGAGTTCTTCCGCCAAACCGATTAAAATTCCTTCGACTCCACGAATGTAGCAGAGACGATACGAGTTCTCGTACTGAACTACTTCGCCAACGAGCTCTGCACCATGCTTAGTGAGTTTGGATACCATTTCGTCAATATCCTCGACAGTGAACATGACGCGTAGATAACCGAGGGCGTTTACAGGAGCTGTTCGGTGATCTGCTATAGTAGGAGGGGTGAGAAATCGCGAAAGTTCAATTCGGCTGTGGCCATCTGGAGTGACCATCATAGCGATTTCTACGCACTGAGAACCGAGTCCAGTTACGCGACCAGCCCATTCACCTTCGACATTTGCTCGACCTTCGAGATTCAAGCCAATCTCCTCAAAGAAAGAGATTGCGTTATCAAGGGATTCTACAACGATGCTGACATTGTCCATTCGTAGTAATTTGTTTTTTGCCATAGTCTTATCTCCTTATGTATAAAAGTTTATTATTTAATTATCCTCATAATTATACTACTAAGTAGTTACAAATTCCTTTCAGTCAAAAACACCTTGTCACAGTATAGGAAAATGTGACAAGGTGTTTTTTAATATATCATATAGCATCTTGTTAACGAATAGCTTTTTATTTAATAGGAAGGAAGTAGATTAATATGTTTTTTTTATAAGCGTTACTAAACATATCAAATTAGCTCATTTGCACGAAAGGCTCAATTTTCGCCATAAATGATTGATGCAGCGCCTCAACGCCTGTTACTAAATGAAGGCGGTCAATAACGACAGACACTTTAATTTCTGATGTACTTACCATTTTAATATGAATATCTTCTTCTTTTAAAGTAGTGAACATATTTGCAGCGACACCTGGGTTAGATACCATGCCAGATCCTACGATTGATACTTTTGCTAAGTGATTTTCATGTTCTACAGATTCATAGTGAAGAGTTTCTTGATTTTGTTCCAAAACTTCTAAAGTTTCTCTTAAATCATTCGAGTGAATGGAGAAGGAGAGATGTACAGTTCCTTCATTTGTAATACTTTGAATGATGATATCTACATTAATGTGTGCTGCTGCTAATGTAGAGAAAACTGTTGAAAGCGAGCCTTGTTCTAGTCCTTTAATTGTGACACGTGTAATATTATCCTCAAATGCAATACCTTTAACGATTGATTGTTGTTCCATGTTACATTCTCCTTTTACAATTGTTCCGTTTTCTTGTTCCATACTTGAGCGAACTTCTAAAACTACGTTATGATTTTTAGCAAACTCAACGGCGCGCGGGTGTAATACGCCAGCACCGAGATTAGCAAGCTCTAACATTTCGTCATAAGAAATTTCGTCTAATTTGTAAGCATCTTTTACAACTCGTGGATCCGTCGTATATACGCCTGTAACATCCGTATAAATATCACATTTTTTTGCTTTAAGTGCAGCGGCTAATGCGACAGCAGTTGTATCAGAACCGCCTCGTCCAAGCGTTGTAATTTCAAAATCTTCACTGACTCCTTGGAAACCAGCTACAATAACAATCGTACCTTCAGCAAGATAAGATTGAATACGATCTGTATGAATGTCAGTAATCCGTGCACTACTATGTACAGATTCTGTCGTGATACCTGCTTGCCACCCTGTTAATGAAATTGCATGATAGCCTTTTGATTGCAGTGCCATTGTTAATAATGAAATAGTTACTTGTTCTCCTGTAGATAGAAGCATATCCATTTCACGTTTACTTGGATTTTCTGTGATAGCGTTAGCGAGTGCGACAAGTTCATCTGTGCTTTTTCCCATTGCTGAAACGACAGAGACAATGCTATGACCTCGTTCATATTCTTCAATAATTAAATTTGCTACATGTTGAATGCGTTCGACGCTTCCGACAGAAGTGCCACCAAATTTTTGAACAATTGTTTCCATTACAAATTCCTTCTTTCGTCTATTTTTAAGAATAGATTAGGAAATATATCAATCCCAATACTCCTGTAGTTACCAGAAAGACAAACAAAAAACACCATCTCAAATAAGTGAGGATGGTGCTGTTACAGGAAAAGGGAAACAGAAAACGGAGCTAATAAAAAAACCGCCAAAAAAGGAATATCATAAAAAATGATATCTCTTTTTTGTAGATAGCTCTTCATACGTACACGTCTGTACATATGACAGTTCTGTTTCTATTCGAAAACAGCCCCAATTGATAAATGCAGAGAAATTTATCAATTTCGGCAATACTTCCTTTCATCTAAGTTCATAGACATCTCTGTGTCTCCATTAGAATACTCATAAGTATCGCAACCTCTATCTCACGTTTTAGGCGAGAGTGTTTGATTTATGAAGTTGTTGGTAACATTTGTTTTATAATAATTTAAATTTTTCGGGGAATCAAGTGTTTTATATATATTTTAAAAATTCTTTCTTTTTTTCGAGGAAGTTTGTGAAAAATGTAGCAAAATAAATTCATTGCATGTACATTAAACTTATAGTGCATAGGAGGTGGGGAGAATGAAAAGGAAACAGCCTATTTATGTTGCGACAAAAATGAACACGACGATGGGAAAATTATGGGAATATACGCAAGAACCAGCTATACATACAGAGTGGGATGCTCGCTTTACTGAAATTTCGTATTTAGAGAAAAAAGAAGGAGAACCACAGAAGTTTTTGTATAAAACAAAGATTGGATTTGGGCTTGAAATAGCTGGAGAAGGGGAATCAATAGGTGAAATAAGAAAAGAAACTGGTGAAAGAATTTCTTCTTTAAAATTTTGGACGGATAATACATTATCTCTTATTCAAATAGGACGTGGTTATTGGAAGTATACGCCAAATAAAGAATACATCCATTTTGAGACACAATATGATTATGATACAAGATTTGGTCGTGTAGGGAATGTAATAGATTGCTATATATTTCGGCCGTTATTAGGTTGGGCGACTGCTTGGAGTTTTGATGCTTTAAAATTATGGTTAGAAAAGGGGCTTCATCCTAGGTTACTAATTAGAAGAACAATGACGTATTGGCTCGTATGTTTTTTATTTGCTTTTGTATGGATATATCAAGGGATAGTGCCAAAACTACTGTTTACTCATTTAGAAGAAGTAAAGATGCTTTCTGTATTAATCGGTTCAAATGAAAGTAGTATATGTATACTTAAAATAATTGGGATGTTAGAAATAATTTTCGGCGTCGTATGGCTGTTGCCAATAATAAAACGAAAATTATTTATACTGCATATTATTGTATTACTAGTTTTAACGTTAGCAGCAGGATTTACGAATATTGCAAGCTTTACAGGGCCGTTTAATCCGATTACATTAAATGTTCTTCTAATGGGGTTATCAATTGTCGGTTATATAAATAGTTTCGATTTACCAAGCGCGAAAAATTGCAAGAGGGCGAGAAAGGGATAAGTGTATGGCTAATATGTATGAACGATTATTAGGGGATACCTATAAAAATCTTCATCCTGAATTGCAGAAGCGTTATGCGATTACAGAAGAGAATAGTTTTACAGGGGAAGGAAAAATGGATGAAATTTACGGTGGCTCTTTTTTCGTGAAATTTATATTGAAAATTACATCGAAGTTTCGAATGTTTTTCTCGGAACGAGGAGAGGAAATTCCATTTACGATACAAAACATAGCTGAGCGAGATGAATATGGACGAGAATTAGTAAGGTGGAACCGTACTTTTTATTTCCATAATAAGAAAAGATATTTTAATGCAGTTATGCAATTGGATGAAAACGAAAATGAAATTGTAGATTATTTTGGTGAACCACATTTACTCGTTTCTACACTGCATTTTCATATCGATGAGTTAGGGGCAATGCATATTTCTTCAAAGAAACAATGGTTTTATATGTTTGGAAGAAAAATGCCGTTACCAAAATTTTTGTATGGTGAAGCAAAAATTGTTGAAAGTTATGATGCAACACTACAGTGTTTTCGAATTCATGTACAAGTACGAAACCCGTTAATTGGCTCGCTTTTTTCATATAAGGGAACATTTGTGGAAAGGAAATAAACGATATGAAAAATATAATATTTGGGCTTGCTTGTTATGTTGTTTTTCTAATATATGAGTGGTCGAATATAAATCCTGTTGAAGCAATTATATTATTGTCTGTTTTATTATTTATACCAATGTCACTTTGTATTATTGATAAAAGAAAAAGAGATGGATCGTATTTATTATTTTATAAATTCGTATCGTTTTTATATCCAATCGCAGCAATTTGTGCAATGCTAGCTTTCGTCACAAATTACAATGTATTTGCGCTAGTTTGGTTTGTATATACAGGAATTGTTGCGTTATTTGGTGTAAGTAGATTGCTAGAAAGAGGATGGAAGCCGTTAGAAGAAATCGCCATAGATAGTGCGTTTATTTATTTGTTTTTAGGTGGTTTTTGGTTTTTTGCTTCAGTAGCAAAACTTTCAATTATGCATTTTAGCTCTGACATTGTTTTACTCACAGCAGCGCATTTTCATTATTCGGCGTTTCTATTGCCATTATCAGCTGGTTTAATAGGGAGAAAAAGAGAAAAGAGAAGTAAAGTATATGATGCTATTATGTTTATCATCATGATTTCACCTATGACAGTTGCAATAGGAATTACATACTCGAGAATATTTGAATTTTTTGCAGTGCTCCTATATTTATGTGCCATTTATGGATATGGATTTTACGTTTGGAGAGCAAAATTTAATGCTATCAGTGCAAAGATTCTTTTAATCGTTTCGTCTAGTACACTCATGGTTACAATTATGTTCTCACTTATATATTCATACGGAAATTTGAAGCATGTAATGACGATTACAATTGCTCAAATGGTTTGGATTCACGGTGTTGTCAACGGAATTGGAGTAGCGTTACCGGCATTTGTCGGCTGGATGATCGAAAAGAGTGTTCCGAATTATAAATACTATGGGAAACCAATGAGTAAATTAAGAGGAAGTGTGGCAATTGGTGATGCTTTTTTATATAGCGGCAATTTAGTAGGCAGTAAGGAATACAACGGTTTAGTTGATCAAATAACTGATTTTCATAGTGAGTCATTTGACGTGACGAAGGTACCTTTAAGTATTATTCGTTTTTATGAAAATACAACAGAGTATGAGTTGCAATCAAATATTAAATGGGCTCGTTGGTTCCGCCTATTTGCATTTTGTTATGAGAAAATGAGCAAGCATGTAGGACAAATACATTTAGGGATGGGCGGCAATTGGGAAACGATGCATGGCTCTATCATTAGTGTAATAGATGAGAAAGATGGAAGAGAGAATGTAAGGGCTTGGATAAGGAAAAATGAAGCAGGTGAATCTATTTTTGTAGCTCTTTATTCAAAGCATACAAATAAGAATGAGACATATATGAATATCGCCTTACCTTTACCTTATTCGAATATGACTGGTATTTTGAAACTATATAATGATAATCATGATTTAATCATTACTAGTAAGTTAAGAGAAAATGGCCAGGGAGATGAGGGGATTTATTTACATACTCGGTTCTTAACAATCCGTTTACCGTTAGCAGAGACTTTCATCATTACAGAGGGTAAGGATAACATGTTAACAGCTCATCATAGCATGTGGCTATTTGGACTTGAATTTTTACATATTCATTATAAGATTGAAAAAATTGCACAGAAGTAAGAAAGGCTTGGATGGGTTTCCAAGCTTTTTTATGTATGGGTAATTGTCATAGAAATTTGTTTATTTAGCTCATTATCCCAAACACGTTGAATTTCAAAAGTGCTTTTTTTAAAAAATAATGGGAATCTTTCTTTAAACCAAGTTTGCATAGGTAGCTTTAGTGCTGTATTGATTGGTATCCATAATAATTCACCCTCAGGAGGATTCAAAAGAAGTTCACCTTCAAATGAGTCTGTCCAATAGTTAAATACCATATATCGAACATTACCTTTCGGATTGACATATTCATCTAATCCTTTAAAAGTTAAATTGGAAACAAGTAATCCAGTTTCTTCTTTTACTTCTCTTATAGCGGCTTGAACGATACTTTCGGGGAAATCTACTTTGCCGCCAGGAGCGATGTAGCCAGGGAAACCTCGATGGCTGGGGCGTTTTATGAGTAAAATTTCATTGTTACGTTGGATCATACACATTGTATAGATCTGATGTTCGATGTTATGTGAATTTGGAGGTATAATGATGTATTCTCCTTTATATTTTTTTGATAATTTTACCATAACATAATTGTTTCTTATATAATTAGAAATGGAATGTTATAAATTTTCAGTTATATATTATAAATTCTATAGTCATTCGAAAAGAGGGGAGAGACATGCAAGGAGAAATACAAAAGGAGAAAAGTTTAGGTTATATTGGAAAATTATTATTACCAGTTAAAGTATCAACGCACTTTAAGTTTTTATGGATTGGACAATTACTCTCGGCCTTAGGTAGTTCGATAACTATGGTCATACTTCCAGTTGTTGTGTATTCATTAACTGGTTCAACAGTTGTAATGGGGATGACGATGGCAATGTACATGCTACCTAATATTCTTGCTTTACCGTTTGCGGGTTTAATTGTAGACCGAATTGATCGGGTTAGGTTAATGTTATTTACGGATATAATCCGCTGTATATTAATGCTATTACTTGCATCGCTTATATTTATGGATTTATTAACAATTACGATTTTATATATTCTCGTTGCCATATACGGACTTATGGAAGGGATATTCCAACTAGCATATTCTGCTGTAAGGGCGAAAGTATTCGTCCCTGAAATTCGTAATGCAGCTAACGCACTCACTCAAATGAGTAATCAAGGTATACGATTAATTGGGCCAGCACTTGGTGGGTTAATCGTATCGGTTGCATCTGCAGGGATAGGTTTCGGACTAGATGCAGCAACGTACTTATTATCATTTTTATGTTTATTATTTTTAAAAGAAATTAAGTTTAAAAAAGTAAAACCCATTGAAAAGAGTAAGCTTAATTACAAACAAGAGTTTATGGAAGGTGTTTTAGTTTTAAAAAGTCATCCATGGCTGTGGATTACAATTTTAGTTTTTTCTTTTATAAATATTTGTTATGCCGGCATTATCGTCGTATTAATTCCATGGTTATTTAATGTTCATCATCATTTTGAAGCTTACGTGTATGGACTTGGCATGGCCTTTTCTGGTGGTGGAGCTGTAATTGCTGCATTAATATTTGGTGGGAAAGAGCGGTGGCAGAAGAGAGGATTACTGGCTTATGAAGGTGTTTTAATGAGTGGCATTGCTTTATTAATTATGCCATTCATTTCTTGGGCACCCGCTTTAATATTCTTAATGGCAATTGAAGGATTTGGCATGATGATATTTGGACTCATTTGGGAAACGAGTTTACAGGAGCTTGTACCAGAAGAAGCATTCGGAAGAGTGGCAAGCCTTGATATGTTGGGTTCTTTTGCTTTATTGCCATTAGGATACGTAGTTGTAGGCTGGTTAGCTACTGTCATAGGTGGCGAGATAACTATTATAACACTAGCTAGTTTAGTAATTTTAACAATTGGAATAACATTGTCTGTACCGAGTATTCGTCGATTTAATTGATTATATGGGAGAAGAGGGCTAGACCTATATAGAAAATAACTTAGCATATAATCAACTAGTATTAATAAAACATCTTTGTAATGAAAAGCCTTCCATACACATTTGGCACAAAAAAATTAGTATGGAAGCAACAAAAATAGAAATCACAAAAGAAGTGACGGAAGCGATACAAGTAGGTTTCAAAAAAGAAGAATAAGCCCTAAAGAAATTAGGACTTATTCTTCATTAAATACAAATGTTTGTTTCATTTTTTTACCTTCATTTACCGGATGGCCGTTATAAGAGAAATTCTTTTCTTCCCAAGTGATCACAACTTTAAAATTATGACTATTAAAGTCTAATGGGAATACCATGTAGTCAAAGCTTGTATGACTTTTAGAAATGTTTTCATTAGGTGTAGAAGGTTTAAAGGTAGCTTTAGAGGTAGGATTGTTATCAAGTATTTCCACAGATACATTTGATACATCATGACCGATGTTTTTTACGAGTAAACTATACGTATCAAATACACCTTGTTTTGGCTGGATTGCTTGCTTGTTTGGATTATGGGATTTATCAATTTCGACATACCATTGTTTAGACTTTGACGCAATCGGTAGTGACTGAAATGTGTAAGCACTAGCTTGCATTGGTAGTGCTAAACATATAAGCGTAAAGAGAGTTAATATTTTTCGTTTCATTTTTTTTAGAGCTCCCATTCTTTAATGGATTTACTTGTTATTATCTTCTTTTTACGAGTTAATATACCATATAATGTAAAGTGGTTATTGTGAGTAGTGAATCAATATCTTATTCACTACTCTTATAGCTAACATAATTACGTATGAAGTAAGAAAGAATAAATTTATTTTTTCTATACTTAGATTACTGCCCTTTTTAAAAGGGCTATTTTTACGTTTTAATAAAAAGAATATACTAAGAATTCCGTATAAATTATTTATTTTAATGTAGTTAAATGTGCTTGTATATGTGAAATTAGAGAGGGAAGCTGTGTAGAGATGTTTCTACACAGCTATTTAGGATATGAAAAAATTACCAAAAATATGTTAAAATAACATTGTCATACAACAAGGGGGATTTGTTTTATGGAAAATGGACATCTTGCTAAAGTAGACTTAACGAAAAAAATTGAATCAAAATCTAAGTACAATAAGAAATTAGAAAAATATCAAAGGCGCTTATTAGCATTACAACAAATTTTGAAAGAAGAAAAAATCGCGGTTATGCTTGTTATGGAAGGATGGGATGCGGCTGGTAAAGGTGGGGCAATTAAGCGGGTGACGGAACATCTTGACCCACGTGGGTTCCAAGTAGATCCAATTGGAGCGCCTGCACCTCATGAAAAACGTTACCATTATTTGCAACGTTTCTGGCGCAAAATTCCACAGTACGGGCAAATTACCATTTTTGATCGCTCATGGTACGGTCGTGTGTTAGTTGAGCGTGTTGAAGGTTTTGCTACAAAGGAAGAGTGGATGAGAGCATATGATGAGATTAATGATTTTGAAAAACTACTAACAGATGACCATTACATAATGGGGAAGTTCTTCTACCATATAAGTAAAGAGGAACAGTTAAAGAGATTTAAAGATAGAGAGAAAAATCCTTTGAAAAGATGGAAAATTACAGACGAAGATTGGCGTAATCGTGAAAAATGGGATGAATATGTTGAAGCGATGGAAGACATGTTTGAAAAAACAAGTAAGCCAAATGCGAAGTGGCATATTATTGAAAGTAACGATAAATTGTATGCTCGTGTGAAAACGTTAAAAATTATTATTTCATTCATTGAGGATTATTTCTTAGAACATGGTATAGAATTGCCTTCTTATTATTATGAAATGAAAGAGGATATTGAAGTTTTGCAAGATGTAGGTGTGAAAGAGTAAAAAAGAAAATGGCCCTGTGAATTGGTGAAGCCAAATTATGGGGCTTTTTTATTTAGAAACATTTTACAATTAACAGAATAAGGTATATAATCAATAATCATATTAATATTGTTAATATGATTATTGATTATATAATGTGTGGGGGTTTTACTTTGAAGGGAAGAGATGTTGTTTTAGGTTTATTAATGGAAAAGGAATTGTCTGGTTACGATATTAAAATTGTGTTTGAAGACGTATTTACTCATTTTTTTGATGGAAGTTTTGGAATGATTTATCCAACGTTACGACAATTGGAGAATGAAGGGAAAATAAAAAAAGAGGTTGTCATGCAAGAGGGGAAACCGAATAAGAAAATGTACTTTATTACAGATGAAGGACGTGAAGAGTTTTATCAATACATGCAGACGCCTGTAGAGAAGGATGTTTTACGTTCGGATTTTTTAATGAGAATGTATTTTGGTAACTATAGTGATGATGTAACAATAAAAAAATGGATTAAAGATGAAATTGAAAGAAAAGAAGCGTACATTGCAGATCTTCGATTGAAATATGAAAAGTGGAGAGTAGGTATTACTTTCGTCGAAGAAATTTCACTAGATGTAGGTATTGCATCGTATAGTGCACAAGTGGAGACTTTGAAGAAAAAATTAGAAGAGTTAGAGGCGAAAGAAAACAATAAAACAGAAGAATGAAAAACGCGTTCACAATAAATAAAGGGGTATATAAAGATGGAGCAATCAAAGGGTATTAAGATTGTCTTTTTAATGTGTCTAGGTATCTTTCTTTGTATGATTGATACGACAATTATGAATATAGCTTTACCGGCAATACAATCGAGTGTAAATACTTCGTTAGAAAAGATGTCTTGGGTATTAAATGTTTATACAATGACGATTGCAGTACTTGCCATTCCGTTAGGGCGGATAGCTGATATCTTTGGAAAAGCAAAGATGTATATTCTGGGTCTGGTGATTTTTGGTGGTGGATCGGTACTTTGCGCTTTTGCTAATACAGGTGATTTTCTTATTTTTTCTCGTTTTATACAAAGTATTGGGGCAGCGATTTTATTTCCAACAAGTATGGTAATTGGTGTATCAGCTATGCCATTAGCTAAGAGGCATGTTGCGCTTGCGATTTTAGGAGTAACACAAGGATTGTCAGCTGCTATGGGACCAGTAATAGGTGGAATTATTACGCAAAATTTAGGATGGAGATGGGTGTTCTTCGTTAATGTTCCGGTTTGTATAATAGGAATCGTGTTATGTTGCATCATGCTACAAATAAAAAATGAAGAACGTATTATCTCAAAAATAGATTGGATAGGACTACTATTAAGTAGCACAGCAATTTTTTCATTTACTCTCATATTAGTAAAAGGTAATACATGGGGATGGCAAAGTAATATTGCTTTGTCTTGTTATGCAATTAGCACTATTTCTCTTATTCTATTTATTTTAGTAGAACGAAAGATTCATAACCCAATGGTGAATTTAAAGTTATTTCAAGATCGAATGTTTGTCGGAGCGTCGATCGTTGTTATATTGAGTAATTTATTTTTAATTGGAGTTACTGTATTGCTTCCAACGTTCTTGACGAAACTACAGGGTCGAACGGAAATTGAAGCGGCTTTTTTAGTGACACCTATTTCAGCAATGATATTTTTTGTCTCACCAGTTGCAGCAACTTTAATTAAAAAACTCGGAAAAGTAACTATTATTTTGTCAGGATTTCTTGTTATGGGGCTTTCCTACTATTGGTTGCAAATGATTGATGTTCATTCAACAAATATAGAAATTATTATTCCATGTATGATATTAGGTGTTGGATATGGTTTAGTAGTGGGGCCAATTACAGTTTTAAGTGCGTCTTCGTTTGAAGGAGAATTGTTAACTGCTTCTCAAAGTGTTGTATCAATGTTACGACAAGTTGGAATTGTATTGGCAGTCGCAATATTTGTCTCTAACTTAACTCACAATTTAACTGTAAATAAAGAAAAAGTATATCGTTATGCAGAAGAAAAGGTGTGTACTATTCATGTGAATAGTACTGAGCAAACTGAAATTTTACAAATGACTAAAGAGAAAATAGAGAATCAAAGTTTAGAGTCGAATATAAATAAGAAACAAAATGCAATGACAATGGGATTAAGTAAAGAGAAAAAGGAAGAATTGATTCGCGACAAGACGGATGAAATATTAAGAAAAGTTCCAGTAGAATATAGAGATGTAAAAAGAGAAGAAGTTATGAGGAAAGTGACAAAAGAAGTTGAAAAACAAGAGGAAAGTATAAAGAAAGAGGTACTCACATTTTCAAATGATGTGAATCATTATGCCAAGAATCAGATGGCTATGAGTTTTACAGATTTATATAAAGCAAGTGTGCCAATTATTTTAATTTGTGCTTTCGTAAGTTTGTTGTTTTGGGAAGGGAAAGCTTTGAGTAAAAAGAGAAGGGGAAGATTAGTAGAAGAAGCGTAAAGAAAAACAGGCTATAGCAGCCTGTTTTTTTTCATTGTTTTCTCCTTGCATATTGTGAATGGTAGTATTTTTAATATAGCATGGGATAAGTCGAGTATGATTAGAAAGTTTTTTAGAATGAAAGGAAGGAATGGAAAATGCCATTGAATATGTAACGTTATACATAGTACATTAACAAGAGGGATTAATTTTAAAAGGAGGATGGGGAATTGCTAGATAAGGCAGGGGCTTTAATAGATAATCATATGTACACAGAAGAAGAGCAACAAAAACTATACAAACGAACGTTAATAATCGTCAGCATTTCACAAATGTTTGGCGGTGCAGGACTAGCTGCTGGTATTACAGTGGGAGCACTTCTTGCGCAGCAAATGCTTGGAACAGATGCGTTTGCAGGATTACCAACTGCTATGTTTACATTAGGATCGGCATTAGCAGCTTTCATAGTAGGGAAGCTTTCGCAACGATATGGACGCCGAATAGGTCTTGCAACAGGGTTTATAGTAGGCGGATTTGGAGCAATTGGTGTTGTAATGGCAGCTTTAACAAATAGTATTATTCTTTTACTTATTTCTTTACTTATATATGGTGCCGGTACAGCCACGAATCTACAAGCTCGTTATGCAGGTACAGATTTAGCAGATAAGAAGCAGAGAGCAACGGCTGTTAGTATTACGATGGTAATGACGACTTTCGGTGCAGTTGCAGGACCAAATTTAGTAGGGGTAATGGGAAGTTTTGCTCATTCAATTGGAGTTCCTAAACTTGCAGGTCCGTTCATACTATCGGCAGCAGCATTTATACTGGCGGGTCTAGTTCTTTTTGTTATGCTTCGTCCAGATCCTTTGATTATTGCTAACATAATAGAAAGATATAAACAGGAACATACATATAAAGGACAACCAATAACAGAAGAAGCGAAAGAAAATAAACGAGGTATTACAGTTGGAGCAATCGTAATGATACTTACGCAAATAGTGATGGTTGCGATTATGACGATGACCCCAGTTCATATGGGACACCACGGTCACGGTTTAAGTGCAGTAGGACTTGTGATAGGTTTTCATGTAGGTGCAATGTATCTTCCATCTCTCGTTACAGGAATGTTAATTGATAAAATTGGCCGAACTACAATGAGCATAGCTGGTGGAGTGATTTTACTTGCAGCGGGTGTCATAGCTGCGATAGCGCCAAGTGATTCTTTATTATTATTAATCGTTGCTCTGTCTTTACTTGGGCTAGGATGGAACCTCGGATTGATAAGTGGTACAGCACAAATCGTTGATTCCACAACACCGTCTACACGTGCTAAAACACAAGGGAAAATAGATGTTTTTATTGCGCTAGCTGGAGCTTCTGGTGGAGCAATGTCAGGTATGGTAGTAGCGAATTCAAGTTATGCGGCATTGTCATTGGCTGGAGGCGTGTTAGCGTTATTACTTATTCCTGTTGTGATATGGTCTCGAAAAGGGGCAAGAAATTAAATGAAAAAGAGGTTCTAGTTACTGACTAGAGCCTCTTTTTATACACTTAAATTAAATTCCACTCTACAATAAGCCCTAAATGCGTAAGTCCGCCACCAAATCCGTATAGTAAAAGTGTGTCTCCGTTATTTAATTTCCCTTCTTTTATAGCTAAATTTAAAGCGAGTGGAATGGTGACTGAAGAGGTATTCCCCATATATTCCACGCTCGTTAATGTTTTTTGTATTGGAATTTGAGACTTTTCGCAAATAGATTCGATCATTCGTAAGTTAGCGCTGTGGGGTATGAACCAGTCTATATCATCTACTTGCATATTTACGGTATGTAATAAATTTTTTATGCCTTTTGGTACTGTGCGTGTTGCCCATTTATATACTTCTCTTCCATTTTGAACGATTTTTTCATTTGTTTGCAGTGGTGTGCCATTCATAGTAGTAGATAAGTTTGTTCTATATAGATGAATGCCGCCATCACCGTTTGTTCCCATGTGAGCAGCGATAAAGCTTGGGGTGTTTTCATCTCTTTCTAATAAAATAGCTCCAGCACCATCACCGAATAAAATACAGGTCGTTCTATCGGTATAATCAGTAACTTTAGATAATGTCTCTGTCGCTACGACAAGTACTTTTTCATGTGATCCAGAAGTGATTAAGCTATTACCGACGTGTAGTCCATATGTAAAACCAGCACAAGTTGCATTTAAATCAAAAGCTAGTGTATGAGGTATGTTGAAGTATTGTTGTATTTGGCAAGCAACACTAGGGAAAACGTAATCAGCAGTAGTAGTAGCGACAATGATACAGTCGACATCTTCTAAGTTTTTCTTATATGTTGTACATAAATTTTCAATTGCTTTAATGGCTAAGTTTGAGGAGTATTCTTCGCCGCTAGCGATTCTTCTTTCCTTCATTCCTGTTCTTTGTACAATCCATTCATCATTCGTATGGACCATCTTTTCTAAATCGTTATTAGACAATATTTGATCTGGAACATAAGTACCAATTGCAGTAATACGAGATTTAGAATGCATAGGAACATCTCCTAACTTTTATTTTTATAACCTGATACTAATATCAAGTTATAAAAATGTCAATAAAGATTTTTGTTGTATTAAAATGATAATACTTAACTTACTATGAAGGAATTTGGCGAGTGCTGTAAAAATAATATACGAGAAGTTTCTAAATTTGATAATTGCTTTTGTTATTTTTATTGTGAGAAAAACTCGCAAAAAATGACGATTAAAGTAAAAATATAAAGATTTTCTTTCGTGTGATATAGGTTGTTAAACCTTGTGAAAGCGAATTACTTATGCTACACTTTATGTAACTTAAAATGAACGGAGGGGCTTCCTTTGATCTTAATCAGATTACGTCTCAATACTTTGTGCCAATAATTGAATAGCGCTCAAAGGCTCTGTCTGTGTACAGAGTGAACGGGATTGGTCTGCCTATTTTAAAGGAACCCTTTATTAAGCTTATATGTGAAAAAGAGGGAGGGACGAATACGCCCTCTTTTTGTTTTGCCTTTATAAATAGAATGGGGTTGTATAAGTGAACACTTACTGTGGATACGTATACAATCTTGGGACTTTTTGACTATAAAATAGGATGAAAGCATAGCTTTCTTCTATTTCTTTGGTGAACCCTTATCCGTTTACGAAAACACAGGCAGCGACCTGTGTTTTTTATTTTACGTAATCGAAATGGAGGAATAAATATATGGAAGAAGTATTACAAAGAGCAGTTTTAGTTGGAGTAAATGTAGGTAATGAAGATGATTTTGCATATTCGATGGAAGAGTTAACAAATCTTGCGGAAGCTTGTGATGTAGAGGTAATTGGGCAAGTAACGCAAAATTTACAACGAGTAAATCCATCGCATTATATCGGAAAAGGAAAGATTGAAGAAGTTGCAGCGTATGTACAAGAAATAGATGCGAATATGGTCATCTTTAATGATGAATTATCTCCTTCACAAATTCGAAATTTAGAAGAGGATTTAGATTGTAAGGTAATTGATCGTACCATTTTAATTTTAGATATTTTTGCGCAACGTGCGAAAACGAAAGAAGCACAGCTACAAGTAGAAGTAGCACACCTTCAGTATATGATGCCTCGTTTAATCGGTCTTCGTGAATCGTTAGGGAGACAGAGCGGCGGCGTTGGTACGAAAAATAAAGGTGTCGGTGAAAAGAAGTTAGAGTTAGACCGTCGTAAAATTGAAGAACAAATTTCAGTTTTGAATAAAGATTTAGAAGCGCTCGTTGCCCAGCGTCAAACGCAGCGAAAGCAGCGTAAGAAAAATGAAATACCTGTTGTAGCATTAGTAGGTTATACGAATGCAGGAAAGTCAACGACGATGAATGCAATGCTTGAAATTTATAATGGTACAGAAGAAAAACAAGTATTTGAAAAAGATATGTTATTCGCGACGTTAGAAACATCTGTACGAAATATTGATTTGCCAGATAATAAATCATTTTTATTAACAGATACAGTTGGATTTGTAAGTAAATTACCACATCATCTTGTGAAGGCGTTCCGTTCAACGTTAGAAGAAGTAGCGGAAGCAGACCTACTTATTCACGTTGTAGATTACGCAAATCCAAATTATGAACAATTAATTGATATTACAAATGAAACGTTAAAGAAAATTGGAGTAGAAAATATTCCAACGATCTATGCTTATAATAAATCAGATATGGTAGATGTTGAAATTCCGAAAGTGCAAGAAAATCGCGTTTATTTATCAGCGAAGAAACATGTTGGAATTGAAGAACTTGTAGAAATGATTCGCTCACACATCTATAAAGAATATACGAAGTGTGAAATGTTAATTCCATATGATCAAGGACAGGTAGTTTCGTATTTCAATAATCATGCACACGTTTTATCTACGAGTTACGAAAACGAAGGTACCAAATTACAAATAGAATGTAAAACGAGTGATTACGAGAAGTATAAGCATTTTGCAATTTAATGTAAGAGGCAACCCAGTATGTGATTGGGTTGTCTTTTTTTTTGTACTGTTTTACCGCTGAAAGTTACAAGGATGCAAGCCAATGACGGGAGTTAAGTTATATTTCTGGAAAAAGAAATGAAAGCAGTATAGAATAGAAATGTTTCAAAAGTCAGAATTTATTACACCTACTGTAATAAATATATATTTTGTACAGAAAGGGGAGATTCACATATGCAGGCAGTTTCACACAAAAAAACTGTAGAAACACCGACAATATATCGAATTTTATTTGCGATTAGCTTTGGGCATTTTTTAAATGATTCGATGCAAGCAGTTGTGCCGGCGTTGTTTCCTATTTTGGAAAAAACGATGAATTTATCCTATATGCAAGTAGGGTGGATTGCGTTTGCATTAAATATGACGTCATCGATTATGCAACCGGTGTTTGGTATGTATTCAGATAAGAAGCCGTCACCATTTTTATTACCACTCGGCATGTTTTCAAGTATGCTTGGAATGATTGGACTCGCGTTTGCACCAAACTTTATTATTGTTATTATTTCTGTTTTATTTATTGGTTTAGGTTCCGCAGTCTTTCATCCAGAAGGCGCTCGTGTTGCGTATATGGCGGCAGGTGCAAAACGAGGGTTAGCGCAAGCAATTTATCAAGTTGGGGGAAACACGGGGAATTCTCTAGCTCCTATTTTTACAGCGCTAATTTTCGTTCCACTCGGTCAAATTGGTTCATTAGGTTTTACAGCATTTGCAGCAGTAGGAATTGCATTATTAATTTTCGTATCGAATTGGTACAAAAATGAATTAGCAACCGGTGCTGTAAGAAGGAAGAAGAGGGCTGCACTTGAGGCGGAAAATGCAATTGTAAGTACACACATTAAATTCGTTATTATACTTCTTGTTTTTCTTACTTTTGTACGCTCTTGGTACGGTGCTGGTATCGGGAATTTCTATCAATTTTACTTAATAGAGCATTACGGTTTATCTATAAAAAATGCCCAGTATTTCGTATTCGCATTTATGATTGCTGGTGTGTTAGGAACTTTCTTCGGAGGACCATTAGCAGATAGATTTGGTAAGAAAAATATCATCGTATTTTCAATGTTAGGTTCAGCGCCACTTGCACTGTTATTACCACATGTCTCACTTGTGTGGGTCGTACCGTTATTTTTATGTATCGGTTTTATTAGTTCAAGTAGTTTTAGTGTAATTGTTGTATATGCACAAGAGCTTGTGCCTGGAAAAGTGGGAATGGTGTCAGGATTAATCGTAGGTCTTGCGTTTGGACTTGGAGCATTAGGTGCTGTAGTTCTTGGAAAATTAGCAGATATATATAGCCTGCAATTTATTATGCTATTATGTAGTTGTCTACCATTAATTGGACTCACTTCATGGTTACTGCCAAGTGATAAGAAAACGATAGAATAGGGGATGCGCTATGAAATTGTGTGAAAACGTTACGGAATTAATAGGAGATACACCTGTCGTCCGATTATCTAAATTTATTCCGGAAGACGCAGCAGATGTGTATGTGAAACTAGAAATGTTTAATCCATCGCGCAGTGTGAAAGACCGTGCTGCTTATAATTTACTTCACGTTGCAGAAGAAAATGGTCTCATCAAACCAGGAGATACAATTATTGAACCGACAAGCGGGAATACAGGGATTGGTTTAGCGATGAATGCAGCAGCTAAAGGGTATAAAGCGATTTTAATTATGCCAGATAATATGTCAAAAGAGCGTATTAATTTATTGAAAGCATACGGAGCAGAAGTAGTTTTAACACCAGCAGAACAAAGAATGCCAGGAGCAATTGCGAAGGCGTTAGAACTGCAAAAACAAATACCTAATAGTTTTATCCCGCAACAATTTGAAAATCCAGCTAATCCGAATATTCACCGTTATACGACTGCACTTGAAATTTACGAACAAATGGATGGAGAGCTTGATGCTTTTGTTGCAACGGCAGGAACAGGCGGAACGATTACAGGGACTGGTGAAACGTTAAAAGAGAAATTGCCAAACTTATATATTGCAGTAGTGGAACCGAAAGGATCTCCCGTTTTATCCGGTGGTGTACCAGGTCCTCATAAACTAGTAGGAACAAGCCCAGGATTTATTCCGAAAAACTTAAATACAGAAGTGTATAACGAAATTATTCAAATTGCAGATGAAGAGGCTTTAACGACAATGAGAAACTTAGCTAGACAAGAAGGATTATTAGTTGGGCCATCTTCTGGAGCATCTGTTTACGCTGCAATCATGATAGCGAAACGCCTAGGCGTTGGTAAAAAAGTTTTATGTATTGCGCCTGATACAGGTGAACGTTATTTAAGCATGGGGTTATTTGAATAAAAAGGATAGAAACACCTTAATAGTGAGTAGCTGCTATTAAGGTGTTTGTTTTATGGAATGAAGAGGGGGAGAAGAACAATGAAACTATTAAAACCAATCCATGAATATAGTGAGCATATTACGGCGTATAGACAAGCGTTTTTACACTCAGGGGAACAACCACATGGAAGTAGTTCTTTACAAAACTTTGATTCTCTTGATGAATGGTTTGAAAAAGTGAGTAAACAAGAACTAGGAGAAAATTTACTAGCTAATCGAGTGCCGTCTAGTCAGTTTTTAAGTTTTGAAAAAGGGGAACTTATAGGTTTTGTGAATATTAGACATAGATTAAATCCAGAATTATTACGGGAAAGCGGTCATATTGGATATAGTGTCCATCCGAATAAACGTCGCCACGGTTACGCTACGAAACAACTACAACTTGCATTAGCTGAAGCGCAAAAATTAGGATTGCAGAAAGTATTAATAACTTGCGATAAATCCAATATCGGTTCTGCTAAAACGATTCAAAAGGTTGGAGGTGTGTTAGAAAATGAAGTAGTTTCTTCTCGTACTGGTGAAGTTATTCAGCGCTATTGGATACAAATATGATTAAGTAGGAATTTGAAAAGGTAATGCAAGCTGTAATATCGAAATAGATAAATGAAATATAGGGGATTACTGCAATTTTAGGGGGAAATGAAATGGGATTAAAAGAGAAAGCGATAGAGATGTCAGAGATTTATAGGGAAAATCCGAAAGTAGAAGCTATTATTTTAGCGGGTTCAGTAGCTAGAAAGCTTGAAGATGAACATTCAGATATAGAATTACATATTTTATGGTCAACACCGCCAGAAGATGAGGATCGTAGGGCCCCTATTCATCATATTGATGGGACAATATTATCGTATCATCCGTATGAGGAAGAAGAATGGTCGGAAACGTATTTAACGAAAGAGGGAATTAAATTAGAGATTAGTAACTTTTTAACAGAGACAGTAGAGAAAGTGATTTCGGATGTGGTGGATCAATATGATATAAGTTATGAAAAACAATGTATTGTATCATCCATTCATGATGGTGTTAGTTTGTATGGAGAAGGGAAAGTGAATGAATTAAAAGAAAAAGTAGCGGCATATTCAGATGAACTAGCAAAACGGATGATTTCAGAAAATCTATGGTTAAGTAATCGTTGGCACAATCGAAAGGCGCTTTTAAAACGGAAAGATTGGCTTATGCTTTATGACGTTATTTGCGAAGTACAAAGGAACATATTCGGTGTTTTATTTGGTTTGAATAAAATGTACGTACATCATCCAGCGTTTAAATGGATGCCTAATAATGTGGAACGAATGACTATTAAACCTGAAAAATTATATGAACGTATGGCGGACACATTAATAGGGAATCCAGAAAAAAGTGTGCAGGAGTTAGAGTTGCTAATAGAAGAAGTGTTGCAACAAGTTCATACATACGCGCCAGGAGTAAATGTGGATGAGCAAGAAAAATCTATTTTTTATTTTGTGAAATAGAAAATAGTAATAAGGGGGAAGTTATGGGGTTTTTTAATAGGTTTTTTAAAAAAGTTGAAAAAGTAAATGAGCAAGAAGCTACTCTTCATGAATTAAGTGAAGAATTGTATGTTGAATCACCGGTAGAGGAAGCGACTAGTTACTGGGTATCAATGGCACAAAATATAATTGTTAATGCTGTAAAAGCGGCTGACAATGATGTGGAACGTGCCTTCGTGTTATTGAATTTGAAGAAAGGTGAGGCTTCATTTGATATTTTTTATCAAATAAATGGGCAATTGTATTTCTGGGATCAGCTAGAAAATGAGACGATAAGAAATAGAATTCAGAACGAGTTGTTACCGCAAGCTCCAGAAGTTTCAAATGCAGTAAATGAGCAATTTCGTGGAGCTGATCACCCTATAATTTCGTTCGCACAATTGCAGTTTGAATGGGAAACGAAAGCCTGGTTCTCACATATAATTTGGGAAGATAGCCTTGCTGCTCAATTGCCCAAAAATCAAATTCTAAATGAATGGTTTCGTGTAATTAAAGAAGAAACGAAAAATAGACCACTGGATAGTGATGCGAAATTTTCTTGGTATCCATCAAACTCTTAAAAAATGAATACAGAGAGACAGGTTATGTTTCTAGATGATTTGTATTATTGAATAAGTATCAATAATACGTAATTCTTTTTCTATTGCCTGTTAGAATTCGTTATGTACTAAGCTACTTGTTTTCTAAACTAAAACTTATATTTCGAATTTTTAAATAGATTGTAATACATAAAAATTCGAAATATAAGTTGACACTATTTTTAATGTGTGATAAAAATGATAGTAATCAATTCGGAAAATAATATTTGGGCAATGAAAGGGTATAGTAGTGAATATCTCCCTATTTCAGAGAGCTGATGGTTGGTGTGAATCAGTATATAGATTATTCATGAAGTTCGTCCTGGAGCATCTTTCATAAATCTCATATTTTGAGGAAATGAAAGACGGTAGTTTATACCGTTATCAAATAAAGTGGTGAAGATTTTTTCACAACTAGGGTGGTACCGCGATATTTATCGTCCCTACGTATTTACGTAGGGACGTTTTTTATTTAGGTCCTAACTTTGGTGTGGCTTCATAACTAGGGTGGTACCGCGATATTTTATCGTCCCTACGTTTTTGCGTAGGGGCGTTTTTATTTAGGTGGTTTCTTAGTGTTCTTCACAACTAGGGTGGTACCGCGATAATTTTGTCGTCCCTACGTATTTACGTAGGGGCGTTTTTTTATTATTAGGGAGGAAGTGAACGTATTAGAAAAGAGTATTGATAGAACAATATAAATACCGAATTGTAACAAAGAAAAAGAGATAGAGAGGAGATTAACAAATGAATTCACAGCAATGGACATCGAAATTAGGTTTCGTATTAGCTGCAGCAGGTTCGGCAATTGGTCTTGGGGCGATTTGGAAATTCCCATATATGGCCGGCATTGGAGGAGGCGGAGCGTTCTTCCTAATTTTCATCGGTTTCACATTATTAATTGGTTTACCGCTATTATTAGCTGAATTTGTTATTGGAAGAAGTACACAAAAAGAGGCTGTCGATGCATATAGAGAGATTGCTCCTAAAACGTTATGGCCTTGGTTAGGTAAATTAGGAATTGTAACATGTTTCATATTACTTTCTTTCTACAGTGTTGTAGGAGGCTGGATTTTATTATATTTATGGAATGCAATTACAGGTAGACTATGGGAAGGAAATGGAGCATACGAAGCTACGTTTGGTGAAATCATTTCCAATCCATATTTAGCAGTTGGATCACAGCTATTATTCATCCTTATTACTATTTTCATCGTAAGTAAAGGTGTACAAAATGGTGTTGAAAAAGTAAATAAATATTTCATGCCAGCACTATTCGTTTTATTCTTTGTATTAATCGTTCGTGCACTTACGTTAGATGGTGCTGGAGAAGGCGTTCGTTTCTTCTTACAACCTGATTTCTCACATGTAACATCAGAAGTTATTTTATACGCAATGGGGCAATCGTTCTTCTCATTATCTGTTGGGGTAGCCGTTATGGTAACGTATAGCTCATACTTACCGAAAGAAGAAAGCTTACCACGTTCAGCATTTTCTATCGTAGCCTTAACTCTTGTTATTACATTACTTGCAGGACTTGCAATTTTCCCAGTTGTGTTCGCATTTGGGATGGAACCATCTCAAGGACCAGGACTATTATTTATCGTATTGCCAGCTATTTTCAGTAAAATGGCATTCGGAAAATTATTCTTCATCGTTTTCTTATTACTATTCTTCTTCGCTACGATTACATCAGCAATTTCGATGTTAGAAATTAGTGTTGCATCGTTAACATCAAAAGGTAAAGGGAAACGTGAAAAAATGGCCTTAATCGTAGGGTTATTAATCTTCGTTGTTGGGGTACCATCAGCATTATCATTCGGTATATTAAGTGATCTGAAGATTTTCGGGAAGACAGTCTTTGATTTAGCGGACTATGCAGTAAGTAACGTATTAATGCCACTTGGTGTATTATTAGTTTCTATCTTTGTTCCTTTAAAAATGAAGAAAGATGTATTAATGAAAGAGCTAGGTGTAAGTAAAAATAAAGGTTATAAACTATTCGTATTATGGTTATTCTTACTTCGTTATATCGCACCAATTGCGATTATTATCGTATTCTTAAATGTACTTGGCATTATATAAAAAGAAAGGTAGCGTATCATACAAAGATACGCTACCTTTTTATTTTGCTCTTTTTTGCAATTCATTTACTGTTACGAACTGATAGCCCTTCTTAGATAAAGAATCTAAAATACCTTCAATCGTTTGTAAATTTTCATTTGACTCATCATACATAGAGTGCAGTAAAATGATAGAACCTGGTTTTACATTTTTATTAACGTATTTAATTTTATCAGCCGCAGATTTATAAAAAGTATCGGGCTCAAGATCCCATGTGATTGTTTCGATATTGTTTTTATTTAAATAATATGGCAGCCCTATTAACTTCTTACCGTTAGGGGGCCTAAAATCAATTTCGTCTGTAAATCCTGTTTGGCGGATTAATGAATTCGTTTTTTCTATTTCATCTTTAATAAAAGAAGGTGTTTTGAAAACCATTCTATTATGAGAATATGTATGGTTTCCGAGTTGGTGCCCAGATTGCGCGATAGCTTCTCCTAACGATAAATTTTGCTCTAATTCATTTCCAATTAAAAAGAAAGTAGCTTTAGCGTTGTATTTATCTAGTAGCGGTAATATTTGTTTTACATTGTTAGTAGGGCCATCATCAAAAGTTAAAGCAATCACTTTTTCATTTGTTTCTACGCGTTGTGTTAAATCTCCAAATAATTGAAAGCTTCTTGCGTTCATAAATTTGTATGTTCCGAATAATGCCGTGATAATAAAGAATAGTGTAACGATTGTAATGATAATTTTTTTCTTCATAATGTAACCTCACAATGATTTTTAATTCAGTTAAAAAGTATTATATCAAACTAAGTAATTTCGTGCTTTAAGAAGGGTGTGGATGCAAGGAGAAGGAATTTATCATATAATAAAATGCAAAAGGTATATTAGGAGGTGTTTATATGGCGATTATAATTCAATTGCCAGACACTGCAACGTCTCATGCAAAGCCAAGTATGGAAATGGCGATACTTTGCGTGAGGTAGACAAGTAATATACAATCGCCTATATGAGCTCGTATCATTTTTTATATTTGGCTTTGCACCTTATTGAAATGAACCATAAAAAATAAGGGGCGAGCAGAAATGAAATACGTAAAAGCTAATGCTGTTTTACCAGAGAGTTTAATTACTGAAATTCAAAAGTATATACAAGGTGAAACAATTTACATTCCGAAACAAGAAACGAAACATTATAAATGGGGTACACGATCTGGCGGAAGAAAACAACTAGATGAAAGAAATAAAGCAATTAAAGAAGCGTTTAAAAGTGGGATTGCTATTCATCAACTTGCAGAAGAATATTTTCTTTCTGGGGAAACGATTAAAAAGATTGTGTATTCTAAATAAGAGGAAAAGAGTCTGATTCATATATTACTTTGAATCAGACTCTTTTTGTTTTATGTGTATTGGATATATGAGGTGTGAACGGGCATGATAATAGAAAAAATGTGCCGTTTTTTTATTAAATGGTATACAGAGCACTTGAAAAGTAGAAAGGTGAACATATATGAATCATATTGGACAAATAACGATAGAGCTTTTAGTTGGTTTTTTTGTTCTATTAATTGCTACAAAAATATTAGGGAAAACACAAATATCTCAGCTAACGCCATTTGATTTTATTTCTGCAATCGTCCTAGGTGAGCTCGTTGGAAATTCAATATATGATCCTAAAATTAAAGTATGGTCTATTTTATATTCAGTATTTGTTTGGGTAATTTTAATTTATACTATAGAAGTGATAACACAAAAAGTAAGAGGAACAAGAAGGTTTTTTGAAGGGTATCCTTCAATTATTATTCGTAACGGAAAGATTGATCGTGAACAATTAAGCGTAAATCATTTGGATATAAACCAATTACAACAAATGCTTAGGCAACAAAAAGATATATTTTCAATCCGAGAAGTTGAATATATGATATTGGAACCGAACGGAAACATAAGCGTTCTGAAAAAAAGTAAATACGAATCTCCTACTATAAATGATTTAAGTTTAAAACATAAGCCTGTATACTTACCAATTTCATTAATTAGTGATGGAAAAGTAGTTAAGGATAATTTGAGGGAAGCGGGATTTGATGAAGGATGGCTTTATAAACAAATAAAGCAAAAAGGAATTACTAAATTTGAAGACGTATTATATGCGGAATGGAAAACAGATGATGGCTTCTTTTGTCAGGAAATGCAGCGGTAGAGAATAAGTGATATATGTAATGTTTGTTTCTAAGTTATCTTTTACATATCAAAAAATGTAATCATTGTATACAATAAAACTAGATCAACAATTTGTATGGAGTGATAAAGATGGAAGCGTTTATTAGAAGTGATCAATATAATTTTATAAAATCACAAGCTTATATTTTAGCAAACGGGCATGCAACGGCAAATGATAGAGGTGTAATTCAAGCGTTAAAATCGCTTGCGATTGAAAAGATAATACATGTATTTGAGAATTTAACGGATGAACAGAAAGAGTTAATTGATACGGTATTAACAGTTCAAAATAGAGAAGATGCAGAATCATTTTTAATGAAAATAAATCCGTATGTAATTCCGTTTCAAGAAGTTACAGCACAAACATTAAAAAAATTATTTCCTAAAGCGAAAAAGTTAAAACTTCCTGATATGGAAGAAATGGATATGAAAGAAATATCTTATTTAAGCTGGATTGATAAGGGGTCAAGCAGGAAATTTATTATAGCGAAAAATGATAAAAATAAATTTGTTGGTCTGCAAGGAACGTTCCAAAGTTTAAATAAAAAAAGCATTTGTTCGTTATGTCATGGACATGAAGAAGTAGGAATGTTTTTAGTTGAAATCAAAGGCGATGTACCAGGAACTTTCGTTAAAAAGGGAAACTACATTTGCAAAGATGGTGTAGCTTGCAATCAGAATATGAAGTCACTTGATAAATTACATGATTTTATTGAGCGATTGAAGAAATAACGAGAAAACCTCTAGTATTTAAACTGGAGGTTTTTATTTTTTGAAGAAGTAAAATAAGCTTTCTTTGTAAATGTAGATTTATAATGAAATTTGATAAAAATATCTATTATGATACAGTTGCTTATATGCAAGGAGGTAAAACATGGATTACCTTTTATCGAAAGAAAAAGTGAAGCGATGGCCCAAAGATATGATAGCGGCGGGGCGTTGTCATACAGTTGGCCTGAAATCGGATGGCACGGTAGTAGCGGTGGGCCGGAATAAAGAAGGGGAATGTAATGTAAGTGGCTGGCGAGATATTGAAGCAGTCGCAGTGGGCAATGTTCATATGGCAACGAACACGGGTAATGCTCATACAATCGGTCTTACATGTGACAGTACTGCGGTAGCACTGGGTTGGAATAAGCATGAACAATGTGATGTAAACGATTGGCATAATATTGTAGCGGTTGCGGCAGGGTGGCGTCGTACTATTGGCCTGAAATCGGATGGCACGGTAGTAGCGGTGGGCCGAAATAAAGAAGGAGAATGCAATGTAAGCAGTTGGCAAGGTATTGTGGCAGTCACAGCGGGTGACTGGCATACAGTCGGTCTTAAATTGGACGGCACATTGACGACTGTGGGGAATAATCGATATGGTCAATGCAATGTAAGTAGCTGGCGAGGTATTGTAGCGGTCAAGGCTGGGTATCTTCATACTGTTGGTCTTAAACGAGACGGTACGGTGACAGCAGTGGGGAATGATAAACATAACCAGTGTGATGTAAGTGGCTGGCGAGATATTGTAGCAATAGCGGCTGGTACGAATCATACAATCGGACTTAAATCAAACGGTACCGTGGTCGCAGTGGGTTGGAATGAGTATGGTCAATGTAACGTAAGTGATTGGAGAGATATTGTAGCGATAGCGGCTGGTTGTGCACATACAGTCGGACTAAAATCAGACGGTACGGTGATCGCGGTAGGTAATAATGAATTTGGCCAATGCGATGTAGGTAGCTGGCGCGACATTCGGTTACCTGGCAAATAGTCAATTTACAATAAATCATTAGTAATATTATTCTATTTTAGGAGTAATTATGGAATAGGATATGTAGAAAATAATTAAACTTAAATCTGCTGAATAAGAATCTCTTTTGAAAAGGGATTCTTATTATTTTTCATAAAATGAGGGTGTAAATGGAATTTTTGAACAAATTTTATTTCAAAATTACAGTAGAAGATACAAATTAAAAAGTATAGAGGAGATAAAGGAATGCTTAAAAGGTTTTTACTTTCTTTACCGGATGTTTTACTTATATGTATCGTTCTCTACATAATGTACACAAATTCTTTTAGTTTTGGACAGATGCTAGTAATTTCCATTGCAATCGGAATTATTGGTGGTCTTGCTATTAGAATTTGTAAGGATGTATTCACGTATATAAGATGGACAATTAAACAAAGAAAAAATTGAATATGTTTAATAGTTATTAGGAGGGAATGAAATGACTAAGAAAAAGAATAGAGTGAAAAACGAGATAGTACTTTGGTCACTAACAGCAATTGTTCTGTTAATTGTATGGTACTTTTATCAAAAATAAAAACGCAACGTACTAAAAAAGCACGATGCGTTTTTATTATTTTTTTTGCCAATTTTCTTTTATAAAGTCTTCACGCCCAGATTTTTTTTGCTCAGTAGCATATTTCTCTGGATTCTTTTTATAGAAATGTTGGTGGTATTCCTCTGCTTCGTAAAAAGGTGCAGCAGGACGAATTTCAGTCACGATTGGATCTTTAAACATACCGCTTTCTGCAAGAGCTTGTTTTGATTTTTCAGCAAGCCCTTTTTGTGTTTCGTTATGATAAAAAATAGCGGTACGATAAGATGGACCACGGTCAAAAAATTGTCCGCCATCATCAGTTGGATCGATTTGTGGCCAATATAAGTCTAGTAATTTCTGATAAGGAAAAATAGAAGGATCGAATGTAATTTGAACAACTTCTAAATGTCCAGATGTTCCAGCTTTTACTTGTTCATATGTTGGGTTTTCTACATGACCTCCTGCATAGCCAGAAAGTACTTTATGAATACCAGGAAGTTCATCAAATGGTTTTACCATGCACCAAAAGCAACCGCCTGCGAAGGTTGCGAGTTCGTATGTTTTTTCGGACATTGCTGTAATCCTCCTAAATGTATATGTTTTATATAGTATTATATAAATTGTTTTATTGCGCAATAAAAAAGATTTGAAAATATATGTTTTTTACAAACAAGATCCTCCGCTCACATCAATTAATTGTCCAGTAACCCAGCGGCTGTCTGGAGAAGCAAGGAATGCAGCAGTATCGGCAATGTCTTCTACTTCACCTAAGCGATTGAAAGCGGAAATAGTAGTAGCGTACTGCTTCATCATCGGGTCGCTCAAGAGTTCTGCATTCATATCTGTTTTAATAAATCCTGGAAGTATTGCATTCACCGTTATTCCTCGTGCTCCAAGCTGTTTTGCTAGCGTAAAAGTCATTGTATTAATAGCGCCTTTCGTCATACTATATGCAACAAAATCAGGTAAAGAAATGCGGGTGGCAGCGGATGAAATATTAATAATTCGGCTATTGTCACGTAAACGTGGTAGTGCTAGTTGAATGATAAAGAATGGAGCTTTTGCATTTACTGAAACCATTCTATCAAAAAACTGTTCAGTCGTTTCTTCAATAAAAGCACCAGGACCAATGCCAGCATTGTTTATTAAAATATCAAATTGTGTTTCACCAGTGCGCTTTTGTAATTCAGTATCTAAAGCGTTATAAAGGTTTTCTACACCGTGTAAGGATTCTAGATTTGCGCCGATAGAAAAAGCTTGGCCACCATCTGATCGAATTTCATGAACAGTTTCTTCAGCGTCATCTTTTCGACTACCGTAATGAACAGCAACCAATGCACCGTCATTTGCTAAACGTTTAGCGATCGCTCGTCCAATTCCTCGGCTTGCTCCTGTAACTAACGCTACTTTCCCTTTTAACATAGTTTCCTCATCTCCTCATAAACTTTATAAGTTTTTCTTTATGTAGTAATGCAAACATACTTAAGTAATATATGAGTGTATGTAAGTAATGCATTCCAATTTTGATTTGAGAAAAAATAAATAGAATGAATTTTGATTTTTTTGAAAAAAACATATTGACAACGAAAAGAACAACGTCCTATAATACGTGTAACAAATAAAAGTTAATTAAGAATTTTCTAACTTTATATGTTGTATATGCAAAGAAGAGGAAAGTAGATGATTATGATCGTTTCAGAGAGCTACTCCAAGGCTGTGAGGGTAGTAACAATCGAATCATTGAAGATCACCTCGGAGCATCGCTTGCGAAAGGGAAACTGAGTAGAGGGCGGCGGCATCGTCTCCGGTAAAAGGACGGAGGTCTGATTGGACCTACAAAGCTTATATTTCGTGAGAAGTATAAGGAAGCTGAGTGGTAACGCGAAACTCTCGCCTCAGCAATCAAAGCTACTAAATTGTAGTAGTTGATTGCTGAGGCGAGAGTTTTTATTTTTAAAAATAGAAGAAGAGAATGCGTAGAAGAGGAGAGTAAATGATAAAGATTGTTTCAGAGAGCTGCCCCGAGGCTGTGAGGGTGGTAACAATTCACTCATTGAAAATCACCTTGGAGCACTACTTTTGAAAACTAGTAAAAAGTAGCGGGGTTGTTCCCGATAGAAAAACAAAAGTCTAATTGGACTTGCAGAGCTTATATTTCGTGAGAAGTATAAGGAAGCTGAGTGGTACCACGATTCCCTCGTCTCAGCAATGGATTGCTACAAGTATGTAAGTAATCGATTGTTGAGACGAGTATATTTTTAAGGCTTATATACTGAATATTCTGTTAAAAATACTCATCTCAGCAATCGATGTAGAAATAGATTGCAAAAAATAGAGAAAAAAAGAGGAGCGATGTGAGATGGGAAACCAGTACATTTACATGAATGGGGAATTTGTAGAAAAAGAAAAGGCAGTTGTTTCAGTATATGATCACGGTTTTTTATACGGAGACGGTGTATTTGAAGGGATTCGTAGTTACGGAGGAAATGTATTTTGTTTAAAAGAACATGTGAAACGATTGTATGAATCAGCGAAATCTATTTTACTAACAATTCCAATGACGGTAGAAGAAATGGAAGAAGCAGTTTTACATACACTCCAAAAAAACGAATATACTGATGCTTACATTCGCTTAATTGTCTCAAGAGGAAAAGGTGACTTAGGGCTCGATCCGAGAAGTTGTGTGAAGCCGAGCGTAATTATCATTGCAGAACAATTAAAGTTATTCCCACAAGAATTTTATGATAATGGGCTAAGCGTTGTATCTGTTGCATCAAGACGTAATACGCCAGATGCGTTAGATCCACGTATTAAGTCAATGAATTATTTAAATAACGTACTTGTAAAAATTGAAGCAGCACAAGCAGGAGTGTTAGAGGCTCTTATGTTAAATCAACAAGGATATGTTTGTGAAGGTTCTGGTGATAATGTTTTCGTTGTGAAAGATGGAAAAGTATTAACCCCGCCATCCTATTTAGGAGCATTAGAAGGTATTACGAGAAATAGTGTTATCGAGCTATGTGAGCGACTGAGTATTCCGTGTGAGGAAAGACCGTTCACTCGCCATGATGTATATGTAGCGGATGAAGTATTTTTAACAGGAACAGCAGCGGAGTTAATTCCAGTTGTAAAAGTTGATTCCAGAGAAATTGGAGATGGGAAACCAGGAAGTGTAACGAAACAATTGACCGAGGAATTTAAAAAATTAACGAGAGAAAGAGGAGTACGTGTTCCCGGGCTGACGGAAAGCTTAGCATAAATAAGGAGAGGAGTTAATGGAAATGAAGCAGCAGTATACAGCGTATGAGAAGTTACAGTATGAAGAAATGACAGGCGCTGGGCACGTGATTCAATGTTTGAAGAAATTGGGTGTAACGACCGTTTTCGGCTATCCAGGCGGAGCGATTTTACCAGTATACGATGCGTTATACGAAAGTGGTTTGAAACATGTTTTAACTCGTCATGAGCAAGCTGCCATTCATGCGGCTGAAGGATATGCGAGGGCTTCTGGAAAGGTCGGGGTAGTCTTTGCTACCTCTGGCCCAGGGGCGACAAATTTAGTTACGGGCTTAGCAGACGCTTATATGGATTCGATTCCTTTAGTTGTCATTACCGGGCAAGTTGCAACGCCTTTAATTGGTAAAGATGGATTTCAAGAAGCGGATGTTGTCGGAATTACAGTACCTGTTACGAAGCATAATTACCAGGTTCGTGATGTGAATCATGTATCACGAATTGTGCAAGAAGCTTTTTACATCGCCAAAAGCGGGCGCCCGGGACCAGTATTAATTGATATTCCAAAAGATGTTCAAAATGCAAAAGTCACCAGTTTCTTTAATGAAGAAGTTGATATTCCGGGGTATAAACCAGAATTTGTACCAGACAGCATGAAACTTAGAGAGGTGGCTAAAGCAATTTCAAAATCTAAGCGTCCACTTCTTTATATTGGAGGAGGTGTCATTCATTCAGGTGGATCCGATGAACTCTTCGAATTCGCAAGGGAGAACCGTATTCCAGTCGTTTCAACTTTAATGGGACTTGGTGCATATCCACCGGATGATTCATTGTTTCTAGGGATGCTTGGTATGCATGGGACATACGCTGCTAATATGGCGGTAACAGAATGTGATTTACTACTTGCATTAGGTGTTCGCTTCGATGATCGTGTAACAGGAAAATTAGAACTTTTTTCTCCAAACTCGAAAAAAGTACATATTGATATTGATTCTTCTGAGTTTCATAAAAATGTAACTGTAGAACATCCGATTGTTGGTGATGTAAAAAAAGCGTTACACATGCTGTTACATATGTCTATTTATACACAAACAGACGAATGGCTTCAGAAAGTAAAGACATGGAAAGAAGAATATCCACTTTCTTATAAGCAAAAAGAATCTGAGTTAAAACCACAGCATGTGATCAACTTAGTAAGTGAATTAACGAATGGTGAAGCGATTGTCACAACAGAAGTAGGTCAGCATCAAATGTGGGCTGCTCACTTCTATAAAGCAAGAAAACCTCGGACGTTCCTTACCTCTGGAGGATTAGGAACGATGGGGTTTGGTTTTCCAGCAGCAATTGGTGCTCAGCTAGCTAAAAAAGAAGAACTTGTCATTTGTATTGCAGGTGACGCTTCTTTTCAAATGAACATTCAAGAACTACAAACAATTGCTGAAAATAACATCCCTGTAAAAGTATTTATCATAAATAACAAATTTTTAGGGATGGTAAGGCAATGGCAAGAAATGTTTTATGAAAATCGTTTATCAGAATCAAAAATTGGATCACCAGATTTTGTGAAAGTAGCAGAAGCTTATGGAGTAAAGGGATTAAGAGCAACAAATTCAACCGAGGCAAAACAAGTGATGTTAGAAGCATTTGCTTATGAAGGTCCTGTCGTAGTTGATTTTTGTGTAGAAGAAGGTGAAAACGTATTTCCGATGGTTCCGCCAAACAAAGGGAATAACGAAATGATTATGAAGAGGTGGGAAGAATGAGTCATACTTTTTCACTCGTTATTCATAACGAGCCAAGCGTCTTATTACGTATAAGTGGGATTTTTGCTCGGCGTGGTTATTATATTTCTTCTTTACATTTAAAAGAAAGAGATACTAGTGGTGTTTCTGAAATGAAACTCACAGCAGTTTGTACTGAAAATGAAGCGACATTACTTGTTAGTCAGTTGAAAAAATTAATTGATGTTCTGCAAGTAAATAAATTATAAGGAGTGTATGGAATATGAAAACATATTATGAAAAAGATGCAAATGTAGAGTTATTACAAGGAAAAACTGTTGCAGTAGTTGGTTATGGATCACAAGGTCATGCGCAAGCACAAAATTTACGTGATTCTGGTGTAGAGGTTGTAGTTGGTGTTCGTCCTGGTAAGTCGTATGAAGTAGCGAAAGCGGATGGATTTGAAGTAATGTCTGTTTCAGAAGCGGTTCGAACCGCACAAGTTGTACAAATGTTATTGCCAGATGAACAGCAAGCTCATGTGTATAAAGCAGAGGTAGAAGAGAATCTTCGTGAAGGACAAATGTTACTTTTCTCACATGGATTTAACATTCACTTCGGACAAATTAATCCGCCAAGTTACGTAGATGTAGCGATGGTCGCGCCAAAAAGTCCAGGTCATCTCGTTCGCCGTGTATTTCAAGAAGGAAATGGTGTTCCAGCATTAGTCGCAGTGCATCAAGATGCGACGGGAACAGCGCTACATGTAGCACTGGCGTATGCAAAAGGTGTAGGGTGTACACGTGCGGGGGTAATTGAAACGACATTCCAAGAAGAAACCGAAACGGATTTATTCGGTGAGCAAGCTGTACTTTGCGGCGGGGTAACTGCACTTGTGAAGGCCGGGTTCGAAACGTTAACGGAAGGTGGATATCGTCCTGAAATTGCATACTTTGAATGTTTGCATGAATTAAAGCTAATTGTTGACTTAATGTACGAAGGTGGATTAACGACTATGCGCCATTCTATTTCAGATACGGCAGAGTTTGGAGATTATGTAACAGGATCGAGAATTGTTACAGATGAAACGAAGAAGGAAATGAAGCGTGTTCTGACAGAAATTCAGCAAGGTGAATTTGCGAAGAAATGGATTTTAGAAAATCAAGCAGGGCGTCCGACGTATAACGCAATGAAAAAAGCAGAACAAAATCATCAATTAGAAAAAGTGGGAGCAGAGCTTCGTGAAATGATGAGCTGGATTCATGCACCGAAAGAATTAGTAAAGAAATAGAGTAAGAGAGTATAAATGAAAAATATGTAAGAGGGGATTTGACAAGATGAGAAGTGACATGATTAAAAAAGGTTTTGATAAAGCACCGCACCGTAGTTTATTAAAAGCAACTGGTTTGAAAGATGAAGATTTTGATAAACCTTTCATAGCGATTTGTAATTCTTTTATTGAAATTATTCCAGGGCATAAACACTTGAACGAGTTTGGGAAACTTGTAAAAGAGGCAGTTCGCGCGGCAGGTATGGTACCATTCGAATTCAATACAATTGGAGTTGACGATGGTATTGCGATGGGACATATCGGTATGCGTTATTCTCTTCCGAGTCGTGAAATTATTGCAGATTCAGTAGAAACGGTTGTAAATGCACACTGGTTTGACGGCATGATTTGTATCCCAAACTGTGACAAAATTACACCAGGTATGATGATGGCTGCACTACGTATTAATATTCCGACTGTGTTTGTTTCAGGCGGCCCGATGGCGGCTGGAAAAACGTCAAAAGGAGAAGTTGTTGATTTAAGCTCTGTTTTTGAAGGGGTAGGAGCTTATCAATCTGGGAAAATTTCAGAAGAAGAATTAAAAGATATTGAAGATCATGGCTGTCCATCTTGTGGCTCTTGTTCGGGTATGTTTACCGCGAACTCTATGAATTGTTTATGTGAAGTATTAGGTTTAGCTCTTCCTGGTAACGGGAGTATTTTAGCAATTGATCCAAGACGTGAAGAGTTAATTAAACAAGCAGCAGAGAAATTGAAAATTTTAATTGAAAGAGATATTAAGCCGCGTGATATTGTAACAGAAGAAGCAATTGACGATGCTTTTGCACTTGATATGGCGATGGGTGGATCAACGAATACAGTATTACATACGCTAGCACTCGCACAAGAGGCAGGACTAGATTATGATATGAACCGTATTGATGCAGTTTCAAGACGTGTACCTCATTTATGTAAAGTAAGTCCAGCCTCAAATTGGCATATGGAAGATATTGATCGTGCGGGCGGGATTAGTGCAATTTTGAAAGAGATGAGCCGGAAAGAAGGAGTACTTCATCTTGATCGAATAACTGCTACTGGGCAAACATTAAGAGAAAATATCGCTGAGGCAGAGATT
Source organism: Bacillus sp. KNSH39 (assembly GCF_052656585.1). Lineage (NCBI taxonomy): Bacteria > Bacillati > Bacillota > Bacilli > Caryophanales > Bacillaceae > Bacillus > Bacillus sp. KNSH39. The sequence goes on from NZ_JBQXYO010000001.1 coordinate 222,554, forward strand.
AAAGATAAGGAGGTTATTCACTCTCTCGAAAACCCTCATAGTGAAGAGGGGGGCTTACGTATATTAAAAGGAAATCTTGCTAAAGATGGAGCGGTTATTAAAAGCGGTGCAACAGAGGTAAAGCGTTTTGAAGGGCCTTGCGTTATTTTTAATTCACAAGATGAGGCACTTGCGGGCATTATGCTTGGGAAAGTGAAAAAAGGAGATGTAGTTGTCATTCGTTATGAAGGACCAAGAGGTGGCCCTGGTATGCCAGAAATGTTAGCCCCAACATCAGCAATTGCTGGAATGGGATTAGGTGCTGAGGTTGCATTATTAACAGATGGACGTTTTTCTGGAGCTTCACGTGGAATTTCAGTAGGACATATTTCACCAGAAGCAGCAGCGGGCGGGATGATTGCACTTCTTGAACAAGGGGATATTGTATGTATTGATGTTGAAGAACGCTTGCTAGAAGTAAGGGTGAGTGATGAGGAATTAGAAAAGCGTAAAAAAGAATGGAAACGACCAGAACCAAAAGTGAAAACTGGCTGGCTTGGACGTTATGCACAAATGGTAACATCGGCGAATACAGGGGCTGTTCTGAAAATCCCACATTTTGATTGAGCCAATTTAAAAGAGATAAGGATGATATATAATGGTGCAAAAGGTAAAGGAGAGAGTGAAAATTGAAGATATCTTAATGGCCCATAATTGCATGAAAGATATCGTTATTAAAACACCGTTACAACGTGATACAGTTTTATCTGAGAAATATGATTGTGACGTTTATGTAAAACGAGAAGACTTACAATTAATTCGCTCTTTCAAAATTCGTGGTGCATACAATTTGATTCAAAGTTTACCGAAAGAAAAGTTACAAAACGGTGTTGTTTGTGCAAGTGCTGGTAATCATGCGCAAGGAGTTGCTTACACGTGTAATTTATTGAAGATTCCGTCAAAAATATTTATGCCCACAACAACACCGAAACAAAAAGTATCACAAGTACAATTTTTCGGTGGTGATTTCGCAGAGATTGTATTAGTTGGTGATACATTCGATAGCTCTTTCCAAGAAGCACAGTGTTATTGTGAAGAAAATAGAATGACATTTGTTCATCCGTTTGATGATCCGTATGTAGTTGCTGGTCAAGGGACAGTGGCAGTTGAAATTATGCATGATATGGAGAAACCGGTTGATTATATCTTTACAGCAATTGGCGGTGGTGGATTAGCATCAGGAGTTGGTACATATGTAAAAGGTGTTAGTCCTACTACAAAGGTTATTGGTGTAGAGCCAATGGGAGCTGCATCTATGAAAGAGGCTTTTCTTCAAAATGAAAATGTAGCATTGGAGAAAATAGATAGCTTTGTTGATGGGGCAGCTGTTAAAAAAGTAGGAAAGTTAACATTTGAAACTTGTAAAGATGTAATTGACGATATTATTTTAGTACCAGAGGGGAAAGTTTGTACGACGATTTTAGAACTGTATAAGAAAAATGCGATTGTAGCTGAACCGGCTGGTGCACTCTCTATTGCAGCGCTTGATTTATATAGAGATGAAATAAAAGGTAAAACAGTTGTATGTACGCTAAGTGGTGGAAATAATGATATTGATAGAATGCAAGAAATGAAAGAGCGTTCGCTCATTTATGAAGGACTGAAACATTACTTTATCATTGAATTTCCGCAGCGTTCAGGTGCGCTAAGAGAATTTCTTGATAAAGGATTAGGACCAGAAGATGACATTACGCGCTTTGAGTATATTAAGAAACATAATAAAGAAAATGGTCCAGCATTAGTCGGCGTAGAATTAAAACATAAAGAAGATTATGAGCAATTAATTACTCGCTTTAAAGAAAATAATATTCAATTTATGGAACTTAATAAAAACCCTGTTTTGTTTGATTTGCTTATTTAATAGAAGGAAAGAGTTAGAATGTAAATAAAAAAGATAGATACAAGCGAGGGAATATAGTGCTTGTTCTATCTTTTTTATAGTTAAACTAGGTACTCATTAAATTCAAGAAGAATAAAGCTAGCTAACCAAAAGAGTATCGCAATACGAATGATTACATACATTGTAAATTCAAAAGGAGTAAGATTTCTCTCTCGCTTTATTTTTTTAAATAGTCTCACAGAATAAAAGGAACATAAAAGCAGGATTGCTATAGACATTTTATAGATGTTTTCTAAGAGGTTTATATTTTCTAATAACTCTTTCAGCATGTTTATCACCTATTCTGTAAAGTATATTACAGAGAAATAGATCTTGAGCTGTCTAGTTTCGTTTGTTTTTTATTTTCCCTGTATCATCAATTTCTACATCAGTTGAAATTGTTTGTAAATATTGAAGAGCTTTTTTCTTTTCTCCTTCATTTACAGGGGAAACTTGGTTGTTGCGAATGATATAAGGATTGAATGACATTTGGACATCCTTTCCTTTAAAAGTTAAAGTTAATACGCCAGTTTCAGCGCTTTTCCCATTCACATAACTCGGGAATAAAAAGTTACCTAATGAGTAAGCGATAGGAACTTTATTATAATACTCAAACCCTTGTAACCAATGTGGATGGCTCCCGACAATTGCGTTAGCTCCTGCTTCAACCATTTTAGGTACATATTGCTTTTGGTATTCTACCGGACGATTTGATTTTTCAACGCCCCAATGCATATAGACGATTAAATAGTCTGCATCTTTCTTTTGTTCTTTAATTGTTTTTGTTACAAGATTTAAATCATAGCCATTCGCAACGCCAGGTTTATTCTCACCAGCTACCCAATTAGAATCAGGCATAAATCGAACGAAGGAAAGAAATTTAAACTTTTTCCCTTTTACGGTCATTTCTCGTGCTGTATATGCATCTTTCGCATTTTTTCCGGCTCCAATGTAAGGGAACTTTAATTTTTCTACGTGAGAAATCGTATCTAATAATCCATCTTGCCCATAATCAAGTGTGTGGTTATTCCCAATATTTACGATGTCATATCCAGTGTTTTTAATAGCTTGTAGTGTAGATGGATCACTTTTAATCCAAAACAGTTGCCCAGGTGCTTTCTTTTCTTTCGTTGTAAATGCCGACTCTAAATTCACAAAAGAAATATCAGCTTTTTTTATTTCTTCTTTTACATGTTGGAATGGGTAATCAGCCCCATTCTTTTCGATTATAGGACGTAATTGCCAATCAAACATTGTATCACCAGAGAAGGTGAGTGTGATTTCTTGGTCTTCTATTTTCTTTTCGCTTTTTGAAGCGGTTTTACTAGATTTGTTTTGCAAATCGGGTTTGTCTTTTGCTTTTGAAATAAAAGAGTAATTGATTAATAAAACAATCGGTGTAATGAAAAAGGCTATTAACAAAAATCGTTTTAGTAAAGTTTTCATATATACCTTCCCTTTTAATATTATCCCGCAATTAAATTAACACTGAATCTATTAAAGGTAATTAAAGTTACAAAAAATAGCGGGTTATGTAGTGGAAAACATTTGTTAATATTCTCAATATTAAGTTAACATATAGATAACCTGTAAATCAATGTATAAACCAAAATATAGAAATAAAGAATTCGAAGGGTGAAGAATGAGAAATGGTTATATTAGGAGCAGTTGTAAATGGAATTTGTATTATATTTGGTACTTTACTTGGTAAATTATTTAGTAGGATTCCAGAAAGTATGAAAGGGACGATAATGCACGCAATCGGTTTAGCGGTTACTGTGCTTGGGCTTCAAATGGCATTAAAAAGTGAAAACTTTCTTGTTGTCATACTGAGTTTAGTGATTGGTACGGTAATTGGAGAATGGTTACAATTAGAAGAAAAGTTAAAACATTTAGGGGATTGGCTAGAAAATAAAGTTGGATCGAAAGGGAAAGGTAGCATATCAGAAGGTTTTGTAACAGCTACTTTAATTTTTGCAATTGGCGCGATGGGGATACTTGGTGCACTTGACAGTGGGATTCGCGGAAATCATGATATTTTATTTACAAAGGCGATTATCGATGGATTTATTTCTATTATATTAACGACAACTCTAGGAATTGGCGTAGTATTTTCGGCAATTCCAGTTGTTTTATATGAAGGTGGTATTGCAGTTTTTGCAACACAAATTAATAGTTTTGTCCCGAAAGAATTAATGAACCAATTTATAGTGGAGATGACGGCTACGGGCGGCATTATGATATCTGCTATTGGATTGAACTTGCTTAGTATTATTAAAATCAAGGTGGCAAATTTACTTCCAGGTATATTGGTAGTGGGTGTAATTGTTTCAATTATTTATGGTTACGGTTTGTTAGTAAATTAGTAGAGGATGGAAACACATATGGAGGAATTTCAATTTACAAAACGTGTGCATAAAATATTGGAGATTGCAGCAAAAGAGAGTGAGTATAACATAATTCACCCAGTCCATCTGTTTATAGGTATGTGTAAAGAAGGTACAGGAGTTTGCGCTGAGTTATTTATGTATTTGTTTCACAAAGTCGGTCCAGATTTTTTAGAAAAACTTTCGTTACGAAAACAATTCGATTTACATAATCAAGAGTATAAAAAAATAGGGCAATATAAACTATCTTATAAGGCGATAGAAATTTTACAAATAGCGAAGAAACGTATGGAACGCTTTCAGCAAGTAGTAGTAAATGAAGGACATGTTATGTATGCATTATTTCATGTAGATACAAATATTGGTGGATTTATACATACACAAATGCAAGAAGATATATTACGTATTACAGCTGCACCGAGAGACTTAGCGGTTGATTTAAATAGTTTTAAATCTATTTATAATACATTATTTTGTCATGTAAGAAGAGTTAGTCCTTCTGATTTTGATAAGTTATCACGATTTGTAGTGGATGAATTTGGTGAACGGTGGTTACAGTCGGTTGATTATGGATTTCGGACATATAACGAAAAGTTACCTATCTATATTGCACAGCAGGAGGAAGTAATAGTTGGTTTCGCCTGTTACGATGTAGTGAGAGGAAAGAAAGGCTTGTTTGGTCCAATGGGCATAGCGAAACAAAATCGTGTGAAAGGTGTAGGAAAAGAATTATTGCATCATTGTTTATATAATATGAAGCAAGATGGATATGAATATGCGATTATTGGACAAGCAGGTCCCATTGAGTTTTACAAGAGAAATTGTAATGCTCGTTTAATACCGATAGATAATAAGTAACCAACTTCATATAGAGGAGTTGGTTTTATTATGAAAATGATGTAGAGATGTAGTGTTTTTTACTAGAAAATAGCGGGTTTTGTAGTAAATCTTGCATATAAAGCAAATTACTAAACTTTTTACAAGAAAGGGTGTAGAATGGGTATCTAAAGAAAGAAGGTGTGAAAATGGCCAGCTGGAAACGGAATTTAATGATTTGTTGGCTAGGTTGTTTTACCACTGCAGCCGGTATGAGTTTAGTAATTCCTTTCTTATCTTTTTATATTGAGGAATTAGGAGTAACTGGCACTTCAAGCATTGCACAGTGGTCGGGACTTGCATTTGGTGTAACATTTTTAATGGGTGCGATCGTATCGCCAATATGGGGAAAGCTTGGTGATATACATGGACGGAAATTGATGCTTATTCGTGCTAGCCTCGGTATGGCGATTATTATGACGCTTATGGGGTTTGTAACGGATGTGTATCAACTAGTCGCACTAAGATTTTTAATGGGAGCAGTATCTGGTTTCCTTTCAACAGCGATGACATTTATTGCAGCAGAAACTCCGAAAGAACATTCAGGTTGGGCGATTTCCACAATTTCAACTGGTGGTGTGAGCGGTTCGTTACTTGGCCCGTTACTTGGCGGTTATTTGTCTGAGTTAATTGGAATGCGTCATGTCTTTCTTGTTACGGGAGCTTTTTTATTCCTTTCCTTTCTCATCGTTTTTTTCTTCCTGCATGAAGAAAATCACTCTGCTCAAGCAAAAAAAACACAGCCGAAAAAAGTATGGACGATGGTCCCAGCGAAGCATTTAATTATTAGTTTATTTGTAACAACATTTATTATTCAACTTGCTAATATGTCAGTTCAACCAATTGTTACATTGTACGTGAAAAATTTAGTAGGTCCTCATACTGCACATATTGAAACAATTGCGGGTGCAGTTATGTCAGCGACAGGATTAGCAGTTATTTTGGCAGCACCAAGACTAGGAAGATTATCAGATCATATCGGTCCTCAAAAAACGTTAGTTGTAGCGTTATTTGCTGCAGGAACTATTTTTATCCCGCAAGCATTTGTAACGTCAGCTTGGCAACTATTAATTCTTCGATTTTTATTAGGTATCGCACAAGCAGGATTATTACCTTCCGTACAAACTCTACTAAAACAACATACACCAACCCATGTTACGGGACGAATATTTGGATATAATCAATCATTTCAGTTTTTAGGAAATATGATGGGTCCAGTGCTCGGGGGACAAATTGCAGCGCATGCAGGTTTCCAATATGTTTTCCTCTCTACATCTTCACTATTATTTATTGCGTGTATTTGGGTTTATTTTCATAATAAGAACGAAGAGGTATCAGAGAACCGACATTTGGAAGTTAGTTAACTAAGTGAATGAAAAAGAAAAAGGATGAAGCAGCATGTGCTTCATCCTTTTCTTTAAAATCGAACACAAAGATAACTTAATGTACCAAGCTCGTAACTACGGTGAATGACTTCACCGCTATTTTCACCACTTCCCATAGCGATAAATAAAGGAACAAAATGTTCTGCTCTTGGTACTGCTAATTGTGCATGAGGAGCATTTTTCTCCCAATTAAACAATGCATCTTTATCGTTATTCTGCATATGTTTAATAATCCAATCATCAAATTCAATTGCCCATTTTTCAGGTGTAGTTTGATTCCATTTCAGTGCTCGTAAATTATGAACGGTAACGCCACTCCCGATTACTAAAATATCTTCTTGTCCGAGTCCTTTAAGTGCTTCTCCAATTTCAAATTGTTCTTTTGCAGAAAGGAATGGATTGACTGATATTTGCACGACAGGAATATTTGCTTCTGGATACATGCGGTGCAGGAGTGTCCATGAACCATGATCTAAACCTCTCGTCATATTATGATGGACTGAAATACCTTTGTTCTTAAATTTTGTTTCTAAAATAGATGCAATATGAGAAGAGCCTTTCGCACGATATTTGATTTCGTATAACTCAGGGGGAAAACCTCCAAAATCATAAATTGTTTCATACTCGTTATCTGATGAGGAAATCGTTAATACTTCACTTTCCCAATGAGCAGTGAAAATAACAATTGCTTTCGGTTTATATGTTTCTCCAAGTGTTTTTAAAAATCGTGTATAGTCTGTATCTTGAATAGCGAGCATAGGCGAACCATGTGCTAAAAATAATGATGGCATCATAATAGTAGGAACCTCCTAAAAATTATATAGTTACTTTATGTAAGTAACTATATAATTTTATTTTGAATTCGTCAAGAAATTAGTTTAAAAGCAAGTCTGAAAAATACATCATTTGTCATAATGAAAGCAATTACATATAATATAAAATAAGAAAAGTGAATGGATATTCATTTTCTTAAAGCTATACATAATAGAGTTGGGGGCTGACGAAATGAATGTACAGGAAAGTTTCGTTACGGCATTGGATGGATCGGAAATTTATTTGCGTAAGTGGTTACCAGAAGGAGATCCGAGAGGAATTATTCAAATTGCACATGGCATGACAGAGCATGCAGGGGTGTATACAGAATTTGTAGATGCTTTATTGGAAGCAGGGTATGGTGTTTATGCGCATGATCATAAAGGACATGGGAAAACAGTAAAAAAAGAAGAAGATTATGGTCATTTTGAACCAAATATAGGCTGGAATCAAGTTGTATCGGATGTTATCTTTGTTTCAGAAAAGATAAAAGAAGAGCAGTCAAGTCCTTTGTTTTTACTTGGACATAGTATGGGTTCTTTTTTATCAAGACGTGCTGTACAACTTAGAGGCGAATTATATGATGGATTTCTGATTTCAGGAACAGGTGGAAATCCAGGGCTTTTAGGAGCTATTGGTCATAAAGTAGCAACAATCGAAATGAAATTGCGTGGGGCAAAAACGAAAAGTCCAATGTTAAACTTTTTATCTTTCGGAAACTTCAATTCGAACTTTAAGCCAAATCGTACAAAATTTGATTGGTTATCTTCAGATAATAATCAAGTTGATAAATATATTGCGGATCCGTTATGTGGTTTCATTTGTACGACGAGTTTTTACCGAGAATTATTTTCTGGTGTATTAGAAGTAAATAAACTAGAAGAATACAAGAAGACGCCAAAGAATCTTCCAATACATATATTCTCTGGTGATCGTGATCCTGTTGGCGATATGGGGAAAGGTGTAAAAGAAGTATATGAAAACTATAAAAAATGTGGTGTGAAAGACGTGACACTACGTTTATATGAAAATGGTAGACATGAAATGTTTCATGAAGTAAATAAGGATGAAGTATTTAAAGATTTAATTTCGTGGTTAGATGCGCATAATAAATGAGAAAGATAATCCCAAACTGTTTGTAGTTTGGGATTATTTATTATACAGAAATAGGGGCAATAAATTCTTAAATTCACTTTACTTAATAAAAAATAAAAAAATATTGTATGAGAGGAAACCTCACTTTTCTGAAGTGAGGTTTTTTGTAGTAACGAAGTAATAGTGAATAAAACTAATTTTAAAAGTAATTTAAAATTAAACTTTTTATAAAGCAACAGATGCTCGTTCATAATAGTAGTATAATAGTGAATGAGGTGTTAATAGAATGGAAGATAGAACGTTAGGTTTATTACTAGATGTTGTTGGGGAACTATTTTCAGATGAAATTTCAATTGCTGTTTCGAATACGAAAGAATATATTTACTATCGGCCAAGTAAACGAATTGATTTAAAGATTAGTGTCGGGGATCCTATAAAGGAAGGAACGATTGCTCATAAAGCGATGGTGATGAATCAAAAAACATCTGAGTTTATGAATCGGGATGTTTTTGGTATTCCTTATCATGGAATGGCTGTACCATTTTCAAACAATGGAAAGCTTGAAGGGTGCGTGACGGCAATTTATCCAGCTTTAACGGATGGAAAGTCAGTTGTTACTTTAAAAACAACAGACGGCTGGATTCCGGTTCCTTTTTCAAAGGTTATGTATTTAGAGGCTAAAGATAAAAAGACGTATGTGAATTCAGAAGAGTTATCAGGAACACATAAATACTCTCTGCAAGAATTCGAATACTTGCTTCCGAAAGATTCATTTATTAGATGTCACCGTTCGTTTATTGTAAATGTTAATCATATTAAAGCGATTTATCCTGATACCCATTCTACTTTTGTACTTTCGATGGATAATGGTGAGAGAGTACCAGTTAGTCAATCATACGCTAGTTATTTCCGTAAACTTCTAGGATTCTAAATTTTTCTGCTTTAGAACCTAGATTTGCTGTTCTGTCTGAATTTTCGGCATTGTATACTAAAATCCCTATTTTGATAGTGTTAATGTGTAAAATAATTATGAATATTCAATGAGAGAGGGATTACATATGGAGAACAATTTAGATAGAATCAGAGATCAACGTCTAAAAGATCGGGTAGTTACACCTGAAGAAGCAGCTTCCTGGATTCAAAGTGGAATGACTTTAGGCTTAAGTGGGTTTACACGTGCAGGTGATGTAAAAGCAGTCCCATTTGCGCTTGTAAACCGAGTTAAGAATGATGAATCTTTTAAAGTAAATGTTTATACTGGGGCTTCTTTAGGATCGGATGTAGACAAATTATTTGCTGAGGCAGGAATTTTAGGGAAAAGATTACCTTTCCAAGCTGACGCTACTATGCGAAAAGGAATTAATAACGGAGACTTTTTATTTGTGGATCAACACTTGTCTCATACAGCAGAGTTACTCCGTGCTGACGTTCTGGATATAGATTTCGCTATTTTGGAAGCGGTTGCGATTACAGAGGACGGAATGATTATTCCAACCACTTCAATTGGAAATTCCTTAGCGTTTTCCTTAAATGCTAAGTCTATTATTATTGAAATGAATATGGCTCAATCCGCGCAATTAGAGGGGCTACATGATCTATATGAACCAGGTAAACAAGGGGAGAGGCTTCCAATTCCGCTTGTGAAAACAGATGACCGAATTGGAACAATCGGTATTCCAATTGATCCTGAAAAAGTAAAGGGAATTGTGTTTACGAATCAATTGGATTCGCCATCGACAATTGTTCCTCCGGATGAAGAAACTGTTATTATGGCACAGCATTTAATAGAATTCCTTCGAGAAGAAGTCAAAGTAGGCCGATTAACAAATCGTTTAGCGCCGTTACAATCAGGAATTGGTTCAGTGGCTAACGCCGTATTGCATGGAATGTTAGATTCAGAATTTGAAGATTTAGAAGTATATTCCGAGGTTTTACAAGATGCAGTTTTTGATCTTATGGATGCTGGAAAAGTCAATTTTGCTTCTTGTTGTTCTATCACGCTTTCTGAAGAGAAAATGCAACAAGTATTTTCTAACTTTGAAAAATATCGTGACAAATTAATGATGCGTCCACAAGAGATTTCCAATCATCCTGAAATTATTCGTCGCCTTGGATTAATCTCAATTAATACTGCATTAGAATTAGATATATACGGAAATGTTAACTCTACTCACGTTTTAGGTACAAAAATGATGAATGGTATTGGTGGGTCTGGTGATTTTGCAAGAAATGCTCGCCTAGCTATCTTTGTTACTAAATCGATTGCGAAAGGTGGTAACATTTCAAGTATCGTTCCTTTCGTTTCTCATGTAGACCATACTGAACATGATGTAGATGTTATCGTCACTGAACAGGGATATGCCGACTTAAGGGGACTTGCGCCAAGAGAAAGAGTGGAACTTATTATTGAGAATTGCGTACATCCAATGTATCGTGAACAGCTACGAGCTTATTACGAAGAAGCAAAAATAAGAGGTGGACAAACTCCTCATATTTTAGAAAAAGCTTTTTCTTGGCATACGAACTATGCTAAAAATGGAACAATGCTTGAAGCGGTAGTAGAAACTGTATAGGTTTGTATCGTACGAAATAGTAAAACGAATGAGTGAGCTTGAAGATTAAATTTTAGAAAAAGAGAACGCCAACTTTTAGGGATGGCGTTCTTTTTCTTTAAAAAAATTGTTGAAAATCGTACTGATTATAATAAAGATTTATAAAATCGATTTCTATTTTATGGAAATTAAAGGTTTTTTTGAAGTGCTTTCCGAATCAATTTAGTAGTGTACATATTGAAAGTGAGGAAAAAGAATCATGAAGATAAGAGAAGCATTATTAAGTGAAGCAAATGAATTAAGTGAACTCGCACTGCATTCAAAAGCAACGTGGAATTATAGTGAAGAATTCATACTTGCTTGTAAGGAAGATTTAACAATTACGGAAGAGTACATAAAAAATAATTTTGTATATGTTTTAGTAAACGATAATGCGAAGATTGGTTTTTTCTCATTTTTACGTAATGATAAAGCTCTCGATTTCTTGTACATTCATCCTCATTACAAAGGAAAAGGTTACGGGAAAATACTTTGGGAGTATGTAATAGAAAAAGCCAATGAACTAGGATTAAAAAGTTTTACAATTGATAGTGATCCGAATGCAAAAGGATATTACTTGAAAATGGGAGCACAGTTAATAGGAGAGACACCATCAACTGTCTTTAAGGGTCGTGTACTGCCTCTTTTGAAATATGATGTGTAAAACTATTAATAGTAGGGGAAGATTAGAATGGATGATGTAAAGGAAAAAAGAATATATGAAGCACTAATAAAATCGTGGTCGATTGAAACGAGTTCAAAGTGGACAATTGAAAACCCAGCAAAGGGACAATGTGGTGTTACAGCTCTTGTCGTTCAAGACATATACGGAGGAGAAATTAAAAAGACAAAAGTAAGAGAGGTATGGCACTTTTATAACTTTATAGATGGGCAGAGATTTGATTTTACAGAGACTCAATTCAATGGGAAATTGAATTATATGGATGAAAAGTCAAATCGGGAAGAAGCATTTGCAGATACAAATGAAAAGCAATATAACATTTTGAAGGGAAAAATAACGAAAGAATTAAAATTATCTTTTGACTCTTAATCTTTAATAAGTTACTATAATGGTGGTAACTTATTAAAGGGAACTTCATAGAGTTGAAAGGGGAAATACTTTTGAAAACAACTTATGTAAACGCTACAATTGTAACGATGAATGAACAAAACGAAGTGATAGAAAATGGATATATCATTGTAGAAAATGATCAAATTATAGATGTAAAGAGCGGAGAATTCGCTAATGATTTTGAAGTAGATGAAGTAATTGACATGAAAGGAAAGTGGGTTTTACCAGGGCTTGTAAACACACATACACACGTTGTAATGAGTCTCTTAAGAGGTATTGGCGATGATATGTTATTACAACCATGGCTGGAGACGAGAATTTGGCCACTTGAAAGTCAGTTTACTCCAGAGCTTGCGGTTGCTAGTACGGAATTAGGATTACTTGAAATGGTGAAAAGTGGTACAACATCATTTTCTGACATGTTTAATCCAATTGGAGTAGATCAAGATGCAATTATGGAAACGGTATCAAGGAGTGGAATGCGAGCTGCTGTTTCAAGAACTTTATTTAGCTTCGGAACGAAAGAGGATGAAAAGAAAGCAATTGAAGAAGCTGAGAAATATGTGAAGCGTTACTATAAAGAAAATGGCATGTTAACTACGATGGTTGCACCGCATAGTCCATATACATGTTCTACAGAACTGTTAGAAGAATGCGCACGTATTGCAGTAGAAAATCAAACGATGGTCCATATTCATCTTTCGGAAACAGAGCGTGAAGTACGTGATATTGAAGCACAATATGGAAAACGTCCAGTAGAATATGCAGCGAGCTGCGGATTGTTTAAACGCCCAACAGTTATTGCACACGGTGTAGTATTAAATGACGATGAGCGTGCATTTTTAGCAGAAAATGACGTTCGAGTAGCACATAACCCAAATAGTAATTTAAAACTAGGTTCTGGTATAGCGAATGTAAAAGCGATGCTAGAAGCAGGAATAAAAGTAGGAATTGCAACAGATAGTGTTGCGTCTAACAATAATTTAGACATGTTTGAAGAAATGCGCATAGCGACTTTATTACAAAAAGGTATTCACCAAGATGCAACAGCATTACCAGTTGAAACAGCTCTTTCTCTTGCGACAAAAGGAGCTGCGGAAGTAATCGGGATGAAACAAACAGGGTCACTAGAAGCTGGTAAGTGTGCTGATTTTATTACGATTGACCCGTCTAACAAGCCGCATCTACAACCAGCAGATGAAGTGTTATCACACCTTGTATATGCTGCGAGTGGTAAAGATATAAGCGATGTAATTATTAACGGAAAACGTGTCGTTTGGAATGGCGAATGTAAAACGTTAGATGAAGAGCGTATTATATTTGAAGCACGTCGTTATAAACGAGGTCTGCAAAGATAGATAATTATGTGGCAGTTGAAAAAGCTATCCTTTTAAAAGGATAGCTTTTTTCTTGAACGAATAAATATTCAAAAGAATGTCGCATCTTTCTGTTAGTATTTCTGCTATAATATATTACGCTTTATAATATTTTATATTTAAGGAGAACAACTCATGAAGCGAAAAAAGAGCCATTTAATGGTAATGGCACTTGTTACATCTTTATTATTAACAGCTTGTAATAATAAAGCGAATAAAAGTGATACAGAGGTTAAAAAACAAGTGTTAAATGTAACAGTATCAGAAGAAATTCCTTCTCTGGACACTGCGAAAACAATGGATGGTACATCAGCCCACGTTATGCAGAATATATTTGAGGGGTTATATGTATTAAATGATCAAGATCAGCCTATTCCAGCAGTAGCAAGATCGTTTAAAAGAAGTGAAGATGGTAAGAAATATACATTTGATTTGCGTAAAGATGCAAAATGGTCAAATGGAGACAGTGTGACAGCAAATGATTTTATATTTGCATGGAAACGTGCAATTAATCCTGAAACGGCATCTCAATATGCATACATGCTCTTTTATGTGAAAAATGCGAAAGAGATTAATAAGGGAACAATGCCTCTTGATGCACTTGGGGTTAAAGCAATAAATAATTATACGTTAGAAGTTGAACTCGAACAGCCAGTTCCGTATTTTTTACAGTTGTTAGCACTACCTATATACTTACCACAGCATGAATCATTTTTGAACGAACAAGGAAACAATTATGCATTGGAACCTAGTAATCTCATATATAACGGTCCATTTGTATTAGAAAAATGGAAGCATGAACAAGAGTTTCAATTAAAGAAGAATGCTACATATTGGGATCGAAAGAAAGTGAAATTAGACGAAATAAACTTTCATATCGTAAAGGATACAATGACAGCTGTAAATTTATATGAAGCCGGAGATTTAGATCGAGTACCTATTAATTCGCAAGTTGTAGACAAGTATAAAGGGAATAAGGAATTACATATGTCGAGTGATCCTGGAATTGCTATGCTTCGTTTTAATGAAAAAAATAACGCGTTAGCAAATAAAAAGGTGCGTCAATCTATTTCATTAGCGTTAAATAAAGATGATTTCGTTGCTCACTTTATTAATAACGGAGCAAAACCTGCAAGTGGACTTGTACCAGTTGGTCATGTAAATGAAGTGACTGGTAAAGATTTTAGAAAAGAAAATGGAGATATTTCCTCATATGATTTGCAAAATGCGAAAAAACTTTGGGAAGAAGCGAAAAAAGAGCTTGGGGTAGAACAAGTAAACCTAGAGTTCTTAACGTTCGAACAAGATAACGCAATACGTATGGCAGAATATATAAAAGGTGATTTAGAGAAGAATTTGCAAGGGTTAACGATACAAATTAAACAACAGCCATTTAAGCAAAAATTACAGTTAGAACAAATAGGTGATTACGATATAACTATGGCAAATTGGGGACCTGACTATAAAGACCCAATTAGTTATTTAGAGTTATTTACGACAGGGAATCCGAATAATAAAATGAATTATTCTAATGTTCGTTACGATGAATTAATAAAGAAAGCGAAAACGGATTTTGTACTAGATACGGAAAATCGATGGAAAGCGTTGCGAGAAGCCGAGCAGGTATTATTAGAAGATGCTGCGGTGGCGCCGCTTTATCATATTGGCTCAGCATATGTACAAAAGGATTATGTAAAAGGAATTGAAAAGCATCAATTTGGTGGTATTTATACTTATAAGAATGCTTATATTGCTAATGAATAAATACAAAAAACCTTACTTTTTAAAAGTAAGGTTTTTTTTACAGAGGACCGGGAAATCCTTTGGTGGTGTTCCTAGCATATAAAGAAGAGAAGTGCAAAATTGTAGTTACACATTCATAAGAAGTTGCAACAAATAATATTGAGCAGTTTGTTTAAGTAAAGAGAAGAATAGAAATATAGCATACAAGGAATAAGGGAATGTAGTACAGATCAGCATACAAGCATTTTCTTTCTGTAACTATGTTTGTTTTTAATTATATAAAAAAATATTAGGTTATATATTTTGTCCTTGGTATACTTAAAAGGTAATTTGGGGTATTAAGATGAATTGATAGAGGTGTTTGTGTGGAATTATTTGAGTATTATAAAAAAAGGGGGCGGTTTAAGTGTTTAATTGGGACAGGGATTTTTCTCTTTGGATTATATTGTCTGTATAATAGTTGGGGTGATGTTAATTGGGGAGAAATAATATTTATGGTTATAGCTTCGTTTGTTTTTGGGGGGATTGGATTTTGGCAATTAAGAAAAGGGAACTTATTAGAAGAGAATATAGCTAAAAATGATTTGAAGTTTTGGGATATTGATACTTATGTTTTACTAGAATTACCTCAAAATAATAAACATTACGGTTTATATACTCCCGATGGGGCCTATATAGTAGGAACAACTATGGTTTCAACTGATATAATTTCTTCAAAATTACCTTTTTTAAAAAACAAGCAAGTTATTGGATTGGAAGCAAAGGATGGGGAAACTCTTGCATATTTTCATAGTGAAGTTGAAAACTATGATTGGGCTATTTATGACTCAAATTATAATTGTGTAGGTATGTTTAAAGAAAATATGATACAAGGATTTGGAATGGTACGTGGTTCTTTAATGAATGAAAAAGAGATAAGACTTTCTGAAGTAGAAGTTGAATTTGATTTTTTCGAAACTTCTTTTCGTACAATGGATAACCGGATATTAATAAACTGTAAAAGAGGATATATGCCTTTGGAATGGAGCGAAAGATTCGGATTAAATGTACCTATTATTAAATTAGGTAATAATATTTCTAATGCTGAAAAGATATTTGGTTTAGGGGTTCTTTTCTATATTTTAGAAACAATTAAAGTAAGAAAAAGTAGGGTTTTTAATGATTAGAGTTTCAAAAATTATTTAAAAAAGAAATTGAAGAAAAGCAGTGATTCTTTTTAGGTGTTGGTGTTTTTGAAATAGTTAAAGAATGAATCTTAATTCACATATACATAAAAAAGGGGAATTTCTATGAAATCATTACGTTTATTTATGATTCTCACTCTTGTTGTATTGTTAAGCGCGTGCAATACAGCGACACAAGTTACAAAGGTTCAAAAAAATGGCGAAACGACTTTAAAAATTGGTTCTCTGCAAGGGTATTACGATGTACAAACACTTAAAGCTGAAAAAGGAAATGTGGAAATCCCTTATGAAGCAGCTGTTGAAGAAGGTACGATTTTATTACAAGTTACAAAAGATGATAAGGTTATTTATGAAGAAGAAATCACTTCTCAAAAAGAAGGTTTGCTTTCTTTTGAAGCTTCAAAATCCGGATCATATGATTTAATTGTACGCGTGAAGGGTGAAAAAGAGAAAGCAAAAGAAATTCAAATACATACTAAGCTATGAAAAAACGGTAAGTGGAGTGCACCCGCTTGCCGTTTCCATTTTCAGTTGATTCTGTCACAACATATGTTTATCAATTTAAGAGGTGATCTTCCGAAATTCCTAATGAAGTTAAAATAAGAGATCAACAAAAAATATGTTACAACCTTGGCGTGGTAGTAACGGAATTTATAACTCTCTTTTACACGATAAAAAGACTGGGTTTGATACATTTTTATTCGAAAGAGATGTAGATGGTAAAAAGCAAGTAGTAGTATTTAGGAGAAGGGACATAAGGTGATGCTCTTTTTGGAGAAGGTGTACTAGATCTTACTACCGATATTGATTATATATGGGGGGAAATAAGTTGAAAAGCATTGAAGTTCTAAATACATATATTGAAGGGAGTTCTGTTTCAATCCCTACGTGGTTAAAGCATCTAATTGAGGCAGAGGAGATACATCAAAATTATGAGAATGTACAAGTACTTGGTGCATTAAAAACAGATGCGGTGTTGTACTATGTACACCGTACGCTGCAAGTGTTGGATGGACTGTCTTTAGATGAAGAAGCATATCGTATTATTGAAAAGGTACTAACGTATAGTGAGCTTGCAAAGGTAGGATCTTTAAAACAGCGGGAGCAATGGAAGAAAAAAGGGATTAATCTATTGGTACATAACGAGGGTTCTGCTGATATCTTTAGTGATATTCAGTTTATTGAACGTGTAGAGACAAACTTAAACTCTACTGAGTATTTGTTTATTCAAGATTTAATTAGAACACATGGATTAATCGGGCAGTATATACGCGGGGAGGCTCGTTTGGACTCTCATGTTGATTTAATTAACACATATAAAGAAGAATACGGAGACGTTAGGTTAAAGGAGATTCTATACTATCTTAACCAATGCATTATTGAGGGCGTATCAAAAGCTTTGTGGAGTGAAGTGAAGAACGATGTGAAGATTACAATTGATGGTCTGTTTGATGGTTATATGGAGCCATTTACTTCTCGTATACATAGACTCACGCCAAAACATAAGGAGTCAGCATTTGAAAAAGATATAATTATGGGGAGCGAGAAGAGTGACGTTCAAACATTCCTATCTAATAAGGATTTGTGGTATGTAGAACCTTCTATGCATGCTCTTAGCTTTGAGGATATTTGGACAGTTTTTGTTATGTTAAAGAATGAGATAGGCACTAGAAAAGTTCAGCATATACATTTCGAGAAATTGATGCAGCAGCTACATTATGATTTCAAAGGCGAAAAAAAGGACAACGTGTATCGTAAGCGAGTTATTGAGAAGTATCTACGGGAGTACCGTGAGAACGAGAAACCGAATACAACGCATGTTTCTTTTCAGGTTAAAGTCGATGAAGATATGAAGACTGCGTATGTGTCGTTTCGGTTTTCTGCTGTAGGTGAGGCGTTAATTACCTTCTGTGTAGAGGCAGAAAAGATAGATATGATGCATGCTCGGGCAAATGTGCTGCTGTTTGATTTCTTCGGGTTACGAAAGGATGCATATGATAGATTCCATAACGAAGAAGTGTATCTGGAGCATATGAATAGCTCGGCTGATGATAAACGAATTATTCTTGATTATATAAAGGGAGATACGATTGTAGATGTCGGAGCCGGTGGTGGTGTCATGCTAGACATGATTGAAGAAGAGACCGAGGATAAACGAATCTACGGTATCGATATTTCCGAAAACGTGATTGATACGTTGAAAAAGAAGAAGCAGAACGAGGGGCGTTCTTGGAACGTCATTAAAGGGGATGCAATCAATTTAAGCAGCTCATTTGAAAAAAAATCGGTTGATACGATTGTATATTCTTCTATCCTTCATGAGCTGTTCTCTTATATCGAGTATGAAGGTAGGAAATTTAATCATGAAGTAATTAAAAAGGGGCTGCAGAGTGCTTATGAGGTGTTAAAGCCAGGAGGCCGTATTATCATTCGTGATGGCATCATGACCGAAGATAAAAGGTTAATGCGGGTGATTCGTTTTAAAGATGCAGGCGGAATGAAGTTCTTAGAGCAGTATGTCCAAGAATTTAAGGGGCGTATAATCCAGTATGAGGTACTTGCAGACAATACAGTCAAAATGCCTGTTAATGATGCAATGGAGTTCTTATATACGTATACTTGGGGTGAGGATTCCTTTGTTCATGAAGTGCAGGAGCAGTTTGGAATTTTTACGCCAAACGACTATAAGGACTTCGTAAAGGGTATCTTTGGAGATAAAGTAAATATCGTTCAAGCTATGAACTATTTGCAGGATGGATATACAAACCATCTTAGCGAGAAAATCGAGTTTACAGATGAGTCTGGGAATGCTGTTACGCTACCAGATAGTACGTTCTTTATGGTTTTAGAAAAGAGGTAATGATGTTGAAAGACTTTAAAAATATAATTTTAAGAAACTTAATTTAATAGTCTTCAGTTAAATAGCGTATTTTTAGAGTAATGAAAAATTCCTAATTTCTTAACTTTATACCGAGAAACATATCCAAGTGGGGTATTGACGATTAAAACCGGGAATATTAGAACAAATTCGCTAGCTGAAATCTATCGAAACTCCCCTGTTTTTCAAAATCTTCGTAATCCTGACAAGTATAAGGGAAAGTGTGGTGTTTGTGAGTTTCGATATGTTTGTGGGGGATCTCGTTCTAGAGCATATGCAATGACGGGGGATTATATGGAAAGTGAGCCTTTCTGCGTATACGTACCAAAAGCATTGCGAAAACAGAAAAAGAACATAAAAAAGGGCTATGAGTAAAAGCTTACTCACAGCCCTTTTTTAATGTTTTATAATGTATAGTACTTCGCATCCGTCATTAAAAATTCGCTACCTATAACTGTTGTACTGAAACAAGTTTTTTACACATGTATTCTACTAAACCGATTTTAATAAAGAATAAAAATTCGTATCATAGGGAATGTCATCTTGATACATATAATTTTTTAGAACTCCTTCTTTTTCAAAACCTAGTTTTAATAGCACTTTATTGGAAGCTTCATTTTCAAGAAATACAATTGCCCCAATCCGCTTTAAATGAATCGTATGGAAACCGTATGATATAACCTCAGAAACAGCTTCAGTCGCATATCCTTTTCCCCAGTGTTCAGGCAAAAAGGCATAACTTATATTGGCTCGTTTATGCTCAGAAGACCAATCGTGAAAACCAATGGTACCGATGAGTTCTTTCTTGTCTTTTAATTCGATTCCCCATTTTATACCGTTTCTTGCATTGTAACTCAACTTAAAGTTATGAATGATTTGTTTCACTTGATCAACATCTTGTAACGGTTTTTGGCCATAATAGCGCAGTACATTAGTATTAGAAAAGCATTGTAGTATACGCGGTGCATCTTCTTCGGTAAGTTCTCTTAAAATAAGTCTTTCAGTTTTTAATAAAGGAAACATATTTTCGCTCCTTTTCACATGAAAATAGAATGTATTTGTTATTATATAATTTAATCTGAAAATAAAGATTATTCAAGGTGTAAGGGTAGATTTGATTTATGATAAACTTAGATGTGGAATATATTTCAAAAAAGAGGTTTGGAAATGGAAAAAAATTCGATATTAATTGTAGATGACGATAAAGATATTATTCAATTTATTAATGTGAATTTAAAACAAGAAGGTTTTAAAGTTTTTAGTGCTCATAACGGAGAAGAGGCTTTAGAAATAATAAATAATAACAGTATTCAACTTGCTATTTTGGATATTATGATGCCTCAAATGGATGGTATAGAACTTTGTAGAAGGATTAGAGAGAAACATAGTTTACCAATTATGTTTTTAAGCGCGAAATCATCGGATGTAGATAAGGTAATTGGATTTAGTACTGGGGCAGATGATTATATTGTGAAGCCGTTCAGTACAATTGAATTTATCGCAAGAGTGAAAGCTCAATTAAGAAGGTATACATATTTCAATCAAAATGCTCCCCAAGTAATGGAAAAGAAAATAAATATTAGAGGTTTAGAAATAGATGAAGTGTCGAGAACAGTAATGTTATATGGAGAAAGAATCAATCTTACGAAAACTGAATATGATATTTTACACTTAATGGCAGCTGCAAGGAATCGTGTGTTCACAATTGAAGAAATATATGAGAGCGTTTGGAACGAAAGAGCCTATGAAAGTAATAATACAGTAATGGTTCATATTGCAAGATTGAGAAATAAAATTGAAGAGAATCCAAAAGAACCGAAGTTTATTCAAAATGTTTGGGGAGTCGGATATAAAATTGAAGATTAAATTGAAGATTAAATCATTACAAGGCATTAGAGCTAAGTTTTTTATCGCATTCATATGTAGCATCTTGTTAGCGACTGTAAGTATAATAGTGTTTCAAATTTTAGTTGGAAATATATATAGTCAGGTTAATGTTTTAGAGGAAAAATATTCATTTTTATATTTTATAGTTTTTTTGATTTTTACTACAACATACTTTGCATGTATGACAAAAACACTGATGAAAAGGTTGTCTCAAATTAACAAGAACCTGAAGGAAATAAGTGACGGTAATTTTGAAATACATATACCTATTTTGAAAAATGACGAGATTGGTGAACTAGCGGCAAATGTTAATAGAATGGCGAAAAGCTTAAAAGAGTCTATCGAGAATGAAAAAAAATCACAGGAAATGAAAAATGAAATGATTAGTAATATTTCTCATGATTTACGAACGCCAGTAACATCTTTAATCGGTTATGCGGACCTGTTAGGAAATAAACTTCATTCGAATGGAGAGGAATGTGAACAGTATGTAAGTATATTAAAGCGAAAAAGTTATGAATTAAAACATCAAATAGATGATTTATTAGAATACTGTCAAATAAATTATAGAGAGATTGAATTACATAAAGATGAAGTAGATATGAAAGCATTAATTGAACAAATCATGATTGACTTTGTACCACAATTAGATGATGCTAATATGAGCTTTTATATTAAAAGTGATGAAGTGCTGCATGTAGAAGTTGATGTAGCACTTATAGTGAGACTATTTGAAAATGTAATAGGTAATAGTATTATGTATGGAAAAGATGGAAAGGAAATTGCAATTGAAATTTCCAATAAAACAATGAATGTTGAAGTAGAAATTAAAAATTTTGGACAATGCATTCCGAAAGAGGACCTTCCTTACGTTTTTGAGAAATTTTATCGTAGTGAAAAATCACGTAGTTCTCATACGGGCGGGAAAGGAATAGGACTTGCAATTTCAAAAAGTATAGCCGATCTCCATCAAGGGGATATCACTGTACGTAGTAACGATAAAGAAACAGTTTTTACTGTGAAATTACCACAGTATAAAAAAGTAAGAAAGTCGTAAGTATTTCTTTTATATGTCGTAATTTTTACTTTGTATCATTGAGAAAAAGGATATGAGAGTAGGGACGCGACATGTGGAAGGCATTTTTATTAGTAATTATAGTTTCTTTTTTAATTATAAGTTGGATCTTAGTTTATGTAGCTAATGGTGTTACATCAGTTTTTGTTTGGTGGAGTATACAGGCTTTTAGTTTTATTTCAGTTTTCCTCTTGGTAGGATCAGTAATAATATTTTTTTGGAAAGGCATTTTTAGAAAGCGGATAGATAGAACGCTATTTTTAATCATTCTGTTTTCTATCATTGGAGCTTGGCCTGTCGGTTGGTTTGCTAATATAGGTAGAATTGCTTATCCAGCAGATATACAATCTATGAGTCCTAAAGCAGTAGTTCGTTTTCCTTTGAATGAGCGAGCATTAATAGGTTGGGGTGGTGATCGGTTAGAAATGAACTATCACGTTATAAAACCAAATGAAAGGTGGGCATATGATATTCTCATTCCACCTGCTGAAGTGAAAAGTAGTAAGTTAGAGGATTACGGAATATATGGAGCGAAAGTAATGGCACCAGCTTCTGGGACGGTTGTATCAATTAATAATAATGAACAAGATTTAGTTCCGGGATCGGATAATTTTCAGTCAATGGCTGGGAATCATATTTATTTACGACTAGATGAAACGGGCACATTTTTAATTCTTGCCCATTTAAAGAAAGGATCAATTAATGTGAGAGAAGGACAACATGTAAATGAAGGAGAATTTCTTGCTCAAGTCGGTAACTCAGGAAGTTCAAGTGAGCCGCATTTACATATTCATCATCAAAGGCAAGATCCGTCCAAGGTAAGTATGTTTTTTGCGGAAGGATTGCCACTTTACTTTCGAACTGAAAATGGTGTCATGATGCCGGAAAGAGGGACATACACAAGTGGTAACTAGAAGAAAATCATTTCATCCAAAAAGGGTAATCCAAATTAAAATTGGAATACCCTTTTTTCATTACCCTACAAATGTTTGATACAGTAAGAAGATATTTAAAACGATAACGAGTGCTGCAATTATCCAAGCGATAAATGTTGTTATACGGTGGTTAACGAGTGCACCCATAATCTTTTTGTTACTTGTAAACATAATAAGTGGCACTAGTGCAAATGCAATACCGAATGATAAGACGACTTGGCTCATGACTAGAGCGTAAGTTGGATTTACACCTAAAGCGATAATAACTAATGGTGGAATCATTGTAATAAATCGGCGTAAGTATAACGGAATATGCATGCGAATGAAACCTTGCATAATAATATCACCCGACATTGTACCGACAGAAGAGCTAGATAGTCCTGCTGATAAGAGCCCAATTCCAAACAAAGCAGCTGATACAGGACCTACTAAGTTGGTAAATTGAGTGTAAGCAACATCTAAATCTTCAACGTGCAAGCCGTTTTTAAAGAATAGTGCAGCAGCAACAATTAACATACTTGCATTAATTGCTCCAGCAATAACCATTGCAATAATAATATCGATAAATTCGAAACGAAAAATCTTTTTCTTTTGTTCGTCAGTTGTTCCGACCACACGGCGTTGTGTTAATGCAGAATGCAAGTATATTGCATGCGGCATAACTGTCGCACCTAAAATCCCTGCTGCAAGTAATATACTGTCTACACCTTGGAATTTTGGAATAAATAGTCCTGAAAGAAGGGGACTTAATTCTGGTTTTGCATAAAAAACTTGAATCCCAAAAGCAATTACTACAATGAAAATCATTCCTGTAATAATAGCTTCTAGTGGACGAAATCCTCTACGTTGAAATTCAAGGATAATAAATGATCCGGCTGCTGTAATTAAAGCGGCAGGTAGCATCGGGATTCCAAATAGTAAGTAAAGCCCCAATGCAGCTCCAATAAATTCCGCTAAATCTGTAGCCATAATAACTAGTTCACCTTGTATCCATAAACCAATAGACACAGGCTTTGGAAAGTTTTCACGAGCTATTTCGGGTAAATTGTTTCCTGTAGCAATTCCTAATTTAGCTGATAAAGTTTGGATTAATACAGCCATTAAGTTAGAGGCGAGTATAACCCATAATAGTAAATATCCATATTGTGAACCAGCTGCGATATTTGTAGCAAAGTTGCCAGGATCAATATAAGCAACGGACGCTATAAAAGCGGGTCCTAAAAATGGTAACAGTCTTTTCCAGCCTTTTGTTTCTCCACTTAAAGCTAAGTGAGCTGATTGTACGGTTGTACTTTCAGAAGGGAGATGTTCATCTTTTGTTATATCTTTATTCATAGTAGTTTTCCCCTTTAAAATGTTAACTTGATGAAATTATTGTATTTATTCTTACTCATTATTTCAATACATTTAGATATGTTATATGATAATTTCATTTGAACACGAAAGTTTCCTTAATGCAAATTATATGCCTTTATGCAATGGATGGTGTGATAACGTAAAATAAATTGGGAGTTTATGGTGTGATGACGTGGGGAAACATAATAAATTAAAGGGTCAATTTTGAAATTTATGTGAACATAAAGCCGATAATCCAGCATATTAATTGATGGAATTGCATTTGTATGATATATAATATATTGGGATTACAACATAACCATAGTGTTTTGATGTGTAATCTTGTTTTTTATTTTTGTTAACTGATAGAAAATAGTATAAAGAAAAGAAAATGGGATTCATTTTCTTATTATATATGTTTTGATATGAACGTTAACTTATACATGATTTTAAAAATTAGATAGGTGGTAGAAATACATTGGCAACTACAAAACCATACAGAGTATTACTATATTACATGTACACAACAATTGAAAACCCAGAAGAATTCGCGGCAGAGCATTTAGCATTTTGTAATTCACTTGAATTAAAAGGAAGAATTCTTGTAGCGAAAGAAGGTATTAACGGAACTTGTTCTGGAACTGTAGAACAAACAGAGAAATACATGGAAGCAATGAACAATGATCCACGTTTTGACGGTATCGTATTTAAAATAGATGAAGCTGATGGTCATGCATTCAAGAAAATGCACGTGCGTCCTCGTCCAGAGTTAGTTACACTTCGTCTAGAAGATGACATTAACCCACACGAAATAACTGGGAAGTATTTAGAGCCAAAAGATTTTTATGAAGCAATGAAACAAGAAGATACAGTTATCATTGATGCACGAAATGATTATGAGTTTGATTTAGGTCACTTCAAAGGTGCGATTAAACCTGATATCGAATCATTCCGTGAATTACCAGATTGGATTCGTGAAAATAAAGAAGTACTTGAAGGTAAAAAGATTTTAACTTATTGTACAGGCGGAATTCGTTGTGAGAAGTTTTCTGGTTGGTTAGTTCGTGAAGGCTATGAAGATGTAAGTCAGCTTCACGGCGGAATTGTAACGTACGGAAAAGACCCAGAGGTACAAGGTGAGCTTTGGGATGGACAATGTTACGTGTTCGATGAGCGTATTGCTGTACCAGTAAACCAAAAAGAACATGTTATCGTTGGTAAAGACCACTTTACAGGTGAACCTTGTGAGCGCTATGTAAACTGTTCAAATCCAGAATGTAATAAGAAAATTTTATGTTCTGAAGAAAACGAAGCGAAATATTTACGTGCATGTTCTCATGAATGTCGTGTAAGTCCACGTAACCGCTACGTAATACAACATGAATTAACGGAAGAGCAAGTAGCTGCTGCATTAGAGCAAATCGAAGCAGGGAAGTAAACTGAATTCGTATAATAAAAGGGGTACTCCAAGTTTTATTTTGGAGCACCCTTTTTTATTATCCGGTCCTGTCATTTGTCGGTAAGTCGATATATTAAAAAAATCGCTGATATATTTCGAGTTGCGCCGATATAATCGGAAAATCGCTCATAAAAATTTCACTTAATGCAGCGCGCCAAGAATTTGAAAATAACCTTTTTTAATTTTTATCTTCTTTCTCTTTAACGGCAGAAAGTACAGTTTGTTTTACCCAAGCTTTTCTTCGTTTATGCTGTAGACCCCATTGGTATAAACTTTGGGCTCCTAAAATAAGTGAAATGACAATGCCGCTAATCGCAATTAATAGAGCGAAAAATTCAAGAGGTGACGATATTTTGTTTGAATCGGTGTTTCTTAAAAGGTCAATCATAGTAAACCCTAACATTTGGCCCACTACAGAGTAGAGCGTTAAAATTAATAATAAGAGGCTATCTTTTTTAGAGGCGACATTTTCTTGATATTTAAACAAACTATCAAGATTTTGTTTCGCGTTCGAGTATAGAACCTCAATATTAAAAAGTTTTCTTAAACGAAAGAAAATATCTTCACTTTGTGATTGGGATACTAATTCTAAAGAAAAATAATTAGCAGTGAACGAATTGATCGAATAAATTAATTTCTCTATTTCATTAGTATCTTGTTCAATGTTTAGCTCAGCATAGGCGTTAGCCATTTTTAATAAAACAATTTTATGGAATAGGTTTAATAATAAAGCGTAATAAAATTCTCCGTACATTTGACTAGCAAGTTTAGCGATTTTACGTTCTCCTTCATTTGTTACACATGTAAAAATATGTTCTTCCATTATGAAATAACGATTTGGAGCCCATCTCTGGTAAGCGTGTTTTTTTAAATAGTCATGAATGTAAGGAAGGTTATTTGCGCTCACATATGGCTTACCATCACTTGTTAATCCGGAAAGACTAGAAGTACGATAAACATCCGCTTCATTAAGCTCCATACCTTCTTTTAGTGACAATAAAGTTTGGACGTACATTCTTTGGTCTTCGAAGAAAGGGAAGGTTTGAAAGTATGAACTTCTTAATCTCTTCTTTTCAAAGAAATCAGTTACACCATGAAATAAATAACCAAAAATGAATTTTTCAACTTGGGAATACTTTTTTCCGTTACATTCAATACAAATAGTCTCATTTGTATCATTTTTAGTTTCAAGTACACGGAAGCGAGCAGCGAATTCGATTGCTTCAGATAAAGTCATGTTTGGAGCAGTGTTTACTTCTGTTCGAATTGTTAAGAAGCCAAGTTCATAAGGACAAAGTGTGACATCAATAGAGTGTATCTTGAATGGAATTGAAATAAGGTTTGTTGTTAAATGTCCAGTTAAGTTAAGGTCCTTTGAATAACGTTGCAAGCCCTTTTGATGCTCTGAGTGAGGAAAGAGAATTTTATTTGTAAATGAAAGATAGTATGCTTCCATATTTTGATGTGAAACTTTAAACTCCCCATAATATGTATTTTCATCATCGAGATGATCGAGCCGAAAAGGACGAAAATCGTTTTTTTGTAAGAAAGGGAACATCTCTTGTTCATATCCAGCTTTAAACGAAAACGGGAATATAAATTGAAATATAGCTGTTGCTACACCTTTTTCCTCAATTGATTGTATTGCCTCCATCTACATTGTGTCCTTTCCATATATGCTATAGAAACAACATGCCCAAATTTATTTGAAAATAACCACTCTTTTATACTCAATTGAGAGTGAAAATTCAGCTTATTTAGCAGGGAACATGTATAATGTTATGTATACTAAAAGTTATAAAATTGTATTTTGAAAAGGGGGATGCTGTATGCGGATTTTAGTATTAGGCGCTGGTGGAGTCGGAGGATTTTTTGGTGGCAGATTAGTCGAGAAGGGAGAAGATGTCACGTTTCTTGTTCGTAGTAAACGGAAAAAACAATTAGAGGAAAGAGGACTTGTAATCCGAAGTGTTAACGGGGATTTTTCCTTCCGACCGAAATTAATAACGAAAGAAGAGCGAACTTCTCCATTTGATGTTATTTTATTTTCAACAAAAGCGTATCACTTAAACGAGGCAATTCAAGATTTGAAGCCGTTTGTTGGCGAAAATACTGTAATCATTCCATTGTTAAATGGTATCGCTCATTTATCGCTATTACAAAAAGAATTCGGCGAAGAAAAAGTAATTGGCGGTTTATGCTTTATCGAGACGACGTTAAACGATCAAGGAGAAATTGTACAAACCAGCGCTGCCAACAGACTTGTGTTTGGAGAAATTAAGTCTCAAAATTCAGAGAGAGTAAAGCATATTTCTAAAGCATTTTCAGGTACGAAATCTAGTTTTGTTTTAAGTGAAAATATTACGCAAGATATGTGGCATAAATATTTATTTATTACTGTAATGTCAGGTGTGACAACGTTAATGCGTGCACCAATTGGACCAATCCGTGAAAGTGAAGGCGGCCGTGATTTTATCCGTAATGTGTTTGAGGAATCTGTACAAATCATGAGAGTATTAGGAGCTCCAGTAAAGGCTAATATTGCCCAGGAACATATGAAAACGATTGATAAAATTTCGTATGATATGAAGTCATCAATGCAACGTGATATGGAAAAGGGTTCGTTTATTGAAGGGAAGCACTTGCAAGGATATTTACTGGATGTAGCAGAGCAATTTTCTATAGCGGCACCATTATTAGGCACTATATATCAAAATTTAAAGGTGTATGAAGAGATGACCTTTAACAGATCTGTAATAGAATTAGATGTATGAAAAAATAAAAAAGATAGCAATATATAAGTGTATTGCTATCTTTTTTATTTTTTGTATGACAAATTATTTATTTCTTTTCGTTCTATCTGTCAAATTTATTTCCTGTTCACGTTTACCATATAACTGATTAATTTCATTTGCTACTGCATCTAAATATGAATCGGAAAAAATAGGCTTCTTTTCTTTAGACATATGGGTCTCCTTTGCGGATTTTTTAGTATTCATTATGTATATTTCTCAGTGGATTATGCGCAATCATTTTAATTTTTTTCTTATTAAAAATTTTTGTTTACTTTTTGAAAATAAAGGAGTATTATAATCCACAGTTTCAATTTTCTAAATCGCTGAAACCGCATGGTACGGGGGACCCGTTTTTACGGATTAGTACATAATCCGATGGGGTGAATCCTTGAAAAGGTAGGGCTACTCATAGGCCCGAATCCGACAGCTAACCTCGTAAGCGTTATATTGAGAAGGAAGGTGGAGCTTGTGCGACAAAAAAAATAATGTCTACAAGTCTATTTCGCTATGGCTTGTAGACATTTTTTGTTTTCTGAGGAAATCGTTTACTGGCTGTAACAAGCAGTAAAGTTCGTACAAAATTATTGGAGAGTGGACAGCATTGGTTTCATCTATTAAAAGATTTTTAATTGGAAGACCGTTAAAATCAACGGAGCTTGGAGAACAGAAGCTTAATAAAACGAAAGCTTTAGCTATTTTATCTTCTGACGCATTGTCATCAGTTGCTTACGGTCCAGAGCAAATTTTAATTGCTTTAGCAGGTGTTGGAGCGATCGCTTATTGGTATTCCATTCCGATCGCTGTTGGGGTATTAGTATTATTGACAGCCCTTATTTTATCTTATCGTCAAATTATTTTTGCTTATCCGCATGGCGGGGGAGCGTATGTTGTATCAAAAGAAAATTTAGGGATGAATCCAGGCTTAATTGCTGGAGGATCTTTATTAGTTGACTATATTTTAACTGTTGCGGTAAGTGTGTCCGCTGGTACAGATGCAATTACGTCTGCATTTCCTAGCTTACATGCACACAACGTAATTATTGCGGTTATATTTGTTATATTAATTACGATCTTAAATTTAAGAGGAGTAACGGAATCAGCTTCCGTTTTAGCATATCCTGTTTATTTATTCGTTTTAGCATTATTTATATTAATTGGTGTAGGCATATATAATATTTTAACTGGTCATGTTTCACCCACTTTACATGCGCCGATTGGTACACCAGTTGCAGGGATTAGTTTATTTTTATTACTAAGAGCATTTGCATCAGGTAGTTCTGCTTTAACAGGTGTTGAAGCAATTTCAAATGCAATTCCGAACTTTAAAGATCCTGCGCCAAACAATGCTGCAAAAACATTGCTTGCAATGGGTGCATTACTTGCTGTGTTATTTTCAGGAATTGTGTTTTTAGCCTATTATTACGGAGTGACTCCGAGTAAAGAAGTAACAGTTGTTTCTCAAATTGCTGAACAAACATTTGGACGTAATTTCATGTACTATTTCATACAAGGTACAACAGCTTTAATATTAATTCTTGCTGCTAATACAGGTTATTCTGCATTTCCTTTATTAGCGGTTAACCTGGCAAAAGATAAATTCATACCGAGAATGTTTACGATTAGAGGAGACCGTCTAGGTTACTCAAACGGTATTATTATACTTGGAGTTGCTTCGATTATTTTAATTGTAGCTTTCCAAGGACAAACAGAACATTTAATTCCACTATATGCAGTAGGTGTATTTATTCCATTTACACTTTCTCAAACAGGAATGGTATTAAAATGGCTTCGCGAAAAGCCTGAAGGATGGGCTTTAAGATTAACGGTTAATTTAATTGGTGCAGTTATTAGTTTTATCGTAATGAGCATGTTCTTTTTAACTAAATTTGCACAAGTTTGGTCGATTCTTATTTTCTTACCAGTTATTATCTTCTTATTCCATCGAATTAAGAAGCATTATGATGCAGTGGGTGATCAATTAAGTTTAAAAACTTGCGAGCCTCTTATTCCGATTGAGGGGAATGTAATTGTCGTTCCTGTAGCAGGTATGACGCATGTAGTAGAAAATTCATTGAACTATGCGAAGTCTCTTTCGGCAGATCAAGTTATCGCTGTATATGTTGCTTTTGACAGAGAAGAAGAAAAGAAATTTGAAGAGAAATGGAAGAAGTGGCAACCTGAAGTAAGGCTTGTTACATTACATTCTCATTATAGAAGTATTATTCAGCCGCTAACGAAGTTCATTGATACAGTGCAATATAAGGCAAGTGAATCGAATTACCGCGTTACGGTCGTTATACCACAGTTCATTCCGAAAAAAGGTTGGCATAACATTCTTCATAATCAATCCAGTTTACTCATACGTGCGTATTTACTTTATAAAAGAAATGTTGTTATTACGACAGTTCCATATCATTTGAAAAAATAAGAAGATTTTTTAAGGATAGTTTCATGAAAATGAAGCTATCCTTTTTGTGTATATGCTATGCATAATTGCATATGGATTTAAAAATTATATTAATATAATTTTATCGGTTATTTGCAAGTAGTGTTTTCTGTTGTGATATGTAGATATTTCAATCGATAAAGTGAATCGGATTATATTTTGAAATAAGGACATGAAAGCTTGAAAATAAAGGGAATGAAAATACTTCTTTACGTTATATAAACAGCTGTGTTTAAATGACCTTACAGTACAAAACTTATATGAAAACAAAACGAAATTTCATATTTACGTATGTTGTTTAGTTTAAAATGAATAATATTTTTATGTAATATATTCACTGTGTGAATGTGGGAATTTCGATGAAATAGAAAATTTATACAATATTATTCATACTAAACACATATGAAAAGTTTTATAACAATAAGTAAGTACTGTAGCAATAACAGTTGGGAGAGATGGTTCATACATAGATCACGGTGAGAACGTTCTCTATTTTAACCATCTCAAATTATGGGCAAGAAAATAGAATAATAAAATGCGATAGTAATAGTTGCTAATACATAGGAGGAGTTAAAGTGAAAAAGACTTTAATTACAGGGTTATTGGTTACAGCAGTATCTACGAGTTGCTTCATTCCTGTAAGCGCTTACGCTAAGGAGGGGCAAACGGAAGTGAAAACAGTATATGCGCAAAATGTAATTGCTCCAAATACATTATCCAATTCAATTAGAATGTTAGGATCACAATCACCGCTTATTCAAGCATACGGATTAATTATTTTGCAACAGCCAGACATTAAGGTAAATGCGATGAGTAGCTTAACGAATCATCAAAAGTTTGCAAAGGCGAATGTACGAGAGTGGATTGATGAATATAATCCGAAGCTAATTGACTTAAATCAAGAGATGATGAGATACAGCACTAGATTTAATAGCTATTATAGTAAGCTCTATGAACTAGCAGGAAACGTAAATGAAGATCAGCAAGCAAAAGCAGATTTTATGAGTGCATATGGAAAATTACAATTGCAAGTACAGAGCATCCAAGAGAGTATGGAGCAAGATTTATTAGAGTTAAATCGATTTAAAACAGTATTAGACAAAGATAGTAACAACTTATCAATTAAAGCCGATGAAGCAATAAAAACATTACAAGGATCAAGTGGAGATATTGTGAAATTAAGAGAAGATATTAAAAGAATTCAAGGAGAAATTCAAGCTGAACTAACTACTATTTTGAATAGACCTCAAGAAATCATTAAAGGTTCTATTAATATCGGTAAACAAGTATTTACAATCACAAATCAAACTGCACAAACGAAAACAATTGATTTTGTTTCTATCGGTACTTTAAGTAATGAAATTGTAAATGCTGCAGATAGTCAAACGAGAGAAGCAGCTCTTCGCATTCAACAAAAGCAAAAAGAGTTATTACCACTTATTCAAAAGTTATCACAAACTGAAGCAGAGGCGACTCAAATTACATTCGTTGAAGATCAAGTAAATAGCTTTACAGAATTAATTGATCGTCAAATTACAACTTTAGAAACGTTATTAACGGATTGGAAAGTTTTAAATAATAATATGATCCAAATTCAAATGAATGTTGAAGAAGGCACGTATACAGACAGTAGTTTACTTCAAAAACATTTCAATCAAATTAAAAAAGTAAGTGATGAAATGAATAAGCAAACAAATCAATTTGAAGATTACGTTACAAACGTTGAAGTACATTAAACAGAAAAATAATTAGCGATATAGGGAGAGAAGAAAAATGACAAAAAAACCTTATAAAGTAATGGCTCTATCAGCACTGATGGCAGTATTTGCAGCAGGAAATATTATGCCGGCTCATACGTATGCAGCTGAAAGTACAGTGAAACAAGCTCCAGTTCATGCGGTAGCAAAAGCTTATAATGACTATGAAGAATATTCATTAGGACCAGAAGGCTTGAAAGATGCAATGGAAAGAACAGGTTCAAATGCTTTAGTAATGGATCTGTATGCTTTAACAATTATTAAACAAGGTAATGTTAACTTTGGAAATGTATCGACTGTTGATGCAGCTTTAAAAGGAAAAGTGATTCAGCACCAAGATACAGCTAGAGGAAATGCGAAGCAATGGTTAGATGTATTAAAGCCACAGCTTATTTCAACGAATCAAAACATCATTAACTACAATACGAAATTCCAAAACTATTATGATACTTTAGTTGCTGCGGTAGATGCAAAAGATAAAGCGACTCTTACGAAAGGCCTAACTAGATTATCAAGTAGTATTAATGAAAATAAAGCACAAGTGGATCAGTTAGTAGAAGACTTAAAGAAATTCCGAAATAAAATGACGTCGGATACGCAAAACTTCAAGGGTGATGCAAATCAAATTACATCTATATTAGCTAGTCAAGATGCAGGGATTCCCCTTCTGCAAAATCAAATTACAACGTACAATGAAGCAATTAGTAAATATAATGCAATTATTATCGGTTCATCTGTTGCGACAGCTCTAGGACCAATTGCAATTATTGGTGGTGCAGTAGTTATTGCTACGGGTGCAGGAACACCGCTAGGAGTCGCATTAATTGCAGGTGGTGCAGCAGCTGTAGGCGGTGGTACAGCTGGTATCGTATTAGCGAAGAAAGAACTTGACAATGCACAAGCTGAAATTCAAAAAATAACTGGACAAATTACAACTGCTCAATTAGAAGTAGCTGGGTTAACGAACATTAAAACACAAACTGAGTATTTAACAAATACGATTGATACTGCAATTACAGCGTTGCAAAACATTTCAAACCAATGGTATACAATGGGATCAAAATACAATTCTTTACTTCAAAATGTGGATTCAATTAGTCCAAACGATCTTGTTTTCATTAAAGAAGATTTAAACATTGCGAAAGATAGCTGGAAAAACATTAAAGACTATGCAGAAAAGATTTATGCTGAAGATATTAAAGTAGTAGATACGAAAAAAGCATAATCGAATACGAATCGTTAGGGCGTTAAGTGTTGATGAATGATTTGAAGCTCCTGTTCAGTTGTGAGCAGGAGCTTTTGATATCCTTATAAAGAGAATAGGTGAAAAATATGCAGAAACGATTTTATAAAAAATGTCTTTTAGCGGTAATGATTGCTGGGGTGGCAACGAGTAACGCATTTCCTTTACATCCTTTTGCAGCAGAACAAAATGTAACGGTGCTACAAGAAAATGTGAAAAACTATTCTCTTGGACCAGCAGGATTCCAAGATGTAATGGCACAAACGACATCAAGCATATTTGCAATGGATTCATATGCAAAATTAATTCAAAATCAACAAGAGACGGATTTAAGTAAAATAAGTTCGATTAATAGTGAATTTAAAGGGAATATGATTCAGCATCAAAGAGATGCAAAAATTAATGCGGCATATTGGTTAAATAATATGAAGCCTCAAATTATGAAAACAGATCAAAATATTATAAATTACAATAATACTTTTCAATCGTATTATAATGACATGTTAATAGCGATTGATCAAAAGGATAGCGGAAAATTAAAAGCGGATTTAGAAAAGTTGTATGCGGATATTGTAAAGAATCAAAATGAGGTAGATGGATTATTAGGAAATTTGAAAGCTTTTCGCGATAGAATGGCGAAAGATACAAATAGTTTCAAAGAGGATACAAATCAGTTAACATCGATATTGGCAAGTACGAATGCTGGTATTCCAGCTCTAGAGCAACAAATAAATACATATAACGATTCGATTAAAAAGAGTAATGATATGGTCATTGCTGGTGGCGTACTTTGCGTAGCTCTAATAACATGTCTTGCTGGCGGGCCGATGATTGCGGTTGCGAAAAAAGATATCGCAAATGCAGAAAGAGAAATCGCCAATTTAAAAGATAGAATTTCAGGAGCACAAGCAGAAGTCTTAATTTTGACTGATGTAAAAAATAAAACAACAAACATGACAGAAACAATTGATGCAGCAATTACAGCACTACAAAACATATCAAATCAATGGTATACAGTAGGTGCAAAATATAATAATTTACTACAAAACGTAAAAGGAATTACTCCAGAAGAGTTTACGTTTATAAAAGAAGATATACATACAGCGAAAGATAGCTGGAAAGATGTAAAGGATTATACAGAAAAATTACATGAAGGTGTGGCAAAGTAAACAGTGGACTAGTTCTGCTGTTTATTTTTTTATCTTGTTTTTTTGTAAGGGTTGAACTTGCAATTATACATAAGTTTGTCATGTATTTTTATATTTTTTATAAATTCTAAAAGGACATTCCCTATTGTTGGTATGATAGACAGAAACTGTTTTTTTAGAACAGGAGACAATAAATAGGGAAAATAACATTAGGATTATTAGTTATATTTCTACTTATATTTATGTACATGTCTTTAGTAGGAGGTGAGAATAAGGGTTCCTTAACTCCTAATCTGATTTCAAAGGAAAAATATTTAGAAATTGATTCTGTTGCTGGAGGTACATTTAGAGATTATGGTCAAGAAGCAGTGTTTGAAAAACTAAGTAGTCAGAAAAATGTTGAAACAAAAAAGATTTTTTGAGGAAGAAATTTTTGAAGAATCATTATAGACTTTTACTTTATTAGTATTAACTGAAACTTATTCACTTTATTTCCTATCAGAAATTATAAAGTGAAAACAGAACATGAAATACGCAAAAAATATCACAGGGCAGATCCTCAAAATATTTCAAAATCCACCCTGTGATCATATACTCATTTACAAGTGAAAATAATTAATACCCTAAAATATCTACTTCAGCTGCTGAAGCAAATCCATTCTGTCCTTTCGTTACTTCCACTTTTACATACTTTGCAGTAACTGGGGTAAATGTTGCCGTTTTCTTATCACTATTATTTTCCCATGTTCCTGATGATATTTTGTCATACGTAATGCCATCTACACTCGTATAAATATTGTAAGTTAAAATACGGCCATTTTCTGACCAATCTTGCCTTGGAAGATATGCCAATTGTGAAATGGTACGTGTATCACCAAGTTCTAGTGTCAAATTGTAAGGATATTGATTTGGTGTCCAAGTACTATGCCAAAATGTATCTGTTTTTCCATCTATCGCCTTACTAGCTGAGCCCGTTGATTCCTCACTATTTGCACTTGCCTTCATTATTTTTTTTGACAATACAGCAAGTGGTTTAACAGGTTTAGCATCCGTCGCTTCCCATATAGGTGCAATTAATGTTGGATTGTTTAAAGCTTCTACTTTTTGTCTCGTTTCTTGTGTTGCTTTCAATCCCCATTTATCAAAGAATGGCAGTACATTTTGTTTTGCTATTTTCGATGTATTGTAAATAAATGCCTGTATTTTATCCTCGTCTGTTTTGGGAAGTTGATCCTCTGGTATCTCACGATATAATTTGTGGAGATTTGGATAAAAATCATCCCCATATGCCAAATGAAGTTGCCAAAGCATAACAAGTTTTACAAACAGGTCGTCAATATTTTTATATTCCTTATTTGTTTGTTTTAAATACGCAAAAGCTCTATTATAATCTCCCTCTGTATCTAAACGTGTTGGTATATTTGGGTATATTTTCTTGAATGCAGCTAAAGAATATAGATTATTAGTTACTTCACCCATACCTCTTAAATCATTCCACGTCCATGGATATTGTTGTCGTGCATGTCCCGCTTCATGCATTTGTCCCCACCCAAACTCATTGACATTTAAAGTACTTTTGATAGCTTCACCAGCAGTCGTAAAGACGGCTCCATCCCAACTGGCATACATGCCCCAACTTTGTGCGTTAGGATTTTCTACAAAGGCCCAAATACGACGAGTTGAACGATGTAAAGGATTAGGATCTGTTTCAGATAGCCCTGCTAACTTGTCTTGCGCTCGAATCATTTCATCATATTTATTTAATAGGGGCACAGGATCTTGATTTACAATATATTTATTGGCACTATCACGAGTTACAGTTAGCACCGCTCGTTCTGATTTCAATTGTACTGCATGTGCATTTGGATAGTTGTTCATCATGGCAATCCAGTCTGCTTTTGTGTGTTTCCCTAATACAAAGAAAGGAATAGGGCTACCGCCTTGCGTTACTTGCACCTTAACTGTTCCTGTGCTTTGAAAATTATCTAACCCTAATACGCCGCCGTTTGGTGAAGAGATGGTATTAGAGCCAGGTGAAAGATCAATTTCTTTTCCCCATTCTTTATCATATTGATGTGTCCCAATAATGGCTCTAATCTTTTGCGTTCCTGATACTGTAATTGTAACCTGTTCATTAGGTTTCACATATATGCCTGTTGGCATATAATTTTTTTGCTCACTTCTTTTTTCTCTTTTTGCTTCATCCCAAAAACTTCCTGTACCTGGAAGGTCAAACTCTCTTTGTTCAAATTGAGTTGCAGTTTGTGCAGTTTCAGCATGTACATCTAAATTGTTTGACATAATAGGTGTAAATAACGTGGTTGCTAAAATAGCAGATGTTGCAAACACCTTTATAGTTTTTTGTAATCTATAATTCTTTCTTCTGTTCATATAGATCAGTCCCTTCGTTAAAATTCATTATTACTTACATACGAAATATCAGTTTTTTCACTAATGCCGAAAGTGGATTTTTTAAATTCACACTTATAAAAAAATGTTGATGATATTTTTAGATGAGTAAAAAAAGCATAGTAACACTTCAAGTTCCCTTCCTGATTAATTTAGAAACACATTACCTTCATTGATTTCTTAAATCACTCCTCTAAGTAAACAATTAAGATAAATGTCCTATCTCAAAGCTCCTTTCCTAATTTTGGGATTACGAATTAAGTATAGTTCAAAAACAAAGTTATACAATTGAGAAAAATTAAAATGTTTTAAAATTACATTCTCGTAAAATTTTTAACATTTACTAAAAAATATTTGTTATAGAGAGGAGATTCACATACCCATCAAGCTAAACTTTTGAAATATCTCCAAAACGAAAATTCTATCTCTTCATAATTATTCATACAATCCGATTCAGTTTTCCTTTCTATGGGGGCAATTTAACTCTTAACTTGATGGGCATGTGGCGTTACCTCTAGGAGATAGCTTCATCTAGATAGGATAATGTAAACATGAAAAAATAGGTAAAGCGGAAACACGTTTGTTTATTTGCAAAATGAATAAAAAGAAAACCCCCTTGCAGATAAATGTAAGAGGGTATTTTTGAGCAGTAATTTCGTATCCATGTGTGCGTAAAAATTTTTCCGTTATCGCTCCCTTTGATAGAATCTATTTTTATATGGTTTTTTACCGAATTTTTTAAAAATTAAATTTTATGGCTTGATAATTCATTTAAAATGATTTAATCTTATGTCAAATGATATGTTTATCTATCAAAAATGCTTTTGTAAAGATAAAGGAGTGATTGAGAATGTTAAACGCCCCATTGATGGTAAGTCTTTAGGTACAGTAGCATTGAAAAGATTGGGAAGAACTGAGTGAGCTTTCACAATAAAGAACTCTATAACTTTATGTAGTGTTTGATACCCTTCGATTAGATTTTTTGAAAAACAAATCAATATTAATTGAATCAAAGTTTAGAAATTAAATATATGAGTAGTAGAAAAAATCCATTAGTTGTTATCATGTTCTAATAAAAAATGGGAAATGGAAATTCTGAGAAAACCTGTTCAGAAAGTAAGTTAGTGAGGGGAATTCAAAACCAATTTAATAAAAGCGAGGTAAATAATATGACTTTTGAAGAAAAATTACAAGCATATGCAGAACTTACGGTGAAAATCGGTGTCAATATTCAACCAGGGCAATACTTATTAGTCAATACATCAGTGGATGCATTGGATTTCGCCCGTATAGTTGTGAAAGAGGCTTATAAGGCTGGGGCAGGGCTTGTTCATGTTAATTTTTCGGATGAAGAAATGGAACGTGCTTACTTTGATTATGCCTCAGATGAAGAATTTAATCGCTTCCCAGAGTGGATAGTCAAAATGAATGATGAGCTGATCGAACGTAAAGGAGCACTATTAATGATAGATGCTACAGATCCTGATAAATTTACAGGTATTTCATCTGATCGTCTAGCTACCTATCAAAAGGTAGCAGGAGCTGCTCTGAGAAACAATCGCAACGCCGTAATGAAGGATTCAATAGCTTGGTCGATGGTAGCAGTTCCTTCACCAAAGTGGGCATCGAAGGTGTTCCCAGGTTTAGCAACTGAGGATCAAGTACCAGCATTATGGGAGGCTATTTTTAAAGCTGTTCGTATTGGTGACGGCAGTGCTATTGAAAAATGGCGTGAACATGTAACAAATTTAGAATCTCGTGCGGTCCTACTGAACGATAAAAAATATATGAAGCTTCACTATACAGCGCCAGGTACTGATTTAACAATTGCATTAGCACCACAGCATAAATGGGTTACTGGAGGTGGTAAAACTCCTGATGATACTATCTTTATGGCTAATATGCCGACAGAAGAGGTTTATACGTTACCGATGAAACAAGGTGTAAATGGCTATGTAAGCAATACAAAACCATTAGTTTATCAAGGGAATATTATCGATGGCTTTAAACTGACATTTGAAGAAGGAAAAATTGTTAAAGCTGGAGCACAGGTAGGACACGATTTATTACAAGAGCTTATTAATGTGGATGAAGGCTCTTGCTATTTAGGTGAAGTAGCACTTGTACCACATGAATCACCAATTTCAGCATCGGGAATTTTATATTTTAATACATTGTTTGATGAAAATGCATCGAACCATTTAGCGATTGGTAAAGCTTATCCAACTTGCTTAGAGGGTGGAAGAGATTTAGAAAACGATCAACTTGAAACGTTAGGGGCAAATATTTCAGTAACACATGAGGACTTTATGATTGGCAGCAGTGAGATGGACATCGACGGTATTCTACCAGATGGAACTGTAGAACCAATTTTCCGTAAAGGTAGCTGGGCATTTTAAGTTTTTAATTTGAATAAAGGAGTAGAGTGGATGAAACGGTTACTAAGCATAATTAGTGCAACTATATAGGTGTTTCATCTGCTTTTGCTTAGGCTGAAAACTACCTCTTTAATTAGAAATAAAATGCATGCAAAGGAGATAGGCCAATGAATTTCTGGGAAGTTGTTTTGATAGTAGTGAATTTTAGTCTATTGAGTTGGATACTGTTAATAGGCAGAGAAACGAAAAAGTGGTCTAAATTAGCTACTTTGATTGCCGTTGTAATGGTTACAGTTCAGTTATTGGCAGAAGGTTTTAGGGGGCAGATGATTCCGGCATATGTATCCCCAGTTATCTTAATTTTATGCTATTTATTAGCTGGGCGGAAAAAGGGCTTTAGAAGTTCGGGTATATTCATAGTTAAGACTTCGTTACTATGTATCTATTTGTCTGTAGCAGTTGCGCTACCCTTACTTATGCCAGTATTTTCATTTGAAGAACCAACTGGTCCACATAGGGTCGGTACGAAGCTATATCATTGGGTTGATCATCAGAGAAATGAACCATATTCAAAAAATCCAAACGATCGGCGCGAACTGATGGTGCAAATTTGGTATCCTGCAGCTGAAAAAAGCAAGGGGGATCCAGAACCTTATATTCGTAACATAAATGAGCTCTCCAAGGGATTGGAAAAAACATTGTCTATTCCTGCATTTGCATTCAGCCACATGGAATTGGTAAAGTCTCATTCGTTTATGGATTTACAACTCTCAGACTCAGAGAATCACTATCCCATATTACTCTTCTCTCATGGTTTTAATGGTTTTCGTAATCAAAACACGTTTCAAGTTGAGGAGTTGGCTAGTCAAGGATATATTGTTCTAAGTATCGATCATACCTTTGATGCTGCAGCTACCGTCTTTCCAGGTGGTCGAACTGCTTACGTACAGCCCATCAATTTAACTGATGAAGGAGATAGTCACATAAAATTATGGGAGGAAGATGTCAGCTTTGTCCTTAATCAGATAGAGAAACTTAACGAAAACGATGAGACCGGTTTCTTTACAGGAAGACTGGATACCTCGCGAATTGGAATGTTTGGCCACTCTTACGGTGGAGCTACCGCAGCACAAATACTTGCAAAAGATTCTCGTGTCAAAGCAGCTATCAATATGGATGGTACATTGTATGGTGAAATCTTGCCTGAAAGTGGCATTGGAAAACCATTTCTGCTCATGAATGCAGAAGAGCCTGATGAAGCAGATCCCTTTGAAGTGAGGGAGCGATACGGACGCGGGTTAGCTGGCGGTGGTATGTCAATGGTCATTCCTCATACGGATCATACAAGCTTTACCGATTTACATTTGTTCTCACCTCTGTTGCAGAGCCCAGGTGAAAATCCAAAGGAAGTTCATCGTATTATTAACGAATTCAGCCTGGCATTTTTTGACCAGTATGTAAAACAGAAGGATGACGGCTCAACCCTTAAAAGGCTGATAACCCAATACCCGGAAGTGAATTTTAAAATAAACCGATAACTTTATGCAGAAAGTAACTCGTACCATTTCCTTTGGCTCTTGTATTTATTACATTAAAGAATTTAATTTCTTCATCGTTATCTAAATAATGAAATGCTAAAAATGAAACATTCAAAGTACTATCAGTTTCAGGAATATAATTCTTTTTGAAAAGCTACATTCAGCAGCTGGACACTTTATTTGAGATTGTTTATTATAATATCAAATGATATATTTATCTATCAAAAATGACGGCTTTATACAGAAAAAGGGAGAGATTGACGATGAAGAAAGACTTGTCAGCGTTGAAGGAAGCGAGATTTAATGCAATTCTTGATTCAGCTACTATATTGCTTGTTGAAAATCCTACTGCTTCGATGAATGAAATTGCGGAATATGCGGGAATTGGAATTGCTACACTCCATCGCTACGTCGAAAGCAGGGAGAAATTGATGCTGTTCTTGGGCCATCGGGCTATACAACTGGTAAGTGATACTGTAAACCAGATTCCACTGGATGAGGAAAGAAGCGAAAACTATATCCCGGAACTTATTGAAGCGTTAATCCCTTTAGGTGACAAAATCTATTTTCTAGGTCATGATGCATCTGTATTTAACAACAAAGAATTAGGTGAAGCAGAAGAGAAGCTGAGGGAACCCTTAAGACGCGTTATTGAATTGCTACAACAAAGAGGTTACTTTCAGCAAACAGTTAGCAGTGAATGGATTTTGAATACGCTTTATGCTCTGCTTTTCCATACCTGGGAACAGGTACATGAAGGAAATGTGGCTAAAAAATCTGCTGCAGAGCTTGTTTTAAATACATTTTATTATGGTTTCAAAGCTAAGGATGAATTGAGAGGGAAGTGAACTGATTCAAATCCATGATAATTAATATTAATAATATAGAAAGTGAAAAGGAGCAATAGGATAATGAATAAAATCTCTATTGTAAAGGCTGTTCATCAATCCATGGTCGGCGCCCAGCTAAATGTAATGGCATTGGAATACATGGCGTTTCCACTTGCAGGATCTGAGGAGAAGAACACAGTCGATTGGACATTTTGTAAGCTATGGCGGCAGGAGAACAACCGTTTTAGTCATCAATACGCCTATGAAGCTCAAATGGACGGGAAAACTTTAGGGATGATTACTTGCTATCCCATACCCGTTTTAAATCGTCTTGCCTGGCCCACTTTTAAACAGCTGCTTTCGTTCCGAAAGCTAGGTTTTGTTGTTTATAACATTCTGAATATCAAAATGCTTTATTCCATGTTTACCTTGAAGGAGGGAGAAGATGACGAGTTTCACATCGGAACAATTGCCTTACTGCCCGAAAGTCGAGGACTAGGGATAGGTACCAGATTAATTGAGTTTGCTGAGGAACAAGCTTCGCTGCAAGGCTTTGCCAAATGCTCTCTGACGGTAAAGAAAGAGAACCAACTTGCCATTAAATTGTATCAGAGGATAGGCTACCAGATTACAGGTGAAATCAATAAACCAAAGTTATCGTTGTACAGAATGGTCAAAAACGTAGAACCTTACAACCATTTATAAAAAATTTGTACAGTATTAGAGAGTACCAGCACATGCCCATAAGCTTAAGGATTCAAAATTACCCCAAAGTAAAAAATGTACATTTTTTACAAGTTAACACAAAATTTTAGCTTGATAGTGATGGGATGAGGCTTCTATATAAAAAAACACAGTTTACACTCAAACTGTGTTTTTTCGACGTATAATGCTTTATCAACATCTCTTTTTATTCTTTAAAATCTGCAACAGAACCAGGCCCCTCCTCAAAGTATAAATTCCAAGGGAGGACCGTTTTTTAATTTACTTATATACGTACAGCTGTACCACTGACAGCAACCATTAACATTCCATCACGTACAACTTCGTAATCTACGTCAATACCAACGATAGCGTTCGCACCTTTTTGTTTTGCAAGTTCTTTCATTTCGTCCATTGCAATATCACGAGCGTCTTTTAGCTTACTTTCATAAGCACCAGCACGGCCACCGACAACATCACGAACTGAAGCGAATAAATCGCGGACAATGTTTGCGCCCATAATAGCTTCACCATTTACAATATCAATATACTCAATAATTTCTTTACCTTGAATTCCAGAAGTTGTTGTTACAATCATGACCGACACTCTCCTAATAAGTTGTAGTTTTGATAAGATTTCTTATGCCTTAGAAAAAGTGGTTCTGGTACCCAAAATACTCGATAGAAACATAGAGTATTTTTGCATCAAAACCTTCAATTACATATGTCTTGTTATGACATATGCAATTAAATAAAAGGAATAAAATTGTTTAACATATGTATCGCTATAACATATGCAAGGGATCTATTAGAAATAAGATAAGCCGCAGTAAGCATCACCGTGCCAGGTAAATATATAGCAAGATCCGAAAGTTGATTTGAATGAAGACCTGCAAAAATTATAATCGAAACGATGGATGCAATAGCAGTACCAACATATTCCGAAAAATGATTCACTAATATATGACGAAATATGATTTCTTCAATTATTGGCCCTATAATCCCAAATAGAAGTAATGTGAATATAATAGGCACCTCTGCGCCCCTTGTAAGGACCTGTTCTTGGTTCTCTGGCTGACCTATGTTTAGAAAATGCATAATAGAATTTTCCACAATTACCATAAGTAAAACCACCATAGGAATGCTTACTATTTTCAAAATTGTTTTCTCTTTAAAATAAGTAAAACTTTCAATAATTTCTTTCCTAAAGAAAATTATTCCTACAATAGCAGGTACAGTCAAACCGATGGCACTAAGAGCAAATTCTGATTCAACTAAATTACTGTTAGTTAAAAGTGATAGGCCAAATAATATGAACAAGCCAATTTGGAGTAGTGCAAACATTGTATAAACTATTAGCATAATAATTTCTTTTTTATTCATTTTTATAAAGTTCACTTTATTGCCCCCGTAATTAAATTACCTATAATCTTTGATTTTTCTTTCTGCATAACGTTCTCCTTCTAAATATATTTATATTAAAAACCGGACGGTTCGGTCTGAATCGAAATCTAATGATACTACAAGTTTCTAGTTTTTTAAACCCTTTTAACGAAATCAAAATGGTAAAAAGCAAATATATTTATATCTCAGTTGCTTTGTTACAATTTAATTCCAATAATCATTAATGATTAATCTTTTATAGAATGAAGTGAGAGTGG
This sequence comes from Bacillus sp. KNSH39, assembly GCF_052656585.1. Lineage (NCBI taxonomy): Bacteria > Bacillati > Bacillota > Bacilli > Caryophanales > Bacillaceae > Bacillus > Bacillus sp. KNSH39. The sequence goes on from NZ_JBQXYO010000001.1 coordinate 267,470, forward strand.
GGTGGTTCAAACACTTTAGCTAAACATATTAATAAAAATTATATATAATAATCATAGTCTATACGTTAAAATTAACTATATATTTTTACACCTTCTACAATTGTAGGTGAAATTAGTTGTATAACAGGACTGAATTAAATAATTGGACATGTTAATTTTGACAGAAAATTTATTTGAATGATATAGATAATACAATTTGATTACCTCTTTTCAAACTGTATTGTTTGAGGTTCACATAATATAGGGATGGATAATATATTTTTGTTCCAAACTTATTTATACTTACAAAAAAATTCAAGAAAATAGATGGTAAATATCACCTGGAATATTAAGCTCGTTTTTATTAGGAGGATTACAAAGTATGACTAAAGTTGATAAGATTAAAGAAAAAATTATTGAAACATCTTTATATTTATTTAATACTAATGGGATAACTCGCACATCCATACAGGATATAATGACAGCTACTGAACTACCTAAAGGATCTATTTATCGTAGATTCAAAAGTAAAGAAGAAATTGTCCTTGCTGCCTATGACAAAAGTGGTGAGATTATGTGGAGTCATTTTCATAAAGCAATGGAAAATAAAAAGACAGCAATTGATAAAATCCTTGCAATTTTCCTTGTATATCAAGATGCAGCTAATAATCCTCCTATTGCTGGAGGCTGTCCATTACTTAATAGCGCAATTGAAAGTACTGGAGTATTTCCAGAATTACAAAAAGCAGCAGCAAAAGGTTATGATGATACAGTAATGTTAATGGCTTCTCTCATAAAAGAAGGAATAGAGAAACAAGAACTTAAAGAAGATATAGATATTATATCGCTCGCTTCTTTTCTTGCATCTTCAATGGAGGGAGCTATTATGGCAAGTCGCGTATCTAACGATAATATACACCATCATTATTTTATTGAACAAATAAAACATCATCTTTTCACTTATTCTAAATAAGTGAGAACTTGCAGTGTTTCCATCCGATTTTTATAAACTTAAATTGAATAAATACCCCTTATGAACAGTATCTTTTGTTTATGAGGGGTATTTGAATAGCTTTTTAGACGATATTCATGTTTCTTATTGAACGGCTTTGTTATCGTTACTACAGAAAAAGCAATAAAGAATTACATATAAACCGATTTATATGTTTTAAGTGTTTCTATATTGGGTTTGTAAATCTACACAATAAGGTTTCATTGTATATAATAAGTGGAATAGAAGTTTAGTTAGATAAAATCCGGTAGTCGAATTTTTTTGCATAAAGCTGTATAATGCTTGTAACGAAAGGGAAATACAGGAAGGGATTTGTAATGAGTTACTATGGAAAAAGATAAACAACAATTAAGCGTTGAAGTTGCAAGATTATATTATCAATCAGATTATAGTCAGCAAGAAATTGCTAACAAATTAAATATTTCAAGACCGACGATTTCTAGATTGTTAAAGTACGCGAAAGAAAAAGGGTTTGTTCAAATTAGCATCGCCGATCCATTTGCGGATTTAGATAACGTTGGGAATTTACTGAAAGAAAAGTACAACTTGTTAGAGGCACATGTTGTATTTTCTCCAGTACCGGAATATGCAACGATTACAGAGTATATAAGTAAATATGCTGCTGAGTATATGGAAAAGACGGTTAAAAACGGTGATATTGTTGGTGTAAGCTGGGGCATGACTATGTATGAAATCGCTAGAAAAATCGTACCGCAACATGTAAAAGGGGTAGAGGTTGTCCAGCTAAAAGGTGGTATTAGTCATTCAAGTGTAAATACATATGCGAATGAGACGATAGCTTTATTTGCAGATGCTTTTCAAACGACGCCAAGAAATCTACCTCTTCCAGTTATATTTGATAATGCAGTGACAAAAGAATTAGTGGAGCAGGATCGACATATTCATCACATTATCGAAATGGGAAAACAAGCGAATATTGCAATTTTTACTGTAGGAACAGTGCGAGACGAAGCGTTATTATTCCGATTAGGTTATTTCGATAAGGATGAAACAAATTTACTCAAAAAACAATCGGTCGGTGACATTTGTTCACGTTTCTTTGATGGAGACGGAAATATTAGTAGCGAAGAAATCAATAAGCGTACCATTGGAATTGAGTTAGAGGAACTGAAATTAAAGAAACGCTCTATTTTAGTTGCAGGTGGTAATAGAAAAATAAAAGCAATTGATGGTGCGTTACGTGGCGGGTATGCGAATGTATTAATTATCGATCAGCATACAGCAAAAGAACTGTTACATTATCAAAAAGGTTAGAAATAAAAGGAGTTCTCAAAATGTTAATTTTGAGAACTCCTTTTATTTTGTTATGTATGAATGATAGGAGTCTTTTTTGAACACAATTTGCCTTTTTAAAAATAATTATGGATATGGAGATACATACTACCATTGTTAACATAGAAAATTTGATTATATAGGAACTGTTCTTTGTTAGAATGCGCTTTATTTACTACAAGAAAATGCTTTTTAAAAAAGAATGAACAAAATTTCAAAAGTGTATTTACATTTGTTCAACTAAGAGTTAGAATGAAGTTGTTAAAAGATATGAGGAGTGAAGATAATGAACATTGCAAAGTTAATTGACCATACAATTTTAAAAGCTAATACTACTAAAGAAGATGTTATGAAAGTAATCGAAGAAGCAAAGGAATATAAATTCGCTTCTGTTTGTATTAACCCAACATGGGTAAAATTAGCGGCTGATGAACTAGCTGGACATGATGTAGACGTTTGTACTGTAATCGGTTTCCCATTAGGAGCAAGCACTACTGAAACAAAAGCATTTGAAACAAAAGATGCTATCGCAAAAGGTGCAACTGAAGTTGATATGGTAATCAACGTAGGCGCTTTAAAAGATGGCGATAACGAATTTGTTGAAAAAGACATTTATGAAGTAGTACAAGCAGCAAAAGGAAAAGCTCTTGTAAAAGTAATCATTGAAACTTGCCTATTAACAGATGAAGAGAAAGTACGTGCTTGTGAATTATCAGTAAAAGCTGGTGCTGATTTCGTAAAAACTTCAACTGGATTCTCAACTGGCGGAGCAACTGCTGAAGATATCGCATTAATGCGTAAAACAGTAGGACCAAACGTTGGTGTAAAAGCATCTGGCGGTGTTCGTACACGTGAAGATGCAGACAAAATGGTAGCTGCTGGAGCTTCTCGCGTTGGAGCAAGTGCTAGTGTTGCAATCGTATTAAATGATGCAAAAGGTGCTACAGATAACTACTAATCGATAAAAGCTTAAAGCAATAGATATACGTTTAAAGTATATCTATTGCTTTAATAATTGAAAAAAATGTAAGCGGATACGAATGGGAGGAAACGGCTTATGAAATACTTAATCGGTGTTTTTGGCCTCGTATTGATTTTAGGTATCGCTTGGCTTGCTAGTAATGATAGAAAGAAAGTCAAATATCGTCCAATCATAACGATGGTTATATTACAATTCATTTTGGGGTTTCTATTATTAAATACAAGTGTAGGGAATATATTAATTAGCGGAATAGCAGATGGTTTTGGAGAGCTATTAAAATATGCCGCTGACGGTGTGAATTTCGTATTTGGTGGATTAGTAAATCAAAAAGAGTTTTCGTTCTTTTTAAGTGTATTAATGCCAATCGTATTTATATCAGCCTTAATAGGTATTTTGCAACATATTAAAGTATTACCTATTATTGTGAAATCTATCGGTCTAGCATTAAGTAAAGTAAATGGAATGGGGAAACTAGAATCATATAACGCTGTTGCATCTGCGATTTTAGGACAATCTGAAGTATTTATTTCAGTTAAGAAACAACTAGGGTTATTGCCAGAGAAAAGAATGTATACATTATGTGCATCAGCAATGTCTACAGTTTCTATGTCTATCGTTGGATCATATATGGTGTTATTAAAACCACAATATGTTGTAACCGCTTTAGTGCTTAACTTATTCGGTGGTTTCATCATTGCTTCTATCATTAACCCATATGAAGTTACTGAGGAAGAAGATATGTTAGAAGTACAAGAAGAAGAGAAGAAGACCTTCTTTGAAGTATTAGGGGAATACATTATTGATGGATTTAAAGTTGCGATTACAGTAGCAGCTATGTTAGTCGGTTTCGTTGCTCTTATCGCATTTATTAATGCAGTATTTAAAGGTGTAATCGGTATTTCATTCCAAGAAATTCTTGGTTATGCATTTGCACCATTTGCATTTATTATGGGTGTACCTTGGCATGAAGCAGTTAATGCCGGAAATATTATGGCAACAAAATTAGTATCAAATGAATTTGTCGCTATGACAGATTTAGCACAAGGAAACTTTAATTTCTCAGATAGAACGACAGCGATTATCTCTGTATTCTTAGTTTCATTTGCAAACTTCTCTTCAATTGGGATTATTGCAGGGGCAGTTAAGAGCTTAAATGAAAAGCAAGGGAATGTAGTCGCAAGATTTGGTTTGAAATTACTATTCGGTGCAACATTAGTAAGTTTCTTATCAGCAACAATCGTTGGCTTATTATTTTAATAGATTTATATAATATAAAAAGGAATGGTGATTGTAATGAGAATGGTAGATATTATTGCAAAAAAACGTGACGGCAAAGAATTAACGACTGAAGAAATCAAATTCTTTATTAATGGATATACAGACGGAAGTATTCCTGATTATCAAGTGAGTGCGCTTGCAATGGCAATCTTCTTTAAAGATATGACAGATCGCGAACGTGCAGATTTAACGATGGCGATGGTTGAGTCTGGAGAAACGATCGACTTATCAGCAATTGAAGGAATTAAAGTAGACAAACATTCAACTGGCGGTGTTGGTGATACAACAACATTAGTATTAGGACCGTTAGTAGCTGCTTTAGATGTACCAGTAGCAAAAATGTCTGGTCGTGGTTTAGGACATACAGGCGGAACAATTGATAAATTAGAAGCGGTAGAAGGATTCCACGTTGAAATTACGAAAGAACAATTCATTGATATTGTAAACCGTGACAAAGTAGCTGTTATTGGACAAACAGGAAACTTAACACCTGCAGATAAAAAGATTTATGCATTACGCGACGTAACAGGAACTGTTAACTCAATTCCTTTAATCGCAAGTTCAATTATGAGTAAAAAAATTGCAGCTGGTGCTGACGCAATCGTACTTGATGTAAAAACAGGTGCTGGTGCATTTATGAAAACAGAAGAAGATGCAAAAGAATTAGCACATGCAATGGTACGTATCGGAAATAATGTAGGACGTCAAACTATGGCTGTTATTTCAGATATGTCACAACCACTTGGTTTTGCAATTGGTAACGCTCTAGAAGTGAAAGAAGCGATTGATACGTTAAAAGGTGAAGGTCCAGAAGATTTAACAGAATTAGTACTCGTATTAGGAAGTCAGATGGTCGTACTTGCGAAAAAAGCAAATACATTAGAAGAAGCTCGTGAAATGCTAATTGAAGTGATGAAGAACGGAAAAGCAACTGAGAAGTTTAAAGAGTTCTTAAGCAATCAAGGCGGAGATAGCTCAATTGTAGACAATCCAGAAAAAATGCCACAAGCGAAGTATGTAATTGATGTACCTGCAAAAACTTCAGGTGTTATTTCTAACATTGTTGCAGATGAGATTGGTATTGCAGCTATGTTACTTGGTGCAGGTCGTGCAACGAAGGAAGATGAAATCGATTTAGCAGTAGGATTAATGTTACGTAAAAAAGTTGGCGATGCAGTAAAAGAAGGCGAGCCTTTCGTAACAATCTACGCAAACCGTGAAAATGTAGAAGATGTAAAAGCAAAAATTTATGAGAATATTTCTATAGCTGAAACAGCAGTGGCTCCTAAATTAGTTCATACAGTTATTACTGACTAATCATCATTTCATTTACTTTGAGGGGGAAATAATATGGATAAGAAAAAATATATTGAAGAAGCAAACAAGATGTTATCGAAAGCGTATATTCCGTATTCTAAATTTCCTGTTGGCGCAGCGTTAGTTACGAAAGAAGGGAAAATCTATACTGGTTGTAATATAGAAAATGCTTCTTATGGTTTATGTAACTGTGCAGAAAGAACAGCAATATTTAAAGCGGTATCAGAAGGGGAGCGCGATTTTAGTTACTTAGTTATTACAGGAGAAACTGATGGACCGATTTCACCATGTGGTGCGTGTAGACAAGTAATTGCTGAATTCTGTGATCCGAAAATGCCTGTATTACTAACGAATGTAAAAGGTGATGAAAAAGAAGTGACTGTTGAGCAATTACTTCCAGGTGCTTTCACAATTGACGATTTAAAATAAGTTAAAAAGCCATTTTGCAATTATTAATTGCAGAATGGTTTTTTTTGTTCATATTCCGTTCATAAACTTTGCGTAAAATGATTGCAGCGAATATGGAAAGTTTACAGCAGGAGGAATATAATGAAGAAATTCTATAATGCGGCATGTAGTTACTTATTGGTTTATGATTTTGCTAAAAAAGTCATTTAAATAGATAGGAGTGGAAAGTATGATAGCACTTTTATCAAGTGTCGTAGCAGTTTGTATGGCTGTTGGGGTAATGTTTCTACGTTTTAAAGCAGCGAAAAAGCCGGTAACGAAAAAGAAAATTATATTGCCGCCAATTTTTATGAGTACAGGCGCAATGATGTACTTTTTACCAGAGTTTCGATTAACATCGTTAGAAATAGTCGAGGCAATTAGTATAGGGCTTATTTTCTCTATTTTTCTTATTAAAACAACTAAGTTCGAAATAAAAGGCGAACATATATTTATGAAACCGTCAAAAGCATTCATATTTATTTTAGTAGGCTTATTAGCTGTACGCGTGGCATTAAAGTCATATTTAAGCCAATCAATTGATTTGGCAGAGTTAAGCGGAATGTTTTTCTTACTTGCATTTGCGATGATTGTGTCGTGGAGAATTGCGATGTATCGCTCGTTTACTAAATTAGAAAAGACAATAAACAGAGCTGGAATTTCTATATAGGAAATCCAGCTCTGTTTATGTTTTATTAAAATTCTTTAGCTCGGAACTCATTTGCTTAATTTTAAACGTATTTGAGCATCTTGTAATGCAGCAGGTGTAACGTTAAGACCATTTTGATCAACAATTTTTGTGTTTAATAAAATGGAATCTAGGCTTCCACGAAATGTTTCTGTATAGTTTTGACGTAACATTTGTTGTTCTTGTTTTTCATCAACTGTTAATCCAGTTGCTTTTTCTTTTTTTGACAATTCGTTAATACGGAATAAAATGTTTTTCATTTGATTCACCTCTAGTTAGATTTAATTATATTAGTTACTTACTAATATATAGTCATTTTAACGCTTAATTTTTATTATGTCAACACCATCTAAAAGGTTAAAAATTGACGAAAAATTATAACAATAATAAAATGAATAACAGAGGACAATTAGCTTTACAAGCATACATAGAACACTAGGGGGATTATTATGAAATCAACATTTTTTGCTCAAAATAGAGAAAGACTAACGAAAACATTACCTGATGAATCCGTTACGATTTTATTTGCGGGACAAGCACCGCATATGTCAGCTGATGCACATTATAAATTTGTACCGAATCGTAATTTTTACTACTTAACGGGAATCGATGAACCAAATGTTATTTTTATGCTGAAAAAGTTTGGGAATAGTGTAGAAGAGACACTTTTCATTGAAAAATCAGATCCAGTAATGGAAAAATGGGTTGGGAAGACAGTTTCTAGCGAAGAAGCAGAGGGAATTTCAGGTATAAAGAAAGTTGTATATTTAGATAGCTTTGAAAAGACAATGTCAAATATACTTTTTACAGAAAATGCGAAGCATCTATATTTAGATATAGAACGTCGTGATTGGAATGGTACGGAGACAAAAACATTAGCATTTGCTAAACATGTAAGAGAAAAATACCCACACGTAACAATTGGTAATGTATATCCGAACATTTGTGAATTACGAGTATTTAAAACAGAGGAAGAAATTGAAATTATTAAAGAAGCGATTGCTGTAACGAAAGATGGTATTTACAATGTGTTAAAAAATGCAAAAGCAGGCATGATGGAGTATGAATTAGAAGCTCAATTTGATTTTACACTGAAATCATCTGGCATTAAGCACCATGCGTTCAATACAATTTTGGCGAGTGGGAAAAATGCTACAGTTCTTCATTATGAAGATAATGATGCACAAATTCAAAATGGTGACTTAGTATTACTAGATTTAGGTGCTCAAAAAGACTACTATAACGCTGATATTAGTTATACATTCCCGGCAAATGGAACATTCTCTAGTCGTCAAAAACAAATTTATAATATTGTATTAAAAGCATTAAAAGAAACAACAGCGCTTATTAAGCCAGGATTAAAGTTCGCTGCATTAAATGAGCATACAAAAAAGGTACTGGCAGAAGAGTGTAAAGCAATTGGTTTAATTCAAGAAGATGAAGAGTTATCAAAATACTATTATCATGGTGTCAGCCATTTCCTTGGTTTAGATACACATGATGTAGGAACATATAAAGATAGAATGTTAGAAGAAGGTATGGTTATAACAATTGAACCTGGTCTTTACATTGAAGGAGAATCAATTGGAATTCGTATTGAAGATGACATTCTTGTAACGAAAGACGGGTATGAAAACTTGTCAAAAGATATCATTAGAGAAGTTGAAGAAATTGAAGAATTTATGAGTGTAAATAATGAACATGTAAAAGGAAACCAATCTGTAGTTAAATAATAAAAGAGTCATCACTAATTTATTTGAACTTTATCTCGAATCGTGGACAATTAAAAAATCCATGATTCGGGATAGGGTTCTTTTCTTCGAAATACTAATCTTTAATTATTAATCCTAATAAAGTAGCAAACTGAACAGCTTGATATGTTGATACTTTACATCCTCTTAAATCGTTCACTGAAACTGTAAGTGTATCAAAGGTAGAAGAACTAATATCTATCCCCTTCAGTGATGTCTGATCAAAATTAGCTTCATCAAGACTACATAATTGGAATTCAACTTTTTTAAGTTTACAGTCAAAAAAATCTGCATTATTTAATGAAGTTTCATTAAATATAATTTTTTCTAGTTTAGAATTTCCAAATGCTGCTAAATTCAAAATTGAATTCTCAAATTTAACATTTCCTAAGCTAGATTCTGTGAAATTTACTCCGATTAATTTACTATTTTTAAATTCGACTCTGTGAACAGAAGAATTGCTTAAATTAACATTTGATAAATCACAGTTTTCAAAACAAACATCTGTAATATCAATATTGCTAAAGTCTGTATTAGTGAATTTACAATTCTTTATCACTGCATCATACAATCGCACTCTATCTACACATTCATTTTCAAAAGTGGAGTCTATAATTTCACAGACTTCTAATGTTGGATCTTCTTCATAAAAAATATCTTGAAAATTCTTTGAAGATAACTCTGGTGAAATTTTTGGTCTATCAATTTTCATCGTATATCAATCCTCTTCTATTTGATATATTTGTGTAATTTGAGTCCATTGTCTGTAAAGAACATTAGTTCTTATTATACAAAAATCTAAGTTCTTTTGTGAAGAGCATTTTAGCTACATTTTTCTTATTTAATAATAGCAGTGTTATTGTTTCTTAAGAAATAACGTCAAAACAAATACGAGAACGGCTAATATAGTCGCTACAAGGAAAGCATTATGTATTTCTAAAATATTCGCCTCTTGTAATGTCTCCGCTTTTAGTAATCTTCCAATTAGCTTACGTAAGATCTAATTACATCTCCTTATTTTCTTGAAAATCAACCTCTATAATGATTTCGAAAAAGAAAAAGGGGGGATTTTCCATGAAGCGATTTGTATTAGCAGTCATTACAGTCTCTGCAATATTTTTAATTGCTGCCTGTTCTGTGACGACAAATACAACAAATGATCATAAAAATATGAATGATAAAAAAACACTACAGACTGAAACAGCTACAACACCATTGAAAGTTGAAAAAGGACCAGAAGTTACTTTAATAGCGAAAGAAGAAAAGCAAAAATTAAGTAACGGTGTTATTGTTCCAGTCTGGACATTTAATGGCTCATCTCCTGGTTCAGAAATTCGGGTGAAAAAAGGTGAAAAGGTGAAAGTGACATTAAAAAATGAATTATCTGCACCAGTATCTATTCATTGGCATGGATATCCTGTCCCAAATAACATGGATGGAATTCCAGGCGTGACACAAGATGCAGTTGAACCAGGAAAAAGTTTCACTTACGAATTTGAAGCGAACGTACCAGGAACGTACTGGTATCACTCGCATCAAGATTCTGTAAATCAATTAGATAGAGGTTTGTATGGAGCGCTCATTGTAGAAGATACAAAGGAAAAATATGATAAAGATTACACATTAATGTTGGATGAATGGGTTACAGATAAAGAAGAAATGAATAAGCAGTTAAAAGAAATGACAAAAGGGCAAATAGGTAATAAATCTAAAGGTAATGAAAATGGGGAAAAGAATGATGATAAGAACGGCATGGCTCATTCTGATATGAACATGGGCAGTGATAAAAAAGACTCTAGTAATATGGAAGGAATGGACCATGGAAATATGAAGATGGAAGGTCATGATATGAGTATGTACGACTTATTCACAATCAATGGAAAAAGCGGTGATTTAGTAGCGCCATTAAAAGTGAATAAGGGAGATAACGTTCGTCTTAGACTCGTCAATGCTGGTTATCTATCACATGATATACATGTTCATGGCCATGATATAAAAGTAATTGCGACAGATGGTCAACCAATAAACGATCCAAAAGTTATAAAGGATAAAGTAATTTCAATCGCACCGGGTGAACGTTATGATATTGAATTTACTGCTAATAATCCTGGGAAATGGTATGTTGAAGACCATTCGAAAAATAAAGGTGCAAAAGGAATGAAAGCTGTTATTGAGTATGATGGCAGCAAAGAGATGAAAGATAAAGCAGACGAAAAAGAAAAATTACCGAAAGTAGATATAATGAAATATGGTACTAAAAAATTAGGTAGTTTCACATTAAATCAAGAGTATACTGCCACATATAATATGGACTTAAATACGCAAATGAATGGAAATGAAATGGTATATACAATTAACGGAAAGGTATTTCCGGATATTGACCCAATTCAAGTAAAAAAGGGTGATTTAGTAAAAGTGAAGTTGGTAAATCGTTCTAAAATGGATGATCACCCAATGCATTTACACGGACACTTTTTCCAGGTGTTGAGTAAAGATGGAAAACCGATAGAAGGTTCTCCAATTGTGAAAGATACATTGAACTTAAAACCGGGAGAAGAATATGAAGTAGCCTTTGTAGCAGATAATCCGGGCGATTGGATGTTCCACTGTCATGATTTACACCATGCTTCAGCTGGGATGGTAACAGAAGTAAAATATACAGATTACAAATCGGATTATGTTCCAAACCGAAACATTCCTAATAAGCCAGAGTAATATTAAGCAGTTATCCTATGGATAGCTGCTTATTCATTTTTGTTGCAAGTACTAATGTATGTGTTGATCATGCCCGGATGTAGGTGAGGGAGTATGATTTGGGAATGTCGCGAATACGGCAACGATAATTACTACACTAATTGAAAGTAATAACAAAAAACGCTGTTGGATAAAAGTAGAAAAGTTCTCCGATAATAATTGAATCACACAGGACATAGTAATCGTTATAGTAAGTAAAAGGCTAATGAACAATATACTATGAGCTTGTTGAGCGTTTAACATTTCTGTAATCATTGCTCCCATCATACTTGCCATTAATCCAGAGAACATTCCTTCTAAAGCAGTATATAGGTGAAAACGTAGACCGATTAAGAAACCGATAAAACCACTAATTAAAATACCAAGCAAAGTAGAATATAGTAATTCCTCCTTAAAGAGAATGCCTAAGTAAAAACCAATACTTAAACCGATACTCATACTAAAAGACATAATAAATACCATATACTCCATTAGGGTACCCTTACGTTTGGAAATATAGGATGTAATAAGAATCGAAGTACAGCAAAGTGTTAAGGTAGTTAACGTATAAGCAAACATTATGATACCTCCTTGTCCTATCGTTCATTTCATCATATGTTTATATGGAGGGTACTTATGCTTATTAATATCTGCATATTATCTGCACAATTTCATAGATGTAGGCAAAGAGACGTTTGATTTTTTAGGGCGTCTTTTTTAATTATAAGCATGTGAAAGAAATTGTTATATTATGAGTTTCTATTGTGAAGCCATAAAGAATAAGCGTATAATATTATAGGTCTCCCATTTGCGAGACAAACCGCGAATGATAAATAAGATTGTTGTTTTATCATCGCTTCTAAACATATAGACAATGAAAGTAACACTGGAATACAGATAGGGAGTTATAAAATGAAATTAATTATTGCCGAGAAACCAGATCAAGGGTTGGCTCTTGTTTCACAGTTTAAATATCGCCGGAAAGATGGATATTTAGAGGTAGAAGCGAATGAGTTATTTCCAAATGGAGCGTACTGTACATGGGCAATTGGTCATTTGACGCAGTTATGTAATCCAGAGCATTATCACGCAGAGTGGAAAAAATGGTCACTTAATACATTACCGATGATTCCAGAACGTTTTCAATTTGAAGTAACAAAGTCAAAGTATAAGCAATTTAACGTTGTGAAACAGCTGTTACATAATCCACAGGTAACAGAAATCATTCACGCAGGAGATGCTGGGCGTGAAGGGGAACTGATCGTACGAAATATTATTAATCTTTGTAACGTGCAAAAGCCGATGAAACGTCTATGGATTTCATCTTTAACGAAGCAAGCTATTTACCAAGGATTTAAAAATCTACTTGATGAATCAGATACAATTAATACGTATTACGAAGCATACACAAGATCTTGCGCTGACTGGGTTGTTGGTATGAATGCATCACGTGTCTTTAGTATTTTGTTAAAGAAAAAAGGAATGAATGATGTATTTTCTGCTGGTCGTGTCCAAACACCAACGTTAGCATTGATTGTAAAGCGAGAGAAAGAAATTGAAAACTTTAAGTCAGAGCCTTTCTGGGAAGTGTTTGCAACCTTTAATATAGAAGGAAAGAAATATGATGGAAAATGGGAAAAGGATAATGAATCCCGCTTAAAAGATCCTGATATGGCGAATAAAATTGCGGCATTTTGCCAAGGGAAACCGGCTGTTGTGAAGGAAATGAAAACGGAGCGTAAAGAGTTTCAGCCGCCGCTTTTATTTAACTTATCATCACTGCAAGCAACGGCAAATAAAGCCTTTAAGTTTTCACCGAAAAAGACGCTTGATATAACGCAAGCACTATATCAAAAAGGGATTGTTTCTTATCCACGTTCAGATTCTAACTATGTTACACAAGGAGAAGCAGCGACGTTCCCTGATATTTTACAGAAGTTGAGTCAGTTTGATGAATATAAAGGCTTATTACCGGCTCCGGTTGAATCCATTATGAATAACAAGCGTTATGTAAATGAAAAGAAAGTAACAGATCACTACGCAATTATTCCGACAGAGCAAGTTACAAACCCAAGCAGACTATCAGGTGATGAAAAGAAAATATACGATATGATCGTAAGAAGGCTTATTGCAGCTCATTATGAAGTTGCAATCTTTGACTATACAACGATTGTAACGCTTGTAGATGAACGTGCTGAATTCATTTCAAAAGGAAAACAGCAAATTCAAGAAGGTTGGCGTAAAGTTATTTTCCAAGACGATAAAGATGACGAAACCATTCTTCCAATTGTAGCTGAAGGCGAAGAAGGAAAAGTTGTAAAGGTGAAAGTGAAAGAAGGAAAAACACAGCCACCGAAGCGCTATACAGAAGGACAACTTATTACGTTAATGAAAACAGCTGGTAAGTATTTAGAGAATGAAGAGCTGGAGAAAGTATTAAAGAAAACAGAAGGTTTAGGTACGGAAGCGACTCGCGCAGGTATTATTACGATGCTGAAAGACCGTAAGTATATAGATGTAAAGAAAAACCAAGTGTATGCGACTGATAAAGGAAAAGTATTAATTACCGCAATTGGTGATAAAATACTAGCTTCACCAGAAATGACTGCGAAATGGGAACAACGTCTTGCGGAAATTGGTGAAGGTACAGCTTCACCAGCTACATTTATGGAACAGACGAAAAAGCTATCAGCTAAAATTATTGAAGATGCAGTGGAAATGTCTGAGAAGTGGGATTTCACTGGACTACATGTTGAATCGATTGAACGAAAAGGATCGAAATTTACAACGGGTAAAAAGGTTGGTAGCTGTAAAAAATGTGATGGCGATGTAATTGATAAGTCAACGTTTTACGGTTGTTCTAACTATAATACAACGCAATGTGATTTCACCATTTCAAAGAAGATATTAAGTAAAACAATTTCGCAAAAGAATATGACAAAGCTCTTAAAAGGTGAAAAGACTGATTTAATTAAAGGCTTTAAAAAGGGCGAGAAAACGTTTGATGCGAAATTAGAGTGGAAAGATAATAAGATTAATTTTGTATTTGAGAATTAATTTGTTAAAAGAGCATGACATAAAACTGTCATGCTCTTTTGTTTTTCTTTTATATAAAATTTAACGATAAAAAAAATCCTTTAAATAATAATTTTTTATTGTAAAACGATAAAACTTGTATTAAAATCAAAATCATAATAAATGAGTGAGGTGCTTTTGTTAAAAGGTAACAACCTTATTTTTAAAATTAGAGGAGGTATAACTATGAACATTAACAATTTGATTGTTAAAAATATGGATAACCCCCATGAGTTGGAGAAGATGTATAGAAAAGATCCGAAAGCTTTTAAAAAAGCATTCTCACAAGCATGGGACCAAAACCCTGATTCTCAAGTTCTAGGTGCTTGGTATGAAAGGTTGCATTTCAAGGAGAAAGTAAATAAAGAAAAAACATCTTTGTTTCAAAAAGGTTTCTTATTCATGGGCCTTTTAGCTATTCTGGCCGGCATAAGCACCAGGATCATTTTCCACTTTGTTGAGCAGGAAGCAATTGCTCCAATTAACTTGGCTTTTGGTGTAATTCCCTTTATTGCTGCTTATTTTGTTTACAATAATACTCCGAAAAAAAGTATTATTTATTCCCTTGCAGCGTTGTTCCTAATTTCCGGGTATTATCTTAATACGCTGCCAGTAAATTATAAAGACAGTACCATACTTGCGTATTTACATCTTCCTATATTTTTATGGGTCTTAGTAGGGCTTGCATTTACAGGAAATGAATATTCAAAAGGCAGTACAAGATTAGCCTATATTAAATTTAATTTAGAATATTGTCTTCTCTACGGGAGCATGGCAGTGAGCGGAATGATACTTGCGGTATTCACCATGCGTTTATTTAGCTTTGTTGACTTAGATATAGGAGAATTCTATTTTAGTAATGTTGTTTTATTTGGAGCAGCGGCTCTCGCTATTGTGACTGCATACTTAGTATCAATGAATCTTAAGCTTGCTAAAAATATTACACCATACATATCTAAAATTTTTAGTCCTCTCGTCCTGATTACCTTGCTTATCTATCTTATAACGGTAATTTGGATCGGGAAAAATCCATTCTTGGATCGCAATTTCCTAATGGCCTTCAACGGAATACTGCTTGGCGTATTGGCTGTTACTATATTTTCTATCGTTGAGAGTGACTCGGACGAGAAAAAGAACATTTCAGATTATATAAATTTTTCCTTAATTGTTCTGGCGCTTATTATTGACACTGTCGCATTGTCAGCCATAGTATTCAGACTTTCTTCTTACGGGATTACACCTAATAGACTTGCTGTTTTAGGAGTAAACATACTGATTTGGGCAAATCTCATTTGGATTATGTTTGCCTATATGCGTTTCTTGCAAAATAAATCAGGACTAAAAGCTATCCAAGATGCCGTTACGAAGTATTTGCCAATATACGGACTTTGGGCAGCTTTCGTTATATTTACGTTTCCTATCATTTTTAATTAGAAAGGATCTGTTAATGCGGGAGTGGTGAGGGCTAATAATCATTGGGGGATGAACAAAACCCCCAATGATTAAAGTTTCACTTTATTACAATTGGTATTATTACGTTTGTAGTTTCGGTAATTTCATTTGTATTGATAAATAAGAAGCAAGTGTTGTATGTAATCTTTCCATAATAAAAACCGTCCCAAAATGGGACGGTTTTTATTATGCGTATTGCCGTTTTTTCTTAATAAGCAACAAAACTTGTGAAACAAAAGCTAGTACCGGTAACTCAATCAACGGTCCAATAACGAGTGCAAGTGCGATAAGAGGCTCGTCTGGAAAAGCTGTTACAGCGATAGCGAGTGCAACAGGTGAGTTTCTTGCTAACGTTGTTAAGCTTAGACTTACTGTATCTTTGTAAGATAAATGCATGATGCGCCCGATAAATTGTCCTAGTAAGAAATTAATGATGAAGAACAATAGAACAGGAACGAGTAATAATAAAACGACATTCATATTTTGCAGTAAATATTTACCTTGTGATGCAAACATCGCTACTATTGCTAAACTTAAAAATACAATTTGAGCAGAGCTGAAAAACGGAATGAGTTTATTCTCGAGAGTTTCAGCTTTTTTCATTTTATTCATAATGAACTTTGTAGCGTGTGCAAGTATAAATGGTAAGACGATTACGATAACAATACTTTCTACTAAAACAGAAATCGCTACAGTTTTCATGACACCAGCAAATAAAAATAAATAAATGGGAAGGAGCAGTACTTGCAAAATTAAATTTACAGGTAAAATTGCAGTAGAAAGTGCTACATTACCTTTCGCTATTTCAGTAAAGATTAAGTACCAATCTGTACATGGAGTAACCATTAACATTATAAATCCAACCCAAAGTGCTGGATGATCAGAAAGAAATAGTGCTCCTAACCCCCAAGCGAGTAAAGGTGTCCATAAGAAGTTAATAGTAAGACTTGTTCCAGCAAATTTTAAATTGCGAAATCCGTTTTTTATTTCTTTTAATGGAATGCTGAGGAATAATCCATATAGCATGAAAAATAAGAAGGGGACAATAAATTTGTCTGAATACGTATGTATCATATTAAATTGTCCGAGTACGATGCCGCATGTAACAGCAAAAAGAATAATAAAAGTTTGAATCTTTTCTATAGTGCTCATGAATAAATCCTTTCTATATATGAATTTTCCTCTCAAAGTTTATTATACAAGTAATAAAGATGTATTTGGTGTTCAATTGTATTTTAGTTAATATTTTTAATTTGAGATTTTATTTTTTATTAAAAGTTACTTGACTAAAGTAAGTGACTATATTACAATCACTTACATAAGGTAATTAAATAACAAAAAGTTGTGATAGCGTAACTTAAGGTATCTATTGGAACTTTTTCTTAGAATAAGAATTTTTATGATGATGAATAATGAATATGAAAAGAAAGATTAGGTGAAGAAAATGGGACTATTTAGCTCATTATTTGGTAAAAAAGAAGAAAATACGAATGTAGAGGGGAATAAAAAAATGTCAAAAGTATTATTTGTAAAAGCAAACGATCGTCCAGCGGAGCAAGCAGTTAGTTCAAAAATGTATGAAACATTTGTAAGTACTTATAAAGAAGCAAATCCAAATACAGAAATTACGGAATTAGATTTATTTGCATTAGATCTTCCTTATTACG
Organism: Bacillus sp. KNSH39; assembly: GCF_052656585.1. NCBI lineage: Bacteria > Bacillati > Bacillota > Bacilli > Caryophanales > Bacillaceae > Bacillus > Bacillus sp. KNSH39. The sequence continues at coordinate 285,144 of NZ_JBQXYO010000001.1, forward strand.
GAAATATCGCGATTTCAGGTGGATATAAACGTAGCCAAGGCATGGAGTTAACTGCTGAAGAAGAGAAGGCAGTTGCTACAGTAGATCAATATTTAAATCAGTTTTTAGAAGCTGATAAGGTTGTATTTGCATTCCCATTATGGAACTTTACAGTACCAGCGCCATTAATCACATATATTTCATACTTATCTCAAGCTGGAAAAACGTTTAAATATACAGCAAATGGCCCAGAAGGTTTAGTTGGTGGTAAAAAAGTAGTTGTGTTAGGTGCTCGTGGTTCAGATTACTCTTCAGAGCAAATGGCTCCTATGGAAATGGCAGTTAATTACGTAACAACGGTACTTGGATTCTGGGGAATTACAAATCCAGAGACAGTTGTAATTGAAGGACACAATCAATATCCAGATCGTTCACAACAAATTGTTGAAGAAGGTCTAGAAAACGTTAAAAAAGTAGCAGCAAAATTTTAATTCATGATAGTAAATGGAAAAACCAACATGGATGACCATGTTGGTTTTTTAGTCTATTTTTCATGTTAAAAAATGTATATTTATAAAATAAAAGAAAAGTTCGAAAATAGTATTGCAAAATATTATATAGCAAACTATAATGAGTTCAAGAATAGTTGATGCTTAAATTAAATATTCAGAAAATTCAATTAGTTAAAATTGGAAAATGAGATAAGGAAACTTGAATGGGGGTTATATTATGGCGAATAAAGTACCGTTTTCGTTCATAGTAGTTATTGGATTAATGTTATTTGCACTATTTTTTGGAGCGGGAAATTTAATTTTCCCAGCGATGCTTGGTCAATCAGCAGGAGAGAATGTATGGATTGCTAACGCTGGATTTTTAGTAACTGGTGTTGGATTACCATTACTAGGTGTGCTAGCATTTGGTTTTTCAGGTAAAGATGATTTGCAGTCGTTAGCTAGTCGTGCTCACCCAGTGTTTGGGATTGTGTTTACAACAGTTTTATACTTAGCGATTGGTCCGTTATTTGCAATACCGAGAACAGGAAATGTTTCTTATGAAATTGGTCTTAAACCGTTTATGCCAGAAGGAGTAGGTTCTACACCTTTAATTCTTTTCACAATTATATTCTTTAGTATCACTTGTTTTTTTTCGCTAAATCCCGCGAAAATTGTCGATATTGTTGGAAAAATCTTAACACCAATTAAGTTGACTTTCATCGGTATTTTAGTAATCGTTGCTTTTATACATCCGATTGGAGATATGCAAGCACCAGTGGAAGCTTATACATCACATGCATTCTTTAAAGGATTCCAAGAAGGATACTTAACGATGGATACGCTTGCATCATTCGTATTCGGGATTATCATTATCAATGCTATTAAAGAAAAAGGTGCGAAAACGAAAACACAAATTATGGTCGTTTGTGCAAAAGCGACAATTATTGCAGCATCTATTTTAGCAATTATCTATACAGCACTTTCTTATATGGGTGCTTCAAGTGTTGCAAAGCTTGGACATTTAGAGAACGGCGGAGAAGTATTAGCGAAAGTTTCTAACTACTATTTCGGATCATATGGCGGAGTATTATTAGGATTAATGATTACAGTAGCTTGTTTAACAACTAGTGTGGGACTTGTATCAGCATGTTCTTCATTCTTCCATAAGTTATTCCCAAATGTTCCTTACAAAGCAATTGCAATCACGCTATGTGTATTTAGTGCAATTGTTGCAAATGTAGGATTAACACAGTTAATCGCAGTTTCTGTTCCAGTATTAACAGCAATTTATCCACTAGCAATCGTATTGATTTTCTTAACATTCTTCCATTCATTATTCAAAGGAAGAGCTGAAGTTTATCAAGTGAGCTTAATCGTAACATTTATCATCAGCTTATTCGATGGATTAAGTGCAGCTGGAGTTAACATTGAAGTAGTAAGCCAAGTGTTCACTAAATTCCTTCCGATGCAGGAAGTAGGATTAGGCTGGATCTTCCCAGCGATTATCGGTGGATTTATCGGATATGGACTTAGCATTTTAAAAGTGAAAAACCAAGTTCAACCAGCAACTAGAGCGGATAAGAAAATAGGTTAAATAAAAAAAGTTATAGAACTTGTTTCTATAGCTTTTTTTGTTACTATTAATAATGAGAAAAAATAAAGTAGTAGGGGAAATAAAATGAAAAAAACAATTGATCATATCGGAATCGCAGTTCGTGATATAGATAGTACGATACGTTTTTATGAAAATGTGTTACTAGGAACTTTAATAGATCGTTACGTAAGTGAAGCTCCTGGTGTGGAAAGCGAAGTAGCCATTCTTGAAGTGGATGGAGATAGAATTGAATTACTTGCACCGACGAATAATACGACATCTCCAATTGCCCGTTTTATTAAACAAAAAGGTAAAGGTGTTCATCACGTTGCGTATCGTGTCGATGATTTAGATGTGGCTCTAGAAGAGTTAAAAGAACAAGGTATTCGGACATTAGAGCATACACTACGCATTAATAAGCACGGTAGAAGGTTAATTTATCTTAACCCAGCGGATACTGAAGGAACGATTATCGAGTATTGTGATTATCCGGAAGAGAAATAGAAGAGGGATATTTTTTTAAAGGTGTTACGTAATAACGTAATACCTTTTTATTTATGTATTTCACATTTTCTTCACAAATGATTCACGATAACTTTTCTTCTTTGATAACTTACATAAATATATTTTATGATATAATAACAATCGGCTTTAAAAATGTAAGTTGTATCTATCATAATAGTTACTATTATATTGGAAGTTTAGAGGTGGAAGAGAAATAAAGAGTTATACTTTCTAGAAGTTTATATTTAATCAGGTTAATATTTTGCCCAGAATCAAACTTTGGAAGTTAAAGTAATGAAAATAGAGCAATGAGGAAGAAAGAAGTGAAATGAGTGTGAAAGTAATGAAAAGGTTAGGGACATTGTTATTACTTGTGTGTGTGCTTATCATATTGATCCCGCAAAGTGCATCTGCTCATGCGTACGTTGTGAAATCAAACCCTACTGAAAATGAAACATTGAAGAAAGCACCATCTGTTGTAAAAATCGAATTCGATGAGGACATACAAGTTTCACGTTTTAATACATTGTACGTGAGAGATACATCAGGTAAAAGGGTCGATTTAAAAGATGCTCATATTGATAAAAAAAATAAAAAACTATTAGAAGCCGGATTAAAAGAAAACCTCAAAAATGGTCTCTACTCTATTCAGTGGAAAGCTATTTCAGCTGATGGACATCCAATTCAAGGGGTTATTCCATTCCGTATTGGATTAGCGGAAGCGGAAACAGACGATGTACAAGTGGAAGAGATGGGGTATGTTCCGCAAATTGATATGATCATGGAACGTGGAATTTTATATACAAGTTTCTCACTATTTATAGGAGTGCTATTCTTTAATCTTATTATGTATAAAGGGAATGCAACCTCGGTTCGATCAAGGAGTAAGAACATAATATGGATTTCCTTATTAGGGATATTTACTAGCTTGTTATTCAATCTACCACTGCAAGCGAAAATAAATGCTGATGTTTCATGGCTAGAAGCATTCAACCCTTTACTATTAAAAGAAACATTACAGCTTTCTGTTTTTGGTTATGTATGGATTACTCAAATGGTTCTCATTAGTACGCTTATAATTGTTACGTATTTTGCGGTGAAGCATGAGAAGTTTTCGTCGTTTAAAGTATGGAGTATTCCAATACTATTGTTTATAGGGTTACTTGTTATGAAGGCCTTTAATAGTCACGCATACGGTTTAAAGTTTAAAGACATTGCTGTCGTTATGGATTTTCTACATTTATTCGCAGCTTCATTATGGGTGGGTGGTTTATCATCTATTATTCTTCTTTTACGTAATGAGGATAACAAGTGGCATATGTATTGGGATATGATTAAGCGTTTTTCACCGTGGGCAACAGGTGCCGTCATCGTGATTTTAATAACAGGCCTTTTTAACAGTACATTTTTTATTCCAACAATCCACTCGTTATTTGATACGAAGTATGGATTGGCTTTATTAACAAAGATACTTTTATTCATTTTCATGGGGATATTGGGAATTATTCATTATGTGAAAGGGAGAATGCGAGCGCAGCAAGGATTAGGAGCTACGGTGAAAGTAGAGTTTATCATTGGAATTATCATTTTCGTCATCGTAGCTTTTATGACAAACGTACAAACACCACCGATGCCTCCTACTGGACCTTTTACAGAGAGTAAACAATTAGATAATGGATATGAAATGACGCTAAATGTAAGTCCTAATAGAGTAGGACAAAATATATTCCATATTACTTTAAAGGATGAGAACGGACAACCCGTTACTGATATGGAACAAATTATATTAACGACTCAATCGTTAGATATGAATATGGGAAAAGGATCATTTAAAGTTTCGGCAGTTTCACCGGGAGAATATGAAGCAGAAGGTATGTATATTAACATGACAGGAAACTGGAATATACAAGTACATGGATTAACGAAATCGCTTGATAGCTTCGATACGGATTATAAATTTATTGTAGGTGGCAGATAAAGTGAAACTTTAAGCAGCCCTCATCAATTGGGCTACCCGGCGAATAGCGGGATAAAGAGTAGGTATAGATAAAAAGGAGCTAATTGAAAATGGAACGTATAAAAAAATTAGGAACAACAATGATCGCAACAGCAATTACAATGGGAATGTTTTCGTTACCTGTTAGTGCGCACGTTACTGTGAAGCCAGCAACTTCTGACATCGGTTCTTGGGAGACTTACACGATAAAAGTACCAGTTGAAAAGAATATAGCAACAACAAAAGTTACACTGAAAATACCGTCTGGTGTGGAATTCCAACAGTATGAACCAGTGCCAGGGTGGAAAATGGAAGAGCAGAAAGATAATGCCGGAAAAGTGAAAACTGTAGTATGGGAAGCAATAGGAGAAGGGATTTTACCCGGTCAGTTCCAGCGATTTACTTTCGTCGCTAAAAATCCGGATAAAGAACAAAAAATAGCTTGGGATGCATATCAACAATATAAAGACGGAGAAATTGTTGAATGGACAGGCGATGAGAAAGCTGAAAAACCGCATTCACTTACTACAATTGCAAAAGGTACGTCATTAACAGGAGAACATGGTGAAGTATCTAATGTAGAAAAGAATGAAGGTACTAGTAATATGCAGTTGATAGCAATTGTTTTATCTATTTTGGCAATTGTATCTTCGGTAGGTGCGTGTGTTTTTGTAGTGCGTCGTAAAAAATAAGATATAAAAAAGAGCCTACAAATAGTAGGCTCTTTCTCATATTTATTTCACTTCAACCTGCTGCCTTACAGCAAGTGTTTTCGGCTTTATATTTACAAAACAAATGCTCACAACAATAAATAATAGGCCAATAAATAAGCTCATTGTAATGGCTTCATGTAAGAAGATTGAACTTACAATAATAGCGATAAGGGGAATAAGGAATGTATAAGCCCCTACTTTACTCGCTTCACCAGCTCCAACGAGTGTGAAGTATGCAAGCCACCCCATTGCAATAACAAAGAATGAAATAAAGAGTAGTACACTAACAAATGGCATACTCCAAGCAATACTAGACCAACTTTCAAATTCTGAGCCAAATCCGATTAAACAAAGACCACCGATAAGAAGCTGAATTGTTACCATCCAAATGGCATTAACACGGTGACCAGTCTTCTTAATGAATACTGTGCCAAGTGCCCAGCCAATAGCGCATCCTAACGCGAGAAGGATTCCAATAACAGAAATATGTCCTGTTAAACTGCTTGAGCTAATAACACCTACACCAATAAATCCGAGTACCAGCCCGAAAATTTTTAAACCGTACATTGCTTCTTCAAGCCATATCCATGAGAAAATACCAAGTAAAACAGGTTGTAAAAATACGATAGCGGAAAATAGACCAGCAGGCATATATTGAAGACCAACAGTTTGTAACCCGTAAAATATAATGATGTTAAGTAAAGAAGAAATAACGTATAAATGCCACGTTTCTTTTAAATGTAATTCTTTATATTTGGGTAGAGCGAAAAGGAGTAAAATGAATCCTCCAATTAAAGTTCGAACGCCTGCAAATAAAACGGGTGGTGTATAATGCAGGGCAAACTTAGATAAAGGCCAATTGATTCCCCACATGAAAACGAGAAAGGTAAGGATTATGGCCGTCTTAGTTCGAGAAAGCTGTGTCACGGTAAGACCTCCTTGTTGTTATTCATTTCACTATGATATGATATCGAATGTAATAAATAAAATGAATCTTTTTTATAAGGAGTATAAGTGATTAGTTATGACTATTACACAACTGCAAGTATTAATAAAAACTATTGAGTTAGGTAGTTTTACGAAGGCTGCCAGGGTGTTAAATATGACGCAGCCAGCTGTAAGTCATGCCATTTCAAGTATTGAGTCAGAGTTAGGAGTTACGATTCTTATACGTGATAAACGACAAGGATTACTCGTTACGGATGTAGGAAACAGAATTCTTGTACATATTAGAGAGATTTTGAACGGTGTAGAGAAGATTGAACAAGAAGTTGCGATGGAGAAAGGACACGAAGTGGGGACGATTCGAATTGGGAGTTTTCCGAGTGCTTCTGCACATTTCTTACCGAAAATGATAAACCATTTTAAGGAGAAGTATCCGAGCTTAGAGGTCGTTCTTTGTGAAGGAACAATTAAAGAAGTTGAAGATTGGTTAATATCGAGGGTTGTTGATATAGGAATTGTTATTTTGCCTAATAAAGAGATGGAGATTGTCCCGTTAACGAAGGGAAAAATGGTTGCTATCTTAAGAGAGGATCATCCTCTTTGTAAGAAGGACTCTATTACAATTCGTGATTTGGAGAATGAACCGATCATATTATGTAAGGGCGGATACGAACCACCCATCATTGATATGTTTAAACAAGCCAACGTACCACTTCGGGCTGAGTATGTAATTTCTACCGTTACTACAGCTTTAAATATGATTCAAGAAGGATTAGGCATTGCAATATTAGCTGAATTATCTTTAACGAATTTACCACAGAATGTGCAAACGAGAGAATTGGAACCACAAGTATGGAGAGAAATTGCTTTAGCTGTTCCTTCATTAAAGGATTCTTCAATCGCTGTACAGCTATTTATTGAAGAATTTCAAGCGCTATTTGCAGAATAAAAAGGGGTGTCTCATATATCATAATGGGGCACTTTTTAATTTACTTATAAAAAATCTATGAAAAGGATTGACATATTTTTTAGTTGTAACTATAATGATTACATCGAGGTGGTGATTACGATGAAAATTAGTAGCCGCTTTTCCATAGCTGTTCATATTTTATCTATTTTGAAAAACAATCCATCTTCACTTTGTACTTCAGACTATATGGCTGAGAGTGTCAATACAAATCCAGTAGTCATTCGTAAAATCATGTCGTACTTGAAACAAGCTGGCTTTGTTTACGTAAATCGTGGACCGGGTGGCGCGGGATTACTAAAGGATTTACATGAAATCACATTGTTAGATGTGTATCATGCAGTGAACGTAGTCGAAGAAGACAAGCTATTTCATATTCACGAGCAACCGAATCCAGATTGTCCAATTGGGGCGAATATTCAAGCGGTGTTAGAAATTATTTTAATTCAAGCACAATCCGCGATGGAAGAAGTTTTGAGAAATATTACGATGGGGCAGTTGTTTGAAACTTTGCAAGAAAAAATGAATGCTTAAATAATATTTATATTTTTTTATCATTAATGTAACTGATTTGATTACAACGATAAGGTAAGGTGTAAAAGTTATGACTGTAAAAATGAAAGTATACTCAGATTTTATATGTCCGTTTTGTTTTTTAGCAAAAGGTCCATTAGATGAGGTAGCGAAAGAGAAAGATGTAGAGATTGAATGGATGCCATTTGAATTACGTCCAAGTCCATATTCAAAAATAGATCCATGGAATGAACCAGAAAAATTAGGTTCATGGGATGCTTTCATTCTTCCGACAGCGAAGAAGTTAGGAATTGATATGCGCTTGCCACGTGTTTCACCACATCCATATACACATTTAGCTTTCGAAGGATGTCAATTTGCGAAAGAACGTGGACTAGGTAATGAGTATCATCACCGCGTATTCACAGCATTTTTCCAAGAAGAGCAAAACATTGAAGATATTGATGTGTTAACAAAATTAGCGGTAGAAGTAGGACTTCCTGAGGCGGAATTTAAAGATGCTTTAGTAACTCGTAAATATAAAGAAAAGCATCAAGAAGCAATTCAACACGCATATGATGAAGCGAATATTATGGCTGTTCCAACTGTCATGATTGGAGATGAAGTCATTCAAGGGCTTGCTAGTAAAGAAACACTAGAAAGGGTCATTGATAAAGAAATTGAAAAGGATAAAACAAATTCATTTGAAGGTATGCAATGTAATACCGATGGATATTGCTAATTCGCTTGTTATGAAATAACAAAATAAATTATAAAACAAACATTTGGAGGAATTAAAATGTCAGCAACTACAACAAACTTAAAAGAAGCAATCGTGAACCGCCGTTCAATTCGTAAAGTAACAAAAAACGATGCAATTACGAAAGAAAGAATTGAAGAAGTGTTAAAAACAGCTTTACACGCACCAACATCTTTCAATATGCAAAGTGGTCGTATGGTTGTATTAATGGATGGAGAGCATGAAAAGTTTTGGGATATCGTTAAAGAAACATTAAGAGCGCGCGTACCAGCAGAAAACTTTGAAGCGACTGTAGAAAGACTAAAAGGCTTCCATGCAGGTGTAGGAACAGTTCTATTCTTTGAAGATCAAGCAACTGTAGAAAAAATGCAAGAAAATGCTCCATTATACAAAGATCAGTTTCCATTCTGGTCTCATCAAGGAAATGCGATGTTACAACATACTGTGTGGATGCTATTATCTGCTGAAGGAATTGGGGCGTCATTACAACATTACAACCCAATCGTAGATGCTGAAGTGAAAGAAACTTGGAACATTCCGGCAGAGTGGAGCTTAGTAGGTCAAATGCCATTTGGTGAACCAAACGAACAACCAGCAGAAAGAACGTTCTTGCCTACTGAAGATGTAGTGAAATTTTATTAAGAAATACAATATGTAACGAGAAGGAAGCTGTGCTTAAAAACAGCTTCCTTTTTTGTAGTGGTGTTAATTTATGCGCATTTAGGGAAGAAATATAAGAAATAATACGGTGAGAAGGGAATTAGAAAAATGAATGATGAGAAAAAATATACAGTGGTAGGTACTGATGTTGAGGAAGTAAAGCGTTTAAATAAAAATTCAGGATTAACGTATAATCAAGTGAAAGAAATGTTAGCAAAGCAAATGCAAAAAAAGAAGTAATTAGATTGAAATCTTTCATTTTTTCATTTAGCATTTTGATTGGAGAGAGTTAAGTAAAAGGTAACTCTCTTTTTTGTATAGCTAAGCATCTTATAGAGTGGAGGAAGCAACATGAAGAAATGGGTAAAGGTAACGCTGTCTATCACTGGAGGCATTGTCTTATTAGCGTGTGCCGGCGGATATTACGTGTATAAAAATTATTTTCCAAAGGAACCTGAGCGTATTGTATATGATAAAGAAAGAGTGCTACAACCGATACATAATCAGTTTAAAGGAATCAATATAGAAAATGTAAAGATAAAAGAAAGAGAAGTCGTAAATGCGACTGTAGATGAGCTTCAAAAAATGATTGATGATGGAAAGTTGTCATATGAAGAATTAACGAGTATTTATCTCTTTAGAATACAAGAACATGATCAAAATGGAATAACATTAAATTCTGTTACAGAGATAAATCCTAATGCGATGGAAGAAGCAAGAAAGTTAGATCAAGAGCGGGGTAGAAACAAAAATTCGAATTTATATGGTATTCCTGTCGTTGTAAAAGATAATGTACAGACGGAAAAAGTGATGCCGACTAGTGCAGGAACTTATGTATTAAAAGATTGGATTGCAGATCAAGACGCAACAATTGTGAAGCAGTTGAAAGAAGAAGGAGCATTTGTTTTAGGAAAAGCGAATATGTCTGAGTGGGCGAACTATTTATCTTTTACAATGCCAAGCGGGTATAGCGGGAAGAAAGGACAAAATTTAAACCCGTACGGTCCGATTACATTCGATACTTCAGGATCAAGTTCAGGATCTGCTACAGTAGTTGCAGCAGATTTTGCGCCGCTTGCAATTGGAACAGAAACGACGGGATCGATTGTTGCACCAGCGGCGCAGCAATCAGTAGTTGGGTTACGTCCATCTTTAGGTATGGTAAGTAGAACAGGAATTATTCCATTAGCTGAAACTCTTGATACAGCAGGACCTATGGCAAGAACAGTAAAAGATGTAGCAACGTTATTTAATGCAATGATAGGTTATGACGAAAAAGATGTTATGACAGAAAAAATGAAAGATAAAGAAAGAATTGATTATACAAAGGATTTATCAATAGATGGATTAAAAGGGAAAAAGATAGGGCTTCTTTTTTCTGTAGACCAACAAGATGAAAATAGAAAAGTAGTAGTAGAAAAAATTAGAAAAGACCTTCAAGATGCAGGTGCGATATTAACTGATAATATCCAGTTAAGTGCTGAGGGTGTAGATAATTTGCAAACATTAGAATATGAGTTCAAGCATAATGTAAACGACTATCTTTCACAGCAAAAGAATGTACCGGTAAAATCGTTAGAAGAGATTATAGCGTTTAATAAAAAGGATAGTAAAAGACGAATAAAATACGGACAAACATTAATTGAAGGGTCTGAAAAATCTGCTATAACGAAAGAAGAGTTTGAAAACGTAGTGCAAACGAGTCAAGAAAATGCAAGAAAAGAGCTAGATAGGTATTTAGTAGAAAAAGGTTTGGATGCTCTAGTTATGATTAATAACGATGAAGTCCTTCTATCAGCTGTAGCTGGTTATCCGGAATTAGCGGTTCCTGCTGGATATGATAAAAATGGAGAACCAATCGGTGTAGTGTTTGTAGGGAAACAGTTTGGTGAAAAAGAGCTTTTCAATATTGGATATGCGTATGAACAGCAGTCCAAAAATAGAAAATCACCTAGTTTATAAAAGATTATATGAAAAATAACTGCCACCGAAATTATGTTGGTGGATTCCAGTTAAACGAATCTAACAATATGAAAAGAAAAGAAGGATTCTTCTCAATTAGTAAGAAAGATTGTCTATAGGAGTTCATAAAATGTAATATATTCAATTTCCATCCATTGAAGGGGGAGGTTAATTCTTAATGAATGAAGTAAAGAGTTTTTTTCGAAGTAGAGGGTTTCAACGGTTTCTCGTTTTAATAATAGTAGCGCTTGTATTATACGCATTAAAAAGTATGATTAATTTAATATTAATTACGTTTATACTGACGTTTTTAATGGATCGATTTCAACGTTTTATTTCAAGAAAATTGAAAGTAAACCGGAAAATTGTTATTGCATGTTTATATATAATACTAGTTTCCTTTATAGGCACAACATTATATAAATATTTACCTGTGCTGACGATACAAATTTCACAATTAATTTATCAATTTAAACTGTTTTTTCAAAATCCACCTGATAATGAAATCGTTAAATATGCACTTTCGACAATTAATGGGATGGAAGTATCAAAATATATAGAACAAGGTGTAGACGTCATATATCAATCAATAGCAAATATAGGGAAGGTAAGTTTGCAAATATTATTATCTCTAATTTTAAGCTTATTTTTCTTATTAGAAAAAGAGCGTATTATTACATTTACATCAAAGTTTAAAGATAGTAAGTTAAAAATCTTTTATGAAGAAATTGCATATTTTGGTGAAAGATTTGCAAGATCGTTCGGCAAAGTAATTGAGGCTCAGTTTTTAATTGCCGTTGTAAATTGTATTCTTACTGTCATTGCATTAATCGTTTTAGGATTTCCACAGCTACTTGTATTAGCTGTTATGATTTTCTTACTAGGGTTGATTCCTGTTGCAGGTGTGATTATTTCTTTGTTTCCACTTTGTATCATTGCTTACAACGTAGGCGGAGTTATGTACGTAGTATACATACTCGTATTCATAACAGTAATCCATGCTCTTGAAAGTTATTTTTTAAATCCGAAGTTTATGTCTGCAAAAACAAATTTACCAATATTCTACACATTTATGATTCTTATCTTCTCAGAGCATTTCCTTGGAATATGGGGGCTTATTATCGGGATACCAATCTTTATCTTTTTATTAGATGTACTTGATATAAATAATGAGGATGCGACTAAAAAATAAGAAATGATAGAAAATCACTAAAAAGTCATAGGAGATAATGAAAATAAAAAGCAATCCAAAATAAATTGGATTGCTTTTTATCTTAATTAAAGAACCGGAGCCATTGTTTCTTTCAATACTTGAACAGAGTGGTCGAATTTTAATTCTTCATCTTCACTTAATTCAACCTCTAAAATTTCACGAACACCGCCGCGATTTAAAACAGCAGGTACCCCGATATAAACATCTTTTTGACCGTATTGACCTTCTAAGTAAGCTGATACAGTTAATACACTATTTTCGTCGTTTAAAATTGCTTTTGTAACACGTAGAAGTGACATACCGATACCATAATAAGTTGCGCCTTTACGCTCAATAATATGGTAAGCTGCATCACGGACGTTTATGAAAATTTTGTCTAAATCTTCTTGATTATACGTGTTGTCTTTTTCAAGCAGTGTTTGTAGTTTTTGGATACCAACGGAAACATGGCTCCAAACTGGAAGTTCAGTATCGCCGTGTTCTCCGATAATATAAGCGTGAATGTTGTGTGGACCAATATCGAAGTACTCACCTAACATATAACGGAAACGAGCGGAATCAAGCGTTGTACCAGAACCGATTACACGTTCTTTCGGTAAACCAGATTCTTTCCAAGTTACGTAAGTTAAAATATCTACAGGGTTTGTTGCGATTAAGAAGATGCCATCAAATCCGCTATCCATAATACTGCGAACGATTTGTTTGAAGATTTTAGCGTTTTTCTCAACTAAATCTAAACGTGTTTCGCCTGGTTTTTGTGGTAATCCAGCTGTAATAACTACAAGGTCAGCATCTTTACAATCTTCGTAGCTGCCTTTCCATACTCTAGTTGGAGCTGGTGCGAATGGAACAGCATGACTTAAGTCCATTGCTTCCCCTTCAGCTTTTGCCTCATTTACATCGACTAAAACAAATTCTTCAGCTACAGCCTGGTTAATCATGCAGTAAGCATAACTACATCCAACTGCTCCTGTTCCTACTAATACAACACGGTTAATACCTTTTTTCATTTCAAAATTCCTCGCAATTTCATTGATTTTATTATGTAAGATAATACGTCTTACTTCTATAGAGTCATATCTAGTTTATTACATTTTATAAAAGATATTCAAGTATTTGAAAATGTATCCGTGCAAATCCGCGAACAAAACATAGGAATTCAGTGAACCGAATATAATTCAGTAAAATCCTTTGTAAAAGGGGAAATGGCATGGGGAATCCATTAGCAATGGAAGAAATGCTTCATATTATTCATGCAGGGCTTGTTAAAAAGAATAACCCAAAACGGATTACGATTGCAGGTGCAGGGATTTCTGGATTAGTTGCAGGTTCTTTATTAAAAGAGGCTGGGCACGAAGTAACGATTATAGAAGCAAATAACAGAATAGGTGGCAGAGTGTATACGATTCGGGAACCATTTAGTGTGGGTTTATATTTTAATGCGGGACCGATGAGAATCCCTGACACCCATAAGTTAACTTTAGCGTATATTCATAAATTTAAACTACCTTTAAACCTTTTTATAAATAAAACTTTTGCAGATATCATTTATACGAATAACATTCAAACGAGATTGAATGTGTTTGAAAATGATCCAAGTGTACTTGAATATCCGGTTTTGGATAAAGAAAGAGGAAAAACGGCAGAAGAGCTAATGATTGAAGTATTAGAACCAATACTAAATTACATTAAGAAGGATCCTGATAAAAACTGGCTTATCGTTGAAAAAAAGTATAAAACGTATTCGCTTGGTTCATTTTTAATGGAGTATTATTCAGATGGTGCGATAGATATGATTGGGGTACTTCTTGATATGGAAGCTTATATGGGAATGTCCTTAATTGAAGTATTACGTGAAATGATTTTCTTTACTTCAACAACGAAATATTATGAAATAACTGGTGGAATGGATAAGTTATCGAATGCATTCTTACCACAATTAAGGGAACATATTTTAATGCCGTATAAGGTTGATAAAATTATACAAGAAGATAATAAAGTAATGTTACAAGGAAATCATGAACAAACGTTAGAGCAATTTACAATAACAAGTGATTTTGCTATTATTACAATTCCATTTTCAGCGTTAAGATTTGTAGAAGTTCAGCCATACTATTTATTCTCTTATTTTAAAAAAAGAGCAATTCGTGAATTAAATTATATTGCTGCAACTAAAATTGCAATAGAGTTTAAAAGTAGATTTTGGGAGAAAGCGGGACAGTGTGGCGGTAAATCTATTACTGATTTACCGATACGGTTTACATACTATCCGAGTTATGGCATTCATACTCCAGGACCAGCTATCGTTATAGCAAGTTATACGTGGGCAGATGAGGCGTTAACATGGGATAGTCTCCCGCAAAGAGATCGTATTCGGTACGCATTAAAAAATTTAGCGGAAATATACGGGGACATCGTCTATAGTGAGTTTGTCACTGGAACATCTTTTAGCTGGAGTAAAAATCCGTATTCTTGCGGTGCATTTACAGCTTTCGAACCAGGCCAAGAGCTCGAGTTATTTCCGTATATTACACCACCATCTGGAAAAGTACATTTTGCAGGAGAGCATACGACATTAACACATGGATGGATGCAAGGGGCAATTGAGTCTGGAGTTAGAGTTGCATATGAAGTAAATGAACAGTGAATCTCTTATATTTACAAATGGTCATTCTTTTAATAAAATGATAAATATAAATCGTAATTATTACGCTTTGAATACATTTGAAGTAAAGAAATGGATGGTCGGTTGAATGAATAAAGTGGAGATTCATATATTAGGTGGTTTTTTAGGTAGTGGAAAATCAACATTATTACAAAATTTATTGTTAGCAGAGAAAAAGAAGAATAGAAAAGTTGCAGTATTAATGAATGAAATTGGTGAATACTCAGTAGATACAGATATTATTGGAAAAGAGAATGTTTTAAGAGAACTTCTTAAAGGATGTATTTGTTGTACGTTAAAAGAAGAGCTTGAAATACAATTACATTCGTTATACCAACAAGAAAGACCAGATGTAATTTATATAGAAACGACAGGTGTTGCGCATCCAATTGAAGTGTTAGACGCGTGTGTCTCGCCAATTTTAGCTCCTTTTCTGGAAGTGAAATCAATTGTAGTCGTTTTAGATGCAGTAAGGTGGTTAAATCGAAGTATATTAAGTGCAAATGTACAACAGCTATTGCATGAGCAACTGAAATTTGGTAGTCACATTCTTGTTAATAAAGCAGATTTACTAACAGATGAAGATAAGAATACAGTATTTGAAGAAGTAAAGGCAATAAATGATCATGCGAAAATGTATGAGACAAAGTATTGTAATATATCTTTAAAAGATATAGAAGAAGCAGAATTTCCAAATGATGAGGAACACGAGACACTACATGTCAAACAGCATTTACATATACAAACAATGACATATCAATTTACGAAACCGATTGATCAAGACAAATTATATGAATGGCTTTCGAATTTACCAGATAGTATTTATCGAGTGAAAGGTTTTGTGAAATTCCATGGAGATAAATACCCTCACCTATTCCAATATTCGTTCGGAGTACCAACTTTATTAGAACAAGACTTCGGTTTCCCGACAAACTTAGTAGTAATAGGAGAAGGACTAGATAAGAAACAATTGGCTGAAGGGTTAGAGAAAGTAGAACTTAACTCTAATTAAGGGGAAAAGACTAACTTAAAAATAAGTTAGTCTTTTTGTATGGTCATTACTGAAATGAAACAGTATTTTCAATTGGATTGCAGAATATATATTGATTGTATGTCCGTTTCCATTACATAGGAAGGTGATTATATATTTGTGCCGAATGTAGAGGGTACTACAAGAGTTTTCCATTATCTATCGAATTAGTTAGTCATGATTACGGACAGGGGATTTTGGCGTGTTTGATTCTATCAGAAAGTAAAGTATGGGGAGGATCACAATGTCGATGAAAAAACGTAAGTGGCTAAAAACAATGTTTACTGGTTGTGTTTTAGGTTCGTTATTAATAACGGCAGCTTGTTCAGGAAAGAAAACAAGTACAGAGGATGAAAAAACGATTAAGGTAGGAGTCCTTGCTTCTTTAACAGGACCGCTAGAATCGTATGGAAAACAAACAGTGAACGGATTTGAATTAGGGTTAGATTATGCAACTGGTGGAACTGGGAAAGTAGATGGGAAAAAGATTAAGTTTGTTGTAGAAGATACAGAAACGAAAGCGGATGTAGCAGTTAAAAAAGCTACGAAGTTATTAGAAGAAGAGAAAGTTGATTTTTTAGTTGGATCGTCTAGTTCAAGTGATACGTTAGCGGTTTTACCACTGGCTGAAGAATATGAAAAGATTATGGTTGTAGAACCGGCAGTTGCGGATAGTATTACCGGGAAGAACTGGAATAAATATATTTTTAGAACTGGAAGAAGTTCCTCACAAGATGCGATTGCAGGAGCAGCAGCAATTGCGAAAAAAGATGTAAAGATTGCAACATTTGCCCCAGATAACGCTTTTGGTCGTGAAGGGATTGCTGCATTTAAAGCGGGTGCGAAAAAATTAGGTGCGAACATTGTGAATGAGCAATACGCGGATACAAATTCAACAGATTTTACAGCGAATATTCAAAATATCATTAGTTCAAAACCAGATTATTTATTTATCGTTTGGGCAGGGGCAAATTCACCTTGGAAACAGTTGAAAGATATGAATGTGGAAGCGCAAGGTATTAAAATTTCTACAGGTGCGCCAGATATACCAGCATTAAAAACAATGGATGCATTAGTAGGTATGCAAGGTTTTTCTGTATATTATCACACACTTCCAAAAAATAAAGTGAATGATTGGCTAGTTGAAGAGCATAAAAAACGTTTTAATGGTGCAGTGCCAGATTTGTTTACAGCAGGAGGAATGTCAGCAGCAATTTCTATTGTAGAAGCCTTAAAGAAAACAAAAGGTGATACAGATGTAGATACCTTGATTAAGAAAATGGAAGGAATGGAATTTGATACACCGAAAGGAAAGATGAAGTTTAGAGAGAAGGACCACCAAGCGATGCAGACACTGTATTCTATCACATTGAAAAAGCAAGACGGTGTTGATTATCCGGTGCCAGTGTTAGAGCGAGAATTAACGATGAAAGAAACAGAACCACCAGTTCAAAATAAATAGACTGAATTTTCTGTTGTTTTTGTATAAAGAGGGGGGACCCTCTTTATACATATTTCTTTCATACTCACGGCTTTAAAGGGAGGGATTTCGTGACACATTTGCTAGAGACGAAAAATCTTAGTGTATCTTTTGGTGAACATCAAGTTATTAAAGATGTAAATTTAACTGTCCAAAAAGGAAAGCTCATTTCTATTATTGGGCCAAATGGTGCGGGGAAGACAACGTTATTTAATTTACTAAGTGGACAGATTTCACCCACAACAGGTGAAGTGTATTTTAAAGGGCAAGATATTACAAAACTATCGATTTCAGATCGAACACGCTTAGGAATCGGTCGCTCTTTTCAGCTTACAAACATATTCCCAGAATTAACGGTACTTGAAAATGTCCGTTTAAGTGTTCAATCATTCGTACAAGATTACTATAGTTTTTTCCCGAGTTCAGCAAAATTAAAGCAACAAGTTGGAGAGGCGAGACGTTTCTTAAAAACAGTATTACTTCATGAAAAAGAGAACGTATTAGCGAAAGATTTGGCACATGGAGAGAAAAGGAAGCTAGAACTTGCGATGTTATTAGCTTTAAAAACGGATGTGTTATTACTTGATGAGCCGACGGCAGGTATTTCGGTTGAGGAAGTCCCTGCTATATTACAAGTGATTGAAAATATTAAGAAACATCCAGAGAGCACAATTGTACTTATCGAACACAAAATGGATATGATACTAGGTTTGTCAGATCATCTTATCGTTTTATTTCATGGAGAGTTATTGGCTGAAGGATTGCCAGAAGAAATTATGAAAGATGAGCGTGTACAAAGTGCTTATTTAGGGGGATTATATAGTGGCACTATTACAAGTGAATAATATAGAAACGTATTTAGATCAGTTTCATATTTTGCAAGGAGTATCTCTTGCTGTTGAGAAAGGGACGATTACTGTACTGTTTGGTAGAAATGGGGCAGGGAAAACAACGACATTACGTTCAGTGATGGGGTTTCACCGCATTGCAGATGGTGAAATTTATTATGATAGTGCAAAAGTGAGTGGATTACCTACACATTTAATTTCAAGAAAAGGAATAGGGTATGTACCAGAAAATCAAGGTATTTTTCATGATTTGACAGTAGAAGAAACTTTCGCTCTTGCTAGGGGAAAAGGTGAGGAAGTAGAAGGGAAAATAGAGTGGATGCTGGAACTATTTCCGGATTTAAAGCAGTTTTGGAATAAGAAAAGTGGGCTCTTGAGCGGAGGGCAAAAGCAAATGTTGGCTATTTCAAGAGCGTTTATTAATAGTGATGGATTATTACTTATTGATGAACCGAGCAAAGGGCTATCCCCGATAATGGTGGAGAAATTAATGGTAGCTATTTTGAAGATGAAAGAGAAAACAACAGTTTTACTTGTTGAGCAAAATTTTATGATGGCCAGTCAAATTGGCGATTATTTTTACATTATGGATAACGGACGAATTGTTCATAACGGTTTTATGAATGAATTAAAAAAGGATAAGGAAATGTGTCATAAATATTTAGGAATCTCTTAACATGAATCCGAGGTGAAAAGGATGGATGTGTTAATCAATTTATTTGTAAATGGGATTTCAACAGGGATGCTCATTTTTTTGTTAGCATCAGGTCTTTCACTTATTTTTGGTTTAATGAGCGTTTTAAACTTTGCACACGGTGGTTTGTTTGCATGGGGAGCATTTACAGGTGTTTGGTTATTTAATATGACAGGAAGTTATATATTAGCTTTAGTTGGAGCAGTAGCCATGGGAATGTTCCTAGGATTTATTTTAGAAAGGTTTCTTATTAGGCCGGTATATGGAAATCATGTTCGACAGCTGCTCGTTACGCTTGGAGGAATGCTCGTTCTTAGTGAGTGTATTAAAATATTTTGGGGGCCAAACCCTATGAGTGCAAAATTACCGTTATGGTTACAAGGAAGTTTTACATTCGGAGGTATTATATTAATTAAATATCGTCTATTTGTTATTTTGATTGGGATAATTATTTACATTGCACTACTACTATTACTCAAAAAGACGAAGATAGGTCTTATGATCCGTGCAGGTGTAATGGATAAAGAAATGGTTCAAGCGCTTGGTATTAATGTAAAAGCGATATTTTCTTTCGTCTTTTTATTAGGGGCAGGGATGGCAGCTTTGGGAGGATTCTTATTAGCGCCGTATTCGGGCGTTATTTTCGCCGAGATGGGCATGCAGTATGCAATTTTAGCTTTTATAGTAGTAATTATCGGTGGATTAGGAAGCGTTCAAGGTTCAGCTATTGCTTCTTTAATTGTCGGATTAGCTGGTGCTTTTACAGCGTATTTTATACCAGATTTATCACTTGCAATTAATATGTTAATGTTACTATTTTTCTTAATAGTGAAGCCAACTGGACTTGTTGGTGAAAAGGGGTGAAATGGTGAACAACACATCGGACCGAATTAAAGTATACTTCGGAGTATGTATGCTCATTTGTTTAAGTGTATTTCCGTTCGTAAATGATTCACGGAGCCTGTTAATTTTGTTCACTCAAATCTTCATCTTTGCTATTTTTGCAATGAGTTTTGATGTATTGCTTGGGTATACAGGAATTGTATCGTTCGGTCATTGTATGTTCTTTGGGATAGGAGCATATGGGGTAGCGCTTTTATTTGATCGACAAGGCGTATCAATAACGAACTTTTTAATTGGAATAGTAGCTGCAATTATCGTTTCAGCAATCGTTAGTTATATAATTGGTTTGCTTTCTTTACGATTGAAAAGTCATTTTTATGCAATGTTAACACTTGCTATTTCACAGTTATTTTTTGTACTTGCTGAAAAATGGCGTGGGCTTACTCACGGAGGAGATGGTTTTACATTTGGTGTACCAGACGTATTCCGTGATCGTTTTACGTTTTATTATGTAACACTTATATGTTTACTTATCATTTTTGTTCTGTTACGTCTTTTCACCAAATCTTCTATTGGAAAAGTATTAAAGGCAATTTCCCAAAATGAGCAACGTGTTGAAGCACTAGGATATAAAGTGCTTCATTATAAAATTATTGCTAGCATTGTTGCAGGAGTAGTAGCTGCGATTAGCGGTGGTTTATTTGTTATCACATTGCGTTTTGTTAATACGACTGTATTTTCAATTGAAATGACATTAAATGCATTATTGATGACGATGATTGGTGGGGTTGGAACGTTAATTGGAGCAATTGCAGGAGCTGGAATTATTGAATCTCTAAAATATTATTTATCAGAACTAGCTACAGAGTATCCGATCTTTGAACGATGGACGATTATTCTTGGTTTATTGTACATTATCGTATTGCTAGTTTTCCCGAAAGGATTAGTTGGCACGGTTAAGGGACTGAAGAATATGAAGCGGAATAAGAAGGAGAAAAGTGCAGAAGTGGAGCAAAATGTGTGAAAAATCAATTGTATAGAATATGAAAATCCCTCTTTTAGATTCATAAAGGAGGGATTTTTTATTAACCGAATAGTTCATCAGGGATTTGTTTGAAAGAGTTTTGATTTGTAAAAAAATGAACAGCTAATTTTTCAACTGGAACATCTTCAATTGGTACCAATTTATCATTTTTAATCGGCAAAAAGGCTATCCCTTTTCCGTCCTGAATAAACTCTTCCATAAGCGAATAAGAATCTAATTGTTGAAGTTGACGCTGAGATAAATTATTTTCTTTTAGAAATTGTATCGTCTTATTTCTAAAAGGGCACTTTTTGTCATTGCTAACGAAGAAGAGTTCCTTTGAATAGTCAATGATACATTTTTCTTGATCTTTTAGTAAGCCTATAGAAATTGAAGTAGTAAATACTTTTTTAAAACCTGCACCAGAATCATCCTCATAAGTGATGACCATATCAACTTTTTGTTGCTGCAGTAATTTTGGCAAATGACTACTATTTTCTACATATATTTGATAATTCATGAAATTTTCTTTAATACGCTTACTTAAATAATTAGTCAAAATCGATTGTGACGTCGCGATTATATAAGAAGACCCACTTGTTTTAATTTTATCTTTCGCTTCTTCTAATAGAGTTAATATTTGATTCGTGTAATCTAATAAAATGTCACCAGAAGGTAATAAGGAAACGCCTTTGTTATCTCTATGTAGTAAGGGTGTTTCTAATTCTTGTTCTAATTTTTTGATTCTTTCAGTTACGTTCGGTTGAACATAACCTAACTCTTTAGCAGCTTTACTAATAGAACCCTCACTGGCTACAGTTTTGAATATAATAAGATCATTTATTTCCATATATCTCAGCCCCTTATGCACTATCATTATAAATGATACCAAACATAATTTATACCTATTTTACGTTAGCTACTTATCGATTTATCATAATGTATATAAGATTGAAAGCGAGTGATAAACATGATTGGAATGCAATATAAGGTCATTTTGCCAAAGGATTATGACATGGAAATTATTAAGAAAAGGGTAAAGGATAATGGTTATAAAACTGATGGTTTCCAAGCACTAAATTTTAAAGCTTATTTAATTACGGAAACGGAGAAAGACGGGAATTTTTATAACTGCTATGCACCTTTATATATTTGGAATGGGCATGAAGGGATGAATAAATTTATCTTTGAAGGGTATTACGATAATATTTTACAATCGTTTGGTTGGCAACAAATACATATAGGTGTTCCATTAGTTGTTAATCTAAGTGATGATTTTAAGAAATGTAAGTATGTTGTTGAATACGTGGGGAGTATTTCTCAAAAGAATTCATTGATTGAAACTCAATTTAACTTTTTTAATAAGAATGTCCAGAATACAGAAAATTGTAAAGGGAATGTAATAGTGTATAACCCAGATAAGTGGGGATATAGTCAGTTTGAATTTTATGAAGTAAAGCCTGAAATTGAAGAGATAGAGGATATTACATTATATGAGGTTTTACACATTTCACAGTAGATGCGGAATTGAAATAGAAATAAATTATTTATAAAAAATCCATTTTGATTCAAGTAATAATGTTCAAAATGGACTTTTCTTAATTATCTTATGTATATTCAAAACAAATTACTGCTTTTCTTAATTCTTTATTAAAGAATAAGTAAATACGATCGGCACCATAAGCTTGAAAATAATATCCTGTAACAAATCCAACATATGTAAAGGGATGTCCATATTCATCTTTTGGTACATATAGAAGATTCGTAAAGTCAAAAATTTCGTCTTCGTTATCGCAGTCTTCTAATAATTCTTCACCTTCTTCTGTCATAAAACGAACATCATCTAGGATACCATTTACCACAGGATAATTTAATCCCCAGCCATTTGTTTGTTTTTCAACAAACTCTTGTTCTAATACTTCTACAGATGTTATTTCTTTTCCTAAGCTAGAATAAGGATAAATTTTTTGATTACGTTGAAAATACTCTTTACGGATTTGATAATCTCTTTTATTACTCTCATAGGCTTGTTCTATTATGTCAGAATTATTTTGTTCGATTTCGAAATAATTCCAATCCGCTTCAAATTTATATTTTCCATTAATGACATCGAATCCTAATGTATCTGCTTTCGTAAAATTTGTGTGAAATGGTTTGGTGAAATCACCCACGCAACCATCATGGATTTCTTTTGCTGACACAATATGTACCCATTCGTCCAATTCCGGTTCAATACATTGTAAGTTTATAGAACAAATGGGTAAAAAGTGCTTTTTATGTTGTTCCAAATCATCATAAAATATGTCTTCATATTCAGGGAATGGTTTTATAAATTGTTTAGAAATATGCATGTTCTGCCCACCTTTACATTAGTGATTTGTTTAATTTTATCATTTTATTTTAATTTTTTCTTATTTAAAAATTTATGATACACATAGTTATGGGAATAAAGAGTTCGTAAGTAAGGTGGATGTCTTATTGTTAAAATTTTATCATATGTCGAACAGTTGAGAGATGAAGCAAAGTAAGACTTCATACTTATACATAGCCTTATTACATTCGACACATAACGACAATATGCTGTTCATTTATCTGTTAGTATAATATATAGTTTTTGAGGATTTTTATCATTTTTACATTGGGGGAAGGGAATTTATGTTTAAAAAAATCGCAACAGTCACTTTAGCAGGGACGTTAGCTTTCAGTTTATCGGCATGTGATGAGAAGAAAGAAGTAGCTAAAACTGTATCAAATAATAAGAAGGAAGAGCAAAGTAGTGCCAAAAAAGAAAATACGAAGAATGAAGATACAAGAGAATATAATGTTGAAAAAACTACTCAAATTAGAAATCAAAAATTAACAGTCCATAAAGTACAAATAGCACAAGTGGCAGAATATGATAAGCTGGAAAAAGGTAATGAGTTTGTTATTGTTCATGTTACAGTAGAGAATATTGGTAATCAAAAAGTTAGAATTAATCCATTAGATTTTTACCTTGAAAGAGGAGATGGAAGTATCGTGGACCATACATTTTCAACTAGTAATAAAAACGTTTTTAAAATTAAAGATGTAGATCCAAACGGTAAGATAACAGGAGCCATAACGTTTGAAGCGAAAAAAGGTGATTCTAATCTTGAATTAATTTATAGACCTGATGTTATGTCTAAAGAGGAAGTAAAGGTAGAACTTAAATGATATATCCTGTAAAAGCCCAATTGGTGTAAACAAGGGTTTTTTATGCAAACTTATACAGGTTTTACATGAAGACGGTATGCTCAAATGAATTTACGCTACGATAAAAGAAAATAATAGATTAGATGGTGTGAATTTCAAACATACGGTTTTGAAAACAAAAAATAAATGCATGATAAGGATTGGCGTTGGAGCTTAATCCTTTTTTTATGAAGATGTAGAGAATGGCAAGTAGAACTAATACTACACGAGTGATGCCTTTAGTTAAGTAAAAGTAAGTTGAGTTATATAAAAAATGTGATTTTCTCTTGCATTACTATCACTTGAGTGGTAAAGTGATAGTAAGATTCACGATAGGAAGTGATCAAACATGCGTGATAATACGATAGGATCATTAATATGGTTACGTTTAATACGATTTACGAACCAAAGTAATCAATTGTCAAATGAGTTTTTAAAACGTTTTGATTTAACGACAGCTCAATTTGATGTGCTTTTGCAAATACGTACGTATCAACCACTAACACAAATGGAGTTAGCTGAAAAGGTAACTGTTACACAAGGTGGCATTTCTCGAATGTTAACTCGTCTTGAAAAAGAAGGATATATTGTACGAAAACAAGATTGGAAAACGAAAACAATTAGTCTTACAGAGCAAGGAGAAGCGGCTTTAGAGAGAGCATTGCCAGAGCAACTTGCATTTCAATCTTCGTTTTTTGATGATGTATTAAATGAAGAAGAGCAGAAAATATTATATGAGCTGATGACGAAAGTTCATAAGCATAGTGAAAAAAAAGAATTACCGCAAGAGTAATTTTTTTTACACCATCAATTGACTAATCAAGTGATGGTGTAGGTAATACGGAGATAAACTTGACTTACCAACGTTTTTAGAAAAAAACTAATACTACTTTATTAAAGGGGAGAGTAACTATGGAAAAATACCGTATAGATACAAGAAAAGGAATTGAGTTTGGATTATATTCAATTGGTGATCATGTTTTAAATCCACATAATGGGGACAAAATTACGCCAGAAAAAAGAATTCACGAACTAATTGAAACAGCTAAGTTAGCAGATGAGGCAGGACTTGATGTGTTTGCTGTCGGCGAAAGTCACCAAACACATTTTACAACGCAAGCTCATACAGTTATTTTAGGTGCGGTCGCGCAAGCTACGAAAAATATAAAAATTGCAAGTTCCGCAACGATATTAAGTACATCTGATCCAGTTCGAGTATATGAGGATTTCGCTACCATTGACTTGATTTCTAATGGACGTGCAGAAATTGTGGCTGGTCGTGGATCTCGTATTGGAGGATATAGTTTACTTGGTTATGACGTGAATGATTATGAAGAATTATTCGAAGAGAAGATGGATCTTTTATTAAAAATTAATAACGAGGAACATGTAACATGGAATGGACAGTTTAGAGCACCACTCGCACATGCATCGGTGATTCCAAGAGCGAAAAATAATAACTTACCAATTTGGCGTGCAGTTGGAGGTCCACCAGCTAGTGCAATTAAAGCAGGACGTGCAGGTGTGCCAATGATGATAACAACACTTGGTGGTCCAGCAATTAACTTTAAAGTGTCAGTAGATGCTTACCGCGAGGCTGCTCAGCGAAGCGGATTTGATCCAGCTAGTTTACCAGTTGCGACAACGAGTTTATTTTATACGGCAAAAAATTCACAAGATGCACTTAGTGAATATTACCCTCACATTAATGCTGGTATGCTTACACTGCGTGGTGATGGGTATCCGAAACAGCAATTTACAAATGCAATAGATTACCGTGATGCTTTAATGGTTGGTAGCCCACAACAAATCATTGAGAAAATGCTTTACCAATATGAATTGTTTGGCCAACAACGCTTTATGGCACAAATTGATTTTGGCGGTGTACCATTTGATAAAATTGAGAAAAATATTGAATTAATTGCTACTGAAATTTTACCAGCCGTTAGAAAACATACAGCAAAATAAATAAAAAAACTGAGAGTTTAATCGACTCTCAGTTTTTTTATTTGTTCTGGAAAAATGACAAAAAAATGAACTTTTAGTCGAGGAAGAGGGAAGTTGTTTTCTATTTTTGAATAACATTATTTCGAGTTTGAATTTTGAAAATACATTTTTCTCTTGACAAAAAATAAGCATTTATCGTGGGTGCTTTCGAGGACATTTTTCCGAGTAAAAGTCAAGCGTATGAAGAAAAAACGATTGTTTTATAGATATAAAAGTAAGAAGTATATTGAAAAAACACATTTTACTAATGAGAAAAATCTGATTCAAAAAAATGACAAAAGACATATTTCAGACAAAATGATGTCAATAATACGTCAAAAATAACCTGAATTTACTATGCAGGTATATTATACAATTCGATTAACGAATAAAACACTACAGAAATAGTGAAAAGGTAAAAAATAGCATTACAATAGTTTGAAAAACTGAAACTTCATATTTTTCGACAATACATACAAAATGTTTTTGTCTTTTCGTATTTCTTAATAATTGAGTTTGATAAGATTGCTCAATTAACTTTTATTATAAAAACTATGAAGGAAGTGATTTTAGTATGGAAACGCTCGAATTGGCACGAATACAGTTCGCATCAACAACGATTTTCCATTACTTTTTTGTTCCGCTGTCAATTGGTTTAGCTTTTATTATTGCAATCATGCAGACGTTGTATGTGGTAAAAGGGCAAGAGGTATATAAGAAGATGGCAAAGTTTTGGACGCAATTATTCCTTATTAACTTTGCAGTAGGTGTAGTAACAGGTATTTTACAAGAATTTCAGTTTGGTATGAACTGGTCAACGTATTCACGTTTTGTAGGTGATGTATTTGGTCCCTCGCTTGCAATTGAAGGATTACTGGCATTTTTCATTGAGTCTACATTCCTAGGTTTATGGGTATTCGGTGAGGACAAATTACCGAAGCGAATTCACTTAATGTGTATTTGGCTCCTTTCAATTGGAACGATGTTATCAGCATTCTGGATTTTAACTGCAAGTGCATTTATGCAGTCACCTGTCGGGTATGAAATGGCAGCTGATGGTCGTGCGCAAATGAATGATTTCTTAGCCATTATTCAAAACCCACAACTATGGGTACAATTCCCGCATACAATTACAGCGGCAATTGCAACAGGTGCATTCTTTATTGCTGGTGTAAGTGCATGGAAAATTACAAAAGGACAAGAAACTGTAGTATTTAAAAAATCTTTCCGAATTTCTATCATTGTTGGAACAATTACAACGGCGCTTGTATTATTCTTTGGTCATGCACAAGCGCAACAATTAATTAAGACACATCCAATGAAGATGGCGGCAGCTGAAGCGCTATGGAATACAAGTGAGGATCCAGCACCATTTACAGTATTTTCGAAAATTGATACAGAGAAGAAAGAAAATTCGTTTGAAATTCAAATCCCTTATATGCTAAGTCTATTATCGTATGATAAGTTTAGCGGTCAAGTTGAAGGGATGAATCAAATTCAAAAACAATATGAGGAAAAATATGGACCTGGAGATTATATTCCTCCAGTGCATACAATGTTTTGGAGTTTTAGAGCGATGGTAATGAGTGGAACATTCATGCTTCTTCTAGGAGCTTACGGATGGTTCTTATCAAGAAAAGATCGTTTAGCTGAAAAAACGTGGTATTTAAAATTAATGGTGTATGCAATTTCTCTTCCGTTCATCGGTAATACAGTAGGGTGGATTATGACTGAAATGGGTCGTCAACCTTGGGTAGTATTTGGTGTAATGAAAACAGAAGATGCTGTATCACCAAATGTAACATTCGGTGAAGTATTATTCTCACTTATTTCATTCACATCAATGTATTTAATTATGGGTGGAATTTGTGTGTACTTATTCGTTCGTACCATTAAGGGCCACACGAATAAGAAAACGAAAAAGGATTATCAAAGCCATGATCCATTTGATAAGGAGGAAGAGTATGTTATCTCTTAATGAGTTGTGGTTTTTAGTTATTGCAATCTTGTTTGTTGGATTCTTCGTACTGGAAGGTTTCGATTTTGGTGTAGGAATGGTTTCGAGGTTTTTAGGAAAGAATGATTTTGAAAAACGAGTTTACTTAAATACAATAGGACCGTTCTGGCACGCAAATGAAGTATGGCTTGTTTGTGCTGGTGGAGCCATGTTTGCGGCATTTCCGCACTGGTATGCAACTTTATTTAGTGGTTTTTATATTCCATTTGTATTTATGCTTCTTGCTTTAATTTTAAGAGGTGTTTCCTTTAAATTTCGTGCGAAAATAGATAATCATAAATGGAAGAGTGCATGGGATTGGGGGATGTTTATTGGAAGTATGTTACCTCCTATCCTTTGGGGAGTTGCGATTGCAAACTTTATGGTAGGTGTACCTATTGATGAGAGTAAAAATGTTGTAGGTGGATTCTTGCAATTACTTCATCCATTTGCGTTACTTGGAGGAGTAATGTTTCTCCTACTATGTATTGTCCACGGATTACAATTTCTTACGATACGTACAACTGGTAAATTGAGAGAACGTGCACGAATTGCTGCAATAAAAATTGCACCATTTTCATTACTTACACTTCTTGTTTTTGCTGGTGTGGGGTTATGGAAAACCGACATTTTCACTGCTCATGGAACAGAATGGATTATGGTACCAATCGGAGCTTTTGTAGCACTATTAGTGTCCACTTTATTAAATAAAAGAAGAAGAGATGGTTGGGCTTTCTTTATGACGAGTTTAACGATCATTTTACTAAGTGCGAGTGTATTTATCGGTATGTTCCCACGTGTTATGATTAGCTCTTTAGGAGCAATGAATGATTTGACAATTTACAACGCAGCATCAGGAGCTTATGCATTAAAACTTATGACTTACTTTGCGATTGCTATTTTGCCTTTCGTTATCGGAAGTCAAATATGGAGTTATTATGTATTTAGACAACCTGTTAAGTCAGACAACGATTTGGAGTACTAATGAAAAGAAAAAGAGGACTTCCGTCTTATCCCGGTAGCCGTATTTTATATGTAGCGTTAACGATTATTAGTATTTTAGAAGCTTTTAGTATTATTGCGCAAACAATCTTTTTAGCACGAGCTATTACGTTTTTATTTCATGGAGAGACAGTACAAACAATATTAAGTGAAGTTGTTTATTTTGGTATCGCGTTTGCAGCGCGTAACATAGTAGTTCGAACATCACAAATATTAGTGGAACGTTTTGCTGAAAAAACAGGGTCGTTACTAAGAAAACAATTGATAGAGGCATATTTCACATTAGGTCCAAGGTATGTTCAAACTGTTGGAACTGGTCATCTGGTTACCTTATCAATTGAGGGGATTGAGAAATTTAAAACATATATTGAATTAACGATTCCTAAAATGATTAGAAGTAGTATCGTTCCAGGTCTAATTGTACTATATGTTTTTACGCTAGATATTGAGTCTGGAATCATTTTAGTTGTAACGATTCCTATCGTGATCATATTTATGATTCTTCTCGGATTAGCAGCGCAAAAAATGGCAGATAGTCAGTATGAGATATATCGTGTACTTTCGAATCATTTTGTAGATACGTTAAAAGGTTTAGAAACATTAAAGTATTTAGGGAAAAGTGAACAGCACGAAGGAAAGATTGAAAAAGTAAGTAAAAGATATAGAAAAGCAACGATGCGTACTTTGCGAGTTGCTTTTCTTTCTTCTTTTGCATTAGATTTCTTTACGAGTTTATCAATTGCGTTTGTGGCAGTTGGATTAGGGATACGTTTAATAGATGGAACGATTATACTATTACCAGCCCTTACAATTTTGATTTTAGCTCCGGAATATTTTCTGCCGATTAAACAAGTGGGAGCAAATTATCATGCGACATTAGATGGACAAATTGCGATGGAGCAAATAGAAGAGATTTTGCAACAACAAAAAGGAATACAAAAGAAAGATTTAAATGAAGATATAGTATGGAATGCCTCTAGTAGCTTGAAATTACAAGATATCAAAGTTAATAATACTGAATCTGAAAAGGCTATATTAGAAGGAATTAATTTTACTTGGGAAGGTAACGGTGCTATTGGTGTTATTGGTGAAAGTGGTGCAGGGAAATCGACGTTAATCGACGTATTAGCAGGTTTTTTATCTCCTTCGAGTGGAAAGATGTTAGTAAATGGTCTAGAAGTTGATGGATCTACTCGTGAAGATTGGCAAAAAAATATTGCTTATATTCCGCAGCAACCTTATATTTTTCCACTTTCATTAAAGGATAACATTCGTTTTTATGAAACAAATGCAACAGATGAAGAAGTTGAAAGAGTTATTAATGAAGTCGGCCTTCGTTCACTCGTTACATCACTTCCAAATGGGATACACGAAAGAATTGGAGAAGGTGGACGTATGCTAAGTGGCGGACAAGAACAGCGTGTTGCTATGGCGCGTGCGCTTTTAAGTAAAAAACCAATCATTTTATTAGATGAGCCTACGGCACATCTTGATATTGAAACCGAATTTGAAATAAAGCAAGCGATGTTACGTCTATTTAATGGAAAGTTAGTATTTTTAGCAACTCACCGTCTACATTGGATGAAACAAATGGACCATATTCTTATTCTAAATAAAGGGGAAATGAAAGAAAGTGGGACGTATGAAGAACTTTTAGAGAATGAGACATTACATTTTCATAGGGAAGAGAGGGGAGAGAAATGAGTAATTGGGTTAAACCTTATATAAAACAAAATAAAAGTAGAATGACTTTAACTATTTTCCTTGGTCTTCTTGGAGTTAGTTCAGGAGCGATGTTACTTTTTATTTCAGGTTATTTGATCTCAAAATCTGCCCTTAGACCAGAAAATGTAATGGCTGTATATGTTCCTATTGTTGCAACAAGAGCATTTAGTATAGGGCAAGCTGTATTTCATTATATAGAGCGCCTAGTCGGACATGATGTCGTACTACGTATATTAGAAAAAATGAGAACGAGGCTATATAGAATAGTAGAACCACAGGCGTTATTTTTCCGTTCTCGATTTCAAACGGGTGATATGTTAGGAGTGTTATCCGAAGATATAGAGCATTTGCAAAACCTATATTTACGTACAATATTTCCTAGCATATTAGCGCTAGTTGTTTATAGTATCTTCGTACTTGTTATCGGTGCATTTGATTTTGTTTTTGCACTTATTGTAGGTTGTATGTTAGCTATTATCGTTTTTCTTCTTCCGTTTGTATCATTACTTTTGATGAAGAAACATCATGTTACTTTAAAGCAAGGAAGAAACAGTTTGTATCAACAACTGACAGATGCTGTTTTTGGATTATCTGATTGGCAAGCAAGTGGTCGTAAAGATGAATTTATTAATGAGTATGTAAAACAAAATGATCAGTTGTTAAAAATCGAAAAGAGAGTGAAACGCTGGTATCATATTCGGGACAGTATCATTCAATTAGTAGTAGGTATTGTAGTTATTTCGATGATCATATGGACTGGGAATGAAGCGGCAAGTGAACAAATTGCTCCTACAGTTATCGCAGCTTTCGTATTAATGACTTTATCTGTAACGAACGCGCTTATTCCTATTGCAGATGCCATCGATCGAATACCGTCGTATGTAGAATCTACCCATCGTCTTAATGGCGTAGAAAGTGATAGTGTTTTACATGATGAAACGGATTTGCATGGAGAGAAAGATTATATTGAACCAAAACATGTAGATATTGAACTGAATCACGTATCGTATAGTTATCCAGATAGTAATGAGATTGTATTAAAAGATGTATCATTACAAATAAAAGCAGGGAAGAAAATTGCTATTTTAGGGAGAAGTGGGACAGGGAAATCTACTTTACTAAAATTGTTAACAGGGGCGTTAAGCCCAGTAAATGGCCAAGTTGTATTGAATGGTGAAAGAGCTCATACGAATCTTTTATCTAAATATATTTCTGTATTAAATCAAAAGCCGCATTTGTTTGATACGACAATTGGAAATAATGTACGAATTGGCAAACCGGAGGCGACGGATGAAGAGATATGGAAAGCTTTAGAGAAAGCACAATTAGCTTCACATGTTACTTCTCTTCCGGACGGATTACAAACAAAAATGCATGAAATGGGAAAGCGGTTTTCTGGTGGGGAAAGACAAAGGGTTGCTTTTGCTAGAACTCTAATGCAAGAAACACCAATTATTGTACTTGATGAACCGACTATCGGTTTAGATCCAAAAACAGAATTGTCTTTAATCGAAACAATGTTTTCTGCAACGGAAGAAAAGACGGTTATTTGGATTACGCACCATCTTGTAGGAATAGAACATGTAGACGAAGTTATATTCCTTGATCGTGGCCAAATTGTCATGCAAGGTAGTCATAAACAACTTCTGAAAGAAAATGAAAAGTATCGTAAACTTTATGAGTTAGATAAAGGAATATAATTTGAATAAGCAATAATTGTAAAAATAGCTACGCCTAATGGTGGAGCTATTTTTTTGTTAGATTGCAGGTGTATATGATTGTTACGAATTAAAAATGAATTTCATATTATACATATAATGGAGGGGATGTACATGAAGGAGCAATATAAAATCATTGTTTTAAGTGATGAGTTATCAGGGGAGAGGATTCGAAATACGTTAGACAAAAATAAATGTAAAACAATAGTTCATGTTGTAGACGTTTCAGATGTTGTTCGTATAGAAAGTTCTTTTCAATATATAGTCATTTGGAGAGGGGACGCAGAAAAACTTACAAATGACTTGATAAATAGGGGCGTGCAAAGTTCAAAAATTATTAATTTAACAAAATACATGTATGAATGGAAGGATAAATTAATTTCTATCTATCAAATAAATCCGGATCTTATGTCTTTATACATTTCTATGAAAAAAGCAAAGAGTGATCCGACGTATGAATTGTTTGCTACCGGTTTGTCTTATCCACATTGTGGCATAAGTACGGAGCTTCTCTCAAAAAAGTCAATAAAATTAACACTTCCATCGCAAGATCTATACTATGATTATTTAATAGCGTCACAACTTTTATCAAACAATCATTCATTTCAATATTGTTTAATAGGAATAGCCTATTTCTCGTTTTACTTTGATATGTCGTTATCATCTGAATCATATAGAATTCACAAAGTATATTATCCATTGTTTCAAGATGGTCATCATACTGTAGTTCATTCTCCTCTACCCACTGATGGATTCTCACATCTAAATACTCCGAAACCACTTCTTTCTATTTTTAATTTGCATTTTGAATATATTTTATTAGACGAACTAAAAGATGAATCATTGACGCTGCCTTGGATAAATGCTGAATGGAATACTACTTCTCTTCATATTCCTTTTGAAGAACACGGGAAAATAAGAGCAGCTTCACATGCTAAATTGGCGTATCCTCATACTTTAGATGAAAATAAAATGATTTTTAAGAAATATTTAGAATTACTGTTAAAAAACGATATAAAGCCATTAATTGTTGTGTTCCCTGTTACTTCACATTATTTCAATTGTAGTAGTAAGAAATTAAAAGAAGATTTTTATAAAGTTATAAATGATTTTCAAACTCAATATTCTTTTCAAATTATAGATCTATTTGATTCGCCATTATTTTGTGACGATGATTTTTATGATAGTGATCATATGAATAAAAAAGGTGCAAATAAAATGTCCGCATTATTAAATATGTTTATTCAGGAACGAAAAGTATGATATTTTGTTTCATGTTTGCATAAAAGTATATAGGCTCCATACAGTTAAAGTAATGTGATTTTTGTGTCGCGTATATAAATAATATGCGAAGAGGTGAGAGAGTTAAAATGAGAACTCGTATTGAAAGAACTGAAGAAATGGTAGAGCAACTTCCGTTGGTAAGTGTATTAATTCCTACGTATAATCGTCCTAGTTACTTTGAAAAGGCGTTATGTAGTGTGTTAGAACAAACGTACCCTAATATAGAAATTATAGTTGGAGATGACAGCACGAATGATGAAACAGAAAAATTGTTACAAAAATACTTATGTGATCATTCAAATATTATTTATATAAAAAATAGGTCAACTCTCGGACAATTTGAAAATGCGTTAATGTTATTTAATGAAGCGAACGGTGAGTATATAAATTTTTTAATGGATGATGATGTATTTCATATGAATAAAATTGAAAAAATGATGAAGTATTTTTTCAATGATTTAGATAATGAAATTAAGCTTGTAACATCTCATCGTCAAGTCATTGATGATAAAGGGAAAGAACTGCGACATATTTATTCGACTGTCCGTTTATTTGAAGAGGATACCATTATAGAGGGAACAGAATTAGGAAATAAGGTAATTGTGGATCAAAAAAATTATATTGGAGAACCGACAACAGTTTTATTTCGTAAAAATGATTTACAAGAACCATATGGGATTTTTGATAAGAGGCGGTATTTATGTAACGTAGATATAGCTTCATGGTTATCTTTATTAAGTAAAGGAAAAGCAGTATATATAGCAGAGACACTGAGTTACTTTCGATTACATCCAGATCAACAGTTAAATGAATCTAATAAAATGATGGATGGGTTAGAAGATTTTTCACACAGTATTATAGCAGGAGAACAATATGGTTTCTTATCCACCGAAAAAGAGTTAGACAAAGCGATAACTAATTTTCTAGATTATGCAAGAAGGATAGTTCCATCATCAATATTATATACATTAGACTATTACCAAAAAATTAGAGCGAAGAAAATAAACATAGAAAAGAAAAAACAACATATAAATAATAATTCTTCATTACCGAAAGTAAGTATACTTATTCCTGCATACAATAGACCTTATTACTTGGAATTAGCACTCAACAGCGCTTTGAATCAAACATATGAAAATATTGAAATTATTATTTCTGACGATAGTACAAATAATGAAGTCAATGCTATGATTCAACCGTACTTACGTGAATATAAGTGTATTACATATGTTAAAAATGAAACGCCGTTAGTTGCCGAAAACTTTAATAAGTGTGTAGAACTTGCGAATGGGGACTATATAAACTTTTTATTAGATGATGATTTATTTCATCATGAAAAGATCGAGAGAATGATGAAATACTTTTTGACGTTAGAAAATATTTCATTTGTGACGTCATATCGTGAACTGATTGATGAGAATGGAGAGATATTACCACCTTCAACATTAAATATGAAAATCGCGAAAGAAACTACACTTTTTGAAGGAAAAGAATTAGGAAATTATATGTTAAAAAACTTAAAAAATGTAGTTGGTGAGCCGACAACTGTTTTGTTTAATCGGGATTTGTTTGACGGGAAGTTTGGATATTTTAAAGGAAAGGCTTATTCTGCTATTAATGACATTGCAACTTGGCTAGATATGATGAGGAAAGGAAAAGTAGTTTATATGCAAGAACCTCTTAGTTATTTTAGACAACATAGTGGACAAAATCAAAAACAAATGCATTTTATTTTAATGACAATTGAAGAGTGGATTGAATTAATTATAGATGCATATAATAGTGGATTTTTAAGCTCCGAAAGTGAGTATAAAGAGAGTTTATCTTATTGTTTAGAAAATGCGGGATTTATAGTTAAGGATGCAGTAAGAAATGGCGAACTAGATCAAATTTATAATGAAAAGATAAAAAAAGGGTTAAACAAGTTAGTTGCTCATATGTTTGAGAAAGAATCTTGTTATTGTCAATATTGCAATCAACAATTTGAAAAATTTTCACCTTGGCCAGCGCATTATGATTTTCCGAAATATAAATTTGAGATGTGGAATAAAGATACAGGGATATGTCCAGTTTGCAATTCGATGGATCGTGAAAGATTGTATCGTGCGTACATTGAAACGGAAACGGACTTGTTAAATAGAAACTATACAATGCTTCATATTGCACCTGAAGCGAAGTTAAGAGATTGGTTTAACGAGTATAAAAATATTACGTATGTATGTGGTGACTTAGAACCAAAGGATCCATTAATGAAGGAAATTGATGTTACAAGGATTACATATGATAGTAATACTTTTGATGTAATATTATGTAGTCATGTGTTAGAACACGTTCCTGATGATGACAAAGCAATGCGAGAGTTATATAGAGTGTTAAAGCCAAATGGATGGGGAATTATTCAAGTACCGATCGTAATGAATGTAGATTTTATTATAGAGAATGAATTAATTGTAACACCACAATTGAGGAAATTAGCTTTTGGTCAAGAAGATCATGTGAGAATTTACAATCAATCGGGATTTATTCAACGATTAATGAATGCAGGATTTAAGGTAGAATTATATAACATAGCGGAAAAACAAGGAATGAAAAGTGCTAGGAAGTTTGGATTAACTGAAACAGATATGCTCTATATTGTCCGAAAATGATAGGAAGGAATAGATAGATATGGAGAATATTCCTTTTTTACGTGCTTCAACTGTACCTGTAAGTGAGTATTTGGACGAATTGAAGGAAATTGATACATCTCACATATATACGAATTATGGACCTATAAATCAACGTTTTGAGGAAACAATTATGTCGTCATTTTTTCAAAACAGGGGAGCTGTTACAACAGTAGCAAACGCAACGTTAGGGTTAATGGCGGCTATTCAACTAAAGAAAAGAAGAAAGGGAAAGTATGCTCTCATGCCTAGCTTTACATTCCCTGCGACTGCCTTAGCCGCTATTTGGTGTGGATTGGAACCGTACTTTATTGATATTTCAATAGATGATTGGTATATGGATAAAACCGTACTTTTGGATAAAATAGAAGAATTAAAAGAAGAGGTTGCGATTGTTATCCCGTACGCCACTTTTGGATCATGGATGAACTTAGAAGAATATGAAGAACTAGAGAAGAAGGGGATTCCGGTTGTCGTAGATGCGGCGCCGGGATTTGGATTAATGAATGGAGGGATGCATTACGGTCAAGATTTTAGTGGAATGATTGTATATAGCTTTCATGCAACAAAGCCGTTCGGAATTGGTGAAGGAGGGCTCATATATAGTAAAAACGAAGAAGATATACAACGTATTAAAAGAATGGGGAATTTCGGATTTGATAAAAATCGTGAATGTACGATGATGGGGTTTAATTGTAAAATGTCTGAATACGCAGCAGCTATTGGGATAGCGACTATAAAAAAGTGGGATCAAAAATTAAAAGAACGCAGCCGTATTTCTGAATGGTATAAACAGTTGTTACAAAATACTGGGTTAATGAAAAAAGGGTGGAAAGTCCAAAAGACAGAAGCGGTTATTCACCAATTTATGCCTATCATTTGTCCAGAAGAAGTTCGCAATATACAAGTAATAGAAGAACTGAAAAAACAGAAAATAGAAGCTAGATTATACTTTTCACCATCTTGCCACCAACAAGTTCTTTTTAAAAACTATAAGTCTACAGATTTAACAAAGACGAATAAAATAGCAAAACGAATCGTAAGTTTACCTTTATGGGAAGGAATGACGAAAGAACTAGTAGAGCAAATTGTAATCTGTTTAGAGCAGAAGGTGGTGTCGGTAGATGAATAGTTTTTATAGTCAAGAAGAACTAAAGCAAATTGGATTTTTATCTGTTGGGAAAAATGTATTGGTTAGTAAAAAAGCAAGTATATATAATCCGAGTGCTATATCAGTTGGCAATCATGTAAGAATTGATGATTTTTGCATTTTAAGTGGTAAAATCACAATTGGAAGTTATTCGCACATATCAGCGTATACAGCGTTATATGGAGGGGAAGTTGGGATTAAAATGCATGATTTTGCAAACATCTCAGCTAAAACAATCGTATATGCAGTACTTGATGATTTCAGTGGAAATACATTAATGGGGCCAACCGTCCCGAATCAATATAGGAATGTGAAAGCAGAAAAAGTTATTTTAAAAAAACATGTGATTATTGGTGCTAATTCTATTATTTTTCCAAATGTAACGGTAGGAGAAGGTACGGCAGTCGGTGCGATGAGTATGGTAAAAGAGAGTTTAGATGATTGGTATATTTACGCTGGAGTTCCCGTAAGAAAAGTAAAACCTCGTCAAAAAAAGATGCTAGAGTTAGAAATTGATTTTTTAAAAAGCATCCATTCTTAACAAAAAAGAATGAATGCTTTTTATTTTTATCTCGCTATTCGCCGATAAAGATTCGACTGGTGAGGGCTAATTAAAGTTTCACTTTATGATAGAGCGGAGTGTATCTTAACTTATTATGTTTTAAATTTTGCTGACCAAGGCAATACTGAGCCATAGTGAATGTAAAGTTGGAGGGCGAGCGTATATGTTTGATGAAGATGGGATTGTTTTAATTATGGAACCAACTGATGAAAGAAACTTGAGGAGATTTATTTTTTCAGTGCCAAAGTCAGTGTATGAAAAGAAGGGGCTTACATTACACTATGGAACAGCTATAGGACAAGGATATATGGATATAATTGAAGATATTATAAGCGTACATATAGAAATAGATGTTGTAACGATAATAGGGCATGTAAGAGGATAAATAGCTATTTGAAAAAGGTTATAAACAATTTAGCTAGAAGTTATGTATAGAGAAAATTACAGACAATGATAAAGACGAAGGGGGTCTAAAATGAAAATAAAATCAATTTTATTAGTATTTATAGTTTCAATTGGTTTAATGGGATGTTCAATAGTGGAAGAAGGAAAGAACTCCATAGATTATGCTCAAAAGGCGACAGACTATGTAAATGAAATAAGTGCATTTGCAAATGATGCACCAGCATTAGCAGAAAAGGCCGTTAATGATAGCGAGGCTCGAAAAGAATTAGAAACGAAGCTTAGTGAAATTAAACAAGATATACCCGCATTCAATGAATTAACGCCACCTGATGTAGCAAAGGATATTCATCAACAAATCGTCGGATATAACGAAAAGTTAAATATGTTAATTGATACGGCGATGACAAAGATAGAAGAAGGAAAAGTGGATGTAGAGCAATTTAAAAACTCTGAGCTTATGCAGACGGTAGATCAAGTTCGAGATTTGAAAGATAAAGTGCAAAATTTAGGTCAATAGTAAAAAGCTCCGTTTGTGATAAACGGAGCTTTTTGTATAAGTGATTACTGAATAAAATACACCACAACACCCATTAAAATGATGGTATTCCCAATTACTTTTCTTTTCGTTACTTTTTCACCTAAAAAATACCAACCGAAAATTAATATGATGATATAACTTAATGATTCTAATGCAGAGACTTGATTTATTGTCAGTCCCTTTAAGGCGATAATATTGAATCCTGCGTTAAGTACAAATAAAGAGTAACCGATGATTACATATGGATTTACATATTCTTTTAATTTAGAATCATATTGCTGTAAAGTAGCCTTTTTTAATAAAATTTGTGAGTAATTGGCCAATACGATTCCAAAGATCAATAACAACATATAACTATTCATCTTTTGTCACCACCACAATTCCGACGATAATAATAGCCGCACCAAGTAAATGATTCCACTGTATCGTATCTCCAAATAGAACTACTGACCAAAGCATTGACCACAGTATAATAATTCCGCGATGTGAATATGCTTTCGATATTTCGAAATGCTTAATTACTTGTTGCCATAAAATTGCATATCCGAATAAAAGTACAACTAGTCCGAAATAAGCAATAAAAAATGAGATGGAAGCAATGGGAAACTTAGCTGCCCATTTCATGTAAACCACAATGATAGAATATATCAAAAAAGCTACATGTAAAAATACGTAATTTTTAATAGTTGGTTTCATTTATTCACTCTCTTTTACATATAAATATATATTTATATCTATCTTTTCCTAATAATAGATATTGGAACGTATTTTGTTTAATCTTTCACATTCCAAATTATATAGTATCATGGCTTTTATTGTAAAACAATAGAAGCCATGCATTCATTTTTTCCAAGGTTCTACAATATGTATCGTTTTATTTGTTGCATCCAACTCTACTTGAACACCGATAGGCATGGTAATCATTGGATGTGTATGACAACAATCGAAGTCAGCTAGAAAAGGAATTCTTTGATTTTGAAGTACTTCTAGTAGTATTTCAAAAGGTTTTCGATTTGTACCACAATCATCAAATTGCTCATGTTTTCCAAGAATGATACCTGAAATTTTATCGAATACACCGTTAATTTTAAGTAATGAAAAGCTTCTTTCAATAGTAGCTGCGTCTTTTGAACTGTCCTCAATGAAGAGAATGTCGCCTTCTTGAATATGTGGCATATAGGGGCTACCCCAAATTCCTTGTATCGTGTTTAAATTCCCGCCAATAATACGCCCAGTAGCTTTTCCATCAATTACTGAAATCCAATCGTTTGGTCGAAGTTCTTTCTCCTTTGTCTTTTCTTCCCAATTAATAAATTCATCTGACCAAAATAATGGTTGTTTTATATGATAAGGAAGAGAATGATCATGTAGTAAAGTTTCAGCGAAATATTTGTATGTGCAATCAACAAAAGGTTCAAATTCGCCAAAGGAAGGGACGAGAGCTGGTCCATAAAATGTAGGAATTCCTGTTTTGGTGTAAATTGCTAGTAATAAAGCAGTTGCATCTGAATACCCAATCATTATTTTAGGGTTCTTTAGAAAAGCATCATAATCAATATAAGGTAATATTGAATTTGAATTCATCCCACCAATTGTTGAAATAATACAAGAAATATTAGGATTTCTTATTAAGACATTTAGCTCCTCAGCACGCTCTTGTATACTACCAGAACGATAAAAATCATATCGACCTGTTAATGAACCTTCTAATATATGAAACCCTTTCTGTTGTAAGTAAGATTTTGCTCGTTCAAATCTCTTTGGTGAAGTGTAGGTTACTGGTGAAGAAGGGGAGTAAATCCCAACTGTGTCTCCGTATTTTAATGATTTTGGAAGTAGCATTTGTATGAATCCCTTCTATTAAATAGTTTATCTCGCTATTTGACGGGTAGCCCGATTGGGGGACTGATTAAAGTTTCGCTTTATTTACGAGATTTTATTATTAAATATTCTTACGTTTCAACATTGTAAGTTTAACATAAATAAATTAAAATAATCATTGCTGTATATGAATAAATATACCTTTTACCTTGACTATATAAAGGAATTGTTGATAAGGTTAAATGTGAGTGTATAAAAGGTTTGCTAAAGGAGTTTTGAAATGAATCGGTTAAAATGGGGAAGGATGACAGTCCTATTAGTCATTATTTTAGGGATATGTTGGTTCTTATTCCAAGGAAATCAAAAGAGCGTAGCGAATGTAGAGGGACAACCTTTGCAAGTGGCAGAACTACCTAAAGCAGGATTTACTGAAAAAGTAGTCCCGCCAAAGTACATCCCACCAGAAATTAACGCAAAAGCAGCTATGATTATCGATGCGAGTGATGGAGATATTATTTATCAATATAATGAAAATGAAGCTTTTGCACCGGCTAGTATGTCTAAGATGATGACAGCGTATCTTCTACTAGAGAGTATACATAACGGGAAAGTTCGCTGGGAAGATCCAGTGAAAATAAGTGCGAAGGCGGCACAAACAGAGGGAGCGAGAATCCCAGTACAAGTTAATGACACATTAACTGTTAAAGATTTATATCATGCATTAATGATTGAGTCAGCTAATAATTCAGCTGTGGCTTTAGCAGAACATATGGCAAAATCGGAGAAAGATTTCGTTCAGCTTATGGATGCAAAAGCGAAACAGTTAAAAATGTCGGAACATGCTAAATTTGCAAATGCTTCTGGATTACAAGAGCCAGATGGAAGTGAAACAAAAATGACGGCTGGTGATGTAGCACAATTGGCATATCATCTTATAAAAGATTATCCGGAAATATTAGAAGTGACTCACTTACGTCAAAGTCAGCTAGCATTTAATAATATTAATGTTATAAGCACAAACGACATGTTAAATAAAAATAATAAAAGTTTATATATAGAAGGAATGGACGGACTAAAGACTGGATTTACAGATAGTGCAGGATACTGTTTTACTGGGACTGCAAAGCAAGGCGATAATCGAATTATTACAGTGGTCATGGGGACATCAAGTAAAACAAAACGTTTTACAGAGACAAATAAGTTAATGTCGTATGCATTTGGATTAGTTAATTAAGTAAGTAAAATACGAATCTAGATCGCTACATAAGTAAGACTGTTTGTTGTTACTAATTTTAGATAACAACAAACAGTCTTTTTATTTTCATTTTAAAAAGGAAAAAGGCTCTAAATACAAGTGTTATCATTTGAGTTTATTTGTTGCTGTGATATTATAAAGTTATAAGCTTATTAATAATAAGTTTGAGGGGGCGTAATATGATATATACATATGAAATAGCCTCAATTGAAAATTGGAGGGAATTATGATGGCAAAAGATTTTTACTCAGCAATTGAAGACAGAAGATCTATTTATGCAATTAGTAAAGAGCAAGTAGTTTCTGATGAGAAAATTCAAGAAGTGATTTATCATGCTGTAAAACATACACCTTCAGCTTTTAATTCTCAAAGTGCTCGCGTTGTTGTTTTATTAGGAGAACAACATGATAAATTATGGGATATTACGAAAGAAACGTTACGAAAAATTGTACCTGAAAATAGCTTTGCACCTACTGAAGAAAAAATGAATGCATTTAAAAGTGGTTATGGAACGGTTTTATATTTTGAAGACAGTGAAGTAGTGGAAAGCCTTCAAGCTAACTTTGCATTATATAAAGATAATTTCCCAACTTGGTCTCAGCAATCATCAGGAATGTTACAATTTGCAATTTGGACAGCTTTAGAAATTGAAGGGTTTGGTGCTACGTTACAGCATTACAATCCGCTAATTGATGAAGAAGTGAGAAAAGAGTGGGATGTTCCAGAGAATTGGAAACTTATTGCGCAAATGCCATTTGGTAAACCGGTAGTACATGCTGGTGAAAAAGAATTCCAACCGCTAGAGGACCGTGTGAAAATTTATAAATAATTTAAAAAGGTGAACAGGAATATAACCTGTTCACCTTTTTTTATACGTAATAAGGGTTTTTTTGTCCGGCATTTTTCATCTGATTTTTTAATTCGTTTTTACGTGTTTCAATAGCTGATACTTTTTGTAATGTTATCATTGAAACGAATTGAATAAAAGCATAGTATAGCTCTATGTTTTTTTGTATTGGATCATCTATTATATTTCTCACAAATATGCCTCCTCTTTTTATTCCAATAAAACTCCGCATTAATGGGCAGCCCGAGTGGTGAGGGTTAATAATTAGCGGAGGATGTATAAAACCCTTCCTGATTAAAGTTTCATTTTATAAGGGAATGAAACTTTAATCAATTCGCTAAAATTCTTGTTTATTAAGATATGCATATAATACTATAAATATCCTATAAATTCCATTATAAGAAAAAGAGAACAGTTGATATAGTGTGTGTTTTCTTTAAAGGAGAAATGGCTTTTGTGAAATAAATCTTACAATTCGTCAAATTATTTCAAAATTGTAGATAGTATAGAAATTTAGTTTTCTAAAAATATTATACTATTGATAAATAGAGTGATTTTTGTCATGATGAAAGTATACTTCATGTAAGGAGCTTTATAAGGAAATACATACTTGAGTTTGTATTAGGTTAATAGAATTTTTTATAATAGATAGAAAAGGGATATTTTATATTAAAATATTAAATAGAATGTCGAATTTTCATGCGATATATAAGAAATTTGAAAAAACCATTGCAAAAACACTGTGTTTAATGATAAAGTTCACATGAAGTTCACACGGATTTCACTTTGTTCATTTAAAATGAACTACGTGTGAAAAATAAAACTCTTGCTAAAAAATGGAACTGGATGAATATTTTACTTTGATAATATTGTAAAGTATTAAAGTTTTAAGTTTTTTTAAGAGGATAGTAGGGAAAGGAAGTAAAGACAACTTATGAAAAAAGTAATTGCAGGTTTAGCAGCAGCTTCTGTAGCTGGCGTTGCAGTTCCAGGAATGGATTCTGCTCATGCACAAGTTTCAAATGAAGCGCTAAAAGAAATTAATGGACAAACTCAAACTCAAACTCAAACTCAAACGACTG
Organism: Bacillus sp. KNSH39; assembly: GCF_052656585.1. Taxonomy (NCBI): domain Bacteria; kingdom Bacillati; phylum Bacillota; class Bacilli; order Caryophanales; family Bacillaceae; genus Bacillus; species Bacillus sp. KNSH39. The sequence goes on from NZ_JBQXYO010000001.1 coordinate 329,278, forward strand.
TAACTGAAACAAAAACTGTAGAAACAACTTCTGAATTAAAATACACAGTAACTGCTGATGTATTAAATGTTCGTTCAGGTGCTGGTACAGGACATAACGTTATTTCTAAAGTAAAATCAGGCCAAGTGCTACAAGTAGTTGGACAAGAAAATGGTTGGTTCAAAGTAAACGTAAATGGTCAAACAGGTTATGTAAGTGGTGACTTCGTAACGACTGGTGGCAAAACAGGAACGACTGTTCAACAAGGAACAGGTACTTACACAGTAAACGTTTCTTCACTTAACGTACGTACAGGCCCAAGTACATCTCATACAGTATTAGGTTCTGTAAACAAAGGTAAAACAGTACAAGTTGTAGGTGAAGTACAAGATTGGTTTAAAATCAACTTCAATGGTGGAACTGGATACGTAAGCAAAGACTTCGTAACAAAAGGTGGTTCTGCTGTATCTAACGAAACACAACAACCAACTACAAACAACAATACTACAACAGTTCAAACTGGTGGTTCTTATGTTGTTAACACTGGTGCTTTAAAAGTACGTACAGGCCCAGCTACATACAACGCTGTAATCGGTGGAGTAACAAATGGTAAAGTATTAAACGTTACTGGCGCTGAAAATGGTTGGTACAAAATTAACCATAACGGCCGCACAGGTTACGTAAGTGGTGACTTCGTTAAGTTTGTAAAAGGCGGAGTAAACAACGTTACAAATAACGTTCAACAACCAACAACAGGTGGAGATACATCTTCAATCGCTGGATTCGCTAGATCTTTAAATCATTCGAAATATGTATTCGGTGGTGAAACTCCTAAAGGAGGTTTCGATTGCAGTGGATTCATTTACTACGTATTAAATCAAACTGGTCATAAAGGTAGCCGTTTAGATGTTGCTGGATACTGGAGTTCGAAAACAAAAACAAGCAATCCACAACCAGGTGATTTAGTATACTTCTCTAATACTTATAAAAAAGGTCTTTCTCACATGGGTATTTATTTAGGAAATGGTCAGTTCATTAGTGCGGAGAATGAAACAGTTGGTGTAAGAATTAGTTCAATTAATAACTCTTACTGGGCTAAACATCTAACTGGTTACACAAAAGCATACTAAGAAAAAGTAGTTTTATATACTTTTCGTATAGAGAAAAGGCTTTCCAAGGAAACTTGGGAAGCCTTTTTATAGTTGAATAAATTGGAAGTTTAATAGTTTTTATTTTAACTTTCCATTTAAAAATCGATCATATAAGTCATGGAAATAGTTAGGACGAAATAAGTTCGCTGCATGTCCCGCTAACGGTATTTCCTTATATAGAACGTTAGGCAAAATAGATTTTAAATCAAATAGACAAGATTTATAGAGATGATCATGCTCTCCCATTACCCATAGTATAGGGTGAGGAAGTGATTTTAATTTAGATTTTAAATCGAATTCTAACCGATGTCGTAATGACTGGGCAATTATGGATGAATGTAATTGTAATCCGAAACGGTAGTAAATATTTCTTGAAATGACTGCGAACGGATTTGCTTTTAATATACCGCTTGGAAAAATAGTATTTGCGTATTGAGAGAGCCATTTAGAGTATTCATCTCCTCGCTTCTCCCAAAAATTTTGAAATACATTATATAAACGAGAAGGGTTATTGTAATGTCCTCCAATATGACAAATACTTAATACTTTTTCTGGATGCATTTGTGCAAAAATTGTAGAGATGTAACAGCCGTAACTTAGCGCACAAATATGTGCTTTTTTAATACCTTCTTGCTCATATAAGTTTAATAATTGATCTACGAGGCGCTGTAATGAAAAGTCGATTGCTTCTCCTTTATCATCACCGTGACCTAATAAGTCATAAGTTATAATGTTGTAGGAGGAAGAAAAACGTTTTTGCTCCTTTTTGAAGGCGCGACGATTGCCAACTAATCCATGAATAAAAATAATTGTTTCCTTTTTAGAATGTATATTTGTTTGCAAAAAGGATACTCCTTTCACTAACTGGAGATTTATATCGTGTTGTAAATTATTTATCTATCATTTACATAGAATAATATTAAGTACCAGGTAATAATATCAGATGTTTATATCTGTTGTAAAGATGAGTTTTTATGTATATTTTGTAAAAATAGAAAAAGTGTGTTTACATTCAGTTTACATTTGTATCGTATTCTAATTTTAGAAAGAACAGTTTTGTTTACCACGAGGAGATGAACAGGAATGGAAGTTAGAAATGAAATGAAGAAAAAAGGGAGTTGGAGGCAGTTTTTACGCCTTATTCAAGATACAAATCCTCCGAAAGGAATTTTAGTTTTTGCGTTATTAATGAGTTTGCTTTCTACGGGAGCGAGTTTATTTATTCCTATGCTTACAAAAGGATTAGTAGATAATTTTTCGCTTTCTTCAATTAGTGCAGGACAAATTGTTGGATTAGTTGCTTTCTTTGTAATGCAAACTATTGCGGCAGGGTTGTCTATATATTTACTAAATTATATTGGGCAGAAGATTGTAGCGGGACTAAGAGAACGTTTGTGGAAAAAGGTACTTATCTTGCCGGTATCTTATTACGATCAAAATAGAACAGGTGATACGATTAGCCGTATGACGAATGATACAAGTGTTGTGAAAACGTTAATTTCTGAGCATTTGTCAAACTTATTAACAGGCGGTATTTCAATTGTTGGATCGTTAATTGTATTATTTGTTTTAGATTGGAAAATGACTGCGTTACTTTTAACGGTTATTCCGTTGTCTGTATTAATTTTAGTTCCACTTGGACGAAAAATGTATAAGATTTCAAAAGCGCTTCAAGATGAAACGGCATCTTTTACAAGTGTGTTAACGCAAGTGTTATCAGAAATTCGTTTAGTGAAATCTTCAAATACAGAAAAAAGAGAATATGAAACGGGCAATACAGGTATACAAAAGTTATTACAATTTGGTTTGAAAGAAGGGAAAGTGCAAGCATTAATTTCGCCAGTTATGTCGTTTGTTTTAATGGCACTACTTGTTATTATCGTAGGATATGGCGGGATGCGAGTTTCTAGCGGTGCATTAACAACCGGTGAACTTGTAGCGTTTATTTTGTATTTAGTTCAAATTGTAATGCCGATGAGTCAATTATCTATGTTCTTTACACAATTCCAAAAGGCAATTGGTGCAACGGAAAGAATTAGTACGATTTTAGAATATGAAGTAGAAAATCATGAAACTGGTGTGAAAGTGACAAATGCTAAGCAACCGATTGTTCTTGAAAATGTACATTTTGAGTATAACGAAGAAGAGCAAGTTTTGAAAAATATTGATTTCACAATTGAATCTGGAAAAGTGACAGCAATTGTAGGACCAAGTGGTAGTGGGAAAACAACGTTATTCTCATTACTGGAACGTTTTTATGAGCCAACTAGTGGTGCCATTAAATTAGGAAAAGAATTAATTACGAGTTATTCATTAGAGTCATGGCGACGTCAAATCGGTTACGTATCACAAGATAGTCCGTTAATTGATGGAACGATTCGTGATAATATTTGTTACGGCGTTGAGGGCGAAGTAACAGATGAAGAAATTGAAAAAGTAGCAGCAATGGCATATGTTGATGCATTTATTCATGACTTACCAAACGGTTATGCAACAGAAGTTGGAGAACGCGGTGTGAAGCTTTCTGGGGGACAAAGACAGCGAATTGCCATTGCTCGAGCGTTACTGCGAAATCCGCAAATTCTTATGTTAGATGAGGCAACTTCAAGCTTAGATAGCAAATCTGAGTCTGTCGTTCAAAAAGCGTTAAATAACTTAATGAAAGGCCGAACAACATTAGTGATTGCACATAGACTTTCTACTGTTGTAGATGCAGATAAAATTATCTTTATTGAAAAAGGCAACCTTACAGGAAGTGGTACACATGATGAATTATTACGTACGCATGACATGTATCGTGAGTTTGCAACGCAGCAATTGAAAATTAAAGAGGGTGCATTATAAAATGAATCATCAGTGGGATTTTACTCCACTGATGATTCATTTTTAAAAAATATATTAGATGCTAAGTAGAAAGGAAATGGTTCCTTTGATACCTAAAATTTTAATAGTAGACGACGATCCACACATTAGAGAACTCGTTTCTGTATTTTTAGAACGAGAAGGTTTTCAAACATATGAGGCAATTGATGGAGTAGATGCACTTCAGAAAATGGATGACGTAAAAGTCGATATGGTTATTCTTGATATCATGATGCCAAATATGGATGGATTTGATGTATGTTTTGAATTAAGAAAATACTATGATATCCCGGTTCTGATGCTAACTGCCAAAGGAGAAACATCACAAAAAGTAAAAGGATTTCACCTTGGGACAGATGACTATCTTGTAAAGCCATTTGACCCTATAGAACTAGTAGTGAGAGTAAAAGCATTATTGAAACGTTACCAAATTACAGTTTCGCAATCGATTCAAGTTGGAAATGTATTATTAAATCGTAAAACATTCGAAGTTACATGTGGAGAACAAACGGTTACGTTACCGTTAAAAGAATTTGAGCTGCTCTTTACTTTAGGGTCTAAATCGGGAAGAACTTGTTCGAGAGAGCAATTAATTGAAGAAATATGGGGATATGATTTTGAAGGGAATGAACGTACACTAGACGTTCATATTAATCGATTACGTGAGAAGTTTCAAGAAGAGCAGTCGAAATTTAGTATTAAAACAATAAGAGGATTAGGGTATCGCTTAGAGGTAAGTAAATGAGAAAAAGAAAACGAATGAGTAAGTTGAAGATGCTGAAAGTATTTGGAGCGGTATTAGCGCTCTTTTCTTTTCTTACTGTCATTTGGTCTATCGCATTTTATGTAGCAACTAGTTTATTGAATGCTTTTGACGTAAACGTATCGCCGTTTGTTGCCTTTCTAATTAGTGATATGGTCGGTTTTGTCTTTATTATTCTTATTTGGACATTGATTGGAATATTAATGAGACCAAAACGAGAGGCGATGATTTGGAATATTATTGAACCGATACAAAAAATTGCAAAAGGAGACTTCTCCGTAAAAATAAGAAATGAAGAAAAGTATGATGGTGAAATTGGCGTGCTCGTAAAAAGTATAAATGATATGACAGATGAACTGAATACGATGGAGAAAATGAGACAAGAGTTTGTATCGAATGTTTCTCATGAAATACAGTCACCGTTAACTTCTATAAAAGGATTTGCTAGAGCACTACAAGACGATAATCTTTCTGAGGAAAAAAGAAAGCATTATCTGACCATTATTGAAACTGAAACAACGAGATTATCTAAACTAAGTCAAAATTTACTAAAGCTAACTCTTTTAGAATCAGAAGAGTATACACCAGAAAGAGTGAGCTATCGATTAGATCAACAATTAAAGCAAATTGTGTTAAATAGTGAACCACTCTGGGCTGAAAAAGAAATTGAGTTAGAACTAGATTTAGAAAAAGTATATGTTATTGCTGACCAAGAAAGTATGAGTCAAGTGTGGATTAATTTAATTCATAATAGTATTAAATTTACTCCAAGCGGTGGTACGATTACTATTCAGTTAAAGGAACATGAGACAGTAGTGGAAGTGCGTATCCGTGATTCAGGAATTGGTATATCAGAAGAACAGAAACAACATATTTTTGAGCGTTTTTATAAAGCGGATTCTTCACGAAATCGTGCCTATGGAGGAAGTGGCTTAGGTTTAGCTATTGTAAAGAAAGTACTCGACCTTCATCATGTGGAAATAAAAGTTGAGAGTGAGGAAGGAAAAGGTACTGAATTTATTGTGCGTATGCCAAATCATGAAGAGAAATAGTGTTAGAAGGAGAACCTTCTAACACTATTTCTCTTTAAAAATGCATTTACCGTTACTGCAATTATATTGATAAGCTTTTCCTTCGCTTTTCATACTCATACACTCCCCTATGCTGGATTTGTTTTTATTTTACATGAATAATGGTAAAAAAATGAAACTTATAAATAAAACCTTTCTATAGTTACCTACAAGTAACCTACGCACATGAAAGTGCATCATTGCCTTTTTACATAAACATAGATACAATTTTAATATAATACATAACTGAGATGATTAAGGAGTGTTATACTTGGCAGAATTATTACAAGGTAAAAATGCTTTAATTACAGGAGCAGGTAGAGGGATTGGTCGCGCTGTAGCAATCGCATTAGCGAAAGAAGGCGTAAATGTAGGCTTATTAGCTCGTTCAGAAGAAAACTTAAAAGCTGTAGCGAAAGAAGTAGAAGCAGAAGGTGTAAAAGCTGTTATTGCAACTGCTGATGTTTCTTCATACGAAGAAGTAACAACTGCGATTGAAACGTTAAAAAATGGTTTAGGATCTATCGATATTTTAATTAATAACGCTGGTATTTCTAAATTCGGTAAGTTTTTAGAACTAGACGTTGCTGATTGGGAAAAAATCATTCAAGTAAACTTAATGGGTGTATACTATGCAACTCGTGCAGCTTTACCGAGCATGATTGAACAACAATCTGGTGATATCATTAACATTTCATCTACAGCAGGACAAAAAGGTGCACCTGTAACAAGTGCATATAGTGCTTCTAAATTTGGTGTCCTTGGCTTAACAGAATCGTTAGCGATGGAAGTTCGCAAACATAACATTCGTGTAACAGCTTTAACTCCAAGTACAGTAGCAACTGATATGGCTGTAGATTTAGGATTAACTGATGGAAACCCTGATAAAGTAATGCAAGCAGAAGATATTGCAGAATTTATCGTAGCGCAGCTGAAATTAAATAAACGTACATTTATTAAATCTGCTGGGCTTTGGTCTACTAATCCATAGGAATTAAATTTAGCTTTAAAAGAAGGGATATCTATTCTGTAAGGGGTAGATATCCCTTCTTTATTTTTTGTATTCGAGACAGAATTTTCGGTATAATTAAAAGTAAATGGTAGAAAGCATTGGGAAATTGAAAGGGATGGCAGTTGTAAAAGAGTGATGTAAGGAGGAAAAAGGGATGAAAAAGAAGTTTCAAAAATTATAACATGTATCGTGTATAACGAGATTAGCTCGTGGACCTCCAGTATACATAACACTATATTATATATTAAAAAATTGGAGGATATAAGTAGATGAGAACTGAAAAAGAAATGTTAGACGTAATTATAAATATAGCAAAAGAGGATGAAAGAATTCGAGCAGTTATCATGAATGGATCGCGTGTAAATCCAAATGTGAAAAGAGATTGTTTTCAAGACTATGATATTATGTATGTTGTAAATGATATACAATCTTTTACGTCTAATCATAATTGGGTTCATAGATTTGGAGAAATAATGATAGTACAAATGCCAGAAGAAATGTCGTTAGTTCAACCAGATGAAGATGGGAAGTTTCCGTATTTAATGCAGTTCATGGATGGGAATCGGATTGATTTAACGCTAGTTCCAGTTGAGTTAATAAAAAAGTTCGTTGGACAAGATAGTTTAAGTAAACTGCTTCTTGATAAAGATAATTGTCTGGAAGAATTCCCGCCAGCAAGCGATAAGGATTACTTAATAAAAAAGCCTACAGAAAAAGAGTTTTTAGATTGTTGTAATGAATTTTGGTGGTGTAGTACGAACATCGCAAAAGGGTTATGGCGAGAGGAACTTTCTTATGCAAAAGGAATGCTTGAAGGACCAGTGCGAGATATGTTCATCGTAATGCTAGAATGGCATATTGGTATGAAAACAGACTTTACAGTTAATACAGGGAAGCTTGGAAAGTATTTCGAGCAATATATTGAAGAAGATATGTGGGAGCAATTTAAAAGGACATTTTCTAATGCAGAATATGAAAATATATGGGAGTCATTCTTTGTTATGGGTGATTTATTTAGGGAAGTGGCGAACGAAATCGCTAACACATATGAATATCAATATCCGCAAGATGAGGATGATAAAGTGACGAACTATTTAAAACATGTGAAAGCTTTGCCAAAAGATAGTACATCAATTTATTAATAATATAAAGTAGTAAGGCTTTCCTAATTAAGGACAGTCTTATTTTTGTTTATGAATAACAATTTCTCTAACAAAGTGCAGATGAATCACATATGAAAATTTAGGGAGGTTTTTTATCATGTATTATTTTTATTCGCCAGAAATGTTTGCTCCATATCAATGGGGACTAGAACGAGATGTTTCGTATGCTTATATGCCATATAACTCATTTTATTATGGAGATTATATAAGCGCATTGCCATACGCATATATCCCTCAAAGCTATGAAGTACAAATGAAAGCAGATGATCGTGGATCGTGGACACCATTTACATGGGTTGAAAAATATGCGTACGCATTTTCAGGACCGTATAATAAAGCGGAAGTAGCTCTTACATTTGATGATGGACCAGATTCAGAATTCACGCCAAAAATATTAGATAAGTTAAAACAACATAATGTAAAAGCTACTTTTTTCTTACTTGGTGAAAACGCAGAAAAATTTCCGAATGTAGTAAAGCGTATTGCAAATGAAGGGCATGTAATTGGTAATCATACGTACAGTCATCCGAATTTAGCGAAAGTAAATGACGCTGAGTACCGTAATCAAATTATAAAAACGGAAGAAATATTAAAACGTTTAGCCGGCTATGCCCCTAAATTTATACGTCCACCGTATGGTGAAATACTTGAAAATCAATTGAATTGGGCAACTGAGCAAAATTTTATGATTGTACAGTGGAGTGTTGATACAGTTGATTGGAAAGGTGTAAGTGCCGATATGATTACAAATAATGTGTTAGGGAATTCATTTCCAGGTAGTGTTATACTGCAGCATTCTACTCCAGGTGGGCATTTACAAGGATCTGTTGATGCACTAGACAAAATCATTCCGCAGTTAAAAACGAAAGGGGCACGTTTTGTAACACTTCCAAGTATGTTCCAGACATCAAAAGAAAGAAAGTGAATGTGTTATAAATTGGAAAAATAAGGGTTGTGTCGTATAATGAAAGTGTAAGTTAGGGGGGGATATAATTGATTGATGCACTAGTAAACATAGGAATAAGCATATTGATTGGTATTATTTTTATACTTGCGGCAATTATTCTTCAAAAAAATCCACCGACCGATATTAATGCGGCATATGGTTATCGTACGAAACGATCTATGAAAAATAAGGAATTATGGGATGCGGGTAACAGGTATAGTGCAGAAGTGATGAAGCAAAACGGATTTATCATGATGTTAATTGGAAGTGTTATTAGTATACTGTTTAGATATCCACATACAATAATAGTGATTATAGTGGTTATGCTGTTATTAATGATTCGTTTATTTATACAAGTAGAGAGTAGATTAAAAATCCTTGAACAATAATAAAAAATAGGACTCTACGCAATATTATGCTAGGAGTCCTATTTTATTTATAAACTATTATTTTTTAATAATTCTTTTCCTTGCTCTATAACAAATTCATAGTATGCAAGATCATACGGATAAATATCTTCAAATGTTATCGTAATCGGTGTATTGTTTAAGACTGAAATAGTCGTTAAAGATGAAATCTCTCCTTTTAATAGTTGTAGAAAAGAAGTTGCATGTAATTTCATCACATCGTCTACTTCTTCACCTGGTGCGAATGGAAGTGGATTGATGACGTTGTGAAAATACATATGACAAAACTCGCGATCAGTAAGATTTGAAATTTCATAATCTATTTTAAAGATTCCCTTGTATGTTAAATCATTAGTTTGAAAGGAAAGCCCTAATTCTTCCTCAATTTCACGAAGACCACCAATTTGTACATCTTCATCATGCATAATATGTCCAGCTGAAGTAATATCCCATATACATGGAGCTTCTTTTTTATTTTTAGAGCGTAATTGGAAATATAAAAACATATCTTCAGTATCTTTTTCTACAAACCAGCAATGAAATGTTTCGTGCCAATCGCCGTCACGATGCACTTCATCACGTAATTTCTTCCCAAGTGTATTTCTTTCAGGATCAAATATTGTTAACCACTCTGTCATTTTAATTCCCCTTTCTGCAAATTTTATTATACAATATTTGTATTGAATTTTGGGGAAATAAAGAAAAAGGAGTGGTTATAAGTGGGGATAGAGCGTACGGAAATAAAATCGATTATTTCAACAGAGGAAGAGTTACGGAAAATATTGGGAAAACCAAGTGAGCGAGCGTTGAAAAAAGTTATTTCATCATTAGACCACCATTGTGTAGATTTCCTTTCTAAATCTCCTTTTCTAGTATTATCTACTGCAAATAAGTTGGGGGAGTGTGACGCCTCGCCGAGAGGAGACGCACCTGGATTTGTATACGTACTCAATAATAATAAAATTATCATTCCAGAAAGACCAGGAAATCGTCGTATAGACTCCATTTTGAATATTATTTCAAATCCACGTGTAGGACTAATCTTTTTTATTCCAGGTCTTGGGGAGACACTCAGAATAAATGGCCGAGCGTATATTACAAACGACGAAGAAATTTTGAAAGAAATGCAGGCGAATGGACGCAATCCGTTGCTTGGAATTGTTGTTGAAATAGAAGAGTGTTATATTCATTGTGCAAAAGCGTTTATTCGTTCTAAGATGTGGGATCCAGAATCTTGGTTAAATAAAAAAGAGTTACCATCAGCAGCAAAAATGTTGCTGGAGCATGCGAAAGTGAATACTTCAGAAGAAGATGTTGCACGTTCTTTAGAAGAAAGTTATACAAAAAGATTGTATTGAAAATTTTATTAATATAGCTTTGTGGAGCGGATATGTACGGGTTTTAGAATGGGGGATTTATCCCGCATTAACGGGCAGTAAGACCCCTACCTCAAAATTCAGCGAAAACAAAGAAGTCAGGTGGGGATCAACTGCCCGTAAAAGCCCGATTGGTGAAGGCTAATAATCAGTGGGGATGAACAAAATCCCCACTGATTAAAGTTTCACTTTATATATGAACCGTTGATTTATAAACTGGAGAAATGACAAAATAGGTAAATTGAGTGGCAGTTGCATAATGCTATTGTGAAATATAATAAAAAGTTATTTTGAAAATAGTTAGTAAAAATAGGCTTGCTTTTTAAAAAGTTGATAACTATAATAAGTTAACAAATAGACATGAACGAAAAAGTAATGATAAGGACACGAAATCATTTTTACGGTTTACAGAGAGGGAAGCCAAGGGTGTGAGCTTCCTAACACGAGAAATGGTTTTACCACCTTTGAACTTCAATAGTGAACGAGTAATCTAGTAATTATTGACGGTATCAGCCGTTATCTGAACTTGAGCAATCTAGGGAGAAATACGTCTAGATTGGAACAAGGGTGGAACCACGAAAACACATTCGTCCCTTTCCTAGGGATGAGTGTGTTTTTTTACGGATTTAGAGATTGAAAATTTAAAATAATTAAAAAATAGTATTGATTTTGTTTTTTATGCGAGTATAATGAGTTAACAAATAAACATGAACGAAAAAGTAACGATAAGGACAAGAAATCATTTTTACGGTTTACAGAGAGGGAAGCCAAGGGTGTGAGCTTCCTAACACGAGAAATGATTTTACCACCTTTGAACTTCAATAGTGAACGAGTAATCTAGTAATTATTGACGGTATCAGCCGTTATCTGAACTTGAGCAATCTAGGAGGAGGTACGTCTAGATTGGAACAAGGGTGGAACCACGAAAACACATTCGTCCCTTTCCTAGGGAAGAGTGTGTTTTTTTATTACTTTGAAAGGAGGTGCGGTAATATGAAACGATTTATAAGTACGGAAATAACCACCACCTGCATGACAAAAAAGCAGAGTAAGGTGATTTATAGATGTAACAATTAAACTTTTAGGAGGAGATTAGAAGATGAATAACGTTATAAATGTTGGGGTATTAGGTTTAGGTACGGTCGGAAGTGGTGTTGTTCATATTTTGAAAGAACATTATAAAAAAATCGCACTTGATACAGGATACGAAGTGAAAGTGAAAACAGTCGTTGTACGTGATTTGGAAAAAGAACGCGATGTTTGTATTGATGGAATTGCAGTAACAAGTCATGCAGATGAAGTTCTAAATGATTCAAATATTGATATTGTAGTAGAGGTAATGGGTGGAATTGAAGAAGCAAAGCAGCATATTGTTAAGGCTTTACGAAATAAAAAGCATGTCGTAACAGCAAATAAAGATTTAATGGCTGTATATGGTGCAGAGCTTCTTCAACTGGCGAACGATAATGATTGTGATTTATGTTACGAAGCGAGTGTAGCGGGCGGTATTCCAGTGTTAAGAGGACTAACTGATGGGCTAGCATCAGATCAAATTGAAAAAATAATGGGAATTGTAAATGGTACAACAAATTATATGTTAACAAAAATGAGTCAAAATGGATGGTCTTATGAAGAGGCTTTACAGGAAGCACAAAAATTAGGCTTTGCAGAATCGGATCCGACAGCAGATGTAGATGGACTAGATGCGGCAAGAAAAGTAGCAATTCTTGCAAACTTAGGTTTTTCGATGAATGTTTCATTAGATGATGTGCAAGTAAGAGGGATTCGAAAGGTCGAAAAAGAAGATTTACAAATGGCTGAAAAGTTAGGATTTACTATGAAGTTAATTGGTAAGGCTGAAAAACAAGGACCAGCCATTCATTTAAGTGTAGAACCGACGCTTTTACCGAGCCAGCATCCATTATCAAATGTGAATAATGAATTTAATGCGGTGTATGTCCATGGCCAAGCGGTAGGAGAAGTAATGTTTTATGGACCCGGAGCTGGGAAGTTACCGACTGGTTCTGCTGTAGTAAGTGATATTATTTCCATCGTTAAAAATATGAATCAAGTTCCGAAAAATAAAAGTGCGTTAAAAGAACCAGTTCCTTATGAATTACAAGGTGATGAAGAAGTAGTTTCGAAATATTTCTTACGTATTTCATTACGAGATGAGCCTGGGATGTTACAAAAAATAACAGAATGTTTCGTTAATTATTCTGTAAGTTTAAAAGAGGTTATTCAATTACCTTTAAACCGTGAACTGGCAGAAGTCGTTGTTGTGACACATCGAACTTCCAAGTATCAATTTGAACGAGTTTTAGAAGCGATAGAGGCTGTCGCGAGTGAAATAAACAGTTACTACATTATTGAGGAGGAAAAACAATATGTATAAAGGACTATTAAAACAGTATGCGTCTTATTTACCAGTGAATGAAAATACACCTGATGTCAGCTTAATGGAAGGAAACACGCCACTTATTCCATTATTAAATATATCAAAACAATTAGGGATTCAGCTATACGGTAAGTACGAAGGAGCGAATCCGACAGGTTCTTTTAAAGATCGTGGTATGGTCATGGCAGTTGCTAAGGCGAAAGAAGAAGGTTCAGAAGCAATCATTTGTGCATCAACAGGTAATACATCAGCATCAGCTGCAGCATATGCGGCACGTCTTGGGATGAAATGTATTATCGTAATACCAGAAGGAAAGATTGCACATGGAAAATTAGCGCAAGCGGTCGCTTATGGAGCTGAAATTATTTCAATAGAAGGGAATTTCGATGATGCACTTAAGGCTGTAAGAAATATTGCTGCAGAAGAGCCGATTACGTTAGTAAATTCAGTGAATCCTTATCGAATTGAAGGGCAAAAAACGGCAGCATTTGAAATTTGTGACCAATTGCAAAATGCACCAGATGTTCTAGCTATCCCTGTTGGGAACGCAGGAAATATTACAGCATATTGGAAAGGTTTCTGTGAATATGAGAAAGAAAAAGGTTATAAGAAGCCAAGAATCCATGGTTTTGAAGCGGAAGGAGCAGCTGCAATTGTAAAAGGGCATGTAATTGAAGAACCTGAAACAATTGCAACAGCGATTCGCATCGGTAACCCAGCAAGTTGGTCGTATGCAGTAGAGGCTGCCGAGCAGTCTCGTGGTGAAATAGATATGGTATCAGATGAAGAAATTTTACATGCGTATAGGTTATTAGCAAAAACTGAAGGAGTTTTCGCTGAACCAGGATCAAATGCTTCATTAGCCGGCGTAATTAAACATGTTGAATCTGGAAAAATCAAAAAGGGAGAAACAGTTGTTGCAGTATTAACTGGAAATGGTTTGAAGGATCCTGATATCGCTATTTCTTCAAATCAACTAGACATCGCAAGTGTGTCAAATGATATAGAACAAATTAAAGATCATATTAAAGGGGTGATTATGTCGTGATACCATTTAGCGTTCGTGTCCCTGCTAGTACGGCGAATGTTGGTCCTGGATTTGATTCAGTTGGAATAGCTTTGTCATTGTATTTAGATGTGGTGGTTAAAGAAAAAGCTGATAAATGGCAAGTGATCCATTCCTTTGAAGAATCAATTCCGACAGACGATAAAAATTTAATCGTTAGCACGGCATGTAAAGTCTGTCCTTCTATATCACCTCATATAATAGAAGTTACTAGTAATATCCCATTAACGAGAGGGCTAGGAAGTAGTGCATCAGCGATTGTAGCTGGGATAGAGCTTGCGAATCAACTAGGCAATTTGAACTTAACTGCTGATCAAAAAGTTCAAATTGCTACAAATTTTGAAGGACATCCTGATAATGTTGCTGCTTCTATATTAGGTGGAACTGTAATTGGAGCACTTGATGGAAAGGATGTTTCCGTCGTAAGAATTGAGAGCAAGGAGTTAGGGGTAATTTCTCTTATTCCGAATGAAGAATTAAATACAGATGAAAGTCGATCTGTATTACCAAAGATGTTTCCGTTTCATGAGGCAGTTAAAGCTAGTGCGATAAGTAACGTATTAGTAGCTGCATTATGTCAAAAGCGGTGGGAAGTTGTAGGTGAAATGATGGAGAGAGACCATTTTCACGAGCCATATCGTTTAGAACTCGTACCGTTATTACCATCTATTCGTAAATGCGCAAAAGAATTTGGTGCGTACGGTACAGCACTTAGTGGTGCGGGACCATCTATTTTTATATTAACGCCATATGAGAAACGTCAAGAAATCGCTGAGCAATTAGCGAGAGTATTTACAGATATGAAAGTATGTGAGCTTGAAATCGACCATAAAGGTATTATTGTAAATAAGGAAGAGCATATTGGATCGTAAAGAAAGCTGGCATGGCTAGCTTTCTTTACGTTGCAAACCTATTTTAAATTAGGTTTTTTCGGAAAAAAATATAAAACAAATGTTGATTTTGAATAATGTAAGTAAAGAGTGCATTCATTTTGGAGGTGATTAAATGAATAAAGAGTCACCAGAAGAAAAAAGAGAGCGTATGAGACAAAGTGAATTAAAAAGTAATCCTACGGGTTCTTTACATGACGGACTCAATAGAGCGGAAACAGGTAGTCCAGTTGATATAGCAGGCGGTATGAATTGGAAAGGTACAGGGATAATCATTTTAGTACTACTTTTAGGATACATTGTATACACTTATTTTTTCAGTTAAAGAATGCTTGTTAAAATTTTGATTTGTTTAGTTTCATAATTGTTGAGAAAAAATGCAGTTACTGTATTACATATCTTCTAAGCAAGTTATAGTTGTTCATATCAACTTTTAATACTCCAAATAGAGCTAGCAAAATGCTAGCTCTATTATTTTTTGCCACATTCCTGTAACAAAGCACCTGTATATTCATTGGTGGAGGTGCAGAGGATGAAAAAAATGATAGCGATATGTCTTCTTACAACTATGTCGTTTTCGACTTTAGTCGGTTGTGACGTAAAAGGTAGTAATGCTGTACAAGAGTCTAAAATAAAGAAATCGACGTATAAAGATTTTACTTATGATGTAAATCCAGAAACATTCACATTAACTGTAGAACATGAGGGGGTAAAGGAACAGGCATCACAACCCCTACCGAAAATGAAGGTATCGAATGTAAAAAAAGAAAAGGATCGTACATCGTGGGAATATCCAGATCAAAAAGTAAAAATAAAATTAGAAAAGAAAAAAGACCACTTAAACATTGAAGTGGAATCGACTGGTGCAGAAAGCTTTACATGGCCGAAAGTAGAAGCTGAAAATTATACACTTCCGTTATGGGAGGGTAAGCAAATTCCGAGCAATGATGAGAATTGGAAGAAGTTTTTAAAGGATGATGCATATTCATTTGCTGAATCATTTTCTATGAAGTTTTTCGCATTAAATGGTTCGAAATATTCAATTGTATATATTGCAAACAATATGTTTAATAATGAATTGAAGTTTCATTCGGATCCGAAAATAGGATTTGATTTTACACATGAATTTCCGAGCATAAATAAAAATAAAACATATGGATTTCAATTATATGTGACAAATAATGATGCGGTAAGCATTGCTAAACTGTATAAGGATGATATTGTTCGAAAAGGTGAATTTAAAACATTACAAGAAAAGGCTAGAAAAAATAAAGAAATCGAAAAGTTATATGGAGCGGCGCATTTTTATTTTTGGAATCAAAATGGTCTATCAGAAAATAATATAAATTGGCCAAAACTAAGGGAGCAAATAAATAGCCCGCTGTTTAGTCATATAAAAGAACTTATTCAAAAGAATAGTTCAGAGCCTGGGGAACTGAATGTATTAGATCAAGTAAGTAAACAAGATTTCATTGATAAGTATCAAAAAAATGTTATTTTACGTTATATAAACGAAGTATTATCCATGAAGGAATTTTATAAAGAGGATATTTTTCAAAACGTTGATCAGGAAGCTAGTGTGCTATTAAAGAAAGGTGTAGGTCACTTAACGAACACAGAATTGTATAGCTTAAATAAGCATTTATTAAAGTCGCTACTTGGTGATGCGGTTGAAGAGGTAAGTAAATGGGGTAATGCAGATGGAACGGACATACTAAAGGAAATGAAAGAGGTAGGAATAGAAAAAGCGTGGATTGGTCTGCCGAACTGGGAACAAGGATTTATGCAACCTAATTTCGTGACAAAAGCGAAGGAAATGGGGTATTTAGTTGGTCCGTATGATTCATATCATTCCATTCACGAAAAAAGTGATAAAAATTGGAACACAGCATCCTTTAATGACCCATCATTATATGAAGAGGCTACTGTAACGAAGAAAAACGGAGAAAAGGTGCAAGGCTTTTTAGGCAGAGGTCGCAAGTTAAACCCGACTTTATCGCTGCCTAGTGTAAAGGAACGCATGAATGATATATTACAAAATGGTCCTAAATATAATTCATGGTTTATTGATTGTGATGCGACAGGTGAAATTTACGATGACTATTCAGCGAAACATATAACGACACAAGAGCAAGATTTAAAAGCACGTTTAAAACGAATGGACTACATTGCGCAAGAAAAGGGTATGGTTGTTGGTTCTGAAGGTGGAAATGATTTTGCTAGTAGTACGATTGCATTTGCACACGGAATTGAAACACCTGTTATTAAATGGGACGATGAAGATATGCGGAAAAATAAAACAAGTCCGTATTATGTCGGTGGATATTGGTCACCAAATCAAAATGTTCCCGAAAAATATGCAAAACAAGTACCATTGAAAGAAGAATATAAACAAGTATATTTAAACCCAGTATATTCAGTACCATTATATAAATTAGTATACAATGATTCCGTTATTACAACGCATCATTGGGAATGGGGAAGTTTAAAGGTAAAAGATGAAGTTGGAAATCGAATGCTGTCTGAATTATTGTATAATGTTCCTCCGTTGTACCATTTAGATGAAGTAGAGTGGAATAAACATAAAAAAGAAATTACAGAGCATCTAAAAGTTTGGAATGAAGTTCATGAAAAAGCAGTAAAAGAAGAGATGACGAATTTTGCGTATTTGTCAGAAGATAAGCTAGTACAATCTGTTTCTTATGGAAAAAATATTAAAATCATTGTGAACTTCTCAAATGAAGACATGGAAGTAGAAAAAACGAAAATAAAAGCAAAGTCGGCTTTTATTGATAATCAGGGGAAGAAAAGCATGTATACGCCGTTTGAGAAATAATAACGTGAAATATACTGTATTCATAGAGGTTTTATCATTAGCTGGACTCTTTATTCATATCGTTTATCTGGAAAAAGATATCCTAATTTAAAATGAAAGAGTTAATGAATTTATAAATTCGCATGTTGCGAAGTGCTAAATTTTTGAAATTGGTAAATAGTGACTTGCCAAAAATAAGTACGAGAGTATAATGTGAAATGGAATACATATTGGGTTTTAGTAGTAACCTTACAAAATTGTAAGGTTACTGAAAGGAAATTCAATATGAAGATAAATAGACTTACATTATACTTGGTAAAGAGAAAGAGAGGCGAATGGGTATGAGCTCTGAATTAGAACAAAATACGAGAAGTAATAAAAAGCGTTCTAAAAGAAAGTCAATAAAATGGTTCATATTAATTCCATTTTTCCTACTTATTTTTGGAGGAGTAGGATATGGTTCGTTTATATATAATAAAGCAAAAGCTGTTGTAAATGATGCGTATGCGAAAATTGAAAAGTCATCAAAGCGTGATAAAGAAGTTGAACCTTTAAAGGATAATATTTCAATATTAATCATGGGTGTAGATGGAAGTGAAATGAGAAAAAGCCAATATGGCGAAGCAGTTCGAACAGATGCACTTTTATTAGCAACAATTAATAAAGATGATAAGTCTGTTAAGCTAGTAAGTATTCCACGTGATTCACGTGTTTATATTCCAACTAGAAAAAAATTAGATAAAATTACTCATGCTCACGTATTTGGTGGCGTAGAAAGCACACGCGATACGGTGGAAAGATTCTTAAATGTCCCTGTTGATTATTATGTGAAGTTTAACTTTGAATCATTCGTACAAATTGTCGATTCAATTGGTGGTATTGATATTGATGTACCAGTTACTTTCACTGAACAAGATAGTAAAGACCAAGCTGGTATGATCCATTTAGAAAAAGGTTACCAACATTTAAATGGAGAACAAGCACTTGCACTTGCAAGAACGCGTAAAATTGATAGTGACGCAATGCGTGGACAGAGACAGCAACTTGTAATAGAAGCAATTGCCAAAAAAGCGATGTCTGTTCAATCAATTAGCAAAATGGGCTCTTTACTAGATGCGGTTGATAAAAATATGAAAACGAACTTAACATTTGACGATATGCTTGCCATCACAAAAAATATGGCAGGATCTAATTTGGAAATGGAAAAATTGCAAATAGAAGGCACAGATAAACGTATCGGTGGTATTTATTATTACATTCCAAATGAAAAAAATGTAAAAGATATTTCAAAAAAATTAAATGATCATTTAGGTGTAACGCCAAAATCAGTCCGAAATGAATAATAAAAAAAGATTGGCTTTTGCCAATCTTTTTTTTTGGAATGTATTTGTAACTTTTCTGTAACGATTTTTTAGTTTAGAAAAATTATACTCATATGTATGAGTATAATGGATAGGTAAAAAAGTAAAAGGACATATTCAAAATTTGTGGTAAGGAAAGATATCATATGCAGAAATGGTTAAGCATGATGGGAATTATCTTTATATTGACTGGATGTAAAATGTCTGAAGCTCCAACAAGTCTAATGGAAGCTCCTACAAATGAAAAATGGATTAATGAATTAAAGGAACAAATTGATAAAGATTTACCTGTTAATTATCGCTTACTTACTCCAATGTCTAACAAAGATAAACAGATGATTTGGTCAATGAATTTTAAACAAGATAATAAGAAAGAAGCCATCTTATTTTATAAATTGCCGAATGAAGATCATAGCGTATATTTAGCCGTATATGAAGAAATCGGAAATGGCTGGAGAATAAAGTCCACACATAAATTTGATGGTGGAGATGTAGATATCGTTGAAGTCGGTGATTTTACAGGGAACGGGAAGAGAGAGTTGTTAATCGGAATCTCTGTAAATCGTGAATCGTTAGAACATGTTATGTATGTTTTTTCGGAAGAAAATGAAGAGATGAAGGAAATATATAATCGAAGTTATACGAAGTTATTCATAGAGGATCTAAATGAAAATGGACTGAAAGATATAAGCCTTGTTACATTTGAAAAAGATGAGAAGCTGACAGTTGAGTTCATGGAACAATTTAAGACTTTATCTGAAGTGTCATACGATCCATTTATAAATAGTATTCAAAGAATACAAATGGGTCGTATTTCTAAATCATTAAAGGCAGTTGTAATCGATGCGGGAACAGGGGCTCATTCAGGTATAACTTATGTAGCAAAATTTGATCAGGATCATTATGAAGTATTACCTATAGATGGGAAAGAAGATTTATTTAATGAATATGTTGTAGAAAGTAAAGATGTTAATGAAGACGGCATTATTGAATTTGTTCGTACTGTACGCCCAAAAGGTTGGGAAGATAAATCACATGGTGATAGTCCGCTTTTTGAACGTTACATACAGTGGAGTGAATCTGGAATTAAACCAATTGAAGAACGATATATAGATATAGAAAAAGGGTATTATGTGAAAATTCCTAAAGAGTTAATAGGGAAAATTACAATACCAGATCAGCAAAAAGAATCAAATTCTCAAAAGTTTTTGGATACAAGAACAAATAAAATATGGCTTGAAGTTCATATTTTTAAGCGGAAAGAATGGTTCAATATAAAAGGCTACAGCGCAGCAATTAAAACGGCTTCTCACGTATATGCAGTACCGAAGCAATCGGAATTTGAAAAAGTGAAAGCATATATAAAACCGCTAGCGGATTATCAACAAGAGTAGGAGGTGGGAATTATGTCAAAAATTTTAGTTTTAGAAGATGAATTAACGATCCGTAGCTTTATTGTTTTAAATTTAAAACGTGCTGGATTTTATGTAATAGAAGCTACTACTGGAGAAGAAGCGTTACAAATTTTGAGTGAACAAACTGTTGATATAGCACTGCTGGATGTAATGTTACCGGGGATTGATGGTTTAGAAGTTTGTAAGGCTATCAGGAAAGAAAATGAAAAAATGGGTATTATTATGTTAACCGCACGTGTACAAGATGAAGATAAGGTGCAAGGACTAGGAATAGGTGCAGATGATTATATTGCAAAACCGTTTAGTCCAGTAGTATTAACTGCACGTATACAGTCTTTATTAAGAAGAATAGAAGTACATGAAGAAAAAACGAATATTGTTACGTCAGGTCCATTTTCGTTAAATATTATAGAAGAAAGATTGTATAAAGATGGACAATTAGTCGATTTAACACCTACAGAGTATATGATATTACAGTATTTAATGAATCAGGCTTCAAAGCCAGTTTCGCGTGATGAAATTTTAAATATGATTTGGGGAACCAATTACGTAGGTGAGACGAAAGTAGTAGATGTAAATATGAGACGGTTACGTCAAAAGATAGAATGTAATCCATCAGAACCTGAATTTATTCTTACGGTGTGGGGAAAAGGATATGTGTGGAAGGAAAGTATAAGATGAAACGGAAAGTGACTTTATATTTTATGACGGTCATTACACTTATGCTTGTATTATTTGAAGTTGTATTTTCAGTCTCAATTTATCGATACTATTATAATGGTATTGTGCAATATATAGAGTCTCATGCGAAAACGAGTACACGTTTTTTTTCAGAATACAATTCACTATACTTTATTCGATTACAAGAATATAGTGGTGACATAATTAGTAGCTTTCAATTAGAAGGAACAGAATTACAGTTAATTGATCGTCACGGCTCGGTTATACAATCTTCAAGTGGTGAAAAGGTAAAAGGTAAAGTGAATATTCCGCCATCATTATTAGAAGGTGAAATGTATAATCAAGTTACTACGAAAGGTAATAAAAAACAACTAGAGGTGCTAAGCCCACTTATACATCAAGGACAAACTATTGGTGTTTTAAAATATACGACTGTTTTAACAAATGTAAATAAAAAGATTATTGAAATTATTACGTTTACTATTTCTGTAGGTATTGTTATTTCGGGAGTCGCCTTCTTAATTAGTAGACGTTTGGCAAATTCATTTGTTGAGCCAATTGAATCCATTATTCAAGCCTCTTCACAAATTGCAGAAGGCACATTAAAGCAAAAAATTAAAGAAGATTATCCTGGAGAATTAGGTGAATTGGCACATAGTTTAAATTATATGGCCTATAAAATAGATAAGGCTGAGCAGATGAAAAATGAATTCATTGCTTCTATTTCGCACGAAATACGAACGCCTTTAACAGGAATTAAAGGTTGGAGTGAGACGTTAAAAACAGTAGATCATTTAACAGAAGAAGAAATAAAGCAAGGTATGGGCATTATTTCAGGTGAGACAGATAGATTGATTCATTTAGTAGAAGAATTGCTAGATTTTTCAAGATTACAATCAAATCATTTTAATTTATATAAACAAAAGGTGCAGTTGTACGATATACTAGAGGAGACGATTTGGCAATTAACTCCTAAATCGGAAGAGAAGGAAATTCAATTTATTACTACTATAGACCGAATTGAATTGATGGGAGATCGAAATAGGTTAAAGCAAGTTTTCTTGAATATTGTTCAAAATGCAATTAAGTATTCACATAAAAAAAGTACAATACACATTGAAGCGACTAAAATAAAAGGACAAGCAGTGATTAAGGTAAGAGACGAAGGGATTGGAATTGCTAAAGAACATTTACCATATATTGAGCAATCATTTTACCAAATTAATAATCATGCTGCAGGTGCAGGTATTGGTTTAGCTATCGTTAAAAAAATGGTAGAGCTTCATGGCGGTGTGCTTAGTGTTACAAGCAAAGAAGGAATAGGAACAACAATTTTGATAAAACTCCCATTATAATACAAATAAAATCTATTTATATGGTGAAATAAAAATAAATAGATGTATAATTATATTGGGCGATTTATATATAAGATTAATAGGGAGAGGAATTCGATAGAATGGAAAAAGCTTTAAAAATTAAACAAATAGTAGTCGTTTTAATAGCGATTGCCGCAGTAGCTATTGGGTATTACATGTTTCAATCAATTACTTCACCAGCAAAAGCTGTTGCGAAACAAGAAAATGTAGTGCAGCTTGCAAGTGAACAGCCGAAAGTTGAAATGAATAAAACGGCACCAAGTCGTTTTAATGGAAAAGAAAGAAAAGTTGCTTATCTTACATTTGACGATGGGCCAGGGAAATATACGGCTGAATTATTAAATACGCTAAAACAACATGATGCGAAGGCGACGTTCTTTTTAATTGGAGCGAATGTAAAAGAATTTCCTGATTTAGTGAAACGTGAAAATGCTGAGGGTCATTATGTAGGCATGCATAGTATGACACATAATTTCGCAAAGTTATATAAAAATGGCGAGTATGTAAATGAGATGAAAGAAGATCAAGGTTTAATCGCTAATATTATTGGGAAATCACCTAAATTAACACGTCCTCCATATGGTTCGATGCCTGGATTGAATGAAGGTCTCCGAAATAAAGTGGTAGAAGGCGGATTTAAAGTATGGGATTGGACAATTGATTCATTAGATTGGAGATACAATAAAATGCCAGTTGATGCAGCTGCAGCACAAATTGCTCAAAACGTATTAACAAACGCAACAAAACCACAAGAAGTAATTTTAATGCATGATATTCACCCGCAATCAGTTGCTGCTGTGCCAGCAATTTTAAAGGGGCTAAAAGAAAAAGGTTATGAGTTTGAAGCTTATCATGAAGAGAGTCACTTCCCAGTGAACTTCTGGCATGATAACCGTATGTAATGGAGGAATGAACGTTGAAGTATGGAAAAGTAGCAGTAGTTGGAGCATTATCAGTAGGACTTTTAACAGGTTGTTTCGGTGAAAAGCCAGAAGAAAATCTATATACAGCTTTTGAAACAGCAGCAACACAAGAAAAATCTTTAGTGGATGAAGCAAAAAAATTAGAGCAGTTAGAGAAACAAGGGCAAGAATTATATGCTCAAATTTTGCAAGAAGGTAAAGATCATAATGAAGCAGTTGTGAAGAAAATAGAGCAAGCTACTGCAAATGTAGATGATCGTGAAAAAGTATTGAAAAGTGAGAAAGAAATGCTAGAAAAAGCACAGAAGGAAACGAAATCTGTTCAAAGTAATATAGAGAAGATTGAAGATAAGAAGTTACAAAAACAAGCAAAAGCAGTAGAAGAGTCGTATAAGAATCGTTATGATGCATTCCAAAAGATGAATGAAAATTACACGAAAGTGTTAGCGACTGAAAAAGAACTGTATGAAAAATTAAAAGTAAAAGAAACGAAATTAAAAGAAATCGGTGAAAAAGTTAAAACTGTTAATGAATTAAATGTGGAAGCACAAAAGTCGAAAGAGCAGTTTAACAAATTTACAAAAGAGTATAATGACAGTAAATTAGCATTCTACAAAGGTGCAGAAATTAAGATTAAAGATCAGAAATAAAGAAGAATCTAAAGTGTAATAAAAAGCCGGAGAAACATCGTTATAAATGTTTTTTCGGTTTTTTACGTTAAATGAATAGAAAAGACTGGAATTGATATCATAAAAGAGTTATAGTGAGTTATTCTAAGGGAAACATTGTAAAGTAAGGAGAATAGGAATATGTCATATGAATTTTTACTCAAATTAGGTTTAGCACTCTTTTTAGGATTATTCATCGGGATAGATAGGCAGCTAAAGAATAAACCACTTGGTGTGAAAACAAGTATGGTTATTTCTGTAGCAAGTTGTTTAATTACGATGGTTTCAATTGAATCTGTGCATGTATATTCTGTTCCAGGACATACAAATATGGATCCGATGCGACTGGCCGCTCAAATTGTTAGTGGAATTGGTTTTCTTGGCGCAGGTGTCATTTTACGAAGAAGTAATGACGTTATTTCTGGATTAACAACAGCTTCTATGGTGTGGGCTGCTTCAGCTTTAGGAATCGCAATTGGTGCGGGATTTTATTTACAAGCGACAGTTGCTATGGTTTTAATTATTTTAGCGATTAATGTACTTCCGCAACTTGTGAAAATTGCAGGACCGTATTCATTAAGACAAAAGGATTTATCTATAAAAATTACTGTTAAAGAGCATCATGAGTTAGATGGTATATTTAAGCAAATTAAAAATTTAGGCATGCATGTGAAACGCGTGAAAATTAAAGATATAGATAGTGGAGCATTTCAGCAACTAGAGATGGTTATTTTAGCTCCAGAAGATTTATATACAACAGAATTATATAGTTCCCTGAAAGAGATTGATCGAGTAGTTTCAGTTGAAGTGGAAAGTAGATAATTGTGATAAAAAAGAGTGAAGTGAATTCACTCTTTTTTATTTGGATTTTTAAGGAATGAAATTGATATAATGATGAGTAATAAAGGGGGAGAAATGATGGGAATACATATTAGAAGAGCAATAAAGGATGATATACAAGGTATAGCAAAGGTGCATGTCGATAGTTGGAAAGCAACGTATAAAGGGATATTTGCTGACGAAATTCTAGATAATATAGCATATGAGAAACGAGAAAAACAATGGGAAGATATTTTTCAAAAAGAGGGTAATCATCAATTTAGATTTGTAGCAGAGAATTTAAATGGAGAAATAGTTGGATTCATCGATGGGGGAGTAGAAAGAACTGGTACATATAATTGTGATGGAGAATTATATGCAATCTACCTTTTACAAGAGTATCAAGGAATGAAAATAGGACAAAAGTTATTTCAAGCTTTATTATCGGATTGTATAAATAATGATATGCAATCACTTTTAGTTTGGGTTGTTACGAATAATCCTTCTAAAAAGTTTTATGAAAAATTTAACCCAGAAAAAATTGATACAAAATTTTTAGAGCGATTACAGGTAGAAGAGACAGCATATTGCTGGAGAGATATAAATAATATTATTATGTAAATTTTATGTTTGAAAGAGGTATACCAATTAAGGTATACCTCTTTTGTTTAAACATTTTGGATAGATTACTAATGAAAAATAGTAAGTATGTAGTTTGAAACTGAGTATTTTTTTGTGTATTTTTAACTAGATTAAAGAAAAGAGGGAAAACAATAAAAATTAAAGCAGATAAAAAAATTCTGAAATATACTATTGAATTGAATATCATTATCAATTAGAATCATAGTTGATAACGATATTCAATTATCAATTGTAATATGAAATTCTCATAGCGTTAATATAAAGAGGAGGACCAACATGCAGCATGCGAAACAAATCGCAGAACATGCAACATTACAAAGCTTTTTAAACTGTTATTTAAGAGAAACAGGGAGTGGAGAATGGATTACAGAGGATGAAAGAATGAAGAGTATCTTCAGTAATACGTTGAATAGAGATACAGTCCCCACATATTTATGTTGTCGGCTATCGGCACAGAACGTTACTTTGTATGGAGAAGTTATATATAAATCATCAACAGATCGCCATTTGTTTGGAGAACAATTTTATTATCAAATTGGAGATAGTAATTCTGTTATTACAGCAGATTACGTTACAGTTATTACATTTTTAATAAAAGAGATGTCTATCAACTACGGAGAAGGAACGAATCCTGCGGAACTTATGCTTCGAGTCATTCGTAGTTGTCAAAATATTGAGGAATTTACAAAAGAGAGAATAGAAGATAAATCCGCATTATACGGTTTCCATACAACTTTTATAGAAGCGGAGCAGTCTTTATTATTTGGGCATTTAACTCATCCTACACCAAAGAGTAGACAGGGGATATTGGATTGGAAAAGTGCAATGTATTCTCCAGAATTAAAAGGAGAATGTCAGCTTCATTATTTTCGGGCACATAAAAGTATAGTAAATGAAAAATCATTATTATCAGATTCTACAACAATGATTATAAAAGAAGAATTAAGCAATGATGAGACGGTTAGTAAGGAATTTATAGCGAAGTACTGTAAGGAAGATCAATATGCATTAATTCCAATTCACCCGCTTCAGGCAGAATGGCTCTTGCATCAAGCTTACGTACAAGATTGGATAGTTCAAGAATTGCTTGAGTATATTGGACCTGTAGGTAAGTATTATATGGCAACATCATCACTAAGGACACTGTATCATCCCGATTCGAAGTATATGCTTAAGTTTTCATTTCCGGTGAAAGTAACG
Organism: Bacillus sp. KNSH39; assembly: GCF_052656585.1. Classification (NCBI taxonomy): domain Bacteria; kingdom Bacillati; phylum Bacillota; class Bacilli; order Caryophanales; family Bacillaceae; genus Bacillus; species Bacillus sp. KNSH39. The sequence continues at coordinate 356,261 of NZ_JBQXYO010000001.1, forward strand.
AATTCAATGCGTATTAATAAACTGAAAGAACTTGAGAGTGGTCTTGAAGGGAAGGAAATGTTAAATACGGCTATTGGTGAAGTACGAGAAAGATTTCCAGGATTTGATTTTATTTGTGATCCAGCCTTTATTACATTAAATTATGGAACACAAGAATCTGGATTTGAAGTAATTATTCGTGAGAATCCTTTTTATAGTGAACATGCAAACGACGCAACATTAATTGCTGGGCTAGTTCAAGACGCTATACCTGGAGAGCGTACGCGGTTATCGAATATTATTCATCGTCTAGCAGATTTAGAAAGTAAAAGCTGTGAAGAAGTAAGCTTAGAGTGGTTTAGACGATATATGAATATTTCTTTAAAGCCAATGGTATGGATGTATTTACAGTATGGTGTTGCATTAGAAGCTCATCAGCAAAATAGCGTTGTTCAGCTAAAAGATGGTTATCCGGTCAAATATTATTTCCGTGATAATCAAGGATTTTATTTCTGTAATTCAATGAAAGAAAAGCTTAATAATGAATTAGCTGGTATTGGAGAACGTACTGGAAATTTATATGACGACTATATTGTGGATGAGAGATTTCGTTACTACTTAATTTTCAATCATATGTTTGGCCTCATTAATGGTTTTGGCACAGCAGGATTAATTAAGGAGGAAATTCTTCTCTCGGAATTAAGGTCTGTACTTGAATCATTTCTTCCATATAACCGGGAACCTTCTACATTTTTAAGAGAATTATTGGACGAAGATAAGTTAGCGTGTAAAGCAAATTTACTAACGAGATTTTTCGATGTCGATGAGTTAAGTAATCCATTGGAGCAAGCTATTTATGTGCAAGTACATAATCCACTCGTTAGAGAAGTGGCTGTTCGTTCATAAATAACGTTAAAATTTCACGTAATACAAATAATGGTATTTTGTCATAAGGTGGAGGGTTTTATGAGAGTGGACATGTATCATACGAAAGTATTGAAGGCGCTCGAATCAGAAGATTACATTTCAGTACGAAGAAGAGTGCTACGTCAATTAGTAGAATCGTTAATTTATGAGGGGATTATTACACCGGTTCGCATAGAAAAAGAAGAACAACTTCTTTTTCTAATACAAGGACTTGATGAAGAAGACAAAAGTGTCACGTACAAATGCTATGGCAGGGAACGGATGACATTTGGACGTATTTCTTTAGACTCATTAATAGTAAGAGTCCAAGATGAACAGCAAGAAATACAGTCTGTCTCGCAATTTCTAGAAGAAGTTTTTCGGGTTACTAGTGTAGAACAAGCTAAATTAGATTCTTTTATGCACGAATTAGAACAAACAATATTTAAAGACACGATTGCACAATATGAAAGAAATAATAAGAGAGAATATACTCAAAAATCTTACGATGAGTTTGAAAGCCAATTAATAGATGGCCATCCATATCATCCTAGTTATAAAGCACGTGTTGGATTTCAATATCGTGACAATTTTCAATATGGTTATGAATTTATGCAGCCAATAAAACTCATATGGATTGCAGCACATAAGAATTATGCGACTGTAGGTTATGAGAATGAAGTGATGTATAACAACATTTTAAAAGAGGAGATTGGCGATCGTAAATTAGAAGAGTTTATGGAACGAATTCGTAATAAGGGATGTAATCCAAAACAGTACGTGTTTATACCTGTTCACCCATGGCAGTGGGAGAATTTCATCATTTCAAATTATGCGGATCATATACAGGGTAAATTTATTATTTATTTAGGAACATCAGAGGACGATTATTGCGCGCAACAGTCAATGAGAACGTTAAGAAATATTACGAGTCCAAAGAAACCGTACGTTAAATTATCGATGAATTTACTCAACACTTCAACACTTCGTACGCTGAAACCATACTCTGTTGTAAGTGCACCAGTAATATCAAATTGGTTAAATGATGTTGTAAGTAATGACGCCTATTTAATGGATGAAGCACGTTTAATCTTGTTAAGTGAGTTTTCAAGTGTAACGTATGACACGAATAAGAAAGCTATATATGGTTCATTAGGATGCATTTGGCGCGAAAGCGTTCACAAGTATTTAGATGCACAAGAGGATGCAATTCCTTTTAATGGTTTATACGCTAAAGAGAAAGATGGTACACCAATTATTGATGCGTGGTTGAATAAATATGGAATGAAGGATTGGCTACAATTACTTATTCAAAAAGCGATAATACCAGTTATACATCTTGTTGTAGAGCATGGCATCGCACTGGAATCACATGGACAAAATATGATTCTAGTCCATAAAGAAGGGGTGCCTGTTCGTATTGCGTTAAAGGATTTTCATGAAGGGCTTGAGTTTTATCGTCCATATTTGAAAGAAGTTGACAAATGTCCCGACTTTACTAAAATGCATAAAACATATGCGAATGGAAAAATGAATGATTTCTTTGAAATGGATCGCATTGAATGTTTGCAAGAGATGGTGTTAGATGCACTATTTCTGTTTAATTTAGGAGAATTAGCATTCGTACTTGCGGATGAGTATGGATTGAAAGAAGAACATTTTTGGATGATGGTTGTTGAAGAAATTGAAAATCATTTAAGAATATATCCACATTTGAAAGGTAGATTTGAAAATATTCAATTATATGCACCTACATTCTATGCTGAACAATTAACGAAACGTCGATTATATATGGATGTGGAATCGCTTGTTCATGAAGTTCCAAATCCATTGTATAGAGTAAGACAACTTATGAAACAAAAATCAGCTGTTACAGGGGGAAATTATGCTAATCGTTAATAAACAAGAGTATAGCAAAAGTGATTTTGAATTGAGATTACAAGTTTATGAGGAAATGGAACAATTTCAAAAAGCAGAAGGAAATAGATTTGCACTTTGTCTGAAAGATCCATTCGATATTATTACGCTTGTGTTTTTCTTAAAAGAAAAGAAATCATCAGTATTACTTATACATGAAGATACGCCAAAAGAAACGGCTATTGAAATGGCAAAGCGTGCGAATTGTGTAGGGATTTTATATGGAGAATATGGCGATTTTACAAAATTAGAAGTAGGGAACTTTTTACTAGAAGAGCCTTCTTTATTGCAATATAGTTCGGGAACTACGGGAGAACCGAAACTGATTCGTAGAGCATGGACGGAAGTTGATACAGAAATTACTGCCTATAATGAAGCTTTAAACTGTGAAGTAGATGAAGTGCCAATCGTTATGGCTCCTGTTTCACATTCATACGGACTAATATGTGGTACGTTATCAGCAATTACGAGGGGGAGCAAGCCTGTAATCATTACGAACAAAAATCCTAAATTCGCATTAAATATAGTTCGCAATACAGAAAAACATATTATATATGCAGTACCACTTATGTTACACATTATGGGGAGTTTTCCATTAGGAACGTTCCAGTTTCATAAAATTATGACATCAGGATCGCCTTTGCCAGAAGCACTATTTTATAAACTAAAAAAAATGACAACATATATGATGCAGCAATACGGTTGTTCTGAAGCAGGTTGTATTAGTATATGTCATGATATGAAAAGCCATTTAGATTTAGGAAACCCTCTACCTCATGCAAGTATAAGCATAGGTTCAGATGAAAATGCACCGGAAGAAATCGTCGTGAAAATGAATGATAAGGAAATTTTCACGAAGGATTTAGGGTATAAATCTGAGCGTGGCATTCATTTTATGGGGCGTATGGACGATGTAATTAATGTCTCAGGATTAAAAGTCTTTCCTATAGAGGTAGAAGAAACGATGCTTCGATTGGAAGGTGTGCAAGAGGCAATTGTATATCGGGGGAAACATCCTGTGATGGGCGAAATAGTTAAAGCGAAAGTGATCTCTCATGTTGATCCAGTGAAAATAAGAGAATGGTGTATTCAGCACTTACCTTCTTATAAAGTTCCGCATGAAATTGAAAGTGTAAATGAAATTCCTAAAAATAAAACTGGAAAAGTAAGTAGAAAGTTACTAGAGATGGGAGAGGTTACAACATGAGACGGGAAGCGTTAAAGAATGCCGTGTTAAAAATTATGATAGAAAAAATGGAACTGAAAAATGTAACGCATTTAGAAGAAACGATGCGCTTAAATCAAGATTTATATATAGATTCGGTAATGATGTTACAGCTTATTGTATACATAGAAATGTATGTAAAGCTATGCGTTCCAGAGGATGAGGTAGACCCAAAGGCATTTCTTACTGTAGGATCTTTGCTTGATTTTATGGAAGAGTTAGAGCCGTTACAGGAAGTAAATGTGAATAACTAACTTTTAGGAAAGTGGATGAGAGTATGACTTCAATTAAAGTGCACTGTTTAGTGAGTTGTTTTTGTGAAATTATAAAAAGGCGTAGCGACATTGATTTTCGTCCATTTTATTTTGGACTATGGGATGGAGATTTTGATATAACACAAGGCGGAATTATTTCATATCACTCTGAAAACATTAACCATGATCATTATTTACTTTGGTTTGAAAAATTGTACGGTATTAAAGTAAACGAATGGTATGATCATGCAAAAGATAAAGATAGCAATGTAGAAACGTTTTTAGAATTAGTAGAAAACAAGCCGGAAAATCGTTATGTCATTGTAATGGTTGATATGTCTCTATTACCAGAGAGGGAAAATAAATTTCATCAAAAACCGTTTCCACATTATTTAATGATATCAAAAACAGAGAAAGAAGAAGAGTGGTTCATGCTAGATCCTGATTTTCGTTGGGAAGGAAATATGGAAAGAGAAAAAGTACTTCACTCTATTCAAGATAACCCATTTGGTGGAGGTTATTTCATTGATATAGAAGGAATTGGGGAGCCAACGCAAGAAACAGTAGCTAGTTATTTCACAGAAACATTCAAAAAGAACGAAAATGAACTGACTATGGAACTGAAAAATTTAATTGTAAAAATGGCAAATGAGGAAGAAGGATATGCGCTTTCTGGACTTGTAGCAGCAGTAAAACAAATACCAGTACTTGCAATTCGTAAATATAGTTATGAGCATGCCTTTGCATACTTCCGTGAAACGTTGCAATATTCGGAGCAAGAATTTGATTATTGGTGTGATCGGGTAGAGGATATTGTACAAGGATTTACAAATGTACAGTATCGTGCAATTAAAATGGCAATGACGAATAATAAAGGTATGCTAGTATCGATTATTGAAAAACTGGATGAAATGAATGCAATTGAACTGCAAATTAAGAAGGAATTAGAGAGACAGTTTCTATCATGGAAAGGTATGAAAACAAATCAATCTGTCGCAACTCTTTAATAAGCTAACTGAATTTAAGATAGGGGAGTTTAATACTATGAAATATTCGCTATGTACCATTTCATTTCGTCATCAATTAATTTCATTTACTGATATTGTTCAATTTGCATATGAAAACGGTTTTGAAGGAATTGAATTATGGGGGACGCATGCACAAAATTTGTACATGCAAGAACGTGAAACGACAGAACGAGAATTGAATTTTCTAAAGGATAAAAACTTAGAAATTACGATGATAAGTGATTACTTAGATATATCATTATCAGCAGATTTTGAAAAAACGATAGAGAAAAGTGAACAACTTGTAGTACTAGCTAATTGGTTTAATACGAATAAAATTCGCACGTTTGCTGGGCAAAAAGGGAGCAAGGACTTCTCGGAACAAGAGAGAAAAGAGTATGTGAAGCGAATACGTAAGATTTGTGATGTGTTTGCTCAGAACAATATGTATGTGCTGTTAGAAACACATCCCAATACACTAACGGACACATTGCCTTCTACTATAGAGTTATTAGAAGAAGTAAACCATCCGAATTTAAAAATAAATCTTGATTTTCTTCATATATGGGAGTCTGGCGCAGATCCAATAGACAGTTTCCATCGATTAAAGCCGTGGACACTACATTACCATTTTAAGAATATATCTTCAGCGGATTATTTGCATGTGTTTGAACCTAATAATGTATATGCTGCAGCAGGAAGTCGTATTGGTATGGTTCCGTTATTTGAAGGTATTGTAAATTATGATGAGATTATTCAGGAAGTGAGAGGTACGGATCTTTTTGCTTCCTTAGAATGGTTTGGACATAATTCAAAAGAGATATTAAAAGAAGAAATGAAAGTATTAATAAATAGAAAATTAGAAGTAGTAAGTTCGTAATGTGAAATGATGTGAGAGTCTCGTTTTAGAGGCTCTTTTTTTATGGTGAAAAATAACCAAAAATTTCCATGTATTTTAATTTGAATTTAACACAATTTATATATAAATAAGGAGGTGATTGGTAATGGCTAGAAATCGTAATTCTAATCAATTAGCATCACATGGAGCACAAGCAGCTTTAGATCAAATGAAGTATGAAATTGCACAAGAGTTCGGTGTACAACTTGGAGCTGATACTTCTTCACGTGCAAACGGTTCTGTAGGCGGTGAAATCACAAAACGCCTAGTAGCGATGGCAGAACAACAGCTTGGTGGCGGATATACTCGCTAAATGTATAAGGTTATAGGAGAAAGGAAGGATTCTTCCTTTCTTTTTTTTCAATTAATTGGTATGGATATATAGTGAACAGAATTCAAAGAATAGAAGTAATACTATATTTTACCCAATTTCTTTTGTTGTGAATGGGAAGTATTAAAGATGTAATAGCCCTGGTGGAATGAAAATTATGTTCCAGCAGGGCTATTATATGGTAAGAAATATATGATGAAAGGTTCCGAAATCAACATGTTAAAAAAAGAAAACTGTTGTTTAATTGCGCTTGCATCAGTTCCACTTGTCATGACATTAGGGAATTCAATGCTCATTCCAATCTTGCCGACAATTGAAAAGAAATTACATATTTCATCGTTTCAAGTATCCATGATTATTACAATTTACTCTATCGTAGCCATTTTACTTATACCGATTGCTGGTTATTTATCAGATAGATGGGGACGAAAGATGGTAATGGTTCCGAGTTTGCTGATTGCGGCTATAGGAGGAGCTATAACTGGTTGGGTATCTTGGAAAGTTGATAATCCCTACACTTGGATATTAATCGGTAGAGCGATTCAAGGTATTGGTGCTGCTGGGGCAATGCCGGTTGTTATACCGTGTGTTGGTGATTTATACAAAGACGAAAAACAAGTTAGTACAGGCCTGGGAATTATTGAGACATCCAATACATTTGGAAAAGTGCTGAGCCCTATTTTAGGATCTGCTCTTGCTGCCATTGTATGGTTCTTACCATTTTGGGCGATTCCAGTTTTATGTGTCATATCAATTGTTTTGTTGCTTGTTCTAGTAAAGGCAAAGAAACAAGAAGGAGAAGTACCACCACTTAAAGAGTTTATAAAATCTATTCTGTCTACGTTTCGAGAAAAAGGAAGATGGTTAATTGCCATTTTTACATTAGGTGCAATTATTATGCTTATTTTATTCGGAATTCTCTTTTATTTGTCGACTATACTGGAATCAAAGTATGACATTCATGGTATATGGAAAGGGTGTGTGCTTGCTATCCCGTTACTTGTACTGTCACTTAGTTCATATATGGCCGGTAAAAAAATTGGAGATAATCAAAATGTTATGAAGAAGTGTATTTATATTGGTTTTTTAATGGCAGCTGCATCAGTCATCATTCCTTTATTTATAAAAGGGATTTATTTACTACTTCTTTGTCTCGTTATTATGGGGATAGGGATTGGTATGGCACTCCCATGTTTAGATGCCCTCATTACACAAGGAATTGAAAAGGAGCAAAGGGGAACGGTTACGTCATTTTATAGTTCAATGCGATTTATCGGTGTAGCAGCTGGACCACCTTTATATTCTTTTTTCATGAAAGGGGCGGACCATGAAGTGTTTTATTTGACAAGTATTTTCGCTGCCATTGGTGCTATCATAGCAATCATTTGGATTAAACCAGCAAAGGATGCAAAGACGGTAAAACAGAAACCAGAGCCTACTTCATAATTTGTAAGAGAATTGCATGATGTTTTGAGTAACATGCAATTCTCTTTCGTTCATTAAGAATAAATAACTTGTTTTAACATATAAAGCGCGACACCCCATATGATGAGACCAGAAAATTTATTTAATAATAAAATTGTCTTTCCGGTTGAGTCTAGTCTTTTTAGAAATTTCCCCGCTAACGCTAAGCTTATAAACCAAATCCAAGAAACGATAATAGTTGCAAGTGTGAAAGCCCATTTTTCACTTCCTATGTATTGAATAGAATTTGTTCCAATTACACCGATTGTGTCTAAAATAGCATGTGGATTTAATAACGAAACGGATGCTGCGAAAAGGATTTGCTTTTTTAAGGGCATACTTTTTTCTTGTTTTACATCGTTGGAAGGGTTACTTCTCCAAATAACAAAGCCCATGTATAGGAGAAAGAAAAATCCAATTATATATAACGAGTTAGTTAGCCAAGAAAAAGTAAGGAGTACAAGGGAGACACCTTGCACTGCAATCAATATGAGTAACGTATCACATATAGAGGCAGTTAATACTACAGGGGCTGCCCTCCAAATGTTTGGTTGGCTCGCACCTTGGTTAAAGACAAAAACATTTTGTACACCTAATGGAATGATAAGTCCAAATGCAAGAATGATACCATGAATAATTGCTTTACTCATCATATTACCTCCTATTTTAATTCATTATGATAGTGTATATTGTATAGAAGAAATGAAAATTTGTATCCATCCATATGGTTGGGGAGGTTACCAACCAAAAAGAATATAAGGTGATATAATGGAAAGATTCGTTTGGAAACCGAATATGTCTCTAGCGACTCCTCTGTATAAACAAATAGAAACGTATATAAAAGAAAGGATCGTTAATGGAGAATGGACCGTTGGAACGAAATTACCTTCACAAAGAGATTTGGCACATACATTTGGTGTGAATCGAAGCACAATTGTAATGGCTTTCGGTGAACTAGTTGCAAAGGGATACATAGAAGGGAATGGCAGGAAAGGAACAATTGTTGTAAATAATAATGAGAATGCTTCAACTTACGCACCCCCGCCTAATTGGCAGTCTTATGTAGAAACAGGACTTCATTATCCGAATCTCCCAGCTATTCAGGAGATTAATCAAGCTGAATTTTATCCACATGTAATTCGATTAGGAACAGGTGAGCTCGCGCCGAGTCTCTTACCTGAGAAAAAGATGAAAGAAATTATGAATAAGCTTTTAAAGTCAAATGTGACGCTTGGGTATGAAGAGCCGAAAGGAAATTTTTATTTAAGGGAAAAGATTTCCGAATACTTAAAGGGGCATGGTATATGTGTATCTCCTGACTCTATATTAATTGTTTCAGGAGCAATTCAAGCGCTGCAACTTATCTCTATGGGGCTTCTTCCAAAAGGGGCATCCATCTTATTAGAAAAACCATCCTATTTATATTCGCTTAATGTTTTTCAATCCGCAGGAATGCGTTTCATTGGAATACCAATGGATGAGAACGGTTTAAATACATCATATATTACAAAATATAAGAAGCAATTTAATGCATCTATTTTATATACAATCCCGTCTTTTCATAATCCAACGAACTTTAGTATGAATGCGAAGAGACGAATAGAAGTGATGGAAATATGTAATGAAATTGGATTACCTATTATAGAGGACGCAGTGTATCAAGACTTATGGTTTGATGCACCTTGTTCGAAACCTTTAAAAGCCTATGATAAAAATGGAATCGTACTACATATTGGAAGCATGTCCAAAGTAATTAGTCCAGGGTTAAGAATTGGATGGATTGTTGGACCTGAGCCAGTAATTCAAAGATTGTCAGACATAAAAATGCAAACAGATTATGGTTCAAGCACTATATCCCAGCAAATTGCAGCAGAGTGGTTTACAAATGGTCTATATGATGAGCATTTGCGCTTTGTAAGAAGTGAATTGAAAAAACGAAGAGATTTTATGTTACTAATGTTAGATAAATATCTTCGTGAAATAGCAACTTGGCATGAACCAACAGGGGGATTTTATATATGGGTACATATAAAAGTAACCATTTCATATCGCAGTTTATTTGATAAAGCTCTGCAAGAAAAGGTTTTATTAAACCCAGGTACTTTATATGATAGAAGTGCAAATCAATTTTTGCGCCTATCGTATTCATACGCAACGTTAGAAGAAATTGAAATAGGTATAAAAAAACTTGCACAACTAATGAAAAAGTAAGAGGAGAAAGTAATGAAACAATATGTAATTTGCCAAATGATCAATGGAGAAAAATATTTAGCTGCTTATGCAGAGACGAAGCAAGAAGCGATTGAAAAAGCAGAACTGTTAGGATTAAGAACGGGAAATCGTTACATAGTTATTACTGCAGAGGAAGCCGAAGGGTTAACGTATCCTTAAACAATGTACGAGATTATATAATAATAAATAAGTCTAGTAATATAAGAAATTACTAGGCTTATTTATTATTAAGTTGTTAAACGTTCTCGTATTTATAAGCAGAGTAATAATATTATGAGTCAAGTTGACGAAAAAATCGATTTGTCTTTCGGTCTTGATTTCCTTTTCTATATTCATCGATATATTGCCTAAAGTTCCAAGCTTGTAAAAATTTATTAGCAGAGTTATAACCAGAATTGTAAAGCCATTCTTTTTCTTCCTTTGTCAGTTCAAAATTAGTACTTGTAATCGTTCCTGTTGGAATTGTAATCGTTCTTGCTTTTGATTCCTTATCTAAATGACGTAAATCATGAGCTTGCATCATTGTTTTAAATAGTCCTTTGAACATGGAAATAGGCTCGTTATAGTGAGCAGGATCAGCTTGAATCTCATCTTTTACAAAATGAAATCCGAAAGTCGGCCAGCGAGGAGCGGTAGGTGAATCGAAGATCCAAATTGGATAATTACTTAGAATTCCTCCATCAACCATATAACAAGGCTGTTTCCATTTTGGAGTTCTCCATTTTACCGGTTCAAAGAAGAAGGGGATTGTACTACTCATTCTTACCGCTTTAGCGATAGAGAAGCGATAATTTAAAAATCCGTAGTTTGGTAAGTCGTCAGGAAAGACAACCATTTTACCATTACTAATATCAGAGGCGATGATTTTGAGTTTGTTTAGATCCGGTAAATCAGTAAATAAATGAACACCTTTTTTTCGAAGTAATTCTTCAATCCATTCTTCTATAAATACATTAGAATATATACCTAGAGTAGTCCATGCACTGAGTCCCTTGCCGATAAAAGGAATTCTATCAATAAAAGTTCTTTTCGTAAATTTATTATAATCAATATCAGTTATAATCGTTTTTAACTCTGAACAAGAATATCCTGCCGCTAGGAGCGCTGCAATAATCGAACCAGCCGATGTACCAGCTACACGTTCCCATTCATAACCTTTTTCGGCTAACGCGCAAATTGCCCCGACATGCGCAATACCGCGCACACCGCCTCCTTCAAAAACACCATCAATCTTCATTAAACATACTTCCTTTCGAATGAAAGATTTAGAAATGGCAAAAAAGCACGTATTGTACGTGCTTTTTTACAATAGTTTTTTAGTTTACTAGCAGCCTACAAAGCCGCCCCAACAGCTAGCTCCGATGATGATTAGAAGGATAAATAAAACGATTAATAAAGCGAAACCTCCGTAACCACAACCGCCGCCACCGTATCCGTAACCACAGCAACTATATCCGTAACCCATGTGGAATTCCTCCTTATATTTAAAAATGAACGAGGGGAAAATGTACTGGAAGAACTAAAGAATTATCATGTTTGTAGGAACAATGTATAGTATGCTTTTTTAAACTTGTTCGCGTACGAAGGATAAGCCCGTTTTTGGGAGGCTTGTTGATTTTGTAAAGAATGAAGTATAATCTTTGTACTATGATATAAATAAGTATGTAAATGTAAGGAGAATTTATGAATAAAAAAATTGAAGTATTAATTGATAAATATGAACTAACACACTTGAAAGAAGAACTTATTAATACTGTATTTCCTTGTATAAAAGTTGTGCCAAAGCAGCAGGGAACTGTTGCGATAGGTAGTTCGAAAATGGGAGGAGTTCCTGATCTACCAGCTTTATTTGAATATCCAAAGCATAAAGGAAATCCACTACAATTTATCGCGCAATTTAACTTAAGTGATTTACAAAACGTTGGTATGGATCACAATCTTCCTAAGACGGGGATGCTGTATTTCTTTTGCATTGAAAATTATTTTGAAGAAAATGTGAATCTAACAGAAGCTGGGCGTGTACTTTATTATGATGTTCCTGTAGAGCAATTACGAAGAGAAAATGAAATACAAGCGAAATATAACCAGTGTGCAATTACTTTTGAACTGACATACAAATTACCAGAACTTTTCATTGAAGATGAGGCTGATTCAGATCGTTTCTTGCAATTACTTGAAGAGCTAATTCCAGATAACTACGATAACCATCAAATGTTTGGTGAGCCATTCTCTGTACAAGAAGAAGTGTTATATGAGACAGGAGAATATATGGGAGTAGACCCGCAGCAAATGACTCTTTTATTCCAAATTGATTCAGATCATAAAAATTGTAATATGGTTTGGGGAGAACTAGGGATGCTATATTTCTGTATTAATAATGAAGATTTGAAAAATCAACGTTTTGAAAATACATGCTGTGTATTACAAACATGCTAATGAAAAAAGGTTGTTCTTTTAAAAAGAACAACCTTTTTATGTGAATTAGTTAATATGCATAATCTCATATGACCTATACGAAAAAGTATTGTATACTCTGAAACTATACGATACTTTTTCGTATAGTTATAGAATATAAGGAGTGACAAGATGGGAAAGACAAGTAAGTATGTGACAGCTGCCGCACTTTGTTCAACTATAGTAATGGGAGGCTTACAAGCATCATCTGTATCTTATGCAGCTACAAATCCGACTACAATGACAGCACAATCAGATGTAAAGTTATTAGATGATTTCAGAAAAGAATTAAAAAAACAGATTGATAATCGAGAAGAAAATATTACAATCACATATAAAACAAAAGATAGAAATGCTAGAAATATTATGGATCAATTGTATGGTGAGTTTAATAAAATTGTAGATGCTGATGAGTATGTAAAATATAATGTAGCGTCTACTAGATATTCTATTAAAGGAATGCCAGGGGACTATACGTTTACACTGCAAGTAAAATACCGTGAATCAAAAGAACAAACTCAATATGTAAAAGCTCAGGCGAAATCAATTGTTGGATCAATTGTAAAACCAGGGATGGATGAGCATGAGAAAGTAAAAGCTATTCACGATTACGTTGTTAAGCATGTGTCTTATGATACGTCTTATCAAGCGTATACAGCATATGAAGCATTAGCGAATCGTTCTGCCGTTTGCCAAGGATATACATTATTAACGTATGAGTTGTTAAAAGAGGCAGGTATTCAAAATCATATTGTAACAGGCACAGGAAATGGACAAGCTCACGCGTGGAATTTAGTGAACATTGAAAACAAATGGTATCACCTAGATACTACATTTGATGATCCAGTACCAGATAAAGCAGGGCGTGTAACTTACTCATATTTTAATATGTCTGACGAACAGTTAAGTAAAGATCATGAATGGGATCGTAGCAAATATCCAGCGGCAACTACAAGTTATTTTGGTGAATTAACAAATAAAATAAAAGCTGGTAGCTCAAAGACTGTCGTATATGAGCAGATGTTAAAAGAAACAAATTTACAATACTTATCTGCAGAATACGGAGCAGAAAATTATAATGAATTTAAGCAAAAGTTGCAGCAACAGTTTGCAGCCAAACCAGAAAAAGTAGAAGTACGATATAAGCAGTCCATGGATGGGACGATGCAAGATATAAAGAAAGTATTAAATGAAATAAATTGGCCAAAAGGTGCAAAGCGTGTGTCTTATCAAGTAGCGCCTTATAGTGCATTGGCTGGTTATTCATTGGCGACAATTACATTTACGTATTAAGCAATGAGAAAGAGCATCTGTAAAAGATGCTCTTTTTATATTTGTTGATCACTTTAAAATATTGGGAATTATGTGATAAAATAAAAAGGAGAGGATGTGAATGCTGAATGAACTTGTTCGAAAGTAATATTTTCACATTGATATATACTTGTTTAGTAATCGGACTTATCGTTTTGTTTTTCATATCATTTATTTTGTTTATTAGAAGAGTATTACAAAGCAGCGTTGCAAAGAAACACCACGTGATTAATATGAACCAGAAGCTAGATCGAATCATTGAATTGCTTGAAAAAGATAAAAAATAGCGATAGAAGAAGTATGAAAAGGGGAAAGAGAATGGCGAATTATATAAAAGAATTACGTGAAAAAGTAGGACATGATTATGTTTTCTTAAACTTTGCCGGTGGTTGTGTATTTAATAAAGAAGGAGAAGTATTACTGCAAAAAAGAGGAGACTTTAACGCTTGGGGATTTCCAGGTGGTGCAATGGAGATAGGAGAATCAGCTGCGGAAACTGCAATCCGGGAAATAAAAGAAGAAACCGGGTATGATGTAGAAATAAATGAGCTTATTGGAGTGTATACAAAATATTTTCAATCATATCCAAATGGAGACAAGGCCCAGTCAATTGTGATGTTCTTTTCATTCTCAATAGTTGGAGGTGACAAAAAAGTAGATGGTGATGAAACGTTGGATTTGAAGTTTTTCCCGTTAGACGACATGCCACCGTTATTTTGTAAACAACATGAAGATTGCTTGCAAGATTTATTGGAGAAAAGAGTAGGGGTATATCGTTAACATATAAAAAAGAAGCTAAATGAAGATTAGCTTCTTTTTTATGTTTTATTTATTTCCACCAATCATCAAACATTGACGCTGGTACTTGTCTTTTATGCTCACTCACTGTGTAACGTTTTTCAATTTTCTCTGCAACGTCAGCTGGAACTGCTTTACCTTCTAAATAATCATCTAATTGATCATAAGTAATACCTAACTCTGTTTCGTCAGCTTGACCTGGTTTTTCATCTAATAAATCAGCTGTTGGCATTTTTAAGTAAAGTCGCTCGTCTGCACCTAACTCTTGTAATAATGCACGTCCTTGGCGCTTCGTTAATCCCGTTAATGGTAATAAATCTGCACCACCATCTCCGAATTTTGTAAAGAACCCTGTTACAGCTTCTGCAGCGTGATCTGTTCCGATAACAAGTAACCCTTTTTGTCCACCAATTGCATATTGAGTAACCATACGGATACGTGCTTTCACGTTACCTTTATTAAAATCTGTTAATGACTCACCCAATAAGTTTTCATATTGATTTGAAAAAGCATCAACAGTTGAAGCAATATCAAATGCAACAGATTGATCTGCTTGAATGAATTGTAATGCTAATTGTGCATCATCTTCATCTTTTTGTACTTTATAAGGAAGACGCACGGCGATAAACGTTACATTACCACCTTCGTTACGAATTTCTTCAACTGCAAGTTGTGCTAAGCGTCCTGCTAATGTAGAGTCTTGGCCGCCGCTAATACCAAGTACAAATCCTTTTGCGCCTGTTTTTTTTACATAATCCTTTAAGAAATCAACTCGTTTACGAATTTCAACTTTTGGATCAATTACAGGCTGAACATGTAATGCTTTCATAATCTGTTCTTGTAATGTCATTATGTTTTCCTCCTATTCATATTAAAGCGGTAAATAAGTTTATATGTATAATGGTACATACTTCTATCCTTTATTATTTCGCAAAACTAACGAATATACAATAGGATGTGTGTATGAATATGAATGTAGTCATTATAAATAAAGTACTACGTATAAGCAATTTTTTTAAACCTTTCAAAAATGGAATGTAATCTGGTGAAACTTTAACGAAAGTTTATTTTGAAATAAAACAATGGTATAATTGTATATTATAGGTAAATAAAAATTGCTAGGTTAGGTGAGAAGATGTCTGTTCAATCATATTTGGAGAATTTATCAAGTGAGTTGGTTTTATCAGATTTAGAAAAGCCAAATATTGTTACATCAATATCTACATTATCAACGCGGTTAAATATTTATTTTGGTACAGATTTAAAAAAGCATTTTCAATTTGGTTCTTATACTAGGGGGACAATTCTCCCAAGAAAGGTGGATGCCAATTCTGATATAGATTATATGGTTATTTTTCATAATCCTTATAATTATAAACCTCAAACTTTACTTAAATACTTAAGAACATTTGTTAATAAATATTATGGTAGGTCTGAAATTTATCAGGATAGCCCTACAATGGTATTGGAACTTAAACACATTAAATTCGAACTGGTTCCTGCAATGGAGCAATGGGGCACTATTTATATCCCTGCACCAGCTACTGAGTATACAGATTGGATGCAGACAGATCCAACGGGATTTAATGGAAAGCTAACAAAAGCAAATACTATTAGTCATTCTAAGGTAAAACCACTAGTTCGTTTGATGAAATATTGGAATAGATTGAATGGAAATTATTATTCTTCATTTTTATTAGAAAACTGGATAGTAAATAATAACACATATTATAAAGGTAGTTTGAAAGAATATCTATTTAGTTCTTTTGATAACCTTACATATGATTATAGTGCCCCACAATACCTTAAAGACAATATCGATAGGGCAAAAAGAATAATTAATAATGTTCGTTATTATGAAAGGCATGGTCAAACATATAATGCTGAGATGGAAATTAGAAAACTATTACCAGACATTTAGGGGATAAAAAAGTATGACACAAAGACAAGATTCATTAGATAAATATTATAATATAGTAGATAAAATTAAGAATGTTTCGTCTGTTTTATTTTGGTTCAATGCTGTAATATCTTTAGGAGTTTTTTTCGTAAATGGGAATGTAGCATTAAAAAACACATTGACCATAGTATTCATTGTGACTACAGTTGCTTATTTTATAGTAGATAATTACCTGAGTATTTCCTTAATACCAAACATTGAAGATAAACGAAGAAAACATTTATTATCTAATTCATTTGGTATTCCATTAGATAACGAAACAACCAATAAATATTATAACAATGACATTAATCCTTCAATTATAAAGTTGGGGATAAATGTAATGGAGAATGCTTTGTTTGCTAAAA
Source organism: Bacillus sp. KNSH39 (assembly GCF_052656585.1). Taxonomy (NCBI): domain Bacteria; kingdom Bacillati; phylum Bacillota; class Bacilli; order Caryophanales; family Bacillaceae; genus Bacillus; species Bacillus sp. KNSH39. Next base: position 373,344 of record NZ_JBQXYO010000001.1, read on the forward strand.
ATGTAACAGACAAAATGGCAAAAAAAGAGCGAATTATCATATTTTTATATCTGATTAGTTGGTTACTTTGTTTGTTGCTAAGAAATAATAACTTGGAATTTATATCCATTGTGTCTCAAACATTATTTGCTAGTACAATTCTGTCAAGTTGGTTAAAATTAGAGGTTTTAAGATACCAAACTCAAACAATTTACGATGAATTATATAGATTGTTTTTAACTACTGGAATCAAGAATTCGAATAAGCAAATGCCGTATATATTAGATGCTTTTGTTAAATATGAAGCAGCAAAGGCATATTCTGGAGTGAAACAATCTACAAAAATATTTAAAAAAATAAATCATGAAGTTAGTCTAGAATGGGAGCAGGTTAAACAGCAATTAAAAATTTAAGTAAGCATTTTTTTGATTAAATTAAATCACTAGAAGTTAGTATGATTGATGGAGGGATATTATGTTAGAAGTACATAAATCCAATATGAAATTAGAAGCTTATATGAATATGGATGTTTTTAATGATGAAACAAAAGAAAGAGCTAAAAGAGCAGATATTTTATTATTGCCTAATTTGGAAATGAGGGGAGAAGACAGAGTTTTTCAGCCTAACACAGTAGATTTTTATAAATATTCTGTTGTAAATCAAAATAATGATTATAAAATAGAATTATTTGAGAATAAAGGTGAAGAAAAAATATTAGCTTTACATTCATTTGATATTTGGATGCCTATAATTGCTATCGGCACAGAATTTTTGCTTCCAATTGTTACAGGATTAGTTACTAATTATGTCGGTGATCGTATGAAAGGAAGACCGAATGATGAACCCACTGTTCACTTTGAATTATTAGTTGAAAATAAAGAAAAAGGAACAAGCAAACATATATCCTATAAAGGATCAGTAGAAGGATTTAAAGAAAGCTTTGAGAAGATTGATGTTAATAAATTTTGGGAGGAATAATTAATGCTTTCTGTTCTGAAAAGAGAACTTAATGAATTTCCCCAACATAGACTATTAAAAAAATATGTGCATGACATACATAAAGAATTAGAACAAGCACATTATAATAAAGTAATAGAAATATCACTTTCTAGTATTGAAATATGCAGACAGATTAAAGAACAGGCTGTAAGGTTAAAAAATGAAGAAATTGCAAATTCAATGTTTGTTGTAGCGGAATATTGTAAAATGTTTAAGTGTTATTCTAACTATTGGATAGCACTTATGGAAGAAAGATTTCAAGATTCATGGGTATTGTTACAAGATACGATAGATAAAATAATAAATGTAAATAAATTCACAGAAAATCATAGTGCGTATAAGATTGATAAATTTAATGAACTTTTTTATACATTAGAAAAACTATATCCTTATAAGTTATTTGCTAGTATTGAAGCAGTTATAAAGACTAAAATATGTAGTATTTGTGGGAAGAACGCTATAGGCTTGGATTGCCTCCATATAACAGGCTCACTATACTGGGGGGAGATGGCAAACGTATTGTGTAAAGATATTGCATTAAAGGCAGTTGCCATTGTTACACATCCTTTAGATAAACGCTGTGTAATGGAATTGAGTGATGATAATAGGACTGAAGCAGAAAAATTTCAATTGCTAAATTATTTTATTACCCATAATAAACATCCTTTAAAAATATTTTCTGTGAATGAAAGTGAAAAATATTTTTATAATGATAAGTATGAAAATATAAAGCGTAATGATATTTGTCCATGTGGGAGCAATAAGAAATTTAAGGTTTGCTGTGGAACGAGCAAATATAAGAAAGGATCTCATTACAATTTGAATTTTAAAGAAGATATTGAACTTAAAAGAGTTTAATCATAATTTTATTACTATAGTTTTATAATGATTGCAATGAGGTTAATGAGGGATAAAAAATCAAAAAGAATAACGCGAATTACATTATATGACAGTTATCTGATTTATTTATAGTCAGAGAACTGTCATTTTTTGTATGGAAAATAGTAAAAGTTTTTTTCGAATTTGGTTTCCGTTTTGAAATGTTCTATATATAATAACTTTTGTAAGAAGGGTAAATACAAAATTTTACAATTCGGAGAGTGGTTGAGATGAAAACACAGTACATGGTTAGAAAGCACAGAAAGATAATGCAAGAACAGTTTAAGAAAACAATAGATGCCTTCGATGGTATGTCTGACCAACCTTATTTGGGGAAAATGGAGCAATTTGGAAATGAATGGGGCAAGGTTCAGGCAATGCATTTGCTCATCTCCGCGGTAGATTCAGTAATAACATATTTGGACTATCAAGATGGTGATACAAAAACGCTTCTTCAATATAAAGAAGAATTAAAAACAGATCATGATAGATTGAAAGAGTCTGCAGAGATTTTGTTAGGCGAATTGTTTGATCGGCGTGAAAAGGAAAAAGAGATGAAAAAAAGAATTAAATTGATGACTAAATGAAGAGGAATATTCTAATTATTAATTTTATTATTTTAATTATATATATGAATTTATAAAAATGGGGGTTTTTGAAATGATTGAAAATATTTTATTAGACAGGAAACTAACAGAAGATGAAGAACATACATTGGCAATAACTCTTGGGTATGCGAGTAACTATCAGCGGCTTAGACGAAGAGTACCGTTTGAGCAGTGGTTATTGAAGGTAATGGATGTAATGAGCAAATCGGAACACAAAACCCGAGGTACAATAGACATAGATAAATTTTATAGAGGATGGGAAACCCTGCAACCAGATAAGCATAAAATAAAATTTGATTGGAATAGTGGCTATGTTGTGTTGAAATGAGAATTAATAATAACAATTACACAAAAACCAAGCGGAATTTAGTTCGCTTGGTTTTCCAATATCAAAGAATCAAGCAACTTTTTAATTTCTTGTGCTACATGTAAAGGGATTTTTTCAACAGATGCTGTATTGTTTGATGTCACAATTATTATTTCAGAACTTAACCCTTTAACATTGGTATTTATTGAATTAATGGAAGATAAGGGGATTTCCACCTTGTTATTTTGAAATACGCCCTCAATTTTATGTGCAATTATTCTTTTACTAGTTATGTATAATTGTTCAGTTGGATTGGGTTTTGAAGCAGCAACACCAAGTAATTTTTCTTCTTCTAACAGTTCTTTTTCGAATAATTCAATTTGCTTTCGCATTGCTTTACGTCTTCCCCAACCGGCTAATTTAATAGTTTCTTCAATAGTATTTAACATTCAGAACACTCCTTTTGTCTAGACTCATAATAATTATATGAAAAATATTGATGAATTGTAATATATTTCATGAATTTTTATATGTAGAGGTATTTTGTATTCAAAAATTATCATGGTGTAAAATTGAGCAAAAATCTGTTCATTTATTCTAGATGCTTGGAAAAAATGAGCAGAAAACTGTCCATTTTTACACTGATAACTATATATACTAATAATAACTATATATACGATATTTAGCACAGAAAACTTGTCAGTTTTCGTGCTAGTGTCTTTTAATATATTGTAATTGGAGTGGACGATAAAAAATTATAAATTTAAATGAAAAATATTAATTTTTTTTGGTTTACAAATCTGCTTCTAGTACACATATATTACGTAGGGTATTACTAAATAGTAAAAATATATGGGGGTTATGGAATTGAAAAATACTTATATAGTTTATAATTTGAATCTCATGGAACATCTTATTAGAAAAGGTTATGGACTTATTGGAATTTCTCCAAATAAACATTGTGAGGGGAAATTTGTATTTTTCTTTAACGACAAAGATGGTCGTATTGAATATGCAGTGAATCAATATAAAAATCAAATTGCTTAAACAATATTAAATCCAATCAAATTAAAATCAAAGGAGAACATTAACGATGGGGAAGTTTATAAGACTACCAAACTCAATTGTATCTACAGAAGAAAAATTGGCGATGTCAGCTTTGCTTATGTGTGCTAAAAATGATAATGAAACAATTACATCAGTTGCAGTACTAGAAGCCAATTTAACAGGACTATCAAAACCAAATAGAAAAACACAAAATGCTTTGTTTAAAGGTTTAAGGTATTTATGTGAAAAAGGCATGGTGAAAATTGAAAATATGCCGAGTAAAACAAATGATATTTTCAAAGTTGTTATTACTGTTCAAGAGGGAACGTTCACAATATTGTATTATGAAGAAATTCAAACAATTATGGGTGGGGATTATAAAGGAGCAGTGAACCGAGAATTATTTGCTTATTATACGGTTTTATCTTCATTTTATAACAATACGACAAAAATTGCTTATCCATCAGTTGAGCAACTTGAAGCAGCAACAGGTTTGACAAATAAAACAATTATTAACTATAACAATAAATTAAAAGAAATAAATATAATTCATATTGAAAATAATGGGCTCATTAAAACGGAAAGTGGTGTACAAAGTTTAAGAAATACTTATTCTCGTAAAGAACACGCTTATTTATGCAAAAAAGAATCTGAAAAGTACAAAAAAGGAATTGTTGATAAGGGTGGGCAAATTCTTAATAAGAAAGATAAAAATAAAGATGCACAAAAAATAACATTAGTTAAAGATGATAATAATCAGGAACAGTTATCAGATAAGCAAATCGTGTATGTTCAAAGAGATGAACAAGGAGTTCCGATTATTGCATATAGGTATAATAATAATGTTAAAGAAGATATGTTTGCATATGCTAAACGCTCCAATATGGATATGCAGGAATACTTAAAATCAATTCAGACACACCATGGGGCAATCATTAAATATATTCCATGCAATCTAACTGCATAGGTTGTAAGTTAAAACTATCATTATTATGGTTTACAATTGGCAGTTTTGTGGACATATATATTGTAGGGTATTACTAAATAGTGAAATATAAATATTAGGAGCGATAATTATGGAAAAATATATGACTGCAAAACAAAAAGAGGTATTGTTCAAAAAACAACGCATTTTTGAACTGGAAAACTTAGGTTATACTCATCAACAAGTTTGGTTCAAGTTAAATGAGGAATTAAAAGAGCTCAATATTAAACCTGTTTCAATTAGTTACATTTATAAATATTGGAATGAAATGAAAAGGGAATATGGAATTAGTTAATTAGGTGCGATCATAAAACATGATGGCACTTATTTAATTTAATGAGGAGTGTTGGGAAATGAAAAGTGATGGGGTTATAGAAAATGTTAGAAATGCGGTTATGATTATGTGTTTATGGCTGTGGTTATTTGTTTAAAGAGGGATGGTTGTATGGAAATTAAAAATGGAAGAATTTATTTATATGATTCAAGTTTTTTTTTGAATTTAGGTTCGTTTGGTATTGAACCGATTACAAGGTTCGAGTATCCAAGAGAAACAATATATGTTTATGAATATAGCAAAGCGACTATTAAATTACTAGAAGAAATGATGAAGGGCTCGTTAGATTAACGAGCTCTTTTATTTTGTACAAAGAGAGATAAAAGGAGAACAATAAAATGCTAAAAAACGTGATGAGAGATATTAAAAAGGAATTGAGTTATGAAAGAAATACTGAAAAAAGAATGGATGAAGTATCAAGAATTACAAAGAAATATAATCTTAATGAATATTTTCATACATTCAATGCAAAGAAGGTAACAAGTGATAGTAAAACAACAACTACGATTAATGAAATATTAGATTTTCTTGCGGCGTACATTCTTGAAAGTGAAAATCTTACAACAAAGAAAAATGAATATAATATCTTAGATGAAAAGAGAATGAAAGATGTTGAAATGAATGAGCAAGGTCTTCCATCATATTCAAGTGACACCGAAGAAACCACTGCTGAATTTAAATTGACAAGCGCTCTGATTAACAAGGAGCGACTATTAAAATATGAAGATACTGTATATCAGTTGTTAAAAGGTGATTATGAATTAATCAATGATGGTGCGGTGTTTGAAGATTTATGGTGTTATCAAACAATACAAAATGAAGATGCTAGAGGACTCATAGAAGGAATTTATAATACAATACAATATTATTTATCGGAAATTAATACATCATGTTCTAAGAAAAAAATAATGATTAATAGAAAAAGGACAAAGGAATTATTGTATGGCGATATTGGAAGTATTGTCCGCTCTTATACCAAATTTGAAACAGTACAAAAAAGAACAGGTGAAAGAGCCAATAAGAAATATTGTGCTGAATCTAGTGAAGATATTGTAACAAATAAACATCAACAAATTTTTAAGTGGCTCGTGGCTGATAAAAGTGCTATTACACATCCAAATGAAATTATTCCGATCATAAATTTAGAACAAGCTATTGAAAAAAATATTGAAAGTTGTTTGTTAGATGAAAAAGATGTTGAAATGATTAAATTGTTAAAGAATCATTACAAAGGTGATTTAGTGGAATGTTTAAAGGTAAGTGGAAGACGTACAACATACCGTTATCGTCTTGAACGTTTGATAAATAAATTAGAACAAATTTGCTGATTTTTTGACCAGAAGGGAGAGATTTCTCCAATATATTATGTAATGGTAAATACGAACTTTCTCAGGACTCTAATGTTGAAGCCATAGTGTCTAATTCATCTAAAAGACCGTTACATTTTTAATCATTATCGGTATAGTTTTGCAAATTCACGAATGATACTTATCTACTCTATTGATAAGTATCGATACATAATTCATTTTCATACTCTCGGATGAATTTATTGGCACTTTTGTTGGTGCTACTTGACGCTCTCCTTACAGCTCCATTAATCATTTGTGTTAGTGGGGCAATCCTTTTATTACTAATACATAATGAATCATAACAAATAGATTGGTGGTGTAACGTTATTGATTATTGATGAATTACTCAATACAACAAATAAACGATTGGCTCAAATAGATGAAATATTATTAATAAATGCTAATAGTATATTAAAGTCAATTGATATGCAAATACAATTGCTCAATGATGTTGAGGAACAGACAGAGGATAAACGATTACTTAAACAAATAAACAAACAAATAGAACAGTTAAAGAATAATAGAGTGTTATTGGTGTTGGTCACTAAATATATCGTGAAGAATGAATTAAATGTTCAAGAAAAACGTGTGATAACAAATATTTTAAAGAGAGATTAAGAATTAGATGCCCCGTATTAGTCCATAAAAAATGGGTGTAGTCTTTAGAATAACTTAGCCACCATTATTCACTCTGAACTGTACAAAATTCTTATAACTATTTTTTGTAAAAAAATGTGAAAAGGATTGATGATATGGCAAAACCACAACGATTAAAGAAACGTAATCAAGGTCGAACGAGTGGGCAAGAATTGATTGAAAAAGAAAAAGAATTCAGTGAACATTTTTTGAAAGACCATATTGATAATCCTCCTGTATATTTCAGTGAAAGTGCCAAAAAGTATTATTTATTTATTGTTAAAGAATTAAAGAAAATTGATTTGGTGAATGATTTAGATAAACCGACGATTGAAAACTTGGCATTCTATTATTCATTAATTGAGGATTGTCATAAGACCATTTCTGAAGAAGGTCAATTTGTAGAACACTTACATGGTAAGAAAGCACATCCTGCAACCGAACAGCTAAATAAGCATACAACCAAAGCTAATGAATTAGCAAAATTATTATGTTTAACTGCTGATACTCGTCAAAAATTACAAAACATCAGTGAAAGTAATGAGGGAGATGAAATGATTGCTCGAATTATGAGAGGTGAGCTCTAAGTGGAACATTTGATTAATGTTGAGAATCTAAGAAACTTTAATCCAGATGAATATGTGGAAGTTGAAGGAATGCAAGGTTATTACTATTACATTGACGGTCCACAAAATGCAATGAGGAAATTGGAAGAACCGAATGTTATTGTCATAGAAAAATTAGTTCAATCTAATCAAATTATTGAACCAATATTGTGGATACTCAGATTTGAAAATGTAACAAACGTTGAGTACAAAAAGTATTTAGAACTCATGGAATATAAAACAATTAAAAACAGTAACTCAAAAATGCTTAAACAAATTGAAGAGTATAGAGATTTAATTTTGTAAGAAAGGAGGAATTACGTGGGATTATTTGATTATTTTAATAAGAAAAATGATGTAGAAGAACGTTCATCATATGGCGGAGATGGCTCAGCGCTAGCATTAACAATGTTATTGGGTGGAGGAATTGTTAAAGCCGATCAATTAAAATCAATTCCAACTGCCAAAACATCGCTGGAATTAATATGTAATTCTATTGCTCAACTACCAATTTATTTGTATAAAGAGCAAAATGGTGAAGCAGTAAAAGTGCCGAATGACAAGCGTGTAATGTTACTTAATAATGAACCAAACGAATTTGCAGATTCGGTTCAATTTAAACGTAAATTGGTTGAAGATTACATTCTTTATGGAAAGGCGTTATCTTATGTAGAAAGAGCAGGAAATAAAGTGCTTCATTTACATGGATTAGATGCTGATAAAGTACAGTTTAAGAAGTTCACAGATGATGGTGTTACTTGGGGTAAAATTGAAGTTCAATATATGGGTGTTGGTGGAGCAAAGATTTTACCATATGATAATCTACTGTTAATTGACAGTGGCTCTAATGGTGTTTTAAAGAGTGGTGAGAGAACGTTGCAACTAGCATTGAATGAGGTTGAATTCTCTAAAAGTCTATTAGAAAACTTTGCACTTCCAACAGGTGTTATTGAAACTGCTAGTAAACTTAGCGAAAATGCTGTAAAACGACTACGAAGAGGTTGGGAGTTATTATATGCTGGTGCAAGAAATGCTGGTAGAACAGTTATTCTTGAAGAAGGTTTAAAATATAAGCCAATTTCATTAAAACCAGACGAACTTCAATTAACAGATTCAAAGAAAGTGACCACAAGTGAAATTGCAAGGTTGTTCAATGTTCCAGAATCTATGATTAACTCAAATTTAAATAAGTATAATAGTAATGTGGCTGAGAATCTACACTTCTTACAATATACTTTGTCACCGATCATTTCAGCAATTGAGAGTGCATTGGATAAATCATTGTTATTGGAAAGTGAAAAAGAAGATGGTTACTATTTCCGTTTTGATGTTACAGAGATTCTTCGAGGAACGCCAAAAGAACAAACTGAAGCCATTGGACAAGCTCTTGAAAAAGGAATATTAAGTATTAATGAAGCTCGGGCGATGTTAGATAAGAATCCAATTCAGAAAGATTACTTTATGTGGTCATTAGGTGATATATTGTATGATGCTGAAAAAGATGAGTTTACCGTACCGAATACAAGTACGGTTATAGGTGATGAAAAGTTATCTTAAAATAAAACTGAAAAATCAGATAAAATGACGGGTGATACGAAAAATGAAAATGGAACTACGAGTTAATCAGACCAACATTGAAGCAAATGAAGATGGCTCAATGACTGTCAATGGCTATGTAAATAAGACTGAACAATTTAGTAAAATGTTGGGACGCAACGAACAGTTTAAAGAAAAGATTTCACGCGGTGCTTTTAAACATGCAATTGAGAAGGCAAAAGAAATTCATTTTCTTGCTGAACACGACAATAGCAAAATCTTAGCTTCAACTCGCAACGATTCACTTCAACTGTCAGAAGATGCAAATGGACTCTATATGTCTGCAACGGTTGCTCCTACATCTTGGGGCAAAGATTATTATGAATTAATTAAGTCAGGAATTTTAAAGAACATGTCATTTGGATTCCGCTCAATTAAAGATTCATGGAAAAAGACTACTCAAGGTTATTTTGAACGGACAATCCATGAACTTGAATTATTTGAAGTTTCAGTTGTAAAAGATCCTGCATATTCTCAATCTTCAATTTCTGCTCGTGGAATTGATGTTGTTGAAGAGGTTGAAGTACCTGCTGAGGTTAAGAGGAAAATAGTAAGAAATATTCATGAAATGAGTCGCAAGGCTCTTATTGAATTGCGAAATGACTTGCTCGAACAATCACAAAGTTATGAAACTCGTGGGCTTACGGAAGTACACGAATATGAGCAATTAAAATCTCGAATTCGAGATATTGAAATACAACTAAAAAAAATTGATAAGAAAGAGGTTAGAAATATGGTTGAATTATTAAGTCCAAACGATACAAATGTAGAACAACGTGGTTTTGAAGAATTTTTAAAAGGTAACTTATATTCTGAAGAAGTTCGTGCAATTACAACAGGTACGGCACCAGGACAACTAACAGTTCCAACTTCAATTTCCAATCAAATTATTAAGAAATTAGAAGAAGTTGCTCCATTATTTGCACTATCTAAACAGTTTCCAAGTGTAAATGGTCATCTTGAAGTGTTAAAAGAGACTGGTATTGGCGGAGCTCAATGGTTAGGTGAAATGGAAAATGCAACTCCAGCAGATTTCACAATGTCAAAAGTAAAATTGGAACAAAAGCGTTTAACATCAGCTATTGAATTATCACAACAACTAATTAATGATGCTGGCTTTGATATTGTGAGTTATGCAATCAATGTTCTATCAAGTCGTATTGCTTATTCAGTTAACCGAGCAATTGTTAATGGAAATGGTGTTGGACAAATGGAAGGTTTCTTAGTTGCAACACTGGCTCCAGAATCAGTGATTGAAACCGTTGCAGGTACAGTTACTACTGATGATGTTTTAGGATTATTCAACTCTATGAATCCAGAACTAGTCGAAGGTGCAGTGTTTATTATGAATCGTGATACTTGGAATAAGGTTTCAAAGCTAAAAGATGCTGAAAACCGATACTATCTTGTGGATTTCAAAAACGGTAATGGTGCTAATTATTACACTATGCTTGGATTACCAGTAATGATTTCAGATGCTATGCCAGATATTGCAGTAGGAAACAAAGCAATTAGTTTAATTAATATGGGGGAAGCATATGGAACTCTGATTAAGAAGGGAATTGAAGTACAACATGTTTACGCTGATAGCACTCAAGCACTTCGTGGTTCTCAATTAATTGTTGCTTCTATCTATCTTGATGGAAAAATTATCAATGACCAAGCAATTCGCTTAATGTCTATTGCTGCTGAATAAAATGGAAATTTCACTTACCGTATTTTGAAGAATAAATAATGCGGTAAGTTCCCAACACTCCTTTATATTCGGTGGAGATACCACTTCTCCATCGAATGTACATAATAATAAAATGGAAATTTTATATATAACAAAAGGCATATCACTTGATATGCCTCATTTTTTTGTATTGAATTTTTTTATCATACTTATCTTCATATCTAAATGAGTGAACAGATCCCCTAACTCTCCAATCAATACCTTCCCGTATACTTTTGTGAATCGAAGCAAATGGCAGTGTCGCACGTTGAACGTATTCTTTCATAAATCGAGCAGTAGCTTGGATAGAAGGGAAAGTTTGTTTATATTCACCATTTTCATACCATCTAATACGAATACCTACAGCACGTTTGTTTTTTATTTTTACGCCCTCGATATTTTTATTTGTTTCTTTTGATTTAAAAATCTCCACAGTTATACCACCTTTGAATTGTATTATTTACCATTAATGTTATATTAAACTAGTTACTTTTCTGCGTAAAGATTGATTAAAAAAAGTTAAAATTAATTTTTCGATTTGGTTTCCGCATTTAAATGAACTATATATAATAGGTTCGAAATGCAAAACAAAGTATTTGTGAGCTCTTCAAATAGAGCATTTATATAGTTAGGAAATTATCGAGAGGGCGGGTTGATGTAATGTGAAGAATACAATTTTCGGCACTGTAAACGAACAAATCAAAGTAATAAATCGGGAACATTTGGAAGATGGATTAACTAGAACAACTTTTAAGTACGGAAAACTTACTGTTATCGGGGTAAGTAATGAGCCATCAACAGAAGCTATTAAACGAATGGCCGAAAGTATGAATAGTATCGCTGAAAAATATATAAATGAAGAATTAGAACAAAATATTGCTTGATTAAAATAATTATTCTCTTCTAGATCATTTAAAAATATCCAGTATTTGTTAAAATTATTTGTATATTACATGACAAAATGAGGTGTCATAACATGAAACCAAATATTAAAGAAGTAGCTATTTATTTAAGAAAATCAAGAGATGAGTCTGATGGAAAAGAAGATGTTCTAGCAAAACATGAAAGTTTACTTTTAGAGTATGCAAAAAATCAAAATCTTAAGTATAAGATTTATAAAGAAATTGGTAGTTCTGAATATATTGATTCAAGACCGAAGATGATTCGTTTGTTAAGTGATGTTAGCCAAAAACTATATGATGCAGTTTTGGTTGTTGATTTAGACCGTTTATCACGTGGTGACCTCGAAGAGATGGGACGTATTAGTAGAGTTTTTCGTGATTCTAAAACAATAGTAATAACACCAACTAAAACATATGATTTTAATAATGAAGACCAAGCACTTATTAATAACTTTGAAATGGTATTTGCCAACCATGAGTTTCGTATGATAAGAAAGAGAATGATTCGTGGTAAACAACAAGGTACGAAAGCAGGGAAATGGACAAATGGAAGACCGCCATTTCCATATGTTTATAATCGCTTAACGAAGGAACTTGATGTTGATCCAGATAAAGTGAAAGTTTACGAACTTATGAAAAAGATGTTTTTGGAAGAGATGAAAGCAACCTATGAAATTGCTTGGAGGTTGAATGAGTTAGGATTTAAGACTAACAGGAACAGTTATTGGTATGAAAATACAGTTCGCAGGATATTAAAAAATGAAGTGCATTTAGGAAAAGTTGTATATGGAAAGACTTCCGGAAGTGGTTCAAAGAAAAAGCTGAATGCAAATGGTGTTCAAATAAAAGATAGGTCTGAATGGATTATTGCTGAAGGTTCACATCAACCGTTAAAAACTGAGGAAGAGCACCAACGTATATTAGCAATACTTGAATCAAGAAGGTATACACCAAAGGGAACAAGAACAAATGTCCAAGTACTTTCAAAGTTGATATACTGTGGTAAATGTAATAGGGTAATGTCTTTTACTGGAAAGGCTAGTGGTAAGAAATACGTAAAAACTTGTTTGACAACAGACCGTTTTGGAAGCCGCTGTCATAATAGGTGTGTTAATGTTGAAGTGATTTATGCTCAATTATTTTTGGATTTAGAGCAATATGAGCAACAATTACTGAATCATGAACCGAAAGAAAAGCAGGGTGATAGTTCAACACTTCAACTAGCTTTGCAAAATAAATATGAAGAGTTGGAACGGTTAGAGAAAGGTATTGAACGTATTAAAGACTTGTTTATTGATGAAATGATTGATAAGTCGGAAATGAAAAGGCGAATTGAAAAACAAAAACAATTAATGCAAACGAAGAAAGAAGAAATTCGGTCTATCGAACAATCACTTGCAGTCATAGAGAATGTAAGAACAGACAATGATCGGCTACATGCAATTAAGGGTTTTAAAAAGGCATGGAATACGGAAGGCATTAGCAAGAAAGAACTGAATACTCTTGCTAAAGTGTTGATTGATAGGATTGAATATATTCGTGAAGGCGATAGTATTCAAATCAATATAAAGTTTTTATAAATAAAAGGAGGTAAAGGATATATTATTCTTATACCTCCTTTTGAAGATTTTAATATTAATTTTCTTCATCCTGATGCACTTCAGTAAGGAATTTCGCCAAAGTGACCCCGGCATTTACTACTAGACGAGCATGATAGGGTTTTAATCCACTTTCATTTTTTATTTTCCCATGTCCTGTACCATAAGCGTTTCTAAGTTCTGTAATCCCAATTACAATTTGTCCTAAGTTACTAAGAGTTCTTTTAACCATGTCAGAGCCTCTGTTTGCATTCTCTACTTCATCTGGAATTAATTTGATATTTTGCTGAACGGCTCGAATTAATCCGGGCATATCAAGATCATCTATATTATCAATTTTTCCATTGAGAATAGTTTTTAATACTGTTTCTACCATTTCTTTGGTTGTACCAAGAGCAAGCTCAGGATCCTCTTCCAATGATTCATAAATTCTTTTGATTTGTTTACCTAAGTCAAAAGTATTAGTGTCAAGAGGGTTTTCATCTAATAAATGGGTTGGTTCTTCGTCAGTATAAAGTACTTTATATAAGTCTTCTCTTTTTGTTTGTAACCACAATTCTAGGTTGATTTTTTCTGCAATTATAGCTAATTTATCAGGGTTTCTACCAATTCGTTCTAATACTTCAATAATATTTTCGGTATAATCTGGATCTCCCCAATTTAAGCTTCTAATAAGGCGACCATGCCCTCTGATTGCCTCGACTTCGCCTATTTCATATGCAAGCTTAGTCCAATCGCTGGCATCAAATTTGGCTTCAATAGCTAATGAAAGAGCAAAGATTAAAGATGTTTTGTTTTCTGTATTAAGCATGTATACCTCCCCACTTCCCCTGTAAAAATATCCCGAGATATATAAAAATATACCAATTTATATATTAAAGAAAGTATAGAAATAAATCAATATTATTGCACGAAAGAAAGAGTCAGATTTTTCTAGATACTAGCAATTGGTAAATAAGTTAAGTGGATATAAATATTTTTTTGTTTACCGTGGTTATGCTAAACCTGTTTTAAGAAACAAAATAAACCAAGGGTATCACCAATTTACCTTTCAAAAATGTAAGGTTTTTGTCATTTGAATCGATGGAAGGTATCTCCGCACTTTACTAATATAAAAACATAGATAGTAGAAGGGCGGAGAAGTAATATGAACATTAGAGAACTAGCATATCGGAATGTAACCCGAAATAGACGGACATACTCAGCCTATTTTTTGAGTAGTGCATTTGCAATTATGGCCTTTTTTGTGTATTCATTTTTTGCGTTTCATCCGGCATTAAGTGCAGGAGAATTAGGTCAGTACGTATTCGTAAGTATGTCTTTTGCACAGTCTATTATTTATTTATTTACATTCTTCTTTATTTTATATTCGATGGGAATGTTTTTAAAAACGAGAAAGCGTGAACTAGGAATTTTAATGATGCTAGGTATGACGAAATATCAATTAAAGCGTCTGATCTTTTTTGAAAATATTATGATTGGAATAGGGGCAATTATTTTTGGTATTCTTTCAGGTATGTTATTTTCAGGGGTATTACTATTTGTCGCTCCGATGATATTGAAACTAGATATCTCCTTATCCTATTACATACCGATGAAAGCAATTGTTGTAACAAGTATTATGTTTTTCATATTATTTATGATCATATCATTGTTTAGTGCAGGAATGATTCGTAAAAATAAAATTATGAAGTTGTTTAGAGGGTCAGCAGAGGCAAAACCGGAACCGAAAGCATCAATCATTTCTTCAATATTAGCAGTAGTATTGCTTAGTGCTGGCTATGTAGGAGCTCTTCTATCGCATGGCGCAATGGTATTTATTATGATGATTCCTGTTACAACGGTAGTTATTATTGGGACGTATTTGTTGTACAAGCAGCTGAGTGTCTTTATTATTCGATTATGTAAAAAAAGTAAACGTTTCTATTGGACACAGACTAATATTATTACGTTATCAGATTTAGCGTATCGCATGAGAGATAACGCAAGAATGTTCTTTATTGTAACCATTATTTCTACTGTAGCATTTTCCGCAATAGGGACATTAGTCGGCTTCGCATCCATGACGAAAGGGATAATGGAGAGACCAATTGCGTTTCATTACCATTCTAAGCAAGGGAATAGTAACGAATCACAACATATACAAATGATTGACAAAGGATTAAAGAAATATAATATAGCAGCTTCAAAAACTAATATTTCGACAAAGAAAACGGAGGAACAGTCGTTAAGAAGCGCCACTTTTATAAAAGAATCAGATTATAAGGAATATGCAAAGTTAACAGGAGAACCATTTAATACTGTAGCAAATAAAGAGGTTGTATTTTTGTCAGCTGATATACCAGGGCCAGCGATGAAAGAAAGAAAAGAAATTACTTTACCCAATATGAATGAAAGTTTAAAGGTGAAAAAAGTTACTTCATCTTCATTGGGGAAAATATTAAGAGGAAATGTTTATGTAATCTCTAATAATCAATATGATTCATTACAAGATGGATTTATAGAGACAAAAGATTATATGTATAAAACTGAAAGAACGAAAGATGAGATTGAAATTGGTAAAGAGCTTACGCATCAAATTAAACCGTATCAAGAACAGTCAACGTTTAGTGCGGAAGAGTACGAACAAAACCAAAGTTTACAAATTGCAGGACCGATTTTATTTGTAGGTTTCTTTATTGGTATAGTATTTTTCGTTTGCGCAGGAAGTTTCCTTTACTTCCGTTTATTCTCCGATTTGGAGGATGATGTTCGCTTGTTCGAAATGATTCGAAAAGTTGGATTGACGAGTAGGGAATTATCGAAGGTAGTTACAATTCGATTGGCGCTTTTATTCTTCGTTCCAATTGGTGTTGCAACATTACATGGGGCAGTAGCCTTAACGGCGTTAGGGCAAATGTTTGAGTACTCATTGTTTAAAGAAAATACAGTTGTATTAAGTATTTTCATAGGTATTCAAGTTGTATACTTCTTACTTATAAGATCCCGTTATGTAAAACAATTGAAAGAGAGATTACGTATGCATTAAATGTGTTTTTTTAACTCGAGTACAAAATTTTCTAAAAAGAGGCAAGTATTGCCAAAAAGTGATAAAATGGAAAAAGCGAGGTGAAAAAAATTAATAGAGAGAAAGGGGGGAGAAATATGAAAGCAACAGGAGTTATTCGAAAAGTAGACGAATTAGGACGAATTGTTATCCCTAAAGAATTACGCGATGTATTGGGAATACAAATCAAATCACCGCTTGAAATTTTTGTAGAAGCAGATAAAATCATTTTACAAAAATATCAACCTTACAATGCTTGCCAAATCACAGGTGATGTTTCAGAGCAGAACATATCATTAGCAAATGGAAATATTACTGTTGGGATAGAGGGAGCGGAATATTTAGTAAAAGAAATAGAAAAGTTTTTAAACAAGAGTGAGGTTTAGTCTTAATTTATATTATTTTTCAAATTACATATCATTCTTTTAAAAGACTGTAAGAGGACCATTAATTGGTCCTTTTATTTTGGTTATTAGTTGAATGACCCAGGCTGTTATTTCCTATAAATCATAGGGGAAATACAAAAGTAGTATAGAGTTAGTAAATGATGTTGAGAAATATTTGAAAAGAAGGAAAACAAAAAGAATAAAACGAATGTTACATTTACACGTATTCAAAAGTGGTCTGAAATGAAAATAATACATTTTCAGGAGGGATTACGATGAGTAGTACAGTGAATAAACAAAAAGGTATACAATTGATTCCATTTACCGTAAATAAGGTTGTAGAACAAGTAAATGAAATTCCACCAGGTGTACAACTGATTCACGCTCCGCAAGTATGGGGAAAGAGTGTGAAGGGGCAAGATGTAGTCGTTGCCGTATTAGATACAGGGTGTGATACTAATCATATAGATTTAAAAGATCGTATTATCGGCGGAAGAAATTTCACAAAAGATTATGAAGCTGATCCAAATGTGTATCTTGATAATAACGGACATGGTACTCATGTCGCGGGGACGATTGCAGCAACTGAAAATGGTGTCGGTGTATTAGGAGTTGCACCACTTGCTAAAATGTTAGTATTAAAAGTTTTAGCGGGAGATGGTTCTGGAAGTTACGAGCAAATTATTGAGGCAATTCATTATGCTGTAAATTGGAGAGGGCCGAATCAAGAGAAAGTGAGAATTATTTCAATGTCACTTGGTGGTCCGCAAGATGTTCCAGAATTACATGAAGCAATTCAAAATGCGGTAAAGCAGGATGTTCTCGTCGTATGTGCTGCTGGGAATAATGGAGATTGTAATGATAATACAGAGGAACTAGATTACCCAGGTGCTTACTCGGAAGTAATTGAAGTCGGCGCTGTCAATTTAGAACGGAAAATCACATGTTTTAGTAATTCAAATCAAGAAATTGATCTAGTAGCGCCAGGTGATGAAATATTATCTACGTATCCAGATGGGAAATATGCAGTGTTAAGTGGAACTTCCATGGCGACGCCGCATGTTGCTGGAGCGCTTGCCTTGCTCATTAAACAGTGTGAGCAAGAATACGGTCGAAAGTTATCAGAGCCGGAAATATATGCACAACTTATTAAAAGAACTGTACCTTTAGGGTATGAACGTACATCCGAAGGGAATGGATTATTAGATTTATTAAAAGAATAGAGAATACTAAAAAAACATTTCATATTCATATGAAATGTTTTTTTAATATGGCTCTGTCGCATGTAATACAACTTGTAATAAACCTGGGAATCTAGCATTTAAATCTTCTTCACGAATTGAAATGAAACGTTGTGTTCCTTCAAGGCGCGTGTACATAACACCTGACTCACGTAAAACTTTGAAATGGTGAGATAAAGTTGATTTCGCAATAGGGATGTTTAAAGCACCACAAGATTGTTCACTTTTCTCTAGTAACATATTTACAATTTGTAAACGAATTTGATCGCTAAGTGCATATAAGACAGAAGAAAATTGAATTTCTTCTCGATTTGGATGATAGAGTGTACGCATATTTCACCTACTTGTATAAGTTAAGATATTTGCACTATAACATATAAAGTGGTATATTTCTATTGTTCGAAAATATTCGAACAATAGAAATATAGGGGGAGAAAAAATGAAGTATACAAAATTGCAAAAGGCAGGACTAAATATTTCAAGGCTGGGTTTAGGTACAAATGCAGTAGGGGGACATAATTTATATGCTAATGTGAATGAAGAAGAAGGAAAGCAATTAGTAGAAGAAGCTATTCAGCAAGGGATTACATTTTTTGATACAGCAGATTCATATGGTTTCGGTAGATCAGAGGAATTAGTAGGAGAAGTATTAAAGGGAAAACGTCATGAGTTTATACTTGCTACAAAAGGTGGAATTCAACCGTTGTTAAATGGAGAAACTTATATTAACAATGAACCAAGTTACTTAAGGAATGCTGTGGAAAATAGCTTAAGAAGATTACAGACTGAATATATTGATTTATATTATTTACACTTTACAAATCCTGAAACAAGTTACATAGATTCAATCGGAGAGCTTACTCATTTAAAAGAAGAAGGGAAAATTCGTTCAATTGGAATATCGAATGTAAACATAGAACAATTAAAAGAGGCGAATCAACATGGTCATATAGATGTTGTACAATCTCCATACAATATGTTAGAACGTACAGCTGAGGAAGAACTGTTGCCGTATTGTATAGAAGCGGGTATTTCATTTATTCCATATGGGCCTCTTGCTTTTGGAATATTAGGCGGAAAATATACAGAAGATTTCAAATTAAACGAAGTCGATTGGCGTCAAAATGTAAATCTATTTGAAGAAAATACATATAAGAGTAATTTTAAGAAAGTGAATAAGTTAAAAGGGCTAGCGAAAGAAAATGATATTGAAGTGTCTCATTTAGCGTTAGCATGGTTATTAAATAAAGAAGGAATTGATACTGTTATACCTGGTGGAAAGCGGGCAGAGCAGGTAAGAGAAAGTGTGAAAGCGGTAGACGTTGCATTGAATGAAAGGGTCATGAAAGAAATCCAATCTATTTTAGAAGATTAGTTAAACAGAGGGAGAGTACCCTCTGTTTATATAAGGAGAAGGTCTAAATGAACAGAGTACTAGCTGTATTTTTTATGATAATGTTTATGATCGGTACAGATACTTTCTTAATTTCACCACTGTTGCCGACATTACAACAGGTGTATCATGTTTCAACTGAGTTGTCAGGATGGATGGTGAGTTCGTATGCTTTAGGGTATGCTGGATTTGCGCTTATTGCTGGTCCTATATCAGATGGATTAAACAGAAAAAAAGTGATGGTACTAGGTATGAGTTTTTTTGCAGTAAGTACGTTTTTGTGTGGAATTGCACCGAGTTTTTTATGGATGCTAACATTTAGATTTTTAGCAGGTGTAAGTGCAGCTTTTGTATCTCCACAAGTGTGGGCATCCATTCCGATTCTTATAGAGAAAAAGCAAATTGTGAAAGCAATTGGGGTTGCAACAGCAGGGTTATCAATCTCTCAAATTTTAGGGCTGCCACTGGGAGCTTATTTAGCAACGATACATTATACAATCCCATTCTATTTCATTGGTATATTATCAGCACTACTTGTCATTCTTATTTATGTTGTATTACCAGAAATACAATCGGTTCATATAGGTGGAAATAAAAAAGCGATTTTACAGCGTTATAAACAATTACTTACAGATTCAAAGGTTTCACTTTCTTATTTTGCATACTTTGTTTTTCAAACCGGAAATTTTGCTGCATTTTCATTTTTTGGTGTATGGCTTTCCATTCAATTTGGCTTACAAGTTCATGAAGTAGGTACAGCTATGCTCGTATTAGGGTTAGGAAATTTAACTGGTAATATTTTTGGTCCTAGAATCGTAAATAAAATTGGTTATAACCTTTCTTTCTATGGTGGAATTATATTTACAGCAGTGCTATATGTATTACTTCCACATGTAAAGAACATTGTATTGGTGGAGTTATCGTTCTTTGCTTTGTTTTTTTGGACAGGAATTTTGTTTGTATTAATGATGAGGCACTTACAAAACATATCTAGTGTAGCAAGAGGAACAGGAGCCGCGCTTGCAAATGCTTCTATGTATATTGGTCAAATGATTGGTGCGGCAATAGCAGGAATGTTATTTGCAGTATCTCACAATTTTATACTTATAGGTAGTTTTACTACTTTACTATATATAGGAGCTTTATTTTTGTTTAGAAAAAGTGAAAAACTTACTGAAAGTAGTGAAACAGGAATTGCATCATAAAGCTTGTATAAATATTTCGCAAATCAGAATTAATAAGAGTGTGAATACATGAATGTGCTTTTAATTAAAGTAGTTACTAAAAGTATAGAAATAGTAGAAGAAATGTATTGTAACAAAGTTATGAGGAATCAAAAAATAAAAATCCCTATAAAGATAGGGATTTATATATCGGCATATAGTTCCTTGGAAAAGGATATACTTAGTTTAGCATATCGGACTACTTATATTTGTGAAATAGATGTGAAAGTAATGTGAAAAATGCCGAAGGAAAAAACTATTTAAATAGAGGGCAATTTAGATGGGGATATGGATTTTACATAAATGTTGTGTTATATTTCTACTTATCTGTTAATAATTACATATTTTAATTTTATTGGGGATAAAAGGGAGAGGTTTAAATGCAATGGTATTTGAAAGCTCTAAAGAATTATGGGAATTTTAGTGGTAGAGCTACGCGAAAAGAGTACTGGATTTTTAGTTTATCCAATATCGTAATTTTTTGGCTACTGTTATTTTTATCATCATTTTCAGAGGTGTTAGTTGCTATTATTGCGTTGCTATTTATGTTAGTAATGATTATACCAAGTTTTTCGGTTGGTGCACGACGATTACATGATATTGGGAAAACGGGATGGTGGCAACTATTAAATTTTGTACCGTTTGGTAGCGCTGTTTTACTTGTATTTTTTATCATTGAAAGTGAAGAAAATGACAATCAATACGGACCAAATCCGCATTCAGATTTAAAAGAAGCGATTTAATAAACTTATTTAGTTTGTAGCATTACTAGTTCAATTATTTTATCTATTATTAAAATGGTTTGCGTGGGCTAATATTATTAGGTTGATCTTTAGGTCTAGATGACTTTTGAAACTGTAAAAATGGAAAGATAAAGGCAGAGAGAATATAGCATGGAAAGAAAAAAATTCTAAATAAAAAGCACTGTTTTAGCTAATGTAGCTAAAACAGTGCTTTTCTCTTTGATTGAACAGTTGCAGCATTTTCATCATGTATACCTGCATCTTTAATAATTCGTTGTTTTGCTTTATTTAATAGATGGTTTACTGCTTCACCAAAATAGTTAGCTTCGCTTTTTGTGCGGGCTTCTCGTAAACATTTATAGTTTTCTAGCAGTTCCTCTTTTTCGGAGTTTGTTAAGAAATCTTCTATTTTCTTTTTTGTCATACGAAACACCCTTTCTCCTGACAAACGACGCAATAGAAAATATTTATTTCTCATTATAACAATAATTTTAAAAGAAAGTATACACTAACGTCGCAATAATTTGTCAATTTCTTGAATCTTCTCATCAGCTTTCCCAATTTGCGTATTTTTAGCCTGTTCGCCACCAAGAGCTTGATGTAGTAAGAAAGTTTGACCGGAAATAGCAGTTACAATGGATACTTTTATAATTTCTTTTATTGCGGTGACATCGAATAAAACGAGCCCAAGAAGTGCGGCTAGGCTACCAGTAAAAATGTCAGTTAAAAATCCAAAATGAAAAAATGTTTTCAAACGGCGTGGAAGCAATAACTTACCTTGGTTATTGATTAGATGGGAAACGAAGCCGGTAATGCCACCAACGAGAACAGCGGTTAGCCATTGATACATTTCCATCGAATCCACTCCTTTTAGTGAATAAGATTCGATTATTTTATATTGATTCCTTTTAATATTTCATATAAGCATATTGAGAAAGTTTGTTTGGGTATATTTTGTATTCAATTTAATTATAACAGAAAATTTCGAAAGGTTTCAGTCTATTATATGAATCATTTTTACAATAATATGAATGCAGAAAGGGGTGCGTGATATGAAGATAGATTATCGAATAAGAAGTGTAGTTGGTTATACAAAAAAATAGGGGAATTAGTAAGCCTGCTTGAGCATACGAGAGCTGTAACATTAGGCGAAGTAAAAAATTTATTAGTTGAGCAATTAGATTTAATTATGCAGAGCAGCGGAAATTCAATTGGCGCCTTATTAAAGCATATAGCAGCTATTGAAAAAGTTCATCAGCTTATTTCATTTCAAAATCGTGACTTTACAAAAGAAGAATTAGAAATATGGGAAGATGCACTGTATTTAGGGGAAGCAGGTAGAGCGATCCGTGGTCATGAAATACAGTATTATGTACAACTTCTACAAAGTGTTCGAGAAGAATCTCTGAAGTATTTAAGTGAACAAAGTGATGAGTGGCTCATGTCAGAAAGAAAGTGGCCTAACGGTGTAATATATAACCAGCACTATCTTTGGTATCATGTGCTAGAAGATGAAATTAGTCACCGAGGACAAATTAGAATGCTCAAAAGAAAGTTGTTTGAAAATTACGTTAAATAATGTAGCTTTTTATAGGAGAATTCCATATAATGAGAGTAATTAAAAGAAGAACGGGGTGATGTATTATGGCGAAAATAACTTATATGAATAATAAACCAAATACAAAGGTGGATGGAAAGGGCGAGACTATATAAGTGAGCGCACGATCCTTCCGCTTAGCTTACACTAGGGAGGATATCAATTTGAATCAAAATATTTTAGAATCGTTCGGCTGGGATTCTTTTTTTGAGGAACAAGCTGTTGAGAACTTTGAAGTAGGACGAATTTTACTCGAGCATAAGCATATATATCGAATTATTTGTAATGATGGTGAGTATATGGCAGAACTGTCTGGGAAGTTTCGGCATGAAGCAGTTACGAAAGGCGATTATCCAGCAGTTGGTGATTGGGTGTATATAAAGAAAATAGAAGATGAAAAGAAAGCGATTATTCATCGTATTTTCCAGCGAAGAAGCTCTTTCTCAAGACAAGAGGCTGGAACAAGAACAGAAGAACAGATTATAGCAGCAAATGTAGATTATTTATTTTTAGTGAATGCACTTAATCATGATTTTAATGTTAGAAGGATGGAACGTTATTTATTATTAGCGTATGAAAGTGGCGCTATGCCAGTTATTGTTTTAACAAAGAGTAGTATATGTAATGATATAGAACAAAAAATTGTAGAAACGGAAGCTATAGCAATTGGTGTTCCTATTTTTGTTGTTGATAGTTTAGAGCATACAGGTATTGATTCGTTGAAACAATTCGTTTCTTCAGGGAAAACAATTGCTTTAGTTGGGTCATCAGGGGTAGGAAAGTCAACTTTGTTAAATGCGCTAATAGGAATTGAGGTAGCAAAAACGGGAGATATACGTGAGGAGGATAGTAGGGGAAGGCATACGACAACGCATCGAGAGTTATTCCAATTGCCAAGTGGCGCTCTCGTAATTGATACTCCCGGTATGAGGGAATTGCAACTTTGGGAAGGAAGCGAAGCGATTCAAACAACATTCTCTGATATTGAAGAACTTGCGACAACATGCCGTTTCCGTGATTGTAAGCATGAGAATGAACCAGGGTGCGCGGTGTATAGTGCAATTGAAAACGGACTTATTACGATAAATCGTTTGAAAAGCTATAAAAAATTACAAAGAGAACTGGCGTATTTTATAAGAAAACAAGATGCAATCCTTGCCAGAGCAGAGCGTGATAAGTGGAAAAAGCTTTCTAAACAACATAAAAAAATGTAAAAACCAAAGGGGCACCCTTTGGTTTTTTCTATTTGTAAATTTTATAATAATATTATTTATATATATAGACAAAGGGAAGTTAATTGTTTAAACTTTACAAAGTATTCATCATAATAGGTTATGAAAATAATAATTAGGGATTGGGAAATATTCATAATTAACTCAATTTAACTTTTAAATTTGAAAATTAGGAGGTTCATAATGGGTAAACTATTAAATTTGTTTCGTGATATGAAAGTAGCAAAAAAGCTATTAATTTCATTCTTTGTAATTTTAATTGCGGCTGTGTCTATTATCGGAGGCATGTCTTATCAAACAGCCAAAAAGAATTTTGAATCGCAAATTAAGAGTAGTGCCAACGACAATATAAAAATACTGGATAATTTAATCAATCAAATGATTGATGCAAAATTTAATGATGTGAATAATTTTGCACGGGTGATTCAGGGGAATATGTATCAAGGAGATAATCAGGATGAATTAAGAAAAATGTTATCTCAATATATAAATTTAAATAAAGATATTGAACAAGTATATGTTGCCGGAAATGATAAAAAATTTGTACAAGAACCAAATATACAAATGGCAGCAGACTATGATCCAACAGAGCGTTCTTGGTATAAAGATGCGGTTGCAAAACAAGGTGGTATTGTTGTTACTGAGCCATATAAGGCAAAAGGAAATGGACATATTGTCGTAACAATCGCAAAACAAACAGAAGATAAAAATGGAGTTGTTGCGCTAGATTTAAGTTTAGATAATTTATTAAAAACATCAAAGTTAATTAATATTGGTAAAAAAGGATATGCCTTCATTTTAGATGGAAAGCAAAAAATAATTGCTCATCCACAAGAAAAATCAGGGGAAAAAGCGGCTGATTCTTGGGCAAAGAAAATTTATGAAGATAATCACGGTGCTTTTTCATATTCTTATGGCGGTAGTGAAAAGAATATGGTATTTGCTACAAATGTAAAAACAGGTTGGAAAATTGGTGGGACGATGTACTCAAGTGAAGTAATTGAAGCTGCTCAACCTGTATTTTATAATATGTTAATTGTTATGCTTATCTCATTAGTAGTAGGCGGGGCACTTATTTATTTTGTAACACTTTCAATTACGAAGCCTTTAAAGAGATTAGTTGTTACCTCTAAAGAAATAAGCGAAGGGGATTTAACGCAAACAATTGAAATTCATTCTAATGATGAAATCGGCCAACTTGCTAAAGGTTTTAATGAGATGACGAATTCGTTACGGACGTTAATTGGAAGAATTAACGATTCAGCTGGGCATGTTGCAGCGGCATCAGAAGAGTTAACTGCAAGTGTAAGGCAAGCAAGTGAAGCGACTGAGCAAATCACAATCGCAATGGATGAAATATCAAGTGGGGCAACGACGCAAACAACAAGCGTAGAAAATGGCGCTATGTTACTGTTTGATGTAACGGAAGGAATTCAACATGTAGCAAATAGTTCATCATCTATTAATACGGCTTCTGCACATACTCGTGAAAAAGCAGAAGATGGTGGGAAACTAGTAGGAAGAACAGTAAACCAGATGCAGTCTATTGCAGAATCGGTTTCACAATCAGATGCAGTTATACAATTACTAAATAATAAATCAAAACAAATTGGTGATATTTTAGAAGTAATTCAAAATATTGCAGATCAAACAAACCTTCTAGCTCTAAATGCGGCGATTGAAGCCGCAAGAGCCGGTGAGCATGGAAGAGGTTTCGCAATTGTTGCAGATGAAGTGCGTAAATTGGCAGAGCAGTCTAGCGTATCTTCTAGTGAAATTAGTAAATTAATATGTGAAATACAAGATGATATGGGTAAGACAGTCAAATCTATGAATCATGTAAATGAGGAAGTTCAATCTGGACTTGTTATCGCAAATGAAACGAAGCAAAACTTTGCTGAAATCTTACAATCTACAAATGAAATAGCTAATCAAATTAAGACGATGGTTGAAACGGCTAATGGAATGTCAAAAGGGGCAAATGAAGTATCTATTTCGGTAGGACAAATTGCAATGACAGCACAAAATAATGCGATAAGCACACAAAATGTTGCGGCTTCAGCTGAAGAACAGCTAGCTTCGATGGAGGAAATTGGATCTGCAGCAGGCACGTTATCTCAAATGGCTGAAGAGTTGCAAGGACTAATTGACAGATTTAAAGTCTAATAGAGAACAGACTATCCCCTAGTAGCATTATGCCAATAGAGGGTAGTCTGTTTTATTGTGTAAAATCAAATGGAGATGTAAACTTCCTTTATGACGTTTAAAATGGTATTTTGCATAATGTTTGTCGAAAAATAGAGGTATTTGTTAGCTTTGTGTATAATTATTAACGTATAGAATACAAATAAAAGGAGAGTATTATGGGAGTGTATTGGGGGACAAAAAGACATTCTTGGCTTAGTTACGTCTCATTTTGGCTAAGTATTTCATTTTTTATTGTTTTTCTAATTGAAGTGTTTATATTAAAAACACTTTCGAATAGCTCGGTGCAAATTGTTAAATATTTTTATTTTATATTTGTACCAGTAAATATTTTTCTTAGTTTAAAGTTACTATTTAAGAAGAATGAAAAGAAAGCGTTACCTATTTTTAGTTTCATTGTCTCATTATTATTTGCAATTTTAATAATCGTATTAGTTTTAGCAGCTATAGGGAAGGTCTTTTGAGGGGAGTGGTATAAGTCACTCTCCTTTTTTATTTGTGGTAGTCTTACTATATATAAAAGTGTGAATGCTGTGAGCTAATAAAAGCAGAGAGTAGACAATATTTGCATGGATTAAAGTCTGTCGTTATTTGAACTTGTAAGAGTGTATGGAGTAATGAGGTAATATACATAATAATGGAGATAGAATTAGTTATTTTATAAGTATGTATGAAGCAAATGAATACGGTAAGAACGTTGATATATGGTACAATAGCTATGGATAGTGATAGAGATAAAGGGTATATAAAATACTCATCGTTTTTTAGTAAGAGAGGGGTTATCTTATGCTATACGAGGATTTGGAGACATTATTTCAAACAGCTCCGAAAGAAGATAGAGGCGGATGGAAATATATAATCCAAGAACAAAATAATACATTTAAAATTGTTGATGAAATACTGAAAAATCAAATGAGTGTCGAATTATATTTTAATGAATACGATGAGGTGAAAATCACTTTATATAAAGATGGAATTCCCATTACGACTATGCAAAGAATTGTGATTTCAAAAGTTGAATTAGACGAAGATGAAGAAGGTATTCAATTTGTTTTAGAGCGCATGCCTAGTCGAATGATTCGGTTGCAGTTAAAGCCATATTTAGCATTAGAAATGGGACCGTACTGGGAAGTATGTGATGATTGTGAATGAGCATAAAAAAGCATCCAATAACATGGATGCTTTTTTATGTTTTTTGAAGTTGTTTAAACGCAATGATTGGCAGTATAACAATACTTACCCATCCGATGATAGGATATAGAATGTGAAGTAAGTCACTGTAACCGATGTAGCTAAAG
Organism: Bacillus sp. KNSH39; assembly: GCF_052656585.1. NCBI lineage: Bacteria > Bacillati > Bacillota > Bacilli > Caryophanales > Bacillaceae > Bacillus > Bacillus sp. KNSH39. Next base: position 401,246 of record NZ_JBQXYO010000001.1, read on the forward strand.
CAATAACTAATTAGTAAAATGAAGAAAATAATATTGTTATTTTTCCACCCAGTAATAGATTGCATCTGTTTTGTCATTCCGAACACATTACCAACTAAAGTTGTGAAAACTTCACCGAAAATAATGAGAACGAAAAAGAAGTGAAAAGTTGCATTAAATCTTCTTATGACTTCAGCCATTGGGATGTTATATTGGTAAAATTGATCGACTGATAAGATTGCTAAATGGCTGCATAATAAAATTAAAGAAAGTCCAGCACCACCCAAAATCCCACCCCAAAAAATAGCTTTTCGATCTCTTACTTCACTGGCTAATGGGACGAGAACACTTTGGGCGAGAGAAAGATTTAAGGCGACATATGTAATAGGGCTAGTAATCCATTTCATATTCCAGTTCTCTGCAGGAATAGTGTTATTAATGGAAGGTGTACCGTGAAAAAAGGTTGTAATAGCAAGTCCGATAATAAAAATCATCATAATAGGTACGACAAGTGTATTTACTTCAAAAACACCTTGTAATCCGCGGCTACTTATAATAAGACAAGCGATAACTGTAATAAGAATACCGAGTTGTCTTGGTAAGCGAAGTTGCTCTTCAAATACTGCACCAGCCCCTGATAACATAACGCTCGTTACGCCGAATAAAACGAGTAATAATAATGTGTTTACAACATTCCCAAATACATCCCCAAATAAATATTTGTTAAATTCTTGCGCTGAAAATGCCCCGATTTGTGATGAAAGTAACATCATCTTTGTGCCAAGCCAAATAAAAAAAAATCCACTTACACATATGCCAATTGTCCCGTATAATCCATTCACTGTGAAAAATTCAACAATTTCTCGTCCAGTAGCAAATCCAGCTCCAACGACAGTTCCGATATAAGTAGCGGCTACTTTCTTTGCTACTTGCCATTGTTGATTGTCCATGTTATCCCTCTTTCTACTATGATGAGCTTGATGTACTATTATGCATATGTATGAGCTTGGACAATTAGACGTATGAAGTGTTTGAAAAAATACATGAATTTAATGATATTAGGGAAGCATTAAAGGTGTTAAAACTTTGTTACATATAAGCCAATTGTTCGAAAGGAAAGGGAATGTATGGTAAAATGTAATTAGGTTATTAAAAGATAAACATTACAAAATGATAAGAGGAGTGATTGTATGAGTACGAAAACAAATGTTGTTGAAGTATTAAACAAGCAGGTAGCAAACTGGAATGTGTTATATGTTAAACTACATAATTATCACTGGTATGTGACAGGGCCACACTTCTTTACATTACATGAGAAATTTGAAGAGTTTTATAATGAGGCTGGAACGTATATTGATGAGTTAGCAGAACGTATTTTAGCTTTAGAAGGTAAACCATTAGCGACAATGAAAGAATATCTCGCAACATCTAGTGTCAGCGAAGGGACAAGCAAAGAATCTGCAGAAGAAATGGTGCAAACATTAGTGAATGATTATTCTGCACTTATTCAAGAATTAAAAGAAGGTATGGAAGTTGCAGGTGAAGCTGGTGATGAAACATCAGCTGACATGCTGTTAGCAATTCATACAACATTAGAACAGCATGTATGGATGCTAAGTGCATTCTTAAAATAACGATAAATATAATAGAAACCCATTGAAAAATTATTTCAATGGGTTTTTTTATGATTTTTCAGTTTTCTTTTATGCTATAATATAGTAAAAAGGAGGCGATGCGATGTTTCGCTTTTTCAGAACTGGAAAAGAAGAGCGGGAAATTACGAAAGATGAATTAGAACAAGCGATGGCTCAGTTTTTAGAAACGAATGCTAATATCGTTTATACAGTATTAGTAAATGAAGATTATACAGTAAATTATGATTTGTTAAAACCGTATTTACCTGCATTTCCAACAAATGATTTTCTCATAACGAAGGAAACGCTTGAGGTATTTGAACATACAGCAGAAAATTTAAGCCTAGTGAAAGAAATTGATGTCGTACAAAAAGCAGTAGACCAATACGTAACAGAAAAAGAAATGTTCCCAATTGTTGAAGGTAGCGAAGATCGCCTCATATGCGGAATGAAGCTAGGACCTTACTTAAATCGTAGCTTAAAAAGAGACTTATATATTTCAGAAAAACATTATTTAGTTTCAAGTAAACCAGATAGAAAAAAACAAAAGAGCGGGTAGATGTAATGAAAACAACAATACATATATTGTTGTCTTTTTTTGTTTTTTAAAATATTGATTTTTCAGTCTATTATTATTTATACTAAATGTATTGGACAGGGAAGAGTAACTATTAAGCATCATTTTGAGAATAAGGTATTGTTAGCGTGGGTTATACAAAGTGGTATAAAGATTCGCAAAAAATATTATAAAAGGTTTCGGGGGAATTGGTACATGAAAAATAGCATGACTTACATTCAATTATTAAATGAAACGTTACGTTGTTATGCAAATAAAGGAAGTTTTGAAGCGTACAATTATATAATGGAAAACGCTACAGGTGTAATAGGGAATGAGGCGCAAATATATAATTTTAAGTATGCACTCGCAAGTGCATCGGGACTTGAAAAAGAAGCATTACATTTAATGAGAGAGGCCATTATAGAAAAGGGATTCTGGTATGGAAATGAGTATTTAATTTCCGACGAAGATTTAAAATCACTACATAAATTTGAAGAATTTCATACAATGGTGCAATTATGTAATGAAAGAGAAGAATTAGCACATAAAAAGGAAAGACCAGATGTGAAATATATATACAGCAAGAAAGAAGGAAATCTACTACTTACATTGCACGGTGACCAAGAAAATATTCAAATAGTAGAGCCATATTGGAAATCAGTTTTGACACAAGATTACACGTTAGCTTTACCACAGTCTTCACAAATTCAGTTTTCAGATGGATTTGTTTGGGATGATATAGAGAGAGGGAAAGAAGAATTAAAAGGGCATTACAATAAGTTTATAGAAAACCATACAGTAGAAAATGTAATCATTGGTGGTTTTTCTGCAGGGGCAAGAGTAGCTTTATATACGATTTTGCAAAAAGATATAGAGGTTGATGGTTTTGTTTTTATGGCACCATGGCTTCCCGAGATTGAAGAATGGGATGAGTTGCTAAGAGTGCTGCAGGATAAACATATAAAAGGATATATAGTATGCGGGGATCAAGATGAAGATTGTTTCGAATCCACGCAGCAATTTGTACAACTATTAAGAGAGAAGAATATAGAACATAAGTATAAAGTTGTCCCTGACTTAGATCATGATTATCCTATTAACTTTGAAGAGCTATTAAAAGAAGCTATTGAATATATAGGAAATGAAAACAATAAGTAGTAAGAAAAAGAGATGCATCATATGTGATGCATCTCTTTTTAGAATTATAAATTAAAAGCATTTGCTAATAAGCGATAAGACTTTAATTTATGTTCAAATTGATGAGTAATCGTGACAATCATAAATTCGTCAGTATTGTATGCTTTGCTTAAGTTTATTATTTTTTCTTTTACAGAAGACGGATCACCAACAATCATACGTTGACGATTTTCTTTTATACGGAATAAATCATAAGCGCTGTATGAATAATTTTGAGCAGTTTCAATAGAAGGTGTACCAGTAGTTCGTTTTCCTTGCTCTAATAATAAGATTGATAAATCTAAACTAGAAGCAATTTTTTCCGCTTCTTCATTTGTTTCTCCGCATATAACAAAAATGGCAACGATTGAATTAGGCTTATCTCCTAAAAATGAAGGCTGATATTGTTCTTGGTAAGCCCTCATAACTTCAGGGCCTCCAAAGCCATTAATAAATTGCGCAAATGCGAAAGAAGCTCCGTTGTTTGCAGCAATTTTAGCGCTCTCTCCGCTAGAACCGAGCATCCACATTTCAGGAGATGTTGGGATAACTGGAGTGGCTTTTAAGTTTGCATAGTGATGGTTTTCTGGTACTTGATCATGTAAGTACATTGCAACGTCTGCAATTTGTTCTGGATATTGATCAAGTGAGACCATTTTCCCTTCTTGAAGTGCGCGAGTTGCTATTGGCATACCACCAGGAGCTCTACCAACACCGAGATCGATGCGGTTCGGATACAGTGCTTCTAGAACACGGAAATTCTCAGCAACTTTATATGGGCTATAATGTGGTAACATAACACCACCTGAACCGACTCTAATACGGTCCGTTTTCGCGGCAATATGAGAAATAAGTATTTCTGGACTTGAACCAGCTAAGCTTACGGAATTATGATGTTCGGATACCCAAAAACGTGTGAATCCGAGTTTTTCAACTTCTTGTGCAAGCGTAACTGTATGTGAAAAAGCTTGGGCTGCTGTGCTACCATCTGAAATAGGTGATTGGTCTAATACACTTAACTTGATCATAGAATATACCTCTCAATCTTAATGTACATCCTATTATATATTTACTTATGAAAAATGCGTAGTGAAATGCTCAAAATGAAAAGCGGATAATCCTATTTCCGCTTTTAATGAGAAAATCCGCGTTCATAATGATTCATTTCAACCAGATTTAAAATATATTCATAGTTGTCAATTTCACATTTTAGCTGTTCACGTTCTTTTTCAGATAGTGTCATATTGCTAAGTTTTTTACATAAGTTTTGTTTCTTTAATTCTAAATGCTTTTTTGTAGCGTGGTAATCATAAGTATGTTTCATTTTTTAGTCACTCCTTCGTGCGGTTGCTATATTATACGAAGCATAAAGAAATATGAAATCTGTCTCTTATGTACTTTTAGTGAATATTCAAATTGCAATGGTGTTATGTTTATGGGGATGTATGAATAAAATGCACTAAACCACTAACGTCCATTTGATGAAGTAAGGGGTGGAATTGTGCAGAAAGATATAATGTATAACACTGAAATGGATGAAGCGTTAAAAGTTATAGATAAAGGATTGAAGAAGACGACAAATCCAAAACAAATTATTGTAGTGGGAGCTGGTATGGCTGGATTAGTTTCAGCATCTTTATTAAAGGCTGCAGGACATGATGTGAAAATTTTTGAAGCAAATAACCGGGTAGGTGGCCGTATAGAAACGGTTAGAATGGAAGATACCGGATTATATTTAGATGTTGGAGCAATGAGGATTCCATATTCGCATACATTAACGATGACATATATAAGAAAATTTGGGCTACAGGTGAGACCTTTTATTAATAGAAATGAGACGGATATTATATACGTAAATGGACGGAAAACGACGTTAAAACAATATGAAAAAGATCCAAGTATTCTAAGATATCCTGTGGAAATGAATGAAGTTGGAAAAACGTCAGAGGAATTATTATTGTTAGCGGTACAGCCCATTATAAATTTTATAAAAAAGAACCCAGAAAAAAATTGGGACGTTGTAGTAAAGGATTTTGGAAGATACTCTACTGGGCAATTTTTAAAGTATCATCCTTATCAGTATAATACTTACTTTTCGCCAGTAACAATTGAGATGATTGGTGTTCTATTAGATTTAGAAGGTTTTTTGGAACGGTCGTTTGTAGAGACTTTACGCTTTCTATACATTATGCAAGAGGAGAGCGGATTTTGTGAAATTGTGGGCGGGAATGATAGATTACCAAAGTCATTTTTACCGCAATTAGAAGAAAATATTATATATAATCAAAAATTAATGAAGTTACATCAACACGATAATGGTGTGACAGCTTTCTATCGGAACGAGGAAACTTTTGAATATAGCAGTATTACAGGAGATTTAGTTATTGTTACCATTCCGTTTTCGACAATGCGTTTTGTAGAAGTAGATCCGTTTGATTCTATATCTCATGAAAAATGGAAAGCAATTCGTGAATTACATTATATGCCTGCGACGAAAATAGGAATTCAATTTAAAAGCCGATTTTGGGAAGAACAAGGACAATTAGGTGGCAGAATTATAACAGATTTGCCAATTCGTTATGCCTATTATCCAAGTTATGGAATTGGTGAGAAAGGACCGGCTATGATGTTAGGTAGCTATACATGGTCTTATGACGCATTGTTATGGGATGGTTTATCGAAAGGTGATCGTATTTATTACGCATTACACAACTTAGCAACAATATTAGGTGGTCAAGTGTATGATGAGTTCATATCTGGAATATCAAAAAGCTGGACATTGGATCCGTATGCGCTTGGAGGATTTGCACTTTTTCAAGCAGGTCAAGAATCTGAGCTGCAACCAGCGATTGTCAAACCAGAGGGGAGAATATTCTTCGCTGGAGATCATACAACGCTATATCACGGATGGATTCAAGGTGCGATTGAATCTGGAATTCGTGTAGCGGCGGAAGTGAATGAGTAAAAGGTTTTTAATTCAGAAAATTCTTTACTATATAACTTGAGATGGATATTATTATATATAAAAGAATTATGGGGAGTGTTTACAGTGAATCCGTTATTATTCGATTTTCCTTCTGAATTTTATACTGACAGGCTTTTTATTCGAATGCCGAAACCAGGAGATGGTAAAGTTGTATATGATGCAATTCAGGCTTCAATACAAGAACTGAAACCTTGGATGGTGTTTGCACAAAAAGAGCAAACAGAGCAAGAAATAGAAGAAAGTATTAGAAAATCACATATTCAATTTTTGCAACGTGAGGATTTAAGATTACTAGTATTTTCGAAAGAAACAGGTGAATTTATTGCTTCAGCCGGATTACATCGTATTAATTGGGATATACCTCAATTTGAAATCGGATATTGGATTGATACAAGGTTTAGCGGAAAAGGCTATATGGTAGAGGCTGCGAAAGGTATAACGGATTACGCTTTTTCTGAATTGAAAGCAAACCGTGTAGAAATTCGTTGTGATTCTTTAAATAAGAAGAGTAGAGCGATACCTGAGAAATTAGGCTTTAAGTTAGAAGGTACGTTAGAAAGTGCGAGTGTTGCGGTAGATGGAAATGGATTAAGGGATATGTGTGTATTTGCCATGACTAGAAATACATATAAAAAAGAAGAGCTGTAAAGAAACAGCTCTTCTTTTTGTGTATTATGGTACAGGATGTCCATTAGAGCTTTCGAAAATTGTAAACCATTGTTGACGATCTAAGTTAACGTTTGTAGCAAGAGCGGCCGTTTTTACGCGATCTAATTTACCAGAGCCAACGATTGGCATCATATTAGCTGGATGAGCAAGTAACCAAGCATACATAACCGTATCGATACTAGAAACACCTAGCTCAGTAGCAACTTTTTGCATAGTTTCGCGTACACGTACGGCACGTTCGGATTGACCAGTAAAAATTTCCCCACCAGCAAGAGGTGACCAAATCATTGGATTGATTCGTTTTTCTTGGCATAAATCAATTGTCCCTTTTTCAAAATGCTCAAGCTGCAATGCAGAAACTTCAATTTGGTTCGTAATAAGCGGGAAATCTAAGTACGAACTTAACATATTAAATTGTGAAGGTAAGAAGTTAGATACACCGAAGTGACGAACTTTTCCTTCTTGTTTTAATTGTGAAAAGGCTTTTGCCACTTCATTTGGATCCATAAAAGGATCGGGACGATGAATAAGTAATACGTCAATATAATCTGTATGTAAATTTTTAAGTGATGCTTCTACACTTTGCATAATATGCTCTGCACTAGTATTGTAGTGAGTCACATATCGCTCTGGAAATTTCGGTGATGGGGGAGCGATTCCACACTTTGTAATAATTTGCATGTTTTCTCGTAAGGAAGGCTTTAATTGTAAAGCTTCGCCAAATAACCCTTCACATGTATATGCGCCGTAAATATCAGCGTGATCAAAAGTAGTAATTCCCATATCCATACAATCTTCAATGAAAGAAAGTAATTCTTGTTTCGTCATATTCCATTCTGCTAAACGCCAAAATCCTTGAATAATACGAGAGAATTCTAGCGTTTCATTCATTTGAACTCGTTCCATTATAAGTACCCCCTTGATGAATAATTATTATTTTGAAAAGGCTTTCTTACTACGTATTATTATATAGTTTGGGGGGGGTACATACAATAAATATGTTTTGCTAAAAAAATGATTTTCTCTATATGCTATAATGTAGAAACATATAGCTAGAAGGAGATGTACGAAATGATTCCAGTAACAATATTAACTGGTTTTCTTGGATCTGGGAAAACGACATTATTAAATCGTATTTTATCAGAAAATCACGGTAAGAAATTAGCGGTGATTGTAAATGAAATAGGGCAAATTGGCATTGATAATCAGTTGATTATGAATGTGGAAGAAGAAATTATGGAAATGACAAATGGCTGTTTATGCTGTACTGTACGTGAAGATTTACTCGTTGCTTTAAAACAGTTACTGGACGTAAAAGCGGAAGGGAAAATGGATTTTGATGGTTTAGTAATTGAAACGACTGGCCTTGCAAATCCAGGCCCGATTATTCAAACATTCTTTTTAGATCCAGTCATTCAATCTGCTTACCAAATTAACGGTGTTGTAACGGTAGTAGATAGTTATCATATACATAAACATTTTGAAAAAGGATTAGAAGCAAAAGAGCAAATTGCGTTTGCTGATGTCGTTTTAGTAAATAAATTAGATTTAATTGAAGAGAATGAGAAAGAAAATCTCTTGCATGAAATTCAAGGAATTAACCCGACTGCAAAGTTAATTGAGGCGACTAACTGTGAGGTAGATATACCATCTTTATTACAAATCCAAACGTTTAAAACGAAAGATACGTTGCAAATTTACCCTCATAAAGAACATAACCACTTAGAAGGTGTGAAATCATTTGTATTACGTGAAGAACGTCCGCTGGATTTACAAAAGCTTAATGAGTGGATGTCAGCTGTCGTTCAAGAGCTAGGGGAATATTTATATCGTTACAAAGGAATTTTATCGATAGATGGAGTAGATAAACGTATCGTTTTCCAAGGTGTACATACGTTATTTGCTGCTTCGTACGATAGAGAGTGGCAAGAGGGAGAAGAGCGAGTAAGTGAAGTAGTTTTTATCGGAAGAGATATTAATAAAGAGTGGTTCCAAGAACATTTCGAGGAGTGTGTGAAATAAGTCTGCGTAAATTGTAGGCTTATTTTTTATGAGCACTCTATTAGATTGTAAAACAGAATTAAATAAGGGAAAGAAACTAAAAATTGATAACTGTATAATAAAAAGCCTGTTTTCACAGGCTTGTATTTTCGTCTATTAGTAACTCCATTACAACACCTACAACTGGACCTTCATCATCAATATCCCCATTTAAGCGGAAACCAAATGATTCATACAGTCCCATTGCAAGTTTGTTGTCTGGATGTAAACTTAAGTAAATTATTTTACATTCAAATTTTTCTTGTAAGAATTGAATGAGTAAGCGAAGGAAACGTTTTGCGTATCCTTTTCCTTGATATTGTTGGTCAATCATAAAGCGATCGAGCCATACACTTTTATGTTTTACTGAATACCATCCATACATTGCGTATCCTACAAGTGTTTCGCCATCATATAAACCTACTGACGTTCCGTTTCCTTCATATAATGATTCTGCTAAAGAAAACGCGTTACTTTCAATAAATTGTTGCTGGTCTTTTGCGACGTCTAAAGCAACTACTGAACGCCAATTTTTTGCTGTTACTTCACAAATGTGAAGATTCATAATTCCAACTCACCTTCTAAATTAATATAGCTTTCAAGCTAATATGGATAATTTTACTTGTTATTTTGGTCAAGTCAAGGATAAATACATAAAAAGGCAGCTGAATAACAGATTCAGCTGCCTAGAAAATATAATGGATTAGTTTGTTGCTTCTTTCAATGTATTTACGTTTTCTTCCATTAAAGTGAAGTAATCTTTATTATTTTTTGCATCATCTTCAGAAATAGTAGCTAAGTGATTTAAGCGTAAAACTTTTGTACCAGTTTCTTTTTGAATTACGGATGCTACTTTTGGAGTAGAGAACGTTTCGAATAAAATATATTTTAGATTATGTTCTTTTACTGTTTTTGTAATGTCAGCAAGCTGCTTTTGAGATGGTTCATCAGAAGCTGAAATTCCAGCGATAGGAATTTGTTTTAGGCCGTATCGTTGTTCCCAGTAACCATAGGCAGCATGAGAAACTAAAATTTCTTTCGTTTTTGCGTTCGCTACAGCTGCCTTAAATCCATCGTCTAAATCAGTAAATTTAGTTTGAAGTGCTGCAAAGTTTTTTTCGAATTCTTTTTTATGTTCAGGTTGTAATTCTACAAGTGCATTTTTAATTTTTTCTGCTTGTTTCATTGCTAGAGTAGGATCTAACCAAACATGTGGGTCTTTATCGTGATGATGTTCATCTTCTTTATGGCCATCTCCATGATCATGATGCTCTTCTTCAGTAGAAGCACGAAGCTCAATACCTTTAGATGCATTTACAATTTTAACATTTTCTTTTTGTAATGTTTTTTCCATTTTTTCAGCAAATGGTTCTAATTCAGCGCCGTTATAAACAAATAAATCGGCTTTTGCAACTTGTACTGTTTGTTTTTGACTTGGTTCAAATGTATGTGAATCTGCACCAGGTGGGTAAATTGCTTCAACATTTACATAGTCGCCACCAATTTTCTTTGCGAAATCAGCAAGTGGGAAAATCGTTGTATAAACTGTTAGCTTTCCATCTTTCTTGGCATTACTTTCTTTTTTATTTGAGCAGCCAGCGAAAATTAAGGTAAAAATAAGTAAGAATGAAAATATAGTCAATCTTTTAGGCATGAAGTTCTCCTCTTTTCTTTTTTACGGATATATTTTCCCCAATTATAGAAGAAAAATATCATTTTAATACAAAACGGAATAATTACGTTTTAGTTTGCGAACTTAGTATAATACATCTTTAATAAAGTTGCAATAAATAATAATCATTCCGATTTGTTTTTGTTATAAAGTTGTCAAATATAGGTGTATTATTTTTGCAAATGCATGCATATGTGACAACGCTGTTTTCATATATTGAAAAGGAGGTAAAGAGGGGGATGAGCGCTTGGGTTACTTAATGGAAGCTATTTTATTAATATTAGCGGTAGTATTGCCATTATCTTTCGTATTAATTTTTTTAAGAAGATTAATAAGTAATTTAGGGGACGCTACAACAATAACGAAATTACAAGAGAGAGATGAGAAAAAAGAGTGAGTAAAGCACTATGCGTACGCATAGTGTTTTACTTGTGGTAAAATAAGAGCAGGAAACTCCTAAAGGTTGTATTTTACTGAAGGAGAGAAAAGTAAAATAAGAGGTATATGCATATATGAATAAGCGAACAGCGTTAATACTTGGTGCAAGTGGTTTAGTTGGACAAGAGATAACGCGTCTATTACTTGAATCAGATTACTACGATTCGGTTACTATTTTTGTAAGAGAGCCAATGCAATTGCAACATGAGAAGTTACAGCAGAAACAAGTTGATTTTTCGGTATTAGAGGAATATAAAGAGTTCTTTGCTGTGGATGATGTTTTTAGTTGCTTAGGAACAACAATAAAAAAAGCAAAAACAAAAGCAAATTTTAAAAAAGTAGATTATGAATATACGTTACGAGCTGCTTGTTTAGCTGAAAAACAAGGGGTACAAAATTTCCTTGTCGTGTCTTCTATGGGAGCGAATCCTAAATCATTTTTCTTTTATTCACAAGTGAAAGGAAAAATGGAAGAAGAATTGCAAAAGTTAGTGATCGGTGGTATTCACATTTTTAGACCATCATTATTAGTAGGAAATCGACAAGAATTTCGTTTCGGCGAACAAATGGCTGAAAAGTTATCTCGTATTATTCCTTTTATTTTTAAAGGGGCTTTCAAAAAGTATAAACCAATTTCAGCTAAAGATGTGGCGAAAGGTATGTATATAACCGCGCTGCGAGAAGAATCGGGTATCCATACTTATAATTCAAATGAAATTACAACGATAGAATAAATAAAACCGAGAAGAATGATTTCTCGGTTTTATTTATTCGTATGAATTTTCCCTGGTGCTCGCTTGTATTGATATGGTTCTTGCAATTCAAAGCCAAGTTCATTGGCCGCTATTCTCGGGAAGTACGGATTGCGAAGTAACTCACGTCCGATGAAAATTAAATCAGCTTCGTTATTATTTAAAATTTGCTCTGCTTGTGACCCAGTCGTAATCAATCCAACTGCACCAGTTGCAATCTTAGTATGCTCTTTAATATGTTTGGCGTATTGTACTTGATAACCGGGATACACATCAATATGTGCTGGTACAACTGCGCCAGAACTACAATCTATTAAATCTATTCCCTGTTCTTTCATCCACTTTGTATACTGAACATAATCTTGAACCGTTAGCCCGTCAGGGTGATAATCATTTGCTGAAATACGAACGAATATTGGTCCGTCCCAAACTTCATTTACAGAGTCGATAATTTCGCGTAAGAAACGATAGCGGTTTTCAGGTGAGCCGCCGTATTTATCCGTTCGTTTATTAGTAAGTGGTGATAGGAATTCATTGATAAGGTAACCGTGAGCGCCATGTAATTCGATAACATCAAATCCGGCTTGTTTTGAACGTAACGCGGCCCTCTGAAAAGCTAATATAGTCTCTTTGATTTGCTGTATATTCATTTCTACTGGTATCTTCATCTTATCATTAAAAGGAATTGCAGAAGGAGCGAAAGCATTCGTATCTAATTCAGCTTTTCTTCCGGCGTGAGCGAGTTGAATGGCAGCTTTTGCGCCGTTATCATGTATAAAAGTAGTCGTTTTATGTAAGCCTTCAATTAGGTTGTCATCCCAAATACCTAAGTCTTTGTTAGAAATTCGTCCTTCAGCTAACACCGCAGTTGCTTCAACCATAACTAAACCTACTTGGCCAGCAGCGCGAGTTCCATAATGAATGAGATGAAAATTCGTAACGCTGCCATCCTCATTCCCCGATGAATACATACACATAGGCGACATAACGATACGATTTTTTAGTGTAACGTTCTTAATTGTATAAGGTGAAAAAAGCTTGGGATTCATCAAATAGCCTCCTTGATTGAATTTTCTTATATTTTACCATTCTCTTTTTTGTTTCTCTAATAAAACGCTTATACGAAAAATTTTGTATATTCGTGTTACAATGACTAATATGAACTGAATTGGAGGATGGCATATGTACCAGGCTTATTATGAAAGCGAAGTAGGTTTGCTTGAAATTACAGCGAATCAAGAAGGAATTACGTCTGTTATATTTGTTGATGAACGACAAGAAGAAAATAAAAATGAAATGATAGAACAATGTATAAATGAGTTAGATGAATATTTTAAAGGGAAAAGAAAAGAGTTTACGGTCCCGCTGTCTGCGGAGGGAACAGCATTTCAAAAAAATGTATGGGATGCACTTTATACTATTCCATACGGCGTAAGTGCTTCATATTTAGATATTGCAGAGAAAGTTGGAAATATAAAAGCTGTACGGGCAATAGGAGGGGCAAATAGTCGGAATCCAATTTCAATAATTGTTCCATGTCACCGTGTAATAGGAAAGAGTGGAAAGCTTGTTGGATATGCTGGTGGTTTATGGAGGAAAGAGTGGTTATTAAAACACGAAGGTATTTTGAAATGACGTATGGATGGGAAGAGGGATTGTTTTGAAATGTATAAATTGTGGGCAACCTTGCGAGGAGGAACAGTTAAATTGTGCAAGTTGTCAGCGAAACTTGGATAATGAACAAGAGGAAGGTAGCTCGTTAATAGATAAAGAACTGGAAGTATATGTAGGGAGACAATATCCGTATTACAAAAGGAAATGGAATCTTGAGAATAAGCGGATTGCTAGGTGGAGCTGGAATGGTTGGGCTGCTGTCTTCAATATAGGCTGGCTAGGATATCGTAAGTATTATGTACCAGCTGCTTTATTTATGTTGTTATTAGTAGCGTGTGATGCATTTTCGTATTATATGGGATTTAATGTAGCGTTGCCAATCATTAATATGGTGCCTCTTACGTTTTTATTACTCATTTTTATTCTGTTTGGAATGGGGATTTTTGCAAATGGATTATACTATCAATTTGCGGAAAGACGTATATACCGAATAAAAGCAAGAGAAATAAAAGATAAATCAGTTGAAAACTATCTAATCAATGATAGCGGCGGAACGAGCAAAATGGGAGCGACAATTGTTACTATTTTAGCAGTTGCTAGCATATTTTTTAGCCATTTCTTTTTTCCGACTGATCGAGACGTTATTCAAAAGGTTCGTACAAGCTCGCTTTATGAATATCCTTTCTTTTCAATAGGTGAATCTTTCGAAAATTATTTTCAAAATTCAGGTTGGATATATTATCGTGGAACGGAAGGGTTAGAATTAGTAGAATTCCAAGGATATAACACCGGAATGCCAAGACAAAAGGTGAAGATTCAATTTGTTGTCGATTATAAATTAGGTGAAGTGGAACCATACTCACTTATGATTAATGGTGAATCTAAAACTGAAGAAGAGTTTTTGAAGCTGATGGAAGAAATATTTAAAGTTCAAAATCCATTTGATATAGAGGATGGATTACAAGTAAATGCTATTCAAGAAAGCGGTTGGAAAGAAATTTCCGATCGCTTTTTTCTATGTTTGTTAAAATAAATATTTAAAATAATCAGAATCTTTTGTATAATGAAATATATTATATAGGATTTAACTTATACATATAGATTGGGGGAAGGAAGAATGAAGAGAAAGACAACAACAATTGCTGCACTTGCGTTAACGACGAGTGTATTGGTTGCAGGATGTGGGAATGGTGAGAAGGCTTCGACAACGAAGAAAGAATCGAATAAGGGAATGGCCGATAAACAAGTTTTAAATTTGCTAGAAACAGCTGAAATTCCTTCAATGGATACATCTAAATCAACAGATTCTGTATCTTTCCGTGTATTTGTAAATGCAATGGAAGGTTTATATCGTCTAGATAAAGATAATAAACCAACACCAGGTATGGCAAAAGATGTGAAGATTAGTGAAGATAAAAAGACATATACATTTGAATTACGTGATGCGAAATGGTCAAATGGTGATCCAGTTCGAGCACAAGATTTTGTATATGCATGGCAACGTACATTAGATAAAGCATTAGCGGCAGAATATGCATTCATTTTATTTGATGTGAAAAATGCACAGAAAGTAAATAAAGGTGAATTACCAGCAGATCAATTGGGTGTTAAAGCGAAGGATGATAAAACGTTGGTAGTAGAATTAGAGCAACCAGCACCTTATTTTCTTGAGCTTACGTCGTTCCCTACATTTTTCCCATTAAATGAAAAATATGTGAAAGAGCAAGGAGATAAATACGGATTAGAAGCAGATAAATTATTATATAATGGACCATTTACAATGAGTCAATGGAAACATGAACAAAATTATCAGTTGAAGAAAAATCCTAATTATTGGGATAAAGATACTGTAAAATTAGACGAAATTAATGTAAGTATTGTGAAGGAAACAAGCACGGGAGTAAATTTATATGATAGTGATCAAGCAGATCGAGTTATTTTAACTTCTGAATTTGTTGATAAATATAAAAAGAATAAGCCAGATGAATTTAAAACGAAGTTAGATCCACGCATATATTTCTTGCGTTTTAACCAAAAAAATGCAACATTTAAAAACCAAAAAGTACGTGAAGCGATTGATTTAGCATACGATAAAAAAGGAATTGCTGATGTCATTTTAAATGACGGTTCATTGCCAGCATATTTCTTAGTACCTGAAAAATTCACGACAGGTCCGGATGGAAAAGATTTCCGCTCTGTAAATAAAAACTTCCGTGATAGTAAAGATAATGCAGAGAAAGCAAAAAAATTATGGGAAGAAGCGAAGAAAGAGCTTGGTCAAGATACAATTACCGTTGAATTACTAAACGATGATAACGGTAGCCGTAAAAAAGTAGGCGACTTTATTAAGGAAGAACTAGAGAAAAACTTGCCTGGTATTAAAGTAAATTTGAAACAGCAACCATACAAGCAGAAGCTAGATTTAGAAAAGAAATTCCAATACGAATTCTCATTATCTGCATGGAGCCCTGATTATCCAGATCCAATGACTTATATTGATATGTTTGTTACTGGAAGCTCATTTAATGAAATGGATTATTCTAATCCGAAGTATGATGATTTAGTAGCGAAATCAAAAGGAGAGCTATTAAAAGATGATAAAGCACGCTGGAATGCACTTGCGGAAGCTGAAAAAATCTTAATTGGTCAAGACGCAGCAATTTCTCCTACGTACCAACAAAGTACAGCTTATTTAGAGAAGCCGTTTGTAAAAGGCATTGCTAACCATACGTTTGGCGGGGACTTCAGTTATAAATGGGCATATATTACAAAAAAATAGTATAATGAAAGGTGAGTGAATTTTCGCTCATCTTTTATTTGTATAAGGAGGAATTATAGTTGTTAAGGGGAATCAATCATATTTGTTTTTCGGTATCTAATTTAGAAAACTCTATTATGTTTTATGAAAAAGTATTAGAAGGAGAATTATTAGTTAAAGGAAGAAAATTGGCTTATTTTAACATATGTGGAGTATGGATAGCGCTTAATGAAGAGACGCATATTCCGAGAAATGAGATTCATCAATCTTATACGCACATTGCATTTTCTGTTGAACAAGAAGACTTTAAATGTCTAATACAGCGATTAGAAGAAAATGATGTTCATATTTTACAAGGAAGAGAACGTGATGTAAGAGATTGCGAATCTATATACTTTGTTGATCCTGACGGTCATAAATTTGAGTTTCACTCAGGGACACTGCAAGACCGTTTAAATTATTATAGAGATGAGAAACCTCATATGACATTTTATTAGGGAGGGATAACATTTGCATGCACTTGTAATTGGTGGAACAGGAATGCTAAAGAAAGTTTCTATGTGGCTTTGTGAGAAAGGATTTTATGTTTCTATTATCGGGCGAGATGAAGTGAAATTAGAAAATGTTAAGCGAATGAGTTCTGCACCAGAAAATATTACATGCCTTTCGTTAGATTATCATAATGATGAAGATGTAAAGCTAGCTATTAAAAGTACAATTAAGAAAAATGGCCCAATCACATTAGTTGTTACATGGGTACACACAAGTGCAAAGCATGTACTATCAAATATTTGTAAAGAACTAGATTTGTCGTCTAAAACATATAGTTTATTTCATATTTTAGGTAGTAAAGCATCACGTATGCCTGCACAAAAAATAGGGAGTACGCGATGTATTTATCATAGAATTATTTTAGGTTTTATTTTAGAAGGTACATATGGAAGATGGCTTATTCATGAAGAGATAGCTGATGGAGTTATAAAAGGGATTGAAAGTAAACGAGCGGAGTGGATTGTAGGGAGAGTTGAACCGTGGGAATTACGACCAACATGGTGAGGGGGAGTAAGAAATGAAAACAACTATATATGTATCAAGGCATGGTGAAACAGAGTGGAATGTAGCGAAGCGAATGCAGGGACGGAAAAATTCTGCTTTAACTGAAAATGGTATAGTTCAGGCGAAACAATTAGGGAATCGAATGAAAGATTTACCAATCCATGCGATCTATAGTAGTCCGAGCGAAAGAACACTTCATACGGCAGAGTTAATAAAGGGGGAACGTGATATACCGATTATAGCGGATGAGCATTTCTATGAAATCAACATGGGTATATGGGAAGGACAAACAATCGCGGATATAGAAAAGCAATTTCCAGAAGAAGTACATCTGTTTTGGAATGAGCCACATCTTTTTCAGTCAACATCAGGCGAAAATTTTGAGGCCGTTTATGAAAGAGTAATTGAAGGGATGCAGCTTCTTTTAGAGAAGCATAAAGGACAAAACATATTGATTGTTTCTCATGCGGCAGCAGCAAAATTACTTGTAGGGCATTTCGCGGGAATTGAAATAGAAAATGTGTGGGATGATCCATTTATGCATAGTGCCAGTTTGAGCATAATAGAATTTGAAGAGGGTATTGGTAAAGTGAAACAATTTGCAGATATAAGTCACTTTCAATAAATGTAAAAAAGGCCGCAAAACGGCCTTTTTTGGGTGGTATAAAAACTAGCAGTTACGTTTTTTATACCAGAAGTGATCAAATTTCTTATTTTTGCAAGATGGGAATTTATGTCCGCCTTTGCAATCATTCCATTTGTGTCCGCTATCGTGACAGTCTTTACCATGATCACATGAATCATCGCAAGAGCCACCGTGTCCGTGAGGGAAGAACTCGCATTTTTTACAGTAACATCGTTTAGTCCAGTAAAATTTCTTTTCAAAGCGTACACATTTTGTAACGAATGTACAATGTTTTCTACGCGTACGTTTTGTAACTAAAACGCATTCTTTTCTACGCGTTACTTTCGTAACGAACGTCCATTTTTGAACGCGTACGCGAGTACATTTCGTAACAAATGTCCATTTTTTTACATGAGTACATTTTGTAACGAAAGTACAATGTTTCACACGAGTACATCTTGTTCTTGGGCAATTACAATCATCGCTACATTCAACTTTTGAAGAGCAATCATCATCGCATTCAAAAGTACTTGGATCTTGGTGTAAGAAATCCTCCATCCCAGCACTTTTGATTTCTTCAACAGCTTTTCTAATATCACGTTTCATAGAAATCCTCCTTATCATGTATTAAAGTGAAAAGGTATTCTTTTTCCTTAACATGATATGTATGTAGGCATCTTTCTGAACAGGACAAGAGTGTAATTTTATATAAATAGATGATTGCGGATGTATGGACAAGACAAGGCGCATACATTGAATGAAGAGAACTGAGAAGGGATGAGAAAACATGCTGCCTTCATATGATTTTTTTGTTCATCCAATGTACTTAGTGGAATTGAAAAAGGACATTTGGTCAGATAGTCCAGTGCCAGCAAAATTAACTTATGGAAAAAAGAAGTATGATATTGATATCGTATACCGAGGAGCTCATATTCGCGAATTTGAGAAAAAGTCTTATCATGTTATGTTTTATAAGCCTAAAAAATTTCAAGGTGCGAAAGAGTTTCATTTGAATTCGGAGTTTATGGATCCGTCTCTCATACGAAATAAATTATCTTTAGATTTTTTTCATGATATTGGTGTACTTTCGCCAAAATCACAACATGTATTTATAAAAATTAATGGTCAAATTCAAGGTGTGTATTTACAGTTAGAATCGGTTGATGAAAATTTTTTGAAAAATAGAGGATTACCGAGTGGTTCTATTTATTATGCGATAGATGATGATGCGAATTTTTCATTGATGAGTGAACGGGATAAAGATGTTAAGACAGAGCTCTTTGCGGGTTATGAATTTAAATATTCGAATAAAAATAGTGAAGAACAACTGAGTGAATTTGTATTTCAAGCGAATACTTTGACGAGGGAAGCCTATGAAAAAGAAATTGGGAAGTTTCTACATGTAGATAAATATTTACGATGGTTAGCAGGAGTTATTTTTACGCAAAACTTTGATGGTTTCGTTCATAACTATGCACTATATCATAACGATGAAACAAATTTATTTGAAGTTATACCGTGGGATTATGATGCGACTTGGGGGCGAGATGTACAAGGGAGACCACTTAATCATGAATATATTCGCATTCAAGGGTATAATACGTTAAGTGCAAGATTGCTAGACATACCTGTATTTAGAAAGCAGTATCGAAGTATTTTGGAAGAAATATTAGAAAATCAATTCACAGTTTCGTTTATGAGGCCGAAAGTAGAAGGGTTGTGTGAATTGATTCGCCCATATTTACTACAAGATCCATACATGAAAGAAAAATTAGAAACATTTGATCAAGAGGCTGATATGATTTATGAATATATAAATAAAAGAAGAAAGTATATACAAGACCACTTACATGAATTAGATTAATTTTGAAAGAGATTGAAACGTTATCAATCTCTTTTTTTTGTATAATAAAGATGTATCAATAAAAATGAAGTAATATATTTGATAGAGAATGGGGATGCGGATATATGACGATTAAATGGATTGATTGGGTAAAACAAATACAATCTATAGCTCAAGCGGGTTTAACGTATTCTAAGGATGTGTATGATATTGAGCGTTTCCAGCAATTACGAGATATTTCTATTTCAATGATGTCACATTACACGAAAACAGATTGGGAAGTCGTAGAGAAATTATTTGCAAGTGAGACAGGCTATCAAACACCTAAAGTTGATATAAGAGCGGTTGTTTTTCAAAATGAAAAGTTATTATTTGTGAAAGAAAAAAGCGATGGGAAATGGGCATTGCCAGGTGGATGGGCTGATGTCGGTTACACGCCAACCGAAGTTGCAGCAAAAGAAGTTTTCGAAGAGACTGGTTATGAGGTAGGTCATTTTAAGTTACTAGCTATATTTGATAAAGAAAAACATCAACCATCTCCATCGGCGACGCATGTATATAAGATTTTCATTGGATGCGAGATTATTGGTGGAGAAAAGAAAACTAGTATTGAAACAGAAGAGGTGGAGTTTTTTGGTGAAAATGAATTGCCTAATTTATCAATTGCTAGAAATACAGAAGACCAAATTAAAGAGATGTTTGCCTACATGAAAGACCCGCAGAAAGAGAAATTAATAGATTAATCCTGCTTGAATTGTACATATTGTTAAAATGAAGATATTGGCAGATTGCAGCCTTTATGTAATAATGGGATGGTATGTGAAGAAAAAAGGAGATAAAAAAGAACATGTTAGCAAACATAATAGATCAGTTATTGCAATTTTTTGCAAGCTTAGGTTACTTTGGAGTAGCTCTTGCTTTAATGATTGAAGTAATCCCGAGTGAAATTGTACTTTCGTATGCTGGCTTTTTAGTAGCGAATGGTAAAATTAGTTTTGTAGGTGCAGTTATCGCCGGAACGATTGGTGGTACTTTAGCGCAAATCTTTTTATACTGGCTTGGATACTACGGAGGGCGTCCGGTTGTAGAGAAATATGGGAAATATCTACTTATTAATAAACATCATTTAGACATAGCGGAAGGTTGGTTTAAGCGTTATGGAGCAGGCGTAATATTTTCTGCGCGCTTTATCCCAGTAGTACGTCATGCGATCTCTATTCCAGCAGGACTAGCTAAGATGCCATTAAAACTATTTACACTTTATACGGTTGTAGCGATCATTCCATGGTCAATTCTATTTATATACTTAGGTGAAAAACTTGGTGGGAATTGGCGACAAATTAAAGAGTATGCATCTGATTACACACATTACATAATTATAGGAGCTGTTCTTTTTATTGCTCTATACTTTGGTTTAAAGTATTTCAAAAAGAAAAAAGCAGCGCGTTAAAGTCAATGATTTTTCATTGGCTTTTTTTGTTTGTTTCGGTTCTAAAGAAAAGGAGTTGTCCATAATGTGTAATAATAAAGCGTAGCGGAGGAATGTGATGAAAGGGTCACCGTTTATACGTGGAACGATATTTTTAACGATGGCAACGATGATATCAAAAATGTTAGGGTTTATATATGTTATACCATTTACAGCGATGGTCGGTACGAGTGGTTACGTTCTATACACATATGCATATCGTCCTTATACCATCATGCTCAGTATAGCAACAATGGGATTACCGCTAGCTGTTTCAAAGATGGTATCAAAATATGATCAACTGAATGATTATCATACGGTTAAGAGAGTGTTGAAAAGTGGAATCGTGTTTATGTTTATAATGGGAGTCATTTCGTGTTTTACGTTATATATGCTAGCTCCGCATTTAGCTAAACTTGTCATCGATGGGAATGATCAAACGGGGAATAGTGTAGGAGCGGTTACTACTAATATTCGAATTGTAAGTTTTGCGTTACTACTTGTGCCAGTAATGAGTTTATTAAGGGGCTTCTTTCAAGGATTCCAATCGATGGGGCCTTCTGCATTAAGTGTAGTTGTAGAGCAATTTTTTCGGGTTTTAACCATTTTAATAGGAAGCTTTGTCGTTTTATATGTTTTAAAAGCTTCTGTTTCGCTAGCGGTTGGTATTTCAACGTTCGGTGCATTTATGGGAGCTGTAGGTGGATTAACTGTTTTAAGTGCGTATTATATAAGAAGGAGAAGGCACTTAAAGAAAAAAGAGATGGAAAGTATACCACAAACAACGAAATCTTTTTTCTCATTGTATAAGGAGCTCTTTACATATTCTATTCCTTTTGTTGTGGTGGGCTTAGCAATTCCGTTGTATCAGACGATTGATACATTTACAATTAATAAACTACTTATACAAATAGGGTATATGCAAGGAGAAGCGGAAAAAATTAATGCGATAATTGGTCTTGTTCAAATGGTTGTACTTATCCCGGTATCCGTTGCGACAGCTTTTAGTATGTCTCTCGTACCAGAGATGACGAAAGCTTATACAGCAGGAAATACGAAGCTATTGTACAAACATTTTACGAGAACAAATGTATTAGTAGTAGCAATTACGGTACCGGCGGCAATTGGAATGATGGTGTTAGCCAAACCTGTATATACTCTTTTATTCGGTGCTGGAAATGATCCAGAGATGGGGAGAATCATTTTACAGTATTATGCTCCTGCTTGCATACTATTTTCTCTTTTTACAGTAACGGCTGCTATGCTACAAGGAATCAATCAACAGCAGAAGACGGTGCTAGGACTAGTGATTGGAATTATTGTGAAGATAGTTTTAAATATTGTATTGCTTCCGTATTTCGATTATGTAAGTTTTATCATTTCAACATACGCGGGCTATACGATTTCAGTCGGGTTTAACTTGTGGATGCTTTCTAAATATGTTATAAAGGCAACATAAGCTTTTAAGGCAGAGAGCACTCTGTCTTTTTCTATGTTTATCCCGCTTTAACGGGCAGTGAGACCCTCACCGCACAATTCAGCGAAAGAAAAGAAGTTTGGTTGGGGGCGGATAACCCGTAAAAGCCCGATTTGTAAGGGCTAATAATTAGTGAGGATGAAGCCCGCCACTGATTAAAGTTTCACTTTATAATATTTTTCTTATAAAAACGTTTTCAAAATAATTTTTCTATTGAAATTTAAACGTATGTTTCATATGCTGAGAATGGCGGTTTAAAAACTGTGATTTAAGAGAGGTAGATTCCTACATGTAAAAAGAATCGGGGTGATAGTATGTTAAATATATATTTAACAGACCGAAACGGAAAACTACAAGAGATTGAGGAAATGCAAAAGGGGTGCTGGATTAATGTACTTCATCCAACAGAAGAAGAAATTCAATATCTAGTACAAACTTTAAATGTAGACTTAGATTTCATTAAAGACCCTTTGGATGATGAAGAACGCTCTCGTATTGAAAAGGAAGACAATAATACTTTAATTATCGTGGATATTCCGACAGTTAGACATGATGAAGAAGGAAATTCGATTTATGACACGATTCCAATAGGTATGATTGTGATGCCGGATTGTTTTGTTACAATCTGCTTAGAAGAGAATCCAATTTTTGAACGTTTTATTAATCAACGTATTAAAGAATTTTATACGTTTAAGAAGACGCGCTTTGCACTTCAGCTCTTATATACGATTTCTACTTATTATTTAAGATACTTAAAGCAAATAAATCGAAAAACAATTGATTTAGAGCATCAATTAAATCAGTCAATGAAAAATAAAGAGATTTTCACATTGTTAGGCCTTGAGAAAAGTTTAGTATACTTTACAACGTCATTAAAGGCTAATAAAATTGTAATTCAAAAGTTAATGCGTAATAGTACATTTTTAAAAATGTATGAAGACGATCAAGATTTATTAGAAGATGTATTAATTGAAAATAAACAGGCTATTGAAATGGCGGAAATATATAGTCACATTTTAAGTGGAATGATGAATACTTTTAGCTCCGTTATATCAAATAATTTAAATAGTGTTATGAAACTGTTAACGTCAATTACGATCATTTTATCTTTACCGACGATGGTTTCTAGTTTCTTTGGAATGAACGTAAAGGTTCCGTTTGAAGGGGAAGCCCACGGTTTTGTAATTGTACTCA
This sequence comes from Bacillus sp. KNSH39, assembly GCF_052656585.1. Lineage (NCBI taxonomy): Bacteria > Bacillati > Bacillota > Bacilli > Caryophanales > Bacillaceae > Bacillus > Bacillus sp. KNSH39. The sequence goes on from NZ_JBQXYO010000001.1 coordinate 425,186, forward strand.
TCATATGTGTAACACTATCTTTCACGTTAGCTTTTGTTTTTTGGAAGAAACGTTACTTTTAACGATAAGAAAGCTGCTCTAGCATAGTTATATAACTACGCTAGAGCAGCTTTTTTGCTATGAAATCTCAAATTTTGAATAGAATATAACTTGTACAATGTAATGTATATAAAGGGTATGTATGCCATATAAACCTTGTTCAATTAATGAAATGGGGTTAAAATTACATATTGTTAATGAAAAGTTGGAGGAAATACATCATGGAATTGTTTCAATTACCGAAAGCATTCCTGCAAATGAATACAATTTTTATCTCCATATTGATCGAAGCACTTCCTTTCGTGCTCATTGGTGTATTTATTTCAGGATTCATTCAAATGTTCGTGACAGAAGATATGGTGGCAAAATGGATGCCGAAGAACCGATTTCTGTCTGTTTTATTAGCTACTTTTTTAGGTATGTTGTTTCCAGGTTGTGAATGTGGAATTGTTCCGATTGTAAGACGATTAATTGGAAAAGGCGTTCCACCATACGCAGGGATTGCATTTATGTTAACTGGACCTATTATTAATCCAGTTGTATTATTTGCTACTTATGTTGCCTTTGGGAGTAGTATGCACATGGTATGGTATCGTTCTATTGTAGCGATTATCGTAGCCATTATCGTTGGAATTATATTATCCTTTATGTTTAAAGAACATCAATTAAGAGATGATCACTTCCCAGAAGTGAATAATAAGCGTCCACTGCGTAAAAAAATGTGGGATGTATGTACACACGCTGTTGAGGAATTCTTCTCAATGGGAAAATATTTAGTACTAGGTGCGTTAATTGCAGCAGCGGTACAAACGTTTGTACAAACTTCAACACTTCTTGCTATTGGACAAGGTCCGTTTTCTTCATCAGCTGTTATGATGGGACTTGCTTATATATTATCACTTTGTTCAGAGGCAGATGCATTTATCGCTTCTTCGTTCCAAAGTACGTTTTCAACAGCTTCACTTGTCGCGTTCCTCGTTTACGGACCGATGGTGGATATTAAAAATATGTTTATGATGCTTGCGACATTTAAAACTAAATTTGTAATTGTTGTTATAGTTACAGTTACTCTTGTTGTTTATGCAAGCTCACTACTCATTTATGCGATGGGGTGGTAGGTTATGTTTCGAGCATATATATTATTAGGTTTTACAATATTAATTGCGCAGCTTCATATTTCCGGTAACATTACGAAGTATATCAATATGAAGTATGCCTATTTATCAACAACAGCAGCAATTATTTTAGGTTTCTTAACGATTATACAAATTATCGTCGTTTTCCAAAAAGAGCACCAAAAGGAAAAAGAGAAAAATGATTGCAGTTGTGACCATAGCCATTGCGGGCATGATCATTCAAAAGATGAGAATACATGGTGGAAAAAAGCATTTTCGTACTCCTTGTTTTGTTTTCCAATTATCTCAGGGTTATTTTTCCCAATTGCGACGTTAGATTCGGATATTGTTAAAGCGAAAGGATTTCACTTTCCTGTTGCACAAGCAGAAAGTAAGGATCCATTTATGACAAGACAATTTCTAAGACCTGATACGAGCATTTATTACGGGAAAGAAGGATACCGTGGTGTAATGGAAAAAGGGAAGAAAGAGTTTGTTACGAAAGACAATATTAATTTGAAAGATGAAGACTTCCTAAAGGGTATGGAAACAATTTATAATTATCCTGGCGAGTTTACTGGGAAAAAATTATCTTTTAAAGGGTTTGTTTTTAGGGATGATTCTTCTAAAAAAGAACAATACTTCTTATTCCGTTTCGGTATTATACATTGCGTAGCAGATTCTGGTGTGTATGGTATGTTAGTGAAAAAGCCAGAAGGCGTAGAGTGGAATAATGATGACTGGATTCAAGTAGAAGGAGAGATAACTACTGAGTTTTATCAGCCGTTTCATGCGAATATTCCTGTATTAGAAGTAACAAAATGGAATAAAGTTGAACAGCCGAAAGAACAATATGTATTTAGAGGAGCCGATTGATAAAATCGGTTCTTTTTTGTGGACTAAAAGTTCTGAATGTTGTTAATATTAAACGTGTAGTTCATTTAGTATAGTGATTATTGAAATATTAGGGATAAATCATTAAAGGGGTGATAACAATGACAGAAGTAAAGGGGAAAACAGCCAATGAGTCAAGGGTGTTCAAAACGAGCCGAGTATTCCCAACAGATTTAAATGATCATAACACGCTATTTGGTGGGAAGATATTAGCGGAGATGGATATGGTTGCTTCTATTTCAGCATCCAGACATTCGAGAAAGGAATGTGTCACAGCATCTATGGACTGGGTCGATTTCTTACATCCTGTTCGTTCTTCAGATTGTGTTAGTTATGAATCTTTCGTAATTTGGACGGGAAGAACTTCGATGGAAGTGTTTGTGAAGGTAGTAGCTGAAGATTTAATTTCAGGTGAGAAGCGTATAGCGGCAACGTCATTCGTTACTTTTGTTGCACTTAGTAAGGAAAATAATCCAGTTCCAGTACCGCGTGTTATCCCTGAAACAGAAGAAGAGAAAGAATTACATCGTATTGCTGTGTTACGTGCAGAACAGCGTCATATACGTAAGGCAGAGAGTAAGAAAGTAGCCACATTGTTAACCTTTTGAGATGAATATTTAGCCATTTAAGTTACTATAGCAGTCGGAAATGGTTTTAAAATGAAAAGCGGACACCTAAAAATAGGTGTCCGCTTTTATAGTTTTTTCATCCACATATCATATGACAGTAGCTACTTAGCAGAAGCAAGCAGCACCGACGATGATTAAGAGGATAAATAATACGACTAATAGCGCAAATCCATTACCATGTGCGAAGCCCATTGTTATTTCCTCCTTTTATTTTAAGATACAACATACAATATGCAAATGAGCTATTGTTTGATATGGACATATATCATGCAATGACATATTTTCTTGAATGATAATGTAATAAAAAAGGGAAGATATAGAAATAACAGTAAGTGGAGAAAGGAATTTATCCATGAAGCACTTTTTCGCTATAATCCTTTGTTTAATAGGTGTATTCATTTGGATGAACATCGATGTGGAAATGGGGAAGGAAATGGCTAGTGAATATGAATTAGGACAAGTTCGATTAGGTGAATTTCAATTATATACGAACGGTGAAGAGTTATATAGAAAATTATTTGAGGATATAAACGATGCAGAAAAGTATATATATATCCATTTTTATATTGTAGGAAAAGATGAAATAAGCCAAGAGTTTTTACAGTTATTAGAGAAAAAAGCATCTAGCGGAGTAGAAGTGAAATTGTCAGTCGATCGGATAGGTGGATATAAGCTGAAGAAAAAGGTAATTAGCCGATTAAAGGAAAACGGTGTGAAGTTTACATTTAGTAAAAAACCGAAACTGAAAAATGTGTTCTATTCTTTGCATCAACGGAATCATAGACGTATTGTTACGATAGATGGAAAGGTATCATACGTCGGTGGTTTTAATATCGGAAAGGAGTACCTTGGACAAAATCCAAAGTTTGGGCCATGGCGTGATTATCACGTGCGCATCCATGGTGAGGGTGCAGCGGATATGGAAAGAAAGTTCGCCGAAGATTGGAAAGAAGATACAGGAGAAAAAATGCCTATACATGAAAGTATACCTACATTAGGGAATGTGAAATATCAATATTTATTTTCAAATGGAAAAGGCTTATGGGAAAAGTATGGAGCACTTTTAAAAAAGGCTAAAAAGTCTTTAATTATCGCTACACCATATTTTGTACCAAGTAAAGAAATGGTGAAAGAGTTAAAAGCTGCATTAAATCGTGGTGTTAATGTGAAAATTCTCGTGCCATTTAAAAGTGATGCCATATTGTTAAAACAAGCTGCCTATCCATATTTGAAAGATATGTTACATGCTGGAGCGGAGATTTATCAATATCGAAATGGATTTTTTCATGGGAAAGTAACAATTATTGATGGAGAAATTGTTGATATTGGGACAGCGAATTTTGATAATAGAAGTTTTTATTTAAATTGTGAGTCTAACTGTATCATATATGATAAAACAGTTGTTGATGAAGTATGGAGTCGATTACAGGTAGACTTTCATAAATCAAAACGATTTTCTGAAGAAGATTTTGAGAAAATTAGTAGATGGGATTGGTTTTTAGCGAGAATAGCGAATGTTTTAGCATCATATTTATAGTATATGGACAAAAGAGAAGGGAGGCGCTTTAATGGACTGTATGAAAGAATTAATGAAATATAGTTATATGCTAATATACAAGGTTGGAGAGTATGCTGGAAAGGTCAGAGACGAAGAATTAAAAAATCTATTACAGCACCATTTACCATATATGTTACAAGCATATAATGAACAAGTAAATTTTCAAGAAGGAGAGAATGTGCAGCATATAACCTGTGAAACAATGGAGTTTGATTTGCATGAAATGGGAAAGGAAACAGTTAGTAAATATACAGGGGATATTCATATTGCAACCAGTTATATTGCGCATTTGAAACGATTAGCTTTAAAGTTTGCTCAAGTTGCAGTGGAAGTTGCTAACCCAGAGTTTCGCTCATTTTTGGAAAATTGTTTCCTGAAAATGAACCGTTACGCTTATAGTGTGTGGCAATATGTTATGAAGAAGGAATATAAGATTACACATCTGTATGAAAATGAAAAGTTTGCATGAGAAACTAAGGCGAAATGGTATGCGCCTTAGTTTTTTTACGTCCATTGAGAGAAAAAACTAGTTTTATTGTGTATCGATTGGAAATGAAATATATAAATTAAAATTAGGTTTTGTTATCGGAAAATTTACAAAAATTTACCGTATATTTACTGTTTTTCAATCTCTCCTTTAAAAATAGAGAGTAATATGAGGTTGTACATATTCTATCACAAGGAGGAAACGCAAATGAACAAATGGGTTAAATCATTAACTGCTATGGCACTTGCAAGTTCTTTATTAATGGTAGGTTGTAGTAAAGGTGAGGACAAGAAGAAAGAAGACGACACAACAACACAACAAGAGGACAAAAAGGATAAAGAAACAAGCGGAACCGAGAAGTCTACTGATTCTAAAGAAAAGAAATAAAGTAATAATAAAGCTTCCTCTTATATATGAGGAAGTTTTTTTGTTGTAAATTGACTGAGATTATTGAAAAATAGAAAGAGAATGAAAGAGGGGGAAAACAAATGAAAGTATGTATATTGGGAGCAACAGGACGAGTAGGTTCAAACATAATTAATTTAGCATTAAAGGATTCAGCTGAAGTGACTGCATTAGCGCGTGATTTAAATAGAATAGAAATACAACATGAAAGGTTAAGAGTGATAGAAGGGAATGTATTGAACGAAAATGATATAAAGAAAGCGATAGAAGGAAGTGATATAGTAATTAGTGCACTTGGAACGGATCAAAATGGAACATTAGCGAAGAGTATGCCACAAATTATAAAGAAAATGGAGGAATATGGGATTCGCAGGATCATAACAATAGGAACAGCTGGTATTTTACAAGCAAGAACAGATCTAAATTTATATCGTTTTCAATCAACGGAATCAAAAAGGAAAACGACAACGGCAGCGGAAGATCATTTGGCTGCATATAAGGTACTAAGTAATAGTAATAATTTATGTTGGACAGTTGTTTGTCCGACACATTTAATAGATGGTGAGGCGACAGAGGTATATCGAACTGAAAAAGATATATTGCCAGAGGGTGGATCAAAAATTACAGTGGGTGATACAGCACACTTTGCATGGGATCTATGTAAGAAAAATATATATGAAAATAGTCGAGTAGGTATTGCATATTAAAAAACCATCCCGAAGTCGGGATGGTTAAAAGATGATATAACACAAGAAGATGATAATCATAATGATTTGGAGAATTGCTTTCGCTACTGTACTGCTTAAAAAACCAACTACAGTAGCGACTCCAACTAGAAAAGCATCTTTTGGCGATTTTTTATGTACTAGTTCTGTTATAAATACTGATAAGAACGGTATGATAATAAGTCCGAATGGTGGGAAGAAGAACGAGCCGACAATGATAGAAATCATTCCGACACGTTCACCCCATTTAGAACTACCGTATTTTTTTAAGAAATATCCATTTGCAATAAAATCAGCAACGAAAATGAAAAGAGTGAAAATGACTTGAATAATCCAAAAAGAAGTTGTTAATTCGCCTCCATTTATACCGAAATGGTAAATCAAATATCCAGCCCAGACAGCTAGTATGCCAGGGATAATTGGATAAATAAAGGCGAGAAATGAAACAACGAAACAGGCAATGATACAAATTGTTAATAAAACAGTCACTTTATAGCTCCTTTTTAATATCTAGTTTATGTACAGCAACTTTTTTGACTTGATGTCCATCAAGTTCTAATACTTTAAATTGAAAACCAGCATATTCAATGGAATAGCCAGCTTCAATATTTAAGTCAACTGCTTGAGAGAGAAGCCATCCTCCGATTGTATCTAAATCACTATCATCAATATGTAGGCCAAACATATCATTTACTTCAGAAATAAGCACCTTTCCGTCTAAAACAGTAAGCTTAGGTGTACGCTTTTCAATCATAGGTGATTCATCAGCATCGAATTCATCTTGAATTTCTCCAATGATTTCTTCAAGAATATCTTCCATCGTTAAAAGTCCGGCAGTACCACCATATTCATCCATAACGATTGCCATCTGAACGCGATTTTTTTGAAGGTGGACTAACGTTTTACGAATTGGAACTGTTTCAAATACAGTTAGAACAGGATGTATATAAGATTCAAGTGGTTTATAAATACCTTTCGTTTGATCATGGAATACTTCTTTCGTATTGATCATCCCAATGATATCATCTTTATCTTTTTCAATGATTGGATAGCGTGTATATTTTTCAGTAGCGACGATATCCATATTTTCTTCTAACGTATTTTCAGTAGACAAGCAAATCATTTCGGTACGAGGAACCATAATTTCTTTCGCAACTCGATCATCAAATTCAAAAATGTTATTTACATATTTATATTCGGTTTGGTTTATTTCACCGCTTTTAAAACTTTCACCTAAAATGAGTCGCAATTCCTCTTCAGAATGAGCAAGTTCACTTTCCTTCGCAGGTTCTAATCCGAGTAGTTTTGTGAAAAATATAGCTGTACTATTGAGTAGCCAAATGAATGGATACATAATTTTATCAAATAAAATAAGCGGTCTTGCAAATTTGAGTGTGATTGCTTCTGCTTTTTGAATTGCGAAAGACTTTGGAACTAATTCACCTAATACAACGTGGAAAAATGTAATAACACTAAAAGCAATAACAAAAGATAAAGTGTTAGCCATTGTTCCAGTAATATTAATTTTTTCAAAGAGCGGTCGTAGTATATGTTCCACAGTCGGTTCACCAAGCCAACCAAGCCCTAAAGAAGTGATTGTAATTCCGAGCTGACAAGCTGATAAATAAACATCTAAATTAGATAGGACGCTTCTTGCAGCTAAAGCTTGTTTATTACCTTCATTTGCAAGTTGGTCAATTCGACTTTTTCGTACTTTTACAACAGCGAATTCTGATGCAACGAAAAAGCCAGAAATAAGAATAAGTACAAAGATGAGAAAAATATTTAATATGTCCAAGCGTGTTCTCCATTCCAAGGTCTGGAATAAAGATGTCACCTCCTGCAATTATGTTATACTTTTATAATAAATCCAAATGAAAAGAATAGTCAAAGGAAAAGGGTAAATATTGGTATGTTTCTGTAATAGTTTTTGAATTTGCTGTTATTTTGTCCGCTATACAAAAGGAATAACCCCCTACTTTTAGATTATAGAGGGTTATTTTAAATTAAGGTTTTGGAACACTTCTCGTTAAAGTGTATGACTGTTGCTTGGAGTAGTTTGTGGTCCATAGTGTTTGAAGGAAAGAAAGTATGCTATATGGGATATAGAGTAGTAATAAGCCGATTGTAACAATTATAGGTGAATTTCCGCCAAATTGAACGATAAATTGTAACAGTCCATTTGCATGAAAAACGCATTCCATAAAAACGAATGAAAGAATAATGGAACCTAAAATTGATTTATGATTTGAAGTAAGCGCTAAAAACAATGTGTCTACAAGAAAAGAATCATGTTTTATTTCATATTCATTTGTGTTTTTTAAGAAAGGAATCCATTTTTTTACTGCTTGCATAACGATAATCATGGAAGTACTACATACGATGATAAATGATGAGTAGTAAGGAAGGTTTATAAATTGTGCGATGTATAGAAGTAGTAATAAGACTGAACATTGTAATACTACAGTGCAAAAAGAGTAAGGTATCCATTTCAATACAGTAGTAAACTTTTTAAACGAGTTAGGTACTTTGAAAAATAAATGGCCGATACCCAAACTTATGAAAAATCCGATCGCAAGGGTAAAAGTAAAACGAACAATCGATATAAAATATATTTCCCATATGTAAGGGAATAATGGTGTTGAATGATTAGAAGTATGTATCATTTGGTTTGCTGAGAAAAAGATAGATTCATGCATCCAATCAACCTTTGGAATTGATATAGAAGAAAGCTGTGCGAAGTTTTGAAAAATGCTAATAAATCCATTTTGATAAGAGTAATTGTGTGTAATAAAAAGAGCTGGAATAGGACTTATGGCAAAAATAAAAATAACACCAATTATAAATTTACATATATGTGAGCGTAATAAGGACATATAACCACCTACTCTTAGAATATTCAGAAAATTCTTATTCTTATTTTAGCTTTTTTTGAAAGAAGTTACAATATATTTTTCATTTAGTAATTCAGAGAGAAGATTTGATAGCAAAAATATACAAGTGAAGGATTCATGAATAAATTATGACAAGAAAATGAATAATTTTCAGAAAAATAAAATAAATCATTTATTTTTTTCTGAAAATATAATATAGTTATGGCACAGAAAGTATTTTAACATAAGGAGGCTTTTTATGAGGATTAAAGGGAATTACGTGCCGAAAAGGGAAGTTTTACTGTGCTCAAGTTCGATTACGATTGGGGAAGCGTTAGAGCATTTAAATAAAACGGGGTATCGTTGTGTACCAGTTTTAGATGAAAAAAAAGAGAAATTTTTAGGGAATATATATAAAGTAGATATTTTAGAATATAAAGGATCACTTGATGAGAGTGTAATACAATTATTAAACGATAAAGAAGGATTTGTGAGAGAAGATTCATCTTTCTTTAAAGTATTTTTTACAATAAAAAAATTGCCTTATTTATCAGTAGTTGATGAAAAAGGGGTTTTCCTTGGAATTTTAACGCATAAAAAAGTTTTTGAGTTATTAGAGGATGCATGGGGCGTTCACTCTAGTAAATACTCTGTCATGATTGGAACGCAAGACTATAATGGAGCAATCCAAAAATTATCGACAGTTTTAAAGAAATACACTGGTATTCAAAGTTTGATGACTTTTGATAATGATGCCTTATTAGTTCGTAGAATTATGTTTACATTAGGAGAAGAGTTTAACGACGGTGAATTAGAGACATTATTGAAAGATTTAGAAGATCACGGATTTAGAGTTGTGTATGTGGAAGAGATGAAAAATCCACGTGAAGTTGAAACGATAGAGTAACATAACAAAAGCCATCTAATTATATATTAGATGGCTTTTGTATGTTACGTGTATAAAGTTATTTGAAAATAACAATTGAATAATAGGTGAGATTGTAACAATATTTGTGTAAGAGAATAAAAAATGTAGATAATTTCGATTTTCAAAAAAATCAATTTGAAAATATGTTTTTATTTTGCAACTAAATATGTTACTATATGTGTGATAAAAACAAAGAGGTCTGACATCTACACTCCACGTAATAACACTCTAATGATTTGAAAATTCAAAAAAATCAAAATTCAAAATAATAATTGTATTAATGATTAGAGTAAAAATAAGGGGAATGGAGAAATTATGGAGAAAGACACTGCTTTGTAAGGGGCATATTTTATCATCTTGAGCAGAGAGGAGGATGCATAGCATATTGTAAAATATAGAGATAAACAATGAAAAAGTGCTATGCAAATGAAGAGCATGAAGGGACGTTTAAGGCCAGGTGATACGGTAGCAATTGGTTTAATGCTATTTGCATTATTTTTAGGAGCAGGAAATTTAATTTTTCCGCCAGTTTTAGGTCAACAAGCAGGAGAGAATGTTTGGATTGCTACAATAGGATTCCTTGTAACGGGAGTCGGATTACCCCTACTAGCTGTAACAGCTGTCGCGTTTGTAGAGGGGGACTTGAAAGCGCTATCTTCTAGAGTCCACCCTATATTTGCGTTTATTTTCCCATTGATTAGTTATTTAGCAATTGGACCATTTTTCGCGATTCCTCGTACTGGAGCTGTTTCGTTTGAAATGGGTATGAAGCCGTTTTTATCAGAGGCAATGGTTTCAGAGTGGTACATGCTATTTCTTTTCACGATAGTTTTCTTCGGAATAACGTGGTATTTATCATTAAATCCATCTAAATTAGTGGATTGGTTCGGAAAGTTTCTTACACCATTATTAGTATTAATTGTCGCTGTTATTGTCGGAAAGGCAATTATTGATCCAATTGGAGAGCCAGCTGCGCCGTTAGCTGCTTACAAAGAAAATGCTTTCTTTGGTGGATTTATTCAAGGATATTTAACGATGGATGCAATTAGCGCGCTCGTATTCGGAATTGTCGTTGTACAAGTTATCCGCTCTAAAGGGATAAAAGAGAGTAGTCAAATTGCAAAAATAACAGTAGTATCAGGTATTATTGCTGTACTTGGTTTAACGTTAATTTATTTATCACTTGCTTATCTTGGTTCAACAAGTACATCACTTGGTATCTCAGAAAACGGTGGCCTTATTTTAACGAATGTTGTAAATGAGCTATATGGGACGAGTGGTAAAATTTTATTAGGGCTTGTTATTATACTCGCTTGTTTAACAACTTCTGTTGGGTTAACATCTGCGTGTGCAGGTTTCTTTACAAACTTATTCCCAAAACTTTCGCATAAAACGATTGTAACAATGGTATGTGTATTTAGTTTAATTGTATCTAACCTAGGTTTAACACAATTAATCGCAGTAACATTACCTGTGTTAATGATCATTTATCCAGTTGCAATTGTATTAATCGTACTTTCGTATTTCCATAAGTGGATTGGGAAGCGTAATACAATTTATATTGGAGCTATTTTAGGTGCATTGTTAATTAGTTTCTTTAACGGTTTAGAAAGTGCGAAAATTAAAATTGACGCGATTTCTAATGTACTACAAATGTTACCGTTATATAACGAAGGAATCGGATGGTTAATTCCATCATGTATTGGCGGGATTCTTGGTTTCTTCTTCTATAAATCAAATGAATCAAGTGAATTACAAAAGAAAGGTGCTTAGGCACCTTTCTTTTTTTGAAGGGGATTTTTGTATTTTGTCTAAGTAATAATTGGGGGGAATGATAAATGGCTAATTTTGAAGATTTTTTAAATTTGGATTTGAGAATTGGAACTGTAATACATGCAGAGGAATTTAAAGAAGCGAGAGTACCAGCGATTAAACTAGCAATAGATTTTGGAGAAATCGGGATAAAGCAGTCAAGTGCTCAAATTACGAAAAGGTATATTCCAGAAGATTTAATCGGTCAACAAATCGTTGCTGTTGTAAACTTTCCACCAAAGCGTGTAGCTGGATTCAAATCAGAAGTGCTTGTGCTTGGTGGTGTTCCTGAAGCTGATGATGTTGTGTTACTTCAGCCTAATATGGAATTGCCAAATGGAACAAAAATTAGCTAGGGTGAAGGTAGGGGCTAATATGGATATCGGACGAGAATATTTGCAATGTGCGATTTCGAACTTTAAAGCAACAAAGAAACAAGGGGAACGGGCACTTTCTCAATTATCATATGAACAAATACAATGGTCTTCTCATGAAGAAACAAATAGTATAGCGATTATTATTAAGCATCTGCACGGTAATATGCGTTCTAGATGGACGGATTTTTTAACGTCTGATGGTGAAAAAACAGATCGTAATCGAGATGGTGAATTTGAAGGATGCTATCATTCAAAAGAAGAAACCCTTATAGCTTGGCAAGAAGGATGGAAATATGTTTTTAATACGATGAATACTTTAACGCCGGAACACTTATTGAAGACGGTATACATTCGCGGTGAAGCACATACTGTCATGCAAGCAATTGAAAGGCAAATTTCTCATTATGCATTGCATATTGGTCAGATTATTTACATTGGGAAGATGTTAAAAGAAAATGAGTGGGAATGTTTAAGTATTCCGAGAGGTCAGTCTGCGCGTTATGTAGAGAAAAAACGTTCAACATAATAATAAGAAAGAAACCGATAAAAAATAGGAAAAAAGAAAGTCAGCCAAATAATAGATGGTTCTGTAATCATAAGAATACTGCCAAAAATAAGTCCATATATAATAAGAAAGAAATTGAAAAGTGTATTCACAGGGAGAAATCGTGAGATAAATACTTGCTGTCGTTTAAAACAATCACTGTGAAATAAATAAAAGCGGAAGTACCATGTGGCTGTAATAAGGTCTTTCTTTCTCACAATTCTTTTTTTGCATGTATGACAGATAAATGGTGGTTGCATTTCATTACGCTCCATTTTTTATTTTCATAATAATGTGAGACAAAAGTAGGTACAAAGTGTATGTTCCTATATACGCTCCTGCAATAAGGAAAAATGGATTCAGTAAAATTCCATGAATGCTCGTCATGAAAACTAAATCTTGTATTAAAACATCGTATATATTAATGGAAATAATTGTACCAAGTACATATAGTGCCAAGTACGCAGAAATATGTAGCACAATAGAGATTTTTGGTTGCTTAGCGGACAAATAAAAAATGAATGATAGAGCGATTGGTAATATTCCTATTAATAGCTTCAATTCATTTCACCTCATTAACAATATAGCCGAAATTTTAACGGTCTATTCTCTAGGGCTTGTACATAACTTGAAATAGAGAGGTGATAGTATGAATCGGGGCTTTTTTTTTATGAAGTTTACAAATATGCGTAAGTTAGTTTTATTTGTTATTACTACAGTGCTAGCGACTTTTTTTCTTATTAGTCTGATGGTAACCTCTATGAAAGAGACAAAGTCAACGTATTTATATAATTGGTTAAATGAGTTATCGATGAATGGTTACATGTATGTACTTGGAAAAGAGAATCATTATTTTACACAGGAGTATCGAAATTTGAATCAAGATTTTTCAATTTCTTCTTTTCTCTTTTCTATGGCTACAAATATTCGCTTTAATGATGTACGCAGTTTTGTCGGGAAAGAGCTCCCGGGATTTGGTAAGTACGATACAGAAATTGTTATTGCGGGTGAGGGTACAAATTATTCTAACTTACCGATAGAGTCGAGTGTTCCTCTTGAAGAAGTAGTGAAGGAACGGACTAGTGGAACTGGACAAGCACCTAAACAAGATACGAATAAAGAGAAAAAACAGCCGTCCCAAACGACTGGGAAGAGACAAGTTGCGTTTATTTATCATACACATAGCTGGGAATCTTATTTACCTTTACTTAACTTAACGAATGACCCGAATCCGAATAAAGCAACGAGTTCTGTGTCGAATATTTCTATATTAGGAGATCGTTTCCGTGAACAACTAGAAGGTGAAGGGATTGGGGCTACTAACGATAAGAGTGATGTTGGTCAAAAGTTAATAAGTAAAGGTTTAAACAGTAATAGTTCGTATAAAATGTCACGAGAAATTGTGCAGCAAGCTATGGCTGGAAATAAAGATCTTCAATACTTTTTTGATTTGCATCGTGATAGTGCCCGAAAGAATGTAACAACAAAAACAATTGGAGATAAATCATATGCAAAGCTTGCATTTGTAGTAGGGAAAGGAAATAAAAACTATGAAAAAAACTTACAATTAGCGACAGCTTTACATGAGGCGATTAATAAGAAATATCCAGGAGTGAGCCGTGGGGTCATTCAAAAAGGGTTCCAGACAGGAAATGGAATCTATAATCAAGACCTATCAGGACAAGCGATATTAATAGAAGTTGGTGGTGTAGATAATACAGAGGAAGAATTGAATCGATCAATTGATGCACTTGCTAAAGCATTTGGTGAATATTTTTGGCAGGCAGAAAAAGTGAATGGATAAAGTGAATGGATAAAGTGAAACGTGAATTAGCCAGGACATCTATCAATAATTATTAGCTCACTTCAATCTTGGAAAAACGTAAGTGTAATGCTTGCGTTTTTTCTTTGTAATGGTGAGATGTCACAGAATAGACATAATTTGTCGTTGTTATAGTAATATCGAAATTTGTCAATTTATAGTAGGAGATTTACAAAGGGATTTTCGAGAAAGTAGAGAAAATCTTTTTATAAGGAAAACTTTTTATTATGAAACTGGTAGGGTGATTGAAGTGATTAGAGAGATCGAAATAGAAGATGCAGCATCATTTTTACAATTAAGTAAGCAATTAGATGAAGAAACGAAGTTTATGTTATATGAACCAGGAGAAAGAAAAACTACAGCTGAGCAACAAGAAAAAATAATCGATCGATTTATAGAAAATGAATATGCAACAATATTTGTAGCAGTTGAAGATGAGAGGATAGTAGGTTTTATATTAGTGAATGGAAATAACATTCAAAGAAAGAGACATGTGGCAACCATTGTAATTGGTATTTTGCAAGAGTATAACGGGCGAGGTATTGGGACGAGATTGTTTAAAGAGGTTGAGAAGTGGGCAAAATTACATGATGTATGGCGTTTAGAATTAACAGTAATGGCCCACAATACAAGAGCTCAGACACTATATAAAAAAGCTGGATTTGAGAAAGAAGGTGTCAAAAAAGCTGCTCTTATTATCGATGGAAAGTGCATCGATGAGTATGAAATGGCCAAATTATTAAAATAAGAGGTCGTTATATGAAAAAAAGATGGGCACTACTTGGTATTGTAGCTGCAATAATTATTGTTGGAGTAGCAGGAATCAATTATAAAATGTATAAGGATAAGCAGGCGCGGGAAGTAAGTGTAAATAGCATATTTCCGAAAGCGAAAGAAACGATTGCTAATATGGATGGGGATATTGCGGTAATTAATAATCCGAATTCAATGCTTGTACTTGTAAATAAAAGTAGGCGTTTACCAGATGGGTATAGACCGCCAGATTTAGTTATTCCGAAAGTGCGCTACTCTAGTGAAGGTGATCAAGAAAAGAAAAAGATGAGAAAAGAGGCAGCGAGGGCGCTTGAGGATATGTTTCAGCAGGCTGACAACGAGCGTATTTTTCTTTTTGCAGTTTCTGGATTTAGATCTTTTGATCGACAAAAAGCATTAAATACGATGTATAAAAAACAAGACGGGGAAGCAAAAACAGCAATGTCTAGCGCGGTTCCTGGCACAAGTGAGCATCAAACTGGACTAGCTATGGATATTACGTCTCAATCTGCTAAATTTCAGTTAGAGACAGTTTTTGGGGAAACGAAAGAAGGTCAGTGGCTTTCTGAAAATGCCCATAAATTTGGTTTTGTGGTTCGATACACAAAAGCGAAAGAAACGATTACGGGCTATCGGTATGAACCATGGCACGTAAGGTATGTGGGAAATCCACAAGCTACATATTTGTATGATAATCAACTGACGCTTGAAGAAGTAACAGAGTGAACAATTGAGGGGAGAGATGTACAATGACGATGTTATATAAGAAAAAAGTACATGCATATATTACAAGAGAACAAGAGGGGGTTATGCAATTACTTGTTTTTAAACATCGTGATATACATGAAGCTGGTATTCAAGTGCCAGGGGGAACGGTTGATGAAGGTGAAACGTTAGAAGCTGCTATATTGCGTGAAGTACAGGAAGAATCCGGATTGCGTCATTTATGCATAGAGCGGTTTTTAGCAGATTACATTATACATATGAAAGAAAAACAGGAGTATGAAAAACGCCACTTTTTCCATGTAACTTTACTAACAGATGTAAAGGATACTTGGGAACATATTGTAAGTGCTGGTGAGGAAGATAAAGGATTAGTATTTTGCTATGAATGGGTTGATATTGCAAAATGCCCTGAATTAGCTGGGAAACAAGGTGAGTTTTTACATTTATTAGATGAAGTATACGCACAGTAATGTAAGAGTCTGAAGCGGAGGTTAATCCGTTTCAGACTTTTTTTATTTTTCGGGAAATTAAAGGTGTTTAAATAAGAGTATTGAATTTCTTTAAAGGGATATTAATTTAGGATGTGTTGAGATGAAAAATTGAAAAAGTAAGGGGTATATGTTAAAAAAGTTCATATAAGGGAGAATATAAATGGAAATTCAGTTTAATTCAATCTTAAAAAAGGAATTAACAATTCAAGATATTCAAAATGAAATGGAATCTGGAAAGCTAACTTCAAAAGAGCTAGTGATGTATTATCTCTATAGAATTGCAAAGTATGATCAAGACGGGCCGAAAATCAATTCAATTTTAGAAATCAATCCAGATGCTATTTTTATTGCAGAAGCGTTAGATTATGAAAGAAAGACAAACGGCGTAAGGGGACCATTGCATGGAATACCTGTTTTGCTTAAGGATAATATTGAAACGAATGACTTCATGCATACAAGTGCAGGTACAATAGCTCTAGAACAAAATATAAGCAGTGAAGATGCATTTCTCGTTACTAAACTGCGAGAAGCAGGGGCAGTGATAATAGGAAAAACGAATATGACAGAATTAGCAAATGCAATGTCTTTTGAAATGTGGGCTGGATATAGTGCAAGAGGTGGTCAAACAATCAATCCATATGGAACGGGCAAGGATCATATGTTTGTTGGCGGATCTAGTACAGGATCTGCAATAGCAGTTGCTGCTAACTTTACAGTAGTATCTGTTGGGACAGAAACCGATGCTTCTATTTTGAGCCCCGCTGTTCAAAATTCTGTAGTAGGTATTAAACCGACTGTCGGTTTAATTAGTCGTAGAGGAATTATTCCATTTACTTATTCGCAAGATACAGCTGGACCATTTGCTAGAACGGTAACCGATGCTACTATTTTGCTAGGGAGTTTAACTGGAGTGGATGAGAAAGATGTAGTTACTCACAAAAGTGACGGTAGGGCATATCGGGATTATACATCTTACCTTGATGCAAATGGTTTAAATGGAGCGAAGATTGGTGTGTTTAACGATGCACCAAAAGATTATTACGAAAATGGTGAGTATGATGAAATCTTGTTTAAGGAAACGATCCAAGTATTACGTAATGAAGGAGCGACAGTAGTAGAAAATATTGATATTCCTTCTTTTCATAGAGAATGGAGCTGGGGAGTTCCGCTTTATGAGCTGAAGCATAGTTTAGATAACTATCTTACTAAATTACCTTCTACTATCCCGGTACATTCTATTTCGGAGTTAATGGAGTTTAATAAAAACATAGCAGAAAGAGCTTTAAAATATGGACAAACTAAGTTAGAGGGAAGAAAAGATTTTCCTAATACGTTACGAAATCCAGAATATTTAAATGCGAGATTAGAAGATATATATTTTTCTCAAGAACAAGGCATTGATTTTGCATTGGAAAAATATAATCTTGATGCGATACTGTTTCCTTCCTATATAGGTTCTACTATATGTGCGAAAGCGGGTTATCCGTCTATAGCAATACCAGCAGGGTATATGGAAAGCGGGAGGCCTTTTGGAATTACCATTGCAAGCACTGCCTTTAGTGAAGGGATATTAATTAAATTAGCTTATGCTTTTGAACAAGCGACAAAGCATAGAAAAATCCCCAACTTATCATGAATAGAATAAACAAAGAGGACAGGAATCCCTATCCTCTTTGTTTTAGTGATTAAATTGAAATATCGTTCTGCTCTGTCTTATGATATTTTAATAAACTAAAAGATAAACAAGCGGAACATAAAATAAGAATAGAAGCGATGATATAAATTGTACGAACACCGAACATATCAGTAATAATGCCAATGCTAAGCATAGATAGTCCAGAGGCTGTTGAAAGAAGTGCGCCATGTGCTGTATACATTTTTGATAATAAAGAAGGGGCGACACTTGATTGTAAAACAGTCGTTTGGGAAATATCTCTAATTTGATAACATGGTCCCATTAGAACACATAGAAAAAGCGCAATAAATCCGCTGCTTGTCATACCATATAAAAATGTAAGAATGCTAAATATAAGAGAGCTAATCGACATAGATCGTATTAAATTGTTTTGAATATAGGAACTCATTTTCCATGCTAATAGACCACCGATTAACGTGCCAACATAATAACTTGTATTAATATATCCCCACCATTCTTCGCCCTTATGAAGGATAGTCGTAACGTATGCCATCGTAATAGCACCAATCCATATTGTCCCTGCGAAAGTTTCGATTAAGTCCATATATGTAACGGTACGGAGAGAAGGATTTTGAAATAGGAGTTTCCAACCTTCCAATAAAACAGTACTTTTGGAAGAGGGAGAATCTGCTATTCTTTCAGTATGTATGGAACGTAATGAAAAATGTAATGCAATGCATCCGAAAATCATTAAAATGTTATTAATCATGAGTGTAGAAGTAGCGCCAATGAGAAGAACGACAATACTCGTAAATGAATAAGCAACGGCTTGCACAATTTGTGTTGAAAAGGAAAAGATACTATTTACTTTTACTAATTTTTCTTTCGGTGTAAGGCGCGGAAGAATACCGTATAATAATGGAGCACTCCACCTGCTACATAATGAAATGACAAAAATAAAAGTTAATAGAGCTATAATGTTTGTGGATAAGACCGGGAACAAAATCATTAATAATAGTAAAAAGACTGTTTTCAACCATTGGAGCGTATATAACAGCGTATAAGATGGAAAACGATTTATCATAAGTGGTGCAGAGATGTTAGCAATTAGATTTGTGATAACTTGTAATAATGGAAAAAGAGCAGTAATAGTAGCTGATTTAGTTGCTATATAAATATGAGTTGTAATAATCATTACATATACGATGTCAGCGAGAGTAATGCATATTTTGGAACCTAAATAGTAGATTAGTGACAGGTTTCTCAATAAGAATATCACCTCTATAAAAAATAGTATTTAGTAATTGTAATTTAAAAATTAAAATTTTTAAAGAATTTAATTTTTTGTCACTTTTTGAAAGGGATTTTCATGTATAATGAAGAATATATTGATATAGTATTATATTAATGATCATTGTAACAGTGAATATGTACAATAGCTTGTAGCAAACGCCCAAGTGTAAGAAAGGGCGGATAAACCATTCTTTTCTTCATATACATATAGAAAATGAGAAAGAAAGTGAGGGTTGCATATGGCTGCTTGGGTAATTTGGTTTATAATAGCTGGTATTTTATTTATCGCGGAAATGTTGTCGATTACATTTTACATGCTTTGGCTTGGAATTGGAGCTGTTGTCGGAGGTCTTATTGCTTTGTTTGCTCCTGATGCACTACTGTTACAAGTTACTGTTGGTGCAATTGTAAGTTTAACTTTGACATTCTTTACGAAAAGAATTTCAAAAAACTTTCAAGAAGCAAAAGGTTTTACTGATACAGTAGATATGCTTGTTGGTAAAAGAGGGATTGTTATGCAAGCGATTACAAATGAAGCGAATGGTATTGTGAAGGTGGATGGAGATACTTGGACAGCTATTGCAGATTCTTCAATTGATGCTGGAGAAAAAGTCGTTGTTATAAAGAGGCATAGTACTATATTACAAGTGAAAAAGGAGAGTGAATAAATATGGTAGCATTAACGTTAACGATTATATTCGCACTAATTGTAGTTACATTTATCGCATTAACAATTAAAATTATTCCTCAGCAAAAAGTTGGGGTTGTTGAAAGATTTGGTAAGTTTCAACGTATAATGCACCCAGGGTTAAATATTTTAATACCAATTGTAGATCGTGTTCGTGTATATCATGACTTACGCATTCAACAAACGAATGTACCACCGCAAAAGGTAATTACGAAAGATAATGTTCAAGTAGAAATTGATACAATTATTTTCTATCAAATTGTTGAACCAGAACTTGCGACATATGGTATTTCAAACTATGAATATGGTGTTCGTAATATTACGTCAGCAACGATGCGTCAAATCATCGGTAAAATGGAACTGGATGAAACGTTATCTGGTCGTGAAAAGATTTCAACAGAAATCCGCTTAGCGCTTGATGAAGCAACAGAAAAATGGGGCGTACGTATTGAACGTGTCGAAGTTGTTGATATTAACCCGCCAAAAGATGTGCAAGCATCAATGGAAAAACAAATGAAGGCTGAGCGTAATAAACGTGCGATTATTTTAGAAGCTGAAGCAGCAAAACAAGATAAAGTCCTTCGCGCTGAAGGGGAAAAGCAAAGTAAAATCTTGATGGCTGAAGGGGATAAAGAAGCGCGTATTCGCGAAGCTGAAGGTATAAAAGAAGCAAAAGAATTAGAAGCACAAGGGGAAGCACGAGCAATTGAAGAAATTGCAAAAGCAGAACAAAATCGTATTGAATTGCTTCGTGAAGCGAATTTGGATGAGCGTATACTTGCTTACAAATCATTTGAGTCATTAGCTGAAGTTGCAAAAGGACCAGCAAATAAAGTCTTTATTCCGTCTAATGCAATTGAAACACTTGGTACTCTTGGGGCAATTGGAGAAATATTTAAAGAAAAACAAGCGAAGAAACTACCTTCAAATGATACAGGAAAAGAACAATAAAAGTGAGGAAGAGAAATGGTATACCATTTCTCTTTTTTTGTGCGTATATTCTGAAAAGCTTGTACATATCCATGTATAAAGAAGGTGATGCAGTGAAAAAGTATGCAACTCGAATACATGGGAAGAAGCTGATTTCGTTACTCCTTTTATATGCGCTAATAGTAATTATGATAGCGTCGATTTTGACGTCATTTTTACATACAATGAAATCGAATTATGCAAATCAATGGTTTGGAAAAGTATCGATGCAAGGTTTTGTTCAAATGATAGAAAGTGAGAATCGCTATTACGGATTTGATTATTTTAAGAAGAATAAAAGAGAGTCAGTTGGGAATTTAATGTTCTCTATCGCGACAGATTTGAAAATTAAAGATTTAAGAACATTCGTCGGTAAAGAAGTACCTGGTATGTCAAAGTATTATTCTAATATTATCGTAGCTGGGGAAGGGACAAACTTGACAAATATCCCAAATGAATCTAGTGTACCGATTGAAGAAGTAACGAAAGAACGGGAAATAGCAAAAGATAAAGTTACAGAAGCGGAAAAGAATAATCCGGTTCAGAAAAAGAACGGAGCGAAAAAAGGTGAAAGTGCAGTATATATTTATCATACACATAGCTGGGAATCCTTCTTTCCATTATTACCAGGGGCAACTGATCCATCTAGCCCAGATGTAAATGTGTCTTTACTAGGGAAACGTATGAAAGAGCAACTTGAAGGACAAGGAATTCCGGTAGTTCATGATAAAACGAATATGGGTGATTTATTAGCGAGTAAAAAGTGGGTATGGTATCAGTCATATAAAGCGTCTCATGAATATGTAAAAGAAGCATTAGCACAAAATAATAAAATTGCGTTTCCGATTGATATACACCGTGACGATCAGCGTAAGAAAGTAACAACAAAAGTAATTAACGGAAAATCGTATGCAAGATTATATTTTATAATTGGGATGGAAAATGAAGGCCGTGCTGAAAATGAAAAAATTGCAAGAGCGATCAATAGTTATTTAGATGAAAACTATTACGGATTAAGTAGAGGGATTTTTCCAAAGTATAAAAAAGATGGAAATGGCGTTTATAACCAAGATTTATCGAAAAATGCGATGTTAATTGAAGTTGGTGGTGTTGATAATACGTTAGATGAATTATACAACACAATTGATGTGTTAACAGAAGCGTTTAGTAAATATTATTGGAATGATGCGGAAAAAGCGAATGGATGAGGGACGGGAGACCGTTCCTTTTTTATTTTGGAATCTTAAAATGTGATATAATGGAATTTTATGAATGTTAAATAAAGGGAGAGAGAAACATGCAAATACTACTAATACGCCACGGAGAATCAGAAGCTGATATTTTACATGTGCATGAAGGTCGAGCTGATTTTGAGTTAACTGACAAAGGGAGACAACAAGTACAAAGACTTGTACAGAAAGTGAAAAAAGATTTTGCACCAGATTTCATTTGGGCAAGCACATTAAAACGCGCTCGTGAAACGGGTGAAACATTAGCAGAAGCAATTGGTTGTCCAATTCAATTAGAAGAGGAATTAATGGAGTTTAATAATGGAGTGCAAGCAGGCTTATCATTTGAAGAAGCAAAGAAATATCCAGAGCCAAAGTTTCTTCATGATCGTTTTGAAAACGGGGAATCGTTTATTGAGTTTCGAATGAGAATAGAAGGAATCTTTTCTAAAATCTTGACAGAGAATACATATGACCGAATTGCAATTGTTGCCCATGGGGGCGTAATTAATAGTCTATTACGTGCATTTTTCAAAATGCCAATTTCAATGGACTACTATTTCAAAATGGGAGATACGGGAATAAGTTTAATTGAAATTGAGGGTGAACAAAAAACGGTGCATTTCATTAATGATACGAATCATTTGGACGGGATGTAAAGACTTATGTACAAAGTTGTATTTTTCGATGTTGACGGTACGTTATTAAGTGAGATTGATAGAAGCATGCACGAAAGTACAAAAGAAGCGGTACAAAGATTAATAGATAAAGGAATTCACGTAGTTGTTACAACTGGAAGACCATATAGTTTATGCTCACAATTTAAGGAACTAGGTATAAATACGTTTATTTCAGCAAATGGTGCACATATAAAATGTGGGAAAGAAGTTATACATAAATCAGTACTTTCAAGCGAAATCGTTCATGATATTTCAAATTTTGCTGAATTACATGGTCACAGTGTTTCTTACTTTACAGAAGAATTTGCAATGAATAATATTGCTTCCAAAGATGAACGTGTCATGCGAGCGTTAAATGAAACCTTAAATTTAGAGCAGTATCCTGACAAAGTTAGAAACTTATCAGATGAGATGTATTGCATATGTCTGTATGCTGATGATACAGAAGCTCAAAAATTCATTGAAAGATATCCAGCACTTACGTTTGAGCGTTTTCATGGTTACGTTATAAATGTATTGGAAGATAGTAAAGTATCGAAGCTAACTGCAATTCAAAAAGTATTGGAACATTTAAACATTAGTAAATTAGAAGCCATTGCTTTTGGCGATGGTGGAAATGATATTGAGATGTTGCAGTATGTAGGATTAGGAGTTGCGATGGGAAATGGTGGAGAGGAGTTGAAGAGAAGGGCTGATTTCGTTACAACGAAGGCGAGTGAAGGCGGAATTTCTTATGCCTTAAAGAAGTTGCGCATTATTTAAAACTAATAGTTAGTCAGTGTGAAAAATCCTGTTTTATTAATGGCTTTTGTTAATATGTATACTGTTTTAGGGAATTATTTGAGCTCTCCTACTTACAATTTAACTGCAGAACAAATCCTTTATTTTCGCTTAGCAGGGCTGTTTGGTATGTTGCTCTCACCACTTGCAGGTCGTTTAACAAAGAGGTTTGAAGTAAGGAAAGTTCTTTAAGGAGGATTGTTGATTGCTATTTTTAGTCTAAGTTCAATAGGCTTTGTTTCGTATCTATCTCTACTTGTAATGATGAGTGTCTGTTTTGTAATAGGTATTGTTATATCCGTTCCGTCTTTAGTTTCTCTTGTAGGTCAATTAGGAGGGGAAATTAGGAATGATACTTTTTATTGGTTTTGTAGCTTCTCTATTTATAATTAATGAATGAGTGGAAAATCACTCAAATAAAGGAATGCGAGGATCGTTCATATGCTCGCATAATAAAATATGAATTTGTCCACGATGATGATAAAAGTGTGCAACGATTTCAAGTAACCATTCAAAGCGCGAATAAGAAATACCCCAATAGGCAGTCATAACTTCTGCTAATTCTATTTGGGAGTAGGAAAGAAATGTTTTAGAGAGAAGGTTGTAACCTTCAATCATCGTTTGTTGCATGTGAGCAACTGTTACGGGGGTACGTTCTATATAAAAGGTATGTAATTCTTTTTCTGGAATACCATTTAAAATGAGTAAATCAGCATGACAAATAAGAGAAAGATGTGCACACATTTCAAATAATGATCGTTTTGAGTGAATCGGTTGTATTTTTAAATCGTTTTCACTATATTGGTTAAGCATATCAATAGAAGTATCAATAGCAACTTTTAGTTGATGCAATGCAGATTGAACAAACATTGTAATTCTCCTCGTCTCCGTATATAATAGTTTCTTGAGGATATTATATCATACTCAAAATTCCGAAAATTCTAGTAGTTTGACTAGCATAATGAAAAGTATTATATTGTAAAAGGTCATATGAAACGTGAAATAGAATGGAATGCAATTATTGAGTTAGGAGTTAGACCAATGAGTTTGAAATATGGAAGAGATACAATTGTAGAAATTAACTTAAATGCTGTAAAACATAATGTAAAAGAATTTAAAAAACATGTAAATGATGAAGAAATTAAGATGATGGCTGCTGTAAAAGCGAATGGGTATGGCCATGGGGCAGTTGAAGTTGCCAAAGCTGCAATTGAAGCAGGAATACATCAACTTGCAGTTGCATTTGTAGATGAAGCAATAGAATTAAGAGAAGCAGGAATTACTGTGCCGATTTTAATTTTAGGATACACACCAGTAGCGGCTGTAGAAGATGTAATTCAATATGACGTTATGATGACTGTTTATAGAGTAGAAGATTTACATGGTATAAATGAAATTGCAAACCGTCTTCAAAAGAAAGTACAAATTCAAGTGAAAATTGATACAGGAATGAGTCGTATCGGTTTACAAGAAGAAGAAGTTAAACCATTTTTAGAAGAATTAAACCGTATGGAGTATGTAGAGGTAGTAGGGATATTTACGCATTACTCTACGGCAGATGAAATCGATAAATCATATACGAATATGCAAACAAGTTTATTTGAAAAAGCTGTTAATACAGCGAAAGAATTAGGAATTCAAATACCATATATTCATAGTTCAAATAGTGCGGGATCAATGGAATTAAGTAACACATTTCAAAATATGGTACGCGTTGGAATAGGAGTGTACGGTATGTATCCGTCAAAAGAAGTGGATCATTCAGTCGTTTCTTTACAGCCTGCGTTGTCGTTAAAATCAAAAGTAGCTCATATTAAACATGCGAAGAAGAATCGTGGTGTAAGTTATGGGAATACGTATGTAACAACTGGTGAAGAATGGATTGCGACTGTACCAATTGGTTATGCTGATGGTTATAATCGTCAATTATCTAATAAAGGCTATGCGTTAATTAACGGGGTTCGAGTACCTGTTATTGGCCGTGTTTGTATGGACCAGTTAATGTTGGATGTTTCAAAAGCGATGCCAGTACAAGTAGGAGACGAAGTAGTATTCTACGGTAAACAAGGTGAAGAAAATATCGCAGTAGAAGAAATAGCGGATATGTTAGGTACAATAAACTATGAAGTTACATGTATGCTAGATAGAAGAATTCCGCGTGTCTATAAAGAAAATGACGAAACAACTGCAGTTGTAAATATATTAAGAAAAAACTGAATCATTTCGATTCAGTTTTTTTATTCATATCAAATGCGAATATACCCTCGTTATGTAATACGGAGTAAACTTTGTGAAACACGCTTTTTAGTTCATCTAAATTAAACTATCACCGGCAGAGATGACCAGTCCCGCAACAAAGATCTAATATACGAGAGTAGGGAAGAGCATCTTGTAAAACGAGGCTGGGTAGGAGTATTAAACAAAATGTCTCCAATGTTTATTATAGATGTTTGCTAAAATATCATAATTAGAATAAATTGTTTTTTTAACATATGTATTCACCTAAAAATTCATTAAATTATAATAGTCATGCCTCGTTTTAATTTCAAAACCACATTGTGTATATAGTTTTAAAGCGTGGATATTTTTTGTTTCGACGTCTAATTCAATTGTTGAAACTCCTTCTGTAATAAGGGTATGTACTATATTACAAAGAATATCTTTTCCGTATCCTTTACCTTGATAAGAAGGATGAACGGCGAATCCTGATAGTGTAGTAGATTGCTCTTGTTTAGAAACTGTAATTGTTCCTATCACTTTTTCAGCAATAAGGGCACTGTAAACTTGATGGGAAGATGAATTCATCATTTTTTGTAACCATGCAGTCGTATTTTCTACTGAATCACCAAAAGCTTTACTAGAAATTTTAATAAGATCAAGAAGTGATTCTGAAGTTGCAAGAGTAAGCTGTATATTATTATCTGTTGTTTTTTGAATTTCGTTTGTTTTGCACTCCATACTATATTCACTATATAAATATGGTAACTTCATATGTTTTACAAATTCATTCCCAGAAATAGAATCCCCATTAATAATAAGAAGAGCTTCATCTGTCTCTCTATTTTGTATTTCTTTCATTGCAGTTTGTAAAAGGATAGTTCCGAAACGTTGTTTTCTAAAATGAGGATGTACAAAGCCTATTAGTTCAAGCTTTGTTGGTCTTTCGAAATCATACATATTTAAAGCGCCAATTAATTGAGTACCGTTATAAAGAAGAAAATCGTTTATATAATCTTCATTTCGATTTTTTAAAAAGTTGATATGTAAATCTGAAGAGTAATCAAGATTGTCTTGTTGCCCACAAATATAAGCCAAATCCTTCATTTGCTGTATTTCACTTTCTGTTACAGAACGCTTTTTCTGAATATCCATTGTATACTCCCTCTCATTCGTATTTAAAAATAGGATGGGTGACTTAACCATTTTTTTAATTCCACATTACCTTGCACAGATAACAGTCGGTATAAATAACGATAAGGCTGTCTATATTCTTCTAAGTGAGGAATAGACATAATTGTTTCGTAACCACTTTTAAAGGCATGTGCTTCTTTTTCGGTAAGTACATATTCTAGTCCGATAAAATCAAGTTCTCGCGGAGCAACAGCGTAAGCTTCAGTATCTACTAAACCCGTAATAGTTGTACCATCAGATAAAAATTGAGTAGGATCCATATCAATTAAGACGAGTGTAGATTCCTTTGGTACGGACAGGGAAGAAAGTTGTGATTCAAAGGTAGGGAATGCATTTTTTATGCTTTCATCATCGGAATAAAACATATTCACAAGCTCTTTACTCACGTTTAAAATATGTGATTGGAATTCATCTAGTGGAACTTGGAACGTGCCTGACGGATTTCCTATGAAATCGGCTTTAAATTTATGTATTTCTGCAAGTCCTTTTCCTAGGCTGAATAAAATAGAATCTGGTTGCTCGATAAAAGATTGAACTGTGTTACCTACTAACTTTTCGACCACCACAAATTCACGGCTATTTAAAACATGTTTTTCTAATATTGTTGGGATAGGAAGATTCGTATGTTCTTGCAGCAATGTATGTACAGTTTCTAAATGATGGACGTTCCTTGGATCAATTCCAAATAGATTTTTACATCCCCACCAAAAATCATTATTTGGTTCTTCATTCATTTTAGAAGCACGAACGATAACTTCTGTATCTTCTGTTTGAACGAGAAAAACATCACTTGCATGATCTTCATAACCTGGGTGCAAGGCTTGAACGGATAGAATAGGTGAATTGAATAGTTGTTGTAACATGAAAAGACTCCTTTTTCTGTAAATTCCATAAATTCATTATATAACAGATGATGTGTTATGAGGATAAAGATAAAAAGATAGACAGCATACTTACATTTATAGTGAAAACTCATTAAAAATATTATATTTCTCTATTTTTGTATGAATTGTCTAAAAATAATGGTGGTAATACTTGAATGTAAGACTCGTATCTTTAAATCTATGAAGAGTAAAAGTAAAATTAAGCATTCATTTATAAGATTGTGAATCACAATAATGTAGACTATAGAAAATATTTCTCAATAATAAAATGAAGAGAAAAGCATGAAGAAGTAGAATGCATTCATTTATAATAGACTTAAATTAATTAATATAATTAATTGTTAATTTTATTATATTAATTGAATAGGAGAGAATGTTATGGCAAATGTACTCGTAATAAATTTTCCTGGGGAAGGTCATATTAATCCGACTTTAGCTGTTGTAAGTGAGTTAATTCAGCGAGGGGAAACAGTTGTTTCTTATTGTATTGAAGATTATAGAAAGAAGGTTGAAGCAACAGGTGCGGAATTCCGAGTGTTTGAGAATTTTCTCTCTCAAATTAATATTATGGAACGAGTAAATGAAGGTGGGAGCCCTTTGACGATGCTATCTCATATGATTGAAGCATCAGAGCGTATTGTTACTCAAATTGTAGAAGAAACAAAAGAAGAAAAATATGATTATTTAATATATGATAATCATTTTCCAGTAGGACGTATTATAGCGAATATTTTACAATTACCAAGCGTTTCATCCTGTACAACGTTTGCTGTTAATCAGTACATTAATTTTCATGATGAGCAAGAATCGAGACAAGTAGATGAAATGGATCCATTATATCAATCTTGTTTAGCGGGAATGGAAAGATGGAATAAGCAGTATGGAATGAAATGTAATAGTATGTATGATATTATGAACCATCCTGGTGATATTACGATTGTATATACTTCAAAAGAATATCAGCCACGTTCAGAGGTATTTGATGAATCGTATAAATTTGTAGGTCCATCAATTGCTACTCGAAAAGAAGTGGGGAGTTTTCCTACCGAAGATTTAAAAAATGAAAAAGTGATTTTCATTTCTATGGGAACAGTTTTTAATGAACAACCTGCTTTGTATGAAAAATGTTTTGAAGCGTTTAAAGATGTTGATGCGACAGTCGTATTAGTCGTTGGTAAGAAGATAAATATAAGTCAATTTGAAAATATCCCGAAAAACTTTAAGTTGTATAATTATGTCCCGCAATTAGAAGTTTTACAGCATGCTGATGTATTCGTGACACATGGTGGTATGAATAGTTCGAGTGAAGCGTTATATTACGGTGTTCCATTAGTTGTAATTCCGGTAACAGGAGATCAGCCATTCGTTGCAAAACGATTGACTGAAGTAGGGGCAGGCATAACACTTAATCGTAACGAGTTAACCTCTGAATTGTTACGTGAGACTGTAAAGAAAGTAATGGATGATGTGACGTTTAAGGAAAATAGTCGTAAAGTGGGAGAGTCGCTTAGAAATGCTGGTGGATATCAAAGGGCAGTTGAGGAAATATTCAAATTAAAAATGAAGCCGTACGTAAAGATTAAATAGATGTTAAAAACACACTTACTTTTAATTTGTAAGTGTGTTTCTAGTATTACGCGTTACATGTGTTACATAAAAATAGCGATAAAGGTGAAACTTTTCTGTATATAAATCGATACCTTTGAATTAGTAGTAAAATTACGTTAAAATAATACTAAGAAAATATATAAGTTTTGGGGGTAATGAATGAAGAAAGTATTTGAATACGTATTATTAACAATTGGCTCAATTATAGTAGCAGGTTCATTAGAGCTTATTTTAGCACCTAATGGATTAGTAGATGGCGGGGTAACGGCTATTGCTATTATGGCAAATAAAGTCGCAGGATTGCCGCTTTATGGTGTGTTCTTAGGAATTAATATCCCAATTTTATTATTTACTGCAAAAGTAATGGGAAAGAAGTTTTTTATCCGTACATCTTATGCGAATGTAGTTACAACACTCGGATTAATTTATTTAAAACCATTTCCAGCAATTACGACTTCTGAGTTATTAATTGTACTTTATGGTGGAGTACTGTTTGGAATTGGTGTTGGGATTGTTGTTAAAATGGGTGGAGCAATTGACGGTTCGGAAATGTTAGCAGTTTGGATGAATAAACACTTTAATGTACCGATTAGTACATTTTTACTTGCAGTAAATGCAGTTATTTTCATCTTTGTTGCCATTTTATTTTCAATCGAACAAGCGATGTTCTCGTTAGCAATTTTCTATATTGTTACGAAGATGATTGATTTTATACTAGATGGTATTAATCAAGGTAAGAGCGTTATGATTATTTCTGGTAAGAATAAAGAAATAGGCGATTTACTTATGAAAGAATTGCAACTATCTGTTACGTATCTACATGGAGAAGGTGGTTTTTTAGGGGAGCATAAGAGAATCATTTATTGCATTACAAACCGATTCATTTATCCGAAAATGAAAGATCTCGTTCTCTCTGTAGATCCAACCGCTATAATTGAAGCTTCCTATTCAACAGAAACGACTGGTGTGAAACGTCCGGGAAGGAAAGCTAGGTCAGGTGAATAACTAGAAGAAGGCTGTCCAAAAAGTTATTTTGGAACAGCCTTCTTTTTTATTTTGTTGAATTGTTAACATGTTACAAGTTAAACCCACTGTTAACAAGTTTCCTTGCAACTAGGAAACCAAGCGTCTTTCAATAATATAGCCAACGTTTCAATTTTATTTTCCGGAATACTACCAAAGCCGAGTAATACGTATGATTCCTTACGTAAATCATTCACGAAATCATATGGAGAAAGTGGGTATAATTTAACGCTTTGTTTTTTAGCGGATTCAATCAGTTCATTTTCATTCATACTGTTATTTACACATAAAACAATATGAAGTCCGGACTGTTCGCCAAGAATTTGAACATTAGCCCCCATTTCTTTCGTAATGGATTTTACTAACGTATGATGTTTTCTTTTATATAGTGTACGACTCCGATTAAGGTGACGTTCCCAATTCCCGTTTTGTATAAAGTTAGCAAAAGCAAGTTGTTGTATTGTAGCGACTGTTTGTTTGAAAATTCCATGCAGTTCTTGGTATATCTTTAAAAGGTGTGGTGGTAAAACAACATATCCCATTCGTAAAGAAGGTAAAAAAGATTTTGAGAAAGTTCCCATATAAATAACGCGTTCATTTGAATCAAGACTTTGTAAAGAAGGAATCGGCTTACCAGCGTAGCGAAACTCTCCGTCATAGTCATCTTCAATAATGTATCCATTGCAATCATTAGCCCACTTTAACAATTCTAATCTTCTAGATAAAGGCATAATAATCCCGAGTGGAAATTGGTGTGATGGTGTAACGTATGCGACATTGGAATTTGTATTGTATAAACTAGAAATATCAATCCCTTTTTCATCCAATGGTATGGGATGAATTTGTCTATCACAGCTTTTAATAATTGCGTGTATACGGTGAAATCCAGGGTTTTCAATGCCGTATTCTTTTGTAGGGCCAAGCAGTTGAAGCAGTAGCCAGAGAAGTGGCTGTGTTCCGGCGCCGATCACAATTTGATCAGGTGAAGAATGTACACCGCGAGAATGATATAAATATATTGATATATGCTCTCGAAGAGCGAATTCACCTTGAGGATCTTCTTTGGCAAATAGTGCATTTTCGTATGTAAGTATGGATTCTTGTAATGCTCGTTTCCAATTTGTAATCGGAAATGCATTTTGATCAATAAGCCCTTGGCTACAATCATATTCAAATTTTTCTTCTATCAAATTGTTCGTCTTCTTTGCTGCATTTCGTTTTTTATTTGGGATAATGTCAATATCGAAATTTGCTACAAAAATACCACGTTTCGGTTTACTTTCTGCATAACCTTCAGCTAATAACTGTTGATAAGCTGATTCAACAGTAATGCGGCTAATATTAAGTTGTGATGCTAAATTTCTGTGTGAGGGTAGACGTGTGCCAACAGAAATAGTCCCTTGTATAATTTCAGCTTTTATATATTCGTAAATTTGCAAGTAAATAGGTGTGTTACTTTGTAATTGCAATGGGATAGTAAAATCCATATAAAACTCTCCTTTAAAACTGGCCTTATAAAAAACACTTAAACTGCCACTTAAGTAAAGGGCAGTTGCTTTCTATAATAATGATATAACATTTAGAAAATTATTTAAATAGTTAAGGGAGAGTTAAAAATGAATGTTAAAGAAGTAGTAACAGAAGAGCAATTACATGACGTATTACCTGTTTTACAGCAATTAAGAACGAAACTTTCAAAAGAGGAAACAAGCTCTTTATTTCGAAATATGAAAGAAGAAAATTATAAACTATTTTCGCTGCGTAATGAGGATGATGAAGTTGTTAGCCTTGCAGGTGTAGCAATTTGTACGAACTTTTATAATAAGAAACACGTTTTCGTATATGACCTTGTAACAGCAGAAGCACATCGTTCAAAAAGACATGGGAAAGTATTACTTTCGTATATAGAGAACTGGGGAAAGGAAAACGAATGTGAGTCTATCGTCCTCACGTCAGCATTTTCAAGAATTGATGCTCATCGTTTTTATGAAAGAGAAGGGTATGATAAGGTGAGTTATTCTTTTCATAAAGAATTATAAAAAATAAGAAGAAGTTGTCCCGCAAAAGTTGGGAACAGCTTCTTCTTATTTTTTAAGTTATTATTAAACCGTAAATAGGTTGTAAGTTATGGTATATGTATTTGAAAAGGTTATATAGTGTATTTTGTCGAATTGTTTTAATTTAATAAAGAGAATGATTGGAGCGCTTATACTTGAAAAAAATAAAGAAACTATCAATCCCTAATGATGCTAGAGTTATCGTCATATCTGATATTCATGGAGAATTAAATCTTTTAAAAGAAGCACTACATAAAGTTAACTTTAAAGATGAAGATTATTTAATTATTAATGGAGATCTTTGCGAGAAAGGACGAGATAGCGTAGGCGTAGTAAACTACGTTATGAATCTTGTAAAGAACAATTCAAAGGTTCACGTTGTTGAAGGGAATTGTGAAGTTTTAGTTGATGCTCTTCTAAATGAAAATCCTGATCTTATTAATTATTTATGTATGAGAAAGCACTCGATTTTTAATGAATGGCTAGAGCGATTAGGTTTTTCAGTTCATGAGGGCACTTCAATTCGTGAAGTGAAAGAAGCATTGTTAAGTGAATTTTCACAAGAACTATATTGGCTAACAGAGTTGCCAACAGCGATTGAAACAGAAGATTATATTTTTGTGCATGCCGGTCTAGAAGATAGAGTAGATTGGAAAGAAACAGAGCGCAAAAATGCGATAGCAATGCCACAGTTTTTTAATAAATCACATAAAGCAAATAAGTATGTAATAGTTGGTCATTGGCCTGTCGTGAACTATTCTGAAGAAGCACCGTCTAACAATCCAGTTATTGATAAGGAGAAAAAAATTATTGCAATTGATGGAGGAAATGCAATTAAAGAAGCAGGGCAATTAAACGTATTTATTATTCAGAGGAAACAAACCGGCGATACGTTTTCTTATACATATGTAGACTATTTTCCAGAGTACGAAGTAATAGCGGATTTTAATGCGAATTCAGAAATGCAGGGCGGAGTGACATATCCGTATTATTACATAGAGCCTATCGAGAAGATGCAAGATTACACCGTATGTAAACAAAAGGAAACGAATAATTTACTCACTGTAAAAAATGAATATATGAAACAACTTGAGTCAGGTGAATATACAGTGAAAACCGATATTTCTTGTGCGCAAATAAGCGTTAGGAAGGGAGATATCGTTTCTCTCATTGATGATAGCTGTTCAGGATATGATTTAATTAAAAAAGATGGCGTAGAGGGTTGGATAGGGAAAGGGATTTTAGTTGAGATAGAAAAAGTGAAAAATAAAACATTAAGCTGAAATAGGAGGGGTATAACCTCCTATTTTTTTAAAGGAGTAGATTGCTTGCTGTCTTTAATAAGTAAATAAATCGTACTCGGCAGAATGATAAGCGTCATTCCTAAAAGAATTGCTAGTATAGCATAACCTCTATAGGGAGCAGGAACGATAAAAGGAAGTATCGCTAAAAAAATACCTGCTATCATCATTGAAATACTACTAATATTTGAAGCTCTTTTTTCAAGGTGCTTATCATTCCATTCTAATGAAACGGTTGATTTAGTCGTATCAATTTTGGAACTGAAATAACCTATTAATATAAATAAAAGCCCTAATGCTAAAAATATGAAATGATCAAGAGGAAGTGAAAAGCCAAGAGCAATGAGGGCGATGACAATATCGACAAAAAATAAGAATAGTAACATTGTGTTGCCGATCCAATGGAGAAATTTCTGGTTATTCGCTACTTTAGATAAAGCCAAAAATACAAAGAATAAGAAGGAACATATAATTATATTTACGATTACAAAAGTGCTTTTATCCATTGTTGATGTAGGCGTTCCATTGAAGTCCCATTTCGTAACAATATTTGATGGTAAGAAGAAATAGAGAATAATATTTGTCGTAATAATAGTGAGAAATAAAGCAATACTAAATCGATTATTCACTAAATCACCAGCTTTCTAAATCAATAATTGGTATCTAATAACAAAATTATACAATATAATAAATGATATTAGTTTTGATTTTTCTGAAAAAATATTATAATTATATATGAAATAAAGAGGAATGCAGGAGGGAATTATGCAAAACGTTATATTAAAGGGGAAGAAAGTTACAATTCGTACAATAGAAGAATCAGATATAAAAACATTATGGAATATCGTATTTAAAGAAGAAAGCCCAGAATGGAAGAAATGGGATGCGCCATATTTCCCGTTCTCAATGCAAGAATACTCTTCCTATAAAGAGAAGGTGCAAACTCGTTTGCAAGAAGAACCACTGTCAAATTTAATTATAGAAAATAACGGTCAAATTATAGGGACGGTCGGATTTTATTGGGAGCATAAACCGACGCGTTGGCTGGAGATGGGAATTGTTATTTATAATCCAACTTACTGGAATGGTGGATACGGTACAGAAGCGTTAACGTTATATCGAGATTTATTATTTGAAAAGATGGAAATTGGTAGAGTAGGGCTCACGACTTGGTCTGGTAATGAACGAATGATGAAAGTAGCGGAGAAAATAGGAATGAGCTTAGAAGGTAGAATGCGAAAGTGTCGTTATTATAACGGAACATACTATGATTCTATTCGAATGGGCATGATTCGTGAAGAATGGGAAGCGCTATGTGTAACGAAGGGGTGAGAAAGATTGTACGCTATTATTGCTACATTTGATCGTGTGTTTACTCATAAAATTACAGAACTGCAAAATGAATTAACAAATGTAATTGGAACAAATCAATTAGCTGGAGTAGAACCTCATATAACGATTGCGGATTATAATGAGTTAGATGTTCATTTGTATACGGAGAAACTAGGGGAGTTTGTAGCTATTCAAGAAAATATAGACGCAGTAACTTTTCCTTCTGTTGGAATTTTTCCTACTAATGGAACGGTCTTTCTAGCGCCGACCGTTACCGATGAATTGTTAAAACTTCATTATTCTTATCATGATTATTTTAAAACTTTTCATGACAACCCAAATTCATATTACGTACCGGGAAAATGGGTTCCGCATTGTACAATTGCAAATAGATTACATACAAAGCAGTTTTTAAGTGTAATGGAATATATTTATGGAAAGTTTAATTTTGCAACAGCTTCAATTGAGAAATTAAAATTAATTAAGGTGAATTATGAAAATGGTTCTGCCGTTTCTTCTAGTATATTAGCAGAATATAATTTAAAGAGAATGGAGACATCGAGATGACATATATAATTAGAGAAATGAAGCAAGAAGACATTCACGCTGTACAATCAGTAGCAAAAATAGCTTGGCATGATACATACGAAGGCATTATTCCAAGAGAAATTCAAGATAGTTTTTTAGATGAGGCATACTCTGATGAAAAAATGAAATATCGTCTTAAAAATACGCATTTATTCGTTGCGGAAGAAGAAGGAGAAGTAATAGGGTTTGCAAACTTTTCACCTGTTAGACTACAAAACGAAGCAGAATTAGGTGCGATTTATTTGTTACCAGATCAGCAAGGAAAAGGGATCGGAAGTGCTTTATTACAAAGAGGGATTAAAGCATTAAATGGGATACGGAAATTGTACATACATGTAGAAGCAGCAAATGAAAAAGGAAAACGCTTTTATGAAGCGAAAGGTTTTGCTGAATTAGAGCAATTTGAAGAAGACTTTGAAGGACATATGATGCAGACAGTAAGGATGGTTTTATACGTATAAGGAGGACTAGTAATGAAAATTTTTGATTTTAGTGAAAAAGTAGGAAAGCACCTATCAGTATTTCAATCTAATTTCATCATGTCAAAAATATTAAACCATCAAGGAAATATACATATCGGTGCTATGCATTTACACGAGAATGGAATCATCGGTAATCATGAAGCAGTTGTATCTCAACTGCTTCTTATTGTGGACGGGACAGGATATGTATGTGGAGTAAATAAAGAAAAGATAAAGATAGAGGCGGGACAAGCTGTGTTTTGGGAAAAGGGAGAGCTCCATGAAACAAGTACAGAACACGGATTAACGGCAATTGTTATGGAAGCGGAGAATCTTGAACAAGCGATAGTAATGCCTATTATTCAAGGGGAGTTGTGAAAAATGATAATTAAGGCGAATCAAGAAGATACCAATGAAATATTAAAATATGCGGCTCAATCGCTTTTTGAAGGGACGAGAGGGAATTGTCAATTAAGTACCGAGAAAGCAATTGAGATTACAAAGCCGATTGTAGAAAAAGGAGCATACTATTTAATTGTTAAAGAAGAAAATAAAGTAATGGGATGGATATTAATAGGGGGAAATACAGACTATTTTTCTCGTGAAAAACTTGGATTTATATATGAATTGTACGTTTTCCCAGAATATCGCGGGAGAGGATTATCGCGAGAACTGATGGAAGCTAGTATTAAGGAATTAAAGGAGAAGTATTCAGAAATTCGGTTGAATGTATTTGCTGGGAATTTTGCAAAAGAGATGTACGAAGAGTTTGGGTTTGTTGAAAGGCAGGTCATTATGACTTTGAAGTGAGTATTATAGTCTGAATGGGAGAAAATAATGATTTAGTGGCTACTTTCTCGCTGGGATTTAAAGTGAATAAGTCCTTATAAATATATAAAATAGATGGTTTGCCTTTATTTTATAGTAGATTTATAGAGTGTGCTTAAAAAAAAAAATTAGTATTATACAATATATCGTTATTATAGTAAAAGAGAAATTTTGGAAAAATATCATTTTTTTGTTTAGAAATTTTTAAATTATTGATATAATCAATTTGTAGAATTGATTATTGGTTAATTTTACTATTTTTTAATTTTAAGGGGGATTTAATAATGGCAGGACAAATTCGTATGTCACCAGAGGAGCTTAAATCGAAAGCGACTCGATATGGACAAGGTGCAAATCAAATTGAGGACATTTTACGTCAACTACAAAACTTACAAAATGAATTAAGAGGAGAATGGGAAGGTCGTGCTTTCGAAGGTTTTGACCAACAGTTCAATCAATTAAAGCCAAAAGTACAAAACTTCGCACAGCTATTACAAGAAATTAATATGCAGCTTAATAAAACTGCAGAAGCTGTTGCTAGACATGACGAAGATCTTTCTCGTAATTTCGGTCTACAATAAGACAGATAAAAAGAAATATATAATTTAGCCATGCAACCATACGTTGTATGGCTAAATTACTTTAAAACTAGAGTAAGATACGAAGTCTTTCATTAGATAGACTCGCAGTCGCAGGAGTGATAAGTAGTGAAAAAGTTCAAATGGAGCATCTTGTTGTTTATTATTTTAGCTCTTGTACTATCAACAGGGGTCTCCTATTTAGCATTAAATCAAAATGTTAAGAAAGCTAATGAGAATACTACACCAAAAATGACAGTTGCGTTGGTAAATGAAGATCAGGGCACTGTATTTGAGGGCAATAAAA
This sequence comes from Bacillus sp. KNSH39, assembly GCF_052656585.1. Taxonomy (NCBI): domain Bacteria; kingdom Bacillati; phylum Bacillota; class Bacilli; order Caryophanales; family Bacillaceae; genus Bacillus; species Bacillus sp. KNSH39. The sequence continues at coordinate 463,038 of NZ_JBQXYO010000001.1, forward strand.
TAGCGTTTGGAGATCAATTTGTTAAAAATGTAAATAAAAATACGAAACAAGAATGGTACGTAGTTAGTCGCGGGGTAGCAGAAAATGGATTGAAAAATAATAATTACAATATGATGATTGTTATTCCAAATGATTTTTCTAGGAAAGCAGTTGCGATTGATTCAGAGATTCCGGAGAAATTAACTTTAAACTACAAAGTAAATGCAACTGGGAATAAGGATTTGAAAGCTGAGGCAGAAAATACAGCTTCTGTTATTTTAGAAGATTTCAATAAGCAAATAATCGACGTTTATTTTGCGAGTATTATCGGTAAGCTACAAGGTGCACAAGATAATATAGGTAAAATAATTGAAAAAGGAAACGTTCAAACAACTATGTATAAAAAAGATATACATAGTCCGTTAGCAAATTACACAAATCAATTTAAAACAGTACAAGATTATACAGGTGTTTCTGTTAATAGTTTCAAAGGATTTCAGGATGTTTTAAAAGGTTTCGGTCAAGCGTTAGATGAAGGGAATAAATCAAACAGTACGTACTTAGATGGTTTTAATAACTTTCAAAAAATGCAAACTGATAACAATTTGTTAGCGAATAATTTCACAAATCAATTCAATCAATATATGAATGATATGAATACAGGCGATGCTTTAAAGCAATTAAGTGCATTGGAATCCGCTAATAAAATTATTTCAAATCAATTTACGTTTTCAGAGAAAGAACCAAATATTTTAACTGATGCTGCAGCAATTCAAAAATATTTAGCAGATGTAAAAAAACAAGTGTCTGAATATGATACAGAACTTGCAGGGAAGTTAGAAAGTGATATTCAAGAGACGGTAATTAAGAAGTTAAAGCAATCTATGTCGAATGATGGAAAGCAAGAAATCTTCATAAATACATTAATGAAACAACCAGATGCTCGAATAAAGAAACAAATCGAGAATTTAATTGCGAAATTACCTAGTTTAAACATGGAAGAAATCGGTCAAAGTGATTTACCAGATGCAACGAAATTACAACTGCAAAATGTAATTCAATTTACAAAAAAGTATAATAAAGAAAATAATTTTTATTATGATCCTGTAAATAAAATATCTTTAGGAAACGCAATTAAAGAAGTAAAGGATAGACTTTATACAGAGAGAATTACATTTAGTGATACTGCGAAAGTAATTAAAATGGAATCTCCGCAAATTTTGAAGATAAGTATTCCAGAAGAGTTTAAACTAGATGGAAGTACAGAAGCTTTATATATTGATGATGTGGATCGTACAAGTGACTTTCTTCAAAGCGAAGCAGGAGAAATTACAATAGCTCCTCGTAATGAAGGGGATATAAAGATTAGGTTACATGTGAAGCTAAAAGATCCAAACATCAATATAGATGTTTTCTCTCCTGTAACATGGCAGTGGGAATTGAGCGGGACTCATAAAAAAGAAACTAGTCCTGAAAAAGAAGAACCTAATAAAGAGGATAAAGGAACACAAACTGAAAATAGCAAGGTGGAAAATGTGGTTCATAAATCACAGTATGGCATAATGCCGTTAGTACACAATGCTAAAACGCCTATTATTCAAAAAACAGAACAGAGTAATAATGGTGACAGTGTAAATCCTGATGCAGGAGGAAAACCTGATACGGGAGGGAATCCAGACACAGGAGGAAAACCTGATACGGGAGGAAAACCTGATGCAGGAGGAAAACCTGATACAGGAGGAAAACCTGATGCAGGAGGAAAACCTGATACAGGAGGAAAACCTGATACAGGAGGAAAACCTGATACAGGAGGAAAACCTGATACAGGAGGAAAACCTGATACAGGAGGAAAACCTGATACAGGAGGAAAACCTGATACAGGAGGGAAACCTGATACAGGAGGAAATCCAGACACAGGAGGGAAACCTGATGCAGGTGGAAATCCAGACACAGGAGGGAAACCTGATACAGGAGGAAATCCAGACACGGGAGGAAACCCTGATACAGGAGAGAAACCTGATACAGGAGAAAAACCTGATACAGGAGAGAAGCCAGACACTGGGACAGATAACGGTAGCAATTCAAAAATTATTGAAAGTACAACGAATCAAGTTATACATCAAAAAACAGAAAAAATACCAGATATTACTTCTAGTGTATTAATAAAAGAAGCAGTAGATACAGTCGAAAGTTATCAAGGTTTAATGAGCCTTTACGAAATGTATTATGGGATTGATTTAAGAACGAAAGATGTAGGTCCTAAGTTAGAAGAGGGAAGTTTAGATGCAATTGCGACGGACCAATCTTTGTACTACGTATTAAATAAACAAAGCTTAATTGATTTAATTTCAAATCTTGTTTCATCAAGTATTACTACAGAAATAAAGCAAGATATGTCAGGTTTAAAACAAAAAATAAACTCTTATCAACAATCTATTACTAGTGCGGATCAAAATTCTATGCTACTAGCGGAGAAATTAAATGGAACGACGCAACAAGCAACTAGTATGAATGAAAATTTAGGAGAGTATGTAAAAGGTTTAGCGAAATGGCGTGAGAATAGCTTAAAACTAGTTGAAGAGCAGCAAGTATTAACAACAAATCATGCTGGTGAGCAAACAGCTGTTTTATCGTTAGATTCTGGTATTAAATCATTAATGATGCAAAGTCAGTCATTGGTCGAAAGTTCGAAACATAGTTTAGCAACTTCAGACGATGTATATAAAACATTTGATCAAATCAATGGACAAGCAAAAGAAATTCAAGACAGCGGAACGACAATTGTTTCAAAAGCTGATTTATTATTAAACGACTTTACGAAGAAAATGGAAGATGATAAATCATTCTCCAAAAACTTTACGAAAATTTTAGCGAATAGTCGTATTGGAGATCGTCAAAATGAAATGCTATATGACTTTTTAGCTAGTCCAGTTCAAAAGCAAAATGATGGAGTAATTGTAGCAGGTAATGCTTTTACACCTTACTTAATTGTATTAACTTGTTTCATTGTTGCATTATTTACAGCATACGCAATTGCGAATCAAGAAAAGAAACGAATGCAATCAGATCATTTTGAAGAGAAATTCTCATTAATTGATATGAATGTACCAACTACAGTAGTAGCTTTCGGTATATCAATTGTGGAAGGGATTAGTATAGGTATCATTTCTGGGCGTCTTTTAAAGTTCGGTCAGGATCAAAGTTTACTATGGATTGCGTTCATCACATTTATTATGATGGCGTTTGTATTGGTCTCAACCTACTTATTACGACAAATAAAAATGGTAGGTATGTTTATACTATTAGTATTTTTAAGCATGTACCTATTTTTAACTGAGGCAGTTGGAAGTAAAGTAGATCAAATGTCCTCTGTCGGAAAGATACGTCAATTCTCACCGCTTCAGTATATAGAAAGTTTTCTAAATGATTTTATTAGTGGTAAAGATACTGGGAAAGTTATTTTTGTCGTATTGTTTGTAATTGCCATTATTGGATTGGTTAGTAATCTATTTGTATGGCATAAGAAATGGGAGGAAAAAGAAGTAAATGATCAAACAATGGAGCATAGTGGCTAAGTTATCATTTCTCTCTATCCTTTTACTGTTTGTCGCGCTACCGATAAGGAGCGCGGCTGACAGTTATCTTGGTGATGATGGGAAGATTAAGTTTAAAGTGGATCGACTTGAAGAAAGCGACCAAGAAAAAAATAAAAAGGAACATAAGGAAACAGAATTAGATAAAGCATCGATTGAGTTATTTAACAAAGATATAGAAGAAGAAATTGAGAAAAAGAAAAAGAAAGAACAAAAAGATATGGAAGCTTTGCGAGATTCTCTTTTTACAAAACCAAAAGAGAATAATAGTGTTAAAGATACGAAAAATAGTTTGTTTAGCAGTGAATACATTGTCAGAAAAAGTGCAGATGAAGTAGCGAGTAATGAAACAATGAATGAAGAGCCAATTAGTATAACAATAATATTATTATTTGGCGGCGGCATTCTACTTATTTGCATCGGTATTTATACGGTTCTTCGTAAAAGTTGGAGGTAAAGTGATGGCAATACAAACACATATCAATGTGACAGTAGATTTTAGTAAATGGAATAGAAATACATATGATTTGCGTATTCCGAATCATCAATCTATTAAATATTTATTAAAAAACTTATTAGATACGCTAAAGATTGATAATCATGAAGGTTCACATTTTGTAATTAAAGTGAAAAATAAGTCAATTGTTTTAACAGATAATGATCGTTTAATTGATCACCAAATAACAGATGGAGATATTTTGCAAGTTTTATAAAGAATATTTTTTACTTTTAGTTATTTGAAAATAAGTTATTACGGGTTATAAAGAAAAGGAGAAGAGGATAAACATGACGGAAAAAATAATTCAAATTGATGCAATGAACTATCAATTTCAAATAGAAAAAGAAAATTGGAAATTGGAGATGACCAAATCCCAAACACGTATAAAAGACTTCCGTCAATTCGATATAATTACGGGCGAATCATCTGAATTTGTACCATTAACAATAGAAGAAACGGATGATATGTTTACGTTTCTATATCAAGTAGATAAAAAATTATATAAGTGGGACGATCTTAGCCGTTTTGGAAGAAATGAGAAATTAAGACTACTTCGGAATGTTGAGCAGTTTCGTAAATATTTAAATAAACGAATCACGTTCTTTTTACATCCAGACAATATAGTTTTTAATGCTAATTTAATACCAAGTATTATACATAGAGGAATTCGAGATATTGTTCCGCCAACCCCATTATTAGAAGAGCAATTTTTAACACAATATAAGTGTCTAATTATTGCTTTATTCTCCCAAAAACATAACTTTGATGATTTGTATGCTGGGTTACTAAAAGATGCAAAAGAAACAACATTTGAACAGACCGTTGCTCAAATGGAAAGCTTAGATGCATTACTGCAGTTTCTTGATGACAGCTTTGAGAAGGAACAAACAAAAACAGAAAAAAATATGCAGTTAGTACCTAAAAAAAGCTATAAATCATTTAAATACTTAGCTTTTTCCTTCATAGCGGCGACAGTTATTTTAGCTGCTCCTTTAATATATTTCACTTTTATAAAATTTCCTTATCAAAATAAATTGTTAGAAGCAAATGCAAGTTTCATAGCAACTGATTATGACAAAGTCATTACGCAATTGAATGAAGAGGAGTTTGAATCATTACCGATTGCATCTAAATATGAGTTAGCATTTGCATACATTACAGCTGAAAAACTAGGTGAAGCTCAAAAGAAATCGATTATGAAAAACATTAGTTTGAAAAGTGATGAAAAGTATTTGCTGTATTGGATGTATAACGGAAAAGGTAATTTTGATAAATCATTAGATTTAGCTAAGACACTTGATGATCCTCAGCTTATTATGTACGGCCTTGTTAAACAAATTGAATCACTGAAAAATAATCCAGATTTATCAGGGGAAGAACGTGATCAAAAGTTAAAAACATATGAGCAACAATTAGATGAATATAAAAAGAAATATGGCAATTCATCAAGCGATAAAAATTTGTCGGACACGGAGAAAAAAGAGTAAGCACTTGATGAGACAGTTGAAAAGGAGCAGTGAACACGGATGGAGCAACTATTAGTATTGACTTATGGAGACAAAATATATAAGTGCACATTACATCCAAATGAGCAATCAATAGTGTCGATTGGAAAAGAGTGGACAAATGATATTACGAATCCAAGTTTAGAACAAGAAGTAGAGTTAAAGTGGAATAATGAAGTAAATGCTTGGATGGTACAGGATCAATTAATAGAATTCAATAAGGAAATTGAGATTGGGAAAACAAGAGATGTGAGCTTGAAAATCTTTATATCTATTGTTGGCACAACTAAAGTGTTTGATATTGGAACGAAACATTCTCTTACAGTGAGTCAAAACGATTACGATGATATTTCTATTACCGGGACTAGTGTAGATTTGATGCTATCTCGCGAAACGTTGTACGATTCTTTTAAAGTGAACGTGTATGGCGGGGATGTATTTCATAATTATACGAAGTTAAAAGATAGCGTTATGTTGGAATCAGGAGACGTATTATATTTTGATGGTATTTTATTGGAGATTGGTAGTGAAGACATTCAAGTACTTTCTTCAGAAGATAAAGTGAAATCTGAGTTACCTATTTTAGTAGAATCAGAAACAAATTATCAAAGTGGTTATCCAGACTATCATCGTTCACCACGTATTATTTACCGTGAACCAGAAGAGAAAATGACAATTGCAAAGCCTTCAAGTATGCCATCAAAACCAACGGAGCATTTAGCAAGAATCATTGCACCTTCACTTGTCATGATTGTCGTAACTGTATTACTTGCTATTTTCATGAAATATGGAATGTTTATTATCGCATCGATTGCGATGACATTAGTAACAATCATTGTTTCTGTAACATCGTATATTAAAAATTTGAAGCAATATAAAGTCGACATTGTTGAACGAGATAAAAGCTATAGAGAGTATATAAAACAAAAAACGAAAGATTTACATGCAGAAAGTGAAAAACAGCGTCACGCGTTACATTATCACAATCCAAATGTAGAAGTAATACGTAATATGGCAGTTCAAGTAAATCCTCGAATTTATGAAAAAACAATGTTACATCATGATTTCTTAACATTTAGCGTTGGAACAGGACAAGCTAATACGAGTTTTGAAATTCAATTTAATGAAGAAGAATTTAGTCAAACGAAAGATGAATTAATTGATATAGCACGTGAACTAAGACAGCGTTATCTATCATTGGAAGATGTACCAGTTGTAACAGATTTAATGAATGGACCAGTCGGTTATATTGGTCAACGCTCTTTAGTGTTAGAGCAATTACAATTATTAGTTGCACAAACAGCTTTATTCCATAGTTATTATGACTTGCAGTTTATTACTATTTTTCCGGAAGAGGAAAAAGAAAAATGGGATTGGATGCGCTGGTTACCTCATGGAAGTGTTCGCGATATAAATGTACGTGGATTTGTATACCATGATCGTAGCCGTGATCAAGTGTTAAATAGTTTGTATCAAATATTGAAAGAACGAAAATTAAAACTAGATGAAAAAAGTTCTACTAATGAAAAAATGTACTTTGCACCGCACTATGTCGTTCTTATTACAGATGAAAAACTAATATTAGACCATGTTGTTATGGAATTCTTTAATGATGACCCGAGTCAATTAGGTGTATCGCTTGTATTTGTACAAGATGTTATGCAAAGTTTACCGGAGCATGTGAAAACGGTAATAGATATAAGAGATGCAAAACAAGGGAACATCATCTTAGAGCAAGGAGAACTTGTTAACCGTCAATTTAAGCTAAATCATGTGCCAAAAGGATTCAATTTAGAAGATATTTCACGGGCATTAGCACCATTAAATCATTTGCAAAACTTAAAAAATAGTATTCCAGAAAGCGTAACATTTTTAGAAATGTACGGCGTTGAAAAAGTAAAAGAACTGAATATCACAAGTCGTTGGGAGAAAAATGCAGCGCATAAATCTTTAGCTGTACCACTTGGATTACGTGGTAAAGAAGATATCGTAAACTTAAACTTACACGAAAAAGCACACGGACCACACGGATTAATAGCAGGTACAACAGGTTCAGGTAAATCGGAAATTATACAATCGTATATTTTATCTCTAGCAGTCAATTTCCACCCGTACGAAGTAGCCTTTTTACTAATTGACTATAAAGGCGGCGGAATGGCGAATTTATTCAAAAACTTACCGCATTTATTAGGAACAATTACGAACTTAGATGGTGCACAAAGTATGAGAGCGCTCGCATCAATTAAAGCTGAATTACAGAAAAGACAACGATTATTTGGTGAAAATGATGTAAACCATATTAATCAGTATCAAAAACTGTATAAAGAAGACTTAGTAAGTGAGCCGATGCCGCATCTATTTTTAATTAGTGATGAATTCGCGGAACTGAAGTCAGAACAACCAGAGTTTATGAAAGAGTTAGTTTCAACAGCGCGTATCGGTCGTTCGCTCGGAATCCATTTAATATTAGCTACGCAAAAACCGAGTGGTGTTGTAGATGATCAAATTTGGAGTAACTCGAAATTCAAACTAGCATTAAAAGTTCAAAATACGTCAGATAGTAATGAAATTTTAAAAACGCCAGATGCTGCTGAAATTACATTACCAGGACGTGCTTACTTACAAGTTGGGAATAATGAAATTTATGAACTATTCCAATCAGCCTGGAGCGGAGCAGACTATGTAGAAAACAAAGAGGATAAAGAACATTTAGACGCAACAATCTATGCAATAAATGATCTAGGACAATATGAAATATTAAGTGAAGATTTAAGTGGCCTTGGTAGCAGTAAAGAAGTAATAAGCGTACCATCTGAACTGGATGCTGTTATTGACTACATTCACGATTACGCAGAAATAAATGAAATTGAAGCGTTAGCTAGACCGTGGTTACCACCACTTCCAGAAAGCGTATATTTACAAGACTTACACGCTATTCAGTTCAAAGAAGCATGGACGAAAGAAAAGAAACCATTAAAAGCAACAATTGGTCTACTAGATCAGCCTGAATTACAATCACAAACACCATTAACACTAGATATTAGTAAAGACGGACACGTAGCGGTCTTCTCAAGTCCAGGCTACGGAAAATCAACATTCTTACAATCAGTCATTATGGATGTAGCTCGTCAGCATAGTCCGGAGCATTTGCATGTGTATTTAGTGGACCTTGGAACAAATGGTCTTCTACCTTTGAAAGGATTACCTCATGTAGCGGATACGATTACGATTGATGAATCTGAAAAATGTTTAAAGTTTGTTGAAAGATTAACTCAAGAAATGAAAAATCGTAAACGATTATTAAGTGAATATGACGTTGCAAATATTGAAATGTATGAAAAGGCAAGCGGGAAAGAAATACCACATATTATTATTGCAATCGACAATTATGATGCAGTAAAAGAAGCGAAGTTCTATGAAAGCTTTGAAATGCTAATTATGCAAATTGTCCGAGATGGTGCAAGTTTAGGAATTCATACCTTAATTAGTGCAGGGCGACAAAATGCACTTAGAATTCAATTGTACAATAATATTAAAATCCAAACTTGCCTATATATGATTGATCAAAGTGAAGTAGCTAGTATTGTAGGGAGATCTGATATAAAAGTGGAAGAAACAGCAGGAAGAGCGTTAATAAAACTAGAATCTCCTACATTATTCCAGGTTGCACTACCTACGAAAGCAGAAGATGAATTACAGCAAATTCAATTATTACAACAAGAAGCAAATGATATGGATCGAGAATGGGATGGAGAACGTCCGAAGGCAATTCCAATGATGCCAGAAGTGATTGATATTGCTACTTATCGTAAAAATAAAGACGTTACAAAAGCTCTACAAGCAGCAAGAATTCCAATGGGGCTTGATTTTGCAAACGTAGAAGTTGTAGCTCATGATATTGCAGTGAATGATCATTTAATGATTTATAGTGTAGATGATAGTATGAGAAAACAAATTGTATCTAGCATCCTATCTCAATTGAATAAAGATTATTTTGAAAGTGTGACGTTGGTGGATACAGCAGAGTATAGTTTCGTTCAATATAAAGACGATGTGACGCACTACATTGTAGACGAAAATGAAATCAATATGCATGCGAAGTATTGGATGGAAGTAATTCGTGAACGAGCTCTTGAATTAGCACAAGCAAGACAAGAAGGTAGAGAAATTCCTGCATTCACAAAACAACTCATTATCATGACAAATGTTGAAGAGTTTAGTAAATTTGTTTATTTAGAAATGGAGGATGCAGCGACTTTAATTGATTTATCTCGTACAGTAGGTATTTACTTTGTATTAGCAGGTCACCACGACTACATGGACCGAAATCGTGAAGCTCTACCTATGAAAATGAGAAGTAAACTAACAGCAGCAATTATCGCAATGCCATTAAATGATCAAAGTATCTTCAACATAAAATATATAAGCAACGAAGCACCATTAGGTAAAGATGAAGTGTATTACTATCAAAAAGGGAACATAATGAAACTAAAAATGCCTAGAGTAACTAACGAGGTGACAGTATGAAATTAAAGAAGAAAGCTAAGGTGATGATAGTCGTGTCAATAGTGGCAAGTTTATTAAGTGGATGTGGTTTTGGGGAAAAGCAAATAGATTATAAGCCATTTGTCAAAGCTTTGGATGAAGGTGACATGAGAAAGGTTATGTCTGCGAGTGATGATGGGTATGCGTATGTGAAACAAAGAGGTATATATAGTACATATGAACAAAAGGAAGATGGAGAGCATAGAAAAACAATCTATCAAACTTCGGAAGGGATATATAATACGAAAGATAAAAGTTTATATGGAAGTACAACACAAGCGGTTACTTCAGCAGTAGACAGCAAAGATAATAAAAAAGAAGGTGTTTATCGTACCAATATTATGTATAAAAATGGACAGGTGAAAAGTCCGGATTCAAATCTGGATGTTTCATACGTAAACTTAATTGTTGATCGTTTAAAAGGAATAGGGAAACTAAAGATGAAGCCCGGAGATGATATAAAAAAGTTTGATCAACCTAGTACAGTTGGATATAAACTAAATGAATCAGAGTTTCAGAGTATTGTTAATGATAAGTTGAAAATACAATATGATGAATATGATGGTGGATCGATTGTACTGCATATAGATTCTAAAGATGGTTCAGAGCAGATATTGGAGGTAAGTATTGTAATAAATTATAAGAAGCGAAATGATGAAGGTAAGTTAGTAGAATATATATCACAAATACACACATATTTTGATAGTCAAAAAGGCAATAATCAAGATGCAAAAAAAAAATATATAGATTACAGAGCACAGGATAAAAATAATAAGTAATTAGGAGTGAGTAATATGAGTAAGGATGTGGAGCAAGATAAAGAAATAATAGAGGATATAGAGGTAAGAGAGATAAATTCTGATTGGGGGAAATTGGAGCTAGCTGGAAAGGATATTTATGACTTTAAAGCTGGTAAAGAACCGTATAACCAACTAAGTCAAAAAAATAAAAAGACATTACAGGATAAATTTAACGCAGATTTTATAGATGATAAAGTTGATGAAAATACAGGATTTGCTGCATACGCTTTTAAAGATAGGTCTACAGGAGAAATTGTAATAACATATGTAGGAACGGAAGATGCAACGGATGCAATAACAGATGGTGAAATTGGGGGACATAATATAACAGGTGCAAATAAAATAATGTTAGGTAATTTGGAACACGATTTTACAGTTAGACAGTATGATCAAGGAGAAGAATTTTATTTGAAGGTTAAACATGATAACCCTTCTGCCAAAATTAGTGTAACAGGGCATTCATTAGGTGGTGGTATAGCTAATACTGTATCGTTAAGACACCAAGAAGATAATATTGAAACATTAACATTAAATCCAGCGCCTGTATTAAACCGAGATGTTGATAAATTTGGTAATGGGTTTGATATGAAAAATGTTCGGAATATCATTAATCAGAATGATCCACTACATATTGGGATAAAGGCAGCAGACTTCACACTTCCGGGAAGAATGTATAAAATTCCGAATCAAGCTGGTCACTCATATGCTTTTACATTGAAGGATTATGATGAGAATGGACATCTAATATGGATTGATAAACTAGCAAGTGATAACGATACGGGGTGGGATATTATCCCAGGATTTATGGAGTTTTCTCAATCTGCTGGGGCTATATACACAGGAACTATACATGATGTATTTCATAGAAAAGTTTCTATAGAAGAAGAAAAGGTAGCTGGAACTGCAATTAATTTGATACTAAATGCAACGCCAATTTCTAGTATTATAGGTGGAATATTAGGTTACTCGGACATTGTACAAGGCAGCAAGGAGCTTGAAAAGCTAAGAGAAAAAGTTCAAGAAGGTTTTTCAAGATTAAATACAAAGTATGAAGGACTAAAGTCTCAAATTACAGCAGAAGCAATCCAATTTAGTATAATGGCTACAGTTGAAATAAAAGGAGCGGTAGATATCGCTGTAGAATGGATTGAAACAACTTTAGCGAAATGTAAGGAAAAAGTTTTAGAAGTATTAGAGTCTGTATTTAATACTGCTATAAATTTTTTAGCTGGAAGTGTTGTAGTATATTTAGCTACAAGTGAAATTTTAGATATTGCAAAAGAAGTTGCAGCTTCTTACGTGCAAGATTTACTAGATTTGTTTAAAGGAGATTTTGTAGTTGATACAAATGTAGCTGCAATTGTATCTGAACATATATTAAGTCATCGTCACTCATTGTTAAATCTCTTTATGAATGATAACAGTAGGGGGATAAACCGTTCTTTATTAGGTGAAATTGCTAAAGATGTGAAGGAGTTATCGAAAGATTTAAAACAATTAAACGACGATGTTTCAGAAGCGGTATTTTCTATGTTTGCAAAAGACGAAGAATTAGGAGCAGTTTCATATTATTAAAACTCCAAGTTTATAAATTTAAAAGAGAGGGGTATGAAGGTGGATTTACATACGATAATGTCAAGAGTTCATAGTACATTTCCAGCTAGTGGTGGACGAGAACAAATTATAAACGTTGTAGTGCAATTGGAAAAAGCAGCTGCATCTTTAACGGGAGATATTAGAAGGTTAGAGAGTAGTATTGATAGCACATTACAAGGAAAAACACGTGAGGCATTTATTGATCGTATCCGTCAATTAGAGAAAAAAAGACAAAAAATAGAAGAGAAAATTAGCGTACTAAAAGGGACAGTGAATTAATATGAAAGACTATATGGATAAAGTATTACCTTTAGGCAGTGTTGTAAGATTGGGTCTTAAAGAAGAGGAAGATGCGGAGTATGTAATTACTACGAGAGGTTTATTACTTGATGAAAACACATTCTATGATTATGGCGGAGTGTTGCATCCAGTGGGTTTAACCGAAGAGACGTATAAATTATTTAACCACACGGATATTGCAGAGGTTAAATTTGAAGGGTATCGAAATAAAATTGAAGGTCAATTCGCAGCTAAGTTTAAAATGTGGCGGAATGAGTTTGTTGAAAAAGTAATTGAAAAAAATAAAAAGCAACAACAAGCACAAGAGTTAGAAATAAAGGGAAAAAAATAAATTTAAAAGGAAATAAGCTTTCCTCTTCCAAAATGGAAAGAGGAAAGCTTATTTTGATTGAATAAGGGTGTCAGTATGAAGTTAAAGAAGAAAGCTAAGATGATGATAGTACTGTCAATAGTAGCAAGTTTATTAAGTGGATGTGGTTTTGGGGAGACGAAGATAGAGTATGAGAGATTAGTAAAGGCATTGGATGAAGGTGATATGAAGACGGTTATGTCTGCGAGTGATGAAGGGTATGCGTATGTGAAAGAAGAGGTTAGGGATAGTACTTTTATTGAGGATAATAATAAGCAAATAGGAGTAGTTTATCAAACAACGCAAGGTATTTATAGCATTAAAGATAATATTCTTTTTGGTGAGACACAAAAGAAAGTCAATACTCCAGTTGAGGATGAAAAACATAGTGACAACCCACAATATAAAGAAGAATTTGTATTCAAGTCAGATATAAGATACGAAAATGGACAGCTAGAAGCTTCAAATCGAGGGAAAGATATGTCTAATATAAAATTAATGCTCAATAGAGTGCAAGGAATAAATGAATTGAAACCAAATGTGAATAAAAAAAGCTTCAGCCAACCAACTACGATAAGCTATAATTTATCAGAAACTCAATTTAAAGAGCTATTTAATGGGAATTTAGGATTAGAGTATGAGAAGTTTAGTTATGCAACACTACTAATTGAATTTAATTCTGCTAAGGATACAAAGGAAAATCCGATGAAAATAACAGAGATAACAATTTCGATAGGCTATAAACAAAGAAATGAAGAAAATAATATGATTGGGCATGATCAAGAAATAACAACATATTTACGTAATAAAGAAGAAAATAATTGGAAATCAAAAAAAGATTACTTACAATATGAAAAGAAATTTAAAGAAAGCCATTAATATATAAGGGGGAGAATATGGTGAACGAGGAAGATTATAAATTAAGTAGTGATGTAGGAAAATTAAGATTATCGGCAAGAGATATTTATGATTATAATGGACAAGAAAAAAATATAATAATTCTGATCCAATAATAAATAAACAGAAGTTACAAGACAACTTTAATGCTAATCTTATAGTTTCTGATGATATTCATTCAGTGACTGGATTTGGGGCATATGATTTAGAGGAAAGAAACACGCATGAAATTTTCATTGTATACATTGGAAACCAACCGAGCCAAATAGGCTATTTAGCAACCGATGGAGCAATTTGGCTGCATAATTTAACTAATTCACCTATATTGGGATCATTAGCGGAATTTCAGTATAGTCAAGCAGAAAAATTTTATGAAAAAGTCAAGGCGAGTAATAAAGGAAAGAAGATAACTTTACTAGGGCACTCTTTAGGTGGCGGAGCAGCGAATACAGTTGCATTAAGACATCAAGAAGATAATATAAACGTATTAGCTTTAAATCCTGCGCCTGTTTTAAATAAGGATGTGGTTAAGTACGTATACGGGACCAATATGAAGAATTGCCGCAGTCTTATAAATGAATATGGTCCTTTGGATGGCGCCATTAAAGCCACAGATTTTGTAATATCTGGACAGGTTTATAAAATGGAAAATGGGGATATTTCGGTATTTTTATAGTTAGGAAAAAGTTATTCTAAAAGGAGTAAGTTGGGTGAATCATAGACGCAAGAAAAAGAAACCGAAACAAATAAGAAAAGAAGCTGTTCAGATAAAACCGATAGTAGAAGAAAAACCACTAAAGAAGAGTAGCAAAAAGTTAGTTGATATTCTTCTAGGTATTCTTCTTTTCCCAATTTTTATATGGGCTGTCTTGGAAGGTTCTACAACACAAGTAAGCAAAGGGAAGACTTTCCTTATTATCGTTTTCTTTCTCTTAATTGCAATAGGGTTATCTATGATAGGAAACAAATAAGGGGGAGTTCAGATGTTTAAGAAGAAGGAGAAAAAAAACATTTACGTTAGACTGGTAAACACACAAGGGGAAATCATTCGAGAGTTTAATTGTACAGAAAAAGACTTGCGAAAAGTAAAAGAAAATGGTGCTGAAATTCGTTTGGTTGGAGACAACTCATATGAGATGGTAGCAACCGATGAACAACTAGAACAACTAGCAAGAGCTGAAGCAGAAATCGAAGCGGAAATTAAGGCATGGGAAGATGCTTTAAATGAGAGTTTGGATGAACGCGAAGAAAGAGAAGCGAGACAGAAGGAATTGAAAGAAAAGAATAAATGGAGTACAAAGAAGAAAGTAATCGTATTTGGACTGATACTCTTTGTATTTATTGGATTACCTATTATCGAAGGGTATCAAAATAGTAAATTAGTTGAAGAAGGTACATCATTACATGCAGAAATTGTAGGTAGGCATGTAGAGAAGGAATTCATGTTTACACACCCCACATTAGTAGTTGAGGTAGATGATAAAAAGCATAATGTATGGGTAAGTGAAGAGACATATAACGGAGCAGAGTGGTTAGGTAGACTAAAAGTCATCAAAACAAAAGATGGTAAAGTTGAGAAAGACCCTAGATATGAGGGGGAAGACTTAATTACGAGTTATTAAGCAGTATGTTTTTAATATTCGCTGCTCAAATTAAATAACATTATTATTTGCAAAAATCGAATCCATTAAAATAAAAAACAAATTTTAAATAACTGTAATAACCTCCTAGCATATTGTTGATGGGAGGTTATCACCTTTCTGAAGATAAAATTAAAGCTATATTATCTCGATACAATTGTGATGACAGTAACGTTTTTACTAAGTGAGTGCAGTTTCGGGGGAAACAAAAATAGAGTATGAGGGATATGCTTAAGTGAAAGAGAGAAGAATATTTAGAGCTTTTGAGGAGAAAGAAGGCTATTTGAACTATCAAAAGCATTCTGATTATGTACGGTAATTATACATAAAAGATTATCTAAATTTAGTTACACAAAGATGAATGTACTTAAAAAGTTAGATTACATTGGTATATGTAGGTTTCTTATTTATAGGAGCAGTGATTGTTCATATTGTGACAACGATTGATACGTTTAAACAGGCAAGTGAAGGTGCTTTTAGTATGAATGAAAGATCCGCTTCCTTTTTTAGTAAAACAAAAGGAGCTATGATGAAAGTAGCTTCAATATACGCATTAATCCTACTTGTTTTGATTTGTTTTCATAATGATTATACGTTTGATACTTTGATTGGATATGTAATAGGTACTATTTTACTGTACACAGTAGCCGTTGGTGCAGCAGAATTCCAGCTATTGGTGTACTGTAGATTCAAATTTAAATCATTCAATATGACTTGGGAAGAAAATGAGAGAATGCGTGGGAGAATTCGAAAGCAAAATACAAAATCCAAAACGAAAAGTAAATAAGGATGAAATAGAATTTAAGTGTATGAGAATTATTTAAACTATATAGAAGGTGAAAAGGCTGAATGTGGAATATAAGAGAAGAAGATATGGGTCTTTTTAAAATTGAAAATAGAAATCGATTAAGTCCGGATTATATAAGAATTTTTTATGGGGGAGTTTTTGCATATACTTCTATACCAATGCTCATCATGTTTTTAGGTGTTTTGCTGAACGGTGATAAGATTTCTTTAACACCACTTGAAACATTTTTGGTACGATCTGAGGTAAAGTTATACATTTTGGAGTTGATTTTTTTAATAATTTTCATGTCTTCAAAGGTTGCTTTTAAATTACAGAAACTCCAAGCCATCGTGACTTTATTTTATTCTTTTCAATTAGCAACATTACCATTTATCGTTATGATGGTTGAAGGAATGTTTGATTTTCCAAGTAATAATAAAACGTTAGTTTATATTGGTTTAATAATGTTAGGGGCGCTTTGTACTCACATTGTAGCAACGATCGATGTTTTTAGAAAAGCAAAGCATGGAGGATATAAATTAGAAGGACCGGCTGTCTCGTTTTTTACTGACACGAAATTATATTTTTTGATTGGAATAACAATCAGTGTAATCGTTCTACTTGTATTAATTTTTTTAAACCTTAATTATACATTTGATGAAATGGCAATTTATGTGACACAAACAATAATATTATATACATTTGCTGTAGTATCAGCAGAATTCGTCCTATTGGTGTATTGTCGCTTTAAATTTCCATCATTTAATATTACGTGGGAACAACATGAAAAGGAACGCCAAGAATTTATAGCAAATAGAAAAAGAATAAGAGAGAAAGAACAAAAGCGAAACAAAAACTGAAATGAAAGTTATAAATGATACTCGTAAACTTACATTGAAGATAGAATGAATACATTATTCATAAATTAACTAGTAAAGGGAGGAATGTAATATCTTGAATAAAGAATCTAAAGCTGTAAAAAAAGAAAAAGGTTTATTTGAAAGTGTAATAGCACCTATTATTGTCGGGATTATGTTTATTTTTTTAATTCTATATAAAATAGCAGAGTTTCTGGGGAAGTGGCTCATTATTTTGTCAATACCGAGCTATATTGTTACTATGTTTATTTTTTATACCAGAAAGAATATGGAGGTGTATTGGTTTGTGGAATAGGCTTAATACTAATGCTATCGCTGTATTTTGTGTTCGTTAAAAAAAGTAAAAAAGGCTAGTTTAATATGAAATACTAAAAACATTTATTTACTCTCAGTTTGTCTACAAAAATAGAGTTATTACATGATTTTAGAAAAGATGGTGTAATTATATGTGGAATATAAAAGAAGAAAATTTAAATGAATTTAAAAGTACTTGCAAGAATCGCTTAAGTCCCGATTGGGCTACAGGATTTATGTTTGGAACGATGTTTTTTATTTCTTTAATAATGTTTTTTCTTATTGGAGGGTTAATAAGGTTTGGTTGGAGTTATTACCCGACTCTCTTTGATAAAATAATTGTTAGCCTTGAGTTAGTGTTTTATAGTCTTCAAGTAATTTTTTTAATTATTTATC
Source organism: Bacillus sp. KNSH39 (assembly GCF_052656585.1). Classification (NCBI taxonomy): domain Bacteria; kingdom Bacillati; phylum Bacillota; class Bacilli; order Caryophanales; family Bacillaceae; genus Bacillus; species Bacillus sp. KNSH39. Next base: position 481,096 of record NZ_JBQXYO010000001.1, read on the forward strand.
TGTTTCCTAAGATGCCATTTAAATTACAGAAACTACAAACACTTGTGGTACTATTATATGCATTTCAGCTAGGCACTATAACATTTACAATGTTGATAATTCCAGGAATGTCAAATTATTCAATTGATCAAATTACATTAATGTATGTTGGGTTATTATTTTTAGGTGCAGTCATTTTACATATTTTAGCGACTATTGATACTTTTAGACAGGCAAGTAAAGGGGCATTTAATAAGGGAGAAGAATCCTCTTCATTTTTTAGTAAAACAAAGAGGACTGCAATAAAGTGTCCTGTAATTTATGTGTTAATTCTTCTCATTTTAATTTATGTGCATAATGATTATACACAAAATATTTTAGGATTGTATGCGGGAGGAACTTTAATAATGTACGCGGTAGCCATAGGTGCAGCAGAGTTCCAATTATTAGCCTATTGCAGATTTAAATTTCCGTCATTTTATATTTCGTGGGAGGAACACGAAATGGAACGTCAGAAAAGACTAAAGCTTTATGAAGAGAAGGAAAAAAAGAAAACTAAAGAAATAAAATAAGTTTTGGTTTCTGAAAATTCGAATAGAATATATAAGCAATTAAGGATTGTATATAAATCAATGCTATTAAAAATTAAAGTATCTTCAATATAATCTGTATGAGTTAATAAATACCGGTAAGTAAAGGTGAACTATATTACTATCAAAATGGGAATGTAATGAACTTAAAAATGCCTAGAGAAATCAGCGGGGTGTCAGTATGAAGTTAAAGAAGAAAGCTAGGATGATGATAGTTCTGTTAATAGTATCAAGTTTATTAAGTGGATGTGGCTTTGGGGAGACTAAGATAGAGTATGAGAGATTAGTAAAGGCATTGGATGAAGGGGATATGAAAACGGTTATGTCTGCGAGTGATGATGGATATGCATATGTGAAAGAAGAGACTAGCGAAAGTACTTATGAAGAAAAAGAAGATGGTGAACATAGCAGGATAATATATCAAACAACCCATGGAATATATAATGTGAAAGAAAACGACTTATATGGGAAAACAACTCAAAAGATTGCTACTGATATAAAAAATGATAAAAACGTTGGTAGTAATCAAAATTACCAAAAAGAAACTGTCTATAGTACAAATTTGAAAAATGAAAAATCCCGTTCAATAGCCCAGAATCAAGGCATAGATGTTTCATATGTAAAATTAATGTTTAGAGGATTAAATGAACTTAGTAAATTGAAACCGAGTGAAGATAAAAAAAGATCTAGTGAACCGAGCATAATAAGCTATGATTTAACTGAATTACAGTTTAAAAGCATAATGAATGATAAGTTAAATTTAAAATATGATAAATTTGATTCTGCAATATTGATGATCGAATTTAATACGCCTAATGATACAAAAGAAGATCAAATGAGAATAATACAAATAACAATATCAGTAAATTATGAAGAACGAAAAGAAGATAAGCTTATAAAACGCAATCAAGAAATTTCAACATATTATCATACCAGAGAAGAGAATAATCAAAGTTCCAAAAAAGAATATGTAAATTATGAAAAAGAGTATATAAATTAAAAATAATATATTTTGATTGAATTTTGAGAATGATAAATGTTGTGAGGATATGAGTAAAGGGGTAGTGAAAAATAGTTACTGTGATAACAGTTATGTTTTGCTGAGCGCGTATAGTTTTGGTAAATCAAAATAGAGTATGAGAGTCTAATAAAGGCATTGGATGAAGGTGACAAGAAGACGGTTATACTTAATTGAAAGAAGAATATTTGGAACTTTTGAGGAAAAAGAATACTACTTGAACCATCAAAAGGCATTCTGGTTAGATGATTATGGTAATGATATACCTAAAAGATTATCTGAATTTAGTTGTACAAAGATCTATGTACTTAAAAATATTAAGAATGTAATAGAATTTTAGTGCACGAAAATTATTTAAACTGTATAGAAGGGGAAATGTCAGGGTGTGGAATATAAAAGAGGAAGATTTAGAAGCATTTCGGATGACATGCAGAAGCCGTTTAAGTCCAGAAGGTGCTACGGGTTTTATGCTTGGAACAATATTTTATATTTCAATATTTATGTTTATTATTTTTGTAGGTGATTTGAATTACTACAACAATTTTTTTGATAGAACAATTGTTAAAACTGAAATTGTGTTATTTAGTATTCAAATTATATTTTTAATTATATATCTATTTCCGAAAGCATGTTTTACATTTCAAAAGTTACAAACGCTAATCGTATTACTATATGCGTTTCAACTTGGAACGATATTATTTGTAGTTTCAATTATTTCTGAAATGGCTGATAATTCGATTGGTAGGATGTATACCGGGCTACTAGTTGTAGGAGCAGTTATTATCCATATTGCAGCAACGCTAGATACATTTAAACAAGCAAGTGAAGGTGCATTTAGTGGTGATGAAAGATCCACCTCGTTTTTTAGTAAGACAAAAGGAGCTATGATAAAGGGGGCTATAATATATATATTAATACTACTTATTTTAATGTATTTTCAAAATGATTATTCAATTGATTTTTTTGTTATGTATGGAGTAGGAACTGTTTTAATGTATGCGGTTGCGATCGGAGCGGCAGAATTTCAACTATTGGTGTACTGTAGATTTAAATTCAAGTCATTTCATATGTCATGGGAAGAGAATGAGAGAATGCGTGGGAGAATTCGAAAGCGAAATATAAAATCCAAATCGAAAAGTAAATAAGAGTGAAATAGAATTGAAGTGAATGAAAATTATTTAAACTGTATAGAAGGTGAAATGTCAGGGTGTGGAATATAAAAGAAGAAGATTTAGATAAGTTTCGAATGACATGTCAAGGGCGTTTAAGTCCTGAAGGTGCTGCGGGTTTTATGCTCGGAACGATATTTTATACTTCATTATTTATGGTTATTATTTTTGTGGGAGGAATGGATTATTATACTACCTTGTTTGATAAGGTAATTGTTAGGATTGAATTAGTGTTATATGGTTTGCAAGTAATGTTTTTAATACTATATTTATTCCCTAAAGCTCGTTATAAATTTCAAAAATTACAAACGCTCGTGATATTATTATATGCATTTCAACTTGGAACTATCGGATGCATGTTATTTGTTCTTTCTGGGATGATAGAGCATTCAATTGATCTCAATACATGTGTTTATGTAGGGCTATTAGTATTAGGTGGAATTATTGTTCATATTGTGACAACAGTTGATACATTTAAACAAGCAAGCGAGGGTGCATTTAGTAGTGAAGACAAATCAGCTTCGTTTTTTAGTAAAACAAAGGGACATGTTATACAAGGTGCTGTAATTTATGTGTTAATTCTTCTTGTTTTGATTTATATAAATAATAATTACTCATTAAACACAATGTTTGGTTATGTTATGTGTAATGTTGTTATGTATGCAGTAGCAATAGGAGCAGCAGAATTCCAGCTCTTAGTGTACTGTAGATTCAAATTCAAGTCATTTCATATGACGTGGGAAGAGAATGAGAGAATGCGAAAGCGAAATACAAAATCCAAAACGAAAAGTAAGTAAGAGTGAAATAGAATTTTAGTGCACGAAAATTATTTAAACTGTATAGAAGGGGAAATGTCAGGGTGTGGAATATAAAAGAAGAAGATTTATATAAGTTTAGGATGACATGTAAAGATCGTTTAAGCCCTGAGGGTGCTATGGTTTTCTTTATTGGAGGGATAGTTTATACTTCAGTATTTATGTTTTTTATTTTTATGGGGGGCTTGGAGTATTATAATACTTTCTTTGACAAAACAATTGTTAAAATTGAAATTGTTTTATATAGCTTACAATTCATCTTTTTAATTCTATATTCATTTCCAAAAGCACGTTATAAATTTCAAAAGTTACAAACGCTCGTTGTAATATTATATGCATTTCAATTAGGTACAATAACATTCACAGCGTTGATTCTTCCTGGGATTTCTGAGGATTCAATTGACAGAATTACATTAATATATGTAGGTATGTTATTCCTAGGAGCAGTCATTGTTCACATTGTGACAACTATCGATACGTTTAAACAAGCGAGTGAAGGTGCGTTCAGTAAGGATGAAAGATCTACCTCATTTTTTAGTAAAACAAAAGGGAATGTGATGAAGTGGGCTACACTATATACACTAACCCTTCTTGTTTTGATTTATTTTCATACTAATTATGCGTTCGATGTCTTAGTCCTTTATGTGGTAGGTACTGTATTAATGTATACAATTGCTGTCGGTGCAGCTGAATTTCAGCTATTAATGTATTGTAGATTTAAATTCAAGTCATTTCATATGTCATGGGAAGAGAATGAGAGAATGCGTGGGAGAATTCGAAAGCGAAATAAGAAATTCAAAACGAAAAATAAATAAAATATTAATAGAATTTTAGTGCGCGCAAAATAATTGAAACATATAGAAGGTGAAGAGCCAGGATGTGGAATATAAAAGAAGAAGATTTATATAAGTTTAGGATGACATGTAATGATCGTTTAAGTCCTGAGGGGGCTACAGGATTTATGTTTGGAGGAATACTTTATAGTTCAATAGCCGTTTTTTCTATTATTGTATCAGGTGGTTGGGAGTACTGTATGGTTCTCCTTAATATAGGAATCGTTAAGCTAGAAGTGTTGTTATATGCTCTGCAAGTAATTTTTTTCATTCTATATTTATTTCCAAAAGCTCAATTTAAATTTCAAAAGCTACAAACACTTGTTGTATTATTATACGCACTTCAAATGGCTACTATATTACTTACAGTTTTAGTTGTTTCTGAAATAGCTAATAATTCAATGGATCGTAGTACATTGAATTATGTATGTTTGCTATATTTAGGAGCAGTAATTTTTCATATTGTAACAACAATAGATACATTTAAATTGGCAAGTGAAGGTGCGTTTAGTATGGATGAAAGATCCGTATCCTTTTTTAGTAAAACAAAAGGAACTATGATGAAAGTGGCTTCAATATACGCATTAATCCTTCTTATTTTGATTTATTTTCATAATGATTATGCGTTTGACACTTTTATTGGATATGTAATAGGAACTGTTTTAATGTATACGATAGCCATAGGAGCAGCTGAATTTCAGCTATTAGCATATTGCAGGTTTAAATTTCCGTCATTTAATAAAACGTGGGAGCAACATAAAAGAGAAACTCCAAGATATCAAAAGAAAAATAAAAAAAGTAAATCGAAACGTAAGGCATAAAGAAAGTGTGTATTGTAAGTTTTGATGATGAAAAAGTAATAATTTATAGGAGAGTATTTGAACTACGAAAAGAAAATTTACTTATGTAAGGTGATAAAAGTGATTAGTAGGTTATCTAATTGAAAATATAGAGTGGGTAGTGTGATGATGAAATGAACAAAAAAAGGGTTTCTAAAATGATTACTATCATAATAACAATCAGCCTACTACAAGCATGTAGCTTTTTTGAAGAAAAGATAGAGTATGAGCCATTTGTCAAAGCTTTGGATGAAGGTGACATGAAAACGGTTATGTCTGCGAGTGATGATGGATATGCGTATGTGAAACAAAGAGGTATATATAGTACATATGAGCAAAAGGAAGATGGAGAGCACAGTAAAACAATCTATCAAACTTCGAAAGGCATATATAATACGAAAGATAAAAGTTTATATGGAAATACAACACAAGAAATTACCTCGGAAGTAGATAATAAAAATTATAAAGAAGAAGTTAATTATAGTACAAATATTATGTATAAAAATGAAAAGGTGCAAAGTCCGGATTCAAATCTAGATGTTTCATACGTGAACTTAATTGTAGATCGTTTAAAAGGAATAGGGAAACTAAAGATGAAGCCCAAAGGTGATATAAAAAAGTTTGATCAACCTAGTACTGTTGGATACAAATTAACTGAATCAGATTTTCAGGGCATTATTAATGATAACTTGAAAATACAATATGATGAATATGGTGGTGGATCAATCGCATTGCATATAGATTCTAAAAATGGCTTAGAGCAGATATTACAAGTAAGTATCGTAATGAATTATAAGAAGAGAAATGATGAAGGCAAGTTAGTAAAATATATATCACAGATACACACATATTTTGATAGTCAGCAAGGTAATAATCAGGATGCGAGACAGGAATATATTGATTTTAAAGTAAAGTATAATAAGAAGCAGTAATATTAAGAAGGGCATTTGCACGTAAAGATAATAGTGACATAAGTGAGATAAATCTTTCATAAATATTTCTATTTGTAGCGGAAAGAATTTGAGAATAAACAGGTAGCCTCAATTGCTGGAGTAGATGCAACAATTGGGGCGTTTATCTGTCTAAATTTAGTTTGAATACATGACATGTTTTAGTTAGGGGCACGGCTTTACAAGTAGTTTCTCCATCTTCATAATAACGGTGTGAGTTATTTTGTAATTTGCTTGTATTACTAAGTTACAACTATTTCCTCTTATAGAGTACTTCTTATTATCGATACATCGTCCACATTCCAATGTCTTTAAATCCTAGTCGTTTATAAATTCGTCCAGCAGCTGGATTGTTATAAAATAAACAAAGTGTTCGGTCTTCTTTCGTAAAGTCTTGGATCATTTTTTGTAATATGAGTGAAGCGTAACCATTTCCGCGATAATTCGGGTGTGTACATACACCAACTACCATAGCGGATAATGAATTTTCAGCGGAAGTAGAGGCGGATGCGATGATCACGCCATCTTTTTCAATATAGTATGTGCGTCCTGTATTTGTTTCGATAGCCTGCCTTAATATTTTCTCTGATTCATTGGTAGTCGGAAATTCAGCGATGTCACTTCGTAATTTCATAATTCGCTCTATATCATCTAGTGAGGCAAGTTTAATTGTTTCATGAATTGGTGTGCTAGGTAAGTTGTTGTCATTTAGACATTCGCAAAAATACATTTCATTTTTAGTACCTAGTTGTATATTTGAAGCAGTTTCAAATTGTTCTACGATAGTTGACTTACCAGAGAGTTTAAGTGGCTTATATGCGGAAAGAAGTGCCTCATAATCAGTGGTAATAAATTCTTCTTTACTATAGGGTATAAATGAATCGTGGAATCGGAGTAGAATTGATTTTAATGTTCCATTCTCTTTAAATACTCCCCATAATTCTTGAAAATCTGTGTCATAACCGAAAGCTTCAATATCTCCAATAATAAACAAGTTAAGGGCTGCTTCTTCTTTTAGATAAGCGAATACTTGTTCATGATCTTTCTTTGTTAATTTTCGCATCATAACGAATCGACCTCTTTTTTTATTTTTCTAAATATTATAACTTGAGTTTTTTGAAATCAATATAAAATTTTATGTTTAGTTCACAAACTTTCGGAAAAACTAGGAAAGATATGACAAAGGAGGTTATGAACGGTGGATCATCCAATTCAAGGGTTAATGAAAGCAGCAATGGAAAATTTAAAAGAAATGGTTGATGTAAATACGATTGTTGGAGAGCCTGTTCAAACGGCTGACGGTGGTGTGGTGTTAACTGTTTCTAAAGTAGCGTTCGGTTTTGGAGCAGGAGGTTCTGATTTCCAAACGAATGATGGACAAAGAGCGAACGGTAACCCTGCATTTGGTGGCGGTAGCGCGGGTGGTGTTTCGATTACACCAGTAGCATTTCTTGTGGTGAATAAAGATGGAGTAAATATTCTACATCTACAAAATGCGACACATTTAGCAGAAAAAATGATTGAATTAGCTCCACAAACAATTGATAAAATTCAATCGATGTTCCAAAAAGAAGAAAAGAAAGAGGGAAATCATCATCCTCAAAACCCTGATGAAATCCTTTAAAAACGCCTGCTTATGAGCAGGCGTTTTTTCTTGTAATCACTATGTAATAAAACACATGAAATTGTAAATAGTTTTTGAAGTTTTTTCTATGTTTCTAAAATTTTTCATGTTAAAATATGCTATAGAATTGAAACATATAAAACGAAGGTGGCTAGGTGCTTTGTCTGGAGGATCTGACCAAGTAAAGAATATGATATATATTAATGGTAATCGTCGAGGTCATTGTTTTATTACATCAGGAATTACGTTTAAAGAGTTTGCGAGTAACATCCCTTCACCGCTTCATCAAGTGTTGCTTTTAAAGCACAACTTTGAATGGACGGATTTTCATTATCATACTTTATTTGAATATGTTGAGGAAGAAAATATACATAAGTTAATTCAAGCAGAGATTGATGAATTTGATGAATTTTGTTGGGTAGATTTTGATGATGCAAGCGATTTAGATGAATTAGAGCCGAAAGAAATTGCAGAATTATTATATTTGGCTCACAAAAAAGAACCACTTGCAAGAACATTCTTTCCGCTGTTGAAAAATAGATTTGTTTATTTTTCACATGATGACGGATGGTACAACAAAGTGTATTATCGTAGAATTGCTGATTTTGTAGGAATGTTAAGTAAAGTCATTCCGTATAAACTCGGTGCTTTCGGTAAGAAACGTTTTTCTTTCTTCCAAAAATCAAAAATTTTCCCAGCGATTTCAAAAGAATTGATTATGGGACTTATTCCACTCATGGAAGATGGTCTTTACATAGATCTAGCAGGGAAGATTGAGTCAAGAAGAGGTCTTGAAATTCCGGTATATGTAGTTGGTTCGTATGAAAGTACGGATGAGGTGTTAGATAATATCGATGAATTGAAAGAGGAAGCAACAGAAACAGGTTGGCTCATTTTTGATAAGAAAGAACAAGAGTGGCAATGGGTTGTTGACTAAGAAAACTTGGCGTATGAAGTCAAGTTTTCTTGTCATTTGAAAGGAGTACAAATGAAGAAATATTATACAATTGTGGGTATTATAAGTATTATTCTCGTGGCAATATTACTTATAACTTGTCCGAAAGAATCAGATTTTAAAGTGTATGTACAGGATAAGTATGCGTTGAATTGTAATGAGAGTAGTTTTGAATGCACGCAAAATGTAGATGGTAAAAAAGAAAAACTACAATTTGAAAGTACAGATGCACGAAATGGTGTATTCTTTATGACTGTAAAGCAAACATTTAAAACAGAAGCTGGTGTCTCAAAAGAATATAGCGGAGTAGGAATGTTTGGTACATTTCTTTTTGTTTCAGAGAAGACTTTCTAGTAATAGAAGGTCTTTTTTTTATGCTTATGTTCATATAGATGAAGTAAGACAAGCATAGGAGGGGTATTGATGAAGAACACATGTATCGTTTGTGGCGGTGAGGAGTTTTTTTCCTCAACGTTATATGCACGTACGAAACAAGATTGGGCATATGCACCAAACATGTATCGATTTGAAAAAGTATTTATTGAGCATCGAGATGAAGAAAATTATCCAGTGTTTCAAGAAATTACAGCGAAACATTGTTGTGGATGCGGCCATATTATGTTGTATCATGAATGAACACACCAAGTATGACTTGGTGTGTTTTTTTAAAACGCTGACAAAGCAAGCGGATAAAATAAAGTGAATAAAACAGAAAAACTACCAAAACCAATTGCTGTATATCCAAGTGTTCTTGCTCCGAAATTGACAGCTAATAGGCCAACTAAAATTGCTAGGGAGCCGAGCGTAACTGGATAAAAAGCAATGGAGAATAACGAAAGAAATAAAGCGACATAGCCTACCATTGCACCGGTATTTGTACCTTCTATCTCATTTGCAATTTCTTTACGCTTATGTCTAATTGGAATGCCAGCTGGTGATATTTCAGCTGCATACTCTTCGTTTTTTTCACCACTTTTAAAATGATGATTTCTCTTTCTTCGCATGTACATCCCTCTCTTTCAATTGGGTGTACCTATAGTATCTTTCATAAAGAGAAGAACATGAGTATGAGTTAAACCCAAGTAAAGCAAAAATTGGAGAATAAAGATTCCTTCATTAGCATGTATATCTCCTTATGAAGATAAAACAGGAATTTTGGAAAATGATGTAGAATGAAATGAGTGATAAAGCGTGAAGGTAGGGGAATGTATGACGAAATTTAATTGGCATGAATCAGCAGAAAAGAAATGGGATAGTAGCGCAGAGTTTTGGAATCAAAATAGTCAAGAGATGTGGGACAGTGGTAGCAGAAGTACAATTATTCCGTTTTTTGAACAATACGTGAAGAAAGAAGCACAAGTGCTCGATGTTGGTTGTGGTGATGGGTACGGTACATATAAATTAAGTCGCGCAGGCTATAAAGCAGTGGGAGTAGATTTATCGGAAGTGATGATTCAAAAAGGTAAGGAGCGCGGAGAAGGACCAAATTTATCTTTTATAAAAGGAGATCTTTCTGCATTACCATTTGAAAATGAGCAATTTGAATCAATTATGGCAATTAATTCTTTAGAATGGACGGAAGAGCCATTACGAGCGTTAAATGAAATAAAGCGTGTGTTAAAGAAAGATGGATATGCATGTATTGCAATTTTAGGGCCGACAGCAAAGCCACGAGAGAACAGTTATCCTCGCTTGTATGGAAAAGACGTTGTTTGTAATACGATGATGCCTTGGGAATTTGAACAGTTAGCGAAAGAACAAGGTTTTAAAGTTATAGATGGCATCGGCGTATATAAGCGCGGAGTAAATGAGAAGATGTTAGGTCAACTACCTACAGAGTTACAACAATCGTTAACATTCTTATGGGTATTTATGTTAAAAAACGTATAAAGAAATGAAAGAATTTTTAGGAGGTAAATAAGTGCAGAAAATACAAAAAACTGATACAATATCATCAGAACCAATTAAAGGGGGACTAGGGTATATGACAACTACTACAACAGTGAAATCCGATATTGAAATCGCACAAGAAGCGAGTATGAAGAAGATTCAAGAAATTGCAGCTGATTTAAATATTTTAGAAGATGAATTAGAGCCATACGGGCATTATAAAGGTAAGTTATCTCTTGATATTTTTAAGCGCTTACAAGATGAGAAAGACGGTAAAGTTGTTTTAGTAACAGCGATTAACCCAACTCCAGCTGGAGAAGGTAAATCAACAGTAACAGTTGGTTTAGGTCAAGCTTTTAACAAAATTGGTAAGAAAACAGTAATTGCACTTCGTGAACCATCTCTTGGACCGACGATGGGATTAAAAGGTGGAGCAGCAGGTGGCGGTTTTTCACAAGTCGTACCAATGGAAGACATTAACCTTCACTTTACTGGAGATATCCATGCGATCACAACTGCCAATAACGCATTAGCAGCGTTTATTGATAATCATATCCAACAAGGAAACACACTTGGAATTGATACGCGTAAAATCGTTTGGAAACGCTGTGTTGACTTAAATGATCGTGCCCTTCGTAACGTAGTAATTGGTCTTGGTGGACCTGTACAAGGTGTACCACGTGAAGACGGTTTTGACATTACAGTAGCATCTGAAATTATGGCCGTATTCTGCCTTGCAACAGATATTCAAGACTTAAAAGCGCGTCTATCTCGCATCGTAGTTGCTTATAACTTTGCAAATCAACCTGTAACGGTTAAAGATTTAGGTGTAGAAGGTGCGTTAACACTATTATTAAAAGACGCATTAAAGCCGAACTTAGTACAAACGTTAGAAAATACACCAGCTATCATTCATGGCGGACCATTTGCGAATATCGCTCACGGTTGTAACAGTGTTATCGCTACAACAATGGCAGCAAAATTAGGTGATTATGTTATTACAGAGGCTGGATTCGGTGCTGATTTAGGCGCTGAGAAGTTTTTAGATATTAAAGCTCGTGCAGCTGGCATTAAACCAGAAGCAGTTGTTATTGTTGCGACGATTCGTGCGCTTAAAATGCATGGCGGCGTTGCAAAAGATCAATTAAAAGAAGAAAATGTAGATGCATTAGCAAAAGGTATGGAAAACTTACAGAAGCATGTTGAAACAATTCAAAGCTTCGGTGTGCCTTTCGTAATTGCAATTAATAAATTCATTACAGATACAGATGCAGAAGTTACATACTTACAAGAGTGGTGTAATGAGCGTGGCTATGCAGTATCCTTAACAGAAGTTTGGGAGAAAGGTGGCCAAGGCGGAGTTGACCTTGCTGAAAAAGTACTAAAAGAAATCGAAAAAGGTGAAAACAACTACGCACCACTTTATGAATTAGAATTACCATTAGAAGAAAAAATTCGTACAATTGCTCAAAAAGTATATGGCGCAAAAGATATTGAATTTGCTCCGAAAGCACGTAAGCAATTAGCTCAATATGAAGGAGAAGGTTGGAGTAATCTACCAGTTTGTATGGCGAAAACACAATACTCTCTTTCTGACGATGCAACAAAATTAGGTCGTCCATCTGACTTTATCGTTACAATTCGTGAGCTAAAACCATCTATCGGTGCAGGCTTTATCGTTGCGTTAACAGGTACAATGTTAACAATGCCAGGTCTTCCAAAACAGCCAGCAGCACTTCAAATGGATGTAAATGAAGATGGAAAAGCAGTAGGTTTATTCTAAAAGGTTGTAATTCATCTCGTTTATCTGTAAACTATATATACATCAAGTGGCGCCTTTCCATCGAAAGGCGCCTGTTTTTTGGAGGAAATTATGTTTGATCCAACTGCTTTTGACAATTTAAAAGTAATCGTAGAAGGTGCTGTGTATGATTTTGATCTACATGGAGATATTCTTGTAACAGATCGAAAAGATATGATGGATCTTGCTTCATTAAGTCGCATATATCATATCTCATTTCAATTAACAGAACCGTTTGAACCATTAGTAGAAGCAACATTTTCATTATCTGTGGATGCAAAGAACTTGTCTGGTGAAATACTAGAAGTGCCTCAGTTTACACCAGGTTGTGAGATGAAGCTAGCATTTTCATTCCCGTTAGAACAACCAGAAGTAAAATGCGAAGAAATTGAAACATTAATGCGTTCTATATGGGGAAAAGAAAGAATGATTATGCAGAAAGTTTCATACGAATATAATAAGCAAGCGATTTCATATCATAATAAGGTAGAGGTTCTATTTCAAAAAGCGATTACAGAAGACCATGTTGATGATTTAATAGCTGTTATTTCACACATGATAGAAACGGTGCGAACAATACAGCATTTTCTTCAAAAATAGAGATAAAGGAGAAAAACAAATGATAAAAGATATGCAACCATTTTTACAACAAGCTTGGGAGAAGGCTGGTTTTAAAGAGTTAACTGAAATTCAAAAACAAGCGATTCCAACTATTTTAGAAGGACAAGACGTTATAGCTGAATCTCCAACTGGAACAGGAAAAACATTAGCGTACTTATTACCCCTTTTACATAAAATTAATCCTGAAGTAAAACAGCCACAAGTTGTTGTTTTAGCGCCAACACGTGAACTTGTAATGCAAATTCATGAAGAGGTTCAAAAGTTTACAGCAGGAACTGAAATTTCAGGTGCATCTTTAATTGGTGGTGCAGATATTAAGCGCCAAGTTGAAAAATTAAAGAAACACCCAAGAGTAATTGTCGGTTCACCAGGCCGTATTTTAGAATTAATTCGTATGAAAAAGCTAAAAATGCATGAAGTAAAAACAATTGTATTTGATGAGTTTGATCAAATTGTAAAGCAAAAAATGATGGGCGCAGTGCAAGATGTAATTAAATCAACGATGCGCGATCGTCAATTAGTATTCTTCTCGGCGACAATGACAAAAGCGGCAGAAGATGCGGCACGTGATTTAGCAGTGGAACCACAATTAGTACGTGTAACACGTGCAGAATCAAAAAGCTTAGTTGAGCATACGTATATCATTTGTGAGCGACGCGAAAAAAATGATTACGTAAGAAGAATTATGCATATGGGCGATGTAAAAGCAGTTGCGTTCTTAAACGACCCATTCCGTTTAGATGAAATTACTGAGAAATTGAAATTCCGTAAAATGAAAGCAGCGGCTCTTCATGCAGAAGCAAGTAAACAAGAGCGTGAAGCGACAATGCGTGCTTTCCGCGGAGGGAAATTAGAAATTCTACTTGCTACTGATATTGCAGCACGCGGTATCGATATTGACGATTTAACACACGTAATTCATTTAGAGTTACCAGACACAGTAGACCAATATATTCACCGCTCAGGACGTACTGGACGTATGGGTAAAGAAGGAACTGTCGTGTCTCTTGTAACACCACAAGAAGAGCGTAAATTACTACAATTTGCGAAAAAACTAGGCATCGTATTTACGAAGCAAGAAATGTTCAAGGGATCATTTGTAGAAACGAAACCGAAAGCACCAAAGAAAAAGAAACCAGCATTTACTGGGAAGAAAAAGCCTAGATAAATGATAGGGAAGGCGTAACTATTTGTAGTTACGTCTTTTTTGTTTGTAAACAAGCGATAATGGGAATTGTATTAGTGTTTTTAATGTGCCTATCATATATATGCTTCTACTGGGAGTATCGAAAAAAGGGTAGTTTATTTATTTGGTTTATACGAGGAAATAATATAAAAAAAGTCGAATATTAAACTGACACGAAATAATAAAAAGAAGGTACACATATGGATAGGAAATTAGGAATGTTTTTAAATACGAAACATATTGAAGTAAACGAAGGAATACAAAAAGCAAGGGAATGGGATTTAGAATATATTCAATTATATGCTATGAATAAAAACTTTAACTTAGCTAATATCTCAATGGTAGAATGGAATGCTTTAAAGAAAAGCTTATCTTTTAATGGAATAAAGATTCCATCATTAGCAATTAGTTTTGGAGAAAATGGAATTATGGGAATAGAAGCTGAGAGTGCAATAGATCAGTTTAAATATATTACTGACAGAGGTTTGGGGCTTGGGGCAAAGATCATAACAGCTCATATGGGAAAAGTTCCAGATGATGAAAAAAGTGCCTACTATGATAAAATGCTACGTGTTTGTAATGAAATAGGGGACTTAGCGTTCAGATTTGGAGGATTCTTCGCCATTGAGACGGGATCTGAAAAAGCAATAGTATTAAAACGATTTTTAGAAACTGCAAACTCGAAAGGACTAGCTGTTAACTTTGACCCAGCAAATTTAATAAGTGATGTAAATGAAAATCCGGGAGAAGGTTTGTTACTACTAAAAGATTATATAGTACAAACTCATATTAAAGATTGTACAAAGGTGAAAAGCGATAGTTCAAGTAAGTATATTGAAGTCGCAGCAGGGAATGGTGAAGTAGATTTCGATATATTCTTCAAAGTATTAGATAAAATTGGATTCGACGGATATAACATGATTGAAAGAAATGATTATTTTGATGAACTGGATGGGATGAGTCAGTCGATAAATTTTGCAAAGAAGTACATACCAACTCAAAAGGAATAACGATAGTATTTGTAGAAAGCTACATAGAATATAAAAACCATTAGGGGGAAATGTAATGATCCATAAAGTAGGACAAATTATGTTATATGTAAATAATCAAGATGAGGCAGTAAATTTTTGGACGGAAAAGGTAGGGTTTCATGTAGTAGCAGAGGAAGATAACAAGCAAGGAATGAGATGGATTGAAATTGCTCCGACTAACGGTGCAGAAACGAGCATTATATTACATAATAAAGAAGTTATTTCTAAAATGAGCCCAGAATTGAATCTTGGTACACCGTCCTTAATGTTCTTCTCAGAAAATCTTGATCAATTATATACAGATTTAACAAATAAAAATATTACTGTTGGAGAAATGGTAACTATGCCTTCTGGTAAAGTGTTTAACTTTGCTGATAGCGAAGGGAATTATTTTGCGGTTATGGAGAAGAACCAATAATAATATTGCTATGTGAAAATCCCCCTCAAATATATTTGAGGGGGATTAAATTTTTGAAGTGGATTTTTCATTAGAGAGTTGTTTAATAAAAAATACTCCTTTTTCAATCGCTGTCTCAATATAGCCAACGATTTGGTCAAACGTAAATACTTGTAAGTCTTCATGCAAATGTTGCTTTGGATACAACATATCTTCAAAAAGATACTTTCGAAAAGCTAAAACGTTTTCTTTAGAAACCTCTTCAATATCCACAATGTGAGCCTCTTGATTGAGAAGAGAGAAAAGCTGTTGTTCTTGATCGTAATGATGAAGCAACTTTGCATTTAACAATTTAAAATCGTTATAGTACAGGGGTGCGATAGTTTCGTCATTCTCTATTCTATTTTTTAGCCAAGGTAGAAAAAATCCACTTAGCCAATTATCATCGGCAATGAGATGGGTATAATAGCCTAAAACAAATGGGGAATCTATATGTGATTCATATTTATGAAAAAATGAATCATAATCTATTCTTCTCGTATAGTTCTTCGTTGTACCGGCATAAAAATGTGAGGTTCCTTTTTCTTTTTTTGAATGAACAGCATCAGGGGCTACAGCTCCAAGTAAGAAAGAAGTCTTATCGTGAATAGATAGTTTCTCAGCAATACCGTTAGCGATAATAACATGCATAATTCGTGATCCCATGAATGCCACCTCTGTTTCCAGTATTCATTTCAGGAAGAGGACTGAACAGTTAGTATTACTTTCCCTGTACTTTTTCTACTTTCGACCCATTCATGTGCTTTCCCTGCATCTTGAAGTGGAAAAGATTTCGTAGCCTTAATTTGTAAACGTCCGTCACGCAAATAACGGAAAACTTCATTTGCAGTTTCTTGGAGCAGTTCAGGACGCTTTTTTCGTGTGGTTCCAAAGCTAAAACCGAGTATAGAGCGGCAACTTGCATGTAAATCTTTCGTTTGAAAGTTACCAATTTCACCGCTAGCATTACCGAAATGAACGAGGCGACCGTAATAAGCAAGGCAGTTTAAACTTCTTTCAGAAACAGTTCCAGAAATAGAGTCCAAAATAATATTCACTCCTTCTCCGTTTGTCAGCTCATTGACTTTCTCTACAAAATCTTCAGTTTGATGACAAATTACATAATCAGCTCCAGCATCTAAAACGATTTCTTTTTTCGTTTCACTTCCGACAGTACCGATAACTGTTCCAGCCCCTAATCGTTTTGCAAGTTGAATCGCGGTAGTACCAATTCCGCCAGCAGCTGCATGAATCAGCACGGATTCATTTTGTTGAAGCCTTGCAACATTCACGAGTAAATTATAGCTTGTGAAAGATACGATCGGACAAGCAGCTGCAGTTTGAAAGTCGACTTCATGGGGTAAAACGAAAGTGAGATTTTCATTTGAAACAACGTACTCTGCGTAAGATCCATTTTGAGGAAAAGCAATGACACGCTGTCCAGGTTGAATATTTTTCACATGAGAACCGACGCGTTCTACAATACCAGTTGCATCTATTCCTGGAATAAAAGGTAGTGCTTTATCTCCTTTTTTGCCATAACGTGATTTAATATCAGCGAAATTTACACTAGTAGCAACAACGCGAATTAAAACTTGATCTTCTGAAATAGCCGGTATATCCAAATCTGTATATTTCATCACTTCAGGACCACCGAACGACGTTACAACGATAGCTTTCATCATATATCCTCCTAAATTTGACTATATAAATCATTTTAAATCTTTATCAGAAATTGGAAAATTATATAATAGTTATGCGTGGTTATAAGTGAAGCTTATGAACTCATCGGATCATAATATTAATTTATATAAAAAATTTTTTCGGAAAAATCGAACGAAATATGAATTACTTGCCAATATATAGTGTAAGACAAAGGAGGGCTGGAATATGAAGGCTGAAATAGATTACGCACATTTAATTCGATTAACTTTATCAGGAAATAAAGAAGCGTATAGCGAATTGTATGATGTAACGATTCAAGAAGTATATAAAACAGCACATTTTTTAATTGAAGATAAAACGGATGTAGATGATGTCGTTCAAGAAGTATACATACAGCTATATGAATCGCTTCGTAAATATGATAGCGAGAAGCCATTTCGCCCTTGGCTAATTGGGCTTGCGATTAAACAAATTCATTCTTATAGAAGAAAGAGGTGGATGCGACTACGAATTATAAAAAAAGCAGAAGAGCAAAGAAAGGCAGTGCAAATTGATTTTTCTAACGATGTTGTAAGTAAAATATCAAACCAAAAACTAATCGAACTCATTCATAAATTACCGTATAAATTGAAACAAGTTATTATCTTAAGATACTTACACGAATATTCACAAGAAGAAGTAGCACAAATATTACATATTCCAATTGGTACAGTGAAGTCTAGAATTCATGCGGCATTAAAGAAACTACGTCAAAAAGAGCAAGTAGAAGAAATCTTTTTAGGAGAGGTAGGGAATGTGAAATGAGTTTAGATTGTAGAGTTAGAGAATCTATACGAGAAGAAGCGAAGGGGATTGTTGCCCCGCCGGAGTTAAAAGAAAAAGTAATTGTTCAAATCAAAATGAATCGCGGGGGAAATAAGGTGAAGAAACGTCTTATCGCCGGAGTGCTTGCAGCAGCATTTTTAATCCCTACGACCGGTTTTACATATCAATCTATTATGGCGGATGGTATATACGGATCTTTTGAGAATTTAAAAAAACACGCCGGAGCGATGACGTTAGAAGCGTATATGCGTTTTAATGCAAAGTTATCAGAAGCGAAAGATGAAATGGACACGAAGGAATATGAGGAG
Source organism: Bacillus sp. KNSH39 (assembly GCF_052656585.1). Lineage (NCBI taxonomy): Bacteria > Bacillati > Bacillota > Bacilli > Caryophanales > Bacillaceae > Bacillus > Bacillus sp. KNSH39. Next base: position 499,631 of record NZ_JBQXYO010000001.1, read on the forward strand.
TTTACAAAAGAACTAAAAAAATTAACAAATGCAAAGCTTGCGTACGGAGATTCGAATGGTAATATAGATTATGATGGATTATCACCAGCAAAAAGAGAAGAAATGAAAAAGGTAAGTATGGGCCTTCAACCATACTTTGATAAATTAAATGGTCATAAATCTAGTAAAGAAGTATTAACGCAAGAAGAGTTTGATCGCTATATGGAAGCTTTAATGACACATGAAATAGTACGAGTGAAGACAAAATCAACTGGTGCAATAAAAATAGAAGAAGTACCTGAGGCGTACAAAGAAAGATTTATTAAAGCGGAGCAGTTTATGGAGTATGTAGATGAAAAGGTGCGATAAGTAGAAAAGCTCAAAGCTTTCTTTCGTTTAACTATTACATATTGATTATGTAAACAATAAAAAATGAGTATACAATCTACGTGATTGTATACTCATTTTATTATTACTTAAATTTTCTTACCGCATGAATAGCGACTCTTACAAGTAATATCGCACTTATAAATAAACCACCGTAACCAACGACACTTAAAAATTGATCATTTGGCTCTGTCGCACTGTTTGCTAAATGCAATACGCCTACCGAAATCCCACCAAATGCAGTTCCAATAAACGCAATGAGGAATTGTGAGATAAATGTAGTAATAAACGATGCATTTGTTTCGTCAGAGAAAAAGCCAACCTTAACGGATAGTTCTCCGTTTTCTAGTTTTGAACTTAAATCATCTAGTTTTCTAGGAATGCGTCGCATGGCAGGTAACATAGCGAGTAATTCGTTTGTTGCAGCTTCTTTTAAACTAGAATAATTGTTAACTGGCATGAAACTAGCTGCATGATCTTTCGCAAAGCGTTTCGCTTCGTCCATTAAATTGAATTCGGGATTTAGTTGCAGCATCGTTCCTTCTAGCGTAATTAGAGAGCGGAAAGCCCCTGCAACCATTGGATAAAACGCTAATTCAAACTCAGCGATTATTTGAAACAACCCTTGAATAAATTCTTCAGAACCGTTTGTAGAGCCGTACGTACTTTGGATTAATAATTGGCTGATAGATTGTTCTAATCCTTCTTTATCAACATTTGGTTTCTTTTCAACTAATTGAAGCAGTCCATCAAGCAAGACATATGAATTTTTGCGCTCAAAGCCAATAAGTAGCCGCTTGAATGCATCTTGTTGTAGGGTTCCTAATCTTCCGACAGAACCGAAATCAAGTAATGCAGGAGTGCCATCACGAAGAATATACACATTACCTGGATGAGGGTCTGCATGGAAAATACCTTTAAAGAAAATTTGCTCTAAAATACAATCAAAGAGTTGCCGTTGTACTTTTTTCGTATCAATTTGTAATTCATTTAATAATGCTGACCCACTTTTAACACTTACTCCATCTAAAAATTCAAGCACAAGTATTTTTGAATTACTGTATTTTTTATATACTTTCGGTATTTTTACTTTCGTTTCACTATTTTTTAGTGAATCAGACACTTGTTCGAAGTTACGAGCCTCAATTTTGAAATCAATTTCTTCTTTCATTGCGATAGAGAAGCCATGTGCTAAATCAAGAAAGCCGATATTTTTAGCCCAAGTTGATTTGTTGGAAATCCATAAAGAAAAGTGAATTAAAATATCTAAGTCACGTTTAATTGTCTCAGAAATATTAGGACGTAGTAGTTTAACGACGACATCCTGGTCGTTTTCTTTCAACTTTGCTTTATGTACTTGGCCAATAGAGGCGGCAGCTAACGGTTCCATTTCAAAGGAGCTGAAGATTTCATCTTTTGGTGTATGTAGTTCCTTTTTCAATATTTCTTCAACTTGTTTTTGTGATAAACGTGTTACATTTTCCTGAAGGTTTGATAACTCGTGAATAAAAACAGGTGGTAATAAATCAGAGCGAGTTGATAAAACTTGTCCGAATTTAATAAATACACCACCGCATTCTTCTAGTGTATTTCGAAGTGAAGTGGCGAGCTTACGATCTGCTTCTGGTGAGCGCTTTAAAGCTAAATATTTTCCCATTCCGTGTTTTATTGCAATAGAAGAGACGCGCATATATCTTTTTTGTCTACCAATCTTAGCGAAGAATTTTGAAATAGGATTTCGGCTTTCCGTTACTACGTCATCCATTTCGCCACGTCTAATAGGATCAAATAATTCAAAAACTAGGTAACAAAGCATCGATACAATTAATGAGCTTCCTAGCCAAAAATATCTATCAACACCGACAACCGATTCATCTTGATAACGTAAATATAAAAACCAATACAGAGCAGACGTAAGTGAAACACCTACAGTGGCTGCACTTGCTTGTTTGAAAAGATTTAGTTTTGTACCAATGAGTCTACCACTAATAAAAGACATAATGACTGCTAGTAGAAAAAATTGAAAAAACATTGTATCATTCCTCCGAAATTTATTCGATAACTGTATTATACAGGAATATAAGTATTCTAAAAACAAGCCAAGGCAGTACAATCCTTGACTTGCACGATTAAATAGAGCATTCAATTATATTTTTTCATCGTTGCATTGTCCTTTTGTATAAAACAATCTAAAAGGGAATAACCAGCTATTAAACTAATAATCGTAACAAAAGTTGTATTTATTAGAATAATATTAACTAAATAAGGTAGGTATTCGGCAAGTGGTGAAAAGAGTAGTGCTGGGGAAAAGGAAATGAATAGTGTAGGCACTGTAATAGCAATAAATTTATCCGGTTGAAAGCTCCAGTTTTGTTTACTCGTTTCGCGATTAATAGATTGAAGGAATCGTAATAAAATGCCAACTATAAGAGGGAAGAGTGTAAAGTAGAATAATCTTGGATAAACGTTAAAGTTCACTTGTGCATCTGTATCTAAATAAAATTGAATTTTTACTCCTACAAATAATAATAAGACGATAAATAATGTGAAGCAGAGGTATAGCATCAATTTTTGCATTATATTCCACCATCCTTTACTCAAAATATATTCAAAAAAAGAAGAGATATACAATAACTACTGTTGTATATCTCTTCTTTTACTGTTAGTTAATAGTGGAGTTTGCTTTTTCTTGCTTCGTGAAATAATCAATAATGCCCATTGCGCTAATTTCTATATCTAAATGTAAAATATTATAAACGGAATGATCTGATGGAACGTTTAACTTTGTAAGATGAGAAGAGATTTTATCCATTAACAAAGTTTGTAAAGCTTTAGTCGCTTCATCGAAATCATTATACTTGTCAAAGACTTCCTTACCAGTCTGAACGAAAATAGGTAGCCAATGTTCCAATTGATTGTATACTTCTGTAACATGAGAGGATGCGCCGTAATGACCGAAATAAATAGTATCTACATTCATGCTTTGAATGTGATTTTTAGAAGCAATCATCGCATCTGGTTGGAATTGTGAAGGGGACGTTGATGGTAGATATAACTCTACATCAACGTCTGCGAGTTCTCTATAATAAATTCCAATTGTATCACCAGTAAAAATCCCGTTTGTTAATGAATCGTGAATGCTAATATGGTGCTTCGCATGTCCTGGTGTATCATAAAATGTAAGGGTGCGGTCTTTTGCAATTTTTAACATATCACCATGTTGTACAATATGAACACGTTCTTCTTCAATTGGAAGAATTGGGTCAAAGAGTTTATCGAAATCTTCTTTGTAGACAGCTTTTGCACCTAAAATAAGTTTTGTTGGATCAATCATATGACGAGCACCACGAGAATGCACATATAACGTAGCATTTGGGCACTTTTCCATCATTAAACCAGCTGCGCCAGCGTGATCTAAATGCACATGTGTAACGATAATGTTTTTAACATCGTTTAAATCAATATGTAATTGTTGTAAGCCGTCTAAAATATACGGAAGAGAAGGGGCTGCACAAGTTTCAATTAAAGTAATATCGTCACCTAATAAAACGTACGTACCTGTTCGTTCATTATGCTGTAAATCGAAATCATCAATAAGATATAGGTGAGAAGATAATTGCTCTACTTTTTTCATAGTTACCACTCCTTATATACTGCATGTTTTTATTATACGCTAAAATAGAAAAAAGGCAGAAAACGAAGCTCGTCTTCTGCCTTTTTGTAATATTATTATTTCGTTTGTTGTTTATTAACAGACATAATGAACAGTCCAACAATCCCGCCTACTAATGGAAGCATAATCTCTCCTGCTAAATTAAAGTAGGAGCTTAAGAATAAACCATTTACATCGATTACCCAGCCAGTAACATACAATAACATCATATATAGTACGAAATAAAACTCGCGATTTGAAATCGTTTCATGTTGTGCAGTTTTCATAATGAACACCATCCTTTTCTTTTATAATGGAATATAAACTGTCACATTTTGTTCACAATTCAATTGTAAAACTTTCCATCATAAAAGTCTAGTAGTTTGTGTCGAATTTTCGAACAGAAATAAAGCGCTATCATTACAACTTATAAGTACGTAATAAGAGCTGTATATTCACGAATGTAGTATAGTATAAACATAGAATGATAGTGAAGAGAGGGGCAAAGACAATGACAGTTTATGATTTTTCAGCTAAAACAATTACAGGTGAAGAAAAATCGTTAAAAGATTACAAAGGAAAAGCACTTCTTATTGTCAATGTAGCTAGCAAATGTGGTTTCACACCACAATATAAAGGATTACAAGAGGTATATGATAAATATAAAGACCAAGGACTCGAAATACTCGGATTTCCTTGTAACCAATTCGGGGGACAAGAACCAGGTACAGAAGCGGACATTACTAGTTTTTGTGAATTAAACTACGGTGTAAACTTCCCGATGTTTGCAAAGGTTGATGTGAAAGGTGATAAGGCTCACCCTCTATATACATACATGACAGAACAAGCACCAGGTTTACTTGGTATGAAAGCAGTGAAATGGAATTTTACAAAGTTTTTAATCGGAAAAGACGGGAAAGTAGTAGGGCGTTTTGCTCCGCAGACGAAGCCGGTAGATTTAGAGGTTGAGATTGAGAAGGTGCTTGGAGAATAATTAGGAGTTTCACTTTATTAAAAAACGTCTCAAAGAACAATGTAGTTCTTTGAGACGTTTTCTTTAAACTCACATTTTCAAGATTAAATAACTGTATCAAAGCCATCTGATTTAGGTAGAGAAGCTGCTTTTTTCATAAGCACTTCCCATAAGTGTACAGATTTCTTCCATTCTTCTGCAGCCTGCTCCTGTTTATACATAGCGTTCTCATAACTGGCAGTAAGTTGTTGCATATCGGCCGAGTTGTAAAGTGTATCGATATGGAGAGCGTATTCTCGGAATGTTTGACTTTCACTCCGTGGTATGCCAATTCTCGCAAATTGTTTTAAAAGTGCACCGTAAGCTTTTTGATAAACAGCATCATTTTTTCGGTATTTATAGAAATGAATAATAAGAAATGTCATCCAGTTCATTCTAGTGGTGAAGAGAATGTATCCTATAATACTAATTAGTATCGTAGAGAGGAATACGTACCACCAAGAAAAACTAGTTTTAGAATTTGTGACCTTTTTAGTAGAAGCTTCTTCTGTATTTTCTATTAAACTTTTAAGTTTTGCTTCATTATTTCGTTGTTGTATTTGCTCGTTATTAGAATTATTTGCTTCGCTATTTTGTGAAATAGGAGCAGGCGTATTATTTATAAAATTATAGGGATTGGTAAATCCTTTTGTTGGTTCGAATGGAATCCATCCGTATCCTGGGAAATATACTTCGACCCAAGAGTGTGCGTTATCGTTCGTGATTGTATAAACATCCGCACCTTCTGCAGAGGCAAGTGTATTGTCAAGAGTTCCTTCTGTATAGCCTTTTACCCAGCGAGCAGGAATCCCGGCAGAACGAAGTAGTACAATCATAGACGTCGAAAAATTATTACAGTAGCCGCTTTTTGTATCGAAAAGGAATTGATCTACATAATCTTGGCTTTTGGCAGGGAATAAGACATTCGTTGATTCGTATGTAAAAGAGTTGTCTGTGAAGTAATTTTCAATAGCTAATACTTTATCATATCGGTTGTCTTTATCATTTGTAAGATTGACAGCCAAGTCTTTTACGCGCTGTGGTAATGACTCGGGAAGTTGTGTGTACTTTGTCATAAAATAAGGGTTTGTTTCTTGACCTTCATTTGTTTTTACAGCTTTCAAGTTTTCTATGGAAAACTCAGGGATCTCATATGTTACTTTATACGAATGTAAAGTAGTAGAAGAGTCTTCATTCATTGTATAAATTTTTTCTGAAAACGGGTCAACACTGTATGATACATCAGAAGAAGCCTCAACTGATACTAATCCTGCTGGATAGGTAAGGTGAGGGTAACTTTTTTGCATGGTAATTGTTGCCTCAGTCGTTTCCGTTTTTGTATTTTGTTCGTACCAGCTTACGACGTCGTTTTTATTTTTAAAAGAAATCTTTTTCGGATTTTCAGAAATTCCCCAGCCTTTTCCTGTATAGAAATCTTTTGTTTCTACTCTCCAATAGTGTTTGTTTTGCGTTCGTGCTGTGAAAACAATTGTAGGATCCGCCTTAAAAGGACCACCTAATCGCGAGTCATCTAAACCATACCCAATTGTAGAAACTTTTTGTTCTTTACTTGCTTCAGATGTGTTGAATTTTAAAAAATCCATTGGGTTTGGCCATTGAGGGCCAAATTTTGGAGCAAAGTATGCGATGGTTACTAATAATACAATAAATATTGTAAGTGGTCTAAGTAATTTTGAGATTTCCCTAGCATAATTTTGTAAGTGTTCACGCTCTTTTATTCGTTCTACTTGAAGAAGACTAAGCATAAAAAATCCGATGACAACAGTTCGAATAATAGCGTAGTTTGCATTGTATAAATGTAAGTTATGAAAAGTTGCGATATAAATAATAGTCAATACAAGAAATAGAAACCCACGTTTTTTATGAATAATCCAAAATGAAGTGAAAGAACTCAAAAACCAAAATGAGAGAAAAAATAAAACCGTCGGAAAAACTGGAGAAATATCTAGTAAATTCCCTTGGAAAAATAGGGAGGAATTTCGAGACATATCAGAAAAGAATGTTGTTAGCCAAGATGGATTTATAAAAGCATTTTTATAATATAGGGAATGAATGATAAATAGGACTGTGACAATTTTTATTGGAATCTGCCACCTCGTCTGAAAAAAAGAGAGAGCGAAGCAAATTCCTATAAATGTTACGAAAATATCTAATCTACCTACATTTGTAATGCCTATAAGAGGTCTTAGCCATTCTAGTAAAAGAAGAAATACACATGCATGCATAAAGAATCTGTTCGTATCCCACTTGTATTTTGTTTGTAATGTTATCATTTGCTCACCTCAAAAAACACGTTTGTATACCGGTTTTCATAAACCGTGTTTACAAATATTTGTCGTTTTTTTAGAGTTTCTATTATACTGATTTCTCGGTGTGAAAGTTGATTCGCTTTTTCTTTCACGACAAAAACCATACATTTTCTATTTTTTATAGCAGCACAATCAGCCGCCTTTTGAATATCGGGAGAAAGATTACTGGTCACGAGTATAACCGTGACGGGCTCATAAATTTTTCTTAGTTCCATGTCTACACTCTGGGAGAGCGGGAATACACTGTCTGCTTGCACTTTTGCTAAATGACAAAGGATTTGTTGTAACTGCGTATCTCCATTGTCTAAAGGGAAGATAGTTTGTTCTTTTCCGATAGACACGAATGATGCTGGTGAATTTTGTTTCAAGACAGCCCTTACGATAGAGGCAGTAAATGTGACGACTGATTCGAATAGAGGAGACTCAGTTCTGTCTATGAATATCATGACATTATGGCTGCGCTGCTGTTCAAACTCTTTTGTCATAATATTGTTTGTTCGTGCAGTTGCTTTCCAATCAATCCATGAAAAGCGATCACCAGGTTTATAGTCTCTGACACCGACAGAGATTGTAGAGTCTTTTGCTGAATTTATATTTGCTGAAAGCGCTCCTTGTTCGAAATGATTTTCCAATTGTCGATATGCTATATCTACATACTGGGGATAGACTAAAAATGTATCTGGAACTGAAAAAGTTACTTCTTTCTCTATCATACCGAATAAATCGCCAGTTTTGACACGAACGCTTGAAAAAGTGTGCTCGCCTCTAGGGATTGTGTCAATAACATATTGAAACGAAATATTTCGTTTCAATCCTGGGAAGAGTACTACCTTATTCATCTTTGTTTGTTTACAACTTATAAATTGTGGTGGCAGTTCATCTTCTATAACTAAATAAAGTAAGGGGAAAGGAAGTTTTCTTTTTATTGTAATCGTGCTTACAAATTGTTCTCCTACTACATATCCATTTTGGTTTGTTATTCGTTTTACTTCAGCGTCCCGTAAAGCGTAGAAGGGGAGTAGTAGCGAATAAAGAGCAATGGGAATTATGCTGTAAAACAAAAACCAACTGACAAACCCGCCTTGAAACATAGCGTACATAAATGTTAAGACTAGGCATAAAGGGAGTAGCAATAACTTCATAACGTGATATAGCGCTCGCAGCATTCGTTTCATCAAGGGTTCATCGTCCTTTGAGTAGGCACGGTAGTTCGTGCAACGATTTTTGCGATAACTTGTTCGCCAGTTATTCCTTCAAATTTTGCTTCCATTTTTAGAATGAGTCTATGTGCTAAAACGTAAGGAGCTAAAAATTTAACATCGTCTGGAATAACATAATTCCTGCCATGGATAAATGCATAAGCTTGTGAAGCTTTCATTAAAGCAATCGAGCCACGTGGACTTGCACCTAACTGTATAGAACTGTACGTACGAGTCTGATTAACAAGCTTTACAATGTAATGCTTAATTGCTTTGTCCATACTTACTACCCGTACGCTTTGTTGTAAATAAAGTAATTCTTGTATTGTAGTAATGGTTTGTAATTGAGAGAGTGGATTTGTTTTTTCCATCCGGTTTAAAATTTCAAATTCTTCCTCTGGTGTAGGATATCCCATTTTTAGTTTCAATAAGAAACGATCGAGCTGAGCTTCTGGTAGAGAATATGTTCCTTCATATTCGACCGGATTTTGTGTAGCCATGACAAAGAACGGTTTTGGTAAAGGTCTTGTAATGCCATCTATTGTAATATTGCCTTCTTCCATACATTCAAGTAAAGCAGATTGTGTCTTTGGAGATGTACGATTAATTTCATCAGCAAGTACAAAATTCCCCATAATTGGTCCAGGCTTGAACTCAAATTGGAGCTCTTTCGGATTATAAATAGAAACTCCTGTTACATCTGACGGCAATAAATCAGGTGTAAATTGAATTCGCTTATAATCAGCATCAATGGATTTAGAAAGAGCACGTACTAGCATTGTTTTCCCGACACCAGGAACATCTTCTAATAGCACATGACCTTCAGCTAAGAGAGCTGTCAAAGCTAAGATTGTTTCTTTTCGTTTTCCGACCATTATTTTTTCAATATTATTGATTATTTTTTCTACAGTGGGATGTAATGAATCAAGCTGGGGCATCGTAATCCTCCTAATGTTATTATCGTTTTCTAATCAATTTAGTGGACATATTTCTAATTCTATATGTAGATAGTAAAGGTCTAACTTAAATTCTGAGAATATTCAGATTATTTATTTCAATTACATCTAGTATAATTGTTTCCGTAACTAAGGGCAATACAGTAAATAATGATTTGTAGTTTTATGTAAAATAAGACTCGATATAAAATAATAACATTGGGAAAAATATTTTTACATACAATTTATACTCTTTTCCTTATGGCAGTTTTGAAATAATATCAAAACTCTTTTTCTTTTGCAAAATAGTCGATACCTCAAAATACTATTCTCCTAATAATTACGATTAACCATAACCTTTACAACGGAACAAAAGGTTTTCTCACAAACTTATTTTCTACTGAATTTTTGACAATCTCTTGAACTGTGCGAAATGTCACATCTGCATTTTACAACTTCTCTTATAGTAAGGGTATGTAAGAGAGACGTATTAAAGGAGTGAACAGTATGAAGAAAAAACCTTCAGCACTAATGAGACGTTTAAAATATTTTTCACCAATAGATCGATATAACGATAATCATACACAAGAAACATATGAAGATCGCGAATGGGAAAATGTGTACAGAAAGAGATGGCAACATGATAAAGTAATCCGCTCTACACACGGTGTGAACTGTACTGGTTCATGCAGTTGGAATATATATGTGAAAGATGGAATTGTAACTTGGGAAGGGCAGGAGCTTAATTATCCAACGACAGGTCCTGATATGCCAGATTTTGAACCACGAGGATGTCCACGTGGAGCAAGTTTTTCTTGGTATATCTATAGTCCACTTCGTGTGAAATATCCGTATGTACGTGGTGTTCTATGGAGTATGTGGCAAGAGGAACTAAAAAATAACGAGTCACCACTAGATGCTTGGAAAAGTATTGTGGAAAACCCTGAAAAAGCATGTAAGTATAAGCAGGCGCGTGGTAAAGGTGGATTTATTCGTGCGAATTGGGATGAAGTATTACAACTCGTTTCAGCTTCTCTACTTTATACAGTAATTAAATACGGGCCAGATCGAAATGTTGGCTTTTCACCAATTCCAGCTATGTCGATGTTAAGTCATGCAGCTGGTAGTCGCTTTATGCAACTTATGGGTGGACCAATGCTTAGTTTCTATGATTGGTACGCAGATTTACCACCAGCTTCTCCGCAAATTTGGGGTGATCAAACAGATGTACCAGAAAGTAGTGACTGGTATAACTCTGGTTACATTATGACATGGGGTTCAAATGTACCGATGACGAGAACACCAGATGCTCACTTTTTAGCAGAGGTTCGATATAAAGGAACGAAAGTCGTTTCTGTCAGTCCTGACTTCGCTGAATCTACAAAGTTTGCGGATGATTGGATTAGTGTGAAACAAGGTACAGATGGTGCACTTGCGATGGCAATGGGGCATGTGATTTTACAAGAGTTTTACGTAGATAATCAAGTGGAATATTTCACAAAGTATGCGAAGCAATATACTGATTTTCCTTTCTTTGTCACATTGAAACAAAAAGGAGATCAATTCGTTGCTGATCGTTTCTTAAACGCTGCTGATATTGGACGCGAAACGAAGTTAGGAGAATGGAAACCTGTTCTTTGGAACGAGAACACGAATGATTTTGCAACACCTCATGGCACAATGGGCTCACGTTGGGATAACGAAAAGAAATGGAACTTGCGTTTAGAAGATGAAGAAACAGGTGAAAAGATTGATCCACGTCTTTCTTTACTTGGAATGGAAGAATCGATTGGAACTGTACAAATTCCGTACTTCTCTGATGATGGAAACAAAGTATTAGAATGTACAATTCCAGTGAAAAAGGTTATGACAGAAGAAGGCGAAGTGTTCGTTACAACTGTATACGACTTAACGTTAGCAAATTACGGTGTGAACCGAGGGCTCGGCGGACAAGAACAGAAAGACTTCAATGATGATGTACCATTTACACCTGCATGGCAAGAGAAAATAACAGGAGTGAAACGAGAGCTAATCATTCAAATCGCTCGTGAGTTCGCACAAAATGCTGTGGATACGAACGGTCGCTCAATGATTATTGTCGGAGCTGGTATTAACCATTGGTTTAACTCAGATACGATTTATCGCGCAGTTTTAAATCTTGTACTTCTCGTCGGAGCACAAGGAGTAAACGGCGGTGGTTGGGCGCATTACGTTGGTCAAGAAAAATTACGACCAGCGGAAGGGTGGCAAACAATCGCGATGGCAAAAGATTGGCAAGGGCCACCGAAATTACAAAATGGTACATCCTTCTTCTATTTCGTAACAGATCAATGGCGTTATGAAGATACACCTGTTGGACATTTAGCATCACCAGTGGAAGGAAACTCTCGTTATCAACATCATGGTGATTACAACGTATTAGCTGCACGACTTGGCTGGTTACCTTCTTATCCGACATTTGAGAGAAATGGAATTGAATTATATAAGGAGGCTGTTGCTGCTGGTGCAACAACGCAAGAAGAAATCGGAAAATATGTTGCACAAAAATTAAAAGAAAAAGAACTGAAATTTGCGATTGAAGATCCAGATAACAAAAACAACTTCCCGCGCAACTTATTCGTATGGCGTGCGAACTTAATTTCAAGTTCCGGTAAAGGACATGAATATTTCTTAAAACATTTATTAGGTACAACAAACGGGTTAATGAATGACGACAGTGATTCATTACGACCAGAAGAAATTAAGTGGCATGAAGAAGCGCCAGAAGGGAAGCTTGATTTACTCATTAATTTAGATTTCCGTATGGCTGGAACAGCACTGTATTCTGATATCGTATTACCAGCTTCAACTTGGTACGAAAAACATGATTTAAGTAGTACAGATATGCATCCATTTGTGCATCCTTTTAATCCAGCAATCGGTTCACCGTGGGAAGCACGCTCTGACTGGAATATTTTCACTTCACTTTCTAAAGCTGTGTCAGATTTAGCAAAGAAAATAGATCTTGAACCAATGAAAGAAGTTGTTGCAACACCACTTCTTCATGATACACCGCAAGAATTAGCGCAACCACTTGGCAAGATTAAAGATTGGAGTAAAGGTGAATGTGAACCAATCCCGGGTAAAACGATGCCACAAATTCATGTTGTTGAAAGGGATTATAAAACGATTTATGACAAAATGACAGCACTTGGACCAAATGCCGGAAAACAACCGATTGGTACGAAAGGGATCTCTTGGTCAGCAGAAAAAGAGTATGAGCAATTAAAGAGCAAATTAGGAGTTGTTCGAACGGATACTATTGCGAAAGGTTGCCCAGACATTAAAGAAGCAATAAATGCTGCTGAGGCAGTATTAACACTTTCTTCTACAACAAATGGTCATATGGCTGTAAAAGCATGGGAAGCACTTGAAAAACAAACGGATTTAAAACTACGTGATTTAGCAGAAGAACGTGAAGAAGAATGCTTCACATTTGAACAAATTACAGCACAGCCAAAAACAGTAATTACTTCTCCAGCCTTTACAGGTTCTGAAAAAGGTGGACGCCGTTACTCACCATTTACAACAAATGTGGAACGTCTTATCCCTTGGAGAACGATAACTGGTCGACAATCTTTCTACTTAGACCATGACATGATGAAAGAATTTGGTGAAACGATGGCAACATTTAAACCAATTCTGCAACATAAACCGTTCCGTAAATCACGGCCCGAAGTAGAAGGGAAAGAGATTACACTAAACTATTTAACACCGCATAATAAGTGGTCGATTCATAGTATGTACTTCGATTCATTACCGATGTTAACGCTATTTAGAGGTGGTCCAACTGTTTGGATGAATAAAGAGGACGCTGCTGAAGCGGGTGTTGCAGATAATGATTGGATTGAGTGCTTTAATCGTAACGGTGTTGTTGTAGCGCGTGCTGTTGTAACGCATCGTATACCGAGAGGAATGGCATTTATGCACCATGCACAAGATCGTCACATTAACGTACCTGGTACGAAATTAACAAGTAACCGCGGGGGAACACATAATAGTCCAACTCGAATTCACGTAAAACCGACACATATGATTGGTGGATACGGTCAATTAAGTTATGGATTTAACTATTATGGTCCGACTGGGAACCAGCGCGATTTAAACGTTGTAATTCGCAAACTGAAGGAGGTAGATTGGCTTGAAGATTAAAGCACAAGTCGGAATGGTAATGAACCTAGATAAATGCATCGGCTGCCATACTTGTAGCGTAACGTGCAAAAACACCTGGACAAATCGTCCAGGTGCTGAATATATGTACTTCAATAACGTAGAAACAAAACCTGGAATTGGTTACCCGAAACAATGGGAAGATCAGGATAAATATAAAGGCGGCTGGGAATTGAAAAATGGTGAAATTCAGCTGAAATCTGGTTCGAAAATGAAACGTCTTATGAACATTTTCCACAATCCAGATCAACCAACAATTGATGATTACTTTGAACCTTGGAATTATGATTATGAAACATTAACAAATAGCCCACAGCGTAAACATCAACCAGTTGCTCGTCCGAAATCAGCAATTACAGGCGAATTTATCGACAAAATTGAATGGGGTCCAAACTGGGAGGACGATTTAGCAGGCGGACATATAACAGGATTACAAGATCCGAACGTAAAGAAAATGGAAGAAGAAATTAAAACAGATTTTGAAAACGTCTTTATGATGTATTTACCACGCATATGCGAACATTGTATGAATCCATCGTGCGTATCATCTTGTCCATCTGGTGCAATGTATAAACGTGAAGAAGACGGGATTGTACTTGTGGATCAAAATGCATGTCGTGCTTGGAGATTCTGCGTATCATCTTGTCCATATAAAAAAGTGTATTTTAACTGGCAAACGAATAAAGCTGAAAAATGTACAATGTGTTTCCCACGTATTGAGGCTGGTATGCCAACAATTTGTTCAGAAACATGTGTAGGACGTATCAGATATATTGGGGTAATGCTATATGACGCTGATAAAGTAAAAGAAGCAGCGTCTGTTGAAGACGAAAAAGATTTATATGAATCTCAGCTTACTGTTTTCCTAGATCCAAATGATCCAGAAGTGGCAGCTGAAGCGAAAAAACAAGGCATTCCTGAAGAATGGATTAAAGCGGCACAACAGTCACCAATCTATAAAATGATTATCGATTGGAAAATTGCTCTACCTCTTCACCCAGAGTATCGTACAATGCCAATGGTTTGGTATATCCCGCCGCTTAGCCCAATTATGAATATGGTGGAGGGAAAAGGTAGTAACTGGCAAGCAGAAGAGATTTTCCCTGCTATTGATAATATGCGTATTCCAATTCAATATTTAGCGAATTTACTCACTGCAGGAGATGAATCACATATTCGTCTTACATTGAAAAAAATGGCTGTTATGCGAACGCATATGAGAGCAATGCAAATTAATAAAGAACCAAATGAAGCTGTATTAAAAGAACTTGGCTTAACGAAACAGGATGTAGAAGATATGTATCGTCTTCTTGCTATCGCAAAATATAAAGATCGTTTTGTTATCCCGACATCTCACAGAGAACAAGTTGCAGATTTATATAGTGAACAAGGAAGCTGTGGTTTAGCATTCGCAGGTGGTCCAGGCTCTTGTATGACAATTTCTTAAATAAAGGGGGCAGAAAAATATGAAACAAAGTTTACAAACTGCTTTTTCTTGTTCTTCATTCCTTCTCTCCTATCCTGAACTAGGGTGGAGGGAAGCTTTAACTGAATTACTAGAAGAGATTGAAGCGATTGAACAGGACGATGTTAAAGCTTCACTTGCAACATTTATAAAACAAGCGCTAAATAAAACGAATGATCAATTGATTGATAGTTACGTATATACATTCGATTTTGGTAAGAAAACAAATATGTATCTTACTTATATGAACACTGGTGAACAAAGAGAAAGAGGTATTGAATTACTGGAGTTAAAACAGCATTATAAAAAATCAGGTTTTGAAGTAACAGATAAAGAATTACCTGATTATTTACCGCTATTGCTTGAGTTTTTTGCAAATGCAAATGAGCAAGACAGTGAACCAATTATGAGTAAATACAAGGAAAACATACAAGCATTACACGTTCAGTTAAAAGAAGCAGGTAGTATGTATGAACCAATTCTTGCGGCTGTTCTACTCGCTATCGATACATGGGGTGTACAGACAAATTAGAAAGGAGAGTTGTTAAAATGATGGATCAATTTCTATGGGTATTGTTTCCCTATATCATTTTTGCAATCTTTATCGGTGGACATATTTTTAGATACAACTATGATCAATTTGGATGGACATCAAAATCTAGTGAACTATTAGAAAAGAAAATGCTCCGAATCGGAAGTCTATTATTCCACTTTGGGATTATGTTCGTAATTGGCGGTCATGTTATGGGGATTTTAATTCCAGAAGCTGTATACCGTTCAATAGGTATTTCTGAGCATATGTATCATGTAGTAGCAATTAGTTTTGGGCTTCCGGCAGGTGTTGCTTCTATCATCGGTTTAATTATATTAACGTACCGCCGCGTAACTGTAAAACGTATCATTGCAACGAGTACAAAGGGAGATTATATTGCGCTTATTTTATTACTTATCGTAATGCTAGCAGGACTTTCTTCAACATTTTTAAATATCGATTCAAAAGGATTTGATTATCGTACAACAATTGGCCCTTGGTTCCGAAGCCTCTTTATTTTCCAACCGAAAGTTGAATATATGATGGAAGTACCAGTATGGTTTAAAATTCATATTCTTGCAGGGATGGGTTTATTCGCAGTATGGCCATTTACAAGACTAGTACATGTATTTAGTGCCCCAATTAAATATGTAAGCCGTAGTTATGTAATTTACAGAAGACGTATTCCTAATGAATTGAAAAAATAATACTGCTGTAAACGGATAGGAGCTAATGGTTAAAACGAAACGAGGTCTAATATGGAAGGCCTCGTTTTTGTTTACAGAGGGAATAACCGTTAATAAATGGCTTAAATTGAAAAAAGATTAGCATCTAAATAAGATGCTAATCAATGCTACAAACAGAAGCAGAGCAATCTTCACAAGCAATTTCACATTTTAAAAATTGTAAATCGTGGATTGTAATCTTTCCTTTATGAATTGAAATTGTACCTTGCTTTTTTAATTCATTTAACATTCGATTTACACTTTCACGTGAAGTTGCACAGAAATTAGCAAGTTCTTGATTTGTTAATGGTAAATCGATGAGAATCCCATTTTCTTTTAATATACCGTAACTATTTGTCATTCGTATAAGGGTAGAATACAGGGCACCTTTTTTGCCGTGTAATACTAAATCTCGGAACTTCGTTTGCATTCTTCTTAAATGTTCACTAATCCATTTCATAAATTCAAATACGAGTGCAGGTTTTTGGAGTAATGCTTTTTCTAATGCTTCACGCTTTATAACGCCTACTTCCACATCCTCAAGACATTTTGAATTTAATAAGTATTTCGCATTGTCCGTGAACAATGTTAATTCTCCAATAATGTCATATTCTGAACAAATTCGAAGTGTTAATTCTTGTCCGTCAGCACTTAGTTTACTAATTTGTACTTTTCCTGAGTGGATGATATAGAGCTCTGTTGCCTCCATACCTTCTTGAAAAATAAAACTACCTTTTTTAATTTGCATTTTATATTCAACAGATGCAAGTAATTCTTTTAAATCTTGAGATAATGTCATACTGTTTGCCACAGTGATCACCTTTCTTCTTATAAGCAATACATTTCCTATTTTGAGTGTAAATATGATGAAAATGCAAGAGCTATTTTAAAAATAATGTAAAATTTCAATGACCGTAAAGAGTATGTCCTGAAGATGTGAACAAAATACGAACGGATTTGTGAAAAGTTTTTGAATGGGGAAAGTGATGTGAGAAAAGTCACATTGAATATGTAGCTTCTTTTTTATAATAAAGGCAAATAAAAAAATGAAAGCTTACTAAGGATTGCAGCAGAAAAGAAGGGATAGAGATGCACGAGAACATAAAAGATTCTTTAAAGCGGCCACTTCAAGATTTACGTATTTCAGTTATTGATCGTTGTAATTTTAGGTGTACATACTGTATGCCTGCTGAAGTGTTCGGACCTGATTACGCTTTTTTAAAGGAAGAGCTTTTATTAACGTTCGATGAAATAGAAAGGTTAGCGAGATTATTTATAAGTATGGGAGTTAATAAAATTAGGCTTACTGGCGGTGAACCTTTATTGCGTAAAGACTTATCGACGTTAATTGCAAGACTTACAAATCTAGAAGGCTTACAAGATATTGGACTCACAACAAACGGAATTCATTTAGCAAAACAAGCTAAGGCGCTAAAAGAAGCAGGATTAAAGCGTGTGAATATTAGTTTAGATGCAATAGAGGATCATGTCTTCCAAAAAATTAATGGAAGAAATGTAAGTACGAAACCTGTACTGAAAGGAATTGAAGCAGCGAAGGAAGCTGGATTAGAAGTAAAGGTAAATATGGTCGTAAAAAAAGGGATGAATGATAGTCAAATTCTTCCTATGGTTCGTTATTTTAAAGAACAAGAAATACAGTTACGTTTCATTGAGTTTATGGATGTAGGCAGTACGAACGGATGGAACTTTGAGCAAGTCGTTACGAAGGAACAATTAATAGAGAAAATTAATCGTGTATATCCAATTGAGCCCGCTCAGCCTCGTTACTTTGGAGAGGTTGCGAAATTGTATCGATATGTAGGGAGTAATGCAGAAGTGGGATTTATTACTTCTGTTTCTGAGTCATTTTGTTCTTCTTGTACGAGAGCACGTATTTCGGCAGATGGTAAGTTTTTTACGTGCCTATTTGGAGAAAAAGGAACGGATTTGCGAACGCTTCTTCGAGAAAATATTTCTGATGCCTCACTATTAAAAATTTTACAACATACATGGCGATATAGAACAGATCGATATTCAGATGAAAGAACGGTTGAGAGTGCAAGTAAACGTCCAAAAGTTGAAATGTCTTACATTGGTGGATAGTGAAAGGAGGATTTCTTATGCAAGAGCGTTATTCAAGACAAGTGTTGTTTTCTGGAATTGGTGAAATGGGACAAAGAAAAATAAGAGAAAAGCATGTGCTCCTAATCGGTGCGGGTGCACTAGGGGCTGCGAATGCAGAAGCACTCGCTAGGATGGGAATTGGGAAATTGACAATTGCCGATCGTGACTATGTCGAATGGAGTAATTTACAACGGCAACAGTTATATACAGAAGAAGATGCAAAACAATGCAAACCAAAAGCAATTGCAGCGGCAGAACATGTAAGAAAGATTAATTCTGAAGTGGAAATTGTACCAGTTGTAATGGATGTCACAATGCAAGAAATAGAAGAGTTAACAAAAGAAGTGGATCTCATTATAGATGCCACTGACAACTTCGATACGCGCCTACTTATAAATGATATTTCACAAAAAGAAAATATACCTTGGATATACGGTGGATGCGTTGGAGGTTACGGTGTAACGTATACAAGTCTTCCAGGAAAAACACCATGTTTTCGCTGCTTAATGGATCATCCGATGGGCGGTGCAACATGTGATACAGCGGGAATTATTCAGCCAGCTGTACAGATGGTTGTTGCTCACCAAGTGACAGAAGCAATGAAAATATTGGTGGATGATTTCGAGACGCTACGAGGAACAATGTTATCATTTGATATTTGGAACAATCAATTTCTCTCATTAAAAGTAAATAAACAGAAAAAAAGTACATGTCCATCTTGCGGAAATACACGTACGTACCCAAGTTTAACATTTGAATCACAGGTGAAAACGGAGGTGCTATGCGGACGGAATACAGTTCAAATCCGTTCAGGAATAAAGAGAGTTCTAAATTTAAACGAAATTCAAAAAAGATTACAAAAAATTGTACATGTCCAAAAAACGCCGTACTTACTATCATTTCTAATTGATGAATATCGTTTTGTTTTATTTACAGACGGTAGGGCATTTATTCATGGGACAAATGATGTGAAAATAGCAAAACGATTGTACGCAAAATATATAGGATGAACAGAGAGAGTTTCCCCCTTATTAAAACGAGGTGAAAAAGAATGTTAGCAAAACGTATACCGATTCCAGTGGCAGAAGCAGTTGCACGAGTAATGAAATATGCTCATCAAGGTGAAACAGAAGAGGTTTCTCTTATAGAAAGTTACGGAAGAGCGCTTGGAGAAGATGTTATTGCAGATCATGATGTCCCGCATTTTGATCGCTCTCCGTACGACGGGTTTGCGATTCGATCAGAAGATACGAAAGAAGCAAGTAGTAGTAACCCTATTCAGTTTGAAGTAATTGGTGAAATTGGAGCAGGGGTTGTTTTTACAGAAGAAGTGAAAGCATTTCAAGCTGTCCGTATTATGACAGGAGCCGCAATTCCGAGAGGGTGTAATGCGGTTGTTATGTTAGAACTAACGGAAGGATTTGAAAAAAACGAAAAGACTTATATGACATTAAAACGCTGTTTCACAGCCGGTGATAACATTTCTTTTAAAGGTGAAGATGTAAAACAAAATACTATCCTTGTGAAAGAAGGGACTGTTATTAATCCTGGAGTAGCAGCACTTCTTGCTACGTTTGGTTATAGTACGGTATATGTTATAAAACAACCAGTGATTGGAATTGTAACGACGGGTAGCGAACTGCTTGAAGTACATGAAAAATTAAAGCCAGGGAAGATTCGAAATAGTAACTCCTATATGATAGCTGCTCAAATTGAACGAGCAGGGGGGATTGTACAGTATTATGGGCAATTCGCTGACGATTTTGAGACGTGTTATAACACTGTAAAAAAGGCGATAAAAGAAGTTGATATATTAATTACAACTGGTGGTGTTTCAGTAGGAGACTATGACTATTTACCTGCCATCTATGAGAGATTACGAGCTAATGTACTTTTTGACAAAATAGCGATGCGACCAGGAAGTGTGACAACTGTAGCTGAGGTAGAAGGAAAATTACTATTTGGTCTATCTGGTAATCCTTCTGCTTGTTATGTCGGTTGTGAATTATATGTTAGACCAGTGATTGGAAAATACTTGCATAGGGAAGATTCGCACATATATCGTGCAGAGGCAATTTTACAAAAAGACTTTCCGAAAGCAAACCCATTTACTCGTTTTATAAGAGGGAGAGTGGAAATTGTAGATGGGCAATTACAAGTTACACCAGTTGGTTTAGATAAATCTAGCGCAATTTCTTCACTTGCAGAAGCGAATGCATTTATCGTTTTGCCAGGGGGAACGAGAGGATTTAAAGCTGGAATTACTGTTTCGGTACTGTTATTAGAATCAAACAACGGAAGTGAGTGGCCGTGGGAAGAGCCGCTTCGATCATACAAGTAATAGAAAAATAGGTTGCTAACTTATATAAAGATAAGAGGTGCAAAATGACACATACGTATTATGAAGTAATTGATACACCTATTTCAATTGAAGAAGTTACAAACAAAGTAATTCGTCGTGAGTGTGGTGCGGTTACTACTTTTATTGGTACTGTTAGAGAATTTACGAAAGGTCGACGTACACTTTGTTTAGAGTATGTAGCTTATAAGACAATGGCGGAGAAACAGCTTGAGAGAATTGGCACTGAAGTAGGAGAGAATTGGCCGGGGATATATGTCGCTATTACACATCGCATTGGTACATTACAAATTTCTGATCTTGCTGTTGTCGTTGCTGTTTCTACACCACACCGGAAAGCTGCCTATGAGGCGAACGAATATATTATGGAGCGTATTAAACAAATTGTTCCAATTTGGAAGAAAGAGTTTTGGGAAGATGGTGAGTCATGGATAGGTGATCAGTTAGAGAGGGTAACATATGCAAATGGTGAGCCTAGAAAGGAGATGAGAATATGATTGAAGTGCTATTATTTGCACATTTACAGGAAGAAGTAAGTAAGTCGTCATTGCACATAGATTGTGAAAATATTACAGTTGCGAAGCTGAAGGAAGTACTCATTAAGAAATACAACATAGCAATTTCAAACGAGATTATGGTCGCGATAAATGAAGAGTATGCAAATGAGAATGACATCATTCAAACTGGCGATATCGTAGCAATGATTCCGCCAGTAAGTGGTGGTTGATTCTTTTCAGCCTAATCATGTTAGGACGTGATTAGGCTGGAGAGAATGAATATAACTATGCATACATAGGAGGGAACAGGATGAAAAGTCCTAATTTTCAATTAAGTTTACAAACTTCTAATCTAATTATCGGTTTTATGGTATGGGTCATTTTATCATCATTAATGCCTTATATTAAAGCGGATATTCCATTAACTGCGGGACAAATTTCTATGGTCACAGCAGTACCTGTTATTTTAGGCTCTATTCTTCGTATTCCAATTGGTTATTGGACGAATCGTTTCGGAGCAAGAAAATTATTCTTTATTAGTTTTATTCTATTATTATTTCCTGTTTTTTATATTAGTGTTGCCAATTCTATGATGGATTTAATTATTGGTGGATTATTTGTAGGAATCGGTGGTGCTGTATTCTCTGTAGGAGTAACTTCTTTACCAAAATACTTTCCGAAAGAGAGTCACGGTTTTGTAAATGGTATTTACGGTGTCGGTAACGCCGGAACAGCAATTACTTCGTTTTTAGCACCTGTCATTGCAACTTCAGTTGGCTGGAGAACGACAGTACAATGTTATTTAGTTTTACTTGCAGCGTTTGCACTTATGAACTTTTTATTAGGTGATCGTAAGGAGAAAAAAGTGAATACACCACTAATGGAACAAATAAAAGGTGTATATAAAAATGAGAAACTTTGGTTTTTATGTATCTTTTACTTTTTAACATTCGGATCATTTGTCGCATTTACAGTATACTTACCAAACTTTCTAGTATCTCACTTCGGATTAGAGAAAGTAGATGCAGGTATGCGGACAGCCGGATTCATCGTACTCGCAACAATTATGCGCCCGATTGGTGGTTGGCTCGGTGATAAGTTTAATCCATTTAAAATATTAATCTTCGTATTTATCGGTTTAACACTTTCAGGTATTATTTTATCGTTTATGCCAAGTATGAACGTGTATACATTTGGTTGCTTACTAGTAGCATTTTGTGCAGGGATTGGTAATGGTACAATCTTCAAACTCGTTCCAATGTATTTCTCAGAACAAGCTGGTATTGTAAATGGTCTCGTATCAGCTTTAGGTGGACTAGGAGGATTCTTCCCACCGCTAATTTTAACATTACTATTCCAATTAACAGGTCATTATGCAATTGGATTTATGGCGCTATCAGAAGTCGCACTTGCTTGTTTAATCATTACAGTATGGATGTATAGCCAAGAGAAATTGTTAGTGATGTTAAAGAATCATTAATAAGGAAAAAGAACCATCCCAAAGTATATTGGGATGGTTCTTTTAGTAATAGGCTTCAACATGTTTTTATTGATATCTCAATAAACGCTCGTTTTCTATAAGAATGTGTTTTTAAAATGAAAAACAGAAGGCTTATGGAATTTTATTTTAAAATATAGAAGTCAAAAGTTATTCATTTAAAGGGTAGATTAGTGAAGGAAATCTTAAATCTATTCTAAAGATCGAACTCATTTTTAGAATGCAAATATTTAATTGAATCGGGATGTTTAGATGAAAAAAATATAAGTCCACTCAAGATAAACAAGTATCAGGTGTGTTAGGTGGTTTAAGCGACAAGTATGGGATTGATGTAAGTATTCTTCGCATAGTAACTGCAGTATCAGATTTTTTTAGGGCCAAATTTTTTGGTAAGGCTAACGGATATTGTGAAAAAAGTACTACACTAAAGAATACAGTTTAGTTCAATAAGATAAAATTATGAATTTGTATAAATAATCCATAATTTTCTTTATGAGTTATATTTGATATGTTAAAGAAAAGAGAGGGGAGGGAAATGAAATAAAATAAGAATTTTTGATGAGCATTTTCATATTATCGATTTCAGTTTTCTGATTATTGAGAACTAAGGGTGTTTTCCGATGAATGAAATGTGTCCACATTTAGTAAAGCGTTTAATCCAACTAAAATATATTTAGAATGAGGTTTTAAATGTTTGTATTTATTATATTAGACGTAATATTACCGATATTAATATTGATGCTAATTGGTGCAATCTTACAAAGAAAGTTCCAATTTAACTTAAAGCAGCTATCTACACTTATTACTTATTGCTTAATGCCAGCGGCTGTATTTGTGAATATATATGATATTCGTATAGAAACAGGTTTGTTGCTCCAGATAATATACTATTTAATGCTTTATAGTCTGAGTCTGATCATAGTAAGTCATTTCATTTCAAAAATATTAAAGTTAGAAAAAGGAGAAAGTGCAGCTCTAAAAAATAGCATTTCGTTAATGAATTCCGGTAATTATGGGTTACCGGTAAGTCAATTGATTTTCAGTCACAATCCAGTGGGGGTTTCCATTCAAATTTTTATTGTTATTTTCCAGAATCTTTTAACTTATTCATATGGGATATATAACTTACTATCAGCAACAAAAACAATCGGAGGTATTATTCAATCATTTCTAAGACTGCCTGTATTTCATGCACTCGTATTAGGGGTTTTCTTTCAATCTTTTACAATTCAAATACCTAATTCTATCTTTATTCCTCTTAATCAGCTTGCGAATGGTTTTGTTGCAATAGCACTCATATTGCTAGGGGCACAATTATCTAACATTAAACTTAATTTTTTCCATCGAGTCATAACATGGGCTTTAATTGGAAGGTTACTGATGGGACCATTATTAGCACTTGCCGTAATATACATACTAAACATCGATGGTATTGTTGCACAATCATTATTTATTGCAAGTTCTTTTCCTACTTCAAGAAATACATCAACCATTGCTATGGAATATCAAATAGAGCCTGAATTACATGCACAAATCGTTTTATTTTCAACACTTTTCAGCACTATTACAGTAACTGTCGTTATTTATTTGTCATATATTTTGTTTTGAATATACGTGTTAAAACGAATAGATTTGAGGCGGTAAATGATGGCGGAAATCCCATAGATATGAGAAGAAAACAGTCTATGATATATTGGGTATCGTTTACAATTGTACCATGTCTGATAATCAAGTAGCTTAGCGAAAAAAGACACAATTTCGCTTATAATTGACGTTACATGAGCTTAGTTTGATAGCGGTGGGGTGGGAGTGTCAAGTAAGAAATTTTTCTTTATTGATTTTATGCGGTTTTTCCGCAAAATTGTAACTAAGGGGGATTCCAAGTTGAGTAAACAGAATATCAGCACAACAGTTTCAGGAGATATAATTGTTACCCATCTAGTTGGCAATATAAAAACAGATGATGTGTATGAATGGTTTAATGTTTTTGAGCAGGTTTGTCAGCAATTCATTTCTGAAGGGCGGAAATACAAATTGTTGGTGGATAGAAAAGGATACACGCCAAATCATTTTTCTGTTCAAAAAGTATGGAAAGAGAAGTTCTTCAATGAAATCATTTTGAATAACAGTAAGGCAATTGCATTTCTCCTTGAAGAGGGGGAGATAATGGATTATTTACAACAATCTAATACGAAAGAATCTGTGAGATTTTTTGATGATTATGAACAAGCGCTAATTTGGTTGAATGAATATCCAATATAAAACCTGTATTGAAGCAGTTGCTCTCAAGCAACTGCTTTTTTGTCCGTAATTGTTGCCGTTATTTTTCTTCACAGATTCTTGTCCAATTGTTTGTCTGATCCTAAAAAACGAAACTAAAGCAAAAAGAACAAACGCCTCTAAAAAACGTTTGTTCACAGTTAATTACTATTTTAGCTAAGTGATAGATTACATTTTATGAGTACGAGAAAGTCTTTTTATAAGTTTAGGAAGGACAGAAGTTAATTCCTGTTTCATACGCTTCGTAAACGATGGGTCCATACCTGAAGTCGAAATAGTGACAACATATTCATCATTTCGTATGACGCCAGGTGTGTGAAACGATGATGCTGTACCATCACTTACAACGTTAACCCACTGGAACTCATGAGCGGCCTGTTTGACCATCATATTTACAGCATGTTGATTTGTAGCTGCATAAATTAGATGAGCATCTTTAATATCATCATTACTAAAAGTTTTTTGCTTCCAAGTAATATAAGAAAGTTCCTTCATTTCCTCGCAAATTTCTGGGCTGACAACAGTGACGAAAGCGCCTGTATCTTTTAATCCAGACGCTTTTCGATATGCAATTTTACCTCCACCAATGATAATGACAACTTTATTTTGTAGATTAAACATAAGAGGGTACATGTTATACATATATGCATTCCTCCATTCGTTCTAATAATGTTAGTTTCATATATGTATCAAACTGAAGACAGTTACAGGGCGTAACATGATTATATTTTTTTGTATGCAATTTAATTTTTTGAAGTAATAATCCGGTAAAGAGAAGGTACGGCATGACATATACATGGGACGCAGTCGATGTTATAGCCTTGAGCTCAGCAGCAAAAGAGGGAGTTCCTTTCGTTAAAAAGGAACAGGATACTGGCATACCAAGTTTTCGTTCGACAGCTGCTCCGATTTGTTGTAATTCATGTATCGGTTGTGGATCACTACTGCCTCGCCCTACGAGTAAAATACTACTACCTTGCATTGGCATAGCTTCACGTATTCTTTTCACTACAAGTTCCACCATATGTGGATGTGTACTAAAAGGAGGTACAACTGAAAATGTTATTTGTGGATATTTCTTTTGTAGTTGTTCTATTTCAAAAGGAATATCACGTTTATAGTGAGCTGCTGCAAATAATAAAACAGGTACAATCATTATTTCAGTTACTCCCTCTATTATCGTTTCTGTAACTGCATCCGAAATAGTAGGTGTCGTTAGTTCTAGAAAAGCTATTTTTTGAATTCTTTCGTTTCGCTCTTTCATAACAGATTGAATAAATTGAATGAATTGTTCATTACCTTCTTGTAGCCGGCTTCCATGTCCAACATATACAATTCCTTTCATTGTCTCACCATGTCTTTCTTCATAAGAGTTTCTTGTAATTGATGATCTACGTTATGAAACCCAACTTTATTTGCATAGTGTAAAGTTGGAACGTCGGTATACGAGAATGGGAGAGTAAGAATATTGATAAAGCCAAGGCGTTTTATTTCTGCTAGAAACGTATCAATAGAAGCACGACCTTCAAATACAATGCTATCCCATGAGAATTCAGAAAGAATACGTGAATGAATTTCATCGAAGCGATGATCAATTGTGTACTCATGAGTCATCATATAGGAACCAGCACCAATTTTTTCTTGAATAACAGCAATTCGGTTAATGTTTCGTCCTAAATAAATCGTTGAATTCGAAGAAAATTGCGCAGGTTTACTGAACAATCCATATTGCATGAGCTTTTCTTGAATAGAAAGGTTCATATACTGAAGTTCTGCCTGTAAGGAACGAATATCTTTATGATATTTACTGCATGATTGCATTAAGATGTCTACACTGTCAGCGGAACAAAATACAAGACGATCAACGTTAAAAATCTTATTGATTTGTTCAGAGGTTACTGTGTATTCTTTCTTTTTGAAAGTTGGAATTTGATATATTTCTGCACCGGACTCTTGTAACTTTTGCTTTATTGCGCTTTTTTTATTTGTTGCAGCTGCAAATAAAACTTTCTTGCCGTGCAATGGTTTACGTTCTTTCCAAGAGATTTGATTCCGCAAAGTAACAACATCACCAACAATTGTCATAGAAGGATTAGAAATATTTTCGTTTTTGACAATAGAAACAATGGTAGACAGTGTCCCTGTGACAACGCGCTGTTTACCAGTTGTACCCCATTCAATGACTGCTACTGGCGTATCTTCTTTTTTTCCTGCTTGTAGTAAGTTTTCACAAATTGTAGGTAAGTTTTTTATACCCATGTAGTAGGCCATCGTGTCGCTATTGTGAGATGAATTATATTTTCCATGATCGGTTAAGGGACCTTTTGCATGTCCGGTTAATAAAGTGACACTATTACTGTAGTCACGGTGGGTGAGGGGAATACCTGCATAGCTACTAGCGGCGATGCTAGATGTAATGCCTGGTACAATTTCATATGGAATATTTGCTGCTGCTAAAGTTTCTGCTTCTTCACCAACACGGCCAAAAATAGATGGATCTCCGCCTTTTAATCGGACAACAATTTTGCCCTCTTTCGCAAATTGAAGAAGGTGTGCGTTAATTATTTCTTGTCGCATAATATGATTCTTTGGCATTTTTCCGCAATACATAAGTTCACATGTTTGTTTTGTATAGCTAAGAAAGAAAGGGTTTAGTAAACGGTCATATAAAACAATATCTGCACGTTTTAAACACTCTATCGCTTTTTTTGTAATAAGCCCTTCATCACCTGGTCCTGCACCAACTAAATATACATATCCGTTCATAATTGCACCTCATCAATTTTTATTTAAAAGGAAGCCAGAGGAGGCTTCCTTTCGAAAATTACATGTATAAATAAATGTCACCGTCAATAACTTCTACTTCGTATGTTTGAATACAGCCGTCATCAGGTTTTTGAACTTCACCTGTTAGTAGTGAGATTTTCCAATCATGCAGTGGACAAAAGACGAATTCTCCAGACACAATCCCTTCTGCTAACGGTCCGTTTTTATGAGGACAACGATTTTCTACAGCTCGAATATCGCCATTTGAAAGGCGGAATAGGGCGATAGACATACCTTTCATTTGCACTTCTTTACCGATTTGAATAGCAAGATCTTCCGCACGCATAACTTTTATTTTTTCTTTCGTGTGTATCATTTAGATCACAGCTCCTTATTTCACAGTTTCTACTTCATACATCGCTTTTAATGATTTCGTTTCTAGTGCTTGTCCCCATGCTTCCGTATATGTTCTACGAGCTGTTTGGAAACGTTCATTTAACGTAGTAACCATACTTGCATCTTGTAGTATTTCTTTTATGTGATCGAAGCCTAAACGTTCTGTCCAGTAGGCGGTACGCTCTCCGTAAATACCAGTTTCACGATAATATTGCATGTAAGCTGCAGCGATGCGAAGGACATCATCTTCAGTAGGGACAATCATTACAAAATCAGCTTCACGTACTTCTGTACCACCATTTCCGCCAATATAAAGTTGGTATCCATTTTCGACACAAACAACGCCAAAATCTTTCGTCAGTACTTCCGCACAGTTACGCGGACAGCCCGTTACACCCATCTTCATTTTATGAGGTGTATCTACCATTTCTAATGATTGTTCAAGGAGCATACCAAGTCCTAATGAATCTTTCGTACCGAAACGGCAGAAGCGAGAACCAACACATGATTTTACATTACGAAGCGATTTTGAATATGCATATCCAGAAGTCATATTTAAGTCAGCCCATACGTTAGGTAAATCTTGTTTCTTGACACCGTATAAGCCAATTCGGCTTGCACCGGTAATTTTCACAAGTGGAACATCATACTTCTTCGCAACTTCAGCAATTTTCATTAAATCATCAGCTGTTGTAACGCCTCCGTACATACGTGGAATAACAGAGAATGTACCATCGTGCTGGATGTTACCATTCATTCTTTCATTAACGAAACGGGACGATTTATCATCTTCATATTCTTCTGGAATCGCCATACGTAAATAGTAGTTTAAAGCAGGGCGGCATTTCGAACAGCCGTCTTCATGTGCAAAACCAAGAACATTTCGTACTTCTTTTGGAGATTTTAAGCCTTTCTCGTGAATGGCTGCTACGACTTCATCACGGGATAAAGGTGTACATCCACACATACCGGCAGATTGCGCTGAGGCATCAAAAGCATCTCCAAGTGTATGAGATAAAACTTGTTCCACAAGTGGACGACATTTACCACAAGAACCTGCGGCTTTCGTACAGCCTTTAACTTCTTCAAAAGTCGTTAACTCTTGTTCTAAAATGGCGTGAACGATTGAACCTTTCGTAACACCATTACATCCACAAATCGTGTCATCCGCACTCATTGTAGCAACGTCAAATTCACTTTCTTCACCAGCTTTGTGAAGAAGGGAAGCTGGTGTATATTCTTGTATATCTTCTTCCTTCTTTAACATGCTAAAGAGACGTGTACCGTCAGCTGTGTCACCATATAAAACGATACCGACGACTTTATTATCACGAATTAATACTTTTTTATAGGAACGTTTACATTCATCAAAGATTGATATTGCTTTCGTTTGATCATCTTCATAAATTTGACCAGCAGAGAATAAATCACAACCTGCAACTTTTAATTGCGTACCGACGATACTGCCCGAATATCCATCAGTTTGTAAATTTGTTATATGTTTTGCTAGTATCGCACCTTGTTCATAAAGAGGAGCAACAAGTCCATATGCGATACCGTCATGCTCTGCACATTCTCCAACTGCATAAATGGACTCATCATTTGTTAGCATATAGTCATTGACTACAATACCGCGATTTACAATTAAACCGGCATCTTTTGCTATTTGCGTATTTGGGCGTATTCCGGCAGCCATTACGATTAAATCACAATCTACAACTTCACCATCTTCAAATTGAATGCCCTCAACATGGTCTGTACCAAGAATTTTTACAGTTTTCTTTTCCATTAGAAATTTCATGCCTTGCGCTTCTAAATCTTCGCGCAGAAGAGAAGCTGCTTTCGTATCTAGTTGTTGCTCCATTAAGTTTGGCATTAAATGAACAACATGTACGTCCATCCCTAAGTCAATAAGACCTCTTGCGGCTTCTAAACCAAGTAACCCACCACCAATGACAACAGCCTTTTTCTTTTCATTAGCGGTATCAATCATAAATTGTGTATCTTCAATTGTTCGAAATCCTGTTACACCAGGGAGAGTGGAACCTTCTACAGGCAAAATAAAAGCACTAGAACCTGTTGCGATAATGAGTTTGTCATATGTAAGAGTACGATTCTTTTCTGTAATAATAATTTTTTCTTCTCGGTTAATACTTTGAACTTTTTCATTTGTATACAAAGTTATTTCGTTTTCTTCATACCAACTGTATTCATTCATAATGATATCTTGCATATTTGTTTTGCCTTGTAAAACATGAGAGAGCATAATACGGTTGTAGTTTGGATGAGGTTCATCTCCAAAAATAGTAATCTCATATGAATCACTATCATGTTTTAATATTTCTTCCATACAGCGTATGCCAGCCATACCATTTCCGATCATAACTAAACGTTTTTTCATTTTCGTTTCCCCTTTTTCTGTGAAATGTTGAACAAAGGATTATGTTTTTATTATAGAAAATCAAAAAAGGAAGAGATGTGATGTTTATCACATTTTTATAATGATTCACAAATTGTTAAAATTCGGATTTATTTGAGAGGGATGTGTATAGTCTTTACCAAATGAAAGAGCAGGACATAAGTATGTATACTCATGTCCTGCTCTTTATTTATGCTCTCGTAATGGCACGTGGAAATAAAATATTATTTTCTAAATGAATGTGCTCAAATAAATCAGACTCTAGCGCTTCAAGACGTTGGTAAACAAGTCGATAAGTACCGCAAGCTCCTTCTGGAGGAGTAAAGTCATTTGTAACTTTACGAAGTTCTTTAATAATGTTGCCTGCGTGGTTATGTTCATTTTCCAACTCATCTACTATTTTACGTAATTTCACATAGTTTTCGTCAATTGGATTTTGTTCAAATTCTAAAATTAATGGGAAATCTTCTGTTTCTTCTTTAATTAAATGCTGTTCTAATTCCATCTTTAATTCGTGAAATAGCTTATGAATTTGAGCTAAGTGAGGCTGACTTGCTCCGTGGACGCGTAATACTTTCGTCACATACGGACTTAACTGTGGTAATTCTTCATTTAAATAGCGATGATGCTTATTTATAACATAATCAATCAATTCACGATAAGAAGCATTTTTCCAATCAATTTCAGATTCATTTAATCGTTTCGTATTATGATAAAGCGTATTTAATTCTGTAAGTACTTCTGTTGCTGATAAATTTCTTTCATGAATTGCATCAATAAGTGGTTTATTACCACCACAACAAAAGTCTATTCTATATGATTTAAAAAGATTACTAGCTTTTGGAAATTGTGTAACAATCTCACCGACAATAGAAGTTTCAGTAAATGTATGTTCCATATGAATGCCTCCATAAAGTTTGAATGTAATATCTAAATTAAGAATAGCAATAAATGAAAAACAATGTGGTGATTGAAATCACTTATAATGTGTCAATTTTAAGGATAATCAAATGAGTTTTATAAAAGGAAGAGGGAGAGGGAATTCGTCATAATAGTTTCTGATAATAAAAAAGAAGCTTACTAGAAGCTTCTTTTTTACTACTATTTTTCACATGCAACTCCATCGCCATCACGATCAAGATGTGAGTCATAACCTGGTTGTCCTTTATATAGAGGAGCTTTCCCGGCAGCTCTAACTGCGGCACAATTTTTGTAATATGCACTACTAGTATTTCCTGAAGCAGGTTGTGTTTGAGCTTGCTGTGCTTTTTGCTCTTCTTGTTGCTTACGAGCTTGTTCATCAGCCTGACGTTTTTGCTCTTCTTGTTGCTTACGAGCTTGCTCATCAGCTAGGCGTTTTTGTTCTTCTTGTTGCTTACGAGCTTGCTCATCAGCTAGGCGTTTTTGCTCTTCTTGTTGTTTACGAGCTTGTTCATCGGCTAGACGTTTTTGCTCTTCTTGTTGTTTACGGGCTTGTTCATCAGCCTGACGTTTTTCATCCTCTTGCTTACGAGCTTGTTCATCGGCTAGACGCTTCTCATCTTCTTGCTTTTGAGTTTTTTCGTCCGCCTCTTTTTTCTTTTCGCTATCTTTCTGTTCTTCATTGTTAGAAGCAACTTTTGTACTAGTTGCTGTCGTTTTTTCAGAAGAAGGATCTGAAATACCTGATAGCGCAACAAAAATGACAAATAATACGGCTGTAATAATAAATTGTTTTTTCGCTACACCTGTTTTCTTAATAACAGATAAGATTGCTAGAACAAGGAAGAATATAAATAGAATGAAACTTAAAGTAGAAAAAAACTCGACGACGGGGTGTTCCGATTTTGTTGTACCGGCCGTTATTAATATAATAGAAATCATAAAAAGAATAACGGTAGGACGTCCATATTGTTTTGCTTTTCCATTTTTCTTAAAGAATGAAATAATACATAAGATTAAAAGAATAAAAGCAATAAAAAATAAAGCTGCACCAATATTACTTAAAATCGTCATTTTCATACCTCCATTTGTAAGATTCTTCTTATTGATTATATAGGAACTTATTGGATATTACACGTTTTATATAAATTTAGAAAGTTAATATTTTTACTAGACTTATAAACATTTATTTTGTATATAAGGAAAAATAGATATATTTCCTATTACGTTTTGAAAGAGATTTCATAAATTATAGTATATCGATTGAAAGGAGGAGATTTGAATGGAATTTCAATTGTTGGTAACTTGTATATTACAAGAAGGTAATGCTTACTTTTTAGTAACGAAGGTAGACGATGTTATTACGTTAAAAGTACCGATTACTGCGGGAGTAGCAGGTTTATTTTTAGCTTTAGGTGTACCAAGATGTTCTTAATTTAAATCTCTATAGTAGAAGGGGAAGGGACATGCCTTCCTTTTCTACTATTACATAATATAATTATGTAAACTTGAATATCATATTTGTGATAGCACGTTTGAAATGGACATGCATATACTATAATGTTTCATTGGATGTTAGCGGTGAAAGGTAGTTTTAATAAGTGCATCCAGTGATGTTTTTAAGTTATGAAAATAAAAGAGGTGCTATTATATATGAAAAGAAAAACATTTGATATTCCAGTTACATTGCGAAGAGAGTGGTTTTTACTAGAGTTAGCTTATTTAACGAAAAAATATGGAATTGAAATTGCAACTAGCAAAATGGATGCTGCACCGTTTTTAAGAGATCAAGTTACAGAATCAAAGATAGGGAAAGGGTTACAATACGATAAATATGATGATGAATATATAATTGAAAATTAAAGGGTAACAACAAAATTAAATTAATTTATAACAAAGTATAAAATAAAGCAGATTCTAAATATAGAATCTGCTTTATTATGAAGTACTTGTAGTCAACTAACCTCTTTCTAGTGTTTTTCCTACATATTTCTCTTGCGTTATTCCAAAAGATTCACGAAGAATGCGAGCATAATCTTTAGATTCTATTGGTCGTTTATTTTTAGTGCCTTTAAAGGTTTCTGTATAATTTTTATTTGTTAATGATATGTGACCATAAGTAGTTAATTTACAAGTGATAGCCCCTTTATTAAAAGGAGATTCTTTATGCTCTACAATCACTTTTTGAATGTTATTCACTTTTTTCTCATCTATTGGATCTATAGTGAAAGCATAGCCTATTTTCCATTCGTTTGAAGGTTCAGATTGTAAGAAACTTGTAGATTCCCCGTTAGCTCCTTTTCTCATTTCTAAAATATGCGTACCTTTTCGAGTATTTCGCTTACGAATTCGATATTCTCCTGTTTGAGAGGAGATGACTTCTCCGTTAAAAGGGACTGGATGTAAAGGGAGATGAGATGCAAAACCTGCATCCACAACATAATCTTTATCCTCATGACTTAATATGATAATGACATGACCATCATCGGGTTTCCATTTATTATCGTACAGATCATAAACAGTACCGGCTACTTTGTATACTTGAAACCCACAATCAATTAAAAAATAATACAATAAGGAGTTTAATTCATAACAAAGTCCACCTCGTTTTTGAATAAGTAACTTTTCTATTAAGTTATCTTTTGAGATATTTTTAATAGTACCAGCCATAATATCAAGATTTTCATAGGGGAGAATCATTCCCGTTTTTAAGAGAATTTCATCTAAATCATCAAATGTTATTTCTTTTGCAGGAATTTTTAAGCGTTTAAAAAACTCCTTTTGTAAATTGGTCATCATAAAGTATTCTCCTTTCTTTTTACAGAATTTTCTTCTGCTCACCGATAGGTTAGTACTTCTAAAAAGTTAATTCAAGTGCGCGGAAATTATCATAATATATGTTTCTGGAAATGTGATTTTCTATTCTGAAATTTCAGTTTAATTTTTAATCGTAGGAAAGTCTTATAATATAAGCTCCTTTAAAATTAGTTTGTATTTAATGAAAAGAAAGTACATATCTTTATTATATTTTTAAATAACTAACTAGTAATAAAATGTTTTTTCACTAAAATTTTTTCAAGATTTGTATGCTTTATATAAACAATATTGATTTAAAAAATATCTGGATGTAGCTAAGTTAACAATTATTGAGAAACTTTTTTGTCGTATTCTATCAAAAGGAAGAGGTAGAAACAAAGAGAATAACGAGAGTTAAGGAAGAGGGTATACAACTAGTAACCTTCTAAAAATAGGGCTAACATCTTTTTAAAATAAAAGATTAGCTATTATTAAGGAAGGGAAAATATAAAATATTATAAAGAAAACCTTCTTTCAAAAAAATAGGGGGAGTAATATGCGACTGATGAGAAGATGCGTGGCCTTACTAATTGTATTTTTTATCATGGCTCCAACGATTAGCACAAATGTACAGGCAGAAGTTGTAAAAGAGCTTGGAAAGGGGTTTCCTGATACAGAAGTATTCACACCTGGAGAATGGTTTTTAGGCCAAAAACCTGCTAATTATGATGAGAATAAACCGCCAATTCTCTTTGTACAAGGAAGAAATGGTAATGCTGATAGTTGGTATGGAAAGACAGTATATCATGATATAAATGATATGTATGATTATGCTTTAAAAGCAGGCTATCAAACAGTGTTTATACAATTGTATGATGCAGCGGGGAAAGGTTCGGCTAGTCAGTGGGATAACGGAAAATTGTTGGCACAAAAACTGGAAGAAATATATAATCATTTCGGTAAGAAAGTTAATATTGTAGCGCATAGTAAAGGTGGAATTGATACACAAGCTGCATTAGTTGAATATGGTGCGAATCGATTTGTTGGAAATGTTATTACACTTGCTACACCGCATCACGGCTCAAATTTAGCAGATTTGTCATATAGTTGGTGGGCAGGGTGGCTTGCTTCTATATTAGGTCAAAAAGATGATGGTACGTACTCGTTACAAATAGGTGAAATGGCAAAGTTTCGTTCAATAATAGATAACAACCCAGCAGCTAAATTAAACCGTTACTATACGGCTACTGGAACTAGCTGGGGGCCAACATTTTCTGCATTATCTATGGGTGGGTTATATTTATCATCGTACGGTTCAAATGATGGACTAGTAAATGAATGGAGTGCCAAGCTATCGTACGGTACACATTTATTTACAGATTCCAGATTTGATCATGACAATATAAGAAAAGGATCAGCTGTTTTTGCACGAATTGAACCATATTTACGTACGACAAATGTGGGATTACCAGCTTTAGTAGCATCCAGCACTAGTTCAAATGAAAATCTAGAACAATTAAATACAACTTCAAATCAAAATATTTTAGGAGGCGAATTACCACAAAATCAGTGGATAGAGCAAAGTATTTCTGTTGATAAAAAGGCTGAAGGAATAGTTTCTGTACTAACTGCTTCTTCTGATGTTGAAGTACAAATGGTATCTCCAAAAGGAAAAATCTATGCAAATAAAGATAGCGCTATAACTACTAGTGAAGGCGAATCTTTTTTTAATGGGGCGACAATTAGAACATTTAAGTTTGATAAATTGGAAGTAGGCGAATGGAAAATCAAAATGATGGCGAAGCAGTCGAAAGATGCATATTTAGTTATAAGCGATTACAAGGATGGCGCGCCATTTGTTCTTCAAATGCCTACAAAAGTTAAAGTAAATAAACCTGAGTATAAACTGAAAAAATCACCTGTAGCACCTGAAATGAAAGGGGATCTTTCCATAACAGTAAGAGTCGTTAATAAAGAAGGTAAGTTAGTCTCTGAATTTAATGAATTACAAAATGTTAATACGAATACATTTACAGGTGCTTTGAAAGATATAAAACAACCGGGAGTATATAACGTTACGATGGATATAAAAGGGATGAATAAAGAAGGAAAATCATATAATCGTACGATTGTTAAGTCGGTTTATGTAGAGAAATAAGGAAGAATAAATAAGTATAATAAAAAAGTGCAGAAATCTTGTGTTAGAAAGAATTCTGCACTTTTTTTGCGTGATGAAAGATAATAAAAGTCGAAGAAAACTGTTATTCAATAAAAAAAGGTGCTGAAATAGCATCTGAATGTAAAGAAATAATATTAACTTAGTTTTGTAACTGTTAATTCAACTGAATTTATACCATTGTCACAAGTTACAATACTTTGACGATTAAAACCACTATTATTTCTAAGTTGAAGAGTTGAATTAGCAGGCACTGTAACAATCGTTTCGCCAACGAGTTGAAGACATTCGTTATTTGATGAAGTATTCATTTGAATAGCGAAGTCACCTTGACTATTAGCAAGTGGATTGTTATTTAAAAATATAGTTATGACTGGGATATGTGGAAATACAGGATTTAAAGTAGTATTAATACTGGAAATGAACGAAACTCTATAATCACCAAATTGTCTAAAGTGTATAGTAGTAGGATTTAGTAAGGAAACGCCTCCTGCTAAAGGTCCAACGTGATTAAATGGAAAAGGATCGCCAAAAGGAACAGTTATAAATTCAGTTTGCCAAAAAGTTCCGTATGCAGGACAGCTGCGTTTATGTGAATGGTCACATGAACATTTTTTATACGAGTTTGAAGAATGATAGTATGAACCCAATATATTACCTCCTATTCTTAATAAATTTAAACCACATAGTAGTTTATGAAGGTGAATCACAATTGGCGTGTATGCTTGTACTATAAAAGGAGATAGATGTGGAATATAAAGTGGTCAAATGATGAAATGTAGTATTTGGGTATTACCTGTAACACCTTTTGAAGATGATAAGGTTCATAATTTGATAGAAAAATAAATGGAATTTCTAAATAGATTGAAGTAACGAGGAAACGTTTATCCCGCTATTTTCCGAGCAGTAAGACTCCCATCTCAAAATTCAGCGAAAGCAAAGAAGTTAGGTGGGGATGAACAAAACCCCCACTCATTAAAGTTTCACTTTACTATATTAATTTCATCTGACAAACAGCAATATTATCTTTCGCTGTATGGATGTTATCATTTGGTGAAGTTATGGCATTTAACTGTATGTATATTAGGTTATTCAGTTTATTTTTTTATTTGCGTAGCTGAGCAGGAAGAAGTCAGAAAATATAGAATAATGTACATATGAAGCATCGTTTGTTTTTGGTGTGAATAGTAATTAAAGATACGCTAAAATATTTAAAATTGTAACGAAAGAGAGATTAAATAATAGAGGGAGCAACTTACATGGAAAATATATTAAAGGTATCTTCAAAATCAAGCCCAAATTCAGTCGCGGGTGCAATAGCGGGTGTACTAAGAACAAGTGGTAATGTGGAAATTCAAGCGATTGGGGCTGGAGCTATAAATCAAGCGATTAAAGCAATTGCGATTGCAAGAGGGTTCGTCGCTCCAAGTGGTATTGACTTAGCCTTCGTACCAGCATTTCAAGAGATTTCTATCAATAATGAAGAAAGAACAGCGATTAAATTAATTGTAGGTCCTAGAAAGAAAAGGTCTTAGTAGAAGAGAGTGTTACTATAAGGGGAAAAGACCAATAGACTTCCCATGTTAGATACGTTATTTTATGTAACCGATCCTTGGGTGTGGACATGACATTATGCCGGACACATGTCTGTTAAGTTCTCCTTAAACTTAGCGAGTGTTCTAGATACTTAAAAATGCCAAATCCTTTATGATATAAGGGATTTGGCATTTTTGATGTTTTTAAAAATAAACAACCCTAAAACTGCTCATTTAGAAGATTTAGTTTTAGTTTTAGTTTTAGTAGCGGCCATTGAACGTTTTTATGATAGTTTACCTGATAAATAGAAGAGTTTACCAATGAAAAGCAACTGGGGGATTCAAAAAATGAATCAAACTATTTTAGAGAAAGTCCTAAAATTTCGGGATGATAGGAACTGGAAGCAGTTCCACAATCCTAAAGATTTAGCTATTTCTCTTTCTTTAGAGGCGAGTGAGTTGTTGGAGAATTTTCAGTGGAAAAGCAGTGAGGAAGCTGTAGAAACAAAAAAAGAAGACATGAAAGATGAGTTGGCAGATCAATTGGATATTGACTTAGAAGAGATTATTATAAACAAAATAGAAAAAATAATAAAAAATATCCAGTAGAGAAATCTCGAGACTCTAAAAAGAAATATAATGAAATTTAAAAAAGGTGGAATTAAATATGTTATATCTTTTTACTGCAAGTAAAGATAGTGCTATAAAAAATTTGGAAGCTACTATTGAAAAAACATATCCTATTTCTACATGTTTAGCAGATTTAGATGCCGATACAGTAACTAAACTTAAAGATAATGAATTACATGAGAATGTATGTATGTGGGGAGCAACTCCTGGTTCTTCAAATGTTGATAGATGGGAAAAGTTAAAAGAGGGTGACGGGATTTTAGCGTATTCTAAAGGGGAATTTAAGTTTTTCGGGACAATTTTTGCTAAGACTCATAACCCAGATGTGGCTAGAAAAATTTAGAAAACAAACGATAATGATGAAACTTGGGAATACATCTATTTTATTAAGGACCTAAAACCTGTAAACATTAAAGCAATCGAATTCGCAGCTTTCTTTGGCTACAAATTGAACCATACACCACAAGGATTTACTAATATTGATTCGGATTTTAGTAAAGTAAAGATTGCAGAAGAAGAGAAATCGGAAAATCGAAAAAAACTAAAATGGAATCTGGTAGGGAAGTATGGCCTCGTGATCCGAAAAAAGCTAAACAAGCTATTAAACAGGCAGAATTTAAATGTGAAATAGATGACACACATGAAACATTTGTATCGGAAGCCAGCCGAAAAAATTATATGGAGGCCCATCATCTAATACCGTTAAGAATGCAACATGATTTTGAAAATAGTTTAGATGTTGTTGGAAATATAGTTAGTATATGTCCGAACTGTCATAGGTTGATTCATTATAGAAGAGACAAAGATAAGAAAAAAGTTTTAGAACTTCTCTTTGAATAAAGAAAAGATTCTTTGAAGAAGTTCGGTATTGAGGTATTTCTCAAAGAGCTATTTGGATACTATGGAATTCTAAAATAAGAATATTCATAGCTATACGGAAGGTAGAATGTTTCATACTTAAACATAGGTATTATTGTGATGGAAATTTAAATTTCGTCATTTGAAAGTATCAATAATTTGTATTATTTTTATAGGGTTATATATTTTTCTTTTGCTCTGCTGTATAGCAGAGCTCTTTTTTTGTCGTACAAAAGCCACCTATATATGTGAAGTGCACCCCAATTGTTAGGCTGTGTCTAACAATTGGGGTGCACTTCAGTCCTGTCGGGCGGCTTCTTTTAATTTATATTCACCAATTCATCAAACTTAAACTTAGTATTCAAACCAAAAGCATCTGTACAATATATAGTTTTCGTCATCGGTTCAATATGTAATACATTTATGTACATGTCTTGCACCATTCCATCACGATAGTATGAGATATGTATTTCTTCTTCCTCGTGAAAAGATTGCATTAACGCTCTTTCTATTCGTTCCATAGTATCTTGTGTTAAAAAAGGTTTAGGTACTTTATATTGTTCCTCAAACATTCTATGTATTTCCTCGTATTGCTCCGGTATTGAAGCAAACGGATTCCATTTCACCATACCTCTTCCACGTACTACAGGAAAGCCGTTATATTCCATGATGTAATACCTCACGTTTGTTTTTTTAACGCCACTACAAACAAACGTGTGTTCTTTTTTGGTTTGAAATGGGACCATTTTGTTAACATGAATATTCAAAAATAATTTTTTCAAGTTAGAATATTCAAAAACTTATTTATGCAAACAAGCATGTCATGATAACATTTAACAAAAGGGGGTAGAAGTAGATGAGTGTTGACATTATTTCTAAAGAAGAAATCACAAAATTATTAAACGACTGGTATCAAGCTATGATTTCACAACGTGTATTACAGTCTCAGAAAATAAAAGAAGATATTGCAAATAAAATCAATAATATTAAGGAAGACCAAACAATATTAGTCTACTACGCTTTATTGAATGCACGGTATAAACTGCTAATTCGGGATATGGATAGTACAAAAGATATTCTGGACAAAATCGAGCCTTTACCAGAGTCTACAGAGACATTTTTAGAGTACTATCATCATTTATTTAAAGCAATTTACGCTATTAATAAAGCAAACCATAGTGAAGCAAGAATGCAATTTGAAAAAGCTGAAACGTTTTTAGAGTACATGCATGATGAAATTGAAAAAGCTGAATTTAATTATTGGCTTGCAGTCCATTACTATCACGTATTAAAACCGATCCTAGCAGTTCAATTTGCTACAAAGGCGAATGAAGTATTTTCAATTAGTCCAGGGTATGAATTAAAAACTGCAGCATGCTTAAATACTTTAGGAATGGCACACATTCGACTAAATGAATTCGAAAGTGCAGAGGAATATTTACTTTCAGCACTAGGTACCTTCCAAAAATCTAATGATGAACTTCTTATTAAACGAGTTAAGCATAATTTAGGACTTTTATACGCAAGTCAAAACATGCCAGAGTTAGCAATTAAACACTTAGAGGATTCATTAGAAAATAACGCTAAAACTATGTTTCTTTTAGCAAGAGAACATTTTAAGTTAGGTTATAGTCATATCGCTAATGAATATATTGAGAATGGCTATAAGATTAGCGACTTATGTTATCGTCATCATTTCCGAATTTTAAAAGCAGTACATAACTATGTACCGCAAGAAGAATTAGAAAATGTGGTTATAGAAGGTATTTCGTATTTTGAAAAAGAAGAATTATATGATTGGGTAAAAGAATATGCTTCTCTTTTAGGTGAAATATTCTATGGTTCAGAAAATCATAGAAAAGCAAGCAAGTATTTGCACATCGCTTTAGATGCAGACAAAAAGAGCATAGAAAGAAGGGCGCTAAAATGAAAAAAGCAATCTTATTAATGATGATGTTATCCGCTGTTTTTACTTTTGGTCTTACTAATGCAAAAGACATACCACAAAACGAAGCAATTGAAGTGTTTATGGATCATGGAGAACATATTTAAAACCTAAGGAAGAGGGCGCTTATAGTGTCCTCTTTTTAATATCTATTATTTATATGATGAGGTTGCAGGTACGTCTTTTGGTTATTGTTTGATAAACGTAAGATGTTTCTAAAAATGTGTATACAAAGGTGTATTTTTGTACTGTATATGTTCACGTACTATATAAAAAAGTATGAAAATCTATAAAAATAATTATTTCAATAAAATTTGTTTTAGATATTAAAAAGTGCCAAAACCCTTGTGGTATAAGGGGTTTGGCACTTTTGTGTTTTTTATATTTTATCAAATAAACAACCCTAAAACTGCTCATTCTTCTCCCAAGATTCAACGATATAATGTGCAATCGTCGGATTGAAGCCTTTACCAACTAAAAACATAATTGCAGCAACTTCTGTTAATGCGTGTTCGTGTGATGTATGTTTTGCTTCATTTAAACCGTAATCTACCCATGGTTTTACGAAATCTAGTACAGGTTTCTTGAAAGGTAAAAACTGTGTACCGACAACTTGTTGAATTTGTTGTTGTGTTGGTTCAGTAATTGGTCCAGGTGGTAAGATTTGTGGTTGTGTAATGTCTAGTGTTGGTCCGGGCGGTAAAATTTGTGGCTGAGTTGGATCTATTGTTGGTGGTTTAGGTGGTGAGACACGTGCGTCGTAGTTTGGTTGATACATTTGTTGTTGATATTGCGGTT
Source organism: Bacillus sp. KNSH39 (assembly GCF_052656585.1). Lineage (NCBI taxonomy): Bacteria > Bacillati > Bacillota > Bacilli > Caryophanales > Bacillaceae > Bacillus > Bacillus sp. KNSH39. The sequence continues at coordinate 542,054 of NZ_JBQXYO010000001.1, forward strand.
GTTGTGGTTGAGTTGTGTATGGGTTTTGTGGTGCTGCATATGGATTTTGTTGATATTGTTGTTCTTGGTTTTGTGGTGCTACATATGGATTTTGTTGATATTGTTGTTCTTGGTTTTGTGGTGCTACATATGGATTTTGTTGATATTGTTGTTCTTGGTTTTGTGGTGCTGCATATGGATTTTGTTGATATTGTTGTTCTTGGTTTTGTGGTATTACATATGGATTTTGAGGATATCGCTGTTCTTGATTTTGTGGTGCTGCATATGGATTTTGAGGATATTCATAATTTGGACGTGTGTCATATGGATTTTGTTGAAATTCAGTTTCTTGGTTTTGCGTTGTTGCATATGGGTTTTCGTCATATTGTTGCTCTTGCTGTTGTAACTCTTGTTCTTCGTATTGTTCTGTGTATCTCTGTTCTTGTTGTTGAGGATACAATGGTTGCCTTGGATAAGGCGGTTGATTATTATAGAACATGTTTATTCCTCCTTCATGATGATGCCTACCACCTAGTGTATGGGCGGACAAGAAAATATGTGATGAAAAAATGCGGGCGTGTTACAATAAGTAACTGGGTGAAGATAAAATGACAAAACAAGAAAAAATTCAAAAAACAATTACTTTTGTAAAACATATTTTAGAAAAAGATGCGAGTGGGCATGATTGGTATCATATTGAACGTGTACATAAAATGGCGATTTCTTTATCTGAGCAAGAAGGTGGAAATCGTTTTATAATTGAAATGGCAGCATTACTTCACGATGTGGCAGATGAAAAGCTAAATGAAAGTGAAGAAGCAGGAATGAAAAAAGTTTCTGATTGGTTAGAAGGGCTACGTGTTGAAGAAGAGGAAAGTAAACATATTCTTCATATCATCGCCAATATGTCTTATAAAGGTGGCCATGGCGGCACAGTAGAGTCACTTGAAGGGAAAATTGTTCAAGATGCGGATCGTTTAGATGCTCTTGGTGCAATAGGAATTGCTCGTACATTTGCATATGGTGGGGCGAAAGGGAGATTAATGTATGACCCAACTATTCCGCCGCGTGAAGAAATGACGAAAGAAGAGTATAGAAAAAATAATGATCCATCTTTAAATCATTTTTATGAAAAACTTTTGAAATTAAAAGATTTAATGAATACGAATGCAGCAAAACAAGAGGCTGAAATTCGTCATCGTTATATGGAACAGTTTATTGAACAATTTATGAAAGAGTGGAATGCACAAATATGAAAATGTTAACTGTGGAGAACTTATCAAAATCATATGGAGAAAAGCCGTTATTTGATGGATTATCATGTAGTATTACAGAAGGACAACGTGTCGGAATTATTGGTGTAAACGGAACTGGTAAATCGACATTATTAAAAATTATTGCAGGATTAGAAGCTCCTGATACAGGTGATATGACGCATTCACGTGGGTATACAATTAGTTATTTATCACAGCAACCAGAGTTTGATGAAAAACTGACAGTATTAGAGCAAGTGTTCCATGGTGATACACCTTTAATTCGTCTTCTTCGTGATTATGAAAAAGCACTATTAAATATTGAAAAAGATCCAAGTAATGAAAAAGTACAGGAACAATTATTTGCAGTGCAGCAACGTATGGATGCAATGAGTGCATGGGAAGCAAATGCAAATGCGAAGTCTCTTTTAACGAAATTAGGAATTACGGACTTCACTGCAATTGTTGGGAATTTATCTGGTGGACAGAAAAAACGTATTGCAATGGCACAATGTTTTATTGAAACACCGGATTTATTAATTTTAGACGAGCCTACGAACCATCTTGACCATGAGACAGTTGAATGGTTAGAAGAATATTTAGCGAGATATACAGGTTCGGTATTACTTGTAACCCATGATCGTTATTTCTTAGATCGTGTGACGAATCGTATTTTTGAATTAGATAATGGTAAACTATATAGCTACGAAGGAAACTATAGTACATTTTTAGAAGCGAAAGCACTTCGTGAAGAGCAAGAATTGGCACAAGAATCGAAACGCCAAAATTTATATCGTCGTGAACTTGCTTGGATTCGTCGTGGTGCAAAAGCCCGTTCTACGAAACAAAAGGCGCGTATTCAGCGTTTTGATGAGCTAAAGGCACAAGAAGGACCAGCTGCAAAACAGTCAGTTGATATTGCACTAAGCGGAAGTCGTCTAGGAAAGAAAGTACTTGAGTTAAAAGATGTAACGAAAAAATTTGGCGATAAGACGGTATTACATAATTTTAATCATATTGTGAAACCGGGTGATCGTATCGGAATTATTGGGGCGAATGGAAGTGGGAAATCTTCCCTATTAAATATGCTTGCAGGTAAGTTATCTCCTGATAGTGGTGAAGTGGAAGTAGGACAAACTGTAAAAGTTGCTTATTATACGCAAGAAAATGAAGAGATGAATTTAAATCAGCGTATGATTGAATACATTAAAGAGATTGCAGAAGTTATTCATACGACAGATGGAAAAGTAATTGGTGCATCTCAAATGTTAGAACGTTTCTTATTCCCGACGCATTCACATGGTACACCACTTGGTAAACTATCTGGTGGTGAAAGAAGACGTTTATATTTATTACGTATTTTAATGGGAGAACCAAACGTACTTTTACTTGATGAACCTACGAACGATCTAGATACACAAACATTAACAGTACTAGAAGATTATTTAGAAGATTTCCCAGGTGTCGTTTTAACTGTATCGCATGACCGTTACTTCTTAGATAAAGTAGTAGATGAACTGTTCATCTTTACTGGCGGAGGCGAAGTGCGTGAGTTTCTAGGTAGTTATACAGATTATTTAGAAATGGAAAAAACGAGAGAACTTATGGAGAAAGCGGAAGTTCAAAAAGAGAAAAAAGTTGTAGAAGAAGCTCCAAAACAACAACGTAAACGTAAACTTTCATACAATGAACAGCGTGAATGGGAAACGATTGAAGATACAATTGCCGAACTTGAAGAGAAAATTGAGTCAATTGGAGAAGAACTTGCGAAAGTTGGATCTGACTTCACAAAGGCACAAGAATTATCTGAAGCACAGCAGAAAACAGAAGAAGAGCTAGAAAAAAAGATGGAAAGATGGAGTGAACTATCAGACATCGTTGAAGGATTAAAATAAAAACAAGCTGCATATATTGAAAAGTAAAGAGAAAAACTTTACACTATTGGTAGAACCTATTTTAGGAGGGAAAAAATGAGAACATCTAATCCAATGTTGAAAAAAGAGGCATTCCGTAAAGAGGGAGCAAGTGCTTCTGCGATGACGATTGGCGGAACAGTAGGCAAAACGTTCATTATGCTTATCTTGCTACTTGCAACGTCTGTCTATTCATACATACAGATGATGCAGGGGACGATGAAGATGCCAGTATTAATTGGTGCTTTAATCGTTGCGGCAATCATCGCATTTGCGTCTATGTTCTTCCCGCGTATTTCACCTTTTGGTGCACCAATCTATGCAGCGGTAGAAGGGGTTGTGTTAGGAAGTATTTCAGCAGTTTATACAATGAAATTTGGCGATTCTATCGTTTTAAATGCTGTATTACTAACAATCTCAATTCTATTTGCAATGTTAGTGTTATATGCAACACGCGTAGTAAAAGTAACGGATAAATTCCGTACAGGCGTGATGGCAGCAACACTTGGAATTATGGTTATGTATTTAGTCGTATTTCTACTAAATATGTTTGGTGTAACTGTTCCATACATTCACCAAGGTGGTACAATCGGTATTATTATTAGTGCAGTTGTTATTGTAGTTGCTGCATTAAACTTATTACTAGATTTCGATTTAATCGAAAATGGTGTACGTAGTCAAGCTCCGAAATATATGGAGTGGTATACTGCGATGGGATTAATGCTTACATTAGTATGGTTATACTTAGAAATTCTTCGTTTCGTTTCGTACTTTACGAAAAATGACTAATAAAAAAATCCTGCATGAAAAATGCAGGATTTTTTTATTTTCAAAGATATATTGAATGTATGGTATAATATGGATGATAGCAACTTGAAGTGAAGGAGATGGAATATGATGAAAGAGAAGAAGGGGATTATGAAAAAACTATTTTCTAAAAGTTTTTTCATAGAACTAGATGAAGCTTTAACGTATCCATCATCAAAAGTTATTACTTCAGCGATTGAAGGATATGCAACTGAATGCAATGAAAGATTAAAATTTGAGAGTAAAGTTAAACCGATTACTTTCTACTTAGAAAATGCAATGTACCGTGCTGAAATAAAGATGGCTCGCGGAGGATATTACATATCTTGTACTGAAGTGTAATAAATTTTGAAACCATACATGTTTGAACTATGTATGGTTTCTTTTTTTGTTTTGTAAGGTCTAAAATAATACTTTTTACTTACGGATATATCATTTTGTGCTTTTTACCATTCAAACATTTCTCCTTACAATGAAGAAAAACATGTGAGGTGGTATAACTTATGATGAATCGAGTTGTATTAATCGGTAGATTGACAAAGGAGCCAGAATTATACTACACAAAACAAGGCGTCGCTTATGCACGAATATGTGTTGCGGTGAATAGAGGATTTCGAAATAGTTTAGGTGAACAACAAGTCGATTTTATTAATTGTGTCGTTTGGCGCAAATCGGCTGAGAATGTAACTGAATATTGTAAAAAGGGATCACTCGTTGGGATTACAGGGCGTATTCAGACTAGTAATTACGATGATGAACAAGGAAAGAGAATATATAGAACTGAAGTTGTGATTGAGAGTATTACCTTTTTGGAGAGAAGGCGGGAGGGGGCATCGTAATAAAAGGTGATTTTAAGTAATAGCTTCGGAAAAAATTGTGGAAAGTATTTTAATAAACTTAATGGATAAAAAATAAAAATCATCGGAAACGAAAGCTTTTAAAATCCCGTTCCTAATTTAAAATGTAAAAAGAATGAAATAGTATGGTAGCGGGAAGAAAGTAGTAAAATTAAGCATCCGAGTAGGAGTATAGAGTGATAACATGTTACAATACAGCTAAGAACATGCAATAAAGGAGAGTTTTTTACGTGAAGATTAAAGCAATTGAACCGACGCCAAGTCCAAATACAATGAAAGTTATTTTGAATGAAGTATTACCATCAGGAGCACGTAATAATTATACAAATGAAAATAAAGAACAAGCACCAATGCAAGTGCAAGAAATTTTGAAAATTGAAGGCATTAAAGGTGTATATCATGTAGCCGACTTTTTAGCAGTGGAGCGAAATGCGAAGTATGACTGGAAAGTTTTATTACAACAAGTTCGTGCTGTTTTTGGCGAAGAAGTAGTGGAAGAAAGTGAAGAACAACAACTTGCTCATTTTGGAGAAGTGAAGGTGTTTGTTCAAATGTTCTTTACAATTCCAATGCAAGTAAAGTTAACAGATGGAACGACGGAAGAACGTGTTGGTTTACCAGATCGTTTTAAAGAATCAATTATGAAAGTGCAAATGTCTGCACCAAACGTTGTAAAAGAGCGTAAATGGGTAGAACAAAGTACACGTTACGGTAATTTTGAAGAAATTGGGAAAGAAGTAGTGGAAGAGATTGTTGCTGCTTATTCAGAAGAACGTGTAAATGAAACGGTTAAAGAATTATTAAATCAAGCAGGTGCTGTTGAAGTAACGATTCAAAAGCGTGAGCCATATAAAGTAACAGAAGAGATGATGAAAGATTCTGACTGGAAAAACCGTTTTGCAGCATTAGAACAAATGGATCCTACTGAAGAAGATATTCCAGTGTTGAAGATGGCGTTAGATGATGAAAAAGTTTCAATACGCCGCTTAGCAACAGCGTATTTAGGTATGGTAAAAGGTGATGAAGTATTACCGTTATTATATAAAGCGTTGTTAGATCGCTCTGTAAGTGTTCGCCGTACTGCAGGAGATTGTTTATCAGATGTAGGTGATCCGGCAGCGATGTTCGTTATGATTAAATCTCTGAAAGATCCAAGTAAATTAGTACGCTGGCGTGCAGCGATGTTCTTATTTGAACTTGGAGATGAAAGTGCGATTCCAGCATTAAAAGCAGCGCAAGATGATCCAGAGTTTGAAGTAGCCATGCAAGCACGTCTAGCATTAGAGCGTATTGAAGGCGGAGAAGAAGCAAAAGGTTCTGTATGGAAACAAATGACGGAGTCTCGTAAAGGGGAATAATGTATGATTGTTTTCTATGATAGTTGGTGTCCGATGTGTACGGCCGTTGCAGAACGTACGAAAAAATTAGATAAAAAGGGTAAGATGAAATTTGTTTCATTTCGAAATGAAGATGTAGTTGAGAAGTATGAACTTTCTCAAGAACTACAAAGCAAGATGGAACAAAGATTGTATATTTTAAAATATAATAAGTGGTATGACGGTATTCATAGCATACATGTATTAGCAAAGGCCGTTCCATCTTATTGGTTTGCAGTTCCTTTTATAAAGCTATCTATCGTACTTGGTTTTGGAAGTAAAGTATACGATTATATCGCTAATAATAGAAAACTTGTTCCAGTGGGACATTGCCGCGGTGGGGTTTGTGAAATCCCTACAAAAAAATGAAATCATCGTTATCTTTCTTTTGCACCTATTAATAGAGCGTGATATGATGAATTTGGAATGAAAGTTGAAGGAGAGATTACAAGATGTCAAATGCTTATGAAGAATACATGCGCCAAATGGTAATCCCAATGCGCCAAGAGTTAGTGCGTTCTGGGTTTGAAGAGTTAACTACAGAAGAAGCTGTAACAGAATTTATGGAAAATACATCAGGTACAACTTTAGTAGTTGTAAACTCTGTTTGTGGTTGTGCAGCTGGTTTAGCACGTCCATCAGCAGGTCAAGCGGTTGTTCGTGCTGAAAAACAACCTGATCATCTTGTAACTGTATTCGCAGGTCAAGATAAAGATGCTACTGCAAAAATGCGTGAATACTTCGGAGAAATTCCTCCATCTTCACCATCTATGGCATTATTAAAAGGAAAAGAAGTTGTTCACTTTATTCACCGTCATGAAATTGAAGGTGCAACTATGGACGAAATTATTACGAACTTAGAACAAGCTTTCGAAAAGAATTGCTAAAGAAGGGGGAGAGTAAATCTCCCTCTTTTCTTTATATAGAGGTGAAACAATGATCGTAACAACAGCAGGAAGAACGAACAAAGAAATGACAGATTATGCAAACGAGGTAGCAGCAGAATTAAATACTTCTTTCGTTAAACGTAATGACATACCGGTACATAAGCTACATGAGCAGTATGAACAAGATGTGCTTGTCGTAGGGAAGAACCGATTAGCTATTTATCCAAAAGGTACGGAAGAATCGTTTTTCTTTCATCCGAACTCAGCGATGTTTCGTGTGAAAAGGTTAATGCGTGGAGAACACGATCCGTTTGTACAAGCCACGCAATTAGAGAGAGGAATGACAGTGTTAGATTGTACGCTCGGGATGGCATCAGATAGTATTGTAGCTAGTTATGTTGTTGGGGAAAGCGGAAAAGTAACAGGACTTGAAGGCAATGAGTATATGGCTTATATTATGGAAAATGGTTTGAAAACATGGTCTTCATCTGTTTCTGAAATTGATGAAGCAATGCAAAGAATCCAAGTAAAGCAAACGGAGCATTTTTCATTTTTAGCGCAATGTGAAGACAATAGTTACGATGTCGTTTACCTTGATCCGATGTTTGAAGAAACTGTCATAGAATCCGATGGAATTAAAGGATTAAAACACTTCGCTTTGTATCATGATATTACTGACGAAACAATTGCGGAGGCAAAACGAGTGGCGAGAAAACGTGTCGTTTTAAAAGATCATTTTCGTAGTTCTAGATTTGAAAAACACAATTTTTATGTATACAAAAGAAAAAGTGCTAAGTTTCACTTTGGTGTAATTGACCCTTGCTAATTGTTTGAAAAGATGTATAATAAGCAATAATTAATTAAATATACTGTCTGTGATGAAGAGAGTAGTCTTTTTTAGAAGGAAAGCGAGCTAGGGATGGTGTGAGCCTAGTACGGAAGAAAAAGATGAAGCGCACTTCGGAGATGCTTCTTGAACGAATAGTAGAGAAAGCCGAGGCCCCCTGTCCTCGTTATAAACGGGAAAGTGGTTCGTAACGAACAACAAGGGTGGTACCACGGGTTAAAACTCGTCTCTTTTTTAGAGACGAGTTTTTTGTGTTTTAAAAAATAAGGAGGTTGTATCATGGATTATAAAATGCAGTTTGCGGAAAGTTTATCTAATATTTTCACGAATGAATTAACGCAAAAACAAATTTTAGATTTAATTGAAACACCGAAACAAGATGAATTTGGAGATGCAGCGTTCCCATGCTTTTCATTAGCGAAGCAATATAAAAAAGCACCAGCTCTTATCGCAAAGGAAGTTGCTGAGAAATTCAATGATCCGTTTTTTACGAAAGTAGAAGCCGTTGGTCCTTATGTAAATGTATTTTTCAATCGTGAAACTGTAAGTGATGCAGTATTAAAAACAGTTTTAGCGGAGAAAGAAGAGTTCGGTCAAAACCACTTTGGCTGTGAAAAAACAGTAGTAATTGATTATTCCTCTCCTAATATCGCGAAACCTTTTTCGATGGGGCATTTACGTTCTACAATGATAGGAAATTCGCTGAAACATATCGCTGAAAAATGTGGCTATGAAGTTGTAGGGATTAATTATATAGGAGATTGGGGAACACAGTTTGGAAAGTTAATTACCGCATATAGAAAATGGGGAAATGAAGAAGTAGTGAAAGAGGATCCAATACGTGAGTTATTTAAGTTATATGTTCAGTTTCATGCAGAAGTAAAAGAGAATGAAGAATTAGAAGAAGAAGGACGTGCTTGGTTTAAAAAGCTAGAAGAAGGCGATGAAGAAGCTGTTGAACTTTGGAATTGGTTCCGTCACGAATCATTAAAAGAATTTTCTCGTATTTATGAACTTCTCGGTGTGGAATTTACTAATTTTCAAGGCGAGGCTTTCTATAATGATAAAATGGAAGACTTTATTGGGATTTTAGAAGAGCACGACTTACTGGAAGAATCAGAAGGCGCATTAGTCGTTAATTTAGAAGAAGAAGGTATGCCGCCATGTTTAATTAGAAAGTCAGATGGTGCGACGATTTATGCAACGCGTGACTTAACGGCAGCTTTATATCGTCAAAACACTTATGGGTTTGATAAAGCGCTATATGTTGTTGGTCCAGAACAAAGCTTACATTTCAATCAATTTTTCACCGTATTAAAAAAACTTGGCTATACTTGGGTTGATGGTATGGAACACGTACCGTTTGGCTTCATTTTAAAAGATGGTAAGAAAATGTCGACACGTAAAGGAAGAGTTATTTTACTTGAAGAAGTACTCGAAGAAGCAATCGAACTTGCAAAACAAAATATTGAAGAGAAAAATCCAAACTTAAAACAGAAAGAAGAAGTAGCAAAGCAAGTCGGTGTTGGTGCAGTCATCTTCCACGATTTAAAAAATGAGCGTATGCATAATATCGAATTCTCATTAGAAAATATGCTGAAATTTGAAGGAGAAACAGGACCTTACGTACAGTACACACATGCACGTGCTTGTTCTATTTTAAGAAAAGAAAGTGTAGAATTTGAAACATGTACATTTGCTTTAAAAGACGATCATAGCTGGAGTGTCGTAAAATTACTAAATAAATTCCCGCAAATAATTGAAGCAGCTTTCAATAAAAATGAGCCATCGATTATTTCGAAATATATATTAGATGTAGCACAATCATTCAATAAATATTACGGTAATGTTCGTATATTAGAAGAGAGCAAAGAAAAAGACAGCAGACTCGCATTGGTTTATGCTGTGACGGTTGTATTAAAAGAAGGATTACGTTTACTTGGGGTGGAGGCACCTGAGGAAATGTAACATAGTAGTAAACTGACAAACTGGGTCTAGTATAAACCTGGTTTGTTTTTTTATTGGATATATATTTTTTTTGCAAAATCAATTAAAATCTTTTTAGAGAGGGTGATTCATATTGATTCGAACTTTTATTTTACAAATTCCTTGTCATAGAAGATTAGATAGGAGTTTTTTTAAACTACAAAAGTACATACCTTTATGTGCGCGTTGTACAGGCATGCTTATTGGTATTTTAATGTTTCCAATTTATTTTTATATGACACCTTCATTTCTTTTGGCAATCATACTATCATTTTTCGCTCAAATTCCGTTACTTATCGATGGGTTCACCCAAAAGTGGAAATGGAGAAGTAGCTCAAATTTGCTAAGAATAACTACTGGTGTATTAAGCGGTAATGGTATGGGATTATTCATTTCCTCTAGTGTTATATGGATATTATCTTAAGATATATAGTAATGGAGGTATTTACATAGATGTTCTGGATTTACTTAATTCTAATTTTTATTTCAGGCGGAAGTGGAATTGGTTTTATGATTCAAAATAAGTATACAGAAGCAATAATAGCTTTTGTTATTTGTATACTATTGTTTGGGCTACTGTATTATTATCTTAAAAGAAACAAAAGAAAGAGAAAAGCAGATTGTGACGATTTAGACTGTACGGATTGTTTTGATTGTGATTGTACTTGTTAAATTTTTCTTCCAAATAAAAAGCTAGTGTATTATTAAAAATACACTAGCTTTTTTGCTTTGAAATTTTAAGAAAAGTGTAGGAATACGGCTATTATATAGAGAACTTTAGTTTTGTATATAAAAGGAGGCGTTAGATGTTGGAAACGTATGATTGGAACAATAAACTAACATATTTAAAAAACACGAGAGATTTATATTACAACGACGATTATGTAAGCTTTTTAGTAAATACAGTTTGGAAGATTACTAAGCCTGTACATATCGTTGATTACGGTTGTGGATATGGTTATTTAGGATTAGTATTAATGCCATTGCTCCCAGAAGGTTCAAAGTATACAGGTATTGATAGTGGAGAAACATTATTAGCTGAAGCCAGAGAGTTGTTTCGTTTACTTCCGTATGATTCAGAATTTCTTGAAGGAGATGCTACAGAAATTGAACTGAACGATAAATACGATATAGCAATCTGTCATGCTTTCTTATTACATATGACTACTCCAGAAACAATGCTAGAAAAAATGATACATTCAGTTAAAAAGGGTGGAAAAATAATCTGTTTTGAACCACATTGGATTTCTAATATGGCTTCTTATTTACTAGATGGGGAGAAACAATCGGAATTTATTCAGCTAGGTGTTTTGCAGAAATTATTTGAAAGTGATACGCAAAGAAATGGTAAAGATGGCAATATAGGCATGAAAATACCGATATATTTAAGTGAATTAGGTGTGAAAAATATTGAATGTAGAGTAAGCGATAAAGTGAACTTTTTAGATTCAAATATGCATCACAATGATAAAAACGATTTGTATCAATCATTAAAAGAAGAGGGAATTGCAGGTGATCCGGGCGATAAGCAACAATTTGTAGAACGTTTAATAGCCAGAGGATTAACATATGATAATGCGCTAGCTCAATATGAAGCTGAACTACGATTTTTTAACATATTTCATGTGTATTCTTCTTTTGTATACGCTCCCAATATGAAAATTACATTTGGTGACATAGTTTGTTAAAAGGTATGATGTATAAGGATTGTCGTTTAATGTCGATAAGTCGATATTCGACATATAATCGCTGATAAATGTTAAGAATCGGTCGATATAATTTGAAAATCGCCGATAAAATGAAAGAATCGCTGATATATTTGAATTATCGCCGATATAATTTCATGTACTGTTTTTAACTAACAAAAGATAGGATACACATGTTACGTTATTCTATATAATCAAACAAAATACAGAGAAAGACAATCATTTTTACTATATTTTGTTATAAATTTGAATAATATTAATTAATACCATCCATTATAAGAGATTTTAGTTGAATACATACTATATGGTGTGTAAAATCTAAGCAAGTAGCAGTATAAATATAAATTCGAGGTGAATGCATGCTAGATTTTAAGCAGTTAGAAACTTGTTTAAAAGACAAGAGATTTGTAGATGGATTACAGGAAATAAATAATGAAATTGCATATATAAAAGAAACGAATACTTTATCCTATGTGAAGAATTGGCTTGCCAATATTCCTTCGCATAAGGAGTTCGATATATTAATTCGTCTTACTGATGAAGGGCTTATGCACCAATACAGTTCATTCCTCATTCGTTACGCTTATAAAAAATTCCCAAATATGAGAACGCTCTCTTTATATTGTGATGAGTTAATTGATGAGCGGAAAATTCTTGAAGCAGAGCAGCTGTTAAAAGAAACTTTAGAAGAGAGTAATAAAGAAGAAATAGATGCAGATTTTTTAGCGAAAACATATTTTACGTTAGTACGATGTCTTTTAGAAATGAAACGAAACGAAGAAGCGTTAATGTATATGCAAAAAGCAGAGGAGTACAGTGCACGCGCAGTGTTTGATAAATGGGGCTACGTTTATATGCATACAGGTGAATGGGAGAAAGCGGAAGAACAATTTATTGCTGGCATGCAGCATAAAGATTGTGAAGAGTTATCTACCTATTTATTATCACAATTGTATGCGAATAAAGGAGAACAAAAACGCGCGATACAGTTAATCGATGATGCAATTGTAAAATTCCCACAAGTACCATATTTTCATTTTGAGAAGATAAAGTATTTATTAGATTTAGAGCGATATGAAGAGATGTTAGCGGTAATAGATAACATAAATACTCAGCTGCCGTATCATGCCTATAATACTTACTTTGTACATTTACGTGCAGAAGCACTGTACAAAATGAATAAATTTGCAGATTTACAAAAACTATTAAAAGAAGAAAAGAGTTTAAAAGAATCTTTATATCATAATTTAGAAAAAAATCCGGATGGAAAAAAGGTTCACTTGCCGATAGTTCCTATTGTACAAAAGGATAATTATTGTGTTCCGACAAGTTTAGAGATGATGTTGCGTATATGGGGAGAGAAACGTACACAAGATGAAATAGCAGAGTTTATTTTTGATATGACAGGTTCGAAGTTTTCAGATACTGTTTCTTATTTAGAAGAATTAGGTTATGAATATCGTTATTTTAAAGGGAATGAAGAGAATTATAAGAGACTGATTGACGAAGGAATTCCTGTTTTATTAAGTATAGATATTGAGCATGCTTCACACGTACAAGTTCTATCTGGATATGATGATACATTGCAAGCTTTCTATGTTCAAGATCCAAACTTTATAGAACCAGTTCTTGTGGAATATAGTAAATTACAAGAAAAATATCGTTATACAGGCTGTTTAGCAATCACGTTTGTTCCGAAAGAAAAGAAGGAGCAACTAGCGTTTCTAAGTGAGGAAGAAAATCGTTACTTTAAATCTATTTTTTCTCTTACGGATCATTTAGATGAACATGACAAAGAGGGGATTAGTAACTTAGTACAATTTTTAAAAGAAACGAGTGATAATCCAAATACGTGGTTATATACGATAAAGCACTTAGATGTTGAAGTAGATAAAGAATTTATTTTATATTGTATCGATAAGTTAATGGAAAAGTTTCCGAACTCGGACTTTGTTAAATTGCATGGTGCACAGTGTTTTATTCGTCTTCAAGAAGTAGAGAAAGCGGAGCAAATGCTGACAAGCGTTGAGAAGAAAAATAATCGTGCTTTATATCATTTAATAAACGGAAGATATGCTTTTGAGCAGGAAAGTTATATAGAAGCGATTTCAAGCTTTCGTTCATCGTTACAATTAGACGCAGATCAGCCTATTGCTTGGAGTTTTCTCGCTTTATCCTATATGTATATTGATCAATCTGAAAAAGCATTGCAATACTCTCAAGTTGCGTTAGAGCGTAGTCCTGAAAGGTTCACTTTAACAAATCACGGTTTAATATTAATAGATTTAGAAAGATATGAAGAAGCATATGAAATCTTTAATGACTTGTTAAAAGAGTATAAATATGAAGCGCATGTATGGTATGAACGAGCGAGATGTGCACATCAACTAGGGAAATTATATTTAGCAATAAAAGGGCTTAAAGTAGCGATTCGTTTGGATAGTAATGCACCTTACATTTATACGAAACTTTCGGAAATATACGAATCTGATTTGAAGGATGAGGAAAGTGCGAAAGAAATTTTATTAAACGGTATTGAGAATTGTGATGATAAAGCACCTCTTTACGTAAAATTAGGTGATTATCATTTTCAAAATGATAGCTTGGAAGAAGCAGAAGTATTGTATAAGCGTGCTTTAGAAGAAAATGATGAGGATGTTTATTCTCACTTCGGACTTACACAAGTTTATATGGCAAGAGAACAATATAAGGAAGCAAAAGAATATATACTTGGTCTTGAGAAGCAAATTGAAAAGAGCCAAGATTTCCTCATGAATGCAGGAATGGTTTTATGGGATGCTGAAATTGAACTTGGTGGAAATGAAGAAGGGTTTAAAGTAGCACTATCTAAGTTAGAAAATGGTATAAAGAAAAGTGATTATAATGTAGCAAGTGCGTTAGATGAATATGTGAATCGAATTAAAGGAACGGAATTTGTACAACGAGGTATAGCATTTTTAAGAACGTTACACAAAGAAAGAAATGAAGTAAGTGAGTACGGTTGTTATGCAGGTATTTTATATGAATCTATTGGACAGTACGGCCAAGCGATGAAAAGATATAATAAGGCGATAGAACAAATGGAAACGGCATTACCGTATTACCGAATTGGTGAAACACTTATGGCATTAGGGCAATTGACGGAAGCAAAACAAGCGTATGAAACATGTTTAGAGCTTGATGGGAATTTCGTAGGTGTACATTTACAGCTTGCGGAAATATACGAAAAAGAAGAAAACCGTTCTAAAGAACAAAGTCATATGGTTCAGGCGATGAAAGAAGAGCCGTTGCATATTAATATGGAATATTTAGCACAGCTTTCAGTAGATATGAATCTTCAGGAAGAATTGCTGACTGAACTAGAACAATTAGTGGACGAAGTACCTGAAATATGGCGTTTAGATGCGATTGCATATGTGTACGGAGCGATGAATGAAATAGATAAAGAACAAGCACAGGTTGAATACGCACTACAATTAGATGGTGAGCATATAGAAGTTCTATATCATTATGCAAAAGTATTAGTGAAAAAAAGAAATGTAAAAGCAATTGAAGTTGCAATGAAAGTAATACAAAAAGATTTTGATAATGAACGTATATTTGATGTTTATGTAAAAGCAGTAGAGCAACATAAAAAATTGTCTAACATACGAGATTTTCTTCATACGTTAAAGGTGAAAAAAGCAGAAAGGAGTACAGCATTCATGTATGCTGCAGCTGCAGTTACGGAAATATGGATTGAACGCCAGCTGCATGAACAGCCAAAACGATCTATCATTACGAGAGCTTTTTATCGTATGAAAAATCGTGCGAAAGAAATTTCAATGGTTACTATGATAATTGATTTATATGAAATCTCTTTAAAGTTAAATCCGAAAAATAGTATGGCAGCACAGCGATTTGCGCTATTTTATGAGAATGTAGAGATGAATAAAGAAGCAATAGAGATTCTGCACACGTCACTAGAAAATAAATGGGATTATGACGTAGCGAAGCAACTTGTAAATCTTTTCGTTGAGTGCGAGGAAGAAGATATGTTAAGAGATGCTTTGGAATTAACGAAACAAATGGTTCGAGAACTACCAGATGATTATGATACTCTTCTTCTGCAAGCACAAGTATTCTTTAAAGCAAGGGAAGAAAGAAAAGCAGAAAAGATTATCTTACAATTAACAGAGCAAACACCGTTTGTAAGTAGAGCATTTCTTGCTTTAGGAGAAATATATCAAAGTCAAGAAAGGTTTGAAGAGGCAATTCATGTATTAGAAAATGCTTCTATACATCATCCAAATGAAACAGCAATTCTTCTTTCTTTAGCATCTTCATATCATGGTGCCGGCCAAACGATAAAGGCAGAAAAAATAACAAATGAAGTATTAATAATTGACGCGAGTGATTTGTTAGCAAGATATGATCGAGCTTGTTATTTAGCACAGTTAAATAGAAATGAAGAGGCGAAGGAAGAGCTTGAATTTGTCCTTCGTGAGGATGAATCGGGATTCTTTGCTGAACTTATTGAGGATGATGAAAATTTAGCAGCATTGCGAGAGTTTGAAAAGTAATTGTATAAGAATAGGGGAAAAAGATAAGGATATATTTTGAATTAGTTGACAATTAGTTGCTAAATGGCATAAAATAACTTTTAACAAAGTATACAAATCTGAAGACGAGAAAGAGTAAAATAGTGAGCTGTTCTCCAGAGAGCCGGTATATTGCTGAAAGCCGGTGTGCAGACGTTATTTGAAAATCATCTCCGAGGAGCCGAGGCTGAAAGTAAGTAAGCCCGGACGGATGTCTACCGTTACAAAGAACACGTATGATAGTATGTTGCTAAGTGCTATTAGTGAAAAAGCTAATAGAATTAGGGTGGTATCGCGGGTAAACCCGTCCCTACTTTATAGGGACGGGTTTTTTGTGTGCTTTAAAATATTCAAAGGAGTGATTGTATATGGAAAAAGTAGATGTAAAAGAATCAGCTGTAGGAAGAGAAATGCGAATTCGCAAACAGTGGAACGAACAAAATATTTTCGAACAATCAATTCAGAATCGAGAAGGCGCACAGTCTTTCGTATTTTATGAAGGACCACCAACGGCGAACGGACTACCGCATGTAGGTCATGCACTTGGACGAACAATTAAAGACTTAGTAGCAAGATATAAAACGATGGCTGGTTATAAAGTGTTAAGAAAAGCAGGATGGGATACACATGGTTTACCTGTAGAATTAGGCGTTGAGAAGCAACTTGGTATTTCTGGTAAACATGAGATCGAAGAATATGGCATTGAACCATTTATTCAAAAGTGTAAAGAGAGTGTTTTCACATATGAGAAGCAGTGGCGCGAATTCACTGAAAGTATTGGTTATTGGGTAGATATGGATGATCCATATGTAACTTTAAAGAATCCATATATCGAAAGTGTATGGCATATTTTGGGGACAATTCATGAAAAAGGATTGTTATATAAAGGACATAGAGTTTCACCATACTGCCCAAGCTGCCAAACCTCATTGAGCTCACATGAGGTTGCGCAAGGGTATAAAACAGTAAAAGATTTAAGTGCAACTGTGAAGTTTAAAGTGAAAGATAGTGAAAATGAGTATTTCTTAGGTTGGACAACGACACCTTGGACACTTCCAGCAAACGTTGCGCTTGCTGTCCATCCAAATATGGAATACGTTAAAGCAAAACAAGAAAGTCATGTATACATTGTTGCGAAAGAACGTGTACAAGAAGTATTAAAAGAGAACTATGAAGTATTATCTGTTCATAAAGGCGAAGAATTATTAAACACATCTTATACAGCGCCATTTCCGATGAAAGAAGTTACAAATGGTTACCGCGTTATTGCAGCAGATTTTGTAACGGGAGATAGTGGTACAGGACTTGTTCATATTGCTCCAGCATATGGAGAGGACGATTATAGAGTTGTTCAAAGTGAAGGATTGTCATTCTTGCACGTTGTAGATGAAAAAGGTGAGTATACAGAGGCAGTACCATTTTTGAAAGGGAAATTTGTAAAAGATTGTGACGTGGATATCGTTCGTTATTTAGCGAAGGAAGGTTTACTGTATCATAAAGAAAAATATGAACATAGCTATCCGCATTGCTGGCGTTGTGATTCACCACTACTTTATTATGCAGGAGAAAGTTGGTTAATCCGAACAACTGCAATTAAAGATACATTTTTACAAAATAATGATTCTGTTACTTGGTATCCGGATCATATGAAACATGGGCGCTTTGGTAAGTTTTTAGAAAATATGGTGGACTGGAATATTAGCCGAAATAGATATTGGGGAACGCCATTGAATGTATGGGAATGTGAAAGTTGTGATCATCAGTTCGCACCGAAAAGCATTGCCGAATTAAGAAAGAATAGTACGAAAGAAACACCAGAAGATTTGGAATTGCATAAGCCTTATGTAGATGAAGTGCAAGTCTGCTGCGGGAAATGCGGAGGCACAATGAATCGTACACCAGAAGTGATTGATGTTTGGTTTGATAGTGGTTCTATGCCATTTGCACAATATCATTACCCATTTGAAAATAAAGAGTTATTTGAAGAGCAGTTTCCAGCGGATGTTATTGCAGAAGGAATTGATCAAACACGCGGCTGGTTTTATAGTTTATTAGCAGTATCAGCACTATATACAGGAAAAGTACCGTATAAACGAGTGTTATCACTAGGGCATGTTTTAGATGAAGAAGGGCAGAAAATGTCTAAAAGCAAAGGAAATGCACTAGATCCAGTTGATTTAGTAGATAAATTTGGTGCAGATGCGCTAAGATGGGCTTTACTTGTTGATAGTGCCCCGTGGAATGCGAAGCGTTTTTCTGAAAGAACAGTACTGGAAGCGAAATCTAAATTTGTAGATACATTAGTCAATGTGTATAGCTTCTACGTTTTATATGCAAATTTAGATGAGTATAATCCGAAAGAAACGTATGATGTAAAGCTTACGAAATTAGACGAATGGGTATTATCAAGATTGCATAGTACAACGAAAAAAGTGAGAACTGCACTTGATGATTATCAATTTACGAATGCAGCTCGTGAAATTGCAGCACTTGTAGATGAAGTGAGTAACTGGTATGTAAGACGCTCACGTAATCGTTTCTGGGAATCTGGTATGAACGCTGAGAAAGCAGCTGCGTATGAGACACTTCATGAAGTGCTTGTAACAATTAGTAAATTAATTGCACCATTTACACCGTTTGTCGCGGAAGACATTCATCTAAATTTAGAAGGAAGCAGCGTTCATTTAGCCGATTATCCAGTTGTAAATGAATCACTACTTCAACCAAAATTAGAAGCGGAAATGGATGCTGTTTTACAAGTTGTTGAACTTGGAAGAAGTAACCGTAATCAGCATTCTTTAAAAGTAAAACAGCCGCTAGCAGAACTTGTATTACTTGAGCATAACGAGAATGATATGGATTGGGAATCTTATCGTGATATCGTTATGGATGAGTTAAATGTAAAAGCGTTCCATGTTGAACTCGATGAAACAAAATACACATCATATCAATTGAAGCTTAATTTTAAAACAGCGGGGCCAAAATTCGGTAAAAATGTGAATGCAGTGAATGGTTGGCTAAAACAATTATCACAAGAAGAAGTACAAAACTTTGTATCAACAGGAAGAGCAGTTTACGAAGCAACACCAGAAGGAGAAGTAGTTGTAACTGCTGAAGATGTGTTAGTTGAGAAAGTTGCAAAATCAGGATTCTCTAATACGACTAACGGACAATATACAGTTATGTTAGATACGAATGTAACGGAAGAATTGTTACAAGAAGGAGTAGCGCGTGAATTCATTCGTGCGGTTCAAGAATACCGTAAACAGTTGAATTTACCAGTTAATTTACGAGTCGATATTATTCTTGATACAGAAGAAGAACTACAGCGAACGTTAACGAACCATAAAGATTTATTGGAAGAAAACTTACTCGTTAAACAATTTACATTTGGTCACTTAACGAACGAAGATGATGAACTTTCTTTAGGTGAAACAAAACTTAGAATTAAATTAAGTGCAGCTAATTAAAGAAAAAAGGAAGTTGGAATGATTCCAACTTCCTTTTTTGTATGATTAGAATTTATTTGACTATACATTCGATAGGACCACTAGCAATTGTCTTTTTTCATAGCGTACCGAACACAATACTGTAGAAATATATTTCTACAGTATTGTGTTCAATTTATACATAAATATTGAGAAAATTTCACTTACCCTAAATGGAAAGGTAATAGAAGTGTTCATAGAGAATTACTCGTAGATTCAATTTTTATCCATCCATTTTGCGGGGAATGATTGCCTAGTGGTAACGGGATAAGGTTGAGCTACTTTATTAGGGGGAGTGGTTCTATGTTTAATAAAAAAATGGTGGCAATGGCAATGACTGTACCGTTAGTAATGGGGACGATTTCTACGGTTTCGGCATTGGAAAAACAACAGCAAGTAAAGTTAGAAGCTTATTCGCCACAGAAAAAAGCAACTGAATATTTAAAAGAAAATGCTGCGCAGTATGGATTGAAAACAGACCTTTCAGACTTGCAATATATTTCTACAACAGAAACGTCAGTAGCTTCATATGTTAGGTTCCAACAAGTTGTTAATGGTGCACCTGTATTTTCAAAACAAATAACAGTTACGCTTAACGGAGAGGGAAAGGGAGTACTCGCTGTTTCTGATTATCAGCCTGTTACAGGTGTGAAGGAAGTAACGACAAAAATTAGTGAAAAAGATGCAATACAAAAATCAATGGCGTATGTTGGAGAAGCAAGTGAGCAAAATTTATGGGCTCCTACAGATAAAGAGTTTGGATATATTGTTGAAGAAGGAATTGCTCGTCCAGTATATAAAGTTGTAGTCCATTCTAATAATCCATTTGGTGCATGGGAAACATTTATTGATGCAGAAAATGGAAAGTTAATTAAAAAGGTTGATATAAACCGAAAAGCTGAAGGGTCAGGAAAAGTATTTTTACCTAACCCAGTTGTATCTAGCGGTAGTAAAGTAGGCTTAAAAGATAATAACGATGCAGATTCAACAGCTCTAACGAACCAACTGAAAACTGTTACGTTAAAAGGTTTAGATGGAACAGGATTTTTAATTGGAGAGTATGTAACGATTTCTTCAAAAGCGAGAACAAAATCTACGAATTTACAATTTAACTATACACGCGCAAATGATAGCTTTGAAGATGTTATGTCGTACTATCATATCGACACATTGCAACGTTACATTCAAAGTCTAGGATTTAAAAATATTAATAATCGTTCGATTAAAGTGAATGTGAATGGAACAACAGCTGATAACTCATTCTATTCACCGACAACGAAAGCTTTAACATTTGGTACTGGCGGTGTTGATGATGCAGAAGATGCTGGAATTATCGCACATGAATACGGACATTCAATCCAAGATAACCAAGTTCCTGGCTTTGGTAGTTCAGCAGAAGGCGGAGCGATGGGAGAAGGATTTGGCGACTTCCTAGGTGCTACGTATGAAGATGCTGTATCGACTACTGGATATGGTAAAGCATGTGTTGGAGAATGGGATGCGACAGCTTATTCTAGTTCAGATCCAACATGCTTACGCCGATTAGATACGAATAAAGTATATCCGAAAGATATAACGAATGAAGTGCATGATGATGGTGAAATTTGGGCTCAAGGCCAATACGAAATGGCACAAGCTTTTGGCCGTGATGTAGCAACAAAAATCATTTTACAATCACACTGGTCATTAACACCAAACTCTAAATTCAGTGATGGAGCGAAAGCGATTAAGCAAGCGGATGCTCTTTTATATGGCGGACAACATGCTGCTGATATCGATCGCATTTGGGCAGCGAGAGGCATTAGTACGAATTAATATAAAAAGTCGTGGCATTATAAGCCACGACTTTTTAATTTGCTTAAGAACTGGTACTAGTAAATAAAGCTATATCAATGATAGTGTGAATATATCCGTATCCCATTTACTTTTTGGCTTCTTTAAAAACAAAATGCTCTTTAAATTTTCTAGATTCAACTTTTTGACCATTTCGCATCGATCGGAATGGGTGTTCTTGCCATGTAATAATAACATCAACTTCATCTGCTTTTGTAGCAACGGGTAAATTAGCGTGTTCAAATCCAGTTTTTCCACTTGCCAAACGACTTTCCTTTAGGGAAAAGAGTTCATATTTCGTTTTCTTATTTGGTTCGTTGCGGAATACTTCGACGTTTACATTATATACTTCACTATTCCCGACATTCTTTACTGAAAAATGATATGTTTGAAATTCATCTTTTTTAGCTTGAAGCATATTCTTGTTTGTTTTTTTCGGTTTATCAATATTCACTTGCCATTGATCAGAGTTTTGAGAGATTGGTAAAGATTTTGGTGAATAGGCATACGTTTCGTTTACTACAATTAAGCAAAACAAAAGGAGAAAGAAACTAATTGCTTTTTGCATAAACACACCTCGCTTTAAAATTTTTATTAATATGCGTAAATGAATTAGTTTTTATGTAAAAATTGGAAAATGTTAAAGGTGTAATTTTGGATTTAATACATAAGAATATGTATTACAAAATTAACTTTTCACACTTTAGAAGAATCTAGGAGTTAGAAAATCAGAATGTTTTAAAAAAGGCTTGCATTTTATAAAGTAAGGAGTTAGAATACTCTGTAAATATAAAAAGTGATGATCAGGAAAAGTACATGGTGCAAAGGTCTACAGAGAGCAGCTGGTTGCTGGGAAGGTTGCGATACCGCATGATGGAAAGACACCTGTGAGTGTTGCTTTGAACGTGATTATTAGTAAAAGCAAACGGTACCTACCGTTATCAGGGCTAAGATGGTCAATATGACAATTTGGGTGGTACCGCGGAAAAAATCCGTCCCTATTTATAGGGGCGGATTTTTGTATTCTTTGAAAGGGGGTGAGTGACCGTGGATGATGACGATGACAACAATAACGTAAATAAATATAAAATTACTGGAGGGAAAAATAATGGATTCAATAATGAAGCGTTCACTCACAAAAGAATGTACAAAGAAAAGCGGAAAGGTTGTATTACTTCAAGGATGGGTAAAAAAGATTCGACATCTTGGAAATGTTAGTTTTTTATTATTACGGGACAGAACAGGAGTAATTCAATGTGTATTAGAAAATGAATTGGCCGGATATAAAGTTGATGTAGAAAGTGTTGTCCATGTAATCGGTGAAACAGTCGAGACGTCGAAAACAGAATTGGGTGTTGAAGTACTTGCTCATGAAGTGAAAGTAATAAACGGTGCAGAGCCACTTCCATTTGAAATAAATAAAAAGAAGTTACAAGTTGGCTTAGATCAACTACTTAATGAGCGAGTAATATCATTAAGGCATGAGCGAACCGCAGCGATTTTTAAAGTGAAATCTACACTCGTTCAGAGCTTTAGTGAATTTCTTATAGAGAACGATTTCACACGGATCTTTACGCCGAAAATTGTTTCGCAAGGGGCAGAAGGAGGAGCAAATGTTTTTAAGCTTCCATACTTCCAAAAAGAAGCTTATTTAGCACAATCACCACAGTTTTATAAGCAAATGATGGTGGCAGGTGGGTTAGAACGAGTTTTTGAAATTGCACCTGTATATAGAGCGGAACATCATAATTCTTCCCGTCATTTGAATGAATATATATCGTTAGACGTAGAACTTGGTTTTATTCATGATTTTTATGAAGTGATGCAACTAGAAACGGATGTTTTACGATATATGTTTCAACAAGTAGCGAAAAAATGTGAAATAGAACTACAACTATTACAAATAGAAGTACCTGTTATTACTGAAATACCTAAAATTACATTGTTAGAAGCACAAGAAATTTTGAAAAGTAAGTATCGTAAAGAATCTCCTGTAGGGGATTTAGATACAGAAGGTGAAAAGTTACTAGGGAAATATGTAAAGGAAACATATAATAGTGAATTTGTTTTCATTACACATTATCCGAAAGAAGCGAGACCGATGTATACGATGCAAAATAAAGAGAATCCAGCTATTACTGATTCATTCGACTTATTATATAAAGGGCTAGAAATAACGTCAGGGGCACAGCGAATTCATAATTATGAATTGTTACTCGCTTCGTTTAAAGAAAAAGGATTACATCCAGAGAAATTTCAATCTTATTTAAATACATTCCGATATGGTTGTCCACCACATGGAGGTTTCGGAATTGGGTTAGAAAGGATTGTATATAAACTATTAGAATTAACAAATGTACGAGAGGCTAGTGCTTTTCCAAGAGACTGTACAAGACTTATCCCTTAATAATGAGGAGGGATGTATCCGTTGTGCTATTTTATAGTACAACGGTTTTTTAGTTCCTAAAATTCAGCAATTTCTCACCAGATTTTAATGTAAGCTTAATTGTGCTCTCTTTTTTCACCTTTAATATAAGCCGTAGATACGAAAGATATATAAGGTGAAGGGAGAAATAATACATGCGTATTTTAGTTGTACCATCAGGATTTAAAGAAAGTTTAGGGGCGAAGGAAGCTGCTGATGTAATGAAAGAAGGGATTTTAAAAGTTATGCCACTTGCTACTGTAGAGACTTTACCAATGGTTGATGGTGGGGAAGGTTTTACAGAGACAATTATAAATATTACTGGTGGAAAAATGTATAAAGTACAAGTAATGGGACCTGTTGGAGATGAGATACAATCTTATTTTGGTGTTTTTGAAACGAGAAATGGTGAGCGTACAGCTGTTATTGAAATGGCTGCAGCGGCTGGGCTACGCCTTGTACCGAGAGATTTACGTGATCCAAGAAAAACGACTACTCATGGTGTTGGACAGTTAATAGAATTAGCTTTAAATAAAGGGGTAGATCGTATATTAATAGGGTGTGGTGATTCAGGTACATCTGATGGAGGAGCTGGTATGGCTCAAGCATTAGGTGTAAAGTTTTTAAATAGAGATGGAAAGGAATTGCAAATTCAAGGAGGAACATCTTTATTACAAGTTTCGAAAATAGATACATTACAAGTAGATCCTAGATTAAGGCATGTTCAAATCGATGTTGCTTGTAATTGGTTTAATCAATTATGCGGTGAGCATGGAGTAGCTAGAGTGTTTGGTCCGCAAAAGGGTGCTAACGAAGAACAAGTAATAGAACTAGAAAAAGCATTGGAGCGCTATGCTTCTATTATAAAAAAAGATATAGGTATAGATGTACATCATACACCAGGAAGTGGTGCATCTGGCGGTCTTGGTGCTGGACTACAAGCTTTAATTGGGGCAACACTTCATCCGAGATACGATATTATTATGAAGTATATGGATTTAAATAAACTATTGTTAAAGTGTGATCTTGTATTTACCGCGGAAGGAAGTATAGATTTTCAAACACCACGTGGAAAAATTCCAGCTGAGGTGGCTAAATGTGCAAAAAAATATGGGTTACCAGTAATAGCGTTAGTAGGGACAGTCGGTAAAGGAGCACGTATTAATTATGATTACGGAATTGATGCATATACAAGTATACTACCAATGCCATCTTCTTTGGAAAATGCATTTTCAAATGCAGAGAAATGGCTTCGTGATTGTACAGAGAGTACGATGCGTACAGTGTTAGTCGGTTATCAAATCGCTTCTCGGCTGAATAAAAGTGGGTACGTATCATGATTGAAAAAAATGTAGTGGAATTACATGTGAATAGTACTGATAATCCGAAAACTAAGCCATCTTGGGTTATTCCCGTAGCGCTTATATTAATGGCAGAAATAGTTCTTTTGCTTCCATCATCATTAACGATGGAAGCGAAATGGAGTTTGTTTGGATTTTGCTGTGCAATTATATTATGGACAACAACAACGATAAATTCGGCCTATATTGCACTCGGTTCTGTATTATTTCTAATTATTTCAGGAACAGCAAAGCAAGATCTTTTATTTGATTCGCTAGCTTCGGATGTGATTTGGCTTATGATCGGTTCGTTTATTTTAGGAAGAGCACTTCAAATTACCGGTCTAGCTGAAAAAATGACGTACTTTGTTGTAAATCGCGCTCGTAATATATCAGGCTTATGCTGGATTTTAACGATGATTATTCAAATACTTGCCTTTTTTATTCCATCTACATCGGGACGCGCAGCGGTTGTATTACCTGTTTTTCAAGCTATATCTAAAGAAATTGGAAGTAGAAGAATTACGAAAGCATTAGCAATTTTAATGCCTACTGTTATTTTAGTTTCAACAAGTTCTACAATTATTGGTGCAGGCTCACATTTAATCGCGCTAGATATGTTAAAGGAATTTAATAATAAAAACATTACGTTCGTAAAGTGGTTAATATGGGGATTACCATTTGGAGTCATAATGAGCTTTATATGTTGTCGCGTAATATTATTTTTATTTTTAGATAAAGAAGAAGTAAAGACGAAACTACAGCCGAAAAAAGTGCAGGTTAAATTATCAAGAAATGAAAAATATACAATAACTATTTTAATAGCGATGGTAACTTTTTGGTTAACAGAGTCGTTACACGGTTTGGAAATTGCTACTGTAACTATAATCGGAGTTTTTTTATTAACTTTACCAAAAGTCGGTGTGATGAAGTGGAAAGAAAGTTTGAAAGGTGTCTCCTGGAACTTAATTTTATTTGTTGGAGCAGCAATTGCATTAGGAAAATCATTAATGGAAAGTGGTGCAGCGCAATGGATTATGCAGAAGTTATTTTCTGTAACAAAATTTATTGATGATCAATCAATTTTCATTGTGCTACTAGTAATTGTTATTCTTTCCGTAACATCACATTTATATATTACATCTCACACTACGAGAGCAGTAATTTTTATTCCGCCACTACTATACTTTGCAACTAGTCTACAATTAAATGAAGTAACTGTCTTATTTATAGGTATTGTTGGAATGAATTATTGTTTAACCTTTCCGGTCAGTTCTAAGGCACTACTATTATTTCAAGAAAGTGATAGAGAAACTTTTCAACCACAAGATTTATTAAAATTAAGTAGTTATTTAAGCGTTATTTATATATTTGTAATGGTTATATTTTACTATGCATATTGGCAATGGGTTGGATTGTCTCTTTAAAAATCAGGAATATATTTCATTCCTGATTTTTTTCATTAAGGATAAAATATATTGGGTATTTTTTCTTTTGAAGGAAAGTATTACTTGTTATACTAAAATGGTGCAAATATATATTATAGGAGGCTTTTATGGGAGAAAGGATTTTAATCGTTGAGGATGAAGAAAAAATTGCTCGTGTCGTGCAGTTAGAATTAGAATTTGAAGGATATGAAAGTGAAATTGCAAAAACAGGTACAGAGGCAATGGAAAAGTTCAGCAATGGTAACTGGGATTTAATATTACTTGATGTAATGCTTCCAAATATAAGTGGGTTAGAAGTTCTTCGAAGAATACGTTTGAAAAATGCTGTAATACCTATTATTTTATTAACTGCTCGTGACTCAGTTGTTGACAAGGTTAGTGGTTTAGATCAAGGAGCAAGTGACTATATCACAAAGCCTTTTCAAATAGAAGAATTATTAGCGAGAATTCGTGCTTGTTTAAGAATTTCAAATGTAGTAAAAGAAGAGGAAAATAGTAGTTATCAAATTGCAGATTTATATTTAGATGAGAAAACGAGAGAAGTGAAAAGAGGGGATAATCTAGTCGACTTGACACCACGTGAATTTGATTTATTACTCTTTTTAATGAAGCATGAAAATCAAGTGTTAAACCGTGAGCAAATTGTAACGAATGTTTGGGGATTTGATTATTATGGCGATACAAATGTTGTTGATGTATATATTAGATATTTGCGTAAAAAAGTAGATTGTAATGTGGACGTACCACTTATTCACACTGTTAGAGGTGTTGGGTATGTCTTAAAGGGGTAATGTATGAAAATTAAAAATAAAATATATTTATTCTCTACAGTATGGTTACTACTTATTTTATTAATTATTAATAGTTCAATATATTTTTTGTTTTATAAAGTGACTACGAACGGAGAGTTAGAACGATTGAAACGTGAGGCAATACATATCATTGATGGAATGAACGCAGATTCAGCAAAAGAAGTAGATGCAATAAGTCTATTGCAACCATACTTACCTTCAAACGGTATGATTAGAATTATTAATGAAAATTCAAAGGTAATGATTAGGCAAGAAGTAGATAGTACAAAACCAATTCCGGCATTAAATACGAAATTTGAAAGAAAAGAATCCGCTGGAATTTATGAGAAGAACGAGGGTGAATTTGCTTATATAAAAATGCCAATCATTTGGAATGATGGGAAAATCGTTTCGTTAGAAATGACAGAACGTTTAGATAGTTTGCAAGAGAATTTAAATATGTTAAAAAATGTATTAGTTATTGCATCACTTTTCGTTTTAATTCCATCTTTTTTTGCGGGAAGAATGTTAAGTAAACTCATTTTAAAACCTGTAAATTCTTTAATACAAACAATGGAGCATATACAAGATAGAGGGATATTCAAAAAAATACCGCTTGAGAATAAATCAAAAGATGAATTGCACATAATGGGAACGACATTTAATAAAATGATTGATTTATTACATCAGAACTTTGAAAAGCAACAACAGTTCGTTTCAGATGCTTCGCATGAATTAAGAACACCGTTAACAGTTATTGAAAGTTATGCGAAATTATTAAAAAGATGGGGAATGAAAAAACAAGATGTTTTAGAAGAATCTGTAGAGGCGATATACTCTGAAGCAGTAAGAATGAAAGGCATGACAAATCAAATGTTACTGCTTGCCAACAGTAGAGCAGAGTGGAAGTTGGAAACGAAAGAATCAGATTTAGTTCGATTATGTAAGATGACTGCGGAACAACTAGAAAAAACATATAATCGAGATTTTCGTGTTATTACAGAGGAAGAAAAGATTATTGTAAATATTGACGAACAAAAAATAAAACAAGTATTAGTAGTTTTATTAGATAATGCAATGAAATACAGTAAAGATTCAATCGATATGATAGTAGGAATACAAAAAGAAAAAGTCTTTTTTTCTATTCAAGATTACGGTATGGGAATTCCTAAGGAAGATATACAGAAAGTGTTTGATCGTTTCTTTCGAGTTGATAAAGCGAGGAGCAGGGAAACAGGGGGTACTGGTTTAGGTTTATCGATTGCCAAACAAATTATTGATGCTCATGAAGGAGATATACAACTTGAAAGTGAAGAAGGAAAATGGACGAAAGTTACAGTAAATTTACCTCATTTTTTATAAAGGGATAGGAGCTTTATAAATGAAAAAGAAATGGAAAATTGCATTGTTCGTTTGCTTTGCGGTTGTAAGTGTAGCGTTTGTATCACAACGTATTGTTTCAAAGCAAGGAGAAAGAATATTATCTGAGAAGCAAATTCAAAGTATTGTATCTGAACAGTATCCTGGGAAAATTAAAAGTATGAAATTAGTAAATAAAGGGGAACAAGATTTTTATAGGGTAAACCTTTCAAATGAACAAGGTTTATATGAAATAATAGTAGATGCCAAAAATGGAGAGGTAAAACGTGCAAAAGAAATAGCATTAAAAAGTAATACAATAACGAAAGAGAAAGCAGAAGAAATGGCGCTACAGGAAGTACAAGGTGTAATTAAACATACTATATTAGAAAAGAGAAATGAGATAGAAGTGTTCGTAATTACGGTAGAAACAAATGATAAGAAAAGTAAGGTAGTTGAGATTGAAAAAACAACTGGTAAAATTCAATTGTCAGAAAAACCGATGACAAAAATTACAGAAGAGCAGGCAAAAGAAATTGCAGTGCAGCAAGTGCCAGGGAATGTAAAGGGAATTAGGCTTGAGCAAAAAAATGAAAAAAATATATATGTAATAGAAATAGAGAAAAGTGCAAGTGAAAATGTAATCGTAGAAATTGAAGAAACTACAGGCGCTTTAATTGGTAGTTCACAAATACCAAAAGTTATAACAGAAGAACAGGCGAAAGAAGTTGCGTTACAAAAAATACAAGGTGGATTTATTGAGAAGGTAAGTATAATTGATATAAATGGTACGGCTACTTACCAAATTATTATAAAAAAACAAACTGAAACTGTTGATGTAAGAGTACATACAATAACAGGAGAAATTTTATCAACTACAGCAGTAAATAACGCTATTCAGCAAAAGGAGCCATCTCAACAACAAGATGACGATGATCAAGAAGAAGGCAATGATAATCAAGATGATGATGACGAAGGATAATCACAAAAATAAACGGATTCTCATCAAATTTTAATGTTTCTCACAGTTTTTTTTCATTTTAACATTTTAGTATGTAAGTAAGAAAGAAATGAAGAGGGGGAACATGGAATGAAATTATGGATTGGAATCGTGATGGTGCTTTTCATTGCTGGAGGGACAGCATATGGTGTAAATGCAATGGAACATGAAGAAATACGATATAAAGAGAGAGAAGAAAAAAGTTACGAAAGTAAAGAGTTTAGTCCAGAAATAGCTAAGCAAATTGCAGTTGAAAAGGTAAATGGAGTTGTAGAGGAAATTGATGTAGAACGTATGGATGATAAGGGTGTATATGAAATAGAGGTAGAAACAAACGAAGATGAGGAAGAAATATATATTAAGAAGAAAAACGGGAATATTATAGCGGAAAAGGAATTTGAATTTATTAAAAATGAAGATGAAGATGATGACCAAGGTGAAGACGATATGGAGTATGATGATCTAGATGATTAATAACATCGCCCTATTGTACAAAATTACAACAGAACATTCTTTTCGAAAAAAATTAACATATTCCTTGACAGTTACAAATATAACCGATATACTTCATATTAATTTCAAAAGAAAATATATTCTAAATATTACAATGTGTTGAATAGGAGTAGTAAGGTCATGTATTTGTACAGAGAGCTATGGGTTGGTGTGACATAGTCAAATGACATCCTGAACTCGCCTAGGAGCAGTAAGGTGGAACGGAATTACATTCTTAGTAAATCTTAACGGTTAACCTTCGATATTAGGTTTGTAATCAAACGATTACTACTAAGGTGGATTCATAATGGAATCAATAAGGGTGGTACCGCGTTAAGTAAATGGCTTAGCGTCTCTTTATATAGAGATGCTAGGCCATTTTTTTATTATATGGAAGAAGAAATGGAGGGTTTATTTGAATAGGTTTATAAAATTTATTTATTTATATAAAAAGATTTAATTAGGAGGAAAATGAGATGAAACAGACGGAGCAATGGACTTCGAAATTAGGTTTTATAATGGCGGCAGCCGGATCAGCAATTGGACTTGGTGCGATATGGAAGTTCCCTTATATCGCTGGGAAGAGTGGGGGAGGAGCGTTCTTTTTAATATTTATATTATTTACTGTTTTAATTGGACTACCGCTACTTATAGCTGAATTTATGATTGGACGCAGTACGCAGAAACAAGCAGTTGGAGCATTTAAAAGCATCGCACCAAATACAGGATGGCATTGGATTGGACGCCTTGGTGTTGGAACGTGTTTTATACTACTTTCATTTTATAGTGTTGTAGGTGGATGGGTATTAATTTATTTATTCAGAGGAATAACTGGACAACTGATTACGCCAGGACAAAATTACGGCACATTATTTACTGAAACAATTGGGAATCCTGCTTGGGCTATTATGGGACATTTCGCTTTTATGTTCATTACGATATGGGTTGTATCAAAGGGTGTACAAAACGGAATTGAAAAAGCAAGTAAATATATGTTGCCAGCATTGTTCGTTTTATTTGTCGCTCTTATTATTCGTTCGTTAACACTTGATGATGCAATGAAAGGTGTGAAGTTTTTCTTACAACCAGATTTCTCAAAGATTACTTCGGAAAGTATTTTGTTCGCAATGGGGCAATCATTCTTTGCAATTAGTATCGGGATTTCAATTATGGTTACGTATAGTTCCTATTTAAATAAAAAAGAAAGTTTACCAAAATCAGCAATAACAATTGTTGGATTAAATTTATTTGTTTCATTATTTGCAGGTCTTGCTATTTTTCCAGCCGTATTTTCATTAGGAATGGAGCCAACAGAAGGACCTGGATTACTATTTATCGTATTACCATCTGTATTTAGTCAAATCCCATTCGGTGGATTTTTCTTAACAGTATTTCTTGCACTATTTACATTTGCGACATTAACATCAGCATTTTCTCTACTAGAAACTGTTGTTTCAGCATTAGCAAATGGTGAACAAGAAAAGAGAACGAAATTATCATGGCTGATCGGTTTCGGCATTTTCTTAGTAGGTATACCATCAGCGTTATCATTTGGAGTATGGAGTGATATTACGATTTTCGGAAAGAATATTTTTGATGCAGTAGACTTCTTATCTAGTAATATATTAATGCCACTTGGAGCACTATTTATTAGTATTTTCGTTTCATTCAAAATGGAGAAGAAGGTACTAGAAGCAGAGTTTTTTGTAGGTGGAAATTATGGAAAGAAAGTATTTACTTGTTGGGCATTTTTACTTCGATTTGTAGCACCACTTGCAATAATTATCGTCTTCTTAAATGTGATAGGAATTATTTAATATTAAATGTTATAATATTCAGTAAAAAAAGGGGTGGTGATCATAAAGGAAAATTTGATAGAAGCAGGGAAATACATGAATATTAGAGGGAAAAAGCTATACGTTGAAACACATGGAAATCCTAAAAATAAGCCAGTCTTATACTTGCATGGTGGACCAGGAGAAAGTTGTTATGATTTTTCATTTCATCAAGCGGAACGTTTAAAAGATTCTCTATATGTAATTATGATAGATCAAAGAGGTGTTTGTCGCTCAGAAGAAATTACTGAAGACGAAGCTTTTGGATTAAATGATTTGATTGAAGACTGTGAGGAATTAAAAAAAGTATTACAAATTGAGAAGTGGTCTATAATTGGACACTCTTTCGGTGGATATGTAGCATTGCTTTATGCGTCGATATATCCAAGTTCAATAGAGAAAATAATATTTGAAGGACCAACTTTTAATTTTGCATTAACAAGTAGGGCTTTGTTACAAAAAACAGGGCATTTATTAAAAAAGTATGGAAAAGAAGAAATAGCAAAAGAATGCTTTGCTTATTCATCTAGCGATGCTAGTTCAGAAGAGTTGTTAGAAGCTTATATAAGATTAAGCGCTGAATTAGAAGAAAAAAGAATGGAGATTTACAATAATAAGGAAGATAGGACAGATGAGAGTTTATACAGTGATGAAGAGTGGGAAATATTTTCAAATCGCTCCAAAATTCACTTTGATAGATTAAAATTAGAGGGAGCATGTCATACATCATTATTATCAAAAATAAAAGATGTACAAAATCTAATGTTATTAATAGTAGGAAAACATGATGTAGTAACGTGTGAAGAACAAATTAAAACATTTAATAAAGATGCCCGAAACGGCAAGTATATCGTATTTGAAGAGAGCGGTCATTCACCTCATTATGAGGAAGCAGATAGATTTGCAGAAACAGTCATACATTTTTTGAAATGAAGAAAAGGGTGCTTCTATAAATGAGAGGCACCCTTTCTAAATTTCTGGATATGTGATTGTGATGCTAGGCCACTTACTTTGCCAATTCTTTTTTATAACTCTGTTTTTGTACATATGTAATCGTTCTTTCGATTTAAGAAAATGAGCTGTTGGTTTCACTTGTAAGGAAAGGACATCTTCAATACCACATGGGGCTGTTAAGATAACGTTGTTTAGTTCATCAAGTGTAACTCCTAAAGCCGTTGCTGTTTCAGGGAATTTAGATATAGCATTAACAGAAGAAGAATATGGTGGCATATTATTCACTATATGCATACGAGCTTGATTTTTTACAGACCAAGGGATAGTAGCATCAATATTCATTAATTTCGTTTCTAATGATTGTTCGTATATCTCATCTTGATGTAGACTATCATAATAAATTACATCAACATCAGGCATAGCCGTTTTAGCTTCATAGTCATGTAAAGTATCCCAAATTTTAGAACGAACAAATCCGGCACAAATCCACCAATCAGGTAGCTCTAGTGATTTTGCCATTTGTAATACATTCATCATCCATTCGTCGTTTTCTATTAAGCGAATGATATCTTGTTCTGTTTGTATAGTCATTTGTTATCTCACCTGCTTTTTTTTAGAGAGTAAATTTAATTCATAAGCTTTATAATCCATGTAATCCAGTAAGCACCTGGTATGAATAACAGTTGAGCAAGTAATGTACCAAAAAGTCTAGAAATCATTAGCCAAGCATACATTTTACTCATTGCTTCAGCACCTTCTTCTGATTGAAGAGCTCGCTCTGTTAAAAGAGCAATACGTGGATCTAGTAGCACTGTTAATAAAATAGTAGCAAAACCATTAATAAGACCAGAAGCTGTAGTGGCTTTTGTTGCGAAAGCTGGAATTAAAAAAGAAGCATATAGTGCGGAAAGAACTCCCGCTGTATAAATTGCAGTAGCGAACATGTTAATAAGCATTATACGCTTTGGAATACCGCCGATACGCAGTCTATGAATCATTTCTAACTTTGGAAAGCGGACATATTTTTTTGTGTACTTTAATTTTTGAATGTTATTCGTTTTCATCATTCGAATGAAAGAACCGTCTGTTTCAAAGTTTTGAATGACATATCCAAATAGTTTTGTCAAAGTTGGATACAGTATAATCGCAAGCAATGTACCGATAGAAGCAGATAATAGTACAAGACGTATAATATGCTCTAAATCAATAGAAGGATCTAGTTTTGCTTCGTCCACAATCCCGCCAAGTAAAAAGGCTTGTAGTAAGTTTGACGTTCTTGAAATGAGTAATACGATTCCTACGACGGATAATGCGACAGCAATCTTCTTTAAACGAACCCCCGCTAATCGAATACTATAAGAGCTTGTTTCAACTGCGTGGATTACAATTGTGAAAGCCATTATAAAAATTAACGTAATTGACATTTGTTTCACCAGTTTCTATTAAAATAATTGTAACTTTTTTACTTTATCATATCTATCGTATTTTGTAACTGAAAGTATGTGACATATGGAAATTGATTTTTCGAAAAAATAGATAATGATAGTATAATAGGGAGAAGTGGAAGAGATGTTAGCAGTTATTTATACAGCAAATTAAGTGGAGGAATGAAACATGTATAAAACATTTCTATTTGATTTAGATGGAACTTTAACGGATCCGAAAGAAGGAATTGTAAATTCGGTTTTGTATGCGTTAAAAAAAGTAGGAATTGAAGAAGTACATATAAGTGAGTTAGATTCATTTATAGGTCCTCCTATTCAGCAATCATTCGTAGAGAGATATAATATGAGTGAAGGAGAGGTTGAACGTGCAGTTTTTTACTTCCGTGAGTATTTAAAGCAGCGTGGATTGTTTGAAAATAATGTATACGAGGGGATTCTGAAGCTCTTGCAACAATTAAAAAGTTCAGGGAATCGCATATTTGTAGCAACTTCAAAGCCCACTGTATTTGCGAAACAAGTTATAGAGCATTTTCAATTAACGAATTATTTCGAAGACATCATTGGAAGTAATTTAGATGGTACGAGAATAAAAAAAGAAGAAATAATTGCTCATATTTTACAAAAAAATGAAGAACTAAATAAAGAAGAAATGATAATGATTGGTGATAGAAAGCACGATATAATAGGTGCAAATCAGAATGGAATTGCTTCAATTGGTGTTTTATATGGCTATGGCTGTGAAAAAGAACTGACTGAAGTTAGTGCGACCTACATAGTGAAAGATGTTGAAGAACTGTATCATTTTTGTGTAGAGAAAAATTTAATACAGCAGTAAATATAGATTCTAGCAATCCCTTTATAACGTATGACGATGAATTCGTTTCTGTTTAAAGGGATTTTTCATATGTAATCGAATAATTATAATTAGACATTTTTAGCATAAAAATTTGTATGAATAAGAGGAGGGATGTCAGAATTAAAAGGTTAGTAGAAATTTATCAATAAAATTTAGAATATTCTGTTTAATGGAGGGGTAAAATTGGAGTTAGTTATTATATTATTAGCACTAAGTTTACTTATGTTCGTAGCATACAGAGGTTTTTCTGTTATTTTATTCGCACCGATATTTGCATTATTTGCAGTATTTTTGACAGAACCTAGTTATGTATTACCTTTCTTTTCTAATATCTTTATGGAGAAAATGGTTGGATTTATAAAATTATATTTTCCTGTGTTTTTATTAGGAGCAATATTTGGAAAAGTAGTGGAAATGTCAGGAATTGCAGATTCTATCGCAAAAACAATTATTGAGTTAGTTGGTGAAAAACGTACTATATTAGCGATTGTATTAATGGGGGCTATTTTAACGTATAGTGGTGTTAGTGTGTATGTAGTAGTGTTTGCTGTTTATCCGTTCGCAGCTAAGTTGTTTCGACAAGCTAATATTCCAAAGCGTTTAATCCCTGGAACGATTGTTCTTGGAGCAGTAACGTTTACAATGGATGCGTTACCTGGATCACCACAAATTCAAAATGTAATACCTACAACATTTTTTAAAACGGATATTTATGCTGCACCGATACTTGGGATTGTAGGAGCAATTTTTGTTCTTACAGTAGGTTTACTATATTTAGAGAGTAGACGTAAGAAGGCAAAAGCGGCAGGTGAAGGATACTTTGGTTTTAATGATGGAAATACTGAAATGGCAGCATCTTTGCAAGTAGAACAAAAAAATATGCCATTAACTAATAACATTGAAATCACAAGAGCACAACAACTTATTGCATTTATACCACTTATTTTAGTAGGTGTAATGAATAAAGTGTTTACTATTATGATACCGAAGTGGTATCCAGGCGGTTTTGATTTTTCTGCAATTGGTATGAAAACATTTGGAAAAATAGAATTAAGTGCAGTAGTAGGAATTTGGTCTGTAGAATTGGCACTTATTATAGGGATCTTAACAACGTTATTATTATATTGGAAGCGAGTAGTAACAGGTTTCCAAGCTGGATTGAATACAAGTATTGGTGGAGCGCTACTTGCAACGATGAATACAGGAGCTGAGTTTGGATTCGGTGGTGTCATTGCAGCACTTCCAGGTTTCGCAATTATGAGAGATGGCATCTCTGCTACTTTCACAAATCCGTTAGTGAATGGTGCAGTAACGACGAATATTTTAGCTGGAATTACAGGCTCGGCATCAGGAGGAATGGGAATAGTATTAAGTGCAATGGGAGATAAATTTATTGCAGCGGCCAATCAATTTGATATTCCATTAGAAGTTATGCACCGTATCGTATCAATGGCATCAGGAGGAATGGATACACTACCACATAACGGGGCTATTATTACTATTCTTACAGTAACAGGATTAACACATAAACAGTCATATAAAGATATATTTGCTATTACAATTTTGAAAACGGTTGCTGTATTTTTAGTTATCGCATTCTATACTTTAACAGGACTCTATTAAAAAATTTGAATCGTAAAGATTCATCAAATCGATAATTTATGTTATAAAATATTAATTAGGATAAGAAGGGGTGGGGGACTTGCAAGAGGTTTCTGAGTTTCGTATGCCAAAGTCGGTATTATATGGAAGGAATTCGCTTGAAAAACTGGGAGAACAATCAAAAAAGTTAGGGAAAAGAGCTTTTATAGTTACTGATACAATTATGGAGAAATTAGGATATGTTGAAAAGTGTATGCAACAACTAAATAAGAAAGGTATTACTGTTAGTACATATAATAAAGTGGATGCTGAGCCTACAAATATACACGTATTAGAAGCGTTATCTCTTTGTAAAGAGGAAAAGTGCGATTTTATTATCGGTATTGGTGGTGGAAGTTGTATTGATGCTGCGAAAGCGGTAGCGGTTTTATATACAAATGGTGGAGAAGTTGAGGATTATGTCCAAAAGGATATTAAAATAGAAAACAATCCACTACCACTTATTGCAATTCCAACAACTTCTGGTACTGGATCGGAAGTTACAAGTGTAGCAGTAATTACGAATAAAAAAACAGATGTAAAAATGATGATGAAGCATCCTAGTTTTATACCGAAAGTAGCAATTATAGATCCAGTTTTGACAAGTTCGTTACCCCCACAAATTACGGCAGCAACAGGAATAGATGCGTTATGTCATGCGATTGAAGCTTATATTTCTAAATTTTCACAACCACTTACAGATGTACTTGCTCTTTCAGCTATTGAAAGTATTATGAAATATTTACGTATAGCATATGAAGATGGACGTAATATGGAGGCAAGAGAAGCGATGATGATTGCTTCTTTACAAGCTGGAATTGCATTTTCTAATGCATCAGTTACATTAGTTCATGGAATGTCAAGGCCAGTGGGAGCATTATTTCATGTACCGCATGGAATATCAAATGCCATACTATTACCTACAGTGTTAGAGTTTACAAAAACAAGTGCAATGAAAAGGTTAGCAAAAATTGGACGTAGTTTAAATAAGGATTTGTATTCGAATTCTGATGAGGAAGTAGCAGACTACACACTTGGTGAAATAAAAAAACTTTGCTTTGATCTTCGTATTCCAAATTTAAAAGAATACGGAATCGATGAAATTGAATTTGAAAATGCTATTTCTAAAATGGCATCAGATGCAATTGAAAGTGGTAGCCCAGCTAATAACCCACGTGTTCCATCATATGATGAAATCAAAGAGCTGTATCGAGAGTGTTTTAATTATAAGTATAAAGAATTTATAAAAACATCAGATTATTAATTTCAGAATATTCTATAAAAATTTCCTTGGAAATGAAAGTAGAATTATTCTTTATTATTTCCATATTTCCGTTAAAACAAGACTTTATATTCCAAACTTAAAGTCTTGTTTTATTATGTATAATATACACAATAAAACGTTGTTATTAGTTTTATAAAAATAGTTTAGGTAGGTGTTTATATGAAAACGATAGGTCTTATAGGTGGCATGAGTTGGGAATCAACTTCTGAATATTATCGAATTATTAATGAAGAAATAAAAGAGAGATTAGGAGGGCTACATTCAGCAAAATGTTTGATTAATAGTGTGGATTTTGAAGAGATTGAACGATGTCAGTCTAGCGGAGATTGGGATGGTGCTGGAGAAATTCTAGGGAATGCGGCATATTCATTACAAAAGGGAGGAGCAGACTTTATAATCATTTGTACAAATACAATGCATAAGGTAGTTGAAAAAATAAAGGAAAAAATTGATATTCCAGTCTTACATATTGCTGATGCAACTGCAAAAGAAATTAAAAGAAAAGACATTCAAAAGGTTGGTCTGCTTGGAACTAAATATACAATGGAGCAAGATTTCTATAAGTCACGTATTGAAGAGCATGATATAAAAGTAATAGTACCATCAGGAACAAATAGAGAAAAAGTAAACGAAGTAATATATACAGAATTATGTTTAGGAAAAATAGTAGTTCAATCTAGAGAGTATTATAAAAGGGTTATAGAAGAATTAGTACAAGAAGGAGCACAAGGAATTATATTAGGTTGTACGGAAATAGGTTTATTAATAAAGCAAGAAAACGTATCAGTCCCGATATTTGATACGACCCATATACATGCAATTGAAGCAGTCAAGGTAGCTTTAGATAAATAGATTATAATTATATTATGTAAACTTAATTCGTATATCTGGAAAACATTCAGAAAATACTTTATAATGTAAGTGGTTACATTTGAGGGGGAATGCGTATGTTTTCAGTTCAACCAATCGCATTTGTACATAATGAAAGAAAGGAAATAAAAGATGATGAGTGGGGAGAAGTAAGATCACGTATAACTTTAACTGAAATGTATGCAGAAAAAAGTATACAAGGGATTGAAGATTTTTCTCATATTGAAGTTGTTTTTTATTTTCATAAAGTAACTGACGAGCAAATTCAGTATTTTGCTAGACATCCTAGAAATAATAAGGATTATCCTGAAGTAGGTATTTTTGCACAGCGCGGGAAAAATCGTCCGAATCGCATAGGTGTAACAATTGTAAAGGTGATCAAAAGAGAAGGTAAATCAATTATTGTGAGGGATTAGATGCTATTGATGGCACTCCTATATTGGATATAAAACCAATAATGAAAGAGTTTATGCCGACAGAAGAAATACACCAGCCTAAATGGGCAACGGATATAATGAGACAGTATTGGAAGGGGAATGTAGTAAAATGAGAATATATGAAGCAACAATTGCAGATTTAGATGGACTGGCATCAGTTTTTAATAACTATCGCATGTTTTATAGACAAGATTCTGATTTAGAAGGGGCAAAAGTATTTTTACGAAATCGAATTGAGAGAAAAGAGTCTGTTATTTTCGTAGCAGTTGAAGACGACGAATATATTGGATTCACGCAACTATATCCATCATTTTCTTCCATTTCAATGAAAGAATTATGGATTTTAAATGATTTATTTGTACAAGCGGCGAAGCGTGGAGCCGGAACAGGTAAAAAATTATTAGAAGCTGCTAAAGAATACGCATTAGAAAATGGAGCAAAAGGTGTAAAATTGCAAACAGAGATTGATAATTTATCAGCACAACGATTATACGCTGAAAATGGCTATTTGAGAGATAATCGTTATTTCCATTACGAATTAACGTTTTAAAAAATTAAGTTGAAAGAGGCATTTTCAAGAAAAAGAATTTCTTTGTAATGAGAAATTCTTTTTTATTTTTGCCTAAATTAAAAAACATGACAAAAATAAAACGATATTTATTTATTGTTAAACAATAAATGTTGTGATAAAATTATGTTGCCATTAAATAAGTGAGGTATTGTAAATGAATCTTAAACGAAGTTCAACAATGTTCTTAAAAGTAATTATTTTTCTTGCTGGAATTTCAGTGCTTGCTTTATGCATATTTTTAGTGCCGGAAATGGCGGATTTCACAGCGAATTTGTATCCTAACATTGCTCCGATAAAATATCTTGTTTTCATTGTAATGTATGGAGCAGCTGTGCCTTTTTACGTTGCTCTTTATCAGGCTTTCAATCTTTTACAGTACATTGATGAGAACACAGCGTTCTCGGAATTATCAGTGAAGGCGTTAAAGAATATAAAGCGCTGTGCAATTACAATCAGTGGTTTGTATGTATTAAGTTTGCCACTTTTTCATTTTATAGCGAAAAAAATGGATCCTCCTATTGGGTTAGTGGGACTCATTATCGTTTTTGCTTCGCTCGTTATCGCCGTTTTTGCTGCTATCCTCCAACGACTTCTACAAGAGGCAATTCACATAAAATCAGAAAATGATTTGACGGTTTGAGGTGGCGGATATGACAATCATTATTAATATTGACGTCATGTTAGCAAAACGAAAAATGAGTGTAACGGAGCTTTCAGAGAAGGTTGGAATTACGATGGCGAATCTTTCTATTTTGAAAAATGCGAAAGCAAAAGCGGTTCGTTTTTCAACATTAGAAGCGATATGTAAAGCTTTGGAGTGTCAGCCAGGGGATATTTTGGAGTATAAAAACGATGAGAATACTCAATAAAAACAGATAACAAATGTAAATAATAGAAGTCAATAAAGAAGGGATAGCCACTAAGCTATTCCTTCTTTACGTTAATTGCTGTTACTAATAAAAAATATAATTTGAATTGCAATGTTTGCGTATCAAAAGGGAACTTGCTACCTTTTGAGGTGATCCGTTTTGTGGAATACAATTATTTGCCAAAAGGCTATTTTAACTATGTTTTAAATTATTTCGGGTGAATCAAAATTTTCATTTGTATTATAGTTGATTTAAAACCCAGTTTGTTGCATCTTCAAAGTTATCTGCAATGTAGTTTGGTTCAATATGTGCCCATTTGTCTCGGTACGTATGCAAAGCATCATACCCAGCGCCTGTTCGGACTAGAATCGTAGTCGCATTTACTTTTGCTCCTGCAACAATATCAGTCCAACGATCACCAACTACAGCACATTGTGTTAAATTAAGTCCATGTTTTTTTGCTGCTTTAAGCAGCATGCCTGTACTTGGTTTACGGCATTCACAACCATCACCGTGTTTATGAGGACATACATAAATATCATCAAAACCGAAGCCTTCTAATTCTTGTACAAAATCGGCTACAGTTGCTATTCCATCTGCGATACCGGGTTGATTTGTGAAAGAGAAAATTTTTATATTTTTAGCTTTTAGTTTTTGCAAGGATGTTTTTGTGAATGGAAATAATGTAAAAGATCCTGGATAATGTATTGTAGTGTCACCACCAATTGTACCGTCACGATCAATGAAAATTGCTTTAATGTTTGTCATAGTTATAGTCCCTTCACTTTATAAAGTAGTTTAAAAATATTTTACAAATCGGTAGCCATTTACTTCATAACCTAATTTTTTGTAAAAAGGATGAGCTTCTACTCTTTTTGTTCCACTAACTAGCCATGTGCCAATGCAATTATGTTTCTTTGCTAATTGCTCGGCATAATCCATCAAAACTTGTCCAATGCCTTTCCGTCGTATGTTAGAATCAACGCTAATAATTGAAATCTCTCCATAACGTGTTACATCTTCTAAATTTTCACGTATGCGAAATCCAAGTAATCCAAATATAGCTTCTTCTTCCTCGTAAACATATAAAAAATCAAACGGACTCATTTGTACGAATTGTAGGCGGTTGTTCATATCTTCATAGGAAATAGAGGAACCTTTTAATTCTTTCGTTAAAGAACAAAGTGCGTCTATATCATCTATCGTTGCTTCACGAATTTGAAAAGACATATTATCAACTCCAATAAAATGTAATCAAACATTTAATATTCTGTTAAAAAATGTTTTTTCCTGCTATGAAAATAAATATTTTATAATGATATATAGATAGTTATATGTTATTCTTTTCCTTGATTGTATTGGAAATGGAAAGAAGGGGAATGCATGTTAAAAGTAAATATCCGCTCAGCTGGATATGAAATAGGCGAAAAAACAATTCATGATATAGTTTTTTCTATCGAAAAAGGTGAACTAGTTGCTCTTATTGGAGCAAATGGTGCTGGGAAAAGTACGACGATTAAAACGATACTCGGATTACTTGTAAATATGGACGGTGAAATATCATTCGGTGAAAAGAAAAATCCGTATGCATACGTACCAGAACATCCAACATACTATGATTACTTGACGCTCTGGGAACATATTGAATTATTAATGGCAGCTCGTGGAAGTGAAATGGGAAGTTGGGAAGAACGAGCGGAACAATTATTACATACTTTTCGAATGAATAAGCATAAACATGAGTATTTATCAAAGTTTTCAAAAGGCATGAAACAAAAGTCTATGCTAATATTGGCGTTTTTAACTGAGCCAGATTTTTATATCATTGACGAACCTTTTATCGGTTTAGATCCAGTAGCTACGAAAGAGTTTTTAAATTATTTATATAAAGAAAAAGAGCGCGGGGCAGGAATTTTACTTTGTACGCACGTATTAGATACTGCTGAAAAAATTTGTGAAAGATTTTTACTCATTTCACAAGGTACATTAGTCGCAGATGGACATTTAGAATCTATTCAAATATTAGCGGAAATGCCGGGTAGTTCATTATTAGACTGCTTTGATGTAATTGTAAGGCGTGAACAACATGATTAAACAACAATTTTATAAGAGATTACGCCATGAACTTGAGCGGAAATGGAAGTCTATACGTTCGGTAACAGATTGGACAGTCGCATTATATATTATTATTCCAGCACTTATATTTATGGGAATCTATTATCGATCGCTATGGATAAATGAATTATCAACGGAAGAGACGATTTATTTCGGATTAGGATTACTCGCATTTTATCTAGTAACATATCCAAGAGGAGTTCGTTCATTTTTTGAGCAAGCGGATAGTTTATTTTTAATTTCGTATGCAACACATATGCGAAAATTAGTCCAGTATGGCATGATGTACACATTTGTTCGAATAGCGATAACGAATATAATAGTAGTCGTTATTATGTTACCAGTGTTGATGAAAAGTATCGAAGTAACAGAGATACAAGTCCTATTATTTTGGGTATTCTTTACTATATTTCGATTTATGTTGTCGTTGTTAACGAGATTTGTTCATGTACATGTGGGGAAACGATGGGTTTTATGGATTGTAAAAAATGTAGTATTTTCTATGAGCGTGTCCTTTTTTGGAATTAGTTTATTTTTTATTTATAAAAATCCGTTGTATTCAATTCTATTTATCGGTCTAGTAATTTTCTTAAGTAGTGTATTAGTAAAAGAGAAAATGAATTATAAAAAGTTCTTTTTTAAAGAAATCGAGAAAGAAAAGGAGGAAAGCATGCGCTGGACGAGCGGAATTATGCAAGTTGGTGGTCATGCGGCTAAACCGAGTAGTTCGAATAAAAAACCGTGGATGTTTCCGCGCTCTAAAAGACTT
This sequence comes from Bacillus sp. KNSH39, assembly GCF_052656585.1. Lineage (NCBI taxonomy): Bacteria > Bacillati > Bacillota > Bacilli > Caryophanales > Bacillaceae > Bacillus > Bacillus sp. KNSH39. Next base: position 586,068 of record NZ_JBQXYO010000001.1, read on the forward strand.
TTAGGGAAAAAAGCTGATTCTCGTATTGTCGAATCTTTTTTGAAAGAATTTTTCCGTACAAGTACTGCACGAATATTTTATATTCAAATTGTATGTATCAGTACTGCAAGTATAATTATGACTCCAAGGTGGATTGCAGCTATTGTTCTCGTATTTGCTGTAGTTGCAATTTCTCGCTATGCACGTGATTATTGGAATGAATTTACGAATAAGATGTTTCTTCGTTTATATTGTGATGAAGGGAAATTACTATTGTTAAGATGGAAGGCAGATCGTTATTTACTACTACCAGCAATACTTTTATATGGAATAGTTATACTTTCACAGTTTTATTTATTGCCAGCTGTGGTAGGCAGCGTTGTTTTTATTTTATTAATTGTATGGATTGTATTTGTACCAGTAAAAAAGAGCCAGTGACGGCTCTTTTTCTAGTCTGTAACACATTGATAAATAAAATATACTAAAACGAGTATACTTGCGGCGGAATACATGACATCTAAAGTCATCTGATCGCCTCCTTATTGTTGTTGTATTTTTATTGTATGAAATCTTACAATTTCATATTCAAGTGAAAAATATGTGAACGTTAACAAAATTGTAAAGTGCAAAAATTACAATCATTTTGTATAATAGAAGAAACCACCGTTATATAAAAAATAATGAGTGAAAGGGGAGGGAACATAAATGCCAAATTGGTTTAGAAAAACCTTAGTCGCATTAATTACCGTGTTTACATTTGGTTTAGTGACGCCTCCTTCCATATTACTTGATAATGCCAAAGCTGCGGACAAGCCTACGAGCACAGCTGGGCAACAAAGTTTGGAGAGCACGTCCTATACATATGAAGAAACGAATGACAGGTTAACCACCGATACTTTTATTACTTATGCAATGCAAGAAGCAGAGAAGCAGTCGATGCAAAAGTTTGGTACTAAAATTGGTCCAGTAATTGAAGATGAGTTTAAAGATGTAATATTACCGAAAATTGAAGAGGCAATTGCTGAACTTGCTAGTGATGTACCAGAAGATTCACTACAATCATTAGCGATTTCTCAAAAACCAGCTGGTGGAAATAATGAGAAGATTTTTCACGTCTACGATACGAAATCTGGAAATGATTTATTGCGTTTCCATGTAAGAAGAGATCATCCACCGCAAGATGGTTATTATTTTAATTTCCATTACCACCGTTTTGATGATGGATACTCTGGACATCATGAGTTAGGAAATATTTATTGGAATACGAATGTACCACCGAAATGGTTGTCTTAAAAAGAACAAGAGAAAATCTTGTTCTTTTTTATTTTTATAGAAGGGACAGACACCTATGTTGTTGAATAACATAGGTTTAGAAAAAAGAAGCAAAGGGAGTATGGGAATGCAAAAATATATTGTTTTTGACTTTGATGGCACATTAGTAGATTCACAAAATATATTTGTACCGATTTATAATCAACTTGCTGAAAAACATGGGTATAAAGCAGTAAAGGAAGACGAAATTGAACATTTACGTAAATTAACGATGCCAGAGAGATGTAAACAACTTAATGTACCACTGTATAAACTACCGATATTAGCGTTGGAATTTTATAAATTATATCAGCCTGCTATAAAAAATCTCGTTTTGTTCCATGGGATGAAAGAAGTATTAGATGAACTACATAAAAAAGGCTACGGAATTGCAGTCATATCATCGAACTCAGAAGAGCATATTCGGGCGTTTTTACACAAGAATGGTATCGAAAATATTCAAGAAGTGTATTGTTCTAAAAATTTGTTTGGTAAAGATAAAATGATAAAAAGATTTTTGAAATCAAAAAAAATAACAGAGAAAGATATGTTATATGTCGGTGATGAACAGCGAGACGTAGCAGCGTGTAAAAAGGCTGGAGTGAACGTAATTTGGGTATCTTGGGGATATGATGTTATTGAAACAGTGAAAAAAGATGCACCAGATTACATGGTTCATAAGCCGATGGAAATTGTGCAAGTAGTACAAGGAGCGTATTCTTAATATGAATACACTGCGAGCAGGCATTCATCATATTGAATTTTGGGTAGCAAATTTAGAGGAATCCATTTCTTTTTATAATAAGTTGTTTTCCATAATTGGGTGGAGAAAGTTAAATGAAATAGCATATAGCACAGGAGAAAGTGAAATATACTTTAAAGAAGTAGATGAGGAAATTGTAAGGACGTTAGGGCCTAGACATATTTGTTATCAAGCTATTCATAGAGAAGTAGTTGAGGAAGTAGCAGATTTTCTTTCTAGTACGAAAGTGAAGGTAATACGTGGTCCAATTGAAATGAATCATTATTCGGAAGGTTACTATACGATTGATTTTTACGATCCGAATGGATTTATTGTAGAAGTTGCCTATACACCAAATGCAGAAATGTAAGGGGAATAGATATGAAGATAATTACAGCATGGCAAAACAATATACAAATAGTAAAAAATGCAGTGGATATTAAAGAAATTTCTAAAGGTTTTTCACCTGATAAGAAATATATAATTACGAGTGCGAATAATGATAAATATTTATTGCGGACAGGCGATATAAAAGAGTATGAAAGAAAGAAAATAGAGTTTCAAATTTTAAATGAAATGCAAAATCGTAGTGTGCAAGCACAAAAACCAATTGAAATAGGTTTGTTGGCAGAAGAAGGTTTATGCTATGGCATCTTTTCGTATTTAGAAGGGGAAGATGCGAAGAAGTTATTGCCTACGTATTCACCAAAAGAACAATATGATATTGGTATAGAGGCAGGGAAAGATTTAGCAAAAATGCATACATATGAAGCTCCTAATAATATACTTCCATGGTATGAAAGAGCAATGAAAAAACATAGTAAATATTTAGAGGCATATAAAACATGTGGAATAAACATAAAAAATGATGATAAAATCATAAAGTTTATTGAAGAAAATGAAATATATTTAAAGAACCGCCCAAATCGATTTCAACACGATGATTTTCACTTAGAAAATATAATTGTACGGGATGGAAAATATGTAGGTGTTGTTGATTTTAATGGCTACGATTGGGGCGATCCACTTCATGATTTTGTGAAAATTGCACTGTTTGCAAGGGACATTAGTATTCCGTATTCAATCGGACAAATAGAAGGATACTTTAATAGAAAAATACCAGAGGAATTCTGGAAATTATACACGGTGTACGTTGGTATGACAGTTTTCTCCTCAGTTGTCTGGACATTACGAGCAGCGCCGCATATGTTAGATGATATGTTAGAGCGCCTTACTATAGTTTTAGAGGATCATAATAACTTTGAGTTATCGAAGCCAATTTGGTTTCAATCAGATAAGATTGATATGAAATAGAAAAGGTAGGTGTGATTCGCACCTACCTTTATTTTTTACCATCAAAATACTTATTTAATTTTCTTAAATGTAAGCGGCTGAGTACTTAATGTAGCTGGTACATGTAACTGAAGGGATGGGAATTCACCACTTACATTCATTTCATAAGCGAATAATAAGCTCATTTTCATTTGGAATAAGTCAACTTTTGCAGAGAAGATGTCGTAATGATGATGCCCTAATTGAATATCCATTTCCATAAATTGTACATATAACGAATCATCTCGTTTGTATACTTGTAATGTTCCGTATGCAGGATGTTCAAAAGTACCAGTATAATCCTCTAACTTGTGCGAAGGTGTAGTCCCTTTAATTTGTTCAGGGAGGGATTCAGTTGCTTCTTTCATCATTTCCTTCATTTTTTTAGTATCTTCTACAGCACGTTTATGCCAATCAATGGATTCTAATTCAAGTAGTTCGTCATAAATTTGATTAGCGAGATAAGTAGGAAGTAATGTTCCTCCAGCATTCGTTAAAATGACAAGGCCTATGTTTTCTGTTGGTATGAATGAAACAAGCGCTGAAAATCCATCGATATTACCGCCATGATGAATCACTTTTTTACCACGATAAGCGCTAATAAACCAACCAAGACCGTAACTATTTAATGGAGATTCAGGGAGTGATAAAACCGGTTGGTCTGGAATTGAATTGTGTGGTGTATACATTTGTTGTAATAATTCAGAGGAGATTAATTCATGATCTCCAAATTTTCCTTCATTTAAGTGGAGAAGTACCCAATTTGCCATATCTTCAATTGTGGAATTAATACACCCAGCAGCGCCAACTGTATCGATGTTACGGAATGGAACTGCTTTTATTTCACCGTCATTTTCAATGTAAGGTAAAGCGTAATCATCTGTAGTTTGTGAATCGTTAACAGAGAAGTTTGTATGTCTCATATTTAAAGGTTCTAAAATATGTTCTGTAGTGTATTGCTCCCACGTTTGATTTGTAATGTTTTCAACAATGTAGCTAATTGTTGCATACATTAAATTGTTATATAGAAATGCAGTTCGGAACGGTGCATCAAGTGGTAAATGTTTTATTTTTTCAACGAGATCTTTTCGAGATAAGGAAGAACTGTACCAAAGAGCCTCATGACGACTCACTCCAGTTCGATGAGAAGCTAAATCCCGTCCTGTAACTTGTGAGCTAGCAAGTAGTTCAGATAAAGTAAAGTTAGGTATATAAGACTGGATAGGGGTATCCCAATTAAACTTTTTTTGCTGTGCTAACAAGCTTAATGAAAGTGTGCCAAATGCTTTCGTTGAGGAACCGATTGCGAATCGAGTATTCGGTGTAACAGCCTCTTTTGTTTCTATATTACGATAGCCGAAACCTTCTGAAATAATAACTTCACCGTCTTTTATAACAGCGACAGCAGCACCAGGAACATTTAAATCCTTCATCATTTTTTCAGCCGTTGTTTGTAAAGAAGTCATAACAGGCGTTTCAATTTTAGACATACTTCTAACCTCCAAATATAAATTTTGTTCTACCGCACTATACTTTCGGTAATAGAAAATGAAAACCTTTTTATATTTGGAAAGTTAATAATTTTGTAAGAATTAGCGCAAGAAATTTTATTAATTAGGATTATTAAATTTATCATTTTTCATGTTATGATAAATTGCATATACGATTGAAAGAAGGTTTTCCTACATATGAAACATGCTGAAAATGAATACTTAAATTTATGCCGCCATGTAATGGAACATGGTACGAAGAAAGAAGACCGTACAGGGACAGGCACTGTATCTGTATTTGGATATCAAATGCGTTTTGATCTAAGTAAAGGTTTTCCTTTATTAACAACAAAGAGAGTACCGTTTCGCCTTGTAGCAAGTGAACTGCTTTGGTTTATGAAAGGTGATACAAATATTCGCTATTTATTGCAGCATAATAATAACATTTGGAATGAATGGGCTTTTAAGAGCTGGGTAGAAAGTGATGAGTATACTGGTCCTGACATGACTGATTTTGGTCTTCGCTCACAACAAGATGAAGAATTTAAAGTACAGTACGACGAGCAAATGGAATTGTTTAAAAAGAACGTTTTAGAAGATGATGAGTTCTCAAATAAATATGGTTATTTAGGAGACGTTTACGGTAAACAGTGGCGTGCTTGGAAAACGACAGCTGGTGAGACACTTGATCAATTAAAAGATGTAATTGAAATGATTAAAAAAACACCAGACTCACGTCGTTTAATCGTTTCTGCCTGGAATCCAGAAGATGTACCAAGTATGGCCTTACCGCCTTGTCATACGCTATTCCAGTTTTATGTAGCAGATGGAAAGCTTTCTTGTCAGTTATATCAAAGAAGTGGTGACATATTCCTTGGGATTCCATTTAACATTGCAAGTTACTCACTACTAACACATTTAATTGCACATGAATGCGGACTTGAAGTGGGAGAATTTGTTCATACAATTGGTGATGCACACATTTATACAAATCATTTTGAACAAGTAGAAAAGCAATTGGCACGTGAACCACGTCCATTCCCGAAACTTACATTAAAACCAGATGTGAAATCTGTTTTCGATTTTGAAATGGAAGATTTAACGATTGAAGGATACGATCCGCATCCAGCAATTAAAGCACCGGTTGCAGTATAATTGTAGAGGAGATGAAAAAATGATTGTTTCATTTATGGTCGCTATGGACGAAAATAGAGTAATCGGTAAAGATAATAATTTACCTTGGCGTTTACCGAGTGAATTACAATACGTGAAGAAAACAACGATGGGTCACCCGCTTATTATGGGAAGAAAGAACTATGAAGCGATTGGTAGACCACTGCCTGGAAGACGTAATATTATTGTAACTCGTAATGAAGGGTATCATGTTGAAGGTTGTGAAGTTGTTCATTCTGTAGAAGAAGTGTTTGAACTATGTAAAAATGAAGAAGAGATTTTTATTTTTGGTGGAGCGCAAATTTACGACCTCTTTTTACCTTATGTAGACAAGTTATATATAACAAAAATCCATCATGCATTTGAAGGAGATACATTCTTCCCAGAAATAGATATGACAAATTGGAAAGAGATTTTTGTAGAAAAAGGTTTAACGGATGAAAAAAACCCATATACGTATTATTACCATGTATATGAGAAACAACAATAATAAAAAAGATTGATGTGAGAATTCGCATCAATCTTTTTATTTATATTCACCAATATAAGTTTATAGATGAGATTCGATAGTGCTATAATGATAGGTAGCATGTAAAAATGCTAAAATTTTCAAAAGTACTAATATAGAAAGAGGAGGAGAATCGATTGAGAAAGATATGGGGGATTCTTTTTCTTTGCTTAACATTCATGTTAGTTGGATGTGGTAAAGAAGAAAAACCACAAGAAGCGTTTGATACATATGTAAAAGCGTGGAATAAACAAAAATTTGCAGATATGTATGATCAACTATCAAAAAATGCAAAAAAAGATATTTCAAAGAAAGAGTTTACTGAGAAATATGAAAAAATTTATTCTGGTATCGAAGTGAAAGACTTAAAGGTAGAAACAGGGGAAGTAAAAGAAGATAAAAAAGATGAAGGCCCTGTTCCTTTTAAAGTAAGCATGGATACAGTTGGTGGTAAAATTACATTTGGTCATGAAGCAAAAATGGTGAAAGAAAAAGATGGAGATAAAGAATCTTGGAAAATAGATTGGACTCCTGATTTTATTTTCCCAGGCATGACGAAAGATAGTAAAGTGCGTATGCAGACAACACAGCCAAAACGTGGTGAAATATACGATCGTAATGGAAAAGGTCTTGCAACGAATGGGAAAGCTTCTGAAATCGGATTGATTCCTGAAAAGTTAGGCGATACTGCTCCGCAAACGAAAGAAACAGTAGCGAAGTTATTAAATATGTCTGTAGAAGAAATTGATCAAAAATTAGCTGCTAAATGGGTAAAACCAGGGTATCTCGTACCAATTGGAATTTTGCCTGAAGGGGCAACACAAAATACGTACATTGATTTACCAGGTGTTTCAACAAAACCTGTAAATGTTCGTACATATCCGTTAGGGGAAGCGGCAGCTCATCTGACTGGTTATATTGGAAAGGTAAATGCTGAAGATTTAAAAACGCTACAAAAGAAAGGCTATCAAGCTGATGACCCAGTTGGTAAAGCTGGTTTAGAGCAAGTATTAGAGGAAAAGCTACGCGGTAAAAAAGGTGGCCGTGTCTTTGTAGAAGATGCGCAAGGAAAAGAAATTAAAAACTTGGCAAAAACAGATGCTGTTGATGGAGAAAATGTAACTTTAACTATTGATAGTGTTGTTCAAGAAAAAACGTATAATGAAATGAAGGGCGAAGCTGGTTCAAGTGCAGCAATTAATCCGAAAAGTGGAGAAACAATTGCACTAGTAAGTAGTCCAGCATATGATCCTAATATAATTGCACGAGGGACATCGAAGGCACAACGCGAAGCTTGGAATAATGATCCGAAAAAACCAATGACAAATCGCTTTACACAATTGTCGGTACCAGGTTCTGTATTTAAACCTATTACAGCTGCAATTGGTCTTGAAACGAAAACGATTGATCCAAAAGAAGAGTTGAAAATTGAAGGATTAAAATGGACAAAAGATTCTTCTTGGGGTAATTACTATGTAACGCGTGTGAAAGATGCAAATCCGATTGATCTTGATAAGGCGATGAAATACTCGGATAATATTTACTTCGCACAAGAAGCTTTGAAAATCGGAAAAGACAAGTTTATGAGTGAAGCAAAAAAATTCGGATTCGATGAGAAACTACCAATTGAATATGGATTCCCTGCTTCTAAAATTGCAAATGACGGCATTAAAAATGATATTCAAATGGCAGATACGGGATATGGACAAGGACAAGTATTAATGACTCCTCTTCATTTAGCTTTAACGTATGCGCCAATTGTAAATGATGGAACGATTCCGTCACCGTATATTATTAAAACAGATAAACAACCAAAAGCTTGGAAAGAAAATGTAATTTCTAAAGGAAATCAGGATATATTAAAAACTGCAATGACGAAAGTAATTAATGATCCAGATGGTACAGGGAAAATTGCTAAAATTGATGGTATGACTCTTGCTGGAAAAACAGGTACAGCGGAATTAAAAGTATCAAAAGAGGCCGAAGGAAAAGAACTAGGTTGGTTCGCTGCATTTGATTTAAATTCGCCAGATATGGTCATTACAATGATGATTGAAGATGTAAAAGGTAGAGGCGGAAGTAATATTCCAGCTGAAAAAGTAAAACATGTATTTCAAAAATAATATGTAATAGAAGGCTATCTCTATAGGTTGTAGAGGTAGCCTTTTTATATGAAAGAGTTTGTAATATCTGTATACTAAATTTTAAGGAAACAAAGTAAATCATTAACTTACGAAAAAAAAGTAGCTATTTTTTATTGACATTGATTAAAACTTTTTATATTATACTTACATAAGGTAAGTTATTAACTTTTGAAAAACAAATCTTGAATTAAAGATAAAGAGAAAAAAGGGAGAGAATACAATGACAAAAGTACTATTTATTACAGCAAATCCAAATTCAGCAGAAGGTTCTTTCGGAATGGCAGTAGGGGAAGCTTTCATCGAAGCTTATAAAAACGAACATCCACAAGACGAAGTTGTAACAATTGATTTATTCAACACTACAGTACCAGCAATTGATGCAGATGTATTTGCTGCTTGGGGTAAATTTGCAGCAGGTGAAGGCTTTGAAGCTTTAACTGAAGTTCAACAACAAAAAGTAGCAGCAATGAACACAAACTTAGAAACATTTATGAATGCAGATCGTTATGTATTCGTAACTCCAATGTGGAACTTTAGCTATCCACCAGTAGTAAAAGCATACTTAGATAACGTAGCAATCGCAGGTAAAACATTCAAATATACTGAAAATGGTCCAGTCGGCTTATTAGAAGGTAAAAAAGCACTTCACATTCAAGCAACAGGTGGCGTATATTCTGAAGGAGCATACGCAGCTGTAGACTTCGGTCGTAATCACTTAAAGACTGTATTAGGATTTGTCGGTGTGAATGATACTGAATATATTGCAGTTGAAGGCATGAATGCAAACCCTGAAAAAGCACAAGAAATTAAAGAAGCAGCAATTGCTAATGCTCGTGAATTAGCAAAACGTTTCTAATATAGAATGCTTAAAAAGTCCGAACACTTGCTGTTTGGACTTTTTTTCTTCTTTTTCCTTCGTTTGTCTAGTATAATGAAGGTCGGAATGATAATAGGTGGGGGTTCTGTATGATTCAAACGTTTTTTAAAATCTTTTATTTAATTTTAATCGTAATTGCGATTACACCGAGAATGTGGCGTCTTAAAAGACAAGTAAATACGATGGCGCCAAAAGAAAAAGACAATGCTGTGTATAAAACGACAAATTGGTTTGGTAAGAAAATGGTACGTGTAGCTGGAGGGGCAGTAGAAGTGAAAGGACTTGAAAATGTTCCGAAAGACAAGCCAGTACTAGTTGTAAGTAATCACCAAAGTAATATGGATATCCCTGTTTTACTAGGTTACTTAAATAAACCAATTGGATTCGTTTCAAAAGCAGAGATTAAAAAGTTCCCAGTTGTACCAACTTGGATGGAACTGATGAATTGTGTATTTATGGATCGTAGCGATCGTCGTCAATCTCTTCAAGCGATTAAAGATGGAATTGAACTATTAAAGAATGGACATTCTATCGTAATTTTCCCTGAAGGAACGAGAAGTAAGGGTGGCGAAGTTGGAGAGTTTAAGGCTGGTAGTTTTCATCTTGCAGTAAAGTCAGGTGTAGCAATTTTACCTGTAACGTTAGATGGTACATATAAGATGTTTGAAGCAAATGGAAATCGTATGAAGCCAGCTCATGCAACAGTAACAATTTCTAAGCCGATTACACCTGAAGATTATGCGAATATGGATATTAAAGAATTAACGAAGCATACACAGGAAGTTATTGCATCACAATTACATAAGTAATAAAAAAGGATTCAGCTTATCGTAAGCTGAATCCTTTTTATTATGCTGTAGGTAAGACATAAAAGAGTACACAGAAGAACATCATCGCACTACCACCTAAAACGAACAGGTGCCATATGGCATGGTTGAAAGGTAGCTTTTCCCAAAGGAAGAATATAGCTCCGACAGAATATAAAATGCCACCTGCTAAAAGTAGTGAAAAACCATGTCCAGTTAGATTTTCATAAAGTGGTTTAATAGCAACGATTATGAGCCATCCCATTATGATATAACATAGCGTTGATGCCTTAATAAAGCGACGTACAAAGAAAATTTTGAAGACGATACCTCCGATTGCTAGTGTCCATATTATAGCAAGCAACGTCCATCCTAATGGGCCACGAAGTGTAATAAGTAGAAAAGGAGTATACGTGCCAGCAATCAATAAGTAAATGGCTGAATGATCTAAAATAGTAAATATTTTTTCTACTTTAGGATGATGAATGCTATGTAGCAATGTTGAAAACAAGTACAGTAAGAACATACTTACACCATAAACAGTAAATGCAACTACGGCTGATGCGGTACCGTGCTTAGAAGCATGAATAATCAATATGATTAAGGCAGGGATGCTTAAAATGGCACCGATACCATGTGTAATTGCATTTGCAATTTCTTCTTTTACAAATTGGGTCATTCGTGTCATTTTTTCAGTCATAATGCAAATCCTTTCTACTATCATAAAATAATATGTCATTTCCCTTACCATATCATACACAAGAGCAATAGAAAATGAAATTTGTATAATTGATTATATTTTTGAATTTTTTTGACAAAAGACAATGGATTTGTTGACGTTTTCAAACTTTTTTGACAAAATAAAATTATGTAATAGTAGGACAAGGAAACTACTAATAAAGGGGATGGGGAAATGTTTTCAAATATTGGCTTTCCAGGGTTAATTTTAATTTTAGTAGCAGTACTCATTTTATTTGGACCTAAAAAATTGCCGGAAATCGGGAAGGCTTTAGGGGAAACGTTAAAAGAGTTTAAAAAATCAACGAAAGAATTGACAGATGACGCATTTCAAGAAAAGGAAAAGAAAGAAAAAATGTAGTGTATTTTCCTTGTAATGGATAAATAAAGTGTGGTGAACGAGATGGAAAATCGGGAAATGAGCGTAGTAGAACATATTGTTGAGCTTCGAAAAAGAGTAATATATACGGTGTTATCCTTTGTACTATTTTTAATTATTGGATTTACTTTTACAAAGGATATTTATTTTTGGCTTGTAAAAGATTTACCAATGAAATTAACTGTTCTCGGTCCAAGTGATGTATTGTGGATTTTTTTCTCGATTGCTACAGTATTTGCTATCGTTTGTACAATTCCTTTTGCTGCTATACAAATTTGGTTATTTGTAAAACCGGGTTTACATCCAAATGAACAAAAGATGACAATAATGTATATACCGGTATTGTCTATATTATTTATTGCAGGTTTATGTTTTGGATACTTTATTGTAATGCCGTTTCTATTTCACTTTTTAACTACGATAGGTAATGAAATGTTTAATACGATGTTTACGACAGAAAAGTATTTTCATTTTGTACTTAATTTAACAGTTCCATTTGCTGTGATTTTTGAATTGCCAGTCGTTGTAATGTTTTTAACTAGTATTGGAATACTTACGGCGGAATTTTTAATAAAAATAAGAAGGTATGCTTACGTAGCATTAATTATCATTGCATCTTGTATATCACCGCCAGACTTTTTATCTCATAGTTTAGTTGCAGTGCCGCTTATTTGTATTTATGAAGTAAGTATTGCGTTATCAAAGGTTGTTAGTAAGAGGAAAAAGAAAAGAGAAGAAATGCAGTCGAAAAGTGCCTCGTTATAAAGGCACTTTTTTATTTATTTGTTATACTATAGCTATAAACGTATACAATATATAGAAGAAAAAAATTATAGAATCTCCAAAATTTAGACAAACTTTGCGCTTTTATAAGCTTATACTAAATGTATTAAACAATTGATGGATAATGAGATTCCCGTCTCAGAGATATTTAGGGCGGGAAGGTGAATTAGGTGGAGATGAATAGAGTATAAATCTTCTAGCCATAAGGACTACAGAAATCATATAAGTCTGATTTTACTCCACTTTAAACAACGTGTTACAGCGCAAAGTAGAGGAAGTTCAAAAATCCAATGAAAAAGAGGATTGATATTGTGATTACGAAAAGTTTTTATTTCACTCATTCAACAGGGGATTGCATTAAAATATTCGAAATCCCTGTCCTACAGGCACAGCATCCATTATCGTTTCTAATTCAGTCTCGTCTTCAATTATTTATTGCAAAAATTCAAAAACAAAAACACCCAAGATTTTCGTATTCTTTCCGTGAATATTTACAAAATTGTTTGAAGTGGAATGATTATTTAAATGTATATAAAACAAATACCCTTGAAAAAAATGCATGATACGAAGTACGGACAGGGTTAGTAAACTCTGTCTTTTTCATTTTAGATATGAAAATATAATTAATTTGATGAAATTTCGTTCCAAATTGTTGAAAGCAATGGGAATACTAGTATAATAACAAGGAGAGCGTATTGGAAAGGGAAGAAGTATAGTATGCAAAAAATTAAAATTGTAACAGATTCAACGGCAGATTTATCACAAGACGTAATCGAAAAGTATGACATTCATGTTTTACCATTATCAATCTCTGTAAATGGACAAACATATTTAGATCGCGTTGATTTACAACCTGACGAATTTATTGAAGAAATGATTAAATCAGAGGAATTACCAAAAACATCACAACCAGCTATGGGTACATTTGTAGAAATGTATGACAAGCTAGGGGAAGATGGAAGCGAAGTCCTTTCTATCCATATGACAAGTGGAATGAGCGGTACTGTAGCAACTGCAAATAGCGCTGCATCAATGACTGATACCAAAGTAACAGTTGTTGATTCTCAATTTATTACACATGCTTTAGCATATCAAGTAATTGAAGCTGCAAAAATGGCAAAGGACGGACGCTCACTAGAAGAAATTTTAAAACGTGTAGATGAAGTAAGAAAGAATACTCGTTTATATGTAGTAGTGGATACATTAGAAAACTTAGTGAAGGGTGGACGTATCGGTAAAGGAAAAGCGTTTATCGGTTCTCTACTTAATATAAAGCCAATTGCTAGTCTTGAAGACGGTGTTTATAATCCTGTAACGAAAGTTCGTAGCCAAGGCCAAATTGTAAAAACATTAGCTAAGTTATTTGAGCAAGATACGGCTGGAAAAGTCGTAAAAGCTGTTGCAATTCCGCATGCGAAAGCAATTCCTTTAGCTGAAAGTATGAAAGCGGCGGTTGAAAAAGTAAGTGGATTTGCTCAATCAGAAATTTTCTATACAACGCCTATTATTAGTACTCATACAGGTCCGGGCGCAATCGGATTTATGTATTTAGCAGAGTAATAAAAAAGCTACTTGAAAATATATTTCAAGTAGCTTTTTTATGTAAATAGAAAGTAAGAAATAAGAAGAGCTACACAGGCACTACCGCTAATGATATAGCGAGTCTGTAAATATTCATTCATAGAAAACACCCTTTATCCCGCTATTTGTGGACAGTAAAACTCTCTACCTCAAATTTAGCTGGAGCAAAGAGGTTAGGTAGCGGGCTGCCCGTAAAAGCTTGATTGGTGAAGGCAAATAATCAGTGGGGATGAAGAAAACCCACTAATTAAAGTTTCACTATAGGATTTTCTATATTATATGTTGGATATAGAAAATCAGTCATTACGTTACACATGTAAAGTTTCAATTTTTTCTTTTATTTGCTTATTATTTGTTGCGTTACTATAAATAAAAGTTTGACCTAAAAAGAGTACATGCAGTTGTTCCCAAGGTAACATGCGCAAATTCCAATTATTTCGAAGTCTAGTTATTGCTTCACGAGGTGTTTCATCGGCGAGTGCAAAAGCTCCGTAATGCATTGGTATAAAATGCGTAGCGTTTAAATCTAAATAAGCTTGCACGGCCTCTTCAGGTGAAACATGAGATACTTTCATAAACCATTCTGGTTCATAAGCGCCAATGGGCATAAGAGCAATATCAATTAAAAAGCGTTCACCAATTTCTTTGAAACCTTGGAAATAGCCACTGTCACCACAAAAATATATGGTTTCCATAGTCGTTTCATTATCAATAATCCATCCACCCCAGTGAGACGTATTCATATCAAATAAGAATCTTCTCGTCCAGTGCTGAGAGGGTACGAAGTGAAAAGAAACTTCGTTAATTATCGTACTTTCCCACCATTTATACTCTTCTACATGTTTAAATTTCTTACGAGTAAATAATTTTTTTAATCCAATAGGTACAAGATATAGAACATCATCATTCAACTGACGAAGAGTTGAAAAATCTAAATGATCATAATGACCATGTGAAATAAGGACAATATCAATTTTAGGTAGTGCTTCTATAGAGAGTCCAGGTTCTGTAAGTCTTGGAACTAGCTTTAATTTATTAGCCCATACTGGATCTGTTAATATATTAAGTCCATTCGTTTGGATAAGAAAAGTGGAATGCCCAATCCATGTGATAGTCGTTTTTTCAACATTACTTTGCAAAAATGCACTTTGTTTAACGGGTGATTGTTCTACTAAGAAAGAAAAATCTTTTTTGTTTTGCTTTCGTTCTTTACGCCAGCGTAAAAAAGAGCGAATTGATTTTTTTGTACTAACATTATCCATATTTTCATAGCGCTTTGCCATGAACATCACCTCATTTAAAATCGTTGTATTTGTATTGTACCGAAATGTTGTTAAGGAATACAGTGTAAAACATGGATTAATGTTTAAGGAATTGTTAAAAAATAGGGAGAGGTATTTACAAAAGTAACAATAAAATTAGTTTTATCACTTTTATTTAGAGAAATAATAGTAAAAAAATATATTTTGTCTAGTAATTCGCTTGAAATAAAAAAGTAACATACGTAAATTCGTACGATTTCGTGAACAAATGTAGTAAACAATTTTCTCGTAGTGTTAACTTTTGTTATTATAAACATAACCTATTTAAATTTAGGATAGAGAAAAGAGGTTTATAAATGAAGCGTTATCAAAAAATAATTGGTCTTATGGTTGTATTTTGTCTCTTTGTACTTGCTGGATGTAGTGAATCAGGTTCAAAGCTTCGTAAACCATTAAATTGGGATTTAGAAACCTTCCAATTTACAAATCAAGATGGAAAGAAATTTGGTACAAAAGATTTAAAAGGGAAAGTTTGGGTTGCAGATTTTATGTTCACAAATTGTCAGACAGTTTGTCCACCAATGACTGCAAATATGGCCAAGCTTCAAAAGATGGCAAAAGAAGAGAAATTAGACGTTCAGTTTGTTTCATTTAGTGTAGATCCAGACCTTGATAAGCCAGAAAATCTGAAAGCTTTTATTCAAAAGTTTACAGAGGATACTAGTAACTGGAATTTATTAACGGGGTATTCGTTAGAAGATATTACAAAGTTTTCAAAAGATAATTTCCAATCACTTGTAGATAAGCCGGAGAACGGTCAGGTCATGCATGGTACATCATTTTATTTAATTGATCAAAACGGAAAAGTAATGAAAAAGTATAGTGGCATTAGTAATACGCCATACGAAGACATTATACGTGATATGAAGCGATTAGTGGGTTAAAAATAAGGGTGCATAGCACCCTTATTTTTTTGCATTAGTCTATCGATAAAATGTCATGTTGCTGGGGAAGTTTCGGCGCCCGAATTTCTAATACGCCGTTTTGATAAGAAGCTTTTGCCGCTTTTTTATTAATTGAATACGGCAATTTAATCAATCTTGATGCTTCTGAAATGGAACGTTCTCGGCGATAATAGTTATGGGATGTTTGTTCTTCTTCCTCTTCAAGTATCTCTTCTTTTACAGAGACTTTTAAGTATTCACTTTGTATTTCAATTTGGATTTGTTCTTTTTGTATACCTGGTAGTTCAGCTGTAACAACGAGTTCTTCACCAACTTCATATAAATCTACAGGGAATGTTAATAAACGGTTTCCTTTTTGGAAAAAATGATTTAAATCAGCGATTACATTGCGAAGAGGTGTTTGCTCGAAGAAATCATCAATTTGCTTTAAGTAATTACGAACCGGTGGGCGAGAAGAATCTTTTTTTTCTTCACTCATGGTATTCCCTCCTAGAAATCAATTTGCAATATCATATGACAAAAGCGGAGAAAGGTGAGTGCCTAGTTTTCATGTTTTCATAAAAAATTGTTAAAAATGTGAAATGGAGTGATTTTTTTATAGTTTTTGGTCGCCATATTCAGTTGATTATGCTAGTATAAATAGGGTTGATATAGTAGTATAGAGACAGAATGAAAACTGAAAGAGGGTAAGAAGTATGTGTGGTTTTGTAGGATGTTTATGTGAAAACCCTAGAGAGTTTTCAGAAACAGAAAAACATCAATTTGAAAATATGAACACGATGATTTTCCACCGTGGTCCAGATGACGAAGGATATTTTCGTGATGAACATGTACAATTTGGCTTCCGCCGTTTAAGCATCATTGACTTAGAGGCAGGACATCAGCCGCTAACTTATGAAAATGATCGATATGTAATTATTTTTAATGGTGAAATTTACAACTATGTAGAATTACGTGAAATGTTACTTGAAAAAGGTGCAACGTTTGCAACGCAATCTGATACAGAAGTTATCATTGCATTGTATGCACATATGAAAGAAAAATGTGTAGATTACCTTCGTGGTATGTTTGCATTTATGATTTGGGATCGTGAAGAAAAGAAACTTTTCGGTGCACGTGACCACTTCGGTATTAAACCTTTATACATCGCACAACAAGGTGATACTACATTCTTCGCATCTGAGAAGAAAAGTATTATGCATGTGATGGAAGATAAAGGCGTTAATCCAACGTCACTACAACATTACTTTACGTACCAATATGGTCCAGAGCCAGAAACTTTAACAATTGATGTTAATAAAATCGAGCCTGGTCATTATTTCGTAAAAGAAATCGGTAAAGAGATGGAAATCCATCGCTACTGGAAACCTTATTTCAACGCTTCAAGTGCAACGAAAGAGGAGCATATCCAAGCAATTCGTGATGTGTTATACGATTCAGTAAAAGTGCATATGCGTAGTGATGTACCAGTAGGTTCATTCTTATCTGGTGGTATCGATTCATCTATCATCGCTTCTATCGCAAGAGAAATGAATCCAAATCTTTTAACATTCTCTGTTGGTTTTGAGCAACGTGGTTTCAGTGAAGTTGATGTTGCGAAAGAAACTGCTGAGAAATTAGGCGTTAAAAACCATAACGTATTCATTTCAGCGAAAGAATTTATGGATGAGTTCCCAAAAATCATTTGGCATATGGATGATCCTTTAGCTGATCCAGCAGCTGTACCATTGTACTTCGTTGCGAAAGAAGCACGTAAACATGTAACAGTTGTTCTTTCTGGTGAAGGCGCAGACGAGCTATTTGGTGGTTATAACATTTACCGTGAGCCAAACTCACTAAAAATGTTCTCTTACATTCCTAGCCCAGGTAAGAGCGTTCTAAAAGCATTAAGTGGTGCTCTTAAAGAAGGATTTAAAGGTAAGAGCTTCCTAGAGCGTGGATGTACACCAATTGAAGAGCGTTACTATGGAAATGCTAAAATCTTCCGTGAAGAAGAAAAAGCTGAATTAATGAAGTATTACAATGAAAGTGTTAACTATATGGATATCACGAAACCATTGTATAACGAGATTAAAGATTATGATGATGTAAGTAAAATGCAGTACATTGACATGTTCACATGGTTACGCGGTGACATTTTATTAAAAGCTGATAAAATGACAATGGCAAACTCATTAGAACTTCGTGTACCGTTCTTAGATAAAGAAGTATTCGATGTTGCATCTAAAATTCCAACTGAATTTAAGATTGCTAACGGAACTACGAAAGCTATTTTACGTGAAGCAGCACGCGGAATCGTTCCAGATCACGTATTAGATCGTAAAAAACTTGGATTCCCAGTACCAATTCGTCACTGGTTAAAAGACGAAATGCATGATTGGGCTATAAATATTATAAACGAAAGTAAGACAGAGCATTTAATCGACAAACAGTATGTATTAAACTTACTGGAAGCACATTGTGCAGATAAAGGCGATTATAGCCGTAAAATTTGGACTGTACTTGCGTTTATGGTATGGCACCAAATTTATGTTGAGCATAAATACGATACGAATAAGTTCCATGAAGAAACAAAACGTGCGTATAGCTTAGTTTAATTAGAAAAACCTTAAGATCGCATACGGTCTTAAGGTTTTTTTCATAAATAGGAAGTATTATTGATACAATAATAGTAAAAGGATGGACAACATATGATTACGTTTGAGAAAGTTACTGTAGAAAATGAAAGCGTTGTTAAAGAAATGTTTAAATCGCATAGTTTAGGTGAGAAAAAGGTACAGTACTGTGTGAAAGTTGATGATACATATATTGGTGTAATAGATTATAGTGTACAAGAGGAACGGGCTGTTTTATCACAGCTAATTATTCATTTTGATTACCAAGGTTACGGTTATGGTACAAATACGTATTTTACATTTGAAGAAATGATGAAACAAAGAAATGTGAAAGAAATAAAAGTGCTACAAGAGAAATTAACAGAAAAGGCGAAGTCTTTCATAGAGAGTTTTGGTTTTACTTCAGAAGATGAAGAGTACGTAAAGAAAATATAACGATGATTATTTATGCGATACAATAAATATAAGGCAGGTGGATGTATGACGATGACTTCTGGTCTTGTATTAATTGGAGGGTGCTTTATAGTAGCAGAATTATGTCATATAATCATTCGGAAAAGAATGATTAAGAAAAAAAAGCCGTATGAATTACAATACGTCCCTGTCTTTTTCATTATGTTTTGTATGCTTAGTACATTACAAAATCTAATAAACTTTCCACCACTTGTAAATGTTTTTTTAAAGTTCGGTTTACTTTATAGTGGTGTTGGAATAGCACTTTTATTTATTTTATTTTGCATACGTTATGTTCACTATCAATCGTATATATTTATTTTAAATTGGTTAAAGCAAGATGATAGTAACCGCCTTACATAAGGCGGTTTTTTTATTTGCAATTGTAACAGAATTTGTACATTTCACATAAAATAGGACGAGTAGAAATGCAAACATATTACAAGAAAGGGGCGGGGCAATAAAATGAAACTTGTTATAGACGCAGGGCACGGTGGATATGATTCTGGTGCTGTTGGTAATGGTTTAGTAGAAAAAAACTTAACACTTCAAATTGCTAGACGCGTTCGAGACATTTTAACGGTAAATTACCCAATTACAATTAAGATGACACGTGATAGTGATGTGTTTATTTCTTTATCTGAACGTGCTAATATTGCTAATGCTTTCAGTGCGGATTATTTTATTTCATTTCATATTAATAGCGGCGGGGGTACAGGTTTTGAAAGTTATATTTATAATGCGTTATCCAATAGCAGCACTGCATATGCAAAGCAACAAAAAATGCACACAGCTGTCAATCCTGTATTAACAAAATATGGTCTTCGTGATCGAGGAGCAAAAAAAGAAAATTATGCGGTATTAAGAGAAACCGCAATGGATGCAATTTTAACTGAGACTGCTTTTATTGATACAGCTTTTGATGCAAATTTATTAAAAAATCCACAATTTATTGAAGATCTAAGTCAAGCGTATGCAAATGGAATAGCAGCTATTTTTGGAGTAGCTCCAAATCCACAACCTCCTAACCCACAACCGGTACCTCAAACGAAGGGAATCGCTTATGTTCTTGGGAAAAATGTAAATTTAAGAAATGGTCCATCAACTTCTTCCTCAGTTATTCGTCAATTAAATTCTCCAGAATCTTACGTTGTATATCAAGAAAGTAACGGATGGCTAGATTTGGGGAATGGACAATGGGTGTATAATGATTCTTCTTACATTAATTTTGTAAAGACAAGCAATAGTGATGGAAGCCCGATTGGGGTTGCATATATACAAGGGATGAATGTAAATTTAAGAAGTGGTCCATCAACTACATCTGCAGTTATCCGCCAATTAAATTCTCCAGAATCTTATTTAGTATATATAAATGAAAATGGTTGGTTAAACCTTGGTGGAAATCAGTGGGTATATAATGACCCAGCGTATATTAAGTATACTCAATATTAGGAATTGAAATGATAGTGCAATATGGATGCGTATCCTTGTTATGTATAACAAGGATACGCATTTTAATAACAACATTTTTTTCATACTTATGCACTATGTTTTAAAAAGAAACATTAGAAAAGCGGATAGAATCTAAATAGTATATATTAAAAAAGTTTTCTGATATACATTGACAATGTATGTAAGATACATTAATCTTTAAATGTTAATGATAATCGATTTCATCTAGGGAGGACATATGATACATACTAAAAAACTAATTATGTTCTGCATTATGATACTCATGGTTGTAATTGCAGGATGTAGTAAAGAAGAGAAAAAAGAAAATAATATATCAGCGAAAGCAAAAGATTCATATACGGTAAAGCATGCAATGGGTGAAACGACAGTAAATGGTACACCTAAAAAAGTTGTTGTTTTAACAAATGAAGGCGCAGAGGCTCTCCTAGCTGTGGGCGTAACGCCAGTGGGGACTACGAAACCACGTGCTGGTGATGAATGGTATCCTCATTTAGCGAAAGAGTTAAAAAACACGGAAGTTGTAGGAACTGAACGTGATATTAATTTAGAGGCTGTAATGAAGCTTAAGCCAGATTTAATTATCGGAAATAAAATGCGTCATGAAAAAATATATGATCAGCTAAAAGAAATCGCACCAACTGTTTATGCAGAAACATTACGCGGTGATTGGAAAGAAAACTTTACACTTTATACAAAAGCTGTAAATAAAGAAAAAGAAGGGCAAAAAGCTCTTGATGATTATAAAAAACGCATTGAAGGAATGAAAGAGAAGTTAGGCGATAAATTGAATTCTAAAGTTTCTATTATTCGTTTCGTGCCAGGTGATGTTCGTATTTATCAAAAAAACTCATTCTCGGGCGTTGTTTTAAATGATATTGGATTTAAACGACCACCATTACAAGATAAAGATGATTTTGCGATAAAAGGAATTACAAAAGAGCAGATTCCAAATATGGACGGAGACTACTTATTCTATTTCACGTCTGATAAAGATGCAGATAAGAATAATGAAGGAAATTCGTTAGCGAAGGAATGGACAGAAGATCCACTCTTTAAGCAACTACAGGCTTCTAAAAATAATAAAGTATTCCAAGTGGATGAGGTAATCTGGAATACAGCAGGCGGTATTAAAGCTGCGAACCTTATGTTAGATGATATTGAAAAATATTTCCTTAAATAAATGATAAAATACATCACTTTTACGAAGTGATGTATTTTTAGTTTGTGAAAATACAGAAAATTCCTTCTTTCAGGGTGTCATAAGTTGTACAATAAAATCAATCATGTGATAAAGGAGTGGGGAAGAATGAAAGCTACTCATAAAGATTGGATCTTGTTTAATGGGAGAATGATTAATACGAAAGAAGAACAGCCGATGGTAGCATTAGAAGAGAGAGGCTTCCAATTTGGTGATGGGATTTATGAAGTATTTAGACTATACGATGGCAAGCCTCATTTATTAGATTTACATTTGGAACGATTCTTTAACTCTATGGCAGAAATAAAACTAATTCCACCATTTACGAAGGAAGAATTAGTAGAAGAGTTATATCAAATGATTGAAAAAAATCAATTTCAAGAAGATGGGAATGTATATTTACAAATATCAAGAGGTGCACAACCGCGCAATCATGTATATGAATCAGATTTACAACCGACATATTTTGCAAATCTTGTTTCGTTCCCAAGACCAGTTGCTTCAATGGAGGCAGGGATTAAGGTGACAGTAGAAGAGGACATCAGGTGGAAGTTTTGCCATATAAAATCTTTAAATTTGCTTCCTAATATCATGATCAAAAACAAAATAAATGAACAAGGGTATCAAGAAGCAATATTAGTACGAGATGGTATTGTGACTGAAGGGTGTCATTCCAATTTCTTTATCGTGAAGAATAATAAGTTGATTACACATCCAGCGGATCATTTCATTTTACATGGTATTACACGTCACTATGTAATTACATTAGCGAAAGAGTTACATATCGATGTAGAGGAACGAGAGTTTTCATTACAAGAAGTATATGACGCTGAGGAGTGCTTCTTTACAGCGACGCCACTTGAAATATTCCCAGTCGTTCAAATTGGTTATGAACAGTTCGGGGCTGGTGAAAGAGGACCAATTACGAAAAAACTACAAGCTGCATACGAAGAGAGTATTCGTTTGTTTAAAGTGACAAATTAATCATGAAGAAAAAAGCTGGTATTCTTCCGGCTTTTTTTCATGATATAATTCAAGCATAGGACAAGTGTTGAAAACGCTGTAAAAAGGGGATTTAATATATGAATTATGAAGATTTTAAAGAAGTAATTCACGGAAGACGAAGTGTTAGAAAGTTTACAGATCAAGAAGTATCTACTAATGATATAAAAGAAATAATTGATTGTGCTCGTTACGCACCAAGTGATACGAATTCACAAACGTGGGAATTCTTAGTTATCATGAATCGAGAGAAGATTAAAGAAATTGAACAAATGACGTGGGATGCATTACATAAACTTGCGGCAAAAGCAGCAGAAAATGGAGAAGAGAAAGCAGGGAAATTACTTACACGTTCTTTCGGACCATATGCAACAGCTTTCTCGGAGGCACCAGTATTAATCGTATGTTTGGCAACACCATATGAATCAAAGTTCCGTGAAAAGATATTTGATCCAATTGCTTTTGTTCCAAATTCAGTTTGGGAGGAAGAAGGCATTAAGAGTAGCTGTTTAGCGGCACAAAACTTAATGTTAGCTGCACATGCAAAGGGACTTGGTACTTGTCCAATGACAGGGCCAGTATTGCTAGCTCAAGATGAACTGCGCCAATATTTACAAGTTGAGCCTGAAAAACAAATAAATATGGTTATTTCACTCGGATTTCCGAAAGATAAACCGAAGAAACTTCCAAGAAAAGAAGTAGATGAGATTACAACGTTTGTTTTTTAATTGCTGTATAGAAAAGACATTGAATTAACAATGTCTTTTTATTTTTGAGGGTATGTAATTCATATGTTGGGCTAAAATGATAGATAAGAGGAAATTACTATTTATTTCATAAAAAAAATTAATGTTCTATTAAGGAAAGTATGATACATTAATCGTGAGCAAGATTCTATTTGTTCATGAAAGTGTTGAAAGTAGTCTCAAAATTTAAAAGTTATTTTTGTATAATAAATTATAATGAAGTTACAGGGGGGATGAATTTTGAAAAAATTCATAATCACTGGATTGTCTGTATTGTTATTAGTTGGTTGCGGTGCTCCACAGGAAAAAGAGGACGCGCAATCAAAACAGGAAGAACAAGTTGTAAACGCAAGTGATGAGAATATGGTTGTATTTCCTGAAGGAGCAATGTCAATTGGAGAAGGGAAAGTAAAAGTTATTACTCCAGATGGTACTTCTGAAAACGGCAATATACCGACTGTATTCATCAAAAAGGATACATTAATTCAGCAAGTTGAATTAGAACTTTCTAATTTTCAAAGTGATAAAGAAACATTCGTATTTGTAGATCAAATGTATACAGATAAACATCAAGTAACTAGTACAACGCAGACAACAGTGCAGTTAAAAGAAAAAACGCTGGAAACAGGTAGTCATACAATTACTGCAGTTCAGTATGAAAACAATGACCCGAAAGGAAAGGTTATTAGTTTTAATCAAGCAACATTTGAGACAAAACCTGCGTCTTAATAAGAATAAAAAGTACATTACTCAAAAAGTAGTGTGCTTTTTTGTTTGGACTAAAGTGGGCAAGAGTGAATAACTTATTTCATTTTCTAATACGATTAAATAGGAAGTAATCACTTGTTACTACTATGACAGAGAAAGAGGTTGAATACGTGAATCGGTGTATTCGTATCATTTTGATTAGCCTAATGATGGCAGTAATTTGGTTTACGATACAAGAGTTTATGCAAATAACGCTCAATTATCAAATTCATGACTTGTTAATAGGAGCTATTTGTTTTACCATTGTTTATCTATTATATGATAAACTCGGACTAAGGTAAGTTTCAGAAGAAAAATGTAGGTATTTCATTTGAAATGTCGAATAGTACATACGATGTCGTAATAACAAATTTTCTATTGTTTACTGTGAAACAGAAGAAGGAGAGATAGTGGTTATGAAACGAGCTCTTATTAATATTGATTATACATATGATTTTGTAGCGGAAAAGGGTGCTTTAACTTGCGGGAAACCAGGACAGGAAATTGAGAAGGAAATTGTACATATAACGAAGCAATATATTGAAAATGGAGATTACGTTGTCTTTGCTATTGATAAACATGAAGAAAATGATGTATATCATCCAGAATCAAAGTTATTCCCACCTCATAATATAGCTGGTACAAGTGGAAGAGATTTGTTTGGTGAATTACAAGATGTGTACGAAACATATAAAAATGCAGAGAATGTATATTATATGGACAAAACGCGATACAGTGCGTTTGCTGGAACGGATTTAGAGATGAAGCTAAGAGAAAGAGGAATAGAAGAAGTTCATCTTGTAGGTGTTTGTACTGATATTTGTGTTCTTCATACAGCAGTAGATGCTTATAATAAAGGGTTTAAAATTGTTGTTTATGAAAAGGCGGTTGCATCTTTTAATGCACAAGGGCATGAATATGCACTTGGACATTTTAAGTCATGCTTACATGCAGAAGTGAAGTGAAAAAAGAGGCCTTTAAAAAAGGTCTCTTTTATTTGTCCATGTTCATTGAAAACAGCTACAGCAGAGTGGTCTTGATCCGACAACTTTTCTAAGTTCTTCAATATATCCCATTGTATGTAACCTCCATAAGAAAAAATAAGAGCAAATAAACTATTCGTTATTATGTAAATATATTCCTCTTTATAAGGGGAGAGATGACATATAACTTATTTGTTTTATTTGGTAAAATATACATCAAAAAAGGTCAAACAAAAATTTTGACCTTTTTTGACCAAATGTTATAATAAAGGCAGAAAGAGATAATCTTTCATTCATAAATAATAAGGAGGAAAAAATATGCGTAATTTATTTCCAGAGATAACAAAACGTCAAAATGGCATTTTTGATTTTGGGCCTTCTTTATTAGAAGGGATGACAGATGCTTTCTTTAAGCCACTGAACATGGATACTTTTAAAGTAGATGTTCATGAGCAATCTGGTAAATATACTGTGAAAGCAGATTTACCAGGTTTTCAAAAAGAAAACATTCAAGTTGATTTTGAACAAGATATATTAACGATCCAAGCAACGAATCATAATGAAGTAGACGAAAAAAATGAGAATGGCACATATATTCGTAAAGAACGTTCTATAGGTTCTGTAACTCGACGCTTTAATTTTAAACAAGTTGAGGAAGAAAATGTTAAAGCAAATTATAAAGATGGCGTACTGACAATTGAATTGCCAAAATTGAAAGAAGAAAAAAGTAGTAAGACAACAATTAATATTGAATAAAAGAGCTGATAAATTCAGCTCTTTTTTTACGTAGTTAATGAATAAATGAGTTGAAATCGTAATGAGATGAATAAAGTTTTAACGTATAAAAAAATTTCACGATTCGCTCCCCCTTAGGTTATTAAAAAGGGTATATTTAAAGGGAAAGGAAAAAGAACACCTAGACATACTGTTTAAGGTGAATTAGTAATAGAGTCAAAATACATAGTAAGGATAGTGGCATTTTAGATTAGGATAATAGATTTTTCTGGAACAAACTTAGGCGATTATGAATTTTTTAATTAGTAAGGAAGTGGTTAAATGAGCTTATTAACGTATACTGAAGAATTTTTTAATTATGTAAGAGAGTTTTTACTTTTAAGATTTTTACTATTTGCTTTAGTTTTAATCATTATTTCTTTTGTAATAAACCGTATTATTGATTGGTTTTTTAGGAAATCAAGCTTTTTTGATGAAGAGGTAGAGCAGACGATTCAAAGTGTAATTCGATCTATTTTTAGATATATCATTATCATCAGTCTTATCATATATTTAATTAGCCAATTTGTAGATATAAAAAGTATTATTGCAGGTGCAGGGATAGCTGGAGTTGTCATCGGTTTTGCTGCACAACAGATGCTAAAAGATGTTATATTAGGCTTTGCAAGATTAGCGGACAAAGAGTTTCGGGTTGGTGATTTTGTAACTTTTAACGGAACAAATTCAGGAACTATTGAAGAGATTAGTATTCGTTTTATGCAAATTCGTGAATGGTCAGGAAAACTACTTACCATCCCGCACGGAGAGATTAGAACGATACAAAATTTTAATAAAGGATGGATGCGTGTAATTGAACGCATTACGGTAAGTTATCAGGAAGATCCAACAAGAGTGAAGGAATTGTTAGAAGAAGTATGTGTTATATGCAATGAAGAATTGAATCAAACTCTTTATAGAGTAGAGGATGAGGCTGTTGAACCATTTAAATACGTCGGTGTTACAGACTTAAATCCTAACTTGAAATATGTTGGCTATGAATTTTGTATTACAGGTTTAATAAAGCCAGAAGATTATTTTGAAACTTCTAGACAAGTAAGATTTGAATTAATGTCTATGTTCCATAAGAATCAAGTGCAAATGCCAGCAGCGAATATGGTTGTTACTACTGAAGGTTTACAGCATATCCATGGTGGACAATCTTTATCGGACAGCTAAAGTAGAATCGTTTGTTAACAAAAATTCTGCTTCCAACATTGGATAGAATAACAATAATAAAATGATTGATATAAAGAAAGGGCTGAAGGAATTCGGTTCTTTTTTTATTTATAGAATTTAGAAATTTCTTAATGTTATAATTGTAGTTGGTGATGAGAATGAACTTTGAAGAAAAAGAGATGCGTCGTTTAGAAGCATTAAAAGAAATTGCTGAATTATTAAATGAAGCAACAAACTTACAGGATATGTTAGAAAAAGTGTTGCATACATTGTTACAAGTAATGAATTTACAAACAGGGTGGATATTCTTTATTGATGAAAGTGGAAAGCACAGCATGCTTGTAGACGAAAATTTACCAGAGGCTCTTACGTGGCAAAAGAAGAAGCCGATGTGCGAAGGAAACTGTTGGTGTGTAGAACGTTTTGTGAATGGGAGATTGGAAAAAGCGACTAATATTATTGAATGTAAGCGAATAGAAGATGCAATTGAATGTAATTGGGGAGAGACAGAAGATGTTACACATCATGCGACAATTCCGCTTAGGTCTGGATCAGAAAAATTTGGTCTACTAAATGTGGCTGCACCTCATAAGACTCATTTTTCTGAGGAAGAGTTAGCGTTATTAGAATCAATTGCATTTCAAATTGGAACGACAATACAACGTATTCAATTAGTTGAGAAAGAACGTAAATATGTAGTGGTAGCGGAAAGAAATCGACTTGCACGTGATTTACATGATTCAGTAAAACAATTGTTATTTTCTATTATGCTAACAGCGAAAGGTACTCTGAATATGACGCAAGATAGAGAATTGCAAGAGATGTTAAGTTATATTGGGGAATTATCACAAGAAGCATTACAAGAGATGACGCTATTAATTTGGCAATTAAGACCTGAAGGATTGGAGAAAGGATTAGCAGAAGCAATTCAAAATTACGGGAAGTTATTAGGAGTTCAAGTGGAAGTTCGAATTGATGGGATGGTTTCAATTGGGGATGAAATAGAAGAAGTTTTATGGCGTATTAGCCAAGAGGCGCTACATAATTGTAAAAAGCATGCTTCGTGTGAAAAGGTACATATTCTTTTGAAAATAGAAAATAACCAGTTACATTTTTACATAGAAGACAATGGAATAGGATTTATACAAGAACAAGTAAGGGAATCAGCACTTGGCCTGAAAAGTATGAAGGAACGTATTCAGTTAATGAAGGGGTCGTTTCAAATTATAACAGAGCTGAAAAAGGGTACAAAAATAGAAATTCAATTGCCGATTTGAAGGGGAGAATAAGGTTGAAGATTAAACTGCTACTAGTTGAGGACCATCATATCGTTCGAAGAGGACTTGTATTCTTTTTGAAAACGAGAGAAGAATTTGAAATTATTGGGGAAGCGGAAAATGGCGAAGAGGCATTACATTTCATGCAAAAAGAAAGACCAGATGTCGTACTAATGGATGTATCGATGCCGAAAATGGATGGAATTGAGGCAACAAAACGTCTAAAGCAATATGATGAGACAATAAAGGTACTTATATTAAGTAGTTTTTCAGAGCAAGATTATGTTATACCAGCACTTGAAGCTGGAGCAGATGGTTATCAATTAAAAGAAGTACAACCTGAGCAACTTGTCGCTTCTATTATTGCAGTACATCAAGGAAATGCGAATTTTCACCCGAAAGTAACACCTGCATTAATGGGGCGTTCTGCAGTAAAGAAGGAAGTAGAAAATCCTTTTTCAATGTTAACGAAAAGAGAGCAAGAGGTACTTCGCGAAATTGCGAAAGGAAGAAGCAACAAGGAGATTGCAGCAGAACTTCATATTACAGAACAAACTGTGAAAACACACGTTTCAAACGTTTTAGCTAAATTGGAAGTGGATGATCGTACGCAAGCCGCATTATACGCAGTGAAACATGGAGAGAATTATTCATAAGCATGAATAATTCTGTTATATCGTATGACAGAATACATAGGAGCAATTAAAATTTATAGTAATCCCTAATATAGGTTTTTCTTCTTTCGATAATTAGGTACAATAAAGTGAAACTCTAATCAGTGGGGGACCATCCCCACTGATGATTAGTTTAACTAATCGGTTTTTACAGGATAAAGCTACGATGGAAGGGGAGGATATGCTATGCCTGGTACAAGAAGTGGGATTGGAAAGATTCAGGCTTCGTTAAATGGTTTATCACCGAAATTGCGAAGTATTGCCGAACATATTTTGAAACATCCACAAGATGTTGTACATAAATCTATTACAGAATTAGCTGAAGTTACGAATAGTTCCGAAGCTACGATATTCCGCTTATGTAAACACCTTGGTTTGCAAGGTTTTCAAGATTTAAAGATTACATTAGCTCGTGAAATTGTACATACACCGATGCAAAATATTCATGAAGAGGTATCAGCAGAAGATAGTATGGTAACTGTTGCTAAAAAAGTTTTTCATTCGCATATTACAGGACTGCAAGATACTTTACATTTGCTTAATGAAACGGCACTTGAGCAGGCTGTACGAGCCTTACAAGAAGCAAGTCGAATTGAGTTTTATGGAAATGGTGGCTCTGGTATTATTGCAATGGATGCGTATCATAAGTTTATGAGAACGGGTATTTCTTGTATCGCTCATACTGATTCGCATTTTCAAATTATGGGAGCAGGTTTACTCTCAGAAAATTCAGTTGTTATTGGTATTTCTCATTCTGGTAGCAATAAAGGATTACTTGAAGCGTTAGAAGTAGCGAAAGCAAGAGGAGCCAAAATTATTGCGATTACGAGCTATAAGAAATCAGCATTAAGTCAACTTGCTGATATAACGTTATATACATCAACACGTGAGACTGAATTCCGCACAGAAGCAAGTTCATCACGATTAGCACAGTTAAGCTTATTAGATACTTTGTATGTAGGGTTGTCGTTGCAGCGACAAGAGGAAACTCTAAAAAATTTACAAAGTATACGTGAAACGATTTCGATGAAGCGAATATAAAAAAAGCTCTTCAAATGAAGAGCTTTCAGACTGTAGACAAACTATTTTTGGAGAGTTCAAATGCTAAAAATAGTTTGTTTCTTATTTTAGGGATAATTTATCCAATGGAATTTATATGTAGTGCTTTCTATACTATAATTTACTATAAGTGAGGAAGATGTCTTATGAAAATATCTGTTTATGTTGCAAGTGCATTTAGCAAGGAGCATAAAGGCGGAAATAAAGCAGGAGTGGTATTTATTGAGAATACAAATACATTGACCACTACTCAAAAAATGACAATAGCCAAACAACTGGGTTATGCGGAAACCGCATTTATATCAGAATCTGAAATTGCTGATTATAAATTTGAGTATTTTACTCCAAAAGAAGAAGTTGATTTATGTGGTCATGCCACAATTGGCTCTTTCGCGATACTGATGCATTTAAATAAACTTTTCAGGAATCGCTATACGATTGAAACGAACAGCGGTGTTCTTACTATCACTATAAAAGATGACATCATATTCATGGAACAAAATAAACCGAGATTCTATGATGTTGTATCTCCAAACGAGTTCATCGACTGTTTTGATAGTAAAGATATAGACAATAAATACCCAATTCAAATTGTCTCCACTGGCTTAAAAGATATTTTAATTCCTATAAAAAGCGAAATACAATTACATGCACTGCAACCTAATTTTGAAAAAATTAAAGAAATCAGCAAGTATTATAATGTTGTCGGGATGCATTTATATACTTTTAATGACAATCGAATTATATGCAGAAATTTTGCTCCACTATACGACATTAATGAAGAAGCAGCGACTGGAACTTCAAACGGTGCATTAGCTTGCTATCTTTATGAACAGCACTATTTGCAAAAAGAAGTCTATGTATTTGAACAAGGTTATTCTTTACACTCGCCTTCCGAAATATTAGTTAAATTAGCAACCAATAGCAAGAATAAAATAGAAAAAGTTTATGTTGGTGGCAAAGGCTATTACTGTGAAACTAAGTGTTTAAATATAGAAAATATTGAGTGAAGAGCTTTTTTATCGATGAGAAGTTTGTTACTTTATTTTCTTTTAGAAATGTATGACTTACTTATAGTCAGTGATAAACTCTCATTTTTAAAAATTTAAAATAAAGACCGATTTATGTAATAATTCAAATATTGTTCATAATTTCACAAATTGTTTATGAAGTGTCATGTTATGATGAAGATGTAATGATGATTGAACACTTAAATTTGGTACAATAACTAGCCAAAGTAGTGAAGAAAGTAGTTGTGAGATAAACTCATTAAAATGCTAAAACACTAAAGGGGAGATCACATATGAAAGCAGTAGTGGTTAATAAAAACAGCAAAGCAAACATCGAAGTGATTGAAAAAGAATTACGTCCGTTACACTCAGGTGAAGCGTTAGTAGATGTAGAGTATTGTGGAGTTTGCCACACTGATTTACACGTTGCGAATCATGATTTTGGTAACACTGATGGCCGTATTCTTGGTCATGAGGGTGTAGGTATTGTTACGAAAATAGCTGATGATGTTACTTCACTAAAGATAGGTGACCGTGTAAGTATTGCATGGATGTTCCAATCTTGTGGACGTTGTGAATATTGCGTAACTGGTAGAGAAACATTTTGCCGTGAAGTTAAAAACGCTGGTTATTCAGTGGATGGTGGTATGGCTGAACAATGTATCGTTACAGCTGATTATGCGGTAAAAGTACCAGAAGGATTAGATCCTGCTCAAGCATCATCAATTACTTGTGCTGGTGTAACTACATATAAAGCTATTAAAGTATCAGATATTAAACCTAGTCAACCTATTGTAATCTATGGCTGCGGTGGATTAGGTAACTTAGCTATCCAATATGCTAAAAATGTATTTGGTGCAAAGGTAATCGCAGTAGACATTAATGACGATAAATTAGCCTTAGCGAAAGAAGTTGGTGCTGATATGACTATCAATCCAATTTCTCAAGGTCCTGCTGATAAAATTGTGCAAGAGAAGTTTGGTGGCGCTTATGCTGCGGTAGTAACAGCAGTCTCTAAAGTAGCCTTTAACTCAGCAGTTGATGCAGTACGTGCTTGCGGTAAAGTAGTTGCAGTAGGGCTACCAGTAGAAACAATGGACTTAAACATCCCACGACTTGTACTGGATGGAATTGAAGTAGTTGGTTCTCTAGTTGGTACTCGTAAAGATTTGGAAGAGGCGTTTATGTTTGGGGCAGAAGGAAAAGTAGTGCCGGTTGTTCAAACTTGTTCGCTAGATAAAGTACAAAATGTATTCGAAGAAATGGAACAAGGTAGAATTCAAGGGCGTATGGTAATTGATTTTAAAAAACATAATTGTGATTGCAAATAATTCACTTTAAATATAAAAAACATGAGTCTAGCAAAGGACATGTAAAAAAGTTAGACAGCATAAGAAGATGATCCCTGTATTTAATAGGGATCATCTTCTTTATTTTCTACTAATATCGATGCCAATTAATACTTCATTAATGAGAAATGATTAAAGGTTTACTTTATTTGCAAACGAAAAGGAATCTTTATGTTTAACAAATTTTTTATGATCTGGAACGTTTTGAATTGCTACAATTTGCGAATCTCTTGCTTTCAGTGCATCTTGAATCCCGATGGTCATAAGCTTAATAAATAGAATCGTAATAAAGAATGAAGCGAGAGTATAAAAAATAATCCACCATGAAAGATTCATTTCATTACGATTTAATCCAATAAGACCTGCCCAATCATTAGATAGAGAAACAGGTTTGAGCACTCCGTCATAGAGTTCACGCATTTGTATGCCGCCAATTACAATGTTAAGCAACGCTAAATGGATAACGAGTATGAGTGTTTGGACGATATGTTCCATAAATAATACAAATAAGCGGTCAAGTAATAAGACTCGTAAGTGTTTTTTTATAATATGAAAACGACTAGCCCCCAGTAATTGTGAACTTAAGATGTAATCTTGTTTCATAAATTCATCAACCTCTGAGGATATGTATAAAGAAAGTGTAGGCAGAGCGACGAAAATAAGTACGAGTACTTGATAAAACGTAAATGAAATATTTGGATCTACCCCATCAGCATTTGATGTGATTATAATATTAACGGGCGTGATGAGTATGAATGCGATAAATAGAGTTGGAATGTAATAAAAAACTTCTGAGCATGACTGGAAAAATCTCTTGAGTTTTGGAGCAAATAAACTTAAGAGGATTCCTATACATGTTCCGCATAAAATTCGAAAGAAGCTAATTGCCATGGCTAATAAAATAGTGAATTTTGCTCCTTCTACAATTTGTAAGAAAACAGACTCTCCAAAACGATCAGATCCAAAAGGTGGAATTAACGATGGCGGAAAGGGGGCCTTTCCAAGTAATTCGTTATTGTCATTGTAAAGTAACTGAGGAGGTTTTGGGATGTTATCTTTAAAGAACCAACTATAAATAAAACTAGCTGAAATAAGTATGAATAGATAAGTAAAGCCGATTAAAAAGCGTTTTGATTTCCAAATAGATTTCATAATGATACTCCTTTCAATTGCTTTTTCCATCTATTCATCATGAATGAGACTATTTGGAAAATAGCATAAAATGGTAAAATAATCATAACAAGTATGATAAATGCAGCTGGAGGTGAAACAAACGCCTTATTAAATAAAAATTGAATAATGCCTTCCATATTAAAAACAAATTCTAAAATGAATAAATTAGAAAGTAAGAAAACAAAAATCGTTTTTAAATGGTGGAAGAAGTGGATAGATATATTTTTGAATAAATGAATGCATAGTATATAACTTGATGAAAGGCCTTTTCCATATGCAACCTCTACGTAATGTTTTCCTTGCTCTTCTTTTATGTATAACACCATCATCCGAAACATTTGTAATGTAGGTAAGACAGCTAATGATAAAATAGGGAGTAAATAAGCTCGATTTTCATTAAAGGAAATAATAGTGACAGGAGATTCCCCAAATTTCTGAAGTACCCATATGAAAAATATTTGCAAACAGATCATCATCATCATATCAGGGACAGCTTCTAATATGAACACAATTCGGTTTATCCATTTTTTTATATAATCTTTTGCTAAAAAATAAAAAAATGCCATGCTAGATGATAAAAAGAGAGCAAGAAAAAAGGCTAAAAATAATATAGTAAATGAATATAGGTAAGGTTCTAAAACAGTTGGAAATAATGGTGTTTTTTTGAAATGACCAAACTTCGGGTCTGATCCTATAATCACTAATGATTCAGGGGAAAAAACCTGTTTTAACATAGTAACGGTCTGATTAAAAAAATAAATTGGTTGAAAGGTAAATCCTTGTTGAGTGATAAATAAATAAGGTAAATTTAATAATAGTAAGAGTGATAAAAGAATTGATGAAAGCTTAATTGTGAATTGAGATATTTTATTTAACATTAAATCCCTCCGACATCTTTTTACAACATTATACAATAAATTTCGTGTTATTGTTTTTATTTTTCTGAAAAATAAAAATACTTTTCGGTTTTATAGTATGCAAGATATATTTACAAGATAAAAAAGTGATAGTAGGGGGCCACGCTCTATGTTTATCAAGATAAAAGACTAGTGAACCTAAAACAATAAATATGAGTAAAATGCACAGAATTCTCATTCTGCGGTTAGTTACTTTTCTTGGCTTGATGGTGATGTTACGTGACCGCTAAAAATGAATATTGCTTTTCAACTTTTTCTTCAAGCAAATAAGTAGAACGTATGGAGGATTATGTATGTGTTGTTAATGAGAGGAAAGAGTGTATTGCGTAACGAATATAACGTAATTTTACCGCATGGAAAAGCTAAATTTAGTATATAAGTGAAATGGAATGAGGGGATTTATTTTTGGTATGAAAAAAATTTTCTTTTTATAACTTGATAAATGAAAAAATATTTTATATACTAATTCATGTAAACGGTTTACTAAATCGTATTTTGCTAGTAATGAAGGGAAGATTCGCATGGAAACAAGGGGGAGAGTAATCGGGATTGATATCGGTACCACAAGTACAAAAACGGTTGTGTTCACAGAAAAAGGAAAAGTCATTGCATCACATGCAATCGATTACCCAATTATTCAACCGAATGTAGGATGGGCTGAGCAAGATCCTGATGTAATATGTGCCGCTGTATACAAAAGTGTAAGCGTTGCCATTGAAAAAGGTAATGTATTACCAGAAGATATTTCTTCAATCGGTATTAGTACAGCTATGCACGCATTAATTGCAGTAGATGAAAATGGTGCGCCATTAACGCGTTCTATCATTTGGGCAGATAATCGAAGTACGAAGCAATCAGAAAAATTATTACAACAAATGAATGGGCATGAAATTTATAGACGTACAGGTACACCGATTCATCCGATGTCACCACTTTCTAAATTGTTATGGATGAAAGAAGAGGAACCAGAGTTATATACAAGTGCCTATAAATTCATTTCCATTAAAGAGTATGTGATTTACCAATTATTTTCACGCTACGTAGTTGATTATTCGATTGCTTCTGCTACAGGGTTATTTAATTTAGAAACATTAAACTGGGATGAAGATGTTTTAACTATGTTACATATGTCATCAGAAAAATTATCAACCCCTGTACCAACTACATATATTTTATCAGGTATGAAGCCAGAGTTAGCACAGAAGATGGGGATAAGTGCAGAAACACCAATTGTCATCGGAGCAAGTGATGGGGTTCTTGCAAATGTAGGAGTTGGTGCGATATCACCGGGTGCGGCTGCAATTACGATTGGAACGAGTGGTGCGGTTCGAACAATCTCATCAAATATAAATACAGATGAGAAAGGGAGAACGTTTTGTTACGCATTAACAGATGAGCACTGGGTAATCGGTGGTCCAACGAATAACGGCGGAATATTACTGAGATGGTTACGTGATGAATTTGGTAGTCCAGAGCAAGAAGTAGCAAGAAAGCTCGGCATTGATCCTTATGATTTATTAATTAAATATGCAGAAAGCGTACCAGCTGGAGCGGATGGGCTATTGTTCTTACCTTTCTTATCTGGAGAACGCGCACCTTACTGGAATGCAAATGCTCGTGGTACATTCTTTGGAATCAATCTTCAACATAAGCGAGAACATTTTATACGTGCAGTGATGGAAGGTGTTTGTATGAGTGTATATTCAGTAGCACTCGCAATCAGGGATTGTACAGGGCCACTTACTGAAATACGAGTTTCAGGAGGGTTTGCAAAATCTGCATTTTGGAGACAAATGTTGTCCGATATGATGGGAAAAGAATTGCTTGTACCTGAAAGTCATGAAGCATCTGCGCTTGGGGCAGCGGCAGTTGCTTTATATGCTGTAGGAAAAATTGATTCTCTTGAAGAGGTAAAGGATTGGATTGATATTGTCCATCACCATGTACCGAACAAAGAAAATACGGCTATATATTTAGAAATGTTTTATATGTATGAACGACTTTACAATCGCTTGAAAGAAGAATTTGATTGTATAGCTGCTTTCCAACGTAAACAATAGGGGGATTGGGAGAAATGGTAGTTGGGATCGTACTAGCGGCAGTTGTCATACTACTTTTACTTATTACGGTAGTAAAATGGCATCCATTTGTCGCATTAATTTTAACAGCAATTGGTGTAGGATTAGCAATGGGAATGCCTTTAATTGGAACTTCACCAAAAGATCCAGGGATTATTGATTCTATTAAACTAGGGCTTGGTAATACATTAGGGTTTTTAGCAATAGTTTTAGCACTAGGAACGATGCTTGGAAAAATGATGGCCGAATCTGGTGGTGCTGAACGTATCGCTAACACATTAATTAATCGTTTTGGGAAGAAACGAGTTCACTGGGCGATGATGTTCGTTGCATTTTTAGTAGGGATTCCGGTATTTTTCCAAGTTGGATTTGTACTATTAATTCCGTTAGTATTTACAATTGCGTTAGAAACTGGGGTATCACTTATTACAATTGGTATTCCGCTAGTAGCAGGACTGTCAGTCGTACACGGACTTGTTCCACCGCATCCAGCGGCAATGGCGGCAGTTGGTATTTTTAAAGCAGATGTAGGGAAGACAATTTTATATGCGTTAATTGTCGGACTTCCAACTGCAATTATTTCAGGTCCACTTTACGGGAAATGGATTGGTGCTCGTATACATAAGGAAGTACCATTAGATATAGCGGAGCAATTTGTTGAAAAAGATAATAAAAAAGAGCTTCCTAGCTTTTGGAATACATTGTTTACAATTTTACTTCCAGTATTTCTTATGCTTGGTGCATCAATAGCAGAAGTTGCATTAAATAAAACGAGTCAACTAGCACAAGTATTACACTTTATTGGAGATCCGATTGTGGCTTTATTAATTGCAACCATTTACTCTTTCTTTAGTCTTGGATATGCAAAAGGTTTCTCAAAAGATAAAGTGTTACAATTTACAAATGATTGCCTTGGACCTATTGCAAACATATTGTTAGTGATTGGTGCAGGCGGCGCATTTAATAAAGTATTATTAGATTCTGGAATTGGAACGACAATTGCAGATATGGCGAAAGAATCACATATTTCACCGATATTATTAGGGTGGGGAATTGCGGCACTAATCCGAATTGCAACTGGATCGGCAACTGTTTCTATGATGACAGCAGCTGGTATTGTTGCGCCGATTGCAGCAAGCACACCAGGTGTAAATGTTGAATTATTAGCACTTGCAACTGGTGCAGGGTCATTAATTTTATCACACGTGAATGATTCAGGATTTTGGATGATTAAAGAGTATTTCGGAATGACTGTGAAAGAAACATTATTAACATGGACTGCAATGGAGACTATATTATCTGTAGTAGCACTTGGGCTAATTTCGATATTAAATATATTTGTATAGAATAGGAGATTGATTAATATGAAACTAGGTTTAATTGGATTAGGAAAAATGGGATTTCCATTAGCTGAACACTTATATGAAGACAAGCATGAAGTAGTTGTATACGATGTAAATAAAGAGCTTGTTGAAAAGGCAGGAAAACTAGGAATTACTGCACGTCATACATTAAAA
This sequence comes from Bacillus sp. KNSH39, assembly GCF_052656585.1. Classification (NCBI taxonomy): domain Bacteria; kingdom Bacillati; phylum Bacillota; class Bacilli; order Caryophanales; family Bacillaceae; genus Bacillus; species Bacillus sp. KNSH39. The sequence continues at coordinate 624,359 of NZ_JBQXYO010000001.1, forward strand.
GAAATGATTGCTGAACTAGAAGCTCCTCGTACAATTTGGGTAATGGTGCCTGCAGGAGAAGTTGTAGAGTCAGTACTAAAAGATGTATATCCATTATTAGATGAAGGTGATATCGTTATTGAAGGCGGAAATTCATTCTATAAAGATACGTTACGCCGTGCTGAAGAAGCAAAAAGCTTCGGATTACATTATGTAGATATCGGTACATCAGGCGGTGTAGAAGGAGCTAGATACGGTGCTTGCTTAATGGTTGGTGGAGAAAAAGAAATTTACGACCAATTAGAACCTTTATTTAAAGATTTAGCAGTAGAAAATGGCTATTCTTATGCTGGCCGTGTTGGTAGTGGTCATTTCTTGAAAATGGTTCATAACGGTATTGAGTACGGCATGATGCAAGCAATCGCTGAAGGATTTGAAGTACTAGATAAGAGTGACTTTGATTTCAATTATGAAGATGTTGCAAAAGTATGGGCTAACGGATCAGTTATCCGTGGTTGGTTAATGGACTTAACTGAAAAAGCATTTGCAGAAGATCCGAAACTAGATGGCATTAAAGGTGTAATGAACTCTTCAGGAGAAGGAAAATGGACTGTTGAAACTGCACTTGAACTTCAAGCTGCAGCACCAGTTATCGCTATGTCATTATTTATGCGCTATCGTTCTCAGGAAGATGATACATTCCATGGAAAAGTAGTTTCAGCATTACGTAATCAGTTCGGTGGACATGAAGTTGTGAAAAAATAAGGATGTTTTTAAAAAGAAACTTGTGTATAAGCGCAAGTTTCTTTTTTATAGTTTAAGAAATTACTAATTTAAAAATACTAATCAATCATCGTTTTTTTGTCACAAATGATAGCTTCGACGTTCATTGAATGAACAATATATTCTATATTTTCTTCTTTAGCTAATAATAAGGTTGTAAAGGAATCGTATATACTCATAAACGCATACTCATTATCTTCGCCAGTAATAATTAACTCATTATTGCTAATGTCCCAAATATCTAATGGAGTAGTATTATTTACCTGTAATAATCCGTTTGTATCAAGAATTGGTTCAGAGAAATATAGATTTTTTGCACCTTTAGAACCGAGGAGTTTAAGTAATTTGTGTAATAAAAATATAGACGTATAATCTTCTGTTGGATAATAAAGATCTTTTTTTAAGTTTGAATGTAGCTTTTCAGCTAAATCCTCTCTTTTATATTCTTCTGAAAGGGCACTAATGGAAGTCAACATGGCCATTGCTAGGTCTGCGTATGAATGTAATCCACTACAAGACATCATTTCCTTCCAAGAAACGGATTTCCCATTATAAATGATTTCTTCAGCGCTAGGATAGATGTGCTCATATGGTCTTTTTCTCACAGACTTTTCCCATTCTAAAGACATTTGAATAAAAGGATGTAGCAATATAGCTGCAGATTTAAAGTTTCTTGGTAGTTGTTCTAAAATTGGTGATTTGTCATCTAGCCAAATGTAATCCAACAAAATATAACCTCCTCTTAGACTTTGAAATGTACGGATTCCCGTATTATGTTTTTTGTATTGATTGTATCAAATATAAAGCGAAGCATGAAATATGTCCCAACATAAAAGTAAGAATAAATAAAATGAAGTTTTCATAAATAGTAAAAGGGTGCTTATGTCATCAGTATAGCTAAGAAATGTTGTTACATATGAGAAGAGCGTGTTAATAAAATATGAGGTGGTTAAATGGGAAATGAGCAAGTGAAGTCTGTAAAGGAAGAAAAAAAGTTATGTCTTTGTATGATCGTTAAAAATGAGTCTAGAATTATGGAAAGATGTTTAAATGCAACAAAATCAATTGTAGACTTTGTTTCTATTTGTGATACTGGATCGACGGATAATACGCCTGAAATTATTGAAAATTGGTGTAAGGAAAATGAGATACCTGGGACGGTTCATCATGAGCCGTTTAAAAACTTTGGTTATAACAGAAGCTTAGCTGTTTCGTTAGCGCAAAAAACATACCCAGAAGCAGATTATTTATTAATATTAGATGCGGATATGATTTTAGAGGTTGATCCGAATTTCGATAAAACGAGCTTAACGGAAGATCATTATCTTACATTACAATATGATGTTCATATTAAATATTGGCTTACACGTCTTTTAAAAGCTTCTTTACCATGGAAATCTGTCGGTGTTACTCATGAGTATTGGGATATAGATCGTTCAAAAGTTGGAGCGAATTACAATACGAGGGTAGCTCGGTTAGAGACTCTTGTCGTGAATGATCCCGGAGATGGCGGGAGCAAAGCTGATAAATTTGAAAGAGATGAGAGGTTGTTGTTACAGGGAATAAACGACCCAGAAACAACGCCAGATTTGCATATAAGATATTTATTTTATTTAGCTCAGACTTATTTTCATTTAAGTCAATTTGAGAATTCAATTAAATGGTATAAAAAACGAGTGGAAGCAGGAGGATGGGTTGAAGAGGTATTCTATTCGTTATTGCGAATAGGATTTTGTTATGAGCAGTTAGCAAATCGTTCAGCAAATAAACAAAATGAAGTGACAGATGCGGATGAAAAAGAAACTGTTAAAAGGCAAGAAGAGCAATATTTAGCGTTAGCTGTTTTTTATTTTCAAAAAGCTTGGGAATATAGACCAACCCGGGCTGAACCATTATACCAACTTGCAAGGTTGTATCGATTACGATCTCAAAACAATATTGCTTTGATGTATGCTCTGCAAGGGAAGGAAATTCCTTTTCCAAAGGATGATCTACTATTTGTAGATTATCATGTGTATGATTACTTATTTGACTATGAAATTTCTATTAGTGCTTTCTATATACCTCATAAAAAACATTTAGGGGCGGTGTCGCAAAAGTATTTGGAATCGATAAAAGAAAAGATTCCATTTCATATAGCAAATATAGTAGAGAATAATGCGAAATTTTATTAAATACATTTTCGATTAAAGGAGTAGTGGAGTAATCATGGAATTAATACGATGGGCGATTGAACTAGGAGAATCGGTGCATGGAAATACGTATGAAGAATTGATGCCACTACTAGACTATTATTATGATCGTGATCATTTAAAAGCGTATTGTATCGCAAATCTTCTTTTAAACATGGATGTATTAGATGAGGACCGGGAAAGAATCGAATTAAGAAGATGCATCGCTGCTTATTATGCTGGATTATATAAAGTAGCAAGAAAACATGCAAATGAGTTGGTACTTAAACATCCGGATGTAGATCTATATAAAAATAATTTAAGATTAATGGAAGTTTATTTGAATAAAGAATATGATTATTGTCTTTTTATATGCCCAAAGACATACGGTAGTTTCATAGATGTTGCGCGAGCTTTAAAGTGGAGGTTGGAGCAGGAGGGAAATACAGTAATTATATCAGAAACAATACTGGAAAATGTAAAGAATACAGTTGTTTTTGGAGCACATACATATGCATATAACCCGAACCTTCTTCCGAAAGATGCAATTGTTTATAATTTAGAACAGCTATACGAAGGAAGTCCATATGCGCACCCCCTTTATTTAATATTATTAAAAGATAGAGTGATTTGGGATTATAGTAAACAAAATATAGAATGGCTTAAACAAAAAGGGGTAGGAAAAGAAATAAAACATGTAGAAATGAACTATGCTCCAACTTTGGAAATAAAAAAAGATGCGTTTGAAGATGAAATTATTGAAGATATTGATATTCTGTTTATAGGTGCTCTTAATCCGAGGCGACAAGCTATTTTTGATCATCTAAAAGCGATTGCCCCGAATTTAAATATAGTTTTTAAAAATAATGCGTGGGGAATTGTTAGAAATGAATTGATTGCTAGAGCTAAAATTATATTAAATATTCATTTTTATTTATCAGGAATTCTTGAAACACCTCGCGTGTCTTATGCAGTCGCAAATAAGAAATTTATTATTTCTGAAAATAGTAATCCAGAAGATGAGGTAGAGTGGCCAGGAATTGTGTTTACTCCGTACGAAAAAATAATTGAAAACGTAATGAAATATATAGAATTACCAGAAGAACGGAAAAGATTAGCGGAAAAAGCATATAATCATTTTGAAGCAAATGAAAGTTTAGGTACATTGAGCATGAGAGATGAAACAAAGTAATTGTACAAAACTCATACGAAAGTATGAGTTCTTTTTTGTTTATCATACTATTTTATGAAACAAGTTAACTCTTTATATTGTGTTTTGTATAGAAATTTCTGATAATATATAAGTAGAACTTGAAAACAAAGGGGAGAAATAATCATGAAACTAGTCGTTATTAACGGTACACCAAGAAAATTTGGTAGAACTCGCGTGGTGGCAAAATATATTGCGGATCAATTTGAAGGGGAATTATATGATTTAGCAATTGAGGAGTTACCTTTATACAATGGAGAAGAGTCGCAACGTGATTTAGAGGCAGTAAAAAAATTAAAAACGTTAGTGAAAGCTGCGGATGGGGTTGTATTATGTACACCAGAATATCATAATGCGATGAGCGGTGCGCTGAAAAACTCTTTAGATTACTTAAGTAGTAGTGAATTTATTCATAAACCAGTTGCGTTGTTAGCGGTTGCTGGTGGCGGTAAAGGTGGAATAAATGCATTAAACAGCATGCGAACGGTCGCTAGAGGTGTTTATGCAAATGCAATTCCAAAACAAGTTGTGCTTGATGGATTACATGTGCAAGATGGTGAACTTGGAGAAGATGCAAAACCATTAATTCATGATGTAGTTAAAGAATTAAAAGCATATATGAGCGTATATAAAGAGGTGAAAAAACAACTAGGAGTGGAATGATATGTCCTCACTTTATCATGATTCTCGCTTGTATTACATTCTAGGAGCCAATAGTCTATCTGCTATTGGTTCCGGAATTGTTATGATAACGATTCCTTGGCTGTTAATTAAAGAGAGTGGAGGAGAGACAACATTTGGTTATGTTTCTATCATTGCAACCCTCATTATGTTTTTATTAACACCATTCATTGGGCAAAGTATTGATCGTTTTTCAAGAAAATCTTTATTGCTATGTAACGAAGGAATCGGAATAGCCGTAATCGGAATAATGGTTATATGGGGATTTGCTGGGCAACCTTATCATTCTATTCACTATATTCTTATTTATATAGCCGGATCATTCTACTATTTATTGTTTTATCCTACAATATTTGCGTTCAACCAAGAGATATTTCAAGCAGAACATTATAAAAGTTTAAGTGGAACGATGGAAATACAAGGACAGTTAACACAAGTTATTTCTGGGGCGGCTGCGAGCTTCTTAATTGAAATTGTATCTTTGAAGTGGATTTTGTTAGTAGACATGTTAACTTTTGCTGGAGCATTTTTTCTTTTCTTATGTATACCGTACGTAAAGAAAAAAGAAGTGAAAAGAAAAATAACATTTAAGAAGCAATTGTTTGAAGGAATTCACTTTATGAAAAAACGTCCTAAGCTCTTTTGGTTCTTACTGGCCACTTATATGCCGTTTATAGGTGTTATGATGGCAAATTATTTAATACCAGTTTATATTTCGGATATACTTAAAGCCAATGCCTCTGTATACGCAATAGAGGGCACGATGTACGGTGTCGGAGCGGTTGTTGCAGGAATCTGTATTCCACTCATAATGAAATATGTAAAAACAGAAGTTTCAATCGTTATGACGATGTTCATTTATGTAATTTCAATTACCGCAATGATTATTGAACCTTCCGTAATTTTCTTATATGGACTTGCAGTTTTTCATGCAGTTGGAAATGCGGGTACAAGAGTGGCGAGAAATGTATTGATGATGGAGGAAATTCCAAACGAAGTAATGGGACGTGTAGACAGCTTATTTCGCCTAATTGGTACTGGAATACGAATTGTATTATTAATGCTGTTTACAGCGGGTGTATCTAAAGCCGGAGTAATGCTTCCGTTTTACGTATTAAGCTGCATATTGATCTTCTCATTAGGAATCGCTATTTATTATGTACTATCACAACGTAAAGTAGCGGCGAATGTTTCTAATAAATCAATCGTTTAAAAAACACTTCTGCCTCCCTTTCTTTTTCTGTATAATAAAAAGAAAGGGAGTGCAAACTTATTTATGAACAAATGGATCTTTCTTATCATTTTATTATTACCGCCACTATACATCATTTATATGACGTTTAGAATGAACAAAGTTGCTCGTGAAAAGTTGAGCTATCACTCTCCGTACGTTCTTATACTGGGTGCAAAGTTATTTGGAGATAGACCGTCTTTATCTCTTCAAAATCGTTTGGATGTAGCGGTGGAGTATTTATTTTCCCATCCTGAAGCGAAAGTAATTGTTTCAGGTGGTCAAGGAGAAGATGAAGATATACCGGAAGCTCACAGCATGAGAAACTATTTAATGGTACACGGTATAGATGAGAGTCGTATTTTAATAGAAGATCAATCTACAAATACGTATGAAAACTTAAAGTTTAGTATGGATTTATATAATGTGAAACATGCAGTAGTTGTAAGTAATACGTATCATTTATATCGAACGAAAATAATTGCAAAGCGTTTAGGCATGAAGATGGAGGCACTAGCTGCTGAAACACCAATTCGTTCTAAGAGAAAAATGTATGTTCGCGAATATGCTGCTATTATGAAAACAATATTGTTCGACCGTTAGAGCTCAAATGTGAGCTCTTTTTTAATTTAAAAGCGTATCATTTGAAATGAATGCCATATTCCATCAAAATAAAGGAAACAACATTAAAGGAGTTGTATTTGTGATTCAATTTAATCATGTGTCAAAATCGTATGAAGATGGCACGAAAGCAGTGGATTCATTGCATTTAGAAATTAAAAAGGGAGAATTTTTTGTTCTCATCGGTCCGAGTGGATGCGGTAAAACAACGACAATGAAGATGATTAATCGTTTAATCGAAACGACTGAAGGATCGCTTTTAATCGATGGAAAAGATATTCAACAATATAATATAAATGAATTACGTTGGGATATAGGATACGTGTTGCAACAGATTGCTTTGTTTCCTCATATGACAATTGCTGAAAATATTGCAATTGTTCCTGAAATGAGGCAATGGAGCAAAAAAGAAATTAAAGCACGCGTCGATGAATTGTTACATATGGTTGGATTAGATCCGGGTATTTATCGAAATCGTATGCCTCATGAATTGTCAGGAGGACAAAAACAACGTGTCGGTGTCGTGCGAGCATTAGCTGCAAACCCGAAAATCGTTCTTATGGATGAACCATTTAGTGCGTTAGATCCATTAAGTAGGGAACAGCTTCAGAAGGATATTGTACAGTTGCAAAAAAAGATTCAAAAAACAATCGTATTTGTAACACATGATATGCAAGAAGCATTATCACTTGGAGATCGCATTTGTATTATGAAAGAAGGAAAAGTTGTTCAACTAGATACACCAGAAGGAATTATACATAATCCGAAAAATGAATTTGTAGAGGAGTTTATTGGAAATCGCGGACGAACTTGGTATCAGGGGAAAAGTATAGCAGATGTATTGCCGCTTGATCAAAGTGTGCAATTAGAAGGGCAGGCGCTATCATTACATTCTTCTTTACAAGAAGCGTTAGTTCGTGTGCGTGATGAGGAGGTCGTTCCAGTTGAAAAAAACGGTCAATATATTGGAGCGTTAACAAGTCGTCATATTGTCAATTACATTGTTGAACAAATGAAGGAAAGAGGCTAAACAGTGACTAATTTTATACAAACGTTCCAAGAACGAAAAATAGAATTACTAACTGCATTAAGTGAGCATTTACAAATATCGCTTATTTCATTGTTTTTTGCAGTAATTATAGCGGTGCCACTTGGCATCTTATTAACAAGAAAAGAACGAATGGCTGAATTTATAATAGGAACTTCTGCAGTAATGCAGACAGTGCCATCACTTGCATTACTCGGACTATTAATTCCATTAGTAGGAATCGGAAAACTTCCAGCGATTATCGCATTAGTTGTGTATGCACTATTACCTATTTTACGAAATACATATACAGGAATAAGGGAATTAGATGAATCTCTAATAGAAGCCGCGAAAGCTATGGGGATGAATAGTTGGAGAAGATTGTGGAAGGTAGAACTTCCTCTTGCATTGCCTATCATTATGGCCGGTATTCGTACAGCGATGGTATTAATTGTTGGAACGGCTACATTAGCAGCTCTCATTGGTGCTGGTGGGCTCGGTAAGCTTATACTATTAGGTATAGATCGAAATGATCATGCACTTATCATTTTAGGGGCCGTACCAGCCGCGTTACTCGCTTTATTCTTTGATATAGTACTTCGCATACTTGAACGACCGAAACGCTCTTCTAAGCGTGTTATATTGACGATATGTATTGTTTGTATAATGATTGCTTCTCCATTTCTTTGGAGTACAGAAAAGAAAGATATTGTTATTGCGGGCAAACTTGGATCAGAACCTGAAATTTTAATTCAAATGTATAAGCAGCTTATTGAACAAGATACAGATTTACACGTACAATTAAAACCAGGTCTTGGAAAAACAGCATTTGTATTTGAAGCGTTGAAATCAGGGGAAGTAGATATATATCCAGAATTTTCAGGAACAGCTTTATCTACTTTCGTGAAAGAAGAACCAAAGAGTACAAATCGTGATGAAGTATATGAGCAGGCTCGCATTGGAATGGAAAAGAAATATAATATGATTATGTTGAAGCCAATGGAGTATAACAATACATATGCACTAGCTATGCCGAAAAAAATAGCAGATCAAAAGAATATAAATACAATTTCTGATTTAGGGAATGTTGCACAGGAAGCCAAAGTAGGATTTACATTGGAATTTGCTGATCGTGAAGATGGTTATAAAGGAATGCAAAAATTATATAACTATAAGTTCTCGAATGTTAAAACGATGGAGCCGAAGCTGCGTTATAGCGCAATTGAATCTGGAGATGTTAACGTAATTGATGCATATTCAACAGATAGTGAATTGGAGCAATACGGACTGAAAGTGCTGAAAGATGATAAAGGGTTATTCCCACCTTATCAAGGAGCACCATTATTAAGAAAAGAAACGTTACAGAAATATCCCGAACTTGAAAAGGTATTAAATAAATTATCTGGAAAGATTACAGATGAAGAAATGCGAAAAATGAATTATGAAGTTAACGTAAATGGTAAAAGTAGTGAAGAAGTCGCAAAACAATTTTTACAAAAAGAGAAGTTACTTCGTTAAATTTACAAGAAATATACAAATTTATATGTTTGAAATGACCGTTCATTACAAAATGAGCGGTTTTTTTGTGCATACTTATACATTTTTTCAAAAAAGTATTCCATTTTTGCTCATTTTCTTTTAGAATAAGTAATGTTTTCCTGAAAAAATATAAGAGAAACGTCTATTAGAGAAAAAGGTGACTTTAATAGTTGAACGAACATAACACCTAGAATGACAGATGGGGTGGTACAAATAGAAAAGAAGTTAGGATTTTTTCCATTAATCGCATTAGTAGTTGGAACAATGGTTGGTGGCGGTGTTTTTAGTTTACCGCATGATTTAGCAGTAGGAGCAAACAGTGGTGCAATAATAATTGGCTGGTGTATTACAGCGATGGGAATGATTCCACTTGCGCTCGTATATCAAACGTTAGCAAGACAAAAACCGGAACTTGAAGGTGGAATTTATAGTTATGCACGTGCTGGTTTCGGTGAATATATTGGATTTAATAGTGCTTGGGGATATTGGCTAGCAGGAATCTTAGGTAATGTCGCAACAATTATGTTACTGTTTAGTACATTAGGTTATTTCTTTCCAATTTTCAAAGGAGGAAATAATGTTGCGTCTATCGTTGGGGCATCACTTTTATTATGGACACTTCATTTTTTAATTTTATTTGGAATCCGTGAAGCTTCTATTATGAATGTGATCGCAACAATAGGGAAGTTAGTTCCAATCGTTTTATTTATTGTTGTAATGGTAACAGCCTTTCGCTGGGACACATTTACACATGATTTTTGGGGAGAAGGAACGATCTCACTTTCCGCTATACTTGGTCAAGTGAAAAATACAATGCTTGTAACACTTTGGGTTTTCATTGGAGTTGAAGGAGCGGTTGTATTATCTGGAAGAGCGAAGAATAGTCGAGATGTTGGTAAGGCAACAGTATTGGGACTTATTTTAGTAATGTCCATTTATATTTTAATTTCTGTCCTGTCAATGGGAGCTATGACAAGAGGCGAACTTTCTGTGTTAGAAACTCCGTCCATGGGACATGTATTAGAGCACGTTGTTGGTCCATGGGGTGCAGTTGCGATTAACATCGGATTAGTTGCTTCACTTGTCGGTACATTAATTGGCTGGTTTTTACTTGTTTCTGAAATTTCTCATGTAGCAGGAAAAGATGGCGTATTTCCGAAAGTCTTTACGAAAACAAATAAGAAGCAAACACCGCACATGGCATTATGGATTTCAAATGGTGTTGCCCAAATTATATTTATCATCGTTTTGTTTTCGGAATCAACATATCAAATTATGTATTTCATTGCATCAACATCAATTTTATTACCATATTTATTATCAGCGTTATTCCAATTTAAATTAGTCATTACAAACGAACTAAAAGACGCTAAATTAAAAAATGGAGCGTTAGCTTTAATTGCTTCTATTTACTCTGTATGGCTTCTTTATGCAGCTGGTTTAAAGAATTTACTACTCGTTTCAATTGTGTATGGAATTGGAATTATTGTTTACACGTTTGCAAGAAAAGAACAAGGGAACCGTTGCTTTGTAGGTGCAGAGAAGTATGTGATGTGGGCAATTATTGTTGCGGCTATCACATCAATATATATGTTATTAACTGGAAATATAAAAATGTAAAAAGTCCTTTTCATTTAAAGGGCTTTTTTCTTTGTTTAGAGAATATTTACTACATAAGATATTCAGGAGGGATGAGAATGGAAGAAAAAGAACAGTTGTCTAGAATAATTGATTTAGCTAGTGAGTTAAGGAAAGTATTAGTGCAAGAATCTTTTTTTAATCATCATCCTGAACTAAGAGGAGTCATTGAAAATTTAGCAAGTTCTGTTGAAAATTTGGCGGAATTACAAATAAGTAAAGATGAAAACGCTGAAGATCGATTACGTTACGTACTTGCGAAAATGAAAATTGCTCATAATGCAATTTTACAAGAGAAAAAAGCATTTCCTTCTCATTAATATAAGTTTTTATTTTGAACCTGGCGGATAACGTCAGGTTTTTTATTTCTAGTTTTTCGTTTCTTTCATACACTAAGAATAGTATGAAAAAAGAAGGTGACTAAGGTGAAATTACATAAAGCTCTTCAGCCAAGTTTTATAAAACGAATGTACTATATGAGATTTTTAGGGAAATTTACAAAAGCTGAGAAAGAGAAGAGTGGAGAGAATTTCTTTGTACACTGCTTATCGCCAATACCATTCACTTTACAGGAACAATTTACAAATGAACCATATGTATTTGAAGGGTTATGTAGCAATAAAAAGAATGAAAAAATCTTTTCGGAATTAAAGAAGAGGAAATTAGAAAAGCAATTAGTAATGTTTCGTCTTTATTATGAAAGAGGAAATGTATACGTGGAGTTAATATGTACAGAAGAACCGAAAGAAATAGCAAGCAGCTATAAAATGATTCCGGCACCTAAAGTTACAAATCATAAAAAAAGAGAATCTTTAGAGCGAAAACTTAGCAACGGTTATTTATCATTTCTTATGCCAAAATTTCCGAAAGACTTTGAGCCTCCCGAATTATTGTGGCACGATGGAAGACTGTACGGAAACATATCCCTAAAGTCATCAATTAGCTCAATCGCCTATTTTGAACAGAAACGTGAATGTAAATATATAAACTGCAGTGACTGGACGAAGTATGTAGAAATAGCGGTAGAAGATCAATTATATTTTGTAAGTGATTATGTATATGAGCAATTAAAAAAACGAATGCATGAAGAAGGTAAGCTAGTTGAAGTAGAGGATATAAAAATACAAAAAGATGAATGGGAATGGGATGAGCGTGAATCGTCCTTTTTACAGTATGTACAAAGTATGGTGCATAATAAAGGGTTATATTTGGATGAAACGGATATTTATAATTTCCATATAAGTGTAAAAACAAATATGTTAACGATTCTTGGTGGTATACCGGGCGTTGGGAAATCACGTTTTGTGCAAACTTATGCAGAAGCATTAGGGTTACAGTATGGGGAAGAGTTGGTTTGGATTCCAATTTCGCCATCGTATCAAGAACCACATGATTTACTTGGTTACCTTCATCCAAATGGTACTTTTATTGAATCTGAAGCGAAGTTAGTTAGGACGTTAATGAAGGCGAAAGAAAATCCAAATCAACTGTATATAATCGTTTTTGATGAAATGAACATGTCTCATATTGAGCATTGGTTTACTCCGTTTCTATCTGTTCTTGAACTTGAAACAAAAAATCGTATTTTAAACTTGTATGAGGGTGTACAGGACATAGAGAATTCAATTCCATCAACAATTGAAATTGGAGAAAATATTATATTTGTAGGTACTGTAAATTTTGATGAAACAACGAAAGAGCTCTCTGATCGATTATTAGACCGAACGAACCTAATAACGTTACAGAAAATTCCGTTTTGTGAGATGGGCATGGAACAGGGGAAAGTCGTATTACATCCACCTTTGAAAGTAACGGCTGGAGAATTTCGGATAAATTGGATGAGAAATAAAGCGATGATTGAAGTGTTTTCTGAAGAAGAATTAGAGCTATTAGATAAGTTGCATGTCGTATTGTCATCACATGACGCGTCTAAGGGAATTTCTTTCCGATGTGCAAATGCAATTGCGACTTATTTGCAAAACATACCGTTTCAAAATAACCATACCTATATGATTAGTAGAGAAGAGGGGTTTGATTTACAAATAAAGCAGCGTGTATTGACGAAAATCAGAGGGACCGAAATGATGGTTGGGCCTTTACTTTCTGAAGAAGCAAAAAGGGGGGCGACCTTAGTACCTCTTTTGCAATCTACACTTGCAAACAGAGTATCTACATTTGAACACTCTTTAGCATATATACGAGAAAAACGTAGAGAACTGGAGTTGTATGGATATGCAAAATGAAGGGCGTTATGAAACAAAAATCGTTGATACGAATGAAACGCTCCCTTTTGTATTAAAGTTAATCATTGGAAATGAGGGGAAAGGAGATTATATTTTATTAAATCGTCTTTGTACATCTACTACAGCATTAGTTCAATGTATTTATAAAGTACAAGAATTAAAACCAATAAGATTGCAGTACAATTATGAAATCCCAATGAATATTACTTTTATATGGAATAAAGTATATGAGGGACAGAAAAATATAAAAGAGGCTCAATATGAAATAAATGAAAAAAAACAAAGAGTATTAATATATGAACACGGGAAAACAGAATTCTTTTATCCATGGCGCTGTGGTCTATACCATTTTGAAGTGCGTATAGAAGATACAACGTATTATGGCGCATTTCAAATCGTACCGAAAAACTTTTTTGATGATCAATTTGAAATGATTCAAGACTATGTGAAGTCAATTTTAAATGAGTTGATTTTGGATAGAGGTTACTATAAAAAAACCTTCTCTGCACTTAGCGATATTGAGGATTCTTCTTATTTAGTGTTACTTAGAAAGTTACCGCAAAAAATGAAAATGATAAAGCAAATCTTTAAGAAAATAGAATCAAGCTCAAAATTTATAAATGAATATAAATGGGAAGGAAAAGAGCGAAAGCCAACAAGAAAAGGAACTATAGTGGCAGAACGAAAACCTTATGCCAAACATTATAATCGTAAGTTTATGGAACAAAAAAATAGTAAGGAAAATGCATTTCTTAAATATAAAGCGATGCAATTTTATCATTATTTAATTGAAGCTAAAAGTTTTTTACGTCAAACAATTGAAATATTAGAAAGAGAAAAAAAGAAAAAATCAGAAGAGTTTCAAGCTGTAAAAACGATTATACAAACAATTGAGCGTAATGGATCAGTAACCGATAGAGAGAAGCAAAAATATAAAAATATACATTTACTAAAAGAAGCCGATTTACGAAAGAGCTCAATGAAAATACAAGAATATAAAATATTGGCGCATATTGTGCATGAAAATGTACAATACTTTCAAATGTTAATGCACTCTTCATTTTGGAGGGAAGTTACTGAAACAAGTAACATGAACTTACATGATTTACCGATACCACATCAACAATTACTACATCATTTAGAAGTACTCCCGCAATATACGGATCAATCTCCATCATTATTATTTGTTTATAAGCCAACGTTTTTAGTGTATGAATATTACGCTTTTTTTATCGTTATTTCACTTTTAGAGCAAATTGGTTTTGAGGCTAGAAACTCCATCCGTGAACAAATACAAGAACATTTTTATGTAGATGGATTACAAGATGGAACGACAGTAGTTTTAGAACGAGATGATATAAAGGTGCATGTCGCATTTAATGACTTAATTGAAACACATCCTCTTATTGCATTAAGTAAAGGTAGTAATTTTTACAATGGTGAGGATACGAAGAAGCCAGATATTCGCTTAGACTGTTATGTAAAAGAAGATGGGAAATACGTATATAAATCTTCTATTATTATTGAAGTGAAGTATAGTCCAATGTACAATATTTTTCAGCACGTCGGAAATACGAAAGCAACTGAGCAAATGTATAAGTACTGGTCTATAAAGTATGTAGAAGAACAGGATGGAAAGCGAGTCTATTATCGAAGGTCAATTTATGAAGTCATTTGTGTATATCCAGGAAGCCATATGCATAGTAAAAAAATTGAGTCTGGATGCGGTGTTTTCTTGCAGTTATATCCATATAAGACGAAACAAGGGGAAGAGAAATTAGCTGGAAAACATGGGATGGTACAAATTTTTGAAAAATGGCTAAAAAGCATTAAGAAGTAAAAGAAATCCTTTTTCATAAAGGATTTCTTTAGATTAAGAAGAATTATATGCTGTATGGAAAGAAACGTAGTGTAATTTAGATTTGAAAAGTGCTACAAATGTGTTATTAAAAGGAATGTGAGCGCGGGATAAAAGTCGATTAAATTGGAATCTAATTCATTTTGCAGAATATAATAAGTCATAAATATTTTTAGTTGCATACGAAGATTTGTTCTTATATGATAGATAGTGAAAGCGTTATCAAAAAACAGAGCGGCGATGGGAAAGGCGGTTAAATATGTTCCAGCGTGTTCAAACAAAGGAAGAACATTTTGGGTTCGAGCAACTATGGGGAGATTTTTGTGAAGAAAGAAACTTAATGTTCGTAGAACGTAATTTAAATCCATCACGATTTTTATTAATAGAAGATGAACATCCTATTGGTACAGTAGAATGTATTAAGTATACGGTACCTGAACAATCGAATTCTGAGTTTTTCTATCCGTTTTCTAAAAATGATTTAGTAAAAGATTTGAAGAATGTATATGAAATAGGCAAGTTAAGTATTTCGAAAACGTCTCGTGGAAGAGGACATTTCAAAAGGCTAACAGCTATTTTATTTATACATGCGTTAGAAACAAAAGCTGAATGGTACATTGCAGCAGTAACAAAAAGAATGTATATGTATTTACTTACACTTGGTTTTCCAATTGAACCAATAGATAATCCTTTTCAGTTTCATGATACTTTACAAGGTGTACCAGTAAGAATTCATGCTCGAAAAGGGGTTACGCATTTGTATTCTTTAAAAGAATTTCGTGATGTGATTCAAGGGAATGCTCATGCACAGGCATTAATTACAGAATACAGTAAAAATATTATGTTAACGAAATAAAGCGAAGTGAATATGTATAATAAAGAGAATAATATTTGTATAGGATATAACTCTTCATTAAAAAAGACCCTTATTATTTTAATAAGGGTCTAAAAATTATAATCCAAATATACTAAAAATCATTTTGCGGCGCTTCGGTTTCTTTTCTCGTTCATATGTTGGTTTTGAATCCGGAGTAATATAAATGGGTTCTTCTTTCGTTAGGGCAGCTTCTAACTTTTGAATTCGCTCTAACATTTCCTCCATTTCACGACGGTGTTGTAAAAGTTGGTACGTGACGACATCATTTGCCTTATCTTGCATTTGTTCTTCCATTCGATCAAGTCTTCTCGTAATAGTGTTTAATTGATTAGCTAATTGCTCAAAATCATTCGATGATATGTTTTGAACAATTGTATTAACTTGAGTTTTTAATTCCTCAACTTCATTTGAGGAAGCCTTTTGAGTAGATTGAGAATTTTGAGATTGCTCTATTTGAAATCGATGGTGTTCTAACATTTGATCGACATCCTCTTGTGTGAAAATAAAGTGGCCATATTTGTTTTTCTCTATCGTAAGATTTAATTGTTGCGCGATCCGGACAACAGCCTTTGGGCTAACACCTAATTTCTTTGCGATAAATGGTGTTTTATATTCCAAAATAATCCCCCCTATATATATCCTGTTGAATGATTTCGAGCTATGAAGTAAGTTCCCTTCTAGTGCGACAAAAGAAGTGTGGAATCGGCAAAGAAAGTGTTTTTTCACGAAATTGAGTTGAGGAGAATAGTTCTTTTAAATAAAAATGTCTTATCGTAACATTTAGAATAATTTGACGAGTGTAAATGAATTAGATTATCATAATGATAAATATCTTTTTTATGTATGCATATAATATATAAAAAGGTGGTTGCTAATGTAGAATTTTGTTAGAGTATTAGAATGCTTACTTCACTTGAATAAAATTAAGTAGGAGGTGGCTTCCTTGCTTACAAAGTAAGTAAGGAAAAGTATTTGGACATATATAGTATAAGTATAGTGATTGTTTTAATTGCCTTAACGGCATTTTTCGTTGCAGCAGAATTTGCAATTGTTAAAGTGAGAAGTTCACGAATTGACTATTTAATTGCAGAAGGAAATAATCGTGCAACATCGGTCAAAACAGTCATTACAAACTTAGACGAATATTTATCTGCTTGTCAGTTAGGAATTACTGTTACAGCTTTAGGAATTGGGTGGTTTGGTAAACCTGCGTTAAAGCAAATGTTTGACACGCTTTTTGCAAATTGGAATATCTCTACTCAACTAGCAGACATTTTTGCTGTAACTTTAGTATTTTTGTTAATTACTTTTTTACATGTTGTAATAGGGGAATTGGCCCCAAAAACATTTGCAATTCAAAAATCTGAACAAGTGAGTTTGCTTGTTTCTAAGCCGTTAATTTTCTTTTATCGTATTGCATTCCCATTCATTTGGCTATTAAATGGTTCAGCTCGAATCATTACGAAGCTGCTAGGGCTGAAACCGCCGAAGGGGCATGATGAGGTTCATTCAGAAGAAGAATTACGGTTGTTAGTTTCAGAAAGTTATAAAAATGGTGAGATTAATCAATCTGAATATAAATATGTAAATAAAATTTTTGAATTTGATGATCGGATTGCAAAAGAAATAATGGTACCTCGAACTGAAATGAATATTATAAGTAAAGAAATGCCTGCTGAAGAAGCTTTGCAAAAAATGTCTCGCGAAAAATATACAAGGTATCCAGTTGTTGATGGCGACAAAGACCACGTAATAGGTTTTGTAAATTTTAAAGATATTTTTACTGAGTTTGTACAACATAAAGCTGTTAATAAGAAGACAGTAGAGCAATATGTGAGACCAATTATTTTAGTTATCGATTCTATTCCAATTCATGATTTGTTTTTAAAAATGCAAAAAGAAAGAACACATATTGCTATATTGATAGATGAATATGGTGGGACATCTGGACTTGTTACTGTTGAAGATATTTTGGAAGAAATTGTTGGAGATATTCAGGATGAGTTTGATACGGATGAGCAGCCAGAAATTCAAAAGGTTAGTGAAACGAAGACGATACTAGAGGGAAAAGTACTTGTTAGTGAAGTGAATACGTTATTTGGTTTAGGGATTGATGATGATGGTGTTGATACAATCGGTGGTTGGATTTTAACGAAGAATATAGAGATTGCTGAAGAGGATTCCATTGAAATTGAAAATTATAAGTTTTGTGTGAAAGAATTAGATGGACATTATATAAAAAGATTAGAAGTTACAAAGATAGTAGAATCGATTGTTATTTTAGAAGATGAAAAACAAATTTCGTTACAAGAGCAAATTAGCTCGTAAACTCTGCTATATAGCAGAGTTTTTTTGAGCATAATGTTTTTTGAGGGATAGGGGCTATGATACAATGACATAAGTTGAACCTTTCACTAGGTGAAGTATTGTTGTATACATATATTTGGAAGGAGAAGAAGTATGAAAAAGCATTTATATATAAACGGAAGTTGGAAATCTGTAAACACGTATAAACCATTATACGCACCATATTCTGAAGAAACATTAGCGGAAATTGCACAAGGAACGGAAGAAGATGTAAAAGAGGCTGTTACTGCTGCAAAAAATGCAATGATAAAAATGAATACATTATCTGCATATGATCGTGCGACTATTTTAGAGAAAGTTGCACAAAAAATGGATGAAAGAAGAGAAGAATTTGCAGAGATTATTGCAAAAGAAGCTGCAAAACCAATACGTGCTGCAAGGGGAGAAGTAGATCGTACTGTTCAAACGTACAAATTTGCAGCTGAAGAAGCGAAGCGTATATATGGTGAGACATTGCCATTAGACGCCGCACCTGGTGCAGATGGGCGTATTGCATATACAATCCGAAAGCCGATTGGGGTTATAGGGGCTATTACACCATTTAATTTCCCATTAAATTTAGTAGCGCATAAAGTTGGACCAGCAATCGCTGCCGGAAATACAGTTGTATTAAAGCCAGCTGATCAAACGCCATTATCATCTTATGCATTAGTTGAGTTATTTGAAGAGGCAGGATTGCCAAATGGAGCTTTAAATATCATTTCTGGCCCTGGCCCCACGGTTGGTGAGGCAATCGTCAAAAATGATTACGTTGCTTCTATTACTTTTACCGGAAGTCCAAAAGTTGGAATCGGAATAAAACAAAAGGCTGGGCTAAAACGAGTTACGTTAGAACTAGGCTCAAATGCTGCTGTTATTATTGATGAAGATGTAGAGTTAACAGATGAAATAATTGAACGTGTAAAATGGGGAGCATTTGTTAATAATGGGCAAGTTTGTATTTCAGTACAACGTGTTTTTGTACATGAAACGAAAATACATGAATTTCTCTCAAAGCTAAAGAAAGCGATGGAATCAGTTGTTGTTGGTGATCCATTGCTTGAGGAAACGGATGTATCAGCTTTAATTTCAAAAAAAGATGTAGAGCGAATTGATATGTGGGTTCAAGAAGCAATTAAGGAAGGAGCAACTGTTTTATGTGGTGGTAAGAAGCAGGATGCAAGAATTTTTGAACCGACTGTATTAACAAATGTTCCAGATCATGTATCTGTGCAGTGCCAAGAAGTATTCGGTCCACTCATGACAGTAAATACATTTAAGGAATTTGATGAAGCGATTGAGCAAGTAAATAATTCGCGTTACGGCTTACAGGCAGGAGTATTTACAAATAATTTATTTAAAGCAATGCGTGCAATCGATGAGTTAGAGGTTGGTGGTGTCATGATTAATGATATTCCAACGTTCAGAGTAGATCATATGCCTTATGGTGGTGTGAAAGAAAGTGGCACGGGACGCGAAGGAATTAAATATGCAATAGAAGAAATGACAGAAATGAAATTAGTATGTATTAAAAAATAAAGTGGAAAAACTTAAAACTTGCACTAAAAAACGAGTAGGAAATGTTTACGATTCCATACTCGTTTTTTACGCTTCTAGTAACTATTTAATTAAGTGTAACTTTTACTTCATTTCTTGTTTGAAAATAGTATCTTCTACATAAATTTGTTCTTTATCTATAGCAGTAGCATGAGTTAATACTAAACCGATTGGTGTTTTTGTATCTTTATTTTGAACAATTGTAAAAGGAACATTTTTTTCGTTTGCTAATTTAATGTATTTTGATAAATGTGGGTAAGCAATGCCACCATTTAGGAGGAGTTGTAATGATTGAGAAGAGCGCATGCTACCCGCCACTTCAGAGTATACATTACTTTGCATTACTTGACCGATTGTTAAAGCGATTTCCACACGCTCACGTAATGTAGTTAAATACATATTACGTTCTTCTGGTTTGTTTTGCTTTTGGCCGTAAATGCCTTCTTGGAGATAATCTTCCACATTTTTATTTACCATATTTTTCACACCTTTCATTTTCTATTGTACGCAAGAATTAAAAATGATGCAAAAAAAAGTCGTTTTGACTACGGAAATAATGAAAATATGTGAAGGAAAAAGGGGATTTGTATACAATTAGTTAAATAAGAAAGAAAAAATAATTTTATCAACAGAAATTAACAAAATGTGACAAAAATCTATTAACGAATCGTATTTTTTGTGTTAATATTCAAAATATAAAGGGTATTCGTCGTATGGAAATGGAGGGAATGGAGGTTTTTCCAATCGATAAGGATATTAAAGAAATATTTTGTTCACACTTGAAAAACAATAGGCACCAATTCGTAGAGAACTGGAAAAACAAAATGATAATTTCCGAAAAAGATCCATTTAAACTAGAAGTAGTTCAAAATGGAGAGGATTTACTAGAGTTAATTATCGAACTTACTATGGAAGATAAAGATATAAATTATCTTCAACCGTTATGTGAGAAAATTGCTATTGAACGTGCTGGAGCAGATGCGAATATTGGAGATTTTGTTTATAACGCAAACGTGGGAAGAAATGAACTTTTCGAAGCGATGTGTGAATTAGATGTTAGCGCTCGTGAATTGAAACCAATTATGGCAAAAATACATACTTGTTTTGACAAATTAATTTATTATACCGTTTTAAAATACTCGGAAATTATATCGAAGAATTTAGAGGAAAAACAGCAATATATTAACGAAACACATAAAGAAAGGCTGACGATTTTAGGGCAAATGTCAGCTAGTTTTGTACATGAATTTCGTAATCCGCTTACTTCCATTATGGGGTTTGTTAAATTATTAAAGGCGGATCATCCGAGTTTATCGTATTTAGATATTATTTCGCATGAATTAGATCAATTAAATTTTCGTATTTCGCAATTTTTACTCGTATCGAAAAAAGAAATGTGGAATGAATCGGAACGGTTTTGGCTTAATGACTTGTTTCAAGACATTATACAATTCTTATATCCGAGTTTGGTCAATGCGAATGTTTTGATTGAAAAGAATTTACCGTATCCAATTCCGCTTGTTGGTTATCGGAGTGAAGTGAGACAAGTATTTTTAAACATATTAATGAATTCAATTGATGCTCTTGAATCAATGAAAGAAGAACGAAAAATTATCATTGATGTATTTGAAGAAGATCAAGCTATTCGAATTGTGATAAAAAATAATGGACCAATGATTCCAGCTGAAAATGTAGAAACGATTTTTGAACCATTTGTAACTACTAAAAAGTTAGGAACTGGTATTGGATTATTTGTATGTAAACAAATTGTGGAAAAACATAATGGATCCATTATGTGTCGATCAGATAACGATTGGACAGAATTTCAAATTGCATTTCAAAAATAAACAGTCTACACCAAATGAATGGTGTAGACTGTTTTAATTTGTGAGTATAACGGCTTCTAATTTAGGATCTTTAGTTGAATAACCTACTATTGAAATTGTATAAATAACATTTGGTTCAACATTGAATTTTGGCATAGTCAATAAAACGTTTTTATTATCTGCGAGTGAAATTTCAATATCTGCTGTACCAGGGCTAACTTGCAAAAAATCTGTTATTTGTTTAAAGAGTACATTTTCAAATAAATGATCCCCATCTTTTAAATCTACGTTTACAACAGGGGTATCTGGAGAGAAATGTGCAAACCGTATTTTGGCTTGACCAGCTGGTAAATGTGTATTATCAAGTATAGGCTGTAATTGTAGGTGATTATCACTATTTATTGCAGCAAGAGTATAAGTATGATTTCCCATTATTGGTACCAACGCTGAAAAGATTGGAGTTTCATTTCCGACAGGAACAATATCTATACGGTATTTACCTTGCACTAATGATAAATAAGGGCTGAATTGCTTAAATGAAATATTTTTAATAACCTTTTGTCCGTTTACTAAAATGTCAACCGCTGGTATATTTGGATCGGCATGAAAAATTCTTATATGTGACGGTAAAGCAGCTTCTTGTGAGTCTCTTGTTTCATACGCCTGTACAAGTTTTGATAGTGCATCGTAATATTTCATATATAATTCTATATATTTTTTAGGATTACGAAACTGATAGTAACGTGCGAGTTGTTCGTATTGTGTAACTTCTTGTCCATATTTTTCGATTTCAGATTGAGACATGAACATTCCTCCTTTGTCATCATTAAAACTATATGCGAAGCAAGAAAGCGGTTATGCAAAAAAAATGATTTTATAAAGGGAAAATTAAAAATTGACAACAAATATGTTTTCATAAAGAGGTGCTGGTGCTTACGAGAATTTCGCAGAGTAAAGCAGTACATATGACTGTACGAAAGTAAAATAAATGCCAAATTGAAAGTGCATTTCAATTAACATATTGAATACATGTCCAAAAATCGCTAGAAAACTAGGGATTTTTTTAATTATAGGCAAATACACATACAAAGTGATAATTGTCCTACATAAATTATAAAGGAAAGATACTTTGAATCTGAGGAAAGGAGTGCCACTTCGGGATAGGGATATCCCGATAGTAATTGTGAATGAAGTTATGAAAAGGTTTTGTGTTATAGGCTGTAGGATGAATTTGTAAACTTCATTTTTCTATTTATTTTAGCAATTGACAGTATTAACCCATAAGAGAGCGTCATGACGAACTGATTAGTGTGGTTAATCGGTTCTTTTTTTATAGTTTAAAACTGAAAAGTTTACATAATGAATAGGAATCTGAATTGATTAGTAAGGTGGGTGTCGAAATTTGTTTTAAAATATGCAATTTAAAGTAGGATAATAGGAAGGAGTTTAACGGGAGTTCCGTCGAAGTGTACAGAATGTCGGCATTTAAGGACAGTTGGCATTATGCTATAAAAACATTTGGTGATGTAGTCATTTCATATAAAAAGGAGGGTTATTTGGGCGTATAGAAAAGGGTTGGTCTTCGGTTTTTTAGTTCTGAATTTTCTGTTTTATAAAAATTTTTAAGCACTCATTTGTATATTTTATAATAGTTTTTTGATAAATTCACTGCTTTTGCAGAGGATTCTTTTTTATGAAAGAAACGTCAATTTTCTTCATATATATATACAAATTGGAGAAATGGGGGAGCGCTATGCGCGATTACTTAATTAAACCACTTGTTGGTCAGCCGTATCCAATGATTTCACATGGAAAAGGTGTTTATTTGTATGATCAAAATGGCAATAAATATTTTGATGGTTCGTCAGGAGCAATTACGGCAGGTATTGGGCATGGCGTAAAGGAGATTGCAGACGTTATTAAAAAGCAAGCTGAGGAGATTGCTTTCGTTTATAGATCACAGTTTACGAGTGAACCAGCTGAAAAATTAGCGAAGAAGTTAAGTGATTTAAGTGTAGGAGATTTGAACTGGAGTTTTTTTGTAAATAGTGGCACGGAAGCGAATGAAACAGCTATGAAAATTGCAATTCAGCACTTTCAAGAGCGAGGTATTCAAGGGAAACATAAAATTTTATCAAGATGGATGAGTTATCACGGTATTACGATGGGTGCTTTATCGATGTCTGGGCATCCACTACGTAGACAACGTTTCGTATCTATTTTGGAAGATTATCCGACTATACCAGCTCCATATTGTTTCAGATGTCCTGTTCAAAAGGTATATCCAACTTGTCAGCTGGCATGTGCGACTGAACTAGAAAGATCAATTGAAAGAATTGGTGCAGAGCATATTGCTGCTTTTATTGCTGAGCCGATTATCGGAGCAGCTGGAGGCGCGGTTGTTCCGCCGAAAGACTATTATAAAGTCATTAAAGAGATTTGCGACCATTACGATATTTTATTTATTGCGGATGAAGTAATGACTGGGCTCGGTCGTACTGGAGCATGGTTTGCGATGGAGCATTGGGGCGTAGAGCCGGATATTATGACACTTGGTAAAGGGTTAGGAGCGGGATATACACCGATGGCAGCGACAGTTGTAAGTGATCGTGTTATGGAACCAATATTACGTGGATCACGTTCAGTAATGAGCGGTCATACGTTAAGTGCAAATCCATTGTCTGCAGCAACGGCTTTAGCTGTTATTGAATATATGGAGAAACATAATCTTCCTGAAAAAACAGCAGAAAAGGGAGAGTATTTAATAAAAGGCTTACAGAAAGTTCAACAACAATCGACAATCATTGCTGATGTGCGCGGAAAAGGGTTGCTAATCGGAGTAGAATTGCAACCGTTTACAAAAGCGTCAGAGCTTATTTCAGTTGCAGCTAAAAATGGTCTGCTTTTATACCAAGCAGTTTCAGGGCAAGCAGGAAAAGAAGATAGTGCACTGCTTGTAGCACCGCCAATGACAACTACATATTCCGAGTTAGATGAATTACTTTCAATTTTCTCTAAAAGTGTGGAAGAGATGATGCAAAAAGGAGGGCATAGTATCGCATGACAACTATTACAAATACATTCGGTAAATTAAAAGAAATTGAGGAAGTAATTTCTTTGTTCCATGATGATATGACATTGATGTTTGGGGGATTTGGAGGGATTGGATCCCCTCCATCTTTAATACAGGCAATTTTAGAAAAAGGCGTTACAAATTTAAATTTAATTGGAAATGACACTGGATTTCCTGATGTAGGTATCGGTCGTCTTGTTACAAATGAAAGAGTTAAATCAATAATTACTTCTCACATTGGCTCCAATCCAAATGCAGGAAGGCAATTAAACGAGGGAAGGTTACAAATTGAGTTTTCTCCGCAGGGAACATTAGCAGAGCGTATTCGCGCTGGTGGCGTTGGTCTTGGTGGTGTTTTAGTTGATGTTG
Source organism: Bacillus sp. KNSH39 (assembly GCF_052656585.1). Taxonomy (NCBI): domain Bacteria; kingdom Bacillati; phylum Bacillota; class Bacilli; order Caryophanales; family Bacillaceae; genus Bacillus; species Bacillus sp. KNSH39. Next base: position 649,388 of record NZ_JBQXYO010000001.1, read on the forward strand.
GTGTTGATACGATTGTGGAAGAGGGAAAACGAACAGTTGAAATGAATGGTAAGACCTACTTAGTTGAAACAGCATTAACTGCTGAAGTTTCAATTGTATATGCGAAAAAGGCAGATCCGTTTGGTAACCTTGTATTTGACAAAAGTGCACGAAATATGAATCCCCATGTAGCTATGGCTGGGGATATAACAATTGTAGAAGCAGAAGAAATAGTCCCGCTTGGAAGTTTAGATCCAGAGGAAATTGTCGTTCCAGGTGTTTTCGTAAATTATATTGTACCGTCGGAAGGAGTGAACTGGAAATGGGTATGGGCGTAGAAGTGAGGGATAAGATTGCTAGGCGTGCGGCGAAAGAAATACAAAATGGTATGATTGTAAATTTAGGTATTGGCATACCATCGCTTGTACCAAATCATTTGCCTGAAGATATAAATGTTATGTTTCATGCGGAAAATGGAATCGTCGGCATGGGACCAACGCCAAGTAAAGGGAATGAAGATGAAAATTTGTGTAATGCAGCAGGTTTACCAACTTCTCTTATAACAGGAGCGAGTTATTTCGATAGCTGCACAGCGTTTGGGATGATTCGAAAAGGTTTGCTAGACATAACGATTCTTGGTTCATTACAAGTAAGTGAAAATGGTGATTTAGCAAACTGGATTGTACCTGGAAAACGTGTTCCAGGTATTGGTGGAGCAATGGATTTAGCACAAAAAGCGAAGCGGGTCGTTGTTGTGATGAATCATGTTGATAAGTACGGAAATGCAAAAATTGTTTCAGAGTGTACATTGCCATTAACTTCAAAGAAATGTGTAGATTTAATTATTACTGATATGGCAGTCATGGAGGTAACTCCGAGTGGACTTATATTACAAGAATTAATGAGCCCATACACAGTAGAAGATGTAAAACGACATACAGAAGCTGATTTTCAAATTAGTTCTAACTTACTAGTAATTGAATGAAGGGAGATGTAATATATGGAGCAATTAAAAAAGCAAGTTTGTGATTATATTGAGAGCCATGAAGAGGAAAGTGTGAAATTTTTAAAACGATTAATTCAAGAAAAGAGCGTATCTGGTGATGAAAGCGGTGCGCAGGCAATTGTGATTGAAAAATTACGTGAATTAGGTTTAGAGCTCGATATATGGGAGCCTTCTTTTTCTAAAATGAAAGATCATCCTTATTTTGTATCACCCCGTACAAGTTTTTCAGATAGCCCAAATATTGTAGCAACTTTAAAAGGAAGTGGCGACGGGAAATCTATGATATTGAATGGGCATATTGATGTAGTTCCAGAAGGGGATGTGAATCAGTGGGAACATCATCCTTATAGCGGTGAGAAAATCGGAAATCGTATATATGGCCGTGGAACGACGGATATGAAGGGCGGAAATGTCGCACTTATGCTTGCGATGGAAGCGATTATTGAATCTAACATTGAATTAAAAGGAGACATCTATTTTCAAAGTGTAATAGAAGAGGAAAGTGGCGGAGCAGGGACATTAGCAACTATATTACGAGGATATAAGGCAGATGGTGTCATTATTCCGGAGCCTACTAATATGAAGTTTTTCCCGAAACAACAAGGTTCCATGTGGTTTCGTCTACGTGTAAAAGGGAAAGCTGCACACGGTGGAACGCGCTATGAAGGGGTTAGTGCAATTGAAAAAAGTATGTTTGTTATAGAACATGTAAGAAAGCTAGAGGAGAAAAGAAATAGTCGAATTACAGATCCGTTATTTAAAGAAATTCCGATTCCAATTCCAATTAACATTGGGAAAATTGAAGGAGGGAGTTGGCCAAGTTCTGTTCCCGATGAATTAATTTTAGAAGGAAGATGCGGTGTTGCGCCGAATGAGACTATAGAGGCGGCAAAAGAAGAGTTTGAGAATTGGATTGCTGAATTAAATGATGTGGACAATTGGTTTGTTGAAAATCCAGTAGAAGTAGAATGGTTTGGAGCGAGATGGGTTCCTGGTGAACTAGAAGAGAATCATGAACTCATTACGACACTTCATCACAACTTTGTTGAAATCGAAGGGAACGAACCAATTATTGAAGCATCTCCGTGGGGGACTGATGGAGGTTTATTTACACAAATTGCAAACGTACCAACAATAGTATTTGGTCCAGGAGAGACGAAAGTAGCACACTATCCAAACGAATATATAGAAGTTGATAAAATGATAGCTGCCGCAAAAATTATTGCATGTACATTACTAGATTGGTGTGAGGTGAAAAAATGAAATACTATGAATCTTTTAGAGAACAGACGAATTGTTATACAGTAGAAGGTGTTTTAGATTATTTTAATAAGCGTATTCGGGTAGATCACTATACAGGAAATGTTGAAAGTATTATACAGACAATTGACGAACTAGCAGAGAAACATTCTTTCACTAAATGTATTATTAAAGGAAAGGGAGAGCATGTTTCAACATGGCTCTCTTTCGGTTTTTTGTTGGAAGCAACGATACCTCATTATTTTCAAGGACACGATGCATACTTTTTTGTGAAATATAATAATGATGAAAGACGAAATAGTATGCATTGGATTGAGGAAGATACTATATTAAGCGGTGTAAAAGGAAAAGAAATAAAAGAAAAAGTAGTTCCAGAGAAATTTTTGCTGAGAAAAGCGACTGAAGAAGATGCAGAAGAATTAGCAACTGTATTCGGAAAAGTATTTGAAGTGTATCCGACACCTTTAAATGAAGCGAGTTATGTATTACAGACGATGAAAGAAGACGATACAATTTACTACGTGTATGAATTTGAGGGGAAAATTATTAGTACAGCATCTGCAGAAATGAACATAAAGGAAGGGAATGCAGAATTAACGAATTGTGCTACTTTACCTGAATACCGTAAACATGGATTTATGAAAAGTTTACTAATTAAATTAGAGGAAGAACTTCAAGAAAGATCTATTTTCTGCTCCTATACAATTGCTCGATCGCTTTCTTTCGGAATGAATGCTGCCTTTCATCAATTAGGCTATACGTATACAGGAAGACTGGCGAATAATTGCTACATTTTCGATAAGTTGGAAGATATGAATATATGGGTGAAAGATCTTTCTAGCTATTCGAAAGCAGTAAAACTTCCGCCTCAAAATTTGGCTGTAAAGCAAAACAGTTAGGTGGAGCTGGGTGTTTGAAAAAGCCGTACTAATTAGAGTTTCGAGTTATCTAATGAAAATATAAAATTGATTAAAATTATAGAACGGAATCGTCATGCTTACAATCGCACATAGGTGTGCCGAAAATTCGGCATGTAATTGCTGGATTTTCGGCAAAAGGGGGGATGACATTGCTAGCAGTTTCGACACAAGAAGTCATTGAAGCGATTTTGGGCAGTATTGATGAGGCTATACACGCTGTAGATGAAAATGGAATTACAATATTTTATAATTCTGTAGCTGCAAAACACGATGGATCGAAGATTGAAAAAGTGTTAGGGAAACATCTGTTAGAAGCGTTCCCGTCTTTATCAAGGGAAACGAGTACATTGATGAAAGTACTAGATACAAAAAAACCTATCGTACATCAGGTACAACATTATCAAAATTTAAATGGTGAAGATGTTTGTACAGTAAATACGACGTTACCTATTTTTATAGATGGGAATATTGCTGGGGCTGTTGAAATTGCAAAGGATTACTCTACAATTCAAAAGCTTACTGACACAATTGTTGACTTACAGTCGAAAATAAAGCGATCATCTAGAAAAAAAGTGATTAAAAAGCACGCTGCATTTGAGACGATAGTGACAAATGATACGCGGTTTAAACAGACGAAAGAGTTAGCACAAAAAGTAGCACCAACAGACGCGAATGTTTTAATATATGGTGAAACAGGAACAGGAAAAGAACTGTTCGTACAAGCAATTCATGAAGCTTCTAAAAGAAAAAACAAGCCATTTATTGCACAAAACTGTGCAGCTTTACCAGAGTCGCTATTAGAAAGTTTATTGTTTGGAACGACAAAAGGAAGCTATACGGGAGCGATTGAAAGAGCTGGGCTATTTGAACTTGTTGATGGTGGGACATTATTTTTAGATGAACTGAATTCAATGCCTCTTGATTTGCAGGCAAAAATGTTACGAGTGTTAGAAGATGGAGTCATTAGAAGAATTGGTGATAATAAGACGAGAAAAGTAGATGTTCGTGTTATTACCGCGATGAACCAGCCTCCAGAAATATGTTTACGAGAGAATAAAATTCGCACTGATTTATATTATCGCTTAAACGTATTTTCATTATATATCCCACCGCTTCGTGAAAGAACTGAGGATGTACTATTATTAGCATCTTATTTTTTGAAAGAATATAATAAAAGTTATAAAAAAGGTGTACTTCAAATTGATGAGGAAGCGAAAGATAGACTGCAAGCTTATCAGTGGCCTGGAAATGTACGGGAGTTAAAACATACGATTGAACATGCTGTTATTATTGCAGAAGGGAATACATTAACAGCCAATTGTTTACCACGTACATTTCGGAAAGAGAAGTTTTCGAAGAAGAAGGGTATAATGCCACTTAGAGAAGCACTTCATCAAACAGAAAAAGAATTAATAGATCAAGCGTTGATTGAAACGGAAGGGAATATATTACAAGCCGCAAAAATGTTGGGTATCCCTCGTCAAACGCTTCAATATAAACTGAGCAAGTACGACAAAACCGCCGAATAATCGGCGGTTTTTGTGTGTTTGCACGAATAAAAGAGCGTTTACATATATAAAAAGTAATGAATATGATGTTAAGTATTGATTTCATACAACGCTTAAAAATATTTTTTCGCTTATGTAATAGGGTTCTCCGCACATTTACTTATCAACAATGTAAAGTTGGCATAACTATTGCTTATATAAAGGATGAGCGTATAAAAAGGGGGAATAGCAATGTTACATGATGTATACAAACCAAATCGTCACTGGAAGGATATCGAATTATGGAAAGATGTTACTGAAGAGCAATGGAATGATTGGGTTTGGCAATTAACGAATACGATCAAAACGTTAGATGACTTAAGAAAAGTGATTAACTTAACACCTGAAGAAGAAGAGGGCGTTAAAATTTCAACGAAAACGATCCCGTTAAATATTACACCGTACTATGCTTGGCTAATGAATCCTGATGATCCACGCTGTCCGATTCGGATGCAATCAGTACCGATTTCGGAAGAGTTATATAAAACAAAATATGATTTAGAAGACCCACTTCACGAAGACGAAGATTCACCAGTTCCAGGGCTAACACATCGTTATCCGGACCGTGTACTATTCTTAGTAACAAATCAATGTTCTATGTATTGTCGTTACTGTACACGTCGTCGTTTTAGTGGACAAATTGGAATGGGTGTACCGAAGAAACAATTAGATGATGCAATTGCTTATATTCGTGAAACGCCACAAGTACGAGATGTATTAATCTCCGGTGGTGACGGACTTCTAATTAACGATAAAATTTTAGAATATGTATTAAAAAATTTACGAGAGATTCCGCATGTTGAGATTATTCGTATCGGAACGAGAGCACCAGTAGTATTCCCACAACGTATTACAGAAAACTTATGTAACATTATTAAAAAATACCATCCAGTATGGTTAAATACACATTTCAATACATCTATTGAAATTACTGAAGAATCGAAAAAGGCATGTGAAATGTTAGCGAATGCTGGTGTTCCAGTCGGAAACCAAGCAGTAATTTTAGCTGGTATTAACGACAGCGTTCCAATTATGAAAAAACTTATGCATGACTTAGTAAAAATCCGTGTACGTCCATACTACATTTATCAATGTGACTTATCTGAAGGTATCGGTCACTTCCGTGCACCAGTATCTAAAGGTCTTGAAATTATTGAAGGTTTACGTGGACACACATCAGGTTATGCTGTTCCGACATTCGTTGTTGATGCGCCAGGTGGAGGCGGTAAAATTGCACTTCAGCCAAACTATTTAATCTCACAAAGTGCAGATAAAGTTGTACTTCGTAACTTTGAAGGTGTTATTACGACGTATCCAGAGCCAGAGAGCTATATTCCAGGAAGAGCGGAAGGATACTTTAAAGAGATTTATCCGAACTACGAAGAAAAACGTTCAGATGTTGGTATCGCAGGTCTTATGAGCGATAAGAAATTTAACCTCGTTCCAGACGACTTACAGCGTATGAACCGTCGTAAAGACTACGAAGATAATGATACTCATGCATCTTTAAAAGATAAACGTGATAAGCGCGATCAATTAAAAGATAAAAAATATCAAGCACAAATGGCTAAGTTAGAAGAAAACGACAAAAAAACTGAGGGTGATGCAGTATGAATTGTATGTGGTGTGACAGTACAGAAGCGAAAGAAAGCTTGAATACTGTATATTGGGAATTACCAGATGGTACGAAAGCCATTGAAATCCAAGAGACACCATGTATTTCTTGTTCCTCGTGCGGGATGGACTATCAATCAGACCATACAGTAAAAGAAATTGAAGATCAATTATTCTTAATTTACACGAAAGATTTACCAAAACAACTAACATATGAAGAATTAATGGGAAGACCGCGTCTATTAAAAAGAAATTATTTCGACTTTTAACCAGCTTTTATGCTGGTTTTTTTCTTTTTTGCCTTGTATAATGTACCCAAGTTAGAAAGGTAGGGAATATTTTTGAAAAAGACATTTTACCATTATATGATGAAGCATCGTGCAGCTTTATTTAGAAATGAAATTTCAGATTTAGCAGAGGCGATGTATGATGATTTAAGTTTTCCGAAGCAATCTGAAGACTATGATGAAATTAGTTCATACTTAGAGTTGAGCGGAATGCTAGAAAGTATGTCTATATTTGATGAAGCCTGGGATTTATACATACAAGATAGATAAAAACTATTTGAAAACATACAGAATACATTACTTTATTTAAAGTGAAGTATTCTGTATGTTTTTTTATTATGAAATTTGTTGATTTAAAGCTAGTCTAGTTACTAGCTTTTGTTTGAGTGTAATGTAAATTTTATAAGATTATATTTTTTATTGAAAAAATTTATGAATATAAGCTTCTGTGATAAGCGTTTTTATGTAGGTTGCATATACTGATATCAAAATCACGACGTCAAAAAAAGGAGAGATAGAGATGGCAAGAAAAAAACAACCTAAATACAACGTAGGGGACATAGTCGTGATTACGCTATATGGAACCGTTGGGAAAATCACAAATATGAAGGTTTTAGATGGAGTTTATGTATACGAAGTCAATAATCACGATGGATTTTACGTAGAGCAAACATTGCAGCACGTTACAGAGCAAGATATGAAAAAGGGCGATACGGAGTGGATTGAATTAAATTATAATTTCACGTTTGGTGATCTTGTGCAAGTAACTGGATATGATAAAGATGTTTTCCGTATTGTTGGTTTTCGTACAGAAGTATGGAGATATAAGAATGACGCATGGGAAGATACAATTTATGAATTGTCACGGATTACGGATGGTGAATGGTTAGAAGCGGATGAATCAGATTTAACGTTACTCGCCAATGCTCAAACGGCAAATGCAATTTTGAAGAAAATGAAACAAGATAAAGCAGGTATGAATAAATTAGATTTAGGAAAGTTAAAGTCAATTAACAACTCGAAAAAAGTGAGTGTTAAGACGAATCGTCAAGAAATCATTGATGGATTACTTGATATTTATAACGATTATCAATTATTGTTCGATACATTTAAAGATGAAGAATATAAAATTGTAATGGATGTTGTTCATAATTATTTAGTTAAATTGACAGAGAAAAAATAGTTAACTAGAAAGAGAGAATAAATTGAACAACAACATATGCAGTATAAGGTATGCCTACAACTATTAAAAAAATAAAAAGCCACTTTATAAGAGAGTCTGCCCATTGATCTTCATGCATGAACTCTTCTTTTGTTTGTCCTACTTCATATTGATTTTCCATTATTATTTCCCCCTTTGAATAGCTTGTACTACAATCGTATGCATCTCGTCCAAAGCTTATGACCTATAAAAAAATAAAATCTATTTTTCTAATCTCATATACATAATTTTGAGATTTTTTCATAAAACAGAAATAAAGGAGTGATGCTCATGAAGGAAATTGAAGTCGTGATTGATACGGAAGAGATTGCGGAGTTTTTTTATGAGCAACTAATTGAAAGAGGGTACGTTCCAAAACGAGAAGAAATTGAAGATCTCGCAGATATTACATTTGAGTATTTATTAGAGAAATGCATGATTGATGAAGTTTTTGATGAAGAGGATGAATGAAAGTAACGACGGGCATAACTCGTCGTTTTTTACTCTTTACAAACCTGTCACAAATATAGTCAATAATTATTGGTATAATGAAAAGGAAATTTTACTCAAGAGGTGAAGGAATGTTCAAAAAAATTATTGATTCTTTATTAGGAAAGAAAAAATATCGTTCGTATTCAAGTAGTGATTATCGTCGTAGAGGGCGCTCGTATTCAAGTAGCGATTATAAACGACGTTCATCTGGTTATGGACATCAACATTATAAAAGAAAACGTAAAAGCCGTAGCTTCTTTTCAAGTAGCTGATGAAATGGCGTCGTGTACTAGCATTATTTGATAGACCACTGCGAAAAAATACAATTGTTGCAGAGCGTTATAAAATTGAATCAGTAATTGGAATGGGCAGTTATGGGGTTACATATGTCGTTAATGATTTACAAATAAATAGATATAAAGTCTTAAAACAATTAAGACAAAGTAAACAAAGATATGAGTCTGGTAGAAAATCATTTGAACAAGAGAAAATGATTTTACAAACATTAAATCATCATGCAATTCCTAGTCTATATGATCATTTCTTATGGGAGAAAAAGAGCTTCTTTGTGATGGAGTACATGCCTGGTAAAAATTTTGAAGATTATATTTTCATAGATGGGTATGTATATACAGAACGTGAAGTTTTTGAGATTTTATATGAAATATTAGAAATTGTATCGGTGTTTCATAGTGAAGGCATTATTCATCGAGATTTACGCATTCCAAACATACTAATGAAAGAAAATCAAATTAGTATTATCGATTTTGGATTGGCTAAATGGAAAGGTGAAGATGATGAGCGAGCTACAACTTACGAAGGTGAACAAGCTTTGATGCGAGAAGTTCACTTTCGTAGCGACTTTTATGCGCTCGGTCATTTCTCATTATTTTTATTATATGCAGGATATGAATCTAATGAAAAACAGGAAAAACCATGGTACGAAGAATTAACTTTGGAACATTATAATCGTGAAATGCTTATGCGAATGTTACAAATAAAAACGCCGTACTATGAGAATGTACAAGATTTAAAACAAGATGTAGCTTCTGCTTTAGAAAGGATGGAGACTCCATGTTTCAAAAGTTTTTAGCAAGCGTTGGTATTGGAAGTGCAAAGGTAGATACTGTTCTTGAAAAAGATGAGTATATTGTTGGGGAAGAAATAGTTGGAAAGGTTCATATAACTGGAGGTTCAGTTAGCCAACAAATTGAAAGCATTTACTTAACATTATCGACGTCGTATGTACGAGAAGTGGATGATAAAAAAGTAACAGCAACATATGATTTAGAGCGAGTACGCTTAACAGAACCTTTTTCTGTAGAACCGAATGAAAAAGTTGAAATTCCATTTTCTTTTCCAATGCCAATTGAAGCACCACTTACACTTGGTATGAAAACGGTTTGGATTCATACAGGTCTTGATATTAAACGTAGTATAGACCCAAGTGACCGCGACTACGTTCAAGTGTTACCTAATGCATTATTAAGTAGTGTTTTAGATAGTGTAAATGAATTAGGGTTTAAAGCACGTCATATAGAATGTGAAGAATTACCGCATCGATTACGTAAGCAAGTTCCATTCGCACAAGAATTTGAGTTTATTCCGGTTTCTGGAGAGCATTATGGGAAATTAGATGAATTAGAATTATTAATCTTGCCACGTGCATACGACCGACTAGAAATTATTATGGAAGTAGATAGAAAATCACGTGGATTAGCTGGTTTATTCGCTGAGGCGCTTGATCTTGATGAGAAGGTGATTCGTTTTACCGTAACAAGAGAAGATATCCCTGAGATGAAGCAAAAAATTAATAATTATATTTTTTAATAAACTATGCATAAAAAAGAAATGGAGAGGAAAACTAAAACAACCGCTCCATTTTTTTGCATAGTGAGGTTATGTATGTGAAACGATATCGACATTTATACTTGCTAAGTTTTACGTTACTCATTTGTTTTGTCGTATTATCACTTTCGTATCATACCGCTTGTATTGAGAACTTTGACAATATAGTCGCACATTTTATTCAAAGCTTTCGAAACGATTATTTGACGACCTATTTTACTTGGGTGTCTTTTATCGGTTCCAAAAGAATATATTTTCCATTACTCATTATTCTTGTAATGTATTTTCTCGTTAGAAAAAAGTTACTTAGTGCGTTACTTCTAACAATTAATTACTACGGATCTCGTTATTTAAACAGTATGCTTAAACTATGGTACGAACGAGCAAGACCTGATGTCACGCAGCTTGTTACTGCAACTGGATATAGTTTTCCGAGCGGTCATACGATGAATGCTACTGCTTTTTTAGGATTTATTGCATACGTCACAATTACTGAAGAGCGTATTTCGTTGCATAAAAAATTGTTAATTATTCTTATAGCAAGCTTTGTTGTATTATCTATTTCAGTTAGCCGAATATATCTTGGCGTGCACTATCCATCTGACATATTAGCAGGATGGGCAGCTGGCGGTAGCTGGCTCGTTTTATGTGTTATATTCCATAAAACGTTCATAAAAAAAGAACCTATGTCATAATAGGTTCTTTTTTCATTGGCTCAACATGAATGTGTGCATGGTAAATTCCAAATTTTTTGCGCAGCATAGCTTCGATGTTGTCGGTAATACAGTGACTTTCTCCAACATCCATGCGAGCATCTACTTCAATTGTAATATCAACGTACGTTTGATTCCCATACATACGTGCTCGAATATCTACAATGTTTTCCACACCGCCAATATGCTCAATAGCATCAGCGTATTCTTCCATTTTATCAGGATCAATTCCATCTGTTAGCATATGAGAAGATTCTACGAAAATCTCCCATGCAGTTTTACAAATAATAAGACCGACAATTAAAGCGGCAATAGGGTCTAAAATAGGCATTTGGAACTGAGAACCGACAATACCTACTACGGTACCAATACTTACGAGTGCATCTGATAAATTATCCTTTGCAGCGGCTTCTAATGATTTACTTTTTGTTCGTGCTGCAATTTTTTTCGTATACAAATACACGCAGTACATAACGACAGCAGAAAATAAAGCAACCCATGCAGCGAGTACATTAGGCGCTGCTTGTTTCGGATTTAAGAAAGATTGAATGGCACTAATAACAACTTCTAATCCGACTGTTGCCATAATGAAGGACGCAACAAGTGATGCGATTTGTTCGGCACGCGAATGCCCATACGGATGATCTGGGTCACGAGGTTTACGAGATATTTTTAGACCAATTAATATCGCTAAAGAAGCACCGATATCCGTTAAGTTATTTAAACCGTCAGCGCGTAATGCGCTAGAGAGGGTAATATAACTGATGATGATTTTCATAGAGGATAAAAATATGTAGGCCATAATGCTGACAATAGCACCTTTATCAGCTTCTTTATGAGAAAGAGTATCCATTTTAATCACTCACCTTTCTTTAAAGGAATTTCTTTCTATAAATAGAGTATCAAACGAAAGTCGTGTGGGTCTATACAAACATTGTTGACGTTTTATAGCTTTTTAAGAAGGGGATAACAAAGTTTCGTAAAGGAAAAATATGTTGAAAAGTACAAAGTCAAGGTGTGAACCTAATTGGAGTTTATTTACTAAAGAGATAGGAGGGTAGATGGATGAGGAAACGAATACTTTTCTTACTACGTATTATTCTTATCATGACAAGGTGTAATTCATTAAACGATGAAAAACTTCAAAAGATAATTGTGAAAATAGATGAAAACCCTCTGAAAAATATTTTCCAGAGGGCTTTCATTTTAGTATGCTTCTAAAAACTCAGTAACTTGCTCTTCTGTTTTTGCATTAGCACTATGTAAGTGGCCTAGCTTCTCACCGTTTTGGTATACAAGTAAACTTGGAATACCCATTACTTGATACTCTTCAGCGATACTTGGAAACTCATCTTTATTGATAGAGTACCATTCAAATTTATTGAACTCTTCCATTACATCTCCGATAAAGTTGTCCATACGTACGCAATCTGGGCACCATGTAGTAAAGAACTTAACAACTACAGGCTCCTCGCTTGCGATGATGTCTTTGAATTCTTGTTCTGTTTTAATTTCTTTCATAAGTAAAACTCCTTTCAATATCACACGAATTTATATGCAAAATTCGTATTTGCAAACATGTTGCAAACTTATTATTTGTTTTTTAGTTTTGTAGTTCGTTCACACTTATAAAATTATATGTAACATGACTGCGCTACTAAGTGTGAAAATAATGGAACCTCACTTTTCTTTATAAGCTTTTTCCAGGATTGTGTCAAACTTTTGAATTTTATACAGAAATTAAAGAAGCCCACACTTTGATTGAGTATGGGCAGAGTGACTAAAATTAATCGCTTATTAATTTCGAATAGATATTTAAATCGATAAGCTTTCCAGCTGATTTTTCGCTCTTTCTCAGAATCCCTTCTAGATTAATTAACTTTTATTATACAAGAAAATAACTACATTGAACAAAAGCGTTAATTGGAGGTAACGAAATGACAAACTCATCAATTGAATATTGCGTTCAGTGTGATTAAGAAAGTGGTGTATAAAGATGGGACGAGATGAGAGTTACTTCCGAGCTAAAAAAAGAGTAGATAATTTAAACTCATTTTACATGCATTTAACCATCTACATACTAGTCAATCTGATGCTTTTTTACTTTTTAAGTAGTGAATTAGCTATTTTTTATTTTATAAAGAAATAACTCCGAAGCTCATATCCTTTCATGATAATATAAGGTGAAGAGGAGGGCCTTCCCTCTAATTATTAGTACACACTAATAAGGTTTTACGGGTAGTTAATTTTTTATCTAACTTCCTCGTATGTACTGAATTTTAATGTGAAAATGTTCGTTAATAGGAGATAAAAGAAAAAAGAGGATATATGAATGCTTGTATTAGGTTTTATATTAATTGGTTTAGGTGTTTTTATTGTTTGTCTGACTGTAATTGATGGAATCAGAGAGACAAAGGAACATAGTTTCGGTGGGTTTAAAGATTTTATTATTATTGTGCTGGTGCATATTATAGAAATAATCAGTGATTTATGGGGATTCCGATTGCTATTTATATTGATAGGATTGGTTTGCATCGGATTTGGCGTTGCTATTTTAATAGTGGAATTGTAGTGGAAGATAAGTAAAGGGCATCTAATTAAGATGCCTTTTTATATTAATTCCAAAAATTGAATAAGGTTAGAAATTATATGGTTGTAATGGGAATTGAGGGATATGAATAAAAAAATTTTATCCCGCTATTTGTCGGGCAGTAAATACCCCCACCTCAAAATTCAGCGGAAGCAAAGAAGTTAGGTGGGGTCGGGCTGCCAGTAAAAGCCCGATTGGTGAGAGCTGATTAAAGTTTCACTTTATTAGGGATTTGCCTTAAACATTTATTACAGTCAAGAATATTTATAATAATATGAACTAAAAAAGGTCCAATTTTTGTAATGTTGGAGGGGATTATTGTGGACATAACTCAAAGCGTATCAAGAATAGTGGTTAATGGGAAAGACCTTTCTTTCACTTCAGTTCAAACCTCTGCATGGAATCATGGACCTGTAAATGATTTAATCGTTACGACGAATCAGAGAGTGAATGAGCTTTATCAATTCATGTGGTCGCAAGTACCGGTTACGATTTCGGTATATTTCCTTCAAGGAGCGGATTTACTTAGGTTCGTTAGGGTTGCGGGAATTAATGAGCGTGTAACAGGAGAATATGTATATCATTTCATTTGGTGATAAGAAGGAGTCAAAGTAGTCTAGCAGCTACTTTTTTATTTTGTCATTTGAATATAAGCGAGCGGACTAGCTTTATAGTACCCACTGAAATAAAGAATCATAATATAATTTGTAATAAATTATACGGGAAGGGAGCTGAAAATCATGTTTTATTCATATTTTAATTCTGAAACTGGTATGCGACCAGCGTATGGTACATCTATAACGTATAGTGGAGCACAAAGTACAGTCCAAGCTATTCAACAAGCATTGCAAATGCAACAACAATTGCAAATGCAGCAGCAAGGTGTACAAACGTATTATTCATCCGTAGAGTATTTTTACCCAGTACATCAAGTTACACCGTACGGAAGTTCTTTTCTGGCTATTCCATATGGGACTGTATACAACTTATAACTAGTAAGGAATGAAGTGGTGTATATAAATAAGGGTGCAGGTTAATAGCGCCCTTATGAATAATAAAAATAGCTAGTCCAAACCTTATAAATCAATCTTACATAATATGTAGTAATAAGTTTGAAAGGGGAATTAGTATGTCTTGTTATTACTACTGTAAGTATTGTAAAGAGTATAAAAAGAAGCATCATGATTGTTGTAAGAACACTTGTAAGTGCCATGATAACAAGGACAATCTTGTTAGAGCATCGGCATTTAGAGCTAGAAATACTGTGAATCAAAATGTTCCTGCTAATACTTTTGTGAAAGTGTTATTTCAAAATGAACAATTTGATTTAGCGAATGAGTATAATCCAGCAACATCTATTTTTATGCCGAAGACTAAAGGTGTATATTCTATTATTGGAACGATTGGTTTCTTTCCAAACGATCCAACTTTAAATTATAGAGCGCGTGTAGAAATTCGTGTGAATGGAAACGCAGCGATAGCTATAGATAATGACTTTTTTGGTCCAATAAGTTTTGGAAATGTCGTAAGTGTTTCGACGATTGTTCAATTGAATGCAGGGGATGAAGTTGAGATTTATGCACAAAGTAGTATAGATGGAGTTTTAAGTCCTTTAGAAGATGGTGCACATTTTGAAGCAGCAAGATTTCCTTCTCCAATTAAATAAAGTCATTAAACAATGAGTTTGCAGAAGCTTAAAGGTAAACCCTCACCGAAATGGTGAGGGTTTTTTAATCTATTAAAAATAGTAACAGGTCGTCCAAGCTATTCTAATCTATATAGCATACTATGTAAAAATAAGTGTAAAGGGGGACTCACTATGTCTTATTATTACTGTAAGTATTGTAAAGATTACAAAAAGGAAAGTCATGATTGTTATAGGAAAAGTAGTAAATGTGATAGGAAGTATGTAAAGGTGAAGTGTTGTGATGATAAGAAAGAGGAGCTTGTAAGGGCATCGGCATTTAGAGCTGTGAATACAGTTAATCAACCTGTTCTAGCAAATACTCCTGTTAAAGTATTATTTCAAAATGAACAATTTGATCTAGCGAATGAATATAATCCAGTAACGTCGATTTTTACTCCGAAAACTAGAGGGGTATATAGTGTATTAGGAAATATAACATTTTCTCCAAATGATTTTAATGTAAATTACAGAGCTAGAGTAGAAATTCGTGTAAATGGCAATCCGGCAATAGCGATAGATAATGATTTCTTTGGAACAGGAGTATTTTTTAATAATGATGTTTCCGTAACTACTATTCTTCAATTAGAAGCAGGAGATTTAGTTGAAGTTTTTGCAGAAAGTAGTATTGCTGGCGTAATTGTACAAAATGTTAATGGTGTAAATACGGTTCACTTTGAAGCGGCAAGATTTCCTTCTCCAACTAAATAAAACTGATTATTAAATGTTTTTTAGTAGGTTTAGTTAATCCCCTTACCAAATGGTGGGGGATTATTATTGTTTTTCTAAAATATATAAGTAAATAGGTAAAGCGTAGTTTAATTTGTAAGGGCTTCAACCTTCTTCAGATAATAAACAGAATAATAAGTAACATGCTTGTAAAAACGCATTGTTAGTAAGTTTACTAGTTTTCTTATAGAACAAGAAAGACGGAATACATAAAAGATCGTATCATTATGTTTTTTCTTTACCATATAGAAATTATATATTGAACATAGATTTGTGTAGGGAATGCTAATACACTGAAAAGAATAGCATAAAGGCGATTACACTATATAAAAACAAAATCAATCCTAAGATGAGTAGTATTGGATGCAACTTGAACATATTTGACCTCCTTGAGTATATAAAGAATTTTAATATATTGTTGGTCAATTTAGAAGGGGGACGGTTACATAAAAAAAGAGCATACATAAAAAGTACGCTCCAAAGAAAGATAGGTTTTATGAGTGGATAATCTCCATACGATAATATATGTTCTTTTCATAAAAACGTGTAAAAAATCAATGAATTATCAATGGAATATCATAACATGAGTAATTTTAGTCTAGGAATGCAGTTATTTTCTTTCTCGGTTATTTTAGGTAATAAAGTTGTGAAAATCGTGCATTATGCGGACTAACAACGGGATAGCGATCGTACTTCCGTTACATATTTCTTAAAGTCTGGGTATTGCGTGATAGTTTGACATTTAGGGGTGCATAGTTGATTAATTATAGACACATTTGTAATTACTTCGTTACAAGGACCGAAAAATGTAATTTTTAGCTTTGAATTTGGTGGGATTTTGAACACGATAGGTTTTTTTTCCATGAAATCAGCTCCTAATATTGAGTATTATAATTTAATGGATATAGAGTCGTATTAGTATAATATGAAATTTCAGTGGATTTGCTTATAATAAAGAATTTTATAGTAGTAAAAGTGCTTAAAGATGTAAAGGGGAAATTGAGAATGGAAAATAAAATGTTTAATTAATATAATCAATAAATACGCAAATGGTTAATATAACTAATGCATTTTTTTGTTTGTTACATATTATGTTAGTAAGAATGGTATAAGGGGGTAGTATAAAATAGTGGAAGAAAATGTACAAGCTCAGCTTTCGCCACCGTGGATCACATATTTTAATGAATTAAAAAATTCAATAGGTGCTGATCCAACTGTTACAGTTGGGCCGCTTATTCCTGTTGGTGGTAATTATATTATTTTAGTGCATGCGTTAAGCAACGAAAAAGCGAGAGCGTTAGCAACGCTTTTAAAATCTTTTGTACAATTTGGGAATGTAAGTGTGACAGTTATTGTAACGAATAATGAGAATGAAATTGTAAATCCATTTCCTTGTCCACTAGATGCATTTGAAATAGCTCATTTATTTCAAGTAGCACTAGAAAATAATCCTTATTTTGAACAAGTTGTGGTACAGCCTCAGTTCCCTGGCGGACCGAATGTTGTTTTTCCGGTTTTCGCTGCGGAAGTCATTCAGTTTTTCAATGACGATATTTCTAACTTATGTCAAACGTTTACAGGTGTTGCGGCCAATGTGTTTCGTGATGTAATGAATGATGAGGTTTGTGGTATCCCAATTCTATTTTCCACAAGTTGTGTTATGAGCAGTGAAAACTCACAATTACAAAATACAGATTTAGCACCAAAGTTGTTTTATTAAACTGTAAAAAGACATTTTCAGTAATAGAAAATGTCTTTTTTATGCACCAATAGTGTTCAGGTTGGAAAATTGTAATTTAATAGGAGTAAACTTCAATTAATTAAAATTTTTCTAAATCTCAAATTTCATGTAGAGGTAGTAATTTTGACTTAAGAATATATAGAAAATGAGGGATGAAATTTTTTAGTTGAAAGGAAATCGATACTGAAAGTTATAATTTAATAATACAGGAGATTTTTTTTAATATCTGTAAAAATGATTGATAGGACGAGATTACATAATAAATGAATAGTAGGGTATATTTCGAATGTTTTATGTGGCATACATGTTAAAGTTGATAGAAATATTTCTGAAAGAGAATATATTTTGAAAAACAGTAAAGATTCTTTTTATTTATATTATAGATAGCTAGTTTTAGAGAGAGGAGGCTTACAATAAAACAAGCTATGAATAAGACATTCAAAAGGAGCTGGAATGTATGGGGTATATTGTAGATATTTCAAAATGGAATGGAACTATTAATTGGGATATTGCAGCATCTCAGCTAGATTTAGTGATTGCTAGAGTTCAAGATGGCTCTAATACGGTGGATTTTATGTATCAAAATTATGTTAGTGAAATGAAAAAGCATAGTATCCCATTCGGTAATTATGCTTTTTGCCGTTTTATATCTATTGCTGATGCAAAGAAAGAGGCACAAGATTTTTGGAATCGTGGTGATCAATCAGCTAAGTTTTGGGTGGCGGACGTAGAAGTTCAAACGATGGCAGATATGCAAGGCGGGATACAGGCATTTATTGATGAATTACGCCGTTTAGGTGCGGAAAAAGTAGGATTATACGTAGGGCATCACACGTATTTATCATTTGGAGCATGTAATATTGAAGCTGATTTTGTATGGATCCCTCGTTATGGAGGGAATAAGCCAGCATATCCATGCGATATGTGGCAATATACGGATTCAGGGAATGTTCCTGGGATTGGGAAATGTGATCTGAATCGATTAGTAGGAAATAAGTCACTTTCTTGGTTTATAGATTCCAACAAAGCAAATCAATCTAACATAGTGTATACACAGCAACCGAATGGCATTGGTATTGCAGTTTCGAAATATCCTGATGGATACGGAATAAATTTATATGAAACTCCCATGACCCCTCAATTTACAGGTGCACTCACTCAGAAAATTCCATATTTAATCTTAACAGGTTATTGGGGAGGCGGTGAGCAAGATATGATTTGTTTAGAGAACGATAAGCAGTGGGCATATTTAAAACATTTTAATGTGAAATGGTTTTATGCAACTTCGAAATATCCTGTCGGTTACGGAGTAAATTATTATGAAGAGCCTGAATGTATGAATTATAAAGGGAATATAGATGGATCGACATCTTTTCGAGTGTGGGGTAGAGTGGGAAATGCGGTAGATATCGGGCAGAATAGTTGGATACCTGAAAAACATGTAATTATTAAGTAACTATAGCGGCAGTATTGTTTTTAAGGAGTACGTAAAGAGTCTTCTTACTATACATAATAGTAAGAAGACTCTTTACGTTTAAAAATGAAAATACATGATACATAGTCTACTCATATGAAATGAATTACATGTAGAAAACACACTGTTTTCACAATGACTGTGTATAGTTAATTTGCATAATGATAAAAGTGAGGTATTTGAATTGAAAAAGAAAAAAATATTTATTGGAACAATTATTTCATGCGTGATGCTAGCATTATCTGCATGTGGTTCCTCAGACAACGTAGTAACATCAAAAGTAGGGAATGTTACAGAGAAAGAATTAAGTAAAGAATTACGACAACAATATGGAGAAAGTACTTTATATCAAATGATGTTAAGTAAGGCATTGTTAGATAAATATAAAGTTTCAGATGAGGAAGCAAAAAAGAAAGTAGAAGAAGCAAAAGATAAAATGGGTGAGAACTTTAAATCGACTTTAGAACAACTTGGATTGAAAAACGAAGATGAATTAAAAGAAAAAATGAAGCCAGAAATTGCATTTGAGAAAGCGATTAAAGCAACAGTTACAGATAAAGATGTGAAAAATAACTATAAACCAGAAATGAAAGTAAGTCACATTTTAGTGAAAGATGAAAAAACGGCTAAAGAAATAAAGGAGAAAGTAAATAATGGTGAAGATTTTGCTGCCTTAGCAAAACAGTATTCAGAGGATACTGGTTCAAAGGAACAGGGCGGGGAAATATCTGGTTTTGCTCCTGGGCAAACAGTGAAAGAATTTGAGGAAGCTGCGTATAAATTAGATGCAGGCCAAGTAAGTGATCCGGTTAAAACAACTTACGGTTACCATATTATTAAAGTGACGGATAAAAAAGAATTGAAGCCATTTGATGAAGTAAAGGATAAAATTCGTAAAGATATAGAACAACAAAGACTACAAGATACGACAGGTAAATGGAAACAACAAGTAGTCAATGATTTATTGAAAGATGCTGATATTAAAGTGAATAATAAAGAATTTAAAGATACATTTAAATTTCTAGAAAAGAAATAATGACTGTAATCATAATTAGAAAAGGGAACTCATATAGAGTTCCCTTTTCTAATTAGTGTGTGAGTTATAAATAGATAGTAAGACAATACAATATTACATTTAAATATTAAGAATTACAATGGGAAATTATGGTTTATAATTATTTCAACGAAAGTGGATATTTTACGGTTTTCATTATGCAAGTTTATTACATATATTTACTCTTTAATAATGAATATCGAACATAATTTAAAAAATAATACATATAATGTTTTTGAATAAATATTTAACATGGATAATTAGTAAAAAGCTGAGCATTCGATTGGAAAGGATGTTCTTTTTGTTGTGAAAATTTTAGGATAAAGAATGAATCGTTTTAAACGCATCATTTACCACATCAATAAATTAAGGTGGGGAGAATATATGAAAGTAATCTTTCAAGGAGAGGGCGGAGCGAAAATTTTTGAGTCATATGATGAAAATATAAGTGATTTATTAGTTATATTAAAAGAAACGAAAGGGATTAAAATTGGGATGGTTGAGTATAAAGTGTTAAAGTACGAACTTAATTATTTTCGTCATCCGAAAAAAGCGGATACAGAGAGAGAGTTACATATAATAGTACAACCTAAGTATATGTAATAAAATATAATAATAAAAATCACTGATTCAGTTTTGTAAAGTTCCATAGAGTATGTAAGAAAAGAGAGTGTTGTAAATGCTCTCTTTTCTTATGCTTTGTGAGTTCGTTCATCATAGTATATGTTTTCAGTTATAGATGGTTAATAAACGATAAAAATTTAAAACTTTTTCGTTTAGGCAGGGATTTTATATTTGAGTAAATAAATATACTATGAAGTATTTTTTATACGAATATTGAAGGAGTATAAAATGAGTTTAGCAAGTTACACAGGCTGTAATGTAGAAATTCCGTTAACGGATCCAGATTCTAATGATGTAATTGTTTTTGGACCGTGTTTTTCAGATGAAAGTATGCTTGAAATTGTACAAGATTATCAATTCCAAACAAATTACACATATGAGGTTTCAACTAATTGGGGAATTGAACTGGTCGAGTGGCAAAATGTAAAGGAAAAAAAAGAAGCGAAAGAAAAACTTTTAACTTTATGCAAGATTATGGAAAGTTATTTGGAAGATGGAGACTATTTCGAATTATTTAGTTGTTGGGTTGGTGATGAAGATAAGGAACGAGTAGGGGAATTGAACTTAAAAATAAATCATTTTAATATAGATGAATTATGTATTCCAGAAAGAACATTAGTTAGGATAGAAAAATAAGCTTTGAATATTTTTTAGAAAAAGGCGATTTCACTTTGTGTGAAGTCGCCTTTTAGTTTTTATATGCATTTTATATAAGAAATGAAAAGTTTATTTGATAAAGGAAAAAATATGGAGATAAATAAAATTATGTTTTTTGTTAAGAAATAATAAGTATAGCTCTTCTCAAAGGAACGTAAGTTCGTGTATAATAAGAACGAATGTTCTTTTGAGAGGTAACCTAATTATAGTTTAGAAGTAAATTCGAGTTTAGTAAGTATTAAAAATAACTAAGGGATAGCATGAATAAATAAATGTATAAATGATCAAGGAGATAAAAAATGAACGATGTAAAGATACAAAAAGAAGAAAGAGAGTGGGTTCCGTTTACAGTAATGTCCGAAAAACTTTTAAATATGAGAAAGATTATTGGAGAGAAATTAAAAGTACAAAAACCGCTTTTAACAAATGAAGCAAAAGAGAGGATTTCTGATAAATTATTAACGTCATTACTGTCTGAGAAAGAAATATTGGTAACATATTTTGAAGATGGTTACATATTAACAAGCTACATGACTGTTGTACATATCAATCCGGTAAAACAAATTGTAATTTGTACAGACGCCTTTTATAAAACTTACGTATTTAACGCTATGGATATTATTGAAATAATGTAAAAGAAGCTGAATATTAAATGGCAGCTTTTTTTATTTCTGATTTATGAGACAAATAATATAAGAAAAAGCAGCTAGCTTTGTGCTAGCTGCTGAGCCCCAGGGAAAGGGAGAAAAAGATAGGGTACTCCAAAATCGATAAGAGCTGTCAAACAGCCTGATTATAGTATAGACAAATTAAAATTTTCTATACAAAAAGTTGAACATAAGATTAGGCTGTACCCACTTGGTTTTGATCTGCAAGGTCAGAATCAAATGTATTGGTCGCGCTAACACCGCTAAAAGTATTAACAACAAAACCAACGTTTGATGCGCCGGAACCATTATAAGCTTTCGTATTTTCTTTCGGAGAAACGTTGTAGAAATCACCTAAGTTAAATGATCCATTACTATTTTGTACAACTAAATTTCCTACAACTGATGGCATAATTTTCACCTGCTTTATAAAAAGTTGTTAACATTACTATATGGAGTTATAGTCCAGATGGTTCATATAATAAAAATTGTGGAATAGTAAAACGTTTGGAGCATGGATTTCAATAAAAGTGTGTTAAAATTAATATAATAAAGTTGAGTAATTTTTTAAAAAATTTGTATAATCGATATATATGAAAATAAAGGAGGCAAAATGTAATGAAAGATATTATGAAAAAAGTTGATTTAACAGATGCCAAATCAAGTAATCTTGTTGCACTAATTTATAGTAATGAAGTTATATTAGTTGAAGACGCATTTTGTCCAAATGAAATAAAATTAAAGTTTAATGAAATTGCAATTTTATCTGCAATTAAAACAGCTCATATTGCGAAAGTGTCTATTAGGAAAGAACTTGAAGCGCTTTTTCATGATACGGGTGTTATATTAGTGAAACAAAATGTTGATTATGGTAGTAGCCAATCTATTACCATGCATTTTGAGCAATTTAAAAAGTTGCAAGATGAGATTGAACATTTAAATAAAAGTATGTAATAAAGCAGCTAAATAAAGGTTCTATCATAAAGGTGGAATGTGTTGTGTTGAAAAAGTGGTTTAAAAATTATTTGGGTGAATCGCATTGTAAACATAAATATATTTTTATTAAGATGCAGGATAATGAGGATTTTAAAAAAGGTACATTAGGTGTAGTTTATATTTACCAGTGTGAGAAATGTGGAAAAGAGAAGTTGAAATATAAAAACAATAATGAAATAAACAATGAATTTTTAGATATATAGCAAAAAGTAACCATGATGGTTACTTTTTTTGTTTATGTATACAATATCAAAACCATTACTAAAGTATGAGTTGAGTTAATACTATAGTAAATCGCTGAATAAAAATGAAGAGAGTAAGATATAGGGAAGGAGGATGAGAGAAATGAAGCGAAAAGAAATTAGTAAATCTGTAATTATTACAGGCGTGACACAAGGGTTAGGGCGTGCGATGGTTGATCGATTTCATGAATTAGGGTGGAACATATATGGTTGTGGACGTTCAAAAGATAAAATTGAAGAACTAAAAAAACAGTACAGTAAAATACATGATTTCCAAGTAATTGATGTTTCAGATTCTCAGCAAGTTAACAATTGGGCAAATTATATACTTAATACACATACAGCTCCCAATATGATAATAAATAATGCATCGATTGTAAATCAAAATGCACAACTTTGGAAAATTACGGCTCAAGAATTCGAAAATGTAATGAATGTAAACGTGAATGGTGTAGTAAATGTAATAAGAGCATTTGTTCCAGCGATGGTAGCTAGGAAAGAAGGAATTATCATTAATATGAGTTCTAGTTGGGGGAGAGAAGGTGAGGCTGAGCTTGCGCCATATTGTGCCTCGAAATTTGCTATTGAAGGTATCACTAAATCTATGGCCCTGGAATTACCCCATGGCATGGCTGTAGTTGCTTTAGATCCTGGAGGGAGTATTAGTACTCCAATGCTGAAGTCATGTGCGCCACAATATATAAATGAATCGCCTACACCTGAAACTTGGTCACATAAAGCAATTGAATATATATTGAATATAACAATAGATAAAAATGGAGATTCATTGACATGCCCAGCATGCATATAAAAAGCACCTTTAAGGTGCTTTTATATTAGTAGCACATTATATCATTCACAAAATTACATCTAAAAAATAAAATAAAAGATTAAGGGTGAGATTTGTTTGTTTTGAAAGCTTTAGAAAATATTTAAATAGGTGATAAAAATGAATCCAAGCAGTTTAAAAGTGACAGGGGCATGGTTTCAAGTGGGAGGGAATCTTACAGCTGCTATTGGAACGACAAGAGGATTTATTGGAGAAGAGAAAGTTGAATCGGATCTTGTTATTGTAGGAAGCTCATTACAAGCTCTCGGATATATATTACAAATCATTGCGAGCAATTATGATGATGGGGAAGAAAAAAGAGAAAATCAAAATATAGGCTTAGAGAATCAAAGTAAATTACTTGATCAAATAGGAATTGAGTTATTAGCATTAGGCAATATATCAAATGTAATAGGAACATATTTTAATATAAATGAACAATTGAAAGAAAATGATTATCTTATCATTACAGGGAACAGTTTACAATCGATCGGTGCTTTTTTAGGAGTAGAAGCAGCTTTGTTGGATATAAATGTATTACAGAAAATTATTATACTGGGTAACTCCATGCAAAGTTTAGGGGCTGGATTACAAGCGTATCAAGGTGTTTCAAATGTATTGAAAGATGAGGGAGAAAATGAAGATAGTATTTTTGATAAGAAGGATGAGAGAATCATTGCACTCATTGGTATTTGGATACAAGCGATAGGAACGTTAATTTCTGCAATTGGAGTAACTGCAATAGAGGAAGAAAATAGGCTAGAAAACAATAAAAAGTCTGAAATACTTATTTAAATAGAAGGAGATACATTGATTTTAGAGGTAGGTTAAGATTAAAATGGTAGTAGGTTTTTTTGCGTATATTTTGAAAAGTGATATATAAAATACAAAATAAGGAGTTTTCAAGGGATGATGTATTTATTAGCAATTCTTCTTCCACCTGTTGCTGTATTATTTTGTGGAAAACCAATTCAGGCAATCATAAATTTCATATTAACATTAATATTTTGGGTTCCAGGAGTTATACATGCAATTCTTGTAGTGCATGATAAAAAAGCTGATCGGCGTTTAAAAAAACAAATTCAAGCATATGATGAAATTAATAAGAGGAATCGAAGATAATTCATCTGCAAAATGTTTTTAAAAGAAAGGAGGATTAACCTCCTTTCTTTTTTAGTGGTTGTTAAGTTTAGATTTTTGTGTGGCGGAAAGAATTTTTAATG
Organism: Bacillus sp. KNSH39; assembly: GCF_052656585.1. Taxonomy (NCBI): domain Bacteria; kingdom Bacillati; phylum Bacillota; class Bacilli; order Caryophanales; family Bacillaceae; genus Bacillus; species Bacillus sp. KNSH39. The sequence goes on from NZ_JBQXYO010000001.1 coordinate 674,745, forward strand.
TAAGTATTATGATAATAACTTTTAGATTGTGCATGTAATAGGCCAGTATAAATACTTTCTGGTACATTAAAGAAATCGTACATACCATTCTTTAATTGGATTCGCAAAATCATAGAAAAAGGATTATAACCAACAGCAACTATATTTTTTGAAATTACGGGAGATAGCTTCATCATTACGCAACTCCTCACTTTTTATTTTTAATACTTTTTTGTAAATGTTGAGGTTGTGATGTTGAAATCCTTATAATTTAAGAGGTATTATACTTATATGCAATATATTAAATGTTTGTTATACGTAATTATAAGGAAGTTCACACGAAGTACATATCGTTGTGCTATTTTTATTTCACCTTTGATTTATAAATAAGAAAATATTGACCATTTGAAAAAAAGGTATATTATTTATACGAGGTATTAAAAATTCACTTTTTACATTCTATGCTTCAAGGGGCAGCGTTATTAGGAAAAATAGAAGTGAAAATAGTTTGTATAAGAAGTATTCTAAAATTTATAATCTGTGAATTGGGAAAATATTGAATGCTCCAGGTCAATATACTTTCTTAATCAAATTTATTTTAGAAAGTGACCTCAATATTTTTAAGTAAATCAACGGGAGAATTGAAAGGCAGGAGAAAGTAACATGTCAGAAAATTATCGTTCTCGAGAGGAACGACGACAAGTTAAAAAGAAAAAACAACCAGCTTCTAAAACACAAAAGCCAAAAGGTAAAACATCATTCTTTCGCAAGTTTTTAATTACTTGTTTATTACTTGGTATTGTTGGTTTAGTGGCGGGGGTTGCTACCTTTTTCGTAATGATTAAGGATGCACCAAAACTTGAGAAAGCAAAACTTGTTAATCCGTTATCCTCAAAAATTTATGATAAAAACGGGGATTTGGTATATGAATATGGAAAAGAAAAAAGGACGAATGTTACGTATGAGCAAATACCTAAATTAGTAGAAAATGCATTTTTAGCGACAGAAGATTCACGTTTTTATGAGCATAGCGGAGTAGATTTTAAAGGTACTGCCCGTGCTGTTCTAGTAAGTCTTAAAGGGGATTATGGTTCTCAAGGAGGAAGTACGATAACACAGCAAGTTATTAAAAACTACTTCTTATCAATGGACAAAACACCAAAGCGTAAAGCGCAAGAAATATATTTAGCTTATAAGCTAGAACAACAGTATTCAAAACATGAAATATTAGAGATGTACTTAAATAAAATTAACTTAGGAAACCGTTCATACGGAATCGCAACAGCAGCACAAAACTACTATGGTAAAGAATTGAAGGACTTAACATTACCAGAAGTTGCGATGCTTGCAGGTTTACCGAAAGCACCGAATAACTATGATCCAACGAAAAAAGAAAATGTTCAAAAAGCAACAGAAAGAAGAAATGTTGTTCTAAGTTTAATGAACCGACATGGATATATAACAAAACAGGAAATGGAAGAAGCATCAAAAGTTGACGTAGAAAAGGGGCTTAAGCCTGCAGCTCAACTACAAACAATGCCATACCCTGCATTTATGGATGCAGTTGTGAAAGAAGTAGAAAAAGAATTACCAGATGCTAATATCGGTTCTGACGGTTTAGAAATTTATACAACGTTAGATCCGAAAGCACAGAAACTTGCTGATAATATTTTAAATAATAATATCATTGATTATCCGAACGATAAATTCCAAGGTGCATTCACATTTATGGATACGAAAACAGGAGAAGTTCGTGCTATAGGTAGTGGCCGTGGAGAAAATAAAGCTGTATTTAAAGGGCATAATATGGCAATTGAATTAGATCGTGCAGCTGGTTCAACGATGAAGCCGATTTTCGACTACGCTCCTGCAATTGAATATTTAAAATGGGCTACGTACCATCAAATTGATGACTCTCCATTTAAGTATTCAACGGGACAAGAAGTACGAAATGCAGATAGAAGTCATATGGGTCCAATTACAATGCGTGAAGCATTAAAAATGTCGCGTAATATTCCTGCAATTAAAACTGCAAAAGAAGTAGGGATTAGTAAATCGAAAGAATTCTCTGAGAAACTAGGTATTACATTTAATACAGCACCGACAGAATCGACAGCGATTGGTACAAATGAAGTATCGCCAACTGAAATAGCGGGTGCTTATGCGGCATTTGGTAATGAAGGTAAATATACGAAACCGCATTTTGTTAAGAAAGTCGTTTATCCAGACGGTAAGTCACAAAGTTTTGGACAAAAACCAAAACAAGTTATGACAGATTCTACCGCATACATGATTACTGATATGCTTCGTTCTGTAGTTACATCAGGTACTGGTACATCGGCAAATGTAGGCTCTTTAGATGTAGCTGGTAAAACGGGTACGACAAACTATTCATCAAAGCAATTAGCTCAATATAAAATTCCAGAAAGTGCAACTCGTGATAGTTGGTTCGCTGGATATACACCGCAATATACGATGGCAGTATGGACTGGGTATATGAAAGATGGTAAAGACGAGTATATTAGTAGTAAAAATACGAAAATTGCACAGTTGATCTTTAAAGAAATGATGAGCGAAATGGCTACAGATAAATCACGCTTTAAAATGCCAAGTAGTGTTATTCAAGAAGGTAGTGAGCTACGTATAAAAGGTGAAAAACGTGATTCATCGCCAAATACTAGCGTACCGGATACAACGGAGCAACCAAAACAAGATCAACAGCAAAAAACTGAAGAAGAGAAAAAGCAAGAAGAATTAAAGAAACAAGAAGAACTGAAAAAACAAGAAGAACAAAAGAAACAAGAGGAACTTAAGAAGCAAGAAGAACAAAAGAAACTAGAAGAGCAAAAGAAACAAGAAGAACAAAATAATGGAAATGGCCAAGGAACGACACCTCCAGCAAATAACGGAGGAGGTCAAGGAAATACGACACCTCCAGCAAATAATGGAGGAGGTCAAGGAAATACGACACCTCCAGCAAATAATGGAGGAGGTCAAGGAAATACGACACCTCCAGCAAATAATGGAGGAGGTCAAGGAAATACGACACCTCCGGCAAATAATGGAGGAGGTCAAGGAAATACAACTCCACCAGCGACCACACAACCAGAGACTGGCGGTAATGCAGGAGAGACCCCTGCTAATAATGGGCAATAAGAAAAATTTATAAAAAATATTAAAAAGCACTTAAGATTTGTGAAAATTACAATCTTAAGTGCTTTTTTCGTTTAAATGTAGTAGCTATGAAATGATGTGTTTTAAATGTTAAACGTACCATAAAAATTTTGAAAATAAATTGATGGGAAATGATAAAAGACTTGAGCCTGAGGTAGTGGAGCGTGGCTAGGATGATAAAAGGTAGTGCTACTTGGATGGGCACCATGATGCCAAAATGAAGGGGTAGCTTGACCTGGTGATTGGTATTGTTGCCAAATTGCTGGAAGTTCAATGCCGACATCGGAACTTGCTGTATGAACGGCGGGGGCATGTATTTCGGGTATCGAAGGAACCGCGACAGTTACTCTTGATGATAATACCCACATAAAATAATCACTCCTAAGTTGTGATAATAAATTAGTATATTCTTTTCACACGTATAAAGGTACATATATAGGACTTTCGTTTAAAATATGCGTACAAAGTCTTAAGACTAATGTAAGCTGATGGTGGACTATTTAATATGAAAAGATACGTCTATTTACGGAGGGAAAAGAGATAAAAAAAATATACAATGAGGGTGTTAATCGTAATATTTTACGAGTGTATGGAGGTATTTTTATGGAAAGATTATGGACGAAATCATTTATTCAAATGACTTTCGCAATGTTATTTTTATTTACAGGATTTTATTTACTTGTTCCAACGCTCCCGCTCTTTATTAAAGAGATAGGTGGCAATGAATCGCAAGTTGGACTTATGATGGGGATGTTTACAATAGCTGCTGTTGTAATACGACCGATTATTGGAGGAATGTTAGATCAATATGGTAGAAGATCCTTTATTATTTTCGGACTCATCTTTTTTGGCTTAACGATGTATTCCTATAATATAGCATCGACTATTGTCCTTTTAGCTGTTTTACGTGTTATTCACGGAGTAACATGGGCTGTTTCTACAACAGCTGTTGGAACAGCAATAACGGATATTATTCCAGATTCACGCCGCGGTGAAGGTATGGGTTGGTACGGGATGGCGATGACAATTGCAATGGTGATCGGACCTATGATTGGATTATGGGTTGTGCAAAATTATTTATTTGATGGTCTATTTTTATTAGCGACGTTGTTATCTTTTATGGCAGTCGTATTATCATTAATAACGAAGATCCCATTTACGCCACAAAAAGAAAAAGGGAAAATTCAGCTATTTGAGAAATCCGTATTAACAATCACGATTGTAGTATTCTTTTTATCGTTTGCATATGGAGGAATAACAACCTTTTTACCGTTATTTGCATCATCAATTCATGTAAACCCGGGAACTTTCTTTCTTGTATATGCAATTGCATTAACAATTGTAAGACCAATTTCAGGGAAACTATTAGATAAGTATGGAGAAGTATTCATTATACTTCCAGCATTATGTATTACTATTTTAGCTATAGTTGTTTTAACTATTTCAAATGGTTTGATAGGTGTAATTATCGCAGCAACATTATACGGTATTGGATTTGGTTCAGCGCAGCCAGCTTTGCAAGCGGCAATGCTTACAATTGTCGATCCGAGTAAAAGAGGAGTTGCAAATGCTTCATTTTTTACAGCGTTTGATTTAGGAATCGGGTTAGGTGCTATTTTACTTGGAGTTGTTTCACAAATGTTTGGTTATCGTATTTTATTTTCAGGGAGTGCAATTTCAGCATTGATAGCCTTAATTATTTTCGTCTTCTTTGTAAAACAACGATTAGGAAAAAAAGAGTTTGCGTAAACTGGAGGAATAAAGATGAGAATTTCAATTGATCGTAAAGCTCTGCAATGGTTCCAGGAAGAATTACGTATAAAGCACGGTGAATCTGTACGTTTTACTGTAAGGTACGGAGGGGATAGTTCAATTCAGCCCGGATATTCTTTAGGGGTTGTTGCTGAGAAACCCGATGGCGAAATAGTGTCAGTTGAGAAGGAAGGTATTATATTTTTTGTAGATTCTGATGATCTTTGGTATTTTCAAAACTATGATTTATTTGTAAGTTATCATGAGGAAATGGAAGAAATTCAATTTAATTATGTAAAATAATAACTTTATTAAAAATGAATAAGTTTTATATAAAAATTATATTTAAGAGATAGTGAAATAAATATCATATAGTAACGAGCTGTATTTATGTACAGCTCGTTTTTTCTATTTCTCAAATAAAATTAGAATAATTGTATATTTGGCGGTGTTATATGAAAAATCTTTATATCTTGTTTTTGAAAATACGCAAAGAAGTCTATCCTTTCTTTATAAAATATAAGAATTATTTTTAAAAAATTGTATTGTTACAGTAAGAAAAGTGTAGGAAACTTATCATTATAAAATAAATTGAAATCTTCTAAAAACTCTGATACATTGAAATAGAAATGTAGTTTCGCAATATTGTAAAGGCTTACAGTTATGTGCACGAAGATCTATTAGGATTGGAGGAAATAATGATGAAAGCTGAAGAGAAATTTTCCCCGGGATTAGATGGTATAGTGGCAGCGGAGACGAAAATCTCGTTTCTTGACACAGTAAAAGGTGAAATTGTAATTCAAGGGTATGACTTAATCGAACTCTCAAAAACAAAAGAGTATTTAGACATTGTGCACCTTTTATTGGAGGAACACCTACCGAATGAAGATGAAAAAGTAACACTTGAAAAGAAATTAAAAGAAGAATATGCAGTACCAGAAGGTGTATTCAACGTACTAAAGGCATTGCCTAAAGAGACGCATCCCATGGATGGATTACGTACAGGTGTGTCAGTGTTAGCTGGTTACGATAATGATATCGAAAACCGCTCGTTAGAAGTGAATAAAAGCCGAGGGTACAAGCTGTTAAGTAAAGTGCCAAACATTGTAGCGAATAGCTATCATATTTTAAATAATGAGGAGCCAATTGAACCTCTTAAAGAATTATCTTATAGTGCGAATTTCTTCTATATGTTAACTGGTAAAAAACCAACTGAACTTGAGGAAAAGATCTTTGATCGTTCCCTTGTTTTATATAGTGAGCATGAAATGCCAAACTCTACATTTACAGCTCGCGTTATTGCATCAACACAATCAGATTTATACGGTGCTTTAACAGGTGCAGTTGCATCTTTAAAAGGAAGTTTACATGGCGGTGCAAATGAAGCGGTTATGTACATGCTTTTAGAAGCTGGTAATGTTGAGAAATTTGAAGAGTTATTACAGAAGAAACTATATAACAAAGAAAAAATTATGGGCTTTGGACACCGTGTTTATATGAAGAAGATGGATCCAAGAGCACTTATGATGAAGGAAGCTTTAAAACAGTTATGTGATGTAAAAGGTGATTATACACTATATGAAATGTGTGAAGCTGGAGAAAAGATTATGGAAAAAGAAAAAGGAATTTATCCAAATCTTGATTATTATGCAGCTCCAGTATATTGGATGCTAGGTATTCCAATTCAACTTTACACACCAATCTTCTTTAGCTCTAGAACAGTGGGGTTATGTGCGCACGTTATTGAGCAACATGCAAATAATCGTTTGTTCCGTCCACGTGTAAATTATATTGGCGAGCGACATGTACTTAGTAAATAAGAACAACTGGGGAGTTGTTAGCGCCGCCCGCCAGATGGGTGTTTGACCGACACCCATCATTAATAATAACGAATTTTCGACAGAAAGGGAAGAATAGCATGATTAAAACAAATGAAATTAAGCAAAAAGATGCATTATTAGAAGAGATTACCGATTATGTATTAAATAAAGAGGTTACTAGTGCAGAAGCATTCAGTACAGCTCGTTACGTATTACTTGATACACTTGGATGTGGAATTTTAGCACTGCAATATCCAGAATGTACGAAATTACTAGGACCAGTTGTGCCAGGAACAATCGTGCCAAATGGTACACGTGTACCAGGTACGTCTTATGTACTAGATCCAGTAAAAGGTGCATTTAATATCGGATGTATGATCCGTTGGTTAGACTATAACGATACTTGGCTTGCAGCAGAGTGGGGACATCCATCTGATAACCTAGGCGGAATTTTAGCAGTTGCAGATTATATTAGCCGTGTTCGTATTTCAGAAGGAAAAGAAGCTTTAAAAGTACGTGAAGTATTAGAAATGATGATTAAAGCACATGAAATTCAAGGCGTGCTTGCTTTAGAAAACAGCTTAAACAGAGTTGGTCTTGACCATGTATTATATGTAAAAGTAGCAACAACTGCAGTAGTTGCGAAAATGCTTGGCGGAACACGTGAAGAAATCTTTAATGCATTATCACATGCGTGGATTGATAATTCTAGTCTTCGTACATATCGTCATGCTCCAAATACGGGCTCACGTAAATCATGGGCTGCAGGTGACGCAACGAGCCGCGGTGTTCATCTTGCAATGACTGCTCTAAAAGGTGAAATGGGTTATCCAACAGCATTATCTGCGCCAGGATGGGGATTCCAAGATGTATTATTCAATAAACAAGAATTAAAATTAGCAAGACCACTAGAGTCATATGTAATGGAAAATGTATTATTTAAAGTGTCATATCCAGCAGAATTCCATGCACAAACGGCTGCAGAATGTGCAGTGAAGTTGCATCCGGAAATTAAAGAGAGATTAGATGAAATTGACCGTATTACAATTACAACTCATGAATCAGCAATTCGTATTATTGATAAAGAAGGTCCATTAAATAACCCAGCTGATCGTGATCATTGCTTACAATACATTACGGCAATTGGTTTATTAAAAGGAGATATCGTTGCAGACGATTATGAAGATGCAGTAGCAAACGATCCACGTGTAGATGAATTACGTAATAAGATGGTTGTTGTTGAAAACAAACAGTACAGTTTAGATTACCTTGACCCGAACAAGCGCTCAATCGCCAACGCTGTTCAAGTTCACTTTAAAGATGGCACAGTAACAGAAAATGTGGAATGTGAATATCCGCTTGGTCACCGCTTCCGTAGAGACGAAGCAATTCCAAAAGTTGTTCAAAAATTCACTGCAAATATGTCAGGTCATTATTCTAGTAAGCAACAAGAACAAATTCATGAAGTTTGTTTAAATGAAGAAAAACTAGAAAATATGAATGTAAACGAATTTGTAGATCTATTCTTAATTTAATAATAGGGGGGAATTTAGAATGGCTTGGGTTGTGAAAAAACAGTCAACACAAGAGGAGCTTGCGAATCGATTCCGAGCTTTAGTAGAAGCAAATGAAATTTTGCAAATTCCAGGTGCTCATGATGCAATGGCAGCTCTTGTTGCGAAAAATACAGGTTTTTCAGCTCTTTATTTATCAGGAGCTGCTTATACTGCAAGTAAAGGTTTACCAGATTTAGGTATCGTGACGTCTACTGAAGTGGCTGAGAGAGCAAGAGATTTAGTAAGAGCTACAGACTTACCTGTTCTTGTTGACATTGATACAGGATTTGGTGGTGTACTAAATGTGGCGAGAACAGCTGTAGAAATGGTGGAAGCGAAAGTAGCAGCTGTCCAAATTGAAGATCAGCAATTACCAAAAAAATGTGGACATTTAAATGGTAAGAAACTTGTTACTACAGAAGAATTGGTTCAAAAAATTAAAGCGATTAAAGAAGTTGCACCGAGCTTATACATTGTAGCACGTACTGATGCTCGTGGCGTTGAAGGATTAGATGAAGCAATTGAAAGAGCAAATGCATATGTAAAAGCAGGTGCAGACGCAATTTTCCCTGAAGCGCTTCAATCAGAGGAAGAATTCCGTCTATTTAATAGTAAGGTAAATGCACCTTTGCTTGCGAATATGACTGAATTCGGAAAAACTCCATATTATAGTGCAGAGGAATTTGCGAATATGGGTTTCCAAATGGTTATTTATCCTGTAACTTCACTTCGCGTTGCAGCGAAAGCGTATGAAAATGTGTTTGCTTTAATTAAAGAAACAGGTTCTCAAAAAGATGCACTTTCTAATATGCAAACGAGAAGTGAATTATACGAAACAATTTCATATCATGACTTTGAAGAGTTAGATACTGGTATTGCAAAAACAGTATTATCAGAAGATCAATAGATAAAGCAGCGAAGGCGATGAAAATACATCTTTGGCAAAATAAAATGCTTGATGTGAAAAATCATCGCCTTCTATTTTCAAAAAAGATATTCCACTCATCGTAGACGAGCATAAGCAAAAAGCTATGAAAGCCGAATGATAGGGGGATACATATGGAGAAAACGAAGTTACCATGGGATGAATTCTTTTCACTTAATAAAGATATAAATCATACTTACTTTACACCAGAAGATTTTTCAGGTGATGAAGATTTAATCGCAAAAACGACAGAACAATTCGTTAAACAAGAAATTGTTCCACAAATGGAGAATATTGAACAACATAACTATAAAGTTTCTCGTCAATTATTTGAGAAAGCTGGGGAACTTGGATTATTAGGCATTGAGGTACCAGAAGATTATGGCGGGTTCGAGTTAGGAAAGGCTGTCTCAGGTCTTGTAGCAGAGAAAATGGGTTACGCTGGTGCGTTTAGCGTTTCTTTTAATATACACGCTGGTGTCGGTACATTGCCTTACATATATTATGGAACGAAAGAGCAAAAAGAAAAATATTTACCGAAAATCGCATCGGGAGAATGGATTGGGGCTTATGCTTTAACAGAGCCAAATGCTGGTTCGGATGCATTAAGTGCAAAAACAAGCGCCGTATTGAATGAAGAGGGAACAGCTTGGAAGTTAAATGGTGAGAAGCAATGGATTACAAATGCTCATATGGCAGATGTATACGTTGTTTTTGCGAAGACAAATAAAGGAATGACAGCGTTTATTGTCGAAAGAACATGTGAAGGTGTATCTATTGGATTAGAAGAAAAGAAAATGGGGATTAAAGGTTCTTCAACAGCGACTCTTATTTTAGAAGATGTTGTCATCCCTGCTGAAAATGTTTTAGGGGAAGTTGGGAAAGGGCATCACGTAGCCCTTAATATTCTTAACTTTGCTAGACTTAAACTTGCTTTTGGAAATATTGGAACAGCAAAACAAGCAATTGGTTTGTCGGTTCAATATGGAAAAGAGCGAAAACAGTTCCAAACGGAATTAGTAGACTTTACGATGATTCAAGAGAAAATTGCAAATATGATCATTGCTACATATGGAGCCGAAAGTGCAGCTTATCGTACGGCAGGTGTAATCGATGAAGCAATTCATGAGAGCGATGAAGATCTTATGAAGAAAATGTCCCAATTTGCAATTGAATGTGCACTGAATAAAGTAAATGCTTCTGAAACACTTGCTTATATCGTAGATGAAGCTGTACAAATTCATGGTGGTTACGGTTATATGCAAGAGTATGAGGTAGAACGATTATATCGTGATGCTAGAATTAGTCGTATTTTTGAAGGAACGAACGAAATTAATAGATTAACAGTTGCCAAAATGTTAATGAAGCAAATCGAACAATTAGAAGATACTGAAGTAGAAAGTGATGTAGCAAATGTAGAAAGAAACCATCGTTACATTTTATTAGCGAAAAAATTGTTGAAACAATCTTTGAAAACGCTCTCTAAAACTCCAGGCCTAAAAATTGACCAAGAACAAGAATATTCACGTGTAATTTCAAATATGTTGACGGACGTGTACGTCATGGAATCAGCGTTTTTACGTACGAGAAAAGCGGTAAGTAAAAATGGTGAGGAAAAAGAACGTACGAAGCAATTAATAACGGATGTTATTTGTGAAGAAGGATACCGTAAAGTAGAAGAAGCGGCGATTTCTGTACTTTCAGCGGCTGTCACAGAAGAACAAGATAGACATGTGATTTTAGCTGAAATCCGTCAATTATTAGTGCCTTTATACACGAACGTATTTACGAAGAAGAGAGAAATTGCGAAAGCTATTATAAATCGCGGGAAATATATTGTGTAAATAGGAGGAAAGCGATATGAAAAAGATTGGTTTTATCGGTTTAGGTAACATGGGCCTTCCAATGTCAAAAAATCTAGTTAAATCAGGTTACACAGTATATGGCGTGGACTTAAATAAAGAGGCGGAAGCGTCCTTTGAAAAAGAAGGCGGAATTATCGGTCTATCAATCTCAAAACTAGCAGAAACATGTGATGTAGTTTTTACAAGTTTACCTTCACCTCGCGCTGTTGAAGCGGTATATTTTGGAGCAGAAGGATTATTTGAAAATGGTCACTCGAATGTAGTCTTCATTGATACAAGTACGGTATCGCCGCAGTTAAACAAACAGTTAGAGGAAGCTGCAAAGGAAAAGAAAGTAGACTTTTTAGCAGCACCTGTGAGCGGTGGTGTAATAGGAGCCGAAAACCGTACATTAACGTTTATGGTTGGTGGATCAAAAGACGTATATGAGAAAACGGAATCTATCATGGGCGTACTAGGCGCGAACATTTTCCACGTTAGTGAGCAGATTGATAGTGGTACAACTGTTAAGTTAATTAATAACTTATTAATTGGTTTTTATACAGCTGGTGTGAGTGAAGCTTTAACATTAGCGAAAAAGAATAATATGGATTTAGATAAAATGTTTGATATTTTAAATGTAAGTTACGGTCAAAGTAGAATTTATGAACGTAATTATAAAAGTTTTATAGCACCTGAAAACTACGAGCCAGGATTTACTGTGAACTTATTGAAGAAAGATTTAGGATTTGCAGTTGACTTAGCTAAGGAAAGCGAACTCCATTTACCGGTAAGCGAAATGTTATTAAACGTATATGACGAAGCGAGTCAAGCTGGATATGGTGAAAACGATATGGCTGCTTTATATAAGAAAGTTAGCGAGCAATTAATTTCTAATCAAAAATAAATTATACAAAGGAGAGAATACAATGATTACAACTGAAATTAAACGAGTAAAAAATCACATTAACGGTGAGTGGGTTGAATCGACAGGTACGGAAGTAGAAGCAGTTCCAAATCCAGCGACTGGAAAAATTATCGCTTACGTTCCACTATCTCCAAAAGAAGATGTTGAAAAAGCTGTTGAAGCGGCAAAAGCAGCATTCGAAACATGGTCTAAAGTACCAGTTCCAAATCGTTCAAGAAATTTATATAAATATTTACAGCTATTACAAGAAAACAAAGATGAGCTTGCAAAAATCATTACGCTAGAAAATGGTAAGACGCTAACGGATGCAACAGGTGAAGTACAGCGTGGTATTGAAGCGGTAGAACTTGCAACATCTACGCCAAATTTAATGATGGGTCAAGCACTTCCGAATATCGCTAGCGGAATTGATGGATCGATTTGGCGCTACCCAATCGGAGTTGTTGCTGGTATTACACCGTTTAACTTCCCGATGATGATTCCGTTATGGATGTTCCCACTTGCAATTGCTTGCGGTAATACATTCGTATTAAAAACATCTGAAAGAACGCCACTTTTAGCGGAGCGACTTGTAGAATTATTCTATGAAGCAGGTTTCCCAAAAGGCGTATTAAATTTAGTGCAAGGCGGAAAAGATGTTGTAAATAGCATTTTAGAAAATAAAGATATTCAGGCTGTTTCGTTCGTTGGCTCTGAGCCGGTAGCTCGTTACGTATATGAAACAGGTACGAAACACGGAAAACGTGTACAAGCATTAGCAGGTGCGAAAAACCATGCGATTGTAATGCCAGATTGCAATCTTGAGAAAACAGTACAAGGTGTAATTGGATCTGCATTTGCAAGTAGTGGAGAGCGCTGCATGGCATGCTCAGTAGTAGCAGTAGTGGATGAAATTGCTGATGAATTTATTGATGTATTAGTAGCAGAAACGAAAAAATTAAAAGTAGGCGATGGCTTTAACGAAGATAACTATGTTGGACCATTAATCCGTGAATCTCATAAAGAGCGCGTTTTAGGCTATATTAATAGCGGTGTAGCAGATGGGGCAACTTTATTAGTAGATGGCCGTAAAATTAATGAAGAAGTTGGAGAAGGTTACTTTGTAGGTGCGACAATCTTTGATGGCGTGAATCAAGAAATGAAAATTTGGCAAGATGAAATTTTTGCTCCAGTATTAAGTATTGTACGTGTTAAAGATTTAGAAGAAGGTATTAAACTAACAAATCAATCTAAATTTGCAAATGGTGCGGTTATTTATACGTCAAATGGTAAACATGCACAAACATTCCGTGATAATATCGATGCTGGTATGATTGGTGTAAACGTAAACGTTCCAGCACCAATGGCATTCTTCGCATTTGCAGGAAATAAAGCTTCATTCTTTGGTGATTTAGGTACAAATGGTACAGATGGCGTTCAATTCTATACACGTAAAAAAGTTGTAACTGAGCGCTGGTTTTAATATAGAGTAAACAACCAAATCAGTTATTAGATGAAAACCACCACTATTAATAGTGGTGGTTTTCGTCTTGTTAATTATTTTTTTCAAAAGCTAGTTTAATACCAAATCCAATTAGGACGACTCCTGTTAGCCCTTGAATATAACGTTGCGTCTTCGGTTTTTTCATAAAAGCACTAATTTTATCAATTAAAAATATATAAAATGCAAACCAAATGACTGTTAAAACGAGGTAAGTAAGGCCCATTACAAGAAGTTGAATAAATGTATTATGATTTGGATTTAAAAATTGTGGTAAAAAAGTTAAAAAGAAGACTGCTACTTTAGGGTTTAATAAATTTGTAAGAAATCCTTGGCGAAAGCAAGAAGTATGTTCGTTTTCATTATTCAAAGATAGATCATTTGTATCTAAGTTTTCTTTGTTTCTTACTGCTAAAAGGGCTTTAATACCGATATATATTAAATAGAGAGCCCCAACGTACTTGAAAATAGAAAATAAAAGAGCTGACTTTACAATAAGTGCAGAAAGACCAATTACAGCAGCTAAAGTATGAATTAATAGTGCAATACATGTACCAAACACTGTTTTCACTCCACCGACTTTACCAGCAACCAATGTATTTTTCGTAGCCATTGCTGTATCTGGACCAGGTAAAATGATAAGGCAAATAGACATAATGATGAAAAGAAGATAATTTTCTATCATAGCCGCCCCTCCTTTTTATTTTTAGAATATTTGATTAAAATCAGTGTAGCACAAAAATGGATTTAATAAAATTAAATTTTATTAAAAATAATTAAATAAAAAAGGCTATATAGTAGCTGTAATTACACTACTATATAGCCTCGATTTTATACCGCTATTTGCGGGTAGTAAGATTTTCACCACACAAGATTTAGCTGAAGCAAAGAAGTTAGGTGGGGGATGAACAAAATATCCCCTCATGACAATTTCATTTTATGCATTAAGTAAGTTAAAGAAACGATTCACATCTTCTTCTGAAACGTCACTTAACTGTTTATATTTATAATTCGGATTTTGATCTTTATCAACGACAACGGAGCGTACTCCTTCGAAGAAATCTTCATGTCTCATGAAGTTTTTAGCAAGTATAAGGTCCGTAGCGAAACATTCTTCAACGGATTTATCTTGTCCATCAATAAACTGTTTTAATGTTACTTTTAGTGAAATAGGGGATTTTGATAACAGTATTTCTTTCGTTTTTAGAGCAAAGGAGCTTTCATCTTTCTCCAATGAATGGATGATTTCTTCAATTGTATCGAAAGCAAAATGTGAATTGATTACTTCTAATGAAGGAGCGAGCTCGCTTTCTAAGTTTGGAGCAGTTGCAAATGTACGAATAACTTCTTTTAAATTAGTATGTACATCATCTTCTTTATGCCAATTTACACTTTCAAGTTCAGTAAGAAACTCTGGTAATGAATCAGATGTCATAAAGTAATCTGCAGCATTAATAAATAATACGTCAGAAGCTTTTAAAATAGATGCTGTTAAAGCAACGAATCGTCCTGTATATCCAGGCGCTTTATTTAAGAAATATGCAGCTCCGACGTCTGGGAAGAAGCCGATATTCATCTCTGGCATTGCCCATTTCGTACGCTCAGTTACAATGCGATACTTCGCACCATTTGTAAGACCGACACCACCGCCCATTACAATTCCATCTAAACAAGCAATAATCGGTTTTGTATATTGATAAATATATGTATCAATTTCATACTCTTCTTCAAAAAAACGTTCTGCATGTTGCAATGCCACTTCATTGGAACGCGCTTCATAAAGAGTTTTAATGTCGCCACCTGCACAAAAACCTTTTGTGCCAGCTCCTTTTAACACGATAAGTGCAATACGCTCATCGTGTTCCCA
Organism: Bacillus sp. KNSH39; assembly: GCF_052656585.1. Taxonomy (NCBI): domain Bacteria; kingdom Bacillati; phylum Bacillota; class Bacilli; order Caryophanales; family Bacillaceae; genus Bacillus; species Bacillus sp. KNSH39. Next base: position 690,070 of record NZ_JBQXYO010000001.1, read on the forward strand.
CTCTTTAAGTTTTTGTCCGATAGGTTGTAACATGTCATAAGATAAAGAATTAAGTGCTTTTGGACGGTTTAAAGTAATTGTCGCAACGCCGTTTTCACTAACAGAAAATAAAACTTGTTCAGTCATAATGCATCCTCCCTTACATATCTTCTTATTCTTAATTCTTGATATGTACTGAAATGTCCTTTATAAATTTTGTCAAAAGTTGACGGTAAATATTAATTTGGTCACTGCATATTTTGACGAGTTATCTTTGCAGGATTTCAGAGACTGAGGGGGAATATTACAACATTACTGTAAGTGTAATTATTTGAAGTTATAATGATAAAAGCGCTATTATATAGGTGTGAAATGTTCATTATCAATTCTAAAAGTGTGTTTGAAGAAAAAATAAATCGTACAATTGTAATAAAAAATTTTACATTGAATTAGAAATAGAGAAAGGAGAAATCGGAATGCCAGGACCTTTACTATTGTCGGTTATTATTTTGTCTTTTTTAATGATAGGAATAACGCAGTATTTTCATCATACAGATACGACAGAAGAAGTGAAGGATAAAGTACGTCTCGTATTTCCGATTTTTATAATATCTATTTCATTCTGTATTTTATTAAATAAAGATGGCTACATTGTCGCAGTGTTCTCATTTTTCGTCGCAATCGTCTTAATTACCGTTTTATATTATGTAATGAAAGACTTTATACAAAAATAAAGATGTCACAATAGGCATTTTTATTTTGGGGGAAATGTAAAATTTCACATACCGTATTTTATATAAAATACATAAAGCATATAACAATAGAAAAGTGTGTACTTTGCTGTGTATGTACTTGTCAATCTTGCATAGCCACTATACTATTAAAATGTAGAGATTATAAAAAGGGGTTGTATCTATCATGAAATTTGAGATGCACACAAAAATTATTTCAAATGAAAAAGAAGTAAGATTACATATTGAAGAAAATATATTTCAATTAATATTGGATGGTTACCACTTATTTACAATTAAAGAAATATTGCCTTTATATAAATCAAATGAAGAAAGAATTGGAAGTGCAACGATATTGAAACTAGAGTGGGAGAACGGAAAAACTACAATAAACTATCAACTCGTTTCACTAAAATCAGTAAATTAAAAGGAGTAGAAAAATATGAAGTTATTTCATACAGCGGATTGGCATTTAGGAAAGCTTGTTCATGGCGTGTATATGACTGAAGACCAAAAGATTGTATTAGATCAGTTTGTACAGGCTGTTGAAGAAGAAAAACCAGATGCTGTAATTATTGCAGGGGATTTATATGACCGAGCAATTCCACCTACAGAAGCAGTAGACTTATTAAATGATGTGCTGCAAAAAATAGTTATTGATTTACAAACACCAGTTATTGCAGTAGCTGGTAATCATGATAGTCCGGATCGTATCCATTTTGGAAGTAGTTTAATGAAAAAACAAGGATTACATATTGCAGGTCAATTTCAATTCCCGTACGAACCTGTTGTACTAAATGATGAATATGGAGAGGTTCACTTCCATCTAATACCGTATGCAGACCCAAGCATAGTTAGACACGTGTTGAAAAATGAAGACGTACGTTCTCATGATGATGCGATGCGCATTTTTATGAATGAGCTCTCTGAAACGATGGATAAAGAAGCTAGACATGTATTTGTTGGACATGCATTTGTAACTTCTTCAGGAGAAGCGGAGGAGAATACAAGTGATGCAGAACGACCACTTTCAATTGGTGGTGCTGAATATGTAAATAGTCATTATTTTGATAAGTTTCATTACACAGCGCTTGGACATTTACATCAAGCGCATTTCGTACGTAATGAGACCATTAGATATTCAGGTTCACCACTTGCCTATTCAATTTCTGAAGAGAAACATAAAAAAGGTTATTACATTGTAGAACTGAATGAAACTGGTGAAGTAGCAATTGAAAAAAGGTTACTTTCACCACGTCGTAAAATGCGAACAGTAGAAGCGAAAATAGATGAATTATTACAGCACCCAGTAAGTGAAGATTACGTATTTGTAAAATTATTAGACGAAAACCCTGTCTTACAGCCAATGGAGAAAATACGATCTGTATATCCAAATGCAATGCACGTTGAAAGAGCGATGCAAAGGCGAGAACTCACAGATACAAATGAAGTAACGGTTTCAAGACATAAAACGGATGATTTATCTCTTTTAAAGGCTTTCTATAAAGAAATGAAAGGGTTAGATTTATCAGAAGAGAAAGAACGCCTATTTATAGATGTATTACAAACAGTGCAAGAACGGGAAGGTGAACGAGGATGAGACCGATTCAGCTTATTATGACAGCATTCGGGCCATATAAACAGAAAGAAGTAATCGATTTTGAAGATCTTGGAGAACATCGTATTTTCGCTATTTCTGGGAATACGGGAGCTGGAAAAACAACGATTTTTGATGCGATTTGTTATGTGTTATATGGTGAGGCTAGTGGAGAAGAACGTAGTGATACGAGCATGCTTCGAAGTCAATTTGCTGATGATAATGTTTATACAAGTGTTGAATTAACCTTTCAGTTAAAAGGGAAACGCTATGAAATAAAACGACAACTTGGACATAAAAAACAAGGGAATAAGACCATTACAGGACATGCAGTAGAATTATATGAAGTTATTGATGGAGAAAACGTTCCAGCCGTCGATCGTTTTCATGTAACAGACGTAAACAAAAAAGTGGAAGATTTAATTGGGTTAAGTAAACATCAATTTAGCCAAATTGTTATGTTACCCCAAGGGGAATTCCGAAAACTATTAACATCTGAGACGGAAAACAAAGAAGAGATTTTACGTCGTATTTTTAAAACGGATCGTTATAAATTAATGCGTGAGTTACTTGATCAAAAGAGAAAACAATGGAAAGATGTCTTGCAAGAAAAACAAAAAGAGAGAGAGCTCTATTTCCGTAATGTTTTTAAATTACCAATCCGTGATGGAGCATTATTAGAGACATTAGTGGCACAAGAACATGTAAATACGCATCAAGTAGTAGAAGCGTTAGAACAAGAAACAACCGTGTATAAGGCAGAGGTTGAGCAATTACAAGTAGAACAAGATGTTCAAACGAAGCAATTAAAGGATGCAGAAACACGTTTTCATGCAGCAAAATCTGTAAATGAGAAATTTATAGATTTACAACAAAAGAATGAGAAATATAACACTTTACAAGAGAACCGTGCAGCAATTGAAAGGAAAGAAAAATCCTTTAAACGTGCGGAACAAGCAAAGCGCTTATTACCATTTGAACAATGGTATGAAGAAGCGATGGAAAATGAGCAGAAAGCTGAAAGTTTGTTAAAACAGATAAGCGTCAAACAAGAACAGATAATGAATAGCTTTGAACTTGCTCAGGAGAAGTATGAAGTAGTAAAGAATAAAGAAGCTGAGCGAGAAGAGGCTAAAAAACTTGTTCAAAGATTAGAAGAGTTACAAGCGATTATTGAATCATTAGCTGAGAGAAAGCTGAATTTACAAAATACCGAAATCCAAATAGGGAAATTAAAAGAAAGTATGCAAAAGTTAGATCAACAACTAGAAGAGCATACAAACAAAAAACAGAGAATGTCTGATGAATTGCAGCAATTAGAACAAGCACTTGAGCAATATGTAGCTAAAGTAGAAGAACTAACGAATATGCGAGAAGATGCAAAAGTTTTAAAGCAAGCATATGATGTTTGGCAAGAAAAACAAAAATTCGAGCAAGAAAAAGAAGCGGCAAATAATAAAATGCAAGTGGCAGTTCGTGCATATGAAAACATGGAGCGCCGCTGGTTAAGTGAACAAGCTGGTATATTAGCTCTTCATTTACATGACGGTGAATCTTGTCCGGTATGTGGTAGTACGAATCATCCGCAAAAAGCTACAGAGCAAAGTAATGCGATCGATGAAAAAGAGTTAAACGATTTAAGAGATAAGAAGAACATTGCTGAAAAATTACATGTGCAAGTAGAGGAGAAATGGAATTTCTATCGACTACAATATGAACAAGTGATAGAAGAAGTTGTGAAGCGCGGCTACAACTCGGAAAAATTAGCTGAAACATATAGTGCACTTGTTCAAAAAGGAAAACAATTAGCTGCAGACGTTAATACGTTAAAAGCAAGTGAAGAAACACGTAAGCAGATTGCTGCGAACATGAAAAGCGTAGAAGAAAAAATAGAAGAACTTCAGAAACAAAAACGAGAAGTGGAAACAATGCAGCACCGTACAGAAATGGAGTGTATGCAACTTCGTACGTCATATGAACATGATAAACGAAATATTCCAGAAAACTTACAAACAGTACAAGCTTGGAAAGCACAGTTTGACCAAGCTATGCAGGAACTTAGGTTAATGGAGGACGAATGGAAGAAAGTGCAGGAAGCGTATCAGCATTGGCAAAATGAAAATATACGTATTCAAGCAGAACAAAAAGGTGCTTCTAATCAATTTGAAAGTGCAAAATTAAAGAAAGAAGAGACTTTCGCACGTTTTATGAAAGAGCTAGAACAAAGCGGGTTTACAGACGAATTCACGTATAAAGAAGCCAAATTAAGCGATCACGAGATGGAAATGTTACAAAAAGAAATTCAAGGTTATTATTCATCGCTTGAAGTGCTTGCAAAACAAATTGAAGAGTTACAAGCTGAATTAAAAGATAAAGAGTATATGGATATTACAGCGTTAGGTGAACACATAACAGAATTACAAATTAATCTCGATATCATTAAAGAAAAACGTCAACGTGCGCAAAATGCGGTAACATATATTTCTGATTTACATGAAAACATTAGACGTATTGATGAGCAAATTCATGAGGAAGAAAAAGCTTTCCAAGAACTTGTTGACTTATATGAAGTAATGAAAGGTGATAACGAGAGCCGTATATCATTTGAACGTTACATCTTAATTGAGTATTTAGAACAAATTGTTCAAATTGCAAACGAACGATTACGTAAATTATCAAACGGACAATTTTATTTAAAACGAAGTGAACGAGTTGAAAAGAGAAATCGTCAAAGTGGATTAGGCTTAGATGTGTACGATGCATATACTGGCCAAACACGCGATGTAAAAACACTATCCGGCGGAGAGAAATTTAATGCATCACTTTGCCTAGCGCTAGGAATGGCAGATGTCATTCAAGCATATGAAGGTGGTATTTCCATCGAAACGATGTTCATCGATGAAGGGTTCGGTTCATTAGATGAAGAATCATTAACGAAAGCAGTAGACGCCTTAATTGACTTACAAAAATCAGGCCGATTTATCGGTGTCATTTCACACGTACAAGAGCTGAAAAACGCAATGCCAGCTGTATTAGAAGTAACGAAGCAGAAGGATGGATGTAGTCAGACGCGGTTTGTGGTGAAGTAAGCTTAAAAAATGGAGTAGGGAATCTACCGATACTTTTAGTGTCATATGTATGAATAATAAAACGTCGTCTCTTCATATTGGAGGCGACGTTTTATTTTATAAAATATCTATGAATTATCTGTAGAAGGCGGCGTATTCTCCAAACGATTATAAGCTTTAAAAGCTGAAATTGCTGAGATAACCCCACCTACTAAAAATAAAGTCGATCCTCCAACTAAGATGATACGACTGACATATGTTTCCCGTGCTTCTTCGACTTCTTCTTGTAACGCTGTAGGCATATGAATCCTCCTTTATAAAAGTTGTTTTATCTCGCTATTTGCCGTGCAGTAAGACCCACATCTAAAAATTCAGGGGAAGCAAAGAATTTAGGTGGGGCCCTGCTGCCCGTAAAAGCCCGATTGGTGAGGGCTGATAATCAGTGGGGGATGAACAAAAGCCCCACTGATTAAAGTTTCACTTTATAAATAGTATATACAAACGCCTAAAATGTGTTAAAATAACTGATGATTTTACGCAGTGAGTAATTAGATGAGTAGGATGCGAGTGGCTAAGTAAATCTTCATCACAAATTTATGTGAACTTCACATAGAGCACATATTAACATTGTATTATGTATATGTACCAAATAAATAAATAAAGTGAATGTAAGTTCTGTTTTCAAAAATTTAAAATCCTTTTATTTCTATATGAAAGTTTTAATCAAGGGTTTTAAAAAATTTGGAAATAGATCTTATGAATATGGAATTCATATAAAAGGGGAATGTCTTATGACAACATATACGAGTGAAATGAGAAAAACTTTAGTTTCAGAAGAAGATGTAGATATTTTAAAAATTATGGCGCATCCAATCAGACTGCAAATTGTAAATGAATTAAGTACGAGAAAAACTTGTAATGTAACACAATTAACAGAGTTACTGAATATTCCGCAATCTACTGTTTCACAACATTTATCAAAAATGAAGGGTAAAGTGTTACGAGCAGAGAGAAGAGGTTTAGAAATTTATTATCATATTAACAATTTAAAAGCGAGTAAGATTGTTAATGTTTTAGGGTATATAAACTAGTGAAATATTTTTATATAAAATAGCCCCTGCTGTTGAGCAGGGGCTATTTTGTGTTGTTTTATGTATTTGTATTTAAAACTTTATAGTTTTTATGATTTACAATTGTTCGATCAAATTCAAAAGTACCACCGCTTACATTTGTAATTTCAACTAAGACCGATTCAGTATAAAGTTTTAATACAGATCCTGTAATCTTTAAATTATTTCGTTGAAAAAGTATAGTATCCCCTACGTTTGCTTTCATAGTACCTCCTCATTAAAGACAGAAATATTTTTTTATTATATATATTAAACCACGGATAGATATATTAGTGAATATTTAGTTTTATTTATTGGGAAAAAATTTGTTCTCTAATAGAAAAGTATAAAGTACTCTTATGTTAAAAGTTATATTTTATTTAAGTTTATCCCGCTATTTGCTGGGCAGTAAGACCCCCACCTCAAAATTCAGTGGAAGCAAAGAAGTTAGGTGGGGGCCCTGCTGCCCATAAAAGCCTGATTGGTGAGGGTTGATTAAAGTTTCACTTTATTATAAGCAAAGTAAATTGTTTTCAGCATTAGCGAAACAATATTTCTATGTAAATACTGCAGAGAAACAAATTATTCAAAAAACAGACACTATGTAGCACAAAACGTAAAGTAGATAAGTAAAGTTTTTTTCAGGAGTATAAGAAAAATATACGTTTATTAATAAGATCTCTAATTGGTAAAATTCCAATTAAAAACATAGAAAAACTTTAATATAAAAAGGTAATCAATTACAAATGGAGAAGTAATATATACGAAAGGAGAGATTTATATGAATAAAGGGAAAAAACAAGTTAGTCAACTTAGTTTTCTGGTGAATTTTATGAACGACAAGGGGAGTCTTGTGAAAATTTAATAGTATTATAGTATCCCCTTGTGAAAAAATGGTTGGGGGAATATATAAATGATAACAGAAATGAATATTAAAGTAGTTTGTGAAGAATCGTTTTCAAAAAGAGAAATAAAAATTTTAGAGACGTTTCTTTCAACTTTATCGGGGCATTCTAATGCTCTCGTTACAAAAGAGGGGATGTTTTTAAACCCATTAAGTAAAGAGAAGAGTGTGATTTATTATCACAACTTTGTATTTGTAAAATCACTTACAGAAGAAATGTGTGCAGAATTAAAAGAAGTTTTAACAAGACGTATTAAAAATGCTTTCATTATGATGGAATTTGTAGAGCCAATTGTTACATTTGAAGAAACAATTATAAACGTATAAAAAAAGTCAGGCTTATGAATTGACCTAATAAAACCGTCTCTTTAATAAATAGTAAAGAGACGGTTTTATTGTTTCACTTTTAAAAAAAGAGTTCAAAAATAAATGTAAATCGATCTTATACAAAAACTACTTATTAAATAAGTGTTACGTATTTAATAAGTAGTTTTTGTATTTCATCCTTCGTTTTTTGTAACTGATTCTACGTTTTTGACGCTCTGTCTTGTAAGTGCTTACATAAACGAAAACATCTTATACAATGAAGGTGTCAAATCAAAAGAGGTGACCAAAATGAACATAAAAAAAGTAAATTTAGCGAATAGCATTGAAATAGAAAGAGGAGGCGGAAAGGTATGAAAAAATCAACTGTTAATCCATGGTTTGTTGTCCTTGGCACAGTTATAGTACAAATGGGGCTTGGGACGATATATACATGGAGTTTATTCAATCAGCCTTTAGTTAGTAAATACGGTTGGAGTCTTAACGCTGTTGCGATAACTTTCTCAATTACTAGTCTTTCTTTAGCATTTTCAACTTTATTTGCGAGTAAATTGCAAGAAAAATGGGGACTTCGTAAACTTATTATGATAGCTGGATTAGCATTAGGACTAGGATTAATACTTAGCTCACAAGCGTCCTCATTAATATTACTTTATGTACTAGCGGGAGTTGTTGTAGGTTATGCAGATGGTACAGCATATATCACTTCACTATCAAATTTAATAAAGTGGTTTCCAGAGCGTAAAGGTTTAATTGCTGGTATTTCTGTCTCTGCATATGGTTCAGGTAGCTTAATCTTTAAATACGTTAACGCACAGTTGATTGAATCAGTTGGTGTATCGCAAGCATTTATATACTGGGGTTTAATTGTTACAGCTATGATTGTAATTGGTGCTTGTTTAATCCATCAAGCTGCAGATCAAGGAGCAGTTCATGAAACAAAAACTAAGGAATACACAACGAAAGAAATGTTAGGCACAAAACAAGTATACTTATTATTTATCATGTTATTTACATCATGTATGAGTGGCTTATACTTAATTGGTATGGTAAAAGACATTGGTGTTCAACTTGTAGGACTTAGCGCAGCAACAGCAGCTAATGCGGTGGCTATGGTTGCAATCTTCAATACATTAGGTCGTATCATTTTAGGACCGTTATCGGATAAAATTGGGCGTTTAAAAATCGTTACTGGTACTTTTGTTGTTATGGCGAGTTCAGTCTTAGTTCTAAGTTTTGTAGATTTAAATTATGGTATTTACTTCGTATGTGTAGCAAGTGTAGCGTTTTGCTTTGGTGGAAATATCACTATTTTCCCAGCTATTGTTGGTGATTTCTTCGGTATGAAAAACCATAGTAAGAACTACGGAATTGTGTATCAAGGATTTGGATTTGGGGCGCTTGCAGGTTCCTTTATCGGTGCACTTCTAGGTGGATTCAAACCAACGTTCATGGTGATCGGTGTATTATGTGTCGTGTCATTCATTATCGCAATTTTAATTCAAGCACCTAAACAGAAAAAAGAACAAGAAGAAGAGTATCGCAGCGTAGCATAAGTATACAAATCTTCTATAACACTATGATTACGAAAAAGCATCCTATTCTATTAATTAGGATGCTTTTTTATGAGTTATTTTAACAAGGTTAAATTACTTTTGTGATTTTTATAGATGTAAAAGTGAGTGGAATACCCATTTGGAATATAATAAATTGATACATCATATTCGAAATATATATTAAATCTTAAATGATAAAGAAGACATTCATTAGTATTTGTAAGATATATTTTCAGAAAAATATTGAGAAAATATATACTTGAGTTTTTCATAAAGCATTGTAAATGAACGTATCTCTAGTTTATCTTCTTCAATTTTAAAAAGAGGAGTTTGAATTTTATTTATAATATAAGTACATTTAATGCGTTTAGGTATGATTTTATTAAGAAGCATTAAAATACTTTATCTGAAAAATAAAAAAAGATTGACAAGTTTATTGAGAAACATTATCATTTCGGTGTAAGATAGTAAATGAAAAACATTATCAATAAAATGGATTTTAAAGTAATGCGCACTTGACCAATTAGTTTAGTAAGTGTATTATTTTTTACAACATGATTGATAATGAAAATCAATATCATTTATGTTACTTAATGAAATTAATGTTTATGTGAAAGGATAGAGAAAATGAACTTAGGGGAATTTGATGGGCAAACAGTTTTAGTAACAGGTGCAGCACAAGGCATAGGCAGTGTTGTTGCCAAAATGTTTTTAGAAAGAGGAGCCACAGTTATTGCGGTTGATCAAAATGAAGAGGGGTTAAATGTACTCTTAAATCAAAATGAATTAAATAATACACGTATGAAAACGTTTCGTTTAGATGTGAGTGATAGCGCTGCTGTTGAAGACATGGTAAATCATATTGCAAATGAAATAGCGCCAATAGATATTTTAGTAAACGTTGCAGGGATTTTGCGTATGGGACCAATTCATTCGTTAAGTGATGAAGATTGGAATAAAACATTCTCTGTAAATACTACAGGGGTTTTCAATATGTCCCGAGCGGTAAGTAAAAATATGATGTTAAGAAAATCAGGGGCAATTGTTACAGTCGGTTCAAATGCGGCAAATACGCCGAGAATGGAGATGGCTGCGTATGCTGCGTCAAAGGCTGCAACGACGATGTTTATGAAATGTTTAGGACTAGAGCTTGCGGCATACAATATACGCTGCAACTTAGTTTCTCCAGGTTCTACTGAAACTGAGATGCAAAGATTACTATGGGCTGATGAGAATGGAGCTAAAAATATAATTGCTGGTTCTCAAAATACATATAGACTCGGAATTCCATTACAAAAAATTGCACAACCTTCAGAAGTTGCTGAAGCAGTGTTATTTTTAGCCTCAGATAGAGCAAGTCATATTACAATGCACAATTTATGTGTCGATGGCGGTGCTACGTTAGGAGTTTAATAAAAATTCAGGAGGTTATTATATTATGAATGAACATATAGCTGTAAAGGAATTGTCAGAAAAACTTTTAGAAGATTATAAGACTGAATCTTCATTCTTTTTCGCTTCACCAACTCGAACTATATTAGCAGAAGGAGAGTTTACTACAGTAAAGCATCGTGAAATTGAAAAATTCCCAGAGCTTGTGCAAGCGACATTAAGTAATGCGAAACAAGCTGGAAATCCAAATCCTATCGTTGTGGGTGCTTTGCCATTTGATCGTAGAAAAGAAGTTCAACTTATGGTACCAGAATATAGTAGAATTTCTGAGCGTTTACAATTGGATACAACAAATCAGCTTGAAACAAATGAGAACGTAACATTTGAAATGACGCCAATGCCAGACCCTGAAGTTTATATGAATGGTGTGAAGCAAGGAATTAAAAAAATACAGGATGGTGATTTAAAGAAAATCGTTCTATCTAGATCGTTAGATGTTAGATCTTCCGAAAAGATTGATAAGCAAAAACTTCTGCGAGAATTAGCAGAACATAATAAGCATGGTTATACATTTGCTGTGAATTTACCGAAAGATGAAAAAGAGAACAGTAAGACGCTAATTGGAGCAAGTCCTGAATTACTTGTTTCACGTAATGGTATGCAAGTTATTTCTAACCCGTTAGCTGGTTCAAGGCCACGTAGTGAGGACCCAGTAGAAGATAAAAGAAGAGCAGAGGAATTACTTTCTTCTCCAAAAGATTTACATGAACATGCGGTAGTAGTGGAAGCGGTTGCCGCTGCACTTCGTCCGTATTGTCATACATTACATGTTCCAGAAAAGCCATCAGTTATTCATAGTGAAGCGATGTGGCATTTGTCTACAGAAGTGAAAGGTGAACTGAAGGATCCAAATACTTCTTCTTTACAATTAGCAATTGCCCTTCATCCTACGCCAGCAGTTTGCGGAACTCCGATGGAAAAAGCAAGAGAGGCTATACAGCATATTGAGCCATTTGACCGCGAGTTCTTTACAGGAATGCTAGGATGGAGCGATTTAAATGGAGATGGAGAATGGATTGTTACAATTCGTTGTGCTGAAGTACAAGAAAATACACTGCGTTTATATGCAGGAGCTGGAGTTGTTGCTGAGTCAAAACCAGAAGATGAGTTAGCAGAAACATCAGCTAAGTTCCAAACAATGCTAAAAGCTTTAGGGTTAAGAGATAGTTCACTTAATGAAAAATAGGGGGAAGAAAGAATGCTAGTAGGTTATACAGAATGGCCAAAAGAATTTGCCAATCGTTACCGAGAAGAAGGATGTTGGCTTGGTGAAACATTTGGAGGAGTGTTAAGAGAGCGGGCTGAGAAATATGGAGATCAAATCGCGGTTGTAAGTGGTAAGAAGCATATAACATATAGTGAACTTAATAAAAAGGTAGATCGTTTAGCAGCAGGTTTACTGAATTTAGGAATAAAGAAAGAGGACAGAGTTGTAATCCAGTTACCTAACATTATCGAGTTTTTCGAAATATGTTTTGCACTATTTCGAATTGGAGCGCTTCCTGTCTTTGCACTGCCGTCACATCGAAGCAGTGAAATTAGTTATTTTTGTGATTTTGGCGAGGCGAGCGCTTACGTTATTTCAGATAAGGCTCTCGGTTTTGATTATCGAAAACTAGCAAGAGAAGTGAAAGAGAAAGTGCCAAATTTACAACATGTAATTGTAGTGGGAGAAGAAGAAGAGTTTGTGAACATAAATGATCTGTATATGGATCCCGTCTCATTACCAGAAGTTCAGCCAAGTGATGTTGCGTTTCTCCAATTATCAGGAGGCACAACAGGTCTTTCTAAATTAATTCCTAGAACACATGATGACTATATTTATAGTTTGCGTGTTAGCGCTAAAATTTGTAATTTGAATGCAGAAAGCGTCTATATGGCAGTTCTTCCAGTAGCACACAATTACCCAATGAGTTCTCCAGGGACATTTGGAACTTTCTATGCGGGTGGAAAAGTGGTATTGGCAACTGGTGGTAGTCCAGATGAGGCATTTGCTCTTATCGAAAAAGAAAAAGTTACAATTACAGCGCTCGTTCCGCCATTAGCAATGATTTGGCTTGATGCTGCATCTTCTCGTAATACCGATTTATCGAGCCTAGAGGTTATTCAAGTAGGTGGTGCTAAGTTTAGTGCTGAGGTAGCAAGACGTATACGCCCTACATTTGGATGTACGTTACAGCAAGTATTCGGTATGGCGGAAGGATTAGTGAACTATACAAGATTAGACGATCCGGAAGAAATTATTATTCATACACAAGGTAGACCAATGTCTGCACTCGATGAAGTACGAGTTGTTGATGAAAATGACAACGATGTACAACCGGGCGAAGTAGGTAGTTTATTAACACGAGGTCCATATACAATTCGTGGTTACTATAAAGCCGAAGAGCATAATGCACGATCATTTACAAAGGATGGATTTTATCGCACAGGTGATCTTGTAAAAGTAAATGAACAAGGATACATCATTGTAGAAGGAAGAGATAAAGATCAAATTAACCGTGGTGGTGAGAAAGTTGCTGCAGAAGAAGTTGAAAATCATCTATTAGCACACGATGCGGTCCATGACGTAGCAATTGTATCTATGCCTGACGATTATTTAGGTGAACGCACCTGTGCTTTTGTTATAGCTCGCGGACAAGTTCCGGCAGTAAGTGAATTAAAAATGTTTTTAAGAGAACGTGGTATAGCGGCTTATAAAATTCCAGATCGAATTGAATTTATTGAATCATTTCCGCAAACAGGAGTCGGAAAAGTCAGCAAAAAAGAACTACGTAAAGTCATTGCTGAAAAACTTATTACAGTAAAACAATAATAAAAACCGGAAGGAAGTGATTAGATGGCTATTCCATCTATTTCAGTATATAAAATGCCAATTGAATCAGAACTACCGAAAAATAAAGTGAATTGGACACCAGATCCGAAACGTGCAGTACTTTTAATTCATGACATGCAAGAATATTTTCTTGATGCATATAGCGATAAAGAATCACCAAAAGTAGAACTTGTTTCAAATATTAAAATGATAAGAGAAAAATGTAAGGAACTTGGTATACCAGTTGTTTATACAGCACAACCTGGTGGGCAAACGTTAGAACAACGAGGTTTATTACAAGACTTTTGGGGTGACGGTATACCTGCTGGACCAGATAAAAAGAAAATTGTTGATGAACTTACTCCTGATGAAGATGATATATTCCTAACAAAATGGAGATATAGTGCATTTAAAAAGACAAATCTATTAGAAATTTTAAATGAACAAGGAAGAGATCAACTCATTATTTGCGGTATTTATGCGCATATTGGCTGTCTTTTAACAGCTTGTGAAGCATTTATGGATGGTATAGAGCCGTTCTTTGTAGCAGATGCAGTTGCTGATTTTTCACTAGAGCATCATAAACAAGCATTGGAGTATGCATCTAATAGATGTGCAGTAACGACATCAACAAACCTACTGTTAAAAGATTTACAAAGTGTAAAAGGTGATGAGGGTGAAGGAATCACTATACAGGAAGTGCATGAACTAGTTGCACAACTACTTCGTGAGCCAGTAGAGAGTATTGATATTGATGAGGACTTATTAAATAGAGGGCTTGATTCGGTCAGAATTATGAGTTTAGTAGAGAAGTGGCGTCGTGAAGGGAAAGAAATCACTTTTGCAGATTTAGCAGAACGTCCAACTGTTACAGGTTGGTACAGTTTACTATCTTCACAAACAGCACAGGTGCTGTAACAAATAGACTACATAATAAAGGGGTAGTAAAGAATGCCTAACAGTCAAAAGATTCGTCATTCGTTATCATCTGCGCAGTCTGGTATGTGGTTTGCGCAACAATTAGATCCGCTTAATCCAATTTATAATACTGGGGAATATGTAGAAATAAACGGAAATATTCATCAAGACATTTTTGAATTAGCTGTACGTAAAGTTGTAATGGAAGCAGAAGCACTTCATGTTCGCTTCGAAGAGGATGAAATTGGCCCATGGCAAGTTATTGAAGAATCACAGTTTCATATGCATTTTATTGACGTTCGTAAAGAAGAAAATCCTGAAGAAGCTGCTAAAGTATGGATGAAAAATGATTTATCTATGCCAGTCGATTTGAAAAAAGATACTTTATTTACTGAAGCACTTATTCAAGTTGAAAATAATCGTTTCTTTTGGTATCAGCGCATCCATCACATTGTGATGGATGGCTATGGATTTTCACTTCTTAGCCAAAAAGTAGCGAATGAGTATACATCACTTATAGAAGAAACAAACAAGAATGAAAAACCATTTGGTTCTCTTGCAAAAGTCGTGCAAGAAGATATTGAGTATCGTGAGTCTAAACAATTTCAGGAAGATCGTACTTTTTGGTTAGAAAAGTTTGCAGATGCCCCAGAAGTTGTAAGTTTGGCAGAACGAGCACCGAGAACATCAAATGGATTTTCACGAGAAACAGCTTATTTATCTAGTTCTAGCACGAAAACTTTACTAGAAGATATCAATATTTCGTTAACAAGTTGGCCGGAATTCATTGTGGCTGTAACAAGTATTTATATGCATAAATTAACAGGTGAAAATGATATTGTTTTAGGTTTACCGATGATGGGACGTCTAGGTTCTGTATCTATTCATACACCAAGTATGGTAATGAATTTAGTTCCACTTCGTATTACAGTAACTCCAAATATAACTCTTGCGGAATTATTGCAGCAAGTTTCTAAAGAAATCCGAGATGTACGTCGCCATTATAAATACCGTCATGAGGAATTAAGAAGAGATTTAAAGTTACTAGGTGAAAATCAAAGGTTGTTTGGACCGTTAGTGAATGTTATGCCTTTTGATTACGGGCTTAATTTTGCTGGAAATCGTGGTATTACGCATAACTTATCAGCAGGACCTGTCGATGATTTATCGATAAATGTATATAAACGTTTTGATCAAAATGAGATAATGATTCATTTTGATGCAAATCCTGAAGTATATAATAACGCGGAGCTAGCATTGCATAAAGAAAGATTTATGAATCTATTTGAATTAGTAATAAATAATTATGAGAAAAACGAGTCGATTGGAAAAATAAACATTACTCTGCCTGAAGAAAATCATAAAGTTTTATTGGAATGGAATGAAACGAAGGAAGACGATGAATTAATCAGTCTGCCTATATCATTTGAAAAACAAGTGAAAAAAAATCCCAATAAACTAGCGATTACTTGTGACGGTGTAATCCTTACGTATAAAGAGCTAAATGAACGAGCGAATGAACTAGCACATTATTTAGTAGAAGAAGGAATACGACCAAATCAGTTTGTAGCTTTAGTATTCCCTAGATCAATAGAAATGGTAGTTAGTATGCTAGCAGTCTTAAAGGCTGGTGCAGCGTATTTACCAATAGATCCAGAATACCCAGCAGATAGAGTTACTTATATAGTAAATGATGCAAAACCAGTTTGTATCATAACACATTCATCTGTTTCATCTAAGTTAGTTATAGAAAAGGATATGAAAAAAATTGTATTAGATGACGAAGAAACGAAACTAGCGTTACATACATATTCTCGTATGAATATAGCATGTAAGAATGATGTATCACTGTTAAACCCAGCCTATACAATATATACTTCAGGCTCAACAGGAAACCCAAAAGGTGTAATTGTTCCTATGAGAGGTTTAAGTAACTTTTTAATGGCTATGCAACAAAAGTTTTCATTAAATGAAAATGATCATTTATTAGCAGTTACAACGTTTGCATTTGATATTTCTGCACTAGAAATTTATTTACCTCTTATTAGTGGTGCAAGTTTAACAATTGCGCAAAAAGAAGACATACAAGAGCCTTCTGCATTAACGACACTTTTACATGAAGAAAGAGTGACCATTATGCAGGCTACACCGACGCTTTGGCAGGCGTTAGTAACTGATTATCCAGAGAAGCTACAAGGGCTAAGCATACTTGTTGGTGGTGAAGCTCTTCCAGCGCATTTAGCAAATAAATTACGAGAATTAGGTTGCTCAATAACTAATTTATATGGACCAACTGAAACGACGATTTGGTCTACTTTCATGAACATTGATGAAGGTGAAAAGGGCATACCTCCTATTGGAAAACCAATTTGCAATACAGAAGTGTATGTATTGGATGCAGGGTTACAACCAGTGCCACCTGGAGTTATTGGGGAATTATATATTGCAGGGGAAGGACTTGCAAGCGGATATTTAGGAAAACCTGAGTTAACAGCTGAACGGTTTGTTGCAAATCCTTATGGAGAATCAGGGAAGCGCATGTACCGTACAGGAGATCTTGTGAAATGGCGTAGTGATGGTGCGTTAGAGTACATTAGTCGCGCAGATCATCAAATTAAAATTCGTGGATTCCGAATTGAATTAGCTGAAATTGAAACGGTATTACAACGACATGAAAATATTCAACAAGCGGTAGTAATGGTACGAGAAGATCGTGCAAATGATAAACGCATCATTGCGTATATCGTTGCAGAAGAAAAGGAACCGATTAATCTTTCAGAAATTCGTTCTTATGTTTCAGAAAGTTTAGCGAATTATATGATACCATCGACATTTGTTGTGCTAGAAGTATTACCATTAACGCCAAATGGTAAGGTTGACAGAAAGAAATTACCTGCTCCTGATTTTAATGGAATGAACAATGAGAGAGTTGCTAGAAATCCGAAAGAAGAAATATTATGTGATTTATTTGCAGAAGTACTTGGTGTTTCTCGAATTGGCATTGATGATAATTTCTTTGAAATGGGTGGACATTCACTTCTCGCATCTCGTTTAATGGCAAGAATTCGTGAAACGTTAAGTGTGGAATTAGGAATTGGGAAACTATTTGAATCACCAACTGTTGCCGAACTGGCGAAACAATTAAACCATGCAAAAAGCGCAAGACCAGCTATTCAGAAAGCAAGTAGGCCAAATGAAGTTCCACTTTCATTTGCACAGCGCAGGTTATGGTTCTTAAATTGTTTAGAAGGTCCAAGTCCTACTTATAATATTCCGCTAGTCATTCGTATGAATGGAATATTGAATCGGGAAGCATTACAAGGTGCTTTTTATGATGTAGTTGAGAAACATGAAACACTTAGAACAATTTTCCCTAACGTATTAGGTAGTTCCTATCAGAAAATTTTAGATATGGAAAACTTAAATTTAGAAATGGTTATAACTAATACATGTAAAGATGAATTAGAAAGTGTACTTTCAGAGGCGGTAAGATATAGCTTTAACCTCGATTTTGAGCCGGCAGTTCGTTTGCAACTTTTTACAATGAGTGAAAACGAACATGTATTATTAATTCTATTACATCATATTGTAGGTGATGGCTGGTCATTACAGCCGTTAACGAGAGATTTTACAGCGGCGTATAAAGCGCGAAGTCAAGGTGACAGAGTTCAGCTGGAGACACTACCAGTTCAATACGCAGATTATGCACTTTGGCAACAGCAATTGCTAGGTGATGAAACGACACAAGAGAGTCTTATTTCAACACAATTAGATTTTTGGAAAGAAGAACTTAAAGGTTTACCAGACCAAATGGAGTTACCTACAGATTTCCAGCGTCCAATTGAGACGAGTTACCGCGGGGAAACAATTCATTTTCATATAGATGAAGGTATGCATAGTAGGTTAGTAGAGCTTGCACGTAAAAATGGAGTTAGTTTGTTTATGGTATTGCAAGCAGGGCTTAGTGCACTATTTACAAGATTAGGTGCAGGCACTGATATACCAATTGGAAGTCCGATTGCTGGAAGAAATGATGATGTACTTTCAGATATTGTTGGTTTATTTGTAAATACATTAGTGTTACGTACAAATACTTCAGGAGATCCAAGTTTTAAAGAATTATTAAATAGAGTGAAGCAGGTAAATCTTGCAGCTTATGAAAATCAAGATGTTCCATTTGAAAGGCTTGTTGAAGTATTAAATCCAGTACGTACTCGAAACAGCCATCCGTTGTTTCAAGTTATGTTAGCTTTTCAAAATACACCAGAAGCAACGTTTCATGTACCAGATTTAGAAGCGAGCCTTGAAATTCAAAGCGTTGGTTCTGCAAAATTTGATTTAACATTTGAAATTAGTGAGAGTAACGGGGTTGATGGTACTCCGAACGGTTTACATGGATTACTAGAGTTTAGTACCGATTTATATAAACGTGAAACGGTTCAAAAACTAATAGAACGATTCATTTTGTTATTAGATGATGCAACTACAAATCCAGATCAATCCATTGGCAGATTAGAAATATTAACTTTAGCAGAGAAAAATACAGTGTTAGAAAAGTGGAATGGTGGTTTTCAAATTGCACCAGAAATGACATTGCCACAATTGTTTGAAAAGCAGGCTCATATAAATCCAAATTCTATTGCTGTTGTCTTTGAAGATAAGAAATTAACTTATGAAGAGTTAAATAGAAAAGCAAATAAAATAGCTCGATTCCTAATAGCAAAAGGGATTGGTCCTGATCAACTCGTTGCTTTAGCGATGCCAAGATCATTAAACATGGTTGTAAGCTTATTAGCTGTTCTTAAAGCTGGTGCTGGATACCTTCCGTTAGATCCAGATTACCCAGCAGACCGTATTTCATTTATGCTACACGATGCGAAACCATCATGTGTTTTAACGAATTCAGAAGTGGAAATTGAATGTAATGAGGCACTAAAAGTTTTAGTTGATGATGTGAAAGTAATAGCAGAGGTTGAGAAATATAGTGAAGACAATATTGATGAAGTGGAACGAATTAAGCCATTATCTCCATCACATATTGCTTACGTTATTTATACGTCAGGGTCAACGGGCAGACCGAAAGGCGTTATGATACCTCATCAAAATGTAGTGAGACTTTTAGGAGCAACTGATCATTGGTTCCAGTTTGACGGAAACGATGTTTGGACGATGTTCCATTCATATGCTTTTGATTTCTCGGTTTGGGAAATTTGGGGACCTTTATTATACGGAGGGCGTTTAGTTGTAGTCCCACATACTGTAAGTCGCTCGCCGAAAGAATTTTTACAGCTTCTTGTTAAAGAAAAGGTTACGGTTTTAAACCAAACTCCATCAGCGTTCTACCAATTGATGCAAGCAGATCGTGAAAATGAAGAGATTGGCCAAAAATTATCTTTACGATATGTTGTTTTTGGAGGAGAAGCACTTGAGCTAAGTCGCTTAGAAGGTTGGTATAGTCGACATCCTCATAACGCACCAAAGCTTATTAATATGTATGGTATTACAGAGACGACAGTACATGTTAGTTATATTGAATTAGATGAAACTATCGTCTCTTTACGGGCAAATAGTTTAATTGGGTGCAGTATACCTGACCTTAAAGTGTATGTGTTAGACAACTATTTACAACCAGTCCCACCTGGAGTAGTTGGAGAAATGTATGTTGCAGGTGCAGGACTTGCGCGTGGATATTTAGGAAGAGCAGGATTAACGGCTGAACGCTTTATCGCAGATCCATTTGGCAAGCCAGGTACAAGAATGTATCGTACAGGAGACTTAGCTCGCTGGCGTAATGATGGGACGCTAGATTATATAGGACGTGCAGATCATCAAATCAAAATTCGTGGATTCCGAATTGAATTAGGAGAAATAGAAGCAGTCATAATGAAGCACCCTAAAGCTGAGCAAGTAGCCGTTATTGTACGTGAAGATCAACCAGGGGATAAACGGTTAGTTTCTTATATCGTTGCATCAAATAATGAAGCAATTGATACGAATGAAATGCGTCAGTTTGCTAGTGGTAGTTTACCAGATTATATGGTTCCATACGCTTTTGTAGTAGTAAATGAGTTACCTTTAACTCCAAACGGTAAATTAGATAGAAAGGCATTGCCAGCTCCAGCATTTATCGCATCATCTTCTAGTCGTGGTCCAAGAACACCGCAAGAAGAAATGTTATGTGACTTGTTTACAGAAGTGCTAAGTGTACCTCAAATTGGAATTGATGACGGATTCTTTGATCTTGGTGGTCATTCACTCCTTGCAGTACAGCTTATGAGCCGCATGAAAGAGGCGCTTGGAGTGGAACTAAACATTGGTACTTTATTTGCAGCACCAACTGTTGCAGGGTTAGCTGAAAGACTTGAGATGGGGAATGGTCAAAGTGCACTTGATGTGTTGCTTCCATTACGAGCAAGCGGGGATCAATTACCACTATTTTGTGTACATCCAGCAGGTGGATTAAGTTGGTGCTATGCAGGACTTATGAAATCTTTAGGAACAGATTATCCAATTTATGGTGTGCAAGCACGTGGTATTGCTAAAAATGAAGAACTTCCAAAAAGTTTAGAGGAGATGGCGGCGGATTACTTGAAACACGTTCGTGAAGTACAGCCTCATGGACCATATCGTTTATTAGGTTGGTCGCTTGGAGGAAATGTTGTGCATGCAATGGCGGCGCAATTACAAAATGAAGGGGAAGAAGTAGAATTACTCGTTATGCTTGACTCTTATCCTGGACACTTCTTACCGAATACGGAAGCGCCTACTGAAGAGGAAGCGTTAATCGCATTACTTGCTTTAGGCGGATATGACCCAGATAACATGGATGGTAAACCACTTACAATGGAAAGTGCAGTTGAAATCCTTCGTAAAGATGGAAGTGCATTAGCAAGTCTTGAAGAAGAGACTATATTGAACTTGAAAGAAACATATGTAAATTCAGTAGGGTTGTTAGGGAAATATGTACCGAAAGTTTATAACGGAGATATCCTGTTCTTTAGATCTACTGTTATACCAGACTGGTTTGATCCTATTTCTCCAAATACGTGGCTAAATTATTTAGACGGGCAAATTGTGCAGCACGATATTGATTGTAGACATAAAGATCTATGTCAGCCAGGTCCGCTTACGGAAATTGGACAAGTATTAGCGAAATATTTGCAGAATAAGAAAGGGGTAAGTAGAGTATGACGAATCCATTTGAAAATGATAATTACACATATAAAGTATTAATAAATGAGGAGGGCCAGTATTCTCTCTGGCCTGCTTTTCTCGATGTACCTATTGGCTGGAATATCGTATATGAAGAAGCTAGTAGGCAGAGCTGCTTAGAATATGTTGAATATAACTGGAAAGATTTGAATCCAAAAAGTAATCAAGTTCGCGAAAAAACATTAGCAGGAAAACGATAATGAAAGAAAAACTAAATCCAAAAGTAGTTGTAAGTATCGTTTATATAACTACGATGTTTATGGCTGCGATGGACGCAACGATTGTAAATGTAGCACTGCAAACGATAAGTAGAGAACTACAAGTACCTGCATCTGCAATGGGGACGGTTAATGTTGGGTATTTAGTTAGTTTAGCTGTTTTCCTTCCGATTTCTGGTTGGTTAGGAGATCGATTTGGTACGAAAAGAGTGTTTTTAATTGCTCTTTTCGTATTTACAATTGCCTCTGCTTTATGCGGAATGGCTAACGATATTACTTCATTGAATATTTTCCGTATTATTCAAGGTGCTGGTGGAGGGCTTTTAACACCAGTTGGAATGGCAATGTTATTTCGAACATTTTCACCAGAGGAAAGACCGAAGATTTCTCGGTTCATTATACTTCCAATTGCTGTAGCACCAGCAATTGGTCCTATCATCGGTGGTTTCTTTGTAGATCAAATGTCTTGGCGTTGGGCATTTTATATTAATCTACCGTTTGGAATCGTTGCATTGCTATTTGGACTTCTATTTTTAGCAGAGCATGTTGAAAAATCAGCTGGTCGCTTTGATTCGCTCGGCTTTATTTTATCAGCACCAGGATTTGCGATGCTCATATATGCGCTCAGCCAGGGACCATCAAAAGGGTGGATTTCTCCAGAAATTATGAGTACTGGGATAGCTGGGGGTGTATTCATTACATTGTTTATAATCGTAGAACTGAAAGTAAAGCAACCGATGTTAGATTTACGTTTATTAAAAGAACCAGTGTTTAGAAAGATGAGTCTTATATCATTATTTTCATCAGCTGGTTTACTAGGAATGTTATTTGTTTTTCCACTTATGTATCAAAATGTGATAGGAGTTTCCGCGCTGGAATCAGGACTTACGACATTTCCAGAGGCGATTGGATTAATGATTTCTTCACAAATTGTGCCATGGTCATATAAAAAATTAGGAGCGCGAAAGGTAATTTCTATTGGATTAATTTGTACCGTGGTTATCTTTGTTTTATTAAGTTTTGTAAATCACGATACGAATCCGTGGCAAATCCGCGCATTATTGTTTGGTATCGGTATTTTCTTAGGTCAATCTGTCGGTGCGGTTCAATTTTCTGCCTTTAACAATATCATGCCGCCTTCTATGGGGAGAGCTACTACTATATTCAATGTGCAAAATCGATTAGGTTCAGCAATAGGAGTAGCTGTTTTAGCTAGTATACTAGCTGGTTTTGGAAGTAATAACGCTCAATCCGATTTTTTACCATATAAAGCAGCATTAATTGGATCAGCAATATTTTTGCTCATAGCACTACTATTTTCTTTACGTATTTCCGATAAAGAGGTAATGTCAAAGAAGAAAGAAAAAACATTATCTGTATCAGAAAAAGAGAAAGTACTTGTCAATGAATAACAATATACGCATGCTTTCTTATGAAAATTGGTATTCGTTGAATAAAGGAGAGTTTACATGATAGAAAGTAAAGTTGTAGATTCTATTCCAACTTTGAATGAGAATGATTGTCAAATATGGTGGGCAAGAATTTCGGATTTACAATCATGGCATTACAATTTACTAAATGATATAGAGCGAGAGAAAGCAAATTCGTATCATCATTCGGCAGATCGAGCTCGTTTTATAATAGGTTGCGTAATAAGTAGATTAGTTCTCGGTAAGATACTTTCTATGTCACCAGTCCAAGTACCAATTGATCGAATGTGCTCAGTATGTAAAGTGCAGCATGGAAGACCACAATTACCAGAAGGTATGCCGCAATTATCCGTTTCGCATTCAGGTGAGTGGGTTGTCGTTGCTTTTACAAAATCTGCACCTGTTGGCATAGATGTAGAACAAATGAATCCAAATGTAGATGTTATGAAAATGGCAGAAGGTGTATTAACAGACATTGAAATAGCGCAAGTTATGAAACTGCCAAATGAACAGAAAATAGAAGGATTTTTAACATA
This sequence comes from Bacillus sp. KNSH39, assembly GCF_052656585.1. Classification (NCBI taxonomy): domain Bacteria; kingdom Bacillati; phylum Bacillota; class Bacilli; order Caryophanales; family Bacillaceae; genus Bacillus; species Bacillus sp. KNSH39. The sequence continues at coordinate 713,919 of NZ_JBQXYO010000001.1, forward strand.
TTGGACTCGAAAAGAAGCGGTGCTGAAAGCGACAGGTGAAGGACTAATGATTCCGCCAGTACATATTACAGTATCAGCTCCAAACGATCCTCCAAACTTGTTGGTTTTTAAGGATAGACAAGAGTTATTAAATAATACAATGATGGAAGATGTAAAGCCTAGTTTAGATTATAGGGCCTCTGTTGCAATATTCAGTAAGGAAGTAACTGAAATTACGCAATTAGATGCGGCAGCACTTTTAAATCTTAAATAAAAAAATTATAGAAGAGGTGTTCCTCATGTTAGTAGCGGAAAATAGAAAGAATGAATTCACTTATAACGTACAAGCAATTAAAAATATTTTATTTTCTGGAGACACATCATCCATTCATGCTTTAGAAAAGCTTTTAAATGATACAGTTCAGTTTGATGTTCTTGAACAAGAGGCACTTGGTAGACAGTACATTCCGAAAGAAGCAAAGAATTTCTTTGATAAAGATGGAACATTTCTTTACCGTGTATCTAATGTTAGTTATAAAGGCAAGGTGTTATCTGAAAATCTAATTTTTGCAGACACTTCGTTTTTACCGGACGCAATAAAGAGTGAATTAGAGAGTGGAAATATTCCTGTTGAAAAGCTTATAGAAAAGATGGAAGTAAGAAGAAATGTATTATATGAAGGATATCAGCCATCTGGAAATATTATCGAATTGTTTGATGGATGTTCTGTTACAGCGAATGTGTATCCAACTAGAAAGTATCAAATTGTAAGTAAATGCAAATGTGTATTTTATATTTGTGAAGTGTATCATGCAGAGAATATAAAGCAATTGCTTAAATAAAAACAAGAAACCAGCCTATAAAATGGCTGGTTTCTTGTTTATTTAACAGCTTCTTTTAATTCTTTACCTGCTTTAAATGCAGGAACTTTACCAGCGGCGATTTGAATTTCTTCGCCAGTTTGCGGATTACGTCCTGTACGAGCAGATCTTTCGCGCACTTCAAAAGTTCCAAAACCGATTAGTTGAACTTTATCTCCAGATTGTAATGCATTAGCAATTGTGTCAAATACGGATTGTACAGCTGCAGAAGCGTCCTTTTGAGAAATATCAGCTGATTGAGCTACGTTTTTAATTAATTCTGTTTTGTTCATGTTTTCACCTCATAAAAAAATTTTTGGAATGAATGTTTTAGTATAATAGATAGTAAAGATAAAGCTATCACTATGATTAGATAGAATACTATATAATTATGTTAATTTCGTTGCAAGAGACTGAATCCCTTCTATTATTTAGGGATTAATTAAGAATCGATGCATATAAAAAGCTTTAGTATGAGGATGAGGGGGAGTATATGAATGATTTTTCGTGAAAAAAATGAGAAGGAAAGTATATTAATTCGTCAACATGACCATGGTTTTTTAGCTGGAGAGATTGCAAAACATATAAAAGAAGACTTTTTTGAAAGTAAAACATATTTAAAAGAAACAGTTGATGCAATATATGAGCATGACAGAGGATGGATAGAGCTTGATAAAGTACCAATTTTGAATGATGCTAAAAATATTCCATATACATTTATGGATTGTCCAAGCCCATTACGTTTTGTTTTTTATACGATTGGTTTGAATGAAATTGAAAATTCTAATCCATACGGGGCATTGCTTTGTAGTAAACATTTTTTATCATTTCCACTAAACGAGGAAGATGAAGAGATGATGTCATTTTATAAACATGAATTAGAACGACAAAAAAGAATCTTGAAAACGTTAACAAAAGAACAGTTTGCGATGTTCGATAAACATTATAAATTATTAAAGTTTTGTGATGAAATTTCTTTATACGTATGTATGAATAAGCCTGGTGTCAAAAAGAAAGATGAAATTGATTTATTTAAAGATGGTTTTGAAGGAACAGAAATGTTTAATAGTGAAGAGGAGAAACTTATTCAAGCTGAATGGGTGGACGAGGAAACAATTCGGATTACACCATTTCCATTTCAAACGGAATTTTATACGTATGTAAAATATAAAACGATAAATAAGCATGAAATGAAAGAAAAAGGGATTGCAAAGGCTGATAGAGAATCAGAAATGAAGAAACAAACCATTCGTTTCATACAATAAGGAGGTAATATAAATTGAAAGATTATATATTAAAACAGTGTGATTATCATGCTTGGGCCAATACAAGATTATTCAATCGATTAAAAGAGTTACCAAACTATGAGACGATTTTTAATGAGCAGATACAGAGTGTATTCCCATCCATTAAGGATACTTTTGTGCATATTTATATTACAGATCAAGTGTGGTTACATATATTGCATGGTAAAAGTATGAATGAAGCAATACAAGACCGAGAAGATTTACGAAAACAAATTGAAACTAAATCGTTACATGAATTAGAAAAAATGTTTGAAAACATGGCAAATCAATATAAAGATTTTTTAATTACAATACAAGATGTGAATGCTGTATTTGTTATTGAGAATCCATATGTAGGGAAATTAGAAACTTCGATTTTAGAATTAGTGCAACATGTCGTAAATCATGGTACATATCATAGAGGAAATATAACAGCAATGATCCGTCAACTTGGTCATTCGTCGACAATGATGGATTTTGTACTGTATTTACATATGGTTAAAAAGCAGGGAGAGTAATATAGTTTGTAAGAAGGAGAGGCTTTAATTATAGAAGTCTCTCCTTCTATTTTATTCCGCATTCATGGTAGATCGACTGATTAAAGTTTTCTTAAGAAGCTTTATTTTCTTGTAATTGCTTAGCGTATTGTACAGCCTTATATGCATTGACTCTACCGTTTTTCCAGTACGTACCTGTACCACTAATTTTATCAGAAGTTGACTCAATAATTTGGCGAATTTGTGTATTACTATATCCTTGATTTGCTAAAAGAGCAGCGACTCCTGCAACATGAGGTGTTGCCATAGATGTACCACTTAATGATTGATACGTGCTTCCTTTATATGTTGAATATATATTTGAACCTGGTGCTGCAACATCTACCCAGCTACCATAAGTAGAGAATGAAGATTTTCTATCTGATTGATCTGTAGAACCAACTGCAATTACTTCGCTGTAATAAGCAGGGTAATTAGCTTTTGTATTTCCAGCATTTCCAGCAGCTGCAACTATAACAGAGCCTTTATTCCATGCATATTGAACGGCTTGTTGTAATGCAGTACCACCATTTGGAGCTCCTAAACTTAAACTAATTACTTTTGCACCCGAATCAGCAGCTTCTCGAATACCTTGCGCTACAGCATCAAGAGTACCACTTCCTTGATTATCTAATACGCGGACAGCATAAATTGAAGTTTGTGGGGCAACACCAGCAATTCCGACGCTGTTATTCGTAAGTGCTCCAGTAATTCCAGCGCAATGTGTACCATGACCATTACCATCATCAGATGTATTGTCGTTATCAACATAATCATGCCCGTAAATTACTTTCGAAGCCAGATCAGGGTGTGAGCCTTGAACTCCTGTATCAATAATAGCTACTTTTACATCCGGATCACTTCGTTGGCTATCCCAAGCTTGTGGAGCTTGAATCTTTTGTAATCCATATTGATTATTAAAATATGGGTCGTTTGGAGTCCAAAAGGCGTGAACGTAATAATTTGGTTCTGCATATTCCACATCTGGATTATTTTTATAACTCTTTATTTTTTCTTTTACAGTACCTTTTGAAAATTGTACGACTTCAAAACCTAACTTATCATCTTTAGATAAGACATTAGCTCCGACAGATTTATGAAAAGATTGCACATTACTTAAAGATGCATTTTGTTTGAACTTAACGATTAATTGGTTAGGAACATAATCAGTAGATGATGTTTCAGCACTTGAAGTATTCGTGTTAAAGAAGAAACCACCAATAATAAATGATAAAACAGATAGGAAAACAATGATTTTGTTTTTCAAAAGATTTTTCCTCCCTTTTCTTGGATGAGTTTTTCAGCGACACTTTAATGTCGCATTCCTTTTCAACTATATAGTTAGACCATACGATTTATGACATTTATGTGAAAAACTTTTGGAGGAATAAAAAGGAGTAAATATTGATATAAATATATTTTTAATGATAGTAATTAAGTAAAAGAGGGGATGAAAAAAGGAATGCTCATCATGTATGAGTCATTCCTTTTTTCATAGATTAACTTGCCTGTTTTTTATTATTTTCTTTCAATTTCTCTGCTTGTAAAAAGCGATTCGTTTCAGCAACAACAATACTACTTAATCCAATCAAACCAATCAAGTTTGGAATTGCCATAAGTCCATTTGCAATATCAGCAAATGTCCATACAATTCCTAGCTTTAAATTAGCACCAATTGCAATCATGAAAATAAAGATTGCTTTATAATATTTAACTGCACTTTCTCCGAATAAATAAGCTACACATTTTTCTCCATAATACGACCAGCCTAAAATAGTAGAGTAGGCAAATAAAATAATTGCGATACCGAGAATCATACTACCAGCAGTACCGAATACAGATTGGAATGCAAGTGTTGTAGCTTCAACACCAGTTTTACCTGATTTCCAAGCGCCTGTAGTAATTAATACTAGTCCTGTAATTGTACATACAATAAACGTATCTAGAAAAGTACCAGTCATTGAAACTAAAGCTTGCTTTGCAGGCGAATCGGTTTTTGCCGCCGCCGCCGCAATTGGTGCACTCCCTAAACCAGCTTCGTTCGCAAATACACCACGCGCCATTCCGATTTGGATAGCTGATGCAACTGTTGCCCCAATAAAACCACCAGCAGCTGCTGTACCATTAAATGCACCAGAAAAAATAAGTGAAAATGCTTCTGGAATTTGGTCGTAGTGATAGAAAATAATTATAAGACCAGCAATTATATAAAAGAAAGCTTTAATAGGAACGACATATCCCGTCACTTTCCCGATTTTTTTTACACCGCCTAAAATAACAATTGCGATTAAAAATGACATTACTATACCAGTTAAAGCAGGAGGGAAAGAGAAATTAATTCGCATTGCCTCTGCAACTGAGTTAGATTGCACCATATTACCAATACCGAAAGAAGCAGTTGTACCAAATATAGCGAATAATATAGCAAGCCATTTCTTACCTAAACCACGCTCTAAATAATACATTGGTCCACCAGAATATTCACCATTTTCATTACTAACACGGTATTTCACTGCAAGTATTGCCTCTGCATACTTTGTTGCCATACCGAATAAAGCGGTAATCCACATCCAAAATATTGCACCAGGACCACCAATTGTAACCGCTGTTGCAACACCGGCTATATTACCCATACCAATCGTTGCGGCCATAGCTGTCATGAGTGCTTGGAAGTGACTAATATCTCCAGAAGAAGAAGTATCTTCTGATTTTTTAAACGCTAGTTTGTGAGCGTATAATAGTTTACTAAACTGTAAACCTTTCAAACGCACTGTGAGAATGATACCTGTTCCAACGAGTAGCAACAAAGTTGGTAATCCCCACACGTATTGATTTAGTTGTTCTAATACTTTACTTACTGTCTCCATCTTTATTCTCCTTTTTTAGAAAAAATAAAAACCACTTCAAGTAAATGAAATGGTCTCTGGAGAAACAAGGGATAGAAAAATAAACCGATACAATCGGCTTTTTCTTTCGCTTGTCTCTGTCCTTTTACCTGAGAGATTATCCGCTAAAGTAGCGGATTTGCTCCTTCGGTGCTCGTTTTCCTCCGCGCTCTATGAAAGCGAGAGGGAGTCTCTCCAGAGATTCGTCCCCATGCAGTTCTACTTGTAACCAAGACCTGAGAGTTTCAAAGCTGGTATAACAACTTTTTGCCCCGTCGGTAGATCAATAGACCTTCTCCTGAATGGTTCATCCGAATTATAAAATTTATAAACACATTGATTGTAAATCAATAAAAACATTATAGACATACAAATTGTGAATTGCAATCATTTTTTATTTTAAAATAGTAAATAGTTTTATTTTTTTGTAAGTCCTAATTTATCTTCAACTTCATTTAAAGTAGATAAAGCGATGACAATATGTTGATCCGCAAGTCCTAAAGCTTGTTTTGTTTTTTCAATAGTTTCATTGGTTGGAGTAGAGTTATTTGCTCCGTCTATAATCAAATTTGCTGCATTTTTCATGAAATTTGATGCGGATTTAAACTGAGTTGTGAATTGAAGTAGTTGTTTTTGTATATCTATATCTGTTATGTTTTCTTCAATTTTAAGCGTGTCTATTTCGTTCATAATTGTTTCGTACTGTTTGGAAACAGCACTCATTGTAACTAATAGTTTATTTCGATCTACTGAATCTCCATTCGTGTTAATCTCTTCCCAGGCAGGTAACCAATCTTTTTCGATGATGTCATTATAATGAGTAGTCAATTCATGAATTTTAGGTTGTAATTTCGTTTTGAAAGTTTTTGTCTCCGCTGTTTCTACAGTTGCTTTTTCGTTGTTATTTTTAACATTAGTAACATAGAAAATCGTACCGAAAATGATGAAAATAGAAATAACAACTGTCCATTTAGTAAAAAGTAATTTCTGCAATATGTAACGCCTCCAAAATTTAAAAACTTATAATTATAATATATAACAATAATGTTTTTTTAAAGTAGAGAAAATAGGTTAGAAATAATTTAAATTATGTCTTTTCTATACACGAATAATTAAATTTAGTAAAATGATGAAAGCTATATGCGAGAAAAGAGGGTTTTTAGTGAAAATGAATAGAAGAAAACTGGTTTTAAGTATTTCAATGGCTATGTTATTAGTTGGTTTATTTGCACTCATATATGTAGACAAAGAATCTAAAATTAAAGATTTTCCAGTGCCAATGTCAGCAATCCATATTAACGATGATAATGAAGAGGACTATCAATATATAAGTGTAATGCCTATTACAAAGGCAAATGGATGGGAGAACTTAGGGGAAAACGGGCATACTGTTAGTTTTAAAAAAGGGGAAAGGAAGGTAGCAGTAGTACATTATCCGGGAGAAATTACGTATTATTTATTTGAGAAAAAGATGAATAAGGGAGATTAGCTAAAGATGTAATTCATTAAGAGTTACATCTTTTTTTATTCTGAATCATTTGAAATTAAATTCGATAGATGTTTTGATAGATGTAGTGATAAATATGATTAGTTCTATATGCCTATAAAGAGTATTAGGATGATTATAAAAATATTATGTGAACTAATTATTGTGAGAAGAAGATAAATTATATGCTAAAGGGGGAATTAAAAATGTTACTAAAAACAATCTACTGTAAGGTGGAAGAAGAGAAAAAGAAATTGTTTTCAAATGCGCAAGAAAAATGGAGTGATATACGGCATCTAGATGGTTTTCATGGACAATTTGGTGGATGGTATGAAGATGAGGCATGTGTATTTACTTTATGGGAAGATAGAAGTACATATCAATCATTTATGAATGGTGCTCACGATACAATTTATTTAAATAGTAATCAAGAGGATACGTTTCTTTCGTGTGAAATTGAATTATTTCAAACGTTGTATGATATAACTGATACGCATTTGAAAGACGTTGTTACAGAAGGATCATTCGTAAGAGTTGCTATATGTGATGTAAAGGTGGAAAAGGAAAAGTATTTTTTACAGAAGCAAGAAACAATTTGGAATAAAGGAATGGAAAAAGCAAAAGGAATGTTAGGTGGAGTAGTTGGGAAGTCTTTAAAAAATGAAAATCGTTACATAGTGTTAACATATTGGAAAGATGAACAGACGCATCAAAATTATGTGGAAGAGATTTTCCCAGATTTATATAAATTAGCTAATATTCATGAAGATATAGAAGAGATAAAAGGAAAACAAGCTGTATGTAAGGAAGAATGGCTTGTATATTAAACGCTGAAAAAGTGTATAAATGAATGTATAATAAAGATATTTTCTTATAAACAAGTAATTAATAGAAGACGTTATATACCCTTTCATGTTAATATATTTAAGTTATAATAGGAGGCTTACCCTTTTGTATTGTACGGTAGAAGCAGTGTGAGCTTGAAATTTTTTTTAGAAAAGGATGTGCCTAATTTGCGTATCAATAAATTTATTAGTGAAGCTGGAAAAGCGTCTCGACGTGGAGCGGATAAACTAATTAATGAGAGAAGAGTAATTATTAACGGTAAGGTTGCAAAAATTGGTGACCAAGTGAACCCAGGTGATGATGTACGAGTAAATGGAGAGCAGCTTCGAATTGCTCGAGATCACGTATATATCGCTTTAAATAAACCAGTAGGTATTACATGTACGAGTGAAAAAGCTGTAAAAGGTAATATTATCGATTTAGTGAACCATCCTTTACGAATTAGTCACATTGGACGCCTTGATAAAGACTCAGACGGTTTAATTTTATTAACGAATGATGGTGATATTGTTAATGAGATTTTACGTGCTGAAAACAAACATGAGAAAGAATATATCGTTTCAGTAGATAAGCCAATTACACCTGATTTCTTAGAGAAAATGGCAGCGGGTGTTAAAATTTTAGGAACAAAAACGCTTCCTTGTGAGGTTACACAGTTATCAAAATATGAGTTCCAAATTATTTTAACACAAGGGCTAAATCGTCAAATTCGCCGTATGTGTGAAGCTTTAGGTTATCAAGTATACACGTTAAAACGTACGAGAATTATGAATATTGAATTGAATAATTTACCGGTTGGGCAGTGGAGAGATTTAACAAAGAAAGAGAAAAGACGTCTATTTGCAGACTTAAATTACGAACCACAAGATTGGTAAAATTGTGAAGTGAAACCAAAAAAATTTGGTTTCACTTTTTTAATTAAATAAATAATTTTTTTAAACACTTGCAAAAATAAAATGAATAAGATATATTAAATAACAATAAATGGATGTTTTACAAAAAGCAAAGAAAAGGACACGAGTTATTTTACCCGGTTATACAGAGAAGGAAGGAAAGCTGAGAACTTCCTAACGCAGAAAAATAACTTACCACCTTAGAGCTGCACTAGGGAAATTAAGTATCTAGTGCCGTGTATGCGACGTTATCGCAAAAGAAGCCATTATGTTTTTTGTGATGGGAATCTGGGTGGAACCACGGATATAAGCATATTCGTCCCTATATTTAGGGATGAATATGCTTTTTTGCATTCAATTTCATAATAAGCGAAGAAAAGGACACGAGTTATTTTACCCGGTTATACAGAGAAGGAAGGAAAGCTGAGAACTTCCTAACGCAGAAAAATAACTTACCACCTTAGAGCTGCACTGGGGAAATTAAGTATCTAGTGCCGTATAAACGACGTTACCGTAAAAGAAGCCATTGCATTTTGTGATGGGAATCTGGGTGGAACCACGGGTAAAAGCACGCTCGTCCCTATGTTAGGGATGAGTGTGCTTTTTATTATGAAATGGAGAGATGAAAAATGAAAGAACAAATGATTGAAATTAAATTTCCAGATGGTAGCGTGAAAGAATTTGTAAAAGGAATTACTTTAGAAGAAATTGCGGGATCCATTAGCAGTAGTTTGAAAAAGAAAGCAGTCGCGGGGAAAGTGAATGATGGGTTATATGATTTACGCCGAAAGATTGAAGAAAATGCGGAGGTAGAAATCATTACTATAGATTCAAATGAAGGTGTAGAAATTACAAGACACTCTGCGGCACATATTTTAGCGCAAGCTGTAAAAAGAATGTATGGTGATATAAATCTTGGGGTGGGGCCTGTTATTGAAAATGGATTTTATTATGATATGGATCTTCCAAGTAGTGTAAACGTAGAAGATTTACGAAAAATCGAAAAAGAAATGAAAAAGATTATAAATGAAAATATAAAGATAGAACGAGTTGAGGTTTCTCGAGAAGAAGCAGCAAAACTGTTTCAAGAAATGAACGATCGCTTGAAATTAGAACTTTTAGAAGCAATTCCTAGTGGGGAAAGTGTAACACTATATAAACAAGGTGAATTTGTAGATTTATGTAGAGGGCCACATTTACCATCAACAGGTTATTTGAAATCATTTCAATTAACTCACGTTTCCGGTGCATATTGGCGAGGTGATAGTAATAACCAAGTGCTTCAGCGCATATATGGTGTTGCATTCTCTTCTCAAAAAGAATTAGAAGAGTATTTACATTTCGTTGAAGAAGCAACAAAAAGAAATCATCGTAAGTTAGGCAATGAGCTTGAGTTATTTATGTTTTCTGAAGAGGCTCCGGGAATGCCGTTTTATTTACCGAAAGGACAAATGATTCGTAACGAATTGGAAGCATTTTTAAGAGAAATTCAAAAAGAGTACAATTATCAAGAAGTACGCACTCCGTTCATGATGAACCAAGAAGTATGGGAGAGATCAGGGCACTGGGGACATTATAAAGATAATATGTATTTCTCTGAAGTAGATAATAAAAGTTTTGCATTAAAACCGATGAACTGTCCAGGGCACATGCTTATGTTTAAAAATAAATTGCATTCTTATCGTGAATTACCGATTCGTATGTGTGAATTCGGTCAAGTACATCGCCATGAATTTAGTGGTGCGTTAAACGGATTATTAAGAGTACGTACTTTCTGCCAAGATGATGCACATTTATTTGTAACTCCAAAACAAATTGAAAATGAAATCAAATCCGTAATGGCGCAAATTGATTACGTATATAAAACTTTTGGATTCGAATATGAAGTAGAGCTTTCTACTCGTCCAGAAGACTCAATGGGTGATGATAAATTATGGGAGCAAGCAGAAGCAGCATTAGAAAATGTATTACAATCGCTAAATTATAAATATAGACTAAATGAAGGTGACGGTGCATTTTACGGGCCGAAAATTGATTTTCATATTAAAGATGCTTTAAATAGAAGTCACCAGTGCGGAACAATCCAGCTTGATTTCCAAATGCCAGAGAAATTTGATTTAAATTATATAGATGAAAATAATGAAAAGAAAAGACCAGTTGTTATTCACAGGGCAGTTTTAGGGTCATTAGATCGCTTCTTAGCAATATTAATTGAGCACTTTGGAGGTGCGTTCCCGGCATGGGTGGCACCAGTTCAAGTGAAAGTAATTCCAGTTTCAAATGCAGTACATGAACAATATGCCAATGAGATTGCACTTAAATTAGCACAAGCTGGAGTTCGTGTTGAACAAGATGCACGAGATGAAAAATTAGGATATAAAATAAGAGAAGCACAAATGCAAAAAGTACCGTATGTTCTTGTTATTGGAGATAAGGAAATGGAAAACGGAGCTGTAAATGTACGTAAATATGGGGAAGAGAAGTCAGAAGTTATTGCACTAGATGTATTTGTGGCAACTATTGAAGAAGAAATAAAGAATAGAAAATATTGATTGTAAAGAAAACACACTATTAGAAATTAGTGTGTTTTCTTTTTTATCTTACAAAAATGTAAGGTAAATGTAAGCGAAATCGAGGGAACGAGTTGTAGAAAAATGAGAATATGAAGTAGGAAATAGGTTCATGTTACAGGTGTAACTCTTATTGAATGAATAATTAAAAAAATCTTAAGGATTTACATGACAAAATAATAAGAAATATGTGAGAAATTAATTTTATACAAAAGGGATGGAGTGAAAGAGATGTCAACAAATGTAGTTACTGTGGAAAGTGTAGAAAAAACGTATGGAAAAAGAAATGAGAATCAGTCAAAAGCATTAAGGGGTGTATCGTTAAGTATTAAAGAAGGAGAATTTGTCGGGATTATGGGTCCTTCTGGGTCTGGAAAAACGACTTTACTTAATGTGATAAGTACACTTGACCAAGCGACAGGTGGTAGTGTGACGATAGCTGGTACAAATATTACTTCTATGAAGGGCAATGCGTTATCTGATTTTCGCTCTCAAAAATTAGGTTTCATTTTTCAAGATTTTAATCTACTAGAAAACTTATCAATTTATGAAAATATAGCTTTACCACTTTCTCTGCAAGGCGTACCATCAAGTGAGATTACTGGAAAGGTAAATGACGTTGCGAAGAAATTAGGAATTACTGAAATTTTAACAAAATATCCAACTGCTGTTTCTGGTGGACAAAAGCAAAGAACAGCGGCGGCAAGAGCTTTAGTACATAATCCAGCAATTGTATTAGCAGATGAACCGACAGGTGCGCTTGATAGTAAAAACGCAAAAAGTTTATTAGAAGCAATGCAAGATTTACATGAAAATCACAATGTAAGTATTTTGATGGTTACACATGATGCATTTAGTGCAAGTTATTGTGAGCGTATTTTATTTATTCAAGATGGTCTTCTTTATAAAGAATTAAATCGTCAAGGCACTAGAGAGAATTTCTATCAAGACATTTTAGGTGTGCTCGCTCATATGGGCTCAGCTGCTGAGTCTAAGTAGGGGGCGAAACTATGTTATTTAAATTATCACGTCATAGTATGAAAAAAATGTTAAAAGATTATATGGTTTTACTTATTGGCCTCGTTATTAGTATTAGTATTTTCTATATGTTCCAAACGATGGCGATGAATAGCGAATTTACGAAAGATAATAGCCTAATTAGTAGTATTAGACTCGTCTTTTGGGTAGGTGCAATACTATTATCTTTCATTACTGTATTTTATATTATATATGCCAACTCTTTCTTACTCACGTTAAGAAGAAAAGAACTCGGTATGTACATGATGCTTGGTGCAAAAAAGAAAAAAGTAGCACAGTTATTATTTATTGAAACATTCGGTATGGGTATTGTCAGTATTATTATCGGTATTTTAGTAGGGATGTTACTTGCAAGTGTAGCAGGAAACTTTTTAATGAATGGAATGGAAATTTCAGCAAAAGGTAGTTATGCATCTGTATACACACCAGCAATTTTAGTTACAGCTATTTTCTTCTTAATACTATTTTTCATTACTGGCTTAATGAACAGTGTCCGATTGTTACGTAAAACTGAACTAGAGTTAATTCGTGAAGATGAAACACTAGATGAAGTGAAGAAAAGTAAAACTCGCATTATTATAATGACAGTACTTGGTGTATTACTAGTAAGTATAGGGTACTATTTTATGATCAATGTAAAAATATATGCTGAATTAGGTTTTATTATAGCAACCATCGTTACAACACTTGGAACATATTTTATCTTTAGTTCATTACTCCCATTTTTTGTGATGAAAATTAAGGGGAATAAAAAACGAAATGAAACTGGTCTAAATAGTTTTACATATGCACAGCTACGCTTTCGAGTAAATAGTTTATCGAGAGTATTAGGTACTGTAGCGATGTTAATTGCATTAGGCGCAGGTGCGATGACGGCAGGTATGGCTTTCCAAAAAAATGTAGGTATTATGACAGACTTTTCTCGTGTATATGATGTTGTAATTCATGATCCGAATGATCAAGACAAAGCTGCCTTAAAAGAAATGGAAATTGTTGAAGAAAGCAAGTACAACTATAAAGTAGATGGAGAAGCGGTTTATTATTTACGTAACGACTTAACTGCGAAACCACCACTTGTTTCAGACCATTTTGATACAAAAACGTTAAAAGAGCCTGTTCGTAAACGTGTGACTGAACCTTTAACTGAACCTGTATATTCAGCTTTAGAGGCTCCTGAATTAGCAAAATTCCCTCGTATGCCAAAGGATTGGGAAGACGCAGTTGTAAGAGAGATACAAATTACGCATAATCAATTTAGCGGAAAACCAGTAAGAATTGCAGACGAAGAGCATTATAAAGGAATTCAAGGAACAGAACACACTGTAACATTAGCAAAAGTAGATGATATGAAAAAATATAAACCGTTATTGATCGAAATAGACAAGAGACAAAAAGCACAAATTGAAAAAGCAACAGGTGAAAAGGTAGACTTATTTACGAAAATGACAATTTATCAGTTTATGAACAGCTTCATGAGCGGAACAATGTTTATGGGATTTTTCCTCGGAATTGCCTTTTTAGCAATGATGGCGAGTTCCCTTATGTTCAAAATATTAACAGGTGCTTCTCGTGATGTACGCCGTTATGAAATGTTACGAAAAATCGGTGTGAGACGCAGTATGTTAACGAAAAGTATATATAAAGAAATTTCATATTTATTTATCTTCCCAGCAATTATTGGAATTTCCCACGTTTTAGTTGGGCTTAACTTATTCAGCTTTATATTAGTTGACCCGTTTGTAAAAGTATGGGTGCCAATAGGAATTTTCTTAGTCATTTATTTCATTTATTACTGGATAACTGTTCAACTTTATAAAGGTATGGTAATGCCGAAAGAAGAGGTAGCTAAATAGTTTATGAAAAGAGTCCTTGTTTAGAAAACAAGGGCTTTTTTCTATATTTGTAATACATTGTGATCGAGTCTTTCTATGAATCGTGTATTGAAAATTAAGAAAATATTAAGAGTTTATATAGCGGAAAGTTAAGAAGTGTATGGGATATTAAGAATGTGCAAAAGATCAAGGTGAAATTGAAGAGTGTAATTGTTATATATTCCTATTATTTTGAGGTAGTTGTGCAGAATTAAATTGATATTTTTATAAATTTAAAAGAAAGGAGACTACTTATGAAGAAGATAAAAAAATTAATAAAACTTATTGGTGCTACCATTACACTATTAGTAATCGTATCATTAGTATTTCCTACATGGACTGCGCAAATAAAGGGGAAAAACAGTATAAGTACATTAGAGCAAGTAGAGATCAATGGAAGTGGTCATGAAATTATGATACGTGGCAAAGATAAGAACAATCCGGTTATTATTTTTGTACATGGTGGACCAGGTACTTCAGAAATACCATATGCTCAAAAATACCAAAACTTATTGGAAGAGGAATTCACAGTTGTTAATTACGATCAAAGAGCGAGCGGGAAGTCGTATCATTTCTTTGAAGACTATTCGAATCTTACATCAGATCTTCTTGTAGAAGATTTATTAGCTATGACAGATTATGTTTCAAAACGTCTTGGTAAAGAAAAAGTAATATTGGTTGGTCATTCTTATGGTACATATATCGGAATGCAAGCTGCCAATAAAGCTCCTGAAAAATATGAAGCATATGTTGGCATAGGGCAGATGAGTGATACAGTAGAAAGTGAAATGGATAGTTTAAACTATGTAATTGAACAGGCACAAAATGCTGGGAATACAGATGAGGTTTCCTATTTAAATGGGTTGACTGAAAAAATTAAAAATGGTGATACATATACTCCGAGAAATTATGTTGCGAAATATGGTGGAACATCAAGACTTATTGAAAATCCAGATGATGATAATATCGGGATGTTACTTAGTAATGAATATAACTTGTTAGATGTAATTCGTTATAACGTTGGATTATCACATTCTCAAACTGTCTTATTAGAAAAGGATTTAAAGAATCCATTGCCTACTAAGGTGACTAAAATGAAATTACCGCTTTATTTTCTTATGGGGAAATATGACTATAACACTTCATATCATGCGGCAAAAACATATTTTGATACGATTGAAGCAGATCAAAAAGAATTTATTACTTTTGAGAAATCAGCTCATTATCCACAATTTGAAGAGAAAGAAAAATTTTATAAGTGGATGTGTGATACACTTTTAAAATAAATAAAGTGGATCCGAAATTTATAGAATTAAAAAAGTTAGCGAGACGTAAAAAAATCTTAGCTACATATCATTACGTAAAGCGAAGTTAAATAAAAAGACTCTTGTATAAATGACAAGAGTCTTTTTATAATGTTCTCTATGTAGAAGGAAAAGATTGGATAATAGTCGAAAAATATAATATAACTTCCGGGAAATGACTAGAATAATAAAATTTTGTCGAGAGAAAGGATATTAAGTATGAAAGAAATGCTACAGTTATTTCGCAACAAAGTGTACACACGCTTTTTCTAGCAAATATTTTAGAGCGACTCGGTTCTATGATTGCTGTCAGTCAATAGGCTGAACACTCTGAGAAAGGTGGTGAAAACAATGACTAGAAAGAAAGCAGTGAAAGTATTACGTAAACAAAAGAAAAGAGAAACCATGCAACGATTCACGCAGAAACAGAATATCGGACGAGCTTGCCTGACTGCAAAAGAATTCCGCTTACTGCAACGCATGTCACATAGTTCAAAAGCGTTGCGAAATGTTGGATTGTACACGATTAAACAAAGTTACTTGAATCATAACAAGATGGCTACTGTAAAAGAAGTGGATAATGCCATGCAAGCCGATATGAACTACTGGGGCATTCAATCAAACTCTGTCCAAGCGATTCGTAGAGCCTTATATGCAGACGTAAAAAGCTTTTTTAAAGCAATGGAACAGTGGAAGAAAAAACCTGAAACATTCACAGGTCGTCCTAAGTTTCCGAATTATTCTCGTTCAACGGACAAACGAATTATTGAAATCTATCAAGTTCCAAAAGTGGATGATAACGGGTATTGGATGATTCCGATGAATGTTGCATTCAGAAAAAAATTCGGTTCCATTAAAATATGTATGCCAAAAAACTTAAGACATAAAAAAATCTCCTACATTGAGATTGTACCGAAGCAAAAAGGTCGGTTCTTTGAGGTGCATTACACATATGAAATGTACGTTTCTCAAATGAAGAAACAACCCACGACTACGAGTAACGCTTTAAGTTGCGATTTAGGTGTAGATAGATTAGTAAGTTACGTGACAAATACAGGTGATGCTTTCTTAATTGATGGAAAAAAATTAAAATCCATAAACCAATACTTCAACAAAATGATACGTAATCTCCAGCAGAAAAATATTGAAAATGGACTTTCAAAACGCGTTGTAACGAACAAAATGGCTGCACTTTGGCATAAACGAGAAAGACAAATAAATGGTTACATTTCACAAACGGTAGGTCTGTTGTTCAAAAAAGTGAAAGCATTTGGCATAGATACGGTTGTCGTAGGGTATAACGCTGGTTGGAAACAAAAATCTGATATGGGAAAAAAGAATAATCAAACATTTGTTCAAATCCCATTGCATAAACTGCTTGCAGCAATTGAGAATAAATGTGTAAAAGAAGGCATCCGATTTTTAAAACAAGAAGAAAGCTATACTTCAAAAGCTAGTTTTCTTGATAAAGATCCGGTTCCAGTTTGGTCTAAGGATGATAGGATGCATTATCGCTTTAGTGGCAAACGAATCACTCGTGGTCTGTACCAAAGTAAAGCAGGAACATGTATCCATGCTGATATTAACGGTGCTCTGAATACATTGCAAAAATCAAAAGTTGTAGAATTGGATGACAATCTCAAAGTGAAAACGCCGATTCTATTTGAAGTGCAAAAACGTAAGGCTGTTGCTTCGCGCATAGCTTAGTGGGTGCGTCAACCATCCATGTGTACTCGACTTGTCGGGGCTTGTAGCACACGCCGGATTCATCTGAGTGGTGGCTTCTTCCACAAGGAGGAACTGCTCTTTTTCGAAAGGGTGGTGCAAGTGGGGAAACGATAGTTCGTTTCAAGTACCAACCAAAAACATACTTGGGGTGTTACCATAAGGTGGCATGAATGCTAGAGCGTCAACTGTCTAGCGATAGACGAAAAGACCTAGCGTTCTAACTCAAGCCTCCACTGAAACGTTTCAGTGGGGGTAGTTGACTACGGGATGATTATACTTATCTTTATATTATTATTTTGGGAAATGTATACAATTTTTCTCTCCATCAGAACAGTCGATGATACAGGGAGTAGTTGAATCCGACCAATACGGTGCAGCAGCGGGCATGAATCAAATGGTAAATAGTTTATATGCTTTGTTTGGTGTAGGAATTGCAACAATGGGTTGGATGTATCAAATTGTAGAAGAGTCATTCATGGGGCGCGTTCAAAGTTTACTTAGTCCATTAACGACAGGGTTTCAGCTATTATCTCTCGGTGCGATAGCGATGTTGTTCCCGAAATGGATTAGTGCAGATACGTTATATATTATTTTATTTGGTTTATTATTTTTCGTTACGTGTTTATATCAAGCTGTTTTACCTAGTGGAAAGAAGCAGGTGCAAGGTTTAGCTGAAGAGATGTAATATATTTGTCTTTTTGTTTCTGAATATTCTATTGGATTGTAAGGGGAAATCGTTATGTTGATGCGAACTGCTAAGTGGTGTGGGATTACTTGTTTACAATTATTCGCTACAATTCTATGTATAATCTGTTTAGGTGCGCTCCCTCGATTATTTAAGGGATTACAAATTGATTTAATTGGTTTTTGGAACACGATTGTGTTTATTGGAGGAAAGTTACTCCAACCTTGGGAAATTACATATGGATTTCGAGATTCGAGGAAATTATTTCCGCAAATATGGATTCATTATTTAGAGACAATGTTTGTATTTATTTCGGCATTTTTACTGTCATTACTTATTGCGTATGTTCTCGTTGTGTGGGTATTACAACGGTCTCAATCAAAGCAACGAATGTGGAATGGGATTTTTGTCGTACTTGAAAGCATCCCAGATATTTTAATAATTTTATTATCGCAACTTCTAGTCGTAATAATCTTTCAAAAGACAGGCTTTATGCCAGTAAAACTAGCGGGGATTGGGGAGGAAAGGGCTCGCCTATTGCCAATAATATGTCTAACTTTGCCTACAACACTATTATTTATTAAGCTACTACTATTACGTTTCAGAGAAGAATTAGAGAAAGATTATAGTATATTTGCTAAAAGTAAAGGGCTTAGTTTACGACATATTTTAACAAATCATATTTCAAGAAATGTTTTGTTAACAACAATCTATTATGCAAAAACAAATATTTTATTTATGTTATCAAATTTATATATTATTGAATGGATATTTAATACGTACGGTATGTTTGTTTTTGTAAAAGAAAATTCGAAATTAGAAATATTTACAGTAAGTTTAATTATATTATACGTACCGCTTTTTATACTATTTCGTTTATTACATACGTTTTTACAAAATGTAATAAAGGAGCGTGTTTAGCATGTGGCAAGTTGTAAAAAGAGATGTGAGATTTTGGTTTGGTGTTACTTTTTTAAGCGTACTTATGATTATTAGTATTGGAAATACTTTATTTTTCGATGGGAATATCCGTGAACTTACGATGATGTATAACGAAAAAGGAGAACTAGAGGCTGCTCCATTTTCACCGTCGAATAAGTTTTGGTTCGGTAGTGATGAGAAAGGACGCGATCTTTTCCAGCTAATAATAGAAGGAGCGAAATGGACAGTTGGTGCGAGCGTAATTATAGCGATTCTACGAGTTATAGTTGGAGGAGGTATTGGTTTGCTTCTTGGTATGTATAGCAAACGTTCTTTTCCAGTTATAGCATCTTTTTTTGATCCGTTCAGCATTGTACCTATGGTTATGATTTCTTTTTTTGTGTTAAAGGAAGTTTTAGTGTTTGAAAATGGGACAGTACCAGAGCCGTTTCATTTAAGGGTAATATTTCAAATGGTTATCCTTACATGTTTAGCGGTACCAACAATTATGTTATATACAGCGCAGGAAGTCCGTCGGATAAAAAGAGAAGAATTTATGATGGCAGCAACTGTGCTTGGGGGCAGTAAATGGCATAGAGTGAAAAATCACGTATGGCCACACGTATTACCATCATTTTTTTTACTTGTTGCTCAACAATTTGTGAGTACTTTATTACTTCTCTTGCATCTTGGCTTGTTAGAGTTATTTTTTGGTGGAACAATTATCTTTGGTACAGAGGCAGATAGTGTAACAAAAGAATGGACTGGCCTAATTGGTCAAAACTTCCGTCATTTAACTACTCATACATGGATTGTACTTATACCGATTGCTTTTTATAGTATGACAATTTTAGCTGGAAATCTAATTAGTAATAGCATGCAAGATGCGATTAAGTTAGGAAATGTGAGAAAGCTAGAGAGGGAAAGTAAAGAATTACAAGTAGAGAAACAAGTACAACCAACTATGAATGACTTTTCTTTTTATAGAGAGATACAAAAATAAAAAAGATAGCTGAAGACAAATTGTTTTCAGCTATCTTTTTTCGTTTAAAGTGGTGGTAAATCAATCTTACCTTCTTCAAATAATTCTTTTATCATATGTTTCGTATAACCAGCGGCTTGACCAAATGTGATTTTTGCTGGCATTGGTGCTTCGTTAGCATCTACAACTACATCAATAATACATGGTTTATTTTGTTTTACTGCATTTTGGAAAGCGGGAAGTAGTTCATCTAAATTCTCAACACGGTATCCAATACCTCCACACGCCTCTGCATATTTTGCAAAATCAGGGTTCGTTAAGTCTGTTTCGAATTCGATATTACCCATAACTTCTTGCTCGAATTTAATCATCGCAATTTTATTATTGTTTAATACGACGACAACGATTGGTAATTTATATTTTACAGCTGTTACGAAGTCATTCATCGTCATTCCAAATCCGCCATCACCACAAACTGCAAATACTTGTTTATCCGGGAATGCAATTTTTCCAGCAAGAGCACCAGGTAAACCGCAACCAAGTGTTGCGAGCCAGCTAGAAATGACAAATTGCTGGTTTGTCATACGGAAGTGTCTTGCGGTCCATACTGTTACATTTCCGACATCGACTGATAGAATTGCGTCATCATGTGCTACTTGCTGCAGAGCATGCATAACGCGTTGTGGTTTAATTGGAATGGAAGAGTCTTCTTCTTGATCGTGTAATTTTTCTTCCCACTTTTTCATCATTTCTTGGTGATGTTCTAAGAAGGAATGGTCTGTGTGTTCTTCAACATTTTCAATTAACCATCGTAATGTTTTATCAGCATCACCAGCTAAACCAATATCTGTCGCATAACGTTTCCCGATTTGGGCAGGATCTGTATCGATATGAATTGTTTTTGCTTTTTCAGGTAAGAAGCCGGTGAACGGATAAGAAGTACCGACCATAATTAAAGTATCTGCATGCTTCATTGCTTCATAAGAAGGTTTCGTGCCAATTAATCCTAATCCACCAATACAAAGAGGGTGTTCATCAGGAATAATTCCTTTAGCTGGCAATGTAAGTACGATTGGAGCACCAATATGTTCTGCCAATGCAAGTAAAGATTCTCTCGCATGTTTCGTACCTTTTCCAGCTAAAATAACAGGCTTTTTCGCTTCATTAATTGCGAGTTTTGCAGCATCTAAATCTTCTTCTTGAGGAAATAAATCAGGTAATGTAAAGGAAGTATTTGTAACTCGAGCACCACTTTTTACTTCAAATTTCGGAACATCATCAGGAATTGTAAGAACAGAGACCCCTTTTTTCGTATAAGCCATTCGAATCGCTTGATTCACGACAGCAGGTAGCTGTTCTGCTGACATAATACGCTGGTTATAAACCGCAACATCATCAAACATTCTTTCTAAATTTACTTCTTGGAAAAAATCCGTTCCAAGTAAATCGGTTTCTACTTGACCTGAAATTGCTAGAACAGGGGCTTTATCGAGTTTCGCATCATATAAACCATTTAATAAATGAATAGCACCAGGTCCTGCAATTGCCATACAAACGCCAAGTTTTCCTGTTAATTTTGCATAGGCAGCCGCTGCTAATGCACCAGCTTCTTCATGGCGAACTTGAATGAATTTAATTTTATCTTGTTTTTTTCTTAAAGCTTCAATGATAGAATTGATGGAATCTCCAGGCATACCGTATATGTGTTCTACTCCCCAGTCAATTAATAAATCAACTAATGCTTCACCGGCTGTTTTCCCAAACATAAGTGTTCCTCCTTATAATAGGTAGATAACATTATGTTTTGGATAAAAAGGAAAAATATACAAATAAGAAAATTTATCTGGTTATTTGTAATCTAAGAATCAGTGTGGGAGGAACAAAAGTTTTACTTTAGCAACTTTAATGATGACCAGCGAATAAAGTGAACACTGTTATTAGTAAAAAACCACTAGTTGCCCACATTAGAAATGTAAGGAAAGAGAGCTGTTTCTTAGCTTTCCAAAGCATTTCATGAATTGTGACATATCCAAGTGAACCAATAGCACTTCCCATAATGAGTCCTTGCAGGTGAAGAGCTTTTCCTTCCATCAAAATGCCAAAAACTGTGCCAGTACCGAGAATAAGAGAAAGTAATAAAGTCGTTAATAAAAAGGAAATATATTTATGTTTTGTAAAAAGAAATGGAATAATTAAAGCTAATCCTTCTGGAATATGGTGAACGACAATTGCTATTAAAAAGGGAATGGCAGAGTCATTATGATTTATAAAAGCTGTACCTAACGCAAATCCACTAGGTATATTATGAATAAATATAGCGAAAGAGAGAAAAAGGAAGGTTTGCCATGCTTGTTGATCTTTTTTATGTATCATTGGATGGTGACAATAGTTATCTAATAAGCTCATAACTAAAATACCGATGGCTATACCAAGTATAGGCCCAATCATTTCGTAGCTTGAAAATGTTTCAGGAATAATTTCAAGGGATAAAAGCCCAAGTAAAATACCGCCACATAATGCGTATAAACGATGCATCTTTTCTTCAATGAGTTGGCGTGTTGCTACTCCAACAGCACCGCCTAATAGTAATCCACCAAATGAAAAAAACGTAACAATCATTGGAATCCATAATCGTTCCATAGTATCACACTCCGATTCTTCCACTTATTTTTAGCTTACGAAAAGGAAAGTTAGAATAGTCCAAGTAATTGTGTTTGAGTATAGAGAAAAAAGTAGTGATTCGTTATAATCTATATATTAAACTTAAGTGAGGAAATGAAAAGGGGAATTGGTTATGCAACAAATTAAAAAAATAGGAAACTCATTTTGGTATATGACACCTGTTTCTGAAACAGATAGACCTATCTTAGGAATGGTTGTTGGACAAGAAAAAACGTTAATGATTGATGCAGGGAATTCAGAAGAACATGCACAATTATTTTTAGAAATGTTAAAAGAACAAAATGTATCGAATCCAGATTTCGTAGCACTAACCCATTGGCATTGGGATCATATTTTTGGATTGCCTGTACTACAAGATGCATTGTCTATTGCACATTCTGAAACGAAAAAAGAGATGCGTACACTTGTTTCTTATGAATGGACAGATGAAGCTTTGGACGCACGCGTAAAAGAGGGTACTGAAATTGCATTTTGTGCGGATTGCATAAAAAAAGAGTTTGAAGAAAAAGCGAGAAATATTAACATTATTCCTCCGACCTTAACGTTCCAGAATCAAATGGAATTAGATCTTGGTGAAGTGACATGCGTGTTAAAACATGTGGGCGGAGATCATGCACATGATTCAGTTGTTATTTACGTGAAAGAAGAAAAGATATTATTTTTAGGAGACTGTATATATGCAGATATTTTTTCTTCGAAGTGGAACTATACGACGAAAAGAACGTTTGCATTAATAGATGAATTAGAAAAATTTGATGCTGAGACATATATTCTTTCTCATGGAGAAGCGATAAATCGAGAGGAGTTTTTACAAGAGATTCGTATGTTAAAAACAGTAGGAACTTATACAGAAATGCATAAAGGCGATGAAGAGAAGATAAAGACAGCGTATAAACAAGAACTAGAAAGAGAATTAAATGAAGATGAGTTAGAAACAATAACTTATTTTGTCAATGGTTATGAAATGAATAATCAATAAGACACTACATTAATCCAATATAATTAAATTGCACAAAAAGAGTATTGAAATTTAATTCAATACTCTTTTAAATATTAAGTCCCAAGCAATTTCTAAATTTTTTGGCTGGTTCATCATCTGGATTTATACCACTTTCAAAACTAGTAGTGAAAGGTAACCACTGCCAATCTTCGCATCCTACAAAAGCTACTCTTGACCAATTCTCAATGAATTCAATGAAATTATTCGCAATCTTATACCCATGTCCTTCTCCATCGTCGTGGCTTAGGTAAATTATTGGAGCATCTATATCATCTTTCATATCAAATGCTAAATAATCTCCATTTCCCACTTCACAAAATGCTAATTTGTTGTGCCAAACTACATCATATTCATCATCTAGATTTGAAAAAACTCGTCAATCAAGTCTTTACGTTCTTTTTCGAATTCAGAAAGACTTTCTAAACTCCAGTGGGGTGTTCCGCAAAAAATATCAGTAAGTTCATTTGGTAGCTCTACATCGTCAGGTAAAAACCAGCGTAAGCTAAAATTTCCTGAGAACTCTAAAAGTACTTTTTTGAAGCTATTTGGTAGTTTAATACCCAGTTTTTCTTCTACTTGGATTATTTGTTCAAGGGAAGATGGTTTATCTATACAAACTTCTTGAACTTCACCACCTATGTATTTAATTCTAGAAGTTATAATTTCTATTCGTTCTTTTAGTAACTCATAATCCATCTTATCACCTCATGTTATATTAATTAAAGTATATCATTCTTAATAAATTTTTTTCGTGTTATTGAGGTTTCAAGTAGCAGCTTTTTTAGCTAATTTAGTAATATATTCAAAGAAAACATCGTGTTTTACATCGTAAACGACATTTACAGGTCGTCCATCAGCAGTTTCCTCTGTACGTCCTTGGCTTGGTCCGTATGTATGAACAATACTATTAATTGTTTCAGTTTTTGCAAGGTTAGTGTTTCCGACAAGCGCGGTAGTTAGTACATCCCATAAATAGTAGGTAGAGTTCGTTGAGAAGTGAACGAGAGGGGGAACCATTGCATAGCATTGACCAAGGAAATCCATACCAATATACTTTCGTTCTTTTGCCCATTGTTCACGTATGTTTATAGTTAACGGAACTTGGTTTGTACTTTCTAGTGTCACTAAGTCGATTTTAATTTTTGCATCCCATACACGAGCCACTGCTTCAGGGTCCCAAAACGAATTCCACTCAGCTGTTCCATCATGCTCTGGTTCATGTACATTGCCTGCTGTAAGAAATGTACCACCCATCCAAACGAGACGTTCAATTTTATCTTCTATGATGGGAGTTTCATATAATGCACGAGCAAGGTCAGTTAGGGGCCCGGTAAATAATAAAGTTGTTTTTCCTTCCGTTTGTAGAAGTGTTTCTATTAAATGGTGATGTGCAGGCTTTGCCACCACGGGTGTTACAACTTTTCCAGACTCATTTAAAATTGGTAAAGCATCTACATAAAATGCATGCATCCGCCAGTCTTTCGGAAACGGGTTTTGCCCGCGAGAGTTTGAAGCGGCTACGGCAATATTACCTTTGCCGAAACGATCGATAATTTTACGACTGGCAGACATTGCGGGTTCTAAATAGCAGTCTGCTGGGATAACAGATACACCGGTAAGTTCAACGTTTTCCATTTGAAGTAATAAAAATAATGAAATTAAATCATCTACGCCGCCATCATGATTGAAGTACACTTTTTTCTTCATTGTAATCTCCATCCTATATGATTTAGTTAGAAATTAAATATGAATTGAGGAGAAGTCATCAATAATTTCCACCACTTCAATTTCTCCATTAATCAGTAGCTCAGGAAGTTCATTTCTAATATTTCCTTTCCAATACTCTCTAGCTTGTTCGATTTTTTGAGAAAAAGGAATACCATCTTCTTTCGGTAAAAGATTACCGTCACCTTCAAAAGAACTTCCGATTACTCGTAGTTTAACAATCTGTAAAACTTCTCGATTGTAAGAATCAAATAATGCTTTCCATTTTAAAGCATCTTCATAGCTTTTAGCAGCATATAAACAAGACAATCTTGATGGATAATCAGGATATTCTTGCAGCCTAACCATTTCCATAATCGTTTCTCTAATGGCTCTAATTGTTTGATCCATGTAATTCATAACTACTGTAGCATTTTCATTCTTTATATGTAATTCTTCATTTGTATAATGTTCTTTTAAAATTTGTATAGAATCTTCACCACTAGAATTTAAATGTTTTCTTTCAAAAAAGAAGTGGAATAGCGTATTAGTTTGATTTTTATTAAATTGAATGCTTTGTCCGATCTTCATTTTTTTCCTTGTTACGATATGATATACGAAAAATCCTTGTTCATTCATGGTTCTCCTCCTAGTAGTAATGTTTAAATTTAGTAATTCAACATTGAAATATATAAAACCTTTATAAGTAAAAGTGAGAATTTGAGTTGAAAGTAAAGAAAATATATGAAAACGTTTTAAATTTGTTCACAAAATGTTCACTTACGAAGAGGTTTCCAATATCGATATAATGACAAAGACTCAAAGAGAAAGGATGATGAATTTTGCCAACAACAAGAAAGGAAAACCTCCAATTTGGTATGATGATGTGCCTTGGGATGGTTATCGTAATGACGTTTTACAATTTACTAACGAATGGATCAGGAGGGCCAATTCATATTAAGGAGATCGCATTAGAACTACTAATTGGATTTATTATTGCGCTATTAATTGAAATATGTATCGTTGGACCTAGTGCGAAAAAAATTGTATTCATGTTGCCATTTGATAAATCGAAAAAAGTAAATATTATTATTGCGATGGCGACAGCTATGGTTATTGGAATGGTTTTCTTCATGTCGTTTTATGGAATGGCAATGATGTATTTTCATAATGGATTACATGGTGAATCTTTTGTTTCAATGTATTTCTCGATTTTTATTAAAAACTTCATTATGGCGTATCCATTACAATTAATTATTATGGGGCCGCTTGTGCGTTTCTTATTTGGAAAGTTTGTTTTGAAGAATAAACCTATTAATGTAGCGTAATTATAATTATTAAAATTATATATAATAATAAAAAGATAAAAACACATCTCAATTATTTTGAGGTGTGTTTTTTTATGGTCATTCGCAGTTATTTTCATACTGATGTGACATTTGTCCTTTTGTTTATATAGGATTATAGCTTTTAATTAAGTCAGAAATAAAAGATGAGGAGATGATTTTTTGAAAGGCATTGTATTTGCTGTATTTGCTGGCATATTTATTACACTTCAAGGAACCTTTAATGCGAAACTTAGTTCACATATTGGTATATGGTCGACAAGTATTATTACGCATTTAATTGGATTCATTATTGCAACAACTGTATTTTTGTTAAAGAAAGAAGAGAAAGTAATAGATTTAAAGAGTGTGAAAAAAGTATATTTAGCAGCGGGTGCATTTGGTGGATTCATTATTTGCGCAGAAACTATGGCGATATATTCACTAGGAGTTACATTGACAGCTGGCACACTAATGGTTGCTCAATTGTTAACGGCAACAGTTATTGAAATGAAAGGACTGTTTCATATAAAAAAGATACAGATGGAGAGATATCATATTGTGGGAACAATAGTAATGATTATAGGTATTGTTGTATTTAATATGTAAATGAAAGGAGAAATGAATATGGCGGATAAATCAGGTTTAATTACGCATTATTTGAGAACCAATAAAACGCTCGAGATTTTTTCAGAAATAGATACAGCTTATTTTCAATTAAATCACTTTGAAAAAGGCGAGCTTATTTGCAATATAGATGACGAAATGGATCGTTTATATTTTGTTGTTAAAGGTAAAGTAAAAGTTTACACGATTACACCTGAAGGGAAGAAACTAATCCTTCGCTTTATCAATCCATTGGCCATTGTTGGTGATATTGAATTAATTCAAAATAGCAAAGCACATAATGTCGTTGAAGCTTGTTCAGATGTTGTAGCAATCTCTATTTCTAATACGGTTATTAGAAACAAGTTATTACATGATCCTATATTTATGAAGTTCTTGCTTGAAAATATTTCCAACACGTTAAAAATATCGACTCGTTTTACTGCTCTTAATTTACTTTATCCTGTAGAAGTACGTGTAGCTAGTTATTTGCTTTCAATTTCAACAGATAGTAACGGGAATATGTATAAAGGGGATTTGGATGCAACTTCAGTAACGAGTATTGCAGATTTTATAGGGGTAAGTTATAGGCACGTAATTCGGGTATTACAAAGATTTTATAATGAAAAACTAATTGAAAAGAGTAATGGAGTTATTGTAATTAAAGATTTTTCTAGAATGAAGGAAGTCGCTAAAAATAATATATATGAGCAATGAAAGGGAGAGGAAGATTTTGATTGGATTTAGTTTAGCTATATTAGCAGGAATATTAATTAGCGTACAATCTGTTTTTAATGCAAAAGTAAATGAAAATGTAGGACAGTGGTTAACAACTACATGTGTCCTTGGAATAGGTCTCATTAGTTCTATTCTATTTTATATCATTACAGAAAACAGTATTAACATTAAAGTGTATACTACAAATTATTTGTTTTATGTAAGTGGACTGTTTGGTATCGGGTTAATTATTTGTATAATGGGTGCAATAAAGAGCTTAGGCCCAGCATATACGGTGCTAATTAGTCTTATTACTCAATTGGTCGTTGCGTTATGCATTGATACATTCGGATTATTTGGAATGGAGAGTGTTCCATTACAAGTAAATAAATTAGTTGGTATAGGTTTATTAATTGTGGGAGTAGGGATTTTTAAAAATCTATTTTCGAATAAGAAAGCTATTCATATAAAAAAGGATAGGGTTTAAAGAATTTAAAGGTAAAAGCTATTGACGGTCAGAACATATACATTTAAAAAGTAGTAAGTGGGTTATAAGAAGAGAGGGTAAGTGATTCAACATATGTTGCAAGATGGTGTACATGATTTGGAAATCGATGAGATTCAACATTTTAGCTCCTACGTAAAGTGCATGCAAGATTTTATTCCGCTATTTGTCGGGCAGTAAGACCCCTACCTCAAAATTCAGCGAAAGCAAAGAAGTTAGGTGGGGAGCGGGCTGCCCGTAAAAGCCCGATTGGTGAGGGCTAATAATCAGTGGGGGATGAGCAAAGCCCCCATTGATTAAAGTTTCACTTCACAATTATGTTTCTGCCTTTGATTTTATTAAAATTAACATTTATGACCTAAGTATAAATGTATTGAGCTCTTCTTTACTTTTTATTTTTTGAACCGTAAATGAACAAACTTCAACATTTTTATTAAGTTTACAATTCTCATCATTATACGCGTACTACCGTCCCAATCTTTATTTGTAGCTATATCTTTAAAGAAAGGGGAGCAGCTCAATACTTTTATTGTAGAGGACCATTTTTCTATTGATTTTGGATTATTTACGTAAAAATACATCATAGCACCGTTATTACCAGATTTCTTTACAGTAGCATTCGAAAGATTCAGTGCGAACTTTGATTCAGCGTCAAAATATAATTCTCCTCCAGGGAAACGTTTTGACATAGCGACTACGATCTTTTTTAAATCTTCTTCTTTAAAGTAATAAAACACACCTGCTGATATAAAAAGAATACCGTCGTTTGGATTATATTTTATATCGTCAAACCAAGAAGTATCAAAAAATGATTTAGCAATGCTAATGTTTCTAGGGGTATCTTCAATTAAAGTTTTACGAAAAGAGATTGCATCGGGTAAATCAAGATTGTACCAATGTATTGTACCGTTATCGATTCTTGAAAAAGTAGTGTCTAGTCCGGAACCGATGTTTACAATAGTAGCATTCGGGTGTTTTATTATAAATTGTTTTATCGTATCGTCAATTTTTCGTGCACGGGTAATGTATGTGATACATCCGTATTCGCCAAATGTATTTGCTATTGTTGAGAAGTCAAAATCACATTCTTTAATTATTCGAATAGCTTCTATATCATCTAAAATATCCTTATTTTTCTCACTGCCATATGCTCTTCCCCATAGTGAAATAAGCATTGTACCTTGTACAGATTGCAAATCTAATTCTTTAACCATGAAACATCCTCCGTTTAATAATAAACAATATATTTAGTCGTTATTTAACATTTTTGAGAGCATTGTATTTGTTTTATATAGTCCATAAGTTAAATCCCGCCTATCTTCTTCAGATAACTTTTCGAGGTTTACTGTGAAATTATTATATATTTGTTTCCATCTCTCATAATGTACTTTTTCAGCTTTTTCTGTCAGAGAGATTAATATAGCTCTTTTGTCTACCATATCTTGCTTTTTTATGATGTATCCGTTTTGTTCTAAGTTACGCACTGTTACACTTAATTGTTGTTTAGGGATGTTTAAATAACTAGCAATCATTTTTAAGTTTACAGGCACCTTTTGCTGGGCGATATACTCTACTACGTGTTGTTCTAAATGTGTAAATTCTGAGGATTTCTCCGATAGTAATTTAAAAGTACCTGACATATTTAATAATAAATTCATGTATTCGTTTAATAATTCGTTTTGGTTCATTGTTTTTGACTCCTTTATGAATTTAGTTATTATTTTATTACTAAATTTACTATAAATCAATTGAAATTACTCTTTATAGTAAATGAACGTTTACTAATAACTGTTTTTTTGAATTTATGTGGACTGAATTATGAAGGTGCGAGAAGTGGTTTTAGGGAACGAGAATATCACCGAATATAAAATATTACTAAACATATATAACTAATGAATACAATGTCTTTTTCAGTTATTAAGTTGTAAATCATTTTATGATAAAATCTTTTACATAATTTAATAAAGGGGTAGTATTCAATGGGTTATTTCTCAAATGGTTTATTAGTTTTGTTTGTGCTAATCGTATGCAGTTGTATATTTTTTGGTTGATAATATAATGAGAGTCTTATATAAAAGAAGTTATCTTAAGTGAGATAACTTCTTTTTACTTTATATTGAGAAGGAATTCTATCTTTCTTATTGAAGTTTGTTCTAGTTATTTTTACATCAATCAGATTTGTGTAAAGGGAATTTTATGAAATATAAACAAGCCAGAGAATAGGGAGTATTGACATGGAAAATAGTATACGCTACATAAGTGAACATCCTACAGATTTTAATGGATTATTATCCTTATACGAATCTTTAGGATGGAATTCTTTTAAATTAACGGTTAACGAGTTAGAACGAATGTGTAAGCAAAGTTGGTATGCAATTTATGTTTTTGATGATAAGAGGTTAGTAGGGATGGGGCGTGTCATATCAGATGGAGTCATAACAGGCATTATTTGTGGAGTTGGTGTATTGCCAAAATATCAGTCTAGTGGCATCGGAAAAGAAATAGTGAAACGATTAATCCAACACTGTGAACAAAACAAGGTTATTCCACAACTTATGTGTGTAGAAAAATTGCAATCTTACTATGAATCTATAGGGTTTGAAGCATTCTCTATTGGGATGACAAAACCTATTATAAGATAGAGGTGCTTTATCCCGCTATTTGCCGAGTAGTAAAAGCCCCACGGATTAAAGTTTCACTTTATATTTTCAGTTTACTCGTACATATTTTCAAACTTCAACATAAAGGAGAATGGCTGTATGGAGATTGCTAAAGGGATAGAAATGTTACAACTTGAATTTCAAGAATTTGTTATTCATCCAATTCTTTTATGGGATGATGAAATGGCAGTATTAATAGATACGGGTTTCCCAGGACAAATTGAAGATATACAAGTAGAGATGGAAAAGGTTGGGGTATCATTTGATAAGTTAAAAGTCGTGATTTTGACGCATCAGGATATTGATCATATAGGTAGTCTTCCGGAGTTGTTGCAGCGCTGTCGAAGTAATATTAAAGTTTATGCGCACGAACTAGATAAGCCATATATCGAGGGGGATTTACCTTTATTGAAGGACGGAAATGTAGAGAACCGACCAAAAGGAAAAGTGAGTGATACTATGATTGACGGGCAAGAACTTCCGTATTGCGGTGGAATACTAATTCTTCATACTCCAGGGCATACCCCGGGTCATATTAGTTTATATTTGAAACAAAGTAAAATTCTTGTTGCAGGAGACTCTATGTATAGTGTGAATGGGATGTTAGGAGGAATTCACGCCCCAACAACTATAAATATTAAGGAAGCACAGCAGTCTTTGAAGAAGTATTTAAATCTAGATATTGAATCTGTAGTTTGTTACCATGGGGGATTAAGTAAGGGGAATATAAAGATTCAACTTCAAAATTTATAAAAGTCGAAGATAATAATTTTTAGATAATGGATGCTAAATTATAAAAAAACATGTTTGAAAAAAAATTCAAACATGCTTTTTTATTAAAGGAAATCTGTTTAATATGAATGACCTAATCCGTTCCAATAAAAAGAAACGATTTCTTGTGCTAATTCATCTATATTTGCAAGAATAGGATTGTGATTTTCATCTTTAAAATTCCCAATAGATAATAAAGATACGAAAGCATGAGCCGTAAATTTAGCGTTTCCTTTCGGAATTTCTCCGATGTGCATCGCATTATCGAGTGCTTTTTCTAGTACTTCATACATATTATCTTCAGCATTTTTTAATTGTTTCAATTGTTCTTCAGATAACGACAGTTTTGCATCTTTCATAAAATTTTTCATATCAATATCCATCGTTGCGTGTAAGTAAACTTTAGCGAAGTCTAATAATCTTTCTTCTAAAGTTTTGTTTGTAGAGAGTATTTGAGACATATTCTCACGTATACGTACCATCATTTCGATCATAGTAGCGGTAAATAAATCGGCTTTTGTTGAATAGTAATAGTAGACAGTTGCTTTCGTAACACCACAAACTTTTGCGACCTCATCCATAGAAACGACTTGATAATTTTGTGTAAGAAATAAGCGGGTTGCTACTTCTAAAATGGTTTCTTTTGTAGATTTTGTATTTTTATTTTGACGCGGCCTTCCGAGAGGACGTTGTTTTTGTTCCAAATCCATTCGCTCCTGACATTTATGATTGAGATAATTATAACATAATTTTCAATCATTCTTGATTAATTAACCGACCAGTATATATAATTAATAATGGAGGAAAAAAGGAAGGTGGGTTTTTATGAAAAAGCACCCGTTACATATGTTAGGGAGGCTTGTAGCAGGGAGAAATACGCAGTGGATCACTTTATCGGTGTGGGTTCTTATTACATTATTACTTTCATTTACGTTACCACAAGTAAACAGTACGAAAGAACCGAATCCGAAAAATTTACCTGAAACAGCTATGTCACAGCAAGCGGAAGCGCTTATGAAAAAAGAGTTTCCGAATAATGCAGGGAATCCTTTGTTAGTAGTATGGTATAGAGATGGTGGATTACAGTCACAGGATTATAAACTCATACAAGATGTCTATAAAGAGTTAAAATCTAGTCCTTTAAAAGAACAATCAACGTTACCACCATTTGATACAATTCCAGAGCAAGTATTATCAAAAAGTGCGTCAAAAGATGGTACATCATTTGTTACACCGGTATTTTTTAATAAATCTGCTGGTACGGATATATTAAAAGGAAATCTTGAAGAGTTTAGAAAAATAGTGAATAGTAAGGTGGATGAAGATCCATTTAAACAAAAAATAAGTGAATCTGGTTTACATGTTCGATTATCAGGACCTGTAGGTATTCAAACGGATGCAGTTAGTTTATTTAGTCAAGCAGATGTGAAATTGTTAGTGGCTACTGTACTACTAGTGTTAGTTTTGTTAATTTTACTGTATCGTTCACCAATTTTAGCGATTTTACCTATACTTGTTGTTGGCTTTGCATACGGTATTATTAGTCCTACACTCGGTTTTTTAGCTGATCACGGATGGATTAAAGTAGATGCCCAAGCGATATCAATTATGACAGTATTATTGTTTGGCGCTGGAACGGACTATTGTCTATTTTTAATTTCGAGATATAGAGAGTACTTGTTAGAAGAAGAAAGTAAATATAAAGCATTGCAACTTGCGATTAAAGCATCTGGCGGTGCAATAATAATGAGTGCGTTAACTGTTGTACTTGGATTAGGAACATTACTACTTGCTCATTATGGTGCCTTTCATCGATTTGCAGTACCATTTAGTGTTGCTGTATTTATAATGGGAATCGCGGCTTTAACGATTTTACCAGCACTATTATTAATTTTCGGTAGAATTGCATTTTTCCCGTTTATACCGAGAACAAATTCAATGAATGAGGAGTTTGCAAGAAAGAAAAAGAGGGCTGTAAAAGTTAAAAAATCAAAAGGCTCCTTTAGTAAAAAACTTGGAGATATTGTAGTACGAAGACCATGGACAATAATTATGCTAACTGTATTTGTATTAGGCGGATTGGCTTCATTCGTACCACGTATTCAATACACATATGACTTATTAGAGTCGTTTCCAAAGGATATGCCTTCTCGTGAAGGGTTTACGTTAATTAGTGATCATTTCTCAGCTGGTGAACTAGCACCAATAAAAGTTGTTGTTGATACGAAAGGAAAAGAGCTTCCTATTAAACAAGAACTAGAGAAATTTTCTTTCGTAAATACAGTAAAAGAGCCAAAAGAGGGAAAAGAAAATAAGCAAATACAAATGTATGAAGTTTCTTTAGCGGAAAATCCATACGCAATTGAAGCATTAGATCAAATTCCTAAATTGAAAAACAGTGTAGAAAAAGTATTAAAAGATGCTGGGATTAGTAATGCTGAAGAGCAATTGTGGATTGGTGGAGAAACAGCTTCATTATATGATACAAAGCAAATTACTGAACGTGATGAATCAGTAATTATTCCAGTAATGATTAGCATTATCGCTTTACTATTACTTGTCTATTTACGATCGGTTGTTGCAATGGTTTATTTAATTGTAACTGTTGTCTTATCATTCTTCTCAGCGTTAGGAGCAGGATGGATATTACTTCATTACGGTATGGGAGCGCCGGCCATTCAAGGTGCGATACCGTTGTACGCATTCGTATTTTTAGTTGCTTTAGGTGAAGATTATAATATCTTTATGGTTTCAGAAATATGGAAAAACAGAAAGACACAAAATCACTTGGATGCAGTAAAAAATGGTGTAATACAAACAGGTAGTGTTATTACATCGGCAGGTTTAATTTTAGCAGGAACTTTTGCAGTGTTAGGTACACTTCCAATTCAAGTATTAGTTCAATTTGGTATTGTAACTGCAATTGGCGTATTACTAGATACGTTTATTGTAAGACCGTTACTTGTACCCGCGATTACAGTAGTTTTAGGCCGATTTGCTTTTTGGCCAGGTAAACTTTCAAGAAAGAGTGAAGAAATACAAAAGGTGGATGCATAGTTAAAAAAGCCAAGGATATTTTCCTTGGCTTTTTTCAATGTAGTTAATTAATTTTTTGAAGTCAAACCATCAGCTGCAGCGTGATCAGCATCTTCAATTGTTGTTTCGGGCATCCCGTATAAGCCGTTCATTGCTTGTTCTTCGATAGTAAGATTTGCAGTATTATTATTTTGAATAGATGTAGTGTTTTCAGTAACATTTTCTTTTTTATTCATATTTTTGTTATTCATGTATGTATCCTCCAAATTTCATTTGATTTATCTATAGTATGTGGATGGATTTCCAGAAATATGTGAATTGATTCTTACATATGTTATATAATTAAATGAATAATTAGGGTGAGTTGTAAACTGTTAGGAGTGAACAAGTATGGTGAAAGCAAGGGAATTAGCCTTCTAAAATAAAAAGAAAATTTTAGGAGGCTATTAGAATGAAGTTCCATGTAATTGATAGAGAAGATTGGAATAGAGAGCAGTATTTTGAGCATTATTTAAAGTTGAAATGTACATTTAGTATGACTGTGAATGTTGATATCACGATGTTATTAGGGGAAGTATATCAAAAGGGAATAAAATTTTATCCCGTTTTTATATATTTAATTTCTAGAGTAGTAAATAATCATAAAAAATTTCGAACATGTTTTAACGATGAAGGAGTTTTAGGCTATTGGGAGGAAATGATACCGAGTTATACAATCTTTCATAAAGATGATAAGTCTTTTTCAAGTATATGGACGGATTATTCAAGTGATTTCCGCACTTTCTATAATAATTATGAAGACGATATGAGATGCTATGCTAATGTTCATGGTCTTTTCACGAAAGAAAATATTCCGCCTAATGTATTTCCTATTTCTAGCATACCTTGGACTAGTTTTACTGGATTTAATCTTAATATTAATAATGATGAAAATTTTCTATTGCCAATTATAACTTGTGGGAAATATTTTAACGAAGGAAACAAGGTTATGCTACCAGTTTCATTACAAGTACATCATTCGGTTTGTGATGGATATGATGCGAGTCAATTTATAGAAGATTTACAGCAGTTAAGTAATACTTGCAATGAGTGGCTTAAGTAATATCTAATTTTTAATTATATAAAGTGAAACTTTAATCAGTGGGGTGTCAGCCCCCGCTGATAATTAGCCCGACCCCCACCTAACTTCTTTGCTTTCGCTGAATTTTGAGGTGGGGGTCTTACTGCCCGGCAAATAGCGGGATAAAATTGAAAATGAATAAAAGAAGAGAACATGTTTATATTACATGGTCTCTTTTTATTATTCATTAATATTAAGTAATCGTGGAAAATATAGGGTGATTTGTAGTTTAATAGTAAAGAGAGTGATTAGTGTTAATTTTCTTTGTTTTTAAGAATTTAAGGATATAAATGTTTTAATAGGGGGAATAAAGTGAAATTCGTAAGCATTGAAAAAGATGAGATCCTAATTGGGAATATGGCAAATTTGTATTGTAAAGTATTTGAGAAAACAAATTTCAATGAAATGATCGAGCGAATGAATAGGCATATAGAATATACAGGTTTTAAAGGTATAGTAGCAATAAATGATGAAAATGAAGTAGTTGGTTTTACTTATGGTTATCGCTCAATCGAGGGACAGTACTATAATCAATTAATGAGAGAAGCGTTACATCTAGAGCAAGTAGACGAATGGTTACAAGATTGTTTTGAATTTGTAGAGTTAGCAGTCCACCCACAATATCAAAATGAAGGTCTTGGAACGAAATTACATAATGAATTACTAGAAGGGATTCCAAATAGAACGAGTGTTTTAACAACACAAATAAACAATGAAAAAGCACGTTCGTTATATAAAAGATTAAATTGGGTAAATGTATTAGAACCATTTCATCCAAGTAAAAATGATGTTCCATATGTAATAATGGGAAAAGCATTAAAAACAAAAGTGAATTGATAATTATGCCATTCACAAAAATGGTTGGTTTGTAATAATGAAGGGGAAAACGAAAATGACGAAAATATCTATAGAAAAAGCTACAATTTTAGATGCTGAGAAATTAACAGAAATAATGAAAAGAACATTTGATGCAGAAGCAAAACAATGGCTATACGGCCAAGATGATGTCATTGATTATAACATTCAACCGCCAGGATATTCTTCAGTTGAAATGATGGAATATTCCATTGAAGAATTGGATTCTTTCAAAGTTGTAATGGATAAAGAAATAATCGGAGGGATAATAGTTACGATTTCTGGTAAGTCGTACGGTCGAATTGATCGTATTTTTGTAGATCCTGTTTATCAAGGAAAAGGAATTGGATCACATGTTATGAAATTAATAGAAAAGGAATATCCGAACATAAAGATTTGGGATCTCGAAACATCTAGTAGACAAATTAACAATCATCACTTTTATAAAAAGATGGGTTACCAAATGATTTTTGAATCGGAAGATGAGTATTGTTACGTGAAAAGAATAAAAACAAGCTCAAACAAAGCGAGTGTAGTTACAAATAAAGATATGAAAAATAGTCAATACGAAAACTGTAATTTAGCAAATACAGAGTATTATCAAGTGAATTTAAAAAACAGTTCATTTGTTGGTAGCAATATAATGAATATGAATATGAGTAATTGTAATGTAAGTCAATCCAAGTTTAGAAATATAAATTTTAGAAGGTCATCATATGCAGATTTAAATCTTTCTGGCAGTAAATTTAATTTGGTGACTTTAGGTGGAGTGCAATTTAAAAATACAAGTCTCGGAGATGAGAAGGAACCTATTGTATTCGATAAATGTGATTTGGAATGTAGCACTATAAGTAATAGTAATCTGAAAAATATTGAAATAGAAAATTGTGATATAGTCGGCATGAAACTAAATGGTATTTTGATTGAAAATTTGCTTGATTTATATAACAAGGTGAAAAGTTAACCAAATCGATATCATATAGTCTTTATAATCTTTTTGGAAATTAAGTATTATATCGAAATAATTATGTAAAAATGACATAAAGAAATCCGGGCGAGAAGGTCATTCGTGAACGTTTCTAGAATACACACAAATATATTGTTATTTATATGGAGGAGAGAAAGATGGGAATCAACGTTAGAGCAGTAGAAATACAAGATGCTAGAGCAATTCATCGTATATGTATACAGGATGATGTTTTACCGTATATGGTTTTCTTACCTAGCATGCGTGTAGAGGCTATGGAAAATAGAATTCGAAATTTAGCACCAAATCAATTTGAATTTGTTGCAGAATATGATGGAGAAGTTGTTGGGTTTGTAGGTTTAACACAAAGTCCGGGCCGAAGATCTCATTCAGGCGATTTATTCATTGGGGTAGACAGTGAATATCATAATAAAGGAATTGGGAGAGCACTTCTTACGAAGATGCTTGATTTGGCTGATAATTGGTTAATGTTAGAGAGAGTAGAACTAGGTGTGTTAGAAACGAATCCAAAAGCAAAAGCTTTATATGAAAAATTTGGATTTGTAGAAGAGGGAGTAAAGATAGGGAATTTGAAAGCTCATGGAAAGTTTATTAATGAAATTATGATGAGTCGTTTTAGACCGAATGGTTTAATTGTACATAATGAATAGTTAAAAGCATGACAGTATACTGTCATGCTTTTTTATTAGAACTTGGCTGCAATAAAAATAATACTAAACCAATAAAAATAACGGTAATTCCTAGTCCTTGTTGTAAAGAAATGGTCTCATGTAATATAAAGTACGCTAGTATACAAGTGCCAATTGTTTCACCTAAAATACTCATTGAAATTACAGTAGCACTTATCCATTTTAATAACCAATTAAAAATGGTTTGTCCTAAAATTGTAGCAATGAAAGCTAATCCAATAAAGCACAACCAAGTTTGTGTAGAGTAATGGATGAAAGATTCTTGTTGCGTGAAAGCAAATATGCCAAGAAAGCCAGCACTACTTCCATAACTAATTACCGAATATGGTATAAGTGACAAATCTTTACGAACGTGTTGGCTAATGAAAAAATAAGCAGTAATGATACCGGCAGCGATAAGTGCTAAAATATCTCCATATAAAGCTTCTCCACTAATTTGGAAATCTTGCCAGCCAATGATGATACTACCTGAAATAGCGATGAGGCAACCAATAACTGCTCCTTTCGTAAATCTCTCCTTAAATAAAAAATAACCACCAATCATTGAGAACAAAGGTTGTAACGTTACGATAACTGTAGAGCTTGCTACAGAAGTATATTGTAATGATTCAAACCATAGTACATAATGTGCAGCTAAAAATAGCCCAGATATGAATCCAAGTGCCCATTGTTTTTTCGTTAAAGTTTTTAGCTCATTTCGACTATTTTTATTAAATAGTAATAACGGTAACAGGATCAGTGTGGCAAAGAATAATCGGTAAAAAGCAATGATTGTCGCAGGAGCATCTGCCAATTTTACAAAAATAGCTGAAGTTGATAAGGCGAATACACCAAAAAATAAGATGCAATATGAAAGAATAGGTGATTTCAAAGTTTGTCCCTCCGATAGAATGTTTATTATAATGAACTTAATACGATATAATGTACAAAGGTAAGTATATAAGTCCCGGAGATAATAGGAAAGGATTATTTGCCTTTGTTTAGTATGTCAGCACAAAGACAATGAAATATGCATTATGATGGATGAAAGGAAGTTTTACTATGATACATGATAGGCTTGGACAAACAGTATTAAGTTATCGTAAGAAAAATAATATGACAATTCGTGAATTCGCTGATTATGCAGGAATTAGTACATCACTAATTAGCCAAATTGAAAGAGGACATGCTAATCCTTCTTTAAATGTTTTGGAGTTAATTGCAAAAGCATTAA
The DNA here is from genome assembly GCF_052656585.1 of Bacillus sp. KNSH39. Classification (NCBI taxonomy): domain Bacteria; kingdom Bacillati; phylum Bacillota; class Bacilli; order Caryophanales; family Bacillaceae; genus Bacillus; species Bacillus sp. KNSH39. The sequence continues at coordinate 753,660 of NZ_JBQXYO010000001.1, forward strand.
ATGTACCGCTGTTTACACTTTTTATTAACGATATCGATACAGATTCGCTCATTTCTAAGAAAAAAGATCGAAAAAAAGTATATCGGGAAAACAATGATCACATTGTCTATGATGTATTAACACCTGATTTTATGAAAGCACGTATTGAAATGTTAATGATGGATTTAAATAAACGAGCAAACACAACAGAAAGCCATTATTCCCATGAAGATAAGGAAGAGATTGCTGTTATTATGAAAGGGGAAGTGTATGTGGAATTGGAGGGAAAAGAATATTTTTTAGAAGAAGGCGATGTTGTACGTATTCCACCGAATGTGAAGCATCGATTTTTGAATAAAAGTGATGAATCGAATCACATTTTATTTGTACTGACACCATCTTTAGGATGAAAATATAGTGATTTTTAATAGGGGAGAAAGAAAATGGAAAAAAGTATTTTGAAAGGCGGTCTTTCAATTATTTCTCAATGTAAAAAAGAAACAAATGATATTTGGCATGCACATTTTGGAGCAGCTGCAATTGCTAGTTATTTTTTTATGAAAGATAATAATATTGATGAAGAAACAGCTCGTAATATGTATTCGCAAACAAGGATGATGCTGAACAAGAAAAAAATTGGTGAGATGATTGATGATAAAAAAGAAATAGATTTTAAAATTGCGGAAAATATGATTATAAAATCTTTAGAACAAACGATTGATGAGCTTCATTGGGTGGGGCATAACGTCATTTATGCGTCATTAAGTTTATTAGCTATGAAAGAGCTACAAAAATGGGGTGATAATCAAGCAATTGAAGGGATTACTACTCTTATTTTATCATTTCGAAAAACAATTCCAGGTAGATCGTGGATTGGTTATACGACGAAAGAAGTAAAACAATTAAGTTTTGAAGAGGAGATACAAAGTGAATTGAGTAATCCAACACAAGTATCTCAGTTCATTTTAAATGAGTTATCGAAATTTAATAGTATTTATCGAGCGGAATCACATCATGATTTAATTGGGCATTTGCTTACATACTCCCACGCAATTAATATAATGTACGATTTAGGACATATAGATATATTTCAACGAGGGATACGTCCGCTGTTAAAACTAGTATACGTACTAAGAGCTAGCCAAAAGCTCAAGCTGAATACGGAAATAACTTTACACTCACCTATAGATCGATTACCTTTAATTCAATCTAAACGTGCAAATATTTTACCAACTGAAAATATATTTTGGATAAAAGACTATAGTGAATTCGATTGGGATTTTGGTCATGTATTTAAATTCTCATATAGTTATTTTAATCATATACAGAGAGCTCCAAATTATAAAGATATCACATTAGAAAAATTCCGTTATGTTATTCATTCTTAATGAACGTTAATGATCTGTAAAAGGATGTTTAATCTAGTTTCTTTTTTTGTTAGTAGTATATTATTTTTTCAAATATGTAAGATTTTACATGCGTATTTTACTTTTACTAATTATGTAAGTAGGCTATACTGAAATACATACATTTTATTTTTGGAGAGATGTAAAACGACATGGAACTAGCGAAATTGGAAAAAGTAATTGAAATAAAAAAAGAAGAACTTTTATATTTAGTATCGGATTATGGAATTCAACATGAAAAAGTATTGGCATTGAGTCAAGAACTAGACAAATTAATCAATTACTTTATGTTTTTAAAATAAAGAGAACTATGACGGGGTTTGTAAATGTTATAGTTCTTTTTTATTAGGTAATTTGAAAATATATTAAAATATATTGTCTAATTTCTTACAGAATGCGCAACTTGCTAGTCGAATATAAGGACTTTTGGTTATAATAAAAAGGAATTATTAATTGTATCGGTTAGGAGCGCAGCACATATGAAAACAGTTGTTGTTATCGGTGGAGGTATAACGGGACTTTCTACTATGTTTTATTTAGAAAAATTAAAAAAGGATTATAATATCGATTTAAATTTAATTCTTATTGAGAAAGAAGAGTATTTAGGTGGTAAAATCCATAGTGTGGAAGAAAAGGATTTCATTATGGAGTCAGGAGCGGATTCAATCGTTGCTCGTAATGAACACGTTATGCCACTTGTAAAAGATTTAAATTTAGAAAATGAAATGGTATATAATGAAACGGGTATTTCTTACATATATTCTGAAAACATGTTACATCCGATTCCTTCTGATACTATATTTGGGATACCGATGAGCGCCCAGTCGTTGTTTAGCAGTACGCTAGTCTCAACGAAGGGGAAAATCGTAGCTTTAAAAGATTTCATAACGAAAAATAAAGAGTTTACGAAAGATACATCACTTGCTTTATTTTTAGAAAGCTTTTTAGGGAAAGAGTTAGTGGAAAGACAAATTGCTCCTGTGCTTTCAGGTGTATATTCTGGTAAATTGAATGAGCTTACAATGGCATCTACATTACCGTATTTACTGGATTATAAAAATAAGTATGGAAGTATTATTAAAGGCTTTGAAGAGAATAAAAAACAATTTCAATCAGCAGGAAATAAAAAATTCGTATCATTTAAAGGTGGACTATCTACGATAATTAATCGCTTAGAAGAAGTGCTGACTGAAACTGTCGTAAAAAAAGGTGCTATAACGACGGCTGTAAGTAAACAAGAAGATCGATATGAGATTTCTTTTGCAAATCATGAAACAATACAAGCTGATTATGTTGTTTTAGCAGCTCCACATGATATTGCACAAACTTTATTACAGTCTAATGAGTTAAATGAGCAGTTTAATACATTTAAAAACTCATCTCTTATAAGTATTTATTTAGGATTTGACATACTAGATGAACAACTACCAGCTGATGGTACGGGGTTTATTGTAACGGAAAACAGTGATTTACATTGTGATGCTTGTACATGGACAAGTCGAAAGTGGAAACATACATCGGGTAAACAAAAATTATTAGTTAGAATGTTTTATAAGAGTACCAATCCGGTATATGAAACAATCAAGAATTACAGTGAAGAAGAATTAGTACGAGTCGCTTTATATGATATTGAAAAGAGTCTCGGAATTAAAGGTGAACCAGAAGTAGTTGAAGTTACAAATTGGAAAGATTTAATGCCGAAATATCATTTAGAACATAATCAAGCGGTTCAAGCATTACAAGAAAAAATGACGAATCTTTATCCAAATGTATATTTAGCTGGTGCCTCATATTATGGTGTTGGAATTGGTGCGTGTATTGGAAATGGAAAGAATATAGCCAATGAAATAATGGATACATTAAATAAATAATACTGTAGAATAAATAAAAACTGTCCCTTCAGCAAAATGGAGGAACAGTTTTTATTTATTTTATTTGAATGGAAATTGTATTGTTTTTTACATTGTTTTCTTTTATTGTTAATATTATTTCTCCAGACTCTTTAAATGAATACGGTGATAGTTGATAAATATCTTTTATATCAAGTTTTTCTTGTAATTTATTTACCGGTATTGATACGATATTTGGCTTCCATGTTTCTTGTTTTCCTGAAGGATATTCTATAAGTATTACCGGATTTTTTAACTTTATTGTTTCCCAAGAGACGAAATATAGTTGTACTTCTGTATCTTTTTTTAATAATTTTTCGGAGAAATAACCGAATTCGCCTACATTACCGAAAACAGTATAGTTTTGATTTTTTAATTTAATATCTAAATAACTAGGTTGATATGTTACTGCATGATAAGTTCCATATGAAAGTGAGAGTATGGCAGCGATTAAAATACCGATTGAAAATGCCTTAAAGCTATTGCCTTTAAAGCTAGTCATCATGAATGAGTTTGGTGTGAATTTTTTTGCGAATAAAAAAATAAGTAATATGAGTAAGAGGGATAAGCCGATGAATATATACATAGATTTTTACACCTCCATAGCGTAAAATGGATTAACTATATTTTACCATAAATGTATGGGTTAGGGTGGTTGTTTAGAAGGAAAAAATGAAGGAACAAATTCTTTACAGTTCTTGATAATTTAAAATTTGATTTATGAAAATTATAGCGTCATGTTTGAGTCGCAATCAGAAGGTATCCAATTCGTGTATATAGAATAAAGAGGGAATGCGCCATTAGAAATGTTTGACTTATGGAACAATAAGGACTTTACTAATTATACATATTTTTTCTGATATAATGAATGAGTAGAGAGAAAGGAGTGATCCTATGGCATTTCCTATATTAGAAACAGAACGCTTACGTTTAGTTGAAATAGAACAATCTTATTGTCAAAAAATATATGAAATCTTTTCATTGGATGAAGTGACGTGTTATTACGGTATGAATTCTTTTACGGAGTTTGGACAAGCTTCACGTATGATCGAATCTTTTTCAAAAAATTACTTTGAGAAAAAGGCAATACGATGGGGAATTGTGTTAAAAGAAACGAACGTTTTAATAGGAACAATTGGACTAAACAATTTACAATTATGGAGTAAACGATCTGAGATTGGATATGATCTGCATCCTCGTTATTGGGGAAATGGTTACGCTTCGGAAGCAGCTCGAGAAATTATTGATTATGGATTTAAAGATTTAGGTTTGTTTAGAATTGGAGCTATTACATATCCTGAAAATGATACTTCTTGTAGAATGTTATCTAAAATTGGCTTCCAAAAGGAAGGTCTATTGCGTGGATATATTCATCAAGGAAATAAGCAACACGATGCATTATTGTATTCTATAGTACGAACTGATATTGAGAACATAAATTTATAATAAAAAAAACCTCTTAATTAAAAGAGGTTTTTTTTATTATAAATTAACCTAATTTAGGTAATAAACGTTCTCCGCTTTTCATGCTACTTTTACATAAAGGGCATTTAGGCTCTTCTTCAAATGAAAAGTTCTTTCTCATCCATCCTAAACAATCCTCTGATTCACATTCCCAAACAGGGGTTTGTTCTGGTGGTACTTCTGCTACATCGTTCTTTCGATTGCGATACATGTAACCACTCCTTTTATGTAAAAAATTTTAGTTATATATTAAAAAGGTTGTTAACCTTGCTGGTAACAACCTTTTTATTGTTTGAATTATAGCTTTACAACGTTTTTAGCTTGAGGTCCGCGGTTACCTTCTTCAACTTCGAAACTAACTTCTTGACCTTCGTCAAGAGACTTGAAGCCGTCGCCAGTGATAGCTGAGAAGTGAACGAATACATCGTTACCGTCTGCAACTTCGATGAAACCGAAACCTTTTTCGCTGTTAAACCATTTTACTTTACCTGTTAATGTCATGGTAATGCCTCCTAAAAGTAGAAAAATTACAATATGATCGGCCTTATTTGAATGAAAATAAAAGTTCACATATTATCAAAAACCCATAAGGAGTACAAAATGTCCCTGATTGATACTTGATAATATGCAAAGAAAATATAGTGTTAAATTGACCTTAATTACTATCTTACAACAAATGGTTGGAAATAGCAAGTGCTGGTAATACCACTGAGTAATCTGGGTGATAATAGTAAAGGCACAAAGGCACCTCTTTTATTTATATATTATTCCTAATTTGGATTTATTCCAAACAAAAATCATTTATATGAAAAAATAAGTTTAAATAAAAGGCTAAATATTATTTTAATATTGCTGATGAGTACCATAATTAGGAGGATAAAATATTGCAAAATAAACAATTTAAAATAATTGAAGCAGCAAAAGAAGGAAGAAGAAAAGTTCATCCTGTTTTTGCTGTCATACTCGCGATTATATTTTTAACTTTAGGTGAATTATTTATGTTGTTTATGCTGATTTTACCGAAAGCAGAAACAACTTTTATGAAGGCGATTTATAGCGACATTGAGATGATATTAATGTTTGGCGGCGCAATATTTTTTGTGTTTTTATGGATTAGATTTGTAGAGAAAAGATCATTTTCATCCATTGGTTTTTGGAGAAATCAATGGATAAGAAAATATTTGAGAGGTACATTAATAGGATTTGTTTTCATTTCAATACCAGTCATGCTACTTTTATTAACTGGAAATGTACAACTACAAATGCAACACATTACACCAACCGCTATACTTGGAATTGTGGGATCTTTAGTTGCTTTTTTAATACAAGGTGCAACAGAAGAAATTGTTGTTCGGGGTTGGTTATTTCCAGTTCTTTCTGTTAGAAGCCGTATATGGATCGGTATTGTTGTAACTTCATTTTTATTTGGTTTTCTTCATTTACTAAATCCAGGTATTACAATTCTTTCAATATCGAATATAATATTAGTTGGTGTGTTTGCAGCTTTTTACGTTTTGAAAGATAGTAGTCTTTGGGGGATATGCGCATGGCATTCCATTTGGAATTGGGCACAATATAACGTATTTGGTTTTGCGGTTAGTGGAATGACAATGTATTCTACACCACTTTTTAAACCTGTAACAACTGGATCGGAATTCCTTCATGGAGGCTCGTTCGGAATTGAAGGTAGTATCATTACAACAATCATGCTCACTATCACTTCAATTGTTTTATGGAGAAAGTTATGGGGAAGAAAAGCGAAACAACGAAATTTTAGTTAATGAAAGAGGGGGAAACTATGGGGATAATAGCATTTGAGGGAGCAAGCGCTGTTGGTAAAAGTACCACGTGCCGTGAATTAGAAAAGAATTATGGTGCTTATATAATACCTGAAGTGAATTCTTTATTTGAAAGGCCAAAAAATGAACATAGAACATGGTATTTTGAAAAACAAGTTGAGCGCTGGAATATAGCTGTTCAGAAGTCAGAGCAATATGAATTAGTAATACTCGATGGGGATATATATCAACCACTTAGTTATAATTGGTGCTTTCATTTTGATATATTTAATCAGCCATTATCTTTAATAGAAAATTTTTATAAAGAAAAGATGATAAATAGGGAAATTGGTTTTCCGGATCAATATTTTTATTTATATACGAACGATGAAGAACTTAGAAAGCGGAAAGTATCTGATGAGACGAAAAGAAGAAGAAACTTTGAAAAACATTTACATATATCAAAATCGTTTCAGCGTTATTATGAAAATTTAAATACTGTTACAGATGGGTATTGTAAATTAATTGAGGCGAAAAGTGTAAGAAATAATGAATTAGAAATAGTGAGAAACTCAAAAAATTTGAATGTGTGTGAAGAAAGACGCTTTGATGTTTCGAGGTTAGATGCTATTACGAAGTGGTTAAAAGAAAATCGTGCATAAAGTAAAAACAACGAGTGTTGTAGAACGCGCTCGTTGTTTTTTTGTTTCTTTATAAATATAAAGGAAAAATTTGTAGAATATTTTCATTATTTAACAGAATAATCTTTCAATTTTAAAGAAAAAGAAATACAATATGAGGAAGTATATATAAATAATATGATAGGGGATGCGATGCGATATTTTGAATGAAGTAACAGTTTTTATATAAGAAATAATTAGGTAGTCAGAACAGAGATATTTGGGAGGAAACAAGCGAGATGAAAACATTTTTGAAAATAATAGGTGTTATAGCTGGTATGGCGGTAATCGGAGTAGGTTTAACATATGGTATGCTGCATTATTTAAATAATAGTAAACCAGCTGCGAAAAAGGCATCACCAGCTGCTCCAGCAGTAGAAGTATTAGCTGATAGTAACGTAAAAGCAGAAGATGCAAAGCTTTTAGAAAATGGCAATTATTCATTGCCAAATAGTGGTTTTAATAAAAATTTTAAATGGACAGATGAGAACATACAGACAGCATTACATGAAATGGCACATCAAAAAGCGAAAGCTGATCAAAAGTGGGGCTATATTTTTATTACACAAGAGCGGATTGAAAGCTTAATTGATATTGTAAAGAGTAATGATCTTGTGCAGGGAAGTACATATGTAGAAATTTTAGAACGATGGAAACAAGGAAAATATGAAAAGGTTGATGGGGATCACAATAAGATTTGGAAATTACAAAGTGGGAATTTAGGAGAAGGAAAAGGAGTAATGTCGGAAGCTGAGCAAAAAGAATTAATTAATCAAGTGTTTATGAACAAAGGTACATATTCAGGTAGTAAATTAATTGCAGGTGGCGGACAGACTAATAAATAATATACTAATTAATGTAAGAGAGTAATTGCTTATTAGGCAATTACTCTTTTTAAATGTACTTCTTAATATCTTAATCTCGTTCAAGTAAGGAAAGAAACGACTGTAACACCGGGGAAATCCATCTGGATTTATGATAGATTACATGACTTTGAATAACTGTTGGAGTTTCGATAGGCTGAAAACATAGTTGTTCTTTTTGACAACTTTCCTGTACAACGATATAAGGAAGAATTGAAATGCCTAACTCACACATGACGGATTGTTTAATGACTTCAACATTGGAAGTTTCAAATGTTTTAGCTGGAATATTTCCGCTTTGACGTAAAAAACGATCTACCATTGTCCTATAGCCGCAGCTTTGTTCTGTAAAAATGAACTGGGTTTCCTGTAATAACTGGAATGGATTTGTATGTGCAGCGGAATAAGCTGGTAAAATCCATCCAAATGTTTCATTACTAAAAGTACGCGTAATAAAATCATTATGTTCTATACTTTCTCCAATTATGAAGACAACGTCTGTTTCTCCTTCACGTAATTTTTGTAATGCTTGTTCATTTGTGTTCGTTTCAAGTACGATATTTACTTTCGGATTTTTCTGTTTGTAAGTACGTAATAATTGTGGTAATCGGTATACCGCTAATGATTCATTAGATGTAATACTTAATGTACCTTCTAAATAATCTGTATTTTGGGGGATTTCTTGCGCTTTTTCATATATTGAAAGTAATTCTAATGCATAAGGATGAAATTGATGACCGGCTTTTGTAAGTAGCACTTTTTTCCCTAACCGATCGAAAAGAGGGATATGTAAATCGTTCTCTAAAGCTTTCATATGTGCTGTAACAGTAGATTGCGCATAACCTAGCGCGTGCGCAGCTTTAGAAAAACTACCATACTTCACAATGGCGCAAAATGTTTTAACATGTCTCATTTCCATAAGCGATCCCTCTTTTATTATCATGATTTGTGAATGATTATATCATGTATTTTAATTTTCCAAATGATTAAATTCTGTATAAAATGAAATTGTAGAAATATTCATTCAGGTGATATTGGAGGAGAAAAGATGATCAAAAAGGGCTATCATGTAGCTGTTGTTGGGGCTACAGGTGCGGTAGGGCAAAAAATTATTGAACTGTTAGAGAATGAAATGAAGTTTAATATAGTTGAAGTTACATTGCTTTCGTCAAAACGATCCGCTGGTAAGAAAGTAAGATTCAAAGGACGAGAGATAATTATACAAGAGGCAAAAACAACTAGCTTTGAAGGTGTAGATATTGCCTTTTTTAGCGCTGGGGGAGAAGTATCTAGACAATTTGTAACTCATGCAGTTTCTAGTGGTGCGATTGTAATTGATAACACAAGTGAGTACCGAATGGCACAAGGTGTACCGCTCGTTGTTCCGGAAGTGAATGCGCACACTTTAAAACAGCATAAAGGTATCATTGCAGTTCCAAATTGTTCAGCACTACAGATGGTAACAGCACTTCAGCCGATTCGAAAATCATTCGGTTTAGAAAGAATTATCGTTTCAACATATCAAGCTGTATCGGGTTCTGGCATTCATGCGATTCATGAATTACGAGAGCAGGCTAAGTCTATACTTGCAGGTGAAGAAGTGAAGAGTGATATATTACCGGTGAAAAAAGATAAAAAACATTATCCAATAGCATTTAATGTACTGCCTCAAGTAGATATATTTACAGACAATGATTTTACTTTTGAAGAAGTCAAAATGATTCAAGAAACGAAGAAAATATTAGAAGATGAAAACTTGAAAATGGCAGCTACTTGTGTACGTGTTCCAGTTGTATCGGGGCATTCAGAATCGGTTTATATAGAACTGGAAAAAGAAGCAAGCGTTGCGGAAATCAAGGGAATACTAATGGATGCACCAGGTGTTATTTTGCAGGATAACCCTAGTGAACAGTTGTATCCAATGCCATTATATGCAGAAGGGAAAATAGATACATTTGTCGGAAGAATACGTAAAGATCCTGATACGCCAAACGGATTCCACCTCTGGATTGTTTCCGATAACCTATTAAAAGGTGCGGCTTGGAATTCAGTTCAAATCGCAGAGACTTTAGTGGAAAAGGGGATACTTTAATATAGTTTAAAAAACTGGGGAATCGTTAATGATTCCCCAGTTTGTATTTCATAATTGATTTCTTTATTTCGGCCGACTTTAATTAAAATTAGTCGTTATTGAATTTTTATAAATATCTACTTTATGTGCAGTGAAGCGTAAGGTTTTGGATTCTGCATGAATTGTAAGATTAATAATAATCGATAACGGCATTTCGACCGTTTTCACAATATCTTCTATAGCAATATACTCATTTTTTGCTTCCTTATAATAAACAACAGAACGAATTACGGCCTCGTCACCTTCAATATCAATTTCACACATCAGAGGGGATTTTTCACCATTATGTAAGAATAATTCGCCTAGTACGATTGAACCGTTTAATTCTTCTGTAAAATTAGTAGTTGCCGCTGGTTTTACCCATGTTTCGTCATGTTCTTCGTTTTCCTCTTCATCTATTGCCCATTCCCAAATGGGGTTTTGTTTTAGGTCCTCAATAGTTAATTTATCAATTGGTTTGCAACTACTCATACATAAATTCTCCTTTTATTTTGATAAATAAGTTTTTTGATTTCATGAATTAGATGATTGCTTATAAGTGGGTTTAACAAAGTATTTTGCTCATTTGATATCCAAACTACTGTATTTTGAAATAAAGCTATTACAGCAATATTAACAAAACTTTAATTGTCTAGTAAATAATTATTAGTGGAGATATTAAAATGGGATGGTGTTAAAGAAAGATAGTAAAAAACATCAAGGATGAATGAAATCCATTTGGTACGATATGGATATATCCAATGTGAGGGGGAGTTTGATGTATCAAGTAAAGGGGTATTTTTCATCATTAAAAGGAAGTTATTATGAGATTGGAAAGCAACAAGGGGAATTCGTGAAACAAAATCCGTATCTCATCCCGCAATTTATACACGAAGAAAATGTAATATCTAATAACCATTGGACAGAATCGAGAAATATACTAAACAAACATTGTCCAGGCATAAATGAAGAAATTGAGGGGTTTTGTGAAGTGTTAAAAATTCCTTCAAAAAATATGATGTATTACTATCAAACACTATTGAAAGCAGGTTGTAGTCATTGTGCAGTATTACCTAAAAAGACCGATTTAGAGCACACATATGTATTAAGGAATTATGATTTGTCACCAGTAATAGATGATATGCGTTTTTGTTCAACTCATGTTGAAGGTGCGTATGCACATAGTGGCTTTTCTACTCAATATTTTGGCCGAACGGAAGGGATAAACGAGCATGGATTAGCTGTTACATTTTCAGCATGTGGTCAACCAGTAGGAAATATTGCAGGTTTAAGAAAGCCAATGGTGAGTGGTTTACAATGTTTTGCGGTAATTCGATTGTTGTTGGAGAAATGTAAAAATGTGCAGGAAGCTAAGTTACTAATAGAAGAAATCCCAATTGCTAGTAATATTAATTTAATAATAGCTGATCCTTTAAATGCAGCATATATTGAAATATTTGACGGTCATAAATCCACAATAACGATTGATGGTGAAAAACAAGCTTTTATTGTATCAACAAACCATGCAGTTAGTTCATCAATTCAGAAATTAAATAATAGGAAATTAGAACAATCAACAAAGAGATATCACCTTTTACATGAGCATTTAAATAGATGTGAACAAGTAAGCATAGAGTCTTTAAAAAAGTTAGTAGAAGAAGAATATCCTGCTGGACTTACTGTGCATAACTATGAAGAATGGTTTGGAACTTTACATTCTGTATTATTCGATTTACATGATCGTACAATGAAGATTTGTTTCGGATCACCACTTTTAAACGACTGGTATTCATTGAAAGTTGGAGGAAGTATGCCGTTTTCTGAGGTGAACGTGAACTTTAAAAATAAAACTTATACTGACTTTTGGAAGGAAGATAAGAATGAATTGATACCTAAAAGATAAATGGGATAAGATGGTGATGTAAAGAGTGCATTTATACTGGAGGGATTATCAATACTAAAAGTTACGTTACCATTTGTTCTTATCTTTTTTCTTGTCATTGCGATGTATATTGCTTATTAAAAGAGAAAAAAGTCTGGGATAAAAGGATTGAAAAGTGCGGTAACTTCTATTTGTTTCTTTTCACTTGCAATCTTAAATATGTTTGCATATTGGTTTCATTTTGGCGGTGCTTTTACTTTGTTATTTTCAATTGTATTATTGCTAGTTGGTGCATATTTTACTAAATATATTCCAATATCTAAAAAGGTACATTAAAGTTTATAAGAGTTAAATATAATGTTTACTTTGTTTTGAAAAGAGATTATTCTACTAAATTGTTGTGAAACGGTTTCATAGGATAATCTCTTTTGTTTAGTTTTGGAAAGAACGTACTGTGATTTTTAGTTGCTCAATAAATTCTCGAGTTGCAGCACACATATATTTATCTTTTCTATAAATTAGCCCTATTTCAATTATTGGAGTAGGGTTTTCTATTTTAATAGCTTGAATGTTTTTATTTTGTAAAAAGTCTATATATGGTTTGGGTAACACTGTAATTCCCATTCCTTTGGAAACCATTTGGATTAAAGATTCCATCGTACTAATTTCTAAAATTGGCCTTGGTGTAAAGTTTAACTTTTGACAATGAGATGTAATTAGTTCGGTTAAAAAGAAATTTTTAGGTAAAAGAATTAAAGGGTAGTTCTGTAATTCAGCAATAGATACATGATTACATTCAGCTAATCGATGACCAGTGGGCACGACCAATGTAAGATTGCTTTTGTATAGAGGGATGGAGATAATCTCTTTATCTTGCACCGGGAGAAATGTAATTCCAATATCTAGTTCGTTTTGTAATAATTTTTCACGAATATCTCCTGTACGAAGCCCTAATACAGAAAGCTCTATATTAGGATATAAATTATTAAAATTTAAAATAGCTGTTGGTAGTAAATAATTTACGACGGTTAACAAAGCCCCTATTGTTAAGGAACCTTGCTGTAATCCGTTTAGGTCTTGAATAGCTGAACGAGCTTGTTCGACTTCATGAAAAATGGTTTTACTATGTGATAATAAAATCTTCCCTGCTTCAGTTAATGATATTTTTTTACCAATTCGATCGAAAAGTGGCATTCCTACTTCATGCTCTAATGCACGTATTTGTTGACTTAGTGAAGGCTGTGAAATATTTAATTTTTCAGCTGCTTTTGTGAAATGTAATTCTTTTGAAACAGCTAAAAAGTATTCAAGTTGTCGTAATTCGATTGGAATCACCTCAAGTATAATGATAGGTTATACCTATCATTATTATATAAATAATTGAATTGAACAATGATTTTAGAGGTTTTATAATCATCTTTATGTAACAGAGAGGGTTGTAAAAATTAATCGAGAGAAAATACATGTAACACCTTTAAAGGAGGAAATAGAATGGCTAATGAATATCAATTATTATCTTTAAATATAGGATTACCAAAAGAGGTTATATACGGCGGAAAAGTAATTCATACAGGCATAAATAAGAAACAAGTAAGGGAACCGGTATATTTATCCTTTGTAAAATTTAATGGAGATGGACAGGCGGACTTAGTTCATCATGGAGGAGTAGATAAAGCAGTTTGTGTTTATACTGGTGATCACTATCCATACTGGGAAAAAGAATTGAATCAAGATCTTGTATATGGGGCTTTCGGAGAAAATATAACAGTTAGTGGTATGCGCGAAGAGGATGTTTGTATTGGTGATACGTTTGAGCTCGGAGAGGCAATCGTACAGGTAACACAACCAAGGCAACCTTGTTTTAAATTAGCAAAAAAATATAATATTCCAAAGTTACCACTATATTTTCAAGAAACAGGATATACAGGATTTTATTTTCGTGTATTAAAAGAAGGATGGGTATCATCAGTCGATACCTTAAAAAAACTACAGTCTGATCCAAAAGGTGTTTCAGTAGCGTTTGCTAATCGTATCATGCATAAGGAAAAACAAAATATTGAAGGGGTAAAAAGGATATTAGAAGTAAATGCACTTTCATGTAGTTGGAGAAAGTCTTTTGAAAAGCGTATAAGTGGAGAAGAAATTAATACGAAGGAAAGACTTGAAGGAATAAAAGACTAAAAATATTTTATTATAAATAGTGTATTTCTATTAGTAAAAGCTAATTAGAAAGCGCTATTTTTGTATAATAAACTAATTAATATCCAGAAATCTTAATATCGTTTTATTCGACTTATTTTCAAATAGTCAAAACATAAAATTAATTAGACTTTTTTTTTATGTTTTGTGATAGTATATTGATTGGTAAGACCTCTATTTTTAAGAGTAGGTCATATAAGTATATCTAATTTAATGGAATTTAACATTTGGAGGTACAACATGGGGAATGTTGAAAAATTGGCAAGTCTTCTAATAGAAGAACCGAAAAGAGAGCAGTTATTTCCTTTATTTGAAGAAGTGTTTGGAATTACAACTCAAACATTGAATGATTTTTCGGATAAAGGATATTGGGATGATACATATAAAGCTTTATCATTTTTACAAGAAGATAAAGTGATTGCAAATGTTGCGGCATTTTCACTCCCATTATTAATTAATGGTGAAAAAATAAATGCAGCGGGTATTCAATCAGTAATGACACACCCTAATTTTCGTAGACAAGGGTTAATGACACAATTAATGGGTAAAATGATAGAAGAAATCGATAAGAAATGTGAATGTGCATTATTGTTTACGGAAAACCCTGAACTATATACAGCATTTGGATTTAAAGTTGTGCAGGAATATTTGATGACTATACCATATGATAAAAATATTAATAATAACGATTCACTACTTAAAAAGTTAGATTACTATAATATAGAGAATAGACAGTTAATACATGAAACTATTGATAGTAGCCAAAGACTTTCAAATAGTTTTTCAACTTTAAACTTCCATCCTTCATTTTATTTGAATATGTATGATTCGGAATGGAATGAGAAATTGTATTATTCAGAGAAACTAGATGCTCTAATCGTTTATGAAGTAGAAAATGAAAAGTTGAAATTATTTGGAGTATTTGCGCCAGTACTTCCGGTTTTAGATGAATTATGTGGAGAAATCAATGAAAGGTTTACGGAAATCGAATTTTATTTTTCTCCGGATCAATTAGGGGTTGAGGATGTACAGTTTACAGAAGTACAGTCTAGCAAGTATTTAATGGTTCGAAGTGATAAAGAGTTAGATTTTAAAGGTTATAAATTCCCAGTATTAGCGGAGTTTTAAATGTCTATATAAATGCTTTATTATGGAGGAGCTATGAATATATCGTATATACCAGAACATATTGAGCAACTCACTATAATGAATGTACCTGAATACTATAAAATTAATGATAATCATGCGTTTATTGTCCGTTCGAAAGCAGAAACTGATTTTTGGCTTAAAACACATTATGGTTTTGAAGTAATGAATGGTCATGTATTTTATAATGAGATGATGACAGACTTTCAAGCTGAAGTTCAGTTACGTATGAATCCAAATTCAAAATTCGATCAAGCAGGTCTTTTTGTTATGATTTCGGAGAACTGTTGGCTAAAAACATCTTTAGAATATATCCCTGAAGGGCCATCTCACTTAGGTGCTGTCGTAACGAATAATGGATATTCTGACTGGTCAACGCAAGATTATCCAACTGAAGCAGCTAAGCAACAACTTCGTTTTCGAATTATTCGAAAAAGCGGTGATTATACAATATATGTGAAAAAGGGTCATCAATGGGAACAAATAAGAATCGCTCATTTAATGGAGGATATAGGGAAAGAGCCTGTTAAAATAGGTTTTTACACGTGTAGTCCTTCTAAAAATAAGGGATTTGAGACTGAGTTTTTACATTTTAAAATTGAAGAAATATAGATGAAAAACCGTATTCTTTTCATTAAGAATGCGGTTTTTGTATTTATATAATATAAAGCACATTTATTGACTAGAAAGTCATTAATACTTATCATTTAATAATGTTAAATATTAATTTACATAATATAATAGAAGTAATAAAGAAATTACAAAATATATAGCTTAAATAAGGAAGGATATGAATTATTCAGTGGTAATTTCATGGGAAAAGGAGATTATGTATGAAATCATTTCGTAAGTTATTACAGTATTTAAAACCATACATGTTCTTCGCTATTATTGGGCCGCTATTTATGGTACTTGAGGTTGCGATGGACTTAATTCAACCGACTATTATGCAACATATCATTGATGTTGGGATTGCAAATCGGGATTTAAATTATGTAATAAAAATGGGGCTTCTTATGATAGGAGCAGCAGCACTCGGTTTAGTTGGAGGGCTTGGGTGTATGATGTATTCTACAAAAGCAGCTGTTAATTTCGCTACAGACATACGAAAAGATGTGTTTGCGAAAATAGAAACATTTTCTAGTAATAATCGGGACTCATTTGGAACAGGTAAATTATTAACGATCGTGACAAATGATATCACTTCCATTCAATCGGCAATGACGATGACATTACGTGTTCTCGTTCGTGGTCCACTGTTATTTATCGGAAGTATAATTATTGTTTTTGTAACAGCGCGAGAGTTATTTCCAATATTACTTGTAGTTGTTCCGATTTTATTACTTGCGATTATTTTAATTGCAAGTAAAGCAAGTGGTACATTTAAAAAGGTGCAAGAGGCATTAGACAAAGTGAATACAAAGCTACAAGAAAATTTATCTGGTGTGCGTGTTATAAAAGCGTATGTAAGACAAAAATACGAAATCGCTCAATTTGGAAATGTAAATACAAATTTAACGAAGATAAATATTCGAGCTGTGCAACTTATTTCTTTAATGATGCCAATCATTATGCTAGTTGTAAGTGGCGGGATTGTCGCAACATTATGGATTGGTGGAGAAAAAGTATTCGATGGAACGCTTCAAGTAGGAGCGATTTTGGCATTTATTAATTACTTGAATATCATTTTAATGTCACTTATGTCGATTAGCATGGTATTTATTCAAATTGCGCGAGCTTTTCCATCTGCGGATCGTGTACAGCAAGTGTTAAATACCGAGGTTGATATTATAAGCGAAGCGAATGCGATCGAACCTGAGAAAATTGAAGGAAATATCGAATTTAAAAATGTTAGTTATAGCTATACGAAAAATAATGAATACGTTTTAAAAGATATTTCGTTTAGCATACAAAAAGGTGAAAAAGTAGGGATTATTGGATCAACTGGAAGTGGTAAATCTACCTTAGCGAAACTGTTACCACGTCTATATGATGTGGATCATGGTGAAATATGTATAGATGGAATAGATGTTAAAAAATATGATTTGCAAAAACTCCGTGCTTCAATAGGGTTTGTACCTCAGAAGGCGTTGTTGTTCTCAGGCAGTATAGAAGAAAATTTACGTTATGGTAAAGAAGATGCAACACATGACGAGCTGGAAGTAGCAGCTGCATCAGCTTGTGCGACTGAGTTTATCAATAAGCTCGAAGAATCTTATCAATATAATTTAACACAAGGCGCGACAAATCTATCAGGTGGACAAAAACAACGTGTATCAATTGCAAGGGCACTTGTGAGAAAGCCACCGATTCTCATATTAGATGATTCTACATCAGCAGTTGATGCAAAATCAGAGGCTACTATTCAAATAGCTTTAAAAACAAAATATAAAGGCACAACAACTTTATTAATTGCGTCTAAAATTTCTTCCATAATGGATGCGGATAAAATACTTGTATTAGATAATGGTGAATTAGTTGGCAATGGTACACATGAACAATTGTTAGAACAAAGTGAGGTTTATCAGGAAATTTATCTTTCCCAAGGTGGTAATTTAGATAAAGAAGGTGGGGAAGAACATGCGTAATTTTCAAGGGCAATTTGCTAATAAAGGTGGACGAAACACCCCAAAGATGGGAAAAGCTAAAAATGCTCAAGGAACTGTAATGCGGGTATGGAACTATATGGGCTATCAAAAAGCTGCTCTTATGTTTGTTATATTTCTAGTCGTTGTTACTACATTACTTGGATTATTAGGTCCCTATTTTATGGGAGTCATTATAGATCAATATATTGTACCGAAAGATTTAAGTGGTACAGCAAGAATGTGTATGTTACTTATCGCGATTTATGGTGTAACTGTACTTTTAACATGGTTACAAACGTTTGTCATGATTAACGTTGCATTAAAAACAATTCAAAAAATACGACAAGATATTTTTGAGAAAATCCAAACGCTTTCTTTACGGTTCTTTGATGTGCGTTCTCAAGGTGATTTAATGAGCCGTGTGACAAATGATATAGATAATTTGAATCAAGCCTTGACACAAAGCGTTGTACAAATTATTTCATCAGCATTAACTTTTATAGGTGTAACGATTGCAATGTTCGCCTTAAATTGGATTTTAGCAATTGTAACTTTAATTACAGTACCTATTATGTTTTACGTTACAAAAAAACTAGTTGCATATAGTGGTAAAAACTTTGCGAAGCGTCAAAAAGATTTAGGTGAATTAAATGGATTTATTGAGGAAGCAATTACAGGTGCGGATGTTACAACGTTGTACGGAAAAGAAAAAGAAACTGTACAAAATTTCAATAAAATTAATGAACAGCTAAGAGTTTCAGCTACGAAGGCTGATACATTTTCAGCTTTTATTTTTCCAAGTATGAACTTTATTAATAATTTAGGTATGGGCCTTGTCATTGGGACTGGATCAGTTATGGTCTTAAACGGAATGACAACAGTAGGAGTTATTGCGGCTTTTATTAATTATTCTCGTCAATTCTCAAGACCGCTAAGTCAATTTGCGACTTTAATGAATACAATTCAAGCGGCAGTTGCTGGTGGAGAACGTGTTTTTGAAATTATGGATGAGGTACCAGAAATTCAAAATAAAAAAGACGCATTCGTTGTACAAAATTTACAAGGGCATGTTGCACTTGAGAATGTTTCATTTGGCTACGCAGAAAATAAAACGATTTTAAAAGAAGTGAGTCTTAAAGCGCAGCCAGGAGAGACAATTGCTTTAGTTGGTCCGACTGGATCAGGGAAAACAACAATCATTAATTTGTTAACTCGCTTTTACGATATACAGCAAGGACAAATTCATATTGATGGAAAAGATATAAAAGATTATGATATTAATTCTTTACGAAGTAAAATAGGAGTAGTTTTACAGGATACGTATTTATTTGCTGGTTCGATTATGGATAATATCCGTTATGGACGCTTAGATGCTACTGATGAAGAAGTTATCACTGCAGCTAAGGCAGCATCTGCACATTCTTTTATTAAGCATTTGCCAAATCAATATGAAACAGAAATTACTTCAGAAGGATCGAATTTAAGTCAAGGACAAAAACAACTTCTAGCGATTGCACGAGCAATTTTAGCAGATGCAGATATATTAATTCTCGATGAAGCGACATCAAATATTGATACAAGAACAGAATTACAAATACAAGCAGGACTAAATAATTTAATGAGGGGTCGCACAAGTTTTGTGATCGCTCATCGACTTAAAACAATTGAAAAAGCAGATCAAATTCTTGTTATAAAAGATGGAAATATTTTAGAAAGAGGGAATCATGAATCTCTCATGGAAGATAGAGGGTTTTATTTTGATTTGTATACGAGTCAGTTTAAAATATAGTAAAAGCATTGATATGTTGCGGTTTCTCTTGAGAGGAGAAACCGCATTTTTTATATTTGCAAATATTACTATCCAAATGGTCTTTCACTACATATTTTAACAGCATCCACCTGCATTCCAGGCAAAACATGTGAATAGCGATTTAATGTTATGAACATATCTTTATAACTGAAGTGTTCACTTAGAGTCTTTGGATGTATACCTTGTTTCAAAAGTAGCGTAGCATGTGTATAATAACGTAAATCATAAAATCGAACTTTAAAAATCGGAGTTTAAATAAAAAGAGCGCTGTTAAAAGCGCTCTGAGACAAACCATACATTTAGAGAGGAATCAAGATAATATATGGATATTGTGTGAGGATGTTGTAGGTTTTAATTAAAAATAAAGCACACATATAAGTGTGCTTTTATGAACGCTTTAGATTTGTATGACTATATAGTCATACAATAAAATATGCTTGTTTAATATAAATGTGTGTCAAATCTATAAAAAGATATTGTGTATAAGGAACAATAAATATTAATTAGCTAAGTCTTTTGTTTTTATCCTGCTATTTGCCGGACAGTAAGACCCCCACCTTAAAATTTAGCGGAAGCAAAGAAGTTAGGTGGGGGCTGGACTGCCCATAAAAGCCCATTGGTGAGGGCTGATTAAAGTTTCACTTTATTAACGAATTTGCACAACTGTTAACGCTGCAGAACGAATATCTACTGTACCTATTACTTCAACGGGGACAATTTGAATTAAATCACCAGGGTTTAAGTTAATTAGAATGACCCCACTTGATACATCGACTTCACCAGTTCCGATAATATTAGAACGGACTGCGGATCCGGATCCTGCAATAATATTAGTCGATGAATTTAATGTCAAGAAAAAGCGAGCTGCTTCCGGGGCTAATGGGACGTTATCAAGGCTAATCGTTAATGTATAGCTAATTTGATAAATACCAGCTACCTGAATTTTAATACCAGTTCCAGTACTAATTGTATCATTAATTACAGGGACAGTAATGTTAGGATTTGGGCCTGTACTAGGTAATAGTAGTGGTGTAAATAATGTTGCAAATTGAGGTGAAGTAGCATTGAAGGCAAAACCTAGGGCAGGTAGTGAACTAGGTGCTTGTGCTTCACAATTAAAATTAGCGAATTTACGAATGGATGAGCGCATATTTTCACTCCTTTCTTGTATTTAGATTTCGTGAGTATTAACTTCACATTTTGGACAAGCATAATACAATATATGAAAATTTATAGTAGATAGTGCACAAGCATTACTATTACGGATAAAGCTATGAATAATAATAAATACTATATGGAAAAAGCAGTTAGCTAATTTAACTAACTGCTTAGTCGGTTCTCCAAGAGCAAATAGGCGAAAAATTATTGCGCTATATAAAAGATCGCTATAGATAAGTGCTCTTTTTGAGAGTGAGTATAAAATTCTATCATTCTATCTAGTATGTGCACTGTATTATGTAGTTGCTACTAAAATTGATGTGAATTTTTAAAATTAGAGGTTTCTTTCAATGAAACCTCTAAAAAGACAACTAAATTTACGTTATAGTAAATTCAATTGCGATAGGAGTGCCTCCATCTAGGACTGCTCCTCCTACAATAGTAGCAGCTGTAGTAGTCACACCAGTAATAGTATCACCTGTTTGAATAACACCATTAATATAAAGTGTTAAAAAGGCATAAGAAGCAGGGAATGTTGTTACAGCACCAGTGTCATCAGTGAAGTCTGTGTTAGCAAAAGTTAAATCTGCACCAGCAGCAGTTCCTGTTGCGGCCGTACTTACAAATCGTCTTCCGGCTATAAAAGGTTTAACGATAGGCATTTATATTCACCCCTTTTTGAGAATTAACTTAGACAAGTTTTTTGAAAGTTTTGTCCTGTATCGTATATTATGCTGTGCTTCTACTAAGAGATACGGCTTGTATACTAGTAAATAAGTATAATTATTATGCGTTTTATAAGTTAGGTTCTTATAAGTAATTAAGTGGTTAAGGGTGGATTTTGTATATGGTATGTTTATGTTAAAAAAGAGAGCTCTTTTAGAAAGAGCTCTTAATCAAATTATTATTTTAGTGTTGGAGGGAAACTGGCGGCCTCAGTGACAGATGGTAGAAATAATTTACGTGGTATTGTAATAAATTCAAGCGCAATTTGCTTTGGATAAAAAAGTATTTGAGTTAAATCTAGAGCATGTATTAATAGTATCATGAAGCTTGTAAGAATGATAAAACTACCCCAAAAGAAACTTTTTGAAGTGTTGCGAAAATCTTTTATTAAAGAAAAGAATGAAAAAAATGCGGTAACAATGAGAATAAAAAATTTATACTTATCAGCCATTGTGATCCTCCTAAAGAACAGTAATTTATATTATACCGTATTTTTTCTCTATAATTATAAAAAGATTTTTAAATGCCTATGTTGTAGACGTATTGTTTTCATTTTGCATACAATCATATAATAGTAAATCGAATAATATTGAAGAGATTTATTAAGCTAGCGTCACACAACAAAATTAATATTATATAGTGAGAAACATTTTAGTTTATTTCGTAGTCCCAATCCATAAATTAGAACTACGAAATAGATTACTAATAAAAACATTTTAAGATGATTATAATAATGATGTGGTGTATACAGAAAAGAGGATGAAAAAAGCATCCAGAATGAGTTAATAGCTAGTGGATAACGATTGAAACGGCACTGAAAACTAATAAAACAGCCATAATGATGTTGAATAATTGGTTATGTTTTACTAGTAATTTTTGGAATATTGAACCAAATAAACTCCAACTAAATGTACTCAGTAAACCGACTATACCTAGAAATAATGAGAGAAGTAGAAAACTTGAATATGAATTGTAGTAGGGGAGTATAAAAGTAGAGACTACTGTGAGTCCGAATAATATTCCTTTTGGATTAACAAATTGAATGAAAATACCCACTGTAAATAAGTTTTTATTATTTTTTTCATTGTGATCTGCACGGCCTTTACTAGTAATTATTTTAAAGGCTAAATATAGCATATACGCGACACCTAAAATTTTTAAAGGAATTTCAATTATAGGGATAATATTAATTAATACAATATTAAAGAAACTGCATAAAGAAGTGAGGATGAAAAAACCGAATGCTACTCCAAAGCAAAAGTTTATGCTTCTCTTTAATCCATGTTGATTTGCGTATGTCATAGCTAAGAAATTGTTGGGACCAGGTGTGAAGCTACTTATAAATACAAATAACAAAAAAGAAAATATAGGCATTTCAAAACCCCCTATTTTTTGTGTGTTATAATGACCGAAAAGAACAATATAACGTGTGCTTTTTATTATACATAACGGTCGTTATATTGTATACAGTGTAGGAGTGTTTTTTATGGAAGAAATTCAACTTATTCTGGCAAAAAATTTAAAATCAATACGTGAAAAAGAAAAATTAAGTTTAGAAAAGGTCTCTCAATTAACAGGTGTAAGTAAAACAATGATTGGACAGATAGAAAGAGGAGATTCAAGCCCGACACTAACAACAATATGGAAAATTGCTAATGGTTTGAAAGTATCATTTACCTCTTTAATTAATAATCCACAGCCTGATACGAAAGTAGTTTTACGAAATGATGTTCAAGTATTGTCTGAAGACAATGGGAGATATAAGGTGTATCCCTCATTTCCTTTCCAAGATAATAGGAATTTTGAAATCTATATGGTTGAAATTGATACAGAAGGGAAATTAAGTTCAGAAGCGCATAAAGAAGGAACAGAAGAGTTTATAACGGTATTTGAAGGGAAATTGACAATTGACATAAACGATTGTCAATATACGTTAAATAATGGAGACTCAATTCGCTTTAAGGCGGATAGACCGCATACTTATACTAATTCAGGAAGAACATTAACGCGGTTAAGTATGACTATTTATTATCCAGCTTTATAAGCTGGCAATAATATAAAGAGTAAAAGGTATTGTTAAAACCATCTATAAGAGATGGTTTTATTTTTTGAATATAAAAAAAGACACTCAATAGAGTGTCAATATAGTATTGCTCTCGCGTATAGGATTGGAGATGTTCCTCAAATACATATTGAGATGGTCTGTAAAAAAGAAACAATCTTCATCTTTAATGTAACATCGACATGGGGGAAGTGTAAATTGATAATATATATACGGAAAATTTAGTATAGATGTTTTCTACTATGGATATAGTACAATTTATTTTTATTACGTCATCACTCTCGTAATATTTACCAATGGAGTATTTAGGTTGTTTATTATAAAAAGAATGAATCATTTTTTAATCAATTCGTATAATTGTAAGAGAGGCACCTGTTGATCCACCTCCAACTAAATTCACGACAGATAATATACCAAATAATTGTAGTGAAATTGTATTACCAGCATTTAAATTAGTAATTAAATTATTACTATAATTTGAAGTTGATAAAGCGGGAGAAAAAATAGAGCCAGAAATTGGCGTAGAAGCGTTTAATAGTAGTCTAGTTCCAGCAAGTAGAGCGGTTGTCGTATTAACTTGATAGGTTAAATGATATCTTCCAGTTACAGGAATTGTAAATATGTCATTTGAAGCGTTGACTGTAAAATTACCGAGACTTTGGTTATTTGAAAGTGGAATGTTTGTTCCTCCTAATACGACTGAAACAGGGCCACCTGATGTATTATTAGCGAACATAGAGTTTGTTGTAACGATTGAACCAGTACTCCCGGTAGGCCCAGTACTCCCGGTAGGCCCAGTACTCCCGGTAGGCCCAGTACTCCCGGTAGGCCCAGTACTCCCGGTAGGCCCAGTACTCCCGGTAGGCCCAGTACTCCCGGTAGGCCCAGTACTCCCGGTAGGCCCAGTACTCCCGGTAGGCCCAGTACTCCCGGTAGGCCCAGTACTCCCGGTAGGCCCAGTACTCCCGGTAGGCCCAGTACTCCCGGTAGGCCCAGTACTCCCGGTAGGCCCAGTACTCCCGGTAGGCCCAGTACTCCCGGTAGGCCCAGTACTCCCGGTAGGCCCAGTACTCCCGGTAGGCCCAGTACTCCCGGTAGGCCCAGTACTCCCGGTAGGCCCAGTACTCCCGGTAGGCCCAGTACTCCCGGTAGGCCCAGTACTTCCGGTAGGCCCAGTACTTCCGGTAGGCCCAGTACTTCCAGTAGGTCCAGTAAGCCTGTAAGGGAAAATAATGTCAAGGGCCATTGACATTATTTCTTTTTTTCTAATTTCATTATTATCTTGAATATAAATCACCTCATCTTTTTAAATAAGAATGTAATAGATTTAGTACTTTTTAAATAGAATGATTAATTTATTATATTAATTAAAGCGGTTATAGCAACGGTAAAATGTTTAATATATGTAATAATTCTTTGAGAAGAAAAAAGAGAATAGTTATAAAGTTATTCTTTAATAATAGGGTCATAATGATGTGTATGAATTAAAAAACATGTGGAATGAGGTATTAAATTGAAACGCAATGACAATTTACCATTGAATAAGGGGATGATAGGCCCAGAAAATATTGGACCTACATTTCCGATTCTTCCACCAATTTATATTCCAACCGGAGCAACAGGCCCAACCGGAATAACGGGCCCAACCGGAGCAACAGGTCCAACTGGAGAAACGGGCCCAACCGGAGCAACAGGCCCAACCGGAATAACGGGCCCGACCGGAGCAACAGGTCCAACTGGAGAAACGGGCCCGACTGGAATAACGGGCCCAACCGGAGAAACCGGGCTAACCGGAGAAACGGGACCAATTGGAATAACGGGCCCAACCGGAGAAACGGGCCCGACTGGAATAACGGGCCCAACCGGAGAAACCGGGCTAACCGGAGCAACAGGCCCGACCGGAGCAACAGGTCCAACTGGAGAAACGGGCCCGACTGGAATAACAGGACTAACCGGAGAAACGGGGCCGACCGGAATAACAGGTCCGACCGGAGCAACAGGTCCAACTGGAGTAACAGGCCCGACTGGAATAACGGGCCCAACCGGAGAAACGGGGCCGACCGGAATAACAGGTCCGACCGGAGCAACAGGTCCAACTGGAGTAACAGGCCCGACTGGAATAACGGGCCCAACCGGAGAAACGGGCCCAACCGGAGCAACAGGTCCTACTGGGGGCATTGGTCCTATAACCACAACCAATTTGTTATATTACACTTTTGCAGATGGAGAGAAACTTATATATACAGATGCTGACGGGATACCTCAATATGGTACAACGAATATTTTGTCTCCTAGTGAAGTTTCTTATATTAATTTGTTTGTTAACGGAATACTGCAACCACAACCATTATATGAAGTGAGTGCTGGTAAATTAACTTTATTGGATACGCAACCACCATCGCAAGGATCTTCAATTATATTACAATTTATCATTATTAATTAAAAGGACAGTTCCTTAATGAAAAGGAATCTGTCCTTTTCGTTTTATATTTGAATAGTTAAAATTAAGTGAGGGTACATTCAATTTCTAGCTGTTATAAATGGTTGAATGATAGGAATTTTAACTTCAATCCTTTTCATAGTGTATTGGAATAAAATATAAAATGAATTTTTCAATATAGTATATGAGAGTTCTCTATAATACAAACGGCTTCATGTTTAAAAAAGAGAACACAATCTTAGTAAAGAAATAAGGTATATTTATATGAAAAAAATGGCACTGTTAATTGTTGAGTATATTCAAATTAATATGTGTATTTAAACCTAAGAGATAAACGTGGAAAAATAAAATAAACTCTTAAGTTTAGGTATTTAATCTAAGCAGTCAATTATTAAAAACATATAATTAATATGTGAGTCATGAACATAATTAAATAGCGTTTTCAAGTTTAATTATATTTCATGTTTCCTATTTTAAGTAAATATATAACATATTTTTTACAACTTTATGATCCTTATAATAGGAAAAACTCAAATATAAAACAAGTAAGGAGGACATAAATGACAAACAATAATTGTTTCGGTCATAACCACTGCAATAATCCGATTGTTTTCACTCCAGATTGCTGTAACAATCCACAAACAGTTCCAATTACTAGTGAGCAATTAGGTAGATTAATTACTTTACTAAACTCTTTAATAGCGGCTATTGCAGCGTTTTTTGCAAATCCAAGTGATGCAAACAGATTAGCTTTACTCAATTTGTTTACTCAACTATTGAACTTACTAAATGAATTAGCACCTTCTCCAGAAGGGAATTTCTTAAAACAATTAATTCAAAGTATTATTAATTTACTACAATCTCCTAACCCAAATCTAAGTCAATTACTTTCTTTATTACAACAATTCTACAGTGCTCTTGCACCATTCTTCTTCTCTTTAATTATTGACCCTGCAAGCTTACAACTTTTATTAAACTTATTAACTCAATTAATTGGTGCTACTCCAGGAGGCGGCCCAACAGGTCCAACAGGTCCAACAGGAGCGACTGGTGGCGGAGCAACGGGAGCAACGGGAGCAACGGGAGCAACGGGAGCAACGGGAGCAACGGGAGCAACGGGAGCAACGGGAGCAACGGGAGCAACGGGAGCAACAGGAGCAACAGGTCCAACAGGTCCAACAGGAGCAACAGGAGCAGGAGCAACAGGCCCAACAGGAGCAACAGGCTTAACAGGAGCAACAGGTTTAACAGGAGCAACAGGAGCAACAGGTCCAACAGGTCCAACGGGAGCAACAGGTTTAACTGGTGCAACAGGCTTAACTGGTGCAACAGGAGCAACTGGTGGCGGAGCTATTATTCCATTTGCTTCAGGTACAACACCATCTGCGTTAGTTAACGCGTTAGTAGCTAATACAGGAACTCTTCTTGGATTTGGATTTAGTCAGCCTGGTGTAGCATTAACGGGTGGAACAAGTATCACATTAGCATTAGGTGTAGGTGATTATGCATTTGTAGCACCACGCGCAGGGGTTATTACGTCATTAGCTGGTTTCTTTAGTGCAACAGCTGCATTAGCTCCATTATCACCTGTTCAAGTGCAAATACAAATATTAACTGCACCTGCAGCAAGCAATACGTTTACAGTACAAGGCGCACCTCTTTTATTAACACCAGCATTCGCCGCAATAGCGATTGGTTCTACAGCATCAGGAATCATTGCTGAAGCTATTCCAGTAGCGGCTGGAGATAAAATACTACTGTATGTTTCATTAACAGCAGCAAGTCCAATAGCTGCAGTTGCTGGATTTGTAAGTGCAGGTATTAATATCGTTTAATTTGTTACAATGTTTAGTAGGAAATTAAACAGGGGTTTGTATATAGTCCTTCCTAATAAATTTAGGAAGGACTATATTTTTTGAGGAAATAAGTAATAAATCAATTGAACAATTACTCTTTATTAAGTTCGTATAAAAAAGTATAAGTTACCCTTTCTCATTTAAGGCATAAGTTATGTAACTTTAAAAATTTCCGATCAGCAAAAAAAAGATGAATTCTTTTAAAAAAGAATTCATCCATAAAATAAACTATTTATTTTTATTACAGTTACATCCTTTTTTCTTTACATAGCCTTGCTCGGCTAAGTCTCTTTGCGATTGGGAATTGGAAGATTGAGAATTGGAAGATTGAGAGGATGCTGAAGAGCTACTATTTTTATTATAAGAGTAGTTTTTTCGATAGTTATAATTACTCATAGTACTATCACCTCCAATTTAATATATAAATATTATATGTATGTACACTATCAATTGTTACTATTATTAATAGGAAGAGAACATACAATAAAAAAATCTCCTCGGTATTTTCCTAGGAGATAAATGATGATTCTTTTAAAAATTTACAAATTAATAGCCCCAGTAAAGAGGAAAGTAATAAGAATCTTGGTGATACGGATTATGTTGTTGAGGGAGGGGCTGGGTTGGGTAATTTTTCATTCCACGGTTTTGATTGCAGTTTGCCGGAGGGCCAATAACAGTAGTTGATTGAATAGGAGAAACCGCTTGTTTCCATTGTTGTTCATTGAGGCAGTAAGTATGGGCCATCATATGAGCCGGAGTTAATCTTAAAATATCAGAACCGAAAATAACTTCTGGCGCTGGGGCATTGAAAATGGCTAATAAATGAGTATTATCAGCTGTAGCAATTTCATAATGCCACCACGCTTGTGGAATGTTAGCAACTTGCCCCGGTTTTATCGGTAAGTTTAATATTTGATTCGTAAATGGATTAAGTAAAGAAACAACAGCAGACCCTGAAATACAATAAACAAGTTCAGCTGCATTTTGATGAATATGTGGTTCTACAACATTTCCTGTACTTAAATAAATATCTAATAAAGAAGTATTTTCTAAAGTATTTAATTGTTTAATGCCAAGTACATTTATATAATTTTGGGCATCTTTTTGAAAAAAATTACTTTTATTTACATCAAAAGTAAAATTGGTTGAGGGAGAGGTATAGTCGATGTTGACAGTCAATTGTATTACCCGCCTTTCTATAGGTAAGTTAGGTTACAAAATTAGGATATGTGTCTAGTCTTTGTTTTGTGCTGTTATCGGTAGCTTAATAAATTCACTTATTCCATAAAGAATAAGGTGTTAAGACCAAACTATATTCGTATTTCCATTCATACTTTGGATTGATGGAAAAAAGTAATGAAAATGTTAATTTAAAATTACATCAATCATTTATAAGGAGTGAATGTTCATGTCATTTAGTGAAATGATTAGAAATGAAGTACTCAGCTGGGCGGGTGTTTCTGAAAAACCGCATCGATTTGGTGGTATTGAAATAAATTATGGTAAGAAAGAACTTGGCCATCTTCATGGTGATAAATTAGCTGATTTACCATTTCCGAAGTTAAAGCGAGATGAATTAGTGAACCGAGGATTGGTAAAACCACATCACATATTACCTGAATCAGGATGGATCAGTTATTATATAAAGAGTGAAGAGGATATTCCATTTGCAATTGAGTTATTTCGTATGCAATATGACCGAATTAAAAAGTAATGAAATATAGTAGGGTAATAAAAATTTATTTTTATGTCACATCCCTCCTTAATCGTTCGTCTTGTATGTAGAACGATGAGGAGGGATTTTATTATGAAGAAATTTGATGTAGCAATTGTTGGCGGTGGGCTTGCTGGATTAACAGCATCTATATATTTAGCGAAAGCTGGAAAGAAAGTGATTGTATTAGAAAAGTCCAGTCAATTCGGTGGCCGAGGGATGACTATAAATAAAAATGGAATCTGCATGAATCTTGGTGCACATGCTTTATATAGAGGCGGGGCAGCGTTTATAACTTTTAATGAGCTCGGTATGACTCTTCCAGGTGGAATACCATCTACAAAAGCACATGGAATATGGAAAGGGGATATATTCACCATCCCAACAGATTTTCGCTCAATTTTATCAACACCACTACTTTCTTGGTCTGCAAAAGTACAATTCTCACGTCTTATGATTCGTTTAGGAAATTTAGATGTAGGAGAAGTTCCGAAAATGAGTCTAACTACATGGGCAGAAAATGAAATAAAAGATCCAATGATTCGCAATATATTTTATGCGCTATGCCGGACAACAACATATACGTTTGCTCCTACAATACAATTAGCATCATCTGTACTAAAGCAAATACAGCTTTCTATAAAAAAAGGAGTGCTTTATGTAGATGGTGGTTGGAAGACGATAATAACAAAATTAAGAGCTAAAGCAAATGATATCGGGGTGCAGTTTTTGGCTAAAAAGCATGTTGTGGAAATTGAGCATTCCGAAGGTAAACAAAGAATACATTGTGTTGATGATGAGGTTTTTGAAGTAGGTACAGTCATCGTGACGACTCCGCCGAAAGAGGCTTGTAAAATAATAAAAGGTGCAGAAGGAACAAGTTTGCATAAATGGGGTGAACAATCGGTACCGGTTACTGTTGGTGCATTAGATATTGGCTTGAGACAATTACCCAATCCTACACATCAATTTGTATTAGGATTAGATCAACCTATATTTTTCACAAATCAATCGAGAGCAGCTAAATTAAGTGAAGACGGATCAATTGCAGTGAGTCTAATTAAGTACCATAATCCTGTGCTAGAGATGAATCATATTCATGAAGATAAAGAACAGTTGGAAAGTACGATGGAGTTGTTACACCCAAATTGGAAAAGAGAAGTTGTTGCACAGCAATATTTACCGAAAATAACAGTAGTACATGATTTTCCTCATATTGACCGTGTTGAAAAGCCGGGTCCTAATATACCTGAAATGCCAGGTGTTTATGTTGCAGGAGATTGGGCAGGGCATGATGAAATATTAGCTGATGCTGCGGTAGCAAGCGGGAAACGTGCAGCGTTACACATTTTAAAGCAATATGAAAGTGAGGCAGTTCATCATGGAAACGGAGCAGTTATATGAAGCGTATCAACCATTATTATTTTCGTTATCATACAGAATTCTTGGGAGTGTTATGGATGCTGAGGATATCGTTCAGGATGTATTTATCTCGCTAAATAATATAGAAGATCCACAATCTATAGAAAATATGAAAGCATATTTATGTAAGATGGCGACAAATCGTTCAATTGATAAATTACGATCGGCAGCGCATAAACGTAAC
This sequence comes from Bacillus sp. KNSH39, assembly GCF_052656585.1. NCBI lineage: Bacteria > Bacillati > Bacillota > Bacilli > Caryophanales > Bacillaceae > Bacillus > Bacillus sp. KNSH39. The sequence continues at coordinate 785,016 of NZ_JBQXYO010000001.1, forward strand.
GTGTATGTAGGGATGTGGTTACCAGAGCCACTTGTAGAAGAGAGTGATGAGCCATCAAAGTCATTTATAATGAAAGAATCCCTTTCCACCGCATATTTATTACTTTTACAACAACTATCTGAGATAGAAAGGATTGTTTTCATATTAAGAGAGGTTTTCAGTTATGAATACGAAGAAATAGCTTCAATTGTTAATAAGAGTAGTGTGAACTGCAGGAAGATCTTTCAACGTGCACGAAAAAGTATGTTGGAGAAACCGAAGCAATCAAAATTAAGCACGGAGAAAATGGCTTCTTATGTTGAAAAGTTTGTATCATCATTACAGTGTGGGGATGCGGAAGGTATGTTAGAAGTATTAAAAACAGATGCTATACTCAAAGCTGATGGTGGCGGTAAAGTTACGACTGCGATCAATCCGATTTATTCTGCAGATCGAATTATACGTTTGTTCTTTGGGATTGCACAACGATTGACAGAAGAGTACACTGTTGATTTCAAAATGGTAAATGGTATACCAGGAGTTATAGTTACAATAAATAATAAAGTAACTTATGTTCTTTCGTTTGCATTTGAGGATGAGAAGATTTCAAATATTTATATGATGGTTAATCCTGAAAAACTTATGCATTTAAATGTAAAAATATAAAAAAGCGCATTTCTTCAGAAATGCGCTTTTTATTATTTTTCTAACATTTCAAGAGGTACATCTTTTTCGCCAGCTACCTCAAATTTAATTTCCCCGTCTTCTTCATAAATACGTGTAATAATCGGTATAGTAATCATTAATTTTTTATGCTGCTTTCGTTTTCGAGCAGCATCTAAGCTAATCACGTTCATTTGTAAGCATCCTTTCTTCTGGAAATATATAAACAAAGAAAATGCGTCCGAAAAGGGCGCTTAATTGAATTTGAAATACCGATTCATTTAAATGGGGTTTATATAATTTAATAACTGCAATTTTAATATGAAATAATATGAATGGAATAATTGCACGTAGAAATTAACTTTACCAAAAAACGAAACAATATGCTATAAAAAATTATAAATCTTTGTCATATAACAGGAAAAAGGATTTCGTTTCGCATATAATAAAAGTAGACGGGCAGCAAGAGCTTTTTCATCATATTGCTTGGAAAGGCGATGAAAAGAATGGATACGTTAGATTCATTATTACTTCAACTTGAACAATATGGAGAAGAGCATGATCGGAATAAAAAAATACGGGAAGAAAAATTACGGAATGTTTCTCGTGAGATGGGGCAATTTTTATCAATTTTAGTAAAAGGGTGTAATGCAAAAAACATTTTAGAAATCGGAACTTCTAATGGTTATTCTACATTGTGGTTAGCTAATGCGGTAGAAGAAACAAATGGAAATGTAACAACTGTAGAGCTTTCTTCAGAACGAGTTGGAGAGGCACTTGTCAATTTTGAAAAGGCAAACCTGTTACAAAGAATTGATGTTCACAATCAAGAAGCAGGGGCATTTTTAGATTCCCAATTAGATCATTCATTTGATTTTATTTTCCTAGATTCAGAGCGCACGCAATACATGTGGTGGTTTGAGCATATAAAACGTATGTTACAGCCAAAAGGTTTTCTTGTTGTTGATAATGCAACTTCTCATGCAAGTGAATTAGATGAGTTTATAAAAATGATTGAAGAAGATGATACGTTTGAAACAGTGTTATTAGCGTTTCAAAAGGGAGCATTTGTAGCTCGCAAAAATAAATAGAAGTGAGTGTAATAGAATTATCACATTGAAAACGGGTGAATGTCAAAAGATTGAGTGTAGCACGATTAAAAGAACGTAAATTATTTAGGAAATATATGAAGAATCCGCCTTCAGCATGTAGTTCTCTAGGTCTTAAGTCTGAGGAAAATTATGTTGATTACAGGTATACTTATAGTAAGAAACAGGGAATGACTGCATAAACAGACATTTCTAAAAAAATCGATTTCAAGCAATCAGAATGTGTATGAAATACGATATAATTGATGAAATATAGTGCATATAAATTCGCACATATAAATAAAGGAGCGATTTTGTTGACTGAACTCGAGAAAAAAGAACCTGTATCCATTGTGAAAGATAATAATGTAGAAGTAGTGGTTGATACAGTTATAAAAGATGAAGAACTTGATGAATTAAATAAAGAAGCCGATCTTTATGTACAAAAGTTAAATAGCGAGCAAAATACAGATTTATCAAAAGTATTGTCGCAGCTAGGAGATTTAGGGGATAAAGAACAACAAGCAGCAGGACAAACGTTATCAGCATTAAAACGTCCTGTCACAGCGATGATGAATGGAAAGAATGAAGAAATTCCAAATACATTGTTAGAATTACGCAAAGTAGTATCAGAGCTTGATCCGAATTCATTAAAAGCAAGTGGTATGAAGAAAATTATGTTTAAAGTATTTAAGAAAAATCCACTTGAAACATACGTGCATAAATACCAATCTATAGATAAGCAAATTGAGGAAATTATTAGATCCCTTCTAATTGGTCGTGATAATTTACAAGAGGATACAGTTGGTCTTGAAATGTTAAAAGAACAATCGCACGATAAAATTCATGCGCTTGATAAACAAGTATACTTAGGGAAAAAGCTTGCTGGCATGCTTGAAGCTGAGAAACAAAACCCAGAGCGTCAAAGGGATATTCCGTTAATTAACGATGCATTAGAAAAGATACTTGTACGTACACGTAATATGCAGCAAGCGAAAAGTGTATTATTACAATCTATAGCTTCTGTAGACATCATTAAGAAAAATAATGAAAAATTAACAGAGGCAATACGTAATGCAATTACGATGACGCAAAACGTTGTAACAGTTTCAGCTGCTATTCAGCTTGCATTAACGAATCAACGTAAAACAATTGATGCGGTAAATGCAACGAATGAAGCAATTGAATCGATGGTATTAAGTAATTCTCAAGCGTTAAAACAAAATACAGAAGAAACGACGAAATTGCTTGAAAACCCTGCTATTAGCATGGATAAATTACGTGAATCATTCCAAAATGTGTTCGCTGCAATTGAAGCATCTGAAAAATCGTCAGAACGTATTATTGAGTCAAGCAAGAAGTTCGTTATTGAACTAGACACATTTAATGATGAGATGAAGCAGAAACTCATTCAGCGTCCAAGGAAATAACGGATTATTAGAGGAGGTGAACAAATGAGTTTCATTCAAACAGTACTATTACTACTCGGTACATTGCTTTTAATAGCATTTACTGTCGTTGTTTTAGTCGTATACTTCGGGCGGAAACTGTATTTTTCATGGACGAAGCCATATAAAAGAGCGCAAGATTCTTTAGATAAGATATCAAACAAATCAATACCGTTTCTACAAGAATTTACACAACATCCACTGTTTTATCGCTGGATTCGCACCGAAGGAAAGAAAGAACAAAATACATTAAATACTCTATTTTGTGCATCAGGTCAACGTACGAGAGAGCAAGTCTTCTCGATGTTACCGAAAGAAAAGCAGAAAAAAGTGCATGTAATGGCAAAAACTACGAAAAAGCTTACGAATGAAGATATTGATGTGGCTGCGATGAAAGTGAAAGATTTCTTAAGACAAGAAGCGCAGCAAACTGTAAAACCGACAGACTTATCATTTTACAAATTGTATTTTTATGACCGTTATCCAGACGCATTAAATACAATTCAAGCGTATAAACGCTCAATAAATCCTTCATTACAAAGAACGGTTGATGATATTACAATTTCAGTATTAAATGCACTTCCGTACTATCAAGAGCAACGCATGTTTGAACAACAACATAAACTTGAAACATTCTTAATGAAAGATTTAACGGCCATGTTATCGTTGGTAGTACAATTACCACCTTCACAAAGACCAGAGAAGGAAGAAGAACTGAAAATCTACTTGGAAAATTTCCAAAAAGAAATGGAAGTAGTAGAGCGAGATATTCGCGACTCAATTGATCACGATTTAAATGTGAAGATGAGAGCAGCGACTGAGAAGTTTAAGAATAAATAACAAAAAGCGCCTTAAAAGCTAAGTATCACGGCTTTAAGGCGCTTTTTTTATGAGGTTTTATTTTGCTCTAACGGTAGTATGACTAGAAGCCACACTTTCATTATGCAATCGATCAACTGCAGTTACGACATACGTATACGTTTCTCCGGAAATAGCGGTTTTATCTACATAAATTTCTCCAAGTTTTGTTTTTCTTACAGTAGTAAGTAAATTTTTTGGGTTTTGTATATCCACTTCATTTTTCCCATTCACGCGGTAAATAGCGTAATAAGCAGAATCATTATCTCTATTGTCAATGATACCGATTGCAATACCTTCATCTCTTGGAATGGCGCCTTTTAAAGTCGGTTGTTTTGGTGGATCATGATCAAGCCAAGGCATAGGCGGGATTAATGCAGGATGTTTATATATGTTTTTTGAAAGTCTATCTTTAACTCCGAGTGGATTGTTATTAATATCTTTTAAGCTAAAATGCATACTACCTTTTATATCAGGATATAGCCGGTTTAATGCAATTTGTTTTGGATATTCTTCTGGATCAGACCAAGCAGGGACGGAGTTATTATTAATTTTATAGGCCGCTTGACCGATGTATAGGTGAAGCGGTTTGTTATTTGTTTCTTTAACCCACCAATCTACTAATATGTCATATGCAGCTGGGGTGAAACCTATATTCCAATATATTTGCGGTGTAATGTAGTCAATATATCCTTTTTGTATCCACTCACGTGTGTCAGCATAAAGGTCATCATAGTTTCTTTGGCCTGCGGTTGTGTTAGAGCCAGTGGGATCGTCAGCTATATTTCGCCATACGCCGAACGGACTAATGCCAAACTTTACATATGATTTTTCTTGTTTTATAGCAGTATTTAAATCTTTTACAAGTTCATTTACATTATTACGTCGCCAAACTTCTATATTTGTAAATCTACCATTATTATATGTTTCGTATGTTTTCTGATCTGGAAATTCTTCACCGGCTACTTTATATGGGTAAAAATAATCATCCATATGCAGCGCATCAATATCGTAATTTTGTACGATTTCTAAAGCGCCTTCTGTTATAAATTTTTTTACTTCCGGAATACCGGGATTGTAATATAACTTTCCGCCATAAATGACAACCCAATCGGGATGTTGCCTTGCAGGGTGATTATTTGATAATCGATTTATATCGGTGTGATTCATCGTTATTCGGTATGGGTTAATCCAAGCGTGGAATTCTATATTTCTTTTATGAGTTTCTTCAATCATAAATGCGAGCGGGTCATAACCAGGATCTTTTCCTTGTGTTCCTGTAATGTATTCAGACCAAGGACCGTAATTTGAAGGATAGAAAGCATCAGCGGTTGGTTTAATTTGTACAACAACTGCATTCATACCAGTGCTTTTTACATTGTCTAATAATCTTATAAATTCTTGTTTCTGTTTTTCAATGGGTAAGCCAGTTTTTGAGGGCCAATCAATATTCAGAACAGATGCAATCCATACAGCACGTAATTCATGTTTTTTGTACGTAGTATTTACTTCAGCATAAGTAAAGTGAGGGGGAATGAAAGAGAAAGGGATGAACAAGATGACGATACAACATATCATTAATAAACGTTTAACGATCATTTATACGCCTCCCTATCATATGATTATTTAAAATAATATATGAGGCGAGGTTGACTTTGCAATAGAGAAAATTGCATATTGAAACATTAATTTAATAGGAAAAATATTTTTAATGAAATTTACTTTCATTATAACTAAATTCATTTACTACTTCATATGCTTGTTAGTAAAGTGAAACTTCCTTTCATTTGAAGGGTAATAAATTATAAGTATAGGAGGATTAATAAATGAAAGTTTTGTTCGTCTGTTCTGGAGGAATGTCCAGTGCAATTGTTGTAAACGCTTTAAAAAAAGAAGCGGAGAAAAATGGTGTGAACATGGAAGTGCATGCAATTGGAACGAATGAGGTAGAGGAAGAAGTAAAGAATGGCTGGGATGTCGTAATGGTGGCACCTCAAATAAGACACCGATTTGACTCTGTAAAAAAATTTGCAGAGGAGGAATCTATTCCGTGTGGCATCATACCGCCGCAAGCATACACACCGCTTGGTGGCCCGACTTTATTAAAAACTGTAAATGAATTAATAAGTTAGGGGGAAACGTTATGAATAAGTTTGTCACGTTTCTTGATAAAAACTTATCTGGACCGATGGCAAGGCTTTCTGAGCAGAGACATTTACAAGCAATCCGTGATGGAGTTATTTCGGCGTTACCATTTATTATAGTAGGAAGCTTCTTTTTAATAGTAGCATTTCCACCACTGCCGAAAGATAGTTTCATATCAGTTTGGGCATTAAAGAATCAAACAAGTATATTGATACCATATCGTTTAACCATGTTTATTATGTCTTTATATATCGCATTTGGAATAGGATATAATTTAGCGAAAAGTTATAAATTAGATGCTTTATCAGGAGCACAGCTCGCGGTATGTTCACTACTTTTAACATTAACGCCTGAGTTAATTGATAAAAAAGGATTCATGCTTCCGATGACAAATCTCGGAGGTCATGGATTATTTGTGACGATGATTGTTTCTATTTTATCCGTAGAGATTTTAAGATTTTGTAAGAAGAAAAATGTAATGATTAAAATGCCAGAACAAGTACCGCCATCTGTATCGCGTTCATTTGAAGCACTTATACCTGCAGCATTCGTTATTATTATAATGAGTCTAGTAACTGTCGTTTTTAGCATTGATTTACACCATGTTGTTGATAAATTAGCAGCACCATTAGTAAAAGCTGGGGATAGTTACTTCGGTGTAATGATTCCAGTGTTTTTAATTACGTTTTTTTGGTCATTCGGCATCCATGGTGTGTCGGTTGTTGGAACTGTTGCTCGGCCATTATGGGAAGTATATCTAGGGAAAAATGGTGAAGCAGTTGCTAGTGGAGCAGATCAGTTGCCATTTATTTCACCAGAGCCGTTATATCAATGGTTTATATGGATTGGCGGTTCTGGTGCGACGTTAGGGCTTGTATTAGCTATGATTGTATTTGGTCGATCGAAATATTCGAAAGCATTATCAAGAACTTGTATTGTTCCGGGTATTTTTAATATTAATGAACCAGTCATATTCGGATTACCGATTGTACTAAATCCAATTTTAATTATCCCATTTATCATTACACCACTTGTAACAGCAACTGTTGCATATTCAGCAACTGCGATGGGATTTGTAACACCAACGCATATTATGCCGCCATGGACACTACCTGCTCCAATTGGTGCATATTTAGCAACAGGTGGGGATTGGCGTGCGATTGTATTAGTTTTTATAAATATAGCAATATCGTTCCTTATTTATTTACCATTCTTTAAAATGTACGACAAAAATATGCTTGAAATTGAAAAAAATGGTGACGGGGAATCTGTTAATCCTTAATCTGCACGCTGTTATTTTGAGTGATAGACTTTTTGTCTATCACTTCTTTCACATTAAAACTAGAAAGGGGGAAATAGAATGAATATAAAATTTAGTTATAAAGGCGTATTTTTATTATTATTTGGAGTGATTTGTGCAAATTTACTTTTTGTCCCTTTATTAGGCATGCTAAATCTATCACAAATGCATAGTATCTGGCTTGTTACAAGTATTGCGGCAAGCGTTTTGCTTACGGTAGTTGTTTCTTTCATTGATGGATCGTTTGCATCGAAAGCTCAGTTGTTTTTTAGATTTATATTGTTTTCGATTGGTTGTACGTTCGTTAATTACATGCTTGTTTTTTAGTAAATAGGAGGTCATGCACGTTATGTATATTGCAGGGGTAATGTCTGGTACTTCATTAGATGGAATAGATGTAGCGCTCGTTCATATAGAAGGAAGTGGTGTAGATTCTAAAATCGAACTCATCCATTTTACTACTGTTCCATTTTGTAATGATATGAAAAATGAGATCCAACAAGCGTTATCAATTGAAACTTCGAATGTCCAACTTATATGTAGTTTAAATTTTAAACTTGGTTTATGCTTCGCCAATGCTGTAAAGGAAGTTTGTAAAGAGGCCAATTTTCCTTTGAGACAATTAGATTTAATAGGCTCTCACGGACAAACGATTTATCATCAGCCAAAGCAAGAAGGGAATATTATTTCTTCAACATTGCAAATTGGGGAACCAGCAGTAATAGCATATGAAACGAACACGACGGTTATCTCGAATTTCCGAACGATGGACATGGCGGCAGGGGGACAAGGTGCACCACTTGTACCATATTCAGAGATTATTTTATATCGACATCAAACTAAAAATAGACTACTACAAAATATTGGTGGGATTAGTAATGTTACAGTGGTTCCAAGTAAACGAAGTAAAGAGAGTGTTATTGCTTTCGATACTGGACCAGGCAACATGGTAATCGATGAAGTATGTCAAAGATTATTTCATGTACCATATGATCAAAATGGTTGGATTGCAAAGCAGGGGGTAGTTGTAGATGAAATTTTAACATACTGTATGAAGCATCCATTTTTGAACATGAAACCACCAAAATCAACAGGTAGAGAACAGTTTGGAGAAGCGTTTGTGACTGAATTATTGAATCGATTTGAAAAGCATAGTAAAGGAAATATATTGGCAACTGTCACGATGTTTACAGCATGTTCAATTGTTCATCATTATAAGGCGTTTATTTTGCCGTATTATGAAATTGATGAGGTGATTTTAGGTGGTGGTGGAAGTTATAATAATACACTTGTTGAAATGTTACGGAATGGATTAAGAGAAGAGAAATGTAGCATATGTATACAAGAAGATATTGGTCATTCTTCAGCAGCGAAAGAAGCAATTGCATTTGCTATTTTAGCAAACGAAACGTATCATCGTAATCCGAGTAATGTGCCGAGCGCAACAGGTGCTAAGAATTCCGTAATTTTAGGGAATATAACATTCCCTCCATACGCAGATGAAAATGAGGCGAACATATGAAGTATATGATTGGAGTAGATGGCGGGGGAACAAAGACCGAGGCAATTGCATTTGATAAAGACGGAAATGAACTTGTAAGAGCTACCGGTGGTTTTGGAAACATATTAATAGATTTTGAAGAAGCTCTTGTGCATATTATGGAAGCAATTAATCAATGCCAGAAGAGTTTAATAAATGGGCATTGTGTTTGTGTTTGTTTAGGATTAGCTGGTATAAGCGGAGCGAATACAAATGAATTAACATTACGTTTAAAAAAGAAATACGGAACAAAAATTGAAATTCTTAATGATGCAATGATCGCACATGCAGCTGCTTTAAAAGGTAAGGATGGAATATTAACTATAGGTGGTACAGGTGCAATTTGTATAGGAAAAAAAGGAGAAGTATATCAGTATAGCGGTGGATGGGGACATATTTTAGGAGATGAGGGGAGCGGATATTGGATTGCATTACAAGCTTTAAAGAAAATGGCAATTCAGTTCGATCAAGGAATCAGTCTTTGTCCATTGAGTTTGAATATTCAAAGGCAGTTTCAACTTTTGACACCGTCTCATATAAAAAGCTTAGTATATACTTCTTCTAAAGATAAAATTGCAGCAATCGCCCCATTAGTTATTCAGGAAGCGAGAGATGGCAATAATGATGCGCATGAAATTATGATGCAAGCTGGAAAGGAATTAGCAAGGATTACAGTAAATGTTTATAACAAGTTGAACTTTAAGCACTCAACGCCAATTGCAGTAAGTGGCAGTATATTGCGTTTAGTTCCTGAAATATTTGCTGTATTTAAGAAATGCTGTGAAGAAAGTATGAAAGAAATTACATTCGTATCACAAGCAGAAATGGCAGTGAAAGGAACATACCATTTAATGAGGGATATATATTTTTAAAATTAGCGCATGAGAATTTTTGTATGATTTGTAAAAATATGATGTTAAAATGTATAAAGGGATGTATGTTAAAAACGTACAATATACGTAGTAATTGAATATTGTATATGTATTCCCATGTAGAAAGTGAATGATTACATGATTAATAGTATGCAGTTTTTATATTTGGTGGCTTCTTATTTAATTGGAAACATATTGACCGCTTATATAGTAACAAAATTGAGACATAACGTTGATATTAGGGATGAAGGAAGCGGAAATCCTGGCGCAAGAAATATGGGGCGCGTATATGGAAAAGGGTATTTCATCGCTACATTTTTAGGGGATGCGATTAAAGGGGCAATCGTTGTTACTGTTGCAAAATATCTGTTTGAAGACCCTACATTCGTAATGTTAACATTATTGGCCGTTATTATTGGACATATTTACCCAGTTTTATTTAAAGGTAAGGGCGGTAAAGGTATTTCAACATTTATTGGAGGATTAATTGCATTTGATTATTTGATAGCGCTTACCCTCATAGGCATTTTTATTGTATTTTATTTAATATTCAAAGGGTTTACGAAGCCAGGACTAATTACGATTGCTTGTTTACCAATTTGTATGATTCTTTATTCTTATTCTGTTGTTACGACTATTTTAAGTGGAATGATTATTGTACTTATTCTATATGTAAATCGAGAATAAAATGAATGTTTAATAAGTGGGGATAATCTCCACTTATCATTTTTTATTAAATAGATAAAGGAGATAAGGCATGGGGTTAATTTATAAAGTTGCTGATCAAGATTGGGAATTTGAAAGTATACATAAATTAAATTATAAAACTTTTGTAGAAGAGATTCCGCAACATGAAGAAACGAAAGACCGGTTTCGTATAGATCGGTTTCATGAAGAAAATACATATTTAATTTGTTTAGATGAGGATAGATTAGTAGGTATGGTCGCGGTGCGGGGAAAACGACCATTCTCGTTAGATTATAAAATTTCAAATTTAGATGTTTATTTGCAAGAGCATGGAGAAAAAGTGTATGAAATTCGTTTACTTTCAGTAGAACGTGAATATAGGAATGGAAGAGCGTTGTTAGGATTAATCCGTTTTCTACATCGTTATTTGCTTCTAAATGGATATGAATTAGCACTCATTTCTGCAACAACACGTGAACTAGCTTTATATGAGCAAATGGGATTCAAAGTTTTCCATACGTTAGTTGGTACAGAAGAAGCGGCCTTTCAGCCAATGTATGTTACCCCTGCTATGTTTGAAGAGTCGAGTGTTGGGGGGATTATGACGAAAGAATATACGTTTTTACCTGGTCCAGTAGATATTGAAGAGAACGTTCGAAAGGCATTTTCTACGCGACCTATTTCCCATCGCACTAAGTCATTTCAAGTGATGATGGACAATGTGAAAAAACGGTTACTTCACATGACAAAAGCAAAACATGTACAGCTTATGTTAGGAACAGGGACGTTAGCAAATGATGCGATTGCTTTACAGTTACGTTCTTTAAAAGGGAAAGGACTAGTATTAACAAATGGGGAATTTGGTAATAGATTAGTTGGACATGCAAAACGAGCACGGTTACATTTTGATACGTATAAAAAGGAAATGGGAGATCCATTTATTTATACCGAATTAGAAGAAATTATGACAACTGGAAATTATGAATGGATTTGGTTTGTTCATCATGAAACATCTACTGGAATGTTAAACGATTTAAACGAGCTAAATACTCTTTGTAACGAGAATCAAATGAAACTGTGTGTAGATTGCATAAGCTCAATTGGAGCAATACCATTAGACTTGAAGGATGTGTATTTTGCAAGTGGTGTTAGCGGTAAAGCGATTAAATCATATACAGGAATTTCTTTCGTTTTTCATAACCACATTGTAAAAATAAACGAGGCTGTGCCGGCCTATATGGACATTGGCATGTATGAAGAAAATGAAAGTATTCCATACTCACAATCATGGAATTTAATTTATGCATTGCAAGAAGCGTTGAAGAGATTTGAAGATGAAAAGGCATTTGTAAAAATTAAAGAGACATATGATTATGTTGAAGAAGTTATTACTGCTATGGGTTTAAAGCTTGTTTCACCTAAAGAACATGCCGCGCCAATTATACTTACTATTGTATTGAGCGAAGATTATTCTTCTAAAGTAGTAGGCGATACATTAGCATTACAAGGATACATCGTTCATTATGAGTCATCTTATTTACAAAAGAATAATTGGATCCAAATTGCATGTTTAAATCATTATAAAGAACGCGATATGAAGAGGATGTTAAATTGTTTGCAAATGTGTTTATTTCAGAGTGGGGTACATATATAAAGACTTTTTCTTTTCGTATAAAGGAGCTACGACTTACGAAAACTTAGGAATAGAACATTGGAAGAGGTGTCAGTATGATAACTAGAAAACTACCATTACATATAGACGATATTAAAAAAGCTCACAAAATTCTAGATAGAAATGCTCGTAAAACGCCATTAGTAAAATCTTTTTACTTAACTAGTAAAACGGGTGGAGAAATTCATTTGAAATTAGAAAATATGCAATTAACGGGTTCTTTTAAATTTCGTGGCGCATTTAATAAAATGTCGCGGCTCACGGATCAAGAAAAAGAAAGAGGTGTAATTGCATGTTCAGCAGGTAATCATGCACAAGGAGTTGCATTATCTGCTCATTTACTCGGTATTAAGAGTAAAATTGTTATGCCAATTTCTGCACCTCAGGCAAAAGTTGAAGCAACAAAAGGATATGGATCTGAAGTGATTTTACATGGTGAAACCTTTGATGATGCAAAGGTAAAATGTGAAGAAATTATAAGGGAAACAGGTGAAACATACTTACATCCATATGATGATGTAGAGGTAATGGCTGGTCAAGGTACAATTGGATTAGACATTCTTGATGATATGTGGGATGTAGATACTGTCATTGTACCAATAGGTGGAGGCGGAATTATTTCTGGTATTTCTGTAGCATTGAAATCTTTTAATCCATCCATTAATATAATTGGTGTCCAAGCAGATAATGTTCATGGAATGAAGGCATCTTACGATAAAGGAGCAATCGTAGAACACTATGAGGCGCCTACTATTGCAGATGGTTGCGCAGTTAAAATACCAGGTGAATTAACATTTGAAATTGTAAAAGAATTAGTAGATGATATTGTAACTGTATCAGAAAAAGAGCTGGAAGTAGCGATGAAAGATTTATTACAACGTGGGAAAGCTGTTGTAGAAGGTGCAGGTGCATTAGCAACTGCTGCACTTCTTGCAGGAAAAGTTGATAGTTATATAAAAGGGAAAAAAGTAGTGGCTGTTATATCTGGTGGGAACGTGGACTTACAGCGCATATCAAGTGTATGTGAGCACTTTTTTGTCGCTAATGAAGTGAAATAGTTTTATGAAAGAAGAGCTAAGAGAAATGATTTTAGCTCTTACTTTTTGTCTACCGTTTACTGTAAGTAGAAATAAACTTGCAAAATTTGCTGTTTAAAAATTATTTTATTTAAGCGCCTATTTTTACACATATCTTTAATGTTATAATAATTATTTCAATATTGTCGAAACGTAAGCAGAAATTTAATATAATAGTTTTAATGTGCTAATGAGCGGTGAGGAGGGCAGGGCATGAATAAAGAAGAACAGGTCATGAACGGTTTCAGGGAATTATATAATAAGCTGGTTTGGCTTAATAAAGATAAGATGGAAGAGGGTCTTAAAGGTTTTAAGTCTTCTGAAGTCCACTGCATTGAATATATTGAAAACAATGCAGATTCTAACGTGACACAACTCGCAGAGGCTTTTTATGTGACTCGCGGTGCTATAAGTAGAATGACTAAGAAGCTCATACAAAAAGGCCTTGTTGAAAGCTACCAAAAGTCAGAAAATAAGAAAGAAATTTATTTTAGGCTTACCGAACAAGGGAAAGAAATTTATAAAATCCATGAAAATCTGCACAAAGAGTTTCAAGAGCGAGATAAAGCTGTATTTGAACAAGTAACTGAAGAAGAATTCAACAGTATAATTAGCTTTGTGGAAAAGTATAGTAGACATTTGGATGCAGAAATAAAGAAACAAGGTATACATATTAAATCGTAATATATTTTAATAATAAAGTGAAACTTTAATCAGTGGGGGGTCTTCATCTCCACTGATTATCAGCCCTCACCAATCGGGCTTTTACGGGCAGCCTTACTCTAATGAGAATAGGCTGCTTTTTTATTATTTTATTTTTGTTGACTAATCAACAAAAAAGAGTTATTATTTTGTTGACAAAGCAACATTTTTTAGGAGAGAAGTTAAATGTCTATATTTAGATCACAAAATGAAAGGAAAACTGAAAAAAACATAGATAAACATGCTTTACTATTCGGACTTATTTCTGTATTTCTTTGTGGTATAGGTTTCAGTATCATCATGCCTGTAGTCCCATTCTTAGTACAGCCATATACAAGTAATCCGGAAGAACAAGCATTGGTTGTTACACTACTAACTTCCGTATATGCGGCCTGCATGTTTTTAGCTGCACCAGTACTCGGAGCTTTAAGCGATAAGTATGGCCGTCGTCCACTACTTTTAATATGCTTATTTGGTTCTGCAATTGGGTACTTAGTTTTTGGAATAGGAGGAGCTTTATGGGTACTATTTGCTGGACGCATAATAGAAGGAATAACAGGCGGGAGCATAAGTACTATCTTCGCATATTTTGCAGACATCATTCCAAAAGAACAGAGAACGAAATATTTTGGATGGGTGAGTGCAGTTGTAGGTGCGGGAACTATCATTGGCCCAACCATTGGGGGGATACTTGCCAAGTTTGGTGATACTGTACCTATATATTTTGGTGCAATCATAACGTTAATAAATGTTGTATATGGGATCAAATATATGCCTGAGAGCCTTGAAAAAAATAATAGGTTGAAAGAGATTACTTTTGTAAGGTTAAATCCTTTTGTACAGCTAGCAAACATACTTTCCATGAAAAATTTAAAGTGGTTACTTGTCTCAGCGTTTTTACTTTGGATACCTAACGGATCTTTACAAGCAATTTTCACGCAATTTACAATGGATACTTTCAGTTGGAAACCTGCATTAATCGGACTTATGTTTTCAATTTTGGGCTTTCAAGACATTGTTTCACAAAGTTTTATCATGCCAAAGCTTTTGATCAAGCTTAGTGATAAACAAATAGCAATTCTTGGGATGGTTTCGGAGATTATAGGATACAGTTTTATTGCGGCATCAGCTTTGTTTTCACTCTATCCACTACTTATCGCTGGGATGCTGATGTATGGTTTTGGGGATTCAATTTTCGGACCTTCATTCAACGGGATGCTTTCAAAGTCTGTCAGTTCTAGTGAACAAGGAAGGATTCAAGGTGGAAGCCAATCTATTCAAGCTTTAGCAAGAATGATTGGTCCTATTCTTGGAGGACAAATCTATGTATCACTTGGTCATGCCGCACCTGCTTTTATGGGTGTGATCCTTATAGTCGCGGCAATAGCAGTTTTGTATAAGGGGACACATGCAACTGTATAACAGATAGAAATAAGAACAAATAAAAGGGTGCCAGAACTTAGGAACAAGTGCTGACACCCTATTTGTTTACGGTTTGAGGACTAAGAGAAATTCTTTTACTGTTTAGGAATTTATTCTGCAATGCTCTCATGGTAAATGACTAGATAGTTTCATTATGCTTGTGCTGAAGTAAATAATGACTCCATCTTTACTTTGCTCTTCTCTCGAATTTCAGCATCTGCGTGTCTCATAACGTATTTATGCGCTACAGCGATTGCTAAAACATCATCTAATAAGCCGATCCCAATAATAGCAGCTATATCTGGAATGAAATCAATTGCTAATACGTAATAAGATAAAGCGGCTAATATTATGAATTTCGCTTTAGTAGGTAATTCTTTCTTTTTCATTGTGTAGAATAAAATAATACTTTCATATACGCTGGATTTACCGAGGTTTACAGAGCTTTTTTTGAACTTTTTCCAAAGTGTCTGTTTCTCCATATAAACACTCCTTTTACAAAAACATAGATTTTTTAAAAGGATGGACAAAGAAGTGAGAGATTAATCAATTTTATTGTTTTTCTTAATTATATATTTCCATAAAAATAGGGGAATACCTGTTCAAAATAATATAATGTGGATTATGCAACGATTCACAGTGCTTCATTACATAGTATGCAAGTAGTATTTGTTAAATTAAACAATTTGCAAATGGTATCTATCTAAAGAAGATTTCACCAAAGGTTTTAATTACTTCTAAAAGGATAGGGATTGTACGTCTTATTAGTAAATCGCTGCAATATAAGATACATAATAGTAAAGATATATTACTGTAAATGAAGCTTATTTATGTAACACTCCATATTTTTACGATTAATGAACTAGCAACCTTATTCTGTCTATATTCTTCATTTGTAAAATTTTCACTACTGTATTATTGACGTACAATAAGGGTTAAATGTTTCTAAAAGGTTTTCTAAACACATAAAATTCCCAAATTGATACGGTGAGACTATAAAAAATAATAAATATATCTAATGCACTATTAAAATTTTTCCATATTATAGTATTAAGAATTGTATAAGGAGGTGGAAAAAGAATGGACGAGCGTGTACAACCACAACTTTCACCGCCATGGATCACATATTTTAACGAACTCAGAAATTCGGTAGGGGCTGATCCAACTGTAACAGTAGGTCCGCTAATACCGACTGATGGAAATTTTATTATTTTAGTACAAACTACGGATTTTGAAAAAGCGATTGCATTAGCTACACTTCTTAAACCTACAGTGCAATTTGGCAATGTAAATGTAACTATTGTTGTTAGTGTTATTGGGGATGGAATTGTAAACTCAATTCCTTGTCCTTTAGATGCTTTTGAAATTGCACACCTTTTTCAAGTAGCTTTAGAAAGCAACTTGTATTTTGAGCAAGTTGTTGTGCAGCCGCAGTTCCCAGGTGGAGCGAATGTTGTTTTTCCGGTTTTTGCTGCAAAAGTGATTCAGTTTTTTAATGATGATATTTCTAATCTATGCCAAACTTTCACAGAAGTCGCTGCAAAAGTTTTTCGTAATGTAATGAATGATGCTATATGCGGTATACCTATTTTATACTCTACAAGTTGTAGTACAAGCACTGAAAATGTATAATTTATTGATGAAGAAACTTTTCAAAAAAAAAGAAATACAACTAAATTTGTTTTATTAATTTAAAAGAGACATTTCTAATTTAAGGAGATGTCTCTTTTATTACATATGAAAATTACGAAACGGATACTTGTCCAATAAGGGTTAAATTCATTTATAAAAAGGAATAGCTTAGGTTAAGAGTGAAAACCCTGTATATGATTTTACAGACGAACTTGCTAACACATATATATAATATCTTTGGTATACCACATTTAAAAATAGAATTAACCAATAAAAAACGTTAAAACAAAATACTGATAAAAATTTTAAAAATATGTATAGTGAAATGTATATGGACGAAGTGGTTATTATTAAATATTGAATAGGTGGTATGGGGGAAGGAAAATGAAAATAATAGAACTACCAATTGAATTCGAATTTAATGGGCAAAAACAATGTATTTATCCAAGTTTAATTATAGTACATAATGAATTAACGTTAGTCGATACAGGATATCCAAGTTTTTTACCTTTAATTGAAAATGCAATATTAAAACATGGATATGAGATGAAAAACTTAAAGAATATAATTATTACCCATTATGATGATGATCATCTAGGGACTTTATATGATTTCAAATTGAAATATCCTCAAATTAATATTATTGCTAGTGAAATTGAATCTAACTATATTAGTGGTGATATAAAATCAGAGAGGTTAGTTCAAGCTGAAGAAATGTTAGAACGTATGCCAAATGAAGAAAAAGAATTTGGTAAATGGTTTATACAACAGTTAAAAAATATAAAACATATTTCCGTCGATGAAAAAGTGCATGATGGTCAAATGATTTTGAATAATGAATGTCAAATAGTAGCGACGCCAGGACATACTTCGGGGCATATTTCATTATATTTTCCGAATTTAGATTGTGTAATTACGGGAGATGCGGCTGTTCAAGAGAATCGTGAGTTAGTAATAGCTAATCCGAATTTTTGTTTGGATATAGAAAAAGCGAAACAGTCTTTAAATAGGATTAAAAGTTTTAAAGCAGCACAGTATTATTGCTATCATGGAGGAAAGCTTACTGTATAAATTAATGAAAACCGGTCTTTCCTAAATCGAAAAGATCGGTTTTTTAGTTCATATATTTTACGATTTCAACCAAATCAGTAACATTATATTTCGGTAAAATTGAAATATATATGTAAAGAAGAATATATATAATTTGAGCAAGGGTATAGGGGGGAGAAGATGGGTTCGTTATTTGATGTAATAGCAGATATCATTTTATTTTATCCTCGAAATGACATGAAATTGAAACACCATATCGCAAAATTAAGTGAATTAGAGTGGTTTCGAAATCTACATGAAGATCCGAAGTATACAAGTTTAATTTGGAGTAATAGAAAAATTAAGAAGTTCATTTTGTCTTCTACTAACATGGAAGCATTAATAAAATCTGAGAAAAAGCAAAAAGATTTTGTTCATCTAGTACAGGATGAATATAAAAAAAGAAGATAAGAATTTTTTTATTTTTCATATTTGGCGAAACAAATGGTACAATGAAAGCTAATGTGAAAAATAAGGAAAAGAAGTGGTCTATTTGAAAAACTTTTTAGAATTAGGAATTAGTGAAACTTTTAATCATACATTACGTGAAAATGGAATTACAGAAGCAACACCAATTCAAGAGAAGGCAATTCCTGTTATTCTGTCAGGTAAAGATATTATTGGGCAGGCGAAAACAGGAACGGGTAAAACGTTAGCATTCGTGTTACCGATTTTAGAAAAAATCGATCCAGAGTGTAGTGATGTTCAGGCCTTAATTGTTGCACCAACAAGGGAACTAGCTCTGCAAATTACAACTGAAATTAAAAAAATGCTTGTTCAAAGAGAAGATATTAATGTACTAGCGATTTATGGTGGGCAAGATGTAGCACAACAATTGAGAAAATTAAAAGGTAATACACATATTGTTGTTGCAACACCAGGACGATTATTAGATCATATACGACGTGAAACAATTGATTTAAGTAATCTTTCAACGATTGTACTAGATGAAGCGGATCAAATGCTTTATTTTGGTTTCTTATATGATATTGAAGATATTTTAGATGAGACACCAGGTAGTAAACAAACGATGTTATTCTCAGCAACGATGCCAAAAGATATTAAAAAATTGGCGAAGCGTTATATGGATGAACCGCAAATGATTCAAGTACAAAGTGAAGAAGTAACGGTTGATACAATTGAGCAGCGTGTCATTGAGACGACAGATCGTGCAAAGCCAGATGCACTTCGTTTTGTTATGGATCGTGATCAGCCATTTTTAGCTGTTATTTTCTGTCGTACAAAGGTTAGAGCAAGTAAGCTTTATGATAATTTAAAAGGACTAGGTTATAATTGTGCTGAACTTCATGGTGATATACCTCAAGCGAAACGTGAAAGAGTTATGAAGAGTTTCCGCGAAGCTAAAATTCAGTACTTAATCGCAACGGATGTAGCAGCTCGTGGACTTGATGTAGATGGTGTAACGCACGTATTTAATTTTGATATCCCTGAAGATGTAGAAAGTTACATTCACCGCATTGGCCGAACAGGACGTGCAGGTGGATCAGGTCTTGCAATTACGTTCGTTGCAGCGAAAGATGAAAAACATTTAGAAGAAATTGAAAAAACGCTTGGTGCACCAATACAAAGAGAAATAATCGAACAACCGAAGATAAAACGTGTAGATGAAAATGGAAAACCGGTACCAAAGCCGGCTCCAAAGAAGTCAGGTCAAAATCGTCAAAGAGATAGCCGCGAAGGTTCAAGAAGTGAATCAAGACGTGATTCGAGAAATAGCTCGAGAAGTGATTCAAGAAATAGTTCGAGAAATGAAAATAACCGATCATTTAATAAGCCAAGTAATAAAAAAGGTAGTACAAAGCAAGGTCAGCAAAGACGTGGTCGTTAAATAGTTATAATTGTAAAAGAGTCCCGAAATATTGTGGCTCTTTTTTTTGTTTGTATACAACAAGGATGATGGCAAGAAAAAATTTCATTCACCGTATTTGAAATTTATAAAGGGAATTTTATAGTTCAAAACCAGTAGAGAAAGGGTATTACTGTCATTCAGCAGAACACTTTGGTTAAAAGAAAAGGTATTGAAGCGAGCGAGTATTTTCATTATACATTCCGCAATTATCGAAATAGAACAAGAGAAGTTTATGAAGGATTAAACTCGTATTGGTGTACGATCGTTGGAAACTGGAAAACTAATTTGTTAGTTTTTATCGATGAGGAACTCGAGAAGCACCACTGCCATCCTTATGGGGAAATTGCTTACGACGACGATGAAGGTAATGTAGTGATAATATGCGAAATAAGAAAAAAGGACTAGCAGTCGTACCTGCCGTCCTTTAATAGGAGAAAAAGTAATCTTGTTTAGAACTACGCATAAACAGAAAATCTGCTTGTAATTAGTTTTACCCTAAATATACGTGTCTATACAAAAAAGGGATAAGTAAAAAATACTTATCCCCGGAAGGGAAATCCCAAGTACCAAAATGGCTCGTATTGGTCTGCAGGTTCAAAAGTAGTATATGTAAAACGAAAAATCTCATACAAAAAGCAGACAACGATTTTGGTTGTCTGCCAGTGAGTTCAATGAGTTAGCTAATTGTGATAATTTGCATCCCCATTGCGAGAAGAGTGAAGCTGCTAGTTCAAACAGCTTGTTGGTATTATTTTCGATTTCTTAAAAAATATACATCAAAAGAAAGAGGTATTAGCCATGGACACGGCAGCTTGAAAGTAGTATGTATTTTTATTTGAAAAATATTCAAGGGGTGAAGAAACATGGAATGTTTAATAAAGGTGTTTGTTTTATTAATCAGTTAATTAATAAAACAAAATAGTTATTTGGGAGAAAGGGAAAATGAATATGAGATGAATTGAAGCTGTTGAAAAATTACTTGAAGTGATGAAAGAATGCTTTTGGAACGGAACATCTTTAAAGGGTGAAGCTAATGATTTTAATATTGTATCTTGGCTGATTGAAGAAGCGACGCGTAAAACAAAATAAAAATTTCATTTTGTAGCAAAGGGGAATAGATATGTGTACTTATTGGGGAAAAGTAGATAAAGAGTTCTTTAAGAGGCAAGAACCGGAACAAAATAAAAGAGCAGCTAGCAAAAGCTAACTGCTCAATACAAGGAGATACAGAGAAGACTACTTTAAATGAATGTTGGCATACAGCCCACATTCAGTATTGACCGAATATTTATTTTAAATTCAATTTATTTAAAGTAAACATCCCAACAGATAAAATGGTTGCGCCTGCTACAGAACCTAGCCAGTCTCTCCAGCCTAATGTATTTAAAGATACATATGTTAAATCCGTAATTAAGAAGATAGTAAACATTAATACACCAAATGCTAAGCATCCCCAAAATGTTTGCAAATATTTAATCATCTTCTTTCGGAACTTGCTCATATAAATCACCCTTATTAATAATTTATATTTTTATAAATAAATTATTATATATAAAAAAATAAAAGTACGAAATATGCAATATTACATATTGGAACTCAACAAAATACTCCATTGATAAGTACATAGATCGAACGGAGGCATCGTTCTTTTCCTAAAATGAAAGGTGACGATAAGAAACATGAGATACGTTTTAAACAAATTGAGCGGACGTTAAAAAATAAAAATTTATAAAGGAAATAGAAAGTATGGTGTTGTATATGTACGATAATAGGAAACTTTTTGCAAACTAAACATATAATTTTAATAGACCGACAGTCGGTCTGGTAGGAAGGAGAACTTGAATGCGAATTGTAAAGGAGTATGAGGAGCGTAGAAAGGAAATTTTAGAAACAGCTGAGCGTTTGTTTCTTACGAAAGGTTATACGAAAACAACCGTGAATGATATTTTAAAAGAAATTGGTATAGCAAAGGGGACGTTTTATCATTATTTTAAGTCGAAGGAGGAAGTAATGGATGAAATCATTATGAGGATTATTAAAGAGGATGTCACTAAGGCGAAAAGGATTGTCTCCAATCCCGATATCCACGTTTTAGATAAGTTATTTAAAATTTTAATGGAACAATCACCAAAATCAGGAGATGTCAAAGAAAAAATGATTGAACAATTCCATCAACCAAATAATGCAGAAATGCATCAGAAAAGTTTAGTGCAATCCATTATACATTTATCTCCTGTATTAACGGAAGTTTTAGAGCAAGGAATAGAAGAAGGCATATTTTATACTCCATACCCACAAGAAACAATTGAATTATTACTCTCTTCAGCACAAGTCATATTTGATGATGGTTTATTTCAGTGGAAACCGGAAGAAATGATGAGAAGAGCTAAGGCTTATATTAAAATGATGGAAGTATCTGTTGGAGCGAAAGAAGGGTCCTTTGATTATATGATCGAGGTTTTAATGAAACAGAAATAGCTTTTTTCTGTTTGGGTGTTATAGACCGGCAGTCGGTCTAGACTAAATGAAGGATGTGATGAGGATGCCAGCAAGTATTCAATCTTCCTTGAAAGATTTTCACTTAATGGTAAGTGGTCAAATTATTACTATTTTAGGTTCAACACTATTACGTTTTGCACTGTCTTTATATGTGCTAGATATAACAGGACGTGCCGATATATTTGCAGGGTTATATGCCATAACGAGTATCCCGTTTTTGTTAGCTCCTCTTGGCGGAGCGATAGCAGATCGTTTCAACCGCCGTAATGTAATGGTCATTTTGGATTTTATAAACGCTGCTATTGTATTAAGCTTTATAGTTTTGTTATTAACTGAATCGGTATCTATTTTATTGATTGGAACAATTATGTTTTTACTAGCAGTCGTTAGTGCAATGTACGCACCAGTTGTTATGGCAAGTATTCCGCAATTAGTTCCAGAGAAAAAGTTAGAACAAGCAAACGGTATCATAAATGGTGTGCAAGCATTATCTAATATAGTTGCACCTGTACTAGGAGGAATATTATATGGCATAATTGGTTTGAAAATGCTCGTCATAATAAGTTGTCTTGCTTTCTTTTTATCTGCAATTTTAGAAATGTTTATTACAATACCTTTTATAAAAAGAGCGCAAGAAAGCCATATCATACCGACAATTATAAAAGATATGAAAGAAGGTTTTCTTTATGTTTTAAAGCAACCTTTTATTTTGAAGGCTATGTTACTTGCAGCTTTACTAAACTTAATTTTGACACCGTTATTTGTTGTTGGAGGACCTATTATATTACGAGTAACTATGCAGAGTAGCGATACGATGTATGGAATTGGAATGGGATTAATTGATTTTGCAACCATATTAGGGGCATTGTCAATCGGTTTCTTTGCTAAAAAGTTACAGATGAAAACATTATATAATTGGATGCTTATCATAGCTTTATTAGTTATACCAGTGGCACTATCAGTTACACCGTTTACTCTTAATTTAGGATACTATCCACCATTTATCCTCTTTATACTTTCTTCTCTTCTAATCGCAATGATTATGACAATTGTATCCATCTATGTGATTACTGTAGTCCAAAAGAAAACACCAAATGAAAATCTAGGAAAAGTAATGGCAATTATAACAGCGGTATCTCAATGTATGGCACCAATTGGGCAAGTCGTATATGGTTTTATGTTTGAAGGATTCAGTACGAAAATTTATTTACCTATATTAGCTATAAGTTTCATAATGATAATAATAGCGGTGGTGACGAAGAAAATATTAAGAAATGAAGGGAACTAGCTTCATATGCTTAGAGTATTAGCGAAACCCAATCCTAATCAATTCTTTGTCTAATATCCAGTAATAAAAACTGGCTGCATCAACGTCAACTAATGATTGGAATACTTTATCAAGATTTGTACTTACTACAGGGATTTCATAGTTATCCCATATTATAAAAATCTGTTCGTCAAAATCTAGTTGGTTTGCTCTAATAAGGGAAATTAGTTGTTCTTTGTTCGAAGCTATGAATTGGTTATCTATCTGTTCCCAATCTATTCTTCCCGAGACAGTTATAGGAAATGAATTCATTAAAATAATAGCAATCTGCTGGCTTTTTTCTTGGGAGAAAATGAGAGTTTCGTTTCCTAGGGATTCAAGGCGTTCACTAAACAAAGGGTTTGTGTCATTGTTGTTTTTGGTTTTCAGTGCTCTTAACTTTTGTCGCAATTTCCATTGTCTTGACGATCTATCATCCATTTTTAACATTCCTTATACAATTATTTAATAATGAGTATAGCATATAAGGGAAGTCTTTATGAAAAGGAACTTTTTAAATATAAATTAAATAAAAGCGTTATTTGAAAAAAAGCCTTTTAAGGAAAGATAAGAGGCCATCAAAAAATATAACAACATGAAAATTTTATATTATGTATATACAATTTAAAGAGTTAGTGGAAATAATAAAATGTATAAAATTCTTATAAAAAAGCCCTAGGATTAGGGGATCTAGGGCTTCCTCTGTTGGTATATCTCACACGACATTATAAAAAGAAAAGAACTTAATGAAGGTAACACATGAATGTTTCGTAAATGTATCAAAAAAGTGAACAAAAGCGTTATTTTATTAGAAAAGTATGATTGTATGAAATAACATGTATGAAAGAAGAGGCGTTAGCAAAAATATCCCTTAACGAAATCGGCTTTATTTTTCAGCAAAGTAACCTTCTTAAGTGACTCATGTTGTATAGGTAGCAGAGAAAACAGAAAGAGTTCTTTTTATGGAGGACGGAGAAGTTGTTAGTGAAATACAACTAGGCAAGTTTAGGAATGATGATTTAAAAGCGCGAGAAGAGAAATTGTTAAAATGGTTAGCTGTACTCGGATTTTAAAGACAAAAACTCCTATTGAATATAGGAGTTTTTTCTTTGTTTGAAAGTTCGAAAAGATATATAATAATTTTCTGACTATTAATTTATGGAGGGGTATTAATGAAAACTGAAACGTTACACACACAAGAAGACATTTTAAAAATGCTTGATTCATTATTAAGACCTGCAGAACCATTTTGGAATGATTTTTATGAGAATAGAGAAAAGGATGTTCCGTTTTTTGAAAATGTTCCAGATGAGAATCTAGTTTCGTATATACAAAAAGAGAGAGTTTCAAAAGGGAAGGTATTAGAACTTGGATGTGGTCCAGGTAGAAATGCCATTTATTTAGCGACTCAAAGATTTGATGTAACAGCAGTGGATTTATCTGTAGAAGGCATTAATTGGGCTAAAGAAAGGGCATTGGCAAAAGGGGTAGTGATTCAATTTTTAATTTAGAGGTTCAAAACGAATTTGATTTTGTATACGATTCGGGCTGTTTGCATCACATTCCACCGCATAGAAGAATAAATTATGTGGATTTAATTAAAAACTCATTAAAATCGGGTGGTTATTTCGGATTAACATGTTTTGCGGCAGGCGATTTAGATGAGCGAAATGGATCGGAAATAACAGATTGGGATGTATATAGAGGATGGAGTCTACAAGGTGGTCTTGCATACTCGGAAGAAAAGTTAAGAGAGATATTTAAAGAATTTGAGGTAATTGAGATTAGAAGGATGAAACAAATGAAACAACCGAAAGAAATGTTTGGAGAATCATTTCTTTGGACAGCATTATTTAAGAAGAAATAATAAAGTAGATAATTGACAAACTCATCGTTTTTATAGACAATACACTTATAGGAATGTACGTTCGGTTTTTTGCCGACTTATGTTTTACATAAATATATAACAAGGGGCTGTCTCCATATGAGTAACACAAATCAAAAAATTACTACGTTTTTAATGTTTGAAGGCAAAGCTGAGGAAGCAATGAATTTTTATACGTCGCTATTTGATCAATCGGAAATTGTAAGTATTTCTCGCTACGATGAAAATGGAGGACCTGGTAAAGAGGGAACTGTAATTCATGCAACTTTTACGCTAAATGGCCAAGAGTTTATGTGTATTGATAGTTATGTAAATCATAATTTTACATTCACTCCAGCTATGTCTCTTTATGTAACTTGTGAGACAGAAGAAGAAATTGAAACGGTCTTTCATAAACTAGCGCAGGATGGAGCAATTCTCATGCCTTTAGGTTCTTATCCGTTTAGTAAAAAGTTTGGCTGGTTAAATGATAAGTATGGTGTATCTTGGCAGTTAACTCTTGCTGAATAAAAAAGAAAAAGCATAGCTTATTTGTTTAATGGATTTAGTTAAAAGCTTGAAAAATGAAATAACATAAAAAAGCGTTCCAACTGTCAACAGATTTGGAATGCTTTTTTTGTGTCTTTTTAGAATTTTTAGTAATTATTAGTGTTTATCTGTTAATATAAATATGGACAACTATGTATGAACTATCAGGCCGGTTAATAGAAAAAGGAAAGCATAAATAGTTAATAAGTTTACACTTAAAATCCAACTAGATCGTTAGGAGGACTAATCGCAATGGATATTACACAACAAAACAGTAATGCATGGGATAAGAAGGTTGAAGAAGGTTCTAGATACACGCAGCCTGTAAGTAGCGAGGTTATTGAGAAAAGCAAATCAGGTGAATGGGAGATTACAGTCACTACGGAAAAATCAGTTCCTAGAAAGTGGTTTCCAAAGTCATTAGATGGATTAAAGATACTTTGCTTAGCATCAGGTGGCGGACAACAAGCACCTGTTCTAGCTGCTGCTGGAGCAGATGTAACAGTTACTGATATATCTAAGAAGCAATTGGAACAAGATGAAAAGGTAGCAAAACGGGATGGTTTGACTTTGAAAACAGTACAAGGAGATATGTCAGACCTTGGTGATTTTGAGGATGAATATTTTGATATTGTTATAAATCCTGTTTCTAATTTGTTTGTAAAAGATGTTCATCTTGTATGGAATGAAGTTTCTAGGGTTTTAAAGAATAAAGGTATTCTTATTGCTGGATTTACAAATCCGTTACTATGGATTTTTGATGATAACCAAGAGCAAAAAGGTATTCTTGATGTTAAACATTCAATTCCTTCATCAACATTGGATTATTTACCAGAGGATGAAGTTCAAGATTACATCGATTCAAATCAAACAATAGAATATGCGCATACTTTAGAAGACCAAATCCAAGGCCAAATTGAAGCTGGTTTTGCTATAACAGGTTTTTATGAGGATGATTTTGGTGGAACAAGGATATTAGATAAGCATATTAAAACATTTATTGCGACAAAAGCTATAAAGTTAAAGATGGATTAAGAATTTTTGCTTGTCGCACGGGGCGTTAGTCGAAGAACGCTCTTAAAATAGAAAAGGATGGTGCTTTCCATCCTTTTCCTTATGTATTTTGAGTGTCGAAACTATTCTCAAAACAAGTTTTACACTACCAATTGTATAATTAGGTTATGCTTTTATATTAAGAATTTTGCTGACCAAATCTTTTTCCAAGTTTAGCTAACAATTCAGGTTGATCGCTTTGGCTCATTATAACTTCAATGAAGATAAGTTGATTCTTATTAAAAGTTATATTTGTAAAGACTGCTGCTAATTCTGCTTCATTTTCTACTTTAAATGTTAGACTTTTTTCTTCTGCCCCAAATACCATTGATAGTTTATTGTAATCCCACATTTGTATATCATTATAAAGTTGGTTTTGGCCGTGAATGGCACGTTCAACAGTGTATCCGTTGTTATTGATTAAAAATATAATTGGTTTTAAATTTTGACGTAATATAGTTGATAACTCTTGGGCAGTTACTTGGAAAGAACCATCACCAATAATTAAAATGTTGCGCCGTGATAAATTGGCGAGCTGTGTACCAAGTAGAGCGGGCAGTGTATATCCAATAGATCCCCATAACGGTTGTCCTACATATGCAGTGTTATTAGGTAGAGGGATAGCAGCACTACCAAAGAAAGGTGTTCCTTGCTCTACAATTAAGACGTCGTTTTCTTGTAAGAAATGGTACATTTGCTGCCAAAAACGTTTTTGTGTGACCATTTGTGCTTTTGGATTGAACTCTTCAGTAAAAGGTGATGGTGCTGAAATAAATGGCTTAATTTCAAGAGTATCTTTATTACGATGCGCAATTGAATCACTTAAATGTTGTAAAACATCCTGCATTACAACTGGACCGTATTTTTTATCTATAATTTTCACAGTGTAGGGATGGATTTCTATAACTTGTTCTTTTGTAAAACCTTGTGTGAAGCCGCCTGTAATAGTATCAGTTAACTTCACACCAATACTAATAATACAATCAGATTCATCAATTCTTTTTCTCAAGTACGGAGAACTTACATCACCAGTATAAATCCCTATAAATTGAGGGTGTTTTTCTGGGAATATTCCTTTTCCCATACTTAACGTCGCGATGGGAAACCCAGTTTTTTCTACAAATTGATGTAAATTTTCTTTAGCGTGAAATCGATCTACTTCAAAATCAGCTAAAATTACAGGTTTTTTGGCGTTATTTATTATTGAAGTGGCATGTAGTAGCATTATTTTATCCAACGCTTCTTTATTACTTAAAATCGGTTTATATAAAATTGGTTCTGTAGGTTTATTAATTGGTTTATTATATACATCAATCGGCAAATTAATATGAACCGGGCGTTTTTCATTCCAACATGCGCGTAAAACACGGTCAATTTCCTCAGCAGCATGCTCAGGTGTTACATTTGTTTGTGCCACAGTGATTTCTCGATACATATTGGAAAAGTGATCGAACTTTCCATCGCCTAACGTATGATGAACGATTGCTCCATTTTCCATTACTTTTGTTGGTGGCGTACCCGTGATTTTTATAACTGGCACGTTTTCCGCATATGAGCCAGCAATACCGTTAATAGCGCTTAATTCTCCAACTCCGAAAGTAGTAATAAGAGCAGCGATTCCTTTTATGCGAGCGTACCCATCTGCTGCATATGCAGCATTTAATTCGTTACAATTGCCAATCCACTTTAAATTTTCATGTGCTACCACATCATCTAAAAAGGCAAGATTATAATCACCAGGAACCCCAAATATATGTTCAATTCCTAATTCATGTAGTCTATCCAATAAATATGTACTTACAGTATATTGTTTTTTCAAATGAATCATCTCCTAATTATGCAATGAATGTTTCAATAGACTAAATAAGTTCTAATGCGTTGATTAAAATATTCATTACTAGATTGTGGTATAATTTACATACAGGGGGAAAGTAGATGACACAACATAAAGAAGAACAGATGAATGAGGCATTAGCATTATTTTATTTTGCATATAAAACATTTACTGAAAAGCCAGATGAAATTATAAAAGAATATGGCATTCAACGAGTACATCATCGAATTTTATTTTTTATCGCACGTTTTCCAGGGATAAGTGTAAATGAGTTATTATCACTATTAGAAATAAGTAAACAAGCTCTCCACGGACCGCTACGTCAACTTGTGGAAAAGGGCTTAATTGAGAGTAATGAAGCTATGCATGATCGACGTGTGAAACAGTTGTCTTTAACAGAAAAAGGTACAGATTTAGAGAAAAAACTGAGTGATGTACAAAGACAACAAATGGGTGCTATTTTTTCAAAATTTGGTGAATCATGTGAGGACAATTGGCACCAAGTTATGAATGAAATGGCAAATAGCCGATCAGGTTTTGATGCTTGGATATCCAAACGTGAAATACCAGTCGATCAAAAATAATGAAAAAACTTCTGTTTTTATCGTTTGAAAAAGAACAAATTTTATCCATACATTTGGCAACTATGATTTGGTCATAGAGTGAATGGATAAAAAGATACATTACTAGATACTTTATACGTGTACGCAATGGAACAATAAAATTCACATTTCCGAAAGGGGAATTATAATGATAAAACTTGTACTTATTCGTCACGGACAAAGCTTATGGAATCTTGAAAATCGCTTTACGGGATGGACAGATGTTGATCTATCAGAGAATGGATTAAGTGAAGCGAGAGAAGCAGGAGCAATATTAAAGAAAAACGGATATACTTTTGATGTGGCTTATACATCAGTATTAAAACGCGCAATTCGGACGTTATGGATTGTACTTCATGAGATGGATCTTACTTGGGTTCCAATACATAAATCTTGGAAGCTAAATGAAAGACATTATGGTGCATTGCAAGGGCTGAATAAAGATGAAACTGCACAAAAATATGGTGAGGAGCAAGTTCATATTTGGAGAAGAAGTGTTGATGTAAGACCACCGGCTCTTACTGAAGACGATCCTCGATATGAAGCGACCGATCCAAGATATAAAACACTCAAAAAAGGTGAATTTCCATTAACTGAATGTTTAGAGGATACGGAGAAGAGAGTACTTGCTTATTGGCATTCAGAAATTGCGCCGACATTAAAAAGTGGTAATAAAGTAATTATTTCATCACACGGTAACACAATTCGCTCGCTAGTAAAATATTTAGACAACCTTTCAAGTGATGGTGTAGTTTCATTAAATATTCCCACTAGCATTCCGCTTGTTTATGAATTAGACGAAAACTTACGTCCGATTCGTCATTATTATTTAAGTATGGATGGAGAAGTACCTGAAGGGGAAATTCCGAAACATATTTCTTTTTAATACGAAAATTTGAAATGAATGCTTGTCTACATATACAATATAGACTCATGGTAAAGTGAAATTTTAATCAGTAGGGGTCTTATTTCCCACAAATAACAGGATAAAAGACGTGGTACTTTCTAATATATATGCGATGTAGCTAATTTTAGAAGCTTGTCCACGTCTTTTGTCATAAAGAGAGCAGCTTGCGCATGTAATGATATCGTGAGTAGTTTTTGAATGGAGGGTGATGTGATTAATGATCTCTAACATTCGAATTGGCTTATTTGTTTTAGCGATTGTCTTTGTAGTCCTTGTTTTCTTTTATTGGAAAAATGAGGAGTTGTACGAGGAGAAAAAGCAACGTATTAGAAAGACTTGGTATGGTTTGTTTATCATATCTGTCACCGTGTATTTCATGATAAAAGGAATTGATTTAACCCTCTGGAAAAATCTTTTAATGTTTACTGCAATGGTTATTTTTGTTGATATTGCGTTCATTTTAACGCCTAATATTTCAGAAATATGGGGTGCGAAATTTAGCGATATTGGCAAGACAGTTCAATCAATAAAACGATCATTAATTGCATCTAAAGCGAGAGGGGAAATATACACGACAATTATTCAAAATGTTAATCCAGCAGTATTCGGTACGATGGAATGGCATACGGAAGAGGAATATACAAAGAGCTTAAATGCATTTTTAGATTCATATGGGGAAAAGATTGGCGCGAAAATTGTTGTTTTTGAAGCGGCGAAGGAATTAAATACAAACTTTCGTGGTATTCGCTCGCAATTTAGTATTATCGTTCCGTTAGAACATATCGAGCAATTGAATGAGCAGAAAGCGGTGCAAGTAGAAAATGTCGGGATTATACCAGCAAAAATAGTAAGTGACGTTTTCATTGTTATTGATGGAAAGAAAAATAACCTGCAAGATCGGGATTTTGAAAATGTATATAATTTAACAATACATCATAGTTATTTTAGTAAATAAGGACAGAATCTTTTTCTGTCCTTTTCTTCTATACATAAATTAAAAACAAAATCCGACAAATTTGAATAAAATTGGACAATCATTCCTACACTAGCATGTAGAGGTGATTGTAGTGGTAAAAGATTATGACAATGATTTTTTTAAAGAAGGTAACGAAGATACAACAGATTTCTCTTTAATAAAAGGGGATACGTTGCAGCAAGTAGAAGAATTAGAAGAAGAATTAAAAAGAAAATCATAAGTGTACACTCTTTCTACATTTGCTATATAATATAAATAAAAGGTTGTATCTTTTTGAAAAGGGGGAGAAGAGATGGCTGAAGTCAATGTGCAAAAGTCTTCGTTTTTTAAAGAAAAAAAAGAAGAATCCAATACAGATTTCTCTCTTGTGAAAGGTGCATTAACGGAGAATATAAATCGGTTAGAGAAACTAATGAATAATAGTAGTTCAAAATATATACAGGTGAAAAGAACAAAAGAAAATGCATAGAGCATTTTCTTTTGTTTTTTTATTTAATAGTAAACTTATCTTTTACTTTTTCAGGTAAATCTGCTTTCTGAATCTCTTCATAGGACTTTACTTCAATTGATGATATTTCATTTTTGCTATTATCATCTTGATCTACATAAAGGCGTAAAAACGCGTATTTATTTAATTTATGGTCGTTTTCTTTTTTTGTACTTCTAAATGTAATTTGTTTTTTGACACCATCTTCATCATATGCGGGCAGCGTATAGTTTCGTAAGTTTCTACCATCTACTTTTTCGATAGTTCCGTCGCCTTTTATCTGCATGTAATATACATCTTTACCAATTCTATTTAGTGACGCTCTCTCACAGCCAATAGTAAAACTAAAAAATAATAAACATAGTGTAATAATTGCTAAAAACTTTTTCATTTTCTTTATCTCCTTTAATGTGTTTCTTTAAAAAGTATACGATTATTATTAAATGAGAAAAATCGATATAGATTACAACGCCCTTACAATATTGTAAGATTGTTGTACATAAAATGAACAATAAAAGTTAAAACAAAGGTAAAATAATGAATCATGGTATAATGATATGAGACTTACATATTATTTTGTCATTTGGAGAGGAGCTTGAAAAATGTATTCTACCTTAGAACAATTAACAAAGCACCCTGTATTTTATCATTTTGCAGAAATTTCAAAGATTCCTAGAGGATCAGGTAATGAAAAGGAAATTAGTGATTATTTAGTGGGCTTTGCAAAAGAGCGTAACTTAGAAGTCATTCAAGATGAAGCATTAAATGTCATTATTAAAAAAGAAGCAACAACTGGTTATGAAAATGTACCAGCTATTATTATTCAAGGTCATATGGATATGGTTTGCGAAAAAAATCAAGCAACAGTACATGATTTTGAAAAAGATCCAATTGAATTACGAATCATTGGGGACATGTTATATGCAAATCAAACAACTTTAGGTGCTGATAATGGTATTGCAGTTGCGTATGCATTAGCTTTATTAGATTCGAAAGAAATTCCGCATCCAGCACTTGAAGTCGTTATCACTACTGAAGAAGAAACGACAATGGGCGGGGCTTTTGCTATTGATCCAAATCATTTTGAAGGAAAGATATTTATAAATATTGATTCTGAAGAAGATCATAAATTACTTGTAAGTAGTGCAGGTGGTGCGAAAGCTGTTGAAACAATTCCCGTAATTTGGGATGAAACGCCAGCGAATATGGATGCATACCGTCTATATGTTGGTGGTCTAAAAGGCGGACATTCTGGTATGGAAATTGATAAACAACGCGGTAATGCGAACAAAGTATTAGGACGAGTATTACGTGATTTATCGGCACATACGGAGTTTAACATAAGTGAAGTTCACGGCGGATTAAAAACGAATGCAATTCCGCGTGAAAGTGTAGCTACACTTTTAATTCGTACAGAAGATGTAGGACAAGTAGAAGAAAAACTAGAATCATGGACACGTGTATTACAAGAAGAAATGCGTGCTGTTGATCCAGATGTTCATGTTACACTGACAAAATTGGATGAAACAGTTGAAAAAGTATTTGCTCAAGAGACACAAAAGCAGCTTATTTCATCATTATTCTTAATTCCAAATGGCATTCAAAGTATGAGCATGGATATTAAAGGTCTTGTAGAAAGCTCAACAAATTTAGGCGTTATTGAAACGTTGCAAGATGAAATTAAATTACGTAACGAAGTGCGAAGTTCTGTAAGTAGTTTAAAACAACATGTTGCAGAAGAAATCAAATATATTGCTGAATTAGTTGGTGCTACATTTGAAATAGAGTCAGAGTATCCAGAATGGCCATACAATCCAAACTCACAAATTCGTAATTTATTTGAAAAAGTGCATCAAGAAAAATACAATAAAGAAATTGAAATCTTCGCTGTGCATGCGGGGATTGAGTGTAGCGCATTCGTTCAAAAAATGCCTGAATTAGATGCAATTTCATTCGGACCAGACATTTTTAACGTCCACACTCCAGATGAACATATCAGTATCTCTTCTGTAGTGAATAACTGGGGATTCTTCATTGATGTAATGAAGGGTACAAAAGAATTAGCTAAGTAATAACGACGAAATAAAAAGGAGCCTATAAAAATTTATAGGCTCCTTTTTTGTATTGGAATTTATCCCGCTATTTGCCGAGCAGCCCGATTGGTTTAACTAACAATCAGTGGGGGATGAATAAAACCACTACTGATCAAAGTTTCACTTTATGAGAAGTCATTTTTCGTTAGTATGTAATATTAAGCTTGAACAATTAATAAGGATGAATTGTTGATGTTTTTTAGTACTGATGAAGGGGTGGAGAAATGAAGGGAAGAAAGCATTTTATTGTTTGTATGTTTTTATTGTTCTTCACATTTAGTTTTATTGGTGTTCAGAAAATAATAGCAGAGGAAGTTGAATTTACAGGAACAACAGCTCCATTGAATGTTAATGTTAGAGAGACAAAAAGTTTGAATGCAAATATTGTAGATGTGATTCCCGGAAATACAACAGTATCTTTTAAAGGATGGGAGTATGGTGAAGCGGTTAAAGATTACTGGACAGGAAATTTAGATAATCGTTGGTTTTATTATTTTAAAGATGGAAAAAAAGTATATGTAACGTCAGCGTATATTAATGGAAATCCTCCAAATACATCAATAGATCGTAAATTATCTGTACCTAACATATTACAAGAAAGATCAAATTGGTGTTGGGCAGGCACTTCGGTTTCAGTTTTAAATTATTTTGGGAAAACTCCTTCACAAGATCAGTACGTTAGGTATGTTAAGGGTGGATCATATAATAATCCTGCAACTTCACGTGAAATACAATATGGATTATCAGGATATGGTGTTAGCTCAGCTATAAGTTCTGGAGCAAAATCATATGATTGGTTCAAAAGTCAAATTAATAGTAATCAGCCGATGATTGCACTCATTATGTGGCAAAATGGAGCTAACATCGGACACTTTCTAGTACTTGATGGATTTTATAAAGGGACAAATGGAACAGATTATATAACGTACATGGACCCTTGGTATGGTGATCATTATAATCATAATTTCAGTACGTTCCATAACAATAATAATTTTTGGTGGAGTGAAACTGTTTATAATATCCATGCAAACTAATAATATTAAAAGCGGGGGTTCATAAATGGGAAAACTACTTAAGCTTGTGATACCGTGCATGTGCTTAATGACCGTTATTATTTTCGCTAGTAAAATTAGTTATGCATCAAAAAATAAAAGTGAATCAGTACAATCGATCGCATTAAAAGATTATCAATATAGTAAGGGAAGTTCTTCTGAAAATTTAAGTTTTGAAAAAATAACAACATCTCCATTTTCGTTACCAATCTATGCAACAATTCCAGCACAGCAAATTTTAAATAGCTCTGAATTTAAGAATTTACTATTACCAACAAATGAAAAGCTGTGGTTTATTATGAAGGGTGAGCAGCCAGAAGGACTAATTGTTGCGAATGATATTGAACCGATTCGAACGGGCGGAGAAAATAGAAGTAAAGATTTATATGGATTATATACAGCAATAAAGAATAATACAAATGAAACAAAAGATATTAGTTATTTCGAATTTGAAGGGCAAGGAATATTGGTAGTAAATCAAAATAATGATCAAGAAATATACCTTAGTAAAGGTGCCGCTGCCATATTAAAACTTCCTACTGGTCAAAAAGTATTGAGCAGTGAAGTATTACAGAAAATGAAAGAGAGAATTGTAACTGGTTTTGAATAGTTAAATATAAACTGAAGAAATATATATGTATTTAATATGAAATTTCATGTACTGTATTATTTTCGAAAATAATACAGTACATGGTATAAAAAGGATAACAAAAAAAGAGTGTAAGATATTATGAAAAAATAATGATTATAGTAGGAATAGTTGATTCTTACTTGTTTTGTATAGAGTTCGATTCAAATTGCACTTCACATTTAAAATATTTGAATAATTCAAACGGAAAAGCTTGACCTTCACACTATGTAAAGGTTTACAGTAAGACAGAAAAGGAGGTTAAGAAATGAAAAAAATAACGAATTTGTGTATGAGTGCTATACTAACCACATCTATTTTCAGTGGCTATGCTCTAGGGAAAGGGATTGAACAAGTTCAGGCGAAGGAAATTGAAAAAACGCAAAGAAAAGATATAAAGAAAGTAGAGGTGCGAAAACAAGTAGGAAAGTATACAATGCCAGATGAAAAAAGCAAACATGAAGGAACATGGCTACAATGGCCTCATGAATTTACATATGGGCAAAAATATCAGCAAGAAGTAGAGCCAATTTGGATTCAAATGACAAATGCTTTAAGCAAAGGCGAAAAAGTTCATATTGTTGCATATGATCAAGAAGAAAAAGAAAGAATTAATGAGGTTTTAATAGATCACGGGGTAAATATGGGGAAAATTGATTTCTTTATCGCACCTACTGACGATGTATGGACAAGAGATACTGGACCAATTTTTGTTTATGATAATGACAAAAATCTAAAGATATTAGACCCAGGATTTAACGGATGGGGAAAGAAAACACCATATAAGAAAGATGCTCGTCTTCGTGAGAATCTTAGTAAACAGTTAGGAATTGAAAGAATTGATTGGAATAAATTTGTTCTTGAAGGTGGCGCATTTGAATTAGATGGTAATGGAACTGTTTTACTAACTAGAAGTGCTGTGACGAATAAAAATAGAAATGCAAAATTGTCAGAAAAAGATATTGAAAAATATATTAGTGACCTTGGGGTAACAAATTTTATTTGGTTAGATGGAGTACCTAACTTAGATATTACTGATTTTCATATTGATGGATTTGCAAAATTCCACGATAAATCTACTATTATAACGTTAAACAAAAAAGATTTAGCTGAATGGGGAACGTCTGATAAAGATATTAACAAGTTGTTGCAGGCAAAAGATGCTGAGGGTAATAAGTACAAGTATGTATATCTGCCGTTAAGCAAGCATAATGTTACATTAAAAAACGGAAAGGAACTTGATTATAAAGGTTCATATATTAATTATTATATAGCGAATCAAGTTATCTTAGTTCCTAACTATAATGACCCTAATGATAAAATAGCAAATGAGATGATTCAAAAACTTTATCCTGATCGTAAAGTCGTGGGGGTTGATGTAAGAGAGCTTTATAAAAATGGTGGTATGATCCATTGTATTACTCAACAACAACCAATTAATTTAAAATAATATATTTATAGTGTTTAGGGAAGTTTTCTATTTCTTATGAGAACCTGTTTATCCATAGGATAGGTAAAGATGCGATGGCGTTTTTACCTATTTTATTGTATTTTTTATCCTGCATTAACGGGCAGCTTGAATGATTAAAGTTTCACTTTATAAGTTAAGTATACCTTTCCTATAAACTGAAGAAACCCACCCTTTTTGAAAAAAGCTTAATCAAAATGGATGGATTTTCTACATTAAAAGCTATACTTGCTGTTACGGAAGAAACATTGTCTAAGGTATGTTTTTACCTTTTAAAAGTCGTTTGAAGCCCTTCAATAAACCGTCTAAAGAGTCCTCTATTATTGGAATTTTAAAAGTTTCTGGTACAATTAGTCTTACTAAAATATCTAAATACAATCTATATTTTTTCTTTTGGCAAGTCATACATGCCCATTACCTTCAGAATACAGAATTACCTTGAATAATAAAAGTTCAGCGACTTTTCTGTTTTTATTTGTAAATGAAACACATTATACTTGGCCAATTATTGTGCAACCTTTTCGAATAAATGATTTTCTTTATTTGAAAATAAGGGTGCATCTATAAAACCATAATGATACACTAAAATACCTAATTCCACTCTAGAATTAATATGCCATTTTTCTTTAATATGATTAATTATCGTTGAAATTCTTCGAGGGGTAACATATGTTTTTTTGGAAATTTCTGCATCTGTATATCCTTTTGCTACATAAATAGCTACTTCTAACTCTCTTTCGGTCAACATTCTTTTCATAAAATACGCTCCTTCGAAATTATTTATATAAAAATCAAAAAAAACTATTAAAAGAAATAAAGGTGAAAAATCATATTTATTTTAATCAGGCTATTTGCGGATAGTAAGACTCCCACCTCAAAATTTAGATGTGGCAAAGAAGTCGAACTCCCTGTAAAAGCCTGCCTGGAGTGGACTAATAATCAGTGGGGGGATAAAACTCCCATTAATTATTAGTGAACCATATTTTAATAATTTCTCGTATTGTAATACAAGTTTGTAAAAGAAACTATAAATCCATATAATTAGTAATTGTAACTATATTAATTTTACATTACATTAAAAGTTGGGAAATATTCTTATACTCATAAAGTGTTACATTTGAGGGAGGAAAGATGGAATTCTACAATCTTGGTATTATTATTAAAGAACTTAGAAAGAAAAAAAACATGTCACAATCTGAATTATGTCATGGAATATGTTCACAAAGTCAAATTAGTAAGATAGAAAAAGGTATTATTTATCCATCTAGCATATTGTTGTATCAATTATCTGAAAGACTTGGTATTGATCCAAATTATATATTCGCACTAACCAAAAATAAAAAAATAAAATATATTGAAAATGTAAAATGTGTAATGAGAGATTGTGTGAAACAAAAACAATATAATGAGCTTTACGAAATAGTAAAAAAAGAGAAAGATGAGAATAATTTTCAATCAAAAGAAGATAAACAATTTCTATTATGGCATGAAGCGATTGCTATATATTATGTAAATGGAGCAACAAGTAATGCCTTTGACATTTTAAATAGAGCACTAAAACAAACCTTAAGTAGTAGTAACTTTTTATCAGAAAAAGAAATAAGCATAATGAATTCAATTGCTATAATACATGCAGAAAATGAAGAGTATGAGAAAAGTATAAATATATTAAAACAAAGTTTAATTAATTTTAATAAGATAGAATTTCCTAGAGAAAAAGAAATCAAATTAAGACTCATTCATACGTTAACAAAATGTTTACACCTTGCAAATCAATATGAAGAAGCAATAAAGTATAGTGAAATAGGTATAAAATTAGCGATAAATATGAATACTTTATACTTATTAGGTGAATTATTTTTTGAAAAAGGTGCAATTTTATTGAAAGTTCAGCACTCTAATGAAGTTGGTTTAACAGACATAAAAAAAGCATTATTTATATTTGAACTAACTGAAAGAAAACAATATATAAAAATGATCAAGGAAAAATATATTAAAAATCAAGAATAAACAAGAAAGAATTCTAACATAAACTATTCCTAATTGTTATTTTTTTCTAAAAAAAGTACTGTAATACGAACTATTCCTAATTGTTGTTTATTGCTAAAATAAATACCGTAATATTAGATAAATATAAAGGGTGGCATTTTATGAAATCAAGAGGAATTACTCGTAAAGCAGATAGCATGGGGCGTATTGTTATTCCAATGGAAATAAGACGGAGTTTAGGAATTGTAGAAAAAGATTCTCTTGAAATGTTTATAGAAGAGGACCAGATTATTTTACGAAAATATCAATCTCCAAGAGCTTGTGCACTTACAGGGGATATTTCAGACAGCAATATTTCGTTAGCGAATGGGAAGATTATTGTAAGTCCAAACGGGATGGAACTGTTAATAAAGAAGTTACAGCAATATCTTTTAAAGTAAAAGGTAAGTAAGAACTTTAAAATAGAATATACTTGGAAAAAGTCCTCTATCAATTTAGGGGGCTTTTTTATTGTTATCAATAAAATTGAGGGGCCGTAGTTGGTTCAATGGAATACGGATTACCTTGTGAAAAGTCTGACTATTTTTTATAAAAAAACTATTCATTTACATTTTTTGGTTTCGTGTTATATTTTTAGTGTTAACATAGTTGTGTTGAAAATTCTGATTTTAAAATTAGGAAAACTTTAGAAAATGAAATACTCTTACTTGAATTGAAAATCATATAAACATAATTTGAAAGTAAAGTATGAAAATGAATCAGATTTTTAAATTAAATTTGTCAATTCAATAGAGGTTTGTGGGGGAAATGTAACTAAGAAGAAATCTCTTATACTCCATGTTTTTTATTTGTAAATCGGTAATTCTAATAGCTCTGACGAAAAGTAAAGGAGTAAAAAAGAAGTGGATAGTTTGTTTAATAGAAGATAGGGTGTAAAAAATAAAACAACGGAGGTTTTATAATGAATAAAGGAATACTGCAGATTACAGAAATTGAAGAAATTAGCATTCCTAATGTATTGAAGGATAAAATGAAGAATCTGATAGAAAATGAATTGAAAACTCATAATCCTTATACTTGTGATCAAGGAATAGCAGCATATTTTTCAAAAGAGTGGCTTAATTGTTTGATTGACTATTCAAAGAAAAATCCGAATTCAGATATGAAAAACCTACTACATATGATAAAAATAGCGAATTGTGGCGGGAACGTACCACCTACTCTTATTAAAAATACTCCATGTGATCCTATGGAAACATTATTACCTGGGGAAAATCGCAGAGGTTTTAATTATGGCGAAGACGAACACGATAGAATGAAAAAATATTTTTATGCAGAATGGGTCACATGGCTTTTTGCCACACTTTTTAATTATGATGCTTTAATTCACCCATCCGAACATGCAGGGAAAAATAGATTTCATCTTATTTCACCTTTAAACAACGATGAAGTTTTGCGAAATGTCGGTGCAAGCACCGGTGGCGGGAACTTTTATCAACATAACGATGCCACAGTGTATACAGATATGAAAGACCAATCAGATATTGAAGCAAGATTGAAAACATTCAATACGAATTTAGAAATTGTATCAAATAGACTTAATAAATCCGTGGAACGAATAGTGTCTGAAATTACTTGTGGAAAATTTACTAGAGTTGATGCTCTTTTATTAAAAGGAGTGTTAAATTTAAAAACTCAAACTCATATTGGAACGCCAAAATTACTGCAAAAGCATCTTGAAGAAAATCACTTCAGTAAAGATGACATATTGGCGGTAAGTAAAATGCCTATTGCTCATATCGCAGGAATGGCTGATGGTGAAATATCGGGATTTGTAGGAGAAATAAACCAAATTATATTTTTAGATGATAATGGTGATATTATTGCAACTTGTTTGAATGGAGCGGAAAATAGATTAATTTATGTGGGAGAAAGTGAAGAAGAAAAATTGAAATTTGACATGTTTTTAGAACTCTTACGAACAACGCCTACTTATAAGGTTCCACTTACATCTGAAGATTTATTACTTATACCAAATTCATACTATGGTAAACAAACAAATGTAACTCATGGTAGGGAAAGGTTATCTGAGGAAGAATATAAAATCCCGATTGGAAACAATAAATATGGAAGAAGAATTGTTTGCAGACAATACGTTTCCAGTCGATTACGTGATCAAAAAGAAAGTTACTTTACAGATTTAATTAACTAGTTTAAAGAGAGGAGGGACGATGGGGAGGTTTGGGTTATAATAGCTCAAGCCTCCCCATATTCTTTGTATGGATTTTACTATTGAATTACTTATACTACTATTTTTAGTAGCTGTATTAGCAGGATGGATAGATACGATTGCTGGGGGCGGTGGTATGATAACTATCCCGATAATGTTATTAGTAGGTATGTCTCCTTCTGTAGCGATAGCGACTAATAAACTACAAGGGAGTAGCGGAACCCTCATGGCAACAGTGTTTTTTATTAAGAAGAAAGAAATTAATCTTAAAGAAATGCGTTTGTCCATCTTAATGACCTTTTTGGGATCAGTTTTGGGTGGATGGCTTGTTTTACAGATACGAGCAGAATATTTAATCATGATATTACCTTTTTTACTTATTATTATTGGTCTTTATTTTCTATTATCTCCAAATATAGCAAACGAAGATCGACCGAGAAAAATAAGTATGTTGTTGTTTGCGTTAACAGTGGCTCCATTCCTTGGATTTTATGATGGTTTCTTCGGCCCAGGAACAGGTAGTTTAATTGCTTTAGCATTCATTCTTTTATGTGGATATAGTGCTACGAGAGCAACTGCAAATGCTAAAATCTTGAATTTTACAAGTAATTTCGCTGCTTTGTTATATTTTATTATTTTTGGCCAAATCGATTGGACAATTGGGTTGATTATGATGCTTGGTCAAATTATAGGATCGTATATTGGAGCGAAGATGGTGCTTACAAAAGGGACGTCATTAATACGACCAATAGTGGTTATTGTTTGCTTTGTCATGGCAATTAAAATTTTTTTACAAAATATAAACTAAATGTAATCAATATATTATTTGGATCAAAGTTAGAGTGTTTTCATGTTCTTATTGCAGTATTACGCTGTTTAAGATGTGTTCAAAATTACACAATTTGACTAGTGTAATATATTGCGTTATGCTTTTTTATAGTATAAAAGAAAGGCTTGAAGATAATGATTCGTCGTTTGAGAAAGCTAAAAAATGTAGCAGTCGTAGTAAGCTTCTAAGTAAATAGCAAAATATATAATACTTAGAAGCGAGGAATAAAGTTATGAAGTATCCATTATTTAATCATTGGTCAGAAACAAAGTATATAAAAGATATAGTAACAAATCCACTCATTGAAGTGGGAGAGTACTCCTATTATTCAGGCTATTATAGTCATCAAAATTTTGAAGATGGCTGTGTAAGGTATTTGTGGGGGGATGCTAAGTCTCAAGCACTTTTCAATCCAATTGAACAGATGGGATGGCATCTTGATAAACTCATTATTGGGAATTATGTTTGCATTGCAAGTGGAGTAGTCATTTTAATGGGTGGTAACCATAATCATCACTCAGAATGGATTACAGTATATCCATTCGCTGAGAAAATTGAACAATCATATGAACCTAAGGGTGATACAGTCATAAAAAGTGATGCTTGGATTGGAATGAATGCTATAATAATGCCTGGCGTTACTATTGGTGAAGGGGCAATTGTTGCTGCAGGATCTGTCGTAAGTAAAGATGTTCCGCCGTATACAATAGTTGGTGGAAATCCTGCTAAGGAAATAAAGAAACGATTCACTGATACAGAAATAAACATGTTAATGGAAATGCGTTGGTTTGATTGGGATAGGAAATTGATTGAGAAGGCAATTCCGCTGTTATCCAGTCCATCCATCGAACCATTATTTGCTTTTTATAAAAATGAAGTGAAAAATAAATAAATCAGTTAGAAAAACTACATCCAGTATAGGGTGTAGTTTTTTTATTACAAAAAACTAATAGTTTAGACTAAAGAAAATTCATCTCTAATATAAGTCTAGCAAATAGCTGAATTGAGTAATTAAAATCCTTGATAGCTAATAAAGCATTAACGGGCAGTAAGACCCCAACTGATTAAAGTTTCACTTTATTTTTTGTAAATGTGGAACAAATGTATTATTTAGATTGTCTATTAATTGTAATCCTAAAAAATATGAAAGTGCGAATCATTT
Organism: Bacillus sp. KNSH39; assembly: GCF_052656585.1. Lineage (NCBI taxonomy): Bacteria > Bacillati > Bacillota > Bacilli > Caryophanales > Bacillaceae > Bacillus > Bacillus sp. KNSH39. The sequence continues at coordinate 828,587 of NZ_JBQXYO010000001.1, forward strand.
TGAAAAATATAAGGGGATTAAAAATAGTGATATGTGTGGGAATACAAAGTAGTAGGGCACCTAAAAGTGTCGGATGAGATGGTCTATATGAAAGCGATCCTAACGTCTAATATGTATATACAATTTGAGAACACTGTCTGTTTTTTTTGAGATTATATTAGAATAACGCTTTTTTTGAGTATAAAAATATTGGAGGTAACAGAAGTGAAAGGTATGTTTTGCAAGAGATTTATTGCAATAGTAACAGTGCTTACACTATTTTTTAGCATGTTCGTTACATTTGGAAGAGCAGCAGCGGAAACAGTTTCTGCTATAGAGGTTGAAGCAGGATCAGCAATTTTAATAGAAGCAAATTCCGGGAAAATTTTATATGAAAAAAATGCAGATGAATCATTGGCAATTGCTAGTATGACAAAAATGATGAGCGAATACTTAGTTCATGAAGCGGTGGATAAAGGAAAACTTAAATGGGATCAAAAAGTTAAAATCTCTGAATATGCACATAAGATTTCGCAAGATCGTTCATTATCAAACGTTCCATTAGAAAATGGTGGCTCTTATACGGTAAAAGAGTTATATGAGGCAATGGCAATTTACTCTGCAAACGGTGCAACAATTGCTTTAGTTGAAGAGATTGCTGGTAAAGAAGTCAACTTTGTAAAAATGATGAACGATAAGTCGAAAGAGTTTGGAATGAAAGATTATAAATTTGTAAACTCTACAGGCTTAACAAATCACGATTTAAAAGGATATCATCCAGAAGGGACAACTCTAGACGAGAAAAATAAAATGTCTGCAAGGGATTGTGCAATTTTAGCACAACGTCTTATTCAAGATTTCCCCCAAATATTAAATACAGCAAAAATTCCTAAAAAAACATTCCAAGAGGGTGGTAAATATCCAATTGATATGGCGAACTTTAACTGGATGTTAAAAGGTTTAATTAAGCAATATGAAGGTGTAGATGGTTTGAAAACAGGAACGACTCCAGAAGCGGGAGATTGTTTCACTGGTACAGTAGAAAGAAATGGTATGCGCCTAATTTCTGTAGTGATAAAAGCAAAATCTCATACGACACGTTTTGATGAAACAAAGAAATTATACGATTATGGATTTGCGAATTTTGAAGTGAAGAATGTCTACAGAAAAGATTCAGTAGTAAAAGGGCATGAAACAGTGCGAGTAGCAAATGCAAAAGACAAAGATGTAGTAGTTCAAACGAAGCAAGCTGTTTCACTTCCAATGCCGAAGGGCAATAAAGACATTTATAAAAAAGAATTTAAAGTATTGAATAAAAAACAAGAAGTGCCTATTAAAAAAGGTGTAACAATTAGTAAAATGATTATCTCGCCTAAAGATAATACAGATCCTGGGTTCTTATCAGGTAAATCATTACAAATAGACCTTGTAACAAAATCTGATGTGGAACAAGCAAATTGGTTTACACGTTTTATACGTAAAACAGGATCTTTTTTTAGTGGTATGTGGGATAGTGCGATTGATATAGTAAAAAGCTAATTTTATAGGATACAACTAAATGTTTCACTTTATAAAAATTTAATAAAATCTTTTCTTTGTATTAAATATTTTGTTTTAAATTATGTATATAAAGAAATGGAGGTCAAATTAACTTTGTACTGCTTATATTAGGAATTTAAAGAAAGAATATGTACAATTCTCCCACTACATTCTTATAGTGGCCTTTATGAACAGCAAAATTTACAATTTACAAGGAGAACATTTTATGAGTAAGAGAATAAAAGAATTAGATTCCATACGAGGGTTAGCGGCACTTACTGTGGTATTTGGACATTTTTGTTTAATGCTACCATCGTTGCCTAATTCTATTAAATTTTCCCCGCTTAGGTTTTTATGGGCGGGTGGGGAAGCTGTTATCGTTTTTTATGTACTAAGTGGTTTTGTGTTATCTATGGCACTTTATCATTCAAAAACAAATTATTGGGGATATTTAATTAAGAGATTTGTAAGAATCTATATTCCTTATTATTTTTGGATAATCGTTACCTTTGTTTTATTTATTTTATTTTCGTCGTATGAAGTGGTAGGATTACGGGATTGGTTCTATGATAGGTGGCAAGGGTCTATAACAAAATTAGATATTCTAAACCACTTTGTGCTTCTTAATAACTTTTTTACGGAAAATTATAATCCAGTTATTTGGTCATTGGCTCAAGAAATGCGTATATCTATTGTGTTTCCTTTGTTATTCCTTCTTTTTTATAAACTGAATTGGAAGAAAACGATACTATTTGCTTTGAGCTTTTCATTAATTAGTGTTGTTCTTAATATGTTGCATATTGGGAAAGCTGAAGGATTTTATAATGGTTATGCTGATACACTGCATTTTACATCTATGTTTATTGTTGGAATGTTACTTTTTAAGTATCAGGAAAAACTTATCTACTCATATAGGAATATGAAAAAATTTAAAAAAGGATTTCTTATTGCATTAGGGGTTATCCTATATTTATATTCCATTTTAATTTATGGTTTTTCCCGTAATGATACAACTTTCTTATTAAAAGATTGGGGTGTCGTAATGGGGGTTAGTATTTTTATTATAATGGCTATGAGTAACCTAAAAGTAAAAGCATTTCTAAATAAGAGTGTATTTGTATATTTAGGAGAAATTTCATACAGTATCTATTTGTGTCATTTTCCAATCATGATGGTACTATTTAAACTATTGTATACAAAGATACCTATCTTTTTCCTTCTTACTTTGTGCATTGCAATGACACTACTTTTTTCTATAGTTTCATATCATTTAATCGAAAAGAAATGTATCAACTGGGCAAAACAAAGAACAATAATTTTTTTGAAAAAAGTATAATTTCTAGATAAATTTTATCTCTTTAGTAAATATATGAATATGACCGATTCTTAAGTATACTTAGGAATCGGTCAATTTTGGATTCTAAATATAAATATAGTAAAGTGGAATATAATTGAAATCGAAAACCACTTAGAAATAACAATTACGGTTTGAGCTATTGTATAGTATAGATATGGTTAATAATAAAGGGGGAATACATATGTGGAAGCGATTTGTAGCAATTGGCGATAGTTTTACAGAGGGGATAGGGGATGAAGTTGAGGGAATTGCATTAAAAAGCTGGGTAGATTATTTTGTTCAACTGTGTGAAAACGATATAGAATATGCCAATTTTGCAAAGCGTGGGTTAGTAACTAAAGAAATTCGCTCGCAGCAATTGGAAAAAGCGCTAACTTTTAATCCAGATTTGGTTAGTCTCATTGCAGGGGCAAACGATGTTCTAAAAGGACGTTGGAATTACGATGCATATAAGAACGATATGGAATTTATGATAGATACATTAAGTAAAGCAGGGGCTGATATTATTATAGCAAACCTTCCAGATTTTACAGTTAGGCTTCCTTTTGCTTCTGAAAAAAAACAAGTAATAAAAGAACAATTATTAGAGGCAAATGAAGTTATACATTCACTGAGCAGAGAGTATAAGCTTCATCATGTTGATTTTTGGAATCATCATTTAGTTAATGATAATACGCTTTGGTCTAAGGATTTAATTCATCCAAACTCAAAAGGATATGTAAAAGTTGCTGAATTAATTTTTAGTAGTTTGCCTGTACAGAAGACAAAATAATAGTTTGCAATTTAACGAATATGATATTAATTGTATGAAGCTATGTTTTTTAGTAAATAGAAAGAACTAAACATTTAGCAAACAAAGCGTTTCTACGATATATTTCTACAGTAGTGCACAAATACAGAATCACAAAGAAAGATCACTTATGGAAATAGGTGGTCTTTAAATGTTTTTATAACTAAATTAGTATATACTGTATTACTAACAGTTTCGTACTACATAAAAATTAAGTTCTCTTATAGAAAAACTGATTTTATATTATCTTAAAATATAATAAAACGTTCAAATCATATTTTGGGTATGTATCTTAATTGTGAATGATGTGTAATTTTTTTTGAAGTATAAATATCCAATAGATAAAATAGGTAGTAGCTGCAGAAGTATTAATACTATATTATTCAATTCTTGTTATGAGTACATTAGTGATTGGTAATATTATATTTTTATTATCAACTTTAGTTATTGGAATTAATTTGCATAGAAAATATGTAGGATTAGAAAAAATATACTTTATTGTATATTTTTTTGTTTAGTTGGATTTACGGTCTCTTTAAACTATTATGTTAATAAAATTAAAAAACTTAATTCTTAATACCCTTATGGTTAAAGCTATCTATAAAATGAAAATATAACTAAATAATAGTTTGTTATGATTTGTGGATTTGGTTTTTTATCCGAATTTTCTGATTCAAATATTTCAACTTTATGAATATAGTAGGTGAAATATTTGTGTGATAGTATTTGAGATAGAAAAAAGCCAACTTTAAAAAGGATGTGAATTGAATGTGTAAACGACTGTAAAGGGTTATATTAAGGCAACGTTTAGCTGTTATTAGTGTAAGGTAAAGATATATTTTGTAACAGTTGATATAAAAATGAAGGAATGGGTACGCTTTCGTTTGTCTGACTATTTTAAATATACGAAAAATAAGATCGATTTGAGTTTTGACGAAGTTAAATTCTAGGTGAGATGTCAATAATGATTAATTAGGTTTAATAAAGAGATACCTTATACGCAAAAGCGTTTATATTAGTAACCTAAGGAGCTTGCTTTTATGAAAACTACTGATTCAAAAGGCCTATTAGGAAATAGGGTTTATTTACAAGTTTTCTCTGCCTATTCATTGCTTATGCTTGGTGTTTTTATTGATATGTTAGCGATTATGACTATAGTTGGGTTTGAATGGGAAGTAGATCCTACTATGATTGGATTGATTCCTGTTGCATATGCACTTCCTGGAATTATTTTTGGCTCATGGGCAGGTGTTATTGCGGATCGTTTTAGAAAAATTCCAATTATGATGTTCTGTAATCTAATGGTTGGTCTAATAACAATTGCTCTTTTATTTGTACAAGATATCCACTGGCTCTTAGTGGCATTAATGATTCGTTCCATTTTTATTGTTTTCTATTATCCTGCACAGCAAACACTAACAAGACAGATTGTATCCCCGGACTTGCTTACTAAAGCAGTAAGTATCAACGGAATAGTAGAGCAGGGTACAAAGATAGTAGGCCCACTTATAGGGGGCATGTTGCTGAGCTGGTTTCAACCAGAGTTCTGCCTCATTATAAGAGCTATAAGTTGTTTATTAGCTACCTTAGTTCTGATACCCACAATAAAATTTAAAGAAACTATATCGAAAGAATTTATTGAAAAGCAAAAACAAAGTACTTGGACCGCTTGGGTACAAGGGTGGGGTTATGTGTTATCTAATCGGATAATATTATCAACCATGATTTTCGTTACAATAGCCATGGCAGTATTACAATTAGTAGACTCACAATTCCCAACTTTATTTAAGAGCTTATTCCCACATGATAAAAGTAAAATGGGATATATCATTTCTATTATTGGTCTTGGCGGAATACTTGGTGCATTACTAACTCAGAAATTAAAACAATTTCAATATGGCTGGGTAGTATGTGGAGGTATGGTTTTAATGGGAATTGGTTTTGGGGGGATTGGTTTGATAACGCCCGGTACGGTCTTCGTTTTAGCTTATTTAATTAGTTTTATCGCTGGTATCGGAAGTGGGCTGATGCTTGTATCTAATCAAGTCATTTTACAAATAGAATCCGATCAAGATCAAGTAGGAAGAGTATTTGGTATACAAAGCAGTTTAACAAACGCAGTTCTAATTATTTCTCCTGCTATGAGTGGTCCATTAGTGCATTTGTTTGGAGTAACTCAACTCTATGTTTATGGAGGGATTGGGCTTGTTATTATTGGAGTAATTGGAGTTTCACTGCAGAAATATTTATGGGCTAAACATAAACACGAACCTATAAGAGCAAATAATTTTTGAAGGGAAGATTTTTATGACCAATGAGGAATGCTATCCATTAAGCCATCCGCAGCGAAGAATATGGTATACAGAAGTCGTTCATTCTGATAAAGGAATATGTAATTTAAGATTTTTATTTAAACTTCATCGAAAAATGAATTATTCAAAATTAAACCAAGTTGTGAATCGCGTTATCAGTGAAAATGACGGTCTGTGCATTAGGTTAAAAGAAAATGGGCATCAGGAACCGAAACAATATTTTACTAAACATGAAGAACAAGAATTTGAGTTTTTTGATTTCAGTAATGTGGAGAATACAAATTTGCTTGAGGAATGGATTGAGCAGAAAACAAAAGAAACGTTTACATTATTTAATTCAAATTTATACTATTTCGCTTTAATAAAATTAAACGATAATGAATGTGCAGTCTTTGGAAATGTTCATCATATTATTATGGATGGTTTATCAATTCAAATATTTACTGAGCAGATTGCAAAATATTATTATGACATGCATAACGAGAATGAGGAAGGCGAAATTAAAAATTCATATGTTCAATTTCTGACCAACGAACAAACATACTTGAATAGTAGTCGCTTTCAAAAAGATCAAAAATTTTGGTTAGAGGAATTTAAAACACTGCCATCTGTGACTGGATTGAAGCCTTATAATACGTACCAAGTTAGTACCAAAGCATCACGTGAGACGTTTATATTAACGGAACATTTGAAGAGAAAGATAGAAAAAATTTCTGAAGATTACAAAATTAGTTTATATACTCTTTTTGTTGCTGCTTTCTCGTTGTCCATGTATCGGTGGACCTCATCGCTTGATATTGGTTTAGGAATGGCTTACGGCAATCGTATGACTAAAATGGAACGAAAATTGATTGGAATGATGGTGAGTACAGTTCCTTTAAGGATGGATATTGATCCAGAAGAAGAAGTACTTTCATTTATTAGTAGGGTGTCCAGAAAACAAAGTAAATCATTGAGACACCAGAAATATCCATTTGATTTGTTATTAAAGCAGATTAATAAAGAGAATAACAGTAATGTGAGACTTTTCGGAACTACGATTGATTATAGGGATCGTGATGAAAGTGGTGACTCACTATGGATTCCAAACCGTGAAGAAGTACAAGATTTTGCAGTGCATATTGAAAATCTAATTGATATAGACTCTTTACATGTACATATTGATTATCGTGAGGAGCTATTTTCTAAGGAAGAGATAGAACGATTTTTTAACGTTATGCTAGTGATACTAGAAAATACTTTTGAAAACCCAAAGCAGAAGGTGGCTGAAATAGAAATCATTTCTGAGGAAGATAAAAGAAAAAGTTTAGTTGAGTTCAACAATCCTAAACTGGATGTCCCACCTCAAGTAACTATTCATGAAATGTTCGAACGGCAAGCGATGATTTATCCAAATGCTATTGCAGTTACGTATGAAAAAGAAAAAATTACTTATAAGGAGCTTAATGAACGTGCAAACCAGTTAGCTCATTATCTGCAGAAAAAGGGAGTAGGACCTGATACTTTAGTTGGACTGTGCGTTGAACGTTCCCTCGAAATGATTGTAGGTATTTTAGGGATTTTGAAGGCTGGTGGGGCTTATGTCCCACTTGATCCAACATATCCAGAGCAACGACTTCAATATATTTTAGAAGATGCTAGCATTCAGTTATTCGTAACGCAAGAAAGTTTAAAAGAATTGAACTGGTTACCAGAAAATGTTGAGTCGATTTGCCTGGATCGTGATCAAGATGAGATTGGGAAAGAAAATAAGACTTTGCCGGTTTCTAGTGTCGGTCCCCAAAATCTGGCATATGTAATCTATACTTCGGGATCAACGGGAAATCCAAAGGGCGTTATGATAGAACATCACAATGTCATTCGGTTATTTAAATCGACGGATTGTTGGTATCAGTTTAATGAAAAAGATACTTGGACGCTTTTTCATTCGTATGCATTTGATTTCTCAGTATGGGAAATTTGGGGAGCGTTATTATATGGTGGAAAATTAGTTGTTGTTCCGTACTGGATTAGTCGATCACCTAAGGATTTTTATCAATTATTGGTGGAGGAAGAAGTCACAGTTCTAAATCAGACACCTTCCGCATTCCGCCAATTAATACAAGTGTGTGAACAAGAAGATAAGAATAAAAATTTGCAGCTGCGTTATGTCATATTTGGCGGAGAAGCGTTAGAACCTACTAGCTTGTTACCGTGGTTTCAAAGGTATGGGGAGAAAAAACCACAGTTAATTAATATGTATGGAATTACAGAAACTACAGTTCATGTTACATATTATCCAATTACTTTAGATGATGTGCAGCATGTTTCAAGAAGTAATATTGGAAATCGGATTCCCGATTTAGAAGTGTATATACTAGACGCTTATCAACAACCTGTTCCTATAGGTGTTGATGGTGAACTTTATATTGGCGGGGCAGGGCTTGCACGTGGGTATTTAAATAGGCCTGAATTAACAGCAGAGCGTTTTATATCTCATCCATTTAGTAGTGATCTGAAAGCAAGATTATACCGGACAGGAGACTTAGCGAGGTATTTGCCAGATGGGAATCTAGATTATCGTGGAAGAATTGATCATCAGGTTAAAATACGTGGTTTCCGAATTGAGATTGGGGAAATTGAGTCTACTTTACATACATATGCATATGTAAAAGAGGTAGTTGTAATTGTAAGAGAAGATCAGCCAGGCGATAAACGATTAGTAGCATATGTTGTAGGAGATGGAAATGTAGATGCGTGGAGAGAGTATCTTAAAGCGAAACTACCAAGTTATATGGTTCCTTCGGGATTTGTGGCGATGGAAGCTATTCCACTTACAGCTAACGGTAAAGTTGATCGTGAGGCCTTACCTATGCCGGAGGAAAAGCAGATTAATAGTGAATGTGTTGGCCCTCGGAATAGTAACGAACAGATACTAACTACCATTTGGAAGAGAGTATTAGGTGTTAAAAAGGTGGGAATCTATGATAATTTCTTTGAAATTGGTGGCGACTCAATTCTCAGTATTCAAATTATATCTCAAGCAAGTCAAGTGGGGTTAAAACTTACTCCAAAGCAAATGTTTGAATGCCCAACTATCGCTGAGCTGGCACAAGTGGCTATAGAAACGCAGGGAGTACAAGCGGAGCAGGGAATTGTGATAGGTGATGTGCCTCTTACTCCAATTCAGTGCTGGTTCTTCGAGCAAGAACATCCACATACAGAGCATTGGAATCAATCAATGCTTTTAAGAGTAAAAGAAAGATTGGATGTGAAATTACTAGAGGGAGCGATATTAAATTTACTGAAACATCATGATGCTTTACGTTTCCGGTACGAACAGTTACCAAACGGAACGTGGAGGCAGAGAAATGAAGGGACTGATGAGCTGTCAGTACTCCATGTTGTAAAACGGAATCAAGTTAATGAAAAAGAGTGGAATAAAATAATACAAGAAGAGATGAATATTCATCAAGCTAGTTTCAATTTAATTACTGGTCCGTTAATGAAAGTAGTGTACTTTGAAGATAACTTGACTGAAAATGATCGAATATTCTGGGTGATACATCATTTAGTAGTAGATGGAGTGTCATGGAGGATTCTATTGGAAGATTTACAGGTGGTATATAACCAGATGAAACAAGGTCAAGAAATTCGCTTACCTGCGAAAAGTACATCTTTTAAAGAATGGTCTGAACGACTTCAGACATACAGTGATTCGGGTATTTCAAAAGAAGTAAAGGATTATTGGAATGAACAAGTAGAAAAAGAAACGATGAAAATTCCAATGGACTATCCAATACAAGAAACGACAGAAGAATCGATTGATCAAGTGACGAGGACTTTAGGAATAGAAGAAACACAAGCATTGTTATACGAAGTTCTAGTCACTCATAAGACAAGGATTGATGAGGTACTATTAACGGCATTAGGACAAGCTATCGTCGATTGTACAAATCAGCAAACCGTTTCTATTCATCTAGAAGGACACGGAAGAGAAGAGATGATTGAAGGTATTGATTTATCAAGGACAGTGGGCTGGTTCACGAGTATTTATCCCGTTCATCTCAATTTTCAAGGAACTCAGACACCTATTGAAGGGTTAAAGGCAGTCAAAGAACAATTGCGTCGAATCCCAAATCGCGGAGTAGACTATGGTATTTTACGTTACTTGAATAAAGGATTACTTCCGTTTTATCAGCAAAAGCCTTCAATAAGCTTTAACTATTTGGGCCAATTTGATCAGGTGTTTTCAAGGGACTCTTTGTTTATGCAAGAGACAGGATTTACATTTTTAGATCATGCTCCAGATTCCAAACCATCTCATCTAATTGATGTTATCGGAATGTTGAAGGATGAAAAGTTACATTTTATTTGGCTGTATAGTAGGGAACAGTTTTCTAAATTAAAAATTCAAGTGATAGCAGATGGTATGTTGAGGCATCTTCGTCAACTTATAAATAAACCAACAACAGAGTCTGCTTTTACGGTATCAGATTTTGCTGATGCAGAGGATCTTACGGAAGAAAGCTTGAGCAAAGTATTACTTAAATTAACAAAGAAGAGGGTGTAAAAATGGGAGACGTTATTGATATATATGGTTTATCACCTTTGCAAAAAGGAATACTGTTTCATACTTTATACGATCAAGATGATGAATATTCTTTTTCCTATATTGTACAAGTAGGTTTCTTGCTCGGGGGGCAATTGGATGTTGCTACTTTTGAAAAAGCTTGGGAATATGTTATTCAACGACATGAGGTTCTGCGCTCAGTATTTGTTTGGGAGGAAGTAGAAAAACCTCTACAAGCAGTTTACGAACGTCTTCCTTTTACTATTCATCAAGAGGATTGGAGTACCCATTCGCATGAGGAGAAGGAGAAGAAATTACACCAGTTTTTGACTGCAGATCGTAGGAAAGGATTTTTATTGGATGAAGCACCATTGATGAGAGTCACTGCGATTAAAGAAGCAGAAGGGGAAACGAGAATTATTTGGACACATCATCATATTTTACTAGATGGATGGAGTGTGTCATTGGTCTTTAGTGAAGTGATGGAAGTTTATCTCAAGATGATAAAGGGAGAATTGTTGAATCTTCCTAAATCTCTTCCTTATAAAAAATATATCCAATGGATAAATAAACAAGATCAAAGTCAAGCAGAGGAATTTTGGAAAGAAGAATTAAAAGGGTTCTATGCACCTACTCCATTAGCAATGGAAAGAAAGGATCAAGGACAAGAGAAGGGTTATGGAGAGTTTGCTTATCAAGTATCTGAGGAACTTACTGAGAATTTACAAGAGTGGGTACGAAATAGTCGATTAACGTTGAATACGTTAGTACAAGGTGCATGGGCTTATTTGATGAGTAGGTATAGCGGTGACAGTGACGTCGTATTTGGCGTAACTAGCGCTGGACGTCCTACTGATTTAATAGGAGCAGAGAATATGGTGGGGCTATTTATTAACACATTGCCTACCAGAATTCGATTAGCGGATAATACATCAGTAGTAGATTGGCTTCGTAAAATACAAATGAAAGAAATGGAACGAAGACAGTATGAGTATAATTCGTTGATAGATATTCAAGGCTGGAGTGAGGTTCCGCGAAATAGCTCCTTATTTCATACCTTGTATGTGTTTGAAAATTATCCAATTCAAGGTGAGAGAAATGATGATTTAAGATTACTAGATGTTACAAGCACGGAACAAACAAATTATCCTTTAACACTCATTGTAATGCCCGGTAAGAAAATTACTTTAAAGTTGATGTATGATCGAAGCTATTTTAATGAAGAAGCAATAAATCGGATTCAGAATCACTTATTGCAAATATTAATTCAGATGACGAAGAGCCTAGATTCAAAACTATTTGAAATTACTCATTTAACAGAAGAAGAACAGATACAGTTACTAGAGGAATGGAATCATACTCAAGTTAATTATTCGGCTGAAGGCATGATTCATACGATGTTTGAGGAGCAAGTTAAAAAAACACCGGAAGCAATCGCGGCTAGTTACGAAAATGAACAAATTACCTATAAAGAGTTGGAGAAGCGTGCAAATCAGCTAGCTCATTATTTACAAAAGCATGGTGTAGGCCCAGAGTCTCTAGTTGGGGTATATATGGAACGTTCATTACAAATGATGATAGCGTTATTAGGTATTCTAAAATCAGGAGCAGCGTATGTTCCACTTGACCCTACTTATCCAGAGAGTCGACTTCGATATATATTAGAGGATGCTGGAATCGAAGTACTAGTGACGGAAGAGAATTCTAAAAATTTGTTTGTATCTGAAAATATTGAAACGATTTGTATGAATAAAGATTATACTGCAATTGAAAAAGAAGAAACAACCCCATGTATAAGTGGTGTAACAGGAGAAAATTTAGCGTATGTTATGTATACTTCAGGATCTACAGGGAATCCAAAGGGAGTAATGATTGAGCATCATTCAGTAATTAATTATCTAGAATGGATGCAACATAAATATCCGCTCTCTGAAAAGGATGTGGTCTTGCAGAAAACGCCATTCTCATTTGATGTCTCTGTTTGGGAATTGTTTTGGGGCATTCACGTTGGTGCAAGTGTATCTTTCCTACCTCCAGGTGGAGAAAAAGATCCTTCTATTATAGCTGAAGTGATTAAACAACATCAGGTTACTATAGTTCAATTTGTACCTTCGATGTTATCTGTTTTCTTAGATCACTTCAATCATATTGAAATGAACATGAATTGTTCGTCCGTACGCCATGTATTTTCTGGTGGAGAAGAACTAAGTTCAGGGTTAGTTAGACGATTTCAACAGAAATGGGATTATAGTGGACAAGTGAAATTAACCAACTTTTATGGGCCAACTGAAGCCACTATTTATGTCAATGCATTTGATATTCAGTCTAATCAAGAATTTGTTTCTATTGGGCGGCCAATACAGAACACGCAATTATATGTATTAGACCAAAATCAACGCTTGCAATCAATAGGAATTGAGGGTGAGTTATATATTGGTGGTGCTGGTTTAGCACGTGGATACTTAAATCGTCCGAATCTTACTGCTGAAAAATTCGTTTCGCACCCATTTCGATTGGGGGAACGACTATATCGAACAGGAGATTCAGTAAGATATCTAACTGATGGAAATATAGAATTTATAGGTAGAATGGATCATCAAGTCAAAATGCGTGGTTTTAGGATTGAATTAGGTGAAATTGAAGCCACTTTAGAAAAATGTTCGTTTATTAAAGAGGCTGTCGTATTAGTTAGAGAAGATCGTCCAGATGATCAACGATTGGTTGCATATGTAATAAGCGATGGAAATACCCAAGAGTGGAGAGAGTATTTACAAAACCAATTACCGAATCATATGATTCCAGCGCACTTTATAGAGTTAGAACATTTCCCGCTTACTCCAAATGGGAAAATTGACCGAAAGGCCTTGCCAGCACCTGATGAGCAAGCTATTGAAGATTTAAATGTGCTACCCCGGACGCCATCGGAAGAGCTTATTGCCTCGGTTTGGAGTCAAGTGTTAGGAACAGAAAATATTGGTATTCAGGATTCCTTCTTTGAACGTGGTGGGCACTCACTACTTGCTACTCAAATCGTCTCTAGATTGCAAGAACTGTTCCAAATTAAAATTCCATTACGTGAACTTTTCAAGCACGATACAGTGGAAGCATTGGCGAAACGAGTGAATCAGTTACGAAAAGAAGATAAAAAACGAGAGGTTGCTCCTCTTGTACCTATGAAACGAGAAGGAGTTATCCCACTTTCCTATGCGCAGAAACGTCTATGGTTTATTGATCAATTAATGCCAAATAGTGCTATGTACAATATTCATGCAGCGTGTCGCTTAACAGGTAAATGGTCAATTGAAGCATTGGAGGTCGGATGGAATCAATTGTTGGAGCGTCATGAATCATTAAGGACGACAATTCTAGAACAAGAGGGTGAACCTTTTCAACAGGTTCAATCTCATGTGTTCAGACATATTCCTCAAACGAATCTAACAGATCTTTCTTTGGAAGATAGGGAAAGAGAAATGAAACGCCTTATTCAAAACGAGGCGGAGGAACCATTTCATTTTGGACAAGGTCCTCTTATTCGAACACGAATATTGAAAGTGGACAGGGAAGAATGGGTTCTCATTTGTACGATGCATCATATTATTTCAGATGGATGGTCAATGGGAATCTTACTTGAAGAATGGATGGCTTTTTATGAAGGAGCACTAACCGGAAAACCAGTGGAATTGAAGGAGTTATCTATCCAATATGCAGATTTTGTCATGTGGCAGAAGGAATGGCAAAAAGAGGAGAATTTGAATCAGCACCTTCAATATTGGAAGGAAGAATTATCTGGGGAACTACCGGTTTTACAATTACCGATGGATCGTCCTCGACCTGCAGTTCAAACCCATCGTGGTGCAAGTCAGTCCTTAATAGTGGCGAATTCCCTACAGGAAAAGCTCAAAGATTTAAGTTTGCAAGAAGGATGCACTTTATTTATGACATTGATGGCAGCGTATCAAAGCTTCCTTTCTCGTTATACAGGACAGGACGACATTATAGTTGGAAGCCCAATCGCTAATCGAAATGTGAAAGAGATTGAGGGATTAATAGGATTCTTTGCAAACACGTTGGTTTATCGAGCTGATTTCAGTGGAAATCCGACGTTCCAAGAATTATTGTTGCAGGTAAGAAAAAAAGCGCTAAAAGCATACGAGTATCAGGACATCCCATTTGAGAAAGTGGTAGAATTCGTAAGACCTGAACGGAATACAAGTCATTCACCAATATTCCAAACTATGTTTACTTTACAGAATACGAAACAAGAATTTCTTCAGCTATCTGAAAGACAAATGGAACTCATGGAAAGCCATGCTTCTGTTGCCAAATTTGATTTGAGTTTATTTGCTTCTGAGACGGAAGAAGGATTATCACTAACCTTTGAATATAATACTGATTTGTTTAATGATACAACCATTGAACGTATGGCAAGTCATTTTAAACATTGGTTAAATCAAATTGTCTCTCATCCAAAATGTGTATTATCAGAACTGAATATGTTATCGAAAGTAGAATATAAGCAACTACTAGAGGGATGGAATAAATCGCGTTTTATAGATATGGAAGAAAGTACGATTCATACAATGTTTGAAGAACAGGTGAAAAAAACACCAGAAGCAATTGCAGTAGTGTGCGAAGATGAAGAACTAACATATCGAGAGTTGGACGAACGCTCGAATCAGTTGGCACATTATTTACAAAAAAATGGTGTAACATGCGAATCATTAGTTGGGATTTGCGTTACACGTTCATCTGAGATGATTGTCGGTCTCTTAGGAATTATGAAGGCGGGAGGAGCATATGTCCCAATTGATCCAGCGTATCCGGAAAGTCGACTGCAGTACATTTTAGAAGATGCTCAAATAAAGGTACTGGTGACACAGGAAAAGTTACAACAAAAAATGGTTATACCAAAATTCGTCAACGTGATTTGTATTGATCGTAATCGAGCAGAAATAGAACAAGAAGTAACTACAGTATGTACGAGTGAAGTGACGGGCGATAACTTAGCCTATATTATCTATACTTCAGGTTCCACTGGAAATCCAAAGGGAGTAATGATTGAGCACAGGAATACAGTAACAATGATTCATTGGGCGCATCATACGTATTCCCGAAAGGAATTAGCGGGAGTGTTAGCTTCAACTTCGCTATCTTTTGATTTATCCGTTTTTGAAGTATTTGTTCCCTTAACGATGGGTGGTAAGGTGATTGTCACTGAAAATGCTCTACATCTAGAGAAGTTGTCTACCAAAGGTGTAACTTTGGTTAATACTGTACCATCGGCAGCGAAGGAACTGGTTCGAGCAAAAACAATCCCTTCTTCGGTAAAGGTGATGAATTTGGCTGGAGAACCATTGCCATATTCGCTTGTTCAAGATTTATACGAGAGAAGTACGATCGAAAAGGTGTACAACCTATATGGACCGTCCGAAGATACTACGTATTCCACGTATATGGAACTAGAAAAGTGTGACATGCATAGGGTACCACCAATTGGTAAACCAATATTCAATACAGAAGTATATGTACTGAGTGCCGAACAAAAAATGGTTCCAATTGGTGTAGTTGGTGAGCTATACATTGGTGGATCAGGGTTAGCGCGTGGATATTTAAACCGCCCTGACTTAACGCAAAATCTTTTTATACCGCATCCGTTTAAAGAAGGAGAGCGAGTATACCGGACTGGAGATCTAGTAAGGTATTTACCAGATGGAAATTTGGAGTATGTTGGACGAATCGATCAACAAGTGAAAATTCGTGGGTTCCGGATTGAACTAGGAGAAATTGAAGCGACATTACAAAGGCATACACTGGTTAACGAAGTTATTGTGATGGTGCAGGAAGATTATCCTGGCGATCCGCGTTTGATCGCCTATGTTGTAGGAGACGGGGATGCTCAAAAGTGGCGTGATTATCTCAAGGATCAACTACCAAATTATATGATTCCAGCCTATTTTGTTGGATTAAATGCATTTCCACTCACTCCTAATGGGAAAATTGATAGGAAGGCCTTACCAGCACCAGAGAGACAGGAGATAGCAAGTGGTTATATTGCTCCTCGTACGTCTACGGAAAAAACAATCGTTTCGATATGGCATGAAGTTTTAGGTATGGAAAACATCGGAATTCAAGATTCATTTTTTGAAATTGGTGGCCATTCACTACTCGCTACGCAAGCTGTTTCCAATCTTAAAGAGGGTTTTGGAATCGAGATACCATTGCATGATTTATTTATGTTTCATACGGTGCAGCAATTGGCAGAACAGATTGATCAATTGCTCGATAACAAAAATCAAGAAATGCAGAATGATAGTAAGGAGAATGTAAGTCTTCAAGACTATGTTCAAAAAGAAGCAGAAGTCAGTAATGATGAAGAATTATTGGAACTACTTAAGCAATTAGAGGAGCTATCAGAGGAAGAAGCACAAGGGATATTCGAGAGTAATTTGATTGAGGAAGGGGTAAAAAAATGAGAAGTGATTTACTTGCAAAGCTGAGTTCACTTTCTCCTGAGAAGAGAGCATGGCTTCAGAAGCAAATGCAAAAAAAGGAGAATAAAGAAGCACTCCCGTTGTCTTATGCACAACAACGCTTGTGGTTTATGGACAGATTTAATCCAAACAGTTCTTTATATAATATTCCAACAGTATGGCATCTAAAAGGAAATTGGATACCTGAAGCATTAGAAAAGGGATTCAATCGACTCATTGAACGCCATGAATCATTACGAACTGTTTTTAAAGAAGTAGGAGAACAACCTGTGCAACAAATTGTCGAATTCCTTCCTAGAGCATTACCTGTAAGATATTACTCTCAACTTCCTCTAGAAGTAAAAGAAAAAGAGGTAGATAGTTTAATTGCGAGAGAAGCGCAAGAACCATTTGATTTAATGAATGGTCCTTTAATTCGTAATCAGCTTGTTCAATTAGAGAAGGATGAATGGTTATTACTGTGTACGATGCATCATATTATTTCTGATGCTTGGTCCATTGGTATATTCATGAATGAATTACTTGCTTTCTATGAAGAAGAAACGGGCGGAAATCATGCTAAATTAAGTTCACTATCCATTCAATATGCAGACTTTGCGAAGTGGCAAAAGGAGTGGTTGCAAGGTGATGTGCTAAATCGTCAGCTTACGTATTGGCAGGAAGAATTGTCTGGTGAACTTCCTATCTTACAACTGCCAGTGGATCGACCTCGACCGGTTAAACAGACTTACTCTGGGGCTACGCATCATGTGATTTTTCCTTATAAATTGCTCAGTCAATTGAAGGATATAAGTCGACAAGAAGGATCTACTTTATTTATGACTTTAATGGCCGCATACCAGAGCTTTCTTGCTCGTTATACGGGACAAAAAGATATTCTAGTTGGTAGTCCGATTGCAAATCGAAACCATAAGGGAGTAGAAGGATTAATTGGTTTCTTTGTTAATACATTGGTTTATCGATCAGATTTGAGTGGCACCCCTACTTTTCGGGAGATTTTGAACCAAACAAAGAAAAAGGCGTTAAAAGCTTACGAATATCAAGATATACCATTTGAAAAAATGGTAGAAGCTGTGCAACCTGAACGAAGCATGAGTCATTCCCCTATATTTCAGACCATGTTTACGCTACAGAATATAAAACAAGAACGACTAGATTTGCCTGATAGAAGTATTGAAATGGTAGAAAGTAATATGTCTATTGCTAAATTTGATTTGAGCTTAACTGCCTATGAAGTGGAAGAAGGTCTATTCGTCTCATTTGAATACAACACGGATTTATTTGATAGTAGTACCATTGCACGTATGGCAGGACATTTTGAGAACTGGCTAAATGAAATCACGTATCATCCAGATGAATCATATACAAAGCTGTCAATGTTATCGGATACTGAGCAAAAACAACTCTTAGAAGAATGGAATGATACGGACGTAGTTTATGGTCATGATTGTATGATTCATGAGCTATTTGAGCAACAAGTTGCACGGACACCTGATGCAGTGGCGGTAGTTTATGAGGGTGGAAAGCTAACGTATCAAGAACTAAATGAAAAATCGAATCAATTGGCACATTTTCTACAAAAACGAGGTATCGGACCTGAATCATTGGTTGGTATATGTATTGAACGTTCTCCTGATATGATTATCGGTCTCTTTGGGATTTTGAAGGCAGGTGGGGCTTATGTCCCACTGGACCCAAGTTATCCCGAAAACCGCCTGAGATATATTTTGGAGAATTCACAAATTCAAGTGCTGTTAACAAAAGAGGCACTACAGGACTGGTTACCTAAAGATATTCAAGCAATTTGTTTAGATCGGGATCAAGTGATGATTTCTAAAGAGAGTAATTTAGCTCCGGTAAGTGGAGTAACAGCAAATAACTTAGCCTATATTATATACACTTCGGGTTCGACGGGAAATCCAAAGGGGGTAATGATTGAACATCATTCCGTTATCAACCGCCTACAGTGGATGCAGAAAAAATACCCATTGTCCGGGGAGGATACAATCCTACAAAAGACACCGTTTTCATTTGATGTTTCTGTATGGGAATTATTTTGGTGGTCATTTGTAGGAGCACGTGTTTGTTTACTTCCACCAGGAGGAGAGAAAGATCCTGCGGTGATTGAAGAGTATATTGAACGATATCGCGTGTCCACCATGCACTTTGTTCCGTCGATGTTATCTACTTTCTTAGATTATATGGAACTATATAATTCGAAAAGGGATGTATCGTCTTTAATTCAAGTTTTTACTAGTGGAGAAGCGTTAAACACTGAGCAGGTTCGCCGGTTTAAGGGGATCTTTTACAATGTTCAGCAAACAAAGTTAATTAACTTGTATGGTCCTACTGAAGCAACTGTGGATGTGACTTATTACGATTGTGATTTAGAAAAAGAACCAATGCTTATTCCGATTGGTCGTCCGATTGATAATACAGAGTTGTATGTGTTAGATCAATATCAACAAGTCGTCCCGATTGGTGTGGCAGGGGAACTTTACCTTGGAGGAGTAGGATTAGCACGTGGCTACTTCAATCGACCGGATTTAACTACTGAACGTTTTATTCCGCATCCCTTTAAGAATGGGGAACGATTATATCGAACGGGTGACTTGGTGAGATATATGAATGATCGTAACTTAGAATATATTGGAAGAATAGATAACCAAGTTAAAATTAGAGGATTCCGAATTGAATTGGGAGAAATTGAAGCAGCTTTACATGATCACTCATCTGTAAAAGAGGCAGTCGTGTTGGTGAAGGAAGATCGACCAGGAGATAAGCAGTTAATAGCTTATGTAGTGGGTGAAGGCGATACTGGGGAGTGGCGTGAATATCTCAAGAAGCAACTGCCACATTATATGGTTCCGGCATACTTTTTCAAAATTGAAGGTATGCCACTCACTCCAAATGGTAAGGTGAATCGGAAAGCCTTACTGGAATTAGAAGAACAGTTCATAAGTGAAGATATTACTTCATCACGAACACCAGTGGAGGAGCTTATCGTTTCCGTTTGGAGCCAAGTGTTAGGAATAAAAAATATTAATGTTCAGGATTCCTTTTTTGAAATCGGTGGTCATTCACTACTAGCTACTCAAGTAGTTTCACGTTTACAGGGAATTTTTCAAATTGAATTACCAGTACGTGAACTATTTGAATATACAACGGTGGAGTCACTGGCAAAGCGATTAGATCAGTTACGTAAAGGAGATAAAAAACGAGAGATTCCTCCGCTGATACCAATGAAACGAGGAGAAGCTATCCCACTATCTTATGCCCAACAACGCTTATGGTTCATTGATCAATTTACACCTAATAGTGCCCTTTACAATATACCAATGGTATGCCGCCTTACAGGGAATTGGCTACTTGAAGCATTGGAAACGGGATGGAATCAACTAATAGAACGTCATGAATCACTGCGGACGGTCTTTCACGAAGTGAACGGTCAACCCGTACAGCAAATTGAACCGTATGCTTTTCAATCAATTCCGAAAACGGATTTAACTATGCTTTCTTCTGAAGATCAAGAAGAAGAAGTTAAACGTTTAATTCAACAAGAAACAGAAGTGCCATTTGATTTAACAGAGGGTCCATTAATCAGGGCAAGTATTTTGCACGTGGGAGAGGAAGAATGGATACTCCTTTGTACTCTACATCATATCATTTCAGATGGATGGTCAATGGGAATCCTACTTGAAGAATGGATGGCATTTTATGAGAAAGCAACGGATGGAAAGGTAGCGGAACTTGAACCATTGCCGGTTCAATATGCCGACTTTGCTCAGTGGCAAAAAGGATGGCTAAAGGAGGATGTGCTTGATCAACAACTCCAATATTGGAGGGAAGAATTGTCTGGGGAGCTTCCTGTACTCCAACTTCCTATGGATCGCCCGCGTCCCGCGATACAAACTCATCACGGGTCGATATACACTCTGGTTCTGCCAAGCACGCTACATGATAAATTGAATGAACTTAGTCGAAAAGAAGGGGCTACACTCTTCATGACGCTTTTAGCTGCATATCAAAGTTTTCTATCTCGTTATACGGGACAAGAAGATATTCTGGTCGGAAGCCCAATTGCGAATCGGAATTATAGAGAAATTGAAGGACTAATTGGTTTCTTCGTTAACACGCTGGTTTATCGAGCTAATTTGAGTGGTAGACCGACATTTCAAGATGTACTGTATCAGGTTCGTCAAAAGGCATTGAAGGCGTATGAATATCAAGATATTCCATTTGAAAAAATTGTAGAAGTTGTGCAACCGGAGCGAAGTACAAGTCATTCGCCAATCTTCCAGACTATGTTCATTTTGCAAAATATGAAACAAGAGTTTCCGGTGTTATCTAGTAGAAGTATTGAAATGATAGAAAGCCATAGTCCAATTGCAAAGTTTGATTTAAGTGTAATGGCAGCTGAGACGGAAGAGGGGTTACTTTTTACTTTTGAGTATAATAAGGATTTATTCAATGCTACTACTATTGAACGGATGGCAGGACACTTTGAGAAATGGCTACATGAAGTTTCTCATCGTCCACAAAATCCGTTGCATGACCTGAGTATGCTATCAGAACCCGAGCGTACTTTGTTATTAGAAACATGGAATGACACTGTAATGGAAATGTCTCATCAGGGTCTTGTTTGCGACAGATTTGAGGAGCAAGTAGCAAGGCGTCCTGATGCGATTGCGGTAGTTGACCAAACAAAACAGTGGACTTATGGTGAACTGGATACACAAGCAAATCAGTTGGCAAATGTTTTACAACGAAAGGGAGTAGCCCCAGAGTCAGTGGTAGGAGTTTATCTTCCGAGGTCAGCTGAGCTGATGGCAAGTTTACTGGGCATTTTAAAAGCTGGTGGAGCTTATGTCGTTTTAGATCCGTTGTATCCAAAATCAAGGTTAGAATACATGATTGAAGATGCAGGAATTCAATTTGTAGTGACGGCGGAAGGACAAGAAGGACATTTCGCACACGTCGAAATGGTGAGGTTAGAAGAATTAACGGTGGAAAGCGTAATCGCACCTACACGTCAAATAAATCCAGAGAACTTAGCCTATATTGTCTATACCTCTGGTTCTACAGGAAAACCGAAGGGTGTCATGGTTGAATATCGCTCATTAATGAATATGGTTTCTTGGCATCAGGAAGTTTATCATATTTCAGCAGAGGATCGTGCGACTCAGATTGCAGGGGTTGCTTTTGATTCGGCTGTCCAGGAGATTTGGCCGTATCTAACTGCTGGCGCAGCACTCTACTTGTCAACAGAGGAACTGAGAATTAATCCAGAAGCACTAAGGGACTGGCTCATTGATTCACGAATAACAGCTAGCTTTGCACCTACGCCTATTCTGGAAAGGCTCTTGAAATTATCTTGGCCAGATAAAACGGATCTTCGTTTTATCATTACTGGTGGGGATCAATTAACGCAGTATCCATCTAACGATATTCCTTTTGCGGTAATTAATCAGTATGGGCCATCGGAAAATACCGTTGTTACCACAGATTGTTATGTACCTGTAGGAGTGACAACAGGTACGCCATCGATTGGTCGACCGATTGCGAATACAGAAGTTTATGTGTTAGATTCTCATCTTCAGCTAGTACCAATTGGTGTAATTGGAGATCTCTATATTGGAGGGAAGAATCTTGCACGTGGATATGCTAATCGTCCGGATCTTACAAAGGAAAAATTTATTCCACATCCTTTCAAGTCAGGAGAACGTCTCTATTATACAGGAGACAAAGCAAGTTATCTTTCTGATGGTAATCTCCAGTTCCATGGCCGTATAGATGACCAAGTGAAAATTCGTGGTTTCCGGATTGAATTGGGAGAAATAGAAGCTGTTTTGCAGGCACATTCTTCTGTGAAAGAAGCAGTTGTATTGGTACGAGAGGATAATCAAGGTGACAAGAGATTAGTAGCTTATGTAGTTGGTGAAGGAAGTGTACATGAATGGCGAGAACATCTACAAACACATTTACCAAATTACATGGTTCCAACAAACTTTATTGAGATGGAAGTTTTACCACTTACACCGAATGGAAAACTTGATTTGAAGGCATTGCCTATACTTAGTGAACAATCCGCCGGAAATACTGTATACCCACGAACTCCGCTGGAAGAACTTATCGCTTCAGTGTGGAGGCAAGTGCTAGGAATAAAAGAAATTGGTGTTCAGGATTCTTTCTTTGAGCTTGGTGGTCACTCTCTACTTGCTACACAAGTGGTCTCACGTTTACAGGAAGTCTTTCAAATCAAATTGCCAGTACGTGAACTGTTCGAATATTCAACGGTCGAGGCATTATCAAAACGAATAGATCAGTTACGTAAGGGGAGCGAAAAACGAGAAATTCCACCATTGGTGCCGATGGAACGCGGAAATAATATTCCACTATCTTATGCCCAACAGCGCTTATGGTTTATTGATCAATTTGCACCTAATAGTGCACTTTATAATATGCCAATGGCATGCCGCCTTACAGGGAATTGGTTACCTGAGGGATTGGAGTTGGGATGGAATCAGTTAATAGAGCGTCATGAATCTTTGCGGACGGTATTTCATGAAGAAGAAGGTCATCCTGTGCAGCAGATTCAACCTTATATTTTCCGTCCTCTTCCGCAAATGGACCTAACTAAGCTTTCATTAGAGGAGAGAGAAAGAAAATTGGAGCAATGGATTCAAACTGAAGTCGAATCTCCATTTGATTTAGAACAAGGGCCATTGTTCCGTGGGAAACTCATAAGAATTTCAGAAGAAGAATGGGTTCTTCTGTGTAATATGCATCATATTATCTCAGATGGATGGTCGATGGAAATCTTACTTCAAGAATGGATGGCATTTTATGAGAATGCGATTGGTGAAAAACAAGCAGAGCTGGAACCACTACCAGTTCAATATGCAGATTTTGCTCAGTGGCAAAGAGAATGGTTGAAAGATGAAGTACTAAATCAACAGCTTGCATATTGGAAGGAAGAATTATCTGGTGAGTTACCAGTCTTAATGTTGCCAATGGATCGTCCGCGTCCGCCAGTGCAAACCCACCATGGATTAACTCATAATGTGCTGTTGTCACGCTCATTACTGGATAAATTAAACGAACTAAGTCGTCAAGAAGGGGCAACGCTTTTCATGACCTTATTGGCATCGTATCAAAGTTTCCTTGCTCGTTATACGGGACAAACGGATATTATTGTTGGCAGCCCAATTGCAAATCGAAATTATCGAGAAATTGAAGGGCTGATTGGTTTCTTTGTCAATACATTGGTTTATCGAGCTGATTTAAGTAATGCACCGGCATTTCAAGAGTTGTTGTCTCAAGTGAGGATAAAAGCATTGAAGGCGTATGAGTATCAAGATGTTCCGTTTGAGAAAATTGTAGAGGTTATCCAACCTGAACGAAATACAAGCCATTCTCCGATTTTCCAAACCATGTTTACTTTGCAAAATACGGGACAGAAGCTACCAGAACTACATGGAAGAAATATAGAAGTAATAGAAAGTAATGCTCCTATCGCTAAGTTTGATTTAAGTTTAACTGCTGCAGAAGTGGAAGAGGGTTTATTACTTACTTTTGTTTATAGAACTGATTTATTTGACAGCTTAACTATTGAATCCATGGCTGAACATTTTGGGAACTGGTTGAATGTAATCGTGGAGAATCCTGATAAATCATTAGCTAAGTTGCCTATATTGTCAGGATTACAGCAAAAACAGTTGGAGGAGTGGAATAATGATGCTGTAGCATATCCACAGGAAAGTACGATTCATCAGCTGTTTAAAGAGCAAGTAAATCGTACACCTGATGCGGTAGCAGTGGTAGATGAAAAACAGAAGTTAACGTATCGAGAGCTGAATGAAAAAGCTAATCAATTGGCCCACTATCTTCAGCAATGCGGGATTGGGAATGAATCATTGGTTGGACTTTGCTTTGAGCGTTCAGTTGAGATGATTGTTAGTATTATGGGGATTTGGAAGGCTGGAGCAGCCTATGTTCCATTAGACCCATCATATCCAGAGAGTCGTCTACGATATATTTTGGAGGACACTGGAATTCAAGTATTAGTTACGAACGAGTCATTGGAAGACTGGATACCTAAAGAAATCAAGATAGTTTGTCTAGATAGGGATCAAGCAATGATTTCACAAGAAAGCATTCTTTCACCAAAATGTGAAGTAACAGGAGAAAACTTAGCGTATGTTATCTATACTTCAGGATCAACGGGGAATCCAAAGGGTGTCTTGATACAGCATCATTCTGTACTAAACTTGTCGCATGGTTTACAAAAAGAGGTTTTCGAACATGAGATACCATCTAACATGCATGTCGGTTTAAATGCGTCAATTGCCTTTGATGCATCTATCCAGCAATTACAAATGCTGCTTTATGGTTCAAGTTTGTATATTATTCCGAATGAAGTACGAAGTGATCCGGAGCAGTTTGTAGCTTATATTAGGGAGAACAAGTTAGAAATCTTTGATATAACACCTTCATTGCTTCAATTACTTATAGATGCCGGATTGTTAGAAACGTGCGATGGCGTTCATGCTCCAAGTAAGGTACTGGTTGGTGGTGAAGCAATTATGCCGTCATTATGGGAACAGCTAGTAGAGACTGATAAAATACAGTTTTATAATGTATATGGTCCTACAGAATGTACGGTTGATGCAACATGCTATCATATCAAAAAAGATAGTAAGAGAGTAACAATTGGACGTCCATTGCCTAACGTCCAAACTTATGTATTAGATAGTAATAGGTTGCTAGTTCCAGTTGGTGTGATGGGGGAACTTTATATCGGAGGAGTAGGTCTAGCAAAGGGGTACTTGAATCGTCCAGAGTTAACATCCGAACGATTTATTTCTCATCCATTCAAAGAAGGCGAGAGGTTATATAGAACAGGCGATCTTGTGAGATATCTTCCTGATGGTAATATAGACTACTTAGGAAGAATGGATAATCAAGTGAAGATTAGAGGATTTCGAATCGAACTTGGGGAGATTGAGTCGACTTTACAAGAGCATGACTTGGTAAAAGAGGTAGTTGTAATAGTTAGGGAAAATCAGTCGGGAGATAAGAGGTTAGTAGCTTATGTAGTGGGCGAAGGTAGTGTAGAAGAATGGCGAGAGTATCTTAAAACAAAACTGCCAATCCATATGATACCTTCCTACTTTGTCGAAATGAAAGAATTACCGCTAACCATAAATGGAAAGGTTGATCGGAAATCGTTACCTATACCAGATTATCAAGGAATACAAGAAGGCTACGCAGCCCCAAGAAATGAACGTGAACATAAGCTTTCTATCATTTGGGAACGTGTGCTAGGTTCAAAACGTATTGGTATTTATGATAACTTTTTTGAAATTGGTGGAGATTCAATTCTTAGCATTCAGATTGTCTCTCGCGCAAAGCAAGCTGGTTTACAGTTGACACCAAAACAACTATTTGAACACCAAACGATTGCTGAGTTAGCGCAAGTAGTCAAAGAAGAACAAGGTGTACAAGCTGAACAAGGAATTATAACTGGAGAGACGATACTTACACCTATTCAGCAAAGGTTTTTTGCGCAAAATCATCCTAATCCACATCATTGGAATCAATCCATGTTCTTTAGAACGAAAGAAAAATTGGACATAGGATCACTGGAAAAGGCAGCGCGTAACCTTCTACTTCATCATGATGCCCTGCGTTTAAGATATGAACGTTTACCTAATGGGACTTGGGAACAGTGGAATGAAGGAATTGAAGAACAATTGATGCTGACTGTCATTTCATTAGACGAAGTGCCGGAAGCGGATTGGCATGAAGTTATTCAAAAAGAGATTAATGTTGCACAAGAAAGATTGAATTTACATGATGGTCCTTTAATGAGAATGGTGTATTTTGATGAAGGTGAGGAGACTGGTCGATTATTTTGGACAATTCATCACTTAGCCGTGGATGGTGTTTCTTGGCGGATTTTATTGGAAGATTTGCAAACAGCATATACGCAAGCGGTCCAAGGGCAAAAAATTCAATTACCTATGAAGAGTACATCTTTTAAAGAATGGTCGGAGAAATTACAACATTACGCTCAAACTGGAATATCAAAAGAAGTGCTACATTACTGGGAGCAGCAGGTTGAACAAGACGTAGTTATACTGCCAGTAGATGGTACTATAAGTAATCCAGTAAGCGCAGTAACTGAGGAAATTACTGTGGTGTTAAACGAGAATGAGACCCGTATGTTATTGCAAGAGACTTTAAGCACTCACCGTGTCCAAATCAATGAAGTATTATTAGCAGCATTGGTACAAGCTACAGCAGCATGTACGGGGCAGCCGATATTAAGCGTAGATTTAGAGGGACATGGTCGAGAAGAGATTATTGAAGATGTTGATTTATCGAGAACCGTGGGATGGTTTACAAGTATTTACCCAGTTCATTTAAATATTACTAATGCTAATACGCCAATTGCAGCATTAAAAGCAGTTAAAGAACAAGTTCGCAAAATTCCTAATAAGGGTGTTGATTATGGGGTGTTGCGTTACATGAACACAACAATGTGTGAGCCATTAAGCTCCCAATATACACCGTCTATTAGTTTTAACTATCTTGGACAATTTGACCAAATGTTTTCTAGCGATGCAATGTTTATTCCAGAGAACGAATTTAAGCGTTTAGATCATGCTGCCGGTTCCAAGCGATCGCATGTAATTGATGTAATTGGGGTTGTAACGGATGGAAAACTTCAGTTCACTTGGGTATACAATGTTGGACAATTTGCCAAATCAACGATTCAAAGTATTGCACAGAATATGCTATACCAACTGAGTAGATTGATTCAATCTTCAGATAGAGAATCTGCACTGACCATTTCGGATTTTGCAATGGCTAATCTTAGCCAAGAAGGTTTGACAAATGTACTAAATAAAATGCATCGTGGAAAGAAAAATCAGATTACTGATTTATATCCACTATCACCTTTGCAAGAAGGTATGATCTTCCACACATTGCATGATCAAGGGGATGAACATGTTGCACCGTATATAGTGCAATTGAGTTTTATGATTCAAGGGGAAATGGATATTCCTACTTTTGAGCAGGCGTGGAAATCTGTAATTCAACGGCATGAAATTTTTCGTACAGCATTTGTATGGGACGAAATTGAAGAACCTGTACAAGTGGTGTATGAAAATATCCCATTTAAAGTGAACAAAGAAGACTGGCGTACAATGACAAGTGAAGAGATAGAGGAAAAAAGAAAAGTCTTTTTGGCATTAGATCGAAAACAAGCCTTCCAATTTGATGAAGCACCATTGATGCGGGTAACAGTCATTCAAGAAGGTGAGGAAGAATATCGGATTGTTTGGACCCATCACCATATTTTACTGGATGGATGGAGTTTACCATTAGTATTTAATGAATTACTTACAGTCTATCAGAAGAGAATGAATGGAGAAGCTGTGAAGTTACCTAAGTCCTCACCATATAAGAAATATATCCAATGGCTAAGAGAGCAAGATAAGGAGCAGGCGGAACAATTCTGGAGAGAGAAGCTAAAAGGTTTTACTGCGCCAACTTTGCTGGGCTTAGAAAGTAAAGAGGAAGAAAAAGGTTACACAGAGAAGGTTACGTATTTATCAGAAGAGCAGACTCAAGCGTTACAAGGATGGGCGAAACGCAATAAACTTACTTTGAGTACAGTAATTCAAGGTGCATGGGCATATCTCATGAGCCGATATAGTGGAGAAAATGACATTGTTTTTGGTGTAACAAGCTCAGGGCGTTCTACGGAGATTATTGATGTTGAAAACATCGTAGGTCCTTTCATTACAACGTCACCGACGCGAATTCAATTGATGGATGATATAAAATTAATAGATTGGTTGCAGAAGATACAAGAGGAAGAGATAGAAAGAAGACAATATGAGTATGCTTCTTTGACAGAGATTCAGGGGTGGAGTGAAGTTCCTAGAGGAATACCGCTGTTCAATAGTTTATATGTGTTTGAAAATTATCCAGTGAAAGAGGAGTCTTCAGAAAATCTGGAAATTGGTGAATTGGAAGGGGTAGAACAAACCCACTACCCATTAGGGTTAGCTGTAGTTCCAGGAATCCAGTTATCGTTAAAGTTAATGTATGACCGTAGTAAGTTTAATAGAGTAACCATTGAACGAATGCTGGGTCATTTACACCAAGTGTTAATGCAAATGCTCAAAAACATTGATCAAAATCTATCGGAGCTAGTATATATTACGGAAGCTGAACAAAGAAAGCTATTGGAAGAATGGAATAATAATACTATATCCTATCCACGTGAGAATGCGATCCATCAACTATTCGAAGAGCAAGTACATCGTACGCCTGACGCGTTGGCAGTGGTAGATGAAAAACAGCAACTAACATATCGAGAGCTGAATGAAAGAGCTAATCAATTAGCTCATCATTTACAGAAATGTGGAATTGGGACAGAGTCATTAGTTGGCCTTTGCTTTGAGCGTTCAGTTGAGATGGTTGTTGGTCTCATGGGAATTTGGAAGGCTGGAGCAGCCTATGTTCCATTAGATCCATCGAATCCGGAAAGCCGCCTGCAATATATTTTAGAAGACACGGGAATTAGAGTGTTAGTTACAAATGAGGTATTACTAGGATGGATACCTAAAGACATCAAGACAGTTTGCCTAGATAGGGACCAAGCAATGCTTTCTCAAGAAAGCAAACTTTCACCAATATGTGAGGTAACAGGGGAAAACTTAGCGTATGTTATCTATACTTCTGGTTCGACAGGGAATCCAAAGGGGGCTTTAGTACAGCACCATTCTGTAATAAACCTATCCTATGGTTTACAAAAAGAAGTTTTCTCACATGAGATACCTAGTAATATGCGCGTCGGTTTGAATGCGTCAATTGCCTTTGATGTATCTATTCAGCAATTACAAATGCTGCTGTATGGTTCAAGTTTATATATTATCCCAAGTGAAGTTCGCACTAATCCGGAACGATTTGTGTCTTATATTAGGGAGAATAAATTGGAAATGTTTGATATGACACCTTCATTACTTCAATTACTTATAGATGGAGGATTACTAGAAACAAGTGCTGATGTTCATGTGCCAAGCAAGATATTGGTCGGTGGTGAAGCAATCATGCCGTCATTATGGAAACAGCTAGTAGAGACTGAAAAAATTGATTTTTATAACGTATACGGTCCTACAGAATGTACGGTTGATGCAACGTGTTATCATATCGAAACAGATAGTAAGAGAGTTACAATTGGACGTCCGTTGCCGAACGTTCAAACTTATGTATTAGATAAAAATTTGTTACCTGTTCCAGTTGGTGTAACAGGTGAGCTATATATTGGTGGTGCAGGTATAGCGCGA
Source organism: Bacillus sp. KNSH39 (assembly GCF_052656585.1). NCBI lineage: Bacteria > Bacillati > Bacillota > Bacilli > Caryophanales > Bacillaceae > Bacillus > Bacillus sp. KNSH39. The sequence goes on from NZ_JBQXYO010000001.1 coordinate 858,974, forward strand.
GGATACTTGAATCGTCCAGAATTAACAACAGAGCGATTCATCCGTCATCCATTTAATGAAGAAGAGCGTTTATATCGTACGGGAGATTTGGTTCGTTATTTACCTGATGGTAATTTAGATTACTTGAGAAGAATTGATAATCAAGTGAAAATTAGGGGCTTTCGTATTGAACTTGAAGAGATTGAAGCGAGTATAGAGAGGCATCCATTGGTAAAAGAAGCAGTAGTTTTGGTGACAGAGGATAAGCTAGGAGAGCAGAGATTGGTTGCTTATGTAGTTGGAGATGGAAGTATGCATGACTGGCGTGAATATCTCAAGACACAAGTACCGAATTATATGGTTCCCGCACACTTTATAAAGGTAGACAAGATTCCTCTTACACCGAATGGAAAAGTTGATCGAAAGGCATTGAACAGTTTAACAATTCAAAGAGAAAATAATTTGTCTACACCAATCATTCCAAGGGATGAAATTGAATATCAGTTGATTAAAATCTGGCAGGATGTGTTACAGATAGAAGATGTCTATGTAAATGATGATTTCTTTAATAGAGGGGGACATTCTCTCCTTGTAATTAAATTGATTTCAAAAATTAAGGAGAAGTTTGGAAAAGAGATTAAGGTGTCTACATTGATTAAGAATCCAACATTGGAAGGAATCGCATGCCTTATTCGCGATAAGCATGATATGACAAAATCTGTATCAGCGCTGGTTCCACTACAAGAATCAGAGAAAAGACCTTTCTTCTGTGTTCATCCGTTTATGGGAAATGTATTCTGTTACATTCAACTAGCAAGATTACTTAAGAACCATTGTTCATTTTATGGTTTACAGAATCCTCTTATAGAAAAGGGAGAAATTGATGAATTGACCTTGCCGGAAGTAATTCAACTTTACATTGAAGAAATCAAACGTGTTCAGCCAGAAGGTCCATATCGTCTTGGAGGATGGTCTTTAGGCGGTGCGATTGCTTATGAAATCGCAACTGTACTAAAGAATCAAGGTGAGGAAGTTGAGTTGTTGATACTAATGGATACTAAAGTACCTTCAGAGCAGGACTATAAAACAACGGAGGATATGCTCTCATATATATATGAGCATTTCATTTCTAGAGATTTTACTGAGCGGGGGAAAGGCCTCTTCCATGAACAAGATATGCTTGTAGAGCGATTACTTATGGAAGGAGTACTCCCGCCTGATGCAGATCTTATGAATTTGAAGCAAGTTATCAATGCTCATAGGAAATGCCTGAACATAATGGCAGATCATGATTTAATACCATACTCTGGAGAAGTTCTCTACTTTAGTGCTGAGGAAGGAAAAGAGTTGTTTACAGATTGGGGACCTTTATTAAAAGGAAGAGTAAATAAGTATTCTGTCCCTGGATCACATGAGGAAATAGTAGACTTCCCCGCAGTTGAAAAGATAGCTAAGTACCTATTAAATGAATTTGAAGGGATAAAAGAAACATCCCTTTCATTAACTGAAAAGTAAAGAGTGCAAAAGATGCAACGCTATGAACGAAAAGGGGAGACCAATACCTGCATATCAAGTGTAGGGAATAATGAATATATTAAGAGCATTACTTTTTAAGGGGATAATGTAAAAAGTAATTGGTAGAGACATAGAAATCTTTGTAATAGAAGCGAATGCCTGATGATATTACTGAGGGAAGGTGCATATTTTCATTGATATGTAAATATGCACCTTTTCTATTGTATATGCAATTTAATAAAGTTAATTTGAGTTTCTGTAACGTTCATATATGAAGCCATTCTTTAAAAAAGGACGTGATTTACCATACAAATTCACGCTGTGAAAATACCAAAGAATATTGAAAGTCATTTGTTTAAGAAACTTAGTAACTTGGTTTCAAATGGAAAGAAAGAGCGAATGAAGCGATTATTAAATTCATGCGACATTAATAGGACCCTGATAGGGGATTTACTAATCCGATCTCTAATCTGCCAAAAGTATAAAATTAATAATGAAGAAATTAGATTTATATATAATGAGTATGGAAAACCTTTTGTTGAAAACTTTTCTGACTTTCATTTTAATCTGTCACATTCAGGAGAATGGGTGGTTTGTACCACTGCTAATTTTAATGTGGGTATTGATATAGAAAAAGTTTCAGAAATAGAGGCTTTTAAATTAGCAAAAGAATTTTTTTCAGCGGAAGAATTTTATGATATATCTAATATGAATTCTGATGAACAAATTAATTATTTTTATGATTTATGGACATTAAAAGAAAGCTATATAAAAACGATTGGAAAAGGGCTTTATACCCCATTAAATTCATTCTCTATAAAAAAAGAATCACGAACTTTAATTTCATACAAGCATATACCTAAAAACTTTTACTTTAAACAATATAACATTGATCCAAATTATAAGTTATCTGCTTGTGCAACAAGAGATGAATTTCCTCAAGAGATAATAATTAAAGACATTTATACAATTTGCCAAAATATATACAAATTTGAAAGTAAGGAGAAAATCAATGCAGAAGACTAAACTTTTTTGCTTTCCACATGCTGGGGGATCTGCGTTTAGTTACGCAAAATGGAAAAATTACTTTAATCCATATATTGAGATAGTCCCGGTAGAGTTAGCTGGTAGAGGATATAGAATTGAAGAAAACTTGTACCAAAGTATGGAAGAGGCAGTAAATGATGTCTACAATAAAATAGTTATGCAGATAGATGATTCGCCCTACATTCTATTCGGGCATAGCATGGGAAGTTTGATCGCCTATGAAGTAGCCAGAAAAATAAAAGATTCTAAAAACGTATCGCCTGAATTTCTTGTTTTGTCCGGTAGAAATCATCCAAATAGTAAAATAAAAAATATCCGACATAATCTTTCTAATGAGCAATTTAAAAGAGAAGTTATTGCAATGGGAGGTACACCATCTGGGGTACTGCAATCAGAAGAATTAATGGAGATCTTTCTCCCTATTCTAAGAGCAGATTTTAAAATCGTTGAGACGTATATTCATGACAAAAATACACAACCATGTGATATTGATTTTCTTATATTTAATGGGGAAAATGATGAATTTACTACATATGATCAAGTAATAAAATGGGAACGATACACAAGTAAAACGTGTACTTTTCATTCTTTTGAAGGTAATCATTTCTTTCTAAATGAAAATATTGAAGAAATAGCAAATAGTATTAAAAGAAAGTTAGATTCTAAAAGATTATCAAATAGTTTTTAGAGTTTTATAAGTATGCTCATAGCTAAAAATATTAAAGGGTTTGAAGTATACACTTCTTGTGCAGATATGCATGGCAAAAAGACAATCGAGTACATTCGGTGGTCTTTTTCTATTTTTATGGAGTTTGTGGCGAAATGCTAGACTTGCTAGATTGTGGATCTGCGGGTTCAAGTCCTGTCATTCCGACCACGAGGGGGTATAATTTAAGGGTAAAACAGGGGCCTCCAGAACCTCTGATGTGGGTTCAATTCCCGCCATCCACTTATACTTGTTCATTAAAAGGTTTCACAAACAATATGTAATACGTTATGGGTACTTACATAAATTTATTGATTTTCAGTTAAAAAGTATTGTGCGATTATACACGTTATGTTACAGTTATGTTACTGAGTTGTTACAAGATATCATAAATGTTTCGATATTATTTCTTCTTATTTCTGTAATGTTACAAAAAGCTATAAATATTGTTATGTGTATAGGAGTGTGTGTAGTAAAAAGTCTGAGTTGAAAGTACGTGCACACTTTAAATTTCCTTTTTGTCTGAATGAAGAAGACTACCAACTAATTAAGGGCTTTAAAGTAACCACTTTAAATAAAATGTGCTTCCTTTCCCACACACAATTGAGTACATATTTAAAGTACAGTCTAATTGCTACACAGACTCTTGTACATATAAACATTAAGGTGAAATAGAGATAAGAATTCATTACATAAAAAGCATTACCAAGCTAAACGTACAAAATATCATCTGTGCATTTTGATGAAATGTTAAAATGCCTAGATGATATTTTTTTGAAGAATTCTTGGATATGTTTATGAATAACAATTCCTAATACTTAATGATTCTCTACTACTAAAACATCCGATAATTTATGTAATTAGATTTATAGGGTGTATGTACATTCACTTATATAGGGAAAATGAGGTTTTTCATATGAAGTATAGTTATAAAGTGTTTATATTTATTTGGACAATTATTTTATTGTTTTTTCTACTTTATTTTGGTTACAGTGAAATTTCCGAAAACGAGCAAATGCCAGTCATAACAATCAAACAATAAAAATAAGAAATACTACAAAAGCAAAACATAATAAAAATAGATACCCGAAAATGTTTAAGAACAGGAACAATTACATGCATAAACAACCTTACGATTTCCATGCATACCCCACGTCATTTGGGCAATAGGGGAAAAGTATTATTATTTGGCGTGCGCAATCTTCCATCACTAGTAGAAACGGAAAGTTCCGTATACCTGCTGAAGGAGGAAGATGTCTACCTGCCAGGGGGCGGATCTATTCAGCATCTAGAAATATTGGAATTAAAAGTGTAGAAAACAAATAGTGAAAAGGGAACATATCTTGTGATTCCTTTTTTATTCTTGTAGATAAGTCTGGGGAGAAAACGGGGATTTCTGCACGTAACATAGATCTCATCGGTATACTAATTGTGTTTTACGTATAGCTGGGAGTTGGTGTGATGGTATTTGCAATGGATGTGAGATTCCGTCATTCTTTTCATGAAATTGAATCATTAGACATTCCAAATATATTGTTTCCGAGTCAGTGCAGGAAATTGTATCAAGTGATTGGAATCGGCATTCAAGAAGAATTCCGCAATCCCTATGTCATTATAAAAGAGCAACATGGTTCCGTTACATTCCGATTACCAGAAGAATTATCAACATGGGTGCAGAACAAATTATTACTTGTTAAAGGGGGCCAGTTTGTTTCCATACTGCATTTCAGTTAGCCATGCGAAGTTTTGTGCCATTTTTTGATCTCGGATATAAAAAGAATAGTCTGTCAGGTTAGGTGAGGAGATGCCACCTCTGACTTTCACATCATACGTAGGATGTGGTGTAACTTGAATCAATTCAGATTTATGATTCTGAATAAACATTCTAACCTTTTCAAACTTGTTAATTACAGGCTGTATCTCCATTTTAAACCGATCATAGGGATATGTTTTATTTTTATTGTAATACCTATCCAGTTCAATTAACTCTGACACTGCTGTATCAAATTCACTCTTTACTTCAGGATTTACTTTTTGCAACCATTCTTTTGCATAAGAGCGGAATGAAGATTTATAAAACAAATTCATATCAAAACCAGCTAATGTGAGTGGCTTTCCTTTTTCTTTTTGTTCTTTCATATAGGTAAATAATTGTTCAAGTTCTTCAGTTTTCCATACAGAGTATAAGGATTGTTTCATCGCTTCTGTAGCGGTTGAGTTATCAAAATTTTGCTGAACAGCTGCTGCTTCCCAAAGCCCTGTTTCAAATGCAATCACATCATATTCCAGGTGTAACAGCTTGAGAGGAAGTGCTGGAAGACGGGATCCCTAAGAAAGCAAAAAAACTAGGTGTGAAATAATCAGTTATTTGTGATGGTGGATTCTCCTAGGTGGAGGGTTCGCCGTTTTTTATTATATGTTATGTTGTGGTTTTTATATAAAGCATATTGAAAAGATGGATTAAATCTTCTGGAATGATGTCTCCATAATTAATAACTTGTACAATAACCTTTCAATTATCACTAAATCCATTCATATCAACAAGTTGTCCCATATATCCCTTTGTAGCAATATCTTTTAAAGTACGCTAAAAAATACCCTTTATTTTATCTTTATCTTATCTTTACCTTATCTTTAAATTTTTATATTAAACTTAAAACCTTAAAGTATTGATGTTTGAGTCTAAAAAGGGCGGGAGATAGATGTTCATTACATAGTTTGTAAATAACCAATTACCTTTGAAAAATTAATTTTTTTATACGAGGAGGAATATATGAAGGATACAAGTAAAAAACAAATTATAAAAGTGTTCCTTATTAGTATTTTAGGCTTAGTAATAATACTTGGAATGCTATATTTTAATCATAAAACCAATATTCAACAAAATAAAGCGCAAGCCACCGAAAAACGTGTATTGCAATATGAGTCTACCTTAAAAAAAGAATTAGAAAAATATAATTTAGGAGAGAAAACACCAATTTTATTAGGAATTATGTATCAAGAGAGTAGAGGTGAGGGAAACGATCCTATGCAGTCATCTGAATCACTTGGATTAAAGCCAAATGAAATTCAAGAGACAAGCTTGAGCATTGAACAAGGGGTAAAACACTTTGCTAAAATGTACAAATATGGAACGGACAAGGATGTTAGCATGGATACAATTATTCAAAGCTATAATATGGGGCCAGGTTATATTGATTTTGTTGCTAGTCAAGAAGTTAAACAACACTCGGAGGATTCAGCCAAAAAGTTTTCTAAGATGAAAGTTGATCAAAATCCAGCGATGTATACTTGTGGTGGAAATAAAAATAATTTTAGGTATCCATATTGTTATGGTGATTTCACATATGCCACAAAGGTAAATGAAAAAACAAAACTTATTGAAGAACTTCTTCGAAATGTACATAGCTCTTCTAAATAAGTTGCAGAATAAAATATAATGATACCGTCAGTTAATAATAATAATAGCTAAGGAAAAACTACTTCCTTTCTTAATTCACATAATTTTCAAAAATAAATCCTGTGGATGTTAATATTTGTTATATAATATATTTGTCAAAGCATTACCCCTAAAGTTTCTACAGTCAATCTGTAAGATAGTTTGTTTGGCTCGTATATTCACCTTAAAACAAAAAGAACTTGTAGAGAGTCCTACAAGTTCTTTTTGTTTTAAGGGTTAAATGTGGATTTAAAATATAGTTGCAATTTTTTGAGGGGGAAAAGTAAATGTTTATAAAAACAGAAAGATTATTAATACGGAAATTTGAGTTCAAAGATTGGCAAGCTGTTCATGAGTATACATCAGATATCAATGTTATGAAATACATACCTGAAGGGGTTTTTACTGAAGAAAATACAAGAAACTTTGTGAATGAAAACATTGGTGAAAACGCTAAGAACTTTCCTGTAGTATTAATTCATAAAGATATTCTGATTGGTCATATAGTTTTTCATAAATATTTTGGTGAGCATACATATGAGATTGGTTGGGTGTTCAATCCTAAATATTTCAATAAAGGATATGCTTCTGAAGCAGCACAAGCTACATTGGAATATGGCTTTAAGGAAATGAAATTACATAGGATTATAGCTACATGTCAGCCACAAAATACCCCATCATATCGAGTGATGGAGAAGATTGGAATGAGAAGAGAAGGCTATTTCAGGAAGTGTATACCACATGGGAATGAATGGTGGGATGAATATTATTACGCTATTTTAGAAGAAGAGTAGTGTTTCAGAATGCATTATTTAAATTGACACTCTTATTCCTAAATAGGCAAGTTGACTATCTTTATTGGGGATTCTTGCTACTAAAGGCGAAGTTTATTTCCGGTATCGCTGACGTGCAAAACTTTGTATAATCTGATCTTATCTCTAAATCACAACTGTTACCCCATCATCATCAAGTTAAAGTTTCATTTTATTTTGCTAACTTGATGGTGATGTGACGTAACCTTAATTATTTAAAAATTTTAAAAAGGCCCCTTAGCCATGTTAAAGGGACCTTGATCACGCAAATGATCTGTAAGCCAATTCATTTTTGATATACAGATCATTTGTATAATAATTTTTATAAATAATTGCTAAATAGTGAATTTACATAAATGCTTTTAGAAGTTCTTGAATTAATGGGATTGCTCCACCTATAAATTTTAAAACTGCCATTGCGATTTCCATATTATTCTCTCCTCTTTTTCGTATTAAAATGTAATAAATCTTTATAACTTTATTATAGTAAGCGCTTACAATAATAACAATACATTTCCGTATGCAATATTGCATATTTATACATTAGATCTCTATTATTCATTTTTTAATGGTACTATAGCGAGGTGAGAGTCTTTAAGGGTTCTCCTTAATAGGAGGAAATATGGAAAGAGTGCAAGCGATTTACAGTAATCAAAAATTTAAGAGTTGGGTTAAACAGGTATTAGCTGTAGGAGGAGTAATAGGGTGCTGTTATTTGGTGTTATATGTTTTCTGTTTCTTAGTTATCATGTAAATAGTATACAACTAAACTAGTAGAGTCTTGCCTAGAGAGGTAAGGCTCTTTTATTGTAGTACCTGGAGATGAGCAAACTACATACAATATCTCTCAGGTTTTTCAGATCACTTTGTAGGATTCCTTGTTTAGAACACTAATTCATATCATTGAAAACAGAATTCTATGGATAAAAAATATGTTTTTACTAGATACATACTAAAAAGATAAGCATAAATTATATTAGATTTTGGCAAAATCTTTTTGAATTGGAAAAGGATTTAAATCTTACTTATAGACTTGATTCCTTTTTATATACTATAATCCTTATATTGATACGTAAATATAATACAGTAATAATAAATTAAAAGCAAGAATTTTAGTAGCGGTACGTTCACACATCCATCAACTTAAGATTTTTAAACAAAAAATTCTTTTTTTAATTGATTAATAGTAAACGAGAAAGATTGGCAAATTAACAACTAAAGAGATTTCTTCAGGTAAAATCTATCAAAGGGTCCTTTACAAAATTTATACATAAGTCAATTATAAAATCATGTAAATATTATGTATTTTTGTAAAAGAAATTCATTGACACTTGTGTATATAAGTAACTATACTCGTTACATCAAATTGAATGCGTCATAATACGATTTTATTATTATTACAAACATGTAAATATAAAAATAGAAAATCTCAATTTGATAAATACAATGGTAGAGGTGTTTATTTTAATGAAGCACAAATTAATTGCAACAGGTATCCTTGCAGGAGCTATATTATCCTATTCTTCTAATATTTTAGCAGATACTCATAAATTCCCTGATGTTCCTACATGGGCTGATAAATCCGTTAACTATTTAGTTGATAAACAGGTATTAAATGGTTATCCAGATGGAACTTTTGGTTCAAATGACTCCTTAGACAGAGCTTCGGCTACAAAAATTATGACAAAAGTTTTAGGTATAAAAATTGACCCTAATGCAAAACCATCTTTTACAGATTCACAAAACCACTGGGCTACTCCTTATATTGCTGCTGCTGAAAAAGCTGGTATTGTTAAAGGTGAAGGTAATGGAATCTTTAATCCATCCGGAAAAGTAACTCGTGCTGCTATGGCTACCATGCTAGTAAATGCATATAAACTACAAAGCACAGCAAATCATAACGAGCAGGTTAGATTTGAAGATTTAAAAGGGCATTGGGGAGAAAAACATGCCAATATTTTAATAGATTTAAAAATTTCTAATGGTACCGAGAACGGTTGGCAACCAAATAGATTTATAACACGTGCTGAAGCTGCTCAACTTACTGCAAAAACAGATATGTTACAACAAAATTTAAACGATGAAAAAGAGATTACTACTGCTACCTCATATGAAGATTTAAATTTAACAGTGGCTTCGAAAATTACAGCTCAAGAGATTGATAGTTTTATTGCAAAATATCATTCAGATAGTCCCTTAGTTGGACATGGACAAGATTTTATCAATGCGCAAAATCAATATGGCGTGAGTGCTCATTATTTAGCGGCGCATGCGATTTTAGAATCTGGATACGGAAAATCAGAAATCGCATATCAAAAACATAATTTATTCGGTCTACGTGCATATGATGGAGATCCGTTTAAATATGCGAAATATTTACCAAGCTACGGCGATAGTATTGCTTATAACGCTAATTATGTACGAGAAAGATATTTAGAAGAAAGTGGTATGTATTATAACGGGTCAACATTAACTGGCATGAACGTGAAATATGCATCAGATAAAGGCTGGGCTAAGAAAATTGCGGGTATTATGGAACGTATTAAACCGTTTCGTGTAGAAGACTATACATATGCAAAAAAATTACCAAAGAATCCTGAAACATTAGATGTCGACGCGTTATCTAATGAAATTCCATATAAAATGTATGCAGACGGTTCAAGCTCAAATGTTGTATCATCAGCTACTTACTATCAGGTACCTTATCCATTTAATTTAAAAATTAAAAGTAGACCAGATGTAGCTGTCGAGGAGAATAAAGTTGGTACAGTAACTCCTGGAACAACCATCTTTATTTATCGTGAAGATCCGAATGGATGGGTAGAATTCTCTTTTGAAGCTAATGGAGAAAAATATTGGACATTAAAAAATAAATTAAGTATGTAATTAAAAAGATCTATTTCACTAGTTTTAAAAGTATGGGATTGGACAATTGATTCTCTAGATTGGAAATACAATAAATTACCCGTTGATGTAGCAGCTGCAAAGATTATTCAAAATGTCTTAGCAGGTGCTACATCCCATACTTTTTCGGGAAAATGTTGCGCAAAGTAGGTTCATTTTCAACACTATCTCCTGGTTCACCGTAATCTTCAATGATGTAATATTCTTCATCTTTAATGTATATATTGAATATACAAATATATTGTGTTATGATGTGAATTAGAAACTCGCGTGTTTCAAATACAACATTTTTATCTTTTTGATGACCTCTTATCTTTCCGTAAGAGGTCCTTTTTTATCCCTCCGTATTGCATAGCCGCTAAAATACTATGAAAAGATACTAGAGACTACTACAATGTGATATTCTCTAGTATTTTTTCTTTATCCATATTATCTATTGTTGGGTAATTGATGAATTGTTAATTTTTGTATAATTTTCACAAAATAACTTTGAACCATTATTTATTTCAATATAAAATAATAAAGGTATATATATGAATAGGTATGTCCTTTTTATGTGATGATAATGCGAATTGAAGCGTAATACTGAAACGGTAAACGAGAAGAATCAGGGCCGAAACAGATAGTAAGGAGCAGACAATACTTATAATGAAAACGTTCATAATGGACTGTCTATGGATGGAGAAAAAATACGAAAAGATAAAAGGGGCAAATGAATATGAACAGAGCCTTTAAAGGTACTGTATTAGCAGGGATAAGTGTGGGTTTCTTGCTAGCTGGTTGTACAATAGAAACATATGTCCTAACGCAGTCCAGAATATAAGCAAGTAGATTAAGTATTCTAAGCAGATAAATGAAGACTATAGCGATGAAGAAATTGAAAGACAACTAAGAGGTATAGCATCCTGACTTTCTAAATAACATGAGTGTTTCTATAGAATGAATCCTTAGGAGGGCTATTGTGGAACCTTTAATCAATGCTATTTTATACTTTGTATTTTTATTTGGAGCACTGTTTCTTATACTGGGTACTGCATTGGTTTTATTAATCGCGGCTGCATTACCAGTAATCTGGAAGAAAAATCTATCATTCCTAATGATTAGCTTAGGTATAAATATACTTGTCATTCCATTGTCTTTTTTTATTGGCGGGATGGCAACAGATTCCCCTGGTAGTACGATGCACGATTTTTGGGAAGTATTTTTGTTTATTCAGATATTTCCGTTTCCCCTAGTACTGCTATCTTTAGTTTGGTGGCTTGTGCGTCGAAAAAAAGAAAAAGTTCATGTGTAGCGTTTTTAATGCAAATAAGCTGTCCGTTTGGGCAGCTTATTATATTTATTACTAAGCGTGATTATTTCCAAAATGAATGCAATACCACTATACAGTTAAATTGAAGGTGAACCATATTGAAATCTTATCAAACTTTAGCCCACTTGTATGCATTAGGACTAGGCTGCGGACTTTGGAATAGAGAGGAGGTTATTTCATGGTGCGATAGGTTGATTGAAGCAAATGATCACCCGCCATATGAAATTATGGAGATATCTTTAATGTCTAAAGCAAAGCTGATATATATAGAATCGGCTTTACTGTCATATAGCCGCATAGTTGATGAAAACCCCTCGGTAAACATCCTTCTTTCAGTCTTAAATGAAAAGTTAGTAGTTCAGAAATGGAATATTAAACAAGCTATTACTTGCTCTACTCGATTACTAGTAAATAGAGGCCTGTATTGGGAAGAAGAATATTTTGATTTATACAGCCTTAATGATAGCTATGACTTAGCACAGGAAGGTATCCATTTTAATGAAAAAGATGTGATTTCTGCTTATATCGATACATTAGGTGTTTTTCGCGTCCATTTTAACGAGTTTGAAGATCTCTATTTACAAGTCATGAAACAGAAGTGGCAAGGGTAGAAGGCAGGAAAAAGAATCATTGAATCGTAAGAGTTACTTCCTGTATTTATCACCAAATTTATCTAGCCAAGACAAATCTGTCTTCGTGTTGATGAATTTTTGTCTCTTAATAACTTAATGCTATCGTTTTTATTTTTTCCGACAGCAAGCTAAGTTAGCATGTTTAATGCATAATGAGACGCCTGTAAATGAGCATTACTATTTAAATTTTTACCAGAGAGTAATTTAGTTAATTAGTAGAAAAAGGAAGGGGCCTATTTGGCTCCTTCCTTTTTCTCATACATACATAACGCTTGTTGACAACTTATGAAATAATAGCATTCATTGCTATTAAAATATAACATTAAAAGCAATTAATTAGATATGTAATTTTGCATATATTGTACTATTTCATGAATAGGAACAAAACTATTTATCTCTTTCTGTATGGAGACAAATAGATTTAGGTTTACTTAAGTTAAGAAGATCTGATCATTGATTACTGGTTAAACCATATTTCTACGTATTTGAAAAAAATTATATTACTGGATTGCATGTTAAAGAGAGTGAGGACTTTATGAAATGTAGGTTGTTCCTTGATTTCTTACTCGTGATTTTACTAGGAGGATGCATTGGAAAAGAAGTTACGTTATATACAATTTCAAAAGGGGATATTAGTCAGTGTATCCAAAGATGCGCTCCGTTTCCTGTTTCCTGTTTCCTATTTCCTATTCTACTAAATTACCATTCCAAGCAAATTTCTTCTCTTTCAAACAATTCATTCATTGAATAAAGATAATTCGGCCATACGTATCGGAGGACAGGAAACTTTATTAATACCATTTGGAATATATTTCAATATACTTCCGATACTATAACAGATCGAAAATTTCTTTATTGGAGGTATATAATGGCATATCCATTTCGTAACTTAGTATTTGAAGGTGGCGGGGTAAAGGGAAGCGCTTATATAGGTGCCATCCGTGCACTAAATGAAGAAGGGATTTTATCAGAAATACAACGATTTGGGGGGACGTCAGCTGGAGCGATTACTGCATTACTTTTAGGTCTTTCCATTCCATTCGCAGATCTTGTAAAAATCCACAAAGACATGAATTTCAAAGCATTTAAAGATGATGATTTTTCGATTGTACAAGATAACATTCGTTTATTTTTTGATGGTTTTGGTATCTATAAAGGGGATTTCTTCACTGAGTGGGTAGGAAAAATCGTTGAAAAGTGGACAGGGAGTAAGGACACAACTTTTCAGCAGTTGTATGACAAAACAGGAAAAGACGTGTTTTTCCAAGGAACGAACGTTTCTACACACCAGCTTCGTACGTTTTCTCGCGAAACGACACCTGATGTCCCGTTAGTAGTTGCTGTGCGGATTTCGATGTCCATCCCATTCTTTTTTAAATCTGTGGAATGGGATAAAGATTATTATGTAGACGGAGGTGTACTCGATAACTACCCAATTCGTTTATTTGATCGGAAAAGTTTTGTGAATAAGGAAGAACACTTCACGACCACAGATACGATTGACGAGGTTAATAAACTGATAAGCAATATGGAGGATCATTCTACACTAAGAAGCTTACACACGAAATACAATGCATCTTTCTTTGATCCTACAGATGAAATTGTCTATAACAAAGAAACACTAGGTTTCCGTTTAGAATCTCAGGCCGAGGTTGCCATGTTAAAACATATCGCAACTTCAACAGAACATCATATTGGCCATTCTCTTATTCATTTTGCATGGAATTTGTCTCAAACCATGATCAAAGGTCATGAGAGTGGAAAAACAACCAAAGAAGATGCTGCCCGCACTGTATTTATCAATACATTCTTTACGCCGTCATTTAATTTCGATATCACAGAAGAAGAAAAGAAAACACTCATGAATTCAGGCTATACTTCTACTAAAGACTATCTACATCAGTTTAATACGTCTGAAGTAAAAATGTTTAATCGACCATAAAGCCGAGTGTAATGCACTTGGCTTTTTTTAATCGTCCTGTAAATTTTTTTAGTAGCTAATAAAAATTCAAATAGACTATGCATAGAACAAGAGAGAGGAGATAACAGAAAGTAATAAATATAAGTTTTGATGACCTCTTATTTTGTAAAACTAGGGTGTAGAAAGGGTGAAACAGGTGGAGGAAAAACGAATTATGATTTATAAAATTTTTCGGCTAACACAGTACAAAAGAGAACCCTAAAACCGTGGATGGGAATGTATCAAAAAATGAATAGAGTAAAAAGGCGGATTTCTTGTGAAAGTAGGGATTTACTTTTTCTTTCTACTGATAATAAAGCGTTATGTAGACTGGAAATGTATAAGGTATTCATTGCTATTCCTCCAAAATGCTGATGTTACATCATATTAAAATAACCTCTAATTTAAGTATTGAAATTCTCTAAATCTCGATGTATTATATTCTTGTATTTTCTCACTTTGCAAATCCGAGAAAACATCATCACTTCTGAAAGAACCCGAACTCCAGCGGGTTCTTTGGATTTACTTGAACTTATTTTTGAATCATTGTATTATATTTTCGAGTTTTACTTATATAAATCATTATCAGGAGAATCTGCAAATTTGCAGGTTCTTTTTTTATTTTATTGAAAGTAAAATTTTAGCCAGTCGTTTATTTTCATATTGTTGGTTTTTATACGTGTTTGGTAAAAATCAATGAGTTGCAAAAAAATACTATGCTGAAATCTAGTTCGGTATAGCAATGTGCATATAAAAGATCCCACTTTGCTATATCCCCTAAAAAGAGTCATAAAAATCTATATTTTTTTAATTCAGTTGCATACTACAAAACTTCTTTTAAAAGAAATGTATGTACATACACATTATATTTTGTTCCATAACTCTCTAACTTTTGTTCACGATAGTCTGTTAAGTACAGGATTATTGGCGGGTGGTGCAATAGGTGCAGAAGATGTGAAAACAAATGAAAAAGTACAAGTTGCTGTTGCAGGTAAAGAGGGAAATATAACGTATAAAGAAATTGATAAAGCAGAATCTCCATTGTTATTTGGAATGTATCCTTTATGTTAAGATCCTAATAAGAAGTTAGTTTTTTTTGATAATTAATATTTATAAAAAATGTATAATTAATATACTAAAACGTTTTTAAATTTTATTAATGTATTCCTTTTCATATGAATGAATTATTTATTGCAACAGGTTTCCCGTTCAAAATAAGATGTTCAAACAAAAGACAATATAAGTATCTTTATAATGATTTTTCAATATAATCAATGTGTTTATGAAAGGAACTCTGTGTTATTTTTGCTTTTTTACTAACTAATACAGCTTCAAACAAAGGACACAATTGCTACATACTAAGTGTAATTTATTACCTATTCAAAATTCTGTCTATTCAATCTTTCTAAAAATAAAAAAAGATTAAACTTATAAATATACAAGTTATAATGAGGGCGTCGAGACACAATTTATTACCTCTAGAGAAAATATCAAACCTCGTTTTGGATTAAAAATTCTAAAGAACTTGCCAGTAATTTTTTAAAATTGGACATACTGATATGATTACTATACGGAGGATAGCGGATTAGAAGGGAAGTTTATTCAACTCAATAAAGAAAGCGTTATCAAACAAAACTTGTTTTGAATCGATCATTCTAATAACTTAGATTCAACTACAGCTAAAAATAATAAATTATGGGGGTGCTTATATGAACATGAATGTAGCATCTATTAAAGAAAAAAAGATTGTTAAATACAAAAGTTGTTTTGATGTGATTGGGCCCATAATGATAGGCCCTTCAAGTTCACATACTGCAGGTGCTTTGGCTATTGGAACAGTTGCTAATAAATTATTTCAAGGTCTTCCCAAAAAAGTTGTGGTAAAGTATTATGAATCATTTGCTGAAACCCATAAAGGTCACGGAACTGATTTTGCAATTATTGCTGGTATATTAGGCTTAGCTGCTGATGACAGCAAAGTGCCAGATGCTATTAAAATAGCAGAGTCTAAGGGAATTGACATTACCTTTATTGAACAATTGGGTAATAGTCCTGCTGGTCATCCAAATACGGCAGATGTATATGCAGAGGATGAAAGTCGAAGTATTAGAGTAATGGGTATTTCGGTCGGTGGTGGGTTGATTGAAGTCAAAAATGTTGAAATTGATGGATTTAGCTTAAATCTGCAGGGGCCATTGCCAGTTGTTATTGCGATTTCAGAAAGAGCTGACTTTGAATTTGTTTTACGCAGGATCTTTAAACAATATGATGTGGAAATTAACAACTTTCATAGTTTGGAAGATAAAACAAAATACTTTTATGCATTCGCTTTGGATTCGATATTGCCAGGTAATGCTCAGAAGGAATTAGGAGATTTAAGCAATATAGCTAATCTTATTATTCTTTAGTCACATTAAGGAGTGAAAAATATGTATATGGCCATAAAAGAAATTGTGGATGCAGCTAATAAAAGCCAAAAGCAAATTTATGAATTAGCAATCGAACAGGAAATCAAACAAACTAAAACTTCTTATG
Source organism: Bacillus sp. KNSH39 (assembly GCF_052656585.1). Taxonomy (NCBI): domain Bacteria; kingdom Bacillati; phylum Bacillota; class Bacilli; order Caryophanales; family Bacillaceae; genus Bacillus; species Bacillus sp. KNSH39. Next base: position 875,815 of record NZ_JBQXYO010000001.1, read on the forward strand.
AAGAAGTATGGAGTAAAATGGAACGAAATTTAGCGACTATGCAACATGCAATAAATAAAAGTATCGAGGGCGACGGTGTATTTTCTCCAACAGGTTTGACCGGAGGGGATGCTGTAAAAATTAAAAACTATCGAGAAAATAGGAAAACTCTTTCTGGAGATTTAATGGTGTTAGGGATTCAAAGTGCTATCGGTGTTAATGAAGTAAATGCTGCATTAGGAGCTATTTGTGCAACTCCAACAGCAGGTGCGAGTGGGACGATTCCGGGAGTCCTATTTAGTATTAAAGATACGTTGCAGTTAAGTCATGAAGATATGATTCATTTTCTATTCACTTCAGCGTTATTTGGAACGATAGTCGCAAACAACGCTTGTATTTCAGGAGCGTATGGAGGATGTCAAGCTGAAGTAGGAAGTGCCTCAGCGATGGCGGCGGCAGCTGCGGTAGAAGCTGCGGGTGGAACGCCACAGCAATCTTCTGAAGCTTTTTCGATTGCATTACAAAATTTACTCGGTTTAGTTTGTGATCCGGTCGCTGGTTTGGTAGAAATTCCTTGTGTAAAGAGAAACGCCATTGGAACGGCAAATGCTTTAGCAGCAGCGGACATCGCATTAGCCGGCGTAAACAATCTCATCAATGCTGACGAAGTGATTGAAGCCATGTATAGAGTTGGAAGACAGATGCCTCGCGAATTAAGAGAGACAGGTTTAGGTGGTATTGCAGCTACACCTACAGGAATTGCCATTAAAAATAAAATCTTTGGGGAGAAACAATCAAATCAATAAGTTATCGAATATATTGTGAAATTTTTAACAATCTTTACTCTATTGTTCGCCTAAGGATGTCTGTATATTGGGGGAGTTATCAATAAAATATACTACTATATAATTAAAATATTTTATAAGTGGTAACAAACCCTTCAGGTTGATGCTTCGCTAATTTTTTGATTTTTATTAACCTAGAAGGGGGATATTCGTTGTGGGGCACTATATAAGCTATTCATTTTTCAAGAACGGTCTATATTCCTATATCTTAAAAAGAGAATTAAGAATAGGACACAAGGAGGAATTATTATATGGATGGGAATACTGCAAAAAACATAGAATTTCAAGCTGATAACACTGCAGTAAAAAATGAGAAATATCTAGACCCTAAAAAGTGGCATAAACAGGATACTACCTGGGCATTGAGCCTTTTTGGAACAGCAATTGGAGCAGGAGTACTCTTTTTACCGATTAATGCAGGTTCAGGTGGTTTATTATCTTTACTACTAATTACATTACTTGCATATCCTGTTATGTATTATTCACATAGGGCGCTTGCTAAAATGATTTACGCTTCGAACTCTGCCGATGAGGGGATTACAGGTACAATAAGAGAGTATTTTGGAAATAAGGCAAGTATCATTTTTAATATTGTATATTTTGTCTCCATTTATACGATCGTGCTGATGTACTCGGTCGCACTTACAAATACCGCTAGTAGCTTTATCGTGCATCAATTGCACATGTCGGAGCCTCCAAGGTCCATTTTATCGCTTGTTTTAGTACTCGGTCTTATCGCTATACTAAATTTTGGTCAAGATATAACTGTAAAGATCATGAGCATGCTAGTGTATCCTTTTATAGCTTCTCTACTTTTTATCGCAATATCTTTGATTCCACAGTGGAATACGTCAATGCTTAGTTTTTCAAGTGTTTCTACTGCTTCAACAGGAACAGGATATTTAGGAACGATATGGATGATACTTCCAATCATAGTATTCTCGTTTAATCATTCGCCTATGATTTCGTCATTTGTTATGAAACAGAGAGCTACGTATGGAATAGATGCTACTGATGCTAAATGTGCTCAAATACAAAAAGTTTGTTATATTATGACATTCGCAGTTGTTATGTTCTTTGTTTGGAGCAGTACCTTAAGTTTGACTCCAAATGATCTTAAGGTGGCAAAAGAACAGAACTTGTCAATCCTATCATATCTTGCTAATGAGCTTAATTCGCCAGTAATCACTATTGCAGCTCCTATCATTGCATTTGTGGCTATTACAAAGTCTTTCCTTGGTCATTATATAGGAGCGTATGAGGTAATGCGTGACATGATTATCAAGTCCAGTAAAAAACGTGGGAAAGATATAGGAGAAAAAACAGTTAAGACAATGATTCTTACTTTTGTCGTATTAACATGCTGGTATGTTGCTTATACAAATCCAAGTATTCTTGGAATCATTGATGCCCTTAGCGGTCCGCTAGTCGCTGCTATCTTATGTATATTACCAATGTATGCGATCCATAAAGTACCAGTACTTGCTAAATACAAAGGGAAAGCGAGCAATGTTTTTGTCATTATTATAGGTATCCTTACTGTCTTAGCAAGTATTCAGTCATTATTCTAATCCACTGTTGTTAGTACTGATGCAAAAAACATGGGATATGAAAAAAATAAAAATTCTTATCGGAACTGAACTCTATATTGTTGAACTAAAGAGATCATGGTTTTGGACAAACTCCTCATCTTGGAGAGTTTGTCTTTTTAATTATATGCATAACTTTTATACTAGCTTAAACAGACTAGATTAATAGTAAATGAAAACTTCATACAAACCACACATTAACTCCACTACTAGCACAAACTACAGTTGTATACTTTAAGTATCATTTTTCAACAATAAACATTCGAACATGCTAATATTATGTAATATGGAAGTTACACTACATTAGAAGAAAACAAATAAGGGAGAGCGTATACTATGACAAGATTTGCGAATCAGCATGTAGAGAACACGATTTTAGAAGAGGATGTAGAGCTTTTAAAACTTATGGCACACCCAATGCGTTTAAAAATGATCAATGAGCTTTCTAAACATAAAACACTAAATGTAACCCAAATGACCGAAATTTTAAACATTCCACAATCAACAGTTTCCCAACACTTATCTAAAATGAGAGGGAAGGTTCTAAGAGGAAATCGTCAGGGGTTAGAAATTTACTATAGCATCGAAAACCAAAAAGCTGAAGAAATTATGGGATTATTAGGACCAATACAATAAAATATTAAGTTTACCATTTAAAGATTTACTTATATAGAATACTAAGCCCTCCTTGTTGTGGAGGGTTTTTATTTATTAATTTTTTAAGTAATTATTACTTTGATTCAATGACATCAATATCTTAAATATGTCACGATTTAAAAGAAGAGGGAATATCAGCTGTTTTTCATAGCTTATCAAATGGCGAAGTTCCTAAGGGTGGAGTAATCACGGAAGAAGGTATATTAGACAATACCATCTATACAAGAACTATGTGCATGGAGTCTGGCGCATATTATTATCATACCTACGATTGTAGACAAATTAAAACCATTGATTTATTTGATGCAAACTAATTAGAATAGCTAAACTGTATAAAATACAAATTCAGGGTTCTTATGTGGTTTTAATCTGTTTTTAAATGAAAAATCAATAACTCATAAATATTACAACCTTCCAAAAATCAAAAAGGAAGCGTGATTAGCTTGTAGATTAAGTCTGTTTTAAAACTGATGTATACGGGGGACAATCCCATAAACATCAGTTTTAAAAAATTAGATACTTTATTTATCAAGTTAATGCGAGTTACATCAGTATAGGAAACAGTGGAAATCTAAATCTTTGTTTATATGTTAATTACTTCAAACGTATCCCTTCGAATGCGTTTATAACCAAGTCATGTACATAGGATTCATCCAACTTTTCACCGGTTACTAGCAAGCGATAAAAAATTGGTCCGTAAATGAGATCGATGCTTAATTCAACATCGAGGTTTTCTTTTAATTCGCCTCTGTTAATTCCCTTCTCCAGAAGTTGCTTTGCTTGCAGTCGACGTGGCTGGAAATATCGAGCACGATATTCCTCTGCTAGTTTCGAATCAAATTGCCCTTCGCCAACTAACTCATTGATAATAGTTCCTTCTCGACTTATCAAAAAACTGGCTAAACTTGTAGCATGAATTAAAATATCATTCAACGCTGAACCTGTGTCAGGTACAGGCAATCTGGCAGCAGCAGCAGAAAGAAAACCATCCATTACCACAGCAGCCTTATTTGGCCACCATTTATAAATCGTAGCTTTGCTGACTTTAGCTCGGTCTGCAATTTTATCGACTGTGACTGCTTTAAAGCCACTTTCCAATAATAACTCATAGGACGCAGAAAGGATGGCCTTTTGGGTTTCGATATTACGTGGTCGACCTCTTTTACCTTGCACATTAATCATTCCTTTCAAAAACATAAACTATACGTTTAGTATACTTAATATGAATAAAAAACAAAATAGCCTATTTACAAAACTGAACGTTTAGTATATATTTTTAGTTAATTAATAAACTGAACGTACAGTTTATTAATTAACTAACATCTTGTAATGGTATGGCTACATTTAGGTTCCAAAATTCAAAAATTAAATTGCTAAAAAACATTTAGAAAAGGGGGATAAACAAGAGGTGAAATTGGATTTTTTAAAAGCAGAATGTAGTTCAAACTTAATTTATTACAATAAAAAATGGTATCGCAGTAGTTCTTGCCAAGGCGATTTAGTAATTTTGAAATAAAAGTATGGGAGGAAGTAGTTATGTCTAATTTTAAAAATAAAGCAATTGATAAGGATATTTCATCAGGTTTAATCATTCTATTAGCAACTTCATGTGGTATTATTGTGGCTAATCTTTATTATGCACAGCCTTTAATTGGGGTAATTAGTAATGTAATTGGGCTTTCTAATAGTAGCGCTGGATTAATTGTAACGCTAACTCAAATTGGATATGTTGTTGGCTTACTATTTCTTGTACCTTTGGGAGATATTGTTGAGAATAAAAAATTGATACTTATTTTGTTATTTTTAAGTGCATTTGCACTCATTTCCATGGTTTTTGTAAAAAGCGCAACTTTGTTGTTAATTGCTTCATTCTTTATCGGACTGGGGTCGGTCGCAGCGCAAGTGCTCGTACCTCTTGTATCATATCTTTCATCGGAAAATGCACGCGGTCGCGTAGTTGGCAATGTCATGAGTGGTCTGTTACTAGGTATTATGCTTGCGCGACCGATATCTAGTCTAGTAGCCGATATTTGGGGATGGAGTGCAATATTTGCTTTATCTGCTACTGTAATTATTGTCCTGGCGTTTGTTTTATCGAAAGTACTCCCTACAAGAAAACCAACAGCAAAAACAAATTATATCGTCTTACTTAATTCAATGTGGCAACTGCTACGAACTACTCCCATTTTACGTCGTCGCGCCATTTATCATGCTTGTGTATTTGGGGCTTTCAGCTTATTCTGGACCACTGTTCCATTATTATTATCTAGTCCGGCTTTTCATTTTTCTCAAACTGCCATAGCATTGTATGCACTTGTGGGAATTACAGGCGCGATAGCTGCTCCAATAGGTGGTCGACTAGCCGATCTTGGCTGGACACGATCCGCCACTGGGATAGCTCTCACCGTAGTTATTATTTCTTTATTACTTCCACTTTTTATTCAAAGTAGCTCGCCCTTTGGAATAGCTGTTTTAGTAATTGCTGCAATTCTGTTGGACATGGGAGTATCTGCAAACCTTGTGCTTAGCCAACGTTTAATTTTCTCGTTGAGTCCAGAAATCCGTAGTCGATTAAACGGGCTATTTATGGCTATTTTCTTTTTGGGAGGTGCTGTGGGATCCTTTATTGGAGGATGGGCATATGCCTTAGGTGGATGGAATCTAACATTATGGATAGGAATCGCTTTTCCGACTATAGCTCTACTTTATTTTGCTACAGAGAAATAGTTCTATAATTTAGTTTTACCAGTCAGGATAGGGAATGCCTATTTATTGTTATATCTGAGTTTCAAAGGTTATTTGTGAATTGTATGGAGTTTTTGTATTAGAAGCAAATTTTTATTTTCTATTGCTGTAAGTGGAAAAGACTCACCTTGTTGAATATATCTGAAATGCAATAAAAAAGAGCTTGTGTAAAAACACAAACTCTCTTTAAAAAGAAATAACGCAATTGAGATATCTATATATTAACAATTTGTTTCTTATAATTCTATGCTTCCTATGTTGAGAAATAATATATTGTTAGTTTGTTAAAACTTAAATACATTATTGACTTAATATTTCGTCTTTCATGCAAATAATCTTGAATTTGGGATATTTTTAAAAATATTGGTAATGATGAGGTTTTATCGTGAAAATCGTTTAAATCTTATGTTTAACCGATTGAATTGAGAACAAGGTCTTCCTATATACAGCACGAAATACACGGTTCTTTACAGAAAAAGAAACACAAGGTAACATCAAAAAGAGACAATATGCACATTTATCCATACTTTCTGCTATTAACCTCCTAGTCTTGGAGGTAAAAAACAAGCATATCGAGTCTGCATTGATAGTAGTAAGGGGAAAGTTTGTCTATGGGACAGATAAAATTCAAAAATTATCACCTTCAGCTCCTAAATCTAGAACAGGTAGGCTACCAATAATTACTTTTGGGGGTATGATAATAAATCGAAAATTAAGCATCGATTAGGTTATATTATGAAGATTACGATATAGGGAAGCCAGTTGTATTAATTCATGTTTGGCCGTGAAGTGGTCGATCTTGGGAATGTCAAGTTCCAGCTCTTGTTGAGGCTGGATACAGAGTCATAACTTATGATCGTCGGGGATTCAATAAATCTTCACAGACATAGGATGGTTATGACTATGATACGCTGGCTAATGATTTACATCTGTTATTGGAGCATTTGAATCTCCAAAAATATCACACTGGTTGAATCTTCAATGGGGGGATTTACTGGCCTGCCATGAAAGAACACGTTATCGAACTTAATGCGGCATATCCTGTTGCGATAGCTGAGTTTGCGATTATCTCAGGCTTAGAAGAATATGAGCAGCTGGCGAAAGAAACATTACAAGTTAATGATGACCACTAGCACTCCAATCAGATCAAAGAAAATGGGCCACAACAAAAGCAAAGTGGCCTATTTGGAAATGGGTGCATATCAATACAGTTGCTCCAATATGGGTTAGCTTCATAAAAATGTGGATTTACAACGTTAAGGAAATCCCAATATTAAAAAAGCCTAACTTCTCAATTTAATGTGAAGAAATTAGGCTTTTTTATTTAGTGATGAAATCCATTATCACATTTCGTATCATGTGGCATAGGCCCATCCAGGGAATCCAGAAAGGCAACAGTCTGTTTGAGGTTTCTCAAAAATAAATGCGCAAGATCCATGGAAAATCCATTTCGAACCACAACTCGCATAATCGTCACCGTTTCCATATCTGGAGGCAATGGATAGGCGGGTACTTGCCAACCGAATACACGCAATTGTCGAGATAAATCATAAAGGTTCCAGTTTGATGTGTAGCCATCTTTCAGTCGCCAAGCGAAAACCGGAATGTCCGACCCATCAGACAAAAGTTCGAACGGTTCCATCTTCTGAATGGCCTTGCTTAGAAAAAGAGCGACTTTCTGTGAAGCCTTTTGAACATCATAGTACCCCTTTTTCCCTAAACGTAAATAATTATAATATTGCAGGAGCACTTGTGCGCCAGGACGAGAAAAATTCAGAGCAAAGGTCGGCATGTCTCCGCCCAAATAGGAGACATGGAAGATTAGATTTTCAGGGAGATCTTCAGCTTCCCGCCAAATTATCCAACCCAATCCAGGATAGACTAATCCATATTTATGTCCGGATACATTGATGGACTTCACCCTTGGTAATTCAAAATCCCAGACTAAATCTGGTTGGAGAAATGGTGCTATAAATCCTCCCGAAGCTGCATCCACATGCATGGGAATGTCAAGACCAGTCTTCGCCTGTAAATCATCCAACGCTTTCGCAATTGCGGCAACCGGTTCGTAAAGACCGGTATAAGTTTCACCGAGAATCGGTACTACACCAATCGTATTTTCATCCACGGCTGCGAGGACCCCCTGAGGATCCAATTGAGGATGTTCAAGGCTAACCTTCACATAACGTGGTTCAACCTCCCAATAATTCGCGAATTTTTCCCAAACGACCTGAACAGCAGAACTAAACACAATATTGGGACGATCCACCGGCTTCCCTTCGCTTTTACGTGCATTTTGCCATCGTCGCTTTAAGGCAAGCCCACCGAGCATACATGCTTCTGACGATCCAGTTGTTGAAACGCCCATAGTCGTAAGGGGGCTGGGCGAATGCCAGAGGTTGGCTAAGATACGGACACACCGCTCCTCAATTTCAGCTGTCTGTGGATATTCGTCCTTGTCAATCATGTTCTTGTCGAATGATTTTGCATATAATTGCTCTGCGGTAGGCTCCATCCATGTACTAACAAAAGTTGCAAGATTCAGGCGGGCGTTGCCATCAAGAGTAATTTCATCATGGACGATTTGATATGCTGTTTCTGGTAACATGCCTTCATCAGACATATGAAAGCGTGGAACGACGGATTCTCCTTCGCGGGCAAACAAAGGATTTACAGAAAATTCGTGAGGCAGCTCTTTTTGCATGTGAAGTGGTAGAGATTGTGAATTATCTGGCATAATAACTTTTCTTTCGTATGTATCGTTTTGAACTTCTGCTTTTCGATCCTGTGGCATAAAAGCCCCCCTTAATTAAGTTTTTAACAAACATATTATTTACAAAAAATCATTTGTTAAACCAAGGGGACATAAGGCTTCAAGCACTTTTCTATCAATCTTTATTTCAACGCTACACGGAAGCCTGTGGTTATAATTCAAAGGAGTGAACAGCCGATTTATTCCTTACTTTTATTATTCCCTACTGAAACTTTTCAAGCACTTTCTGGTTAATGAGGACATGTAACGTTCCTTGATTCAGATTGCCGCGATCCTGGTCTGGAGGGAAGGACTGTCCATTTCCAGACTACTGTGGTTCGCCAGCTCAAATGCGGATTTCGGGATGATTCCGATGCCGAGATTGTCTTTCTGACAAGTCTCGTGGATCATCTGGTAGAATCAGCGGTAAATGACCAGAGGTTGCTCGTGCAGCTCTTCGAATTATTGTTTTATGCTTTATTCAAGTTGTTGAAAGTAAATTTCTAATGTTGATGAATCAGAATATTCTTTCTGTTATTTCTACAGTTGGGATCTATTTACATATAAGGTTATAAGGATTATATTGGCAATGTAAGTGAAAACAATAGATGGAAGGGGATGTTTTTTATGTTTAAAAAAGCAGCACTAGGGATTTCATCGTTAGCAATCACAGCGTTCGTCGGATTAGGAATGGCAACAGAGGCTTCTGCTGGACCAGCAGCACCACTTACTTCATTAAACGTCGTACAAGTAGAATCTGAACTGGGCGGAGTAGAAACGATTAACCAGAACAGCTTTAGCACATCACGTAATCACGGAGGAAAATACTTATATATTACCACGAAAGAAATGGGATATGGCCAAAACCCATTTGCTAAAATGAATGGATCTAATGTAAAAAGTATTGAATCCACTATAATTGGTGGAAGACCGATCGTTGGCTGGTATTATAAATGGGATGCTTCTGGACACCAACAAGGAACATTTGAGTACCAAAAGACATCTATAAATGCACCATTTAATACAATGCGTACATCAATTTATATCCAATAGTTTTGAAAGCGTTCGTACATTTAAATAGTCAAAGAAAAGGCACTCCTAGGAGTGCCTTTTCTTTGACTTGAACCATGTTCATATATATATTCCCCATCCCATAAAAACACTTCCCATAAAATAGGATCCTAGACACCAATAGACTTTATTTGAAAAATAGTTTACATATAATAGAAGATGGATGGGAAATACAAATAGACAACAATGAGCAGCAGCAAGTATTAAAAGAAAAGTAGATACAATTAGGGGGCGTATTTCATGTATAACTTACAAGAAGATATGTATGAACAATTGAAAGAGAAAAAAGGGGAAGTTACTGTGTTTTTAAAGAATGGCGTTCCAGTACGTGGGCAGATCCTTGCAACAGATAAATCTGCCGTCCTAATGATGGTTCATGGTAAGCAACAACTAGCCTATAAGCAAGTAATTTCCACAATTCTTAAGTAATTCTTTTTCCTTTTTTCGAGAGAAGAGGAAAAAACACAAAAAATAGAAGATTGAGATCAATCTTCTTTAAAAAAGGAACAGATGACAGATTACTACTCCAACTCTTAATCAATTATAAATAAGTACATGTGAATATTCAATCCATTCCAAGTTTTCTCAACATCTTTGTCTTATTTTTAAATTATAATATAAGTAATTCTTTTTATTATTATATGTTTGTTCTTTCCTGTTACAGAATCCTTAAGCTATTAAGGATTCCTTTTCTTGTATCTAAAATCCAAAAATAAAAAGATAAGATTCGGAAATACGATCTTATCTTTAGCACAAGGAGTAAACAAAAGGATAACCATCATATTGTTAGTATAATTTGTTTTTTTGTTAATTTTGAATATTAGAGCTGTAATTAACAAGTATATTTATATTGAGAAATTTATTACAAAATTAGTTACAAATGATTCAAAACTCCAATGTAAACTTTTATTTTATTGAAGCTTATTCCACAAACATACCCGTTTGTTCATTTTTTACTGTTTGAAAGCCATACTCTTTATATTGATTCATTTATTGGAAAAACCGAAAGTTTTAAACTCTCTCTATTACATATTTATTTTTGGAAAAATAGCCTAACTCCAAATACTAATAATACTGTGCCAGTAATACCCTCTATTGTACGGTTCACCTTTTCTTTTCTTAAAAAAGTTCTTAATTGACGTATTAGAGAGATATAAAATAAATACCATATTGCTGTCAAAGTCGTAAATGTGAATCCCAACAAAAGAAATTGGAAGAAATGACTTTGATTACTCACAATAAATTGGGGTAGAAAACTAAGGAAAAATACAGCCGTTTTTGGGTTTAAGATTGCCGTGATAAATCCTTGTCTAAAACTTTTAACCGTTCCAATATCCTTAGAGTTTACTTCCACTGAACCTGACATATCTTCTTTTTTAGAAAAGGCACTTTTAATTGACTTTACAGCTAAATAAATTAAATAAAATGCCCCAGCATATTTTATTAATGTAAATAGCATAGCAAATTTCATTAAGATAGCAGAGAGTCCTAGTGTAGCCATTATTGTATGAATCATCATTCCAGATACCGTTCCTAAGACGGTCTTTATCCCACCATTTCTACCATGAGAGATAGTGTTTTTTGTAACTAAAGCAAAACCGGGACCAGGCATCATTATAATAAGGAGTGCTGTTAGGATAAATAGCAAATAATTTTCCATGTTCTGGTATTTCCCTTCTGATTTTTAGTTTCGCTTATAGTATAGCTTTTTTCCTTAAAACATTAAATATAAAAAGTGTGATCAGGATAGTATCATAAACTTTCAAGGTGTTGTAATTGATTTATAGAGGGCTTCACTTAAATAATGTTCTTCTGTAAATGAGCGTTTTAATGAAATGCCATTTATACAAATAATCAGATTTTTTATGGAATGATAACGCAATTAAATAAATTAAGAGCGTTTTTTAATTACTTTTTCTCGGAACAATCTTAATTTTCTTTTGTTTATTGAGGGTATTAGTATCAACTTGACCAAATATTATCCAAAAACTACATTGATAAAACAGACAGCAAAGCTATGCATACATTTTCTTTAGACAATTAGCTAAATATCATTTAAGCTGTAATTTTATGAAAATATAATAGCTGATTTCAAATATAATTGTAAATAAATGTAAGTATATGACCTGTTTTTACACGTATCTCGATTATACCCCATATTGATATAAAGGCGTTATCCTTTCCTATGATTTCTCAGAAAGAATACTGCCTTTTTCTTTTTAGGGGGTATTTTGTCTAGTTAGCTTGATAGCGATGTGGTTCTACCCCTTATAAATGTTACAAAAATCTTTCAAATAGCTCTAACTTGCACAATGCTTCCCGTTAATATAATACGCTGATTCTGTGAAAACCGTAAATACAACCTCTACTTCTGGAAGTCCCAAATCCATTATATATGTAGTAATGGCCTTGGCAAATCGATCACGAATTTCCTGTCCACGCTCGAACCATTTCACTTCAATAAGAGGAAACGCTTCTATTTCTTCTCCATTGAATATAAACGTAGAACTTGGTAGTTCCAACGTAAAATTATCCGTACCACACTCACAAATTTCTGCGAGCTCTTCTACTAATGGCTTACTTAAGTGTTTTAATTGTTCAGTAGTAATTCCACGAAACACAACATGCGGCATGTGAATCCCTCCGTTAGATAGCTTTATATTTGCTCACATCATAGCACAATTTATTTTGCTACACTAGAATCTATTGATACATTTCAATGACATTCTTAAGAATGATCATATGTTATTGAAGCAATACAAGTATTGTAACTATTTAAAACATATGAGTGCTCGGTAATTGGGTAAATAAAAAATGCCTTATCATTCTCCCTGTAAGGAGGCATGAGGGGGCCTCTATTAGAAAAGGGATGGTGCGCTTATATATTTTAAAAAGAAAAGACACCCTAAAGTGCCTTCCTCCGACTTGATAACCACTTTAATTTTAATAACATTGGATTCCCATCCGAATATTATTTTACCACGTTAAGTAATGTTAGTCATTGAGAAAGTCAAATACGTAGTGTTCATATATAGTGACCCCTAGGATCAAACAAGATTTAATACAGTTTTTTTGTTGATCCAAAAACAAACGATAAACCTAAAACCGCGCTAGAATAGAAATGTATGAAAAAATGCATAGGTCCATAGAACGAAAAAAGGAGGTTTCCTTGAGAGAGTAGGGTTCCTCTTTTTCCTTGCTACTTATAATGAGACGTTATATCAACCTAACATGTATAGGATATACACTGTTCCTTATTCAACTAAATGGCAGGTTAGTTGAATTGTATTTTGGTCAATATGGGAATTTTCGGATGCCCTCTAGAATATAAAAAATATAGATTGTATTATAGGGGGTATATAATGAAACAAAACATTTATGATAATCCGTTTTTCTTTAAAAAGTATAAGTCATTACGTGAAGCTGGATTTACCTTTAATGATTTTGTTGAACAGCCAGCAATTAAATCTATAATTGCTAATCTTACAGATAAGTCTGTATTAGATTTGGGATGTGGAACTGGTCACTTTTCTATGTACTGTGTAGAAAATGGTGCCTCGAAAGTTATGGGAGTGGACATCTCAAGAAATATGATTGAACAAGCTGAAATGTATAACAAAAATGAAAAAATAGATTATATGTGTGTACCAATAGAAGAACTTAATTTGCCAAATCAAAAATTCGACTTAATAACAAGTTCTTTAGTTATACATTACATAGAAGATTACTCACATCTAATTAAGAAAATAAGTGGTCTGTTAAAAAATGATGGTGAATTTATCTTTTCAACAGAACATCCAATAGTAACAGCTCGAAAGGAAATGAATAATTGGTTTAAGGATAATAATGGAAATAGATTACATTGGGCATTAGATAATTACCAAGAAGAAGGAAAAAGGGAGGAACATTGGTGGATAGATGGTGTTGTTAAATATCATAGAACAATTTCAACATTAATTAATACTCTAATAGACAACGATCTTGTAATAGAGAAAATTATTGAGCCAGAGTCAACTCCAACAGGATTAGAAAAAATGCCAGAATTAATAAATGAAAAACGGAGACCATCTTCTATTATCATTAAATCAAGAAAATATTAAGGTTGAACCCCCGTTGATTAACTACTGGCTTTATTTTTAAAAAAAGAGTAAAAATTTTTTCTAATTTTAAAAATAAGATTGTGAAGAAATACACTTAAACTAACGGGTGCTTTAAGTGAGCAAGAAATTAAAAACTTTTAACTTCAGCTTTCGAAAATTATGTAAATAAGTTGTCCATATGGACAGCTTATTGTGTTTTTAGCTTAGCGTGGGTTTTTTTCGAAATGCTGGCGGTACCCCATCGTCATCAAGCTAAAATTTTATAGTACCCTCAGAACAAGATTTTTTTCTAATTTGTAACTGAAAAAGATAACAGGATAATATACTAATCATTTAATGGGAAGGGGATGTGATTGAGGTGAATAATGCATATAATGAAAAGACGCATACATCGATTAAACAATTATTAAAAAAGTTTTCACCAAAAGCTCCTGGCTTTGCATATATTGCTAGTTTTGATAGCGGAGTAACTTATAAAGGTGCGGTTGCCTTAGCTACTATAGAGGGAAATATACCTATAACTACTAAAAATATTTTTAATATTGCCTCGGTTTCTAAACAATTTACTGCGTTTTCTATATTACTCTTAGAACAAGAGGGAAAATTGAGTTTAGATGATTCAATTGTAAGGTTCGTTCCTTCTATAGGAGCATATGCTGAACCTGTAACATTGAGACACCTAATTCATCACACTGGTGGACTAGTTGATTATATGGAATTGGCTGTATCAGCAAATATTAAATTTACAGATACATTAACTGTGGAAGAATCGTTAGAGCACCTTAAAAATCATCAAATTGCAAGGTTCCCAGCTGGCACAAAATTTGAGTATAGCAATACAGGATATTTTTTATTATCACAAGTGGTAGAGAAGGTAAGTGGCAAGTCTCTACGTCAATTTACAAAGGAGCGTATTTTTGATCCTTTACATATGAGAGACACAACAATTGTAGATTGCTACCCAACAACTATACCAATTATTAGTGGGTATTCGAAGAATGAGCAAGGAAAATATAAAATCTATGAAAGCCCTTGGGAACATACAGGTGATGGGGCAGTTCATACAAATGTTGAAGATCTTGTAAGATGGGGAGAAAATTTAACTACAGGCACTGTTGGTGGAAAAGAACTTGTTAAAAGAATGAGCGAAATAGGTCCGAAAATTTCTCCAACTGGGGAGACGATTATTGACAATGAAGATTATGCTTTTGGGCTAAGGCTTGCAGAAGGTTTTAACTGTCGATACTTGGAACATTCAGGTAGCTGGGCAGGTTATCGTTCACACTTCATGCGGTTTCCAAAAGAATATTTGACTGTTGTAGTACTAAGTAACTATGATGGATTTGACTCTAAAAAATGTGCTAATGAAATAGCAGAAATTGTTTTAGAAAAGTAAAAAATAGGGCGTAGAAGACAGTATCTAGATTTGGTTAACCTCACGTTGTTTTAGGTGTAATTGATTTTGAGAACGGAAGGCAAGCATATATTTATGCCTGCCTTTTTTCGTATTAAAACGAAGATAAATATTAATATTTATACAGTTAAAAAAATAATTAGAAATTTTTTGAATATAGATTAATTAATGAGGTCGAATTTTAAAATTTTTAAATTAATATATAAAAAATTATATATTATGATTATCAAACTCAATTTTATTAAAAATTGAAATGTTAATTAATATTCCTATTGCTATTAAATTGACCATTAAAGAACTTCCACCAAAACTTACAAATGGAAATGGGGTACCTGTAAGAGGAAATAGTCCTGTAATACCACCTAAATTTACAACAGATTGCATACCGATCATACATCCTATACCAATTGCTATAAAACTGCCAAATGGATCTACACATAATTGTGCAATTTTTAAGGAGCGAAGTACTATAGTCAAAACTCCAGCCAATATAATAAATACACCAATAAATCCTAGTTCTTCAGAAACTATTGCCATTATAAAATCTGTATGTGGTTCCGGAAGATAACCTGTTTTTTGTATGCTATTTCCAAATCCACGACCAGTGATTCCTCCGGAGCCAATGGCAATAAAAGAATTTATAAGCTGGTATCCATTTCCTTGCGCATCAAGAAATGGATTGAAAATCGTAGTAATACGTTTCTTTTGAACTTCTGACAAACTATTTTGAATCAAGAAATATAAAATAGGTAACCACAAAATAGAACTGATGATAATTCTTTTGATTAGTAGATTTATATTTATTCCTGAGCAAAGAAATATGCTAAAACCTATACCTAATATTAAAAGTGCAGATCCTAAATTTGGTTGTTTAAAGATAAGAAAAAAAATTGTAGCTAAAAAGAATAAAAGTTTTCCGATACCTCTCCAGTTATTTTTAGCTTGTTTTTGTCTTAATGCAAAAAAGCGGGCTGTTACAAGTATTGTTCCTAATTTAAGAAATTCAGCTGGCTGTATTCCAAAGATCCATGATTGGGCATTATTTACCACTTTTCCTTTCCATAAAACCATAATCAATAAAAAAATCCCTCCAACCATAATACAGATTGAGACTATTCGTTTTTTCCATATTTCATATGGGAGTAAAGCACAAACTATTAACCCAATTGTTCCTAAAAGTAGCTTTGTTAATTGAGAATCAACAAAATGTCTACTGTTATAACCGTAATGTTGAACAGCAACAATGGAGCTTGCACTATACATCATGATAATACCTAAAGTACATGTTATGAATAGAGGAAGGAGCAATAGATAATCGAGTTTTAATATTTTTTTCATTTTAATATCCTCCTGATTTAAAACAATACATAATATTACATTTGCTAATGAATAGAATATTGTTCTCGTCAATTACTAAATATGACTTTTGTTTAGAAAGATTCTATCACTTACTCCCTGTTTTTTACGCAAAAATCCCCCTAGTATGTAACTAGAGGGATTCAAAATGGCATGACTAAATAAGGCTTTTCTCCCCCTAGTAGAGCTTTGGCACTATACAACGTAAAGTAATGAAAATTCATTACTTAGCTATCTTAAGAAGAGCCTTAATCCGACAATTCCTGTTCTACCCATTGGCGTCTTTCGACATTTTTGGGCAATAGCCTGTGTTTGCATAGGAGCCTCACCTAACAGGTTAAGCAACATAAATTTTATGTATTTGTTTCGTGTAGCAAGCATAAATATATTTTTTTTGCTTGTCAAGCAACCGTATTTCTAATTTTATCTGTTTTATTGCTTTATAGTCCTTTGAGAAATGATATGAGAAAATGTATGTAATCATTCTGTATAAGTACATATTTTTGACTTTAGTGTATAGTTTGATTGAGTAGTTTAACCATATAAATTTGATAAACCGTAAAGAAGATTTTAATCATAAAAGAAGATTTGTTAAGAATATTCTTTTAATATACAGAATGACTAATTATTCATCCTCTGTTATAAAGTTGGAATTTGATTGAAAACAATAAGTTTCATATGTTTCATAACGTTTCTTCGAATTAAATCTATTTAAATTCTATGTTTTTTAAGGAGAATTTTAAATTTATAATAAAATATAATTTCATTTTCTATAAAAGATTTTTTATGAATGGATTTGAAAGTCAGTTGACAAATATTAAATTCTGGTTTAAATTTTGAAGTAATTCAATAAACTTTGTTAGGTGAGGCTCCTGTATAGAGAAACGCTGCTGCCCAAAAATGTCGAGAGACGCCAATGGGTCAACAGGAACGGTCGGATTAAGGCCCTTCTTAATGTAGCTGGTTATAAAAACCTATGCTATACAGTGCTAAAACTCAACGAGGGAGTGGTATACGATTTGATAGAAAGGCACCTCTGAGATTTTGGCAGAGCTGTCTTAATAATCATTTATTTGTATTGTAAAAAACCTTTACTCCTTTTTGAGTAAAGGTTTTTCTGTTTAATGTTATTTGTTTTATCTTGTCTATATTCAAAAAGGAGGTAATTCTAAATAATGGATTGATTGCAATGTAACTATTATTGCTCTAATAAAAAATTTAAGACAGATAAAATAAAACAAAACCACTCATGAAACTCTAGAGTCTCCCTTAGCAATATGAGGAGGAGTTAACATGAAGAAATTATTAAAAGAATTACTTGTAACCAAAAATAATTTGGATGCAGAGAAAGTTTTACGTCTTCCGTCGTATGATGTTGCGCAAGAAGTAAAAAGATTTTCAATTGAAGATCAAATCATATTGCTAAATACGATTCCCGTATTAAAAAGCTCTAAAATTCTTCAATATATGAGTGCAGAAGAAAAATATAATATCTTAATTCACTTATCTGAAAACAAAGCTAAAAAGTTACTAAATTTACAACCGATTGATGAATTAGTAGATTTACTTCTAGCGGTTCATCCTGAAAAACAAGCTAAATTAATGGCGTATCTAGACAAAATTACAAAACATAACGTAAAAAAATTGATGAATTTCAAACCTGAAACGGCAGGAAGTCTTGTCACAAGTGATTTTGTTGCAGTTAGAGGAAATTGGTCAGTAAAAATGACATTGAAGTACATTAGGGAACATTCTGAAAATGTAGAATCAATATCTTATAGTTATGTTCTAGATAGTCATGGTTATCTTGAGGGAATCGTTTCCATACATGAGTTATTACTAGCAGCAGATGAAGAGATATTATCTACTATTATGATTCAAGAGGTAATTTCAGTACAAGCTGAAGTTGACCAGCAAGAAGTTGTAAAAAAGCTACTGAATTATAATTTAGCAGCAATACCTGTGACAACAGCAAATAATAAAATGATTGGTATTATCACTTTTGATGACGTAATGAATGTTATGGAAGCAGAAGCTACAGAAGATATTCAAAAGTTAGGCGGAAGTGAGCCATTGAATCAATCTTACTTTGAAGCTAGCATTTGGAGCATCTTCTTAAAACGCCTACCATGGTTATTACTTCTTTTTGTTGCTGAGGCATATACAGGTACAGTATTAAAGTATTTTGAAGATGAAATTGAAACTGTAGTTGCCCTTGCTTTCTTTGTTCCGTTATTAGTAGGTACTGGTGGGAATACAGGAACACAGGTTGTAGCAACAATTACTCGTGCAATCGGTATTGGAGAGGTCAAATTTAAAGATATTTTCCGTGTAATGAAAAAGGAATTTGCAATAGGGATGCTTCTCGGACTTGCACTTGGAATAGCTGGCCTCACTCGTGCTTATATGTTAGGAGTTGGAACAGAAGTTGCACAAGTTGTAGCAATTACTTTATTATTTATTGTTATTTGGGCCTCTCTTGTAGCAGCTGTTTTACCTTTAATTCTAAGAAAGTTAAAATTAGATCCTGCAGTTGTTTCAGGTCCATTTATTACAACATTTGTTGATGGAACAGGATTAGTAATTTATTTCATGGTTGCAAAAACGTTATTAAATTTATAAATATACACTAAAAAAACGAAAATCGGAATAAGTATTTTGCCTGAATTGCTAAAGTATATTGGGGAATTCAGACATGAGGAAATCAAACACTTTTGTATTTAGATAAATAATATTTTAATGGATTTATTGAATGTAATGAATGCTGGAGGATAAAACTATGAAACATCTCAGAAAAATCTTCAAACGAATTTTGCTTCTATTGTCTATTTTCATGCTTATTGGTATAGGCATATTATTTGGTACTAGCTATGGCCGAGAGCTTCGCATAACAATGGCTGGGAGTATACTAACTTCTCAGCATCCGCAATATGCGAAATATACATTCCTATCCCAAAAGGAACTAGATAAATTGCAAGATAGAATTAATCATCCGAAATGGTCAAATAGTGATGAGCATATTTATAAAAAAATAGCAGGAAAAAGATTAGAAGAATTTAAAAATCAGCCATTAGAAATTGATGTAGAAACGATTAAAAGTCACAAAGATAGTCGCTTTCTTTTTGAAGGAAATTTAGTTACTATTAGCAATCCCTTCAATGTTAAACTTGTTAGCCATCAAGGAACACAGGGCGCTAACAGAGGAGAAAAAATTAGCGTAATGGCAAAGCGTAATCATGCACTTGTTGCTGTGAATGCAAGTGGATTTGCAGATGAAACAGGAAGGGGTGGAGGAAATGTTGCTACTGGAATTGTAATAGAAAATGGGAAAGTTATTGATACGAATATGGATAGAAATACCCCTACAATTATTACAGGCTTAACAAAGTTTGGACAAATGATAACAGGAAATTATTCTACACAACAACTTTTGGATAAACAAGTCGTTTCAGCAGCAGGATTTATGCCACAGTTAATTGTAAATGGAGAAAAAATGATTACAGAAGGAGACGGTGGTTGGGGTTCTGCTCCGCGAAGTATTATGGCCCAAAAAGAAGATGGTACAATTATGTTTCTAGTCATTGACGGTAGACAGACGCATAGTATAGGGGCTACGTTAAAAGAGTGTCAAGATATTCTATATGAAAAAGGTGCTATAAATGCAATGGCTATGGATGGTGGTTCTTCTGCTACTCTATATTTAGGAGGAAAGGTTATAAATTCACCTTCTACATTATCACATGAAGATCGTTATTTACCTAATGCTTGGGTGGTAACAGCAAACCAAAAACAAAAAATAAAGATGACAATTGATGGGAGAAAAATAGATACCAAAACATCAGATGAATTTGATGCGAACATTTCAACGAATTTATGAATTATTAAAAATAGAACAAATACATGATTTTTATCTCGTTAGTTGGAAAATTGAAATTATTTTTTGAAATTAGAAATTATTATTTCATATTCATGATTTGCACAATATCAAATGAGAGTGATGAGGATTCCAAATTTACGGAATTCTTATCACTCTTTTTTAGTTTTTTGTAAATATGGAACAATATCCTTACTTTCACTGTCTATTAAGCGTTAAAACATTTTTTATTAAATAAATTACGAAAGGAATCATCATTTTTAACTAAGGGAGAAGATTGAATTGAAAAAATTATGGATGCTGCTTTTCGTTTGTTTCGCAGTTTTGTTGGTAGGATGTAATAAAAACGAACCACCAAAACAAGCATTTGAAGAATATATCAATTTATGGAATGATAGAAAATTTGCAAATATGTATGATCATTTATCAGACCATGCCAAAAAATCGATTTCTAAAAAAGAATTCACAGAAAAATATCAAAAAATCTATGAGGGGATTGGAGCTAATAATTTAAAAGTTAAAATGAAAGGAGAGAATACGAAAGATAAAGAGCTTTTTCTTTTTGAAGTTAAGATGGATACGGATGTAGGACCAGTTTCATTCATCCATGAAGCAAAACTTGTGAAAGATAAAGAGTCTTGGGAAATAGATTGGACACCAGACTTCATCTTCCCAGGTATGAAAAAAGATTACAAAGTACGTATGCAAATAGAGCAAGGAAAACGCGGAGAAATATATGATCGAAATGGAAAAGGGCTTGCAACGAATGGTAAAGCGACTGAGGTTGGAATTATTCCAGAGAAACTAGGCGAAACAGCAGCGCAAACGAAAGAAATAGTAGCACAATTACTTGATATGTCTATAGAAGAGGTCGAACAAAAGCTCACAGCGAAATGGATAAAACCAGACTCCTTTGTACCAATTGGCATTTTAAAAGAGGGAACCAGACAGAATGATTATATTGAATTAGAAGGAGTTTCATCTCACCCAGTAAATATTCGTACGTATCCATTAGGTGAAGCAGCGGCACACTTAACTGGATATATAGGAAAGGTGAATGCGGAGGAGTTAAAATCACTTCAAAAACAAGGTTATCAAGCAGATGATTTAGTAGGTAAGACTGGTTTAGAGAAAGTGTTAGAAAATAAATTGCGTGGTGAAAAGGGTGGACGCGTATTTATAGAAGATGAGAAGGGGAAAGAGATTAAAAACGTAGCAAAAAAAGAAGCAAAAGAAGGAGAAAATGTTACGTTAACAATTGATGCTGCAATTCAAGAAAAAATCTTTAATGAGATGAAAACTGAAGCAGGGTCTAGTGCAGCGGTCAATCCTAAAACAGGTGAAACAATCGCACTTGTAAGTAGCCCTGCTTATAATCCAAATATAATAGTTAGAGGAGCATCGAAAGCCCAACGAGAAGCATGGAGTAACGACTCGAAACTACCAATGACGAATCGCTTTACACAAGCATTTGTACCAGGTTCCGTATTTAAAACGATCACAGGTGCAATTGGTTTGGAAACAAACACAATAAATCCGAAGGAAGAATTTAAAATTCAAGGATTGAAGTGGACAAAAGATTCATCTTGGGGAAATTACTATGTAACGCGTGTAAAGGATGCAAGTCCAATTGATTTTGATAAGGCAATGAAGTATTCTGATAATATTTATTTTGCTCAACAAGCTTTGAAAATGGGAAAAGATCAGTATGTAAAGGAATTTAAAAAGTACGGATTTTATGAAAAATTACCAATCGAATACGAATTTCCTATTTCAATCATTGCAAAAGATGGGATAAAAAACGATATTCAACTAGCAGACACGGGCTATGGACAAGGACAAGTATTAATGACGCCACTTCATTTAGCATTAACATATGCACCGATTGTGAATGAAGGGAATATTCCGTCGCCACATCTTTTAAAAGAAGCAAAAGTAGCAGGGAATTGGAAAGAAAATGTGGTTTCTAAAAAGAATCAAGAAATATTAAAGAGTGCATTAATCAAAGTCATTAATGACCTTGATGGTGCAGGGAGAATTGCAAAGGTTGATGGTGTAACGCTTGCTGGTAAAACTGGTACAGCAGAACTGAAAGAGTCGAAAGAAGCAGACGGAAAAGAACTGGGATGGTTCGCAGCTTTCGATGCAAATGCGCCAGACATGATTGTTACAATGATGATTGAAGATGTAAAAGGAAGAGGGGGAAGTAACGTTCCAGGTGAAAAAGTAAAACATGTATTTCAGAAATAATACTTAATTATAAGGTGAATTTTTTGACTACATTTATTACATGTTTGCTTAACTCAAAGATATAAATTGGTGAAAATATAGAGCAATGAAATTTCAAAAAAGCATTCTTTCTAATCGAGAATGCTTTTTTGCTGCGACTCTAGAAAGTTAATACCTTATCTTAATTTTCATTTCTGAAAAGTTGGCATTGCTAATGGTAAATAGAAGAGTATAGCAAGTTGAAATGGACAAGTGGAGTGTTACGTTAAATTCAAAAAACAGATTTTCATGAGTAGAATTTTATCATTGTATGCTTTACTTGTTTTTTAGTAGTATTATTCTGCTTGAAAAAAGATAAACAATGGAACAAATGAAACTTGTATCTTGTCTATATATTGAAACCATAATAAAAGTGAGGGCAGTTTTTATGTTTATTCAAATAAGTTTGAGGTGTGGAAATGGAACAGACGTTTATTGAAAAGTGTAATCATGATGAGCTGGACTATGTTATAAAAGACTATTGGCAAGATGTATGGAATTATTCATTTATTATTACGAAAGATCCACACTTATCAGATGATATCACGCAAGATGTATTTATAAAGGTGTTTAAAAATTGGAATTCATTTCGAAAGGAGTCATCTATTAAAACGTGGATTTTAAAAATCACAAGAAATACGGCAATAAACTATTTGAAATCCTCCTATTTTAAAAGGATATCTTTAATAGGATTTTTTAGTGACGATAAGCAATCCCTGTCAGCAGAACAAGAATTTTTTAACCAAGAAGAGATGAATGAGGTGTGGAAGGTTGTATTAAAACTACCTAAAAAGCACCGTGAAATAATTATATTGGACGCAAAATATGAATTATCATATGAAGAAATGGCTGAAACATTAGGAGTATCCATTGGAACTGTAAAATCGAGATTAAGTAGAGCAAGAAGTAAGGTTTCAAAATTAATAGGGGAGGGTAGTAGTGATGAACAATAAACAAAATCCTGACTGGTATAGAAAAATAAAAAAAGGCCCAATGGAGAATCGTAAAGATGAAGAAGAATTTATTTCTAAAATAAAGCAGTCTATATACGAAAATAATGAAGTGGATTTTGTAAAACATAAAAGACCATTTCATAAAAAAGCATTACCTATTGTAGTTGTTTTAGTTTGTACAATGTTATTTTTCATTGTTCAACAACCTTGGCTTGATGATAATAAATCACCAGTACAAAGTAGTACTCAAATTAAGCCTAAAACAAAAGATGAGTCTGCTCAAGATCCATCATTAAAACAATTTATGAATGAACTATATCAAAGTACGAACTCAAAAAATGAAAATGACTTGTACAAAGCGTTAAATGATGAAGTTCTATTTAAAGGGAAGAGTTATAAAAAGGATGAACTGAAGTTTGATGAAGATATTTTTCATGAGTTGCAAGTCGCCCTTACAATGGGAGGAGAGTTTGGAAATGATACAAAGCAAGTATATAAAGTACCAAGTGGATTGACGGAAAGTAACCAACCAAAGCAAGCACATTTTATATATGCAACTGTTACTGGAAATAAAACAAAAATTTTAGCAGAACCAAAGCGAGAATCACAAGTTTTATATGAAGTATCTAATGAAATGGTAAAAGCTTGGATTCCAGAAAAAGTGCAGAATGATGGATATATAAAAATATCGACAATTAACGGTAATACTGGAT
The DNA here is from genome assembly GCF_052656585.1 of Bacillus sp. KNSH39. Lineage (NCBI taxonomy): Bacteria > Bacillati > Bacillota > Bacilli > Caryophanales > Bacillaceae > Bacillus > Bacillus sp. KNSH39. The sequence goes on from NZ_JBQXYO010000001.1 coordinate 900,131, forward strand.
ATGTACAGAAAGAGTACATTTTAACTGATATTAAATATTCATTTATGTTCGAAAAGAATAATGAAGGTATATGGAAAATAATAAATATAGATTCTATATGGTAAAAGAGGAAGGTTCACTTTAATGAACCTTCCTCTTTGTTTTTATTCTCTTTTTGAAGAGTATTCCAGTACTCTAAAATTTCTGATGTAACGAGAGCGGCAATGTTTTTTTCGGAATTACTGCCAGGAATAACGACAGAAACGGCAATTTGTGGATCTTCAGTAGGAGCATATGCAATGAAAAGAGAATGATTTATCATTCTTTCTTGCTCATTTGGAAAACCTGTAATACCTGTTTTACCTGCGACGTCAAAGGGCAACTTTTTAATTTCCTCTATATTTTGACTCATTCCACCTTGCACGACACTCCAAAAGTTCATCGGGTAACGATTTGAACTTTCTAAAATGGTTTTAAACTTTTTGGTTTCCTTACCATCTTGACCAATAATCGCACTTACGATTTGAGGTTTATATTTATCACCTTTACTTGCCAATGTTGCTGCATATTGAGCGAGTTGAAGAGGAGTATGCACTTCATTTCCTCCCCAAGAGGCATTTAATAAAGCAGAAATCCCATTTTCAAATTTATTAGATGGATGGAATTCATATTGTCCGTCTTCTTCAAAGGGCAAATCAATCCCGGTTTTAGAACGTAGGCCGAATTGCATTAAATAATCTGTCCATATATGTGCCACTTTTTCTATATTTCCATTATTTTGGTTGAATAAGGGCAGAGCTACTTTTGCTGTCATAAATGTGTTAGATGAATTAATGATAGCCTGCCTCGGTGTAATCTCACCTGTTGGTGTTCCAGGTGCATTCGTAATGTTATTTTGATTATCATACTGAAAAGTACCTTTATCTAAATAAGTATCTTCGGGTTGAAAAAGTTTTTCGTTTAATCCAATTAAAATAGTAAGTGGTTTTATAGTAGAAGCCATATTTACATAAGATTCACCATACTTTAATTTTTGAATCGCTTTATTTTGCGAAAGAGATTTAATATTTTCTTTTCTAGAAGATACATGTGTATTTAATATATTTGGATCAAAAACTGTCGAGTTGACCATAGTTAAAATCGCGCCAGTTTTTGCATCGCTCACTACAGCATAACCAGCTTTAGCATCAGGTGTTTTCTTAATTTGCGATCTTAATGCTTCTTCTGCCTTTTGCTGCAACTCAGAGTCTAAAGCTAGCCGTACATCTTTTCCTTTTTGTACTTTTTGAATGTTCCATAAGAACTTTTTATTATTCAATTTAAAAATAAGAGTTTTACCTGGTTTTCCTTTTAAATCATTTTCATATTGCAGCTCAATCCCGCTTTTTCCAACAGCCATATGCTTTGAATTAAGGTCATTTTCTACATACCCAATTACTTGTGAACCAATTTCGTGTTTAGGATAATATCGAATCCATTCATCTTTAATTATTACATTATTGGGTTTGTTTTTGTTTATGAATGCAAGTTCATTCTCAGTTATATCAGAGTATAACGGTATATCATTCATAGTCTGCTTTTTACAAGATTGTTGTAATTGAGATTTTATGTTCTCTGTAGAAATATCATGTTGAAACTCGCTTGAAAATTGATTAAAAAAAGCTAATGTGCTTGATGTATCTTGTTTCGATAGCTTTTCATCATTAGAAGTGCAATATAGAGACTTAGCTTTCTTATTTGTAGCTAGTATTGCACCATTTCGATCAAAAATCTTTCCTCTTTCAGCTGAAGAAGTTGCGATAGTAATTGAAATGAAGTTGATTTTTAATAAAATTAGTAAAATCAAACCTACAATAGAAAGAACCGCAAATAATCTCCATCTTTTTGTATGTAACATATAACCCTCCCTTATGTAGCTTACTTCATCTTATATTTAATTATTTTTTTTGTAAATGTGGAACAACTGTATTGTTTAGGTTGTCTATTAAGTATTACAGCATGAAGAAAGGAATAATCAATATGAAAAGTTACTAGCAAGCCTATGTGTAAAATATAATATGAGTCACATTGCAAGCGACAAAAAACAAGTGAGAAAAAAGGAAGGGAGATTTATCAATTACGCGGCTATACAAAAAGGAATTAATACTTACAAAGATTTAGAAAAAAAGATAAGACACTATTTATAACCGAATAATGGTTTCAAATATATAGGGAACGTTTAAGTATTAGTGAGGAGTTCCGGAAGAATTATATGGAGGATTTATGAAAGAACAAAAAGGAAAGAAACAGAAGACATATATATCTATTCGATTAAATATAATGTTCCTTTGTATATTTGTACTATTCTCAGCTATTATTATGCAGCTAGGAAAAGTACAAATCGTTGAGGGAGAGGCTTATAAGAACCAAGTGGAAAGTAGTCAAAATGCACTAACTAGTATTCCAGTTCCGCGTGGACAAATTTTAGATCGAGAAGGGAAAACAGTCGTTAATAATAAATCTCTTCGCACAATTACGTATACAAGGGTAAAGGGGATTACGAATGAAGATATTTTAAAAACAGCAAATGACTTGGCGAAAGTACTTGAAATGCCTGAACAAGATATAAATAAATTAACAGATATCGATAAAAAAGATTTTTGGATGCAGTTGAATTCGAAACGTGCGGAGACAAAGATTACTAAGAAAGATATAGAAAAGTTTAAAGAAAAGGGTATAGAGGGAAAAGAGTTAGATAAAAAAATAGAAGACTTAAGACGAGGTCGTGTTACAGAGGTAGAATTAGCAGAATTAACAGCACAAGATTTAAAGGTGTTAGCTATTAAAAGTAAAATGAGTTCAGGTTATCAACTAACACCACAAATTATTAAAAAAGATGTAACAGATGAAGAGTATGCGCGGATAAGCGAAAATCTTGGAGATTTTCCAGGAGTAGATGCCACTGTTGATTGGGAACGTAATTATGTAAATGGTAATTTATTTCGTTCTATATTAGGAAATATTACGAGTAGTGAAGAAGGATTACCGAAAGAAAATTTAGATTCTTATTTAGTACGTGGATATAACCGTAATGATCGTGTTGGAAAAAGTTATATTGAACAACGATATGAAGATGTATTACACGGCACAAAAGAAGAAGTGAAAAATATTACTGATAAATCAGGAAACATTGTTAGCACAGAAATAATCTCTAAAGGAAAAAGTGGTAATAGTTTAACATTAACGATTGATATGGAATTACAAAAGAAAGTGGAAGAAAGTATAGAGAAAAACTTGAGAGCTTTTAAGAGTTCAGAGCCACTGCTCGATCGAGCTTTTGTTGTCATGACAAATCCAAATAACGGACAAATTTTATCTATGGCAGGCAAAAAGATTGTAGAAAAAGAAGGGAAAATAGAGGTTGAGGATTTGGCGTTAGGTAACATGACAACTTCGTATGAGCTAGGGTCAGCTGTAAAAGGTGCTACTTTATTAACTGGATATGAGACAGGGGCAATACATCCAGGAGATCAATTTTATGACGCGCCGATGAAATTTAAAGGTACACAAGCTAAAAAATCGTGGAATGTATCCGGATTTGGTAATATTAATGATTTACGAGCTTTACAAGTATCTTCGAATGTATACATGTTCCAGACAGCTTTAAAAATTGCGGGAGTTAATTACGTACCAAATGGCTCATTGGATATTAAACAAGGAGCATTTGATACGATGCGCTATTATTTCAAGCAATTTGGTTTAGGTGTCCCAACAGGTATTGATTTACCGAATGAAATAATTGGACAAACGAGAAAAGTAGATAGTCAACCTGGTTTTTTACTAGATTTTTCTATCGGTCAGTATGATACGTATACGCCGTTGCAATTAGCACAATATATTTCAACGATTGCGAATGGTGGTTATAGAATGCAACCTCAAATTGTACAAGAAATACGAGAACAATCAATAAAAGAAGAGGTTGGCAAAGTTATACGGTCCATAGAGCCTGTCGTATTAAATCGAATTGATATGAAGAAAGAACATATTGATCGGATAAAAGAAGGGTTTAGATGGGTATTCCAAGAAGGTGATGGAACTGGCGTGAAGTATTTCAAAAACGTGCCATATAAACCAGCAGGAAAGACAGGGACAGCCCAAACTGTATATGGTGGAGATGACCCGATTGGCAGAAATGCAAAAGGAGAACGTATGGAATGTTACAACTTAACGTTAATTGGATATGCTCCATATGATAATCCAGAAGTAGCATTTTCTGTAGTAGTTCCATGGCTTCATGATGATAAAAATGGAATTAATTCTATAATTGGAAAGGAAGTTTTAGATGTATACTTTGATTTGAAACAGCAACGTATACATGGTGAATCTACTAGTACAGGTAGTTCTAAGAAAAATTAAGATACTTTTCTCAGGGAAGAGAACCTGTTTGTATAAAGCCATTTATAAGAAAAAATGAAATGTGAAATAAGAGATAGCGGCGATCATAGCTACTATCTCTTATTTTGTTAATAACTCTCATACTAGCTATAAAATTTTTTTCAGTTTATGGAACAAATTTGGTTCGGTGATTGTCTATTATGTGTACGTATAAAAAGGTACTAAAAATTTGGAAGGAATGATGATTTTGAAAAATAAGAGGATGCTAAAAATAGGAATATGCGTTGGTATATTAGGTTTAAGTATTACAAGCCTAGAAGCTTTTACAGGAGGGGCACTGCAAGTTGAAGCGAAAGAAAAGACTGGACAAGTGAAACATAAAAATCAGGCGACGCATAAAGAGTTCTCTCAACTTGAGAAAAAATTTGATGCTCGATTAGGTGTATATGCGATTGATACTGGTACAAATCAAACAATCTCTTATCGATCTAACGAAAGATTTGCCTTCGCATCAACCTACAAGGCTTTAGCAGCAGGAGTATTACTACAGCAAAACTCAATTGATTCATTAAATGAAGTAATCACATATACGAAAGAAGACTTAGTGGATTATTCACCTGTTACAGAGAAACATGTAGATACTGGAATGAAACTAGGAGAAATTGCTGAGGCAGCTGTTCGTTCAAGTGATAATACTGCAGGGAACATTTTATTTAATAAAATAGGAGGACCTAAAGGATATGAAAAAGCGCTTAGGCATATGGGGGATCGGATTACTATGTCTGATCGCTTTGAAACAGAATTAAACGAAGCTATTCCAGGAGACATTCGTGACACTAGTACAGCGAAAGCTATTGCTACGAATCTTAAAGCTTTTACGGTCGGAAATGCACTTCCTGCTGAAAAACGTAAAATTCTTACAGAGTGGATGAAAGGAAATGCTACAGGAGACAAACTTATTCGTGCAGGCGTACCAACTGACTGGGTAGTTGGAGATAAATCAGGTGCTGGCAGTTACGGGACAAGAAATGATATTGCTATCGTTTGGCCTCCAAATAGAGCACCAATTATCATCGCAATTTTATCTAGTAAAGATGAGAAAGAGGCTACCTATGATAATCAACTCATTGCAGAGGCAACGGAAGTTATAGTTAAGGCTCTTAAGTAATAATCTTTCAATTCTTTATGTAATATAATTAAAAATAAAAACTTGGAAAGCGATTCTTTTTAATGTGAAAAGAATCGCTTTTTTTATAAGCATGTAAACTATTTATACCTATGTATTATAAAGATATAATTAATGTAGAAAAGAGGGTGAATAGTTATGGAGAATGACAATCAAGTCTTTTGGAGAACAGATTGTCTTGTTTTGAGAAGGTTTAGTATGGATGACACTAACTACTTTCATTTTTATCGTTCTAATCCAGAAGTGGCTAAATTTCAGTCATGGGTTAATTATCAATATCATGAGGCTAAAACGTTTGTAAATGAACAAGTTAAAAATAATCCTAATCTACCAGGTACTTGGTTCCAGTTCGCAATTGCTTTAACTGAAAATAACAAAATAATTGGAGATTGTGCACTTCACACACTTGTAAATGAACCTCGCATCGTAGAAATCGGATTTACTCTTTCTCCAGAATATCAGGGAAAAGGCTATGCAACTGAAGCTGTTTGTGCCTTATTGAGTTACATATTTCATTCATTAGGAAAACATAAGGTGATTGCATTTTCGGACGTTCGAAATAATAAGTCTATTTCTGTACTAGAACGAGTGGGGATGAGGAGAGAAGGTCATTTATTGCAGAATTACATGCTAAAAGGCCAGTGGATTGATGAATATCAATATTCAATATTGAAGTCTGAATGGAAGGACGCTACATAATTATAAAATTTAGAAACAATGAAGGAACTTATTCATGAAATTGATGAAAATGCCTTTGTCAATGTATATGATGTTGCGGAAGTACAAGGCGGAAACTTTAAAAAGCATGATATCCATTAAGGGTATTAACTAACTTAAATATTTTATACATAGTTGATTATTGAAAAAGATAAAAACCTCACCACATATAGATATACAACTGATATGTACTAAGTTGTATAACTGCAAGGTACATAGAACTAAAACTAAGATATTCATACGAACTCAAAAAGCTGAAATTCCTTAACTTGGGAATTTCGGCTTTAATGTTATATGATAGAGTTACGATTAGAACAGAACCGGGCATGTTTACTTCAACAGAGTGATATAAGTTCTTCAGTTCCTAAAATTAGAAACTTGTACTTGATTATCGTAGTTAAATCGATTTCACTTTAAAAGAGAACCGTTAGATAAAAAGAATAATCTATTGAAATGTTTTTGAGAATTGTAGTATTGATGAAGATTTTAGGAGGGAATATGAGCAAGAAGATTAAAAGAAGTATATTACTTATTGCTACATTAGTAGGTTGTAGTATCTTTTTATTTTTACAGAACAATTTAATAAGTATAACTGAGATTAAAATAACCTCTAGTAAAATACCATCCTCTTTTAAAGGGTATAAAATTCTACAAATTTCAGACTTACACAATAAAAAATTTGGCGATAATCAAGATGTGTTAATTCAAAAAATGAAAAGTATAGACCCAGATATTATTGCAATTACGGGTGATTTAATTGACAGTAAATCATACGATGCAGAAGTTAGTATGCAATTAATACGAGAAATGGTAAAGAAGTATCCTGTATATTTTGTGACAGGAAACCATGAACAATGGTCTGGAAAGTATAACAGTTTAGAAAAAGAGTTGAAGAAATATGGTGTCAATGTTTTAAGGAATGAACATGTAGGCATTCGAAAGGGTGAGCAAGAGATAAACTTGCTAGGTATTGATGATCCAGAGTTTGGTACTGGAAACCGTGATGAAGGAAATATTATAATAGATGAAATTAAAAAAGCAAAAATTGAAATGCAGCCAGATAGATATAATGTATTATTATCCCACAGGCCTGAATTTATAAAGGAATATACGAATGAGCGGTTGGATTTGGTTTTATCGGGACATGCTCATGGAGGGCAAGTTAGATTGCCATTTATCGGAGGATTAGTTGCGCCAAATCAAGGTGTTTTACCTAAATATACAGCGGGTTTATATGTAGAACAAAATACATCAATGGTAGTGAGTAGAGGATTAGGAAATAGTATCATTCCGCAAAGGATTTTGAATAGGCCAGAAATTGTAGTCGTGCAGCTAAATTAAGCTGTACGATTTTTTTTATACAAAAATGAGTAAAGGGGCTTTCTGTATTTTGCAGGAGTAAACATTACAATTTTGTTAAAAATTTTCTACGTTACATAAAGTAACAAAATTTGACCCTCAGTGTTTGTTATAGTGTAAATAATCAAAAAACTTAAAATTTGTCGAGTGAAAATTGTGATAAGTAATTCATATAAAAAACTTAAAGGGGTGTACACATGCATAAAGAATATGAAATTGAAGAATACACGGCGATTGAGGAACAAATCCATTATTATTGTAAATGTTTATTAGTAAGTCATCCTGATCAAATAATAAAGTATTTAGAAAAAAGGTTAGAAAAATATGCAGAAACATTACAATATGCACATTTATATCCTGACACAGTTATTTTACCGTTACAGCAATTAGTTATCGAATATTCTTTAGACGTTGCTAGAATTCGGAAGTATATGAATTTAAAAACGTAAAGTGAAATTTATAGTTTAAATGAAACAGAGTCGACTTTAGGAAATGAAATTCTAATGTCGACTCTGTTTCATTGTTTAATATCGGTGATTGAACATACATACTAATCAACGAAGTTTGACATATAATTAAGCAAGAGTAAAATAAAAGTGAGTACTCACTCATTTTTATTAGAAAAGGAGGATGAAACGTGCAACAACCTTCAATTATTTTACGGACTGTATCAAAAAGTTTTGGAAAAAAAGAAGTGTTACACAATCTTTCATTGCAAGTTGAAAAAGCAGAGATTTTTGGTTTTGTTGGACCTTCTGGATCGGGGAAAACAACGCTCATTAAAATGATTGCAGGTATTAATGAGGCAACGAAAGGTGAAGTGCTTGTTAATAATACTAATATGCCTAATTTAAATGAAATGAAACGAATTGGTTATATGGCCCAGGCGGATGCATTATATGAAGAATTGTCAGCATATGAAAATGCAGATTTTATAGCAACGATGTATGGACTAAAGGGAAAACGTAAAAAGACAAGAATTGCAGAGGTTTTTGAACTTGTACAATTGTCACAGTATATGAAAAAGCAAGTACAACAATTTTCAGGTGGAATGAAAAAACGCTTATCATTAGCAATAGCACTCCTTCACGAACCAGAAATATTAATTTTAGACGAGCCTACAGTGGGGATAGATCCACTTCTTAGAAAAACGATTTGGGAAAAATTTTATGATCTTAAAAAGAAAGGCACAACGATTATTGTAACGACGCACATTATGGATGAAGCTGAATTTTGTGAGCGTCTAGGGTTAATTAGAGAAGGGAAACTAGTTGCGGTTGGAACAACTGAAGAATTGAAAAAACGCGTGTCATCTGGACGGATTGAAGATGTCTTTTTGTTGGAAGAGGTGGTGTCATCATGAGAGTTACTGGTGTAATCATTCGTATTATTCGCCAATTTTTTCGAGATAAGCGTTCGTTAGCGATGATGTTTGGGGCACCAATGTTATTACTTTGGCTATTATCGCTAGTGTTTACACAAAAAGACTATATACCGCAAATTGCTGTTGTTGATATGCCCGCTCAAATAGTAAAAGTGATGAAAAATCAAGAAGCGTCAATTTATGAATACAGTAAAGAAAACGCGATTTTTGAGTTGGAAAAACAAAAGGTAGATGCAGTATTTCGAATAGAGAATGGAAAAATGAAACTTCTGTTGGAAGGTAGTGATTCGTCAAAAAATCGTGCTGTACTTCAAGTATTGCAAAAAAGCACAGAGAAGAATGATGTATCGATTATGAAACCTGAAGTAAATTATTTACATGGCTCTAAAGACTTTACGATGTTTGATGGGCTTGGTCCTGTATTAATTGGTTTCTTTACATTTTTCTTTGTATTTATATTATCAGGTGTATCTTTCGTAAGAGAACGTTTAAGTGGTACGCTAGAAAGGTTATTATCCACCCCAGTAAGAAGATGGGAAATAGTCGCAGGTTATATTATTGGTTTTGGAATCTTTGCCTTTATACAATCCATTATTATCGTAAGTTTTTCCGTTTATATTTTAGATTTATACGTAGCTGGCTCCATATGGCTAACGTTACTTATTACATGTATGCTCTCTTTAACTGCACTAACATTAGGTACGTTTTTATCGGCATACGCAAATAATGAGTTTCAAATGATTCAATTTATACCGCTTGTTATTGTGCCACAAATCTTCTTTTCTGGATTGTTTCCAATGGAATCTATGAACAAGTGGCTACAAATGTTAGGGAAAGTATTTCCACTCACATACGGCGCTGACGCAATGAGACAAGTGATGATTCGGAATCAAGGGTTTACAGAGATTGTATTAGATCTTACTGTATTATTACTTTTTTCACTATTATTTGCAGTAGGAAATGTATTTGCTTTAAAGAAACATCGCAAAATATAATAATGACAAAAAGGAGCTTTATAAATGCAGAAGGATTGGCTGGAGGAATTAATAGCTGCAACTAATACGGATAAACGAAATGAACGTCAAATGCGAATATTAGAGGCGGCTGTTGATATGTTTGGAGAAAAAGGATACGCTTCAACTTCAACAAGTGAAATTGCAAAGCGTGCTGGTGTAGCGGAAGGAACCATCTTCCGCTACTATAAAACAAAAAAAGATTTATTACTAGCGGTCGTAATGCCAACTTTAACTAAGTTCGCTGCACCATTTTTCGTACAAACCTTTGCAAAAGAAATATTTAAATCGGATTATGAATCATACGAAGGACTTTTAAGGGTTGTAATTCATAATAGGTTTAAATTTGCTCAAAAACACTTTCCTATGATAAAAATATTAATTCAAGAGGTGCCATTCCAACCAGAACTGAAAAATGAAATACAGCAATTAGTAGAAACAGAACTGTTTTCACATTTCAAAAAGTTGATTGTGAAATTTCAAGAAGAAGGGGAAATTATTGAGATACCACCATCTTCCGTACTACGTCTTACTTTATCAGCTGTATTAGGTTTATTATTAACACGATTTTTATTATTGCCTGAAGAAAAATGGAATGATGAAGCGGAAATTGAAAATACGATTCAATTTATATTGTATGGATTAACTCCACGATTTTAATCGTTGAAGTGTGAATTACATACATTACTTTTAAGTAAAAATAAATCGCCTTTAAAAAGGCGATTTATTTTCATTATATATTTTTGATAAATAAGTACTTGTTTACTAAAAACATTCTAAATCAGCGTGTTTCTTTGTCTCTTCTTCTAAGACCTAATAATCCTGCTAGTCCTAATAAACCAAGCCAAGCCCAATTATTATTTTTATCACGATTATCATTTAAATCATTTGTTGTATTTACATTTCGAGTTCTTACATCATTATTAACTCTGTCTAAGTTATTGTCATTTACTCGAGTTGAAATATCAGTGTTATTCACTCTATTCATATTATTTCCATCGTATTCAGCTTGCGTAGATGTACCTAAAAACATAATAGATAGTGCTAAAACACTTAAAATAGATGATAATTTCTTTTTCATAACAATCCCTCCTTTCTTAATCATTAATTTCTCCGAAGCATGTGTGTATTATTCATTTCACAATATCTAAACCCTCATTAATAGGGCGCACATTTATAGAAAATAGAGTTGAATGATTGTTAATATATCATTGGATATATATTTCTCATAAAAATAACTGAATCAAACTTTGCTTAAAATGTTAATCTTAGTACAATTTATATTATACGGGCTAGCAATAAGGAGGTAATAAGATGCGACAATTTGCAAAACCTACAATCGTCGTAAGTAAATGTTTAGAATTTGATGCTTGTCGTTATAATGGAGAGATGATTCCAGATGTAACAATACGAAATTTGCAGCCATTTGTTACATTTATACCTGTTTGTCCAGAAGTGGAGATTGGATTGGGGACTCCTCGTGAAACGATACGAATTGTAGAAGAAAATGGTGAGAATAGACTTGTGCAACCGTCGACACGAGAAGATGTAACTGAAAAAATGGAGCAGTTTTCAAATGACTTTTTACAAACGATACCGGATGTGGATGGTTTTATTTTAAAGAATCGTTCACCAAGTTGTGGTACGCGTGATGTGAAAATTTATTCTGGTTTTGAAAAAGCGCCAGCAAAGGGAAAAGGAGCTGGCTTATTTGGCGGAGCAGTAGTAAAAAATTTTTCGCATCTTCCTATTGAAGAGGAAGGTAGATTGTCGAATTTTATTATTAGAGAGCATTTCTTTACAAGGTTATTTACAATCGCATATTACAAAATAATTAAACACAATAAAAATATGAAAGAACTTGTATCGTTTCAGTCGGACAATAAATATTTATTTATGGCATATAATCAGGTGAAACAAAAGGAATTAGGTCGTATAATTGCAAATCAAAAAAATGAAAAGATTGAAGTGGTATTTGAAAACTATGAGAAGACTTTATATGAATTATTTATGCGTGCGCCCCGTTATACATCGAATGTAAATGTATGCGAGCACATTTTTGGATATTTTAAAACAAAGTTAAAAAAACAAGAAAAAGATCATTTTATAGAACTGTTACAAAAGTATGCAGAAAAGAAAATACCACTTAGTAGTTTACTTACAATATTAAAATCATGGGCTATTCGATTTGATGAAAAGTATTTATTAAGACAAACGTATTTCGAACCATACCCTGAAGCATTAGTAGAAATTTCTGATTCGGGAAAAGGTAGAGATTATTAAACAATAAATTACATAATTCGACACAAAATCTCCTATGTTGTTGTAGAACAATGTAGGAATTTTTTTGTGCATTAGTACAGAATCTGTTTTAAAATTAAGTTATGACAGAATTGTAGCAATTGTCTAACTAATATTCTTGTCTTTTAAGTTGTTATGTTTGTAGTAGAAACTCGCACGCTGTCGAAACTCAATATTCGATAAGGGGTGTGTAGCGGAATGGAATTTACTCTAACTCGCGAAAAACAAATGATTAAAGAAATGGTACGTGACTTTGCTGAAAAGGAAATCGCACCGAAAGCTGTATATTATGACAAAACTGCAGAGTTTCCATATGAAACATTTCAAAAAATGGGCGAACTAGGATTATTAGGCATCCCATTCCCAGAAGAGTATGGAGGTTCAGGTGGCGATACGGTATCGTATGCGTTAGCAGTTGAAGAAATTGGTCGCGCTTGTGGTGGCACCGGTTTAAGCTATGCTGCAACAATTTCATTAGGTGCTTCTCCAATTTATTATTTCGGTACAGAAGAACAAAAACAAAAGTATTTAGTTCCAATGGCGTCAGGTAAAACATTAGGTGCCTTCGGATTAACGGAGCCGAATGCTGGATCAGATGCAGGTGGTACTCAAACGAAAGCGGTATTAGATGGTGATGAGTATGTAATCAGTGGTGAGAAGTGTTGGATTACAAACGCAGAGTATGCAAATACAATTATTGTAACCGCTGTCAACGGTATTGAAGAGAATGGTAGAAAACGTATTTCTGCATTTATCGTGCCTACTACGAGTGAAGGATTAACGATTTCAAGTCCTTACGATAAGATGGGTGTTCGCGCTTCTAATACTTGTGAAATCGTACTTGATGGCGTTCGTGTACCGAAAGAAAATATTCTTGGTGATGTAAATAAAGGCTTTAAACAATTTTTATATACACTTGATGGAGGGCGTATTTCAATCGCAGCATTGGCAGTTGGTATTGCGCAATCAGCCTTTGAACGTGCATTACAATATGCGAAAGAACGTCAACAATTTGGAAAGTCAATCTCTAATTTCCAAGCGATTCAATTTAAATTAGCTGATATGGCGACTGAAGTAGAGCTAGCACGCAATTTAGTACATAAAGCAGCTTGGTTAAAAGATAACGATAAACCTTTCGGCAAAGAAGCGGCAATGGCAAAACTATTTGCATCGGAAGCAGCAAGCCGTATTGCGAATCAAGCAGTACAGATTCATGGTGGATATGGTTATATGCGTGAATATGAAGTTGAACGACATATTCGTGATGCGAAACTATTAGAAATTGGTGAAGGAACTTCTGAAATTCAACGTCTCGTAATTGCTAGACATTTAGGATGTAGATAAAAGGGAGGAATCACTATGTTTCAAAAAATATTAATTGCGAATCGCGGGGAAATCGCTGTTCGTATTATGAAAACTTGTCAAAAACTTGGCATTCGCACTGTTGCTATTTATTCTGAAGCAGATGAAAATGCCCTTCATGTGAAAATGGCAAATGAAGCTTACTTAGTAGGTGGACCGCGTGTTCAAGAAAGCTATTTAAACCTTGAAAAAATTATTGAAATAGCTAAGAAGACAAATGCAGAAGCCATTCATCCGGGTTATGGTTTATTATCAGAGAATCCGTCTTTTCCGGTTCGCTGCAAAGAAGAAGGAATCGTATTTATCGGTCCTTCAGAAGAAATCATTACGAAGATGGGAAGTAAAATTGAATCACGTATCGCAATGCAAGCAGCAGATGTCCCAGTAGTCCCAGGTATTACTACAAATATTGAAACTGCTGAAGAAGCAATTGAAATTGCAAAACAAATTGGTTATCCATTAATGCTTAAGGCATCCGCAGGCGGCGGAGGCATTGGTATGCAGTTGATGGAAACTGAGCAAACGCTCACCAAAGCGTTTGAAAGTAATAAAACAAGAGCGCAAAACTTCTTCGGTAACGGAGAAATGTATTTAGAGCGATATATAGCAGATGCGCATCATATTGAAATTCAGCTTTTAGCAGATACACATGGTAACACAGTGTATTTATGGGAGCGTGAATGTTCGGTACAGCGCCGAAATCAAAAAGTAATCGAAGAAGCACCTTCACCATTTTTAGATGAAGGTACACGAAAGGCGATGGGAGAAGTTGCTGTACAAGCTGCCAAAGCACTTGGCTATACAAATGCAGGTACAGTTGAGTTTCTTGTAGATAATCAGAAAAATTTCTATTTCTTAGAAATGAATACGAGATTACAAGTAGAGCATCCAGTGACAGAAGAAATTACGGGATTAGACCTTGTAGAACAGCAACTCCTTATCGCAAGTGGAGAGAAACTATCATTTACTCAGGATGATGTAAAACGTAGTGGTCATGCCATTGAAGCTCGTATTTATGCAGAGGATCCGAAAACATTCTTCCCGTCACCTGGGAAAATTACAGATTTAACATTACCGTCAAATGTACGAATTGATCACTTCTTAGAAAATCATGTAACGATTACACCTTTCTATGATCCAATGATTGCGAAAGTCATTGCACATGGCGAGACTCGTGAAGAAGCAATTTCGAAATTACATGATGCTCTAGAAGAATTAAAAGTAGAAGGTATTAAAACGAACACGCCAATGCTACTGCAAGTTTTGGAAGACGAAGTGTTCAAAGCGGGTATTTATACAACGGGTTTTGTAACGAAACAACTCGTTAAAAAATAAGATCTAACAATATTAAGGGGGAAAAAATGATGACGAAAGTATACGCATCGATGGCAGGAAACGTTTGGAAGATTGTTGTAGGAGTAGGAGATACAGTAGAGGAAGAGCAGGATGTCGTCATTTTAGAATCTATGAAAATGGAAATTCCAATCATTTCAGAAGAAGCCGGCACAGTTATGAAAATTAATGTGCAAGAAGGCGATTTTGTAAATGAAGGAGATGTATTATTAGAAATTGAATAGGGAGATATAGGGGGAAGCGAATTGAAACTACCTAATTTTGCTGTCATTAAAGAAGTAGGACCACGTGATGGTTTACAAAATGAAAAAAAGATTGTTGGCACAAAAGATAAAGTAAAATGGATTCAACTACTTACAGAAGCAGGATTGTCGTATGTTGAAGTTTCCTCATTCGTTCACCCAAAATGGGTCCCAGCATTAGCGGATGCAAATGATGTGTTTTCTGAGCTGAAAAGGGATCCAAATGTTACATATGCTGCGCTTGTTCCGAACCAAAATGGTTTGGAACGAGCTTTTTTGCAAAATGTAGATGAGGTGAATGTTTTTTTATCAGCAAGTGAATCTCATAATAAAAGTAATATTAATAAATCGATTAAAGAAGCGTTAGTTGTAATCGAAGATATAACAAAACAGGCATTATTCGAAGGGAAAAAGGTAAGAGGCTATGTTTCTACTGTATTTGGATGTCCTTATGAAGGGGATATAAGTGTCACAGCAGTTGACGAATTATGTAATCAACTATTTTCATACGGCATTTATGAAGTTTCTCTTGGGGATACAATCGGTGTAGCGAATCCATTACAAGTAGAACAAGTATTAGAACATCTATTAAAGAAGTATGATGCTTCGCAGTTTGCCATGCATTTTCATAATACGTATGGAATGGCTCTAGCAAATGTAGTTAAATCATTAGAATGCGGTATTACAACATTTGATAGTTCTTGTGGTGGACTCGGGGGCTGCCCTTATGCACCAGGAGCATCAGGTAATGTTGCTACTGATGACCTAGTACATATGCTCCATAAATTAGGAGTTCAAACGAATATAGACGAAGAAAAGTTATTGCGAGCTAGTCAATTTATTCAAAGTAAGCTAAATATCCAATTACCGAGTCATGTGTATAGAGCGCTTCAACATAAAACGATAAGTAGGTGAGAAGATGCTACAATTACAAAACATTTCAGTTGATTATGTAACACCTCACGTTGTAAAGATTTCGTTATATCGTGAAAGACAAGCAAACTCATTATCTTTAGCGTTATTAGAAGAGTTACAAAACATATTAACTCAAATAAGTGAAGAGTCCAATACGCGTGTAGTTATTCTAACAGGTGCTGGTGAAAAAGCATTTTGTGCTGGTGCTGATTTAAAAGAACGTGCTGGTATGAATGAGGAACAAGTTCGCCATGCTGTTAGTATGATTCGCACGACTATGGAGATGGTTGAACAATTACCACAGCCAGTTATTGCTGCTATAAATGGAATCGCACTTGGTGGTGGTACGGAATTAAGTTTAGCTTGTGATTTTAGAATTGCTGCTGAATCTGCAAGTCTTGGTCTTACTGAAACGACACTTGCAATTATACCAGGAGCGGGTGGTACACAGCGCTTACCGAGATTAATTGGTGTTGGTAGAGCGAAAGAATTAATTTATACAGGTAGACGTATTTCAGCGCAAGAAGCAAAAGAATATGGTTTAGTAGAATTTGTTGTACCAGCTAATTTACTTGAAGAGAAAGCGATTGAAATAGCAGAGAAAATTGCTAGTAATGGACCTATTGCTGTTCGATTAGCAAAAGAGGCAATTTCAAATGGTATTCAAGTTGATTTACATACCGGATTACAAATGGAAAAACAAGCGTATGAAGGTGTAATCCATACGAAAGATAGATTAGAAGGATTACAAGCATTCAAGGAAAAACGCACACCAACGTATAAGGGGGAGTAAATATGTTAGATCAAAAACAACAATCTAATTCATTTGAAGAACGAGTTGAAACGATTAAACAAGGCGGCGCACCAAAGTATCATGAACAAAATAAAGCAAAAGGAAAATTATTTGTTCGAGATCGTTTAGCGCTTCTATTTGATAATGGCGAATATGTAGAAGATGCATTATTTGCTAACTGTGAACAAACAGGCTTACCTGCGGACGGCGTTGTAACGGCAACGGGTAAAATACA
Organism: Bacillus sp. KNSH39; assembly: GCF_052656585.1. Classification (NCBI taxonomy): domain Bacteria; kingdom Bacillati; phylum Bacillota; class Bacilli; order Caryophanales; family Bacillaceae; genus Bacillus; species Bacillus sp. KNSH39. The sequence continues at coordinate 917,344 of NZ_JBQXYO010000001.1, forward strand.
TGGTCGTACTGCATGTGTAATGGCCAATGATTCTACTGTAAAAGCTGGATCATGGGGATCACGCACAGTTGAAAAGATTTTACGTATTCAAGAAACAGCTGAAAAACTACGTGTTCCGTTATTTTATTTAGTCGACTCTGCTGGAGCGCGCATTACAGATCAAGTAGAAATGTTCCCAGGGCGCCGTGGTGCAGGAAGAATCTTCTATAATCAAGTGAAATTATCAGGTAAAGTTCCTCAAGTATGCTTATTATTTGGACCTTCTGCAGCTGGTGGTGCCTATATTCCAGCCTTTTGCGACGTTGTAATGATGGTAGAAGGAAATGCATCTATGTATTTAGGATCTCCTCGTATGGCTGAGATGGTTATCGGTGAGAAGGTAACTTTAGAAGAGATGGGCGGAGCTCGTATGCATTGCTCTGTATCAGGATGCGGAGATGTTTTATGCAAGACAGAAGAAGATGCGATTACACAAGCAAGACAATACATTTCATATTTTCCAAATAACTACTTAGAAAAGACTCCATTGGTTACACCTCAAGAACCGAAACAATTCGATAAAACGTTAGAACAAATCATTCCAGAAAATCAAAATGCTCCTTTCAATATGAAAGATCTCATTAATAGAGTTATTGATGAAGGTTCATTCTATGAAGTGAAAAAATTATTTGCTCAAGAGCTAATTACAGGCTTAGCACGTATTGATGGTAAGCCTGTTGGTATTATTGCAAATCAGCCGCGTATGAAGGGCGGCGTATTATTCCATGATTCAGCTGATAAAGCTGCTAAGTTTATTAATTTATGTGATGCATATCATATTCCATTATTATTCCTTGCGGATGTACCAGGATTTATGATTGGAACAAAAGTAGAGCGTGCTGGTATTATTCGCCATGGTGCAAAAATGATTTCTGCAATGAGTGAAGCAACTGTACCGAAGATTTCTATCGTTGTTCGTAAAGCATATGGTGCTGGTTTATATGCGATGGCAGGTCCAGCATTTGAACCAGATTGTTGCCTGGCATTACCGACAGCCTCTATTGCGGTAATGGGTCCAGAAGCTGCGGTTAATGCTGTATATGCAAATAAAATTGCAGCTTTACCAGAAGAAGAGCGTGCTAGCTTCATTGCTGAAAAACGTGAAGAGTATAAGAAAGATATTGATATTTATCATTTAGCATCAGAGATGGTGATTGATGGTATTGTTCATCCAAACAATTTACGTGAAGAATTAAAAGGACGTTTCGAAATGTATATGAGTAAATATCAAGTATTCACGGATCGTAAACATCCTGTATATCCAGTTTAAAAGCCCTATTTAGGGCTTTCTTGCTCAAAAAGTTAAGGAGGGGAAAACATTGAAACAAGCAGTTTGGTTTCCAACAGAAGAGTACAAGGAAAAAACACGTTTATATGGTTGGATGAAATCATTGGGATATGAAGATTATGAAACTTTTTATAATAAATCTATCGAGGAAACAGCTTGGTTTTGGGGAGAGGCAGAAAAGGCAGTAGGCTATCAATGGATGAAACCTTATACAGACGTGTTAGATTTAGAAAATGGTACACCGTTTGCACAGTGGTATAATGGCGGAACATGTAACGTTGTAGAATCAGCTTTATCCCGCTGGCTTGCGGATGAAGAGACGAGAATACAGCCAGCACTTCAGTACGAAGGGGAAAATGGAACTTCAAAATCATTTACATATGAAGAGCTTGACAACTGGGTAAGTCGTGTTGCAAATGGTTTGAAACACGCGGGTATTGAGAAAGGTGACCGTGTAACAATTTATATGCCGATGATTCCAGAAACAGTTGTTGCGATGCTAGCTGTAATGAAAATCGGAGCAATTATTTCACCAATATTCTCAGGCTTTGCGTCTGATGCAGTCATGACACGTGTGCAAGCGGCAGGTTCAAAAATGATTATTACCGCAGATGGATTTTCACGCCGCGGTAAAATTGTTTCTTTAAAAGATGAAGTAGATAAAGCTTGTGAACATTGCCCAACTGTTGAAAAAGTTGTTATCGTTCGTCATGCAGGAAATGATTTTACACCACATAACTATGACTTTTCGTGGAGTACGCTAGAAAAAGAAAAACCATTCATACATGCCGAGGAAATGCAAAGTGATGATCCATTAATGCTCATTTATACATCAGGAACGACTGGTAAGCCGAAAGGAACAGTACACACGCATGCAGGATTTCCTTTGAAAGCAGCTTTTGATGCAGGATTTGGAATGAATATTAAACAAGGTGATCGTGTATTATGGGTAACTGATATGGGCTGGATGATGGGGCCGTTTCTATTATTCGGTTCACTCATTAATGGAGCAACGATGGTTATGTACGAAGGTGTTCCAGACTTCCCAGAAGCAGACCGGTTATGGGAGACAGTTGATAAATATGAGATTACTCATCTAGGTATTTCGCCAACGTTAATCCGAGCATTGATGGCAAAAGGTGATGAGTATGTCAATAAACATTCTTTAAAGAGTTTGGAAGTATTCGCATCAACAGGAGAACCTTGGAATCCTGATCCATGGATGTGGCTGTTTGAAACGGTTGGAAAAGGAAATGTCCCAATCTGTAACTACTCAGGTGGAACTGAAATCTCTGGTGGGATTTTCGGTAATGTTCTTATTAAGCCAATCGCACCGATTAGTTTTAACGCATCTTTACCAGGAATGGCAGCTGTCGTACTGGATGATCAAGGTAAACCCATTCGAGATGAAGTCGGAGAATTATGCTTAGAGAAACCTTGGGTAGGTATGACGAAAAGCTTCTGGGAAGATGATGAACGTTACGTAAACACATATTGGTCGCGTTTTGAAAATAAATGGGTCCACGGTGACTGGGTCATTTACGATGGTGAACAATATATCATCACAGGGCGTTCAGACGATACGTTAAATATTGCAGGTAAACGTATTGGACCTGCTGAATATGAATCTATTCTTGTGAAACATAACGATGTAATCGAAGCTGCTGCAATTGGTGTACCTGACGAAGTAAAAGGTGAAGTTTGTCATTGTTTTGTAGTGTTAAGAGATCATGTAACATTCACAGGAGAATTAAAGAAAGAATTAATGAGTTTAGTAAACTCTCATATTGGAAAAGCGTTGTGTCCTAAAGACATCCACGTTGTAGAAGATTTACCGAAAACACGTAATTCTAAAGTAATGCGCCGTGTTATTAAAGCAGCTTACTTAGGAAAAGAATTAGGTGATTTATCATCGCTTGTAAATCCTGAGGTAGTTCCGTTTATTCAGGGGTTACAGTCTAGTAAATTATAAAGTTAGAAAGGATCTCTATATAAATAGAGATCCTTTTTTTTATGTTTATAAAAAGAAAAGAAGTGAATTTGATGAAGAAGAAAAATTTTACTATTAGTGTTAAGTATGTTTTTTAGTTTTAATCAAAATACGATATTATGGAATGTCTATTCAATGGAGAAATACTAATTTACAACAACAAGGTGATGACAAAGCGTGACTGCTTATATGTCTGTTTAAACCTTTACGTGTTAATATATAAAAAGCTGACTATAAGCAGTCAGCTTTTTATATATTACATTCTAGTATTTGCCGGGCAGTAATGCCCCCATCTAAAAATTCAGCAAAAGCAAGGAAGTAGGTGAGGGATCAACTTTCCGGAAAAGCCCGATTGGTTCCAAAAGACATATTCTTTCCTTTACGTTGACATTAAAAATATTACCAATTTTTTCTTTTACAATGGCAACAAATAAAGAAACATTTACAACGACACTTATTTCGTTTAGAACTCCAATTATCATCACAATGACACTTTTCTTTAGATTTCCACCAATCATCATTACAATGTTTTTCCTGAGAACTCCAATCGTCATCACAATGACACTTTTCTTTAGATTTCCACCAATCATCATTACAATGCTTTTTCTGAGAACTCCAATCATCATCACAATGATGCTTTTCTTTAGATTTCCACCAATCATCACAACAATGCTTTTTCTGAGAACTCCAGCAATCATTTTTCCAGGACATTTATTTCTACCTCCTTTCAATAGTGTTCATATTATTCTATGTTTTAATAAAAAAATGGCTTGTTTATTAACCTACTATTTTATCTTTATATGATAGAGTGTCTTCTACTCGATATAGAATTCATACAAACTATGCTAATTTTTAAGAGAAAGTGGAGAGAACTACTACTAGTTATGGTATTTTTCAATAAACACTTGTTGAAGAAAATGTTCTGATTACAAATAATATCTTATTTTCGAGTACGCTTTTTAAATGTATATTTCACAATGAAAAATGGGAAATCCACAAATAAAGTCTATGTATATGTGAGTTAATGGGGAAATCTAGTGTGTTTTTAAGGGGCGTCTTATTTAAAAGAAAAAGGTTTGTTTTAGAAAGTGGTGTCTAAACATTAAATGGAGTAGGACTAAATTCACGGCCGCTCATTAAAAAGCTTTTAATTAGGAGAAGTCTGTTTTTATAATGAATAATGAAAAGAAAGTTTGGTACAATTGTTTGTTTTTTTCTTTTTATGTGTTTGCCTCGTACCCTTTTAAGCTAGTGGACATACTTTACTAATAGAAAGGATTAGGGGGTGAGGTATTGGGTTCTCGATTTAATAATTGTAAAAAGAAGTGTACATGTAAACAAGATGATTGTTGGGAAGTATTCGAAGAGTGTAAAAAAGAACAGCATGAGAAATGTGATAATTCTTGTGTACAAGGAATTAGAGATGAACTTAAGAAATTAATTAATCGAACAGTTCAAATTAATACAGAGGGACGTACTTATGTAGGTACTGTTTCGTCTGTCAGTTGTGATGTAGTTAGGCTTGCGGCTATTCCTGGATCGGTTGGAGTAATTATTTCCATTTGTAAAATTGAAGCAATTTTCCCACCTGTTACAACGGTTACTGCTGACTTTGATTTTAATGGTATTGATGTAGCAAACAAAGCATAATTATGCTGCTTTTTTGTAAAGCCATTCACATGAATGGCTTTATTTTAATTTTATATAAAAGGAGAATATATTCTTTATATAGAAATAAGTTTGAGGTTATAAAGCATGATGTACGAAAGGAGCAAGGAAGTGATTAAACTAGAAAGCTTTCAGAAATCTGATTTTAAACAATTAATAAATTGGATTAATTCCGAAGAATTTCTAATACAATGGTCAGGAAATGCATTCACATTTCCTTTAGACGAACAGCAATTAGAGAAGTATATAGAAAGTGCAAATACACTCGCTTTCAAAGTGGTAGATGAAGAGACTTCAGACGTTATTGGACATATTTCGCTTGGGCAAATAGATAATATTAATAAGTCCGCTAGAATTGGAAAAGTATTAGTTGGTAATACGAAGATGAGAGGACGTTCTATAGGAAAACATATGATGAAAGCAGTACTTCATATTGCTTTTGACGAATTAAAACTACATAGAGTAACTCTTGGTGTGTATGATTTTAATACATCGGCCATTTCATGTTACGAAAAAATAGGGTTTGTAAAAGAAGGCTTATTAAGAGAGTCAAAAAGAGTAGGAGAAACGTATTGGAATTTATGGGAAATGAGTATGTTAGAATATGAATGGAAGAAGTAGCAACGATAGTAATTTATAATTATATTATGTTAATAAAGGGGTTTGGTGGGTATAGTGGATAATAAAACAAAAATAATTTCAATTGCAGCTGTTTCGGGAGGAGGTAAAACTACAATTACAGAAAGATTAAAGCATAAGTTTAAAAACTCAAAAGCTCTATATTTTGATAGTTATACATTTGATAACTCTCCTGCTGATATTTGTAAATGGATTGATGATGGGGCGAATTACGACGAGTGGGTATTAACACCATTAATTCATGATATTGAGCAACTTATACAAAATAATACCTTAGACTATATTATTGTAGATTATCCTTTTGCATACTTAAATAGTGAGATGCGAAAATTCATTGATGTAACTATATTTATTGATACGCCTTTAGATATTGCGATGGCTAGAAGGATTTTGCGAGATTTTAAGGAAGGTACAATAGATGAAATACATAATGATTTGGAACATTACATGACATATGCGAGAAAAGCTTATTTAGAGGCAATTCATACTGTTAAGCCGAATTCAGATATCATATTGGATGGTTCTTTATCTGTAAGTGAAATAATTAATCACGCTGTAGAGGAACTTGGCCGAAGAGAAGTGATTGTCAATGGTTAAATGTATAACAGATGCTGTTAGGTGGATAATTGAAGTAAGAGAGAGATAAATGTGTACACTTTATTTCAATATAATTGGCAAGTAAGAGATGATTGGTTTAAGTGGTGTGAACAACTTTCAGAGGAAGATTTACTTTGCAAACTGGGGGTATGTTAGAAACATTATTTCATATTGTAGATGTAGAGTATAGTTGGATTAGTGCTCTTCAAGGATAAGAAGATAGAGAACCGCAATTTAAAGATTATCAATCGATTCAAAAAGTGAAAGCGTTATCTGATTTATATAAACGAGAACTTGAAGTTTTTTTTGCAGTCATGATCATCTAGCCTAGAATGCTAGCACACTTAAAATAAGCCGTATAAAAAGTTAATCATTGTGTGCTTTGATTATATAACGTCGGCGAAATAAATAGTGTGAGGGACAGCTATTCTAACAAGTATTTTATGTAACGTTCGTATATTTAAATTTTCTTGTAATTAATCGAATTCTAATTTTTTAGAAACGGATAATGAGGTATGGGTGGAGCTCTTTTTTATTGAATAAAATGGGTTAATTTTTCGGATTTTCATTACAATATAAAAAATAAAATTTAAATTTTGTTTGTTTTTAAGAAAAGGTGAGAAGAAAATAAAAAAAGAGGGCTAATTGGTCATCTCCCTGTCAAGTAGACAGTAATAAAAAGAGTATTATGCCACGGCCTTTTCCCGATATTCTATCGGGGAAAGGCCGTGAAGTTTTTCTTGGAACCTTTCTGTATTATAGAATTGAATATATTCTTGAATTGCTTGATAAGCCATTTCATATGTTTTTGGGCGCACTAAATACAACTTCTCTGTTTTTAAATGTGAGAAGAATGATTCGATACACGCATTATCAAAACAGTTTCCACGTCTAGAATGACTACCGACAAATCCTAATCTTTCTAACTGCTTTGCGTAAGATTTTGATGTATATTGAAACCCTTGATCTGAATGTAAAAGGGGCTTAATGGATAAGGATTTCCCCTCTAATTGTTGTAATGTAGTTAAAACCAAATCTAAATCATTTCTTCGAGATAGCTTCCAAGCGACAATTTCATTGTTATATAGGTCTAACATGGCTGACAAATAAGCAAACTGGTCTCCAATTCGTACATAAGTAATATCCGTTACATATTTTTGATTTTGTTTGTCCGCTTGAAACTCTCGGTTCAAATGATTTTTAAATATCACCGATGTTTTCCTTCCGTAAAATGGACGTTTTTTCCGGATGATAGATTGGATGCCTAATTCTCTCATGAGACGGCGAACACGTTTATGATTCATTACCATTCCTTCTCGAGCTAAAGCACGAGTCATGCGTTTATACCCATAGTAAGGGTGCTGACGATGAATAGATAAAATATGTTCTTTATGCCACATATCCCTTTTCTGACGTAAACGCTCTACGTTATGATATTTCCGCCATTTATAGTAGCCAGCCTTAGAAACTTCCGCGATTTGAAACAGCCATCGAAGTGGATAGGCTTGGCGTAATGAATCGATAAGAGAAAATCGTTCTTTCTTTAGGACCATTCCTTCCCGTGTAGATTTGGATTGCGCTTTTTTAAATACTCAACCTGCGCCTTCAAATAAGCATTTTCTTCTTCTAGACTATTAAAATTCTTTCGATTCCAGACACCACGTTGATCCTCAAAGGACTCCCCCTGTTGCGCACGTTTTACCCACTCAATAATCTGAGCATCACTCTTCACACCGAGTTGTTCACGAATTTCTCGCAATGATTTTCTCTCTTCTAATCGAAGACGAACTGCTTCTTGCTTTAGTTCTTCTGTATATTTTTGAAATGATTGTCCTTTTCTTGCCATAAAAAAATCCCCTCCAGATAAAACAGTATTGAGTCCATCATATCAGATGGACTCTTTTTTTACTGTCTACCTATAGGGGATAATACCAAATGCCCTCTTTTTTTATTAATTTGGTAATTAATCACAGATTGGTATCCCAAGCACTCTTAGAGCTAATGCTACTTGAAGGGAAATCTCTAATCTAGCAATTTCAATACCAGCTACTGAAAGAACTAAAAAAGGTTGTCCGTTTACAAATACAACGCAACTATCCATAGTTAAGCCTCCTTTCTAGTAATCTACTATAGTATATGAGTAGAACTTTAAAGTGTAATAGTTCAATTGTTGGATTTAATAGAATTAATAGATTAACCCATTTAAACTAAACAAACGAACACAACGAAAGGAAACAGAGATGGATGTATGCCTCAAAAAACATAGGTTTTAAGACATGTAATGGGATATTAAATTTATCATATTGGTCAGCTATCTATATGGGCGAGAGAGTTAAACTTGCAACCAGTTTCAGCAAATTTGCTTGGAAGAGGATGATAGAATTAAAAACCGACTTGCATCTCAAGCGCAAGTCGGTTCTATATATAAGAAGATTTCTTAATTGAAATCCTCGGATTTTTTCTGACGTATATGTAAAAACATTAAGGTGGTAATGATTAAAAAAATCATTATAGTTTGTATAATTAAATTTTTAAACTGAAGCAATATTGTCCAAGATGTAAGGGCGTCTTTAAAAGCTTGGAGTGCAGAGTACGAGGAAGGATCAAAACCATACTGTAGCAACTTTTTTGTTTCAATAAATGAAATGTTTTCTTCATCTGCATCTAATATTACTGAAATTAGTCTAGTATCTCCAAGTTTTGCTGTACTGACAAAACTATAATTACCGTTAGTTGAAAAACTAGTTTGTAAGCCATCAACACCTTGAAGTTTAATGTTTTCATTAAGGGAATATATCATTTTATTCGTATTGAAAACCTGGGAATCTTTGAAGGTAAATTGGTAAGAGGTTAGTTTCGTAATATTCAATACATCTGGAAAATCTTTTACTAATCGTGCTGCTAGTTTAGCTGCGTCTATCGCTGTTGTAGTTGATTGTTTATTTGTATTATTATTAATTCCAGTAGAGTTTAGAAATGGAGATGGTTGTAATAACTTTAGTTCTTTTGCTTTTTTATTCATTAATACTGTAAAGTTATCTTCATTTCCAGCAATGTGTTCTGCTAGAGCGAGTGCAGAACGATTATTCCCTGCCAGTAGCAATGCATGAAGTAAATCACGAACCGTTGTTTTATCATTCGATGTTACTTGTATAGGGCTTGTTTCTACTCGGAAAACTTCGTTACTTATTTGTACGAAGTCATCTAACTGTATCTTTTTATCATTTAGTTGCTCCAATACGATATATTCTGTCATTAATTTAGATAAAGTAGCTGATTGTACTGGGGTTTCTTCATTTTTTTTATAAACAATTTCACCTGAATTAGCATTTATTAAAATAGCTGATTTAGCTTGAATAATCGGACCATTTACATAAAGATAAAAATATAAAACGATAAGTGCAGTAATAAAAAAAGATAATAATAAAATAGCGAATTTCTTTAAGAATTGCATAAGCGATCCTCCTATTATGACATCAATAATAGTATTGTAAAAAGGAATGCTTAATTAGGAAGAAAGAAAAGGTAAAGAATTTCTAAAGAATTATAAAGGATTATTAAATTTAGGGTAATTATGGAAAAAGTTCAATTTCTTATATGGTAAGAAATTGAACTTTTTATTTGTAATATTAACATTTGTATGGGAGTAGTTTTACAGTGAATGTTGTTTTTTCGTCATCACTATATACTTCAATTGTTCCTTTATGCAATTCGACTATACTTTTTGCAATTGCTAATCCAAGTCCAGATCCACCAGTGTTTGTAGAGCGAGATTTCTCAACGCGATAAAAACGTTCAAAAATATGAGGTAAATCCGTACTAGGAATAGGTTGTCCGTAATTTGTTATATCAATTGTAATCATATTATTACTTTCATAAGCAGTAAGGTCAATATAGCGACCTTCGCTTCCATAAGCGATAGCGTTTATAATAAGATTTTCAAACACACGCACTAATTTGTCACCATCAGCTAATACCATGAGCTTTTGAGACGGGAAAGAAGGTCGACATTCTATATTAGCTTCTTGAACCTGTATGCGGAATTGAACAGTTAATTGTCCAAGTAACTCTACAATATCAATAGGAACAGAATACAAGCTTAATTCTTTATTTTGAACACGTGTATATTCGAACAAGTCATTCATTAATGCATTAAGACGAGTTACTTTATCGTAAATGACTTGAATATAGTATCGCAATTCCACTTCATCTCTATAATTATCATGATGGATTAAATTTACGTATCCAACTATAGAAGTAAGGGGAGTGCGTAAGTCATGTGATACATTTGTAATAAGTTCACTTTTTGCTTGTTCCGCTTGTCTTTCTTCATCAATTGAGACTTTTAATTGTTCAACAATTTCATTGACCCCGATTGCTAATTCTTCTAGATAATTATGATTTACAATAGAAACTTTATGATTGAAGTTTCCATTTGCAATATAACGAATTTCTTCTATCATTTTTTTTATACAAGTTTCATAATAAAGTTTTTTCTCGTGACGATAAAAAATGTAAAGATAGGATGAAAAAATAGAAAATAAAAACAAATAAGATACAATCATCATCCATAAAGACTCTTTAATCCCTTTATACTTTTCATAACCAAAAATTCGAATGAATTCTTTACCGAGTTCGGTTAGAGTAAGTGAACTTTCAATTACACTCGTAACGAGGCGATAAATAATTAGTTCAGTAATAGGAGTGAGTGTGATAGCTAATAAAAGCCAAAAAATAAGTTTCCATTTAGGAATATCTTTTAATATATCAAATGCTTCATTTCTCAATTTTATAGCCAACTCCCCAAACAGTATGAATAAATTTTTCTCCATTTATTACTGTTTCAAGTTTATCTCGTAAGTTGCTAATATGGACCATTACCGTCTTATTTGAACCATAACCATCTTCATTCCAAACGCGTTCGAAAATTTCTTCTGAACTAAATACTCTTCCTGTATTACTCGCAAGTAAATATAAAATATCGAATTCAATAGAGGTTAGTTTAATGTACTCTCCATTTACTTTAACTGTATGATTATGTTTGTGTATTTCAACAGAGCGAATACGAATAATACCATCTTCATTCTTTTGCGAAGTAGCATTTTGGAAAGAGGATCTTCGTAATAAAGCTTTCACTCTAGCTACTAATTCTAATGGATTGAATGGTTTGATCATATAATCATCAGCACCTGTCATAAGGCCTAATATTTTATCCATATCTTCTGCTTTTGCACTAAGCATTAGAATTGGTACAGTATTATTTTCACGCACTTCCTGACAAACTTCTAATCCGTTTCGTTTTGGCATCATAATATCCAAAATCATAAGGTCAACTTCATATGTAGAAACCTTTTGCAATGCTTCATCGCCATCATAAGCTTTATAAATGTTATAGCCTTCATTTCGCAAATAAACAGCAAGTAATTCAACAATTTCTTTATCATCATCAATAATTAATATATTTTTATTCATTGTGTAGTTCCTTTCCTTACAAATCATCAACATTACTATAATATCAAACATTTATGTACTTGTAGCGATGATTATGTATAAAATTTCATGTAACGTATTAAAAAGGAGTAAAAAGATTAATAACGAATATAAAATAACAAGGATATTTAGATTCTACATTATAATGAAAGTTAGTTATAAGGGGGATTTTCTATGTTATGTAATGATATATATTCATTTACTCCATCTGGAAAAATAGACAATGATATTAAAGCTTTTCTACTAAAATATAATAAAGAGTTTACATATAAACATTCAATTCGTGTGGCAAATGAGGCAAAAAAGATTGCAGAAAAGTTTCACGTAGATAAAGAAAAAGCAGCAATTGCAGGATATTTACATGATATTAGTGGCATTTTTCCAAACGAGGAGCGGATTGCAGTTGCTGAAGAATTTGGTGTAGAAATAGTGGAAGCGGAAAGAAAGTTTCCTATGATTATTCATCAAAAATTATCGAGGGTAATCGCAAAAGAAATATTTAAAGTCGAAGATGAAGAGATTTTAAATGCAATTTGTTGCCATACAACGTTGCGTAAACATGCAACGAAGATGGATTTAGTATTATTTGTTGCAGATAAAATAGAATGGGATCAAAAAGGGACACCACCATATTTAATAGAAATAAAAAAAGAATTGGGAAAATCTTTGGAAAAAGCAGCTTTTGTATATATTTCATATTTGTGGGAAAGGAAAGATACATTGAAAGTTATACATCCGTGGCTAGAAGAAGCATATTGGGATTTAAAAAGAATTGTACAGTAGAAAGGACAAGGAAATGCAATTAAAAGAATATATGAATCAAACATTTCCAGGAGTTACATTAGGACCCTACTTATATTCTCAGTGGGAAAATCATTTACATTTTGATTTCGGAAAAGATAAATATCAAATTGTAGAAGGAACCGACGATTTAAATATGGAATACTTTTCTCAACTTTGAAGACATATTTTCAAAAGAAGATGTAGTGTTTGTAGTGACAAATGTTTATAGATTTAAAAAGGAAAACATAAAAACTTCACAGAAAATAAATATATACAATAAATATATTAAGAAAAGAGATTTAAGATTTCATATAAGATAAGAAACGTTACCGTTTTTATTTGAAGATGAAGAAGCAGATTTATCCCGCTATTTGCCGGGCAGTAAGACCCCCCACTGATTAAAGTTTCACTTTATATTGTACATATCAATTTTCTTTTAAATGTCTTGCGGAAGATATTAAATATGAACCGCTGATACAAGCTGCTAATCATGAGGATTTTTCTGATCTGTATCTTCGATTTGGACGAAAAAAAGAAATCTCTTATCCAGATGTATTTCTCATAAATGCAAAGAAAGATATTGTGATGTTTATGTATGATGATAGAGGATGTGAAGTAATTGCGAAGAATAAAGAAATAATACGAGATTCATATAAGAAATACAAAGAATGGATTCCAGATTATGAACGAGAAAGTATAGATAACTTATTTAAATGACAATAGGGGAAGTGAAGCGTGTAATGAAACGTATTGCAATTGTATCTGCATGGGAACCAGAACTGACGTATTTGCATCAACATTATCCGAGTGAACGTGTTGAAAAAAGAGCAGCTTGGGAATTTCATTTTCATACTATTAATGAGCTGGAAATTATATCAGTTGTTACTGGTGTCGGTAAAGTAAGCTGCGCTAGTTGTGTACAATTGTTAATTAGTGAGTTTCAGCCAGATGAGTTGTTTATGACAGGAATATGCGGAAGTTTATCAAACAAGGTGAAAAACGGTCATATTGTAGTGGCACTAAACGCAATACAACACGATGTTACTGCAGCTGGCTCAGGGGAAGATGTTTTTAATTTATATAACGGTAGAACAGCACCTATTGAAACAACAAAATCACTTGTAAGAAGAATAAAAAAAATACGATCATATGATCCAATACATTTCGGTACATTTTTATCCGGAGATCAACGTATTCGTAGTTCAGAAATGAGATATTTACTCCATACCGTATATGGAGCATTGGCAGTTGATCAAGAAGTAGCAGCTTTCGCCTATGTGTGTCAAATAAATAAAAAACCATTTCTCTGTTTAAAAGCTGCTTCAGATCAAGCAAATGATAAAACGAAAGAAGAACAAAAAATTTTTAAAATGCTAGCATGCGAAAGAGCATGTGAGCATTTAATTGCCTTTTTACGTGTTTATGAGATTAATGTAGTAAATAATAGATAGTTAGAGGGTTTTAACATAAGTAATTGGAGGCATAATTATATTATGATTCAATATAAAAGGTGTAGTGATGTAAATATTGATTTAGTATATGAAGCTTTTAAAGTTGGATTTTCAGATTACATTATTAAAATGGAAGTTTCAAAAGGGGATTTTATACAACGTTTTTTGGGACCAGAAGGTAATTTGCTAGAACATTCTTTTCTTGCTTTAGAAGAAGGCAAACCTGTTGGCGTAATACTAGGTGGTATAAAGGATTATGAAAGTATTAAGACTATGCGCTGTGGAACATTAGCGGTTCATCCTAATTACCGCGGTATTGGTGTGAGTCAAAAATTATTTGAACTGCATAAAGAAGAGGCGATTCAACATGGATGTAAGCAACTTTTTCTCGAAGTCATTGTAGGAAATGACCGAGCGATTCATTTTTATAATAAGTTGGGCTATGAAAAAGTGTACGATCTTTCTTATTATAATTTAAATGATTTGACTAAAATAATGAATAAAGATTGTAAGGATATTGAAGTAAAACAATTAGAATTTCCAACTTTTAAAGATGAAATTCAGAAATGGTTAAACTTCCATATAAATTGGCAAAATGATATTGATTATATCAAAAAAACAAATCATGTATTTTATGGTGCATATGTCGATAATGACTTAAAAGGCTCTCTATGTGTAAATAAACAAGGTAAAATTAGTTTTATTTTCGTAGACAAAGATTATAGAAATATTGGTGTTGGGATGAAATTATTACAAATAGCAAGAGAAGAATTAAATTTATCAAGTTTATCAATTGGGTTTCCTAACAATAATTTACTGGAAGGTTTTCTTAAGAAATGTGGATTTGAAAAGAATTCTTTAGCGCAATATGAAATGTATTTATTACTCTAAGAGCGGAAAGATTTATTCTTTTCGCTTTTTATTTTGCTGTTACGTTGGTAAATGCTCCGCAACTATAATTTATAATGAGAGGGATTTTGTTTATCCTTAAGTTATTTTTTAAATTGTCAATTTCATGCTAATAATTTTCTTTGTATAATATTCTAATTTTATGTAGAATAGATACGATGGGAGGGGATGAAATGAATAATGGATTAAAGTTTAAGATTTTTGAATTGCATTGTCTCGTTCAAAAGACTTATTCTGATATTAAAATAGCGTGTGATATTGCTATTTATCAAGAAAACACTTCTAAATATTTAATTTCATTAGGATTTTTAAATAAATCATATATGACTTATATAGAAGCAAAAAGATTCTATCGCGAAAATGAAGAGCTTGTAAGTGTAGAATTTGATAATTTCTTTGATATGTATGATAAATTAGAAAACGAATTAAAACAAGTTATTTCAACTGAAGATAAAAATCCTTCATTGTTACATAGCAGACTTGATCAGTTTCAGCAGAAAGTTGAAAATATAAATGACCTAATAAAAGTATTGCAAAATGCTCGTTAATGAATGCTTTTTTCTGTTCGTATAGAAATTATGTATTAAAAACATTTTAGGGATATTACATATTGAAGAGGTGGCTTTTGTAGATTACAAAAGTCATCTTTTTATGTTAGGAATAGATTGTATACATTTTAGCAGTTTCATATAAATAATAGAAATTTATACGAGGTAAATATCATGGGAAATAAAAAAGAAATAGCTATAGTTGCATTAACAACAGGATTCGTTTTAACAAGTGTAACACCATATGGAGTAGGTCATGCAGAGGAACCTGGTCAAATGCAAGTTGAAATTCAAGAGGATTCGTTCCGTACAGGTGATCTGACACAACCATCAAAAAAGGCACCAGAGAATGTAGTGAAAGATGCACTTAAGGAAAATACGGAGCATGCTTTGTCTCCAAAACAAGTTAGTGCAGAAACAGGAGTAGATTACAAGGTTCTTCAAAAACGTGGTTCTTATGATGGAACTACACTTGTGCGCATGCAACAAATATATGAAGGAAAAGAAGTATATGGCCACCAGTTGACTGCTCACGTAGATAAAAAAGGTATTATTAAAAGCATTTCAGGAGCTAGCGCACAAAATTTAACACAAGAAGATTTAAAGAAACCTATTAATTTATCAAAAGAAGAAGCAAAACAATATATTTATAAAAAGTACGGAAACGATACTAAATTTATTTCTGAGCCAGAAGTTAAGGCAGTTATTTTTGTTGATGAAAATCATGGGCAGGCTAGCAATGCATATCAAGTTACATTTGCTGCTACAACACCAAATTATGTATCTGGAACTTATTTAGTGAATGCTCATAATGGTGAAATGTTAAAAGATATGGTACAAGAATCAAGTTTGAAAATAAGTGAAGAGTATGTTGAATCCGTTAAGGAAAATAAAACTAGCAATTTTACATCATTAACTGGAACAGGAAAAGATGATTTAGGCGTAACTCGTACATTTGGTATTTCTAAACAGACCAGTGGGAATTATGCGCTTGCTGATTACACAAGAGGACAAGGAATTGAGACATATGATGTAAATTATAGAGATATTACAAATGAAGAAAGTTATTATCCTGGTATACTAGCAACTAGTGTTTCAACAACATTTAATGATCCAAAGGCGGTAAGCGCTCATTTCTTAGCAACAAAGGTATACGATTTTTATAAAGAAAAATATAAGCGTAATAGTTTTGATAATAAAGGAAAAAAAGTAGTTTCAGTTGTACATGCATGGGATTCTGGAGGAACAAATGATCCTGAAAATTGGGAGAATGCATTTAGTACTAATATTAATAACATTAGTATGCTTTTATATGGAGATCCCATGGTAAAAGCGTTCGATATAGCCGGTCATGAATTTACACATGCAGTTACATCAAGTGAATCTAACCTTGAATTTTCAGGAGAATCTGGGGCAATTAACGAAGCATTATCGGATATTATGGGAACGGCTATAGAGAAATACATAAATAATGGGGAATTTAACTGGACAATAGGAGAACAAACTGGATCGACTTTTCGTAATATGAAAAATCCAACTGCAATTAATTTTTCAGAAGGACTACCGTATCCGGATGATTATAGTAAATATAATGATTTAAATGGAGAGGATTATGGAGGCGTTCATTTTAACTCAAGTATTATTAATAAAGTTGCGTATTTAATGGCACAAGGTGGTACTCATAACGGTGTAAATGTAAATGGTATTGGTGAAGATAGAATGTTTGATATTTTCTATTATGCAAATACTGATGAATTAAATATGACTTCTAATTTCTCTGAATTGAAATTGGCATGCCTTAAAGTGGCAACTAATAAATATGGAGCGAACTCAATTGAAGTTCAAGCAGTCCAAAATGCTTTTGATGCGGCAAAAATTACAGGAACGGTGAAAGAGAACGAAAAAACAGCAGAAAACCAAGCTCCAGAGTTAACTGTACCGTTTACGATTACACTACGTGTAGGTGATACGTTTGATCCAATGAGAAATGTAAAAGCTGTTGATAAAGAAGATGGTGATTTAACAAATAAAGTAAAGCATAAAGGCGATGTAGATACTTCAAAACCAGGTACATACATTGTGGAATACATGGTTGTTGATTCTCAAGGGCGGAATGCAACGGCAACACAGACTGTAATTGTAGAGGGAAATGGAGAAACATCAGATTTAGAACCTAAATTAACAGTGCCTGTTGGAGCGACAATTCATGTTGGAGATTCATTTGTTCCAATGGCAGAAGTATTAGCTATCGATAAAGAAGACGGTGATCTCACTTCTAAAATCAAAGTTGATGGTGAAGTAGATACAACTAAAGCCGGTACTTACGTATTAACGTACACGGTTACAGATTCTAAAGGTCATGAAGTAACGGCGAAGCAAACTGTAACGGTCAAAGTTAGAGAAGAAGTTAAAAATGATAAACCAATACTAAAAGTACCTGCTACAACTTCAATTACTGAGGGTGATCAATTTGATCCATTGGTAGGGGTATCAGCTACTGATAAAGAGGACGGTGACCTTATTTCTAAAGTAGCGTATGAAGGAACTATAGATACAACTAAAGCTGGTACTTATGAAATAATATATAGTGTTAGAGATTCCGTGGGTAATGAGGTAAATGCAATACAAAAAGTATTAGTGAAAGATAAAGAAACTAGCAAAGCTAATGGCCTTGCTAATAAGGAAAATAAGAGTAATATCCCAAACAACAGTAATAGCGATAAAAAAGAATATACATATAAGGAGCTTCCAAAGACGGGTGTAAGTACAACTAACAGTGCAGCAATCGGCATATTGATGATTATTACAGGCACAGTACTCACTTTTGTTCGCAAATTTAGAAAGATACAAAAATAATAGTAGGGATCATTCGTTTGAAGAAAAGAGTTCATTATTCAAAAGAAATAAAGTAGAAAGTAAGTAAAACAAAATATGGATTTTTTACTTAATAAGATTTTAGTAGTTAAGCGGTGCATTTGGCTTCTATAAAAATTTGTAGTTGGATCATGTTCTGTCTACAAAACTACATTACATAAAAAACACGTTACTATTCTCATTAAAATAAAAGAATAGTAACGTGTTTTTTGGTTTGGAAAAAGCATAAATCCTATAGTTCATGAATCTGGGAGTGCTTCTAATCTGCCATTGATGAGTTACTGAAAACATTTTGTTTTAATGGAAGTTTCACTCTAAATGACAACATGAGATTTTCGATATTTACCAGGTGTTTCATTGGTGAATTTTTTAAAAATTTTAGTGAAATAACTTTGATCGCTAAAATTAAGCGAAGCGCATATGTCTGATAAAGGATAGGTGGTGAAAGTTAATAATTTCTTTGCTTCTTCTATTCGTTCACGTTGAATGTACTCAATTAATGAAATACCGACTTCTTTTTTAAATAATATAGATAAATAATCTGAATTCACATTTGCAAATTTAGCAACTTGTTTAACAGATATTGGATTGTAAATATTTTTAAAAATGTAGTTTTTGCAAATAGCAATAGTCTGTGAATGTTGCTGTGTTTTTTGTGCCTTTACACGGTCTGCAAAGGTACAAAAAGCATTTTTTAATAAATCCCAAACAGATTCTTTGTCTTTTAAATCTTCTGTTCTTTGAATATGTAAATCATAAATTTTGTAAGCAATCCCAGATGGAAGTCCCCCTTTTATCGCATATCTAGTAGCGAGCGTGATGGATGAAATACAAATGTTTTTATGACGTCTTAATTGATGGAATGAAGATAAAGATGAAAGAGTCTCTTGTTGGAATTCGTAATAATATTTGAGTACGGTTTCTTTATCCCCGTGTTCTATAGAACTAAGTAGTTGCTGCTCTATATATAAATTATGATAAATGGATTCGTCTTTTTGCATTGAAATATATACATCTTCGTTTAAGATGCTGCTATGACTTATATGAAGTGAGTCACTGTTATTTGAAAAGGTGCTTACATCTGAATTTTTTTTATAGAGAATGCTATAGAACAATATCGCTATATTTACAAAGAAATTTTGATCTTTGACTGACAATGAAAAATAATGGTCTCTTGTTCTTTTATAATTTGGAATAAAATTAAGGTTACTATCCGCTTTACTTGTAGAAGAATTCACATGTGTCAAGGGCCCAATAATAACAGTACCGTTCACCATATAATCGCTCTTTATGTGAATTAAAATAAAGTGCCCTAGATATTCGTGAGTTCTGAAGATGGGGGAATTATATGTATCATTTCTCTGAAAAAGCATATGTAACTCTTCTATTTTTGATGTATATAACGAATGTGAATCATTTTTTGATTTAAATTCTAAAAGAATATTTTTGTTACAATCTAAAAAACAAACTGGAATTTCGAAAGATTGAAAAAACATATTGCAAATGTACTCTATTTCAACTAGACTGAGTTTTTTAGTCATATTCTTCCTCCTTACAGTTATGCGTAATAGTTAAATAAACATATATTCCTTTTTCATAAGTAGATACGGAAAACCTTTATCAATAAAAAATATAAATAAAAGTTATAAACTTCTAAGAATAATACCATAATTTAACATGAATAGCACATATTATTTGAATATACAGGTAATAGTTTTGGACAGTAACGTAAAATATGAATCGTCACACTTATTTGTTGGTTATTACTTATATGTATTAAAAAATGATTAAGATTGGATTTTAAATAGGGATAGGAAGTGAGAAATGAATAGATTGACAGTAAGTGAATAGTCGAAATTAGCGGTGAAAGCTATTATGCAACAAATGTAATGATTCTTGAAATAGGGATATACGTGTAATTTAGGGGAGAAAATTACATATATCATGTGGAGAGACAACGTAATAATAGAAGATAAGAAAAGTGAATAAGTGATTGTAAACAATGGATTGTTGGACGACTATGTTTTATGTTATTCGTTTAAATCTGATACTTGGCACACTATTGCTTTTAAGAAGGTAATAGTAATAAAGAAATTTTTAAAATGATAGAAGTAGTAAAGGGGATAAGAGAAATGAAAAAAATATTTAGTGTGCTTTTAGTGTTATTCTTAACATTTTCTACATGGTCTAGTGTATTAGTAAAGGCAGATTCACCATCTAAAGGTACTTTAACGATTCATAAGTATGAACAAGAAAAAGATGGAGCGCAGGGACTAGAAGGTGACGGTTCTGCAAATCAAGAGGTGCCAAAGGATGTGAAACCATTAAAAGGTGTAACGTTTGAAGTAAAAAGGGTTGCTTCTTTTGAAAAAATTTCAAACGATGGGAAAATCGTAAAAGAAGACGTGAAACCTGTAATGGGAGCCACTCCAAATCAAGTAGTAACAGATGATAACGGACAAGCTATATTAAAAGATCTTCCGCTAGGACGTTATGAGGTGAAAGAAGTGGCAGGACCTCCACATGTTAATCTAAATCCCAATACGTATACAGTGGATATTCCATTAACAAATAAAGAGGGTAAGGTGCTAAACTATGATGTTCACATGTATCCCAAAAATGAGATTAAACGTGGTGCAGTGGATTTAATAAAAACTGGTGTAAATGAAAAAGCATTAGCAGGTGCAGTATTCTCTTTATTTAAAAAAGACGGTACAGAAGTGAAAAAAGAGTTAGTAACAGATGCTAATGGTCATATTCGCGTGCAAGGATTGGTGTATGGAGAATACTATTTCCAAGAAACAAAAGCTCCGAAAGGCTATGTAATAGATCCAACTAAACGTGAGTTTTTTGTTAAGAACTCCGGAACAATTAATGAAGATGGAACTATTACTTCTGGTACAGTAGTTAAATTAGAAGTGAAAAACTATGAAGAACCAACAATTGATAAAAAGATTAACGGAAAATTGGAAGCGTTACCAATCAATCCGTTAACTAATTATAATTATGATATTAAAACATTAATTCCAGAAGACATTAAGGAATACAAAAAATATGTGGTAACAGATACTTTGGATAATCGTTTAGTGATTCAAGGAAAGCCAATCGTGAAAATTGATGGAGCAGAAGTAAATGCAAGCATTGTAGAGGTAGCTATAGAAGGTCAAAAGGTAACAGCTACAGTAAAAGATTTCACAAAATTAGATGGTAAAAAAGAATTTCATTTGCAAATTAAATCTCAAGTAAAAGAAGGAGTACCATCTGGTTCGGAAATTTTCAATACAGCAAAAATACATTTTTCAAATAAAAATGATGTAATTGGAGAAAAGGAATCTAAACCCGTAGTTGTTATTCCGACAACTGGAATAATTGAGTTAACAAAAATTGATGGTGCTAATAAGAATAAATTAAAAGGTGCAGAGTTTGTACTTAAAGATAATAATGGAAAAATAGTTGTCGTAGCAGGAAAAGAAGTAACAGGTGTATCAGATGAAAATGGTGTTATTAAATGGTCTAACATTCCATATGGAGACTATCAAATTTTTGAAACGAAAGCACCAACATATACAAAAGAAGATGGTACAAAAGCATCTTATCAATTATTAAAAGACCCCATTGATGTAAAGATTAGTGAAAATAATCAAACGGTTAAATTGACGATTGAAAATAATAAAAGTGGATGGATTCTTCCGGTAACGGGTGGTATAGGAACGACTCTTTTTACTGTAATAGGCCTTACTTTAATGCTTACAGCGGCATTTGTTTTCTTTAGAAAAAAGTTTGCTAGAAATTAAGATTTTAGGAACATGTAACCATATGAAAAGGGGAGAAGCAAAATGCTTTCCTCTTTTCGATATTTAAGCGTATACAGAGGTGGAAATATGAAACGAAATCTTGTTTTGGGAGGTATTTTCTTATTTGGATTAGGTATTTTTTTATATCCTACTATTAGTAATTGGTTGGCGACCCGTACACATTATTCTGAGATTAGCTCTTACGATAAGAAGATTAAAGCATTACAAAAGAAAGAAGTCGAACGTAGGGAAAAAGAAGCAGCCGAATATAATAAACAAGTTCAAACTTCTGCGAAAATATTTACAGATCCATTTTCTGAAAAAAAAAGTAATCATCAAGCGTATGCTGATGCGTTAAATTTAGGAGATGTAATGGGGTATATTGAAATATCGAAAATTAATATAAAACTGCCAATCTATCAAGGGACCTCTGAGGAAGTATTAAGTCGCGGGATAGGTCATTTAGATTTTTCTTCGCTCCCGGTAGGTGGAGAAAATACGCACACTATTTTAACAGGGCATCGTGGTTTACCATCAGCAAAATTATTTACAGATTTAGATAAGTTGAGTGAAGGAGATCTTTTTTATATTCATTCTTTAGACAAAGTTCTTGCTTATAAAGTAGATCAAATTAAAGTAGTGTTACCACACGAAATGGAAGATCTACAAATTGTAGAAAATAAAGATTATACAACTTTAATTACGTGTACGCCTTATGGAGTAAACACCAATAGATTGCTAGTTCGAGGTGAGCGTGTGGAGTTAAACGAGAAAGAAAAACAAAAAGTGAGTACAGAGATATTTATGTTTAATAAGTGGACTGTAATAGTTCCACTCCTATTGTTATGTGTGTTTCTAGTCGTAATTTATAAGAAAAGGTTTACTCGATAGAATGTATGTATTTATCCTGCATTAATGGGAAGTGGGACCGTAAATTCAGAGATAAGTAAAGAAGGTATATAGGGGATTGAAGTAAATCATCATTAATAAAAATTTCATTTTATTCGACTATAGAAAAAATACGGTAAAGGTGGGAACAAAGGAATTGAGGCTACGATTAAAGCTGGTAAGTATTCATTTTATTGTTTTGTTAATGTTAAGTGTAAGTTTTGTCATATATGTACCAAAAGAAGTATATGGATCCACGACAAACTTAGAAGGTCTAGGTGATATATCGCGCTATAATGCTGTTGTCTTTGGTAACCATAAAGCAATAGGTGGCGACATTGAAGGAGCAATTGCAGTTCAAGGTGATATGGATGCATCGGGGTATACAATTGTAGGTGCTGCAGCGGGAACATCTAATATAGTAGGTGAAAAATGGGTTGATGAGGGATATCCGTCCTTGTTATTGTCTGGAAAATTTAAGAAATCAAGAGAAGAATCTTTTATCATTCAAAACGGAATAGTCGTAATGACAAAAGAGAGTGATCCAGATCGCATCATACAATCCTCTTATGATCGTATCGTTTATAAAGAAAAACTAGAAATTGACGCGAAATTTAATGAATTTCGCAATATAGTGAACCAAGTCAGTAAAAATGCAGGTCAATATAAAACAAATACCCCAATTCCAAATATGAGTCATGGAATCGGAAAAGATATAAACAATCCTAATATTTATGTTTCATCAGAATTGACAGGGAAAATTAATTTAGAGATAAGAGATGTATTTTTACCGAGTGCTAAGGACAAAGATTTTATTGTTATGTATTCGGATGCAACAGAGGTTACATTTAAAAATGGGTCTATTCTATATGACACGAACAATATTGGAAGGGCTACAGATATAGTTCCTACATCACAACCATATTCTCCTAATTCCCCGTTTACTGAGCTATATGGGAAAGTGATTTGGGTTTTTCCAAATGCGAAAAAAATTATAACAGAGGGATATGGTGTCGTTGGTAGTGTGTTTGCCCCCAATGCTGTATTAGAAACAAAAGGCGGTTCGATTAATGGACAAGCATTTGTCGGTGCGGTACAACAAACTGGTGGATTTGAATTTCACAATTTCAAATTTAACTGGCAACATTGGAACAAGCCTAGTACAGGAAAAATAAAAATAAAAAAGGTTGATAGTAATAATGTTAATAAAAAATTGATCGGAGCAAAGTTTCATATAGAAGATTCAAATAAAAAAGTAGTTGGAGAACTAGTAACAAATGAAGAAGGAGAAGCGATATCAAAAGACTTACCAAAAGGAAACTATACCCTTGTAGAAATAGAAGCGCCAAAAGACTATGAATTATTAAAAGATAAAATAGCTGTAAAAGTAGAAAAAGATGCAGTAGTAGAAATTAAAATAGGAAATAAGAAATTGCCAGATCCAATGGGAAAAATGAAGTTAGTGAAAGTAGACATAAGTGATAAAAATAAAAAGCTAGCAGGGGCAAAGTTTCATATAGAAGATTCAAAAGGAAAAATAGTTGGAGAACTAGTAACAAATGAAGAAGGAGAAGTAATATCAAAAGACTTACCAAAAGGAAACTATACCTTAGTGGAAGTAGAAGCACCTAAAGGTTACGAATTATTAAAAGAAAAAACAACTGTAAAAATAGAAAAAGATGCAGTAGTAGAAATTAAAATAGGAAATAAGAAATTGCCAGATCCAATGGGGAAAATAAAGCTTGTGAAAGTAGACATAAGTGATAAAAATAAAAAACTAGCAGGGGCAAAGTTTCATATAGAAGATTCAAAAGGAAAAATAGTTGGAGAACTAGTAACAAATGAAGAAGGAGAAGTAGTATCAAAAGACTTACCAATAGGAAATTATACCTTAGTGGAAGTAGAAGCACCTAAAGGTTACGAATTATTAAAAGAAAAAATAACTGTAAAAGTAGAAAAAGATGCAGTAGTAGAAATTAAAATAGGAAATAAGAAATTACCAGATCCGACTGGACAATTTGAAATTGAGAAAGTTGATGATAAGGATATCAATTTAAAACTACAAGGCGCTATATTTCAAGTCTTAGATAAAGAGGGTAAAGAAGTGGCTAGATTAACAACGGATGAAAAAGGAAAGGTGATTTCCAGTCAATTAGTACTTGGAAAATATACGATAAAAGAAATAAAAGCGCCAAACGGATATATGTTACTTAGGGATCCAATAGAAATAGAAATTACAGAAGCAGTAAAGACACAAAAAATAACAGTGAAAAATGCGAAGAATAATTGGGTAATTCCTAATACTGGTGGGAGCGGAACAACAATTTTTTACGTAATTGGTATTATGCTAATGTTTGGTGTGCTATATTTCTGTAAGAAAAATCGTATATTATGAACTAATTTTATAGAGTTAGACAGATTGTTACGTTAGAGAGTTTTTAGGACATGAGTTCGGTATTGTACTGGACTCATGGTACTAAATTTGTTAAAGGAGGAAGGATAATAGTAAACATAGAATATATTAATGAATTAAAATGTTTAAGAGGTGAACATGGTGGCAATAAAACAAGACGAAATTAAAGTAGTTGTCGGAGCTGGAGTGTTTAATAATAATCCAGGTTGGATTCAAACGCAAGAAGATGAACTTAACTTACTAGATAAAGCTACGTGGGAAGAAAGATTTGAATACAACTCTATTTCAGCTATTTTAGCTGAGCATGTATGGGAACACCTTACTTTTGAAGAAGGTGTAAGAGCAGCTGAAATTTGTTATGAATTTTTAAAACCATCTGGTCATATTCGGTGCGGAGTCCCTGATGCATTCTTTCAGGATGAGGCATATCAAAATATAGTTCAAATAGGGGGCCCCGGTCCGAAAGATCATCCAGCAGCAAGTCATAAAATCGTTCATAATTATATAACATTAACGAAAATGTTTGAAACTGCTGGATTCGAGGTAGTTTTACTTGAATATTGTGATGAAAATGGTCGGTTTTATTACAACGAATGGGATGCAAACGACGGTGTTATTTTCCGTTCGAAAAGGTATGATTCTAGAAATAAAGGCGATAAACTTGGTTTTCCATCGCTAATTGTCGATGCGATTAAGCGCTAATCATTCAACAAAAAAAGGAGTTAATCCTATGATTTCATAAGTCGCAAATGCGGCTTTTTTATTTGTACATAAATCTATATTTAATTTTCAATATTATATAATTCGATTTAGAAAATATTTAAGTTTTTCTCAGCACCATTCACTTTAAATTAACACTTCGTTGACATAAATATTTATTTTATATTTATATTCGTGTAAAATGAAATGGGAACATATATTCTATATAAGGAGACAATCAAAATGATAGCTGAAATTAGGAAACTAACTGATGGATATATTGTAAAATTTGAACGCCAATTTCCATATACGGCAGAAGAAGTTTGGTCTGTATTAACAGAAAACAGTAAGCTGAAAAAATGGATGCCCAATTTACAGATTGAAAGCCTTAAAACTGCTGGAATAATAAAGTTCGACATGATGGACGGTTCATTCATAAATATTGATATTTTAGAGTGTCAACTAAACTCAGTACTTGAATTTACTTGGGATAAAGACCGTGTCAGATTTGAAATACATAATGAGGAAAATGGTACTCTTTTACTTCTTAAAGAGTACATTCATGAATTAACAGATCATACACCGAGAGATGTAGCTGGTTGGCATATTTGTTTAAATCTTTTTTCTTTCGTTTTAGAAGGAGAAGAGAAAGAATTTTCTAAAGATGAATGGCAACAGTGGTTTGAAATATACAAGGATAAGATTCATGAAGTGAGAGGATAATTGCATAATAGGTAATATTCATTATGTAATTATTATATTGTAAAAATGCTTTTGTGAATAAATAAGAATAGAGGTTAATATGAAAGTAAATCAATTAATTGCTAATAACATAAATAAATTAGATGCAACTATACCGTTTAATAAATCGTTTGGAATTGCTGGTTTATCTGGATCGGGTAAAACAACTTTTTGCCAAACAATTGGTGAAGAATCAAAAAAACGATTAGTTTCTTTATTACCAAAGGCTGAATATCAATATTTATTTCCTAACATTATGGAAACAAATTTTAGTGCCATTAAGATGGAAGAAATGCCTTTAGTACTTTTTCTAGGAAAATCATCGATTTCGTCTAATCCGCGTTCAACGATTGGTACTCATACTGGTGTTTTTACAGAGGTTCGGGAAAAACTTGCTGAAGTATTTAATCTTTCTCCAGAGGCCTTTTCATTTAATAATCAATTAGGCTGGTGTACTGGTTGTAAAGGCCGTGGTACTACAAAAAATGTTGAGTGTAAAAAATGTAAGGGAAAACGTTATAGTGAAGAAATTGAACAACATGAAATTGATTTGTTGGCCAAGCCACATTCAATTTCAAATATTAATGATTTAAGTGTTGAATCTATTCTTTCACTAGCAAAAGAGTTAAATATTAGTGAAGAAAAACAGCATATACTGCAAAATATTATTAATATGAACATTGGTTATTTAACATTAAATCGAATTATGGGTACGTTATCAGGTGGAGAGTTAACACGACTTTATTTGGCCGAATTCATGGCAGTAAGTGAAAATGCTGTAATTATTATTGATGAGATTTCAGTTGGACTTGATCATGAAACTTTATTACAAATTTTAGAAGAGATTAAACGATTAGGGTGTAAAAATCAAATTTGGCTTATTGATCATTCAGATACAGTACTAGATACATCTGATGAGCAATTGTTCTTTGGACCTGGTAGCGGAAAATATGGCGGGAAAATTGTGAAAGAATCACCAAGACCAAAGTCAATACTGTGGGATCGAAATAAAGAAATACCAACAGAATATTATACATTCTATGATTTATATTGCCGTAATATCCAAATGGAGGAGTTTCAAATTCCTAAAAACAGGCTTGTAACGGTTACAGGAGAATCAGGATGTGGGAAATCTACACTTTTCAATGAATGTCTAGCTACAGATTTCTTGAAAAGATATCCAAAAGATAAATTAGTTATGGTGGGACAAGACCGAAATCAATCAATTACAAGTCGATCAACTGTAGCAACTTTCCTAGATATTAAAAAGAAACTAACAAAGTATAGTGAAGACATTGATGATATTTTTGAGCGCTCGATTGAGGATATTATTGATGAACTTCCAAATGAAGATATCGCTTATAAACGTTTGAGCCTACTAATTAAATTAGGACTTGGCTATTTAACATTAGAGAGAAAAACACAAACATTATCGACAGGTGAGTTTCAATGTGTTCATTTAGTTTCGGAATTATTTGCAAACACTAGAAATCCACATACATTATTCATTTTTGATGAGCCTTCAAAAGGTTTATCACAAAATATTTTAAATCAATTTATCGATAGTATTAGAGGTATTCTGCAAGATGAATCAGTTTCTATCATTATGATTGAGCATAATCGTTACATGTTAGAAAGCTCTGATTATATAGTTGATTTTGGAAAAAGGCAGAATGAATCTGTAGAGCATTTGGATGTTGTTAATCATGAGGATTACTATCGTCAAAAAAGTAATGTGAATAGCACAGAGAAAATAAATATCTCTTCAATGCTTAAGCAGAAAAAAGGAGTTCACTATTTAGAAGGAAATCATATTAACTATTTTAAAAATGCCGAAAATGTTTATAAGGGCGGTATTTTAAAAAGTTTATCATCAATGGCTAGGTTAATTTATGGTGAATATGAATCTGATACAATCGCACCTGTTATTGCTATTGATCTTGAAAGACATTTATATAGTCAATATAGTTTCTTATATGAGATTGGTGGATTAATTAATCATATTGTAGCTGCTCATCCAATTAATAAAGATACGAGAAGTTTTGATTTCTATTCACAGGACAATCATTGTCCATCTTGTTCTGGACGTCTTCAAATTGAAGTTTTTGATAAAGATATTGCCATTCAAGATAAAAGTGTTCCATTTTGGGATGGGCTATTCGATCCAGAAATCATGAAGGTATTAAAGTTTTATCAGCATGAAAAAATAGAATTTCTATTCGAAGAAATAAAAAATGAGCTTGGTCACGATTTGTCAAAGAGCTATAATGATATGTCAGAAGAAGAAAAGCATACGTTTTGGTACGGATATTTTGAAAAATCATTTTATGATAAAAAAGGAAAGACACGCAGAACATGGGTAGGATTTAATACAATTATTGGTGGATATATTGTTATTTCAAAAGCACCTATTAAAGAAGAAATTAAGAGTTCAAAAAAAATGATGAAATGTCCAATTTGTGAGGGGACGGTTTTAAATCATCATAAGCCACTTAAATTTGGTAACGTAGATATTCGTGAAATAATCAATCAGCCTATTAATAAAGTATTGAAAACAGTTGGTGATTTACCGGCACTTGTTAAATTGAAGTCTATTGTTGGTGGCGATATGGTATTGACAGAAGATGTTTCTTTATTGCCAAGAAAAGCACAAGTTGCACTGAAGATGTTTGAATTAGAACAAGCAAGCTTTTCAAACTATGAAATGGTGTTACAAAATGTCTTACCATTCTGGGGCGAAATAAAAGGAAATATCGAATCCATTAGTATTAATAATCAAGTAACTGTTTGTGATTTCCCTAATGTTTATGAAACGAGAGAAACCATTATAGATAAGTATTTCACAAATGGTAAATATAAAAAACTTACGTATGTATACGAAGCGTTTGGATACAAAAAATTAGTTACCCAAATTAATAAAATTAAAAAGAGTAATCCATGTCCATTTTGTAAAGGTAAGAAAGTGATAACCGAAGATAATCTACATGATGGTGTCTTTAAACTAACAATTCCATGTGTAACTTGTAATGCAAGTGGTATTAATGACGAAGGGTTAAAAGAAGTTGTTGAGGGCGTGGATGTACAAACGTGGTTAACTGGAAAAGTAAGTGATGTTGTGAATGAAAGCTTATTAACAGAAGCTGTTGGACAAATACCAATTTTTAATCGCATACGTGAGTTGGATAAACGAGATATGATGGCGGTTTATGAATGTCTTGAGAAAAATAACTAGTGATGGATTGTCAATTGCAGTAGTCATAAAAACAGGAATATAGGTTTTTAATTATATAAATATAACATGTTAAATTGTTATTTAAATCGTTAAAAATAGTTGACCCTCACACAATGTCATTGTTTAAGATAAAGTTGAGCTTCAAAGTAGATGTAACCTATAGGAGGAAATCATGTTTAAAATAGGGGATTTTTCAAAACTATCTTCCATTAGTATACGAATGTTGAGACACTACGATAAAGTGGAATTACTACAACCAGTAAAAGTCGATGAGCAGAGTGGATATCGATTTTATTCAGCAGACCAATTAAAAAAAGTAAATCAAATTCAAACGTTAAAAGCTATGGGGTTTAATATTGCTACCATCAAAGAAATAATAGAATGCGATAATATAGATACCATAAAAGAGCAATTTTTAAATCGTAGTGCTCAAATTAAAGAAGACATGAATAACCTCCAAAAACAATTACGTCTCCTCGAAGACTCAATGAAAACGATGAGAGAGGATGTTGTTGAGATGAATTATCATGTTTCAATAAAAGAAATTCCAGAAAGAACTGTAGCTAGTGTTAGAAAGATTATTCCATCGTATAATTGCGAAGGTGATTTATGGAGTGTATTAATGCAAGAAATTCAAATGAAAAATATTAGTATTGCCCAACCGAGTTATAGTATTGCGGTTTTCCATGATCGTGAATACAAAGAAAATGATGTAGATATAGAAATACAGCTAAGTATTCTAGGTAAGCACGAAAATACAAAAGACGTTACATTTAAAAATATGGAATCGACTAATGTAGCTTCTATAACAGTTAATGGAAGTTATGAACAGATGACAGCTGTAAATGAGGCTGCGGCAAAATGGATTGAGACAGAGGGTTATAAATTAGCAGGCCCGATGTTTAATATTTATCATGTGAGCCCAGCGATGGAAGCGGATCCTAATAAGTGGGTTACAGAAGTTTGTTATCCAGTTAAATGAAGATAAAGAAAAAAGGCATTATTTATATGTCTTTTTTCTTTATAAACTTATCCATAAATATCAAGATAAATTACTTCTTGATTTGATTCGTCAACTACTAGCACGATTGAATTTGCAAATGTACAAAATGAGCGGATTATAATGGATTCCTTTAATGAATCTTCTAAAAACCAACCTGTTGGTAATAAAGAAATGCAACCATCTTTTTGGAAATTTCAGCAATGTTTACATTAGCAACAAAATCCACCGGAATAAGGGGCTTTTCTCTTAAATAATTTAATGGTATGTGTACCCTCCATCAGGAAATAATACATTACCCGTAGTAAAACTATTTTGCATTAAATATAGGACAGTATGTGCAATTTCATCATTAAATCCAGCTCGTTGTACAAGTGAAAGAGATTTATAAGCTTCGTAAGCAACTAGTCTATTTTCATTTTGTTCATTTTCTCTTTGTATTGTTCCAGGAGAAACCACATTAACTCTAATAGGAGCTAATTCCACAGCTAAAGCCTTCCCTAAACTTTCAATAGCACCATTGCAAGCTCCATAAGCAGGAGCGCCTTTAAGTGGTCTTTGACTAAATGCACCAGACATTAACACAATCGATCCAGAGTTTGAAAGAAAAGGAATTGCATATTTTACGGCATAATATTGAGGCCAAAACTTTCCGATGAAGCTACTTTCAGCAATTTCCTCTGTAGAGGTAATCGGTCCAAGTGTGTAAGAGGCTCCCGGTGTGAATAAATGATCAAAGTTCCCAACTATCTTGAAAAAATTTTGTAATTGCTCTTTATTTTGATTATCCAATATATAAGTTTGAAGATGATTGTTATTTATTACTTCTCGAGCAACTTTTAATTTTTCTTCCGAGCGTCCGGCAATAATAACATGTGCGCCTTGTTTAATTGCTTGTGTTGCTGTTGCTAATCCAATACCAGAACTCCCGCCAATGATAACAATACGGCTATTTTTTAATGTAGTAATAGACATATTTTAGCCACTCCTTTAATAAAAAATTTAGAATATAACTAACTGTGCTATGCTTTTATTATTCGCTAAAAGGGAGCAAGTGAAAAGTACGCACTTTATATGTACATAGTCGCAAATTTCGTACTAATCGCTATACATGCGGATAAGTAATAGGAAAAATTTCTAAATATGGTTTATCCGGCATTAACGGGCAGTAAAACTCTCACCTCAAAGTTAGGAAAATGCAAGGAAGTTAGGTAAGAGATCAATAGCCCGTAAAAGCCCGATTGGTTCAACTAATAATCAGTGTGGGATGAACAAAACCCCCACTGATTAAAGTTTCACTTTATGATATCTGAGGAGAGGTGAGAAAAATGGATTTACAAGAACCGAAGTTAAAAGGGGTAATAGCAACATTACAAATAATCGGTGGGAAATGGAAGCCACTCATTTTGTTTATTTTGCTAACAGATGGAATGAAACGTTTTGGTGAATTAAAGCGATTGATACCAGATATATCTCAAGGGACGTTAGCGAAGCAATTACGTGAATTAGAGCAAAATCAACTAATAAAACGCGAAATTTATCAAGAAATACCACCTAAAGTAGAATATAGCTTAACTGAACATGGAAAAACAGTCAGTACTGTTTTGGATAGTATGTGTAGTTGGGGAAGAGGGCATTTAGAATATATAGATAAAGATAAACCATAAAAATGTTATGTAAACTTATTGTAGTGTGAAGGGAAATATTGTTTTAATAATTTGTATTTTATAATATATAATTAAGGAGTGTCGTAGGTTATTATACATATTTAATTTATTTTTACAAAGGGGAAGTAATAAGATGAACGAATTAGAGTATAAAAGCTTCTATAATAAAGTAGGAAGATTAAATGGATGGGATTTTAGCAAAATAAAATGTGAAACTGTAGGAGATACATGGGACTTTTATAGTGAGGTAAAAGAAAGGTGTAAACCATCACATATTTTACTTGATGTTGGTACAGGCGGAGGAGAAAATGTACTTAACATAGCATCATCAGTTAAATTGTTGATTGGAATTGATAATTCTAACGGCATGATTGCAACGGCACATTCTAACTTGAAAAAATCAGGTGTACAAAATGTTGAGTTTCTTCAAATGGGTTCTGAAGCTTTAACATTTCCACATGCACATTTTGATATTGCTTCAAGTTGTCATGCCCCGTTTCTGGCATCTGAGTTAGCGAAAGTAATGAAAAAGGGTGCCTTTTTCTTAACACAACAAGTAAGTGAGAATGATAAATTAAACCTGAAAGAAGCATTTGGTAGAGGACAACGCTTAGGTGAACGGGATGGTACTTTAAAAGAAAATTATATGAATGAACTTATTAGTGCAGGATTTGATCTCGTGCAAGTACGTGAATATGATGTTACTGATTATTACAGTAGGTCTGAAGATCTCATTTTCTTATTAAAACATACCCCTATTATTCCTAGATTCGGAGAACAGGAAGAGGATTTTACTATTTTACAAAAGTTCATTGATACGTATAGTTCTGAAAAAGGGATTCGTACTAATTCAAAAAGATTTATGATTATTGCTGTTAAATTATAATGTATTTTAGTGTAAAAGCTGCTTTTCATTTAAAGAAAAGCAGCTTTTTGTGTGGAAAAGAATACAGGAAATACTTGAAAATAATGGAAATAAATAAAATGTAAATTAAAAAATCAAAATATGGAGGATAAATGTTTTGAAACGTTACTATATTAGCAATGAAAAAATAAATGTACATATTACTGAATGGGGGAATAATGACAAGCCCGTTATCTTTTGTTTACATGGATTAGGTAGTACGAGTTTAAGTTTTATAGAAATTGCTGAGGAATTAAAAGAAGAGTATAGATTTATCTCCGTTGATGCACCTGGACATGGTAAAACACCCCCATTTGAAAGAACAGAAGATTATGAGATGCACAATTTAGCAAATTGGTTAAATGAAATAATAAATGAATTGAGAATCGAATACTTCTATTTTCTATCGCATTCATGGGGAAGTTTTGTAGCGTTATTTTATTTGTTAAATCATCCAGAAAAAGTACAAGGAAGTATTCTTATTGATGGTGGATATCAAACAAAAAGGCTTAAAGAAGAAACGTTGGAAGAAGAAATTGCTTATTATGAAAAGGACTTTGATAAATATGTTTTTAATAATTGGGACGAATTTTTCAAAAGTGAAAAAGAAGCTTATACTAGATGGTCTTCATTGTTAGAAGTTGCTGTAAAGGATCTAGGGATCGAAATGGATAATAAAGTATGGTGGCATGCCAGGGGGAATACAGCTAGTAATATAATAAGAGGTATGCATAAAGATGAAACAATAGATATATATGAGAAGCTACCGGCTAATATTGTATTACTTCGAGCTACAGTCCCACAAGTTTGGGCGGATTATAGAGATAAGACAGTAAATGTTTTTAAAGAGAAAACGGACAGTATAGTAAAAGTAATTCCTGATACTACCCACATGTTGCACTGGGATAAACCAGAAATTGTTATAGCGGAAATAAAAAATAATTGGAGCTAACATATTCATACTAAAGTTGTAGTTTCTATATGAAAAATCCATCCTTCCGTTTGATTTTATCTATTTATAAGTGTAATACAATACGAATAGATAATAAGAAATGAGGGGGAATGTAAAGTGATTACACATATATCAGATATAAAACTACAGACGGTTTCCATAGAAGGGGTAAAACAAGTTTATAAGGACATATTATCTTTTCCAATAAAAAAAGAAACAGCATCCTTCATTCAATTTGAAGTAACACCTTATACAACAATTAGTTTTCAAGAAGTGTATGAACCAATCGCACCTGCACATTTTGCTTTTGAAATTCCATATTCAAAATTCCATGAAACAGCAAAATGGTTAAAGGACTCTGGATTACTCATTGTAAAATGGCAAAATGGAAATGTAATTGGTGAAGAGAATGGTCTATTCAATTTATACTTTAAAGACGGAGATGGAAATCTACTCGAAATTATCGCACATAGTTATGTTAAAGAGGATGTATTAGTACCACACTCACCTTTAAACATTTTATACGTAAGGGAAATTGGTCTTCCTGTTAAAAGTGTACCTGTTTTTACGGAATGGTTAAAATCAAATCTAAATATGAAAACGATGGAAGATGGGGATATTTTTAACTTTGTTATAGGTGGCACTGCATATATCGTCGCGACTTGGTGGCAGCGACCTTGGATTCCAATCGCGATGAAAGCTCTATCACCGAAAGTATACGTTTCTTTCGGAACACCAGACGTCGCATTTTTACAGCGAATCCAAAATAACTTTAAGAAAAATAGTGTATCATTTGAATGTAAACGTAATGAAGTATCATTTATTGAGCAAGGATATACATTTTCAATTGTGCATACATCAGAGTTTCATTCTGATATTCCTAAACAATTAAACTTACCGCTTTCTATTTAAGGATGGAAAGCGGTAAGTTTTTTGTATATTCGTGAAGAAGGTTTTAGCTAGGATTATAGTGAATTTAAAGAGAAGTATAAGGTGTTATTCTAATTTATGTTAAGGGGGGAAATAAAGTGGTTTTAGGTAATCCAATTGCAAAAGGGAATACAGCAGAAATTTATTTAACTGATGATAAGGTTGTAAAATTATTTAAATATTACCTCCCAGATACAGAGTCTATGAATGAAGCAAAAAAAACAAAAATATGCGTATTCATGTGGGTTGCCAGTTCCAAACGTATTTGAAGTGAAAAAGATACAAAATAGACAGGCAATTATTATGGAACATGTAAAAGGGGACAACATTGGTGATCTTCTGCTTAATAATTTAAATGAGGCAGAGCGTTATATCAGTCTTTGTGTTAATGAGCAAAAAAAGATCCATGCTATACATGTAAATACAGATGAAATGGAGTTAATGAGGGAAAGGTTAGAGCGTCAAATTAAATCTGTGCATAAATTGGATGAACGCAAAAAGAAGGATATATTACAAAAATTAGATTTTATTACATTTGATTTTAGGCTATGTCATGGAGATTTTCATCCATTTAATTTGATTTTGAGTAAGGAAGAGAAAGTGAAAGTTATAGATTGGGTAGATGCTAGTTCAGGTGATATTCGCGCAGATGTATTTCGAACATACTTGTTGTACTCACAATCTTCGGTAGAATTAGCTGAGATGTATTTACATATATATTGCAGTCGTACCGGCATATCAAGAGATGAAGTTTTTCAATGGGCTCCTATTATTATTGCAGCTAGATTTTCTGAAAAAGTATCACCGCAAAATGAAGTGTATTTGAGAAGATTATTGAATCAGTATTTATAAGTCATAAAAAAGGTTGTCAGCTAATTAATAAATGCTGTTGTTTAACCAAAGTTTCCTTGCAGTTAAACAACGGCATTCTTAAATATTGATATAGGTATTCTTATTTTCGATCTTCATCCTATAAAGGTTCATAATCCGTACTTGTTCCTCCGTTAATTCTTCTTTATCCCAATACATATGCATTAAGCTATATTCAAAAATCTCCTTTAATTTAATAAATAACGGAAACTTGTCTTTCATCTCTTTTGGTAGCCTTCAAATAGTGCTTTTGTAATAGAATACTCATAGTCAACGATATTCCCATTTCCAGCAAATGAATATTCTATCGCACTATAAATAGGAACGGCTAAATCGAATATGTAAAAATGTTTTTGGAATGAATCCAAGAGAATATCAACTTAACAAAATGCCTATCCAATCATTTGTTAAACTAAATTTAAATAAAGAAGGGGCGTTTAAAATGAATATTTCTAGAAAAATAGAGGTTGAACAGTTACGAAATAGGAAGAGTGAGCTATTTGATAAAGAGGTACTTAACATATTAAATGGTCAAGTTATGTATGAAGAATTTAAAAATAAAAAGCTAATGGATCATTCTGATTATGCACCATTTAATGAGGCAATGTGTGTGAACCCTGCTACTACACAAGTTTTTGATGAGGATTTTATTAAAACAAGAGCGGAAGGACATAACAGTTCAGTAGAAAGTTATATAAAAAAGGTTATAGATCCGTTAGAAAACCTTTTTACGAAAAAGTATAAATGTATTGTTCTATGGTTTGGTGAAGATATGTTTTGCCAAATGAACTTACTTACCATACTTTCTCACCTTGAACAGTCTGTTTATGAAGGGAAGGTATACTTAAATAGCTTTAGAGAGGATGAATTTAAAGTAAATCAAATTGAACTTGAATTGGGGAAGTATTCTTCTATATACAATGAAGTATTAGTAAACCATAAAAAGACCTCTCATAAGGTACCACCTGTAATGTATCAGGCTATAGACTTATTTTTAGAAATGTTAACAGAAGATAATCCAGTAATGAAATTCATCTCTAAAAATAAAGATTTATCAACTCGTGAATTATTAATAAAGTTGTTTTATCTTTTTCCAACAATCGGATATGGAGATACTCAGTACATAGAGCTGATTAATAAAATAAAGAAGAAAGCTACACCAAAAATATAGGTGCAGCTTTCTTCTTATAATTGCTCAAGTAATTCTAATTCTTTTTCTACAAATAGCATTAGTTCTTTAATTGTTTCACCAGAAAAATCAAAACGAATACCGGCTGCATCATACACTTCTTTTATAGATTGCGAGCTTCCTAGTGATAATGCCTTTTTATAATTTTCTAGCGCTTGCTTAGGATCCTCTTTATATTGTTTATACATTTGTAATGCACCAAGTTGGGCGATCGCATATTCAATATAATAAAATGGTACTTCAAAAATATGGAGTACAGGTAGCCAACTCGTTGCTATCCAGTTTTCGTAGCCATCAATATGTATGACGCTAGACTGATAATGTTTTTGAAGTTGTAAGTATTTTTCATTTCTTTCTTCAGAAGTATGACTTGGATTTTCATACAGCCAGTGTTGAAATTGATCGACAATAAGCATAATAGGTAAATATGAAATAACATCTTTAAAGAAGTTAATTTTTGCTTGTTTTAAATCTTTTTTGTCTGTATAGAAGGTATCCCAATAATTAAGCGAGAATAACTCCATTGTCATACTGGCTAGCTCAGCTGTTTCAGCTGGAATTTCTATATACTGTCGTAATTTTAATGGTTTTATGAGTTTGTTATGAATACTATGACCCATTTCATGTATAAAAGTGACAATATCATCTTGTGTATAATTTAAGTTCATAAAAATATAAGATAATTGTGAAGCTGGTAAGTACTCACAAAAGCCACCAGCTGCTTTTCCTTTGCGGCTTGTTAAATCAAGACAATTGTGTTTATACATTCGGTTTAAAAGTGCTGAAAATTCAACATCTAGTTTATTAAAGATATGAGTGCTCTTTTCAATTAAATCATTTTCATTTGCAATAGGTTTAAGTACTTTTTGATCTGGAGTTACAGCTGATACATCCCACGGGCGAAGTGTATCCAATTGCAGTTTATCTTTTTTCTCTAGCAATATTTTATCTTTAAGAGGCACAACATACTTACGTATGGATTCAGCTAGTTCATAGCAATCTATCGCTGAATAATCAAAACGCTCGTATTTTTTGAACATATAATCGCGATAATTCTCTAGTTGAATATTTTTTGCTTTTTGATGGCGAATTTCAATTAATTGATTTAATATGTTTTGGAGTTCTTTTTCAACAGATAAAAATTGTTCAGAAATAATGGTTTTTGCCTTTTTACGGGTGTCACGATTCGAATCTTGTAAATAGGATTGTAATTCTGTTATCGTTTTTTCTTCTCCGTCCCAAATTCCACTTAATCCTCCAGTGATTTCAAAGTACTCTGTGACTAATTTGTCTTCCTTTATTTCTAATTCGATATTTTCCTCACAAAATAACTTTTGAGCATTTTTTATTTTTGTATCTAATAAACCATATACATTAGAATCTAATTCCATTCGAAAAGGTGACTCTAAATATTTATTATCCAATAAATTTTGGTATCGCTTTAAAAGTGGCTTTACAAATTGTTGATCATGTTCAAAAGTATCCTTTATTTCTTCATCATCCGTATTACATTGAAAGGCGATGTAATGTGATCTTAATTGTTCTTCGATGTCCCAAATTACTTTTGACTGCTCTTTTAACCAATTTTCAAGGTCTAGTTTTGAAGAAATCATTTTATTTAATAAAGTCGAAAGAGTTTTTTCCAATTGTAGTACATTACTAATATCAATCGTATTTACACGTTGCATTATATATCCCTCACTTTTTATTTATTCATAGAGATATTCTATTTATTAATTGTAATTCCCTTGTTAAGTGGGGTAAATGTGAAATAATGTTAAATTTAATAATTAAAGAAGGTATTTATATGTCAAAGTAAAAAGTTTATCGTAAATGAAAATATATGGAGGGGTGCTGCATGAGAAAGGGAAAGAAGTTACTTGTATTTTTATTTCCACTTGCTTTATTATGTGCCTGTGAGAATGACATTGAAGATGCTAAAAGTGAAGATTCTATAGTGATGGATATTGCCACAGCAGCGGTAAAGGAGGAATCTTTTTTTAGTGCTGCTATAAGAGATGAAAAAGAAAGAATATTAGATTTAGAGATTGCTGATAGCGAAGATAGTAACGAAATAAAAAATGATATTAATAAAAGATTGGTGATACAAGGTGTAACGTCTTATAAAATCAATATAACTCAAAGAAATAGAGAAGTTGTAAAGGCAGAGAGTAGATGGAATCAAGTTTTTGGACATATATTTGATGACGTATTCAGAAAAAATGGATATGAAGGGTTTGGTATTCAGCAAATAAATTATAAAAAGAATCAACCTGTTACCATTGATATAAAAACTAAGATTAGCGATGATGAAGTAGGGGCGAGAGAACTTGGACAGAAAATAGAAAAAGAAGTTGAAGTTGTACTTAAAACAGAAGCAGTAAAGAAATGGATTGAAAATGATTCATATGCTATTGGGATTTACGATATAGATGATCGGAAAATTAAGGAATGAATGCTATATGAATGAAAAATCGATATAATTAAATATAGAATTACTGAAGGAGGTGTAAGATGTATAAGTATTTACATATTTTAAACGACATAGAAAATATGATTCAAAATGGAGAAATAAGAGAAGGAAAGAAATTACCGTCTATACGGTCACTCGTTACGCAATATGAATGTAATAAGGCAACAGTTATACGTGCGCTTCATGAATTAGAAAAGCGTCACATTATATATTCTGTCCCTCAAAGTGGATACTACGTTGTTAAAAAATCAGAGAGTACTATAGAAAATAACGAGATAATTGATTTTGCCTCCTCAGCACCAGATCCAGATGTTTTTCCGTATTTAGATTTTCAACATTGTATTAATAAGGCTATTGATACGTATAAAAATGATTTGTTTGTATATGGAACGCCGAAAGGCTTACCATCTTTAATACCAGTTATTCAAAAACAACTAGCAAATTATCAAGTCTTTACAAAAGAAGAAAATATTTTTATAACATCAGGTGTTCAGCAGGCACTTGCTATATTAACTTCTATACCATTTCCGAATGGAAATGAAACTGTATTAATTGAACAACCAACATATCATCTATATATTGATTATCTAGAAATAAATAAAGTTCCTGTAATCGGTA
Source organism: Bacillus sp. KNSH39 (assembly GCF_052656585.1). NCBI lineage: Bacteria > Bacillati > Bacillota > Bacilli > Caryophanales > Bacillaceae > Bacillus > Bacillus sp. KNSH39. The sequence continues at coordinate 957,990 of NZ_JBQXYO010000001.1, forward strand.
TTAAACGTACGAATGAAGGTATCGATTTGAATGAATTGGAGCAAATATTTCAAACCGGAAAAATAAAATTCTTCTATACGATACCGAGATATCATCATCCGCTTGGAACGTCTTATTCTAAAGATGAGAAAGAAAAAATCACACTATTGGCTAAGAGATACAATGTATTTATAGTGGAAGATGATTATTTAGCAGATTTAGAAACTGATTCAAAAGCAGATCCATTATATAGCTTGGATAATTGTAGTCATGTCATATATTTGAAAAGTTATTCGAAGATTATTTTTCCAGGTTTACGGGTTGGAGTTGCGGTCATTCCACCATCCATTGCAAATGCGTTCTATACATACAAAAAGATACTAGATATTGATAGTCCGATGATTTCTCAAGCGGCTTTAGAAATTTATATAAAGAGCGGTATGTTTGAACGTCATAAAAGTAAAATTAATTCTTCCTACTATAATAGATCAATAAAACTAGCAGAAACATTAGAAAAAGTGCAAAATGAAGATCCATCATTATTTACATATAATAGACAAAACACATTTGGAATACACACTTGTTTAGAAATGCAGAAAAACACAGTTACAGAAACACTTATACAAAAATTAGGTGACAGGCAAATAAGTGTCGATACTATTGATAAGAATTATATGAGGAATTTTCCTAAAGAAAAACTGTTAAAGTTAAATGTTTCGAATGTAAAAGAAGATAAGATTGAAGAAGGTATTCGTAAAGTAATTGAGGAAATCAAGCAATTAAGACAGTTTAATTTTCAGTTTAGAAAAGAATAATTTGAATTAGGAGGTTCGTTGTGAGGCGCAAAATCATTCTCTTGTTTGTATGTAGCGCTATAGTGGCAGGTGCAATTGTTGTGATTACATATTATAAAAAAGAGGATTAATGCATAGCAGTTGCAAAGTATTCAAGAGGTATTATCGTAGATTAAAATAACGAACCTATAACTAATGTGAAAATTTATGAAGATTCAATTGAAAGTAAGATGCGTAGTATTTCAAATGCACAAGGTGAATTTGAAATACCACATGGAGTTTGTGGTGAAATTGCATTAAAATTAGTTACTCAGAATGGGGAAGTCTATACGAGAAAATATGATAAGAATCATGTGTAAGAAGAAAACTAAAGGTGAATAAAATGAAACCATTACAGAGAAAAGTAGCAGTTGTGGACGGAGCAACTATATATGTAACTGAATAACTATATGTTTTTTAAGAGCGCTCTTAGAAAAGAGTGCTCTTTTTCATTAATGTAAATATTTACTTAGCATCTTTTTAAAATGATTTTTATCATAATTTACATATTGCGTAGCTGTATTTCGTATTGGATCTCCGGCATAAAATCTTTCATACAATTCGTGTCTAGATCCTAATGGACTTCCAATGATATCCCAGGCTAACTTAAATAATTTTGTGCGTTGTTCGGCATCTATATTCGTTCCTTTAAAGTGCTTTTTCAATAAATTAGCTATCGGACTTTGGAAGTCATTCGAGCTCGAAGGAAGTTGAATGAACCCACCTGCTCCAATTAATTGTAAAATTTCTATTGCACGGGGATAATATTTGGAACCAAGATTCCTTGCAGTTTCAATATATTTAAAATTCGGCAAATAAGTTTTCGTTTCATTTGTAGTACCTTCAACTTCTGCAGCAATTAAAAGTGCGCGAATTGTTTCGATTTGCATAATTAATTCCCCAAGCTTCTCTTGAACATGCAAATAAGTAGTAGCACCGATCGCTTCAGCAATTTCACAAGCAATTGCAGTTATAAATTCTAGCTTTACTACTAATCGTACAATTGCTTGGTGATAAGCTAAACTACTAGAAGCTACATCTGACTTTATTGCCCATAACGCTTCAGGGTTGTTATATAGTAAGACTCGTTCCCATGGTACAAATACATTATCAAAGATTAATAGTGCATCCATTTCATCGTACTGTGAGCTAAGAGGGGAATCAACTGTAATTGAATGTGTATTCGCAAATGGTTCTCTACAAACCATATGTAATCCAGGGGAATTGGCTGCCACGATGAGAAAGTGAGCTAAATCTTTTTGAGTATCAGTCAGTTTTGCTAATGGATAGATTAATAAATCATTTGAATAAGGAGAAGCAGTACCAATCATTTTAGCACCACTTAAATAAATTCCATCAGAAGTTTTTTTCGTAACTCTTAGTAATCCTAAGTCGTTTGTATTCAACATTGATTCTGTAGATCGATTTATTTGTGGATCACGTTGAACTACGCTTAAGAATAAGTGATTATCTCTTGCTTCTTCATAATAAGATGTAATTTTATCTGGAAACTGTGCATCGAATTTTTTATAAAAATATTTTGATACGTACCAGCCAGTAAGTCTCGATCTTGCGTAATCAGATAGTCTACTCATTACACCGTCTGTAGCATAACTCCACGTTTCAAAAGCGGTTCTCCTCATTAATAATTCGTTATAGGAATTCGGAACTAAAAAGGCTGTATGGACAAATTCTTTCGTTTTTGGACTAACATATCCAACAGAATCTCTTCGTATTGGATCATCAAACAATGTAAATAAATTAGAAATGGTACTTAATGTTCCTGCAAAATGTTTGTCTGTAGTTACATCTACTTTTTGTCCATAGAGCCAAACGTTACGACCATCTTGTAAGCTCTTTATATAGTAATCTTTCAAATTTTGCATATTTCCTCCTTCTAAAGACTATTCATATATTTGGACATCTTTTAATGGTGGGGAATATACGTGGAAAGTTATTACTGCTGAATCTGTAGCATTATACATTTTATGCACAGTATCTTTTTTTACTGTGAAAATATTTCCCTCTGTAAACTCTTCAATCCGCTCGCTATTATTTTCGTACGTTATATTTTGTAACGTACCATTGACTATTAGTATACATCCTACAGATATTCCATGATCGTGCACAAAGGTCTTTGCTTTGCTGGGGAAATTTAATACTAAAATCTCTACGAATTCAGACTGATAGATAACGTTCCTTCCGTATTCAAGATTAACTGGTGAAGTAATAAAAGGAGCTATTTTATGAAGTGAAATATTTAATGATTGAATAGTGTGTATTAAATTGAACGTATCGTAGTTACATAGGTTATTAAATGCCTTTCTTATGTTATGAATCAATTGCATGTACAACTTCCTCCTAAGCATTTGCAGTGAAAGAAAGTAATCTCCTATTATATCGTGTGTAGTCGATTACATAACATTGTATTGAATAAATTCAAAAAGGTGACTGGTTTTAATTTGGTAATATTTGCTCTGGACTACATGGTAATTAATTCCTTTTTTATGGTATGCTTGAACTATAGCCCGCTTTCTATTGGAAAGGTGATGAAATAAATGGCAGTTCTTTTAGTGGATAATCTATATCAAATGTCTATTGTTTTACTGATCTTATGTTCATTTTGTTTTTATAGATATTTAAAGAAAATAAAAAGGGAAAGAAAGCTTACAGGTTTTGAAATTACGATGTATATCGTGACGCAACTTGCGTATTTCATTTGGGCGGCAACGACTTTTCTTAAAATGTTATCAGAATAGTAATCTTGAAGTATTAGACGCTGAACAGAAAGGTACAGGAGCATTAAAGGTATAAACGTGGGCAAGGGTAATTTATCATCTATTAGGTAAATAAATTTAGTCGAAATTTAGATGGATAACAATATTACTTATAACATCTTTATAAAAAGAGAGGATATAAATGGAACAATATAAGTTAATTGTAAAAGGGCCTAAACAACTTGAGTGGGAAACAAATGAAATTAAGGACATACAGGACGATGAAATTATCGTTAAAACAATCGCAGGATCGATAAGCATTGGGGCCGAGTTACCACAGTATAATGGATCCGATGTTACAGATCCGCATCCTTTTTATCCAAGAAAAACTGGATATGAAAGTTATGGTGAAGTGATTGAAGTTGGTAATCAAGTAACACATGTAAACGTAGGTGATAAAGTAGTTTCTTTTTATGGACATGAAACGATAGGGATAGTTAAGGCGCATAAAGTAATTCGAGTGCCTAGTTCTATACAACCTAAAATTGCTTTATTATCTATTCTTTCATGTGATGCCGCTAAAGGAGTATTGAAACTAAACCCGCGACAGGATGAAAAAGTACTTATAATTGGAATGGGAGTTATTGGTTTACTCGCTTGTTATTTCTTAAAATACTATGTAGGCATTGAGCATGTGGATGTTGTTGAGCCTAATAAAAATAGAAGAGATTTTGCAAAGAAGTTTGGTACGAAAAACATATATGATTCAGAAGAGAAAATAATAGAAACATATAATTATGGTTTCGAATGTTCTGCTACAAATAGTGGGTTCCATACTTTGCAAAAAGCTCTTAAAACTAATGGTGAAATATGTATACTGTCTGATGGTAATATAGAAGAACTAACATTAACTGCTAACTTTTATCAGAAAGAATTACAAATTATTGGATCAAGTGACGGATACGATTATCAAAAACATGCAGATTGGTTTTTTGAAGAAATAGGAAAAACACCATTTATAGAGGAGATCTTTCAACATGAAATACATTATACTTCACTCATACAATGTTTTGATGAATTGAGTTTAGGGATAATTAAACCATTAAAAGTATATGTTTCATATGAATAACGAAAAAATGAGCAAATATTTGTCACATACCTTACAAATGTTTCGTCACATTTATGATTATTAAATGAGGAGGAACATATATGAAAATATTTGTAGCAGGTGCAACTGGTGTAATAGGACGTTCTTTATTGCCAATGTTAATAAAAAATGGGCATACGGTGTTTGCGATGATTCGTAATACTTCGCAAGTAGAAGCAATGAAAAGGGTGGGTGCCATACCAGTAATAGCTGATGTATTTAATAGAGAGGCTGTATTTTCTGTATTAGAAGAAACAAATCCCGATGTAGTTATTCATCAATTAACGTCATTGTCATCATGGAATTTTGAGGATAATGCAAAAATTAGAACAAAAGGCACTCGTAACCTTATCGATGCCGCTAAAAATGTAGGGGTACAGAAAATAATCGCTCAAAGTATTTCATGGGCGTATGAACCAGGGGATACATTTGCGACTGAAAAAGACTCACTACATATTACTGCTTCTATGCCTCGGCAAGTCACTGTTAATGGCATATTGAAATTAGAAAAAGCTGTTACTGAGTTACCTGAATCGGTTATACTTCGTTACGGCACATTATACGGACCAGGAACATGGTATGCGGAAAACGGATTAATAGCAAATCAAGTTCGTAATAATGAAATTATCGCATCAGACGGGATAAGCTCGTTTATACATGTTGAAGATGCTGCAAGAGCTACTATGCTATCCCTTAATTGGCCTTCAGGAATCGTAAATATTGTAGATAATTATCCAGCAACTAGTAAAGAATGGTTACCAATATATGCAGCAGCGATAGGGGCACCTAAGCCTAAAGTTCAAGATGGGAAAAATAGTTGGGAAAGAGGAGCTTCCAATAATAAAGCACGTAAAGAGTATGGTTGGATACCTTTATTTCCATCATGGTCTGAAGGATTTAACAACTTAATAGGTAAGTAAAACACACCTTTAATGGGAATGATAGTAAAATACACCATTAAAGGATTGGGTTATTATGAATATAATTTGGGAAAGTATTATATTAACTTTTACTGGAATAATTGTTTTGAAAATGACAGGTAGTACATCTGTCAGCCAAATGACCAGAGCTGAAATCATTATAGTTGTATCAATTGGCCGTATTATTGTAGAACCTGTATTAAGTAGAAAAGTAGTCCCATCTATATTCGCGGCTATCATATTTGCAAGCATATTACTTATCATTCATTTCTTTGAATTGAAATTAAGGAAGGTGGAACAATTTTTAAATGGAAGTAGCATTATAATTGTTGAAAACGGAGAGATTGTAAAAGAGAATTTGATGCAGGCAAAAATGTCGGAACAACAACTTTATATGCAATTAAGAGAAAAAGGGATTCATGACGTAAAGAGTTTACAGCAAGTTACAGCGGAACCGAATGGTCGTATTGGTTATCAATTAATAAAAGAAGCACAACCAATAACTTTAGAAATGTTAGAAAAAGTATTAGATCGGTACAATATAAAAAGATAATTTCTCGTGAGAAAAAGCCAATACTATAACGGAAGTATTGGCTTTTTTATTTTTCTACAAACGTAAGGATTAATAAAATAGGGTGGATTTTAAACCAATCATTATAATAGATATGGGCTTATAATTGTGCTATATTCAATAGACTTATAGTGAATGTGGTAAAAAACTAATTTGGCATAGGTAGACGCAGCGTTAAAATTTATAAGTTTTTCATGTGATACTAAAAATGGATTGAAAATAAGGAGATAGATACATAATGGAATTTTGGGAATCAAGTTTTATCGAAAAACAAACGATGTGGGGATTTGAACCTACAGAATCTGCAATTTTGACAAAAGATTTTTTTCTTGAAAAGAACGTTAAGAATATATTAGTTCCGGGTATTGGATATGGAAGAAATGCAAAGGTTTTTATCGATAATGGTATAAATGTAACAGGTATTGAAATTTCGAAAACAGCGATCGATTTAGCAAGAGAAAACGGACTAGAAGATGTTAGTATGTATCACGGTTCAGTAAACGAAATGCCTTTTGATAATAAACTGTATGATGGGATATTTAGTCATGCACTTCTTCATTTGTTGAATGAACAGGAAAGAGAGAAATTTATTGAAGATTGTTATAATCAGTTAAAACCAGGCGGATATATGGTTTTTACAACTGTTTCTAAAAAAGCTCCCATGTACGGAAAAGGAAAACAGTTGGATAAAGATTATTATGAGATAATGGAAGGTGTAAAAATGTTCTTTTATGATTCTGAATCTATAAAAAAAGATTTTAATCAATATAGATTAGTACAAGTTTCGGAAATTGATGAACCAAATAAGAACATGGCAAATAAACCTTCAATCAATTTCTTAATGATAAAATGTAAGAAAGAACGATAACTAAAAGTTATTAAGAATGATTAAAGATGTTTATATATTGATTATGCACAAATAAAAAGGACAAGCATATAATATAAATACCTTTTAACTTTAAGTAACCTTAACTTTCGTTAATAGGGTATCTCAAAATCCCCAAAAGAGCACTTGCGGAAACAAGTGCTCTTTTATTTTTTGTTTCATAAATATTTATAGTTGCAAATTTCGTGCAATAAAAATAAATATGAGAGAAATAATCATATCTTTATTATACGATTATTTCTGAACTACAAACGATATAGCATTTGTTTTTAATTGAATGTGTCTTTCATTTCGAACAATATCATAAGCTAATTCTTTTATTTCAACTTTTAGTTCTTTCCATTCTTTATAAATGCTTTTTAAAGTACTTATCATTTCTTCGGTTGAAAGATTAATTTCAATTAAAGCTTCTAATTCTTCATTCGTTATTGAATCAATTTCTTGTATGTTAGAGTTAATAATTAAACAATTAATACCGCCGTTTTTTGTACCTCTTTTCATAGAGTGGAGTACATTTTTAAAATCTTCTTCTGATCTGACATGTTCTAAACTTGATACTGAAACGATATAATCATAAGCGTTAGAGTCAATATGATAGTTTTCAATTGCTGCTTCTTCTGTTTTTATAGCCTCGAATACATCATGTTCTTTGCTATAAATTTGTAGCTTTGTTAAAGCGGAATTAAGTAAATCAACACATGTAACGGTGCCGCTAGTATTTTTTATTTTTTTTGCAATTGGAATGCTATTTCTCCCAACGCCAGAGCCAAGGTCAAGTACTTGCAAGTTGTTTTGTCCGTCAAAGTGGTTCATCAAGTCCATAACCGTTTTAACTGGTTTGAAAAGCCAAGAGCCAGCTTCAAACAGTTTATATTGTTCATAGCAAAGGTCGTGATATTTCTTTTCTTCTTGTCTTATGTAATCGATACGGTTCACATTGTTTCAGCTCCAATATTTTTATTGCAAAATGAATAGGTGGGACAGCCTTTAACATTTGTTTGAATTCGAAAAATACCACCAGCATGTGGATACTCTTTTAATTCGTTATCACTCATTCTTGTTCTGGCTGTTGTAACATATAAATCTGTTAAATTAGGCCCACCAAATGTACATGATGTTACATATAACGCGGGAATTGGAATGCTTAATATTTGTTCTCCAGTAGAGGGATTCCATCTAGTTATTTTTGAACCTCCCCAATGTGCAATCCATAAACAACCTTCTTCGTCAATTGTCATACCATCAGGTAGACCATCATTTTCAGAGAAATTGATTACATCACTTGGATTATGAATGTCTCCAGTACGTATATTATATTGATAGCGAACCACTTTTTTAGTAGGTGTATCTATAAAGTAAAAGTATGTATGATCAGGTGACCAAGCAATTCCATTTGATGTATTTACATGTGAAACTTTTTTCTCTACACTTAAATTATGATGTAAACAATACAAGGAACCTGCAGCATTCATACCGTATGTATCTGTAGAACCTGCCCAGAAACGACCAGCTGGATCACATTTTCCATCATTGAAACGATTTTCTATTAAATGTGGTTCAGGGTCAAAAATATGTGTCAGTTTTTCTGTATTTACATTAATAGAATAAAAGCCGTTTTCCATAGCTAAGAGTAGTACATCCTCTAAATATGGAACAACACAGCCAATTTGTTGATTGAGAACAATTACTCGGTTCGTATTAGCGGTAGGATTATATATGCATAATTTTCTCTCCATAATATCAACCCAATATAAAAGTTGCTTTTTTCCATTCCAACATGGTCCTTCAGCTAAACTTGCTTTAGCATCTAAAACTAATTCTATATTACTGAACAAGATGTTCACCTCGCGTTATAAGATATTAATATAATTCGATAAGAATAGAGGTAAACCTTTTAGTCAAAGGATATTAAAATTTATACTGTAGAAAAATGACCTTCTCAAGTGATTAAAAAAGTGTATAAACAAGGAGAGGAAAATGCATATGATGTTTTATGAGATTGTTTGCTTTTCTTGTAAGAATATATTTCGTGTTTACGAAGGCAGTGAAAAATATAAGCGATTTAAAGAGAAACCAAAAGGGGCATATTGTTGTGATGAGTGTAGCCACAAAATTCAATTAGAAGCGATAAAGAATTTTTTTAGATAATTTTACGATTTCGATTCGGAAAAGTTTGACAATAAAAGTGTTATAAATTATCATATTAAAAAACTAATATTTAAGGCATAGAAGAGAAGAGTAGTTAAGAAAGAATACGTACAGAGAGCTCTGGTAGCTGAGAAAGAGCGGTATACATCTTAATGAAAAAAGACTTGGAGCTGCGCAAGGAACTAATTTATTTAGGGATGGTGCGACGGGTTCTCCCGTTATAGAGATAGGGTATAAGCATATTTTGCCGTACCTGAAGAGGTTAATATGGTGACATATTAACAAACTGAGGTGGTACCGCGAAGCTAACAACTCTCGTCCTCAAGATGAATAATCTTGGGGGTGGGAGTTTTTTTGTTGCATAAAACTGGAAATGAGAAACAAAAAATAATTGAGGTGAGTAATATATGCATTGGGCGTATGAAGTAGCACATGAATTAATTAGGAAACATCCAAATAAAGAAAAGTTTGTTTGTGCATCTGGAATTAGTCCGTCAGGTTCTGTTCATATTGGGAACTTTCGTGAAATCGTAACGACTTATTTCGTAGTAAGAGCACTTCAAGATTTAGGGAAAAAGACTCGTTTTATATTTTCGTGGGATGATTATGATAGGTTTAGAAAAGTTCCAAAAAATATTGATCCATCTTTTGCAAAGTATATTGGTATGCCATACTGTGATATTCCAGATCCGTATGGATGTCATAACTCGTATGCGGAGCATTTTGAAAAAGAGTTTGAAAAATCGCTTCAAGCATTTGGAATTGAAGTAGAATTTATTTATCAACATGATGAATATAGAAGCGGAAGGTATAACGAAAATATATTAGAGGCCTTGTATAAACGAAAAGAAATATATGATATTTTAATGGGTTTTAAAACTAGAGAGTGTAGTGAAGAAGAACGAGAGAGCTTTTATCCAGCTACATTATATTGTGAGAGATGCGGAAAAGATACAACAACTATTACACATTTTGATGAAGTATTAAAAACAGTCCGGTATGAATGTGAATGCGGAAATGAAAAAGAGTTATCCGTATTAAATACAAATAAAATGAAACTAAACTGGAAAATCGATTGGCCGATGAGATGGATGATAGAGGATGTTATTTTTGAACCGGGCGGTAGAGATCATTCATCAGAAACGGGTAGTTATAATGTATCAAAAGAAATTGCAAGGAAAATATTCAATCGAGAAGCGCCTCATTACGTTGCTTACGATTTTATTGGTATTAAAGGGAATCATGAAAAAATGTCTAGTTCTTCAGGGAATAGTATTACACCAAGCAATTTATTGAAAGTGTATATACCAGAAGTAATTCTCTTTATGTTTGCAAAATACAAACCAGGCGCTGCTTTTCATATTGGGTTGGATGAAGATGTGATTCGTAATTATACAGAGTATGAGCGATTGAAAGATAGTTATGAAAATAAAACGCTCAAAAATGAAGATTTATTTGATGCAATTAAAATCTCTAGAGTTGATAGTGAGATTAAAGAATATCCGAAATTTAATCAAGTAGCAGGAACGTTACCATTATTAAATTTTGATTCAACTATTTTACAGGGGATATTAAAGAAAATAGATAGGAGCTATGCATTAGATGAAATGAGAGCGATAAGTAATCGCGCAGAGTATTGGATAAGAAACTTTCAATTTGAAAAATTAATCGCGGTAAATGAGGAGAAAAATGCAGAGTTTTACTACACATTAGATGAAAGGCAGAAAGAATGGCTAGTAGAAGTTTGTAAAATACTTCGTTCTAATAAAGATTACTCTAACTTAATGGAGCAATTATATGCGATTTGTCATCATGAAAATAAAAAAATAATGAAAGAAAATCAAAAACAATTATTCACTATTATATATAAGCTCATTATGAATCAATCAAATGGTCCTCGTATACCATTATTAATACATGTAGTAGGCATAGAAAATTTCATCACACTATTAGATTTCTAAAACACAGTTAAAAGCAACGCAAGTACCAAAATTTCTAAGTACTTGCGTTGCAAATTTTACTATCGTGAATACATTTTCGGACATTCATCACCACTTGGTTCATAAAAACAATGGCTTTTAAACTGTCCTACAAATGGCTGATTATACCATTCAGGCGGACAAGCTCCAACTGGACGGAAATACCAAAGAGCCCATCGTGCAGGCCAGCGCCATTGACCTTGTAAAACTTTTCGTGCGATTTCTTTTTCTGATTCACGAGCGCGTTGATAAAAATATCCATATTGTACTGCTTCAAATCCGCCGGGGCTTTGATATACAGCGTCTCGTACGGTACGGAGTTGTTTAAAATCTAAGCAATCACAAAATACACGGTTTACTACAACGCATCCAACTAACTCCTCACCTTGGCGACCTTCGCCTTCAGCTTCAGCACGAATTAATCGAGCTAGTAAATCAACATCACTTTCGTTGTATGGAATAAGGGGCATAGTGATACCACCTTTCTGTTATAGTAAAGAGTGTATGTTATAAAACAATCTGCGTGCTTTTTTACATAAAAATAACATTTAATTTTAAGAGGAGCTTGTATAAAAAAAAGCTAATTAGTAATAGTAGATAAATATAAAAGGGAGAGGTATTATGTATCGAATTCATAAAGACCATATCATTTACTCAATGTCACCAGAAAATAAGCCGTGTATGGAAGTAGAAATTGGGAGCAGTCTTGTATTTGAAACATATGATTGCTTTGAAAATCAAATCGATTCTGAAGATGTTGTGTTACAAGAATTAGATTGGAACCGAATTAATCCAGCGACTGGACCTGTATATGTTAAAGGAGCAGAACCTGGCGATATATTAGTCGTAACGATTGAAAAAATTGAAATTGCAGAGCAGGGCGTTTTAACTACAGGTGCAAACCTTGGTGTAATGGGTGATGAGTTAAATGAAAATACAGTGAAAATTGTCCCAATACATAATGAATATGTTTTGTTTTCAAGTGAACTACAAATCCCGATTAATCCAATGATTGGAGTAATTGGTACTGCACCGAAAGAAGAGAGCATTTCATGTGGCACACCGCATGATCACGGCGGGAATATGGACTGTAAAGAAATTAAAGAAGGAACAACATTACTACTACCAGTTAATGTCCCAGGAGCACTATTAGCATTAGGTGATTTACACGCAGCAATGGGTGATGGTGAAATTGGTGTTAGTGGTGTAGAGGTTGCTGGTGAGGTAACGGTAACAGTTCAAATTATAAAAGGAAAACAATGGCCATTACCAATGGCTATTCAAAAAGAAAAAATGATGACGATTGCTTCAGAGAAATTGTTAGATGATGCAGCAAATCGTGCTGTACGTAATATGGTGACATTTTTACATGAAGAATTAGCAATGTCTAAAGCTGATGCAACGCTTTTATTATCGGCAGTAGGTAATTTAAAAGTTTGCCAAGTTGTGGATCCGCTGAAAACAGCGCGTATGGAACTAGGAATGGATTATGTGGAGAAACTAGGATTTACTTTTAGTAAATTTCATATTAAATAGATAAGGGACGAAAAAGGATACTTTTGTATAAAAGCATCCTTTTTTTAATTTACTGATTTTGTGAAAAGAGGTAGTATTTATTTTATATAAGTATATTTGAGATTGTGGATTAAAAAGGAGTTCAATAATGGTCAAAATTATGATTGTAGAAGACGATATGAAAATTGCAGAACTATTATCGACACATGTTGCGAAATATGGTTATCAAGGAGTTATTGTATCGGACTTTCAAAATGTATTAAACATTTTTTTAGAAGAACAACCAGAGTTAGTTTTATTAGATATTAATTTACCGAGTTTTGATGGGTACTTTTGGTGTCGTCAAATTCGGGGAGTTTCAACATGTCCGATACTATTCATTTCGGCCCGTGAAGGCACGATGGATCAAGTTATGGCGTTAGAAAACGGTGGCGATGATTTTATTCCGAAGCCTTTTCATTATGAAGTTGTAGTGGCGAAAATTCGTAGTCATTTAAGACGTGCATATGGAGATTATGCACCGAAATTAGAAGAACGAATGATTGAACAACAAGGTCTTTGTTTATATCCCGAAAGACTTGTATTGAAACTTAGAAATGACGAGATTGATATAACGAGAAACGAAGCCATTTTATTAGAGACATTAATGAAAAATTATCCGCGTGTTGTGAGTAGAGAAGTGTTACTTAATAAATTATGGGATAGTGAATCTTATGTTGATGATAATACATTAAGTGTAAATACAACACGTGTGCGTAAAAAGTTACAAACGTTGCATATAGAAGGTGCGATTGAAACGATTCGTAGTGTTGGATATAGATTTCATATTACTTGGGATAATGGTATAGAAAAATGATAAGGTTGTTTATACGTGATCATATACCACTTATTTGCTTTACCATAATTCAACTACTAGCTATATTTCTCGTATATTGGTTTGATGGGCATAATCATATTACAACGGCGTTATATGCAATGTTTCTAGGTGTTTTCTTTATGGGAAGTTATTTAGTGTTTCGTTATTTTACACATCGTTCTTTTTATGAGCGCCTAGCAAACCCGATGCAATCTTTGGATGAATCTGTTCAAAAATCTGATTTTGCAGCTGTATCGGCTGCTCTTCAAGAACTACTTGAGGTGCAATATCGACATTATCAAAATCAGCTGCAAATACAAGAGAGAAAAAATAATGACCATTTAACCTTTATGAATCAGTGGATTCATCAAATGAAAACACCTTTATCTGTAATAGAATTAATTACACAGGATGAAGTAGATTCACGTTTTGAAAGTATAAATGAGGAAACTGATCGATTAAAAAAGGGATTAGAAATGGCTCTGTATGTCGCACGTTTAGAAGCATTTACACAAGATTTTTATGTAGAAAGAGTACAACTACATAAAATAGTGAATGATTCGGTACATGAGCATAAACGTTTCTTTATCCGGAATTTTGTATATCCAGAGCTTGAAATTGATAAGGACATTACTGTAGAAAGTGATGCGAAATGGTTACAATTTTTAATCGGACAAATACTATCGAATGCGATTAAATATTCATCAGGTAGTAGAGAGAAAATTAAAGTGAAAGCTTGTAAGGAAGGTAATAATGTTATACTTGAAATTGCTGATAATGGTGTAGGTATACCGAAGCAAGATTTACCAAGAGTATTCAAACCTTTCTTTACAGGAGAAAACGGTAGAGATTTTAAAGAATCAACTGGAATGGGGCTATATCTCGTATATGAAATTACGAAGCAATTAGGACATAGTGTAGAAATCTATTCAGAAGTTGGTAAAGGTACCGTTGTACGTATTATATTTTTTAATGTGTAAAATGACTCAGGCTAAAGAACTTTTGAAATAAGTTTTTTAGCCTTACTTTATATGGATTAAATGAAATGATATACAAGACTGGTATGATTCTAATAAAAGGTCGTGTAAGTATGTGTAATGACACAATAATAAATAAGGCTGTTAAATGAGAGGGATTTAATAATTTAATAATTTATTAATATATAAATAGTTTATTGTAAGAAAAAAGCTCGCCCTTTAAAAGAGCTAGCTTTATGAATTTTAATTAAGTAAACAAACTTAATAATTTATATCCAATTAATCCCAAAATAGTGATAGGAATCATCATTAAGAAAGAAGAAATTCGATGAGCATTAGAGCGTTCTAATACAAGAATCAAGATAATCCCGACTATGACTTCGGTATATCCAACAGGTAACATGTGACTATAGTCTTCAAAATTTAAAAGAATGTGAAGTCCATCTGTTACAAAAACTCCACTAATAAGTGAGCTTCCGAATTTATGAAGTGGATTTGTAGTATCTTTCCATAGAAAACCTGCAATTCCAAAGATAGTTCCTCCTATACATGCACATACAATCCATACAGATATAAAATAAATAGAGTGAGCTATATTTTTAATAACTATTGCATAACCATAGTAGCCTAATACCATTCCGAATAGTGCAAGGATACCAGAAAGTATAGCTGTACGCTTAGAATAACTAAAGCTAGCCACAAAAAAGGATGGAACTAACCAAACGCTTCCTAGATTAGCTAATGAATTCCAATGTCCAGGAAGTATACTTTGCCCCAATTTAGTTAGTATACCAACAATTATCCCTACTATAATCGGGATGAGAAAAATCATTAAAAACATATTTAACTTTGTGATTTTTAATGTCCTGTCCATAAAATCAATCCTTACATTAATATTTTCTGTAAAAATATAATAGCTTATTACAAGGGGATAATCAATAAAAAATTATCGATAAACAATAATTTATTGTTGGGTAATGAATAATATTTTGTTTTTATACAAAATTTATCCCGCTTTAATGGGCAGTAAGACCCCCACCTCAAAATTCAGCGAAAGCAAAGAAATTAGGTGGGGGTCGGGCTGCCCATAAAAGTCCGATTGGTTCAACTAATAATCAGTGGGGATGAAGAAAACCCCCACTAATTAAAGTTTCACTTTATATAAGAGAGAGTGCTTAGAAGTTTACTACTGGGGAAATCTAAAGGACGTATTACAATCAATGTAATTTGTGCTTATTCAACATGAAGTTAAGGAATGATAAATAAACCTAAAAGAAAGCAATCTTTTTAACAGCACATATAATTGCATTTACTCATACAGTACTAGTATGGTACAATATGGTTATTAACGATGGAAAGGAATGATGGGTGGACGATGATTAACTAATCTTATTTTTAAATGTTGAAATTCAATAAATTTCAATTTCTAAAAAATAGGATTAGTCTGCCCAATTTCCATACAACGGTATTGCTATTTATATTGCGCAATAGCTTATTTGGGTATAAATAATGTAATGACTAATCCTGCCAAATTTATTTGGGAGGATTTTTTTATTCTCCCTTAATGAAAGGGATCGATATTTATGAAAGAACTATTAAAATTAAATGATGTTTATGTTGAAATAAAAGAAAATATGTTGTTAGAGAAAATGAATGTGACAGTAAAACAAGGGGATGTTATCGGATTAATCGGTAAAAATGGTGCTGGTAAATCAACGTTACTTCAATTAATAAATGGGAAGATTGAACCTTCAAAAGGTACTGTTGAATGGATGCAAATGAATATGACAACAGCATATGTTGAGCAAGAAATAGAATCTTTTATTAGTAATGATGTAATTGCAAAAGAAGCAGAACTTCTTGCGAAATGGGGCGTGCCAACGAACGATTTTCATACTTTAAGTGGTGGTGAAAAGCTGAAAATTCGATTAGCAAAAGGATTTGCTGAAAATCCTAATGTCTTAATATTAGACGAACCGACAAATCATTTAGATGAGATCAGTACGGGATTTCTCATTAAACAAATAAAAAACATGAGAGGTACAGTTATCGTTGTATCGCATGATCGATATTTTTTAGATGTTGTCGCAACAAAAATATGGTCAATTGAGGACAAAAAATTAATTGAGCATAGTGGTAATTATACGAGCTACATGAAAGCACGTGAGCAAAAAAGAAAGTCGCAGCAGCGTGAATATGAAAAGCAGCAAAAAAAGATAGAACAAGTAGAAACACATATAAAAGAATTGAGTTCATGGTCACAAAAGGCACACGCGCAGTCTACAAAACAAGAAGGTGTGAAAGAATTCTATCGTGTAAAAGCGAAGCGAATGGATGCACAAGTGAAGTCAAAACGAAAACGACTTGAAAAAGAGCTGGAGAAAGCGAAAGTAGAACGTGTGAAAGAAGAGTATTCAGTTGAGTTTTCTATTCAAGCGAACAAAAAAGTAGGAAAACGTTTTTTAGAAGTGAAGCAATTAAAAAAAGACTTTCATGGGAAAGTATTATTTGAAAACGTTAATTTTACAATTCAGCACGGTGAGAAAGTTGCGATTGTTGGACCAAACGGTAGTGGGAAAACAACATTACTGAAGATGATTATGGGAACGGAAACTGCTGAAGGAGAAATATGGATTTCACCATCTGCGAACATCGGCTATTTAACACAAGAAGTTTTTGATTTACCGCTTGATAAAACACCAGAAAATTTATTTTTTAAAGAGACGTTTGAAGAAAGAGGAAAAGTCCAAAATTTAATGAAACATTTAGGGTTCCAAGCTTCTCAATGGAAAGAGCTGATTGAGCATATGAGTATGGGAGAAAGAGTAAAATGTAAGCTAATGGCTTATATTTTAGATGAAAAAGATGTACTCATTTTAGACGAACCGACGAATCACTTGGATCTACCTTCACGTGAACAACTTGAAAATACATTAGCTGAGTATAACGGAACATTAGTAATTGTATCTCACGATCGATATTTTCTGGAGAAAACAACTAACACAAAACTCGTGTTTTCAAACAATACGATACAAAAGCAGCTAGAAGAACCTACGAAAACAAGAGATGATATTGAAGAGCTACGTTTAACGTTAGAAACAGAGAGACAAGAAGTATTAGGGAAATTAAGCTTTTTAACTTCTAACGACAAAGAATATAAAGCACTGGATGAACGGTTTATGGAACTTACGAAGCAGATTAAGGAGCTTTAATGTAAGTAAGGGGGATTAACATGGATGAAGAGAGATTCACTAAGTTATTTAAAATAGATTGTGGAGATATATACCTACAAGAGTTTACGGTCAAAGATGCAGAGAGTATTTATAACATATCCAATCAACCGGAAATAGAAAAGTTTTTACCGGACTGGAAATCGACGAAAGAACAAAGGGTTAATTGGGTTGTAAATTATGAAATACCAGAAAATAAAGCGTTTCTTCATGCAGTGAGAACTACGACTAACATAGATGATCACATATTAAGACTAGGAATATTTAAGAAAACCACAAATGAATTTATTGGATGGTGCTGCACAGGTATGAAAGAAGAACTCCCTTCACCAAACAGAGAGATAATGTATGCTATCTCAAATGAACATCAAAATCATGGCTATGCTACAAAAGCGACTAAAGGTTTAATTGACTTTTTGTTTAAAGAAACAAATTTAAATGTCCTTAACGCAATTGCTTTAATTAACAATGTAGCATCAAATAAAGTTATTGAAAAATGTGGGTTTATTTATAAGAGCCAACAGAGGATAGAAAATCAAATATATAATCATTATATATTGAGAAGATCTGAGTGGATAAAAATATAACGTTGGGTAGTAAAAGACCGATAAAGCAATCGGTCTTTTCTCATTTATATAATAAAGGTTTCATATACTTTGTATTTCCTGCTACTATACAATTATTATAAGATAGTTATGCGTTAATTTCAGTTTGAAAATAGTTTTATTATCAGTTTTTTTAGAAATCTTACAAGCGTGTAAGATAAATGAAAGACGAATCAATATGAGCTGTAAGACAATTCATTTACACTCTGTTATGAGACGTGCAAATGAAGGGAGAATATACATGGAAATTTTACATGCAAAAAGTATTAGTAAAGTATATAAAGGGAAAGTACCTTATAAAGCATTAGTTGATATTGATTTATCAATTCAAGAAGGTGAATTTGTAGGGATTATGGGGCCATCTGGTAGTGGAAAAACAACGTTATTAAATATGGTATCTACTATTGATTCTCCATCATCGGGAGAAATTTTAATAAATGGTACAAATCCTTTCCAATTATCATCAGAAGATTTAGCGTTATTCCGCAGAAAACAATTAGGATTTGTTTTTCAATCATTTAATCTTCTTAGCACACTTACTGTAAAAGAAAACATCGTATTGCCGATGACTTTAGATGGTGTTTCCGTGCAAGAAATGAACAAGCGATTGGAAGAGATTGCAGAGAAGTTAAATATTACAGATATCTTGAATAAAAGAACATTTGAAATATCAGGGGGACAAGCTCAAAGAACAGCAATCGCTCGTGCGATCGTTCATAAGCCGCAATTATTACTTGCAGATGAACCAACAGGGAACTTGGACTCTAAATCTTCAAATGATGTAATGGAGATGCTTGATACTCTTAATAAAGAAGAAAAAGCAACGATGATGTTAGTTACACATGATCCGTATGCTGCGAGTTTTTGCA
This sequence comes from Bacillus sp. KNSH39, assembly GCF_052656585.1. Classification (NCBI taxonomy): domain Bacteria; kingdom Bacillati; phylum Bacillota; class Bacilli; order Caryophanales; family Bacillaceae; genus Bacillus; species Bacillus sp. KNSH39. Next base: position 977,222 of record NZ_JBQXYO010000001.1, read on the forward strand.
GTAGAGTAGTATTTATTAAAGATGGTCAACTATATAACGAAATTTATTGTGGTGAAAGCAGACAAGCCTTTTATCAAAAGATTATGGATGTTCTTTCTTTGTTAGGAGGGAAAAGGCATGACTTTTCGTCAGTTCGCATTTAATAATATTTTTCGTAATAAGCGTACATATGCTGCCCATTTTTTAAGTAGTACATTTTCTATTATGGTTTTCTTTACGTATGCTCTTTTATTATTTCATCCTGATTTACAAGGGGAATTAAAATCAACAAGTGCAACAATGAGTGCATATGGTACGATGGGATTTACAATTTCGCAAGGTTTGATTTTTGTATTTTCATTTTTCTTTATTTTATATTCAGTTAGTTCATTTTTAAAAACTCGTAAGAAAGAATTTGGCATATTAATGATGCAAGGTATGTCAATGAGACAGTTTAAGAAATTATTATTAATTGAAAATATGTTGATTGGACTTGGTTCAATTTGTATAGGGATTTTCATTGGACTCATATTTTCTAAACTAGTTTTATTGATAAGCGCAAGTGTATTAATGATTAATAATGGTTTGCCTTTTTATACACCAGTGAAGGCTGTATTATTAACAATTATCACTTTTCTTTTCTTATTTTTCATTGTTTCACTATTTACATTTAAAATGGTAAAAATAACGGAACTTGTCGAACTTATTCGAGCAGAGGAAAAACCAAAACCTGAACCGAAATCTTCAATTTTATTATCACTGCTTTCTTTAATTAGTATAGGATATGGATATTTCTCAGTATTTCGCTTTATTTCAAGTTCCAGTTTTACTACACTTGGAATGGGTGTCTTACTAGTAATTATAGGAACGTACTTTTTATATACACAGTGTAGCGTTTATATATTACATCTTGCTAAAAGGAGAGAATCTTTCTTTTTAAAAAGAACAAATATATTAACGTTTTCTGAATTAATTTACCGTATGAAAGATAATGCAACGATGTTTTTTATTGTATCTATTATTTCAGCAGTTGCATTTACAGCTATTGGTACAACAGCTGCTATTGGTAATAGAAATTTAGTGTGGATGACAAACCCATATACATTTCTGTATGAAAGCTCTGAAAACAACAAATTGGTAGATAAACATCTCTCTATTATAAAAAAACATCTCTTGGATGCAAATATTCCGTATCGAATGGCTTCATCTTCAAGTAAATTTACAGAAAGTAACGTAAATGTATTGAAATTAAGTGAATATAACGAACTTACGAGAGCACTCGGGTACCAACATGAAACGATTGAAAAAGAAGATGAAATTTTACTAATCCCTGGGAGGGTGTCACAAAAGCAAGAATTTAAAAATGGTGACTACAAAAAAAATATTGAAGTCATTCAAGGAGATTGGACAAAGACATTTCGTGTGAAGAAAACTGTAGAGAATTTAGTTTTACCACATGATTCTAGTAGTATTTATATTGCTGTTCAAGATCATGTGTATGATGAAATTCCTCTGACGAGTAATCCAGAGGATGAAGATATTCAACATCGTACTTACGGATTTGTTGTAGATGATTGGATAAGAACGAAAGAGATTTCAAATCAATTAAAAAGTATATTCGATAAAGATCTTAGGGACAGTGATTTCTACTTTGAAGCTTTAACATTAAACTTGTTGGAGGCAAAGCAAAAGAATGGTTTATTACTTATGGCAAGTGTTTTAGTCGGAATCGTTTTCTTTACATTTGCTGCTAGTTTTATTTATTTCCGATTATACACTGATTTGGACCGTGATCAACAACAATATAAAATGATTTCGAAAATGGGATTAAGTAAACAAGAGTTAAAAAAAGTTGTAACGAGACAGTTATTATTAATGTTCTTCTTACCGATTGCTGTTGCGGTGATTCATACTGTAGTAGCGTATACGGCACTGCAACAATTAGTTAGTTTTTCTATTTTAAATAGCTCGATTTTTATTTTAATTTCATTTATATGTATACAAGTTTTATATTTCTTTATTACTCGTTGGCGTTACCTACAAAAGCTTTATAAGACTATGGAGCAATAAAGGATATCAACTAATAAAATTACAGAAAAGCATGTAAAAAATGATATGAATTATGAAAGGAACCGTGATGAAAAGAACTTTAACTATTTTTATGTTAACTATAATACTTTTAATAAGCTTTAGTTCATGCTCTAAAAAGGATAACTCATTTCCTGCAAACGGTGTATTAATTATTGGAGATGAAAATAATATTTCACCAATTATTAATCGTTATAAGGAAATTACGAAAGAAAATGAAGTGTTTTCTGTGAAAAAAGGTGAAGTTGGAAATGGACATGTATTAATTTTAAATGAATCTACAGCACTAGCACTGATTAAAGAAAAAATTTTTCATAAACGAGGTAATGGCTCCAATTATATTTTAGATACGTTACCAAAATTCCCAAAAGAAGGATCACTATTGTTTACAAATGAAGACGAAAAGAATATGAAAAGTATTAAAATAGAAGGAAATGAGATTCCTGTTACATACGATAGTGACACTTGGATAGGAAACACTCGTAAATATCCAACGCAATCGTATGTGATTGTAGCAAAAAATAGCGTATATAAGGAAATAAAAGCAAATGAAACGAAAATGCACCTTCTTCAATTAAAGAAATCTCTAGGTGATGAAAGACCTAAAATGTCGACAGATAATACAATGGTTAATGAAAATGTCAAAGTAAAAAAGCTAATTAAAGGTTTGGAAGGAGAAGTATCTTTTCAATTTGTAACGATTGGCGAAAAACCTTAAAAAAGAGTTCGGAGTTGATAAAAATTTCATCAGCTTCGAACTCTTTTTAGTTTATAGACAAATCAATTATTATGCTTTACATTACTTCATTTAATCGAGTCTCGTTTGTTTCCTCAATCCCATTTGAATTTTGAACTGAATTATTTTGGGCTTCTTTTTCTTTACGAGCCTTTTGTAGCATTTCAAGGATGATCCATAAGGGAACACCTTTATCCTTTAACATCTTCCATAAATCTAATTCATTAAATTTATGCTCAGGCTGTTTCATTTCTTTTTCAGATAAACGAATATCAAACTTGATAGGATCACTTATTTTCTTACTTTCAAGTTTAGTAGAAGAGATAGTATTATGCTCAAGATTAGATGGAGTTATTTTAGTAGGTTGAGACAATGTATGAATATTTGATCCGATTTGCATGATTTTTCCTCCTTTTCAAGCAATGAGATTAGTTTTCTTATGGTTTTTAAATCTTTTTAACATGAGGAAACTATATCTAATTATAAATCTAAATAAATAGATTTACAAGTTATATTGTAAAAAGTAAATACTCACTTGAATTAATATTTATCAACATTTTTATATGTTTTCTATATATACAACGTATATAAAATACTTTACATTATGTTTAAGTTGTTAAATTATTCTGTTAATTTTTTAAAAAGAAAAATGTAAACGTTTTATTAGGGGGGGAGAAAGTATGGGGAAGTTATTTTTAAAAATATGTTTTTTTGCATTAGTGACCGTATGTTCATTCGCAGCGAAAATATCATACGCTGAAGAGAGGCAACAAAATAATTATCCTATCATATTGGTGAATGGATTTGCTGGATGGGGTAGAGAAGAAATGCTTGGCGTAAAATATTGGGGTGGTGTTCATGATATACAGGAAGATTTGAAACAAAATGGTTATACGGTACATACCGCAGCTGTTGGACCTGTTTCTAGTAACTGGGATCGTGCATGTGAATTGTATGCACAAATTAGCGGTGGGACAGTAGATTATGGTGCAGTCCATGCTGAGAAACATGGACATAATCGTTTTGGCAGAACTTATAGTGGTTTTGCGCCGAATTGGAGTGAAACAAATAAAGTTCATTTAGTTGGACATAGCATGGGTGGACAAACGATTAGAACATTAGTACAGCTATTAAAAGAAGGTAGTTTTGAAGAAAAGAATTATGTGAAAAATCACCCAGACACCAAAATATCACCACTATTTGAAGGCGGAAAATCATACGTTCATAGTGTTACAACATTAGCAACCCCTCACAACGGTACAACACTTGCGGATGGTAGTCTTCTACTGCCGTTCGTTAAAGATTTACTCATTACAGCTGCAAGCTTTGGAGGAAACAATAATTTATCATTATATGATTTTAAATTGGATCAATGGGGTATAAAGAAGAATGCTGGAGAGTCCTTTTTCCAATATAGTAATCGTATTCTAAATAGTTCACTTTGGAAAAATACAAAAGATATAAGTCAATGGGATTTAAGTACAGATGGTGCAAAGGAGTTAAATAATTGGGTAAAGACGCAACCAGATGTGTATTATTTATCCTATAGTGGACATGCATCACAAGCAGCACCTATAACAGGTTTACATTTGCCTCATATAACGATGAATAAAGTGTTAATGGGAAATGCATTTTTCTTAGGTTCTTATGCGAGATATGAAGAAAACCGTCCGCTAGTTGATACTTCTTGGTGGCAAAATGATGGTGTAGTAAATACAAATTCTATGATTGCACCATCTTCTAATGTTACTGTAAATAATAATGAGTCATTACAGATTGGAAAATGGAATCATATCGAAACGAAAGCGAATTGGGACCATCTCGACATGATAGGGTTAAGTGTTTCAGACTCGTTAGGTTTTTCTAGCATTCAAGAGTTTTATAGAACAATTGCTGAAAAGCTATCACGTTTACCGAAATAGGTAATAATAAAGCGCTCTCGATGGAATTCGAGAGCGCTTTATATTATATTGAAAGAGGGATTTGGTAGAAAAATATGGGGGGATATTATGAAAATTCAAGTTGTATTATCAGGATACGGAACAGTAGGTAGAGAGTTTATAAAATTATTAAATGAAAAATATTCATATATATATGAAACATATGGGATTCAATTAGTTGTAAGCGGCGTATTAGGGAGAAATATTGCAATACATAATGAAGACGGCTTATCACTTCATCATTTATTAATGTATGGTGGCGGTACCGCTGCAATTGAAAAATATTTAGAGTATCATCCGAAGGAACGTGCAACAACTAGCATAAGTGGTACTGTATTGGTAGAATCAACAGTTACAAATCTTAAAGATGGAAATCCAGGGAAACAATATATGAAACAAGCGATTGAAAAACAGATGGATATAGTAGCAATTTCTAAAGGTGCGCTCGTTACAAACTGGAGAGAAATAAATGAAGCAGCAAAAGGCGCAAATATACGAATTCGATATAGCGGTGCAACAGCCGCTGCACTACCGACACTAGATATTGGACAAGTTAGTTTAGCCGGTTGCAGTATTGAAAAAATAGAAGGAATATTAAATGGAACAACTAATTATATTCTTACGAAAATGTATGAGGAAGATATGACATTTGAAGAAGCACTGAAAGAAGCACAAAATAAAGGAATTGCTGAGACAAACCCTATATTAGATATAAGTGGTTCAGATAGTGCGTGTAAATTGTTACTTTTGACAAACAGCTTAATAGAAACAGAGAAAACACTTACTGATATACATATAAAAGGAATCGAGCACGTTACAAAACAGCAAATTCGAAATGCTAAGGAACAACATAAAATTATTAAATTAATAGCATCAACATATAAGGATGAGGGAGGCAATGTGAATTTAAATGTTGAACCGTGCCAAATAGAAAAAGATCATCCGTTAGCAAAAGTAAATGGAACCGAAAAAGGAATTACGTTCTTTACAGATACGATGGGACAAGTTACTACAATTGGTGGGGCTTCTAATCCAAGAGGCGCTGCAGCTGCAGCTTTAAAAGATGTAATAAACTTATATCGAAAAGATTTGTAAGACCGTACCGCCCTTTATAAAAAATACATATGCCGTGGACCTTTTGAGAATGAAATAAATATGCAAAAATGATTGCAGGGGGTAAGAAATTGTTTAAGGATTTTAAAGTTGTTAAAGAACGTCCCGTTTATATTCAATTGAAAGATTATTTGAAGAAAATGATTATGAAAGGGCATTTGCTCGGGGATCAAAAAATCCCATCAACAAGGGAACTAAGTGAATTACTAAGTGTGAGTAGAAACACTGTACTCGCTGCTTATGCAGATTTAGAGCAAGAAGGACTCATTTATGCAGTTAAAGGAAAAGGGAACTTTGTTGCCAAGGTGGATATATCTAACACTTCGTCTGTTGAAATAGATTGGAAAAATAAACTTAATACAGTGACCGCATTAGCGGACGAATTAGATTTAATGAAACATGGTGTTCGTTGGGAAAAGGGAATGATTGTTTTTAATAGTATAGCCCCGGATGAGAAGCTATTTGATGTTGAAAATTTCAAAAGAGCTTTTCTTACTCGTATGTCCATTGAAGGGGACATCGTATTGAACTACGGATATGCAAAGGGATATAGACCGTTAATGAATTATTTACTTCATTACATGGAAATGAAAGGTGTAGACATTTCGAATAAAGATATTCTAATTACAAATGGATTTACAGAAGGATTGGATATTGTACTCTCTTCTTTATCAAAAAAATCCGGTCGTGTCATTTGTGAGAATCCAACTCACCATGCTGCACTTAAGCTTTTCCGTTTACATGGACTTGAAGTTCATGGGATTGATATGCATGAGGATGGTATTGATACGAATGAAGTTGAAAAAAGTTTGCGTGAAAAAGATTTTGATTTTGCTTATTTAATTCCTTCTTATCATAATCCAACCGGTATTGTTACGAGTTCAGAGAAAAGAACGGAATTGATGAGGTTATTCTCAAAATACAACGTTCCTATTATAGAGGACGGATTTAATGAAGAATTACGTTATTCAGGTTCACATTTAGCTCCATTATTAACTTTTGCGGGAGCTGGCAATAATGTGATTTATATTAGTAGCTTTTCAAAGGTGCTTTTCCCTGGTTTACGTGTAGGCTGGATTATTGCAGATAAAGAGCTGATTCATTATTTAGAAAGCGTAAAAAGAGCAAGAACGATTCACACATCTACGCTAGATCAAGCTGTTCTGTTTCAATATTTACATGAGGGATATTTTGAAAAATATTTAAAAAAGGCAAGATCTGTTTATAAGAAAAAATATGAGTTAGCTGTCGGGGCATGTAACCAGTACATTCCTTTTAAAAGAATGACTGGAGATGGTGGACTTCATTTATTTATAGAGCTAGAAGAGCATATGAATGCCCGCACACTTTTACAAAAGTGTTATGAGAAAGGCGTTACGTTTTCACCTGGAGATGTTTTTTACTCTGATGGAGAAGGAGCAAACACTTTCCGATTAGGGTTTTCGCGCTTGAAAGAAGAAGAAATAGTTCGTGGAATTAAAATAATTGGTGATACATTAAAAAATGAAATTTGGAGTTGAGAAAATGAAAATCGGTGTTATTATGGGCGGGGTATCGTCTGAAAAACAAGTTTCAATTATGACGGGGAATGAAATGATTGCTCATTTAGATAAAAATAAGTATGAAATAGTTCCAATTACATTAAACGAAAAAATGGATTTAATTGAAAAAGCGAAAGACATTGACTTTGCATTGCTCGCATTACACGGAAAATACGGAGAAGATGGGACAGTTCAAGGAACACTGGAGAGTTTAGGGATTCCTTATAGCGGAAGTAATATGTTATCTAGCAGTATATGTATGGATAAAAATATTTCGAAAAAGATTTTACGTTATGAAGGTGTAGAAACACCAGATTGGATTGAACTTACAAAAATGGAGGATCTAAATCTTGATGAGTTAGATAAGTTAGGATTTCCATTAGTGGTAAAACCAAACTCTGGCGGATCGAGTGTCGGGGTGAAAATCGTTTACAATAAAAATGAATTGATCTCAATGCTAGAAACTGTATTCGAATGGGATTCTGAAGTAGTAATTGAGAAGTATATAAAAGGTGATGAAATTACATGTTCTATTCTGGATGGAAAACAGTTACCTATAGTTTCAATTCGACATGCAGCCGAGTTCTTTGATTACAATGCAAAATATGATGATACTAGTACGGTTGAGGAAGTTATCGAACTTCCAGCAGAAATTAAGGAACGTGTAAATAAAGCTTCACTGACTTGTTATAAAGCATTAAAATGTAGTGTTTATGCAAGAGTTGATATGATGGTGAAGGACGGAATTCCATATGTAATGGAAATTAATACATTACCAGGGATGACACAATCAAGCCTATTGCCCAAAAGTGCAGAAGCAGCGGGAATTAGTTATAGCAAACTATTAGATATGATTATTGAAACATCATTAAAAGTTAGAAATGAAGAAGGGTTTTAAGGAGATTATATAACGAATTCTTTTGACAGTTTCACGAAGTATGCTATGATGAATACATTATAAAAACAAAATATTTATCCACTAGGGGGGCCTTTTATAGGCTGAGATCAAATGTGATTTTGAGACTCTTAGTACCTGATCTGGTTAATGCCAGCGTAGGGAAGTGGGAAAGACGTTGCTATTTAATGAGTAAATAAATACTGTCAATTTCACTTTCTTTACGCCTGTAAAGAAAGTTTTTTTATTTTACAGCTTTAATAATTGTGGATAAATACTTATATTTTATATATAATTGGAGGGATTTAAATGAATTTTTCACAATCATTACGTAAAGAAGTAGATTCAATTTGGGAAGCGAGTTTTAACCATCCTTTTGTAAAAAAACTTGGTGAAGGAACGTTAGATTTAGCTAGTTTTCGTTATTATGTGCTTCAAGATTCATATTATTTGAGTCATTTTGCTAGAGTACAAACTTTAGGAGCTGCAAAAGCTCTTGAATTAGAGACGACAGCTCGTATGGCACATCATGCTCAAAATACATATGAAGCAGAGTTATCTTTACATGAGAATTTTGCTAAAAAACTAGGGATAACGAAAGAAGAAAAAGATAATTTTATTCCTGCGCCAACTGCATATGCGTATACTTCACATATGTATCGTGCTGCGTATGAAGGGCATTTAGGAGATATCATTGCAGCAATTTTACCTTGCTATTGGTTGTATTATGAAATTGGCGAACGCTTAAAAGAGTGCCAGCCGGAAGAGCCAATTTATAACGAATGGATTTCTGCTTATGGATCTGATTGGTTCCGTACGCTAGTTGAAGAACAAATTACACGTTTAGATACTATCGCTGAAAAAGTAACAGAGGCAGACCGCAAACGTATGAAACAGCATTTTATTATTAGCAGTCAATATGAATATTCATTTTGGGAAATGGCTTATACATTAGAAAAGTGGCCAGTGGATACAGACGTAAAAGACGTAATTGGATAAAGAATAGAAGTAATGTTATAGATAGGTCTGGATTATACCTATCTATATATTTTTTCTTGTCAAATTTGCGTAAAGTCATTAGTGCTACGGAAATGGCGAAATAGAATATCGATAATTTAGCTCATTTTCTTGTCTACGCATTAACTGGATAAACTTCTGTCACATTTATTTTACAATTAAAGAACGTAAATGTTGGTGGTATGAAGTTAAATAAGAAAAGAAACCCGAGCTGTTAGCTGTAACGGAGTTGTTTTTTCATTGCAGGAATTTCTATATTATCATGGAGTGTTGTTAATACGATATGCAAATATGCATATCGTATTTTTTTGAGTTCTTTATGTGTTAAAATTAGATATAAAGATATGAAAATATAAAGAAGCAAAAGCAGGAATATCCAATGAATTTTGAGAGGTGTTATATGTTTACAAATAAGAAATTAATTCGATTTGGTTTATCGTTGTTTGTATTTTTAGGAATCATTAATTTTACAATCAGCTATTTCCAAACATATCTTGAAACAGCAGCAGATATCAAATGGGTAGTTCCAGAAATTTGGAAAACTATTTTACTAGATGTTCCTCAAGGTATACTTGTTCTTTTAGGCGCAATTGCTTTATATGATTTCACAAAAGAGGCATCACAAAAAGACGCATCAATCTAAGTGTGTCTTTTTTCAATTAGGAATTTCATAGAGAGTTTTGCTGGAGAAATAGAATGAAAAGCCCTAATTAGGGCTTTTTTTGTTGGAATTTCATATCCGTCATAGAAACCGGTCACTTGGAGGTGTTATAGCGAAAGCCATTTACAGTACAGAAAAATCTAAGCAGCAGACGGAAATATATAGGACATGGCATCATAATTATTGAGAAATTAATTGAACTTAGTAAGTATGAAGATATGACGCTGGAATTCATATTTTTTAATTTTTATTTATCCCGCTATTTGCCGGGCAGTAAGCCCCCCACCTCAAAATTCAGCGGAAGCAAAGAAGTTAGGTAGGGGATGAACAAAACCCCACTGATTAAAGTTTCACTTTATAAAAATGAGCCCATAGTAAAAATAGGTATACGAACAAGGTGCATCATCTAGTGATAAGTCATACTTTGTTGGTGTACGTATTGAACTTAGTTTATAGCGCTATTTCTACTTAGATGTAACGAACAGGAATATAGGGAAGTATCGATGAGGTTGTATTTTATAAACGGAGGTTATGAAAATGAATCAGTTTCAACAAGAACTACAAGCGTTAAGCCTTAATGATTACCGGTCTGGAAATATTGTCTATTGGGACCAGCAAAACCAATATCCATATTACTATATTGAAGATGCTGCTCGTCGCTGTGGCGGTTGTGGTCGTTGTGGCGGTTGTGGTGGAGGTCGTTGTGGCGGCTTCCGTTGTGGTGGCTTCCGTTGTATTGGTTGCTTCGGTTGTTTTGGTTGCGGAGGCTGTGGCGGTTGTGGCGGCTGTGGTGGTTGCTCTAACTGTTTTGATGGTTTTACTGATACTACCGGTACTATTGTAACGTATGAATATTGATAATATCTATCTTGCTAGTTGCGGGCAGTAACATCCCCCAAAAAATTCAGCGAGAGCAAAGAGAAGTTAGGTGGCGGACTGCCCATAAAAGCCCGATTGGTGAGAGCTGATTAAAGTTTCACTTTATCAATAAAAAAACATTAGTTATATGTACGTGCCGACAAAGAATATAGCCATTTTTAATGGATATATTCAATCATTCAAGTGAAAGAGTAACAATAAGATATATAGATGTAATCAAGATGTGATGGATAAAGCAATGACTAGATTTAAAATCTAATCATTGTTTTTTTCTTATGGTTTTGTCATTAAATATCTGTCTAGTTTGGGCATTGCTTCCTTCTAGCTAATGATTTTATTACAACCGTGTAAGGTTAATGTAATGTTAATCGATAGTAAAATAAGTTGCTTAAGTGTATTTTAAATAAGATTAAAAAGTACTGTTTATCTACAAAATAATAGGGTAAATACTATGTAATTAGGAAGTGTCTGAATATGGTTGAACTAAAATCTATTTTCCATTCGTATAAACTAAAGAGAAAAATAGCTAAAGATTTATACGGAAAAAGAGATGAATTATCACTGTTATTAAATGAATTTAATAATATGAAATGTACAGTAACATCTGAAAAGAAGAAAAATAATATATTATCTCGTTTGCAACTAATTTATCAAAATATGAAATCGGATAAGCAGTACCCTCTAGCAGTTGCTTTTGATAGTAAATTATTGGAGCAATTAGAAAAAGAATCTGTACATACTATTGAGGAGGGTATAACATGTCTACATTTAATGTTAGATATGAATTATGAGAAGATAAAACAATATGGTTCGGGTACAAGTAGGTCATTCGTTCCATTATCGCAGTCTTCTATTTGTCTTGCTGATTGTATTTGTTTAACAGGATTTGTAGTAGGTTTACTAGGAACAATTTCATTTGGAGGATTACTGTTATCTATATGTTCAATTACATAACGCTTAATATTTGTAAAGAGAGCGCCGATTTAAGGTGTTCTTTTTTAGTTTTTTGTAAATTTTTTGTAAATGATAAGTACAATACATTATATAAATTGTATAATTTAAATGTATTAAAATATAAATATAAGAGGTGCTGTATATGATAATTACTTTTAATTGTTAAAAGAGTCGATTTGATAATGTTTTATTCAGATAAATAGTTTTTACTTTTCTTTTAAATACTTGATTTAAATGGATTAGATTAAGTAACTATTGTTCTAGCTTTTTGATAATCAAGACAACTGAAGAAAGGAAGGAATCATTTTATGAAAAAATTAAGGCTGCTAACATTTGAAAATATAGTAGAACCCCTTTTAAATGAAAAGGTATCATTTATATACTTTCCTATTGAATGGCTGGACATCGTAGAGATACATTATAAGACATTTTTATTAACGAGTAAGTTGAAACGTTTGAATGAAAGATTGTATGATATGTTTTCGGATATATTGTTTATTCAGCATAACCCATACGTATTAAATGAAAATACACCATGGATTGTATCGAAAGAACCTATTAGACAAGAGCAGCTCGATTATATTTTTCAAAGTTGGTATGAGATTATTCATGATTGGAAACCAAATAGATTAGTAGAACCACCAAAATATGAATGGCAATCCGATTTGATTTCTAATTTGCCAGTACTACATGATAATGAAACGTATTCTAAGTGGGTGCCCGCTTTAATCTCACATATTTTTTGTGAGCGTCCTATATATTTAAAAAATACAAATGAAGAAGAAATCTATTTTTCCCCTCTTAGATCACAAAATATTTGTGAGGCGATGTCAGGGCCGATAAAAGATGAAAAAACACAAGATTTTTTCTCCTATGTATATCGATTCGAATGCATAACCCGCGGTGGTGAGAACGCTCCATTATTAAATATTTCAATAGGGATTCGGAGATTTTATCAAGAATATAAGATGTTAGGTCAAACAAACCTTGATATGACAACGTTTGTTTGACTTTTTTTGATAAAATGCAAACATTTTGCAAACATAGGTTATCCAAAGATACTTTTACCGAAGTTTTTAACAGCTTCTTCCTGCATATTTGGTAAAACATGAGAATAGACACTTAATGTCATTGAAATATCTGTATGACCTAATCGCTCACTGATGATTTTAGGGTTAACTCCTTGTTTCAATAGTAGAGTGGCGTGTGTATGTCTTAAATCATGGAATTTAATTTCTTTTATACCTACTTTGTGTGTCATCCTAATGAAACTTTTTCTGAAATGTGCTCTTTTTATTATTCTTCCAAACTCATTACAATTTATTAAATCTTGATCTAGATAAGCAGAACCAAACCTTAATTTCTCTTTATTGATTAAAATTTTATGCCTTTTTAAGGCTGCTATTGTTTCAATAGGTACAGGAATTGTACGTTTTGATGAATTTGTTTTTGCAGTTTTTTTGATTTTATTGTCATGACCGGATGTTTGATTTATTGTAACAGTATGTTTTTCAAAATCAATATCCTGCCATCGTAACCCTAGAACTTCTCCCAGACGCATACCTGTAGTTATTGCAAGTAGATACCCAATGTGATATCGTGATTCTTGTGAATGAGCTAAAAACTTTTTTACTTCTTCCTCTGTCCAAGTCTGGATAGGGGTTTTTTCTTTTTTAGGTATCTCAGCAAAATCTGTTGGATTTCGAGAAATAATATTTTGTTTTACGGCTAGGTTTAAAGCGCTCTTTAAAATTCTATGCATAAGCAGAATAGAATTGTTTGCAATCCCTTTATCTATCGCAGTCTTATAACATTTTTGAATGTGTATAACATTTAGTTTATGGAGCGCAACCATTCCTATACTAGGTATAACATGTTGGTTGATAAATGCCTTATAGCCAGCAAAGGTACTCTTTTCTATGCTCATACTTTTAATTTCTAGCCAATGATTTAGATAATCTTTTAACGTAACTTTAGATGGTTCTATAAAAGTTCCTTCATTCAACTCGGTAATCTTCTTTGCCACATCAGCCTGTGCTTCTTTTTTTGTCTTATATCCAGAAAACCACTTCTGTCTTCTTTTTCCTGTCTCTGGATCAGGACCGATATCAATAACGATACAGTATTTATTTCCTCTTTTTCGAATATGTCCTTTCACTTAAAACACTCCTTCATTTGTTTTGAATCATGTTGTATAAGTCTAGTTGTAATTTTGCTGCTATGAAAATTACATGTTTGGACATATCAGCGATGGATATATTTTACCATATATGAATAGAATTGATTATTTAATATATTTGTTGTTTTTTACAAAAATTAATTTTATAAAAGAATTTTGTATATTTAAGGAAATATTTTCATTTAGAATATTTTATTTGGAATAGTACATCTTATATATATCATATTTTGTACAATTAATATTTTCTTAATTGAGAAATGATTTTTATTTGGAGTGAGATATATGGAGAGGAAAAAGAAATGGGAAGGATTAAACTCTAAAAATCTATCTGCTAGTTCAATGGATTCGAGTTTAATAGGACCGACATTGCCACCGATTTCCTCATTTACTCTACCAACGGGAGCAAGTGGAGCAACAGGTCCAACAGGTCCAACGGGAACAAGTGGAGCAACAGGTCTGACAGGCCCAACGGGAGCAACTGGAATAACAGGTCCAACAGGTCCAACGGGAGCAACTGGAATAACAGGTCCAACAGGTCCAACGGGAGCAACTGGAATAACAGGCCCAACAGGTCCAACGGGAGCAACTGGAATAACAGGCTCAACAGGTCCAACGGGGGTAACCGGAATAACAGGCCCGACAGGTCCAACGGGAGTAACAGGTCCTTCAGGAGGCCCGGCAGGTCCAACAGGTCCAACAGGTCCTTCAGGAGGTCCAATAGGTCCAACGGGAGCAACTGGAATAACAGGTCCAATAGGTCCAACGGGAGCAACTGGAATAACAGGTCCAATAGGTCCAACGGGAGCAACTGGAATAACAGGCCCAACAGGTCCAACGGGAGCAACTGGAATAACAGGCCCAACAGGTCCAACGGGAGCAACTGGAATAACAGGCTCAACAGGTCCAACGGGAGTAACCGGAATAACAGGCCCGACAGGTCCAACGGGGGTAACCGGAATAACAGGCCCAACAGGTCCAACAGGATTTGAATCTGCATTCAGAGCTTTCAAATCTACTGATCAGTCCGTTACTGCTAATACACTGTCTATAGTAACATTTGAAACTACACAATTCGATTTAAATGGTGAATATGATGGTGTATCAACATTTATACCGCAACAAGATGGAGTATATTTAATTATTACTACTATAATTTTTAGTCCTACTGATGATACTCTAAATTATGTGACGGAAGTATTTATAACAGTTAACAGTGCTTTAATAGCAGGAGATGATAGCTTTTTTGGTGGAAATACTGGGCTTTTAAATGCGGTAACAGTTTCTACCATTGTACAATTGAATGCAGGGGATATGGTGCAAGTCCAAGCAGGTAATACCATAGATGGCGTTATTGCATCTCCGCTTCTTACAAATTTTCAAGCTGCGAGGTTTCCATCACCAGTTCCAAATACACTTTTCTTGTTAAATAATGTATCTGCAGATTGGAGTAAAAGGCCGTTTAGCAGAAAATCATAATTATGTTCATTTTAAAAATAGCGTGAAGAAAATGATGAATTTAAATTAATATTGTTTATTAAGAATAAGAAAAGCCACTTAGGTGAGTGGCTTTTCTTATTTTTAAATTATGGGATATACATGTAAAACTAGGCAATCCTCTACATATAAAGTTTGAGTTAAAAGAAAAATATAATTAGTGTGGTTACAACGAAAAGGATTATCAAATGCAATATTGCATAATTTATTTGAAAGGGTAAAAAACTAGGTGTTTATAACTATATTTAACTTTCTCAAGTTTTTTCAGAATATGAGAGAATAGCTGTTTGGGTTATTTGTGATAGAATATTCTTAATAATATAATTTGATGGAACGAAAAAGACCCATAGCGTGTGTAATTGTGCTGGGAACACTTTTACACCGTTTGCCCTAATTGTAGTAGGGAAAACATTTGCCATGAGCCTTTCAGTTACGACTATACGTAACATATACGGCTAGTATAACACAACTTTTAGATGTAATTCATCATTGAGGTGCGTTTTCATGATAGGGAAGTGTGTCTTGTTCCAATAAGGGGGACAAAACATGTGGAAAGCTCTAAATCAAATTGAAAAAGAGTTATGTGCAGCTGGAATAAGGAAAAATAAACTAGCAGATTATTGGGGAGTTAAGCCTAGTACTGTTACAAAAATTTTTAAAGGTAACACAGACATGAGTTTTGGTTTTCTTTCCAAGACCATCATCCTATTAAACAAAGGCATACAGGTTCAAGAAAATTTATTAACAGATTATATACATATAACGAAACCGAAATCAGAAAACTTACGTGAGGCAATGGAGGATTTAGCTTTAAGAGGAAAGTTTAATCTATTAATTAATATTATAAATAGTGAATCACAATCAAAGGTAGCAGAAAATAGAGAATTCGCTAATGTGTATCGAATTATATATAGACGATATATAGGTGAAATTGATGCTACACAGTATCATAAGGCATTAAGCTTGGAAAGTAAATCAATAAAAACTTCAGAGATGGAGGTGTTAAGTGAAATTTTATTATGCCAAGCGCAATATCAATCGGGTAACTTTACTTCTTTAAATGAGCGGTTAAAATCTCTTGAAATAAAAATAAATACAATAAGTAATAGGTACATTCGAGAATGTTATAAATTACGATATAAAGAGGCCATTGCCGTTACTTCGTTGCAGGGTGGTGAAGTCATTGAAGCAAGGCATGTTAGTAAGGAACTATTAGATGATCTTGAATGGGATAACTTTTTTTCTTTTCCAAAAGTAAATGCATATTTAAAGTTAGGAGAATCGTATATTTTTTCAGCGAATGAATATGAAAGGGCGAAATATTATTTGGAAAAGACCTTAGAAGTGATAGGGGATAGTAAGACTAATGGAATTGAGAGAAAAAGAAAAATGGTGCAACATACATTATCATTTCTAAAGATTCATCATGATAAAGAAATTAGTAGCTTAGATGTTGTTCATTCAGGTGAACTAGCATATTTAAGGATTAAACAAGGTAAGAAGATGGAAGCGAGAAAACTTTTGGATCAATTAAAAGAGAAGAATGGAAGATTAACAGACATACAGACTGCATATTTAGGTTTAACATATGAAGGTACTAAAAAAGAAGAGTTAATGAAACGATCTCTTTTGATGTGTCAAAAATCAGGTAATATATTTTATTCGAATTTACCAAAAATACACTTGGGTTTAATTTGAATAATTGGTATAATTGTCTTTGGAAAGAGGTGAAATAATGAAAAAAATAATTACAATCCTTCCTGCACTATTAATAGCTGCTACATTATTCATTAACACTGATTCTATTAAAGAAAAACCTAGTACAAATGATTTAAAACCTACAGTCCAACACATGATGGTTGACCCTGGTGGCGGTTGGTAAAATACATAATAAAGGTTTATATATATTACAAATGGCATCGTCTTAATTGACGGTGTCATTTGTAGTTTTAGGAGAAATTTCTTTTTTTGCTAAAAGAAGAAAAAAGAAATTTTTGTAAAAAAATACAAGAATACAAAGAGGGAGATCGTAGAAGATGAAGAGCAAAGAAGGGGAAGTTAATCTAATTAAACGAGCTTTATTACTTTTAAAAGAAGAGGATAATCCGAAAGAGAAATTATTTTCTATCTGTTTGAGTGAACCAAAAAAAGAAAAAGTTATGTAAAAAAGACTATCTAACTTTTGGATAGTCTTTTTACACTACATATTTCCTTTAGATTTCTCGTAGTTCACAAACATCTCTAATTGTTCTAATGCTTTTTTTCGTTGTTCTTCAGGTAAGTCATTAATGATCTGAAGAATTTCGTGTGCTTCTTTTGTTAACTGTATATCCTCGCCGGCTGTTAAATCTGGTGAATCAGATAAATCTAACAAATAATCCGTTGTTACTTTTAAATAATTTGCTATCTTCTGAAGTGTACGTGTACCGGGTGCTTTTTTCCCCTCGACATAATTATAAACAGAAACATGACTAACACCAATTGCATCAGCTAACTGTTGTTGGGTAATGCTCTTCTTTTCAATTAATGATTTCAACCTCTTATGACTAAACATAATAAAAAACACCCCAAGTTTATTTTATATGAAATTATTGTTTCTTAATTACTATTATGGTGTCACACTGTCATTATATATTAACTATCAGTTAAGTGGAAAGGTAATTTTTTTGGAAAAAGATTTGGGAAACACTTGAACTTAACCTAATGTTAAGTTATTATGTAATTATCAACAAAAACGGAAGAGAGGAGTTGTTTATGAAAACTCTAAAGCAGCTACGTGTAGAGCAGGGGTATACATGTAGGGAAGTAGCTGAAGCCGTGGGTATTACTGAAGTTTATTATTGGTATATAGAAAACGGGAAGCGTCGACCTTATTATGATTTAATTGTGAAAATTGCTGAGTTTTTTAAAGTGAAGCTAGATGCAATTAAAATTTTTTGTCCATAACTTAACTTAAAGTTAAGTTATGGTTAGTTAAGTAAATAAGAAAGGAGCAAAACAAAATGGGATTAGATCAAATCATTAAAGAGTCAATCCGCGAAGTTGTTCGCGAAGAAATTCAAGTAGCTTTAGCGTCATTCCAACAACAATCACAACCAAACAAGGTAATGCGAGTGAAGGAAGCAGCAGCTTTCTTAAACATAGCGGTTTGTAGAATGTATGAATTAGCAAATCATCCTAAGTTTCCAGTAATAAGAGAAGGGCGTAAACTACTTTTTTTACAAAAGGATTTAGAAGCCTGGCTTGAAGCACAAAAGGAGGTGATTTAGTGGAAGATACAACATCATTAGCTATATTAGCGATATTAATTGCATGTGGTTCATTTTTATTTTACATAACTTATGAGCCAATAAAACAATGGGCTTGGAGTGATGTGAAGCAAAGTAAAAAGACCCATGGCAGTGGGTCCTTTTCAAAAAACAAGTTGTTATAAGTATACCACGGAAAGTAGGGAAATAGCACATTGGTTTTATTGAAAGGAGTGAAAGCTATGAACAACAAGGTATTACAAATAGGGCAAATAAATTTTCGTGGAAATGTTATAGATCATGGATGGTTTAAAACACTTACATTAGGTAATGGTAAACCTAATATTGTTGCAATTACTATCTTAGGAGAAATTGTTTATTGGTATAAACCTACTGAAGTAAGAAGTGAAGAATCTAGTCAAGTTCAATATAAACAAAAGTTTAAGGCAGACACGCTTCAAAAGAGTTATCAACAATTAGCAGATTCATTTGGATTTACAAAAAGACAAGTAAAAGAAGCATGTGACTTTCTGAAAGAACGTGGACTTATAAAAATTGAATTTAGGACGATTCTTGTTAACGGAACTAGGTGTAATAACGTTATGTATGTTGAACCTGTACCTGAAATGATTCAGAAAATATCTATTATGTATTGGGGAAATGCTAACCCTCCTACACTGAAAAGTAATAGTCCTATTACTTTAGAAAGCAAGAGTGTCTTACATTCTAAAGCAATACCCTCCTACGATAAAACGGAAGAGTCTCTTACACTAGAACGTAAGACAAATACAGAGATTACTACAAATATTACTACAAAGATAAATGATGATGATGCTACTTCATCTCAGAAATTAATTGATGAAGAATTTAAAACTAGTTACAACTTTTTACTTGAAAAGGGGATTCCGTTAAGTGAAATTGCAATTCAAGAATTAGGTGAGTTTTGCGATAGATTCGGTAATGAATTAGTTATTCACGCTGTTAATAAAGCAATTGATGAAAATGTGCCAAAGTGGAGATATATTCGCAGTATTTTAAGTAGTTGGGAAAAGGAAAAAGTAAAAACATTAAATGATGTTGCTGCTTTAGATACTCGATTTGAAATGAGTAAGAAAAACAACAAACGTACTGGTAAAGGTTATTCCAAACGAACGGAAGTTGTACCAGATTGGTTACGTAAACAAGAAGAACAAGAGCCAATACAGCAGCCACACCAAACTCAAAGTGATGATCTTAAAGATAATAAGAAACGTTTGGATGAGATTCTAAATAAATATAAAAATACTAAAGGAGAGTAAGGTATGAAAAACACAGGCGTTGCAAGAAAAGTGGACGAGCTAGGTCGTGTAGTAATTCCAGTAGAGTTACGCAGAACTTTAGGGATTGTCGAAGGAACGGCACTAGATTTTCATATCGATGGTGAAAACATTGTTTTAAGAAAACATGAAAAGTCATGCTTTGTAACGGGTGAAGTGTCTGAAACCAACATAGAGTTGCTAGGTGGCCGAATGTTTTTAAGCAAGGAAGGGGCAAGTGAATTACTGGATTTTATTCAGAAGAGTGGGCTGGCACATGCCTAAGCAACTAAATATTTTTGATGTAGAGCCAGCAATTTGTGAGTTCGATGCAATGAAGGCAAATGTGAAGAGAGGAACTGGACGCACTACATACGCTGACGTACGCGTCCAAGTTCCAACGAATGCAAAGTGTACGGATGAATTACCACGCACAACTAAACAAGATGATCGCTATGATATTTTTGAACAGTATGTAATGGCAATATGGAGATTTCAAAGAGCTGTAGATAAGTTTTTTAATTGGGATACAGCTGAAGAATTGTGTAAGGCAGCAAGGGATAAAAAAGAAATAATTCCGGTACGGGTTTATTTAGGAAGTGGTTTTAAACCTGATGTTGTCGAGTACATGCGGTAGTAAAAAGGAGAGGGACATATGAAAAAAATAGAAATTGATGTTAGTAGCAACAAACTTTTAATAGTGAAGGACGGAAATGTAACAGCAGTAAATCCGCCAATGAGTGGATTCGGTGAGCAAGTTGCGGTTTGGGTAAACGGTAAAGTTGATCGTGTAGATACTAAGTTTACTGAAAAGATAAAATAATTTTTTTACTAGAAAGTAGGTTCGCTTATGAGTGTAGCGAGAAACCATGAAGTGATGAAGGAATCACGGTTGAAGGTATACATCGCTTTAGAAGAAGCTAACTTCATTTGGGATGAAAGAGATGTAATTCGTTTTCGTGAAATGTGGAATCAGGGCATGAGCTTGCCAAAGATGGCAAAAACGTTAAGAAGGCATCAAGTGGAAGTTGCACTCCTTGTAATAGATCAGGCTGATAAGTATTTAATTGAAAATCGTCCGTTAGGATTAGGAATTTGCTAAATAGGAAGGGGAAAATAAAATGAACGTTATGGAAAACAGTGTATATGAAACAACTAAATTAGTTAGTGAATCAAAGGAAGGACAAGCTGTAATGAATATCAATCATATTTGTGAATTAGATCAATATCAAGAAGCGGCATTACGTACATGGAATACAAATAACGATTTCGGTGGACGTGTTTTAAATGCAGCATTAGGTCTTACGGGAGAAGCTGGTGAGGTTGCTGATGTTGTAAAAAAAGCAATTTTTCATGGTCATGGATTTGATCCAGCTCATTGTCCAGGAGAAGAAGAAGGAAATACACATAAAATCGCTTTAGAGCTAGGGGACATCTTGTACTACATTTCAATCATGTCTCATGAAATGGGATATACCCTAGAAGATATTGCTCAAATGAATATATCTAAATTAGCAACGAGATACCCAGGCGGATTTAGCCGAGAAGCTAGTCAAAATCGTGTAGATATGAAATGAAAATTGTAATAAAAAAGAGCCTTGAGTGGAAAGGCTCATAGCTCTTTTTTATAAGGGTAATGATTTTATATATAAATATTATTATATAATCCCAAAAAATTCAATGTTAGTCAATTAAATGGTATAAAATTTGAATTTTGTAGAAAAAGAGCACTATTAGAATAGTGCCCACATTCAATTTGCAGGAGTATTATGAGGAAACTTAAGTAGGTGGCTTAAGTTTCTCTGTAATAATTATGAATCTATGATTATAAAAATGCCTATATTTTAGATGGGAGTTAGGGAGTATTTGTATACAGTGAAATCCTTTTTGAAAATATCTTCAACTAATTGAATAGTTTCGGAGTCATAAAAACTTTCATATGTTGGGAGTCGTGGGAATAGAGGGTCAGTAATATCAGCATCTGCATAGTTACCTTTAAAAATGGTGATCCCACTTTGATGATGCCATGACTTAGTTAATATATCTAATGGGGACTTCTTTAAGTCGTATATATTCTCTAAATTTGAGATTTCAGAAGAGAAATTTTCAAGGTGAATATAGTTTGTAACAAACTTTTCTTCATCTTGGACATATTGTTGCACATAGTGGGGGTTCACATCATCTAAATTATTCATATGTGCTTTTAAGTAATATAAAAAAAGTTTAAAGGAGATTTTTTTATTACAGTTTTTATCATGATATAAAAACTGTCTAATTGGCTGCCATTCGGGATGTTCAATATTTGGTGGAGGAATTAGTGAGAGAAATGAACTTACTGCCCTTTTATAGGGATTTCTTACAAGTTTATATGTCGGTTTTTCATTTGTGGATAATGCATTAGCAAGCCCAGTAAAGTAGTAAACTGAATTTTTGTAAATGTCGAACTCATAATTATGGATGAATGGATTATATTTAATGGCTTCCTTAAACAAGTTGATTTGATAAAAAAACCAATGAGCAAGTGATGTACATCCGCTTTTTTGACTCCAAAATAATATTATGGGGAATTCTTGATGAAAATGGGGTCCTCGGGCGTATTTCATAATGAAGTCATAAATATTTGAGTTAGTCATATGTTACCTCCCATCATATTCTAGAAATCTCATCTTTGTATACGGTATGGAGAAAATTCTATATATATGATAAAAGGCTTGCAGGGCTATCAATTACTTTATAAAAGCGTTATTTTAATCGAAAAGAGAACCATTAGGGCGTATGGTTCTCTTGGACCAAGAACTATAATGTTTATTTTTTATAGTCCGTATAAGTATATGTACTTAAAAAAACAGTGAATCAAATGATATGTATTAACAGTTTTCTTTTAAGTAATTACTTTTTGCTTTCTTGCAAGCAAAGTAAATTGAACCAGCAAATACTAATAATATGGGAATCCACGCTCCAACTGACATTTTTACACCTCCTTAAATTATACTGTTCTTATATTTTAATACATTTGTATTTTGAAATGTAAGAAAACGAAAAAAGAGAGTTTTTAACAAAATAGTTATTTTATAACCCAAAATAAAAGAACCCGTTTGTTAGAAACGGATTCTTCACACAAGGTCTGCAAGAAATTCAAGGTAACTGGACCAGAGCACCATATAGAATCTCTGTTGATATTAATGTATTCAAAGAGATCTACAACGTTAATAGTAATTAAACAAAATTCTTATTTGGGCATAAAAGAGAGCACCTTCGAACAGTGCTCTTTCTCGGAGCGTTATATATTTATGAAGGTGAACTGCCCTCTCAGAAATAATATATGCACTCTTGAATTAAGCAGTGTTTGTACAAAAAGGGAAGAGTTAAATTTAATGAGAAGAGTGAAAAAATCGTTATTTAAATAAAAGAAACCCCGTTTGTCTGCGGGGTTCCTAAGGGTAATTGTCAAGTAATGACGTACTCGACTAAATAACCATATCATGAATTTTTTGGTAAAAATACTGGTAAATGTGTCCAAATTTATAAGGTCATTATTTTGAACAAAAACGCTATTTTGTTAGAAAGGGGAAGTTGATTACGGGATTTAATAAGGTTCTAACACTATGTAGTGATTGTAAAAAAGAAATAACTGTAAAGGCAAATTATGAAAATAGAAATAAGAAGTTTAAATGCGAGAAATGTAACGATAAAAACTAAACAAAACTTCATTTTAAAACAAAGGGGAATAGCGAATGAAAATGTTGGATCTATGTTCGGGAATTGCAGGAATAAGCATGGCAGCGGATTGGGCTGGGATTAATACAGCAGCCTTTTGCGAAATAGAAGAGTTCAATCAGAAAGTACTTAGAAAGAACTATCCTAACATTCCTATTTTCCCGGATTTATATAAACTTACAAAACAATCATTAATAGATGGAGGTGTTGACGTTGATTCAATTGGAGTTATTTCAGCAGGATATCCCTGTCAGGGAGAAAGCATGGCCGGAAAGAGAAAAGGCGCAGAAGACGAGAGGTGGTTATGGCCAGAAGTCTTCCGACTCATTAGAGAACTCAGACCCACTTGGTTTGTTGGAGAAAATGTTGCTGGACACGTCACAATGGGCTTGGACACCGTGCTCTCCGACTTGGAAGAAGAAAACTACTCGACAAGGACATTCGTATTACCGGCTGTCAGTGTCGGGGCGCCACATCAAAGATACCGGACATTTATTGTTGGCCACTCCAACGACAAGCCAAAATTACAAGCCAATAAGAAAATTATCCCCTTCAGAAGCAAACGGCAGCCATGGAAAACAACTTCCGGGATCGATCGGGGAGCACTTTCCGGAACATATTGGGAAGAAAATAAACCCGCAGTTTGTGGAATGGATGATGGGACTGCCGCAAGATTGGACGAAGATAGATTGAGGTTCTTGGGTAACGCAGTCGTACCTCAACAGATCTATCCGATATTTGAAGCGATAGCAAAGATTGAAGGTTTATTATAAAAATTTCATTTTGTAGAAAAGGGGAATGAATAACTGATGGATTACGAATTATTTGAAGAATTGAAGCCATACGTTGAAAACGCAGTTGAAGATAAAAAGAATCCGAAAGAAGTAATTAAAATTTTAGCTAACTTAATTGAACATGTTGCTGAGTTCTATATTGATGATACGAAATAAAAGAGCAGGTAGCAAAAGCTAACTGCTCATCTCCAAGGGGGAACAAGGAGAAAGTAACTTAATGGGTTGTCTGCAGTATTGACGGAATATTGAGTTTTATTCAGGGGCAAAATCAGTATATGCACAAACTGAAGACAAAATTAGATATAAAATAGCAGAGTTGCAGCGTAGCAAGATAAAACTGAAATGATAGAAAACAGGGTTTTAAGTTTTCGGCGTTCTTGTTCATTCTCTGAAACAAACGAAATGTATTTTCGTATTCCAAATGTTAGTATCCAAACGCCAAATGTTAATCCAACTATCCCAACAAAAAACTGAGGATTTGGAAATGAAGTATGAACCGTAGCAGATAAAAGTAAAGTTTTAATGGATAAATAACAAAATGTTGTTAAAAGAGAGCAATATATGATAGCGATAATCCATTTATTCATGATAGCGACCTCCTTTTATATAATGAAAAATTTATGTAATCTGAAAATATTATATCATGGAGATTTTTAATTGTATGTAATGAAAAAACTCAACAAAATAATCCTTTTAAAGTAAAACAAACAGAATATAGTCCGGCTAGAAAACTAGAGGACACCAATTCATTAAAGCAGCAATGAAAGCTGTTTTAGGAAAAGGTGTCCTTTTTATTTTGAAAAGGGAGATGGGGAATTATGAAAGCACTTAAGGACCAATTACGCGAGTGGAAAAAGCAATCGAATAAAGCAAAAAAGAAAAGTAAGAAAAAACGGAAAGAGAAGTTAAACACTCGTGAGATTGAAGGTTTAATGGGTATTCATGGACCTCGTTATGAACGTAGACGTGGAGCATTAAGACAAAAGTAATCTAAAAATAAAAAGGAGTGGTCTTACATGACTAAACAATTATCTTTCTTGCCAAAAATCGATAGAGTAGCAACGCAGAAAAAATTAGAAGGTGTTCTTGAAAGCGTACGTTTATATAGACAGTTTGGAATGATGCGTGAAGAAATGAAAGTCACTCCTTCTTATGAAATTAGATATCACGGACCTACAAATGATGCAGGAAAGCCATTAGAAAATGTAGCGATGGCTAATATACAGCAAAGTAAGCGAGAAGAGTGGGTTAAGCAAACGTCATTTCATATTGATCAGTTTCTTAGTCGTTTGGGTAATGGACGTGCAGGAAAGGATCAAAGAAACATCATCATTAAGCGTTATTTAGAAGATGAAGATGTATGTGATTATATGGTATATAACGAAATTGGCATGAGTGAGCGTACTTATCGACGTGTTAAGGCTAGGGTGTTTTATAAACTTGCTTTTGCTCTTAGATTAGAAGTTTATGAAACTGGAGGTAATGAATAATGAATTTTGTTCAGCCGATACGTGATTCAGAGCAAATACAGCAGTTAAAAGAATATTTTAAGGAAAAGAGTTTACGTAATTACATTCTCTTCATTATGGGAATCAATACAGGCCTGAGAATCTCGGATATTTTGAAACTGAAGGTAGGAGATGTTAAAGGCAGTCATATATCTATGCGAGAAAAGAAAACAGGGAAACAGAAACGAATACAAATTACTGCAGCATTGAAAAGAGAGCTTAAATGCTTTGTCGAAAAAAGAGAAGATAATGAGTACTTATTGCAAAGTAGACAAGGTAGGAATCGTCCGATTGGTCGTAGTATGGCATATAAGATATTAAGTGGAGCTGCAGCAGAGTTTGGATTAGATGAAATAGGCACACATACGTTAAGAAAAACGTACGGGTATCACATGTACATGCAAACGAAAAACATAGCATTACTTATGGAGATATTCAATCATTCGTCAGAGAAGGTCACGTTACGTTATATAGGTGTAAACCAAGATGCAATGGATAAAGCAATGACTAAGTTTAAAATCTAATCACTGCTTATTTCTTTTTAAATCTAGGGGTATCGCCACATTCCTATCAACTTAAGAATTCAGGATTACCCCAAAACCAAAAAATAAGCTATTTTGTCACAAGCTAGCACAAAAATTCGTTTTTGGGTTACTAAAAAATTTTAACTTGATAACTATGTGGTGAGGGGCTACCTCCAGCATTTCGGAACCCCTCACGCTAAGCAAAAAATACAATAAGTCGCAATTCAATGTATCTAGAAATTTATAAAAATGCTTTCTAGATTGCTTAACTGGAGGGCTTTTTTTATTCTCATGATTCTCGATATAGAAAATCAATAAATAAGATCTACTTAAAGTTAGCTCCCGTTATCAGTTATTGGATAACTACTTAAAACCAAAAAGGAATTTGCCAATTTTTTTGCAAAACTCAATGGTGGTTCAATAGATTGGATATGAATATACATAATCAATGGTTTCATATATAACCAATGATTATGTAAGGCGCTAACAATAATCCCTTGTTGAACAATTGATTGCATAAATAAAGGAATTTCTTCTTGTAAAATAGCGATTTCTCCAAGGTTCAACGCATTGCCATTTTGATCTAGCGATTCAAAAGATATCCCAACCGGTATCACTGAGGTGCTTGGTCGTCCTTGAACCAGCACTTTAATATTACGACGCAAGGAGACAGAACAAACACCTTGATTTATGTTGCTTTTTCCATTAAGAATTTTAGCGAATTGTTCACAAAGAAAATTAAGGTTGTTCATAAATCTTATACCCCTTTCTTATCAGATAAAAGTTACTATATAAGTATTAATACTCGTCCATTAGCTTTTATATAAGTAATTTAAGTAACTCTATCATTATATTTCCTCTTACATTCATGTCTCTTTTTAGTTCTTGAGAAACTTGACAACAGAACCGAGATTAATTCATCTACAAGAACTATTTAATGTCATTGAACATAATAAATTCTTTTACAATGATACATACTATCCTTATGTAAATCGTTATAATACGAACACGCAATCTTAAGAGGAGGAGCTACTTATGTCTGAACATATAGAGATTATTTTGAGAACACTGTTATCTTTCTCGATTTTATTTATCGGAGCTAAAATATTAGGAAAGCAGATTATCGCTGAAATGAATACCTTTGATTTTATTGGTGCTATCTCTATCGGAAGTATTATTGCAAATTTAGCATTTAATTTAAATGTAAAAACTCATCATGCAGTTATAGCTTTTCTTATTTTAGTATTTGTCATTTTAATGGTTAGCTATATATCCATGAAAAGTCGGATAGGCAGAAAGGTATTTGCTGGAAATCCAACAGTCATTATGGAAAACGGAAAAATTTTAGAAAATAATATGCGGAAAATGCGCTATTCTCTAGATTATTTAAACCAACAATTAAGAGAGAATGGTATTTTTAATATTGAAGAAGTTCTTTATGTCGTAGTTGAAACAAATGGTAAAATATCTGTTTTGAAAAAACCTGAATATCGTACTGTTACAAAACAAGATTTAAATATACCAACAAAAAAAGAGTGTAAACTTCCCATCGAGCTAATTATGGATGGAGAAATTATGACAGAAAACCTAAGGCAAAACAATCACACGGAGTTAGAATTACAATGTGAGCTAAAAAAACGTAAACTTAGCTACAAAGATGTTACGTATGCTGTACTTGCAGCAAATGGAAACATTTATATTGACGCATATAAAGATAATATTACTTCCCCAATGGACCAAGAATAGGCTATTTCTTAAAAATACAGGCGAACATATATTAGCCTATCTCGAAGTAATAAAACCTCTCCATAACAAAAATTCTATGCAGTATTGACTACTGATAACAATAATTATGTAAATAAGCTGTCGACATGGGCAGTTTATTTTATTTTTGTCTTAGCTTGTTTTTCAAAATGTTAGTGGTATCTCTATACGGTTACTCATAATTTTCGCACTGTGTAACTCAAAAGAGAAAGTGAAATGAAATCAATGATATCAAGGGATTAAACGAAGGATTCAGTTACACACAATATAAGATATGGGTAAGTCAGTTGAGCAAAATGTATAAGGTTAATTAATAATTGGGACATCGTTATGAGAATTTAGGTTTATCAAGCAAATTATATTCTTATGACGATATCCCAACATTACTTAGAAAAATGATGTGAGAAATTTTAATCGATATGAAATTTAGTAGAGGATTGTACTTGTGTCTTAAATAGTATAACTAATACTCATAGATTAAGTTATTCCTATTTTTAAACTATGAAATCAGCAAAATGGAATACCATAGAGGGATCTGCAACGGAAAGACCAGGATTTGTAGGGTTAGAAAGGCCAGATCCACCAACAACTTCAATTTCAAGTTTTCCACGTAATGGACGTTCTCCTACTAAATAATCTCCTGTGGATTTAACATGAAGAATTCCGTTTACAAAAGAACTAATATCAAACTCTAATCGAGTACAACTCATTGGAGGGATAATTGTTAGGCCAAGCCCTTCCAGAAAAGGTCTTTCATTCTCAGTAATTATAAAGGGAAGTGGTGTACCATCAACCGAGATTTGTACAGGAGGACAATACTCGATTACCACATCAGCTTCTAGCGATTGTCTTGTTGGATTCTTAAGGATAATTACAAGCCTATTATTTGGTTGTCCAACCGCAGCATTTAATGGAACTAGAAAAGGTCCTGTAGTAATCGTATTCTTTCTAACATGACATTTCGATTTATAACTGGACATAAAATCATCTCCTATTAAAAATACTTTCTGTATATCTTATTAACATTAAACGTAAGTTGTACAGGCTGATATAGCATAAGAAGCATTGGATTATAGTAAAGTCCTTCATTATAACTTAATTGTGCAGTATTCATGTGGAATTTAATATTAGTGGCAGAGTCGTGACCGCTTTTTGGCAGAAAATGTGCCGATCGTTTTGGAATCAACGTGATATATTTGTATTGTGGGAAGTGGCGGAAAACACAACTCATTAAGATTCCTTTATAATCTATATGTTGTCTAAACGGTTTCATAATGATAGCACATAAAATCCGAAATCAGCAGATGGTAATGATTGAATGATACTGTCATTAGGGAGAGCTTTTGCTCTTCTTCCAGTTACTTAATATTGTTGATGTGTATCAGTGGTTCATCATTAGGTGATTGGAATAAGATTAAAACTTCACGTACCGGAATTAAAGTACAAATTAATAATCTATAAAAAAGCACCCGAATGGATGCTTTTTATTTTGGAGGAGGATGAAAAATGAAACTAACTAAACAAGAACAAGCGGTTGCAATTGGTACTTTCATTTCAATGTTAGGACAGGAACTTGTGAATGAACGTATCGATAAACAGAAATTAGAAAGTGTACTTCCTATCTTTAATGATATGCAAGATAATACAACACCAAAGCAAAAGAGAGAAGCGATGATCAGTTTGCTGGGTAAAGCGGTGGATGAATTCTTAGAAAAATAGCCATAAAAAAAGAAAAGCAACTCGCTTTGGGGTGCGAGTCACTTTTCCTGATGGCAATGTTAACTTTATTATAACAACCTGTATTTATTTGGTAAATATATAATCGGAATATTCTTTTGAAAGGAGTGAGATAGATGTGTGAGGTTCGTACTGGGATTAACCATTACCATACTTCTAAATGTTTAGTGTGTGGCCATCAGGATAGAGTTAATTATCTGTCAAAAGAAGAATATCAAGAAGTAACTGTTTGTCCAAAATGTAACGGTGCGTTTGTAGATATGTGGAAGTTAGAGAAGTACAAACAACATATCAATCAACATAAAGAATGTGAACATAGATATCAATTGATGGATAGTAAAACAACACAGATACAAGTTGATAACAGACAAGTATCTATCCATATCTTGGGGAGTTTCTATTGCGAGAAATGTCTTGATATTCAATTCCGTGGAAGGATTGAGGAAGGAGAATGATAGAATGCTATGGTTATTAGCTTATCTTATTGTTGGGCTTCTTTATACAACAATCAGGTTATATCCATCGATATGTGATGTTGCACAAAAGAATATAGATGATGCTGTATGGTTGATAGCAACAATAGTTATATCAATTGCTGTTATCTTCTTTTTAATTCCATTCTGGATTATCCTGTTAGCTCTTGATATAGCTAAGTTGTTTTATAAACAAAGAGGTAAGCTTCATGAATGAATATAAAACCAAACAACAGAAGCGTAAGTTCTATGACAGTGGTGAGTGGAAGAGTATACGTGAACAAGTAAAGAAGAGAGACTCTTATGAGTGCCAGCAATGTAAACGCAATGGTCGAGTACAAACAGATACCAATGAATACAGTGAGAGTGCAAAGCGTAAGAAGATTCAACTCGTTGTCCATCATATAAAAGAACTAGAACATCATCCAGAACTTGCATTAGAAATAGATAACTTAGAAACAGTCTGTGTGGATTGCCATAATAAAGAACACGGTAGAGTGTTTGTTAAAAAGATAAACAAATGGGAAAACGATGAAAAGTGGTAAAAATGGTTCGGTAATAACACCCCCCCTTAAATAATTTCATGAAAAAATGCTCTAAGGGGCACCGGAGGAGGGGGTCGATTTTTCAAATTTATAACCAAATTCGCGCGTTATATCAAATTGGAAAACGATGTAAATCAGAAGGGAGGGATATTGTGGCTAGAGTGAAGCGTGAAACAATGAGAAAAAGGATTGAAAAGGATCTAACAAATCAATTAAAAGAAAAAAAGATTGTAGGTAATCATTATACTGACTTAATTCAAGACTATTTATCGTTGTGGGATTTAAAGTGTATTCTTGTTGATGATATTGAAGAAACAGGAATAAAAGTATCTGGCATGCATGGTCCGAAATCCAATCCTTCTATTAATGATTTACATAAAACAAATGATCGAATGATAAAGATTTTAGATGCACTTGGATTAGAAGCATCGGCAGAAGAAAAGAAAGTTCCTTCAAAACCTGTGCGCTCAGTTAAAGATTTAACATGATTCAAAATAAATATGTCACTGAATATATTGAGATGTATCGCGCAGGGAAAATTAAGCTGAATAAAGAGCGCATAATGCTAATTGAGTACCTGGAGAAATACATTTTAATACGCGATGATTTGTATTTCGATAATGAAATGCATGAGGACTATATAAAATTCACTGAGAAATGGTACTTTAAATTGCAAGCATTTCAAAAGTTCCTAACAGCATTTGTTTTTCTTTTCTACAAAGAAGATGATTCTGTTTTTTACGAGCAATTTTTAATTATGATGGCTCGTGGTGGTGGTAAAAACGGTTTAATTTCATCATTATGCCATTTCTTTATTAGTCCGCTGCACGGAATAGATCGATACAATGTTTCAATTGTGGCGAACAATGAGAAGCAGGCTAAAGTTTCTTTTCGTGAAGTCTATGATGCTATTAAAGGAAAAGAAATACTAGAAGACATGTTTTATAGAACCAAGGTAGAGATACTGAGTAATGATACACAAAGCATTATGCAATATCATACATCTAATGCTGGTTCTAAGGATGGACTTCGTGACGGTTGTGTTATTTACGATGAAATACATCGATATGAAAACTTTGATGTAGTAAATGTATTCTCTAGTGGACTTGGAAAAGTGCCGAATGCTAGAGAATTTTTTATTGGTACAGATGGCTTTGTCCGCGACGGATTCCTGGACAAAACGAAAGAGCGAGCGATGAACATTCTAAAGGGAAAAGATTTAGAAGATCCATTATTCCCTTTCATCTGCAAGATAGATAATCCAGAAGAAATTGATAATCCTGATGTATGGGAAAAAGCTAATCCGATGTTTAGTGAGCCGAGAAGTTCTTATGCTAAACAATTATTTAAAAAGGTATTAACTCAATATAAACAATTAGAAAATAATCCTTCAAACCGTGAAGAATTCATAACAAAACGCATGAATTACCCTGAAACAGATTTAACAAAGTCTGTAGCCTCATGGGAAGAAATCATGCGTACTGGTTTTGAAGAAGACGGAGAAACGCTCAGAGAAGTTCCTGATTTAAAACATAAAGTAGCTGTAGGTGGACTCGACTTCGCCAGCATCAAAGACTTTGCTGCGGTCGGTTTACTATTTAAACATGGTGAAGATTATATATGGAAAGGTCATTCATTTGTACGTAAAGGATTCTTGGACAAAGTGAAATTAAAAGCACCTATATATGAATGGGCTGAAAATGGTTTACTAACTATTGTGGATGAACCAGTTATTAATATCTCTCACATTGTAGATTGGTTTGTAAAAATGCGTGAGATATACGGATTTAACACAATAGTAGCTGATACTTTCCGTCTTGATCTTGTTAAAACAGCACTTGAAGCTGAGGGTTTCATATTGTTATATATTCGTAATCCAAAAGCGATTCATTCTTTATTAGCACCTAGGGTCGAAACGTTATTTGCGAACAATCGTATTATTTTTGGGGATAATCCATTAATGCGTTGGTACACCAACAATGTTTACGTCCACATCAAAAAAGACGGTAACAAAGAATATCTGAAAAAAGATGAATTTAAGCGCAAAACAGATGGATTCCAAGCCTTTATTCATGCATTATGGCAAGCGGATAACATTCTTGTTGATGAATTCGATTTTATGTTAGACGGTATTAAATTCTAATAAAGGGGGTGATAATCATTGGATGGCTGGATGCGGTGTTTAAAAGAAATAGTGAATTAGGATTTATGTTTGATGTGGAAATGTTTATTGAAAAAGCAAATAGAGTACACATGAAGCGATTAGCAATTGATACATGTATATCCTTTTTAGGAAGAACAATTAGCCAGTCCGAATTCAGAGTGAAAAATGGTGAAGAATTCGAAAAAGATGATCTTTATTACAGATTAAATGTTAGACCCAATAAGAATATGACAGCAAGTACCTTTTGGGAGAGTTTCATTTACAAACTTATTTTTGATAATGAAGCGCTAATTGTACAAGCTGATGATGGTGATTTACTTATTGCTGATGGCTTTGAACATAATGAATATGCTGTGTTTGAAGATACTTTTACGAATGTCACAGTAAAAGATTATCAGTTTAAGAGAAGTTTTAAGCAAAGTGAAGTTATTCATTTAAGATATCGGAATGACAAGTTATCACCTCTTATCGATGGTTTGTTTACTGATTATGGTGATTTGTTCGGTAGGATATTAAGTTCTCAAAAGCGCAAAAATCAAATTCGCGGAACAGTTGATATGGACATGCTTGCTGCAAAGAGTAAAGAACATCAAGCGAAGCTTCAAGAATTCATTGATAACATGTACAAAGCGATTGGAGAAAAAGACGTTGCTATCATTCCGCAACAACCAGGTTTTAAGTATGCTGAAACGTCAGGTGGAGCAAATTCTGGACAGAGTGTGGAGGAAATTAATAAAGTAACAAATGGCTTCTTAAATCAAGTAGCAATGGCTTTTGGTATTCCAACTGCTTTGATATATGGTGAAATGGCTGATGTTGAGAAGCAAACGAAAAATTATATGCTTTTCACAGTGAAACCTTTATTAAAAAAGATTTCTGATGAAGCAAACGTTAAATTTTTTGAAAAAGAGGAGTATCTTTTAGGTCAAAAAATTGAAGTTAAAGCTGTTTCTTATCAAAGTATATTTGATCTTGCGACAAGCATCGATAAACTCATTTCTTCAAGTGCATTTACAGGAAATGAAATTCGATTAGAAGTAGGATATGAAGTTTCGGATGATCCAAACTTAAATACACATCATATTACGAAAAACTATACGAAACTAACTGAATCTGAAGGAGGTGAGAATACAAATGACGGTGAAAATTGACGTTAAAGGACCAATTATTTCGAATGATGAAGCTTGGATTTATGATTGGTTTGAAATGGATGCTGCAAGCCCAGGTAAAATCTCAAAAGAACTGATTGATGCCAATGGTGATGATTTAATTGTATCGATTAACAGTCCCGGTGGTTATGTACACGAAGGATCAGAAATTTATACAGCGTTGAAAAGTTATCCTGGTCATGTGGAAGTTCAAATTGTTGGTTTGGCTGCAAGTGCGGCTTCTGTTATTGCGATGGCTGGTGATAAAGTCCGAATTTCACCTACAGCACAAATTATGATTCACAATGCTTCTATGTGGAATGGGGGTGATCATCGTGATATGGAAAAAGCTGCTGAAATGTTGAAAACAACTGATCGAGCAATTGTAAATGCCTATGTCATTAAAAGTGGTAAATCAGAAGAGGAACTACTTCATATGATGGCTGAAGAAACTTGGATGGGTCCACAACAAGCATTAGAAAATAATTTTGTGGATGAAATTATGTTTATGGATAATCAGGTTAAAATGACAGCTTCAGCTTCTACTACTGCCATGCTTCCACAGAAAGTAATCGATGGCTTTAGAAATGGAACCATGAACAAAGGCCAAGGGATTACAAAAGAAGATTTAAATGCAGCATTATCAGGTTTAAAAAATGAAATTCTGAATGATTTACAAACGAATACAAATCTCAAAGAGCCTATTCAAAAGCCTGTTCATACAAAACAGAATTTGAGTACGCTCTTTTTAAATTTAGGAGGAAAATAAAATATGGTTATTAAGTTTAATAATTTCGAAGAGAAAAAACTAGCTTTTGCAAAAGCGACACAGGATGGTACAGCAGAAGAACAATCAGTAGCATTAAACTCCATGATTGAAGCACTTGCTACAGATGTACGAGCAGATATTTTAAATCAAGTGAATGAATCAATGGTAGATCGTTCTATTATGCAATCTCGCGGTGCTAATGTACTAACAAGTGAAGAAATGAAGTTCTTTAATGCTGTTGTTGAAGAGGGTGGTTTTAAATCTACTGAGACTCTACCTAAAACAACACAAGAGAGAATTTTTGATGATTTAGTTCAAGGTCATCCGTTGCTAGAGCATATCGGTTTAGAGAATTTAGGAGCCGTGACAGAATTTATTTATGGAGATTCAGAGGGTGCAGCTGTATGGGGACCGTTATTTGGTGATATTAAAGGACAATTAAATGCTGCATTCCGAAAAGAATCAATTACTCAACTGAAATTAACAGCATTTATTCCATTAGCAAAGGATATGTTGAAGCTTGGTCCAGTATGGGTGGAACGATATGTTCGTACTATGATTACAGAAGCAATGTCAGTAGGTTTAGAACGTGGCTTTGTAGCTGGTACGGGTAAAAATGAACCTATTGGATTATTAAAAGACCCTAGCGGGAGTGTCACGAATGGAGTATATCCAGATAAAAAGGTTGCTGGAACTTTAACTTTTGAGCCTGGTCGCAAAACAATTAATGAATTAAAAGGCGTGGTCAAATTATTGGCTAAAAAATTAAACCCTGATGGTAAAACAGATGCAGATCGACCAAAAAATATTGCTGGTAAAGTAGTTATGGTAACAAATCCATTTGATACTTTTGATATTCAAGCAAATGCTACGATTCAAAATGCGGCAGGTGTATATGTAACGAGCTTACCTTTTAATCCAATCCCAACAGAATCTGTATTTGTACCTCAAGGACAAGTGGTTTTCTTTGTTAAAGGGGAATACATTGCAGCGATGGGTGGAACAGAGCCAATCAAGAAGTATGAAGAAACATTAGCTTTAGAAGATGCAACTGTTTATATTGCTAAACAATATGCTACAGGTAAACCGAAGGATAAATACACTTCACAAGTTTTTACATTAAAGCTTGAAGAAGTAACCCCACCAACACAAGGGTGATGTGAATGAATACAGTAATTTCGAATGAAATATTACAGCAATTCAAAGATAGGATGCACTTAGGGGATGAGGAAGACGACAACCTAAAGCGCATCCTTTCTATGTCTAACAAGGCGTTACTTAGGGTTTGTGGGAATTATGATTTAAATAAAGACGAGGAGTTCAAAGAATTAGTCTTTGAACGTTCTCGTTATGTTTATAACGATGCATTAGAGTATTTTGACAAGAATTTTTTAAGTCAGATTAATAGTTTAGGTATCGATAAAGCATTAGAAGAAATTAAATTGGACGGTGATTAATATGCGTCCTTTTCAGTACAAGAAACCACTGAATACAGGTGATTGTAGAAATCGAATTATCATTGAGCAACCAGAAGTAATACAAGATGATTTGAATCAAGAAGTTGAAACAGGTAATTGGCAAGAAGTAAAAAAAGCATGGGCAATGATAAAAACGGTAAAAGGTTCAGAGTACATTGAAGCTTCGGCTTCACAGTCTACACGAATTTATCGGTTTGTAATTCCTTATACAACAGGAATTACAGAATTAATGCGAATTAAAATGAAGGATCGTATCTTTGACATTATCGAACCGCCAATGAATGATGATGAAATGTATCAAACATTGACTATGATCGCAAAGGAGCATGTTTAATATGAATGATTTTGCGAGCGAACTTGCTAGAGAATTGCAAAGATATGCAAATGTTGTGGAAGAAGAATTGTTGACAGCACAAGAAGAGGTTGCTGATGTTGCTGTAGAAAAATTAAAGCAAGGTAGTCCTAAAAAAACAGGGGCATATCGTAAAGGATGGCGTAAGAAAAAAGAAGATAATGGTGTTGTCGTCCACAATTCACAAGGACAATTAACGCATCTTTTAGAAAATGGACATGCGAAAGTCGGTGGTGGACGTGTTCCGGCTCAAGTGCATATTCGTCCAGTTGAAGAGTATGTAATTAATGAATTGCCAAGACGTATCGAGAGGGCGATTCAAGAATGACATTAGGTGAACTAACAAAAATTCTTGAAGCTACAGGTTATCCTGTGGCTTATTCGCATTTTACAGCAACACCGACTAAACCAGTTCCAACGCCACCTTATATATGTTTCCTTGTGGATGGATCAGCAAATTTAATGGCTGATAACAAGGTTTATCACAAAATAAATGATTTAAATATTGAGCTTTATACAACTAGAAAAGATTTAGTTGCAGAAGCCATAATTGAAAAAGTCCTAGACGATCATGATATTCCTTATGACTCGTATGGGACTTTTATTGAATCTGAGAAATTATTTCAAAAAATATATGAAACGAGGTTGATGTAAATGCCAGAAAACAAGGTATCTTATGGTTTAAAAAATGTTCATTATGTACCATACAACGTAACTGACGGAGTCGTTACATTTAAAACACCAATTCCATTGCCTGGTGCAGTTGAACTAACAAATGAACCACGCGGTGATTTAATTGAATTCTATGCTGACGATATGCTTTATTACTCAGCAGATAATAACCAAGGTTATGAAGGAACATTAAATATCGCACTCCTTCCAGAGCAATTTGCTATTGATGCATTAGGCGAACAATTAGATGAGACAGATGGTGTATTAAATGAGTTAGCTGATGCAAAAGGGAAACCATTCGCGCTGTTATTTGAGTTTGATGGTGATGTGAAGGCAACTCGTCATGTTATGTATAACTGTTCAGCGAGTCGACCTAATATTTCATCAAAATCAAAAACAAATTCAGCTGAACCGAATACAAATGAATTGAAATTTGTTGCGAGCCCATTGATTTTAGCGCCTGGTGGAAGACCAATGGTTAAAACGAAGACAACTGCTAAAACAACCCAAACAATTTACGATAACTGGTACAAAGAAGTGTATATTAAAAAACCAGCAGCACCAAAAGGAGCGTGATAGTAAATGGAAAAGACAATTACAATAGACGGAAAACAAGTTAGATTAAAAAGTACAGCAGCAACCGTTAAACGATATAAAGCGCAATTTAGACGTGATTTATTTGCAGACATGCTCAAATTAGGAGTTATCGCTCCTTCAAATCCTCAAGCGGGTGCTACTATTGATTTAGCAAATGCGGATTTAAGTAAAGTAGATTTTGAGGTTGTATATGATCTAGTTTGGTTATATGCAAAAACAGCAAATCCAGAAATTGCTGAACCGATTACATGGTTAGATGGTTTTGATGAATTCCCTATCTCTGAAATCCTTCCAGAAATTATGGATATGATTCAAAGTACAATGGGCGCAAAAAAAAAATAAAGAAAAGTAATGGAGAGCAAGGCGATTTCAGTGATGAAGAATTAACCACTGATACGTTCCTTGCTCTTTGTTATAAAGCGAAATTAACACATTGGGATTTGGAAATTATGACGATTGGTGATTGTTTTGATTACATTTCTGAATTCGCTGAAATGGAGAATCCAGATAAAGAAAAAGTTAGAAAAGCAAATCAAAAAGACTTCGATTCATTCTAAGAAAGGGGTGAGAAAATGGCAGGAAGAATTAAAGGTATTACGATTGAAATTAATGGTGACACTCAACCGTTACAAAACGCTCTAAAAGATGTTAATAAACAAAGCGATTCTTTAGCTAAAGAACTAAAAGATGTGGAGCGTTTGTTAAAGTTTGATCCTGGTAATGTGGAAGCATTAGCGCAAAAACAACAGTTACTTACACAACAGATTGAGAATACAACGCAAAAGCTAGATAAGTTGAAGGCAGCGGAACAACAAGTACAAGCTCAATTTCAAAACGGTAAAATTTCTGAAGAACAATATCGTGCATTCAGACGTGAAATTGAATTTACAGAAGGATCGCTTAATGGTCTGAAAAATAAACTCGGAAACATGAAAGCTGAACAAGAGAATGTAGCGAGTTCTACAAGGCAATTAGAAACATTGTTTAGAGCTACAGGAAAAAGCGTTGATGATTTTGCAGGAGCATTAGGAAATCGTCTTGTGAATGCAATTCGAAATGGAACAGCTACAAGTCGTCAGTTAGAACAAGCAATTGAAATTATCGGTCGTGAAGCATTAGGAGCAGGAACAGACATTGATAAATTGCAACGAGCTCTTCGATCTGTGGATGCTGGAAATTCAATACGGCAAGTGCAAAATGAATTAAGAGATTTACAACAAGAAGCTGGCAGGACAGAGAAAAAGTTTGAAGGCTTAAAAGTAGGGCTTGAAAATGTCATTGGTGGATTGGCAGCAGGTGGTGGAATTGCAACCGCTATTGAAAAAGCAATGGACATGTCGAAGCTAAAAACAAAAATTGAAATAGGATTTGATGTTCCTGAATCCTCAAAAAAATCAGTAGAGGATGCTGTGAGAGGAATTTCAGCCTATGGATTAGATGCAGAAGAAGCACTTGAGGGTGTAAGAAGACAATGGGCTTTGAATAAAGATGTTAGTGATGAAGCAAATGCTTCTTTCGTAAAGAGTGCAGCTGTTATTTCTAATGCTTATGCTGGTATAGATTTTACTGAATTAATTCAAGAAACGAATGAAATCGGTAATGAATTAGGCATTTCACAAGAAGGCGCTCTTGGTATGGCTGATGCCCTATTAAAAATGGGTTTTCCACCGGAACAATTAGATATTATCGCTGAATATGGTGGTCAGCTGACGCGAGCAGGCTACAACGCTGAAGAGGTCCAAGCGATCATGGCAGCTGGGGTTGAAACAGGTACATGGAATTAGATTATAGTTCCCTTGTATGGTGACATACAATGAAAAACTCCTTTAATTCAGTGAAACTCTCAAATGAGACAATACTGAGCGAAGCCTTTTAATTAAGGAACGTGCAACGACTAGTCGAAAGACGTAGGGTGTAAGCAAATGACACTCGAAACGGGGAGCAACTCAATTAGTTGAAGATATAGTCTAATCTATGCGGTGACGTATAGCAGTTCATAAAAGAACGGGCGTGACGTTGCGAATCACGTTGAATGT
Source organism: Bacillus sp. KNSH39 (assembly GCF_052656585.1). NCBI lineage: Bacteria > Bacillati > Bacillota > Bacilli > Caryophanales > Bacillaceae > Bacillus > Bacillus sp. KNSH39. Next base: position 1,017,519 of record NZ_JBQXYO010000001.1, read on the forward strand.
AAATGATCGATAATCTCTTAGATGGTTTGAAGGAGGGACGTGTTAAAGCAGCTGAATTCGGTCAAGGTGTCGATAAAGCAATGAAAGAAGCCCTTGAAGGTACACAAATTTCAGCAGAACAAGTTCAAAAATGGGGTCAAGCTGTAGCTAATGGTGGTAAAGAAGGTTCAGCAGCAATGACCGAGATTGCACAAGCTCTATCGAAAGTTGATGATGAAACAAAGCGTAATGAATTAGGCGTTAAATTTTTCGGTAGATGATAAATTGTGCCGAAGTAAAATTGCGGTATAAAGCAAGAAGGGTGAGATTCCTAACTTGAACCGAAGGCTATACGAAGTATAGTCAGGGGCAGAGCATAGAGGGTGAAAAGATATAATCCCTCCACGAGACCGCGACACTTAATAGTGAAAACGTATGCCGAACTTACAGGAAATGAACTGTAAGAAGTAGAGGATAAAAAGCCTTTACGATAACAAAATGACAATGTATGAAGATCAAGGACAAAACATCATTAATACTTTGCTAGGCGCGAAAGAGAAAACAGTTGATTTTGGGAAGCAACAAGATAAACTGAATGATTCTATTAAGAAAATGGATGCAAACCCAGCAGTTAAATTTCAAAAAGCGATGCAGGATTTACAAGTTGCGCTTCAGCCAGTTCTTAGTGTCATAGCGGATGTCATTTCCAAAATAGCTGAATGGGTTTCAAACAATCCAAAGTTAGCAGCCACATTAACGGCTGTTGCAGTGGCTATTGGTATAATCTCAGGTGCAATTATGGCACTTGCTCCTATAGTCATGACTGTCATGAGCTTCTTTGGAGTTGGAGCTTTAGCAGCAGCCGGACTTGTTGCTATTGTTCCTATTATTATTGCAGCTATAGTTGCTTTAGGAATTGCCATTTATAAAAATTGGGACGACATTAAACAATGGACCATTGATGCTTGGAATGCAATTGGAGAGTTCTTAGTAGGAATATGGGACGGTATTGTGCAGTGGGCAAGTGATACCTGGAATAGTATTAGTGAATCTACATCGGAAGTCTGGAATTCAATTAAGGAGTTCTTAATAGGTTTATGGAATGGAATTGTTGAATTTGTTGTAACATGGGGAACCGCTATTTTAGAAGCATACGTTGGTATTTGGACTTCTATTTTTAATTTCTGTATGGAAATTTGGAATGGAATTGTTGAATATCTCACTTCTGTATTGCAAGAAATAGCAACTTTCTTCACTGAAGTATGGACTTCAATATCGACGTTCTTTCAAGAGATCTGGGATGGATTAGTTGCCTTTCTAACTCCTATTTTACAAGGGATTGCTGATTTCTTTTCTATGATTTGGAACGGTATTTCTACAGTGATTCAAACTGTATGGAATTTCATTACTCAATACTTACAAGCAATTTGGACGGCTATTTTGTATTTTGCAACGCCAATTTTTGAATCGATAAAGAACTTTATTGGTTCTGTGTGGAATGCTATTAGTTCAGTGGCAACAACGGTGTGGAATGCTATAGTTTCTTTTCTTCAGAGTTGTTGGAATGGTATTGTTTCGGTTGCAACTTCTGTCTTTGAAACACTTAAAAATTGGATTGTGAATGTATGGAATGTTATTAGTTCCACCACAATGACGGTGTGGAATGCAGTAAAAGGATTTTTACAATCTTGCTGGAACACGCTAGTTTCTATAGTCACGCCGATTTTCCAATCAATCAAAGATTGGATCGTAAATACATGGAATACAATTAGTTCCACTACAAGCGCAGTATGGAATACAATTAAAAGTTATCTTTCTAGCTTATGGAATTCAATTGTTTCCACAGCTAGTTCAATTTTTAATAGCATTAAATCAGCCATTTCGACTGTTTGGAATATGATTAGTAGTACAAGCAGCAGCGTGTGGAATGGTATTAAATCTACGCTTTCAAATATTTGGGAAGGTATTAAGTCGACCGCATCTTCTGTATGGAATGGATTAAAAGATGCCATTATGACTCCTGTAAGATGGGTAACAAACGCTGTTAGTGGGGCATTTGAAGGAATGAAGTCAGCAGTATTAGGCGTGTGGGATGGAATTAAGAGTGGTATTCGTACAGCTATCAACGGAATCATTCGTATTATTAATAAATTCATAGATGGCTTTAATACACCAGCAGAATTGTTAAATGAAATTCCAGGAGTAAGTGCTCCAACTATTCCACATGTACCAATGCTTGCTAAAGGCGGAAAACCTGTAGGTGATGGTTCATTTATCACAGGAGAAGCCGGACCAGAGTTATTTACGAAGAAGGGTAATTCAATCACAGTTACACCTTTATCATCGAAAGAAAAATCACTCGGTATTACTGGAACTATGAATCAATTAATGGGTGATATGAGCCGTATGATGGCTACTTCTATGAATCAGCTATCCGGATTAAAGTCTGTCATGAGTGGTGTGTATGGAAGTATGTCAAACAGTAGACAAGCCATGACAAACAGTGTATCGAATCAAGTGGTTAATAATTCTTTGGGATCATCTGGAAGCGGAGTAATTCCAATGCTTGGTGGCGATTTAGTTGTGGAGGTTCCTGTTGTTTTAGAAGGACGAGATGTGGCACGTGGTACTTATCGATATACAACTGAGTATCAAGAAAGAGAAGAAAAGAGAAACTCAGACTTTTAGGTTTGGGTTTCTTTTATTTTATAAAGAAATGAGGTGTCAAAATGAGCTCTTTCAAATTTAACAATGAACGTAAAAAGTATATCCAAATTGCAAAAGATTGGAAAAGACCAACTTGGGCACCATTGAAACGTAATTTTCTAAGTACTCCAGGGTATCCAGGGGCAAGATTATTAAATACACAAACAGAAATGCGTGTTTTATCAATTCCTGTAGGGATCATAGTTCCTGAACACGCTGATTTAGAAATGTTAAAAGAAGAAATTGCAAGTTGGTTAATAACGGATCAACCAGCAGAGCTTATTTTTGATGTAGAACCAAATAGAACATATTTAGCGGTTGTGGATGATAGTTTCGATTTAGATGAATTTGTAACACTTGGAATAGGAACTCTTACGTTCATTTGCCCAATGCCATATAAATTAGGACCCACTCAAACAGTCGATTTTCAAACAGGTACGCTAGGGTTAACCGCAAATGTTCAAAACAAAGGAACTGTTCATTCTAATCCTATTATTGAGATTGACATAAAAAAACCAAACACTTTTTTAGATGTATGGTTTGGTGGGGTATCTTTAAGTGATCGAGATTATTTTCGTATCGGTATGCCACTAAAAACTGTGGAAAAGCCTGTAGAAAGGAATCAACGTATCGTATGGGATGAAATGGCTACTACGGTCGGATGGAGTAAAGTCAGCGCAATGGAAGATGGTGAGCCAGTTGGCGAAATGAAATCAGATAAATATCAATTTTATTGTTCTGATTTTGGTACTGGAACAGGTAAAGGATGGCATGGTGCAGCTGTTAAAAAGAGTATACCTGGTGGTCCAGTACAAGATTTTATTATGCAAGCTTATGTTACTTGTAAGAGTAAGAAAATCAATGAAATGGGACGAGTTGAGATAGCTATACTCGATGAAAATAGTAAGGTACTCTCAAAAATTGCTATGAATGATCTCTATTGGCAAGCTGAACAAAATTTTGGAACGATGGTTATTGGATACGATAACAAGCCAGGGAAAACAGGATTGATTTATGAGAGTGGTGATTATCCAAATACATGGAATCAATATTTCGGTCGATTGTGGATAGCTAGAACAGGAAATGTATGGGAAGCGTATATTTCAAAATTTCTTCCTGGGACAGAAAAAGATGATTCAGAGCGTTTTGCACGGTGGACTGATGAAAATAACTATCACATGGAAAAAGCAGCTCAAATACAGATTAGCATCATGCAATGGCAGGATGTACCGCCAGTAGAAGCGATGTCAGTTAATGATTTAAAGTTTTGGAAAGTGAATTTAAATACGAAAAACACACCGCCTTATATAGTAGATGTTGGAGATAAAGTCGTAATTGATACAGAAAATAGTCATGTAACGATTGAGGGGAAGGATGCAATTAATTTGAAGGATATTTTTAGTAATTTCCCTGTCATTAATAAAGGTATGAATACACTAGAAATTATGCCTTCTGATATCGGAATAGCAAAGGTTACATATAGGGAGCGATTTAGATGAGAACACCAAGTGGAGTCTTGCATGTTATTGATTTTAAAACGAGTCAAATCGTTTCAGCTATACAACCAAAAGATTATTGGGATGATAAACGTCATTGGGAAATCAAGAATAATATCGATACTTTAGAGTTTAAAGTATTTGATAACACGACATATGCAGCAACACTTATGCAACAAAACTTAGTGTTAAAAGAAGTAAGGGATGGGCGTATTGTTCCGTATGTAATCACTGAAGTAGAAAAAGACCCTAACGATAGATCCGTCATTACTTATGCATCAGGTGCATGGATTAATCTTGCTAAAGATGACTATATTCGTCCACAGAAATTTGAAGGTAAGACAGTAAATGAATTTATGGATATTGCTCTTATAGGGACAAAATGGAAGCGCGGTAAAACGGAGTATGCTGGATTTCATTCTATGACTATTGATGAATTTATAGATCCATTGAGTTTCTTAAAGAAGATTGCTTCCCTATTTGAACTAGAAATTATATACCGTGTTGAGGTGGTTGGTTCTCAAATTGCAGGTTGGTATGTAGACATGGTGAAAAAAAGAGGAAGAGAAACAGGGAAGGAAGTCACATTAGGTAAAGATTTAGTTGGAATCAAACGTATTGAGAACTCACAAAACATTTGTACAGCTTTAATCGGCTTTATCAAAAAAGAAGGTGGGGAAGTTCTCACTATTGCAGATATAAACAAAGGTATGCCCTATATTGTAGATAACGATGCCTTTCAACGTTGGAACGAAAAAGGGAAACATAAATTTGGATTTTACACACCAGAAACAGAACAAGATATAACACCAGAACGTTTATTGACTCTTATGAAAACAGAGTTAGCAAAACGTGTGAATACCTCTATTTCTTATGATGTTCAAGCACAAAGTATAGGTCGTGTATTTGGACTAGCTCACGAGTTAATCAATGAAGGAGATACAATCCGAATTAAAGATGTTGGATTTACACCTAAGCTTTATTTAGAAGCAAGGGCAATCGTTGGTGATGAATCACATACTGATCCTTCGCAAGATAAATATTCATTTGGTGATTATCGTGAAATTACTGATCCAAATGAAGAACTACGAAAGATATACAATCGTATTCTTAGTTCACTAGGAAGTAAGCAAGAATTGATAGATCAATTAGATAAATTAGTGAAAGATGCAAATGAAACAGCTAGTAATGCTAAGAAAGAATCCGAAGCAGCGAAAACATTGGCTGAAAAGGTTCAAGAGAATCTTAAAAATAACACGGTAGACATCATTGAAGCTAAGAATCCACCGACAACAGGACTTAAACCTTATAAAACACTTTGGCGTGATATTAGTAATGGAAAGCCTGGTATTTTGAAAATATGGACAGGCGCAGCTTGGGAATCGGTTGTACCTGATGTTGAATCTGTTAAGAAAGAAACACTTGAGCAGGTGAATAAAGATATTGAGTCCGCCAAAACGGAGTTAAATCAAAAGGTTCAAAGTGTGGAAGGTAAAGCGCAAGAGATAGCTGGACAAATAGTGGATGTTCAAAAGCAAGTTAATGGTAAAGTGGACCAGACCTGGATTGATACTCAGCTGAAAGATAAGGCCGATAAATCAGGTGTTTATACGAAAGATGAGATTAAAGATGGTTTCATAGGTAAACAAATTTACGAAACTGATAAACAAGGGAACGTACAGAAATTCAAGGACATTAACACATCTATGAGTCAAACAACTGAGGCTCTTACACAGAAAGCAGAGAAGTCCGAATTAAAGAAAACGAATGAAGGCTTGTCACAATTGGAGCAGAAGACAAACGAGATTAAGACAACAGCTGAGGGGACGAAACAGACTCTTACAGAACTTAAAACGCAAGTAGATAATACAGTTATTGGTGTTCGTAATTATGTTTTGACCGGAGATCGAGAGTTTATATATACAAATACAAATGAAACCGATAATAAAGGTGATGCACTTGATATTTCTAAAGATGCATACAATGACTTTAGAGGAAAGCAAGTCTATTTAAGTTTTGACGCTGAAACAATTAACCTTAAACATGGAACAGCCAGTAATAATAGTGTTGGAATTGAATTAAGAGTTGAATATGCTGATGGAAAAACATCGTGGTTTGAAGCGTGTTATGGGAAAATTGTTCCAGAAGGGACGAATAGATATAAGAGATATGGAAGAGTATCTCAAATAATAGAAGATAAAGAAATCAAATTTATAAGGTTACAAATCTTTTTGCGTTCAGCTTCAGGTACTGTAAAAATGAAGAACTTCCAAGTCGAAGCAGGTAATAAGCCATCATCGTTTAAATTAGCCAATGAAGATCAAGTTACAGGAACAGACTTTACTAAAAAAACAGTGGAGATTGAAAACAGCATTAAAGGTGTAAATACTACTGTTAGCAATATCCAGAGTGAGCAAGGAAAGCTTACGGAACGTGTAACGAAATCAGAGCAAACCGCAGATGGATTTAAAACTTCTATTGAATCGTTAACAAAAAAAGATACTGAAATCAGTAATAAATTAAATACAGTCGAACAAACCGTAGAAGGCACAAAAAAGACGATTTCTGATGTACAACAAACAACAAGTGAGCTTAAGAAAACAACAACTGAAATTAAAGAAGAAGCCGGAAAAATCAGTGAGAAGCTAACGAGTGTAGAGACCAAAGTCAATAACACTAAAATAGGTGGACGAAATGTTGTTCTTGGTACATCAATCCCAGCTAGTTTAATTGGTAATAATACAGCGAATCAAACTTTAAGTATTTATAATTTTGCAGGTGGGGATTCTAGTTCAATTCTAAATAAGGAAATTTGTGTTTCCTTTGATTGGAAAGTTGAAGGTACAACGACACCATCGGGTACTATGTATATGCAAGGGAGTAATCCTTATCCCCTTATTGCATCCAAAATTACATTTTCTCCTCAAAACTTAAGCGGTAAATATTTGGGTGTAATCACGATTAGTGATAGTGCTTTTAAGGCTGTAAATATGAGATTAGATAATTTCACAACTGGAGCAAAAATTATCATTTCTAATTTTCAAATTGAAATAGGTAATAAAGCTACCGGATGGACACTAGCTCCAGAAGATCAAGTGACAACCGATGAATTCACCAAAAAAACAACCGAGATTGAAAAAAGTGTAGATGGTGTAAAATCTACTGTAACTAAGGTGCAGGATAGCCAAGCCGGATTCGAAAAGCGCATGACTACAGTAGAACAAACAGCAACTGGATTATCTTCCACAGTGAGCAATTTAAATAATGTAGTATCAGATCAAGGGAAAAAGCTTACTGATGCAAATACAAAACTCGAACAACAGGCAACAGCAATCGGTGCAAAAGTTGAGCTTAAACAAGTAGAAGATTATGTTGCTGGATTTAAGATACCTGAGTTGAAGCAAACAGTCGATAAAAATAAACAAGATTTATTGGGCGAACTAGCTAACAAACTTGCAACTGAGCAATTTAATCAAAAAATGACTTTGATTGATAACCGCTTTATTATCAATGAACAGGGTATAAATGCTTCAGCCAAAAAGACAGAGGTATATACAAAAGAGCAAGCTAATGGGCAATTTGCCACATCATCTTATGTAAGGGATATGGAAACCCGTCTTCAGTTAACTGAAAAGGGCGTAAGTATATCTGTAAAAGAAAATGATGTAATCGCAGCATTCAATATGAGTAAAGAAAACATTACTTTGAATGCGAACAGAATTAACTTAGTAGGTTTTATTACAGCAAATCATATTAAAGGAAAAGTTTTAGAAGGGGTAACGCTTAAAACAAGTGGAAACAGATTTGTTGAAATAAATAAGCAAGACATGAAGATTTTCGATTTAGATAAGCCACGTGGCTATATAGGATTTATGGAAACAGATGATGGAAGTATTCAACCTTCATTAGTCCTTGGTTCTGATAATAGAAAATACGCTGGTACAGGATCATTTTATATTTATCAAGTCATGCCGCGAATTAATGGAGTTGATCAACCTTCTAAAGCATATGCAAAATTTGGGATTTCTAAAGGAGAAAATGCAGAAGGAACTAATATTTGGTCAAACTATATTCAAATGCATAATGACGGTGGACATCTGAGCGTATATTCAGATGGACAATTTCGTTTTAAAAACTTAAATGATATTATTTTTGAATCTGAAGGATGGGCTCCAGGATATGGTTACTTCTTTGTGACCACAACGGAACCGCATATTTTTAACAATAACCGGGGACAGTTTACGTTTAAAAGGAAAGGCAGTGACTACAATATATCTTTCATCAATGGTGCCACTGATCATGATTTAATCATGGGTAATGCAATGATAAGATCAAGTTTTGTACAAGGTTATAACAACGGATTACAGATTAAAGATATGATGGGCCAAGGGTGGAAAGATATAGAATTAAGAACGCTACGAGCGCAAGAAAATGTAAATGCCAATGGTCAAATGTGGGCGAAAGCATTTAATCCTACATCAGCTAGGAATATGAAAGAAAACATAAAAGATATCCCTTTCTCAGCTCTTGATAAAATCATGAGTTTAGCTATCAAACAGTACAACTTCAAGGACGACATGTATAATCTGTATCAAATGCGTGTGAACAAGCCGGAAGAACAAACAGAACCATATACAACAAAAGAAATTGAAACGTATTTCGGTATGATTGCAGATGATACGGAAGATATATTTACAGATAAAGAGAAACGGGCCATTAATTTATATAATACTGTTTCAATCTTTATTGCAGCTTTCCAACAGCAGTATCATCAATTTAACGAAGAGTTAACTACTGTTAAAGGTGAGAATAAACAACTAAAAGAGCAAGTTACGAAACTAACAAACGATGTGTCCACATTAACAGAATTAGTACAAAAATTAATAGACGGGAAACCAGAGCAGCCATAAGCTGGTCTTTTTTTATTATCTAAAAAAGGAGAGGAAAAGATGGATCGTATTGATGTATTATTAAAAACCTTTATTGCCACTTTTGGTGGCTTCTGTGGGTATTTCTTGGGAGGATGGGATGCAACATTGAAAGTTCTAGTAATCATGGTAGCTATCGACTATATCACAGGAGTAGTCGCAGCAGGATACAACGGAGAGCTAAAAAGTAAAGTTGGTTTCAAAGGCATCGCCAAAAAGGTGGTGCTTTTTCTTTTGGTTGGAGTGGCGACCCAGCTAGATGTGGCACTTGGAAGCAATAGTGCTATTCGAGAAGCAACAATTTTCTTCTTCATGGGTAATGAATTACTTTCACTTTTAGAAAATGCTGGTCGAATGGGTATTCCGTTGCCGCAAGCTTTAACAAATGCAGTTGAAATTTTAGGTAGTAAACAAAAACAAGAAGAGAAAAAGGGAGATGTTCAATAATGGAAATCAGAAAAAAATTAGTTGATCCAAGTAAATATGGTACAAAGTGTCCGTATACAATGAATCCAGAATTTATCACAGTTCATAATACGTATAATGATGCTACAGCAGAAAATGAAGTATCTTATATGATTCGTAACGATAACCAAGTATCGTTTCATATTGCGGTAGACGATAAAGAAGCTGTACAAGGAATTCCTTTAGAGCGTAATGCTTGGCATTGCGGTGATGGTGGTGGTAACGGAAATCGTAAGTCTATTGGAGTTGAAATCTGTTACTCTTTAAGTGGTGGAGATCGATATTATAAAGCAGAAGATAATGCAGCTATCGTTGTAGCTCAACTCATGAAACAGTACAATATTCCAATTAGTAAAGTTCGCACACACCAATCATGGAGTGGAAAGTATTGTCCTCATCGTATGCTAGCGGAAGGACGTTGGAATAGTTTTTTTGAAAGAGTCCAAAATGCATATAACGGAAGTAATAATCCGGTAATGCAAAAACCTACTCCACCTTCAACTGATGGTACAAATGTTGCTTATATTAATGGCGATAATGTGAATTTACGAAAAGGACCTGGAACTGGATATGCAGTTATTCGTAAGTTAGGTAAAGGGGAATGCTACCAAGTATGGGGTGAGTCAAATGGGTGGTTAAATTTGGGTGGCGATCAGTGGGTATATAATGATTCATCATACATTCGTTATACAGGAGAAAATGCACCAGCACCTTCTAAATCTTCAAATGATGGCATCGGTGTAGTAATTATTACTGCTGATGTGTTACGCGTTCGTACTGGTCCAGGAACTAACTATGGCGTCGTGAAAAATGTGTACCAAGGTGAGAAATATCAAGCGTGGGGATATAGTGACGGTTGGTATAATGTTGGCGGCGATCAATGGATTTCTGGTGAATATGTGAAGTTTGAAAAGTAAAACATACTATGTAACAGCAAATGAAGCTTATGTGTATGTAAAGTAATTAAAAAGCTGAAAATAATTAGTCAGCTTTTTAATTACTATAATCTAGTATCTATCTAAAAATATTAATTTTCTGAATTTTCAATAAAAATGATTAGATTATACCAACTTAATGATAATGATTAAAGAGACTACTATAGAACCCGAACATTAATAGAAGAAAGACATATACAGGTATTATGAGTTTGAAAATTTTATAAACTCTAAAATCTTATAAAAAGAGGAGCATAAAATATGAGCGAACAATGTCCAATTAATGTACCATGTCAGGTAGCAGGGCAAACCCAAACACCATTAAGTGATGAGACTGCAACACCAATTGTTACTCCAGGAGCACCCATTGTAAAGATTCCAGTTGTATTAGCTGAAAGAACGCTTCAAATTGTTGTAGAGTCCGATATTTCATTAGAGCCTCCAGCAGTTGAAATTAAACGCATATTAAAAAACGTATTTTTAACACAATGTAAGTTAGTGCCTGTAGCATTTGTACCAGTACCAGGTACACCTTACCGACGAGTTACAAGAGCAAAATTATTTGTACAAGGCTATATTCGTAAAAATATTGAATATGCAAATAACGAGTGTAATGGAGTTCTATATGATCGTATTGCAAATGTTCCATTTTCTGGTTTTGCAGATCTGACAGAAGGTGATTTTCTATCATTAGCTTTAGTAGCTTCTTCTTCGGACACTACTTCTCATTTTATAAATCCTAAAAACGGTGATTTACCACGTCTAGATAAATATTTCTTTGAAAATGCAGTTTTTTATAACGAACAACCATATTGTGAATTAGTAAGCGCTCAATTTTTTGAATTAGACTTTTCACCTTGTTCTACAGAGCTAAACGAACCATTTGATACGCTTCGTGAAAAAATTGTACTAGATCTTACTTTAAAAGTTTTACAAGTACAACAAGTACAAGTAGCACTATAAAAATAAAAAGAAATTGTCTTTTTAACAAAGACAATTTCTTTTTATTTTTATACAACATATATAATGATGAAATGGTCACATATAAAAAACAAATTTTTTGAATTTCATCAGACGGGGGGATGGTGATGAAAAATCCATGGATTGGTAAGGGAATATGGGATGAAATTTACAAGTATAAAAACCTGAATATACAAGATAATTTACACGAAAAAAGAGGTGAAAAAGAAGAAGTACCACCTGAATTAAAGGAAGAAGGTCAAGCGTCTGGATCACAAATAGGGCCTTTAATACGCTCACTGGTGGTCAAAACTCCATTTTCTATTTTTTCAGAAGTAACTAGTTTTAAAATATTTCCAAAAATAAATGTAAAAAATCAAGAAGCATTTGTATTTAGGAATGAAAAAGGTGTAGAAGGGCGTGAATTAGATTGTAAGTTATTAAATACAGTGCAACAATATCATTCGGATAGTTATTGTAAGTTAGTTTCTTTAAATCTTCATGAGAAGAGAGTTCATTTTGAATTATATAACAAAAAAAATAAAGGGAATAAAGAAGAGAATAAGGTAGAGGCATCTTCATGGATTCCTATTCACAGTATAATATTAGAGAGTGAAAATGGGGAAGACGTAAATAATTTTATTACAGCGAAACTACCAATAGAAATAGGAAGATATAAAGGTGAAATTAGTTTACGAGAAAAGGTTGTATTTAAAGAAAAAGTCATAGGAATAAAAGAGGTTGAACAGGAGATTATTTTGACAAAAAACGAATTTTTAATACCAAAGGTAAAAAAGAATGGGCAAAATACACTTACAGTTGAAAAAGGGAGCTTATTGGTAGAAGGGTATATATATCAATGTATTCAATACATATCAGAACAAAGTACACTTCATGATAATGAGCATCAGTTAATACAAAATATTGTATTGGAGTTAATCATTCAAGTAATACAAGAACAAGAAGTACAAGTGCGAATTAAATAAAAATAATTATATTCCCTCGATTAGCTGATTATTTTTATTCGTAGTGTATCGATGGGTATTCTTTTGTAAATCATTCAGTGCTGCAAACTAATTGTTAAATGGTTTATCCTTGATAAATTCAATTTTACATTGTTACTAAATGGTATGAATCTCATCTGGTTTATGTTTTAAAAAAGTGCTAACACCTATACAGAATAGACATAATTTATCGCTGATATGTCGTCTTTGAAAATAGCTTTAATCAGCTAAATTACACTTATACGAAATGCTCATAAAAATAGTCTTAATATCAATAAAATTAAGTACCTTTACAGTGATATAAAAATAAACTGGTATGAGTGGGGAACATTTTATTGTTATAGTGGCAAGGAATATTATGAATAATGAAGGTAAAGGAGGGCTCTGTTGATGAATGAAGACATTAAAGCGTTAATTGAATATGGTGAACGTATTCCGCATTTTCATAAGGATTTTCCTATAATTTTATTTTGGAGCCACAGAAGTGGCTGTACTTCCCTTGCAAACTGGTTTTTCTTCCAAATTGGGTTATATGACAAAGCGATGAAATATGCACCATTTATTCACTACTATGAATCTGATATATACAAAAATAAAATTGATTATTACGTAGATTTAGAAATAGAACTCTTGGAGTTAAAAAAAGATACCATAAAGCTTGTAAGAAATCCTTATAAAAGAGCTGTAAGCTCATTTCTGATACTTTATGATAATCCTTATGCTTCGAAACAGTGGGAGGGAATTAGGGATTATTTTTATAATGATAAAAATATCCAAAAAGGAATCTCGTTCAAGCAATTTTTATACTATGTAAAGGCAATAGGACCTAAATCGAGTCAAATAGATCAACATTTCTCTCAACAATATATTGACGGGGAAGAAAAGATCATCAAACAAAATATAAAGCTAGAAAATTTTAATACAATAATTCCGAAGTTAGAGAAAAAATATGGATTACTTTCTTCTGATATATCACTCCTTACAAACTCCACACATCATAGGGCACATCAAATGATTCATAAGGGAAACTATGCAAATGAAGATATTACAAATCCTCAATTCCCTTCCTTACCAACATATCAAAGTTTTTATGATGAAGAAGCTATAAAACTTGTTTCAGAAATATTTACTGACGATTTTGAAGCATACGGATATAAGAAGAATGAAATAAATTTTTAACTAACATACCTAAATCCAGCTATATAAAGTCTCTTTAAAAATAAAAACCATTATTAAAAGCCATCAGTATGGAAGGGGGAATATAATGAGTATTTTTATTATAATGATGGGGTTAATCATAGGGGGATTAGTTGGAGCAACAGGGATAGGAGGGGCTGCATTATTAACTCCGTTTCTTCTCGTATTAGGTATAAGTCCTTCTGTAGCTGTTGGGACAGATTTAGTATATAATTCTATTACTAAAATGTTTGGAATATCCCAGCACTGGAAACAAAAAACCATCAATTTTAGATTAGTAAAATATTTAGCTATGGGAAGTGTACCAAGTGCAGTTATTGCAATAATACTTCTTCATTTTTTACCAATTCTTCACCAAAATCGCGAAGGAATTATAAAATATATGTTAGGATATGTTTTAATTCTTGCTGCAATCTCTATTATTATAAAAAACTTATTCTATAATGAAGCTTCACAGAATTTTTTTCAAAAACGTACTATAGAACAAAAAAAGAGTCTAACGATTTTTATTGGCATAATATTCGGTTTTATCGTTGGACTCACTTCGGTTGGTTCAGGTTCTTTATTTGCTATTGCAATGATATTTTTATATAAACTGAAGTCACCTGAATTAGTAGGAACAGACATTACACATGCTTTTTTATTAGTTACTGTTGCAAGCATAATAAACATAAATTTAGGAAACGTAGATTATATCTTATTAATTCAGTTACTCATAGGTTCTATGCCAGGAGTCATACTTGGTAGTAGGTTATCCACTAAAATTTCTGTAAAACCACTTCAAGTAATTTTAGCTGTTATTATTTGTATTAGTGGATTAAAGCTAATTATGATATAAAAAAGTATTTTTATATGAATAGACTTTAAAGCTATCACTTCAGTAATGCTTCAATTTTCCATCTAAAAAACTTATAACTTTATCAATATTATAATTTGCCTTTCTATCCATTCTAATATTAATCCTTTTTACAAATTTTTCTGGATTTTCTAGTAATTCATGGAAGTGAATATCTATAATATCTTTATTTTCATACTCAAGTTGTTGTCTATAAAATATAAGGTTTTTATGGTACTGATTTAAAATATCAAAGGCTCTCTGTTTAGGAATTTTATCCCTATGAATAAGAGAAAGTACGGACTCTTGTAGTGGACGCCAACTAAATATATAAGTAACGTCTGCTAAACATTCTAAAGGGGTTTTCCATATATCAAACGTTAAGCAAATTCTAGGGTCCTTTAAGCCCCATACTGGTTTAGTTTGTGTGTTTATAAAGGAGATTATATCTTGTAATAATTCAATGGGGTATTTTGTATTTTCTCTTATGGGTGGATTATCCCATGTAGTATTAACTGAATTTAGAATTTGGTCATTTAGATTTATAAAATGAATATTTTCAAAATAACCTTTGGGATTGGTAGCAGAAGGTTTTAATAAATAATCTCCCATATGTATTCCTAAAGTGTGTAATACTCCAGCCGCTGCACTAGATCCAGAACGATGAGCAGATAATATTAAAAATAATTTACTGTTATTAGTACCGTTCAAAACAGTCCCCCCATTTGATATTTTAGATATTAAATTCTTTCTTATTAGATACATTATGAAAAGGGTATTTGTTCGAGAACTTTTATTCCTTCCTTTATAATTTTTATCTTATATAGTTATCAAATACAGAGAGAAGAAACATAAAAAAGTGCTAACAAGTTTGCAAACAAACTTGCTAACACTTATACAAAATAAACATAAATTATCGCTGATATGTCACCTTCAATACTAGCTAAAATCAATTAAAACAGACTAATACGAAGCGCTCACAAAAACATTCTTAATATCAAGAATATAATCACCCAGATATTCCTTTACTTTTAAGACGGAAACGAGGCATTATATTGATTTCTACCTCAGAGTTTGCGTCAAATAATAAAAAAATACGGTTTGTAAAACTAAAAATACAACAAGCTACAACCGGCATGAAATGGATTAAGATATTTAGAAATTTAAAAGATGATTTTCAAATAGGGGGAGAGGTGGATTTAGACCATATTCTCCAATATCCGAAAGATTATATTGTAGGAGAAAATAAAAGGGTGTTATTTCCATACAATGAGAGAATTTATAAAGTTCAAGGTACTAAAATAGAACCGGGTATAACAGTAAAGGAAAGAGAGTATTTATTTAAAGAATTTCAGCGTAAATTCTCTTATTTCACAATACTTCCAGAATGTAAAAAGGTAGCTACAAATAACAAAAATGAATTATTTCCTTTATTTGCCCCAAAAGGATTAGAGACATTAACATTAGAAGTTTGGTCTGAAGATATAGTGTTGGAAATAGAACAAACATTACTTGAGAGTCAAATTGTTTTGACTAAAGTTGGTGAAAATTCTTATGTATTGAATACAGATTTTCCAGTGTTATTAAAGATTGTGAGATACAATATTGAAAAGGTGTTACAAAATCCATATAAAATGCAATATTGCCAAAAATATAAAACAAATCTTGTAGATGATGTTACGAAAGCTGTCTATGCTACCGCGGGCGAGCGCAGTGATGCGACATTAGCATTAATCGCATTGAAAAATTGTGATGGACGAGAAAAAATTGATCCAAAACAAATCATTAGAGAGGGATTTGCACGAGCAAACCGTATTTCAACATTTATTAATTTATTTATAGGCCAAAGTGTATCTCGTAAAACAATTGTAAATAGTGTTTTTAGTTTATTAGAGCAAAAAGGATTTTTGAAGCGTAGTTGGAATAAGATAAATTTACCTTGTATATACGTTAACTTATCAATTGAACGAATATCGAAATTTGATTTCTTACCTATTCTTTCAAAAATAAAAGGAAAAGAAATTTTATATAAATTATATGGGAATACAGAATGGCAAACGATTGATTACGTATTATTAAATATAAATAAACATAATGCATTTTTACCACAACCATCAAAGAGAAATGATATGGGAGTTCTTTTTAAACAATATGTTTCCGAAACATTAATGGAAATTGTACAATATGCAAAAGAACAAAATGAACAAGTTTATTTCATTGTAGATGCAAATTTGAGAAGGTATTGGATAAAAGAGTTACAAAATAAAGAAATTAATACAGATATTTTACCTGATATTGTTCCAGAGGTGTTAAAGGTTCCAAATTTAAATATTATTAGAATAAATACAGGTTTTGATGTACCAAGTTACGGTGTAATAGAATCTGATGATGCTCTAGATAGCATTGGCTTATATACAGATCAAAAAGGGATGTATTATAGCACTGGTGAATATTCACTTAATTGTAGTGGGATTTTTCAGCGATATATACTTGAAATTCTACCATTAGGTGTAAAACCTGTAGAAAGGGATTATATCGCTAAAATGATACATTACATGTGCTGTAATTCTAGTATGCTTTCGAAAAAGAATGTACACATTACATATTCCATGCATATGGAAAAAGTAATAAAGAGTTATATTACTGACATAGATGCAAGAGAGTTTAAAGAATTTGATGATGAATTGGATGTAGATGTAGTAAAAGTAGAAAAGAAAGATTCAATTATTCTACTTTAAATACTAGTAAACAAATCCTGCTCGTTATATCGATCAGGATTTGTCATTTTTTTATGTAAATAAGGATATCCTTTGTCAAGTATCTTTTCGTTTACATATTTACTTTATGTGCAGACAGGATTAATATGTTTTTTAGAAATACAAAAACTATTTCATATGGAAAAACGATTTTTATTAATTGAAAAAATTTGAAAGGAATGGGGAATTGTGAAGAAATTAGATGTGCTCTTAATGCTACTGAGCGGCCTCTTTCCAATTGCAGGACTTACAAAGCAAATCCCTCTAGAACAATCTATATATATTGGAGGGCTTTTATTTTTTACTAGTTTCGGTAGTTATTTTGCTAAAAAGATGTATTCACGTATATGCAGTTGGATAGCGTATGCGCCATTTATAACACTACTGTTAGTTATTTGGCATCAAGATATTGCAACAAGCTCAATCATAGCAAATGCGAAAATTGCTGCATGTGTCGCGTTAATTCCATGTTTATTCCGTTTTCGTACATATGGACTTACTTTGGGCTTATTCTCATTATGGGCCGCTTTACTATGGGATATAAAAGAAGTACAGTCGTTAGTCATACTTGAACGCATAATGAGTTTAATGACAAGCCATTATGTATATATATTACTATTAATTGGAGGACTTGTATTAGGAGGATTACTTGCGATGTTCATTCACCGCAAAGAGAAAGATAATAATAAAGAAAATATAAATCTACTTGGACCAAAAAAGAAACGCAAAAGATTATCAATTAAGATTCGACTTCCAAGATTGCCGAAATTAAAGATGAAACTATTTAAGTTTGGTGGGAAAGAATCTAAAAGTAAAATGCCAGAAAAGATCCATGAGTATAAGTACAAAGAACCAGTTGCAACATATGAAATGACAGAGCAAATAGATCCATACAAAGAAAATGCAGTTCAAGGTCAAACAAGGATGGAACGCCGAAGAAATAGGTATAATGCATAATGAGGTTTAATAACCCCGTAATGACTTATCTTAATATTGATAAATCATTACGGTTTTTTTATGTAATGAAATGAAGGTTGCTAATGTGGGGGGAACAGCATATTTTATAGGTGGGAACCAAAATGAAATAAGGGGAGGATAAAATGCTTATCATTACATATATATCTGCTTGTATATTATTCTTAGTTAGTTTTTTACATGTATATTGGGCTTTCGGAGGTAATTGGGGGACAAATAGTGTTATTCCAACTAAAGCAGGGGAAAAGGCGTTTACACCTCGTGCCGGAATGACATTGGTCATTGCATTATTATTAAGTATGGCAGCAATAATTTTGTTGCAACAAGCAAATATTGTTCATTTTGCAGTTCCTAATGTTATTATTCAAGTCGGTTCCTGGATTTGTATGATCGTCTTTTCTATTAGAGTAATTGGTGAATTTAACTATTTTGGTATCTTTAAACGACAAAAAGATACGCACTTTGCAAGAATGGATACCGGTTTATATATTCCACTTTGTGCATTTTTATCTTTATCTTTCTTATTAGCAATAATTTTGTGAGTGAATAATAGTAGTTTCCGTTCTCAAAATATATATAAACGTGAGAAATCTAAGAGGTAAATAAAAAGGATGTAAGCGCCTTCTTGTCGAAATGTAAATTATTATGAAAGGCGGTGACACTATGAAGTATGTAAAAGTTAGTATGAATGGTGGAAGTGAACATAAATTCTCAATGACTTTAGATCGGTTTGAAGAACTTATTACTACAGAGAATGGGATATTAGAAAATAAATTAGTATGTATTGAAAATGTAATGATTAATCCTACTAATATATCTTCTGTAGTTGAAAAAATTGGTGTACCGGCTAAGTTTATGGAAGCTTAAAATCTTTAGATAAAAAACATCCATTGAGGATGTTTTTTAATTTATAAATATGAAATTGTGCAGTGAAATTTTGAGTAGATTTTTTAGCAATGACTGTGCATATATTAAGTACCTGAACATGGTGCTTAATACATGCACGAAATAATAAGCACAAGCATATATTATGTAGTAGGACAAGATCTTCGTGTCCTACTTAATACTCAGAAAAAACCTCTAATCACATAAGAGCAGCTAATTGCAGGGTGCTCTTATTTTTTATGAAAATCTACTATGAGCCTTATTTTATAGTAGGATGCAATAATAAAGGGCTATTTTGAAATAGTGTTTTTTAGCCTTTAATTTTAAATTTATCTTTAACGTTAATAAATATTAAAAATAATATGATAGCAGAAATTAAGTTAGATAAGTAGAAATTTTGATGAAACAGTAGTTCAAAGATGACATCGAAAGTAACGAATAAGGCAATAGCAGGTAGTATGCAAATAAATATAAATCTCCAATTTTTTAAGTAATGTTTATAATTTGTAAGTACTTTATCCATAAATATAGCTCCTATATTTTTGTTTTTATATAATTATACATTTAGATACAAGGATTTTCAAAGTAAAAATATTTAGCAATTCAAAAATATAAGGAGAGCTTTTGTTGAAAATCCAGATTGCTGTAGTAATCTGGATTTGACTTTAAAGAACTATACTAAAATGATACACTATAATCTACGTTATTTTTGAAATGAATAGAGGGATTTGTGTGATAGATAAAATTAAAAATGCTGTAGAGGATATGTACGAAGATGAGGCTAAAGATTTACTTCAAAGTATTCTCATACAGTTAAACTTATTAGAAGAAAACTATAGTGAAGATACAATTAAAAATTTGATGGATATTCCGAAACAATTAACAAGTAATCCTACTTATAAAAGGAATGTAAAAGACAGTACGCACGTACATATTGCTTTTGATGATTCAACGGCTGGTTGCTTAAAATATATGTTAAGTCAAGAAGAATTATTTGAAGAGAGTGTTGTTGCTTTTTCGGAATTTTTTTCAATTGGACCGATATATAGGTTGCATACGAATGAGGGGCAACTAGCAAGACAGGAGTGGTTAATAAATAACTTAACTGCTTATGATAGTTATTTTGAAGAAGAATATTTATCAAGATTTATAGCAACTATAGAAGAACTACATACTATTCCTGTTGAAACACCTATTACAATTTGGAAGGCTGATAATGCACATGAACATGTAGGCCTAAGTTTTGTAATAGCACAATTAAAGGATAAGAAAAACATTCGAGTTATTAATACGTCTGAAGCAAGCAGAGAAATATTAAAACAAGAGTATGATATTCGTGGAACGGGAGAATTACCACCTGAAAGTTTAGCTCTATTCCAAAAAAGTTTTATAAAGTTACCTTATTTAACTGAAGAGAAGCGAATGAAGTTTGAACATGAGTGGGATAGATTATCGGAAAGCATAGAATGTTTAAGAGTGTGGAAAGAAAATGAAGTGCATTTTGTACAAGAAGATTATTTTGATCAATTTATAATTGAATGCGCGAAAAGTGTGGGTGCTGATCGAGAGTTCCTCAAAGCTCCTAGAGTAATTGGTGAAGCACTTGGTCTTGTTGAACAATTGGTTGGAGATACATTCTTAGAATATCGCTTGAAACAATTAATTAAACAAGAAGTATTTGAATTTGAAGGTTCGTTAGATGAAATGCGTTTTTATAGTGTGAAGTTAAGGAAATAATAAACACATTCTATTTTTGAAAGGCTCGTATTTTTAATAATACGAGCTTTTTAAGTTGAATTTGGGCTATACATAAGCTTCCTAGAGAGGGCATATCACATATGAATGATAAAGGTAATGAATGAAAAGAAGGTGATTTGTTAATATGTATAACCAACAAAATTATCCATATGATCAAGCGATGTATTATAATCCACAAAACTACGGGTATGAACCTACAAATGAAGTGAGAGATATTGAACAAGAAGATTACAGACCAGATGATGCGGAGGATGCTCCAACGTCACCACCACCGTCACAAGCGCCATCGTTACCGTCTACATTTGCTTCTCCAGCACAACCAGGCAATATGAAATCATGGATGTGTAACTGTTTAGGAAGATGGGGCTATTTACGTTTACATCGTCCTGGACCTTTTGGAAGGGATTTATGGTTCTTTCCGACTGAAGTGAGAAGAAACGGAGTATCAGGTTACACTTGGCAAGGTGGTCGTCGTCGTAAAGTAAGTTATCGCTATCAACAAATTAGTAATTTTATGTGCTTCGCATAAAGAGAGGTGGGAGAGTAAAATGATTGTACTCTCTCACTTTTTTATTTTTCAATATACGAAGTAAGATTTTGATTAAAAATTTACAATTTTCACGTTTTTATTAGAGTATAATGCATATGTTGGTTGGTTTTCAAAAACAAATGAGAGTGAGGGAATACAATGTCAATGAAAAACAAAGTTGGGTTAAGCATAGAGGATGGCATTAATTTAGCTTCAGCTCAGTTTAAAGAAGATGCGTATGAAATTTATAAAGAATCGCGAAAAAAACAACCTATATTATTTGTAAACCAAGTTGAAATCGGTAAAGAATGGCTCATTACTAGATATGAAGATGCTCTGCCACTTTTAAAAGATAATCGTTTAAAAAAAGATTGGACAAATGTGTTTTCTCAAGATATAAAGAACATGTATCTTTCCGTTGATAATAGTGACCACTTAACAACACATATGCTAAATTCAGATCCACCTAACCACAGTCGTTTACGATCTTTAGTTCAAAAGGCTTTTACACCGAAGATGATTGCACAATTAGACGGAAGAATTCAGAGAATAGCAGATGATTTGATAAGTGATATAGAGCGAAAAGGTACATTAAAGCTTGTGGATGATTATTCATTTCCATTACCAATTATTGTAATAAGCGAGATGCTCGGTATTCCAAAAGAAGATCAAGCGAAATTTAGGATTTGGTCTCATGCTGTTATTGCATCACCAGAAACACCTGAAGAAATAAAAGAGACTGAAAAACAACTATCTGAATTTATTACATATCTTCAATATTTAGTTGATATTAAAAGAAAAGAGCCAAAAGAAGACTTGGTGAGTGCTTTAATACTTGCAGAGAGTGAAGGGCATAAACTTAGCGCTCGGGAACTATATTCAATGATAATGCTATTAATTGTCGCAGGACATGAGACGACAGTGAATTTAATTACAAATACGGTATTAGCACTTCTTGAAAATCCAAATCAATTACAGTTATTAAAAGATAATCCAAAACTAATTGATTCGGCTATTGAGGAAGGATTGCGTTATTATTCTCCAGTTGAGGTTACAACTGCAAGGTGGGCAGCGGAACCTTTTCAAATTCACGACCGAACAATTGAAAAAGGAGATATGGTTGTCATTGCCTTAGCTTCTGCAAACCGTGATGAAACTGTATTTGAAAACCCAGAAGTATTCGATATTACTCGAGAAAATAATCGTCATATTGCCTTTGGTCATGGTAGCCATTTCTGTTTAGGCGCTCCACTTGCGAGGTTAGAAGCAAAGATTGCTATTACTACTTTGTTTAATCGAATGCCTGAACTACAAATAAAAGGGAATCGTGAAGAAATTAAATGGCAAGGGAACTATTTAATGCGTTCTTTAGAGGAATTACCTTTAACTTTCTAGAATAGTTAAAAGGAGACATGCATACATCGAAAATGATTTACATAGAGTATGTATGTGTTATTTAAATTCGAAACGGAAGGGTGAAGACATCCCAATGATCAACTAATTCTATTTGTAAGAGATCTTCGTTAAAAAACGAAATATTCTTCTGAATAGGGTTAGTCTGTACATTTATAGAAAAGGGATGTATTTCGCTCTGCGAATATATAGTCTTTTTATATGATTTGTGCTGCCTCCTGTTCAGAACATGAAATAGGAGGCTTTTTTATGTCGACAAATGTAGTAACGAAACAAAACAATGGGGTATCACAAGTATTAAAAAATCGGTTTGTACAAGGGATTTTAGCATCAGCATTATTTTTACAAATAGGAATATGGGTTCGAAACTTTGCGGTATTACTATATGTAATGGAAATGACAAAAGGTGATGCTTTTGCTATTTCTATGATTTCAGTTGCTGAATTCGCTCCAATTTTTATTTTTTCATTTATTGGCGGTACCTTTGCTGATAGGTGGAAGCCAAAGAAGACAATGATATGGTGTGAAACGTTAAGTTCCATTTCAGTATTCGCTGTATTAATTACGCTTATGTTTGGAACGTGGAAAATTGTGTTTTTTGTGACACTCATCTCTGCAATCCTTTCACAGTTTTCACAACCATCTGGAATGAAGTTGTTTAAACAACATTTATCAACGGAACAAATTCAATTAGCGATGTCTATATATCAAACGATATTTGCAATATTTATGGTATTAGGACCAATTCTAGGGACATTTATCTTTCATAGTTTTGGAATTTATATTTCAATCATCATAACAGGTATCTCGTTTTTACTTGCGGCAGTTGTATTGTTATTTCTTCCGAAAGATCTTGAAAACGACGTAGAAAAGAAAGATATCACTCTGCTGCAGGAGATGAAGGATGGTATTAAGTATGTCAAAAAGAAAAAAACATTAACTTTGCTAGGGCTTTGTTTTATGGCTGCAGGACTAGGTATAGGATTAATTCAGCCATTAGGTATATTTATTGTGACTGAGCAGTTAGGATTATCAAAAGAGAGTTTACAGTGGCTACTAACAGTAAATGGTGCGGGAATGATTGTTGGCGGAGCATTAGCAATGGTATTTGCGAAAAATGTTGCTCCGCAAAAGATGTTAATTATCGGTATGCTTGGTCAAGCAATTGGTATTGGCATTATAGGATATTCTACAAATTTATGGGTGACACTTACGGCGCAGCTTTTTAGTGGTTTAGCTCTTCCTTGTATCCAAATTGGTATTAATACGCTTATTATTCAAAATAGCGATACCGATTTTATAGGTCGTGTAAATGGTATTTTAAGTCCGCTTTTTACCGGTTCAATGGTAGTAACGATGAGTATAGCTGGTTCATTAAAAGAGATGTTTTCATTAAGTATGATGTATGAAGGGACGGCTTTACTTTTTATAATTGGATTATTGTTTATTTTACCTATATACAATTTAAAGCCAGTAATAGCGGTAGAAAGTGAAATAAGTGGTAAAGGAAGTGCCGTACAAAATGAATCCTAATCCAAATGTTAAATACCCTATTGAAGGAAATCAAAACGTTCAATTTATAAAAAATATAATAACAAAACCTAATATACTTGTTGGTGACTATTCTTATTTTGATGCAAAAGATGGAGAAACATTTGAAAATCGAGTATTACATCATTATGAATTTCTTGGAGATCGCCTTATTATTGGAAAGTTTTGTTGTATTGCATCTGGAGTTAACTTTATTATGAACGGAGCCAATCATCGGATGGATGGATTTTCGGCATATCCATTTAATATATTTAGAAATGGGTGGGAGAAGTATACACCTAGTTTGTCTGATTTACCTTATAAAGGTGATACAGTTATAGGAAATGACGTTTGGATTGGTATGGATACAACAATTATGCCCGGAATAAAAATAGGGGATGGTGCAATCATTGCAGCTAAATCTGTTGTGACTAGAGACGTCGCACCATATACAATTGTTGGTGGAAACCCTGCAAATAAAATAAAAGAGAGATTTTCAAATGAAATAATTCAAGAATTATTGCAAATTCAATGGTGGCATTTTGATATTGAAAAAATAACTGAAAATATAGATGTGATTGTACGAGGAGATATTGAACCATTAAGAAAGCTAAAAAGGGAATAAAAAATGCATGACAAAGAGTATCATACCTCCGAATGTTGTTAATGATAATAGAACAAGGAGGTGTGATACTATGGCACAAGACGTTTTATGTGAAGTAAATAACTGTAAATTTTGGGCGAACGGTAATAAATGTAGTGCAGAGGCAATTTACGTAGTAAGTCATAAAGGTAAACATGCATCTACAACGGAAGAAACAGATTGCAAAACTTTCGATCCAGAAGTGTAAATGTTTGAAGGGTAGCCAAATCGTGGTTGCCCTTTTATTAATTATAGTATTGATAATAAATATCATTTTCATTCATTGTTTTTAACTTTTCTTGTTATTTTTTCATATTTTTTTCATAAGTGATGTAATCCAACTCAATTCATGTTCAATTCGTGATTTACTAAATTCAATGACTTCAGTAATAAAAGATGAGGTAACATCTAGAGACTGAATAGCAGTAAGCTGATTATATAGTACGTTTTGACGTACAGTCAAAATCTCTTTTCTATCCTCATAGTCAAGTTTTTCAAATAGCGCAATACGAACAAGAAATTCTGTATTGTTTGTCGCAAGTTTTTCGGGAAACTCTCGTAACATTTCAGAAAAAATTTCTTCTCCTGTTTCTGTTATATCGTACATATTTCGGTTTGGTTTTCCGACTTGTTTATGTATTTTTTTCGTTATAGCACCCATATTTTCAAAGCGCCGAAGGGCAGGATAAAGCATGTTGTGATTTAATTCGAAATTTTCACCTAAACGATTTTGAACATTTTTTTTAATTTCATATCCATGTTTTGGTCCTGTCGTTAATTCTGCTAGTAGTAAAATGTCAACGTACATAAAAATCCCCCTTATATATTTCTCAAGTTCTCTAATGAAAAATCCCCTTTGGTATATGTTAAAATAACATATGATAGTTTATACAACTTTGGACTGCCGACCTATCACTTTTATTGTAAAAGAAAAGGGAGGAAAGAACTATGGCTTCACCTGAAAATGTTATTTTAGTTCATGAAATTTCAAAGCTGAAAACAAAAGAAGAATTATGGAATCCATATGAATGGTATCGTTTGATGAGGGATAATCACCCAGTTCATTATGATGAAGAGCAGGATGTATGGAATGTTTTTTTATATGATGATGTAAATCGTGTTTTATCAGATTATCGCTTATTTTCAAGTAGAAGGGAGCGCAGACAATTCTCAATCCCTCCTTTAGAAACTAGAATAAATATAAACTCTACAGATCCACCAGAACATCGCAATGTACGTTCCATTGTTTCTAAGGCATTTACTCCAAGAAGTTTAGAACAGTGGAAACCTCGAATACAGGCTATCGCAGATGAACTTGTACAACATATCGAAAAATGTAGTGAAGTTAATATCGTTGAACAGTTTGCTGCACCTTTACCTGTTACCGTTATTTCCGATTTATTAGGAGTCCCAACAACAGATCGTAAAAAAATGAAAGAATGGTCTGATATTTTATTTATGCCGTATAGTAAAGAAAAGTTTAATGATCTGGATGCCGAGAAAGGGATAGCATTACATGAATTCAAAGCATACCTTCTACCGATTGTTCAGGAAAAGAGATATCATTTAACCGATGATATCATTTCTGATTTAATTCGAGCTGAATATGAAGGCGAAAGATTAACCGATGAAGAAATTGTAACCTTTTCATTAGGTTTACTAGCGGCTGGGAATGAAACCACTACAAATTTAATTATTAATAGCTTTTATTGCTTTTTAGTAGATTCACCTGGAATTTATGAAGAGTTAAGAAAAGAACCTAACTTAATTTTAAAAGCGATTGAGGAAGTATTACGCTATCGCTTTCCTGTTACATTGGCCCGGAGAATTACAGAGGATACAAATATATTTGGTCCTTTCATGAAAAAGAATCAGATGATTGTTGCGTGGGTTAGTGCAGCGAATTTAGATGAGAAAAAATTTTCACAAGCCTCTCAATTTAATGTACATCGAACAGGAAATGAAAAGCATTTAACCTTTGGGAAAGGTCCTCACTTTTGCTTAGGAGCACCACTTGCACGTTTAGAAGCTGAGATTGCATTAACTACCTTTATAAATGCTTTTGAAAAAATAGAGCTATCTCCATCTTTCTGTTTAGAAAAATGTATATTGGAAAATGAACAAACATTAAAATACTTACCTATTCGATTGAAAGCCAAATAAAAATCTTAACAAGGTGCATACATTTGCATCTTGTTTTTTTGTTTCTCAATTGTGAGTTTTCGGTAATTACCTTAATATGGAATTGTATAAAACGTAGAGGAGGATTCTTATGTTGACTTGTAATGGAAGTAAATCATTTCAAAAGTTTATTAAAGGTGTTACAAATCTTATGGAAAACGGTTTATTTGAAGAAGAAATAGTGTGTGGCATTGAAAAGTTACTAGAAGAACTTTTAGAAAAGAAAACATGGCTTCCGTTAGATAAACAGAAGGCCAATTTGACTCAATATGCACGACATTTATTGTATGAAGATCCGCTCAAACGTTTTGAAGTACTAGCTCTCGTATGGAAAGATGGACAATCTACACCTTTACATGATCATGACGGCACATGGGGAGTAGAAGGCGTTTTTTCAGGAAGGATTATGGTGCAGAACTTTATACAAACGAAACAACTTGGAAATTCACTTGTTTATTTAACACATACAGGAAATCTTTATTTGGGAGAAGGAGAAACAGATAAAGTAATTCCACCAGCGGATTGTCATATTCTTGAAATCAGCAAAAATGAAAGCGTTATTACGATTCATGTCTATGGAAAACGGTTAGAAAAGTTTAAAGTATATATCCCAACTGAAGAAAAAAATGTGTACATGTGTGAGACGAAATACATTAGTTATAATTCATAGTTTAAAATCCAAAGCTTTTTTAAAAAGAAAAGCTTTGGATTTTATTTTTAATTATTTCTTGACCTGAAACGCTTTTCATAAATTATAAATAAGAAGTACCTCACGAGGATTGTATGAAAACGATACCTAATAATTAATTAGAACTCGTGTATTTATAGAAAGTGGTGAAGAAATAATGAAATTAATTGCAATTGATTTAGATGGAACTCTTCTTTCGGGGAATAAAATGATAAGTAAAGAAAATGCAGAAGCAATTCGAACATGTCAAGAAGCTGGCCATGTTGTAGCAATTTGTACAGGACGTTCTATTGTTGACATTGAGCGATTATTGTTAGAAGTTGATTTAGAGTGTCCAATCATTGCGGAAAATGGTGCTCTTATATATAAAGATAAAAAAATGATGAAGAGATATCCAATTCAAAATATGCAGGCACTTGAAATTGTAGAATATCTTGAAGAGAATGGTTTATATTATCAGCTCTATACTGATAAAGGTGTGTATGTACCGGATTATGGAGTAGAGAGTGTACGTAATGAAATTGAGCATGTGAAGAATTCAAAAGAAAATTTCGACTTGAAAGAGTTAGAAACAATCGCAGCATTATATCTTGAGCATACAGCGTTTCATAGTGCGGAAAGTTGTAAACCAATTGTAGAAACAGATATACATGTGCATAAACTATTACCATTTTCTTATGAAATTGAGAAATTAAAAAAACTAAAAGAAACATTTCTTCATAATACAGATTTAGCAATTACATCTTCATATTGGCACAATTTAGAGATTAATCATCGAGATGCTCAAAAAGGGAATGGATTATATACTTTAGCAGAACATCTTAATATTCCGGTTGAAAACACTGTAGCGATAGGTGATGGGCTAAACGATGTTTCTATGATGGAAAAAGCGAACATATCAATTGCAATGGGGAATGCAGTAGAAGAAATAAAAGCAATGTGTAAATACGAAACGTTATCAAATGAAGAACATGGTGTGGCACATGCTTTATATAAATATGTAATGTAATTAAAAAAGAAAAAAGAATCCAAATGGATTCTTTTTTCTTTTTTATTAGGGGTAAGGTATTCTATGAGATTCATAGAAGCCTTATTACATTTTATTATATAGAATATATTGGAATAAATGTTTATATTTTTCATAAAAATTGTGAATATTTTATGAACTTTATACTTATTGCATGTTTATACCGCTATTAGTAACGTGTATGACTCTCGAGTGAAAATTCAGTGAATGTAAGGAGGAATTCAAGTTATCTAGACAATAAGTGAGGAATCAACGAAATATATACTAATTAAAGGTATATTCAGTATATATATTCTTTTCTTGTTTTAATTGAAAAATAAAATTTGTTCGAATAATTATTCTACAGCTATATACCTACACTAGCTTTCTTCGTATAATGGAGAAGTATGAATTTTAGATTTGTATTAATTTTACATATTGAGGTGAAAAAGGAATGAATTCGCGGCTAATGGAACTTATTGATGTGAGTACAATAGAAACCATGGCAGAACAATTTTATAAATTAACTAACATATCACATCAACTTCTTGATGCTGAAAAAGAGTGTGTTTTTTCATTCGGAATGAATGAGATAAAAAAGAGTAAACTTCCAAAGATTGAAATCCCCATTTTCTTATACAATCAACATTTAGGCTCTTTTGTTGTATGGTCCAAAAAAAGTGAAATTTTCAGTTGTCAAAAATACTTTGAAATGCTCTCAAGTTTAATTTTAGATAGCGCAATAAAAGTATTTCAAAGTAAAAATACAACGTTGCTTTCTCAGAAAGAGGAGGAACTACATACGATTTTACAAAACATGCCTGTTATGGTAGATGCGCTTGATTATAATGGAGATTTTGTTTTGTGGAATCGAGAATGCGAAATTGTAACAGGTTATACCGCTGAAGAAATAATTGGAAACCCCAATGCACTGCAATTATTGTATCCTGATCATAATTATCGCCATCAAATACAAAAGAAATTTTTAACTTGTGGAAAAAATTTCAGAGATTGGGAAATGCACTTAACATGTAAAAATGGTGAAATCAAAACAATAATGTGGTCGAATATATCAGAACAGTTTCCTGTAACAGGATATAGTTATTGGGCTGTTGGTGTAGATATTACACATTTAAAAGCGATAGAAGAGCAGTTAAAACAACAAACATCTGAACTGGAATTAATTTTTAAAGCTTTACCAGATTTATGTTTTTTAACAGAAGATGATGGCACAATTATAGATTACAAGGCAGGATCTCCTACAAAGTTTTACGTACCCGCAGAAGCTTTTATGGGAAAAAAGTTTTACGAAGTATTACCAACGTCAGTAGCACAGCAGTTTCAGGAAGCCATTAATCAAGTGAAGGAAAAAGGAACGAATGTAATTGTAGAATATCCACTCACACTTAATGGAAGTATTGATTTCTTTGAGGCTAGGTGCTTACCATTATTACATGATAAAATTATGATTATTGTACGCGACATTACAGAGCGAAAAAAGACAGAAGAATTGCTAAATAAATCAGATACGCTTGCAGCAATTGGTCAATTAGCAGCTGGCGTGGCTCATGAAGTAAGAAATCCTTTAACTGTAATTAAAGGTTTTATACAGTTATTTCAAATTAATAAAGAAGATCAAGAAAAATATTTTGATCTTATGCTCTCTGAAATTGAAAGGATAGAAGCGATCCTGCAAGAATTTCTGGCAATTGCTAAAACAGATGAGATAAATACAGAAAAGAAAAATATTTATCAAATTTTTAAAAATGTCGTATCGTTGATGAACACAAAAGCAATTATGACAAATATTCAAGTTGAACTATTTACGGATGACAAAGATATAATTATTGAATGCTCAGAAAATCAATTGAAACAAGTATTTATTAATATTTTGCAAAATTCAATCGAAGCTATGCCAAATGGTGGGGGAATTTCAATTCACATAAAAGAAATAAATGATGATGGTGTCATCATTCATGTAATAGATGAAGGAATAGGAATACCTGAAGAAAGAATTAAGAGATTAGGTGAACCTTTTTATAGTACGAAAGAAAAAGGGACTGGTATTGGATTAATGTTAAGTTATAAAATTATTGAAAGTCATCAAGGGACAATTAGTATCATGAGCGAGGTTGGTGTCGGGACAACAGTAACTATTTACTTACCGAAAGTACTAAGTAAACAATCTCTTTCTAATTGTGACGACAAATGTATAGCAATACGCACTAGTAGTAATTCTTAAATCAATTAATACCCAATAACAAAGCGATTAGTGAAAACTAAGCTTTTTGTTATTGGGTATTTTTTATATTTAATTTAGTAAACTTTACCTTTTCTTTACCTTTGTTTTAATTTCTATTAAGTTTTAAACATTATATTAATATTTGTACAAAGCAATGTATAGAAATTGTACATTACTTTTAATATAGAAATGTGATTATTATTTGAAATATTGTAAGGAGGAGATTATGACAAGGTGAAAAAGCAAGAGAAGAAAAGTGGTAGAGTAGTACCTCTCCGGTTAAATATTTTATTCCTTTGTGTATTTTTATTATTTTCTGGCATTATTATTCAGTTAGGGAAAGTGCAAATTTTTGATGGAGAAACATATAAAAATGAAGTAGAGAAGAGAGAAAATGCAACCGTGGGCCTTTCTGTACCACGTGGGAAAATATTTGATCGTGAAGGAAATCCAGTAGTTGATAATAAGTCTTTACGTACGATTACATATACAAAGGTGAAAGGTGTAAAACAAGAAGAAATATTAAAATCAGCAAGACAACTTGCAGATATTATTGAAATGCCACAAGAAGATATAGATAAGTTAACTGAGACTGATAAGAAAGACTTTTGGATGCAATTAAATCCAGAACTTGCTCAAGACTTAGTATCAAAAACAGAAATAGATAAGTTCCGAGATAAGGATATTACCGGAAAAGAGCTAGACAAAAAAATAGAAGATTTAAAAAGGAAACGCGTTACAGATAAAAATCTTCAAGAACTAACGGCTAAAGATATAGAAGTGTTAGCTATTAAAAGTAAAATGACCTCAGGTTTTCAAATGGCACCTCAAATTATTAAAAAGGACGTTAGTGAACAGGAATATGCGGTGATTAGTGAAAATTTAGCGAACCTTCCAGGAGTAGACGCATCAGTTGATTGGGAGAGAATCTATGTAAATGATGGATTATTCCGTTCTGTCCTTGGTAACGTTTCAAATGCTGATGAAGGATTGCCACGTGAACGATTAGATTATTATTTAGTGCGTGATTATAGCCGAAATGATAGGGTCGGCAAAAGTTATATCGAACAGCAATACGAAGATGTACTTCATGGTACAAAAAAAGAAGTAAGAAGCATTGCTGATAAACAAGGAAATACTATTAGAACGGAAACGGTTTCGGAAGGGAAAAGCGGTAAAAATTTAACTTTAACAATAGATATGGAATTGCAAAAAAAAGTAGAGGAGAGCATAGAAAAAATATTAAAACAATATAAAGGATCAGAATCAATGTTAGACCGTGCTTTCGTAGTGATGATGAATCCGAAAAATGGCCAAGTATTATCAATGGCTGGGAAAAGGCTTGTAGAAAAAGACGGGAAAATGGAAGTTGAAGATTATGCTTTAGGCACGCTGACAAGTTCATATGAGCTTGGATCAACGGTTAAAGGTGCGACAGTGTTAACAGGGTTTGAAACAAATGCAATAACTCCTGGAACACATTTTTATGATGCACCTATGAAATTTAAAGGAACTAAGGAAAAGAAGTCTTGGAAAAATTTTGGTGATATAGACGATCTAAGAGCGTTACAAGTTTCTTCAAACGTTTATATGTTTAATATAGCATTAAAAATTGCTGGCGTGGGTTATGTGAAAAATAGTTCACTAGATATTAAACAAGAATATTTTGATAAAATGAGGTATTATTTCAGGCAATTTGGACTAGGCGTACAAACTGGTATTGATTTACCAAATGAAACCGCAGGACAAATTGGAAGAAAAGATAATCAGCCTGGTTTCTTATTAGATTATTCTATTGGACAATATGATACGTATACACCACTTCAGCTTGCACAATATATTTCGACTATCGCAAATGGAGGGTATCGAATGAAACCACAAATTGTTCAAGAGATTAGAGAACAAACCGTTCAAAAAGATGAGGTTGGTAAAGTAGTACAATCAATAGAACCCGTTGTTTTAAATAGAATCGATATGAAACAAGAATATATTAATCAAGTAAAAGAAGGATTTAGAAAAGTATTTCAAGAGGGAGATGGAACGGGAGTAAGAGCATTCCAAAAAGCACCATATAAACCAGCTGGTAAAACAGGGACCGCACAAACTGTATATGGTGGAGAAAATGAAATTGGGCGAAATGCGAAAGGTGATCGTAGAGAATGTTATAACTTAACATTGGCTGGATATGCGCCATATGATGATCCAGAAGTAGCATTTTCTGTTGTAGTACCATGGGTTGAAAATGATAAATCGGGCATTAACTCCGATATTGGAAAAGAAGTTTTAGATGCTTATTTTGATTTGAAAAATAAGAGATTAACTGGTGAAGCGCCAAAAACAGATGCCTCTAAAGAGAATTAAAATGTACGAAACGTCTCTAGCATTCCTGTAAACTAGAGGCGTTTTTATCTGGGAATAGATTAGAAATGGGGTATATATGAAGCTGTTTATTCTAAAATATTGGAGGAACATATGTAGCTACATATTCATTATAATAGGGGTTATTTTTATTAATAAGTCCTTTTTATTTTGTATGGTAGAAGGAATTTCGATGCAACCTACTTTGAATGAAAAAGATTATATACTTGTTAATAAGGTAAACGTCTGTTTATCGTCTTTTCATCATGGAGATGTTGTC
This sequence comes from Bacillus sp. KNSH39, assembly GCF_052656585.1. Classification (NCBI taxonomy): domain Bacteria; kingdom Bacillati; phylum Bacillota; class Bacilli; order Caryophanales; family Bacillaceae; genus Bacillus; species Bacillus sp. KNSH39. The sequence goes on from NZ_JBQXYO010000001.1 coordinate 1,051,268, forward strand.
ATTATAAAAAAAGAAGACGCGCCTACTTACTATGTGAAACGAATTATTGGATTATCGGGGGATAACATACAACTAAAAGAGGATGAGGTATTTATTAACGGTAAAAAGCGTGATGAGTCGTATATACATTTAGATATGTCACAAGTATCCAATCGTTTTTCAAATTTTAGAGAAATAAAAGTTCCTACGCATAAATTATTTGTGTTAGGTGATAATCGTAATCATAGTAAAGATAGTAGGAATACACTTGGACTTATTGATGAATCAAATATAATAGGTAAAGTAGAAATGGTATTTTATCCATTTGATCATATAAAATGGATAAAATAATTCTATTAACGATTCACATTTTATAAAATAAATCATATATTGATAGCATAGGACAAGCAGAAACGCTTGTTCTAACCTCACAGAACACTCCTTATCACGGTTAGGCATCTACATAGGTAGATGCTTTTTTTTATGTTGATGACTGAAAATTATTTATCAATATAATGTAGCAAGCATATTAGGACTATTAGGGGAAGATTACTTGTACAAATAACAGTATGCTTAATTAAAACAGTGAAATGTAAGGAGTGAGGAATAAGTGCTAAATATTTTAGTAGTTAATTTTCCAGCAGAGGGGCATGTAAACCCTACATTAAATTTAGTAAAAGCCTTTACTGAACGAGGGGATAACGTACATTATATTACAACGGCAAACTTTAAGGATAGAATTGAAGATTTAGGAGCTACTGTACATACTCATCCGGATCTATTAAAAGAGATTTCTATTGATGCTGAAACCTCATCTGGGTTAAATGCTTTCTTTCATGTGCATGTTCAAACTTCTTTATATATATTAGAAATTACGAAACAATTATATGAAAGTATAAATTTTGATTTCGTAATTTATGATATATTTGGCGCAGGAGAGTTAGTAAAGGAATATTTACAAGTTCCAGGTGTAGTGTCCTCACCTATATTTTTAATTCCGCCAGAATTTTTGAAGACATTACCTTTTCATCCAAATGCAGATATGCCATTTCAACCAGAGGAAATCTCTGAAAAATTACTAAATCAGATGGAACATAAATTTGGAGTAAAACCAAAGAATAATCTTCAATTTATGAATAATAAGGGTGATGTTTGTCTCGTATACACAAGTCGTTATTTCCAACCTAATAGCGAATCGTTCGGGGAAAATAACATTTTTATTGGACCGAGTATTTCAAAGCGTAAAACAAATATAAAGTTTCCACTGGAATCACTTAAAGAAAAGAAAGTTATTTATATTTCAATGGGAACACTGCTTGAAGGACTCGAACCATTCTTTAATACTTGTATTGATACTTTTTCAGATTTTGATGGGATAGTTGTAATGGCAATTGGTGATAGAAATGATATTTCTAAAATTAAGGAAGCACCAGATAATTTTATAATTGCTCCATACGTACCTCAATCAGAAATATTAAATGAAGCAGATGTTTTTATTACACATGGCGGTATGAATAGTGTACACGATGCCATTCATTATAATGTCCCATTTGTAATAATACCGCATGATAAAGATCAGCCAATGATAGCGCAAAGATTAACTGAGCTTGAAGCGGCACATAGACTATTGAAAGAACATGTTAATGTACACACTTTAAAAGAGGCCGTAACAGATGTACTTTCAAATGAAAAGTATAAACATGGTATAAGAAAACTTAATGATAGCTTTTTAGAATGTGGTGGTTCAAAAGAAGCCATTGCAGTTATTGAATCTCTTTTAAATAAAGTAAAACTTTAATTGGTGGGGCTTTACTGCCTGCAAATAGCGGGATAATTAGTCGTAACTGTATACAAGCATAGAGGTTCTCACCTTTATGCTTGTGTATTCTTATCCAGCAAATTGTACAGCAGTATTTGCATGTAAAAAAGCAGTATCAAAAACGGGAACAGTAAGATCATTTTGGGAGATGAGTAAAGGTATTTCAGTGCAGCCTAATAATATACCTTCAGCGCCGTTTTGAATTAATGATTTTGTAATTTGTAATAACCTTTTTTTAGATGTTTCTGAAATGATCCCTCTACTTAATTCATCTAATATGACATGGTGGATAAAAGTTCTTTCCTCGTCATTTGGGATAATTGTCTCAATGTTATATTTCGCTAATCGTGATTTATAGAAATCTTGCTCCATCGTTTGTTTTGTTCCTAATAGTCCGATACGTTTTATATTCTGTTCTACCATTTCTTTAGCACTTACATCACCAATGTGAAGAAGCGGGATAGATATTGCTTGTTCTACCTCCTCGGCAAATAGATGTACAGTATTTGAACACATTAATAAACATTCAGCCCCAGATTTTTCAACTTTCTTTGCAACTGTAACTAGTTCATTTTTCACTTCTTCATATTGATGGTTTTGTAATAAAGTAGTTACTTCACCAAAGTCCATACTATATAAAATTAGCTTCGCATTTTGATCGTATTGAGAGAGTGTAAGTGTATTAATATGTTTATAGTATAATGATGTAGATTCCCAACTTAATCCTCCAATCAAACCAATAACTTTCATAATGCATTCCTCCCGAAACGATTTTGAACTCATTATTTCATAATTCCGATAAGAATACAATGATTTAAATGCGCTATTTAATAAAAAATAAAAATAGTAAGAAAAGTGTTGAAATTTACATTCTTTAGTGCCATAATACGAATTACAAATTAATACTTATCCAGAGAGGTGGAGGGAACGGCCCTAAGAAACCTCAGCAACCCCTATGCAATTTTATAGGAAGGTGCTAATTCCGCAGAGGACACGATGTGTTTTTTGAAAGATAAGAGGATTCTTGAAAGTGAAAGAAAGTGACCTCTTATGTAAGAGGTCATTTTTTTGTTGTATAGAAAGGGAGTGTCGATGCATAATTCATTTTTAAATTAAATATAGAGTAATAAAAGTTGACTAATATGAGAGGGGAATTGTCATGAATAAATTATCAACAAAGTTAGTAGTAGCAATCGGTATTGGAGCAGCATTATACGGGATATTAGGACTTTGGGGATTTTCTATTGCACCGAATACATTTATTAAACCAGCATTAGCTATATTAACTGTTTTTGGAGCATTATTTGGTCCAGTGGCAGGACTGTTAATCGGACTTATCGGTCATACCGTAACAGATACGATTGCTGGATGGGGTATTTGGTGGGGATGGGTTATTAGTTCAGGAATTATTGGTTTTTCAATGGGGCTTATTCAAAAAAGAGTTGGTTTTAGTGTGAAAAACGGGTCGTTTAACAAGGGGGATATTTCTTATTTAGCAATTACTGGGCTAGTTGGTATTGTCATTGCTATTATATTTGCTGGGGCATTCGATATTATTGTGATGGGAGAACCATTTGACAAAATTGTTATACAAGTATTAGGAGCAACAATTTCCGATGTCATCGTTTTCTTAGTACTTGGATTGCCACTTACAATTGGTTTGGCGAAATCCAATAAGAAACATACACATTTAAAAATTGAAAAGTAGGGATGTTAACATGCAACCAATTATTTCGTTTGAACAATTCACCTTTCAATATGGGCATGCTGCGCAGCCTACTTTAAGTGATATTACCTTTCATATATACCCTGGGGAAAAAGTGCTAATTGCTGGACGAAGTGGTTCAGGAAAGTCGACATTAGCTCATTGTATAAATGGGCTAATCCCATTTTCTTACGAAGGGAATAGCACAGGTAACGTTTTAATTGCCGGTAAAGACCCAAGGGAAGGAAGTATTTTTGAACAAAGTAAACAGGTAGGAACAATTTTACAAGATCAAGATGCTCAATTTATTGGTCTGACAGTAGAAGAAGATGTAGCTTTTTATTTAGAAAATGAATGTGTAAAGCAAGATAACATGAAAAAGATTGTTTCGGACTCATTAAGAAAGGTGAAGATGCATACGTTTCATAAACAAAGTCCACATGAATTATCAGGAGGTCAAAAGCAAACAGTTTCTCTTGCTGGTTTATTAACAACAAATGCGGATATATTATTGTTCGATGAACCATTAGCGAACTTAGATCCACTAAGCGCCATACATACGATAGAACTTATGAAAGATATACATGAGCAGTATAATAAAACGATTGTTATTATCGAACATAGGATAGAAGAAATTTTAAAACTGGATTTAGACAAAGTTATATTAATTGATGAAGGTAAAGTCATTGCGATGGGAACACCAAAAGAAATCTTAGCGTCAAATATATTACCACGTATTGGCTTAAGAGAGCCTATTTACATCGAAGCATTAAAGAGATTACATTTTGATCGTAATAATGACGTAATATATCCAATGGAAAACCTTCAAAAAGAAAAGGTAAGCAACGTTATAAAAGAGTGGATGGAGAAACAAGTCATATTAGAAAGGAATGCTAAAAACAAGGAATTACTTAAAGTGGAGAATTTATCATTTTCATACCCTAATAAACAAAAAGTATTAGAAAATGTAAACCTTTTAATATATGAAGGAGAAATTGTGGCACTGTTAGGACATAATGGAGCAGGGAAATCAACATTAGCTCATAGTCTTATAGGTATAAACAAAATGAAAAATGGGAAAATTGCGTTAAAAGGTGAAGATATTAGTTCTTGGTCTATTCGTAAACGTGGGGAAATCATATCTTACGTGATGCAAAATCCAAATCATATGATTACACAGCCTACTGTTTTTGAAGAAGTTTCATTTACATTAACATTACATAATTTTTCTAAGGAAGAAATTAAGAATAAAGTAGAAGGGATTTTAAAAATTTGTGGCTTATATCCATTTCGTAATTGGCCAATTCAAGCACTAAGCTATGGGCAAAAAAAGAGACTAACAATCGCATCTGTATTAACAACAAATCCTAAGCTTATCATATTAGATGAACCGACAGCGGGACAAGATTATTATCATTATAAACAATTTATGTCGTTTATTAAAAACCTAGCTAAAAAGGGAATTTCATTTGTTGTTATCACTCACGATATGAATCTCGCGCTAGAATATACAGACCGTGCAGTAGTTCTACATGAAGGGAAAATTATTGCGGATAATACAGTGTTTGATGTATTAGGCAATCAAGAAACGTTACAAAGAGCCAACTTAAGAGAGAGTTCTTTAACCAAGCTTATTAAATTTAGTGGGATTGCATGTCCAGAAAAATTTATGGAGCTTTATTTAGACAGTAATAGGAGGGAGGAAGGTGCATAGTACATATTTTCATCGTATGGATGGGGTAGTGAAATTGTTTTTATTTATTTTTTGTATGACGCTTACTTTTTTGTTTTTTGATTTTCGGGTGTTGCTAATATTATTTATTATTGGGTGTATCGGACTCAGCATTGCTAAAATTCCATTTCGTAAAATTTTAATTGTTTTTAGTGTCATATTTACATTTAGTTTATTAAACTCTGTCATGATTTTATTTATTACACCAACTCATGGATCTGAATTAACTGAATCATATACCGCGTTTTTACATGTTGGATATGCAACGATTACATATGAAACATTATTTTATGCAGCTACACTTTCATTAAAGTATTTTACGTTATTACCATTTACACTTCTTTTTATTTACACGACAGATCCAAGCGAATTTGTAAGTAGCTTAAGTAAACTTGGTATTCATTATAAGATTACATATGCAATAAATATTGCACTACGTTATATTCCTGACATCCAGTCTGAGTATAAAATTATTAAACACGCGCAAGAAGCGAGAGGAGTGGCTTTTGAAAAAGGAGAAGCAAGTTTATGGGTTCGTATGAAGAACCGTGTTTTAATTTTCTGGCCACTAATCATTCATTCTCTAGAAAGAATAGATACGGTTTCAAATGCAATGGATTTAAGAGGATTTGGAAAGAAGGATAAACGTACATGGTTTTATACAAGTAAGGCGAAACGTGAAGATTTCATCGCTTTATTTGCCGGTATTTTCATATTTATTGTTGCGGTATATTTAAAATTAAACGTATTTCAAAACTTTTGGTATCCATTTTAAAGCACTCTTTAAACGAGTGCTTTTACTTATTTTTATGTAGACATGCTCAAAAAAGGGATATATACATAATGTATAATACGAACCAGTTAAAATGATCAACTACCTATTAGTTTTCAAACCAAAAGGAGGAGAAAATATGAGTTACGGTGGTTCTTGTGGTTTTGGTGGAGGTTTCGCTTTACTAGTTGTGTTATTCATTCTATTAATAATTGTAGGATGCAGCTGCTGGGGCGGAGGATACTAATTTTTAATTAGTCTTCACAAATGTAAACTAAAAAAACATTGAAGATACTTATGTATCGAAACAAATAAAAAAGGAGCAACTATGCTCCTTTTTTATTTGTTTAAATGCGTATTCTCACTATATTTCGGGAACGTAATCGTTAAAGTCGTTCCTTTACTAACGATACTTCGGATTTTTAAACTTCCATGCATCGTCTCAATAATCTTAACAGCAACCATTGTACCTAAACCAGTTCCTTTTGTTTTTGTACTAAAATACGGTTCACCGAATCGATGTATTTGCTCCTGTGACATTCCAACTCCGCTATCTTCAATTCGTATTTCAACTTTACTATTATTGATAGATGAGGAAATATTTAAGGTGCCACCATTAGGCATTGCTTCAATACTGTTTTTTATTAAGTTTAAAAAACATTGTTGAAAGTGCTGTTTATTACCAACAATGGTTGCCTCAGAAAAATCCTGTGTAATATGTATCGTATTCATATTACACAATGGCAATATCATATTAATAACTCGATTTAACTCTTGTTTTACTGAAATTTGATCTAATTTTTCTGGAGCAGGTTTGGCAAACGTTAAGTAATCATCGATAATTTCTTGGGCACGATTTAACTCTTCAAGTATATGTTTAATATATTCGTCTCTTGATTCAGGAGTTAAATTTTGTGTTTTCAAAAGCTGTGTAAATCCTTTTACAACCGTTAAGGGATTCCTTACTTCGTGCGATATACTTGCAGCGAGTTGGCTAACAATCTCCATTTTTTCCATTTTAATTAATTTAGAGCGCATTAATACAGCATCCTTTATAACTTCATTTATATAAACAATAAATAACATTAAAGTAGTCGGTAATACCATGAAATAAATAATATACAAATTATTCACTTCAAAATCTGATAAAGTTAATACAATTAAAGTTGTAAATATTGCTAGGAAAAAGGTTAAAAACATGGAAAAAGCTACTTTAAGTTTTCTATTATATGTATTAAATTTTGAAGATGCGAGTGCTGTAACGATGAACATTATTCCGTAAACAACGACTGTTAGCATATTAAATCCATAAAATATAAATCTTGTAATTAATAAAATTGTAAACAATATGATACCGACAGGGAATCCACCATAAAGCGTAGCTATTATGACCGGAATTTGTCTTAAATCATGAATACAACTTTCATCCATATAGATAGGGTATCGCATACATAAAATAAGCGGAATACTAGAACAAAGGGTAATCAGTAGTATTTTATATTTCTTTAAATAGTGCCGGCTATCATATATGAAATAAAAAACAAATATACTACATAAAATGTATAGAAGATTATTTAACACGTTTTGATTAATATAAACAAAGTCCATAATATTTGCCTCGTTATTCTGAATTTCCTTTTCATATGTATTATACATGATAATAGTATAAACTCTATATTTCTTTTAATAATTTAGGGTTATATCCTTTCCGCATTAGCCGCTTTTAACCACGCTTCATAGAATTCTATAACTGATGCATACCGTTCTGCTCGATTGGCATTTACAGCACGATACGCTACCTCATATAATTCCTTACTTGCTTCCCATTTTATAAAAGAACGATCTTTTTCACCGCCTAAAAGTGAGAAAGCCATTGCTCCCATATTAAATACATTTGTTCTTTCATCAATTGTTGCGTTTAGTTCAAATTCCTCTGGTGACATAAAACGGGAGGAACCCCATAGCCGGCCCATTCTATTTATGTAAGGTTTCTTACTGTATAAATCTATATCACAAATTTTTGTCTCGTTTGTATTAAAATTATATAAAATACTACCGTCATAAAAATCTATTGCTACATAGTTTTTCTTTTCTACATAACTATGGAAAGAAAAAATGGAATGTAAGGAATGAATTCGTTCTATAGCAGATAAATGTCTAAATTTATAAAATGGTGAGTTTGGATTTTTATATTTTTCAGGAGATGGGAAACGCCAATGCGAATGAAGACACTCACCATCAAACCAATCGAAAATTAATACATATCCAGATTGAACTGGAAAATGATCAATTAATCTTATGAGCGATTTATGCTTTAAATCTTCATAGATAGTAACTGAATTTTTTAGCCTTTCAATAGCATCACCCGTTGTTCCTTCATATGCAATTGTTTGTGCTCCTGCGTATTTGATAAATTTCTTATGCCCATCTTTTTCTACACCAAAACTTATATTACCTGAATCTTGTTGGTCAAAAACTGCAAATACGGTCCCTAATTTAATAAGCCAATCAAAATTATGATATTCTTTTAATTGGAATGTTACGTTATTTAACTGAATTTCCACGGAATTATCTTTCATAGATTACCTCACATTTAATATAATTAAGTTGTACATTCCACTATTCGACATATTTTATGGAAATCCTATGCTAATAATATAAAATTTTATAAATATAATGATAAATATTTATAGAGAGGTGAATACAATGGATCAACAAATTGTTATTAAACCGTATCAAAAAGAATGGGTTGAAGAGTATATAAAAGAAAAAGAGAAATTTTGTTCCTTGTTAGGACAAGAAATAATTGCTGTTGAACATATAGGAAGCACAGCAGTAGAAGGATTAGGAGCTAAACCTCTTATTGATATGATGATTGGCGTAACAGAATTGCAAATAACTGAAAAGTGGATTGAAGTTCTATCGGAAATTGAATATGAGTATGTTCCAAAAGATGCAACGAATTGGCGTTTTTTTAGAAAGGGAAAATGGAGAGCGGGTACTCATCATTTGCATATTTATATTTATAATAGTGATGAGTGGAGAAACAATATTTTATTTCGTGACTTTCTAATAAGCCATGAATGGGCACGTAAAGAATATAGAGAATTAAAAGAGAGGCTTGCTATTACATATGCTTTTGATCGTGTTTCATATACAAAGGCAAAAGCGCCGTTTATTCGAAAAATATTAGAATTGGCTAGAACTCAATGAATTTATAGATTCTTATCTAACTAGTTTTGAAACCTCTTCCTATACTTTTTATAGGGAGTGGGATTTTTTGTTTTTTCATGCCTAAATATATAATTTCTAATTATTGGAGGCAAACTATTTTATTTATTTTGATATTTCTAGTACATTGGAAATATTAAGGGGGAATTAAGCAATGAAAGCTATTGTACATCAATATGAAAAAGGATTAGAGGGGTTAGAATATAAATTTTCACCTGAGATAAGTCCTAATGCAGGTGAAGTAAGAATAAAGTTAAAAGCTGCAGGGTTAAATCATAGGGATTTATTTATTATAAACAATAGAAAAGAAATGGATCTACCATTAGTAATAGGTTCAGATGGCTCAGGAATTGTTACAGAAATAGGAGAAGGAGTTTCAAATATTACACTACATACAGAAGTTATTATTAATCCTAGTATTGGATGGGAACATGCTACTGAAGTACCAGAGTTACCGGAAGTACTAGGTGGGCCGAAAGATGGAACGTTTGCTGAATATGTAATTGTACCAGCTGAAAATGTAGTAGAAAAGCCGTCATATCTTACTTGGGAAGAATCAGGTGTTTTATCTTTATCTGCATTAACTGCATATAGAGCGCTTTTTACAAAAGGGAGATTGAAGTGCGGTGAACACGTTTTAATTCCGGGAATAGGCGGTGGTGTTGCTACATTTGCCATGTTATTCGCGAAAGCAATTGGCGCTAAAGTGAGTGTTACTTCAAGGGTAGAGAATAAAAGGAAACTTGCTGCAAAATATGGTGCAGATATTTCTTTTCATAGTTCTGGAAATTGGGAAGAGAGCTTACAAGGTGAAAAAGTAGATTTAATAATAGATAGTATAGGCCCGGCAACTTTCTTGAAATATTTTGATGTATTAAAACCAAATGGAAGAATCGTGAATTTTGGTGCAAGCTCAGGAGATAAAATTGAATTACCATTACGCGCATTATTTTACAATCAAATTGATATTATGGGAACATCCATGGGTAGCCGTGAGGAATTTAATGAGATGATAAAGTTTATTGAAAAATATCAAATTAAACCAATTATTGATAAAGTTTACTCGTTAGAAGAAGCAATTCGAGCACTAAGCCGTATGGAACATGGGGAACAATTCGGAAATATTGTACTTCAAATGAATTAAAAAATATGATTTTGCAATTAGTATATTTAAATGAATATGTTATGTATTTCAAACATGAAAAAAATACGAACCGCCTTATTATAAAGGCTTACCGGCTTTATACATAAATAGCGTATAAAATTTGTTTAATAATTGTCATATGAGTAATAGTAAAATGAGAATTAGATGAAAAAAGTTTAAGCCTATTTTCATAATGGTATTGTATACTGTGTAAATCAAGAACACTTGTATGTAAGGAGAGAGTTTAATGAATTACACAGTATTTCAGTGGTTTAATAATTTTGCTGATTCATCCAAACTATTAGATACGTTAATGATTGCTATTACAAATAGCGCTGCATACGTAGCCGTTCTATTTATGTTTATCTTATGGTTTAATAATGGAAAGAAAGAAAAGGCAATTAGAAAACAATATACAGTTTTATATACGACGCTTTCGGTTATTATTGCATTATTAGTAAATGTTCTTATACACGCGGTATATTACCATCCGCGTCCGTTCGTATCACATGATGTACATCAATTAGTACCACATGCAGCAGATTCATCATTCGTTAGTGATCATTCTGTACTTGTATTTTCAATCGCCTTCGTATTTATTCTTAGAGGAGAAAAACTAAAATATATCGCGCTATTATGGGCAGTACTAGTCGGTATATCACGTATGTACGTAGGTGTTCATTATCCTTTAGATATACTTGGTGCAGCATTCTTAACACTTATTACGAGTGCTTTAGTAATGCAAAGTACACGTATGTTTGAACCAATAGCGAAACTTGTATTCAAAATGTATGCATTAGTAGCGAGACGAATTCCTTTCTTAGCGAAATATAACCATATCGCATAATTTTCCTATAAAAAATTCCCCTTTGGACATCCAGAGGGGAATTTTTTTATAGGAAATACGAAAAGAGTTTAGAGTGCTCTGTAATCAAGTTGTACTAATTAATATTCTGAAATTTCACGCACCGTATTTTAAATATATAAAATAATGACACAAAATAACAACAGTTAGTTTTGCATTGTTTTAAAGGAATTAAAAAGAAAACTTCGAAACATATAGTATCGTAAACAAAAACTACAAATTTTAAAACGGATCTTCGTACGAATCCATTCCAAAAGAGAGGAGATAAGTATGCAAAAACTCCAAACGAATAAAGGCGCTCGATATATGATGATTGCTTTTATTGTTTTGTTTCTTATTATGATTTTGCGTATATTCTATATTCAGGCAGTAGGAGTCGTGCATAATGTGAATGTAAAGGATCTCGCGAATGAACAACATAATAAAAAAGGTGTTTTAGAAGCGAATCGTGGCACTATCTATGATCAAACCGGAAAGGTGTTAGTACAAGATTCTACAACGTATCGAGTTGTTGTGAATTTAAAAGGAAAAGATAAAGTGAAAAATAAAGATGAAACCGCACAACAATTAGCCGATGCGCTTGAAATTGATAAAGAAGAAGTATTAAAAAACTTTCATGAAGGGCGTACGCAAGTTGAAATTGGGAAAATTGGTCGGAACTTATCTAGGGAAAAGAAGGAAAAAATTAATGATTTAAAAATACCAGGTGTATCTTTTATGTTGGAAAAAGCAAGAGTGTATCCGAATGAAGACTTTGCATCCTATATACTTGGTTTTGCTAGACCAGATGATAAAGGGAATACGGAAGGAAAGTTTGGGCTTGAAAAGAGTTTGGATAAATATTTGCGCTCTACAAACGGGAATATAGAATATGTGGGTACACGAAGAGGGATTCCGCTTACAAATGATATAGGTAAAGTAGAACCTGCTAAAAATGGAAATAACGTATATTTAACGCTTGATAAACAAATTAATAGTTTTTTAGAAGAAGCGATGAACAAAGCGCAAGAGCATTATGATCCGTCTATGTTAATTGGAATTATTGCTGATCCAAAAACAGGCAAGGTTTTAGCGATGTCTAGTAAACCTAGTTACAATCCTAATGTAGGTGATATCGAATATTTTTTAAATGATCCGATTGCAAATGCATATGAACCAGGTTCAACAATGAAAGTTTTTACGTTAGCAGCTGCCATTAATGAAGGTGTATATAACGGCAAAGAATATTTTCAATCTGGAAAATATTCCGTTGGTTCATCTGATATAAAAGATCATAATGGTGGATTTGGATGGGGATCAATTACATTTGATGAAGGTTTTGAAAGGTCATCAAACGTAGCTTTTTCTATTTTAGAAGATCAGTTACTGAAACCAAATAAATTTAAGCAATATATGAATAAATTTGGATTCAATCAAAAAACAGGGATAGATTTACCTGGAGAAAGGAAAAATACTTTATTATTAAATACACAAATTCAACAGGTTACAACTTCTTTCGGTCAAGGTTCTACAGTAACTCCGATTCAATTAATCCAAGCGGCTACTGCTATAGCAAATGACGGGAAAATGATGCAACCATATATCGTTGATAAAGTTGTAAATCCAACAAACAAAGAAGTTATTATGGAAAATCAACCGAAAGAAATTGGGAATCCGATAAAAAAAGAAACAGCGGACAAGGTTAGAAGCTTAATGGAGCGTGTTATAACATCTTCAAAAGGAACTGGTACAATGTATAAAGTGGATGGTTATCCAATTGGAGGTAAGACAGGAACAGCACAAATCCCGAATCCTGAAAATGGCCGATATATGGAAGGGAAAGAGAATTACATTTTCTCCTTTTTAGGAATGGCTCCAATTGACGATCCGGAGTTAATCGTATACTTAGCTATTAAGCAGCCAAAGTTAAAAGGAGATGAGTATGGAGCTCAGCCTCTTGCTGAAATATTTAAACCTGTTATAAAAAACAGCCTTGAATATTTAAAGGTGAAACCGTATACAGAAAAACAAATAGCTGATGCAGCGAAACAATCTCAATTAAAAGTACAAAATTATGTAAATCAATCGATGGATACAATAGAGAAAAGTGTAGAAAAAGAGAAGCTACAGCCGGTAATTTTAGGAGAAGGAAAAATAATAAAACAATATCCACAGTCTGGCGAGGTAATGAGTGAAGGTGATCGTATATTTTTATTAGGGAATAACGCACAAATGCCAAATGTAAAAGGTTGGTCCATGCGTGATATTATGTATTTCTCCAAGCTTTTGAAATTAGATTTGAAAACTTCGGGTACGGGTTATGTAACGAGCCAAAGTATTGAAAAAGGACAAGATTTACGAGAAGGAGATACACTAGAACTAGAATTAGAACCGCCGTTACAACCGTTAGCTGAGGCAAATACGAATTAATTCAAACTTGTTGAAGAACCTACATCCAATAGGTTCTTTTTTAAAAATTTATGAGTAATTTCACGCACCGTATTTTTCAGAAAAAATAATAAATAAAATGCTTAACAGTTACTAAAACAAAAAAACTTACATATATTGAAATTAGAACGATTGTTCAATTTTTGTATTAAACGATGGAAGGAGTCTACATTGAATAAAAGACGATATGATAGTGATTTAGCCAAAGAAATAATAGCAGAAAAAGCGATAGAGTTATTTTCCTTAAAAGGGTATACAAGAACCTCCATTGATAACATTGCTAAAGCCTCTGGTTATAGTAAAGGACATATATATTATCATTATAAAAATAAAGAAGAATTATTTGTTTATTTAGCTAAAGACAGTATGAAAAACTGGCATGATAAATGGGAAATAGCAGAAAAACACTATACAAACGCAACTGAAAAATTATATGGAATGGCTAAATTTGTACTTTATAATTACAAAACGCCGTTATTAAGAGCGGGGCAAGAACTTGCCTCTGATCCGAGCACGAATCCTTCTACAGTTCAACAACTTTATGGTTTAGCTGTTGTCCCTTTAAAGGCATATCAACAAATTTTAGATGAAGGTATAAAAAGTGGTGAGTTTTATATGAAAAATGTTGAGGGTTCATGCCTTTTATTAGGTTCATGGCTAGGTGGATTATGTCAATTCATTCATTCAATTGAAATGGAGAAATTAGAAGTTTTATTTGAAGAAGCTATTAAAATTTTTTTACTCTCTATTTCAAACAAATTTATGTAGAATGACACGCGAATTAGAACGATTGTTCAAATCCTTACACTCGTCCGTTTTCATTATATGTATAACAACAGGAGGTTATTTATATGGATGAGCAAAAAATCGCAATTATAACTGGCGGCGCTTCTGGTATTGGTAAAGCTTTAGCCATTCAATTAGCAAATAAAGATATATTTGTAATTATCGCTGATATTAATGAAACTTGTGGCCAAGACCTTGTGAATAATATAAAAAATAATAATCAACTAGCTAGGTTCGAATATTTAGATGTTACTAACGCTGGATCCGTAAAAGAACTTATTATAAAAATAGTTAATGAGTTTGGTAGAATTGATTATATGTTTAATAATGCAGGAATTGCTATGTATGGAGAAGTATTCGATATGTCTTTGGATGATTGGAAACATATTATTGAAATAAATTTATTAGGAGTAATTTACGGAACACAATTGGCTTACCAATTCATGAAAAAACAAGGATTTGGTCATATCATTAATACTGCTTCTGCAACTGGTTTAGGACCAGCTCCCCTTTGTACCGCGTATGCAACAACCAAACATGCTATCGTAGGTTTAACAACTTCATTACATTATGAGGCGGAAGAATACGGTGTAAATGTAAGTGTGCTTTGTCCAACTTTTGTAGATACACCCATATTTGAAAAATCAATTGCAATTAATATGAATAAGAATCAAATTATAAAACAACTAAAAACAAATAAGTCAATTTCAGCTGACAAATTCGCTGAAATTGCACTGAAAGCTATTCATAAAAATAAATTAGTAATTTGTCCAATGCCATTAAAAAAAACGATGGACGTATTCTTCACTTTATTTCCTTATCTTCATAAAAAGCTAATGCGTTTCGTATGTCAAATTGGTCGTAAAGCAAAAATGACGAAAATATAAATATCTGATTATTGTTTATTTACAGTTAAATTTATATGTGATAATATGGAAAAAATAAATGCAGTGAAGAGAAGAGTAAATAAAATGAATTTTTCACAGAGAGCTCCATGTAGCTGAAAAGGAGTAAAAATTCTTTATTGAACCAAGCCTCTGAGCAGCACATCGGAACCTATTATTAGGGGATGGTGTGACGGGAGCTCCCGTTATAGAGCTATGGTATAAGCATGAATTAGAATGCAGTACCTGATAAGGTTAGTATGGTGACATATTAACAAACTAGGGTGGCACCGCGATGATAAATCTCGTCCCTAAGATTAAAAGTCTTGGGGGTGGGATTTTTTATTGTTGTAAAACAATTTTGAAAGCGGGGGCCAAAAATGAAAAATTTACTTAAAGATTGGAAATATCCTTTATTACTATTGTCCGGAGTTGGTATTGCGAATTTAGGGGCATGGATTTACTTAATAGCACTGAATGTACTTGTCTATAATATGGGTGGCTCAGCCTTAGCTGTTGCTACTTTATATGTAATAAAACCATTAGCCACTTTATTTACAAACGCTTGGTCTGGGAGTATGATTGATCGTTTAAATAAACGGAAATTAATGATTCACCTCGATATATATCGTGCGTTATTTATCGCTATTTTACCTTTACTTCCGTCACTTTGGATTGTTTATGTATTCGTATTCTTTATAAGTATGGCCAGTGCAATTTATGAGCCAACTGCTATGACGTATATGACGAAATTAATTCCAGTAGAGCAAAGACAACGTTTCAACTCATTACGTACTTTAATAGGATCTGGTGCATCATTAATTGGACCAGCAGTAGCGGGGGGATTATTAATTGCAGGTACACCAGAGTTTGCTATATATATGAATGCTATAGCATTTCTCTTATCAGGATTCATTACATTACTTTTACCGAATCTTGATAAGAAAGAAGATTCGGATACAACTAGTAATACATTATCACTTACAGTATTAAAAAAAGATTGGAACACTGTTATAAATTTTAGTAGAAAACATGTGTATGTCGTATGTGTGTATTTCTTATTTCAAAGTATGTTCGTATTAGCAACTGCTACTGATTCACTTGAACTATCGTTTGCGAAAGAGGTATTACTACTAACAGATAGTGAATACGGTTTTCTAGTTAGTATAGCTGGTGCAGGATTTATTTTAGGTGCCATAACAAATACAATTTTATCAAAGAAATTAGCACCTTCATTTCTAATTGGAATAGGATCATTATTCATCGCAATTGGTTATCTAATTTATGCTTTTTCAAATGTATTTTTAATAGCTGCTATTGGATTCTTTATTTTATCTTTCTCTATGGCATATGCAAATACAGGATTTTATACATTTTACCAAAATAACGTTCCCGTTCATATAATGGGACGGATCGGGAGCATATATGGACTTGTTATTGCGTTAGTAACAATCTTTATTACAATACTATCTGGTGTTGCGACTCAGTTCATTTCTATACAACTTGTAGTTATTGTAGGGTCATTAATAATGTTATTTATTACTATCGTCTTGTGTGTGTTTACTTTATTCCCATCACAATCTAAGTTGTATTCTACTGAGTCAATAAAGTGAAATTTTAATCAGGGGAGCATCCCCCCACTGATTATCAGCCCTCACCAATCGGGCTTTTACGGGCAGCAGTGTCCCCACTTAACTTCTTTGCTTTCGCTGAATTTTGGGATGGGGGTCCTACTGCCCACAAATAGCGGAGTACATTCGAAATGAACTTTGTGTTCTCATTAACAATTTATCGTATTTAATAAAAGGGTTCTTTCTCTTTTATATGGAAAAATTAATAAGGGTAAAGAACAATACCGAAAGACAAGGGTGGTTGTCGTGATAAAAACAAAAGATGAAATTAATAGAATTGTAAAAGAAATACAAAAGAAAATAGATTTCTCTGGAGTAGTTTTAGTAAAAAAAGAAAAAGACTTAATCTATGAAAAAGCAATGGGTTACGCAAACAAAAGTGAATGTATAAACAATACGATACAAACAAGATTCGGCATTGCCTCAGGATGTAAAATCTTCACTGCAATTGGCATCTGTCAACTTGTTGAAAAAGGTGTTATTTCTTTTCATACAAAATTAAAAGATTGTCTAGAGATAAAATTTCCAAACTTCGATGAAGATATTACAATACATCAACTACTAACGCATAGTGCTGGTATACCAGATTATTTTGATGAAAGTATTATGGATAACTTCGAAGACCTTTGGAAACAAACACCTATGTATCTACTAAAGAGCGTAAAAGACTTTTTACCATTATTTCAAAACAATAATATGATGTTTGCACCTGGAAATAAGTTTCACTACAACAACGCAGGTTTTATTATAATTGGATTAATAATAGAAGAACAGACGGGACTTAAATTCACGGAGTATATAGAAACAAACATTTTTAATCCTGTTGGTATGAATGATTCTGGCTATTTTTCGTTAGATAGATTACCAAGACATACAGCTCTAGGATATATAAAGGACGAAACCAACCAAAATTGGAGAACAAACGTCTACTCTATACCAATAAAAGGAGGAGCTGATGGAGGTGCATATGTTACTGCACCAGACATGCTGAAATTTTGGGCGGCACTATTTAATAATGAAATTTTAGGAAAGGAATATACAAGGTTACTTTTAACTCCCCACATTCAAGTAAATGATAAACAATCTTACGGATATGGAATATGGATTGAAACACGAGAAAACAAGGTATTCAAATATCATGTAATGGGATATGATCCAGGCGTCAGTTTTCGCTCGGCTATATATCCAGAATTAGGAATCACTTTAGTTATTCCATCGAATAAAGGGGCAGGACCCGAAAAATTAATGACAGAAATAGAAAGAGCTTTTTAATTATATGGATATAAAAGAAGAGATACGAAAATAATTTAAACGGGTTCATGCTTGTTTCTGTTTTGAAAAATATTTTAGTTAACGAGGAACCCTTTATTTATTAAATAAGGGGTTTTTGTAATTCTGCACAATTACATGTAATTATATGAATTTTTAAATTAAAAAACATTACTATATAATTGTAAATTTTAATTATTACTTCATATGAAAGGATGTGTTAACAATTTGTATATGATCAACGGTAGTTTGTTTATCATTTTAGGGGTTATTTGTTATTTAATTGTACGTGGAATATTAATTGGTACCAAAAATAAAAAACATGTGATTTGGTGGAAAGAAATAGTAAGTTTTTTATTCGTGGTTTACATTTGTATGGTTGTTGCAGTAACTTTATTCCCTTTACCAATCGGTTTTCCTTCTAATATTGAAAATCTGAATCGCTCGGTCAATATAATACCATTTGCATCAATTATTAAAGACATCAATCAAATTGGTAGTGCTTATGATGGAGATGCCCTATTTATGATTGGGCTAATTGTAAGAAATGTAGGCGGGAATATTTTATTATTAATGCCTTTAGGATTTTTAGCACCTATCCTATGGGATAAATATAAGAAATTCAAAAATACAATTTTATTAGGATTTTCTATATCAGCTAGTATTGAATTGCTACAATTAATTGAGTCTTTATTTAGTGGAGTGGGACGTATTACTGATATTGATGATGTGATTTGTAATGTTCTAGGTTCTATTTTTGGATATTGTATTTATAATATCTTTTTAAAAGCCATTAATAAATTTAACATTCGAGTGTTGGATAAAACTAATTCTAAAGGTGTGGAATTAGTTGATAAATAGGAGTTTAAACGAGTTATTAAAGGCGTACGAGTAAAAAGTACGTCTTTTTTATTTTTATAAATAATGCTTAAGGCTGATGAGAAATCACATTTTCCATCTTACACTTGAAAGTAGCTATCGTATTTCAAGTATGGAGTGAAAAGAGGAGAATATAATCTTTAAAGATAAGCAAGTTTATAGGAGGATTCTAAATGGATATTTTACTTGTTGTTCTTATTATTGTTTTGATGCAAAGTAAAGAACGAAAAGTGAAAATAAACCGTATTTGGCTCATTCCGGCTTTGTTGTGCTTTGTAACAATCCAGTCCATTATTCATATGGGACAAATAACATCCCTTGTTTAACATTGCTAAGAACGGTAATACTAATTAACATTGAACTTTTACAACAAGGGATGATAATATGATATACATTTACACAGATTTTGGTGGAACACATACTACCTCACTAGCTGCAGCGTATCATTTAAATAAACTACCAACGGATCGTAAGTTAACGAAAGAAGAAATTTTGAATGTAGATTACTTTAATAAATTGAAAACAGAAGATATGGGAAAAATTATTTTTCATGGAATCGATGAACATGGTCATCCTGTATATACGATTGGATGCGGCGCATCAAAAGTTGTTGTACCTGCGATGAAGCATTTAGGAGAAATCTTGCAAAAACATTATCAAAGCCATGAAAAGATTATATTTTCTAATACATCACCAACAGTGCCTTTACCGATGACTTTCGGTGGGCTGTTTTCTAGAAGGTTCCATATTGATTTTATTGGCGTACCGTTACTCGTATGGGGAGCAAAAATTTGCTGTGATAATATACAAAGGCTTGTTAGTTATACAAAAGAAGCTGGACGATTAACGAATGATTATGTAGTAATTTTAGATAATGAAACTTTTAAATAGTATATGATAAGAAGAAAATCGAGCAAATTCCTTGATTTTCTTTTTTATTTGTGAAATAGACAAGAAATAGTCACAATTAATATGCATCTACTATAGCCAAAACAATAAAGTCCTGTTACTATTACAGGGATATTCTCTTTTCGTAACATAAATATATAGAAAAGTCAGAAAAGAGGAATTGAATTAAGGGAGGAACAACATGAAGCGTGTTGCTTGGATTACTGATAGTACAACTGCGAGTTTTAAAACAGAAGGAGATAACTTTGTTATCCCAATTGAAGTTATTATTGATGGTGTGTCGTACAAAGATTGTGAAGAAGGTGTGCGTGAGCGCGTTTATAATGCTTTGAATGAAGGTAAAACTGTCACTACATCACAGCCTAACATAGGGGAAATGGTAGATTTATTTTCGAAATGCAAAGAAGAATATGAAGAAGGATTTGCAGTTGCTATTAGCGGAAAAGTAAGTGGAACCTATCAAAATATGAAGCTAGCTGCAGAAATGGCAGGTTTTCCATTAACGGTATTAGACAGTGAAACAACAAGTTATCCAATGGATGAACTAATTAGAAAAGCGAAATCGTTATACAATGATGGTATGACTTTACAAGATATACACAAAACATTAGTAGATGAAAAAAGAAGACCTTTCCACGTATTCCCGAAAAGTTTAAAAGGCCTTTATGCAAGTGGTCGTGTAAAGGGCATTCAATTTTTACTTGGAAGTTTATTAAGTGTTAACTTAATATTAGAAGTAAAAGGTGGAGAGCTTTTACTTGAAAAGAAAGTTCGTAAAATCCAAAAATGTCGAGAATATATTAAAAATGAACTTGAAAAAGAATTACCAAAAGTACTTCACATGTTCCATGCTAATGATAAAGATGGAGCCGAGGAATGGATTGCAGATATTAGACAAGCATTCCCTGAAATGGATTTCAAATTATATCCATTACCAATTTCATTTGCGGTTCATGCAGGTGAAGGTACAATTGCAATTAGTTATTAAAGTAAAACCCGTGAATAGTTCACGGGTTTTTTATTTATAAATGGTGCACGCCATCATCAAGTTGAATTTTATAGCACTTTAGAACGAAATTTGTGTTAACTTGAAACAAAAATCTTATTTTATCGTTTTGGGGAGAAACCACAATTCCTTGACTTGATTTGAGATTAAAAATATAAACCTTTTCCTACTGGCTGAACAGTTTCTAGTACAATATCAACCATTTTTTCATTAAGTAGGGTCCTTATAATCCAGGCTGAGAGTTCTTGAGCAGCAAAACAACCCGCAGCAGTCGAGATATTTCCTTCGTTTACGAAACTTTGCTCAATAACGTCTACATCAAATTGTTTTAGCTGTTCTACTGCGGATGGATATGTTGTAGCTTTTTTACCAGTTAGTAATTTTTTAGCTCCTAATAGTAGTGAACCAGAACACATAGATCCTATTAATTGTCTTTGAGGATCTACATGAATGCTATTAATATATTGTTGATTTTTATATAAATCCTTTACACCTTTACCACTTGCAAATATTACAGCGTCGGCAAAAGGGATATCAGATATGCTTCCTGTCATGGGAATACGCAAGCCAGACATAGATATATGAGTTTCTTCCGTTCCTAAAAGCTGTACATCCCAATCAGAAAGACCACCGACTAAACGTACACGATTTAATAAATCCCATGGTAGAAAAACATCTATATCAGTAAAGTTATCGAAGCAGACTATTGCAATTTTCATTTTCTAACCCTCCACTTATATATATCATTTTATTTATAATATAAACATCTCCTTTTTATGTTCTATATCAAGTTATAAATCCCTGTATATTACACATATATGAAGGAGGTGTAGTGATTTTTTAATTCCTCTAAACATAAAAAGATATAAAATCATTTTCTTGGTTTCTATCGATTTTTTGTACAAAACCAAGACCCGTAGCAAGAACTCGTATGGTATTGGGGATGAGGATTTTTAAAATTCTCAAGGAAATAGGTGTAATTTATCACACATACAAATAGAAATAAAAACGTCATCCTTTCTTATAAATTCACAGATAGAAACACGTTTTTCGCTTTTAGGGGGCATTATTTCAGTAGTTTACTAATCTATATATAATATGATTTTTATAATTTCCGTAAAATAATTTTGACGTATTTATTTTTTCAATATAAAATAATATTCATTCATCCAAATTTAACCAATAGTATATAAAAGGTATATCTTTAGTTTCAAGGGGAAAGGTTAATATAAAAATAAGGAAACTAGTTACGCTTGCAGTACCATTTATGCTATTATACGTGTCAGTTCAATTAACCAGAATTCTTCAAGGCAATTTCAGCAACTGAACGAAATCAGAATGGATATTATTTTTGAAGAAAAAGTTTAAGGAACAATTGATGAGTTATACCGAAAATCGGAAATTTATAATAGAAAATAAGTTTCATATAGAGATGAAATTATATGCCTAAAATTGACAATATGTTAGCAATTCTTTGGATGCTTCGTTCAGGTGAAAAAATTACTGCAAAACAAATTTCAGAAAAGTTAGAGATGAATATAAGGACTGTGTATCGTTATATTGATACAATTTCAACTAGTGGAGTACCTATAATTTCAGAACCAGGACATAACGGCGGATACACTTTATTGAACAATTTTATTGAAGCCCCTCTTTTTTTTGATTTTGAGGAGCAAACTTCACTATTTCATGCTGCTGTTTTTGCAGAAGAAGCCGGGTATTATGGAGGTGAAGCATTAAATAGGGCCATTTCAAAACTAAGTAAATACTCAAATCAAGAGCAGGAAACAAAGATAAATCAACATTTAACTAGTCTTGAAATAATAAGTCGATTAAGTCCGCTCTCTATAGAAACTTTTTTGAAGGAGTTGGAGCAGGCCGTAGCTGACGGGTACTCAGTAAAAATTCTTTACCATAAAAATGGTGAAAAGAAATTAAATTATAGATTGGTCGATCCATACAGAATTATCTATTGGAATAATAAATGGTATGTGATTGGATTTTGTCATCTTAGGAATGATATCCGTAGTTTTAGAGTAGATCGAATTGAAAGTTTAATGTTAACGGAAAATAAGTTTAACCGGCCAGAAAATTTTTCAGCACGGGACTTTTTTATAAAAAGTCTTCTTCCAACTATAGAAGATAAGAAAGATATTATTTCTTTGGTTATTAATGGGGATAAAAATGTATTAGCTGATATTTGCCAACATTGGTTTTTAGGACATTATTTACAAGAACGGACTTCAAATCAAGCTGTTTTTCTTCTTGAAAAAGATATGATACATACATATGTACCTTATTTACTTTTACCGTACAATAAATCTATTAAAGTTATTGAGCCAATAAGTCTTAAGAAAAGACTTATTGAAGTTCTGTCGGAATTAATAAAATTTCATCAAGTAATATAACTTCCCTGACGTTAACTGTCAGGGAAGTTATATTATAATAGCTGTATAAATTGTGATTGGAGTGTTATTGGATGCAAACAAAAAAAGTTTTTCTATATGTATTTAATACAATGTCGGACTGGGAATATGGATATTTAATTGCTGAACTAAACTCAGGAAGATATTTCAAAAAAGATTTAGCACCTTTAAAAGTAATTACAGTAGGAGCTAATAAAGAAATGATTACTACTATGGGAGGACTGAGCATAAAACCAGATATTTCCCTTGATGAATGTACTCTTGAGAGTAAAGATCTTTTAATTTTACCAGGAGGGACTACTTGGAGCGAAGAAATTCATCAACCTATCTTGGAAAGAATTGGCCAAGCTCTAAAGATTGGCACTATTGTTGCTGCAATTTGTGGTGCAACTGATGCCCTAGCGAATATGGGATACTTGGATACTAGAAAGCATACAAGTAATAACTTAGAATATACTAAAATGGTATGTCCTAACTATAAAGGAGAAAAGTTTTATGAGTTGGGATCTGCGGTATCTGATGCGAATTTAGTTACTGCATCAGGAATAGCTCCTCTGGAATTTGCAAGGGAGGTACTGAAAAAAATAGATGTATTTACACCAGATGCATTACATTCATGGTATAACCTAAATAAGACTCATAAACCTGAATACTTCTTCCAGTTAATGAATTCAATAAAAAAATGAAATAATTAAAAAGCGCAATTTCTCTGCAAATCAAAACAGAGAAATTGCGCTTTTTAATTTGGAATTCCCTTATCATTGTAAATCGGCATTTTCCTGACGCTCCCCCTATGTAACCTTCTACAGTAATCCTACTCCAACAATTCAATAAAGCGATGCTATAATGTCCGTTTATAGGTACATTTCATTAAGTAGAGAGTAATAAATCTATTTAGGTTTAATAATTTTGATACTGACAATTTAACATACATAAAACCAAAAGTTGCATGTTATATTATTAGGCACAACAATATAAATAATACTATTTGTTTATTCCGTAAATAATGCTGATAAAAAAAGGTGAAAGGATTTTTAAAGATAAAAATAGAAATCTATATAAAAAAATATTTAAATGGTAGGGATATTATGAAAATCGGTAAGTTTGGTGAAGTAAATAACATAAGTATTGATACAATTAGACATTATATGGATCTCAGTCTCATTATTCCTGAAAAAAAAGGAGGGCACTATTTTTTTGATGAGTATTGTCAAAGAGATTTAGAACTTATATTACATTACAAAGATTTAGGGTTTAGCTTGAATGAAATTAAAGAACTATTTTTTTATAAAAATTTAGCGAAATCTATGAATTACGAAAAAATTACCTTTTACCAATCTTTATTTAAACTAAAATATGACGAAATGGAACAGGAAATAGAACTTTTGGAGAAGAAACGGGATAAATTAAAGGAAGCGTTACATAATTTATCTATAGAAACTGAAATCTCGAGTTCAATTTTAGGGGTAGATTTAAAAGTACTTCATTTATTTAAATGTGTTAAGTGTAACGGAAATTTAATTCTTGAAGATGGGATTATTAATAAGAATCAAATTATTGAAGGAAAGTTAATTTGTAATTGTAGTGAAGAATACGCGATTATTTCAGGGGTTTTAACAGCTGGTAACTCGTTGAAAGCGTATGAAAAGACATCACTTGAAGATTCTATTTCGGATTATATCCATGAAACCGATACTGCTTTTTTGGAAAATGTTCAAAGAGGAGGAGAATGGTCAAAAAAGAAACTAATGCAACTAGATTTAAATGAAAAAATACTACTTGATTTAGGGTCTGGTATTGGGTTCTTTTTACGAAATATTTATGAAGAACTACCGGAAGATTGTTTATATATTGCTGTTGATCGAGATTTGAATAAACTTTTACTTTTAAAAGATGTAATTGAGAGAAGAAATGTGAAAAGAAATATTGTATTTATTTGTGCCGACTTTCTAAACATACCTATTCAGAGTAGTTCTATTGATATTGTAATTGATCAATCAGGTACAAGTAATTATAGTTTTGAACATGAGGAGTTCTTATTGCGCGAATCAAATTCCCTTTTTAAAAACAATTGTTATTTATTAAGTTCATTTATTTTATTTAATAAATTCAGCATAAATAGCCAAATTGCACCTAGACTCCGAGGGAATTTTACATCTGCAAAAGTAACGAAAGAAATCCAAAATTTACAGTTTCAATCGATTGATGAAAGCACTTCAAATTATTTAAAAAGAGGCGGAAAGTACGAGGATTTCTTTGTTCAAGGAGAAGAAATTTATACATATTCATTTTTCGGAAAAAGATGGGGTTAACTCCATCTTTTATTTATTTTCCCTTAAAACTTTTCAAATCGTACATATTGCTATTGGGCTGACCCAAGAACTTACAATGTACGTAATACAAAGTTATGCAGGGGGGAAAATGATGGGAAGTTTACGATTACATATAGAAAATAAAAATAGAAACCAAGAACTAAGAAATATTTGTTTATATTCAATTGCAAAAACAGTATCACTATTTGGTAGCTCTATTTATAGTTTCGCATTAGGATTGTATGTATTACAAATAACCGGATCTGCTTTAAATTTCGCGATTACGCTTATTTTAGGAACGATTCCAATGATCGTTATGAATCCATTTGCCGGTGTCATTGCTGATAAGGTTGATAAAAAGAAACTCGTCGTTTGCATGGATGTATTAAGCGGGTGCTTATTAATAACTGTTTATATATTAAGCAACTATTATGGATTAAACTTATTCATTATTTATACTACTACCTTTCTTATGACCGTATTTACAACGTTTTTTGGAATAGGATTAGAGGCCGTAAAACCGAATATGGTTACTAAAGAACGGTTAATGAGTATTAATTCTATAAGTAAAATTATTGATTCTATATCTTTAATTTTAGGGCCTATGTTAGGGGGCATTGTTTTTGCAGTCTTTGATATGAAAACTTTTATAATTATTAACGGTATTTCATTTATCCTTTCGGCTATATCCATATTGTTTATAAACTTTAAATTGTGCGAGCAAAACATAAATGAGGAATGTTCAATTAGAGAAATTAATTTTATTGAAGATATAAAGGAGGGATACTCTTACTTATTGGAGCGGAAAAGCTTAAAAAATACTTTTAGTATTTTAATTTCCCTTAATTTCTTTTTAGGCTTTGCTGTAACCGTTCCGTTGCCATACATTATTAACACAGTTCTCAATCTTAATTCTAAGCAATTTGGTATGATTCAAGGGACTTTTCCGATAGGTATGATAGTTGGTGCAATATTAGTGAAAAAGATAACTGATTGTTATTCTTATTCTTATCTATTGAAAAAAATAAGTTTTATGTTGGCAATTTTTATGATAGTTTTAGGGATACCTGTTTTATTTAAATCTATTGTAGTAAATAATTTGGTATATGTTACTACGTATTGCATGATTATGTTCTTTTTAGGATTTATGATAGCACAAATTGATATTCCTTTAATGTATTTCATGCAAAATGAGATTCCTGAAGAATATAGAGGAAGAGTTCTTAGTATTGGATTAAGCTTAGGTAAAATAATGCAACCAATAGCACTTGCAATATCAGGACTATTATTAAATTTCATTCCAGCCTACACGCTTCCCATTGCAGGGGGGATTGTATTTTTTACTTTGAATAAAATTTTAGCAAATAAGTTTAATTTAGAAATTCATTCAAAAGATTATAGTGTTTAACGTAACTTAAAAAGCGCAGGATCAGCATCCTGCGCTTTTCTATCGTAATTCAGCTGTTTTTCTAATAACGATCTTATCAATTTCATCTTCTTCATCACCAATAAATAATCCTCGTTCTTTTAAATATGCTTCAAAATATAAATCTGCTTCAGCGCGTTCGTCATATGGCTTTACAGAGAGAACGAAACCTAATTTGTTTTGTTCTTCTAAATGAGAAGTGGAGATGTAAGCCGGTACATTATGGCGTAAAAAGAGTTCTTTAACTGGAATAATCATATCTTTCATTAATTTTGTTAGCATACCCATTTCAAACTCGAAATTAAAGCGATCTATACTAGATAAATCAGCGAATACTACACCGATAAAACCTGTATTAAATACTTCTTGATATTCTACATCTTCATCATGGCCGCCATAAAAATTCTTTTCGATTAAATAATTTACAAAATAAGCAACGCCATCACTTTGTTCAAATGGTTTCGTTGAAAGAACAAAGCCAATTTTCTTTTGTTTATGTAAATATACACATGACATGTATGCTGAAATGTTATGTTCTTTAAACAAAGCGCTTGTTGCTCCAGAGAGACCATCTAATACGTGATGAACAATTTGAAGTTTTTTACGAGCGAAATAATAGGATTTCTTTTGTAACTCCAATGTATCAATAAAGACAGAGCCGATAAAGCCTGTATTTGAAATAATAGGTGCTTGCTTTTTTCTTCCTCTGCGCTTTAATGGAGCCATTGTTAAAATCATCCCTTCATGTACGTTTAAAATAAAAAGAACGTTTGTTCGTATATTTACATTTTACTATTAAAACGCTATAAAGTAAAGGGTTTTTGATGAAAATATAACAAAAAAGACACCTTATAAAAGGTGCCTTAAACGCTGTAAGGGATAGGGTTTACCCTAACTATTTATATTATGATACAGAAACAATCTCTTCTGTATCTTCTACATCTAAATGACAGTCCATAGTACGAACATCTTGATCTTCATGACTTCCGAAATAAATAGTAATTTTCATATGTATCGCTCCTTTATTCTAGGAATACCTAAAATAATTACTAGTAATGTTAATATTTATTATATACCACTTTTTTCATTCCGACAACGTTATATCATTTTTAATTATTTTAAACTATAGAGCACAATTTAAAGAGGTACTTTTTATAGAAAATGGTAAATTTCTAATATGTTATATTTAATATAGAAAAATTCGAGTGTTACTTTTTATGAAAAGGAGAACTATTGATGAATTATAAACAACTACTACTAGAAAACTTTGCATTTAAAACTTCATATGTTGCGCAATTTGTGCCCGGAATGAGTATAAAAAAAACGAAAGATTATATTGCTGTTGATTGTGGATTACCTGCCGATACATTTAATATCATTACTCTACTGAACAATAATTTAACGGAAGGGGTCGAGAAATTATATAAGGAGGTAGAATACTATAATCAAAAGAAATTTCCAATGAGTGTTTGGTTATGGGATGAGGAGCAAGAGCGGGATATAAAAAGTGAGTTAATTAAAATCGGTTTAAAAGAAGTGGAACAGAATATTGCGATGGTAGCAGACTTAAAAACAATTTCCCCAACAATAAACATGCCAGTAAGTTTTACTATTCAACAAGCATCTTCACCTGGACAAATAAATAAATTTGGAGAAACGTTAGCTAATCTATTCGGCACATCAGAAGAAGGTATACATGTACAAGCATTCTATAATCAAATTTCTAATCTTGATATATGTAACAGTGAGAATATGAAATTATTTTTAGGGTTATATGAAGGTGAAGTCGTAACTGTTGGTTCATTGATATGTTCAAAAGATAGTATTGGTATTTATGACATAGCAACTAAAGAAGGAATGAGAGGACGAGGGTTTGGATCTGCTATGTTCAATTTCCTGCTGCAAGAAGCACATAAATTTAAAAATACGTATTGTGTATTACAAGCTTCACCCGATGGAATCAATATTTATAAAAAATCGGGATTTCAAGCTATCGGCAAAATGACTGTATTGGAAAATCGACATTTAATTGAGTAAATCATTCAAGTTAAATCGTCTTTATATAGGAGCTTATAAATCGTTATGAAAAAGATATATCTCGTTACAATAATTTGTGCCTTTATAGTAATAAGTATCTTTGTTTTTCAGAAAATAAATGAACATAAGTATACTAAAGCTATGAATCAATCAAATCATATAAAAAATATCGCACATAGAGGTGCTTCTGCATATGCGCCTGAACATACAATAGCAGCATATAAATTAGGACAAAAAATGAATGGAGATTATATAGAAATTGATCTCCAAATGACAAAAGATGGGCATTTAGTGGCAATGCATGACGAAACCTTAAACCGTACAACAAATGGTACTGGGCTAGTGAAAGAGCATACATTAGAAGAAATAAAGCAACTAAATGCAGATTCTTTTTTCAACGAAAAATATCCGAACTTAGCAAAGAAAGAATTTGAAAATGCTAAAGTCCCAACATTAACAGAAATTATTGAAACGTTTGGGCATAACGCAAACTATTATATTGAAACAAAATCACCTAATGAATATCCAGGAATGGAAGAAAAATTATTAGAAATTATTAATCACTATGAAATACAGGATAAAGTTATTATTCAATCGTTTAGTGAAGAAAGTCTGCAAAAGATTCATAGCTTAAATAGTAATATATCTTTAGTACAATTATTACCTTATAAAAAAGCAGTTCAATTAACAGAATTAGAGATAGAAAAGTATAAAACGTACTGCATAGGTCTTGGTATGAATTACAAATATATTGATTCAGATTATGTAAAGAAAATAAAGAAAAGCGGATTAGAAGTTCATCCATTTACAGTAGATAATGAAAAAGATATGAAAAAGTTACTTTCATGGGGAGTCGATGGGATGTTTACTAATTATCCGGATCGTTTACATTCAATATTATTGGATTTGAAAAGTCATGAATAAGAAGTGTTATTCATAAAGGAAAAATTTACAAAACCTGCATATTAGGATTATCAATGCAAGAAGGCATGTAGCATATAAAAAGAAAATACCAAAAACCGCAACTTGAAGACTTAGGTTGTGGTTTTTTTATTGCTTCGATTTCAACTTACAAAGTTTGAAGCTAGAAGTGAAAACCTTTTTAGCTGAATTGGCTTCCTATGTATTTGTACTTCGTATCGTTCTAGGTATATGTACAACCCGTGAGACGAGTTTTGCATAGGATAATAGAAAAGGAGATGTTGCATATTGAAATACCACAATAGAAATGTAAGTAATCTGAATAAATTAGCGGATAATACGAAAGCTGCAGCTTTTAAGTGGTATCAGTACTGTATCGACAATGGAATTGAAGTATTAATTTATGAAACAATCCGTACAGTCGAGCAACAACGTGAATATGTTCGTAAAGGAGCATCACAAACGATGCGCTCATATCACTTAGTAGGACAGGCATTAGATTTTGTTCCAATTCAGTCGAATGGTACAGAAGATTGGAATGGCTATAATAAAGAACCGTGGGCTTCAGCAATTCGTTATGCTAAACAAATTGGTTTCGAATGGGGCGGTGACTGGAAAGGATTTGTGGATAGCCCGCATTTGCAATATAACTACAAAGGGTATGGAACGGATACTTTTGGAAAAGGTGCTCAAAACGTAGTGACTCCTCCCACGTCGAATGATAATGTAGGGGTTGCTTATATTAACGGTAGTAATGTAAATTTACGAAAAGGACCTGGTACTGGATATGGCGTTATTCGTCAATTAGGGAAAGGAGAGTCCTACAAAGTATTTGGACAAACAAATGGTTGGTTAAATCTAGGTGGCGATCAGTGGGTTTATAACGATCCATCATACATCCGTTATACGGGAGGAAATGTACCAGCAACTTCACAATCATCAAATGATGGTGTAGGTGTAGTTACTATAATCGCGGATGTATTGCGTGTTCGTACCGGCCCTGGAACAAATTACGGCATTGTGAAAAACGTGTATCAAGGTGAAAAATATCAATCGTTTGGATATAAAGATGGTTGGTATAATGTTGGTGGAAATCAATGGGTTTCTGGTGAATATGTTACGTTTGTAAAGTGAAAATAAGAGCCGTCCAGTTGGGCGGCACTTTATTTTAAATATTCATAGGGCGAGCACTTATAATATCATTCGTGATGCATAGAGTATAATTTTTCATTCTAATAATCAGAAAGTAATCAAAATGTAATTAATTTCAACTACGCTTTTTATATTTTTTTGATACACTGGCTACGAGGGGGATACCAATTAAGGTCGGTAAAAACCAAAACCATATTGGCGGAAGTAAATTTATAATGGGAATATGGATGCCGACATTTACTAAAAGTGCGGTGACTGCACCAATATAAGAACCTAACATGCCTCTAATGTGGTGATGGAGCCAATTTTTCCAACGTTTTTTTCGTGCAAGGTATCCATAAATCGCAAATGAATAAGAGAAGATTGCTACATAAAATAAATATGCGATTTTATCCCAGTTGATAATGGATAATATTATTGCCGTAAGGGTAATGACAACATAGGATGCATGATATATTTCGCCCCATTCGGTATGTTTTCCTTTCTTCTTTTGGGCAACCATCGCTACAATACCAGTGATTAAGCATATTGTTCCAAATAGGATGTGTATGGTTAAAAGAATGTTAAAAATGCTCATAATAATTCCTCCTTTTTTATTTTTATAGTATTGCAGTATAGGAGAAAAGTTGAAAAATATAGTTAGTTCGGCTTAATATATTGAAATAAAGGTACTCCTAGAACAAAACCCAATGATTTTAATATTTAGTGAGATGATTATTATGTTAAATGAAGGAGAGACTTCTATGTTTACATCTATTACATATTTACAATCTGGCAATGAGAAACAACAAAAAATATATGATGTTTTGAATAGCCTAAACATAATGGAGGATTTAGCTTTATATAATCCCGTTCTTTGCGGGACAATCCCTATAAGAATTGATACTCCTCAATCTGACTTAGATATTGTAATGGAAGTATATAATTTTGATGTTTTTGAGCAGGAAATGAGATCTTTATATGGTTCTTATGGAGGGTTCAACATAAAAAAGAAAAAAATTAAAGGTACTGAATCGATAAAGGTGAATTTTGAATTCGAAGGTTTTGAATTTGAATTATTTGCTCAACCGAAGCCAGTGCGTAATCAAAATGCATATAGACACATGATAGTGGAGCACATGCTATTAATGCAGCATCCCCATATAAGGGAAGAAGTTATTCGCTTAAAGGAACAAGGTTTAAAAACAGAACCTGCTTTTGCTCAAGTATTAAATATTGACGGAGATCCTTATGAAGAGCTTATTTTATTAGGGCAGGAAATGAAATTGTGGTAAATAAGATACATAAAAAAATCCTCCAAAAACAAAAGAGGATTTTTTTATGCTGTTAACTTCCGAATTAATTCACTGAGCAATTTAATTCCGTTAGTCATTTGTTCTGGAGTAGCATATCCATATGATAAACGAATGTACTGATCTGATTCTTCTTCATAAATACGTCCCGGATTTAAAAGAATTCCTTTTGATAGTGCCTCTGAAAATAGTTTTTTCATCGGAATGTTATGTATAACCTTTAGCCATATAAAAAATCCACCACTAGGAATATCCCATGATGCAATATCTGCACAATATTTATTTAAAGCTCGTATCATTATTTGTCTTCGTTCTTTCAGGTGCATTCTTACGTTTGCTACATGTTCTTCATAAAAACCTTCATTTATCCATTCAGCAGCTACTCTTTGAGATAAAGAGCTGGATCCATAGTCTGTTTGCATTTTTATATCTGACAATCTATCAATAACAGGTTCTGGTCCGATTATCCATCCAATTCTAAGTCCTGGGCTAAGTGTTTTAGAGAGACTACCAATATATAATACATGTCCATGTTTATCCATCGACTTTAAAGGAGCTGGAGGTGATTCATCAAGCCATAACTCTCGGTATATATCATCCTCGATGATAGGCAATTGCTCTTTTTTACATATTTTTAATATTTCTTTTCTTCGCTCTTTGGACATCAATATCCCCGTTGGATTTTGAAAACAAGGGATTGAATATAAAATATTATTCTTTTGACTATATTTAATTCGTTTTAATAAGTCGTTAGGTAAAATACCGTGATGATCCATTGATATACCGGATAAATTTATATTTGCTGATTGAAAAACATGAAGTGAATATAAGTAAGAAGGTTGTTCAAGTAAAACAGTTGATTTTCTATGTAAAAGACCAATCGATATTAATTGTAATGCTTGGAGTGCACCAGAGACTATTAATATAGAATCCGGTGATGCATGTATTCCAAATGATCTTACATATTTGCTTATTGCTTCACGTAACGGATAAATACCTTTTTGTTCTTCGTATCCGAAATAATCTAATTCCTCACTGACGTTTTTTATTATAGATTGCATAGTTTCGAGCGGGAAAAGATGAGGTGCAAGTTCACCTTTACTAAGATGGATAAGCGTTTTATTTGCTTCTGCTTCATTTATTTCTCGCACCATTAACTTACTTGGTTTATGAATACCGGCTTTTACATATTCACTCCAATCGGGCGGAGGATTAGTTGCTAATAATGACCATGTATTATTCATTACAATTGTTCCTGCTCCGATTTGTCCTTGAATTAAACCATCTGCTATAAGTTCATCTAGCGCAGTAATTACAGTACTTCGATTTACATGAAATAATTTTGCTAACTGCCGCTGACTAGGGATTTTACTTCCAATTGGCCATTCTCCGTTTTCAATTTTTTCTTTCATATAGTCTATTATCTGCTGATATTTGGGCACTTTTTTATCGGTCGTCATATAAAAAACTCCTTCGTTTATTTAAAAGATTCAAAGTGGTTGGTTTTTCCGATAAATAACTGGTTGAAGACATTGTATCAACTATTAAATATGATGAAAAGAAATAATTGGTAATTTAAAAATGGTTGGTTTTTTAGGGAAGGAGAGAAAATATGCATAATAAAAAATGGGATTTACGCATTATATGTGCTCACGCTTTTACAATTCTTATATGGGGAACTGCTTTTCCAGCAATTCGTATGGGGCTTGAATCTTATACGCCTGAACACCTTACTTTACTACGCTTATTAATCGCCTCATTTATACTTTTGTTATTTTCATTTATATACAAACTACGACTACCGGATTTAAAGGATATCCCAGCAATTTTTATATTTGGTGCTCTAGGATTTACTATTTATCACATCGCATTAAACTACGGCGAAAAAACAGTAAATGCTGGATCTGCAAGTTTAATCATTTCAGTCACTCCAATAGTGACGGCAATTCTTGCTTCTGTTTTTTTGAATGAAAAAATGAAATTAAATGGTTGGCTTGGTGGTGTAATTAGTTTTGCAGGAATTGCCTTAATTTCATTTAGCCAGGGCGATGCTATTCAATTGAATAGCGGGGGATTATTTATATTATTAGCGGCGATTTCAGAAAGTCTATTTTTCGTTTTCCAAACATCTTACTTAAAAAAATACGGCTTCTTACCATTTACCATATATACAATTTTGTCTAGTACTGTATGTATGCTTATTTTCTTACCCGGAGTTTATCAAGAAATACTAGCAGCTCCTCTTGAAGTTAACTTGAGCGTTATATATTTAGGTGTCTTTCCAACAGTACTCCCGTATATTGCATTGGCCTATATTATATCTCGTGCTGGTGCTTCTGAAGCAACAAGTTCTCTATATTTAACGCCAATAACTGCGTGTTTCATTGCTTGGATATGGTTAGGAGAAGTGCCAACTTTGGTTTCGATAATTGGCGGAGGAATTACTATACTTGGAATTGTGATTGCTCATATACCGGTATTAAGAAAAGAAAAACATAGGAATTTAGCAAATAATCAATCCGTATAATGTAATTCAATAATAATTTTATGATACTTTTTTATATAGTTTCTTTCTTATGTTGATAAATATAATATTTTGTATTTCAGTTAAATATTGTATGTTACATTTTATGTAGTAAGCATTTTAAAAGGAGCTGACAACATAATGAATGGAAAAAGAAATATTTTTATATGTATTTCTATTGTAGGAATCGGACTAGCTAGTTTTTCTAATTCTAGTTTCGCAGCAAGTGTAACGGACAATTCAATACAAAATTCTATTCCCGTAGTTAATCAACAAGTAGCTGCTGCAAAGGAAATGACACCATTTCCCCAGCAAGTTAATTATGCAGGTGTTATAAAACCGAATCATGTTACACAGGAAAGTTTAAATGCTTCTGTAAGAAGTTACTACGATAATTGGAAAAAGAAATATTTGAAAAATGATTTATCTTCTTTACCTGGTGGTTATTACGTAAAAGGAGAGATTACAGGTGATGCGGATGGGTTTAAGCCACTTGGAACTTCAGAAGGTCAAGGGTATGGGATGATAATTACAGTATTAATGGCTGGTTATGATTCGAATGCTCAAAAAATATATGACGGATTATTTAAAACAGCAAGAACTTTTAAAAGCTCTCAAAATCCTAATTTAATGGGATGGGTTGTCGCAGATAGTAAAAAAGCACAAGGTCATTTTGATTCTGCTACTGATGGAGATTTAGATATTGCGTATTCTCTTCTTCTTGCTCATAAGCAGTGGGGATCTAATGGAACAGTTAATTATTTGAAAGAAGCACAAGACATGATTACAAAAGGTATTAAAGCTAGTAATGTTACAAATAATAACCGACTAAATTTAGGAGATTGGGATTCTAAAAGTTCACTTGATACGAGACCATCTGATTGGATGATGTCACACCTTAGAGCATTTTATGAATTTACAGGTGATAAAACTTGGCTTACTGTTATTAATAATTTGTACGATGTTTATACGCAATTTAGTAATAAGTACTCTCCAAATACAGGACTTATTTCAGATTTCGTTGTAAAAAACCCACCACAACCCGCACCTAAAGACTTCTTAGATGAGTCAGAATATACAAATGCATATTATTATAATGCTAGTCGAGTACCTTTAAGAATTGTAATGGACTATGCGATGTACGGCGAGAAGCGAAGTAAAGTCATTTCTGATAAAGTCTCTTCATGGATTCAAAATAAAACGAATGGAAATCCTTCTAAAATTGTGGATGGTTATCAATTAAATGGATCCAATATTGGTAGTTATCCAACTGCTGTATTTGTTTCACCGTTTATTGCTGCAAGTATAACGAGTAGCAATAATCAAAAGTGGGTAAATAGTGGTTGGGATTGGATGAAGAATAAGAGAGAAAGTTATTTTAGTGATAGTTATAATTTATTAACTATGTTATTTATTACAGGAAATTGGTGGAAGCCTGTACCTGATGATAAAAAAACACAAAATCTAATAAATGATGCAATTTATGAAGGATACGATAATTAATTAAATTTGAGAATGGTTACTGAAGAAAGGAATTAGCATTCGCTAGTTCCTTTTTAATGTTTTGTAAAACATTATCCATTCTAAAATTCGCATAGATATACTTGCTTTTTTCATATACATAGTTATTGATGACTCTATGTTTTTATGAAGGGAGAGTATTTCTTGGAAAAAGTATTATTTTTCGGAGATCCAGGTATTGATGACTCATTTGCCATTATGTATGGTTTACTGCATCCCGAAATTGAAATTGTCGGTATTGTAACCGGATACGGAAATGTTGAGCATATACACGCTGCACATAATGCAGCGTATATTTTACAGTTAGCAAATAGACAAGACATTCCTGTCATTAGTGGTGCAACAAAACCACTTACAGAAGAAATCACTACGTACTATCCTGAAATTCACGGAGCAGAAGGATTAGGGCCCATCCATGTTCCAGAAAATATATTATCTATTCCAATATATAATTTCGGCAGTATTGCTGCGATTCTTATAAAGTACGGAAAAGATTTAACGATTGTTGATGTAGGAAGATCTACCTCGTTAGCAATTGCTTTTAATTTATGGAATGATTTAATGCTAAATGTAAAAGGAATCTATTTCATGGGTGGTGTTTTTTTAGAAGTAGGAAACGTTACGCCATTAGCAGAGGCAAACGTGTATGGAGATCCGATAGCAAGTAAAATTGTTTTCCATCAAGCAAAGAATTTATTCATATTCCCTTTAAATGTAACAAACAAAGCTGTGTTAACACCAAATGTATTTAACTATATTCAAGCTAATGCAAAGAATCCATTTCATATGATAATGAAACCAATGTATGACTACTATCTATCCGCATACCAAAAACTTAATCCATCTATGGAAGGACCTTTGCTACATGATGTGGTTGCAATAAGCGGATTAGTAAATCCAAGTTTTTTTGAATTTGTGCATCGTACAGTAAATGTAGATACATACGGAGATACGAAAGGACAAACATTTGCTGATTTTCGCCCTAACTCTAAATCTGAAGGAGCCCGTATAGCTTTAGAAATAGATGCAGAAAAATTCATTCAAGATTTTATAAAAATTATGTTATAAGTTGCTGTCGAAAAAGGGAATTATTTCAATGCGTTGAATATAAAAATACATCCTCTAGATAAAGGAGCTTACAATATTGAATGTCCAGTTAAAGGTTGTTACGAGAGACAATTGGGAAGATGCATTAAAGTTACAAGTTAAAGAAGATCAAAGAAAATTTGTCCCCGCTGTAGCAGTTTCACTTGCTAAAGTATATATAAAACCAGATGGTGACAATGTAGAGTACATACCATTCGCTATATACGATGGTGACCTTATGGTTGGTTTTGTTATGCATGCTGTTGTAATAGAGACATCGGATATGTATTGGATTAACGGATTTATTATTGATCAATCGCAACAAGGTAATGGTTATGGAAAAGCAGCATTACAAGAAAGTATTGATATAATAAAAAATACTTTTAAATCGTGTAAAGAAATAAGATTAACCGTACATAAAGATAATCTCTCTGCAAAGAAATTATATGAACGATATGGTTTCATATCATTAGGACAGGAGTATGATGGTGAGCAAGTATACCGTTTATTTGTTTAACTATTAAGAAGTAAAGGTGTGAAATGAAATATGCAATTTACTGAAGTGAAAATTGAAGTGTTCATTCCTGAAGAATATATTGAAACATTAAGGGATGAATTAAATAAAATTGGAGCATGTAAAACGGGCGAATATGACCATTGTCTTTCCTATAGTTCAGTGAAAGGATATTGGAGACCTTTAGAAGAGGCATCTCCTTTTAATGGAGAAATTGGTCAAATATGCGAAGGACAAGAATGTAAAGTTGAAATAAAGTGTAAACGAGAACTTGTAAAAGATGCTCTTGAAGTTATTAATGATATTCATCCGTATGAAACACCTATGATTTATATTATACCAATACTAAATGACTATTTTGAGAAACTATACATTAAATAACTAGGAGGAATATCAATTGAAAAGTAAATTTCATCATATTGTACGAGCAGTCATGATAAAAGATGAAAAATTATTAGTTGCTGAATATATCGGCCATCATTATTTTTTACCTGGTGGCCATGTTGAAATTGGAGAATCAGCAGAGAATGCATTAAAAAGAGAGTTAAGAGAAGAACTTGGAGTAAACTGTAGTATACAACAATTTTTAGGCGTCATAGAAAATCAATGGCAAGATAAAGAAATTCTTCATCATGAAATTAACCACATTTTTGAAGTAGAGTCACAAGATTTACATACGGACTTAACACCGCAATCTAGCGAGTCTCATTTAGTATTTCACTGGATAGCTTATAATCAAGAAGCCTTAAATCATTATGAAATCATGCCAATGCCTTTAGTAAAGGAATTACTAGAAAGTAAGTTAAATGATGAACTCCTAAATTGTTGGATTAGTAATTTTTAAATCACTTTATTTATAGTAAATACGTCCATCGAATGAATATAAAGAAAATAGGCTGAAAAACAAGGTACATCACCTAGTGTAAGTTCATATTTTGTTGATGTACGCATTTAGTCTATAGTCTTGTTTCTACTTTGTTTAAAAGAATTTATTAACTTTAATATTTGGACGGAATTTACATTTATAAATGGAGGGTTTCATAATGAATCAGTTTCAACAAGAACTACAATCATTAAACCTTAATGATTATCAAACTGGCAATGTTGTGTATTGGGATCAACAACAAAGTCAATATCCATACTATTACATTCAAGACGATGCACGTCGTTGCGGCGGATGTGGCGGTTGTGGTGGACGTTGCGGTGGATGTGGCGGTAGATGTGGTGGTTGTGCAGGTCGTTGCGGCGGATGCATAGGATGCGCAGGATGTTTCAGTTGCTTTAATTGCTGGAACTGGTGGATTATTTAAGTATAGAAAATTCAAGTTATTTTATATGAAAGAAAGGTGTAAAAACTATTTTGCACTTTTCTTTCATGCTGTAATTTTGATGTGTATTAAGGGGGATTTATTTGTATACATATGATAAGTTGATTTCTTGGGTAGAGGATATAAAAGAAAAAAATCATAGTTCTGCTACAGCACTTTGTATTATAAAAGATAATAAAATCGTACTAGAGCATTATAGTGGTTATCACTCAAATACATCTACAACCAAGAGAGTAACAGCATCTTCACAATTTAACGTTGCTTCTGCTAGAAAAAGTTATTTAGGATTAATGATAGCGTATGCGCTTTATGAGGGGAAAATAAACTCTATTGATGATGAAGCGATAAAATATTTTAAAGACTTTGATCCTGCATTGCTTAGTAAAACGACGATAAGACATTTAGTAACACATTCGCATGGATTAGAAGAAACGAATGACAGGACAATTTTTCGTGAATTTGCACCGGGGCAATCATGGGCGTATAGAGATATTAATGTAAGAATGATGACACGTCTTATTTATCAGCTATATAACAAAAGTTTTCCTGAATTGTTAAAGGAGCGTGTGTTTAAGCCTGCTAATTTTCAAGAAACAGGTTGGAGAGTTCAGCGAGATGAAAATTTAGTTGACGTTGTTAATAATCCAAATGAAGACGCAATTAGTGAAATTGGTACGGTAGATGACGGTACTGAAAAAAATTTGTTTGTCTCAGCTAGAGAATTTGCGCAGTGGGGCAATCTTCATTTAAATCAAGGTGGGATAGATGGTAAACAAATTGTTCCAAAAGAAGTTATAAAAATCGCTACGAGTTTGCAGAGTCCAACATATATAAACAAAGAGCTACCACAAAATGGATTGTTTTGGTTCATCCAAAATGAGCCTGCGCAATTAAGCGAACTTGGTGAACGTGTTCCAAAAGGGTCGTATCAAATATTAGGGATTACTGGACCGACCATTTTAGTAATACCTGAATATAATGTAGTTGTTGCAAAGATGTATAATAAAAGATATAACTACGGTGGTGATAATTACTTATATTATTTACGTGAATTTAGTAATTTAGTCGCAGATACATTTAGTAACGGTAATAGGGCATAATTACTCCTATAACGAAAAGGAGTGATTGAAAGTGAAAGATAAAGTGAACAAAAATAAAAAGCAAAATATAAAAGATGTAAATACAGAGCAAAATGCGATTTATAGCGATCCTAAAGATGCAGCTAATATGCAAACTGTACCGCAGCCGAAGGATTTTGATGAAATCGAATATTAATTTTTCATCCGACTATATGATGAATGAAAAATACGTCTTAAGTCTCATCACATATAAGAAATTATTTGATAACATATATACATAAGCATTTGAAAATGGCTTATCTTAACAAAGCTTTCTTTAGAAACATCTGATATAACCTGCAAAAGGCACTTCTTTATGAAGTGTCTTTTTGTGTATATGAACTTAATTACCATTTTCCGTACAGTATCTTGCAATTTATGATGGATATACTAACTGTGAAAATTCATGTCAAGATAAAAGAAGGGGACAGTTAGTATGAAACAAACTTCTATAAATCCGTTACTAATTGTTCTAGGTACAATCATTGTTCAAATTGGACTTGGAACAATTTATACATGGAGTTTATTTAATCAACCCCTTGTAAGTAAGTTTGGATGGAATCTTAATGCAGTAGCGATAACTTTCTCTATAACAAGTTTTTCTTTATCATTCTCAACTTTATTTGCAGCAAAGTTACAGAAAAAATTAGGACTTCGGAAACTTATTGCTACTG
This sequence comes from Bacillus sp. KNSH39, assembly GCF_052656585.1. NCBI lineage: Bacteria > Bacillati > Bacillota > Bacilli > Caryophanales > Bacillaceae > Bacillus > Bacillus sp. KNSH39. The sequence goes on from NZ_JBQXYO010000001.1 coordinate 1,092,637, forward strand.
CAGGAATTGTTTTAGGACTCGGCTTAATACTTAGTTCTCAAGTTTCTTCTTTACCACTATTATATTTATTAGCTGGTGTCGTTGTTGGTTATGCGGATGGAACAGCTTATATTACATCACTATCTAATTTAATTAAATGGTTTCCAAATCGGAAAGGGCTTATTTCAGGTATATCTGTATCAGCGTATGGAATGGGCAGCTTAATCTTTAGATATATAAACGGAAATCTTATCGATAACCTTGGTGTATCACAAGCATTCTTATATTGGGGTATTATCGTGTTACTTTTAGTGTTAATCGGATCGTTCTTCTTACGTGAGGCAATTGTAAGTAATGCTGTAACTGAAACATTACACAATGACTATACTCCGCGTGAAATGATGCGAACGAAACAAGTATATCTGCTATTTTTTATGTTATTCACCTCGTGTATGGGTGGTTTGTATTTAATCAGTATGGTAAAAGATATCGGTGTACAACTCGTTGGACTTAGCGCAGCAACCGCTGCAAACGCCGTTGCTATGATTGCAATCTTTAATACAGTAGGTAGAATCATTCTTGGGACGTTATCAGATAAAATCGGGCGAATGAAAATTGTCTCTGCAACGTTTATTATTATAGGATTGTCAGTCTTTACTTTAAGTTTTATTCCGCTAAATTACGGAATCTATTTTGCTTGTGTAGCAAGTGTCGCCTTTTGCTTCGGCGGTAATATAACTATATTCCCAGCTATTGTCGGAGATTTCTTTGGATTAAAAAACCATAGTACAAATTACGGGATTGTCTACCAAGGTTTCGGATTTGGTGCGCTTGCAGGATCATTCATTGGAGCGATACTTGGAGGATTTCAACCAACTTTCATTATAATTGGTGTGTTAAGTGTTATTTCCTTCATTATTTCAATATTAATCCGTCCACCAAATGCAGAGAAGAAAAAGGAACTAAAACATTTACATCGGAAAGTAGCTTAATTTAAAAAAGAGTCCTCATACTAGGGCTCTTTTTTATTCCATTAACTTTGCTTCTTTACCAACTCATTAAAGACAGGACAATATCATTTTAAAATTGAATAGATAAGTAAAAAGGAGCGTGACACTTAAAATGAAAATAGTACAGCAGTGGGTCCAAGAAGATAGTGATTACATAAGAGAAAAAGTAATTGAATATAACCAAAAACATATTTCAGATGAAGAGAAAAAACCTTCAGAAAAAATTAGTTTTATAGTGAGAAATGAAAAGGGAAAAATTGTAGGTGGAATAACTGCAATTACATTTTTGCACCACGTACATGTTGATTTCCTATGGGTTTCTGAAGAATATAGACACGAAGGTTATGGAACCAAGTTAATAAAACTTATTGAAGAATTTGCAATTGAAAAAGAGTGCAGGTTAATCAATTTAGATACTTTTAGTTTCCAAGCTCCTGATTTTTATAAGAAGCATGGATATAAAGTAATCGGAGTAAGTGAAGATTATCCGAAAGGACATAATCATTATTATTTAGAAAAACGGCTAAAAAGTATATAGAATTTGTTAACATTAGTATTTGGAATACAAATGCAATAAGGGCGAGGTTATTATTAATTTCAGTATTAATTGGATCAATTTTTATTCTAAAACTGCAAGAACGTACTTTGGATACTCTTCCTAAGGTACGTTCTTTTTTTATATCAGTAGCCTATTCTTATTAACTCCACCAATAGTGGTAAAGGCAAGACTTAACTAACTTATATATATTAAAAGGAGTTAATGGTAGAATGAATAGAAGACAGAAAATTCCTTTTATTAAAAATAGAGGAGGTACATATGAAAAAAGTTAATGTTACATACGCGATTTTGTACGATAAAACTAATGAAAAGATTTTAATGGTAAAAAACAAAGGGGAAAATGGTTCTTATTATACATTACCAGGTGGCGCAGTTAAATTAGGAGAAACATTGGAAGAAGCAGTAATTCGAGAAGTAAAAGAAGAAACAGGGTTACATATAAACGTAAAAGGGATTTTTTCTATCAGCGAAGCCTTTTTCGAGGAAAGAGATCATCATGCAATTTTCTTTAATTTTCTAGGTGAAATAATTGGCGGAGAGACATATATATCAAGGCCAAAAGAAATTGAAGAGATTACTTGGATGGAATTACATATAGCAGCTCCATATTTACGCATACCAGAACATTTACTAGATTTATTACAAAAGAAAGAAACAGTACCTTATTTTTTTAACGGAACAATCGTTCATCAATCTTCATAAAAATATTATCTCATGTAAGGCGGGGAAAACATGGAGTTTATCGTTAATCACAAACAATTCACTCAAGCACTTTCAGAAGTCAACAAAGCAATATCAACAAAATCTTTAATTCCTATATTATCTGGTATAAAAATAACTGCAGATCAATCTGGAATTACTTTAATTGCAAGTAACTCGAATATTTTTATTGAAAAATTCATTCCTGTTTTAATTGAAGACGAAAAGATTGCAACTATTTTAAAGGCAGGAACTATTGTTGTACCTGCAAAGTATTTCATTGAAATAATAAAGAAAATGCCAAGTGATATAGCAATAAAAAGTAAGAATGAGCAAATTATTAAGATACAATCAGAAGAAATCACATTAAGTTTAAATGGATTTCCTGCAGATGAGTTTCCGAATGTACCACTTATAGACAATCATGCAGAAATCAAAGTAGAGACAGAGCAATTGATTGAAGTATTTAAACAAACAGTTTTTGCGGTAGCAAAAAATGAATCTAGACCTGTTCTTACTGGGGTGCATATAGAGTTATCTAATAATAAGTTAATTTGTGCTGCAACTGACTCACATAGACTAGCGATACGTGAAACGCTACTTTCCTCAGATGTAAAAGCAAATTGTATTGTACCAAGCGCAACCATTAATGAACTTCTAAAATTAATGAACAGCAATTCGGAATTCGTATATATCTACCTTTCGGAGAGTCATATTATATTTACGTTTGGAACAACTACATTATATTCAAGACTAATTGAAGGGAAATATCCTAATATTTCTAACCTTATCCCAAATGATTTTAAAACGATTATTAACGTAGATAGAAAAAAGATATTACAAGGTGTAGACCGATCAAGTTTATTAGCAAGTGAATGGGCCAATAACAATGTTAACTTAGAAATCATAAACGAATCCACAATTAAAATTTCTTCAAACGCTTCTCAAATTGGGAAAATATCCGAAACGCAACAAATAGATGCGATTCAAGGTGAAAAACAATTAAATATATCTTTCGATGGGCATTTTATGGTTGATGCTTTACGAGCAATAAAAGAAGAAACGATTACTTTAAGCTTTGGCGGTTCTATGAGACCGATATTGATTGAAGCAGGAGAACAATCTGCAGCAGTACATCTTATATCACCAGTAAGAGCGTATTAGGGATAGAGGAAGGAATTACATTATGTACAAGCAGACTATTGATTTATGAAATCATAAATCAATACATTATAAGAATGATGTATTAGTAAAGCAAACAGTTTACTAAATCCTACATAATATAATTCAATCATAGACAAAGCAGCAATGGTAATCTGAAAATAATAATAACCTCAATATAAAAGCCATAGATTAATCGATATGGGGTGAGTATGATGAAGAAAATAATTGTTTTACTCATTGGTATAGTTTTAATTACTTTTGCTTTTTATCAATACAACAAAAAAGACTATGCAGCTAAAAGTACTAACTTGTATGTAGAAAACTTTAAAGGGGAAAATGATTCAATAAAAATACAATCTGCTATTAATAAAGCAGAATCTAGTAAAATTAAAACGGTATTACTTGATGATAAGAAGTATAAAATTACGTCACCAATCATTGTTAAAAAAGGTGTGAAATTATTATTTGGTTATGGATCCCAATTTGTAGTTGAGGGAAACTTTAGAGTTCTAGAACTGGAGAACAACGCATCCATTGAAGGAGCGTATATAGCTATTGACGATCCTAAATTTAGCTCTGAAGTTATTTATTTAGACGGTAAAAATAAATATTATAACACTTGGAACAAAACACAAATAAAAGATATAAATATTATCAATTGGACGGAAACGAATAAAGGTACCGGAATTTCTTTATACTCCGCTGGAAAAGAAAATGAAATTTCGTTTGTTAACTTCGAAAACATTAAAATTGTAGGAATGGAAACCGGACTAAAATTAGTAGCAAAAAAACCGAGCACCGGACAAGCTTGGATAAATGCCAATCGTTTTATGAACTTTTCTTTAGAAGACTGTGTGAATATGATTTATATGGATAGTCAAGTAACTACGCCAAATGAAATTAGTGGGAATCAATTTACAAATCTTCAAATACAGCCTTCAAATAAAACAAAAAGCATTATAAAAGTAAGTGGTCAGTATAATGAATTTCATGGGATGGTGTGGGATTTAAATAAAATAAAACATGAAAACGAACTCATTGAACTAACTGATAAAAGTATGAATACAGTGATTGAAATGTCCAGTGTACCAGCAAATAGAGTTTTAGATAGTGGGAAATCCAATATTGTGAAATAAGTTTAAATACAGAAAAAAGAGCGAATTCTTTATAAGAGGATTCGCTCTTTTTATATTTTAAAATTAAATTTCCTTCCACCAAGCGGATGAAGGATAATTTGTAGATTTTAACGTAATAGATTCACCAATTTGAGGCGTTGTAATTTTAACTCCTAAACGGTTAGCTTCTTTCGTAATACGTTCTATCGGGTCACTCCATTCGTGTAATGCTAACGTAAAGGCACCCCAATGAATCGGAAGAAGTAATTCTCCTTTAACATCAATATGAGCTTGTACCGTTTCTTCAGGCAACATATGAATAGCAGACCACCTCGGATCATATTGCCCGCATTCCATTAATGTAAGATCGAATGGACCGTATTTATCACCAATTTCCTTAAAGTGAGGGGCATAACCGCTATCACCACTAAAGAAAATTTTAGTCTCTTGACCAAGAATAAGCCATGAACACCATAATGAACGATCTCTATCTGTCATACCACGTCCCGAGAAATGCCTTGCAGGCGCACATACTAACTTAATATTATCAAACGTAATTTCGTCCCACCAATTATGTTCACTAATTTTACTAGGCGAAACACCCCATTTAATAAGATATTGTGCAACTCCAGTTGGAACATAAAAGTGCTTTGCGCGATCTTTTAACTGCATAATACTTTTGTAATTCAAATGATCATAGTGATTATGAGAAATGATAATCGCATCAATTTCTTGAAGGTCATCACGTTCTAAAGAAAAAGTACCACTATAGCGTTTACTATTAAACAAAGGAAATGGGGAAGAGGCATCTCCAAACATAGGGTCTAATAATAGTTTTTTACCTTCTATTTTCAAAAGAGAAGCAGAATGGCCAAACCATGTAACACTCTCTAACGATTCATTATCTTTATTTGATAAAACGATAGGCAAATCCTTTATAGGACGCAGCTTTGATTTTATTTTAAAGTAATCCGTCATTAAACTTATAATATCTTTCGGTTTAAAACTCATATCAGTATGAATTTGATTTGTATATTTCTTATTCATTCGTTCTCCTTTTTACGATTAACAATTTACGTATGTTGTTATTGTAGCTATTTGTAGTTTAAACTATATTATTTTACCTTTCATCTAAATTGCCTTGTATTTCATAAATTCGTCAAATTCATTATTTGTATCTATAAAGTACAAATTGCACAGTGGCAGCTAAAACAAATATTAAGTACATGTAAATTGTTTTTATTTAGTAAATTCCTTCTTATACGCAACAAAGAACATACGTTTCGTTGTATGTTATAGAAGAAAATATGTCTCTAATAAAAGAAAGGAAGGAGAGGACGTAAGTGCAAATAGAGAGAAAAAAGAACTCAAAATGTAAACTATCAAAATCGGAAATCATTCATTTGTATACTGAAGGGAAGAGCACCTCAGAAATCGCCATGCTTGCTAATGTGTCTGCAAGGTATATTCGTATGGTTTTATCAGACAATAACGTACCAAGACGCGCTATAGGGAGTTGGAAGAGAAAGTATGACATAACAGAAGATTATTTTAAAACGTGGTCAAACAATATGGCTTATATTTTAGGGTTTATAGCAGCAGATGGTGTTATACAGAAAGAAAATCAATGTGTCAGTATATCTCAAAAAGAAAGTTATATTTTAGAAGATATAAAAAAAGAACTAAAAACAAACCAGCCACTTTATCAAAACAAAAAAACAGGCGTATATATGCTAAACATTAATAGTAAAGTAATAAAAGACGATCTAATGAATATTCACGGAATCATGCCATGTAAATCTTTTAACATTGAATTTCCTTTAGTACCAGAAGAATATTTACATCATTTTGTTCGTGGATATTTTGATGGGGATGGTTACGTCAAGTATGAAACTTATACAGTTAATTTCGTAGGTGGATCATATAACTTTATGAATTCTTTACATCAAATTCTTCAAAATCGCAATTTACGAGCCGATTTACTAAATCAAAACAAACATTATCGTGTTATTTTATCTGGAAGAAAATCAATACAACTATTTTCAAATTGGATTTATAAAGACAAAGATATTTATTTGCATAGAAAATATGAAGTGTTTCAGAAAGAAAGTCTGAGTTTAGATCAATTACAAGATCGAAAATTAAAACAAACTCAAACTGCTGTTAAGCAAAGAAAACAAAGTTTCCTTGAAGAATATATGAAAAATAAATGTAATGCTATAACTTGTTCAAATTTAGAAATAAGCGAATCGGCTTTCAAACGTTGGCTAAAAAATGATAATCAATTTAAAAGAGATTATGAAAAGATTAATTTAACAATGTCCACTAGCGATAACTAAATATAAAATCCTAAAAAACCTTAGAATAGGTATGAAGATAGCTATTCTAAGGTTTTTTATTTTTAAATCATAAAGGATTCTTAATTTTATTGATTGAATATAGTAAATACATAGATTTTACAATGCCACCAACTTCTGGATATTCACATGTAGTGGAAGTTAGTAACGCTAAACGAACAATTTACATATCTGGACAAGTAGCGATTAACACTGATGGTCAAATAGTTGGCATTGGTGATTTAGCTACACAAACGCGACAAGTTTTCGAAAATATTAAAAGTGCATTAGAAACTTCGGAATTAAGATTTAATGATGTAGTAAAATTAACATTTTTCCTAACAGATATTTATCAAATGGCCACTGTTAGAGATATACGAGATCAATACATTGATATTAAAAATCCACCAGCAAGTTCAGCTGTAAAAGTTAGAAAGTTAATTAACGATAACTTTTTAATTGAAATCGAAGCAATTGCTGTAGCAAACTAATTTTAAAAACTTATTATGAATCATATCAATGCAATTCGTTTAATGTGTTCAGTTAAAACGAATTGCATTTTTTATTGTCTTAAATATAATTTATATCTGGAGACATTTTCATCAACAACTCATAAAACAAATAACTAAACAATCCATCACACAGAATGATTAAAAAGAACGAGGGGAGGCTAATCACAAAAACTAACTTACTTATAATAAGTTTATTATTTAAAGTTAGTTAACATAATATATATTATAGGCAGTTATAGAAACAAAGCAATACCAGGTATCAAAACCCAAGTAAACTATACTTAATGAGACAAAACGGAGATTTTTGGTGAGATTTACATTAAATCTTATCTAAACAAATTTCTTCAGTTTTTATCGTTTTTATTTGTTATAAATTCATCACAGCAAATCTTAATCAATAATCGCTTAAGATTTAACGAATTAAAAACATTTTTGATTGGCAAGAAATTTTTATACAGAAAAATTATTTCTATACAAAATATAAATTAGTAATTTTATTTTATGTTTTACTTAATGAATTAATTGCTATTTGCACATGTTTTACAACTTTACATTATTTGTTGTTATTTCTGTCATTTAGACTTGACTTTCATTACACTCATTGTTTTTTATTCTAGTTAACATAACGCTTATTTTTAACATAAAAAAATCCTCCTCACCTTCAGGAAGATTTTTTGTTTGCTATTATTTTATTTATATCTTCTAGTAACAATCCCAATTGTAAATGACATTGGAAAAATCTAGATTTAACAAATCTTCCTTACGTATAAAGAAATTAGCAACCCCAGAATCGCCCCACATAATATTTAATGAATCGTCTGTATCGATTTGCATCAATAATATGTCATGTTGCTGGTATTTTTCTTCCCATTCCCTTGGATCTGTCTGTGTGAAAAATGGATAACCACCAATTTTATGTCCTTGATCCTTACATAAATCATCATACAGTTCGCCTAATTCTGTATTATTTTCTTCATCAACAATTTCTTCCCAATCAATGTTATCATTAAAAATCATTTCAAATCGATAATCTCTTGGTGTTACTGGTTGATATGCCAACTCAAACTTTAGTTTTGCTGCTTTGGGTATGATAAAATTCTCTAAATCTAAAGTGTTTAAATAACTAAAATCAGTAATCACCTTAGTTAAATCCGCTGTGATTGTAGAATGATAAACAATTCGAAAGTCTTTTTGGCTTGTGGGATGATCAAAATCTGCTCCAAAAAGATCTTCTTCAGCACTTATGAAAAACTGTAACATTCCATGTTGAGGCATATGTTCAATGTTTGGTATTTCTTCAAGGTTTAACTGCGCAAGTAGCATCATAGGTTGTCCGTTTGAGTCTTTAGGATGCTCTTGATCTATAGGTAAATACGGATATCCACCAAACTTACTTTCAAAAAGCGTTGTCTCTGCTAATGTTCCAGACACTTTAACATACGGTTTCACACTTTCTTCTAAAATACTACGATACTGTTCTAGTTCTTTCGGAATTTGAAGTTGATACGTATTCTTCACTATATTTGCCTCCTTTTAGTAATGAATTGAAAATGCCTAACTTAATTATATAGTAAGCGATAGCTTAATTGAAAATCGTTAAAAATCCATTTTCACCCTCATTTTTTGCGCGCTTGGTGGACAAAGTAGATTATGTTCTAATACCTTTTTATTAATAGTTCGAATTAAATCCGCTGCTTCTGCAGTATTTGTATTTTCTTTTAGCTTTTCTTTTAAATCATCAATTTCTTTTGAAAGCTCAATCCACCTAGGTAAAACGTGATTATTTGCTAAAGTTCTATAAAGTTGCTTTTCAGGATTGTACGAAAGATCTTTATCAAGATTAAGAGGTTTCCCTTTACCAGGTAAATGATCAAAAGCTCCTTTCTGTTCTGCTTGTTTAACGATAGAACTAATATGATCCTCATACGTATAAGACCAAACTTTCTCATCTTTTACTAAAATCTCTTGTTTTTTTAGTTTTTTATCTAGTTCTTCTTGATTCATAGATTCTCTCTCCTTTTTATTTTCTAATGTCGTTTTTGTAAATTCTAATGCCCTTAATCCATCGAATAGCTTTTCTCGCCACCATACGCTATCATGTCCACCTTGAAACTCTTCGTAAGTGGTTTGGTATTTCTTTGCTTCTAAAGCTTTATATAGCCGTCTATTAGCCGTTAAAAGAGGTTCGTTTTCGAGTTCGCCTACTGCTATGTAAGAATGTAGATGAGTCGCATTAGAATTTATTGATGAAATTTGATTTTCAATCCAAGGAATTGTATTTTCATAATTATCCTTTTTCCAATGTACGGATCCAGACATTGACAACACATTTCCGAAAATATGTGGATTTTGAAGTGCTGCATAAAAAGCTGCTAAGCCACCAAGACTGAAACCAGCAATTGTTGTATGATTCTTTTCTTGATAAACGTGATACTTAGCTTGAATCCACGGAAGTAATTCCTTCGTTAAAAATGCATTCATTTTATCGTTATAAGTTAGCTCTTCTAATCGATCGACAGGATCTATAGCAACAGCAATGCAAGATGGGATTTCTTTTTCGTAAATTAAATAATTAAGTGTTTTTTCAATTGAAAGGCTCTGAATGAATGAATTCCCATCAAATACAATGAGAAGTTCTTGAAGATGTGGAGTGTGAGAATAATCATGAGGCGTATAAATATGAATTTTACGTGTGTTATTTAAAATCGAACTATGAAAAGAATATGTTTCAATTCTCCCAGATGGATAATGATTTGAAGGGAAACGACTGCTATACTGCATGTCCATACTTATTTTTAACACAGACGCTTTATTGGTACCTTCTCCAAATGTATTTTTATTAAATGGGTCTAATCGATACTGTTCACTACGCTTTATCCAATTATTTTCGAAAAAATCATTTACTGTAAAATAATAAGTTGAAATAAAACTCTTATTTGTTCTAAACGTAACATACCAAATATCTGTCTGTAACAATCGTTGTAATTGATTTACAGACAAATCCCAACCAGGAAAACTACCGAATACATAAACGTTTTCAGTGTTTTGATCCCCTAACCATATATACGTTATAAGCTTATACTGATTATCTGCAGGGCATTGTTCTATTAGTGGCGTGTGATTTGACTTTATTTCATGCAAAAAAGTATAAAGAGCTTTTTCGTTTCCATTCTTTAATTGATTTTTAAGCTTCTCTAACTTAGGACTGATTATTGTAGTCACCTCTCTTCTTCCTTTGTAGTATTCTATATGTAGTTTTTTTCATTAGAATCCCTATATAAAAGTAGTCGTAAGTTATTTGTTTAGCGAAGTTATTTATTAGAAAAATAATCAATTGCCTGAATAGAAAGTTCTAATGATTTTATTCTTCTTTCTAAAAGCGTTCTTTGAGGACTCCCAAGCTTTGACTTAACGTAAATCTTTTCAATTGATGGAAGCAAACCAATTAGAACATTACGAGCTTCTGCTAAATCTTCCTGAGTATAATGATGAGTTTCTTGCTTCCAAACACTTTCTAACATAGCTAAGCCGATACTAGCTGCTTTGAGTCTTTTTTTCACTAAAGTAGTATTTGATCCTTTTTGAGTCATCTGTGATAAGGCATTTTCAAGTTTACTAATTGTTGACTGTAAAGATTTTATTGATTCTACTTTATCTATATTTGATACGTTTTTCATGTTAATGTTATCCCTTCTACGTTGCTAACTTGTTTTGTTTAATGTTTAATGAAATCCTTAAAAGCTTGATTTCACTCGAAATATTTTAACATAAATAACTAACTGTATTCGAGTTGGACAATAACTTAAAGTAAAACAGCTATTCCTCTCTCCTCCCCTGTAGCATTCTATTATATGTACTTCTTTCTTCTCATTAGAATTCCTATATAAACTAGTTGTTAATATTGAATGTTTTATGAACAAAAAAACGTACAAGTAATGTAACCTGTACGTTTTCGCTTTTATTCAGTAAGGTAATAAAGTAATAGCTTCCTGGTCTTCTCATAACTTATGAAATCTCTATACAAAATAGGATAATTCACAATTTCTGTTTCTAGAAAACGATATTGCGGAAACCACTCGAAAAACGATTTTCTTAACCACTTTATTTGTTGAAACGTAATGTTCTGTTCGTTTCCATTTAGTACAGAATTTAAAGTAGCTGCTGTATGCATCCAATAATGATTAAAATCAGCGTTTATACAGTCATCTTCGGTAAACTCACTTTTTAAGTTTAGCTGCATTTTTGCTGTAGCACGATAAGGAAACGATTTGTGCAGTGGACTATGCATTCTCTGCAATTCATTAAAAATCACCTTTTTACCTAATAGCAACTTTCCACCCCTTTATTTCTCTATCCAATTTAATAAGTTTTCATAATGATATTGAGCATCGATATACCCAAGATTATATAGATTAACGAGCTTTTCCTTATTTCTTTCTATTCCGCTTATAGGAAGCTGTACACTTGGTTGAATTACATAAAAATTATCTTTTTGTTCTTCTCGATTCATATAAGATATCGTCTCATTATAAAAACGATAATGGTCTACTAAATTCTCTGCGATTTTCGGATATTTTCTATATAAAATTTTAGCCAGGCCTGAAAATTTATTTCGCTGCTTCTCATATCCTTCTGGCTTTGTCATAATGACAACGTTCTTTTCATAACCATCCTTTTGGGCTTTTAAAACTGGTATAGGGTCTATAATCCCTCCATCTAATAATTTTCGATTATTATATTCTACAGCAGGTGCTATAAACGGTACAGAGCTTGAGGCGCGAATGATTTTTAAAATATCATTTCCGTGTTCTGCTTTATTATAATAAATGGCTTGTCCTGATTCGCAATCAGTCGTCCCTATGACAAACTGTTCATTACATTTTAAGAAAGTTTGAAAATCAAATGGTACAATTTTATTAGGTACTTCATCAAATAAAAAATCCATTCCGAATAATTCACGTTTTCGAATTAAGTTTCGATAAGATATATACCTGTAATCTGATACTAGCTCTGTATTTACTTTCTTATTTCTACCTTTTTGACGTGACAAATAGGTTGCTCCCATACAGGCTCCAGCTGATACGCCGACTACATACGGAAAGAATAAGTTCTTTTCCATGAAATATTCGAGTACACCTGCAGTATATAAACCTTTCATTCCTCCACCCTCTAATACTAAACCAATATTCTTCATGCTATATCCCTCTGCTTCTTTTTTCTTAATTTCATATTAGCATAAGATTTTAAGATGAAGTTTTATAAACTAATTACAACAATAACCAGAAACTACTAAAGTAATGTCATAATATCTTTGTGAGTAACATGTTACAATATAAGTAATTCATTCCACATATATTAAAGGAGGAATTTAATATGGGTTTATTTAGCGGTATTTTAGGAAATGCATCAAATACGAGTTCTGAAAGTGTAGAACGTGATTTAGAGAAGATTATGCTAGACGATGAAAAAGTAGAGCATGCTTATAAATTAATTCGTGATCTAATCGTATTTACAAATCGTCGTCTTATTTTAGTAGATAAACAAGGAGTAACTGGCAAAAAAACAGAATACCATTCTATTCCTTATAAAAGTATTACACAATATAGCATCGAAACGGCTGGGCATTTTGATTTAGATGCAGAACTTAAAATTTGGGTGTCTAGTATGGAGGATCCAATTACGAAAGAATTTAAAGGTGACGATAGTATTTTAAGCATTCAAAAAGCGTTAGTAACCTTTACGACCAAGTAGTGATTTTTGTATTTTTATTCATTTTTAAAATTACTAACCCGAGTATTTCGGAAGAACATACATTATTTTTGTATATTTAATCTAAAATAACATAAAAAGGTAAAGCGTATTTTATATGCTTTACCTTTCTTTTTTGTAATAAATAAGTGTAGTTTTATCATTTAATTTCTTTATTACTTCTGTTCTTTTATACCCCATTTTCTCGTATAGAAAACAATTTCTTTCTTCTTCTAAAATCGTAGCAAGTTCAAAGCTTCGTGCTTCTGGAAACATCTCTTCAATTAAAATAAGTACCTTCTGAGCAATTCCTTTCCCTTGATAGACTGGATGAATAAACATTGGACTGATCCAAAATTTATAAGGTAGTTCTTTTTGGGATATACATATCGCCCCAACAAGTTTCGAATCTATTATCATCTTATAAAAATTACTGCTGGGATTATTTATTCTAAATATAGTTTTTTCAATAGGTTCATTTGCTGGGTTTGTTTCGTAATCTTTATATTTATGTAATAAAGGGTTAAATGAGTCTATTTGCATTTGAAATAAATCTGTTGCATCACTTTCTGTCGCCTTCTCTAATGTAATCTCCATGTTACCAATTTAGTCGCTTTCTTAATGAAGTTATATGAGCTGTATGATGCCGTCCGTGCCATGCGTATAGTCCTATTGCAACAGCAAGTTTTGTTTCACCAGTTTCAGGATGGTTAAATGTCTTTTCTAAATCTTCAATTTCTAGAGAATATAAAAGGTTAACCCATCTTTTATGTAATGAATCTAGCATTACTAGTGAAACATCTACCGGTAATTTTGAATCAGGTAACTCTGCCCACTTCTCTTCTTTATACGGCTTAATAGTTGGATTCTTTTCTGTCAGTGCTAATTTAAAGCGTATGTAGCTATTCATATGGCTATCAACAACGTGATGAACAACTTGACGGACAGTCCACCCTCCAACGCGATATGGTGTATCTAACTGCTTCTGATCTAAATCTTTAATTGCCTTCGTTAGTTCATTAGGTAAATCTTCAATTTCTTGAATCCATGTATCAATCATTTCTTCAGTTATAGGACGTTTGTATGTAAATTGGCCAATTGGATAACGTAAATCATTCATGAATAAGTCCTCCTTATTATAAGCGCGAAGTATTTCTCCAAATATAGTGTACAAACTTCACATGTTCTCCATGTAATTCTACAGATGTTATATCTGATTCGTTTTGGTAAGAAGAAAATCCGCTTTTTTCTAGTACAATTTGTGATGCGAGATTATTAGTCGTTGTTTTAGCATGAACTTCAGTAATTTCATTATTTTTCGCTACATCTAAAATTAATTTTACGGCTGCTGTTGCAACTCCTTTTTTAGTAAATTTTTCTCCGACCCGATACCCGAGCGAACTAATTCGAGTTTCCGTATCTATATCTACTAAATTAATTCGCCCTACAATTTCTTTTTCTTCATTACGAATTAAATAAAAATAAGAATCTCCATCTGCTTGTTCTATTAATAAATCGTCTAGTAGTTTTTGGAAATATTCAAATTCAAAATATTTTGAGCCACGATTTGGTACCATTGTTTCAAAAAAAGATTTATTCGTAAGTTCAAACGTAAATAAATCCTTAGCATCTTGTTTCTTTAGTTGCTCTATGTATATTTCCATCCCGTATTCTCCTTCTAGATTTACTAACTGTTATACATTCTTTTTTAATCAATTATATTCCTGCTATTACTTTCGATTAAGTAATACAGATAGTAGCACTTTCGGATGAAAAAGATGAAATGGACTACGAATTAAATTCATAACTCGTACTAACCGAATATAAACATCAGAATTACTTGCGGATAGTCGATATATTTGTTTCGTATACCATAGCTGAAATTTTTGTTTTGTAGTTAATTCTCTCTTTAGTTGCGGATGACGTGATATTTCCGTTGTTGTCATATCCCATGGGGTTTCTATTATAGTAGCTGCCTTTTTATAAAATTGTTGTGTAAATGTTTTATCAAGTTGTTTTCTACCTTGCAGAAGTAATTGCAACTGGTGAGCCTCCATAGCAGCAACTGATACGCCTTGGCCGAAAACGGGATCAAACCGACATTGCGCATCTCCAACAACTAATAAGCCTTCTGGTACATTATTCACTAAATCAAATCGCCGGCGTACTTGATAGGGAATTTTGTATGTCTTTATATCAGTAATTCCCTCAGCCTTGTTTAGGAAGTCTGTAACATTAGAAATTGATAGGTTTTCAGCAAAATCATAAAACTCATCATCTGTTTGTGGTGCTTTCTCGTTTGCGTATCCACTGAAAGTAACAAAATAACGATTATCTTCTATCGTTTGAATAAGGACGCCATAAGGGTTATCAGGGAAACTCGGAGACATTAACATATTACAACAGTCTAATTTCTCATTTTCTTTAAGTTTGAACATTTTCGTTGCGTAAAATAAATCAATACGAACTTTCTCTTCTTGTACTTCAATTTCGTATTCTCGTAACCACTCTATACTTTTTGAGCCAAATCCACTCGCATCAACTACAAGGTCTGCATGAACTTCTTCTTGTATGTCTGTCTCTAAATATTTAACTTTTACTCCACACACTTTGTTAAGCTTTTCATCTACCAATAACCCTTTAACCAATGTTTCATATTTAATAGTAATATTTGAAATTTGATGTATTCGTTTTTGAATATGCCATTCTAGTAAAGGACGACTTTGTTGAATCATATGTACTTCCCCTATGAACGGTTGTTTCCATAGACCGAATTGATGCCATTTCAAATCACGTGTAAAGTTGTTTATAATACTACCCGCTTCTATTAATTCATTCGTAATAGTAGGAAACAATTCTTCAATTGCTTTTTCTCCACCTTTTAATAACACGTGAGGATGATTACTTTGTGGAACTCTTTTTCTTGAAGCTTTTCCATCCCATTTTTCACCGACTTCTAAAATGATTACTTCTTTAAAAAAAGTTGATAATGCTTTTGCTGCAAACTTTCCTGCCATACTTCCACCAATAACGATAGCCTTATTAAACATATTTTCCCCCTTAATAAAAAGAGATCCTGCCTTGTATGAATGAAACAGGATCTTAAACTAATTAACTTCTTTATCATTATACTTAAAATACATCAGTAAATTGCAAAGTTAAAATTAAAATACCTAATCCCCATACGTAATACGCGAATACTTTTAAGGAGTGACGTTTTAAATATTGAATCATCCATGAAACGGCTATGTATCCAAAAAACGCTGCTGATAACGTTCCGACAATTAAAGATGTACTAGAAATAGATTCTGCTTTCCCTTGAAAAACGTCTACAAATTGCAAAATGATAGCTCCAACAATGGCTGGTGTCGAAAGTAAAAAAGAAAAGTAAGCAGCTGTTTCACGATCTAATTTTCTCCATAATGCAGCGACAATTGTCATTCCAGAACGAGAAATGGCTGGAAAAATAGCAGCAGCTTGAAATGAACCGATAATTAATGCGTCTTTATATGTTATGTCATCCATTTTTTTATGACCATTCTTTTGTTTATCTGCCATGTAGAGAAAGAATCCGGTCACTAAAAACTCCCAACCGATCGTGATTCCTGTTTTTGAAATATCTTCAAAGAAGTCTTTAAACAATAAACCAATAACAACTGCGGGTATTGTCCCAACGATAAGTAATAACATGAGCTTTGAAAATGGGTTTTTAATTAAATATATAAATTCTTTTTTGTAATAAATAAAAACCGCAAGTAAAGTCCCAATATGCAGCATCGTATCTAAAAATAAGCCAGCCTCATCTAATCGGAACAAATGCCTTCCTAAATAAAGATGTCCGGTACTACTGATTGGTAAAAATTCTGTTAAACCTTGAATTATACCTAGTATGAAAGCTTCTAACCAATTCATGATGGTCTCCTTTCTCTTTTGCTTGTACCAATATATGAGGGTTAAATTTTCGATATGAAAAAAACTATATTTCTCTATGAATTTACTTTTCATTTATGGATATATATGTAAAGAGGGTTAAGGAGGGTTATTATGTGGAAGCACACAAAATTCGGTAATGTATTACTTTGGGTGGGCCCTATCCTTGTATTTTTAGGACTATGTATGACAAATGTTATTTCAGATATTCCTTTCTTTGAGGGAAAACATAAAACGGTTGGTATTGTACTTATATTTATAGGTG
Source organism: Bacillus sp. KNSH39 (assembly GCF_052656585.1). Taxonomy (NCBI): domain Bacteria; kingdom Bacillati; phylum Bacillota; class Bacilli; order Caryophanales; family Bacillaceae; genus Bacillus; species Bacillus sp. KNSH39. The sequence continues at coordinate 1,109,954 of NZ_JBQXYO010000001.1, forward strand.
TAATCTGTTTTGTTGCTGCTAATCATTTGAAAAAAAGGAGAAAGATATGAAGAATAAATCTAAATAAAAAACAATCCTGGCATATTAGCTAGGATTGCTTTTTATTAATGTTGATTATTTGTAAAATACTTTATCAACGTTATATTTCGCTTTGTATTCATTAATGATATATGTTTCGTAAATTTCTCTTTCTGTTGGATCTTCTACGATACATGCATCAATGCGGTATACTTCATCACGGTGATTTTTAATTGGTGAAACATTATCTTCAAAATGCTTCTTAATACGTTGTCTAATTTTACGAGCTTTACCTACGAAAAGAAGTTCGTCATTAATATTGTAAAACATAAAAATGCCGCCTTTATCTCTAGGGAACAAGTGGAAATCGATAAATCCATTAATTGGAGTAATGATTGGCTCGTCTCCTTTAATAACTTGTTTACGTTCAGTAATTGAAACATCAGCTTCAGGAATATTAATTTTAATCAAGTTCATTCACGTCCTCTTTTATTATAAAGATAAATAATAGCATACATAAGTAAGAAAAGCTATGTTCAGAGGCATATTTCATTTTATAATTCAAATATTATAGGTGTATCATGTAAACTTTTCTTCCAAATCATATGATCGCTGGATTCTCCCCAGTAATCTTTCAATACATAGCTAGGTTTTCCAAACTTTTTCGTCCATATACTTTGCGCATTTTTATATCCACTATCTAAACAATATTCTGTTATCCCTCTGCTAAGTAATGTAAGAAACATTGTATGTAGTAATAAACTCCCTATTCCCTTTCTCTGATACTCCGGAAGTATGAATACAGTTCCTATTTCATACAAATTTTTAAGTACACCACCTGTACAACTATTAATCAATGTACTTGCTGGACCGATTTCGATTGTTCCAATGATTTTATCGTTACTTGTAGCAATTGCTAATAAAAAGTAACGACCTTCTCCGTTACTATCAAAATCACTTTTCAAATACTGCTTTTTTGAGTTAATTTCATTTTCTATGTCATCCAATGATTGTGACAATCCTTCATTTTTGTATGTATTCGTAATAACGATACGGAAAAATAAATATAGTTCATCTACATCATTCAAATTCGGTCTTCTAACTGCAACGTTAGTCATGAATTCAATCTCCAATCCTCATTATGCCATTGTCAATACAACACTTTATATAATCTATTCATACACTAGTGGTTTATGAGCTGCTTTCTACTTGTTATGAATTACTATATAATAAAAGAAAAGGCTTTTAGGGGGATAAATTGTGCGTTTTGAAACAAAATAAATTCCTTGGATTATTAAACTACGAGTGTGTATCGTATCAGGGAATAATTTCAAAAATGGTACCTTTATTAAAATCAGTTACTTTCATAGAACCGTAAACTCCTAAATATAATTTAGTTTGATTCAAATTTGTTCCTAAACTCATATAATAAGCTGCTTGCGTACCAAAATCATAATTGGTTTCAATAGCATGAAAGTCAGCATGTTTACCGTCTGTACCTGCTCTAGTATAGGCTAAAACACCCTTAATTGGAGACTGAGATTCTCCTTTCTTGGCAAGGTCAGTAAAAACAACACTACCTGTTAAATTTGGAATTGCATTTCCCATATATGGCTGAACTCCTGTAAGTGAAGTTCCTCCAAACTTATCTGTTCTAGAATCTTTATGAAAATAACTAAGTAGAGGCAGAATACGCTTCACTGAAGTTTGTATTGTTTCATCATAATAAACTATTGTTCTCTCATCCAAAGTCTGATTCTCAGAACAATGTCGTATAAAAGAAGTAGGTAAATCCCCTTCCCATCCTCGCCACCCAAAATTGATAACCCCATCTTGATTGGGAGTTAACCTCATAAAATGCATTTGAACAAGTTCTGTAACCAATATAGGTTTATATTGAATAAATGAAAAAATAGACTCTACAATATCTTGTCCGACATTTCCGGCGTATTTGATATATTGATTATAAAACCTTTGAAATGAAATGCCGGTTATATTACGTACTCCTTTTGCAATTACTGTAAGTGTTTCTTGTATAGATAAAGGGAGTTCATTAAAGCGTGTAACTACAGGAGGGTTATTTATAAATGTATTTTTACTTACATCGATTTCAATTATTTTACCTGCTATTTCTAAATCATCTTGGCTTAAATTAAATGGATCATAACCTGATCCGCCATCTCCATTTGTAAAAACAAGTTTTCCAGTCTCAGGTGAAAAGTTTAAACTATTGACTCCGTTATGATTAAAAAATGGTCTTCTTACATTCAGTAATGTTCGTCGCTTTTGAGCTTGACCATTAGATTGTAAAGTCCATTCTTATACTGTATCAATGTGATCATATTGCGTATTTCTATTAACCCACTTTAAATTTAACGTTTTAGGGTCACAAGGATTCGGTTTAAATTGCTCAGAAAATGCACCTGGTCCTTGAGTTCCAGCTACTGAATAATGAAGATAAAATAACCCATTTTGATAAAATTGTGGATGGAACGCAAGTCCAAGCAATCCGCGTTCATCATAACCGCTACTAGAAACACCTTCTTCAAATGTACCTAATTTAATAATTAGGTGACGAATATCTAAAAATATCTTTATAACTCCATTCCCTATGTAAAAAATCTCTCCTAATTGGGTTGCGATAAATAGTCTTTCGGTCGATTCGCCTGGAAGTATTGTTGTTTTCAATACGGTTGGTAAATTTATATTATGAACAATGGGTCGTAAACTAACTTTAACTTTTGTCAATTAACTGTACACCCCTTTTTCTTCTTTTTATAGAAGAATATGATTAGAGTAGTTCTGTTAGTATCAAATAAGTCGCATTCCTTTTTATTACAATTTTGTATATAATATAATTATAAATAATATGGGGGACGAACTATGATAATCGTACTACAAATCATCTTACCACTAATTTTCGCAGTCTATTTATTTACCCTCTATCATAACGGGACGTATGGATCAGCTTCATTCATTTTAGCAGTCATGATAGGAATTTTCGGTTTAGAGAATATCTTTCAATATGCTAGTCTAACAAATCATGCTATTTATCCATATTGGGGCAGTTTGAAGGCTGTTGTTATCGTTTTATCAGTCGTATTTCTATTTAAAAAAGGTGGTTTAACAAGGAAATATTGATTTTTAATGCGTTACATATTTTCTTGTTAAATTGCTTTTATTTTATAAAAGCAGAAATATTTATGTAAAAACACGAAGGGATGTGTTACATATGTCTATAAATATTATTTCAATAGTATCTATCATAATATGGATTTTGTTAATTACAGAACTTATAAAACCTTCAAAAGAACAGAATGGACGAAAAATAGTAACTTTAGTAACTGCTGGTTCCGCATCAACACTTATTTTGACGGTTTCATTTATTCAAAATATCCCGTTTTGGAATCGATAGTGATATAACTAACAAAAATATGTATAAATAAAAAGATTAGGATTCACTCCTAATCTTTTTATTTTTTGAGGTAAAACCACATGCCCAGCAAGCTAAGGTCTTGGAGTAGCCCCTAAACAAAATTTGAAATTTTTCTAAAGTTATTTATGTGAATTTAACTCGTTTTCAGGAACATATGTGGTCCTTTTACAATTTGAATTTCTTTTTAAGCTTCTTATATTTTCTATACGAACGTCTAACAATGTTTAACATAAAATACGGTACTTTAATAGGGAAAGGCAATTTATATATGAAAGGAAAATAAAAGGTGAAATATGCCTTTTCTAGGTCTCTCCACTTACTATCTTCTTTTGTTTTTAAGAAATCAGATACATCGACTACATATCCCCTTCCTTTTTCCATCATCACATTTTTCCCGTGAACATCACAAGGAGTTAACCCTTGTTCCCTCGCATACTCTAAAGCCTCATTAATATCAAGTATTACTTGCTTAGGAATTTTAATCCCCTTATGAATAGCATCGTATAAGGTAATTTCTTTTAAACGTTTCAATACTATGAAATTTTCTCCTTTATATATAAGCTTTGAATAAGAAGGATGATTTCCAATTCTTCGGTATACTTCTGACTCTTTTTCAATTCCTTCTCCTTCTCGCACGTAAACTTTCACTACCCAATCTTTGTATTCTTTGTGCATGAATACTGCGGCATAATTACCTGTTCCTAAACACTTCCAAAGTCTAGGAATATCTTTAACTACTACAGGCTCGAATTCATCCTCACTTCTGATACTTACCTCTTTTAATAATTCGTCATTTATCAATCCCACAAAACTATTTATACTCATCATTCCCACTCCGGTTTTGCTAAAAGGGGGCCCACCCACATTTTAACGAAAATATACACTAAGCGAATTTTAGCATAAAACGAGTCATCTTTCTTCCTAAAATAAAAAGCTAACTCATTTTATTTAAACTGTTGAATACTTAATATTTATTCCGTTATTCATAGCCAAAAACCGTACGATATAAAAATATTTCTAACTATTTTCATTTTTTCAGAGGCAAGTGTATAGGGCTTTTCTTAGTGCAAGTTCTGTTCGTTCATTACCCATGCCAAATCTATAAAACATTGTTTAGAAGTGTAGCAAGGGTTTGTTAATGGTTCAATTCTTCTTCCACAACTATTTTTGTTAGCAAAAACTTTTATTGTTTTAATAGTCTTTTGTTTAATTCCCACAATGCTGTTTTGTTGCTATCCCATTTCAAAAACGTTACTGTTTCCTCAAAGCATAACCATTTATAATTGAAGTGTTCTTTAGATAATGATATGTTTTTTGTAGGGACTTTAACTCCAAAAGAAAATTCTTTTATTACATAAACCTCTTCTCCCCAAAGGAATCCTCCAACTACATCTTCTACTGATAGTGAAGACACAGAATCTAATTGTATATATGGACATTCTCTTGTAATACGAGCCTCTTCAAACGCTTCCCGTTTTGCTGATTCAATAGGAATCTCACCGTCTTCTCCGCCACCAGCTATTCCTTGCCAATAACCATAATCACTTCGGTTAAAAATGGCATATTGAATAGAATCGGCAGTTTTTATATAAGGAAATATCAATACTTGATATGGCGCTCTCATTACTTAACCTCCTCTCGAAAATAAGTTTTAAATCAATATGAATAAAGAGCCGCCATCACAATTCTACATTATTAATGCAGGTTTATAATGTCGGCCCTCTATTTTTAAATAATTTTATTTTTCATAAACAGGCTTACTCTTAACAGAGGAAAAACTACTTATTCTCTGTCGAATTTGTTTAGCATGGTTTTTCATAAATGTTAGCAGTACTCCATATTATTCAATTGCGCCAGCAACGTCATAATCATTTAAATCTAATTCAATCGGTTGTCCGAGCGCTAGTTTAGCAAGTTCCGCTCCTAAGTATGGACCAGCTGTTAAACCCGAAGCCCCTAATCCATTCGCAACGAGAATTCCTTCAAATTTAGGTAGTGGTCCGATAACAGGTAAGAATCCTGGTGTGAATGGTCTGAATCCAACTCTCGTTTCAAGCATTGTAGCATTTTCTAAGCCAGGTGCAACTGCTAATGCCTTATGGAATACTTCATGTAAACCACCTGCTGTTACACGATGATCGAAACCAGTATCATTCTCATGTGTTGCACCAATTACGACATGACCATTGTCAAACGTTAAAATATATTGATCGTTTGGTGGCATAACAACTGGCATATTTTCTGTTGCTGTATTTTCAATTTGCAGATGAACAATTTGTCCTTTTTGGAATGTAACTAAGAAATTAATTCCTAACGGTTTCAAGATTTCATTCGCCCATGCGCCTGCAGTTACAATAACCTTTTCCGCTAAAATTGTTTCATCGTTTACTGTAACTCCCGTAATATGATTTCCTTCACGGACTAATATAGCATCGCCTTTTATGAAAGTTGCACCATGTTTTTTCGCAGCACTTATTAATGCATTGCGTAATAATCTTCCATTTACTCGTGCAGCACCACTAATATGAACAGAACTATATTCGTCTGATAATGCTGGGAATAATTTTTTTGTTTCTTCAGCTGATAAGCGAGTTATTTCACCAATCTCCGGGGCATCTTCACGTCGTTTATAAGCTCGCTCTTCCATTTGATCTAACTTTTTCTCGTCAGTATGTAAACTAATTGCACCTACACGATTATATCCTGTGTCAGTTTCACCGTCTTCTTCTAATTGCTGAATTAACGAAGAATAGTAACGTGCACCGCCTTTAACGATTTTATACCATGCTTTATTACGGCGCTGTGATAGCCATGGACATACAATACCTGCTCCTGCATCGGTTGCTTGCCCTAATTGTTGGCGATCCACGATAGTAACATTCGCACCTGCCTTAGCAAGATGATAAGCAGTAGACGCTCCTAAAATTCCTGATCCAACTACAATATACGATTTCATTTCAAACACCTTTTCTCTTTTGCTAATTATATAAATATAAGAACATTCCTTAGTATAATGGAAGGAATGCTTTTTTCAATGTACTCATCACAATTAATTGTTGCAGCATTGTGACTTCTTTAATCATCATTTTTTCTTCTTACGGAATAATTCAATTGTTTTGTAGCCTTGTGAAAGGATTTCTATCATTTTCTCTAGACGTTTTTCACGTGTTTTTTCTTGTTTCACAGAAAAAAGATTACGTGCCCAATCTTTTTGGTATCCAGGCGTTAAACTTTGATAAAACTTAAGTTCATTCGGATGATTAGCTAATAATGCTTCAACATCTTTAATTCGATCTGCATAATCGGCAACACATTGACTCATAGCAGATGTTTTTGTTGTTTTTTTCTTTTCACGTTTTAAACCAACAACAGTAAAGACTTCATCCATACTTACCATTCGTGCAAATTTAATATCGCTTTCTCCCACATAACCATCTTCTCCAACGTTTAATGCCGGAAACATCTCATCACGGTGAATAAACGTACTATAACGAGCATTACCTTTTTTCGGATATGCGAAGAATACGTAACCTTTTTCAATTAGTAATTCTTCATTACTAATAATAAAATTCGTTTGTTTCACCATTTCATCAAGCGTTTCTACAAATATAAAGATAGCATCGTGTTCTTTTGAGAATGCAGTTTCTTTACCTGTAAAAATGTCATAATCACTTGGTTCGTTAATAACGACCATATTTGTATACTTATTAAGTTTCAATTTATCAATAACTGACATAATAATCTTCCTTTACATTCAAAATTCATTGTACATACTTGTTCGTACTGTTCTAGTGTATTATATGTATTAAGAAAATCAAACTTTAAATCGTATTATTCTGCTGCAAAAGAACATAATTCTTTACTAGATGGGGTGGTTTTATGCCATATGTAATCCGAGATGAAGGGCTAGTTTTACAAGGGGATGATGGAAAAGAACCAATTTTTCATACATATGAAGAAGCTGAGGAAACATTAAAAACATTAACTATACCGCAGTTTCCGAAACATATTAGAAGAAAACCATTTACACCAAAAATAATAAAGATAGCCGCTTCTGAATAAGAACCGGCTATCTTTATTATTCATAACTTAATAGCAAATAAAGTATATAAAAACTCTTTATATTGATCTTCTGTAATTTCACGCTTAGTTTTTTCCCCATGAATAATTTCGGTTAAACTTGTATTCGTTAATGAAATATGGCCAGAGTTCGTCAACTTTACTGCAATTGGTCCTTTATTAAAAATAGACTTCTCATCTTCTATCACTCTTCTTTGAACATCATTTACTACTATCTCATCAATAATATGTTTATAAAAAGCATGACAAACTTTCCATTCTCCAGTAGCATCTATTCTTTCTAAAACATAATTTCCTTTATTCGTATCTTTCCGTCTCACCCGGTACGAACCATTTTTTGAAGAAACCGACTCGCCAGTAAAAGGTACAGGAACAAGAGGTACTAACGAAGCTATACCTACATCAATTAAATACTGTACATTATCATAAGTTAAAATAATTGTTATATGGCCATCCTCAAGTGCCCATGCATTTATATCGTTTTTATAAACCGTACCTAATGCCAGTTGTACATCATAGCCACAGTCTCTTAAGAAATAGTAAAAAAGAGTATTTAATTCGTAGCAAAGTCCACCACGGGAACTAGTTAAAATTTTCTCTCGTAAGTTTTCCAGAGAGATTTGATTCGTATTTCGTGCTATAACATCTAAATTCTCAAATGGTATAGTATGCGCAAACGAAAAGAGTATGGTAGGTAATTCTTCAAACGTTACATCATTACGTTTTTTAAGATTTAATCTTGTGAAAAGCTGATCTTGTAAACTTGTCATATTTAGCACCCCTTAAAAATTTATAGGTTTAAATAATATATGCTGATTGTAAATTTTAAGGGGCACTGTAACAATGTACATTTCATTTAACTGTACCGGTACAAAAATTACGATTCACATAGGAGGTGTCATTACACATGTTTTTTGTAATCACTTCTTTTTGGGGCAAATCAAAAGCTACGAATATAAATTTAATAGTTTATCTATAGGCAAATTATTACTATCACTTAAATCAACAAAATATTGAAGTTGCCACGTTTGGCTCTTTTTAGCTTGATTACTAACAGTGGTATCCCAAACAGGATAAATTCTCATTGCCATTTTCCCTGTTTGACTTTGTGTTCTCAATATTTTTTCTTTAAGAAGAATCTCTTTAGGAAAAATAAATTGCCCTAGTTTATTATCAGCAATACAAGTGATTACTAATAAATCAGGAGCAGCTTCATAAGAGAAAGCTCTATTTCGCATATTTTCATCTTTCTCCCAAAAAGAAACAAATTGACCAATTTTATTAGGTGTAACTTTTGATTTTCTAAAACGAATGGTTTTGTTATTTAAGTGGAATAAACATCCGGCATATTCTGCGTTTTGCTTTTCTTCTTTTAGATTCGTAATCATTAAGTTGTTAGGTTTGTAAACTATATTATTTAAATTTTGGATTATATTATTAAAATTGTTCAAAAAAACTCCCCCTTTATTCATCTCTTAGTTTACCACAAACATCAGTTCTTCTATATCGTATATAATTATGAACTAAGTGAAATGGGGGAATTTAGCAGGATATAATTATTACTTTAATGTACTTAGTTTTTCAATTGCTTGTTGTTCAGTTGCTAAGTAAAAAATGTCATTTCCTTTATTACATTCATAAATAAAATCTTTTAAGCTTTTACTAGTATACATAGAGAAATCTCCAACAATAGCAATCTTTACCTTGTAGTTTATAAACTTTTGAAGGATATCGCCCGCAAGCCGTGTTTTTAGGTCAAAGAAATCTTCACTTATTAAAGATTTATGGATAATAATATGTTTCGCATCTACCTCATATTGAACTGTTGCCATAGTATCTAATGCAGACTGAACATCCGATATTAATACCTTATCGTTCCTAATGACCGCAATATTGATTCCATCGATTACTACTTTCTTTATTTCCATAGTCCTCCCCCTTTATAATTTACACAGTATGAGTAAAATTGTTTTACAAAACTTCGTATTAATCATAGTTTAAATTAGCCACAGCTATTAAAATGGCCTCTATTTTTTATTACTAATACGGTCAATGAAATTAATGATAGTTTCTCTTTTTTTGTATTTTTGAATATATATATATGGAATTACTTTTACTTGTTATAAAAATATTGTGGAGTAACATAACTTAACAAACTATCCAAAGTGTTAATCTCGGCATACGGTTGTATTTTGGTAGTATTCTTGATCTTCTGAGGGTTAAACCACACACCTTTTATATTTACATTTTGAGGACCAGCAATATCCTTTTCTAAGTCATCCCCAACAAATAAAGTATTTTCCGGTTGTAAATTTAACTTATTTAATGCTAGTTCGAATATACGTTTATCAGGTTTACTAAATCCCACTTCTTCAGAAATAATGATTGTTTCAAAATACCTATTTAAATTCGTGTTAAATATTTTAGCTTTTTGCCTCTGAGTTGAGCCATTTGTTATAATTCCAACTTTAAAGTGCTTCTTTATTTGATTTAAGAAATGAATAGTATTTTGGTCTATTGAAAAACATCTAGGGAAATTATTATTCCAAAAATCTTGGATGTAATTGCGTGGCAATCTATACTTCGGCGTGAATTCATCAAACAATGATTCTAAAACTGTCGTTTTATTACTTATGCCATATTCTCTTTTATCGTATTCTTTGAATTTCTGTAACATGTTGCTTTTAGCCGCACCATCTACATTTTCATAACACTTTTCTAAAACAATTAAAAATAATGCCTCTACTGCTTTATCCCTATCAAGTAATGTATCATCTAAATCAAACAGCATCGCTTTATAACCCATCAAATCATTTCACAACCTTTCTAGCATTATATAAATCTCTCCAAGTTTGTACCTTTAAACTTTTGGTTTAGCAAGAACATTGTTATGTAGTGATTAACGATTAAATAGAAACTAGATGAAAGAAATCCAAAGTTCTTGGCACACACTCTAGTATTACGGTAGCTTCTTCTATATTGAAATTCCTTTTCCTCTTTTGGTAAAGAAGCAAAAGTATATTTTCGCGAATTTTAAGAAACTACATACAATTCACGTTATTATACATTAGTTTTTCGTAAATATTAATCGTACATCAATTCATACGATAAGTTTTTTAAAACAATTATTTCTCCATAAAAAAGTAATATAGCTAATAATATTTTTTAGTAGTAAACGTCCTATGAAGTTTACTACTGTATCTCCACATAAACTCCAGATAGTACGGCTATAATGACTACCAGAGGTGATATTATGAAAAACTATCATATTCTCGTGGTAGAGGACGATCAAGAAATTCAGGAATTAATTAAACAATTTTTAATGACACAGCATTATACAGTGGTAGTCGCTTCAGATGGACTAGAGGGTATGACACAATTTAATAAGCAATCATTTGATTTAATTCTTCTAGATGTCATGATGCCCAATCTTAATGGGTTTGAAGTTTCTAAAATGATTCGAAGTCAGTCAAACGTACCAATTATTATGCTAACTGCGTTGGAAGAAGAGGAAGATCAAATGAAAGGATTCGACCTTGGGATCGATGATTATATAACAAAGCCCTTTTCATTTCATGTTTTGATTAGACGAGTCGAAGCTGTACTTAGAAGAAGTTATGATAAAAATGTAAATAATCATTTGATATTTAAAGAAGTGCGTATCGATGTGGATGCATATAGAGTATATGTAAATGACGTTGAAATTATATTAACGACAAAAGAGTTTGAAATTCTACAACTACTATTTCAAAATGAGAGAAAAGTACTTACAAGAGAAAATATCGTAGAGAAGGTTTGGGGGTACGATTATTTTGGAGAAACACGAATAATTGATACACATATTAAAAATCTACGTAAAAAATTAGCTATCCCTTATATTAAAACAATAAAGGGTATTGGTTATAAAATTGATGAATAGTATTGTGAAACTCATGAAGATGAAGCAAATTACTTACAAACTCTTTATGACTACATCTCTCATTTTGTTATCCTTTGCAGTATTGATTTATTTAACTTTATACTTCTTTCTCCCTACGTTTTATGAGCAATATAAAACAGATCAACTTCAAACAGGGATAAACGAAATCATTGATAAATCTAAAAATCTTACGTTTCAAGATGCGATACCACTTTTTGATGAATACGCAAAAAAAAATAATGCGATGCTTTATCTTCAAAATAAAGAAGGAGTAATTATTTACTCTCCTTCATTTTCTTTTATTCAAAGTGGTACGCAAAAAACAGTAGTTACTAAAGCAACACGATTCGAGAATGCAAGTACCCTTAGCAATTCATATAACGCTACGAAACCAATTCAATTTCAAGATGGTAGTTTAACGCTTGTAGTGTTTGCTACATTTCAACCGATTGATGAAGCTTCACAGGTTTTAGTACGCTTTCTCCCCTATATTAGTATCATTGTGCTCGTTATTGGTATAGGGAGTGCTTATTTTTATTCCAGGTTTATTACAAAGCCACTTATTTATATTAATGAAGGTGCACAAAAGATGGCAAATTTAGATTTCTCCGAAAAAATTGAGGTTCGTTCTACAGATGAGTTAGGAGAATTATCTAATAGTTTGAATGACATGTCTATTAACTTGCAACAAGCTATGTTTGATTTAAAAAAAGCAAATGAACAATTAAAAAATGATATTGAAAAAGAAAGAGAAATAGAAACAAAACGCAGAGAGTTTTTTGCGATTGTAGCACATGAATTAAAGTCCCCTCTTACTGTAATGAAAGGATACTTAGAAGGAATGATATACAATATTGGCCCTTATCAAAATCGCGATCAATATTTAAAGAAGAATCATCAAATTATTGAAAGTATGGAACAATTAGTTCGTGAAATTTTAAGCGTATCGAAATTAGAACAACACACCTTCAAACTAAAAGTAGAGAAAGTTAATCTTTCAAAATTAATAGGGACAATTACAAAAGATCTCGAATTTTTTGCTTCTCAAAAAAACATCGAAATAATAAAAGAAATTGATTTTGGCCTTGCTATTTATACAGATTGTGCCCTTTTAGAAAAAGCATGTAAAAATATTGTCCATAATGCGGTTATGTATTCACCACATAATGAAAAAGTCTATATAAAGTTAAGTGAGGATTCTAAACAAAGTCAAATCGAAATGCAAATTATAAATACAGGTGTCAATATTAAAGATGAAGATTTACAACAAATTTTCAAACCATTTTATCGAATTGAAAAATCAAGAAATCGAAATACTGGAGGAAGTGGTTTGGGGTTATATATTGTTAAACAAATTCTTGAAACGCTAGATATAAAGTATTCAATAAAAAATATGGAACATAGTGTGCAATTTCGCATGAGTATTCCATTATCTAAACACAAAAACAAACAAACTCTCCTTTAAATAGGACGAGTTTGTTTGTTTTTGTAGTAAATATAAACTTATTAACAGGTTTTTCACTTAATGGACAAATGCTGCTTCTTAAATGGCGATTATCATAAGTAGTGACAAACTGTATTCAATTTACATATTTATCTTCTACTATAACAGCAAAAACGAAATTCCGCTTAGCAGCAAATTAGATTCTCTTATTTGAGATGCATTTCATCTATGAAACTGAAAAGGAAGATGAAAAATGCATATTTCCCTCCATTTTTCAGATTAATTTAAAATTCTTTTATGGTAAGCTATATGTAAAGATTAAACATAAAACATAAAGGATGATTCGTATGCAAATAAGGCCACAAGTAAGTGAATATAACTCCTATTATGCAACGTATACCAACTTGGTATCAGACGGAAATATCATACATATTCTAGAACAACAAATGAAGGAAACGAATCTCTTATTAAAGGAAATTTCTAATAGTGAGGGACTTTTCCGGTATGCTCCTACTAAATGGAGTATAAAAGAAGTAATCGGTCATATAGCAGATACAGAACGGATTATGGCGTAGCGATTGCTATCAATCGCTCGAGGCGAGACAGCAGAACTTCCAGGCTATAATGATGATATGTATGTTCTTAGAGCTGCTTTTGATAAGCAATCAATGCAAGATCTTCTTGAGAATTTAATAGTTGTTCGCCAATCTACCCTGTATTTACTTAGAAGCTTAGATAAAGAAGCTTGGTCACAAAGAGGAAATGCGAATAATTCTGAAGTTACAGTTCGTGCATTAGCATACATCATTGCTGGTCATGAGCTTCATCATCTTCAAATTATAAAAGAACGTTACCTTGGTTCTGATTTATATCCAGCAACTTAACATTTGAAGAAAATAAGTCCTATTTATGTAGTGCTCTTTTTCGGTATTTATAACGGATTAGTGCTTAGAACTATGGCAATTAAATGCATTTATTTATAAAGTCCACCACATAATATATATGCTATCCCTTCTTATTCTGTACATAATTTTCTTTAGGCTGATATACTATAAACGCAATAGTTCTGGAAAGGTGATGATAGTATGTATGAACAACAAAATAATAGAGATAGAGATCAAAAAATGATGTTTTCTATGCAAGGAGTTCCCACAAATAAAATTAACATGCATCAATTACCTAAATGGATTAGAATTTTTGGCTACTGTGCGTTTGGTTGGATAATAGTATTTAGTTTAATTATGATTGTAGGTTTAATTCTGCAATAACTATACAGAGTAGGTAAACGGGACGATATTTAGGTCATACATCTAGGTAATGTCCCGTTTTTTATGTGTGATTATCCCATGATATAGGTAACCAATTATAATAAAAAGAACCTGTAGAATATCCTACAAGTTCTTTTTATTATATTATTAAAACGGGAACAACAAACTATTTTAACATTCAGTACAGGGAGACCATTTTGATTATGGCTTGATTTTATTATAAATCAAATATAAGCTTTTGAAAGGTCTGGATTTTGAAAATTATGTGAATTAAAAAGCTACGATGTTTATATTAGATTTCATTTACGACCAACTTCTTCTTACTTAAATACACTGCACGATCTGATTTTTTAGCAACCTCCTGTGAGTGCGTCACAACAATAATGCATTTATTCTCTTTATGTGCAAGTTCTTGAAATAGTTCTATTATATCCATTGCAGTTTCCTCGTCGAGGTTTCCTGTCGGCTCATCTGCAATTAGTAAATCAACATTACACGATAGTGCTCGAGCAATTGCTACACGCTGTTGTTGTCCACCGCTTAGTTGCAGGACGTTTCGTTTCGCTTCAGCTTCTGAGAGTCCTACCCTCTCTAATAATTCTAATGCTCTTGCTGTTTTATTTTGCACTTTAACACCTGTAATTTCCATTGCTGTTAAGACGTTTTGAAGAGCGGTCATATAGGTAATTAAGTTATAAGATTGGAAAATTACAGATACATTTTGATTACGGTATCGATCCAAACCAATTTTTCTAATATCTTTGCCATTATACAGTACATAACCATTTTTAGGGACATCCAGTCCACAACCTAAACTTAGAGTTGTGGTTTTACCAGATCCAGATGGTCCTAAAATCGTGTAGAAATGTCCTTTTTGAAAAGAAAAGTTAACATTATCTAGTATCGCTACATTTTTTCCATTACTTTCATAATAATAATCCAAATTTTTAAACTGTAAAATCGTCTCCATATCGATCCTCCTCATTCATCTTTTAAAAGAATTTGTTTTGGGTTTAAACGTAGAATAGATAATGCTGGAAGAAGCGTTGCTATTATAGCAATACCTAGTCCAATCCCCCCCATTTTCCCTACATCTTCTCCTGTTACACTTACATCAATTTTATCAATTGGATCTTCTTTTTGATTTTGTAGAGTACCACCAGGTCCAGCCATCATTACAGTACCATGTTGCGAGGTATCTATTTCTTCGCTCGCAGTAGCAATTTCATTCGAAAGTAAGTTATCCCCGATATATTGAGAAACTTTAGCTCCTGTTGTTATGGATAATCCAAATGCTAAAATAGCGACACACACTACTTCTACTACGAATTGCGCCATCAGTTTCCACTTTTTCTCTCCAATAGACAATAGAATTCCCATTTCTTTACGACGCCCTTTAATTGATAGCATAATGATTAATCCTAAAATGATCGCACCTGCAATCGATACAATATAAATGATCATTTGAGAAGTCGAAGAGATATTTTCAATAGGACCAATCATTTGCTTGTACAATGAATCATGCGCATCTAATTTATAATAATTAAAATCAATATTAGATTTTTTTGCTTCTTTTTTAAATGCATCAATATATTGTGGATCATTCAAGAAATACACGACTTGAACACTACTTATACCTTGGTCTACTTCTAATTTTTTCATAGTTGAATGCGGCATATATAGTTTATTAGCCGGATCCATAATAGGAGGAGCCTGTTGACCCATTGCTTGCTCATTTGTTTCGTAAATACCAATAATTTCAACCTCAAGGGTTTCCTTCTTATCCCCTGATTGCACTTTAACTTTGTCTCCTACTTTCAAATTGTTTAATTCCGCTAATCGTTTTTCCATTAAAGCTACATTCTGATTCTTCATTTGCTCTGTAATTGGTTTTCCATCAATGATTTTACTTTTTCCGTTTTTAAAGCTTTCTTGTAATGCAGTCTTGCGGACTCCCTCAATCATAAAAGAAGCATTCATATCTATTTCTGTACCAGAGCTTGAACCGCCTCGCACAGCCGCTATTCCCGCTTTACCTTTACCTTCTTCTCCTTCTGAAGCTCCTACTAGTTTAAGTCCATCAGAAATACCGAAAGTGTTAGCTATGTAATTATAGTCTTTTACATACTTGGACTTCGCTAATTGTTCTGTTTCTTTTGTATCGAGCTGCGGCGGACTTGGCATTTCTCCAGTTTCCTTAGCTTTTTGACCTAATTTGTCGAAATCAAGACCTAAAGTAACATCTGCACCAAGTTTTTTTCTCGCAGCATCCGCTGCTTTTTTTGACGCATTTTGGATTGTAAAACCTGAAAGAACCAAATTTGTAACAATCAGAAAAACTGCCATCAAAATTAATGATGTTCCTATCCTTTTTTTCATACTGAGAATTGCTCGTTTCATAAAATTCATTTTTTCTTACCTCCTTGATATCTTGTATTCTATATAGGTTATCTAGAGTTTATATGGAGCTAATCGGTAGTTTAACTAGAGATATAAGGAGTTTATGTGTAGTTATTTACCTGTTTCAGAAAAGCTAGAACACAAATTCAAAAACGCAGCCGTTTTTGAATATTGGTAAGGAGTTATTCCGTTTAATAAATTTATATAAAAGAAAAGGTTAAGATTAATTTAATGTATGTAGCACAAAAAATATTTACTGTGTAATTTCTATACAATAAATATAGAGAAACCTATTTGGATATCTATAATAGGGATTTAATATAGTTACTGTATCTCATACAAATCACGTCACTTTAAAAGGTGCATCTTTTAATACGAAAATAAGCAATTTAATATTCTCTTATATGAATAAGAATATTAAATTGCTTTTTAGATTTTAGTATAATTTATTTATAGTTTTATTTTATTGCAAGCTTTATAATATGATATGCAAATTTATCACCTACTATTAGGAAAAGAGAATATTTTATAATTAATTTACACCATAAATTTTGTCCATGTTTTAAACAATATGTATTTTGGAGGAGGTTAATTTGATTTTTTCAAAACTCATTGATCGGTACGCCTTATATGATTTACACAAAAAAAGAAGTGTAGCGTTTCAGTATACTTCCCTTTCTAACACTTCATTAAATATAAAGGACATAGAATCTTTTTATAAAGTAAAACCATCACATATTCATTTTGACATTAAGCATTCAAAACAGGAAAAGGAATACATGGCTGGGCAATTCAAATATAAAAGCTCAGTTCAATCCGGTGATTCACGCAACGACTCTGTAACTGGGGAATTATTCTTACATAAAAATGAAAATGCACCTCATATTATCTTTGTTCACGGTTGGAGAATGGATTCTAACGAACGTGTAAAAAAAATATTCCACGACCATATGACCAACCTGAAGTGGAATATGTATTATTTCACTCTACCCTATCATTTTGAAAGAAAACCCGATCAATCCTTATTCAGTGGAGAGTATATGGTAAGTGCAAATATTGAACGAACAGTACAAGCAACTAGACAAGCGGTAGCTGATTTACGAGCTTTGATTAAATGGATTAAAGCAAATAAAAATGGTCCCCTGATTCTAATAGGAATTAGTTTAGGTGGATTTATTACTAACTTAACCTCTCTTGTTGAAGAAGAAATTGATGTGTTAGCATCCATTTTCTATGCAAATCGACTTTCTTATTCTATTTGGAATACAATTCCGGGTAAATTTATTAGAGAAGACTTGGAACATCATGGTGTTACGTATGATGATTTAATAGATTATTGGAAAATCACTGAACCGAGTCAAGCATTGCCAAAAGTAAAAAAAGAAAATATTTTATTAATTTCAGGTAAGCATGATCTATATGTGCATTCTGAGGATACAGACTACTTGTGGGAATCTTGGGAAAGACCTACACGATATATTTATACATGTGGGCATGCTGGGATAGTTCTTAAACGTAAAAAAATTGCAGCTGATACTATTGATTTTATTCAAAATCGATTGAACTCCCCGCACTTATCTAATGTCGTGCCTTAAATCGCGAGATTACTAAGCACATAATTTTATACTTGTATTGTTATATTTTTTACTAGTCACCTTTGTAAATCTTAGCCCCAAGCCTTACACGATTGAAAATAAAATAAAATAAATAACTAAGGAACTAATTTACCATATGGAAAAACATTGCTCAGCATTTTCACCAGTGGTCCCTGTATATGAAATATTACATACAAAAATCTTTATGTATTACGTTATTAATTTAAAAATAAATTATTCATCCATTAATCTATACCATCCATATTTACAGTTATGGATACCCTAATTACATATGAAAAAGAGAGAAGAACATTGGTTAGTTCTTCTCTCTTTGTTTATTTTTAAGATAACCATCTATAAAATTTTGCTTTTCATAATTCTTCATGAGTCTAGAAAAGAAATTTTTCTAATGTACATAATTACAACGACATTAAACCTCTTTGCTCTTAAATCCACTACTTGTATTATTGATTGCATGAAACTCCTTCTTGAGAAAGGTTTTAATTTCCGAATATTCTGTTGACCGTTATAACATATCCAATTTACAATTTAATTGTGGTGTTCTTTCACAATTAAACTACTTAGAATACACTTCATTTATTTGAAAACAATTACAAATAGAGGTGCTAAAATGAAAACTAGAGTAAATCCAGAATTATTACAAGGGTTAGAAATGTTTCCGGATCTCGATTTACGCCCAGAAAATTTGCAATCAATCAGAGAAGGAATAGCTCAAATGAGACCACCTACCGTTGTTGATGACTCTCTTTCTTTAACAGATAAAGTCATTGTTGGGCCTGATGATAATCTGTTACCATTACGAATTTATCGTCCAAAATCAAATCATGAATCTTTACCTGTCTTATTATGGATACATGGTGGAGGTTATATCTTAGGGTCTATAGATGATAACGATGATACTTGTATGAGGTTTGCAAAAGAAGCTAGCTGTGTGGTCGTGTCTGTAGACTACCGCTTAGCACCTGAACACCCTTACCCAGCACCAATTGAGGATTGTTATTCAGCTTTAAAATGGATTGCTGATAATGCAAAGTCATTAAACATTGATTCGAATCGAATTGGGGTTGCAGGAGTAAGCGCTGGCGGTGGACTAACAGCAGCATTATCATTATTAGCACGAGATCGAAAATATCCTTCAATTTGTTTACAAATGCCACTATATCCAATGATTGATGACAGAAATGATACACCTTCAGCGAATGAAATTAAAGAGGGATTTGTTTGGAACCAAAAGGCAAATGAAGCTGGCTGGAAAATGTATTTAGGAGAAATGTATGGAACGGATCAAATCCCTGCCTATGCAGCACCTTCTCGAGCTGAGGATTATAGTGACTTACCGTATACTTACACATTTGTTGGTCAATTAGATCCATTCCGCAGCGAAACATTAACCTATGTAAGCAAACTAGCACAAGCTGGTGTTGATGTGGAGTTTCATTTATATCCAAATGCCTATCACTGGTTTGAAGGGTTAAATCCAAATGCCGATGTATCTATTTATGCTGTGAACGAAATAGTACAAGCAATAAAGACTGGTTTCAAACGAGTATCCAAGGTTGAGGCTTAATCCCATTACAAGAGAAACACTTATAAATAGTATATATGTATTTATCATTTAAATATAATAGCCGATTCTAAATAAGAATCGGCTATTAATATGTAAAATCCGCCTAATATATCAAGGTTGAGAAACAGATATAAGATGTTTAGGCGATGTGTTTATTTCCTCTGCTAATGCTTTTATGTTCATCATGATTTGAAGTATTTCTTCTTTTGTTGTTCTTGGGTTGATAGAGCAAAGTCGAATTACTACTTTTTCTTTTAATTTAGTCGTACTTAGCATAGCAAATCCTCTTTGATTAATTTCTTCCACCAATTTTTTGTTTATTTCATGAATTGTATCTGTAGATGTTAGCTCACATGGAATATAACGAAAAGTAACAATTCCTAATTGGGCAGGTGTTACTACTTCCCAATCTTTTTCTTTCCTTAAAAACTCTTCAACTTGTTCAGCTAGCATAATGCCATGATCAATTGCCTCACGAAAAGCTGTAACTCCGAATGCTTTAAAAGAAAGCCATACCTTTAATGCTCTAAATCTACGAGAAAGTTCAATTCCACGCTCCCCAAAATTCACTTTTTCTTCTATATTAGTTTCTGTATCCTTAATATACTCTGGGATCATACGGAATGTTTCACTTAAATATTGGCTATTTCGAATAAGTACACAACCAACATCATAAGGCTGAAAAAGCCATTTATGCGGGTCTAACGTTAAAGAATCGGCACGATGAATTCCACTTAATAACTCCCTTCCTTTTTCACTGAGAATTGCTGCAGCCCCATAAGCCCCATCCACGTGTAGCCATATATCTTCATCACCACATACATCAGCCAATTCATCGAGGGAGTCCACCGCTCCGCAATTCGTTGTCCCTGCATTAGCAATAACACAGAATGGTTTTTTCCCTTTTAATCGATCTTCTTTTATTTGTTTTCTTAAAGTACTAACTGAAATTTTTAAGTCTTCATCTGTCTCAATTCGGCAAATTTGATGCTGTTTAAAACCTAATACTTTAAGTGCTCGATCTACAGAAAAATGAGTTTGGTTAGAAAAATAAACAATCGCATTTTCTATGTCATTATTCAGCTTGACCTGTCTCGCTACAGTAAGTGCAGTCAAATTAGCCATGGAACCACCACTGACAAATAATCCTTCAGCTGAATCAGGGAATCCTAGCATTGATTTTAACCAGTTAATTGTCGTTAATTCAATTTGTTCGGCACCTGCACCTACTATCCAAGCTGTAGGAAATACATTAAACCCACTTGCTAAAAAATCTGCTAATACACCAACATAATTATTAGGACCTGGCACAAAAGCCATAAAATGAGGATGATCCACATGAGTAATTTGATTAAACACATTGTTATTAAGAAAATGAAGTAATTCTTTTGGATTAGATCCGTTTTCCGGAATCGTTTCAATTAGCTTGTCTCTAAAAATATTACTATCAATCGTTTCTGAAACTGGTTTACTTTTTAAATGATTCATATGATCAACAATTAAGTCAACCGCTTGATATCCTAACTGACGCATTTCTTCGGCTGATAACTGTAATTTTTTTGTCATTTGATTTACTCCTATTCTATTTAAAAAGGCGAGTTCTTGCTCGCCTTTTCATTTTTTATAATTTGTAATCACAAATTGTTTGTATTGGATTTTGAAGAATCGTGTTGATTAACCCCTGGATGTGATTTAATATTTCCTGTATTTTCTCTGTTTCATATACCGTTTGATCATATCCAAACTTTATTGTAAGTCTTTCTTCAGGGAAGCACATAATTCCATACTTTACATGTGGCTCATCAACAACTTCGTAATCCGTGATAGCAAAATGTCTGTTTTCATTTGAAGAAAAGATTGCTGGATTAGTTGGATAGTTTTCAAAAACCCAAAGATGGTCAGTCAACTCAGTTTTTAATTCACTTTGCTTTTGTATATCAACAAATGAATAGTATGCATACTCATTACATTTCAATGTCTCTAGTTGTACCTTTTGCAGGAAGTCCACAAAAGATTGCGTTTCTGTCCATGCTAATCGGATAGGCAAAACATTTGTGAACAGACCGAACATATTTTCAATTCCTTCTACTTCGGGAGGTCTGACTGATACTAGGTTAGGCAATACTACTTCTCTCGTTCCGTTGAATTTGCCAAGCAATATTCCCCATACAGCTAGTAATGCCGTATTCATAGTTATATTATTTTTAGTTACAAATGTTTGTAACTGATCAGTCAAATCCTTGTCTAATGTTAAATCCATAAAAGTGAAGTTTAACCCTTCACTTTTAGATGGGACTTTCTTTTTAGGAATACTAATTTTCTGATTGTATCCTGATAAATAATCTCGCCAAAAATGACGTGCTTTCTCATGATCTTGTGCCAAAGTCCAATCTATAAATGTTTCAAAAGGTTTTACCATGGGTAACCCCGCCGTAGTTCCGGCATTTGTAGTTTCGTAGAGCTGGAATAATTCGTCTATCAAAATGCTGACGCTCCAACCATCACATAATAGATGATGGGAACTCCAAATTACTTTATGCTCGTTATTACCTAGTTGGAATATACAGAGACGTGTCATAAGTTCATCATTTTTAAATCCTCGACTTAAATTTTCATTCATCCACTGTTTTAGGAATTCTTGCTGTTCTTGTTTCGTCATCTCAATCAAGTTTTTTATTTCTGAATTTATTTGAACATCATATAGAACAGCTTGCCAAGGTTTTGCTTGTTCATCTTGCACAATTATTGTTCTTAAAGAATCATGACGATCAACTAATTGTTGGAAACACTGAATAAAGAGTTTAATATCCAGCTCCCCCTCAAGTGCCCAAATTGTTTGTTCAAAATATGCATTTGTATCAGGTTCATTCGTAGCATGCTCATAAATAACTTCCTGGAAAGGTGCTAACGGGTAAATACGTTCTATTTTTATATCCGGCATTTTTTCTTGTATTTTGTTAAGTGTATGTTGATTAAGTTGTTTATCTTTAACATTTAGTAATGTAGCTTTATTATCGTTCATTATGTTTACATCATTTGTTTGTGAACTTGAAAACTGGTCTAGCTTTTTAACAAATTGAACCATGTCCCTTAATATAGGAAATGAAAATATATTTTTTGGTTCAAGCTCGAATCCTTGTCGATACAGTCTGACGGACACTTGAATCGCTTTTATCGAATCTCCACCTAAGGCGAAGAAATGATCATTTACTCCAACTTGATCTATTTTGAGTACTTCTTGCCAAATACTAGTTAATATTTTTTCCATTTCAGTTTTTGGGGCAATAAATACTTCATTTTTTTGTTTCTCCGGAGTAGGGAGCGCTTTTCTATCTAATTTCCCGTTTGGAGTCAGGGGTAATTGGTCCAAATAAACAAAATAAGAAGGAATCATATAATCTGGCAAGTGATCTTGCAAATGCTTTCGTAGTTCTGTTGTACTAATATTTTGCTCAGTTACCACATATGCAACTAAAAATTTTATTCCGTTCTCATCTGTTTGATCAATTACGACAGCATGTTCGACTTGTTTATAAGTTAGAAGACAATGAGAGATTTCTTCTAACTCTACTCGATATCCCTGAATTTTCACTTGGTAATCTTGGCGGCCTAAAAATTCAATATATCCCTCAGAATGCATTTTTCCACAATCCCCTGTTTTATATATAAGACCAAAATCAGGATGTGACACAAACGCTTCATTTGTTTTCTTTTCATCATTTAAATATCCTTTAGCAAGGCCCACTCCCCCGATATATAAATCTCCAATTACACCAACAGGGCACATTTTCTTTTCATAGTTCAACACATAATACGTTTGGTTTGCCAAGGGCATCCCGTATGGAATACTATTCCAATGTGATTCCACCTGTTTGACCGGATAATAAATTGACCAAATCGATGCTTCTGTTGCCCCTCCTAGTGAGACTACTTCTGCAATCGGAAAATGTCGTTTTATTTTTTCTGGTAAAGAAAGCGGAATCCAATCTCCACTATGTAAAACTAAACGTAAAGAAGGATATTCAAAATGAGAACCTACTTGCTCCAATGCCAAATCCATGATTGCAGGCACTGTATTCCAAATTGTAATCCCTCTACGTTCGACAGTGCGGATTAATTCTTGCATGTCTCTCGGATCACGAATCATTACTAACATTGCACCTGTGCTTAAAGCTCCGAAAATATCGTATACAGATAGGTCAAAACACATGGAAGAGATACCAATAATACGATCATCTTCATTCACCTCATATTTTTGATTTATGTCTTGAATAGTATTTGTAACCGCTTGGTGAGTAATAATTACTCCTTTTGGTTTTCCTGTACTTCCTGAAGTGTATATAATATAGGCAATATCTTCTGGACCAGCAATAGCGGGCATATCTTCTGTTGTATAAAATGACAAATGATTTTCTTCATAAAGACTAGGTTCTAATAAAAGCTTGCATGAGCTATTTTTTAAAATATATGTTTGGCGATCTAAAGGATGATCGGGATCAATCGGAACATAAGCGGCACCTGATTTTAAAACACCTAACATATTAACAATTGTGTCAACTCGCCTTTTTGCTAAAAGACCCACTTTGTCACCTAGACCAATACCTTGCTCTTTTAAGAAGTGGGCAATTTGATTAGAACGTTTATGAAGTTCCGAGTATGTTAACCATTCTTGTTCAAATACCACTGCTACTTCATCCGGTGTACGTTTTACTTGGTCTGTAAATAATTGATACAGAGTAGTTGAAGGTATTTTTTCTGTTGTTTCATTGTATTGCTTAATTAAAGTTTGATCCGATTCTTTCATCTGCAAAGATGTTATATCGCTTTGTTTCACCAATTGTTCCAATAAGTCAACAAATTGGGAAAACATTGCTTCTATTACATCAACATCAAACAACTCTTCAACATAGTTCCAGCTAATTAATAACTCTCCATTTTTTTCAATTACTACATTATCCAAATACACTTGTGGAGTCCGAGCATGAATATAGCGAAGAGAACCAAGTTGTTCCCAAGAGAAAGCACCTGCACCTGCTAACATCGAGGTGAAAACGATTGGCATAACTGCTTTTGGCGTCATTTGATGATATCGAGTAAAATCTCGAATAAAGTTAACTCCATCGTAATGACGATGTTCAAGGCCATCTAATAAAGTAGCTTGCGTTTCTTTTACTCTAGTAAAGAAAGTTTGCTCTGGTTTTACATCAACATCCAATAAAATAAGTGATGTGAAATCTCCAACAATCTGTTCTACTTCATCATGAACAGGATAACGGTTAAATACAGTCAAGTTAATTGCTAATCGACGTTGATTACTCCAATGTGCCAACACATCACCATATATTGTACAAAGTAGAGCGGAAGGCGTTACCTCTTTCTCTTGTGCTAACTTTCGTAGCTTTGTCCATTTTTTATTATCCAGGATTTTTGTAAGTGATTGGAATTTAGGAGTAGCAATCTCTGCTGGATCCTTTTTTAACAGCAAAGATGGTGCAAACGGAAAGTCAGGAAGCTTACTTGTCCAATAATCTTTTGCTGTTTTATATTCTTCGCTTTGTTCCATTTCATCATAGATAAACATATAATCTTGAAAATCAAAAGATAAAGATTCTAATTTTTGATTTGGTTTATAATAATAATGCAACAAATCCTGTCCAACAATGTTCATGCTTGCTCCGTCCATTAATAAAGCATCGTATCGAAAACATAATAAATACGTGTCTTCTTTTAAAAGAAAAGCTTTCAATTCAAACAAAGGCCATTGCCCCAAAGGGAATACATGGTTAGTCATTCGAGAACGCTCTTCTTGTAAGCGAGCATGTTGATTCCTATCATCTAAATCTATGAGACTCACTATTTCAATCTCGTAATCAGGAACGCTTTGTAATATTTGCTGTTTTCCCTCTGGTAAAATTACAGCTCGCAACATTGGATGACGATGAATTACCTTTTGAAAACTTTTTGAAAGACGATTGATATCCAAAGCTGTTTCATATTCAAAATATGTTTGAGGGGAAATACCACTTAATTCAAACTGTGAATTCCGTCCTATCATATACGCTGTCTGAACTTCTGTTAAGGAAAATGGCTTAGACAAATCTTTAACATGAGTTGGTCTACTTTCAAAGTTTTCCTCTTTATGCTCTAGCTTTACACAAGAACTCAGTTGAGCGATTGTGGGGTGCTTAAAAAAATCTGTTGTACTTATTTTTAAGCCGTCTTTTCTTAATAAATTAATTACCTGAAGTGCTTTAATAGATTCTCCTTTTAATGCAAAAAAATTATCATGAATACCGATTCCCTCGATCTCCATAACTTTTTCCCATGCACGCACTAATTTTTGTTCAATTTCATTGCGCGGAGCAAGGTATGGAATTGATACATAATCCGTTTGTGTTATATCCAACAATCTTTTTCTATCCACTTTTCCATTTGGATTCAATGGAATCTCTTCTACCTGAATCATTTTTTCAGGAATCATAAACTCAGGTAATTTATCACTTAAATATTTTCTGATTTCATCAAAAGACACCTTGTTATCCGATACATAGTAGGCAGCTAATAATTTCCTATTTCCATACACTTGATCAACAACGATAGCCTGGTTTATTTCTGGATATTCCCTTAATTGAGTTTCGATTTCTCTTAATTCAATCCGATACCCCCGAATTTTCACTTGATGATCCATTCTACCTAAATATTCAAGTTCTCCATTAGGCAACCAACGAACGAGATCACCTGTATGATACATCATTTCCCCTGCCGCAAAAGGACTCGGTACAAACTTTTCATCTGTCAGTTTATTTTTACCAAGATACCCTCGTGCTACCGCTACGCCAGCAATGCAGAGTTCACCGGGAATTCCAAATGGTTTTAATTGGCCATACTTATTCAATATATAGGAATGATAATTCGGGTTAGGTTTGCCAATCGTAACTTCTTTGGAAGTGCTCAAGTCTTTTACTGTTGCGCAAATGGTTGTTTCTGTGGGACCATAAATATTTAAAATTGTTGCTTCACTGATACAACGAATTTTTTCAACCAAATCAATGGAAAATGATTCTCCTGCTAATAAAATAGATTTTAAATCTTTTAGAAAAATCGCCCCTTCTGGATCACTCAAAATCACTTCCATTCGCGATGGCGTTGATTCCCATAAATCCACCTTATGTTTTTTGACCAAATGAGCCAATTCTTTTGTTGCAAACTGGTCCTCTGTAGCAATTACTACTTTTGAACCTTGCGTTAAAGGAAGACATATTTCTAACAAGGAAATATCAAAAGATACACTAGCAAGAAACAAGAATGATTGATTAGCTTTTACTTTTTCTCTCATTACATTTAAAAAATGAACTAGCGATTTTTGTTCTATCATTACCCCTTTTGGATTTCCTGTCGATCCTGATGTGTAAATAACATAAGCTAAATCATTAGGATTATGTTCTCGTACTAAATTACTTTCTTCACCTTGAAAAAGATATTCTTTATCAAGATACAGTACTTCACCTGCAAATTGTGGCAATACTTCCTCTGTTCGCTTACTAAGTAAATATTTTGCTTGACTATCTTGTAACATATATTCAATTCGTTCAGTTGGGTAGTTAGGGTCGATTGGTAAATACGCTGCTCCTGCTTTTAAAATCCCCATCATACCAATAATCATTTCTAATGACCGATCTACCATAACGCCAATAATACTTTCTTTTGAAACACCTTTACTTTGAAGAATCGAAGCCAATTGATTCGCTTTCTTATTCAATTCTCTATATGTCAAAGATTGATCATTACAAACAACAGCAATTTGATCTGGAGTTTTTAATACTTGCGCTTCAAACAAATCTTGAAATGATTGAAACAAGTCTATGCCCGTTTGAAAAGTATTCAATCCTTCTAACAACTCTTTTTCTTCTTCTGCAATAATACAAATATCTTTCAATGCCAAATTCGGATTTTGTGAAACTTGCTTTAAAACATAACAATACGAATTGGCAAACTGTTGCAAAGAAGAGAATGAACGGGACTTGCAAGAAATTTGAAATTCAAATTCATTATGTATTTCATTCCATTTTCTTCGTATCCATAGGGCTAAATTATTCTCTGCGTATTCTTCTAGCGAATTTTCATTATGTAATCCTTCCATCCCGATTACAATTTGAAAAGGAGTTAAATTGTGTTTAACTAATAATTCAGAGAGCGGATACTCCTGATTTTCATACCCGAATAAAGTCGTTTGTTCAATCTCATTTACTAATTGTTTAAAGGTGTGATGCGGCTGGATTTCACTTCCTAAAGGAATCAACTTATTAAGATTCTCACTTTGTTCAAGATTCTTTTCAATTATAGGAATACCAATAGTAATTCTTTCTTGATCTGTATAATGTGCCAAACAAACCCTTAAAGCGGCTTGAAACCAGCTAAATAATAATAAATCTTGAGACTTACTTATTTTTTGTATACTTTTACTAAATTCTACATTCACTATGACTTGAACGTATTCACAAGGTGTTTCTTTATTTAGTCGGTAATCGCTATTAAATTTAAATACAGAAAAATCGAGAATCTCGGAAGATAATTGCTCCTTCCAAAACGCTTCTACTTCTTTATTTTCATGAATCGAACTTCGATCTTTAATTTGCATTTTTATCTTTATCCCCCTAATATTCATTTCTTCTACTCGTTAATTTTCAAGCCAACTTCAAGCCCATGGAGAAACACTTGATGATTATCCAAACATAAAAATTGCTGAATCTCTTCAAATTTCATATGACCGACTGAACAAACCCCTAAATTTAATGTCTCAGCAACCATATTTAAGGTAGCAGTGATAATGCCTGACTCAATACAAGCAAATAAATATCCATCTGAACCGTATTTCGGGATGGAAGCGTTCGCATTATAAACCAAATAAACTGAGAAGGCAGATTGAGTAAATAAATCCTGATTAATTAACTCATGATCACTTTTGATTACTTGATCAATGTTGTTTACAATCACAAGACTATTTTTTGATGGGTTATAATAATAAAATCCAGCTTTCATATCCTCTATACGTTTTGGTTTTACATAAACAAAGATATCAATGGGATAGAGCCCGCCTGCACTTGCGTAATGATAGTATATTTTTTCTTCCCTAACCTGTTTTAGAGTTGATAAGAATCGGGAAAATTCCGAAAAACTAATATGTTTTTCCATATCAAATTGACGACAAGACCTACGTTCCTTGATTATAGTAGGTAGCTCATTTGTTGTTTCAAGTTGAATTTCGGTCGACCGTGCAGCAACGTGCGTGCGATTTAATTGTTTACTCATATACTTATCTAACTTTTCTTTAGAAAAGCGAATCTGGTTGCTATATGGATTTGAAAAAATCTTTTCTTGTGAAGAAAATACTTCTCTTGGGTGTAATATATTACTTACTAACACACGATTTTTTATCATGAGCTCTATGTTTTTTTGTGTCTCTTCTACATTTCCTAACGAAAAGCGCTCTACTAGTTCACTAATTTTCACACCTTTTTGAGCCATAAAATAAAAATCTGGAAACCACTCAGACAGAATACCTGTAAATCTCATTTCCCCTATCAAAACTTCATTATGCAACTTCTCCCAATGCTTAATCGGAGACCAGTAATAAATTTTCTCGCTCATATAACCCTCCATAAACGTTTAACTTATTTTTGAAATGCAATTTTCTAATTTACAAAAATTTTTTCGGATTCTGCTCCTTGTCTCATAGTGATTATAAATACATGCACTTTAACGAAAATTGAAAATAATGAAATAACTTTTTCTTCATTAAAATTTTTTATTTCATCATAAAAAATGATTTCTTTTTGGATATTTCACATCCTTTCCCATAGTAATCCTATAAGGTATAAACCATTTATAACATTGAGAATATTCATGTATTTCCAATGTGAAATTATTGTAATGGATTGGAGAGCGGTTGAATATAGTTATTAAATCAAATAATGTTGAGAAAGTTTTATTTATTATATCGATAAAATTTTATGATGTAATTTATTACAAATAGATTAAGAAAAGAGTTTTAAATTTTTCTTAATCAGTTAGTGTGAAAATATCACATACTATTACATACAATCGAGTTACTTACATTTCATATTCAAAATAGAGAAAAGACACCTTGAATGGTGTCTTTTCTCTATTTTAATTCCATATACTTTTTACGCCTTTGTTATTTTTAAACGATTTGTAGGAGTTAATACAACTCGAACATCTAGTTCGTTATATGTTCGAATATATAATAAACATTATATGAATTACGAATGTATTTCAGGTAATTTTATAAATAAACTCAAAGATATCTTCTCCTCCTACTGTCATAAAAGAAATAATCTATTGCTTATTTCTTTTATTAAATTGTAATATAATTACAGTATGTGAAATTATATTACAATTAACTTTAAAAGCGAAGTGAGAATAATCTTCACTTCGCTTTTTCATTTGCAATCCTTATTAACTTTGCTCAATTCAGTATTTATTTCCACACTCTTCGCTTTTATTTAATTGGTTTTTCTGATTTTAAAACAATGGAACTTAATGCAGGAACTTTAATTTTATTGTCATGGACAACATAAAGTGGTTTACTTCCCGCCTGCTTGCCATCTACTAGTAATTTCCAAGGCCCTTTCGATGGAAGTGTTATTTCAACAGCTTCTCTATTTGCATTGTGAGCCACTGTAAAGTATTCATGTTTATTCCCCTCTATTATATAAGCTACAGTATTTTTGGGAGCATCAATAAATGATACGTGTGTTTTTATTTGCTCTGCAGATGTCATTCGAAAAGCTGAGTACTTTTTGCGTAATTCTATTAAACCCTTCATATAATCTACTTCATTATTAAACGTTGCACGGCGCAGCCAATCCATCTGGTTAATTGAGTCTGGAGATTTGTAACTATTATGATCACCGTATTTCGTCCGCATAAACTCTTGCCCTGCATGTAAAAATGGAATTCCTTGTGATGTTAATAAAATCGAAGAAGACAATTTGTGCATTTGTGTTCGCACTTCATCGCTGTCACCTGGATTAGTTAACTCAAGTTTATCCCATAATGTATGATTGTCATGTGCTTCCACATAAGTTAGCACCTGCTCTGGATCTTGATAGGTAGACGAATTTGTATCGTAGTCAATACCTGCCGTAATACCTTTTCTAATACGATCTTCCATGTTTTCCTTTCCATTTATAAAACCATTTTCTTTTTCCTCAAATACACTACCTTTTAACCCATCACGTATATTATCGTTAAAATGAGCAATCCCTTTCATTTTCTCTGCATTTTTTTGATTTGCTTTTAGCTCAGCTGCAAGAGGTGTATTTAAATCCCATCCTTCTCCGTGTAGTATAATAGAAGGGTCAATTTGATTAACAGCTTTACGTATTTCATTCATCGTTTCATAATCATGAATACCCATTAAATCAAAACGGAATCCATCTAAATTGTATTCTTTTGCCCAATATGTGACGGAATCTATCATAAATTTCCTCATCATTTTTCTTTCTGAAGCAGTATCATTTCCTACTCCAGTTCCATTTGCAAATGTTCCATCTTCATTGTAACGATAATAATAACCTGGAACTAACTTATGGAAATTAGATTCAGCAGCGTTATACATATGGTTATATACTACATCCATCACCACTCGAAGATTATTATCATGTAGTGTTTGAACCATTTGCTTTAATTCAGTTATTCGCACAGTCGGCTCATAAGGATTTGTAGAATAGGAGCCTTCTGGAACATTGAAATTTTTAGGATCATATCCCCAGTTATATTGCGGTTCATTTAAAGTCTCTTCATTTACAGAAGCATAATCAAATATCGGTAAAAACTGAACGTGAGTAACACCAAGATCCTTTATATGATCAAGTCCTGTTTTTACACCTTCTGGCCCTTTTGTTCCTTTTTCTGTTACACCTAAATACTTCCCTTTCTGTTTAATACCACTTTCAGGTTGAATGGAAAGATCGCGTACATGTAACTCATAAATAATAGCATCTTCCGGATTTTTAAATTTTGGCTTTTTGTTTGCTTTCCATTTTTTCGGATTTGTTTCTTCTAAATTAACGACTGCACCTTTATCCCCATTTACAGAAGCAGCACGCACATATGGATCAACCGCTTCAGTCCACTTATCACCAATTTTGACCTTATACGTATAAAAGAGCCCTTTTTGGTTCCCCTTTAGTTCTGCTGTCCAAGTTCCCTTTTCACCTTGTTGCATGTTTATTTCAGCACCTATTTTATCGTTCCAGTTTTTATATGTAACTAACTTTGCTTCGCTTGCAGTAGGAGCCCATAAACGAAACTTTGTATGTTGCGGAGTATATGTATTTCCTAAATCGTTACCACCATAATAAAATAAATTATCAAATTCTTCGCTACGAATGACTTTACCAATTTCAGTATTCGTATCAGCTAAGTTTTCTATTTTAACTTTGTATGTTTGTTTTAAATCAATTTTCTGTTCCGTAATTATTTTGACCTTATTAGTAATATCGCCACTGTTTATATCATAAGGAGTAATATTCTTAATTTTAATGCCTTCAATTTCAATTTTCTTTTCCTTAATATGAAACGGGACATTAGTCGTTACAGTAATTTCATGGAAACTATCAATAGTTGCTTTTTGAATTGAGAGATCCGATGATGGCTTAGAATTATATACTTTTTCATCACCCGAAAGAATCCATACTTCAGCACGACCGTCCTTTATATTTTCAATCCAACGATCCCCACCATCTTTTTCCCATTCATTTGTTCGAACTATAAATCCTACACGATTATAGTCACCGTCTATTTTTATCTTAGCGTATTTTCCAAATTCATCTTCACCAGTAAATTCATAAGATGTACCATTTGCATTTTCTCCCCATAACCAAAGATTCCAGTCTTTTGTATTTCCAAGCTTTTCTTTGTAATGAATGATAATTTCAGTTGTTTTCGAATTTGAAACTGCCTTCACACTCTGAAAGGAGAAAACAGATGATAACATAACGATTAAAGTAAGTAATAAAACTGTTTTGTTAATTAATCTTTTTATAATTTGCATCACATACACCCTTTCTTCAAATATTACTAACGATTTATTATGCTTACACTGAATAACACTGCTTAAATTAATCTAGAAATCTCTTTTACTTCACCTCCATATCGGCTATTTTCACGTATGTATTTCAATGACCTTTTAATACGAAAACGTTTGCATTAATACTTAAAAAAATAGATTTGTTTATGCCTTCATATATTTGTAAATACTAAAAAATCAGGGAAAACATTTTAAAGCAATCGTTTGTTATCGCTTTCATTTTATAGACTTTCTATCAAGAGGTCAATATATTATTAATTTTCTGTTTTTATATATTTTAAACCTTATTTATTTGTCACAACTTCTTACAGGTAAAGTGCCTCATTATTGCTTAGTCAGTTTATTTTCAATAATACATTGCTACGTAAAAAACAGCTAATATCCTTAAAATGACATTAGCTGTTTTTCATAATGTATTAATATATGAATGATAACTATATTTCTAAATTACTTAATTTTTGCTGCATCAAATGCTTTTTGAACTGCTTGAACTTCAGCTGTATTCGCACCATATTTATTAGTTGCCACTCGAATACATGCTGATCTCAATTCTTTGAAATTAGAAGTCATGTTTAACTCATCTGTATTTGCATAATAGAAAATATCAAACATTTTATCTTCACCAATTCCTTTAACTGTTACTCCGTTATGAGTTCCGCCTTTTGCAATCAGATACGCAACTTTATTAATAATACTTGAATTAAAATGAACACCGCCTTGATCCCATCCATTAAAATCGTTAAATTCACTGTAATCATCTGGATAAGGCACTCCAAGTGAAGATGGCACAGAAGCTGGGTTTTCCATATCACGGAAAACAGATCCCGTTTGTTCTCCCATTGTCCAGTTAAAGTTTCCATTATTTACGTATTTCTCAATAGATGTTCCCATAATATCAGATAGCGCCTCATTAATCGCACCGGATTCCCCGTAATATTCAAGATTAGATTCGCTAGAAGTAACAGCATGTGTAAATTCATGTCCAGCTACGTCATATGCTTTAACAATAGGATCGCCATATACAAGCATACTTCCATTATTAGCACTTAATGCATTCTGCCAATTTTTCGGATCATTCGTCTCTTCAGAATCCCAAGCGTGTACAACTGAAACTACCTTTTGTCCCTTATTATCAAAGCTATTACGCTTGTATTTATCTTTATAAAAATCAAATACTTTTGTTGCTAAGTAATGAGCACTTACTGCTTTTGGATCGTTAAATGTTGCCGAAGTACTTGTCGCTAATGTACCAGGATAATAGCTTTCTTCTTTAGTAATATCTCTGTAATTCACATCATATGTTTCAATGCCTTGCCCTCTTGTATAATCAGCAAGAGCATATTTGCCATTACTTTGTTTAGAGATACCAAATGAACGATTAATACCTAAATCATCTTTTCCTGTTCCGGTTAATGATGTAAGACTGCTTTGTTTACTTTTCTTTAAAGCTCCAACTAGTTTGTCACTGGCCTTTAAGTTAGATTCTTGTACCATATTTTTTAACATATCACCATTTTGTGCATTTACTAAATAAGTACCAGAAACATAGTTTGGTGTTGCAGCTTCGAAGGTAACTTGGTATGCATTGCTAGCTTGTCCATTATTTTCATCAACAAAAATAACCTCTTTAACTTCTGGCTCAGAAATAAACTTGATATCGTTCCCGTATTTCGTATAAATATATTGTTTTGCTTCATCTTTTGATAGATTAATAGGTTTTTTCAATTCTTCTTGTTTTAAATTTTGCGCGCTATCACCTGAAACACTTTTAATAACACCCTTATTATCTACGTGTGCAGTTAATTGATGTCCATATACTTCTTTTCCTTCGTATGTTTGCTGCATACGCACAAGTGTAGTTCCATCATACGAACCACGTTTTTGAAGGACTTTATAATCTACTCCTGCTTCTCCATTGACTTGTTTTTGGGAGAGAGCTTGCTCTGTTTTCTCCTTAAGTGCATCCTTTACTACATTTTCTGGTGTCTTTTGTGACGGTTGTGTAAGTTCACCCGAACGGAACGATTCCTCCTGAATTTGAACTTGTAGTTGATCTGTTTCCTCTGCATGACCTACCCCATATGGTGCCACAGCTGTTAAAGCTAATCCTGTTGTTAATGCTACCTTAGTTAATGTCTTTTTGTTTTTCATTATTTCACCTCGTATAATTTTTGAAATAGAAAGCTTGTACAAAGTATACTGTCTATTAATGTCTAAAAAAAGAGAAAATACACAATTTATGTAACATTATGCAAAATTACATAAATTGTGGTCAATATTATAAATAATGAACGGAACACATATGTACATTAATTTGAATAAAAGAGAGTCCTTATAGGTGCTCACCCAATTGGTTAGTTATTAATTATCTATATTCATTGTAATAAAAGTATACTTACCTCTAAATAACAACATAAAAACCCACTCTTTACTATTGTAAGAGTGGGTTTAATGTTATTAAAATAACAATTACTATAAGAAATTTTATAATTTATATTTTTTTAGTAATCCTACTAAGTTTTTTGTAAAATTCACCTTTTGTCTTTACATGATTAAACTGATTTGGATTAATATTTGCTTTTTGTGAGAGTAATATAATCTCTTCTTTTGAAATTGAGTCTTTCGTATTTATAGATGCTATATTTGTGTATTTTCCGTCTTCTGTTTTTGGAATTTCTAAAATCCCTTTATTCACAAGATCAACTACCGCCTTATGCTCTGAAGAATGTAAATCTACACCAGTAATTTTCCAATTATGCATAACTTTTGGTGTGTATACACCGTTCTTTACCTCTTTTAAATATGTAATAGCAAGGTTACGAATGGTTCCGCCTGTTTCTCCAAATGCATTCTCTTGTTTAGATGACCAAATTTGTTCAAACTTACGCCCCTCTAAAGCTCCACCTTTTGCCTGAAGAGCCTCCATTCTATATGCATTCATTCCCAACGTCATAACATCGCTCATTTTGATTGGTTTGTTTGTACGAATAGAGCGTAAATTTGTAATTCTGCTTCCATATGGTTTTGTTAAGTCAATTTCGTATTTTACGCCTCCAAAGAAATCGTTCGTACTGTATTTAGATGCACGGCGGGTTTTATCAAAGCTAACGGTTACATCTCCGGCACGAGATGAGTTAAAATATCCTGCTGCCCATTCCATATAGTCTTTTAAATCTTTTCCAGAAATCTTATATACTGTAATTTCTCCCAAGGCATATTGGTAATTGTACGCAATATCTTTTTTCTTAATAGGGCCTGTATCTAAACGGGCATAATCATTATCAATTTGATGGGCTACTACATCTGCTTTACTGTAGTAGAGCATAACTTCATGAAAGAAATCTGATAAAGGTGTTTCTTGAATCTGAACACTTGGAATACCCTTTATTTCATTTTCAGGAACAAGATTTCTACCCTTTAATTGAGCGACTACAACATTTGCATCTCCTCTCGCATATTCGTGAAAAGGTGTTAATGTTTCTTCAAGTGTAGGATCGGATAATATCGTTGTCCCATCAGCATTTTTTACAGGTATAGCGGTAGCAGTTTTATTTTTTAAAGCCAACTTCCCATCTTGCTTTGTAAAAGTAAGGTCAATACGTGAAATATGTGTTCCATATTTATCTGGTTCTGTAATAATTACGCCATTTACAACTTCTTTTTTTACAAGTTTATGCATATGAGCCGCAAAAATAGCACTTAGTTCCGGACAAGCATTTGCAATATCTTGAACACCAGTACCAGGGATACCATTCTCATTTTCTAATCCCATATGCATAACTCCTACCATTACATCTACTTTACCTTCTAATTCCTTAATTGCCTTTTTCGTCTCTTCTACTGGATTTTTCACCACTAAACCATTTAAGTGATCTGTCCCTTTTTCAAAATCACTAATCATTGGTGTATTCATACCAATAATCCCAACTTTAATTCCACCTTTTTCTACAATTGTATATGCAGGAAGAAAGCGCTCTCCATTTTCCTTATAAATATTTCCTGCTAA
Source organism: Bacillus sp. KNSH39 (assembly GCF_052656585.1). NCBI lineage: Bacteria > Bacillati > Bacillota > Bacilli > Caryophanales > Bacillaceae > Bacillus > Bacillus sp. KNSH39. Next base: position 1,146,822 of record NZ_JBQXYO010000001.1, read on the forward strand.
CGTTTTTCCCTTATATTGCTCACTAACTTTTTTCAATGTATCTAATCCAAAGTTGAATTCATGATTTCCAAATGCCCAGGCATCATATCCCATTGTATTCATCGCTACCATCATTGGCGATTGTGGCTTATCGTTGAATAATTCTACTGAGTTTCCTTGAATTGTATCCCCGGCATCTACTAATATGGTATTTGGATTTTCTTGACGGACCTTCTTTATAACCGTATAAAGCTGCGTCAAACTTCCACTCATATTTGCTCCATCAAGCGCATAATCCCAAGGCATAAATCTACCATGAATATCTGCAGTACCTAACAATGTAATATTAACTTCAGATTCCTCAGCCTTAGAGATAGATGGTTTGACTATTACTGCCGTTCCAAGCAGTAATAAAATTACAAAGTAACATACATAGTTCTTCCATTTCATTTTTTGCATAATAATAATATTTCTCCCCTTTTTGTACTTTCATAAAGTTGCTTGAACTTTAAAAATGTAACTTATTATTCAGGAAACTTCAACTACAAAAGATAATTTTGAAGGTGGTTCTGTTGCAAAAATAAAGAGAATAAATTGCATACATCCTCTGACAGAATTGTATTTTATCATTTCCTGACAGAATACCCCTTCCTTAAGAGTGTGAAGTGTACTTTCAAAATAAGGACATATCATTTATCATCATAAAAATCATCATTTCAATTTATTAAAACGGGCATATACAATATGTTATGATGATTAATTTTTTGAGTTTCGTTGCTGATTTATCTCCTTCTAAATAAAAACATTTTCAAAAAAATAACCCCGCTCTTCATTTAAGACGGGGTTACACTTATACAGAAAATCGGATAGTTTCATATTTTCTTAAGCTTATTGGTCACTTTCAACTAATTTCATTCTATTTTTGTTTTCTTCTGAATCAATATGAATCAACCGTTTCCCCTGTTTATAATACGTATCAATAAATAGGGAATAATTTTTACTTTTCAATTTCACAAAGCAATTTTATCTCTTTTATTTGTGAAATATGACGCTGTTCATGTAAATAGATCAATTCTATCCACTGATCAAGGGATAATTCTCCAAGAGCTGGATGCATCACTGATTTTTTCGCTAATATAGACTCATCTTCTATTGTACTCAGGAAACGCATCAATTCTTTTCTTGATTCGTTTAGCATATTGAGCATTTGCTCCACTTCAAATGGTTCTATACTTGGTTCAATCATTTCTGGAGCTATAAACTTTTTCGTTCTATCTAATAAAATAGTGTGAATTTCTTTACGCTCATTTTGGGTACTATCTAACTTTTTTAATCCTGACGAAATAACTGTTATCACTCTCTCATCTAATAAAACTAAATGATGACAAATTTGTGCAATACTCCATTTACCCTTATCTGGTTTCCTATTAAATTGAGCATTACTCAACAAAGTAATTTCCTCAACTAATTGATTTCTCGTTTCATAAAACTTGTCATTTACAATTGTATCCATGTGGATTCTCCTTTCATTGCAACCTACATACTTAAATTTCTACGCTAGAGATATTATCTTCAAAAAAAGTTTTTCTTTCACTACTATTCCAATTTTATTTTAAAGCCACAAATGAACTTATTTGTTTTTTTATATCTTTTTAATTGGCACAAATAAATCAACCTTTAACTTTCCGTCTAGATCTTCAGCAACATTATTTAAGCAAAACTCTAAATTATCTCTATCATAATCTGCATCATACTCACTATTTGGTAGCCACTCTACATACATGTATTGATACGCTTCACTTAATTTATGAGGTTCATCATAGAACTGGTATAGACCATATGTACCTCCATCTAATTTTTTAAATTGCACATCATGATACTTTTCTTTATCGAAGTTTTCAGGAATCGTAACACATGCATCATGCCGGCACTTATGACTTGCAACAAGTTCAGGATTATCCAATGATATTCCGATAAATGATTGCTCTGGTGGATACAGTTTATTTTCAATTGACCAATTCAGTAACTTTCCCCAGTGATCTTGCGGTTCAAAGTAGCTACCAGTTCGTCTTATATACGCTACTTCTAATGGTGGTAATTTTTTTATAACAACTTTCATTTATATCTTCTCCCCTATAAATATGTACACAGTTTAATTAGCTTTCTTTAACATTTATTCCTTCTTAAATAAAAAGAATTCTCTAATCATATAAAGTGAAACTTTAATCAGCGATGGTTTTGTTCATCCCCACTGATTATTAGTTGAACCAATCGGGCTACCAGTTAATGCGGGATAAACTTTAATTGATAACATGTATAACAATCTTGAATAATAATGTCCTATCAATTTATCATTAAATAAATGTAAAAAATGACCCTATTTATTCATTTTTAATGCGTATGTATGTACATTTGTTAATTTATTCGATATATTATGGGTATTGAATGATTACGTGAAGTGTATAGGTCGCTTATATAACACCTTATATTTTTATATCCGTGAAAACTACAAAGTGTATGAAAATCCATTTGTCAAATGAATTTAGTGCGGAAGGAGGTTTGTGGTTACTTCATAGGGTATAATAATCAGTTTTTTACTGATAAAAATATAGGAGGCGACATAATGTTTCGTACGATTTCAAATTTCATGAGAGTAGCTGAGATAAGAAGGAAAATCCTTTTTACACTAGCGATGTTAATCGTTTTTCGAATTGGCACGTTTATTCCAGTTCCTCATACTAACGCAGAGGTATTAAAAGTACAAGATCAAGCTAACGTTCTAGGTATGTTAAACGTATTTGGCGGAGGAGCATTGCAACACTTCTCAATCTTTGCTGTAGGTATTACACCATATATTACAGCTTCCATCATAGTACAGTTACTACAAATGGATGTTATACCTAAATTTTCGGAATGGGCAAAGCAAGGAGAAATGGGCCGTAAGAAATCAGCTCAATTCACTCGATACTTTACAATCATTCTCGCATTCATACAGGCCATCGGAATGTCTTATGGCTTTAATAATATAGCAGGTGGACAATTAATAACAGATCAAAGCTGGACTACATACTTATTTATTGCGACAGTTTTAACTGCAGGTACTGCATTTTTACTTTGGTTAGGCGAACAAATTACCGCTAACGGAGTTGGTAATGGTATTTCGATGATTATCTTCGCAGGTCTCGTTGCCGCGATTCCAAATGTTGCAAATCAAATTTATTTACAACAATTCCAAAATGCTGGCGATCAGCTATTTATGCACATAATAAAAATTGTTTTAATTGGACTCGTAATTTTAGCGATAGTTGTTGGTGTTATTTACATTCAACAAGCTGTACGTAAAATACCGATCCAATATGCAAAAGCTGTTTCAGGAAACAATCAATATCAAGGAGCAAAAAACACTCATTTACCGCTTAAAGTAAATAGTGCTGGTGTTATACCAGTTATCTTTGCTTCTGCATTTTTAATGACGCCGCGTACAATTGCGCAGCTCTTCCCTGATTCAAGCGTATCAAAATGGTTAGTTGCAAATCTTGATTTCGCACATCCAATTGGAATGACACTTTATGTCGGTCTTATCGTTGCTTTCACATACTTCTACGCATTTATTCAAGTAAATCCTGAACAAATGGCTGAGAATTTGAAAAAGCAAAATGGATATGTTCCTGGTATTCGTCCTGGTAAAGCAACTGAACAATATGTAACTAAAATTTTATACCGTTTAACATTTATCGGTGCAATTTTCTTAGGTGCAATTTCTATATTACCGCTCGTATTCACGAAAATTGCTACGTTACCACCTTCTGCTCAAATTGGTGGTACAAGCTTACTTATCATTGTCGGTGTAGCACTAGAAACTATGAAGACGTTAGAAAGCCAGCTTGTAAAACGTCATTATAAAGGCTTTATTAAAAAAGTGAATTAATTATCAAAAACACAGTTGGTTATTTTTCCAACTGTGTTTTTGATTTTATCAGTCCTGTAATATACAGGGCTGTTGCTTTATTAAACTACATCTCCTTCTCTAATAACCGCCCTTTTTTGAAATAAGTCCGTAGTGTTGAACGATTGGCCAAAAATACACCAATCAATATAAGACAAGCCCCCATTCCCATTGTAGGATTTAAAGGCTCTCCTAAAATGATATATCCCACAATTATTGCAATTAATGGTGATACATATAACCACGTCGATGGAAATACTGGATTTGTTTTTGATAAGAGCCAGTAATATAATCCGTGTCCACCAATCGATCCGATAAATATGAGATATAAAATAGGCCATTGCACACTCCATGAAGTTAATACGGTTACATTTGGTTGTTCTACAATAATAGATGCGATGAGTAGTAAAATCCCTCCATAAAACATTTGAATACCGTTAATAAGAAATGGTGATACATTTGATAAATCTGACAGTATTTCTTTCGAACGAATAGAGCCTATTCCGTAAAATAGCTCCCCTATAACTAAAACAATACAAGCAATACTCCATATGAAACTTACTTGTTGATGCATTCCTGGTAAAGAAACAAATATAACACCTATTAGTGCAATAACTAAAGCAACGAGTTGTTCCTTTTGTAATTTCTCCCTATTCCTCTTTGCTTGTATTAATAAAATCATCATTGGTCCCGTAGCAGAAAGAACAGCAGCTAATCCCGAAGAAATATATTGTTCTGACCAATATAAACTTGCGAATGTCATAAATGTTAAACAAAATCCAGCATACATAATACGTTTTGAAAATATATGTGGCATAATTTCTTTTCGCTTTAATTTAAAAAGAATCATAAGGATTATACCCGCTAAAAAGAAACGAATTCCTGCTGAAAACAACGGTGGCGCTCCTGCTTCAATTCCAATTTTAATCGTTAAAAATGTTGTCCCGAAAATAATACATACTAAAATGTAATTAAAAATGACCATTTTACTTCCTCCTTTTTACTCTTAAAATGAGTATAGAGGCTATGGTGTATAACAGTGTATCGGTACATATAACAGTTACTTCAAGTTGTAGTTGATTCCCTATATATTTTTCGCTTTAATTAAATTAAAAAGAAAAATAGGTGAACCTATGAAGATTGTATTGCGTAAAGAATCAAACATACCGTATTACAAGCAAATATATATGCAAATTGTTGAAAGAGTACAAAGTGGTATGCTTTCACATGGTGAATCCCTTCCTTCTTTACGTTGTATGGCCACAGATTTACAAATCAATGTATTAACTGTTCGTAAAGCTTATAAACAGTTAGAAACGAAAGGGTATATACGCATCGAACAAGGAAAAGGTGCTTACATATATAAACGTGTAAAGAAAGATTTCAAACCGATACCGTATAAATGGCAACAATCAAGATCTATTAATGTTATGCGTTCTCAATATGCAATGAATAAACACCGTAAATATTATGATTTTTCACAAGCAATTCTGTATCCCCGTCTGTTACCAAATCCATTTTTGGCAGACGAAATGCATAAATTGCTGGATAAAAATCCGATGTTGTTAGCAACTTATGGGCCAGTTCAAGGCGATTATGAATTGCGAGTTGAAATAGCAAATTACTTAAATGAACACCAGAAATTAGTGACGGACCCATCTCAATTATTAATTACAAGCGGAGCACAACAAGGAATTGATTTAATTGCTCAAACATTATTAAAACCTGGAGATACTGTATTAGTAGAAAGTCCGTGTTACAGTGCCGCGCTTGATGTTTTCATCAATAAAGGTGTTCAAATCATTCCTGTTTCTCTTGATAATCATGGAGTTCGCTCCGACTTAATTGATGATATTTGTCAAAGTAAAAATCCCGTTTTATTGTATACGAATCCGACCTTCCAAAACCCGACAGGTACAGTAATGAGTAAAGAACGAAGAATGGAACTTATAGAACTAGCGGGGCTATATCAATTTTTTATCATTGAAGATGATTCTTTCGGAGAAATATATTTTGAAGATGCTATAATCCCGCCCCCAATCAAAAGTTTTGATAAGGATGGCCACGTAATATATATAAAAGGATTTAGTAAAACGTTAGCACCAGGACTGCGTATCGCGGCGCTTATTGCCGATGGTCCTATTTTTGAATGGCTATATGCAGTAAAAGGTTCAATGGATATCGGTAGTCCTTTATTAACACAAAAGGCACTTCTACCGTTTTTACGTGCAGAACGTATGAAAAACCATTTAGAAAAATTACGTACAGCTTTACAAATGAGACGTGATTTAACAATTGATATATTATCGCCATTAAAAGAACTACACTTTGAAATACCAAATGGAGGTTTTAATTTATGGGTGACACTACCTGATTCGATAGATCCCTTTACCTTATTACAAAAAGCAAATGAAGTAGATGTCTCTTTTTTACCAGGAACAGCTTGTCTATTAAACTACGAAACAAATGATAACCAATTAAGAATTAGCTATTCAATGTTAAACGAGAAAGATATGGAAATTGGATTAGAGAAATTACATGATACAATACGAAAAAGTATTTGTTAGAAGCAATATCACATTAGCCAACAATAAATAATGCCCGCAAATGAAAATGTATAGTATGGGATATTATCTATTGTTGAGCTTTTTCGTTATTCAAATCTAGTTACTCTATAAGCTGTAATCTTTATTATCATTCCACTTTAACTACAATCTTTCCTCTAACATGTTGTCCTTCACTCAAAATATGAGCTTCTCGAACTCCTGCTTCATTAAATGGCACCACTTTACTTATGATTGGTTTGATTTTTCCGTTTACAATTAAAGCTGATAATTCTTCTAATTGTTTTCCATTTGGTTTTAGCCATAAAAATCCTGATTTTATTCCTTCTACTTTTTGTAGTGGTTCATGAACAATGGAAACTAGAACACCACCAGGTTTAATAATTCGAAAACTTTTTTCTTGCACTTCGCCACCTATTGTATCTAACACAATATCAAAATCTGATACTAGTTCTTCAAATTTATCTTTTTTATAATCAATAACGAGATCCGCTCCTAAAGACTGTAAAAATTCTTTATTTTTACTACTAGCAGTCGTGGCAACAAAAGCTCCAAATGATTTTGCGATTTGGATTGCCAAACTTCCAACGCCACCAGCTCCAGCATGAATGAATACACGGTCATTCTCTTTTATTTTTGCGTAATCTACAAGACTTTGCCACGCTGTAAGTCCTGCAAGAGGAATAGAAGCTGCTTCTTCGTAACTAATATTATTAGGTATATGTGATACTAAATCTAATTGTACTGCAATGAATTCAGCATAAGAGCCGCTTCCTATATTTTCAGGTTTCGTAAACACTTTATCTCCTATATTGAAACACTCTACATCTTCTCCAACTTCTTCAATAACTCCAGCTACATCTAATCCTAAAGTGATTGGAAATGAAAAGCGTAACTGTTCTTGTAAGTCACCTTTTCTTATTTTCCAATCAACTGGATTAACAGATGTTGCATAAATACGTATTAATACCTCATTATTCTTAACAACCGGTTTTAAAACTTGTCTTTCTTTTAATTCTTCAACACTGCCATATCGATCAATAACGATTGCTTTCATTTCCTCTCCTCCTTGCTGTTTATTTTAATAACATACAATTATTTCTCAAAATTTTTTGCCTTGAATTACCATATACTTATTTTTGGGGGTAATTATGCAAAAAGCATTATAAAGTGAAACTTTAATCATTCATCACCAATCGGGCTCTTACTGCCCGGCAAATAGCGGGATGAATTTCAAAAAGAATCTTACACACATCTTAGAATGATTCAAAACTGTATTATTAATTAAATTCAAAAGAAATGGGGCTAACGTTATGAGTGAAAAGATATTTAAAATAAACGGTATTGATATATGTACAGAAAGCTTCGGTAACTCTAATGATCCCGCTATTTTATTAATTATGGGAGCTACTTGTTCAATGATATATTGGGATGAAGAATTTTGTGAACAGTTGGCGAACACAGGAAAATTTGTTATTCGCTTTGATAATCGCGATGTTGGACGCTCTGTTACATATGAACCTGGCACTTCAAATTATTCAGTAACAGATATGGCTGAAGATGCAATCGGGGTATTAGACGCTTATCATATTGATAAAGCCCATCTTTTTGGTATGTCATTAGGTGGTATGATTGCTCAAATTGCCGCTGTAAAACATCCCGAAAGAATTTTGGCGCTAACTTTACTAGCGACTAGTGTAATAGGATCTGATAATAATACTCGCGATTTACCCCCAATGGATGAAAGGATTTTAACACATCATGTAAAGAGCGCAAGTATAGATTGGACAAATAAAAATGATGTGGCAGAGTATTTAGTTTCAGGATCTCGTCTATTATGTGGATCAGAACGAATATTTGATGAAAATAGAGTTTATAAACAAGTAAAACAAGAAATAGAACGCGCAAACAATTTACTAAGTATGTTTAATCACGCTTTACTTCAAGGTGATGATGCATATGAAGGTGTACTTCAATCCATACAAGCACCTACATTAGTTATTCACGGAACAGACGATACAGCACTACCATTTGAACATGGCCTCGCACTAATTGATGAAATTCCAAACTCAGTACTATTAACTCTTAAAGGGGCAGGCCATGAAAACCATCCAGATGACTGGGAAAGCATAATTAACGCTGTTTCTAAACATACATCTAAAATTTAGATAAATAACTAATGGAAGGGGGCACAAATTGTGTCCCCTTCTAGTTACAAACAAAAACCCATCACTGTATTCGTATGTATAGTGATGGGGACTTTTTATATTTTTCTATGTTTAAAAAAATGGACAATCTAATTGATCAACAGATTCCCATAATTTTTTTTTTGCATTTTCGGTGGATGTATTTGTGTCTAGTGTCATGTTTTTAAAAGGGTTTACTTCGACTTTTAATAAGGATGAAGGCTCCACATATAATGAGAAAACATGGCTGCTTGGTAAAGCTTTTGAAACGTCAATATCTCCAACTTGTTTAAATAGTTGCTGCGCAGCAAAAAAGAAGAAATTAGTTGGATTTGATTGTTTATTCAGCCACGCAAGCATTTCAGGTGATACCGATTTATGAATATTGATTTTTACTCGATCACCACGTTTATATCGCCTAGATCGCATACTTCCACCAACTAACTTATCGTTAAGTTTGTAAATCCTAACTCTTTTTGCTTATGCTCTCTATATTTTGGCGAACAAGTATAAACTAATAATCCTCGTGCATTTGTAAATAACGGATTATCTACAAAGATTACATTTTTGAGTCGTCCTTTTTGCTTTAAAATCATTTTTAAACTGTTTTTAATAATTACTGCACCCCCGCCATAAATAAACACGTATGGATCGTCTTTCATATCATCAATTTTATTTATAATATCTGTTGCAACACGTGCTGCTAAACCTAATAGCGCTGGCTGTGATTCCTCAACTAATAAGGTATTTCTCGGATGCTTATCATTTAAATAAATTTGGTTGAATTCTGTAATACTATCAATCGTTTTAGTTGGATACTTCCGGTTCCATCTCGTAATGATTTGTAGTAACGTCTCTTTTACACCATAAGATAAACCTTTACTTAGTTGCGGACGGAAATTCACCCCTAATGAAACGACTTCTTCTGTCGTCCCTGCACCAATATCAAAAGAGAGTAGAGTTTTATCTACAAAATCAATTTCAGAAACTTGATTTTGTTCACATTCTATTTTATGTTTCACAACATTTCCTTCTTCATCGTATACAATGCCCCACGTACCAGAAGCGCCCTCAGGCAGGCATTTACAATACTCAATTGAAACATTAATTGTCACATCGCGTCCGTTCGGATAATGGAAAATAACCTTATGATTTCCCATATAACGTTTTGCATTTTCAGCAGCTATTTCTTGTGTAATAAGCTGCATAGGAAGAGCGACAGATAAATCATAACGAATATTAATATGGCTAGAAGTTGGACTTTGACGCATAGCGCTTACCGCCAAACCTGATAGTATTGTAATAACCATTAACTCATCCGTTGACTTATTCGATTTCTTCTCTACCTCAGTACCTTTTAATTGATCTTGAATAACTTTTTCTCCAACGATGTATCGTACATTATTTAGCATTAACGATGGCGAACTTATAGTCACATCAATGTGGTTTTCTAATTCAGATAATGAAACATCTACCTCATCTAAGAGTCCTGTAGGCTCACCTATATATAAAGAATAAATACTCGGAATAAAAATAGGGTCTTGCCCTTTCACCATTAACTTCAAACCGTTGTTTCCTGCATCTGCACCAGCTTTTAAAAGTATAGACATAACTACCCCCTAAATTAATCTGACATCCCTTCCAAATATATGCGAGCCCATTCTTTTACATTCAAATGTATTGTAATTTTTTATTTATCATAAAAACAAAATATTGCATACTTACATATTGTGTGTAAAAAGTATTTGACATGACGCTTTTCCAATTTTATACTTATATTTGTAAAGAGTTTTTTACAATCGAGGGGGCAATTATTTATTGAATACTAAAAAAACTATTTTTATAATCATTGTTTTAGCATTAATTGCAATACTAGTACATGGCACATATAAATACATAACTGAAGGTTCTATTTTAGGTGGTACGATTTTTGCTATTTCGTTAATACTTAGTAATTTAATTAATCACATTACTTGGGGAGATCCCCACGGTGTGTCAGAAGAAAGTCAAGATGAGATGGGACAACAAATTACATATAAAAGCTTTAAAATTGCGTATTTTGTGCTTGTAGTTGTAATGTTCCTTTTATTAATCTTCTCCGAAGGATTTTCTATGGGGGCTAATTTAGATGGAGTAAAAAACCTCCCCCTGTTCATCGCAATTTGCTCTTCATTCTTTATTTATCCTATTGTCGAACTCATAGTTGCAAAACAATATAAGTAAAAAGATGAGGTTTTCTACATGTAGAAAACCTCATCTTTTTATATTTACATAATCTCTACAATTGCTTTTAATTTATTCACAGTCCGCCAATTCCTAACTGTAGCTGGTGTATGTAACTTCTGAAACTGGTTCATTAATTTAGAATTTCGAATGCTATTTTTGAAAAATAAATAAACGACCTTCTCATCTATATAGCAATCTTCAAGTTCACTTTTAAATGTAAGCAATTGACTACTCTCTTCTTCAGAAAGTACATTAGCTAAAAAAGCAATATGAACACTTTCTCCTTCTAACAATGAATGAACTTCATATGGACATTGTTTAATAATATTTATAAATTCATCATGTGTTCTTAGCATGACTGGAACATCGAAATCAAATTCTTTTTTTATTTCAGATTGTATTTGGTCCTTTAGAAAGTTTATACCTTCCTCAGATTCGAACACAATATTACCACTTTGTATATATGTTTTCACTTGTTTTAACCCTATTGATTCAAACACTCGTTTTAAATCAGCCATTTTGATTACTTTATGGCCACCGACATTGATTCCTCTTAGTAATGCAATATAAAATGTCATATTATCCCCCCACAGTAAAATGAACTTATCAATTGAATCGGTTTTCCCACTCATATTTCTCGGATATTTGTTTTAATTCTTCTAACATATCATGAATAGATAATACCTCAAATAAAATAATAGATTCACTTGAAAAATGGTGATGATAATGATTTGGTTTATAATCTTTTAAATCATTTTTATAACTCCAAAATTGCTTGTCTAATTCAGCAATAAGTTTGAAATGTTCCTCATCAATTTCATTACAACGGTTTCTCAATATAGCAATTATAGAATGAATTGTTCGTTGTAATATTTCTCTTTCACTTTGTGACCAGTCACAAGTCTCAATTGATACCCGAGCTAAATTATCTATATGGTAAATGATTTGCTGTAATATATGAAGTTGCTTCTGCATCGTTAAAAAGCTTCTCATTTCCTTCTTTGTATGTTGATGATATTTCCAATCTTTCTGCTCATATTGAACAAATTGTATCGCCTTATGCAATAATAAAGTCAATTTAGATAAATCCTGAGCAGTCTCCTTTTTCACACCTTTTCCTGCAACTAATGCAGTAATCCATTCTTCCATAATATTTGCTGTTTTAGCAAATAGATCCTCTGTACATCCAAAAATCATTTTCGTGTAGTGGGGTGGAAAAATGAAAAAATTCACTAAAGTAGATACTATAATACCAGTAGATGTAGTAGCTAAACGAATTAAAAATGCAGTAAAATAATGATTTGCCGTAATTGGAATCATTGCTACGGCAGTTAAAGTTGCAACTAAAGTTCCCGCATGTAACCTTAGTTTTTGACATGTAACGATCGTAAACATTGCAGCTAATGCATAAGAAATTGCTTGGTGGCCTAGGAAAAATGTGAAAGTCATGGCATATGCCGATCCAATTGTTGAGGCCGGAAAGCGAATAAGTCCTTTTTTTATTGAGTCTGTTGCAGTTGGTTCAATTGTAACAATTGCTGTTATTACAGCAAAAATAGTTGGGATGTTAAAAAAATCACAAACTAACACTGTAAGAAAAACTGCAATCCCAGTTTTAATCACTCTTCCTCCAACGATATTCCATTTTCTATCTTGATTCATTTTTTATATCCTTCATTCCTGTTTCATTTTATATACATATATTATATATTGTTAAAATAAAAAAACCTACTACTTGAATATTCAAGAGTAAGTTTTCTATCTCATTATTTCATTATCGGTAAATGCATTATTATTTGTTGGCCAATTGGTCCCATTCTTCTAAAACCTTTATCTTGGAAACCAACTTTTGCATATAAATTTTGTGCAGGAATATTTCTTTCATTCACAGCAAGTACAACTTCATTTTTTATTGGAAAATAACGTTTTACAAACTCTTCTAATAATAACAATGACTTTTTAGCGAATCCTTTTCTTTGTCTATTGTGATTAATAGAAAATGACGTTAAAAGTAAAGCATCCTCATTATCTGTGAACTCCTTTACTCTATCTCCCGTTTCCAATGCGAAAAGACCCACCGGTACCCCATTGTGATCTAAAATAACAATCACATTTTTTGTATAATCACTTTTTGCTTTCTCCAGTAATGCGCTTGGATCTGATGTAAACTGAACTTGTTCACTTGGTAAAGTAAATGTTTGTATAACTTCTTTATATTTCTCCTTATACGGAGCTAATTGAATTTCCCCTGTGTGTATGTTCATGCTAAACTCTCCCATTTTTTAGCTTATTAACTTATACCTTGCTGTGCTTTTGAATGCACTCTTCCATCTAAAAAGGTAATTTCAACAAATGAATTTGGATCGTTCCCTTTCCAAGCAAAAATTTGTTTAATTTGTGTAGAATGCTCTACCCCTTCTTCTATAAGTAAATCTCCTTCAAAACCAATTAAATCTTTCACTTCTGTATAAGTCATTCCTTCATTTATACTCGAGAAATGATTTATATTGATAGACTCTTTCTGTTGCCTTTCCATCACAGTAGAAGAAGTTGCTGTTTGGTTTTTCACTTCTTTTCTCTGTTCACACGCTGTCATACTGAAACCTAAGCATAAACTAAACAATATACATGCGCTTTTTTTCATCATAACAGTTGTCCCTCCCATGATAATTAAACCATATATTCCCTTAAAAATAAACTGAATATTTAATATTGCATTTAAAAACCTCGTACAATTAAGTACGAGGCTAATTTCATTTATTCAAATGATTATTTGATTGATCATCCTGTTCTTTTCTTAACTCTTGTTCTTCATCTTTTGGTAATTGTTTATCATTATCTTTAATTGGATTCGTTTCTCTATTTTCTATCATATCATTTGGAACTTGTGGCATTACTCGGCCCACAATAGCGGCTAATTCATCTAGTATACCTTCACCTGTTTTTCCTTTTTTAATTTGCTTTCCGATTTGTTTGAGGCGTTCATACGTATCAACATCTGCTACAACGACTGCATTAGCACCGTCAGGGTCATTTTTTAAACTTTCTGCAACAGAGTATTTAATTGATTCAACTCGAGTTCGATCAAGTTTTGCTTTTACATCAATACCTACAATAGCATATTTTCCAACAACGACCGCTGTTGCATCATTCACACCTGGCACACTTGCTGCTAAAGATGCTAAATGATCTGCTGCTTTTTCATTTGGCTTATTTGATTTATTCGTATAATTAACATTTTTCATTGAAACATTTTTTTGTTCCGGCTTTTCGTTTGGATTGTCTTTTTTTCCAATACTGCATCCAGTTATAACGAAGCAAAGCATCAATATATATATTAGAGTTTTCATTATTTTCACCACTTCACTATTAAGGTTTAATCATAAATTTTTTCAACAGCTTGCATTTTCTTTACCTTTTCCTCGGCCCCGCTATTAGCATTAATGAATATTTGGTACGTATCTTTTCCTAAAGTGCCTACAAATTCATAGCAAAGCACTTCATTATGCAAATCATTGACTACTAAAGCTTTACGTTCTTCCATGATTTTTACATCCGGATTGATTTTCTTTCTTGCTTCTGCTGCAGTTAGCTTTGCCGATGGAACTGTTCGCTTTTGATGTGACGCTAAATATTCTTTTGCGGAGAACCCAACGATAGAACCATCATCTAAAGCAATTTTCATTTGGATTGCTTCTGGATAAATTCGTACTCCATTTTCATTTACTACATACGTAAATACACCAACATTATCATATTGAGAGCTATCATAAAGCTCCATATTATTAAACTTATGGTCCTTTAAAAATTTCAAACCTTTACTACCTGCATCGTTTAAACTAACTTTCTGTTCTTTAATTTCGCGGTTATTCATAACCCAAATTGGATATCCGCCTTTTCCGGTAATATCCATATAGAACTCATTGTTCGTTGCTTCATCTTTAATTTTCACACTATAGAAGGATTCTTTCGCACCTTTTCCGCTTTTCTCAACATCTACTTTTTCATTTCCTTTTAAATTCAAAAACGATTTGGCAATTTTCGCCGCTTCATCTCTAGAAATTGCCTTTCCTTCCGCTTCAAATCCACCTTTTTTATTTTTTTGCGCACTTGTAAAGGTCGGTCCGAAGTTTGTAGAAGAATATGATGTTACGTTTTTCTCTACAGTTTTCAATCCATCAATAATTGTGTTATCTGCTGGATCGCGATTTGATGCAAGTGCCATTTCTACATCCATCCAGCGTAAATTATTTTTCAAAACAAGATGTTGTACTTTTCTTAGTTCATCTTGTATATTTCCTGCATTTGAATATAAAGTTTGTAGCGTTTTATATTCTTGCTCATTTAACGGCTCTTTTTCTAAATCACGAATGGCTGCACGGTAACTGAAATCACCGATATTCGCTAAAAATTCTTCCGTTTTATTAAATGGCATTAATGTTAAAGGTAGTTGTCCTACATCTGAGCGAGCTTCAGATGTTAAACGCCATACATCCGCTAATGCAGGTGATAAAGATGATCGTGAATTCATCGCAAGTGTTGTGCCAATTTTATCGTGTAATAAATCGACTTCGTATGCTAAATCATGGAATGCACGTTGATAGCTATTTTCCGCTCGAATTAAAACCGCATTTTTCTCTTGGTGCTCTTTATAGCCCCAATAGCCTGTTCCTACTACACCGACTGTTAATAATACAATGATAATACCTCGTAACATTGTCCCACCTCCGCTCTATTTACAGAAAATATGTTTACCGATTTTTTTAATTTGTGGACGAGTCCAAATCCATTTACTAGTCGCAGTATCTGGATTGAAATAATATAAAGCATTTCCTGTTGGATCCCATCCGTTAATCGCATCTAAAACTGCTTTTTTTGCTGTTTCATTTGGTGTTAAATATATTTGTCCATCGGCTACCGCTGTAAATGCTCTAGGTTCAAAGATTACACCTGAAACAGTATTTGGGAATGACGCACTTGTAACACGGTTCAAAATAACAGCAGCTACTGCAACTTGTCCTAAATACGGTTCACCACGTGATTCTCCGTATACTGCGTTTGCCATCAGCTGAATATCATTTTGAGAATAACCGTTCGGAACATTTGTCCCTTTATTTTGAGGTGGTTTATTCTCTTGTGCAGTGCCACCACTATTTCCTTTATTCGTTGTCGTCCCTTTATTAGCAGTTGACTTGTCATACTTCGTTGCTTTCACGAGCATTTGCTTCGTTTTAGCTCCAGCTAAACCATCAACGGGTAATCCAAATTTCTCTTGAAAATTCCGAAGTGCCCAATATGTACCCCATCCGAAAACACCATCTACTTTTCCCGTATAAAATCCGTTATATTTTAAACGAGATTGCAGTTCAATGACATCTTCGCCCGATGCTCCTCTTTGAATGACTTGATTAGAAAATGCTTCTACATTCTTTAGTTGTATACTACTGACCATTAAAGACAGTCCTATGAACGCAAGTAAAACCGCTATTTTAAAAATAGCTTTTTGGCGCATAATTTTCCCTCCTTAATTATGTAAATGATTTCTTGGTTATGTTTTGTAAAAGCCTCGCTTTTATGTAAAGAAGACAAAAAAATCCAAACTAATATCGTAGAAAGAAAATGTAAACAATATAAAAAAAGGATAAAAGGAGTTCATCATGAAGAATTTGTTAAAGCGTGTCGCACTCGTCCTTCTGTTCCTAACAACATGTTCAAATGTATATACAGGCTCATCAATTGTTCATGCGCAGCCGCCGTATGCAAAATGGGGTAAGCTTGCTGTAGAGAAAACGAAAGAAAAGTACCCAAAAGCAGAGATTATTGATTACCTTCATATAGGTAGAAAACCAAAAACCGTTCAAATAACAGTTGAAAAATTCAAATTGTGGCTACGTGAAGACGGAAAAGAATATGGTGTTTTTGTTGATGTGGAATTTGAAACGAAGACGGAGAAATTTATTAAAATGTCGTTTCAGAAGATGAGTAGATAAAATGAAAGAAACCCGGCTATTTAGATTCATAACAGCCGGGTTTCTTTCATTTCTAAAATTCTTTTCTAAAATATCGATTCCCTAAAAATCTTACCAATATACAAATAGTGCCAATTACAACTGCTATCCCTATACTGTATAAAAGTACTCTACCATATCCACCTATTCTCGGATCTAAAAATGGATAAGGATACCAATTCACGATTGGACCACGAATTAAGCTATATACAACGTAAAAAAACGGGAATAAGAGCCAACTTGAAGCTTGTTTCCAAGTGATTTTCTTATTTGGTGGATTTAATATCCAATCTAAAAGCATAGCAATTGGCATGATATAATGTAACACCGTATTTACCCATGGTATTGCCGTTTGAAGTGATTCTTCTAACCCTCTTAATAATAAAAAATAAATGAGTCCAGTCGTAAGTATGTATACCGTTGCTGCACCACGAAGTATACCAAACTGTTCTGATCGACCAAATGTAGCTGTTCCGATACTACTTAAAAGGAGAATACATGCAACTAAAATGTTACTTTCGATCGTGAAGAAACTAAAAAAGTTAACTGGATTGAACGGTTTCACTTGTGCCCGTATTATAAATTGCGTAATGATTGCACTAAATGCTAGAAGGCTTAAACATAGTCTAAATAAAGATAAAATTTTTTCATCTTTCATACATTCCCTCCTTTTCTTATATATAATTAGAATTTCCCTGTACATGCTCAATAAATAAATTTAACGGAACGAGCCCACGTTTTGGCATATGACTACTTATAATAGATACTACTTCTAATTGAGGAATGATAACGATGTATTGTCCGCCGTATCCCATAGCGAAATATATACAATACGGTATGTGAAATCTTTCGTTATGTAATACCCACCAGTGATATCCATATGCGCCGACATGTTCATATGTTTCAAATTGCGCCCTACTTGACTCTTCTAACCATTTCGCTGATACAATTTCTTTTTCATTCCAATATCCATTTTGCAAACATAATTTTCCTAATTTTAATAAATCGGTAGATTTCATTTTCATACCGAAGCCACCTACATATATACCCTGCGGATCTTGTTGCCACTCGTATTCGTTAATTTTTAATGGATCAAATAAATATTTCTTTGCAAACCGCTCTGTCGACATTCCAGTAGCTTCTTGAATAATATAGCTCAGTAAATGAGAAGAACCTGAATTATAATTCATTTTTGTAGCAGGTTCTTCAATTATTGGCTTTTCTAATATGTACTGTACCCAGTTCTCTGATTCTACAAAGTCATTTGGGAATACTACTCCATTCCCAAACTCTTTCCAGTCCTCACCAGTAGTCATTGTTAATAAGTGATATAGCGTTAAATCATGTTTTTCCCCAGGTACATTTTCAATCCACTCTGTAATTGATGTATGTATATCATTTATATAGCCCTTATCAATTGCAATACCAATTAATAAAGATACGATACTTTTTGTAATCGAATTTATTTTATATAAGTTATTTGCACATTCGGGTGTTTTATAATACTCCGTTGTTAATTCCCCTTTTTGATAAACAAGAAATGTATTCACTTTTTTCTTTTCGAATTTATTTTCTAGTTGCTTGAAATCCAAAAACTTTACCTCCATTTAAATAGTTACTCCATTTATTATATCTTGTTCCTTCATTTTAAACATAATTGCGCTCAAATAAAAATAAACCTGTCAGCCATAATGAACTGACAGGTTTATTTTTATAATTTCGTACGAACATTCCAAAGCTCTGGGAAGAATTGTTGATCAAGTACTCGCTTTAAATAAGAAACACCGGAGGATCCACCTGTACCCATTTTATGTCCAATAATTCTTTCTACTGTTTTCATATGACGGAAACGCCATTGTTGTAGCCAGTCTTCAATATCAATCAATTTTTCAGCAAGCTGATATAAATTCCAATATTTTTTCACATCCGCATACACTTCCAACCATGCTGCTTCTACTGTTGCATCTTCTTCATAAGGCTGCGTAATATCACGGTTTAATACATCTTTATGAATAGGGAATCCTTCTTTTACTAATGCTTGAATCGCGACATCATATAGACTTGGTGCATGTAGCGCTTTATGAAGTCGTGCATGTAATTCTGGATCCTTTTCATAAATTTTTAATGCGTGTGGCGTTTTATAGCCAAGTGCATACTCAATCATACGATATTGATACGATTGAAAACCTGAAGCTTGACCGAGTGAATCACGAAACTCAATATATTCTGATGGTGTTAATGTCGCAAGAATATCCCAAGATTGAATAATTTGAGACTGAATTTTTGATACACGTGCTAACATTTTAAAAGCTGGTTGTAATTTATCTTGTTTAATAGATTCAATCGCCGCATTTAGCTCATGTAAAATGAGCTTCATCCAAAGCTCACTTGCTTGGTGAATAACGATAAATAACATTTCATCATGATGGTCCGATAATCTTTTTTGAGAAGATAGTAAACTATCTAATTGTAAATACTCCCCATACGTCATATTCTCTTTAAAATCCGTATGAATCCCTTTTTCCATAATTACTTTTTCATTTTCTTTCATATTAGCCAAACGCCCCTTTTATATGATTCTACTTATATTGGTCTAATAACGGCTCGAACTGGACTTCCATCTGCATCAGTTAATGCAAGTGGTAATGCAATAAGTTCATAATCACCGTCTGCTACGTGATCTAGTACGACATTTTCTAAAATATGAATTCCATGTTTAAATAATTGATGATGCGCTGCTAATTCTTTATCATCTAGCGGATCAACTGATGGTACATCTACTCCGATTAAACGAATACCTTTCTCTGAAAGAAACGACGCTATGTCTGCACGTAAATGAGGGATCACCTCTGGAAATTCTTCAGCTTTCCCATGTGAAGATGTACGTAATAATAATCGTTCTACACCTTCTAAATGAAAGCTTTCTAATTCCTTTTTCCCGATGCTTTCAAGATTAGAAACGTCAATAATCCGTGCTGGGCCAACATAAACTTGAACATCTAAATCCAATACTTTCTTTCCATCATTATCAAAATGAAATGGTGCATCAATATGAGTGCCTGTATGAATACTCATCGTTAACTTTCCGACATTTACTGAGCCACTTTCTTCTTTTGACCATGAAACTTCATACGAGAACGGTGTGTCTCCTGGCCACGTTGCAATATTATTATTTAGCGGTTGTGAAATATCAATCCACTCTGATGTTTTCATATTTATGCCACAACCTCTCGCTTATTTTCAAACTGCTTATACTCTTCATTTTTCATAATTTTCTTTAATATTTGTACAGATTTCCACACTTCTTCGTATGTGTTATATAAAGCGACCGGCGCAAGTCTCACCCCATTTGGCGCTCTAAAATCTGGAATTACTCCATTTGCTTTTAGTGCTTTACATATACGTGCTGCTTCTGCATGCTCTAAATAAATGTGCCCGCCTCGTTTTTCATCCTCTAATGGATTTCCAATTGTAAATTCGAAATCTTTTAATTCATGTCCAATTAAATTCAGCATGTATCTCGTAATATGTAAAGATTTCTCACGTAAACGTTCAATACCAGCATCTTTGAAAATTTCAAGTGAACCAATTAATGGTGCTGTACTTAATACGTGCGGTGTACCAATTTGATAAGCACCTGCATGATCAGCAGCTGTTAATGTATGCTCCATATCAAACTGTTTATCTTTTCTAGAACTAAACCATCCAGACAATCCTGGCAGTCTATTAAAATGTTTACTATTTACATAAAGGCCTGCAACACTACCCGGTCCTGCATTTAAATATTTATAATTGCACCAAACAGCAAAATCGACATCCCAATCTTTGAAATGATGCGGAATAGATCCTATTGAATGGCATAAATCAAATCCAATGTGAATGCCGCGTTTATGAGCTTCCGTTGTTAAACGTTTCATATCAAGAATTTGACCACTTCTATATAAAACAGAAGGTAATAAAATTAAAGCGATATCATCTTCCATCGTATGGATAATATCTTCTTCAGAAAGTGTTCTACCATCTCGGCTTTTCACTCTTACTAAATGCTCCTCTGGATCTAATCCTTTTAAACGAATTTGACTTTGAAGTGCATAAATATCTGATGGGAAAGTTAATTCATCCGCAAGTATTTTTGTACGTATTCCTTTTGGTTCGTAAAACGTCGCAATAACTTGGTGTATATTTGTAGTTGTAGAACCGGTTACAATAGTTTCTTCCGGTAAAGCACCAATAAGAGGGGCTGTAAGTTTACCTAATTTCTCTGAAAGGAAAAACCACGGGTGCTCACCTTCTGTCCAGCCGTCAATGCCATACTCTTTCCACGAATCTAGCAACGTAAGTAATGATTTCTCTGCTCTTTTTGAAAGTAGCCCTAATGAGTTTCCATCTAAATATATAGTACCTTCTTTTTTATAGAATTCAGTTTGAAAATCTTTCAGTTCATCATGTTTATCACATTCAAGCGCATACTCATAAGTTGGTTGAAATGGTTCTTTATACATGGTGTCACCTTCTCTTAATTTTCTTTTTATTCTAACTAATTGAAATATATCACCTTAATTGATACAACGTCAATGATATTATGTCAGTTGACTTTATATATGAACTTCTTTTACAATACAGTTATATTTTCAGATATTTCAGTATAAAGAGGTGATTCTTTGAAAAACTCTACTCTTTCATCAAGAAAACACCGCTCCTTAGAAACGAAGAAAAAACTATTACACTCTGGTTACACTATTTTTATAAATAATGGATTTCAAAAAACGACAATTACACAAATTATTAAACATGCAGAAACTGGTTATGGAACAGCATATGTATACTTCAAAAACAAAGATGATCTCCTAATTAGTTTAATGGAAGATGTTATGAATCAATTTTATAATATTGCTGAGCGCTCTTTTTCTCCACAAACAAAACAGGAAGCACGTATAATGATCCAAAATCAAGTTAGAGCATTCCTGCAATTAGCAGATGCAGAACGCGCTATTTTGCAAGTTGTAGAGGAAGCGATAGGATTATCAAGAGAAATACGGCAAAAATGGGATGAGATTCGGGAACGTTTTATAACAAGTATTAAACAGGATATTACTTACTCTCAAGAAAGTGGATTAGCACAACCTAATTTAAATAAAGAGATTGTAGCACGCGGTTGGTTCGCGATGAATGAATCGTTTCTTTGGACTATTACGCAAAATGATAAAAAGATTAACTTAGAGGAAATTGTGTATACGTTAACGGAGATGTATACGACCGGGTTATATAAATAACACACCTTCAATAAGTAAGGTGTGTTATTTTACATCTATAAAAATATATTATCTGGGTATGGTAGCGCTAAAGTAGGCTTTTCAGAAAATGAGAAATATTGTAGTTTTAAAGATTCAACATCTATCGATTTCAGTTTTCCACTAGTAATTTCACATTCAAACACAACAACAATATATTCTACTTGATCGCCATTCGGATATATATGACGGAACCTTTCCCCTCCAAATACCCCTTTTTGTTTTTTTACTTGCACTTTCAAACCCGTTTCTTCCCACACTTCACGAACTACCGCTTCTTCTGGAGTTTCTCCAGGCTCAATTGCTCCAGCCGGCAAACTCCAATATTCTCCGCCAGGATATTGAAATAAGATTTCTCCCTGCTCGTTTTTAATAACTGCAGCTACACTTGGCATGAATATTAGTTCATGGCCTAATTGCTCCCGGATTTTTTTATAATATAGCGACATCGACATATAATTCTCTCCCACTCCATTAATGAATAACTGTATTTTCTGATATATATTCTATAATAATACCAATAACAATTTCTATATAGAAAGGATAAGAAAATTACTCCCCTTTATATCTGCTACACTAGATAATTTATACAGTTCTAAACCTCGCGTTTTCCATTCTTGTGAATCTTGTTTAATTATCTTTTTAAAATATTTTAGTAGTGGCCATAAAGCATACTCCTTATGATCTACATAACTAACAACATCCCATTTTAACTTTTCATTAATTTCACTCATAAGTTCGGGTATTACTACTTCACCATATTTTTTAAAACATTCATGAGTTTCTTCGTAATTTTAAAATAAAGTTTGATTAAAAATATCGTGTTAACCCGTATTCTATGGTAAATAAAAAGAATCCATTTTGAAAAAGATTGATCAAAATGGATTCTTATCCAGCAGGTTTATGTTTTGGTTTTATAAAAAAGTTTGATCATTTTCTATCAATGAAAACAATTAATTGACTATTTTTATTATGAAAAGGTCGGAGCAGGAAATTCATCAATTTTGATACGAAGTAAACTATAAGGTTTCTGTCGTAAGTCTTTTCCATAATGAAATCTAGGCTGTCGATGTAATTGGTTCACAATGACATACAAATATTGATCCGGACCAATTGAAAAAGTATCCGGCCACAAAATTCTCGGATCATGTGCGATAGTTTCCATTATGCCATTTGGCAATATCTTACGGATACTGTTGTTTTCATAATCTCCAGCATAAACAGTTCCCTTTGCATCAGTGATCATTCCATCAGACGCACCTTTTTCTCCCCAATACTCCACATGATAAGGTAAATTCATGTCCGGTATCGTTCTGTTTCTCAGGGCTTCTGTTGAGATCGAGAACAAATGCCGACTGGTTAGTGGAGCAAAAAATAATATCTTTCCATCAGGAGAAATCGTAAGACTATCAGACGCCAATCTAAATGGAGAAGTTGAACCGTCTTTGTTTCGATTCATTAAAATTTGACCTTCTACTTTCGGTAAAAAATAGGGATCGGGGGAAGTTGAATTTGCTCCATTTAACCGTCTAAACGCGTTTCCATTTGACAAATCTACGACGATAATACCTCCTGGTCCTCTTGAAGAAGAATCCGTTATATAGGCATAACCTGCTTTTCCAACACGAAAATCAAAACGGACATCATTCAGATAAGTTGTAGGCAGGACAACATCTTCTGTAAAGGTATATACTTTTCTTATTGTATTGGTTTCTAAATCAACAGCGACTAATTTTGCCCCCCCTTTAATAGGTTCAGAAAAATTGGGTGCCGCTGTATCTAATATCCAAAGCGTTCCCCTTCCATCAGCAACTACACTTTGGACACTGATGAAAGTCATTAGGATATTCTCGAGGTTAACCAAATTGGTTTGTAAATTAGGATAAGGCTGCAATTTATCCTCAAAAATTTCCGCCACCGTAAATTTAACATCGTCTCCCCATTTCGGAAAGCAAATGAAAATACGACCGGTTTCTGAAACAGTAACACCTGTAGGCATAGCCCCATAAAATGCATAAACTAGTTCTAAATTACCGAAATATTTTTCACTAGGTAACATAGGTTTCATAATATCCTCCTCAAGCATTCAAACGGGATATCTCCTATATATGATTTATATTTTTTCTAGTGCATGTTTCTTAATAAGTTTTTCTATACGAAAAGATGATTGAATTGATTGTTTTCCAAATTTAATAAGTCTGTCAGAAGAAAGGAAACATTTTAATTTAAAGGTCTCCAGATGAAGTAGAATTCAATTAGCAGGTAGCGAAGTTCAATATTCCCGAATCAACGTTAAGCTGGTATAAAAAACGGGGAAATTTCCCCATTTAAATTTGTGAAAAAATGTACTTAAGCTAAACTGCCCGTTAGTTTAAGTGTAACACTTCACAAACAATCTTTTGAGTATTCTTATTATTCCTGTTTCCTCAACAATCTGGCCCTTTAATTGAACAATACAACTGAAATTTAAGGGGCAAAAAAAACCTTATATTAATACAAGGTTTTATCAATCTTTTTTATAAATTATCAAACTTTATTTTAAATCAATACCACACTTTATTCCATGTTCCATGAGTGACTAACGGGTACTTTGAACAAGAAAATAAAGGTGAGTACATATTATACATGACTAATATGCGCTCACCTTTATTTTTTAAAGATTTTTAGCTTTTAGGTCTTGATAATAATTTTTAGTGGTTGTATTAACAATTTATATTTAGTAAAATTGCTTTTTATGAATTTGATATAAGTCCAAAGAATTTCCTGGTCAATATAATAACGTATATCAGCACACTTTTTCTTTATTTATTCTACTTACAATTCCAACTATAAATTTATATTCAATCCTCCTCTTCTTAGTTTTTTTAAACCCTTCTTTCGTATCAAAAATAAAACACGTTTTCCGAAACCAAATTCGTACATATAAAGACTCAAAATAAATAGGTTTTATTATTCCTCGTTCCTCAAATTCAGTTCCATCTTTATTTTCAGTTTCTGTTCGAACGAACCACCTATTTCCGAAGCCAATTTCAATATACTTCACATAAGTCCCCCTTTCGGAAATTAATTTCTAACTGTTCTATTATTTCCCCGGTAAGCGCACATTCCGACAGAACATGAGCCCACAAAGAAAAAGTAGATTACAAAAATCTACTTTATAACTTATATTTTTGCATTCGTTTATAAAATGTACTACGGGGTACATCTAATAGTTTTGCAGCTAATGAAACATTTCCGTTTGTCTTTTGTAATGCTTCAATCATGCTATCACGCTGTATTTTTTCGCGAAAATTCAATGTATGTTCGGTTTTATTTTCAACTTGTAACTCAAGTTGTTGTTGATTTCCCATCATTGTTTGTATCAAAAGAGCGACTTGTTTTTCGCATATTTCCCGTCCTTGCGACAAAATGTAAATGCGTTCTAATGCATTTACTAGTTCTCGAATATTTCCGGGCCATGTATGTTGTAAAAATTGATTGCAAATACTCTTCGGAAATACAACATTCCAATTCTTCTGTTCGCAAAAGTGTTGTATAAAATATGGGATATCCTCTTTTCTTTCTATTAACGATGGAACATATAACGGATAAACGTGCAAACGATAATATAAATCTTGACGGAATTTCCCTTCTTCTACTAACCGTAGTAAATCTTTATGTGTGGCAGTAATAATACGAATATTTACTGGTACCTCTTTTGAACTTCCTATTGGAGTTATTGTACGTTCTTGTAAAACACGCAATAATGCTACTTGCATCTCTGGTGGTACTTCACCAATTTCATCTAAAAATAATGTTCCTCCATTCGCTTGTTCAAATTTCCCTTTATATCCTTGACGTCGCGCACCTGTAAACGCACCTTCAGCATAACCGAACAATTCACTTTCCATTAATTCTTTAGGCAAAGAACCGCAGTTAACAGCTATAAAGGGTCCATCTTTTCTTGGACTATTTTCATGAATCGCTCTCGCGACATATTCCTTTCCTACTCCTGTCTCACCACATACATACACACTAGCATCAGTCGGTGAAACAAGCTTAATTTCTTCTAGTGTGTGTTGAAATGCTTTACTTGTCCCGGTAACTCCTGGAAAAGTAATTCCTTTTATAAATGTGAAAGCAGAATATGTATTCATTTGTTTGTTTTCCTTTAAATACATACATTTCCCGATCATTCTTTCATTACTATATACCGGTATCTCTAATTTAGTTTCCAATCCATGGTGCACTAAATCTTCAAGTTTCATTCTTGACCAATTAGTTACTCGTTCCCGAACGCTCTTACTCGCAGAAATGATAACATCACGATGATTACAAATAACTACTTGTTCATCACTATCAATGACATCTAAAAAACGATGGATTAAGTGTAATTCATTTTGATGAACTCTTATGCTACATTCACGTTCTATCGCATGTGCAATTGAAGTTACCATACCGAGCATATATGGATGCGAAAATTCAATTGGACAGGAGAAATCTAGAACACCAATTAATTTCCCGTCATCATTATGAATGGGAGCAGCCGCACAACTCCAGCTATGAGATGCCACGGAGTAATGTTCAGTACCACTTATCATAATAGCTTCTTCAATTTCTAGCGCTGTTCCTATTGCGTTTGTCCCCACAGCTGCTTCCGTCCATTTTACACCTTCAATAAAATTAATATGTTTCGCTCGCTTTAACGTTTGTTTATTTCCACTTAACGATAGAACGTAACCATCTGGATCGATTAATAATGCCATCATTTGTAGTTCATCAATGGTTTTTCTCATATTTTGTATTTGAGGTAGTGCTATATCAAGGAAAATTTCACTCTTTTTCTTTTGTTCTCGAAAAATATGAGAAGACAAAATTTTCTGACCTTTATTCATGTGAGGATTCACATTTGCTTGTTTACATCGATGCCATGACTCTGAAATTCTTTCGTTTATACGGTTCGAATCAAGGACTCCTTCATCAATAAACTTTTTCCATGTATGTAAGTAAAAAGGTGAAGCTAACATTGTATCATCTCCCTTTTAATTATTTTGGAGATTTATAAAACATGCTTTTATTATAAAACTGAATAAAAGCGTTTTCAATATAACTAGCAAGACGACACAAATATGTTAATAATTTGAATATCCTAATGCACTTCTTTATTCTTTTTTAGTAGTACTATATTTTGTATAATGGACGCAAAGAAAATACATAACCAAAACCACTTTTGTGGATTGCCGTTTATAAAGAAAACAATCACGGCTATTGCAAATAAAATAGTGGATGCTAAACTAAAATATAATTTTGTTTTAATTTCTATTATCCCTCACCCCTCTGTTACTTTACAGTACATACTAACTCTTCATTTTTCATCTCTACTATGTACTCCTGTAAAACATATTCTTTCCCGCCATGGTTTTCATACCATTCATGTATTCCTTTAATATGCCTCTCGTCACTTCTAATTTTCGATTCTATTTCATTATACTGTTCATAACTATCATATTCCCATATGGCAAATACTTCAGACGTACCATTCTTATTATCTTTCATCCAGCGTCCTATTAGCCTAGAGCCATGCTTTAACTGATTAGGTAAGTTCGTGTTATTAAAATGATCATTAAATACTTCTATGAATTCATTTTTCACTACATAGTACTTCCTTCTGTAAAACATACTTCTTCACCTCTTTTATGAAAAGTATCAGTAAACCTTCCCATCACTACCGTATTATAATACTTTCCATCCGATAGTCTTTTGTCATTTTTCAAAATGCCTTCTACTTCAAAACCTAATTTTTTATAAAGATGAATAGCTTTCTCGTTTGTCTCTAATACTTGTAAAGATATTTTATTTACTGCATTTTCGTCAGCCCATTTAATAGATTGTTGTAATAGGCTCTTCCCCATTCTATATCCCCAAAACTCTTTTAAAATGCAAACGCCAAACTCCACTTTATGAGATAATCTCTTAAAATTTGATCCTTCACATCTTGAAAATCCAACGATTCGATTGTGCACTTCTGCAACTAAAAAGAGATTCTTCGTCTCTTCACTATCTGTTTTTATTATTTTTTGAAATCCTAGATTATCTATAAATCCCTCTCCAGCATCTCTATCCATATTTTCAGTTTCTCCATCAATCTGAACTCTAATTTTCGATAACTGCTCAGCATCTTTCTCAGCTGCAGAACGAATTGTATAAGTTAATCCATTTATATGAAACTCTTGCTCTTTTACAATCATGTCAAACTCCTTTCAAATGAATATAATGGCGCTATTACAACTTGTTTACCTTGTTTCTCAAAGTCCTGAACAGTTTCTTTACTAGCCTCTTCGTCAGTTATAATAATGTCAATTTCTTTTAGAGACTCTCCTCTTATAAAACAATCTATTCCAAGTTTATTATGCGGAACTAAACAAATATTTCTTCTAGCAATTTCACTTACTCTTTTACTAAAATAAGCAACTTCAGGTGTTGCGGTACTAATACCTTGTAATGAAATGCCTCCACCTGTAGAGAAATACAAATCAATAGAAAATCTACTTATCAATTCAGAGGCAAGTGTATCAGTAATATTCCCTGAAGGTTTTACTTTTCCGCCAATTAAATACGTATCAATATTCTTATATTCTCGTAGATAACCAGCTATTTCTATAGAATTCGTAATAACCGTAAATGATACTTCCGGTAAATATTTCAGCATCGCATTATGAACGGAAGCCCCACCAATAAAAATTGAATCACCTTCTTGTATATAAGATACCGCAACTCTTGCAATTGTGTCCTCATATATTGAGCTATCACTATAACGTTTAGTTGGTTCCGCAGCTAAGTTTCTCACTCGCGTAAGTTCAATTGCACCTCCGTGCGTTCTTTTTAATAAACCATCCTTTTCCATAATAGACAAATCTCTTCTTATAGAATCAATAGACATATCAAATCTTTCCGCAAGATCCTTTGCTATTACTCTTCCATCTGTATTAAGTAGTTCTAAAATTTTCTCTCGACGTTCTTCAGTAAACATGTTATCACCACCGTTATTGAAGGTTCAGAAACTTAAACTTTATTTTAATTATATGCATGCCTCTTCCGTTTTACAATATTTTCAATTCTTATTTATTCCGTTTTATACAGTCTTCTCCCTCTTTCTATCCTGTTAACTTGACAACCAAATAAATGTATATCTGTATATTACGCAAAAATACTTCCATTTACCTTCCTATTGATGTAAAATTATTCCTATGTTTTACTTTTTAATACAGAAAGGGATTACTATGAAATCATTAATCAAAACGACATGTACAGCATTATTATTTACTGGAATATTAACAGGATGTAATAGCAATACTACATCAAAACAAGAAAAGAGCGCTCTCGAAAAGAATGCAATGCACTATGGAGAAATAGTTAAAAACGAATACTATAGAGCGACAGTTGAGAATGCAAAGTTTGAAAAAATAGACAAAGAGCGGCGCCTTACTACTCGTGTTATGATTAATAATGTTCGAGACGATGGACAAACTATTGATCTTTCGGAAATAAAATATTTCATACAAGATGAAAAAACTGGTGAGAAATATGAAGGTGAAGCTCATCCGATAGATGACGAGCACTATAAAAATGTTCCACACAAATTCTCTTTAACTACTGACGTTGTATTTAAACTGAAAACTTCACCAAAAGATTTAAATAATATGTATTTATACATAGATAGCAAAGCAGCGCCGTTAACAGATACATATTGGAAGCTTGATAATTTAGTATCTAAATAGAAAGACCAGTCTTACATGACTGGTCTTTTACATTCATACATTTAACTTTCATTAACACTTATATTCATTTTCTAATAACAACTTGAATAACATCAGCTAAACCAGTGTGCCCTTTCCCTTCAATTCGCTCTTGTTCGCCATTAAAGAAATGAATTACCTTATGTTCTTCACACCAAGTAAGGATATCAATTGGATCATACAGCATATCAACATCTTTTGGTCCACCAGTACCATAGTTTATTTGTTTTTTTGAGTAAACTTCAAACATAATTAAACCACCAGGCTTTATCGTTTGTATCATTTTACCTAATATCATTTTTTTATAATCATCATGAAAATGTCCAAATACCATAATTGCTGCATCATATTCATTTTCTGGCAAACTATCAGCTAATAAATCTACTTTTTTTGTATGCACGTTTACGTTATGCTTCTCTGCCAATTTTTTTGTCTTCTCTAATCCATCTTCCGAATAATCAATAGCTGTTACTTCGTTCCCTTGTCTTGCTAGAAATACAGCATTTCTACCTTCTCCTTCCGCGAAAGCTATTACTTTATTGTGATTTGCTAAACGAAATGCTTGTTCTTTAATAAATGTATTAGGTTCTTCCCCGTAAAAATATTCATCTGATTTATATCGATCATTCCAAAATTTAGTCATCATCTTCTCTCCTTCTTCATATCATTTTCTAACTACAATTAAAGATATCAAAGAGTCTTTTTATCCTTAATTAATTTAAAAATAAAAGCAGATTAAAAATCCACTTTTATTTTTTTCGCAAGATCTACGATTTTTTGATTTCGTAACTCTTCTTCCATTTTCTCTTCTGCTGCAAGCATTACTTCATTAATTAAACATCCCGGTTTGTCATGTAAACAACATTCAAACAATGATGTTTTACCTTCAATTGCATGTATAATATCTAAAAATGAAATATCTTCCCAATTCTTACTAAGCGAGTAACCGCCCTTTGGACCAGATGATGAATGTATCATCCCTTCCTTCGTCAACTTAGTTAGTATTTTAGACAAGTACGTTGGTGAAACATTTTGCATTTCTGCTAATTGGTGAACACTAACTAACTTATTTGGTGTAGCCTTTGCCAGAAAAAGTATTGTATGAAGAGCATAATTTGTAGCTTTAGAATATTTCATAGTACAGCCCCTATTGTAGACTTCATGTATCTACAATAACTTTATTTTTTTATTATGTCAAACGTTTGTAATGCTCCATACAACATTATTTCTTCACAAGTAATACATTTGCTGCGCAAATCGTCACTTCTCTAAATGGACAGTCAAATAAAACGCCTAGTTCAAAACCATCTTCAGTAAGAGCTATTTCATGATATAACCACCAAGCATTTTCAAAGTTTTCCGGCATAGAACACTGTGTTACTCCTATAAAGGTTACTTCAAGTTTATCAAATTCACTAAAAGTACCACTGCAATCTAATACGATAGACAAAGTATCTTCTGATTCTCTCTTTATTACTTTAATTACACTATCGTGTAGTGATGTCTTGTGTAACTGAGCGACATTTGACGGAAGTTTTTTCTCAATGGAATTAAAATATTCTACGTATGATTGATCTAATTGTGCCATTCTTTTCTCATAATCTGTTGTCCACTCTTGCATAAGTTTTTTCAGTTCACCTGATGGGTATTCTGAATTAATTGTTATGTTTTGTATAATTGAGTATATCGATTCAGGAAGGAATTTTAATAAATCTATTTTCCTTTCCTCTATTTCTTCCTTTAAACTTTGTATATCCATTTCCGACCATTCTTTTATAGACTCTATAAAACTTACAAATTCTAAAACTTGCATTTTTTTATACCATTCTCTTGTAAAATATTTCAATGACACCTCTCCTAAAATATCTTTACATCCAGTAAAAGCAATACATCCACTTATTATATCATTCCAATAACCATTTTTTCTAAAGAAATAATGTAAAAATGTAAATATTCCGCCTATTATTTCTAAAACTTCAGAATATTTACAAAAGTATGAAATTAGAATACATTTTAGCTGTACAAGATTCACCTGTACAAAAATTCAAACAAAAAGGGATGGTTATATGTTGAAGAAATTAGTAGCAGGGACATTAGTAGCGGGTTTTGCACTAACTGGAGGACTAGGTGCGGTAAGTGCTGAAGAAAAAAGTAACACAATTAAGTCATTTGATTATTTAAAAGTGGATGAACAAAATGTTAATTCCTTTGCAAAATTAAGTGATCAGGATAAGAAAGATATCCAAATTACTATGGTATTACCAGAGCAAAATGAAAATGGAGATTGGCTAGCTTATGGTTTTACTAGCCGTGAAACATTGGATGCGTATATTGCAAAGGATAAAAAAGCAATTAAAAATAATATTAATCCTTTAGGTAGCGGTGCTGGTAGTACTGATTTTTACGAACATAAAGATAAAGGTGGTCAATATATTTACTGGAGCAGCGGCTTTAAAAACTTACCATCTAGCTGGAATGACAGAATTTCTTCTGTAAGTACAGCCTCACCTTCTGCAAGTTATTCAACGACACTTTGGGAGCACACTTCAACACAAGGATATGGAAAAGGTGTTATATTTAAACACGCTGATTGGTATGGTAAAACTGCTAATTTAGCTCCTGATTGGAACGATATTACTTCAGCGATTGAAATTAAAAAATAATAAGATATTCTATTAATAAAAAATCAAACCACTATTCTCTTATTTGTTTAGAGAATAGTGGTTTATTATATTTCCATTTAAGCATGTACAGCATGTCCTACCGCTTGCATTAACGCTTCATGAATTGCTTCTGATAAAGTAGGGTGTGCTGCAATATAATCTCTCATTATATCAGCGGTAACTTCTGTATGAATCATTACGGTTCCTTGACCAATAAGTTCAGTTGCATGAGGACCGATAATAGAAATCCCTACAATTTCTTGGTATTTAGGTTCTACAATGACTTTTACTTTCCCTACTTGTTCTCCTAAAATAAGAGCTTTTCCGTTCGCTGTAAAAGGAAATTCTCCGATGAGAATATCACCATATTGTTCTCTTGCACCTTTTTCACTTAACCCGACACTAGCTATTTCTGGAGCTGTGTATATACAACGGGGCACAGCGTGATAATTTACTTTCACGTCTTCTCCGCTTGCGTGTAATGCTGCTGTCGTTCCTTCATGGAAGGCAACGTGAGCAAGCTGAATTCCACCAATCACATCACCAGCTGCGTAAATATGCGATACGTTCGTTTGCATATGTTCATTCACAGCAATCCCTTTATTTGAAAACTGAACCCCTGCCTTTTCTAATCCTAATTGTTGCACTCGTGGTTTTCTTCCTACAGAAACAAGAACAAATTCTGGAGTTACTTCATGAGTAATTCCCTCGTATTCAAATGAAGCTTGCTTCTTATAGTTATTTAAACCTTTTAAAACTGCTCCCGTAAAAATTTTCACCCCATCTTTTTCTAATTTCTCTCTTAAAGTATTCGCGATATCTTCATCTTCACCAGGTAGTAATTGCGGTGCCATTTCAACTATCGATACTTTTGTGCCAAGTCTACTATAAATGCTTGCAAACTCGCATCCTATTACACCACCACCAACGATTAACAATGAAGATGGTACACTCTCAAGAGACATGGCATGGCTACTATTTAAAATCCATTTTCCATCAAACGGAGCGAATGGTAATTCTGTAGGTTCGGAACCAGATGCGATAATAAAGCTCTCTCCATCAACTACTTCTTCTTTATTTCCTTGTACAACTCGCACACGATGATCCGTTTCGAATTTCGCTTTTCCTTTTACAACTTTAATTTTATTTTTCTTCATTAAATATTGTATTCCTTGGACAAGTTGCATTACGATTTGTGATTTTCTCGCCTGTATTTGATCCCAATCAATTGATATACTTCCTGTATTAAGCGTAACTCCATAATCATTCGCTTTTCTCACAATATCATGTACTTCAGCACTTTCTAACAGTGATTTCGTCGGCATACACCCAACATTTAAACATGTTCCGCCAAGGTCAGCTTCATCAATAAGAGTGACATCTTTGCCATTTTGAGCCGCGGTAATTGCTGCTACATAGCCAGCTGGTCCGCCTCCAATTACAACTAGTTTACTCATTCTCTCACCTTCTCTTTATAAAAGAATTGTTATAGGTTCTTCTAAATAATGTTTAATTGTGCGTAAAAATGCAGCTGCTGGTGCACCGTCTAGTACACGATGATCGAATGTTAAACTTAAAGGTAACATACTACCTTTTTTAAATTTTTTCCCTTTATATACAGGAACATGTTCAATTGCGCCAATACCTAAAATGCCAGTCTCAGGTGTATTTAATACCGGTGTGAAATATTCAATACCAAAGCTACCTAAATTACTAATTGTAAATGTCGTTCCGTGCATATCATCACTACTTAAGCTACCTGCTCGCGCCTTTTGTGCCACATTCTTAATCTCTTTAGACAACTCTACTAAAGATAAATTATTTGCAAAGCGAATAGCTGGAACGACTAACCCTTTTTCTAATGCGACTGCCATGCCTAAATGCACATGTTCAAATTGATGAATTGCATCATCTATATAAGCGCTGTTCATTTCTTTATGCTCTCCAAGTGCTAATACAACAGCATGCGAGACGAAATCCGTAATAGTTAATTTATTATCATATCTTTTTTGTACAACTTGCGCTATTTCTTTATGTAAAGCAACTAAATCTGTTACATCTACTTTCATCGTTAACGTTAATTGTGCGCTATTTTGTAAGCTTGCGTGCATACGATTTGCGATTGCTTTACGCATACCAGTAACAGGAATCGCTTTACTTTCTTCTCGTTCAGATATTTCCGGAACGTTTACTCTTACCTCAAGTACTTTTAATACATCTGCCTTTGTAATCCTTCCGCCAGGACCTGTACCAACTAATGCCTTGATATCCAGATTTTCAGACTTTGCAATTTTCTTGGCTACAGGTGAAATTTTAATTCTTTGCTTCGATACTTCTTTCCCATTTGCTTCTTGATTTTGTACATTTTGTACTTCTATATTAGATGTTTTTTCTTCTACAACATGTGTGCTTTCCTGCATTTCTACCTTTTCATTCGGTTTACCGATGTAGCAAATTACAGTACCAGGCGGCACTCCTTCATCTTCACTTACAGCTATATCAAGTACCGTACCATCAGCTGGCGCTTCAATTTCCGTTTCAATTTTTTCTGAATTAATACTAGCAATTAGTTCTCCTTTTGCTACATTATCGCCTGCTTTAATATTCCAGCTCGTAATAATACCTTCTTTCATCGCCATACCTAACTTCGGCATTACAACTTCTACAGCCATGTCTCTCTCTCCCTTCTCATCGTTTTATTACACATGTAATAAAGATTGGTCTCCGATCATTTCTGATACAGTTTCAATTACTTTTTCTGGTGTTGGCAAATACAACTTTTCAAGTGGTGGTGAGAACGGAACGGGTGTATGTGGTGCTGTAATTCGTTTAATAGGTGCATCTAACAAATCAAAACCTTTATCCGCTACAATTGCCGCAATATCTGTTGCAATACTACATCTAGGATTCGCTTCGTCAATGACGATAAGACGATTTGTTTTTTCAACAGATGATAAAATCGTATCTTCATCAAGTGGTGATAAAGATCGTGGATCAATTACTTCTACTTCAAGCCCCTTTTTCGATAATTGCTTTGCAGCTGCAAGCGCTGTATGAACTTGCTTTCCGATTGCGACAATTGTTACATCAGAACCTTCCCGTTTAATATCTGCTTTTCCTAATGGAATTGTATAGTATCCTTCTGGCACTTCACCTTTCATATTGTAAAGTGTTTTATCCTCAAAGAAGATTACTGGATCATCATCTTCAATTGCCGCTAATAATAAGCCTTTTGCATCATACGGTGTGGAAGGAACAACAACTTTAATACCTGGTATGCTCGTAAATAATGCGTACAAACTTTGTGAATGTTGAGCTGCTGCACTAAAACCAGCGCCATGCATCGTACGTACTGTAACGGGTACTTTTGCTTTACCTCCAAACATATAACGGAATTTCGCACCTTGGTTTAATACTTGGTCAAGACAACTACCGATAAAATCATTAAACATTAACTCAGCTATCGGACGTAACCCAGTTGCAGCAGCTGCCATCGCAGCTCCCATATAACCCGCTTCAGAAATTGGTGTATCCAATATACGATTTCGGCCAAACTCTTGTACAAGTCCTTTCGTAACACCAAGAACACCACCCCAAGCTTCATCATCTTGCAGGTGATCAACTTGTGCACCGCCTGCAACATCTTCACCTATTAAAATTACATTTTCATCACGACGCATTGAGATTTTCATCGCTTCATTAATTGCAGTTGACATACTTACTGTTCTAGTCATAATTTTTCACCCTCCTCTTATTTGTAAGAAACGTATACATCTTTTAATAATTCTTCATCGTCTGGGTATGGACTATTTTCACTAAATTCAATGGATCTTTGTACTGCATCATCTACTGCTTTTTCCATATCAACAAGTTCAGATTCTGTTAATAAACCTTCATGAATTAAATGCTTACGGAAATTCACAATTGCATCTTTTTCATTTAAATGTTCTTCTTTTTCTTCTGATGTTTTATATGTTTGTGCTTCACCTTCGAAATGACCATAATTACGATATGTCATACATTCAATAATTGTTGGACCATCACCATTACGCGCACGTTCCACTGCTTCTGCAGCAGCTTTATATACAGCTAGAAGATCTTTTCCATCTACTTGAACACCTGGAATATTATAAGCTTTTGCGCGATCAGCGATAGAATCACAACTTGAAGCATATTCAAATGTAGTTGCTTCACCGTAACCGTTATTTTCTGCAATAAAAATAACTGGTAACTTCCAAATCGCCGCTAAATTAACCCCTTCATGGAATGTTCCTTCATTATTTGCTCCGTCACCGAAGAAGCAAACACTTACATCTTTTGTTCCTTTATATTTAGCTGTTAATGCTGAACCGCAAGCAAGTGGGAACCCCCCGCCTACAATGCCATTCGCACCAAGCATTCCTTTATCTAAATCGGCAATATGCATGGAACCGCCTTTACCTTTACATAATCCTGTCGCTTTCCCGAAAAGTTCAGCCATCATACCATTTAAATCACAACCTTTTGCGATACAATGTCCATGACCTCTATGTGTACTTGTAATACTGTCACTATCTGTTAAGTGGGCACATACACCAACTGCTACCGCTTCTTCACCTGCGTATAAATGAACGAAACCTGGCAAAACGCCTTGCGCGAACAATTCATGCACCTTATCTTCAAACTTACGAATTTCTAACATTTTTTCGTACATCCAACGAGCTTGTTCTTTCGTAATTTCATTCCCTTTACTTTCAGTTGTTTTTAACATGTCCAGCCCTCCTATTTTCTTGTTCGTCTTTTATATTGCAAGTATTGTGCCAATTTCGAATCCTTGTTTTAATAGGTTTTCTCTATCTTTTAACAATAAAAAAGTGGACAAAATGAGACGTTTGTCTCGTTTTGTCCACTTTTGTTCCCTTAATAAGAGAATTGTTACTTTATTCATTATCAAAGTTCTTCTGTAATTTTCGGATGTAAATAATTTGACCAATATGATATGCATTATGAGTTGTTACATTCGCTAACACTTCCCACCACTTTGCAGAAACAGGAAATCCCACTACATCACTTTCAACCTTTTCTTCATTTATGAGATTTTGCCATTGTAACAGTTTTTCTAGTAGTTTTTCCCGTAATTCATCGAAAGTTTGATTATCTGAGAGCATAAAACTTTTGTTATTATCTCCTATAGCGGGTACTGCATTCACATTTGATTCTTTATACCTAGTTTGCCACGTAGAGTTCCAATACAGTAAATGTTGTACGATTTCAGCTATACTATTACTCTCTTCATTCGGTTTCCAGAAAGCTTCCCTCTCAGATAAATCCTTAACTGCATCTGAAAATGGCATATACCAACTGGGATCATTTGCATTCGCTAATAGCTGATCTGCTAATACAGCTTTTACATGGACCATTTTTCTTCCCTCATTTCATTATCATATTATATACACTACTCTATATACGCTGATTCCCTATAATCCCCTTTTTTTACATACAAATTGATTTCATACTAAATGTAAGAATAATAGATTTTCTTATCATAACTCGTTATGATAAAAGAAAAAGAAAGCTGGCGAAAAATGAATAAAAAAATCGCAATAATTACTGGAGCCTCAAGTGGATTTGGACTATTAACTACACTCGAACTCGCAAAAAAAGATTATTTAGTTATCGCTACAATGCGAAACCTTGAAAAACAAGGAACCTTACTATCCCAAGTTACTCAACTTAACTTACAGCACAATATAAAAGTTCAACAATTAGATGTAACAGATCAAAATTCTATACATAATTTCCAATTATTTTTAAAAGAAATTAATAGAATAGATCTCCTTATAAATAATGCAGGATATGCAAATGGGGGCTTTGTAGAAGAAATCCAAGTAGACGAATATCGAAAGCAATTTGAAACGAACCTTTTTGGAGCTATATCAATTACCCAGCTTGTTTTACCATATATGAGAAAACAAAGAAGTGGAAAAATCATTAATATAAGCAGCATTAGCGGCCAAGTTGGATTCCCTG
Organism: Bacillus sp. KNSH39; assembly: GCF_052656585.1. Lineage (NCBI taxonomy): Bacteria > Bacillati > Bacillota > Bacilli > Caryophanales > Bacillaceae > Bacillus > Bacillus sp. KNSH39. Next base: position 1,185,469 of record NZ_JBQXYO010000001.1, read on the forward strand.
GTTTATCTCCTTATGTATCTTCAAAATATGCATTAGAAGGCTGGAGTGAATCGCTTCGCTTAGAATTAAAACCTTTCGGAATAGATGTCGCTTTAATTGAACCTGGTTCTTACAACACAAATATATGGGAGGTTGGTAAACAACTAGCTACAAACCAATCTGATACTACTTCTCCTTACAAAGAATATATGGACAAAATACAAAAACATATTAATAGCGGCAGTGATACATTTGGTAATCCAATAGATGTTGCTAAAAAAGTCGTTGATATTGCTGAAGCTAAGCGCACAACATTACGATACCCAATTGGAAAAGGTGTAAAATTTATGATCTTAGCAAGAAAAATTCTTCCTTGGAGATTGTGGGAATATCTTGTTTTGAGAAGCTTTAAGAAAATATAATTACCTTTATTGAAAACCATTTTGAAAGAGGTGCTAAACAAATGCTAGGTTTACCGTACGGGAAAGTATTTTTAGTTCCGTGGACTGAGGAATGGGAATTTGAGTTTATGAAAGAGAAACAATTCATTGAGAAACAAATTGGCGAACATATTTTAGCGATACACCATATTGGTAGTACTTCTATTCCATATTTAAGTGCAAAGCCCATTATTGATATAGCAATTGAATTAGAAAATTATACGGACGGTATACATTGTATTAAAAAGTTAGAACTACTAAACTATAAATATAGAAAGGAAGTATTACCCGAAAGATACTATTTTAATAAAGGTGAACCAAGAACTCATCAAATTCATATGTATGAACAAGGGAATACATATTTAATAGAACAATTACAATTTCGTGATTACTTAATAGACAATAAAACTGCACGCATGCAGTATGAACAGTTAAAGATTCAACTTTCACAAGCTAATCCTACTGATAAACATAAGTATGCAGAGGATAAAACTAATTTCATTACATCTATATTAACTAAAATAAATGCTTAAATAAGCAAGAAACCATTTAGTAGTAAATGGTTTCTTGCTTATTAGTTATTTCATTATTTGTACTATCAAATTTTTATTATACAGCAGGTGGAAAGAAGTAAAATAGTATCGAAGTCATAAAAATAAACGTGAATACCCCAATTACCGAAAATATATATTCTTTGGATTCTTTATCATACTTCCATTCCATCAATGCTCTTAAAATTAACGTCCCACCTAAATAAGTAAAAATGACATAAGCGATATTAACACTCTCAAATTTAAAGATAAATATAAAGCAAGTTATTAAATAAATAAAAAGTAGTCCTATTTCCAATTTTTTATGTAAACTATTTACATGTTTCTTATATCCCCAAAAACCACCCGTGGGCATATTCAATTTTTTTCTTAAAAACTTATCGAGAAAATAGACAGCTATACAAAAAACAATAGTTATAATCCAAAAAGTAGAAGCTCCTATTTTAACCCCTCCTATTATTTCATTTAATTACTTGAAATAAATTGGACTATATTACGGTTATCCCCTTCTAAATAACTTATGATGCCTTCAGGATATGTCGGCTTCTCCTGTAATTCCTCTAGACTTTTCCAAATTAATATAATATCCTCATGCTCTTTATGTCTTATTTCATTTGTAATGATTTTTTCAACAGTCCCCCAATGTATCAATGTACAATGATGACCATTTTCGTTGCCCCACTCAAAAATATGTTCATTTACAATTGCTAACTCTTGAACATCAACTTTCAAATCGTATTCTTCTATTAACTCTCGAATTATTGCTTCTTTTGACGTTTCACCAAATTCAATAGAGCCACCTGGAAAACGATAAAATGATTCATTCTCATCACATTGCACTAGTACTTTTGAATGTTCGTCGTTTACAATCATTACTTCAGCCCGTAAACGTGGTCTTATCATTTTCTCACCCTTTATTTGTATGACCATTCATCACCAATACGTATTATAGAATACATTCAACATAAAACCTGTAATTATTAGTAACGGAACAATTCCAAACGAAATAATATATTCTTTTGCTTTCCTATCATATTTCCACTGCATATATCCTTGAAAAATGTACAACGTCATAAAAAAGAAAATTGGTATATAAGTCATGTATATTGGATTCAAAATTGAACCTATCATCATAAGTACTACATAAGAAATAATGATAATCCATTGCCCCATTTATGTGATTGGCTGACATATTTACTATTCCATCCAGTTTGTCTCGGTATATTTAACTTCTTCCTCACAATTTTTTCTAAAAAGAATAAAATTATAATCCATAACAATAAGACAATTAGTTTCAAAAGAAACAGAAAGGCCTCCTCCTTTACCTTTTCTCCAGCTGATCACTCGGATACGTGGCATTCCTTTTATTTTCTACGTCCCAACTAATAATTGTCGCACTATCACGTCCCAACTGATGATGCACGTGTTCTAAAACATTGTGAATATTTTCTTTAAGTGTTTTATCATTTCTGTTCATAGCATTATACAAATTTACAGGTATTTCATATCGGCGCTCCCCGCATTCTAATACCCCATCTGTCACCATCACAATTCGGTTCTTTCCAGTACGTAATTCACGAATACCTGATGAATAACAAGGAACAGGTAAATCGAATGTGTTTACATTCCCAATCCATTCGTAAAAATGACGTTGATTTAATGCATATTGCCCTAACTTATGTAACTCTTCATGAAATACATACACTAAACAATCACCAATAGAAATCCACCATATATAATTTTCTTTCCTTACACATAGTAAGCAAGCTGTTTCACCTTTAATTTTTTTGCACTTTTCCTTAAATGAAGAAGATTGAAAGATAGTAAGAATATGATTTTCAATAGATCGAAATACTAGATCAATTGATTCATTTATCATTTCTTTTATATTTTCATATTCTTTTTGAATTGTATTTACTACTAAATCAACACTTTCTGCACTATTATGTCCATCTAATATAGCTGCAAATTCCCAATCACCATTTGACCAAACTAACGCACCATCTTCGTTCTTTTTTGCTCCAGCACTTATATTCCCACCATATGTACCGAGCACGATGTCACCATATTGTTTTACTGAAACTTCGTCTAAACACATTTCACTACTTCCAACCCATGAATGTTGTCTATTATTTGTTGTATGCATATTCACTCACCATATACTTTCGTAATCTTTCGCATAGTTTTTTGATTTTTCCTGCGTCACCATAAGGCGCACCGTTCCATTTCGCTACTTCAGTCGGTGACCAAAACTCTTTTGGTGTATTTTCATAACGCGGTATGATGTGCATATGCATATGTGGTACACCATTTCCTGAAACAAAAGTGTAAATATGTTCCGCACCTTCACTTGCTTTTAGCGCTTTACTTACTTTACTTGTTATAAGTCCGAACGCTTTCGCTTCTTCATCTGTTAGTTCAGCGAGGCCAGGTACATGCCTTTTTATATCTATCATTACATAACCCAGGTATGTTTCTTCACTATCCCAGTGGACATGTCCAACGTAAACGAGTTCATCTTCGTAAATAGCTCCACCTGGAACTATAATATTTCCTTTATGCTTTTTGCAAATGAAGCAGTTTTGTTCTACTTGATTGTTTGTTGACATGTCCATCACCTTCCTTTTCATATATAATATCACAAAAAAAGGAAAAACAGGTTTTGTATTCCGAATTTTCATTCTTTTGATACAGCAATTTTTGAAATGAATTTACACCTCATTATTTCTTCAAAAACGCAATCCCAATTATAATCCCAATCACAATTCCGATTACTAAATTATTTGTAAAGTGCCCTTGAAATACACCAATTACAACCCCTATACCGACACCTATTGCCAAAGCATCATTTCTTTTTTTATTTTTAGCCAAAATTGCATCTCCTCCCATCATTTCTCCCTAAACAACATGCATTCACTTAAATGTATTAATATACGCACTATCTCGCTTGAATCTTTTCAAAAAATGCACTTTAACTTCATATATAATATTTTCCATTTTCTGTACATACTCCTTTTATAATGAAAAAATTTCAAGTAACCATTAAATATATATAGACATTTACTATAAGAAAGATCCGTAATTTATTGAAGGGGGAACGATTCAAATGCATCCTCATTGGAATCGTTCCCCCCATCCTGTAAGGAATACATTGCATCATGATTCACAATATATGATGCAATGTATCGCAAGTCTTGAAAATCAATTAACTAAATTAATCTCATTAATCGAGGAAAATAATCAATTCATCAAATCAATGGAACAACAACAAAACCAAGTTTGCGCACCAGCTGGAGGTTCTGTTATCGTTCGTATGTGATCTGGATGCAATAAAAAACACACTTTGTATTATAAAAGTGTGTCTTTTGGTCATTATTTTCTTTTCGTATGGAACCCTTGTGTAATACGGTCTAATATAATTGCGATTACTACGATAGCTAATCCAGCTTCAAAGCCCATTCCGATATTAACTTGTGTTACAGAGCGGTATACATCAACTCCAAGTCCTGGAGCTCCTACAAGTGATGCTGTTACAACCATCGATAACGAAAGCATAATGCTTTGGTTCACACCAGCCATAATTGTTCCGGTTGCAAGTGGTAATTGTACTTTAAATAGTTTTTGTGATGCAGTGGATCCAAATGCATTCGCTGCTTCAATTAAATCTTCTGGAACTTGTCTAATTCCTAAATCAGTAAAACGAATTGTCGGTGGCATTGCAAAGATTACTGATGCAATAATCCCGGGTACTACACCTACTCCGAAAAATGTAATCGCGGGAATAAGATATACGAAAGCCGGCATTGTTTGCATAAAATCTAACGTTGGTTTTAAAAATTTTGAGAAACGCTCATTTTGAGATGCTAATATCCCAATTGGAATTCCGACAATAATTGAAATAATAACGGAAGTAAGTACGAGTGATAATGTTTGCATCGTTTGTGCCCAGTAGTTAATATTTAAAATAAATAATAACCCGATCAGTGTAAAAATGACTAAAGATACTTTTCTCGTTGTGTACCAAATAAGGAAACAAAGGATGATAATCATCAATATGGCTGGTATTATTGTTAAAAAATTAGTGAGTAAATCAACGAATCCGCCGATAATATAAGAGAACCCTCGGAATAAGCCTTCAAAGTGCTCATATAAACTTGCAACAAATGAGTCGACCCATTCCCCTAATGGAATACGTGGTATACTATTCATCGTCTTTCACCTCTTCCTCAATGTTTCCTGCAAGAGCTTGAATGACACTTTCACGTTTAATAATTCCTCTTAGCCTTTTCTTCTCATCGATTACTGGTAAGGGATATTTCATCTCTGCCATTTTTGCATATGTCTCTTCCAGTAAAGTATCCAAATACACATGCGGAATATCATTAAGTAATAAATCAGCAATCGGCCACTGTTTTTGTACTGCTTTACTCGCATCATCCGCAGTTAATATACCTAAAAACTCATACTTTTTGTTTACAACATATACAGTTGAGACGCCTGCATTCCTCATAATTTGAAGAGCCACACGAGGTCCACGATCAATTAATAAAGTTTCTGGTCGTTTTAAAATAGACTCAGCCGTAATTACTTTTCCTAAATTCACGTCCGCAACAAACTTTTCTACAAATTCATTTGCGGGGCTCATCATAATTTCTTCTGGCGTTCCAATTTGGACGATTTCTCCATCTTTCATTAATGCAATACGATCTCCAATTCGAAGCGCTTCATCTAAATCATGCGTAATAAATATAATCGTTTTTTCCATTTTATCTTGTAACTCTAACAATTCATCTTGCATTTCTTTTCGAATAAGTGGATCTAATGCACTAAATGACTCGTCCATTAGTAATACATCTGGATTATTCGTTAGTGCCCTTGCGATTCCAACGCGCTGCTGCATACCACCACTAAGTTGACTTGGATAATTATCTTTATGATGATCGAGTCCTACTAACTGTAGCGATTCTAACGCTTTTTTCTCTCGCTCTTCAACCGGAACTCCTTGTATTTCTAAACCATATGCAACATTTTGTATAACTGTACGATGCGGAAATAGAGCAAATTTCTGAAATACCATACTCATTTTCGTTCTTCTTACTCTCCGTAACTCTTCTTTTCCCATCGTTGCGATGTCTTCACCATCTATGTATATATGACCTGCAGTTGGTTTAATCAATTGATTTAACATACGAACTAGCGTAGATTTCCCGCTGCCAGACAAACCCATAATAACGAAAATCTCTCCAGAGTAAACTTCAAACGTTGCTTTTTTCACCCCAACGTTCATTCCTGTCTCTTTTAAAATTTCCGATTTACTTTTTCCTTCTTTTAATAAGGAAAGGGCTCTTTGCGGATGTTTCCCGAATACTTTTGTTACGTTTTCAACACGCACCTTTGTATTATCCATGTCACTACTCCTTTTCTACCCATCTATTCACATAGTGTTGCGATTTTACAAAGAAATATTACATAAAAATGACATTCATAAGATTTCTTTAAAATTCTCGTTTCCGTTCATAATAAGAATGCTTACTTATACATTTATTTTATAAGGCAAACGTTACTTAGGAGGTTTTCGATGCGAAAGAAAATTTGGTTTATATGCCTTGCATTATTTATTACTATGATTTTCACTTCATGTAATGCAACAAATGCAAATTCGAAAGGAAAAATTAAACTTGGTGTAACAAGTTGGAAAGAAAATATTGCAACTGCAAACATGTGGAAAGTTTTATTAGAAGAAAAAGGCTACAAAGTTGAGCTCATGTATTTAGAAAAAGCCGCAATTTGGACTGGTGTCGCTCGTGGCGATGTTGATGCGAATTTAGAAGTATGGCTACCAGTTACAGATAAACCGCTAAACGATCGTTATAAAGATGATATTGTCTTAAAATCAAAATGGTACGAAGGTACTGGACTAGGTTTAGTCGTCCCTTCTTATATGAAAAACATAAACAGTATCGAAGATTTAAATGCTCATAAAGATGAACTAGATAATAAAATTGTCGGTATCGAACCCGGTAGTAGTCTTATGAATTTAACGAATAAAGCAATGAAAGAATATGATATAAAACTAAAACTTGTCCAATCTTCTGAAGCTGCGATGATGAGTGAACTAAAGAAAGCATATACAAAAAAGAAACCAATCGCTGTTACGCTTTGGAATCCGCATTGGGGTTTTTCAGAATTTGACTTAAAATATTTAAAAGACCCTAAGAAAGTATATGGTGAAAAAGATGACATTTATTACTCCGTTCGTAAAGGTTTCGAAAAAGATCACCCGGATATCATAAAATACTTTGATAAATGGAAAATGAACGATGAGCAGCTTGGTACATTAATGGTCGAGTTAAATAAAACGAAAGATCCCGAAGAAGCGGCACGAAAATGGATTAAGAACAATCAAGCGCTAGTTGGTGAATGGGTAAAGGATTAATAAAAAGGCTAGAGAATTAACATATCCTCTAGCCTTTTTCATCTTATTTTTTCGTAACAACATCATCTACAATCCCATATACCTTCGCTTCTTCTGCAGTCATAAAATAATCTCTTTCTGTATCATGTGCTACTCTTTCAATCGGTTGGCCTGTTTTTTCTGCAATCATTTTATTAATATCATGCTTTAACTTCAATATCCTTTTTGCTGTTATTTCAATTTCTGTTGCTTGCCCTTGTGCACCACCAAGCGGCTGATGAATCATAATTTCACTATTTGGGAGTGCAAATCGTTTTCCTTTTGCACCTGATAATAATAACAATGCACCAAATGATGCTGCAAAGCCCATGCATAGCGTTTGCACATCAGGTTTAATTAAATTCATTGTATCTAATATTGCAAAACCTGCTGTCGTTGATCCGCCGGGGCTATTAATGTATAAAAATATATCTTTCTCTGCATCTTCTGCTTCTAAAAATAATAATTGAGCTACGACACTACTCGCTACTTGATCATTTATTTCTGAACCGATAATAATAATACGATCTTTTAATAACCTTGAATATATATCATAGGAACGTTCTCCTAATTTCGTTTGTTCCACTACATATGGAATTGCATTCATTTTATATCCCTCCAATAATTGTTATGCTGCTAAAAGCATACAACTGTAGGAAGAAGGTTTTTTCGCATTAAATAATAAGACTGGCTGTTTAGATGGTAACTTAGTAAAATCTATTGTCGGAAGCAGTTTCGTTAATAATTCCGGTCTCTCCTCTCGAATAGACGTTACTACAACTTCCATATCATCTGTGAATTCAACTATCTCAATCCCTTCTTCACTTACAGTTTTCAGCCTATTTCTACTACGAAACAAAGAAGCTTTTACTGCCCCTTCCGATACGGAACATACTTTAGCAATATCAGCGATACTATATTGAAAAACATCCTTTAATAATAAAATCGTGGATTGCTGTACATTTAATGAAGATAATACTTTCCCTACCATTTCATGCAAATCTGCAATGTTCTCATGTGGTTCTTCAAAAGTGATTTGTTCCTTTACTTTTTCATGAACTGATTTTAATTTCATCTGGTCTAACCAACGATTTCTTGCTATTTTATAGACGAGTGTCATACAAATATCTTTATTTCTATATTTTTGAAGTACTTTACACACTGTTTCTTGGGCGAGATCTTCCCCATCCCATTTGTTTTTCGTTAAAAAAGTACAGTATCTTTTTAACTCTCCATATTGTTCAATTAAAAAGTTTATATTTGAATGATTCATATCGATATGGTTCTTTAAAACATGAGTTACTTTTGTGCACAAAATAACCACTCCTTTTCAGCGCTTACTTAATAAACGATTCAACATTAAAAAAAGTTACGGGGATATAAAAAAATAATGTTTATGTTCAATAATTCGCGGTCATAAATATGTTATGTACAATTTTACGTGAGGAGGAACAAATTTGCCAAAATTAACAATTGAAGGTGCGGGAACTTTTGATGTAAAAGAAGGAACAAAGTTAGTATTAGCAATTGAAGATAGCGGTGTCAACATTCTTCATCGTTGCGGCGGGAATGCACGTTGCACAACTTGTAGAGTAGAAATACTAGCAGGTGATTTCTGTGAAGCGAGTGCGAATGAGAAACATGCAATGACGGAAAAAGGGATTGAAGATCATTTACGATTATCTTGTCAAATGCGTGTACATAAAGATATAGTCGTTCGTCCGGTACTTACAGTTGAAAATTCAGGTCTTGATGCTGGACCGCGTCCAGCGGAGTAAAGCGATGAATTTAAAACAGCTCGCTGGCGAATATGCCGCTAACTTTGTAAATGATGGCATGAAGATTGGGCTTGGTACAGGTTCTACTGTATATTGGACAATACAAAAATTAGGTGAGCGTGTAAAAGAAGGATTATCATTTCAAGCTGTACCGACATCAAAGGAAACTGAAGCATTAGCACATCAACTAAATATCCCCCTAATTTCGTTAAACGACGTACAAAGTCTTGATCTTACAATTGATGGAGCGGATGAAATTGATTCAAATTTACAACTTATAAAAGGCGGTGGCGGTGCATTACTTCGTGAAAAAATCGTTGCCTCTTCCTCTAAAGAACTAATTATCATTGCTGATGAATCGAAACTTGTAACACATTTAGGTACTTTTCCATTACCTATTGAAATCATCCCTTTTTCATGGAAACAAACCGAAAATAAAATTCAGTCTTTAGGATGTCAAACAACATTACGTTTGAAAAATAATGAAACCTATATAACCGATAACAATAACATGATTATCGATTGTATATTCCCTAATCATATTTCTAATCCTGTCCATTTACACACCCAATTAAAAATGATTACTGGTGTAGTTGAAACAGGGTTGTTTATAAGTATGACGAGTACAGCAATTATTGGTACTAAAAATGGGATAAAGAAATTGTAATAAAAGCTAACTTTTTAAAGTTGGCTTTTTAGTATGTTCTTCTTCTCTTAATAGTGCTTTATTATGATATACTAGGAAAACGCAAACAGATTACACTAGAAAGGACTGAACATTTTGCAATCCAAACTTATAACAGAACTTGCTGATTTAGAAACTGCCTTTCATATTCGAAAAGAAGTATTTGTAAAAGAACAAGGTGTTCCTCTTACAGATGAATTCGATACATTCGATGAAATCGGAGAGCAATGTAAACATATTTTAGTTTATTATCATGAGCTTCCTGTAGGTACAGGGCGTATACGATTTGTTGATGGCGTCGGAAAATTAGAACGTATTTGCATTTTAAAAGATTATCGTACATACGGATTAGGTAAAGTCATCATTCAAACGTTAGAAGAAATTGCTCGTAACGAACAAGCTACAAAAGTGAAACTACACGGGCAAACACAAGCTGAAGGATTTTATAAAAAATTAGGTTATGAAACTTCTTCTGATATATTTATGGAAGATGGCATTCCGCATATACTTATGACGAAAATGTTATCATAATAAAAAGGGTAGTATATGAATCTTATGTATTCATACACTACCCTTTTTTATAAATAGAAAAGTGAATTCTCCAGATTCTCTTTTGAAATCAAAGCCCATCATCTCTTAGTTCATATCTAGGTAAAGCTTACACTGTTTTCCATAATGATAATGCATAAATCCAGTTCGGATCACCATTTCCTTGATGACTCTGGACTGCTTCATATACTTTTCCTTCGTGTAGAACTCTATCTCCCTTTTTATATGCTTTTTTTGCATCCCACGCTTCATATGAAGCGCTTTCGGTTTTTGTAGTAATTGTGAATATATCACTCTGTACGGATTCATTTCCAGCTACATCAACAGCTTTTACTACATATTTATAAGTAGTATTAGCGAGCAGATTTTTATCCATATAAGAAGTTGTATTGGATGTTGCAATCTTTTTCATTGATCCTTCTGTTTCTCTATAAATATCGTAATGGTCTACACCAATATTATCGTCAGATGGACTCCACATTAAATCCACACTTGACGCTGTCGTTCCCATACTATGTAATCCTTTTGGTTGTGTTGGTGCTTCTGTATCTAGAATCTCAACTGTCGTTTTTACTGTAAGCGCTGTACTTTCCTTCGATACATTGCCAGCTGCGTCAATTGCTTTTACAGTATAAGAGTATTCTGTGCTTGGTTGTAATTTCTTATCAATAAAATGAGTGCCTATTACTGTATCAATCATCTCTCCGTTACGGAAGATTTGATATCCTTTTACCCCTACATTATCCGTAGAAGCGTTCCATGTTAGTTCTACACTATTTGCTGTTACTTTTTGCGTCTGAAGTCCATTTGGAATACTTGGCGCTTCTATGTCTGGTTTCACATCATTAATAAGATTAACATCAATTACATTATAGAATGCATTTGCTGTATCAGCTACATCCCATACTGCTAAAATCACATGATATCCACTACGATCAGTAGGTACATTGATTTTATGAGTTAAATTATTTGAAGCTGCGGAACCATCATGTTGTACAGTTCCAATTGGTTCAAAATCTGCTCTTGTTAGCGCTTTATTTGGATTCCATCCTTTTTTAGTAATATAGTAATGCCACTTACTCGTTAAGTGAGGCGCAGTATACTTCCAAGTAAATGTATTTTCCCCACCAGTGATTGTATTTTTAAACCAACGATTTGCTGTTTGTTGATCTAAAATACCACCAAATTTTCCGCCTGCTGAAGCAATTTGTCCATCTACTGGACCACCTTGTGGGAAACCTTTTGGAGCTTCTAAACTTTGTGGTTCATACATAACACTTCCACAGTTTACATTTAGCGCACCATAAGTTGAACTACATAAAGCGGATCGGCTACCGGGCTTTTCAACAAAACCGTGCGCATAAGCATTTTGAGGAATAAGTGTCGTACTAATAATTCCAGCTGTTAATGCTACAGCTCCTAAACTTTTTTTGTTCATTTTCATATTTTGTAGTTGTTTTAAAAATCGATTATTCATGTTCATGTCTCCTTCTTGTTATACTTTGTAGTGGAATGTGGGCTTTGATGTAAAAGAATAACAAGAGACAAACTTGTACCGATGTATGTGTGAATTATGCATACACCGCAGTGAAATTATATTTTTCTTGTGAAATATTTCACTTTATGAATATATCATGACATAGAAATTACCTGAGTATGTGCAGAAGTTGTGCAGAAACAGTGAAATTATTACTAACATGTAAAACTAAGTCCTAACATTTTAAAATAAAATTCGAATATATTTATCTATCATCTTTACTTCATAATTGACAATACATTTAACTGGTTAACTTTTATTCTTATACTTATATCTCTCAGTGCCTTAGTTTTAACCATACTAGATATTAAAAATAAGAATTATAAAGTTAAATAAAAAGCATCCTATTTAGATGCTTTTCTAATGTATAATTTCATTTTTTCACTGACCTACAAATATAAAAATTTCATCAACAGCTTTCTTATATCCACCTGATTTTTGGAAAGATTTCTTCAAATTCAAAGCAACTTCTTTAAATGACGGATTATTTAATACCATTTCTACACTTTCACTTAGTTGATCCGCAGTTAATCCTTGCATTTGTAATTTTATTCCTGCTCCAAGACTCTCCACTTGCTTTGCGACTACTGGCTGATCTGCACTTTGCGGTATTACAACGAGCGGAACCCCGTTATACAGTCCTTCATGCGCACTGTTCATCCCGCCGTGTGTAATAAATAGTTTCGTATATGTAAGCAGCTCAGTTTGGGGTACATAGTTTTTCACAATGAAGTTTTTAGGAATTTCGCCTAGATCACTTATTTTTGTTTTACTACCAATAGACATAACAATTGTATGCTCACTATTCTCAAAGGCCTTCATACACAGTTTATAAAAGTCAATCGCTTCATTAAAAACAGTACCTAATGAAATATAAATCGGACTTTTTTCTTCAATTGAAGTAAAATCAACGTCTCTGTTTTTCATTTGTGCAGAGATAGATGGTCCTACAAATTTATATATTTCATCAAACGTATCACCAAAAGGCTGGAACTCCTTAATTGTATATACAATAGTAAGGGGTGCAGGATTACAGAAAACTTCATACGATGATTTTATTTCAACACCATATTTTTCAGCAATTCCCTTCGTTAAGTTTTGAAAATCATTCTGTATTTTATCATAAATTTCTACTGGGATATTTTTTGATAGATGACCTAACATTTGCTCAACGGATTTTTCATCCTGCGCAAAAGATGTGCATGAATTTATGGCTGGAAGTTTAAGGATTTGAGCAATTAAATGGCCACAGCCAAACATAGAATCATGAATTATGTAATCAAAATGTTCACCTTCAATTTGTTCTAAAACGCTAGGTATTACAATATCTGCTGTATGTAGAAGGCCATTTATTCTTTCCTGTAAATAATTTCTGCCTCCAGATAGAAACGCTTTTATAAATTTTTGATCATCAATCGTTCGTACAGTAGCACCTGTCTTCTCAATCCGCTCCCTGAAAGCTTCTATTGAAAAATAAACGACCTCTTCACCACGAGAAATCAATTCATCTACAACTTGTAAAGTTGGATTTATATGTCCTTCTGATCCAGCATTAATAAATAAAACACGCGCCATAATAAACACTCCTTACGTTAAATCATTTCTATGTTGGCAAGAGTACGGATTCTCTCCATACTCTTTTCCTAGCTGTTCGTATCATGTTCCTACTAAATTGACCTAGCAAGTCTAAAACCGAGATCATCTATATGAAATGTAGGATGGCTTCGACGACGACAAGTAGCGCCGCACCCTCTCGCTGTTTCAGCCCAACTACCACCACGAAAAATGCGGTATGATCCGTACACTGTTTCATCATACAAATCATAACACCATTCCCAAACGTTCCCTAGCATATCATAAAGTCCCCATGCATTCGGTTCTTTTTGGCCAACGTCATGAATCTCTCCATTTGAATTTTCATTATACCACGCTATATCATGAAGTTTCCCGTATGTATATCCGGTTGTACTTGCTTTACATGCATATTGCCACTCCGCCTCAGATGGTAATCGGTAGCCATTTGAACCTAAATTACATTTCACAATTTGACCACCATCACTAATAGAATAATATTCTTTTAATCCCGCTTTTTTTGAAAGTACATTACAAAACGAAATGGCATCGTTCCATGAAATATTGACAACTGGTTTATGATTTTCATCAAAATTATTTAATGTACTATTTGTAATAGCATCATATAGTTCCATTGTTACAGCATACTTTGCAAGAAGAAATGGTTGAATTTGTACTAGCCATTCTTTTTTTATTCGATCATCTCTTAATACTACCTCTCCAGCTGGAATATTGACCATTAATGAATTGATTAGTTGAATTAAATCGTTAGTCATTTTCTATTCCTCCAAACGTTCATTTTATATGAACTTAAAGTCATATACTCATTACAAAATAGAATTTTCAAAAAGCGTTAAATTTTTCATAATAAAAAACGATTAGTTTTATTAAACTAATCGGTAAGATTCACAAAGAATTTTTGTGTTACATTCTATAATTATATGTGCTCTAAAAATTTCCGAACCTCATTTGGAGATTTTAAAACAATAACCTTTTTCTCTTCCGGCAATTGCTCTAACCCTTTTAAAATTGTAGGTCGTTTAGCATTAGGATATTCCCATATCCATTTAAAAAATTGCAAATCAAATCTTTCTTCACATCCCGCGCCCATATCTGGTCTTGTTTTATTCTGGTATTTTACAATTCTTTTAAAAGCACGATAAATACAAATTGTTCTATGAATATCAAGGAAGATAATTGTATCAGCTGCATTCAGTCTTATACCCATCGTCCCGCCATAATTCCCATCAATAATCCATTTCTCATCTTTAATTAAGTTATTTTGAACTGTTATTTGTTCTTCTCTCGGAACACCTTCCCAATTCGGTTTCCAAAATAATGCATCAAGATGATGCACCTTAATATTTAATTTATTTCCTAACTGCCTTGCTAATGTAGATTTTCCTGAACCACCAGAACCAATTAATATTATTTTTTTCATACCTTTACGATACCTTCTATAACTTCTTCAATAGTTTCCTTATTAGCGAAAATCCAGAAGAACATTTCTTCATTTAACTTTAATAAATCTGGTAACTGGACAAAATAAGCAATAAAGATAATTTGAATTGAAAGCATAACATACCAAATAGCTTTTAGTTCTTCTTTCGTTAAATCATTTTGTTTATAATAACCTTCAAAGACTTTGCTAACGATATGTAACCATTTCCCTCTTAATCTTTCATCACTAAATAGCTCGCTTAATATACTTGTACAGCAATAACATAAATCAAATATTTTTACATTATTTTCTAAAATCTCAAAATCTATAAACCCTTCCAGTTTATCATCTTTAAAGATTACATTTGATAGATGCATATCACGATGAATAATTTGTCTCGGTAATGGATGGACCGTTTCCTTGAAAGCTGCGTGCATTCGCTCCATCTTTTGAATTACCTCTCGATGAACATACTCATTCTTTTCTAAAATCGGTATAGCCCATTCAAATGCCATCCTATATAAATCTCTTTTTATTAACTCATGGTCACTATTCACCGAATGTAATGCTTTGTGCAGATTAGCTATTTCTTCTCCAATTGTACTTGCTAGCCTTTCCAGCTTATTCGTATCTTTTATTTCTAAAACACTTCCGGCAACATACTCATATAAGCAATAATATTTTTCTTTATATAATACATATTGTTCATCATTTTCTGTCTTTACTACTCTCTGTACTTTAATTCCCTTTTCATACAGTTGCTTCAAAACATCGAATTCAACTAGAAGTTGCTTTATTGATCCTGTTTTCTTTAAAATATACTCTTTATTCTTGCATATAACCTTCGCTACTTTTTGTTGAATTACAGTAGCTGTGACATGTTCATTTTGAAACCAAAACTTTGCAATTTCCAGTGCTTGTTCCATTTACAAATACCCCTTTTACAATTCTTATGTCTTCCGAAAAATAACCTCACACAGTACTCCCACTCCAACACCAATTGTATAGGCCACTAAATCACTCCACAAAAAACCGTATCCCAACACGAGTCCGCCCAAAGTCGTTGCACGCATGCTATCTATCCATTCCGCATGATACAATTGGCTCGCTTCAATCCCGTAGCAAAACATTAAACTAATAAAAGCCAACTTCTTCGTCTCTGTTTTAGGAAACAAAAGTCCAAAGCCAGTAAAAATCATTAATGCCCATAAAGCATCACCTAAATAATCATTTAATAGATGTGGTAGTGCAAAAGCAAACTTTCTTGAGCTAAGACCTAAAATAATAATAACTATAGTAAATAGTGCATATACTACTCTATTTCGTTTCGTATTCATTTTAAAGTCCCCTAATATGTAATGTAAAACTGTAAATAGCTAGTAAAACAAAGTTATTTTACTAGCTATTTATTAGTTGCTTTAATGATAAGAAAATGTGGATTCGTATTTAGATAATAATATGATTTTTCGTCTACTTCTTTCATTTTTTCAATTGCCTTCGGTTCTACTATCTCTTCTAATACAAAATAATTTGTAGTTTCATTTAGTATGTCTTGTAATGATCTTCTAAAAAACTTGACTTCAATAGTAATATTCGGTTTAACCCAAGTATCTATTAATAACTGTTTTTCAAAATAATTTTTACATGGAAACTTTGTGAAATCCATAAAAGGATGATGAATAGAATAAATAAGTTCCCCACCTTGCTTCAATACACGACGAAATTCTTGAAATACTTGATTCCAATTTTCTAAGTAATGAAGAGTTAACGAACTTACAATCACATCATACGTATTATCTTCAAATGGCAATGTTTCTTGCAGATCATGACAAAGGAACGTTGCTTCTTCTCCTATATTTTCTTTTGCTGCTTTTACCATTTCAGGACTTACATCAATTGCTGTAACATTTGCTCCTCTTCCTATGAATTGAGAAGTATACCATCCAGCTGCACATCCAGCATCTAATATTCTTTTTCCTTCTAGTTCCCTTGGAATAAGCTCCATCATCGCCGGTCTTTCATAATAACTGTTATATGGATTTGCAAAATCTAGATTTTCTTTATATGTACTCGCTAATTTATCATACGTATCTTTAATCGAATCTTTCATTACACACACTCCTAATACATATTAATCCATTAACTCCTGCTGCTTTTTCTTTGAAAATGATTGTAGTACTAGATCATACGACCAATCAATCATTTTATTAATTTGCTCCTGCTCTATACCCTTATGAATATAAACGGTATTCCAATGTTTTTTATTCATATGATACCCTGGAATAATTGTTTCTGGATAATCTTCTCTTATTCTTAATGCGACTTCTGGATCACACTTCAATGTAATCGCAGCTTTTTCGCCTTCTTCATGATTTACTATCGCAAATATTTTATTATTAAGCCTCATACATGTTGCACTCCAGCCATCTGGAGAATCTTCTGTCGCTTTTCTTTTCGATAAACAGTACGCTCTTGTTGCATTCATTTTAATTGGCACCTCTTATTCTTTCCCTGTTTGATTACGATGCATCACAATTTGCTTCGTTGCTTGAAATTGCTGCTCACCGTAAAACTTTATTAGCTTCTCACCGCAAAATAGACTAACAATATCAATATGAGATATTTCTCGAAGTAATATTGTAAGCATTTTCTCTCCAATACCTTTATTTCTTACACTCTCATGTACGACAACATCTTCAATGTATGCTCGAAAAACACCATCAGAAACGACTCTAGCAAATCCAACTAATTCATTTTCTTCCCATACTCCAATGGCTATACTATTCTTTAACATTTTTTCAATATCGACTTCTTTTCTTTCTGGCCACCAACCGACAGAATCATAAAGCTTCTTTATTTTTTCTGCACAGATTGGTTGTTCTTGTTGCAATTTATACGTGTACATATGCTTTCTCCCATCAACCAGTATACATAATACTATTATAATCTCTTTTCAAAAAAGTGCTGACTATGACCTTTCGGATGATCTTCAACGACACCATACTCCCTGTAACCGTGCTTTTTATAAAATTCTGGTGCTTGAAAACTAAATGAATCTAGCAATATTAATCTACACCCTTTCTCCTTCGCAATCCCTTCAATTTCATGTAAAAGTTGGCTGCCATAACCGTCATGACGAACTGATTCATCAACCCATAAAAAGTCGATATGAAGGTGATAAAAATACATCGTACCTGTTACGCCACCAAAAATTTTTCCTTCTTCATTTTTTACTACGAGGCGTACTTCTTCCATCGTCTGTCTTGCCTCATCTGTTAAGATGGACATATTATATTGAATAACTTTATTTTTAATATATTCTCCTTCAGTACGTGTACCGTTCTTTATATGTTTCATTTATATTGCTTCCTTTCAGCTTAGTAATCTACATTTTATTTTTTCTCTTTAAAATACTAATACATACGAATCCACCATATGTAACAAAGCATGAAAAGCCAATTATACCTGGTACAGAGACATATCCTACCCTTATGTAACTTATAACCGCAAAACAAACGATAGACAATAAAATAGATGGCCAAAATATAAGAGCTGTTTTTCTTCTTCCTCGTTGCGATGTACTTTCTTTCTCTCCAGAAACACGTGTGCCAAAAAGCAATACAATACAAATAAGGATCGCTGCAAAGTAAATTGTATCTAATGACAAATTGTGATCATATAGTGCGATTCCAACTTCAAGAGCAATAACCGTTAAAATTAAAATAATGATTGTTGAAGTCTTTAAGTTTCTTTTCAATCGCTCACTCCTAGCATGCTTTCACTATATTCTTTGTATATGTACTTTAAAACTATTGCAAAAGCTTCATCTACCTCTTTATTTTCACGTCGATTCGGTAAATCTTTTCCCCCCATCACATAAAGAAGCGGAAATTCGTTAAACATTCCTATAATACCAATATTTATTGTAGCTGTGAGTAATCCACCTGTCATATGAGCTAAATGATAATATGGGATTTCTTCATACTCTCCTTGCTGTCTTACCATGCCGCTAATAATTGGTTCCCATAATTCTGGTTCTGATTTATAACCTTGAAAGGTTTGTATGAAAAGGGCAAGAACTTCACTTAATTCTCCAACATTTTTCTCATCTCTAGCATTCTCTTGTATATAAATTTTTGAAAAGTACGTTTGTGCGTACATTTTCACAGCATCCCATCCACCACAGTGCATTACAACTGACTGTGCAACGCAACTATCATGACAAGCAATCATTACCTCTACCGCTTGACTAAGTGTTAAAGAAGTTCTTCCTTGTAAATGCGGATATAACTGCCCACTATCTTCATGCGGATTAAATTTAATGTGATGAAGTATATCATTCCAATTATGTTTATTTTCCTTCACCATTTGCGTTACTACAAATCCAATGACTAATTTTGCTGCTGATGCTAACGGAATATTTAATTCATTATTATATGAAGCAACTATCCGATTATCTTTTGTAGAATAAATTGCCATTCCCACATAATTAGATTGTACCTCTTTTATTTTATTTATAACAGTTTCCATTTCCATCCCTCTTTTTATATCGTTATATTAACTTCTAATATTTCAACATTGAATGTAAAAAACCTTTTCATTAGCTATTAAAATAAGAAAAAGGTAGCATGAATTTTTTCTTGCTACCGAAAAATATTTATTCTTCTATAGGATTTTCAGGACCGTTAAGTTCCAGCTGATAAAAAGCTAAATCTAGCCATTTATTAAACTTATAACCAGCTTTTTTTATTGTTCCTGCATGAATAAATCCATAGTTTTGATGCAAGGCAATACTTTTCTCATTCTCTGCATCAATTCCAGCAATTAAGGTCATATACTCTCTTTCCTTTGCAATTTCGATTAATGTTTTCATTAAAGACGTCCCAATCCCATTTTTTCTATAATCCTTATCAACATACACCGAATGCTCAATTGAATATTTATAAGCAGGCCAAGCTCTAAATGGTCCAAATGTCGCAAATCCTACTACTTTATTATCTAATTCATATACGAAAATTGGATACCCTTCAGCCTTTTTTTGTTCATACCAATCTATTCTATTTTCAAGGGTTACAGGTTTATACGCATATACAGCTGTTGTATAAAGTATCGCATCGTTATAAATATCTAAAATGTATGCTAAATCTCTTTTCGTTGCTTCCCTTATCATTGTTTTCTTCCTTTCATCATGTTCATCTTATTTCACTATCTTTTCAATAGTTTTATTTTATCGAAATTTCAGATTTTTATCTACATACGAATACTAGCTTTTCGGAAACCATCAAGTATATTTATTGCAGCAGATAACATGTAGAAGAAAATTCCTCCCCCAATGAGCCACGTTTTAAACTCCTCTGGGGAAGTAGTAAATGCATTTGCCATATACGTAATGAATCCTTCGTTTAATAAATGTGGATTTACTACAATTACAATGAATATGATTGTTCCGACTACTTGAAGAATAGCATTTCCAATTGCCAACCTTTTCGTCCATTGTCCCTGTACTAACTTATAAAGTGATATAGCTACTTCGAAAACGATCATAACCAAAATTAGGGGCCAGTATTGAAGCAAAACATCTTGATTAAACGTTGGCGCGACAAACTTCAATCCGTTTTCTGTACCATGATATACGCCTACAAGATGATTCGCATAAAAGTAAAGTGTAGTCCAAACTGCCGTCCACATTAAACCTCCAAAAACTTCAAACTTCGAGATTGCTTTTTTCTTTGGGATATACGAGATGTTTTTCAAATCATCTGGTGTCCATTTTTTAAAACTTGTCGTCAACGGCTCGATACCTTTGTCTTTATCTGTTCTTTCTAAAATAACAAACACAAGTGTCAACCAGAAAAATACATGGAGACCCACTTCAAAAATTTCCCCTATACCTTTACCTATCAATTGTAAAATAACATTTAATACCGCTTGATCACCATTATAGCCTATAACATTTTCTGCAACCATTGAAATGAGCGCAATAACAGCTGCAATTGGTATAATCATTTTTAATAGCGTCGTATATACATCAAAATAACGTGGTCCAATTAAATGCATTGGTCTATCCAAGTACCCATTAGCCAATGAAACTGGACTTCCCAATTTTTCGAGTACGCTCTTCACATCTTCCTCATTATAATCGTCTGGTAACATATCCTCTATTGTTGACCGTAGTTCAAGTGTAATATCTTCACGATTTTGTTCAGGCAATCTCTTCGCAACTTCATGGACATACATATCAATCAAACTCATTTTCGTCCTCCTCCTTTAATAAGTTATAAAGTTCTTTCGAATCCTTTACCCACTGCTTTTTCAATTGTAAAAATATCTCTAATCCATATTCACTTAAAACATAATACTTACGAGGTCTACTCTCTGTTTTATCCCAACTACTCGTCACTAACTCCTGCTTTTCTAATCGGCGAAGTAGCGGATATAAAGTACTTTGATCAATTGTAATCCCTGATTGCTCCAATAACTGGACAAGTGAATATCCGTACTGCGGCGTTCTTAATTGACTTAAAACAGCTAACGTTAATGTCCCTCTTCTTAACTCAGTAATTAACGAGTTTAATAAAGTATCCATTCACTCACCTCATTTCCATTACTATATGTCATACAGTATGTGTTTTATACTATGTATCGTACAGTATTAATGTGACAAAAACTATAATCATTTACCAAAAAACGGATAATAAAAAGCGCAAATTATATGATTTTTGCTTTTTTAGCTAAGTTATATATCTATAGCACTCTAAAAGGTAGCAACCTTAACTACTAATTTTGAAGTTCCAGTAATGCTATATTAAGTTACAAATATCGTATACATATGATGTGAACATAACATTTCACTATAGGAAGCTATAAAAATGGCGAATTACCATGCTTGAATGATTCCCGTTTTCAGCACCTAATCAACGTTATTTCCTTCATAAACTTCATCTTGTTCAAAATCTTTATTTTTGTTTGGTTTATTAGAGAAAAATAAAAAAACAATTAAATTAGGTTAATTGTTTTTCAAATGCAAAATCTTTATTTTTTTAAATAATCTATGATATTCGAAAAGACAAACTCTCCAAATGCAAGTGGTATATAAATAAACCATAACTTTAATATTGCCTTTGTTTCTTTGTGATCAGAATCCCCCATTAAAACCAGCCCAATCCTTTTTCTTCTAATATTTTCATTTTAATTCCAATAACAAGGAAATTATACCATTTATCAATATTATAGTCTATTTTTTCTAAAAATTAGATAAATAAAACTCTTGTATTCCCTCAACATTCAGATAAACATAATAATTTTTTTTACGTTTCATCTTCAAAGTCTATAATGAGTCCTGTTAGAACTGCTTCATTACCAATCGATTGGATCCCGTGACCAATAAAATCCATCTTAAATTCTTCCCACTCTAACTGCTCTTTTGTGATTCATCGTCACATTATGATGAATCACTCATACATTATCTAGAAGTAAAAACCCTAATTCACTTTTCTCTTAAAGAGCACAATTCAAATGTGCTCTTTTTAAGTCTGTTCGAATAAAATTAAAAATCCTACTGATAAACAAAAAATCTCGTTTATCAATAGGATTCATTAGCTATATATAGCAATTATAGCGAACTCCATCGCCTATTACTAAAGTCGAACTGATTTAAGTAATATAAATTCCCCGTTTTCTTTAGAAAATGGAACAACCTCTACAATCGCCTCAACATTAATTACTCCGTAAACATGCGGATATTCTTGACTGTTTGAAGCAAGTTCATATTTTACTTCTGCTTTTAATAGGGCTGGATCAATTGTAAGTGATAAAACATCTTCTTCATGCTTGAAATATTTTTCTGCAACTCTTAAAGCTTGATCTACTAATGAACAATGAATAAATCCCTCTTCTATAAGGGAATCTTCATTAATTTTTCCAATTATTTTTGCGATTTCCCAATTACTTTTGTAATCATAGTAACTCTCCCTTTTTAATTTATGTAATGATATAATAACACTAAATTTTCAACACGTTCTTAATAGATTGGGGACTTATAATGGATAAACCTCTCACTACATTACAAACTATTATTATACATATGAATACAAATGAGCATTGGCATGATTTTATTTGTTACTGTCAGCATCGCGAAGCGGGACTTCGAAAATTAGCTTATAAACATTTAGAGACATTTATTTCAAATGCAAAGAAATGGGAATCAAAAGATCAAGAGGAGTTTGCCATTTCACTGTTTACTATTTTAGATGCATCAAACGAAAAAGATGAGGTGTTAACTTTCTCACTAAATAGTTTTCTAATTGACATTCTATATAGATGGACAGAAAACACCCCATTTGATTCAAGGCCTTTTAGATGGATAGGAATTTATATGGACTCTAGCAATAAAGAAGACGATTTAGAAAAATCCCTTCGAAAAGCGATTGAATTAGGTGGTGATACCGAACAAGAAGCCATGATATACCTAGTTTCTAATTACATCCATACTTTAGAATTTGGTACACATGAATTCCCTTCAGGTTATTGCGGAGATTTAAGCGAATGTATAGAAAAACTTCCCTATATGTTTCAATTAACTAATAGAATTCAGAATAAGAACATAAAGGAGCAAAACATTGGTCAAATACAAGAACAACTACACTTAATTCTAGATTGGTTAAAACATACACAAATTCCAGTAGATGCTGTTCGTATATGGGAAAAAGAACAAACTAAGGAATTAGAAATGGTCATTGTATATTATTTACACAACAGCTCAAGTCGTTAATTCATCTTGTACAGAGATAATAAAGTTGTTTAAAACATAATAAAATTGTTTGAAAAACGCCAGTCATGTTATTCAACAATCGGACTATATAATGGAATGAACCCTTGTAAAAATTAGAAATATTTGAAATAATCATTATTAAGTTGAAGCAGAACGATTGCAGAAAAAGGTGATACGACTTTTTCTTACTTAAGAATCGCGAAACAGTTGAAAATTTTAATTAATTATATTCCGAAAGGGTGTGTGTAGTATCTTATCAACTAATGTTTTTACTTATAAATCTAAGGATGGAAAAACAGTAATAATTAGAGAAGCTAAAGAACAGGATGCAGAAAGAATACTAGATTCTGCTTCAAAAGCTTTAATAAACGCTCCATACATGCTAAGTACGGTTGAGGATGTAAAAAAGGTACGTATCGATGCTATTCAAAAAACGTTAAAAGCTTATCATGAAAATCCAAATTATGTACAGTTTATTGCTGAAGTTGATGGTAAGTTAGTCGGTGCAATAGATTTTAAGAACGGAAACAAAGAAAAAATTAGTCATCAAGGGGCTTTTGCGATGACCATACTACCTGAATATCGAAATTATGGTATTGGAAGAGCTCTTCTAGAAACGTTAATCAATTGGGCTAAAAATAACAGTAAGATTGAAAAAGTTTGTCTTGAGGTAATGGAAGATAATCTAGGTGCAATCCAGTTATATAAGAATCTAGGCTTCTTTGAAGAGGGTAGAAAAGCAAAGGGTGTAAAATTGGATGATAGCTATCAAAATTTAATATTAATGGCTTTATTCGTTTAAAATTGAACATTATTTAAATGTAGTGTAGTGCTTTGATAAAAAAGGATAAATCTTTTACAAAAAATATCCCCTACTTTCTAAACCACGAGTAGAGGATTATGGCGTTTTAATAGACTTAGGAAGATAGATACAATTCGTTGCTAAAAGGACCATCATCCGTTGTGGATTTGAAATAAAGTTTGATCATTTTTTATCTATTTTATGCCACAATCGCACCCTTTAGTTGAATAAAGGAACAATTATCTATGAAGTGATCCTTTCTAGTAGTATAAAATTAAATGCAAATTAAGCTAAAAGTTATTATATTTCGTTATCACTGATTTAGCCCTTTCAATAAGCTTATTTTTTATGAAATCAGGTTCTATTATTTCTGCTTCTTGTCCAATATTCCAAAGTAGTTCAACATAAAACCACTCTTCTGAAGGGTTAATATTCTTTGTTATTTTCGCGGTTCCATCTGAATTGTATTCCATATTATCTCTTAACCATGATATGCTCTCAGCTTTTCTTTTTCCCTCTTTGCTTAAACTCACTTCGAGCTTTATGAGATTAGATTCACACTCAGAATACAGCCATTCTTTAACATTCAAATGGACATTAGTGGAATGAGAAGCAGAATTAATAATTGTTTTTTTTATTCGATCTACCCTGAAAAGCCTTATGCCTCTTCTCATTCTACAGTAAGCGGGACAATACCAATACCCGTTATATACGTATAAGCCCATAGGTTCTATCTCTCTATAGATTTCATCTTCAGTTGTTTCATATAAGATATTAACAGTTTTCTCTTCTACAGATGCATCATAAAGGTTTCTTAGCACCGTTTTATCTACTTTAATATTTGGTTGCCACATCAAGATTTTGTCTCTAGTATTCTCAATTGTATCGGAAGTTTCCTGAGGAATCATATTGAACAGTTTATTTAGAATTACTTTATATGAAGTAGAAAAAGGAGTGGCGCCAACATATTGCATGGCATCTATTGCAAAAAATAAAGCTATTATTTCATCCTCACTAAACCAAATAGGAGGGATCATTTTATTTTTTAGTGTACTAAACCCTCCATTTCTACCTCTTTCTGAATAGACTGGAAAGTAAATTTCACTTAGCTCCTGTATATCTCGGAGGATTGTTCTCTCTGAGACTCCTTCGGATTTAGCAAGTTCCTTTGCAGTAATGGAATTATTATTGTTTAATGCCAGCATGATTCTAATGATGCGTTTAGTTTTAGACATTTAATCACCTTTTTCATAAAATATGACAAAATCTGTCTTATTTATAGTATAAGCTAATTTTAAACTAAGTGAAGGAGGCTAATGCAAAAATGAATACCATCGAATATATTACTGAAACGAAAGAAGTATTATTTTCACGTAAAAACTTAAAAAATGAAGAGATATCTGCGAGATTAATAACTGATTACATTGTAAGTAATGGTGTAGTTTACGAGAATATAGGCTCTTGGGTTGATGATGTAGTGAGAATTAAACTTAAAAAGTTGAAGGAAGAAACAACTTACCTAACTCAATCAAAGAAATACAACTTTAGATGTGTTGAATACCGAAAATATGAAGATGAACCATCGCAAAGAGAGGTGCTTCATGTTCTTGAGAAAGAAAGTACTTCTGACTTACTACCTCATCTTTTAATTTTTAATCCTTCTCTACAGGCGAGACCATTAAAAAGATGTGCATCAGAAATAGACGAAGATCGGGAAATATTTGTTGTATATTATTTAGATGATTGTGATTGTGAATGTGAAAAATAAAGTGTATGCTAAAGAACCTACTTTCTCGATATTGAGAAAAGGCTTTTATTTTTTAGAACTCACATTTAAAAATAAATGTACATTTGTTCTCATTAAATTATATATTAATCATTATCTTTATTCATTATTATTTATTTCTACAGCTATAAATTAAAGACTTAAATTAGCAGCATGTAGTCTATTAAAAAGTACATTTTTTTCTTAAAGCACTACAGAAACGACTTTATTGTTATATTTTTAAGTACAGTGAAGTATCTTATATCGAAAATTAAATAACTTTATTGTCATTTTACACGTCTACCATTTTAATATAAAAAAGAGGATTTTCATACAGTACTAGAAAATCCTCTTTTTATATTTATCCCACATTAGCTTGCAGTAAAACTCCCCACTGATTATAGTTTCACTTTATTTTAATCCTTTAATTAAAGGTGACGCTTCCCCACTATAGAAAATCCATAAGTCATGAAGTGATCTCGTACATCCGACATATAGTAATTTTGCATCATGTTTTGTGTTTTTGTAATGTTCTTCATCCACATCAATTAAAAGCACCGCATCAAATTCTAAACCTTTCGCTAAATAGACAGGTACTACTGATATACCACCTTCATATTTACTTTGGTTTGCTTCAATTACGTTGACCGTTAATCCTGCATTTGTTAATTTCACATATATATCACGGCATTCATCTTCTGTTCTTCCGATTACCGCAATTGTTTTCACATCTGCATTTTGCAAATGTTTTACCGTCTTCACAATTTCAGTAAATTGATTTTCTGCATGAATTACTTTCACATCTTCTCCACTGCGGAAGACTGGTGTTGCGAGTCCTACTGGGATTTCTGCATTTTTAATTATTTCATTTGCAAATTCAATAATTTCTTTTGTAGAACGATAACTTCTTGTCAATTCATAATAACCGGTTTCTTGGAATACTTCCTTAAAAGCATTCCAATCTTCAATTCCTTGGTAATCATAAATCGCTTGCGATAAATCACCTAATATAGTGAAAGAATTACCTAATGTAATTTCTTTTAATACATAAACTTGGAAAGGCGAAAAATCTTGCGCTTCATCAATAACAACGTGATGAAACTTCTGCCCGATTTCAATCCCTGTTATACGATGATGTATGTATATTAAAGCTGGTAAATCTTCTACATACACTTCTTTTTTACGACAACTCTTTTCTGTTTCTTTAACAAGTTCTTCAGGTAATGCCTCAAGTATTTCTTTACTTTTTACTATTGAACTATACAGTGAAAGAGCACTCATTTTCGGCCAAAACTTCATATATGCGTTCAGTCTCTTAGTCGCTTCTTTTTTTAGTAATTTTTTCTCGTTTGTTTCCCCGAATTTTTTAAGCTCAATTTCAATCCAGCGCTTCATTCGTCCTACTAATCGTTCTCTTCTTTTCTGTAAAGGATAATGTTTATATTCAACTTGCATCCATTTTTTAATATCTTCTACTGGAATAATCGCTCTATCCCACGCCTCAAAATCTTTTGTCGGAACTAACTCATTTTCAAATTGGATCATTCTCTCTTGAATAAACGTCTTAAATTCCAACGTACCCTTTAATTTACCTAGCATTACCTTCTTTTCATCACGATTAATTGAAAATGCTTCTTTCAATTTTTCTTCTGTCTGCTTTAGTTTCACTGAATCATCTAACGTACGTAATGCCCAATCCGGAAACGTTGTTTGATTAATATTCCCTACACCTAATTCAGGAAGTACACTCGAAATATAGTCTAAAAACAGACTATTCGGCGCAAATACGATCATTCTTTCTGCTTCTAGTTGTTCACGATATTCATAAATTAAAAAAGCAAGGCGATGTAAAGCAATTGTTGTCTTTCCACTCCCTGCAACCCCTTGAATAAGTAATGGTAAATTTCTTTCCGCTCGAATAATATCATTTTGTTCCGATTGAATCGTTGAAACAATATCCTTTAGCTTATTATCTTTATTCTCACCTAATCGATATAGAAGAAAATCATCGGCATGCGATACATCTTCATTTCCTTTTACATATGTATCAACAACACGTTCAAGTTCTCTTTTTCGAATGGAAATGTTTCGTTTTAAATACACATCACCTTCTACTAACCCATCTGGTGATTGATAAAATGCTAATTCGTCTCCACCGGTAAATGAATAAAACATACTTGCGACAGGTGCCCGCCAATCGATAATGATTGGCTTCATCGTGTCCATATCCGAAACCCCTACTTTTCCGATATAAATCGGCATAACTTCTTCTTTTCCATCTTCCTGAAAATCTAACCTTCCAAAGTACGGCTCTTGCACACCAATACGTAAGTTTTGTCTATTAGACTCCCTCATACTTTCAAGAATTTGCTCTTTAAAATCTTCTCCATAATAAACTGGGATTTTTTCAAGCTTATCCAATTGCTCATCCATCGTATGTAAAGTATCCTTCATTTTTTGTAACTCATCTTCAAATATGTTGCTCATTTCGACGATTCCCTCCTGTCCGTTCTAATTTTTCAGTCGAAGTATCATTGTATTAAAAATCCAATCATAAAGTCAATAGTTTCTATTTAAATTTTCCGAAAAAACTTACTTTTCATCTTTCTAATTTAAAAAGAATATGCAACATCTAAATCACACAAATACACATATAGTATAATGATGCATGCAAAAGATACTACTTTCTATTTGTCTCCTATTTAATTTATCTATTAAAAAACATTGTAAAAATTAAAGAATTTAATCAATGGGCGTTTTACTGCCCATAAATAGTAGGATAAATAAAAGTAAAGGAGGCTCTTCAAATGAATATTTTGAATCTATCTCAAGATTAAATATGCTTCTATCTGGCTGTATCCTTATGGTTTGTTGGTCAATTATGTATGTTGAAATATATAGACTTACAAAATCCGTCTGGCCATGCGTTATCATGCATGCGATTGAGGATGCTGTTCCTACTGTTTTAGTTACCCTAACAGGGATTATTACCCTTACAAACAGTAGTGATTTTTGGTTAAATCCTATTAGCGGGGTCGCTGCTACTGTTTTATTTCTCGGAATTGGAATCGTACTAAGAACTATAAGAATAAAAAGAGAACGACAATTATTCACACAATAAAAAGCAGATAATGAATTCGTCATTATCTGCTTTCCAATTTTTAAAACTACCTTATTATATTTTTTGATACATAAGCCAGTCACCAGAGTCTATCACTTTCTTTAACATCTTTTTATCTTGAGCGATATACACGTATGCCTCAATTTCCCTATCAGCAACATATACTGTTTGCGTGATTCGATCATATAAATCAGTCTCCGCATTACCTGTATATTCTTCTAGTTCATCTAACTTACACAATATCTCATCATTTACTACATAAACTTCTCCATACACCTGTTCTTCAATCGAATAAGTCATGGCCGGATATCCTTCGTTCGTATCAAATAATTTGCCATATGTCCAAGCTCTGTCTGCGATGCATGTTGCACCTAGCATATAATGAGCATTCATTTGTCCTCTTCTTAACGTGCCATAAACGAAAACATGATACATAAATTCTTATCCCCTTTATATGCCTCTACTTTCTTATTTGTAAATAAGCACGAATCATAAAGTAACTCACTTCATTCGGAAGCTGTTCTTTAATAGATTTCAGACCACCATCTGCATTTTGAACGGCAGTTTCAATAAGAGATTCATACTCTGCTGGAACAAAGCTTTTCCAATCTACTTCCATTCTATCCTCATAGCAGCGAATTAAATGGTTTTCGATTGTTTGTCTTGATAAGTTACGTTCTTTTGCAATCTCATTCAAATCAATACCTTGTTTATACATTTCATACGTTTCTAAATGAGAATTTGCGGACGCTTTTCCTGACTTTTTACGCTCTGAAACTACTTCTGTCTTAATCGTTTCAGCATAATTTGGATTTTCCTCAATAAAATGCTGAACTGCTTGTAAGAAGTGCGAGCCATATTTCACAAGTTTGTGTTCTCCGATACCTTTTACCGTCAACAATTCGGAATCACTTTGCGGCATTTTCACACACATATCTTTCAATGTTTGGTCAGAGAAAATAACGAACGGAGGTACACCTTCTCCTTGTGCAATTTCTTTACGTACTTCACGAAGCACTTCAAATAAAGGATGGTCTTGAACAATTTGTCTTGTCTCTACTCGTTCTTTTCGTAAAACATTCTCTTTACCAAGTAATACTTCTTTCCCTTTTTCAGTTACTTTTAACGTCGGATAAGTGCCATGCTCAACTGCAATTAACTCATCTGAAATTAAAAACTCAATAAACTCACTGACCTCTTTTACACTACGGTTCGATAAAAGCCCATACGTTGGTAAAGTATGAAAATTAAATTCAATAACTTTCTTATTCTTCGACCCAGTTAATACTTGCGCTATCATTTGCTTTCCAAAGCGTTGGTTCGTTCTAATCATGCATGATAAAACCATTTGTGATTCTCTTGTCACATCGATGCTCTCGCGATTGTCTGTACAATTACCACAGCGTCCACAATCTTCTTTCGGTTCTTCTCCAAAGTATTGCAAAATAAATGATTGTAAACATTGTTCTGTATGACAGTAATCGGTCATATTTTGCAATTTTTCAAGTTCATTTGAAAAACGTGATTCTCCAGTTGATTGATCAATTAAAAAACGCTGTACTTGTACATCTTGAGAAGAATATAACAATATACATGTACTATCTAATCCGTCACGACCAGCACGTCCTGCTTCTTGATAGTAACTTTCCATATTTTTTGGAAGCTGATAATGAATTACGTAACGAATATTCGATTTATCAATACCCATCCCGAATGCAGATGTTGCTACCATTACACTTACTTCATCTCGTAAAAAGAGTTCTTGTTGCTCATTTCGATCACTATCACTCATACCAGCATGATATTTTGATACAGAAACACCTGCCTTCATCAAATCTTCATATAACTGATCGACTACTTTTCTAGTAGCTGCATATATAATCCCGGATTCCTTTTGATTTTGACGAATATAATCCGCCAAATATGCATTTCGATCTTGCCCTTTAATGACAGAAAACGATAAGTTCTCACGCTCAAACGTTGTCATAATTGTATTTTCTTGATTAATTTCAAGTGTGTTACAAATATCATCACGTACTTGCGGTGTTGCTGTTGCTGTTAATGCTAATACGAGCGGCTTTTCTGGAAGATAATCTAATATGCGATGTATATGTAAATAACTTGGACGGAAATCATGTCCCCACTGTGAAATACAGTGTGCTTCATCAATCGCAATCATAGGGATTTTCATATCGATAAGTTGATCAACAAACTCCATCGAATCAAGACGCTCAGGCGCCACATAAAGTAACTTGTAATGTCCTTGTTTCGCTAATTGAATTCGCTGATTTGCTTCTGCAATAGATATAGAACTATTAATATATGTAGCTGAAATGCCATTCTGTACCAATGTATCTACTTGATCCTTCATAAGTGATATTAGAGGCGATATAACCAACGTCGTTCCTTCAAATACTAATGCCGGAATTTGATAACAAATCGACTTACCGCCACCCGTTGGCATAATACAAACCGTATCTTTCCCATCTAGTACATTTTTAATTGTTTCATCTTGTCCTCTTCGAAACGAAGAATAACCAAAGTAGGACGCTAAAAGTTCTTGTGCTTTAGTAAACAAAAAAGAGTCACCCGCTTTTCTTTATCTTTCATCTACTTCTATTATATCAATCACTTATGCGACTTGAAAGGGATGATTAGATGCTTATTGTTTTTTCATTATTCTATGTTTCTTCACTTATTTAATATGAATTAGCATCATTATTTTATATGTTTTACAACATTTATAACGTAAATCCAGTACACAAGAAGAAAGAGTTTCAATTTAAATGTTCATTTTATTTCCCTTTCTTGAATACTACTAATCGTATACATATAAATTCAGGAGGTTACTATATGAAACATCGTAATATGAGTTCCATCAAGGCAAAAACGAAAACACAAAAACTCCAATTCTCTAATAATGATGCGTGGAAATATGAATCATACTATAAGTACCAGCCATTATTCTCTTATAAAAAGCTTTTTAATTTTCTTTCTCAACTTTTTAGACGTTAATATATGTGCAAAAAACATATCATTCACAGAATTTTTCTCAATATTAAATGTATAGACTTACTACAATTCAGTTGTTACCATATATAATAATCTGTTGGATAAACCCCTTAAGTTGACCTGCTTATATTAGCAGGTCTTTTTCATGATTACATACTTCTGTGTACCTCGATCTCACTTCCAAGTCTTTTCTCCATTTTATAACCATATTTAGATCCCAACAATTAATGATAATCATAAATTGTTGGGATTTAAATTGTTCACATATAATTATGCAATTCTTCTTTCTCAATACACAAAACACATTTTACTTGTTACTATAAAAGTACTCCAGATGAGTTTTTTGCTCATCGACATTATCTAGTTATTGGGGCCTGCCGCGGGAAGCAGGTCCCTTTGACTGTATGAAGGTCCCAATTTCATTTGGACACATTTACCAGGTTTTTTCAAAAGAATTTTATGATAACATTACGTAGTCGAGTCCGACATCTCGGCAATACCCTTTTGAGGGTCTGCAACTTCCCTTACAGACCCTCTTTTACTTTATATTCAATTTATTCATATATACCACAACACCATTCATTGAATTTCTCCATTTCAAATTCCCTAAAAATAATCTAGGACACGTAACTAAAAATAAATCTTCATCATACTTTGAGTTATACATGTTCAAAGGAGTGTTACTATTTATGTATTCTTATTGGCAATCGTATTACTCCCCCTACCATAACCCTTATGTAAACTATGATTTATCCGTACGGAACTACCGAATTAGTAAAAATGAGAATTTTTTAAAAGGGTATATGCGTTCTTTATGGGAACAACACGTCGCTTGGACGAGATTGGCTATTATAAGTATAGTATTTAATTTACCAGATGTTAATGTTACTGTTGGACGACTTCTACAAAACGCAACACATATGGGACTATCACTTGAACCATTTTACGGTGAGGATGCAGTGAAAAAATATAGTGCATTAATTAAAGATCACTTAGTAATTGCAGCGGATCTTGTTAAAGCCGCAAAAGCTGGTAATCAAAATGCAGCGGCCGCTATAGAGAAAAAATGGTACGCTAATGGTGACGCAATTATTGAATTCCTTAACAGAATCAACCCATATATAGATAAAGAAGAATTTAGAAAAATGTTTTATGAACATTTAGCACTAACGAAAGCAGAAGCACTTGCCTTCCTAAATAAAGATTATGAAGCAGGAGTAAAACTTTACGATAAAATTGAAAAAGAAGCATTAGAAATGGCTGACATGATAACAAACGCAATCGTAAAACAATTCCCGCAAGTATTTCAATAAAGTGAAACTTTAATCAGTGAGGGGTTTGTTCATCCCCCACTGATTATCAGCTCTCACCAATCGGCTTATTTAGTTTTTTCTCCATGATATTTCACCTCTCCTCTTTACATTTAGCTTATATCGATATATTTTATTAATATCCGTTTTTTATAGGAGGAAATAGTTTGATTAACGCGATTGGTCTCGTTTTTATACTTACAAATAAACACGAGAAAAAAAAGAAAGTTTACTTAAATGAAAAATTTGCACTAATAGATATTATTGATTCTAAAGAAGTATTTGATGATGAAGGGAATCCTTTAGTAGAACTAACATGTAAATACAGTATATATTTAGATGAAAAATATTACTGTAAATCTCTCGATGATTATACCGGACAAGTCTTTCCTTTCTTAAGTGCAAAAATAGGAAAAGGTCTTCTAAGAAACTTAAACTATTACTTTTCTTACGTTGATGCCTATGATAAGAAACCACCAGTTAAAGAAATAAGACCACTTATGAAACAAGTAACTAACAGATAGCCAAAAATACCAAAAAAAGAAAGCATCTAACCCTGGATGTTTTCTTTTTTATTAAAAACTCATTAACTTTCATCCTCTTCTAAAAGTATGTATCCAAGCATATTTTAAATTAAAAACATTGGAGGATTAGAGTGAATGAAATACTCAGAAACAATTATAAGCAAACGACTTCGAATACTTAAAATGACGGGTATGTTTTTCATGCTAGTGTTAATAGCATGGATTGGCTATACAAAATTACTTTATGAAAACGGCTTTCTTCAAGAAAAAAAGAATTCAGTAGAAGTAATGAACACTAGCATTACAGGAGAAATAGAGCAGCTTTTTCATATAAACTTGCAAGGTTATCGAAAAACAAGCCTTGATGCTGTTATAGAAGCCAGTAAAACCGATCCAAGTGAACTATCCTTAATTGAACTAGTCAACAAATCCTGCTCGCGAGATTGCATAGGTGAACCAGTTACATATGTAAACTCAAACAATGGATATATCTTTTATAAGGAATCTAATGGAACTAATGTAGCTATAACGGTTAAAAAGAAAGACACATGGGTAATTGTAAAGAAATCTGTTCAAGATGGAATATAATCACCCAAAAAAAGAGTACGCATCGTACTCTTTTTTATTATTAATACCCTTCCTCTTCATGCCTACAATGGCATTTCGCTTTTGTTTTACAATGACATTTTTTACACTCACACTTCGGTTTCTCTTTGCAACAACACTCGTGAAAATCATTGCGCTTACATCTACATCTCCCAAACATTAAATCATCCCAAAATTTATTACAATCTTGAAAATGTCCACAATGACAAGTATTTCTCATAAATATGCTTCCTCCTTGATAGAATTCATCATATTCTATGTTTGAAAGTATACAAAGGCTTGTTTATTAGTCTATTTTCTCCATATTATAAGTAGAGTTAAAAGATTAAATAAAAATAAAAACCGTCACATGACGGCTCTTATTTTTGCAAACTACTCTTTTGTATAAAAATATTTAATTCCTTTCATATCTAACCAAGCAGTTGCTTTGTCCAGTTCGTTCCCTTGACGATAATCTGTTTCGAAATACACAAGCCCTTGGTTATCTCCACGAGATATTATTTTAGAAGTATATCCAAGCTTATCCATCATTTGAATCATGTCAGAAATTAAATTTACACCAAATTCATAAGTAACTACTTTGCTATATTTATTCACTATAATTCCAACCCCTTCTTGTTTTTTTATCGGCTCAACAATTTGATTTGTAAACCAAGCTAACGGCTTATTTCCAATCAGCTTATTTAAATCACACTTGCCGATACCAGCCACATTGCCTGTCTCTGTGTATTGCCAAATATCACATGGATACGCCGGTTTGTTACCACCATAACGAGGAATCCATACAAAATCACAATTGACATTTTCCATTCCAAATGGAGTATACATATGATGAGCAATATATAAACCGACTTTCTTAGCTCCTAATCTGCGTAATTCATCAATAAAAGCTTGTGCACCCGCTCTCATATCGTTCATTGTTCTTACTTCTACGTCAGCTACCCAAACTGTTGCATTTTTATCACCACGGTTCCAAAAGTCTCTTGCTTCTATCCGTGCATCCTCTACTGAAACGAAACGACAGAACGCATAATTACCAAACGGAATATTCCTTGCTTTCATTGCTTGTACATAATTTTTATATAAAGGATCTACATAGTTTGAACCATCTTGCACACGTGCAATTACGAAATCTAATTGTGGTGCTGCGATATCCCAGTTAATGTCGCCATTCCATTTCGAAATATCTACAATATAACCCATTATTTAACATCTCCTTTTTCATTATTATATTCAAAGCTTGTTTTTTTGTTATTATCAACTAATAAATAGTATGAGAGGTATTATATTATTGGGTAATAATTTAAAATTCGGCTTATGTATTGAGAAAACAAAATATTATTACGGGTTTAATAAGTAAAGATTTACAAAACTCTAAACTATATAAAGTGAAACGATAATTAGTAGGAGGCTACGAGCAGTGTAATTCCCACCTAATTTCTTAGCTTCATCCGAATTTTGAGGTAAGAATTTTACTTCCCGCAAATAGCTTGATAAATAAAACCACCTTTCTGACAGGTGGTTTTGTGTACTAATTTACATATAAATTGTCCATATTTTTATAGTTACTTAATATACTTGTTAACTAAAAATAAGACAATTTTTAGTTTTTAATCAAACCAATTTTCGTTTTATCTCACGTACTCATAGTACCATTTACGTGCATCTAACCAAGCTGTAAATTTATCGATATTCCCGGACGGATAGCCATTCGTTATAGCATAACCAATGCCATCTTTTTGAACGACAATTTGTCCATCAATACCCGCATCAACCATAGCTTGAGCCAAATCTTGTAAATTACTAAATGCTACACCACCAGTTTTTACTTTGAGCAAATCCGCTGCACCTCCTCCAGTTTGTCCTGTAAGAGCAAATACAACAGAATTAGCGATTTTATCAACATTCCATTTTGCCATATCAGATTCATTGTCAATAAATCCTAATTCTATAAGAATAGCAGGTGCTTTCGTCCCATTTAATACCGCTAAATCTGTACGCTGTTTCGCACCTCGATCACGCCATCCAATATCTTTTGCTAGTTGAGCTGAGATTTTAGCCGCCAAATCTTTCTGATCATAATACAAAACCTCAACACCCTGTCCATTTCCATCACTTGCATTAAGATGAAAAGAAATAACTAAATCCACAGCATGGGAATTGCTATTCCGAATGATATTATTTAAATTTTGTGATTGAGTTGCCCCTACCTCGTCCGTATCGTCATAAACCGTGTGTCCTAGGGATCTTAACTTAGCCGCCACAGCATCTTTAACTTGCCTATCTAAAACGTGTTCTTTCCGATTCCCAAAATTAGCACCTTGAACAATACTATTGTGTCCTCCGTGCAAACTATATCTGGCCATTATTTATCAACATCTCCTTTCTTAATATCCTATTCAAAACTTGTCTTATTGCTATTCCCACTTACAATTTTAACTGTACCCATATGTCCTACATTTTCTAGAAGTGAAGCAATTTGTTTTCGATATAAAAAAGCTATCGCTTCATAAATCGAATGATTTATTCTCTAAATTACTTTTACATGAATGACGACACGAACAAAAAAGCATCACCCTTTCGGCGATGCCTAAAAACTCTATTTTACTTTTCAGCTCCCTAAATAAATAGAGTTTAAAATCACTGAAACTACACCTATATTTCCTCCCCTTCCTTCACAGCTTCTTTCAACCTCTGCAACATATATCCAATCCCTTTACACCCCTCTAGCGGATATGTAATCATTTCTTCTGGATATAACTTTGTCACTACTTTTTTATGCTTCTTCCCTGCTAGTAAGACGATTTCGTCAAACTGTAATAAACTTTTATCTACCATCTGTTTTTGTAATTGCTCTATATTTATTACCTCATCGCTTTTTGAATCAAATGCAAGATCATAGTTTTCTAATACAATATCATTTGGTCTTAAAAATCCATGTTTCGCCGATAATATAACCCAGTTTTCGAAAAACATAGTTGCGTACGCCTGACATGCTTTTCCGAACGGACTAATATACACATCTTTTGCTTCCATCGGTCCGTAGTCTGAATGTTTATCCCAAATTTTCTTTTTTCCACATGGAATTATACATATCCTTTTCATATATATTTCTACTCCCTTTACTTTGGTAAATAAAATTCGTTATTTTGTACATTTTTCTCTCAAAATACTATATAATAATTCTGAAAAGTTTAAATTACACATTTTACCATGTATGTACTATGGATCACTCTCATTGCAAATATTATAATACCATAAAAATTTTTGCATTTTTTTCTTCAAATTTTTATAATTAAATTGAAATATTATGATTTATAAATTAAATTAGGAAGGAGGTCCATAAAAATGAAAAATATTATCCCTGCACTATTAGTCTATTTTATTGTTTGCGTTATTTCCGTTATCATCCCAGCATCTGAAGGCTATAATTATGTCGGCTGGAAGTTATTTGTTGGGCAAGTGTATGCGATACCTATTTTCTTCATTACTGCTATAATTACATTTTATATAAACAAGAAAAAATCTTACGAATAAACGATTATAAGGATAGCTAACGCTATCCTTATTTTAATTCGTTAATCAAATTTAGAATAACCCTTGCAGTACTTTATATCCTTTCTTCTAAAAAATCAAACGCAACATCTGTATTTCAGCGTTTAAATGCAGTTCCACCGAAATCCAGCTCTCTAATTCTGAAACAGATGCAATATTTTTTCGAAAAACCCCTGTAATTTACTTTTCAATACTTCCATATCATTAAGCATATACAATGCAACTGTTTAAAAGTTAAAAATTTCTGCTTATTATAAATAAAAAAGGACAAGTAGCCAATCTGACTACTTGTCCTTACTGTTCATCTGTACGCAATACGATTAAGCTTGGAATGCTTCTGTTAATACTGGTACGATTTGTTTTTTACGAGATACAACACCTTTTAAAGTAGCTGTGTTGTTTTCTAGTGATACGTTGTATGCTTTCTCAACAACGTTTGCTGCTTTACCGATCGCAAGACCGACAGAATCATTAGTTAAGATATCAGTTACAACGAATAAGAATAGGTCTAAACCTTTTTCTTCTACTACTGCAGAGATTACTTTTTCAAGTTCCGCTTGGTGTACAAGAACGTCGTTTGTATCAACAGCGTTTACTTGTGCGATTTCAACTTTCGCATTACCCATTTGGAATTCTTTAGCGTCAAGAGAGATTAATTGCTCCATTGTTTTTCCGCTTAAGTCAGCACCAGCTTTTAACATTTCTAAGCCGTAGTTATCTGCATCTACACCAGCGATTTGCGCTAATTCACGAGCAGCTGCTACGTCTTGTTCTGTGCAAGTTGGAGATTTGAATAGTAAAGAATCTGAAATGATTGCAGATAACATTAAACCTGCAACTTCTTTACGAATTGTTACGCCATTTTCTTTGTACATTTTGTTTAAGATTGTAGCTGTACAGCCAACTGGCTCACAACGATAGTATATAGGATCGCTTGTTTCAAAGTTAGCAATACGGTGATGGTCAATAACTTCTAACACACGAACTGATTCGATATCGTTAGCACTTTGTTGACGCTCGTTATGGTCAACTAAAATAACGTTGTCCACTTCGCTTGCTACTGTCTCAACAAAACGCGGTCCTTCTACTTTAAAATAGTCTAACGCAAATTGAGTTTCACCGCTGATTTCGCCTAAACGTACAGGCTCAGCATTCATTCCTAATTCTTTTTTCAATTCTGCATAAGCAATTGCAGAACAAATTGCATCTGTATCTGGGTTTTTATGCCCGAAAACTAGTACTTTTTCCATGTTTTCCACCTCTTCATGAAAAGGATATCTTAAAGAAGCAAATATGACAATATTTAAAGCATATTTTTTTATAAATAATTGCACTTTCTTCTATATTTTTCATCATTTTCATAAAAAAAATCATCTAAAATGAATTAGATGATCGAAATGTATGTTTCAATTAAAATAGTGTAGGAGCTTGCACTACATTGTTAAAAGCGAAATTTGAGGATAAGCCATTATTCAAAAGGTTTACATCTATAACTTGATAAAACGCATTTCCAGTGTCTGCAATTTCCCAAACAGCTAAAATAAGATGGTATCCACTACGGTCAGTTGGTACATTTGCTTCGTGCGTTACTGTTGTCCCTGGTCTAGCTCCACCGTCATTTTTCACATAGAATGGCACTAAATCTAAATCTGATCGCGTTAAAGGTTTATTTGGATTCCAACCTTTTTTCGTAATATAATATTTCCACTCTTTTGTACTATGAGGAGCCGTTAGTTTCCACTTGAATGTATTCGTCCCGCCATTTAACGTAACTTTCTTCCACCTATCTACAGTTTGAACATCTAAAGCGGGAAAATGACCAGCCCCTGCAATTTGTCCATCAGAAGGTCCTAGTTGCGGAAATCCACCTATCCCTTCTACGCTTTGTGGTTCATATTGAATCGGTCCACAATTTACATTTACCCCTTGCTTACATAAATAAGATCGGCTCGCTGGTGATTCTACATATCCATGAGCTGAAGCCTTTTCTGAAAATCCAAATGTTAATAATCCCGTAAGTAATACTCCACCACTTAAAATAACTTTCTTCATCTTTTGTAAACTATTCTTTTTCATACTTTCATCCCCTTCCGATAATAAAGCGAAAATAACTATAGTTGGCTAGTCATCTTCTCTACATTTATTATAAGACGAGAATCATTACTAAAAGAACCCTCTAAAAAATTTCTCAAATTCATTTAGTGCGTTAATTAGATTATAATTAACTATTTTAACACCGCCAGAAAAATATAGACGGTGTTAAAAATAGTCGTTTATTATTCACTTACTAATAATTAAGCACTCTCCCCGTTTGATTATACCTTAAATGTTTTTATAATAAATAATCGTAGCATCTAACTTACCATTCGGGGAAATTGCATACCCTGGTATTGTTCCAACTTCTTGGTAGTCTAGTGATTTGTACAGTTTATTGGAAGGATCTCCTTCTCTAGTATCTAATACTAAAAGTGACCTGTTTTCTTGCTTTGCTCGTTCCTCTGCTTTTTGCATAAGCGATCGTCCAATACCGTTACGTCTAAAGTTTGGATGAGTCATTAATTTGCAAATCTCGGCTCTATGAATTCCGTTAGGCTTAGTAACTAATTGTAATTGAATACTCCCTGCTACTTCGTTGTTTATTTTAGCCACATACAATATCACTTCTGGCGCTAATACTGTTTGCCAATACTTTGTTGCGTCTTTTTGTTCCAGTGGAGGCAAAAAACCAATTGATGCCCCATCGTTTACAACCATTTTCAAAAGTTTCGAAAGTTCTTCCATATCATTTTCTAGTTGCTTTATTTCTTCAATTACTAAATTTCGCATTACTTTTCCCCCTTTTGTTTCATTGTAACAATTTTTAAAGAAGGAATAATGAAATAATAAGATGAATTTATAGAAAGATATGACTTTTTGTGAAAGGATAACGATATGAAATATATATTAGATAGAACGTACGCAAAAGAATTACTCGAATGGGCATATGAACAAAACCCGGGCCCTTGGTTTGAACATTCACTACATGTTGCTCATGCAACTGAAAACATAATTATAGAACTTATTAAAAATGGGTATAACCTAGATGCTGACATAGCATATAACGCTGCCCTTTTGCATGATATCGGAAGATACAAAGGTTTTACCAAATCGGTCATTCATTCCTATGATGGTTATATGTATATGAATGATTTAGGGTATACAGGAAACGCTGTTATTTGTGTGACACACTCATTCCCATGCAAAAATGAACATATAGATATCGCAGCGGAATGGAGTCTCGTTCCTGACCATATGAGAAGCCGGTTAGTTGAAATATTAAATGAACATTGTAACTACGACTTATACAATAAAGTAATTACTCTTTGTGACGCTCTTGCTGATGCGGGTGGCTTTACTACGCTGGAAAGAAGATTAATTTCTGTTGGTTTGCGTCATGGTACAACATCTCATACATCTTTACATTGGAAAGGGTTTTATGCGATTAAGAAAGAATTAGAAGCTTTAATCGGTAAGAGTATATACACAGTTCTTCCTGATGTAGAAAAATCTATTTATGAAGATATAGAATATTAAATTGAATACAAATTTAATTTCAAATAAAAAACGTTTTAAACATAAAGTTTAAAACGTTTTTTATTCAATGCTTTTGATTTTTCAGTTCTGTTAAACACTCTTGCACTAAAGTTACCGCTTGACTCATCGCAGCTCCGCCAGCAAATGCTGCTGAAACACCACATGCTTCCAGAATCTCTTTATCTGAACATCCTTGATCAAGACAACCTTTTGTATGATAAATTGTACAATACTCATCTTGCGTTGCTAAACTAATTCCTAATGCAATAAGTTGCTTTTCTCTTTTTGTTAAAGCACCCTCTTGAAAACAAGCTTGCGTGAACGCATTATATGTCTCAGCGATTTCAGGAATTTGATTTGTAAAACTACCTATACCTTCTTTATAATGATGTAGAATATCATTTATCGAACTATGTTGCTCATGTTCCATCTTATTCCCTCCAGTCATATTATCCATACCTATTGTAGTATGTGATGAAATGGAGGCAATATACCTTCTTTTAAATTAAGAATTTTCAGTTAATTTACGTTATAATTTTAAATTATCATCTACAATAACTTTTTCTCTAGAACTTTTTCTTTCAACCTCTTTACTTCTTTCTTCCCAAAATGTTAATCCTTCAATCTCCACATTTTTAGGATTAAATACTGGATCTTTCCCTTCTTTTTTCTGCCTTTCATAGTCTTTTAACACTTTTAATGCGATTTTACTTAATAATAGAATCGCGATTAAGTTTAACCATGCCATACTACCGATTCCTAAATCTCCGAGATTCCATAAAAGCGACGCTGATTCAACACTACCGATGTAAACCATAATTAAAAATCCAAATTTTAAAACTGGTTTTAACCAGCCATACTTCAATTGACGATCTAAATAAGTAAGTGTCGTTTCAGCGATATAGTAATAAGCGAGTAACGTTGTAAATGCAAAAAAGAAAATCGCAATTGAAATAAATATTGGACCAAACCCTGTTATCACAGTTTCAACTGCTTG
The DNA here is from genome assembly GCF_052656585.1 of Bacillus sp. KNSH39. Lineage (NCBI taxonomy): Bacteria > Bacillati > Bacillota > Bacilli > Caryophanales > Bacillaceae > Bacillus > Bacillus sp. KNSH39. The sequence goes on from NZ_JBQXYO010000001.1 coordinate 1,228,490, forward strand.
TTGTGTATAAATTGGACCAGCTTCCACATTTCCTATATTTTGTACAATAGCGGTTTTCCCTTCAGGTATAACATTATACATACCTGTTATTAAAATCATAAGAGCTGTCGCTGTACATACGACAATTGTATCGATATATACGGAAAACGCTTGAACTAATCCTTGTTTTGCAGGATGCGATACTTCAGCAGCCGCCGAACTATACGTCGCTTCTCCGACACCAGCAACGTTTGAAAATACAGCGCGTTTTACGCCCCATGCAATAGCTGCACCAACAATTCCACCAAACATTTCATTTACACCAAATGCACTAGAGAAAATTAAAGCAAACATACTTGGAATCTCCGTTACATTCGCAATTAATATGATACATGTAACAATTACATAACCAATTGCCATAAATGGCACAAGCATTTGAGAAACAACGGCAATTCTCTTTACACCACCAAAAATAATTGCTGCTAGTAACACGACTAAAAATATACCAGTTATATATTTGCTAATACCATTAGAGTTTTCGAATCCAACTGCGATACTACTAGATTGAATACCTGGTAATAACACGCCATATGAAAGTGTTACAACTACCGCTACAATGACTGCAAACCATTTCATTTTTAAACCTCTCTCAATGAAATATGGAGTACCGCCGCGATATTCATTCCCTACTTTACTTTTGTATACTTGAGATAATGTTGATTCTACAAACGCGCTCGCTGCCCCTAACAAAGCCATTACCCACATCCAAAATACAGCTCCAGGCCCGCCGAAAGCGATCGCTGTCGCTACCCCTGCAATATTACCAATTCCAACTCTTCCTGATAAGGCTAAACAAAATGCCTGAAAAGATGATATTCCCGTCTCGGAACTCTTTCCTTCAAATAATAGTTTAATCATCTCTTTAAAATAACGAATTTGCAAAAAACGTGTTGCAATCGTGAAATATACGCCTGCCCCTAATGCAAAAACAACTAAACCGATACTCCACACTTGCCCTACTAACCATTCTACTAAATTCTCCATCCAAATCCCCCTTATCATTCTTTGGAAAAGCAATTTTGTATATAAGAAAACGGACAACTATTATCAAACTTTCTAGTTGTCCGCATCTTTCATTATTTCATCCCTCAATTTTTGTCAGTAAAACACCCTATTACTTTATATTTACCCAAACACTTTTCACTTCTGTATAATTATCAAGCGCATATGAACCTAATTCGCGGCCAATACCAGATTGTTTGTATCCACCAAATGGTGCAGCTGCATTTTCTAAGTTATAATCATTAATCCACACTGTTCCTGCTTTTAATTTATTTGCCACTTGATGACCCGTTTTGATATTTTGCGTCCATACACCCGCAGCAAGGCCATAGGATGAGTTGTTCGCTCGTTCAATTACTTCTTCTGTCGAATCAAATGGCAGAACAACAACAACTGGTCCAAATATTTCTTCCTTAACGATTGTCATATCGTCTGTAACATCTGTGAATACAGTTGGCTTAACGAAATAACCCTTTTCAAGTGCACGTTCACCACCAGCCGCAACTGTAGCGCCTTCTTTCTTCCCTTGCTCAATGTAATGTAACACACGCTCTTGTTGTTTCTTAGATACGAGTGGACCCATTTCCGTTCCTTTCTCCATACCTGCTCCAAGTTTTACGTTGTTCGCCATTTTCACAAGTGCATCTACTACAGTTTCATAATGTTTACGATGAACAAATACACGTGATCCTGCGCTACAATTTTGACCGTGATTATACATAATACCTTGGAATGCACCATTAATTGCTTCTTCCAAGTCCGCATCTTCTAAAATGATATTTGGTGATTTGCCGCCAAGCTCTAACGTTACATGCTTAATCATTTCTGCAGACTGACGCATAATATACTTTCCTGTAACAGTAGATCCTGTAAAAGCAACTTTATCAATGTCATGATGATTTACAATTGCTGCTCCTGCTTCAGGACCAAAGCCTGGTACAAAGTTTACAACACCGTTTGGAAATCCAGCCTCTTTAAAAAGTTTTGCTGTATATAGTAAAGATAAAGGCGTTTGCTCTGCTGGCTTTAATACGATCGTACAACCTGTCGCCAGTGCAGCTCCCATTTTCCAAGAAGACATAACGAGCGGAAAATTCCACGGAATAATCTGACCTACAACACCTACAGGTTCATGTCTCGTGTAATTTAAGTAATCTTTTGAAATTGGGATTGTTTGCCCAATAATTTTTGTAGCCCATCCTGCGTAATAACGATAATTTTCTACAGTTGCTGAAATATCATCATCAAGTGCTACTTGATATGGCTTTCCATTATCTAAAGCTTCTAGTTGCGCTAATTCTTCTCTATGTTCTTCAATTAAATCTGCTAATTTATAAATAAGATGCGCTCTTTCAGCAGTAGTCATTTCTGCCCACGGACCGGATTCAAATGCAGATCTTGCCGCTTTTACTGCAGCATCAATATCCTCTTCTTGCGCTTCACATACGACAGCTAGAACATCTTCTGTAGCTGGATTATACGTTTCAAACGTCTTTCCCCCAATAGCAGCAACAAATTCGCCATTAATAAACATTTTAATTTCTTCATTTAAAAACGCTTCCACTTTTGGTTTCAGCTCAATATTTGTCTTTAACATTATGTTCTCCTCCTTATTTAAACAGCTACATGAGCTGCAATATTTGATAAAATCGTTTGAAGCTTTTGATCCTCGTCAACAGTTAATCCTAGTCTTGGATAGCGAGAAGGTCCTCCCGCTTGCCCATGTAATTCCATGGAACGTTTAACGATTTGAACATATTTCCCTGATCCTTCAAGAAACTCGCAAAGTGGTAAAATAGCATCGTTTATTTCCCACGCCTTTTCTAATTCACCATTTTGAAAATGCTCATACATTTTTGTAACGAGACCGGGAACGATATTTCCTGCTACTGAAACCCATCCCGAAGCACCAACTAAATATGATTCCATAACTAAATCTTCAGAACCACAGAAGACTTGGAAAGCCCCTTCACTTTGTCTTACTAAATCTCTCGCTTTTCGAATATCTCCGCTAGATTCTTTAATATGTGTAACATTTTCACACTCTTTTCCAATACGGAGCATTAGCTTTGTACTCATATCAACACCAGAAGTAAATGGGTTATTGTATAGCATAATTGGTATATTTACAGAATTTGAGATTTCTTTAAAATGAAAATAAATCTCCTCTTCCTTCGGTTTACAATAGTAAGAGTTTATAATTAATGCACAATCCGCTCCGTGCGCTTCTGCATGTTTCGTATATTCAATTGTTTCTTTCGTCGTCTCTGCTGCAGTTCCAACAATGACTGGAATACGGCCATCAATTTCTTTCAACACGGTTTCTACCATTTTAAATCGTTCTTCTTTTGATAAACTTACAAACTCTCCTGTACTTCCATTAATGATGACACCTGCAACCTTTTGTTCGATAAAGTAATTTACATTTTGTTTTACCCCATCCCAATTAATTTCCTGAAATTCATCCATCGGTGTTATTAATACTGGAAATGCCCCTTTAATTTTTTGCATATTTATCTCTCCTTATCACATTTTATTTTAATAAGAAACCTGCCGGAAATGGATCCGTAGGGTCTAATAGAAACGTCTGCATTCCTGTAATAAATCCTCTACTTTCAAAACGGAAAATGTATCCTAGTTCCTCCTTCTTCACTTTTTCCACAGTTATAAAACTATTAAATATACTTTCATTTTTAAAAGGTTTATCCGCCATATAATCATTTTTAAATAACGCATGAACATAGGAAACGATAGTAGAAACAAAACCTGGCGAACGTACGATAAAGTTATCTTCATGAAATGTAATCGACTTTATATGGTTCTTTTCTTTTTGCGAAGGATCTACTAAAATAAGCCTTTTTATTAGCGACTGTTTTTGTATAGCCTGCAGTGTAGCTTCTCCCCATCTTTTCAATTCTGAAATGTTTTCAACACGAATTTCTGGCGAATACGCACCTTTTTCTACAACTGCATATACTTTATCTGCTTGTATGAGAGAATAACTTACATTACCAACCTGTAAATTTTCCTCAATCAAATAGCATAGTTTGCTTTCAAACGAAACCGATATAACTTCATCATTCTCTACATACGCATGAACTAAAAATATTCCAGATAACGTTTCAATTTTGTATTGATTGGACTCTCTCTTTTTTAAATACCCACTTTCGAGTAACATCGTTATTACTGCAACAATGCCTCCATAATGAAGCGGAATCGAACCTTCATGATTAAAAAATAATACAGCTGCATCCACTTCATTATGGATAGATGGAACGACAATGCACCCATTCAAACCGATAAAACCACGTGGTTCATTTAATAAAAGCTTCATCTCTTCTGCTAATTCACCTGAAAATTGTTCATTTAATTGCTCCAAACTGTAGTAGTATTTGCATGGTACGTCTTTCATTACACGAAATGCCTCGCCATTTACATGTACGTCTACTGCTGTATACATTTTTTGAATGTTCATTTTATATCCTCCGTTTCATGTTCCATCGGCGGAATTAGCAAAAATCCTTCTTTAAGTGGATCCATTTCATTGTAAAAAAATCTATGCATACCCATAAGCCAAGCTGATCCCGTAATTTTCGTTATGACAGCTTCAATATTTTCAACATGTGTCGTATTCATGACATATCCTTTAAATAAAGAACCAACGATACTCTCATGAATGAACTCTTCACCAATTTCGATTTCTTTCTGAGCGTATAATACAGCTAGCTTCGCAGATGTTCCTGTACCGCATGGAGATCGATCTATTCCGCCTGGTGGTACAACAACTGTATTTTTCACATGCGCACATTCATGAGTAGGATCTGTATAAAATTCAACATGTGTTAATCCTCTTATAAACGAATACTCTGGATGAGTGATTTCAAACTTCTCATTAATTGTGTTTCTTATATGAATCGCCTTATCGATGATTGTAGATGCATTTTCTGGTACTAATTCTAGATCTACTGATTTCGCATCAATAATGGCATAAAAATTCCCTCCATACGCAATATCAGCTTCTATAGTTCCAATGTCTTTCACTTGTACAGTAATATTTTTTAATAAAAAAGCTGGTATGTTACAGAAAGATACTTCTTTTGCTTTTCCATCTTGAACAGCAATATCTACTTCAACTAAGCCAGCCGGTGTATCTAGTTTTAAAGAAGTAATTGGTTCAACTACCGGAATTAAACCTGATTCAACTAACGCTGTACATACACCGATTGTATCGTGACCACACATCGGTAAATATCCACCTGTCTCTATGTATATAACACCTATATCAGCCTCAGGATGACACGGGTCTGTTAATAATGCCCCTGACATTACATCATGACCACGCGGTTCATTCATTAACAATTTTCGAATCCAATCATACTCCTTTTTCATATGTAACATCTTCTCTGCCATCGTCTCTCCAATCAACTTTGGAAGTCCACTAATTAATGTCCTCGTTGGATTCCCACCCGTATGTGTATCAATTGTCGTAAAGACTCTTTGTGACTTCATCCGTTTAACACCCTTTCTGTAAAACGACTCAAACGAAGTGGTTCAATAGGAATAATTGTCTCTTTTTCATTTAATAACTCTTCAATTACTTTCCCAGTAACTGCTGCAAGACTAATCCCATCCCCTTCATGCCCAGCGGCAATGAAATAATTTGGAATATGTTCCACTCGTGAAATAATCGGTAAATGATCTTCTGTCCACGGACGTAAACCAGCGTAAGAACGAATTACCATCATATCTGCCATTTTCGGATAAAAGCGAATCGCTCTATTTGCAATACATTTAATGACTTCATTGTTTATTCTCGTATGAAACCCTACAAATTCACGGCTACTTCCAATTAAGAAATTTTGACTTTCAGTAGGCTCAAATACGAGCGCAACCCCGTATTTTTCAGTTAAAGCATCTACTTTTCGTTTTCCGCCAAATTTAGAAATTAAATAACCGAATTCCATTACTTTACGGCACCCTACGTGTTGTTGCCTTGAAGCTACAATAATATGCCCTTTTCTCGGTTCAATTGGTATATTTATATTTAACATCTGACCAATCTTAGGAGCCCACACACCGGCTGCATTTACAACTTGTTGTGCTGTAAAAGTTCCATTCGTAGTTTCTACAACAAATGAACCATTCGTATCTATGTTTATACTCTTTACTTCGGTCTGTTTAAAGGCTTTTGTGCCAAACTTTTGTGCCTCTGACAGAAGCGAGAATGCAAGGAGATATGGATTCACAGTTGAATCCGTCGCACATTCTAAACCGCCTAATAAATCATCAGCAAAAAAAGGCGACTCTTCTCTTATATCTTGCCTATCAAGCATTCGAAACGGTAATCCAGCTTCTTTTTGCCGATTTACCCATTGCTGCGCAGCTTCCATCTCTTCGTCTGACTCACATACGAGAATACTTCCTGGTGCCCTATATTCAAATGAATGCTCTAATTCTTCACTTAAATCAGTTACTAATTTTTGACTTACTAAAGACATTTGACTATCAAACCCTGGGTCTTTATCAATGGCCAAAATATTCCCATCACACCGTGAAGACGTCCCGCTGACAAATTCTCCTTTTTCAATGATTGTTACATCTCTTCCGTATTTTGAAGTGTAATAAGCGATAGAACACCCTATTATTCCACCACCTATAATTAAAACGTCGCAGTGCCTCACACTATACTCCTCCTTTCCCTAAACCTCTCACTTTCTTTTATGCAATTGACGTGCCAATTCTGTACATATACAATTTTTATAAATAATATTTTTATTTGTAAAAATATTTTAAATTTATAGTAAATAGGTGTATTATTTTTTTATCACTGTCAAAATTTTTATACATAACAGGAGGACATTATGGCATTTTCATTTCCGACTATACAAGAATTTTTGGAAAGCGCTTTAATCAATCATACATGTAGCCTTGATCGCATTAAGAAAATAAACGAAAGGTTTTATTATCTCCCTTCTACTACAGAAGAATATAATTGCGCAATTATTTATGTAGATGACTCATTCACTGCATTAATTGACGCTTTTTCTTATGAATTAGCTGTTATCATCCTTAACGAAAACGATGAGCCGCTATGCTGTATAACTTCTCAGCAAATGATTCCATTTCTTTATAAGTCCTACAATGAACTACAGTCATTTTATGACACTGTAATACAAACAACTGACTCTTCTGTTACAGTCATTGATAGTAAAGAATACGTTCGAACTTGGACAGATGGCGCTGAAAAAATATTTTCAGTAAACCATAATGAGATTATTGGGCAACCGATTACTCGTTTTTTTGATTATAAAGACTTGGAAATTTTACAATCTTTACATGATGGAAAAAGCATAGTCGCTCAGTTCCATCAGCCTCGTCCCGATTTATTCGTATTAATTAATTCAAATCCAGTTTATTGTAATGATGAAATTATAGGAGCAGTCGTTTCAGAAACAGATGTTACAAATCAAGTCGCTTTAAATGAAAAACTATTTAATATGTCACATGAAATGCACCGTTTAGAACAAGAAGTGGCAAAGTATAAAGATGAATCCGATCCATTCCTTGCAATGAATGGGAAAAGTCCTGTTATACAAAGAACGATACAATTAGCTAGAAAAGTTTGTTCGGTAAAATCAACTGTTTTAATACTTGGGGAAAGCGGAGTTGGAAAAGAAGTATTTGCGAAAGCAATTCATGAAGCAAGTGAGGCAGCGAAGGCGCCTTTCATTTCGATTAACTGCGGGGCAATTCCAGAAGCGTTATTTGAAAGTGAATTATTTGGTTACGAGCGTGGGGCGTTTTCTGGAGCAAATAGTAAAGGAAAAAAAGGGAAAATTGAACTCGCGCAAGGCGGTACTTTATTTCTTGATGAAATAGGTGAAATGCCACTTGATATGCAAGTAAAACTGTTACGTGTACTGCAAGAGCGAAAGTATTACCGAGTTGGTGGTGAAAAAGAAATTAATATTGATTTCCGCATTATCGCTGCTACAAATCGTGATTTACAAGAAGAAATGAGAAAAGGAACTTTCCGAGAAGATTTATATTACCGCTTAAATGTAGTTAGCTTGCATATTCCACCGCTGCGCGAAAGACGCGAGGATATTATTGAATTAACTTATTCTTTCTTAAATGATTTTTCAATCAACTATAACCGACCAATTCGTGACCTACCTTCAAGCATTATGCATGAACTGCTTCATTACAATTGGCCAGGTAATATTCGCGAACTTCGAAACGTTGTTGAACGGCTTGTGGTATTCGCAACAGACGGAATTATAAAACAAGAATATCTACCATTTCATACGACTGAAACTTTAGACAACCATACAGCTCATTCCCTATTACTCAGCAACAATAATACAATCCTTTCTTTACAAGAAGAGATGGATGAGCATGAGAAAAAAGTTATTGAAAGGGCTTTACGAATTTTAAATGGGAATAAATTAGAATGCGCAAAACAACTTGGCGTAACAAGGGCTACTTTATATAACCGTTTAAAGAAACTTGGACTTCAATAAAGAATCATTATGCACCAATCAGGCGTTTACAGGTAGCCACCTCCTCTCTATATTGGCATGATTTTTGCTTATATAATTTGTGAAAATCGAACTAGAGGAGGAATACACATGACAAATAAAAACAACTTAATCGTTTGTCGTTGTGAAGAGGTTACATATGGGCAACTTCAATCGACAATTGCTGAATATAACTGCTCGGCAAGAGAATTAAAACTAAGAACACGTGCTGGCATGGGATTTTGCGGTGGGCGCACATGCAGAATAATGATAGATCGAATGATTGAAAATGCGAATCCTGACGTAAATCTTAATGAACTACCGTTAAAATATCAACCACCAATACGTGCAGTTACTTTTGGATCAGTAGGTGAAAGTAAATGAGTAGAATTACACATCACCCTATTTTAGGTACTTTACAAAGTAGTGAGCGTATTACCTTTCAATTTAACGGTCATCAATACGAAGCATATGAACATGAAACGATAGCTGCTGCCCTGTTAGCAAATGGAATACGGACATTAAGAGTTCATGAAGATAGCGGAACACCGCGAGGTATTTATTGTAATATCGGGCACTGTTCCGAATGCCGCGTGACAGTAAATAATCAAACAAATGTACGCGCATGCTTAACTGTTGTAGAAGAAAACATGGTTGTTGAAAGCGGGAAACAGCATCCGAATATCGTGAGAGAGATGGTGAAAAAGCGATGAGTGATGTAATTATTATAGGTGCAGGGCCAGCGGGATTATCTGCTTCTATCTCTTGTGCTCGTTTCGGACTAAAAGTGCTCGTTATTGATGAATTTATGAAGCCGGGCGGGAGATTGTTAGGACAGTTGCATCAAGAGCCTACTGGAGAATGGTGGAACGGAATAGAAGAATCGAAGCGACTTCATGAAGAAGCAGAATCACTTTCAGTACATATCAGGTGCGGTGTTTCGGTCTATAATTTAGATAGAGATGAAAACAATTGGTTTGTACATACTAATATCGGTACGTTAGAAACACCTTTCGTACTACTTGCTACTGGAGCTGCGGAATATTCTATTCCCCTTCCTGGCTGGACACTTCCAGGAGTGATGTCAATTGGAGCAGCTCAAGTTATGACAAATGTTCATCGCGTGCAAGTTGGAAAAAAAGGAATTATTATTGGTGCTAACATTTTGTCTTTCGCCATTTTAAGTGAATTGCAATTAGCGGGAATTACAGTGGATCATATTGTACTCCCTGAGAAAAGCGAGTTAAGTCAAAAAGCTGGTGAACCTGAAGAAGTTTTAAACTCTCTTTTAAATGCAGCTCACCTCGCTCCTTCTGCTTTCTTGCGAATAGGTAGCCACTTTATGAAATTTGATTGGATTCGAAAAGCTGGATTAACATTCTATCCAAACAACGGAATGAAAATAAACGGAACGCCACTTCACCTTCGGAAAGCAGCTCTTGAAATTATCGGAACAGATCAAGTTGAAGGTGTACGTATTGCTAATATTGACTCTAAAGGAAATGTTATTAATGGAACAGAGAAAATATATGAAGCAGATTTTGTATGTATTGCCGGGGGATTATACCCACTTGCCGAACTTGCAGCTGTAGCCGGTTGTCCCTTCCATTACATTTCAGAATTAGGCGGACACGTTCCTCTCCATTCTGAAACAATGGAAACTCCTCTTCCTGGTTTATTTGTAGCTGGCAATATTACAGGCATTGAAAGCGGAAAAATTGCGATGGCGCAAGGAACAGTTGCAGGTCTATCTATCGCAAAATATGCAAGTAAAAAACGTGATATAGTCGACCAACAATTATCTCACGCCATGCAAAACGTTCACTTTGTTCGTCAGAAAGCTGCAATTCAGTTTAATCCGATGGTAGATATCGGTAGACGAAAAATGAATGAAATTTGGCGTGATTATTCTTCTACATATGCACATACTAAAAAGAGCTGCTGAGATTATTCTCAACAGCTCTTTTCTCTACTCATCTGAGTTATTAAATTTCGCTAATGCGTAAATTCCTTCTTCATCATCTAATTCAAGTTGCAATCTCGCTGCGAATGGATTGACATTATATTCTCTGTCAAGCAATAAGCGTAAAGCTTCGATTAAGTTTGCTTGAATTAAAATTTGCTGGCGACCATTTACCTCTACTTCCGCAGAGAAACCGTAGTCATCATCATACATAAGTTCAACTAATACTTCTTCTGGACCCACTTGTCTTTTTTCAGCGATATATATACAAAGCGCATTTATAAGCTCTTGTTCAGAAATTTTTATTGTTTCCATGCTACTTCATCTGCCTTCTTCTTACGTTGGTCTTTGAAGTATTTAAATGCACGAACTGCTAACATTACGATACCAGCCATTACTAACATATTTACCATAAACGCTAATACAGAACCAAGAGCTCCCATATTTGCAAATAAGCTACCCATTAGTAAACCACCAAGACCACCTAGTAATAAACCTTTCATAAAGCTTCCTTTATTACTTTTTGGTGCTGTATTTGTTGCTTTCGTTTTTGAATCTGGAGTCGTTTTTTGAGAATTTACATTTGAGTCTTTTTTGTTTAAATCAACTTTTGACTTTTGACCTGAACTTGGTGTAAATGATTTTTTACCAGATTTGTAACTTTTCGCTGCCGCATGATCTACGAACATAAAGCTGCTAGCCCCAAAGATAACCATGAATGCTGTCATTACTGCTACAAGTTTTTTCAACATATTATATCCATTCTCCTTTTATATAGATATATGTGAAATCTATCTTTCTAGTAAATTCAGAATGATAGATTTGTTTTTAAGAACATTTTAAAGGTTCTTATGAACTTATTATATGAACTTTTGTCGAAATATGCAAGTATTATTTACTTCCGACAGTTTGGTGACAAAGGAAAAATTAAGCAAAACAGAATTGACTTTAAATGAAACAAAACATATTATAAGTTCATAAGAACTTTTTATTATTTTGGAGGTGAAAAGATGGAAACATTTCATCTCACACGAAACGAAATGGCTACCCTTCTTCTATCACTAAGAGGATGGAATACGAAAAAGCCTCTCGGTATTTTACAAGAAGCTTGGGCAAAGTCACATAAAAAAGATATTGAAAGCGGACAAAGCGTTACAGCTTTTATTACTACCGCACTTTCACCTATTTTTGAAAAGCTGATTAAAATTGACGATACTGATGTCGGTTTTTCTTTAAATGAAATAGTTGCGCTTGGCAATCAGATTGAAAACACAAGTTTCTCTGTAACTGCTATGCAAAACTGGGTGAAACGAGATATAAAAGAAATGATTGGCTCTCCTCAAAAGGGGAAAAAATATTCAATTGAACAAGCAGCCTTACTATTTATTGTCGAAGATTTAAAAACAGCACTTGATTTTGAATCCATTCGTAAGCTATTACGCCTTATTGTAAATGACCCAGCCGATCGAAGTGATGATTTAATCAATCCTGTTCATTTATATGTAGCATACTCTTCTCTATTTGAAGAACTCAATCAAGGGAATTGCTTACAATTAAATGCAACAGATACCGTTCATACAATTGAAAACATCGTAAAAGAAAAAGCTGATAAAATCGCAAGCAAGTTCGATCAAATTAATAACGAACAACGCGAAGCAATTCGTAACGCTATTATTATTGCGACCCTTTCTGTACATACCGCATATGTACAAATGTTAGCAAAACGTTACGTAACAGCAACTTTATTTTTACAGAACTTAGATGTGAAGCCTTAAAAAATAGGAGCAGAAATGCTTCTATTTTTTATGAGAAATTTTTAATAATCTTTTCATTAACCCTTCATGAAAACGCGGCTTATATCTTTTACTATAATAATTATGAGAGACATAAAAGAATTGAAATAGCAATCCCCTATGTAAATAAGGTATAATCTACATATAGTGAACCTTTTACGTCATTAAATAAAAGGTTTTTATACTCAAAAATTCATAAACTAGAAGGTGCAACAATGTTAAGTAGTTTTATTCATTCAGTATTAACGTTTTTTGAAGGATTAGGTTATTGGGGCATTATGCTTGGACTTATGATTGAAATTATCCCAAGTGAAATTGTCCTTGCTTATGCAGGATACTTAGTATTCAATGGAAGTATCTCATTTATAGGCGCTGTTGTATTCGGTACAATTGGCGGTGTTATTGCTCAAATCTTTATTTATTGGCTTGGACGATACGGCGGACGCCCTATATTAGAACGTTACGGAAAATATATTTTCATACATAAAAAACAAATAGATGCTGCAGAAGATTGGTTTAATCGTTACGGAACTGGCGTCATTTTTACAGCACGCTTCATTCCAGTAGTGCGTCATGCGATTTCAATTCCTGCTGGTATTACAAAAATGCCATTACTACGTTTCACTACATTAACAGCACTTGCGATTATCCCTTGGTCTATTATTTTCATTTATTTAGGTGAAAAACTAGGTGAAAATTGGGAGAATATAAATGATATTGCTGGTCCGTATGTGAAATCATTCGCAATTGGTGGCGTCGTACTTATACTTTTATACTTCGTTATAAAAAAATGGACAAAAAAGCGTAAAAATCTCGCTTAAGAATATAATAAAAACCGCTATAAATTCATTCGGAATTATAGCGGTTTTTTATTTATATATGAATTAATCTTCAGGAATTATATAATACCTTTCCATCTACATTTACATGGATAAGCAACCATTTGATCATTTCTTTCGTATATTATCTCAAAAAGGAGTGACTCCCCTATGCATTGGCAGCAAAAAATACCGTACTTAATCGGACGCCCTATCGGCATTTCCTTCATAAATGGGCAAGGAACTTCTGGTGTATTATGTTCAGCGCATGATGGTCAATTATATGTGTATGAATACCTTTATCAAGCTCAGTTTGCAATGAAACATTATGATTATAGACAGATTCAAGATATACATGCATTCCCAAATTGTCCTCACCAAAATCCTCTATACTAAAAAAATCGGAACGGCTCATAGCCATTCCGATTTCTATACTTTATTTCTCAGAATAAAATTTCTGCACTGCTTCATCAAAATAAATCCAACCTTTCCAGCCCAAATGAATCGTATCTTTTAAGAAATACTTATCATATTCATGACCAGAGAAATCAATTACTGGATATCCTGCTTTCTCAACCTGTTCTCGAACTTTTTTATAATACACTTCACGGCGTTCTTTCGGGAAGCCAGTATAATCATACCAAGGCCCATTTACAGGTACAGAAATAAAGAGTGGTTTGACATTTTTCTCTTTAAATAACTCTAAAATAATTTGTAAATCATCGTATTCTGGTGATTCATCATATGTTTCATTTGCTCTAAAGTTTTTTAAACCTTTTAGTTTTTTCTTCAGATTATTCTTATGATAATACGGATTTTCAATTCCGAATGTATTTGTAGTAGATTCAGCTTTCCCTTCTTGTTCTGCGTGTTTACGTGCGTCTTCCCAAGAAATTGAACGAAGTCTGATATTTGTTTTCTCCTTCATCGGTTCGATTTTAAATAAAGAGTTAAATATATCTCTATGATCTAAAATATTTCGATGCATATAAGCAAGTGGTTTAACTAAACCTGCTTTTATGTTATGTTTCGTATCATTATATACAATACCTTCTAATGAATTTTTTAATATATCATCTTCTTGAACAACTTTATAATCTAATAGCCGTTTCGCGATTTGCTTTTTCATTTCTGGATTTATCTTATCATTAAAAATAAAATGATATGCTTGTTGTTTGGAGAAATTATTAGTGAAATCCCCTTGTGAGACACCAGTCTTTGTAAACCATTGTGGTGAAAGAACAAAGACTACTTTTTTACCTTCTAATTCATCCATAGTAGATGTCATATTTAAAATATGAGCTAAACTTTGTGTACCGCCAGTTCCAATTAAAAACGGTGTAAAACCAGCTGGATTTACTTTGAAATAATTAGACGGATGATATGCATCCATTCGTAAAAATTCTGATGAACCGTACATCGGTAAATACTGTGAATTCTCTAACATTTTTTGCTGTAAGAAAACACTTTGTAATTTCTCTTTTTGTAAAGAAGTTGCCGCATCTTCTACCTTCTTATCACTAATAAGCGATACTAAACTTTTCGATGGGATTAGAATGATAATGAAAAAAAGCACACATGCTAAAATTATAGGACCAAAAGCATGCTTCATTTTCATCTTCTGTCCCTCTTTCTATCGTTATTAAATTGTAACCCTTGTTTTTGACACGTCATCTTTTCTCTCCTTTGTCTCTATACATGTTCCATTCTATTTATCTATTATATACATGTATGTATTTCCTTCCTTGTTCTATTAAGCCCTATATAAATAGCGCAAGAAAATGTTTCCATAGAAACATGTTAATTATACAAGATTCTACATAAATTTCACACTGGAATTTTAGTAATAATTTTATTTTTTAACAATAAAAAAACATATGAAATGTCTAGAATTCTTCGGATGATGTATGAAGTTCAAAATATGATAATAAACGCCCGCTATGATTAACTTCATGAGTATATATAAACCCGAGCTTTCGTAAAAGTTTTTTCGAGCTCTCATTTGCTACTTTAACTCTAGCAATTATTCTTGTTACATTCAAAGTCTCTATTGCATATTTAATGGAAGCCTCTGCTGCTTCTAATGCATACCCATTCCTCCAATGTTCTGGGTCAAGGAGATACATAATTTCTATTGCACCTGTTTCATCTACCTTTCTTAAACCACAATGTCCTAAAAGCTTTCCTGTTTCACTATTAAATAACAACCATACCCCGAAGTCATACTGTTCCCAATGTAAGATAAGTTGCCCAATATAATCATTTGTTTCTTCCTTCGACATTCCTCTTGATTTAGCCAACCATTTGCCAACAGTATCTTTTTTTAATATGTTATAAAACTGATTAATATCTTCTACAATTGGTTTCCTCATAAATAATCTTTTTGTATAAATTACTTTCTCTTCTTCAAACATAGACATCATTTCCCCTCCAAATACTGTTTACAGACTAATAAATTATACCATGAACTATTTTTCTAACTTTAAATAAGAAAAACAGACTATCACATACATGAAGTCTGTTTCTCCATTCTTTTATTTTTGTACATCTGCCCATTTTAAACTTGTAGCTGGACCAAATTGATGTACATATAAATCTTTCACATATGGTTTTTGTAAGTAAGATAATCCGCGCTGGAATACCGGTGCAATTACTGCATCATCAAGTAGCATTTTTTCAGCTTCTTGCATTGCTTTCCAGCGAGCCTTTTCATCATTACCTAATTCTGTTTTAATCTTCTTAATTAACGCATCATATTCTGGGTTTGCATATTCTGTATTATTGACGCTACTTCCAGAAAGGAATACTTCTAAGTAAGTCATTGGATCTGGATAATCTGGTAACCAGCGTGATAACGACATTTCATATTCTTTCTTCTTCTCAAGTGATAATTTTTGCGTATGTGGTTGTAATTTCACATTCACTTTTAATCCTGGTAAGTTTTTCTCAAGCTGCTCTTTAATGTACTCTCCAACTTTTTTAAAGTTTTCCAAGTCATAATTTAATAGTTCTAACGTCACTTCATCTGTACCTGTTTCTTGCTTTGCCTTTTCCCAATATTCTTTCGCTTTTTTTACATCAGTTTTATTAAACTCACCTGCCGTACTTCTAAAATCTTTTTTATCTGGTCCCTTTAAAAATCCTTTTGGTACGTAATAGTTTGCTGCAACCGATCCATCATTTAAAAATGAATCTGCGAGTCCCTTCTTATCAAAAACTGTACTTAGCGCAAGACGTGCATTTTTATTTTTAAGAATCGGTACATTTTCATTAAATCGGAAGAAGTACATAACTGGATCTGTATATTGTTTTAGCCCTTTATTATTTTTATATTTATCTACGAATTCTGTAGAAATAACAGCTCTATCAACTTTATCTGTTTCATATAAATTTACCGCAGTTGAAATTTCTTTTACAATTTGATAGTTTACTTCATCTAACTTCACTTCTTTTTTATCCCAATACTTATCGTTTTTCTTCATTGTAAAGCTAGCTTCATGCTTCCACTCTGATAATGTAAACGGTCCATTATATACCGCTTTATTTGCTTCTAATCCATATTTATCACCTTGCTCTTTCGCATATTTTTCGTTAATTGGATAGAAGGATGGTAAAATTAATAATTTCGTAAAATACGGTACAGGATGTTCTAGCTCTACGACGAATGTTTTATCATCCTTCGCTTTTACTCCTAATTCATCTAGACCTAGTTGTTTTTTATTTATCTTCTCAGCATTTTTTACATCGTACGCAATGTATGCATATTGAGAAGCAGTATCTGGATTTATCAATTGCTTCCAAGCGTATACGTAATCATGAGCGGTTACTGGCTCTCCGTTAGACCATTTCGCATCACGTAATTGGAATGTATATGTTTTTCCATCTTTACTCACTTCATATTTTTGTGCGCCGGCTTCAATTACTTCATCATTTTTCGATAGACGGAATAGTCCTTCCATTACGTTATTCAAAACGTTAAACGAGACTGCATCTGTTACTCTCCCTGAATTTAACGACGGAATTTCACCTGTTTCTAGTAACTGTAATACTTTCTTCTCATCTTTCGGCTTTGTTGCAGTTTTTTCTTTTGCGCAACCAACTAAAAATAAAGAAACTAATAGAGTACTAACTAATGAGTAACGAATAACTTTTTTCATTTAAAAACCCCCTTCTATTTTTAAGGTAAGTAACGACGAGCACCAGCGTATTCTTCTATATATCCTGGTGTATTTAGCGGTATAATCTCTACCGACCTTTCAGCTCTTGGTGAGTGAATCATATTGCCATCACCAATATACATTGCAACGTGATGGACACTACCTTTCCCTTGATCATGTGCAAAGAAAATTAAATCTCCTTTTTGTAGATTTTCTTTATCAACTGCAACCCCTGCTCTTGATTGCGGTCCAGAATCTCGCGGAATTGTAATGCCGTGCGATTTATAGATCGTATGTGTGAAGCCAGAGCAATCAAATCCAAAACCACTTGTACCAGCCCATATATACGGTAAGCCTAAAAACATTTTCCCTGTGTTAATTAAATCATTGGCCGCCGGAGTTGGAATATCAGTTTGAGATCGGTAAACTGTTCCATCATTTTTTCGTAGCCATGCTTTTTGACCGTTTGGCAACAATACACGGTATGAAATTGTGTCTTCACTTAATAGCGGCAGTCTTGTATTATAACTGACTTCAAGTGATTTATGTTTTTCAGAAGGATTTATATATAAAATCGCTGTTGGTTTAGTTATTAAGACAAAAGGTTCATTTGTTTTATCTGCAAATTCTTGATTATATGTTAATTGTTTTTCAGGCATCCAGCCCGGATAACCTTCTTCATTTCGTGGTGTTGGCTGTCCATGCACTAATACCTTCACCCATTCACCTTTCTTATCAATAACAGTTACTTCTTGACCGAGTAAAGCTTGTGTTGCTAATTTATTTGCATTTGTTAACCATAGTTTCTCGTCAAGTGTCATTGATTTCGTCCATTTCCATAGATCCACTGGATTTGTTGCACTCGGTGTATCGATTGGTCTTAATGAATCAGGTGCTGTCCATAACGTTGCAGCAGATACATCTATAAATGCTTTATTATCCTTCTTTTCTTCAGCATTTGCCGATGTAAACGATGAAAATATAAATAAAGTTGTTAAAAATGCAGTTCCTACTTTTTTCATATATATCCCCCTTAAAAGATAGTTTACTTGTCTCTTCTCCTAAGATTTACTATTCACTGTCGATTGAAGGTTTACCTTTGATCCAGAATAAGTCATTCCTTCTGGCTCTTCCATTAACCAAAGCGGTGCATCAAGATCAAAATAATGAATATTAGGATGCGCTGCCGCTAAATGCGCAACAGCACTAACGGAAAGTGAAGACTCCATCATGCTGCCCACCATACACTTCACACCAGCTGTTTCTGCGATATCAGCAATACGCCATGCTTCACGTATGCCACCACATTTCATTAATTTAATATTAATGAAATCTGCATATCTTCCTTGAACGAGCTTTAATGCGTCACTTGCTGAAAATATACTTTCATCGGCCATAATTGGCGTTTGCACACGATCTTTGACGTACTTTAACCCATCCCAATCTTTCGCGTGTACTGGTTGTTCAATAAATTCTATATTTAAATTACGATTTTCCATCTCTTGAATGATAGAAACCGCTTCTTTTGGACTCCAACCTTGATTCGCATCTAAACGTAATGTCGTATTTCTTGGTACCACATTTCGAATTGCCTCAATACGTTCCAAATCTAAATGCGCCTCTTTACCCACTTTAATCTTTAATATTTGAAATCCTTTTTCTATATGTTTCTTCGCTTCTTTTGCCATTAATACAGGCTCATCCACACTCACTGTAATATCGGTATGAATTTCTTTCTTCCCGCCTAACAATGCATATAACGGCACATTTTGATATTGGCAATATACATCATATAAAGCGATATCTACCGCTGCTTTCGCACTTGAATTTCCAATACAACTCATTTGAATGCGCTGTAGTAACTGCTGAAATTGAATGATATTTTGACCAATTAAACATGAACGCATCGGCCCTAAAATCGCTTCTTCCATTCCGCTGGTGAAATCCCCCGTAATAACTGGCGTTGCGGCTGCAGCCCCCTTACCAATCACTCCTTCGTCTGTATGAATATAAACATCTATACTTTCAATTTCGGTTACAGTACGAAGCGCGGTTTTAAACGGTGTATGCAGTTTTACACGTCTACGATTTACTTTTACATCTGTAATTTTCATTTTGTTCATCCTTTCGTTCTCCAATGAAGTGAAATTTTAATCCACCGGAGATTTATACCCACGGATTATTAGGTAAACCCATTGGGCATTTACTCTCCTATCTCTCTACTTTATTTTCGTTTACTTTTAATGTAGGACGATAATGTGAAATAAAAAAATCCAGCCATAAGAATGATTCTTACGGCTGGATTTTGTCTATGATTGAGTAGACAAAGCAGCAAGCTGATTATATTTTTTCTGTGCATCTTTTAGCGCTACAAGTAACGCTTTTTGAGAAGAACCGAAATATCGGTTCTTTACTTCCATTACTAACGCCGGGTCATTTATATTTTTATGTAGAAATAAATATTTAACAAATTGAGATGTTAATGCAATTGTCGCTGAGCAGTCTGCATCTACAATTTCCCCTGTATCCTTAACAAGGATAAATGCTACGAAATAGCTTTTAAACTTTTCAGTAATGGGATTATTTTGAGGTGCTTTCGCATCCCCTACGATATAAATTGTATTTGAAGCGTACACAGCTATCTTCCTTTCTTATACGAGGATAACGGGTTTCTTAATAGTCGTATGAGCGAGGAACTCAACGTTGATTAAAAAATGTATCCGCTTACCTTGTATTATAATATAATTGACAGAATTTTAACAACATTTATTTTAGTGTATATTCCATATTTATGAAAACAGCTTAAACTCTTCATTTTTACAATATGTGATTGTTCCTTGTACCATGACATTCATACATAAAAAACTGCACCTCCAATTGTTAGACGCTGCCTAACAATTGGAGGTGCAGTTCAATGGCTAACTGTTTTTTTATTACTTTGGCATCACAAATATAGTTTCATTTGACTTAGAAAATTGATACTCTTTTCTCGCTAACTTCAAAATTTCTTCCTCATCGTCTGTTAAATTTTCTATGTTAGTCTTTAAAGAATCTTTATCTTTCTTTAAAGATACTAATTGTTTCTTTTGATCCGTAATCGTATCTTTCTTTTTATCAATTACTTCTTGTTGTTTCGTTAAAATATATTGAACGTACAGAGTAGTTGCTGCAATAAAAAGGACCATTAAAATAAGACGCCTTAACTTCTTTTTATTTATCTTACGCTTGTCACTAGGTTGTGATGATTGTTCTGGTATATTAGGAACATTTACTCGTTTGAGTTTCCTCATTCAAATCCCCCTAACCCATATTTTTCACTACCATCGGCACGTTTTCTTACTAAACTAAATTCTATTCTTATAAAATAAACTCCTTCACAAAAATATCCCATAAATTAACCAATTAAAGATAGCATTCGACGACATTTCTACATTTACACCGTTTTTTTTTATACATGCTGCTATAAAATAGTAGTTTCTGTAATTCTTTTTCTACTATTGTAGAAGAGTTTTTTCACACACAAAATTCTTACCCCACATATCCATGTTATAACATGCTTACAAGGAGGAGAAATATGCATTACCGCACATTAGGTAAAACTGGAATAACTGTTTCTGAAATAGGTTTTGGGGCATGGGCAATCGGTGGTGATGAATGGGGACCTGTTAACGATAAACAATCTATAACTGCTATAAAAAAAGCAATTGAGTGTGGTGTGAATTTTATTGATACTGCGGATGTGTATGGTTTAGGACATAGTGAAAAGTTGGTGGCTACCGCGATTAAAGGACATCGTAATGATATTATCCTATCAACGAAAGGTGGTTTAATCGGACACCACTACGACCCTAATGGAGTTCCTGTATATGATACTCCCGAAAAAATCATCGCCGTATTTGAAACAAGTTTACAACGTCTTCAAACAGATTATATTGATCTTTATTTTTGTCATATTTGGTGGCATAATCGTAGGGAAACAGAAGCATTTCTACGTGCATTTGACATATTAAAACGTGATGGAAAAGTAAGGGCAGTCGGTGTTTCGACTCATGATTTACAATACATTCATCATTTCAATA
This sequence comes from Bacillus sp. KNSH39, assembly GCF_052656585.1. Taxonomy (NCBI): domain Bacteria; kingdom Bacillati; phylum Bacillota; class Bacilli; order Caryophanales; family Bacillaceae; genus Bacillus; species Bacillus sp. KNSH39. The sequence goes on from NZ_JBQXYO010000001.1 coordinate 1,249,861, forward strand.
ACAACAACGAAATTGATATCGTACAGCTTGATTACAATATATTAAATCGAAAACCAGAAAAAGATATATTACCATTTTTACAAGAGAAAAATTTAGGAGCTGTTATTCGTGGTCCATTAAAAATGGGCATTTTAACTGGAAAATTCACAAATAAAACAATTTTTCCGGATGGAGATTTACGCAAAGATTGGCCAAATGAAACTTGGTTTCAAGAAGACTTACAAACTGTAAAGAAACTTCGGTTGCTCTCAAATAAAAATCAGACCTTAGGGCAACTTGCACTTCGCTATGTACTCTCTCATCCGGCAGTAAGTGTTGTAATTCCTGGTGCCAAAACAGGAATACAAGCACAAGAAAATGCAAATGCATCTGTTCGCCCTATGTTGAGTGATGAAGAGCTTAACTATATTCATTCAATATAAAAAGCCCAATTCGGGCTTTTTAATTTGGGAAACTAATATCATACTCCATTCGCTTCGCTGTGTCCTCCGCAACATGCACACCTAACAAGTTTTTCACAATATGAAATACCATATTAATTCCAGCTGAAATTCCGGCAGATGTTATAATATGTCCTTCATCTACAAACTTTACATTTTCTATAACTTCAACATTTTGAAACTCATTTTTAAACTTTTCAATACTAGCCCAATGTGTTGTTGCTTTTAAACCTTCCAGTAAACCTGCTTTCGCCAGTAATAGCGATCCTGTACAAACTGAAGTCATCAGCTTTACTTCTTTCATTTGTTGGCGAATCCATTTTATTACTATTTCATTTTTTATTTCATATTCTCTAGCACCTAGCCCGCCCGGAATTATTAAAATATCCACTGGTGGTAAATTTTCAATACTATAATCTGGCTGTACCTTCAATCCGTTCCTTGCTGTAATCATTTCCCCATTCTCGCTAACTGTATAAACAGTAAATGGTTTTTCCTCATTCACCTCAGTTACAGAAAAAACTTCAAATGGCCCTGCAAAGTCTAACACTTCTACTTCATTAAATAAAAATATACCAACACTCCATTTATTCATCATAAGTTCACTTCCTGTTTCAAATGATGTAATAGATGATCATATCCTTTTTCTAATGCAATATCATACGCTGTTTTCCCATCATTTTTCTTTATCATCTTATTAGCTCCATTTTTAAGGAGTAACATAATTATTTCTTCATTTCCTAATAATGCCGCTTCGTGAAGTCCTGTCCAGCCACCACTTTGCATAATATTTACATCTAATCCTTTTTCAATTAAGAAAGCAACAAGTTCACTTTGCTTGTTCGCAATTGCTGCTTGCAAAGGCGTATTTTCATTTTCGTTTTTCGCTCTACTATGTATATCTGCACCACTTTCTAAAAGAAAACTCGCTATTTCTTTCTGTCCAAAATAAGCTGCTAAATGAAGTGGTGTCCATCCATCTTCACTACATTCGTTAACAATACTTGGACTCGCCTTTATAAACTTCACTACTTTTTCCTTATTACCACTTATAACAGCTTGTGCTATTGATTGTAAATGCTCCATAATAATCTCCCATCCTTCAAAATATTTAAGCATCTCCTTCTACATGTTCTATTCATTATTATATTTTCCTTTTAAAACCTTAAGTTTACATAATAATATTATATATCACTTTTTGTGCTTAATGCTGAATAGCAATAATGTTAAAAATACTGCCTTTAAACAATGAAGACCATGATTTCATTAGAATGACTGAAAAAGCAAGCAAAAAACTATACACATAGTTTTCATCATATTTGTTCAGTTGCATGAACTAAAACAGGTAATGTTTATTCTGCTATTTATGCTTTCAACATATCAAATAATATTATTCCAATAAAAAACAATCCATTTTAAAAATGGATTGTTTTTTTATTTCTGTTTTATGCGGTTTATTTTATTTTTGTATTTTCAATGATAGAATAATTATATTTACAAAAATGAAACACTACTATCTTAGCCCCTCTTATAGTAAGTTTTTCGTTCGAAAACAAAAATACAATTTCACCTTACAATTGAAAAAACATATGTAAAAGTTTCTAAAACAGCTGCCTTATCATACTAATCTATAGCAATTCTGTCTTCTTCCCTTACCTGTTTCCTTTAACACATACGATTTTAAAACTAGCGCCGTTAATGAATCTGTTAATGTTTTATATGATAAATTTGATAATGCCAATAGATCGTTCGTATATAACATTCTATGCTTCTCTAATAATAATAGTACTAATCGTTCAGACGGTTTTAATGCCTCGTCACTTTCTAGTATAAAGTCTATATTTTTCATTTCTCTAATTACTACTCCTTATATAAAAAAATACTTTAGGTGCTAATTTAATATGAAAATAATACATAACAAAATTATAGATATATTAAAATAGTACCATCTAAAAACACTATTATACTATAACATAGAAGTAGTGTTTCCCCAAATAGGAAATGCTTTTTTATATCGCTGTAAGATTCTTGCAAATGTACATAATATTTTGTACCATTACCCGCCAAGTTTTCTTCTAATTTCGCTGCTCATCCTGATGTATTTGTAATCAATGAAGTTCTTCTAAATTTATAAACAAATAAAAAACGGTTCGTCTATCATGCCCTAAACATGAATGACAACCGTTTTCTAGTTTCTTCTTAATTAACATGCTCTATCTTAAATATTTCTTGCAATATGCGGCTTACTGTAATGACTTGTTCCACCGCCACCTACAACTACTTTACCGCCTTTTTCGAAAATTAATAATTTACTTGAACCATCTGCAAGAAGCACTATTACTTCAGCATTATTACTTGTTGCTATATAAATTACATAACCACTCTTTGATATACAAGTTTCCCAATTCGCATCAAATTCTGATCTTACTACACGATTTGAATACACTTGATTTTCAATTCTATCTTGTTCTACGTTTTCCAAATTTATTCTCCCCTCTTCCCTGCATAGTTATATATATTAAAATAGCACCATCTAAAATAGTGACCGATTTTAACATAAATAGTATATGTAATTAGTAGGAGAATGCTTGGACAATAGAAACGAAATAGACTTCGGGAATTTTACAATTGAAACTTCTCTTTAATCATTTCCGCTACTTCTTTTGCACTCAAATACGTGTTATTAATTTTTATATACTCTTCTTTTTCAATTTCACCATGAAGAGAGTTTAATCTATGCATTTTCATCGTTTCTTTCAAATTATTTTCAGACCACTCAATATCTCTTTTTTTCGGTTTATGTTCTAATCTATTCGGGCTTTTATTTCGTTCTAATCTTTCATCTAATTCCGCTTCCAGCTCTACAAAATACACTGTCCCACCTTTTGATTCAAAAATATTTTCTACATGATGTATATAATCCCAATCCTCTTGGAGGTCAAATGCCCATATACACGTAAAAATCATTCCAGATAAATCACTTTTAGATACTTCTTCAAATATTTCATTACGAAATAAACTTACTAGTCTTTTTGCTTCTTTCGTACTGTAATCAAAAATTGGACTTACTAAATCAATTGTCATGTGGTTATGAAAAAGTTTTAAACCGGTTAATGTTGCTAATTCTTGCCCCACTGTCATTTTTCCAACTGCTTGTGGGCCAAATATTAATATAAGTTTCATTTATTTCCCCCAATCTTTCTCTATAAACCATTACATAAAATAAAAAATAAGACAGCCGATTTTAAAACGATTGCCTTATTTTTTATTCATAGTTTTAGTTCTATTCTTTTCGCACAGCTTCAAAAGTAATCGTTTGATTTGCATTTGACGGTTCTTTTTCATAAACATATTCAGTAGAGCGAGTAATGTTTGAGAAACCTATACTTTCTAAAAGAAGTATAAACTCTTCTATTCCATACCAGCGCAGCGCAAAGCGTTGCAATTCTGTTTGTACTAACTGTCCTTTACTCCACTTTTCATATTTCAAATATGATACAGTAACTTGGTTCAGCCAATCTATTTCAATTGATTTATTTTCTAATGTGATTCCGTCTCCGCTTGGCAAAGAGAAAGTCGATGTATGAATTTCCCCAGTCTTCCATTTATGCGGGAGCATAATATCTACAATTAATCGTCCACCTGGATTAAGATGTTCATAAAAACATTTTAATGCATTTATAGAATCCACACGATTTTCAATTAAACAAAAAGATCCAGTAGGAATGATAATTGCGTCATATTTATGCGGAAGTGAAAATTGTTGCAAGCTTCCTTCATACAAATTAGGATGTAAGCCTCTCTCTTTACAGCGCTTACGGCAAGAATCTAGCATTTCAGGTGAATAATCTATCCCATCCACTTTAAAACCAGCCTCTAGAAGCGGAATGATGACACGCCCTGAACCTACTGCAGCTTCGAGGATTCTTCCTCTACAATCTTTTAAACGTTCTTTGTAATACTCAATATCACCATTTAAAGAATAACCGACTGGTTTTGTGTAATCATACAGTTCCGTACAAAGTGTACTATAAAAGCTAAACATTTATTTTCTCCTCCGTTTTTACGTACGGAAGATTTCAATTCAACTAATCTTCCTGTACCTCTAATTTTAATGAGATTTCGAAAGAGCTGACTGTCATAATATATCACTCACTTTCCATAGAATATAATGATATTGTATTACATAACCTTCCAATTTGAAATATAAAAATTAAAAATTCAGACTACAAATTAAAGAGCTTACTTTAGTAAGCTCTTTAGAAAAAATATTTATTTCACAATCGGCAATGTCACTTCACTTAATTTCACAGTAAGTTTTGTACCAGCTTTCGGTCTAATTGTATAATCATAATCACTTGCAATTAAAACCACTCCGATTTGATGCCCCGCTTTAAATACATAATCATCTGGCTGCATGTCCCATGTGAATGTATAATCTTTGCCCGGTTGAATCGCTGTTGAATTTTCTATACTCTTTACGTTTTGTGGGTCCATCCAGCCTCTCGTTACGATTTCCGGCTTCGCTCCTCCATAGTCAACAAGTAACGCTGTTAAATTTGATACAGATCGATCAATATTTCCTGTAATTGAAATCTTTGGTGTACCACTTATACGCGTATCTTTTTGCAGTACAGGCATTGTATATACTAATCGATTTGCTACTTCTAATTCTGGGTTTGCTACTAATTGGTTTGATTTTATTTGTGCATCATCTAAGAATGAGAAAACTTTATTAGCCGATCCCATACTTAGTGGCAAATTGACTGATTTATTGCTTAAATACATACGGATTTTTGAAGGTACAGCTGCTGGATCTGGCCAATTTTTTATCTTTTGCCACGTTTTATTTTCTCTTTGCACATCAACCATTGGTTCATCCATAATTCCATTTTCAATTCCGTACAACCAATAATCTAACCATTTATTTTGTGTTTGCTGCCAGTTATTACTTGATGTCCCACCATGACCACCTTGGTGTAGCCACATTTTACGCGGAACATTATTTTCTCCAAGTGCTTCCCACCATTGCGCGAACTGTTTCGTTTTAACATTCCAATCGTTTAAACCATGAACAACAAATACACTCGCTTTTACATTTTTAGCATCTTTTACATAGTTACGTTTATCCCAAAAATCATTATAATTACCTGTTTTTCGGTCTTGTCCAGCCGTTAACTCTTTTATAACTTGTCCGCAAACTTCAGGGTTTTCCCTTGTCAGTACTGCTTCTGCCATATTATCTGTATCTTCTCCTTGATATCCGCCTGGAGCAATGACTGCACCATTTGCACGATAATAATCATACCAACTACTAATTGCTGCGATTGGAATAATTGTTTTTAAACCTTCAACTCCAGTAGTCGCAACAGCATTTGGTAATGTACCATTATAAGAAACTCCAGTCATACCTACATTGCCTGTAGACCAATTTGCCTGAACTTCCTCACCCTGTTCTGTAAATGCTTTCGCGCGACCGTTTACCCAATCAATAACAGATTTTGTCCCGAGTATCTCTTGTTCATCTCCAGTTGTAGGGCATCCATCTGATTTTCCAGTACCGATACTTTCGCCTAAAATAACTGCATAACCTCTTGGCACGTAATAGTTCCCATACGAACCAAGATTAATCGCTCCATACGGTTTTCCTTCATACGCATACAATTCTTCATCTACATTATATACAGGAACATCTTTTAATCCAGATCGATATGGACTCATTTCATAAATAACAGGAACTTTCACATTCGGATCTGTCTTTGGACGCATAACTTTTATCGATACTCTGTCTTTCTTACCGTCTTGATCACTATCAACTTCTGTCTCTACATATAAATTTTCGATAATAGCTTCATCGAGAGAATAAATCGGTTTTGTCATCCCATTTTCTAATTCAATTTTCGTATTTTTAGTCTCTTCCTTATTCTCTGCATGCACATCCATAGTAAAGCTAGGTATAATTGTTGCAGATAGCATTGCTGACAGTGTAATTGCCATTTTCTTTTTACTCAAAATATTCCCTCCCCTTATTCGTTCTCTTTTACTATATAACAAAATAACTGAAAATTCAGTTTTATTTTTATATAAAAGTTGAGAAACTCAAAGATTTCTTATTAAGTAAAATTTAATGGAGGTGTGAAATTATTTTCCCACTCCCACCTTCTTTATAAAGTGAAACTTTAATCAACCCTCACCAATTGGACGTTTACGATCAGCAGGGCCACTTCTTTGCTTTCGCTGAATTTTGAGGTGGGGTCTTACTGCCCGGCAAATAGCGGGATAAATAGAGAAAAAGACAACCAATATTTCTATCGATTGCCTTACATTCCATTTATTATTTTTCTAACTCTTTAAAGGTATCTTTCAAGTCTTTATCAGATACCTTTATATCTGCATTTTTAAGCAGATCTCTAGTAACTTGTTGATGGAATTGAGGATCTTGTATACGTTGCTGTTCTAATTCTTTACGAATATTCTCTTTCTCTTCCTCATACGGTTTAAGCTCTTTTTTATCCGTTAGCTTAATAATATGATATCCGAAAGAAGATTTAACAGGTTCACTCAATTGACCAACTTCTAACTTATACGCAGCATCCTCAAATTCTTTCACCATCATACCAGGTCCAAATTCAGATAGTTCCCCACCTTTTTCTTTAGAACCTGGATCCTCTGAATATTGTTTAGCCAATGCCGCGAAATCTTCGCCACTATTTAATTTTTCTTTAATTTCTTTTGCTGTCTTTTCATCTTTTACTAAAATATGGCTAACTTGAAGCTTTGGCTTATAATGATCTTTAATATCTTTTTCCGTTACGGTTGCTTTAATAGCTTTTTCAAAAGCAAAAGTAAGCTTTAATTTCTCTTTCAACTGATCTTCATTTTTCACACCATTGGATTCCATATATGTATTAAAATTATCGCCCATCTTGTCTTTTAATTCTTTTAGTTGTTTCGTTACCTCTTCATCCGTAACTTTATATTTATCATGTAATACTTTCTCTACTACCATTTCAGATAAATTCTGTTTACCGTAGTTTTCTTTTAATTTTTTGTTAAAATCACTTTCTGAAATGCTTCCTGATTTTGTCGTTACAATATTATCTGATGAACCACATGCAGATAAAGATAACGTCATACCCATTAAAATGCTACCAATTACTAATTTCTTTCTTTTCAAATCTGAATACCTCACTTCATTAAATTCAAATATAACTATGTAAATATAACGTTTTCCTGTGAACTTCACGTGAATTTAATGAAAGTAGAACATTTGCTAATTCTCCATTTAATACATCAATTTTGAAAATTATGGTGATTCGTCCTATATCGCTAATCTCTAAAGCTGCAAAAAGGACTAATATTTTCATTAGTCCTTTTTCACATTTATATAAAATTGAATTTCTCCATCTATAGAGGAAACTCCATATTCAAAACCATGCCTTTCTAAAATACTTTTCACTATCGCTAAACCTAATCCTGTACCTGATTTTTCTTTACTACGAGAAGATTCTAGTACATAAAAAGGCTCCCAAATTTTCTCGATATCCTTAATTTTATCCGTAGGAATGCCATTTTTTATTTGGAAATATATACTTTTATTTCTATCTTCTAATGTAATTATTATGTTTTGATTTGCTGTATATTTTATCGCATTAGAAATTAAATTTTGAAACACCATTCTCATTTTATTTAAATCTGCATAAACGATTGTATTGCCCGCATTACAATTTACTTGCAAGTTAATTTCTTTCGAATCCAGTTCAATCTGATGCTTATCTAATATACTCTGGACCAGTGGTTCAATGGGGAATTCTTCTTTTTGTAAAATATCTCTTTCTAGTTTAGAAAATCGTAATAGTTCTTCAATTAAGTTTGATATTTGATCTGTTTGTTTAATAATTGTATCTACGTAAGTCCCATCATCTAATCCATCTTTAATCCCCATAGAGTATGCTTTTACTAATGCGATCGGTGTCTTTAATTCATGCGTTACATCACCCATAAATCGTTTTAAATGTTCATTACGATCAGTTAAGTCTTGATGTGCTTCATGTAGTTTTTCACTCATGATATTAATACTATTGGCCAACTCTCCTATTTCATCATTCGTTTTCACTTTCGTTCTTTTAAACTGCAAATGTGAAATATCCTGAGCCACATCACTTAACTCTTTCAGTGGTGTCGTTATTATTTTTGAAAGTATCCACACAAGTAAAATAATAAGAAGGAGCGAGAAACATAGGATATATAAGTAAAATGTATTTAACGTATTTATAATTTCATTTGAATTCGCAATGGAAGTCCCAATTAAAATTATCGTATCATCTTTCGCAATATATTTAGCAAAAAAACTCGCTTTTACCTTTCCTTGATCGTACAGTTTATTCGATTGCCCTTCCGTCTTCACTTTCATAACTTCGTCTTTCGTAATCCAAAGCTTATTTAACGTTACTTTCTTTTTCGTAAGTTGCATGCGTAACGCGTCGTTCATAGCATCTTCTGACTGATTAATTGGCGTATACGCAATTGTAACATTATTTTCACTTTCAATTGTATGAATAACATCTTCTAAATCATTGACTGGCGCATTTTGTATTTGAGTTGTAAATTCATTTAAGTTTTCACGTGTTTTATAAATATTATATTTCGGCAGGAGAAAGTTAATTAATAATAAAGAAATTGTAAATATAAGAATAACGGTTAAAGAAATGCTGAGAAATAGCTTTTTCCCAAGTTTATTCACTTTGTTCCTCCAAACTATAACCCAGCCCACGATGCGTTTTAATAATATCTTCTCCAATTTTTTTACGCAGCCTTCTTACATGTGTATCAACCGTTCTCTCTTCTCCAAAATAGTCAAATCCCCATACAATGTCTAACAATTTTTTACGAGTTAAAATAGTTCCTTTATGATTTAAAAAGCATTTTATTAATTCGAGCTCTGTTTTTGTAATTTCTAACTCTATATCATTTTTATATACTTTATTTTTGGCGAAATTTATCTTTACATCTTGTACTTGAATAATATCATCGTGCTGAATAAGTTTTTTCGCTCGCGTAATTAGTACTCCTGGATGAAATGGTTTTTTCACGTACTCATCTGCCCCACTTTGAAGCGCTGCTAATTCATCTTCGCTTTCACTTTTCGCCGTAAGCATTAATACTTTCACGCTTGAATTCTTTTTTATTTCCTGACAGACAGTAATACCACTATGTTTTGGCATCATCCAATCCAAAATAGCTAAATCAATTTTTTCATCATAAAATATTTGAAGTGCTTCCTCTCCGTCTTTTGCTAAAAAAACTTCGAATCCTTCTTTTTCAAAATAAGCTTTTAAAATCCTTAACATATCTTGTTCGTCATCTGCAATTAATACTTTCATATTTTTTCCTCCATTGCTTTTAAACAAAAACCAATTGTATCATACAACATCTTTGTTACATGAATGTGACAGAAAAATATTTAAAGCTTTTGAGGGGATAGTAATGGTGAGGTGTTGTACTATGATAAAAAAAATCGGGGTCATTTCTCTTCTTCTATTTCTATTATCAACAAATGCGTTCGCAAATACAAATCAACAAATTGAAGTATTTGATTGTCAAAAAGAAATGGTCATTCAAAAACAATCTTTAGATCCAGTAATCCAAAAAGAAGCAGTTCAATACGCTAAAGCAATAACTGGTCCATTTAAAAACTTAAATGTCGTTCCAAAAGATGGCTATATGATAAAAATCCCTTTATCTAAGCCGGTTTCTATTACTAATCAATGGTTACACACTACAATAGACGAAGTACTTATACTGCTCCCACTAAATGAAAAGCCTTATATTATGCTTTATGATGATGAAAATAATCCGCATTTTTATTATGTAAAAGGTAAACCAGGATTATTATTGAAACACATGAAGGTTAAGTTATAATGTAAGAAAGATCCCACAAATATGATTTGCGGGATCTTTCTTTATCAATTAACAATTTGATTTTCATTTAAAAAATGAATAACCTGTCTTTTATGATGGTTATCATGATCTACAAATTCTTTAATAATATATATAAGAGAATATGGCGTTCCGGTATGAGGACAATGTGATACTCCATTGGCCGTTAAAGGTTTCTTTAGATTTCCAGCAGATAGTAATCTAAGTTCTTTTACGAGTAACTCTCTTTTAGATTTTGCTTCTTCAAGAAGTTTCATCTTAGATATACCGGATTTGGCATAACTAGATGCTAGTTTATTATATGTATCAAAATCAGGGAACTCCATTCCCTTCCCATCTCTCACTGATGATAATGTCTCACGTAATAGATAGTCATCCCAGTTCATAATATGAGATATTATTTCGCCAATAGTCCATTTCCCCTCTGATATTGGTGCCACCCACAATTCCTCTTTCATACCTTTCAATGTATTTATCCAAATTGAATATTCATTGAAATCATTAATAATTTTATTTTCTCCCATCATCCAATTCTCCATTCTAATATTAGATTCTTATAAATTATAACATCAATCTACACAAAACAGAACAAAAGTTCTACTGGAGAAGTAAACAATAATTCACTATATCCTTTTATATAAGTTCAAATAATGGCTCACTCCCATATATTTTGTCCCTTTCAGAAATCCACTCGAAGTATAAAATTTGTCACCCTGTACTGTATCTGTATTTAAAACAACAATATTAAAATGTTTTTTCGCATCGTTTATAATTCTCGCTAATAATAACCTCCCTAATCCTTTCCTTCGGTATTTTTTTGCAATATAAAATCTCCTTATCCTACCAATCTTATTGTTTATTGTATATGGATCCTCATTTAACCCTCCTATTCCAATTAACTTTTCCCCTTGAAAAATCCCATATAAGCATTCACCAGTTTTATTAAACGTGTTTATTTTATTTTCATATTCACTTATTAGTTTTATTAGGAAATAAAATCCTTCGTCTTTGCTTTCCTGAACAAGATAATCGTGTTCGTATATCATTAAATCTTCAATTTGTTGAATATGTATATCTTTCAAGTAAATCTCCCCTTACTATGAAAATACATAAAAATGCTCTAGAATTTTTGATTCTGAGCATTTTTATGATTGTTATCTTATTCAATTCGTAGTATGTGTATTCTTCACTTTAGATATAAATCGATAATATAGTTGTTTAATTCTTATTTAACTAAAGCATCTGTTTGTTTAAGTGTATACATTCACATTTATATTTTCTCTCAAATATACTATCAGTTTATATATTCCCCATTCTTCTCTAACAGGTTCAAGATAAATTGTAATTTGTTAATCAATATGTTTGTGTAACCACTGTTCAAATATTTTTAACTGTTCTTCAGTATGAAGGTAATGTTCACCCGTCTCCATAACTTCTAATTCACAACAATGTTTTTTTGTAAAATAGTTAATAGTTTCAAATTCGCACAGTTCATCCTTAGCTCCGTACATAATATATGTATCTGTATTCCATGTACTAATAGGATGCTCTTTTACATAGCATAAATAATCCCAATATAACTTTTGACCAATAGGTGTCTCTATAGTCATTTCTTTTTGTAAAAGCTCCGGTGTTACATTAAACCATTTCATCATATTTTCTATAATTCGTTCCATATTAACTACTGGTGATAAAAATAATGCCTTTTCTATCACATCATTTTGAAAAGCTAAAAGGCTAAAATATGCTCCCATACTACATGCAAACACGTTTATTTCTTTCCAATGTTCTTTTGCGTAGTTCATAATTATAGATAATTCATTAACACAAAACTGTACTTTACAAGGAGTGTTATCATTCTTTCTTTCTCCATGCTCAGGTAAATCAAAGCTTAATACTTGATAACCTTTTCGATCGGCTTCTTCAGCTAATATTTGAATAACTGCATCTTCCTTATTTGACATATTTCCATGTACTGCAATAAAAATTTTTTCACTCTTATCTCCCCACAAAACCGCAGGAATATTACTAATTTTAAAATTATTTTTAAGCATATTCCCCTCCATAAAATAAGACATATAGGACTCGAAAAAAATTCACACACTTTATTTATCTCTGTACAGCAGGCAGTATCCGCTTTAAATCTATTAAATCATCTATTACTATATCAGCCTGAGCAAGTTCCTCTTCTTGCGCAAAATCAAAATTGCATCCAATTGCAAGTAAACTGTTGTCTTTCGCTGCATTTATATCAGATAGCCGGTCACCGACTACCGCTGCCTCTTTTATATCATATTTGTTCATAATACTTTTAACTAAGTCACCTTTATTTAGCGATTGTATTTGTTCAATACTAAACGTTTCAGTCACCCACTTGTCTAAAGCATAATACGTTACGATTGCTCGTAAATATTCTTTCAAACCATTACTAGCAATGTAAATTGAACAATTATTTTCTTTTATATATGTAAATATTTCTTTTACATTTGGATAAAAAGCGCCTTTTCCGCTTTTTATGTTTTCAATTAGTCTATCTAAAAAATATGCATCTGTTTGTTCTCTTATTTCAATAGAATGTTCCGGTAATAAAGCTTCCCAAACTTTCGGTAGCGGCACACCCATAATTTCACGGTATTTTTCAATCGGTGTTACCGTATCCCATAATTGAAGTGATCTTAAGTGATCAAAAGTATCATCTAACGATAATTCTAAAATTTTATCTGTTTGAAATAATGTTCCATCCATATCAAAAATTAATGCTTGTAACATTCTTATTTCTCCTTTTGGACTATAGTTTTACCAGATATATTTTTAAGAATCTCAATAATAATTTCTGAGCAATAATTTGCAGCAGTTTTCGCGAAATCATCATAAGAAACTTGAGCTTCATCATCTGCACTGTCAGAAATACATCGTATAACAAGAAACGGTATATCATTTATGTAGGCAACATGTCCAATTGCTGCACCTTCCATTTCTGTACAATGAGGTGCGTATTCGTCTATTAATTTTGCCTTTAACTTTGAATCTTCAACAAAACATTCACCACTTACAATTCTTCCTTCGTGAGCTTGAATATTTGAACTATTACTGTTACATGCTTTACGTGCTAACTCTATCAATTCCTTACTTGCAATAAACTCCTCTTGAAACGGGAATAATTTTTTCATTTGATTTTTACTTACATCATGATGGGTAACATTCGTTGAAATAACTACATCACCAACTTTTACATCTGGATGTAATCCACCAGCAACGCCCGTATTGATGATAGAGTCTACATTAAATTTATGAATTAATGTTTGCGCACATGCAGCTGCATTTACTTTCCCTACACCAGAACGTGCAATAATTACTTCTGTTCCCATGAATTCTCCAATATAAAATGGCATTCCCGCTATTGTCTGTTCTTCTTGTATTACTAGCTTTTCTAAAAGTAAATCTATTTCAATTTGCATTGCTCCGATAATGCCGGTTCTGTTCATGTATGTAGTCCCCTTTATTAATTAATCCCTTTAATCCTCTCTGACATAACCGACAATAAAAATTTCGGAAGTACAAGTTGTCTCTTTAATCTTTTCGGCTGTGAGAGTAACCTATACAGCCATTCAGTTCCAGTATCCCTCATTATTTTCGGTGCTCTTTTTACAGTACCAGATATTATATCAATCATTCCTCCGATACCAATAGATAGCGGAACGTTTAATGTTTGTATGTTTTCATAAATGAACTCTTCTTGTTTTGGTGAACCTAGTCCTACAAGTAATAAATGCGGTTTGAATTGCTTAATTTTCATTTTTATTTCTTCTATTTCTTCACCATTTACAAATCCATGCTGTCCTTTAAATTGTGCTCCTGGGAACTGCTCATTTAATTTTTCTAATGCCTTTTTATTACTTTCTGGCGCAGCTCCAAAAAGAAAGACACGATATTCATTGTCGTTACAATATTTTATTAAATCGTGAGTTAAATCCGCCCCAGTAACACGTTCTTTCAAAGTTCCTTTTAATATTTTCGAGCCAATTATGACACCAATCCCATCCGCTGTTATTAAATCCGCAGATAGTAACATCTTTTTAAACTCCTTTGATTTTTCCGTATTTTCCTTTGCAGACATAACAATTTCAGGATTTGCAGTTACTACAAACCTTGGTTTCTCTTGTTGTTCATGTAGCCAACCTTTTAATAAACTTATAGCTTTTGCATATTCTAAAGTTGAAAAAGGTATACCTTTTATAAATTGCTGATCCACTGTACTCTCCCCTTACATAAGCTGCAAATATTCATCAATGTCTTTAGAAATTTGAATAAAAGCTTTATTCCAAAATTCATAATTTCTTATATCTATTTCAAAATGTTTTTTCATAAGCTCCTCTACTGGAGCCTTTCCTGTTTCTCGTAAGAACTCTTTATATTTCAAATGAAAAGTACTTTTACCTTCTTGAGCTATTTCTAATAAGCTAAAACTTACTAAATATCCAAACGTGTATGGATAATTGTAAAAAGGAACATCTGCTATATAAAATTGAATATATTTCATCCATACAAACGGCTGGTATTCACTTAAAGCATTTCCATAAGCTTCTTTTTGTGCAATTATAGATAATTTCTCAATTTCATCAGCACTTAAAGGACCCTCTTTACATTTTTCATAAAATGTTTTTTCAAACTGATACGATGCTCGTATTGCCATTACATAATTAAAACTATTTCTTATTTTCCAGCTAAGTAATGACTTTTTCATATCTTTACTATCCGTTGTTTCAATTAGATAATTTAAGAGTACCGTTTCAAAGAAAATAGATGCTGATTCAGCCGTACTCATTGGCAAATAATCATCTAAAAAAGATGTAGATTGTTCAAAACTCATATTATAAAAATGCCAAGCATGTCCTAATTCATGAGCGAGCACTCTTACACTATTTATACTCCCATCATAACGAATGGAAATTCGCGATTCTTTCTCACTGAAAAATGGAGCACAAAACCCGCCTGGTGGTTTATTCTCTCTCGGTTCAGCATCTACCCAACCACTTTCTATCGTATTACGTGCAAATTCTGCTAATTCTTCATCAATATTCTTCCATGCATCATAAACGTTTTGTATTGCTACTGAAAAAGGAATCATGACCTCATTACTTTCCTTTACCGTCATAAGTGCATGCCATGTAATTGAAGCTTTCCCTTTCTTATACACGTTTAAAGCACTTACTAATTTATCAAGGTTTTCTTCTGTCGCATTCCACATTTGGAATAATACAGTTTCTGAAATGCCATTCGCATGAAAAGATTGTGTTAAAATCTCTCTATCTTCTATTTCATTACTCTTTGCATTACGCAATCTCCCTACTTGATTTAATACAGTAGCAAAGATTTCTTTTTCCTTATGTAAAGCACATGTTAATGACTCGAATACTTCTAATCTTTCCTTTTCATTATCACTATTCATTGCAATAGTATTTGCTTGTCCAAAGGATAATAGTTTATTATTGTGCTCTATTTCTATCCTATCCCGTAATTGTATGTACATATTTTCCCACGCATTAAGTTCATCTTTTATTAACTTAGTATTATCTGAAGTTTCCACTTCATTATGTTTTATTACTTGCTGTAATTCACTTTTTAGTTCCTTCACTTTCACGGTCAATTTAGTAAGGTCAGATGGAACACTTTCTTCAACCGATCGACAGTACAAATAGTATTCTGCTTTTTCAATAGCTTGTATAAGCTTTGAAAGAATCTCTACATCTTTTGTTACAAAATATTGCTCTTTCAACTCCAAAATCGGAAATAGAATATCCTCATTCAAATACAAGCGATTTAAATCCCATCTAGCACTTTCTTGCATTTTTATAGCCGCCTCCTATTTTTACAAATAGTTACAGATATTTCTCCCCACACAATTATATATGAAATGGCAAAATTTTGATATCTTCAAATATTTAAATTTCTATAAATATATTCTTATTTATACTCTTTTCTTCTACCATTAAGTATCATTACACATATAAAAAATACTCCCTCTACAAGATTGCATTTGATATAGGAAAACTTCAAAGATTTTATCTTCATCAATACCATATCGACCGATTATCACAGATTAAAAAATAAAAAAGGATTGATCAAAAGATCAATCCTTTACTCTACTTCATTTAAGAAAAATAACGTTATAACGCCAGGTCCTGTATGTGCACCGATTGCTGCACCAATTGTATTTACGATAAATACTTCACAGCCAAATCTTTCCGTAATTAACGATTTTAATGCTTCCGCTGTTTCTAAATCGTCACCGTGAGTCATACCGATTGTTTGACCTTTAAGGTCTTTACCACGTTCTTCCATAATATCAACAATACGGCTTAATACTTTCTTTTTCCCTCGTACCTTTTCAAGTGGTACAAGTTTTCCTTCTTCCACGTTTAAGATCGGTTTAATGTTTAGTAAACCACCGATAAATCCTGCGACTTTGCTTAAACGTCCACCTCTCACTAAGTACTGTAAGTCAGCTACAGTGAAGATATGTTCCATATGGCTCATTAGAAAATCAACACGCTTTAAAATATCTTCTTTTGATGCGCCGTCTTTTGCCATTTTAGCAGCTTCTAAAACGACAAGACCTTGACCAAGCGAAGCACATTTCGTATCAATAATTTCTAAATCTAAGTTAGCATATGTTTCTTTTACTTCCTCTTTAATGACAACTGATGATTGATATGTACCAGACAGTTCAGATGAAAAAGCTAAATATATACAAGGATTACCTTCTTTTGCATAAGAAACAAATTTTTCTTGGAACGTTTCAAGTGAAGGCAATGACGTTCTATAAACAGCGCCTTCTCTCATTTTTTGCAATAATGTAACTGACTCTAATGTTACTCCATCTAAATACTCTGTTTCTGCTTCATCATATACACGGAGTGGAATTAAATCAATATCATATGCTTGCAGCAATTCTACTGGTAAATCCGCCGCACTATCCGTAATGATTTTAACACCCATTTTTAAACCTCTATTCTGTTATAAATATAAAATAATAAAATAAAAATAGTACTTTTAAATTATATACGTAAAACTTAAATGAAGAAAGGAAAACACTTTATATTGTATGCACTATTCTTCAAAACTTGAACTGTTAATGAAAATGATTCTATTTTAAACACCTTTTTCTTATTATTTTTCTAAAACACGAATAATTTTATAAGTATTTTGTATCATTATATTTTAATTCTTTATCTTAATATAATCTTTTCAAATTCATACTGTTTAAAATGTAAAAGCCAAATCCAATAAAGGAAATGGCTTTTACATTTTCATAAAATAACCAAACTTTATTTTCCATCAAATTGTTTGTTTACATTCATACTTTGGTGATGTTGAATATTAGTCCAGTTATGATAAATATTTATAGCCTGTACTATAATTAAAACAGTGAATATTCACCTGTAAGAATCACTAGATAAAAACAAGTTAAACATTTTATAAAATATTTAATTTTACTAGTAAAGCTAATAAAATTTGGAGAAGAATTTGAACATTTACTGCTATGTCTGTATCCGTAGTCGTAACTGTAACATTTCTAGAATTTCTAATAACAGTTTCTTGTTTATTAATTTGTTTAATAGATGATTTTTGAAACAATTCTTGTGCTACACGGTCAGCTTTTTCACTATCTGCTATAGAAATACTTATTATAACCACGATAGCTGCTTGTAATGCTGCTTGAATAGATAAAGCAGCTTTTGTATCTGTAGTAGTAACTTCTACATCTGCTGAATCTACAATTGTAATAGATTCTTCAGAAATTTGATACGTTTTACTTTCTTGCGCAGCTGCTTCTGAAACGCTAGCATTTTTAAAAGATGGATGAGGATTTGAGGAATCTAATGCACTCCACTTTTTATTTTCATCTGAATGACATGTTTTGTCCATGCGTTCACCCCCTTTCAATCTAAATAATTATTAACTTGTGATTGTATTTCAGAAACAATACTTTTAATTTGCTGCTTTTTTTCTGGTGATAAATTTTTTAATTTTTCTTCATTTATCCCATGCCTATTAAAAATATCTGAGAGTAAAAGGTCTATAATTATATTCTTTTGATCCTTATCAAACTTAAAGGAAGAAAATTTATTTAAATCATCCATTTACAATATTCACTCCAATCAATTTTCTATAAAAATTTTAAATATCTACGAGCATTATATGTAATGAAATAAAAATTGCTTGGACAAGTAACTTAATCTTCTATTTTCACTTCTTTTTGCTAATAAAATCAAAAGCTGACTTCTAATAAGAAGACAGCTTTCCTTCACTTCACATAAATATAAGTTTCATTACTGTTAAATCATGTATTTTATCTTTATTTGTAGTTTTCCACACTTGCTTTACCATTAATCTTGAATATTAATTCAGTCATAATAAAAAGTCCAAGCTTGTACCACGTATTACAACAAAAAACATTTACTTAGATTGAAAACTTATAGCTAAATATCAATAGGATAGACACTTTATAAAATGTTTAGTTTAACTAATAAAGCTAATAAAATTTGAAGGAGAATTTGAATATTCACTGCAATATCTGTATCAGTAGTTGTTACGGTTACGTTTCTAGAATTTTTAATAAATGTTTTTTGTCTATTAATTTGTTTAATAGCTGATTTTTGAAATAATTCTTGTGTTATTTTATCTGCCTTTTCACTATCTGCTATAGAAATACTTACTACAACTACGATAGCTGCTTGTAATGCCGCTTGGATAGATAGCGCAGCTTTTGTATCTGTAGTAGTAACTTGTACATCTGCTGAATCAACTATTTCAATATATTCCTCAGAAATTTGATCGATTTCATCTG
Organism: Bacillus sp. KNSH39; assembly: GCF_052656585.1. Taxonomy (NCBI): domain Bacteria; kingdom Bacillati; phylum Bacillota; class Bacilli; order Caryophanales; family Bacillaceae; genus Bacillus; species Bacillus sp. KNSH39. The sequence continues at coordinate 1,269,091 of NZ_JBQXYO010000001.1, forward strand.
TTTGTATAGCTTCCTCTAAAAAATTTGCATTTTTACTAAACGAATAATCATTTAATGATTCGCAATCTTCTTTTTTCGGATCGCAATCCTCTTTTTTTAGCTCACAATCCTCTTTTTTTGGCTCACAATCCTCTTTTTTTGGCTCAGGAACTCGTTTTTTCGGCTCAAACTCCCGGTTTAATGGATCCCGATTTTTCTTTCGTCTACAAACTTCACATTCACACATAAAATCACCCCTTTTAGTCTTAAAAATTAGCAATATTAAAATATTGACTAACTAATAGCATTTTATGTATTTTTTAAAAATTTGTTTGGACAAGTAACTTAATCTTCTACTTCTTTTTCTAATAAAAAAAGCTGCCTTCTAATAAGAAGACAACTTTCTTTGTGACTACTCTAGAATAGATTTCATACAATATAATTGTTCCTTCCTTATAACCTGAGTTCGTCACTTTAGTTATAAAAATGTGGGTATATCCTATACCTTTTTTAGGGACCATCCATAATTTATTTCATAAAAAGTGCTTTGTTTTACTGAAAGGTGGTTGCGGAAACAACCGCCTTTTTATTCGGAACAAAATAAAACTTTTATATAAAAGCCCCATACTTAAATACACTAAACTTCATATAATATATTGCATCCTTTCTTTTTAGAATAAGTAGTCGTTTACTGAAGGGCACTTTTCGAAGTGCTCTTATCTTTAATCCCCCTCTTTTTCAGGAAGAGTTTTTTTACTAAACCCTAATATGATTTGTATCACTAAGGCTAGGGATTACGACATTTCCTTAATAACTTCAATGAATATAGTAGCTACTAATTAAAATACCCCTATGATCTTCTCTACACTTAAACCATCGTGCATTACCGAACACATGAATTAATTTTTATTTTGACTATGTAACACTAAATTCACAAGATTATTATCCTATGTTTGATGAAGCCATCATTTCAATGCCAGCAACCCCACACTTTTAACTAATAACTTAAACAAATGGGCTACCTCAAGGTTCCTTTGATATAGTATGTTATGTTCTATATAATGAAGAGAGCGCTAGTATTCCGAAGGAGGATATATATGAGTATTCAATTGGCCACATCTAACGATTTAAAATGGATTAATAATCAATATGACTCAATAGGATTTGTACGAAGTGATTTAAAGAGAGATAAAGTTGCAATTATTACATATAACAACGAGTATGCAGGTGTTGGCCGATTAGTCCAAATAGATGAAGATACTTTAGAAATGGGCGGGATTTTTATTCTGCCTCAATTTAGAGGGCTTCAATTAGCTGGTGAGCTTGTTTCATTTTTAGTAGAAACTGCGAAAAAATCACAAATACAAAATGTATATTGTCTTCCTTTTGAGGAATTAGAAAACTTTTATAAGAAATATGGATATACTGAAGTCGATACTACGACAGAAGCAGTCCATCCAATTATTCTAAAAAAATATAATTGGTGTTTGGAGAACTACGATAAACACGTTCTACTATTTAAATTGTAAATGTAATAAAGTGAAACTTTAATCAGTGGGAGTTTTAATCAAACCCCTCACCAATCGGGCTTTGATTAAAACTCTATGTTCCGTCAATACTATAGATAATATGATTGTATTTCTCCATTCCCCCTGAGAGAGGAGCAGTTGGCTTTTGCTAGCTGCTCTTTTATTTTTTCAAAAAGTCACATAAATATCTTTAATTCCAAACATTCAAAAGATAAAATATGATATGATTGTTATGAAGATATTTACCAACTAATAAATGCGCCCTAGACTTACGTACTAGGGCGCATTTATTTTTTAGTATGTAACTCCTTCACTCATCTATTATCCACAAAATAAGTATCATATGCCTTATCAAATTCATATCCTAACTTTTCTGCTAGTTTAGCAGATGTAGTATTCGCTGCGTCCCAGTTTGGATACTTTCCATTTTCTAAGCAATCCAATATAAGAGCTGCACTTACTACAGTTGCCAAGCCCTCTCTTCTATGATTGTGATCAGTCGCAACTTCAATTTCAATCCCATTATTATAAATACTATACGAGGATGCACCGCATACAACTTCTCCGTTATATAAAATGCTATAACCTATACCACGGTTTATATAATCTTCTACCGAATGAAATTGACTTGTGAAATCTTCAGATATCTTATGTAATGTAGGGCTATTTGCGATATGCTCGTCTATTCTTCTTAACTCATATTCTTTTGGAAGTGCTGATATAAAAGATTTTAATTTTGAACGATTAAAAACTTCTGGATTTCGTTTGAATTTATAACGTAAAAACTTATCTATTTTTCTTTCATGGAATGTTTCTAAGCGTTGTTTCCACTCTTCACTATTTACGATAACTAAAATTCTTTCTGGAATATTACGTAATAACTCTTCTGTTTCTTTCGTATTTGGGTCTCCAGCGTAAAATGTAAAAATCCCTACCGTAACTTGTGCTACTTTTGGATTTTCAAGATCATTTACCCAAGCAGTACCCATATGCCCTTGTAAATAAGAAAGTAAAACAACGTTATTGAAATCCTCAAACATAGAAACTAGTTTTTTTCTTGTATGTATATTCGCTTCATATATCATTTACATTCCCGCCTTCTTTAGAATCAACTACTCTTAACATTTTCATGAGCGCTCCATAATTCGTATTCATATACATACCCACCTGTTCATCATAAAAGCAATTGACTATTAAATTAAAACTTCGAATATTTATAAAATATCAGTAAACATAAAATGATTATAACATCTACTAACTATGAAATGATCAACATATAAAATAAGTCAACAATAAATATATTTCTTACCCGTTAACAAACGGTTTGAAGGACCAACATAATTAATTATGTAACAACCCTCAACAATAGTTTGAGGGTGCATTTAAATACATGTGTTATAACTCATTTTTATAAATAAAAGATTCCGTCTCACCGTTCTTATATACTTTAGTCAATTTAACAAATGATTTATACGTGTTAACGTCATCCTCTATCATTTTTTTCATCTCTTCTATTTCGGCATCACCAGTTCCGCCCTCTATTTTTAAACAGTTCGAAATGGAAAGGTATCCGCTTGATGCCAATATAAAAATAAAAATCGTATCAGGAAAATTAATAAATAATAATCCGTAGTTTAAAGGGTCTCTAGCTGGATGTGATAAAAGTAATCGAAAACCTACCAGTTCAGGTACTTGAACAAAATCTCTAGAAACTCTCGCCTCACCTACTATAGTAATTTGCTTTACTACATTCCCGAGATCATCTGTAAATTCAGTACATCTAGGTGGATTAATTGTTGTTGCTTGGAAAGACACATTTAATTCAGGATTGTTAAAATCGAAAAAGATTGTACTCCCCTCTGTTAAACAATGCGGGCAAACATTTCCTAGCAAGCTAAAGTCCTCTTCAATATATTTAACTTTTGTTTTGCAGCTACATACTTTCCCTATTCGAATTGCATCAATCTTTGAACAATCGACAAATATAACCTCATTGTCTTCTTGTACGAATGATACGATACCTGTTTTCTTATTAAATGAAAGAAAATAAGATACAGCAATTTCGTTTCCTTCTATTATGATACTTTCAACTTTAGTATACGGTTCTAGACTTTGTAAAAACTCACATATACTATTTTGGCAACACCCACAATTACGTTTCGGTTCACACCCCACTTACACTCCATCCCTTCTCTATATAGAATTGCTACTACATATATATGAGAAGAAAATAAGAAAAGCTTGGACAATATAACGTTAACGTAGCAATATCGTTACCTAATCGTACATTTATATGGAAATCACACCATTTTTGAGTAAGGACACATAATTTTTACTATAAATACATATAACAATTTCATCTTTCATGAAAAAAACGTTATAATAAGGTGTAGCCTCTACGATTACGTTATAAAGGAGATTAAAACAATGGCTAAAATTAAAGTATACCAAGCAAAAGAGGAAAATATGGAAGCAGTAAAAAACATCATTGATGTTGAGGAACAAAACCCAACTGCTGAAAACTTACAAAATCTATACGCATGTGTATTAGATACTGAAGATATGGCATTGCCTGAATCATACATTGAAGAAGATATCTTAATTGATTCTATTGAAGTTATGGTTAACGCTTCTCAAAGCAAAGTAAGAGACTTAGGTGCTTACGATGTAATCGAAGTTCAAAACAAAGGTAAGAAAACACAAATTTTACTATTAGCAGACGAAGAATACGAAATTATCGAAGGCTAATCTAAATCTGTACATACGAAAAAGCTCCTTTCCAATTAGAAAGGAGCTTTTTCATTACGCTTTTGATGTTTCACTCTTTTTATTCGTTTGTTGTTTCTTAATTACCATGCGCTCATTTCCCATAAAGAAAATGAATATGAATGCTAATCCAGCTGGTACCAATGCCCACATGAATGTTTGAACAATTGAACTAGAAAGAGCGTCAATAATCTTATCTAATATTTGCGGAGGGATTTGAGATCTTGCTGATTCTGATAGAATAGCTCTTGAATCCCCTAAAGCGTTTGTATTCATTCCCCCGCTCATCCCTTTAAATGCTTCTTCTAATTGATCTTGGAAACCTGTTCTTTGGATCATTCCGAAGATTGTAATGCCTAGTGTCATTCCTAACGAACGAATGAAGTTACTCGTTGAAGTCGCAGACCCGCGCTGTTCCATACCGAAGTTGTGAATAGCTGCCATACTTAGTACAGAGAATGAGAAACCGACTCCAAATCCGATAATAATCATATAAACTGTTAATAATACACGACTTGTTTCTGGTGTTAACGTGCTTAATAAGAATAGTCCAATTAGCATAATAACCGCAGAAATAATCATAATGTTTCGGTAGCTAAGTTTAGTTGTTAAAAATCCGCCTAACTGCGCTGTTACGACTGATCCTAACATCATCGGTAAAAGTAATAATCCTGAGTTTGTTGCGGTACCACCGTATACACCTTGAATAAATAACGGAATGTACACAGTTGCTGACATAAATGCAGCACCGTAACATAAAGCAATAATTGTACTCATTCCGAATAAGCGCTGCTTAAACATCTCAAATGAAATAATTGGTTCTTCTACTTTTCGTTCAATAAAAATGAATGCGATGATTAAAATGGCGAATCCACCAAATAAGCTTAAAATAAAGCTAGAATCCCAATCATATTTTTGTCCACCTAGTTCTAAAGCAAACATTAAACAAATTACTGCACCAACTAAAGTAATTGCACCAAACCAATCAATCTTTTGCTTTCTATGAACGCGTGATTCTTTATAAAAGAATGTAATAAAAATAAGTGCTAAAATGCCAAGTGGTAAGTTAATATAAAATACCCAGTGCCAGCTAATGTAATCGGTAATATATGCGCCAAGTAATGGCCCGAAAATACTAGATAATCCAAATACCGCTCCGAATAAGCCACCCATTTTCCCGCGTTTTTCAGGTGGGAAAATATCAAAAACGATAGTAAACGCAATTGGCACTAATGCCCCGCCGCCAATACCTTGAATGGCACGATAAATACCTAACTGTGTAATATTTTCAGCAGTACCACAAAGTGCCGAACCAATCATAAAGACAATTAAACCGAAAATAAAGAATCTCTTTCTACCATACATATCTGATAGCTTACCGAAAATCGGCATGCCTGCCATTTCTGCGACCATATAGGCAGAAACGACCCATACAAAGTTTTCGAGGCCTCCTAAGTCACCAACGATTGTTCCCATCGCCGTTACGACAATGGTATTATCCATCGATGCCATTAAAATACCTAGCAATAAGCCCGCCACAACAAAGCCGAGCTTATTATTCTTCTCAACCATATCTCTTGCTCTCCCTCATACTACTTATATTTGTTTATGTTCTTTTACGACTGCATTACCTTTTTGATTAAAACTAGTATGATATTCTACAACACTAATTTCACATCCAGGACCAATTGTGACGTTGTTGCCTCTTACAACTTCAGCAATCGTATGTTCTAAATAGATATCATCTCCTTCAACAATCGAAGTTTGGAGGTTTCCAGCATGACTAGTAAAAGGAATAAATCTCGTTTTTTTACGAACAGTAATCTTTTTGCCACCAATTTCTCTTACCTTACTGCCTTCATAACGAAGTGAGATTTGAATATTTTCAGCATTAAGTAATCCAGCACTTTCAAGACCACCAGTTAATGATAAATCTTCTATTTCAATATCTCCCTTCACATTTAAAGCACCTTTTACATCTACGAAATCACCTGAAAACTTTCCTGCAATATCTATCATACCTCTAACTTTTGTTTTTTCAATATGAGCATCACCATGAATTTGTGTATTACCATATACTTTTACATATTCCGCATCTACATTTCCTTGTACTTCGTTATCTCCATACACGACATAGTTTTTCACTTTCACATTACCGCGTACATCACTCGTTCCGTACGTTTTAAACTCATTGCAACTCATATCATTCGTAATTGTTCCTTCACCGCGAATCTTCACTTTATTATAATCTCCGCCTGCTGAATTACCAGAACCATTTACTGTGAGACTATGTGGATGTTCCATATTGATTTCTCCCTTCCGTTAAACCTGCTTAATTTCTTTTACATTTGCATTTTTATCAACAGTAAGAACACCCGTATATTCAATCAGTTCAATCTCACAGTTTGCTCCTACTGTAACATTGTTTCCTCTTACCGTTCTTATGTGAGCATAATCAATATCGATATTGTCACCTTCTAATAGTTCAGCTTCTAACTGCAAGCCAAATACTGTTTTAAATAGCCTACTAAATGTACCTGATCTATGTCTTACTTTAATCGTTTGACCACCAATTTCTTTCGCTCGACATGTACCGTGAATATTTATATTAATTTCATCTGCGCTTAATAAACCACCGATTGTAAATTGTCCTTCTGAAGAAAAAGTATCCACTTCACAATTACCGTCAATTGTAGCTTGACCATTGACTTTAAATTCTTCACCAGTGACATTTCCACCTATCGTACCTTTTCCTGCAATTTTCAAACTGTTTGCTTTTACATTTTGCGTAATTGTTGCTTTTCCATCAATTCGCATCGTTTCAGCATGAACTGTGCCATCAACTTTACCAGATCCGCTAATTCGTGCACTGCTACTTTTCAAATCGCCAGTAACTGCACCGTAACCGTTACATTCAAATTGCTCACATTCAACATTTCCATTCACAGTTCCTTTTCCGTTTAATTGCACTTTATGAAACTCGCCACCATTCGATGAACCGTAACCATTTATAATCAAATTATCTGTACGCATACTTTCTCCTCCACTACAACAATTTAGTTTTTAATGCTTCGGTATATTTCATAATCGCTTCGCGTAAAACGATTTTGGTGCCTTTTTCAAAAATTAAATCGTCCACGTTTGAAACTAATAAACATGTAGAAATACCTAACTTTCGGACAATGATTAAGTCACAAGTTTTATGTTTCATTGCTTCATAATTTTCACGTAAAACTTGCAAGACCATTTTTCCTTCTTCTAAACTAATCTCTCCTGATTGTAGTAATTCTTCTAACATGTACACATAAAGAATGTCTACAAATTGAAACTCTGCTGTTTTATTCGTTTGTTCTATGAAAAATTGTAAAACTGGTTCTGATGCAATCCCCTTGCGTAAAATCTCTTCCTTTGTTAAAAGAATTTCTCTCACACTCGGTGAAAACATGTTCGCTAGTTCATCAAGTGATAAATCCTCTTTCATCGTTTGGATTTTATCGATACGCTCTAATATCTTTTCTTTCGGAAAAAATGTCTCTTGACCTGTAAACGTTGATTTTCGTACAAACCAATCTTCCGGAATTAAATTTTTTCTTTTCCACCTATATAACTGTCCGTATGAAATACCAGTTAGTTCTAATAAATCTTTTTTTGAAATTAAATCTGTACTCAACTGTATAACACTCCTTCCTGATAACAATGTAACATAACACTGTTACGCTGTAAATAGACTTTTATCACAAGTAGCGTAACAATGTGTAAAACAAACCTATTCTCACATACAAAAAGGCTCTTACACATCTTATGAAAATGTGCAAAAGCCCTTATATATCAAGATTTAAACCAAATATTATAAAAATCAATCCAACCTTGTGAATTAATCATTATATTTTGAACTTTTTCATGTGTACTTACCTCTTGTTTATTACGATATAAAGGAATAATATGAATTTGACGTAACAAAGTATCCTCGATATCGCGTAACAGTGTAACTCTTTTCTCTAATTCTTCTTGTCTAAAATAAGGAGACAACTTTTCATGAAAGTCCATGCTGCTTTGTCCATGAATAAAACTATTTTTTGTAAGAAACATATATAATAAACTATCTTCTATTCGTTCACTTATTGTGGCACTATCATGCATCATATCGGCCTTTTGTATCGTACTTACTTCCAATAGCTCTTCTATCTCAAGAAAATTATTTTCTACACGAATCCCGTACTTCGCACACTCTTTTTGTATCCATTGTGCATCTTCAACATGATCTCGTCCTGTAAATGTGTAGAGTTGTAGCACTTCACTATGATAAGTACTCCTTTTAATTAAACTTTCGATATCTTCGTCAATATCTACTATGCTTTCATTTGCTAATATTAGTTTCTTTGCCACTTCTCCACGTTCTCCGCCGAGTTCTTGAACGATTGTATAACCATGAATGATTTGATATAACGCTTTCCGAAATAACGCATCTTGCATTGGTCCTTCTTTCGTAAGATTACATGTTATATATGTCACGTTCGACTCAAGCCGAGACAATTCTTTATTATATTTTTCTTTATCTTTATACTGCGCCTTTACTAAAACATCGTATGTACTTACACCTTGTTCTACATTCCACAACTCAATACGATCTAGAAAAGGTCTTTCACGAAAATATAAAGGATGTCCTTCTAAAATGAACAGATTTTCATTACTTTTATATAATTGAAAAGGCCCTGTTCCAATTAACCCTCCTGCTTCATCTTCATTCACGATAGAACACTGTTCTGCACTTAGCATATGTAAAAACATTCGATTTTCCGTATGTAATTGAATTTCGAAAACGTAGTCATCCACTGAACGGATATTTTCAACGTGTTGTAACATCCATGCATGTGCATTATTTTCCAGCTTCATAAATCGATTCAACGAGTATATAACATCATGTGCAGTAAGTTGTTTTCCATTATGAAAGTGAACTCCTTTTCGTAAGTAAAACGTCCATATTTTTTCAGCGTCATTATATTCCCAGTGAAATGCAAGTCTTGGCTCTATAATGTTTGTATTACCGTCTACATACACGAGTGTGTCGAATATATGTTTTACCATATGGCATTCTGAACGCATTGTAGCGTATACAGGATCTAATGTGATATCTAAATTCATTTGTACTTGCAACCGGAGTACATCTCTTCTCCCTTCAGATGTCATTTCAACCTTATGACCAAATATTGAATCCACCCAGGAGTGATATTCTCCCTTTACCGATGGAAAATGTGAGCTATAGCGTTCCACAAATATGCTTCCGCTTTTCACATCCCCTTTTTTCGTTATTTCTTTTCCTCTATCTAAAATTAAAGACATCGGGTGCTTTTGAAATATTAACTTAGAACGATTTCCTCTGCCGCGACCTGGAAACCACTTAATCCAATTTAACTCATCTAATTTTTTTATAATTAATTTACTATTACGCTCTGTACAAAATAGTGTTCTAGATATATTTTGCACTGTTACTTCCAATCGTTCTCCCTCTTTTTTCCCTTTTCCATAAGCAATCCATAGTTCAATGTATTGATCTAAAATAAACATCATACTCCCCCTAAAAGGTGAAAAATACTCCCTATTGTTTCTACCCTTTTTCCAACTCTCCTTTCATCTTATCATTTCAATATAGAAAGGAGGAATTAATATTGAAGTATCTCTTACTTCGTTACAATAAACCTATTTTTATTAGACTGTGCGGTGAATTATTAACCCGAACGACTGAATCTATGTTAGCTCTCATTATGATTATTTACGTCAATAAAATGTTAAACGGCAATGTAATAATAACTATGCTGATTTTCGGACTGCAGCCACTTTCAGACATTTTATTTACACTTATTGCTGGAGGAATTACTGATAAATATGGCCGAAAAAAGATTATGTTACTCGGATTATTACTACAAGGTGTTGCAATCGGTAGTTTCGTTTTCGCTCAATCCGTTTTTATATTTGCACTGTTATATGTCATTAATGGTATTGGCCGTTCCTTATACATTCCAGCTCAGCGTGCACAAATTGCTGATTTAACAAAACAAGAGCAGCAAGCAGAGATTTTTGCTCTCCTACAAACGATGGGAGCAATCGGATCCGTAGTCGGCCCTTTAATCGGTGCAAGTTTTTATAATACTCACCCAGAATATTTATTTATCGTGCAAAGTGTAACTCTTACGATATATGCTGTTGTTGTTTGGACCCAGCTCCCAGAAACTGTTCCACCTATAAGTAAGTCGAAACAAACAGTTGAGGCAAGTTCACCAAAGCAATTTGTTTTTAAACATTACGCCATATTCGGTCTTATGGTTTCTACACTTCCTATTAGCTTTTTTTATGCACAAACTGAGACGAATTATCGTATTTTTGCAGAACATGTATTTCCTAATCTCGTATTCATACTCGCATTTATTTCAACATGCAAAGCCATTTTGGAAATCATTCTACAAATCTTCCTCGTAAAATGGTCTGAACGATTTTCTATGGCGAAAATCATCCTTATTTCTTACGCCTGCTATACAATAGCTGCAGTTGGCTTTAGTTATTCAACGACGATATTGTCGTTATTCTTCACCTTACTCTTTTTAGTCATTGGAGAAAGTATTGCTCTAAACCATTTATTACGATTCGTTTCAGAAATTGCACCTCATGATAAACGTGGTTTATATTTTTCAATTTACGGTATACACTGGGATATATCTCGAACGTGTGGACCAGTTATTGGTGCAGTTATATTAAGTAAGTTAAATGGAAGTATGCTGTTTTATATTTGTGCTAGCTTCTTATTAGTTGGAGGTATTGTTCAAGCGCTATTTGTTCAAAGTTTGGAACGTAAAAAAATCGTGAACCATCCTACACATAATTTATAGGTTACTACTTTTTCAGTAGATCAACATTTCTTATTGGATAAATGCTAAAAAATAAAAGTGAAGTATTTCGCATATGAAAGTATGTTTTATATGACAGGAGACGTTCCTTGTTTACAACTAAAAACACCTCACTTCAAGAAAGTGAGGTGTTTTTGAAATCACTTAATTTCTTATCCTGCCATTTTATTAATACTATCCTCTGGCGAAAATACGGAAATATGATCGACCTTACCAGTCGATTTTGGAATGACAAATTTCAATTCATACTGGTTATTTACTTTGTATACATATATTTTATCTTCACCATTCTCTTTAACTGAAGATGGTTTTCCTAATGCTTTTTCAATTTCTTGTAATGTAATCAATTTTAGTTCTGCATGATATGAGCGTACATCAAAAACTTGTGACCCTTTATTAAATCCGAAAACAACATTTTTATTTGTAAAATTTGCGTACATTCCATTCCCTGCATATTCGGTTTTATTTGCTTTCCCCCACGCTTTTTCAATTTCTTCAATATCCCCTGTATGGGCTCCAAATGGCACATTAGGTACCTTTCCTTCTTTTGCTAGTTCAAACAAATCTTTAACGTGGTTAATTGATTTTTGATTAAGTGTTCTATCTTTCGAATCTTGCTCAGCTGATGGTTTTGTTGTTTTTTCATTACTTGGTTTTGCTTCAAGATTTTTCTTTTCTTCTGAAGAATTGCTTTGTTCATTTTTATGATTTTCCGAGGCTGGATTTGCTTCCTTTTTTTCGTCTGTCCCTTTACATGCTGCTAATGCAAATGTGCATGTAAAAGCAAGAAATAACATAACTATTTTGAAATATACTTTCATCATTTTTACCCCCTATTGTATTTTATTCATTTCGATAATCAACCGGATGCGAAGTATAGTATTAATTAAGGACTTCTAATTCTAAATCGTCACTTTCCCATAATTTTAAAAAACTTGGAATTATATTGTTAATCATCGTATTCATCTCCTTCTTTAAACCTTCTCTTCTCGATGATAATATCCTCTATCTATAACTTAAAACATGCTGTCACAACAGCTCCTTGAAACAAAAAAACCAGTAGGAAGTGATTACTCTTTTCCTACTGGTTGAAATGAAATTAAACGGTAAATCTTAGCTTCTTAAAAAATGTAGCGATAGTGTTTTTTACTGTTTCAAAATTATAAGCAAACGTGTTATCTCCACTTAATGATGAAATACATGTTAAACCTGCAGCTTTAATAAAAGCTTTTACATCTACAAGCATAGAATTAGCCTCCAAGAATTTAATTACAATCATTATAACAGGTGTTTTACGACGCTAACATGAAAGTAATAAATAAATTTCTATTATTAATTTATCCCGCTATTTGCCGGGCAGTAAGATCCCCACCTCAAAATTCAGCGGAAACAAAGAAGTTAGGTGGGGGCCCTGCTGCCCGTAAAAGCTAAATTGGTGAGAACTGATAATCAGTGGGAATGAACAAAACCCCCACTGATTAAAATTTCACCTTATTTAGCTTACAGTACACCATTTCAATGTCATATAAAAAAGCTGCCCAAAAAGAGCAGCTTCAAATATGTATATTACACTTCAATTGATTTACCATCTTCAACAATATGATAAAGTAAATGCGCTAAATGATGAATTGGACCGTATTCTTCCTCTTCCTCATCTGTTTCGCCTTGGAATTCAAGATCGTTTAAGTATAGTGCTAAAAATTGATAGTATAGTTTTAAATCAAATCCGTAGCATGCAGTTGGTTCTTCATGATCCCCTTCATATTGTAACATTAAGTATTGATCATTTCCTTCTGCATCTTCTGCATCAAAGAATACGAAGAAGCCAACGTTTGTATCTAAATCAAATAAATGACGAGTACCTTTTTCAGTTGCTTTATTGAAGTCCTCTTCACTTAATTTATGTACTGTTGTCGCTTTTGCATTATCTTCTTGATGGAAATTTACTGTAAATGATTTCAATGCTGACACCTCCTGATTGTATAATACTAGCATAACATATAAAAAGGACTGCTTACAAATGTAAACAGTCCTTACATTCATTTTCGCATTGCTCGTAATAAGAAGCTTACGATGAAAATTAAAATGATCGCACCGATTAAAGCTGGAATAATTGCATATCCCCCAATGACTGGACCAAAACTACCAAGTAATTTCGAACCAACCCAAGAACCGATAATACCAGCAATAATATTACCAATTACACCACCAGGTACGTCCTTTCCAGTAATTAAGCTCGCAAGCCATCCTAATATACCACCGACGATTAAAGACCAAATCATATAATAACCTCCTTTACATTTCACCAATCAAAATATAATTAGAAACAATTGCTTACCATTAGTTATGTGACATTTTTCATAAGTTATTCATGTTGTTCAACTTTAAGATTTTTGAGAATAATACACACAGATTAAACCTTTTTTTGAACTAACGATTTATCCGACTTGTTATTACACACATTAAGAACAATCTAGCTTCAATATTGTTCGCATAAACTCTTCTTTAAAAGCTGCATAGTTAAAACCAACAGCAATTCTTTGAATCGGCCGATCATCAAACCTTGTTGGCTCAGCTATTTTTCTAAAGTCTGCTACACTTTGGCCCCTAGTCACATCATTTGTCGTACTAATCCACACTGCCGATTTTTTATATTCGAAAATACTGTCATTTATAAACGAGATAAACGGTAGTAAATCGTGTATAGGACTTCCACCAATACCCGGATATTCTTTTTTATAGAAATTCTCATAATAAAAATCAATCATTGGTTTAATGAGTTTCGCCTGTCCAGTTCCTTGTTTATCTATTATTTTGGCCATTTCAGGCGTAATAAGCGCGCCCTGTGTTACATTTAACGGGTATATGCTAGCGTTTTTCGCATATTTCATAACAATATTTGCTGCAATTGGATCACCATAAAAATTCGCTTCAGATACTGGTGTAACATTACCTGGAAATAGGAAAGCGCCGCCCATTATATAATACGAACAAATACGATCCATTATATTTGGATACAATAAAAATAACGTAGCAAGCGTCGTTAGTCTCCCTGTCGCCACAATTATAATATCTTCTGGACAAGGTTCGATTAATTTGATTAATTCACAAAAATTTTCTCGTTTACAAATTCTCATCTCAGGTGGAATAATAGGACCTAAACCGTGATCCCCGTGGATTTCAGGGAAAAACAAAGGCTCTTCAGCTGTCATCGGTCTACTCGCACCTTCAATAATTTTCACTTGTGTAGCATAGTACCTTTCTAAAAAATAAACATTTTCCGTAACGATATCTCGTGATACATTCCCGTACTCAGCAACAATACCTAGAATATCTAATTTACATGTTTTATTTGCATAAATTAACGCTACGGCGTCATCAATACCAAAGTCTCCAAAAAAGATAATTTTCTTATTAACTATTCTCACCCCTCTTCAGCATAATCTACTATTATTATTATGTGAAAAAGACAAGGCGGTGAAACAGCGCAAACTAAAAAAGTCGCCTATTTATTGGCGACTTCAATCTTTTTATAAGACAAATATGCAAGTACATTTTTACTTGAATCGTATTTCGGGTTATTTCCTTTTCTCGGCTCTCTCATATGTGTCTTTTCAAATCCAGGAATGTCTGGCATTTTCCCCATAAATTCAAGTATTTCTTCCTCAGTACCTTCAATGCGTACACGAATCATTATAACTATTCCTCAATTCTCAGTTTCTCTGTACTAAGTATATCGTACTTCAGAAAGACTGCAACACATTTATCTTTTTAACGTTGTACTTTTTTTACATATAAACATAGCCATTTCAGTATAGAACGATTCTACTTTATTATTTTTAAATTGAATATTAAAATATCCCTTCATTTCGTTTGGTGCTTTCATCATACATTCTGTTAATTTTTCACGCTTTTGTAAAGGGACATCCATCATATTACACCACCAGTCAAAATCAAACTTCTTATCAAAAGTAAGACATGACTGCATTTGCAAACCGTTTTTTTCTAATAAAGTAAGCCATTCTGTCTTTTTTAGAGCTCGTTCATGACTTGGGTCTCGCTTTTTTTCTATAAAATTATAAAATGTATCATATTCATTATTTTCTGGCGAAACATTATCTATTAAGATGAATAATCCATTATCCTTCAATATACGATTTACTTCATAAATAAATTGAGCCGGATTCGTAAAATGATGGGCTGCAATCCGGCATGTGATTGTATCAAAAAAATGGTCTGCAAATGGTAAATCCTCTGCGTTTCCTGCTACAAAAGATACATTTTCATGCCCATTCTGCTTTATAAAAACTTTTGCTTTTTCTAACATCTGTTCTGTTAAATCAAGTGCAACTACTTCTTCAAACATGGGTGCTAACATATTTGCCACATGTCCGCCACCAGTAGCAACATCAAGAAGACGATTATTATGACGAGACTCAACTTGTTGAACTACATATTGTAAATCCAGTCCTTTAGCATGTATTTTACTATTTACATATTTATCTGCATTACTGCCAAACTGTTTTTTCACAAGCTCTTCTTTACTCATATTATCATCTTCTTTCTATTGTTATTTACATATACGACTCATATAATTATTACAATTCTCTTCATGTATTTTCAAATCCTCTTTTCATCTCACTTCTCATCACGTTCCCTTATAATCAAAATAATATGATTATACGTTCTTCCATTAAACAAAAAAGGCTACGGGAACTTGCCCCCTAACCTGACTAAATATTTACTACATTTTTATTTCTTCATATATATCTATATAATATAAATCCTCTTTCAACTTCATAATAACATCTACTTCGTTATAAGTAGCCTCACGAGCATGTAAACCAAATTGATCCATACCAATCCATATCCACCCAGGTGTAAGATATAAAACATCTATATTAAAATAATCTAACTTAGTAAGCTCCGATGTAATAAATTTATCTTTATTAGCGATTTGTTTATCTATTAAACCATATTCTTTTCCATTTTCAAATAGCGATATAAATTTCCCTACAATCGGATGTTCACGAACAATAAAATGATATTCTTTTTCCTCTATATTTACCACAATCAAACGAGAAACAGATAAATCAGGCCCTGAATTCGACATATTTGTTTATTCACCTCCTTATATAGGCTTCTTAAATATGATAACAAATGAATATTCAAATTAAGTTAATATAATGTAAAAAATAAAAAAGCTGAATCCCCTTTAGAAATCAGCCTTTATAATTCGATCAACTTTATTCTTTTACAAATTATTATAATGTTTCTTTTTCCTCATCATTTCCGGAAACTAAATTTCCTATAGCATCCGCTGTTACTTCTACTACAAATTCACAAATACCTGCTACAACTTCTCCAATTACTTCATCCATCTTTTTACCCCCTTATTTTATGTAACTTATTTGTAGTATAGAAGAAATTAGCGAATGTAAACTATCGAAAAAGGTGACATAAACCTTACAGAATTGTAAGCTCTTTCATCCCTCTGCTTATCCCCTTTGAAACTCCAAGTATTTTTAGCAGACATATAGGCCATCATAAATATGAAGCAAGTAATAATCTAGTGTCAGGAGGCGTTTAATATGTATTACGTAAAATTAATTAAAGGTCAATCTTTCTACGCTTTTGACCATCGTTTCTTGGTGTCTGAAGAAGAAGAGGTTTCAGAGAAAATTTATAATTACTTACGACGTAATGAATTTTTTGAAGTACGTAAAGAAGAATACTCTGCTTAATTACAAAAAGCATTAAGAAAAATATCATCTTATTGTGATATATTCTTAATGCTTTTATGTGAATTTCTTCTTTTCAATAATTGTTGTTGACTCTATTAAATAATCTAGTATTTGTCCAAGCTAATTCTTCACTATTTTCATATTCTAGTATATGAGGAGGTGAAGAATATGACTCATATCATTGATTACCAAGCTACTCAACCTATTAGTAAAACTGGTGAAACAACTTTTGCAATCCCAGCTTCTCCAAATAAAGCAATTTTAGCAAATTTGAAATTGAGAATTTCAAGTAGAGATTCACGTAATAATCGAGTAGAATTAATCGCTACAATTGGTGTAGAAGGAATAACTGGGACTTCACAAGTTTTATTCCGAATTTTCCGTGATAATATTGAAATTTTTAATGCACAAGTAGGTATTGAATCTACAGATTCTGAACAATTTTACGTACAAACATTTCAAGCTATAGATCAAAACGTTAGCAGTGGAACACACGAATATTCATTAACTGTAGAAAACCTTACTAGTGGTGCTAGTGCAGAAGTTGTTGGTCCTCTATCTTTTAGCGCTTTAGCTATTGGACAAGAGCGTAAATGTTGCTAAGTGAATCTAATATTTAGTTTTGTACTTGAGAAAAGCGAGGCGTAGTTATACGTTCTTGCTTTTTTATATGTATCCTTACTTTCTATTAGCTTTAATCATAAAATTTTTACGTTTTGATTCACTTATTTCAGCACTTAACACATCAAATTTTTGACAAATCAAAAAGATTGAAATCCACTTATGAAACACGTAATATAGACTCTGACTCTAAAAAAGTTCGTATAAAAACACTGCATAAATAAGGAGGTTTTATATACGCGTTTTTCATTTTAAAAGACGGAGAGGTTTTATGTTATGTGGCGTAATAAAAACGTTTGGATTGTTTTAATTGGGGAGTTTATTGCAGGTCTAGGATTATGGCTTGGTATTCTTGGCAACCTTGAATTTATGCAAAAATATGTCCCTTCTGATTTCATGAAATCAGTTATATTATTTATCGGACTATTAGCCGGTGTTCTAGTTGGACCTATGGCTGGCCGTGTCATCGATCAGTATGAAAAGAAAAAAGTTCTTCTTTACGCTGGGTTTGGTCGAGTTTTAAGTGTTATTTTCATGTTTTTTGCTATTCAATTTGAAAGTATCGCATTTATGATTGCATTTATGGTTGCTCTTCAAATTTCAGCAGCATTTTATTTCCCTGCATTACAATCTGTAATTCCACTCATCGTACGTGAGCATGAGTTATTACAAATGAACGGTGTACATATGAATGTTGGTACAATTGCTCGTATTGCAGGTACTTCACTAGGTGGAATTCTTTTAGTTGTGATGAGTTTACAGTACATGTATGCCTTCTCAATGGCAGCATACGCCTTATTATTCCTCTCGACTTTCTTCCTACAATTCGAAGACAAGAAATCAACAACACCAAGTAAACAAGCTGCAAAAGATAATAGCTTTATGGAAGTATTTCGTATTTTAAAAGGAATTCCTATTGCTTTTACAGCACTTATATTAAGTATCATCCCTCTATTATTTATAGCTGGGTTTAATTTAATGGTTATTAACATTAGCGAAATGCAACATGATCCTACGATTAAAGGGTTCATATATACAATTGAAGGTGTCGCATTTATGATAGGTGCCTTCGTAATTAAACGTCTATCTGATCATTTCAAACCTGAAAAATTACTATATTTCTTCGCAGTTTGTACTGCTTTTGCACATCTGTCATTGTTCTTTAGCGATATAAAATGGATGGCTCTTACATCATTTGGGTTGTTTGGGTTTAGTGTTGGCTGCTTCTTCCCTATTATGTCGACGATTTTCCAAACGAAAGTGGAAAAAAGTTATCACGGTCGCCTCTTCTCATTCCGTAATATGTTTGAGAGGGTTATGTTCCAAATCGTCTTACTTGGCACAGGCTTCTTCTTAGATACAATTGGGTTACAATATATGGTTCTCATCTTCGGAGTCGTTTCATTATTGATTATTTCTATTTCCCTCTCTAAGCAGAAACATTATGAAAAACAGCATTCGCAATCTGCGAATTTATAAAATAAACAAAGAAGTATGGATCTAATATTGAATCCATACTTCTTTGTTTTATAATACGCCTATTTATTACGTTTATTGAAATTAAAGGAGTATCCTCCTTTAATTTCGAATAGATTATAAAAAGTACTCTTTATAAAAGGAGTGGTAAAATGTCTGGTGGCATCGAAGTATTTATTGTCCTGCTCTTTGCAATTGCTCTGTTTAGCATCCTAAACTTTTTAGCCATTTCCTTATCTGGACATAGTTTTAAAAAAAGAATCGTGGCAGGTTTCATATTTTTACTACTGACTCCCATTATCTTTTTGACTATCACAACATTTGCTTCTATATTCGATAAAGCAGGATTTGGCGCAGGTACGTTAGCCTTTATGATCGCAAGCGTATATATATTAAATGGAATAGTGCTTCTGCTTTCCTCTTTATTTATGCTCAAAAAAGACATAACATAGGCTATGGTACTAGCATGAATCTGACTTTACACTAGATTCATGCTTATTTAATTTCTCCTAAATTTTTATATGAAATTAAATAATTCTTTAAAAAAATTTAAACTTTATTTATTATAATATCCCTATCGTATTCGCACGTTTATTCAAATTTAAAAGAAAGGAGCACAAAATGAAAAAGGTTCTACTTACAATTCCTATACTAATCATTCTACTTAGTGGATGCAGCAATAACGATATATACGGTTCTTGGGAAGTCGTTGACAATAAAAATGGTGAATGCCCTGTATATTATAAATTTGAAACAGTTGTCAAAAAAGAAAATAAAGAGGAAATTGTGCAAAATTTAGTAGAAATGCAAACAACAAAGAATAAAGACGATTTATATAAAGGCTCATTTGTCAAAAATTCTAATGTATATCACATTGATTATGGTAATTCATTTACATCGGACCAAACTTTAAAAGTTGCCGACGGTACACTAAATGTATACTTTTTGACAGCCGAAAAATTATGCACATATAAAAAGAAATGATTACATTTCAGAGGAGACGCAGAAAATATTTTCTGCGTTATTTCACTTTAGAAATCAGCCACAAAAATAGCCCTTGTTTTCGTATTCTTTTTCATTCAAAACATGAGAAATATACTTAATAAAAACTAGAGAATACCTTAAATTATATAAAATGAATCCTATAATAGACATTTCAATTAACACATCTACGCTATTTACATCGATACTTTTCAAAATAGGCTAATCCTTCCTCTAAATTTGTCAATCATTTTAATTTTCATAAAAAAATGATAAAATATAAACATGTGTTTTCAGAATAATTAAAAATGCAGAATGAAAGCACTGTTTTAGGAGGGGTTTTGATGACTTACACGTTAGCAACTAGAATGAAAGCATTCCAATCTTCTATATTTAGTGAATTAGGAGCCTATAAAAAAGAAAAAATTGCAGCAGGTCATAACATGATTGATTTGAGCATCGGAAATCCTGATATGCCGCCCGCTGATTTTGTAAGAGAAACAATGGTACATACAGCGAGTGAGAAAGAGAGCTACGGGTATACATTATCAGGTATTCAAGAATTTCACGAAGCTGTAACTGAATATTACAACAACACTCATAACGTGTTATTAAATGCGGATAAAGAAGTTTTATTATTAATGGGTTCACAAGACGGGCTCGTTCATTTACCTATGGTTTATGCAAATCCAGGTGATATTATATTAGTTCCTGATCCAGGATATACAGCTTATGAAACAGGTATTCAAATGGCTGGTGCAACATCTTACTACATGCCTTTAAAGAAAGAGAATGATTTCTTACCAGACTTAGAAGTCATCCCTGAAGAAATTGCCGATCAAGCGAAGATGATGATTTTAAACTTCCCAGGGAATCCCGTTCCAGCAATGGCTCATGAAGATTTCTTTAAAGAAGTAATCGCATTCGCGAAAAAGCATAATATTATCGTTGTCCATGATTTTGCTTATGCTGAATTTTATTTCGATGGTAATAAGCCAATTAGCTTCCTCTCTGTACCTGGTGCTAAAGAAGTTGGTGTAGAAATCAATTCTTTGTCAAAAAGTTATAGTTTAGCAGGTAGCCGTATTGGATATATGATTGGAAACGAAGAAATTGTTCGTGCACTTACTCAATTTAAATCTAATACCGATTACGGTGTATTTTTACCAATTCAAAAAGCGGCATCTGCAGCACTAAGAAATGGCGCTGCATTTTGTGAGAAAAACCGCAATATTTATCAAGAACGGAGAGATACTTTAGTCGATGGATTCCGAACATTTGGCTGGAATGTCGATAAGCCAGCTGGTAGTATGTTTGTCTGGGCAGAAATTCCACAAGGATGGACTTCTCTAGACTTCGCTTATGCATTAATGGATCGTGCGAATGTCGTTGTTACACCTGGTCATGCATTTGGACCTCACGGAGAAGGCTTCGTACGTATTGCACTCGTTCAAGATAAAGAAGTGTTGCAACAAGTTGTTGAAAACATTAGAAATAGCGGCATTTTCGTCCTTGAAAAAGTAAATGAATTAGTTAAAAATTAATTCCGGCTCCCCTGCTTAACTTTAGCAGGGGTATTATTAATTGGAGGTACTTTCATATGCATATTAAAGACACACTTCCCCATCGTTATCCATTTTTAATGATTGATAAAGTAACAAATGTAAAACAAGATGAATTCGTTACAGGATATAAACTCATTACAAATAACGAATGGTTTATAAATGATAGTCACAAACATATGCCTCATATGTTAATTGTAGAAGCACTTGCTCAGCTTAGTGCATTTGTACATACAAGTGATTCTGAAGGACTAGGATTCCTCTCCTCTTTAGATGGAGTTGAATTCCACGGAAAAGCATATCCCGGTGATAAACTTGATTTACATTATGAGCTAACGCGCAATCGCCGAGGTTTTGTTCTTGGTAAAGGTATTGCAACTGTAAACGACCAGCCTATTGTAACTATTGAAAAACTATTAATATATCAAGCAGATTAAAGTGTTCCTTATATCAGTTGGAAATATCTATTCTCAACCGATTAAGTAAATAGGAAAACATATTACGTAGTTAGGAGCAGGAAAATGGAACGTACTATCGGTATCGATGCTGGAGGCACATTAACGAAAATAGCTTATTTTAACAAAAAAAAGCTATTAACTTTTGAAAAATTTTATTCGCATGAACAACATAAAATAATAGATTGGATTAAAAACAACAATGGCATAAAACAAATATGTATTACGGGTGGTAAATCGAAACTATTACAGCAACTGCTTACAGGTTCATATAAAATAATAGAGCTAAGCGAATTTGAAGCTACTCTTGCAGGTGTCCAATTCATATTAAAAGAAGAACAACATACTATAAACAATTTTATTTTAACCAATATCGGTACAGGTACTTCTATCCATTATGTTTATAATGAACAATATATTCGCGCTGGTGGAACCGGAGTTGGCGGTGGGACTATTATGGGACTCTCAAAATTGTTAACAAATATAGATCATTTTGAAGATATAATACCTCTAACAAAAGTAGGATCTAGAAAAGAACTAGATATTACGGTTGGAGATATTTATGGTGGTATTCTTTCCCCTATCGATAATAACTTAACTGCTAGTAACTTCGGAAAAGCAGCCATTACAGAATCAAATAATAGTAGCTCCGATATACTAGCTACTGTACAAGGACTTGTCGGTGAAGTCGTTACTGCATTAAGCCTTCAATTCGCTGAAACAAAAAACATTGAACATATTATTTATATTGGTTCGACTTTATGTAATAACGTACAACTTCAACATATTATTAGTAGCTACACCGAATATCAAAATAAAACACCAATCTTTTTACAAGATGGTGGTAATAGCGGTGCAATTGGTGCATTACTTCATGCTACGAAATAAAAAGCTGACTTTTGTCAGCTTTTTAGAAATGGCACTTCAAATTCAATAATTGATTCCCCGTTCTCTCCAATTCGCTCCACGCTTATTCTATCAATCACACAATTTAACTTCCCATGAAAACTAGGAATCTCCTTCACTACTTCAGCAGCTAATTCGGCACTTTCTTTTCTTCCGACTGTTACATGCGGGATGTACGGAATGTCTTCTTTCAAAAATTGTAATAAAGGTCCTGTATATAGAATATTATGTAGTTCCTCTATTTGTTCTTTCCCCTTTTCAACTCGTAAAAACAAATATTCTCTTTCACTTGTAATTTGATTCGTAAATTCAATTTCTATATTCTGTATCGGTTTTGATACATTTATAATATGTAATTTCAGCTCATCATTTGAAATCGAACTTTCAAATGGGAATACAATTGTAATATGCGGTGAAATTAATCCAAATAAAGGATCATGTTTTTGCCTAATGTCCTCGATTTCGCTAATGAACATGTTGTTTAGAAAAAGTAAAATTGTACGCATTTTTATCCCCTCAACTTTTCCTCATTATAATATGTATCATATTCTATGACAGCCTGCCCTTCAACAACTTGTTTTGCTTACCTGTAAAAATAAAAAAACTTCTCAAATGAGAAGTTTTCATATAGCATGATTATTATTTTCCCGCCAAACTTTCCTAAACTTTATATAACAGGCAATTCTCCAAGGAAAAATATACGATACTGCAACAACGTAAAATAATAAACCAATCGTTTGTTGATCTAAATCAACGATAAATTGTCTTGAACCATATCTTAAAAAGACAAGTGCAATAAAAGTAATTAAAAAAGCTGCACTTTTTTTCGTATAAATATTCCCATCATCTCTTCGTTCATAATTTGTTAATACTATAAGCGGTACAGCAAAAAGTACACCAATGAATACCGCTATAATTACTTGTAATATAGCTGGATGTACGGGACCTAAAAACCATACAATACCTGGTGTTAAAAATAGTAATGGCCATAAAATACGTTTTCCCGATCCCTTTATTGGCTTATGCATGGAGCGATAACGACGCCAAAATATCAGTAGTGCAATGCATAAAAAGACGGTTATTAGTGAGGACGTGTCTCCCATATATTTTCCTTCTCCCTAAAAGAATAATCTATCACTATTTTAAACTGTTCGTTCAAATGATACTTTACGAATAAATATACTACTAGTTATGATATAAAGAATTGTTAATCCAATTGAAATAACAATAAAATAAGGGATATCTATTAAAGATACATCATTTGTAAATAACAATCCTTTTATCCCTACTTCTCCATACAGCACACTATTTGTTGAAAGGAAAAGCGACCCACCAATCATGAGACCAATCCATTGAAATCTTTGCTTAAAAATTACTACTACTTGAAAGAAACATGCTATCGTAACATAAAATAAAAATTGTAAAATAAACTGTTGTATTAATTGCTCTCCAAAGTTAACATTTACTAAGTTATATTTTATATCTTGTAAAAACAGTATTTGAAGGAATGAAAACAATGCGGATTGCAACACAATATAGCAAATCGCTCCGATAAAATATTGTATTCTCGTTATACCAAATGAAACTGCTAAACGAAATAAATCATCTTGAACAATGAAAACACTCCCTACTATAAAAATCATAATTGCAATTGAAGGATTATTGATAATTTCGGGTAAATAACCAACTTTCGCTTCATTTAAATGAGCAGCATATAAAGCTCCTTTTATTAATAAAGCTACAATCCAAAATATTAAAATTGCTTTATAATGAAAATTTATATGTAACCTCAATTGTTTCATTAACATCGTCATTCCACTTCACCACCAGTCATGTGAATAAATAGTTTTTGTAATGTAATTCTATCAATTACTAAACCTTCTTTTTCAAGAGAGTAACAATCTTCATTAGAAAGCCCTTCCCATATAACAGCAATACCTTTATTCCCATAAATTTCTTTATTTATAACTTTTTTATTAATCAAGAACTCCTCCACTTTACCTTTTTGCCCTGAAATAATATGACCTTGTTGCAATAAATCTTCCACTGTTGATTGAACAACAAGTGCACCTTCTTTTATGATAATTACTTCTTCAATAACATGGGTTACTTCTTCTACCAGATGTGTTGATAATATAATTGTTCTGGGATACTCCCCGTAATCTTCTAGTAGTAAACTATAAAATAACTCACGATGTGCTGCGTCTAATCCTGTAGTTGGTTCATCAAAAATAGTAATTGTCGCTCTGCTTGCTAACCCTTTAATAATTCCTACAACTGTTTGCATGCCATGAGATAGTTTATGGTATTTCTCTGTTATATTAAGCTGAAATTTACCCGCCAGTTCTTCAGCAAACTTCTGATCCCAATTTTTATAAAACATGTTACATATCTTAAAAATTTCTTTTACGCTATAACTTAAATGAGACTCTTCTTTTACTCTAACGAAACAAATATTTTGCATCGCTTTACTATTTTCAAAAACATCTTCACCAAATATTGATACACTTCCACTACTTGAAGTAATTTGTCCTGCTAGTAAATTTAATAAAGTCGTTTTCCCTGCTCCGTTCCTTCCAAGCAAACCATATATTTTATTCTCTTCCAATGAAATCGTTACTTCATTTACAGCTATTTTCTTTTTATACTTTTTCGTTACATCTTTCGTTTCAAGTGCAATCATCCCTCTTTCCCCTCCTTCGTAATTTTTTGAATCATATCCATCAATTCATCTTTTGATATTTCTAGTACTTTCGCTTCTTCCCACACTTTAGGTAAATATTCAGTCATAAAAGTATTTTGTCTTTTTTTTAGTACAACTTCTTTTGCCCCTTTTGCAACAAACATCCCGATCCCTCTCTTTTTATATAAAATCCCCTCATCCACTAATACATTCACCCCTTTAGCTGCGGTAGCCGGATTTATTTGTAACATCTTCGCAAATTGATTTGTCGATGGAACTTGTTCTTCTTCAAGCAATATGTCTTTTAAAATATCAGATTCAATCGTTTCTGCAATTTGTATGTATATTAATTTATTTTGTTCTAGAGTCGGCTTCACATTTTCACCACCTTAGGTTCATAGGTTCATTACTTATGTAATTAACCATATCACATAGAATTATTTTTTTCCATAAATTTCTTTTACAAAAAAGAGAGTCATTCAATTAAGAATGTCTCTCTTTCTAAAAATTCGAAGTTTCAACTCTTGTTCTCAAATTCTTTTCATTTATACCATTTTGACAAAAATTAAACTGTTGTCCCTCAATACATTTTGTACGATCTACTACTTGCCCTAAATGATAGCTTGTATGCTCAACCAAATGTAATAGACTTTGAAGATCAATATGCCTTTTTTCTTCCCAGACCTGTATATATGCTTTGCCCCACTCATCAAATATTTCTTCAACAGTTTTTAACAAAGCTTCAGAGCTTATTTGTTTCACTGGAAAATATTCTTCAATTCCATTTTCAAAAACTATATTTGGATCCTTATAACGCCTTGTATTTCTCTGTAAATGTTCACAAATATGTAGTACGATTCCACCAATTGAATTAACAGAGGTCTCTTGTTTCCACAAATCTTCTTCACTAACGAGCCTAATTGCCTGTACTAACTTAGGTAAATAATGATCCTGCATTCTATGATAAGAAATTTTGTATACTAACTCCATCTTCTCCCCTCCATTATTTCAACTGGTTCACTTGATATTTAGCGAATAAAGATTTCCGAAAATCTTTATCTTCCACAAGCATTTTAATTTTTTCTTCATTGCCGTTAAAGAACTTTATAACTTTATTTTTATCCCATATATCTTTTTCTTTTGGAAAATCATCGAATTCCCTATGCAAAATTGATAACATTTCTTCCCTCGTTATCTTAAAGTTTTTATTTTCTATTTGAAACTCATAAGCTTTTGCGTTTGGTACTAAAATTACTAGATAGGTAGCATTAAAGAGAAAATTCTTCTTCATCGTATCTTTCTCATCAAACCAATACGTCTCAATCATTTCTTCTGTAAGAGCTCCACTCTCTTTTGCACCATAGTTCACTTTTATATTTTCATTTTCTAAACTTATACTTTGAACTGTTCCACCACCGGGTAAATGATTAATAATTGCAACCACATCTGAATTATTACCAACGTATGTCCCAGTATATTTCTTAAAATCATCTGACCTAACATCATATATATCTTTTATTCTTTCCCCGTTAGAACAAGCCGTAATGAATAAAAAAATTGTTAGCATAACGATTATGTTATGATGCATATATTTCATTTAGCATCCCCCATTTTTATCGATATTTCGTTAATTACAATATTTACTTTCAAATCCCTTTTTAAATATACGCATTTTAATCAAAATTAAAAATTTTCATTTTTTATGTTTACAATTATCCATTAATTGTATATACTTACTAACGTAAGAAAAAAATTCTAAAAGGAGGTCGAAGGAAATGATGAAATTACAATTACATGCATTAACTTTAGCGTTAACTGCACCTGTGTTTTCTGGACAATTAAATATGAATTCGACCACCCTAATGGAGAATTGAAAATCGTACTTTATTTCATTTAATTCATAAATTCGCCACAGGAGGTCGTATACTTTCCTGTGGCTTTTTCACGCCCAGCCATAGGAGAACTGTATCTTCCTGTGGTTTTTTTGCGCGATTTTTTAGTCTCTTACATTATTTTTCTAAGAAAGGAGCAACATTCAATGACTATTAGCGTATTGTTTTTAAGTATTACGATTCAAAGAAATACAATTTCCAAAGATGAAATTCTTCATAATGAGCAAATTGAAAAAGCTATGAATGATGTTAAGGAGCGCCAAGCACTTTACTGTGATCACCTGTAATTCCTTTTTGAAAGGAGGAATTCATTTATGACTTTTCATATTTTCTTTTTTACGACTGTGCTTCAAAAACATACTTTATCTGAAACTGAAATCAATCGTAAACAACAGTTAAAACAACTGACTGATAAAATAACTGACATTAAAAGTTCATACTACACTCAAATGTATTAAAAATATATTTTAAAGGGGTCATATATTCATGAAATTTAAAGCATTCTTTTTAACAATCACCATTCAAAAACGTAAGCTTTCACAGAAAGAGATTTTACGTGAACAACACATCCAAAGCATTATGGACGAAGTAAAAGAGCGCCAATCTTCTTATTACACTCGTCTTTTCTAAATCACTTATAAAGGGGTAATTATTTTATGAAATTTAAAGTATTCTTTTTAACCATTACCATTCAAAAAAATAAATTTTCCGAGTCTGAAATGCTTCATGAGCGACAAATTAATCAGGCTATGGATTCTGTAAAAGAAAGACAAAGTCATTACTGTAGTCACCTATAATTTCTTATTACACTCGTTTTTTCTAAATCATTTATAAAGGGGCAATTATTTTATGAAATTTAAAGTATTCTTTTTAACCATTACCATTCAAAAAAATAAATTTTCTGAGTCTGAAATGCTTCATGAACGTCAAATTAATCAGGCTATGAATTCTGTAAAAGAAAGACAAAGTCATTACTGTAGTCATCTGTAATTCCAATTCAAAAGGAGGAATTCACATATGAAGTTTCACCTTTTCTTTTTAACGATTACGATTCAAAAAGAAACAATATCTCAAAATGAATTAAAACAAGAAAGACAATATAAACAAGTTATTGATGAAATTCGAGATCGTAGAAGCAAGTACTACACTCACCTTTAATCGTTTAACTATATAGAATTGAAAGGAGTCGATTATGATGTTGATAGCACGCTGTAAGGAAATAATTTGGATAGTTCAGAGGGATTCCACATAGTTTTATAGAGCTTATATCACACAAGTTTATCAATGAATTTGATGTATAAAAAATATATAATAAAATCAAATCAACCCACTTTTAATTATTTATTTATAAACAAAAGATACACCACTTAAAAAGCGGTGTATCTTCCTCAGTTTTTACTATTTTCGGTTACTTCTCTTCGTCTTAAACAATCTCACTAAGTTCGAAACAACTGTTTTTGTTACTGCATAAACTGGTACTGCTAAAATCATTCCGATAATTCCCGCAAAGTTACCTACCCCTAAAATTAAAATAATAATTGTTAGTGGATGAATATTTAATTTCGAGCTCATAATACGTGGTGAAATAATATTACTTTCAAACTGTTGTACAATTGTTACGATAATAATTACGTATAAGGCTTGCATCGGAGATACGAACAGTCCTACAATAACAGCTGGTGCTGCCCCGATAAATGGACCTAAGTTAGGAATGATGTTTGTAAATGCTGCGATAATTCCTAAAACGAAAGCGTACGGTAAATCAATAATTAAATAACCGATAAAAGTAAACGCACCTACAAATATACAAACGAGCGCTTGCCCTTGAATATATGCAGATAATGTTTCGTTCGTTTCCTTAATGATACGAAGCCCCTCTTCACGGTAAGACTCTGGTAATAAACTTACCGCTTTTCCTGGAAAGGCATGTCCATCTTTAAACATGTAAAATAAAATGAACGGTACAGTAAATACAACTAATGCAACGTTCGTGATAATACCAAATAAAGCCGTTGCACTCGACGTAATTGTATTTGGTATATCTTTTAAGTATTCAATCGCATTTTTTTCAATTGTTTCAATGGAAACGTAGTTTTGTGTAGATAACCATTCAAACAACCTATGATGTGATAATTCTTGTATGTATACTTTTCCCTCTTTTATGTAGCCTGGCATATTTTTTACTAAGTCCATTAGCTGTTGTGAAATCGTAGGAACAACTACTCCAACGCCAACCGCAGTTAATGTTATGATAAAAAGATATAACAGCAATATCGCTAAATTTCTAGGTACTTTTTTATTCTCCAAAAAGATTAATACAGGATTAAATATGAAGTATAAAAAAAGCGCGATTAAGATTGGGAAAAATAATGTTGATATGAAGATACCAATCGGTTGAAATAAAAATGATATTTTTGTGCAAATAAATATGATTCCTACAACCATTAGCACTTCTAATGTCCAAAAGTGCACTTTTGATTTCAAAAAAATGGCCTCCTTTAAACTAGCACTTCTCTTCATTGTACCAAAATAAGTATGAATTTCACATAATATTTTCCTTTACAATATTCCAAAATACCAATAAATACACTACAATGAGATTACATACAAATTTGCAGGTAAAGGTGATAAAAATGACACAATGCATCATTTGCAGAAAAGATACGAAAGAACTTAGTGAACAATATGTCATTCCAGAAATATTATGTGGATATTATTTCACAAACTCAATTTGTGATACTTGTCATGAACAAATGACAACAAATATTGATCGTCCTTTAATTAGGCATAAATTGAGTCAATTTAAGATTGAACAAATGAAAAGACAAATTGATTCCCCACTCTATACGAATGAGCACGGTGAGGAACTTGCGGCTGCTGAGACTGATGTTGTCGAAGTAAGCGACGAAATTCTTTATTCTAATGCATTAATTATGAAACTATGTAAAAAGCACGATATTTCCTTACATAATGAAATTTGGAAAGAGGAACGTGTAACGAAAGTAGCGAGTTCTATTCAACGTGAATTACTATTAGATAACCGTAAATATAAAATGAGTATATTAAAAATGGCTTATACATTCGCTGTACAAGCAGTTGATGGCTACTTTGAAGATCAAGATGCAATTGATATTTCTACCATTCTCTCAAATGCAGATTTCGTGGAACTAAAAGAAAAAAGCATTGTACGTGATTTAAGCAAAAGTTCTTTATGGAATACGCTAAATACAAGTAGTGAAAATCATTACTTTATTTTACTTAGCGATAAAGACGGTCTGTTTTGCTTCATTCGCTTGTTTGACATCTTTGATGTTGTCGTTCATTTATCAGAAAAAAGATTTGACCTTCCATCACCCATTGTCGGTGTAAATAATGTGAATACACAGAAATTTTATGTCCAAAGTTTAAAACAGTATATGGATGGGCTGTTCAAAGAAAAAGCACCTACTATATAATAGATACCAGAACATACGGTCTCCTTTCTTGATGAAAAGACACTGTGTTATAATGAGTATGAAAAGAACAATACAATCACATAAACCAATTATAAATTGTATATAAATAAAAAAGACTAGTGTGCGGCTACACACTAGTCCACGTAACTTAGCAGATTGGATTGTTCATTTATCCTATTTGTTTCTTACAAACAAAACAACCCACATTCTATAGGCATAGGTGGGTTGTTATTTTTTGAGCTTGTCTATTAAAACGACGACGAACGTTAACAATGCAACGAGAAACAGTCCACCCTGCAGTAGCAACGCTATTTCACTCACGTATTATCACCCCCTCCTACTCGGAGAAGTGATAATTGAACAACCAACCGCACCTTAAGTTACCCTTTTATTTTACCATATTTTCTAATAATTTACGATGAAAACCCGCAAGCGAATAACTTGCGGATTTTTTATACCCTATTAACAGGCAGTAAACAAAATGAAGCAATAAATAAGTGAAACTTTATTTCTCACTATTTTTTTAATGCATATGCATCAGCAATCATTTCACCAACAATTTTATTTTCTTCTTTCTTCTTGTCTTTCAATAATGGGAATAACAATTCTGCCACTTCATACGCTTCTTCTAAATGCGGATATCCTGATAAAACAAACGTATCAATTCCTAACGATTCATATTCTTTTATCCTTTCTGCTACTGTATGCGGATCGCCTACAAGTGCAGTACCTGCCCCACCTCTTACAAGTCCGATTCCAGCCCATAAATTAGGGCTTATCTCTAACGACTCTCTCGTACCTTTATTTAAATGTGTCATCCGTTTTTGACCAACCGAATCATATCTTGCAAATGTCTTTTGAGCAAGCTCAATTGTTTCATTATCCACATATTGAATTAAATGTTCGGCCTCTTCCCATGCTTCTTCTTCTGTCTCTCTTACAATTACGTGTAATCTAATGCCAAATCGGACTGTACGCCCCTTCTCTTCTGCAAGTTTTCTTACTTCTTCTACTTTTTCTTTTACTTGCTCTGGCGGCTCTCCCCACGTTAAATATACATCACTATGTTCAGCTGCTACTTCTTTTCCAGCAGCTGATGATCCTCCGAAATATATAGGAGGATATGGCGTTTGAACTGGTGGGAATACAACTTTACTATCTGTAACTTGAATATGTTTTCCTTCTAAAGAGATCGTTTCACCTTGCAATGTCGATTTCCAAACTTTTAAAAATTCATCCGCTGCTTCATACCTTTCATCATGATCAAGATATAATCCATCTCCTTGTAGTTCAACTGGATCTCCTCCAGCTACTACATTAATAAGCAGTCTCCCATCTGAAATTCTATCAAATGTAGATGCCATCCTCGCTGCAACTGTAGGGGACATTAGTCCTGGTCTTACTGCTACTAAAAATTTTAGTTTTTCTGTTTCAGCAGCAAGAGCTGAAGCTAACACCCAAGGGTCTTCACATCCTTGACCAGTTGGAAGTAAAACACCCGTATATCCTAAATAATCAGCTGCCGCAGCAACTTGCTTATAATAACCATATTCAGCTGCTCTTCCTCGTTTTGTCGTTCCTAAATATCGACCATCTCCATAAGCCGGAATAAACCATAATAATTCCATGCCTTTACACACCCCTTATTTATTTTGAATCGTATACTAACACATTCTATATAAATTACCCCTAATAATTTATATGTTAATTCCCAGTCTCACCTTTAAAATTATCTCGCCATCTTAAAAACTTCGCTTCTAGTAAACGTACTAGAGAGTCAGAAAACTTCCCAACAAATGCAAAGATAATTATGCCGACAAATACGATATCTGTATTTGAAAATTGCCTTGCATCCATAATCATATAACCAATACCTTCTGTAGATCCCATAAGTTCTGCTACTACTAAACTCACCCATGCAACACCTAACGATAACCTTGCTCCTAGTAAAAGATTAGGCAATGCAGATGGTAAAATGAGTTTCGTAATTAGTTTTCTTTTGCTAAACTCTAACACTCTCGCAACATCAAATAACTTTGAATCCACACCTCTAATACCTAAAAATGCGTTTACGTATAAAGGAAAAAATGCACCATCTGCAATTAATAACACTTTCGATGTTTCACCAAAACCGAACCATAATACGAAAAGTGGCGCAACAGCTAGATGAGGTACAGTTCTTAACATTTGCACAGGTGGATCTAAATATTGCTCACTTCTCGTTGAAAATCCAACAATCGTTCCTAAAATGATTCCTAAGCCCCCACCAATAAAGAAACCAGCCGCAGCCCTGAATACACTAATACTTAAATGGCCGAATAACTCTCTTGTTTTAATAAGCTCTTGGAAAGCTAGAAAAATATCTAATGGTGTTGGTAAAACTGTTTTAGAAACAAGACCGAATACGCCAGCTAACTGCCAAATTATTAATATAATAACCGGTATAGTAATCGCCCTTACTAAAACTTTTACATTTAACTTTCGCACATTCTTAACTCTGTTTTTCTCAATCGTTATACTCGCTGGTTTAATAACAGCTTTCGTATTTTCCACTTTACAAAACCTCTTTTCACTTCGCTTTCAATGCTTTTTCTACGAAAGAATTATCTACAACTTTTTCCGCCTTAATTTCTTTCTTTATAGAACCGAGCTTATATTGAAAATCCGCTGTCTTTTGTTGTTCTGCTATTATTTCCTTCGTTACCGAAACTAAAATTGGTTTGTCGTGATTAAACACTTCTTTTACGATCTCCGCATCTATCTTTTTTACAGAAGTATATACTTTTATTGCTTCATCTAAGTTAGCATCTTGCCATACACGTGCTTTCTCATAAACTTTGAGGAATTTCTCAACTAATTCTGGATGTTCTTTCGCAAATTTTGTTCTCGTAATTAAAAATTCTGGTGAAGAGACATTTAATGTTTCACCGTCTGCAATCACCTTCGCACCTTTATTTAACGTATGTAATGATATGAAAGGGTCCCAAATCGCCCATGCATCTACTGATCCTGATTCGAATGCAGGCTGCGCTTCATCTGGTTGTAATTGAATGACATTTACCTCTTTTGCATCAATCCCTTCTTTATCAAGTGCTCGATACAATAAATTAAAGGCACTACTTCCTTTTGCTACTGCAATTTTTTTACCTTTTAACTCTTTTACACTCGCAATCTTGCTATCTTTTTGAACGAGAATTCCAGTTCCTTTTCTCGCATAACTTGTATTGGCGATTTCGGTAAATCCAATACCTGCTGCTTGCGCTGAAATGACTGGAGAATTCCCTACTTCACCAAAGTCTAATCGGTTTGATGCGATTGCTTCAAAATAAGGAGGTCCACTTTGGAACTCTGTCCATTTCACTTTAACTCCTTCTTTTTTAAACTCCTCTTCAAACCACCCCTTTTTCTTTGCTAGTAATAGCGGGCTTAACCCTTGCTGTATACCAATTTGTATTGTTACATCTTCTTTCTTACTACTTGCTGTACTTTTTTCACATCCTAATAAACATACTGATATAGCTAAAGCAAAAGAAAGAATTTTAAATTTTTTATACATATAAAATCACCCTTTTCCTATATACTTGTTTGAATCAACCCTCCATATTCAAACTGCTGTAATACTTTCGTTCGAAGTTGTTGGAACGATTGAGAAGTTTTATTTCGCGGATAAGGCAAATTATTTTCAATCACTTTATGTATTTTCCCTGGTTTTGCACTCATAATGATGATTCGGTTTGAAAGATATATCGCTTCGTCTATATCATGTGTAACGAATATCATTGTTGTTTTCTTCTGCTCCCAAATATTTAGCAATACTTCTTGTAAATGACTTCGAGTAAAAGCATCCAGCGCTCCAAAAGGTTCATCAAGTAATAATACATTTGGATCTCTTAATAACGCTCTCGCTATCGCAACACGTTGTGACATCCCGCCTGAAATTTCTTTCGGATACGATTTTTCAAAGCCATCTAACCGAACGATTTCAACCCATTCTCTCACCTTATCTTTCACATACTTATCTTTTAACGACAAATCTGCCGCTATATTTTCTTCAACTGTTAACCATGGAAAAAGCCTATGTTCTTGAAAAATAAAACCTTGTTTCTTGCTCGTTTTTAAGATAGGCTCCCCGTCAATAACAACTTCACCTTCAAAATCATTATCTAGACCTGCAACAATTTTTAGTAATGTACTTTTTCCGCACCCACTCGGACCAATTACTGTAACAAAATCCCCTTCCTCTAATTGAAAATTAATATTCTCTAGCACTTGAACCGTACCAGTTTGTTTCAAAAAATATTTTGATACCCCATCAATTGAAACAGTCATTTCTTCCCCTCCTTAAAATGATTCATATAAATGAACAGATTCAGTATTTGTGCAATAAAAAAACCAAAGGCATTTTATCTGTTGATAAAATGCCTTTGGTTTCTCCAATCAGCAATACGTTATGGAATTAAGTACATATTATACAAATATTTCCGATAAGTCAACTAGGTTTTATTAAAACATACATATGATTTGTTTGAACATTTTACTTTTGTTTATTTAAACGATATCGTTTACTTACTATTTTTTCTGATCTTTAATCCACTGTAACCAATAAGAAAACTCACACGCTAAATGCATTTGATGGGATTTAATTAGACTATTAGGACAAAGGGCTGGGAACTCAACAACTAGACTTACTTCTATCCCTGTATCAGTATCTTTAAATTGATGTCGAACTCCACCAATAGTAGTACCATCTTTCATACGTGCAACACCTGTTGATTGGTATTGATAAGATTTATCTCTCGGTGTTTTCAATCCGGTTTCGTCACCAAAAACAATGAAAAATTGAACTGGAAACGGAGAATTACCAGTAGTTTCGATAACCTCTAATTCATTTTCCCCAAAGGGTCTTAGTACATAGTGATCAGGACAAGCAGATAAATTCACTTTGTTATTTTCACGTGATTGTTCAAGCATCAAACTATCAATTCCATGTATAGCTACTTCTGCTGTAATCCCGTCTAAATAAATACTAGTTTTTGAAAATTTTCGTCTATCGCCAGATAAAAGAGTACAGATACGCATACCTAATGCACTTAATCTAAGTTTTGATTTCAACTTTTCGTACATTTCATTGTATGTATATCGCAACTTTATTTCCGTTAGCTGTTTTATCATGACGTCTGTATCATTTATTTCAAGCTCTTTATGTCCTAATGTATATAATACTTTTTTTATCCGTTCTCTTTTCCATTTTATAAGTTGCTCTTGTGAGATATTATTTCCATCGATAATAATTTTCATAAACTTTCTCCTTCCTTTTGATTGTATCGTAGTGTAGTTAATACTAAATTAACCATTTCATGTTTTGTATCTAGATTCAACTTTACTTCTGAATGAGCAATACTGTTAAGACCGTATAAAATAAATCCAGAAGCTAATAATGAGTTATCAGTATAAAAAATCCCTGTTTTCACTCCCTCTTCAATTACTTGTCTAATGAACGGTTGCATACGTGCGAATAATTTCTGTTCCAGTTGAAAATGTTGTTCCGTCTGAAACGAACTCACATTTTTATAGGGTGCTAACTTTTCAATAAATGTCCAAAATATATCTAGTGAATCTTTCATCTTTTGCATGACAGACCGTTCATTTGAAACAAGTATTTCTTCAATTAACTCCATATTTTTCACAATACAGTCATTTAAAACTTCATCAACAAAATTCTCTTTAGACTTGAAGTAATAATAAAATAAGCCCGTTGCTACACCTGCATGATTCACAACATCTTTTATGCCAAATCCTTTCATACCATTTTTCATATATAGTTCAAAACCAATATCCATTAACTCTTGGCGTCTTACATCTGGTTCTTTTGATATTCTTTTCATACGTCATCTCCTACAATGTTTTCACCACGACTGAATCTAATTCAATCATAAACGACTGAACTTGATTCAGTCAATATTATTTCATAAATTTAAAATCGATTTAATAACTAAGCGACGAAATTTCTACAAAAAAAGAGTAATCTCAAGAGATATGCTACTAACCTTAGATTTATCAAAAAAGTTAGATCATATAACTTGAGACTACTCATTCCCATTCAAAATATTTATGTAATTAAATTTTATTTCCTCTGCACTCTGGCTGTCTCCAAAACTATTGGTGGCAGCTCTTTTGGAATGATTTCTTTTAATCCATAAAGAGCTTTCTTCACATAACCACCTTCGAAATTTCCTAATGGTTCTGGTAATTCATCCTCATCCAATATGAAGTATTCTCCATTTGGAAGTACCATAATATCGATGATTAAATCTTCAAAGGAAACCACTTCATCTTTTATTTGTGTGTTTTTTACGATATTAAAATAGGAACCTAAATACTTTCCTTTTATATCTCTCCATACGTATAAATTGTACGGACGATCTTTCCAGTAATATGCGATTGTATAACTCCCTTTTGGGATTGTTAACTTAGTATCATTTGCAGTCATTGTAAATGAATACTGCACCTCGTGAAATAAAACGATACTTTGTGATTGCTTTTCAAGTAATAAGCAATTGTGATCTACTATTGTTGAGTTATACCGGATTTTTCTTTCTATAATTTCAATTTTCGATGTAAGTAACTTATTCATTATTTTGTTTCCCCTTATGCTAGTTCTATCCTCAATTATATCCATTTATGTAGTAATAAAGAAGTGTATAGTTTTTTATATAATGATTTATACAAGTACATAATAAAAACTCCTTCTTATTTAGAAAGAGTTTTTCACTATCCATGTTTCATATTTTTTCACTTCTAACGGAAGCTCATTTGTTTTTATGCAACTAACAGTACTATTACTCATGTTTTAACTTTTCCTTAACCGCATCATAAAATTTTCGTTCTTCATCAACATTTAAGTAAACACGACTTACTGTTTTAGAAAAGCCGTATAACAACTGCGCTTTCACTGACTCTTTTAATGTTATTTCAAAAGTAGCAGGTTCTTTTATGAACTCCATAACAGTTGCATCCAATACCTGTCTCCCTTCTTTTGCCGTTAGCAATTCACCCTTGTAGAACGCAATATTATCAATTTGTGTAAATGGCACAACAATTTTCTTTCCTAATCCGATTTGAATGATTACTTGTTCTTCTGTTACGACAAGTGGATTTTTGCGCATCGCTTGTATTTCAGCTATAAAATAAATCATCGCGTATACATTTAAAATAAGTAAAATCCATGCTATTACTGGATTCCACTGATGTAGTAAATAATGAAAACCAATGCTTTCAATTGCTGTTGCATGAATAATCATGATATACACACCTATAGCACCAGTCTTTTTATGATATGAGTATACAGATTTACCTGTTGGTACTTTTTCACGCCACGATAAAAACGCATAATAGATTAACTTACACTCTGTTAGAATGACATCTATTAACTTACCTCTTTTCATAGTAGCGTCAAACGCTGCATCAATTGCATAAGAAAAGGAATAATTTTCTCTTCTATATTCTTTATATTTTTTTATTATTTTAGGAAGCACTCTAACAATTTTATAGAGAAGGAATAATTCTAGACCTACAAATGCAATTTCAGCCGCAACAATAATATAAGAGATGAATGAAAAAGCTTGTAAATAATCACTTGGAATAATAAATCTTGCAAAAATATAACCAGCTATTACAACAGGAACTATATATGTTAACGAGTATCTTTTTCGAATAATGAAGAAATACGTGATGATTGGAATGACAAACATGCAATCTAATAATGACCCAAGCACAACTTCTTTCGGCGCAACTGGTACAATTGGAAGGGCATACAATAAATAGTTTGATAGCATAATTAAAGAGACGAGTCCAATCCAAATACCTTTTCGCCTTCGTGATAGTGTAACCTTCATACGTTCACTCCTTTATTTAAAAACCTCATTTAAATGGTCTTTATAAAATGAAATGGCACGTTCAAATTCTTTTACTTCCTCTACTTTCACGACAGTTTCAAGTAATAATTTCATCGCTGATTCGTGATCGTTTACGTTATATTTTGCTAATGATAAAAATACTTTCATCGGAGCATTCTCTGGAAATTTTTTCACCCCAGCTTCTAATACTGTAATTGCCTTTTCATATTCCCCTATACAACGATATGTACTTCCTAAACCAATATAAGCACCGCAAAGCGATTCGCCATCAAGTCCATTTGCGATTGCCTGCTCATAATACGGAACTGCTTCTGTTTCTAGCCCCATTACATCATGTATCCACGCACATTGATACAGTACTTCTGCATCCTTTGTAAAGTTTGTTA
Organism: Bacillus sp. KNSH39; assembly: GCF_052656585.1. Taxonomy (NCBI): domain Bacteria; kingdom Bacillati; phylum Bacillota; class Bacilli; order Caryophanales; family Bacillaceae; genus Bacillus; species Bacillus sp. KNSH39. The sequence continues at coordinate 1,308,341 of NZ_JBQXYO010000001.1, forward strand.
ATCCTATAAGCATCTCTTTAGACTGCGCATATTTCTTTTCATTTCTAAGTTTAATAGCTTGCTTTAATAAATGTTCCATAGAATCCACTCCTCACCAATTATTCTGTGTATAGCTCTTGATTGGTATACGCTTCACATTCGTGTAAAAGTAAAATTCCCACCAATTAAAGTTTCGCTTACTTATTACTATGCGGATTCATTCTCATCTAAAAACTTAATTTTAAAAAGCAGTGACACGATTACATAATACCTCTAAGCTTTTGACAATTTCTTTCGCTGTTTCATCTTTCCCATTACACAACTTCCCTTTACCATCCTGTCCAATTACATAATGCACAGCCCCGCGCGAATATAAAGAATGTGGTGAATTCGCAATCATTACATTCGCCCTTGCTTCTTTCATTCTATTTTTTGCTCTTTCAAACAGTTCTTCTTCATTTAAATCACTTTCAAGTTTAAAACCAACAAGTACTGTTTCTGGGTCCCATTCTTTTATTTGTTTTAATACCTTTGGAGCCTTTTGAAAGTGAATAATCGGTGCTATATCACTTGAAATTTTTCCGTTCATATTAAGAACATTACCATCTTGATCACAAATTTTCTCTACAATCCAATCTGATCCAGCCGCTGCCATAATGACTGCATCAACCTTTTCATGTGATATGATACTTTTCATTTTATCTTGTAAATCAACGATTCCTTCAAATGGATGTAATTCTAACCCTCTATGTACATCACTCGGTTTCTCCGCAAAATAACCGTGTAAATATATAACATGTGCCCCTTTAGCTAGAAGTTCTTCTGCGATTATCCTTCCGATTGTACCTTTGGCCATATTCGTATGCCCGCGTACTTGATCCCATTTTTCTAGACAACCACCGCTCGTAATTAATACCTTTTTCCCCTTCATTGTAACCATCCCTTACTAATTTTTCTTACGAAACCATTCTGTTCCAAAGTCAACTATATCACGCTGTTTCATTAGACGACACGTTGCATTCCCTATCTTCCCATTTTTTACAGTTCCTTTTCGCTCAAACTCCACACCAATTTCTACAAACTTCTCAGATTCGTAATCCATTTCAACAAACTCTTTCCACACTCTTTCACCGTTTTCTATAATAGGTGCTCCTACTTGTATTAACTCACATGCACCAGAACGCACCTCGGATAAATGAACAGACGTATTGGAATCATATCCAACACCAATTAATAATACGTACCCGTCTAAATCATATATTTTTCTTAATGGAGATTCTTCTCCAAAGCTCATTGATAACGAATGGTTCATTGTTATTCCTACTGCATGTTTTCCCCATGCAGCAAAACTTCCTAACGGATGATTACTACGTACTACATTCGGATATGTACGAAAACATTCAACTATTTCACCCATTCCCCTTGTTGGGGTTATACGTGAATCAAATGCTGGGACGTTATCTCGGATAATTTGCCACCAGTCTTCCGGTACAGGTGGTCTTGACCAATGTTTCGGATCGGACAAATCCGAAGATTGCGTTGGCATTATTATCGTTCCTTCTTCCGTAACAACTTTCATTAATGCTTCTACTACAGCAACGGCACCACCAGATATCCACCCGATAGAACTTAGTGATGAATGAACGATAATTGTCATTCCTTTTTCGACTCCTAATGCTTTTAAATCTTTTGTTATTGTTTCGATTGTATTTGGAAATTGTGTACTTGCTACTATTTCATTCATTTTCATATTGGTTCCCCCACTAGCCACGTAAATTTAAACTTTTATATAAATATATTATCATATTTTTCTTAATTTTTAACTTAATCATATTCATTACTACAAAAATATGTATATTATTATACTGAAGCCTCAAAACTCTATTAAAATCGTAGATAATGATGAGCGAGAGTTTTTTTGAAATGAAGAAAAATGTAAATCCTATTTTTTCAAACTATACTCCATATGCATATTTTATACTATTTTTCCATGTAACAATGAAGTCTTTCTATCCCTGGATATTTTTCTCCTAAACTTTTAACTTGAAAACCAATTCTTTTATAAAATTCTACCGCCCCATCGTCTGTCTCCGCTTCTATATAAGTCAATTGATATATCCTTACCACTTCTTTAATCATTTGCAGTGCAATTCCTTTTTGACGATAATCTGGAGCCACTGCTATATGACATATGCGTGCTTTAGTTTCTCCGATTATTTCAATACCTAGACAAGCTTTTTCTTCATATTTGTACAAAGTCCCTTTATTACTTTGATAAAATATTACTGCCTTCTTTAAGCTTATTTCATTTGGACCGACGGCATATTGTAGCACATTTAATATTGAATCTTTCTCAATTTGTTTAACACACTGTAAATTCATACTTTCATCCCTTTCTATGAAAAAAGACTAGCTCTTAATAAAAAGAGCTAATCTCATTACGCCGTTATTTTTTCTTCTTTTTTTACAACGACAGCCACATAACTATGAAGTATCATTCCAATAATAACGAGACTCATACCAATCCAAGATAATGATGATGGGATTGGTGCAGATAACCAGATCAACTCTCCTACTAGCGCAAATAAAACTTCACCAGACTGCGTCGCTTCCACTGTTGCTAATTTTTGCGGATCATCTTTCACAAGATCTGTTGCAAAGAAAAATAATACTGTCGCGATTAACCCAGAGCTAACTGCTACAATAAAACATTGAAAAACTTGGCTACTTGACGGTAATCCGCCTGTTGATACTTCGTAACCAGATAATAAAAACCAAAATGGTAAACTTGCTAATGTCATACCGAGTACTCGCTGAAATACATCTAATTCCCCTTTACAAACTTGCATCATTTTTCTATTTCCAAGAGGATACGCAAATGCTGCAATAAGTACAGGAACTACACATAAAACGGTTTCACGAATACCTAATGAAGAAGCATGTTCTACTTGCATGAGAACGACACCGAATAAAATAATGCCCGACATTACTAATTCCTTCATCGGAAGTTTTTTATGTAGTGGATCCACCGCAAAAAATGGTGTTAACAAAATCCCTGCAACGATTGTAATTTGCCATGTTGATGCAACGAGCCAACCTGGTCCGAACGCTCCAGCAAAACTAAGCGGTGCATAAAAGAGACCAAATCCAACGATACTCCACACTAACCATTCTTTCGGATTGTTTTTCATATATTGAAAGAGTTGCTTTAAGTTCCCTCTATACATAACAATAAGTAATAGCATTGGAACCATAAAATAATACCGTAATGATGCACTCCAAATCCAGCTTCCACCTTCTAAGTCCATTGCCCTGTTCAAAACAAAAGTAAAGGCAAAGAAAAATGATGCCAGTATTCCTATAACAATTGCTTTCATTGTAAAACCCCTTGTATTTAATTTTTTATCTCTATGACCTATATTTTAGTATACGCGATGAAAAATCTACATTCAAACTTACATTTCACTTTAGGATGATGAAGGAATTGTAGTAGATTTACATGGGAATAAAGTGCATTGGTATGAAATCGAGGCCATTACATATCAAAATTTTCAAGGGTCAAAATCTACTTTAATCTCGACCCACTATACTCACCATGAAAATATACGCATCCGCTATAAAAGATGGCTACCAACTATTGCACATTCAATTTACTGGTTTTCTATTGAGAAACCAAAAGATTATCATAAAAATTTAATGATAGCTTGGGAAGAAAAGCGAACGAATAAAAACAAACGCCTCCTTTAATTATTATTTAGGGGCGTTCGTTCATTCAAAAATTAAAGAATATGTAGTTTATATTCTCTGTATAATTTCCTCAATCGATTTATATGAGCTTGATGATACCGATTATGATCTGCTATATGCCATATTCCCCATCTTATTGTCGCAGTTTCGCCTTTTTCATACAAAACTTCCCGCGTTAAATCAGTTTCTGTTAGTTTCATACATTCTTCATAAAACAATTTTTGCACTGCTTCATAATCTTGCATTAACTCTTGCAATGTGTTTTTTCTTAAACTTGGTAATTCTCCTACTTCATTTAACATAGGACCATATTTATTTTCAAATGCTGGCGGAACATCTTCTCCCTTGAAACGATACACCCAATGTAAATCAACAACTGCTAAATGCTGAAGTAACTGCCCAATACTATTTTCATTATTTTCAGACCCTTTATAGGATAGTTCGTTCTCTTCAGTACCTTCGACTAACCTTTGCAATCTATTAAACGTATCAGCAACCGTCGCATACAAAATCGCTACTTGAGGGTCCATTTTTCTTTCTAAATGGAGATCTTTCATACAAAACTTCCTCTCTTAAAAGAACAACACCATATGTTCATCATCACTATACACACCATTCATTTTTATAGCCCTTTTTTCAATTCCGTATGTTTTAAATCCCATTGATTCATATAATCGTTTGGCTGGTTCGTTCGTTGACACAACCCCTAAATTCAATTGCTCTAGCTTCATCTCTTTTGCCCTTTCAATTGCTTTACGTATTAAATCACGTGCAAGACCACTTCTTCGATTTTCAGTATCTACATACATTGCAACGATATGTCCTTTATGCTTATATGCGTCTTTTTCTTCTGTTAATAAAGTAACAACCCCAACTAAACGATTTTCATTATTAAAAGCACCAAATGTAAAACTACTGTTGGATGAAAGATTACTAGCAACTCGTTCAAGAGGGTTTTCTTGACGTACTGCTTCTTCATAAGTCGTTATAAATGCTTCTGGATTTACTTGTAGTGCTTGTAAACGCAACTCCCAATATTTTTTTGCATCCGCTTTTGTAAGTAATCGAATCATTTTATTTTCCCCTTTTTAATTTACATAATATTTTTATAGGTTATTAATTTTTGATTCATACTCTTCTTTTAATATACTGTAACGATAGCGATGAATGAACTTTCCCTGTCTCAATCGATCATTTCTCATTAACCCTTCGCATACAAATCCGGCACTTTCATAACTCTTTTTAGCTTTTGTATTATCTTCATCTACACGTAACCAAATTTTCTCCAATTCAAACTGAGAAAAACCTATTTGTAACATGCTGTTTAGAGCTGCCATTCCAAATCCTTTACCCCAATAGTCTTTATTTCCAATCGCAATTCCTAGTTCAGCATTTTTATTTGTTTTATCAAAATTTTTAAGGTCTACCCATCCAATATGTATACCTGTCTCAGTAACCATTGCCCTTTGTTCATAACCATTTTTTCGGCTTATACAAGCTTCAACCCAGTTTCTCGTATCTCCACGAGTGAACGGAGGATATTGATCTGGTAAAACTAAATGCTTTGTTACATCTCTATCTAATGACCATTGATAGCGATCTTCTACATCATCTAGTGTCAATTCTCTTAATTGAACATATGGTACATTCATTTTTTTCTCCTCTCTTTATTTACCAATAGAAAATCCTTCGAACACTCTTCCACCATACTGTTCTAACGTCTTTTCTATAAAATGAATTAATTCATTTTTCCCTCCCGTTTTATAAAAATGATCAAAAGCGGCTACAAATTTGTTTGCATATTGCTCATCATATCTTTTTAGCACTCTAATAAACCATTTTGAACTCCCAAGCCACTTACCATTTACTCTTAATACATATTCATGTACTAAATCGGCTAATAAATTAGCGATAAACAATTCTTCTTCTCTTTTTGTTGCACCAATAAAGTCATCTAAAGTATCCGTAATAAAATATCGCTTCTGCTTAATCGTTTCTTCGGTCCATTTAGCTGGTCCTTTATGTAGTAAATCATTCGCTTCTTTTTTTAATTTCTCAACAATTTCCTGTTCCCCTTTTAAGGCAATCCCTTCTGAAACTAATTGTGGTAACGACGGCCTCCCTCGATCACAATCCATTTTGAAAAAGGTTTTATATGTTTCGAAATTATGAACAAACACCTCAATAGGCCATCCATTACTATAGAAAGATTCTCTATAGCAAGAAGTTAAACTTTGATCGACTATTACAATGTCAAGGTCAGATGTTTTCGTCGCTTCTCCTCGTGCAACGCTTCCGCCGAGTAAAGCTACATCACAATTCGGAAATTGTAATGTAATTATGTTTTGTGCTGCTTCAATTGGTTTCATAACCGATCCTCTTTTCTTATTTCACTTTCTTTTTTTCAGCTCTTTCTCTCGCTTTTTTTATATAGCTTTCTGCATCTGGTGTTTTACATGATGTTGCACCATGATCAACCTCTATTTTTCCAATTTCACTTGCAATTTCAATCGCTTGTCGCTCTAAGTCTTCATTACGAATTCCTATTGCGATTAAAGCACTATTCATCGCTTCTTTTTTTCTATTTTTTTCATTATGTATATTTTCTTTAATCTCTTCTAAGTACGGAGAGAAGAAATCATCATGTAACGTTTTATTTTTAATCGCTATATTTGCTAATAAAGACCAGCCAGCTCTTCCAATCCATTCATCATTAGACTTTATCCACTCTTCCATTCTTTCTATTGCAATTGGCGAAGTACATATAGATGTCATCAGAACATCCATTAAACAGTAATAATCAACATCCTGAATCCAACTATTAAGCTGTTCTGTCGTTATTTTTTTCGGGTCTAAAATATAAGTTGCTAATGTCATTGCGTCCATATTTTTCGTTTCCCACAATTCAACTGCTAAATCGTGATCTTTTTTTATCTTCTTTTTTAACAATTTTAAATTCGCAAAACTAACTCCAAATAACGGCTCTTTCGCTCCGTGGTTTTTATACGTTTTTCGATTTTGTTCTGTTCCATATTCCTCTAGTTGCTGCATTACTTCCTCAAGTAACATATACCCACCTCTTTATCTTTTATGTTAACTGTATATATGTATGTACGATATATTCTACATTACTTTTTGTTTTTCCTATATTTATTTTTAAAATACGGTATGTGAAATTTCTAAACATTGCACAGCTATACCATCAAAAAACTGTACATGTTAAACATACAGTTTTTTGATGGTATCAATTTTGCGTAGAATAAGATATAAACTACGAAAGAACTTTTAATAAGATGTGTATTTCCAACATGTTTAGAAAACGCTTCAAAATGGTTTACTATCTTACTTTTATACCTCCTTCATAAATTATGTTTACTACATTTGTTCTTAGCCAAAATACTTTCTACATTTTAATAACTCTCTCAATAAAAATTTCTTATATAAAAATCCCTACAAACACTGTAGGGATTTATGTCTAAATCATTTTGTTACACTCTATTTCATATGAAAATAGTTTTCTTATTCAGATGCATTCATAAGCACAATTCTCCAACCGTCTGGATCCTCTATTGTGGTTCCTTTCTCTATCCAATACGGGTTTTCAGGTTCTACCTCATGATAGCCCATATTACTTAATCGATTCACTATCTTTTCAATTTCATCTTTAATAGGCATATAAAAAACTAGTAAATTATCTTTTGTCGGTGCCGGACATGGACTTCCATTAACATGTGTAGTAAACTCCAAATGATACTCTTCATCTGGTAAGCCAAACATAACCCCATCATATCCTTCATGATTGTGAAATTCCCCTATACGTTTTAAACCTAATCCTGTTTCATAAAAACTTATCACTTCTTCAAATTTATCTGTTGGTCTTGCAATTCTAAATTGAACCCAATTCTTCATGCAAATCTCCTCCTTTTCATTTTCCAAAGCTTTATAGTAATTAGTATAGGTTACATATATTCCCTTTAACATCCCTCATTAGTGTGAACTTCCTAAGTTGAAAGACCTATTAGTTAATAAACAATAGGACTTTAGTATAAAATTCATATAAAATTAGTTATATAAATATAGAGATGAATTACAAGCTATTACGTATGAAATAGTTCTCCTTGCAGGGCCTTTATATACCGATCAGCAGATCTTTGTACAGCTTTATTCGCATCTTCCACCACACCATGAAATGCATTATATAGTCGACTAAATTGGATATCTTTTACCTTCTCTGCCATATCTCTAACTTTATTCGCTGGTAATGGAATGAGATTGGGATAACTATACATAAAACTTACCCATTTTCGATCCGAAACTACTTGTATAATATCACCTGATAACAAAATACCTTTCCCTTCATTACCGTCTTTCCAATGTATAACAGTTCCACCCTTAAAATGGCCTCCTAAGCGATGCAATGTAAGTTCTTCCGATAATATCAGATGCTCCCCAGACCAAAATTTAATTTGCTTACTCGGACGAACCACCCACTCTTTATCATCTTCATGAATATAAATAGGTACATTGAATGTTTCCGCCCATTTAACTTGTGTAGAGTAATAATGTGGATGAGAAAGTGCTATTGCTTGAATACCACCTAAATCATATATACGTTGTATCGTTTTATCATCTAAATAACTAATGCAATCCCACATAACATTTAGAGTTTTACTTTGTATTAAAAATGCTGTTTGTCCAATCGCAAATTTAGGTTTAGTAGTAATGCTATACAAACCGCTTTCTTCTTTTATTATTTCGTTTTTGTATAAATTGCTATTTTGCATCGTTTCTAATGTTGTCCATGACTGCCCAATTGGATTAACATATTGTCTTTCCTCATTACAAATTTTACAGCGAGAAGGTGCTTCTTCATTTTCGGGATACTGTACTCCACATGTAGTGCAAATATAATTATCCATATTCCCACTCCTTTTTTCATGTAATTGTTTCTTTACCAATATTTTAATAAAAAACAAAAATATTCGAATCAATAATTGGAACGAAAACGAAGTGATACGAAAGTATGATTTGGTGATTGAAAGTTTAAATAATAAAGTTTAAATTCATCCTATTTTTCAAAACTGCAATTGATATAAAATCTTGCATACTTTTGAGTAAACTTTTTTACACTTGTAAAAAAGTTTTTTTGCATTTCCCTACCTATAATTGCTAATATAGTAGAGTAGAACTTTTATAGAGAGAAGGAAAATTATGCACAATGGAATTCGAATGACAACTTTAGTAAAAAGGGCTATGTTAGTTTGTGCGGGGGTATTATTCACATACGAAGTAGCTTTTGGATCAGTACATACTGCTCTAGCTAGTACAGAGGATGAAGCAAAATCTGTTCAACTTGTAAGTGAGATTCAAACATCTCTTGCTCCGAAAGAAGCTCCAAAACATTATAACGGGCAAGTTAGAAAAGTCGCTTATTTAACATTTGATGACGGTCCTGGAAAATACACAGCTGAGCTTTTAGATATGTTAAAGAAAGAAAATGCAAAAGCAACATTCTTCCTAATTGGTTCAAACGTAAAAGCTTTCCCTGATCTTGTAAAACGCGAAGATGCTGAAGGTCACTACGTTGGGATGCACAGTATGACTCATAACTACAAGAAACTTTACACTGAAGGTCATTACGTAGATGAAATGAAGGAAGACCAAGGCTTAATCGCTGGTGTTTTAGGTAAATCACCAGTATTAACTCGTCCATCTTACGGCTCTATGCCAGGATTAAACGAAGCTCTTCGCAACAAAGTTGTAGAAAATGGCTTAAAAGTTTGGGATTGGACAATTGATTCTTTAGACTGGAAATATAACAAAATGCAAGTTGATGCTGCATCTGCTAAAATTGTAGAAAACGTGTTACATGGTGCTACAAATCCAACAGAAGTTATCCTTATGCATGATATTCATCCACAATCAGTAAAAGCAGTTCCTGGAATTATTAAAGGACTGAAAGAAAAAGGATATGAATTAGAAGCATATAATGAGAACGAACACTTCCCATTAAACTTCTGGCATGATAATCGTATGTAATGAAAAGACTTGATTTCCTTTAGCTGGGAATCAAGTCTTTTTATCATTTTGGGAATTACTCCTCGTATATTCGACTCAAACTCCCCCTTCTCTAATATCAATAAAAATTCAAAATCACATGTTATACTATAATTTAGTTTAAATAAGTAGGTGCCATATGATCGTATATACAGTACAAACTGAAGAAGCATGGAAACAATTTAAGAAACTTGGTTATTTAGAAGGTAATAAAGAATTCATCGATCCAGACGATGTATATTCATATGACTGGATGGTGCGCGTCGCTAAAACAAGATTGCCTCATTACGAAGGTAACTATCCTATTTGGGTCTGGGAAGCAAATAATTACCCAAATCGAAATCATAAAGCTTGGGGTAGAACAAATTCAAAAATGGTAATTTTAACACTAGATGTACCGAAAGAATGGGTACTATGGAGCTATTTTGACTATTGGTGCTGTGCTATGACTGATGGATCAACATATTTACATACAAAAAATAAGTGTACTTTAGATGAATGGTATACATATATGGATAAAGAATACGGGATAACATTTGATTTCGACTATTTATTATCTCATCCTGATTGGTGTCTAGGTAAAGAGGATTCGTTAGAAAAACAAGGTGTTATCGGCAAAATACCCCTTTCCTTCGTGAAAAAAGTAAGACGTTTTCGTGCTAAGACAGATAAGTCTATTAGTAAAATCCGAAGTGATAACTGGGATAATAGAAAAGAAAACCGCATTAAAAAGATGAATCGAAAATTAAGAAAGCGAAACGATAAACAAAAAAGAATACAAAAGCGACTTATACGAAATTAAAACATATATCAAAATACAGTAAGAAATTATGGATTGAATATACAAATTCAATCCTATTTTTTATATTATCAACACTTTAGCACATATTACTCTTAAGGAGTGATATGTATATGGATTTTCTTTCAGCCGAATATTTGTCCGCCCTACTTGCCATCATTGTAATTGATTTAGTGTTAGCCGGTGATAATGCCATTGTAATTGGATTAGCAGCAAGAAGATTACCGAAAGTTCAGCAAAAGAAAGTTATTATATGGGGAACTATCGGGGCAATCGCGATTAGAGCCCTCGCTACCTTAGTTGTTGTTTGGTTGTTAAAAATACCAGGGCTACTTCTAATTGGTGGTGTACTCCTTATATGGATTGCTTATAAATTAATTGCTGAAGGCAAAGATCATGATATTAAGGCCGAAGAAGGATTTTGGTCTGCTATTAAAACCATTATTATTGCTGATGCGTTAATGGGCATCGATAATGTACTCGCTGTTGCAGGAGCTGCCCATGGTAACTTTTCTTTAGTAATCATCGGATTATTAGTGTCTATTCCAGTAGTCGTATGGGGCAGTACATTGATTTTAAAATGGGTAGATTGTTTTCCTGTCATCATTACGATTGGAGCAGCCGTTTTAGCTTATACTGCCGCGAAAATGATTGTAGATGAGAAATGGTTCGCTGGATTTTTCGAAAGTAACCCTTTGGTTAAATGGGCATTTATCATTATTATCATCATCGGCGTAGTTTTCTTCGGAAAGGCTAAACAAAAAGCAACAGCTAGTTCTGTCTCATAATGATGGTATATTTACAAATAAAAGGCGCTATTCATATGAATAGCGCCTTTTATTATTTATTTAGCTTCCCCTTCCGGAGTCGTTTTTACCTTCGTTTTGTTTTTATCGCGGTTGTTATAGTTATACTTCGAACGATCTACTGGAGTGAATCCTTCCGGTGTGTAGAATCGTAATAAGTCACCATTCACGACTTGGTCAGAGTATTTTAGTGAGTTTTGAACCATTTGTTCATTTTTCTTTATTTCATCTGTAAATTCTACAGGTTTTCCAGTAGTTGTATCATAGTATTTGCCGTTTAGTGCAGTAACTGTTGGGCTTACGTAGTTACCGTTACGGAACGCAACGACTTGTTTATGATCTGGTGATAATAAATCAGAACCGAATTGAACATAATTCTTTGTATCTGTACCTAGTAAGTGTAATAGCGTTGGAAGAACGTCAATTTCACCACCGTATTGATGTTGTACGCCACCTTTCACTCCTGGTACACGAACGATTAATGGTACACGTTGTAACTGTGCATTTTCAAATGAGTTCATTTCTTTACCCATTACTTTTGACATTGCTGCGTTATGATTATCTGAAATACCGTAATGGTCTCCGTACATAACAATAATTGAGTTATCATATAAACCAGATTGTTTCAAGTAATCGATGAAGCCTTTTACAGATTCATCTAAATAGCGTGCTGTTTGGAAGTACGTATCTACTGATGAATCACCTGTTGTTGCTGGTTCAATCGTTGCTTCTGCCTTATCGATTGGATAAGGGAAATGGTTCGATAACGTAATAAACTTCGTATAGAACGGTTGTTTCAACGTTTGTAATAACGGAATAGATTCATTAAAGAACGGTTTATCTTTTAACCCGTAGTTTACTACGTCTTTTTCATTCATATCGTAGTATGACGCATCAAAGAATTTATTAAAACCAAATGATTTATAAATATCGTCACGGTTCCAAAATGTTTTGTAGTTACCGTGGAATACTGCTGATGTGTATCCTTGTTGTCCTAAAATAGCTGGTGCTGATTGATACGTATTATGAGATTTCGTTGTAAAGACAGAACCTTGCGGTAAACCAAACATTGAATTCTCTAACATAAACTCCGCATCAGATGTTTTCCCTTGTCCTGTTTGATGGAAGAAGTTATCAAAATAAAGTGTATTCGCATCTTTTGTAAATGAGTTTAAGAACGGTGTAACTTCTTGACCATTTAATTTGTAATCAATTAAGAAGTTTTGGAATGACTCTAAATGAATGTAAATTACGTTCATTCCCTTTCCTTTACCGAAATACTCAGGATTTGGACTTGCATAAGTTGATGTTAAATAATTTCGTACTTCTGTCATATTATCGCCATCAGCTAATGCTCGTTCTGTCGATGCTTTCGCACTTTGAATTCCATCATAAATTGTGTAGTTGTATGCACCTAAATATTTCACAATATAATTACGGTCAAACGTTCTTGTTAATAATTCAGGACGGTCAGACTCTGCAAGACCTAAGTTAACACTGAATAATAAAATACCTGCTACAAATACTAGAGATAATTTATGCTTCGCAACACGAATTGGTTTTGGATTTGCAAATTTTGTTGCGACTAACACAATTAATATAATCGTGTCTAAGAAGTATAATGGATCATAAAGATGTAGCAACGCAAGAATACTACCACCTAAATCTCCAAAGTTATTCGTTTGTGTTAATGTCGGGAACGTAATAAAGTCACTGAAAAAGCGATAGTATACTACGTTTGCGTATAAAAGAATCGACAATAACAAATTAATGATAATTAACCAAATATAAGATCGTTTCCCTTTTGCAAATAATGCAAGTCCTAAAAATAGAACTGCTGAACTAAGCGGGTTAAAAAACAGCAAGAATTTTTGAATTGTGTTTGAAATTCCTAAATTGAATTCCGTTACATAAGCTGCATATGTTTTGAGCCACAATAAAATAACGGCAAACAGAAAGAATCCAAAATGATTGCTTAACACACTTTTGCTCTTTAATAAGAACTGTTTCATTTCTCCACCTCTTTTGATCATCCAAGGCTTATTTTTTTATAAGTCTGTCTCTCTATTCAAATTTTCTTCTTCAAATAGATTATCTTTATTTAACTATATGAAGAATATTAGTAATTATAATTTGAAGCTAGTATTTATTCAACTATTTCTTTCTAGACATTTTGACCTTGGTTTCTATTTAACAAAATAAATTTGTAACATTTCCTGTTTTCTCCCAAGATTCATCCACTAATTATGACACCCCATACTATATACCTTTATAAACTCATTCGCAAACTATTCTATCTCCAAATTTGGTACATATTTCACATGACAAAATAATACGATTTGATTATATTACTCCACTTACATTTCCCTTCTTCAACTAACTCTTTAAATCTTAAAGTCATTACATCCCTTCATACATGAAAAAATTCTCCTGTTCATTAATATTATATTTGAATAATTATTCATTTGACCGACCAGCGATGTTACGTTTTCTCGACAAAAAAACTCGCTCTAAAAAGAGCGAGTTTTTTCATTATATATTATTGACCTTTGTACATTGCATCTACTTGTTTTTGAAGTTCCTCATTTTCTAAGAACTCATCATAAGTAGCCTCTTTATCGATTACACCGTTTGGTGTTACTTCGATAATGCGGTTTGCAATTGTTTGCACGAACTGATGGTCATGAGATGTGAATAAGATTGTACCTTTGAATGCAATTAAACCGTTGTTTAATGCTGTGATTGACTCAAGGTCTAAGTGGTTCGTTGGATCGTCAAGTGTGATTACGTTCGCACCACTTAACATCATTTTAGATAACATACAACGAACTTTTTCGCCTCCAGATAATACAGAAACGTTCTTTTTAACTTCTTCACCTGAGAATAACATACGGCCTAAGAAACCACGTAAGAAGCTTTCAGACTCATCTTGTGGAGAAAATTGACGTAACCATTCAACTAAGTTGTAATCACTATTCTCAAAGTACTTAGAGTTATCTCTTGGGAAGTAAGACTGAGAGGTTGTAACACCCCATTTGAATGAACCACTATCAGGCTCCATTTCACCCATAAGAATTTTAAATAATGTTGTCATCGCAATATCGTTACGGCCGATAAATGCAACTTTATCACCTTTATTTAAAGTGAAGTACACATTATCTAACACTTTTTCACCATCAATTGTTTTAGAAAGACCTTCAACAGTTAATAAGTCATTTCCTACTTCACGCTCAGGTGTGAAACCAACGAATGGGTAACGACGTGATGACGGTCTAATATCATCTAATGTAATTTTGTCTAATAATTTTTTACGAGAAGTTGCTTGTTTCGCTTTAGAAGCGTTTGAACTAAAGCGTGCAATGAAGTTTTGTAACTCTTTTACTTTCTCTTCTTTTTTCTTATTAGCATCTTGTGTTAATTTTAAAGCTAATTGGCTTGACTCATACCAGAAGTCATAGTTACCAACATAAAGTTGAATTTTACCGAAATCAAGGTCAGCCATGTGCGTACATACTTTATTTAAGAAGTGACGGTCATGGGATACTACGATAACTGTGTTTTCAAAGTTCATTAAGAAGTTTTCTAACCATTGGATCGCTTTTAAGTCCAAGTGGTTAGTAGGCTCATCTAATAATAGAATGTCAGGTTGACCGAATAAAGCTTGAGCAAGTAATACTTTTACTTTCTCTGCACCAGTTAATTCTGACAATTTCTTATCATGAAGATCTTCACCAATACCTAAACCTTTAAGAAGGATTGCAGCTTCTGACTCAGCTTCCCAACCGTTAAGCTCAGCGAACTCACCTTCAAGTTCAGCAGCACGCATACCATCTTCATCACTAAAGTCTTCTTTCATGTAAATAGCATTTTTCTCTTGCATTACTTTGTAAAGTTGCGTGTGACCCATAATTACTGTTTCTAATACTGGGAACTCTTCATATTCGAAGTGGTTCTGTTTTAATACTGCTAGACGCTCACCTGGCGTAATATGTATGTCACCTGTTGATGGTTCAATTTCTCCAGATAAAATCTTTAGAAATGTAGATTTACCAGCACCGTTTGCTCCGATTAAACCGTAGCAGTTACCTGGCGTGAATTTTATGTTAACATCTTCAAATAATTTGCGATCCGCGAAACGCAAACTAACGTTACTTACTGTAATCATTTGTGTCCTCCTACTAATACCGCTTATTTCAGCGTTTTCTCACCGATTGTCTTAAAAAATCGCATATTACGACTCAATTATTGTAGACTATAGCTATTATATAGTAGAAGCTGGATGAATAGCAACGGTTGATTGCTATTCCTTTCTTTCCAAACTCGAATAAAACCTTTGTTTTTAATTAGATTAAAGTTACATACACGTTTTAAAGAGGATTCATTTTGAAAAAACATTTATAATTGGAGCATTATGTTTATCAATTGAAATAACACAATAATTTGTATGCATTTCGCATTATAAATAGCAAACTAAAACGCTCAGAAAATATTCTGAGCGTTTTCATTTCCTTCTCCAACTAAAGCACCAGGTAGTGTAAAAAGCTATTTCACCATTTGTATTGTTAACTTATCTTTTAACATTGACCTATATGAGTCAATTTCATATTTTGTATTATTGATTTTTTCTTTTTTCATTTTTAACATATCGAATATTTCTAACTCTAAATTCCTTCTAGCTTCAAGAACTTTTATCGCTCCTTCTACCCCTGAATGGTTATGTTCTTTCCCATAGCCTTGGTTCGTGTAATAGTCGACAATTCCTGTGGACCATTCTGGATTTCTTTCTTTTAATGCCTTCCTAAATGAAAATTCAAGATCATCTTGTTCTACATAAAATAACATTGGATTTAAATTCTCTATGATTTTTGCAACTTTCATTACATAATTTATTATTTTTTCTTTTTGTTCACCGTATTTAATCATCCCAATTGTTAATGGATTTTGTATGAAACAACATTCAAAAATATAAACCTTATTATCTTCTAGAGCAATTTCAGCAAAGTCATTCCATTTGTCAGCAATTAATTCAACATTTTTATCGAATGGCAATTCATATATATCGTTTTTAAAAATATCATTACATAATTCGTCCGAAAACTGGTCACCAAACTCATTTTTTATCTTTCTGTATGGTAATAAATAATTGCTTCCTTTTTTTAAAACTCTTTTAAGAAGCACTTCTTTAAAATCTCCACTGTTAGATACTAATCTATCGAATTCAAATTTATTAAAACAAGATACACCATCATAGTCGGCGGGGTGATTCAAATTCCCCTCTAAAAATAGTTCAACTTCAATTTTATTTTGGCTTAGAATTTCATTTATTAGCTTTGCAGTGGTCGATTTTCCAAATCCAGGTAAACCTTCTACTATTATTAGTTTTGTATTCATATTTATAAATCCCTTCCTTCAAAGTATTTAACCAAGATTTAAAAAATTACTTACTCCACTGCAATCACTCCTTCAAAATACGATATTCAACATTTCCTTTGAAAAATCCTTCTTAAAGTAACCTGACCGTTAGTTTAAGAACATTTTTTTCACAATCTCTATCATTATTTTAACATAAATTTCCATTTACCTTTAAAAAAAGATAGTCCACCATTATTTGAGTGAACTATCTAAAGTAAATTATATCTTTTAAATCAAATACTTTGTCAGTAATCCCCAATCGTTGCGCTGGTGTTTTTACTGTTTTCTTTTTCTCTTCCTTTGCAATTTAACTAGATAAAAGTACTTAAACAATGCAATAACAATTAAAAAAGGGATGCTAAATCATATGTGATTTACATCCCTAATTTGTGTGTTATTTTATATGTTCTCTCCCATAACTGAAACAGTTACTTTTAAAAGGGGATTCTTTTATTTTCTTTCACTTAATTTCTTTGCATAATTCTTCATTTTACTCGTTAAACCTATTAAAGCAGGTAACAATATTGGCATCACAATGATAGCTAATAGTAACAACGCAACGCCAACTACGGATGCTACTTGTATAAGCGTTAATACACCTGAAGGGATTAATGCAGCAAATGTACCACCTAAAATAAGTGCCGCTGATAATACGACTCCTCCGATATGACGAGAAGCAGTTACAATTTTCGTCGCTGGGTCCCCTTCTAACTCATTGTATCTCATCATTACAAAAATACTATAATCCACTCCTAAAGCGACAATCATTATGAAACTAAAGAATGGAACATTCCAGCTTAATGAATCTACATGTAAAATATGCGTACTAATTTGTTCACTTATCCCTAATGATGCAAAGTAAGCTAATAGTAACGATCCAATAATAAAGATGGTGTTTAATAATGAACGTGTAATCACAATTAATACAATCGCGATTCCAATTAACATAATTGTAGCTGTACGTAAGAAATCTTGCCCAGTTACTTCTTTTAAATCAACGTTTCTAGCTGTCGTTCCTCCGATTGCTGTTTTCGCATGATTTAATTCCGACCCCTTCAAAGTACCATCTATTGTGTTATTGATTTCTTGAATAATTGGCATCGCTTCTTTTGAATACGGATTTACGTCTAAAATGATTGTCATTTTAGCAGTCTTTCTATCATGTGACATGTACGTATTCAAAGCTTTTTGGAAATCTTCTCCCTCCAAAACTTCTTTTGGAATATAGAATTTCTCAGAGCTTTTTGATTCGTTCAGTTCTCCTAAATATTTCTGAGCATCCCCTAGGCCATTACTTACCTTTTCAAGGCCTTCTGTACTTTTAGTTAGTCCGGATTGTAATTGACCCATCTGTTCTTGCAAGTCTTTCAGTCCGGTTAATAGCTGACCTTGCCCATCGTTTATTTTCGTTAATCCGGTTTGTAACTCAGATGACTTGTTCGCAATTTGTTTTGAACCTGAAGCACCTTCATTTAATCCATTTTTAAGATCAGCTGCTCCTTTTTGTAACTTAGTAACTCCATTGTTCATTTCTTTTAAGCCATTATCCACTTTCAATAACGATTGATTCGCTTCTTTAAATGATCCCATCGCCGCATTATGCTGCGCTTTCAATTTATTTAATTCATTTGAAAGCCCACCTAATTGCTTTTGAGCCTCTTTAGCAATTCCTATCGTCTGCAGAATGTTAGGATCATTTGCTAATTCTGGTTTCGTTTGAATGAAATTGGTCATTAACATTTCAATTTGTTCATAACCTTTCTTCGCACCGTCAATCGCTTGAGAAATACTTCCGAAGTATTGATCGTAAGAACTTAAACCTTTTTCTAACTGTGTATAGCCAGCATGAAGTTGTGAAGTTGCTTGAGATAATACACTTATATTTTCATTTACTGAAGTTAACCCACTCTCAATTTGCCGCGCACCTTGTGCTCCGTCATTTATGCCATTGGATAGTTGATTTAAAGCTGTTCCTAATGCTGATACACCACTTTTCGCTTCATTTGTTCCATCAATTAACTTTTGAACGTTCGCAAGACTATTTGAGTCCTTATTACCCATCTTATCTTTCGCAGTAGTTAATCCATCATTAATTTCCTTTATACCACCATTGGCATCTCCTAAACCTGTATTTAGTTCACCCGCTTGTTTATTTATATATAGTTCTTTAATCCTATCACCAGTTGGACGTGTCGGTGAATATACTTCTGAAACACCTTTTACTTTCAAAATCTTATCAGTTAGTTCATCTAAAGCTTGAAGCGAACTCGCCTCATCTAACTTGTTATTCGATTGAATGACTAACGTACTTGGTGAAGAAAAACCAGGTGGAAAATGTTCTTCTATTACGTTAATCCCCATTTTCGACTCATATTTATTGTCTACTTCAAATAAATCGTTGTAATTAAGTGTATTAGAATACTTTAATATGAAAGGAATTGATATCACGAATACAATAATTAAAGCTACAAATGGTCTCACTACTGAGTTTTTCGCAAAGAATCCCCATAGACGACTGTCTTCATGACCTTTAAATGTTTTAACGGGATAAAACATCCCTTTTCCTAAAAGCACCATAAAAAACGGATTTAACGTAGTTAATACTAGTAATAAAACTGCGACACCAATTGCTACCGCTGAAGTAGATTGATATAGTTTAAAACTCGCTAAAGCAAGAGATGCAAAACCAATTAGTACTGCTATCCCGCTATATAAAACGGTTTTCCCTGCCGATTTAAATGTTTCTTTCGTAGCCAAAAATGCGTTTTCTCGTTTACTTAATTCTTCTTTAAATCTCGTAAATAATAAAATGTTATAGTCTGTTCCAACCCCAAACAGGACAACAACGACAAACACTTGTGTAAAGTTAGAAAATGGAAAATTAAATTGATCTACTAAATGAGCAATAATCCCCATTGAAACTAAATATGATACCCCAACAGTAAGAAGAGAAACAATTGGAACAATAGGTGAACGGAATACAATGATTAATATTACAAGAATGAAAATGATTGAAATAACTTCAGTCTTTTTCACTCCCTCTTGAGAAGATGTAAGGAAATCTCCTGCTATTAAATCACTTCCTGTTAAGTACGTTGTTACCCCTTTCGTTTTCACTTTATTATGAAGGTTATTTGTAACTTTCGATATTTCACCATGCTTTTTATCTATCGATATTTGCGTTAAAATAGTCGTATTATCTTTAGAAACTAATTGTTTCTCTAATTCTTTATTATCTAAATGTGAAACAACTTCTTTAATTCCTAATTGTTCTTTTTCATTTTGCAAAGCGTTGATTGTTTTTATTATTTCCTCTTTTTGCTCAGTCGTTAAAGCTGTTTTACTGTCACTATTAAAAACAACTATAATGTCATACTTTTCTGTCCCGTCTTTATCCATTTCTTTTATCATTTTGTCAGCAATACTACTTTGTTCTGTATTAGGAATCGTAATGTGCCCTTTTTCTTTCACTAATTTATCCATATTAGGCATCGTTACGATCATTGTAATGGTAATAACTATCCATAATAGAAAAGATAAACTTCTCCAATTTTTCAGCTTGCTCATTTGCATCATCTCCCGCGATTAAAATTTACGTTAGTTACGGAATGAATATTCATTCCTATTATTCTATTACATTATTTGTAAACTCTATTAAACTAGTCTTTCCGGAATGAATATTCATTCCTTTAGTTGCACAAATACCCTCTCCTACTCTCATTTTTTAATTCTATTTAGGAATGAATATTCATTCCTGTCCTTATAAAGCTATAGAATCAAATGATTCTAATAGCGTTCCAAGAGCTTTCTTCCAATTCTTTTACTAACTCTTTCGAGTATTCTAATTGCCCTGTTGCAATTACTTTCGTTAATTTTTCTAACGGTTGATATACAATAATAATTAAAGCAACTGGAGGCAATGGACGAAGCAAACCTTTTGCGATTCCATCTTCAATAATATTCATAAAGAAGCCTATAAAATCGTCAAATATTTTCTTACTCTGCTCATCAAGAAAATAACTATCACAGTGAGAATTTGTAAATAAAAAAGCATCCACATTGTTTCTCGCAAATTCAAATAAACGGTTATACGTATGACTAAACTGTTCACGAATATTTGCTTCAACAGGAAAATCCGTTTTTATCATTTCAGAAAGCTGTAACATACTTTTTGAAAATAATGAGTTAACAAGCGCCTCTTTATTTTCAAAATAGCGATAAATAGTACCCGCACCGACATTTGCTTTTTCAGCGATCATTGGAATTGTCGTACCATCGTAACCACGCTCTGCAAAAAGTTGCATCGCAGCATCAAAAATATCCTCTTGTTTGTTTTTAGCCATTTTTTCCACCTCTATTTTCAGGAATGAAAATTCATTCCGTTTTTAATTATAAATTACAGGGAATAAAAGTCAAGTGCGTGACAACGTATAGTTGCGATTCTATTCTCTTGTATGTGAATAAAATTATATCAGCGATTTTCAGGATATATCAACTTACCGACAAAAATTAATACAATGAGATGGAGCTATCCCAAAATTTTGTTCGAAACAACTCCATCTTATATGCAAATTAAAAGAAATCATAAATAAACGACTTGCGCACTGGTACTACATTCTCAAATGCCCGTATTTCCTCTTCGCTTCCGCTAATTAATTCTAATTCATTTAGTTCTAATGGGCGTTTGTATCCAAGCAGTATTGTAGATAGTGCATTTATATCTAGGTTGATCCCTTTATCCATTGGTTCTTCTATAATTGCTATTTCATAATTTGCAAGTCTCACCGATACATTATTCCACGGTGCAAATGAATCTGTAATATGTAAAATGACTTCTTGTTGTACATTGTTCCAGTTTAACTCATACTGTTTTAAGAACTGCTCTACATCTACAATTCTTCCCATAAAATATGGTTTTATTTCTGTTTTCACACGTGGTTCTTGCAATGTATATAACAACTGTTCGTTTTCACTTACTGTCATTTCAAGCTCTTTAATCATAGAATCATGCTGGCAAATAAAATTCCATAGACCATTTCGTGCTTCATTATGCAGTGGAACAAATTCATCTACTGTCATTTTATAGTTTTCTATTTTATATAACATATAGCCGGCTGCAGTTTTATTTTCATCGTAATAAATTGCTAATGTTAAATCCTCATAAACAGCTTGTAACCACCATTTTTCATTGCGAACTAGCATACCAGAAAAACGTTCTGCAAATGTTTCATAAAGCTTCTCGACCTCTTCTGGGTGATTTTCTTTATTGAAACGTTTCACAGTACCATTCACTTGTTTTTTCATAACTAAATCACTCTTTGTCAAATGACATACGAGAAGATTCGCACAAAGTTCCCAGCCGTATTTACGGTAAAATGTAACAGCAAATGGGTGTAACATAGAGACTGTAAAGCCATCTTTTTTCATTGTTTGAAGTGAATGTTGAAGTAGCTCTTTTACATACCCACTTCTTCTGTACTCTGGATACGTCGCTACTCCTGCAACGCCACCCATTTTAAATTTTTCTTTACCTATGTAAATATGAAACGGGATGAGGTGTAGTTTTGCAGCTAAGTCTTTCCCTTCCATAATGCCGTATATTTCATGACTTTCCTTCATTTTTGTAAGTTGCTGCTGTAATCGTTCCTCATCTACTTTATATTGAAAAGCGTATTCTGATAAACGTAATGCTTCTCTGAATTTATCTTCTTTTAATTGTATGACATTCATATAATTCTCCTCCATTCCCTTTTTGAATTGTATCATAATTCTCACTATTATAGTTCGGTAAGTGAAATTACAAGGACGTTTTAACAAAAAAGCAGATACATCACGTATCTGCTTTCCACCCTTTTTATTTAGCTAACTTTTGAAGTTCGTCAAAGAATGTAGGATATGATACACCTACTGCTTCTGCATCTTCAATAATTGTTTTTCCTTCTGCTAGGCAGCCAGCAATTGCAAGCATCATTCCGATACGGTGATCACCATAACTATTTACTGTATTGCCTTTTAGAGCTGATTTTCCGTAAATGATCATACCGTCATCAGTTGCTTCTATGCGAGCTCCTAGTTTCGTTAACTCAGCAACTACTGTATCAATACGGTTTGTTTCTTTTACTTTTAATTCGTGTGCATCTTTAATTACTGTAATTCCTTCTGCTTGCGTTGCCGCTAATGCGATTACAGGAATCTCATCGATTAATCTAGGGATAATATCTCCGCCAATTTCAATTCCTTTTAATGAAGATGTTTCGATTGTAATATTTGCAGCTGGTTCTGATGCCCCTTCGTTAATTAGGTCTACAGTGAACGTAGCACCCATTTTTTCTAAAACATCAATAATACCTGTACGGGTTGGATTCATTCCTACATTTTGTAATACTAGTTTACTATTTGGGATGATTGCACCTGCTACTAAGAAAAATGCTGCTGATGATACGTCACCGGGCACTTGAATATCTGTTGCTGTTAATTTTTGTCCACCTGACAGCTTCACTGTTTTCCCTTCGCGAGTTACTTTAACACCAAATGCTTCGAGCATTCTTTCCGTATGGTCGCGTGAAATATGTGGTTCTGTAACAGCTGTTACACCTTCTGCACGAAGACCTGCAAGTAAAATAGCTGACTTTACTTGTGCACTTGCAACAGGAGAAATATATTCAATTGCTTTTAAATCTCCGCCACGTATTGTTAACGGTGTAAATGTTCCTTCTTCTCGGCCGTCTATGTTTGCGCCCATTTGTTTTAATGGGTTTGTTACACGCTTCATCGGTCTTTTTGCGATAGATTCATCACCTTGTACGCAAGAGAAAAATGGTGTGTTAGCTAATATACCTGACATTAATCGGATTGTTGTACCAGAATTACCAACATCTAATACAGCTTTTGGTTCTTGTAAACCTTCTAATCCTTTACCAACTACAGTAACCTCATCACCGTTTTGCGTAATTTCTACTCCCATTTCTTTAAAACATGAAATCGTACTTAAACAGTCTGCACCGGGCAAGAAACCTTTAATTGTTGTTTTCCCTTCTGCAATAGAACCGAACATAACAGCACGGTGTGAAATGGATTTATCACCTGGGATTGTAATATTGCCATTCAATCCGTTATTAACAGGTTGTATTGTTCTTTCTTTCACGTTTTTCACCTTCTCATTTAAATTGTTTCATAAGTTTGGTATTCTTCTTCTCCAAGCGCTAGTTTTGCTTTCATACGATCTTCTTCCCTTTGGAAGCTAATACGTAATACCCCAAGCAGTCCTTCACGCGCTTCTAATATTTGCAAGTTCGTAATACTAATTTCCTCGCGCGCCAAAATACTCGTAATATGAGCCAATGCCCCCACCTTATCTAATACATCGACGTATAAGTCGTGATAGGCAGGAATTGCCCCTCTCTTTCTTACTGGTAAAGAATCACGGTATTCTTTCGCATCTGCAAAATAGTTTTGAATCTCGCATGCATCTCCGGTAGAAACTGTTTTATATAAATCTTCCATTTCAGAGATCCACTCTTTTAATAATACCATTAAATGCTCACGATTTTGCTTTACAATATCACTCCACATTTTCGGACTACTAGATGCGATACGTGTAATGTCTTTAAACCCTCCAGCAGCTAGCTGATGAATGAGCGGATTATCTCCTGCATGTTTCTCTACTTGCTTCACTAAACCTGCAGCGATAAGGTGCGGGAAATGACTAACGATCCCTGTTACATAATCATGTTCTTCTGTATTTAAAACAAGGAAATGTGACCCTGTTCCTTTTAACCAATCTTTTAACTCTTCCACTTGTTCATTTGGCACATGATGCATCGGTGTTAAAATGTAAAATGCATTTTCAAATAAATGCGCTTTTGCACTTTCAACTCCCGTTTTATGAGAACCTGCCATTGGATGTCCACCAATGAAAGATACTTCCTTTGAAAATAAAGTTTCTGCTTCATTCATAATCGTGCCTTTTGTACTACCAACATCAGTCACTATAACATCTTCTCGTAAACGGAATGACGCAAGTTTGTGTAATAGCTTCTTCGTTTCTTCAACTGGAGAAGCAAAAACAATTAAATGTGCCTCTTCACATGCATGCTGTAAATCAACTGCTATTTCATCTACTACGTGTAATTCTTTTGCACGCTCTACTTGTTCTTGAAATATATCATAACCTGTTATCGTTACATCGTGCTCTTTCTTAATTGCTAATGCGAGAGAGCCTCCGATTAAACCAGTTCCAATTAATACTACCTTTTTACGCATTTTCCTCATCTCGAGACTTTCTTTTTTTATTTTCAAAGTGTTGTTGTAACACTGAAATCACCCCTTCATTTTGCTCCCTTGTTCCGACTGTAATACGGATACCATTCGGGAACGGACGAATAATAAATCCTGCATGTGCACAAGCTTCATAAATCTCTCCAGCATTCTCAACTGGCAAGAAGATGAAATTTGTTTGCGATGGATAAAATGGAATATCATTTTCCCTACAAAAGCTCTCGTATTGTTGTAATCCTTCTGTATTTACACGAACTATTTCTTCAATAAACTCGTCATCACCAAAAGCAATCGTCGCTGCTTTTTGCGCTAATGAAGATACGTTAAATGGCAAACGAACGACATTTAATTTTTCGATTAACTCTTCCTGTCCAACCGCATATCCAACGCGGAAAGAAGCTAATCCGTACGCTTTAGAAAATGTTCTAAGTACAAGAATATTTTTATGTTTTTCTAAAAGCGGTAATGTCTCTGGGAAATCTTTTGCTGTTACGTATTCATAGTACGCTTCATCAATGACAATTAACGTATTTTCACTAATACCTTCAATGAATTGAGTCAATTTTCGGTCATTCACATATGTGCCTGTTGGATTGTTCGGGTTACAAATCCATACAATTTTTGTATCGTTATCTACTACTGAAGAAATTTCTTCTAAGTCGTATACACCGTTATTTAACGCAATTTCCTTCACTTCGCAACCTTCTATAATGGCATGATGACGATACTGTGGGAATGTTGCACCTGCTGTTACAATGTTATCTCCCGCTCGTAATACGGCGCGGCTTATTATTTGAATGATTTCATCTAAACCACTACCACAAAGTACTTGTTCCATTTTCACATGTAACTTATCTGCGATTGTTTGACGGAGCGTTGTAGCACCTCCGTCAGGATATAAAGCATGTTCCAACCACGATTTTTGCAACTCATCTAAAACACGTGACGAACAGCCGAATGGATTTTCATTCGATGCTAATTTCACAAACGAATGATCTCCGTACACTTCTTTCATTTGTTCTGGTGATTTACCTGGTTTATATGGTTGTAATGATGATAGTTGATCTTTTACTTGCACGTTAAACCCACCTTTTTATTAAAATTCTTTTGCGTAGTTATTGTGTTGCATAATGTTTTGTTTTAATAATTCCATACGATCTTTTCCGAATTGTTCGACTAGTGCATCTGCAAGTTCCCATGCCACAACAGATTCAGCTACTACACCCGCCGCTGGTACTGCGCAACTATCAGATCTTTCAATACTCGCTTGGAATGCTTCTTTCGTATCAATATCAACGCTTGCTAACGGTTTGTATAAAGTAGGAATTGGCTTCATCACGCCTCTTACGATAATTGGCATACCTGTTGTCATACCGCCTTCTAAACCGCCGGCATTATTCGTTCTTCTCGTGTATCCTTTTTCTTCATCCCACAGAATTTCATCATGCACTTTGCTTCCTGGTTGTCGTGCCGCTTCAAAACCTACGCCGATTTCAGCACCTTTAAATGCATTTATACTCATAATTGCACCAGCAAGTTTTGCATCTAATTTACGATCGTAATGGACGTAACTACCGACGCCAATCGGCATACCTTCTGCAATGACTTCCACAATACCACCGATTGAATCTCCACTACTTTTTGCGTTGTCAATCGCATTCATCATTTCTTGCTCTACTTCTTTATCTAAACATCGAACTGGTGAGTTTTCAGTAATTGTTTGAATTTCTTCAATTAATAAGTTTGAAATATGTTTTGCTTTTACTCCACCAATTTCAAGAACATGTCCTGCAATTTCCACGCCTAATTCGCTTAAAATTTGTTTTGCAACTGCACCAGCAGCTACACGAACTGTCGTTTCTCTTGCAGATGACCGCTCTAATACGTTTCTTATATCACGATGACCATATTTAATTGCTCCATTTAAATCTGCATGTCCGGGACGTGGTTTTGTAATTGTACGTTTCATGTCTTTACTTTCTTTTTCCGAAATTGGCTCTGCACCCATTACTTTCGTCCAATGTTTGAAATCATCATTTTTTACAATTAACGTAATCGGTGATCCAAGTGTCATCCCGTGACGAACACCACTTACAATTTCAACTGTATCTGTTTCAATTTGCATACGTCTTCCGCGTCCATGACCTTTTTGTCTTCTTAATAATTCTTTATTAATATGTTCCGCCGTAAGTGTCAAACCTGCTGGTACACCTTCTAAAATAACTGTTAACTGCGGTCCATGTGATTCTCCAGCTGTAATGTATCTCATTTCTCTTGCCCCTTTACTATTTTTTTGTACAAAAAAGTCCCTACTGAGCGCTCAGTAGGGACGATGTTTATCGCGGTACCACCCTAGTTGTAGACTTCTTTCGTCTACCTCTCTTCTTCTTTAACGATCGTTTGACCGTCTTACCCTCCAAAAGTTGTCGGGAAAGATGCTCCAAGGCTGTAATTCATGCTTACCTTTGTACTGATTCACACCGACCATCAGCTCTCTTTAACAGTGAGATAAGCACTACTGTTTCCTCTTCAACGCATATATGATATGGAATTAAGATAATTTATTTTTGAAACCTTTTAACTCATCCATGAATCTATGGAATTCTGGAATGTCCATTTGTTGTGCAGAATCTGATAATGCAACTGCTGGATCTGGATGAACTTCAGCCATTACTGCATCTGCGCCAATTGCAAGTGCCGCTTTCGCTGTTGGTAATAATAAATCTCTGCGTCCAGTTGAATGTGTTACATCAACGATAACTGGTAAATGTGTTTCTTTCTTTAAAATTGGTACTGCAGAAATGTCTAATGTGTTACGTGTTGCTCTTTCGTATGTGCGGATACCGCGCTCACAAAGAATAATTTGATCGTTACCTTGCGCAATGATGTATTCCGCTGCGTTAATGAACTCATCAATTGTTGCTGCTAATCCACGTTTTAATAATACTGGTTTGTTAACTTTACCTACAGCTCGTAATAAATCGAAGTTTTGCATGTTACGTGCGCCAACTTGAATTACATCAACGTAGTCTAATGCCATTTCAACATCGTTCGGATTTAAAATTTCACTAATAATTGCTAAGTCAAACTCGTCTGCTACTTGACGTAAAATTTGAAGTCCTTCTACTCCTAAACCTTGGAAATCATATGGAGAAGTTCTCGGTTTGAATGCACCACCGCGCATTAATTTTAAGCCTTGGTCTTTCATCGCTTGCCCTACTTGACGAACTTGTTCTAAACTTTCTACTGCACAAGGTCCCATAATGAACGTTTGTGTTCCGTTTCCAATCAATTCACCTTTTACATCAACGATTGTATTTTCTTGTTTCTTTTTACGTGATACTAGTAACGCTTTACGGTTATCATCTTCTTGTAACTCTAAGCTTGCTTTGAAAATCGTTTTGAAAATATGTTGAACTGTTGATGTTTCGAATGGTCCTTCGTTATGCTCTGCGATCATATCAAGTACTTCACGCTCACGTACTGGATCAAAGCGTTTCGTGCCTTGTACTTGCTTTTGCTCTCCAATTTTTTGAACAATTTCACCACGTTTGTTTAAAAGGTGTAATAGTTGTAAGTTAATTTCATCTACCTGTTTACGTAATTGATCTAATTCATGATTTGCCATTTGGAAATCCTCCTCTAATGTTTTAAAAGTATAGTAAGAGAATAAAAAATTCTCTATTTTCTGAACTGACTAATTATACAAATTTATAGTGGAATCGATACCTCTTCTTATTTTAAACTAATAATTCGTACACAGACATAAACTACTAGTTAAAAATCCACTTTTTTGTACAAAAAAGCCCTACTGATCCAATCAGTAGGGACGATATTTATCGCGGTACCACCCTAGTTGTAGACTTCTTTCGTCTACCTCTCTTCATTGTTAACGATCATCTGACCGTCTTTCCCTTCATAAAGACAATACTATCTTTACTACGAAAAAGATGCTCCAGGACTGTAATTCGCTCTTGTTTATGTACTGGTTTGCACCAACCACCAGCTCTCTGTTACAGGGAAACAACAACTACTGCTTTTCCTTTCAATGCATGACTATTTAATTTTCAAGTTGAACCACTAAAATACAAAAAGTCCCTACTGAATAAATCAGTAGGGACGATATTTATCGCGGTACCACCCTAGTTGTAGACTAACTTTCCGTCTACCTCTCTTCACTGTTAACGATCAATTGACCGCTTTTTCCTCATAAAGACAAACTATCTTTATTACGAAAAAGATGCTCCAAGACTGTAATTCATGATTATCCCTGTACTGGTTCACACCAACCACCAGCTCTCTGTTACAGTAAGACTAACCACTACTGTGATCTCTTCATTGCACTTTGTTTATTCAAATGTTTTTGAAATTGAATAAGTATGATTCGTATTATAGAACGCTTTTCAAAACACTGTCAACAACTTTTTATATATTTTTTTAAATTCCACTTTCGTCCTATAATTCTTTTTGTAAATCACCCATTACAATTCCTATGCGAATTATTTCATTTTCTAGTAAATGTAAAACATATTCCTCTACTTCATACTGAACTAATAATTCTTTTATTTTTATGATTTCTTTTTCAAATAAAACGGCTTCGTGACATGTTTGTAGTAAAATAAAAAACACATTTGCAAATATTTCTTTATGCGCTTTCATACTTTCTTTTTTATGAAGCATTTCAATCAATAACTGCTTCATTTCCTCACCTGCACATTTACCATGTACACTTGAAAATGCACGAGACATAATACATAATCCTTTTTCTAATATTTCATCCATGTATAAAATAATACGTAAAAGCATTACATATTCTCTTGCAGTTATCTCACCCATTTTTGGTCGTTCTCGCAAAAATACACTGAGCCAAGCTGTCCAAAATTTTTGTTGTTCTTTTACACTTAATGTTTTGACGTAATAGCATAAAAACTGCATAAACTTAATTTTATTTTCTTCATTTTCTAGTATGAGTAACGGGTATAACCAATCTGTTTTTTGATCCCAATATAGTACACATTTAATAAATACAAAGCTAAGCCACTTCAAGAAAGCTTCTCTCGTATGCGGATGTAATACTTCCAAATGTTCTATCGCATACTTAATAAATCGCTTCATTTCTGTAAATAAAGGTAAATTTATTTGCGTGTAACATAAGCCGGCCCATGCATATTCCGTAATCTCATTTTGTTTTTTTAAATCTAAGTATGGTAACAAATATTTTCGGCACCATTGTTTTTCAATATGATATAGGAATGTAATATCTGCTATTAAACGAGCAAACATAAAGTTTGTTCGTTCCGAATTAACTCTTACTTGTTCTTCAAATAAAAATAAATATTCATATACATTACGATCGTATAAATGATCATATGATAACAACTTTAATAATACAGCCGTCATTTTTCCAACTGGATGCTGAATTGATTCATTATAAAAATCTTGTTTCCCAAGCTTAAAGTCTGTATCACTCTTCATAACTTGAGGAAACACTGAAAATGCAAATCGTTTTACAACACGTATACTATTCTCTTCTAATTCTTCTAGTCGATTACTAATTTCATATAGAAAACTACTAATTAACCAATGAAAAGCAGTATTTCTAACAAATTTCTGCAATAGCGGAATAATTTTTTGGATTTGCTCATTCGTCAATCCTCGATTATTTCGCCATTCTCTAATACAAACAAACCATACTTCATTACTTATTTCTTGCACTCCTACTAATTGGTATGCAAATGAAATACTCCACTCTGTGTTTAATTTACATGCTTTTGATAACATCTCTAAAAAATGGCGTTGTTCAAAAACACCATCTTGCGAAAATTGCTGAACTTGCTTCATAATTTCAACATCTTTCAGCTGCAATAATCCGTCAGCAGTTACATTACAAGTAATGCTTTCTGCTGTATCCTCTTTCTTTTGTACACTGTATCGTTCAGAATGAAAATGAGGATGCTTTTGCTTCATTAACTCATACCCATTTGCCGTAGATGGGCTATTCGAATCACACTTGAATAATAAGTCTAATACGAGACATGCATCAAATACCCGCTCTTCTGTAAGATGCTTTATTACAGTTCGAGTGACTTCTTCTTTTGTTTTTTCTAAACAATGTGCATAATGCCTTTTTAAAAGTTGAAAAACTTCGTGTTTATAAGTGAAATCTAAAAGAAGTCCTTCATGTAACAACCATTTCATTTTGTCATCTACACGAACAAAAATATTTTTATTCATCGCATCAATTGCAATTCGCTTTTGAAGTACGCTATTTGCTTCTATCATTTCTGTAATATAATAATCCGCTTTTTTCTCATTGTTTTCGCATAAATAAGTTAGACACTCTTTTACAATTCGTATTAAAAATGCAAGATCATTTTGATGAAACTCTTTCTCTACATTTTCCTTATTTCTTTTTTTCAGTGCCGTTTGTCTTAACGACAACATTCTCAATTTTTCTAATCCAATCATCATAATTGGAACAGCATAATAAGCGATATATGGCCTCATCTTTTCGTTCCAAATTTGCTCCACATGAGAAAATGTAGATACTGGTAAGCGACTCGATTCCTCGAGTTCTATTGATTCTTGCGTATCATTTCCCCATTTTCTTACACGTTTCAACTTCAGTTTTCCGTCTAAAATAAAAGTTAGTAACAATAAGGCAATTTCTTTATGCTCAGGAAAAGAACATTTTTGCAGTAACTTAGAAATCTTTTCTATAGAGCTACTATCTTTTTCAGCTGTTTCTAATAAAAGGAGTGTCCACCTTGCAAACAACAACGGGTCCATCTTACTCTTCGTTTCGTTTAAGTAGTTACAAATTGTTCTCCATAATAACGGTGATATTTTAGAATAGTTTTTATAAATTAATTGAAATAATTCTTTCTGATGACTAAAAAGAAATTGTTCCACTAACCATTCTGCAAGTAATTCATCTACTTCATTATAGTTTGGCGTAAGCATAAACAAATTTTGTAATTTACCTTCTGCTTCTAACCATTCGACCCATTCATAATCATGAGCAAATTCCACAAAGTAACGTACTGTTTCAATTTTTTTAATCGATTGCTTTATGTATGATAATTGTTCCTGTTCTACTGACGGGGGAACCGTTACAATATCCCGAATACGCATTCTTTTCGTAATATAATTATCACCCATTAATTCAGCCCAGCGTTTTACCGCTTTTACAAGGGATTGATGATTATTCACCTTATTCGGATACACAATTGGTCTTATCCCCAAATGTTCCCAGTGGTACGTATTTTCTCCTTGTGCGACAAAAGCAAATCGTCTTGTACTTGGTGGTAAACCAGTTGCTAAATATTTCATTACTGGGTCATTATGACTATATCCAACGAATAAAACGGTGTAATTTGAGAATAGATCAACTAAAAACCTTCTCGCCCACCCTTCCGTTAAGTAAGCCCTTCCAAAATCACCATCTGTTAAAATTAAAGCCTCTTTCTCCTGTTCTACATTACCATGTATGTAAGCAAGACCTTTAAAAGCTCTCCCAGTCGGTAAAGCTGGAGCGTAATAAACATTGATATCTCTATTTATTTCTTTAATTGCAGTTGTAAAATGTTGATCAAAATTTGTTGTTACAATGCGGATATCTGTATCTAAAGGAAATAACCTTGGAATTGCATAATGCAATGGATTCGGTTTTGATTTCTCTATATGAACGAGATCTCTTGCGACTTGATGTACATCTTTTGTTTTCGCAATTTTGCCAAGATAATAATCATGTGGCTCTGTTATTTCACGTTTTTCAACATATAACGTTTTTGCAATTTCATCAACTAAATCATCAAAATTCGGTAAGTTTGATTTCCCTTTCATAGAAACTCCCGCTCCAACAAATAATACTAACTTTCCTTGCTCAAGGTGATCAATTAACTCATCTGGAATTTCTACTTCTGAAGTAATCCACATCTTGGATTCCCCCTTACCTAAAAATGTCATACACTCTCATTTTACTATAACATTTTTTCATTGTTTTTATAATATTTAGACTAAATTCCGAACATGAAAAAGTTTTATGTAAATAAATCCGTTACAATGTATGAACTCCAGAATTTATTGAAAAACTATGTATAAATCGGAGGTGTAAATTTTGAATGATTTCACAGTAGTGCTTATCAAGTTTATATCGTGCATTATCGCATTTAGCATTGGGCTTGCTTTATTTTTCCCTGCAACGTTTGTTCAAATTATTTCATTCAGTCTCTTTGTTACAATCGTATCCTACATGTTCGTTGATAAAATTATTTTAAATCGAATTGGCAATACTGGTGCCATTATGTCGGATTTCTTATTAACATATTTAAGCGTATGGATTTTCGGTAATATTTTATTAGACAACTATATGCAAATTGCATGGGGCAGTATCCTTTCTGCCATCGTCTTCACTTTATCTGAAGTAATCGTTCATCGCTTCTCTAACTCTCATACAAGGCACAACAATGATAACATTCGTATTAATCGCCGCTTTGCATATGGTACAGAGTTTGCTGAAGAACAAAATATATTGGATAAAGATAAGAAAAAGTAACGTTTTAATGCAGGAGCGCCCTTTTTAATTATGTGGTGCTCCTTTTTTGTATTTTTTCATTATGGTACGTGAAATTATATAAGTGATTATTTCAAAATACCGAATTACTAACAATATTTGACGCTATTTTTTCTAATAAAAAACTGCCTCTTATTTAGAGGCAGCCACTTTTAAGTCTTTTACTGCAACAACATCCGCAAACGCTCCCAATACTGCGTTATGATGTTTCACAATATCTTCAGCACGTAACACTTCTGTATTAAATGTACTATGCGCATCACTCACTAACGTTACTTTATACCCTTCACTACATGCTCTGCGCGTTGTCGTATCTACACAATACTCTGTTTGCATTCCCGAAAGAATAACGTGTTCAATTCCTTTCTCTTGTAACACTTCGCTTAAGTTTGTATTATGGAATGAATCTGGAGTCGTCTTTTCAACTATATTATCTCCTTCTTGCGGAGCGATGGCCGCATGGATTCGCCATCCATCCGTACCTTTTTCTAACGGATGTTCTTTAGGACCGTTATGTTGGATATAAATAACTGGAATATCATTTGAACGACATTCCCTAATAAGCTCTTGCAATGTTTGTAAAAACTTTCCCCCATTATGTACTGGCATTCCAGCTGTATACATACCCGCTTGCACATCAATTACGATTAATGCTTTTTTCATTTCACACATCCCCCTTTATTTGTATAAGCCATTATTATTGTTTATATTCCATCATCCAACAATCTTCTAATTTCCCCTCATGCAACTCATGTTCCTTTAAAATCTTTACTTTTTTAAATCCACTTTTTTCATAACACTTTATTGCTCGTTCATTATTTACTTTCGGATCCATTGCAATTGCTTCTGCTCCCATTTCACCCATAATATATGTAATTGCTGCCTGAACGAGTTTTGTTCCAATTCCCTTTCCCCAATAGGCTGGTTCACCGATAAATTGGTCCATACCCCATACATTTTGTGATTCTTTATAGCCATATAACGCTTTCCACTCTGAATCCACTGGGTACATTTGTATGTAACCAATCGGAATGGTATCAAATTCTATTAAACATCTTTTTTCATTACTGTTTGGACTATGTATAAAATGATCAAGCACCTTTTCTACAGATTGCGGATTATCTCGTCCTTCGTAATACCGCAGGACTGCTGGGTCCGTTAACCATTTAGAAATGATAGATGCATCATCTTCCATTACGTATCTAATCAATAAACCTTCTTTTTGAAAAAGCATATTATACCTCTATTATTTCTTTATATTTTTTCTTGCTGTTACATCTTTCATTGCACCTACTAATGCATATGGTAGTAATGTAATCGCAAAAAATGCTGTAAATACGTTAAATTGCGGGATTGTATAGAGTGTGAACCATTCAGTGAAAAATTGAGAATTTAATATTCTATTAAAAAACTCTCCGCCTGACCTAAAGTTTGGCGCCCACGCAGTGATTTCACACAAAATAAAGTGAAACTTTAATCAGTGGGGGTTTTGTTCATCCCCCACTGATTATTAGTTGAACCAATCGGGCTTTTACGGGCAGTTGATCCCCCCACCTAACTTCTTCGCTTTCGCTGAATTTTGAGGTGGGGGTCTTACTGCCCTTTAATGCGGGGTAAACAGTAACTGAACAATAAAAAATGCCCCTAGATAACGAAACCAAGTCCGTTTCCATATAGGTTGTGCATTTTTTAATATATCTCCCATCTTACCCCCTCCTTAAATATCCATCATATTAATTATACACTTTCCTCACTTTATTTGTTAAAATTTTCTATATAATTAATGCTGTTGGGGGGAAATACATTATGTCTAATCCTATACTTACATCCACTTTAATCATTCTTAGAGGAAACTCCTCAAGTGGTAAAACAACGATTGCAAAACAACTACAAGAACATTTCGGACAAGGAACACTTTTAGTATCACAGGATGTTGTACGTAGAGATATGCTTAGAGTACACGACACAATGGGTAATTTATCACATGATTTACTATTTGAAATTACGAAGTACGGAAAAGGAAAATGTGAATTTGTTATTTTAGAAGGTATATTGAACAGTCATAGGTATGGTGAGATGTTAAAAGAATTAATTCGTTATTTTGATGAAAATGCATTTGCATATTACTTTGATTTATCATTAGAGGAAACTATTAGACGACATAACACAAGAGACAAACGACATGAATTTGGTGAGGATTCCCTACAAAAATGGTATAATCCGCACGATACTATTAAGGTTGCCACAGAAACTATTTTTACAGATAACTTTACGCAAAAAGATATATTTGATGCAATTCTTAATGATGTTGCGATCGAAAAACAAGCCTAACATAATATGTTAGGCTTGTTATGTATTTTGTATTTCAGTTTTTATAATTAAACAATCTATACATAAATAATAGTATATATTCATTTCCCCAAACTGGAAATCAACTACTGAAATAAGTCCACGTTCCTCAATATCTTGAGTAATTGTAGCAACATATTTCATCTCTTTCGTACAAGTTGGACACGCCAAATCCTTTGGAAGATCATCATATAATGGTACGCCTAATAATCTACATACATATTCAGAACCGAACAAGTCAAAAGCTTCCCAGTAACTATCTTCATCTGTAGGTATATCTTCATTTTTCATATTTATAAGCTTTACCGTTGTTTTTGGTAATGAAGCTGGTAACTTATCTTCCTCTTCCATTATCCATTCTTCTGTATTTTGCTGCTTTATGATTTGAACTGTTTTACCTCCATCACTTAACTGAAAATATTGCGGTTCCCACACCATCGCGCAGTTCAAGCATGAAACGAATGGTAAAATATTTAGTTCATTACTTTTAAGTTCAGCAAGTCTCCCATCTTTTAAATCAAAACAGAGAATTTGATGCATCTTCTCACCGCATAACTTACATACTGGCAAATTACAATCTTGACCGCCAAAGTAATGATTATATGAACCTCTTCCTTCAATTACTCTATACCCTTTCCGCTCATTACAATGTGCGCCATATAATTCTATTGTCATATTCTATCCTCGCCTTTTATAAGAATGATTCACAAAATGATAATAATTAAGACTAAAAAACATCGTCTTCCTGAATAGTTTCCATAATAAATTCTTTTAAACTCGGAGATATTTCTTCCATTTCTTCATCCGCGTGATACCAAATATATATTTTATCATCCATTTTTCCATTATTTATTTTAAAGCACAATTTATCCCCTGAACCATCGTCACCAATTATGATAAGATTTTCTGGTATAGACTCATCTCTCATGTCAATATTTTGTCTAACAATATCATCCCAAGTTTTCGTTACATTTCTATTATCTTTAATCGGATATAGTATCCATTTCCCTATTTCAGCATTATTAACTAATTTAATAAGATCCCTATATTGATTTGGGAAAGCAGCACCTAGCTTTTCTTCCGTTTCTTTTATTTGCAACTCCAATACACCTTGTTTCTTTGTTTCAATATATTCTCTTACTTCTTTCATGAAATACACCTATCCTTTGAACTTAATTACACTATTATGAGTGAAAGTGTTTAGTAAACGATTTGATCCGATTTATATATTTCATTATACGTTAACCCTTCGTTTTCAACATACTATTCTTCTCTACTTCTCAATAACCTTCTGTTCTACTTCCTTACCTCATTCTTAATAGTTTTTCTAAACATGAGACAATTTTTATGTTTTATTACAGGTTTATTAATAAGTCATTTAAAAATCCTATTATCCTTCTACTAAAAAAATAAAAGCCAGCCTCAATAAAGAGAACTGACTTCTATTTGGATAATTATTGTTATTATAAAATTTTCACTTTAACAGTTTGTCTTCCCCAATTCATAGCTTTACTTTTTGAACCCATTAAAACATCAATACGATTACCTTTAATTGCACTTCCAGTATCACCAGCGATCGCTTCTCCATAGCCTTCTACCCATACTTTAGATCCTAATGGGATTACTTTCGGGTCAACTGCGATAATTCTCATATTCGGATTTGCCGTTAAATCATGCCCCATCGCAGTTAAAACGCGTCCACCATATGTACCATTTTCACTTGGATCAGCAGTATACGCTGTCGCTACTACCGTTAATTCACGTTTAGCAGACTGTATGTTGTTTTTAGATGCTTCTTTCGCTCTCTCTTCTTCTTTAGCCTTTGCTATTTCTCTTGCTTTCTCTTCTTCTTTAGCTTTTGCTATTTCTCTTGCTTTCTCTTCTTCTTTAGCTTTTGCTATTTCTCTTGCTTTCTCTTCTTCTTTAGCTTTTGCTATTTCTCTTGTTTTCTCTTCTTCTTTAGCTTTTGCTATTTCTCTTGCTTTCTCTTCTTCTTTAGCTTTTGCTATTTCTCTTGCTTTCTCTTCTTCTTTAGCTTTTGCTATTTCTCTTGCTTTCTCTTCTTCTTTAGCTTTTGCTATTTCTTGCGCTTTCTCTTCTTCTTTAGCTTTTGCTATTTCTCTTGCTTTCTCTTCTTCTTTAGCTTTTGCTATTTCTTGCGCTTTCTCTTCTTCTTTAACTTTTGCTATTTCTCTTGCTTTCTCTTCTTCTTTAGCTTTTGCTATTTCTTGCGCTTTCTCTTCTTCTTTAGCTTTTACTATTTCTCTTGCTTTCTCTTCTTCTTTAGCTTTTGCTATTTCTTGCGCTTTTTCTTCTTCTTTAGCCTTTGCTATTTCTTGCACTTTCTCTTCTTCTTTGATTTTTGCCTCTTCTTTAGGCTTTACTATTTCTTGCGCTTTTTCTTCTTCTTTAACTTTTACTTCTTCTTTGACTTTTGCCTCTTCTTTAGGTTTTACTATTTCTTGCGCTTTCCCTTCTTCTTTAGGTTTTACTATTTCTTGCGCTTTCCCTTCTTCTTTAACTTTTACTACTTTTGCCTCTTCTTTAGGCTTTACTATTTCTTGTGCTTTCGTTGTTTCTTTCGCTTTTGCTACTTTCTGCGTCTTTATTTCTTTCTTTTCTTTAACTGATTTTTGTACTTTCGCTACTTGCTTCGTTTTCTCTTCAGTTTTCTTTTCAGTTGGTGCTGTACTTGATAGGAAAGAAACGTTTGCATAAGCAGTTTTTCCTTTATACTCA
Organism: Bacillus sp. KNSH39; assembly: GCF_052656585.1. Classification (NCBI taxonomy): domain Bacteria; kingdom Bacillati; phylum Bacillota; class Bacilli; order Caryophanales; family Bacillaceae; genus Bacillus; species Bacillus sp. KNSH39. The sequence continues at coordinate 1,347,081 of NZ_JBQXYO010000001.1, forward strand.
AATTGCAGCCATCCGTCTTTTACTTGATGCGTTGATTCAATTACATCATCTTTTTTTAGTCTGCCAAGAATTTCTGAATCCGTGTTTGCTTCAGTACGTACATTTAACAAATTCGCCGTTACATGATATACATCTTTTGTAAACTCCGAACTTACAAACACTTCTTTACCATTCAACTCAATTTTTGACCAGCCATCTTCGGTATTTATGACTTTTAACTCTTGCCCATTCTTTACTTTTTCGACCACTTTTGATTCTGTAGTCGGTTTTTCACGTACGTTAAGTACATCTGCTGTTACGATTGTTTCTGCGGTAGCAGTTGTGGTAAACGCTCCTAATCCAAAAACAGTTGCTGTTGCTGCGCCAATTACTTTTTTCATATTAGCCTCCATTAAATTTTTTTGAATTTTATCAAATGCCTCCGTAAAATTGTATAATTTTACATAATATCAAAACATTTGCAACAGTATATTAATACGGCTTAATATACTGTTATTAAAAATCCTCACTTCAATACTAACAAATTCTTATTTCTAATTCTATATATTATAAATCTCCTTATCTTTTATAAAAGCTCCATGCCCTTCTTCACACTAAATAGTTGTGGCAATTCCCGCCAAAAATAAACTTACGATTGCTAAAATTTGAGTAGCGACTATAGCCCCTCTTAAATGAAACTTATAATCTTTATATCCTTTCATACCTTCCGTACTAGGAATCACAACAAACCTTGGAGTAATCCAGCAAAAAATTAGCCAATCAATTATAAGTAAATCTACTAAATTGAAAATCATTAAAATACCAAAAGTGTGTAAATAGGCATCCATATACATTAACTTTTCATGCTTATGTAGTATATATGTAGAAACGAAAGGACTACCGAAAAGAATAGTATTATATACAATATTAAAATAAATGGTTTGCTTTTTTTCATGAATCGATTTTGGAAAAACTACTTTTTGAATATCTTTCGGATAATCAGTTAAAGAAAGTCGTGGATTATAATATAAGGACCCTAAAATCATTACGGATAGTACAATAGACATGATGACACCAACGTACATCATTTGCTCAAATTGATTCATAAGCTTCATTCACCCTTTTCTGTAATTACTATGATGGTCATTCACTTAATTACATATTGTATGTACGTACATAATCAAAAATTAACAACTAGCTTTAATAGCGAAGCAAAATTGTTGCAATGCAAATGCAAATTTAATACAGTGGAAGCCTAATTGATACAGATAGGATTGGTGAAACCTATGAAAATTGAACATATTGCAATTTGGGTAAATGACTTAGAATGTATGCGTGATTTTTATATGAAATACTTTAATGGTAAAGCAAACTCTTTATATCATAATAAAACGAAACAATTTGAATCTTATTTTATTACGTTCGAATCTGGAGCAAGACTTGAACTTATGCGTAAAAAAGGGATTGAAAATAAGCCTAATTTAAACATAACCGGCTATACTCATATGGCTTTTTCTGTCGGTAGTGAAGAACGTGTGAATGAACTAACAAAGGTGATAAAAGATGCTGGTTATCCTTTATTAAATGGACCACGTTTTACTGGAGATGGCTATTATGAAAGTGTAATAGGCGATCCAGAAGGCAATCAAATAGAAATTACGATTTAACTTACCCTTTTCCACCACCTCCGTATTTTTCCACAGATTAGGCGGTGCTGTTGTTGAGGTGCCAAATGAGGCAACTGCTTACTTTTACCGAAAAGCACTATCAAACATGCCAATATTCGCTACTTGGGAACAGCCAGAAGGTGCTGGTGGAAGTATTCGATGGGTTGAAGACTTCCGCTTAGCAATGCTTCCATTTACAAAAGGTGTCTATGTTAATACTCCTGACCTATCCATTAAAAATTGGCCAGATGCATACTTCAGTTGCAACTTTGACCGATTAATGGAAGTAAAAGCGGAATACTTTGCGAAAAATGTCTTTAACTTTCCGCAAAGTATTCCGCTTTTTTAAACTATATATTCCACCTAATATATCAAAATATAAAACATCCATTTTTTTATGGGTGTTTTACAAAAAGAGTTTACATAATATAATTATTAGTTGCTTCTTTTACTAAATATCTATTCAGCAATCGAAAGTAACACTTTCTCAAGGTCTTTTTTAGATAACATACTTTCGTTTATATAGCCATTCTTTTAATTGTAATTCATCCAAAGCTCCGTTCCCCTCTCATAATCCTTCACACTATATTCGCTCGTTTTTCACAAAAGGTTCATTTTACATGAAAATTTATTTATTACAATAAAAATATAAGGTATATTTTTATGAAAAGGAGGAATTCAATAATGAATACAGAGGATAAAATTCACGCTGAAAAAGTGTTAAAAAATCTATTCATCGGATCACAAGTTGATGGATTACAATTTGGTATTTCTCCAGGCGCTATAAAGATTCATTTCACAAACTTTCACGACTCAGTTTATTATGACGGACAATTATATATCAATATCGAATCCAAATGGTGTTTATTTAATAAACCTCAAAAAAGCTACCCATTAAATGAAGATGAATTTGAAGTTTATTCTGAGAAAGAAGAATATGAAAGAATATGTAAGATAAGAAGACAAAAAGTTACCGATATACAACTTGGCTTAGAAAGCCCTCATTTAATTATTACATTAGAGAGTGGACAAATTATTTTTTTAAATGGTTTTCATGATTATTATGAATGTTGGCAAGCTGGTGTCCTATGTGAGGAATGGCTTGTAGTCGCTGCACCTGGGAATGAAATCGCCACTTGGGCTCCCGATGAGTTTACCGATAAGTAAACTGTCTTCACGAAGAAGAAACGAAGATGTTTTATGAAGTACTATACTAATGAACTACATAATCATTTCTATTATACGTAAACAAAATGACGATTTTACTTTAATAGAACTCACTTTATTAAAGTTGAAAGGATGATAATGATGGCATGTGTCCATGATTTTGGAATAATTGACGATTTTACTTCTCAAAAAAATTACGAAGATTATACACCAGAGAAATATCATTGTATATCTGTTGATGATGATATTATCAGTAGTTTAAATCAAAATTTATCAATTATGAAAACCTACTTCCATACAGTCAAAAATCAGAAATACGGTTTAGCTTATTGTGGTATTACAATTATCCCGCCTGAATCATTAGCAATTTTCTATGAAACAGTTACATCCTCAAAGTTCTTCAGAAAATCTGATGAGCTGAATGAGTTAGCTTCAAAAATTGTACAAGCTGCAGCAGAACAGAAGTACATGATCCATTATGGGGTTTAAATGTAATTCAAAAAATGCTTAGGATTTCTCCGAAGCATTTTTTGTATGTTACTAATACATTTATTCCTTAACCATTTAGTCAATGCTTGAGCCTATGGCCCCATCTTTTACAAGTGAGGGCGCCCCTATTAATCTAAATAAGCGTCTCATTTCCAATCTTCCAGCTAAACCATCTCCCGTGCCCTTCTGTTTCTCCAACCGTTTCACGATATTCGTTTCCGTTAATATAATAATCAATATGAAGGTCACGATCCCACATGTTGTTATACAGGTGGAATACATCACGTTTTGCTCCAATTTCTTGTATTTGTTTTTCTAACTTATGTTTTACTTGTTCTGGTATTTGATTTGCAACATGTGTATGGAAAATACAAATAATAGCTTCTTCACTTATTTGTTCAATAATAGATGATAATAGCTCTACACCGTCTCCTTCTATTAATTGGACAGATTCATTTTTCACTAAAGATGCAGCTTGATCAAACATCTCAAGCCTTTCTTTATGTTCTGGCCAAATTAAAGCACGTAACCATAAATAATCTTCCTCATTATGTAAATCATTCACATGTAAGTCCAGTCCGATTCTTTCTACGACAGATGGGCTTTCTTTTAGAAAATGCGGCACATTTTCCCCTCTTATTTCAGAAGTTACATGCACATTTGAATTTATATTCCCGTACATTTCATCCGTTCCGTACGAATAACGATATTGGTCCCAGAACAATTGCAACCCAGAACTTGTCCCAATTTCAATTAACGCTAACGGCTTCTTCACTTTCTTAAATATGTAGCAGAAACTTGGGTATAAGTATGCGCACCGTCTTACTTCATTCGTTTGAACAAGTTTTGTTTGTAACAAAGTAATGATTTCTTCTCGGTACTCTTTACAGAAATCTTTAAAATGATTAAAAGCTTTATCTAAATTTGTATCAGCATCTTCAACTAAACTACTATAATACGTTTTTAAATGATGTTCTTTCCCTGCTAACAATAAATAATGTACTGCACCTAATAGTAAGTTTGGGACTGGTTGACCTACCTGAGCATAGGACGATAGTGTAAGTACTTCCTCATCTTCAGCAATTTTCATTGATAAATATTCATATAAATCACTTGACCCTTTACATTCCTTTATTGAAAAGTTTCGAAATAAGTTTGAAATTTGTTCTTTTGTACACATTAGAGTCCCTCCTTTTTATTTTTCAGAATAATCTTACCATTACAGAAAGAATAATTCCATAAAAAGGTACTCGATTTAGTCCCTTAAGGATACGTAAGCTTTTTCGAGATAATTTCAAACTGTAATTTTTTTCTATTTATCACCTTAAAAGAGCTTGTTAAATAAGATTTTTAGCGAATAAAACGTTAAATAGTTTAAAATTATCAGATAACACTAGATATTTTAGTCTATTAATTATTATAATAGAGTATGAGATGGTTATATAATTGAGACAAAAAAGGTATACACCTAGGTGGGGCCTAGGCGGTGTTTCTCTTTTACGGCTTAGACATAGAAAACACCTACACTTTTTTGCCAATATAGGGGATGGAGAGATTATCATGAGCAACATGCAGCAAAAAACAGACGTTATCTTAATTGGTGCAGGAATTATGAGTGCAACGTTAGGCTCATTACTAAAAGAATTAGCACCAGAATGGGAAATTAAAGTTTTTGAAAAACTCGCAAGTGCCGGGGAAGAAAGCTCTAACGAATGGAATAATGCAGGTACAGGGCATTCTGCGCTATGCGAACTGAACTATACTTCCGAAAAAGCTGACGGATCTATAGATATTAGTAAGGCTGTAAAAGTGAATGAGCAATTCCAGCTTTCAAGACAATTTTGGGCATATCTTGTAAAGAGCAAATTAATTCGTAATCCACAAGATTTTATTATGCCACTACCTCATATGAGTTTAGTACAAGGGGAAAAAAATGTTGAGTTTCTAAAAAACCGTTTTGAAGCGCTTTCAAAAAATCCACTGTTTCAAGGAATGGAATTTTCCGATGCTCCTGAAACATTAAAAAAATGGCTTCCACTCATTATGGAAGGCCGCACATCTAATGAACCGATGGCGGCAACGAAGATTGACTCTGGAACAGATGTTAACTTCGGTGCATTAACACGTATGTTGTTTGATTACTTAAAAACAAAAAATGTCGAGCTAAACTACAAGCATAGTGTCGAAAATATTAAGCGCACGAAAAATGGTTTGTGGGAAGTAAAAGTACACGATATGAATAGTGGTAAAATTGAGCATCATACTGCTAAATTCGTCTTTATTGGCGGCGGTGGCGGTAGCCTACCTCTACTTCAAAAGACTGGTATCCCTGAATCAAAACATATCGGTGGATTCCCGGTAAGTGGACTATTTATGGTATGTAAAAACCAAAAAGTTGTAGAGCAACATCATGCGAAAGTGTACGGTAAAGCTAAGGTTGGTGCTCCGCCAATGTCTGTACCTCATCTAGATACGAGATATATAGACAATAAAAAAGCTTTACTGTTTGGACCATTCGCAGGCTTCTCACCTAAATTCTTAAAAACAGGTTCAAATCTTGACTTAATCGGTTCTGTAAAACCGAATAACGTCTTAACGATGTTAGCCGCTGGTGTAAAAGAAATGGGACTTACAAAATACTTAATTCAGCAAGTTATGTTATCACATGAAAAACGTATGGAAGAATTACGCGAATTCATTCCGAACGCGAAAAGTGAAGATTGGGATATTGTAGTTGCTGGGCAACGTGTACAAGTAATTAAAGATACTGATGCTGGTGGTAAAGGGACACTTCAATTTGGTACAGAAGTAGTAAGTGCAGCTGACGGCTCAATCGCCGCATTACTAGGCGCATCACCAGGTGCTTCTACTGCTGTTCACGTCATGCTTGAAGTATTAGAAAAATGTTTCCCAAGCCGCATGGTAGAATGGGAAGAAAAAATAAAAGAAATGATTCCTTCATATGGCATTTCACTAACTGAAAATCCAAGATTGTTCCAAGATCTTCACACTTCTACTGGTCGTACACTTGGATTAAACGAAAAAGAAACTGTTCATAATTAATGAAGAAATAAAAAAACGTCCGATATATTCGGACGTTTTTTTGTCTACTAAAAATTATACTTATCAATATTATCTTTCGTAAATACAACTCGTTCTGGTAATACGATAATTCCATTCCCTTCTGCCTCATAATCATATCCTTGAATGGAGTTTGGCTCTACCTTCACTTTTCCAATTCCTTTTACTTCGAAGCTATCCCCTACTTTTAACTTCTTCCCTTTTACAACAATTTCATTTGCTACATACGTTGCGAGAGCACCTTGTTGTTTTACATCCCATAAACCAAATTGTGCTACTGTTCCTCGTTTTACGTAATCACGCATAACGTTTGGTGTAGAAAAGCCAGTTACGACAACCTTTTTATCCATTTTTAAATTTTCAGCTGCTTGTGCCATTGCCGGAAGTGCCGTTGCATCTGGACAAATGACTGCATTAATATCAGGATACGTTTTTAAAATATTCTCTCCTACTGACAAAGACTTTTGCGCATTATTTTCACCGTACTGCGTCGTTACAATTTCCCAGTTCGGATATTTCTTTTTAATAATTTCTTTCGCTTTCGTTACCCATTGGTTTTGATCCGTTACTGTCGGGCTAGAATAAAAGAAGGCTACTTTTCCTTTATCTCCAATTTGCTTTGAAGTCATTTCTATTAATAAATTAGCAAGTTGGTCTGGTGTTCCTTGGCTGATATAAAAGGAACGGTCTTTCGGATTCACATCAGAATCCCATGTTAACACCGTCATCCCTTTTTTCTTAGCACGTTGCAGTGATTGCGATAACCCATCCACTGACGTAGATGAAACCATAATCGCATCATAGTTTTGATTAATGAAATTGTTTATATATTTAACTTGCCCTGAAACACTCGCTTCAGACGGTCCATCATACTTCACTTGCACGCCTAACTTATCTCCCATCTCTTTTGCCCCTTCACCACCCGATGTGAAGAAACCAACTCCTGTTAATTTCGGAATAAATGCAAATTTCACATCATCAACCTTTTTCTTATCTGCCGTTTGGCTAGAACACGCAATTAAACCGATTAAACAAATACATACAATCAATACAATCCCCAGTTTTCTCTTCATGACATTTCCCCCTTATGCAAATTCTTTCTTTTCTCCGCTAAGAATTGATGTAATTTGAAATGTCTCATAATAATTGAAAGAATAAGGATAATACCTATTACTACATTGGATTGTTCATTTGTTAAACCCGTCATTTGCAAGCCATACTGCATGAGCCCAATGAAAATACTCGCCAGTACAGTACCAATAATGCTTCCTTTTCCGCCTGTAATAAGTGTACCGCCTAAGACGACTGCTGTAATGATTGGTAAAATTGTTTCACTTCCCATATCAGCACGTGCGGAACCGAAGTAGGCAGTTAAGAAAGCGCCTCCTAATCCACCTCCTAACCCTGAAAGTATGTAAGCAATAATGACTACTTTTTTCGTTTTAATCCCGGTGTATTTTGCTGTATTTTCGTTCGCACCTGTTAATTTTACATGGCGCCCGTATATAGTTCGGTGAAATAATACAGTACATAAAACTGTTAATACGATCAGTAGCCATAATAAATTCGGTATTCCTATAAAACTACCGTTTGCCAGTTGTACAAATGTGTCAGGTAAACCGCTTATTCCTTCGTACCCAGAAGCACCTGCCCCTCCTGAAATGACGAGGGCAATTCCCCCGTATAAAAACATCGTTCCGAGTGTAACGACGAGTGGTTCTACATCCGTCATTTTTATAATGAGTCCGTTTAAAGCGCCTGCTAAACAACTAATTATTAGGGCGATTATAACAGCAACCAAAATAGGTATTCCGTTCATCCAAAGTACACCGATTAAGATTGAAGTGAGCCCCATTATTGAGCCGATCGATACATCAATTCCTCCTGTTACTATAACAAAAGTCATTGGTATCGCCGCAATTGCGATAAATAGAAAATCATTTGTACTAAAAAGGAGATTACTAATATTTAAGAAATCACTATTTATTAAACTAAAAAGGATGAATTCTACAAGAAGTAATACAATTAGAACCCCTTCCCATCTATATACATACTTCATAGATTCATCCTCCTTTCTGCCTTCCACTTTTTCATAACACTATCTAATATGATGATAAGTAATAATAAAAAACCTGAAATAGCATTATTCCAAAATGCTGGTATTTTTAAAAAGACGAGTGAGCTACTTATTGTTTCTAAAAATAACGCTCCTAATGCAGCTCCAAATAAAGATCCTGTTCCTCCTTTTAAATGAATTCCTCCTAGTACAGCGGCTGCGATTACTTGTAATTCTAATCCTGTACCTGTTTGATTTGGCACGAAACCGATATTCATAACAAATATGCAACCAGCGAGCGCAGCGCTTATGCCTGAAATCATAAACGCATATATCTTCACTTTATTTACAGGTATACCAATAAGCCTCGCGCCATCTTCATTATCACCTACCGCATAAAAGTATCTTCCCAATGGCACTTTTCTTAAAAAGAAGTATAGTAGTAGTAAAATAATAAGAACGAACCATACAGTTATAGGTAAACCAAGAATGATGATAGATGACAGCTGCTTAAAATCGTTTGGAATATCTTCAATCCACTTCCCGCCTGTGAAAATTAACATTGTACCTCTAATAATTCCTAACATGCCTAATGTCATAATAATGGCTGGTACCCGAAACTTCGCAACTCCAATACCATTTACGAAACCGATAATGGCTCCAAGTATAATAGCTACAAATATCGACAAGAATGCACTATACCCATTCGTTAACATCATTCCGCAAACTGCTGCACTTAGCCCCATGCTTGAACCAACTGATACATCTATATTTTTCGTAAATAAGACGAACGATTGACCGATTGCTAGCACGACTAAAATAACGCTTGATTTCATCAGTAAAGATAACGAGTTAAATTGAATAAAACTAGAGTTTATCATTCCTACAATAGCTATATAAATTAGTAGTAACAGTATGATAGACGTTTCATGCATTTTTAACATATGTTTCATTCCGCTACACCTCCGTATGCAAGGCGTGTAACTTCATTCACACTCAGTTGTTCTTTTTCCATATGAGAAACAAATCGCCCATTTCTCATTACATATACACGGTTTACTAATTGGACAATTTCTTCAACATCTGAAGAGATTAATAAAATTGCGAGTCCTTCCCTTTTCATTTTTTTTATCGTCTCATACACTTCAAGCCTTGCTTTCGCATCAATTCCGCGAGTCGGCTCATCAAGAATAATAATTTTAGGATTACATGCAAGATACTTCGCAAGCACGACCTTCTGCTGATTACCTCCTGATAAAGATGCCAGTTCTTTATTCATATTCTGTACAACAATTCGGAACTGTTCTATAAACGAATTAACTAAAGCGCTTTCTTTTTCTTGATTTATAAAAAAGCGATTATTTTGATATAAACTTGCTGCTGCAATATTTTCTTTAACAGAAGCAATTGAGAAAATTCCATTCCTCGCCCTATCCTCTGGCACATAAACTAGTCCTTCGTCTAGCCTTTTATGCAAAGAACACGTATCAATTGATTTTCCACCCAATAAGATAGACCCTGATTTTATAGTTTTCAATCCAAATATCGCTTCTGCTAATTCCGTTCTGCCAGATCCTATAATGCCAGCAACACCTACAACCTCACCCGCATGTACAGTGAATGATATATTTTCGAATGCGTGACCATTTATATCAACCACTTCTAATATTTTTTTCGTCTTTGCTGTCTCTTGAACTACTTCTATTTTCTCTTTCTGTTTATATCCTTTTGGCAATAGTCCCTCCATCAGCATGTCATATGTATAGTCACATACATCACCTCGGCTTACAATCATTCCATCACGTAGTATTGCTACTTTGTTGGCAATTTCAAAGATTTCTGGAAAACGATGCGTAATATAAATCATCCCAATTCCTTTTTCTTGTAAACTTTTCATCAACACAAAAAGACTCTTAATTTCGTGTGTTGTTAATGTCGATGTTGGCTCATCTAGAATAAGAATCTCAGCTTCTCTTATTAATCCTCTAACGATTTCTACTAACTGTTGTTGCGCAATCGATAATGTTCCTCCTAGTTTATTAAGGTCAATATCCCATCCTAAGCTGCTAATCAATTGCTGAATCTGTACTTTTAGTTTCTTTTTCTTTTCTTTTAACCCGATACATATATTTTCTTCAATAGTCATATGCGGAAAAATGAGTGGTTCTTGCGGTATTAAATAAATACCTTTTCGGTGTGCTTCTGATGGATTTGAAAACTGTTGCTTCCTTCCTTTTACATACATCTCTCCATCATCATACGAATATAACCCCGTTAATATTTTCATTAATGTTGATTTCCCGGCGCCATTTCCCCCCACTAAAGCGTATATATCTCCGCGCTCTACTTGTAAGTTCACTTCTTTTAATACAAGTTGATTTAAAAACGCCTTACTCATTTTCTTTACTTGTAATAAAGGTACGTTCTCCACATGATGTCACCTGCCTTTATCCAGAACATTTTTTGAGAAAATGATTATTTGTTCTACTTGTTTTGTAGCATTGTATATTCCTTTTTTTATATCTAGAACACTTTTTTCTACGTACTATTAATCGTTTCAACTGGAATAAACAAAATATATGGTACATATGTTTAAGCTGTGGTCAATTGTTGAAAGGGATGAAGAGTATGACTCAGCTGAACTTTGAAGAAAATTTATTAACTAAAGTAACTTGGTACTATTATAAAGACCAATTAACACAACAGGAGATCGCGTCACTTCTTCATATTTCAAGAAATAAAGTCGTCCGGTTATTAGATAAAGCGCGGAGTGAAGGTATCGTTACATTTCACGTAAAAGGGACTGGTTTGCACTGTTTAAGTATTGAGCGTGACCTAATGAAAAAATTCCACTTAAAAGATGCTTTTATTATCCCTACCCCAGTAAACAATTATCACGCTTCTCTCGGAAAAGCTGCTGCACAATATTTAGAAACTCATCTCCAGCAAGGCGATTTACTCGGTATTGGCTGGGGAGAAACAATTAGCAAAATGCTAGAAAACATTCATTTTGAAAGTTCTATCAACCTTTCAATCGTAACGCTCACAGGCGGGGTAAATCACTATCTCCCGAGAAAACAAAACTATTTACACTACATGCAAGGCGAACTTCACATTATCCCTACGCCGTTTCTAGCGTCTACAACCGAAATGGCACAAAGTATTCTATCAGAACCGAGTGTAAAAGATATGCTTCAAGTCGCTTCACTTGCTCATACGGCTGTTGTCGGTATTGGGGGATTATCTCAAGACGCTACGATTGTAAAAGAAGAAAAATTAACACTACGTGAGATGACATATATTCGTAGTCAAAACGGTGCTGGCGATATTTTAGGACAGTTTTATAATACAAATGGCGATTTATTAGAGCTCTCGCATCACAATCGTCTAATTGGCACGCCCCTCTCTATTTTGCGCAATATGAAGCATGTCGTCGGTGTTGCTGGAGGTACTGAAAAGATAGATGCAATTTATGGTGCCTTAAAAGGAAAGTTTATTCATTCATTAATTACCGATGAGGAAACTGCCCTCTCCTTATTACGAAAGGATGGTGATTGTTAATGTCCCATTTATTAGCTTTCGATGCTGGTACAGGGAGCATTCGAGCAGTTCTTTTTGATTTACATGGTAATCAAATTGCAGTAAGTCAAAAAGAATGGATTCACAAATCTGACCTTCGTTATCCAGGCTCTATGAACTTTGATGTAGTAGAAAATTGGAAGCTAGTACAAGAATGTACGAAAGAGGTGCTTCAAAAAAGCAACACTCCTGCCTCTTCTATTCTTGCTATTAGCGCTACAAGTATGCGAGAAGGATTTGTTTTATATGATCAAGATGGGCAAGAAATATGGGCGTGTGCAAATGTTGATGGGCGCGCATCCGTCGAAGTTAGTGAATTAAAAGAAATTCGGTCACATCTTGAAAAAGATTTATATACAAAGTCTGGTCAAACTTTTTCATTAGGTGCTTTACCACGCCTACTCTGGATAAAAAAACATGAACCCGACGTCTATAATACTATTCACTCTTTTACAATGTTAAACGATTGGATTTTATATAAACTAAGCGGCGTACTACAAATTGATCCCTCAAACGGATGCACGTCAGGTATTTTTGACTTACAAAATAGAGTGTGGGATAACGATGTCGCTAAGGAGTGCGGTCTATCTTTGCCATTTTCACCAACAGTAAATGAAGCTGGTACAGTAATTGGCAACGTTACAAAAGAGTGTGCAGCATTAACTGGATTACGTGAAGGGATTCCTGTCGTCGCCGGGGGTGGAGATGCTCAAATGGCATCGCTCGGAACAGGAATCGTGAAACCAAATCAAACGTTAATATGCGGGGGTAGCTTTTGGCAACAAGAAGTGAATGTTACTGAGCCAATAACAGATCCACATGCTGCGATTCGAGTAAATTGTCACGTCGTTCCGAACCTATGGCAATATGAAACAATCGCCTTTTTCCCAGGTCTCGTTATGCGCTGGTTTCGAGACGCTTTTTGCCAAGAAGAAAAGAAACTTGCTGATAAACTCGGTGTAGATGCTTATGAATTACTAGAAGAACAAGCGAAAGACGTACCTGTCGGTTCATATGGTATTATCCCTACTTTTTCAAACGTTATGAACTACATTTCTTGGCGTCATGCCGCACCTTCATTCTTAAATTTAAGTTTAGACGCTGACAAATGCGGAAAAAAGGAAATGTTCCGTGCTATTGAAGAAAATGCGGCCTTCGTTACACTTGGAAACTTAAAACTAATTGAAAATCTTACTGGTACATTCCCTTCTGAAGTCATTTTTGCTGGCGGTGCCGCTAAAGGGAAACTATGGCCACAAATTCTATCAGACGTACTCGGCATTCCTGTAAAAGTACCAGTTGTGAAAGAAGCAGCTGCTTTAGGAACTGCAATTGCTGCCGGAGTTGGCGCTGGCATATATTCATCTATGGAAGAAACTGCCGAAGAGTTTGTACAGTGGGAGCAAACATTCGAACCAGTTACTGAAAATCACGAACTATATAAAGAGTTCTATGAAACATGGAAAACTGTATATGACAGTCAGCTCGCTTTAGCTGATAAAGGGCTCACCTCACATATGTGGATTGCGCCTGGTGCACTGTAACACATTACATAAAGGAGTGAACTGTATGTTAAAAGCGAATGAAAATGACTTCTCCTATCGCTTCGGTGATAACGGGCCGAAATATTTAATACAAGGGCCAAATATTGATCTTGGCCTTGTTGTCATTCAACCGGGCCAGGAGTTTCAAAACCATTATCATACGACGTGCGAAGAGGTCTTTTATGCATTAGAAGGTGAAATAGACTTCTATGTAAATAACGAAAGAGTTCCGATTAAACAAGGTGATGTCCTGCAAGTTCGCCCTCATGAATCTCACTATCTGATTAACCATTCTGACAAACCTTTTAAAGCTGTTTTTATAAAGTCACCACATTTACCAAATAAAGATACGGTACAAACGGAAAATCCAACATTAACGAAGGAGTGATTTTGAATGACTTGGGGATTTAAAAATCGATTAAATACAATTTTACCTGATGGTAGAGCGGTTATGTTAGCAATAGATCACGGTTATTTCTTAGGACCAATTCACGGACTAGAACAACCACTTGAAACAGTTAAAAACTTACTTCCTTATACAGACTCCCTCTTTTTAACACGCGGTGTACTTAGCTCCTGCATTCCTGAAAACTGCAACACACCGATGGTTATGCGTGTATCTGGTGGCGCTACTGTCGTCGGTAAAGATTTAGCGAATGAAACAATTGTTACACCTGTGAAGGAAGCAGTGAAGCAAAACGCAATTGGCGTTGGCGTTTCTGTTTTTGTCGGATCAGACTATGAAACACAAACTGTTACAAATCTCGCAAATGTAGTTTCTGAAGCTCATGATTACGGCCTACCAGTACTCGGCATTACCGCAGTCGCAAAGGAATTACAAAAACGTGAAGCTCGCTTTCTAGCACTTGCTTCCCGCGTATGTGTTGAAATGGGTGCTGATATTATTAAAACGTATTACTGCGAAGGATTCGAAAAAATAACGAGCACATGCCCTGCCCCAGTCGTCATCGCGGGCGGCCCAAAACTAGATTCAATTGAAGACGCATTAAACATTACGTACAATGCATTGCAAGAAGGAGCAATTGGAGTAGACATGGGCCGAAACATATGGCAATCCGAGCACCCAGCTGCGATGATCCAAGCAATACATGGCATTGTGAAAAATGGATTGAATGTGAAAGAGGCACTTGAACTTTATGATGATGTGAAGAATTAATGTGAAAAGACAGACTATTTATTAGTCTGTCTTTTTTACTTTACAGTGAAACTTTCATAATCCGTCTTCTAATATGATACATACTTAAATTTTATACACCTTCAAACGATTACTCTTGTTGATCGCTATTAAGCTTTGAAACTTTCTTACCTTCTCTATAATCAAGACAAGACACTTCAATTAATAAGCCATTAAATACTGTAAAATAAAAACCATAACTACTACCTCTCATCGTATACGGTTCCTTGTCTATTTCAATGCCACCAGCTACTAAACGATTATACGCTTGATCAACTTCATTTGAAGTATCCACTAAAAAACCAATATGAAAAGCTTCAGGATACATCACTTCCTTATTTCCCTTAAATGCTTTTGGATCGCTCAGCACAAGTATAAATCCACTTTCATCACTCATTACTAATAATGCCTTTCCCTTTTGCTCTAAAAATTGAAAATCAAAAAATGTTTCAAAGAAATGTCTCGCTTCTGATAAGTCATCAACACATAAATTTAAATGATTCAGCTTCATGTACTCATCTCCTTTTAAAAAGAAGGGATATAGACTCATTTTCATAACCCTTAAATATGTAAGGCAAGATATTCAAGCGTTCCATCTAAGACTATGCTTTATAAGTCTAATACTTTTCTCCATAGCCTAGAACGTTTTTTATGACTGCAATTATATAAACTGTTAGACGTGAAATATTAATGTACCTATTTAAAATAGTCTCATTATTTATTTTCCAGATTGTGTAGAACCCACTCAACCAGGAAAATTGCTGAAGGGATGCGCTCTGTTGTATCACCTAAAAATAGCTTATTAAGTAACTCATCTAAATGAATTGGCTTATTCGGCAACGTTTGAATATACCTTAAAGCAGATCCCGCTGGCGGTACTGGCTTATTATTAATAGCCCATATCCCTTCTAACAATGTCCAAGTTGACGTATGAACTAAGTATGAAGCTTTTAACTCATCATTTGCTTTTAAAGCAGATTGAATTTTAATAAGCGAACTATGCAACCAATGAGAAATGCCCTTCATTTTGTCGCTTGAAACACGATAGTTTTCAAATTCATATGTAGCTATTTCCTTTAACTTTTTTAACTCACCGCTTTTATCAAACAAAATTTTCCCTTCTAGAAATGAGTATAGTTCCATCGGATTGTTTTTAAAGTTTACTTGAATTTGATTAAAATCTGCACCCTTATATTCAACTAAAATATCTTCTCTCATTTCAGAATGAAATTTCTTCTTTTGTCCGTCTTCTAAAAGAATATAGAAGTCTAAATCAGATTCAGGATATGCATCGCCTCTTGCAACAGATCCAATTAGCATGAATCCATTTACCTTTTCCATAGATAAGACTTCCGCTACTATTGTTTGCACTAATTTTTTATGTTGTTCATATGTAATGAATGCAAGTTTTTCTATCATTCCCATCCCCCCAGTCATAAAAAAGAGGATACATGATTGCTTCTACAACATGTATCCTCTACTTATATATTACGACTGTTGATAAGCCGATTTCGATGATTTCACATAATAAACTGCATGATCCACATTAATAATATGATCTGGCTTTGGTTTACCACGGCCCGCTCTATGTCCAGCTAAGTGTTCTTCACTTGTTTCCCAGTTTTTCCATGCTTCTTCAGATTCCCAGCGAATCATTACGACAACTTCTTCGTCGCCGCGTCTTACTTTTTTCACGAGAACACTTAAATCGATGAAGCCTTCAAATTTTTCAATAATACCTTCTCCAGTGAAACGTTCTACAACTATATTTGATGTACCTTCTTTTACTGTAAATGTTTTCGTTTCGATAAACATATATCCCACTCCCTCTTTGTTATACGAATACTAGCATTCTTCTATTATAATTGATTATGATAATTATTTTCAATTGTAAAGTTTTAATTTTTTGAATTATGCTGATTTCTTTTCTATCGCCTCATCTAAAAATTTGAAATATGGAAGTAACATCCCTATTAAAGATGTAACACATATAATTGCACCGATGATTACATATAGCGCTCTTACTCCCCACATTTCACTCAATATCCCCCCTACTAACACACCTAATGGCATAGCGGATCGTATAAAAAATAAACGCACTGAAAATACTTGTCCTATCATATTATTTGGGACGGTTTGTTGGCATATTGTCGTGTTATGAACATTGAAAAATGCAATACAAATCCCTGCTATTACTTCAATTATTATTGCAATGATAATACTATGATTGAATCCTAATGAAATGTATGTGAGTCCCCCTATAAACAATCCTCCAAGCATAAGTATACGCCGGCTTTTATATGTTACTTTTCCGACTAATACTGAGCCAATTACGTAGCCAAGTGGAAAACCTGCCATGAAATAACCGTACTCTGCATATCCCGCTGACAGCTCGTCTTTTATATAAGGAAGATTTGTGACCATCGTTACCCCTACTCCAAACTGCACGAAAGTAAGAAATATACCGAGCCAAACGATGATTGGTTTTGTGAAAAAATATGTAAAACCGTGAAAAAACTGTTCTAGCCACGTTTTCCGAATAGGTTGCGACGTTCTATTTTCTTTTATATAAAATAAGAAAGTGCCACTAACAAATAAACATATGCATACGAAAGATAATGTAAGTTTTGTTCCAATCAAATGAATGACTACTCCGCCTAATACTGGCGCAAGAAACATCATAAGGCGAGTCATTCCATCAATGTACGCATTTGCATCTTGAAGTTGTTCTTTCCCTACAATGCTCGGTGTAATTGCTTGACTTGCAGGTGTATAAAGTGGTGTAATAAGTCCCACTACAATTTGAACAACATAAATGTGCCAAACTTCTATACTACCCGAAACTAGCATCACCAAAGGTAATAAAAATACGGACGCTCGTATCCATTGTGAAAATATCATAATCCACTTCCGGCTCCATTTATCAATAAATGGGCCACTTATTAATTGCAATATGAGTGATGGGATGAAATATAATAACCACATACTACTTAAAGCCATTTCTGATCCTGTTAACTCATATACTAGAATTGAATTACATAACGTTCCGAAAGCCCCTCCTAATTCAGAGATTGCACTACCAATCCACATAAAAAAGAACGAACGATTTTTCAATATATTTTTCAATTTCACACACCAACTTTTCTTTTATATTCCTCCCTTTATGTACATTCTCGTTGTTAATTATCTATTCAAAAACATATCTAATTCTTTCGCTAAAGACTGTACTGCTTTCTTTCTTAATACATATTTTCCGTCATGTATATCAACTAACTTCGCTGCACGTAACAATTTCAAATGATGATGTACAGTCGATTTACCGAGTTGCAATCTTTCCGTTATTTCCTGTAATGTACGTTCTTTTTCAAACAACATTTTTACAATTCGCAATCTCGCTTCATCTCCAAGAGCCTTATGTTTTTGAACTAAAAAATAATTCGGTTCATACGGATCTTCAGGATGAATACTTTCATTCGCAACTGGATAATGAAATACTTTCGTATCATCAATATCTGCTTCAATATTCCACGGTCTGTACGTCATTTGCGGAATAAGAAGTACGTGATGAACACTTGGCTCTGGCATATAGTTCACTCCGCCAGTCGCCCACTCGACAAACTCTTCCGGCTTCATCTTTTTATTCATTTCATTTTTTGCTTCATAATCTCGTTTTAATATAGAAAGTATTTCTTCTTCCTCACTCTTAATTACACTCTCATACCACCCTGTCATTACAGCGATTAAATGAGATTTCAGCACTTGTACATCTACATCACATATAAAGCGAATGTACGTAGAGAAAAACTGATGATCATGTGTTAATTCCTTTAGTTCATGTATTGCAGTTCCATCTCTACTTGCGGCTAAACGCCTTTTTTTCTCATATTTCTCCCCTAAAAACGGTAAACATGTATACTTCAAATCTTCTTCTGAAAGTGAATCGATTTTAGCATGAAACTGCGATACACCCTGTATGTCTTCTTCATACAACAACTGAAGCAATGCTTTCCACGTATTATTTTCTTCGACAAATTGTAAGTGCTCTCTCATTTCTTCTGTTAATGATTTCTTAATTTCTTCCCATTCATTTTGACTCTTTTCAAGTGTATCAATTAACCTCTTATAAGTAATTGCTGCAATGCCAAGCGCACATTCGAAAAGTATCGAATATTTCACTTGAACGTTATACGTTTCCCTCTTTCTACTCGTTATGTGATAGACCTCCATTTTTATCCCCTCCTTGTTTGCTATATATCAAATTCTATTTTTATCGAATTTAACCTTCTATATTTTTAGAATTATTTTGCGACTTCAAAAAAACTCTAATCCATGAGCAAATAGAGAAAGGTTTATACTCTTTTTCATTCTGACTCAATTAAAGCCTTGATTATTAAGTATCATATTAAAAAGAAGTTTTTTAATGGCTCTGTTATAAGTTGTCTTTCACCCTCTTGTGCAACTATAGAAAAGGTTTATTGAAGAGAAAAGAGAATTGGTTTTATTAAGAAAAATGAACAGGAGGCTATACGAATGGGAAGAAAAGAAATGTTGCAAAATGGAGTCCAACAAGTTTTTTACGAAGAAGAATGGTACCCACCAATATCAGAAGCGTTAAAGAATCTTACGGTTGAACAAGCATGTTGGCAACCAGAAGGTGCTGCCAGTAATACGATTTGGGAAAATGTGAACCATTTATTAATCTTTAAAGAACGCCTACTTTCCCGTTTACATGAAGACGACACATTTGTTGCTCCACAAAATAATGATGAGACGTTTATCCAAGGTGGACCTAATGATGATGCCGCTTGGCAGCAAACCGTAAAGCGAACGCTTCAAGTACATGATGCCTTACAATCTTCATTAACCGCCCTTCAAGAAGCAGAACTAGATCAACTAAGTCCTTCTCTACCAGTTTGGCAACAATATATGAATATCCTTTTGCATGATGCTTATCATACAGGACAAATTATACAGCTTCGGAAACTTCAAGGTTCATGGCCAACTCACCGTTCTTATTTATAAAGTGAAATTTTAATCAGCTCTTACCAATCGGGATTTTGCGGGCAGCCCATCCCCACCTCACTTCTTTGCTTTCCTTGAATTTTGAGGTAAAAATCTTACTGTCCGTTAATCCGGAATAAACGATGTTTAAAATCGCATACGTTTAATATCCAACAAAACAATTGAAAACAGCTAATTGTTCGATAATTACTGCGATTGCTCAAAATAAAGCAAATTAAAATACATTGATTCCTAACATAACTTACATGCTTCATAACTTCTAATCATAATCCAAATTTGGAAGAATAGATGCTTTTTTATATACAAATAATAACTCTCAAGGAGTTGTTGACATGCATTTCATATTGAATATGTTAGGGATTTTCGTTGTCATATTAATCATTTTCTTATGTTCGCCTAATAAAAAACATATAAAATGGAGACCGATTGTAATTCTCATCCTATTGGAGCTTTTTATTACGTGGTTTATGTTAGGCACAAAGCTCGGCAGTATTATCATTAATAAAATTGCGTCATTTTTCAGTTGGCTACTAGCATGTGCGAATGAAGGTATTCGATTTGCATTTCCTTCAGCTATGGAAAGTCAGCACATTGATTTCTTCTTTAGTGCGTTACTTCCTATCATTTTTGTTATTACTTTTTTCGATATTCTTTCTTATTTCGGAATCTTAACTTGGATTATTGATAAAGTAGGTGCAGTTATTTCAAAGATTTCTCGTTTACCAAAGTTAGAAAGTTTCTTTTCGATTCAAATGATGTTTTTAGGAAACACCGAAGCACTTGCGGTTGTTCGTGATCAATTATCTGTTTTAAAAGAAAATCGATTATTAACTTTTGGAATTATGAGTATGAGTAGCGTTAGCGGATCCATTCTTGGTGCTTATTTATCAATGGTTCCAGCAACATATATTTTCAGCGCAATCCCATTAAACTGTATTAACGCATTAATTTTAGCCAATGTATTAAATCCTGTGGAAGTTTCGAAAGAAGAAGACGTTGTTTACACACCTTCAAAACATGAAAAAAAGGATTTCTTTTCTACTATTTCAAACAGTATGTTAGTTGGGATGAATATGGTTATCGTTATTTTAGCTATGGTAATTGGTTATGTAGCTTTAACAGCATGTTTAAATGGGATTTTAGGATTTTTTGTAACAGGGTTAACAATTCAAAAAATCTTCTCCATTATCTTTAGTCCTTTTGCATTTTTACTCGGTTTATCAGGCAGTGATGCTATGTATGTAGCTGAATTAATGGGGATCAAAATAACGACGAATGAATTTGTTGCAATGATGGATTTAAAATCAAACTTAAAGTCGCTACAACCGCATACGGTTGCGGTTGCAACGACATTTCTAGCTTCTTTTGCTAACTTTAGTACAGTAGGTATGATTTACGGAACTTACAATTCATTATTTGGCGGAGAAAAATCATCAATCATCGGTAAAAATGTTTGGAAGCTTCTTGTTAGCGGGATGGCTGTTTCTTTATTAAGTGCTATGCTCGTTGGGCTATTTGTATGGTAATTAATTTTAATAATAAAAGACACCCAAGCCAATTGAGTGTCTTTTATTATTATTTTCGAATTTGTCCATTTCCACGAATCACATATTTTGTAGAAGTTAATGCTGGAAGCCCCATTGGTCCTCTTACGTGTAACTTTTGTGTACTGATACCAATTTCCGCTCCGAATCCAAATTCGGATCCATCTGTAAAACGAGTCGATGCATTATGATAAAGTGCCGCGGCATCTACAGAAGTAAAAAACTTGCTGACGTTTTCCTCGTTTTCAGTAATAATTGCTTCAGAATGCATAGATCCATACGTATTTATATGATGAATCGCTTCTTCAACAGTGGAAACCACTTTCACTGCTAGTGTGAGAGATAAAAACTCAGTTTCCCAGTCTTCTTCTGTCGCAAGTAAGATAGAAGAATCAATCGCCACTGCTTTATTATCACCACGTAGCTCCACTCCTCTTTCATTCAAGGAAGAAAACAACTCGCTACCATATTGCTCTGCCCAATTCTCATGAAGTACAATCGTCTCAATTGCATTACATACAGATGGACGCTGTGTTTTTGCATTTATAATAATATTAAACGCCATTTGTTTATCTGCTGTTTCATCAATGAATATATGACAATTTCCCGCACCTGTTTCAAGTACTGGAACAGACGCTTCTCTCACTACTGTATCAATTAATTGTTTACCGCCTCTTGGTATAAGAACATCCAAGTACTCGTTCAATGTAAACAACTGTTTTGCACTATCTCTCGTTGTATCTTCTATGAGCTGTACACTTTCTGAAGGCAAGCTAGTTTGCTTAAGCGCCCGGTGAATAACGCTAACGATGGCTTTGTTAGAATGGATAGCAGAAGAACTACCACGTAGTATTACTGCGTTTCCTGTTTTTAAACAAATTGTAGCAGCATCAACAGTTACATTCGGTCTTGCCTCATAAATCATCCCGACAACACCAAGTGGTACGCGCATCTCCTGAATAGATAGTCCATTTGGCCTTTCCCATGCACTTACACATTCTCCTACAGGATCACGTAATTCAATTAGCTGCTTAATCCCCTCTGTCATATCAATAATACGATTTTCAGTTAGCAGAAGACGATCAAGGAGTGAATCAGAAAATCCTTTTGCCTTACCTTCTTCAATATCCCTCTTGTTTTCTTCTAAAATATAAGCTGTTTCTAATATTAACTGATCAGCTATTGCGGAAAGTGCTTCGTTTTTTTGCTCTGTAGATTTAAGCACAAGCTCTCTAGCAACCTCTTTTGCTTTTATCCCCTTTGCCAACACTTCATTCATTTTTATTTCCTCCTTTTTAAAGTGAAACCCAATGATCCCTATGGATGACTTCATAACTATGTCTCTCGCCTCTTACTTGAATATCTTGGCTTTGCATACCTTTTACATCTATTAGTTCCTCTGCACTATATGTGCATTGTCCTTTTCCTATTACGCGCCCTTGTTGCGTTACAACCTCTACAACTTCACCCACTTGGAAAAATCCTGATACATTCGTAACACCAGCTGGAAGTAAACTCTTACCATGCTGAATGATGGCAGTAGCTGCCCCAGCATCTACTTCAATTTGTCCGCTAACAAGCGAATGTAAGGCAATCCATTGCTTGTTCATCTTCATTTCTTTTTGAGGAGCATTACCAACATACGTTCCATCACCCTTACCCTTCAAAACATCTACAAACTTTTCCTGTCCACGTCCTGTTCCGATAAATACACTCACACCAAGAGAGAGCGCTGTCTTTGCAGCGTCGATTTTTGATTTCATACCGCCAGTCCCAAGTTTTGAGCCAGCATCTCCTGCAAGAGAAGAAATTTCTTCCGTAACTTCAGGAAGAAAATAATATTTTTTTGCATCCGGATTTTTCTGAGGATTTTTGTCATATAACCCGTTCACATCCGTAAAGATCATAAGCATATCCGCCGAAACAAGCCCGCTTACTAAAGCTGACAGCATATCATTATCACCGAACGTCAGCTCCTCTAAAGAGATGGAATCATTTTCATTAATAATTGGAAGAGCGGAGCGGTTTAATAATTCTCCTAACGTAGCGTAAGCATTACTATATTGTTCTTTTCTAGAAAAATCACTCCTCGTCAGCAAAAGTTGCGCAGTAACGATGCCATATTTACGGAATTCCTCCGTGTACGCCTGCATTAACAAACTTTGTCCGACAGCTGCTGCAGCCTGTTTCCCTTTAATCGTTACAGGTCTGCTAGGATATCCTAGCGCTGAAAAACCTGCAGCGACGGCTCCAGATGTAATTAACACAACCTCG
This sequence comes from Bacillus sp. KNSH39, assembly GCF_052656585.1. Taxonomy (NCBI): domain Bacteria; kingdom Bacillati; phylum Bacillota; class Bacilli; order Caryophanales; family Bacillaceae; genus Bacillus; species Bacillus sp. KNSH39. The sequence goes on from NZ_JBQXYO010000001.1 coordinate 1,370,678, forward strand.
TGCCCCTCTTCTTTCAACCGAGCCAATGCGGCAACGTGATCTGAAAGCTGTTCTGTAGAGATGCCTCCGTGACTATCTGCCAAGGAACTACTCCCAATCTTTACAACAACTCGTTGTTTTTTCACTTTTTTATCCCCCAAGTCTAAAATCAAAGTTTTTTATAAATTACACTTCATTCACTTTGTAACTATATCTATTCTCATCAATGCTGCAATGAGGTATTTAAGAGCAAAATAAAAATGACCGCTTCGCCCTTAATAAAATAAAAAGGACGAAACGGTCATTGTTCCGCGGTACCACCTTAATTGATATACATAGATATCCACTTGGTGCCTATAACGCAGGCGAACGCCTAAACTTTCATTTAAGACTCAGGGATAGGTTCGATATATTCTATACGAGGAATCTTTCAGCCGGTGAATTCCACTCTCTTTCGCAAGAAGACATATGTACTAATTCCCTTCAACGATTTTCAATCTAATTTTTTTATATTATGCGATATAGTTCGATTCGGTGTCAAGAGGTATTTTTAAAAATAAATAGAGCCGCAAGTTATTTGTATGAAATTATCGCCCTACTGAATGAAAATACAAAATGATATAAGTTTAACTCATATTCATAAACATAAAACCTTACATTATAGTGTATATATTTACATAATGTCGAATATAATTAATTTTTATCTTTTAGTGTTGCAAAAAGGAATATATTCTCTTAGAATGTTTCTTTATATTGCACAGGGATGTTATTCTTATTCTAAGAAAATAATATCAAACCGATATAATTGATTATAAAAGGAGCAAGATTGAGTTATTATGGATAAACAAATTGGATTCATCGGTTGCGGAAATATGGGAATGGCTATGATTGGCGGAATGATAAACAAAAATATAGTGTCTTCAAATCAAATTATTTGTTCAGATTTAAACACTGCTAATTTAAAAAATGCTAGTGAAAAATATGGGCTAACTACAACTACCGACAACAATGAAGTAGCTAAAAATGCTGATATTTTAATTTTATCAATCAAACCAGACCTATACGCGTCAATAATTAATGAAATAAAAGAAATAATCAAAAACGATGCTATCATCGTTACGATCGCTGCTGGGAAAAGTATTGAAAGTACTGAAAATGCCTTTAATAAAAAAGTAAAGGTTGTAAGGGTAATGCCTAATACTCCTGCTCTTGTTGGAGAAGGAATGTCTGCATTATGCCCGAATGAAATGGTGACAGAAAAAGATTTAGAAGATGTACTAAACATTTTCAATAGTTTTGGTCAAACAGAGATCGTAAGTGAAAAATTAATGGATGTTGTCACATCCGTAAGTGGTTCTTCACCAGCTTATGTATATATGATTATAGAAGCGATGGCAGATGCTGCTGTACTAGATGGTATGCCAAGAAATCAAGCATATAAATTCGCTGCTCAAGCTGTGTTAGGCTCTGCAAAAATGGTACTAGAAACAGGAATACATCCAGGTGAATTGAAAGATATGGTTTGTTCTCCTGGCGGAACGACAATAGAAGCTGTAGCAACATTGGAGGAAAAAGGACTGAGAACAGCGATTATTTCAGCTATGCAGCGTTGTACGCAAAAGTCTGTTGAACTATCTGGTCAAACTAAAAAGTAAAACTGTAAAAGAGATCGCGTTAGCTATGAATTCATATGAATTTAATTAGAAATTCACTACATGATAAACGGCCAAACTCATATATAATTGAGTTTGGCCGTTTCAGTTTTAATTATATTAAAATAATTTCATTCAAATCTTCTTTACAGGTTCTGTTTTATCCCTTACCTATTCCCTACTATGATTGTGTAATTTTATTAGAAACTAATAATTTTTCAATGCACTTCGGTAACATATCTAATAGCGTTTCAAATGCGTAGTTTACATCTAGACGTTCTGTCCATTGATGTGCATCTTTTCCTACCGGCCCCATATTTAATACTGGAACATCAAACTCTTCTAATTCCTGAAGCGGAATTGAATAACCTTTATCCCATAATGGCATATTGTCTACAAGCGAACTCATTGAATCCAGTGGATACTGCAAGCCTACATAACTTAAATCTGAAATCCCCCCAAAATAATTTTGGTTTTCAAATGTAATTTTATGATTGTAGTGTGCATACTTTTCCATTTCTACAACTACCTCTTTTATTAAAGGATTGTTGCGTGAACTCACAGCTGGATAGTACGGCGGAGCGAAGAAAAGTACAATCATCGGTGCCTTTTCTTTACATAAAATCGCTAATTTATCTACTAAATCAATGGTTACCGCACGATCATCTTTATCTCCTCTATTTTTTATAATATTAGATTGAATATGATTTATTTTTTCTCGTCCATGTTGCTCAATTGCATATGTGATAAGCTCTTCATAAGTTAATACATTTACTTTGAGATTAGGTGGTATAAATGGATTATATTTAGAAAAACGATATGCATGTTTTTCATACGACTCTTCTATTTTCTCTGCTACTTTCGTTACTTTTTGACGTAACAATGAAACTACATCTGTCATTGATTTTTCTAATAAAAACAAATTAAATAATGTAACTGCACGATGCGGAATTTGTACAGAATAATCCTCTTTTAAGTCCCTTTGAAGTAAGTTAGTTGGCGGAGGACTCGCTTCCCCTTCTACAATATCACAAAGGTCTGTGTTTAACTCTAATTCTGCTGTTATTAATGAAGCCATATAACTCCCATTTAACCCTGCAAAAGGTTCACCTACATGTGTCTCTTTTCCGTAGCAAAGAAAACCAGGTAACACTTTACCAATAGAGCCAGTGTAAATATACTTATTTTGGTCACCAGGATGTCTTGAAAACATAGGCTCTGAGTTTAGTACCGTTTTATACTCTAAATCATGTTCTCTTGCTAACTCTAGTAATCTTGGAACAGCAGCTCTCATCCCTACAGAGTTTACTTCTTCATCTGGTACAGCCAATAAAAGAACATTCCCATCAAATCTTTCTTCGCAAGCTTGCTCAATCATTGCCATTTGTAATGCTAGACCGCATTTCATATCCATTGTTCCTCTACCAAACAGCCATTCTCCATGTTCTATATCTTCACGTACATGGTCTGGAAGTTCATCTTTATGAGAATAAAACATAGATGTTAACTTTTTAGGATTAAATGCATCTTCTTTCCACATTCCGTAATCTTGTACATCTACAACATCAAAGTGACTTACTAGAATTACAGTATTTTTTGTACTATCGCTTTTCTTTACTAGTGCTGTAACAAAATATCGTCCGTCCCCTGTCGGATTTTTTTGCAAATGGTGCGGGTTTTGTTTGAAATACTGTAAGTCAGATAATTGTTCCACAACAAAGTCTGGCAATATTACTTCAGCTTCTGAACCGGTAATACTAGGAATTTCAACAAGACTGCTTAATAATTGAACCAATTGTTCTTTTGATTGCCACTTTGACATATAAATCCCCCTATTTTCCGCATTATGAAAACTAATTCCAGTATATGAATAAAAAATGACGACAGCTATCAAAATTATAGTTCTGATGTACTGCCGATTTTTATTGATATTTCATGAGCCGCTTGTTTTACCTTGCTAATAAGAAAAGATAGTCGATCATCATTAATACGATGACTAATTAACCCAACACTTAATGCTCCTACTACTTTATGATTAAATCCGATAATAGGTGCAGCTACTGAAGCTGTCCCTTCTGTTTTTTCACCATAACTGACAGCATATCCTTCATTTTTTATTTGCTTTATTTGATTAAGAAGAATTTGCTTTTGTTCTGGTAATGAAGGAAGTAAATACTCTACAATATGTTCCATTTCATTCGTTTTCATATTGGCAAGCATCGTTTTATTTGCAGCACCAATTGAAAGTGGAATTTGTTCTCCTAGATTATCGATAACTCGAATTTTTAAAGGACTATCAATTCTTTCAATGATAATAGAATGTGTTCCGTTTGGAATATTCAAATAGACACTTTCTTCCACTTCAGAAGCCAAACGTTTCATCACTTCTCTTGCAACAGATCTATAGTCTACCTTCTCCAATTGACGCAACCCTATTTCCATCCACATTGGTCCAATTTTGTACTGTTTTGTCTCTGTAATTTGTGTAACTAACCCATGCTCCATTAGAGAGTTAAGTAATCTATGTACTGTACTAACCGGGAGATGTGTTCCATCAGCTATATCAGAAATAGCCCAATACTCTTTTTCATTTGTAGAATTCAATAATTTAATAATACTTATCGCTCGATCAATGGACTGTACCATAACTCGCCTCAACTTTACTCGTAATATGTTAGTACGCTTAATTAACTATCAATTTAGCAAACATTCGAAATGAAATCAATCTATTTATTTAATTTTCTAACAATAAAAACATATCACTAACAACGAATTGAAAACGCAAACAAAAAAATATTGACTTTTCTTTTTAATTATCTGAAAATTATAACAAGATTTCACATCACGGAATACATTCCATAATACGGAAAAACATCAAACATTCTTCTATCAACTACGAAAGTGAGGAAAACAATGGCGCAAGTAAGCAATACAAACAATGAATTAAAACGTACGATGAAAAGTAGACACTTATTCATGATTGCACTCGGTGGTGTGATTGGAACCGGGTTATTTAACGGATCTGGCTTTATTATAAGTCAGGCTGGACCTGGTGGATCCGTACTTGCCTTTATTGCTGGTGGATTATTAATGTATTTCGTTATGCTATGTCTTGGTGAACTTGCTGTAGCCATGCCTGTTTCAGGTTCTTTTCAGGAATATGCTACTAAATTCATCAATCCTGCAACTGGCTTTACAATCGGATGGTTGTATTGGTTAAGCTGGGCGAATACGACCGGTCTTGAATTTACAACTGCCGGTATTACAATGCAGCGCTGGTTTCCTGATATTCCTGTTTGGGTTTGGTGTTTAATATTTGGCGTTACCATCTTCACTATTAACGCATTATCTGCTCGTAGTTATGCAGAAACAGAATTTTGGTTTTCAAGTATAAAAGTATCTGCCATTATAGCTTTTATAATTCTTGGTGGCGCCGCTATGTTCGGTTTTATTGATTTAAAAGGCGATGAACCAGCTCCACTTCTTTCAAATTTCGTAAATCATGGTGGTTTATTTCCGAATGGACTTGCAGCTATTCTATTAACAATGGTTACAGTCAATTATTCCTTCCAAGGTACAGAGCTTGTCGGAATCGCAGCAGGTGAAAGTGAAGATCCAGCAAAAACTTTACCTCGTTCTATTAGAAATATTATATGGCGCACAATGTTTTTCTTCGTCTTAGCAATCTTTGTTCTTGTTGCTTTAATTCCTTGGGAAGAAGCTGGATTAACAAAGAGTCCATTCGTTGCTGTTTTTGATAATATCGGTATTCCATATGCAGCTGATATTATGAACTTTGTTATTCTTACTGCTGTTCTTTCTGTCGCAAACTCAGGACTATACGCTGCTACTCGAATGCTTTGGTCTTTATCAAAAAACGAAATGGCTCCAGCATTTTTAAAGAAATTATCATCACGTGGGATTCCTCTCAACGCTTTAATCATGACAATAGCTATTTCTGCTTTTTCTCTTTTGACAAGTGTAGTAGCTGCTGAAACTGTTTACTTGTGGCTCATTTCAATTTCCGGAGTCATTACCATTATTGTTTGGATGTCAATTTGTGTTTCTCAATTCTTTTTCCGCAAACATTATTTAGCAGACGGCGGAAAATTAGAAGACTTAAAATTTAAAACGCCACTTTATCCACTCGTACCAATTCTTGGTTTTGGATTGTATGGCATTATATTAATCAGTCTTATTTTTATCCCAGAACAACGACTTGGAATCTATTGCACTGTCCCATTTATCATCTTTTGCTACACTTACTATCACTTTAAAGTTAAGAAAAGAAATTCTACTAACACTCATAGTGAAACTAAAATTAGCGAGACTTCGTAATATTTGACTATACATAAAAGACCACACATGGCGTTTCACTTCATGTGTGGTCTTTTTTCATTATTTTAATATGATTTCATCTGAATTTAATGAATATATCCCCTTTCCTACAAAAGTAGTAGAGTGTTCATTTAAACACTTACTACCTCAGTGGGATTTATCACATTCCAATTTCAATATAATAGTAAATAGGTATATCGGATATAGATGTACATTACTAGGCTTATACATATTTCAACTTTAGAATTATATTCACTATTGAATTGGTAGTTACCAATAAAGAAAGAAAGGAATGATCATAATAATACAGAACATATACGAAACTCATTTACATGTAAGAAATTTAGAGAAGGCAATAAATTTCTATCAAAACAAGCTAGGATTAACGTTAGCAAGAAAACTCTCCAAAAGAAGAGTGGCTTTCTTTTGGGTCGGAGAAAATAAACAACAAATGCTTGGACTATGGGAAGTACATAACATTGAAGACTTTGAGCCGAGACATTTTGCTTTTGGTGTAAATTTAGAGTTTTTAATGACTTCTAAAGTGTGGTTAGAGGAACGTGGAATAGCAGTGATAGGAAGTCAAGGAAAAGGAAATCAAGAGCCAATTGTCCAAAGGTGGATGCCTGCTGCAAGTGTATACTTTCTAGATTGTGATGGAAACAAATTAGAATTCATTTCTATGTTACATGAGAATCCAGATGAATTAGAATATGCGTCCTATTTAAGTGTATGGAATGCGGAACACCAAGAAAAATGAATGGAATTTTCGTTCAAGTCTTTTCTTATTTTTGGATATAATGTTGTACGATCCCCCCTTTTACTATGAATTTGTTAACATAATGCATTTACTGTCATCTTATATTTGTACTTACGTACGAGCAATTCCTAATCTGCTTCAATTACAATTTGAATTATGTAAATTTTCCTCTTATCTGGCATCTACTCTTTAAACACAAACTCCCCTTAAATCGAAAATGATTAAGGGGAGTTTTATATACGATGCAATTATAGTTCAGATTTCACTCGAACAGAAACATTATTTTTAATTATATTTTTGACATCTTTAAAGCTAACAAAATTGTTACTTTTCTCATCCCAAAGACGGAAACGTAGTGATTGTAAGCTTGTAGCAAGCGTAATCGTTGGTACATTTTTTAACGGAAGCGTATTATTGTGTGCCTCTTCTAGTTTATAGTTAGGTACCCTTGGGCTTAAATGGTGAACATGATGGAATCCAATATTACCAGTTAAGAATTGCAAAATTTTAGGAAGCTTATAAAAAGAACTTCCTTCCACTGCCGCTTTCACATATTCCCAATCTTTATCCTCTTCAAAATAAGAATCTTCAAATGTGTGCTGTACGTAAAACAGCCAAATCCCTACTGAACCTGCTATTAAGAATATAGTACCATGTACTAACAGAAACGATTGCCACCCAATTGCCCAGCAAAGTATAGCTACTACAGCAACAATTATAATATTCGTCAAATAAGTATTCATACGTTCTTTCTGCCTTGCACCTTTTCGGTTAAATCTATTTTTAAGCAAGAAAACATAAATCGGACCTAATCCAAACATAACGAATGGATTGCGATATAAGCGATATGCTAAACGAAGTCTAAATGGTGCAGCTACATATTCATCAACTGTAAGCGTCCAAATATCCCCTGTACCCCTCTTATCCAAATTACCACTCGTAGCGTGGTGAATAGAATGTTCATGCCCCCACTGATCAAATGGGAATAATGTTAAAACACCCATACACGTTCCAACTATTCTATTTGCACGTCGACTTTTAAAGAACGAATAATGGGTGCAATCATGAAAAATAATGAAAATTCTTGTCATAAATCCAGCGGCTAACAGTGCTGGAACTAATGTTAACCAATAAGAAACTGACAAACTTTTATAAGCAAGGTACCATAAAATAATAAATGGCACGATTGTGTTGATCAGTTGCCAAACACTTTTTTTAATCGTTGATTTTTCAAAAGGAGCAACTTGTTTTTTTAAATTTTTAGTATTTTCTAAGGTCATTGTTCTAATTCCTTTCCTTTTTGTTGCTAATTCATATTATAGCACACTATTAGTATCAGGTGTTAAAAGTAGCTATAATAAATATTATATACTATGAAAATCTCTTTTTTCTTACTCATTACTTACAAATTACTTACGCCCAAAATAGCTTCTATAATTGGACAGGCGGAGTATTTTATTTATAAAAGAAACTTCGAATTTTTCCAATAAGTACATAAAAAAACAGCAAGTTTTTTCACAAGAAGAAAAAGCTGCGATAAGTCAGTTTCACCGACTTATCGCAGCTCCTCTTCGTTTTACCTTATTTTATCGATGAAGCCACACTGCACCTGCAGACTTGTCTTCAGCTTGGCCTACCACTTCAAACTTCAGTCCTAGTTTCGGTAACTTACGTCCTGCATCAGGAATAATGCTGTTGATGTATTGCTTAGAATCATCAAATTTTGCCACTCCTGGTAATCCTTTATAATCGAAGATACCGCGAGTTGGTGAATTTACTTTCCATGCTGGTGTTTGATCAAATGAGAATGCCGCATCGGCAATTTGGTAACGCGTACTGCTCTTCACAGTAGGTTGTCCGTTTAATGTCCCTACAATTGCCTCTGGATGAGAATCTACTACTCCTAAGAACCCTTCACCTGGATGAACGCCTACCCAGTTATCTGTAAAGCTTTGATCCGCATACCATACAACCATTCCTGTATTAAATACTGGGCCACGTGCATGTTGTAACGCAGTGTCAGAACCAGCGTAATTTCTCCACTCTACATAGTAATTATGTTTTTTCTGTTCAAATCCGTTAGACACAGTAAAGCCTTTTAACGTCATTGCTGGCTGACCTTCTGCATCATCAGAGAAAACAACTTTTCCATCTACAGTTAATGCTGCATTATCTAACGCAAACCCTTTATAAGCTACTGCAATATCTGTTAAGTACTCAAATTGCAGTTTTACTTTTTTTCCTTTGAATTGGCTTAAATCGTATGATTTATCAACCCACTTACCATCAGTTGTATCCGCGCCGCCTTTTACATCTTTTTCGCCCATTCTATCAATGCGTGTCTTCGTTCCATCTTCTGCAATCGCATATACGTCAAGGAAATCATACTTCGCTTCAAGTTCGTAAAATGCCTTATAATCGAACTTAGCATCCTTTGCATTTGTTAAGTCAAATACTGGTGTCTCAAGTGTTGTATGAATGTCATTTCCTTTTGTACTGTAATAGAACTTCTTACCAAACGCTGATTCGATATTTTTTATATCTTTGTCCGGCAAGTTAACACGAACGATTCCAGGTCGTTTAGATTTTGTAGTACTTTGATCTACATATGTCGCAACACCGATTCCTTTGCTAAGTTTGTCATAATCTACTTCAAGGATATTCGCCCAGTTCCCCTTCATATTCTTTTGGAAAAATTCTTTATTTTGTGGTGAGAAACTCGTTGGCTCTGTTCCTGCAATTTTTCCAGCCCAGCTACCACCACTCATAATAGACCATGACTCAACAGGTTCACCTTGTCCTGAGTACTTTGTATCATATTCATCTGGTAAGCCTAAATCATGGCCATACTCATGTGCAAACACACCAACTGCCCCGTCTTCAGGCTCGATTGTATAATCATATGCAGCCATCTTTCCGCCCCAGTTCGAAACAGAAGATTTCGTGCCATCAATTGCATATGGTTTTGAACCTAGTTTTGAACGATGTGACCAAATCGCATCATCTTTCAATTTACCGCCGCCAGCTTCTTGACCAACGCCAGCATGTACAACCATTAAATGATCAATAATGCCATCTGGCTCATTTTTATTTCCATCACCATCTTGATCGTATTGATCAAATTGGTCATAGTCTGCTAAATTGATTCCTTTTGCTACCGCTGCTTTTAATGCTTCTTTCACAAAATCTTTTGGTCCTAAAGGCCCCTTGTTATCATGCCCAGTACCCGCATCAGCACCATAATCTGATGCTTTTCCTGGAACAGTAAGCCATTCTGTTACAGTCCCATCAACTGTGTAGCTACCACCAGATTGTTCTTCATAATATTGCTTAAATGTGTTAATCTTCGATCCATCAAATAAAGTGAATGGTTCATCACCAAATAACATTTTTTGATAATGTTCACGATTAAAGTCTTTAGAATACATGTATCCTGGCTCTTGATCAATATTGTTATGCTTAAAATCGCTAAATTCTACAAGTAAAACAAGTACTTTATCTTTTCGAACAGCTCCATTGTATTCTTCTTGCTTCGCTGATGTAGTAGGTACTTTTCCATTTAATTTCCCAGGGTTCAATGCTGCACCTTGTCCAGCTACTGGGCCTACTTCAGGCTGCTGCGCCTGTTCATTTTCCTTCATTTTTGCATCTTTTACTTTTTTCATAAAATCAGAAGCTTCTTGCGTAAGACTATCTCCTGTTAAAATTTCTTTCCCAGGGTTTTCCCCTTTCTTTTTCTCAACATATTTTTCGACAGCCTTTGACGTCTCAGCTTGCGATGCAGATTGATCAATTACCCCCCGTTGTTTTAGCGCTTCAGCCAAGCGCTCCTCCGGTATTAAGTGCTCATCTATTGGTAGAGATGATGTTGGTGTCTCAGCATGCGCTGCGTGACCTCCAAAAGCAAACGTACTACTTAGTACTGCTGCTGTTGTTAATACCGCTAATGGTTTTAATTTCTTTTTCTTTTTCAATGTATTTCCTCCCCAGTGTCTGCAAATTATCGTTTTTTGCCGATAACAACATAATATTCGTTATAATACGAATATTCAATCTTTTTCAACAAATAAAATGTTGAGAAATATTTTTTATGCAGGGTGAAATACATACGATAGAAAAACAAACTCACCTATAAATAACAGTGAACTTTTTTAGTAAAAATAAGAATTAAATATTCTCTATACTATTTAATCTATGGGTTACCATATTACTCACTATTCTCATTATTACAAGCTAATAGTGGTTCGTACATCATTATAGCGTGATTCTCTGTTACATATTGATCTTCTATTAACTGTTTCTGTAGATTATATACTTTACGTTGAATCACATTATGTCGTATATAACCGCCCCAGTATGCAGGTTGAATTGAGTGTTCTTTCTCATACACTTCATATTGATAAAGTTGCGGATAGACTGTTCTCCATTCACCAACTAAATGTTCATCTGTCATATAAAGGTGAAGTTGATACGGTTGATCCGTTTCATTTTTAATTTGTAAATCCAAATAGTTATAGGAACAAGTTGCCCCACTCCCAAACGGTTGAGTTCGCCTAGAATCAGGAAAGACATCAAAGCTATGACGATATCGTTCGGTTACTGTCAGTGGTGTATGTAGAGTCATCCAATATATTAAATTTGAAAGCTGACAAAGACCTCCTCCAATACCTGATTGAAAAGATCCGTAGTGTAATACCATACCTTCTACATACCCTTTTTTCCTCGTTGGCTTACCTATTAAACGCCAGTAAGAAAATGTTTCTCCCGGTCTAATGACGATACCATTTAGTTTTTTAACAGCAATTTTCAAATTAACAACCTTATTCTGTTGATACCACATATCTACATCTTTAAGCTTACGAAGTAATATTGTTTGGTGCTGAATTGCTGTACAAGGTAGCTTTTCTTGTTGGAACCTTTTTGCATATGTTTTTCCGTCTGCTAACCACTGAATGTGCCTCTTTGTAGAGTAATACCACTTACCTAGCATAATGCGATACTTAGACCGCTGTTTAGGACGTAAGTGCACTATATTCATTTTATTCCCTCTCTCTTTCTTCAACTAAATTCTAATATATTTCTAATTCAATAAATTACAGTTTTCTTAACTGCATAATAATTTCCGCAAAAAAATAATAAATTTACTCTAGTGGAGATTTTATTTTGATGATTGCTTTATAATTATATAAAACTGAGCTTCAATACAATAAATTGAAATAAACACATTATAAATATAACGGATAACCTTAAATAAAAAATAATGAACATTAAAGAAATTCTAAAGTATTAATATATTTTTCGTAAATATTAATTGATAACCCATTAGACTTTACTATATGTATAACTTCTTATTCTACAAAACGAAATTTTTTAATGTAAGAAAAAACTATACTTTCCCTTTAACATTGATACCAGTCTCATATGGAAAACTTTACAAAACAATTCGAACACTTACATTTAGAATAAACACAAAAAATTGCCACCAGTTAGCTTAACTGGTTGGCAATTTTTTAACGAGAATGCTTTACAAATAGTTGAATTGCTTCTTCTGGTACATAGCACTTTCCATTACTCTCTACAATAATACTTCTTAATTCATACCCTTTACCATTGATACGAATTATATTTTTGTTACCAAATAATTGTGCTTCTACTTTATTATGTTTTACTACGAGTAACGGGTTTGCTCCTTCGGTTTTGTCGGCTGTTACAGTTGCACCGATTTTCTTAAAGACTTGTTCACTCTCTAAAAATATTTTATTCGTTACTTCTTCTAAGTTAAAGCCCATCGCTTTCGCCATCGTCTTCGCAATGTCTGTATTTTGGATTAAGCCTTCTGGTTTTTGAGGTCCATAAGAATGTAAGAATACATCCTCACCTGTATGTCCTCCTGTCGTAAAGCCGATATTTGCACGATTAGCCAATAATGTAGTAAAAATTCGTCCTACATCCATTTTCTTTTTTGCCGCTTTTAATTTTTCTTTTTCATCATGAGTTAGATTATCCAAACCATATAGTTTAGCTACATCTTCTACATTTGATAAATCAGATTTCAGTTTATTTATAGTTCCTTCAAGTGTCATTTTCGCCTTTTTCAATGGATCAATGTATGCAGAAACCGGTGTAGTATTGTATCCTTTTGTCGTATTCCTATTCCCTATAGAGATGCCGCTGTTACCATGATCAGTTAAAGCGATGAGCATCGTATCCCCATCTTTCTTCGCAAATTGTAACGCCTTTGCTACCGCTTCATCAAATGCCAATATATCACTAATCATCCCAATTGGATCATTAGCATGGGCTGCCCAATCAGGCTTACTACCTTCTATGAATAAAAAGAAGCCATCTTTATCTTTTGATAATGTTTGAATTGCTTTTTCTGTCATTTGAGAAAGTGTTGGTTGTTCTGGGTTTGTTGCTATACGATCCATATCAAACGCAAGAGCATGATGTGAGAAAGAGCCCCAAATTTTATTAGATTTGGAGTTCAATAACGCATCTTTCGTTTCAACGAAATCGTATCCTTTGTCTTGAATCACCTTCACTAAATTTTCACCATCTTTTCGGATTCCATTACTTTGCATAGGTAGCAGCGCTGCTTTTCCCCCGCCTAATACGACATCTATATTTTGATATACTTGCTGCTTCGCAATTACGTCAAATTGCTTGCGATTGACATGGTGAGCCGAGAATCCCGCCGGAGTAGCATGCTGAATTTCAGATGTAGCAACAATTCCAGTTGCACGACCAGTACGTTTTGCACCTTCTAATACGTTTGCGACCGGCCGTAACTTGTCCTCTTCTTTTATTGGCTCTAAGCTAGGCGAACTTACAATAGAAGGTAATACACCTAAATATCCTGAATTTGATTTATTTCCAGTTGCTAATGCTGTTGCTGCTGGCGCTGAGTCTGTAATAGCTGATTCCGCCGAAAACGTACGAACTCCTCCTGTTACAATTTGATCTAACGTAAGCGGTGCCCCTTTATACCAGCGAGCCAATGTTGTCGCCGTTGAACTCGTTCCGTCCATAACCATTATAATTATATTTTTAGGCTGATGTTCTACTTTTTTCACCTTAGCTTTGGCCGCATGATAATTCATCATACTTTCCGTACTTAATACGCTTACTATTATAGCTGCCACTAATAGCAACTTTTTCATCTTCACACCATAATTCAACATGATTGTTCCTCCATAAACTTTGCATTCATTTTAAATACACACTATTTCCTTTTCCATACCAAAACCTACATATGTTTTATTAGTTCCCAATTCTCATAAAGCTAACAATAGTTACTTTCCCTTTCTTTCCTTTATTAAATATCGGTATGTATCATCTATCTTATAAAAAAGATTTAACATCCTTTTCATTAATTACTTGTTTAACAATAAATCCTCGATCAAAAGAAATAAAAATTTATTGTTAAACAATAAATTTCGTGTTAAATTAATAAGATATTAAATAAATGAGGTGCTTTTTATGAAACAAGGATCCACACTCTTTTTAAAGACCGTTGTGATTCTGATCGGAATCCCCGTTCTTGCTATGTGCATTTTTTTAGTCCCTAAAATAGGAGCTTTCGCTGCAGAATTATATCCAGATATTGCATATATTAAATATCTTGTATTTATCAATTTATATGCAACAGCAATACCTTATTACTTCGCACTGTACCAAACATTTAAGCTTTTAAACTATATTGATAAAAATAACGCATTCTCAGAGTTATCTGTTCAAGCTTTAAAAAATATTAAGTACAGCGCATTGGCAATTAGTGTATTATATGTATTAGGTATGCCACTTTTCTATCTCGTGGCAGAGAGAGATGACGCCCCTGGCATTATTATTATCGGAATGATTATGATTTTTGCTTCAATGGTAATCGCGGTCTTTGCTGCCGTTCTCCAAAGACTATTAAAAGATGCTATAGATATAAAATCAGAAAATGATTTAACGGTCTGAGGTGAATAATATGGCAATTATTATTAATATTGATGTAATGTTAGCAAAAAGAAAAATGAGTGTAACAGAGCTTTCGGAGAAGGTTGGAATTACAATGGCTAACCTTTCTATCTTGAAAAATGGAAAAGCAAAAGCAGTCCGTTTTTCAACTTTAGAAGCAATATGTAAAGCATTAGAATGCCAACCGGGGGATATTTTAGAATATCAACCTGAAGATACCGAGTAAAAAGAGTCCTTCATACGAGAAGGACTCTTTTTATTACACATTACGGTGCAAAACTAATTTGACCAGTAAACAATAGGATAATTGCTATGATCCAAAATATAAAAAATGATGAGGACAGTATTAATGAAAGAATAGCAATTCCCTTCTTCTCTGTTCTTTTCGTCATTGTGATTATTGAAAGTATGATACCTACACCTGTCAGGGCAATTGTAATATAATCTCCAACTATATTACCTGCATTGGCTATCCTTTTTGGCGTTATAAAAACGAATAGAAAACACAAAATGCCGATGAGTAAAGATACATAGCTTATTATACTGTACTTCTTTTTAGGAACTATTTCAGTTTTCATACTAACCCCACCCCTTCTATATAGCTATGAATTCATATTAACATGAATAACCATAATTTGGTTAAAATATAAAAAAGATAAAGTAGACGCTATCACTTTATCTTTCGGTTTATTTCTATCTAACAATTAACCTGGCTACTTCCTTAATAAAGATGGACGATCATTCTTTAACCTCTAGTAATTATTATATACAGAAAATAAAGTGAAACTTTAATCAGTGGAGGTTTTGTTCACCCTTCACTGATTATTAGTTGAACCAATCAGGCTACCCGTTAATGCGGAATAAAATGAAAGAGTTCTAAAAAATAAAGACTGTACCTTTAAAATGAAAGATTCAGTCTTTATTAATAACTTTTTTTATAAAGAAAACTCTCTATCACTCACTATCTTAAAAAACTCCGAGTAATGTGATAAAGAATAATCCGCTACATCACAATCACCTTGAAACATACATGTTGAAATACCTAATTCTTTTGCAGGTAATAAATCTAATTCTCTATCTCCAATAGCTAAATCAATATTGTATTTTTTATGCAGATGATTATAAGCTAAAGAGTTTGGCTTTCGAGGAAAGCCATCGTCAATTGTAACCATATCTACGAAGTATTTTTCCCAGCCGTAATATTTTAAAATGCCCATAACCCCTTCCCTATGTTTATGGGTCATAATCACATTTTTATTTGCAAATTTCAAAACCTCTTCGACACCTGCAAAAGGTTTCATATCTTTTGGCGTGAATTTCCCCTTCAAAACTTTAATCTTTTCTTCCTGCTCACATGAAATATTATAATACTGAATTGCATGAGAGTATGATATTTTTAAGTTTTTGTATATTTCTTGTTTTTCTACTGAATCACCTAATATTTCAGAAAGCATCATTGTATATGCAGGATACGTATCAAATAACGTCCCATCAAAATCCCATAAAATATTCATTCTATTCACCTTCTATTTTCAAATCATTCAATGACTAAATCCGCCCTATCCCTCGGCAATTCCGTTTTTAAGTAATAATCCTCTGCTTTCCAATACCTATTTTCAAACTTTGAAAGGTTTTTCTGCGTTTTTTCACTCTCACGTAGAAACCTTGTCTCTCTTGGACAGTCCAAATAGACCATATAATGAAAAAAATCTCTCCATTCTTTTCGCTGCAGAAAAACTCCTTCAATAACAATTACGCCTACAATAGGAATCTGTACTTTTTCCATTTCACATATATCTGTTTCTTCATGAAAGAAAGGTAATTTCAATTTTGTTTCATGTTGTAGCTTTTGAAAAAATTTCCGCCTTAGCCATTCAATGTCCCATTGTAAATAATAATGCTCATACCATTCTTCATATCCAGTATGATATCGTTTATTACGCTCCACTATATGATCATCAATATGGAAAATACGAAACGGAATGCCTTCTTGTTTCATATTTTCTTTTAAATTGGCTACGAATGTTGTTTTTCCAGATCGACTTAAACCATCTATACCTAAAATGAATCTATTTTCCCTATGCTTCTTCATAATCGTTATAAGTTCGTTTGTACTCATTACTTCTTCCACTCTTCTTTTAATAAAGAATATAAAATGGTATCATGAGCAACTCCATTTTGAATCATATGTTTTCGAAGTAATCCTTCTTCTTGAAATCCTGCTTTTATTAATAATTTTTGAGAAGCTTTATTTTCTACATATACAACCGCTGCGATTCTTATTAGTTGCAGTATTTCAAATCCGTAAGCTAAAATTGCTTGTAATGCTTCCAATGCATATCCTTGTCCCCAATATGTATCATCTAATTCATAACCAATTTCAGCTCGTTTATGATGATTATTAATTAAATGAAATCCGCACGTTCCGATTAATTGGCCCGTCCCTTTTTTCTCGATTCCCCAGCGAAATACACTGCCCTCTTCATAACGATTTTTGAACGTTTGAATCATTGTTTTCGCTTGCTCAATATTTTGGAAAGAATCCATTCCGAAATAACGTATAACTGATTCTTTCGAAAAATATTGGAATATCGTTTCTGCATCTAATAGTGTAAGTTCTCTTAAGAATAAACGTTCTGTTTCTAGTTTCGGAAATCCCATTTCTCTTTCTCCCTCTATTCTAATGAACTGCAAATTTCAATATAATTTCCATCTGGATCAGCAATGTAGGCAATTGTTTGTCCCCACGGTTTTACAATTGGCTCCCCTAAAATTTTAATACCTTGCTCTCTAAATTGCTCAATCGTTTCTTGTACATTCTCAACAACGAATCCTAACTCGAAATGAGAAGACTGTAATTCACCTTCTGTAAGCGGTAGTCCTGTTAATTCTTTCACATCTTGCCGCGTATTCATCGCTAAAATGGTAGTTCCAGTATTAAATTCAATATATGTGCCGTGCTCTGCTTTTATAGGTAACTGTAAAATATCTTTATAGAACTTTAAACATTCCTCAAACTTTTCTACATATAAAATGATGTACTTCATTTTCAAATTCATTTTACATCCCCCTTTGTATCTATCCCTAAAATTTCGACAAAAGTCTCATAAAACCTTGTTCCTTGTAGTAATGAGCAAAAAAAATGAGGCCGATTTCTCGGCCCCCCAGCTTATTGGCATAAAACAGGAGATTTGGTTTGGACATAACCAGTTCGTACTTTTATTATATTTTATTTTTTCTGAATTTTAAATACATTAAACACCTATTTATATTGAGAAAGTTTTTTGCTTGCATAAAATTAAAGATTTTAAGAAATGATACAAATGGAGGTGTATACATATGGAACCAATGCTATGTCCAAGTTGTAAAACGAACCGTACTCGCTTTAATATTCTTGAGCAACAAGTAAAACCAGTCAAAATAAATCCACAAACTGGTCAAGTGGAAGAAGAATACACAAATGAAACGATGAATGCTTTTCATATGGCCTATCAAGGACCTACATACCGTGTCCAATGTGCTGTATGCGGACTTGTTGAAAACCCTGAACAATTTATTAAACCTGCGCAAAATCAGTCTTTCTAATAAAAACATGATTATCCCTTGTAGAAATAGATTTTTCTATAAGGGATTTTTTCGTTTAATACATTAATTAAAAATGTATTTCTTCCTTATTATATGTTAAAATCCACACCATTTTAGTAATATTTACATAAGGGAGGTGAAACAAATGATTTTAAATAAAAAGATAATGCTTCCATCAACATTTCTACTATTAACTTGTCACATAATCCTCTTTTACTTTTGGATTTCCGATTGGAAGAAAATCTCAACTTCTTACAGTTTAGCTATATGGATACTTTCTACTATTTGTGGTCTTTTACTTTATTTCCTTTATAAAAAACAAAAATCTAATAAAGTGATATTCATTGCTAGTTCGTTATTATTAATTACTTCTTCATTTATGATTTTTTTAGATATTGTTACTGGTATTATCTTTGTAACTGTTAGTTCTATGCCTTAAATATATAATGTTTTATTATATAAAAAATAGTTAACAAAATAGAATTACATAAAAATTAAAGAAGATAATATGTCATTGTTCATTGTCATCATTATCTTCTTCTAGGGTCTAATCTTTATTATAATATTTCACTTTTCAATTTCTTGATTTTCCAAAAAATCCTCATGAAGAAATAAGCATACATACAACCTACAAACCCTGTCATAACTTTCGCCCAAATTGGCACCCTTGATTCTGTTGAACTTAAAAATACGCTATACATTGAGGGTAATATAGTTATTGAAATCAATGCGAAAAATTGTAATAATTCCTTCATTTTTTGTACCTTCGTGTCCTTCTCTGAATATATGTCAGGTAACTCAATTCCCTTCTCTACTTCCTTACAAAAATAATTCCATCTTGTAAAACTTGTGACACGTTTCCAACCAGACATTTCATATATTTCAAAGTACTCCTGTTGTTTTTCTTTTGAATCCCTATAAACCAATCTAAAATCCGCTTTATATATTACATCTTTCGGTTCGGTTTTCTTAAACGTATACAACAAATTATATCTTTGTAACGCCCAACCTTTTTGATGCATTTTCCGTAAAAAAGCTTCTTCTTTTTCTAAACTCCATGCCATGAAAAATTTAAATACCTTCTTTGTCTCCATCTCTCATTCACTCCCCTAATATACTATTTCCATTCCTTACAGATCTCTGCAATCTGTTATACTCGAGCTCTAACACTTCTCTCCCAAACGGCGTTAACTCATAGCACTTCTTTCTGTCTGTAGAGGCAACTTCAACAATTAACTTCTCTTTTAGTAATTTCGTCGTATTTCCATATAAAGTACCAGGGCCGAGCTTTACTTCCCCATTTGTCATCTCTTCTACCATTTGCATAATTCCGTAGCCATGCAACGGCTTCACGAGTGACAATAATATGTAATATGTCGCCTCAGTTAACGGAATATATTTTTGCGCCTTCGCATTCATTATAACTACCTCCGATACATCGATATATGATATATCGATTTGCGATACATCGTATATCGATATTTTATAATTATATTCCAAAATATGCAAGAGTAATTTAATAATTAAATATCCATTTCTTTGAATTAAAAAATCATACCAATTTTCTGAATAATTTGTTAAAATATAGAAATATTAGCTCTTTTATAATGAAAGGAATGGTACATATGATAAATAAATTGAAAGAAAACATCGGATCTGTGTTTGTTGGTAAAGAAAATGTTATTGATCTACTGCTCGTTTCACTTCTTGCTGATGGACATGTACTACTCGAAGACGTGCCTGGTACTGGGAAAACGTTACTGGCGAAAACCATTTCAAAAAGTATTGGTGGTAGTTTTTCTCGCGTTCAATTTACCCCTGATGTACTTCCAAGTGATGTAACAGGTATTGAATACTTCAACCCAAAAACAAGCGAATTCGAATTAAGAATTGGACCAGTTATGACAAACATTTTGCTAGCAGATGAAATTAACCGTGCAATGCCAAGAACGCAGTCGAGTTTGTTAGAAGCGATGGAAGAACGACAAGTGACGCTGGAGAAGCAGTCAACTCCTCTTCCGAAACCGTTCTTTGTTATTGCGACGCAAAACCCAATTGAATCACAAGGGACTTTCCCTCTTCCAGATGCACAGCTTGATCGCTTTTTAATGACGATTTCAATCGGTCATCCAACTCCTAAAGATGAGTTACAAATGATGCGACGTTTTCGGAACGATTTACCATTAGAAAGTGTCACATCTGTCATCTCATTAGAAGATATTTTAGAAGCTCAAAAACGAGTAAAAGAAATATTTGTTTCGGAACCGTTAGAACATTACATTATTAAACTTGCTCATGCTACAAGAAATCATGATTATATCGCTAACGGTGTAAGCCCACGTGCCACATTAGCTTTAGTACGTGCTGTTCAAGCTTTAGCCTTTTTACGCGGGAGAGAATATTGCACACCAGAAGATATACAATTGTTAGTTCCTTCTGTTTGGAATCACCGTATCGTCTTATCAATGGAAGGTGCCCTGCGTACGACAAAGAATGATATTATGCAAAGTATTTTAAAAGAAGTTGACGTACCTGTGGAGATTGAACAAGCATGAATGGACAGCGTGTTGTAACTGTGCCTTTATTTTTTCAACTCCATATTATTCAACTAACCGTTCCAATCGCATTACTTTTCACATTCTTTTTCCCGCAACGAATGCTTATGTTTCTCTTTTTCTTCTATTATTTATTTGCGATTTTTATTTATAAATATGTCGCTTTCATAGAGAAGAAGTTTCAAATCATAAATGAGAAACAAACTACACGGATTTTTCCTGAGGAATCTGGACAGTTTTTTATTCATTTAAAAAATGGAGCCAGCATACCAATCGTTAATGGTGTTTGTTACTTTCATTTAAATTCGTCCCTTATACCGCATAAAGAGCAAGGCATTGAACAAATATCAAAAACGTTATTCTCTTTCCCATTTTCACAACCTGCACATTCGGCACAAAAATGGGGGTTAACATTAACCGCCACGAAGCGTGGTGTGTTTCAAATTGAACAATTTGAATGTGTATTAAAAGATCCATTTCATCTATTAACTGTACATTTACCTGTTTTTGATAAATTAAGGACTGAAATTATTGTGTATCCTTCTCCTAAAGAAGTAGCAGGTTTGCAAGAACTTCAGCAACTTTTGAATGGATCTTATCGAACGAATTTTTCTTTTTACAATGATGAAACATCTATTATCGGTGTAAAGCGATATGAGCGTGAGTCTTTCCGCTCTATTCATTGGAAGGCATCTGCTAAAATGCAACAATTACAGGCGAAGCAATATGAACCTGTAAAAAATTATAGTTGGACGATTTGTCTTTCTTTAGCTGCCGATCGTGGATTTGGTTGGAAAGATAATGTAGAAGAACTTATTTCATATACAACATACATTTTCCAGTATGCAACGAAGCACCACATTCCGTTTGAATTGTTTATTAGTGTATTAGCAGAAGGCGGTGCATTACATGTACCGTTAAATGAAGGACAAACACAATATGCAAAAGCTTTAGAAGAATTAGCCCGTATTTCAGATGATAGTACGTTACTTCCGAAACAAGGATTCCTTCATTATGTAAAGAGAAAAAGAGAACGATCGTCTACAATGATATACATTGGTTTACAAAGAAATGAACTCCCTCTTCTCTCGCAGCCAACGTTTCTCATTACTAGTGAAGGGATGGTGGAACCAGTTGAAAACTTGGCTATATCACATTCATGATTTCATTCTGCTCCTTCTGCTTTCATTATTAACAGAAAGAGATGAACTAATTAGTATTGCAATATTTTTAACAACAGGCTATATTGGAGTATTTCTTATTCATAAATTTATGCAGAAAAAAACAACAGGATTTGTAATACTTTTAGTTCTTCAAATCGTTCTTTTCTCTTTATTTTTACCTTTTTCTCTATTTGGCACAATCATATTACCACTATTTTTCTTTATCGTACATGTGGTCGGACCTGGATATCCAGTTCAAAAATCTTTAGGTGGTATTGTATGGTTTTTCGTTTCAGCTATATTTTATGCACCCTTTCCACCGTTGTGGAAACTATTAATGTTAGCCTTGCATCTTATGATTACATTTTGGTTAACCGGGGCCAATCGCAAACAACAACTATTACGTTTTTCTTCTATCATTACGATTGGCTTAATGAGTATATTAATTGTTCAAGTATTTCCTTTCATTCGACTTATTTTTGGTTTTATAACGGAAGTAGTCGCATTAGGCGTCGGCTATGCTTTAATGCCATTAATTAAAGCAGCGGAATTAAAAGATACTGAAGATGTTTGGGCAAATAAAGGACATCTCTTAAAACCAAAAATTGAAGACGGAAAAAAAATTCCTGATTTTGATCCAATACTCATAAATAGCACTACAATAATAGTCTGTACAGCTATCGCTATTTACGTCGTTTGGAAAATAGTAAAAAAACGAAAACATTTAAGTTTACCAAATATGCCCGCCTTCGAATCTACTATCATTACTGATAAAGAAGGAATGAGCCAAAATCGTTTTAAACGAAATAAACCGCCACATAACGAAATTCGGAAGGAAATTTTCAAGCTAGAGAGTAAGTTAACCCCTCCTTTAAATAGAAAACGGGGAGAAACTGTTGAGGCTTGGCTAGAAAGAATAAACGATGAAGAAGATGTAAATATTCAAAGTGATATTATTATAGATGCTTATAATACGGTGCGTTATTCAAATAGTGCAAACACTGTACTTCTACATGAATTTAAGGAAGAGATTCATAAGCTTTATGCATATCAAAAAAGTTTGAAGAAACGAAAGAAATAACGTAACAAAAAGACTCCTATATTCATAGGAGTCTTTTTGTACTTCTACGTTGCTTTTTAAATGGAAGCATTCTTCCCTGCTTCAATTTCTAATGACTCTTCATGCCACCAAAGTGTTTCTTCAGGGTCTTCTTTAGCGATTTGGTGTGCTTCTTTTTTCGTTTCTACTGTAGGATATGAACCTTTTAGCGCACGCCCTGAAGTTGTAACGAATAGTACACTAAATACAACTAATCCAATAATACTTACACCTGCTAAATAAAATGCCGGTGCGAGCGGGTTACCAGTTGCATGAACTAAGTATGAACATACAAGCGGTGTTGTTCCACCGAATATCGATACAGAAATATTAAATGAGATCGAAAGTGCTCGATAACGTACATCAGTGAAAAAGAGTGATGGTAATAATGAAGGTAATGTTCCTTCATATACACTTAAGAAGAAACCTAGTACGAAAATACCTGCAAATATAGCTGCAATATGTCCGTTACCTATTAGTAAAAATGCTGGAATTGCAAATACAGTTAAACCAAGTAAACCAATTTGCACAACGCGTTTATTACCAATTTTATCACTTAATTTACCGAAATATAGTGCTAGTGGAATCATAAGTGCCATCGTAATAGAAATAATTAATAAGCCTGTTGTTTCTTCGACTTTAAGTACTTGAGTTAGATAAGAAGGAATATACGAAAGAATCATATAATTTGTAATATTAAAGAAGGCGACAATTACTGTGCTTAATAAGAAGTCTTTTTTGTGATATTTAATAATATCCATGAATGAAAATTGTTCATTGTCTTCAGATTCCTCTTGTGCTTTTTCCATCTCTTCAAAGATTGGAGATTCATCTAGATGACGGCGTAAGTATAAACCGACCAAACCAATTGGTGCAGCTATTAAGAACGGAATACGCCATCCCCAGCTGAGCATTTGCTCATCTGTTAACAATAACGTCAAAATGGTAACAATTACCGATGCAGCAATGTAACCTGAGAGTGTTCCAATTTCAAGACCACTACCGAGTATACCACGCTTTTTATCTGGAGAAGATTCTGCGATATAAACCATTGCTCCTGAATATTCGCCGCCTGTAGAGAAGCCTTGAATCATTCGGGCAACTAAAAGTAGTATTGGTGCCCATACACCAATTTGTTCATAGGTTGGTAGTAATGCGATGAATAATGTAGAAAGTGCCATTAAAATAATAGTAGTACTTAACACGATTTTTCGGCCGTACTTATCTCCTATTCTACCAAAGAATACACCTCCGATTGGTCGAACGAGGAAGGCTGCTGCAAATGTACCGAATGTAAGTACAAGTTGCAATCCACTATTATCAACACCAGAGAAGAATAATTGACTTAAAATTACCGCTAAATACGCGTATAATCCGAAGTCAAACCACTCCATTGCGTTCCCTATACCAGTAGCAATTACTGCTTTCCTGGCTTGTTTAGGATTAACAATATTAACGTCTTGAGGTTCAAAATTTAAATCATTATTTTGTTGCATATAATAAAACAGCTCCTTATTTAATTTAACTTCTTTAAGCACACCTTCTCTTATTGAATAAAATTAATTCGAAGCACTTAAGGAAAAGCAACGTCTCCTTATCTGTTATTATTATTTCACATAATTAATTATTTGTCCAATTAAATGCTCTTTTTATATAAAATTAAACCCTGTTTAACTTGTTATAGAATGACGTTCAGCTTATATAACACATACCTTTACACTACAA
Organism: Bacillus sp. KNSH39; assembly: GCF_052656585.1. NCBI lineage: Bacteria > Bacillati > Bacillota > Bacilli > Caryophanales > Bacillaceae > Bacillus > Bacillus sp. KNSH39. The sequence goes on from NZ_JBQXYO010000001.1 coordinate 1,395,499, forward strand.
ATGAAATTTTAATTTATTTATATCTATACGTTTCTGTAATTGCTTCCTTTAACCTAGAAATTAGTAACTTTTACTAAAGATTTGCATATATTTAAAAAGTGAACTCATTAGCTCGAATTTTGTCTTATTACATTCAAATATAGTATTATTATAGATTTAAAGGAGGGTGTTTTATGTTGGAAATAATACTTTTACTTGCTACTATTTCTTTTCTCTTCATTATTTCTGGATTTTTCATTACCTTAAAACAATATAAAGAAATAAAAAATATAAAGACTATATTAACTACCAAAAAAGAAAATGAGAAAACTACATCCGAAAACTCAATCCCTATGCAATTAGACCTGAGCGTTCTCAATAATTTACTGGCTTCTGGAATAAATAAAGGTACTAATTCAGGTAATGAAAATTCTAAGTCTGAGAAAACTAAATAGTCGTTACGTATTTAATAAAATATATATCTCCTATTTTATCTAATCTTATTAATAACTACCTCTGATTAAAAAGGAGACTACTTATGTGTAAAAATCCGATTTCTATTATTATTCGTATACAGCATAACATAAAAGTTTTACCTGAAATTTTGAAAGCCTGTGAACAACTACACCCTTTAGAAATCATCCTTACTATTAACGGATATATCGATGATTCCATTGATATTGCACAATCTTACAATTGTAAAATTATCACATTAGAAGAACCGTCAGAATTAAATAATTGTTATGTAATTGGTGCCACAAAAGCAAAGGGTAAGTACCTCTTATTTTTAGATGCAAATTACATTATCCAATCTTCCTTACTTACACAATTTCTTCAACCATTACTAGACGAATCAGCTGACATAGTATTAAACAATTTAGATGACTTTTTTTATCAAAAGCAAAAGCCAACTATAGAAATGATTTGGCAGCAGGTTACGAATCATTTTTTTCATCGTCCAGATTTACATGTTAACTCACTATTATTTCCTCCCTATGCAATAACAAAAGAGATTCTTGATGCAATTACTCCAGAAAGTTTATTAAATCCGATATTGGCACAAATGAAAATTATTAAAAATAAATTTCGCATTAGCAATCATTTTAAAATTTCTATACCGCAAATTCCCTCCTTCCCCTCAAAACAACTCATTCGTTATCACCTAGAAGCAATTGAAAATTGGGTAAATATATTACAAAATTCAAGAGGAAACTATACTGATAATAATCGAAGGCGAGATATTATTTTAGAACTTCAAAACGGCGAACAAAGAGCTATACCCAAAATAATTACAGGTAAAAAGTTTTATTCAAATACTTATGGAAATAAACAATTATCCATCATTATCCCTGTTCAAAATGAAGAAAAAACGATAGAATCTATCATTTTTGAGGTGCAGAAATTAAAACCTTTAGAAATCATCATTATTGTTAATGGATCAACGGATAAAACAGAGGAATTGGCGAAGAATTGCGGTGCAACAGTTATTACTTACAAAGAAGCACTCGGCATTGATACCGGACGTGCCGTTGGTGCATATTTTGCAAAAGGTGATATATTATTATTTATTGATGGTGATTTCTTAATTCCTAGTTCTGATTTATTACCATTTGTACAATCTGTTCAAAATGGAACCGATTTAGCTTTAAATAAATTAGAGCACTACTACATGTATCGTGTTCCTTATACTATCGTAACTGCATGTAAGCATGTTGTTAATTTAGCATGTAATCGAAAAGATTTAGGTATGGGCTCCACAACTGCTGTCCCTCATGCTTTTAGTCGAAAATGCATTGATACAATTGGGTTTGATTCTCTTCTTTCACCAACCTTAAGTCAAGTTAAAACAATTTTAGCAGGATTGCATGTACAAAATGTTCATTCTATCGACGTTGACAAGATAAATCGAGTTCGACCAGAAAAACACTTCTCGCAGGAAGGCTACCTTTCATTAGCAACGCAACAAATCATTGGTGATCATATAGAAGCAATTTCTTACCTCATTGAACAAAAAAGAAACACTGAATACTTTTAATTGTATATTCTTACCACCAAATAATATATAAATTCATTTTAAATATATAGCAAAATAAAAAAAGATGGTTGTAACCATCTTTTTTATTTTTACATTAGATCAAAAGAAAAGTAGCAGGCAGGCTTTTCATTTCTGTATCTTTCTTAAGAAGTTTGAAAATAGAGGCTTGTTAATGAAGAGTCAACACTTAAATCATCTTTTAGTGCAATTGAGAAACATGCAACTAATGGTAAAGTAATAACAATTGATCCACTAGGACTAATTACAATAGTAGGACTTGTCCCACATGTGCCTCCACAATCGACTACTGCATCAATTCCACTACCAGGGGTAATTGTAATTTTAAGACACACATCTAAACAAACATTATTCGTAGTACATGCCATAACTCTCCCTCCTTTCTTTTAACAATATATGCAGTTAATTAAATTCGGACACGACTCTCTTACTAAGTCTTATAAATTAGATGTTATTTTATTATTAACTGCATAGAAAATTAACGTTTTATTAAACTATCTAAATCAACTAAAAAACTCAAATCATCCTTTACTGAAATAGAAACACATGCAATAAACGGTATTACATTAAAATTAGATAAACATTCATCATTGCACCTTACGAATATTTCTGCCCCACCATTTGGATTGACTTTAGTTTCTAAAGAAATATGAAAACAACTTTTATTGATGCAAGACAAGATATTCCCTCCTTTCTTATATCTAATATCAATTTATCCAAAAATAAAAATACCGTTACAACTTTATTTACTCTTTACCTTCCATACTTAAAATAAAAAAGATAAAAGCTTCTTCATATATATAAAGAAGCCTTTACCTTTTAGTTACTTGTTCATTTACTATCAGTCAGTGAAACATGCTCTTCACTTGTACCTGAGCTAAAAATAATAAAAATTTTTGATTTTAGTTTCATTGCAATACTAAATATCGTCAAGTTGCATAAATGAAATGTTTAAGTTACTCATTCAATAGACAAATTTACCTTTTAAAATAAATCTTTAAAATCCTTATTCTTCAATAAATATGAAAGTCCTTCTAAATGATCCCCAGTAATTCTCAATACAGCTGGTGGATGTCCTATCGTCGCAAAATGCTCTTGTGGCCGAATACGATTTGGTTTCATTACATCTACAAAATGGACACATTCGACTTTATACCCTTCTAATATTGCCTTTACTTGTGCAACACACGCTGTGTGAAGAGTGTCCCAGCCAATTCCCTCTAAACATTTTCTACTAATAGCATGGGGAACAGCAATTGTAGATCCTACCCCTAAATCTTTACGGTTACAAGCAATATTCAACATATATTTATATAAACTTACAATATATAGAGGAAATCTAAGATTTAAATTTAAATCATTTAAAACCATATCAACACCATCCGCAACAGCTTGCGTTAACGGATGAAGATCTTTTGCTGGAATAGCAAAATCAGCATCAATAAAGAGAAGTATATCTCCTGTCGCTTCTTGTGCACCAATTGCCCGTCCTACATCATGCCCTAATCTTTCTTCATAAACAATTACTGTTGCCCCTGATTGCTTAGCAATTGCTTCTGTTTGATCTGTTGACCCATTAATGACAACAATTATTTCTTTCGGTTCAATTTTTCTTGCCTCAAGAATAACTTCTTTAATCGTTGATTCTTCATTTTGTGCTGGTATAATAATTGATAACTGTTTTCCATTATAAATAGAGGAATTCATTCCCCATCCTTTATGGAAACGTGAATAATTCTTTTGTTTTTTTAACTGCTCTATAATTTCTCTTTTTCTTCCTCCATCTGTATAATTACCTCTATCATCTTTTCGTTGTAACCAACTCTCCAAAGCTTTTATATTTTCTTTAATCTCATATACTTCTAATTTAGTTAATCCATTTTTATAGAAAGAGGTTTTGTTTGCAGGCATATTATTCAAGGAGGTGTTAGTGATGGCTGACGAGGATTGTAGTCGCCACCCTTTCTCAATAAGAGTTACTTGGGACAGAATAGGGTTCTGCAAGATATCATATCCAATGTCTTCAATTGCTTTTTTAGTAATAGCATATGGCATAGATAACATCGAATCATATTTTAAATCCATACGCCCCAATACATCGTTTACTATTTTTCTATACACCATAGCAATGCTTGGCCATTCTACTCTCATCTTTTCAAAACAAACCGAGTCTATATTATTTAAAATTACATCCTGTTCCTTTTTTAGTAGCGGTTCTATAAATCGTTCTAATTCTACCGAAAAAATAACATCTTCTCCATTTAAAAATAAGACTACATCACCATTGGCGACTTTTGCCCCATGAACTGGTGCTTTCCATTTACTTTTCTCCTCAATCACAACAACGTTACTTTCAACAAATGTTGGTATAGATTGTATCGCACTCATTCTATCATCAGCTACAATAATAATTTCTAGTGGTTTTATATGCTGCACTTTATTTAAAATTTGATTCAATTTTGATTTTTCTTCTCCTAAAACTATAACAACTGATAGGTCCACTTCTTTTTGTTCTTCTTTTACAGTCTGATTAGGTTTTACTTTTTTTATATATTCAATTGTTTCACTCTTCCCTACAGCTGCATGCCCTGCTTTTTTATCAAAATATAAGTCAATTATAATTTGATTTACTTCCGTGTCTTTATCAAGTTGCTCTAATTCGGAAATAAATGGTAGCAAATGATTTTGCACATCAAATTCACACGCGAAATTTTGCAAAAAATAAATATTCGGTACATATTTAATGTGATTAAAAAATTTCACAACATTAATTCTTTCACCAAATTTCTCTTCAACTTCTTCTCTTGATAAATTTGGATAAGACAAATCGAAAACTAGATTTATTGGTACAGGTATCCATTTTAATAAATTTGTTTGAGGATTATTAATGAAAGCTGTGGAGCCCTTAACGAATCCAGCTAAAATTAAAGACATAAATCCTCCCCCAGAACTGCCATAAAACAACACATTTTTCGAATCAACTTTTAACTTTACAAATACTATTTCTAAAATATTTGCTATATCTTGTAAATAAAATCTATTTAACTCTCCCTGTCCCCAACCTAAAGATAATTTTCCAAGATATAACGTAGGGTCATTATAATATATAACAGTATCTTCAAATTCATCCATCCAAGAATGTCGATGAAAAATAGGTGGACCAATTGGCTGTTCTTGAAACCCACCTGCTCCGGATCCAAAAACAATAGTGTTAGAAGCATCGGGCTTAATACGAATTAAAAATTCATACGTTACTTTATCCCAATCAACCTTGAGTATAAATGGTTCTGTAATTTGAAAATCCATTTGCCATAATTGTTCATATGAAATGTTAATTATTTTATACTGGTCTAACAGTTTAATCACCCTTTCCATCCATTTCAAGTTGTTCTATCAAGTAAGAGAGAGCTTCAACGTGATCACCAATGATTCTTAATACTGCCGGAGGATGCCCATTGTGACTTACATTCTCCATTAAACGAATTCTATTCGGTTTTACAACATCAACGTAATGTACACATTCTACTCTATACCCTTGTAATATTGCTTTTACTTGTGCAAGACTAGGGCATAGTAAGCTTTCCCAGCCTATTGCATCTAAACATGATCTACTCATAGCATGTGGAATTGCTACTAATGAGCCATTGCTTAATTCTGGACGATTATATGCTAAATTAAGCATATATTTTACGACGTCTACAACATAAAACGGAGGGTGTAACATCGGATTCAAATCATTTAATGCTATGTCTACACCAGCTGAAACTGCTTTTGTAAAATGATGCAAATTACTTCCTGAAACACTAAAATCACCATCAATAAATAAAAGAATATCTCCTGTAGCTTCAAGCGCTCCAATAGCACGTCCAACATTATGACCAAGTCGTTCGTTATATTCAATAATAGTAACACCAAGTCTTTTAGCAATATTAGCCGTTTGATCTGTCGAACCATTTACAACGACGATGATTTCTAGTGGTTCTATTTTTCTCGCCTCAAGTATTACTTGTTCTATAGTCTCTTCTTCATTTTGTACTGGTATAATGACAGAAAGTTGCTTCCCATCATAAATTGAAGAATGCATTCCCCACCCTTGATGATAGGAAGGGTATCGCTTACATTCACCTAGTTTTTGAACAATATCTCTTCTTTTTCCTGCATCAGTAAACCCTACTCTTCTTCCTTTTTTCTCTATCCATTTAGCTATACCGCGTAAATATCTTTCTACTTTCTCTTTTTCATTTTTGGATAACTCTTTTTTTATTAAATATCCTCCTTCCTCTATAGTCTCATCTTTAGATAACGTATTGATTGCATATTGATCGTTAATCCGCCACCCTTGATTCACAATCTTCATATGAGATAGAACGATATCTTCCATATAATTAAAGCCGATATTTTCCACTACTTCTTTCGTAAGCGCATATGGTAACGAAAGTATTGAATTGCTTTTTAAATCTGGTCGACTTAAAATTTCATTTAACATTTTTCTCCATACAATATCCATATTTGGACATTTACCTATTTCTATCAATTTATCTATTTTATTTAAAACTACATCGGCTTGATTTGTAACAATTGGCTCAATAAATCTCTGCATTTCATTTGTGGATAACGAAAAATTGCCATCTAAAAATAATAAAACTTCTCCTTTTGCTGCCTTTATACAAGCTCCATATCCATCATAATGCTTATTATATTTGTCCATAAAAACAATATGACATTTATGTTTCTTTGCTATTTCATACAAATTACTTCTATCGTTAGGAACGAAAATTATAATTTCAAGAGGATTTAGCTTCCATATAGATTGAATTGACTCTTCTAATATTTGCTCTCTTTCACTGTACAAAATAATAACCGTTAACGATTTCATTACACGCCCCCTTTACACATCATGTGACATAAAATATTAAGTATTACCATTTCCTATGAATTTGCTACTTTATTAACATATTCAAAAGTGAATTATACTGTGTGAAAACAAACGTCTATTTTTAAAAATATAATTCTGCACTTACCTCCTTTCTCTTATCATTGTTTGTTACAACTCTCACCATAAAAAACAAAAAAAGTCCTAATTTCTTTAGGACTTTTTTAAATAAATTTATCAATATTATTAATTTTATATACTACCTTTTTCCATGTTATACCGCGATCTTTTGTAGTAAATATTTCTTTTTTATTACACGCCCAACCTTTACGCCGATTAAAAAAATGCAAACAAAATACATTTTTTAACAATTGATTACTTGATACTTTAATCCATTTTGCTCCTTTTTTTATTATTTGATACACACTTCCATTTTCACTATTTATAACCCAGCCATAATAGGAACTAAAAAACGAAACAGCCACTTTACTAGTATTTATTGTTTTATTTGAAATATGCCACGAATTCCCTTTATCAAATGAGTAATTCATTAAAAATACATCATCATTCTTTTTAGTTGGTATTACTAATAAGTTATTTTTATAGATTGCTTTATAAGCCATAGCAGTCCCATTGTTAATTCCTTCAAGACTTGGAATATCTTTTACAGGATGCCAACTTTCCCCACCATTTATTGTTTTAAATACCGTTGATGTTTCATAATGTTTTTGTAATGAAATAAACCCAATTAGATCGTTTATAAATGTTATCCCTGAAATACTATCACTAATACTTATATTTTTTATTAATTTCCAAACTTTCCCTTTCGTTTTCAAATAGTATAAATTATGTTCAAATTTATTTGATGCAAGCTTTCTAGATAATACAATCCATATACTATCCATATTCGTAGCATGCAATTGTACTTGAACATCAGTCGATTTCTCCCAATCTTCTTCAACCGGTAAAATAAACTTACTCCACCTTTCTCCTCTATTAACTGTATAAAATATAGCTGGCAATAAATCGTCATTCTTTTTTGTTAAACCATATGCCCAAGAGCTTCGAGCGTTTATTGGATACCCAAATAATACAATTGAATTAAGAGGATTGACAACATCCCATTCTACTCCTCTATTTTGAGTATATAAGATAGCCTGCTTTTTATTTGTATATTGAATACTAGCCCAACCATATTTATCCGTTCTCATTTGTAAAGAAGTAAATTGAATATCATTATTTTCCAATATATCACCTCATTCTTATTATTTATATATTCGTATGCTATTATTTTCAAAACGTTCTATCATTAGTTATTTAAACCACCCGCTTTATCTACTATCTTTATACTTACTTTCCCTTTTCTTCACCACTCAAATATAACGAAATTCCTTCTATTTTTCCGTTATCATATAAAAACGACTGTATTTTACAAAATTCAACTATAAAAAATGCACCCCAATTGTAAACTATCCCCAACAATTAGAGTGCACTTTATATAAAATATAGCTTTAATTTTTAAGCACTTACTACAGCAGCAACTTTATCTAAACAAATAATAAACTGATTCATAAATGCGTCAATTTCCTCTTTCGTAATAATATACGGCGGAAGTAATCGAATAATATTCCCTTTTGTTACATCGACTAACATTCCTTTATTCATTAGCTCAACCTGTAATTTCTTCACATTTTCATTCGTATCATTCAGACTAATTCCAAACATCATGCCAGCATGACGCACTTCCTGTATATAATAAGAATTTTCTTTCTGAATGTCTTGCAGTTTGCCATTCAAATATAGTGACGTTTCATAAGCTTCTTGCATTAACCCATCATCAAGTAATGTATTTAATACCGTTAAACCTAAAGCTGTTCCCATTGATGAATGAGCAAACGTTGTCCCGTGATCTCCTGGTGAAAATACATCACATAACTTTTCACCTACAATAATTCCTCCTAGCGGTATCCCGCCTCCTGCTCCTTTACCAATTTGAATAATGTCCGGTGTGATATTAAAATTTTGATAAGCAAATAGTTTTCCCGTTCGACCCATACCACTTTGAACTTCATCAACGACAAGAAGTACATTATATTTTTCACATAAATTTTGAACACCATGCAAATATTTACTTGATAAAGGATAAATTCCCCCACTTCCTAAAACAGGCTCTAGCATAATCGCAATTGGTTTTTCTTTAATAATGGTCTCCTCTAATTGGTCTATATTCTCACGCTCTACTTCGTATACAGGAATAGATGTTTTAGGGAAATTTTGATATACCTTTTCTTGTCTCGTAAAATGTAGTGCCCCTAACGTCCTCCCGTGAAAACTATCTTTTAACACAACTACTCCGTCACGCTCTTCATTCGCAATAGATCTATATTTATCAATTAATTTTAATGTCGTTTCTGTCGCTTCCGTACCAGAGTTTGTAAAAAAGACTTTTCCGCTTTTTAAAGTACACTCTACTAATTTCTTTGCATACTCAATTGCAACTGGGTTTAAGAAATGAAACGGTAAATGCAACGATTTCACAACTTGCTCCATTGTCGTTTGTACAATTTTAGGATGATTGTATCCTAGTACATTTACTCCTACGCCAGAAAATAAATCTAAATACTCTTTACCATCTACATCATATAGTTTACATCCTTCTCCTCTTTCCATTGCAACCTCTGTCCGACAATATGTAGACATCATATATTCTTTATCTAATTGAAACCAATCCGACATGTTAAATTCCTCCTAGTTATTTTTCCTTTTTTAACGTTTATTCTCTATATAATCGTTTATAAATTAAGTTTTAAGATTGAAATTTTAATAGTGGTTTTCTTCCACATTTTTTATTAAAACGTGTGCTTTCTCTTCCCGATATTCATTTTTCCATAATTTCTTCTATTTCAACAGGTCCACTACATATGTGTTTTTTTCATCTAGCGGTATGTTACTGCTTTGAACTTTGTATGTCATACATAATCGAGACTATAAAATCATATTTAGTAACAATCGACGAAAAAATTTGGAGGCTATATCGATGAATGAAAAATATGATAAACATAGGAAAGAATTATTAGAAGAAGACTTTAATAAACATCGAGAACTTACTGAACCAGCTAAATTTCACTCTCAAACAGTTGGTTCACGTGGACCTGTACTAGAGCAAGATAGTGTACTGCATGAGTCATTACAACAATTTATTCATGAAAAAATTTTAGAAAGACCTGTTCATGTAAAAGGATTTGGTGCGTTCGGTTATTTTCAAACGATATATTCGATGTCTGAACATACTAAATTAAGTTTTTTACAAAATTCTAATGAGAAAGTTCCTGTTATGGTTCGATTTTCGTTAGCTGTTAGTACGAAAGGAACACCGGATACTGCTAGAAATGTACGCGGTTTTTCCACAAAATTTTATTCAAAAGAAGGCATTTTTGACCTTTTATGTAATCACATTCCTGTTTTTTCTGTCCGTGATCCAATGCGTTTCCCTGAAACGATTCAAGCATTATTGCCTTCACCTAAAAATAACTTAATAGACCCTAATAGATTTTGGAGTTTTGTCGCTAAAGCACCTGAATCTATTCATTTTGTTGTCCGTTTATACTCTAATAATGGTACGGCCAAAAGTCTTCGCCACATTCCAGGACATAGTGTTAATACATATGTATGGAGAAATGCGGAAGGTAATCGAAAGTATGTAAAGTATCATTGGTACCCGTTTGAAGGTGTACAGTACATTACTAGTAAAGAAGCAATTAAACTAGCTGCCGAAAATCCTGATTATAGCGGGAAAGATTTATATGATGCAATTGAAAATGGTAAACCAGTGGAGTATGGTTTATACGTCCAGCTCATGGATCCGAAAGATGAAGCGCATCTTTCTTATGATCCTTTAGATGACACAAAAGTATGGGATGAACAGACGTATCCTCTCATACCAGTCGGGAAAATGGTATTAAATAAAAATCCTGAAAATTTTATGGAACAAGTAGAAAAGGTCGCATTCTCTCCTTCTAATTTACTGGATGGTGCAGAACTATCAGATGATAAAATGCTGCAAGGGCGCGCTAACATTTACAGTGATTCACAAAGAAGAAGAATTGGTCCAGAATTTCGCAAATTAACGATTAACCAGCAGCAAGATTGGACACCTGCTAATCAAATTACAACCGGTGAAGGAAGGTACGTTGAAGGTAAACTTGAAAGAACTTCTATAATGAAACAGGATGACTTTACGCAGGCTGGTGAATTTTATACGAAGTTACAGCCAATAGAAAAAGAACATCTCGCTGAAAACTTAGCTAGTGATTTGAAAGTTATATCCGATGATATTAGGGAGATCGTTTTGGGGTATTTCAATCAAGTATCAACTGATTTGAAAACAAGCATTGAGACAAAAATGAAAGAGCATTAAGAAGATTAAAACATGCTTTACGAATGAGAATTCAAATCTATATTAATTATTTTCTTGTCAAAATCCAATGAGGTTATTTAATTTGAAAATATAAAGCCAACATATCCCTGTTCTATAATTAGAACAGGGATATGTTGGCTTAGTTTAATGTTTAACATTACATACTTTATTTCGCTAAAAAATGCGATAAGTAGCCTTTCAAAACAAACTATAGTAAACTATTTTACTTGTACCGTATAATTCCCTGTTCCACCACCATACTTATATACACTTAAGTAATATTTCCCTGGCTTTGCATTATAATTTCCAAGCAATTTGTTTCCATCACGTTTTGTTGCATAAGCTACATAATTATTTAAATCTGATTCAGAATATAATACCCAGTTCAGTCCAAGATTTTGTTCGTTCGTAACAGAAATTTGTAAATCTTTTTGATCCTTTACATCAATAACAAATTTATCCCCCTGATCTTGATCGCTCAAGGTTCCTCTTAACAAAATATTCAAAGATAGTGGGTTTGCTGTTTCAAATGAATTATTTGGTTCTTTTTCTACAGCCGTACCTTCTTCCGTATTCACTCCGCTAAACACAACATCATATTCAAATTGCCCAGCATTATTTACACGGTAATTTACAAAATAAGCAGTCAATGTTTTATATCCAGTCCACTCTTTTCCTGAAAGACGTTTCAACATATCATTTGTTGCTTCATTCATCACTTTCCAGTCCTCAACTTCTCCTTTAGCCACACTTCCTGTATATGTTCCCTGTAGTGTAAATGTATTAAAGAATTGTGATTTATTCTTTGTTACTTTCACATCTTTTAATTTCGCTTCATTCGTAATATCTGAAGTAACGTCCGAAAGCGATTTTGGATCATGTTGAGTTAAATATTCATCTGATACTTGGGGAATCGTATACTTATCGCGATTATCAATAAGCATTTGCATATAAGATTGATATTCTTCATTTAACTTATTATCTTTGCTTAATGTAGCACGGTATGCATCGTAACTTGAAACATCATTTGCGCGAATTAAATCATGTACTTTATCGAACATTTCTGGGCGCTTATTATACATATATGATTGCAGCGCAAACGAATAATTATAAAAATCCCACGTTCCATATTTCGCATTTAACGTTTGTGATGCTGTATAACGTTTTGCAGGATCATTAGATAACCCGCTAATTATACTTTTTCGCGGTACTACACTATCTAATCGAGTTGCACCTGCAAAGAACTCTGCATTCCCTTCTTCAAACCATGTTAAACGTTCATTTTGATACATTTCCCCTTGGCCCCATAATCCCTGAACTTCGTACCTTCCCTGTAAGTAGTGCGTAAATTCATGGCGGAACAATTCTTCCAGACTATAAATACTTTGCTCTGGTGTACGTTCATATGTAAAGAAAGTTCCTGTCCCTTCAATATAAATCCCACCATTATTCGTTTCATATCCGTACAGTTGACGATTAAATTGATACTCATCTGGGCTATTATAAATAACCATCGTTAACACATCATCAGCATGTCCACTTTCAAGTGGTTTATCGCTACCAACTGTACGATAAAATTGAGAACGCACCTCTTTTGCCGCCCAGTATAGACGTTTAATTTTCTCTTCGCTAACTTTATCCCCAGCTTTAAAGACAATTGCTCCATCATCAAACGTATACGTTTTCGGTAAATATTTCTTTTTACCTTCTTCTCGAATTTGATCTAAATTTACAGTTTTTCCATTCGCATCTATTCCTCCATAATTTGTAGTAATTTGTTCTGCCGCAACAAAGTATTGCTCTCCTAAATATGGGTAAATTCGCATTGCATCTGTAACAACTTGTTGTCCTTTTGTCGGCGTGCTATGAAGCTTGCCCAATCGGCCAGCATAATAAATTCCATTATTAATTAACCATCCGTTTTTATTTGTTACTGTACCAAGTAGTGCAAAACGATTTACTTCATTAATAAAGTTATCGATATTCCGAAACCACATCGTATCTTTTGGCTCTTTTCCAGTCGTGTACATATCCGTCTGAATATCAAAGTCAATTCCCTTCATCAACTCATATATAGCGTCTCCTTTTGTTCGGTCTTCAATGAAAGTTGCAAGATTATCGTTATATTGTTTAAAAATTTCACCTGCATATAAAACCGTTTCAACATCTGCTGATGCATTTCCAATTAATTTTCCATATGATGCAATTATTTTATTTTGTTCTGATGTACCAAGTTTGAAATTTGGATTTTTTGCAATTGTTTTTAAAGCTGGTAAACACTTATCATGGTAGCTACGCTCATTTAGTTTGCTTAATTCATCATGGTAAAAACCTAAATAAAATGCTGCACGTAGAGCTTCTACTAATGTTTCAATCCCTTTTGAATCATCTTTCGTATAAGCTTGTCCTTGTTCTGCTAGTTTATTAATAATTGCTTGCATTCGGCTATCATCTTGATAGAATTTAAGACTATCACTATTAAACTGAAATAATTCCGGAATTTGATACCATTTAATTGTCACAAGAAGATCAGTTAATTGTTTATTATTTAATTGATTTAACTCAGCCATTGAATACTTTTTTTCTTCAGCTAACGGTTTAATATTATCGGTTGGTGCTAGTGGACGCTGTGATAAATCCGCTAATTTTAACCGTTTTGTAAAAGATGCATTTTCTTGTACTTTTGAAGGGTGCGCCAATTCATCAACAGATTTCTGTATTCCTACCGGCTCCATTTGTAATACGTTCTTCACATTTTGCTCTTTTGTCTCTGCTTGAATTTGCAAACCATTACATGTTATTGTCACTAATCCAACACCAAGAATCCACTTAGAAATTTTCGAATATTTAACCATCCCATTGCCCCCTAATAATTTAAAAGAAAATTCAGAATTTTGAAATCAAAAAAACCACTTATTTGTATGTATTTACAGTTCCGCTATAAATACAACTATGATTAATAATGCAATAGTAGCTTGTTTTATACTATTACGAGTACAGATTCCTTACATACAATCTCCCTTCCTTACATGTAATACAAGCAAAAACCGTGCCAATCATATTTCTTATGAATAGCCAACATTCTTTTATAAATACTGTAGAATAAAATATACATAGGTGGTTCGGCAATGTATAAATCATTTGACACAAAATCTAATGTTTATGAAGAACAAATTCATTGAATATTATAAGTTCATTAGCCAGTAAATAATCCCCAATTATTAAATCTCTCAAAAAAAGGTAAACAAACATATTCCATAAAGCTAATATGTTCGTTTACCTTTTTCTATTTCACATCAACAGCAAAATATCGTTGAATAAAAACAGTATGAATAAGTATTTTGTTATTCATTTCTCTTTTTCATATAATCTTTTTCACATTGCAACAGCTTGAATTTCACTTTTTTCCCTTTCTTCTTTTTCGTTTTTATAACGAACCATTCCCCTTTTTCAACGTCTAGTTTTAGGCGTTTCATTACATTGATATTATCTTTTTCTTTATAAAGTAAAAATGCTTCTTGCGCCCTCACAAATAAGCTGGGCTGTTCGCTAAATCCACCACTATCATAAATTTTAGTTAGCGAATTATAATAAGAATCATTTTCCTTTCCACCATACATCAAATGAGCAGCCTCCAGATCTCTTTTACTTACTTCCCAAAAACTATGTTCATCAATATTTAAATTAAATGTGGATTTAATGTCCTGTATTATATTCTTCACATGCTTTTCATCTCTAACTTTTCTTTCTTCGAGACAATGCGAAGATAATTCTGGTGCATCTGATTGGGAATGTACAACGTGTTGTATCGATACACACAGAATAAATACGCTTAAAATGTAAAATATTTTTTTCATATTTACATATCACCTCAAATGATTTAGATACTATATCATTTGAGGCTTACAATATTCTTATGCTAATAATGAGAAAGATCCTATAAAATTTTTATAGGATCTTTCCTTTTAATATTGCTTTATCAAATTCACGGGCGGGGCAACTACCTTACTACTTTTCACATCATATAATCCTATAGGTGTTACTCGTATAAAAGGCAAGTGCGTCGCAGAAAAGAATAAAATTGTAAATGCTGGATCATCATACGCGTAGCCACGCTCTTGTAGTAATTTCACCATCTGTTTCTCTTCCTGTATTAATTCACTCATTTTTAAATTAGACATAATCCCGAGCAATGGTAATGCTATTTCGTGTAACACTTCATTGTTTTCTGCTACGACCATTCCACCACCGAGCTCTTTTACTCTACGAAAAGCTGTAAGCATATCTTCTTTACTTTTTCCAATGAGAATCATATCACCTGTGCCGGAATAAGAACTAGCAAGACCACCTAATTCTTTCGCAAAACCTTTTACAACTGTATTTACTCGCCAAGTACCATCACGAGCAATCATCATGAGGAAGCATTCATCATGATCTGTGGATAATTCATCACAGTCTATATTGATTTCACTAGTATATGGTTTTGTAATAACGTTATTTAATAAGTGTATCCCCGTTTTATTAGAGAAAATCATATCCTCTTTTTCTATTGACCAATCTAATGATAATGGAGTTACTTTATATTTACTCCAGTCTATATGTAATGCTTCATGCGTATTTACACCGTCACGCTTCACCCATTTCCCCTTTGCAAGGACACTAATTGGTACTGGGTTTTCTTTACTTTCTAAAATATTGATATTAGCAATTCTACCTGTCGCAATCGAACCATGTACATGTTCCATATTATAATAGCGAGCAATATTATAACTTGCCATATGGTATGCATCTATTACTGGCACTCCTTGTTTTATCGCGGTAGAAATCATTACGTTTGTCATTCCATTTTCATAAAACGAAGGATGTGAGCCGTCTGTTGTAAAAAAGAATCTATCAAACTGCTTTACGCCTAGTTCCAACAATTCTTTCAGTAAAACTTCTAAATCTGGGCGGATTGAAGAATTTCTTAGGGAAACAGTGTAACCTTGCATAAGACGAGTGAAAACTTCCTGCCCTGTCATCGCTTCATGATCACAATCTGTACCTAACAGTTTTAACTTCGCTAAAGTCGTTTCAGATGCACCCGGAAAATGTCCTTCTACTTTCTTTTGCAATCGCTTCGTTTCCTGCACCCAAGTTAACATTTCATCATCGCCATGTAATAGTTTTGGCCATGCTGTTAGCTCGCCGCCTTGAAGAACCGCTTCATGCTGCAGCCACTCTATTATTTCTTCACGATTAAACAAAGATTCTCCGTTTTGCAATTCAGTCTGTCCATCAAAACGGCACCACCAATACATACTTGCTGGAATCTTATTGAATTCATCTAATAAACGAAATGCTTCTTCACGCTTTAATGTGAAAAATAAAGTTAAATTATCATTAATAAAAGTTGTTGTCCCAAACTGCATCGCATGATTCGCTAGCGTCTCTGGGTTATACAACTGATACGGATGTGCATGTGGTTCTATGTAACCGGGTACGACATACTTTCCTTCGCAATCAACAACTTCACACTCCGTTAATTGCTCTGGCAGCTGCTCCCCTACGTATACAATTCGATCATTATATATCCAAATATTCGCTGTCATCCACTCGCGCATATAAGAATTTAAATATGTTGCATTCTTTAATAATATGTGTGTGCTTCTCTTACCATCTAGTACTTCAACATGTTCTCGTAATTGTTTATTACTCCATTTATAATGATTTTTCCCCATTGTATTCAACTCCAAATCAACTCATAATTATTTTGATTAAAACGAGTAATATTTAACTAACTAAAGTATTTTCCATTCATAACTCCCCTATTGGTGCCCCTATACCCTTCATTATATGTAAAAATTTAAAAAATAACAATTTTCAGAACTATATACATACCTCTTTTATCCAAAATAAAAAGAATGTCATGTAACTGACATCCTTTTTTATTTTGTCGTAAGCATTAAGATTGATTTTCACTTTGGAATACACTTGATGTCATATCATAAATGCAACTACTGTCCATAGTTGCGAACTTAAAAAAGCACCTCTTTTAAATACAACTATAACAAAATTCTATTCATTTTCTTTTCATCTATTTATTAAATTCAATTTGCATCATTTTATTTAACTGTGGAACAATATCGACCCCACCTATTGAGTTAAGACTGATAGCTAATGTATGTTTGCCTCCAATTACTCCCCCAGCAAAAGTTGCAAATCCAGGAATTCCTCTTCCATGCCCCCAAACTGAAACACCGTTTGGAAGTTTAGTCTCATAGATTCCAAGACCGTATGCGTCACCAACCCCTTTGCCTTCTATAGGAACTGTAGTAAGCATTTCTTTTAGCTCGCGTTCCTTCAGTAACTTACCACCAAGTAAAGATGAAAAGAACTTATTTAAGTCATCCGCATTAGAAATCATATCTCCAGCTGCATTAGCTAAACTCGGATTATAATACGTAATATCTTTGAACTCGCCTGTCCCTTCCATTTTCACATATCCACGAGCATGATTCTTTCCTGGGATGACGGGTGAATTTCCTGGTAAAAACGTATTTGATAGATCCAAAGGTTCAATAATTCGCTTTTCGATTTCTTCCGCATAACTATTTCCAGTTATTTTTTCAATAAGCATTCCTAGTATTACGTATCCTGTGTTTGAATACAACCAATCTTTACCCGGCGAGAAATCTGGAGGCAGCGAAAGGCCTATTTTCACTATTTCTTCTGCTGTATACGTTTTTTTCGAATTCATTATGTCCGCGTCTTTTGACTTTAAGTATTCAGCGATACCACTCGTATGATTCAAAAGTTGTCGTATCGTAATTTGATTACCATCATACCCATTTCCTTGCACGAGACCTGGTAGCCACTTTTCAATTGAATCGTTAAGTTGTAAGCGATTTTCTCCTACTAATTGAAGCACAGTCGTCGCAGTAAACGTCTTCGTCACACTACCAATCCGAAAGCGATAATCCGAATTCACCGGTTTCTTTGTACTTAAGTCCGCCACGCCAGCAGTAAAACTACTAGTTTTTCCGTTGTTAGACGCCTTAGCTAATATTCCTACAGCACCAAGCTGTACTGTTTCCTGCATTACTTGTTTCCAGCCATTACGATTCTTTTGATCATGTACTTGTGACGAACTAGAAATATTTTGAGCTGACTCTGCAGTCACAGTAAAACCAGGTGTGAATAGAACAGTACCCGCTAATAAAACTGCAAAACTTGCTAACTTAATTGAATTACATTTTTTCATAAGGCTTTCTCTCCTCCATTAATATCGGATTGATTCAAGCTATACTTTCATCCTATATGATAAATCTCTCTTTTTTCTTATCCATTCCTTACGAAATACTTACGTTTAAATTTAAATACGGTAAACTGAGGAAGAGTTATGCATGCAAATAAAAAGAGAACATGTTTTCATTTTTTATGTAAACATGTTCTCTTAAACATTTAAAATTCTATATCAACTTTTCATCCTATTCTTTACACAACTAATTTATATTCCTTTTTACCAGCCCGCACTAGCATTCATACCATTTCCAATAATAGAAAGTAATAGCGGCCATAATACTGGTCCTAGTGTAAGAAATATATTTAGAAGTATGAGCATTCTATATCCAACGGTGAAATTGTGATTTTTACGATTAACAAATACTAAACTGATTAATGATATTATAGTTGTTAAAAATAATACTAACATTAGCAACCAATACCACACCATTAAACTAAGACTCCACGGTGTTAATAGCTCATGTATGATACAAAATGAGATTCCTAATACAGCAAAACTAAAACTAGTCACCGATGTTTTTATAAGCCATTTATTTATTTTTTTATCGTATGTATTTTTACAATATAAATCTATTAAAGTATATAAAGATAAATATGCCATTAATACACCTATCCAAGACAATAACCAGTCTCCGTCTCCTTTGAATAATACGTACAGTAACCAACACATACCTACTGCTGAAAAAACAAAGGAAATAAGTATGCTTTTTAATACCGATTTCATTACATTTTCACACCCTTAAAAAATCAAAAAATAATTATAATTTATAAAAATTAAGTATAGGTTAACATGTAATGAAGTATAAGTAAATAAAGTTAATTTTGTTTACCTATTTGAAGACGGTTTCATATAAGAAAATAATTCATGTTAATCAAATTTCCGTATAAAAATAGAAAAGGTGGATATTTATGTATCCACCTTCCCGTCTCCCTCTACCCACTTCATTATTTCTTCCACATCTAAATCCGTATACGTCTTTTCACCATAACGAACAGACTCATATAACGAGATAATATCTCTTGTTCTACAAATTCTTTTTAACCATTGTTGTATCGTTTCATAGGACCTTCTCTGTTCATGAAATGGTAA
This sequence comes from Bacillus sp. KNSH39, assembly GCF_052656585.1. Lineage (NCBI taxonomy): Bacteria > Bacillati > Bacillota > Bacilli > Caryophanales > Bacillaceae > Bacillus > Bacillus sp. KNSH39. The sequence goes on from NZ_JBQXYO010000001.1 coordinate 1,415,195, forward strand.
TGTTCTTTCCCATTCAACTAACGTTTTTCTTATCTTATCTGTCGGTAACGGCCGTTCTAACTGATGAATGACTTTTTCATTCTTTATGCTTCTTACCGCAGTTTGCTTTGTGATCGATTCTTTCTCCTGTACTATTTCTGTTCTCATCAATTTGTTCCTAATATACTTGTAGATGGCATATATAATTAATATTGCGATTATCACATAAAAAACTATAGTAATCCATACATTTGAAAGAACAGAAAGCACGTCACTCCATAGACTTTCTCTTTCGAAAGGTTGAAATTTTTTACCCGTTTTCGTTCTTATACCCGTATCTTTTACTTCTTCATATTCATCTTCATCTATTTTGGAATCATCAAAATTTTCACCTATACTAGTAAAGTCATAATTTCTTTCCGATATTGTCTTAGTCTTACTGAAAAAACGCTCTTTTACTATGTCTTGTACATACACAATACCTTGTGATAACGTTATCGCACTAATCGCAAAGAAAAGTATGATTAAAGTTCTCACACTCCATAACTTCACTTTCATATGTCGCTTTTTATTCACCATGACATAAGCCCCTTCTTATTCTTTCATTACAATCCATTTATTCGTTCTACTGTATTTCTTTGGTGAAGTACCAATAATTAAAGGAACCGCATCCAGTTCCTTTCGACGAAAGCCTGCTGTGTAAAAGTAAGAAGAAGATATAGGCGTATCTTGGTCTGATATCGAGGCAAGTACCCTTAATACATTTTGCAAATGTTTCCGATTATCCCCATTTTTTATATGTAGCAAACCGTTATCTTTTACACTATTGATCCATACTTCAAACGAACAGTTTTGCATAAGAAGTTGTTTGCATATACCTGCTGTTAATTCAATTAGTTCCTCTATATCATTTCGCAAAGAAACACCACTTTTATTTTGCAAGTTGAGATAAATCGCGTATTTATCACATTGTGTTCGCTCATACTTTTTCGCAATTATTGTCCCTGTTTTCGCTGTTGCACTCCAGTGGATGGAACGAAAATCTTCATTTTCATAAGACTTTACTCCCATTACTTTCGTTTCATCATATAAGGGTGAAGACATCGCTTTTCGAAATCCTCGTGACCGTTCTTGTAATTCAGGAACTTGTATTTTCGGAACAGCTGGTAAAACTAAATAAGAGGGCGTATCAACTTGTTTATATGTTATATGGTTCGTTATAAATCCAAAGAGATCAGTAATAACAATTTCAACTTCTTCCCATTTCGCGATGCCTCTTTTTAACGCTACAGCTTGCAAATCAAATGAAACTGACTCCCTTCCTTTTAAATTAAAATTCATATAATAATTTGAACCTGTACTATGATTTTTGTTTATTTCATCATGATTCCAAGTTAGCTTATTTTCACATTTAAATCGAAATACGATATTAAGAATAGGAAATATCGACTTGTTTGAAATTTTCATTTTGCACATATTCGTTTCACCTATAAAAACATTCGAATTCCCTTGACTGTATTCCCATTCAACACGAGATACTTTACGTATATATACATGCATAGCACCTATTAAAATTACATATAAAAATACGAGAGATAAAAACAGTAGATTACTTGAAAATACACTTAAAATAACGGCTACAACTGACATAACCCCCATTACGAAAGGCTCCGCTAAAGGTGTATACACAAGCTGTTGATTCATCGTACATTCTCCACTGGCACACTAATCGTATGAAGAATTTCTTTCATAATTTGTTCTTTCGTCGTTTTCATCTCTCCCTCAATTGTTAACGTTAAACGATGAGCACAAACGGATGCAGTGAGCGTCTTAATATCATCTGGCGTACAGTAATCTCTTTCATTTAATATTGCCCGTGCTTGAATCGCTCTCATAAATGCCAACGTTCCCCGAGGGCTTACACCAATTTCAATTAACTCATGGTTACGAGTTGCTTCAATAATTTCAAGAAGATAATCTTGCACATCATTCCCTACTAACACTTCTCTTGCACGCTTTTGCATCGTAATAATTTCTTCACTTGAAATAATAGAGTGTAATGTTTCTAACGGATCATTCATTTGAAACCGATTCATCATTTCCTTTTCAGCTTCTCTCGTAGGATAACCTTGGCGAATCGTAAGTAAAAATCGGTCTAATTGAGCATCTGGTAAAGGAAATGTGCCCGCTGATTCGAGTGGATTTTGCGTTGCTATAACTAAAAAAGGTTCTGGTAATGAATGTGTCTGTTTCGCAATTGTAACCGTACGCTCTTCCATAACCTCAAGTAACGAAGATTGTGTTCTCGGTACAGCTCGATTAATTTCATCCACTAATACGATATTTGCAAAAATGGGTCCTAACCTTGTTTTAAAATCCGATTCCTTCACATCAAAGTATTCAAGGCCAATAACATCTCCAGGCAAAGTATCCGCTGTAAATTGTATTCTTTGAAATTTGGCGTCCACACTTTTAGCCAAACTTTTCGCTAATGTTGTTTTTCCTGTCCCAGGTACATCCTCTAATAAAATGTGTCCCCTTGCTATTAGAGCAATGGCTGCTAGTTCTATCGATTCGTCTTTTCCTATAATAACCTTCGAAATATTATTAGTAATTTTCTTTAATGTACTCATATAGTATCTACCACCTTTTAATTATCTAAAAATTAAGAATATACTTTTTTCCAAATTATAACATGTAATTCGAAGATGAAATAGAGTGAAAATGAATCTTTTATTTTTTCTTCATTGCACGCAAAAAAGCACCTATTGTCGTATATTGACAATGAGGTGCTTAACTCAATCCAACAGCCTTCTTTCCCTCTAATTTTTAGTAACAATACATCCTTTTTTCTGCCACGCATGCATTGTTTTCAATTAACTAGTAAAATGCATTCTAATATTACATATAATAAAAACCATTTCGATTTGTTCGTTATAGAACTTCCTCTACATCGACACTCTCTATCTTCACTTCATACATATTTGGGATGCTTGCTTCTTTTGGTACCCATGCATAATAATTTTGATCATTTTCTAACATAAATTGAACTAACTTTGTTTCTGAAACATTCCAGAAATTTTTAAGATTATCAATGTAGTCCTCTAAATCTTCTTTATAGTCCAATTGTAATATATAATCTCTTACCGTCAGGGCAAACACAATTAAACTTCCTAATAGATTTTTTTGCTCATTTTCTTCTTCATACTCTTGTGGTAAGAACCACACTTGACCTATTCCTATTGTTTTTTTGTATTTCTCATAAAAACTACTATCATCCATATTCTCATAATCATGTATTAATTCATTGACCAATGAATGCCATTTTGGCGGAATAATATTTTCCAATGCAGGATTATGTTCAATTCCTTCTACTATATCCTCGATTTCTTCTGTCTCATCTTCATAGTGATATTCACTTAGGTCTATATGCTTGAATTTCATTTCATTTTTATAATGTGCCAAATCATATGGATAATGATTATTATCTTTTAAACTTGTATCATCAAGTCCGAGTATCTTTACTATTGCAGCTGTCTCAAAGCTCCAATACCCCACATATCCAGGTTCTTTATGTGCATTTTTCCATTCATAATCATAATGGCCTTTAAACCATTCTTTCTCCATGTACGTTTGCAATCTTTTAGACGCTTCTTTTTTATCTGTTTGTGCAAGTTCTATAATCTCTCTCGTTTTTGCATATGGATTTTCTTTATAATATCTATTCGTCATTTTTGTGTATCCGATATCACTAGCGCATAAGAGGAAATCGATTACTGCGTCGTTCATATTTTTTGTATCAACTATCTTTTTTAATCTTTCTATATTCTTTTTATCCGTTTCTAACAAAATTCCTAAGGAAATCATCCAAATCAGACTTAAATATCCAATTTCCCTACTTCCTGTATTCTCTAAATCATAAATTGCATTATGAAAATCTTTTTCTATTACACTAACATCTTCCCCTAAAGAATACTTTGCCCTAATATCCTCCATCTCATATCTAAAATTGGCTAGATATGTCCCTTCTATAATACTCTTATTATCTTTAGAATATCTTTGAATTCCATTTTTAGTATCTTCTTCTAAACTTTTAATATCTTCTCTATTTTCCTCTATAAACTCTTTATGATATTCAATTCCTTCTCTACACTTTTCTTCTATACATAAATAATCTCTCATACCATTCAATTCCTCCTCGCTTCTAAATTATGGCCATTCTCCAACGATGTTACCCTTTGCATCTATCTTAAATGTTTTAACCTTTCCGCTACTATCGACTTTTGATAATACTCTTTCTACCTTATCTCTCTCCAACGCTTTTGTAATCTTATCTGCTAATTTGTTATCTCCATCAACAGCTTTCAATATTCTACTTTTTTCAGTATTCACACCTGTCAACCAACCATCTGACATTTGTGGTCCATCTTTAGTTTTTCCTAATTGTGAACTACCAAACTTTGCTTCATCAATAACATATTTAATATTTGAATTTGGATTTGCATTTTCGTATAATCCATCAATTCCTTTTACTATTTTATCATTTATACCTGTTGGTGCACTTTTTCCGACTGGCTTTAAATCAAATCCAGCTTCTTTTAAACTTTGATTATTCAATAAATTGTCACTAGATTTTATTTCACCATAATTACCTTTTTGCTTATTGGTAGCTGTTTTTGCATCAAAATTGTCTACATTTGTATTTTTGTTACTGCTAGGTTTACCGTTAGCCGTACCCTAAGTATCATTCTTAACCTCTTTAAATTAACCAATTTCTTCCTAAAGCTTTGAAATCTTACTTTGAGTATAGGCTTTCGTCTCTTTATGACTTAGGGTGATTGCCTCTTCAAATATTAACTACTATAATTACAAGTAAATTAAAACAAACTTAAAAAGAATGAATTCTTTACTATACAGAATTCATTCCTCGCTAGTTGTTTAAAATATTTATCTAACTCTTTAGGTTCAATTCACATTCAATATCCCCTAAACATACATTAAATTTAAATTCCTAAGAATGATGGAAAGCTAGCATACCTTGTAAGCTTATGCTGAATACCACTCTTCCGTAGAAAAATTATCAGCATTTGAATTTCCTTCTAACTCCCATTCACTAATAAAATTAATTATTTCTCCTAAAATTAGATTTATATCATGATTTTTTATAATCAAACCTCTATGATTATTCCAAGTAAAATCAATTTCGATATTTATATTCAACCCCTCCTCACATTTACTTAAAAAGTCATTCATTACTAAGGTAAAACATAAATTCACAAAATTATCAGAAACCCAAATTACGGATGAATCATCATTAACCTTCTCTATTCTAAATCTTAAATTATTGTATGTAATCCACTTTATATTACCTTGTATTTTTTCTTCTTTCATAATTATTTTCCTCCCATACTATGACATCCATTGCTGGATTTGTTTTTAAACTGCCATATATCACATTTTCCCATGAACCATACTTTTTATAAAGTTGTTCAGGTGTAGGTCCTTCTGCCTTGCCATATTCAAGAATATTTCTTTCATTGCATTCAATCCATGTTTTTTCACAAAATCGGCATTGAGATTTCTTATTAGATATCCTAAGTACACTCATACTCTCATCCGTCTCTTTTTCTTGTAACCAATTTCGTACCACTGATGAACACCCTTTACAGGTGTAAAAACATAGAAAAAAACCTTGATTGGTATATATGCCAATCAAGGTCTCATTTTAAATGCCACCTATTATTTACACATTTTTCTTTCCCATACTCTTTTTCCGTCAGTTAAAAACACTGCACTTGGCGGATCATCATAGAGAGAAATTTCAACTAACGAGCCTTTCTTTTGTATTAACCAATTATATAAACTATTTTCTTCCCTAGTAGGATGCGCTAAAATATCATTCACTTGAAATGTAACGGCATAGTATTCGGTATAATTCACATCATCGTCATCTAACCCATTGTCTGTTTCAAAAAGTGTGTCTGGTTCACCAATAATTTTCAATCCACTTTCCCACTCTATTATCAAGTCTCTATCTTTATACTCTTTTAACGTTTTTATTAAAGGATCATATTTCATGTATATCCCCCTCTTATTACTTCTTTAGTGGTTCTGAAGGCACTATATGTGCTCCGTCTTTTCCATAATGAATCATTCCTCTAGTAGTTTCAAGGTATTCACCAGTATCACGATCATAGTATTTTCCAATTGTTTTACCAAAGTCTACTCTTTCTTTTTTACCGTTTGGTAGTAGTTGACCTTTCCCGGCGAACTTATTAAGCAATTCTTGTGCTATTTTATTATCTCCATAGAAAATGCTCTTATTTTTTCCATTTGCTAATTCTTGTTTATAGTTCGGTGTATCGGGAATATGCTTTTCTTGAGCTCCTGCTTTCACTTTTATTGGATAACCATTTACTTCACGGTATGGGCCTTTAGGTACAGAATCTTTTCCATAAGAAGGTATTCGATTACTCGCACCCTTACCTCCACCAGAAGACTGGATTTTTTGAAGAGTATCCTTAGTATTTTGAATCGATTTATTCCAAACAAATCCACCATGTACAAAAAGACTAGCCCCAGCAGCTGTTGCTGCTATATCTAATGGAATAACAATTGGTGATGCTAACCCACCAGTTCCTACTTCTGCGACGATAGTTAAGAAATTAGATCCGCCTATGAGCGAAATAGCTTCAAACATTTCTACAATGGACCCGGCTATTTAATAATATTGCCCTATTTTTTTATGTTTTCTGACATTGAAAAACAAACTATATACCTGCAATTGAAGCCTATGTGCATATTCTGTTAGCTTTAATTCATAAAAATAATTTCGATAAATTTATAGCTTACCTTTCAATTAAAAAAGCACTTATTGTCTCAAATAGACAACCAAGTGCTTTAAGTTCATATGTTTTTAAGTAGCATAAATTTGTGAATTTTTTCCCATTCCAAGTCTTTAATATTCGTCGTACAGTAAAATGTCATCTCGCCTAAGCTCGTACCTCGTTTTCTATTCTATCATTGCACATAACACTCTATGATGGTACAACCATCATGATCTATGAATTTCAAGAAAGTATCATTATATCCCATGGTTCTATACTTAAGCACACCAACTATTCCTTTAATTTAAGGATTTTCTATATAACTTTCTGCAATATCAATATCATTTGTCATTTCTAATTCTGGAAATTTTCCATCTAATTTTCTTAAGCAATTAATTAGTTCTTTACTTTGTATAATTTCTACTATATCTTCCAAAACTTCACTTATCCAATATAACTCTTCTTTACTACAGTTCTCTAAATATCTTATAGTATTTTCCTCATTTTCTGAGAGAACTTCTATTATTTCATTCCAACTTTTTTGTATCCCATAGTCATCATTCAAATTTAATTTTTTTCTTTCATTTAATATAACTTCCATTTTATTTGCTATATCCATATTAATCCTCCAAACTCTATCTACGGTTGTTTAGTCGCATCTGGAAAAATAGTCCCTATCTCTCCATTTGTTTTTATAACTCCAACCCTAACACCGTTTTCGTATACTTTATTTATATTATAATCTACATTATTTTTTTCCAAAAATTCAATATTACTTTGTCCATGTCCTCCACCCTTCATTTTTGAAATATCTCCTGTTTTAGGATGTGTTGTAAAGTCACCTACATTTGAATGTTTAATGCTACTTTCGAGTATATTAACCTTGTTAGCCCGACTATTTCCATTACTGAATCCACCTTCTTTAGACTTCGCAAACTTATAATAAGCTTCTATTAATTCGCCTTGAGGTATTTTGGTTACAATAGTTCCACCAACACTAGAGAGTGCATAGGAAGCCTCTCTCTTAAATGATTGTAACATTTCAAGCGTAGGCTTCAATTCTTTTGCTAGTGTTACTGCATTAGCAATTGTACTTACTCCACTTGATGCTTTTGCTCCTTTTGCGATAATCCCAGGCATTAAAAACTTCTTCATATCATGAAAGAGAGTTGTGGAAGCACTTCATCATTCGAAACTTTTGTTTTGATATTTTTGGATATATAATTCATCTTACTAAATATTGTAATCTCAAAATAAAAAGTACTTATTTCTTTTTATCAGCAATCAATTGCTTTAAGTTCATACGAGTTAATTATCTTTCAGTAAAGTTAAACCTTCATTTTCTAATTTATTCAAAGTTACTAAAAAAACCCCAAGGCATATACCTTAAGGCTCATAAATCAAGAAAATATTCCCTCTATTTTTTTGTCATAATTTTTTACTTTATCATTAATTTCTATTAGCAAAGTATCCTCATCCGTTGCAGGTTCATAACCAATTATTACGTTTGGAATATCATACTCTTTTTTCAAATTAACTAGATAATGCACTAACTTTTTTAACCTTAACTTATTATCATTCCTCTCATCCTTTAATATTTCATTTTCAGGAAAGTTAAATACAATATCACCATCCTGTTCATCAAATGAAAATACTATTACTACATTTTTTAATGAAATACCTAGTTGTAATTCTTCTAAACATACATTTCCTGTGCCTTTCGGTGTTAAAATCTCTTCCATTTTTTTCACTTGAGAAAAATCCAAATCTTTTTCTAAAATATTATCATAAAAATGTGATGATTTAATTTTTAATATATTTAATTTAAGTTCGTCGTAAATTAACTTATCAATACTTCTCTTATTAAAATCTCTTAATATAATCTCTAAATTTTCCACTTACAATCCCCCTCTTTCACTGATCAATAAACCCTTTAAAAGTTCCATCAAGGTTCAATCGAACTCCACGTCCATCTGGTAGTTTTTTCTCCAAAAACTCTATTCCTTTAGGACTTTTAATTTTTATAAATCCTCCTGGTCCATCCATTATTTCTTTAAGGTGTTTCAATGCAGTTTGGTTTATTTGGTCAGGGCCACCTTTAACTTCCCCCCAAATATCTGGATTTCTTCCTGCATGTTTTTGTAAAGCATGACCTACAACAGTTTCTCCACCCTTTTTAGGAGAAGTTGCAGTATTTATTATAGTTTCATTATTAACTTTAACAAACTCACCTGTACCCTTACCTCCACCAGAAGACTGGATTTTTTGAAGAGTATCCTTAGCATTTTGAATCGATTTATTCCAAACAAATCCACCATGCGCAAAAAGACTAGCCCCAGCAGCTGTTGCTGCTATATCTAATGGAATAACAATTGGTGATGCTAACCCACCAGTTCCTACTTCTGCGACGATAGTTAAGAAATTAGATCCGCCTATGAGCGAAATAGCTTCAAACATTTCTACAATGGACCCGGCTATTTAATAATATTGCCCTGTTTTTCTAATGTTTTTTGACATTGAAAAACATACTATATAGCATCAATTAAAGCCTATGTGCCTGTGAAATGCAAGGTACGAAAGTGCATTCGCTCAAATAATAATTTTCAATTGAAATCAACAAAAGAGACCTCAAATGTGAAGTCTCTCTTGTTGATTATTTTCCATAAGTAACTCGCCATTTATTTGTTTATTTTAAGACAGATAACGTGGTTCATTCAAATATATATCTTAAAGAAAAAATTTTTCCTGCCGTCATAATCTAGTAGAATAGATTCAATTAATTCTTATTAATTGCGATAAACTCACTAGGAATCTCATCTGCTAACCAAACTTTTTCATTTCCTAAATAAAATTTAACGCCTTCTTCTCTAGCTTTTTCAGTATTAACTTCTAAAATAATAGGATGCTTATCTTTTCTTTGTTCAAAGCCTTCAGAAGCAAAATCATGAATAAGTTGAACTTTACTTCCTTTGCCGATTTCAAAACATGCAGTATCATCATTATCAACTCTTTTAGCAAAAGGAATCAGCTTACGATTAGGATATCTTTTCTTCATACCAGAGTATATGTTAGTAGCCTGTTCTGATTCCTTTAAAAACTATATATCAAAATTAACTAAATCTAATTTGACTAATAAGGTAACAGTTTAAATGCCACCTATTATTTACACATTTTTCTTTCCCATACTCTTTTTCCGTCAGTTAAAAACACTGCACTTGGCGGATCATCATAGAGAGAAATTTCAACCAATGAACTTTTTTCTTGTTTTAACCAATTATATACAGTACCTTCGTTTGTATTAGGTCGAGATAAAATATTATTTACTCTAAATACAGCTGCATCATATTCTGTATAATTTATATCATCCTCATCTAGTCCATTGTCTGTTTCAAAAACTGTATCTAGTTCTCCAATAATCCTCAATCCACTTTTCCATTCTAGTATCATGTCACTATGTTCATGATTTATTAATGTTCCAATTAAAGAATCGTACCCCATTTGCATCCTCTTTTCTTATGATTTTTATGGTCTTGATGGTACTATATGAGCGCCATCTTTTCCATAATGGATCAACCCTTTAGTAGTCTCATAGTATTCACCAGTATTGCGGTCATAATATTTTCCTATTGGCTCACCAAAGTCTACTCTTTCTCTACCGTTTTTTAATAGTTCACCTTTCCCGGCGAACTTATCAAGCAATTCTTGCGCTATTTTATTATCGCCATAGAAAATGCTCTTATTTTTTCCATTTGCTAATTCTTGTTTATAGTTCGGTGTATCGGGAATATGCTTTTCTTGAGCTCCTGCTTTCACTTTTATTGGATAACCATTTACTTCACGGTATGGGCCTTTAGGTACAGAATCTTTTCCATAAGAAGGTATTCGATTACTCGCACCCTTACCTCCACCAGAAGACTGGATTTTTTGAAGAGTATCCTTAGTATTTTGAATCGATTTATTCCAAACAAATCCACCATGTACAAAAAGACTAGCCCCAGCAGCTGTTGCTGCTATATCTAATGGAATAACAATTGGTGATGCTAACCCACCAGTTCCTACTTCTGCCACGATAGTTAAGAAATTAGATCCGCCTATGAGCGAGATACCTTCAAACATTTCTACAATGGACCCGGCTATTTAATAATATTGCCCTGTTTTTTTTAATGTTTTTTGACATTGAAAAACAAACTATATACCTGCAATTGAAGCCTATGTGCATATTCTGTTAGCTTTAATTCATAAAAATAATTTCGATAAATTTATAGCTTACCTTTCAATTAAAAAAGCACTTATTGTCTCAAATAGACAACCAAGTGCTTTAAGTTCATATGTTTTTAAGTAGTATTAAATTTGTACGTTTTGTAGTAGTTGTCATGACACCTTCTGTATGTTATGACAATTACTACATTAAACCTTACGAGTTTGTACGAGTTCGTTAGTTTTTTGCCCATTCCAGATATTTATATTTATCAACTAATCACTATGAGTTGTAATCTCAGAGTCTCATTTCCCTAAAAATAAAACATCATATCTATTACGCTTCATCAAACAGACATCCCGATTTGTATAATTATTGTCGGATGTAAATAAAAATATTAAATAACTAAATCAATTTGGCAGCTGAATAGTTACCTTATTTTTCTCCTGAAAACACATTAAAAATCTAGTTTATTTAAATCATTATGTTTTATAAATCGAGCTATTTCCATTTCTAAATCAATTCTATTAATATTTTTATCAAAAATAAATCCTATTTCCCCATTATATTTTTTTAATTTAGTTGGCATATCCCAATACTCCATCTCATTTTCAAACTCATATAATCCAAAAGTAAGGCACATGTTTCTTCCGTTTTTTTCAAAAAAAATAATTATGTTATCTTTATCAAAGTCTTCATAAATAATATTTATTTTAGTGTCATTCATTCTTGCACACCTTCCCAAGTAGTATACTTACTAGATTATCATTTTTAGCCATACAATAAATTATTACTTACTCCCAATTCTATATAAATGATAATATTTATCATATAAACCACAACATGCGTCCATTCCTGGGTTTGCACTCATTGACTTTTCGATCACTTTTTCCCATGAACCATACTTATTAAATGAAAATTCTGCTGTTGGACCATGTGGATTACCATATTTAACCTCATTTCTAGCCATTACACGCTCTAGTCCTTTTGGATCATCTATATAATCATTTAATCGATTCTGATTTCTTTGATTATTTACCGCTCTTGCAATTTCTTCAATTGAATTTCCCTCATTCTTCATTTTATTAATTAGTTCTATAATATTATCATTTTTATCATGATAACTCTGCCTTCTTACAGTTGCCTGAGCCACTTGTTCTGGATTTGTCCAGTCTAGTGCATCAGCAAATCCACCTATACTCTCCGAGTTTGGATTTGGAGAAAACCCATAAACTGCATCTGGATTTTCATGGATATTTTTTGCCGCCTTTGGATTATCCATAGGATTATTCTTATAAGCAAATCTAGTATCACCCGTACCCTTACCACCTTCTTTAGACTTCGCAAACTTATAATAAGCTTCTATTAATTCGCCTTGAGGTATTTTGGTTACAATAGTTCCACCAACACTAGAGAATGCATAGGAAGCATTTCTCTTAAATGATTGTAACATTTCAAGGGTAGGCTTCAATTCTTTTGCTAGTTTTACTGCATTTGCAATTGTACTTATTCCACTTGATGTCTTTGCGATATGACCGATTTTATTTAGCGCCTTTAACTTATTTACTTCTCCTACATAATATATATACTCTGAAATACTCTACTTAATTTACAGAACCATTCGTAAACACAAAAATAGTGGCAGTTGGATTCTCCAAACTACCACTATTTTTAACCTCTTAATTCATTAAATTCCGTATAAATTAGTTTTTCAACGTTACTCATGATACACAATGTTTTAATTTGCTTATTATAGAACTTCCTCTACATCGACACTCTCTATCTTCACTTCATACATATTTGGGATATTTACTTCTTTTGGTACCCATGCATAATAATTTTGATCATTCTCTAACATAAATTGAATTAACTTTGTTTCTGATCCATTCCAGAAATTTTTAAGATTATCAATGTAGTCTTCTAAATCTTCTTTATAGTCCAGTTGTAATATATAATCTCTTACCGTCAGGGCAAACACAATTAAACTTCCTAATAGATTTTTTTGCTCATTTTCTTCTTCATACTCTTGTGATAAGAACCACACTTGACCTATTCCTATCGTTTTTTTGTATTTTTCATAAAAACTACTATCCTCCATATTCTCATAGTCATGAATCAATTCATTGACCAATGAATGCCATTTTGGCGGAATAATATTTTCCAATGCAGGATTATGTTCAATTCCTTCTACTATATCCTCGATTTCTTCTGTCTCATCTTCATAGTGATATTCACTTAGGTCTATATGCTTAAATTTCATTTCATTTTTATAATGTGCCAAATCATATGGATAATGATTATTATCTTTTAAACTTATATCATCCAGTTCCAAAATTTTCGCAAGCGCTGCCGTTTCAAAGCTCCAATATCCTACATATCCAGGTTCTTTATGCGCATTTTTCCACTCATAATCATAATGACCTTTAAACCATTCTTTCTCCATGTACGTTTGTAATCTTTTAGATGCTTCTTTTTTATCTATTTGTGCAAGTTCTATAATCTCTCTCGTTTTTGCATATGGATTTTCTTTATAATATCTGTTCGTCATGTTTGTGTATCCAATATCACTAGCGCATAAGAGGAAATCAATTACTGCGTCATTCATATTTTTTGTATCAACTATCTTTTTTAATCTTTCTATATTCTTTTTATCCGTTTCTAACAAAATTCCTAAAGAAATTATCCAAAGCATATATATATAACCCACTTTGCTAGCTCCTGTATGCTCTAAATCATCCATTGCATTATAAAAATATACTTCCATTGTGCTAATGTCTTCTCCTAAAGAATACATTGCTCTAATGTCGTTCATCTCATGTATAAAATTCCTTAAATATCTTCCTTCTATAATACTTATATTATCTTTAGGCTTTCTTTGTATACCATTCTTTTCATCTTCTTCTAAACTTCTAATCTCCTCTCTATTATCTTCAATAAACTTTTTATGGAGTTCTATTCCTTTTTTACATTTTTCTTCTATGCACAATTGATCTCTCATTCTATTTAATTCCTCCTAGCTTCTAAATTATGGCCATTCTCCAATATTGTTGCCTTCTTCATCTAACCTATATGTTTTTACGTTTCCACTACTATCGACTTTTGATAATACTCTTTCAACTTCACTATCTTCCAATGCATTCGCAATCTTTTCTGCTAATACTTCATCTCCATCAACAGCTTTCAATATTCTACTTTTTCCAGTTTCAGAACCGTTCAACCAATCATTTGACATTTGTCGTCCATCTTTAGTTTTCCCCAATTGTGAACTACCAAACTTAGCTTCATCAATAACATATTTAATATTTGAATTTGGATTTGCATTTTCGTATAATCCATCAATTCCTTTTACTATTTTATCATTTATACCTGTTGGTGCACTTTTTCCGACTGGCTTTAAATCAAATCCAGCTTCTTTTAAACTTTGATTATTCAATAAATTGTCACTAGATTTTATTTCACCATAATTACCTTTTTGCTTATTTGTAGCTGTTTTCGCATCAAAATTATCTACATTTGTATTTTTGTTACTGCTAGGTTTACCGTTAGCCGCACCCCCACCAGAAGACTGGATTTTTTGAATAGTATCCTTAGTATTTTGAATCGATTTATTCCAAACAAATCCACCATGTACAAAAAGACTTGCCCCAGTAGCTGTTGCTGCTATATCTAATGGAATAACAATTTGTGACGCTCCCCCCCCAGTTCCTACTTCTGCTACGATAATCCAGTCATTGAAAACTTCTTCATATCATGAAAGAGAATTGTGGAAGCACTTCATCATTTGAAACTTTTGTTTTGGTATTTTTGGATATATAATTCACCAAATATTGTAATTCCGAAATAAAAAGCACTTGTTGCTTTTAGTCGGCAATCAAGTGCTTTAAGTTCATCTGCTTATTAAGTAGGATCATTTGAGGGGATTTTCAATTAACTTTACAATATCTTTAAAACTTAGGAATTCATTAGTTTCATGTTTATTCCATTTATTTATATTCTTAGCTCACTAATAGCTATCTCGCCTAGTTATTGTTCTTATATTCAAAAGAATTATCTCTCTTCTTTGCACAAATATAAGTATTGGCCAAACTCAGGGAATGTATCCCAATTTCTAGATACATCATCTTTTGTCTCTCGCTCTTCTACTTCTCCAGTTTTAGAA
Source organism: Bacillus sp. KNSH39 (assembly GCF_052656585.1). Classification (NCBI taxonomy): domain Bacteria; kingdom Bacillati; phylum Bacillota; class Bacilli; order Caryophanales; family Bacillaceae; genus Bacillus; species Bacillus sp. KNSH39. The sequence goes on from NZ_JBQXYO010000001.1 coordinate 1,430,358, forward strand.
TCTTTTTGCTCCATAGCAATATGACCATTTTCTTGATACCCCAAAATCATACTTTTTAACTGTGTATCCCCGTCATATTCCCAATACATTATTGTCCTTAGGAATAGTCTATTATCTTCTTTAACAATAAAATCGTAGTGTAAATATTTACGAAGAAAATCATCCAAAAAACTTACCGATACCCATTTCTCAGTGACATTTACTAAATACTTTGGCTGCTCTCCATCACTAAGAACAGCAGTATAAGAATGACGATTTTCATGAAGTGTCTTGGATGCATTCTCATCAATAATATTCCAAGGCTTCTTTTTTATATTAGACCACTTATCACAATAATAAATTTCCATTAATTATACACCTTCCCATTAATATCACGAATAATAATCCCTTTCTCATTCGCCTCTTCAATAATTTTTTGTGGAACTGGCTTTGTTTGTACAGGGATTTCCAAAATTAACTCTCCATCTAGTCGACCACCTTTTAAAGCATTAGGATTAAATTTACCTGAAGAAATTTCTGAACCGGAAGAATACTTTTTAGTAAACTCACTTAGATAACTTAATGCCGTCTTTTCTTTTACTTCAGCCAATTGGGTAAATTTCCTCGAGACAATTTCTTCACCCGGAATATAAGAATCTACAACATATTTCTTCCCATTGATTTCCTTTGCCTCTAACTCTACTTCATTATAAGGATATCGAGGACGATTTTCCTTATTAAATCTATTCCCTGCTTCCCATTGCTTTTTCACAAAGTCCGGTATTGATTTCTTTTTAGATAGTGTTTCACCCGTACCCTATGTTGTAATCTTAAACTCTCACAATAAAAAAACAAACCATATAAAACCTTATTAAACTACTTCCTTCTCTTGTACTACCGGCAATTCATATGCTGTTTTATGTTTCATCATTCCATAAACAATGTTTACAAGTCTTCTCATAATACATACCAATGCTTGTCCTTTTGTTTTCCCCTCTTTAAGTTTCTTTTGATAGTATGCATGAAACACTGGGTTTCGTGGCATCTTACTTCCTTTTGCTACTTGTACTTGCTGTACTGCTAAGTTATAAAATAAAGCGTGTAACGCCCTGTTTCCTTGTTTACTTTTATGTGCCTTACCTTTCCCACCAGAACCAAAGTAAACAGGCGCAATCCCCGCAAACCGTGCTAATTTATTGGCATTTGGAAATCGCCTTACATCCCCAATTTCTGCGATTAATGCTGATGCCGTCACAAGTTCTATTCCCGGCATTGTGTCTAATTGATAATCTAATACATTCATTAACTGTTTTAGTTCTCTCTCAATGTACTTCATTTCCTGTTTTTTAAATACAATGTCCCTAACAATACTTCTCACTAAAAAGTCTCGTGTTTCTTGATACTCCTTCATTGTTTGTCCATCTTCTTTTACAAGCTTTAATATGTCACTTGCTTTCTTTACTGAGCATGTATTGTTGCTAACATCTAATAAAAAAGCTGTCAATCGCTTTATATTCGTCCCCTCTAAACAAGAAGGTGACGGATATTGCTGCCAAAATGCCAATGCCGTTTTGCCATCTATCTCTGAGAAAAACTTTTTATAACTTGGATAATGGTGGTTCAATTGAATATGTAGTTGATTTTTCAAAGCTGCTTGTGCTTTTACTAATGCATTCCTTCTTGAAACTAGTTGTTGTATCGACCAAAATAAATCGTGCGGCTTTGCATCTGGTAGTTGATTAAATTTGCTTACCAATATGCGTGCTACACATTCTGCATCCCAGCTATCGTTCTTTTTAATCATTACCTCACTTTTACGTTCTAAAAATGATAAAGCTGGATTTACTTCTTTCACCACTCGTTCATGATCTACTAAATACTTCGCTAACGCTCTTCCATAACCACCAACATCTTCTAAACCAAATACAACTGATAATCCATCACTCACATATGTCTCTACTTCTAATAAAAACTTCGAAAATGCAGATGGTTTATTCTCAAATTGTATTTCTCCTAGTTTCTCTTGCCAACAATTAATAATAACAGCCGTATGATGCTCCTTATGTAAATCTACTCCTACATACAAATAGTTCTGCCTATTATGCATAACTCATCCCTCTATTCAATGATTTAGTCATATATAAAAATGTCGGCAACCTTAGTTCGAGCGTTCATCTTCCGATGCGCATAGGTACGCAAGCCTATCCATTTTTCATCACTCTAGTAGTATGTATAGTAAAATGAGCTAATTTTTTAAGTGAGTTTATAAAATAATTGCTGGATGTTTCCCATTTGCCTGTATTTGACCATATGTGTATATCCCTCGATAAAAACTCTCTCGGTCTAACATGCGTTTCACTTGTACTTTCGTAAATTGTTTTCCTTTCTCCGTACGATAACCCTCTACATTCAGTCGTTCTGCCAATTGAGAGAGTGACCAATGCCTAAAAAAGTATCGTAACTCAAATAGTCTACGCACAACCACCGCTTTCTCCGCATCTACTTCTAATACTTTCTGTCCTTTGTTTGCCCTGTAACCAAACATCACACCGCCACCTGCATATCCACCTTGTTCCGCTTTCTTCTTTCTACCTCGACTTAGCTTTAATGAAATCTCAAGACGTTGATATTGATCTAGTAGTTCTAACATGCCATTTACTAAAAAGTCATTCGGGTCATGTGTGTATATACTGTAATTTGGTTGTTCAATTGCTTTCACATCTACCTTGTATTTCTTTAGCTCTCGTTGTATTAACACTTTTGCCATATCAGAGCGCCATAACCGAGATGTATTTAGTACAATCACGTGGCTCACTTGATGATATGTCATATCTGACAATAATTCTTGTAAACCTTCACGTTCAACTGTTAATCCATCTTCATCTACTGTCGCTCCACTAATTCCTTTATCTTCGTATATGTGAAGCAGTTGTAGTTCATTTTCAATGCAGTACCGTTCAATTTCTTCTACTTGATATGTTAAGCTGTACCCTTCACGTACTTGCCCTTCTGTTGAAACTCGTACATAACCAACTACTTTCTCTTCCATATTGAGTCCTCTCCCGTTACAGTAATTACAATCCATGTAACGTTTACCCGTTTTTTTTGCGGATAACGTGTGCATAACGTCCATCCGTTAAAACGTACTTTACGATGACTTCAAAAAGTAACACAACCCTTTATTTTTTCCTCTACTATCGTCGTACCCTGTTCACAACCATTACAATCTATAAAAATTTAATACTTAGCACACTTATAAAATTATAATGTGTCTACTCATTTCTATCCTAAAACGCAAAAAAGCACTTGTTGCCTTTAATTGACAATCAAGTGCTTTAAGTTCATATGTTTTTAAGTAGCATAAATTTGTAAGTTTTATAGTAACAGTATGACACCTTTTATATGTCGTGACAACTACTATGTTAAAACTTACGAGTTTGTACGAGTTCGTTAATTTAATGTCCATTCCATGTCTTTATATTCGTCGCACAGTAAAATGTTTTCTCGCCTAAGCTCGTACTTCATTTTCTATTCTATCATTGCACGTAATACTCTATGATGGTACAACCATCATGAAGTATATACTTTTTAACAGCCTATTCTTTTTCTGTCCACTTCAAAAATAAGTGCTTTTTCGTTTGCTTGTCTTATGTGTCAGTGTATATTTAACTTTAGCACCACGAACTTTGTCATTCTCGTGTGTAAAGTATACATTGAGTAGTAAGTATGACTATAATACTTATAAAGTTACTATAACCAATCTCGTTTGTTTACTTATTACTGTAGACTTTTAATCTATACTAGAGTATTAATCAACCATATTCACAAAGTATTCAGTATCCTGATTAATTTTTCGTATAAATTCCTCCAATGAATCAGCTATTTGAGTCTCAAAAAAATATACAGGAGTTTGTTGAGGAGTATTCAAATCAAGTGTTAAATATACACCCTCGTTTACTTCATAAAAAACCAATTTATCTTCTTCCTCGTATATCCCCTCTAAATCTGGATCAAACTCGTAAATACCTTCTCTCAATGTAATATCTGCTATAGTATCTGGATCCATTATTCTATTTATTGCATCCACATTATTTCCTTTTATGAAACCATAGCCAACTTCTAAGTAAAAATTTCTAAGTTCATTAGGAAATGCAAATCCAAGTCTCTCTTCTGCCACTATAAGTTCATTTTCTTGTAATTTAAAAAACTTATGATGACTATTTCTTATAAAATCAAATGTAGCCATTAAAACTACCTCCTTGGAAATAATTTATTTGATGGTGACCCTTTACCATGAATTCCTGCCTGATGTTCATCAGGAAATTTAGCTGGATGTATATTCCACCATTCATGAGGCCCACCAAAATTATTCTCTATAATATGATGCGCATCATAGGGTTGCCCAATATCCCTTACTACTCTACCTTTTTTATCATAAACTTCCTCAGTATATCTTGGCCATGTTTGCCCTGTTTTTTCTTCCCATTCACTTATCAATTTGTTTTTCACACTGTTAAATTTATTTCTGTGTTTTAACGTTTCCAATGGCGTCATTTTTTCATACTTATGTTCCCTTAGAGCAGCCTTTAATTGTTCTACTTGGTTTTTATGAAGCTTCAATCCTGTTTTTGACTCTACATCTCTAATATAATCTTTAGCTAAATCGTAATCAATTTTAACCGTACCCTTACCACCATCTTTAGACTTCGCAAACTTATAATAAGCTTCTATCAATTCACCTTGTGGTATTTTGGTTATGATAGTTCCACCAACACTAGAGAATGCATAGGAAGCCTCTCTCTTAAATGATTGTAACATTTCAAGCGTAGGCTTCAATTCTTTTGCTAGTTTTACTGCATTAGCAAATGTACTTACTCCACTTGATGCTTTTGCTCCTTTTGTGATATGGCCTACTTTATTTATTGCCCTATCGCCTAATATTGTGGTAGCTATTTGTGTTAATCCATAGGTAGTCAATTCTGTACGACTCTCTGCATCTCCCTCTATCATATCTCGTTTTATTTTATTTGAAAATGCATGCCACATATTTTTTGCAGTTTCATCCAAATGGAAAAGTGCATAGGTTACATTAATAAAAGTTCCTATGTCCATATTACTTAAAGCTATTGCGGACTCGATTTCATCACCAATAGCTTCCCACATCTTTTTCGCTGTTTCAAACGTGCCAACTATACTGTCTGTCGCATCGTCCCAAGCATTTCTAACCGGAGATTTCTTCTCAATTATGTTATTTGTTTCTATATCTTTAATTGACTGATCATTTTTTCGAGCTGTTTCTTCTATAATCCCCTGAATCGAACTCACCCAATCCATATTCAACCCTTGTGTACTAAACGTACCACTCACAGGACTAAATCCTTTCCCGCTTTGCACTTCAGAGAGTCCGGCTGTGATGCTAGCTGCTAATTGGAGGGCGGTGCTGTAGTTGTTGCTGGATGAATGATTGAATTCATATAAATGCTCTAGTTTTTCTTCCAGTTTTTTTCTCATTGCACCTAATACCGTTACAATTGCACCTACTCCGGGCATTGGTGTAAGTACTTCTATTGCTTCTATACTTGTAATCGATTGATTAATTCCCTTATTTGTTCTCTTATTTCTTGTTCAATCACATCTGTCGAAGCAACTTTCGCTTGGAACTCATTTGGAAATGCTTCGTTTTGGCGAATTAATTCTTCACATAAGCATATAATTCCTTGCGCTAATGGCCGAAATGTTTGGACAAGGTAGGATTTTGCACTACTGTATGTTTGTCCTTGTAATACTGTGTCTATCGCAAAGGCATCAATAGATTGAATGACTTGTTCCATACTTTGAATCGTAGCATTACATATAGCGTTCATACTTTGAGTTTGACTTTGTACTTCTCCCAAATACATGTTTAAACTCATGTATTGGCCTCCCTTTGTAGTTGCTGCTGTTCATAGGAAAGGTCGTTTTCTTTCTCACTGAGATGCCGTTTTTCTTTAAGCAACGTCTCTTTTTCATTTTCTAATTCGAATGTAAGTTTTCTTTCATACTGTCCGATTTCTTGCCGCATATTCGTAAAAAGGTGAAACACTTCTTTGTCGCCGTGCCAAGTTTCTAGTATTCGGTTAAATAAACGATTACTTCTATTTTTCCATTCATGAAAACTAGCCTCAGCTCGTTCTTGATTTTGCAACGCAATTCGGTTTTCATTTTGCTCTTCAAATATACTTCGTAATTTTTGATTACATTGACTGATTCTCATTTCAATTTCTTGACTCATCTTTTCTCCCTACCTTTTCCCCTTTACGTAGGCCGTTACATTATTGAAAAGTCTTTTGAAGTCCGGTATCCATTTTCTCAAATTCATTTGCTACGGAATGGATATTATCAATTGTTTGTTGAAAAGCAGTACAAAATTGTTTCGTGATCTGTAAATTTTGTTGATTTGCTTCTTGTGCCTTGAAGTTCGCAGATAGTGTAGTACGCGTTGCCTTATTTATAGAGCGACTAGTAGCACTTTTCATTCTATCTGAAGCATTTCTCATTTTCGTTGCAAGTTGCGTTGCCGTATGCAAATTACTTTGAAATTCTCCCATTACTTGCTCCTCTCTACCTTTTATTTACAAGAAAATTATACCACGGAAAAATATCCCAATAAACCGAATGTTCGAATTTAACATACAATTCAGCACTGTTACTGAGGATACGAGCAACGCTTATCTATCAACATAACTGAGTCCAAAATGGATTCTACTTATACAAAAAAGATGACTTCAGCCATATGCTAAAGTCATCTTTTTCTACCTTATTATTTTACTAATTCTCCATTATAAGCTTTTATATTAAGCGGAGCAGTTAAAAATTGTGCTGCTTTACTAACGAAAGATGTGAAGTGTTCACTCGTATTATGGCTCGCAACTGCTGCTTCATCTTTCCATACTTCTACCATCGTATAAACACTTTCTTTTTCTGTATCTTTATATAAATCATAAGATACATTTCCACTTTCTTCTCTTGAACCATGAATGAGTGGCTGAATTTCTTCTAAAAATGCTTGTTGTTTTGCTGGGTCTACTTGAAATATTGCGTGAATAATAATCATGGTGTTTCCCCTTTCATATTCCATATATTTCTATGACCTAATTAGATTACTTCCACTCAGCAACTTTGTCAATTGGAAGACGTACTGATTGGTAACCACTGTCTGCAGCTTTCCCGATTGAAATTAACATAACTGGTACGTAGCTTTCTTTATCTAGTCCAAATGCTTCTGCGATTTGATCTTTCTCAAATCCACCAATTGGACAAGTGTCATAACCGTGCGCACGAGCTGCTAGCATAAATTGCATTGCTACAAGACCACCGTCAATTAATACCGTATCTTTCATTACTTCTGGTGTAACCATAGAGAAGTAAGCTGAAAGTTTTTTCATTTGATCTTCTTTTACTTCTGCTGGCATAAGTCCACGCTCTACTGCTGTACCGTAAATTTCTTCTGCGTTATCAAAGTTGTTTAAATCACCAAATAAAGCAATCATTGCTGAAGACGTTTCTACTTGAGATTGATTGAATTTCGCAAGTGGCGCAAGTGTTGCTTTCGCTTCGTCACTTTCAATCACTACGAATCTCCATGGTTGCATGTTTACTGAAGATGGTGCAAGTGTTGCTTCTGTAAGAATTTCTGTCATTTCTTCTTTGCTAATTTTCACTGAAGGGTCGTACTTACGAATTGAACGACGTCCTGTTAAAATTTCGTTAAAATCATTTGTTTTTACTGAGTTAGTCATAGTTGTATTCTCCCTTTTTTATAATTCTTTTATATTTTCTTGAATGTGATTTAACATATTTAAAAGATTATCGCGTTCTTCCTCACTTAATCCTTTAAATGCAGATGCTGCAAAACGTTCTTTTTCTTCTTGAAACGCCTGAATTTTATTTCGCCCCTCTTCAGTAAGAGAAACTAACGTAATTCTGTTATCATCTGGATTTTTACGTCTTACAATCATTTCATTGGCCTCAAGCTGCTTTAAATGCCTTGTTATCGCAGCATTATCAATATTCACTTCTTGCTGAAGTGCTTTTTGACTAATTTCACCTACTTCAAATAATTGAAGTATAAGCTCTAATCGAGACTGGCTCATACCCGTACACCCTTCAAATTTCGAACTTACTTCTTTATTTAGAAAGTGTAATTTATATAAAATAATCGCTTCTTTTGAGCATGAACTTGTCAAATTAACCCTCCTTTAAAATCAAAATAAAAACATTTGATGTATCAATAGTTGATATGTCAATTAATATAATCTATATCGATTTAGAATGCAAGCATTTTGTTTTTATTTTATTTTTTCCAAATTAAGGCGCTTTGTAGCGTTACAAATAATGTTAATTGCACTATAATAGTAATAATTTAAATGACTGGAGAGTGATTGATAATGCGGCAATACACAAATAGAAATGAGGAAATGAAAATGGAAAATGAAATGAGGATATTCATAAATGACAACAATAAATATAGGGATTGTCGCGCACGTAGACGCTGGCAAGACGAGTTTGACTGAGCGTATTCTTTATGAAACGAATGTGATTAAAGAAATTGGCCGAGTAGATAGTGGTAATACACAAACTGACTCAATGGAATTAGAAAGACAACGCGGCATTACGATTAAAGCATCTGTCGTTTCTTTCTTTATTGATGATGTAAAAGTAAATGTCATTGATACACCTGGACACGCTGATTTTATCGCTGAAGTGGAGCGATCATTCCGCGTTCTAGACGGTGCGATTTTAGTTATCTCTGCCGTTGAAGGTGTGCAAGCACAAACAAAAATTTTAATGCGAACATTACAGAAACTAAACATACCGACTATTTTATTCGTTAATAAAATTGATCGTAGTGGCGCAAACACTGAAAAAGTTATGAAACAAATAAAAGAGGTTCTTTCAAATGAAGCATTCCCCTTCTACTCTGTTCTAAACGAAGGAACGAAAGAAGCCCGGATCATTGAATACAAATCATATGACGATTGTATGGAACTGTTAGCACCATTTAATGAATCGTTACTTGAATCATATGTAAATAACGAAATAATACCGGACGCACTATTAAGAGAAAAACTAGAACAGCAAATACAGCAAGCAAATGTGTATCCAATCTTTTTCGGTTCAGCAATGACAGGTATAGGAGTAACTGAAATACTTGAAAAACTTCCGCCCCTAATGCCAGCTCTTACATCGGCACAAGAGGAACCATTATCTGGTGTTGTTTTTAAAATTGAACGTGAACCTTCTGGAGAAAAGGTTGCGTATATAAGAGTTTTTTCAGGTAGCTTACATGTTAGAAAATATGTTGATATACAGCGCGATGAGTCTCTACCACATAAGGAAAAGATAAAAAAAATGTGCATATTTCATAATGGAGATGCCGTTCAAACTACTACCGTTCCTAGCAGTGAATTTTGTAAAGTGTGGGGACTGAATGATATTAAAATTGGTGATATTATCGGTGAACGTACGGATTATATAAAAGATACTCACTTTGCCGAACCACAAATGGAAGCAGCCATCAATGCAGTACCAAAAGAACGAATTCATGATTTATACGCTGCACTTATGGAACTATGTGAAGAAGATCCGCTCATTAAAGTGTGGAAAGATGATATTCATAATGAACTTTATATTCGCCTTTTCGGTGAAGTACAAAAAGAGGTTATCGAAACAACACTTTATGAGAAATATAATTTGCAGGTTACTTTTTCAAGTACGCGAGTTGTATGTATGGAGAAACCAATTGGCATTGGGAATTCCGTTGAAGTCATGGGTGAAAAAGCGAATCCTTTTTACGCAACAGTTGGATTCAAAGTCGAACGTGGTGAACTTAATTCTGGCATAACATATAAATTAGGCGTTGAACTTGGCTCACTACCTTTAGCATTTCATAAAGCAATTGAAGATACTGTATTTCAAACGTTAAAACAAGGTTTATACGGATGGGAAGTTACGGACATTTCTGTCACGTTAACACATACTGGTTATGCTAGTCCTGTTACAACAGCGAGTGATTTTAGAAACTTAACACCACTCGTACTAATGGATGCCTTAAAGAAAGCTGAAACATATGTATATGAACCAGTAAACGAGTTTGAATTAACTGTACCGAAGCAAGCAATTAGTACCGCAATGTATAAACTTGCTACTATTCCAGCAACTTTTAGAGAGCCTATATTAAGTAATAACTCTTACCAGTTAACAGGATCATTACCTGTTGCGAAAACAGAGAATTTTAAACGCATGCTTCATTCATTTACAGAAGGAGAAGGCATATTTACAACGAGGCCAGCTGGTTTCACAAAGCTTATGGCTCCCTTCCCTACTCGAAAACGTGTTGATTATAATCCGCTGAATCGTAAGGATTATTTACTTCATGTTTTGAAGGCTTATTAAAGTAAAAGAGGTGCAATTCGCACCTCTTTTGCATGTATTAATAGGTTAGTTTGTCCTAACAACTTCTTTAAGTTTTCCTATTATTTTCGCTATAGCCTCAATTGAATTTTCCGTTTCATATCCCCCAACATTTACAGAATGATTTACATTTTTGACAACTTCAATCTGTAAATTCGTTTTATATAACTGATCAATTTGACCTGCATTGTATTGGTGATCTTTATCCCCAATAACTAAAAACCCTTCGTGTCGACTATGTAAGATAGAATCAAAAATTGTATCAAACGTCAGTAAAGGTGTAAATAGTATCATTTTTGACTGCGCGAATTCTTCTCTCCTCATTAAATCATTTGCAATCGGAATTGTTCCGAGTGACTTCCCTAAAAACATAGTCTCGTTGTATTGCTCATCTTTTAATACTTCATTTATTACCGGATTAATATCATCCATCATTACTTTCGTTACTTCTTCCATTGGTTTATTCATTAATTGTCCATCATAAGAATAATGAATATGTACAACATCTATTTTATGTTCAAGCATTAACATCGTCGCGTAATAAAATAACGGCTTATCATAATTGTATCCTGAACCTGAAAACATAAAGCAAACGGTACTAGAACCTTTTTCGATATGTGTGTAATAAATTACTTTGTCATTTATATGTACCTCTTTTTTAGTTCCCTTCACCATTTTCCCCTCCGAATACATTTACTTTTGTAATACGATATGTTCTGTGTGAACTGATACATCCTTTACTTTCTCTTTTATAAATGCAGGCTGTAAGTTATATGTATGCAGTTCTTCTACTGGCACCCATCTAAACAAATACGTTCTACCCTCTTCTTCCAAAATATATTGATCCGCTCCACTCGCAGGTAACTCATGTAGCTCTACTTCATAATAAAAACTAATTTCATGAAACTTTCGCTCAGAAAGTGTAAAGAAATTTTCTACTGACCATATTAACCTTTTCCTTTTAATAGGAACACCTATCTCTTCCGCAAGCTCTCGTTTTAATGCATCTTCACTATTCTCTAGCATTTTTACTCTACCACCGGGTACATACCAATAATCTTCCCCTTTGTTTTGAAGAATAAGTATTTTATTATCATGTTTACAAATTGCTCCGACGCGGTAGTTAAAACATGTTTTTTCAACTTTGAACGTAAGATCCATCCGTAATGCCCCCTTATATAATTAATATTTAATTATTACAAAACGATTATGTAATTACTGTACGAATAAGGTTACTAAATTTATCCACTTCATTCAATCATTTTCGAATTTTCCAAACTTTTGTTTTTCATCATTACAAGTATATATACATATGTTACAATCACATTGCACACTAGAAAACATTATGGGGGTACGGATGGAAACGTTATTAATCCAGCAAACTGAGAAATCAAATAAGTTTTGGAAAATCGTTGTGAAAGAAAAAGACTACGTTGTGTTTTACGGAAAAATTGGCACAGCTGGTAGTGTAAAAGCGAAAGAGTTTGAAACAGAAGAAGAATGTATGAAAGAAGCTACTAAACTAGTTGCTTCCAAACGTAAAAAAGGATATATAGACCCTATTCAAGGGGAAGATTACATAAAAGAAAAGACGATAACCGAAGAAGAATTTTGGGAACTACTCGCTCGTGCAAAAACGAAAGGTGAGGACCAAGAAGAACAAATAGAATGGCTTACTTCTCACCTTGCTAAACGTACAGTACATGAAATTGTTGCTTTTGATACGCATATGCATCGTATTTTAAAAGATTCCTATACCTCCCGTTTATGGGCAGCCGCTTATATTATTATGGGTGGCTGTTCAGATGATCCTTTTGATTACTTCCGTGGATGGTTATTATATCAAGGAAAAGAGACATACGAAGCTTGTATTGAAGATCCAGAACGATTAATTCCTGTATTAGAAAATTTGAGTGAGTATGACGTTCCAGAAATAGAAGAACTTTCTTTATATTTCGGTTTCACTGTATATGCAGAAAAAACTGGTGACGAAGATGATACTTACTTTACACTTTACCATGTCTTATCTAATGAAGAATTCGACGATGTTGATTTTGAATTTGACTGGGATGAAGACGATGAAGAAGGTTTAAAAAAGATGTTTCCTAAGCTATGGGAGATGTATGGGGAAGAACCGATTGAGTGGTAGATTCATATTAGGACTCTGTTTAACCAATAAACAGAGTCCTTTTTTCACAAGATTCTTATTTAAACTCTCTTTCTTTCATACCACTTATCCAATAACACCTTTTCTCTTTCCCCTGAAATACCTGCTTTTAATTCCCATTCTTCCGTACTCTCCATCCACTCATACACATCTGTAACTGTCTCTTCTATTCTTCTAAAAGTAAGCCCTTCATTAACCGCACTTTCGATACAAATAGAAAACCCGCCTCTCCACGGCTTCGTCTCACCATCTAATGGGAAAGTTTCTGGAATCCACAAAGGCATTTCTGTCCAAGGCTGCACATTATGTTCACTCATAAACGATTCGTCTACCCAAACAAATTCAGCATCACTATTCGTAACCTTTTTACACGTATTTAATAGCTCTTCCATCGTCAATTCATCATTCGGACCTGTTACATTGAATATACCTGCTTTATTGTTTTCTGCCATGTTGAGTCCAAAGTATGCAACATCTTTTATATCAACTATCTGCACTGGACGGTCTTTTCTTCCTGGAACTAACACTTCTCCTCCCTTTGCTATACGCCCAATCCAGTATGGAAGTCGATCCGTATAATCAAACATTCCCGAAAGAAGTCCCGCTCTTACGTGTAAAACACGCCCCGGCCAATACTTCTCTGCTTCTTTTTCGCATAATACTTTCAGTGCGCCATAATGCTCATAAGGAGATATTTCACCATTCTCTACACCCTTTATTTGCTCTTCCGTTGGTTCAGGTTGTAATATATAGTCTTCTTTTATGTCATGCGGAATCCAATCTTTATATACGGAAAGGCTTGAGATGAATATATAATGTTTTATATTATCTTTTAAGACATCTCCAATATTCCGAATGTGATGTGGAGAAAACCCACATGTATCCACGACAACATCCCATTTTCGATTTTCTAAACTTGATACATCGTTATTTCTGTCACCGATTAATTGCTCTACTTCAGGAAAAATTTCTTTGTTCGTTCCGCGATTAAATATTGTAACTTCATGCCCTCTTTTTAAAGCCTCTTCTACTAATGCTCTTCCTAAAAAACGTGTACCACCTAGAATTAGAATTTTCATGGTTCTCCCCCATTCATCATTAAAAACCCTTTCTTTTGTTAAACGAATTTCTATCATAAAAAGTTACGGGGGATTTGTTATTTTACTTTAATCCTACAAATAAAAAGAATCCATTTTGAAAAATTAATCAATACGGATTCTTACATTAGATATAATTATTGAATTACTAACTCCGCACAACTTCCCCATCAACTAACTCAATAATTCTATTACACTTATTTGCTACCTCAATATCATGCGTTACAATAATAATCGTTCGTCCTTCTTCATTCAGTTGTAATAATAGATCCATAATTTCTTCTCCTGTTTTTCTATCTAAATTCCCTGTCGGTTCATCAGCCAAAATTATTTCTGGTTCACCTACTAACGCTCTTGCAATTGCGACTCGCTGCTGTTGTCCACCTGATAGCTCGTCAGGTGTTTTATGCATATGTTCTTTTAAACCTACTTTTTCTAAATAGAACTTCGCCTTATTTTTTCTTTCCCGTTGCTTTAACTTTCTATATGTGAGTGGTAGCACTACATTATCCAGTACAGTATGTTCTTTTAACAATGCAAAATATTGAAAAATAAATCCGATCATTTCATTTCTTGTTTTATGAACTTTATTTGCTCTAATTTCAGTTAATGATTTTCCATTTAACGTATATTCACCCTCATTTGGCATATCAATTAGCCCGATAACATTTAGTAATGTACTCTTCCCTGAGCCTGATCGCCCCATTACCGCTATAATTTCGCCCTTATTTATCGTTAAATTTATACCGTTTAACGCGAACGTATTGTAATTCTTATTACTATACACCTTCTTAATATCTTTTAGTTCAATTAACCCCATTATTCCATCCCACCTATTAATGTTTTCGGTTCGAGCTTTCTAATAAACAAAAAGACAATTACATTCGAGACAATGATAATCAATAATAAGAAAAGAAATACTAAAAACAATATAGGCATATCCAATTTAAAGTCTAATACCGTTGCTTCCTTTAAATCCTTCGACATTTGTAATAGAACCCCATACCTCCATGAAAAGTAAGCTATTGACATTCCTAAGCCAACTATTGCTACAATAATGTTTTCTATAACAATTTGAATAAACATTCCAAATTTACTTTCGCCAAAAACTATTTTTATACCAAATTCCCGCTTTCTCATCAAGATAGAAACAATGGTCGTTACTACAATTCCGACAATCGAGAATACAATGAATAAGATTCCTACTATAAGTTGAGGTATTTCAGAATAGCCGTTAAGAGTAACATCTTCATTTATTTCATCACCTAAACTTTTTAAATGAAACGTACCGCCGTTTCCTTTAAGTTGAATTGATTCTTCTAGTTTCTTTACATCTGCACCTTTTTGTAAATATAAAACTGTACTTTGATGTAGCCTTAAAAACATTGCTTCATATTTTTCAAATCTATCAAATGACATAGGCATTATCATTGCGTAATCCAACTTCAAATATGTGTTCGTCGTATTATTATTTACGATAAATTTATTTTCTGGCAAAAACCCTGTAATTGTATATTGATTATTAATTGTATCCCCAACTTGAAAATATTTCTTAAAGTAAGAACCCATTAAAACTTTTGTTTTTTCTTCATTATTTTTTTGAAAGTCATCATGCGCGAAACCTTCTTCAGGTTTTAAAGGTAAATGTAACATTTTATAGTAATTTTCATCTACAAAAATTGTTTTAATAGTAGGTCTTTCGTCATGAAACGTTTTATTTTTCAAATCAGTAATCATACTGTTTTGAAATGGTCTATTACTTGACTCTATTTCAATAACTCGCTCCTCGTATGTACCATACGAAATCACATCT
Organism: Bacillus sp. KNSH39; assembly: GCF_052656585.1. Taxonomy (NCBI): domain Bacteria; kingdom Bacillati; phylum Bacillota; class Bacilli; order Caryophanales; family Bacillaceae; genus Bacillus; species Bacillus sp. KNSH39. The sequence goes on from NZ_JBQXYO010000001.1 coordinate 1,445,866, forward strand.
TTATTTTGATAAATTGTATTATAAACCGCTTGAATTTTCTCTTTATTAAATTGATTGCTTTGTAATCTATCTGTCGTCATTTCAAAAGTAACTAAATATGTTTTATCCCCATTTAATACCGAGCTGGATTTATCGTTTAGATAGTGTAAATTATAAAACACATTAATTGAACTCGTTATAGTTGCTAATCCAAATGTAATCTGTATTAGAAGAAATACGGAAAATAGAAACCTCTTTTTTAATGCTAGGAACGCACTTTTTATTCTCATCGTTTTTACTCCTTTAATGCTTTAGCAGGTTCACTTTTAAGCACATATACAAATGGTATTACAGAGAGAATGAAAGCTATAGTAAGTGAAAAAAATACACACATTACAATATGAGTAGACTGTAAACTAATATTATAGCTTGTAAACTCTATAATACTTTCACTCAAAATGCTAAAAATCCATTGTATGCATATTGCACAGGCTGATGCAGTGATTGCACATAAAAATAATTGACTAAATATAAAAATAAAAAGATTTACATTACTTGCTCCCAAAGCTTTCCTTAACGACAAACTTTTTTTCTTCGTATAAATCCAATAATAACTTACTATTATACTGGTAATGAAAGCTATACATAAAAGCCTATATGGAAAACTGAGTAACTCTTCTACGGCTTCACTTGAGTTTTTTTCCTTCTCATAGTTCTCTTTTTCACTAATTACTTTGGCATTTATATCTTTATTGTTCTGTTTCATATGCTGTATGAAAGTTTCTATTTCCTTGATAGGGTTTTCGTTAGAACGAACAATCATTTGGAATGTATTATCTTTTTGTATCATCTGTTTCACTTCATCTGGCATGTCATTTAGAGAGACGTAAATTTTAATATTATACTCATATCCAGTATTTTCTCCAGCTACGCCTTTAACTGTATATTCCTTATTAAATAATTTTATTGTTTCCATATCCTTATAAATTTTCTTCCCCACTATTACACTATTTTTTTCATCTTGTCCCATCTGAGAACCTTTTAGTAAAGGTGGAGACCAATTTTTATTAAGGAGACCATTCATTATTACGTGGCCGATATCCGGAATAGTAATACGAATATCATTTGTAATAACGCTAGCGTTTTTAAAATCAGATTCTACTAACGTCTGAAATTGTTCGAAATTGATTTCCCCCATATTAGTAAGTCGAACAGAATAGTAATAATTAAAATAACCATTCTTACTATCATAAAATTTCTCATCATAATAATCTCGCGTCGATATTGCAATCAGGATTGGCCATATTGTCAATACAAATCCAATAAATAACATAATGAATATTGTTTTGTTCACCACTATTTCTTTTAATACTAGATTCATATATCCTCCTCATTTTAAAAACCGTGAAAATGGTATTTATCCTTTTTCACGGTTTTTGTTGATTTTTATTTAATTACCATTTCCTTAGAAGTGTACGCACTATCCCCTACCATTATCCATTCATGACCCGAATAACCTCTGGTCACCGGTCCTTTGGATGCAACGCTAACGTTTATACGATCTGAAGTTTTAGCATCATACAATGCTAACTCTTTAGAAGTCCCATCATCAAAGCTAGCTCTTACAGTCATCTTGTAAAAATGAGGTTCGTTCTTTTTCGCAGTATAGGCAGTTGCCTTAGCTTTTGCTCCGCTTCCTGTCCACGTTGCATTATTATCCCAACTAATCGAAGCAAATGAAACGGAAGAAACCATACCTAATAAAGAAGCAGTTAATCCTATAACAGCTAAAGTTTTTTGAAGTAGGCTTTTCATATATTCTTAATCTCCCTTTTTAAAATATTCACTTAAATATTTAAGTATTTTTAGGCCTTGTCCTCATTATACATAAAAAAAATAACCATATATCGATAAAGTCTAATATTTACATTTATTCACGCAATTCTTACATTCCCCTGAAATTTCCGTCATAAAACAAAAAGATGGTATGAAGCTCCAATTCACACCATCTTTTTACTAAAATTATTTATTTAACCGTATACAAGGAAGAATATATTCCACAATCAATTCCCATCTATCCCGTGCATTCGGCATAATTTCAGAAGCAATTACTACAACCAAATCCTGCTTCGGAATACAACAAATCATATTCCCACCATCACCCATTGCACAATACGAATAGACACCCTCTTCTTCTCGTAACCACCATAAGTAACCATATTGATTTTGGTTCATTTCTGTCGATTCTTTTATCCATGATTTTGATAGAACTTGTTTTCCATTATGAATACCTTCATTCAAATACATCTGTCCAAACTTAGCCATATCCCTAACCGTTAACGTTACTCCCCAGCCGCCCGTCGAAATACCATTTGGATCGTGAACCCATCCTTTCACATCTTTTCCGAATAAGTCATCGAACCCAAATGCTTTCGTATTGTAGTTTGGAATTTCGCTCATGCCCAGTGGTTGAAATAAGTACTCATTCGCAAATTCACGTGCACTTTTCCCTGTTGCATTCGTAATAATTGCTGATAGTACATGCGCTCCTGCAGATGAGTATTTAAAAGATCCAATTTCTCCACCGTTCCCCATTCTATTAAGTGTATGCTGTACCCAATCCTCTTGTGTACATAGTTCTTCTAACGGTTCCTGCCAGTCTACAAAAGGATATGGCGCTGTCATTGTTAGAAGATGGCGTACGGTTACTTCAGATTCCTTACATTTATATTCCGGGAAAAATTCTATTACTTTTTGATCAACACTTTTTATATAGCCCTTATCTATACATATCCCAATTAACGCAGAGATTATCGTTTTTGTAACTGACGCTACATGAAACGCATTATCTGGACTGTAACCATTATAATAATTTTCAAAAACAACATTACCTTTCTGCACTACTAACATGCCATTCATATTTTTATATTCTTCTTGTATAATTTGATCTAACTTTTCAGCAGTTTTCATTATTCCTTCCCCTTTAACCTATAATTAAAAAGGTTCGATAGGTACATATATATCAACTATATGTTTATTTTCCGGGTGCTGCTTTGGATCATTTCTATATACTTCAAAAGGATACGAGTCTCTCGGTTTATATCCGCTATTTGGCAGCCATTCACCGTATAAGAAATCCCATGCTCCTTTATATTCATTTTGAAATATTTCAAAATGTCCTACTACATACTTGCCTGAAGGTATTACCATTATTCCTATGTCGTTCGTTTCTATTGCGGACGCCTCCGGAATTGTTATACATAAACTTGTTCTTAAATGATAGTCCTCAGTAAATTCATGATGATCGTGGTAAATGGTTAATACTTTAATATCATCAAATACATGATAGTTTTGCTTAGCTGCGTAATGAAATAGTTTTTCTATCATTTTTGGAAAAGCTATAGTTAACTCTCCATATGTACCGATATGTCTTATGTATGCGACGTTTATATCGTCCGCTGTTACAATTTCAACATTTCCTCGAACCTTCTTACATTCATTGTATTGAGAAGTTCTTCTTACGTCTTTGCAATTCTTGCTATTGTCGTTTCGATATTGAGATGGACTTACGCCGTAATAATTCTTAAATGTTCGGGAGAAAACTGCTGAATCTGTGAATCCGAAGTGATACGCAATATCTGTAATCGTCATATCTGTCCGATATGTAAGTAGATGTGTTGCCCTTTCTAACTTCAATCGGTTTACATACTGTGATAATGACTCGTTTACTATCCCCTTAAAAATCCGATGAAAATGAAACTTTGAAAATCCTGCTACATCCGCTAACTCTTCAATTGAAAGTGAATCATTCATGTTTGATTCTATATAATCTTGCACTTTATAAATGCGTTGTAAGTATTCATTTCTACTTTGTTTACTCTCCATATTTCTAGCTCCTCACAACAAAAAGGCTAACTTTTCGCTAGCCTACTTTTACACATGTTTCAAAAATAAAACTCTACTACCGCCGTTCCCATCATAATTTGTATGTACCGATACACCCTCTATCTCATCATCCCCAGCCTCAATTCGAAAACCGATTTCTTGATGAAACTGTATCGATTTTTTATTAACTGGTGACGTAATTGCTTTTACAACTTTACAATTATTTGCACGTGCGACATCAAAGAAATATGAATACAATGTCGATGCAATTCCTCTTCTTCTATACTTCGGATTTACCCCGATAAAATGAACGTACGCTTCCTCTTTATGCGTTTGCGAAAAGAATCCGCATAAGAAACCTAACGTTTCGCCATCTTCTTCAATGATAAAACTCGTTTCTTGAAAGTGAACGAAAAACAATTTTGGCAACATGGCAGCCATGTCTCTCCCGCCCCACCAATCATTTAAAACAGAATGAATCTTTACATAATCTTCCCCTTGGATGTTTCTTACTCGCATACGTTTCTCCCTCTCACTCACTTCATTTTTTCATAAATTTTAATGACTGTTTCTACTAAAAGGATAAATACCCATATCCCGCAAAATACAAGAACTGACTGAAATATAGAACCTAACATAACAATACTTATTAAACCTAATTCCGATCCCGAAATAGATATTTCATCAAACCCAAGATTATGTATAAATGGACCAGTTGAAAAAGCCATTAAAATTGATCCTATTAAATAAATCACACTCATTATTTTTAATATTTTTATAGAAAGATATGAAGTTTGTTTTTCTTCCACTTGTGATAATTCGATTTCCCCACTCGCAATTCCTTTTTGCAAACAGTCCTCACATAGAAATTCTTCCTTAATTTTTTTACCACCGTGCAATGTACCTGTAATTTCTTTACAGCGCGAACACTTTCGATTTATCATTTTGTTATCACTCCAATCTCGTAAGATTATACTTATACAATTCTATTTTTACCTTATTATTCCTTTTGTGTATTTTATAGAGAGGTGACGTGTCTTATGATATCTAAACTTATTTTTGGTTATAAAAAGCCTACTGAGCAATATGTATTACGGCCTAGTTGTTATGCAATTATTTTTAACTCAACTTCTTCAAACATTGCTATTATCCAAAAAGGAGACCGTTATTTTTTACCTGGTGGCGGTATGGAAGGTACCGAAACAAAAGATGAATGCTTACATCGTGAACTACTAGAGGAATTAGGATGGGCAATTGAAATTAATCAATATATCGGTAATGCAATGCGATATTTTTATGCGGAAAAGGAAGATACTTATTATTTAAATGACGGGTTCTTTTATATCGCGAACATGGTGCAGAAACGAACTGGAAACTGTGAGGAGGATCATGTTTTAAGGTGGATGTCTCCATTACATGCTATAGAATATTTACTTCATGATCATCAAAAATGGGCTGTTGAACAAGCGCTTTTATTACAAAAACCAAAAGGATCTCCTTCTATATGAAAGAGATCCTTTTTATTGTTAACTTACTTTTTTCAAATTGAGAGCTGGCTTTTGAATTCCACCCTTTTTTACAACATATAAGCCGATAAAGATTATAAGTCCGCCAACGAGTTGCATCATGTTGATTTGCTCTCCGATAGTTACTGCCGCAAAAATAACTGCGAACAACGGTACAAGATACATATATACCATTACTTTCGTTGAGCCTATTTGACTAATACCGACATACCACATCGCAAGTCCGAAGATTGTCGCGAAGACGATTGAATATGCTAGTGCCCCCCAACTTGGCATGTCTACTGGCCACGTTAATGTGTTTACGTTGAATAAACAATATACAACGAGAGGTACAATTCCAATTAAAGTAGACCAAGATGTGACTCTCATTGCGGAGTATTTTGTAATAAGAGGTTGCGCTAATATTGGATACCATCCCCACGCAATCGCTGCGACTAATCCAATTATGTTTCCGAGCCACGCATATTCGTAAGTAGTTCCTCCTGTATGTCCTGTTAATAAAACGAATGCTGCACCAATAAACGCTACTATTGAACCAATTTGTACTTTCATCGAAAAACGTTCTTGTTTGTGCAATACTGCTAATATCCCTGTAAAAATAGGTGACATCGCAATTAATAATGAGGCGTTCGTTGCTGAAGTATATTTCACAGATAGCATAAACATCGTTTGATACATTGTCGTACCAACGATACCGACTGCTACTAATCGTAACCAATCTTTTCTTTCAATACGTAATGAGCGTTCCATTAAAAATGTAATAAGTAATAATACCGGTGATGCTACTAAAAATCGTAAACTATTAAATTGAATGGATGACATATATGCCACTCCATACTTTCCTATTGTATAATTTGCTCCCCATACTAATGCAACTGATACTAGGAGCCATTCCATTTGCCATCGTTTCATCCGAATCTCCCCTTCCCTATTTAGCATAGTAAAATTGGCTGGATATAACACCGTCCAATTGGCTGTTTTTTTACCCAGCCAATTTGCTATACTTGATGTATATAAGAGATACGGAGGCGTTTTTTATGGAATGGAAACTAGATAGTGACAGTAAAATCCCTATTTATCAGCAAGTTGTTGACTTTATTGAAAAACGTATTACATATGGAGAACTTCCTCCAGGAAGCTTCCTCCCTTCAGAACGGAAATTAGCTACGCAGTTAAATGTAAACAGAAGTACAGTAACGACTGCTTATAATGAACTACGTGCTATGGGAATTGTAGAGAGTACGACTGGTAAAGGAACACGCGTGAGTACACATATGTGGGGTGTTTCTCCAACATTAACACCCAACTGGAGAAATTTCGTAGAAGGTGGTACTTTTTTACCAAACTTACCACTACTCCGCCATATTCGGGCAGAAGTACAACAAAATGAAAATATTATTGATTTTGCAAACGGAGAGCTCGGTTGTAATCTTTATCCCCACGATCAACTACAAGCGATTTTACGTGAACAACCGTTAACGCATTCATTAAGTTACGATCATCCGCAAGGCTATCTCCCGCTAAGACAAGCGGTCGTAAAATATATGAAGGAATATTTAAAAGTTGAGGCGACTGAACAATCCATTATGATTACATCTGGCGCACAGCAAGCACTTCACCTTATCGTGCAATGTTTATTAAATCCAGGTGATGCTGTTGCTTTCGAAAGTCCTTCACACTGTTATTCCCTGCCTCTATTCCAATCAGCAGGTATTCGTATTTTCCCATTACCTGTTGATGAACACGGCATTAACCCAGATGATGTACAGGAGTTATATAGAAAGCACCGCATTAAAATGATTTTTTTAAATCCAAATTTCCAAAACCCTACGGGGACGATGCTTCATCCAAACCGTAGAAAAAAACTATTATCACTTTGTGCAGACTTACGAATTGCGATTGTGGAAGATGATCCGTCTAGTTTACTTACGCTAGAAAAGAAACAACCTTGCCCTACTTTGAAATCAATTGATGAAAATGGAACTGTCATTTATGTACATTCTTTATCAAAAATGATTGCACCAGGCTTACGAGTTGGTTGGCTCGTTGCCCCGCAGTCTGTAGTAGAAAGGTTATCCGACGCAAGGCACCAAATGGAATTAGGAATGAGTATTTTCCCGCAGTGGCTTATGCAACAATTTTTTGAAACTGTACCATTTCAGTCGCATATCGTACCGTTACGAAAACAACTAGCAGAAAAAAGAGACGTTATCGTCCACGCTCTAAACGAGCAACTTCATGATAAAATCTCTTTTTCAAATCCGACCGGTGGAATATACATATGGGGAAAATTAAAAGAACCGATAAACGAAAAGCAACTTATTATGCAAAGTTTAAAACAAGAAATTGCTTTTATGCCAGGTAGTATTTTCGGCGCAAAAGATGGTTATATACGTTTATCTTATGGAAAAGTGAATATTAATCAAATTGAGGAAGGTATTTCTCGTTTGCGGGAGGCTATTTTGGTTTGTGAAAAATAACGTGAGATAAAGCTTTCTCGTTTGACAAAAGAAAAATCTACCATTATTATCAACACGAACCTAGTTATAGGAGTGATAAAAATGAAAATTTACGTTGATGCAGATGCTTGTCCTGTAAAAGATGTAATTATTTTTGAAGCTACGAATGCAGAAATCCCTGTAACCCTCGTTACTAGCTTTTCTCATTATTCTAATGCGGAACAACCAAAAGGTGTGGAAACAATATATGTTGATTCCGGAGCAGATGCTGCTGATTACCGAATTATGCAGTTAGCAAAAAAAGAAGATTTAATCGTAACACAAGATTACGGTCTTGCTTCGCTCGCTTTAGCAAAAGGCTGTATCGTTCTACACCATAAAGGCTATAAGTATACGAATGATAACATTGAACAATTGTTACAAACACGATATTTAAGTGCAATGGTTCGAAAAAGTGGTAAACGTACAAAAGGACCGAAACCATTTACAGCAGAAGATAAAGAGAAATTTAGAGCACTCTTTAAAAGTATGATCTCACTTTAAAAATGAATCGTCTATTTGCTAGGAAAACTTCGCAAAACAAAGAAGAGAATATCGTAATGAACATTCTCTTCTTGAGGTTTACCCGTTTAAAATGAAGGTAAATTATCTAAGTTATTTTCTTTTATTCCATCCGGTTCACTACGTATAATATCTCTGCCATACTTATGAAATACGTCCACATGAGCTAACTTCCCTGATTTTGCTTCATTAAGAGCAGTCATATAATCTAACTCTCTCCCGCTACTTGTTTTAAACGCTATTAAATCTCCATCATCATTTTTACGAACAGCAACAATTTGTTCTGCTCCTGTATTGACTTCATGGCCTACTTCAAATTGAGCTTGCTCTTCTCCTTGATGTAAATAATCATTATACACCTTTTCAAAGTCTTTTTTGTCCATAAAACTCACCTCCAACACATTTTATTAGTATGGTTGGGAGGTAGTGGTTTTATGTACTTTTCTCTTAGAAAAACGTATTTTTAATACCTACGCAACCCTTTCAAAGTCTCCAATATATCATCTGTAAAGGCTGTGCTACCCTCTGTCTCTAAAACTCTAAAATATAAACTTCTTAAGAAAGCTCTAATATTTTGTACTAAAATATCATATTGAGGATGCGGGATGTCTTCAACAATTGCTATACTATGTAACCAGTTGCTCCACTCTTCTTCAGTTAAAAGATTTTGGTTACGTAACGACATAATTGGTGCTACTAATCTCTCATCCTCAAAGTGAATGTATACATAGTCATGTAAGCGTACCTTCTGACGAACGGCAGCTAGTATTGCATATGAGAACTCACGATTTTGGATTGTACGCGCTAAAGCATCAAGCGCATCTGCTGCATGTGCAGTAGAGTGTGCCCAGCCTTTTCCTTCTACGTAGCCCCTTACATCTTCTTCTAAATATACATATTCCAACACTTGTTCTGCCACACTGTACAATTGTTCTTCCGATAACAACGGTTCTCTTTCATGAACAGATAAAATAAGTGGTGGAATTAATACGGAGAATGCACGTTTAAATACAGAGTCTGTTCCCTTTTCACCAATTTTATAAAATAAATAATCAGGACTAATTGCTTGTAACATTAATCCTCTTAACTCTTTTTGTCTAAATACATCATTTGTAATCCATGTGTGAAGCGTACTATAAATTAAATCATCACGTAATTCAGCATCAGGTGATCCGATATAATCTAGCATCCATTGAGCATATGGATATGCATCTACGTCTTCTGGTACAGCATAATTGTTATTTTTAATTTGTAGTAGTTCTTCTTTTAGTTCGAGTACTTCTGTCATTTTTTTATCCCCTTTAAATTTCTCTTCCTAAATTATTCCCTATTAGTATCATAAAATTAAACCCATTCTTAACGCAATATAAAATGGAATCATTAATTATCTTCACTATGTAACAGTTCTTCCAATGTTGCTTTAACTTCTTCTTCTAATTCATTAATCGTTCCGCTATAAAGTGTTCCTATGCTACTACTTTTTCGATATCCTTGGTAATAATACCAAAGCGAAATAGTACAGACTTCCCATGATTTTGAAGCATCATATTCAAAATTAATTTCTGATCTATATTCATACTCTAAACAATTCTTAGATGTTAGTTCTTCTAATTCATCACCGTCTATATCTCTTTTAATTGACAGCTTCAAATTTAATTTACCATTTTGCGCAAAACGTTCTTCATATATTTTTTGATACTTACTGCAAATGTCTTCACTTATACTCTCTAGTTCCATTATTTTTTGTTTTAACTGTTCATTTATCTGTTCATTTTTGATTTCTAAATATTGTCCATCCTTCTCTTCATTCACTTTATTATTTTTTTGAAACCATCTAAACAAATGTTCATTCCCCCTATATAAACTGTATTAATGTCTTTTAAATAGAACTACTGGATCATCAAATTTACTATTTTCAAATAAAACATCTGCAAGTTCTTTCGGATTATGCTCATCTATATACAACTTACAGGCCGCATGATATCTGTTCAAAAACATCTTCTCTGCTTCTTCATAACTTCCAAAAGCTTCAGTTTCTCGCTTAGCACCACGTTTTCTCGCAATCTCAAAATTTGTATCTACAAAGATTTTGTAATCAAATAAATACGCAACGTCTTTTTTCAATAGAAACGTTCCATCTACTATTAATATCATATTTTGCGTGGCCAATAGCGGCTCATTATGTACAGACATATCCGTTATTAAGTTATGAGAAATCGTTTCATACTGTAAATTCCCGTTAGGTCCTAAAGGCATTAATAATCTTTCTTTGAAAGCTGTATAATCGTGTGCATCTTCATAATACCCTCTTGCAGATTCTTTTCCTTTTGCATAGCGAATCACTCTTGGATTATGAAAATCATCAATGCTTGCGCGTGTTACTGGTAATCCTCGTTTTTTTATTTCTTCCGCTAGTTCGTTTGCAAATGTTGTTTTTCCTGATGCTGTAATACCACTTACTCCAACTCTTGTTGGATAGGTTAAGTTTAGCTTTACAATATGATCTGCAATTTCTTTGATTCGTTGTTTTCGGTTCATGATATCTCCCTTTATAATTAATTTACATAATATAATTATAAGTAACAATTCATGTCACTATTTGTCGGTAAATCGATATCCTTTGTCGAATCGTTGATATATCGAAAAAATCGTTGATATATTTTAAGTTATGATAGATATATTTGAAAAATCGTTGATATATTATTAGCTTACTTCCCCTTAAACCCCCGATATAAGGCCGTCCGTAACTCTTGCTTATACTCTTCAATTTCTGGCATTTCGAGTTCTTCTGCTAATCTGATAGCTAATTCAATATCATACGGTACTCGTACAAGTTGAATAGAAAAGCTCGCCGCTTCTTTTTCATTATATGTTCCTTCAAATATTAAATAGGAAGCTTGCGTTATTTCAAGTGGGTTTCCTACGCTACCGGCATTACATAACGTTTTCCCTCTGAAATTTTGAACGAACGCTTGGTGAACATCGCCGTAACAAACGACATCTGGTTTTCTTTCTCCTTCTATATTTTCTGTCAGATCACTATTTTCGAACATACTAATACGTTCTTCTCTTGAAGCGTGTGGTTGAATTCTTTCATATAAACTTCTCGGTGAAGCGTGAAACATACGAATGAGTTTTCCACTCATAAAAAATTCGATTGAAAATGGTAAACTTCTTAAATAATCATTTTGTTCTTCCGATAATTGTTTTTGATGCCATTTTAATGCTTCAAATTCAGTCGGCTTTGTAATAAAATCATCCCAGTTTCCCATTACGACTACTTCACATTCTTTACGAATGATTTCAATTGCTTCACTGGAATGAGGTCCTTTTCCTACTAAATCTCCAAGGCAAATAATGCGCTCGATTCCTCTTAATTTAATATCATTCAACACGGATTCTAATGCTTGAATATTACCGTGAATATCTGAAATTACTGCTATTTTATCCATATAAATTACTCCTTTATTTATTAAATTCGCTTGATTGATACCATTTTGGAATATAGGATGAAAATTGATTATGATCTTCTAAAATTCCGTTTGAAATAGCTGTACACTTTACAATACGAGGCCATTCTAGTTTTCTCTCTATCTCTCTAAGTATTTCTTCCAAAGCGTTCACCTCTATCAATATATGTACAAACTACCTAACACTTCATGCTCTCGTTTATTTTCCCCTTTAAATTCCACTGCAAATGGATATTCGCCATGATTCTTTATGTATTCTTGTACTAGACCTTCTCCAACCGGTTCACAAAACTGTACTTGAATGTCACCAAACGATACACTTTGACACTCCGCGTTCCATTTTTCATTTTTCACAACTGAGCTTGTAGATAGTCCCATTACTTTTTTCCATTTCCGTACTGTTTCTCGAACGTTTTTTACTGCGTAATGAATCGTTTCAATTTGTTGCACTTTGTTTTTATGTTCAGTGATCATCCCACTGTTACGTAAATCGTTTCTTCTTTCTTCGTCCGTTTCATTCCACTGTATAAAGAAAGGTAATTTCGGTCCGTTCTCTTCTTGCTTAACGAATAACATTTTCCATTCTAAAAGTCGGCCATCTTTTCTCATGCGTTTCCCTTCAAATGGCCCTATCGTATGTAAGCCGTACTTATTAAAGTTAACTGCTAGCTCCTCAATTGCATCTGTTCGGATCGCGATTTGTAGCATTCCTTCTCCATTTTGTAGTTTCACCACTGTTTCTTGTACTAATGGATTTTCTGCTTCTTTCGCTTTTTCTTCATATTGAACTGCTAAAAATTCTATATATGATAAATCAAAATAACTTAAACTATTCCAAGTACCCCAATTCGTATGCTCTCCGCCTAATACAGTATGAAATCCAAGTTCCTGCATTTGTTTTGCCGCTTCCTCCGGTGTACCATGAACTGCGTGAACAAGATGATCAAATCGTAACATGTCTTTCTCCCCTTTCTCTCCATCCTTTTATTGTATATTTTATTTTTCTTTCATTCAATTCAAAAACTTTAAAACCTAGTTGATTTATACGATTAATATGTATTATAATGAAACAAATTTAATTATTGCTGATTGGAAAAACCAAAGGCACTTTTCTCATACGGGAAAAGTGTCTTTTTCATTTATTATTACAGGGGGATTATTTATGCAGAAATTAATTGTCTTTGCTATTATTGGATTTTTCGCTCAACTGATCGATGGAGCACTCGGAATGGCGTATGGGGTAACGTCTACTTCACTATTATTAATGTTTGGTATTGCACCGGCTGTAGCTTCCGCATCGGTTCATTTAGCTGAAGTCGTTACAACTGCAGCTTCTGGCGCATCTCATATCAAATTTGGAAACGTTGATAAATATACAGTTTCCAGGCTTACATTACCTGGGGCAATCGGCGCATTTGTTGGGGCATGTTTTTTAAGTAATTTGCCTGGAGATGTAATCAAACCGTACATTTCCGTATTTTTATTTACTTTAGGGGTTTATATTTTATTACGATTCATCATTCAAAAACAAATTGTCACTTCAAATAAGCGTATGTCTGCAAAACAACTTGTGCCGCTTGGTTTATTCGCTGGATTCGTTGATTCAACTGGTGGCGGTGGTTGGGGGCCGATTACGACACCTGTTCTTCTAGCAAGAGGAAATGAAGCTAGAAAAGTTATTGGATCTGTAGATACGAGTGAATTTCCTGTTTCACTCGCTGCAACAATCGGCTTCTTCATCTCACTTGGCTGGGAACAAGTAAGCTGGGTTTGGGTATTTTCTCTCATGCTCGGTGGTATCGTAGCGGCACCAATCGCGGCATGGCTAGTTCGCATCGTTCCTTCTCATTTACTTGGCGTATTAGTTGGTGGTCTTATTATCTTTACAAACATTCGTACACTGCTTACTACATTTAAAGTGGATCCAACTATTATTTCACTTTCTTACGTTGCAGTTGGTCTTGTCGTTATTATTTCTATTTTCATTGCTGTTCGTAATCATTCCAATCGTCCTAATACGTCAACGGCTGAGTATCCGAATGATCAGAAGCAAATGCTACCATAACTATAAAAAATACCGCTCAATTTAGAGCGGTATTTTTTATTTTTCTATTTTCCAATTAATCATCATTTCTGTAGCATTTACTCTCTTCATATGTAACTTTTCTAAAACACGCATCGAACTATAATTATCTAGAAGTGTCTCTGCAATTATTGTTTCTACCTCACCTGTTTTGAAAGCCCAATCGATTAGTTCTTTTACAGCTTCTGTTGCATAGCCCTGATTCCAATATTTCTCAATGAATCCATAGCCAATTTCTACTGTTTGATTCTCGTTTGGTTTCCCTTTAAACCCAATATCACCTAAAACGCTATCATCTTCTTTTCGAAGAACATACCACGCCCCCCATGGTAATAAAGCCTCATCTTGTTTCACATTCTCTACATGCCCTACAATATGCGGACCGCTATTATATCCTTGCTCGTTAGCGACTTGAATCCTCTCTTCTGTACACGGCACTATATAGAGCCTTTCTGTTTCTAATTTCATTTTGATTTCCCCTTTTTGCTTAAACGTTACTCTAATTATAACAAATAATATGACTTTATTATGAATGTCGAATTATATTTTTCTGAATTTTCTTTTAATTTAGAGGGTTTTTCAATATTTTTTGCGAAACATTTGTATAACAATTTTTTCTTTGCTTATTGCTACATAATAGTAGGTTCGGGTGGAGTTTTGCAAGCGTTTCCTATACAATAACCGATATTTTTTGACTTTTCCTAACAAAATATCTTGCAATATATTCAGAAAGTCATTACAATTGCCATATATTAAAAATCTTAGCAATATATAAATCCTCATCAATCCGATGAGGTAGAGGTTGCGACTTTTAATAGTAAAACGGACGAGACACAGAGAATGTCAGCTGACTCCGTTTGAAAGGAAAAGTTGCCGAAGTTTATATTTCTTCTCTGGAAATATGAGCTGGGGCTGTCTCCGAAAGGAACAGAACTGTCACGTTTACAAAATTACCGTGTAAACGTGGGGTGCTATCTTAACGGAAGGGTATGATGGGGTGGTTATTTGTGAAACGTTCCGCCAAATTCCTTTGGCGGTTTTTTGTATTTTTCTCCCCCGCTCCTTCCTAACCTACAAGAAAAGGAGTGTTGAACATGAATAGCGCAACAAATCAATCTACCTCTAAAACGCAAACTACACAAGGACAAGGTGAATTAAAACGCGGATTAAAATCTCGTCACCTTACGATGATTTCTCTCGGTGGTACAATTGGTACCGGACTATTTCTTGCCAGTGGTGGTGTCATCCATACAGCTGGACCTGGTGGCGCATTAATTGCATACGCCGCAATTGGAATTATGGTTTATTTTTTAATGACAAGCTTAGCTGAACTTGCAGCTTACATGCCTGTTACTGGATCTTTTAGTACGTATGCAACAAAATTTGTTGATCCATCACTTGGCTTTGCACTTGGATGGAACTATTGGTATAACTGGGCAATTACGATTGCTGCTGAACTTGCAGCCGTAACATTAATTATGAAATTTTGGTTCCCAGATACCCCTTCTCTTATTTGGAGCGGATTATGTTTAGCTATTATTTTCCTTTTAAACTATTTATCTGTTAAAGGGTTTGGTGAATCTGAATATTGGTTCGCACTTATTAAAGTAGTTACGATTATTATCTTTTTAATTGTTGGTTTCATGATGATTTTTGGAATTATGGGCGGTGAAACGGTTGGATTTAAAAACTTCACTGTTGCAGATGCACCATTTAACGGCGGTATCATGGCAATTATCGGTGTGTTTATGGCAGCTGGTTTCTCATTCCAAGGTACTGAACTATTAGGAGTAGCTGCTGGTGAAACTTCTGATCCAGAGCGTAATATTCCGAAAGCGATTCGTTCAATCTTTTGGCGTATTCTTTTATTCTATATCCTTGCAATTCTCGTTATCGGTTTATTAATTCCTTATACAACTGAAAGCCTTGCTGCAAGTGATGTTACAGTAAGTCCGTTTACACTTATTTTTGAAAAAGCGGGCGTTGCCTTTGCTGCTTCTGTTATGAACGCTGTTATTTTAACGGCAGTACTATCTGCTGGTAACTCTGGTATGTATGCATCAACTCGTATGCTTTGGGATTTAGCTCGCCAAGGGAAGGCACCAAAGTTTCTTGGTAAATTAGATAGCCGCGGTGTACCTGTTAACGCATTAATCGTAACATCGATTGTCGGTAGTATTGCTTTCATTGCTTCTTTATTCGGTGACGGTGTTGTATACATTTGGTTATTAAATGCATCAGGAATGTCTGGCTTTATCGCTTGGGTCGGCATTGCAATTAGTCATTACCGTTTCCGTAAAGCGTATATCGCACAAGGAAAAGATTTAAATGACTTACCATATAGAGCAAAATGGTTCCCCTTCGGTCCAATCTTTGCATTTACACTTTGTATCATCGTAATTTTAGGACAAAACTACGGGGCATTTATGGGTGAGTCAATCGACTGGAACGGTGTACTCGTTTCTTACATCGGTTTACCACTCTTCTTAGTACTATGGTTAGGTTATAAATTTACGAAAAAAACAAAAGTGATTCCACTTGATAAATGTGAACTAAAATAAAGTGAAACGAGCAAACAAATTTGTTTGCTCGTTTTTTGTTGCAAACCTCTTTACTTCCCTATTGCTCCTGTTTTTGCAATAATAAAGGAAATATAAATAAAGGTTGGGATACAATGAACATTCGCATTACTGATGAAGCAAAAGCAGCTATACATAGATTAGAACTTGAAGATAAAAAGATCGTTCGCATTAGAGGAACAATGACGAACTCTTGTAGTATTTTCGTTGATGTCGATTTAATTTGGGATACATATAACGCAGATGATGTTGTATATGAAGATGCAGAGCTTATCGTACAAATGGATTCATTCACGAAAGACTACACTGGTGATACGGTGAAACTTGATTATAAGACGACAGGTTTTAGTATTACGACTCCGAGTGAGACTTTGGTTTATGGATTGTCGATTAAAAAATAAAAATTGTTTTCCTTTGACCACCGAGGTGAAAAAATGGGTAAATATGTTCCGTTAAAATTTTTATTTAATGAAGAATTAGCAGAAAAAATAGCTGATTCTATTTGTAAACACGATCCTTGTTTCTCTAAAAGCATCTTTGTAGATTCTGTAGCTTGTAAAGTTGAAAATTTAGAGTTAAAACAGCGTATTGAAGTAATTGCAGATGAATTACACAATGCTTTACAAAAAGATTTTAATGCCGCAATACATATATTACTGAAAACATTAGGACCAGAAAATACAACAGAAGTAGGCACATTTACAAATGGATATATGTACATGCCTGTTGCAAAATACGTTGAAAAATATGGGCTTAACGATTTTAAAATCTCGTTTAATGCAATGTATGAAATAACGAAAAGGAATACTGCTGAATATGCCATTCGGCCCTTTCTTGAAACATACCATGAAGATACACTAAACATATTACAACAGTGGATTCATGACGAAAACAGCCACATTAGGAGATTAGTTTCTGAAGGTACAAGACCAAGGCTTCCTTGGGCTAAAAAAATAGGAGCTCTAAAAGGTGATTTTCAGTACAATTTACAGCTTCTTGAACCATTAATGAATGACTCTTCTAAATATGTTCAAAAATCTGTAGCCAATCATATTAACGATATTACGAAAGAAGATAAAGAACTCGTTTTTCAGTGGTTACAGCAATTACGTGATAAACAGCATCCTATTAATCCTTGGATTATAAAACATGGGTTACGAACGGTGATTAAAAATGGTACTTTACCAAAAGATTTTTGTTTTTGAGTATTTTAAACAAAACCGCTTATGCTTCAAAAATGAAGTATAAGCGGTTTTCCTTTTGAATACAGAAATAACAAACGTAAAAAGTACTTTAAATTTCTTCTTTATATCATTATTTTACTAACTCTTCTATGTTATTACTTTCCTTAATTTTTTCGGATGATAGCCAGAGTGAATAACTTGTTCCATCCTTGTTCCTTAAATATATGTTAAATTCCTTATTATATAGTTCTTCTTTAAGAATAGTGACTACCTTTCTCAAATCATCTATTACATATGGATCATTTCTATATTTTATCTCACTGTCATTGAAAACTAATGTCAATTCATACTCTAGACAATTGCCGTCTTTCGGGTGTGGACAAGTAATATCCTCAATTTCAAAACGATCATTTTGAATTTCATTTAACCTTACGCCTACTTTTGTTTCAGTTTGAACCAAATATGTCCAATAACCGCTTACTGTGTTTTTCATTGTTAAAAGCAGTTCTTCTTTCGTTATAGCTTTTTGCACATTTTGAAAAGGCAAGCCTATAGATTCACCATTATAATCCTCAATTTCAAGTGTTGTTATCTTTCTATTACTCTTCTGAATGAATTGGATTAGAGCATATAAACGATCTAATTCTTTTGATTCAAATTGACTGTAATCAATCTTGTCACTCGTTTTTAAAGTTAATAATAACGTATCCGTTGGTTTCTCCTCTATATCATCATCCACTATATATTGAAAAACATTTTTATTTTCAGGTTCCACGTAACCTAATTTTTTAATTTCTTCTAGCATTGGTTTAAATTTCTTATATTCCTCATATGTTTTTTTTCCGTATTGATATTCATCACCTTTTATTCTTGAATATAAGAAGCCATCTACCTCTACTCTAAATTGAATATTTTTGTTATTTTTTGCTTGAACAGTATGATATGTATGCCCCATATTCCCTTCGTTTATAGCACCCCAATGTGTTACAATCACATCAATTCCGTGCTTTTTTTTCACATATTTTTTCACCTGATCGTCATCTTTATAATTACACCCACTTAAACATAAGAAACATAACAATAGTAACATTACATTTTTCATTCTTTTCATATAGCACCTTGCCCTCTTTTCGCATAAACAAAATATTCCATATATAAAGAATACTAAATCGCTGAATGTTTTCAAAGAATTAAAATATTTTTACACTCGGTTTATATATCTATTTCTTTTATTAATGGCTCTAATAAGTTTTACTATTGATAATCGAATATAATAAAAAGAAACCTAAATTTAAGGTTTCCCATTTTTGCCAATAATTCAGATTTTAATAGATATTTTTTAGCCAAGTAATAATTCGTAGTACCTGAACCGGCTCAAACCAAGTAATGAAAAACAGGACAACAAAGAAAAAGATAAGTGATATGAATTTTACTCTTCCATCTTCATGTCTAGCAATTGCTATAAAACTTAGAACCATTCCAATTTAAAAAGAAATATACCCTAATAGGATAATAGGCTCAGAATAGCTATCTATTATCCTATTTAATCCAAATAATAATAGTCCAAAAGTCATCAAGATTATTGAAAATACACTAAATTTTTTCATAATTCAACCTTCAATATAATTTTACTATTTTATGGAGAGAATAATTTTTTATGCGTATGAATGAACAATTACACTATAAAAATAGATAACTCAATTTATTTTTTCATTAAACAACTACCTTCTTTTATACCCTCAAAGGATTCCCACTCGATTATCCCGAATATATAAATTGCTATTCTCACAAGGAGCAAATTTATATGAATCTATTCGAACACGAAACGTAAAACCGCTTCTCTTTCATGAGAGGTCCTCCCGTTCTCCGTTCTCATCATATCATTCATTGAAAAATAGGAGGACATAATTATGAAACGTGATCCATTATTTTTAACTTTATTAGAAAGTGCAAATACACATTTTAGCGGTTGGGATTTTTCTTTCATTTCAGAAACGGGCCGAATGAAGAGCGAGCCTTTATCATGGTCGTACGGCAGTACTGCTTTCCAGCTTATGCAACGCGCTAAATCAATGCTAGATATGGGAACTGGCGGCGGAGAGTTTTTATCTATGTTACAACCGTTCCCGTCAACTATTTATGCTACTGAGGGCTACGCTCCAAACGTGCCAATTGCTCGAAAGAAATTAGAGCCTTTAGGGGTTACTGTTGTAGAGGTGAACGATGATACTGCATTGCCATTTCAAGATGGTCAGTTTAATCTAATCCTAAACCAACATGAATCATATGCTGCTTCTGAAGTAAAAAGAATCCTTTCTCAAAATGGGATTTTCCTTACACAACAAGTTGGTGGTCTCGATTGTGTGGAACTTAATGAGCAATTTAACGCACCGCTAAATAACGAATTTGCAAGTTGGTCACTTGAAGCAGCATGTAGTGAGTTAGAGGAAACTGGATTTACTATTTTAGAAGCAAAGGAAGAATTCCCTTTCCAACGCTTTTATGATATTGGCGCTATCGTCTACTATTTAAAAGCGATTCCGTGGCAAATTCCTGATTTTACTATCGAAAGGTATTATGAGGAGTTATATCGTATACATGAAATTATCTTACAAAAAGGATATTTTGATGTGAAGCAACATCGATTTATGATTAAGGCGATTCACAGCTAACAAAAAGGAGGCGGCAAAGCCACCTCTTTTTTGTTCCGTTTACGTATGTTCTCTACGCTTTCACCATAAGAAAAGTTATATCATACATATTACAATTCTGACCAATAAATTGTATTTCTGAAACATATAATCACTTCGTATATATAATGAGAACAAAACGTGATTTTTCACTATCCTCTTCTATTGAGAAATGAGTTGTTTTTCATATCGCTTGTTCGCATCATCTTCTGTCAAACATGCAGTTGTGTAATTAATAATATTCCGGTTATCGTACGTGAATATATGTTTTAACTTATTTTCTTCTGTTATTACTGTCGGTAAGTATTTTGGTAAGTTGCTAACTACACCTCTATTATCACCATCTAATATCCAATCAATTTCTTTCCATTCTAATAATCCTTCAGCCGTACGTAATGGTGTATTCATTTGCATTCCATCTGGAAAATCAGCAACGAACACATACATTCCTTCACTAGCCTGGGGCTCATCTTTACCTTTAAAAACAACAGTCCCTTTATACGTTACACTTGAAAGTTCTATACCCGTTTCCTCAAACGTTTCTCTAATTATTCCTTCGTATGGCGTTTCATTCTCTTCTATTTTTCCTCCAACACCATTCCACATCCCCATATTCGGCTTTTTATTTCTATTTAATAGCAGTATTTTATCGCTTTTTCTAATAAAACAAATTGTGTATTTGTACATACGATCATTTCCTTTCATTTTCCACATGAGTTATTTGGCTTATTTTCAAGTAAAAACACTCGCCTTACAATTCCTTACTACATAATATATAGTACAACTTTCATGCGTAAACACTTTACGTCAAACGAGAGAATCCTTTTTAGAAAGGAGAATTTAAAATCGATAATATAAGCAATGAATTTCTAAACCAATATTACAACAGCCTCGTGTGGTTAAACGATACACACTGGTTCGGGGTTCCAATCTGTAAACTTCCCTCTGATCTCTTTTTGTATCAAGAAATTATTTATGAATTAAAGCCCGATTTAATTATTGAATGCGGGACTTTTCACGGTGGTAGTGCACTGTATTTAGCTTCTATGTTAGATTTAATTGGAAAAGGTCACGTACTTACTATCGATATAACTCCGCAGCCAAATCGGCCATCACATAATCGGATTACGTATTTAACAGCATCTTCTGTTTCTGTGCAGGCCATCCAAACAATTGTAAGCATGCGCAAACCTGATGATGTGGTTTTAGTTATTTTAGATTCTGATCATAGTAAAGAACATGTCTCCAAAGAACTATTACTATATAAATCTATCGTCACTACTGGCAGTTATATGATTGTAGAAGATACCTCCATTAATGGAAATCCGCTTCTTCCCGATTGGGGTCCTGGCCCGATGGAAGCTGTGGATGAGTTTTTAACTAAAAATAATAACTTCATAATCGACGAGTCTAAACATAAATTTTTCATATCATTTAATCCAAAAGGTTTTTTAAAGAAAATAAAGTGAAACTTTAATAAGTGGGGTTTTGCTCATCCCCCACTTATTCTATCATTTTCATTTTTGAAAAAGGATAATATACAAATTCCACCTTGCCTATTATGTTATCTTCTTCAATATATCCTAAGCCATTTCGACTATCTCTACTTACTTCGCGGTTATCTCCCATTACAAATAACTTATTTGGCGGAATTTTTGTCTTTTGAAAATTATAAAACACTTGTGTGTTGTTAAATAAATCTTTGTTTGTATATGGTTCTTCTTGCTTTTTATCGTTCACATATACCTTTCCGTTCGTTATGTTAATTACATCACCAGGAAGCCCTATTACACGTTTCACATAATATTTCGATTCATCCTCTTCTTTTATAATGACAATTTCTCCGTGTTGTAAATTAGAAAGACGTACTACCGCTTTATTTACAAATACGTAGTCTTCTTCATATAAAGTCGGCTGCATCGATTCCCCTTCCACCTTACATAAAGTAAAAGAATGGTAGCCTATGACTATCACCAATATAAATAGTATGTACTTTCCCCAGCCTCTCTTAATCTCCTTTTTCATATCCATTCCCACCTTATAAAGCGCTTTTTAACTCAAAAAATATATCACTGCACAATATGTTTCCATGCAGTGATACTATTTTTACTGTGCCTTGTTCGGTTGTTCTACTGGAATTGAATTTGCATTTGATCTATTTGTTTTTAATTCAAAATACGCATCCAAAATCTCTTTACCAATCGCAGAATTAATTCCTGATTTATCATCATTCACCCATGGTACAACAACTGAAAAAGCTACTTCCGGATCAGCATCATATGGTGCATAACCGGCAAGAGTTAAATTATAACATTTTTTTCGGTTGTTGTTCTCATCTCTTCCAATATCACTTTCTCCACCATATACTGTCTCAGCTGTTCCTGTTTTTCCCGCTGGTTTATATGGTAGACCTTTAAACGTTCCGGTACCTGTTCCGTCAGCTTCTTGAAAAACTCTTCTAAATCCTTCTTTTACATGATTAATGTACGAAGTGTCCATATCCACTCTATTTAATACAACTGGTTCAATCGACCGAACGACTTTTCCTACATCCTCTGGTCTATTCGGTTGCTCTCTAACTTCTTGTACAATTTGTGGTTTCATTCGGTAACCGCCATTTGCAATGGTTGAAATATATTGCGCAAGCTGAAGCGGCGTATATGTATCATACTGTCCAATCGCGTAATCAAGTAAAAATCCGGGTATGTTATCAGTTCTACCTATTTGACCGATTGATTCATTTGGCAGGTCAATACCAGTCGACACACCTAGGCCAAATTGTCTAAAATAGTAGCGCATTTTATTAAATGTTTCTTGTTTAATGTCCAATGGATTGTTTGGGACATAATTAATGCCTGCCATTTTTAAAGCTGTATTAAACATATAAACGTTCGATGACACTTGCAAAGCTCTTAAATCATCAATATCTCCAAATTCTTTCCACGATTTCTTCGGCTTAGAACTTCCTTTAAAATACATTGGCGCATCAAAGAAATGTGTATACGGCTTAATCGCTTCTGTTTGATATCCAGTTAATAAAGTAGCCCCTTTTACAGTTGACCCTAACTCATAAGAACTTGTCATCGTTCCTAATGCATAATCTTCTATTTGCATCCCGCCATCTTTATTTACAATTTTCTTTCCTGCCATTGATAAAATTTGACCGTTTTTCGGATTCATCATTACTACGAACGCACGATCCATCATCGGCTCTGCAGCATGAAAGGCTCGTAAATTCTTTTCAAGGCTGCCCTCTACTCTTTTCTGTAAATCCATATCGACTGTTAACATCAAGTTATTTCCACTTTTTCCTTCAGTCACTTTTTCTGTTCGAACAATCTTCCCTGCTTTATCCATAATATTTTTAGACTGTTCCTTCGTTCCATGTAGTGCATCTTCATATTGTTTTTCAATGTAACTTTTACCAATACGGTCGTTTCGATTATAATCACGAACTAAATAATAATCTAATTGTTCTCTTGGCAATCCTTCATTTTCATTAGAAACGCTACCTAGTATAGAGCGCAGTATTTTATCATTTGGGTATTCACGTTCCCAATCTACTGTCGTATCTACCCCTGGTAAGCTTGCCAACCTTTCACTAACGACAGCATATTCATTTTGACTTACATCTTTTTTAACGATTTGCGGCGTCATTTTATATCCCGCATTCATTTTGCTTTTAATTACTAATACTTCTATATCTTCCTTTGAAAGCTCATTTAATTCTTCTTGTGTAATTCTTTCCCGGCGCAGTTCTTCTACTTTTTTATCTAACTCTTTTCCTTCTATTTCTTGCTTTCTAAATTTACTCTCATCTTCTTTCGTTACTTTCGCTGCTGCCCGCTTTTCATTTAACTGCATCCAAAAATCTTTCTTATCTGTCTCTGTTAACTTATCCATGTCCTCTTGCGACATTTCAATTAGCTTAGCTAAATCTCTTGCTACTTGTAAAACTTCTTTCGAGTCTACTCCTCTCATTTTCGTATATGTAACGGTTCGCAATGGTTTATTATTTACAATAACGTGACCTTGCCGATCAAACATTTTCCCTCTAGGAACGGGAGTGCTTACCGTTACATCTTCCTTTTTGTTTACTTCATTTCTATACGTTTCTCCATCAATGATTTGTACTTTACCTAATTGAATTATAATAGCTGAAAATAAAAGAAAGACAATAAAAAATAGTACATTTAACCGAAATGGAATATGAGTCTTTTTCTTTTTCGATTGTTTTTTCTGCTCCTTTTTCTGTCTCATTTCGCTCCCTCGCTTCATTCTATTAACATTTCTACGCAAAATCATTATGTATCAAATTTATTTATATGATATATATAGAATTTTATATTAATTATAAAAGAAATAAAAGATTTAATTTTCAGTTTTTTGTTTTTACATCCTATTTATTACCATTCCCTTAATGCACAATAACATGAATATTATTCTAAAAGAAAAATGCGGCAAATTGATTTTTATAAATTATAGAGATGTTGTTACTACGTTATCAAAATGTTTTCATATGGCTTAAAACAGTGATTACTCAAATAAAAAACTGAGGCAGATACCTCAGTTTTTTCGATAACTTATTTCATTGAAGATAACCCTTCAACAAACTCACCAATCTTATTTTGAAAAACAAAATCAAAGTTATATTCCTGTCCTGTTAACTCTTCATTTACTAAAATAGTTGTTGCTCCTACTTCCCTCTTTGCGATTTCCGGGAATGAAGCGACAGGTTGTACTTTTAATGACGTTCCCATAACGAGAAGTACACCTGTTTCATATAAACGTTTCATCGCATTTTGATATTGCGGCAATGTATCTCCGTATAAAACAACATCTGGATTTAAAATAAAATTACACTTCTCACAACGCGGTACTTCATGATCAATCATATACTGTAAATCATAGCCTGATTTACATTTTGGACAATGTGCTGTTTGAAGTGTTCCATGTAAATCAATGACATGCTTACTGCCACCTAATTGATGTAAACCGTCAATATTTTGCGTTAAAATCGTAATATCTTTCCCTTGTTCTTCTAGCTCAGCTAAAAAGCGATGGCCACGATTTGGTTTATATTGATGGAACGTATTAATTTGAAAGATTTCTTTATAATGCTTCCAAAATTCTTTCGGACTTCGGTTATAGTACCCTCTTGATAAGTACATCTCCACATTCGCATCAGCATACAATCCATTTGCTGAACGAAAATCTGGAATACCACTTTCCGTACTTGCACCAGCGCCTGTTAATACTGTAATTTTCTTCGCTTTTTCTAAAATTGAACGTACTTCTTCAAATTGTTGCACAAAAATCACCTCTATGTATTTTCCTATTCTTATTATACCAGTTGTTTACAGGAGGTGTTGTACAATTCATTTTACTTAATGCGTTGCGCCCCCAACCTCTACAATATCTACCTTAACTGTCGTCGTTACTTCGATTGCCAATTCTATCCCCTTACGAATAGTAGAAAGTGACATACTCGGTTGCCCTGGATAATTACTCGCTTGTTCTGGTAAAAACGGAATATGAATGAATCCGCCTTTTATTTTCTTATCATGTTTCTCTAGTTCATGCATAAGTCCATAGAATAAGTGATTACAAACGAATGTGCCTGCCGTCTGTGAAACAGATGACGGTATACCCTCTTCGCGAAGTTTTTTCACGATTGCTTTCATCGGAAGTGTAGACCAATATGCAATCACTCCTTCTTCTACAACTGGTACATCTACCGGCTGATTGCCTTCATTATCAGCAATTCTTGCATCATCAATATTAATTGCGACACGTTCTATCGTAATATCTGGTCTGCCCCCAGCTTGTCCAATGCATATAATAATTTCCGGCGCTAGTTCTTCTATATACTCTTTTAATACGCTTATTGATTTATGAAATACAGTTGGTACTTGTTTGCTTATTATCTTGTATTCTCCAATTGTTTTTTCATGCAAACCTTTTGCTACTTCCCAAGCTGGATTGATATTTTCTCCGCCGAACGGATCAAACCCTGTTAATAATACTGTTTTCATAGTTTTATCCTCCTAATTAGAAACGATATACTAGGCCGTACATAATAAACATATTTATGATAAAAATTGAAAGAGCAATTGGTACTTGCGCTTTAATAACCGCATTTTTATCCTTTAGCTCTAAAAGCATCGCAGGTACGATATTAAAGTTTGCTGCCATTGGAGTAAGCAGCGTTCCGCAATATCCAGCAAACATACCGAGTGCTGCCATAATTGCTGGGTTTCCGCCGTGCATTTGAACTATTAAAGGTAAGCCAATTCCGCCAGTAATAACAGCAAACGCTGCGAATGCATTTCCCATTACGACTGTAAATAGCATCATGCCTAAACAGTACGCCATAACGGCAACGAACGGATACTCTGTCGGTAGCACTTGTCCGACTAAGTCTGAAACAACTTGTCCAACGCCAGACTTCGCGAATATACCGCCAAGTGCTGCTAACATTTGTGGTAAAATTACAGCCCAGCCAACAGCTTGTAATAGTCTGCTTCCTTCTTGTACAGGTGTTGTTATTTTTGATTTTGTAATACGCATCGCCGCAACAAATGCGAGTAATGCACCAAGCGCTAGTGCAACTAATGTTACTTTATCTGGATCAACAAGAGAGACATTTCCCCATTTAATTTTCCCTAAGGTCAACGTACCGATAATTGTAAAAATAGGAATTAATAGTGCAGGCATAAAAATTTTATTTTTTAATTTCTCAGCATGTTTCACACGTTCTTGTACTGGAACTTCTTTTTCCTCTGATTTTGTTACTTTATTTAGCGAGGCTAAAACGACCATAGCGAGCACGATACAGCCAACGTAAAACGAAGGAATTACATTTCCAAATAAAAATGTAACTGCAAACAATGCCCAAAATAAACTAGAACCGAATCTGTTTGGATGTTCACGATCGAATGCGATACGAACAGCGATAAAAGCAACGATTATCCCTAATACATAATAGATTGTATCCATTGTGATGATGTTCATATTAAATTGCCTCCTTCTCTTCTTTTCCTTCTGCCTTCATTGTTTTCTCTATATATTTATCAAACCTTCTAAATCTAATCCAGCTTACAATAAGTGCAGATATTGCTGTCGGAATGCCCCAAAGTGCCATATCCCATACTCCGACATGCATACCTACTGAATCGAAGAATCCTTTCATTAATAAAATAGCTCCAGTTGCGATGAAAATATCTTCTCCGAAAAACCAAGCTGTATTTTCAGCAGCTGCTGCGTTTGCTTTAATCTTTTCTCTTAATTTTTCAGGAAGTTTACCGTATTTACCTTGCGCGGCCCCTTCTGCCATCGGTGCAACGAGCGGCCTTACTGTTTGCGCATGCCCACCAATATTAAGCCCTAGTGCTGCTGATGATTCTCTTATCGTAAAATATGACATTAATACTCTTCCAGTTGTTGCTCCTTTTGATTTCGTTATAAGTGCTTCTGCTCTTTCTTTTAAACCGTAACGCTCTAAAATTCCGATTACCGGTAAAGTTAATATAATTGGCATAGACATATATCTATTTTCTATGAAAAATTTACCGAACATGCTGATCACATCATAAAAACTTAATCCTGAAACCATACCAGTAACAATACCTGCAACCATAACTACTAAAAGTGTATTTAATCTAAATAAAAAGCCCACTGCAACAAGTAGTATTCCGATTAATTTAATCATTTCTAGCACTTCCCCCTATTTTTTATTTCGGTGCACAAATAGAAATACCATTGAGTTTGAATGTTCTGTATATTCTTCCTGCAAATTGTACTGCTTTTTCCCCATCACCGTGTAAACAAATCGTCTGCGCCTGAACTGCTACTTTCTCACCATTCACCGAATTTACATAGCCTTCTTTCACCATTTGAAGTACTTGCTTTATCGCTTCGTCTTCATCTTTTATAAGCGCATTTTCTTCTGTACGGCTCGTTAATGTACCATCTTGCTTATATGTACGATCCGCAAAAGCCTCTTGTACGAGAGTTACTTTGTATTTTTCTGCAGCCTGTATAAACACCTTGCTATTTGCTAATCCATAAAGTAATAGACTTGGATTTATATGATAAATTGCCTTTGCAATTGCATCTGCAATTTCCGGATTAGACGCCGCCATATTATATAAGGCACCGTGCGGCTTTACATGCTGCATTTTCCCGCCTGCCGCTTTCACAAATGCGTCTAATGCGCCTGTTTGATATAAAACATAATCGTATACTTCACTTGCTGAAACATTCATGTTTCTTCTACCAAATCCAATTAAATCAGGAAATCCAGGATGCGCCCCTACTGCTACGTTATGCTCCAAAGCTTTTTCAACAGTTTGACGCATAATAGACGGATCACCCGCATGAAAACCGCAAGCAACGTTTATAGAGGAAACGAACGGAAGAATTTCATCATCATTCCCCATTTTATAAGCGCCAAAACTTTCTCCTAAATCACAGTTTAAATCGATTGTAGTCATAATGTATTCCTCCTAATTTTAGCTTCGTAAAGCGATGAATTTCTTTAATAGATTCCTATTTACTTCTTGTTCTATGTACAATTGTTCCGCTTCTTCAAGCGTAATTTTCTCAAAAGAAACATAGTCCCCCGGCTTTAGCTGGGCAAGAAGAGGTAAATCTACTGAAATGATATTTCCCATTCTCGGATAGCCACCTGTCGTTTGCCTATCTGCCATTAATATAATCGGCTGTCCACCATTAGGAACTTGAATGGTTCCAAATGTAACAGGACTCGATAAAATCTCTTTTTCTTCAATCCTATTTAAAACTTCTCCCTCAACCCTATAGCCCATACGGTCAGCATAATTAGATACCTTATACTCTTTCGTAAAAAATGCCTTTCTACTTTCTTCTGTAAATTGATCGTATTCAAAGTCAGCTATGACACGAAGCTTAGGATGTTTCTTATACTTTGGTAGTACACTGTTGCTAATTGCCCATTTCGTTTTTATACGCTCATCTTTTTGTAAGTCTTGTATGAAACGATTCGCCATTTCTGGTTGTGCACCAATTTGGAAGTAGTCACCCTTTTTCAGCATTCTTCCTTCTATACCGCCAATCGTAGCACGTATGTACGTACTTTTGCTTCCCATTGTACGCTCAATATGTATACCACCCGCAAAAGTTACATACGCTCTGCAACCACTTTTCACTTTTCCAAAACAAAGCATACTACCTTCTTCCGCTAAAATGGGACGCCATAACGGGATACGTTCTCCATTCAATAACGGTTCCATATCTGCTCCGCCAATCGCAAGTAAAGTCGTTTTCTTTATTAACAATTTAGGTCCCATAATCGTCATTTCGAGTCCCGCTTCATTCTCTTCATTACCAACTAACATATTGATCATCCGAAGTGCACTTTGATCCATCACCCCGCCAACTGGCACACCGTATTGTTGATAATGAGATCGCCCTAAATCTTGGACTGTTGTAAACATTCCCGCATGCAAAACCTCTACATCCATTTTTTAGCCCCCTCAAGCGATACGTACTCTTCCTTCGTTATTGGAATAAATCGTAAATACATACCACTTTGAATATATGTTGGTATTTCTTCTTCCAGATTAAATAATGAAATAGGAGTTCGGCCGATAATATTCCATCCTCCTGGTGTTTCAAGCGGATATATACCTGTTTGATTTCCGCCAATACCTACTGAACCAGGAGAGATTTGTAACCGTGGTGTTTCTTTTCTAGGTGTTTCTAATTCTTTTGAAAGTCCTCCTAAATACGGGAACCCTGGTGTAAAACCTAGCATATATACAAAATATGTAGTTTCACTATGTATTCGAATCACATCTTCTACTTGTAAACCGTGATAATGCGCGACTTCTTCTAAATCAGGTCCATATTCTCCCCCGTAGCACACTGGTATAGAAATATGTTTCACATCCTGTTTTACTTCTTCTTTATAAGAATCACACAGCTCCTTTATATACTGGCGAACGTAATCATGTGACCTTTCACTTCTCTCATTTCCCTTCCATACTTCGTATACATTGTAGTAAACAGCTAATGAAGTAAACGACGGAACGCACTCTATCATTCCTGCAAACGGATGTTGCTGCAGTGCTTGAAATAACCGCTGTACTTTCTCATATATATCCCTCTTAATTTCTTCACCAAATGTAACAATAATTGCTTGATCCCCTAACGCAGAAAATTTCATCCTACTCCCTCTTTCTATGCCAAAAAGCCGAGTTCTTTCGAAATGCGATGCGCTGTTTCTTTCACCTTCGCAATAAAATATGAAATGTTACTTTCGTTGTACTCAATTGCTAATCCCGAAATACTAATGCCTGCTACAACCGTTCCATCGCTCGCGAAAATGGGTGCTGCTATCGCGGCTGTATGATTTTCTAACTCAGAATAACTAATGGTGTAGCCTTCCTTTTTTGCCATTTGCAACACTTCTAACAATTGTTTCTTATCCACGATTGTTCCATCTGCAAACTGTTTTAAATCCACTTCCTCTATGTATCTCCGTTTCTCTTCCTCAGAGAAATACGATAGTAAAATTCTTGGACATGCGCCAGCATAAAGCGGTGCTCTTCTTCCAACCGCCGTATACACGCGTACCGGCTGAACACCTTCCATTTTTTCAACATAAATTGCGTCATTTCCATCCTGAATTATTAAATTAACTGCCTGTCCTAAACTATCTCTAAGTTCTTTCATATAAGGAATTGCTATATTTCTTACTGATAATCGGTGTGAAACAAGTTGACCGAACCGTAAAAATACGACCCCTAAACGATATTTCCCCTTTTCGTTTTTTTGTAAAAACTCCATCTCTTCCAACGAACCAATTAAACGATAAACAGATGTCTTCGGCATATTTGTAAGCTGAACCATCTCAGTTAAACTTAGCTCTTCATGCTCATAAAACAACTCTAAAATATCCATTGTCTTAACTGCCGTTTTATTTATACTCATTCTATCTCCCTTTCGTTCCGAATTACGGAACTTAAATTCCGTTTTTCGAAACAAACATATAATTTAAAATTATAAAATATTCTTTCAATTCAATCAATAGATTTTAAGCAAATAAAAAAGTATGGAAGAATATCTCTCCCATACTTCACCACACTTTATAACGCTCTTACTTGTTCCAACGGCCAGAAAACAGCTTGTCCTTTTCCGACAATTTCATCTTCTGAAATAAAGCCAAACATGCGACCATCCTTAGAAACTTCACGATTATCCCCTAAAACAAATACTTGGCCTTCTGGCACTTTCGTTTTCCCAGTGATTTGTTCTAACGTAAAGTCTGGAGTTAATACACGGCCTACTGCTTTTTCTTTAAACTGTTTTAAATATGGTTCTTCCATCGCTTTTCCGTTTACATATAAAACATCATTTTTATACTCAACTGTATCGCCTGGCAAACCAATTACTCGTTTTACTAAATCGTATCCTTCTTTCCCGTGGAAGACGATAATATCAAAGCGATCTAATCCACTTATACTATAACCAATCTTATTCACGAGAACTCTTTCGTTATTTTTTAAAGTGGGCATCATTGATTCACCTTGTACTAAAGAAGGTGTAAATAAAACACCGCGAATAATAGCAATTAATACAAGGGTAAAACCTATCGTTTTAGCCCAAGAGAATAATTCTTTCTTCGTATTTTCCTTCATCGTTTCTCCTCTTTCTTAAGCACTTATTTTATTATTTCAACTAATTCTTGTACTAAATTAGGATCTATTTCAGAAAAACATGATTTTCCTTCTCTTACCGCTGTACCGACATGCGCCTGCGTGATTCCAGTTTCATCTAGCAATCGCTTTATATTTTCTTTCGTCACGCCAGCTCCAGCTACAAGCTGAATTTGACCATCACTTACCTTTTGCATTTCTGTAAGCACCGGAATATTCTCTACTATATTTCCTTGTCCACCTGAAGTTAAAACGTGAGTCACTTTATGAAACTTCTTTAAAGTGCTCATCGCTTCTACTGGATTTTTTATATCATCTATCGCACGGTGGTACGTTACATTTATTCCATCTACAACAGATAGTAAATCCGCTAATTTCTCTTCATCCACTTCATTTCGTTCGTTTAATACGCCTAATACTACCCCAGCTGCTCCTAACTTCTGTGCAACTATAATATCTTCTTTCATCATTTCAATTTCTTCTTCCGTATATGTAAAAGACTTCGCATGCGGACGAATCATAACATGAATTGGTATACTTACCACTTCTACCGCTTTTTTTATAAAAGCATAACTCGGTGTTAAACCACCTTCTGTATAAGATGAAATTAATTCAATCCGCTTCCCGCCAGCACTTTCAATTCGTTTTACATCTTCTAAACATGTTGCAATAACCTCTAGCATGAGATGACCTCTTTTCGTGCTTTTTTCTTATTATAACATTAGTAAAAATAAGAAGCCTAGCTTTCTCCTTTAAAACTTAAAAAAGAAGAATGAAAAGAAAGATTTTTTATTGGCAACGATTATTGGTAATATCCTATTATTCATGTACACTCCTACCATAATGAAAAAAGCCCTTCATTTTGACGGATTTTTCTAATTTCAAGCTTTTCTTTCCTCAGTTTTCAGATCAATGCCTAATTGATCTTCCAATAACTTTACACCTTTCTTTGTAAGATGGACAGCTCGGTTCTTATCCGTTTTCGTAATCCATCCCTGTTCAAAAAGCAGTTTTGCAATTGCAGACCCTAACCAACCAGAAATATGGTAACGCCGTTCACTCCAATCAAGGCAAGGTTTTGCAAATACCCTCCTTTTTGTATCTGCCTCATCAACATTTATTCCAAAATTCAGAAACCATTTCTTACCTTGTTCCGTTACAATGTATTCTCCATCCTCTAAAATTATAAATTGCCTATCTAGTAATTTTTCAGTTATCTCTACACCGAGTTTGCCTGCAAGATGATCATAACAAGTTCGAGCATAACGAATTTGTTTTAGTTGGCTTGATTGTTTTAAAGAGCGAACTTGAACTGTTGGTGCAATTGTCCCTAACTTTTCAAGCACTTCTGCAACTTCTTGATTAGCAAGTCGATAGTAACGATGTCTACCCTGTTGTTCAACTGTAAGTAAATTCCCTTCTACTAATTTAGAAAGATGCGAACTAATTGTTGGATGTGACACTTTTGCCATATAAGCCAATTCACTAGCAGGTAGTGCCTGATTATTCATTAGACAATCTAAGATGATTGCTCTTGTAGGTTCAGCAATTAGTTTAGCTATATATGAGATATTCGGATATACATTCATATTTCGATGATACCCTAACTATTAAATTGATACAATTATTTTAAGTTTAATAGTAAAGGAGAATGTATTATGAATGCAATTGATCTTAGTATATTAAATTTAAAAGAAACGAGAAGGCGCTCAGAAAAATTATGGAATTCTCTTCCCGATAATTTTCTTAATTGGAAGCCTGATCCTGAGGCTATGTCCTTTGGTGAAATGATTCGTCACGTATGGAGCTCAACTTTTTACTATCATATGATTATAAAAAACAACGGTTCAATAAACGACATACGTACCCCGTATGATGACGAGCCAATTACTTGTGTAAAAAAAGAAATTGAATTGGCACAATCACACTTTACTGACTTCATAGAATATGTTCAATCAATAAGCATAGCCGAGCTAGATTCAAGACTTATTGATCGAAGCGATGTTGGCTATCAACGATATTTAGGTGATATGCTATTACGAATTGCCTATCATGATGCGGTCCATGCGGGTCAATTTTTACAATATTTGCGAATGGTTAACTTGGAAAGACCTTTAATTTGGGATTAAATACGAAAAATGTTTATACAGCCTCCAAACTGGCATTACAATAAGAATTTTTCAACAAGAAACAATCACAACACCATGATAATCATTTATATTAAAAACCTACATCTCCATTAAGTACTTCATACACATAAAAAGCACGGGTTTGATTACTAATCAAACCCGTGCTTTCAAAACAACTATAATATCCATAAACAATAAAATGTAAACTTCAAAAATCACGACCGAAACGCCGCATCCGCCAGCATAGACAATGTTGCATCATCCATCGGTGGATTATGCAGTCCTGCTCTGACGTTTAAATAGTAACGATGGAGCGGATTTTTTTCTGATAAACTTTTTGCTCCTACGATGCGCATCGATTTATCCACTATAGATATCGCCGCATTTGTTACAGCATATTTCACAGCTGCTAATTCTGCTTGCAGTGATAGTTTATCTTCTGCCTCATCGTACTTTTTCGCAATTTGATATAAAAAGACGCGAGCTTGCATAAGCTCGAGTTCTAATTCTCCAACTAATCTTCTAACATTCGGTAATAAACTAATAGAATGGTTTAAACTATTTGGTTTGTATGATCCCGCAAACTGAACTGCATAATTTCTTGCTGATTGTGCAATTCCTAAATAACATGCTGGTATATGTAGCAACCAGCCAATACCCTTTTGTTTCACTTTCCCGCCTTTTACATCCGTAAAAAAGCGGTTGTCTATCTCTACATTTTGTAAGACAAGGTCGTGGCTAGCAGTCCCTCGCATTGCAACGCTATCCCACGTTTCTTCAATAGATACACCGAGTGTATTTCTTGGAATAACAAACTCACCAACTTCTTCACGGCCTTCCATACTTGCTGAAATAATAAAATAATCAAGTACTGGCGCCATCGTTGTAAAATTTTTTCTTCCATTTATAACCCACTTCTCGCCTTGTTGAACCGCTATTGTTTCTGGTTTGCCGCCACGCGTCGGACTCCCTGTTTTCGGTTCTGTTGCTGCCCTGTTAAAGAGCGCACCATTACGTACTTCTTCGCAAAACCATTTGAACATCTCATCATTCCAAGAGCGATTTTCCGCTAGCTCCTTCACAATGCCAAGATGCCAGCCAATCGATAATGCAGTAGCTCCACAGCCTTCCGCGATTTTCTCTTGAAATAAAACGAAGTCATATAAAGAAATGGCACTACCACCAAATTCCTTCGGTAACGTTAATTTCGTATATCCGATATCTTTCAAATCATTTATATTTTCATACGGAAATGATCCTAATTCACTTAGCTGATGCTCCCTTTCCATGAACTTCGGAATCAATTTATTTATTTTCTCAATAATTAAAGACTGTTCTTCTGTTTCAACAAATGAGAGTGCCATACTATAATCTCCTTTATGCTCGATTCATAAACCGTTCATTTTGTCATTATGATTATATGAAGCTACCTCTCTATTGTTTCACTATTCCGATAAAAATACAATGTTTTTGACTAATAAGAAAAGTTCCTATTTAAGGATAGATCCTTTTCTTATATTAGTCCCCCTTCAATGCTTTTAATGGCAAAGAGGTTACATATCCAATATACGAGAATAATTCTTTAAAGAAGAATGGTATTTCTGTATCTAACGTTTTATATGCTGATGTCGGCGTTGGTGAAGCATACGCTTCAATATTAATATGTTTTGCGATTCTCATTGCGCGTTTCATATGAAGTGGATCACTTACAATCGTGTATGTTTGTATGCCGTTCTCTATTCCAACTTGCTTCGCATTTTTTAAATTTTCTTCAGTGAAAAGGGATTTAGTTTCAATTAAAATATCTTCCTCTTTTACACCTTGTTTCATTGCATATACTCTTGCAGTACGTGCTTCCTCAAGTTCTGCCTCGAACTTTGTACCACCTGTAAAAATAATCTTTTTAATATTTCCGTTCTTATATAAAGAAATCGCATGATTAATTCTTTCTTTAAATACAGGAGATGGTTTTCCGTTCCATGAAGCTGCTCCTAGTACGATACCAGCATCCGTTTTCACGTCATCATTTGCTTTAAAACGATAACTCCAAATATCGTAAGCTGCATAACTTACATATAAAATAGCAGAACAAATCATTAGTAAAAATACTTGAAAGATTCGTCTTTTCTTACTCTTCTTATTTTCTTTCATTTGTAATTGCCTCCGTACATCATCCATACTTCTATAAAAAACATTTATATCAAATCGTTTTGTTTGAGTTTATTTAAAAGAAGGAACTTTACTTGTTATTTATGTATAAAAGGGTTTTCATTTAAAATTGAGGATTATCAATTCATTTTCATTTGCGGTTTTCATTACATTTTTTAAATTCATAAGTTTATTACCATACAACTACATTGTAACGAATTTTTTCTCAGAAGGGAACGATGAAACAAAAGGAATTAAAATAAAGTAGCATTTTGTAAGAAAAAAGGTATATTTTTCATATCTCACGAACAATATACCTTTCAAAACACGAATTATAACTTTTCTTTATACAACTCTAATTTTTCTAACAATTGTTCTTTTACGCCTGGCCATTCACTCGAGATAATACTGTACACCACCGCATCTCTCACATAACCATTCGGTAATTTTCTTTCATTTCGAAGCACACCCTCTTTTACTGCGCCTAACCGTTCAATTGCTCGTTGTGCTTTTTCATTTCTTGCATCCGTCTTAATTTGCACTCTCAGCATATGCAATTTTTCAAAAGCATACTGAAGAAGCATATACTTACACTCTGTATTTATACTCGTACGTTGCACACTCGGATGATACCACGTTTGCCCTAACTCAACTGTCTTATCTTCTACTGAAATATTATATAAACGTGTACTTCCTACAATCTTATTCGACTGTTGATCTACGACTATGAAAGGTATTTGAGTACCTCTTCCGTAACCCTTTATCGCTTTTTGAACGTATTGTTGCATATCTTGCACACTATCCATTTTAGAGATTAAATACGCCCAAATATCCCGATTTCCTTCTACAATCGAAAACAAAGTTTCGACATCAGTATTATCCATTAACCGCAACTTTGCTCTTTCGTGAATAATTTCCATTTTTAAGCCCCCTTTGTTGTTACTATATCATAAGAATCAAAAACGCATTATAAGAATAAAAAAATATAAAGAAAAGAATTCTTTTCAAATATATTCTTCTCGTATAAGGTAGGAAGACTCATCAGTAATCATTAAAAAAGAATTTTTCGATAATTTCCAATAAATTCTATATAATGATAAACGGGCGGGGATAAAAAATGCTAGATCAAATTACTTGGGGAACGCCAGGCAGCTTATTATGCTTAGGATTCTTTTTTGCAGGACTAGGAATCTTCTTAAGAAGCGTTACGTCATATACGAAAAATAAATAAGAATATCCCGCTT
Organism: Bacillus sp. KNSH39; assembly: GCF_052656585.1. Taxonomy (NCBI): domain Bacteria; kingdom Bacillati; phylum Bacillota; class Bacilli; order Caryophanales; family Bacillaceae; genus Bacillus; species Bacillus sp. KNSH39. Next base: position 1,483,502 of record NZ_JBQXYO010000001.1, read on the forward strand.
TTAAACAAAAGAAGCCCTCTTTTTACAGACGGCTTCTTTTGTTTAACTTTATCTTATTAAAACTTCAAAGCAACAAATAAGCAATCGGCGTAATAATAAGCAACGTTAAAATCGTTCTCTGCACATATAAAATAATGAGTTCAGATACTTTTAACGGAATATCTGTTGATAATATACAAGGAATGGAAGCGGAGAAAAACAAAATAGATGATACGGAAACAACTGCAATAACAAACTTTGTCACGAGTGGTGCACTTACTACTAATAATGACGGTAAAAACATTTCTGCAATGCCAACTGATGCGGCTTTAGCAGCTAAGTCTGCTTCTGGTAATTGTAATAGCCATGTAAACGGATAGAAAATATAACTAATCCAATCAAATGTTGGCGTGAACTTCGCTAAGACGATACCAATTAATCCTACTGACATAATGGATGGTAAAATTCCCATTGTCATAATAAATCCGTCTTTTAAATTCACTGCAATATTTTTCATAATGCTCGGTGCAGACTTTGATACTTCTAACGCATCTTCCCAAGCACGTTCCAACATTTTCTCTTTATAAACAGGCTCTGGGAAGCCTTCTTCTGTTACATATGTATCTGGTTTTCTACTGAGGGGTGGGATTCTTACGGTGATAGCAGTCACGATGAATGTTACAACAAGTGTAGTCCAAAAATAAACATTCCATAAATGCATAATATCTAATGTTTTTGCGATGATGATCATAAATGTAGCGGATACTGTAGAAAATCCTGTAGCGATAATCGCCGCTTCTTTTGTCGTATACTTTCCTTCTTTATACACGCGATTCGTAATAAGGAGAGCAAGCGAATAACTTCCAACGAAGGACGCAACTGCATCGATTGCCGATCTCCCCGGCGTATTCCATAATGGCCTCATAATCGGACGACAAAATGTACCGATAAATTCAAGCAATCCATATCCGACTAATAACGCTAAAAACGCCGAGCCAATTGGAACGAGCAAACTTACTGATATGACTAGCTTCTCATATAAAAACGGTCCAACATCTGGCGCAAAGAACCAATCTGGTCCTACTTTTAAACAATATAATATGCCAAAAACAAAGCCAACTACTTTTAAAATAGAAAAACAAATGTCTACGATAGATGCATTCCATTTCTTCGTATAAAATGGATAAATCGCACCAATTGCCATAACAAATAATGCATAATAAGGTACTATGCCAGGAACCGAAGCCCTAATCCACGATACGATATGATCAATCATAATAGACGATGCACCGTTTATCGTAACAGGAACGAAAAACATAAACACTCCAACGAGACTAGCAAGTATAAACCGAAGAATAATCCCCTTCTCTCGCCCTGTCTTAATTACATTACTCTTTAATTCAATTTCACTCAAAATTCGACACCTCCTATTATCTAAATATTCTGTATAATAATGTTGTATTCCTTCTTTCCATTTCTACTATTTAATCATATGAAAAAGCCTATTTTAAAATAGGCTTTTCTATTACCTCTCATAATCATCCACAAGCACTTGAATGATACGATAAGATTCTTCTGCTACTTTTTCATTACTATCCCTATTCGCATCATATGTAATTAACGCCTTCCAAAGTGCCCATCCTCTCGCTCTATTCCACGTTTCTTCATCCATGCGTAATACTTCTTTAAATACATTTCTACTATTTTCATCAAAAAACGTCCAAGCCATCGCTGCATCACAAGCAGGATCTCCTACGCCTAAAATACCAAAATCAATTACAGCACAAAGCTTTCCATCTTTAACGAGTAAATTCCCTGGCGCTACATCTCCATGAACCCAAACTGGCTTACGATCCCATGTCGAACTAAGTGCTACATTCCAAAGGTGTTTTAATAATGCCTCGTCAAAAACATCCTTATTATTTTCAATAGCAACTCTCGCCTCTTCATCATATACAGATATAAGTCCGCCTCGGTAAAAATTATGTGTTCCAGCTAAAGGTCCGTTACTCGCATTAATAGATTGCAATTCTACTAAAAAAGATCCTAAGTCCGCCGCAAATTCATTTAAATCCCGAACGTTTTGTTTCGTAACTGTTTCTCCCTCTATCCACTTATTAATAGACCAAGGCAATGGATACGCTTCAGACGGATTTCCTTTCGCAAGTGGGGTAGAAATCGGTAAAGAAAGCCCCTTATTTAATATAGGAAGCCAACTATTTTCTTTCTCTACTTGCGGTGCATATGCCACATCACTTGGCAATCTTACACTCATCTCATCCCCTAAGTGAAACGTCCTATTATCATACCCACTAAACTTTACAGGTTTCACTTCTAAATGGGCCCATTCAGGAAACTGTTCCTGTATTAACTTTTCAACTAAACTTACGTTAATTGGATGCATTCACATTCTCCTTTTCTTTTGAAACTTACTAAGCCCATCCGTACTTCCAACATATTCAAAACTATTTTTCTTATAAAAATCATTCAACGTACGATTATGCCCCACGCAATCTAACTTCAAATACTCTTTATCACATTGCACATTCTCTTCTACCCACCGTAAAATCCATTCTCCTATTCCATTTCCCTTATACTTCCGTTTCACCGCAAATCTATGAATATATAATGAATTAGAAACTTCCTCTTTACCAAAAATATGTTCATCCCATTCATTTTGTTTAGGAGAAACTGTAACCGTACCAACTATTTCAGCTTCTTTCAGAACAACATATGTATATTTCTCTCTTATACATTCTAGTATTTCAGCCGTAGCTTCCTCTCCTAAAAGATACTGCCACTGATCCACTTCTTTATATTGTAGCCATTGTGCTACCTCTTTTAATAAAAGGATAATACTATCACTTTCATTTTCAGTAGCAATTCGAATTGCATATTCTTTACTTATATTTCTCTCCATATTGCCTTTCCCCTTTCAAATTGCTACCATACTGACAAACGAGTCCTTCCATCATTTTCATCTGTAATATATTCTACATAAAATCCTTGATTCACTGCGTTTTCATACATTAATTCAATCGATTTTTGATCTTTCGCATAAATTTGTATGTATTGAGCATCCACCGCTAATACAACTACCTCACACTTGCTTTCCTTAAACTCTTCGTATGTTTCAATATCTATCGCTATTTCTCCTTTAGGATATGCTTTTAAATCTGCAAAAATAAGATAATATATGTTGTCTTTAACTAACTTTTTCAACGCTAACCCTTCCACTACACTTGGTTCTTCTGGAAATAATGCCTCATCCAATTCACCACGTGCTATTAAGTAGGACTCCTCATCCCTCACTCGCCAATCAAATACAGTAATATCAATTGGCTTTAATACTTTCCAAAGTAAATTATCATATCCATCTAGAATATCTACTGTAAGCCCTCTTTTCATATGCTTGCTCCTAACTTATTCATTTTCGTTTCATACATTATATATGAAATGTAATTACTATATTTTGTCGATACATAAGTACATCATAAAAAAACCGCTCCACTACTAGCGAAACGGTTTCCTTCTGCTTACATTTAAATATTCCATTCAATTGTTGCACTACGTTTTAAAATATTTTTTAATATATGCACCACATCAGTCGTTCATTCTTAATGTTCACTTCGACTTCACGAAGTAATATAAAAACCATACTGCATGATTTTGTTCATCCGCAGCTATTCTCCGTAACAACTCTTTCAAATGTACATCCGATGTCTCATCTGAAATTTCCAAATAAAAATCTACTGTTTTTTGTTCATCTTGTATAGCAAACTCTAATCCTTGTAAATACGTATTCGGACAGTCTTCAGTAATTTGTGGTTTCGGCTGCCTGCCAGTTAAGTTCGTATAAATTTGTACAAAGTTGTGGAAATGCTTTATTTCATCATTACGAATTTCAAGAATTTGTTTTTGTTCTACTTGATTTGGAGCCATATTTGCTAATTTTGCATAGCAGCTTATGGCGCTATACTCTCCATTTATAGCTTTTTCAATATCACTAATCAATTTATCATTCTGCCTATACCAATCATAATAATTTGAATTATACATCATATCCCCCCATACTTTCGCTTAACATTTTATGCATTTAGAAATAGTAGGAGCCTGTGTATTTAATGGGACGGCTTTAGAATGAAAGAAAAGTTTGAGAAAAGGGTCTATTTTGTAAAGGAATTGCTTATTCATAAAGTGAAACTATAATCAGTGGGGATTTTACTACACGGCAAATAGCGGATAAAATATCACTATTTTTTTGTACGCTGTTGCTATAAATTCGCGAATGAATCAGGTTTCCAACCAGATGTGGTGTTGAGATGCGAAGCTATTATGAATCCAGTCATATAACTAGGAGGTACCACTATGCCATCTTTATTTAAAACTATGGCCTTCCAGCTGAAAACCGAAAGACTTGAGCTTAGTATGTGGGAGGAATCCGATTCCGTTTGGCTGAGCAAATTAATTGGCGAACGTGGCGTGGACATTCCAGCCGTTGATTCCGTTCGTAACCGGCTTATTGAGATGCGCAAGAAGGCAGATGAAAATGGTATTTCCCTTCTCACTATTCGAAGGAGAGACGAAGGCGATTTCATTGGGTACTGTGGCTTAATTATCGGTCGTTCCACACTTGAAGAGCCGGAGATTGCATACGAGTTGTTCCGCAGCGCTCATGGTAAAGGTTATGCGACTGAGGCCGCATCTGTTGTACTGGACGCGGCGATTGCTACTGGGCGCCAAAGACTTTGGTCGACTGTAGGTGCTTGGAATATCGCTTCCCTCCGGGTACTAGAAAAGATAGGATTTAAGCGGCATCACAGTACGTGGGATGATGAACGTGGTGAGATTGTTTGGAACGTACGCGATCTTTAAAGATTTCGCCTTAATTCTAAACACTACACTTTTCAACAATCAGGCATTTACATTGAGAAAAAATCACAAACAAGCCGTTTCACTAATTAGTGAAACGGCTTGTTTTTAAGCGTTCAATTCTGTTTTATGCCCTTTTACTACACTACGTTTGAGTGCAGTTGCTAATATAGTAACCATACTTACTATACCAATCCAAACGAGTACAGTAACAGGTGTATTCCAGCTTAACCCTTTTCCGAAGAAGAAGATTTCTCTTAGGCCTTCAATCATAAATTTCATTGGTAACCATGAGTAAACCCAGTCTTGATAAAACGGAGACAACATCTCAGGTGCTAATAATAATAACGGTGCCCCGAAGAATAGTAATAAAGCGAATAAACCGATTCCTTTTAGCCCAACTAATGATAGTACTGCAGATATCATTAAGAAGAAACTAAAAGAAGTAATGGATAAGAATAGAGCTGTATCCGTGAAGTTCGAAATATTTAACCCTACCATCCCATCTGCAATCCATGTAAGACCAAACCCAATTACAAGTGTCGCAATAGCTCCTGTTACGATTTGTTTTACTTTTAACAGAAAGTTTTCTTTTCTTGAGCTTACTGGCATTTTACTAATCGCAATAAAAATAATCGCTGCACTAGCTAAACTTGCAATCCATAACGGCTGGAATAATGATATTGGTGAGTTACCGTTCGCACTATTTTTGCCGACCTCATTCACATTTTTCACGTTCTTTACAATAGGTGTTACTAATTTCTCAGCTTGATCTGTTGTTACAGTAGCTCCTTTTGCTTTCAACCCTTCTAATATTTGTGTACGAACAGTATTGTTCATATTATCAACAATCGCCTGTAATATTTGCTCTGCCATAGTTGATGCAGCCGTATTCATTCCTTGATTAATATATATTTCTATCTCAGGTGAAGATGGCTGTGGTGTTCGTAACGACGCTTGTTTTGCGCTAAATTCTTTCGGGATGACTAATGCCGCGTAATACTCTTTATTGTTTAATCCCTTTTGAACGGCTTCTTTATTTTTTACTTCTACCCACTCCACTGCGGGTTCTTCCTCTGATTTCGCTGTTTTTTTCATGTTATCAACGATCGTTTGCCCCATATTCATTTTCGGTTGATTTGGAATTTCTACACCTTGATCCTCATTTACAATTGCAATTGGCAAGTTTTTCGGCTGCGGTTGAACAGTTGGAAATAGCGTTAATGAAAAAATAAAAACAACAAGTAGTGCAATAACTGGTGATAAAAATAAAAGTTTATTTTTAAACATTTTCTTTTCTCCTCCCTTAATTTGATCTATAATAACCAACAACGTGTTGTTTATTTATATTTTGAATTATATGTTCGAGTTGAACCTTATACAATAATCAAAAATCGTGAATGTGTTGGTTATAAGACACATTTTCCAAATGTGTTGAGTAAAATTAAGGAGGGATATGCTTTGCGCGATAATAATTTAGATTTGCGTGTTGTTCGTACGAAAACTGCCATACGAAATGCATTGGTGGAGCTAATTGAAGAAAAAGGTTTTGACGCCATTACAGTGAAAGATATTACAACGAAAGCAAACATTAATCGCGGTACTTTCTATGCGCACTATCAAGATAAATTTGATTTAATGACAAAATGCCAAGAAGACATTATGTACGAGTTTTCTAGCATTGCTAAACAGAAATTCCCGGAAGTTATTGCTGACCTTGGATCAAATCCTTCTCCAACAATGCCATTTATACTTATCACTTCTATTCTTGAATTTCTAAATGAAAATAGTGATTTTATGAGAGCTGTACTAAGTCCGAAAGGAGATTTATCTTTCCAAACAAAACTGAAAGACTTTATGTGGAAAACATTATTTGAAGATACGAATGGTCCTCTCATTAATAAGGAGAATTTACTTGTTCCAAGCGAATATTTAACTTCTTATATGGCATCTGCACATATAGGTGTCATCCAACAATGGTTAAATAATGGACAAAAAGAAACACCTGAGGAGATTGCTCGCTTTTTATCAACAATCGCAGTTCATGGACCTTTTTATGCTGCTGGCTTAAAGAAATAAGCCCGCTTGCTTAGTAATTTCTATTATTTTATTAATAACTTGAAATTTATGTTTCTGTAAAAAAAGCTGTTGAAAGGACTCCCCTTCAACAGCTTCTACATTATTAACGATATAAACGAACTGCACCTGCAGAATTATCATCTGCTTGTCCAACTACTTCAAATTTCAATCCAAATTTCGGTAATTTACGTCCTGCATCTGGGATTAAATCATTTATATACAATTTAGAGTCATCAAACTTCGTTACACCTGGTAATCCTTTGTAATCATATGTTCCACGTGTTGGAGATACCACTTTCCATGCTGGCGTTTGGTTAAGGGAGAACGCAGCATCTGCGATTTGGAATCGTGTACTATTTTTAACAGTTGGTTTGCCATTTAGTGTTCCAACAATTGCCTCTGGGTGAGAGTCAACAACTCCTAAGAAACCTTCACCTGGATGTAAACCAACCCAATTATCTGTAAAGCTAGAGTCTGCATACCATACTAGCAGACCTGTATTATATGGTACACCACTGCTATATTTTAACGCTTGATCAGCACCAGCATAGTTTCTCCACTCTAAATAGTAGTTATGCTTCTTCTTATCAAAACCGTCTGCTACAACAAAACCATTTAATTTAAATTTCGTTTCGCCTTCTGCATCATCAGAGAACACAACATGTCCATCTACAGTTAATGTAGCATTATCAAAAGTAAAACCAGTCGGCGCTAAACCACCATCTGTAATGTATTCGAATACTAATTTTACTTTTTGACCTTTGAATTTGCTTAAGTCATAAGACTTATCTACCCATTTACCATCTGTTGTGTCTAGACCATTTTTCACATTTTTTTCACCAATTCGATCCACTAACGTTTTCGTACCATCTTCTTTCACTGCATGTACTTCAAGGAAGTCATAATCCGTTTCAATTTCATACATTGATTTATAATCAAACCTCGCATTTGTTGCATTTGTTAAATCAAACACTGGCGTTTCTAATGTTGTATGAAGGTTATCACCTTTTGTACTATAGTAGTACTTCTTACCGAATGCAGGCTGAATACCTTTCACCTCTTTATCTGGTAAGTTAACACGAATCAGACCAGGACGATTTGATTTCGTTACACTTTGATCTAAATACGTCGCATAGCCAATACCACGATTTAATTTATTATAGTCAACCTCTACAATATTGGCCCAGTTTCCACCTATGTTCTTTTGAAAGAACTCTTTGTTTTGCGGAGAGAAACTCGGTGGCGTTGTTCCTGCAATTTTACCAGCCCAGCTACCGCCACTCATAACAGACCAGGAGTTAATTGGCTCACCTGCTCCTGTGTACTTCGTATCATACTCATCTGGAAGACCTAAATCATGACCAAATTCATGTGCGAATACACCAACCGCTCCGTCTTCTGGCTCAATTGTGTAGTCGTATGCTGCCATCTTACCGCCCCAGTTATCAACTTTTGCTTTTGTTCCTTCAATTGGATATGGTGTTCCAAGGTGCCAACGATGTGACCAAATTGCATCATCACCTAGTCTACCACCGCCCCCATCTTGCCCAACTCCAGCGTGAATGACCATTAAGTGATCAATCAGACCATCTGGTTCATTTTTATTGCCATCACCATTATTGTCATATTGATCGTATTCGTCAAATTCAGATAAATCAATACCACTTTCTACAGCCGCATTTAATGCCTCTTTTACAAAATCACGAGGTCCTTTTGGTCCCATATTATCATGACCGCCATCTCCTGCATCTGCGCCATAATCTGCCGCATTACCAGGAACTGTCAACCACTTTGTTACTGTGCCATCTACTGTATAACTACCACCAGATTGCTCTTCATAATATTGTTTAAATGTTGGTACTTTTGAACCATCAAAGAGTGTAAATGGCTCATTACCAAATAACATTTTTTGATAATGTTCTGGATTAAAATCATTTGAATACATATAACCTGGTACTTGATCAATATTGTTATGCTTAAAGTCCGCAAACTCTACTAGCAATACGAGAACTTTATCTTTACGAACATCACCGTTATATTGTTTTTGCTTCGCTGAAGTAGTTGGTACTTGGCCGTTTAATCCCCCTTTAACCGGCTCTTGTCCCGCTACTGGACCACTAGCAGGTTGATCTGCTTTTTCTTTCTCATCTGCTTTTGCATCTTTAACTTTTTTCAAAAAGTCAGCCGCTTCTCTCGTAACACTATCCCCCGCTGCTGGTTCTTTTCCCGCATTTTCTCCTTTTTTCTTCTCTACGTATTTTTCAACAGCTTTTAATGTGTCTTCTTTCGACGTAGATTCATTAATTACACCGCGTTTCTTGAGCGCATCTGCTAAACGCTCCTCTTGAATTAAATTTTCATCAATCGGACTTAAAGTTCCTCCATTAGACGGCGTTGCCGCATAAACAGATTGACCCCCATACCCAAATGTGCAACTAAGCACAGCTGCCGCCGCAAGCGTAGACAGCACTTTAAAAGGTTTTTTCTTCATCCCTATTCCTCCCCAATATTAAATACGATACAACGTTTATATATTACGGAAAATTCAGAAAATTATCAATGCATTGTCTGAATTTGTAATATTTTTGAAAAAATCCTTTGTTTTAGATGAACATACATTCTGATTCATCAATATTTCAGAAAATATTGATGAAAGTTGATAAAACTATTAAAATCATAAAGAAATCGTCCACTATATTTAGTGGACGATTTCTTTATTTATCTAAAATACAACTACAACACTTCAATATATCCTTCTGTTCCATGTACCCGAATTCGTTGCCCGTCTTTTATTAGTTTCGTAGCATTCTCTACTCCAACAACTGCTGGCAGGCCATACTCACGTGCAATCACTGCTCCGTGCGTCATAAGCCCGCCGACTTCAGTGACTAACCCTTTTATAGAAACAAACAAAGGTGTCCACCCAGGATCGGTAAATGCCGTAACTAATATATCTCCATCTTCCAAATTCGCGTCTTCCATGTTTAAAATAACGCGTGCTCTCCCCTCAACCACTCCAGAAGAAACAGGCAAACCTACAATTGCTTCAGCCGGGAGATTTTCGCGTTTGTACTTACCTGTAATGATTTCTCCATCAGACGTGATAACACGCGGAGGTGTTAGTTTTTCATATAATTTGTACGCATTTTTTTGTTTATGAATAATCTTGTAATCTAGTTTATTTGTGCGAACGACTTCGTGAAGTTCTTCAAAAGTTAGATAGTATATATCTTCTATTTCATTCAGAACATTATTTTGCACAAGTTTCTCTGCTTCTTTCAGTAATGCCTGCTTATATATGAAATAACGATGAATCATGCCGTATTTCGGATATTCACGATAACCGATGAAATTGCGGAGGTTACAAATCATTCTCTTCGTCTCTTCTACTTTTTGTTCCCCATCCGGCAAGTGCTGCAATCGCTCTAACAACTCTTTTTCTTTTTTCAAAGCTTCCTGCAGCCCTTCTTCAAACTTCCGCTTACTAGCACCATATTCAAAGTCTCTTATATGATTTAAAATCATCGGTATAATTGTAGCTGGCTGTTCACTCCAGCGCGTTTTCGTAATGTCGATTTCTCCACTGCATCTCATTCCATATTTATTTAGAAAAGCATCGATTGCATCCCGAACTTTTTCCCCGCCTTTAAACTGAATTAATTCATCTAAAAAGCTGTCATCTTCTACATGCTGTAAATACGCAATGACTTCCGGATACGGCCGAATCACATCTGCCACATCCAATAACGCTAGCCCCATTTCTGACGTAATATTATGTTGTACAGATTGTGAAAGTACATCTGCTGCATTTTTTTCTCCTAGCCACTGCTCCATCTTTTCATTAATCCATGATGAAGCATTCATACCTGCCATAATGATAGCTATACTTTGCGAGTTAAATAATACTTTCTTTAATTGCTGAATGTCTTCTAAAATAAAATCAAGTACATCCACCCCTGATTTCGTTTGCATGTTTCGTTTTAATTCTTCTATTGATAATTCACTATTCTTTATTAAATTCGTAACGATTTCCGGATCGTTTTCAGGTTGTTGTTGCGAACTTGCAGGTGGCACATTTTTACTAAGATCCTTTTCTTTTTCATCATCCGATAACAATTTAATAAAATTCTCTCGCTCAATTACAGTCGTTAATGCATCTCGTATGAGCGGATCCGATTTACCTAAAGTGTTTATTAAGTAATCTCTGCTAGCAGGTGAAGCTAGTCTTTGCGTAGCATCAACAAATAGTCTTCCTCCGGCTTTACACATAGGTGCACTAGTCGTTAACAGGAAAAAAGATAAACCTAATGGTTTCATCGCATCGGTCATCATTTGTTGGTGACCAACTGATATATACACGTGATTTTCCCCATCATTTACTTCTGGAATTGGATATAAAGTCGTAATCGGTCTGCTTTGGACTATATAAATTGTATCATCAACTAAGCACCATTCAATATCTTGCGGACAACCAAAATAAGCTTCGATTTGTCTTCCGATGCGTGCTAGTTGTAAAATCTGTTGTTCAGTAAGTGTTTGAAATTTTTGCTGATTAGGAGCAATTTTCTTTCTCTCTGTTCCGCCTTCTTTTCGTCCATAGATGGCTAATTTTTTCGTTGCGATGACCTTTTCGACGATTTCGTCTTCTTTTACCTTATAATTATCGGCAGAAACCAATCCAGATACTAGCGCCTCGCCAAGTCCAAAGCTGGCATCGATTGACAACACCTTCCTATTCGAAGTAATCGGATCCGCAGTAAATAAAATCCCTGAAGCCTCAGGGAAAACCATTTTTTGAATGACAACACATATAGAAACTTGATTATGATCAAAACCGTTTTGCATTCGGTATATAACCGCCCGATCTGTAAACAAAGAAGCCCAGCATTTTTTAATATGCTGCAAAATGTTTTCTTTTCCAATAACATTTAAATACGTATCTTGTTGACCAGCAAACGAGGCATACGGTAAATCTTCAGCAGTAGCACTCGAACGCACTGCATATGCATGTTCATCGCCAAAGTGCGAGAGATAATGAGCTACTGATTCCACTACATCAACTGGAATTTCCACCGCCATAATGACTTCTCTAATCTGCTTACTAATTTCACCAATTCGATCTCGTTCCTCAATTTTTAGCATTGCTAATTGATTCAATAAAGTTTGAAACGCTCCATTTTTTCCGATGGCCTGTTCATACCCTACCGTTGTAACACAAAACCCTTCTGGCACTTGTATCCCTTGAATATTGGATAACTCCCCTAAATTCAATCCTTTTCCACCAACGAGAAAAAGCTGCGTTTTTTCTATTTCCTGAAAATCGAGAACGAAAGAACTCATTTGGCACCTCTCCTTACTATTCATGTGTTCTTGATTGTAACAGTAGTAAATGAGAAGAAACAGTCTATTTCGAACGTAAATTACATGATATAATTAAGTTAGGAAGAGATCATCACTTCTATTTCCCCTCTAATTCACTTCAATTACATCACCAAACTTAAACATTCTTTTATTATGAAAAGCAATCATTAGACATAATGGATTTCTATCGACATTTGTTATGTGTTTTTTATATAAATATATATTGTAATATCTTTATAAATATTTTATTAAGCCATAAATTCGCCTCAAAAAATAGTAGAATCTGTGACTTTAAAAGCAATATTTTTTGTTTGCACTTTATATAAATTGATATGAATCCCTCTTAATTCTAGGACTAAATTATTGTTTTTTAATCCCGCATTAATTCTTTTCTCAAATTCGCCAAAATGAATTTTCAAGATTAGGGGACTATAATGTCGTATTAAAATATATTAAGGGGGAGAAAAATTGGACAATGAAATGAATTATGGAAGTGATTACAAGTTTATTCCAGCAACTTCAATTGAAAGTGGTCACGGCATCGAAGTATTGCCTGATTTATTTTGTTACACGATTCAAATCGTCAATATATGCTTTGTTGGAAATCCTAAGACCAATGATTTTGTTTTAGTTGATGCTGGAATGCCTAAATGTGCAAATGAAATTATCTCTATCGCTGAGGATCGATTTGGTACCAATAGTCGCCCAAAAGTAATTATTTTAACTCACGGCCATTTTGATCATGTTGGGGGAATAATTGAACTCATCAAGTATTGGGATGTTCCCGTCTATGCACATCAAATGGAGCTACCGTTCCTGACTGGACAACAAAGCTATCCAGAACCAGACCCTACAGTTGAAGGTGGTATGATAGCGAAAATGTCTCCTCTGTTCCCAAACGAACCAATTGACTTAGGAAATAACATAAAAGCGCTACCTATTGATGGAACTGTTCCCCATATGCCAGAGTTTAGATGGATTCATACACCAGGACATACTCCAGGGCAGATTTCATTATTCCGAGAAAAAGACCGAACTTTAATTGCTGGGGACGCTTTTGTTACAGTGAAACAGGAGTATCTGTATAAAGTAATAACTCAAGAACAGGAAATAAGCGGTCCGCCTCGTTATTTAACAACAGACTGGAAAGCCGCTAAAGAGTCAGTTCTTAAGCTAGAAAAGTTAAAGCCTCTAACCGCTGTTACTGGACACGGGATACCTATGTCGGGTGAATTGCTATCAACAAGCCTCAAAACACTCGTTCAAGAATTTGATAAAATTGCTGTGCCTGATTACGGAAAATATATAGATAAAAAGATGCATTAAACGCGAAAATACTTTGTTTATTTTTATATTAACGAATCAGAATATGATACAAAATCAAAACACCAAAAATATTAAGTTTAATATGAAAAAAACTGTACTTAGGCAACCTCTCTATTATAAGAATGGAACTACCCTTTATGAATAAAGCTCGATATTCCGCAAATACTATCCATAGTATAAGCCTGCCTCTTACCCAGGTTGTACTTCTTACCATTAAAGGGTGATTAAAACGGGTTACGCTATATAAAAGCATAATCCGTTTTTAATGAAATATTTTATTCCATATACGTTTAAACAATGGAGGAAAATGATGAAACATATTGTTGCTTTATTAATTAAGTACACAGCGATAACTGCAGTATTGCTAATCATTCTCAGTATCTTTCAAGGCATTTCAATTCCTAGAGTATTACTAATTTCTCTTTTTCTTACGGGAACTGCCTATTTAATCGGAGATCTCTTCATTTTACCTAAATACGGAAATGCGATTGCTACAATGGCAGATTTCGGTTTAAGCTTCTTTGGAATTTGGTTATTAACATCCTTGTTTACTAATTTAGATGCTACTCATAATATTGGATTTTCTTCATTTATAGCCGCTTTAATTATTGGTGGAACAGAAGTTTTCTTCCACATTTATATGAAGAGGCTAGTGCTACGTAACGACGATAAATTAACAAATCACAATCATATTCAACATAATAAATATGCTATAGAAATGTCAGATGAATATATAGATTCTTCCACCATAAATAAATCCAAGCTTAAGGATACATCTAAAAAATAAAAAAGTGGCCAACGCCACTTTTTTATTTTTGTTTATTACGCTTGGTCAGAATTTCTTACATGTAATGGAGGTGGAACTACCCATCCCTTTTTCTTACTTAAACGTAGCAGAGTTACACCTGCCTGCGCTTTTTTCATATGAAATTGTCCGAATAGCATACCTACATCTTCTCGAAGGCATTTTCCCATTACTTGACTACATGTCACAAGTCCAGCTGCTAATCCTGTAGAAACAGCTGCAGCAATTTCAACATCATTAATACGTGCTCCAGGAGGAATGTCTTCGATAGATGCAACTGGTCGTTCTGGAGGAGCAGGCGGTAAAGCGACCCCATTAATCTTTAAAAGAGCTTTTAATTCTTCTATTTCCGAATTCATATCATTTTCAATTAAGCCTTCTAAAAACTTCTTCAAATCTTCATCACCTGTGTGATTCATAAACACTTGATGGCTTGCAATTGCACCCTGTGCAGCAAGAAGATAACTCCAAATGTCAAATACTTCTCCGTAATGTAAAGGTTCATTTTGAGGATTTCCACTTAATATACCCATTTTTAAATTCCTACCTTTCGAAAATATCATAATAAATATTGATTTCAATATTGAAATCAAATTTTTAAGTATGCTTTTTCCTGCAAAAGATTTTCTACTATGCATGGAAAACACCTTTCCAACACTGCGTGTTTATTGTTTAGGAAAGTAGTTTACAAATTAAATACTCAAAGATTATGAAAGAAGATTATCAATAATCTTTGAGTGAGAATCTGTTTAATATAAGGTTTTTTATTTTTATGAATACACAAAAGAAATTGATTTACATATTTGCTATATTTTAAGCCAATTTACTTAGCGGTTAGCTCTACCACCAAGTTGTTGTTCTGCCATTGCTACTAAACGTTTTGTAATTTCACCACCAACAGATCCGTTTGAACGAGCTGTTGTATCTGCACCAAGTTGTACACCAAACTCTTGTGCAATTTCATATTTCATTTGATCAAGAGCTTGTTCAGCGCCTCGAACTAATACTTCATTACGACTTCCACTATTATTTTTTCCCATATTGTTTCACCTCCGATGTTTTTAATATGCTACAAATTATGAAATAATAATTATCCTTTTTATGGAAATTAGATTATGAATAAAAATTGATTTTTTTCTTAAAGTAGGGCAAAACATATAAGAAAGAATAACTGATATAACATACTTTCATAACAACACTATGTATACTTTCTAATTCCCTTCAGTAAACAAAAGAAAGATTTCTATTTCACCAAGAGATTAAATAAAATTATGTTTTGAGACATAATCCAAAAGGAGATATGAGATGAAAGCTGTAACCTATCAAGGACCAAACCAAGTACAGGTTAAACAAGTGGATGATGCAAAATTAGAGAAAAAAGATGATATTATTGTAAAAATTACTTCAACCGCTATTTGCGGTTCTGATTTACATCTATATCAAGGCAACATGCCCTTACCTCAAGGATACATTATCGGCCATGAACCAATGGGAATCGTTGAAGAAGTCGGGCCAGATGTCACTAAAGTGAAAAAAGGCGATCGTGTTGTCATCCCCTTCAACGTTTCTTGTGGACATTGTTTCTATTGCCAACATGAAATGGAAAGTCAATGTGATAACTCAAACCCTCATTACGATTCTGGTGGATACTTTGGTTATACAGAGAAATTTGGTAATCATCCAGGCGGACAAGCAGAATATTTAAAAGTTCCATTTGGTAATTTTACTCCATTTGTTATACCGGAATCATGCGAACTTGAAGATGAATCCCTACTATTTCTATCAGATGTTTTACCAACAGCCTATTGGAGTGTAATAAACGCAGGCGTTAGGCCAGGTGATACTGTTATCGTCCTTGGTTGTGGACCTGTTGGATTAATGACACAAAAATTCGCTTGGATGCAAGGTGCTAAACGTGTAATTGCAGTGGATTACTTAGATTATCGGATGAATTATGCAAAAAAGATTAACAATGTTGAGGTATTTGAGTTTACAAAATTCCCCGATATGGGAGAACATTTAAAGGAAATTACACATGGCGGTGCTGATGTAGTTATTGATTGTGTGGGGATGGATGGAAAAAAATCGCCTCTAGAATTTCTGGAACAAAAATTAAAATTACAAGGTGGAACTCTCGGTCCTATTCAAATCGCTACGAAAGCCGTAAGAAAATATGGAACGGTTCAAATGACCGGCGTTTATGGTGGCAATTATAACGCCTTTCCACTCGGTGCATTTTGGGTTAGAAATATTAATCTTAAAATGGGACAAGCACCTGTCATTCATTTTATGCCGGAACTATTTGAAAAAATAACAAATAAAGAATTTGATCCAAAAGAGATTATTACACACAAAATTCCCCTTGAAGAAGCGAGTTATGGTTATCAGATTTTTAATAATCGTGAAGACGACTGTATAAAAGTCATTCTGAAGCCTTAAAGCTACAATTCATTATTCTTAATGAAAAGATAAGATTACATTTCGTAATCTTATCTTTTTTTATTAAATGCTAAGTATCTATCCCCTATTTTCATCTCACATCTAAAATAGTTATTTTCAAAAACTTTGCATTTTGAGGTAATAAATAATTGGTAAAAACATGAATTAAAGTATTAAGTAACCAAATAGCGGACACGATAACAATGTTAACTAACTTAAAAGTGATGTTGATTATATTGCTGCTCCTCTTAATTTTGTTTCTATGAACTATTAAACGCCACTGTTACTTACTTATAATCTCCCTACCTCTATTCACATATAAAATCCCTATATTGTAAACAAAGAGGAGGGACTTGTCCCCCCTCTTCTTTTAATTTTTCTTTAAAAGAGTTGCTCCTGCAATCCCTGGGTGTGTCATTTCGAATGGATCTAGAATTAACTCTAAGTCCTCTTGTGACAATACACCATTTTTCACACAAAGTTCTCGAACAGATTGCCCTGTCGCGATTGCTTCTTTCGCAACGCGAGCTGCTGCTTCATAACCGATATGAGGGTTCACGGCTGTAATAATTCCTACACTTTTCTCAACATACTCTTTTAAGCGATCTTCATTCGCTTCAATTCCTTTTAAGCAATTATCTGTAAAGGCACGGAAACCGTTATTCATAATGCTAATCGATTGCAGTAAGTTGAAAACAAGTACTGGTTCCATCACGTTTAATTCTAATTGTCCTGCTTCTGAAGCAAGGCAAATTGTATGATCATTACCTATTACTTGGAACGCAATTTGATTAATAACTTCTGGCATAACAGGATTTACTTTCCCTGGCATAATAGATGAACCTGGTTGACGAGCTGGTAACATAATTTCTGCTAAACCAACACGTGGACCTGATGCCATTAAGCGAAGGTCATTCGCAATTTTAGACATATTCATCATACATACTTTCAGTGCTGCAGATACTTCAGTATAAGCATCCGTATTTTGCGTGGCATCTACTAAGTCTTCTGCACCAACTAGTGGTAGTTCACTAATTGCAGCTAAATGTTTTACAACTGCTTCAATATATTCTGGGTCTGCATTTAAGCCTGTACCAACTGCAGTTGCTCCCATGTTCACTTCATATAAGTGTTGACGTGATTGCTGAATTCGTTTCATATCACGTTCAAGTACGCGAGAGTATGCTTTAAATTCTTGTCCAAGACGGATTGGCACAGCATCTTGTAAATGTGTACGACCCATTTTAATAACATGATCAAACTGTTCTGCTTTTAATTCAAATACATCATGCATATAACCCATCGTTTGTAATAAGCCTTCTAATGCATTTAATGTTGCGATATGAATCGCCGTTGGGAATGCATCGTTTGTTGATTGCGCCATGTTTACATGACTATTTGGACTAATATAATGATAGTCTCCCTTTTCCATCCCTAATAATTCAAGAGCACGATTGGCAATGACTTCATTTGCATTCATGTTCATTGAAGTACCCGCTCCGCCTTGGATTGGATCTACGATGAAATGATCATGCCATTTTCCATCAAGAATTTCTTGAGCAGCCTCTGCGATCGCACCGCCCTTGTTCAATTCCAATCTTCCTACATCTGTATTCGCAAGCGCTGCTGCTTTTTTTACAATTGCGAACGCTCTAATTAAACTTTCATGAATTTTATACCCTGTAATCGGGAAATTTTCAACAGCGCGTAAAGTCTGAATTCCGTAATATGCCTCAATAGGTAATTCCTTTCCTCCCAAAAAATCATTCTCCACTCGCACGTTCTTGTTTGTCATTGCCATTTTAATTTCTCCCCCATATTAAATGTAAAACCTAAATAAATCATATGAAGTCATTACCAATCCTTATCAGATTTTATTGTTAAATCGTAGGCTAAAGGCTCTTCAATAATTTTTTTAATCTCTTCTAATTTATTAGTTTTCCCAAGCGCCCACATCAATTTTGCTATGATGGCTTCCGTATTCATATCTCCAGACAATATTACTTGATGTTGTGCCACTTTCCGTCCTACTTCATAGAGAAGTATGTCTTCTCCTTCTTCCAGGCATTGAGTAGTAATCACTACAGCAATCCCCATTTCAGTCAACTCTTGAATTTTCGAAAGCAAGTTCCTTCCTTCAAAAGGTAATCCACCGTTTCCAAAACTTTCAATAATAATTCCTTTATACAAATCTTTTAAACAATCAAATATCTCTGGTTTTGTACCTGGATACAATTTCATAAGAAAAACATCCGTACATAAATTAGTATTTATTGAAAGTTCATTATGGGAGGACGTTGGCTTCCAATGATATTTCACTTCATCTTCATTTACCTCAGCAACATATGGATAATTCACACTTTCAAATGCATCATAACTTTTTGTTCGCATTTTAACTGCTCTCGTCCCAATAATCACCCTACTATCAAAAACAATAAACACACCGCCAACATCCTCACAGGCAAACCTAAGAGCATCAGCTACATTTTTTTTTGCGTCTGTCTTTTTAAAACTAATAGGTACTTGTGAACCTGTTAAAACAACTGGTTTTCTTAAACCTTGCAGCATATAAGATAACGCAGAAGATGTATAAGCTAACGTATCCGTTCCATGTGTAATCACAAACCCGTCATAGTCATCATAGTGATTAAAAACAGCATTAGCTATTTCTTTCCAGTGCTCAGGTTGCATATTGGTACTATCAATATTCATTAAGATTTTGCAATCTATTTCTAAGTTTCGAGAAGACTTCGAAAAATAATTCAATAATTCCTCAGCGGACAATCCTGGAACAAGCCCCTCATTCCCCTCCACAGATGCAATTGTCCCACCAGTTGCAAGTAATAAAATTTTCTTCATACACAACCCCTCCATAAAATAAACAACGATATATCGTTCGCGTAATGCGTATTTATATTTATCATTATAGAACTTAATTTGAATTAATCAAGATTTTGTATTCAATACGCGTACTTTTTTTCTATTCTTGATTCTTTTTCTATGTTATAATTAATTTAATAAAATTAGATGGGGTATGAGACGAATGCTGGAACGTTTATCTAAATTAAGAAAAAATCAAAAATGGTCCTTACAAGAGACAGCAGATCGACTTGGGATTGCGAAAAGCACCTATGCCGGGTATGAAAATGGTTATAGATTACCTTCATTACAATCTTTATCAAAAATAGCCGATTTATTTGATACATCTGTAGATTATATATTAGGCCGAATTGAACATTCACATCAAAACAAAGATGTAATTGATATTACAAGACTCCTAAACGATCCAGATCCAACACTTTTAATAGATGGAGAAGCACTGTCAACAGAAGAGATAATAGATTTTATTGCTTTTGTGAGAAGTAAACGAGAACTAAGTTCCAAGAGAATAGAAAATATTGAACCAACATGTAAAAGTTGATTCAATAAAAAACGAAGACACTGTACTCTTTAAACTTAGAAATACTTAGACAATTAATTTGCAAACGGTTTATATAATGAATTCTTAGCAGCTAGCCTCATTCGGGGACTTATACTTGGAAACAATCCCATTGGTGATATGATTCAATTATTTTTCATCATTGTATAGTGGTAGCAGCTATTTTCGGAGGTTTCACATCCAATAAATCAATTATCATGAAACAAGGATTTCTCGCTATTTTAGCGTTGCTTGCCCTTTTATCTGTCATATAGAACTAAAACTTTTCAATAAAGGAACTCACTTTTGAAGAATACGCCATTCTTTCTGTAGATTTATAAGAAAGAATGGCGTTTTTGTATGTCTATTTCTGTATCGAAAGAATTTGAAAGTATAACAGAATTTAAACAAGAATTAGCAAAGTATATAAAGTACTATAATCATGAAAGAATCAAGGAAAAATAAAAGGAAATGAATCCAGTATTGTACTAGGCTCATTCCCTAGAGGCTACTTAATAAACCGACCTTTCTAACTTTCGGGGGCACAGTCTAATTGAAGTGCTACAAGCAACGAATTTACTACTTTAAAGTTAAGTGTTTAACCTTGAAGTACTGAAATTCTTTTTTCCAGACAAAGCATACATTATATCTTGATGCTTTATTGTCCTCTTATAATTATGTGGTATCGGGAATTTGTTTCGTTGTTCTTTTATTATAATTATGATTACTATAAGTGATAAAGCTACAGGTATAAAAACGATTAACAAAGCATCTTACTATTTATGAAATTCTTTGTTAATCGTTTCTCTTCTCCCTAATCTCCTGCGAGACTATATTTTTTTATTAAAATTTTCCATATCTTATTTGATTTATTCTGTAACACCAGATTGGGTTACTTTTACATCAGCTGTTACACGAAAACGTAAATGTTTATAGGATTCTTCCCATTCTTGACTGTTCCATTTTCTTACGTGAGTTCTACCAAGCTTTCTAAGTCCTATAGGATCTGTGTCTTTTTTAATAAATCTCTTTATCAATGTAGTTGCTTTTTTTTCTATTTCTTTTTCCATAATTTTTTCTAATTTTTTTATTTCTTTAGGATTATCTAGATTTTTTGTTTTTGTAAATTCTTGAATTTCAGCTTTAACTTGAATATGAGCATTTACGAATGGATGCTTACTATTCCCCTCCATCTTATATTTTGTTCTAGCTTTTATATTCTCTATCGTGGCGTAAGTATTTGAGGAACCAGGTAGTTTGAATTGGTATGTACCTTGTTTAAAATTATCTGTCAACAATTTAAATACAAATAAATCTTTAGGATTCACTTTATCAACCATTTTACATCTTTTAAAAAGTGCTATTCCATCTAACTCCAACACATTACCTTTTTTAGATATTATCGGTAAATATGAATCTCTCGCATCATCATTAAGTTGGTTTAAAAACATAAAAAAATTTGTTTTTGGCTGCGTTCCATTATCCATATTTTGCTCCAGTAAAGAGGATAGATAGGAAGCAATTTCTTTTTCTTCAGAATAATTCCCCTTTAATAGTGATTCCCCTTTTACATTTGTAATTGCTAAATAAATTGCATTTCCTACACTAGGATTTCGGTTCAAAGTCTCTAAAATTTCCTGCATTCCCTTATCAATTATTTTTTCATTAAATATAATAACACGCAATTGCCCCAACTCTAGAGGTCCAGAAGACTTTTCGGATGCTCTTGCAAGAACTTCTCTACCAGTCTGGCCTGATGCTGAATAGATTTTCGTTTCACCTTCCCCGCCTCCTTTATAAGCTGAAATCGCAAAGGTTCCTTTTAGCTTACCTTTTGCTTCGGTATCATATGCCGCAACTTGAACTAAGTCAATGTCATCCACAATTTTCGTTTTAGCACAACCTATTAAGAAGACACTTACTATAAGGAAAAGTATCCATCGCTTCATGTTTATCTCCTTAACTTTATTTTGGCGGTTTGAATTAGCCATAATATAGGTAGGTATACATATATATATACAAAGCCAATTTGACCTGTCCAAGTATTTAATAAGTTAATTTTATTACGGTTATTCAAGAAAAATGATAAAACAAAGATGAACAGGATGATAACTGGCAAAACATATTTTTGCTTTATTCCCAGTGCCTCTTTTATACCACGACTTACTCCCCATAATGTAAAGGAAACGTTAGGTAATATAAAAAAAGCCCAAACAGAAACAATAATGTATTCAAACCGCTCTATAAAGGGAAATTGTATAATTTTAATCATGCTTAAATATGCCCATATCGCGCTCGCTAGTTGTTTTTCACTAAAAAACGCAAGAGTTAAAATCATAAGGTATGTGTAGACAATAGTCGTTACTAAATTTGCATAGTGCGCATATTTTTGAGAGGTTCTTGCCTTTTTAATAAATGGGTAGTACAACAATAACATTTCAAATCCAAAAAAACTAAACATATTTCCTTTCATTCCTTTCATGATTTCTAGGAATGAATGCTGTGCAATTGGAAATAAATTCTGAAAATCTGCATACTGCAAAGGATAAAAAAATGTGAAGATTAGAATGCTTGGGATAACGATTCCAAAGAAGCCGATTCCAGCAACTACACGAAATCCTCCAGTCACAATGTAATAACATAGACCCAAAAAAGCCCCTGCTATAATCCAAGATGAAATGGAAGGAAACATCCAAACATGTACTACTTCGATATAGGTATGTAGTGTTGTTGCACCTAACAATACAATATAAGATAAAAAAATGAAGTTGAACAATCCACCAATCCATTTTCCAAGTACATCTTGATTGATTGCAATGATATCTCCATTACCCTGATTTAAAATCTGATATATGATCCAAATCATAAGATTAACAGATATTCCAAAAAGCAGCGTGCTAATCCACGCATCATTTCCAACTAATTTTGCACTAATCCTTTCAAAACCAAGCATACCAACCCCCATCTGTATAGTAATAATTAAAAAAAACACCATATATGGAGAGACTTGATACTCAATTGGGATCTGTTTCATAATGCTCCTCCCTGTTAATTTCAATCATCAAAATCATTTCGTGATTTAATTTTATTTTTCTCTACCTCTTCTGGATTAAAACGAAAACGCTGTTTAGATCTTGAAAAAATAGGACGTCGAAACATCGCTGAGATCGGCAAACGGATAATGCTGTCTTTCCAATCTGTAGGGCGTGTAGGATAAAAAGGAAACAAATAAGGACGTCTTAATGATTCTGTACGTAATAAACGTGCTAAAAGCAAAGAGCTTGTTAAAACAATTCCTAATAAACCCAACAGGTGTGCAGATATTATAAAAGGAAAACGAATTACTCGAATTGTATTACCAATTCGATATATTGGTGCTGTAAATGAGCTAAGAGCTGAAAGTGCAACAATAATAATAAGTACATTACTTGTAAGACTTGCCTCTACAGATGCCTGTCCAATTACAATACCACCTACTATACCGACAG
Organism: Bacillus sp. KNSH39; assembly: GCF_052656585.1. Taxonomy (NCBI): domain Bacteria; kingdom Bacillati; phylum Bacillota; class Bacilli; order Caryophanales; family Bacillaceae; genus Bacillus; species Bacillus sp. KNSH39. Next base: position 1,507,269 of record NZ_JBQXYO010000001.1, read on the forward strand.
TTAGACCCACTTTAGTTGGTAAACGTGCCCCCGCTTCTCTCAGTAATTCAATCGTTATTTCTAAAAAAAGCGCTTCAATTAATGGAGGAAAAGGTACTTTACTTCTCGATATGATTAACGTTTCAAGAAGTTCTTTTGGAATAAGCTCGTAATGATATGTTAAGATTGCAACATATAATGGAGTCGTTAAGACAGAAAACATAAAAGCAAAAAGCCTTAATAGACGAAAAAAAGAGGCAATAATCCAAGGCATGGTGTAATCTTCTGTGGTAGAAAAAAAGTCAATTAATGTTGTTGGAAGAGTGATCGCATAAGGTGAGCCATCTACAAAAAGTGCAATTTTCCCTTCTGCCAATACAGCTGCTACACGGTCTGGTCGTTCTGTATTCAAAAATTGAGGAAATATAGAATTCGGGTTGTCTGCAATTAACTGCATCAAATACGTGCTATCCAAAACGTGGTCTGTTTTTATTAGACTCACCCTTTTTATAATTTCTTGTAGATTTTGATTATTTACAATTCCCTCAATATATACAATCGCAACGGTTGTGTTAGATAGAGAGCCTACTTTCAATTCCTTCATTTGTAAATAAGGTGTTGGAAGCTTTCTACGTACTAAATTTAAGTTTACATCTAAATCTTCAACAAACGCGATTTGTGGACCCACGATATTGTATTCAATTTCAGCTTTTGTAATATCTCTTTTTTCTTTCTTTGCCACATTGATTAACAAGCCATTTAATTTATCTGTATCGAACTGAATAAGTATATAGCCGTTTAAAATACTATCCTGAATATCTTCCATTTGATTTGTTATTTTTGAATTTTCAAAGGGTAAGACAGACCGAATATCTTGTAATGAATCGAAGCTCTTCTCTTTTATATAAGTTAAAACCTCTTCATGAAATATATTTACATCGATTAAGGTTCTAAAATATGAAATGACTATAGAGGATTTGTTTGAAGCGATCTCCAACGTTATAAAATCTTTAGATTTTTTTAGTAATTGCATTAATTCCTGCAAAGATTTTATAGAGTGAACAGGTACTTTTTCATGTGGTTTCAATTGATAATACCCTTCCTTTCAAAAAGAACCTATATATAGTTTTTAGAAATTTCTATTTTAAAAATGAGGGATATTTATATGTGAATATGCTCCTTAAAAACAATGCCTTTTTAACTAACTTAACCAAAATTAGTTAAAAAATGTATTGCAAGTAAAAATTTGAAATGTCTCCAAGAAAAATTACAATATTAAAAACATCCTTTCTTTTGGTTCTAAAGAAAGGATGTTTTTATAACAGGCTTTTTCAAGTGTCTATTCTATATGGTACATTTACCAGTGTTCTTCTCTTTATTATTTCATTAAGTAACATTGGCATTACATTCTGTATGGTTTCTTAAAAAATTTCAGTAAGAGAATATCTTAATTTTGAAGTGTACAAATAGGGAGAGTGACTTCAACTGTAGTCCCCTTATTCATTTCACTCTTAATAAATATCTTTCCCTGATGTGTTTCAATGATTTTATAACAGATCATTAATCCTAAGCCAATCCCCTCTTCTTTAATACTATAAAAAGGTTCTCCGAGGTATGGTATACGTTCTTTTGGAATCCCACACCCTTGATCGATAAAACGAATGCTTACTTGATTATTATCAAGTATATTTATTTGAATCAGAATTTCCCCTCCCATCGGCATAGATTCAATTGCATTTTTTAATATATTAACAAATACTTGTTTTAATTGATTTCCTTCACATGAAATCAATGGAATACCAGGGTTAAGATCGATTCTAAATTTTATATTATGCATCATTGCTTGAGGTTGTAGTAGCATTAAAACTTGATCCATTAGCACACTAATGTTATTAGGTTGCATTTTTACTACCTGTGGTTTGGCTACCGCCATAAATTCAGTTGTTATGCTCTCTATACGCTCAATCTCTGATGATACTATATTAATATAACCCTGATTATTCTCATTTTCCGTTGATTTTAGTAATTGCATGAACCCTTTCATTGCAGTTAATGGATTATTAATCTCATGAGCCATTACAGTCGCTAATTGTCCTACAACAGCAAGTTTTTCAGATTTTCGTAATAATTCTTCTGTTTTTAGCCGTTCAGTGATATCACGAGAAATACTTAGAAAAACTTTTTTACCATTTAAGTTAAAAACACGAACACTAAACTCAGTTGTTATTACTTTTCCTGTTGGAAAAACATATTCATCTTGCAAAGTGAAGGAAGTTTGTCCTTTTTTAATTTTTTCTAATAACCTTACGATTATTTGAGAATCTTGTGGTACTATATTTGAAAATGATAATGAGAGCAACTCTTCTCTACTATATCCAAATCTTCTACACCCAACAGGGTTTACCTCAATAAATCGACTTGGAGCATTATCTTCATTCAGCTCTACTACATATACCGCATCAGTTGCTTGTTCGATTAGTGCACGGTACTTCATTTCACTATCTCTTAATTGCTGGTGTAATCGATGCCGTTCTCTTTCTGCTTGTTTTCTTTCAGAGATGTCTCTACATATTGCTGATAAAGCTATCACATTTCCTCTTACATCTAGTATAGGAGAAACTGTCAGACTGATATCAAGAAGACTCCCATCACTCCGTTGTCTAACAGTTTCTAATCTAGTAACCACCGATTCTCCTGTTAGAATTTTCTGAATATTTTCAAGCGATTCTTCCATTAAAAAATCCGGTACACAAGGTAATCTCTTACCTATGATTTCTTGTGATGACCACCCAAATATCTTTTCATAAGCTTTATTGGCTTGTAAAATATGCCCTTCTCGATCAGAAATGGTAATAGCATCTAGATTGTGCTTTATAAATGATTCTAATAATTCTTTGGTAGCGCTTAATTCTGATTCTACCTTTTTCCTTTCGGTTATATCAACTGTAGAACCAACAACTTCAATAACTTGTCCATTTCGTTTAATTGGCCTAAGCGCAATAAGAATAATAGTTTTATCATTTGGCCAAGGTAATTCAAATATAATTTCTTTTCCTTCCCATGCCTGGAGATAGTACTTCATCAATTGTGGAACTAAATGTGGAGGAATAATAGAAGCATCAATAGTACGTAAGCTTTTTCCTACCACCTGTTCAGAATAAAATCCGTTTTGATAATAAAACTGTCCATCACATAAAGTGTGTATAAAGTGCTTATCCACTTTTTTAAATTTAAAAATTCCTCCTTGAAGCTCATGTACGGTATCTGTAAGTTCTTGCTTCGATTTTTTTAATTCTCGATTCATTTTAGATAAGTCCTGTGTTAAATAATACAATCTTTGGTAGGCTTCCATAAGAAATAGCCCAATTAAAAGTCCTAACGCTATATATAATAAGCCTCCTGTGTAAAGTAATGTAGTGTTAAATAATACCCCAACTAACCACTTTATTCCAATAAAAACAGAAAAATATAAAGATGCACTTTTAAAAGGATGTAGTTTTTTTACATAAATTTTAAAAGTAGAAAATAGAATCCCCATACATAAATAAGCAATCACAGGAGGTTCCCAATACTCTCCAATGTAAAAAATACGCATTAATATTATGCTAATTAGCGTAATCCAACCCGCAATACGACCAAAGTAAATAAAAGATAGAATAAGAGGAACAACTCGAAGATCGTAGGAAAATCCCATGTATGGAAAAGAAAAGAACATTAACGTAACTGCAATAATCCCTCCATAGAGCTTTTCGAAATATCGACTAGAATTAATTGTAAACACTTGAATAAATATTGCTGCGCTAACTAATAAAGAAAAAATAGAAAGGTTGATGAAATAATCTTTAATAATCATGTAATGTCCCTCCTTGCATTAAGTGTATTCGACAAAAAAGCTAAAAATCCTACAAATTGTATAAACAGTTCAAATGCATAAATTTTAAACTAGGATAAAATCTGGAAAAGTAAATAAGGAACACAGCAGATGGGATATTTTAATGAAAAATAGTTCAAAAAAGATAATAGTAACCGTTGACTACTATTATCTTTTTTCTTTAAGTTATCGTAATACGTATGAAACTCTAAGGGACGTGGTATGTCATTTCATCAAACAATGATTATATACTGAGTCATGAATATAGAAATTTCAGCAGTAATTTTTGAAAAATAACATAAAAAACAAAACTATCTTTGAAAATGGAAAAAATCTATATGAATGTCAACTAATCTATGTACAAAAACGTTCACTTAATTTTGCATAAAATCACTCGACTTAGGAAGCTAAGTAGTTCTTCAAGGTCGATAAGAACACCTGTAGATGCTTCAGGATAACTACATAATTGTATGGGTAATGTACTTGAAACCTTTCGGTAAAACCATACACATAATACAACTAACTCCTTGGTTCAATATTTACTTTTTCGCTGAACAAATTCTTTTTCTTGAGCAAAATATTCTAGGATATAAGGAGATTTTTCGATTAACTTGGTGTCTAGTTTATTCTCCAGCTCCAATTACTTCGTTACTTTCAGATTCAGTTCATTATATTTTGTACTTTGTCTTTATACACAACATATTCTTTACCATCCACTACTGCTACTACCGCAAATTCATCATTTGGATTGAATGAAAGCCAATCAGCCCACATGTTAGTATTAGCCCCTCCACTCCACATATTATGAACAGTGTTTTTCGTTAAATTCATAACTTTATAAGACGCATTTGGCGCATTTGTTCCAGTCTTTATTTCAAAAGTGTATGCGTTATGAATTTTTTTATAAAAGTAGAAAACGTTTGATGGACGAAGCTGATTCAAAAAATCCTGTTCTTTTTTCTCTGCAATTTTTATCCCTTCTTGCAAAGTGACAACATCTGTTTTTAATGTTTTCCAACTGTTTTTCGCTGCATTCAAGCTAGGGGTTAAGAATTTATATTTATTTTGATCAGCTTTTTGATCAGCTTTATCAATATGTCCCAGTACACCCGAATATTGAGAATCTAAATCCTCCCATTGCGTAGACATATAAGTAAGAGCAGTGATAGCACTATCAAGCATACTATGCATATCACTAATATTATGAAATGCAACTCCAACTATACGATTCAATGTTATTTTATAATCTACAGTCTGACGCAATTTTGCTAATTCAGGTTCTAGCCAACCTAACTTACCTCTTGCATCACCTATCATTATGCCACCAGCAATCAAGGTTGGAATAAAGGGGATTTTCACCATGTCTAACCCCTTAGATTCTATGTCTTTCTGATATTTTACTTGTCCTAAAAGGTCCTCTAGACGCTTTTGGTCAGCCTCCACATCGGCACCTTGGTTTTTTAAAATCGATTGCAATGTCTCTTTATGACTTCCAAATGTTCTAACATCTTCTCCAATAGCATTTTTTAATTGCATTAATTCTTCTATTAATGCTTTTGCAGACTTTTGATTTTGTTGAATTCCTCCCTGTAAATCTGTAATCCCTTTTTTTAAAGTATCTCCATTTCCAGTATTGATCGCCTCTACTAATGTTTCATAATAATTTTCAAATTTTGTATCGTATTCTATAATGCCTGTCAATGTATCTAAAAGCTGTTTTTTTACTTGTGTATTCCATGTAACAGCATGTGCTCTTGCATTCTTTTGATCTTGTACAATTTTACTAGGTAAATCCGCATTTCCATTAATAGTTATTCCTTCAAAACTCACATCTGGATTATTAATTAGCAAATAAGAATATTCATTCATAGCTTTTGCAAATAAACCAGCATCTTGCAAAGCTTTTTTCATCTGTTCTTCATTTGCTGAAAGAGACATATTTTCAGTGTTCGTTTGTTCAATTTCAATTGCAAAAGTTTCTAGTGGTATGACTGCATAAGTAGTTGTTATAGTTAAAAACGCTGATATAGCGAGTAGTTTATTAGGGATTTTTTTCATCATTTCGTATTCCTCCTATATAAGGTATGGTTTCAAGTTCTAATCTTATTAAAAAGCGATGTCTTTCAAAATGAGTTCTACATCTTTTATCAGTATCGTTTGAACTTTCTTTAGCATCCTTCAAATCATTAAGTATTAAAGAAAATGTATATAATCTACTTCAAATTAACCGATTCTGTTGCAAATTTAAAAAAAGCAATTAAACTACAAGGTTATTTTTTATTCGAATCATACTTATATATAATTGAAAGGCGAAGTCTTTAATGAGACTCCGCCTTTCTGTTATATAAGGATTTATTAATTATTACTTTTCTGTTTAACAGTGTAATCATAGACTTTCCATGTTTTAGTTCACTTTACAACAGAATTAATATTTCCCTATTTTTGTGGAGTAACAGTTTCCACTTTTAATTCCTTTATTCCTTCTTTTAATGTAACAGCATCTGTTCGTAATGTTTTCCAACTGTCTTTCGCTGCATTTAAATTAGGCTTTAAGAATTTAAATTTATTTTGATCGGCTTTTTGAGCTGCATTCTCAATATGCCCTAGAACGCCCGAATATTGAGAATCTAAATCATGCCACTGCGTGGACATATAAGTAAGAGCGTTAATAGCATCATCAAGCGCCTTGTGCATTTCATTAATATTACTGTAAGCAACTCCAACTACACGATTTAAGGTTACTTTATAATCCACGGTCTGACGTAATTCTGCTAATAAAGGCTCTAACTTACCTAAATTATCCCTTGCTACTCCGACTATAATACCGCCAATTATTGGTAGACCCAAAATAGCACCCTTCATTACATTAAACCCATCAGATTCTAATTGTTTATAATAGTTTACTGATCCTAATACTTCTTCTAGACGCTTTTGATCGGCATCAACATCTGCACCTTGATTTTTTAAAATTGACTGCAAGAGCTCTTTATTACTTCCAAAAGCTCTAACATCATGTCCAATAGAGTCTCTTAATTTAGTTAATTCTTCTATTAGTTGTTGTGCATACTTTTGATTTTGTTGAATTTCACCTCGCAAATCTGTAATCCCTTCTTTTAAAGTTTCTCCATCCCCTGTATTAATCGCTTCTACCATTGTTTCATAATAATTGTCAAATGTTGTATCGTATTCAACAATACCATTCAATGTATCTAAAAGCTGTTTTTTTACTTTCGTATCCCAAGTAACAGCATGTGCCCTTGCATTCTTTTGATCTTGTACGATTCTACCAGGTAAATCTACATATCCATTAATGGTAATTCCCTCAAAATTCACATCAGGATTCTTAATTAACATATAAGAATAGGCATTCATAGATTTTGCAAATAATCCAGCCTTTTGCAAGGTCTCTTTCATTCTCACTTCATTTGCAGAAAGAGCCGTATCTCCATTGTTCGTTTGTTCAATTTCACTTGCAAAAGTTGTTACTGGTGAAACTACATTAGCAGTTGTAATAGTTAATAGCGTCGATACAGCGAGTAATTTGTAAGGGATTTTTTTTATCATTTCATTTTCCTCCAATTTAGGTGTTAAATTTCAGTTCTACTCCTGTTTAAAAGCAATATCTTTTGAAATGAATTCTGCATCTTTATGAATATCATTCCAACTTTCTTTAGCGGCTTTTAAATCATCTGGTATTAAAGAGAATTTGTGGTCTTGCATAGAATCGATATTATCCAGTAAATCTGTATAATTTGCGCCCATTGTATTCCATTGCTTTTGAATATTTGTTAGAGACAATATCGCTTGATCTACAGTCTGATATAAATATGCCAATGTTTCTTTCGCGTTAGTAAGCGAAAGGACTGCTTGATTAGCACGATCTGCTTTCATACTTAATTCTCCGATTTTATTAGAAATTTCATTATAGGAGTCCATATGCTTAGATGCTGTGACACCAGCCGCAGTTCCTAGACCGATACCAGCTGCACCAAGAGCCGAGAGTCCACCAACAACAGCCGGTGTTGCTGTACCGCCAGTTACAACAATAACTACCGCTCCTCCAATAGCTGCAATAACTAAAATAGCTGCTCCCAATCCACCACCAATTGACCATGCTAATACATCATCAAAATGTTTTTTCTGAGTAGAACGAAGTTGCTCAATTTCAGCTTGAAGTTGTGGAATCGTTGCCTGTTGACCTGCTAATATTGCAGTTAATCCACCTTTCCCATCTGGACCACCAACATTATTTTTAAAATCTGTAGAATTTTGATATAATTTCCCTTTGAAGTCTTGTAGCATCTTAATCACATCTGTAACTTCTTTTGAATTTGTATTGATTGTAGTAATTAAATCATTTATACCCTCTTTTAGACCTGCCTTATCTTTCTTTTGTACAGTTTCTACTAATGTGTCGTAATAATTTTGAAATTGTTCATCGTAATTTACAATATTACGAGCAGTTTTTTGAATCTGTGGCTTCGCTGTATCTAACCAGTAATTCGCATTGATTCGTGACAGCTCTTGATTAAGGTGAATATTTTTGAGCAACTCTCCCCCCTCTGAGCCTAAATCGATATTAGATAAATTTACATTTGGTTGCTTAATCATTGTTTTTGCGTATAAATCCATTACTAGAATATGAGACCCTGTTTCAGCTAATGCTTTCTTCAGTCCTTCGGGGCCTAATGCATAATTGCCTACTTTTTGTTCTTGAGCGGTCGTTTCTTGTGCAAATGCATGAATAGTGTTACCGGTAGTAGCAGTTATAACAGTTGCTAATGTAGCTAAAGTTAGTACTTTGAATGGAAATTTTTTCATGACTATTCTCCTTCTTTCGCTAAATGCTTATAATCTTTATGAATTCCGAAAAAACGAAATATTAAAATTTATATACTTGTTCTTCAAGGTAACTTATTACATTTTTTAATTGTCTTAATGTATCTTTTTGAGACTGCTCGCTAGTTGTATCAACATTAGTAGATAATTTTGTAATGCTATTTTTTATTAGATTTAAATCTTCTTTATAGCGCTTTAGTAGATCAAGTTCTACATCTACTTGATTTGCAAACGTATGCAAATCATTTTGTGTAAGAAGAAGCATTGATTTTTGTAAATCAGCTATTGATAATTTCGTTGTTAAATCATATATTTTTTGATTTTGTTTCTCTAAATCATCTAAATATGCTCGCTGTTCTGCTGTTAATTTATTTACTTCAGCAAAAACGCCAAATGTTTTCTTAATCTTTTCGGTATCAATGACCTTCATCAGGTCATACTCTTGTGTTTTTGCTGCGGCTGCGGCTGCTATTTCACCTTGTTTGCTTTTCTCAATTGCTTCACGAGCTGCTTTTTTTGCTGATTCAATCTCTAGAGCAGTTTTACCTTGTTCTGTCGCTTCTTGCGCCGCTTTTTTCTCCGCTTCTAAAATAGAGTTGTTAATTTCTTTTCCTTTGTTATACGCTGCCACCCCTGCTTGAGCAGCCGGTTCAATAATTTCTTTTGAAAGACTATAAACTTCTTTGAATATAGCAAATCCCTGTTCATTTAAAGCCCCTGGTATTAATGCAATTTGCTGTAAATCATTTTGAATTGCTTTTTTGGTATTTAATATTTCATTTTTTAACTGGTCTATTTTTCCTGTTCCGTCTGTACTTAGTATGCCTTGAGCAGTTGCCACATTGGTATCAAAATCTTTTAATTTTTTATCAAGCTGTAATTTAAGATCTGTTAATTCATTGATTTGCCGTTGCGTATTTTCTTGATTCGTCATAGCCATTTCTTGAAGTACTTCAAGTCTATCCGAAAACCCTTCTCTATCTTCTTTATTGTCTACAAACGATTTTAATGTCGGGTAATAGCTATTAAATTTTGTTACAAATCCTTTACTTTTTGAATTTAATAGAATTAACTGTGGATAGAGTTCCGATGACCATTCCTTCATATCTTGTTTGATTAGGAATTGATTTGTATTTAAAGCTGGGACTTCCTCTAGCTGTACATTAGGACTCATTAAAGATTGATCAATATACGTTTGGATTAATTTAGATTGCGCACCTAATTTTCGTAATGATGAAGAAATATCCATGCCTTCCTGTTGAGTTTCCGCTTGAACGATTGGTGTTGCGAGAGTATTGATAGGAATAGTTGCTCCAGTTACTATGGATGTTATTAAAAATCCTGTCATTATTTTAGTTTTCATTCCGTACACTCCTTTACCATTGTTTTTATAACTTAATTCATATAACTTGTACGACCGCTCTCGTTGTAAACTGGATAAGAAGGAAAAATCTTTCAGATACGTTAATATCGTTGTTTTTTATTTCTAATAGGATGTAAAGATTTTATTTATCTCTCATTTCGATACTCTATTTTTTTAAATATAAATAACAAAAATTTATTAACTATATTTGAATCAGGCACCCTATGAGTAGTAAATTATTAATTCTTTCCTAAAGTTGCGGTTTAACTTACAGAATCGTGAGGATCAATAAACCAATGCTTACAGTTAATCTTGCTATAACATTGTTTAATTTAAATTTAATAATATTACTCTTAGTTTTATCAGCAAGCTCCTTACTAGACTACAAAAGGTGAAATTATACTGTACATCGCTTATACTTTTATTGCGGAATAACTTCACTTTTGTTATGCAGAAACTTAGAACAGGTTTATTACAAATTTGATTCTTGACCTCTTGTAAATAAATTGACTATTTATAAAATTATTAACGACATAATGTTACTTACAACTTCACTATAATTCCTATTAGCGTAACCTTATCCTTTCTGTCTGGTCATACCAGTTATGTTGTTCATTAAAACATTAAATTTTTAATGCGTAAATAGAAAAATTTTGTCGATTACGATCGATAATTTACTGTTAAATAAAAATATGAACCGAAAAAAATTATATAAATATAGTTATTCGTAAATTTCATTTCTGTAATTGTAATGATTACAAATTAATGTGTATACGGTTAAAAATAACTATTTTAGCTCAACCAAGAAATTTTATTTTAGAAAAAATACTTATAGAATAATATAATAGGTCTTTTTATACTTTTTTACCTTTATTTAGTTATGTATAATTGCATAAAATGTAGATATATTTAGTAATATATGTTATATTGTTGATTTTTTCACAAAACATCCTAGTATCATTATTAACAAATATTCAGTATGAAGATATTAGTCTATAAACTTATCATCGTTATAAACATAGGTTTTAAATTACAAAAAAGCTGCAAAGCTTACTTGAAACACTTTGCAGCCTTCTGTCTTTTTGTTTTCTTTAGCAAAATAATGGTTAGTGTATTTTCATTTTTTGGGATACTTATACCCATGTTTAAGTCTTTACATTGAAGACAGCAGATAACAAGCTTATATTACTGTATATTTTTCACGGTACTGCCTAGGAGTCATACTAGTGATTTTTTTGAAAACTCTTATAAAATAACTTTGGTCATTAAAGTTAAGCCACGCACAGATATCTGATAACGAATAAGTAGTGAGTGTTAATAATTTTTTTGCTTCTTCCACTCTTTCCCTTTGAATATATTCGCTTAAAGTAATTCCCATTTCTTTTTTAAATAGTTTAGACAGATAAGTAGGCGTAATTTCTAAATGATTAGCAAGTTCATTCAGAGATATTCCATCGTAAACATTTTTATTAATATGTTTTATACATGTAGTAACCGCGTAAGAATACTTTTTTGCATTGTATTCTTTCACACGATCTGCAAAGGTACGTAAAGCGTCCCCTGACAATCGCTTTACAGATTCTACATTATCTAATTGTTCTAGGGTTTGTATATATAAAATACTATGGGCAAAAGCAATATCTGGTGGCAGGTTTCCTTCTATTGCATATCGAGTGGCTAAGGTAATCGCAATAATTCCAAGGTTTTTTTGATTCCTGAGCGGATCCTCTATTAGCATAAGTTCAACATCTTCTTGCGAAACCGCATACATATACTGTATTAACTTTTTTTTATTTCCTTCTTTAATAGTCGAAAAGAAATCATTTACTAATGCCATATTGTGCGTTTTAGGTTTGTTTTGTCGGCGTTTTAAAATATATAAATCCGGTTTCACAATTTTATTAGGAACTTCCTCTAGTACTTTATTTTTTTCCAAGACAATATCTACATCTAACTTTTCATTGAAAATCATGTAATGTAATAAAATTCCCATATCAATTAATGTAGTTTTTTTAATCTCAGATAAACACTGATAATAGGCAAGTCTTTCTTGAATGTTATCATTTGCTTTAAATTCTTTCTGAAATTTTATGATCATATCATCTGAATCTTTTGGATGTATAGTAGGACCGATTATAATAGTCCCTTTAATATCATCATGATTTTCTATATGAATTAGAACAAAATTTTCAAGATAGTTGTTACTTCGGAAAAGTGGCAAGTTAAAGGGATCGTTTTCTTGATAAATATCAGTAAGATGTTCTTCTTTTGAAGAATAAAAAGGACTACAAACATTATCAGATGTAGAATGATATAAAATTTTTCTGTCTGCAGATAAAATATGTACAGGGGCATTAAATGCTTTATGTGCAAGATCACACAAGTGTTGTATATCGATAGAAGTATTCATTACATTCTCCTTTATAGATCTATAAAATATATTCTGTTATATATAATTCACGACAAATAATACTATAAAATATCAAATTAGTACAATTCACAACAAAATATTACTATATCTTTTTTATAAAAATCATATATTATTTAATTGTAGTTAGCATCTAAATATCAGAGTAGATAAGATAAGTAAAGGAAATAAGCTAAGTTCTTTTCTTAATTCTACAAGATATAATTATTGAACTTGAGAAAACAGTGAAATACTACAAAATACAGTGGTAGTCAATGCGAGAACCAAGCTGGAAAAAGATTTAAAATACAGCGAAAATAACAGGAGATACTGTACCACCGCAAGAAACAACAGTCAAAGTTCCAATTCAATCACTTATACAAATTGAATTCAAAAAAATAAATACTGCTAATTTAAATATGAAACTGAAAAACTATTTTGCTCCAAATTTTAAAAAAAGATAATAAAGAAGTTGTGAAATTGGAAACAGATGAAAGCGATATGGCTATTTTTGAAGCACTATGCTTTGAAAAGTATAAGGTGGAGGAAATTCAAGTACTCAACTAAACATTTAATTGAGAGAACGGTCTTTTCATCAACTAAAAATAAAAAAACGAATGGAATTTTCAAAAAAATGACACTATATTACTGGTCGCAACATTAGCTTACTTTCCACAAAAGAGGAAAATATATATAGACTTTACAAATACTAAAAATAGCAAACTAGATAGTTTTATTACCGCATCACATAAAGTGAAACTTTAATCAGTGGGGGTTTTGTTCATCCCCACTGATTATTAGCCCACACCAATCGGGCTTTTACGGGCAAATAGCGAGATAAACTTATTATTAATTTCCAAATACAATAGTTGTTAATCAACCAAAAACTTCAATAACCAAGGTGCACAGTAAATTGACATCAAAACAATTCTTACTACAATATCAGGTTTTGCTTATTCTATAAAAAAAGAAATATCACTTAAAAACTATTCCTTTATATCGATTTAGACATAAAACATTTTATTATATCGGCTTAAGTATTATGGAATTAAAATTACAAATAACACCAAAACTCTTTAAAGGGTTCATACATCGCTCGTATCGAATTCATCACCTTCCGATACCTATGTCATTAACATAACTAAAAAACATCATTACAAAGGAATCTGAGAGGTTTTTTCAATTTCGAAATTTATTTTTTTGTAAATTAAAGGAAAAATAATCCGTATATATACGGATTATTTTCTTAGTGTAGTCTGTATTGACCTGTTAACTGTTTTTCAGCCATTCGAACTAAGCGTTTTGTAATCTCTCCACCGATCCGAACCATTTGCAGATGATGTGATGTATCAGGTCCCAGTGTGACTCCTAGTTCAAAAGCAATTTCATACTTCATTTGCTCAATAGTACTTGTAGTAGCAGAAATAAGAATTTCATTTGTATCACTTTCGTATCTTTGAATATTTATAAATAACATGTGCCTAATTATGCTATTTATGCATGATCAACCTAATTTATTCCAGTATTTTCATAGGAACCCTTTCCCTCCCCTTATTCCACCAATTAAATTTGAAACACAAATGTACATTGCATTTCAATATAACAATAAAAGCTACAAAAGCAACGAATTTACTACTTTAAAGTTAAGTGTTTAACCTTGAAGTACTGAAATTCTTTTTTCCAGATAAAGCATACATTATATCTTGATGTTTTATTGTCCTCTTATAATTATGTGGTATCGGGAATTTTTTTCGGTATTCTTTCATTATAATTAAAGTTTGAAGTTCTATGCTCAATACTTTTGCGAGGATATGATAGTTATATCCATTGTTTAACAGAGAAATTATGTCATAAAACATAGTTTTTCCACCCACTAATTTTACTAATTTATTCTTTAACTCATCCCCCTTTTCTTTAGCTTTATCAATTTCTAACAACATAGATTTTTTATTTGTCTGCTTAATGTATTGAGTATACAACTCTGGGAATTCTTTTTGTACTTCTTTGTTTAATACTGGTCTATATTTAATCATATAAGTAACTTGTAACAAAGAGCGTTTTAACAAACTATCTTCAATGAGATACGCTACTTTATTAAATAAATGTACATATTCCTCAATATTGGAATAACTATTAAAATGAGCTAATACTCTACTTTTTATACTAAAAGCCTTGCCTACATAAATAATATTGTCATTATAGTCTTTAATGAAATAAATACCACTGTCAGATTTTTTCAATTTATTATCCAATTCTTCTATACTCATAAAATGCAATTCACTCATACTTCTCTCTCCTTAGCAGCGTTAAATCGTAAAAAACAAGCAAGGTTTCTAAAAAAGTACTTAGCTGCCCTAGCATCTCTTATTTTATCTCTTGCTAAATGTCAAAAAACTGTTTCTATGTTACTCAACTATCAATATGATTATTAATAAAATTTTCGATCGTTATTATCTCGCAATTTTATCATGTAATTTCGAGATCGTTTCCTCATTTAAATTACTGTATTTTATCGAATAAAGGAAATATACTACTACCCCAATAGTAATCCAAATACTAAAGTACACCCATGTCCTTAACGGTAAATTTAGCATTAAAAACACACAGCATACAATTGCAACGCATGGTAATACAGGTACAAAAGGTACCATAAATCCACGTTTTAAATTTGGGTGTGATTTACGAAGGATAATAACTGATAGACAAACTAACGCAAATGTCACCAAACTACCGATATTAACTAAATTAACTAATTCTTTCAAATCAATAAACCCAGCTATTATAGAGCTCCCTATTCCTGCTAATCCAGTTATAAAAGTGGGTGCTCCAGTTTTCTTATTAACTTTCGCAAATGATTTCGGTAACAATCCATCACGACTCATTGCAAAGAATACTCGTGTTGCCGCATACATATTGGAAAAAATAACAGCCATAAGGCCAATTACAGCACCTGCAGCAATTGCACCAGCGACTTTTCCTTGTCCTACAACTTCCATTACATAAGCCATTGCCTCAGGAACATTTAATTCTTTATAGGAAACCATTCCTGTCATAACAAGGCATACCATAACATAAATAATTGTACATATGATTAATGATGCAATAATACCGATGGGAAGATTACGTTTCGGATCTTTTACTTCTTCTGCTGAAGTTGCTAATATATCAAAACCCGTAAAAGCGAATAAAATAGCTGCTCCACCCGTAAAAACTCCACTTAAACCGTATGGTGCAATTGGTATCCAGTTCATTGGTTTTACATAGAATATACCAACCGTAATAAACAACAAAATCATTCCAATTTTAATCAATACCATTATATTATTGATTCGTTTACTTTCTCTCGTACCACGAGATAACATCCATGCCAATATCAATGTAATAATTACTGCTGGTAGATTCACAATACCACCATGCGAAGGAATCGTTACTAGAGCTTTAGGTATCTCTAATCCAAATCCCTTTATTAAATTGTGGAAATAGCCTGTCCATCCAGCAGCGACAGCTGCTGTTGCCACGATATATATTAACAGCAATGACCAACCTACTAGATGAGCAACAAACTCACCAATTGTTGCATATGAGTACGTATATACACTACCAGACGCCGGGAGTGTAGAAGCAATTTCAGCGTAACATAATGCTATAAATCCACATATAATTGCTGCAAGTATAAATGAAAAAACAACTGCTGGACCAGCATTTCTTGCTGCTACTAATCCAGTTAACACAAGAACACCCGTTCCAACTATCGAGCCTACCCCTAACATAATTAAATCAAATGCTCCTAATGTTTTCGTTAAAGTCTTGCTTTGATTATGCTCTAACAATTGTGTAACGGATTTCTTTTTTAGTAAATTACTCATATTTTCTGTATCCCCTTTAAAATAAGGTTGGTTCTTCTCGTTAGTGTTGTATATAAATTTACTTAGTTATTAACTAGCCTCATAATATTTCTTTTACATTAAATAGATTTGAAATATTATATAAATTCGCTTCTCACTTACTAGTTAAACTAGACATTTCCATAGATTTTTGCGTACAACGTTTCATAGCTGAAATGATAGCTGTTCTTAAACCTTTTTCTTCTAGCGTTACTACAGCTTCTATCGTCGTTCCACTTGGAGAACAAACCATATCCTTCAATTCACCTGGATGTATTCCTGTTTCCAATACCATTTTTGCAGAACCTAATACAGCCTGAGCCGCAAATTTATAAGCTTGTTTTCTCGGCATACCGCCAAGTACAGCAGCATCTGCCATGGCTTCTATAAACATATACACATATGCTGGAGAAGAACCACTAATAGATGTAACAACATCCATTAGTTTTTCATTTATGACCTCCGTCTGGCCGAAAATATTAAATATGTTCAGTACCTCTTTTATATCTTTTTCTGTAACCATTTCATTAAAACATAACGCAGACATTCCTTCTCCAACAAGTGCCGGTGTATTAGGCATTACTCTAACAACCTTTAACTTTCTACCAAATTCATTCTCAGTGCTCTTAATACTTTTTCCTGCAGCAATAGTTACAACGATTACATCATTTTTTATTTGATCTTTTATTTGGTTAATTACCGATGAGTATAAATCTGGTTTGATTGATAAAATTAAAATGTCAGCACTGTTAGCGACTTCATTGTTGTTAGTAGTTATAGTTATGCCATATTCATTACTAGCATTTTTTAAATTAATGACGTTTAAATCTGAACAAATTATTTGATCTGGAGAAACTATATTTTTTTTTATCATCCCACCTATCATAGCAATACCCATGTTTCCACATCCGATGAATCCTATTTGTTTATTCATAATAATTTGCTCTTGCTCCTTCTACTCTAAATTTTATTGATTTTGAAATTATTATTCTAAATAAGGGCTATTACAATTACTTGGTTTATCAATAGAATTTCAAAATTCTCCTTCCTATATAGAGCTTACATATACCTCTAATAACTTCTTTGCTTTCGCTGAATTTTGAGGTGGGGGTCTTACTGCCCGGCAAATAGCGGGATAAAATCATTTCTTTAATCTATAATAAGAAGGACATAAAAAAACAAAAAGTTACAAAAATTTTTAAATTAAAATTTTTGTAACTTTTTGTTTTGATGCAAATATAATTTCAATTAAGGTATCTCACCGTTTTAAACTTGACGCTCCATAATCTTGTATAGTTACATTTATATGATATTTAATCGGTACCTTACTAAATGTTTGATCCCAATTTTTTTTGACTTTCTCCCATGTTCTCGGGTGTTTAATTCTTAATTGGTTGCCAAAACCCGCAATATCGACTTGGTATTCTTTTTGTATTTTTTTTGTAACATGATGTACTAAGTGCTTTACTTCTTTTTCAATAGCTTTTTCTTCCCTTTTTAAAAATTCATTTTCAAAATCTTTTCCTGATTGTATCCAATTTTCAGACAAACGCCCTTCTGATTCAATGTTTACATCAAAGGAAATATTATTTCCGTTAACATGTGGTATGATTTTGCTTTTTATTGACTTTATTTCGTATATAATGAGTTTCTTTGATTCTTTATCAAAAGTTTTTAACACACCACCATTCCTTTTTCCGTTTATCCATACTACTCCTTCCAATTCCTGTTCATTTAAAAAGCCCATCAACTTTTTTGTCTTTCCTTTAATTACAGCAGCTCCAGCAAATTTTGTTTCTCCTTTTATCGAGATTACATTTTGCAAAAGAAAACTGGACCCTGACCGCATCTTTCCTTCCAATTTAGCGAGCGATACAGGAGGTACAATCCTTGTTGTTCTATTTCTATTATCTGCAATTCCAGACAAACGAAATGCTGGGATTTCTCCTTTTTTGTTTGATTCCAGTACCTCCTTCGCTAGACCCTTGCTAATTAAGAGCATACAGCTAAGCCGAACTTCATTGTCACGGAGATACTGTTCAAGTAATTGTTCTAAACTGTATGTACGTACAAGACTATCACTAATAACAATGTTTTTTAAATGTGGGCTGAACATTGTGCTCTCTCTTTTCAATGAAAACTCACGAACAATTTGATGAATGGAATCACCGGTCTCAGAAACATTTATATAACGTTTTTGTTGTCCATTTCCTTTACTTTGTGCTTGCGAACTAACAATTTGATAAGTAGCTGTTATAATATTTCTTTTAGGATAACCTCCTTCCTCATCCTCTTTCTCAATTGTTGAATCCTTCCCTTTATCTAGTGCTATACCTGCAGTTAAACTCAACTCTTCTACTTCTTTACTGCTCCAACACCCTGTTAAAAATAGAAGCAAAAGCGTCCATAACAAAGCCAAATAGAACCGCATATAATTAAATTTATGTTTCACACTACTCCTCCTTTTAATCGCGTAATAATAAAAAGAAGCAGTGGCAGTAAACCAAATAAAAATAAAGCAGCATTACCGAGCATATCCCCCAATTTAAGCAAGTCATTTATATTTTTCGAAGTCATAGCAATGATGTAAATGATTGGAATTAAAGCAAAAATAAACGGATGAATACTCTTTTTAAAGAGTTGGGCTAATCCTAATGCAGCTGCATAGTAACTAATCGTATAGGTAGCAAATATTTGCATAATCCATATTACAAGCAGTAAAGATTCAAAACGTTCAAATATCAAACCAGAAATTTCAAAACTGCGCATAAGGTCAATTGTCGGCCATGTTCTTGTTACAACCCCATCAATTGATAATGCACCAATGACCATTACAACAGTTATTACATAAAAGATTAACGGAATAGAAATTCCAACTAAAATAGCTTTTACTGCTTTCTTTCGTTGTTCCATAAATACCAAAAGAATTAACATAATTTCAGGACCTGTATATGCGAGAGACGTTGTTTTTATCCCATCTAACACTGGTTTAATTCCCAAACCTAATACGGGACGGAGATTATCTATCTCGAATATTCCGATACTCATAAAGGAAATGATTAAAAAAATAAAAACAGTAATAGGAAATATTATTTCAAACATCCGTGCAATTGAATTAATACCACCCATAATCAAATAGAGACCTATCCACATAAAAGGCATAACAATAGCCCATGTGGGGGTTCCTTCGAGCAAAAAAAAGCTTATTACTTCTGCCATTGAACGAATTTGAAATGCTGAAGTTGTAAGAAAATACCCTATAATAAGAAAACTAAGCAATCTGCCTATCCATTTCCCTACAATATCTTGACTGTATTGGTAAAATGTTTTTTCTGGAAACTGCTGACTTAATTTGACCATAATTACTCCTGAAACCATTGCGAGTATCCCACCTAATATCACACTTAACCATACATCTGGTGTTTTCACTTTTTCCACAGATGCTCTGGGCAAAGTAAGAATTCCTGTCCCAAGTATGTAATTTACAATAATAACAACTGCTTGTGAAGTTGTTATTCGGTCTTTAGGTATAGTAATCATTGAAGGCCACTTCCTTTCGTCATCAGCTACCTTTTGCGGATAGTTTTTTTGGTATGCATTATTTTCGGTCGACGTCTCATTATTTTTAATGGCATGCGAACCATAAAATCTTTCCAGTCACTGAATCGATATGGAACAGCAGGGCTGGTATAAGGAACGCCAAAACTTTTCAGTTTCACTAAATGACTGCAAAGTAAAAGAAAGAAGAGAATAACTCCATACAAGCCAAATATCGCAGCACAAAACATAGCTACAAAACGAAGAATGCGTAACGTAATTCCCACACTATATTGCGGAATAGTAAAAGAAGAAATAGCTGTTACCGCAACAACAATAACCATTATTGGACTAACAATTCCTGCTTCTACGGCAGCCTGACCAATTATTAAACCGCCCACAATTCCCATTGCCGGTCCAATCGGTTTAGGCAGACGTAAACCTGCTTCTCGTAAAACTTCGATAGCTATTTCCATAATTAACGCTTCTATTAAAGCGGGAAAAGGAACTCCTTCTCGCGATCCGATAATAGAAATAGCGAGCTTAGTGGGAATTAATCCTGGATGAAATGAAATGAAAGAAATATACAGTGCTGGAGCAAATAATGAAACAAAAGCTGTCATGAAGCGTAATAAGCGGAGAAGTGTACCAGGAAGCCACCTTTCATAATAATCTTCTGGTGATTGCAGCAGCATGCTAAATGTAACTGGAGCAATTAAAACAAATGGTGTTCCATCTAACAAAATAGCTACTCGACCTTCCATCAAAGCACTAATAACACGATCAGGTCGTTCTGTATTTTGAATCTGCGGAAAAGGACTGAGATAATTATCTTCAATAAGTTGCTCTATATAACCAGATTCGAGTACACTGTCTATGTCAATTTTCTGAATTCTGTTTTTTATTTCATCCACCAATTCTGTACTAGCAAGATCTTTAATAAATGCGACGACTAACTCTTTCTTTGCACGTTCTCCTACTGGTAGCTTTACTAATGATAAGCTCTCATCCGCACAGTGTCGTCGCAAAAGTGAGGTATTATCACTTAATACTTCAGTAAAACCGACCCGTGGCCCTCTGACTAATGCCTCCGATACTGGTTCTTCAATGTTTCGTTTATTTGCTTTTGTTGTACCAAGAATAAACACATCTGCTAAACCATCAATTAAAAGAGCTGTTGAACCTATCAATACTTTGGGTATTAAATCTTTTATGTAATGGACTTCTGCTACTTCACTAATTGTAAGAACTTTATTTTTAATATATTCTTTTGAAACAGTCCCCTCCACATAAGAAGATTCATTTTTATATTCATCAGAAAAATCATCCATTAGTAATTTCATAATATGTTTGTCAATTATCTCTTTATCTGATAGACCATCAACAAAAACGATCCCAGCCTGAATATCTGTGCGTCCAATATTAAACTTCCGAAATCGAACATCAGAATTATGTCCGATTTGTTGCTTTATAAGTTCTAAGTTAGAGGCAAAATCATTTGTGAAATGAACGTTTGTATTTTGAGATGGTTTATGCTCTTGTTTCGTTTTACTTTGAATATTATTTTTTTTCACTTGTTTGTCTCTTGACTTCCACCAACTCATTCTTCCCACTCTTTCTCTGACATACGAACCCAATGAAAAAATCTTGAGATAGTATACGGAATTAAAAACAAGATAAAAGCTTGTACAAAGACTTTCCAATCTGGAAGATAAGAAGTAATTATGTTCCACATTTTTATCACCCAATTTATATACTCTGCTAGGATTGAGATTTCTAAAAAACGATATGTACTTAATAAAAAATAACGATAAGATTAAAGAGCAGAAAAGCGAGACATTATGCTTATTTAGTACCAATAATCTAATTAGTATAAAAACATTTCTGACCTAAAATACCATTTCCAATTATAATTTGTTAAATATTATCTCCTTTTCCCTTATTTATATGCCCGCATTTGAATTTCAAATAATATAAGGATCAATGATATTTCCTCTTAAAGAAAAAAAGATGCCAGAAGATAGCATCTTTTTTTCAATTCAACTTACTATGTATTTATATTTTATTGTGAAAATACTCGTTTTTTTTAATGAATATTAATGTGTAAAAAATACATATTCTTTTGTTTTAAGTTCATACACTTCTACCGAATCGATACGGAATTTTCTAATTTTAAAACCAATATGAAATAAAGGAAAATCCTCTCTTAGAAAAACTATATAAAACCAATAACATGAAAACAATTATCAATCTATCAATTGAAAATAATACTTAGCAAGAGTTTATTATCTTAACTCCAAGTGTATTCGTTTTGCTTCAAAATAAAGAACTTGAATAAATTTTTTCGTATCAATACGAGCAGGTAATGTTGGTTCATTATTCAATTCTGTCATCTTTCTCCTTACGGTAGTAAAATCAAAAAATCTAGAAGCATAATTTTCGAACTTCGGGTTTAAAAAATCAGTAAGTCCAAGGGATGCTAAATGGTTTAATGATTGATAAATTGCTCTCCGAATCCGTTGTTTGGAAGCTTCTATGAACCTTTTTAATTCGGCATCTTCAGCTGAATCCCCAAGTTTTTTTTGAGCTAAATTCATAAAAATCTCTTTTAGTGAGGGAAAGCCTTGTTCCAACGTGTTATCTTGTTCATATTTATATAAATAATCTAGCATATCCATTAAATCTTTACTTCCACTTTCACTGGCTATTCCTAATTCAGACAAAAGAAAATGAATGGAATTTTGAAAATGATTGAAAGTATTTAAATGTTTTTCATTACGGTATTTTTCTTGCACAATTGAATTACTATCCAATTTTAGTACCATATTAAGCGATTCTTGAATGTTTTTTATTGATTTTTCCAAACGAATTCGTTCAATGACTTTCCGAACAACTGTTAATACTTCAATCCGGTTAATTGGCTTAATAATATAGTATTCAACACCAAGCGAATAAGCTTCAGCAATTAATTCTTTTGATTCTACTTGAGAGACCATGATGATTTTCCCTTTAAACGAAGGCTTTATTTGACGAATTGTTTTTATTCCATCTTGATTCGGCATTAACAAATCGATAAATAAAATGTCTATATTTTTAAGGATTACCATTTGTTGCTCTAAAGATAAACCATCCTCAGCTTCTCCTATAACCTCCCCAAGATCTTCATCCTCGATAATTTGAGCCAACATTGAGCGAACCGCTTTTTCATCATCTACTATATAAAAATACATAGAATCACCCTTTCGAAATTATATGATCAATCCCTAATCTAATTATAAAAATTGATCCTTTTCCTTCGGTTCTGTCCTCAAACGTAACATCACCTTCAAGTTGTGCGACCATTTCTTTAACATACGATAATCCGATACCTGTCGATGGGTTGCCTAAATCATCATATTTAGAAGTAAACCCAGGCTCAAAAATTGAATCTTTATATTTTGAAGAAATACCAGGACCATTATCGCCTATTTGAAATTCAACAAAATGGTGGTCTTTATTAATGTCAATTGTGATGGTTCCCATACCTTGGATAGCTTCTACAGCGTTTGTAACGATATTATTTATAATAGATAAGATTGTGTAAATATGATAATGAGGATGCACACCATCAATTTTATACACAAATTGGATGTCTTTCTCTAGCAACCGTGCATATTTCGTATTTGCCCGTATAATGATATTTACTAGTTCATGCACAGACATATAATCTGTAAAACTTTCATCAGAAATTAATTTTGAAAGTCCCGCAAAAATACGTTGGTTATCCTTTTTAACGTCATGGACCTCACCAGCAATTTGTAATGCCTGTTGCCTTAAATCCTCAAACTGAAAATCCATCTGTTTGTGCTCAAAGGAGTCTAAGGTTTGATATAAATCATAGGATTTTTTTGTTATATTCTCAGCATCTTGTAATGTTTTCTTTAAATGAACAGCATCTTCATATAAATTAGAGATGAGCATGAGCATGTGTTCATTTTGCTTCTTTATATGTCTCTCCCTTGATTGCGCTTCATACAATTTCATCATATTGAAAAAGCTTAGAACTATAAAACTATGGGAACATGCAATAACAATGATCTCATTTATTGCCTCGGATGTGATCGATGTTTTTAATACGAAATATTGAATCATTAATTCCACACAGTCTGACAGTATTTCAATCATGCAACCAATAAAACCAATCATTAGTGGTTGATGATAAAAACGTTTGATTTTTGCTAAATGAAAGAGATACGAATAAGTAAAATAAAAGAAAAAACTAGGATAGTGAGTATGAAAAGCGGCTAGCCAATCCACATTTCCCTTTATAATGACATCCATTGAGATACGAAATACTACCACGACTATCGCTGTTAAAAAACCCGGTAAAAATGCTGGAATTCGTCGAAACAATAACAAAAAAAAGAAAAATGTTGGTGCGCCAAAGCTCATTCTAAATGTTTCATTTAAAGGAAATGACTTTATTTCACCTACTAAGGGTACTGTAAGTATCATTAAAACGAGAATATAGATGTCTTTTTTTACTAAATTACTAAGATTCAAAATAATCACTTCTCACTTTCGCCTAACAGTCAGTATACAAACCTATTTGCATTAATACAATACTTACTCTATTTTTTTCAAAAACTGATAAATAAGATATAAACGAAAGCATTATAGATTGTGAGTATTCATTACACCCTTCTACTTTAGAAACATACTTTATAACTCAAAAATGTTCAGACACAATATAAGGTCTGAACACTTTTGGACTCGCTCTAACACCAAAATATCTGTGCTCCTTTTTAAAATATACTTAAATCCCATTCTTTTGCAATATGTTCTAACAACATAATTCCTGGTAAACTATTCCCATACTCATCAATGGCTGGTCCGTAAATACCAATACCACATCCATCTTGAAACGATAAATCCTTCCTAGATTTTGAGGGAACAAGTGTCATAATTCCGCCCGATACCCCACTCTTAGCTGGTAATCCAATGAAAGCAGCAAATTTTCCGGAAGCATTGTACATTCCACAAGTAAGCATTAAAGCTTTTGTTAACCTAGCTACTTCTTTAGGGAGCACTTGTTCTTTGCGAATAGGATGATATCCATCATGTGCTAGTATAAGCCCTATTAAGGCAATATCTTCTGTATTTATTTCAATCGAACATTGTTTTAGGTAAACCTCTAGTGTCTCCTCCACATCTGATTCTAGAAAACCATTCTCCTTTAAATAGTATGCTAATGCTCTATTACGATGAGCCGTTTCCCATTCTGATTGAAATACTATTTCATTAATAGCGGGACGCTTCTCTATCATTTTTTCAATTAATACGTATAGAGATTCTAATTTTTCTTGCACCGATGTCCCTGGCAAAAGTGAAGCTATCGTAATTGCTCCAGCATTGATCATAGGATTAAAAGGTTTTCCTGGTTTATGTATCTCTAAACGAATAATTGAATTAAAGGCATCTCCAGTTGGCTCTACGTCAACTCGTTCTAATACATAAGAAATACCGCGACTTAAACAAGCGGCTATAAAACCGATTACTTTTGATATACTTTGTAATGTGAAAGGTATCTCCCAATCTCCTGATTTTATCATTGTTCCATCTGGCTTTACTATACAAATACCTAACTGCGATACATTTATTTCCCCCAGAGCGGGAATATAACTGGCGCTTCGTCCCTTAGCTGCATACGCTCGATAATGAGCTACCCATTGATCTAAGCAAACTTTTTCTTGACCCTCAACTTGAACGCTAGAATCCTTTATCATTTAATCATATTCCCCCGTACTATTAACTTTATATAGAATGATTTTTTCTTTACTATAATCAATAATATTTGCACTAGAACCAAGAAAAATATTCAGACATATTGCAGTCTGAATATCCTTCTTATTACACACTTTTCTTTTTTGAAGTTTTCTCATAACTATCCCAACATTCAATATTTTCAAGCCCTTTAATGTTTTCTTTATAAAAAATAGGATCTTTACCAGCTTTTTTCTGGTTTATATAATCTTGTAACGCCGCAAATGCTACTTTTGAAAGTAAGGTAATAGCAATTAAATTAATAATAACCATAAAGCCCATAAATAAGTCCGCTAAATCCCATACAATTTGAATCTTTGCAACAGAACCAAATACAATCATAGCCAACACACTTATTCTGTATATCATTAACCACACTTTACTTGTATGTAAGAAGCGAATATTTGTTTCACCATAATAATAGTTGCCAATTAACGCACCAAATCCAAATAAAAAAACAAAGATAGCAAGACAACCCGATGCCCAAGGACCTATGTGTTCACTTAATGCTGCTTGTGTAAGTGCAATACCATTTAATCCCGGTTGTTTATATGCATCAGACAGCAAAATAATAAAGGCAGTGCTAGTACAAATGATCAGTGTATCCGTTAATACACCAAATGCTTGAATCAGTCCTTGTTTCACCGGATGACTTGTTGTTGCTGTTGCGGCAACGTTTGGTGCACTTCCCATACCAGCTTCATTTGAAAATAAACCACGTTTAACTCCATTCATAAGTGCTGCACCAATTGAACCGCCTGCTATTTGTTTAAAACCAAATGCGTTTTGAACAATAAGAGAAAGAACTTCCGGCATTTTTGATATGTTGGTAACTACAACAAATAATGCAACTCCAATGTATAATACCGCTAAAAATACTACCTTGTATTCAGCCATTTTTGCAATACGTTGTACACCACCAAAAATAATCGCAGCGAAAGCAATGGCCATGATTATCCCAACTGTTAGACGATCTGTACCAAATGAGTTTTGAAAAGCAATTGTAACTGTATTTGATTGTACTGAATTGAATACAAGTCCAAAAGTAATTGTGATTAAAATAGAGAATAATACTCCCATCCAACGTTTATTCAACCCTTTTTCCATATAATAGGATGGACCACCGCGGAAACCAGTTTTATCTTTTACTTTATATATCTGTGCTAATGTGCTTTCGACAAAACTAGATGCCGAGCTGATAATAGAAATAATCCACATCCAAAATACAGCTCCAGGACCACCTAATGCAATTGCAATCGCAATTCCTGTAATATTCCCTGTTCCAACGCGGGCTGCCATACCAATACAAAACGCTTGAAAAGGAGAGACTTGATCTTTAGCACCGCTTTTTCCCTCCATTAATACACGGACCATCTCTTTTAACATTCGAAACTGTACAAAATTCAATTTAAATGTAAAATAAATTCCGCAAATAACAAGCATAATAATTAACAATTTAGACCATAAAAAATCATTTGTTGATCCGACTAAATCTACAAAAAACCTTTCCATATCATCACTCCATACCAAAATTTATCTATCATAATCTATATAAAATCACCTATATTTCCTGGTATAAATACCTCTTTCATATTCAAATACAACAAGGATAAAAATTTTCTATATGAATCGGATTGGCCTGCTTAAGCAAACATCACAACATGTAACCGTAAAACTGAAATTTTGAAGTACTTAACGATTATACAAACGGATGCTCTACCCCTTTCTGCAAAACTAATATTTTTATCCACTAACATTGTTGTACTACTATGTTTGTTTCGTTTACCGGTGATTTAAATCATAATAATCAATAGTGATTAAGTGGTTTTTTGTTAATCTTCTCAAGAACATGGAAATATCTCCTTTCTCACTACTAATCTCAAAAATAGGCTAGGTAAAAAATTCGCGAAAACTCTATAAAGCGCTTTCACTATTCAACTAAGAAAATCTTGTCTTTAATTTATAATTAAAAGTACAGAATGTTACGAAAAAGTACAGATTTTTATAAAAACAAAAAATATTTTAAGTTTTTTTCATCTAAAAAACACTGAGATTTTGTGAATTTTATACAGTATCCAAACGTCGCAGATTCTGTTCTACCTAACCTTTGACAAGCCTCTATTTTCTTCATAAAAACATGCGTACTTTTTCTCTTTTAGAACTTCTTATAAAGTATTTGAAATCAAGAATCAATAGGGTATTATAAGAATATTAAAAAAATAAAGCATTTAATTTATTTATGGTATCATACAAAAAACATTTGTTTTCTCAATTAATCCCCCTAGCTGGATTCGTCTATATTGCACATATTTACCACATGAAAGACACTAAGCAAAAAAGGATTTTATTGAAGGGATGAAACATTACAAAACTTTTATTTAGGAACTTATGACATCCTCTTTTCTAGCAATATCGAGTTATCCCAAAAAACGTATATTTACTAACATAGATTACAGGTGGTGTATTGTGAAAGAAATAGTATTCGTTCAAAATAAAAAAAGACTCCTTATGAAATTCGGATTTTTAAAAAAAGATTTAGTACTTACCATTTCACTAATACTAGCAATTGTAAGCTGCTTAATACATTCGCCAAAGATCGAATATATTAACTTTGAAGTGTTAATTAGCTTATTTAATCTAATGGTGGCCATTAAGGCCTTGGAACAGCTAAAGATATTAGACAAACTTGCCGTTGCCATTTTAAATAAATGCAATAACAGCAGGTCAATATCTATTATTCTAATTTTGTTATGCTTTATTTGCTCCATGTTTGTAACAAATGATGTCGCTCTCCTCACTTTTGTACCAATAACACTTGTCATTAGTAAAAAAACACAAATGAACATGATGGATACAATCATCCTGCAAACAATTGCGGCAAACATCGGTAGTAGCTTGATGCCTATGGGAAACCCACAAAATTTATACTTATACTCTTACTATGGAATTAAGCTCATCCCATTTTTAGGTTCAATCCTGCTTTTAGCTGTACTTGGAATTAGTTTGTTATTTATATGTACTCAAAAACTTCAAAAAACAGATTTAAAAATAGAACTACCTGTTATTACCGTGAAAAATCGAAAAAAAGCTACCGTCTGGATTTTAATACTTCTCACTATCATTGCATCTATTTTTGGTGTCATTAATTATTACATTGCGCTAATAGTTACATTAGTGGCAGCATTTACATTAGATAGAAACTTACTATTTAAGATCGATTACTTTCTTCTAATAACCTTTGTCTGTTTTTTTATTTTCATCGGAAACATTTCACATTCGGATGCACTGGAGACATTTGCTCGCGCTAATTTAAGAGGAGATACTTCAGTCTTCTTTAGTTCCATATTTTTGAGTCAATTGATTAGCAATTTTCCTACTTCAATTCTTCTATCAAACTTTACTTCTGATTGGAAAGCTTTATTACTAGGAGTAAATATTGGAGGGCTTGGAACAATTATCGCATCTTTAGCCAGTGTAATCTCCTATAAACTATTCATTCAGGCCAATGTTAAAGAGAGTAAGGCGTATTTAATTAAATTTAGCATTTACAACTTTTCATTTTTAATCATACTTACATGTATACAATACTTTATGTTTAAATTTCTAAAAATTTTTTAAAAAATTAATTCCTTTAGAAAAACCCAAATTCTCAATTTAATGCTGAGATATTTGGGTTTTAATATAGGTATGTTTAAAGAGCTACAACAAAGTTACCATCAATTTAATATTTTGAGATGTTCTCACAGCGAAAATCTTTTAGCTTTTACGTTGTTTATTAGATTTCAGTTCATTTTTGAAGTCTTCTTCACAAAATCCTTAATGTCCCTCAATTTTTTCCTGCTAATATTATCTTTAATGGTTGAATCTATTTCAATTTTTAATTTTGCAAATGCTACTCCTACACAATTATAGATACTTAATCCAAAAGCAAGATGTCTTGCAGTACCACTAAATGCCTTTTTAATATCAATGTCAGGACGATAAACGTTGAGTTTATCAGGCCTTTCAAATACGTTAGAGTCACAGTTTGTTGCACCAATCATACAGTAGTATCCACATAACTAGTTACATTCTCCTTTTTTCTATTGTTAATAGCTTCGTAATAAAAGCTGTTAAACAGCAAAAGTGCGAAGTCTTAAATTAGACTTCGCACCTTATACAAATTTACAATCCGTGAAGATACCAATACAAATGCAATACTAGATACATACTAATCACTCATTATATCTGTTGCTCTTTTAATTGGCCAATGTATAAACAAATCCTTTTACTTAGCCATTCTTCATGATTGGCTTGATTGTTTCTAGATACTTAATCCCTCTATACTCTTTCAAGCGGTAATCCATTCCGATGGAAATTACAAATGACAAAATTTATCCGTTTTTCCTACTTTCTAAATTCAGCAAGTAAAATGTTCTTAAAAACTTCCGGGTTATTAAGGTTTAAACTGTTCGAATTGATAGCGAGTGTATGTTTACCTCCAAGTGTTCCACCAGCAAAAGTGGAAAACCCTGGAACGGCACCCCTGTGTCCCCATACCGAGACACCGTTCGGAAGCTTAATTTCAAGTATTCCAAGACCATATCCGGTTCCCTCTCTATTTGTAGGAACTGTAGTAAGCATTTGTTTTAACTGCTGTTCCTTCAGTAATTTGCCACCTAGTAAGCAAGAGAAGAATTTGTTTAAGTCGTCAGCAGTAGAAATCATATCTCCATCCGAGCTACCTGGGTTAATATAAGTAACATCTTTTAGCTCACTCGCTCCGTCTAGTTGCAAATAGCCACGGGCATGCTTGGTGCCTGGAATCACGCTTGAATTACCAGGTAGAAATGTATTTGACAAATCAAGCGGTTCAATAATCCGATTTTCAACCTCTTCCGCATAGCTGTTTCCTGTTACTTTTTCAATAAGGATTCCTAGTATTACATATCCTGTATTTGAATAAGACCAACCCTTTCCTGGGGCAAAGTCTGGGGGAAGTGAAATCCCCATCTTTACAAATTCTTCAGCCGTATACGATTTTTTTATATCCGTAATATCAAAGTCTTTTGAATTTATATAGTCAGCAATACCACTTGTATGATTCAATATTTGCCGGATCGTAATCTGGTTACCATCATATCCGTTTCCTTGAATAACACCAGGTAACCATTTTTCAATGGAGTCGTCTAGATTCAAACGGTTCTCTCCAGATAATTGAAGTAGAACTGTTGCAATGAACGTTTTCGTCACACTGCCAATGCGAAAGCGAAAATCTGCTTTCATTGGTTTCTTAGTTTTCAGATCGGCTACCCCAGCTGTATAACTCCAAGTTTTCCCCCCCTTAGAAATTTTAGCGAGTATTCCCGGGTATCCAAGTTGCAGTTCATCTCGCATTGCTTTCTTAACGGAAGTACGATCGCTTTGCGTACTTGTTTGTAACGAACTAGATACATTTTGCGTAGGTTCTGCTTTTACAACTGATGTTGGTGTTATGTATAACAGGGAACTTCCAGCTATTAAAAGTGCTAGACTTGCACATGTAATTTTACTGCGTGTTTTCATAAAGAATTCCTCTCTTCTATTTAAATTGTATTGATGGCTAATAGCTGTCTCATATACGAACCACACAGCTATCAACTCTCCCAATGATAAAAGTCAACACTGAATTTGCAATCAACGTACTAATCATTATTTTCACAAACACCATTGTGTTCTAACAATCTCTAAATCACTCTTTTTCCACATACATATTAACCATAGAAATTACTTCTTTTCCTTAAAACACTCTTGTTACTGATTATTTGTTTTATATGTAGGCCGTACTTGTTCCCCCCTTCATGCCTCCTTATATTTTTATCCTACACAATGAAAATCTCTTTTTTCTTACCTATTCCTTACAAATTCCTTACATACAAAATCACTTCTACAATAGGATTGAAGTAGCATCTGTGCCCGAAAGCGCAAAAAACACCGATGCTTTTCGCTTCAGTGTTTTTGCGCTTTACATATTGTAAGATTCGTTTTACTCTTAACAGGTTAAACTGCTGATTTTTTCTAATGCGATTATTCTTCTTGCTATATAAAACAAATTTCATTGTGTTATATGAAACACTATGAAATTTGTCATTAAGGCACATGATTATAAATTTATTGATGTACTTGAGATGGACTCACTTTTTGAATTTGAACAAGTATATCAAACGCTTTACCTAATGATATATCAACAGTTTTTGGTATATCAGGCCCTTCGGTAGTTATTCCAGCGAAAATTGGATGTTGTTCGTTTAACCAAGTTTTTGTCACGCCGTTCGCCTTACGTAAATCA
The DNA here is from genome assembly GCF_052656585.1 of Bacillus sp. KNSH39. Classification (NCBI taxonomy): domain Bacteria; kingdom Bacillati; phylum Bacillota; class Bacilli; order Caryophanales; family Bacillaceae; genus Bacillus; species Bacillus sp. KNSH39. The sequence goes on from NZ_JBQXYO010000001.1 coordinate 1,539,258, forward strand.
ATAAAAAATTGATCTTTTTTAACTTGTCCAAAGATGTAGTTATAACTGTTTGGATCATCCGATTTTAATGTTCCATAGGGGCCAAATTCACCATTGCTATTCTTCACATTGTATTGTCCTTCATAAACTGACGTTCCAATAGATACGTACCGTTTTCCGTAATATTCTGCTAAATGCTGCCCTGCTACTTTAGGGTATATAAAAGAAAGCATATTTGTTTTCGAAACGTGTCCATTATGTCCCCATACAATGGTTTTTCCTAAATGTTCTTCAGTCCACTTCGCATTTTCATACATTGCAATATCATGTTTCAAATAAAAATCCGCTGGTTTATCAGGAGGTGTCGCTAACATTGTAGTAAACTGTTCAATAATACGAGCATTTTGCTTTATCCATACGAACTCTTTAGATTTCCCATTTAAATGACTTTTATTTTCCTCTAATAAAGCACTAATTTGTTTAGCATCTAAAACATACTTTTCTTTTTCTTCTTTCGTAAGGCTTTCAAAAGTATTCATATCCTTTGTTACAGGAATAAGCCCTTTTATCTTCTCTTCTACTCTAGGCAACAGTTTTGAATTGTTCGCTTTAATATATTCTATTATATTATTATAAACATTTTCGTTTACTGATTGAATGTCCATCCCGATGACACGTACTTTCGATTTATGTTTTGGATTAGCATTATATTGCCGAATCCAATCAAGTAAATCTAGCATTTCTTTCGTCTTAAATACAGGTGTTAGATGTTGGCTTGGGTTTCCCTTACCAGTAAGAACATATCGATCAAGTTCCAAGGCCCTGTCCCATCCCTCTTCTAAAACTAGATTGGTAAAGCCCTTTTCAGATACTAAATACTTAACAATGCGGTGTTTCATCGTAAAAACTTCATGAGCCCCATGCGTAGCTTCACCTAAACCTACAATTGAAGCTGAACCTACCATATCCTTAAGTGGTTTCAAATCATTAAGAGATGCAGTTGGATTAGTTGTTTTTAAAGGCTTTGCATGTGCTTCTAACCATTTCGCTATTTGATTTGTATTATAGGGAGCTGTAACAGAAACCTCTGTTTTCGAATCTGCATAAGTATTTCCTACAAAATGAGTCATTGTTATAGCAGAAACAACAATTGCAATAATTATTTTCTTTTTCATAAAAAACCTCCTGAAATATTTACTTATAGCTTTTTGACATACTCTGCCAACTTCCGTTTAAAACATTCATTTTCTTATTACTGTTCAGATACATTTATTCTAGTTCCTAAAACTCACTTATTTCTTAATAGGTTCTTAAGAAATTCTTAATTCACTTATACGAATATAAAACTAAATAAGCTTCAATTCATTGTATTGTAAATTCCTCATTGTATAACATTATAATGTACAGATATTCGTTATAAATGATGTTATCTAAAGTATTCAATTTCAGTATGTATTATTAACGTAGTTAATATATGGTTAATATGAAGTTCCAATTTTTGATTGTTTGTAGTCTCTTTATCATAGAGTTAATTTAGGGGTTATTTTTTGTTCACTTCATTTTTTTCGGCACTCTGCATCTAGACGGTATACCCATTGGCCACAGTTAGACTATTTCAAATCAAAAAAATAGATTACCTGCACACTAAAGAGTATAGCGCACAGGTAATCTAGTTGTTTTTGAGATTAATAAAAAACTAATTTATCTTTTGAATTCTTCCATCAATAATAGACTGAATTGGTTCTTTTGATTTTTTTATATAATCTACTAATGCTTCAAAATCAGTTGGTCCTGTTTCAGCATCTTTACCGTTTTTAAAGGATACAAATCCATCTCCACCTGAAGCTAGAAATGCGTTCGCAACGACGCTGTAAGTTTTAGAAGGAATAATTTCTTCTCCATTTGTTAAGCGAATACTTGTTACTTTTTCTCCATTAGGCTTGTTCGCATCCCAAGTGTATTGGATACCTGAAATTTGAAGCATTCTTGTTATGTCTTTTTGCCATTGTTGATTTAAAATATCACGAATGTCTTGACCTGTTAAATTTACTTTTATTAATTGATTTCCGAATGGTTGAATACCATATATCTCTCCCCATGTAATATCACCAGTATCTAAGTCATTACGAATACCACCAGGATTCATAAGTGCAATTTGGGATTGCATTGTTGTACGCTGAGCATCAGCAACTAAATTTCCAAGAGTAGATTCACCAGCCATATTTTGTTTGCGATCTAGTGGAGCGATAGACTTACCTACAACTTCATTAACAAGAGGTGCGATTTTTGCTTGATATTTCTCCATCTTCTTCTTTATTTTTTTATCAGGCTCTATGCCTTCATGATAAGTTGTAACAATTTCTGCTTTTTTCTCAACAATATCTTGTGTCTTACGATCAATCTTTACATCAACATCAGCAAAAGCCATACCATAAGAATTTGCTTGTACGACAAGTTTATTATTAACAGTTCCATTTACATAGGTGTGGCTATGGCCACCAAAAATAACATCGACTTCTGGATCAGTCTCATTTGCTAATCGGACGATATCACCATTTGTTACGCCGTTCCCATCTGTTATACCTCCGTTATGTGCAAGAACAACGATAGATTTAACGCCTAGTTTTTTTAATTGCTTTACGGATTTGTTAATAGCTTCAACTTCATCTGTAATTTCTACATTCTTTAGCATAGTAGGCATAACAAGGTTAGGAACATCCGTTGTTACGACTCCGATAAAGCCAACAGGAACTCCTTGTACCTTTTTTATAGTGAATGGTGGTAAAAATAAACGACCGGTGGATTTATTATAGAAATTTGCAGCAACATATGGGAATTTTGCTCCTTTAAAATTTCCTGTTTTCTCATGGTATCCACCATAAATAAGGCGGTTCATTTCTTCAACACCTTCATCAAATTCATGATTTCCTATCGTTCCAACATCGAATTTCAAATCATTTAGAAATTCAATTGTAGGTTCGTCTTGTAATAATGCTGAAACAGGAGTACTTGCTCCAACAACATCTCCAGCATGTACCTTTAATGTATTTGGATTTTGTTTTTCACGATCACGTAAATAAGCCCCTAAGTACTCAATTCCCCCTGCATCTTTATTGTTAATTTTTTTTACAGTGTCTAGTTGCCCATGAAAATCGTTAATACCGAGCATTTGTACATCTATGTAGCGATTTTGTTCTGTACTTGCTTGGATTGAAGGCGCAGCAAATACACTAGTAAAAGTAACTGTACTTAATGCTAAAGCAACTGGAATAATTTTTTTCAACATAAAATTTCTCTCCCCTAATTAAAATCTGACATAATACGATGTTATTTTAATATATTAAGAGAATTATTTCCATAAAAATTCTACCAATTATAAAAATTAATAAGATTTTATTGTTTTCTGACAAGATATTTCTTCCTCAAAAAATGTACATTTCTTTGTTTTGAGGATTATTCAAAATATTATCTTGATAGTAATATAGCAATACATCTAAAAGACCTAAAAAACTCTAAACAATACATTTTTGCTGTTAAGAAGAATATTCAATTCGAAACTAATGAAGATTTATCAACCTAACATATCAATACCACCATTTAAAAAGATGCTCCTGGATTTATCCAAGAGCATCTTTTATAAAGCTTTATTTTTTACTTATTTATAATTTATCAACTAACAATTATATAGTTGTAATCAGTCCTTTAAAAATAATAGGAGTGCTTCATTAAATTCTTTAGCATGCGTTGCATTTAGCCCATGTGGACCACCCTTTATTAAGGCTACTTTAGAATTAGGAATTGCTTCATGTGTTAATTTCCCACTATATTCATATGGTACAGTTGCATCAGAATCACCGTGAATAATAAGAGTAGGTATATTAAACTTCTCCAAGTCTTTTCTAAAATCTGTCTTACTAAAGGCGGTAATACAATCAAGTGTTCCTTTAGGTGATGCACTGGCTGCAATATCCCAATTATATAAACGGAATGGCTCACTAACTAAATCTGTTCGATTACCAGCCGCGAAAAATCCCTTAGTAAATTCATCAAGAAATGCAAGGCGGTCATTTATCACACCACTTTTGAATGCTTCAATTGTTGCATCATCTAAGGCCCCTTCAGGATGATCCTCTGATTTGTATAAATACGGAGGAACTGCCCCAGCAAAAACAGCCTTTTCAATACGATCTGTTCCATACGTACTAATATATCGGGCTACTTCGCCTCCACCCATAGAAAAACCAACAAGTGTGACATTTTGAAGCTCTAAATGTTCTAATAGTTGATGTAAATCAGAAGTAAAGGTATCATATTCATACCCTTCCCACGGCTGAGATGATTGTCCAAATCCTCGACGATCATATGTTATAACTCTGTATCCAGCCTCAACAAGAGCAGGAACTTGGTATTCCCAAGATCGACCACTTAACGGCCAACCATGAATGAGTACAACTGGTTTTCCTGTGCCATGATCCTCATAATATATCTCAATTGGTTCTTGCTTTTCGGTTCCTACAGTAATTTTAGCCATGCTTCTACCTCCTAAAAATATTCCAATATGTATCCTTTTCTTCAATAATCTGGATGAATGTCATAACCTATTCATGCACGTTTATGTTGTGAATTCTAAGTATGAAACTCTATTGTTCCAATGCATTCATTTTCTCCTTTTGGAACAATCCCCCCTCTAATGCCTTTTGCATCATAAAATAATTACTGAACATTACTCCTATTCAATTGTAATAACAAAAATAGGTGACTATCAATATCGTTCTATCTATAGGATGTATAGGTAAAACCAATCTATTTTATAGTGAAAACAACTATAGTTACGACCTATACGAATTATAGATAATTTAGAATTGATTAACGAATCAGTTTTCAAATACTATAAATTTGTATAGCACTTCATGTTCTGTGAATGCTGCTATAACCAATATTATTGGTCAGCTTAGTTATAAACGAAGAAACTTATGATAGTATCCGACTATTTAAACTTTCTTCGATTACTTAATTTTTAGGAGGAATACATAATGACTGATCTCTATTCTCGTATTAACAAAGATGATGCTGTTGTGCTTTTAGTAGATCATCAAACTGGTCTTATGTCCGGACTAGTACGTGACTATGGTGTTGATGAATTCAAGAACAATGTTTTAGCTCTTGCTCATACTGCTAAGTTTTTTAATTTACCAGTTATTTTAACAACAAGTTTTGAAAACGGGCCTAATGGACCTTTAATGCAAGAATTGGTTGATCTCTTTCCTCATGCACCAAAAATAGCTCGACCTGGACAAATTAACGCATGGGATAATGATGATTTTGTAAAAGCAATCGAAGAAACTGGAAAAAAACAACTTATCATCGCAGGCGTAGTTACGGACGTTTGTGTTGCTTTCCCGGCACTTTCCGCTATAAAAGCTGGATATGAAGTATTTGCTGTTACTGATGCTTCAGGAACTTTCAGTAAACAAGTTGCAGATGCTGCCAATACACGTATGGCACATAGTGGCGTGCAACTTATGAACTGGTTTAGCGTAGCTTGCGAATTACAACGCGATTGGCGCAACGATGTCGAAGGTTTTGGCAATTTGCTTGCTAGCAATCTTCCAGGCTATCAAAATATAATTGGAAGCTATAGAGGAGCTCAGCGAGATCTTAGTAAACAAAATGCATAAATGTATCTCAAGGAAATAGCTTTAAATCACCTTTTTTAAAGTAGATAGTATAAATTTAGTGCTGATTAAATCAGCACTAAATTTAAATTAAAAAGTATAGTAGAGCTTCAATTGACAGAAGATACATTACTTTCAATAAACAATTGAAAAAGGAGCGTTTTATTATGAGTAATTTAGAATTGTTAAATCCGGAGAACAGTGCCTTAATTTTAATTGATTTTCAACCTCAAATGACTTTTGGAGTTGCAAGTATTGATAGACAAACATTGATTAATAACGTTATGCTACTTGCTAAATCAGCAAAAACTTTTAACGTACCTACTATTCTTACTACAGTTGAAACACGCAGCTTTTCTGGTTATTTTTGGCCACAAATTCTTGATATATTCCCAAACCATGAAATTATAGAACGTAGTTCAATGAACTCTTGGGAAGATCCGAAATTTGTTGAGGCAGTTAAAGCAACCGGTAGAAAGAAATTAATATTTGCAGCACTTTGGACTGAAGTTTGCCTTGCATTCCCTGTGCTTGAAGCAATTAAAGCTGGCTATGAGGTATATGCAGTTGATGATGCTTCAGGTGGTACTAGTTTGACAGCACATAACGCTGCTATGCGTCGTGTAGAACAAGCTGGTGCAATTCCAGTGACAGCAATTCAAGTTTTACTTGAATACCAACGTGACTGGGCACACAAAGACACTTATGATGCTGTAATGGAGATTGTAAAGGAACACACTGGTGCTTATGGTCAAGGTGTAGAATACGCATATACTATGGTGCATGGCGCGCTTCCAAGCAGGAAAATATGAAACAAGAAGGAGTAGCTGTCGAAGAGACTTATACAGGGAACACGATGGATGCTGGCAATCCAGTAACAACGATTGTTACATGGGAAATTCAAGAAGGTAGAGAAAAACAGTTTGAAACATGGAGACATGAAATTGAGGCTGCGGCTACTAAATTCCCAGGACATTTAGGTGTAAATCTAATAGTCCCAAGTAACGAATCCAGAGAGTATACTGTTATTTTTCGCTTTGATACGTATGAGCATCTACGTACTTGGCAAGAATCAGATGTTCGCCGGGATTTGTTAAAAACGGCGGAGCAATTTCAAGCCACTAATCCAACTTACAAAACTGAAAGCAGTTTGGCTTATTGGTTTGTTACTCCGAAAACGCCAGTTCCACCGCCAAAATGGAAAATGTCTATCATTACCCTTCTGGGTGTATGGCCTCTTAGCATGTTAGTTCCTAAAGTGATAGGACCTATTATAAAACATATGAATCCTATTATGTCAGCTTTTTTTGTTTCTGTATGTATAGTGTCCTTGCTATCATGGGTAGTCATGCCGATTTTCGGTAAATTATTTCATCCATGGTTACAAAATAATAGAAAGTAGACGAGGTGTGAACATGAATTTACCGGATATGATCTTATATAACGGAAAAATTACTACCCTTGACCCTTCTCAGCCTGAGGTATCTGCTATCGCCATAACTGATGGTTTAGTCACTGCAGTAGGTGGAGATGAGCTTCTTAATAGTGCCACGGAAAAAACAAAAAAAATAGACCTTAAAAGAAAGAGAGCTATTCCAGGCCTGAATGACTCCCATATACACGTGATTCGTGGTGGTCTGCATTATAATATGGAATTACGTTGGGAAGGCGTGCCATCACTTTTTATTGCTCTAGAAATGCTCAAAGAACAGGCAAGGCGTACACCTGCTCCTCAGTGGGTAAGAGTAGTTGGGGGTTGGTCTGAATTTCAATTTAAAGAGAGACGGATGCCAACATTAGAAGAGATTAATGCTGTTTCTGAAGACACGCCTGTCTTTGTGCTACATCTTTACGATAGAGCACTTGTAAATCGTGCAGGGCTACGTGCACTGGGATACACGAAAGATACCCCAGACCCTCCAGGCTGTTTAATTCAGCGGGATAAAAGAGGTAATCCAACGGGCCTTTTAATTGCTAACCCTAACGCTTCTATTCTTTATTCAAGTTTGGGTAAAGCTCCAGTACTTAATCTTGACGACCAGATTAACTCAACTCGCCATTTTATGCGTGAATTAAATAGATTAGGTATTACAAGTGCCATCGACGCAGGTGGTGGTTTCCAAAATTACCCTGATGACTACAAAGTTGTTGAACATTTAGCCGAGAAGGAACAATTAACTTTGCGTATTGCTTATAATCTATTTACGCAAAATCCTAATCATGAATATGAAGACTTTGCTTCATGGGCAAAAATTGTTTCTCCCGGTCAAGGAAATGATAAGTATAAAATGAATGGTGCCGGAGAAATGTTAGTATTCTCGGCAGCCGATTTTGAAAAATTTCAAATGCCACGGCCCGAACTAGCTACAGTAATGGAAGCCGACTTAAAGAAAGTAATTTCTCTATTGGTGGAAAACCGTTGGCCATTCCGTTTACATGCAACTTATGACGAGTCAATCACACGTTTCTTAAATGTATTTGAGGAAGTTAACAGAGAAATTCCTTTTAATGGGCTACGCTGGTGGTTTGATCATGCAGAAACAATCTCAGATCGTAGTATGGAACGTGTTAAGGCTTTAAATGGCGGTATTGCCATCCAAGACCGCATGGCTTTTCAAGGTGAATACTTTGTTGACTTATACGGAAAGGAAGCTGCAAAGCATACTCCTCCAATTTATCGTATGTTAGACCTTGGTATACCTGTTGGCGCCGGTAGTGATGCAACCAGGGTTTCCAGCTATAACCCTTGGGTTGCTCTTTACTGGATGGTTGCTGGAAAAACCATTGGTGGGCTTTCCATATACGATGAAAAAAATAAACTTGATAGAAAAGTAGCCCTGGAATTATATTCAAAAGGAAGTGCGTGGTTCTCTGGCGATGAAGGTAAAAAAGGAACCCTGGCAGTAGGTCAGTTTGCTGATATTGCTGTATTGTCTGCTGACTACTTTACTGTGCCGGAAGAAGAAATCAAAGACCTTGAATCATTGCTCACCATTATGGGTGGGCAGGTTGTTTATGGAAATAATGAATTTAAAAACTTATCACCTGAATTGCCGCCAGCATCACCTGATTGGTCACCGACGGGCGTTTATGGGTATGGTGGTGCTAACCTAGCCAACACTATACTTTCTCACGATTCCCATGATAACAAGTTACATAGTTGTAGTAACCCTCTCCATCAACACACTCATACCGTAATAGGAAAAGATGGAACTAAATGGGGTATTGGTTGTACTTGCTTTGCTTTCTAAATCAAAACCACCGGTATAATGCCGGTGGTTTTCTTTCTACAATAAGGATATATAAATTCAAAATAGCAGTGTATATCCCTACATGGAATCTGTTACTATGCGATAAGACCGAAGAATTGATTGATTAACTTAACTTGTTTTTGATAGCCTTCTCTCCTTGCAAAGTCTGTCCTTTTTTCCTATCCCCCTTTTTGATCGACTACACCACACATATAAATCCACTGTCCTTCGACTTTAATATAGATTTTAATTTTTTCAATTGTTACACTAGGATCATTATTATTTCTATTACACTGATACTTTTTGAGAATCATTTAACTTCTGCATAAAGATGCGTGCTGCAAAACTTAAAAATTTATCATCAAAGTGTATAAGATTAATATCTTGACTTGGTGTTGGATCAGTAATACGAACTATGCTCAAAGTATCATTATTAACAAAGTTAACCAGTGAAAGAGGTATTATGGCAACACCATGTCCATTGTATACAAGGCTCAATAGAGAAATAGAAGATTTTGTTTCTATATTTGCTTCAGATAAAGATAACCCTAAACTCTCACAATATATCTTAATAGATTCACGACAACTACATGAAACCATTACTCTACTGAGCCCTACTAATTCTCGAAAAGAAACAAATGATTTTTCATTCAAAGGATGATTTTTTGGAATGACAAGGACGAGCTCTTCACTATACAAAAGGGTGTTTGTTAATGTGTCTGGAATTTGAGCACTACGTGTAATCCCGAAATCAATATTTTTGTCAACGATTTGATTTACAGCAACTTCGGATTCTATAATCTTTACTACAATGTTGGGATAATGTTGTTGAAACTTCATAATATAGGGTGTTAAATAAGTGAGATCCTCTAATAAACCTCCTATAGTAATCACACCTCTTTTTACACCCTTTAATTCAAAAATTTCATTATAAACGTCATCAAATTGTTGCATGATAAATTTTCCTTTATCAAATAGCAGCTTACCCGCTTCTGTCATTTTGATACCTCTTCCAACTCGATGAAACAAGGGTGTATCAAGTTCACCTTCTAAAACTCGTATTTGTTGACTTAAAGTCGGCTGTGAAATACCTAGAACTTCCGCAGCTTTAGTAAAACTATTATTATTACAAACTTGAATAAAATACTCTAAATGACGTAATTCCATTCTTGATACCCACTCTCCGCTTTATGAAAGATTTATAATTTAAAGGACGATATGTATACATTAACATAACAACTTTATTTCATATTATACCGATTGAAATTACACGCTTTATTCATTTTGTATTATAATAAATTTACTACCATTTATTAATTTTTCCTCCTATTTATTTAAATTATATTTAATTAGGACATTACTAATTCGAGATATATTTCTAAAGATTTATAGTTCGAGTGCATAATACCCTAATTTTTTCAACTTTTCGATTATCATTTTTTTCTCAGTATAGTCCAAACCACCAAATATTTGCTGAATCGCCTCTTTATGCTGTGGAAAAATAATATCCATTAGTTCAATACCTTCTGAAGTAATTGACGCATACGTGACACGGCGGTCTTTAGGACATGGTTTTCGTATTAAGAACCTCTTCTTTTCCAACTTATCCACTACATACGTGATACTACTACTTGCAAGTAATATTTTGTCTCCAATTTTTTGTATAGGCTGATCGCCTTTACTATACAGTAGCTCAAGCACTGCAAATTCAGTTGGATTAAGTCCATAACTTTTTATATCCTCTTCAATACGCTTAGTAATTGACTGTACTGCCCTTGATAATATAACAAATAACTTTAAAGATAAGCTCTCATCGTTAATCACGCTCATAATTTCCAATCCTTTACAAGTTATCTTGAATTCGAGATTCATTATATTATCGTCAAAATATTATGTCAATCATTCATTTTAGCTTTATCAATCCATTTATAATTTATTTCTCAACATATGACATATGGAATTAGAAGAAAACAATTGTTACTATATAAGTATCTCAATTACGTTATTTCTTTTAAAGAGAGCTTGTTTTTAATCGCAAGTTCTCTTTTGCCATATTCTAAATTGAATCCGGACAAATTTCAGAGTATATGATATAGTTTTTAAATAAAGATTAGAGCTCTCCTACAGGAAGGAGAGCTCTAATCTTTCATATAAATATTCACCATTTTTATCATTGTGAGGACATCAAAACTTTAACTTGATGGGGATATGGTGCTATCTCAATTAATAAATATTACAAACCATATATCTATCATATTTTTTATAAACAGGATTAATTAGATTTAAAAAAAGATTTCTTTTTCTTTACTCGTAATAAGTCACCTGTCCATCCTTTGAATCGCATATACATATACATACCCGCTGTTGTGAAAATAATAAATAAGAGAGCGATTAAATAGCTATATTTCCATTCTAGTTCAGGCATGTATTTAAAATTCATACCCCATAATGCTCCTAAGGCTGTCAAAGGCGTACTCACAGCAGTTAATACAGTAAGAGCTTTCATAATTTCATTCCCACGATGAGAAGAAACAACTTCTTGTAAATGAATCATCGTGTCTAATTCTTCTTGGTACTCTTTAACAAGTTGTAATCCACGCTCTAATTTTACGTATGTTTGTTTATAACAAAGGGTGTTTGTTAGTTTCTCTAACCAAGCTTCTTTTAGGCCTTGTAACACTTCTTGTATTAAGCGAAACACATGTGTGTTCATAAATAATTCATGACGAATATGATAAATCCTTTCTAAAACTGCTATGTTATTATGATGATAAAAATCCCATAATACATTTCTGAAATTGTTTTCAAAGTAGTCAACCTTTCGCAAATAATGAGATATAAACATTGATAAGATAGCACATAATCCTTCAGCGGAACTATTACAATTTTTTGTACCCATAGGGAAATTATGTATTATTTTTTGGAAATCCTCTTCCTCTTTTTCCTGAACTGTTATCAGTATTCCATCAGCTACGAAATAATGAAGAAATTTTTGAATTTTGGCGTCCTTTTTATCTTGATCATATAAAAACGAACCATATACACAAGTTTGACTTGGTGATAACGTATAAACATATAATCCATTTTCACAAGGAGAACTTATTTTCTTTACAAATTGAGCGAAATAAGATGTTACATCACGAGGGATTATAGAAGAAAGTTTTTCAAGCTCACTAGTTTTCACATGATACCAACTCCATTTCGTCATTTTTATGCATTCCATATTATTCTTCCTTTCTAAATAGTTTTATGTTTGATTGAATCATATCCGTAATACGAAATTTGTATGTAGGTATTCATGTCTTGGAGGAAGAGTTTTTAGATCATCTAAATTACAAAATAAATAACATAGGAGGTCTTATTCTTTTAAAAGAAAGACCCCCTATATATTAGTTATTTTTATTTTCAATTTTAAACATTTCCTCTATACAAGCACTTTTTATCTTTTCTTATAAAGAATTTATTATATGTGGAAAAGAAGCTACATAATTTGGCACGTCTATTCAACGAACTCCATTTCATTCGTTATTATAATTTGGATTCATATGCAGATTGATTGGTAATGTCCTCAAATACTTGACTCCCAATAATGTAGTATCCATGGAGTGCAGCCTCTTTCGAAGCGTCTACCATACGGAAAGAAGAAATTTCACTTTGCATTTTTTCAATTCGTTTTTTGTGGAGATCTACTATTCCTCCTGTCCAAATAATAGTGTTATACTGTTCTAACTTAAATTGTTCTTGTAATACACGCATGACGTCTTGGAAGTGTGCATCCAACTCTTTTTGAATCAAAGTATGAACCTGACTTGCCTCATGATTTTCTTCTCGACATTCATATCCTTTTTCTAATATGTTTGGCATGTCGTTAATATGCAATTGATTACTTTCACCCTCATGATTCTGCACGATATTCTTAATATTTTTCAAAGGCTTGCTACATCCTAGTTCCGCCTCATAATGATTTAAAATGACATTCTGTTTCATATCTGTCATTTCTACTGTACGAAATCCGCCATCAATAATTAAGATGCGATCTCGTTCCTGAATGATTCCCTCTTTTAAGAAATAGGCATGTAAAGCGACCGGTTGCTGAAGAATCAAAGCATTTTCCACCGTAATATGAATAAATTTCCCATCAATTTGTACGGAAGTTTCTTTTTTTAGTGCACGTTGTAATTGCTCATGCTGACTACCAAAACAAGTAACGGGGAGCCCAGTAACAACTAGAGGTAACACGACATTTTCTTTATAATCCTTTGCAATGCAACCAAATATTTGTTGTTTAAATCGTTCGCTTTCATAATAATTTTCTATTTCTTCGTCAAATGGAGGAAGAAACGAAGCGTCAGATTGATGTGCTTCATTTCCCATGTAGTATGCAAAATCTAAGTCTATAAAACTTACCTTTGTTAAATCTTCACTTTCAGCATGATTAGGTACAGGGGCTAGTGTGGAAGCTTCACTCTTGATTGTCATCTCAGAATCTACATCCTGTCGGTATGCCCTTTTGGTAAAGCCAATTCCTACATCAATTGCATACAGAGATTTCATACTTTTTTCCTCACTTTCTATTTTTAGAATTAAATCTAGGCACTCTCTTCTTTCCCTTCTTTCACATATTTCTTTTCATTTTTCGTTTTTTCCCCGTCTAAGTTCTTACTATTTTCATTTATTTCGTAATCCTTTTCACCTGTTTTCTTTTTATTATTTTCGTTTTCTGTTAAGTCTTTAATGGTAGAAATGACAACTGGTGTGGCTGTAAGCAGTTGTGGTAATGTTTGTTTTGCAACATTAGCTGCAGTTACAGAAAATTGTTTACTTGTCTCAGTTACCTTCTCCAATGTTTCCTTTATGTTTCCTTCTTGTAGTTTTTCTTTTACGCTTTTTCCTTTTGCTTGTATAGCTTTCCGATTTTCTTTTTTTAATAGGGAGACTATGACTCCGGTCGTAATTCCAATCACAGCATATTTAAATATTGTATGTTTCATTTTTCTCATCCTTTTCTATTTTTATTTTCTTCCATGCTACAAACTAAAATAATTCCCTTACCTATTTATCAGATGTTGCAATCTATTACAGAGAATGATAGTTTTGCGGCTGCCTAGCATTCGCCATTGGTACTTCAGCTGTTACTAGGAGTAAAATCTTCCCTTGATCTAGTTTTTCTTCATATAAGTTAGCTTCCTCCTTCGACAACCCCATTTCTTCCATTTGATTTCGAAGTTCGTCCCCTTTTTTGGAGAAAAAGTTGATAATACTTGTTCCCAATCCTTGTTCTTTTACTCCAATCGTATTTGTGTTTGTATCATCCGCAATCCTTTTTGTTATATGTTTTTCATGTGCTAAAACATAAATGTCATCGTGGCGAACCCCTTGCAATTCTAGCTCTTTTACTTTCATAACTACTTCCTGTTCATTTTGATATTCATAAACTACCGTTTTTCTTTCATTCGTATGCATCGTATCTTTCCTCCTTTAGATTTTTTATTTTTTTATTTAGTTGTTATGTAATATGTAATACACCTATTTTAAAGATGTTAAACCTAAATTTTCAAAAAATTTTACACAATAGGTTATTCATGTTTTTAATATCAAAGAAATGTCACAAGCACTTTGCTTTGATAAAAGCGCTCCAAATAACGATTTGTTTGGAAGGTAAGCCCATTGTTTTATAGAAATCATAGCAAAATAAAAAAGCACTCCTTTTCAAAGAGTGCTTTAAAAAAACATACAACCTAATCAAAATATTTCTATTTTGATTACGGAAAGAAAGTCCTTATTAAAACATATGGTTGCTAATTTAATTGCGATCTGCCTTGCACCCAAGCAGCAATATCATTTATAACATACTCAGGGATATTAGCAGGACTATAATATTCATCTGGCTTACTTATTTCCCCATCACCCTCTGTAAAGAAATGATTTAACTTTGGATATAGTCGATAATCTACGTTATCTCGTTCTTTTAATTGTTCTTTCCAAAGAGGAATTTCAATTTTTGATTGAACTTGATAGTCTCTTTCTCCTTGAATAATAAGAAGCGGTGTCTTTTGTTCTTTTGACATTTCTGCCGCTTTAATTTTCCGTATAGAATCCCAAAATACTGCTGACCCTAAGTAAAAATCTTTTGGGGGATTCTGACCAGAGAAGTTGGGATCATTTAATAATTCAAATTGCGATTTGTAGAATTTATATTGATCCAGGTTCATTGCTCCAATAGAGAAAAGGTACTCAAATTGATCTAAAACAACGTCTTGGATCGTACGAGCTGGCCCTCCCATTACAATTGCTCCAGCAATATTTTTATTTTGGTCTTTTTCAATCATTTTCGGAAGCATCATTCCACCTTGACTATGACCAAGAATATATATTTGATTCTTATTTATTAGAGGCTCATTTTTAAGAAATTGAGTTACAAGAAGAGCATCATCTGTTGTCTCTTTATCAACTGTATAAAAGGGACTGAATTGTGTTTTCAACCCATGTTCATACGTTCTTTTATTATAGCGAAGGACAGCAATTCCCTTCGATGCAAGACCTTCAGCTAAATCGCGAAATGGTTTTAAAGCAAACGCTGTTTCATCCTGATCAGTTGCTCCTGATCCTTGAACAAGAATAACCGCTGGAAAAGGCCCCTTTCCTTTTGGAACCGATAATGTTCCTGGTAATGGAAATGCACCACTTCCAACTACTACTTCTTTATCAACAAATGACTCAGGCTTACTATATGATGGACGCTCTGCAACAGGACTAAACGACATGCTTAGTTGAAAATCGTCTATTTTTCCAGATGGATCTAGTTTAATTAGTAAAGGTACAGTCATTTTTTCAAAAACTAATTGAATCTCTACATTTGTATGAACAGGATTTGTCTCTTTTTGTGTAACCTCTCCAATTTCTATAAAAGAACCTGCTTGTAATTGCACTGGGAGTCCCTCCCAATAGCTCTTCAGCCATTCTTCGGATATTATTTTCTGTAATGACCTTGAGGTTAAATCAAATGCAGATTTATAATCTTCACTATTCATATGGCGAATAAATGAAAGAGTAGTAGATATAATAGGATTTTCATCATCACTATTGTCTACTTTTTTTATAGTTGTGTTTGCTTCCTTTAATTTCGAACTAAATTGGTAGTTAAACGGATAGTTATATGTATAAGGATATAAGCTTGTTTTCAATACTTCCGTATTCCGTCCCTCATACAAACTTGAAGAACTCGTAAAATTTTCAGGTGAAATTACTTCCTCCGCATATGAGACTGAGGGAATTGCT
This sequence comes from Bacillus sp. KNSH39, assembly GCF_052656585.1. Taxonomy (NCBI): domain Bacteria; kingdom Bacillati; phylum Bacillota; class Bacilli; order Caryophanales; family Bacillaceae; genus Bacillus; species Bacillus sp. KNSH39. The sequence continues at coordinate 1,555,441 of NZ_JBQXYO010000001.1, forward strand.
ATTGTAAAAATTGCACTGACAAGTAATAACTTATTACTTATTCTTCTTTTCTTACCCATAATTATTGATTCTCCTTCCAAAATTTAAAATTTCTAACAGAACATGCCAACTATAAGGAAAATAAAAATTATTAAAGAGATTAATAATCTATTTTACGCTCCCCCCTAACTAGTTAAAAATCTATCATTAACAAACTTCAATAAAAAATGCCTTCCCCCTCTTTTTTTTATCATCGGATTTTTCAGTGACATAGAAGCGCAGCGCTGCATTACATGTAACTGACCCATGGGGTTCTCTATTCTAAAAGAAAGCAGCACCCCACAAGATACTTTCTTTAATTGTTCTCACTCTAATTTATTTAGATAATTCTCTTATTACTGTAAGATACATTTATTCTAAATCCTAAAACTCACTTATTTCTTGATAGGTTCTTAAGAAATATCAAAAAATAAAGAAAAAAGTTATTTGGTTATTCATTCCGCAAGCTTAATGCTCAAGTTAGTTTTTTTCACACGGTTAAACTTTATTAAGAAAACCTTAAGAAATTCCCCTCTATATTTATAAGAATTTTTTTCTATACTGAAGCATGTAAATGAACAAGAGGAGAAACGATAATGAGAAAATTTGTAATTTGCATATTAGGAATAGGCCTTCCTATATACTTACTACCTTTCATATTACGCGGGGATTTAGACAGATTTAATCCGATTGCTGAAGAAAAAAATGTATATGCCGTTGCGAAAGGATATGGTGTTCCGGATTATCATCAAAAAGGAAAAGCTATGTACTCACTAAAAGCTGTTGATGAATTAAGCAATGAAAAAGAATATAATGTTGGAACGAACACGCCTAATGATTTTATAAGAAAAACTTACTTAAAAATTCATGTAAAAGGAAAGTATGTGTATTCTTACGATATTATTTCTAAAGAGGATATTCCGGAGAAAATAAGGGGACAATTGGAGATAGCAAATAAATAAAAGAGCCAATTCATACGAGTTGGCTCTTTATTCTCTCTTCCATCTACCGCTGGGAGAATTCTTTCGGTAGATTTATTAAATTCGTTATCATTGTTTCAATAACCATTCTTCAATTACTTTCACTGTTTCATCTCGTTGTGCTTTTGGCGTAATTAAACTCGCATTATCACCTTTTTGCTCACCGTACATGCCAAAATTAGCATGATTCCCCCCTTTTATCATGTGCATAGTATTATTCTTTGACATTAACTTTTTATTGTTCTCTATTTTTTCTACAGTTGCTAAAGCATCTACTTCCCCGTAAATTGATAACATTGGAATCGACTTAGTAGAGAAGTCATCTGCAGGATACGAACCTAAGAAAATAATCCCGTCTACCTTTTCTTCATGTTGAAAGGCATACCTAGAAATCATAGCTCCACCCATTGAATGCCCCGCAACATACCATTTTTGAACTTCAGGATACTGTTCAATTACACTATCTACCTCATTTATTCCAAATATCGCTAAATTTAATGGTAACTTAGGCATTACTACAAAATGCCCATCTTTTGCAAGAGCTTCTCCTAAGTAACTATAAGCCTCGGCTTCTACTTTAGCTCCTTGATAAAAAATAACTCCTATTTTTGCATCTTTCTCTCCAAAAACTATATAATCTGCATCTTTTTTATCATCTACTAAAGACAAAGCCTCTTTCGTTGGTTTATAAGTAAACTGAGACCAAGTTAAAAAAGTAATACTTCCGATCATTAAAATACCTAATACAGAGTACAGAACAATTTTTATCCATTTCTTCACACATATGACCTCCCTAAGATGTGTATATTCTATACTTTAGATTATCATTAATAAACATAAAAACTCGAGCATTTTCTTTGTGCTCAAGTTTTCATTTACGTCTTTAATTTATACTATAAATTGTCCAAGATAAATATGTAGCAAATGCAGACCATAAAAAATATGGGATTAGCAACCATGCCGATACTTTAGATAAATTGGAAGAAAACATAATGAGAAGTAACGTAGTAATAGCGACTAGTAAACAATCTACTGTTGCTAAAAATAAATTTTTTTGGCTAAATTGAAAGTAGCTGAACGCTTGATTGAACATATAATTTAAAAGGAAAATAAACCAAAATGTTTTTGGCTTGAATCCATAGTTGTTGTAAATAATTGCAACTGATAATGCAATAAGTCCAAATAATACAGCCCATATCATTCCGATTGTCATACCAGATGGTGTCCAAGACGGCTTTTCTAACGCATCATACCAAGTACGATCAATAGGGAATAAAACACTAGAAACATAAAACAAACCATATGTTAGTAAAAATACTATAATACTAGATTTTTTCATAAACATTCTCCTTTTTACTAGAAGATTATAGAAACTTTATATGATTAGTATGTCCTTGTAATGGATAAAATTCTAATATTAAAATTCAAAATACATATTGTTTAACCTATTTCATACAAATTCTTTCATACTTTTATATGCACAAAGGGCTCTCTCCCGTGCTGCCTTATGATCAACAATCGGAAAAGGATATGTATCCCCAAGTTTTATATTGGATTTTTGTAAAATATGCTCAGGTGCTTCCCAAGGCTTATGTATATATTTGTTTGGGATATCTCTTAATTCTGGTACCCATCTTCTTATATACTCTCCATTTTTATCAAACTTTTCTCCTTGTGTGATTGGGTTAAAAATACGAAAGTACGGTGATGCATCTGCTCCACTTCCAGCAACCCATTGCCATCCCATTGTATTATTTGCAATATCAGCATCTAGTAGTGTATCCATAAACCATTTTGCTCCTTCTTGCCACGGAATTAACAAATGCTTTACAAGAAAAGAGGCTACAGCCATTCTTGCCCGGTTATGCATAAAACCTGTTTGCCATAGTTCTCGCATTCCCGCATCAATAAACGGATAACCCGTTTTCCCCTTTTGCCATACTCTTAATAACTCCTCTTCCTTATCCCACGGGAAATTTTCAAAGCTCTTATTAAGAGGTTTATATACTGTAAATGGATAATGATATAGTAAATAATAAGAAAACTCTCGCCAAATTAATTGACGTATAAAGCTATTAACTTGTTTTTCAAAAAGACTACATTGTCTTTCGGTACTTTTATTTATTAAGTAATGAAACATTAGCTTTACTGATATTTGACCAAATGAAAGATACGGTGCCAACATCGAATGGACATTTTGACCTGGAAAATCTCTTCCTTCACTATAAGAGACTAATTTACTAGAGAAAAATTTCTTGAATGTTTTATATGCCCCTTCTTCTGTCGGATCCCATATTACTTCCATATGAGATGTCCACGGTATAATCGGCAACAATTGTAATTCTGAAACAGATAAGCTTGCTGGTAAAGAGTTCCCCCACTTTATACTCTGCACTCTGCTAAAAGGTTTAGGTATTACCTGCTTTTGAAATGCATTGTAAAAAGGCGTAAACACCTTATATTCAGTGTTATCTTTCTTTTTAATAATCCACGGTTCTAATAATAAATGCGAATTAAATTCTTTACAGATAATACCTTTATCCTCTAACATCATTTTCATTTTTTGATTAGATTGTAATCTGTCCGGATCATAACAAATATTCCAATATACAGCCGTTATATCTAATTGCTCTATGAGAGAAAGTATTTCTTCCTCCGTACGTCCTTTACGAATTATTAAAGTAGAGCCCAATGCCTCAAGTTGCTTCTTTACATCTATTACAGCATGGTGCAACCACCACTTTGACGCACTTCCTATTGAAAAAGTTTCATCTTGTATATATACAGGAAGAACCTCACCAGACTGAACAGCCTCAAATAGAGCTGGGTTATCATATAAACGAAAATCTTTTTGAAACATAACAATAATTTTATTTTGCATGGCTATCCTTTCTAATTCTTAAAGCACAATTCATTCTTTATTAGAACAAATACTTCTGTTATTTTTAAATGATTATAAGAATCATTTTTTGTAATTGCAAACAAACTCTTCTATCTTTAATGGATTTTTCCAACTCTTAATAAAGATAAAAATATAATGCACTTTGTACTTATCTTAAACTCTTATAAAATAAAAAAGAAAATGGAGAGAAAGATGAAAAAACAATTTTATAAACAATCAAACTTAAATACATCTATAGATTCAACAATCCTATGGACTTTTCAAAACCAAAATGCCATAAATACACTTTTGAATGAAGGTAAGCTTATAGCCGATCCTATTTTTGTTAGTAAAGAAGATTGCACAGCATATAAATACATTGTAAGACACATGAAACAGAAAGGTATTGAATTTATTATAGATTTACCCATTTGGGCATGGCATTCATGCAATGGTTACCAAAAGAAGCCTACTTATGAGACTGCAAGAGAATTACTATCAGATATTCAATTAGAGAAAGAAATATACCTCATCGAATTCACATGTCCTAATTTTTTATTCATGTTAACAAACTATAGCGGATGGTGCGACATTTATTTTAAACTTACTGGCAATCCTAAAGCAAGTGTAACAAATGATGAAGAAAAATACTTATTTAATCTTTACCCTACCATTGAGGAAGAATGGGAATATCATCATATCCAAGCAACTCTACCCTACCTAAAAAAAGAATGGATTATACAAATAACTGAACTTAGTAAAATGAATGGATTTAACAAATAATATTGTTTATGAATGCTTTATTTAAGCATTCATAAACATAACAAATAGTCACATGAAACTAATACATTTAAAATAGCTTTTTTATAATGGAATCCTAAATATGCTCCTTACTACTATGATTTTGTATACATGCAGTTTACTCATTTAGTTTTGGTCTAGTTTGTAAATATAAATTCAAATCTGGACTTGAACCGTTAATAATTATATCTCGAACAATTTTAGAAAGTACCATACTATAAACTAATCCATTATCTCCATACGCATAGATAAAGTGACAATTTGGAAACTCTTCATACATTCCAATTATAGGTAAACCATCATGAGTACCACCATAAAAAGCACTTAAATAAAATTCAGGTTCAACTGTTATATTGGGAAAGAGCTTATTAAATTCATTCACTAATTTCTCTTTTTTATGGATTAATTTTGAATCTCTTTCTTGAGCAATGTTTGTATCTTCATCTAATCCACCTATAATAATCCTATTATCTACAGTAGTTCTCATATAAATATATGGTCTCGCAGTTTCCCAAATGAGAGTGCGTTTATACCAAGAAGATAAATCTTCCACAGGATTAGTAACAATTGCATATGAGCTAATCAGTGTAGCGTTCTTTTCCTTTTTAAATTCCAATCCTTCATATCCTGCAGCCACAATTACTTTATTGGCAGTAATAGAATTGCCCTCCTTTGTATAAAAGATAGCACATTCTTTCTCTAACTTTTTGCCAACAATCTCTGTATCTTCATAAATGTGAACTCCTTTATTAGAGGCTTGTTCTAATAAACTATGTGTAAATTTATAAGGATTTATTTCACCATCATTATACGTATAAATAGCTGCACGTTTTTTAAATGGATATCTCTGTCCAATTTGTTTTTCTGATAACCAAGCCGCTTTAAAATCATGCTTATGTAAATAATACAGTTCCTTTTCTAATTTCTTTATATCCTCTTCATAACTTGCATAATATAAGCTGTCACGTCGTTTAAAGTCAGAGCAATAAGGCAAGTTTTGATCAGCATATTCAATATCATTAATAGCTTGTTCACATAATTTCATATGCTTAACTGCATACTCTTCCCCAAATGTATTTACAAGTTCATAAAACATCTTATCACCTAAATATTGAATAAGTGCTGTATTTGTAAGGTTACTTCCATGTCCTACCTTTCTTTTATCAACGATAACAATATTTAAATCTGATTCACTCAAATAGTATGCTGATTGAGCACCCGAACTTCCTGCTCCTATTATTAGTACGTCACATTTTATATCTTCGTCCAAACGAGGATAAGAAGGTGTATTAGAAAAAGTCGTGTTCCAATATAATTTCCCTTTCTGTAAATCCATTTTAATTGCACCGTCCTAAATAAAATAGTTATATCCCCATCGGTATCTCCAAATCATTCTTACTATATACTTCTTATCAAAATTATCTTGCTATCATGAATAAAGGTTTTCATAAACCTAAAAGCCTTGTCTTAAAAATTTTTTCGAAAAAACGTCAAATAATTTTTTATTTTTATTATAAAAAGAGCAAAAGACCTCCATTTATAGAAGATTTCTTTTACTCTTTTTAAAGGAAATAAATCCAAATATTTAACATATTATAGTATCTACCAAATAAAAGTTGCTTATCTATCGATAACTTACACATAAGAATGCATTTGTTTCACTACTTTATTAACAGAAACTTTAACAACCGTTTCTTTTTCCCCTGTTCTATCAATCTTGAAACCATGAACTTTAACATCAGACGGTACTAGTGGATGATGACAAATCATATCTATACTCTTCTCAATATTTTCACTAACATTTTCTTTTCCACTTAGCCATTCATCAAGGCTACCACTTGAAAATTCAGGCATGCAATTTTCAAAGAGATAGTCTAGTTCCCTGTTATTTTTTATGGAATCACGTTGAATTTGTAGATTAACTACCTCAGTTTCTTTATCCTCTATTCCTACAACAAAAATTTCTTCAACATTTTCTTGATAAATAGCAATAATAATAGATCTCATTATATCTCCATAAGGATGTACAATTACAGAATCGTAGCTGTGTATAGTCAACATGTTTTCTTGTTGAATGTTAGTTACTTGTTGGATAATAGGCTCTATTTCATGTTTAATGTCTGTTAACAATAAAACTTTTTTATTCTTTGAATTCATATGGAGCACTCCTTCTTCATTATTGTATTTATGAAACTTTTAAGTTAGTAACAATAGTTGATAATTCATTACATGATTGTTACCAGTTTTTCCAGTGTCCCTCTGGATCAACACTTGCAAGTCTAACCCATCCATTTTGAACTTTTTCTCGAAATGTGAAATCATTATTTAGCAAACGTTCTATATATTGACTAGGCGCTTGAATTACAATTAGTAAACGAAGTGGTGAATGATACGTCTCACTATCTGACTGCATAACGGATTGCCAAGGTAAGCCTGGCAACAAATCACTTGCATTTCCCTGCATAACACCTAGACCCGCGGTTACGGTTTGGGTTGTTTTGTTTCCACTACCATAATAATGAGGAGCTACAGTTGAAGCGTAATATTGTAGATTTATCCACTGAGCTACTGTTCCTGGTCCTGCAATAATGTTAGCTAATATATCGCCACTTTCATCCTGTTTCCAATCATAATTATGGAGGAAAGCCCTACCGTCTAAGTCACAATCCTGAGTTAATTCTCGTTGCCCGATAATAAAAGATGCATTACGAGCTAATCCCCATTCTGGACGTATTTCACTCCAATCTTCTGCAAATCGATGTGCCTCTTTACTCGCATTTTTTATTTTCGTTTTAAAATTTGGTAATTGCGTTAAACGCTCTCTATTTGCATGTTGGCTCACATTTGGCATAATCGATTCGATACAATCAAATGCTTCTTGCGCAGTTTCCGAAAGTTCTGGGACGTAAATCCATTCCAATTCATCCACTGTTGTTTTATGTTCAGCTGCTGCAAAAATGGTATCCTCAGGAATTTTAATACCTTCCGCAAACAACGCCTCTCTCACTTCTGGGAGATTACATAAAGTAGCAAAAACTCTTGCATTGAATCCTCCTGCTGCTCCGCCACAAGCACCACACTCAAGTGCTGCAGCATAAGGATTGTTCGTACTTTGACTACTATGTCCGCACATTACAACTAAAGGAGCAAATTTTTCTGTCAGTCCCACCATTTTTAAAGCTTGACGCACATAGTTCACTTTTTCTTCTTTCGTAAAACCGATAGGTATCTCACCCTTTGTGTCATGAACATGATTAAGCGAGAATGTTGTATCAGGTTTTTGTAACATAGTTTTACGAAGGTTACGAATGAAACCACCAACTCCTCTTGGAACAAAGCTTCTTGTCACCATCTGTAGACCAAGTAAAGGACCACTTAACTCAGGTAGCGCCATACTTGTCAGTACGTTCTGTTTCATCGTTTTAAACGTATAACGTACCGAACTGCCTACCCTCTTACGTTGCTCATAAGATTTAAGTTCATTTTCATTTGTGAGCTCTTTTATTTGATGTTTCGGTTTGAGTATAACTGGCAAAGAAGGATGGTTGTTATTACTACCTAGTTCACTAGTTGCAATTGGTAACCCAAAGAAACCAGCTATTCCAAATGTTTCAAACGGACCTAATTTTTCAAGGTGGCGACGAAACGGTTCTGAACGTACATCAATACAGAATGCTAATTGAGCTAATACACGCTTTTTATCATTGGTTGCACGTTGTGCAGAAGCAATCTTCTCCCTTAATTGCTCTGCATGCGTTTGTTCCCAAGCTTCCAGCCAAAGTTTCTTGCGAATATTTTCATCAAAACGATAAGCGAATACTAATAATTCACTTTGTTCAGTAGCAGGCATTTGTAACCATTCCCGTGTTGAAATATTCCCCCAATAAATCCAAGAAGCTATAAGTGGGACGATCGAAACTTTTTTCTCAACCTTTTGATTTTTTAAAGGTAAATAAGGTTTTACAATAGCCAGCTCCATAGAAATTCGAACTGCTAAATATTCTATGAGAAGTTCCTGTTCCTGAATTGATTGTTGTGAGCGCCATCGTATCATTCCTGCCCACCCAGGCAAAGAAAGTAAGTGCCCTTCAAGGTAAGATTGTATGTTAGATTCAGAAATTCCTAGTTCAGATAATGCTCTCGCTAAAGCTACTTCGGCATCTTGTGCCCAATTTTTTAAAACTTTACGCTCATTTTTACTGAGCGCTGGATCAAATTTAATAAGGTGTTGCCATGCGCGATAAAAACCTTTCTCTCGATTTGGCATCGTCCAATTTGATCCGGATTCATCAAGATATAATTTACACCATTTAATGATATGATAATTAAGAACATCAGATAGGTTTTCACTATTTTGACTCTCTATAAGCGAACTTATTGGCTGCATAACAGAGGCTTGCATACTTGCTGTATTTATATAATTCATTTCTTCTGCCAATTTATTTACTTCTGGCGATGATAATAGACTAGAAGGTAATTTTTCTAACTTTAAAGCTGCTTGGCAAAATCGCTCTGCTTTCTCTCGCGGAATATGAAAAGATTGTGAATCCAGCCAACGAGACAAACTCATTTGTAAAAATGATTCCTCAATCTCACCTTTCGCTTTTGCCGAATGAATCATGGAGGCACTAGGATAAATATCCACATTACGAGCTTCTTTTAACCAATTTGCGACTTGTTCAAATGATTGCTTTTCAAGTCCCATCCAAGGGTGGTGAGCTGCAAACGTAGAGATAGGCCAAAGTGGCGCAATAACTCGGCTAGCAGATGCAACTAAATCATTTATATTATTTTCTTGCATATCAATGTTTGTATCTTTCTTTAATATTGACGGTATGCTCATCACGAATTACCTCCCTTTGATACATAATGTTTCAGATAGCTTGGGTGACTTTCTACTGACTTTCGTCTCGCCTCACCTACTCGAACTAACCAAAGATAAAGTACAGCGAATAAAGTAGAAGATTGATGACGAGTAACGAAAGTACTAATAACACTACTAAATAGTAAAATACATATAACAAAGATAACGGCTGGAGCTGAAGGTTGAACACTTTGATAAATATCAGTATGCAACCATTTATAAAGAGAATTATGAACGGTAAAGTAAATGAGAGAAAATCCAATCAAAACAATTACGCCAGCAATTCGTCCCATTCTTCCCTCTCCAAAAACAACAAGCTGTTTCCATGAAAAGTATAGTGACCAGCCTAAGATTAACGCACTAACTAGTTGATACCCCTCTCCAGAAGTCATAAACCAGAAAGTAATTGCTATAAATAATCCTAAAACACGCCCAACTATAATCCATAAATTGGACATCTTTTCATTAGACTGATTCACTACCCCAAAACGTTGCACGGAAGAACCAGCTTGTAAAAATAGTGTAGCTTTAAACAAACCATGTAAAATTAAATGAATAATAGCCGCTAAATAGGCGCCTAATGCACATTGAATAAGCATAAATCCCATTTGTGCAATAGTTGAACCTACTAGCTGACGTTTATAATCAACTTGGACTAAACTAATTCCTGTACCTATTAAGATAGAAATACTAGAGAAAATTAGTAAAATTATTTGTGCAATATCATCATGAAAAAGAGGTGAAAATCTAGTTAACATGATACCGCCAGCATTTACTAAACCCGCATGCATAATAGCAGAAACAGGAGTTGGAGCAACAGCAGACTCAATTAACCATCTTTGAAAAGGCCATTGTGCTGCTGGAATCATCACCGCTAATATAATTAATAAGTTAATTCCTGTTCTCTCCAATGTTCCATGTAGCACTACATTTTCATTCGTTAAAACTGATGTTAACTGCCACTGTCCTGTTACTTGAAAAAGCCAAATGATAGCTGATAGTAAGGCAATCCAACTTATTGTAAATAGGTAGCCAGAGATTTTAGTTGCTTCACTAACTACTTTCCACCCTTTATTTAGCCCTATAAGTAGAACCAATCCTATAAGCGTTGCTCCCCAACAAATGAGCATTAAGCGAAGATCATCACTTAACCATGCAACCGAAGATACACCTGTAGTAAATGTAAAAAGTGCAAAGTATTTTCGATATGAGCGATCTCCCATTAAATAACGTACAGAGAAACGCTGAATGATTAAACCAATTGTAAGAACAAAGAAAGCCATTAACCAAGCTAAAGTATCTAGATGCCAAGGCCCCACAACTCTATCTCCATTGTTATTAACAAGTGCGAGTAAAGAAACCAATGAAGGTAAAGCAGCGATACCAATATGGATATGAACAAAACGTAAAGGTATCCTTGCATTTAAAAATAATAATCCACTTAGCCAAGAAGCACTAAGCGCCATAAAAAATAAAGTTAACAGTGTTGATGAACTCAGCGAAATTAACATGTTAAATACTCCCTTCTAAGCGAAAATAGCCTATAAAAATTCCTTTTCATTACGATAGTTTTTTAAATTTCAATTTTCATTCACTCTTTTTCGTGCATCGTTTTTTCCCATAAAAAAAACCGACAACTTCCATAATTCAATGATTTTATATCATCATTGAATTATGGAGATTGTCGGTTTCACTTCAACTAACTTCAATAAAGTTTTTTGAAGAGCTCCCATTTTATAGAGGATAGTAATGTATGTATTACTCCTATTAAAAATAACAGTATATCTCTGATCTCCTAGATTATGCAATCAATATATCAATTTATGTTATGCGCTATCTTTCAATTAAGAAACTTTTTCATTTAGTCAATATTACATATTAAAAAAATGCTAAAGCCTTAATTATAGCAAACAGTTAAAATAAGCATCTATTAATTTTTTAAAACAATTATAAGATAAACTATATTAAGCAGTTTGTCAATTTATTTATCAGTTTTTTTGAGCGTTATTCCAATTAAAATTCAGTATACGTAAATAATTTCAAGTTATTATTTATTATTATGTTAATAAATTTAAATACAGCACAAAACTTTTAGGTTTCTTAATTATCTCCCACTAACCCTACGATGGTTTTAATTTTTAAAATTTTTCCTCAAGATTATGAAACAATTTAAAAATCATTACTCGTTCACCAGTACGGGAGCTTATATCCGTATGAAAACTTTTCACTTTTTCTCCAGTTAATTCTAGTATAATCTCTTTCAAATCTTCAATTCCAGATTCAACTAGCTCCGAACGATTTTTCTTTATCGTTAGCATACCGTCTTTTGTTTCGCAAACCGTATATTCAGCCGGCGTTAAAATACCTTGTAGATTTACGATAATCATATCCCTTAATATATCTGTCTTAACGGATATAGACCCGCGTCCTAGGTAGTCTTTTTCCCAGTGAGTAATTGCTTTGCTTATCTCTGATTCAATAGAGCCTTTTGAGTTTTTCATCTTTGTATCCTCCTTCAATAAAATGTAATTACATTTATAATTACAATAACAATATAATAATCTGGATTGATTTTATTTTCAATTATTGAGAAGAATTTATAGGAATCGTTCTCATGTATCCTTTAGTATTAAAGTGAATTTTTATATTGCGATATACGTTTTTTTGATTATCCAAAACAAAATACTCTTACTATAAAGACTCTGTTGCATAGATTTCTAAAAAGGACATTCCGGAGAAAATAAAGAAACTCTTGTAACGTAATATACAAACAAAAAATCCTACACTTATGAATAGGATTTTTCTCTTTTTATATTAGTCAAAAAACTAAAAGTATACCTGCCCTCCAAACATATTACCGATTGAGTTTATGCATATTTCCTTCGAATTTTGCCAACCACCAATAACAGTAAAGGAATCCCTAGCTCATAAACGGGAAATGCAATTGGAATTACGAAAAATATGTAGTAATAATGGGTAAATGTTTGGATATTTTTAACTGACACAGCTATGATGAACGAAATAGGAGCAAGAACTAACGCTACTTTTCGCCAATCCTTCAAATGAAATATTTGTGCTGTTCCATAACAAGCGATAAACATGTATAACGCCAATTTCACAAAAATACTAAAAAACCAAATAATAACTATCAAAATATCCACATTTTGAATGAACTCCATGACAGATATGTATCGGCTCAAATCGTAAACCGGATACAAAAAACTTGAAGATAAATTCGGACCGAATGTTAAAATGACCGCTAATGTTCCAATCGTTACCATGAAAACGGCTAATCCTACCCCCAACATCGCCCTTGATGACGCTTGCTCTGGTTTATCCATAAAGAAAACGAACATCATCATCATAACAGCCTCTCCAAAAAATGCGGCTACAGGAGTATAGGAACCTTTAAGGATGGGAAGCCAGCCAGAATCGTGATAAATAGGCCGCATATAATCCCAATTCATATTGCCAACATTCAAAATGATTACAAACGTTATCATTAAAAGTACAATTGGCCCTATGATTTCACTTAAACGTCCAATACCTTCCACCCCTCCTTGGTAAATGATAAAAATGAGCAATAACATCGCAGTAAAGACAATGACCCACAAAGGTGTATTATGAAACAAAGCGATAATAATGAATTCACCAAATTCACGGACGGTTATCCAAATTATCATGTACCACCCAAAGAAGTAAGGAATCATCAGTAGCTTTCCTAGCCATTTACCAAGAATAGTTTGACTAAATTCAATGAGAGTTTGTTTCGGATAAAGCGAACCAAGTGTAGTTGCCAAAAAAGTAAGAGCAACCCCTATCAATCCTGCAATCAAAATCGAGATCCACGCATCTTGTTTGACAGTACGAATCGTCGCTGGAATAACTAGAAGGAGTGATTGTCCCACTTCAAAAGTGAACATCATCCAAAAGATTTGCCTGCCAGAGATTTTCATCGAATTTCTCACACTCTATATTCCTCCTTATTTTTTCATTTCATTTTTCTTCAACTGCAACGGTGGTCCAGTCAGTCCTACTCGCCGAATAGTAAGCTTTGTATGAAGAGAAACCTCCACTTTTCGAAATTGTTTACTCCAATTCTTTTTTAACTCTTTCCATTCGGATGGATATTTTTGATGAATGGCTTCTCCAAATCCAAAGATATCGGTTCCGTATTGTTTTTGAACCTTTTTAATAGTTTGGAGAGCTTCCTTTTCGGACTGTTTTTCCAATACATGTTCTAAAAGAGTAAGATTTTTTGGCTGCGAAAGATCTAAATTCGTATTGTTCTCCTGAATTGTTCCTTCACCAGAAAAAACAATGTCACACTTAATTGTGTCCCCTTGTATAGTAGGTATGATTTTTCTATTGATCTTTGTCATATATAAACTTGCACTACCATTTCCTTTAGAGGCCGTTGCTGTAACTGTCTGTTTACTTAAACGATTCACTATCCAAAGAGTAGTTAACCATTCCTGCATGTTCAAGTATCCTACCAATTTGAAATCGTTGTTAAATATAGCACCGCCTACAATTTGAAACCCTTTGACCTCAGTTTTTCCTTTTTTATGAGACACATTTAGTTTAATAACGGGCAAAATCGGGGTGATTCCATCACTCGTACCAGCAATAAGAAAATTTAATAAAGACATATCTCCCGCTGCCTCTATTTGCATATGCTCTTTAAGTGCCCCAAGTGCCGGGATAGACTCTAAAGGGATGGATGCTTTCAGAAAATCTTTTGCAGTATTCCCTTTTATGACAAACACACCTGCTCGTAATCGAATATCAGGATCGCGGCTATATGCATCTAAAACTGGAGCAAGACCACTTTTAGCCATTTTTTCTCCAATCAATATTACACGCTGGTGCCCTCGAAAAATTTCTCTCGACATTTTTGTTTGCATCATTTGTATAGCTTCATGTGTATCCCTTCCCGTTCCCGATTCTGTAAAAAACGCTTTTCCTGCATTACTTCTTCCGCTCTGTCCCATTCCCATTTTTGATGGAATAATAAACTGAGCACTAATTTCAATCTTATTATTCTTCGCTTGATCAAGTCCCCATCCTAATTCTATTGCCAAATCATTTAATTCTGTCCGATCCCAACATCCCGTCAAGAAGCATAAAGAAATGACCAGTATCATACAGAGTGCCTTGTGCAGGCTCATTCTGTTTCCCCTCCCCGTTTCTCATCTGGCTTTTGTCCACCTGGAAAACGGACTTTCTCTTCACCAGATACCATTATTGGGCGGTGGGTCATATTCCAACGAGGTGTTCGGAGAAAAACATCCTTTAAATCACGAGGAGTTTGTGGTGCAACTGGACTTAAATACGGAATGCCAAAAGAACGAATGTTAGTTAAATGAATCAAAATCGCAAGGGTACTTATTGCAACACCGTATAGCCCGAGCATCCCTGCCAATAACAGCATCGGAAAGCGTAACATCCGGTAAGCTGTTCCTAAGTTGTAGCGCGGGAACGCAAATGACGCAATACCGGTCGTCGCCACAACAATGACCAAAGGTGCGGAAATAATACCTGCTTGCACAGCAGCTTGCCCGATAACAAGTGCTCCGACAATACTAACTGCTGATCCAACAGGTTTTGGTAACCGAACCCCCGCTTCCCTCAAGCCTTCAAATAAAAACTCCATCATTAGCGCTTCTATGACAGCCGGGAACGGAATGCCTTCTCGCGCAGCTGCAATACTAATAAGCAAATTTGTCGGAATTAATTTAGGATGAAAGGTTGTAATAGCAACATAGAGAGAAGGAAGAAATAATGAAATATTAATTAATATTAAACGTATCCATCGAACAAAAGTTGTGTAGATGGAGCGTTCATAATAATCCTCCGCTGCTTGTAGACCAGTCCAAAATGTCATAGGAACAATCAAAACGAAAGGTGTGTTATCTACTAAAATGGCGACTTTTCCCTCTAATAAACTTGCACAAACCGCATCTGGCCGCTCAGTATTTTGAATTTGTGGAAAGGGTGAAAAGGGTTGGTCCTCAATAAACTCTTCAATGAAAGCTGACTCCAATACTCCATCAATTTGAATTCGCTTTACCCTTTGGCGAACTTCATCCAAAACCGAATCAGGTGCAATTCCCTCAATATAGGCAATTACCACATCTGTCTGTGACAATTCCCCAATCGAATAAGGTTCCATTTTTAGTTTTTGGCTTCGAATTCTTCGGCGAATCAGGCTCGTATTGACCCTTATCGTTTCCGTAAACCCGTCCCGAGGGCCACGAACAGAGATCTCGGCAGCCGGCTCTTCAATACCTCGTTTTTCAAAACCTTTTAAATCAGCGACTAGAGCTTGACTTTCTCCTTCTGTTAAAATGACAACATTCGCTTTCAATACTGCTTCTATAACCTCACGAACTTTAGAGATTGTCTTTACTTGAGAAACCGCAATTAGCTGATTTTGTATAATTTCTCCTACCGAATCCACACTCTTTACTCCACTAGGCAGACCTTCGAACATCATTGGTTTCAAAACAACTTGTTCCACAACTTTAGTTTCAATTAATCCATCTATATAAATAAAAAGAATTTTATTTTGACTATCTATGATTATTGGACGAAAAACAATATCGGAACAATTTTCAAAAACTTGTCTCAAAACTTCTTCATTCGCAGATACACTCTGCTTGAGTTCGCACTCTTGATCATTTTGGAGCAGCATACTTGCACTCTCAAGTTCCTGAATATCTTTTCTCAAACGCTTTCTACTAAGTTTTTTCATCATACTACCCCATTTATCGAGTGGTTTATGTTTTGAACCCAATTGTTAGTAATTTCTTGACAGAATAGCTTTAAAAAACCGTTCCACTAAATGTTTTTTTGTAAGTAATCATTTATCTAGAAAACAAAAGGAAAATATCCCCTCTATATCCTTCTTAAAATTTCCTTACACATGAAAATTATTCAATTTTTTCTATAAGTTAGTTATTCTAAAATGAGGTATCCATAAAGTAACTTGTAAATTCTGCTTTGTTAAATTGGTAGTAATAAGCTTATAGAAGCGAGCAAAAAAAGCATGTTCTGAAGAAAGATAAATCAGAACATGCTCTTAATTTATTTATTTGATACTATAGACGTTGATCTTTCTGGAAGTTTAGTTGAAAATGATCCGCTTCATTGTATACCCCGAATTCATATCCTTTTTCCTTATAAAATTTAATAATTTCCGGAAGCGCTTGTAATGTCTGTAGTTTTTCATGCATTAGAACTACTTCCACATCTTCTGTTGTTGTACGCTTTACATTTTCTATAATTTGCTGTGGGTTACCTTTTAATTTCCAATCATTTGAATCTATCGTCCAATCCCAAACTTTTATTCCTGCTTCTACAATTTTGTTACGAATGTCCTGCCCCTTTAATCCTGGTGCAGATCCGTATGGGGGACGGACTAGTTTAGGAGTTGTACCTGTAATATTATGAATAAGAGCTAACGTTTCTTTCATCTCCGTTACAAATTGTCCTTTTTTGTATAGCTTATCACTATTATGTGTCATACTATGTGCACCAATATAATGTCCTTCTTTTACTGCTCGTTTTACATTTTCCTGAAAACCGGTATTCTGTAAATTGCTACCTTGCATAAAAAATGTCGAAGCAACATGTTGCTCTTTTAGTACATCTAAAAATTTCCCAGTTAATTCGCTAGGACCGTCATCAAATGTTAAATAAACAACCTGTCCTACTGGTTTTCCATCAGCTCTTTTCTGTTTTGCCAGTGATGTGTCCTCTTTCTTTTTTTGTTGTTGCGTATTAGCTAGCCTAATATTTTCATTAGCTACCCCTTTCGCTGGGATAGAGTTCCATTTCCCTATTAAAAAGAACGTGAAAAAGGTCGTTGCTAAAACAACTCCTAAAGATAGTATTGCCTTAGTTACTACACTTGTTTTTTTCTTATTTTGTGATTCTTTCATTATGTTTCGATCCTTTCCCTACTCATTTTCATATTCATTATTTATGCAGCTAAACATTAACTTCAGCTGATATTTACAATAAATAGATTAATAGAGGAAGGTGAAGATAAAATGCAGATAATGTCGAAATTAGTTAAAGAATAGCCTATTACATCGACTCTTTAAAAAAATATTTGTTTCTCTACTACAGTTAAATTTGAAAACTGGATATACATCCAAAATAAAAAATACTACTCTTTCTAAATAACATTTTCACCTCAAGATAATAGCATACCGGTATAAAGATAAAATACAGAGATGGCCGTACTATTGAAATTCTATTATAATTTTGTAATTGGAATTCATTTGAACCAAATGAAGAACTAGAAGAAATATTATTATGTGGAGGTACTCCGATGAACCTTGTAATTAGAGAGTTAGAAACAAATGATTTAGATAATCTCCCGGAGATTGATGACAGTTTTATAGTGAATGCTCGGTTAATTCTTTCTCTTTCCAAAGGAAATAGACGCATAGAATATACAGTAGAAGACGTTCCAAGTTATGAAAAAAGTTATTTACAAAATCAAGATGATAATGAAGAACTGGCTTACAATGAATACATAAATAAACCTAATCAAGTCATTTACATAGCTCTGTTACATAACCAAATCATTGGATTAATGGTATTAAAAAAGAATTGGAACCACTATGCTTACATAGAGGATATAACGGTAGATAAAAAATATCGTACAATCGGAGTTGGCAAAAAATTAGTTGATCAAGCAAAGCAGTGGGCAAAAAAAGGAAATATGCCAGGTATCATGCTTGAAACGCAAAATAATAATGTCGCAGCATGTAAATTTTATGAAAAATGTGGATTTGTAATTGGTGGGTTTGATTTTCTTGTTTATAAAGGTTTGGATAAGACAAGTGATGAAGTTGCAATTTATTGGTATATACATTTCAAATGATAATAGTTTATAACGTAAAAAACTCAAAATAAAACCCCAATTTCTCTATATTAAAATCGAGAAATTGGGGTTAAGTTATTTAAAACAAATAACTAATTAATAATCCTGCTGACAACAAGAAGCCGAAAATCGTATTTGTCATCGCTGTTGATTTCATTGCGATGCGCATATATCCAGGATCCTTTGCCCCTTTTTGGAAACTTTGAATCGCAGAAATTGGCTTTCTCAAACCTAAGAACATAACTAATGCCCAAGGGCTTATATAACCCATTAATACAATTACGGCAATCCATAAATACGCAATGAAAAAAGCTACCGCTAGTGTTACCACAGCTTTTTCTCTCCCAAGGAGGATTACTAATGTCTTTCTTCCACCTTTAATATCTTCTTCGATATCTCGGATGTTATTTGACATATTGATTGCACCTACTAAAATTCCAATTGGAATGGAAATCAATACACTTTCAATCGTTACAGTATTCGTTTGAATAAAGAAAGCAATGAGCACAAAACATGTCCCCATTAACAACCCAGAAACTAATTCTCCAAACGGGGTGTACGCAATTGGTAATGGACCGCCTGTATATAAATAGCCAACTGCCATCCCAATTAAACCAATAACCACTAACCACCAACTACTATTCATACAAATATAAATGCCAATAAAAGCTGCTACGACATATAATAAAAGCGCAACTGTTAACACATTTTTTGGCTTCAATCCATGACGGACAATTCCGCCACCGATGCCAACGGATTCAGCGGTATCTAATCCGCGTTTGAAATCATAGTACTCATTAAATAAGTTCGTTGCTATTTGCAGCGCTAAACATGCAAGCATCATCGCAATAAATAAAAGCCAATCAATTTTGGCAACATAAAGTGATGCCACTGTCCCTAAAATTACAGGAGAAAACGTCGCCGTTAATGTATGCGGGCGCGTCATCTTCCATATTAATTTAGCGGAACTAATTTCCTTTTCATTCCCCATAACTCTGTTCAATCTCCCTACATTTGAAGTATAAATTACTAGCAGTATCTTTCTATCTATTTCCTGCCACGCATCCATTCATTATAGCAATAAATGATTATCCTTTCTAACAAATCAACTTTTAATAAAGTAAAATTTATAAAATGAAACTTTAATCAGTAGTAACTTCTTGTTTTTGGTCACTCGAAACGAATTCAATTGTAAATGGAGCCCCTTCTTCTATCGCTCTTTTCAGTACCTCAAACGGTGCGAATGAGACAAGTTCTCCAAAACCATCAAACAATACAGTTTGTATTTTCATTTTTAGAACAACTCATATGTTTTGTTTTATAAATCCCAAAGGAGAAGAAAGGTTATCTACAAATTAATAATGAAGACAACCTCTCTCCCCTTACTCTATAAACCTTCAAATGTTCCTCTAACTGCCTCGCATCTTCTAATACACTTAGCGTTTTCTTCACAAAATTCCAATTCAAACTACCGGATAACCATAACAATGAAGAAAGTCTCTTATAATCATTTGGTGTTACAATATTATGTACCGTATACCCTTCTAAAAATGAACTAGCAACACTTGAGCATACTTCATGAGACTGTATTCCTTCTGTTCGCGAGTACCATTTTATTAAAAAGGCTAGTCCTTCAATACGATCAACATATCCAATTGATTCAAAATCTACAATTCCTTTTACACATTGACTTGAGTCCCATAAAACATTCAAAGGATTTAAATCTGTTTGTACAATAAACTGTAAATTACTCGTATATGCGCACTCTATATGATATGTAGCAAGATTTATGTACTCCCGTAATTCCTTACATGCGCTTACCTTACTTTCTAACATATCAATAAACTGGGCATACCCATCTAAATGGGATTTCTTTTGAAAAATCGAGCTTTGAAATGTACTAGAAATATCATGAATCTTTCTTGCCTTCTTTCCAAACGATTCTGCAATAGATTCTGTGCAGTGTGTAAGATGCTCTCCTTCAATCCAATTAGACAATACAAATCGGTACTGTTCATCATTCCAAGTGACTAATGTAAATGACTCCCGTGACGTATTCTTGTTAATTTGCATAAAAGGAATTCCATGCCCTCGTAAATAATAGGTAAAGCGTACTTGCTCTTTCAATTGTTCATTTGATAACGCTCCAAAAGCTGGATTGATTATTCGATTGCTATTCATAAACCGTGCGGAATATCGCTTTCCATTTACCATGATTTTATAGTGTAAATCTGTATGCCAGCTATTTATATGTAATTCTTCTTCTATTACTAATGAACGGATTTCTGTAAAATAATTCATTAATACATCTTTTATTATGTGCTTCACTTCCTTCTCTCCTTTCATACAAAAAATTAACGTACATGCAATCCATTCTATTCCCCATAACAAAATGTATTTCACTTCATTAAGCATAGCTAGGATATTTCAAATAGGAAATAGAATTATAGAAAATAGTAGATGGGGGGCATATTATTGAAGAGATTAACATTCGGTATAATTGGAGCATTAAGTATCACCTTATTAATTGGATGTACAAGTAATTCAAATGAAACGAAAGCTTCCAATAAAGAAGCATCCACAACAGTGAAAGAAAAAGAAATTGTATATGAAAACGTTATGTTTGAACAAAAAGAAGTGAGAAAACTTGAGATTAGTCCTGTAAATTCAAAAGGGAGTAATAAAATAGTAAATAAAACAAATATGAAAACAATTTTTACAAGTATGGAAAGCGCAGAGAAAAAAACACTCCTTCTAGATCAAGATGCAAAAAAACATATGCATTCAAAAATGAAGGTTACTTATCAAGATAAATCTATGCAGGAATTTTTTGTTTGGATAGAATCGGATGGTGACATCGTAATGGCAAAAGCGAGCGATGAAACACACGGTGAAGGTTATGATTTAAGTGAAGATAATTCTAAAAAAATCATTCAGTTTTTCGAAAAGGCATCCCAGTAATAATTATACAATAGATAAAAAGCCGCATTTGCGGCTCATAAACTTATTGAACTAACGAATACCTTACCGTTTAATCGCATCCACAATTAACGATGGGCAACCAAGTTTATCTCCTTGATTTCTAGGATCATATCTTTTTGATCGGAAAATAACGCCATCATTTGCATCCCATTCTTTGTAATAAAATTGCCCATTTTCATCGCAATATTCCAGTAAAACTATTTCAAATCCAGCTGTTTCAAACATTTTCGTTAATGTTTTATAATTATAAACGATTTTATGGCTTGCAGCTGGATGGTCTTTCGGGCCAGGTCCGCCTACTTGCACTATATTTTGATATGTTTCATCTTGGAAAAATGCATCAGGGACACCGCACCGAATATGGCCTGACGGTTTTAAAAATTTATAACAAATGCTAGCTGCTTTTACCCCTTCTTCAAAAGTAAGGTGCTCCCATACATGCTCTGCTAAAATAGCTGAAATGGAGTTATATTCAAATCTTGCTTCCCACATTGTTTCAACTAATAAGTTAAGATCATCTTCTTGCGTTTGAATCCAGCCCGGATTGTTATTAAATGCCCCAGCTGCCACTACTACTTTCATTTCGTCTTGTTTTATTACCATTATTTTCACCTCGTATGAATTTTAAGTCATTAGATTTTTCGTAAAATCGGATTTGCATGTCCTTTTCTTACATGTATGAATTAAAAAAACTACTTCTATATTCAACAGATTATTCAAATAGAAAATAATATCCTACATAATTAAAAACATTTGTAAACCCTACATTTTCCACAACTGCAACAGAAGGCTTGTTCAATTCCATACAGTCCCAATATGGAATAATATCATTCTCCAAACAATCTTTTACAAAACTATGCGCTATCTTTTGAGCTAATTTCCTCCCCTGGTAACCCTCTATTGTTTCAATATCTATGCAGTGTATATTTTCAAATACAAACCCTGAAAAACAAACACTCACAATTACATCATCATAAACAATGCAATAACCGATTCCCTCATTGAAAAAACGATCCGATGAAGACCAAAACTCTAAAATTTTTGATTGTAAAAAATCAATATTCTTAAATGTATTATTACTATTTTCATAGAGAGCTTTACTCATTTTCAGCACAGTATATTCCTGTTCAATTTCAGGTTCATGATGATTTTCATAATCCTTTTTTCTTAGCGTATACACTCTTTGATTCCAACTCTTTAAGTTACGGTGCTGAAATATTCTTTCAATTGTTTTGTTCCACTTTGAATGATTTCCGATTCCTTCAAAGCAATCTAATCCTGCTTTCCTCGCCCTAGGTACTATTACATTATTAATAAAACGATTCATTTCTTTATTAAACTCTTCATTTTCAGCATCTCCAATAAAGAAGAAGCCATCATTATTACCTAACCAAATGAGTCCCGAATTAGGAGAAGACACGTTATCTACAAATATACGACCAGGATTCACTCCTGCAATTACAGCTTTGACTTCTAATTGACCGTGTTCATTTATTAAACCACTACATTTATAAAAATCATTCTTGCTTAATTCAGAAATCATAAGTTAAACCACCTTCCTGAAACCACTCTATTCTAACTTTATCATTTTATCGGAATATTCTCTATTCACTTAAGTGATTTTTGTAAATCAATGCAGCCTTGCTTATGTATAGTAAAAAAGAGTCAATCCTCTATGCAATAGAAGATTGACTCTTTCCTTTATTTATAAAAATTGTTTCATACATTGAAACTCAGACCACTCTTTTTCCTATCTGATCATCAAATCCCCACTGAACATGTGAGGGTATAATTGGAGACATATAATCCGTATGACTACAAAGAGTAACGACTAAATCAACGCTATTTAAAACTCAACCAAGCATCCGCCCAGTCCGCATGATCATTTCCGTTACCGTTACCTGCATCATCAACGACTAGTTTTAATTCTTTTTTACCTGTAAGGTCAACATCAACAAATTTTGCTGGCGTATTATAGTACATTGTACCGCTATTAAATACTTCAGCCCCATCAAGTAGTACTTTGAACACGACTGAACCACCTTTACCGCCAGGTTCCTGGTCGATTCCTACATATGAATTAAATCGTTTGTAAGTTGCATTTGATATATCATAGGTGATTTCTGACTTCGAATGCGTTCCGATTCCTTTTTTATACGTAATCGGTCCTGTCGTTCCGAGTAATGAAAGCGGGTTTTTGTCAGTGCTTTTATCTTTTTGAACCGTTGCCCATCCAGCGGTTGCTTTTATCCATGAAATATCACTCAGGTAGATGCCGCCGGAAGCCACTTGAACTTTCGTTGATGTTACCACCGCATTCCCTAATTTTACAGAGACCCCAACTTCTTTCACTCCTTTAAACTCGGATGGCGGAGTTATAACAAACGAATATGTGTCCTCTCCTCCTGCAGTTAATTGAAAGTCTGTTGTTAATGGCTGCGCATTCCAGCCATCTGGTAATTGCAGTTCAATCTTTCCAGGTGTCACTTTTTCCCTTATTTCATTTTGAACCTTTACCTTTAATGTAGTCGAACCCCCTTCAACAATAATTGGATTGGGTTCAACATTTGCTGAAATTAGCTTTACTGCTGGCGTTACTTCTATTTGATTCGTTTTACGAACAGTCCCGCTATCTGTATTTACTTCAGCTTCAATGGAATAATTATTAGAAGCCACATCAATCGGGACCGGTAAATCTGCCTCAATTGTTTTCGATTGCCCTGGTTCAACGCCTTCAAAAGCTACTGTAATCGGTTTAACATTCCAGCTCTCTGGAGCCTTTACAACCACTTCTCCGGAAGAAGATTTCAATGAACCGAAGTTTGATAAATTTGCCTTTACTTTAACTGTACTTCCTGCCGTTATACTACTCGGAGACTCTAGATCGAAACTAAGCATAGACTCAATTTTATAAGTTTTACCTTGTTCCGTTTTAAATGAAATCGTATCTCCATCTTTCGTAAATGGCACCGGTGTATTCGTTCCGACTCTTGTCACAGTAACTGGTGTATTGAACATTGGACTTTTTAACTTTACATCGTTTCCGTGATCAGAATTCACCTGAATGACTGTAGGCATACCATTTTTCCAGTTCGCATCAATCGTAAATGCACCGCGTGCTCTTAGTCCTTTATAAGAACCGTCCTTCCAAGCTTTCGGAAGTGCAGGCAATAATTGAATGGAGTCGGTATGGCTTTGAATTAACATTTCAGCAATTCCCGATGTTGCGCCAAAGTTTCCATCAATTTGAAACGGTGGATGCGTATCAAACAGGTTACTAAGCGTACTTCCTGTAAGTTGCCCTTGCAAAATTTTATAAGCATGGTCACCATCTAATAAACGTGCCCATAAATTAATTTTGTTCGCTTTACTCCAGCCCGTTCCCTCATCACCACGATGGTTTAAAGTAACTTTAGCAGCCTCAAGCCATTCCGGTGTATTGTGATTAATCATACTTCCTGGATATAGTGCAACTAGCTGAGATATATGCCTATGCGTTTCGCCAGGGTCATCTATATCATCCTTCCACTCTTGCACTTGACCATATCTACCAATTTGAATTGGTGGGAATAATCGATCCCTTTTAGTCTTTAACTCATCTCGAAACGCCGTATCAATCTGCAAGATTTCACTAGCTTCAATTACATTTGAGAACAACTCATACACTAACTGTTGATCAAAAGCGCATCCATTCGAGATACCACCAAGCTCTGGAGACCAGCACGGAGAAACAACTAACTTCTTATTTTGATCTTCTACTAAAAACTTACTATGAAACTCCGCCGCTTCTTTCAGTATCGGATAAATCTTTTCTTGTAAATATTGTTTATCATCCGTAAATTTATAATGTTCCCATAGGTTTTGACCGATAAAAGCATTCGCACTAGGTGCCCAACCCCAGCCTAATCCCCAGCCAGGCGCTGTAAATCCAAATGGATTATTCATCGTATTAACGGTCCACCCGCCACCTGTAACACCGAAATGTTTTTCCGCCGAAACCCTTCCTGGTGCTCTTAATGAATCAACATAGTCCATTAATGGCTCAGCTGTTTCGGACAGATTCGCCACCTCTGCAGGCCAATAATTCATTTGCAGGTTAATATTGAAATGATAGTCACTTTCCCACGGTGGTGTGTTCGAATTATTCCATACACCTTGTAGATTTGCAGGAAGCGTTCCTGGTCTTGAAGAAGAAATGAGCAAGTATCTTCCATATTGGAAGAATAGTTCTTCTAAATACTTACTGTTTTGTTTACTATAAGATGCTAGTAGTTCATTTGTTGGAACAGATGGGTTTTCCCCTCCTAAATTTAAAGAAACACGATTAAATAAAGAGTGATAGTCTTTAATATGCGTATATTTTAAAATCTCATAACTCTTCTTAGAAATAGAGGCCATGATTTTTTCAACCTTTTGATGTGGATCTTCTCCTTTATAAGTAGGGTATTTATTTTCATAATCAGTAGCCGCAGTCATAATAATTGTTAAACTATCTGCATTCGCTACTTTAATTTTCCCATTCTCCGCTGTTAAAGTACCTCCCTCATTCAATACTTTAAATTCTGATTCATATTTCATTCCGTTATTCGCTATTTGTCCTTTAATAGTGATTTTATTATCTTTGGACGTTACTTGCCCTCCCTGCGCGCTCGTTGGTCTAACATCTAATGAAAGCTGTTTAGATTCACTAGCTGTTAAACGCATAACCATAACGCGATCAGGATAACTTGTGAAATATTCCCTATTATATTGAACACCTTTATAGTTATAGGAAACAGTAGCAATACCTTCATTTATATTTAATTCCCTGCGATAATTTGAAAATGCAGATGGATCTGGCATATTAAAATCTAAGTAAATGTCCCCAAAATTTTGATAGGACCCAAACCCTTTTTGAAGACCTGTAAGAAATTGCGAAGATTCCCTTTCCGCGCCTGATTTATCACCTTTTGCTAACTTTTCCCTAATGCTACCTAAGTGACTCGCTGCTCCATCACGATTCCCGTACGTATACTCACTCGTACTGCTTGGTCCGCCAGTCCAAAGCGTTTTTTCATTAAACTGAATACGTTCTTGCTGGACTCCGCCAAATACCATGCCGCCCATATAACCATTACCGATTGGCAATGCTTGTTTTTCCCAATCTTTTGCTGGCTCATTGTACCAAAGCGATAGTTTCTTTCCCTCTGATTTTGGAGTGTCAATCGTAATAGGTGATGTTGCCTCTACCCTATTAAACTCTCCAGTGCTTCCTAAAGAGAATAATAACGTACCAAAGAGCAATCCCCCTGTTAATAAGTTCCTAAGTTTCAAATTTCCATCCCCTTTTGAAAAGCGAATGTAAAGTGTCCCCTTCTGCGCATTGACTTATTTTATTCTCTCCTTGAGATTCGCTATTCTTTTATATGGAAGCATAATAGGCAAACGTACATTTGCCTATTACACCTCTTTTTCCTTTTTAAAAAAAGAAATAATTATCTAGTAAATGCCGCTGTTACACCACCATCAACTGTAATCATACATCCAGTTGTTTTATCCGCCTTTGAAGAGGCAAAGAAAGCAATTGATTCAGCGATATCTTTCGAATAAATATTAACCAATAATGTTGTACGTTTACGGTAATGTTCCTCTAACTGGTCCGGCTCAATACCATATGCTGCGGCACGTTCTTCACGCCATTTCGAACCCCAAATAGCTGATCCTTGCAGAACCGCATCTGGAAGAACTGAATTTACACGAATACCGTACTCACCGCCTTCAGCTGCAATACATCTCGCTAAATGTGTTTCGAGTGCTTTTACAGAGCTGTATGCTGTAGCGTTTTTCCCGGCATACACAGAATTTTTTGAGCCGACAAATACCATATTCCCCCCAATGCCTTGCTGTTTCATTTGCTTGAACGCTTCACGTGCCACTAAAAAGTATCCCGTTCCAAGCACGTTCATATTTAAATTCCATTCTTGAAGCGTTGTTTCATCGAATGGACTAGACGTCGCAAGCCCTGCATTGTTTACGATACTATCAACGCCTCCGTAAGTCAGAGCTGCCTGTTCAAATGCCGTCTTCACTTCTTCTTCTTTTGTTACATCCATTTTTACCGCAATAGCACGGCCTTCACCATACTTATCATTAATTTCCGCTGCAACTTTTTCTGCCCCTTCAAAATTCAAGTCAGCAAGCACTACATGTGCACCTTCTGAAACAAGGCATCGTCCCGTTTCACTTCCAATTCCGCCAGCACCACCTGTAATAAAGGCAACTTTGCGGGAAAATTCCGCTTCTGCTGGTGCCAACGATAATTTATATAGCTCTAATGGCCAGTACTCAACATTGTAAGATTCGTTTTCATTTAAAGAAACAAAACTTCCAAGTGTTGTGGAGCCTTTCATTACTGAAATTGCCCTATGATACAGCGCACCACTTACTTTTGACATCGCCACATTTTTACCGGTATTCACCATACCGATACCAGGAATTAAAATAACGCGCGGTGCCGATTCAAACATTTTGTCTCCTTCGTATTTGTTACGTTCAAAGTAAGCTTTATACTCTTCTTTAAAGCTTTCAACACCAACCTTTATGCTCTCTATTAATCTGTCCATATCTTTCGTTTGCGGATCCCAATCAATATAAAGAGGACTGCGCTTTGTGTGAACTAAATGGTCAGGACAAGCCGCTCCAACTTGAGAAAGTTCTCGTGCATCGCGGCTGTTTACAAATTGAAGTACTTCATCTGTATCGTCATAGGATAATAGCATTTTCTTTTCATCACTAACTGCCCCGCGAATAATCGGCATTACTTTTGCAAGAATACTTCTACGCTCTTCTCCTGAAAGTGCTTCGTATTTTTGACCTCCGAATACAGTGCTTTCATTCACTCGCTCATTAATATATTGTTCTGCCTCATTAATGACCGCAATTGTTTTTTCATAGCTTTCTTTCGCTGTTTCTCCCCAAACGACTAAGCCGTGTTTTTCCATTAATACTAGTTCAGCATTTGGATTATTTTTCACGCCTTCTGCAATCATTTTTGATAATGTAAATCCCGGACGCACATATGGAACCCAAACGAAGCGATTACCGTAAATTTCTTCCGCAATTTGTTTTCCATTATGTGCGCAGCAAAGACTAATAATAGCATCTGGATGTGTATGATCCACATGTTTAAAAGGTAAAAATGCATGTAATAACGTTTCGATAGACGCACGCGGATGTTTGCTGTCAATCATACAATGAGATAAGTACTCTACCATTTCTTCATCTGGCATTTCTTCGCGCTCCATCAATAAACGAATGTCTTCCATTTTTAAACCAGTAAAGTTTTGCACTTTCATAGTCGCTAAATCAGATCCGCTTCCTTTCACCCACATAACCTCTACATCATGACCACGAAAATCCTTTTCAACTGTCTTTACCGATGTGTTTCCACCGCCCCAATTACATACAGCACGGTCTGTGCCAATTAAATTTGAACGATACACTAATTGTTCCAATCCTTGCGATAATTGAGATGCTTTTGCATCTTCCCATAAACTTTTCACCATATTTTTTACCCCCGCTATTTTTTATTGTTCTATTATTTCGGATACTAAACTCTTTAAAATAGTAGTATCCGTATGTTCAAGAGTTTGCTATTACTTGCACTTCTTTTACATGTAAAACACTTTCATTCCAGTGCGAAAAAATATGCTCTATAGTAACCCCCCCGACATATTATCAGGGGGAACTTTTTTTCCTTAATGGTATAATGGACCAAAGTTTTGGCAGGCACGGTAATCTGCTGCTTCTGGATCGTTTGTTCCGAACATGCCCCATGCACTCGGTCTAAAGATTTGTTCTTCTTTGACGTTATGCATATTTACAGGAATTCGGAGCATTGAAGCAAGCGTAATTAAATCACTACCAATATGACCGTAGCTTATTACACAGTGGTTAGCACCCCAATTATTCATCACGGTGTAAACATCCTTAAAAGCACCTTCTCCCGTTATATTTGGAACGAACCAAGTTGTTGGCCAAGTTGGATCTGTTCTCTTATCCAATATGTCGTGCACCTCTTCTGGGATTTCAACTGAATAGCCTTCTGCGATTTGTAAAACAGGACCTAAGCCTTTAACAAGATTGAGACGGGCTGCTGTTACAGGCATATTTCCCTTTGTTAAGAAATCACTTGAGAATCCGCCCCCTCGGAAATACCCTGTTGAAGCCGGTCTCCAAGAAGTAGCTGCTAAACAATTTTGAACTTCTTCCTCTGTAATTTCCCAAAACGGTTTTATAGCAGGCTTTCCATCTTTCGTTTGTTGTCCTGTCCCATCAAGTGCAGCTGAACCGGAGTTAATCATATGAATAAATCCCTTTTCTGCTAATCCTTTAGGTTTATGCCCTGTCACACGTTCTACTGCCTCCGGACTCCAATACGTTCTTACATCAGCAAAAACTTGAGCTGTATTTGTTAATAAATGGCCAAATAGCATCGTAACTCCATTTAAACTATCATTTTCAGTAGCCATAATGTATGGCGGGCGAATTCCGTTCCAATCAAAGGAGGAATTTAAAATTGTCTCCATAAAATCACCATTTGGGAAATGATCCGTCCATTGACGCTGACCTTGGAAACCTGCGGAAATAGCATTGTATCCTAGCGCTTCCTCACCATAGCCAAGTTCCACTAGTTTTGGATTTCCAGTCATAAGATCCCTTGCAATTAAAGTCATTTTAACGCTAGTTTCCCAGTCTTTATTTTTTTGCTCCCGTGACCTTTGCATTTCTTCCGCATTATTATCTGGACCTTCTGGACAATACTCTTTTACCCAGTTTAAAGCTTTTTCATATTCTTCCTTATCATAAATCTCTTCATCTATTCTTCTTACAAATTCGGTCATATCAATATATTCATTTCTCATTCCTAAATAATCTTGGAAAAATTCAGGTTGAACGGTACTACCGGCAATCCCCATAGATACAGACCCCATCGACAGATACGATTTTCCTTTTAAAGTAGCAACGACAAGGCCAGACTTTGCAAATTGAAGTAGTTTTTCCTGCACATCTTCTGGAATGGATGTATCACTTAAGTCTTGCACATCTTTCCCGTATATGCCGAAAGCTGGAATGCCCTTTTGATTATGGGCAGCTAAGACAGCTGCAAGATACACTGCCCCTGGACGTTCTGTTCCATTAAATCCCCATACTGCTTTTGGAATATCAGGATTCATATCCATTGTTTCAGAACCATAGCACCAACATGGTGTAACAGTAATAGAAACACCAACTCCCTCTACTGCAAATTTTTCAGCCGCTTTGGCCGCTTCCGCCACACCGCCAATACATGTATCAGCGATGACACATTCTACTGCCTCACCATTGTAATGACGCAAGTTTTCGGTTAGTAGATTTGCTACCGATTTTGCAAGATTCATCGTCATATCTTCAAGAGATTCACGTACACCATTTCTTCTGCCATCAATTGTTGGTCTAATTCCGATTTTCGGTAATGTATTGTAGAATCTATTATGAACTGTTTTCATTTTAAAGCTCCCTTCTTACTACATTGTTATCGATTATTTCAATAAAACGGCCGTATGCTTCCTGCCATTCTAATTGGTTTTGAGGTTGATAATGTTTAACAGGAAACGAGTTTTCAACAATCTCTCTACCTTCCTTTAAATCCTTTATTTTTCCTAGCGCGATCCATTGCGATAATGAATTTCCAATCGCACTCGCTTCAACTGGCCCCGCTACAACAGGACGGTTAGTCGCATTTGCGGTAAATTGACAAAACAGATCATTCTGAATGCCACCGCCGCCCATGTGGATAACTTCTATTGACTTTCCAGTTAAAACTTCCAGCTTCTCTAACACCCACCTATAACTTAGTGAGAGACTCTCCAAAATACAGCGGAGGAAACTTCCTTCCGTTTCAGGCGGCTGTTGACCACTCTTTATACAGAAATCTCGGATTTGTTTTGGCATATTTTCCGGATTGAAGAAAGAAGGATCATCTGGGTCTATGAAATGTGCAAATGGCTTTGTATTTCGAATCAACGTTGCTTCTTCTTCGTAAGTAAAAAGCTTGCCTTCTTTTGCCCAAGTCCCCCTACATTCTTGCATGAGCCATAACCCCATAATATTTTTAAGTAGTCGAAACTCGCCATCTGCCGTTCCTTCATTTGTAAAGCCCCATTCCAAAGCCTGTTCATTAATGACTGGATTCTTCACTTGAACTCCCATTAAGATCCATGTACCACAACACATAAACGCAGAACATTCTGACTTTATAGGCAGTGCGGCAAGAGCACAGGCTGTATCATGTCCTGCACCAGCAATAACTTTAACAGGCTTCATGCCAAATTTGTTATGAATGGAAGAAAGTGTCGGACCGAGAGTTGTTCCTGGCATCACAATATTTCCCATGATTTCTTTAGGTAGCTTTAACTTAGTCATAAGGGCGGTATCCCAATTATGCTCATGAATGTGAAATAATGATGTCGTTGTACTAATCGTATATTCATTCGCCTTTTCGCCGGAAAATAAATAACTCAATAAGTTTGGTGTTAATAATAGAGTTTTTGCCTTTTCTATCAAATCTGGGTTATTCTTTTTTATCGTATAAAGCTGGCAAATCGTATTAATTGCTGCTGGCGTGACGCCCGTTCGAGAGAACAAAACATCCCTCGGAATGACTTCCGTGATTTCTTTTAAACTATCATTTGTATGCGGATCTCTATAAGAATAAGGATTGCTAAGCAATTCTCCTGTTGCAGAAAGAAGTCCGAAATCAACGCCCCACGTATCGATAGATAAACTTTCTATCGACTTATGACCGTTTCTAATACTTTTCCCTATTCCATTCTTCATTTCTTGGAAGATCCTTAAAATATCCCAATAATAATGACCAGTTGCGTAAATAGGGCTATTGGAGAACCGGTGAACTTCTTCAAGATAAAGGCGTTTCCCATCAAATCCACTTACCATTAAACGCCCATTAGATGCACCTAAATCAAAAGCCCAAACTTTTTCCATTCCTTCACACCCCTCGGAAACACTTCAATTACTCCGCATCTTTTAGTAGTTGTAATCTATATTTCTCAGAAGATAGATTTCTTAATTCGTGACATTCTTCCTCTGTCAAAATTCTTGGCACGCCCACAGTCGATGCAATCGTATATACTTTGGCCGCTTCTTCTAGAATTTGCATTAGAAAATATGCTTCTTTCATTGTTTTACCAACCGTAAGTACGCCATGATTCCTCATTACGACTACATCATTTTCTTCAATCACATTTGATACAGCGTTAGCCAATACTTCTGTAGTCGGAATCATATATTCAAGATAAGATACGCTTTTGATCATTGCTGGAAAATCTGGGAATAGACTCGGAATGGTATGACCAGTACATGATACACCTACCGAATAACTTGGATGAGCATGTAAAACAGCTGTTATATCAGGACGTTTACGAAAACATTCCAAATGCATTAATATTTCAGAAGATGGTTTTAAATCATCCAATATCTCACCAGTTTCAATATTGACACGTACCCACTCGTGGTCTTCTATCTCTTGCAAATCAAAACCACTAGGAGAGATATACATCATATTCCCATCTCTCATACTCAAATTTCCACCTGCTCCTACTACAAGTCCTGTTTGGACAATCTTATTTGCATATAATTTCAAATCATTTATTACATTAGACAATGTTATACACCTCAGTTTCTCTCTTATTTGCACCGCTAGTTTCGTTTTAGATTTTATTGATATAGCACTTCCTTAATCTTTGGATCATCAATGTTCTTTTTATCGTACCAATAGAAACCAGTGTCAATTGTTTTGGATACTTGTTTCCCATCTAGGTTCTCAACAGCTGCTTTCACAGTTTCGTAACCAATTCCAATTGGATTTTGCGTAATCGCACCTGCCATCACTCCGCTCTTAATCGCATCAATTTGTAGTTTTCCAGAGTCAAAGCCAACTACTACTACACTCTTTTTGTTCAATTCTTTAACAGCATTTACTACCCCTATCGCAGAACCTTCATTTGTACCGAAAATACCTTTTACATTTGGGTGCGCTTGCATAATTGCCTTAGCAGCGTCAGTCGATTTTAATTGATCGCCGCTACCATATTGAATATCGACAAGTTTGATGTTCGGATACTTTGATTTGATTGTATTTACAAAGCCATCGCGGCGTTCAACACCTGTTTTACTTGTCTGGTCGTGAGCAACTACTGCTACTTCTCCTTTTTCACCAACTAATCCAGCCATTTTCTCAGCTGCAAGAGCTGCTGCTGCTTTATTATCCGTTGCAGCTCTTGCTACAGGTATATCTCCCTCAACACCTGAGTCAAATGCAACAACCGGAATTTTTTTATTTTTTGCTTGTTCTAATAAAGGAAGAGCAGCCTTAGAGTCTAATGCCGCAAAACCAATCGCATCTGGTTTTTTATCAAGTGTGCTACGGAGCATTTCAACTTGTTTATCAACCTGCGCTTCCGTTTCAGGACCTACAAATGTAATATTTACTTTATACTCATCTGCTGCTTGCTCAGCTCCTTTTTTAACTGCTTGCCAGAACTGATGCTGGAACCCTTTTGAAATAATAGCCACATAGCGCTTACCGTCATCTTTTGTAGGGGCATTACTATCCTTACTTCCTGTGCTTGCACCATTTGAAGAACACGCTCCCATAAACATTGAAATTGCGAGAATTGACGATAAAACTATGCCCTTTTTTGCTTTCTTCATCCAAAATTCCCCCTATATATTGTTTTATTTAAAAAGCAGTATCGCAATTAATTCTTTGCTTTTTTGTTTCGTAACACATCTGCGTAAACTGCTAATAAGATAACCGCCCCAACAACTACCGTTTGCCATTCTTGAGGTACCGAAAGAATTTGAAGACCATTTGTTAACACACTCATAATCAATGCACCGATAACAGTACCAAGAATTGTTCCTTTACCACCACTTAAAGAAGTTCCTCCGATAACGACTGCTGCGATTGCTTCTAATTCATATCCTGCACCTAAAGCTGGCTGAGCAGAATTTAGACGAGATGCCATGATAATCCCTGCAACACCAGTAAAAACACCTGCAATCATATAGATAATGATTTTCCACTTATCAACATTCACTCCAGAAAGCCTGGTTGCTTCTTCATTGCTTCCTAGTGCAAATGTATACCTTCCGATAATCGTTTTATTTAAAATTAAGCTTGCGAAAATAGCCATTCCAAAAAAGATGAAAACAGCATTCGGAATAGCAAAGCCAGGAATAATAGAACCCATCGCAATTTTGTTAAAGCTTGGTATAGAAGTGAAATAAATTGGAGTGGCTTTCGAAATAACAAGTGCCAATCCTTTTGCGATCATCATCATCGCTAACGTTGCAATAAATGGGGGAATCTTCAACTTTGCAATTGCAGCTCCAGAAATTAAACCTACTACGGCACCTATTAAAATACCTCCAAGTACAGCTACCCAAACTGGTAAACCTAAGTTGACAGCAAATACACCTGTCATAACCGAAGACAAGGTTAGTACGGTTCCACAGGATAAATCAATTCCACTTGTAACGATAATCATTGTTGCCCCTAAAGCAAGGATGCCTGTAACAGCTGTCGATAAAAAGATTCCTATAATGTTATCAAATTGTAGAAAATTAGCTGAAGTAATTGAAAAAATGACAACAAGTACAATTAAACTTGCAAATGCTAGAAGCTGTTGAAGCGCGTTTGAATTTATCCCTTTCCTCATCTTCCCTTCAACTGGAAGTTCGACTACCTTTTGTATTTCCATTTTTGTTCACTCCTTTATCATCCGTTACTATTCATTACATCATTCGTTTTGTTGCAAGAGTCATAATTGCTTCTTGCGATGCTTTTTCATCATTTTTCAATTCTCCTGTTATTTTGCCTTCACACATAACAATCACGCGGTGACTGATCCTTAAAATTTCAGGAAGCTCTGAGGAAATCATAATAATAGATTTTCCTTGCTGTGCTAAATCATGTAGTAACTTATAAATTTCGTCTTTTGCCCCGATATCAATACCACGAGTAGGCTCATCAAAGATTAAGACATCTGAATCTCTAGTCAACCACTTGCCAATAACAACTTTTTGCTGATTCCCTCCTGAAAGATTTTTCACTAATTGATTACCTGATGGTGTTTTTATTTTTAACCTCTTAATTAATTCCTCAGATTGTTGATCCACTTTCGATACATGCATCCAGCCGAAAGGTTTTACATAATCTTTCATCGATGCCATTGCAATATTTGTTTTGACATCCATCCCAACTAGAAGTCCAAACTGTTTTCGATCTTCAGACAAATAGCCAATTCCATTTTGTACTGCATCGGAAGGATTTTTAATATTCTGTCTTTTTCCCTTAATAAAAATCTCCCCTGAATCTAGTGGGTCTGCCCCAAATATGGCACGGGCTACTTCTGTTCTTCCAGCACCCATCAATCCAGCAAAGCCAACGATTTCCCCTTTATACAGTTCAAAACTTACATCTTTTATCGTGTTCCCTCTCTTTAAATTTTTTACTTCAAACACTTTTTCTCTCGTTCTCTCTTTCATTTCTGGTTTTTGATTGTTATCAATTTTCCTTCCAACCATCATCGAGATAATTTGTTCAATCGTTGCATCCTTCGTGTTCATCGTTCCTACGTATGTACCGTCTCGCATAATCGATACACGGTCAGTAATTTTCTTAAGCTCCTCCATGCGGTGAGAGATATATACAATTCCCACACCATCTTGTCGTAATTTCCGAATCATAACAAATAATGCATCGATTTCAGTATCCGTTAAAGCTGCGGTTGGCTCATCCATAATCAGTACTTTTGAATCAAAAGAAAGAGCTTTAGAGATTTCCACCATTTGCTGTTTCGCAACTGTTAAATTGCCTACCAATTCTCTTGGGTCTAGATGAATGTTTAACCTTTCAAATAGTTTTTTCGCTCTGTTATTGAGTTCTTTTTCATCCAAAAAAAGATTAAATAGCCCTTTAGGTTCTCTTCCAATAAAAATATTTTGGGCAACTGTTAAATGCGGAGCCAAATTAAGTTCCTGATGAATAATGCTGATTCCGAGTCTTTGTGCTGCTTTTGTATCTGGAACCTCTATTTCTTTTCCTTCATACGCAATGGTTCCAGCATCTCTTTGATAAATTCCTGTTAAAATTTTCATTAATGTAGATTTTCCGGCTCCATTCTCTCCCAAAAGTGCGTGAACTTCGCCTTTTTTCAATTCAAATCGCACATTAGAAAGCGCTTGCACTCCAGGGAACGCTTTACTAATTCCATCCATTTTCAGCAATAATTCACTCATCCTATCACCTACTACCCTATCAAATTTTTAATGAAACAATATATTAGTTTAATAATGCGTTAATCAGTAACCACGCCCTTTTTTAAAATCATATTAGCATAGAGAGCACTTTCACTCGTTGCAACAATTGCATACGCCTTCTTTGCCCTCTCATAAAATGCAAAGCGGTCAATCATCTCAAAACCATCAAAATGAGTATCATATTTTTTAATTGTCGCATCATATGTTTCCCAAATGGAGGGCGTGGTAGGATCCCCTTTTACGACTTTCATTAATGAAACAGAATGATTACTATACGTATCGAGTGGAAAGAATTGCAAAATTGCCTGTAATACTTCAAGAACCCCATGACCTTCACATCGAATGAGCTTCGTCCCGCAAGAGGCAGCGGGGAAATTGCCATCCGCTAAAACAATCTCATCCCCATGCCCCATTTCTAAAAGAACTTTCATTAAATCTGGACTCATTATTTTCGGTATTCCTTTTAGCATTTCTATCTCCCTTCCGATTTTTATCTTAACGAAAATACGTTTCAACTACGTACACTTTGTGCATCTATTAGTAATGGAGGTGTAAATATTTCATTAAAGGGACCTTCTTCATTATTTAAGCGTTTCAGTAATATATCACCTACCCTTTCTCCCATTTCGTATGGTTTGTGCGCTACCGATATAATCCCAGGCGCTTGTAATAATTGTGCTGCTTCCACATCACCAAAAGAAGCGATCACGATGTCCTCTGGTATTGAGTAGCCTCTCTTTGTTAGTTCAAGAAGAACACCAAATGCCATTTCATTGTTCAAAGATAGAATCGCTGACGGTTTCTCAGTAAAATTAAGAAAATAATCAACTGCTTTCATACCACCTTCTCTTGTGAAAGTGCTATTAAACGTATAGTTTTCATCTTCCTGAATCCCGAACTCTTCCAAAGCTTTCTGAAATCCTTCATAACGCTCTTTACCTGTACTAACGTTTAACAATCCATTCACAAGACCAATAGATCGATGACCCTGTTTTAAAAGATAGCTCGTTAATCTATAAGCACTTTCAAAATTACTTTCTACAACCGAATCTAATTTTGAATCTCCAATCTCAACAGTCCGATCAACTAAAACTATTGGTACACCAGCTTGATGAATACTTCTTACTCTTTCTTCACAACCTCCAGCAGTAGCCAACACAATAGCATCTACCCGTTGTTCCACTAGTAGCTGCAACAATTTATCCTCTTTCTTAGGATTTTCGTGACTACTACAGAAAATAAGGTTATAGCCCTTTTGCTGCACAATATCTTCAATCGCCTTTGAAATTGTCATGTAATAATGATTTGTGATATCCGGAATCACAACACCAATCGTGTATGTTTTATCTTGCTTTAAACTTCTAGCAATCGCATTTGGTTGATAATTAAGCTTCTTCACAGCTAAAAAAACACGATCTTTAATGTCGTCACTTACAAATCCACTTTCGTTTAACACTCGAGATACTGTAGCTGTAGACACATTCGCTTCCATTGCAACATCTTTAATTGTAGATTTTGCCATTTTATCACTCTTTCTTAGTTTTCAAGAAATCGTTTACTTCAGTTTTGTTTAAACCCTTATTTCATCCATGTAAACGATTACTTAGTAGTTTACATGGATAATAATAATTTAATTTTCAGAATATTTCAAGGCTTTTTATAAACATTTTTTTCTCAAAAAATTCACCTATACATCAGATAACCTGAAAAACGTGAATGGAGTCGTTTTTTTCGTGATTAAATCCACGTTTATTACAACATTCTACTACCGTCATACCGTTCTATTTTGAAGTTTCATAGCACATAAAAAAGAGCCTACTCGATTGAGTTGACTCTTTCCTTTATTTACTCACCTGTTTCAGAAAATCGTTTTATACGTTCACCAATTTCATCGCGAACACGTTGAAATTCAGACCATTCTTTTCCTGCCGGGTCATCAAATCCCCAGTGAACACGATTTACGTGCGAAGGTGTCGAAGGACAAACAGAATCCGCATGACTACAAAGTGTAACGACTAAATCAGCATTATTTAAAATGTTTGTATCAATCATATCTGATGTTTGATTTGTTATATCGATATTCACTTCATTCATTGCTTTAATCGCATTTGGATTCACTCCATGTGCTTCGATTCCTGCAGAATATACATTCCACTTACCTCCTAAATATTGTTTACCCCACGCTTCTGCCATTTGGCTTCGGCATGAATTTCCTGTACATAAGAAATAGATTGTTTTTTTGTTTTCCATGTTGTTTTCCACCTTTGTTTTTAAGTTGATTGATCATTAAAATATTTACGTTTAAACCAAAAAGCGACATTTACAAGTGCAATCATGACAGGTACTTCGACTAACGGTCCAATGACAGCTGCGAATGCTGCGCCCGAATGAATACCAAACACACCAACTGCTACAGCAATTGCTAACTCAAAGTTATTACTACCTGCTGTAAATGCTAACGTTGTCGTCACCGGATAGTTTGCACCAATTTTTCTTCCCATAAAGAAAGAAACAAAAAACATTACAATAAAATAGATTAATAACGGAATCGCTATTCTTACCACATCTAGTGGCACGCTAACAATCATCTCTCCTTTTAAAGAGAACATAACGATGATTGTAAATAGCAATGCAAGTAATGTAAGTGGACTAATTTTAGGTATAAACACTTTTTCATACCACTGTCTTCCTTTTAACTTAACTAGTACAAAGCGTGTCAACATACCTGCTATAAAAGGAATTCCTAAATAGATACATACTGATTTTGCTACTTCTATCATTGTAATATCGACAATAGCACCTTCAATCCCTAACCATTCTGGAATTACAGTTACAAATACGTATGCATAAACTGAGAAAAAGAGCATTTGGAATACCGAATTAAAAGCAACTAAACCTGCCGCATACTCTTTATCCCCATCAGCAAGATCGTTCCAAACAATTACCATTGCAATACAACGTGCTAACCCAATCATAATGAGACCAACCATGTATTCTGGTTTATCAGGAAGAAAAATAATTGCTAACACAAACATAAGTACCGGACCAATAATCCAATTTTGTACTAAAGATAGCACTAACACTTTTACATCTTTAAATACTCGGCCCATTTCCTCATAGCGAACTTTCGCTAACGGTGGATACATCATTACAATTAAACCAACAGCAAGCGGAATAGACGTCGTTCCAACCTGTAATGTATTCAGTCCGTCTACTACACTAGGGAACACAAACCCTAAACCAATCCCAACAGCCATCGCTAGAAAAATCCATAGTGTTAAATATCGGTCTAGAAAAGATAAACGTTTCATTTTATTTTCCATCTCCTATTAACAACAAGAATTTTTAGCTACCTCATTTGAAGTCGCGCAACAAGATGACTCTTCAATTTTGTGAACATTACTATCTGCTTTCGTATAAAAGAATTCCCACTCATTCCCATCTGGATCTGTTACCCAAAACTTATCTTGCACTGCATAGCAACAAGTCGTATCCATCTCATCACGCGCGAAGAAACCTTCTTTTTCTAATCGTTCTTTATGCAATGTAATTTCTTCAGCTGTATCCACTTGGAAACCAAAATGATTTACCTGATTTCCCTTCACTTCATCTCGCACGTTCAGCGTAAAATTAAGTCCTGGCGTCTCTAATAAAAATTTTGCATAATCTGTTTTCACTTTAACTGGTGAAACACCAAATACCTTTTCATAAAATTCAATAGACTTCTCTAAATTCGTAACGTTTATACCGACGTGAACATATCTCATACCTTATTCCTCCTTTTTATATATCATTAATCAATTTTTTTTGATTAATAACTCAAAATTTTAACAGCAACTACCTTTCCCTGTTTTTCTAAAGATACAGCACAATTCTTCTGATAATAAATTATTCACTTCCGCATCATTTAAATCATAATAACTCCACGTACCTTTTGTTTCTTTTACAATCAAACCTGCATCTAATAAAATTTTTAAATGATATGATAATTTAGATTGCGTCATTTCAAAAACTTCTGTTAAATCACATACACACGTCTGTCCTCGCTGGCAAAGTTCATACATGATTTCTAAACGTTTCTGATCCGCCAACGCTTTAAACTTTTTCTCATAGAGCTGAAAATTTTGTGCCACTGTAGTTCACTTCCCTTCATCAACTTTTTTTGATGTTTATAGTATATACGTAGATGAGTTCTATATGCAACTTATTAATCAAGTTTTTTTGATTTATCTAAAAAACTTCCTCGCATCATATCTTTGTTACAATTAAAAAAGACCATAACCTTTTCAAAAATGAAAAACTATGGTTCTTTTTACAACTTAATAGTTACAATATTTCCGAGAAATGGAGTCTCTATAACTATTTTAAATTTTAATTTGATCATTATAGAGTAGTGCCCCATCACCCTCAATCTAAGAAAAACAAATACCCCAAAATGAGAAAAATCGATATGCTCTTGTTTTTGGTGCATATTCATAAAAATAGTCTAAATCCTTAAGTTGATGGTTGTGGGGCGGGCCCCCCATAAGAACGGTATCTAAAAGATTGTATGATAGGTGTTAGTTCCATTCCAATGGCCTCAGCCGGCGATTAACTCAAATACCGATTTCGGATGACCGCCATGTGATGAAGTTCGTGTCCTGCGACGCCGTATGCGAGGGCGCGCGCCGTAATGCTTAGGTTGTTGGCTGTGCCCTTGCGGGTCCACGCCTCCGCTGGTAGCCCGCGCAACAATGTAAGCGTTGATTGCCGTACGGCCCGGTAGTCTTCGGCCAATTGCGCGGTTGTCCAGCTTCCGAAAGGAGGTATGAATAATTCCTGATCGAAACCGGTCAGAGGCGTCTGGTCCCCTCTTGCGAACCGGAGCAGGCGGTAGGTCATGACGCGTTCCGCGTCTGTAATGTGGCCCACGACTTCTTTCAGCGTCCATTTTCCTTCCGCATACCGATATGTGGCCTGGCTTTCGGTCAACGATGCCAGGAGCTCTGTCATTTGCTTTTCCTGGGCGAGCAGAATGTCGATGATGTTACCGTCCGGCACCAAACGGATATATTCGCCGGAGCTTCCGGCGTATTCTTCTTCTGACGGTCTTTGATTCATGCGTAGTCACCTCTTATATGTAGATATAGAAAATTATAGCACTCGTCTATGTCTAATAAATTCGCGAAATGATAGAACTTTCCTTCTAATAATTGAGGATAAGCAACTATTTAGTTGGTCGGTCTCCACACTATCCTGATTCGTTAGCACAATAAGCAATGCTAATCAATAATGCATAAAAATTAGAAGTTATACAATATTTCAAAGTTATTAATATATATTGAGTTATTCCGAAACATATATTAATACATTTTGTCGAAACTATTAAAAAGGGAGAATTTCTCTAGCTGGAGAATTAATAATTGTGTTACCAATATGTAAAAATCTCAATTTAAAATTAAAGGAGAATAAAATGGGACAAATAATTGTATCGATGTACCTCTCACTAGATGGTGTCATGGAGGAACCAGCTTGGACTGCTCCATATTTCAATGAAGAAGTAGCAAAGTTTCAATCCGATTTACTGTTTGAAAGTGAAGCTCTTCTACTAGGGCGAGTAACCTATCAAGGTTTTGCAGCTGCCTGGCCTTCTATGACTGATGAAGAAGGTTTTGCTGATAAGATGAACAGCATGCCTAAATTTGTTGCTTCAACAACTTTAGAAAAAACCGAATGGAATGCAAATCTTATCAAGGGTAATATTGTAGAAGAAATATCGAAATTGAAGGAACAGCCCGGTCAGAACCTTTTAATTTATGGTAGTGGTGAGCTTATCCAAACATTGATGCAACACGACCTCATTGATGAATATCATTTTATGGTCAATCCTGTTATCGTGGGAAGCGGAAAGCATCTCTTTAAAACCGGAAACGATACAAAGGCTTTAAAACTGATCGAAACAAGAACGACCAGTTCAGGTGTCGTTATTCTTTCCTATCAGCCGGAGAAAAAAGAATAATTATTGATAAATTATATAATCAAAAAAAGATTGACTCTTTCAGATCAGGAAAAGTTAAAAATAACTTCCAATAACGAGAATAATGTAAATAAGCTGTCCATGTAGACAGCTTATTGTTTTTTTGCTTAGCGTGCAAAATTCGCGTCTTGTTCGCGGGACTCCAAACAGTACGATTTTATTTCAAAGACACAACGATCTTACTACACACTTTTTATTTATCCTACACTCTCATTTGCTAGTATTACTATTTTTTATTACTAATGTTGCCGTTTCACTCGGGTGGCTAAGAGGAAAATGATGGCCATATGGAACAAAATCAACCTTACCAAGATGCGATGGAGCAGAATAGGCTCTGTCATAATCCCCCCAAATAATGTGAAGATTATACTTTGTTACTTCATTGAAATCACCTTGATCGTTTTTCAGTAGTAAACTGTTAAGCTGAACCGTA
This sequence comes from Bacillus sp. KNSH39, assembly GCF_052656585.1. NCBI lineage: Bacteria > Bacillati > Bacillota > Bacilli > Caryophanales > Bacillaceae > Bacillus > Bacillus sp. KNSH39. The sequence goes on from NZ_JBQXYO010000001.1 coordinate 1,598,678, forward strand.
GTATTTAAAATTCTAGGAGAAGTAAAACTTTTACTTATCTTTTCAATATAATGTTCAGGGATGCTCTCCGTACTTTCAAACAAACCATTACTTAATAAATAACGCCCTATCAAATTAGTAGTTGCTAATTTTAATGTCCATTTGTTCATAACTTGAGGAACATTTAGCGATTTAGCATTTTTTTTAGCAACAGGTGGCTGAAGTAAAGTGATTGAATACTTCTTATCTATGTACTCTTGTACCAATGCTTCCAGAAGAATAAACGCACCGAATGAATGTCCAATTAGATGCGCACCATTCGTAGCTTTCTCCAATAACTTTTTCACTACATTCAAATAGATATCTAGAAGATTTTTCTCTTGTTTAAAAGGAGACCGTCCCAAACCTGGAAGATCCAAGATCCATACAGGTTGACCAGTTTTTTCATGAAGCCCTTGCGCTAAAGGAAATAAATCCTCTCCATCACTCAATAAACCATGTAATAAAATAAACGGTTTACCCTTTCCTTGTAATTGGTAAAGGGTAGTGTTATCGCATAATGTTCGTTTAAATAAATGATTATGCCGGCCATTTTGATACATTATTCGATAATCCAGATCAGCTACTACGGCAGGGAAAAATTTCATTACACTCGTCTTCTTAAACCAATCTCCTCCCATAATTTTTTTCGCTGAAACATTTGAAAATTTTTGTTTTGTAATAAAATTCAGTCCATCAGAAGGAATTTTTGTTATTTTACTTCCTCCACTATTCATAATTGCTTTCATAAATGGCATTGGAACAGAAATTTTTGGTGCCCTCATATTCATACTTTCCGACATAATACTTAATAATTCAGCAATGTTTTGATCGTGCTGTTTGTCTTCAACAAGTGTATATGTTTGAATAGTCGGTTGCTCCAATCTGAAAACCTGCACAATAAACTTCGCAAGCTCATCGTTTGAAATAAGTGGTAACCTATATCCCTTACCTCCAGGAATCACTGGCATGAGCCCTCTTCGCATACTCATCACAAGCAAACCTAATCCTGCTATCTGCTCTGTACTCCCTGTTTTACTACTACCGACTACAGTTGGCGGATTAATTACAGAAAGCGGATAACCTACTGCTGATGCCTGCTGACGGATATAAAGATCTGCTAAAAATTTTGTTCTCTCATATGGATTTTTTATTTTCAAATAATTGTTTCCTTCTTTAAACACATCAATTGCAATCTTGCTATTTTTATCATCAAAGGGACTCATATAACCTACAACATGAATAAATTGTTGCAAACCCTTCAATTGATGAATACTTTCAGCTAATTCACTAATATGTTTGGCACCATTTAAAAATACGGAAGCTGCCTCTTTACTTGTCGCTTGAATATCCATGGGGCCTCCTGCGTGAATAATCACATCCGTTTTCAATACCCTCTCCTTATCTTCAGCACTTAGACCTAAATCTATTTTCGTCAAATCACCTTCAATAAAGTGCATAACTTCCTTTTTTAAGATGCCTCTTTCTTGAAAAAGGCGTGTTGCTTTATTTTTCGACCTCACTAAAAGAAGAATTTTAACATCCTCTTTGGCTAATTCTTTTACTAATTGTTTTCCAATAAAGCCTGTTCCACCAGTTAAAAATACTGTTCTCATATAAAATCCCCCTTTTAGTACTACTTAGTACTAATTTGATGTAAAAAAAATGCTTCTTTTATCGAAGCAATTTTAAAAAATGATCTGCTGTTTTCGTGATTACAGTTGCATCCTTCAATGTTTCTGAAATAAATAACGCTCCTTCAAGATTTGTAATAAAAAGTGATGCAACCTCATCAATATTAATCGTATTTCTGAATTCTCCATTCTCTACCCCTTGTTTAAGTAATAGAGAAACTTTCTTTTGTAATCCTGTAAAAAAAAGACCTATTTTTTCTTTTATTTGCGTGGCCTGTTTAGGACTTTGAATATAAAGAGTAATAAATGGACAGCTCCCCTTATACTCCCTCGACTGAACTCCTTGTGATAATTGCTTTAAAAACAGTTGGATACGATCTTCAACTAAAAATTGGTTCTGAGAAAGTATGTCATCAATTGCAGATTGATACATTTCAATCCAATAATCAACGACCCCTTCTAATAATACTTCCTTATTAGAAAAATGATAATACACATTAGACTTTGAAACTTTGCTTACACGTACTAATTCATCCATACTTGTATAAGCAAACCCTTTTTCTAAAAATAATGTTGCAGCTACCTCAATCACACGTTTTTGATTCATTAATTTTATCTTTGTCATAACTAGAACTATATAGTACTAGTTTAAATATTGCAAGTATTTATGTTAATTTTTAAAAAAGTTCCACTAACATTGATTTTACTGCAAAAAATCTTATTTTGAATAAAGTTGAACTGAACCCCGAAATTGTTCATTCACTATCGTCTAATCGGGGGCACCATACATACCCGTCAACTTAAGAAAAAGAAATGCCCCCTGATTCAAGTTGCCTAGCGAAAAAATCACGTTTTAATAGACTTCTTTAGTATGCCTATCTTTCTATAAATTACTAGATTAGCTTGATGGCTATGGAGTAGTGACCCTATAAACAAAACCCACCAGAAACATCTAAAATCTGCCCCGTTACCCAGCGGCTATCAGAAGAAGCAAGGAATGCTACTGCATCTGCAATATCTTCAACTTGCCCTATTCGTCCGAACACAGATGAGTTGGTAGCAAAATTTCGTATTTCCAGATCATCTAGCAATTTTGCATTGATATCTGTCTTCGTATATCCAGGCATAATTGTATTCACTGTTATACCTCTTTCTCCAAGATGTTTAGCTAGAGGCAGTGTCATCGTATTAAGCGCACCTTTACTTAAGCCGTATGCAATTGAGCCTGTAAAACCAAGTCGTACTTCAGCTGATGAAATGTTAATAATGCGACCCTCTGCTCGTATTAATGGTAATGTTTGCTGGATTAAAAAGAATGGTGCTTTCATATTTACAGACATAATTTCATCAAAAACTTCTTCTGTCGTATTTTCAATCGTTCCTTGTGTACCTATCCCTGCATTGTTTACTAAAATATCAATCTCTGATGTACCAACTTTTATTTGTAATTCATGCTTTAACTGTTCTACTAGCTTTTTGACACCATCAATTGAATTGAGTTCAGCTTCAATTAAGAACGCTTTTCCTCCATTAGATTCAATCTCACTAATCGTTTCATCTGCAGCTGTTTTATTTCGACCGTAGTGAATCGCAACTAATGCACCGTCGTTTGCCAATCTCATCGCAATCGCACGACCAATTCCTCGACTCGCCCCTGTTACTAACGCTACTTTTCCATCAAGATTCTTCATTTTTTCCATCCTTCCTAAATTTCCGTTTGATAAAAACCTATACTTATATTTTCATACAAACACCAATTATTTTAAATATAGATTTATAGGTAATTCAGTTCGGTCGCTTATGATATTATAATTATAATTCGTAATTTACTTTAGAAAACAAAATAAGGAGGCTACACAATGCAAAACGCTGTAAAACTGGATGAAATTGACCATAAAATAATGCACTTGTTGTATGAAAATGCGAGAATTTCTGTTTCAGAAATAGGAAGAATTATATCCATGACGCAGCCTGCTGTAAAGGAGCGTATGAATAAACTTGAAGATCAAGGAGTTATAGCGGCTTACCGAACGAAATTTGAACCTTCTAAAATTAATAAAAACATTCAAGCATTCATCATGTTTAAAACGAGCCAATGCTCTGATTTTATCCAATATTGTAATGCCGCTCCTGAAGTAACTGATTTATATCGAATTAGTGGGGAATTTAATTATATGATGAAGGTCATGAGCGATTCGATGGATTCTCTCGCTGCATTTTTAGACTCTTTAATGCAATTCGGCTTATCGTCTCCTTTAATTGTTTTAAAGAGTGAGTTTGAGGAGAAATTGTCATTCTAATAAAGTGATAGGCACCAGCTTTCCAAAAAAGAAAAAGGAGTGGATCATCCACTCCTTTTAACCACCTACCCCTGATTCCTCTGCGCCTCTCTAAACTCCTCCTTCACCTTCTCTAACAACCCTTCTTCCGTAATTAATCGATACGCCGTATTTGCTAATGCTTTTGCCGATGTAATTAATGCTTTATCTCCAAGTTCTGAACGTGCTGCTTCTCTAAATTCATTCGTATGTGCAATTAAATCATCTGGTCCGATTTTAATGTACGGATGAATTGTCGGTACGACTTGACTTACGTTTCCTGCGTCGGTTGAACCGATTCCTACTCTTTCTTTACGATTTACATCTTCACCTAATAGTTCTAGTTCTTCCGCTACAATATCGTTATATGTTTTTGTTACGAGTAATTCATCGATTTCATTTTGGAATTGATGGATTTTTACTTTCGCACCTGTTGCTAACGCTGCTCCCTCAGCAATGTTTCTTACTTTTTCTGTTACTTCCGCGCATCTTTTTCGCGTTGCTGCACGGATGAAAAACCTAGCCGCGGCATAGTCAGGAATAATGTTAGGTGCTTTTCCTCCTTCTGTAATGACGCCATGAATTCTCACGTCTGACGGAAGTTGTTGGCGAAGTGCATTAATACCGTTATAGAGCTGAATAACCGCATCTAATGCGTTAATCCCTTCTTCTGGCGAAGCTGCAGCGTGAGCTGTTTTTCCGTAAAAATGAAAATCAAGTGGATCGACTGCTAGTGAAGGACTCGTTGTTGCTGTCTTTCCGCTCGGATGAATCATAAGCGCTGCATCAATATTTTTAAATAAGCCTGCCTTTACATAACTCGATTTTGCGCTACCGTTCGGTCCTCCTTCTTCAGCTGGTGTTCCGAAAACGACAACTTCCCCGCCAATTTCTTCAAGCGTTTCTGATAATGCGATCGCTGCTGCAACGCTAATTGTGCCAATTAAATTGTGACCACACGCATGGCCAAGTCCTGGTAAAGCGTCATACTCAGCTAAAAATGCGATTGCTGGTCCTTGTTTTCCAGAGCTTTTTCGCGCGATAAATCCCGTTTCATGTCCAGCTATATTGTGCTGCAACTGAAACCCTGCACTACCTAGTAATAAACTTAACGTTCTTGATGCGTAAAACTCTTGGTTTCCAATCTCCGGATTCGCATGAATATCATGACTTGTTTCTATGTACTTTTCCTTATTTCTTTCGATACTCTCTTCAATTGTTTTTCTTTGTGACGCTACTCCTGTCGCTCCCATTTTTCTTCCTCCTTTTATTTTCACGTAAAAAAGCCTCTTTCTAAAAGATAGAAAGAGGCTTCTGTATATACAATCAAAATGAGCTTCTTTCTTATCTTTCAAGTTACCTTGCTGGAATTGGCACAGTATTCATAACGAATCCGCTGCCGAGGTATCATAGGGCCAGTCCCTCCACCTCTCGTGATAAGAATTTTCATAAAATTACATTAAATTATTTTTTATTCTAAGTTCATTCCAAGTAAAAGTCAAGGAATTCCTATCCGAATTTACCGAATATCTAAAAATCCTTTTAATACACCAATTGTTTCTGGTGCTTGCAGTCTTGCACATACGTACGGAAATTCCGTGCTACCTTCAAATATCATTTGAGATGTGAGCGGTGCGCCTGCCCAGAAGATTTCATCATCAATTACGATAAACGGGAATGCTTTATTTTGTCTTTGTAACTTTACATTTTTCAGTGGAACTGGTCCATCACTATAAACTATTATCTGTGCATTTGTACGCATTAACGCTTGCCATACTCGCTTATCCACTTGTTTTGTACTTGGAAGTGAAATAATAATTTTTCGTTTTGCGGCTAAAATATCTTTTAATAGCCCTTTCGGCTCTTCAAGATTCATTTCCATAAACCAGCGTAAACGTTTCGAAATTTTCCGTTCCCACAATTGTCTTGATGTCGTGCGATCATACACATCTCCGTGACGTTCTATATGAGCTGTTAATTGTGATAACGCTTGTTTTCTCGATAAATTTTTGCGCATGTAGTGGCAATCTGATAATTGAATGAACTTCCGATACGATAAACTTAACTAAATCTATACAATTCAATCAAATTTACACGAGTTAGTGCTTCATCGTGTTCTCGCAACCCCGAAGGGACGAGGGGTATAACACTCCACACGAGGCAGTATCGTTACCTCCTATTATCAAGCATTTATTTTACCCATCTTGATAAATTTATCGCAGCATTTACATCCCTATCGTGATGGCTATTGCATGAAGCACAACGCCATTCACGAATCTTTAAACTCCACTGTCCTTCTGGTTGAACTGAATGGTCGTATTTTACGCCGCAACATGAGCAAATCTTGCTTGAGGCGAACCATTTATCAGCTTTTACATACGCAATGCCGTACTTCTCGCACTTGTATGACAAACATTGAAAGAAGAAGTTTAATTTTTGAAATGAAAATGCTTTCGATAGCTTTTTGTTTTTTAACAGGTTTGAGATAGATAAGTCTTCCACAACAATCCTCATTGGTTTGGTTTTCACCAATTTAGCTGTTGCTTGATGGATATGGTTATTTCGGATATTCGTAATTTTCCTAGATAACCGCAGGTGCTCAGCTTTCGCTTTTTCATAGCCGGCAGATTGAATTTTTACACCTTTTTTAAATCGCCTAGACATATCTCTTTGTGCTGACTTTTTCCTTTTCAAAAGCTTTTTAACCTTGGCATCTTTGTTTATATTTCGTTCTTTCATACCATTAGAAGCTACAAACAACTCTTTTAACCCAACATCCACACCAATCAACTCGTTCGTTAGTTCTTGGAATTCAAAGTCTTCTTGGAATCCTACACTAATCCACCAGTGACGACCATCAAAGGTAACTCTTGGATTGGATGGTTTTTTGTTTCTTGGTAGTTGTTGGCTTGTTTTCACTTCTCCAATAGACTGAATATGAACGACTTTCTTTCCTATAATCAGTCTTTCATAATTGGCATAAAATCCTTGGATTAAATCTTTTTTGGATTTATAAGAAGTGTGAGAACCATTTTTGTACTTTTTGAACGAATTTTTTCTCGCCGTATCAAAATCTTTTGAAGCCTGTTTGGGAACTTGTGCATTAATGTCTTTTAACCACTCATATCTCTTTCGCTTCTTGATCTTTGTAAATCGTTTCTGTAAAGCTAACTGTGAAACAGATTTTCCAAATAGCTTATAGTATCTATCACTCATTCTTTTACAATAGTTATAAGCAAATCTTGCAGCACCAGCATGGTTTCTAAGCACTTTTTCTTGTTCAGGCGTTGGAATCAGTCTAACTTTCTTCGCCAATATCATCAGAATGTAACTCCTTTAATGAAAGATTTGTTCTTCTGAATCGTAGCGTGTTCCACCAGCATTCTCCTGAGACTACCAGGATACAAACCTGTTAATTCCGATACTTGACTAACTCGTGAAAATTTCATTATTATTCTCACCTCATTGAACCTATCGCAGCACGTACGTTCGATGAATTCAATGAAGTTTGATAGATTCAATAAAATTTATCTTGTTCAACTAGGGCCGCAATTCCTTAGCCAGTTCTCTTATGAACTTCTCATGTTTTCACATGAGCGCAGACTATATGTTTATCTACTTAGAGATAGAGGATTTTTCCACCACCATAGGCTTGTGATGTACTCTCGCCAGTTATACGAGATAGTCGTTGAACGTTCATCTTATCACTTTTGACTTAGATGATTCGAGGCGGAAGACCCATTGTTCTAGTGTTTAGGATTTAACCTTGCACCATCTGATTGATTTTTTCTGCTTTCGCGACATTCACGCTCGCTATTTCTAGCCACGTTGTAGTTCAATCAGCTTTAGGGATTGCCCGCAGTTAACCCTCACTACTAGCCAATCACTTGACTAGCAGGGCTTACTGATATATTTAATTAACTTTCGTTATAATTGGTTAAATAAATCGTAACAGTTAGTTACCCTCTCGCTCTCGTCACTGCTACATTGACGAGGCGATGGTTTTTGTGATCAAAGAATAATACACCAGGTCGTTCTTGCGGATAACTATCCACCGTATCAAAAATCATCATATCTCTTTCAGAACCTTGGAACTTATGAACTGTCGCCGCTAAAACTGGTATGTTTTGATATTTCGTTCTCTGCAACATTTCTCTAATACACGTCGATAAAAAGCGTGACTGCGCCCTGTAAGGTGTCACAATACCAATTGATTGAACACCGTCTAACAATCCGATTAACATCATTTGCATTGCTACTAAACCAGACATAATGTTAAAACGTGAACCAGAAGCAGCATCTTTTAACGAAAAAGCTCCCATTTGGCTCGTATCAAATAAAACACTCGCTTCATTTGCAAACGGCTGCAATTGCGCAAGTTCTTTACGCTCTGAAACAGACGGATGATCGTATACTCTATTTTTATAAATAAACGAATTCGTAAACTTCGATATATCCGCATGCATACGTCTTTGTTCCTGCAACATAAATAGGTTTGGGTGTGCTTCTGATTTATTAACAGACTCCACAATCCCAGCATGGTAAAACATATCTTCCCCAAGCCATTTGCGAACGAGTTCATGATTTGCCATCGCAATTGGAGGTAACTGTAAAAAGTCACCGCAAACGACGATACGTTTTCCAAGTGAAGCAGCTAATGCAATTTGCGGAACGAACGCCATACTCACCTCATCTACGACAACTAAATCAAATGTACGCTCATAAATTAGCGCATCAATGGCACATTTCGATAAAGTTGCGCCGATTACTTTTGCATTTTCAATATATTCTTTTTCTACTTCTTTAATTTTAGCCTTTTGCTTTCGAAGATCACTTTCAATCTCCTGCATACGCTTCTTATCAGAGGACGTTGCCTTATACGATAAGATTTTTTCACGAAGCTCTTGGCGTGTCTCTTCTAAATAGAGTCTTTCCTCACCCCATGATTCGTTCGTCGTTTCAACTAACTTAGATGCAAGTAACGTTTCATGATTTCGTATATGTTCATGTTGACTATAACCGTAACGAACAATTTCGCCAGGCGTCCATTTCTTTTTCTTCTCAATTTGCTTCGTTACTTCACTCATTAATACGTCTACTGCCGCATTACTATGAGCTAACACAAGTACCGATTTTCCTTTTTGATAATGGGCCGAAATAATACGTGATAAATTGTAAGACTTCCCTGTTCCCGGCGGTCCCCATACGTACGTTGTCGGATTATAAAACGCGCGATATGCCAGTTCATTTTTTGGATTTTTCATCTTCTCAATATGTTTCGGGCTGCTCGTCCCATCAACAAGACGCTTTATACGATTACGTTTCAGCTTATCTTTACGCGCTTCTTTCAATCGCTCTTGCAGTTGCTCTAAAAGTTGCCACGGTTCACTGTATAAAACCGCTTCTCTTATTTCACCTTGTATATAATCATTTAATTTCAGTTCTATTTCTAATCCATGTACAGATAATACTTCTCCTGTCGCTTCCTCACCATCGAACTCAATTCGAATCGGTGAACCTTCAGGTAAGCTTACTTCCGAAATAAGCTGAAATACGTATACTGTACTTTCATAATCTGTATATAAAAAACGACCATTCATGATAGAAATTTTACTACCACCTATCGTTTTCCAATGTTTAATTTCATATGCTAATGCATAATGCCACTCTTTCATCGTTTCCGATAATGAAGGAGTTTGAGTAGTTGTATTCATCGTATAATCTCCTTCCTTCTCCCCAAACATACTTTCTCACTATACCATATAACACGCTAAAATTTGTAAGGTTTTTATCTTGCTTATTTTCTTAATTTTCAATAATATATTGTATATAATTTTCAGAAAGAAGGAATCTACATGCCAGTTAGAAGAATAGAACACGTTGGACTTATGGTTGCAAACTTAGAAGCATCTATCTCATTTTATGAAGAAGTAGTCGGCTTACAGCTCCTTAAACGTATGGGGCACCCGAACCCAGACTTAAAACTCGCTTTTTTAGGTGTGGAAGAATCGAAGGAAACGATACTCGAACTCATTGAAGGTTATAACTCTTCTCTTCCGGCAGAAGGAAAAGTACATCACATTTGCTTTAAGGTAGATTCATTAGAGGATGAAATTGAAAGAATACAAAAACACGGCGTAACCTTTTTACTAGGAGAAGAAATCGAAACATTACCAGATGGAACACGTTACATATTCTTCGCTGGCCCTGATGGAGAGTGGATTGAGTTTTTTGAGACGGAGAGATAAAGTGAAACTTTAGTCAGCCCACAATAAACGGGATAATAACTTTATGATTCACATAAGGAGTAGAAACTGATGAATACAGTTTTTATTATCGTTTTTTGGGTACTTATACTATTTCCACTTCTTAATATAATTCTGATAAAGAAGTGGAATATAAGTCCCATTGATCTCATGGGGGTATTTGGCAATTTAAAAATGCTGTTTACTTATAGCACTTTTACGAATGCAAAAATAGCCAAAATACGCAAGCAGTTTCGCATAAAAACTTGCATATTTTAGGCTGTTTAATTGTACTCCTTATTTTGTTAAAGTTACCCGTCAGTTCAATTCCAAAGACCTCATGTGATGAAGTTCGTGTTCTGTATCCGCTACACTATCTGTAGCAACAGTTGCTATCTCATTTTCTTCAATACTTGACATTGCTCGATTTATAGCCTGTTCTAGCTTTACGTTCTTCTTGTTCATAGCTGTTACTAAGCGTTCTATAGTTGCTACATCTTTATGATAAAAAATTCTAGAATTATTATTGCTACATTCTTTCATTTTATTAATTAGTATGATATACCATCACAGCACCAGAAAGACTAATATAAGCTAGTATCATCCATACGTTATCATTTCTAATCTATCCTGTTTAGAAATGATAACGTTTTTTTGTACTTAAAGGTATTAAAATTTCTTAAATTGATGGGAATATAGGGTGCCCCCTATATGGTGGAGATAGAATCGTAGCGGATGACATAGGAGAAAAACTAAACGGTCTAAAAGTATTGTATTTTAATATTAAAATTTTAAGGGTAGCCAACTATATAAAATGTAACACTGACGTTCCAGGGGATTATGTTGAATACAATAATGAGGAAAAATGGTTTATGTCTATATTATTTTCTCTTCCAATTACTATATCTTTTTAGCATACTATTAACTATAAGGAGGGAGTACCGAAATGGAAGAAAAGAAAGTGACGTGGTTAGAACTCTTTTATGATTTGTTATTTGTGGCGGCAGTGACGGCTGCGACTCATGTTTTACTTCATGTTGAAGATGGTCAAATCCATGCAGAGTATTTAGTAAAATTTGTCTTAATTTTTATTCCGATCTGGTGGGCTTGGGTAGGGCAAACCATCTTTGTTAACCGGTTTGGAAAAGATTTATTTCATCAAAGAATTTTTTTGATCCTGCAAATGTTTTTTGTCCTAATAATGACATCAAGCTTATCAGCTGATTTTGATCCTTATTATCTTTCTTTTTTAATTGGCTATATTGGCTTAAGGGTCGTGACTGCAATTCAATATCTTGTTGTCCAGCGTATAGAAGAGGGAGCTCGAAAAAAAGCAGCACTCTTTTTAGGAAGATATTTTTGGATTGGAATCGTTATTTCATTATTATCCGTCTTTTTTGATTCTTGGATTCGATATGCTGTGTTATATTTTGGGATTCTTATCGATATTATTGTCCCACTGCTTGGAAGGAAGTGTTTAGAAAAGGTTCCTACAAATACAGCCCACTTGTTAGAGAGATTTGGTCTATTTTCCATTATTCTCTTTGGGGAAGCTCTTGTAAGCACTCTTGTGGTCATTCAACCTAAACAAGGAAATTGGGATTCAATAAGCTTTGCGATCATTTCATTTATCCTCATTATTTCGATGTGGTGGCAATATTTCGATAACATGGAGAAGAAACTCGACAAGTCTAGACAAACTTCTGGTCAAATTATTATTTACGGTCATCTATTTATTTTAATGTCTTTGAGTATGGTTGCAGCATCCATTAGATTATTATTTTTACATGAGGTCTATTATTCTTTTATCTTATATTTTGTTTTTGGTTCTGTATTGCTCTATTTCCTGTCAACTACAATTGTTTTTCATCAATACAGGTTTGAACAACACCGCTTGAATATTTATCATTTATGCTTGTTTTTAGGAATTTTAGCAGTCTTTTTTGTTATTAATTTAATTATAGTAGTGCCGAATATTGTGATAATAGGACAATTAACCTTATTTTTTATCATCTATGCTAAATTAACAAGCACATAAATAAAAGAATCAAATAAATTAGTATCAAACTATAATACTGGTTTATATATATTGGTAAATTTTATATTTATATTAAATCTTATAATTCACGGTGACTCTGATGCAACTGTACCTTTTGAGTTAAGTGGAAACGCACATATGATTCCATTCCTGATAGTAAACTTGCTCTAATACAAGTTGTCCTCATGGATTAAACGCAACTCCTACAAAAGAATTTAATGAAGTATTATTAACATTTTTAAAAGAATAATCTTTGAGGAACTACCAGAGGCGGTTCAACAGCAATATCAAGAATAATAACACGAATTTATCGATTAGGGTTTTCCAAAAAGAGTAGCGCTATGCCTAATCTTTTGGAAAACCTTCTTTACATAGTTTTTTTAGGTCTCTTAGGGGAATCGTCACAGTGCTATCAAGTTAAAAAATACATTCTTCCCATAAACGAAAAAACGAACTGAACTTCTATGGACAACTATGAAAGAATGAAATTTTCGTTTTGGGGATAATTCAAAATCTTAGGTTGATGGCGATGTGGCGGTACCCAAAATCCAACATCTCTAGCTAGATTCTGTAAGGTATTTGGTGATAAAAGACTCTTAATCTCCTGTGCAAATAATTGTAAGTCGTCAGATACAGAATTAGACATAAAAAAACGTCATCCTTTCCTATAATTCTACCGTAAGAATAACGTCTTTATGGCGATATGGTGGTATACCTACTTAATTTAGCTTATTCTCCCTTTTCGGGGATTTGGGCAAAATTACCCCACAAAAAAACAGCGAACCCTTCGAATATGTGGGTTCGCCATTATAAATCATTTATTTCACGTCTAATTTTTCTTTCACCTTCCCAGGAAGCTCGTCTTTCTTCACCTCTTCCCAAGCAGTTACACCTTTTTTATCGGAGTGGAACACGCGTAAGAATGCTTCTTTACGAAGCTCTTTAAATCCATTAAATTTCACTGTTTTTTCATTACCATTTTCGTCAAATCCTTGTAATTCATAATTATACTCTGTGTATTTATTTCCTTCTTTAGATACCCCTGACTTTATTTTCGCATCAGTTGTAATTTGAACATAGTATTCATCTTTTCCCATACGATTCACATCGCAACCAACTAACATTGTAGCAAATACAACTAGAATACTAAAAAGTGTAATATATCTTTTCACGTCATTCACCTCATGTGTTTTTTATTATGCTGTTATCATAACCCCTTTTTATTTGAGAAGAAATTCAAGAACATGACATGAAGATTACACTTTTGTAAGATAATAAAAAGACGACTACAACAGCTGCTTTTTAATCAACATCATAACAATCACTTGCATTGTAGTCTAACATTTAAATAAACCAACCCATATAAACACAAAAAAGAGGAGTCACCCTAAGGTGACTCCTTACCTAAGATAACTCCCAAAATATAAGTTATACAACACCCTTAAAAAAATAAATAATTTACTCCGGTTGCTATGATAGAGAATCCCATAATAATTGCTATTACAATACTGTGACGTACACGATTCATAACGAAGATTGCGATATACTCTCGAATCATCGCATTTGGCCAATAATAGAAGGCTGTTTTTGAGGCAATTCCTTGGCTATTTAATCCTACTATTTTAGCGTATAATCCGGCGCGAAACACATGGAAGTTGTTTGTAGAAAAAATGCAGTTATACTGTGTTCCTTTTAATGATTCCATAATTCTCTTTGAAAAAAGCATATTTTGGTATGTTGTAGTAGAACGGTCCTCTTTTATTGTATTCTCTAGAGGAATCCTATTATTCACAGCATACTCCTGCATAGCTTTCGCTTCAGAAATATTTTCATCTGATCCTTGTCCACCAGAGAAAATAATCTTAGGTGGTGAGGAAACTGCTTCTTGTTTCTTATAAAATTCAATAGCTCTATTAATTCTGCTAGCTAAAAGTGACGTAACCTTAAATATTTAGAAATTTAAAAAGCCCCCTAATATTGTTAAAGGGGCTTTACTCATACGAATAATAATTTTTATAAATAATTGCTAAATAGTGAATTTACATAAATGCTTTTAGAAGCTCTTGAACTAATGGGATTGCTCCACCTATAAATTTTAAAACTGCCATTGCGATTTCCATATTATTTCCTCCTTTTTTGTTAATACTGGGATGTGATTAAACTTTATACCCTTATTATAGTAAACGCTTACATTTGTAACAATACATTTCTGTATGCAATATTGCATATTTATACGTTTTGACAATATTTGACCTCTATTAGCCATTCTTTAATGGTACCATAACGAAGTGAGAGTCTTTAAGGGTTCTCCTTAATAGGAGGAAATATGGAAAAAGTTCAAGATATTTACAGTAATATAAAATTTAAAAGTTGGTTTAAACAAGTATTAGCTGTAGGAGGAATATTAGGATTCTCCTACTTGGTGTTATATGGTTTTTGTTTTTTAGTTGATATGTAAATATTATACAACGATACTAGTGGAGTCTTGCCTACAGAGGTAAGACTCTTTTATTGTACTTGAGATGAACAAACTACATACAATAGCTTTCAGGTTCTTCAAATTTCTCTGTATGGTTCTTTGTTCCTCTATGTTCTAGACCCACTATTTCCTATCATTGAATATAAATGAACTTCCATTTATATTGAAAATACAATTTTATTGATAAAAAATGTCTTTTTACTAGATACATATTAAAAAGAAAAGTATAAGTTGTATTCCATTTCGGTACAATCTTTTTATCTTTGAAAAGGACTTAAATCTTATTAATAGATTTGAGTCCTTTTTGTATACATCAATCTCTATATAACCATATAAATATAATATATTAAAAATAATTTAAATGCAAGAATACTTGTAGAGGAACCGCCAGCACTTCGAAAAAAACAAGCTAAGC
The DNA here is from genome assembly GCF_052656585.1 of Bacillus sp. KNSH39. NCBI lineage: Bacteria > Bacillati > Bacillota > Bacilli > Caryophanales > Bacillaceae > Bacillus > Bacillus sp. KNSH39. Next base: position 1,613,825 of record NZ_JBQXYO010000001.1, read on the forward strand.
CAAAAAATACAATAAGCTGCCCATATGGACAGCTTATTTACACAATTTTCTTTATGGGAAGTACACTTAAGGTCATTTTTAACTTAATAGGAGTCTAATATCTCAAGTTTCTTAGCTAATACCCAGCTATTTAGGCCTAAAGATGCATAAATATTGTAATAAAAATAATTCCCGTTTCTCAATGTTTCCTATAATTCTTTAGTATCTTCATAGAACATAGGCCAACCTTGCATTAAGATATTATATATATATTTCTTACTACAAATATGGACGGTATTATCCTTGTTGCAGTTTTAATTTTAATCAAGTCTATTGTAATTACACAGATTGAAATATCTATTCAATTTTAAAAATAGTAAAGGAAATGTATATAAAAAGATCACTTGTCTTAGAAACAAGTGATCTTTTTATTAGATAAACTGCAACTTGCTAACAGCAGGTAATTGTTATCCTATTCATATGTTCAATAGATATCATAATACATTTTTTAGTTATATAGACGGAATTGTTTCTAATAAAATGAGACCAAAAATATTTCAAAAGGTACCATTAATTATTTAATGCTTTAAAAATGCAATTTTGAACCTTTCGAAGCACTAAATTAGATAGCTTTTAATAAGCTTCGAACTTTGTCTGCATCAGGATCTCACAATTGAGCCTGAGTAATTAAACCTGTTAACATAGCAAAAGAGTCCTGATTGAAACAAACTTTTTTATGAGTTTTACAAGAGTAAACTTTTAAGCACATAATTACATTTCTATTATTTATTTTACCACTTGTACAGATGCTGGTTTCCACCCTTGATTCTCTACCCAATCAATATTAACCTTATATTTTTTATTACTTTGTTTATCTCGTACATTACCGTAGGCTTTATTATTACCATTATTTCCAATAAAATCGAAAATCAATTGGCTCTCTGGAACATCAACAGCATAAGAGATTGCTTTTTTCATCTCACTCCAATCTACTGTTCCTTCTTTAAATTTCATATCAGGTTTTGCTCCTTGCTCTGTACCAATTGGCTTCCATGAAGGATTAGTTTGAGGATCCTTTTCTTGAGATACCGTTTTTTCTTCCTCTTTATTTTCAGTTCCGTTCGTTTTTACCGATTTTTCTACTTTTTGTTTCCCTTCTAACTGTGCTGCTTCTTTATCTTCGCTTTTCTTTTCTTCTATCTTTGCTATTTCTTTATCTTTAGTTTTCTTCTCTTCTAACTTTGTTGCTTCTTTATCTTCAGTTTTCTTCTCTTCTATCTTTGCTGTTTCTTTATCTTCAGTTTTCTTCTCTTCTATCTTTGTTACTTTCTTTTCTTGAGCAATTGCTTTCGTTGATGTATTAGAAGGGGTAAACAATTGGTATGTCACTATACCAACTGTCACTAATACCAAAGTAAATGCAATATTAAAAATTGCCTTTTGACGACGATTCTGTTGTTTTTCTTGAAATCTGCTTACTTGTCCCATTCTTCAAACCTCCGTGTTTACTTTCTCCTCTACTCTTTATGTATTATCCCTAAAATTCTTAATATTTTTATTAAACAATAGAAATAAACTACACTTTCCATACAGGATTTCATATCATAATAAAATTTGTGTTTTTTCAAGTATCTGACATATGTTATTCAAAATAGTTTAATACATTAAAAATTGATAAGCTTCTGCACTTAAGAAACCTTCAATTTTATTCAAAGGTGATTCCAATTACGTCCACATTAGATCTCCTGTAGAAAGCTTTTTAACAATTAAACCTCTTCTTCCCTTATTAATAATTTTAAAATTAAATTTCCCTCTATAGTATAATAAAGATGTTTCGTTTTCTAATGGGGTATGTCGTAAAATCAAAAGAGATTTTATCTCTTTTACCTTCTTTTCAGAGTAAAGTTCACCACTAGGAAATTCTATTATTCCTAATGTAATCTTTAATTCGCTCTCATCAAAAGCCCACTCTTTATTAAGTTCTCTTATCTTTTGTATAAAGCTTCTTTTAGTTTGTCCTATATAGAGCAATGTTACATTCTTAGCATATACTCTAGAGATTGCAAATATCCCCTTCTTAGAAGCTTCTTCCCTATTATAAAAGTCATTTATACTATACATGCCATACCACTTAATATGTACTGTTTCTATGAATCTCACCTCGTTTTTAGACAATATTATAATTTCTGAATGTTCAAATTATTATGGGTACATATGCTTGATTACTTGAATTATAAATTGTGCTTTTCAATAATACATTTTATTATTACTAATTTCAATAATGAAGAAAAAATACAATATTATAGTTTAATTATAAAGCTGTATAAAAACAAAGTGATGTCGTGCCACATATTTTCTTTTTTTACAATTTCAAACTATCGTGAACAAAATTTTAAAATTTATGAAATAAAAATATAATGTGTATGTACATACATTTCTATTAATTGAAGAAACCTTCTTAATTGAGGTCGTACCACATGCCCATCAACTTAAGAATTCAGAATTACCCCAAAACGAAAAAATGAGCTTTTTTGCTACAAGTTAAAACAAAATTTCGTTCTGAGGGTATTTACCTTTCTTAGCTTGATAGCGATGGGCTTTACCTCTATTTAAAAAAGAATCCATTTTAATCAAAATGGATTCTTTTTTGCTTATATAATATTTTCTCAGTTTTCTTGTCTTATTTATTTTCTATAATATAAAATTCAGTTTTATATGTATAAATTACTTTTAATATCTTTATGATTAACTAAAGGTTCTAATCTTACTTTATATTTAAGTTTAAATCATTAACTTCAGCAAGTTTCATCTTGCGTAAATAAATCATCGCAAATACAAAAACGATGCCTGATGCCACCGCAATAGCAATAAGAGCCTTTCTAACATCATCTCCTGCGCTAACATGACCCGTAACTTTCTCTGGATCGATGCCCATATCTTGTAATACACCACTGAAATTTATCACGAAGTGACCGATAATTGGTATTAATAGATTGTTTGTTCTTAAATACACAGCCGCGAAGAGGAAGCCCATTGCTGTTGTATAAATAAGCTGTAATAAAGTTGCATCTAAAGGTGCGCCAGAAAGTAAGTTTATAGCATGCACTAATGAGAAGAGTACACTTGACCATATAACAGCTAACAAAATACCGTTCTTTTTCTGGCTCCAAGCTTTTAACAATCCATTTAATAGAAGCCCACGTAATAGAATCTCTTCATATGAAACAGCAGCAATTGTAGATACTACCGCTATTAGATAAGCTTGCATACTTGCTTTCATTAAATTATCAAATTCAACACCTATTAAATTTAGTACAACATAACTTAATCCTGGAAGTAATAACAGAAGGCCTAATCCAATTCGATTCATCATATTTCCAAATTTCAGTTTGAACACTGTCACATTAACTAGCAACATAATTACAATTAGAACAAAACGCGCTACTAATTGCGCTACATTATCATCAGTAAATATAATCGAGAAAACTGAATCTACTACGATTGTAAGTACCATAATTACTGCAAAAAAGCTAAGTATTACACCGGCTGGTGACTTTTCAAATAATTTTTTCATTAAATATCCTCCATTTTAATATATATAAATAATCACCCGAACCGAACGGTTCGGTTCGGATTCTAATAATACTATAAGTTTCTAGTTTTTTAAACCCTTTCTACAAATTATTAACAAAATTAACATAGTAAAAACTAAATGTAATTATATCTCAGTTGCTTATTTACAATCAAATTCCAGTAATCAGTAATCATTAATGATTACTGATTACTCTTTTATAGAATGAAATGAAGGTGTGAGTAACTCGCCCACTTTAGATAAACATATTAATAAAAATTATATATAATAGTTAAATGTCTATACATTAAAATTAACTATATATTTTTACTTTTTCTATGATTTTAGGTGAAATTAGTTGTATAACATGACTGAATTAACCAATTGGCCAATTATTATTGACAGAAAATTCTTTCATGCGATAAAGAATATATAATTTAATGAATCTCAAACTGTATTGGTTCCTATAAGATAGGGATTGATATGATAATTTTGCTTCAAACTTATTTATACCTACAATAAAAATTTTAAAAAATTATAGTGAAAATCACCCTAAATATTAAGTTCTTTTTATTAGGAGGACCACAAAGCATGACTAAAGTTGATAAGGTACAAGAAAAGATCATTGAAACATCTTTATATTTATTTAATACTAATGGGATAACTTACACATCCATTCAGGATATAATAACAGCTACTGAACTATCTAAAGGAGCTATTTATCGTAGATTCAAAAATAAAGAAGAAATTGTGCTTGCTGCCTACGACAAAAGTGGTGAGATTATGTGGGGGCATTTTCATACAGCAATGGAAAAGAAAAAGACAGCAATCGATAAAATCCTTGCTATTTTCCTTATATATCAAGATGCAGCTAATAATCCTCCAATTGCTGGAGGCTGTCCATTACTTAATAGCGCAATTGAAAGTACTGGAGTATTTCCAGAATTACAAAAAGCAGCAGCAAAAGGTTATGATGATACAGTAATGTTAATGGCCTCTCTCATAAAGGAAGGAATAGAGAAACAAGAACTTAAAGAAGATATAGACATTATATCGCTCGCTTCTTTTCTTGCATCTTCAATGGAGGGAGCTATTATGGCAAGTCGAGTATCTAACGATAATATACACCATCAATATTTTATTGAACAAATAAAGCATCATCTTTACTCTTATTCTAAATAAATGAGTACTTGCATCGCCTTCATTCAATTTTTATAAACTTAAATTGAATAAATACTCCTCATAAAAAGTACTTTCTGTTTATGAGGGAGGGATCATTTTTTAGCAGAGGTAGCTTACAGAAGAAATAGGGTTGTTTAATTAGACGAATATAAACACAATGTGGCCTATCACATACCCACTTGGACCTATTTTATCTGAAAAATGGTTAGGCAAAATATTCATTAGACGAATAGCAATTACAGGTATTTTGGAATTTCTATACCTAGTTTATGGCTAAGTGACCAACTAAAGAAATTCACGCTAACTTTGTATCTATATGTTGAATACACGCATTTATATCAAGAACCCTGAACCAGAATACTTCAACAATGGTACATTAAAAAAGCAAACAGAATACATCCAGCTTGATATGACACAAATGATGTCTGGTCTAATCCCTGGTGAAACGATAGAAATCCTCGAGGCATACATTGGCCAAAATCAGAAACTTCCAGCACGTGTTATTATCCATCGTTTAACCGATGATCAAACGCAAACACGTCTGAAAAACCAGGCTATACGTGAAAAGAAGAAAGGCATTATCATGAAGGATAAAAGTAAACGTTTAATGGGCATGAATGTATATATCACGAACACGTCGCTAGAAGAAGTACCGACGAACTACGTGCATTCATTATATTCACTTCGTTGGCAGATTGAAATTTTGTTTAAAACGTGGAAGTCATTCTTTGGAATTGATGAATGTAAAAATATAAAAAGAGAACCCTAGAGTGCCATTTATATGGACAGCTCATCGGCATTCTCCTCTGTTCTTCTACGATATTTCAAATGCGACAGTTTCTACTTGAAAAGAAAAAACAGGAGCTGAGTGAATACAAAGCGATTTATATGATTAAAGATTACTTTCCTTTACTGTTTCAAGCGATAGCCGTTGGCACAGAAAAACTTTTAAAAATTCTGCATCCCCTTTATCAGCTACTCAAAAAAACGGTCGTAAATGTCATAGGTATAAGAAGATGACGGTCTTTGATATTCTAGGGATTGTGTATAAAACGACGGTGAAGCAAAGACAAGCTGCCTAGCGAAAAAATTACGTTTTAATAGGCTTCTTTAGCATGCCTAATTTTTTATCACTTGCTAGTTTTGAAACAAAGGTCATTTCGTATCTAGTAATTTACTTGGTTAGCTTGATGGGTATGAGGTCGTACCCCAAAAAGAGTAGAAATTTAATCTCTCTACGCTGTTAAAATTATTCAACTCCCAAAAAACTGTACATCTTCTAGAGATACTAATTTTCTAGTTTTGATGTTTTTATAGTGCTTGAGAGTGATATTATTCAAGCTTTTTCATTGAGAATGCATAAATACAAACAAAACCAGTAATACATCTTTTCTGTACCGTACTGGTTTTGTTTAAGATCATCTTAAATTATAGCTAGTTCACCGAGATTGCAAATTCCGATTTCGGTGCCCCAGCGAATACGATTGTTCCGTTCTTCGGAAGTTCCACCTTGTTATTGCCACTCACAATGGTGAAGTTGACGCAAACTCCCTTCTCATCATACACCGCAAATGAACCATTTGATGGCAGCGTCACGGTCATCCTTTTGTCTGTTGCCGCTTGTGGAATTGTAAACCATTTCGCATGTCCATTTGCTCCCAGCGTAACTTGGGATGATTGGCCTACATCAATTGGTTTTACATTAGATTCACTTACGTATAACAATCCAGCCATCTCCATATATTCATTGCCGCCTTCTGTATAGAAATGCGTTTCCGTCGTATCACGACCATTCATCACGGGTACTTGGATCTGATGCACCGCGGTGTTCGGACCTGTAATTTTTCTGCCATCCCAATAGCCTGCTGGGCCTTCCTTGCGAGTAATTTGAGTACTAAGATGTTTCGACTGAACAAGATATTGAATAGAACTAAATTTCTCGTTTACACGATAAAACTTGACACCTTCCCTCTTTGCCCATGCAGCAGCGGTTTTCTTCGAAAGCACGTTGTCTTCTAGTTTCTCAGCTAAATAGTGGGTCATCACACTTTGCCCTAAACCTGGATAAGATTTATATGCGCTCTCCTTCAAATAAGTTCTTCCATTCTTCTCGGTTACGAAGTTGAGCTTGGAAGTACCCCCCTCATTAATAAAGCTTCCATCAGCAGTATATACATATTTTTCTTCTGGATTAGATGGTAAGAATAGTTCACCGTTCTTCATAATTTCAATTTTGAAATGAGTTTCGCTATTGCCATAAAATCCTGCTTTCTTTGCTACGCCTTGAGGCATTTTGACTTTGACCGGCTTACCAAAGGATTTGTTCGGCTTGATTTCCTTAATAGTACCTTTTTCTTTAAGCGTAGCGAGCAGCAATTCAGTTGCCATTAGCTGATTTGTAGAGCTCCGTCCACCAGATGTCAATACAGCCGCTGCTATTTTCTGTTCCGGAAGCACGACTAATATAGCATGTTGCAATGCCGTATCGCCGCCCTTAGCCAAAGCTTTGATCCCATATTCACTGAATGGGTATAGTTTCACACTATCCCAGCCAAGACCATAGTTAAAAATATTCTCGCCAGCCCCCGGCCACATTCCTTTTTTATATTCCTCTTGCTCCATTGCCTTAACTACCTTATCAGAGAGGATTCCTTTTCCCTGTCCCATAAATAGTTGTGAGAATCGCACCATATCTTCTGCCGTGGAAGATATACCTCCCGTACCAATAACATTCACCGATTCAATTGGAAGTTGCCCTTGGTACGCCGGGTAATATAGTCCAGCCCGATTTTCATCCCTCCATTTGTCCTGCGGCGTTTTCGTATGATTCATTTTTAAAGGCTCTGTAAAGTTTTGATGTAGAAATTCAGTAAAGCTCATACCACTAACTCTTTCCACCAAAATTTCGGCCAGCGTAAAACCATCGTTACAGTATACCGAGAAAGCACCAGGGTCCGCCTTCAAGTTTTGATTTGACAATTGCTGTAACAAGGTATCATGGGCATAGGTATCATTATCGTTAAATAAAAATGCATTACCTAACGTAGAACCTTGCAATCCAGAGGAGTGATTCAATAACATACGCGGTGTAATACGTTTGTATCGACCGTCCTTCATCTTAAAATCAGGAACATAGCGGACAACAGGAGCATCCAAATCGACTTTTCCTTCATCGACCAATTTCATTACAGCCGCTGTTGCATACATTTTACTAACTGAACCAATCCCGTATAAAGTATCTTTGGTTAGCGGCTTTTCCCCTTCCATATCGTTCTTGCCAGCCTGACCCGACAAAATAAGTTTTCCATTATCAATTAGTGCATACTGCACGCTAGCTGCCCCATGGGACTTCGTAAGTAGCTCCGCCTTCTCTGCTGCAATCTTCTTCAGTTCCTGACTAGCTACTTCTTCACCAATTACAACAGTAGTCTTACTTTCAGAAAATGCTTTCGCTCCGGTTGGTAGAATCATAGTTACCGCTAATGCAGTGGCTAACACACCAGTTAGCTTATTTTTCATCACGGAATTACCTCCTTAAATAATTGATCGTTTTCATCATTCATTTGTGTAACTATGAAACTATGATAAATTTTACCCGTTTTTACTTTTAGACTACTTGCTAAATTCAGCAAGTAAAATATTTTTAAAAGGATCAGGAGTATCAGCTTTAAGGCTGTTCAAATTGACTGCCAATGTATGCTTGCCTCCAAGTGTGCCTCCAGCAAAAGTTAAAAAGCCAGGAATGGTTCCTCCATGCCCCCATATCGATTCACCGTTTGAAAGCTTCATTTTGAAAATTCCAAGCCCGGAATCACCAAGCTCATCTACTCCTGTAGGGACTGTTGTAAGCATTTGCTTTAGTTGCTGTTCTTTCAATAATTTGCCCCCAAGTAAATAAGAAAAGAATTTGTTTAAATCATCAGCTGTAGAAATCATATCTCCGGCTGAGCTCCCCATACTTGGGTTATAATAAGTAACATCTTTCGGCTCACTTGCTCCGTCTAATTGGATATATCCACGGGCATGCTTGGTTCCTGGAATGACGCTTGAATTTCCAGGTAAGAATGTATTCGCTAATTCAAGTGGTTCAATAATTCGATTTTCAATCTCTTCCGCATAGCTGTTCCCAGTTACTTTTTCAATAAGAATTCCTAGTAATACATATCCTGTATTTGAATACGACCAGCTCTTTCCTGGAGCAAAATCTGGAGGCATGGATATTCCCATCTTTACTAATCCTTCAGCAGTATAAGATTTTTTTGTATCCATCATATTAAAATCCTTTGACCTTGTGTAATTAGCGATACCACTTGTGTGATTCAATAATTGCCGGATAGTAATCTGTTTATCATCATATCCATTTCCTTGAATGACACCAGGTATCCATTTTTCAATAGAATCGTCTAGATTTAAGCGGTTTTCTCCTGCTAATTGAAGTATAACTGTTGCAGTGAACGTCTTTGTCACGCTGCCAATTCGAAAACGAAAATCTGTTTTCATTGGTTTCTTGGTACTCAGATCAGCTACACCAGCTGCATAACTCCATGTTTTTCCACTCTCAGAAGTTTTAGCAAGTATCCCTGGATATCCTAGTTTCAATGTATCCCGCATTGCCTCTTTGACGGAATTATGATCTCTTTGGGTGCTTATTTGTAACGAACTAGATACATTTTGAATGGACTCCGCTTTTACACTTGAGGTTGGAGTTGTATAAAACAGGGAACCTCCAGTTATTAAAAGAGCTAAACCTGAACATGTAATTTGACTATGCTTTTTCATCAAAATAATCCTCTCCCCTATTCATATTGTATAAATAGTTATTTGCTGTTTGGAACTAATCACACAGCTTTCTTCTTACCCCACTGCAAAAGGACGACATTGAATCTGTAATATCTCTTTTCCTCCAAACAAGTCTTATTAATTGATTTGTTTTTTATAGAAATATATAGTATTTTTCTCCTCTCACTCTTCTTTACATTTTCATCTTACACAAGGAAAATCTCTTTTTTCTTACCTCTTCCTTACAAATTCCTTACGTTCAAAATTACTTTTATAATTGATTATTTTTTATGCGAGTCCCCTCACCATCAATTTAAGAATTAAAAAAAGAGGGGATTATCCCCCTCCTTTTTACGCTTGCTCCGACTGTCGGAATTATTTAATAAAACCACGATTCAACTTAGTTAACTTTTCATTGATGTTAAAAATTCTTACTCTAATATCTTTTACACCAGCTGCTTCAAGTCTGCTCTTGTGCATTTCCGCGTATTTTTCAGCATCTTGTTTTTCTTCAAATACATAAATGCCTCCAGCTTCTTTTGTTTCTTCATTCTCAGTCCATATTTTCCAATGGAATCCTTCTTCTTCGTTAATACTTTTTGCTAAATCCCAAAATCCTTTTTCCATTTCTTCACCAAAAGGACCTTCAAACGGAAAATCGACTTGTAATAAATATGCCATTTTCACTCACTCCTATTTTTAATATAAAATTCATCGGGAATTCCTTTGTATAAAAATTCTTGCCATTCTTTTACTGATTATGATTCTAATGATAGTAATGTCTAAATCCATATTGCTATTATTATTCAAGCACTAATTGGAGAATCCCCCTATTTGTAACATAATCACAAAACGATAGTAACTTGAACGCATAAAGTGAAAGTTTAATAGTTTTCAGTTATGTTTAAAAAATGTGATACAAACTTATCCCTAAACTAAGGACAAACAAAACAAGTGCAGGTATTGCCTTCTTAAAGGGATCTCTCGCTAATACAATTAGAGTTAATGCGGCTGCAAGCATCGTACCGCCTAATAACAATCCTGCCCATAAAGCTACTACCGGAATCCAAATTCCTATCAACATTCCAATCGCTCCTACAATCTCAAAAGCTCCAGTTAAGAAATTAAAAAACGAAGGTAAACCAAATCGTTTGAATTCATCTGCCATTTTCCCCGATATAATTTTCGTTCCTGTCATTAAAAAGAACAGAAACAACACTACTTTTACAATATTGATGAAAATTAAAATAGTAATCACACCTTTCTTATTATTTGATAAAAACTCAGTATTGTTCAGGTAGTAGTCACTACCTTTACCCTATTTCCTGAGATTACCCGTATGGAAGTCGCTTCAATTTACATTACCCTTTTCAATATTAAAGGGCTGAAAATTATATGCTATAGCATATATAATATAAAAATTTGACTGGTACTAGGCAAAAAAGTGAACCTGAATCAGATATGATACAAAATAAAGTTATCTTTCCATTCGTCCAAACAAACAAAAATTATATGCTATAGCACATATAATACCTAAAACAAAGTTTGTTCCTTATGAATAGCATAGCATCAATAAGGAACAAATATTAATAGCGTGTATCATACAATTTGTTTAATAACGATTGTAATACTTTAATTTCTTCCTCGCTCAAATTACTCGTAACGAAATGGTGAGCGTCTTTCACTACAGGCAAGATTGTTTTCTTTAACTCGTCACCTTTTTCAGTTAAAAAAAGGTTATGTGAACGCCTATCTTGGTCATTCAAAGACTTCCTTACAATCCCTTTTCTCTCCATTGACTGTATCATTCTAACAACAGTAGTTTGATCTTTATCAATAGCTTCCGCCAACTCTTTTTGAGTAGTGCTCCTTTGGCTACAAAGAACACTAATAATCCCCCACTGCTCTGGCGTAACTCCATACGGCTTTAATTTCTTCGTAAAATAATTGGTCATTTTCACATCAGTACGATGAACAAGATAGCCTATTAAATCATGTAAGTTCATATATCACCTCTATAAATTAAGATATAAAAGGATATAGCATACCAGTCAATCATTCACAATGAATGTATTTGTTTCACCATATATATGCTATGGCACATATAATAAAGTAGATTATTTTAATTGTCAAATGATTTACCTATTATTTTTCGAAAACAAAATCGCCCCCCCTTAGATTATAGAAGGAATGACTAATTTGACGTATTTCTCTGGCGATTTCTCCTCTGTCGTTTTATGATATGCTAATAACATTTGATAAAATATGGTATCTACAAATAGTCAAATACCTTTAAAGATACCTCGTCCAGTTCTTGCTGTTGCAAGATAAACAGCATATAATCCGTTAACCACCCACATTAGCAACGAAAACATAAAGAAAAGGCATTCCAAATATGAAACACCTTCTTTCGTTTTATAAAACCATCCACTTAAATCTATTTTACAAATATAACATTCAACACGCTGAAATCTTCTATTTAACGTAATCACTCATTTAACTAAAAAACTTAGTTAATTGCACAATGCTCTTCTCACTTTTCTTGCAAAATTTAGTGGATCATCAACGTCTTCGATATTAACGTAAATCAAATTTGGATCATCACATAACCACTCATTGTGTATAGACGAAACAATTATTCCTTGTTTAATAATTGTCGCCACAAATTCAGTGACTTCTTTTTGTAAGAGTGCTACTCGGCCTAGGCATAATGCTCGTCCAGTTTTATTGTCTCGTGATTCGAATGAAAAGGAAGTTGTTACTCTAAAACGTTTTCCCAAGATTGTTGCTCGTATTTCATCCCTGTTTATTGTTGCCACGCATTTCCCACCGGCGAATCCTTCTTGCCCGCCGATAATTCTTGCAAACTGTTGACAAATTGATTCCTCATTAACTGCCATACCTTTAATCATCCCCCCTTTTACTGTTAGGTTATGAATGAATACATAGGTCTGAAACGGTAATGAATCTAATGTATTATAAAAAAAATGATGACAATCTATCGAGAGCTATTAGCTCAATTATTCTTGATCGTATGAATTGTTATCAGAGTTTAAATGGTGCAGAATTTTCATTTTATGTTTAATGGGCATCGGAGACTGAAAGCAAAACTCAGCTATTATATGATAAGACATTTTTAAAAAGCATAAAAAAGACACCCTAAGGTGCTATCCTCCGACTTGAGAATCTTATCTATGTATGGAGAAATTTAGAAAAGACAAATACAAAAGAGAAAATTCGAACTATAATTTATAGAACTCTTATGCCATGAATTACTTACATATTTCCTTATTTACCAGAAGAAGAATCTCAGTTACATTATTTTCTGAACAGTCTCGTTAAAGCCATCCCAAGAAATCCAATGCCCATTCCTATTAGCCATCCAGTTTGGGCATTACCTAACATAGATCCCACTCCTCCACCAAGAAACATACAGCCAACGAATACTAATCCTCCAATTCCCCAATTTGGCCGTTCCATAATTCAATCACATCCTTTCAATAAAACATATGCGATTAGCTCCCTCAACTTTCTTCTATAGGATAGTTCATTATTTTGCTTAAGTTTAGCGCTTCAAGGAATTCATAAGATGTGAAGCTTGAGCCATTTATATAGATTGTAGAAGTATGAAGATTTTCCACATTTTAAAATAGTAAAGTATAAACATGAAAAAACTCCTAACAAATTTTGTTCGGAGTTTTTTCAAATACGCGATATTTATTTAATCTTCATTATCAATTTCTATTGTACCTGTCCTTGCACTAACTTTTAAAATATTTAACAGATTATCAGGTGTCTTGATTTCCACTTCATATTCAAATTGTGATTGTGCTAAGTTGTCATCTTCTAATTCGAATTCTTTTTTCACATTAATAATTTCTCCATTTGTATGAGCTAAAGAAATTTCACGAACTTGTTTCTCTGTGTAGTTTTCATTCTTTTTTGCATAATTGTAACCCATACCATAATATCCACCAACAATAGCAATACCACTTACTAAAATAGCAATTACACTTATCATTATTTTCTTTTTATGTTTTAACATTTTCATCCACTCCTTAATGATTAATCATCTATTCCAAATCTTGCTTCAAGTGCATTTTCTGCTTGTTCTAATTGATCTTCCAGTATATCGTGTTCTCTTTCTTGCGTTTGATATTGTTCAACAGTTATCGTTCCAGCGTGATAATCTGCTTCTAGCTGATTATCAGATAGATCTATCTTGTCATCCAGTTGGTCAATCTCTTTTTTTACTGCTAAGTACGTATTTAGGTTTTCTTCTTTTGCTCCAACTGGTTTCGTGTTATTTGCCTTTTCTACAATAGATGTGACTTCGTTTTTGAAATCTTGTGTTTGCTTCGTATCATTCGTAGCAGGCCCTATTTTGCTTGGTTCTTGTTGTAATTGAGCAACTTCTTTTTGTAATTTATCATTTTCCACTTTCAGTTGTTGTACTTCTGTATTGTTATCAGCTTGAGTAGAACAAGCTGTTAACAATACACAAGACATTGCTCCAATCAGCATCCATTTTCCCATTCTGTTTTCCTCCCTTTACATGTGCACCTTATCCTTGCCTTTATATTACTGAACAAACATTAAAGGAAGATTAATGTACAAAAAAATAAAGTGAAGGCTTTTACAGGCAGTTAATCCCTACCTACCTCGCATTCGCCGAATTTTGAGGGAGGAGTCTTACTACCCGTTAATACGGGATAAAATGATATAATTAACTAGTTTCTAATCTTTCTTTAATGTTTCGGAATTATAGTGATACATATTAATAAGAAGAAAAGGAGAATGTTAATGCGAGTTCTTATTGTCGAAGATGAACAAGACTTACAAAATATATTGGTAAAACGATTAAATGCAGAACATTATAGTGTCGATGCATGTGGGAATGGTGAAGATGCCCTGGATTATATAAACATGGCTACCTACGATTTGATTGTACTTGACATTATGATTCCAGGAATAGATGGTTTACAAGTATTACAAAGATTACGCGCGGACAATAATACAACTCCTGTCTTGCTTCTTACAGCTAAAGATACAATTGATGATCGTGTAACAGGACTCGACTTAGGTGCGGATGATTATTTAGTAAAGCCGTTTGCTTTTGACGAACTGTTAGCAAGAATTCGAGTGTTAATGCGAAGAAAAACAGGAAATACATCTAATGTGTTTGAAATCGCTGACCTAGTGGTAGATTGCAATATGCATAAAGTAACAAGAGGAGACCAAGTTATCACTCTTTCCAGTAAAGAATTTGCTATTTTAGAATATATGATTCGTAATAAAGAAGTTGTGCTGACACGAGATAAAATTGAGCAACATGTGTGGAATTACGACTATGAAGGCGGATCGAATATTATTGATGTTTACGTCCGCTATCTTCGCAAAAAAATTGATAGCCAGTTTGAAACGAAGTTAATTCATACAGTACGAGGAACTGGTTACGTATTGCGAGTAGAATCATGAAAAGACTATCAATAAAAATGAGAGTAACTCTGTGGTATACGGGGCTAATTGTAATTATTATGGCACTCGTATTAGCTTTTATTTTAACTTCTTCAGATAAAGTTTTGCTTTTTAATATGAAAAATCAATTGAAGAACACAGTAAAAGAAAGCATGGAAGATATCGAATATAAGCATGGGCAGTTAAAGATTGACGATGATTTTGAAACCTTAGAAGATGGAGTAAATATAAGCATTTATAGTAAACAAGGTGAGCTGTTGGTAGGACATAGTCCAACAAGCTTTAATAAAAAGATATCGCTTAAATCCGATGAAATACAAACCATTAAAGACGGCAATAAAGAATGGATAGTATATGATTTTCTCCATAATGCAGGCGGCGATGAGCAAGTCTGGGTTCGTGGAATAATGACTATGAACCAATTATCCTCAACGATGAATACGCTTATCGTGGTAACAATCATCTCATTCCCATTACTTATTCTTATTGCGGCATTCGGAGGATATTTTATTACGCAAAGGGCGTTTCGACCTGTGCAACAAATGAGTGATTCAGCCAGTAAAATTGGTGATGGTAAAGACCTTTCGAAGAGAATTAATTTACAAGGTTCACCGAAAGACGAAATGTATCATTTAGCACAAACCTTTGACAAAATGTTTGAGCGATTGGAGACATCATTCGAAAGTGAAAAACAATTTACATCTGACGCATCTCATGAATTAAGAACGCCAACATCTGTTATTATTTCACAATGCGAATACGCTTTATCGCAGAGGAATAACCCGAAAGAAATGGAAGAATCGTTAGAAGTAATTTTAAAGCAATCACGTAAAATGTCCGCTCTAATCTCACAACTCTTATTATTAGCAAGAGCTGACCAAGGAAATCATAATACTTTCCAATTTGAATGTATCAATATGAGTGAATTAACGGAAATCGTTGTAGAAGAACTTTCATTAATGGTTCAAGAAAATTCGATTGAAATAACAACTAATATAGAGGAAGACCTATTTATTAAAGCCGATCAAACATTGATGATGCGTTTATTAATGAATTTACTAACGAATGCGATTGCTTATAGCAAAGCGAGCGGAACTGTGCATATGCAACTATTCCGTGATGAAACCAACATAATAGGTACAGTCTCCGATAATGGCATCGGCATCAGCGAGCAACATATTACTAAAATATGGGACCGCTTCTATCGAGTTGACGCAGCACGAACATCTTCAAACATCGGAAACACAGGTTTAGGATTGTCGATGGTAAAATGGATTGTCGAACTACATGGAGGAGAAATTACGGTTGAAAGTAAATTAGGAGAAGGCAGTACTTTTACATTTAAACTACCAATTGAAAAAAGAGCATAATTTATACGTGTCTGTCGCTTCAGAATAAAGATTGATTCAAAGGCTCTCTACAATCCTTATGTAAAAATAACTGAAGCATTTTAAACATCATCGATTTTATCATTTTGGACAACCTATTCTGTTAAATTAATATACATGCGAAAAAACTATCAAAATAAAACCCCAGAAATCCAATGGTCTCTGGGGCTTCATTATATATTTAGCTCTTTTTGCTTTTTGTTTTGTTTATGTCTATAGAGCAATTTACGACTTATTAGAGAAATCACTAATAAGGTCAGAATTAATAAGATAAGTTGCATAAATGATAAATCAAAATATTTAGCACCTGTAACGATTAAAAGTGTAGAAATCGTGCCTTTTACAACGAAAAAAATAATAACCCATAATCCGCCTTTTTTCCAGTTCATTTTATATTACCCTTTCCTACGTTTAAATTCTTAAAATATTTAATGATAGTTCGTAAATATGACAACTTAATAGAAATCTATTATATTAACAAAAAATTCATGTCTAATTAAATGCGACGATTCTATATTAAGTGAAAATGATATTCATTGTCAATTTTATTGATTATTTGAATACTTATTCTTAATCTCTTTCTACTTTGTTTCTTATAAGCAATACACTCTTGTATTCAAACAAAAACACCTCCATTGCATTTGCACACTTAGTATGCGAATGCAAGAGGTGTTTTTTCATATACCATCAGGTAAGATTTTCTGCTTTGTTTATTTCTAGATACGTAGCTATTTTTTAGTACACAATTACTGGATCATACGTGTTCAAACTATCATAGACAGTTTTTGCAACATTAGGAAGAAGGTTCACACACCCACCTGATCCTCCTGTTAAATAAGCATTATTTCCCCAGTCTTTTCGCCAGCCGGCATCGTGGAATCCTTGACCGCTATTTGTGAATGGAACCCAGTAATCTACTTTAACTGCATAATCAGCTTTTCCTACTGCGTTACCTCTTAGCGTATATGGTGTTCGTTTATATAGGACGTACCAAACGCCTGGTGATGTATCTTCACCCGTGCTATGTTTACCCGTTACTACATTTGTTGTAACAACTAATTTTCCATCTTTGTAAATCCAAATTTGTTGCTCTGCAATTGAAACTTCCGCATACGTGTCTCCGATGCCATTATTCGCTGTTGTTTTATAACCGATACCTTCCTTCTCCCAACCATTTCCGTGAATATTAGAAGCAGAAAGCGCCTTTTCGCCTTTCTCAAAGGCTTGTTGAACTTGTTTAGTTTCTTTTTCAACATCTAGTGCCCAGCCGTAGCCTTGCCCTTTTACTGATATGACTGAACCGGAATGCGTTTTAAATGAGAAATCTTTATTTAAGGTTGATTTGGCATTATTAATTTCAGTAATTTTCTTCTTAATGTCACTCGCATCAATTGTAACTTTCATATCCTTTGACATAGAGGCATTTTGAATTAAATCTTTCGCTTTTAAAGGATAAACTTCATCCTGCACTTTATACTCAACAGACTGCCCAAGAAGATTCTGTAGTGCTTTCTCCTCTTTTTTGACAATCGGGTCGTCTTCTTTAATAGGTTTTATGTATGCAGACTTCAGATGAATTTCGCTTTTATATTTTTGCTTATCGTAATCTTTCAGTAGACTAGTAACATCATACTGTTTTCCTTCAACACTTTTCGAAATAACAATTTTCCCTTGTTCTAGCTTCGCCATAGCATCTTGAGGCGCTTTTAATTTTTCATTCATAGAGATGAGCGTTTCTTCTACAAGTTTTTTCATCGTTTCACTACGATACTGATCTGCCTTCTCTGGTAGTAATGAATAATTTTCTCCCTTTGAGGAAGGGAAAAATGTCCACTGACTTTTTAATAGTTTCTTAACTTGAGGCAAATCTTTTTCCGTAAGTTCCGTTTTTGTATCTTTTTCATCTAAAATTTGTTGTTGATCAACATAGACTTTGTTTGCTAGTCCAGATGTCTTTAATTTCTGTATTGCCTGATCAGCGCTCAGACCACCAACTTTTGTGTCATTAATTGTAACATTCGAATTGAAGTGAGTTGCCTGATAATAACTCATTCCCCCAATAAGAAGTGCAATTACACCAATACCCGCTGCGATAAACTTCCAATTTGTATAACGTTTTTTTGATCTTACTCGTTTTTGATCAATTTCTTCAACTGATTCATTTGTTGTATTGTTGTTCATCAATCTTTCCCCCGTATGCATTAACGTCAAACGATTTTCAACTAAAATCATAGACTAGTGTACCTTATTTTTCCTAAAATTTCATTATTTCCGACCACATTTTATCGCAATTTAATGATTTAATTTAGATTTTTTAATAGTACGATGCATTGAACAGCCCTTTACAAGTCATAAAATGAAACTTAAATTAACCGTCACACCAAGAGATTTAGCTTAATATTCTAGGGGGAAATTTTTCTCTTTACGTAAAATGCGAATTATATTATCCATTTTTATGAACATCAATCCCTAATTTTGTCAAAAAAAAAAAAAAAAAAAAAAAAAAAATAAACGATAGTCCTTCTACATTTTTGATAAAAGGACTATCGTTTTTTCAGTTAGAGTATTTGTATAATCGTTTAACTTTTTATTTCCTGAAGGTCTAACGTGATGAAGATGATGAAATTTCATCTCATAGCCTTTAAATGAAAAACATTATGTTTTTTATGACAATCAAGTTTATTTTTATAAATTAAACCCTTAGCTTGATAAGAGTCCGTTCAACTAGATTTTTTCTAATATTTTTAGGAGCATCTTATTTCAGCCTCGTCATATTACACTAATTGAATTTAAAACAAATCCGTATGCTATTTAGTAAAATTTACGATTCGAGACATAATTATTGCAGTAGCCAAGATAATAATAGCGGTTATCAAACCAGATTCTCCAATCCAAATCTCAGTTTGATCTCCTGTACTTGCACGTGCGAAAGGTCCTTGAATAATGGCATTCCAAGTAGTATGAATGATAACCGAAGGCCAAACGCTACCTGTGATAAGTCGTAAATAAGCTGTAATATAACTGAATGGCACAATACAAAAATAGATGCCAAGTACTGAAAGTAGGGCCGATGTTCCCTCTACATATAGACCAGCAATAACAATTGGAACATGCCACGTTGCCCAAATTAATCCGCTAATAAGAATGGGACGTGAAAACTCTGCATCGATTAGCCTTGTGAGCATATAACCTCGCCAACCCATTTCTTCTCCCATAACTGGAATTAAGTTAAGCAAGCTACCTAAAACTCCGCTCAATACTACTATAAAAATGAAACTTAATGGTATCGGTAGATATTGAAATCCAAGTATATTGTAAATAGGTTCTAGCATACCACCTTGCGGGGGCTGAAACCTCGCAAGTCCGCTAAACCAGGCGATAGAATAAGTAATTCCACATATTATCATAGGTATTAACAGCGCAAAACCAATCCCCTTCCATATCTTTAAGTTACCGAGACTAAAAGATACATCTTTAAACCCTTCTTTCAATATTATGCGAGTCAAAATAGAAGAAAATGCTGGGGTAAACATATATACCACAATAAGCGGCATACTTTTAGTAATCATTACTACTACATTTAGAATAATAGAAGTAATGGTTAAGATACTTAGAAAGAGTTGAAGTCCTATTTTAGCACGTTGGATTTTATCTTTATTGTGGAATGCTTCTCCGTGTAATAACATTGTAATCCCCCCTTCCCCTTTTATTCATTTGTTTATCAAATTTACTTCCTGTCATTTCAACAGCTACAACTTAGAATAAAAATATTTTGACATACAGATCATTCATCTTTAAAATCCCTCCCAAATTCATAATCTAGTCTTACTTGCGATTCAACAATTTAATTATTATTTATAAACTGTCATAGCCGATAGTACAAAAGTGTAATGATTAACCTATGACTTGTGTCAATTAATCTTATGACAATATGTAACTAGAAAATATGATATGGAATAAATAACAATTGAATTAAAGCAATTGATTCGTGCAAGTACATGAATCAATCTTGCTTTTGAAAATAATTCAATTGAGGTGGGCAAAAATGAATAAGAAAAGAATGATTGCAATGGTTAGTACAGCTTTATTAGTCACAGGATGCGCGGAAGTAGGAAACGCTCAAACTGTAGCAGTCGAAAATTCAGGTCAATCAGTCCAAAAAAATATAGTTAAATCAATACAATCACAGGCTAACCCATTAAAAACGATAGAGCCGTCAAAACCATTTGAAGATTTAAAACCACTTAAGAAAATGATTGGGAACGCGCAATATGTAGGATTAGGAGAGAATACTCATGGAAGCTCTGAAATTTTTACTATGAAGTTTCGCCTTGTGAAATATTTGGTTACTGAAATGGGTTTTACGAATTTTGCAATGGAAGAAGATTGGGGAAACGGCTTAAAACTAAATGAATATATCCAAACAGGAAAAGGAAACCCTAGGGAATTTTTAAAATTGTTATATCCTACTGACGAAATTATAGCCATGATTGAGTGGATGAAAGATTATAATGCTGATCCATCCAATAAAAAAAAGATCCAATTTATTGGGCTCGACTTAAAGGCGTTGGACCAAGGTAGCTTTAATAAAGTAATTGATTATGTAAGGCTGCATCGACCAGATTTGCTGGCAGAAGTAGAAGAAAATTATAAAGAATTGTCTTCTTTTACTGGAAGTATACAGGAATATATGAAACTTACTCCTAAATTGAAAGAGAAGTTCAAAGCAAACGCTGAGAGAGTAGCCCGATTACTAAAAGATGAGAATGAACAAGCCAACACAGAAATAATTCCATCCGAGTACATCTGGGCGAAAGCAACGGCAAGTGCAATAGAGAAATTTACCACAATGCTACTCCCTAACGACTATCCAAGTATAATAAAACTACATGAACAATACTTGGCCGATCATGCAATGTGGGCACAAGAGACATTTGGTGGTAAAACGATGGTATGGGCACACAATATTCATATAGCTAAAGGAATTATCGATGAGAAATTATACCCTTATGTTGCGGGGCAGTTTTTGAAGGAACGTTTAGACAATAATTATGTCACAATTGGTAGTACAACTACGGAGGGGAATTTTACCTTATACAGCGAATATAATCCTTCCACTGGAGGTAAGATTACAACAGACACTATTCCACAAGATGTAAAAAGTTTCAATTATACTCTCGGAAAAGTGCCATATAAAATGTTTTTATTGGATAACCGTCACCTTAAAGGACAAGCAGAAAAATGGGTTAAAGCAAAAAGACCATTACTAAGTATAGGGGGACAAATCCTCCCGAACAGTTCGGTGTATTTTGATACTTCATTGCTTGAGCAATTTGATATTATTTTTCATATTCGAAAAACAAGTCCATCTCATATTAAATAAAAGTACAAAGCAATCCCGTTCTTGCAGATGTAAGAACGGGATTGCTTTGTGGAGGAGTAATAAAGTGAAACTTTAATCAGCAGGTTTTTGTTCATCCCCCACTGATTATTAGCCTTCACCAATCGTGCGTTTACCGGCAGCCCGCCCCCCACCTAACGCTGAATTTTGAGGTGGGAGTCTTACTGCCCAGTAAATAGCGGGATAAAAGCATCTTTTTTAACCAGAAGTAAGCTGCTCTCCCCTTTTTAACATCATTTAGAACTGTCATATGACACTTTTACACTAGTGAGAATGACAAAAAAAGCAGTATGATTCGGTTATTACACAGATAGGAGCGATGAACTTTATGAAATCAAGATTCATCCATAATGGTTATTTTTTATTGCTAACTTTCGGTACAGGATTGTTTTATTTTTGTTTTTACCTAATAGCTCTGCTATTTAGTTTAACCCTTTCATTTACTGTTGTTGGGATTCCATTAATTATGCGCGTACTACAGACTACCACACCCTTTATCCAATTCGAGCGCATACAGACGAAAATTTATACAGATATTTCAACAGACTCTTACGATAGAAGTATAACAATGGATACATCGAACTGGTCTCAGGTGAAATTAGTGCTAACAGATCGTCGCACTTGGTGTGCTGTCTATTGGCTAATGCAGAAATTTACGATTGGCATTTTCAGTCTCATTAGTGCAATCATTTTTTACGTAATGCCACTTATGTTCCTGTTGGCACCACTACTGTATCGATACATCGATATGAATATTATATTTATACAAATAGATACTTTTGCCAAGTCACTCTTTGTAATGTTTATGGGTATAGTATTTACCGCCATAAGTATTAGAATAGTCGATGGTTTGACAAAGAAAATTGGGGGCTATACACGTAGTATGATTCGGCAACTAAATCAATAGAAGTTTGCAGTCTGTGAGTAGTATCGTAGTTTTAAATTAAAAAGTATAATAAGGCAGGAAGGATTAAATTATTATATAGGAAGTAAAATGGTAGGCTATTTAGGGGGTAAAGGACTTGTTAGATATGGTTAAGTATTGGTTTTGGTATGATTGGATTATGTTAGGGGTACGCCTACTTGCTAGTGTGTCTATCATTCTAGCTACATTAAATTTTCAGGATGGTTTAACATTACCACTTTGGATTATTATTCTTTGGGAAATTATTGCCTTCTCTGTTCCATGGGTAGCCTTACTATTCAATTATAAATATTATTTGTTCACAGAAATACTGCTATATGGTGGACTATGTATATATTTAACCTTATTATTTCCAGAAGCTTACAACACATTTCTTATATCGGTGTTTCTAATTGCTGCGAATAGTAAGCATTTGTCCTATTATTGGACAGCTCCAATAACGGTTTTTATAACAACTGGAATTTTCTATGCGGTCTCGCCAAGTAATAGCTATTGGATTATGGTCACCTATTATGGATTCGCATATGTAATGGGCTTCGCTTTTCATTTATTAATCGTCAATCATAAACAAAATGAATCAATTCGTAAACAAAACGCAGTACTTGAGCAATATATGTCTCAGATTGAACGCATTACACTGGCGGAAGAACGAAACAGACTGTCGAGTGAGCTTCATGATACAGTTGGTCACGCTTATACTTCTATTATTATGGGGATGGAAACGTTGCGCACCGAACTTGCTACTGAAATGGGTATACAGAGGCTAGATTCTCTGCTTGAAATGGGACGTAAAAGCATCGAGGACGTGAGAGGTTACCTACATCAAATGGAGTCTCCTTGCCAATCGCCTTCCTTAATTCAATCTCTCCAAAATCTTGGAGCCGAATTTCAGGAGCACGCTCAGGTTAATGTAAGTTTTCGGGCATACGGAGAGGAATATGAAATGTCTCGGCAAGCGAAGATAGCGTTCATTCGTTGCTTACAAGAGTCCCTTACGAATGCAGTACGTCATGGTCAAGGAACTGAAATTATAGTTTCATTGCAGTTTGAACAACAATATACGAGATTAGAAGTTCAAGATAATGGAAAAGGAAATGTAGAATGGCAGGAAGGCTTCGGTCTGAATGCAATGAAAGAACGAGCAATGAATTTGCAAGGTCAATTGTCTGTATATACAAAGCCAGATGAAGGAATGCTTGTTACATGTACCATACCGCGACAAACTGAAATAAAAGATGGACTTATTCGTTTGTTAATTGTAGACGACCAGCCGTTTGTTCGGGAAAGTTTGAGGACACTACTCGATAGATATGAAGATTTAAATGTAGTCGGTTTGGCCGAGGATGGCAATGAAGCCATCGATTTGTGTGGGCGCCTTCAACCCCATGTTATACTTATGGATTTAGATATGCAGCACATGGATGGAGTCGAAGCAACCAAAAAGATTAAGCAACAATGGCCACATATCCGCATATTGATTTTTACCACTTTTCAGGATACCGAACAGGCGTTGGAATCGCTTCGCAACGGTGCGGATGGCTTTTTACTCAAATCCATTGAAACATTGGAGCTAGCTAATACGATCCGACTTATTCACAAAGGTGGGACACTGATTGATCAGGGAATGTCTCACAAAATATTTGAGAAATTTGATGAGCAAAAAGAGACACCACAATCAAAAGCAACCGCTTATGAGCTAACAGCTAGGGAGATAGAAATATTGCAACTAGTAGCCAAGGGACTTCGATACACTACCATAGCATCAAGGTTATATTTATCGAATGGTACGGTCAGAAATTATGCTTCC
Source organism: Bacillus sp. KNSH39 (assembly GCF_052656585.1). Classification (NCBI taxonomy): domain Bacteria; kingdom Bacillati; phylum Bacillota; class Bacilli; order Caryophanales; family Bacillaceae; genus Bacillus; species Bacillus sp. KNSH39. Next base: position 1,638,335 of record NZ_JBQXYO010000001.1, read on the forward strand.
ACAGCTTATACAAAGCTAGGAGTCCGCAACAAAGAAGAAGCTGTTCAAAAAGCTCTAGAAATTGGAATTATTGAATAAGAAAAATGTTTTTTGTTTCTTTACAGCAAGGCAAAATGTAGTTACAAGATACAGTAAAGGATAAAGTGAAACTTTAATCAGCCCTCATCAGTCGGACTTTTACGGGCAAATAGCGGGATAAAATGAGCGAACTATCATGAACACCTGTTTTATACGTATACTTAATAGACAACCTAAGTAACAAGTTTATTCCATTTTTATCAGTAGTCGTATCTAGAAACCTAAAAGAGTCCATTTAGAAGATTTAAATGGACTCTTTCACTCATATAATACTATCTATAGTTAAACAAATAAGATTAAATACATTTAAATTTTCTTGTTTTATCTAATAAACTGTTTAGGCATTTCTTTAACGTGCTTATCATCATCACGCCAATCATAGGTTTCTTTCTGCGAAACATCTAAAGTTTGATCTCCAATTCTAACAATATTCTTATTTACCCATTCAATATATGGATCGGTATCTGGATAATTCCAATATATATTTTTCTCTGAATCTGTATCAAGGTTAACTAATTCACCCCTAACAGCATCCGCACTTAATGATCCTGCATTATGAAAATAAGTCTTGATGAGATATTTTCCATCTGGAGATTTCACTGTTCGAATTAATTCCCCTTTTGGATATTGCAAACTAAAAAGTTTCCAATATCCAAATCCAATTATAATTACTAACATAGTAAGTATAGTTAGTAATACTTTTCTTTTTGTTTTTTTAATTTCACCTTTTGTATTTATAATACTCATTCAACTCCATTCCATAATATATCAAAAATAAAAATACTCCGTTAATACGGGATAAACATGAAAATTCCCATTTAAGAAAACTTAAAAAAATCAGACTGTATACTTGAATTGCTCTCCGCAAGAGAATATACTAATAAAGCAGGCTATGACGTTCCTTCCTTCTAACTTCTTTGGCGAAATAGGGATGTTACTTTCCTGCTAAACACATAGGCTATGACAATTCTTCCTTCTTTGTAGAAATTTCAAATTGTTTTAGAGTTGTCAATTTCCTATGAAAATAATTAGACTATAAAACCTCTTTCTTCTTTGGGATTGAATAAACTTTAGTTTATCAACCATTGATGTAGAGGTTTTCTTTTCTTAATTAACAAATTACCACTTAACAACTAAATGTTATACCCCTAATTTTTCACTAAAAAATAGCTTTATACCCTCAGTGCATTTCTCTACAATTAGTGTGTTTATGCATGTAAAAATAAAAATCTACCACTGAAAGGAGGACAGTCAGACTATTCCCCTCTTTTATAAGGAGTGAATAATCGGCGTTCTCATGAAAAATTCTATTTATATAAGAAGAAGTTTGAAAGTAATTATAAAAAGAGAAGAAAATAAACTACCGAACATGTATTTAGCCACTGCTTTAAAAAACTTGGAAAGTTTAGGATTTACTTTTTCTGAGCCTTTACTAGAAGAGTTGCAAACACTTTCGGTTGGTGCATTCACATCGTTTTACAAAGAGTTGGTAAAACATTTAAAAAAAATGGTTGGTGCACATATTCAGTTTACTCCTATGTATCCAAACTTTCCGCAACAAATGATGGATTTAAGTGACGCTGATTTATACATCAATGCCGTTATTCATTATGTGACGTTGCGCCTACCTGTATCAAAAGTAGAAGAACGACTTCCTCTTTTAGATAGCGTTGATTTGAAAGTTATTGACTTAGGAAGTGAAGAAGATTTCAATCAAATGATTTCTCAATTGATTCGTGCAAACAGCTCTATTTCCTCAACTGATAAGACAGATGTAGAATGGGCTATTACACACACTGAAGATGTTTCCTGTTTTCTACCTAATGTAATTCCTCATAAGGAAAATATGTCTTTTATAATTGGGGTTTTATTAATAAACAGAAAAATATCAGCCGATGCTGCTGCAAAGTATTTTAAAACAGCAACTGATGTTCTTCGCCTTGCAGTTGCTTTATCTGAAGGTGATGTGAGTTTAGCATCCTCCGTTCGATTCAAGAAGTTTAACCGAGTAGAAAGACGCTTCCTTTTAGGATTGTTAGAGCAATGCGGAAACATTACCGAAGATATGATTCGATACAAAAAACGTTGGATTCGTTTAGGTGAAATTCTTCATCCAGCAGAATATCATACTCGTTTCCCAAAAACCCACCGAGCATTTGAGATGCTTCGCAACAACATTAAAGTTGAAACATTTAATGGAAAAATAGAAGCAGCTTTGTTGAATCGTGATATCATGACAGCGAAAAATCTTTTAAAAACTCGCCCGGGGGAATTTGCCAGACGCTTGGATCATTTAATCCGTTTATGTAGTGATACGTCAACAGATGTTTTCAATATTCTCGAAGAGTTTCTAAGTATAATAGGAGACGTTTCTACTCCTGTATTACTTCAACTCACGGCTCATTTTAAGCATCGAAATGATAAAAATGAATTTCGCACCTTTTTTCCAAAGGGAAATGTAGCAAAAGCTATAGGTATTGAAAATACACTTCCATTTATCTCAGAGGATATTTGTTTAATGATTGTAAAAATGTGTGAAGATACTTTAAAAAATCGCTTCGCAGAACTTCCAAGTCTCGGAAAAGTATTTTTGGATGAACAGTTAAAAAATCACTTAGTTCCCTTCTCTCAACGTTCAGCCAGCAAAGCGCTTCGCACATTATCTCGAGGAAGTAAAGTAGATTTGCCAGAAGGAGATACGATTCGTTTTTTCCTATGGTGGAAAGAAGGCTATGTGAATGGACAACATACAGGACGTGTTGACATTGATTTGTCTGCTGCAATGTACGACGAAGATTGGCAATACAAAGAACATGTATCCTTCACGAACTTACGTTCAAAAAATTTCAAAGCCTACCATAGCGGAGATATTACTTCTGCACCAAAGGGAGCATCTGAATTCATTGATTTCGATATTCCGTCTGTGCTGAAATATGGTGGACGCTATGTAGTTATGACTTTGCTTTCTTACACAGACCAACCATATAAAGATTTACCAGAATGCTTTACTGGTTGGATGGTTCGCCAATATCCTGGTTCAGGTGAAATATTTGAACCTTCTACTGTTCAAGATAAAGTGGATATTACTGCCGACACCCAAATCTCTATTCCAGTTATTTTAGACTTAAAGGAACGAAAATTGATTTGGACAGATTTGTCTCTTACAAGAGATCTAACTTATGATAATACCATCGAAGCTAATCAAAAAGGTATGATACTAGTTGGAAAGGCTTTAACTAATTTAGTTAAACCGAATTTATATGACTTGTTCCGATTACATATTGAAGCTAGAGGTGAACTCGTTCAAGACATCGAAAAAGCAGAAACTATTTTCTCTTTGAATAAAGGGATTACTCCTTTCGATATCGAAAAAATAATATCTGATTTTATAGCTGACTCAAAAGGCTAACTACATTACAAACATTGATAATGTGTGGAAAATATCGATGTATAATGTCTATGTGAAACAGGACCTGATAGATGTATATCAGGTCCTGTTTTTTATTTAGTAGATACTAAATAATCTGGTTAATCACTATTCATCTAAATACACTATACTAATAAAGTGAAATTTATTCGAAAGAAATTCATTAGTTAATACGTAACTAATTAAGAAACATTCATATACCAGCCCAAACATCTTTTCCATATCGCCCTTCATCTTGCACACGATCCAACCAATTTCTTGCTTCTTGTTCACTGACTTCATGAATTTCTTGATATGCTTGACAAAGGGTATCTTCTACATCCGGAGCCATTTTACTTCCATCACCACATATATAAAGATGAGCTCCATTATCTAATAACGAAATTAAATTGATTCTATCTTGTTTTATCAAATGCTGTACATATGTTTTTGGATGTCCCTCTAAACGAGAAAAAGCTGTGTGTAAAGAGATTAATCCATCTCTTTCATCATTTTCTAGTTCTGTACGATAAAGATAATCTTTTTCAGGATGACGACAACCAAAATATAGATGCGCTTGTCCTAAGTTCATACCTTTTTGCTTTTGAACACGACGCGCTTGCAAGAATCCACGGAATGGTGCAATTCCAGTACCTGGCCCAACCATAATAATTGGTGTTTCTGGATCTTTAGGTAATTCAAAGTTTGATTGTGGCGTTCGAATGAAACAGATAATCTCATCTTTATTATGACGCTGAGCTAAGTAATTAGAAGCGACTCCTTCATATGTCCCTTCCCCACTCCATGCAGGTGCATTAACAACACCGACCGTAATGCTCAGACGATTGTGTGCAACGAGTGGAGAGCTTGAAATAGAATAGTAACGCGGTTTGAGCGCAGGGAGAAGTTCTAAAAAGCGTTCAAATCGGATTTCACAAGCCTCATACTTTTCAAGAAGGTCCAACATTGAAATCCGTTTCTTTAATATTTGTTCATGATAAACTCCTTCTTCTAATAATGCTTCCAATTCTTTTTTATGAGGAGGACATGCTGTGAATGTTACCATTTCTCGTATTTGTGCTCGAGTGGCAGCTTCTTGAACTTCAACACTATAACTAAGAAGGTCCAATAAACTAACAGGACTGTCTAAAGGTATGTGATTTATACTTCGTCCACTTGCACTCAGTATAACTTGATCCTTCCCATTTAATCCAAAACGTTTTAAAATTCGGTTGATATTTTTCTCGCTATTAACTGGCAACACTCCAAGGTGGTCTCCTTCTTTATATGTAGCGCCTTCTGGCAAAGATACCTCGATATGTCGTGTACTTCTATCACTGCTGGATGATTGAAGTTCACGATTTTCTAGTATAGATGCATAAACTGCTTCATATGTTCGTGCAAGAGGAGATCCTCCAAGACGACTGACAAATTGCAGACTCAAAGTACTGCGCTCTTTTTCCATATTTTTGTTGAGCTCCAATCCAAATGCCTTCATCGCATCAGACCACATGTTTTGTTTCCATTGCTCAAGCTGTTCCTCGAAATCACCACTTGCATCTGCTTCTCCGCGTTTAGAAAATCTTGTTGCTCCTTTTTGAGCCATTTGCTCATCAATGTATCTTGGAATCCGTTGGTAGGTACTAGCCCAATTATGATCTCCACAACCAAAAACTGCGTATTGAACCCCTTTTAGCTCATCTGGTTTTAGTTCCTCCAACCATTGCACAAACTGCCCTGCATTACTTGGCGGTTTTCCATTATAAGAAGAAGTCACAATAAGTACCGCTCCTTCTTTTGGCAAACTTCCAATTCGATCGTTAAGAGCTACCACTTCCGTTTGAACTCCTTCTAAACTAGCTGTATCTGCTAATTCTCTTGCAATACCTTCTGCTACACCTGTATCCGAGCCATACAGAACAAGAAGTGAAAGATTATCGGCCCCAATAATAGAAGGTGTCTTCTGGACGTGTTGCTTAATTTCATCGTTTTTCAGCTTGTCCTCTGTAGGTGCAAGAACAGTAGGATGACTAATAGTTTGTTTTCGGGGTAGAATCCTAATCTTAAAATCACCGGGCTTTAGTGTTAATGTTTGTTTTACGTCCAGCTGATAGTTTTGATAATCGATTAATTCAAAATGTTGAAGAAGCATTCCCATTACAAGAGTGGCTTCATGAAGTGCAAATTGCATACCGATACATGCTCTCTGGCCATTTCCAAATGGCTTATAAGCATGATGAGGAACCTTATCCAGCTCTTCAAATCGTTCAGGTTGGAATTCTTCCACATTGTCTCCCCATGCATCTTTATCCCTATGTAGCTGTGGAATAAGAACAGAAATACGATCTTCTCCTTTCTTAATTGGGTATTTCCCGCCAATCACTGTATCTTCTTTTGCATAGAGACTGAATGCTGGAGCGGTAGGCCATAGACGTAGCGATTCATTTAAAATCATCCGTATATACTTCAGTTTCATAACTTGTTGGTATGTTGGAGTAGGATCTGTCAAAACACGGTCTACTTCTTCATAGGCTTTTTTCAATTTATCCGGATTCTTTAATAAGAAGTAAATTGCAAAAGATAACAATCCACTTGTTGTCTCATGTCCAGCTATTAAAAAAGTAATAATTTGGAAACGAATGTTTTCATCATCTAATTTTTCACCAGTTTCCGGATCTGGCACATTTAGCATACGGGAAAGTAAATCATTTTCTTCCTGATCTCCACTACTTTTACGTTCAGCAATAATATTATCTACTAAAGAAAACATAGATTGAATATCATGCTGAAATTGACGTTTCGTTCTCCACATAAGTTTGTCTTCTATATCCAGCCGCTGCAATTGGTGCATCGCCTCATCTAGAGCACGGGTCATGCTAGTAATAAAAGGATGAGGGGTCTCACGATAAAAGCTATTGAATCGGTAATTAAAACCACATAGACCAATTGTATCTAACGTAAGACGAGTCATATCCTCCGGAACATCTACGTTTTCATTCGGATTAAGCCGTGCCCATTTTTGAACGAGTTGTACAGCAATATCGACCATCATGGCATGGTAATCTTTCATTGCCCGTTGGCTGAATGTAGGCATCAAAATATTATGAGCTTTTTTCCAGTTAGGCTCGTGAGTCTCGCTAGTAAATAATCCGTCCCCAGCAAAGGCACGAACTTTTGCTAAAGCACCCTCTATACTTTTATCGAACCGCGTTTCGTCACAGACTTCTGCTACCAATTCATGTCCAGAAACGACAATGATGGTATCACTTAAAGTTTGAATTTGAAAAATGGGACCATACTCTTCCGCTATCTTGATAAAGGATAGGGTTGGTTTATCTTTATCGATTAATGGGAGATTACCCAGCGGTCCATATGTTTTCGGCTGAGGAATGGCAGATACTTTTTTTTCCATTTAAAACACCCTTTCAAAAAAGCATGAAATAAAGTGAAACTTTAATCAGTGGGGGTTTTGTTCATCCCCCACTGATTATTAGTTGAACCAATCGGGCTTTTACGGGCAGTTGGTCCCCCACCTAACTTCTTTGCTTCCGCTAAATTTTGAGGTGGGGGTCTTACTGCCCGTTAATGCGGGATAACATATCCCATTTAATAAAGAGGAAATAGCAACTAATCGCCTGGGATAAAGATATGTAATTGATTACCTTATTTTATCTTTTCCCTAACTATTCATGATTATGATATTGCGTATAAGCTTGGCAATTAGATTTATAACTTGTAGAAAAATACTAAATTAAAATGAAGCGAATAAATATAGTTGGAGCCTTTTAATGTTGGTATTAAAAGATAATCTAAACTTGTAATGTTTATGAGAAATTGCAAACGGATCTCATCTCTTGTATTTGTTCATGAAAATGATTATTTTGATTCATTTTCTTCTAAAACATCCCAAAATAGAGAAGTTGACGAGCTTAAGATTGTAGTATTTGAAAAATCAGTGGTTTAGTTAAACCACTACAATAAGCAATATACCGTGTTACTAATGAAAGAGGACCTGATATGAACATCAGGTCCTCTTTCACTATATAATTATGTCACTGCTTCTTTCAGTTCTTTTCCCATTTTAAATACCGGCGCCTTAGTAGCAAAAATTTGTATTTCTTTATAGTTTATCTAATCAGCAAACAACTTGTAGGAATCATTATCTAACGTTTTATTCTTCTCTACCGATTTAACTTCTCGACGGCTTCCGCACTTGTGTCTACACGTTTAACGAAAAAAACTAATAGTAGTGCAACAACATTCATGCCAAGCGCTACATAGAATGAATATTGAATTCCGGATAATAAAGCCTTCTGAGTTACTATTGCCTTCGTAGTTTCTGTGAAGGTTGTTGGATCTATATGAGACATTAAACTTTCAGCTTTTGTTTTTGTTACAGAGTTCATAATCGTAACAAGAATAGCAGTACCAATGGAACCGGACACTTGTTGAGCTGTATTATTAACAGCTGTACCGTGCGGATTTAAGCGAGTTGGCAATTGATTAAGACCATTTGTCATAAGTGGCATCATCACCATCGCCATCCCAAACATCCGCAGTGTATAAATAAGAATAATATGTGTATGACTAGAGTCAATTTGCAGACTTGCCAACATATAAGTTGAAACAGCTGTAATGGAAAGCCCTACTATGCCAAGAATCCGAGGACCATATTTATCAAATAGTTTACCTGTAATTGGTGACATAATCCCCATTATTACCGCACCTGGAAGCATCATCAGCCCAGAGCTCAGCGGCGAAATACCACGGACGTTTTGTACATAAGCTGGTGTTAAAATCATACCCGAAAACATGGCCACCGCGTTAACAATTGCAATTACAGACGCAAGTGCAAACATTGGGTACTTGTAAACACGTAAATCCAATAACGGCTCATCCATTTTTAATTGACGGATAATGAAAGCAATTAAGGCAATAGCGCCTATGATTAAGGCTGTTAAGACAACTTTATTCGTCCAGCCATCGGAGCTTGCAGAACTGAATCCATATAACAAACCGCCAAAACCGACAGAAGATAATAGTAATGAGAGATAATCAAGTTTTGTATTTTTATTTTGTTTCATGACATTCTCAGATTTCCAAATCCCTAACAGTAAGCTAATGATTGCTAACGGTAAAATCATTTCAAAAAGCAAGCGCCAGTCATAATACTCTACAATATAACCTGATAGTGTCGGTCCAATTGCTGGAGCTGTAATCATAACTAGTCCAAAAATCCCCATTGCTGTTCCCCTTTTTTCTCTCGGAAAGCTTACTAGCATAATATTCATTAACAAAGGTCCCATAACTGAAGAGCCTGCCGCTTGAACCATCCGACCAGTAAGTAATAAACCAAAGTTCGGTGCTACAGCCGCTAAGGCAGTACCAAGAATAAAAATCACCATAGATGTAATAAATAGGCTCCTATTTGAAAAACGCGTTATTAAAAATGCTGATGCCGGAATTAATATACCACTTACAAGCATATACCCTGTAGAAAGCCACTGGATCGTTGAATAATCTTGAATGTTTAAATCTTTCATTATTGATGGCAAGGCTACATTTAAAAGGGAGTTATTTAGAAATGAAACAAATGCCCCAATAAAAAGGATTACAAGCATTACATATGGTGGTTTTCTTTTATGTAATGTTTCACTCATATATTTAATTGCCCCTTCATTATAAATTTCATTGATTCGTTTAAATCGTTTACATATTTGCACAAGAAAACATTACCCTTGCAGTATTTTGCCAAACTCTTCGAATGGATATTCTCTTTTTAGCAATTCCACTTGCTCAACATACCATTTTAAAATCTTTTTCTTGATGAAACCTTTATAAAAACGTTTGTTAACGGAATTTAAATTAGGCTGAAATACACAAAATAAGCAACTGAAAATCCCCTTCTAAAATAAAGTGAAACTTTAAATCAATGGGAATTTTACAGGCAGCGAGAAAAATCAAAAAGACCACGCACCCATTCCTTTAAATACAGGCTTGTAGATCTAGTTATGTAACCATCCATAAAAAGGAATATTACATAGGCTAAGTCTAACATTACATTTTTAAAGTGAGGAGAATAAGCGTATGGACCAATATTGGTATTTGAATTCAAAGGGAAACGGGGAACAATATACTAACCAAATTTCATTATATTCACAGCCCGAAATAACTACGTCTGAGGTAATGAATGATTTAAAGCTTCCTGAGAATTGGAGTTACCGAGTCTATCCAGTTAGTTGGGATTCATCAGCCAATTATACGGGGTTCAATCCCCAACCTCCTCCCTTCTCTTTGGGGCAGCAGCCAATTAATTATGCAGGGATAATACCACAAGGTCACCCTGCTAATTGGACTCCATTACCAGGTCATGCAGGTTTTAATTTTCAAAAACCTCCCTTCCCCTGGGCGCAACCATTCAATCATACAGGGATGTTCGCACAAGGTCATCTTGCAGCTTTATTATCGCCGCCAGCCAAGCCTTTTCATTTCAATACCAATAACTCGGGTGTTTTTGGAAACCCTCCAGGATGGGGTGGTCCGTGGGCCCCAATAGGATGGGGAAATAACGGAGGTAACGGTCAGCTAGGACTGCTTGGAAACTTACTTACAGCAGGAAAAGGCACCATGAGTGGAATAGGAATGATCAGTAGTTTAATCGGGATGGGGAAGTTCTTCTTTTAGTTAATTAGAACAGGAGAATGTGGCTGTAGCTTTAATCAGCCACATTTAAGGACAGTAATCTCCCACCTAACTTCCTAGCATAGCATTCGCGGAAATTTTAGGTGGATATGTATTGTTACAAGTTACTGTTTTACTTTGAGTACTCCTTTACTTTCTTATCAAGTGCCTTACTATAAGCATCTTTGTTTTCCTGTGATAACTCATAAACTGCTTTTTTCCAATGCTCTCCGTCTACACCTGATAAAAATTCAGTACCTTTCATTGCAGCTTCTTGAATCTTCTGTTTATCTTCTTTACCAGCATCCTTAATTAACTTCGTTGCTTTTCTTGCCTCTGTTACCCCTTCTTGTATGGATTTGTGAATGTCTTTGTATGTATCAGGTACTTTTATGTGTTCCATATTATCTAAAATTTTATCTATCTCGTTTGATGTTTTTAAAACAGCTTTTGCTTTTTCTTTATCCTTTAAGGATTCTCCTAAGTTTAGTAATAGTTCATCCTTCTTAAATTGGAACTCTACCACTTGCTCACATATGTAGTACGGATACTGTTGTTCGGAAAGTATTGTTATTGCTTTACTAGTTTGCTCAGTCTTATGAGTAGAATCTTTATCTCCTACCTCGCATCCGACTAACAGCATAAATGGAACTGCTAACGTTACTAGTTTCTTTGCTCTCATTATGTATTCTCCTTGTGGAAAGTATTGTAATTAATTAACATATCAAACTATAACATACATTACATTATGGTTCACTTCCATTACGCTTTTAAAATGTAAAATAAGAATACACCCCATAAGCCACAAATAAGATTAATAGAATAGAAATGCCGAGTACCGTATATATAATCCATTTTAAATTTGAATTCATATCATCCTCCTACCTCTCAATAATTCCAGTATATAACAAAAAAGCATTGGATACCCAATGCTTTTTACACTTACGCAAATAAAGAAGTATTCGCATATAAAGCTGGTGAACCACCTGAATGTACGAATAAAATATTGTCTTCCTTATTAAAATTACCTTTTCTAATTAAGTCGATTAATCCCGCTACTGCCTTACCTGTATACACTGGATCAAGTAAAATACCTTCTGTTTTCGCAAGTAACTGAACTGCCTCTACCATTTCCGGCGTTGGTAACGCATAGCCTGGTCCTACATATTCATCAAAGCACGTAACAGCGTCGCGCGAGATAAAGTTTTGAATACCAACATGTGCTGAAGTTTCATCTACAAGTTTTGCTACTTTCTCTTCTTGCTCAGCTTTTCCTCTACTTACATTAATCCCGATTACAGGAATATGGCTTTGTGTTCCAGAAAAACCAGTAATTAAACCAGCATGCATACCGCCGCTACCACTTACACAAACAACTGAACTGAAATCAATTCCTTGCTCAAATGATTGCGCCATAATTTCTTGCGCACAAGCAACGTATCCCATTGCGCCTGTAGGGTTTGATCCACCAACTGGAATTACATATGGTGTATTTCCTTTTTCACTTACTTCTTTTGCTACTTTATGCATTTCTTCCATCAGGTCTGCTCCGTTCGGTACAACAATGACGTTTTCAGCACCTAATAAGTGATATAAGAAATAGTTTCCGTTAAAGTCTCTCTTCTCTTCTGTCTCAAGCCCTTCCTCTAATACAAGGATACATTTCATTTTTTCTTTTACCGCAGCAGCAAGTGTCAGGCGGCAATGATTTGACTGAATACCACCAGCTGTAATTAACGTATCTGCACCATTTTCCTGTGCATCTGCAACTAAAAATTCTAACTTTCTCGTCTTATTGCCACCGGCTGTTAAACCAAGTAAATCATCTCGTTTAAAATAAATAGTCGGACCACCAAGTGCTTCAGAAAAATTGTTTAACTTTTCAATTGGTGTATATGATTCTGTATATTTTTTTCTCGGGAATTTAGCTAAATTCATTGTAACGCTCCTTTTGTACTTCTTTCACAATATATGTAACGTTACTATTATTACACGTAAAAATGGTGAAGTCATCTTTCTCGGTTAAAAATGTATTAGAATTTCATTTTGATAAGTAAAACCGTATTAATGCTTTTAACTTAATTACGGTACATGAAATTTATATCAACGATTTTTTAAATATATCGTTCATTACTTAAAATATATCAACGATTTTTCAAATATATCGATCGTAACTTGCAGTATATCAACGATTTTCTTAATATATCGATCTATCGACAAAAAACGACAGACAGGCAACCCCTTTCCCATCAACAAAAAAAGAGCCCACACATTCAAATGCAGACTCCCTCCAATCACTTATTTACCGAAAAACGAAGTAACTGCGTTAATCCCGGCTCTAAATTCATTTCACCTTTATGGCGTACGTATACAGTTTTATCTCCATCAAATTTCGGAGGATTTGCTTGACTATACGTATGCCACTCATTCGTTCCTTCTATAGAATACTCCATATATTCAGTTGCTCCGACAATTATATTTTTACTATCATCTGCCGTTACATTTGGTGCCATCTGCGCAATTTTTGAATCACTAATTAATAACTTCTTTATATCCTTATCACGTTTGTAATCGTAAGCTGTCACAATTACATCGTTACCATATGCTTTCACTTGTAACCCTTGTTTAAATGAATAGCCATCTGGAGCAGTTTTCTCTCCTCCATTTGGTCCTGCTGACATCCAGCCTGTTTCAATCCCGCCCGTATTTACAACAGTGAAACCTTTTTCATCTCCGCCTTTAATTTTCTTTTTACCAGCCCAGTCCGGTAAGTTTAAATCCCAATGCGTATGACTCGTAAAGAAAACAACTTGCGGATAGTCTTTTAATATATCGTACAACTTATCGATGTTTAAATAATCTTGTAAGTACGGTGATTGTCTTGATCCAGATACTGTATCAGGTAAAACGTGATGAGAGAAAATAAAGATTGGCTTATTTTTATCTTTTTGACTATACTCTTCTAAATTTTGTTTTAACCAACCTAATTGCTCATCACTCATATATACTTCGTCCCACATTTTTGAATCGTGGTATTTCATATATTTTTCCGTTCCTAAAAATAGAAACGGATAACCGTCTAATTCTTTTTTATGATATACCTTTTCTTGTCCACTAAATTTCAGATATCGGTTAAATAAAGTTTCCTCATTTACACCATTTGGCCATGTACTTTGAGAGAGTTTTCCATCTGCTGTCCATTTACCAGCATAAAACTCATGATTCCCAACAGTAGACCATACATTTTCCGGATACTTATTTTTATTTAACACACGCTTTACATCATCATATTGTGACTGTTGTCCAGTCGGCGTTATATCCCCATTCATAATAAGCGCTCTAGAAAGTGGCGTCACTTTGTTCATATCTTTTAGCACATGATCAAAATCCCCTAAATCCCCTTGAATATCACTAATAACGTTAAAAGTTGTAGCTGATTTTCGGGCTTGCTCTTTCCCTTCCGCATGCACTGAAAACGTCGGTAATAATGCCGCCATAACTGCTAACGAAGCAACTGTCTTTTTCATACAAATTCTCCCCCTAATAATAGAATGTACAAACTGACATGTTCTGCTTTCTCTTAGGTGCTTGTCCAATTCACATTATAAGGAGGGATTGTAAAGATAGATGGAATAAAAAATTAAGTGTTTTTTAAGAGATTTTGTTGTTTTTTGCACTCCACAATTCGCGATTCACGCCAATCTAGCTTTCTAGTCTTTTACATTACATACATGTAAATTTTGATGTTAAATCTTTTCGTTTCATACGTTGTTTTTATTACTTTTAATTTTCGGGAAAAATCCACTAATTAATAATGTTATAATCCATACCATTATTAGAATGAAATTTATTGTATTACCGGAATTCAAACTAAACACTCTCCACAAATTGGCAGCACAAAAAACGAGAACAGCAGGAATAATAAGTAAAAATGTCCTAACTACTAATCCGATGTAAGATTTCTTCGCTTGCTTAAAAATGAACGTTCTTCTACCTTTGTACAAACTAATCACAAACAGTAGCAAATATATACTAAATGTGGTGCCAATAACAATTGATGTAATGAAGTTAGTTTTTCTCTGCTCAGCTAGAGCGAAGTAACTTTCAGGTAATTTTCCAGTTTCATATTCAATCCATGCGTGGTAAATATCCTGTCGTAAGTCTATACCACCTTCACCATTTGTAAGGATTACCAATCCATCCTTTGTATTAGGAATGAAACCATAAAAAGAATGCCAGCCACGATTGTCACCAGAATGATAAAGTAATTTCCATTGATTAGATAGTTTTTTTTCAAATATACCTAAACCATTCTCCCCTAATATCGGCTTTTGCATTTCCTCAACACGTTCACTTTTGATGACACCATTCCCTTTATTATTTGCATCCATGCTTGCAAGTATCAATGCCATCATATCGGTAACATTTGTCTTAAGACCTGCAGCAGCCTGTTCGGTAAATTGGTAACTAGGGAGCTCCTCTCCAAAATAACCATAAGCTTTTGAAAGGTTATGGTTTTCAGGACGTTGTAAAAATGAACTAGATTTCATTCCTAAAGGTTTCATAATTTGTTCTTCCATATAACGATCAAACGGTATTCCGGTAACTTCTTCAATTACAAGTTGTAAAATTGTATATCCGCCACCAGAGTAAATTGTTTCTGAACCTGGTTTATTGGTAACTTCCACTGGTTCATTAAGCCATCCTTTTCCAGACAGAGACTCCTCAATAGAGTCAAGATGTTTCCCTGGTGCAACCCCGAGATATCCTTTATGTGCAGACAGCCCTGCTGTATGACTTAACAATCTTCTTATCGTAACTTCATTATTATTAAACTCTGAATTAGATAATTTCCATTTGGTCAGATATTTTCCAACGGGATCATCTAGTAATAAACGCCCTTCATCTACAAGGTGCAAGATTCCCCACGCTGTAAGACTTTTAGATATGGAACCAGCCTGAAACAAAGTATCATCACTCACCGCTTTTTTTGTCTTTTTATCTACATAACCGTAGTTAAGTGTATAAGCAATACGTCCCTCATGCACAATTCCTATTGCAACCCCGGGTACCTCATAATCCTCCTGCCATTTTGGTACCTGTTCATCCAGCTTTTTTTTGAAATCCTCTATACTCCTATCAGTCAGCGTGCCCGATTCTGCCCTCACCACATTTGTAAACCATGCTTCATTCGTAATAAATATGCAAATAATTAAACATAAAATACTTTTGCATATTATCGATGCTTTTTGTCTATTCTTCATTTGCTCCGCCCTTTTTTTCAGAATATTCTATCCGTTAATTAGAGTATCCTATTCACATATCTAGTTCTATCGATTTTCATTACTTAACCTTACAAAATTGTAATAAAAATCAAAGATCTACATGCTTAGGGGTTTTACTGTTCTTTATTCGAGGGCAGGAAATTTAATACAAAAAAGACACAGAGATTCCTCCCCATGCCTACTAATTCCTTACTTCTTCACCGCATGTACATAATGCACCGTCTCAAAAGCTTTCAAATAATCATTTCGTCCTTCAAAATATAATGTATTTATGTCCTCTGGTGATAAATGCTCATAAATAAGTAAGCCCGCCTTCTCTAACAGTGCTTCCATTTCAGCATAAGAATAACATGATTTCATCGGTTCTCCGCCTACCGCAGCCATTTTCACCATATTTTCAACTCGATTGGACAGTCCTTTTTTCGTAAATAAGTTTTCATCTGGATAATCAAAAACGATAGAGCTTCCTTCTGGAACCATCTCGAATAGACATTCTATTAAACTGGAAAGTTCCTCTTTCGTTAAATAATATGAAACACCTAAAAGGCTAAAGAAAGTCTTTTTATTTTCAAATCCTTCATTGCGTAACTGTTCATAGGAAAATCCTTTCGTAAAATCCATTGAAACAAAATGAAGGTTTTTTGGAACTTCAAGTTCTGTTTCTTTTATTCTTTCCTTCTTAAACACCTGCGTAGAAGGATGATCCACTTCAAATACTTCTATTTTATTTTCTAATTCTCGGTGTCTAAAACTGAATGTATCTAATCCCGCACCGAGTATAACGTATTGTTTCGCTCCCAGCGTAATCTCGTGTAGTAATACTCTTTCACAATATGCCGCACGTGCTAAAGGTGTTGGTGATAATTGCACTTGTGTAATCCATTTTAATATTTCTTGTGGATTATCTTGAAACTGCTGTGCAATGTCTGTATTGAAGAAATGTATTCCTTGAACCATATTCGTTTCAATATTAATTCGTTCTTTTGGCGAAATGAACTCTTTAGCTACATAATCATCAAAGATTTTCGGATTATCAAATTCACTATGATATGCCCTGCTGAAAGCTGATACTAACGACGTTACACTTGCTTCACCTTGTTTCACGCACATACACTCTCCTTCATTTTCACAACAAAAATAGGGTTCCCCTGGCCAGGAGAACCCTATTATACACCTTATTTTTATATTGGTAAATTATAGCACAAATAAGTTTTTTTGTCAAGTTTCCAGCCTACTAACGCTCCAACAATTTGTGTAATCTCTAGCAGGAAGATTTCGATCTACACCGAATATTCCAGTTCATAACAATACAAATGGAGGCCAATATGAAACGATTCGTCATTATTACTGTAGGAAAAACACACAGCGGTAAAACTACATTTGCAAAAGCTTTAGAAAAAGAGTTATCCCACTCTTTCGTTATGGATCAAGACAACCAAGCTGAATTTATTAACACGCATTACGAAAAATTACAGCCGGCTGAAGGTGCTAATACATTTAAGCACGGTCTTTCAAAATTCATTGTTGATTATGCGAAAGAACATACAAATTTACACCTTATTATTTGTAATTCCAATCGCAGTAAAAACGGAAGATTCTATTTACTAAACGAATTATTTCCACAGAATGAATATGTACGCATATTAGTTCATTTTGACATTCCAGATGATGTACTTTACGAAAGAGTGGCTCGAAGCACGCGAAGTACGAATATTTTTAGAGGTGGATATTCTAGTTTCAAAGAAGTACTTGATCGACAACAAACTGAATCACTTCACGATGATGTAGTAGATCCTATAGAAAATGAAGCTGATTATTTGTTTGTTATTCGTAACAGTAAGGATGTAAACTCTACTATATTAAAAATTGTCCATCTTGCTAAAGAGTACTCCCCTACCCCAAATAAGAGATTATAAAAATTACATAATCATAGATTATTATGCAAATACTTCCTCTAGGCGGCACAGATGGTATATAATGATGGAAGAATCTACTTCTATATGCTCAATTTTACACAAAACAGCTCATGCATATGAAAGAAAAGAGGTACAAAAATATGAAAACAAAACAAACAATTGCTGCGTCTACACTAGCTTTAGCAATGATTGCTGGCGCGAACTCTACTCATGCGGAAGTAAATGATGCTACTCCTCAGCAAAGTACGGGAGATCGATTAGCTGAAATTAAGCAACATAAACAAGAGTTAGATGCGAAATTACAGCAACACAAAGAAAACGTGGATCAAACATTGAATGAACTTAACAAGGTTAAGGAAAATGTTGATACGAAGGTGAATGAACTACATGAACGTAAACAAGTTGCTGATGAAAAAATTAACGAGATTAAACAACATAAACAAGAGTTAGATGCAAAACTTCAGCAAGACAAACAAATCGCCGAAGATAAAATCGCTGAAATTAAAGAGCATAAAAAACAAGTAGAAGATAAAGTTGCTGAAGTAAAAGAGCATAAACAAAATATCGATAACAAAGTGAATGAGATTAAAGAACATAAACAAACTGTCGATGAAAAAGTGAATGAAATGAAGCAACATAAAGAGAACATTGATCAAAAGGTTAATGAACTTAAGGAAGTTAAAAAACAAGTAGATGAAAAATTAGCTGAGTTAAAGAAAGCGAAACAAACTGCTGAAGACAAACTCGCTGAACTAAAAGAAAACAAGCCGAATACTGGTAACACGTTAGAGGAACTTAAGAAAATTAAAGGCAATTTAGACAGTCTTTCCGCTAACTTAGAACTAGCTAAACAAGATGTAAAAAACAAACTAGCTGAATTACAAAAGGCTAGAGAAGATTTACTAAATAAAATTAACGAAATTAAACAATCGAAACAAACTGTTTCAGACGATTTAACAAAGAAAAAACAAGACTTAGATATTAAAATCAACGACTTTAAGCATACTGAGAAAAAAATTGACGACAAATTAGCTGAGTTACATACAACGAAGCAAAATGTTGATAACAAGATTAATGAAGTATCACAGTCTAAACAAACGCAAGCAGATAATGGTACTAAAAACAATAACGCTAAAGAACTTCCTAACGCTGGTAGCGAGCAATCAAACAATATGGCTCTAGGAATGCTATCTGTATTAGGCGGGATTTTATTACTTACTCGTAATAAAATTAAAACGTTATTCTCTAAATAAATCCATTAAAAAAAGGAAAACCGCACATACATGTACGGTTTTCCTTTTTTTATATTAACTGTCCATCTCGAAGCGTCAATATACGATCACATACATCAAGCATTCTTTCATCATGTGTAATCATAATTGCTGCTTTTTGGCTCTCTTTCACTTCACGTTTCATCATTTCAACAACTTCACGTGCGCGTTTTGAGTCTAAGCTTGCCGTTGGCTCATCCGCTAATATTAAATCTGGGTTGTTCATGAACGCACGAGCAATTGCTACCCTTTGTTTTTCCCCACCAGATAGTTGATTTGGATAATGATTTTTTCTTTCTCCTAATCCAAATGCCGCTAATAAATGATCCGCACGCTTTTCTGATTCTTGTTTACTTTCTTTTTTTAACTTAGCAATGTAAAGTAATTGTTCTTTTACATTTAAATATGGAACAAGATTTGCGAACTGGAAAATGAAGCCGATTTTTTTCAAACGAATATCTGTCATTTCCTTTTCTGATAACTGTGTAATATTTTGCTCACGAATGTAAATATCCCCTTTTGACGGTGATAATAATGCACCCGCGATTGATAATAACGTACTTTTCCCTGATCCAGAAGGACCGACGATTCCGATAAACTCTCCAGCTTTCACATCAAGCGACATCGGATGAAGGGCTGTTACTTCCGTATTCCCTTCTCCGTACACTTTACTTACTTTGTCTAATTTCAATAATGAAGTCATTACATCCCGCCTCCAATTGCTTCTAATGCATCAACTTTTAATACTTGGTATAACGAAATAAGTGTTCCTAAAATACTAATTACGATAAAGATTGCTGCGTATTGTGCAATCATCGGTGTTGTTAATAAGAACGGCATACCCGCTGGTAAAATTTGTTCTAATCCTTGTACAAGAACGATACTAATTACCATCGCAACGACTGATAAGAATAACGCCTGTACGACTAAACTATTTGCTAAATACGAGTTCTTCGTACCAATTGCTTTTAATACACCTAATTGCTGTGTTTTTTGTAGTGTAATAACATAGAAGAATACACCGATTAATAACGCAGCGATCACAAGTAAGAACGCAATGATCATCGTTAATGTTCCTTGCTCTTCTTTAAATCCTGGAATACTTTGCAGTACTTCTTTTTTATCGATAACGTGAGCATTTTTAATTTCTTTATCTGTGTTAAGTGCAATTGCACTATAATCTTTTTGGTTTGGTTGTGAAATAGATCCCCATACGTCTTCATTTATATAAACGACTGGTGTATGGCTAAACATTTGATCTTTCGTAAATCCGACGATTGTAAATTCTTTCTTTGAAACAGGATCGATAATTGTATCTCCAATATCGATTCCCTTCTCTTTAATCGATTCATCAGCAACCATCTCGTTGTTTGCTGTACCTAATTTCTCCCCTTTTACAATGTTCGGTTCTAAAAATGAATCTCGTTCGCTTGAGAAAATAGCGATATCAACCTTTTTCGAGCTATCTTTCTTTTCATATGTTGAAACTTTCACACGAAACGGAACTGCCTCTTTCTCGCCTACTTGACTTACTACGTTATCTACATCGTCTTTCTTAATTTGTGAACGAAGTAATTTATTTTCCGCATCATCTGCTAAAACGAACTTATTTGCCTCCATATTTTGAATCGATGAAGCATTATCATATGATAATCCATTTGCTAATCCTGAAATAACAAGGACTAAAAATGATAATAACACCATAATCAATCCGATTAATCCGTATCGTAATTTTGATTGTTTTAATTCACGCAGAGCTAAAAACATTTCGCTCGCTCCTTCCTCTTTCTTTCTATGCACTTATCATAAAAAAGAAATATGAACGGAATATGAACAGAAGATTACAGAGATTAAGATTAAATTTTCAGAAAGTATTGAAAATAATTAAGATCCTTGATACAATTCAGTCAAATAATCTTGACCGAGTAATTTAATTTAAGGAGTTGATCATTTTGAAGCCCGTATTAACACTAACTACTTATAGCCAACTAAAAGCATTAAGCGATCCACTACGTTCCGAAATGATGATACGTCTATGCGAACGTCCTTATACTGGACAATTACTATCTGAGAAATTCGGCATTTCAAGGGCGAAAATTCATTATCATTTAAAAGAATTAGAAAAGAATGGTCTTATAGAGATCGTTTATACAGAAGAAAAGAATGGGATTGTTCAAAAGTTTTATCAATCTGTCGCGAAAGGCTTCACCCCTGCTGCAGATCTATTACCTCATTTAGAAATAGTAAGCGAATCAGGTCGCCAAATCTTTTTACAAATGATAGAAAGAACGAAAAGCCAAATTCTCGCTGCACCAGAAGAAGCTTTTACATTACGAAATGCAAGTGAAGATCCAGCTAAGTGGAATTACGTTTCATCCTGCTGGGAATTTGATGCTACGCCAGAACAATTTCAAGTGTGGGTAAAAAAGTTTTATGAATTAATGGCTGAATTAAACGAAATCACAAAAGGTGCAGATAAAGATCCAAATAGTAAACCTTATTATATTTCTACTACTGCACTTCAAATCGCTGAGAGAACAATGCAGCAATTTATTAAAAAAGAAGAAAAATCGTAATACGATTTTTTTTACATAAACGGTCAAATTTATTTTACCGAATAAATTTATTATAAAGGAGCAGATAAAGTGGACATATTAAAAAACCGGAATTTCCGCTTATTATTTTTAGGGAGAATTTTTACAAACATAGGAGATAGTTTGTATTATGTAGCAGCGATGTGGCTCGTATACAAATTAAGTGGTAATCCTTTTTATTCTGGATTAGCTGGTTTTCTTACATTATTACCTTCTGCACTTCAATTTCTTACTGGTCCATTCGTTGATAGATGGTCCATTAAACACACCCTCGTCATCACACAAGTTTTGCAATGCATTCTTATTTTAATCATTCCTATTACACACTACTTCGACCTATTAACAGTCCACCTACTACTCATCATCATGCCAATCGTAGCCTTTATTGAACAATTCGCCTATCCCGCACAATCAAAAGCTTTACCACTTCTACTGCATAAAACACAATTATTAAAAGGAAATTCACTCTTTTCATTTGCGTATCAAGGCATTGATTTAATTTGTACGACGCTTTCTGGCATATTAGTAGCACTATTTGGCGCGATCACTTTATATGTAATTGACTCTTTCACATTCGCGATTACTGCCCTTTTGTTCTTTTCATTGAAAATACCAAAGCAAACCGAAACGGGCACATCACTTTCAACTAAACAATATTTCTCTGATTTAAAAGAAGGTTTTTCAATTGTCTTCCGTTCCTTAATGGGCGTATTCTTAATCGGTTCCGTTGTCGCTAATTTTTCAATTGGTATGACGATGGCCATACTCCCTTCTTTCGCTGATTCTTTAGGGGGCGTGAAATCATATGGCTTCTTCTTAGCTGCTATATCAGCAGGTAGTCTCATCGGTGCATTATTCAGTTCATGGGTTGGTAAACGTAATGTTGGCCGTGTCTCTATTATTGGCTTTGCGACTGGCGCTACCTTTTGGTTTCTCTCTACAATCGTACCGTTTCAATGGCTATCTATTCTCTTATTCGGCCTAGCTTGGATTCCAATTGGTGCAACCAACATATTATTTGCGACAATTAGCCAAATTGTAATTCCAAATCAATATATTGGCCGCATCAATTCAGTCATGCGAAGTATGAGCACAATTGCTATGCCGATCGGTTCTTTAATTGGCGGATACACTGCAAATGTATTTAGTAGCCAGCTCATTTTCGCGCTCGCTAGCATCGGGATTTTATTTATTTCTCTCGTATGGCTACTTCATCCGAAATTACGAGCATTGCCGAAAGCTGATGAGATTACAGCGGATACTTTTGGGGTGCAGTTTAAGGAGGAGCGCAGGAAAGGTGCTGCTTTATAGCCAGCAAACATAACCCCGTTCTAAATTTGGGACGGGGTTAAAAATATAATAATAAAGTCGTTTGAATATCTAAATTTTATTCAACAAAAGCACCAACCTAAAACGGCAGTTAACGCTTTGATGGCCATGCCCCCTGCATTTTCCTTAATTGAATAATTTGGCCTGTATGATAAGCATCATGAAGCATGATGTCCAGTAATTTACCTTCAAGTGAATTTTGTTCAAGCTCTCTTTCAGAAATTGCACTTAATACCTGTCTTAAATTACGCTGAGCATTTTCAGAGCGTTCAACGACTTCCTTCCATTCCGTATCATTATTAGATTGCTTAGTCAGATAAAAGGTGTCATTACCGTCAAGATTATGTGTCCATTCACGTCCTTCCAAGTTTGCAGCAAGTCTTTCTTTGTAATAAGTGAGATGATTAACATTCTCCCAAATGGTATTCGTTGTCTCTCCAGCTGGTTTCCACATAGCCTGTTCAGCTGTAAGTCCTTCTATAGCATATTTAAACGGTGCATACCAACTCTCTTTGTCGAATGTTGAATCTAGTACGTTTAATAACAAGTCAATTCGTTTCAAAGTAATTTCCTCCCTACACAGTTCAAGTTTTAATACACTCCCTCTAACTCTGTAGAGATTCTACATTTTTAAATAAACTTCCTCCTAATCCCACTCCATAAACTCATCCGATTATGCAATTAAAATGACTCATATTTTTTCATTTTACACGTATACTAGCGACAAAAAAAGAAGAGGCTGTTCCCAAACAGCCTCTTTCATCTATTTAGGAAGCTCCACCCGAACAGTCGTCCCTTCCCCTTTCGTACTATATACCGAAACGGTCCCTTTATGCAGTTCAACAATCTTCTGCACGATTGATAATCCTAAACCGCTACCTTCTACGTTTCTTGCTCTCGCTGTATCCACCTTATAAAAACGATCAAAAATACGATCCATTTCTTCTTTTTCCATACCGATTCCGTTGTCTGATATAGAAATTATAACGCTAGACTCTAACTCTTCCACGAAAAACTCAATCGTTCCACCATCGTTTGAAAACTTAATGCTATTCGTGAAAATGTTACTCCATACTTGATGAAGTAAGTTTTCATCACCTTGAATTGTAATGTCCGGCACATCAAATTCAACGGCGATATCTTTTTCCCGCCATTTCCATTCAAGCATAAAAATGACGTCTTTAATTTGTTTTTGTAAGGAAAAGTCTTTTATTTGTAAAACCTTTTCCTCCTTATCTAATGAGGCGAGCGTAAGTAACTGTTTACATAAACTAGACATTCGCTTACTTTCACCTTCAATAATTTGTAAGTAATGATTTCTTTCTTCCTCACTCATCTTTTCTGTTTGCAACGTTTTTGAAAAACCTTGTATGGAAGAAAGCGGCGACTGGAATTCATGTGAAACGTTCGAAACAAATTCTTGTCTCATTTCATCTAGTTCTTTAATACTTTTCGTCATCTTTTGGAAGCTTGTAGATAACGTTCCTATTTCATCTTTTCGTTTTACGTCTAATTCAATTTTATATTCCCCACTCGCAATTTTTTGCGTAGCCTTCGTAAATTTACGGATTGGGCGAACGATATAGCCTGCTGCAATCGCTATAAAGATAATGCTTAATAGTACGATAAACCCAAGTAATACCGCTAAGAAAATTCGCATTTCGCCAAATTGGTTCTGAATGTCGGGGCGAATAAATAACGCGTACTGTTTATCACCGTGCTTTACCGGTACACCAACACTATTTATTAATTCATTATCGAAAAATCCTGTAATAAAAAGACGCGTTGGATACGTAGAAACACCATTAAACGTTTCTCCTTGCAATACTTTATGAACAGTAGCATCGCTAATAGACGTCTTACGAAACGCATTACCGATACGCTTTCCATTCTTTTGATCATCGACAATATAAATTTCATACCCTAACTTCGCAATAGAATGCAAATACGTCTCTTGATTTTCTTCACTTTGCTTTTCATATAACGATTTAACTTCTTCCGCATACTTTAAAATCTTTTCACTATTATACGGTTTTAACTTCACTTGATAATATACGTTCGTTAATAAAAAGCCGATAATACTACTAAGTAGCATAATGCCGACCGTCATAAATACAAATCTAGAATATAGTGATTTCATCTTATTTCAACTCCAACTTATACCCGAGGCCGCGCACCGTTGTAATTTGAAAATCATCCGTTCGTTTTGAGAAACGATCTCGGAGCCTTTTCACATGAACATCAACTGTTCGTTCATCTCCTTCAAAATCCATTCCCCATACTAATTCAATTAATTCTTCTCTTGAAAATGTTCTCCCAGGATAACTAGCTAGTTGTGATAATAATTCAAATTCCTTTAAAGGAAGTAAAATCGTCTGGCCGTTACACTTTACTTCAACACCTTTACGATCAATTGTCGTTCCATGGAGTGTAATTATGTCAGCGCTCAGCATTTGATAACGGCGTAATAAAGCTTTCATACGGAAAATCACTTCAGCTGGTTCAAATGGTTTTACGATATAATCATCTGTACCAGAAATGAATCCTTTTTCTTTATCCACTAACTGGTCTTTCGCAGTTAATAAAATAACAGGAATATCATGATACTTCCGAATTTCTTCACATAACGTATAACCATCAACAAAAGGCATCATAATGTCTACAATCGCAAGATGAATATTTTCCTTCTCTAATACGTCTTGCGCTACCTTTCCATCTTCCGCCTCAAAAACTTTAAACCCCTCTTTTTGTAAATGATAATGCAATAACTCTCTTATATGTTTATCGTCATCAGCTAATAAAATATGTATCATCTTCATTAAACCCTCTCTCGTTCATCCTTCTACATCACTACATTAAGAAACAATTGGATTTTTTGCAAGAAAAAGAAAAAGAATCTATTTTGAAAAAAGACTATTCAAAATAGATTCTCACGTTTTAGTATTAAGATTATTTTAATCAAAAATAATTTTTAAGCCTTCGAAATATCAACAAATCCTTCTCCGAACACATCACGAACATCGTGGATAGCAATGAACGCAGCTGGATCCGTAGTTTGAACAATCCTCTTTAGCTTCACTACTTCTTGCTTATTAATAACAACATATAGAATGTCCTTCGGCGTTTTCGTGTAATAGCCATGACCTGAATACACGGTAACCCCTCTGCCCATTAAGGTTGTTACCTTCCCGGCAATTTCATCCGGATTATCAGAAATAATTGTAATGGCCTTTTTCGGATTTAAACCTTCAATTACAAATTCCATTACTTTCGTTCCTACATATAGCATAATAATTGTCAGCATCAGTTTTTCTGCACCAATGATGAAATAAGATGAAAATGCAACGATTAAATCGAAGAACAGTAGACCATAGCTAATGCTCCAGCCTAAGTATTTATGTGTCATCCTCGCTAAGATGGTAGTTCCTGCTGTCGTTCCACCAACGCGAATGATAAGACCAATCCCGCATCCGATAAATATTCCACCGAAAATGGCATTTACCAGCATTTCATCTGAAGTAATCGTCCATCCTTCTGTTAAATGAAGAAATAGCGAGTTCGTAACTACAGCGATAATCGTATAAATCGTTGTGATCTTATTTAAAAATTTATAGCCGACTATTAACAAAATCGCATTTAAAATTAAGTTAACTAAACCTGGTGACCACTCAAATAAATAGTACGTAATAATCGTGATACCTGTTACCCCTCCCTCACCAAACTCGTTCGGAATAACAAATAAATTGACACCTAACGCAAAAAGAAATGCACCGATAATAATAAAAATAATGTCTGTCGTTCTTTTTTTCATACAGTACCTCACTTCTTATGTAAATATTTATTCTGCCATAAACTCTCACTATTATATCGTGGAATATTCAAATCGAACAGTGGTTTGTTTTTATTTTAATATAAGATAAAAAATCAACAATATTTATTATGTACTGCAAATAAAGTTTTGATTTCACCCGTAATTTACTCTTAAAAAGAAATGCTGAACATTGACTTGCACAAATTTCAAATAAAAAAGTACCCATCTAATTGTCATACGCAATGAGAATTAGATGGGTACTGCATGATACATTTAGTTTTTACATGTATTGTTTGGAGAAAATTGCAAATAACGACCTATACTCGCCTTATTAAGACCAAATCCATACATCATCATTATTTTCAGTGTTCGTCTTTGCTTCATGAACTCTTTCGATATGATCAACTGTGTTCCAGTTAATAGAACTTCCGCCCCAGCCCACATACTCCATATCAATTTTCACTTTCTCACCCACATTAAATACTTGTCCCTTTGTTAAGAAAACATCAATAATATCTTTCTTCCCATTTAGCGATGGATACTCAACTACAACATATTTAGTAGCACCGTCTCCCTCATCTTCCATCGTTCCTACTTTTGATACTTCTCCAATTACATAATTAGGTGAGCCATCTTCTTTCATGTGCATACCTAACTTGTTTGTTGTATTTTCAACTGCAGTTGCAACCATATATTCTGTAAAATTACGCATCATAGATCCAGTAGCTTTTACTTCATCTCCTACTTTCACGTTTGAAAGTGAATCAATATACACACTAACAGGTTCCTCATATTGCTTAGATTTTACAACAATCACACCGTTATCTACTTCTACTACTCGTCCTTCTAACGTCGAGAAATTCGATTCAATAGAAGCTGCACTCGCTTTTGTTAGTTCTAATCCTGGTACATTTGTTCCTGATAATGCTGCGATCCCTAAAGCACCTGCTAAAATTATTTTTTTCATACCCATATGTAACATCTCCATTCATGATGATTTTATTTTTTTGATTGGTATCGACCAACCTGTAATCATTATAGTTACAGGTTATAAAAATAACAACCGTTTTCCTCATGCAATGATGCATACTGTGATTTTCAAATATAAATTTTAGCAAAAAACATTTGTAGATTATTCCTATATTCAGCACTAATACTAAATTCTCAAATTACAGCAGGTGAACTTATTGAAGGCGGAGAAACTAATGTCATGTACAATGTTCTTCAACTCTACGGTTTGTATAGCCGTAGTTCATTACATTATGTAGGAGCGGGATTCATATGTTAATAAAGCCAAAGAGATTACAGCCTGGAGATATCGTAGCGACAGTAAGTCCTTCGTGGGGAGGAGCAGGTGATGCTGAAATAAGATGGCGATATGAGCAAGGAGTAAAAAGATTAGAAGAAGTTTTTAGTCTTACGGTTATCCCAATGCCAAATAGCTTAAAAGGTAGCGAATACCTTTATAACAATCCAGAGGCTCGTGCGGAAGATATAATGACAGCATTTAAAGATACACGTGTGAAAGCAATTATCGCGAATATTGGCGGTGAAGATAGCATCCGGTTACTTCCCTATATAGATTTTAATGTGATACGCGAAAACCCGAAAATTTTTATGGGGTACTCTGACGTTACTATTACACATTTATTTTGTCATAAAGCAGGGCTTTCCTCTTTATACGGTCCAGCAATTCTGACCGATTTTGCCGAAAATGTAGAAATGGATCCATACACAATTGAAATGGTAAATCGTACCCTCTTTTCAAATGAAACGATTGGCGAGATTCAACCAGCTCATGAATGGACAAGTGAGCATTTAGAATGGATTGAAATAAATAAGGATACAAGACGTACGATGCAGCAAAATAATGGATATGAGGTACTTCAAGGCTCTACCACTGTACAGGGGCGCTTAATTGGTGGTTGTATTGAAGTATTGGAATTTGCAAAAGGAACGGAACTTTGGCCTGAGAAAAAACATTGGGAGAATAGTATTCTCTTCTTTGAAACTTCTGAAGATCATCCAGAACCAAGTTATATAAAGTATTGGTTGCGAAATTATGCAGCGCAAGGCATTCTGCAAAAAGCAAAAGGTATCATTTTTGGTAAACCGAAAGATGAACAATATTATGAAGAATATAAACATGAAATACTGCAGGTTATGAAGGAACATCATTTAGAAGATTTGCCGATCCTTTATAATTTAAATTTCGGCCATACTGAACCGAAGTTTATTTTACCTTACGGTGCGATGGCGGAAATTGATTGTGAAAATGTATCTTTTTCTATTTTAGAGAGTGGCGTGGAATGAAGTGTAACTTTAATCAGTGGGGGGTCCATTCACATCGCTATCAAGCTAACATTTTGAAGTACTCCCAAAACAAAAATTTATTCTTTTCATAGGTAACCAAGGACATTTAGTTTATTTTTTCGTTTTAGGGAACAATTAATTTCTTAAGTTGATAGCGATGTGGCGCTATCCCAAAATATAAAAATCTCCTTCAAAAAAGAAAGGCGCCTACGCACCTTTCTTTTTTAACTCACTTGTACTCTCTTCAGCATCCAAAATCCCTTCGGAATCACTTTAATACATCATTGTACGGATCTAATTGCTTTTTAGAAAAGTAATGGATTGTCTCCTTACTTTTCAGTAACATATTTCCTTTTATAATTTAAAAAAATGATATTATAGTTTTTCAATTCTCATATAAAGTCTATTGACTGTTTATATCTTTCTCTATATTCTTTAACAACATTTCCAACCTATCCCTAGTAACTTGATTAAAATGTGGATTTAATTCCTTTATTATGAATTCAAGT
This sequence comes from Bacillus sp. KNSH39, assembly GCF_052656585.1. Lineage (NCBI taxonomy): Bacteria > Bacillati > Bacillota > Bacilli > Caryophanales > Bacillaceae > Bacillus > Bacillus sp. KNSH39. Next base: position 1,667,528 of record NZ_JBQXYO010000001.1, read on the forward strand.
AACTCATAGCTTATGTATTCACCCAATTCCAGTGAATATTGTTCAGCTAAAAAAGACTTTAATTTTTTAGAGATATCAATCTTATCCTTTTTACTAATTTTTATCTCCATTCGATAACAAACCCCTCTTAGATTAATCTGAAAAGCTAATTAAAATAACTTTTTATTACCTGAGAACTGGTCACTGTTGCATATCTTTTTTTGAAGTATCTCTGTTTTATATATTACACAGCACAATATATAAAACAAAGCCCAAATACAGAATTTTTAACTTTATCAACTTTTTTAGGAATTCCAAATAAAATTAACTTTTTCATATTATTAAATTTTTTCTATAAATTTTTCATACCTTCTACCTTTTTGGCACTTTCGTTACCGTAAGTTGCAATTTTCCTCATTTTTAAAATAATACAACCTAGACTCAATGCAAAAAGTGCAAATATCCCAAAAGTAACAGTTATAGTATTTAATGATAGACTCCAGCTAATTAAGAAAGATACTAGTGCCCCCCCCCTAAACTGGCCGATGCGATAAATAGACTAGTCACTTGATCAATATTATTTTCCATAATACGGGAATCTATGATTAATGTTATTGGAAAAACACCCGCTATGACTAAACCAATAATGAAGATGACAAACAAATACATACCTGTACCTCGAACAAAGGGAAATAGAGATAAAAGAATCACTAATGTAAAGCAACTAGATGTAATATATGTCCAATAATTAAATTTATGGGCTAGCTTACCTACAAGTATTCTTCCTATAACTATTGCTAGCCAAAAACAAGATATACTTACTGAACTGATTAATTCATTCTCAGTAAGAATCATTATTGTAGATAAAAAATTTGCAAGATTAGTTTCTATGCCTGCATATAAAAATGCAAAAAGTGAAATGAATAATATAACTGTAATCTTTTAAATTTTAGAGTAAATGAGGAAAGGGATGCTCCTCCCTTTCCATTATTTTGAGGAGAAAAATTTAGAAATTTTGTACGTCCAAAGATGTACTAAACAAATAGTGTAAAAATAAAGAATAGTAATATCCCATAAAGAATAAAATACCATTCATAAAATTTTATAATATAATTAACTAGTAACGGAAACCCTAGCGTCCCAACCCCAAACCATACTTCGAGAATGCTAAATTTAGCAGCACTATTCCTTTCTGCTGAAATAATAAAGGAACCCACCGTAGTTTCTAACAAACCCCTAATACAAAGCAAATAACAGTTAAATATGCCCATTCTTTAATATATATAAAACCTCCTAGAACGATGGACATTACTAAAACACCTAATGTTATTGTTTTAAAATAATGATACTTTCTTACTAGTATGGGTGAACTTAGAACACCAAATAAAAAAAACGTAAATTGAAAAAATATTAAAACGCCTAATTGATCAGGGGTTCTTCCATAATATTGTATGAATGAAGGAATTAAACTACCTATGCAAACATGTATTATTCCTACAATAAAATAAAACAAGCAACCATATCTAGTCCTTTATCCGGACAAAAAAATCGATCCAGTCAAAACTTTAAAACTTATAGTTTACCTGTAGGTACCAAAGAATTGAAATGGGTTATTGTGCCTTCAGAAAAAGATCATCCTTCTACTATCTCTTTCAATGTAATGATTGATGTTCCCCTAGGTACTGATTCTATTCGTTGGAAAAATATTTCACATGAATCTAGGACTGAAGCTTACACAAATACCAAATATTATATCGCAAGTCCAATTGGTGCCACTAGCAAATTCACTGTGCAAATTTATGCTATTACAAATTAGAAAATAAAGAATCCCAATGGAGTACCATTAGGATTCTTTTTCGATTTCATTTCGTAAACAATAGATGGAGATTAAATTTATTTGCAAATCATTTAAACCATTTGAGAATTTATATTTTGAACGGCCGTTTATTTCCAAAGAAAAATCCAAAAATATTAACTACATTTTCCTGCTTATCATTTACTCAAAACTGGCTTCCAAAGCGATAGGGCAAAAATCCAATTTGTGTCACCATTGCCTTGATAACCTTGAACTGCTTTATACACTTTCCTCTCATATACTACTCTATCACCTTTAGTATATGCTTTTCTCGCATCCCATTTTTCATATGTGGAATCCTCTGCCTTTGTTGTTACATCCAATACATCACTTCTACTAGATTCATTTCCAGCTAAATCAACCGCTGTTACTACATATTTATACGATGTATTAGCCTTCAATTCCTTATCCATAAAGTTAGACTCTTTATTTTAATACTAGTAGAATCATTTCGTTCATAGAGACTATCTTCAATTAATATTAAAAGCTACTTTCTGGTTGCTGTTGTCCATCTTCACCTATACAATTAGTTTGTAAGAACCCTCCTCTTAAGGAAGGCCCTATCTTTTATCAGAAGTAGAATTCAATTTAATACTTAGGGCAAACATTTTATCGCAGACACTATCAAAGGTACATTGCATCATTTAACAAATATTTTAATCCTACCGCTAGACTTACAATAAGTATAGACAAATATCAATTTCCGCACCAATACTATTGATAAAACCAATAGTATGTTGATCAAAACATAAAGAAGGGACTTCATTATTTTCTATTTTTACAACAACAGATAATTTGCATTTTAGATTATGTTTACTTTGCATATTAATTATTTCATTTTTTTTATGTTCCAATATGGAAATTAACTTTTTTACAACCTCTTCTGCATTAAGAGATTCTTCATACCCTGTTTCAATACTCCAGTTTGTTTCTTCCCGAATAAATAACGAATTACCTCTAATAAACTCACCTTTTTTATAAGTCATCGTTGGTTCTAAATTAAATTGTTTAGTTAGCTCTTCTGGATTAAATATTTCTCCGAAAATGGCTAGTTCTACATTTATTAATGTACTCAAATTATTTAACACATCCCTATTAATATTTGAAGTAAAGGATAATAAATTTTATCCTTTACTTCATACTTATAATTCATTATAACTAAAAATCTAAAGTCATTTTTTCACAAATGACTTTAGATTTTTTTATTTTATAAATGAATCAGTTGGTATCGGAGTTCCTTTTCCACCTTTTAGGTAAATCCAAAGTCTTCCTGTTTTCTTATCCACATAGATATCATATTTTGAAATACTAACACTTCTACCCAAGTAGTCTCTTTTTAATTCGTGAGCATCAATACCTTTTCTTTTAAGGAATTTATCATCAACCTTATTTATACTCTTGGGAACCTGTTTCATTGCTGAAGTTACTGCTTGTTTTCCATACTTTTTTATTGCATATTGTATACCATATCTAGCCACAGCCGCTACTACTACAGGCCAAATAGAAGCACTTGCTTTTAGGGTATTAACTTCATATTTTTTTCCTGTTTCTTGATCAACGAATGTAGCTATAAAGTCATTTCCTTCAACTTCTTGTACATAAACATCAAAGTTTTGTTGGGTTTCTTCACCATTTTCATCAACCGTCTTACCGAATACAGTAATTCCCCCTGTTTCAAGGTTCATGTCGATATCTGTTGAAACTGATAAATCTGTTGTGTCTAAAGTTGTATTAACTACGACCTTTTCGTCTGTTTCTTTTTCTATATTAATCTTTAATTCATTTGAAACTTCAATTCCTAATTCTTTATTTACTTCAGATTCCACTTTACTTACATCAACGGAAGTTACTTTATCTTGTATTCCTGTATCTGCTTTTACATATTGTATATTAGGAAGTAAAGTAAGTAACATAGAAAACACTAATATTTTAACAATTACGTTTTTCGTTAATCGATCTCCTCTTTCAATCTATCATTATTAATCCAGAACCATATTCAGAATCATATCCTTTTTCACCTAGATCTTTAGTTTTATCATTTAAATAAGCTTTAATATTCTGACTATTGAAAATTATATCTTTTTGTGCTAATAGGACTGCTACAGTACCCGTAACATACGCAGTAGCAAAAGAGGTACCACTATAATATGAATAGTCACCTTTATTATCAGTAGTTAAGATATTTATTCCGGGAGCTGCATAATCTATTTTCCCTTTTGCAGATACACCAGATCGTTTTAAATTTTCTTTTATTGCTGAAACAGATATTACATTTTCATATTTAGCTGGATAATCAACTGATAATCCTAATGTATTTCCTGAAGCTGCAACAATTATGATTTCCTTGTCTAATGCTTCATCTATAGCTTCTTTTAATTTCGGATTATCTGATTGTACACCGAAACTAATATTCATTATTTTCACATTTTCTTGAATGCACCATTGTATAATGAAAACGATAGCTCAATTCACCCTTGGTATACTTATCTTTAAGTATCAAAGATACCAACTCTTTAAACATAGGTTTTATATCGATTTTTCTAATTCCATTCGAAGCAACTATTTCATATGATAATAAAGGATTGGAAGAATTATTGATATCAATCGCTTGCTCCAACTCAATAGCAGCCTGTCCTTCATATTGGACTGTTTCACGGACACCCAATAGTGCTGAAACAGCATCAAAAAGCCTTCCCATACTTGAAGTAAGAGGAGAATTAATTCCTTTTTGAATCATTTTTATAAGTACATCTAGTTCAAAACTATTTCGCTCTGAAATTATCTTTATTGGTAATTCTTTGACTTGTTCACCATATATTTGCGTCAATATTCCTAAAGCAATTCTATACGGTTCTTTAACAGCTTTATCACCGCCTGGCAGCTGAAAGTAATCGATATATGCCGCTCTTTGATAATTAAGAAAATCACCGATTAAAAACTCTCCACCCCAAATATTCCCATCATCACCATAACCCGTACCATCTAAAATAACTCCTAAAACAGGACCATCTAATTGATTATCAACCATACAAGAAGCCATGTGGGCATGATGATGCTGAACCTGTACAACTGGTAAAACTTTTTGATCAAATGCATATTTTGTACTATAAAAATCAGGATGAAGATCACTTGCAATTACAGAAGGACTAATTTCAAAGATTTTTTGTAAGTGAGCTATAGTATTTTTAAACGATTCATAAATTTTATAGTTTTTTAAATCACCAATACGATGACTAATAAAAGCTTTTTCGTCTTTAGTTAGGCAAATCGTATTCTTTAATTCTGCTCCTAAAGCAAGTACATTAGTTGATCCTTCTTTAAAATCAATTGGGTTTGGTACATAACCTCTAGCGCGACGAATTATTTGTAGTTTTATTACTTCATCATCTAAATCAATACCCCTAACAATAGAGTCATCTACTCTAGTGAATATCTCCCTATTGTGTACTAAATAATAATCTGCAATTCCCTTTAGCTGCTCAATTGCATCTCCATCTTTATATACAATAGGTTCATCAGAAACATTGGCGCTCGTAGCTATTAATGCAATAAAATTCCCTCTTAAAATAAGATGATGAAGTGGTGTATAGGCTAACATTACCCCATAATTATTATTATTTGGTGCAACATCTAAAGAAATAAACTCATTATCCTTTTTGTTCAATAACACAATTGGTCGTTCTTTAGAAACTAATAAAGTTTCTTCATTTTTTGTTATTTCAGCAAAATTTTTCACATCATCTAATTGAGATGACATTAAAGCAAAAGGTTTTTCATCCCGTTTTTTTCTTTTTCTTAATTCTTTTACAGCTTCATGATTCATTGGATCTACAACTAAGTGATATCCACCTAACCCTTTAATAGCTAGGATTTTCCCCTTTTTCAACAAATCAATTGTTTTTTCTATTGGATTATCAGTGGAGACATTTGTACCATCTGTTGTTTTCAATTGAACTTGTGGTCCACATTTCCAGCAAGCATTTGGTTGGGCATGGAATCTCCGATCCAATATGTCTTTGTATTCTTTATCACACTCTTTGCACATAGGAAATTTGGCCATTGTAGTATATGGTCTATCATAAGGAATATCTTTTATTATTGAATATCTAGGTCCACAATTTGTACAATTAATAAATGGATAACGAAACCTTCTATTCGTTGGATCAAATAATTCGTCTAAACATTCATTACATACATAAGTATCAGGAGATATTAAAGTTTGCCTACTACTATGTTTTTGGCTACTCAAAATATCAAAAGAGCTATAACGATTGTTGGATTCTTGTTCCTCTATTAATTTAACCTCTTGCACATAAGCCAATTCTGGGGAATTAAATTCAATATCATGAATAAAATGCGTAATATTATTTTGTTCCCCTTCTACTTCTATAAGCACTCCATTTGAATCATTTAACACCCATCCGTTTAGATGATACTTTTTTGCTATCCTATATACGAAAGGTCTAAAACCAACACCTTGCACAATGCCTTTAACTTGATACTTTTTTATAAACATATTTATTACTTTTTTCATAAATTGTCTCCTAACATAATCGAGGTAATTCTGCCCCATATAATAACTCAATGAGTTTCAATTCACCTGATTTTGCTTCCATGAGCACTTGTCTTTCTTTTGTTTGATTAACTTTACCAATTACCGCAGCTTCTTTACCATATTTAGTATTTTTTAATACCCTCACGACTTCCTCACTTACCTCTGGAGAGACAAACATACAAACATTGCCCTCATTAGCTAGATACATTGGATTAACACCTAACATGTCGGCAGCCATAATAGTTTCTGCTAACATAGGAATATCTCTTTCTTGTATTTTTATTCCAGTATTAATTGTTTCTGAGACTTCATTTAAAACTGTACCTAGCCCGCCTCTTGTAATATCTCGCATACAATGTATAGAATCACCAAAAAGATTTTTCAACTCTGATATCATATGATTTAATGGTGCACAATCACTATTTATTCTCTGTTCAAACCCTAATCCTTCTCTGATAGAAAGGATATGTATACTATGGTTTCCTAGTTGTCCTGTTATAATGATATCGTCACCTTCTTGAATAGAGTTTACCGAAAACGGTGATACATCTCCTTCAAAAACTCCTATTCCAGTTGTATTAATAAAGATTTTGTCTACTTCACCTTTTTTAACAACTTTTGTATCACCAGCAACAATATACACTCCAGCTTCTTTCGCGGTCTCTCTTATAGAATCTAATATTTCTTCCAAATCTTTAATTGGAAAACCCTCTTCTAGTACTAATGCCAATGATAGATAAAGTGGTTTTGCACCACTAACCGCTAAATCATTAACCGTTCCACAAACTGCTACTTTACCTATATTCCCTTCACCAAAAAAGATAGGATCAATAACAAAAGAGTCTGTTGTCATCGCCAATCTTCTACTACTTACCTCAAGAATGGCACTATCCTCCATTTTTCCAAGGTGAACATCTTCTAGTTTTGCAGTAATAATTGAACTAATTAAATCCTGACTCAATAGTCCTCCTGTTCCATGGTCTAAAATTATATTTTCTAAATCTTTAGTTAATTTCATTTATTAAAACTCCTTTTCATTTTTATTTTTGAAAAATAATATCACTTGCTACATAGAACAAGTGATATTACAACGTATTTACTTACGGAATTGCAACTCCATCAAAAGAAATATCTTCATTTTTAGAAATTGAATTGCAGATTTCCTCGATACTCATAATCTTTGCACAATATGAACCTAACCATTTTAAAGCTCGTTCCTTATCTTCAGCCTTCGCTGAAACAACTGCATCTTCTGGTACGATTACATTATAACCACGGAAAAATCCATCCGCTGCAGTTGTTTGGACACAAATTTGAGTTTGCATACCCGTAATAATAATTGTATCTACTCCTAATTTTTTTAAGGTTTCATCAAGATTTGTCTCAAAAAAGACACTATCCTTATTTTTCTCCATAATAATATCTTTTTCATGAAGAAACTCAGGTAAGATTTCTGCACCTTTAGATCCCTTTGTGACTGGTAAAAAATCACCATATCGTTCAGCTTTCGGATCATCTTCTAAGTTAATTAACTGCAGGTGAATAATAGAAACATCATTTTCTCTCATAGTATCTAAGAAAGACACCATTTTAGGCGTAAACGCCTCCACAGCTGCAATTCTATCCTCATTTTTATTAACCAAATCGTACTGTAAATCATTTGTGAGCACTGCATATTTCATAATAATCCTACCTCCAATTAACTAAGAATTTAATTTTTCTAAAATACAATGTTCATTATTCCATCAGTAGTAAGAATATGTAAAATATTATTTTTTATCTAAATTTTCTAAATAATTTTCTGAAAATTAATACCTAATAGGACTCTATTTCCTATTAGGTATTAATTTAACGCTTTTTATTTTGAATAATCACTCATATGTAATTAAAGTTTTTCACTCTCTGTAAAAAATGATTTATGTTCTACTGGAGAAGAAAGCACTATTAAGGTTGTAGGCTTTCCATACTCTAAGCACAAATTAATATAGTCTTCGAGTGTATGTACAGATTCCGTGACTACCTTTGTTAGATAACTATACATACCGGCAATCCGGTGACATTCAACCACATCTGAATGTTCCATTGCAAACTTTTTATATTTATTGCAATCCCTTGGTTCCATCAAAACAAACGCAGTAATATGTTTTTTTAATTCTTTCGGATTAACAATCGTGCGATAACTTATAATTACCTCTTGTTCTTCTAGTCTTCTAACTCGCTCTGTAACAGAAGGAGAACTCAAACCTACCAGTTTTCCTATTTCAACCATACTTAAACGTGCATTTTCCTGAAGATGAGAAAGAATCTTTAAATCTGTATCATCCATTGCTTGGCCTCCCCTTGATTAATTAAGAAAACACTTAATAATTCTTAAATTCTTTAAGAAAATTATAATTAATACATAAATTATAGCATGTTATCTTTTTTTTAAACTTTATATAATTAATATCAATTAACGAAAGAGAGGCTGAGAATCTTGACACAACAATCATTGAAACGTTCAATTACTTGGGTACAGGGGACCGCATTAACCATCGGAGCTGTGTTAGGTTGTGGAATCCTTATTTTACCTTCAATTACTGCAAATAGCGCTGGACCAGCTTCAATTTTATCTTGGGTTATCATGTCTATATTAGCTTTTCCTATTGTAGCGACTCTAGCGCGTCTTGCTAAAATGATTCCCAGTGCTGGAGGAATTACAGCTTATGTTCAAATGGCATTTAATGCAAATACAAGTGCCATCCTAGGCTGGATTATGTTAGGTTCTATTCCTATTGGAGTACCTATTATTGCTTTAACAGGTGCCCATTATATTGGATATGTTTTTCCAATAAGCAATCTTAGTGTTATAGGAATTGCAGCATTAATTTTAATTACCTCTTTACTCTTACATATAAAAGGGATCGAGCTATCATCAAAAGTTAGTGTGTTTGTAATTTGTATTATTTCACTTTTAATAGTTGTCGCTGTTATCGTTTCTATACCATATGTAAAATTAAGTTCTTTTACACCATTTGTACCAAACGGGTGGTCTTCTGTTGGCGCTTCTTCTGTAATTATCTTTTTCTCATTTGTAGGGTGGGAAATGATAACCCCATTAGCTGAAGAATTTAAAAGGCCCGCTAAGGATATTTCGATTAGTTTATTTTTAGGAGCAATTTGTATCTCCATTATGTACATTGCAATATCTTTTGTAACAATAGGGACCCACTCATATGGTGATAAGGATCAGATAGCTTCCCTTAGTATTCTAATATCAAAAGGATTAGGACCGATAGGTACATATATAACAACTATTTTAGCAATTTTCATTTCGTTTAGTGCTGTACATGCTAACATTGCAGGTTTTTCAAGAATGATTTACGCTCAAGCTAGAGAAGGACATTTCCCTTCCTTCTTTGCTAAGTTACACTCTCAATTTCAAACTCCAACTAGGGTATTACTAGTTCTAGGAGGCATTTTTAGTTGTATTTTAATTTTTTACGGTATGGCACGACCAAATTTAGAAATGCTTCTTAAAGGTCCTAGTGTAATATTTATTACTTCATATATTTTTACAATGCTAGCTGCTCTTAAATTATTAAAAGTGCGTGATATAGGTTGGTGGATGGCCTTCCTATCTCTAATTATATGTATTATTGTATACTCATTTAGTGGTTGGGCTATTTTCTATCCAGTTATCTTATCAGTTATTGGTTGGATTTATATAGTTATGAATAAGAAGTATAGTACTATAACCAATCATTCAATAAATACATCAAATGAAAATTAGGTTCTACTCCTATAAACTAATACCACAACTTATATACTGTTATTAACACTATCCAAGTTGGAAGAAGTACAGTTTCAGCTGACTTATAACTAGGTCAAAGTAATTTAATAAAATATGAATGATTAATAGAATTTATTTTTCAACTTTCAAATAACAACCCTTTTTTATAACGTATCTCTGCAAAGAAATGTTATAAAAAAGGGTGATTGATTATGTGCAGACCCTCTTTCACCTTACTTCACATATACATAAGCTTCATTTGCAATTACAAAGTAGGTTTTATCCTTATTGTTGTGTATTTTAACAGTATAAATATAGGTTCTCGTGCAGCTTTTTTAAACTATAATAAACTCCGAAAAACCAACTAAGGAGCATAATAGATAAGATATGTTAAAGAAAAGTAGTTTGAAAAAGATAATATGTCTGAAATTCTAAAGGAACGTGGTATTCCAATTTATCCAACAATCATTATGCACTAAGTTCGTAAATATGAAAATTTTATCCGTTACTTTTGAAAAACAACAAAGCAAAAATACCTTTTTATCTTTATACTCAACATATTCTTTCCCCTCCACTACCGCTACCACTGCAAATTCATCATTTAAAACCAATGAACCCACATGTTTGCATTAACCACTCCACCTATAGTGATATATTTTATGCTACCTAGCCTTATCTCCCCTTCATAACTTCTTTTCCAAGTTAATTCATACATATAAACATCGTAATTATCTTTGGACGTTTTTTCATCAGGTTCTAATTGTTCAATGCTTACGTCACAACGAATGGTTACTATTAATTGGTGACTTTCTATTAAATGAAAATCGCCTCTTATAGAGCGCAGTTTTACTTATGTTCATTCTTATGCAAATTCTGAAGCATATTCTTCGTATGTCTTTAATGTATTAAGCAATCGAGCTGATTCAATCATGATTTCGTTCGATGAATCAGTTACACAAATGACAATAAATCGATTATCATCTCTATCTCCAAACAACCCTTCTGATTCAAGTTCCATTAACACATTTAACGTTTCTTTCAACAGTGTATGTACTCGTATGTTAAAGTCATCTTCGACGATATTATGATATTTCTTAATAATTTTGTTCACTTCATCAAACGTTCCAAAACCGTTCCATTCGCTCCACTCAACAGCTCCGTATCTATAATAATTGTATAAAGGGTCCGATTTATTAACTTTGATTAGTCTTTCTTTATTTGCCACTGGTCCAATGCTATTGACACAATCGTCTGTTAATATGGAGTACCCGTATATTGTGTCAACACCGCATCTTGTTAAAAGTTCGTTATAATGACAACGAATTGCATTTTTCAATTCAACATAAAAACTTTTTTGCAGCTGCATTTTCATCGTATTTCCTCCATTTTTTTTGTAGCGACCTGTTGTTACATATTTCAATCTTAACATTAAAATCAACATTAAACGTTTACTGAGCCAAAATAAGAAAAACCGAAACTAAAAATCATTTCGGTTTTTCTAACTAAAGAAGTCTATTTATTTTAAAGAATGAACAAACAACCCACTACGAAGTTTCGGTTCAAACCACGTTGATTTTGGCGGCATGACTTCACCGGCATCTGCGATTGCTAATAAATCTTCCATAGATGTCGGATATAATGCGAATGCTGCTTTGTATTCGCCGCTGTTCACAAGGCGTTCTAGTTCTTCTAATCCGCGGATTCCTCCGACAAAATCGATACGTGAATCAGAACGGGGATCATGTATTTCAAGCACTTGGCTTAATAAATGATCTTGCAGGATAGATACATCTAAACCTCTAACAAGATCATTCGCATCAAACGTTTCCTCTTTCACTGTGAGCTTATACCACTTCTCATTTACATACATACCAAATGATTTGGGCTCATTTGGTTTATACGGAGAAACAGTTGCTTCTTCTACATAAAAGTACTGCGTAATTTGATTTAAAAACTGTTCCTCTGATAAGCCATTTAAATCTTTCACAACTCGGTTATAGTCCCAAATCGATAATTCATCATGAGGGAATAGAACCGATAAGAAGAAATTAAATTCCTCTTCTCCTGTGTAATTTGGATATTGTTCTCTTCGCATAAGTCCTACTTTTGCAGCTGATGCAGAACGGTGATGCCCATCTGCAATATAAAGATTAGGAATTTCTTCAAATGCGTTTACTAAAGTCGTAATTACATCTTCATCTGCAATCTTCCACGCAACATGCTTAACACCGTCTTCTGCTGTAAATGTATAAATTGGCGCATGTTCTTCTTTCCAGCTTCTAATTAAATGCTTTACTTCATCTTTTGTACGGTACGTTAAAAAGATTGGGCCTGTATTGGCGTCACACACATCTACGTGGCGAATACGATCTAGCTCTTTTTCATGACGTGTTCTTTCATGTTTTTTAATTGTATCATCTTCATACTCATCAATAGATGTACAAACGACAAGGCCTGACTGCGTTCTTCCTTGCATCGTCAGTTCATAAATATATAGCGCTGGCTCTTCATCTTGTATGAACACTTCTTCTCGTATAAATTGCTTTAAATTGTCTCCCGCTTTTTCATACACGCGATCATCATACGGTGACAGTTCAGGATCTAAATCAATTTCTGCTTTATCAACATGCAAGAAAGAATATGGATTCCCTTTTACAACTTCCCTTGCCTCTTCACTATTTAATACGTCATACGGTAAAGCTGCCACTTGTGCCGCTTTTTCCTCTACTGGACGAATGGCCCGAAACGGTCGTATTTTTGCCACATTCCTCTCTCCTTTACACAATCATTCGAACGGCTACAACACCTGTAATTTTGCTTATATTTTCTACAATATTCTCTTTTATTATATCATCAATTCCGTTATCGATATCAATCATTGTGTATGCCCAAGAATGTTTACTACGATTAATCATATCGGCAATATTAATATGATGTTCCGCTAAGCATCCTGTAATTTGCCCTACCATATTCGGGACGTTTTGATGCATAATTGTAATGCGTTTCTTTCCGATATACGGCAGCTCAACATTTGGATAGTTGACTGAATTACGTATATTTCCTGTCTCTAAATATTCACGTAATTGACGTGCTGCCATTACTGCACAATTTTCTTCTGATTCAGACGTAGATGCACCAAGGTGAGGCGTCGCTGTTACATTTTTCATCTTTATTACATTTTCATTCGGGAAGTCCGTTACGTAATGTGTAATAATATCTTCTTCTAATGCTTTTTGAAGAACCTTTTCATCTACAAGTTCTCCTCTAGAGAAATTAAATAGACGCATCCCTCTTTTCATCTTCTCTACAGCGTGTTCCCCAATAATCCCCTTCGTTTGATTCGTAAGAGGAATATGCAATGTAATATAATCACATGTTGCAAAAATTTCATCAAGGCTAAATGCTCTTTGCACATGTGTAGAAAGACGCCAAGCTGTTTCAACTGAAATGTAAGGGTCATATCCGATAACATCCATCCCTAACGCTAACGCATCGTTCGCAACTAAAGCACCGATTGCGCCAAGTCCGATAACACCTAGACGTTTCCCTGCAATTTCTGATCCAACAAATTGTTTTTTTCCTGATTCAACAAGCTGTGGTACTTCTTCACCCTCTAAGTTTTTCGTCCAACTTACACCATTAATAATGTTACGTGAAGACATAATAAGACTGGCAATAATGAGTTCCTTTACAGCGTTTGCATTTGCCCCCGGCGTGTTAAATACTACAATTCCTTTTTCTGTACATCGCTCGACAGGAATATTATTTACACCAGCGCCAGCTCTTGCAATCGCCTTTAAGTCTTTTGAAAACTCTTCTTGATGTAAAGAGTAGCTACGAAGCAAAATTCCATCTGGATGATTGATTCTATCTCCTACTTCATAACGTTCTTCAGTAAAAACTTGCAAACCTTTTTCTGCAATTTGATTTAACGTTTGAACACGAAACATATCCCCATCTCCCTATCTATTCTCAAGCTCAAATTCCTTCATATAATTTACTAATTGCTGTACGCCTTGTACTGGCATCGCATTGTAAATACTAGCGCGCATACCACCGACTGATCGATGCCCTTTTAACGTAACAAGTCCTCGTTCTTTCGCTTTTTGTAAAAACTCACTGTTCAGCTCTTCTGACGGTGTTGTAAACGGAATGTTCATAAGTGATCGATACGTAGGATCAACTGGTGAAGTAAACAATTTTGATTCATCTAAGAAATTATAAAGAAGTGAAGATTTCATTCTATTTTGTTCTTCAATCGCAGATACTCCGCCTTGCTCTTTCAACCACTCTAGTACAAGTTTCGTTACGTAAATACTAAAGGACGGCGGTGTATTATATAAGGAGTTATTTTTACTGTAAGTTTCATAATTTAACATTGTCGGACAAGAGCGATCTGCTTCCCCAATTAAATCTCTTTTTATAATAGCAATCGTTAAGCCCGCAGGTCCTAAATTCTTTTGCGCCCCCGCATATATAAGACCAAACTTCGAAACATCATATCGCTCTGATAAAATATTTGAGGACATATCCGCAACGAGCGGCACTTTTTCTACATGTGGAATGTCCACATATTTTGTCCCCTCAATTGTATTATTCGTTGTAATATGTACATAATCTAGTTTTTCATCACTTAATAAACCGTCCAGTTTAGGAATCTTAGTAAACTTCTCTTGCTCGGAAGAAGCAATCACTTGTACTTCCCCAACTTTTTCGGCTTCTTGCAATGCCTTTTTAGACCATGAGCCAGTTAGTACGTATCCAGCTTTTTTATACGTATTCATTAAGTTCAACGGTATCATAGAGAATTGTAATGACGCACCGCCTTGTAAAAATAAAACTTCATACTCATCAGGGATGCTCATTAATTCACGAAGTAAGTTACTCGCTTCCTCTATAATACTTTGAAAATAAGAAGATCGATGACTCATTTCCATAATAGACATGCCTGTCCCGTTATAATTTAATAGCTCCTTTTGCACTTTCTCTAAAACTGGCAAAGGGAGTATTGATGGTCCTGCTGAAAAATTATAGACTCTCTCCATTACCCTCATAACCTCCCTATTTCTCATCGGATTATTTTTTAAACTTTCTGAATTATAACCTAAAATATAATATGTGGTCAATTTGTTTTCTATTATTAGGGCGCAAGACGCGATGGAATCGCTTGCAAGTGCAGACTTTTTTATGGACATATAAAAAAGTGTTAAGTACATAATCGTACTTAACACTCTAATAATGAAAGAATAATAGCTAATCGTTCGTAAAGAACCGATCAAAAATTTGATAAATAGCAGAGAGACCAATGAGCCAATAAATAGTGTCCACAAGCGCCGGCATAGAACCAAACCATTTCTCAACTACATTGTAATCTAACGCTACAAATAACCAATTCAAACCGCCAAGAATCACCAAAATTACTGTAAGGTAAGACAAAAATTTCATTATGATTGCCCCCTAGGTGATAAGATGGTGAAAGGCCTTTCACTAGAAATATATGTAGTAAACTTTAAAACTTACCTATTTTATAAAATTTATTTTCTGTACCACCCGTTAATAACTGCCTCTGCTTCTTTACTATGTATTTGATACGCATGTGTACTATCATTAGAGCCAATAAACCAAATTGAAAAACCTTTAAAATATGGTTTCGGTTCTAATACATCGCGGTAAGCACGCCATCCATTTAATTGCACATCCTTCGAAAACACATTTGAAACATCTGGATTCCATGGATTTTGTAATCCAAGTTCACGTGCTGGAACGTTAAATCCACCGAAGTAAACTGGCTTTCCTGTTGCATTATGTAATTGTTCCAATTGCTGAACAACATTTTGCCCACGATTATATACTGTTGTCGCAAATAAACTTTGCTTCACTTCTTCATATGTTGGATTTCTTTTTCCTGAAACTTCAAACCAACTGTCTATGCTAACAATATCCACCTTTTTTAAATACGGGCGATTGATTTTCTCATTAAACTTCGCTTCATAAGAAGGGTCCCAGCTTGCTGTTAACCACCAGTTCATTTGATACAAAACATTTCCTTTATACTGATTACGAACAAAATCAATTGTATCGCTCCAGTATCCTTCTGCATACTCCATATTCACGAAATTAGAAGCAATCTTTAGTCCATACACATTGTATTTACTTGTAATGGAATTAAAAATATCTTGCAGAATAACCGTCTTCCAATTCCAGAAGAAATCATTAATGTTACTTGGGTTCCATTCTGTCTCTCCAACATTCCCCTGCTGAATATACGGGAACGGTTCCACTATAACTTGAATATTACGCTTTAATAATTCTTGAATTAAAATAATAGCTTGTTGCTTTTGCGCTTGATTAATTACCATGTTCGTAGAAGTCACATTTGGGATATCTACTTGAATCGGTACATTTACTGTATTTAAATTTAAACGCTCTACATCAGCTAACACTTTCGCTACATTTCCAACTTCCCATACTGTTACGTTTCCTGATTTGATTTTTCCAGATTGAACAGTATTTACATCTGCCTGTACATTTCCTTGAAAACAAAAAGAAAACAACATAAGAAACACTCCTAAAAAACTTATTAAACTCTTATTTTTCTTCACAACTTTCCCCCTATAATTTTTGGCTTTCTTGATTATTTTATACAACGTTTCATATATATTCCACAAAAAATCCAATAAATTTTTATTGATAAAAATGCTATTCATCCTTTATTCACATCTTACTCATACTAAGCTCCTAAAAATAGTAAGATAAATAAAAAAGGAACGGATTTCCGCTCCTTTTTTATCTTTTTACAATTATCAATCCATTTCCCTTTTAGGCTCTACCAACATGATATGGGATTCCTTTTCAGTGAAAGGTTTATGCTCAACGCCTCTCGGGACAATAAACATCTCGCCTTTAGAAATTTTCACCTGTCCATCACGAAAATCGATGAACATCTCCCCTTCAAGCACAATAAATAGCTTATCTGTATTAGGATGCTCATGCCATATAAAATCTCCATTAGCTTTAAAAAGCTGAATTTGATCGTCATTCATTTCACCAATCACTTGTGGATACCAATAATCGTTAATTTTAGATAACTCGTCATTTAGTTTAATAGGTTGGTAATGGATAATAATCCCTCCTCACTTTCAAATTCCACTATATTACAGTAATATAAGTAAAAAAGTCGTTATTACGCTTAAAAAGAAAATGCTCCGGCCAGAACTTTTCATTCAGATAGTACAAAGGAGTGATTTCAATGAAAGTACTTTCAATCCAATGTTTCCTTTAACTCTCCATAAGTATAGAACAGTGATTTTCAAATAAGAATGGACCCCTGTTGACATTAGTATGGATTATTGATGAACTTCTCGCGATATTTAGTAGGCGAAATGCCAACTCGCTTCTTGAAAACTCTACTAAAATAAAAAGGGTCTGCGATTCCAACAGCCTGCGCAATTTGTTGTACAGGCACATCACTTGTACATAACATTTTTTGAGCCATCTTTATACGATAGTTCAATAAATATTCTGCTGCCCCCATACCTGCATGCTTTCTAAACACGTAAGAAAGACGATTTCGATTAACATTATTTTGTTCTGTAAGTGTATGAATTGTAATATCTTTATAATAGTATTTACGAACGTAACTAGATATTCGTTCGAATAAAGTATGCGACTCATAATTGCTTTCTCTATTGAAAACACTTAATAAAGCTTCATTCAACGCTTCGCGAAACAGCATTTCGGTCTGAAACATCGAAATGCCTCCACGCTGATTATATACATCCCAAAGACGCATAAGTAATTCGACAAGACGAGGAGATTGTCCTGTTAATAATTCAAAATGCTGATGAGTAAATCCAGAGTCTTCTCGTTCTGAATTGCTTATCCGATATAAAACAAGAATATATTCCCAGTTTATTTCACCAAGCATTTTATGGGCTAATGTCATTTTTGCACCCCCATGTATAACTTTTCCTGGGGAAAGAGTATACGGCGTACCATTAAATTGAAATTGCGTCTTCCCTGTAATTGGAAATACAAATCCTGGGAAAGAATCTGTAGACTCAGCAAAAGGCACACCTGGATTTTTAGCATAACGATATACTCCTTCTACTCGGAAAGGAGTATTGGCAAGATACTCTGCTAACTCATTCACGTCTAACTTCACAATACACGCCTCATTTCAATAATAGTTTTCTTGTAATTCGCGAGATTAATTGGTGTACATTCTGGGAAACGCTAAACCAAAAATAGTACATACAACTTAACAAGATCTGGTTATTAACCTATAAATATATTGTTTTTCATTTATTGACCAAAGTATCCTCCCTATATTATTGATAATGATTTTCATTGTAGTTTGATAAAAAAACATTTGTCAAGTTGGCTGGCCTAGAAAAATGATGAAACAAGGGGGATAGAGGAACAGTTCTGTTGCAAATAATACCTAGTCTTTGTTAACTAATTCCCCTCAAAACTGGAATGATCATGTTAATAGTTGTAATGACTTTATTAGTTACAGCACTTACAGCATGTGGAAATAATCGTAATCCTGAAGAAGTTGCTACAGCGTATTTCGAAGATGGAAACAGCCTACTATCAAATTAAATGATAGTAGGCTGGCTGTTAAAATTATTTAAGAACTGGGTTATGTTCTAAATGATAAGCTTTCATTATCAAAAAGAGTATTACTAGTTCCCTCCACAAACAAAAACACCCTATCACTTCGGTTCTAAATTTAGCACCTTCCCCTCTATCCCCTCCGTATTCAATGTAGTCGTATGATACGTGCCATTTACCCAATCATCTATTTGATCATGATACCAATCGCTTCTAAAATGGCCCGACTGTCCTGGCCCTACGATATGATAACCGTTTGACATATCTTTCGTATCAATAATGAATCTCCAAGACGCCCCGTGATTTACAATGCCGTTTTCGCCGTAACTCGCTGCTTGCACGGTAACTTGGCTCCCACCAATCGGAACTGGTTTCTCACGATTAAAAGCGAGTAATGCTAACATACTAGACGATTTTGAGATTGGATGTGTAAAAGCGAGTTGATGGTAATCGCCCCACTTCCACTCTCCAATATCGGGTCCATATTCCTTCTGCAATTTCTTCATTACATTCTCGTACGATGTATGCACAACTTTTGTGAAACCTCCGTACTTCGTAAACCAAACGCTATTTTCTCCCGCTACTTCTTTTCGAATCAATTCATCAACAACTTGTGACTTCCCTTCAAATAACTCCATTACATCTTTCGGTATTTCTTTTGAAAATAACGTATTTGAAATCTCTTTCATTAACAAATGGAATATTAATGGTGCCGCTTCATCTTTACTATCGTAAAAATTCCACTTTGTTAATTGGTCTACGCCTTCTTTCTCTACCTCATTTAAAGATGCTTTATTTAACTCTTTTAAAAATATAGGAGTAAACTCTTTCCCATATAAATTCTTTTGATCCATCTGTAACTCTTCTAAATCTTTCACCGTATACTTTTCCTTCTCTTGCAAAAATTCTTGAATACGCATTTGCCTATATGGCTGCGCCCACGTATTGCTAATATGATACGGATAATCATCATCAACAATTTTATTATTCGCAGTTGAAATAAACCCTTGTTTTGGATTAATTACTTTTGGAAGTTGATCAAACGGGATATACCCTTCCCATTCATATTCATCTGTCCATCCTGGAACAGGTAAGCTACCATCACCTTTTTTACGCACTGGTATGTTTCCATTCGCTTTATAAGCAATTGTGCCATCGTTTGATGCAAACACAAAGTTTTGGGTTGGTGTATGAAAATCTTGAAGAGCGGTTTCAAACTCATTCCAGTCTTTTGCTTTGTTCATATTTAATACAGCTTTTAACTCAGCTGACGGTTCTAAAGCTGTCCACTTTAAAGAGAATACTGTTTTCGTTTTCTCCTTCCCCTTATCCGCAAACTCTGAAATTACTGGTCCATGCCTCGTAATCGTAACGTTATAAGGAATTGTCTTCCCGCCTTTTACTTTAATAGACTCGTCTACAACGGTAGCTTTCTCCCATTTATCGTTATACAGAAATTCATTTTCATTATTAGGATTTCTCTTCTCAATATATAAATCTTGCACATCAGGCCCTGTATTCGTAACACCCCACGCTATTTTGTCATTGTGTCCTAATATAACACCTGGTACTCCAGCGAAAATAACGCCACTCACATTTAAACCTTTCATTTCAAGTCTCGTTTGATACCAAATAGAAGGCGTCGCAAGAGATAAATGAGGATCATCTGCTAAAATTGGCTTACCTGACGCACTCTTCTCACCGCTCACAACCCAGTTATTACTACCGTTAAACTCCGGCGGAATTATCGTTTTTGAAAAACTTTGTGCTACGTCCACATTTGTATTTTTCAGTTCAGCTAGCAATCTAGGAGCATCTTTCGGATATGCAGGAAATAGCTCATTCGCTTGCTCTTTCGGAAGATTTTTCAGCGCCCAATATCGAAATGCCTGTCCGTGCCAATGTCCTCCTAAGTCAAACGCCATATACTTCCCAATCGTTAAAGTATCAACAATTGACCACTCAGCAGGTTCATAACCTAATATAGTAAACTCAACTGGTAATTTCTTTTCCTTTTTCGCCTCACGTATAAAAGCGTTCACCCCATCAGCAAATGACTGCAGGGCATATTTCGCTTCTCCATTATATTGACTAACTGAAGCTTCGGCCGCTCGCCGTAAACCGAGTGTTCGAAACAATTTATCTCGGTCAACAGCTGCTTCCCCAACAACTTCACTTAACATACCAGACGCTTGTCTTCTACTTAAGTCCATTTGAAACAAACGATCTTGCGCTTGTACATATCCTTGTGAAAAATATAAATCATGTGCATTTTCCGATTTAATATGCGGGACACCTTTACTATCCCGCTTCACCGTAACAGCGTGTTGTAAATCCTCTAGCTTTATCGTTCCATCTATCTTTGGCATAGATTTCAGCGTATATATGTTCAAAAAAATCGCAGCGGAAATAACTAACAAAAGAACGATACTACTAGCCCAAATAAAAATTCTTTTTCCCCTTTTTCGTTTCTTCTTTATAACGACTTCCATATAACCACCCCTTTCTCACACTATTCGCTTCTTTTTGAGAAAGAACCTTTTAAAGACATTGAAAAACCCCCTTCATTTTCCTACCAATGAAGGGGGTTTTTCTTATCGTTCGCTACGCCAACTTTCATTATGCCCAAGATTTGAATCTGTCGCTACTTGGACATCATATAACATTTCACTAAAGAAGCGTTTATCTACTTCTTTTGGTACAATGCGTCTTTCATCATCAATCTCATCGTATTCATATGAACCACGCTTCACTGTACCTGCTTTATAAAATTGAATGTCAAATACACATACATCTTCTTCATCTTCATAACCAATCGGAGCTCCGCTAAATGACAATTGCACGCCTAATCCGGTACGAGTATCTTCTTTGTAAAATGTATAATATACACCGCCATCTTGAACAGACCCACGGATCCATCCAAGCTTCGTCATCTTACCGAATAACGAACGACCATTTAGTAAAATACCGCCAAATCTCTCAATAGCACTCTCATCATTCTTTTCTACTACAAACACTGGACGCTCAATTTGTAGGAACGGCTGAACAATTCCCGCACTTTCTAATTGCTCTTTCCATAATTCCTTCTCCGCCCCAGACAATTCTAACGGATGAACGAAACCAATAACAGTGCCAGATGAAAGTTCATAACTCTTCCCGTCAATTGTACAGAACACGCCACCTTCTGCATAACGGAATGCCTTCAGCAACTTCCCTTCCTTATACTCACCCCAAATGAGTGAAATAGAAAATTGCTTCATAATTGGATTATCCATAAATACAGATTTCCATGCATTATGTGACCAATAACGCTTTAACGAAAGTGCCGCTTCTAATCGTTGTTTTTGCATTGAAAGAGTAGTTCGGAGTTCCTTCTTTAAAGAGGCTAATTCTTTTTTAGCCTCTTCAGCCTTTTCTACATCATCTTTTGCATTCGGCTTTGGAAGTGACTTCATACGTTTTCCTTCTTCTGTCTCTAATTCAATTTTTGACTCTGTAGTTAAAATGGCAGTAAAACTTCGATTCCCGAAATCAATTATCTTTTCACCCTGTATAGTAAAGCCGAGGTCCGGCACCAATTGATCTTCCAGCTCTTCCTCTGTTATACCACGTGTTTTCGCAGCAAGACTTAGCGCTTCTTTTGCTGCATTACGTACTTGCTTATGTTTATATTTAAATGCTATTGCATGAATAGACATAAGTGCAAGCTTAGATGAAGACAAACCTAAAGCACGAACGGCATCCGCTGCTATCTTTCCTCTCATTTGAAGCACCCATTCATCAATTTGCTTTATAAGTATGTCGACCATTTTGTCGTCACTATACATTCCGTATAACGAAAGAATTCCACGCTTCTTTACATCTGCGTCTTGAGAAATCCATATTTGATATATTGTTTGCACACATTCTTTTAAGTCCTCTTCATTTAAAGCTCTACCAATTACTTCTGCCGTTCCTTTCTTCTCAATAACAGCATCTGAAATATACTGTTGTAAATAGGCTAACGGAATTGCAGCATCAGCAATTTCATCAGAGTCACGTAAACGGATTTGTGGCTCATCCCCAATCAATTGCAGAAGTGAATTTCTTATTTGTTCAGTTAAAATACGTGCACATAGTTCTTCTATTTTTTCTTCCTCCGTTTGGAATAAAAATGAGAATTTTCCTGCGAAAGATTCATTTTTACTTTCTTGCAAAGCTTCCTGTACAATTTTCGTATATTTTTCAAGCTTATACTCTATTAGTATTTTCATCACATTTTCACGAACAATCTTCTTTTTATTATGAAGTTCAACTGCTACATCTGCTGCAGCTTCCACATCTTTTGAAAGCAGTTTAACTACAGACTCACGCATTTTTTTAGATGAATCTCCTAAGCTTTTAATTAAAATTGGACGCATTTTAATCATGTTATCCTTTGCTAACTCTTCTAAAATATATGCTTTTGCCACAGCAGAATACTCATCAAATCTTTCAATGATGTACGCTTGTTCTTTTACAATTACACAAACAAGCGCTTCCTTCGCCTTATTTCTCTCTTCACTGTAGCATGCAGCTTCTTCAACTGCATAAGCGATAAGCTTTTCCTTACTTAACCCATACGAAAGCAGATCTTCTAATACTTGTTTCGGTTCTACTCCTCTGACAGAACATTCGTAAAGAAGTTCGTATAAATTAACACTATCATCATCTCCAAACTGTAGTGTAAGTACAGCTTCCCTCTTCGCTACATCATCTATATCCCAAAGAAGCGCAACCTCTAACACCGGCATACCCCAATACATACTCCTATATTTCGGATTTTTAAGTATTTGCTTCATATCCTCAAGTGACAATTTCCCTTGTAAATAATCACGATATGTATCCCGCACTGTAGACAATTTTATTTGCAAAGCAGCAACAAAAAATTCTTCTCGCATTTTCCCTCTATTTAGCTCATATCCTTTTTCAGCTAACGTTCGTGCGATGATGAGATAATTCATTTTACTTACATATTGCAAAGTATGTTGAATACATTCAGGATCTTCCTCCAACATAAAGCATAGCAATTCATATTCATACGTCTTACAAAAATCCTCACTATTTAAATCATGTTGCCTTAGACGATGCGCAAAAAATCTTTCCTTAGAAATCCAAAACTGTGTACAAAAACTTTGAATTTCTTCATATGTTTCTCTATTTACACTACCAGTTTTTTTGTAGTTTTGAGACTGACCGAGAGTGTGACACATATAACGTGTTGCATAGTTTATAAAACCCCAAACATTTTTCTTCGCCAATATTTCAATATATCGCCTCGCAACATCCGAATATTTATGAACACAAAATAATAGCCGCCAAATATGTTCCGGTAAATTCCCACCTATAAATACTTCACTATCATCTTCACCTTTTAAATACCGTTTAACTGCTTCAACCTTTTCCTTTTCCCCTAGCAGTTTTAATATAAATTCTGTATGTTCTTCTAACCTTTCATTCAATAAAGAACTATATGTACGAAACTTTTCATAATCTACATCAAACATTATGAGAAGTAATGTTAATTGTTGATTAGTTGGTAAAGTATGTAATTGTCCCTCTATATAGTTCGGACTCTCTTTTGTTAACTCTCTAAGAAAAACATCTGCTTCATTTACATAACTTGAAATACTGGATAAATATTTACATGCGATTGCTACAAGTTTGTCCAAAGGAAGTGCACTTTTTTCTAAATAAATCTTCATTTTAGAAAAACTGACATGCGCAAAACGGACTACAAGAACATTTAATAATTGCTCCTCGAGTATATGGTAAAATAATCGAAAAAAATCCGGATCTTGTTTATGCACTTTCCTAAAATCGTTTATAAATCTCTCCGCAAAATCACTTCTTTTTTGATCACGAATTGTCGTTAGTTGAATATTTTTTAAAATCTCTTCTTCTTTTGTCTGTAAATATCGTTGTGATAATTGTTTCTGTTCTTCTGTCATATTAATATATTGAAACAACTCAGATGTACTAGTAGTCAAACTTTGTACCCCCCGCATCTTTTTATCTATTATAAAAATACCCTTATTTAATGGTAGTATAGCATAAAACCAACAAAAACGAACGTACATTCTATATTAAATTAATGTAAATTAAAATACACTACTCAACATACATTTCCTTCTCTCTAAACTTCCCATTACAGACTTCTCCCCACTAAAATCCTTTAACTTTTTGCTACACCAATTCCTCAAAATCCCCTTCACATAAGCTAACGTTTTCTTATTATTTTCAAACGCAATTTTAAGTGCCTCTAACACTTTCTCTCCAGAAAGTCTTTGTATCCAATTCTTCAATTCCTTCACAATATATGGGGATAAATTACTAATATTTTGTTCATAAAACTTATAAACTTCACTATTTGGAACGTCCTCTTCTATGGTTTCCACCTCTTCCGCTTCTTCTTTCTCTTCAATAACTACTTGTGAACTACTATTATCCTCTTCTTTTGGCATACCAAAATGCTGCAGTACTAATGGAATCTTGTATTCTTTTTCAAGGCATTTACGTAAAAATATATGTATGAACTCATTACTTTTTACAGTCTTTAACTCACGTAATACGCACTTCTCCACATTCGTATTTGAAATAGGGTTATAGTGTAACCAATTTATTATGAATACCTCTTTCGTTTCCGTATCATATAGAATCTTTCCATACTCAACAAACCTGTTTAGCAACTTCTCAACAGTCTCCATACTATAACCGGTTTCAAGCTCTGCCACACGCTTCGGTAATATATAAATACCACATTGCTTCGTTTTCGTACCAGTTAACAAATATATGTAAAAATAACGCTCCTCTGGCGTTAAATCTAATATGAATTCATCTTGCCAAAAGTTCACCTGCACATTACGGTATACCGCCATATGTTTCCCTCCACTCTTTGCTAGTAAATAGGAAAATTTTAATCCTTCATTATAAAGATAGGAATGCAGGAATGGTTTTGGCATTCGAATTACAATTTTTTTACTACTACAACACCGGTTTCATTTTTTCGCGCTTGTTTTGTTCTTGTAGTTGTTTTTGTTTTTGCTTTTGTTTTTGTTTTTTCTTAGTGATTTATTACTTGGTAGGGGCTTATGAGGGGCTTGGAAGGGCATTCTACATTACAATCTATCAAATACAATTGTTCTTCCTACTAAATAGGAGCTATTCCAAATTATTATTTTGGATAGCTCCTTTCAAATTCTTCTTATTTTTTACTTCTACCAATGTTAGCTTCTACATACAATTTCTTCTGCTATTTGCGGGCAGTAAAACTCTCATTTCAAAATTTGGTGAATAAACTGCTTGATGTAAGTGCGAGTGGCCCTCACTGATTAAAGTTTCCTTTTATTTTTGCATTGAATCTAACATCTTCACAATAAAGGCAGCCGCCTGACCACGAGTTGCTGTGCCTCGAGGATCAAACTCATTATTTCCAATACCATTAACTACCTTTAAGCTGTATAATCGTTGAACCGATTCTTTGTATGTTATTAAATGCTTATCTGTAAATGGTAATGCTACTAACTCACCTGTAATTCCTTTATATCGTAATGCTTTGTCAATCATAATAGATACTTCTTCACGAGTAATTGGTGAGTTAGGATCAAAAATCCCTTCACCACGACCATTAATAATTCCTGCACTTGCACAACGTTTAATACCGTCATGAAGTGATGGATGTGCCTCATTGATATCTACAAATGACTTATTTCCCTCTGGTAGTTTAAGAGCATTCGAGATTAATTTCGCAAACTCCGCTCTCGTTACATTTCGATATGGAGCAAATACACCATTGCCTTCGCCTTGCATAATACCTAGACTGTTTAATTTACGAATATGCCCTTCAAACCATCCACCTGTAATATCATCTTTTGGTTTTTGTACTTCTTCCTTAGGCTTTTGTACTTCTTCCTTTGGTACATTGTAGTTAATTTTAATCCAACTTGGGTCATAGAAAATCCATTCTCCATTACCTACTTTATACCAACCATTTTTAACCGCTAATACTTTGTAACGATCTCCGTTTGAAGCTTTACGTACAACACGATGTTCAATGCCCGCATCACTACGTACATTGATGCCACTACCATTTACCACTAGTTCCATGCTAGGTTCAGCTGGATTATTTTCATTTGGATTAAATGAGTCATTTTTATCTTGTAAAGGCGTATCAATCTGCGCATTTATATTTGCATACCACTGAATTCCTTGTACGAAACCAGCCCAATTACCTCGTGAAATTAAAATGTCAGGACATTTTTTCCCACTCCATTGTTGATGCTTGTATATATGATCTGCACCAATTCCTTCTTTGTTCATTAAATAACCTGCAAGTCGTTTTGCATTTTCTAACGCTTTATTGTAATCACCGTCTTGGTTAACCGCAATCTCGATACCGATAGACTCCCTGTTTCCTGAACCATCTCCATCTCCTGCATGCCAACCATTTTCGTTTGTTGGTAAGTGTTGATAAATTTGTTTATCATCTACAGTAAAATGCCATGAAGCTGTTCGGAAAGTGCCTTCAGTTGCTTGCTTGTATAAATATTTCGCATGATTTTCAGCATTAGCACCAGCGGCTGTATTTGCGGTCTCATGGATTGTAATGTAACGTGCTTTCATCGGATTCGCAGGACGAATATCAGGATTTCCTGCTGGAACAATCCACTCCACAAATGGAACTCCTGCAAGTGTTCCATATTTCTTCGTACTCTGTGCACTATATTGAATACCTCTTGGCTTTGCAACAGGTTTCATTTGACGATCAGATCCATCATTTCGACCATCTACAGATTCAAATGCCTTTTCAATGTTTGAAATAGCTTCCTTTTCTGCTACTTGTCCCTTCTTAGCATCTTGCATTTTGTTTAATTCTTCTGTTTCATCATGTTTATGCTTATATTCTTCTAAAAGCATTTTTTCATTTTCAGATACTTCTGCTTCGTTAATTTGTACATGATCAGGAACTTCCAACTTGAAATTAGAATAATTTAATCCGCTCGTTCCGTGTTCTCCTTGGGCAATATTAAGTTGATCAGTTTGAGATTTGTTGATCTCTTCTGCTGATGCTGATAAAGGTACGCTCCCTAAAATCACTAGACTTGTTGATAGTGCGATTACTTGTTGTTTGATTGTCTTATTCATTATTATAATAGATACATACACATTCCCGCCGTGTATGTATCTCAACCTCCCTTTATTGTCACATTAATTTTTTAAAATATGAATCTACTATGTACTTTTAATGCATTTTCTTTTTATTCATATATTTAAATTATCATATTTTATACCCACTAAGAAAATATTTATATGTCATCCCTACAGATGAATTTCATCTAACATACTTTTTATAAAATTCATCAACAAACATTATTTTACAACTAATTACAAATACCGTCAAAATAATCAATTTAGACTTAGACAAATAACTGGCATACAATTTCATAATAAGAGATCCTATACTATCGAAATACATCTATTCCAAATTCCCTTTAACGTTTTCAACAATCTCATTTATCGTATTCCGATCAAACTTATCACTAATTTCATATGACTCACGATCTCCTACGAATTGCACGCCTACGATATCATTGCGATCCTTACCGTATTGCACTTCAATAATAGATCCTCGCTCTATTTGTTTCCAAATGAGACCTGCTTCATCTTTATTATCTAAAATAATGCAGTCTTCAATATTTTCATCAATCCCAATTAATTTATTATCATCCATATATCCAATCTCGTATTGTTGCCGTTCTTTCGCTTTGCCACTTACTAATATACCTTTGCTACCATATGAGTAATCCATATAGTCCTTTTTCTCCGTTTGTACTGCTTTCGGCTTTTGTGCTTCAGTTTTTTCAGCAGCCCCACAACCTGTAATAAGACTGATTGGGATAACCACTATTAATACGAATCTAGTAAATTTCTTTATCATTTGTAACCAACCTCATATATTTAATGTAAAACTCCATTTATTACTTCTATTAAAGAATAACATGATACTAAGTAAACAGAACGAAAGATAACATATTATTTACATATCCACTCTTTAATGAAGGACCAGGCCATTTAAACCTAGTCCTCCATAACTTTAACTTTGCTTCACATACTTAATTGTATGAAATGACGTCTCATTAAATAATTGCAAGTTTTCCCCATCATAATCTTGAACTTTATATGCTATTTTCTTTTTTTGAATTGTATCTTCTACACCGTCTACTAAACGTTTATTGAGATGTAAATAGATTGTAAAAGCTTCCTTATCATATTCCCAAGTTCCTTCAATATAATTCTTTTTATTTGGATACTCACCTTTACCATACGTTTCAAATGTCTTATCACCTTTTAAAATGAGTGACATATTAAAACCGTCTGTTCCTTGGAATCCCCAATTACCGATTAATTCCGTACCATCTTTCACATTCTTCATAACGTTATCTGTATTAATTCCAGCTTTCTTATCTAACTCTTTCAAATCTTTCACAGATACTGTACCGTCACCGATTTTAATATCCCCTTCAAGATCTTTGAATGCCTTAAGCCAGTAAATATCTCCTTCTTTCACTAACTTTTCGGATTTCTCCATTAACTCTTTATCAGTCTTATCGCCTTTTTCTCTTTTTTCTTTTCGGGTGAATACTTCATTTATTAAAGAAAAAGACTCTCTAAAATAACCAATTGCTTTTTCAAAATCCTTTTGTTGATTTACATACTCTGCAGGGGGATCTATCGACTCAAATTTATCTAACACTTTATTTAATTCTTTCACACTATCTACTATATCTGATTTCTTTTTCTTACCGTCAAAAACCTCTCTTGTAATATTGTTATGCTCCGCAAACAACTTATCAAACTCTACCCCTAATTTATACACTTTATTAGGATAGTCTTCCTTTGAAACTTTTTCTTTCTTACTATTAGACTTCGATTCTTTTACTTTAGACTCTTCCGTTTTCTCCTGTTTAGAAGTGTTCGTTTTCTCAGAAACTCCACAACCAAATAACAACATGACCGGAACTGCTACCCCTAGTAGTTTCTTTGCATTCATGACTGATTTCTCCTTCTACTTGAATGGATTACTCTTGCTATACCCATCCTCTTTTTTTATCTTGTAATTAAAGTTACAATCGCAATAACTCCTAGAATCGGTCCCCAATATTCCATTTTTATAAAAAATAATGAGTGC
Source organism: Bacillus sp. KNSH39 (assembly GCF_052656585.1). Lineage (NCBI taxonomy): Bacteria > Bacillati > Bacillota > Bacilli > Caryophanales > Bacillaceae > Bacillus > Bacillus sp. KNSH39. The sequence continues at coordinate 1,697,511 of NZ_JBQXYO010000001.1, forward strand.
TTTTTGTTAAACATAACTTTTTCACCAGTTTCGGCATCTATATAAACTTTCCCATCTGGCTTATTAATATATTTACCTAAATACCAAGACATAACCCCTGATATAATAAACATTACCGCCATTGGCCAACTATGGTCTTGAAAATATGTAGCGTCCCCCGTTATAGATCCAAAGATAGCCTTACCCAAAAGAGTATTAATAATTACAATAATTGCGACTAAAAAACCCCAACCAGACCAAATAATCATCTATTTCTCCTCCTAAAGCGTACAACTTTGTACTTTATGTTAATTTGAACTGCAAACGAAAATGTTTAAAAAAACCGAATATTCAGACGTTTATAATTACATTTAGCTTACATTCGATTCTAACTGTAATGTTCTAAATGCAAATGAACCAGATATAATTTGTAAAATTGTCGGAATAAGTAAAAAGAATAATGACATAAATAACATAACTATAGGAATCACAATCATACAAACTCCATAAACTTTATTATTAACCTTGTTTACTAAACACGATAAAATGAACAACCCTATTTGAACCGTTAAAATAATAGAGTAATAAGCTAAAAGTTCGTAATCAACACCTTCCATAATATTAAACGCTACAACTATTAATATTATAGAAATAATAATTCCCAAAATGCCACCAATTAAACCTAATACAAATTCAGGCGTTCTTTTCAATTCAATCCCCCTTTTATGAACCACTAACTGCTTGTATATTTTTCCCATTCACCATCATACCAAATATTCATTGGAAAAACTATACAAATGTATTTTTTATTCTACTGCAATTTTCTTGTATCTATAGATAACTTGTAGCAGTTACAAAATTAAAACCTTCACAATTACTTACTGAATTGTCATATTGAAAATTATAAATTAAAACGATAGAATTATAGGATTTATTTAATTTAACTACTTCCTTAATTCGAGAAAGTATTTTATCATCATATGAACATCCCGTTAATAACATAGAAATGTCATCACTCGCTTCTTCTAACACTTCCTTTTCAATAAAATCTTCATCTACATCAATCATATCAATATTAAAATCAACAAAAAATCTTGCTGGTATAGCGTCTCCTTCTTCATCATACGTAACATCTATATATGTATCCAACTGATCTTGCGTTTGCATATTACCGAACCATATTGAAACCATTCCGTGTACTTCCATTAATAGCGTCCTCCATTATGAATATATATTCTCATTCAACTTACGCTTTAAAATTCATGATTTTTATAAAAACCATTTCTTCTTTCCTTTCAGTCAAATAGGATTATTCGGAAATTCATTGTCATACTTATGAATTAGCGCTTTATCATTTTCATCAATTGGTACTTCACCTAAGTATTTATGTTTCCAAATAATCATCTGATCACTAAAACTATATTCTGTATCGAACCAATTTGTATAATCGAAATGCATGTTAAATTCCCCACTATGTTCCAGAGACATTGTAAAGGAGTACCAAAGCTCTTGCTGATTATCTTTGAAAACATTTCTTAATTCCTTACTCAATTTATATAAAAAATCTTCTTTCCTTTCAAACTCCTCTTCATCAACTTCGTATTTAAAAGGAATTTCTACACTATACTTATAATTTTCTTTATTTCTGAAGTTGTTATAGAAAAAGTAAGTTCCCCCTCCAGCTTCTGATATTTGTGCATAAAAATAAAATTTCTCCCATTCTTCTGGAATCATGGCATGAACCGTTTCCGCTATCTCTCTATATAATCGATTCAATTTTATTTCCAATTAAATTCCCCCTATTTAATTTTCATCACTTACTTTTTCTATATTATACCATTCTTTTAATTAGCTCTTTATTTCATCTACAATTCAAACCAAGTTTCGATACTTTTAGAAAGTAGACATACCTTTTGAATACAATTAGTATTAACATATGAAATACGAAAAGCTTAAAAAGGCTTTCACATGAAGAAAGGAAGTTGCAAAACTATGGATCTTAAAACAGTTATGCAAGAACTTGAAGCTCTAGGTAAGGAACGAACGAAAAAAATATACATATCTAACGGTGCGCATGAGCCAGTATTCGGAGTAGCTACAGGTGCCATGAAACCAATCGCTAAAAAAATAAAATTAAATCAAGAATTAGCTGAAGAACTTTATGCCACAGGCAACTACGATGCTATGTACTTTGCAGGTATTATTGCCGATCCAAAAGCTATGAGTGAGTCTGATTTTGATCGCTGGATAGACGGGGCATATTTTTATATGCTATCTGATTATGTAGTGGCAGTAACTTTATCGGAGTCAAATATTGCGCAAGACGTTGCTGATAAATGGATTGCAAGTGGGGACGAGCTTAAAATGTCTGCCGGCTGGAGTTGCTACTGTTGGCTATTAGGAAATCGCAAAGACAATGAATTTTCCGAAAGTAAAATTTCCGATATGCTTGAAATGGTGAAAGATACAATTCATCATTCTCCAGAACGAACAAAATCCGCTATGAATAATTTCCTAAACACCGTGGCAATTTCATATGTACCACTACACGAAAAGGCAGTTGAGACTGCAAAAGAAGTTGGTATAGTTGAAATCAAACGCGATAAGAAAAAAAGCAGTTTGTTAAATGCTACAGAGAGTATTCAGAAAGAACTTGATAGAGGAAGACTTGGTTTTAAGCGTAAGTATGTAAGATGTTAAAAGTATGAAGGTGTCAATCTAGGAGAGATTGACACCTTTTTAGTGGACATTACTAGACTAACGGAGCTACAAGTTAAAGGAAACCAATCATTCATCTCCCACTATACATCTCAAACTTCTTCTTTCAATTTATATACCCTATCTCTTTTCTCATCATCTTTGATAAAAATAAGTTTTCCTTCTGTAACAAAACCTTCTAATAGTAAACATACTTGTCCATATGCTTTAGGCTTATTCGTAGTGAATCTTTCATCGGGTATTTTACCAGATCGTATTAATCGTTCACATAGCTCAAGCGCACTTATTTCTTCAGAATCAATTAATTCTAAAATATCTTTTTGTAATGGTGATAACGGGGCTGGTACCTTACATACCTCAGCTACCTCCACCTTTTCTTTTTCTTCTTCAAATAAATCTTCGAATGAAATTTGATTCATACTTCTTTTCCTTTCTAACGATTGATTTGTATAACATGAACTGAATCCTATAGCGTATGTATTATTATGTATTACTTACCTTTTTTCATAAATCTCAAACTCATGTACATCGTTTCATATAGTATATTTCGATTATACCAAATATACGTTCTGTTTTCTATTGTAGAATTCGTTATAATGGGAATGAAAGTAATTATGAACCTTTTTCTCGTTGTTAATTGTATACTATCTGTAAAAAAATAGAAATATAATTTATAAATTTGTATAATAAAATAGTATGAGTGAAATTTTATTATAGAAAGGTTCTGGTAATATGTTAGGTATTCATGTTGAAAAAACAAAAGATGAACTAATTATTTCATGGCAATTCTCTAAAATTCATATTCCATTATGTGAAATCACTGAGGTAACGGAAGATAATACATATGCTGGTGTTGAAGAAAAAAGCGCAATCCGAATTGGAACAGCATATGGTACAACTGATCGTATTTTAATTAAGACAGTAAAGCAAAATTATTTATTATTCACTACTAATAGAGTATCCATTTTAAATAAAATAAAAGCTTAATTGTTTTTCTTCCTATATTTAAATGTTAAACATCTACATTCTATTATAGGAAACGCTACAAAAGATTCGTTGATTACTCCTGCTCCTAATTCGGAAGCATATGGTGAAACTATATAACACAAACACCCTAGCTCTTCGCTAGGGTGTTCTTAGTTTTATCTATAATACAGTAGTTCTACAATTCTTATTTATTTTTATGAACTCCTTGTAATTGACTAAGAACCTCATTGGCAGTCCCCTCAAATCTTTTAGGGTTATCAGCAATAATTTCATTAAGTAAATTAATTATCGTTAGTTGTATATCATGATTCATTCCTACAAGTACTTTAGCATACTCACTTCTATATAAATCATTATTTAAAATTCTTATGTTTAGTAGCATTGCCCACTCTTTTGCACTCTCAACCATTTTTGGTAAAGCTTTAGGCATCTCTGTTAGATATTTTCCCATTTCAAAATCTTCAATAAAATGAACTAGACCAAACATAACTTCTTCCTCTTGTGTTTCATCCTCAAATACTATACACAACTCTTTAATAAGCTTCTCATCATCACAATCTGCTAAGTTTTCTAATACACTGTCAAACTCTTCACATTCCGATTGATTTTTTAAAAATCTACAACTATATAATCTCTTAACCTCAGATTGATAGTCCATATAAATTTCTCCTTTTAAATGAATTGGATAATTAAATTAATATGATCCTAAGTTTTCAACCTTTATAATCCGCTTAACCCAAGAAAAGGAACAAACCTGAAACATTCATTATATGTAGGGGTTCCACGCTTTTCTATTACCTCAATATATGACCTCAAGTGTACATTTTTAAATATTCAGCAATTTCTTGTCCTCTTTCAGTAGCAAATTCATAAGCTCCCATATCTTTTATAATCTTTCATAGTATCCCCTGTATACTTTACAGTAATATCAATACCATTCTTTACAATATTAAAATGCCTATCATAAATTGCTGAGAATAGTGAATTTCTATTTGGATCTCTAACATCTAATATTGCACCATTATCAAATAAGTACTCAACAATAGCCATCTCACCAAAAACTGCATCATTTATAATCATTTTTAACTCTCCCTATTTACTCCCTTGGATCCATATAGATTTCTCTATTCGTATAAAAGTTACCCTCTAATATTAACTGTTTTTTCCAGTCGTTTCTATACTCAGTATAGTACTATCAATTGCTAATTTTTCAATAAGTTTTTTCGCCTTACCGTATGGAAATCTCTCTACTAATATATAAGGAAGATTTTTTGAACCCTTTAGCAAATCAATTGCGGAAATCTCAAGCCCTAATATGTTCTTTATTCTTATTAAATCTTTCAAACCTTCACTAGGAGTTTTCACTAACACTATATTACATATATCAGACGACTTATGTATCGCTTTCTGTTCTATTTCACTTACACAACCACTATTCACCCATTTTTTAAAATCAGCGGTAATTACAGTAGCATGGCTTGGATTCATGTCCCCAGAATCAATTACTACCACCTCTTTTTCCTCTGCATGTTGAGCCATTAAAAATACATTACCCCCACCGTCATCACCAATTGAGACATATCCCCTCGCATACTCATCTACTTCCCAAACCTCGTTCCTTTCTGCAATATGCTCCGTACCATAAATAAGTAACCCACTACCGATTGAAAAGCCATTTGTACATCTCAATAATTCCTTATATACATTAGGTAATGTAACATTCATACGATTTTCTACTGCTTGAATTTCAATATCACTCGCTGCTGACTTTTCTATCAAATCTGGAATATTAAATAGATTAATCATTTAATAATCCCTCCTAAACTATCAAGATATTTAAACGTATCGCCTGTCATCTCTCTATAATCGTTTCGCAATAGATTTCATGAAATTCATAAAGTATGTCGGTATGTAAGCCTTCATTTTTCATTTGGTAAGTAGACAATCATTTTCCCTTTCATGTACTCACCTTTCCATCCACAAGGCCATCCTCCCATTTTATACACCTTAAATACCTTTTCATAAAGTGAAACTTTAATCAGTGGGGGTTTTGTTCATCACCCACTGATTATCAGCCCTCACCAATCGGGTTTTTACGTGCAGTTGATTCCCTACCTAACTTCTTTGTTTTCGCTGAATTTTGAGGTGGGGGTCTTACTGCCCGTTAATGCGGGATAAAAATTATCCACTTTTCCATTTACTAAACGATTTAGTGCACGCATCTCAAGGTCTCTTTCTACTTCTTCAAGAATATTTAGATGATCAATAGAAATAAATTCTAATCAAAAACAACTCTCAATCCTAAGTTTTACGATAAATAAAAAACATCCATCTTGAAAAAAGATTGATCAAAATGGATTCTTCTTCAACAGATTTTTGTTTGGGCTTTATAAAAAATCCAAGCATTTTCTGCCTGTATTGCTCCATTCATCGTGCTTGATTATTCTCTTAAAAGTGAAGAGTTTCTATTAAAATTTTTTAATATACTCATACACTTCTTTAGGCTTTATATTAAGCATGTGGGCAATTTCCGTTATTTTCTTTCCTTCTTCCTTCATCTTTTTTACTTTTCTCTCCATTGTTTGCTCATATTCTTCTGCAATATCAAATAATGGACTTAATAAAGAGTGCCATATTTCAAAATCAGTAAATTTATTTCTTTCCAAAAACTCATTTAACAATATATTCAATTCTTTAGTTAGTATCATTCTTTTACCTTCTAACACTTGTTTCTCAGTTAGAAAATCACCTATATCTTTCATAAAATTAATAAATGATTCCATGGAATCTGCAAGAAAATCGCCACCACTCCAACTATCCATTCCGTGCATGAGGGAAAATATAGGGTATCCTTCTTCACTTAAGTCAATAATAATTGGATCTCCACACATAGTTTCATATGCAATAACAATCCAATTTGCATCCCAAGTATCTTCCTCATCGGTTATAAGGGAGTTTCCATCGGTGTCAATGCTGTATCCATCTTGAAATTCATCTAATTGCTCAAAAGAACATACATCAAAATTCACATACTCTCTAATTTTTTTATGCTCTAAGTTCATAAGTTCTAAATTTCTCTTTACCTCTACTTTTTGATGATAAGAATTAAATTGTATGATTGTCATTTTTACTCCATCCCTATTATTACATTAAACTTCTAATCTTCATAAATTACCGATCCCATATACTTCAGGCTTCTACCATCCAGTTTTGCTTCTTCAACAAGTTCTTCATATTCAAAATCATATAACCTAATGACAGTATTGTATTGTTCTTCTAAATTTCCAACATAAAATTCTATAAGTTCACTTATAATTGATTCAGAATACGAAGCATTCTGTAGTAATTCAGACAAAGAAGATGTAACATGTTCATTATATGTACATTCTAATAAGTCTTGGTTATACTCAATGAAATCTATTTGAAAGTCAGTCATAAAACGTGAAGGGATTCTGTTCCCCTCATTATCATATTTTATTTCTACATACTTTCTTAACACCATTTCGCTAGTACTACTTCCAAACCAAAGAGAAACAGCTCCTGGACTTTCCATATTAATCCTCCTTTCCAATTTTTCTATGTTCTAATGGTAATAAATCAGGCATACTGTTTCAGATATAATGTAATCAGCTTCTTAAATTCTTTTTACGCAGCTAAACATTTAACTTTTTAAAACTTTCAGATACTTAGTATTCTTCGGATTCCCAAAACATCTACCCTCTGATTTTTTATTGGCAATACTAAAAAATTCTTTTGCGGTTTCTAAATCACCTAATTCAAAAGAAACTTTTCCTGCAATAAATTCCTTATCACCGGAATCTATACGTGCAAATCCAGTTAAAAATATTTTATCTGCCCACTCCTTTGCTTTTTTTAAATCATTTACCATAAAACAAGTGGAAATAATATCCTTAACTAAATGGTAACTCTCTTCACAATAAATACCTTTAGGGTCAGGAATTATATCCCATGCCTCTTCTAATAACACAATAGAGTCATTATAGTTACCATTATTGAATTCTTCATTGCTTTTTTCTAAAAGACTTTCGAATTCTTCTTTCATATGTGATTGTAAAATAGCCATATTTACCCTCCTCAAATTATATCCTTAATCAATTCAAAATACTTATCATCCTCATTAAAAAAGAGTTTATAGCCTTCTAAAATATATGCTCTTAGCAAATACTCTCTAGCTTTATCAAGCTCCCCGCACTCGAATAAACTCTCTCCAAGTCTCAGTAAAATAAATGGATTTGAAATACCATCCGGACAGTTTCGTGCATTATATAAATTACTTTTCGCTTTCTCATACTCACGATTTAAAAAATAAGTATCTCCTAATGCTGTATAAATCCATGTACTTGTTTCCCAATCGGTCTTCGGTAACGGAACCAAATCCAGAGCAGCGATATAGCTCTCTATTGCTTTATCATCTTTTCCTTTTTCAACAAAAGCATCTCCTTCGTTACATAATCTCACAATTCGGTCATACACTTGATCGTTAAGTTCCAATATAAATCCTCCCAATAATTATTTATTTGGTGGCAAGTAATTTTCATCGATTGTTAATATTCGAACATTTTTATTGTACCTTTTTAAATAAGTAAGTTTTTGATCCATCTACTATCCATCTCCCATTTTTCATTGTTTATTAAAGTCGTTAATCTGTTTTTGTATCTTTCTTTCAAGTTCTTTTTCTTTAACCAGCATTTATTTGAGCTAACCGATTCTGCTTTATTTAGATTTTTATACGTTCCTATGTCACCTTCTCTTGGTAACAGTTTTTTGAAGCTACTTTTTTTACAATATTACCTGTTCCCTTAACAACACACCTTTCCAAGTTCGAGGTTCTACTCTGCATACTGAATACCCTCCTGACAGGCCACAAGAACTTCTTTTTACACTTTCATTAATTCATACTTCTCCCCCTTTAATGAAGAGTTATTATCACAATATTTCGCTAGTTTATTTTTAATTATATAATACTACCAATATATGTTAGACTTAATTCATAAAAATAATTAAATGTATAAAAAAGCACTTGTTGCCTCAAATAGACAATTAAGTGCTTTAAGTTTCATCTGTTTTTAAGCAGCATCAATTTGTACGTTTTGTAGTAACAGTATGACACCTTTTATATGTGGTAACAACTACTACGTTAAAACTTACGAGTTTGTACGAGTTCGTTAGTTTAATATATATTCCATGTGTTTATATTCAGCACCCAGTAAAATGTCATCTCGCCAAAGCTCGTACTTCTTTTTCTTTTCTATCATTGTACATAGTACTCCATGATGGTACAACCATCATGGAGTTTATTCTTCAAAGTAGCCATTTCTTTTTCTACCCACTTCTCATATATGCTTATGCATGTTTACGTTAAACCACTATAAACTTTTATCATATATGGTATTGCACTCAATTTTTTGTATCTTCAAGATTTTTAAGATGCTTTTCTAAGTATTTTTTCCCTGAATTACTTTTAGGCATAAGACCAAGATGTTCATATTCCCAAATAATCATTCTCTCGTGGGAATTTTCATCTGAAAGGTCATCATAATTAAAGTCAATATTAAACTTTCCTGTATTATCAAAAATCATAGTGAAATTTGTCCAAGCTTCTTGATCATTATCAATAAACTCTTTCTTCATTCTCTTAATACAATCTAACAAACGATGCCACTTCTTAAAATATTCTTCTTCTGGGACATTAAAGAGTTCAACAATACTATGACTGTAAATAGGAGTACTATTCTCTTCAGGATAGTAATAAAAATATGACTCTTGAGCACCTTCCCCAACCTCACCATACAGGTAAACCTTAAACCACTTCTCTGGAATTGTATCAATTACAACCTCTGCTATTTCATTGTATAACTTGCTTAATTTTTCATCATTCATCTAGTTTTCCTCCTGGTACATTATCAAAATTCTTCAATCTCCATCTATCTTCATCACCAATTTTATATCTAATAACAAAACTGTCTGGACGTTTTGAATTCCCGCTATAATTCGGCGTTATTTTCACCCTAACTTTATCACCATCATTAAGAGCATTAGCCCATTCATTCTCTAGTTTTTTCCATTCTCCTCTGTTTAAGTTACTATTCATTGGAACTAAATTATCCATATTACCAGAGCCTTTAAATATAGTTGCAATTAAATGTCCGCCGTCATCATCATCCAAACGATCATTCCCACCTACCACTCTCTGAGCGTAGTTATTCCGCTTACCATCACCTAATTGAAGGCTACCCTCGCAACTTGCAACACACCCTTGACTATCTGTTGTATATGTATATCCTTCTTTACTTGTTCAACATTTGGCTTTAATATCTTTTTACGTTTTTCCCTAGCATATTGTTCTCCATAGTTTACTTTTACAGGCCCTTCACCCGTACCCTTAACCCCACCACTCTCCAAATTCGAGACCCTACTCTGAATACTCGCCTTTGAGGCATCATGGGCTTCTTGGAATTTTCCGCTATAGTTCGTTCCAGTTCTAACGACACTTCCATCTGGCAGTATTTCTACACTTTTAACGAATGGGGATACGGAGTCCGCACCTTTCGCTAATGTATTTTCAATTATATAATACCAGTAATTTGGGTTAGCCTTAATTCACAAAAATAATTTTTATAGATTTATAGCATGCCTACCTATTAAAAAAGCACTTATTGCCTTTCGTAGACAATCAAGTGCTTTAAATTCATCTGTTTTTAAGCAGCATAAATTTATAAGTATTTTAGTAAAAGTATGACACCTTATATGCATCGTGACAAGTACATTAAAACTTACGAGCTTGTACGAGTTCATTAGTTTCAGGTTCATTTTAAGTGGTATATATTCGTAGCCAAATAAAACCTCATCTCACCTAAGCTCGTACTTTGTTTTCTGTTCTTTCATTGCACTCCATGATGATACAACCATCATTAATCTGTACTTTTTAACAGCCCATTTTAAATAGCGACATCTTGATAACCTACTTCATCTACCCTTTCATTTATAAGACGAATTCCTAAACCATTTTCCTCATCCCATGAACAATCAAACGAGATCCCTACATCACGTCCATCACGAAGGAAATCATACGGAACAGAAATACCTACTAATGTTATATGTTCTATTAATTGATCAACTGTTTCAATTAATGGATAATCTTCATTAAATGCAACATCATAACCAAGCTCATGCCTTTTTTGTTTATAATAATTTAAAATTGGTTGTAATATGTTATGTTGGATTTTCTCCCAATTATCCATTAATGAATTGTATGCCACATATTGACCTTCATCAAATTTACCATCATCTTCTCCTCCAATTAATAATGCTATCTCCGTGTCCTTTCCTAAAAACTTTATGGTTCTGTATCCTACCCATGTATACTGATAATCAAGTTCTCCAAAAACTTTATCATTTATTGTCATTTTATAATCTCCTTATTATTTATTTGCAAATCCTCCAGGTTCAAAAGCTCCTGCGTTTATTTCACCAACTCCACCAAGGTGTCCAAATTTGGCGTTTATTTCTGTTGGCACAAGTTGTATAGTAACTCCATCATTTAACTCATGCCATGTTAATTTATTTTTCACTCGGTATTTTTCTATATCTTTTGTCGTAATTCCACCAGCTTCCATTCCAAATTGGTTTGCCAATTCTGGTGAATTATTAAGCTGAGCTGCTAACCTTTCATTTGCTTGCTTAAAATTATAATCTCTAGCAGTATTTCCTTTAGCCCCTTTTCCACCTAGCATATAATCGATTTCCAACTGTGCCTTTGCTACTGGTGAAAAATCAGGAACTCCATTTTTATACTCAATTCCATTAATACCAGCTTCATTTAAGATTTTCTGTAACGTAGGATCTGGTGGTGGTTTTAGGGTACATAAAGACTCACCTCTAACCCCTTCAAAAACGACATTTGAATTCGTTTCTGCGAGTGTTTGCTTAAATCTCGATTCATATGTACTGGCAAATTCCTCTTGCTTGAAGGCTGGTGGAACTTCAGCCTCTCTATTACCCGTACCCTTAGCAAGTTGATAAGCGTCATCTTTAGCTGCCGTACTTGCCTTTAAAAACTTTCCAGCTACTTCTCCAACAGTTGAAGATTCTACATAAGGAATCTTCACTCCTATTCCAGTATCCACCGTCCTAACTGCTACTGGAATAGGAGTATTTTTCATAGCATCTAGTGCATTTTTTAAATTCTTATTTTCCTTAAGCGATTGTACCACATTATTTCTACGCTAAAACGCAAAAAAGCACTCGTTGCCTTTAATTGACAATCAAGTGCTTTAAGTTCATATGTTTTTAAGTAGCATAAATTTGTAAGTTTTGTAGTAACAATATATCTATTTTGTTTTCTGTCCACTTCAAATATATTTTGCTATAGATTTATCAGTATTTATGTTTTTATAGCTGTACAGTAAAATACACTTAAAACAAGCATAATTGTATAAACTACCCCTTTAAAGCTAATATTTCTTCTCTATTATAGTCAATCATTGCTAAAAAGTACTCGTCAAAGTTCTCAAATCTATCTATTTCTTCGCCCGCAAACCAAATAATCTCTCCTGGTCTAGAAGAAGAAGGTAGACATAAAACAAATAAATCCCTATCAAATTTCGAAACTGCAATTGGTAGTAGCTCATGTCTTAAAACACCACTACCCTCTAAAACAACATCATCTATAGCTTTTAATAGCATCTGAGCATAATCCATTATAGAAGATTCCTTTAATTGCTCCGTACCAAATAAATCCACCGTTTGATAAAAACCTGCCCAACCATTGGCATATTGAAAAAATTCTCGATACATTGAATCAAGTTTATATCCCAATTCTTGTTCAATAGTGCAAATAGATTTTTCATTTGCTCCCACCTCTGGAAAATGGTGTGGCCATATTTTTTCTACATCTTGTTTCATTAGCTCCTGCTTCACTAAAATCATTGTAGCTATCTTATCTTTCCAATTATTCACCGTCTACTCCTCCTCTACAAACTTAAATTTTGTAGGTTTATAACCAATTGGATATTTATTAGCCTGTCCACCTATGCTCATATTAACTTCTGGGTCAAGGTCTAACCAACTATGAGGATCCGGTTTCCCCATCCAAGTTGTATCGGGAACATGACCAACATGTCCCTTGTATGCTTCTCCATTATCGGTAGCACGCTTGCCTTCTAGTCTTGCCGCACGTGAAGCTTCTTGTCTTAATTTACCTTTAGTTGATACTCTTCCTGTTGGTGATAAAGCACCCGCTTCTAAAGCTTTATCACCAACATAAGCCTTAACTTGTGCTATCTGTTCATCTGTCGCTCCTGGTGGTGCTTTGACTTCAACAGGTCCCCCAGTTTTACCCGTACCTTAGCCACACTACCTTCCTTACTAACTCCTGAACCACCACTACCCTTAGCAAGTTGATAAGCATCATCCTTAGCTGCCGTACTTGCCTTTGAAAACTTTCCGGCTACTTCTCCAACAGTTGAAGATTCTATATAAGGAAGCTTCATTCCTATTCCAGTATCCACCGTCCTAACTTCTACTGGAATAGGAGTATTTTTCATAGCATCTAGTGTATTTTTTAAAGCCTTATTTTCCTTAAGCAATTGTACCACATTATTTCTACGTTAAAACGCAAAAAAGCACTTGTTTCCTTTATTTTACAATCAAGTACTTTAAGTTCATATGTTTTTAAGTAGCATAAATTTGTAAGTTTTATAGTAACAATATGACACTTTTTATACTTCATAACAAATACTACATTAAAACTTACGAGTTTGTACGAGTTCGTTAGTTTCATAAACATTCCATGTGTTTATATTCATCTCCCAGTAAAATGTCATCTCGCCTAGGCTCGTACTTTTTTTCTATTCTATCATTGCACATAGTACTCCATGATGGTATTACCTTCATGAAGTACGTATTTTCAAATACCTTATTATTTTTAAGTCAAATGCAAATATACTTCAGTATTCGTTTCTGTATATGTGCTTATGCACATTTAATTTTAACATCACAAGCTTAGTCGTTCTCATAAATAAAAACAGTTAGTTTTATTTTCCTCTCTCTTCAATGTCCTGTATTATTACCCAATCAATACCATCTTCCAACTCATTTTCAAGTTCTTCTAACAACTTAAACCCTTCTTGTTCAATACCAGCATCATATCCATAAACTTCAAAATATCTTTTCTTATATTTTGTATACCAATAATATTTACTGTACAATATGGTATTTTTATCTTCTTTTCCCACTAAATCTATTACATTATTAGTAAAGAACTCATAATAACTTAAAAATCTCTTTAATTTTTCATCACTAATATCCTTTCTAACGACTAAGTTATCTTTTTCTAGTTCAATCATTTTCTTCAATTCTAATTCACTTATTATTTTCATAGTGCTACCCCTTTCTATTCTGGATAATACTTCACTTCTATATCAATATCCATTTTCTTAAATAACCTTTTTAGTTGTTCTACAGCTTTTTCTTCAGATACTAACCATTCAACTTTATATTCCGCTACTTTAGCAGCATCAATCTGTCTTAATGCTTCTTGAATCACCTTATCTTGTGCAAACTTAGGCATTTCTTCTACATGATAAAATGATTTCTGTTTAATTATTAATTTACCATCTTGAACTACATCTCCAACTAAATTTTCAAATTGTACAAATCCACCCTTAGGATGTGGTAAATAGAAACTTCCATCACTTGGGTTTATCTTTAACTCAAATTCATCAACTCTTGGATTTTTTTTGAGGTATTCTTTTTCCCCAATATCCCTTCCCATATGGCCTTGCTTCTATATCATTGATTCCCCATTTTATTTTAGTTGTGTACTTAGAATTACTCGTACCCTTAACCCCACCACTCTCCAAATTCGAGATCCTACTCTGAATACTCGCCTTTGAGGCATCATGGGCTTCTTGGAATTTCCCGCTATAGTTCGTTCCAGTTCTAACGACACTTCCATTTGGCAGTATTTCTACACCTTTAACGAATGGGGATACGGAGTCCGCACCTTTTGCTAATGTATTTTCAATTATATAATAATAGTAATTTTCATTAGCCTGAATTCATAAAAAATAATTTCTAAAAATTTATAGCATGCTTACCTATTAAAAAAGCACTTGTTGCCTTTCGCAGACAATCAAGTGGTTTAAATTCATCTGTTTTTAAGCAGCATAAATTTGTACGTTTTGTAGTAACAGTATGACACCTTTTATATGGTAACAAGTAATACATTAATACTTACGAGTTCATTATTATTGTGTCCTTTCCATGTCTTTTCAATAAAATATCATCTCGCCTAATTCTCACGCTTTTCTTTCTAATACAGTTGTAAAAATAAAAAATTCAATAGCCACTACGTTCTCCTAACGTTGCCATTGAATTCCTTTACTAAGCATGTACCTTTGTCAACGTGCAAGTAACCAACAAAATAGGCACATTTCTCAATTTATTTTCTATCTCTATTATCACCCCTCCCAAATCCAAAACATTTTTATTATTTCGAATTCAGGAGGTGAAAAGTTTAAATGCATTTGTAGTAACACATGGTGTTATTAAAATTGTACGTGGCCAAAAATAGCACATTCTAGGTGGTTATGCAATCTTGATATTAACTTATAAGAAAATCTTGATCGGATTCAAGGGTGAAGGCATACAACCTTAGGCCTATCTATAATATTTGATACACCTTTCTTGAAAAGGAATTCTATCATCAAGCAACACCTCTTCTTGCAGGATTTTTGTTATATTCTCTATTTTCCCAATGAATAATGCATAAAAGTCGCCCGAATTTGGATATAAAAACAGACCAAATCCCTTTGGTGACAGTATTTTGTTAGCCATCTTGATCTTATCGGGTAAAAATTCATAATTAAATGCTTCTAATCTCTCAAGTTCTTCTTGTGTTGCTAATTCAATTTGGTGGGCAAATTCGTAATCAAGAATAAAATTGACAATTTCTTGGTATTGCTCACCTTTATAGTCAACGTATAAAAACTGTTTCGTTGTCAATCCATATTTTAATAGGTCTTCATGTAAGTCATAACTTCCTTGTTCCTTCAAAAATGTTTCCAAATCCTTGCTATCAGGAAATATAATCTGCGCTATCCCTTGATCAGGCATCTTAGCTTCCTCCCTTTTATTGAAATAATTCTCCATGCTTGTTAGGAATATATTCCGGATAGTTTTCACGATAAAATTGATCGATCATCTGAAGTACGGGATCCCATTCAGGATATGACTCATGTTCCCCAAATACCATTCTAGCTTCTGGAGTATTCATCAAAAAATTATCGATTTGAGTAGGTACTGGCAACCCTAGTTGTTTCCTTACATGGATTAAAAATAATATTTCAAAAGGATAAAATCCGTATCTGAAATCACCAAATTCACCTAGCTGTCCGATTTCAGAAGCTAACGCAAAATGATACTGAGACATTATCGAAATTAGATATTCTATTTCTTCTAAGTCACGAGTCGACCAACGTCCTAACACTTCATCATATATATTTAGGTCTTCAGGGATTAAATCGCATCGCAGTTCAGTTTCTTTAAACTTATTTTTCACGACTAGATGCAATTTTTCATTTGTCCCCATGATGGTTTTATTTCTATACTGCAAGTATAGCTCTAGCAAAAACCAAATATGTCTATTCTCTTCATTAGCATCTATTAAATGTCCACCGAAGTGATGAACCATAAAATCATATAATATATTTTCTTCTTTCTCCCATCCATACATTGCAAAATGAACTAATGTGAGGACGACTTCTCTAAACGTATATCCCAAGATCATTCCTGGATACCTGCTTGTATAGAGATCCTGTCCCATGCACTGGTAAAATAAAACCTTCTGCATGTTCTTTAATCCTTCTGCATTGTTTCCACCGCTGATCAATACATCGTTTTTCCATAATGACAAGTGATATGAGGAAATTTTGCTTAGATTTATTAATAGTATGTGATCTTTCTCTGTTTCATTTTGCTCAACGATTTTCTCAATCTTTCTTCTACTGACATTATATTTATCTTTCACATCTTCAAATTTGATTCCATCCACAAAATTTTTGCTATATTTTTTAAAAGCCATTTCTAACTTTTTTTGGTTTATCATTGTATCCTCCCTATGAATTAATCTATTTCCTTCCATTCCTTTACCTGTAACTCATCAACGCCGAATCCAATATCAGTGATCTTTATATCTGTTTCAACTCTAATAAAATCGAATTGTAGATCCGGACGCTCCTCCATCAGATTCTCTAAGTTATCTCTAAAATTAGCATACCTAGGATCATCGCTGTTAACCATGTCTTGAAAATAAGTATCTCCACCCTTTTTCTGTTTATCCGAGTAACTAAAACTAGCGGAATCTGATGCCTTTGATTCAATAATAGTTAACTTTGGCGGCGGCCCTTTCGATAGGAATGCTGCATCTATACCATTTCTCCCCACTTGGAACAGATCGGAAACATCTTTACCTAAATCACCTTTATCCTGAGAAAAATATTTAGAATTATCGATTTTTCTTTCATACTCCTTTGCAACCTTCAAGTCATAATGATCACTAATAACATCTTTTGTATCCAACTTGTTGGCCAATTTATTTTTTTCTCGCGTTAATCTTTTGACTTCTTTGTCATTTCCCTCTATTTTCAATCTATTTATTTCTTTATCTAACTCTTTAATTTCTTTTGAGATATTGTCTGAAATGTTACTGCCATAACCAACTTTCCCCGTACCCTTAACCCCATCACTCTCCAAATTCGAGATCCTACTCTGAATACTCGCTTTTTAGGCATCATGGGCTTCTTGGAATTTCCCGCTATAGTTCGTTCCAGTTCTAGCGACACTTCCATCTGGCAGTATTTCTACACCTTTAACGAATGGGGATACGAAGTCCGCACCTTTTGCTAATGTATTTCCAATTATATAATACCAGTAATTTGGGTTAGCCTTAATTCACAAAAATAATTTTTATAAATTTATAGCATGCTTATCTATTAAAAAAGCACTTGTTGCCTTTCGTAGACAATCAAGTGCTTTAAATTTATATGTTTTTAAGTAGTATTAAATTTGTAAGTTTTTTAGTAACAGTTCGACAGCCTTACATGTTGTGACAAATCCTAAGTAAAACTTACAAGTTTATATAAATGCATTCTACTTGTAGTTATTGCTTAATAAATATAGAATACATTGTTTTATTCTCCTATTAACTTCTTCCTCATTTTATGTGTTTCTAAATCTGCTAATCTAACAGGAATAGGTAAATGACTCTCATTATTAATACAGTTCATAACAATTTCAGTACTTGTATCTAAATCAATCCAGTTCCTACAACAAACAAAAATAGGTTGAACATTTTGTCGTACTTAAAGTTCGACTATAGATTTCTATTGTTCATTCTTAAATTTCAATTGTGAAATGAGACTTTCTAAACTATTAGTTATTCGTTTATACTCATTTAATTCAAAATCTTCAACTAAAATTTCACCTGTATTGTTGTCTAGTACTATTAACATGCCATTTGATTCAAAACCAATTGGGATAAATTTAAAAATATCCTCTTTAGATTCTGCATAGTCTTTGACAAGTGAAATAAAATAATCTGGTTCAATCCCTGGAATAACGGGGTGCAAATTAATATTATAAGAAGAAACCCATCCCGTTAATTCTAAAAACCAATATGAATTGAAATACTGCTTCACCGAATCATGTAACTGAACGTTATATTGACTTTCAATTTCATCAAAGAAAAATTCCACTCCCTTCTCTATTGGTTTCCAAGAAATATATCCATATTCATCTTCTTCACCCGAATATATAAATTCATCTACATCTTCATTCCATGCTATTTGTGGTAAGGAATTGTTGTACTCCATCCATTTATCTATAAATTTTTCAAAATAGTCTTTCATAACCTCTTTCATATTAGAAATCACTCCTTAATAAGTTTCTGTAGTAACTCTGAATAAATTTTATCTTTCCACATATTCCTGCTTCTTTTTCCATATTATGAATTCTACCGAAGCTTGGTTGTTAGTTTTTGAGATAATGAAAATACTTGTCCACCTCCACCAATATGATAATGAATTAATTTCTCTTCCCTAACACCTTTAACATTATATTGAGAGAAATATTCCATAAACACCTTATCATTAACAGAACGACCATTAAAAGAATCCCACTCTTCAGCATTAGTGTACTTCTCGCCTTTCCCACCAAAAGGTATCTCAATGACTGCACGTTGATCTACAATATACACTATATCCACATTTTGAAGATGTACACCATGATATGTTCTAATCTGGTTATCAAAACCTGTATCCTTAGTTAAAACAAAAAGCGATAACTGGGTTACCAATTACCGCTTACTAAATCAAACCATTTGGTGCATTATAAAGTAACAATTATTTTATTATCTATAATAGTTCTCAAGTTGGTGTAATTTCTAATCATGTTATTACCATATGCACTAACAGTTTCATTACCATACATCCTACTTTCATAGTTATCTTTAAATTCTTTTTTATTGACTCTTCCAAACTATCGTAGCTGCTTAGTTTTTTTAATCTTATCTACTTGACATGGATAAGATTACTTTTTACGCTTTTAAATTAATGGCAAGCTATCCCTTTTTATATAATTATCGGTTTCGACACTGCCGCTTAATGAGTAATTTTCTAATAGGTATTTTTTATATTATTTAAACTTTCAATCTTAAAATAACCAGATTCTATTGCGGTTTAACCTAATATTCTTAATATTTCATCATCAATTATTTCAACCACTTGAGGAACGAATTTTCTTTTTTCCTTTTTATACGCTTGATAAATTGTATAAGACACAGCATCTAATACTGAATACCACGCATACTGTTTTTATACATCTTTCTCTTCATTCGTAAATTCAGCTACATCTATATAATCTTCGCTGTCTATATAGTTACACAAATCATCAGCATCGATTTTTTCACCTTCAAGCCACTTCCAGCAGGAATTTAGCGCTTCTCTACCAGTTTCATATCCATCTTCATCCATATTTATCATATTAAACATATTTTCTGCTATTATCAATCCTAATGCAACTTTGGCCTCTATATTGAGCTTATTAATAAAATCCATGACCATCATTCCCCACTTATTTTCTTATTTTAACCACATTTTCTATCAATCCATTTATTACCTCAAAAGATAATGTATCTCTTGGTTATTGTAAGCTTGGATCTATTTCAGTTGATACTTTAATTTTTAAATTTGGATACATATCCGTCAATTTCTTAAATATTCCTCTTTTATCATCTGGAACAGAGTCAAACAAACCCTTTGTACAAATTATAGTAACATCAATTATCTTAAGCCTTCAGGTAATGAATTTATTCCACCTTTCAATCTATAATGTGCCCAGTTTTTTAATCTTCTTTTAAATGTACTATAATCTAGGGAACTATCAATAATTTTTAACAACTCATTATGTGCTGTAGTAGAACCTATATCACCATGTTTACCTATTGGATTAACAAAATGAACTTTTTTCATCCTTAATAAAACAATTAAATGGACAAAAAAATCCACAGTGTAAAAGTTTATCACTGTGGATTCTTACATTTATTTTTCTTGGTAATGCACCATATCATAAGGGTAGTACGAAGTATCTTTCAAAGTTGAATCATCTAATTTTAAAATTTTTACGATTGCTCCACTTTCAAAACTCCAGTAACCACTATAAATGTCATTTTTATTTTCATGTGCATCGTACCCTGTTTCCGAATAAGTTCTCAAGAAACTTTCACTATAATAATTGGCTTTGAATTATCTCGACCGCTTTCTAGTTTAATATGCCCATCACTTGCTTTAGCCATTTCACTTTATTCTTTAAAAACCTTTCTCCTTCGCTCATAGAATCTAGTGAAATAGCACATACTATCTTAATTCTAATTTAAGTTGCTGTTTTAACAACTTCAATAATATCATGAAAATCTTGTGATAATTCTTCATTTCTACCATCTTTATACATGAAATATCCTTCCAATCCTCTATGAATAATAGCAAACATAGTAGGATGGAAATTTTTATCTGTGGAATTAATAAGAAACTGGCTAAATTGAACAGCAGACTCTAAAGAATAATTTAGTTTTTCGTTTAAAATCTGAATCATAGCACCTTGTATGTCAACAGGTTTAATATTTTTTTCGTGTCCTAATCCATTAAACATTCCAAAAAGGTATGCACCTAAGATTTGCTTTTCTTGTTCATCATTGATGTCTATTTTAAAAACCTTATATATGGTAGTATTTATAATATTCATACATTCATTAAGGAAATCTTTATTTTCTTCCAAAAAACTTCACTCCTTATCATATAACTTTTATATTTCCTTTAGGATATTCTCCAGTCCACCCACATGGAATATAACCATTTATATATATTTCGTATAAACAATTATAAAATTCAGACTCGCATACTAAAGAATAACTTTTATATAGTGCGATATTCATTATATCAAATAAAATTTGACTTTTCATGTTTTCTAAAAGTTGTCCTTCACTAATCAGAACAGACAATTTTTCATCAACAATAGGAATAATTTCCTTCTTTATATCCATCGCTAAATTATTCCAATTTTTATTATACATTTCTTTATAATTCTTTGATAAATGTGAAGTAACATCTCCTATTTTATCTAAACAAAGGTTCTCCCACTTTAATTGATTAATACTTTTACTAGCCAATTTTAAAGTTGGTACTATCTCAAAATCAATTTCTAATTTTCTAGTGTGTGATAAAAAATCAATTCTACATAAAGACTTCACGACTTCATTTTCTAATCTCACTTTACTTCCTCCATCAAGGTTTTGGTTTTGGTAAATTAATTCTACCCGGTATTCTAGGTACGAAATCATCAGCCAAAAGATCAGCATTTATTTGTTGCTTGATCGCTTCTGAAACTGCTTTGTTTACTTGTGCTTCTGATAACCCTGCATTAATTAAAGAATCTCTCAATGCATTGTTATAGTCTGTTAAATTAGGCTTAAGCCCTGCTAGATCTCCATTTTCCCTGTAAATATTCCGAAAATTTTCTAAACTTTTATGAGCATTGTAATGGGAGCTATCTATATCTTTAAATATATTTCCTTCCAATTTTACAGAAAGTCCGTCATTTGTTGGAATATAGTCTCTAAAAGCAGCATCTTGATTCAAATGATGTGCTTGACCTGAAATTTCTTTATTTTTCCTCAGATTTTTGTATGAATCAATTAAAATATCATCGAATTCATTAGCCCCACTGGCTCCCTTACCAATATTATCCGTGCCCTTAACCCCACCACTCTCCAAATTCGAGGTCCTACTCTGAATACTCGCCTTTGAGGCATCATGGGCTTCTTGGAATTTCCCGCTATAGTTCGTTCCAGTTCTAGCGACACTTCCATCTGGCAGTATTTCTACACCTTTAACGAATGGGGTTACGGAGTCCACACCTTTTGCTAATGTATTTTCAATTATATAATACTAGTAATTTTTGTTAACCTTAATTCATAAAAATAATTTTTAAACATTTATAACATGCCTATCTAATAAAAAAGCGCTTGTTGTCTTTCGTAGACAATCAAGCGCTTTAAGTTCATTTGTTTTTAAGCAGCATAAATTTATAAGTTTTGTAGTAACAATATGACACTTTTTATACTTCATAACAAATACTATGTTAAAACTTACGAGTTTGTACGAGTTCGTTAGTTTCATATACATTCCATGTCTTTATATTTATCGCCCGATAAAATGTCATCTCGCCTAAGCTCGTACTTTATTTTCTATTCTATCATTGCACATAATACTCTATGATGGTACAACCATCATGAGTCATTATTTTCAAGCTTCTCATTGTTTTTCTGTATCACTCAAAAATCTTTTTGGAGTTCCTTTATCTAGTTTTAATCATGTGATTTGTCTAGATAGATGTATTAGTGAAGCATACCCATAAATTCAGCAAATGTATCTGCAACATGATGACTTACTGGTTCAAGTTCAGCAGAATTCTCATGATCCCACACACAAACTTTCGGGTTACTTCTTGATTCTCTAAAATCTAAACATAAAAAATCACCGGCAAATAATACAGCAATTGGTAATAAAGCTACTCCCAGTAAATCTCCATCATCTGTAAGTCTCTCATCTAGCTGGGTCCATGTTACATCAATATCAAACATACCTATTTCAATATTTTCTGGGGCTTCAAGAATACATAAAAACCTAATAACTGCATAGCTATGGTTATTACACACAAAAGATTTCTTTTCTGGGGAACCACCATTATTAACTTTTATGAAATTCTTATAATCTACCGGTAGTTGAACTCTCCAAAATTCTTCTTTCTTTAATATTAAACTATCAGACGGTAACGGATAAATTATAGATTCTTTTTTAATTTCCATTCAAAACACTCCTTTTTTATTATCTTGGCGCATCTGCCCACATTCCTTTAGTCCTTCCACCATTATGAACAGTAATACCATGGATTCCGTAAGGAACTAGTTGCATTTTCCCTGGTACTTCAGTATGATGCCACGTATAAGAACCATTTTCCACCATAGCCCTTATATCCTCTGGAAGCCTGTTATTCAACCAGTCAAATTGCTCCACATCTCTTTTTAACCATAAATCTTTTGGAAGTTCATCTTTATGTACTACTAGACCCAGTCCTTCAAAATCAGCAAATCCATAGCGCATACCTTCTACTTTTTTCACTTCAACTTTCGGGATAAGACCTAATTCTTCAGCTCTTTGTTTTATCATTTTCCTTTTATTACTTGTTAATTTGTTCCCACCTTTAATATTATTGGCCCAAGACCAGTTTTTAATATCTATTACCTCAATATAATGTCGAGCATAATCATCTAATACATCATCAAAATTCTTAGTTCCGTTAATAAAATCAGCTATATTATTTAAATTAACTTCACTTGCTGTCTTACTTCTATCCCCCGTACCCTTAACCCCACTACTCTCCAAATTCGAGATCCTACTCTGAATACTCGCCTTAGAGGCATCATGGGCTTCTTGGAACTTCCCGCTATAGTTCGTTCCAGATCTAGCGACACTTCCATCTGGCAGTATTTCTACACCTTTAACGAATGGGGTTACGGAGTCCACACCTTTTGCTAATGTATTTTCAATTATATAATATTCCCGACTTAATCTATCTAATAATCCTTAAAAATAATCTATATTGATTTTCACTAATTTAGTAATCTCTAATATCTCTACGAAAAAAGCACTCGCTACCAATAATAGGTTTTCGAGTGCTCAAATGTATATACTTCCCATCATATTTAAATCATTTTTAAGATTTGTTCCTTCACATTTTCGTCAAACTTGGCTCCTTCTACCTGTGCTCCCTTCCAAACTACATTGTCTAGTTTGGCACCGGTAAAATTCGCATCCGTGAAATTCCCATTTAAAAGGTTCGCTCCTGTTAAATCCGCGTTTGTAAAATCTGTATTTCTAGCATCTACTTCTGATAAATTAGCATCTTCTAAATATGCTTTTTCAAAGTTACCTTCTGTAAGATTCGCGTTGCTGAAATTTGTTCCTGTACAATCAGCCTGTTCCGCATTGATTCCTGCCAAATTTGCATGGCGAAAAGTAGCATGATTTAATATCGTTCCAACTAATTCTCCATATGAAAAATCAACTTCATCAAAACATGTTTCAAAACAACTACTTATATTTACCTTTGCATATTTCATATTGGCTTTAGAGAAATTAGCTTCACCAAATCTACAATCTGCAATATGTATTTCCTCTAAATTACAGCTCCTGAAATCAGCAAACTCAAAATCACAATCAAAAAAAGATGCTCTCATTAGTGAAGAAGCTCTTAAATGGACTTGTTTTGCCATGATTCCCTCTGCCATCACCTCTGACAAATCTGAAAAAGTAAGATCTAAATCACTCATATCTAGTCCATCTATAACCTCATCATTGTATTGA
Source organism: Bacillus sp. KNSH39 (assembly GCF_052656585.1). NCBI lineage: Bacteria > Bacillati > Bacillota > Bacilli > Caryophanales > Bacillaceae > Bacillus > Bacillus sp. KNSH39. The sequence goes on from NZ_JBQXYO010000001.1 coordinate 1,722,194, forward strand.
GATCTATTTAATATTTCCATGACTCTTATTCTATCATTACCATTCTCATTCATTATTACGATCTCCTTTCATTTAGCTTTTCAGATAGTCCTTCCAAGCAATATTTGGAGAATAAGTTACACCCATTTGATCTTCATCAAAACTTGGTATAGCCATTACTTGTGCTGGTTCCAAATACTTCATTACTTGTAGCCAATTATCAAGTAATGTATCACTATCACTCCCTAATGGATTATTTAAAATATCAATACAAAGCCCACCCCAATCTAGCTCAGATACCACAGCTGGACTATTTTGTAATAATTCCTTATCAAACATTTCTAAAATATGACCACTAAAGTATGTTCTAGCGCCTATCCCTAAGGGACCGTTAGGAAGAAACCTAACCGGTATTGGCTGGGAAGATATTTCCATCCACATCTGTAAACGTTCACGGTCGGTATTCCACGGATATGATAAAGGCCAAAAAATTTGAGTTACTCCGTAACTTGGTTTCGCAGCTTCTGCGATTTGATCAGATAACTCAAAAAAAGCAGACCATAATTTTTTAGGTATTGATTTATGAAACTCAAACTCTAAAAATGAACGATGGCTCCAGTTAACTTGAAAACGTCCTGTGTAGTTCACAGATTTATCACGATACAGGTAAACTTCTGATACTATACGCTCTGAAACTGCTTTTTCCAGAATTTTCTGACGGTTATATTCTACCCGTACCGTTTCACAGTTGCCCCAATGAGTAGGAGCAAATTTTTCATTTGACTCAAACACATCCAAAAGACGACCTAATAATTCTTCTTCGTTAAAAGATACTGTAGGATACATTGTAATTGTGAAAAAATCTGGTTTCATGTATATCCCCCTTAATATTAAAAAATATAGTCACATAATAATTTTTATTCACAGCTTTTTCCACCTACCTCCACCAGGTAAACGTGTATTGTTCTCCCATTTATGAGTCACTTTACCGCTATTTGGATCAGTGTAGTAAACATCACTATCCTTACCCAAAGGCCCACTTGGTCTTGGATGAGGAGGAATCCCATTCAAATCGGGTTTATCGCTTGATATTGTCACAATATGACTTCCATTTTTATCTTCGAGCATCTCTCTTTCAGCTCGCATTTGACTGTCATTATGAATAACGTGTTCTTTGTCACTTATTTTGTGTTTGTGATCATGAACTAAATCGATTTCATCCTTAGCATTACGACCTATACTATCTGGACGCGTAAGATGCCCTTCACTGGATGTATACGTAACAACCTTGCCGGAGTTATTGTCCTCTAATGTACGATTTAGGTGTTCTCCCAAAGCTTTTCTTCCTTTTATTTCTTCTTCTCTTCCACGCTCTTGACTTTTCCTTAAATTTTCACGCTTAACATCCCACTCTTTACGTTCTAAAGGCTCTTTTGTTTCTTCACAATGACGATTATACCTAATGTTATCTGCTTCCTTGTAATCCCCCCGTGCTTTGGCTTCATCTATTTTTATTCGATAGTATTTTTCTCTTTCCGGGGTTAGTTTAATTTTGTTTGGGTTTGCGTTACTACCACCACTACCCTTAGCAAGTTGATAAGCGTCATCCTTAGCTGCCGTACTTGCCTTTGAAAACTTTCCAGTTACTTCTCCAACAGTTGAAGGAAGCTTCACTCCTATTCCAGTATCCACCATCCTAACCGCTACTGGAATAGGAGTATTTTTCATAGCATCTAGTGCATTCTTTAAAGTCTTATTTTCCCTAGGCGATTGTACCACATTATTTCTACTCTAAAACACAAAAAAGCACTTGTTGCCTCAAATAGACAATTAAGTGCTTTAAGTTCATATGTTTTTAAGTAGCATAAATTTGTAAGATTTATAAGATCTGTAAGTTTTGTATTAACAGTACGACACCTTTTACATGCCATGACAACTACTACGTTAAAACTTACGAGTTTTTACGAGTTCGTTAGTTTAATGTACATTCCATGTGTTTATATTCATCGCCATGTAAAATGTCATCTCGCCTAATCTCGTACTTCGTTTTCTATTCTATCATTGCACACAGTACTCCATGATGGTACAACCATCATGGAGTATCTATTTTCAAACACCCTATTATTTTTTCTATCCACTTCACATAAACTTTATTTTTCATTCATCATTATATTTTTTAATCGTGTAATTTACTTAAAAAATCAGTAAATGTATCTGCAATGTAAAATACATTTTCTCTTGCACGTTCTTCCACTTGTTCTTCTGTTAATCCTTCTTCTCGCATCAACATTTCTTTTTCACCAGCATTTTCATGTTCCCAAAATACCACAACAGGGTTATTTTTGTCATTTTTATAGTCAAAACATATTAAATTTCCCGCTGGGTCAAAAGCAAAAGGAACTAATTCTGCCGGTAGTGTATCCTTGTAATCATCAAATACTTCTATAATATTTTCATCATCATCCATATCGTAACTTAATAACGTTCCAAAAACCTTTCTTTTCCCTTCAACTTCAAACACCTCTGGACTAACATGCGCTCCATTATTCTTCATCACACATTCTATATAATCTAAAGGAAAATTAATGTTCAATTCCTGTTCAACATTCTTTACATCTTCTCGTATAATAGGTTCATCTGGTGATCTCCATTGTACCTTACTCATCTGATTCCATCCCCCCATAATGCATTTCCACCTAAATGGTTAACTTTATGCGTTTTAGACACTACTAACTGCATTTTACCAGGTACTTGATGATGATGCCAAGTCAATCCTTTTATTCTAGCTTCCTCATTATAAATATCCCGGAGCTGTTTCTCTGTAAAGATTTCCTTTGGTATATCTCCCTTCTCTATTGCTTCTTTTAATGCCTTTGTACAGAACTTAAACTGTTTATCATCAGATGCTATAAACATCCCTTTATCCAACTTTGTTTGAAACTTAACAGCATCTCCTTTAAAAATAGGAAATCCTAGTACATCGTAGTCTACACCTTTCACATGTGTACCTCCCGCTAATGATTTATTTAAAATATTATTTTTAGGTGAGGCATTCAAATATTCATCAACATAACCTACCACTTCTTTAAACTCTTCAACACTATCATACCCAAATTCTTTGATGGTAGTATCATCTACTTGTTTTAAGAAATCTTCAACACTATCATATCCCTTAGGAACAATTGATCTATTAATCAAGTTCCCGTCTTTATCGTAATTATTTTTAATTACTTCGTCAATTTCAGATCTATGAACAGCGTTACCCGTACCCTTAGTACCACCACTTCCCCGTATCTCCGCAAGCGAAGCTCTAACACTATCAATCTCATCTTGTATCTTCTGATTACTATCAATGCAGTGCCCATGTACCCAGCCTTCTACGTTAGTTCCAACACGTTCGAGAGTTCCGTTATCATTTGTTCTGTAAACAGGAACTTTGACACTTGCTAAGACAAAATTAAAAGGAATGAATCCTACACAATACAAGATTCATTCCTCACTAGATGCTTATAATATTTGTCTAACTTTTTGGGTTCACTTCACAATCAAGTGTTTTTTTAAACTTTAAGTGCAGTTTAACAAAAAAATATTAAGAAACCTATATCAATTTATTACAAATAGCAATGCTCTATATGTCTAATATATGCAAACTAGCTTAATTATTCTTTATAAACAAACCAAGAGCTAAATATTATAAAAAATCCCCAAATTTATTACTTACTTAAAATATATTTATAAAATCTTCTCTTTTTGTTGGAATTTCAGTATTTGTACTCGAGTAATTATTAATAACTGTTTCCATTTCTTTGATTTCCTCTACAGTAATAAAGCTGGTTTCCACTGCACTATTTAAGAAAATTGTAATACTATCGGTAGTAATACTTTCTAATGACTGTGGTAAATATTTTACTTTTTCATTTTTATAGGCTTCCCAAGAAGTATAAGCGACAGCATCAACTAATAGTGACCAGATCCTAGCAATATTCAAATCTTCTTCTTCCTCTGCAAATTCTGAAATTCCTGTAAAGTCTGCGTTATCAATAAGCTCATATAATTCATCCCCAGTAACAGCATGAGATTCAATCCATAACCAACATTTGTCCAAGGCTTCCCTTCCATCCGGATATCTTTCATCATCCTTGCTGATTATAGAAAATACTCTTTCAGCAACTGCTAAAACAAAGCCTACTTTAACTTCTTTTTGTAAATTCTCGATTAATATATTACCCATAATTTCCTCCTTAAATTATTCAATGATCTTTCCATCTTTTAAAACAAAAGATAACAATCCATTAGTTTTAACACTGCCATCAATCTCCGATGTTACTTCTATTGTTAAGTTAGGATATTTTTTGCTAGCTTGATAAAATATACCACTCTTTTCAATAGGATGTGGTTTCAGTAATCCTTTGCTACACTTATTACATACACCTCTTGGGTTAGATTGATGAATTCTAAGTGTACCCGTTACTTCCGTTGGTTCGATTCCTGCTTTTTTTATAGCATAATCAAACTCATTTAAAACTCCTTCTTCAGCATGTCTTGTAAACTGTGCTAACTTAGGATTTTTTAAATGGTCATATGGAGCCCTAATCTCCCTATTTGGTAAGATTGTATCCAATGAAGGCAGTCCAGCTTCTTTTCTAACTTCTGGAGACCCTCCTTCAAAAGCCAAATCCCTAAGGCCTTTTACATCTGTTTTACCAACTGCTATTGTATTAGTCTCTGGAACATTCCACTTTTTCCGTAAAGCATCCAAATCTTCTTTACCTAATTGGATTTTACTATTACCCGTACCCTTAGCAAGTTGATAAGCGTCATCCTTAGCTGCCGTACTTGCCTTTGAAAACTTTCCAGCTACTTCTCCAACAGTTGAAGATTCTATATAAGGAAGCCTCATTCCTATTCCAGTATCCACCATCCTAACAGCTACTGGAATAGGAGTATTTTTCATAGCATCTAGTGCATTTTTTAAATTCTTATTTTCCTTAAGCGATTGTACCACATTTCCACCCAAATTTGGATTAAAACCAGGCATTCCTTCTTTGAATTTTAATAATTTCGCTAAATCAGCTAATTCACTCGTGCCTTTGAATGCTTTTACTCCTTTTCCTACTGCTCCAACAACTGGGATTGCGTCTAATCCGCCAAAAATGATGTTTCCTACCCGCTCTTCTTGGCTCAATTTCCGGTGTGTTCCCCAGTCTTCTCCGTCGATACCGCTTTTTATTTGTACACCTCCGTATACTACCGCGGCAGCGGCCCCGAGTGGTGGGCAAAGGATTGTTGTGATGATGATTCCTACGCCTATTCCTATGTCTCGCACCATTTCTAGTTTTTTCTGTTCATCTTCTATCGATTTGTATTCAAATCCTCGTGTGGATGGGACTACTTTCTTGTATTCTTCATAATTTAATTTTGCATCTGGATTTTGTTTTTTTAGTTCTTTGTATTCTGCCCTAAGTACGTTATCAAATGCAGGTGAATCTCTAAAAATATCTTCTACTGTTATTTTATCTTTCTTCTTCTGTATTGTTTGTGGTACACTTCCGTAGCCTGCATGCGCACCTGGTAATACTGTCGTTGTTGTGGAGCCAATTCGGTTATTTGTTTCAAAACTGAGAATAGATGTATCTCTCATTTTTTGAGCGAATTTATCCATTTCTACTAAAAAAGGTTTATCTATATGTTCAGACACCAATCGCCCTGCTTCTCCGCAATATTTTTGTAATGTCGTATAACTATCAAGTAATTCCCCGATTTTTTGCGATTGATCTTTAGGATTAAAATGTATACTACCATCCGAGTCTAAATCTCGTATTCTTCCATCAATTCTTTTTAATGATTCATTTGCTTCCCGTAATTTCATGAGTGCATCTTTTGTAATTCGATTCATACCATCCCCCATGTTTTGCCATGGTTCAGGTCTATATTTCACATCCATTTCGTTTTCATCCCCCAGCCGTATGGTGATTTCTACAACTTACTTAATATTTCACGTAATTGTTCGTCCTTTTCAAGCATTTCTACACATACATTTCCTACAACTTTCGCCGACCTCAAATAGTGTTCAGACAATTCAAGTGTTTTGTGTAATATATCAGGATATTTTTCAATTACTCTCATCGCTTCACCTTTTTGATAAAAATTACAGCTTAATAAACTCTCAATATTCGTTCCAATGACGTCTACATGGATTTTATATATATTTTCTAACTTCATTACTATATCAAGTAGTTCTTGAAAATTAACTAATACTTCTTCTCCACCACCAGAACCACTATCTCCCATTGATACTTGCATTATTCAATACCTCCTAACGAGAATTGTCTCGGGTCAATTAACTTTTTATACGGCATTTTTAACACGTCATACAATTTCTTATTAACCGCATAGAGGCTCACCCAGTCATATCGATTACGTTCTACATCAATTTGAACGTAATCTTCTCCTTCAGTGAAATATAAGAAACATTCCCATTTTCCTCCTCTATTACTACGAGGCCTCGTATACGTTTCTATCGCTATAACGTCTTTATTTGATAAATCTTTTTCCTCAAATGTTTGTTGTTCTTCTTCTGTCATTCTCTTTGAGAAAAATGTATCTTCTATTTCCCTCGGTTCTCTCAATAAGAAAGGGATGCGTGTTAATAATGAAAAATATACGTCTGGCTTTGGTATGTAGTCGATCTCGTATTTTTTATTTGGCTCTATTTCCGTTAATACAGCCACTCGATCTTTATCCTCTTTTAAAAAGCCAATTAATACATTATTCATTCTCGTGTATTCATGACAATTTTCATATTCCTTTAATAGTTCAATTATTTGAAAAGCTGCAGGGGTAATTCCATTTTCACTTGTAAGTAGGCCTTTTTCTTTTAAACTCGTAGTTGCTTTCGTGACACATTCTGCATCAAGTAAAATAATTGCGTCACGGTTTGGCAATCCAAATATATCGGTAACCCCAGCTGCACCTGCGAGAACATATAATTCAGCAGGTGCAAAACTCATTTCTTTCCCCATTCTTTTATCCCTCGTTTCTCCATCACAGTTGTTTTATCGCCCTTACTTCCGATTTATCTCCGTACGTTTGAATGCTTTTATCTAACTCTTTCAAAGCTTTCGTATGTCCTTCAAATGCCTCTACCATTTCTGAATTATATTGAATGATCAAATCAAGATAACTTAAAAATGCATCTCTCGTTTTTCCATTCCATTTCGCACCTGTGACATATGCTTTTAAGTCTTTCGCTTGGTTTAAAGAATCCTTCATACCATTTTCAATGTTTTGTGCGTAAGAAATGGCACTTGCAGTGTTACTTCCTATAATTTCAACCTCTTTACCACTCATGTTGGTTCCCTCCATTCTTTGTATGCTTAATGGATAAAGTTTTCAAATTCCTTTTTCTTTTCTTCAAAAGCCTTGGTCGCTGCGGCGTATGCTGACGCTTTCTCCGATTCTGCTTTCGCTTTATATTCCAAATACTTTGCATAAGCTGTACTTTTTGCAGATCCAATATCGCTTAATGCACTTTTAAAATAGGATAATACTGTATTTAAGTCTTCATCCTTTTCATGACGTTTTTGTTCAAATTCAACTGCCGGAATTTTATTAGCTTCTAAGCCATTACTTTTACTCTCATAATCTCTCTTCGCTGATTCAGCCTCTTGAATGAATTGCTTTAACTCTCTTTCTTTATCTTTTAAATAATCATGTAAATCATCATACCGATCTCGTTTCCTCGCACTTTCTGTAAAACCAGACGCATTTAAAAAAGCATTGTACAATTCATCTAACATCTTTCTCCCCCTTTAGCACAATAACTATGTAGTTAAATTCGTATATTTAAACATGAATATTCATTACATTAAGAATTAACAAATAATTATTTTTACATATTGCTATTTTATCAAAGGGATTTTAACATTTCCATATTTTATGAATGGCTTTCGCATTTTTCTTCAATAAAGTGAAACTTTAATCAATATGACTATGTATTTATGTGCAGAAATAATAAAAAACACTGCCAGGCGCAGTGTTTTTTATTATTACCTTTTATCCAATTCATTCGTATTAAATCCTCGCTTGAGAGTAAGACCAGTTCTTTCTTATTTCATCAACAACTATTTCTGGATAATCCCAATGAAGCGTACGAGTAGGCTCCCGGACTCGTTTTACTATTCCTTGGGCTGTTTTGTTTCTATATTCATTCCAATATTTTGGCTCAGTCGTGCTTAAAAGAACAATAGAAAAAGGATCTGATATGAATATCAGATCCTTAACTTTAATTTCTTAATACATACATCTTTTTACACGATAACTGGTTCATCCGTGCTCAAATTATCATACTCAGTTTTTACAATACTAGGCGGAAGGTTAACACATCCTCAGATTCACCTTTTCCTGTAGCAGTGCATAATGTTTAATAAAATTAAAGCATATTTTTACTTACCAGATTTAATTTTTTCGTTATATTCTTCTAAAGTTAACCCTTTTTCTTTTAGATAAACAGCAACTTCTTTCCCTACATAACGATAGTGCCATGGCTCATACTTAATGCCAGTAATATTCTCTTTATCTTTTGGATAGCGGAGAGTAAACCCATATTCTGCAGCATTCTTATCTAACCATTTGAATGCATCGGTAGTTTCAAATTTTGCATTTAAATCTTCTACAGTATTTTGCCATTCAACTGAAATAATGTCTAACGCTAATCCAGTATGATGTTCACTTGCACCAGGATACTGAAGATATTCCAATGCCTTAGCACTAGCCTCTTTATCCGACAAACCTTGAGATTTATAGCTTTTAACTGAAGCATCATAATACGTTTGTTGTAATTTTATAGCTCGATAACCTGATCTTAAATAAAGATTGATTCCCTCTTTTTTTGCAGCTGCTACCATATCCTGATAGGAAGTTGCAATTCTACTATCTATTTTCATATTTGGCTTCGCATTTTGAGTGATACTTGTTAATTCAATTCCTAGTTCCTTTGATAACATATGCTCTCTATTTACAAGGATAATTCTCCAATCATTAACATCAGAGATAGGTAAAACATCTTTTTTCTTCGCATGTATTTCATTTTTATTTTTATCGTTATTATTAGTAGTTGCCTGAGATGTTTGCTTTCCACTACAAGCAGCCAGACTCCATCCCATTGCTAATACCAATGCTAAAATTATAAATTTTTTAATTGTATCTCATTCCCTTTTTGTTTATTAGTCTTTATACCAATTTCCCAACACGTCTCTAGGAATCTCCTTGAAATCCTTCAAAGAAACGGGGCCGACAAATTTTTTAATTCCATGTTTTTTAGAATTTTCATCCGAATAATCTTTTAAAAATTGAATTTTAAATTGTTTCTTACCATCGGCATAGTCGGTTACTGTCGGTACGATTGCCGCTTGTCGTATACCAAAAGTTTTATCTTCATACTTAACAAATTGTACATAAGATAATCCTCCAACTAATGTTTCTAATTTTTCTTGCGCAGAAATAAGATTTCCAAGAGAATAATAGATTAGCGTTTCATGTCCATCTTTATTTTGTTTCCACTCAATTGGTTGAATTACATGTGGATGATTTCCAATTACTACATCTACACCTAAATCTGTTAAATATTGAGCAACTTCTTTTTGTTGCTTTGAAGGTGTTGAGGTATATTCTACTCCCCAATGCACCATAACAATCACCATATCAGAGCTACTCTTCGCCTTTTCCACATCATTTTGTATCGCTTTTTTATCAATTAAATTTAAAGCCCAAGACTTATCAGCTGGAATTTTAATTCCATTCGTACCATATGTATAATTGAGTAACGCAAAACGAATACCATTTTTTGTAATCGTTTTTATTTCATTACGCTCGTTTTGACTCTCATTAATACCTACCGGGATAACATCCGGATATTTCTTCCAGTATTCTCTTGTATTCGCGACACCTTTAATACCCATATCCATAGCGTGATTTGTCGCTTGCGTCACTATATTGAATCCAGTGTCCACTAAAGATTGGCCTACTTCTTCAGGTGTATTGAAAGTCGGATATCCTTGTACTTTTAAATTATTTCCGGCAATCGGAGTCTCCTGGTTCACGATAGCAAGATCACTTGATTTAACAGCTTTTTTGATATTTTCATAAATATAATTATAATCATATGAACCGTCTTTTTGTTTGCCATCTTTAATTACTGCGTCATGATATAAATTATCACCCGTTGCTATTAAATTCACAACCGATTGTACTTTTTTATCTTCAGTAAAATTAGGAGACTGTTGGATAGGACTTTTATCTACCCAATTTGGTGCTTTTAATGATGTATCTATATTGGATTCAGCCGGTGGTAATGAAGCTTTAGATGTCTTAACATCAGTATTACCACAAGCGGTTAAAAGCACTAAAAAAATAAGACATACTAAAAAAAACTTTTTACTTCTCTGTAAAGTATCTAACATGTGATCCTCTTTTCTGTTTTATTCCTTATAACTAGTTCTAACAAATCATTCTTTACAACAACGTATTTTGGTTTTACCCTTAATTATGGAAGGACACTCTGTTACACCTGCTTCGGAATATACTAATAATTATTTTCCGCTTTCTAGCAATCTATCGATTCCATCAGAAGTAATAGATTGCTAGAAAAACATAATCCATCAGGATGTCGACTAGTTTGATATACCTGTTCCAATTGCAGTAACTCGTTTAATATTTAAACAAGATAGGAGAATCGTTCATATAGCCTCTTCTCTCGCTTTATGTTTAAGGTGCCTCCAAAAAAAGGGATCGTTGCTATACCCCTTTACATAGTACGAAATTTTTGCAACTAATTTCTTTCATTCAAGCGACAAACATTATACCGATAACAATAAGTAAGACCCAAGAACTTATTTTACCAATATACGAAAAAAGTAGCAATCTTTTGCCCCATATAAAGAAGCCAATTAGGAGAAATGAACGAGAGATTCATTCTATTCAATTCCTTCATTGATTAATAAAAAAACAAGCCACCCAACTATTGGATGGCTCTATACTATAAAGAGAATTTGTTATTGGATTACTTCAATTTCCCTTCAAAAACAATCTTCCTACCGCACGGCTCAACTACTGTTTTGCCGTCTTTCTTTACTTCATGAAAGATTGGCTCTTCCATACGACGAGACGGAGCGTAGCCTTCTTGTTCCATACGTGCTAAGCAGTCTGTAATTGTTTCATTTTCAAGTACTTCAAATTTCTTTTTATTAGGTTGTTTTGTCATGCCCTAACCTACTTTCTATTTTTCTTGATGCGAATTGATTTTTCATGTAGACCATATATAACATTGCGAGAATTCCCATTATAATCATAACCGCAATAAAAAAGCTTGTATACTGTATTTTTTCTATAAATACGCCGCCTAATACAGGTCCCATAATACTTCCTAAACTAAAGGCAATTCCAGATAATATATTACCTGCTGGCAATAAGTGTCTCGGTAATAAATCTGTCATAAATCCAAGTCCTAACGAGAAGCACGATCCAATGACCATACCCGCTAACAACATGCAGGCAAAGACGATCCAATAATATTGATCAAATACGGCTGCAAGCAAGAAAATGCCCGTACTTATGCAGAACGTCCACGTTAAAATACGATCCCTTCCGTATTTGTCACTTAATATACCGAGCGGAATTTGTGTAATAATACCCCCAACTGCAAATGCTGGTAATAAGAAGGATACTTCTGAAACAGACCATCCTTTTCGAAGCGCGTATACTGGTAAGTTACTGTTTAACATTGCTTCCAGTACGCCATATGCAAGTGGTCCCAGCAGTGCAATCCATCCTAATCCAACAACTTGTTTATAACGAGAAAATGATGATTCACTCTTCACTTCTCTTTCATCTTGCGCTGGGAATGCATTTTTTGTTGGAAGTAGTAAAAGCCAACCTATTAAACAAAGTATAGTAGATATAATAAATGGTGTTGCAAGACCGTACTGCACAGTGCTTGCTAAATACGGACCAACGGCAAAACCAATTCCGAAGAATACACCGTATATCGATACTTGTCTCCCTATTTTACTTGGGTCTGATGTTGTCGTGATCCATGTTTGTGTTCCGACATGAAGCATATGATCTCCAACTCCAACTAGAAATCTAAGGATAAACCATACCCAAAATGAAAATGTTTGTGTAAAAAAGAATAATGAAATAATAACGAGAAACCCACCTATAACAATAATCGGCTTCATTCCAAACCTTTGCATCGGTTTTTCAAGAAACGGCGAAATAACTAATATCCCAATGTACAATGCCGTCGCATGAATACCATTAATACTTGAACTAACCCCTTCTTGTTCAAAAATCATTGCAATGGCCGGTAAGAGCATTCCTTGTGACAAACCCGAGATTGCTACAATCCCAACCATAATCCAAAAAGTAAAACGCATTGACATCCTCTGTCCCTCTCCTTCTCACGCTTCCACTTTTCATTATAAACTGTTTCTTCAAATGCGTGTACGAATATTCGCAATAAAAAACAAGCTAAAAGAATGAACCTTTTAGCTTGTTATCTTATCCTTCCCAAACTTGCGCTTTCACATTGTAATGAAAGTGTTTAAAATATGGATTTTCATAAAATGAAGGTCCATATAAGTAATGTTGCATATGAGCTGTTAGTGGCTGCTGCATTTGTAAAGGAACTACAGCTGGTGAAACTTGCATATACATCGGATCTATCATTATTTTTGTATAGATATGATGATTATATGGCGAATAAGCGATTAAGGATGGTTTATGCATTGATAATCTCCCCTTATACATACAAATGTTATAGTATATGCAACACTTCTCATTTCGGGGATTATTTCTGTTCTAACCAATCCTCTACATGTTTTATAAATACATCTAAACAATCAATAAACGGCGAGTGTCCGCAATCTTCTAATACCTTCAACTCTGCATTTGGCAAATGTTTCGCTAATTCCTCACCGACTACTTGCGGTACGACATAATCTCTATCACCTTGTATGACGAGTGTTGGCGCTTTAATACGATGAATTTGTTTACTTCCCTCTACAACCCCATTATGTTCATCTGAAATATTAAATGTAATGAGCGCATAATTCACATCTACGAAATTACGTTGCGTTAACATATCATCTAAATACTTTTCATAACGGTCCGGTTCAGGTTGATTATGTGTATATATTAATAAATTCCATACTGTACGGTAATATAGTTTGTTCATATTTTTTATCGCATCTAATACTGGAGCGATTTGTACTGGATCTTGCGCAATTTCTTCTTTCGTCTTTACTAAACTTGATACAATCGGCTGCCCATTCGTATCTTTTTTAAAGATTGGGTATCCTTTCATTCCTACTGATTCTACTAAAATTAACTTTTCTACAAAAGTTGGGTGATTCGCTGTAAATTGCATCGCAACGCCACCACCCATTGACCAGCCCATTAATGAAAATTTCTCTAGCTTTAACTCGTCAATAAATAATTTTACATCGTCTGCAAAGTCTTGTAATGAATCTATCGACTGATTATACGTTGATTGTCCAAACCCTCTTAAATCAAGAGCGTAAATATGGTATTGATCTTGCAACTTTTCAATAACTAAATCCCAATGTTGTGACGATGTCATGTTCCCGTGAATGAGTACAAGAATATCTGTATTTCGCCTTCCAACTTCCTGATATGCAATCGTTTCTCCGTTCGATAGTGAAACAAACTCCATTGTTGCAGGCTTAATCATCACAAGTTCCCCCATTCTATTTAATAGAAAGAAAATTCTTTACTTAATTAAAGAATAGCACGTAGAATATACGTTCGCAACATAAAACCTATAAGAATTTTTTACATAAATCAACATGTCTATTACTAGACAATTATTATAAAAAAGTATATAGTTAGCTAGGTAACTAATTTGAAAGGATCAACATACATGGACGAAAAACAACATTTTTTTCACATCGTCAGCCAGACTTCTCGAAAGTTTACGAAGAAATTTAATGAACGTGTATCTCCAACAGGGTTATTTAGTGCGCAATGGGCTGTTATTTTCCGCATTAATCAAACTGGTTCTTGTACGCAAACAGAATTGTGCCAGTATTTAAATGTTGAATCACCAACGATGACTCGTACGTTAACACGTATGGAAACGATGGGATGGATTATTCGTACAGAAGGTAAAGATCGCCGCGAGAAGCTCATTTCTTTATCCGAAACAGCGATAAAGATGATTCCAGTATGGCAAGAAGAAGTTGATACTTTCGAAGAAAAAACGCTAGAAGATATTAATGAAGATGATTTACATCAAGCATTTCAAGTGTTACAACAAATTATTAAAAATTTAGATTAAATTGGAGGGATGACGATGCAAAGTGAGAAACTTTGGACGAAGGATTTCCTCGGAACTTGTTTTAGTAGTCTATTTCTTTTCTTAACATTTTACATGCTTATGACTACTCTGCCTGTCTATGTCATAGACGGCCTAAAAGGAAAACCTGAGGAAATTGGTTTAGTTGCAACTGTGTTTCTTATTTCTTCTGTTTTATGTAGACCATTCACAGGAAAATGGCTCGATGATTTAGGAAGAAAGAAAATATTATTTATTTCACTTTCATTATTTTTAGCCGCTACTGTTATGTATTTCGGTGCGCAAAGTTTATTCTTATTACTTGCCCTTCGCTTCTTGCACGGTATTGGGTTCGGGATGGCAACGACAGCTACTGGTACGATTGTAACTGATGTTGCGCCAGCTCATCGACGAGGCGAAGCGCTTGCATATTTCGGCGTATTTATGAGTCTGCCGATGGTAATTGGTCCTTTTTTAGGTTTAACAATTATTTCTCATTTTTCGTTTACTGTATTATTTATCGTTTGTTCCGTATTTTCATTACTTGCATTTTTATTAGGACTACTTGTAGATATTCCGCACGAAGCACCTGTTAGCAAACAAAAACGTGAAAAAATGAAATGGAAAGACTTAATCGAACCATCTTCTATTCCGATTGCACTTACAGGATTTGTTTTAGCCTTTTCTTATAGTGGTATTTTATCCTTTATTCCTATTTATGCGAAAGAACTCGGTTTAAGTGAAATTGCAAGTTACTTCTTTATTTTATACGCACTTGTTGTTGTCATTTCTCGTCCATTTACAGGAAAGATTTTTGATCGCTTCGGTGAAAATGTACTCGTTTACCCTGCTATCATTATTTTCACAATCGGAATGTTCATATTAAGCCAAGCACAAACTTCATTTTGGTTCCTTGGCGCAGGTATGCTAATCGGTTTAGGTTACGGGACATTAATTCCGAGTTTCCAAACGATTGCGATTTCTGCCGCTCCAAACCATAGACGTGGTTCTGCGACAGCTACGTATTTCTCATTCTTTGATAGTGGTATTGGTTTTGGTTCTTTCATTTTAGGTATTGTCGCAGCGAAATCCAGTTATCATAATATGTATTTTATCGCAGCTATTATCGTTGCGTTCACTTTACTTTTATATTATGGATTACACGGACGAAAACAAAAATTCAAGAAACAACCTACAGACGGAAAAATTTCCGCTTAACGTTAATAAGGAAAGTAAACTTCCCCGTTTACTTTCCTTATTTTGTATTTCTTTCAAGACGAGCGTATACTTATAGTAGAAATAAAAAGGAGGGCCATATATGAAACTAAAAAAATCTCCCCTACTCTTACTTATACTAACATTCATATTTGTAATTACAGGGCTTGGGTTTACTTACTTCAAACAAAATAAAACGACCCCATCAAAACATAATGTGACAAAAGAAAACTGGTTAAATGACCCTTACTTACGTTGGTCGTACACACACATGAAAGAATTCACTTTAGTTAATGACGTAAAAAACAATCCTGACCAAATTGCTCACTTCCCTTCCGCATTGCAAAACTTAGACGATTTTGCTGTGGAGCGTAGATTCGGAAATACAACTCCTCTAAAAAAACTTTTAGATGATAACAAAACAGATGCTTTTGTCGTTGTACATAATGGACAACTTGTTTACGAACGATATTTCAATGGGTATAAACAGAATGAACCTCATGGTATGGCATCATTAGCAAAAGTCTTTACCGGGGCAATTATACAATCTCTCGCTGAAGAGAATCGTATCGATTTAGAGAAAACAGCTGACACTTACATAAAAGAATTAAAAAACACACCGTTCGGTAATGCCACACTTCAGCAATTAATGGACATGCAAGTTTCAGCTGAATATCCTACTCATGGATATGAGCAACCTGGGCTAGAAAATCAAGATGCACAATTATATTTAGCTAGCAATATTTTACCCCGCGGCAAAAATTACGACGGTCCGATGAAAATTTATGATATGTTACGGGAAGCCGAAGAAACTGCACCGCCTGGTTCTTCCTTTTCTTACAATAACGGATCAACAGAAACGCTCGCTTGGATTATTAGAACTATTACTGGTAAATCACTAGCTGAAAATGTAAGCGAACGAATTTGGTCTCAAATTGGTATGGAAGAAAACGCGTATTACGTTACAGATGAAACAAAAGTAGAACAAGCTAGTGCTGGATTAAATGCAACTGCTAGAGATATGGCGAGATTCGGACAATTACTATTAAACAATGGGGAATATAACGGAAAACACATTCTCCCTTCTTCTATTACAGAAAGTGTAAAAAATGTCCAAGAAGGTGAACTTGCAATTGGCCCTGGAGCTTCCATTTCTTATCATAATCAATGGTGGATTCCGCACAATGAACAAGGTGCTTTCGAAGTGTTAGGTAGTTACGGACAAACACTTTACATCGATCCGAAAGCAAATATGGTAATCGTTCATTTCTCTTCTAACGCAACGCCAAGTAATGAAATACATTCGACTTACTCAAATATGTATATTGATATTGCACATCATTTAGAAAAGCTTCCACAGTAGTGGAAGCTTTTTCATTACAGTACATTATTTACACTACTATACCAATTATCTTTTCGTTATTAGAAAAGATTGAAAAAACAATTACCTAAAATACACCTATCGAAAATTTTATAAGCAGGTTACAATTTTAATTGAGCGTTTAACTAATACACCCACATCTTTTGGAGAATGTATTAAAACACTTCCCTTACAAAGATTGTCTGTTCATATTGGTCGAAAATTTCTTCTATAGATGAAAATAAAGTTTCTTCCGGGATGATGAACTTTATTTTTTGACCATTTTTTAACATGAAGGAAATCGTTCCATTATCATTAAAACCTGTATGAAACGTTCCTCGTTTATTTAATAGTACCTCTTCAATTATATTTATTTCAATTGAAAAGTTATTCTTTAATTGCAAGAGTTCATGTACATCGCCAGTATGTATTTTTGCATCTATTTCAGTTTCTAAGTTTAATTGTTTTTTCTCAATTTTTTTGAACCAAAACAAAAACAATAGCTCTGAAATACCAGGTAATTGTTTTTTATAAGCATGTCGGCTATGAAACTGTCCACCAATCTTTATAAAATATATACAGCCACCTGTAATAAAAACTTTATAATATATATCTGCCGTAAACATTTTAGGCTTTAAAAGATAAAAACTTTTGATCATAATTCCCCCATCAATGTTAAATGTATTTGTATAAACATTTTTAGCTAGATTTGTGCTATAACATATTTCTCATGTAATGCAACACTATTATATTGAATCTCCTCTCCCTTTGCAACAGTTGCTTTGAAGCCAGCTAGTAACCTTTCTCTATACTATCCCTATAAGTGCTACCCCATTTCCAACCGTTTTTCTTCTAGTATATTAAAAGCAGAATTTGATACGAGGCTCTATATCAATCTATCAATAAATTACCACTCTGTAAATATCTGAATTTTCTTTACATTGAAGGTTATCTCCTAAACAACCTCGAATAATTGTAATACATATACATAAGGAGGTTGATCTATTTTGTTTCGTTCCTTTACAAATGGTTGCGTCGCCTTAGTGCAACGCTTCTTACCAGAACCGTTTATTTTATCATGTTTACTAACTGTTTTCGTTATCTTCTTTGGTATGTTTGCGACTCACCAAACACCTGTAGAAATGATTAATCACTGGGGTAATGGAATTTGGGGACTCCTCGCCTTTTCTATGCAAATGGCACTTGTACTCGTGACTGGATCTGCTTTAGCAAATGCTCCTCTTATTAAAAAAGGATTAACGAAAGCTGCCAGACTACCAAAAACAACTGGACAAGGCATTATTGCCATTTCAATTGTAAGTTTACTCGGTGCATACATAAACTGGGGCTTTGGAAT
Source organism: Bacillus sp. KNSH39 (assembly GCF_052656585.1). Taxonomy (NCBI): domain Bacteria; kingdom Bacillati; phylum Bacillota; class Bacilli; order Caryophanales; family Bacillaceae; genus Bacillus; species Bacillus sp. KNSH39. The sequence goes on from NZ_JBQXYO010000001.1 coordinate 1,740,458, forward strand.
TGTTGTATCTGTTTTATACGCAAAAGAAGTGGCAAGGCAGCTGGACGGATTAGATTATAGACTAGCAATCGCCTCTTCTTACTCTGGATTTCTCATTTGGCATGCCGGTCTTTCTGCCTCTATCCCTCTTACGTTAGCAACAGGCGGTGAAACGTTAATTAAAACGACTGCTGGAAGTATTAAAGAGGCGATTCCAATAACAGAAACGTTATTCTCACCATACGCTCTCGTTCCAGTTATTATTTTTCTCATTACGATGCCTCTCATTAATAAAGCGATGCACCCAGATGAAAAACATACGATTACAGTAGATCCTAGCGTGTTCCATGAAGAAGCTGCTGCTCAAGAAGTAGAAAAAAATACGTTCGCTGAAAAGATGGAAAATAGCATTATTATTACACTTTGCGTTGGATTGTTAGGTCTCATTTATATTTTCAATTACTTTTATACGAAAGGATTTAATCTTACTCTCGATATCGTGATTTTTATGTTATTAATTGCTGGACTTATTTTCCACCGCACTCCGATTCAGTATATTCGCGCTTTTTCAGACTCTACGAAAAGTGCCTCTGGCATTTTACTTCAATTTCCGTTTTACGCAGGAATTATGGGCATGATGATTGGAGCAAATAGTGAAGGACTTTCACTTGGAGGAGCTATTTCTAATTTCTTTATTAGCATTTCAAACGAATCAACTTTCCCGCTCTTTACTTTTTTAAGTGCTGGTATCGTTAATATTTTCGTTCCATCTGGTGGCGGTCAATGGGCTGTGCAAGCACCAATTATGATTCCAGCTGGCGCTGAACTTGGTGTACCTGCTGCAAAAACAGCAATGGCAATTGCATGGGGCGATGCTTGGACGAATTTAATTCAACCTTTCTGGGCATTACCAGCATTAGCGATAGCTGGTTTAGGTGCTCGTGACATTATGGGATTTTGTGTTGTGAACTTACTATATGCGGGTTTTATCATTAGTCTATGTTTCTTATTTATTTAAACAAAAAGCTAGTTTTATACTAGCTTTTTTACATAATAAATCACTTATTTCCCACGCAATTTATAATCTTCTCCCACTCTAACTCCGTAAGATGTAATGACTCAAATGCAAAAAAATCTTCGCAAATTTTTCCGATCAGGTGTGGATGTTCCCTCAAAAAATTCCACTGTAACGCTTTAGGAAGAAAATATGTTTCATATTCTTTACTTCCCCTTACTACCTGATCAACTTCTCTTTCACAAATTCCTCTTATTAAATAATCATTTCTTAACTCTATTTGAATTTGCTGAAATGTTTCGCTGCATTTTTTCAATTGAAGTAAACACGTAACATACTTCCGAAAAAGTTCGCCATCATACTGAACACAGTTTATAATACGATCGACTTCATTCATAATGCACGAGCCTTTTCTTCTATTTGTAATAACCATTTCTCACGCTTTGATACTTTACTCGTTTTCACAGATTGAAACACTGACCGTTTTATATCGCGAATGCCACAAAAACGTAAAATACCTCTCTTCATCATAATCCAATCTGCTGATCGATATAACAATGCGACGTACCATAGAGGCGAGTCTAACGTATTAATAACCCATGCTTTTTTCCCTTGCAATAATCCTTTCGGCAGAGCCCCTTCATATTTATAAGCAAATCCAGCTACGAAAATACGATCGATAAATCCTTTTAAAATTGCTGGCATCCCCCACCACCATATTGGATAGATGAATAGAAGTGTATCTGCTTCTTCTACTAACGTTCTATACCGAGCTGTTTCCTCTTCATTTACTAAATCGCGTCTTTTCTTCTCTTCATTAAATACGAGGACTGGATCAAATTGTTCTTTGTATAAATCAAGTACGGTAACTGAATGATTTGTTTCCTGTAGTCCTTTTTGCACATGATTGAAAATCGCCGCGTTAAAACTTGAAGGGTTAGGATGAGCATATATAATTAGTACGTTCACTACAAAACAACTCCCTCTATACGTTAAAGTTTCTCCTTCTTTAATAACTTCTCTACAATTTGTACGTTTTTCGAACTTTGCAACAATCGATTTAATAATATAAGTAACTCTTCTTTTTCTAAATCTTTCAGTTTCTCTTTAACTGCACTCTCACCAGCACCTTGCATATCATAAACAACTGCCACCATATGTTTACAATAATTTTCATAGGGACACTCACAGTTACTTTCTGAAAAATCTTCGAGATCGATAACTACTTCATAATTCCTTGCATTTCCAGTAACGAAAGCAAACACTTTTTTATCTTGTATTTCAACATCTTCTACATGCCCACCTTCATAATATTCATATCCCTTATCTACAATGTACTTTGGGATCCATTTCGTTATATCTTTTAATAAGTAAGCGTACATAATTGTACCCCTTCCTTTAATTCCCTTTTGACTTCAAAAATCCTGCATGTTATTCTAATTACTGTTAAGTAGCAAGTCTACGTGACAAAACGACTGACACCTATTCGGCGAAGGTGTCTCTTTTCATTTGCAGCCGATATGAATTGCCTCTTTCAGGCACATTCAATTTTTGACACTACACACTCAACACCATTCCCTGTATCAGGCTGCTTTAGCAGTCTTTTACTCTACATACTCCGTTATTTTAAGAAAAAAAGAGAGCTTAGCTCCCTTTTCTCGCCTTATACAATACCCCTTTTTCAGCATAGAGATATTCATCAGCTAATGTAATTTTCCCATCCAGTTTTAGTTCGTCTAATAATCTTGATAAATAAAATTGATGCAACATCTTTTTCGTGAATTTTCCTTCATGATGCGAAACGATATGTTCTTGAATATCTAACAATGATATCGGCTTATCTTGCTCTATCATATATTCATAAACTGTACTACGCAGTTTTACGTATTTTTCGAGTGTCACAGTAATGCGCAACCCCTTTCTTCTTAATATAAATTTTCGTAATCGGTTTTTTTGCAATAAAAAAACCTCTCCGATAAGAAGAAGTTACGTATATATCTTCGTCTTATCTCCCAGAACAAATATGTTCTGCTGGAATTAGCACCTGCATCGCGGTTGCTGGGTTTCATCGGGCCAGTCCCTCCACCTCTCTGGATAAGAAAATATTCACTTAATTCTTACTATACGTAATTCCACTTTAATTGTCAAACAAATATAATAAATATAACAAATTATATTTTCTTCCTTACTGTTCATACTACCCATATACGAACATGCAAGGAGGATTATGAAATGCATCAAAATGCTCGCGGATATGTACAAGATTCTTTTCAATCATTACAAGAAGCTAAAAATTGTTTAGAAGAAGCGCTCGAAACAGTTGAAAAAGATTTTAATCGCGCTCGTATTGAACAATCACTTTATGCTGTTGAACAAGCTATTCAACGTTGCGAGTACACCGTTCACATTTTAGAAAAAGATTAAAAACTTCCCATCAATTGATGGGAAGTTTTTTCAAATGGCATACTTCATAATTATTGCCGTTATGATTAAAAAATATACAGAATTAGCAATTTCTAAAATTCCTACTTTTTTAATAGAAATTTTTTTGCCATACAACACAATTGCTCGAATGACACTTGGTATAAAAATAAGAGAACACCACGGATTAATCACAAATATGATTATCGTTAATACGATATGATATCCCCAAGATATAAGACGATACTTCGGGTTATTTTTTTCACGAATCATCGTTTTCACATAGAACGTACTACCTAAAAAGTATAAAAATGAAATAAGCGCAATGAATAATGCTGTATGATCGATTTGCTTCATTGAAAAGGAATAACTAATTAACCCACCGATACAAAACACAATAATCGCACAAATATCATTTAATAGTGCTCTTTCATTTTTTTGACGAGCGTAATACATATTCACTATAAATAATGGAATCATTACTATTACGAATAAAAGAATTCGCCACTCATATAATAAAGAAATCATCCCAAATAGGAACGCAATAAGAAAATAAATAATGGCAACTTGTAAAAACTCTTTTTTTCGTCTTTGCTTTATGTACGTAAGAAATGGGTACGTAGCTAAATAGATAAAGAACCACGCTAAAAACAATGGAATATGATAAATAGTAGGTTTCCCAAGTATGACACTTAATAAAAAAGGAATAACAAGCATGGCCCATGCACCATGTTGCTTCGGAATAACTAACTTCATTAACTATACACCTCCCTTTTGAAAAAAGTTCTCACCTACAATTATACAAATAATTTTATATAATAGCGGATGCATATTGAATCGATTTTTTGACAAAAAAATGCTCCTTACATTATGTAAGAAGCATGAAAGAGGCAAACGAATATGTAAGTCGCGACCCTACCTTATATGAGTATGCTTTTCTATGTCACGTTATGCTCATCTAATATACCGTATTTCTTTTTAAATCTTGTAAGAATCGTAATCCATGAAGTACTAAATAGTAATAAGAAAATAACATTCGAAATCGCATGGCTCAAATCAAAGTAAAAACTTGCGATATAATACGAAATGACAGTTTCCCATGTTGCTTCTCGTATAAAACCGAGAAGGCCCCAGAAATTCATAATCCAGCCAAATAAAAAGCCAACAATTACTCCGTAAAGAAGTCTCCCCCATAGCTTTTTCATAAAAAATGTATTACGAAGTAAACCTGCTATAAAACCAATCATGCCCCACGAAAACATTTGCCACGGTGTCCATGGACCTTGTCCTAAAAAAATATTAGATACGATTGCTGCTGTAGCACCAATCATAAAACCAGTTTCACTTCCAAATACAATTGCAGAAACGATAATGACAAAAGAAGTTGGTTGTACACTTGGTAAAATAGAAAATGGCACCCGGCTTACTGCTGCAATTGCCGCTAATACAGCAACGAGAACAATTTCACGTGAAACAAACGCCTTTCTTTCAAAACGGATATAGAAAGGTAACATAATAACCGCTAATAGAAACAAACTACTTAACATGTAATAACCGTCCATGACAAGTGTCGTAAAAAGCAATGTGCCGATTATTACTGCAAAAATACATATTATGAATGCAACATATCGTTTGGACACGCTTCGCACACATCCTCCCATGTTAATGCATATGGCAATTCTTTTCGAATGAATCGATTAATAGATGTTGTATAAAAGAAGTTGCCGCTAAAAAATTCTTTCGGTGCATCATTCATAATGACTGTTCCATCAAATAACATCATACATTGATCCACGTATTTCGCTGCAAACTCAATATCGTGCGTTGCCATTACAATTGTTGTACCTTCTTTTTGCAGCTTCCTAAATAGTTCTCCTACTCTTTCTTTCTTCCATGGATCCAATCCCTTTGTCGGTTCATCAAGTAATAATATCGTTGGCTTTGATAATAACGTCGTACATAACGCAAGTAATTGTTGCTCTCCTCCGCTACAATCATGCGGATGGCGTTCTTTAAGCGAGTACAACCAAAACTGTTTTAGCGTATCTTCTGCTATTTCTTTTCCTTGTTCTCCATATAATTCACGCGCACGTTCATAAACCTCGTCCCATACTGTATCAAATGTAAAATGGTAATACGGATGCTGCGATACATACCCAATACTTTTAAACCGTTCTTTCGAATCGATTTTATGTACCACTTTTCCGTTCCACTTTACTTTTCCTCTTCTCGCTTTTTGTAATCCTGCTAAAATCGTTAACAGTGTAGACTTACCTATACCGTTCTTCCCAACGAGCGCTACCCATTTTCCTTTTTCAATCGAAACTGATAAATCACGTAAAATAAGCGGACTATTTTTTTCATATTGGAACGAAATATGCTCTGCGCTTAAAATTACCTCTTGCTTTTCACTTTGTGCTATTGGGTCATTTACATATGATATCGCTGCAAAATCATTCATTTTCATTTGCGCCTCTCGCACTGTAAACGGAATATCTCTCACATTCCACTCTAAAAATAGCCTTGGAATTTGCGGAATAAATGGACGGAATGTTTCTACTCCCCACATATCCGTAATAACAATTTTAGGACTACCATCATACATAATACGGCCATTATCCATACAAACAACGCGTGTTGCAAGCGGGATAACTTCATCTAAGCGATGTTCACTTAAAATAATCGTAATTCCAAGTTCTTCGTTAATCCGTTTTAATAATCCTAAAAATTCTTTTGCAGCGATTGGATCTAACTGCGCTGTCGGTTCATCTAATAATAGCAATTTCGGCTGCATAACTAATACCGCAGCTAAATTGACAAGCTGCTTCTGCCCACCAGATAACGTATGAACAGATTGATGCAATAAATCTTGAAATCCTAAAAAGCTAATAAGCTCTGCTATTCTTTTTTGAATAATATGTGATGGTAATCCGATATTTTCTAAAGAAAATGCTAATTCTTGAATCACTGTATCCATAACAATCTGGTTTTCTGGGTTTTGAAATACCATCCCAATTTCTTGGGCAGATAACAAATCAGCTACTTCCTCTATTAAAACACCCTCATAAAATATCTCTCCAGAACGCGTACCAATTGGAAGTAACTCCTTTTTAAAATGTTTTAATAACGTCGTCTTCCCAGATCCCGATCCTCCAGCAAGTGCAATAAACTCACCTTTTTGAACAGAAAGAGAAATATGCTGTAACGCGTATTCGTTTTCATCAGCATATGCAAATGATAAATTGTTTATTTCTGCATGCGCCACCATATCCATTCTCTCCCTTCCATCATAATTGGTAAACTAATAAACAGTGTAAATAATACAAACATCATTCCATCATATTGCTGGAATAAAATAGATTCGACTTTCGGATAAATAATCAATTTCCCTCCGCCATAATTACTACATACAATAGCAGCTATAAATAAAATGATTAAATAACTGAGCGTATACCAATCACGCCTTTCCATTCTATAGCGAATATACGTCGTACGCTTCGTTACACCAAATCCACGAGCTTGCATAGAATCTGCCGTTTGCAGTGCATCTTCTAATGAACAAATTAATAATACTTGCAGCAATTGCATACCATTTTTGACGCGTTCAATTATCGAACCTGAATCTACCTGCACACCTTTCGTTTTTTGGACGAGTGTGATTTTCTTTAATCGTCTTATAAACAAAGGAACAAATCTCACTGTAATCATCGTTAACAATGCAACTTTCGGTGAAATTCTTGAAAACAAATATAAAAATTTATGACTGGAAATAATATCATTGTATGACGCAAACGTAAACATAACTGCAACTAGTAATAACCCCATTACTATTCCAAACATAATCGCCTCAAGCTTAATACGGCTATCACCTAACCAAAATAACGTAGTTCGACCTCTATGCGTTAATAACGAATTAAATAAAATTACCATAAAAAAGAAAACAATTGTGCTCGGTAGCATCTTTCTTATCTTTTCGCTATTTCCTTGCATCACATTTAACATAATAATTAATACTATTGCTCCAATTAAAAAAAGAGGATGAAGACACATCGTACATAGTATCATCACCCCGATATAATAGAAAAAATTCACAAAAGGATGTAAAGAAGAAAAACTTATTTTCATAGCCCTTTACCGAATGCCTTTCTTATTGTAATACGTATACCCACTCAATTGTATCGCCTGGTTTTACCGTAGCTACACCAGCACTATGGTTTGGAAAAGCACCGTTCACACGATATTTCCATCCACTAGTATCCGCAATATCTTTTTCATATAAATCATTAATACCTTTTACATAAATACTATCTCTAGATCCGCTTGCATCAACATCTAATCCTGTACGTTGTAATACTTTATACACAGTATCGCCATCTTGTACATCCATCTTTTTCGCACCCATTATATATCCGTTATTTCCTTTTACCGAGATTGTTACTTGTTTTGCTTTAGGTACTGGTGGTACTGGTGGTGGCACTGGGTTTAGTGGTGGTACCGGTGTTGGTGGAGCTGGTACACTATTGTTCTCTTCTGGCTTTTTCTTTTGCTCCTGCTTCGGTGTTTCTTTCGGCTGATTCACAACCTTTGCTTCTTCTTTTACTTCTGGTGCTTTCGGTTGTTGTTTCTCTTCTTGTGCTTGTTGCTGCTCTGGTTGCTTATTTACAGCCGGCTGTTCTTTCGGTTGTTCCTGTTGTTTCTCTTCTTTCTTTACCTCTGGTTGTGCCTGCAGCTTTTCCCCTTTCGGCTTCTCTTCTACTTTTTGTTCTTGTTTCTCTTTCTGTTCTTCTTGTTGCTTTTGTTCTGATTCAGCTTGCTTTTCTTCTGTTTTTTCTTCCGGCTTCGCTTCATCTTTTTGTTCTTCTTGTTTCGCTACCTCTTCTTGCTTCGGTTCTACCTTCTTCTCAGGCTTTACAGCTGCCTCTTCACATCCGGCAAGTAGCCCGAGCGAAAGCAGTAAAGAAATGAACCATTTCACCTTACTCATCCTATCTCTCACCTTTCATACGAAAATTAGGAGCAAATAATTGCTCCTAATTTTTTGTTAAGCTGCTTTACGTCTCCATAATACATATGCAGAAGCAATACATAATACACCCATACCTACTTCTGTTGCTGCGCTATGAGAAGATGCTCCTGTTTTTGGTAGACTGTTACCGTTTCCGATTTTTTTATTCTTAACCGGTTCGTTATCTACAACTACTTTTAGATTTTCATCTTTTGTTTCTTGTTGTACTTGTTTTTGTTCTTTCGGTTCTTCAATAACTTCTTTTTCTACTACATTATTTTCTGGTTCAACGACCTTTTCTGGCTCTTCAATCGGTTTTGGCTTAATTACATCACCAGCGTCTACATTAGACCAATCATAAATAGATTTTCCCATTTCCTTAAATTGAAGTAATGCTAAAAGAGCCTGTTCTGTAGCCATTCCGTTACCATTTTGATCACTTGGTAACCATTTAAATTCACCATTTGAAAGTTGATATGATAATAGGTTTTGCATTGCCTTATGAAGACGATTTTGATCTACATCTTTAACAAGCGATAATCCAATAATTGCTTGCGCAGTACTATTTGAATTTTCTTGTCCATCAGCTGAAAAACCGCCATTTTGCAGCTGTTCGTTATATAAATACGCAACAGCTTTTTGTATAGCTGGTTTCACATCTGATCGCTCTTGATAAGGAGCTAATGCTGATAAAACCATACCTGTTACATCAACACTACTAGCACTATCTTTACTACCTGAACTATTATAAGTCCATCCACCGTCTGTATGCTGATTATTTAACAGTGCTTCAACTAAAGCAACTCTGTTCCATTTTGATTCAACTGGAATCTCATACTTCTTCGTATCAAATGCAAGTAAAGCAAATGCATAACCTGTAACAGAATTCACTTTATCTGACTCATACAATTTTTGAACTAAATTATGCCCACCTACATTTTTAGGGTCTGCACTCATTGCATTCATCATAATAATTGTTCTAGCTAAATCTGTCGCTGAAAAACGATTAATGCGCTTTTCTACTTTTTCAGTTACTGACTTAACATAATTTAATTTTGCCTCAATTGGCACATTCTTTCCAGAACGAGAAAGCGCTACAGCTACCCAGTCACTTTCAATTCCATCTTGTAACATCTTATCTGATGTTTTAGAAATGGCTTCGTTTAATTGTGCACTTGAATCTTGAATGTTCTCTTGCTTTGGTTGTTCTGGTTTTTCATCATTTGTTTTTGTACCATCTGGTTTTTCTTGTTTTGAACTATCCGTCTTTGGTTCTTCTGGTTTTTCTTGTTTTGGATCATTCGTCTTTGGTTCTTCTGGTTTTTCTTGTTTTGGATCATCCGTCTTCGGTTCTTCTGGTTTTTCTTGTTTTGGATCATCTGTCTTTGGTTCTTCTGGTTTGCCACCGTTAGGTTCTTCTGTTTTACACGTCCCGAACTTATCTAACGTTTCTTTCAATGTTTCCTGGCTTATATTGCTCCAGTCTGAAACAAAGCGAAAGACAACAACATCTCCAGATTTTAATTTATAACTATCTGCTCCGACTTCTGCAGACTTATCATTTACATCATACAGCCAAGCACTTGTAGCCCCGGCCATTAAACCATCGATTCCTTTTACATATGTTCCAAACGACATCGTTTCAGATTCTACTTTGTCCCCCATGACCTTTTGCAGCAAACTTAAAGCTGTTTCCCCATCTTTAATTTGCTCTTCTTTCGGACATAACATAATGCCCTTTTGTGATTCCCCAATAATTGCAAGTTTTGCTGTATTTTCTTCAGCAAACGTAATATGTACTGTATTCGCAAAAGAAACAAATACAAGTGTCACTGCCATTAACGACGTAAGCAGCCACTTTTTCAACATTGCCATCCCAAAATTTCCTCCCTTACTACCATTTACACAAAAAAAGGCCCTTCAAGGGCGTGCGATTGACACTCTCTTTTTGTAAGTGTCGAACAAAAATGTACAACACCTCCTACCCGCATTATTCGCGGCTATATTTGTATAGGAAAAATAATTTTGTTTATGAACGTATCATTGTGATAACATTCACTTTTCTTGGCACAACTTACTTCCATTTAAGTTATCGTAAAACGATAAACCTATACATTCTGTAAATTTTAAATTTCTGTATTATTTTACTATTGACAAAGAATTTTGTCCATGCTTTATCGGATTTATTTTCTAAGAATAATAACTTATTAACTCTTAACGATGTAAACTCTTTTCACTAATAATGACGCCATCTTCATCCGCATAGACATATTCATTTGGATTCCAATCCACTTGTCCAAAGTGCAATGAAATATTTCGTTCTCCTTTTCCTTCTTTCACACTTCTATTTGGCATCGTTCCTAACGCTAAAATACCAATATTAATATTCTTTAGTTCACTAGAATCACGAACATACCCATTCACAATAATTCCTGCTAGCTTTCTTTCTTCCGCAATAGCTGCCAAATTATCACCAAGTAACGCACAATTCGTAGACGCTCCGCCATCAACAACTAATACTGTTCCTTCTGGTAATGTTTGCAATCCTTCCTTCACTAGTACATTATCATCTTTCACTTTTACAGTTGCAATTTTCCCGTGGAATTGTTCTTTCTTCCCAAAAGACCGAAAAGACTGGCGACATATTTGTAATTCCTTTTCAAATTCATCACATAGATCAGTAGTTTTCCACATCTTGTTCCCTCTTTTCCTTTTTCTTTCTACATAACATATTCTTGGCTTATTATCGTTTCCCTGTCTAATATTGCAATAATTTGTACGTGCGGGAAAAGGATACAAAAACTATTGCCTTAAGAAGCTACCTTTATTATAATCTATTTCACAGATTAAATTCAGAATATTAAAAATTAACCAAGTGAAGAAGGAGGGATTTTATGCAAATACAAACTGAGGCAAAAAAACAACCTAGTAAACAAAAGTTTAAAATGCCTGATGCGTACGTACTACTATTTTTTATTGCCTTACTTTGCGCCATTGCTACGTACTTCGTTCCTGCTGGAGAATTTAAAAGGGTTACAAACGGGACCGTTACAACGACAATACCAGGTAGCTACCATTCTGTTCCGCAATCACCCGTAGGATTTGTTTCTTTTTTTACCGCTATTGAAAAAGGAATGACACTTGCTGCTCCTATTATCTTTCTAATTTTATTTACAGGTGGAGCTATTGCAATTCTTGAAAAAACAGGTGCTCTTGACGGTTTAATCTATCATGTTATTAACAAATTTCGTAATCAGCAATTACTTTTCATTTGTATAGTTGCTGCGCTTTTTTCTATTCTTGGAACGACTGGTATTATCGTTAACTCAGTTATCGGTTTTATCCCCATCGGCATCATCGTTGCACGCACGTTAAAATGGGACGCTATCGTCGGTGTAGCAATTATTTATTTAGGCACTTATGCTGGTTTTAATGCTACTATTTTATCTCCCTCACCTTTAGGCATTTCACAAAAGATCGCAGAACTTCCGATGTTTTCCGGGATTGGTTTACGCACCGCAATCTATATATCTTTTTTACTTGCCACTATCCTTTATATAAATTGGTATGTAAAACGCTTGAAAAAATCAAATAAAGGAAGCATCCTTGGCGACAACTGGTTTCCCAGTAACGCTCTTTCAAGCGAAAAAGAAGCAGAGAAAAAAGAAGTCCCTTGGACGATACGTCATAAATTAATTTTACTCGTTTCAGCTTTATCATTAATTGCATTTTTAATAGGCGCTTTTCGTCTACATTGGACGGACGCAGAAATGACCGCTACTTTTATTTTCATAGCAATTACAGCAGGAATAATAGGTGGCATGAAAGCAAACGATATCGCATCCACTTTTCTAACTGGCTGCCAAAATCTTATCTACGGTGCTTTAATCGTCGGAATGGCTCGCTGTATTTCAGTCATTTTAGAACAAGGCAAATTACTTGATACTATCGTTAACCAGCTCGCACAGTCTCTTGAAGGACAAAGCCCTGTATTTGGCGTTATCGGTATGTACGTAAGTAGTGCTGCATTACATTTCCTTATTTCATCCGGGACAGGAGAATCGGTTATTTTTATTCCGATATTAGCTCCATTAGCTGATTTCATGCACATTACACGCCAAGTTACAGTACAGGCTGTTATGCTCGGAGAAGGTGTAGTAAACTGCTTAAATCCAACTTCCGGTGTTTTAATGGGCGTTCTCGCAGCAAGCGGGATTTCTTATGGAAAATGGATTCGTTTCATGGCTCCACTTGCACTCATTTGGTTTATCATTGGACTTGTTTTTCTTATTGTTGGGGTGAATATTGAGTGGGGACCTTACTAAATACTTAACTAGATAAATAAGTACTATCGTTCCATATAAATATCTATTCTATTTCCCTCACTAGTCCTATAAAAATCATTTATTCTAGTAAAAATATAAGAAGGGATTGATCATAATGATCAATCCCTTTTATCAAAATATAATACCTTTAAAAATCTTAGTTCCAGATTTTATTTACCCATTCTGGATGATCAATAAAAGGGTTGCGGTTATGTTGATATTTTGTAAAAATTACTTCATTACGCTTTCGCTCTAAATCATCGACCGGGTCTTGTTCATTCCATTTTAATAAGACAGATAGTTTCCCCATGTATGGATCTTTATTGTTATTCACTTTTTCATTTAGTTCTAAATCTATTTCGCCGTTGTCTCCCTCGTAACGAACAGCCATATAAAACAGCATTCTAGCAATATCTCCTTTTACACTATCACGAGGTTCCCAAGAATCACTATCATATTTACATTCTGTCGCTTCAGAATGATTTACACCACCGTTATCAAAATCTAGATTTCCACGTGAACTATTTACAGATACATCCGTCGCTCTTAAATGATGTAGATCTGTTCCAGGTCCTGCAGTCGTTCCAAAGTCACCGTGAGATTTTGCCCAAACATGCTCTCGGTTCCAGTTATTTACTCCTGATCCATTCGTAAGTTTCCCTTGCGAACGACCAGTATATAAGAGTATCACATTATTTTTATTATTCGGATCTTCATCAGTATCTCTTAACGCTTCCCAAACCGCACTGTATGATAACTTTGTATGATTATCAATAATATTATGCAATTCCTTCTTTAATTCTAACCCCGTTTTTCCTATTGCGTTATTATAATATGTATCGTCATAATTTTTTACAATAATCTCCTGTGCTGATGCAGGAACCACTTCACCATGTATAGTATCTGTGAATGATAGAGATGCAGAACCTAAAATAAAAAATGAAGATAGTGTAACCATAGCAATCTTTGTATTTCGAAACTTCATATACCCATTCCCCTTTAAAATATAATTTAAAGCTATTAACTAAAAAGTGCTTTCTAACCCCCGAAACCTTTTAGAAACCCATACCCCTTTTCTGTTTATTTAATACAAGACTCTATCCAGTCTGTATCACTTCTAAACTTTTTGTTTATTCACATTCCAAACAATTTCACTTTTTACAAGGAATATCCTTTTCTTATAAAGATTATTAACATATTCTTTACAACTAAAAAGTAGTTTAATATTAACTTATAAATTTAAATTTATTTATGCAATAATGCATATTTGATAAATACTTTAAAAAACAGTTTGAATAAAATGCATTCAAAGAAAACCGTGCCACAAAACAGATACGGTCTAAGACAGAAATAATAAAAATTAAGATGATAGCTCGACTTTTCCCTTTTCCATAACTATCTTTATTTTTGTGTAAAACCTTTCTTTCTCTGAATAATACGTACAAAAATAGATTGGATACCATGTAGGCACCAATCTATTTTAATTAAAGAAACTGTGTCAATTCTGAGTTCACAACACGTTGTGCAGTAATAATAACATTTTCAGCTGTTAGTCCATAAACACTATATAGTCCACCAGGTTGATTAGGAACAATTTGAACTTCATATTCAAATGCTTGTCCAAGAGCAGGATGAACTAAACTTAGAGTTGCAAAAGTAGAAGCATTAGAATTCACATTGAAGTTTACCTGTTCAATTAATACTAATGAACCGTCAAGTCTAAAAACTCTAGCTACTCCAGTAAGTGGGCCCGCAGTACGGTTAAGGATCTTCACCCTAACTTTATTTGCATTAGCAGGTTGATTTCCTACGTTTTCAATTGGTCCTGTAGTAAGAGCCATATAACACCACCTCCATTATGTTATTATTATATTCAATGATAAACATTAATGTTATAGTCTAATTACCCAATTTATTTAAAATAAAAAGAAGCTCCAAATTCTATTATATTTAGGTCATAGATATTAAACTTAATAAAATCAAAGGCAGGAACATATTTGATATGTTCCTGCCTTTTTATTGTGGGATACCGATAAATAGCCCTCTAGCTAAGATTTTAAAGTGCTACAAAATCAAAAATTTTATCTCACCAAAGTTTTCTACGAGAATCCAGTGAACAGCTTATTTACATAATTTTTGTTCTCAGAAGTTGATCTTGTAGCGCTCTTTCTCGTAATTCACTATGTTTTCCAAAGAAAATAGTGAAAAACAGGGCGGAATACATTTACAAAATGACAAAACTGTAAGAATACACGAATGTTTGTAAGAAAGTTCGATGTTTTCTTTTTCCTTTTTTTATTATAGTGAAAAAGAAGAACAAAATATTCTCTTATGTAGGAAAGGAAGATAATAATGATCGATCTATTAAATAAATGGATGTTAGAAAGTACAGCCAATTTTAATATCGTTGTAGGACTTACAGCACTTCTATTTTTGGGTTCAGTAATTGCACTTATTATTATTTACAAAAAAATTGGTAAACCGGTTGAAAGAACAAATGCTATTTATTTAAAAATTACTTCTCGTATGTTTACTACTCAAATTCTAATGAATGCTATATTTATTTCTTTAGTTGGTAAAGATATTGAGAATTTCCGTCAAATCTTTATATTATTTGAAGCTTTTGTATTCTTTATTGGAGCTATTTATTCGTTTAAATTATATAGACAGGAGTACAAATGATTCACTTATAAGAAACAATAAAAAACAGTAGTGATTTTACATTACTGTTTTTTATTGTTCATTTTTAATTGTAAACTTTTCATTTTTAGTTAACTGTATATTCTATACATATGAGGTTAACATAACCCATCATTAGCGTTAGCGAGGAAAAAGGACAACCCTGCTCTCACAAGTGAACCCTTTTTTAGTTCTATGAATCTATACATATTATATACATTCCTATCCTAACGTGGTTTTAGTGCTCTTGTTTGTTACTGGATTAGCCAAAAAACTGTATAAAATCTTGCATACTATTAGCTTGTTTTTTCAAAAATACTGGCATCCCCCAATTTGTGCTTTCTTATGGATATTTCTTGACTCCTCATTAAAACACTCTCCTGTTCTTTGTCTATCTTTAAGAATAAACCCTGCTTGTTTATTTCAAGTTCTTGCATCGAGGTTTTACCTTCTCCCAAAGCCAAACAAACAATTCAGATTACATGCCTATATCAAACTAAACATTCAATCTTTATCCAGTTTGTAAATAAAATAGGATAATCAGCCCCATAACGGACTAACTATCCTATAAATTATTATCTAAATTCAATAAAGTGAAACTTTAATCAGCCCTCACCAATCGGGCTTTTACGGGCAGTTGATCCCCACCTAATTTCTTTGCTTCCGCTGAAATTTGAGATGAGGGTCTTACTGCCCGGCAAATAGCGGGATAAAACTAGAACTTCTTTTCCTATGTATATTTACTTCGTTACCTCTCCAAACTGCGCTCTCGTCACTTTCGCCAAGTCATCTACTTTAAGCTCAATTTGTATACCAATTTTCCCGCCACTTACTATCATCGTTTCAAGTGATTGGGCACTTTCATCAATACATGTAGAAAATAACTTCTTCATTCCGACTGGCGAACAACCGCCGCGAATATATCCTGAAACTTTCGTAATATCTTTTACAGGAATCATTTCAATTTTCTTTTCACTTACTGCTTTTGCGGCAGCTTTTAAATTCAGTTCCTCATCTACCGGAATAATAAACACATGATAATTTTTACTATTTCCTTGAGCGATTAGCGTTTTATATACTTCTCTCACTTCTCGTCCAATTTTCTCGGCTACTGATACGCCATCAATTTTCCCATCTTCTGGGTCATATGATATCATCGAATATTCAATTTTTTCTTTATCTAATATTCGCATCGCATTTGTTTTATCTTTTTTCATAGTGATCTCCTTAAAAGGTTATTTCATATTATTAAGTTTTATTATACACCCTTTTCCATTTCTCCTACATAACTTCACGTATATTTCAAAACTAAAAATATTGATAATTCAAAAATCATCTGATATAATTTGGAAAAACTTACGTTAAGGAGAGATTTGTAATGCGAAATTTTAATACTTCTTTCCAACTTCATCATCATACGTAACGCCGTGTATCCGAAGAAAAATTTTTCTTCTTGGGTACAGGGCTTTTCCTGTTGACCCACGAAGCGTTCATAAAGCTATGTGGGTATTTATATACCTGCATAGCTTTTTTTAATTTGAAAAAGGAGTGATTATGATGGAAATGAGAAATGTAAAGGGAACGAAAGACTATTTACCAGAGGAGCAAGTGCTGCGAAATAAAATTAAAAGAGCTTGTGAAGATACGTTTGAACGATACGGATGCAAACCGTTAGAAACACCAACGTTAAATATGTATGAGCTTATGTCATACAAGTACGGCGGTGGTGATGAAATATTAAAAGAAATATATACACTTCAGGATCAAGGAAAACGCGACCTTGCCTTACGATACGATTTGACAATTCCATTCGCAAAAGTCGTGGCGATGAATCCGAATATTCGCCTCCCTTTTAAACGGTATGAAATTGGGAAAGTATTTCGAGATGGCCCTATTAAACAAGGAAGATTTCGTGAATTTATACAATGCGACGTTGATATAGTTGGTGTTGAGTCTGTCATGGCAGAAGCTGAACTTATGAGTATGGCGTTTGAACTGTTCCAAACGTTAAACTTAGAAGTAACGATCCAATATAACAACCGAAAATTATTAAACGGTATTCTCGAGTCTATTAACATCCCTACTGAGTTAACGAGTGACGTCATTTTGTCATTAGATAAAATCGAAAAGATTGGGATTGATGGTGTACGAAAAGATGTATTAGAGCGCGGGATTTCTGAAGAAATGGCTGATACGATATGTAATACCGTATTATCTTGTCTAAAGCTTACTATCGCTGACTTTAAAGAAGCTTTCAATAATCCACTCGTTGCCGATGGAGTAAACGAATTACAACAATTACAGCAATATTTAATCGCCCTTGGAATAAATGAAAATACGATATTCAACCCGTTTTTAGCGCGAGGACTCACAATGTATACAGGTACTGTATATGAAATCTTTTTAAAAGATAGATCGATTACATCTAGCATCGGTAGCGGCGGCCGTTACGATAACATTATCGGAGCATTCCGTGGTGATAATATGAACTATCCAACAGTCGGTATTTCATTCGGTTTAGACGTTATTTATACAGCACTGTCACAGAAAGAAACGATATCATCTACAGCGGATGTATTTATCATCCCGCTTGGGACAGAGTTACAATGCTTACAAATTGCCCAGCAATTACGTTCTAACACTTCCTTAAAAATCGAACTAGAACTAGCAGGACGCAAATTAAAACGTGCCCTTAATTATGCCAATAAAGAGAATATCCCTTATGTGCTTATTATTGGGGAAGACGAACTTAGTACAAACACTGTTGTGTTGCGGAATATGAAGGAAGGTAGTGAGGTGAAGGTTCCGATTTCTTCTTTAAGTAATTATTTATAATACGAACCACCCTCGTTTGGGTGGTTTTTCTATTTTATAGATACCTAACAATTAGTTTACATAAAATTATTATAATCTATTAAAAATACAAATAAACAATATCCAATTACCTATTATTTTTGGTAATATATAGATATGAATTGTTTTAGGAGGATTAACTTTGAAAACCTACATTCAAGCACTAAAGTGGACTACAGGGATCTATCATCTTTTATTACTTCCTTGTTATTATGTATTTCCAAGTCTTGTTAACCTATATGGGATACCTTTACTACTATTGATTGTTTTACATATCAATACTATTTTATTAGCTAAAAAAGAAGGCATGAATACGTCCCCTCATTATATCGGTATTATCGTTACTCTAGTTGCCTTCTTTCCTTATATAGACATCTTTCTACATATGATAGCAGCCATTTTCCTTTTATTAGATGCTGCTTCTACGAATGCAAAAGAAGTGTATGATTCATAGATGGATAAAATGAAACTTTCATCCATTGAGTTTTGAAATAGGTCAGCAAAAAGGGTTTACTTTTTAAGTAAACCTTTTTTAAATTCCCCTCCTTACTCCCGACCAATAAAAGAATATTCTGTTTAAATTTTATAAATTTCTAAACATTTATAAAACATTCAAATTAACATACATTTTAGTTATGTAAAAAATCTAAGTTTTAAGGAGATGAATCCATGCTGAAAAAGTTGGTAGCAGGTGCATTATTAACTGTTTCGTCGTTAACTGGAGGACTGGGATCAGTATCAGCTAGTACCGAAAAAAATTATACGATTTCCTCTTTCGAATATGTAACTGTAGATGAAAAGACTGTTGATTCGTCTAACAAATTGAGTGCTCCATCAAAGGAAGACGTAAAAATAACGTTAGTTCTACCGAAACAAAATCAAAATGGAGACTGGTTATCTTATGGATTTTCGAGCAAAGAAAGTTTAGAGTCTTTTATTGAAAAAGATAAACAAAGGTTGAATCATTCAATCACTCCCCTTGGTGTTGGAGGAAGCGGACCTGGTAGTACAGACTTCTATAAACGCACAAATCAAGGTAGCGAATATTTTTCTCTAAGTAGCGGTTATAAAAACTTGTCTGCTAGTTGGCAAAATCAAATTGTTTCTGTACGTACAGCAGCTCCTACTGCTAGCTATTCAACAACACTATGGGAACGTACTTCAACTGACGGATATGGAAAAGGTGTTGTTTTTAAACATGCTGATTGGTATGGTCAAACTGCAAACTTAAATAACTTTCCAACTTCAGCAGTTGAAGTTAAAAAGTAAAAAATATAGAAATAAAAGGTGTTTTCACGTATGGAAACACCTTTTATTTCTACAACTATTTCACATAACTCGTCTATATCAATTTCAACTCTTAACTATTATTTTTCGTATTCCTATTCTCCAAAACCTTCTCCATATTATGAGTTGCCCATTCCATCATTAATAGAATCACTGGACGTAGTGATTCACCAAGCTCAGTTAACGAATATTCAACTTTAGGTGGCACTTCACGGTATACTTCACGATGTATAATGCCATCAGCTTCAAGTTCTCTCAGCTGCAGCGTTAACATTCTTTGTGTGATATTTGGTTTTAATCTTTTTAATTCATTAAAGCGCTTTGTACCATCTAATAAATGATACAAAATTACCCCTTTCCATTTCCCTCCAATCACCTCAACCATAGCTTCAACTGGACAAGAATATTTATTTAAAAATGGGTAATTTATATTATTTTTGTTTGGACAATCCATAATAAATCCCTTCCCTTAACAATAGTATCTTTTTTGATACTATACCACATAAATGTGCGTACTTGTATCTATGTTACTTTAAAAATATAATTTACTTACAAAAATAAATTCATGAAAAGAGGAACTTTTATGACAAATACAAACGAAATTACAAAAGAAAAGATTATGGAGGCTTTTCATTTCAGACATGCATGTAAAGAATTCGATCCTATGCACAAAATTTCAGAAGAGGATTTTAAATTTATTTTAGAAACAGGCAGATTATCTCCTTCTTCTTTTGGATATGAGCCTTGGAAATTTATTGTTGTACAAAATAAAGAATTAAGAGAAAAACTACAACCGTATTCATGGGGCGCTGGTGGGCAACTTGCAACAGCTAGTCATTTTGTTATTGTTCTTTCAAGAAACATTAAAGATATGCATTATGATGCAGAGTATATTAAATATATGATGAACGATATTATTGGATTGCCTGAAGACACTCAAAAAATTAGATATGAATTCTTCAAAAAGTTCCAGGAAACAGATTTTAACTTATTACAATCCGATCGTGCTGTATTTGATTGGGCATCTAAACAAACTTATATTGCTTTAGGTAATATGATGACGAGCGCAGCTCAAATCGGTATTGATTCTTGTCCAATAGAAGGATTTGATAAAGAGGAAGTAGATTCTTTACTTCGTCAAGAAGGCATTATACAAGACGATAACTTTGAAGTATCAGTTATGGTTGCCTTTGGTTACCGTAAAGAAGAGCCAAAGCGTGATAAAACAAGACAGACTATGGATACAATTGTTGAATGGATTAAGTAATATAGCACAGACAAATAATGCTCCTAATAGCTGGATACTTATACTAAAGAACTATCAGTCGTTTTTCTTATGTATGAATTTGGTTTTTCATGGAAAGATATGTTAGTATGTATACAGTTTGAGTGCTCTATTTTTAGAGTCGAACAGGAGGAGAATGAATATGTCTGATATTGAAGTTGGCGAAGTGTTTACTCTTAGTGATGAGAATAACGAAGAGCAAGAAGTAGAAGTACTTGGAGCGATGGATGTCGAAGGTGCAGAGTATATTGCTGTTGCCTTTGTTGAAGATATCCAAACAGAAACTGAGGAAGACATTGATATTTTCTTTTTAAAAGTAGAAGAAGATAATGAGTTTTCATACATTGAAAATGATGAAGAGTTTGATAAAGTATCTACTGCGTTTGAAAAGATTTTGGATGAGCAAGAGCAAGAATAGTATGAATGAAAAACACGCGGGCGGATGTATATCCGCCCTCTTTTTATTTATTACTCATCCAGAGACTCACGCAGTAATTGCAGTACATCTTTCATCGCAAAAGGTCCATCTTTTTTAACATGTTCCGCAAATTCTGAAACGAGACGTAATGTTCTCACACTTTCGATTGGATGCTCTCCTGATGCACTTTCAGCTGAAAGCATAACTGCATTCGTCCCGTCCAGTACAGCTTGAAACACATCAGTCACCTCTGCCCTTGTTGGAATAGAATGATCTACCATAGATTGAAGCATTTGTGTTGCTGTAATGACATATGTATTCGTTCGATTACATTCCTGAATCATCATTTTCTGTAAAAGCGGAATGCATTGATACGGTAACTCTACTCCTAAATCGCCCCTTGCAATCATAATTCCATCTGCTTCTTTACATATATCTTGAAAATTCTCGATTGCTTCCATCGTTTCTATTTTTGCAATTACATTAGGTGACGTTTCTTTATACTGTTGTATAAAATCTCGTATTTCTTTTATATGACTAGGTTTTCTTACGAAAGAACACGCGATAAAATCAACATTCTCTTCTAAAAGAAACTGAATATCTTTTTTATCTTTCTCTGTAATAGCTGGTAAACGAACAGCCGCATCTGGTAAATTAACTCCTTTATGAGATGAGATATTGCCACCTGTTTTTACCTTCGTTTCTATTTTGTCCGTACTTATCTTTTCAACAATTAATTCAACTTCTCCATCATTAATTAAAATTCTACTGCCTACTTTCACATCATTCGCAATTCCTTCATAATCAACACTCGCTTCTGTATTACTCCCTGTAACTGGTTGTGTATGTAAAATAAAAGAATCTCCTGCCTGAAGTGTAATTTGCTCTCCCTTCACTTCACCTAATCTTATTTTAGGACCTTGTACATCACCCAAAAATTTAATAGAGTCATCTAATGATTTCACTAAACGAATGGTGTCTTTATGACTTTCATGCGTGCCATGCGATAAATTCAGTCGAACAATTTTCATACCATTCTTTATTAACTGTGCTAATGTTTCTTTATTATTACTTGCGGGTCCAATTGTACAAATTCGATCGATTGTCATTTTTGTCACCATCCTTTTTTTAATAAGTTTCCCATATGAACTTAAAAATAACAGAGATTCTGACATGAATAGATTTAAATTTACATGAATTTCATAAAATTAAACCTGTATCCCTTGCTTGCTAAGCATTAGAAGATATATTCGCTTTTTTGCAAATGAAGACATGTTGAATCTAAAGTAAAAGAAACGTTAAGTATGGGATAAACCATTGAGAGTTTCGAAATTTTCATATATTGTATGAATTGAGTTCGAACTCAAAAATTTAAAAAGGTGGGAAAATTAGTGAATATGAAAAAATCTTTATCGGTGACAACTTTAGGGTTAGCGGTTTTAGGTTTTGGTTTTACTAATAACGCAAGTGCTTCAGAGGTCGATACTGTAGACAAGCAGCCCGTTTTAGTTGACTTTGATACAATTCAATCAACAAAAACATCTAGTGTCCCTAGTTTGACTATTGCAGCTGCACCTAAGAATGACTCTAACATTAGCGTATATACTCCCTTTTTTGGTAACCCATATGCAGTTGCTAAATCGAAATCAACTACGACCGAAGACTATGTTTATGCAAAAGCAAGAACTTTCAATGGCGATGGCTCATTAGTGAATACGAAAAGTAATAGTGCAAAAAAATCATCCTTTGTAAGTGCTACAGCGACCAACACAAGCATTTATTATGGAGATGATTACGCTATCGGTAATCATACCTATAAATTAAGTGGTTATAATGATGTGAATCACGAAACAAAAGCTTTCTGGTAAGAAAGAGAAAAAAGATATGCATCTTGCATATCTTTTTTCTCTAATATTTTACATATATTGAGGTGCTATTTATGAAACAAATATATATTATTAGCGGTGTTTTACTTATTTCATTACTTACAATTTATATTTTGTTCAATACTTCATTCATACAACCTCATCCACCTTCCATAGAAAATAAACGAGAGCAACAAACCAATACTATTTCTTACGGATTGAAGGATAATCAAGGCCAACATATTAACAATGGTAGTACAATTACTAGTGAGGATAATAAAATTAATGTAACATTATCATTCGTACATACTATTAATGAAAACCGAAAATATGGATTAATTGTTCTAGAAGATTACGAACAAAAACCTTTTAAAATAGAAGATACTACTACTGAAATATCACACTATTTTTTTGATATGAAACCAAACAGTTCAATTACTACGAAAATCTCTTTACACACTTCTCCTAATGCAAGTGAATTAACCTTTTTAATAATTAAAAAACCTGAATACAAATTAAAAGATAATAACTTAAATAAAGCAGCTATTTTAGAAGATATTCTAAGTATGCGATATTCAATGCATCCTCTTCAGAAAGAAAACGAAAAAATAAAACTCTCCCTTATAGATCCAGATGCTATTCTAAAAGATGGTCTTTACGAACCATTATTTGTTACGAACCGTGAAGAGAACTTACAAACTGTCTTCTTTGAAAAGGAAGGCAAGCAATTAATTTTATCAAACGGTAATGAAACAAATGATGAAATGACTTACGCAATCGTGGCTTTTAAAGATTGGAAACAAGTTGAAATATTTAACAATAGAAAAGTCGTTTATACTAAGGTTGCACCTGAAACGAGGCAAATCTTTAATTTCACATTACCTTCAGTGGATCAGGAAAGTAATTTGCAACTCGTCGCTTTTCCATTTCCTTATAAAGTTAGCGAAGAAGATTATATCAGTCAACAAGCATTCAGTTCCTTTCGCATCGTAATTGAAAATAGAAATAAATAAGTTATACTATGCACATTACAACAACCTAAAAAAGGCCTACTCACACGAGTAGGCTTTTGAAACTATGAAAGTTTCGTCAATAACTGATTTAAATCTTTTTTCGTTTTCGTCGTTAATGATTTCATTTTATTAATATCGATTTTTTCTTTCTCCGCTCCTACAATTAACGGATACATACTTTGACCGATTGTTTTAGAATCCGTCGGATGTGATGCTTCTAGCTCTTTTTCAATCACATCCCACTTTTCATTAATTTGTTTGCCAAGCTTATTCACTGTTTCCAATTTTGGATTAGCAGCTAACTGCTTGTCCAAGCTATCAATTAATGCTACAACTTCTTTAACATTCGTTTTCACAGCAACACTTTTCTTCGGATCTTTCGTTGTCTTTCCGTTATTGTTTGTGCTTGTACTTGTGCTTTGATCTGTTGTTTTCCCGCTAGTCGTTTGATCATTCGTTTTTCCTGTCGTCTCTTTTTCTTTTGTTTTTACATTTTCGTTTTGAGTTGACGTTTTGCCGTTACTTTCTGTCCCTGATGATTCTTTCGTATTTTTTGCATCCTTATCTGTTTTTTCATTTGAAGAAGTATTTGTTTCTTTTTCAGTATCTTTCGTTGTTTTTGACGCTTCATCTGCACTTGTCGTTTTTGCTTCTCCATCATTTTGCGCAGTTACTTGCTCTTTCTTTTCCGTTTCTTTATCTGATGAAGGACTACAAGCTGCCATAGTAAGCATTGTACCAATTGTTATCGATGCGATAGCGACCTTTTTCATTTTCATATAAATCCCCCTATGTTTTACATAATTTATCCTCCCCTTTACGATTCGATTCCCCCTTAAAAAATCCCTTTTCATACGAATTATCATCTTTCCGACAGTAATCTTCATAATAATACGTACAAAAACTGATAAACTCATTTTAATATTCGAGTTTCTTCTACTTCATTTTTCTACTCGCAAGTAAAAGAAAAAGAGTATATTGTCACATTAAGAATTACTATCTTCATATGACGATATACTCTTCTATCAAATTTTTATCTTTCTTGACATTTTATTTATACAAAAAAATAAAATTTTCTTTCGTTTTTTGTTTCTCAACATTTGTTAACATAATATTTTTATGAGTAACCACCATTCGAGTGAATGACTTGCCCAGTAACCCATTTCGCTTCTTCACTTACTAAAAAAGAAATTAAGCGCGCAGCATCCACCGGTTCTCCTACTTTACCTTGTGGGAACTTCCATACTAAATGATGCTTCAGCTCCTCTGTAATCCATCCTGTATTCGTCGGTCCTGGATCTACAGCATTCACTGTAATCCCCTTCTCCATCGCAACTGGTGCTACTGACTTTGTAAATGCTTCAATTGCCCCTTTCGTTGCTGCATATGCAAGTTCATCTGGCATTGGACCTACTGACTGTCCCGAAGTAAGATTAATAATACTCCCGCCCGTTTTAAGTGAATAATGTTTTATAAACAATGAACTTAATAGCATAGTAGCCCGAACATTAACTGTATAATGTTTATCCAACTGCTCTACATCTAATTCCTCAATCCTCGTATGAGTAGAATATACTGCATTATTAACTAGAATAGATGGATCACCTAACCGTTCTGATACCATATAAAACAAACGAGTTGGCGAATAAGACTGCGATAAATTGATTTCTGCCATTTCACATCGAACATCGTAACTTTCAATTTCCTTTTTCAGCAAAAAGGGTTCTTGATCACTCATTCCCCATGGCATCGCTTTATCATACTTTGGCCAGTACGTGAAAAAAATGTCTATTCCCTTTTGAGCAAGCACCTTGCATACAGCTGCACCAATTCCATTCAGACGAGTTGCCCCTGTTACAATTGCTATTTTCTTCACCTTTTTCTCCTCCATCTATACACAGATCCCCTGCATGAATACAGAGGATCTATCTTCTTATTGAATATTTGACAGTATACGTTCAGCACCTAATTTTAACATTTTAATAAAGATATAATTTACAATCGTAAACATTACAAATAAAACGATAAACATAACCCACAGTCCGACATGAAGGAAGAAGTATAATACACTTACTCCCCCCACAATAATTAAAGCTATTAAAATATTAGCTAAAAAATTCCATAAAGTTGTATATCGACTTTTAAATAATTTCTGCTCTGTATCCCAATGAATATCTGCAGTTTGCGCGTCCCAGCGTGTTCCGATTAAATTAATTAATAACAACCCGTTCGCACTTAGTAAAAACCACAGTATCATAAAGACTGGAGAAATCCCAGCTACAACTGCCATCGTAATACCGAATACTGCTAAAATGATCACATTAATTAACCAAGCAGTGATTGCTTTCGCAAAAAAGATATCCGAAGCCTTTACTGGTAAATAACGATTCACAAACCAAGAGCTTCCATCTCGTGAAAATGACGTTGTTGCAATGACGTTACTCCCCATTAAAAATAACGATGCACAAAGGCCAACACCAATTGCAAATCCCGTTGTCTCTGGATTGTTAATATACTCTGTAATAAACTTTAAATTTCCATCTTGCACAAATAAAATAAAGAACAACATAATTGGCATAACGAAAGTTTGTACAATGCAATTTAAGAAAAATTGTGGTGTACGGAATAACGTTTTAAATTCTTTTTTCACATACGCTTTTAAATGCGAACTTTGTACTGTTGATTTCTGTAAACCTTCCGCCGAAATAACTTGTTTCTTTGCTGTACTCGTTGAAAGTCCAATAACCCCTTTTAAATATGTACGCTCTGCTATGTAATAAAACAACACAAAGAAGACAAATGAAATAACTGCAAAGATTATTACATATAAAGGTCCCTTCCAATTTGCATTTTCTACTAATGCTACTGCTCCAAAATATGTAGTTGGAAAATAGTTTGTCATTTGTACTAAAAGAGAAGACTGGTTGTTTGCAAGGTAATCCGCAATTGCATCTTCAGAAAACGAACTTTTATTTTTCCACTGCAAAAATACGTTAATTCCTACAATAAATAGTATACTTACGATTCCAATAAATATATTTCCTCGGTCTTTATTTTTCGCTATATTTGTATACCTCATAATAACTGTCATCAGTAACGAAGCTAGTACTAACGGCACAATTGGGAAGAGTAAGTAAATGAAAATCATATATATGTAATATGTAATAAATGCGCCACTTTTTAAACCGTACGTAATAAAGATCGGTAATAAAATAAATGAACTCATTACGTATTGTGTAATTAATACTGTTAAAAATTTGGCTGAAATAATTTGCGCTGGTTTTAATGGTAATGGTAATAACATTTCAATGTCATTGCTGTAGTAAAATACAGTTAAAATGTTCGTAATACTCATTAAAAATACCCATATACTCGCAATCGCAAGTCCCATTGCGATAATCATTCCTGGATCTTGCCCTAAATGTATCATTCCCTCATACATTGCATGCGTGATAGAACCAAACAGTAAAAAGCCGACAAATAAAATAGCTGCAAATGAAAATACATACGCCCATCGCTTCTTCTTATCTGTTATAAAATCTGCGTAATTTAACTTTAATAGTACCTTCGTTAACGTCCAAATTTTACTCATTGCCCGTCATCTCCAAGAACATTTTTTCAAGTGATTCATTGGATTTAAAATGATCTCTCATTTCATCTAAATTTCCTTTAAACTGCAAATTCCCCTTATTAATAATAGCAACCCGGTCACATATTTTTTCCGCTACTTCTAATACGTGTGTAGAGAAAAATACAATCTTTCCTTTATCCGCATGCTCTCTCATCATTTCTTTTAAAATATATGCAGATTTCGGATCAAGCCCAGTTAATGGTTCATCTAAAATCCATACATCTGGCTCATGTACGAGCACACCAATAATAACGATTTTTTGTCTCATACCGTGCGAATAACTTTGAATTTGATCAGATAAAGCATTATAAAGATCAAACTTCTTCGCTAAAGACTCTATTCGTTCTTGTCGTACTTCTTTCGGCACTTCATACATATCGGCCATAAAGTTTAAATATTCAATTCCTTTTAATCGTAAAAACATATCTGGACTATCTGGTACATAACCAAACGTCTTCTTCGCTTCCATCGGCTCTTCCATAATATTTTTTCCGTTAATCGTAATAGTCCCTTTGTCCACCCCGTGAATACCAGTAATCATCTTAATTGTCGTTGATTTACCCGCACCATTCGGTCCTAAAAATCCAAAGATTTCGCCGCTAGGTACAGATAAACTTAAGTCTTTTACTGCATAGGTAGACCCATTATAACTTTTTGACACATTCGTAATTTCAATCATTCCATCCAATCCTTTCCTTAATTACCAAATAACTATATTGATATTATAGCATAGTTCTATTTTAAGATTTTTACATTTTTCAGTATATTTAACCTTTAAAATAAATATACACCCCTAATCCAACAACTAAAACGACAGCTAGTATAATATAAATCATTGTTAAGCGTTTAATATTCCCCTTTGTCGCTTTGCTATAATTTGCATCACCATTCCGCCCAATTAACACCGTCGCAATGACAGTAATCACTACAAGTAATACAACGATCATGATCCAAGTTAGCATTTCTTCCTCCCCCTCCTTACAACCATTTTACAATATTATCCTCTTTATTTCGCAGCATATTTCCTCTTTTCACTATTATTATGAAGCAAACTGGAAAACTATTATTACCATTCCCATCCAATTGTGATATATTTGTAACATAACGTGACTTATTTCTAACAACGTAAGGAGGACCTATCATGAAAACAACTTGGATAAAATATTTAGGATTTCTCGGTTTCTTCGGTTTCCTCGGATTTTTTTATGAAAAAGGATTGTTTACTATGTTCTGTTTCTTCTCCTTTTTCACATCGTATAGAACAGTTCAACACGATGAACTGTTTGAACAAATTGTCAATAAATCGTGCCGCAATGCATTTATCGTTACGTTACTAACTACCGCAATCATTATGTTTATTGAAATGTTATTTCCAAACCCGGCGCTACAAGAAATTGATATCGCTCTTATTTTCGGCACACTCATTCTTACATTCGGTTTTTCTATGTTCTTTTATGATAAACCTGTTGATGAAATGGAAGATGCACCATGGCGTTCGTAACGAAGATAAAAGAATACCGCGCAAAATTGAACATGACACAAGAAGATTTAGCGAAGAGCGTTAGTGTGCGACGTGAAACAATTAGTCATCTCGAAAAAGGTAAATACAATCCTTCCTTACAACTTGCTCACGATATAGCGAAGGCACTACATAGTACGATTGATGAGATTTTTATTTTTGAGGATAAATAAAAAATACCGTCATTCTTTCCAAGAAGAATGACGGTATTTCTCATTGATTATCCATATAAAACCGCATGAAATACGCCTAATAGTAAGTATTGATCCTCCATGTAATCTCCATCATATGCATTCATCTCGATGTAATACATATCTTCCTCAAGACGAATATTCCAATCTGCAATTACATAGCCCTTTCGTAATAATTTTCCCATTCCAAATGAAGTTTTATGAACAACATATTCTTCTGCCTTATATGTAAAGGTAAATAAGAAATTTGCATCCAATAACTTTCCGTCACATACAAGTATTTCATGCTCTGCATCATGATTATCTTTGTACGTTACTAAAATCTTTCTTTGGCGCTGCCTACTTACATCCTTTGCAATGACGCGAATATTGCCCTTACTATCCTTTATTTCATAAATGATATTACTACCAATTTTCGGAATGAAGTCCAGCACTCTCATCAACGTATTTTTATAATAACCCCGTACTACGCCTACTTGCTCACTTCCATTATAAAACTCTATCGGCGTCGTATCTGCTTTGCTATCACACGGTCGTTTGTAAGAGAGCTGCATCATTCGCTCTCCTCTTAAGTACTGATCAAACGTCACAGGATATTCTATCATGCGCAGTTCTTTATTTAACTCATACAAATAGCGTTGAACACTCTCTATTAATGTTATAGTAGCTATACGCTCTTGAAGTTCAAATTCTTGCCAGCTGGAAAAAACATTCCATTGATTATGATCCTCTTCGTAGAAGAAACTAAGAATTACCTCTTCACGGTCAGCCGTTTCATATTTCATAGGCACGTTCTGCCCATGTTGAACTTGTTCCATCCACTGACCTAAATAAATCCCCAGCTCTGCAACCTTCATACATGATTTTTGAAAAAATACGCTGTCACTCGCGCAAATCGTTACATCTCCTTCGATAAAGCCCTTTGAATAAGCATCATACCGTGGCTCATCCTTCTGCGGGAGATTTTTGTCTAACTCAAATAAAAACGTTAACATCCTTTATTCACCTCTAGTTGTTACACTAATCATACATGACATCGCATCACGCTAGGAAACTATTTATATACGCATATTTAATTCACGCATTATAACACGTGAATGACCTTGTATAGTAGCTCTATTTTTTTGTTCTATATCTTAGTATATGAATTTATATGAGCAATTTTTCAAATATATCTATTGCAACTTACAATATATCAACGATTTTTCAAATATATCTATCACAACTTACAATATATCAACGATTTTTCAAATATATCTATCACAACTTACAATATATCAACGATTTTTTCAATATATCGATTTTTCGACAAATATCAGCACAATTAAAATGAAGCTACCTTTTCTTCCGCCACTTCTACAATTTCTAAAATTTGTAGCAGACTCTCCACTTCATAAGTCGGGTTAACATCTGTCCCGTTTTCTTTCAAACTCGGATTATACCAACACGTATCAATGCCGTAATCTTCTCCGCCTTTCATATCAGAAGTTAACGAATCTCCAACCATTAGTACGCTTGATTTATCAGTAATCCCAAACTTCTCAAATGCATAATCAAAAATCTCACGTGCTGGTTTTTGATGACCAACTTCTTCAGAAATAATAATGTGATCAAAGAAATTACATAAAGGCGAATTTCCGATTCTTGATTGTTGCACCTTCGTATATCCATTCGTAATAATACCTAACTTGCAATCTTGTAGATTTTCACATAATTGTACTGCGCCTTCTATAAGATGTACTTCTTTCCCTAAGTTTTCAAGATATACATCACTAAATTGCTGTGCATCTACGTCTATATTATGAAGTGCAAATAATTGTCTAAATCGATCTACTGCTAATTCACTTAGCGTAATCATTTTATTTTCTAAATCTCTCCATAATCCATTACTAATCTCTTTATAGCTTGCAAGATAATCATTATACCCTGTAGGCATATCAAACTGTACAAACGCATTATGTAATGCATGTCTTTCCGTTTCAGGGAAATCTAATAATGTATCATCTACGTCGAATAATATAACTTTGTATTTCATGATGTTCTCCTCAATTCCTATTTTAAAAGCTTCGTTCTCATTGTTTAAAATTTATTTAATTCTTTTAACTAAAGCACACTTTAATTCAATTTTTATATAACTAAAACTACACCTCTGCGTTTAATAACTTATAATCATTATTAAAATAAGCATGTATCATGTGTCCACCAAATAAATCTCCATCATGATATTCACAGTATATATCATTTTCTCTAATTTCAATTTCATAGAGCGTAATTGCTTTTGCAAATTTTTCTTTCGTTATATCATATTCTCCTGCATCTACAGCATCCCAATTTAAATGTTCATCATTCTCATCATACTCAGGCCAAAAATCATTTTTGTAATTTATCAATTTTTCTGCTATGGCTACTTTAGCCTTTTTATCAAATTCTTCTATACATAAAAAAAGCTTCTCTGCCCTTTTAATCATCTCATTAACATCTACATATTCATTTCTAATATCCAATTGCCAATGTATTTCCCCATTTTTTTGGTGATATGCTTTACATGTCTCATTAAAGGTAAACAATCCTATTAATTCACTTTTTATTGATTTCCCCATCTCCTAATTTCCTTTCTATTATGATAACCCTCCATCAAATACATAGACATTTTCTTGCTTTTTCCCTATAGTTCATTATAGAAATCATTATAAATCACACGACTTTACCGTCACTTAACATAATAACACGATAGTAATATAAGTTTATATATTTCATTATGAGGCGCTTAACCTGCTCTTTATTGAATACACCATTATCTTCTATTTTCAACTACGCTATAAGTAAAAGGAGGCTAATTCGCTCAGCCTCCTTCTCATTATTAATCTTCTAGCAATAACTCTTTCATTTCCTCTAACGACTCTTTCGTAAAGCCAAGGGCCCTTTCAGCGTATGCTTCAACTGATCTGTATTGCTTTTGAATTTCACCAATCGCAGCTTGCAAGTATTCAGCACGTGCTTCAAACATCGCACCTAATATCTCTCTACTCTCATCGTTTTGTAGTTTTGCACCTAAAAAGGCCATCATTTTCTCGTTTAACTTTTCACGGAAACCGTTACTTAGTAAATAATCTTCCATTACTGTTTTTTCTGGTACACCTAGTAAAAGTAGTAATAATGCTGAACCAAATCCAGTACGATCTTTTCCAGCTGTACAGTGGTTTACTAACGGTAAGTTTTCCGGGTTTTGCGCTAAGTTTAAGAAGCTTACGAACGCCTCGTTACCACTTACGAAATCTTGATTCATTTTCACAAGATACTCACCTGGTTTTCCTAACATAGAAAGGTCACCAACTTGGAAAAACTCATTTATATTTAAGTCTTTCGCTAAGTCTTGCATAACTGGTAAGCACACTTGACGAGCACCTGTAATTTCTGGATTCGGCTTATGCTTCACTTCAAAGTCTGTACGGTAATCACAAATTAACTTTAAGCCAGACTTTTGTAAATACGCAATATCCCATTCTGTTAGTCCTGCTAATTCTTCAGAACGGTATAATTTGCCCCATTTCACTTTACGTCCATCTGTCGTTTCATATCCACCCATATCACGGAAGTTAAACGCACCTTGTAATGGCAATCTACGCTCAGCTACTGTCACTGCTTGTCCATTACTTCCTACTAGTCTAAAATATGGACGTTCATTTTCACTCGGTTTTTCAATTGTATATGATAATTCTCCATTTACCGTTGCAAGTAATTCTCCAGTTTCTTCAATATGATCTGGTGAAGTACTCCAATAAATACGAACTTCTTCTATATTATTTTCCCACTTTATTTGTAACGTATTATCTTCAATTCTTTCTACAGTTGCTTGTAGCCAATTTCTTTGCTGCTCCATTCTTTCACCAACGCTTTCTCTTATAATTGAATCTTACCCTATTGTATTATGGGAATATCCATTTTGTCGTTCTCATTTT
The DNA here is from genome assembly GCF_052656585.1 of Bacillus sp. KNSH39. Lineage (NCBI taxonomy): Bacteria > Bacillati > Bacillota > Bacilli > Caryophanales > Bacillaceae > Bacillus > Bacillus sp. KNSH39. The sequence goes on from NZ_JBQXYO010000001.1 coordinate 1,773,903, forward strand.
TCTTTTTATCTTACAAACAGGCGAAAAGTTCTTTTACTTGTTCAAAATTTGTACATGGATTACCGCGAAATACGTATGCGATTTGTTCATTACCTAAATCTTCGTATACAACTGTTCCGCGATTAGGGTGCGAATAAAACTCTAACCCGTTTATAATTTGTTTTGGACCATAGTTCATTGTCCATGAAGAAATAGGATAATACGCTTTGTTTTTATGTCTACAAACCCAAAGTGCATATAGTTTATTAACTTCGTCCCAATATACATACTGCATTTCGTCATTTCCGAAACCGACCGATTCAAGTTTCCAATTTAGTTTTTCATGAATTAACAAATTTACATAGGATACGTCATCTGGAGCATTCCACTCTCTACATCTTCCTATCTCACCCATTTCACTTCTCTTCGCTTGAAAGCTTAATAAGTGAAATGATGTATGTAATATCGTTTTCCCAAGCTCCATATTTACTGGTTGTAATTCAAATAGAAATCGTTCCATTTCGTCTTGGTTTACATATCCATGATCAACAGAAATTTCAACTTGTGTTTTCCATATAGATGTAACGTAACTTTCTTTTCCTTTATAATTTATACCTTTCCAATACACAAGCCCTTTATATTGAAAACAATCTCCTTTTGCTTGAGAAATACAGCTATCCGGAAATACTGGTTCCATTATATCGAGAAAAAATTCCTTTACTCGAAACATCCCAGTTGGAGTAACAACCTGAAACCAAAAAGTTCCCCACTTTTCACCTTCATAACGTTCTGAAACTTTTTCAACATTCCAGCCTTCTAACAATACATTTGGATACAATAACACGAATGAATGCACGGATTGCTTTAACATATATAGTCCCCTCCCGCTATACGAGTTCGAGAGTATACATCATTCATCCTCCTAAAACTTTCTCACATATCTCTCAGTTGAACTAAACAACTGACATCCGTTCTTTTCAAAAACATCCTTCATCCACTCATTTTGTATATTTGTCTCACCAATATAATAAGATGCACCTATTTCCTTTAAGACAAACATCGCACCTGCAAATAACGCAGCTTCATATCCCTTATTACGCATATTTGGAGTAACTGCGAAGTACATAAGTTTCCCTTCTTCTAACGCACCTCTTTCAATATGTGGAATTACAATTCCTATCGGCTCTTCACCTACACTCGCTATTAAACAATGTTCTTTCCACTGCTCACCAATTTCTTCTAGCATCATATGCACAAATTGATCATGAGCGACTGGTTCTCCCGTCGCTTCATTCCACAGTGAATAAAAAGCCTCTTCTCCAACTTCTTCAATAAGCTTAAAATCAATTTCACTTTCTACATCTTCTACTTCGTATATATCTTTAAATACAATCATGTTTTCCGTAACATATTCAAATGAATACGTTTCAAAACATTTTTTATACACATCATAATTTGGACTTTTTGAAGAGATTTCAAAATGTAGTTTTTCTAATCCATCTTTTTTAGCTTCAGCAACGCAATATTGCATCATTTCCTCTAATTGCTCTTCTGTAAAAATCTCTGCATTATTTTCTTTTATCATAATAGAAGAAGCACTTCTTCTTATTTTAAAATGTTTTTCTAACTGTTCTATCGTCGTCATATTCTTCCCTCATCTATATCATACTCGAATTTCTAATCGTTCTCCTTGCATGAGCAGGATTGTCCTTGAATATATAGAATACTAGAAAAGATCGCATCTTTAAAGTGCGGAGGAGGTTCTCCATTGGATATTACAGCATTGCAACAACAGTTAGAGCTTATACAACAAAATGACTACACGCAACTGCAACATATAGACGTAAATGAGTTAACTTTGAACATGCTTCAGTATATCGGAACGACTGATAGCTACGTTCGTTACCAACTTATATATAAATGTTTTGCGCATTTCATTCATCATGAATTCCTTATGGACGATCAGCTGAAATTACTTCTGCAAACTTGTTTAAGTGATGAGTATTTATATTGTGACATTTACTCCCCACATACAGATGGGGTTTTCACACGTTCTTACACTGTTTCGTTAATTGCGTTAATACTCCAATTCGCTAATTCGCACTACTTTTGTACAGAGGAGGATATCGAAGAAATAAAAAATAAACTCATTACATACACAAACTTAGAAACGGATTTTCGGGGCTATATTGAAAATAAAGGATGGGCTCATTGTCTTGCTCATGTATCTGATGCCTTTACTGAAATTGTTCATAATACGTATACAACTTTTGAATGGTACGAAGAATTAATTCATTGTTTATTAAATAAAATCTTTATTCCATCTGACCTTTTTCATAATAACGAAGATGAACGCATTGTTACTCCATTACTAGCAATGCTGTATCATGATTTTCCTCAGAACGATTTAATTTCTATTATTCATAAAAAAATAAAAAGGCTTCCTCAAATTAGAAAACGCCTTTCGCTTAATGAGTATTGTATTTTATGTGCCAATATTAAAACCTTTTTACGCACATTATTTTTCAGAACGAAAGATGACCATAACTTAGCCTTTACAGCACGTAAAACAGAAAGAATGTTAAAAGAACTTCCTAACTATTATTAAATACAAGGAGCAATGACATGGGTTATATTGAAGATATGAGAAATCTAGTAGGAAATCATCCACTTATTCTAATAGGATCACACGCCATTATATTAAATGAAAAAGATGAAGCATTGCTGCAGCTCCGTACAGATTTTAACCGCTGGGGCATTATTGGCGGTGCCTTAGAATATAACGAAACATTAGAAGATGCTTTAAAACGAGAAGTGTTTGAAGAAACTGGACTTATTATTAAAAATCCAGAACTATTCCGTACATACTCAGGACCAGATTTCTTTCAAATCTATCCAAATGGCGATCAAGTACACGGTGTACTCGTTGTTTATATTTGCCGAGAATTTTATGGGGAGCTTGTATGCGATCAAAGTGAATCAAAAGAACTACGCTTCTTTTCACTTGATGAATTACCTAATAATCTTCCTCCTGTTATCGAGAAGATTATTACAGATTATCTAAAAAAATAAGGGAACGCTTAACGTTCCCTCTCAAATCCAATCCGTTTTTTAATTTCCGCTAAATTTACCTTCGCAATAGCGCGTGCCTTCTCAGCACCGTTTTCTAATGCTTCATATAATAAATCCGGCTCATTCATATACATTGCGTACTTTTCACGAGGTCCAGCTAACTCACGATCTACAACGCGAAACAACTCTTTTTTCACATCGCCCCATCCGATTCCAGTCTCATATTTTTCACGTAATGACTGTACTTCGTCTTCTGTCGCAAACTCTTTATATATCATAAATAATGTTTCTAATTCTTTCGGTTCATTTGGAAGTGAAGAGTCTGTTTTGATTTTAAATATTAACTTTCGAAGTTTTTCTTGCTCTGCAAATAATGGGATTACATTTCCGTAACTTTTACTCATCTTCCTTCCATCAAGACCAGGTAAAATAGCTCCTTCTTCTTGCACTACATACTCCGGTAGTGTAAATGTCGTGCCAAATGTATGATTAAAATACGTCGCAATATCACGCGCAATTTCAATATGCTGAATTTGGTCTTTTCCAACTGGTACATGAGTAGCTTGAAATAATAATATGTCAGCTGCCATTAAAATCGGGTACGTGTATAACCCCATATTCACTCCCGCATCGACCTCTAACCCTGCTTCTTTATTTTGCTCCACCTTCGCTTTATACGCATGAGCACGGTTCATAAGACCTTTCGGAGTTAGGCAAGCTAAAATCCAAGCTAATTCTAGAATTTCCGGTACTTCTGTTTGCCGATAAAAAACAACATCTTCACCAAGTCCAAGCGATAACCAAGTAGCTGCTACCTCTTTCGTATAACTGCTGAACTTTTCTGAATCATGCACAGCATTTAATGCATGATAATCAGCTATAAAGTACAATGCTCTTCCTTCATTATTCTTTGACATTTGTAATGCAGGTTTAATCGCACCAATATAATTCCCTAAATGCGGATAACCTGTCGGCTTAATTCCTGTTAACATTATTTTTTCACTCACACTAACTCCTCCTTTCTCAAAATAAAAAGAGCCCCTCATCCTTAAAAAAGGACGAGAGACTCCCGCGGTACCACCTTAATTAGCTATCATTAGCTCACTTCATACTTCAATAACGTGAAGTAACCGTCTTTACCTACTCATTTCAGTTAGAAGCTCCAGAGCCCATTCCATATTCATCCCTTACTGATTCTCACCACATATCAGCTCTCTGAAAAGTTTCGAATATGTACTCTTCTCTTTCATTGCTTTTTCGTTATTTTTTACAGTTTATCACATTTCACTTCCAAACAAACCCTAATTTTCTATTTTATATAGCAGGAATTTCCACTTCAATTGTCTAATGTTATATAGGTTTGTTGAAATATTCGAAACAACTTTGGAGGTTTTTTCATGGTAAAATATATATCAATTTTAGGTTCAACAGGATCCATCGGCACATCTGCATTAGATGTCGTTTCAGCTCATCCTGAACATTTTAAAATCGTCGGTTTAACCGCAAATTATAATATCGATCTTCTTGAGCAACAAATCAAAACGTTTCAACCTCGTATTGTAAGCGTTGCGACAAAAGACTTAGCAGACAAGCTTCGTACGCGTATTTCAGCAAATACAAAAATCACACACGGGACTGATGGCTTAATTGCAGTAGCTACTCACCCTGATTCAAATCTTGTATTAAGCTCTGTTGTAGGTGTTTCAGGATTACTTCCAACAATTGAAGCATTAAAAGCGAAGAAAGATATCGCTATTGCTAATAAAGAAACTTTGGTTGCAGCTGGACATATCGTAACTGAACTAGCGAAACAAAACGGATGTCGCTTAATTCCAGTAGATAGTGAGCATTCAGCTATTTTCCAATGTTTAAACGGAGAAAATAATAAAGAGATTGAGAAGTTAATTGTAACAGCTTCCGGTGGTGCTTTCCGTGATAAAACACGTGATGAAATGCAAACATTACAAGCAAAAGATGCTTTAAAGCACCCAAACTGGTTAATGGGCGCAAAACTAACGATTGATTCTGCCACATTAATGAATAAAGGGTTCGAAGTAATGGAAGCGAGATGGCTATTTGATATTCCATATAAAAAAATTAATGTAATGATTCATAAAGAAAGTATCATTCATTCTTTAGTAGAATTTATTGATGGATCAGTTATGGCGCAGCTCGGTGCTCCTGATATGAGAATGCCGATTCAATATGCGTTTCACTATCCTACTCGGCTGCCTTCTTCCTATGAAAAATTAAATTTATTAGAAATCGGTAGTTTACATTTTGAAAAACCAGATTTAGAGAAGTTCCCTTGTCTACAATACGCATATGAATGTGGCAAAATCGGTGGTACTACTCCCGCTGTATTAAATGCAGCAAATGAAATTGCGAATGCGCTATTCTTAAAAAATGAAATTGCCTTTTTCGATATTGAAAAAACAATTTACAAAACAGTTGAAGCTCATCATAACGTAAAAGATCCTTCACTAGATGCTATATTAGAAGCAGATCAATGGGCACGCCAATATGCAAATGAATTGTTAATAAAAAAGCGCTAAAACAGTTCCCACCGTTTTAGCGCTTTTTTTCACGTATTCAACTTAACAAATCTATAACCGTGTGTAACTAACACTTTTAATATCGCATATCCTGGAATGGCCAAAATAATGCCCATAATCCCGAATAAGTTTCCGGCAGTTAAAATGATAAAAATGATAGTAATCGGATGAATATCTAACTTTTTACCCATAACTTGCGGAGAAATAAATTTACCTTCTGCTAATTGTACAACCATCATAACGATAATTACTTTTAACACCATTGCTGGCGAGTCGATAAATGCGATAATTAACGCTGGTGTAATCGCGATAATTGGTCCTACGTACGGAACGATATTTACAATCATCGCTAAAATCGCAAGTAATACCGCATATTTAATACCAATAATAAGATAACCAATTAATAGCATAATACCGATAAATAAGCTGACGATAATTTGACCTCTAATATACGAGCTAATCGCATAATGCATATCATCTAGTATTCTCATTGTTGCTGGTTGTCTTTGCTCTGAAATAAACTTTAAAAAGTGATTCGGCAATTGCTCACCATCTTTTAAAAGATAGAACAATATAAATGGAACCATTACAAATGTCAAAACAACCTCTGTAACAGTACTCAAAAATCCAGTTACATTCCCAGTTACTGATGATAATGACTTTGTAAAATCAACTGTGTATTCTTTTACCATATTCGCAACATTAATATTTAAATTCTCCTGAATTTTACCGAGTAAATTACTTTCCCCGAATCTACGTGCTGCTTGTTCAATCTCATGGCCAAAATACGGTAAGTTATCAATTAATGCATCAATTTGATCTTTAATAATAGGGATAACCGTTACAACTAAAAATACAAATAATCCTAGTACGATTAAATATATGGAAGCTATCGATACGATTCTTGAAACACCTTTCTTTTCTAAAAGCGAAACGAATGGATGCAAAATATAAAATAGCACGCCTGCTAATAGTACTGGGAAGAAAATTGTTTTTAAAAATACGATAAACGGTGTAAAAACAAATGATATTTTTGTTAGCAATAAAATATTAATGAACAATAACGCAAATCCAAGTAATACCGCCAAATAATTTTGTTCTCTAAAAAACTTTCTTAACTTATCTCTTTTTCTTATATTTATTTTCTCCAATGAAACCACCTCTTCGAATGATGAAAAGCCCTTATTCAGGGCTCTTCATCATAATCTATATCTCTATTTCTTTGCAGCTTTCACTACAAATGATACAATAAGAATTAACACGATTGCACCTAATAATGCCGGCACGACATGAATCCCACCAAATGATGGCCCAAAGGATCCAAATAATCTACCACCTAACGAAGCACCTAATAAACCTGCGATAATATTTCCGAACATACCACCTGGGAAATTTTTACCGGTTATAGAACTAGCAATTGCACCTATAATAGCACCAACTATTAATGTGATAATCCATCCCATTTTTAGTCCTCCATTTCTATTATAGTTTGTATGATTCAATACAAACATATGTATTTATCATTGCTAATCATATTTCACTATAGAAATATATTTACTACTATTTTGCATATGGAGATACATATATTATATGCAAAAAAGAAAAATATTGTCAAACTAACCCATAAAGCAATTATATTCATATACCATATTTAAAGGAGGCTTCATTATCTATGATTCTTAAGTTAAATTCCACTTCTTTTGAAGTAGCAACCTCCATTTTACAGGTTCAAATTCCAGCTTATAAAGTTGAAGCAGACTACTTAAATAGTACTGCCATACCTCGTTTATATGATACTGTAAACGATATTCAAAATTGCGTTGAAACATTCTATGGATATTTTTCTGAAAATAAACTTGTCGGTTTTATTTCTTTTGTACAAGAAGAAAAACTAATCGATATCCACAGGTTAGTTGTATCGCCCAATTTTTTCCAAAAAGGAATCGCAACGAAACTCCTAATTTATATATTTAACATGTTTCCCTCTTCAATGGCATACATTGTACAAACAGGTAAAGCGAATACCCCTGCTATTACTTTATATAAAAAACACGGATTCATTACAGTATCAGATACAATACTTCCTGACGGTATGATTCTTACGCAATTAAAAAAGACAGAATACACAAAATAATTTGACTTGTTCGCTCCTTTATGTTATTTTTTACTTTATAAAACCTTTTGCTGAGTCCAAATTTTGGAGCGGGGGAACCATTTTTGTAGCTATGCTACTTGGGGCGAATCTTTTTTAAGTAGGGAAACTCTCACTTCCCGAGTCCGACAGCTAACCTCGTAAGCGTAATGGGAGAGGAAGGTGCTTTTTGCCTATGTTACACATTTTGCCTCCTTAATTATAAATATGGGATCGATATCAAATAGTCACCTATATTTATAGAAAAGGAGAATGTATTATGTTACGTTTATCTGATCACGCAATTAAAATGATGGAGCAAAGACTTCGAATTGAAAAACAACGCACATATCAAGCAAATAAGGTTGTAGATAACTTACATCACAAATACTTCTTTCAGCATATTTTTCAACCGAAAAGATAAAGAAAATGTTTATTTAATATTAAAAAACACAAGGTGTGTCTTACAAAGATATTCCTTGTGTTTTTTATATTCTTTATAAAATTCTCACTACATTTAAGCTTGCTGTAATCGCACCTGCTATAGTAGTCACATGCCCTACACCTAACGGGCCATTTTGTAATATTAATGTTGAATTGGCACTCGTCACATTCACAAGAAGTGTATTTGAAATGGCTGGTTCGATTACTACAGTTGATGTCGTTACGTTTTGTATAAAACTCCCTGTTAGTTGCGTTCCATTTAATAGCAATCTAACAGATACTGTCTCATTCCCACCATTTGCATCCCCTTGAAAATAGTAGCTTACTAAATATATTCCTGGCGTCGTTACTGTGACTGTCGTAGCACTAGTTAAAGATACACCAGTTCCATATACAGTGGATCCAGAATTAATTGGGATGTTGGCATTTGCTGCAATTGTGCTTGTTGATGTAGAAAAGAAATAGCCTCCACCTGTTGATATAGCAGAAGGGCCTGTTGCTCCCGTTAAGCCTGTTGGACCCGTGGCTCCTGTTGGGCCTGTTACTCCCGTTCCCCCTGTTGCTCCAGTTATTCCTTGTATGCCTTGTATTCCGGTCGGTCCAGTTGCACCAGTCACTCCCGTCTGACCTGTTGCTCCCGCCTGACCCGTTACACCTTGTGGACCTTGGATTCCCTGTGGACCTTGTGGACCAGTTGCTCCTGTCGGGCCGGTTGCTCCAGTCGGACCCGTTATCCCCTGTGGACCTTGGATTCCTTGAGGACCTTGTGAGCCCGTTGCTCCTGTCTCGCCGGTTGCTCCAGTTGGACCGGTTGCTCCTTGTGGTCCTTGAATTCCTTGTGGACCTTGAGGACCCGTTGCTCCCGCCTCGCCGGTTGGACCGGTTGGACCGGTTGGACCCGCCTGACCAGTTATTCCTTGTAGACCTTGAGGGCCTGCCTGACCAGTTGGGCCTTGTGGACCTTGCACGCCTTGTATCCCCTGAATTCCTTGGGGGCCGGTTGGACCAATTGGACCTTGGATTCCCTGAATTCCTTGAGGACCCGTTGCACCCGCCTGGCCGGTTGGGCCTTGTGGACCTTGCACACCTTGTATTCCTTGAGGACCAGTTGGGCCTATACTTCCTTGTGGTCCCTGAATACCTTGTATTCCTTGAGGACCAGTTGGACCTGTTATGCCACTCGGACCTTGTATGCCTTGCACTCCTTGAGGACCGGTTGAACCACTCGGACCTTGGATTCCTTGTAGCCCCTGTAAACCAGTTGGACCGGTCGCTCCCCTTACTCCTTGCTCACCTTGTATGCCTTGTATCCCTTGAGGGCCGGTTGGACCGATTGGCCCCTGTGCCCCTTGCACTCCTTGTGGACCAGTCGGACCGGTTGCTCCTACCGGTCCCTGGATTCCTTGTAGACCTTGCGGACCTGTCGGACCGGTTACTCCTTGTATCCCTTGTGGACCTTGAATGCCTTGATCACCCGTTGGACCCGTTGCCCCCATCGGTCCCTGTACTCCTTGCAAACCTGTTACACCAGTTGCTCCGGTCGGTCCCTGGATTCCTTGTACCCCTTGAATTCCAGTCGCTCCTGTTGCTCCGGTCGCTCCTGTTGCCCCTGTTGCTCCAGTCGGACCAGTTGGACCCCCTGGTGATCCTGCTGGACCGGTTGGACCAGTTGGACCTCCTGGTGGACCAGTTGGACCGGTTGCTCCAGTCGGGCCAGTTGCAGAACCTGTCGGACCAGTTATCCCAGTGGCTCCTGTTGGGCCGGTTGGACCTGGATCACCTTGTAAACCGGTTGGACCAGTCGGACCGATTACACCTTGCACTCCTTGTATTCCTTGTATTCCTGTTGGACCTACCTGCCCCATTTCTCCCTGGGGACCTTGTAAACCTTGAACACCAGTTTCCCCTTGTGGACCCATTGGTCCTTGCTCCCCTTGAATTCCTTGAGAACCAGTTGGACCGGTTGGACCAATCGGACCCTGTATTCCTTGTATTCCGGTTACACCTTGTAAACCACTACCTCCTAAATTACCTTGCACACCTTGTATACCAGTATTTCCAGTTGGTCCAGTCGGACCAATTTCCCCTTGCACTCCTTGTATGCCTTGTATTCCTGTTGGGCCGGTTGGACCGATTTCTCCTTGCATTCCTTGTATGCCTTGTATTCCTGTTGGACCGGTCGGACCGATTGGGCCAGGAATTCCTTGTATCCCTTGAATACCAGTTGGACCAGTCGGACCTCTTTCTCCTTGTATTCCTTGAACACCTTGTATTCCCTGTGGGCCTCGTTCTCCCATAGGTCCTTGATTACCTTGAGAACCTTGTGGTCCAGTTAAACCAGTTGGGCCGGTTGGACCATTTTCTCCTTGCACCCCTTGCACTCCTTGTATTCCTTGTGGGCCGGTTGGACCGATTGGACCTTGTACGCCTTGTATTCCTTGCGGTCCAGTTGGGCCACCTAAAGCACCAGTTGGACCGGTTGGACCAGTGGGCCCCGTAATACCTGGCGGTGGAAAAGGAATAGGTGCTTGAAACTTACTACACTTATCTTGATTCTTCACAAGCATCTCCCCCGTTATAACTAACGTATCAAACTATTTTTAATACATTTAAACTAGCTGTTATCACACCAGATAATGTCGTTACATGCCCGATAGCTAACGGACCATTTTGTAAAGACAAAGTTGCATTTGAAGAAGTAACTTCAATGACCATCGTATTCGAAACTGCTGGTTCTAATTTAAAAGTACCTCCTGTAACATAAAAAATAAAACTCCCTGCGACTTGTGTTCCATTTAAAGTAAGCCTCACTGAAATTGTTTCATTTCCGGCCGTTGGATCACCTTGAAAATAATAGCTTACTAAATAAATTCCCGGCGTACTTAACGTTACAGTTGTTGCATTTGTTAAACTGACATCAGAACCAAAAACTGTAGATCCAGAATTAATTGGTATTAACGCATTCGCTGCAATTGTACTCGTTGAAGTAGAAAAGAAATAACCGCCCCCACTAGGTAAACCAGTCGCTCCTGTCGCTCCCGCTATTCCAAAGAAACCTATTGAACCTGCACTACCAGTTGCTCCTGTCGGTCCCACCACGCCACTTGGGCCCTGACTACCTTGTGCTCCAACTGGGCCTATACTACCACTAGCACCTGTCACCCCACTTGCTCCAATTGGGCCTTGCAACCCTTGAATACCTTGTATCCCTTGTATTCCTTGCGGACCCGTTGCACCTGTATTGCCTGTCGTTCCCGTTATTCCTTGTATTCCCGTAATCCCTTGAACTCCTTGCACACCTTGTGGTCCAGTTGCCCCGGTTGCTCCAGTAGCCCCAGTTTCACCCGTTGCACCTGTAATTCCAACATTTCCTTGTGGGCCTTGTGGGCCTTGACTACCTTGCGCCCCTTGGACTCCTTGTGGGCCTGTTATACCGACTTCCCCTGTATTTCCTTGGGGACCTCTAATTCCTTGTGCACCTGTTGGACCGATAATTCCTTGCACACCTTGTATTCCTTGCACTCCTTGCGCTCCTGTTGGACCCGTTATTCCTTGTAATCCTTGAGGACCTTGCAAACCGATAGCTCCAGTCGGTCCTATTATTCCTTGCACTCCTTGAGGACCTTGGGCACCTTGTGTACCTGTCAATCCGGTAGTCCCTTGTATCCCTTGAACACCTTGAGGACCTTGTGTTCCAGCTGCTCCTGTTTCCCCTTGAATTCCTTGTACGCCTTGGATTCCTTGTGCTCCAGCTGGGCCGGTTGCTCCTCGGATTCCTTGTGCTCCTTGAGCTCCTTCCGCTCCTGTAACACCAACTGGACCAGCTATCCCTTGTATTCCCACCATTCCTTGTGCACCTGTTGGACCTATCACACCTTGAATACCTTGAATACCTTTAGGACCTTCTGCACCAGTTGGACCAGTTACTCCCAGCGGACCTTGTATTCCTTGAGAACCTTCTGCACCAGTTGGACCTGTTATACCTTGGTTACCTTGAGGACCTTGTGCTCCTTGTACTCCAACTGCTCCAACTACACCTTGGGCACCTTGCGCTCCCCTTACACCTTGATGACCTGTTGGACCTGTTATACCTTGCACACCTTGCCCTCCAATTGGACCTATCCCTCCGCTTACACCTGTTGAACCGGTCGCACCCGTTGGACCTGTTGGACCTCCTGGTGGACCGGGTGGGCCAGCTGGTCCAGTCACTCCACTAGAAGGGCCAATTGGACCGGTCACTCCCGTCGGACCGCCCGGTGGTCCTTCTGAGCCTTGAGTACCAATACTACCCGTCGCTCCTGTTATACCTCTTATTCCCTTTATCCCTTGAAAACCTGTTGCTCCCGTTATACCTTGTATTCCTTGCACACCTTGTGGTCCTTGTAAACCTATTACACCTGTTATCCCCTTTATTCCACTTATACCTTGGGCACCTTGCATTCCAGTAGAACCAGTTGGACCCACTTCACCTTGTATTCCTTGAGCTCCTTGTGGGCCTTCCTCTCCAGTAATTCCTTGTATACCTTGGAAGCCGTCTTCTCCTTGTATACCAATAGCCCCTTGCTCTCCTTGTATTCCTTGAACACCTTGAGGGCCTTGTGGACCAGTTACACCCGAGACTCCAGTTACGCCTCTTTCTCCCTGCATTCCTTGTGCCCCTGTTTGTCCTCGCTCACCTATTTCCCCTTGTATTCCTTGTATACCTTGTATTCCTTGACTACCAGCAGGACCCGTAGCTCCTTGTATTCCTTCTAATCCTTGTACTCCAATATCACCAATTAGACCTTGGTTTCCGATTAATCCTTGAGCACCTTGGAGACCAGTTGGGCCAGTTATACCTTGCTCTCCTGTATCACCAATAACTCCTTGTATTCCTTGTGCTCCTGTTGTCCCTCGGGGACCTTGTATCCCCCTGATACCTTGAGGACCTTGGGGCCCAGTTGCTCCCGTCGGTCCAGTCACCCCTGTAGGACCAACAGGACCTTCATGCCCTCCAGTTGGACCGATTGGACCACTATTACCTGTCGGACCCGTTGCTCCTATAAGCGGAAGAGGCAGTGCCACTCCAAATTTTTTGCACTTTCTATGATGACGCACAACAATCCCCCTTCCCCAAAATAATTACACCTTTTATATGAAATGCATTTTTATAAGAAAAGTACACCTTTGACCTCATTTTTTTAAAATAAAGAAGCCTATCATTTCATCTATTTGAAACGATAGGCTGCTTTTTATAAAACACTTTACTTTCTCGCCTTAATAATAAAAGTAATTGGCACCATTCTAGCTTTATATAAAGAATAGTATTTCGTAGACATAGACAGGTCAGCTAGTTCTTCATCAAATGAGCTCGATGGTCCAGGCTCTTCTATTAATAAAAAGATTCGACCATCGTATGTGACAGTCGAATCTTTTTATTGTTCATATTCAAGATGATTATGCCTTTTACAACCAAACAAATAGCACCCACCTATAAAATCCGTTTCAAATTCTAACCCTGGAACATATCCAGATTTGATACGTTCTACCATTGTTTTATAACAATTATTCTCTTCTGTATATTCCTCAATTAACTCTTTCTTATCGTTTTCTGTCCAGTTTTCTTCTACTTCTTCATTCTGGACATCTTCTATTTCTGCTGTTTTCGCTTCGATACATTCCCGTATAACTTCATTTATACGGGAGAAATTATTCGTTTTATATAGAGCATACACAAATCTACCAATCCAATTAGGACTTTTCCAGCATTCTTTATATCCCTTTTCGAACCATTCAATTGCTTCTTTATAGCAATTCAACTCAACATATAAATCTGCTACATTAATTTCCCCTAAAAAATTATCAGATTCCCTGTTAAAAGTATCTAACTTCTCTTTTGCTTCTGTCGTTCGTTCTAAATCAATTAAACATTTTACATAGCTATACATGATATAGTCCGAATCCCCTGCAACTCGCAAGAAAAAGTCTGAAGCTTTTTCCAGCTCTCCAAGGTTATAATGCGCTACAGCTACATTATGATATGCTTCATCTGATGGTTGAATCGAAATAGACTTTTGTAATGCTTCTTTCGCTTCTGTCCATTTTTCTTGTTTCATGTAAATGTCCCCTAAGATGTTATAAGGAAAGTATGAAGAAGGATTAAACTTAACAACTTCTCTTATTAATTCAAGAGCTTTATCATCATTCTCTTCCTCATAAAAGTACATCCAAGCCAGATTATTGAGAGATTGTACGTCTCTAGATTCATGTACTGCTTGTTGAAACAGTTCCATTGCTTCCTCATATTTATTTTGTTCAAACATTTCAATTGCCTTCTCATTAATGTTCAAATAACTACCTCCGAAGTAAATGAATTCATCTATTCCCTATCATTATTGTAAAATGTAAAAATTATAATTTCTATAAAAAAATTTCTTTCTCTCGTCTACATTTCGATTGAAATAGAAGCTAAAACATACGAATTTACAAAAATCAGTAAATTTTTCATTCTCCCTTAAATTGGATATACCTCCTGTTTCATTTTACATATTATGGTACAATTAAGAGGGTACTAACTAAACATTTACGCTCCGCACTAGTAATCTAGCAATACAAAAATCAAAAATCACATGGAATTGAGGGATGTTATGAAACAGAAATTAGCTGTTCTTCTATTCACTGGAATCATATTATCAGGATGTTCAACTATAGCAGAGAATTCTTTAGAAAGCGGGAAAGGCAGTATGGAATTATTAACACCAACGATTACAGCAAAAGACAATGAATTAGAAATTAAAACTAAAGGCATTGATGAAAATAAAGTAACTTTTATTTATGTTGCTAATAAAAAAGTGTTGGAACAAAAACTAAAAAATGGTGAATCCTACAAACTTAACATTAAAGATATCGAACACGCTCATAGGACGGACTACAAACCAAAAGTTCAACTTTTACAAACGAAAGACGATGATGATGATGGAGAAATAGTAACCTTCAAACAAGTTAGATATACAGTTAAAAACTGATTTTAAAGTTGTTTCATTATAAATGTAACAAAAGAAAATATACTTTTAACAGTAGATAAATGTAGGGGGTGCTAACATGAAAAAACGATGGATTTCTTGGTGGATTGGTAACCTATTTTGGATTATCGTTTTTGGAATATGGGCCGCTATTATTTGGTTACGAGAGGTTGATGGTGCTGGTGTTATTCAAACACCTGAAATTAAATCAATATCACTTATCGTTTTATTAATCACGTTTATCATACCGGTATTTTTTCAAATTATATGGCTAATCATTAATTTGAGAATGAGTAAAAAACATAATTATACGATTTAGTTTTTTTGAATTAACAGATGAATATTTTTCATAAAAAAAGAGAGGAATCTACATCAAAATAGATTCCTCCCTTTTACATTTAGACTTATACTGCGCTTTTAATGCATCACTATTCCTCTTTTTTACGATGCATGTTCATCTTTCTTCTTCATTAACGCTCTTTTCTTCATCGCCTTCGTTAAATATCCACCCTTAAACGAGCGAATTTCATACGAAGACATAAACGCTTTCGGTGCAATTTCATTAATGATTTCTAAAAGCTCTTTCTCTCTAGAACGCTTTGCGACGATATCTAAGCGATAACGTATAGAATTAATACCTTCGCCTTCAAATACTGTAACGCCAAATCCAGAGTGACGTAACTCATCTACTAATTCATTACAACGGTCTAGTAAACTAACTTGATACGTAATATAACCAATTGCTAATTTATTCTCTATATAACCGCCTAATAACAGTCCCGCACTAAAGCCAATGACATAGGCAACGATGTTCATCCAATTTGATAAATCTTGAAACACAATACCTAAACTGACAATGTAAATAGCTCCTTCTAACAATCCAACACCAGCAGCGGATCTTGTTTGATTCTTTACAAGCAAAATCGTACGGATTGTTAATATTGGAACGTAAATAATTTGAAGCACAAAAATAAGTAGCGCTTGTAACATTGGTATCCACCTCTTTCAAAAAGTCTTTTGTCATAATAACATACATAACCTTTAGAAATCGATGGGTTTTTTAAAATTTTTTTATTATTTTTCATACTATTGAAAAATGCAAAAAAGAAGCGTATTATATTTGTCATTAATTTGATTACTTGTATCATATCGCTAAACTAAAAAAGGAACCCGATTAGGTCCCTTTCATCATAGCTCTATATCTTTCGAAGCATGTTCCCTTTGCTTCTCTTCTTCTTTCACTAATTGCATATTTGCATAAGCTAAATTTGCAATCATTAAAAAGTGACCACCTAAAATACCTGTACCGAATGCCCACATTTCCATTTCATGCTCAATTTCATACATGATGATAGCTCCTAAAATAGCAGCTGCAAATCGGTTTAAAACTCCTAATCCAGGAGCCTTTTCCTTCATTACGATACTTTTCCCGAGTTTCTCCACTCTGCGAGCTAATAACCAAAGACAATAAGCACTTACTGCTAATCCAATACCGAACCCTGTCACTTGTTTTCCAAACGGAGTAATCGTCCACATAAGTAGTAAACCACTAAAGATCACATACAATTGTAATCGATATACACGTAAGGCTTCTTGAATCAAAATATCCGCTCCTAAGTTCTCATTTTTTGTACTTTAGAAGAAAAGCAGCAACTTACACAGTTGCTGCTTTCTCTTCTTCTTGTTCTTGTTCCATCTTACGAATTTCAACACGTTTAATTTGGTAAGCGTCTTTTTCTAACACTTTAAATTCATAACCTTCTGCCTCAACGTGTTGTCCTTCTTCGATTTCATGATTTTGCATCATAATCCATCCACCGATTGTATCCACATCATCTTCTTCGATGTGTAATCCAAATAAATCTTTCACTTCTGAGATAAGCACTTTTCCATCAACAATAATATGTTGCTCGTTCACATGTTGAATTGGCGGTGCTTCATCTTCATCATATTCGTCACGAATTTCGCCGACGATTTCCTCCAAGATATCTTCAAGCGTTACAATTCCGGCTGTTCCTCCGTACTCATCATATAAAACAGCCATCGGAATTCGCTTCTTCTGCATTTGAAGTAATAAATCGTGAATTGGAGTCGTTTCCATCACTTCAATAATCGGACGCATATACGAGCGAATAGATGATAAATCTTTTTGATCCTCGGTCATATATCGAATAAAGAAATCTTTTACGTTGACCATACCGATAATATCATCTTTATCTTCTCCAAAAATCGGATAACGTGTATATCGCTCATTTTGGATTACTTTCATGTGTTCTTCTACTGAATCTTCCAGGTAGAAACCAACGATTTCTGTTCGCGGTACCATAATCTCTTTTGCAATACGATTATCAAATTCAAAAATGTTATTTACATACTTGTATTCAGCTTGATTAATTTCGCCACTTTCATAGCTATCTGAAAGGATAAGACGTAATTCTTCTTCTGTATGAGCTACTTCATGTTCTGAAGCTGGCTTTAAACCAAATAAACCAGTTATCACACGAGCTGAACCGTTCAATACCCAAATAAATGGATACATTACTTTATAGAACATCATTAATGGACCTGCCAATAATAACGTTACCCTTTCAGCCTTTTGAATTGCCATCGTTTTTGGAGCTAATTCTCCTACTACAACGTGTAAATACGTCATAATCATAAAAGCAAGACCAAATGTTAATACTGATGAAATAGAAGGATTTAAGTTCCATTTCTCAAATAACGGGTGTAATAACTTTTCAATTGTCGGTTCACCTAACCAACCTAATCCCATAGCTGTAACTGTAATACCTAATTGACAAGCAGATAAATATTCATCTAAATTTGTTGTTACCTTTTTCGCTGCTAAAGCACCGCGTTTTCCTTCCGCAACAAGCTGATCGATACGGCTTGAACGTATCTTTACAATCGCAAACTCTGCTGCTACGAAAAATCCAGTAAATGCGATTAAAATCGCAACCATGACTAAATTAAATATTTCCAATGAATCCCCTTAGTTAAAAAACTAAGGTGTCCACCTCCTGTATACTATAATGTTTTCTTATTTGTTTGTTAGAAAACATAGCCCGATACAAAAATTAAAGAGGTCGGATTTCACTTATTCTATAATAATAGAGCAAGTGTCTGTATTAAAGCTGTCGTTTGACCTGATAAAGATTTCGATATTTTTTCACGTTGTGAATCAGTCAATTCATCTAAAAGCGGTTTTAACTCAGTAAGCTCCACTTCTAATCGATGAATATGGTCTGTCACTTCATTCACTTGTTTCGAAACGTGTTCATTGATACCGAGCAGCTTCTTCTTCTCCTCGATTTTCTCTTTAATCTCACAAAGCGGCATATGCATTTCTTTGCACTTCTCAATAAATTGTAATGTCTCAAATGCTGTTTCGTCGTAATAGCGATAATTAGATTGAGATCGCTCCGCTTTTAAGATACCTAGATTCGTATAATAATCAATCGTTCGTTTCGACACGTGAGCCATGAGAGCCAACTGTCCGATTCGATACACCTTCCCAACGATCTTCCCCCCTTGTTTATATTACTTACATCATACAATACATAAACTGTACAGTCAAACGTGACGGTTTATTATTCACAATTTATACACAACTTAATATATTTTCTTAAACTTATAGAATATGGTTTTACTTATATAATTAAATTATTAAATTTCATTAATTACGTGCTAGCCAAATATATTTATGAAATCACCTGTTCTTTTCAATTTTTCTTATTTTAGAACATATCGTTCTATTTCTAAAAAATTAACTCAGTACAATAAACTGAAAATTAAGTTATAATATCATTATAAAATTATGAAGGAGGAATGCACTCATGTACTACAACACTTCATTCGAAAACGATCAACCTGTAGGCCGTCTATAAACTAAGACGGGCTTATAACACATACACTATGCCTCGTCTTAGGGAACTCATATTACCCTAAAAATAGACGGAGGTACTTCAAATGAAACAAACAATTTTAGGAGCTATATGCTTATCACTAGCAGCAAGTATATGGGGCGGTATGTATGTTGTTAGCAAATACGTACTCGATTTCATTCCACCACTAACACTCGTTTGGCTACGCTTTATTATCGCTTTTGTTGTTTTATATGGCATTTTGAAACTAGCTGAGAAAAAGCAAAAGAAAAAAGTAACCATTCGCAAAAAAGATTGGCTCCTATTCGCTTGGATTGGATTTATCGGCTATTTCATTTCGATCACATGCCAATTTATCGGAACAAAATTATCCGACGCTCATACAGGCTCGTTAGTTACATCAGCTACACCTGCATTTATGGTTATATTTGCAGCGCTCATTTTGAAAGAAAAACTAACTGCTCGTAGACTTTTATCTACTATAATAGCGACAATCGGTGTCATTATCGTAATCGGATGGGATATTGAAATTGGCTCCTATTTTATTGGAACAATCATTTTAGTTGGAGCCGCTATTACGTGGGCTTTACTATCTATTTATGTAAAAATCGCTTCAATCCAATTTTCATCCTTAGTTATTACAACGTACGCAATTTTCTTTTCACTCTTTTTTATTACACCTTTTATGATATGGGAACTACAAACATCCTCTATCGGAACAGTAAATACGTACGTAATATTAGGCGTATTATACTTAGGAATCGTCTCAACAGCAGGTGCCTTTTTCCTTTGGAATAAAGGATTAGAATTACTGGATGCAAGCATAGGTTCCTTATTTTTCTTCTTCCAACCTATCGTTGGATCGTTACTTGGTTGGCTCTTATTAAATGAAACATTAAATAGTAACTTTTTTATTGGTGGTATTCTTATTATATGTAGCGTTTTAATTACTACTTTTGAAAAGAAATAAAAAGCAGGCAGAGATTCTTAGTCTCTGCCTGTTCGCATTATTGGATCTTGGTCGTGAAAACCAATACAAATCGGTATATTATTTTGCACTTCACTACGTACACTTATAAAACTACACAGCGTTTTAGCAATTAAATATAAAGTGATACCGATTGCTTTTTCACTTGTGTCAAAGCCATTTTCATTATACATATCCGCTAATTCTACAGACTCCGGTCCCTCAACATCATATGTCCATTCAGAAGCCCAATCATCATCCTCTTCTTCAAGTGGAGCATACTCCTCACAAATATAAAACTGACTAGTCCACTCGTTATCAAGGTCATACTCAAAATAAATCGCTTTTGCTTCTTCATTAGTAGCCATTTCTACAGCTGCATCCAAACCTACTCGAATACTTACCTTATATGACTCTACATCAATTACTTTAATTCGTTCTGCATATTCTGTAGACGCCAACATGCAACAAATATCATAATACTTCGCTTCTATTTGCTCTACTGCTAACGAAAAGACATCCTCTTGCATCTCTTCTAAATACTGAAATATATCTACACTAAATACTCCTCACTCTTTACGCACTCCAATGCGATGGACGAGACAATAATTTCGGTAATTTCGTATGTTTGTCCCCTCTAGCAGCATTAACTTGAACTTGCGTCAGAAAAATACTATTAGTAAAATCAGCCCCGCGAATATCTGCATCTCGCAAATCTGCTCCGATGAGATCTGCTCCTCTTAAATCTGCACCATTTAAGTTAGCCGCAATTAAGTAAGCTCCTCTTAAATTTGCACCTTGTAAATTTTTCTTTTTCAGATTCGCTCCCATAAGGTCTGCTCCGCGGTGAATGATTCGTTTCTTACGCGCAGTATTCATTTCCTTCCATACTAATTCGCTCGTTTCTAAAAGAAGAATGTTCACCTCTGCCCTATGCATTGGAACATTTATTTTCATTAACTCATCTGGATTTAAATTCGAAAGTCGCTCTGTCTCCTCAATTGCGGTCTCTAGCTCTTTATGAATTGGCTGTGTTGCCTTTAAAAGAATCGCTTCATTCAAATACCAAAGCATTTCATGAAGTTGATGCATAACCGGAAAAGCATCGTACATTTTTCTTGCATGCTTTGCATCTTTCCTCCAATCAATCCCTTTAAACGTACCCTGAGAAATCTTCTGCCCAGCACCGAAACATTCAAATACTGTACAACCTTTATAACCTTTTCCTCTAAGATTTTTATGTATACTACATTTAAAATCTGATTGTAAGTTGGAACATGGTTTACCACCATCTTTATTCACTGCAAAATCTACCGATGCTGCAAACGGTAATGCAACGCAACATAGACCGAAGCATTTTTCGCAGTTTGCTTTTAAATGATCGTTATGATTAGTCAAAATCTATACCCCCTGTTGTCTTTTGACTATTTCATAATATTCCAACTGTAATAAATAATCAATTTTAAAATAAACCAGCATCTTTCGTTTCAATTCATAACTTTATCATTCGATTTCCTTTCAATTGAAAAGGACTATTTCTATTTAATGAATTATAATTAAATTATAAATTTTCTAACTAAAAAGGAGACTTATTATGGCACTAGAAATGAAAACAAACTGTCAAATTTGCGATCAATCGCTCGAACAAAATTCTGAAGCATACATTTGTGTATATGAATGTACATTTTGCGCACCATGTACAGAAGAAAGACATAACGTTTGTCCAAACTGCGGCGGCGAATTAGTACGTAGGCCAAAAAAGAAACAATAAAAAGCAAAGCGATATCGCTTTGCTTTTGTTTAGGCATCTGAAATTATATATTTAAAAACTTCACACAAACAGGCTCTGGCACAGCAACATCAGATTGTAAAAGTGTTAACTTACCTGTAGATTCATCTCTTGAAAATAACACAAGATTATGTGACTTTTCATTTGTAGCAACAAGGAACTTTTCAGTAGGATCTAATACAAAGTCTCTTGGCCAATTTCCTTCTGTAGATGTGTGTTCAACAAATGTAAGCTGACCTGAACTTTGATCTACGCTATAAACAGCGATACTATTATGACCACGATTACCTGCATATACAAAACGGCCGTCAGAAGAAATATGAATCGCACTTCCTTGATTATTTTCATCAAACTCTTCTGGAACAGCAGAAATATACTGTAATTCTGTAAAGGATCCTTCTGCAGGATTATAGGTTAACACAATAACCTCTGAACTAAGCTCCGTCATCACATATGCATACTTTCCATTCGGATGAAAAGTAATATGTCTTGGACCACTTCCTGGATTTACAGATAAACGATTCACTTCTGTTAATGTACTATCTTTTACTTCATACGTAATTATTTTATCTATCCCTAAATCAACGCCCACTACATATTTTTCATCAGGAGTGTACCCCGCGTAATGTGCATGTGGTTTTTCTTGTCTTTCTTTATTCGGACCTGAACCTTCATGTGCCATAATAGATGAAGCAGGATTTACAGTTCCATTTTCTTCATTTATTTCAAAAGACTCAATCGTTCCTTTATGGTAATTCGCTGTAACTACTGTATGATTTCCCCTATCAACACTAATATGACAAGGAGAAGCACCTTCTACTACTTGTCTATTTTTCGCTTTTAGTTCTCCAGTATGACTATCAATGGAATACGCAGCTACACCGCCAGATTCGCCTTCCTTAACAACGGAATAGAGATATTCATTATTTCGGTTAATCGTTACATATGTAGGGTTATCCAGCTTAGCGGCAAGTGTTACATTACTAATTTTTTTTGCTTCTGTGTCTAAAGTAAACTTATATATTCCTTCGCTATTTTCTTTCGTGTAAGTTCCAACATATCCAATAAACTCTTTGTTATCCTTCATTTTCATAACCCTCTCTCCCTATATTTTTCGTTCATCATGCTTCTTAAAATATTTTATGTTGAAAGAATATCCTAAAAAATCGGAGTACCTCTTTATACGTTACCATATTTTCTTGGTAAATAGCTTTTAAACCCACTTTTTTTGATACGCTGCTATACTTTCATATTCTTCTTCCAATTGACGGGACAGACGGATATAGATTGGCGTTAAATCTTTATATTTTTCCACACTTTCCATGTTTGGCTCATGATGGAAATCTGCACCTACCATTTCAGAAACTACATGCAACGTATCTACTTCACCTAGACTATATAAACCGAGGATTGCAGCTCCTAAGCAAGAGCTTTCGAAACTTTCCGGAACATATACGTCTTGATGGAAGATGTCCGCCATCATCTGTCTCCAAAGTTCCGACCTTGCAAAGCCGCCTGTCGCTTGAATTTTTTTCGGTTCGCCAATTAACTCTTTTAAAGCGAGAAGAACCGTATATAAATTATAAATTACTCCTTCTAAAACAGCACGGATAAGATGTTCTTTCTTATGATGCAATCCGAGTCCAAAGAAAGATCCTCGTGCATTTGCATTCCATAAAGGAGCTCTTTCCCCTGCTAAATACGGGTGAAACAATAAACCGTCAGATCCAGGATTCACTTTTGCTGCTATTTCAGTAAGTACTTCATATGGATCTTTCCCTAAACGCTTCGCAAGTTCAATCTCTGAAGTACCCAATTGGTCACGAGCCCATCTGAAAATCATACCGCCATTATTCACTGGTCCACCGATTACCCAATGGTCTTCAGTTAACGCATAACAAAAGATTCTCCCTTTTGGATCTGTTACAGGACGATTTGTTACAGCACGAATCGCACCGCTTGTACCAATTGTAACAGCCACAACGCCAGGATCTATTGCATTTACACCTAAATTAGATAGTACTCCATCACTCGCTCCTACTACAAAAGGCGTAGAAACAAGTACATTCATCTCTTTGGCAAGCTCTTCATCTAATCCTGTTAAACTGTGCGTTGTTGGAACAAGCTTTGAAAGCTTTTCATCTGTAATTCCCGCAACATGTAAAGCCTCTTCATCCCATTTTAAAGATTTCAAATTAAACATCCCTGTTGCTGACGCTATAGAATAATCAATTACATACTCTTTATATAACTTGTAAAAAACATATTCTTTAATAGAAATGAATTTATAACTTTTTGCGAATAACTCTGCCTGCTCATTCTGTAGCCAAACTAATTTCGAAAGTGGTGACATCGGATGAATTGGTGTCCCAGTACGAAGGTAAATTTCATGACCATTCATATCATTCTTTATTTTCTCCGCCCAGCTTGCACTTCTATTATCTGCCCAAGTGATACATCTCGTTAACGGCTCTCCCTTTTCATCTACGGCAATGATACTATGCATTGCCGAACTAAAAGAGACACAAAGAATATCACTTGGCTGTACACTACTTGATCGTACAGTTTCTTTAATCGTATGTATTACTGCACGAAAAATTTCTTCTGGGTCTTGTTCCGCTGTTTCAGGCGTAGGAGAATATAAAGGATATTCAATTCCATGACTAGCAATAACAGATCCATCAGTAGAAAATAGAACTGATTTTGTACTAGTTGTCCCAATGTCTACACCAACCATATATTTTGAGCTCACCATTTCTTCCTCCTAACAAAAAATTGTTACAGTATCCCACCATAAAAATACATACCTTTTATCTATTGATAACGTTGTATGCCACAATTATCTAAATAGAAACATCTTTATCTTAAACAAACATATCGAGTAGTAAAACTCCTCCAAAAGCGATAAATGAAAGTAACGTTTCTAATACAGTCCATGTTTTAAATGTTTCTTTCACTGTTAAACCTAAGTATTCTTTTACCATCCAGAACCCAGCATCGTTTACGTGTGAAAACATTAATGCTCCTGCACCTGTTGCAATGACGAGCAACTCTAAATTCACACCTGTCGTATTTTCAATGATTGGTGAAACGATGCCTGCTGCTGTTGTTAAAGCGACTGTCGCTGACCCTGTCGCAATTCGAATTAGTCCTGCTACTATAAATGCTAATACAATTGGAGATAGAGCTAAATGCTCAGACATTTGAGCAATAGCATTGCCTACACCACTATCGATAAGAATTTGCTTAAATCCCCCGCCGGCACCAATAATCGCAACAATTGAACCGATTGGTAATAAGCTATCTTCTGTTACCTTCTTAATAGCCTTTTTATCGATACCTTGACGAAATCCAAGAAAATAAAACGCTGCAAAACATGCAATCAATAACGCAATGATAGGACTACCGATTAATGTGATAATCTTCATCAAAGTAGTAGAAAGTGGAACATAAGGAGCCGCTGCAGCTAAAACCATTAACATAACAGGTAACAAAATAACTAAAAATGAAACTCCTATTCCTGGTAATTTCGTTGATTTTGTATTTACACGAATCAATTCTGGCTCATTTTCAGGAATTACACGTTTATGAATCCATTTCGCAAATATAGGACCTGCAACAATCGCTGCAAAAAATGTAATAATGAGTGAATACAATAGTACCTTCCCAAGATTCGCTTTATAAATACCAATTGCTACAATTGCCCCTGGATGCGGCGGAACAAGGCCGTGTACGACAGATAGCCCAGCAATTGCTGGTAACGCTATCAATAAAATATTTTGTTTCGTAGTTTTATGAATTGAAATTACTAACGGCAACAATATTAAAATACCTACTTCAAAAAACACCGGAATTCCAATAATAAAACCTGCAATTAACATAGCCCACGGTAAGTTTTTTATCCCAAAGGATTTAATAAAGAACTCTGCCACTTGCATTCCAGCACCTGACTCTGCCATCATTTTCCCTAAAATTGTACCTAAAACTAAAATACCTACTAAATGCCCGAGAACACTCCCAACTCCCGTTTCATAAGCACTCACTATTTTATCCATTGGCATTCCAGACATAATTGCTAAAAACAAACTTGCAACCGTTAAACTAATAAACGCATGCCATCTCCACCACGAAACCCCTAAAATAACAATTACAATTGATAATAATGTAATCATTAAAAGGTACATATTCATACTTAATCCCCCTTTATGTAAACCCTTTCATAATTACTATATAATGAAAAGAACCTATATAGTTCTTACTTGAGTAAAAGATAGCTTTACATATTGATATGCACTTAAAAGCATCCTCACATCATAATGATTTATACAAAAAGAATCTCCCTTATCAGAGATATACTTTAACTCATCTCTCTGATAAGGGGATTTCTCTTTCATAATTATAATGTCATTGTGATAAACGCTTCGCGTAAGCAAATTTTCCTTTTTTAAAAGTGAATGACGCTTTCTTCTCTTGCTGTTTTCACATAGTAAGACTACAAACTCGGGATCCAGTTTAAACGATGAAGTTACTTAGAATTTGTCCTCTCATGAAAAGCAATTTTCAGCAAGCCCCTTCACTTTTATACATTATAATTTAGGAGCTTTCGCCCAATCCGCAGCAAACTTCTCAATACCTTGATCTGTTAATGGGTGCATAGCAAGTTGCTCGATTACTTTATAAGGGATTGTTGCAATGTGAGCACCTGCCATCGCTACACGAGTTACATGATCTGGATGTCTGACAGAAGCCGCAATAATTTGTGTATCTAATTGATGAACATCGAATAATTCAGCAATTTTAGCAACTAATAGTACACCATCTTCAGAAATATCATCTAAGCGTCCTAAAAATGGAGAAACATACGTTGCACCTGCTCGAGCAGCTAAAAGTGCTTGGTTCACAGTGAAAATAAGTGTAACGTTCGTTTTCACACCTTTTTCAGTAAGATAGCGACAAGCTTCTAATCCTGCTAGCGTCATTGGAAGTTTTATCGTGACGTTTTTATCGCCACCGTTAATTTTAATTAATTCTTCTGCTTGAGCAATCATTTCTTCAGCTGTAACAGCATCTGGCGTTACTTCTGCCGAAACAGACTCAACTTTAGGTACTGCCTGACAAATTTCTGCGATACGGTCTTCAAACTTAACGCCCTCTTTTGCTACTAAAGAAGGATTCGTTGTAACACCAGCTAAAACTCCAAGTTTATATGCTTTTTTTATGTCCTCAAGATTTGCAGTATCAATAAAAAATTTCATGATCAATTCCCTCCAGTTTTTAAACGTTGATGAGTTACATGTTTAATATGCTTATCCCGTAAAAGCCCGATTGATGTGGAATAAAGCCCCTACTTATTAAAGTTTCACTTTATTTCTTTTCTACTGCATGTCCGCCAAATTCATTGCGCAGAGCTGCTACAACTTTTCCTGTAAATGTATCATTGTCTAATGAGCGGTAGCGCATTAATAGAGACATTGCGATAACAGGAGTTGCTGTTTGAAGGTCTAATGCTGTTTCTACTGTCCATTTTCCTTCACCAGAAGAATGCATAACACCCTTAATTTCATCCAGTTTTGCATCTTTAGAAAATGCATTTTCTGTTAATTCCATTAACCAAGAACGAATGACTGAACCGTTGTTCCATACTCTTGATACTTTTTCATAATCGTAGTCAAATTCACTTTTCTCTAGAATCTCAAATCCTTCACCAATAGCAGCCATCATACCGTATTCAATTCCGTTATGAACCATTTTTAAGAAGTGACCACTACCAGCTTTTCCAGCATATAAGAATCCATTTTCTACAGCAGTATCGCGGAAGATAGGTTCAACGATGTCCCAAGCTTCTTGATCTCCTCCGATCATGTAACAAGCACCATTACGAGCGCCTTCCATTCCACCAGAAGTTCCTGCATCCATAAAGTGAATGCCATCTTCCTTTAATTGCTCATATCGGCGGATAGACTCTTTATAATGTGAATTACCAGCTTCAATTAGAATATCTCCTTTTGATAAAAGTGGTGTAACCTCATCAATAACAGAATCAACAACAGCGTGTGGTACCATTACCCAAAGAATTCTTGGTGATTGTAATGACTGAACAAGTTCACTTAAACTAGATGTACCCGTTGCCCCGTACTCTTTCATTTCTTCTACTGCGCTCGTATTTAAATCAAATGCTACTACTTCATGTTTATGATCCATTAAATTTTTCCCTAAATTTAATCCCATTTTACCTAACCCAATTAATCCTACTTGCATAATATAATTCCTCCTCAAATCATCTTTTATTAAAAATCCATATCACTACAATCTGGAATACCTTTCAGCACTGAAATGTTAGTATGTACAGAAAGGTATTCACAGTCATAGCTTAAGAATTCAACACATTTTTTGTAATTTGAACAACATTTTCTGTCGTAAATCCAAATAGATTCATGACTTCAGTTCCAGTTCCTGAAGCTCCAAATGTTTCAATTGATAGTACTTTTCCTTCTTGTCCTACATAACGTTCCCACCCGAGAGATACACCCATCTCAAGAGATACTCGTTTCGTTATAGAAGACGGAAGAACGGATTCTTTATATTCGTTCGATTGGCGATCGAATAACTCCCAGCTCGGCATTGCAACGATGCGAACAGAAACTTGTTCTTCTTCTAATTTTGCTTTCGCACTAGCAGCTAAGGATACTTCAGAACCTGTCGCAATTAAAATTACATCCGGATTTTCATTTGTTTGTGTTAATACGTAAGCTCCTTTAGAGAGATTCTCTATGTTCGCTTTCGTTTCATTAAACACCGGTAAATTTTGACGGCTCAGTACTAAAACGACTGGACCATCCGTTTGCTGTAAAGCATACGCCCAAGCACTTGCTGTTTCATTTGCATCTGACGGACGGATAACTGTTAAACCAGGAATTGCTCGAAGCGCTGCCAATTGTTCAATTGGTTCATGCGTTGGACCATCTTCTCCTACAGCAATCGAATCATGTGTAAATACGTAAGTAACAGGTAAATTTTGCAGTGCAGCCAGTCGAATCGATGGACGAAGGTAATCATTAAATACAAAGAATGTACTTACGAAAGGTTTTACTCCTCCGTGGAGAGCCAGTCCATTCGCTGCCGCGCCCATTGCATGTTCACGTACACCGAAGTATATATTTCGTCCAGCATATGATTCTACTGCATATACTGCTTCACCTTTTATATCTGTCATCGTAGAATGAGAAAGATCCGCACTTCCACCGAAAATAGAAGGAATCGATTTCACATAATGATTAATAGCTTCCCCACTTGCAACACGAGTGGAAATCGTTTTTTCAGTATCAAAAGATAGAATGTCTTTCGCTTCAATTAAAACATCACCTGTAATCGCTTTTTCTAATTCATCTGCTAGCGCAGGATTCGACTCTCTGTATGAGTTGAACTGCTCATTCCAGTCATTTTCTTTTTCAATACCTTTTTGTTTCAGTTCATTAAAATGAGCTGTTACTTCTTCAGGCACAAAGAAGTCTTCCTCATAGTGCCAACCATACACTTGTTTTGTCGCTGTCGCTTCTTCTACTCCAAGCGGATTACCATGTGCTTTGTTCGTTCCAGCAACTTTTGGACTTCCATAACCTATAATGGTTCTAATTTCTATAAGAGTAGGTTGATCCGTATTTTCTTTCGCTGATTGAATAGCTTTTGTAATAGCATCGACATCGTTTCCATCTTCAACTCTTACATATTGCCAATGTACAGATTCTGCCCTTTTCTGAATATCTTCAGAGAAAGCAATGCCTAATTCACCATCAAGTGAAATTTCATTTGAATCATACAGTACAATTAACTTGCCAAGTTTCATATGTCCTGCCATTGACATCGCTTCATAAGCGACACCCTCCATTAAGTCACCATCTCCGACTAAAGCGTACGTATTGTGATCTATAATAGAGTGACCATCCTTATTGAACTTCGCTGCTAAATGCGCTTCTGCCATTGCCATTCCGACAGCATTAGCAATCCCTTGTCCTAACGGGCCTGTCGTCGCTTCAACTCCAGGAGTATGACCAAACTCAGGATGTCCTGGTGTTTTACTATTTAACTTTCTGAAGTTTTTCAAGTCATCAATTGAAACGTCATATCCAGCTAAATGAAGTAAGCTATACAGTAGGCTCGATCCGTGTCCCGCTGATAAAACGAATCGATCACGGTTAAACCATTTCGGATGATTAGGATTGTGATTTAAATGATTCGCCCATAATGCATAAGCCATCGGTGCTGCTCCCATCGGAAGACCTGGATGACCTGAATTTGCCGCATTAATAGCATCAATTGATAATGTACGAATTGTATTCACTGCTAATTGATTTATGTTTTGTGTCATAGTAATCGTCCCCCTACATGCTTTCATGAAAGAAAGTACTTATTTTTCCGTCTCTTGATCTAACCACCATTTAAATCCACTTTCTTGCAATAATTCATTAGACGCATCTGGACCATATGAACCAGACTCATATTCATGAAGTGGTAATAAGTTCTCCTCGAATGCTTCAAGAATTGGTTGTACCCATTCCCATGACAATTCAACTTCTCTCCAATGTGCAAAGAATGTAGCGTCTCCACTCACCGCATCATGAATGAGTCTTTCATACGCTTCAGGTACTCCCACATCCGCTTGCTCACAAGTAAAGTTAATACGCATCGGTTCAATTTCTCCATTTTTCAATGGATTTTTACTATTTAACTGTAATGAAACGTTCTCACCTGGACTAATTTCAATTATTAATAAGTTAGGTGCTGCATTTGGATTACTATCTTGATATTGCTGTTTTAACGTATTTTTAAATTCGATTACAATACGAGTAGACTTTTCTTTCATTCGTTTTCCTGTTCGTATATAAAATGGAACGCCAGTCCAAAATGGATTATCGATCCACAGGCGAGCAGCAACAAATGTGTCTATGTTAGAAGAAGGATTTACTCCTGGCTCCTCTTTATACGCTACAACTTGTCCGCCTTTTATTTCTCCTGAAACGTATTGACCGCGAACGATATGGTTTTGAACGTCTTCTTTTTTCACTTTACGAAGCGTCTCCATTACCTTTCGCTTTTCCTCTCGAATTTCACATGCATTAACCTTTTCCGGCAGATTCATAGCAGTCATCATTAATATTTGTAACATATGATTTTGAACCATATCTCGAATGGCTCCTGCCTGGTCATAATATCCTGCCCTTTCTTCAACCCCAACTGTTTCACTAGCTGTGATTTGTACATTCGCTATATGTTCTTTATTCCAAATCGACTGGAGAACAGGATTTGCAAATTCTAGCGCTTCAAGGTTTTGAATCATCGGTTTACCTAAATAATGATCAATACGGTATATCTCGTCTTCTTCAAACGTGCGACTAAGCTTATCATTCAGCTCACG
Organism: Bacillus sp. KNSH39; assembly: GCF_052656585.1. Lineage (NCBI taxonomy): Bacteria > Bacillati > Bacillota > Bacilli > Caryophanales > Bacillaceae > Bacillus > Bacillus sp. KNSH39. The sequence goes on from NZ_JBQXYO010000001.1 coordinate 1,805,137, forward strand.
AGCAGATGCAAGGTCGTGCCCAAACGGTTTCTCAATCATCAGGCGTTTCCATCCATCTGTTTTATCAAGTCCGCTTTCCTTAATATTTAAAGCAATCGTCTCGAAAAATTCAGGAGCAACTGAAAGATAGAACATTCTATTACCTTTTATATGTAGTTCTTCTTCCCTTTCACGAACGACTTGTAATAATCTCTCATAGTCTTCCGGCTTACTGACATCTAATGGACAATAGCGAAAATTATCTAAAAAACCTTTCAGTTCCGGAGTACCTTCTTCCCTCTGACGAGAAAACGTCTCTATTGATTCTTTTATTCTTTCTTGAAAATCTTCGTGAGATACTTGACGTCTTCCAAGCCCGATAACGGATATTTGCTTTGGAAGCTTTTGATCTCTATATAAGTTATATAGTGCGGGGTAAATTTTGCGTTTCGCTAAGTCCCCTGTCGCTCCAAATAAAACAAAGGTCATTGATTCCAATTTCAGTCCCCCTCTTGTTGTATAATCCTTGTCAATATTTTAAAAATGAATTGTACAGAAGCCCCTGTTTTTATAAAAAAACAAAGAGTTATCAAATTCCAATTCCTTTTATACCTTTCGCTTTCTAATTGTCCCCAATATTAATAGTGGCAATTCAAAGCACTTCTACCACAGATTACTTATTTATCGAACCCAACAAACAAATGTATATTCGATTACTTTTAGTAATTAAATAATCTTATGTCTAGTATATTAACCATATAAATTATTATCGTCAATAAAAATGTCTTGCATTACATACTATTTATTTCGTAATGCTTTTCTAAGTGTATTCCTAATTACCATTCATTTTCAAAGATAATGATTGATATAACAAATGTCAGTTTCATCAAAATCTTCAATCATTTTTCCATTAAACTCACGAGCAGACGTTACATGATAACCAAAAGGCTTCTCTATAATAAGACGGTTCAATCCTTTTGTAGCCCACAATCCACTTTCCTTAATATTTAAAGCAATGACATCAAATACTTCTGGTATAACAGATAGGTAAAACATGCGGTTTTCAGGAATGTTTAATTCTGTTTCACGCCTCTTTACAAGACGCAACAAATCTTGATAGTCCTCTATATTCGCTGTATTTAATTGACAATAACGAAATGTGCTAATAAATTCTTCTACTCCTAATTCATCATCAGTAGATCTTCTAGAAAATGTAGCAAGGGATTGTTCTACCTTTGTTTGAAATTCCACATCTGACATTACCCTTCTGCCGATACCGATAATCGAAATAGATTGTGGTATATTTTGATTACTAAATAGCTTATATAAAGCAGGATAAATTTTGCGTTTCGCTAAATCCCCTGTCGCTCCGGATAAAGTGAAACTTTAATCAGTGGGGGTTTTGTTCATCCCCACTGATTATTAGTTGAACCAATCGGGCTTTTACAGGCAGTTGCCCCCACCTAACTTCTATGATATCGCTGAATTTTGAGGTGGGGGTCTTACTGCCTGTTAATGCGGGGTAAAAGAAATGTCATTGAATCCATTTGTTCTCTCCCTTTTAAAACAATTGCTAGAATAGAATATATAAGTTCATTCGCTACTTAGCACAATACTGTCTCTAAAACCTCATACTTTACCAATGTTTCTTCAATACAATTTTCCCAAGAGCACGTTCTGACTCACTTATGTGGTGTGCTTTTTTTACACCTTCTACATGTAAAGGCAACACATGCGTGACAACAGGTTTAATCTTCCCGCTCTCAATTAATTCTGTAATAAGAGAAAGTTCATATCCGTTAGGTTCAGTAAATATATGGTCACTCTCAATATTTTTCTCTCTTGATATCTCGGTTTGCGGAATTTTCATACCTTTCGGACCATAAATAGACGCTAACTTTCCATTTGGTGCAAGTACTTTATAACTATTCTTTAGTACATCCCCACCTAACACATCAAATACAATATTGTAATTATGCAAAAGCAAAGAAAAGTCTTCCGTTTTGTAATCGACGACAGTATCAGCGCCTAGATCCTTTACAAATTGCATGTTTTTCGTACTAGTCGTAGTTGCAACATATGCACCGAAACTTTTCGCTAGTTGAATAGCAAACGTACCTATCCCGCCAGATCCAGCATGAATTAAAACCTTATTACCCTTTTGAACATTAGCGAATTTCACTAAACTTTGCCAACTTGTCAAACCTACTAGAGGGATTGATGCCGCTTCCTCAAAAGATAGATTTCTCGGTTTTTTCGCTACATACTTCTCATCTACTGCCACGTACTCTGCATACGTACCATTTCGTTCAATATCTGGACGACTATATACTTCATCCCCCACTTTACATACTGTTACGTTTTTTCCTATAGCAGCAACTACACCTGCAACATCCCATCCTAAAACGAGCGGGAAGTCATAAGAAATTACGTCTTGAAGTAAACCCTCACGTATTTTCCAATCCACAGGATTTACACCAGCTGCATATACTTCAATCAGTACATCGTTGTCTTCCAATAGCGGTGTCTGCATTTCAATCTCTTGTAGTACACTTTTATCTCCATATTGCATAAGTCCTATTGCTTTCATTCTTTTCACTCCTTTACAAGGCTGGGAAATGCGGTAGCACTTCTTCTCCTAGCTCATCCAATACTTCGTCAGCTGGACGTTGACCATCAAATAGAGCAAGGAATAAATGATTCACACCAATACTTTTATATATATCAAGTAATTCAATTAGTGCCTTACGCCCTGTACGGTAACCTAAACGTATCGGTGTAGGACGTTCATTTGGATCTTCAGATAAATCTAAATGCATCGGTTGGATAAATGGTTTGAATACAGCTGGATGATAATCCTCTACTAGTTCTCTCCATTGTCCAATTGCTCCCGCCTGATGCACCGGACTACGTGGATAATACATCCATCCATCTCCATGTTCAGCAAACCATTCCATATTTTGCTGACTAAAACCTGTAATAAAGGTTGGAACACGTTTAGACGGTTTTGGAACTAAATTCGCACCATGAACTTCTCCTAGTGTCGACTGGATAGACGGGAAGTTTTTATACAAAATTTCTTCCAAGTAAGCAAATGCTTCTCTAAACTTTTCACCTCGTGTTTCATGACTAACACCTAACGCTTTGAAATCGGCACGTCTGTCACCGGATGAAACGCCAAGCATAATTCTTTCTGGAAATAGTTGATCTAATGTAGCAATTTCTTTTGCTACACGCAATGGATGACGAAGTGACAACACTGTTGCCGACGTTCCAAATGCGATTTTCTCTGTCTTGCTTGCTAAATACGTCAAATAAATCATCATATCGTAAATTTGACCTGTTGCAGGATCACCAAAATCAGGGTCTTGCAGCAATACATCGCGAAGCCATACACCTGTAAAACCGTATTGTTCCGCTTTTTGTACTAACTCTACTTGTTTTTCCATCGTTGGAGCATGAAACTGATAATTTTCAATCGGAATGTGAACTCCTAACGTAAGTTGATCTTTCGCAAACATACGATTATATCCAAAATGGTTCGCAAACTTTTCCATGTGTTTCACTCACTTTCCCTCATTCATATAAACCTATACTTTTCATATTTCTTCTCAAAATTTATAAGCAACACTGCAACACCACATTGTTGCCGATTGTAATCGTTATAACTTTCTTTGTGCTACGAGTGTTATTATAAATCGGCCATAACATGAATAACAGTACGTACTTTAAAGTGATGTAGGCACTTTAAAGTACCTATACTAAGTGAGTAATAATAAATCATGCTGCAAAAATAACATCTACCCTTTCTTCAAAAAGCTTTACTGTTGCTTTTGCAAATACGTTTCATTATTTCACGTACTTTCCCTTTCTTTATATAAAATTGTTACTAACCAAATTCAAAATATTATACTTATTTTTCGTACTTTGCTATGCTATAACCACAAACAGGAGGTATAAACTATGAAAGCACAAATTATCCATTCTTTTGGGGGTTCATCTGTATTTCAATTAGAAGAAGTTTCAAAACCAAAACTTTTACCAGGTCATGTTCTAATCGATGTAAAAGCAACAAGTGTAAATCCAATCGATACAAAAATGCGTAGTGGTGCCGTTTCAGCAGTCGCTCCTGAGTTTCCAGCTATATTACACGGCGATGTAGCTGGTATTGTTATTGAAGTAGGAGAAGGTGTTTCGAAATTTAAATGTGGGGATGAAGTATACGGATGTGCCGGAGGTTTTAAAGAAACTGGAGGTGCACTTGCAGAATTTATGCTTGCTGATGCACGATTAATTGCTCACAAACCTAAAAATTTAACAATGGAAGCAGCAGCTGCTCTACCATTGGTTGCAATTACAGCTTGGGAATCTTTATTTGATCGTGCAAATATTAAATCAGGTCAAAATGTGCTCATTCATGGAGCTACTGGTGGCGTAGGACACGTAGCCATTCAATTAGCTAAATGGGCTGGTGCTAAAGTTTTTACAACTGCTTCTCAGCAGAACAAAATGGAAATAGCCCATCGTCTAGGAGCCGACATAGCTATTAACTATAAAGAAGAATCTGTTCAAGAATATGTGCAAAAACATACGAATGGCAACGGATTTGAAGTTATATTTGATACAGTAGGTGGCAAGAATCTCGATAACTCTTTCGAAGCTGCTGCAGTCAACGGAACTGTCGTAACAATTGCAGCTCGTTCAACCCATGACCTCTCTCCTTTACACGCAAAAGGACTCTCTCTGCACGTTACTTTTATGGCGTTAAAAATATTACATACAGATAAACGTGACGCTTGCGGGGAAATTTTAACTAAACTAACGCAAATAGTAGAAGAGGGACACCTTCGACCATTACTAGATTCGAAAACTTTTACGTTTGATGAAGTTGCACAAGCACATGAATATTTGGAATCAAATAAAGCAATTGGGAAAATAGTGTTGAAAAACGTTTGGTAACTTTCACTAAATAATACAAATAACAGCGGGATTGCTTCGTCTTATCTTTTTCTTAAGAAATGCCACAACGCTAAAAGCTTTCCATCCTTTACAACAAGTAAAAAAGAACAGCCGAATTTTTCTTATAGTAGAAAATCCGGCTGTTTTCTTATCACAATTTGCTTTTTGTATATTTCTATTAATGAGTAAAATACAACTTATTTGTCTTACCATCTTTACTTTCTACAGAATACTATGTTGTTTTTAATTTATTAAAATACACTACGTACTAATCCCCCGTCTATTCGCAACGCGGAACCATTAATCGCTGAAGAAAGTGGGCTGCTTAAGAAAGTGACAAGATTGGCAATTTCTTCTGGACGAATAAGTCTTTGAATAATAGAGGTTGGTCGATTCTCTTTCATAAATCGCTTCTCAGCTTCTTCTATTGTCAATTGCTCATTAGGATAAAGACTATTTAACATAGTCTCCACTCCTTCCGTTAAAGTCGAACCAGGCATTATAGTATTAACAGTCACATTCGTTCCTGTCGTCAGCTCAGCTAAACTGCGAGAAAGTGAGAGTTGCATCGTTTTAGTCGCACTATAGTGAGCCATTTCTTGAGATGGCATAATAGCTGCTTCGCTAGCAATAAAGATGACTCTTCCTTCTTTTCTTTCAATCATTTTTTTCAAGTACGAGCGAGTAAGTCGAACACCACTCATAATATTGACTTCAAACAATTTAAACCAATCTTCATCAGGGATATCAAAATATTCTACAGGTTCAAAAATTCCTAAGTTGTTAATAAGAATGTCTACTTCAGGGTACTTTTCAATCACATTTTGGCACCCTTGTTCTGTTCCTAAATCAGCTACTACAGGTTGAAGAATAGCATCCGGATACTGCGCTCGAATTTCGTTTATCGTTTGATTAACATTTTCTTCACGGCGTCCATTAATAAGTACAGTAGCTCCTTCCGCTACTAATGAAGTGGCAATTGCTTTTCCAATCCCTGCCGTAGATCCAGTAACCAGTGCTATTTTTCCTTTTAATTGCATATGCATATAGATCCCTCCAAATTCATGTGCTACATGATTGACTTACGTTGGAATAAATAATTACGTTTATATTGTGGTTCACTTCTCTTATCTTTAACAGAAAATAAGCAGATCCACCCTTTTTTCGAAAGAGTATAAACGAAAATTATGTAGCTATTGGACTCTGTACGGAATTAAAAATCGAAATTATCATCATTTAGATCTACTCGATAATTCTGATTCTAATCATTGTCATGTTAAAAAATCGCATCAACAGCAGAGTAAAGCTAAAACCAACTAATAAATACCATTATGATATATATTAACGATAAAGAAAATTACGCACTTTAAAGTTCCATAGGAACAAAAAAGTGCCCTATAAACTATAATTTCTAACTCTTTATATTTGCTAAAGTAGTATCTTTTTTTATCATAGAAAAGGTTGTAAAATCACACATTCTTACATACAGTTATAAGATTATTTTTATCCTAATTAACTAAAAACCATATAACACATTTATAAAATAAAATTCTAAAAAAACCTTGCAGAAAAATTCTACAAGGTTTTTGCCTATACACACAAATTAATCACTATATTAAAATAAAAGGGTTTATAATTCATCGCAATATTATTAAATATAAGCTGCTTTAAAGGCTTGTTGGACAGCTTGTACTTCTAATGAGTCTTTACCATATAAGTTCGTTGCTACACGAATACAAGCTTCTTTTAATTCTTTAAAGTTAGAAGTCATATTTAATTCATCCGTATTTGCATAATAGAAAATATCAAACATTTTATCTTCTCCAATGCCATGTACGTTTACTCCATTATGGTTTCCACCACTAGCAATCAAGTAAGCTACTTTATTAATAATGCTAGAGTTCGTGTGTACACCACCATGATCGTGGTCAGCATCAATAGGTAAGTTATTATAATGTCTATAGTCCTCCGGATATCTAGAAGAGATAGATGATGGGTTTTTCATATCTCTAAAAATACGACCTGATTGTTCTCCCATTGTCCAATTGAACTTTCCGTTATTAGCATACTTTTCAACTGCTACTCCTAAAATATCAGATAGAGCCTCATTAATTGCACCAGCTTCTCCTGCATACTCAAGTCCAGACTCATTTCTTGTAACCGCGTGTGTAAATTCATGTCCTGCCACATCAAATGCTCTAACAATTGGATCTCCGTATACTAGCATAGCTCCATTACTAAATGCATTAAACCACTGCTTAGGATTTCCTTTATTCGTACCATTTGTGTTCCAACCATGAACGACAGAAATTACTTTTTGTCCGTTATTATCAAAGCTGTTACGGCCATATTTTTCTTGATAAAAATCATATACTTTCGTTGCTAAATAATGAGCACTAACTGCTTTAGGATCAGTAAAATTTGTAGAATTACTTGTTACTAAATCATCGAGATAACCCCATACATTTCTTCTATAATTATTATAATCTTTATAATTAGCAGTATATGTTTCAATTCCCTTACCACGAGAATAATCTGCAAGCATGTACGTTCCATCACTTCGCTGCGTAATTCCAAACGTACGATTAATACCTAAGTCATCTTTTCCTGTACCTGTTAATCTTGAAGAATCTTGTGATTTATTTGCTGTCGCAGATTGGACAATACTACTATCTACTTGTATACCCAATTTTTGAACGAGTTCTTTTAATAGATTACCACCAAAAGCATCAATTAATACTGTACCAGATACATATTCAGGTGTAGATGCACTAAAAGTAATTTGATATGCGTTTGTAGCTTTATTTGTATTTTCATCTACATATACCACTTGTTTAATTTCTGGTTCTTCAATAAATGTGAGATTATTTCCATAGATGTTGAAAAGCTGTTTTTTTGCATCCTCTTCTGATAAAGTAATAGGTTGTTTCAAATCTTCCTGTTGTTGTAGATCTTGGGCACTATCCCCTGAAACGCTCGTAAGTACACCATCATCATTAATATGTGCTGTTAGTTGATATCCGTATACATCACGTCCTTCATACGTTTGTTGAAGACGTACCAATGTAGTACCATCATAAGATTTACGACTTTGCGTAACATTATAATTAACTTTGGATTCCGTATTAACTTGCTTTGATGATAATGCTTGTTCTGTTTTTCCTTTTAGTGCATCCTTTGCTACATTTTCTGCCGAATTTTGAGAAGGTGCTGTTAAATTACCTGTTCGGAACGTATCTTCCTTTGTGTCCACTTTTAAATCTTCTGTTGCCGCATGTACTCCTCCATAGGGCATAATCGCCGATAACACCACTCCTGTAGTTAAACCTACCTTTACGAAATTATTCATATTCTTACTCCTTTATAATCTTATTATTAAGTTAAATAAATGTTTTTTCAAAATTGGAAACATAGATATTTCAAACTATCTATGTTTATCTACTGTTTATGAATTGTGATTCCTCATAATATAGATAGATTGCGTCTTTACTTTTAGATTCATTTCATTCCTCAAAAATTACTCATTATATAAGCTATCTTTATATTTATTTATATACGTTATTTTTTGTGGTTCTGATAACATATTTATCGCCATCCACACATTCTTTTTCATTTCTAATTTTTGCATTGGTATCTCTTTTAAAACCGGATTACTTATAATTTCTTCCATTTCTTCATCAATTCTTTTCATAAGATTTTCTTCTGGATTATTTTTTAAATAAGTATTTTTCAGTCCCCATTTTGTCATTATAAATTCATTCGTTTTATTCATAGGATTAATAATAGTAGCTTTACTAGTTAATCGTTTTTTTATTTCATCATGATAGATTTTAATTTTATATCCTTCTTTTAGTGGAATAGTATCTTTTACAATCGTTACATTTGTCCCTTCCATTTCCTTCGTATAAATTTTTTCACCTTTCTCATTAAACACCTCTATTGATGCGTATTTTTCATCTGCATAATAGCTATGAGGCGTTTTAGTAGTAACCGTAAAAACAGCCCGCTTTTGCTCTAAGTCTGTATTTAATTTGGCAAACTGATCATCTCCTAATCCTAGGAATTGAATCGTTTCATTTACCAAATTGCTCACTTTCATTTCGTTAACATCAATCGTTAGACTATTATCCTTTTCCTTTACATAGGCATAATACGAACGGAAATGATACATTCTATCCATTTTCTCACCTGAAATTTCAACCGTATAAACCCCATTTGGTACGTCTTGTAAATTGATATCTGCTGTTTCAATTGTTTTTTCTTGAACAACTGTATTCCCTTCTTTTAATTTAATCTTTCTTCCTTTCAATGTATCTATTTCATTTGTATTTAAATGGATATGCAAATTCCCTTTTAACCCAAGTGAAGCAATTTGCTGATTCGTAACTATTTCAAAGTTAGAGTTTATCGGAATATCAGGATCAACTAGAGCTCTCGCCTTAGCTAATTGTGATTCAGGCACTATATACGCTAAAGAAGTCATTGCCGGATAACCTTTCGCCCTATTCATCTCTATTTGTTTATGATTAAACTTAAAGCCCCATCTTTCAAAAACGGGTGTAAAATCAACTTGTACATTCTCGCTATAATACTGATTCATTAAATCCGGTAAAGAATAATCCCCCTTTTTGAAAGCAGCATTGCTAGCTAGTTTTCGATAACCTTGATACATTTTTGCAAAAGCTTCATCGCCAGCTTTTTGTTTCGCCATCGTTAAAAGAATAAGTTTTTGTCGTAAATCTAAGTCATCATAATTTTTATTTTCTTTCATTAAAGCATTATATAAATTCCGTTCTACTTGTTCCTTTTTCCCGAAATTAAACAACCAACCAACTTGATCTGCTTTTTTTCCATATTTACTATATTGATATTGAACACCGAATAGATTATTAGAAACTTCTCCTGTAAATATTCCTTGATTATCAAAACCAGCTTGGTATCCGTGAGCGATTTCATGTAAAGTTCCCCAACTCAGTTTATCTAACCACATCTTTGTACTATCTGAACTATTCGCTGTCCAATTTGCACCATAATAGGCACCGCCAGCACCGGATATATCTGCTTTTAAAAAATAACGATTTTGACTTTTTTTATTTTCAACCGCTGAACCATCTAAACCAATAATTGAATCATACATCGCAAAAATATTTTCATAATACGCAATTAACTCATCCAATGATTGAAAATCTTTTAAAGACCTTACTATTTCTTTATCTTTTTTAGGTATAAATAATTGAAAACTCTCCCCTTGAAGTAACGCATACTCTCCATCAAATTGATCCCATGTACTAAAAAATTGAGATACACTTCCTTGTTGTTTATAAATGGGAAGAGGTTTAGTAGCACTTTCATTCCCTACTTGGTACTCAAGTACAGCGTGCTCTTCACCATACGGAGTATCTATGAAAGGAACTAAAGGCGTATCACCTTGAATGGTAATCCATTCATTTCCTACTTGTATGGATTTTTCATTTTTAGAGTCATTAGACAATAAACGTAATGTTAATTTGTCTTTAAAATTAGGATTCGTTTGTCTTACCTTTAATGGTGTATTTCTCTGCAAAATAAATCCTAAATCTTGTCGATCGTGATATTTACCCTTACTTATGCCCGCCTGAAATATCCAAGTAGGCTCTTCTAAACTAGTAATTTCTTTTACATTTGTTCGTTCATCAGCATGTAAGTGTATATTTCCTATGAGGAAAAACATTGTATACATGATGCCTATAACAAGTAGCCTTTTCATTTACATATCTCCTTTTCTATTTTTTATATACAAAATACAATAAAACCCTCCTTCTTTACTTATAACTGTCGTCAGTAAGTTACTTATTAGTGTAATTATTATAGTTACATTAGCTCATGATTATCAATCATTAAATATATGTAATTTTGCATATATTAATGTTTAACGAAAAATTTCGAGATATCTTGTAATGATCCAATATTATTTCATACATTATTCAATAAAAAAAACACACGAAGCCCCTTAAGTCTTCATGTGTTTTCATACATGTTATTACATTTATAATTGAATAAATTATCTTATTCTGTAATATTAAATTTTGAAACCAATCCCCTTAATTCTTCCACCTTTTCTTTCATTTTGTTGGATTGGATTGATATTTGTTCAATTGATACGGCCTGTGATTGAATTGAATTTACTGTTTGAAGCGTCTCCTTTTTCACATCCGTTGCAGTTTCAGAAACTAGCGAAAGAGAAGCATTTACTTCTTCTGTACCAGCAGACATCTCTTCTGTCGCTGCGGATACTTCTTGAATTTGACTTGTAATCTTATCAATATCTCTCATAATAGACAAGAAGGTTTGATTCGCTTTGTGGGCAGCTTCTTTTCCTTCTACTGCCTTCTGTTGGCCTTTTCGCATGACATTAACTGTATCTTGAGTATCTTGTTGAATGGATTTTATTAAATGATTCACTTCCTTTGCAGATTCTTTAGATTGCTCAGCCAAGTCTCGAACTTCTGCGGCAACCACTGCAAATCCTTTCCCATTCTCTCCAGCACGTGCCGCTTCAATAGCGGCATTTAAGGCAAGAAGATTCGTTTGTTCGGCAATATTAGTAATTGCAGCGAGAGCTGTATCAATCTGTTGTGTACGTGTAACAAGTTTATTTATTACTTTTGATGTTTCCTCGACAACATCATGCACACTATTCATTTGAAGAATAGAGTGATTTATCACTTCACTACCGATATTTATTCGTTCTGTAGTCGTTACTGCTACCTCAGCGACTACTGCTGAAGATTCAGCTACAGTTTGCACCCCTGTTGTAATTTCTTCCATTGAGGATGAGCTCTCCTGAATACTAGTTACCTGTCCTTCTATTTTTGTTTTTACTTCTAAAACAGTCTGTACAACCTCATTTGAAATACTAGACGCTCGATTTGTATCTTGTAATACGCCCTCCGTAGTAGAAATAACCTCTTGTGTTGTCATCTTAACATTCGCAATTAATTGTTGAAGGTTATCTAACATACTATTAAAAGACTGAACAATATGCCCTAATTCATTATTTGCTTTATAAGGAGTACGTGTTGTTAAATCTCCAGCTGCTACTTTTTCCATATCATTTTGTAGTAACACAAGTGGTTTTCGGATAGTTAATTTAATAATATATCCAATTAATATAATTATTAAAATTGCTAAAAGCGAAATACTAACAAACATTATCATTGTATTTTGAGCACTATTATTATTTTCCTTCTGTAAAAGCTCTGCATTATTACTATTATATAAAATTAATTCACGAATTGATTTTATTGATTTTTGCATATTAGGTTCAATCTCTTTTAGGTAATATGCATATGCTTCCTCATTATTAGATTTCCCTAATTCTTGCGCTTTCTTCATTTGAGTTCTTAATTTATTAAATGTTTCATAAAACGTGTTATATAATTCTTTTTCTTTAGTAGAAATAACTTTAGCCTCAAACTGCTTTAAAAGATAATCATTTTCCTGACGAATTCCGTCCATTTCTCTTATTAATTCATTCATTCTTTTTTCATCTTTTGATACCATAATTTCCATAAAGTTCATATTAACATGATAAAAATTAGATTCTACAATACCAATCCACTCAATTGGTAGTAAATTATCCTCATACATATTAGAGGAAGTACTTTTCCCTCTTTCTAATCCCCAAAACCCTATTAGGGATAATACTATACATGCAATACTTGATATAGTTATTAATATGTTTAGTTTTGTACCAACCTTACTGTTTCTTAATAATTCCAATTCACTTTCTCCATTCTAATATATAGTTTAAGTAATGTATTTTATACCAAGAATCCAAAAATTACGATGTTTATTTTGTAATATGCAATTTTGCATATCATCCACTACTGATTCAAAATAACCTAACATTGTAATTTTGGTTTTCCAAAAATTCATGATTATGAACACACCCTATTAATTCTTGAACTTCTCATCCAAAATATCCAAAAATATTGTGGCACCAGGGGAACCCATCATTGATGTATAAATTACACTACCATACAAGACTAGCTTAAAAATATTTTTCTTATTGCTCATTTTTCTATTTCCTCTCTATTAGAAGTACTCCTAGCACATCACACTAATAAAAACGATAGTATTAAAAAATAAGGAAAGACATAACACCTATGTCTTTCCTCTAAAATTGTAACACTCAATATACTCTTAGCTCTATTTGATTTGCCAGTTAAATCCTCACATTTCTTTCTTTATAATATCTCCTAACTCCGTCCAACTTGTAATCCGCGGGATATTGAGATGTTGATTGTAAGAAGTAGTTTTTGCATACACATTTATCGGTTTTCCTATTAACGTTTCTAAGACTGCCGGCTTATCATCAAAGAAATAGTTTAATTTTATTTCTTGTATGAAGTGTATTTTTTCTTCATCCTTCATTCCATAGAAAAAGCGATCTTCATGTACCGGAAAACCTTTTTCTATTAACCATTTTTTTGTTTGCTCTCCATGTTCTTTAGGCCGTGCTGTTATATAGTATATTTCATGTCCCTGTTTTTCTAATTCTTGTAATGTCTCTACTGCATATGGAAACGGTGAACAAGAAGTATAATAAATCTCATCCAGCAAACTATTCCACATATGACTGCCTTCCTCCGAAGTCATGCCAAATGCTTCATGAATTTCAATTGTTTTTAAAGAATGAAATACATCCAATCCTACTTTTTTGTTTAATTTCTTATTATATAAATGAAAAGCATGCTGCCTTAAATCAATTAATGTATCATCGATATCAAATCCAAACTTCACTCTTCATCGCTCCTTTCTGCAATCCATTTATCGGAACATATAAGTAGCTTTTATTCTCCTTATATGTTCCGATATTCTGGATAGCCAATAAATCTATAATCTTTTCCAACCTGGGTAAATGATACATCCTTAAATTCAATTGCATCTTGCATTTTAGTAATACCAGTCCCCTCTACAAAGCTAGGCGCCAATCTGCCCCCAATAATTTTTGGTGCGACATATAATATAAGTTTATCCATCAATTTATTTTCAATAAACGAAGCATTTACCTCTCCACCACCTTCAATAAGCAGGGAGGAAACTCCTTTTTGCCCTAAAACATCAAGCATTTCATGTAAGTTTATATGCTTTTCTCTGCTAGTAACAAATACTTTAACTCCTGCATTTTCTAATGCTATCTTTTTTTCGCTGCATGATTACTTGTTGTAAATATCCAGGTAGGAGCTTCTCCATCTGTAACAACATTAGCTTCCATCGGTATGCGTAATGTCGAGTCCAATATTATTCGAATTGGATTTCGTCCATTTGGAATACGCGTTGTCAATGATGGATTATCCTTTTGAACAGTATTCGCTCCTACTAAAATAGCCGCATTTTCGTTTCGTATTTGGTGTACTTCTTGTCTTGCTTCTGTAGATGTAATCCACTTACTATCCGATGAAGACGTAGCGATTTTACCGTCTAATGTAACTCCTGATTTAATCGTTACAAATGGACGCTTTGTCAAAATATATTTATTAAAGACTTCATTCATTTTTTTAGATTCTTCTTCACACACTCCTACAAGTACTTCAATACCTGCATCTTGTAGAATTTTAATTCCACGTCCAGAAACAAGCGGGTTTGGATCAAGTGTAGCAACTACTACCTTCTTAATTCCTGCTTGTACAATTGCTTCAGCACAAGGCCCTGTTCTACCATGATGAGAACAAGGTTCAAGAGTTACATAGATTGTAGCACCACGTACCTGTTCTCCAGCCATACGTATCGCATGTATTTCGGCATGTGGTTCTCCGGCCTTCATATGTGCTCCGACCCCTACAATTCGATTATCATTTACAATTACAGATCCAACCAATGGATTTGGAGTCGTTTGTCCCTTCATAGCCTTGGCATTTTCTAGTGCTAGCTTCATATACAATTCATGCTCAAGCATGTAAGTGTCCCCCTTCAAAATGTCCAGAACGCTGAATCTTCGTTTGCAAATATTTCTCATTAAACTCTGAGATATCACCCCATAACGGTTCACGACTCGTAACATTTAATCCAGCTTTTTGTAACGCTTCTAATTTTTTTGGATTATTTGTAATAAGTTTTACAGGTTTTGAGCGTAGCGCTTTTAATACTTCAATTGTATCATCATAGTTTCGAACATCATCTTCAAAGCCTAGGTTCAGATTAGCTTCTACTGTATCTAACCCATTTTCTTGCAAGAGGTACGTCATTGCTTTACTAAACAAACCAATTCCTCTTCCTTCATGATTCGCTAAGTAAAATAAAGCACCTGAACCATGTTCTGTAATCATTTGTAAAGACTGCTTTAATTGGAATCCACAGTCACAACGTTTACTACCAAAGATATCACCGGTGTGACAAATACTATGCATACGAATTAGGGCATCTTCAGAATTCTCAAAATCACCATATACAAGCACACTAGATTGCTGCATATCAGCTAAATTAATAGATGAGAGTTTTTTGATAATTCCTTCTACACTATTTGTAACCTCACTACATTGTAACCAAGAATACCATTGGAAAATTTTAGTCTCCCCATATAAATTAATTGGCAATTTGATAGGTCCTACTAAATAAATATCCTTTCCATCTTGATGTATAAATTGAATTTTATCTTCTAACATATGAATTGTATCTGTTGTAACCATTAGGTACCTCCTAGTATTGAGAATCTCTAAAAATTCTCTTCCATTGTTATATTTTTTATTGTTTAACTTACACAACGTAAGTGTTTTTACAGATGCTATTCTTTTTTCTCTCAGCTTATATGCAATATGTATCATTACAACTTTGGCCATTTAAAGAAAAGAGTTTTAGTTACATAAAACAACTTAGTTACTTTATGTAAGTGAGTATACATTCGTAATTAATTTACGTCAAGTAATTAATTATAAAAACATTTGTTACTAATAGTAAGATGTTATATAATTTGTTTTAGGAGGTGAAGGAAAATGAATGATTCTACATTATGCCCTCGCTTTGAAAAAGGAATGAAATTTTTTAGCCAACGATGGACAGCACTAATTATTTACCAACTTTTTTCTGGATCTCAGCGCTTTTGTACGCTTGAATCTTCTCTTCCTGTTAGCGGAAGATTACTTTCAGAAAGATTGAAAGAATTAGAACTAGAAGGAATTGTCGAACGTAAAGTCTTTCCTGAGACACCAGTTCGTATAGAATATTCTTTAACTCAAAAAGGATTTGCTTTAGAAGCTATTATTCGCGGAATAGAAGAATGGTCACAGGAATGGATAGAACTTGAGGAATAACATAAAAGCTTTTTCGTATATAGTTTTAAGTAATCAAATTACAGATACCTATTATTAAAACGCTAGTTTTTCAAGCATTTATGAAAAGCTAGCGTTTTTTAATGAATAAAATAAAATAAAATAAAATTTAAGAAATGAAACAAGATGATCAAACCGATCACCTTGTTCCTTTAAAGATTAAAATAGTGATTTTAACAACTTTTATTAATACATACTCGATTAACAGAAATAATAAATAGAATTTTTGTAACTAAACAGTTTTATTTTCGCAATACAGTTAGCTTATCCCGCTATTTGCGGACAGTAAGACCACCACTAATTAAATTTCCATTTTATTGCATTTGAATATTACTTATGAAATTTCACACGCTCTTCAAGTGGTTGGAATTCTTTTTCACCTGGTGCAGCTGTTGGATTACCAAATGGCATTTGTGCAATTAGTTTCCAATTAGCAGGAACATTCCATTCTTGTTTTACCTCATCGTCAATTAATGGATTATAATGTTGTAAAGATGCCCCTAATCCCTCTGCTTCTAAACCTGTCCACACGACTAATTGGTGCATACCTGATGCTTGGTGTGACCAAATTGGGAAGTTTTCAGCATATGCAGCAAATTTTTCTTGAAGCGATTTAACGATAGCCTCATCTTCAAAGAATAGTACTGTTCCATAACCAGCTTTAAAAGAATCCATTTTTTGTTGCGTTCCTGAGAAATCTCCATCTCCAACTACTTTTCTTAATGTTTCAGTTGTAATATCCCATAATTTATCATGAGCTTCACCAAATAATACAACTAGTCGCGCAGTTTGAGAATTGAAAGCTGATGGAGTATATTTCACAGCAAACTCCACAATTTCTTTAATTTTTTCATCCGATACTTGTACCTCTTTGTTAATTCCATAATAAGTACGTCTTTCTTTCAGTGCAGTATAGAAATCTTTTGTCATAATTCATTTCCTCCTAAGTTTTAATATTCTTCAAAATGATACATTGCGAAGATAATATGAGTTGAAATGAGTTCATTTTTGAACCATTGAACACCATAACACCAATTGCTAGTCATTCTGAATCTAAACCACTGCTTCTTGCTTCAGTTTCCCTAAAAAAACACTTATAGCATCATTGATACAATCTAGTGATCATTCGGTATTATTTTACCCATTCTCTATTCATGTATCCTGCTTGTTTCATATTTACACAAATATGAAAATAACCTTAAATTGCTGGTCAAAAAAGCCAGGTAGCATGAATAACACATTACCTGGCTTTTTACATTTTTAATTTAAATTCAACTAAACATTACCAATGAATAGTAGTAAAAACTATACCTGTCACTTATTTAATAATTAACATCTCATAAGGATGTTGTTCCATAAATCTATTCTCCCAAGGAATCTCTAATGATGTCCAATTTGAACCACCGTCTACTGACTGATACACTCCTTTATTGCTAAACAGATAAAACGTTCCATCACTTGTTGCCTTTAATACTGGTATGATTGTGCCTTTAGGAGTTGGTAAACCTACATTCATTTCTGCCCAAGACTGATTTTTTTCTTTCTTATAAATAAATGATTCACAATTTCCATTATTGTAATCATGCGCTACGTGTGGATTTGAAGATGTCGCGATAATAATATTTTCTGGATCATTTGGGTTAACTGCCATTTGATATGCGTAATGATGCTTTAGCCCGCTACACATATAGTTCCAAGTCTTACCTCCATCATTACTCTCCGCATACTCTTGACCTGGTTCTTTCAAGAATGAATCACCTAACACCCCGTATAAACGATTTGGCGCATCGCCATGTGATTTAAGAATGTGAATATCTTGAGGATAGTTCCCCTCTTTTTCCTCAGTCCATGTCTTACCTCCATCTACACTTTTAATTAATCCGCCTACCTCAATAGTCGTATAAATAGTTTCTGGATTATTAGCATCAATTTCAATATGTTTTACATGGTGTGTATATGTTCTTTGAGGAAAGAACCATGATGAATATGATGGCATTTGTCGATAATCAGTTAGCAGCTCAAAACTGTCTCCTCCATTTTTGGATACGAACATTGCGCTCGGTTCAGTTCCTACATATACAATCCCGTTACCGTCATCCCCCTTCGCTGGAGATACAGAAACTGCTGTAATAGCTCTCATATGAATAGCATTTGCTGGGAACACTTCACCAAAGGAAGGTAACGCACCAATCGCTTCCCATGAACTTCCTCCATCTTTACTTCTCCATAATCCCCTGTCAAAGGTACCACAATACATTCTTTCTGGATCGTATGGATCTGAAGCTAACGCAACCGGATTCGCACCTACAAACTGCGATTGGACGCTCCATGTTGAGTCTTTTTTTTCTGCAATTACAAGTTCTCTATCAAACGCTAATATGAATTTTTCCATTACTAAAATCTCCTCGCTTCATGAATTTTCTACTATGTTATTTAAATTTTGAACATTACAAGTTAAGAGGTGTATTTTGTATGCTATAGCATACAAAGGATAAATTTTATAAGCAATATGTGATTAAAAACTTACATTATATAATTTGTTAACTTCACATCCGTATGATGAACAAGATGTCCTGTTAACTCATATAAGTCCATATGCCACCTCTAAATAAATCGCAATTTATATGCTATAGCATATATAATATAGAATCCATTATTTTATGTCAAACTTTAATACTGTTAATCAGTTCTTTAGCTCGTCTAAAGTAATTTAAAAGTCATAATATAAACAGAAACATTTTATTGTCTATTCAATAAAAAAAGAGTGCAATTTTTGCACTCTTTTTACTCATTTCTATTAGAAATCAAAGTTATCAGGATCTGGACCAACGCGGTGATTTTGATTTAATGCATCGATTTTTTCCATATCTTCTTTCGTTAATTCAAAGTTAAATACATCTGCGTTTGCAATAATGCGGTGCTCTTTCGTTGATTTTGGAATTGTGATCACTTCATTTTGAAGGTCCCAACGTAAAATCACTTGTGCTGTTGTTTTACCATGTTTCTCAGCAATTGCCTGTAATGTTTCATTATCTAATAATTGACCTTGCATAAGTGGTGACCATGCTTCCATTTGAATACCTTGTTCTTTACAGAAAGCTTGTAATTCTTTTTGTGTTAAACGAGGATGGTATTCTACTTGGTTGATCATCGGCTTAATTTCTGCATCTTTTATTACATCTTGCAGATGGTGAATTTGGAAATTACTTACGCCAATTGCACGTACACGCTTTTCTTTATAAAGTGTTTCTAACGCTCTCCATGTATCTTTATATTTCCCTTCTACAGGCCAGTGAACAAGATATAAATCTAAATAATCTAGCTTTAATTTTTTTAAGCTCTCTTCGTATGCAGCAATCGTTTCTTCATATCCTTGATCTGCGTTCCATACTTTTGAAGTAATAAATAATTCTTCTCTTGAAATACCAGTTGTTTCAATACCGGCACGAATCCCCTCACCTACAGCTGCTTCATTTCCGTAAATTGCAGCTGTATCAATGCTGCGGTATCCTGCTTTAATTGCTGATTTAATCGCTTCTACAAGTTCTGGTCCTTCTTCTACTTTAAATACACCTAAACCAAACCAAGGCATTTCCACACCATTACTTAATACTGTTTTACTTTGTAAGTTTTTCATTTTATTTTCTCTCCTTTTATTTTACTTGATCTCTTTTTTCTAATGTCATGCTCCATGCTGTTAAAATAACAGCACCTACTACCATAATGCCGCCTACCCAAGCTGTATGAATTAACCCTAACGAGTTCGTTACAATACCGCCTAAATAAGCACCAAGAGCAATCCCAGCATTAAACGCCGCAATATTAATTGCCGATGCAACATCGACAGCACTCGGTACAAATCGTTCAGCTAACATTACGACATATACTTGTAACCCTGGAACATTCATAAATGCGAATAGCCCCATTAAAATAATTGTGATTAACCCAGCTACCTTAAATGGTGCCGTAAATGTTAAAACAAATAGTATAATCGCTTGAATAAAGAACATGTAGAATAGCGCTCGAATTGGATTATGATTCGATAATTTTCCGCCAATCACATTCCCTATCGCAATGGCGATTCCATACACTAATAAAATGATAGTAACCGTATTTGCTTTAAATCCTGTTACCTCTTGTAATAACGGAGATAAATACGTAAAAGTTACGAATGTTCCCCCATATCCTAATGCAGTAATAATGAAAACTAGTAACAGTCTTCCGTTCGTAATCAGTTTAAATTGATCGCGGAATGATACAGACGCACCTTTTTTCATATTAGATGGAATGAGAATACTATTTGCAATTAAGGCGATAATTCCAATTACTACAATTGCTAAAAATGATGTTCTCCAGCCAAATTGTTGACCAATAAATGTTCCAATTGGTGCCCCTGTAATAGTTGCAACTGTTACACCAGTAAACATGATGGCAATCGCGCTAGCACGCTTATTTTCTGGGACAAGTGCCGCAGCAATTGTTGAACCAATTGACATAAACACACCATGCGAAAGTGCAGAAATAATTCGCGCAATAAGTAATACAGTGAAGCTTGTTGCTACCGCTGCGATTCCGTTACCAATAATGAAAATAATCATAATCCACATTAATAACGTTTTTCGTGACATATTAGCTGTTAATGACGTTAATACTGGAGCCCCAAACGCTACGCCTAACGCATATAAAGAAACTGTTAAACCAGCCGTTGTAACCGACACATGTAAATCTTCCGAAATAGATGGTAATAAACCGACACTAACAAATTCAGTTGTCCCAATCCCGAACGCACTAATTGCTAACGCTAACAACGCAAATATACTTCTTCGATTCGTCTGAACTTCTGAAGACGATGCTGTATATGAATTCAATTGAGTTTCCCCTCTTCCCTATAATTCCTATCATAATAGTGCGATAAAAAGGCCCTTTTATCTTCTAAAAAACATATTTAATCTCTACAAACGCTATTATGAATGGTTTCATTCTTTTTTTAAAGAACGCACTTTAAAGTACTATAGGTACTTTTTAGTACAGTAAAGCTTGTCTCTCTCTTACATGTACTATTATGAAATATATTCAATACAATGAATAGTACGTACTTTAAAGTGCTGTAGGTACTAAAAAGTAACATAGTTAGTTACCAGTACCGTAAAGCTTGTTTCTCTCTTACATGTGCTATTATGAATGATAATCACCCTAATAAAAAGTACGTACTTTAAAGTACTATAGGTACTAAAAAGTAACATTTATATAACCTAGCTTATTTTGCTCAAAAATTGAAATCTACATTCCATGAAAAAGACTTTCAAATGAAGAAATACACTTTCCCGTAGAGGCAACTTTAGAGAATATTACTTAAACATATAAAGGATCATGTTCATTACCACAGACAAATAATAAAAAAGGCAAAAACGAACAGAAATGTGTTCATTTTTGCCTTTTTTATTTAATGATTAAAATGTACGACTTTTGGAAAGGAAATCTGCATTAGCTCCTGTTACACCACTTTGTCCCCAGTTCCCTGGAATCATTTCACGAATAAGAATTAGCACTTTATCCAAAGGTGCATGAGTATATTTAGATGTTACTTGTGTAAGTTCGTTTACCCACTTATCCTTTGTCTCTTGATCAAATGTATTCCATATATCAATCTTAATAATAGCCATTCCATTAACGTTACGACCTAGTGTATCGTAAGACTCTTTTGTCTCCCAATCGGACACCCTACTTTTCACAGCAAAGGTAGCATCACTTGCTACAGCCCCAGCTTTCCCCCAGTTTTCTTTCTCAAGTTCCGTTATCAACACTTGAATTTTGTCAGGGACAATTTTTAATAGTTTTATTGTAAGTTCCGTTACACTATAAATAAATTCCTTCTTTTCTTCTGTTGACATGGTTGGCCAAGTATTTAGCTCGATTAATGGCATAGTATTGCCCCCTAAATTTAATTATCTATTGACTAGTTACAACTATTGGTTCAAATGATTTTTAACTGCTCTTACTACCAATTCGTGATCTTCTTCTGGTGGTAATCCTGAAACTGTTATCATTCCAATAACCCCTACGTTTTTTATTCTGATAGGAAAGCATCCACCAAACGCAGCATATTCCGAAGTATCTAAAAGATATTTTTCATTATATGAAATTCCAGTTATTTCACTTTGTATCTGCATATAATACGAGCTACGATCATGCAGGGAAACGACTCGTTTTTTACGCTCAATCCATTTCGTATTTTCCGCATTTGTCCCTGTCATCTTGAAATGAAATAATTGCACACCATTTTTCGTTATATCAACAGCAATCAATTTCCCCTCTCGCTTTGCTGTTTCAACGATAAATAAACCTAGTTGCAAGGCATCTTCATTTGTAAAAGAGGAAAATTGAAGCGTTTCCTCCTCTTTTAAAATTTGTTTACTTATTTCATTCAAATTTGAAGTGCTCATATCTTTAACCTCCATAATTGTTTTATGCCACACCGACATTTTTTCGAAATTATTAGGCCATATAGTACAACCCTTCAATCAATCTGATTCTAAATAAACTGCTGTAACATCGTTGGTAACTAGTAGTACCGTAAAGTTTGTTTTCTTCTTACTGGTGCTATTATGAATGATATTCAAAGTTATAAAAAGTACGCACTTTAAAGTGCTATAGGTACTTTAAAGTACTATTCTACTTATCCCTATCTTACAGAGACTATTATGAAATATATTTAACATCTTAAAAATGTATGTACTAAAGAATAATATTTTTAATCACTAACTTTTTTGCTCAATGGTTGTAATTCATCAGATACAGAAATAGACATACAAAAACGCCATCCTTTCCTATAATTTTAAAGAAAGAATAGCGTATTCTTTTCAAAAATGAGTTCTTTTATTGAGAAACTTTGATTCTATATCATACATAAAAGGGCAACCAGTGCTAAAACAGCTGGAAGTCCTTGTTTCACAATAATTGATTTATTAGATGTGAAACCTCCGAAAATAGCTGCTACCACCACACAAATTACGAAAAATAATTGGACCATATAACCAATTGGATTGAGTCCAAGTACAAGTCCCCAAATGAGACCAGCCGCTAAAAATCCATTATATAAACCTTGGTTTGCAAACATAATGGCTACGTTTCGATCTCCTTCTAAATGCTTCGGTAATTTGAAAGCACGTTTCGCTACTTTTGAATTAATAAAAAACATTTCAAGGATCATGATAAACAAATGTTCTAATGCTACGATCCCGACTAAAATAGCTGCGATTATTTCCACACTATTCTGCCCCCTACACTCTCTATTCTTTAATATTCTCTACATTTTTTTGCATCTGTAATAGAACATGAATAAGTATTTTGCGTTCTTCTCCACTGATATTTACGAACATTTCCTTCATAAAATGTTCCTTTTCTTTCTTGTCAAAATATTAATTGATATATCAATTATTGATACATCAATTAATATACATCTCTCTTTTTATTTTTGCAAGTTTTTTTGCTCAATTGGTTTTATTTTGTTCTAGCAACTTTAAACCAATTCAAAACATCAGTTCGCATTTCTAGAAATCATAATTACTTTAAGTTCATTCTGACAATCATATTTAACTAAATATATAAAAGAATTGAGTTATATCTCCATCAATTTATAAAAATTAATTTTTTTCTAAAACAGATACTTTACGTTTTTTATAGTAATAAAAATCATTTTTTTGTTTCAGAGGCAATCCATTTTGTTAGCCTGATGTGCATAAGATAGCACCCATATGGAGAATCAATTATCTTTCAAGAAGATGGCTTGAAATCTGGATTTGGTACAAGAGTTGCCTACTTCCGTGATCCAGATGGTACTAATTTAGAGCTAATTGCTCCAAAAGGGCCATTTAGACGTGACTAATTAAAATATATTAATACTGAAAAACCACCTTTATGAGAGGTGGTTTTTTGTTGCTAATAGTGAAGGTTAATATTGAGGTCTGATTGACACCTATTCCTTTTCCACATCTTTCATCATACCATCGAAAGAATAGTCTTATAGCTATTTCAAATATTTCGGCAGTACTATATTGCTAGCAAGCTAAAATTTCATGGTACTCCCCAAAAACTCTGCTGAATCATAACCCAAAGTTCATTTTATCATTTCAAGGTAATTCGAAATTCTTAAGTTGTTGGGCACGGGGTACAGCTGAAAAACAGTGTATATTCATTAACTTCAAACTAATTTTGATGTAACAAAATTGTATTTATACCTTTTTAACAAATTCAGATTTTAATTTCATAGCTCCAAAACCATCAATTTTACAATCAATATTATGATCTCCATCAACTAATCGGATACTCTTTACTTTTGTACCAATTTTTACAACTGATGAAGTTCCTTTTACTTTAAGATCTTTAATTACTGTTACAGAATCACCATCGTTTAAAATATTTCCATTTGCATCTTTAATTACCTTTGTATCTTCACTATTTTCAGCTTCTAATTCTAAAGTCCACTCATGAGCACATTCTGGACAAACAAAAAGATTCCCATCTTCGTAAGTGTATTCTGAATTACATTTTGGACAATTTGGTAAATTAGACATATTTTTATTTCCTCCACTCGTTTTCGTGTATTCTATTAAATAAATATTATTTTTAATTTCCCTTTTCCGTTTAAATATACGGAAAATATTCTCTTCTTACTGTTTGATACTTATTTGTTGAATGTATAAAAAAACTACTTGTTCACACCTTGTAAAAAATCTTCTCCACATTCTCCAAAACAAACTTTCTTCTTCTCTATTTTTTAATAAAATGATGAAAAAGTAGATGAAATCAAACAAACTTTGTATGTGAAGTGAAATTTTTAAAAATCTAATGCATTTACTTTATTCTTTATTGTATTGATTTCCTGAGATTGCTGAGAAAGCCCTGTACACTCATGAAAAGCAAAATGCTTACACCCTATACATTTTCTTGTATTCAGATGTCCTAAAGCACAATTAATTGCTTCCCCGGTATGATCAAAAAAGTTTTCTTTCCCAATCTCAGCGTACAATCCATTCTTATCTAGATTGGCTTTTAGCTCTGATTGAATTCCAGAAATAAGAAGTACGCCACCTTGTTTTTTGAAGTGCTGAACAATATTCCTAAAGTAAGACTCTCCTGTGGTATCAATAAAAGGAACTTTTCCCATACGTAAAATTAAAACTTTAGGTTTATAATGAATAGTCGCTAAAATATTTTGTTCAAATGTTTGAGCAGCCCCAAAGAATAATGGGCCTTCTATTGTATAAATACTAATTTGTGGACAATCATGAGCTTTATTTACCACATGCGATAACAATTTTTCATTCTTTTTTGTATGATCAGGAAGCACTTTAGATATAACAAGCATATTACTCATACGTTTTGTAAACAAAATAACAGCTAAAATAAGACCGATCTCCACAGCTGTTGTTAAACTAGTAAATACAGTAAGTAAAAATGTTACTAGTAATACAAGGGAATCTCCTGTCTTCATTTTGAGTATGTGATAAAAATGTTTTTGTTCGCTCATATTCCAAGCTACCACCATTAAAATGGGAGCCATACTAGCAAGAGGAATATGTGAAGCATATGGAGCTAACAGTAAAAGTGTCAATAACACAAATCCCCCATGAATAATACCCGACATCGGAGATACAGCCCCACTCTTAATATTAGTCGCTGTACGAGCAATTGCTCCAGTTGCTGGAATCCCGCCAAATAACGGGGTAACAATATTTGCAATCCCCTGACCGACAAGCTCTTTGTTACTGTTGTGTTTACTATTTGTCATACCATCTGCCACGACAGCGGATAAAAGCGACTCAATTCCACCGAGCATCGCAATAACAAATGCAGGACCAATTAACTGTTTTATACGTTCTAATGTGATTTCTGGTATATCAAACTGAGGAAGTGTATTTGGAATCGTGCCATATGCTGTACCAATAGTAGGTACATGACCTGAGAAAAATACAGTTGCAATTACAGTTGAAATAACAACACCTACTAATGAACCAGGCACTTTTGGTAAAATTTTTGGTGTTATGAGTATAACAAAAAAGCAAATCAAAGCAGTTATAACACTATAAAAATTGGTAGTACTGATATGAGTGAAGAGTTCCTTCAAATTCGCTAGAAATTCCTCATGCTTTTTTATACCTGTTAAACCTAAAAAACTAGCAATTTGTCCCGTAAAGATAATAACAGCAATACCTGAAGTAAAACCAATTGTTACAGGACGTGGAATAAACTTAATTAAAGAGCCTAGTTTGAAGATTCCCATAAGACATAAAATAATTCCAGCTAACAAACCCGCGAGTAGTAAATTTTCGTATCCATAGGTAATTACAACTCCTAAAAGAATCGGAACAAAAGCACCTGTAGGTCCTCCAATTTGATACTTCGAACCACCAAACAGTGAAATGAGTATTCCAGCAATACAGGTTGTATAAATCCCATACTCTGGCTTAACACCAGAGGCTATAGCAAAAGACATAGCAAGTGGAATCGCAACAACTCCAACAATCATTCCTGAAAGAAGATCCTTTTGAAAATGTGCTAATGAATATCCTTCAAACCTTCCTGTAAATAACTTTCTCATTACAAACCCTTCTTTTCTATTTTTAATAGATCTGGATTACAAATGTATTTCTCGGTCCCTTATACAGAAAATTGTCCTTTTCACAAAAATAAAAAACATCCTAATATTTACTATATGTTTTACTTAAATGACACTCCAATTCACCTATATCTCCACCTTGTTGTACATAGGATTTCAATCTTTCTGCTAAACGTTCTCCGGCTCGACTATCTAGCTTCTTCGTATCAATAAACGATCTAATCCTTACCTTATCTGGAGTAATATCTCTACGAAACATTTGTCCTGGAATTTCACTCCAAAAACGATTCCATTCATCCAGTAATCCTATTTGATCAAATAAAAAACCTTGAATTCCACATAACCAAGCTGTACAAGCAGTATTTCTTTTTCGACATCCAACTCCATCTTGTAAATGTTGGCATGAAAAACAACAAGAATTTCCACTTTTTATACAAACTTCACAAACGTAATGAGCTCCTAATGAGCGAAATGTTTCAATCCCATGTTGGATGATATCTTCTTTCTTAACCTCAATACTCAACCTATCCCTCCTTGGCCATCATTTCACTTTCTGCTTCATCTAGCTCTTCTAACATTGAAATCGTATCGATTAAATGGTTGTTGAAAATCTTCCGTGCAACCACCAATAAATCCACAATAATAGGGTCTCGTAAAGAATATAAAACTCTTTTTCCATCTTTCCTACCAACAACAATATTTTTTGAACGTAGTACACTTAATTGCTGAGAAACAGCTGAGCCTTCCTTATTTAAAATATCTTGAATTTCGTTTACGCTTTTTTCACCTTCTGACAATAATTCTAAAATACCTATTCGCAAAGGGTGTGCTAAGGCTTTAAAGAAATCTGCTTTAAATTGTTGCATTTCGTTTCCCATTGAAATCCCTCCGTTACTTTTCCTCAATTTAAAAAGTATCATATACATCTTCAAATGTTTGAATATGTATATGATACTTTTAAAACCTCGAATTTTCAATACAAATTTTACAATATTAAATAAGCATCAAATAGAGAAATATACTATTCAAATTCAGGTTCAAAATTTATTATCCAAAATAAAAGCGCCTAACATATTAGGGATATATAATACGTTAGGCGCTTGATATTTAAATTTTTTCGATTTAGGTCTTGATAATATTGGATGAGTATATGACCAAAACGCTAGATGACTAATATGAATAAACTTATTTGTAAAATTAATTCCTTAGAATATTTTAAGAGCAAGTTTTGAAAAAAACTATTCAAAACTTGCTCCTTATTTTCTCAGATCCAACTATTTTGATACTAAAACCAACAGTAGTGAATTAGAATAATGACTTAATACTTGCTAAGACAGTAAGTACACCTACAATAATAACAAATACGTTGCTCATTTTCCCTTTGTATTTAGCTAGTACTGGCACTTTTTGAATCGCATACATCGGTAATAGACATAAGATAGCAGCAACTAAAGGACCGCTTAGAGAATCAATAAGTCCAAGAATACTTGGATTTGTATAAGCAACAAACCAGCATGATAATACAACAAAAGTAAGAATTATTGTCTTAATTGTTTTTTCTTCAATATCTTTTCCACGTGATTTACCAAACTTAATAATCATGTCACGCATTACTTCAAATGCTCCTATATAATGGCCAAGGAAAGACTTTGTAATAGCCACAAAAGCAATAATTGGAGCTGCAATAGTGATTACAGGCGAATTAAGCTCATTAGCAAGATATGAAAGAATTGATAAGTTTTGTTCTTTTGCCATTTTTATATCATCTGGAGTCAAGCTCAATGCGCTACTCCAAACGAAGAACATAACAACAGCGAATGTCATGATATAACAAACCTTTTGTATTTGCGCACATTTAGCATCAGTGGCTTCGATTCCATACGTAGCTCTCTGTTTCACAACAAATGATGAAATCATAGGTGAATGATTAAATGAGAATACGATGATTGGTAGAATCATCAATATCGTCCCAAAATAGCCTGTTCCTGTTGAAGCAGTTGAAACAGCTGAAAAACTAAGCATTGACGTATTCCACTGTGGAATTAAAGATATTGCGATAAACAGTAGAGAAACTATGAAAGGATACACTAACATACTCATTACCTTTACAGTAATATCTTGACCAAAATTCAGTATAGCGATAAGACCAAGAACTAATACAAGTGATAAAATAGCTCTTGGAGGTTCTGGCATGTGCAATTGATGCACAATAAAACTACTTGCAGTGTTTGTAAGCGCAACCGAATACATTAGTACGATTGTATAAATTGAACCGAAATATACGATGTTAAAAATGATACTCGCTTTATTTCCGAAATACTCTCTAATTGTACCTGTGATCCCCTCATCAGCAGAATTAGAAGCGTATATCATTTTAGCAAGTGCCCTATGTGAGTAGTACATAACTGGATATGCAAGCAATGTAATTAGTAGTAAAGATAATAAACCACCTGAACCTGCATTAATCGGTAAAAAGAGCACCCCTGCTCCAATTGCAGTTCCAAATAGACTGAGTGCCCATGTAGTATCCTGCTTATGCCACTTTTTCGGATCTGCATATTGCTCATTTTTTAGTGCGGTATTTTCAGCTTGAACTTCTATTTTCTTTGCAGTATTCCCGTTCATATAATAACTCCCCCTTGTATCTATTCCTGCATCTCTCTTTGTACCTAACAAATATTCCCTTTTCGGAAAATGAATTCCTTACAAGTTGCCCCACATTGTATGTCCTTCATCATAATGAATCCAAATTGAAACATTCGCTAATTAGCGTCCTAATATAATTGTTAGCGTTCACAAAAAAGTTTACTCGTAATATCCGCTCTTTATATAAAGAACCCTTAAGAGAACAATATAGAATAGACTTCATAAATACGTTGCAACATTTCTAATAACAGTGTATTACTTTAATGGTTTCTCTTTTTTACTTTTAACAGTAATTTTAGCTAAACCGGCCTCTCTTCATTTGCGAGGCATTTCTTTCTCAATTCTATACATTACTTTCATAACTTCGGTAGCACTGATGATATTGCTCACACAAGCCACTGAAGCACATTACATACATTTCGCCTCTAATCACACACCTTTCTTACTAATAATCGCATTTTTTATATTTTCTCCAGAGATAATAAAATTTCTCTCGACGCCCTCATTATAACGTGTATATTTATAAAATTAATATTTTTATATTTTCAGAAATATTAAAGAGGAATAATTTTATATGGATAATATTTTACAGTTAGCATGTAGCCATTGTTTTTATCGCTTAAAGCTGAATTAGTTAGTAAAAAAATACAATAATACATTGTTTTTCTAGGTGACTTATTATAAAAATACTTATATCCCCTTTTATCAAAAAATTTTATTTTAAACATAAAAGATATTCTAATAAATAATTAATGTAGGTAAAAAGAAAAAAATCCCAAAATACAAAAACCAAATTTTAGGATATATATTATTAATATTGAATTCATATACAATTTAAAAAGCTACACTGAGCAAAAAACAAAAAAGCTGCCCCATATGGACAGCTCATTTACATAATTATCGTTATCAGGAATACACAAACAAATCACTTCAATATCATCTTAATTGTAGTTTGTTCGGCTCTTCTTCAGGGATATCTCTATATTAGTAATGAATCGTTTTTACATCATTTCCTTTTATGCGAAAAGTAATTGTGTCCCATAAGGCGGATTGTGTGCACCCTCAAAAGTTTAAATTTTAAAATCCCTCATTAACTAGCTCTTTTATCGAGTTTAATTTTGAAGAAAGCTCGATAAACCATTCTTCATCCCCTGTTAATAATGCAAGATCTATAAGATAAAGGATTTGTTCCTTATTTATTACCTTTGATTCAGGGAGTTTGTTAACGTGTTTACTAAAGAGTAAAATCGCTTCGTTTATTGTGTACTGGCCGTCACGTTTCACAATACTAACTGTAACTATATCCTCTACATCATCAAGTGATACAATATAACCAACTATTAATTCACCTTCATTTGATATTCCACGAACCCAATCTCCTACTTTTAAAACATGATTATTATTTGACATCATACCGTTTCACCTTCCTATAAATATTTTTTGTGACGATAAAAAAGATATAAAAACAAATTATACTGTAATATTTTTCATTACATTTAAGTGTTAAGAACTCACGGCTATATAATAGTTAAGCCGCTTAACGCTCTTGATTGATAAGGTCAACAACTTCTTTCATTGTATAATTCTTTAAGTATTCACCTAGATGCTCTTCAGCACCTAAGAAAATAGCGAAAAGAACTTTTCGCATATTCGAACCTACAACACACTGATTGTTTGATTCTGGACACTTCGGCTGCAAAGCACCTTCAGAGGTTATCTGATAAATATGCCAAAGATTAATTTCATCTAAATCGCGAGCGAAAATAAAACCGCCACCAGTCCCCTCTTTCGATTGTATAAACTTATGTTTTTTTAACAAACTTAGTACTTTGCGAATGCGTACTGGATGAACACCTGCACTTTCTGAAATAGCATTACTTGTTGACATCCGGTCTGGCTGTAAAGCTAAATAAGTTAAACTGTGTATGGCCAAGGTAAAGTCGCTGTTCATGATTTTCCTCCTACGATTAAAAATATTGTTTCT
The DNA here is from genome assembly GCF_052656585.1 of Bacillus sp. KNSH39. Classification (NCBI taxonomy): domain Bacteria; kingdom Bacillati; phylum Bacillota; class Bacilli; order Caryophanales; family Bacillaceae; genus Bacillus; species Bacillus sp. KNSH39. Next base: position 1,836,632 of record NZ_JBQXYO010000001.1, read on the forward strand.
CATATATTAACATACTGTAGCCAAAAATATTACAGATTGGTTAGAACGTTAAAACATGTGGATGCTTCTTGCCATAAAAAATTAATTCCCTTATATTCTATCCCGTCCCACCTATATCTGATAACTTCATTTAGCTTTTTAAGTTAAAAAGAAAATTAAACACTCCACTGTTTCTTCACTTGTTCTTCTGCCAACTGTTCAATTTTTGTCCAAATCGTATCTTTACTCACAATAACATTTGTTTGATAATTTCTATTATTATAATTAACTGTAACACATACTTCAATCATCTTCTGCTTCCTCCTTTCAAGAAAATTTCTTATTTATATTTAATACCTGAAAAATTTTGAATTTAGTTATAATCTCTAGCATATAACTTCATTTTTTTAAATAATTAAGTTTAAAAACCCCACTGTTTCTTCACTTGTTCTTCTGCCAACTGTTCAATTTTTGTCCAAATCGTATCTTTGTTCACAATGACATTTGTTTGATAGTTTCTATCTTTATAATTAACTGTAACGCATACTTCTATCACCTTCAGTTTCCTCCTTTCAAAAAATTTCTCTTTCATACTATTACTTATTAATTAGCCAACTTTTGCAGTTCAATGTTTAAAAATGTTCGGACACTACGTGGTAAAAATTTGCGAATTTCTTCTTCGTTAAAACCAATTTGCAATCTTTTTTCGTCCAGCATAATCGGGCGACGCAACATTAGTGGATGCTCAATTATTAATGTATAAAATTCATTTAGCGAGAGCTCATCAATATTTATATTTAAGTCCTGAAAAGTTTTGGATCTAGTTGAAATAATTTCAGTAGCCCCCTCTTCAGTTAAACGAAGAATCGATTTAAGCTCATCAACTGTCATAGAATTTGATACGATGTTTTTTTCAATATAATCAATTTGATGCTCTTCAAGCCATGCTTTCGCTTTTCGGCATGAAGCACAGCTTGCTGTTGTATATAGAATTACCATATTTAACTCACTCCTTTAATGTTATTAAACGTACATTTTAAATATCGCTTATTGAAATGTATTAAAAAAAATTACAGTTTAGAATCAAATTCACATAATGTTAATTATTCAGCAATGTTTCATTTATCTCTATTATTCATGCTACATTTTACAGACGTTAACAACTCACTTTTAAAAATCTTACTGTAATTTTAAACTTTACAGTTCAATTAATCAACTGTTAAGTCTTGGATTAATTTTAATAACACAACAAATTATTCTCATGTAAAATTCCCCATAGCATGATGGCTCCTTCAAAGCACATTTCACGCATTTCTTGCTTACAAGTGCTATTATGGATTATATTCATCCTAATAAAAAGTACGTACTTTAAAGTGTTATAGGTACTAAAAAGTAACATATGCATTTTTAAGTGCCGTTCTGCTTATTTCTCTCTTACATCGGTTATTATGACCGATATTTAGCACAATAAATAGTACGCACTTTAAAGTGTTATAGGTACTAAAAAGAAATAATTTTAGTATTGCAACGGATGTAGGCTCACAACTGTAATCTAAATTCATCAAAGGAGTTTTTTTATGAAGACATACAATATTCCTGTAGAAGCGACTTTAGAAGTTATTGGCGGAAAGTGGAAAGTTGTTATCCTTTGTCATTTAAAAAAAGGAACAAAAAGAACGAGTGAATTAAAACGTTTAATGCCTGGTATTACGCAAAAAATGTTAACGCAACAATTACGGGAACTAGAAGAAGATGGTGTAATCCAAAGGAAAGTATATGACCAAGTACCACCAAAAGTAGAGTATTCTTTAACGGATTACGGTTCGTCTTTAGGAGCTATACTCGATTCCCTCTGTTCCTGGGGAGAAGTTCATCTTGAAAAAACCGGGAACACATCCATGCTGATTACAGCAGATGAATCATAACTGTAGAAGACATAAAATAGGTTGAGACAATGCTTGCCTCAACCTATTTTATGTCTCTTTATAATTTTTTTGCCGTAATGACTGTTTCAAACTCAAAGGTTTCCGGTAGATGATCTGCATAAGAATATTCAAAAGTTCGTCCATCCGTTAAGTAAGCTACTTGCTCAACTCGCATTAGGAAATCCTGATTTGTTAAGTTCATAAACTGCTTTTCCCTATCATCTGGGCGAATCCCTTTAACCCTGACAACAGATGTCCCTACTTCAAGACCAAGTTTATTTTGAATATGTGAGTATATCGACTCCTCTAAAACAGAAGCTTCAACACCTGGGATAACCGAAATTGGCATCCATGTATGCTCCATAATCGTCGGAATGCTGTGAATGATGCGGAGGCGAATGATTTTATAGACGAAATCACCAATTGAAACTCCCAATTTCTCAGCAACTACTTCATCAGCACCTACAATCGCAAACTCGATAATTTTACTTTCTACCTCACTACCGTAAACAGCTTTCGTACCTGTTAAAGTTTGAATCATTCGTGCCTTTTCCTGCTGATGCCAATCTTGTACCACTGTTCCACTTCCGCGCCGACGGATAATGTAGCCGTCTCTTACTAATAGATCCAGCGCTTTTTTAATCGTAAGTGCTGAAACATCGAATTCTTCAGCAAGGACGGAGCTACTCGGAATTTTTTCGTTGATTTTATATTCACCGTCTAAAATTTGCTGTTTAATCTTTTGATAAATGCCGAGGTATTTTACTTGTGTTGATCCGCTTGCCATTTCCATACCTCCTTTATACTGCAAACTCTCTTCTATTCATTCAAATGTAAAGCCTCAAGTTTGTAAACTGAAGGTGATGGGGCAGCAAATCCATTTTCCAAGATTTCAATATTCGTTACTGCTTCTTCATCTTTCACAAGTTTTGGTGCACCATTTACAATTGTGTCATACGCTGCATCATAGAAACGACCGTAATCACCAAGCGGCGTTTTAATTTGTTTTTCAATCCAGTCACCATTTGCATTACGATACTTAGCAATTCCATAATACATCGGCGAATCTTCACCAAATCCTGCACTCTCAGGCATAATACCCGCTTTCAAATCATTTTCCTGCTGATCTTCACCGTATTTAATAAAAGAGCCATTTGTTCCATGAACGATAAAGCGTGGATAATCTTTTGCTACGATATGGTTCGTTTTCAGCTTAATCTTCAACTGATTTCCATAATGTAGACCAACATCGAAATAGTTATCAACCGCACCTTCCACTTCATTATTACGAATATCGTATGTCACTGTATTTGGACGGCCGAATAGTGAAATCATGCGGTCCATCGTATGAATACCTAAACTGTAAAATGAACCTTCTTCTTTTGGAGCTTCATGAGTGATTGAACCAGGACGGAAATAATCAATATGTGATTCAATCTCAATAATATCACCAAGGAATCCTTGTTCAACTACTTGCTTTACAGCTAAAAAATCACCATCAAAACGGCGGTTTTGATAAGGCATAACGACTACACCTTTCTCTCGTCCTAATGCTAATAATTCTTTGGCGTGTTCTACTGTATCGCAAAATGGTTTTTCAACGATAACTGATTTTCCGGCTAGTATAACTTTTTTTGCTAATTCATAATGCGTATGTGCTGGCGTACAGATCGTCACGACTTGAATTTCTTTGTCATTCAACAATTCGTCCAAATCAGTAGTGAAGTAAACACCTTTTTCCTCATATGGAGCCGCTAATTCTTGATTTATTTGACGTACAAAAATCGTTTTTACTTTTATATTATTACGTGTCTTTAGATAAGGTAGGTGATAACGGTTAGCTGATTTTCCAAATCCAATAAAGCCCATTGTTAATGTCATGTTCTTCAACTTCCTTGCTCATAAATTTTCGTTTCTACATTTATTATATATTTTTTCTTTAAAAGTATATAGTTTTAATTTTAAAATTATATACTAAAAAGTCGAGATAGAAATCATTTTCTGATTCCCATCTCGACTTTACGTTATAGACTTATATCCTATCATCATTTTATTTATACTCAATGACTTGAGAGCTACTTGGTTACATGCTCTTATTCATACATATACGAACGTGTCATCGGAATTGTATCATTAATCCCTTTTGAAAATACAAATTGATGTAAATCAATATTACCTGTAAAGAACGAAGCTGCACATGCATTTAAATATAAACGCCACATGCGGATAAATCGCTCATCTTTCGTTTTACGAACTTCCTCTAGTACGTTTTCAAAATTTCGAGCCCAATGTTGTAATGTTTTTCCGTAATGTCTACGTAAGCTTTCTACATCCACAATAAAAAATTGTTCGTTTGTCATGTTCGTGATTAATTCGTTCACAGCAGGAACATACCCACCAGGGAATATATATTTTTCAATCCAACCATTCGTAGCACCACCATTAGCCGGAGAAGTAATGCAATGCAGCAGAGAAATCCCGCCATCATTTAATAGTTTGTTAACTGTTTCAAAGTATTGCGTAATGTTGTCTTTTCCTACATGTTCGATCATACCTACACTAACAATTTTATCAAATTTATGATTCTTAATATCGCGGTAATCAAGTAAAGATACTTCAACTAAATCCGTAAGTCCCTCTTGTTTAATTCGCTCAGAAGTCTTAGCATATTGTTCCTCACTTAACGTTACTCCCATCGCTTTCACACCGTACTGTTTAGCGGCAGCTGTAATGAGTTCACCCCACCCACAACCGATGTCTAATAGCGTATCACCTTTTTGAAGGTTCAACTTTTTCAAAATATGATTCACTTTATTATGCTGCGCTGTCGTTAAAGAATCTTGCTCATTTTGGAAATATGCACAAGAATATGTCATTGTTTCATCAAGCCATAATTTATAGAAATCGTTCCCAATATCATAATGATGAGCAATATCATCTTTATTTTTTTGTTTTGAGAAATTCCATTTACTTTTGAAATATTGCAACTTACTATCACCTAAAAAGCTATCCTGCCTTTTATAAATAGATTGAATTGCTTTTTCAAGGTTACCCTCTATTTCAAGATCCCCATTCATATATGCTTCACCGAATGCAATAGAAGGATCCTTAGCGATTTCTTTTTTTGAAAGTGGCTTATGGAATGTTATGTGAAATTGAGGTTCCCCTTCGCCATATTGGATTGTTTCTCCATTCCAAAGTGTAATTTGAACTGGATCTGAAAACAGATTTTTGAGTATTTTTTTATAAAAAAGTTCTTCAACCATAAAAACATCTCCTACTAAAAAATTGAACAAAAAACTATACTAGTTAATAAGTCTTTTTGAACATAGCTTAAAATCGTTATTGTACTGACTTCTTGCTACGAGTGTCATTATAAAACGGTTATATTATGAAGCATAGTACGTACTTTAAAGTGATGTAGGCACTTTTAAGTACCCATGACTGAAACAGGTCCTCAAAAATTTTACTTTTCATCATAACAACTTTCTAAAGTTTTAAAACGAAAAACACCACCTCGTCATTAGGTGGTGTTTTCAATATTACATATAGAGATTTCACTTAACTTCTGTGTTTTTTCTATCTATGCATCGTTCTCCCCATACGGTCAATTGATTTAATACATTTTGCAAAGACCACCCATAATCAGTTAAGGAGTATTCTACTCGGGGTGGAATTTCTTTATAGATTTCACGTGTAATCACACCATCATCTTCTAGCTCACGTAATTGTTGCGTCAACATTCTAACAGAAATTTCAGGAATTAGACGCTGCAACTCGCTCGTTCGCTTTGTTCCTTTCGTTAAGTGACATAAAATGACGACTTTCCACTTTCCCCCGATAATTTCTAAAGTTGCTTCTATCGGTATATTGTATTGTTTCACACGATCTCCCTCCTTTTTTCTAAATTTCTTCTCTATTGTTACGTAAAAACAAATAATTTTCTATACGGCACATTTTAGTTCCTACAGCACAAAAAAGTACCTATATTACAAAAAAGTAATTATGCTGCTTAAAAATCTCCCTCTATACAAAAAGAAAAAACGAACGTATTCTCGTTCGTTTTTTCTTTCTTTATTCAACTGCGGTTATAAGCATAGACGTGTTACCATTCTTTTCAAGATGATTTTCTCCCCAGTTACAAAGAGTATCGAGTATAGAATCTAAAGAATGACCGTAATCAGTTAAAGAGTATTCTACTTTTGGTGGCACTTGCTTATACACTTTTCTCTCGATTACACCATCTTCTTCTAATTCACGTAATTGTTGCGTTAACATCTTTTGTGTAATACCAGACATTAATTGTTTTAATTCGCACGTTCTCTTTTTGTCTTTCTTTAAATGACAAAGGATAACTACTTTCCACTTTCCACCGATAACCTCTAAAGTTGCCTCTACAGGAATATTGTATGTTTTCATATAAAAATCTCCTTTAATAATTTTATAAGACAAATAAGCTAAAATATTTAAATATTACTTTTAAGTATCTATAGCACCTTAAAGTACGTACTTTTTACCCTGTTAAACATGTTTCATAATAGCATACGTAAACAGCAGATGAGTAGTACGGCACCAAAAAGTACCTGTATTACTTTTTAGTATCTATATCACTTTAAAGTACGTACTTTTCATTATGTAAAATACATTTCATAATAGCATTTGTAAGGGTTGAGTGAGTCATGCAGTGTTAGAAATTACCTGTTAGTACCTTTACTTTAAAGTGAGTATTTTTCTCATACATTTTGTCAGACGATAAAATGACATGTTTTCATTTTCACATCCATTCACAGTGAATAAATATTTTTCAAATACATTTTAGGAGGATATCTATAATGAGTAAATTACTAAAAGAAAAAATCGGGTTTGGTACAGCACCACTAGGAAATATGTACCGTAATATCCCAGAGGAAGAAGCAATCGCTACAGTGGATGCTGCTTGGGAGAATGGCGTTCGTTACTTTGATACAGCTCCACTTTATGGATCTGGCTTAGCGGAGATTCGTCTTGGTGAAGCACTATCAAAAAGAAATCGTGATGATTACTTTTTAAGTACGAAAGTAGGTCGAACTATTTCGGATGAATTAGAAGATCCATCTGCACGTGATTTAGGTGAAAAAGGCGGGCTTTTCGAATTTGGTCGCAAAAATAAAATGATCAATGACTATAGCGCAGATGCAACACTTCGTTCTATCGAGCAAAGTTTGAAACGTTTAAAAACAGATCGTCTAGACTTTGTTTTCATTCATGATTTAGCACAAGACTTTTATGGTGATGCGTGGATTTCACAATTTGAAATTGCTCGAACAGGAGCATTCCGTGCGCTAACACGTTTACGTGAAGAAGGAGTCATTAAAGGCTGGGGGCTTGGAGTAAACAAAGTAGAATCAATTGAACTTATGCTTGATTTAGAAGAAGCGAAACCAAATATATCCTTATTAGCTGGTCGCTATTCATTATTAGACCACGAACGTGCATTGCAACGAGTAATGCCTGCATCTGTAAAGCATAATATGGATATTGTTGTTGGTGGCCCATATAGCTCAGGTATTCTTGCTGGCGGCGCTCACTTCGAATATCAAAAAGCATCGCCAGAAATTATTGCAAAAGTTGAGAAAATCAAAGCTCTTGCAGATCGTCACGAAATCAGCATCAAAGCTGCTGCATTACAATTTTCACTAGCAAATCCAGCAGTTGCTGCCGTTGTTCCTGGGGCAAGTAAACCGGAACGAATTGTAGAAGACCAAAACGCCTTAAATACAGTAATTCCAGCAGCATTCTGGGAAGAAATGCGCGAACAAAAACTAGTAGCACCTAATGCACCACTACCAATCAACGTAAAATAATTTGAAACCTTAATCAGTGGGGTCATCCCACTGATTATTTGCTCGCAAATATCGAGATAAAAAGGAGCGTAATGAACATGGCACATACTACTACATCTATGGAAATTTTCGGTTCACCTGAACAAGTATGGCAATTAATCGGAGGTTTCAACTCCCTTCCAGACTGGTTACCTTATATACCTAGCAGTAAATTAACTGAAGGCGGTCGTGTACGTCATCTAGCTAATCCAGATGGCGATACAATTATAGAACGCTTAGAAGTATTCAATGATAAAGAACGCTACTACACGTATTCAATCATGAATGCACCATTCCCAGTCACTAATTATCTATCTACAATCCAGGTGAAAGAAGGTACTGAAAGTAACACATCGTTAGTAGAGTGGTCTGGTACATTCACTCCTGTTGAGGTTAGTGATGAAGAGGCAATAAATCTGTTTCATGGTATTTACAGCGATGGACTGAAAGCATTACAGCAAGCATTTCTAGATTAATTTACTAAAAACAATGAAAAGCAAAGCGATATCGCTTTGCTTTTTTTATAAAATCCCTTTTAACTTTTCACCAATTAACTTCGCTAGATACTCATAACCTTCTGGACCAAAGTGTAATCCATCTTTTTCATCATTTTCTACAAACCTTTTATAATTCAGTTCTTGAATCATTTCAGCATACAAATTTAGAAAATAGCTTCCTGTTTCTTTTGCCACTTTCTCCACCACGTCTGCATACTGACAGAGCACTTCATTTGTTCTATTATGCTGCCTCTCTTCATCAACTGGCGCAGGGCTAATAAGCAGCACTTTACCTGACGAAATATGGTTCACAATCTTCTCTAAATTTTCTTTGTATGCTTGTAATGACACTTGAGAAAAAGAAACTGCATCATTCGTACCAAGAAAAACTGTTACGAAATCTGGTTTATATGATATTACATCTTCTTCAATCCTATTTAACGCATCGAATGTATTATCACCTGGAACACCTGCATTCACTACTATCCAATTCGGAAACATCTCTTGCAAACGTGGTGTTAATCTCGGCATTCCATCATAAAATGTTTCATCAGCTGTAATACTATCTCCAAAACATACTAACGTTTTCATTAAGCTACTCTCCTTTTACGTATGAAACAACTTTCCTTCTATTGCTTTTATATATCTTTCAGCAGAACGTTCAACTGCCTCATTTGCATTTTCCTTTACTACTCGATGAAAAGCGTTGTATAAACGATTAAACTGTAACGGCTTCACTCGATTCACCATTTCTTCCACTTTCCTCGCTGGTAGTGGAATTAAGTTTGGATAGCTGTACATAAAGCTTACCCACCGCTCATCTGCTACAACTTGAATAATATCACCTGTTAACAAAATCCCTTTTCCATCATTACCTTCTTCCCAATGCAATACAGAACCACCACTAAAATGTCCTCCAAGACGATGTACAGTAATCCCATCAGCTAATTGTAAAGACTCACCAGACCAATAAATAATACGACTACTCGGACGCATCACCCACTCTTTATCATCTTCATGTATATAAATTGGTACATCAAATGTCTCTGCCCATTCTACTTGCGTTGAATAATAATGAGGATGAGACAATGCAATCGCATCTAATCCGCCAAGCTCTTTTATTTTCGTAATTGTCGTTTCATCTAAATACGTAATACAGTCCCACAGTAAACGATATGACTCTGTTTTCACTACAAATGCCGTTTGACCGATCGCAAATCCTGGTTTTGTTGTAATACTATAAAGTCCATCTTCCTCTTCGATTATTTCATTTTTATATGTATCACCAATTTGTAAGCTTTCTAGTGTCGTCCAAGATTGTCCTTTTGGATTCACATATTGCCTCTCTTCATCACAAATATGACAACTCACCGGTTCTTCTACACTCGCTGCATACTGCACGCCACACGTTGTACAAACGTAATTTTTCATCATAATTCCCCCTATCCCTAAATTTTTATTAAGCTGCTTTTTTATGTTCAATTAATAAACTTATAAAAGTAAGTAAATAGACAAATGTAACCGATAATGGAATTACAGTAAATCCTTTTTCGCTTCTACAACATTCATCTCACCATTTCCCCTAAAAATATTTGTACTATAAAGTCACCTCAACCTCACCCATCCAATAACGCCAAGCTGCTAAATAATCTTCTAAATCTTTCGGGTGGTGCCGTAAACATGTATCTATACGCAAATATAATCCTATGACTATCTCTTCATATAAATCACGGTCATTTTTATGAAATACACATTGTTTCATCGCATAACCAATCGTTTCTTTTGTTAAATCTTCCGGAGTTGAACAGAACGCATAAATTAAATCATATATAGGATCTCCTAACACTGGTAAAGGATCAATTACACCGTGCAGTTTATTCTCTTGAAATATAAAATTATGAAATCCAAGATCACCATGCAATAAAAATGGCTGATTTATTCCAGTCCCCCTACTTGGACTATTTGCTAACTTAAAAACCGTTCTATACGCTTCCTCACTTATGTAACGTCTTACATTTTCATGAGCTTCCATCACATTTGTCGTTAAAAATTCATTCCAAGATTGAACTAGGTTTTCTTTCCATCCCCAGCCATCAATCTCTGTAGCTACTTCATACTTATTGATAACTTCCTTTACAAGTTTACAAAGAACGCTCCGTTTATGGCCTAGTTTGCAAAAAGTTGTGCCCTCAAGGAATGAGTAAACAATATAGCGATTTAAAGGTTCCTTATAAAAAAGCTTTGGAAATAATTCATCCTTTTTATAAAACTGAAGAAAATAAGCTTCTTCACGTATGACATCCGATTCATTCAACTTTACAACGTATTGTTCATCTAACAAATATATAGTACTTGTTGTTCCCCCGTTTAACACTTTTACACTATTTGGATAATGTGAAATCACTTTCTCCTTAACTAGTTGTGCAGTGATTATTGAAATATCCATTCTCTCACCCTTTAACTCCAAATATTCCCTTAATTCAAAAGACAACTTTACTATTATTTGACAAACATAAGGGAATCCCTCCTAAAAATCTTAATATAACAAAAGATAATTTTATTTCATTGCAACTGCGTCTTTCAATATTCCATCATATAGTTCATTCCATTGATGGTAATGCGATGTAATTTCTTCACTCCAAATGTTCTTCATTTAATCTAGTAATTTCTATTGAATTATCTCTTTCTTTTAACTTATGAGCCAAACTTTCTACACCAAACACTTCTGTAAACGTATGACTGCCTACAATTAAATTAATCCCTTTAAATTTCGCATGTTGCACTGTATATAATGTTTTTTCACCTGTTATGTACGTGTCACACCCTTTTTCTAATGCACGTTCAATCAAATTTGTATTGTTTCCTGCACCGGTTAAAATCGCAATCCGTTTTACTGGTTTATCGTGATTTCTCCAGCTCTTCACTTTCTCTTCCATTCTTTCTTCAAGTTTTCCAACTAAGTTTGAAAAAGGAATCGCTTCTTTATATTCTCCTATTCCCGGTAGTTCTTCTTCCTCATACGTGGAATATTCCAGTATTGTATCTATCCCAATTCCGTTAAATAACGATGTACATGTGCCAAACTTTACAAAATCTAACGGCAAATGAACCCAAAAATGATTCATTTCATATTGCTTCAATTTCTCAATACAAGCCTCTTCCATACCAAATAAAAAACTCCACGGCGCATGATGTGTAACTATCATATCGACTCCATTTCTATACGCTTCTTCAATAGTTTCTAACGTTAAATTTGTTGTGTAACCGATTTTGTGAAATTCATCTTTACTTATATGAGTAAAACCATATTCATCATCGCCGTATTTATGAAGATGCTCTCCAAATAGTGATGTTATATGTTCGTTAAACTGCTTTATATTCATTTTATTTCTTCTTTCATTTACTTTTATATTTCAAAAATAAGGAAATACTAAATAAAAACGTTACATACATATAGGAGGACACCATGAAACCTGAATTTTTAAAAGCTGTACATGATGCCATTGGAAACGTCGAACATATTCATATAGAAGAAAGCGGTGCTGACAGCTTACTTATCCATCATGATGATGCACAGCAATTACAACAAGTCGCTAAAACGCTAGAAAATAACAATTTTCGCTCTGCTTTAAGAACAACTGGAGATGCTTCGTATATTGAAGTGTTGAACAGATAATGAAAGTCCGGATGTATGCCGGGCTTTCTTTTTTATATTAAAACTTCAAACTCTTTCACATACACCGCTGTTCCAGCAATATCTATTTGTAACTTTTCGTTTTCTATCCCTTTCGTTACATAAACAGTTACACGACCATCTTTATTTATTTCCTGTCCTTGCTCAACGATTAAGTCCAATTCATGTTCAAAATCTTTCTCTAAATACTCCGCATAATACGCTCCCATTACACCTGAAGCTGTTCCTGTCACTGGATCTTCAATCGTCCCAGCATAAGCTGATGAAAAATGACGGCCATGCATTTGTGCTAGTTCATCATAAGTTTCTAGACAAATTGGGTGAATAGAAGCATTAGGTATTTCTTTTAATACCGATGGAAATGCAGCATTATTAGGTTTCATTCTCTCACACGCATCTAGATTTTTAATCGGCACAATTACAGTCCAGTTTCCTGTACTTCCATATACTATCGGTAAACTTACATCTAAATCATTTACTTCTAAACCAATACTATGAGCTAATTCTTCTTTTGAACCTGCAAAATCTTTAAACTGAGGTGCTGTCTGCCTCATTTTAATAAAGGTTTCTCCATTTTCATTTACACCTATTTGTATCGGTAAAATCCCTGCCTTCGTTTCAATCGTAAGGTTACTTTTCTCTTCTAATAAACCTTTTTCGCGCAAGGCATATATCGTCCCTACTGTCCCATGACCACATAAATCCATTTCAAAACCAGGTGTAAAATAGCGCATTCTTATATCTCCTACTTCTGAGGAAAGAACAAAAGTTGTTTCGTTATATCCAACTTTTTCAGCAATAATTTGCATTTCCTCTTCCGTTAATCCATCTGCTTCTAATACAATACCTGCTGGATTTCCCTTATTTGGTTTATTCGTAAATGCGTCATAATGAAATACGTTTATAGTCTTCATTTTCTTTTCCCCTTATTTGTCCATTTCTTTATTTTTATAATCAATAAGAAAATTGATCTAACCAACTTTCATAATCATCATTTTGGAACGGACGGATCATCAGTCTCTCTGTCTCTACCTGTAATAGCGGCAGCTTCATTTATATCTCTTCCCTCAATTGTTTTTCGAATATTCTTTATTATCTTACACAAAATACAAAATCTAGTAAATCATTATGTTTTTGGTACATAAAAACCCAGTCATGCCTTATACATAACTGGGTTCTCCATCGTTTTATAATTTTCTATTTCACAAGAACTACATCTCGTAATTCCCTCTTCAACACTTTTCCTAAAGCGTTTTTCGGTAACTCGTCTATGAATACTACTTCTGGTATTTTATAACTTGCTAACTTCTCCTTACAATACTGAATAATACTTTCTTCTGTTAATGTTGTTTCGCCATCCTTCACAATGTAAGCTCTTGGAACCTCTCCCCAAAAGTCATCTGGAACTCCAACTACTGCAACTTCTAAAACACCATGTATTTCATGAATAACATCTTCTACTTGATCTGGATATACGTTGTCACCACCGCGTATAATAACGTCTTTATATCTTCCCATAATATGCAGGAATCCATCATCATCTATCATGCCAGCATCGCCCATGTTAAACCAGTTATCTTTTACTACCTTCTTTGTCGCCTTTTCATTATTCCAATACCCTTTAAACATGTATGGACTTTTCACATGAATCTCTCCAACTTCATTTGTTGTTAGTTCATGTCCTGTTTCCGGATGAACAATTTTCACCTCTACATTTTTCAAGGTCTTTCCTACAGAAGACATCTTTTCTTTTCCCATCATTGGATGCCATGAGGTTACAACCCAACCTTCTGTACTACCATAACCTTGCACCATATATATTCCTTTTTCCATATATTTTTGAATGAGTGTTTCTGGCACTTTTGTACCACCGCTTTGTGCTACTTTAAAGGTTGAAATATTACGTTCTTTTTTATTTAATTCATCAAGCATGTAACTATAAACAGCAGGGAACGCAAGCATCGTAGTAATTTTCTCTTCTTCAATCTTATCCCAAATAATAGCAGGATTCGAATCAGCTAAGAAAATCATCGTAACGCCATGATAAATACAATTTAAAATAGAAAGCACGCCACTCATATGGAACAATGGATGCACAGATAAAAAGCGTTCACCTGCTGGGATTTCTCTTTGTCCCGCAATTTCAGCAAAATAGTGATGTAAGTTTTTATGTCCAATTACACATGCTTTCGCCTGTCCAGTCGTTCCTGAAGTAAATAAGTAAATGGCGTCGTCTTCTTCATGAACTTCTACGTTCGGTTCTGTCGTTGGCTGTTTTTGCAGCTCTAATTCAAATGAACCAAAACCTTCTTTTGTCGTTTGAATTACATAAGGAATTTCTTTAACAGCATCAACATTTAATAACACTTCACTAAATTCTTCATCAATAACTAACACTTTTAATTTCGCTTCTTTTACAATCGTTTCTAATTCATATACAGTAAGCTGATGATTTAGCGGAATAAATACCGCTCCAATTTTTAAACTTGCCATCATAACACTTGGAAATGGGTGATTATTTTTGCATAGTATTCCTATACGATCTCCTCTTTGCACACCATTATGTAACAAATAATGTGCAAGCTGATTTACTCGTTCATTATATTGCTGAAACGAATATCTTTTCTTCCCTCCTACAAGCGCTTCCAAATTTGGTGACTGCATTGCTCTCTTTTGTAATAATTGTCGCATCGTTCTCAAGTAAAACTCCCCTTTATATATGTTAGGTTTTTTATTTTACCAGATTAACTATTAATTTACTAAAGATTACACTTGGTGAATATAAGAAGAATATAAAATAGCCATTTACTTCACAAGTAAATGGCTATTTTTCATTATATATTAGAATACTTCTTGTTCATTACATATTGCACATACTCAGGTGCACTTTTATCAATCTCTTCATCACTTAGTTTATATTCTGCACCATATAAATAAAAGGAAGGTATAAATTCCATACCTGTATATAGGCATGTAGCTTGGAATGGTTTCGTCAACTCATCCATTGTAATCCCACTATTTTCATAGTCTTTTTCTAATCCACCTATAGAAATAGCTACACCAAATTCTTTCCCCTTCACTTTATCTCCTTGTGATCCGTACGCAAATCCATATGTTAATACATCATCGAACCATTTTTTTAATAATGGTGGTGTGCTGTACCAGTAAAGCGGAAATTGAAATATATATCTGTCATGTTCTACTAATAACTTTTGCTCTTGTTCAATATTAAACTCCCAATTTGGTGCCACCTTATATAATTCATGCACCGTAATTTCATCTGAATGTTTCTCAAGTTCTTCTATCCATCTTTTATTAATTTTTGATTTTTCAATATGAGGGTGTGCTACAATTACAAGTGTTCTCATCATTTTCCAGCCCCTTTATAAATTAATCAATCCTTTACGTATTAGTATGAATGAGTTACATATAATTGAAAAGTACGTACTTTCAGGTACTATAGGAACCTTGAAGTACCTTTGGAGGTGTTATATGAATCAAAATGATGATTGCCCAATTGCAACAACACTCGATGTAATCGGTGGAAAATGGAAAGTTCATATTTTATGTATTTTGTCGGATGGAAAAATGCGAACAAATGAAATTAAACGAGAAATCCCAAACATTACACAAAAGGTTCTTACACAACAACTTCGGCAACTTGAAGCTGATGGGATTATCTATCGTACCGTATATCAAGAAGTACCACCAAAGGTTGAGTACACCATAAGTGAATACGGAAAATCTTTAATGCAAATAATGAATGATCTGTTTGAATGGGGAAAAGATCATCAAATTAAAAGATTACATGACTAAAAAAGCACTATATACTTTGTTTCATCCTCTACGTTCATATTTTTTATTTCTATAAAGTTTATTTTCATCATTTTTTAGCTAACTTGTTTTCTTAGATTGATGGACGTGACCCCACATCCATCAATCTAAAAAGATACAATTAGAAAAATGAGATTTCTATACAGTTTCGCATATAAACACTACTTCCGCCTCATTAAGCGCTCGCTCTACTTTTTCTAATCTCAATTGTACGTAAGCTATAAAGAAGCACCCCTAAACCGAGAATTTTTTCATTATTAGACGCATTAGAACCTAAGGTAATAGTAGGTACATTTAAACCCATAAACCTTTCACTCCATTCTATAGGCATATAAAAAGATACTCCTTAAAAATAAAAAACGCTATTCTCTCTGTAAAATCATAGAAAAGAATAGCGTTTTTTATTTTGAAATAGAAGTCATTATTTAAACTAAACATGCTAATATTGATTTTGTGCGATTGTCAGTTACCTCATAATAAATTTCTAATCCTTTCCGAGTACCTGTAACCATTTTAGCAGCTTTTAGTTTAGATAAATGTTGACTAATTGTACTTTGAGGCATTTGTAAATCCCCATACATTGTTGTTACATTAGTAGGACCTTTTGCAAGCATTATTTTTACTAAAGATAGACGAACTGGATGCGCCAATACCTTTAACACCTCAGCGATTTCTTGAAACATTTCTTTTTTTTCTTTCATCTTATTTCTCCCCTTTTATATACATATTTATGTTATCCATATATATAATTCGAAGGTATATGCGTTTTTGTGTCCGTCATTTTAAAAAAATATAAAAAAACTTTAATCCGAAACTAAAGGATTAGCTTAACATACTGTCTCACTATTCATAATGAATAGGAATCTCGTTATAGAAGGAGCAGTTTTTATGCTACAACTCTACATTCAACTAACTAAAACTAATGAAAAAAAGAGCAGATAGTCCGCTCTTTTATGATGCCTCCTTATGTTCCGTGGAATGTTTAACACTCCCCAGTCTCTTTAGTTTATTCCACCCTACCGCTACTCCTCGAAGCGATGAGAATATAGATTTAATGACAACATAAGTCATAAATTGACGATAAATAAAACGTTGTAAAATTAACCATGCCAATGGTTTTGGGTTCTCTTCCTCTAATTTAAATGCGAACAGAGAAGCGAGAAGATCCATTAAAAAGAATACAAAATAAAATCCTAAAACTTTTAGCGGATTACTACTAAATAGTCCTATAATCATTAATATATCTGCAAAAGGAGCAATGAATTGCAGAATATATTGGAATAACCACATATTAGGCAGTGCAATAAACCCTAATGTTTTATGTTTTGAATTACACAACGCTTTTCGATGTTTCCAAAGACATTGAAGTGTACCATATGACCAACGATATCGCTGTTTAATGAGACTTTTCACATCCTCAGGTGATTCCGTAAAAGCATGCGCTTTTTCTTCATATACAATTCTATGCCCTTGACGTAAAAATGTAATAGTAAGATCCGTATCTTCTGCTAATGTATCTTCGCTTAAATATCCAGATTCAACTACATTCTTCTTGCGCCACGCCCCAATAGCTCCTGGAACGACTGTAATACAATTTAACTCATCAAAAGCTCTACGTTCTAAATTAAACCCTGTAATATACTCAACATGTTGCCAAGTAGTTAACAAATTCCGTCTATTCCCCACTTTGACATTACCTGAAACTGCAGCTACATTCTGATCTTCAAAGTGTCTAACCATTAAAGAAATAGCGTCTTGCGCAATAATAGTATCCGCATCTAAAGTGACAATGATTTCTCCTCGCGATTGTTGAAACCCTAGGTTCATTGCCGATGATTTCCCGCCATTTTCTTTCTGAATGAAACGAACTTTAGGGTGTTTATAAAATGTTTCTTTCATTACTTTTGACGTACCATCTGTCGATCCGTCATCCACAACAATAACTTCAAATTCTCTATAATTACTATTCAAAATTGAGTGAATCGTCTTGGCTATCACCTTTTCTTCATTATATGCCGCTATGACAACACTAACAAAAGGTTGATAATACGAATTAATATAGCGAGATAACGTTTTTCTTTTCTGCTTCCATGCAAAATAAATTAAGAATAAAAATCGAAAAATCCCTAATCCAATAGCAATATAAAAAATAGTAGTTAATATATGCTTAAAATATCCGGCTCCTGAAAAGACAGCTTTATTATAAAGTAAATATTGCTTCCCCTCAGAAGAAACAGGAGGCATAATTTCATCTCGTTCTTTATTCATTAAATCTGAAATTGTTACAAAACTATATCCATGCTTTTTTAGGTCTTTAATAATGATTGGGAGCGCCTCTACTGTATGTGTACGATTCCCTCCCGCATCATGGAGAAGAATAATATTTCCCTCTCCCTTATAAATGGGATTAAGAGCACGTCTTACTAATTCATTTGTTGATGGTGTTGCCCAGTCTTCGGGATCAACTTTTTCCGCTACCATTGTATAGTTCATATTTTGTGCACGTAAAATAGGCAATATTTCATTTGAGGAATCCGGGTTAGCATCCGCTTCATATGGCGGTCTAAATAAAACCGTAGAATGTCCAGTTACTTCCTGAATTAAACGTTGCGTCGTATTAAGTTCTACTTTCGTTCGTAGTAAAGACGTATCAGCTATGTTAGGATGCTTGAAAGTATGATTGCCAATTTCATGCCCTTCATCGTATATTCTTTTTACAATACTAGTATTTAGTTGTGCGTTTTCACCAAGTACAAAAAAAGCAGCTTTTATTTGATTCTCTTTTAATATATCTAAAATTTCTGGCGTATATTTCGGGTCTGGTCCATCATCAAATGTTAATACTACTTGTTTCCCATTTGGTTTTCCATATCGTTGCACTTCATATGCAGATGGTAAGGATTGATATACTTCATCTGTAAGGTAACCATCTTTGCCTACTTTAAAATCTCTCAATCCATTTTTTCTTTCATTCTCAATCTGTAAAATTTCACCTTGTCCAGAATAATTTACTTCATCTAAACTATTGATTTTATGTAATACATTAGGATTTTTTTGTGCCTCAATCGGATTTTTTAAAACTTTCCATATTGTAGGGTCTTCTGCTCCTAGTCTCCATAACGCAAATCCCTTTGCATTATTGTCCATTGCGATTTTAACTTGATTATAAAGAGTTACACCGTCTAAGAACCAAGCAGTATGTTCTTTCCCTTCTGTTTTATACCTAAAATAAGGGTTTCCACTCATTTTATCCCATTGAATTTTCATATTTGAATCATGAGCCATTGCCATAACTTCTGAGAAAGTTAAAGACTTCGCAGCTTCTTTACTATTCACTTCCCAATCATATCCATAGTTACCGAAAGCAACTATAAGCTTATCAGACGGAATATTCAGTTCTTTCAATGTATGTTGGAACCATTTATTTGAAGCAATTGGTCCTGGTTCCCCGGCTCCATAGTGCTCATCGTACATCATTACAATCATTCGATCTATTATTTTTGCTAACGCACTATAATCAAAAGCCTTATCATTAGCTGGAACATCTTGTGTAACGAGCAAATCATGTTGATGAAATTCCGTAGTAAGTTCTTTCATAAAATTTGTTAAGTTTTCTCTATCACTTTCAGGTACGGCCTCAAAGTCAATATTAATTCCTGAAAAATGATTCTTTTTAACTTGGCTTACTAAATCATTAATAAACTTTGTCTTTACATCATTTGAGGAATTCAGTAACTTATGAATTAGCCCACTATCAGGACCAGAAGCTTCCTCAGTATAGTTAGTAAGCAAAGGCATAATCTTCACTTGATTTTTTTCTGCCAACTTTACTATCTCAGGTTTGATCTCACTTCTAATCGTTAAATCTGCTTTTAAATGATACCACTCTGGTACTAACGTAGTTAAGGAATCGATATTTTCTTTTAAAGAAGCGGTACTATTTTCATCCCAGTTTACATAAAAACCATACACTTCTTTAGGTTGTTTACTATCCTTCGGCGAATTCACCAAATTTTTATTATCCTTCGTCTCGGTATTTGGGTTAAATTCTTCCTTCTTTAACTGCTGATCACTAAGTTTTTGATTAATTGGTACAAGTTTAGTATCTTGTTGTACAGCGGTATTCATATTTGGAATTTCTGGTGTTGAAAAAATACTTTGAAAGAAAAAATAAAATACAACACTTACACTAACTATTGAGATACATAGAAACGAAATAAAGGCTATGTTTCTCCTTCCTTTCGGATCATAAAAAACAGGTTTTTCTTTATCTTTCTCTTGTTGAATGTTTTTCTCCATTATATTTTTCACATACTCCTTCTTAATAGAACTATAAAATAATAAAGTGTAACTTTAATCAGCTCTCATCAATTGGACATTTACAAGCAGCCCAACTCCCACCTAACTTCTTTGCCCCAGCCAAATTTTGAGATGGGAGTTTTACTGCCCACAATAGCGAGAGAAATCCTTTTAGCTTTAAAATGAATCTCTCACTTCCATATTCTATTGATTCTTCTTTTCATTCCCTTGCTGGTGGCCTCTATTTTCTTGTTGAGACCCCCTACCATTATTCCCTTGCTCGTTTCCGTCATTTTCTTTCTGGGATCCTCTTCCATTGTTCCCTTGCTGATTCCCATTATTTCCTTGTTGAGATTCTCTTCCGTTGTTCCCTTGCTGATTCCCATTATTTCCTTGTTGAGGATCTCTTCCATTGTTCCCTTGCCCATTTCCATTATTCCCTTGTTGTGACCCTCTTCCGTTGTTCCCTTGCTCGTTCCCATTATTTCCTTGTTGTGATCCTCTTCCGTTGTTCCCTTGCTCGTTCCCATTATTCCCTTGTTGTGATCCTCTTCCGTTGTTCCCTTGCCCATTTCCATTATTCCCTTGTTGTGATCCTCTTCCGTTGTTCCCTTGCCCATTTCCATTATTCCCTTGTTGTGATCCTCTTCCATTGTTCCCTTGCTGATTCCCATTATTTCCTTGTTGAGATTCTCTACTTTTATTCTCCTGTTGATTCCCTCTATTTTCTTGCTGAGATCCTCTTCCATTGTTTTCTTTTATTTGCTTCGATGGCTGTTCCTCTGTTTTCTTTTGTTCTTTCTGCTCTTGCTTTTCATATTTTTTTTCTTTTACAGGAGACAAATCCAGTGATGCATCATGAGATGACTCCGGCTGTGATTGCACCTCTTCTTCGTTTCCCACCGGATTAGACGGCGTGGCAGGAGGAGTAAGCGATTTGTTCTTCTCATTCTCTTGCTTTATATAAACACCTGTGCCAATTCCAGCTTTTCTAGCATTCTCTCGTACTTGCATCGTGCTACTTTGATATTCAACTGTAATATGTTTTAGCTCATATTCTTTCTTTAATTCTTTCATTGCCTTTTCCAAAAGTGGTTCTAGTGCCTTGTCCTTTGCAACTGCTGTTAGCATAACTTGCTTATCATTCGTTAAATACTTATCCTCTTGACTTTGCTTTATAATAGTACGTATTACTTCTTGTAATTGTTTATTTTCCCATTGCTTCAATTCTTTTAAAATACGCCTTCCATCATCATTACAAGCCTGTAAATCTATAACACGAAAATCCTTCGTTACGCTCACCTCTAAACTTGGATTTATATCAACTGAGACGTAAGCAAATACTTTTTCTTCTGGTTGGTTGTAGAAAAACAGCACTGCAAATAGAAAACAAGCAACAAGTATTGATGCAGGTTTTAAAAAGGAAGGGATCGAAAAATGCGATGCTTTTTGTTCTTGCTCATCAAATGAGATTTCCTCCCCGATCATGCAAGAATCCCCTTTTCTTTTACACGTAATAAACTCTCCATTTGGTGTTAAAACAACTACGCTATGCTTTTTTATATCCATCACAATTCCTTTATTCATCATGCTTTTCCCCTCTTATGTAATCCAGAATATATGTATAGTTGTTTGCAAAAATAATACACATTGCAATAATGTATTTTCTATGTCGTTCCAACGTTTTACGACTTACCCTAACACGCGGTTCAATATGTTTAAGCGGTAACTTTTTCTTTCGGAACAGCTCTTCCATCATTTCCTCTTCTTTTATAATAATTTTTACAATTTCTATTAAGTGCTCACGCGTATCACGATGCTTAGGAGATTCTTTAGCAAGCTCTGAGAATGTGATTTTAAACTCAGCTAGCACACTTTGAAAATGAAGAATTTCCTCCTTACGGTTACTATTTTCCATCTCTTTCATATACTCCGTAAGCGACACTTGCATTTCTAACATTTCCTCTTGCTCATCTTCTTTTAAAAAGACAAAGTTATGTTTAGACTCCTTACGTATATAGTCAATTACATCTCTTTTTATAAGAAGATCAGCAAACGCTAAAAAGGATTTTCCTTTTGTATAGGAATACTGTTCAATTGCTTCGTTAAACGCAAACAATCCAATGCTATATTCATCATCCTGTTCTGTAATATACCGGCGGCAGACAGATGAGATTGATTTTCTAATAAAAGGCTGATACTGTACGATAAACGCTTCTTTATCTTCTTCGTTGTTTTGTATGTTACATACGATATCTTCTATTTTCGGTTTTCTTAAGATCTTCATTACTAAACTCAACACTTGTAATCTCCCAGCCTCCTTCAAATAGCAAAATGGCCACTACAAAAGTGACCATTTAACCAGATTTTCTTGGTACTTTTCTTCGGTCTTGTTTTCTTGCTGTTAGTTATATTTTTTGAGTCTAACTTTTTCCAACGTTTTCTTAATGATTTTCCTTTTCTCTCGGCACTACAGTTAAGTTTGTATTTTTATCTACTTTCTTATTTTCTACCGTTCGTTTTGCTTATTCTTTTTCTATTTTAT
This sequence comes from Bacillus sp. KNSH39, assembly GCF_052656585.1. Taxonomy (NCBI): domain Bacteria; kingdom Bacillati; phylum Bacillota; class Bacilli; order Caryophanales; family Bacillaceae; genus Bacillus; species Bacillus sp. KNSH39. Next base: position 1,859,266 of record NZ_JBQXYO010000001.1, read on the forward strand.
CTGCAATCCTTGAATAACTCTCCTCTATACCATTGGTAATTTCATCCTTTTATTTTGGATGCCCACCTAATCTAGTAATTTTATTAATGCTTCTATATTCTTTCATAGTCATTTTTCTTCTATTTATTTTCTTCACTATACATATTCGGAGGAATACATAGTTTTATGGGGGTCAAAAAATATTTTTATAAAAAAATACATATTTATTTCAAAAATAAAAACCACCAATTTGAAAAAGGATAATCAAATTGGTGGTTTTCTTATAATATCTATTAAATTAAGTTGGATTCTCATTATATCTAAAAAAGTACTAGCTATCCTCTTCTAATTTTCTCCATTTTTATCTTTCTTGGTTATCATAATATGTCTTATCTGCGTATTTTCTATCATTTCCTTTTAGATAAGCTAAAATTACTTTTGGATTTTTAAGTAAAGTCCAGTCTCCATATGTATCAAATCTTCTGCATGAAGTTATCATTCCATTTTTAATAGTACCGAATTTCTTATTATTTTTCTTTCCCCACTCTTTTAAACGTTTAGCGAAATCTGCATCTTCTGCCATAAGCATGTTTTCATTAAATCCGTTGATTGCCATAAAGTCTTTTCTATAGCACCAAAAAATCCCTACAGATATAGCTCCGTACTTAAAAAGTAAGGGGATTATGATTAACATTGCGGAGAGAAATATTCCTAAAGATATTCTTTCAAACTTCCCATTTACTCCACCACCAATGTATTTATCTGAAGTTAAATATTTATCTACATTAGACAACATAGACTCTGTCATTATCGTATCAGCGTCTATAGTGACGATTATTTCTCCACTAGCTATTTTAGCCCCTGCATTTCGGATTTTAGATAAGTTTTTATCGTTATTTTTCAATGTAACACAATTATAAGATTTTGCTATTTCCTCTGTTTTATCTGTACAACGGTTTAAAACAACTATAACTTCCGTTTGCTCTTTATATGCCTCTGATGCCTTTGCAATTGAATCTAAACATTTTCTAATGTACTTTTCTTCATTATGCGCAGGAATTATAATAGAAAACTTCACATCTTCTTTCAAATTAACTCCTGAAGATTCGTTTGTCTCAGTCATAATATTCCCCCCTTATTTTATAAGGTAAATATCTACTATACATAAATTATATTAATATTTATTAGGTTATATTATAGAAACTGACGGTAAAGAAGCTCTTACTGTCGACGTTCAAAAGCAAGACGTACAGCAAGCCCCGTTAAAACACTTGCCATAAGCCAACGCTGTACTCGTAGCCACGTCGGGCGTGTGCCAAACCATTTTGCAATTCTACTTGCTGTACATACAATTACAAGGTTAACTATAAAGCTAACAGTGATTTGCGTAAGCCCCAAAACTGCACCTTGAAAAAGCAACGATCCCTTCTCTGGATCTTCAAATTGAGGTAGAAGTGATACATACAAAATAGCAATCTTTGGATTCAGAAGATTCGTCATGAGTCCCATCAGAAATAATTTCCTTGGTGGCTCATTAGAAATCATACGAGGTTCCATAATAGATGTAGCACCCGGTTTAATCGAATTCCAGGCGAGCCAGAGCAAGTAAGCAGCACCTGCCCACTTTACTGCTTCATATACAGCGGGAACAGCAACGAATAGAACTGTAAGTCCAAACATAGTTGCGATTATATAGATTACAAATCCGAGCATGATGCCCAATAAAGAAATAAATCCCGCCATACGTCCTTGCGTAATGGAACGGGAAATGAGGTAAATCATATTAGGCCCAGGTGAACAAACCATGCTAAGCGAAACAATTGCAAAAGCTACCAATGTACTCAAGCTGACCATAAACCTTCCCCCTTTATTTTACATAAAATTTCCTATTGTACATTTTATCATAATTGAGGAGAGAAAAGATTAATATAAAACGATGCAGCTAAGTAATATTATCGGATCGAATGTATTGTAATCACATACTTCTCATTCTCTTAAGTAAGGATCTAAGAGTACCCTATCCATAGAGCTACTAAAACCACTACAAATAAAGCTAAACAACATGTGATATTTCGAATCCACTTTTGTATATCTCCAAAATACCTTTCTATATATAGCGTTGATAGTAAGCATAAGAAATAAAACAAAGAAAGGCAGCGAGGTATAGGTCCATTTTTATCTTCATGGCTGGAATTATACCCCTTACCAAACTTCTAAATAAAATGTATAGCTGAGTAGTTACCTTATTTTTCAAAAAAATTCTGATTATTTCTTTTTCACTTCTTCTACAAATTCCCATGTCTCTCCGTTATCTTTTGATTGATAAAGTGCACTACTATCGCCATTGTAGTCTCCATCTGCCCCTTGTCCAACTAACATATTAAAAACCCCATCTTTCTCATATGGCATACTAGGTGAATCAAAAGGACTTATTGTGGACTGTGTATGATCTAATTTCACTTCATGCGGCGGATATTCTACCTTTTTAAAAGATACTCCCCCATCATCTGTGCGATATAACTCTCCTTCATTACCAGAAGGCCTAATTGCTCCTAAAAACCCAAGTTTATCATTTATAAAAGTGATTCCTGATACACTACCAATCCCCCCATTAAATGGGTCTGGATTGATAACCTCCCATGTTTTCCCTTCATCACTAGTCTTGCTTAATGAATAAAAGGCGCTCCCTAATGCTTTATCTGTCATATTTAGTTTATAACCAACTTCTTTCGATAGGAAAAACTGTTCTTTTTCATTCTTTAAATCTTGTTGTTTCTTCTCTTTAAGCATATCTTCTTTTGGAGGCGTCTTTGATTTACTCCAACTTGCGTCACTTATTAAATTATATCTAGCAGGGACTAGCTCTTGCTCTTTTCCAGGGACAAATATAGATACAGTATATCCAATGATATCAGAAGCTGCTTTTTTAAGACTCTGCCCCTTACCATCCTCAGTAATATTAATAATTCCCTCTGTATTGGATCCCCAATTTCTTTTTCCATAATAAATCAACCCATACTTACTTTCATTCCATTTTCTAACCGTTTGCTTAACTGGAATCGCTTTAACCGTTTCAATTAAAGGTTCTACTAATTTATCATCATTATAATCAGGCTTTGCGTATCCGTCTCGTATTATAGTAATATCTTCTGACTTCTTCTTATTATAAGAGATTAAATAAGTTTCTTCTTTCCCATCATCATTTTTCCCATAAACAAATGTATCAAACGCTGTGATTGTTCCATCTGAATGAAATGTAAGATCAAAATCAGTTGCCATATACAATTTCTTTGGCAAAGGATATTTTTTATTTATATCTTCAAAAATACCTTCTACTCCAGATTTATATATATTATTATGTTTAAGTTTAACTGACCTTTCATGTTTTAACTTTTCTATAAACCATGCCAATTTGCCATTGTAATTTATTGCACTTTTATAAATCTGCATCCCATAAAATGATGTAATTGTAACAATAATGATAATAGAAATGGATCTCCATACTATTGAATTAGTTAATTTTTTAGATTTATATTCTCTATTTTTCATCACCCGCATTGTAGTAAATGCAGTTATGGATATAAAAAGTACTATACATAATAACATAATATAAATATTATAATTCATTCTTCCGTACTTACAGTATAAGGCCAACTCATAACAAAAAATCCCATATACAATTATTAGTATTGGATTTGTTACTAATGACAGAAGTATCCTTTTTGTATTTTCTCTAAATATAGAAACCACCCCTAATTACATGAATTACTGATATTAAGTATACTTTATTGTAAAGTCACAAAAAAGCTATTTAATCTTGCCGCAAAAAATACAATAGACATCTTTCTATTAAAGCCGTTTACAAATCTAGTTGTTTCATAGACAATGGATTTTTGAGTGAATACTAAAGTTGCTTCATTTATATGAATTACAAATCCAAGCATGATGCTCAATAAAAAAAATAAATCCTGCCATACGCCCCTACGTAATGGAATGAGAAATAAGATAAATCAAAATAGGCTCACCATACTAAGTGAAACAAGCGCAAAAGCTAGCAAAGTACTCAGGCTCACCATAAACCTTCCTTCTTTATCTTACATAAAATTTCCTATTGTACATTTTATCCTGATTGGGGAGAGAAAAAATTAATATAAACCGATGCAACTAAGTAATAGTATCGAATCGAATGTAGTGTAATCACATATTTCTCATTCTCTTAGGTAAGGACTAAAAATAACCTATCCATAGAGCTACTAAAACCACTACGAATAAAGCAAAGCAACATGTAATATTTCGAATCCACTTTTGTATATCATCAAAATACTTTTCTATAAATGCAGTGTAAATAGAAAGCATAAGAAGTAGCACAATGAAAGTAAAAGATCCCAATTTATCGTTAAATTTTTCATTAGTAAATGTACTTACATGAAGGAATAGAAAAACAAACGTTACTATGAATAGCTCAAATAATCTTTTTTTATTCAATCTACCACCACCTTACAGCAATTCCCTTTTATTCCATTTTATCAGAACATACTGTGTAGCAGTATATGAATATTATATTCATTTCAAAAAGGCCAACAATACAAGATCGTTAGCCTCTAATTTCCATATTCGCACCTTTTATCACTTTACTTCCTAACAACCGGAATCCACATTTCACCAAATACTAAGCCATTTCTCTGCCCCATCTCAACCGTTGTATTCGGTCCACCAACATAGGCAAAATCCTTTGCTTCTGGTAAAGCTTGACCGAAGGCGATGCCAGTAAGCTTATTACTTAGCTCTTCAGCCGTTTGGTCTTCCCCTTTCACTACTAAGTATTCTCCCCTCGGAAACTGAATCACTCTAGATTCTTCTTCTATTTGTGCTTCTGTCATGACACCCGCATAATACATCATTTTGTTATTCACCGCTTCGCTCACGGAAAAAATGTATTCATTTGTAGCTAAAGCTTTTAAAGTGTCCAGCCTTCCATCTTCTTTAACAGCCGACCAAAAGTCTTCCTTTTCTTTATTTATTCCAGCAAAGTCTGTGTATTCACTCTTAATTTCAGTTCCAATACCTAACACAATAAAGCTATCTTTTTCTTCTATAGTATAATTTTTCATTTGCAAAACCTGCCTCTTGTTTTATTAATCAAACGATTTATCTTTTCATCTGATACGTTTATAATACCTTTAAACCATGTCAAAAAATGATACTGTTTAGGAGACTAAAATGAAAAAAGTTGAACGGATTAATACAATTATGCGGTATATCAACAACCGCTCCCACTTTACAATTTCTGAAATCATACAAGAATTTAACATATCACGGTCGACAGCTATTAGAGACATTAGAGAAATCGAAGCTATGGGAATGCCACTTGTCGCTGAAGTTGGGAGGACCGGGGGATATTTTGTTATGCACAACTCTATCCTGCCCGTTGTTCGCTTTACTGATAATGAAGTGAAAGCTCTTTTTATTGCCTTTATGGCTACAAGGAATCAACAACTTCCCTACCTAAAGAGTCGTCAATCTTTAGCCGAAAAACTACTAGGACTCATCTCAGAAACCCAGCAAGATGATCTCGTTCTTTTAAATCAACTCTTGCTTTTCCAAGGGACTAACCCTCATAATCCCGATCTACTTGAGCTTTCTGATCTCCCCCATCCTATGTTAGAAAAACTCATTCAAATCCTTCTTTTGGATAACCATTTATTGATTACTATGAAAGAAGATGAAGAAATCAAGTCTTATCCAATTTATCTATTGCACCTTTATCAAGAAAAAAGCCATTGGATCATTGAAGGGTTTGACTTAAAAAAAGAAAAGAAGATGATGTTTCCTGTCGATGATCTCATTAATATTGAACCATACACGACGAACAAAAGGCTAAATAAGAAAAAGATTTTAGAAAAACTAAGTAAGAAGGACGAAGCAATTAACCTTGTATTTGAACTTGGTCCGACAGCAATTGCCCAGTTCAAAAAATACCATCCTTTAAAAATTTCAATATCTTATACTAATCCTTACCAATCCACAGCCATTTTAAAAACTTTTATCAATGTTAACAATCCCGATGAAGTGACGGAAATAATAAATTGGCTGCTTTTTCTAGGGAAGGATATTAAAATCAAAGAAATACCCGATGAAGTATTAGCAGATTTACAAAAACGAGTGTGCTTATACATTCCATAAGCAGTGAGCCTCAAATATTAAGCTTTATCACTGGGTAATTATCCTATTTTTAAATACCATTTCATTTACTACAATGAGAGCATGATAAATAATAAAAGCACGGAAAATCTCCCGTGCTTTTCTAAATATATATTATTCCTGAAGGTTTCGTTTATCACGTTTCTTACCCTAACTGACGTTTAAATGCTTTACTGGCGAAAAAGTAAGAGATGACCATTATACCTACGCACCAAGCGAGCGCAATCCAAATATCGTTACCAACAGTTCCTTCATATAAAAGAGCACGAATCGCATTCACGATTGAAGTTACAGGCTGATTCTCCGCAAACACACGAACAATTTTTGGCATCGTTTCGGTAGGTACAAAGGCCGAACTAATAAATGGAAGAAAAACTAGCGGGTACGAGTAAGCAGTCGCCCCTTCCATAGACCTCGCTTTCAATCCTGGAATGATAGCTAGCCATGTTAGCGCCAGCGTAAACATCCCTAGTATCCCAGCTACTGCAAGCCAATCTAGAATATTAGCGCTGGAACGAAAGCCCATTAAGAGTGCAACAAGAATAACCACCACGATAGTAAGTACATTAGCAACAAGAGAGGTTAAAACGTGAGCCCACAATATCGATGAGCGCTTAATAGGCATCGTAATGAAACGTGCCATCAGCCCACTCTTTACATCCGTAAAGAGTCGCACGGAAGTGTAAGCTACACCGGATGCGATAGCCATTAGCAAAATTCCCGGCAATAAATAATTGACGTAATTTTCCGTTCCTGTTTTTATTGCGCCGCCAAACACGTAGACAAATAATAGCATCATCATAATCGGTGTAATCGCTACTGTAATAATTGTATCCGGACTGCGCATAATGTTACGCATTAAACGACCTAGTAATACACCTGTTTTACTTTTCATTTACATCTCCTCCTTTTTGCCAATGATCGCAAGGAATATTTCTTCCAATGTCGGTTGCTTCTCGATATACTCCACTTTTGCTGGCGGGAACATCTCTTTTAGTTCAGCAAGAGTACCTGTCGTAATAATTTTTCCGCCATGCAAAATAGCGATACGGTCTGCCAGTTGTTCTGCTTCCTCCAAGTACTGAGTCGTAAGCAAAATAGTTGTGCCGCTACCAGCAAGTTCCTTGACTGTATCCCACACTTCGATTCGCGCTTCAGGATCAAGTCCAGTCGTTGGTTCGTCAAGAAAAATAACTGCTGGCGCCCCAATCAAACTCATCGCGATATCAAGCCGGCGCTTCATCCCGCCTGAATACTGATCTGCCCTTTGGTTTGCCGCATCAGTCAGGCTAAATCTTGCAAGTAGATTGTCAGCAACTTGAGCGGGATTGAAAACACCACGTAATTTGGCGATCATTATCAAGTTTTCCCTCCCAGTCAGCATACCGTCTAAAGCTGCGAACTGCCCTGTCAAACTGATACTTTGACGAACATGGTCTGGTTGACGCTGTACATCAAATCCGCAAATACTTACTTCACCGCTATCTTGCTTCATTAGCGTCGAAAGGATGTTAACCGTTGTCGTCTTTCCAGCTCCATTTGAGCCTAGCAGCGCGAAAATTTCTCCACGCTGCACCTCAAAATCTACCCCTTTTAAAACTTCCTTGTCTTTAAAGGATTTTTTCAAGCCTTTTACAGAAATCGCTGCATGACTCATACTTTTTTCCTCCCTATAAAAATGTTTTGCGAAGACTATTTATTTACCTCTATCTATTTAGTATCACTGATATTCTGTATTACTTAGTACCGAGTTAAAAATATAACTGAATAGCTATGATGGCAATTCATATGTGTAACCAGCTAATCAGTCGGTACTACTTATTCCATTTATTTTTTTCTCAATTTCTTCATAATACTTTCATTCAAATCTTCACGATACTTGGAGACGTAAGTTTTAGCATTTGCCACTAGTTCGTCAGCAAAGGAAGCCACGTCATCCCCAGTAATGTCAAGCACTTGTCTTCCTTCCGCTGCACCAGCTTCAAACAAATCGATTAATTCATACTGTATGTGTAACATATCCATCCCGTTACCCGCTGAAAAATTCCACATGTAGTTTTGAATTTTCTTAAATACAAATTGGTAGTCCTCTGGCAGAGCCTCAACTCGTGCCATCATCATTTTGTACTCTTTTTTATCACCAATTAACTTTTTGAACATTTCTAACATCTTATTTTCCTCCTTTTTTATAAAACCGAACAAGAAATTCTCAAAATATCGGCCGGAACATTTTATCTTATGAACCTATTTTGACTTCAAGACGTTAATTTTTGACGATACAAAATCCCATTTTTTCCAAAACAATTCAAGCTCCTGGCGGCCTTCTTCATTTAATGAATAAAACTTACGAGGCGGTCCCATATCTGATGGTTTCTTTTCAATATTCACAAGCTTTTTCTTCTCTAATCGTACGAGGATGGTATACACCGTACCTTCCACAACTTCGGTAAACCCAAGATCATTCAGGTGGCGGGTAATCTCATAGCCATACGTTTCACGGCGACTAATGATTTCCAGTACACACCCTTCCAGTGAACCTTTCAGCATTTCAGTTAAATTTTCCATGTCCTGATCCTCCTTTACCCCCTATTCTGTCTGACTTATATTCAGTATCACAGAGTACTAAGGCGAATTTTTTACTGAACAGTTTTGTGAATCCGAACTATTCAGTATCACTTATTACATCTACATTGTATGACTAAGTAGTTATGGATGTCAACTTTATTTTCAAAAAAATTAAAAATCCGCTTTACCCTAACCGGATACAGCCTACTTTTTTATGTTGAACTATCCATATAGCTAGTAAGCTAAAGAATGCTCTACAACAAAAATAAATACAATCTTTTTTGTAAGGGGCTACCCCATTTCCATCAAGCTAGCGAAACCGAGATGCCCCCAAACCGAAAAAATGGGAGTATCTCGGTTTTATATATTTGATCATATGTCCTTATTCATATACAGCTAGTTTTTGTAATGGTTGTTCTTTTATAATTAGCCATTCGCTTACAATAATACTATATACAACCCAAAGTGTAATTTAAATCACCTCTCTTCTTAGTGTTTTTATACCGATGTATCTTGTTTTCATGAAATAGATTAAGAGAATTGTGTTTTTTGTTCGTTAAATATCAACTGCCCTCTTCACTATACAGAAACATTAAAAATATCATTACTAAAGCTAAGCCAAGTTTCAATTAAATTATGCCTTAGTTTATAAAAGAAATACCCAATGTAGCATCTAATATGTAAAAAAACATTCGATATTTCGGTATTAATTTATACCTAATTTCGGATCCTTTAATAAAATACCAAAGGTCGAATGAAAGTTAGAAAATTTTTATGAGTTGTTTTCACTTTTAATAAATTCCATTTTTCCTTGATCATGCCATCAGCAATAAATTAATTCCCTCTAAAAAATCCCGAAAATTCATTTAGCTCCAAATGAAAAGTGATTTACGGATGTAACTTATTTATTATTTGGAGAGCGTACTTTGTATTTATCAACGATTATGGATGCCTTTAATCGCCAAATTATAAGTTATGTCGTCAGTAATCGGTCCTTAGCGATGAAGATAGTAAAACAAGCAATGAGAGGACGAAAAGTAAAAGATGTCATTCTTTACACAGACCAAGGAAGTGTTTATACTGCGAAGGAATTTCAATCGTATGCCAAACAAAATGGCATTATCACCAGCATATCCCGGAAAGGAAATTTCCATGATAATGCCATCATGGAAAGCTTCTTTGCGCATTTAAAAGCGGAACTTTCTACTCACAAAAGATAGCAAGAGTATTCAACACAGCTGTACGAAAGGTTGTGCTAGAATACATTCATTACTACAATTGTGTGCGAATACAAGAAAAATCAAACCACCTATCCCCTAAAGAATTTAGGGAACAGATGGTTTAGGTGTTTTGATAGGTGTTCCATTTTCAGGGTTCACTTCAGTTTTAATTGTATTACTTCATTAGTCTTCTTAATTTTCCAATCATTGATTCCGCTGAGTGCCTTTTTCTCAATTTGAACATTAAGGGTGTTCTCTCGTTTCTTTATATTCATCAATAATATATCCCGAATAGGTAGTAGCTTGCCTTTCATATCCAATTTTAGTTAAATTAATATCATTAATCCATTGGAAATAATGGGTCAGCTCATGAGCAATAGTAACCAGATAATATCCTAATGCATCATCTTTTCCATTTTTTTTTAACGTTTCATAATAATCACCTGTTGAAATACGAATATATGGCTCATCATTTCGATTAAATGGCTCGAAGAAAGTTCCATAGACTAGCTCTCCATCCATCGCTTTAATTTTACATGCAGATTTCACATATATCGGTACTCTAATAGGGAAATAATACTCTTGTCGTAACCATTTACAAAATTCTTTAATTGCTCTTCTTACCTCAGGATCAACATCTTTATCAAACTTTAATCTTAATCCTGTACGGTGGCTCTTGTCTTCTAAATTATAATATTTCTGCCAATTTGTCAGTGTCCAAATATGCATATCATCACCCTAACTACCTAATATTTTCTATGCCCCTTACCTGGTGTATGTTTTTTAGGTTTTGAAGGACCATCTCGTTTGTTTGATTGACTTTTCCAACCTTTTTTCTTTTTTTCTCTTTATTTTCTCTTCCTTGTTTCTTTTGACCAGGCCTTGCATACGGATCAGGATCTACCGATAAAAACACACCATGTTCTGGATTATAGTATCTCGCAATCAGATAATACATGCCAATTTCTTTATCATACATGTATCCCGCATATCCAAATGGATTGTCTGCTGCGATACCTTTCGTATCACTCTTTAATACGTTACCCCACGAATCATATTCATACGTTGCTACAGCTTCCCTATTTTGATCTGTCATCGCGACTACGTCACCATGAAGAAGTTGTAGTATACTGTTTGTCTTCGTGATTTCATTGCTCCACGTACACCATTTATTAAATGCATATATTGACGAAGGGCAGTCCCATTTCCATCTATCCCATATAACGGTGGAATACTACCTCTTCCTTAAGAATAATAGATTATTTAAAATAAAAAGTGCATCTCAAAAATTACCTGTTTAATTTTCGAGATGCACTGAATCTATAAAACTTTATATCCCACTCATCATTAAAAAGAATATTAGCAATGAATTAATTTTATAATCCTAGAACGACATGTATAAAATATTACTACTTTCAATACTTGCATTGCCATTCCTTTATTGCAGACCAGCATAGTTTTCAATTAAAGCTTTCCTATACCTTTTTCCTCCATCGCGAAAAATTTCTTTATGGTACTCCTCCGTTTCAATAAGAAAATCAGAAAGAGGCTGCCATATCGTTGTATCAATCATCTGATCCCTATAAATATCTTTTTCACTAATTAGCAACGCTACGTCGTCACGAACATCAATCACCAACAATACCTTTCCAGAAGAAAATAGTATATAAAGTACAAAATGATCACGCAGTGAGCATCCGAACTCTTTTCCATCCTTTTCTTCCCGCCATGTGATAATATCCCAATAGTCTTCTGATGATATATTCACATCAAACTTTGCTGCCTTTTTTACATCTTCATCAAAATATCCGCTCTTAGTCCAAAATAGAAAAGTTCGATATCGAAAAGTTTGTTTTGTACATATATATGCCGTATGCTCTCCTAAAACTTCGCCTATTTGTTTTAACGAATCAATAAATCCCTCAGCACCAAAATCATAACAACTAAATAGCAATATATATTTATCAAGGTCACCCCTGACTACATACTCTGGTAAACTTTTTTCCATATCTACCATCTCGGCAATTCTTTTATAAACAAAACTATACTCTTCCTCGGTAAGTTGAAATAAGCTATCTATTTTTCTCAACCTGTTTCCCCTTTCCCTTTAACCTAAATTTAATAACATCTTTCTTTTTTTCTTCCCTCTTCCATAATACTCAGCAGTATTCTCACCATTACTCGATCCATTGCGAGTAGTTATTTTCCTTCCGTTTTTAGTAAAATTCCTAATTTGCAAACCATTTCGGTAAGTTATGTCTTGATTCCATCCTGCTTTTCCTAATCTATTGTGTAATTGGCGCAGACTTATATTAACCCTAAAATTTGATACAGAATTTCCAACTGTAGTATTAGTAAAATTAAGCTTTTTTCCATATTTGAATGTATTATATGCTAATTTCGCACCTTTATAAGCTGCTCCACCAACTAATCCGACACCAACAGCTACTGCAGCTGCTTTCCAACCATTCTTTTTATACGCTTGATAACCATCATAGGCCGCAAAACCTGCGTTCAATACCATCCAAGCAAAATGACCATCTGGATCGGTCAGCATGACTGGATTATTATCCGCATACGTATACCCATTCATTGTAACCGGGTCATCCTCATCGCCCGGATCAGGATCCACCGATAAGAACACACCATGCTCTGGATTATAATAACGCGCAACTAGATAATACATGCCAATCTCTTTATCATACATGTATCCCGCATATCCAAACGGATTATCTGCTGCGATACCTTTTGCGTCACTTTTTAATACGTTACCCCATGCATCATATTCGTATGTTACTACAACTTCCTTGTCTTGATTCGTCATCGCAACGACATCACCACGAGGATTATAGTGATAGTATAACGTTTGTCCTTGCGATTTCATAGCCATGCGTAAACCATTTACGGAATATACATATTGGCGGAGTACCTTTCCACTACCATCCGTCTCATATAATGGGTTGATACTATCTCCATCATAGAAATAACGTGTTACTTGACCATTTACACTCTTTTCAATACGACGGTTATTCTCATCATATTTATAAGTTGCGAATGCATTGCTCTCACCTTGTTTTGTAATCGCTACAATCTGGTCATCTTCGTTCCATGTATACTTGTACTTCCCGTCAGATGTACGATTTCCATTCGCATCATACGTTAACGATTCGTTTCCGAATTTCACAAGCTGATTTCCGTCATTAAATGTTGCCGCTATAGATTTTGTTTCTTTTCCATTCTCTACAACTTTCACACTCGTACGGTTTCCAAATCCATCATATGTGTAAGATTTACTTGTTCCGTTTGGTAGTGCTTCATTTAATAATTGGTTAATCGGGTCATATACAAAGTTTGTTTCTGTTACTTTTCCGCCCGCACCTTCATGTTTAATCTTCGTACGGTTACCCGCTTGATCATATTCATATCGTTCAGAAAGAAGAATACTGTTGGATGTACCTACTACTAGGTCTTTAATTTTGTTCGCGTGGTCATAGTTAAACGTCGAACCTGAACCATTACCAGCTGTATACGTACGAACGTTTCCTTGATCATCATAATCAAATCGATACGTTTGAGAACCGTCTGTTACACGAATGTTTTGATCTAGCGTGTTGTAGTCATACGATACTTTATTTGTGTATCCACCTTGTGTTACTGTTTGTTCTTTTAATTTCTCTGTCTTACTGTTTGCTTTGTCGTGATATGCCCAGTCAATTTTTCCGCCTCGGCTATCTGTTGCACTTGTAACGCGGTCAGCCTTATCGTATGTTTTTGTTCGTTCTACACCATTGACATGGTCTTTCACTTTCGTAACTTGTCCGTTTTGATCACGTTCAAATGTAAATGAATCTTTTCCGTTACGATAACATCATAGCCATGTCTTCTGCTGCATTTGTAATTAGTTTTAAACCAAATGTTTCTTGTAATACATCAAGCACGCCAGGTGAAATAAATTCAGGAGCCTTTGGACCGATGCGAATATCTTGAATTCCAAGACTAAATAGCCCGAGTAAAATGGCAACCGCTTTTTGTTCAAACCATGATAGCACAATACTTACTGGCAATTCATTCACTTCACATTGGAAAGCATCAGCTAATGCAGCTGCTATTTTCACTGTAGAAATGGAATTATTACATTGTCCTAAGTCGATGTAGCGCGGAATCTCGGTACCAGGTACAACACCGTAATCCACATCATTAAAGCGGAATTTCCCGCAAGAAGTTGTTAAAATAACTGTTTCTGGCGGAAGTGACGTTGCTAATTCACGATAATATTCTCCACCTTTTCCCGGTGCATCACAACCGGCAATAACAAAGAAACGCTTTATCTTCCCCTCTTTTACTGCATTAATAATTTCCGGAGCTAATGATAATACTGTATGATGATGAAACCCTGTTACTAACTGTTCATCCGACTCCATATGTACTTCTGAAAGTTCTAGTGCTTTTTGAATCAATGGTGTAAAATCATCATTTTCAATTTTTTGTACACCCTCTAAACCTGCAATATCATATGAAAAGAATCGATCAGAGTATGATCCTTTAATTGGCATAACACAGTTCGTTGTAGCTAATATGGCACCAGTAAATTTTTCAAAAAGGCGTCTTTGATCATACCATGCCTTACCGATGTTTCCTTTTAAATGTTTATATTTTTTCAGTTGCGGGTATCCGTGTGCTGGTAGCATTTCAGAATGCGTATAAATATTAATGTCTTTTCCTTCTGTTTGCTTTAATAGTTCTTCTAATGCAAATAAATTATGGCCCGTAACTACAATTGCTTTACCTTCTACACGATTTTGTGTAATTTGTACAGGTTCTGGCACACCAAAATGATTCGTATGTGCCTCATCTAATAATTCCATCACCCGTAAAGCTGATTTCCCCACTTTCATAGCCATATCAATATGCTCTTGTTCGTTAAAATTAGAATTTGTTAATGTCATATATAAAGCTTCTTGTGTTGTAGCATCTACAAATCCATCCGTATACCCTAGCTGAGCAGCATGTGTGCGATAAGCTGCAATTCCTTTTAGCCCAAACACAATCGTATCTTGTAGACTCGCAATCGTTTCATTCTTGCCACAAACACCCATTACTTTACATCCGCCTGTTGGCGTTTGTTCACATTGATAACAAAACATATCATCCCACCCTCTCCCAATCATTCATTACACCTTAAGCATAATACCCATTGAAAAAAAGTGATGTGATATCAATCACAATAATATATAAAGATTTGTGACAGTTCATATTGTTGACATAATACTTTTATTGACATCCAAAAAATATACATTAGTGTGCACACATCTTTCGATACTTTTAAATAGCTAAATAATTAATTTGGAGAAATATATACAACAAAAAATTTTTTTGAATCCCTTATACAAATAATTGCAATTCATCTCATATGAAAATAGCGTATTTTTTATTTTAAGGAACTATCATTTTTTTATTAAAGCCTTCATTGTAAACCTCTTTATTTACAATACATTTACACTATCTTAACATTACTTACATTATTTATATGATATATTTATATAGAAGCTACTTAAGAAATTTCATATACATTTTATCTTTATGATCTCTAATCTAATCAATAAAAAGATCATGTTATATTTTTATAACAGGGGTGAATTACGATGACTGAAACTTTAAAAACACTTATAATGCTTGATGCTACTTACGTTGTTATTGCAATTATGACAGTACTAGTATTTGTATACTTGGAATTAAAATCTCAGTAATATATGCTGACGTAATTGACAGATTCAGCATTTAAATATAGTTAGAAGAAAGAAAGGAGAAAATTATTTCTCCTTTCTTTTGTATTTCTACAATTTCTTATTTTAATAAATCCAATGTATGTAAAAGTAATCCCTTGTCTCCTACTTTCCCGTGACCAGGTACTACCGAATTTATATTTCCATATCGCTTCAGCACATTCTCAATCGATGTAGACCATTCATTTACATACGCATCCGCAACATTTCCTAAATCTTTAGCTTCCGCAGATTTTACTAAACAGCCTCCAGCTAAAATTTGATATTGTGGCAACCAAACAACAATATTATCTTCTGTATGTCCTTTCCCTGGATAGAACGTTTCTACTTTTGTATTGCCAAACTTCAAACTCGTAATTATTTGTAAATCTCCAAGCGGCTCTTCATATCCACTGTTCTTTGCTAGTTCTGCGGTTAATGCTGTACTATGCGCTTTAACTCCTTTTTCTTTCAACGCTGTTATTCCGCCAATTCGATCAGCGTGCGCATGTGTAATAATGACATCCGTTACGCGCTTCTGAAATTTCTTTTCTACCATTTCTATTAGTTCCTTCGTTAATTTGTCATCCCAAGAAGAATCAACAAGCACTAGTCCTTTAGCAGTATTAAGAACTAGACCGTTCGAAGGAACTGCTTCTCCATTAAAATAACCTAACTCCGTATGAACCCATACATTCTTGTTTAACTGAGATATTGAAATGGTTCCCGTCTCATTTTTTATTACTGTTTTCTCTACCTTTTGTGATGCTTGTACAGAAGAAATTGTGCTAACAAATTGAATTGTTCCTAGTAAACCTACACATAATCCTACTTTTAACAACGTATTCTTTTTCATGTCATCAACCCTTTCTTTCAAGCTAAATAGTTATTACCTATATTAGACAATTTATCTCAAATGTTTGTTCCATATAATTGGACACTTTATTATCGCCGCTTATGTAAATACACGCATGGTGCAGTGAAAAAAGATCACCCAAATGGATGATCTTTTTTATAATTTATCAACATATTGCTTCGCTTCTAGTAAGGAAAAACCAAAAGCTTCTCTTACTCTCTTAACTGCTGTAATTTTTTTGCCTTCTTCTACAAGCTGGCGTAGTTCTTTATTAATTTCAGGTTCTCTTTCTATAATTCCCATTTCTTTCGTAATTAATTGTAATCTATCTTCAATTCTCTTTAAACGCGCATCATTTTTCTTTTCAATTGTAGTTAATTTTTCAGCGATATAAATGAAACCAAAGGCTACTATCAGTATAACCATCCAAAATTCCATGAATGTTCCCCCTTACTAACTTTCATTTACTTTATTCCACTAACTTATGTAAATTTTACCACAATACACATTTAATGTATAATATCACTATATCAAACTGTTAATAAAACCTATTATTTTAGGGGGACACTTTATGAAAAGATTTTTAAATACGTTACTTCAATTTGTAGTTCTTTCAATCGTGCTACATTTGTTATTTGATATAGTTGGTTGGCTTGTTTTCAATGCACCAATTAAAAACAAACAAATCATCATTTCTTTAATAACAATCTCATGGGTTATGTACATGTACCGAGACAATTTTTTTCAAAAGTTCACTTCAAACTAACTAAAAAAGAAAACACTTCATTGGTGAGGTTGTAAAAACGTTATCCTTATAATGAAAATAAAGAAGCTGTCCCTTCCAGCTTCTTTACCTATATAACATTTTTCGCAACAATTTTTATATGTTCTGGTGCGATAATCTCCGTTATACTTTCTTGGAAATCTTCCCGCAACATTTCTTCCAAATGTTCTAACTGCACTTCAACATGAGTGCATTCTAAATTATGTATATTTAACAGTGCATAATGATCTTTTTTCTTAATTACTAAATATTGATTTTCCTCTGTCACAAGTACAGAACCTAATCGGACTCCTAGTAAGCGCTGATCATCAAACTTCATAATTACTTCTCCTTCCCTCATATAAACAAAATTACAATGAAAATAATTACATTTATGGAAAAACACGCTTGTTTAGACTATATCATAATTTACTAAAATAGAAATATCTTTTTCTGTTTTAATAAAAATCCCTATTTTTTCATATATTTCGATACAAAAAACTTTCTCAACATTAAATTTGAATTTTCAGTTTTTAATTCTATGAAAATCTATTATAATAAAGTTAATAAATGTTTGACCTCTCCTAATTCATGTACATATGGATGATCAGTAGTTATTGCTACTGATCTATTTTTTTGATTTCAGAAAGTACATACTCTGCATCCTTTCCTACACCACAAATAAGTGCGGAACCCCTTTGAGATTGCCATGGTAAACCGATATAATACAATCCTTTTACTGGACTGATTCCCTTTATATGATTAGGAAATCCTTTCTCATTCACTGCCTGTTCAATTTCAATCCAATTATAATTTTGAACAAAACCAGTTGACCATATAATGCTTTCTGCACTATAAGTATCACCATTCTGAAACATAATGTTATTTCCTGATGCACTTACTACTTTTTCTTGCAGTTTGATTGCTCCATTACGAATAAGTTTCTTACCTTCAAAACCGAAAATAGGGTCCTTTCTCTTCTGAAACCATCTTCCCCTCTTTGTATTTATTTCAGCGTACAATAAACCCAATTTTTCTAGCAGATTAAAAATACTTTTTCCAAAAAGTTGTAACGGTAAAAACGTTAAAGGATGACTAATAGACACCGTAACTTCATGAGTCTTTGCCAGTTCTACTGCAATTTGCATTCCTGAATTCCCACCACCTACTACTAGTACTTTTCCCTTAGGAATTTGTGATGGTGATTTATATTGTGATGAATGTATTTGAAAAATATGTGATGATAGATTTGCTGAAACTGAGGGAATAAACGGCTGCTGAAAAGCACCTGTTGCGATAATAACTTTTTTCGTTTGTAAAATTTCTGTAGGAGTATGTAATTCAAATATTTCTTTTTCTTTCTTTATTTTTAGAACTTCCGTTTGTAATTGTACCGGTAATTGAAAATGTCTTGCATATTCTTCTAAATAAGTTGCAATTTCATCTTTATATGGAAATTCATTTTTTTCACCTATTAACGCCATACCCGGCAAGCTACTGTAAGACCTTGGGGTAAAAAGCTGCAAAGAATCATATCGATTTCTCCATGAATCACCAACTCGCTTTCCTGCCTCAAGTAATAAAAAATTATACCCTTCCTGCTTCAAGTAATATCCCATTGTTAATCCAGCTTGACCCGCCCCAATAATAATTAGATCTTTCATTCTAATCCCTCCTCTTCTTAAACGTATGAATATTTGTTCATATATTCATACGTTTCCATAATCATAACATTTTCTTTTTATATGATTCAATATCTACTCAAAATAAAAAAGAGCAGTTCACTGCTCTATGAACTACTCTTCATTCCATTTCTACAATTTTTCCTCGTATAGTGTAATTCTATTTGAAAACGGATCAATTACAGTTAATTCAATTGTACCCCAAGGTGTTTTTTCTATATTCGGCTTCGAATAAGCATATTCTTTACTTAATACTACAGAATGATAATCCTTTACATCATCTATTTTGATCCGAATCGCACCACCTGGTGAGGCATCACCATGATGTTCTGATAAATGTATCACAGCATCCTGTAACGAAATTTGCAAATATAATGGCATATTTTCCTCATACCGATGTTCCCAATCCAGTTTAAATCCTAAAAAACCTAAGTAAAATAGTTTTGCTTTTTCAATATCAAAAATTCTAAATATAGGTGTTATCATTTATACTCTCCTCCTATTTATAAACATCTGCTGCCAATTCTCCCAAAACTTCCACGTTTACTACTTCAAAACAACCATCATTCTTCTTTATTATCTCTTTATCACAAAAAACATTTAATGTGCGCAACAAATGCCGATAGCTCGTTCCTAACAATTCCGCTGTTTCCGTTAAATTCCCACTAAATACAATTCTATTTCCGTGCTGTACTGCTCGTTCCCCTGCTGCTAACATGTAACTCGCAAGTCTATTTTCAAGCGGATACAATAAATTAATTGTACTATTTTTTGAAAGCCGATTTAACTTATGTGCTAACGATCCACAAATACATCTTAAAAATTTCGCATCATGAAATAGCTGATTTCTCACTTTTCCTAATGGTAAACCAACACAATATGAATCTGCCATTACTTGTACATTTGAAGTAATCCTTTGGGAATGAATTAACTCC
The DNA here is from genome assembly GCF_052656585.1 of Bacillus sp. KNSH39. Lineage (NCBI taxonomy): Bacteria > Bacillati > Bacillota > Bacilli > Caryophanales > Bacillaceae > Bacillus > Bacillus sp. KNSH39. The sequence goes on from NZ_JBQXYO010000001.1 coordinate 1,879,229, forward strand.
ACATCTCCAAGTAACTGCAAACTATCATAAAAACACAGTAATACGGATTTTCCGTTACTTAATGTGTTAAACGCTTTCGCTTTTCCTTCAACAAAGAAATATAAATAATCTATCTCTTCATTTTCTCTACAAATAAACTCATTCTTTTTAAAAAATATAAGTTCCATATATGGCTTCATATCATGACTAAAAAATGAATCAATATTATTTTGCTTTATATACTCTGCTAATTTAATAGAATTACATACTTTCTTCATAGTTCCCCACCTTTACAACTCATCCCCATTGTAATCAAAATTTTCTTCTTCCACTATGACATATGTCATAGTAATACACAATTTCAGCATGATACAGTCATTACAAATATGAAATATAAAGGGGATATTGCATTGTATAACTTTCTTTCTGTCTTTATTGGTGTGCTCATCGCCGTTATGCTTCCATTGAATGGGATTTTATCTGAGTTAATTGGCAAGTATACAGCAAGCGTAGTCATTCACCTTGTCGGTTTAATTGCAGTTATTTTCGTTTTAATCTTAAACAAACATAAAATTCATTTCGATAAAGGTATTCCACTTTTTTTATATAGCGCTGGAGCGATTGGAGTATTCACTGTTCTTTTTAATAATATAAGTTTCTCCGTCCTTGGTGCCTCTATTACGATCGCATTAAGTTTACTCGGCCAATCCATTGCTTCCATCATTATCGATCATTTTGGCTTATTAGGAATGAAAGTTGCAAAGTTTGAAAAGAAAAAACTAGTTGGATTAGCATTCATCTCTTCTGGGATTATTATCATGACAATATATTAATGGGGGCAAAAATATGTTATATATTACGATCGCTATTTTAGCTGGTGTTTCTATCGTCGTTGCTAGAATTATTAACGCGAATTTAGCAAAGGAAATTGGAAACTGGGAAGGCACGTTTTTCAATTATATTACTGGATTATTTTTCTCTATGTTGTTTTTAATTTTCAGTTCAGATTCATTGTATATTCCTATTCATACGTTGCAATCTATTCCTATCGCCGTGTATTTAGGCGGATTAGTAGGCGTTATCGTTATTTCGTTATCCAACTATATTACTCCTAAAATATCAGCCTTTTATTTAACATTACTCATCTTTATCGGACAATTATTTGCGGGGACTATTATTGATTTCTTCCTGACAAATGAACTCTCAATCGGGAAAGTTATCGGTGGCATTTTCGTATTAATTGGGCTCACTTACAATTTACTCATAGATCGCCCGATAAAAACTGTGAAGCATAACCAAGTTCAACTATAATACTTTACGCTTACCTATCATATATTAATAGAAAAGCTCTTCACACGAAGTAATAGAGAGGAGAAAATCCTATTAAAAAAATTATTTTATTGCTAGGTAGCGTATTAATTATTTCTGGAATTGCATGGTTTATAAACTCGGGAAAATCTATTCAAGATCTCTATACTGCAAATAAACCGAAAAAGAAAGCTACTATTATTTCAAGCTCGCGAGATCCAAATGAGCCCCCTGTTTTTTTAGGAAAACAGGAAATAAAAGATATACATGTCGAATCAATTAAAACAAAACAGGATATCTTTCTCACAAAAACAGATGAATTAAAAACGTTTATTAACAGTATGAATACCGCAAAAAAAGGTAAATTAACATTAGATGAAGAAGGATCAGACTTAATAGATTGTGATATGTGGATTACTTTCGAGGATGGAACTTATAAAAAATATTTCATATGGGTAGTTGATCATCACAGTAGCGAAGTGATGATTGCTCAGCAAGATACTCCTGATGATGTAAAACTTACGTACTATCAGTTAAACGAAGATAGTTCAAAAAAAGTTTATAATTTATTTAAAAAAATTATTTAAACGAAAAAGTCATGAGCACGCGAACTCATGACTTTTTGCACTATATATACTCAGGGAACACTCTACAACCCTTTTCCTGCTCTATATCATGACCAAAGAAAACAATTGGTTTCTCTTTCGCCACAACTCCTTTTAAACGTTTGATTGAAGATAAAGCTAATTCTGGATCAAATCCTGCGAACGGCACTTCATCTTCAAAATTCTCTTTCGTGTACGATGCATCAATTGTTAATAAAACTGAACCGGATTGCTCCGTCTCAATGAATAACGACTGATGGCCTGGAGAATGACCTGGCGTATACAATAATTGAACACCTGGTACCACTTTATAATCCCCTTCAATAATTTTGTAGTTCAAATGCGGTAATATACATTCTTTCATATATTCTTCTCTATGAAGTGCTGCCTCATATTCCGCTCGCTGCACAATAATCGGTGTATTTGTAAAAGCACCGTTTCCTCCTGCATGATCAAAATGTAAGTGAGAACTAATAATATATAAAAGGTCGTCCGGCTCATACCCTACACGCTTTAATATATTCACGATTCTATCTTCTTCAGTCATTTTCGGTAAAATCTGTCCTTCAACAAATGTACCGTTAAAAAGCCCTTCATTATTAACTGCACTTTCTGGCATACCTGTATCTACTAAAATAGGCCCCTCTTCTGTCTCCAAAAGATAACACCATACAGGTAAGTTCAATAAATTCCCCGGCGCGAGTGTACTATTAACAGAAGAATGATCTAACATACAACGACCTGCTGGGATGAAATAAAGCTTCTTTACTGTCATTATGTATCCACCTTTACATTTAGTTTGGGATAAAGTAATACAATAAAAAATTCTTCTTTTTAGAAATAAACTCCTTCTAGACTATCAGTACAGCTTACATAACAATGAAACATTAACACCGATTAACGCTGAAAACTTAAAGAAAGCACATGCACTACTTGAAAGCGGGCACACCATTTGGAAAATCGTATTAGAGAGATTTTAATCATGATAGTGACAGATAGTATGTGAAACTATATTAACGATTTTTCGAATATATCTATCATAACGTACAATATATCAACGATTTTTCAAATATATCTATCATAAATCAAATTATATCAACGATTCGTCAAGGTATATCGATTTATCGACAAATAGCAACAATAAGAAAAGGCTGTTCCAGATGAACAGCCTTTTCTTTATTTACTTGAAATCTCTTTATTATTTTGAACGTCTAACGGAGCTCGCTTTCCTATTCCGAAAGCATAGAAACTAATTGTAACGATAGCTAAGAAAATAATACCTACAACTAATGAAATACGAGTATCATCGTTAAACCACATTCCGATTAATACCATAATTAAAAAGGCAATCGTTAAATAGTTTGTTACAGGAGCAAATGGCATTTTGAATGGATGATCTTTCATCTCTGCTCCCTTTTCTTTTCTAAAATTAATTTGACTAATTAAAATGACAAACCATGGTACCATACCAGGAAGTACACTCGCACTATATACATATACGAATAAGTTTTTCGGTGCGATGTAACTTAAAACAACACCAACCGCCAGACCGATAATTACGCCAACTGTACCAAATAAAGGTACACCATTTCCAGAAAGTTTCGTAAAATATTTCGGTGCTTGTCCATTTACACCTAACGTATAAAGCATACGACCAGCACTATAAATACCACTATTACAACCAGACATTGCTGCTGTAATAACAACAAAGTTAATAAGTCCAGCTGCTGCCGTAATACCAACTTTCGCAAAAGTCGCTACGAACGGGCTACCAATTGTACTTAATTGATCCCACGGATACACAGTTACAATAACGAAAATAGCACCGATGTAGAAAATTAAAATACGCCAAATTGTACTTTGAATCGCTCTTGTAAGTGTCTTCTTTGGATCCTTCGCTTCACCAGCAGTAATACCGATTAATTCCACACCTTGATACGCTCCAACTACAAGTGATAATGCAAAGAAGAATCCTGAAAAACCACCTGTAAAGAAACCGCCATTTGACCAAAGATTAGATATGCCAATCGCTTCTCCGCCGTTACCAATTCCAAAGAAAATAAGGCCAAATCCCGCAATAATCATTAATAGAATCGTAACGATTTTAATCATCGCAAACCAAAATTCAAATTCACCAAATGACTTAACTGAAATTAAGTTAGCTGCACCAAGAATAACCATTGCGATTATACCTGGTATCCAAGCTGGTAAATCCGGGAACCAATATTGCATATATGCTCCAACCGCGATAATTTCTGACATCCCAACGATAACCCACTGGAACCAGTTACTCCACGCTGTCATATAACCAGCTAACGGGTGAATATACTTATGACCGAACGTCGCAAATGAGCCTGTACTTGGCTCCATATACAACATTTCTCCCATGGCACGCATGATGAAGAAGATAAAAATACCTGCAATGGCATAAGCAAGCATTACTGACGGACCTGTCCATTTAATTGTGCTGGCTGACCCCATAAACAAACCAACACCAATCGTTCCGCCTAAAGCAATCATTTGAATATGACGTGCTTCTAAACCTCTTTTCAATTCTTTGTTTGCCACTTCACTTCCCCCTCTTAGATGATTCATAGCCGCATTTTAACACAAGATGCTTTCCCCTAATTCCTTTCGGCCCTGAAAATGATGAAGCAAACGTCATTTTACACTAGCTTTAAAGCTATCCTAAAATCGTTTTGCGCTCCTAATAAAATTCTCAAAACCTTTCATCTTCCAATATTCTATAAATCTTAAAATTACTTACCTTATATTAATTCATTAATCTGAAAAATTCAATTATTTTTTTAATAAATTATTATACATAATTCTGATTAATTTTTAACTAAATTAACAATAAAATACATCTATTCAATATGATTCCGGCATGTATATTATTACAATATAAATAACCGAGGAGAGTATTTCTTCCTCGGTTTCATATCTCAAATACTTCAACCTTTATAGTTAATAACGTAATTCCCCACACATTCGATTTATATACCAATGAGAAATTTAATATATTAATAAACTACTAACTTCTTTACCCCAGCCAAAATATAAAAGAGTCTCATTAAAAAATGAGACTCTTTTACAATTTCATATTTAAATCGATTTCGAAGTTTGCTTACCAAAGATAAATACCCTAGTAAACACTACCATTATAACTACAATAACCAAAAAATAAAGTGGCATCACTAGTAACGAGCCTGTATGCAGCTGACTCATTCCCAAAATTGTCATCGTTACAATTACATAGTACCCTAAACTAAACAATGCACCTGCTGTACCAATGACATCTTGAAAATCCACTAACGCTAAACTTAAGCAGTTAGGTAATGCTACTCCAATTCCTAATAGCAATATAAACATCGCTATTAAAAATACAACCATATATATTACATTTGGATTTGATCCAACAAACGTAATTACAGATAAAAGGATAGCTCCTCCTGTCATTACGAGACAACCGATATATATAATTTTCTCTGGTTTATAAGTAGCAAGTAAACGTTTTGAAACTTTCGCTCCAATAATAGAAGCAGAAGCAACAACAATTCCTAGAAATCCATACATACTAGGCGATAATTGAAAGTAATCAATAAAGATAAACGGCGCTTCTGCATAATAGCTAAATAAAACACCATTTGCTCCTCCAATTAACAGCCCATATGTTACCACTTTCGGATTTGTAATTAACCTCTTCAAGACTGAAAATACATTTATTTTATTCGTTACTGAGCCCGTTTTTGTTTCAGGAAGAGAAACAAACGTATACAGAAAAATACCGATACTCATAACTACTAAACTTAAAAATACTATTTTAAATCCAAACATTTGATCAAGAAAGCCACCAATTAACGGTCCTATCGCTGGTGTAAAAGCAATGACTGCCGAGATTTGAGCAAACATAACATGCCTCTTATGCCCTTCTACACTTTCACGAAGAATCGTTTGCGTCACAACTGATCCTGCACTTGCTCCAAACGCTTGAATAAAACGACTTACCAATAAAACTTCAATGGAATTTGCAATATAGCATAAGAAACTCCCAGCGCCATATACGACAATTCCAAGTAACATCGCCCGGCGACGACCAATTATATCTGATAACCACCCAATAAAAAATACACCTAACGCAAAACCAGCAAAATACACACTAAGTGTTAACTGCACCTCATTATTACTTACATGTAACGCCTTTGAAATGTCTGGTAAAGACGGTGTGTAAATCGTTTCACTAATTTGCGGAAATGCGACAAGAACAATCATTAACAAAAGTGATGGTACTGAGACTTTTTTCATTTTTCATACCCTCCTATAACTTTGAAAATCTCAGAAATAAAAAGACTTTCCTTAGCTACGGAACAGGAGGGGCCATTATAGAAATCCGTTCATAAAACAACAAAGAAAACACCTCAATTACGTATGTTAATACTTATAGGAGGGTAATATTAACATCGATTTTCAAATATACTTTTTCAATTATATTACATACTGCGTTTCTTTTACTAGTGCTCGGCCTTGGAGGATTGTTAAAAAGATAACTTGATGCAGTCACCTTTTTATGGAATAATTAGAAATAGTTTGAATTCGTAAGTTTAATTATTAAACGATAGACTAGCATATTTTAATGTCACAAGCTTACAAACTGGAGGCCTTTCGTAATGATTGAAATTTTAAGGACAGTAGTAAACTTTCTAATTTCTCTATTCTCAGGAGAATTACCATTTGTATATTATGTATGGATTATTACCCTATTCCTAATTCAAATAACCCAATCTACTCTAAACTATAAACTCTTTAACAAGAAAGGCAATTTCAGCACTTATATATCGGAAGGATTACTTGCTTTTATTATTTTATTGTTTGGAGGAATATTAGTATCTAAGTTACTTGCTTACATAATAGACGATCCTACTATTAGTATGACGAATTTAACACATTATTTTGTTTCTCTTATCATATTAACTATATTTGTCGTAATAACCTGTGTTAAAGACTTTATAGAGACATCTATAAAGAATAAAAATATATCTCTTTTGAGCTTTTTAGTAATTTCCTTAGAGGATAAGTATGCAGATGAAAAGGAAACGGAAAATTTATAGCTTCTCATTTACATAAAAGAAAGAGAGAGCTCCCCTCTTTCTTTTATATCTTTCTATTTCACAAGACTAAATCATTCCTTTTAATATTAATCCTAAAACTGACATTATTATCGCACTAATAATAATTCGCAAAATCCAAGTTGTGTTTGTACTTATTTTTTCTAATTGCTTATTGATTGTTGCTATATCTTTCTCATTAATAGTAGTACGCGTTTCTAAAGCACGAATGTCTCTCATAATTTCTTTTTGCTCCGCCTTGAGACTGTCAATTTTAGCGTAAACATCTTCCATATATTCACACCCTCTGTTCATCTTAATAGAAAAATCTATATATATTATGAGACAACCCTCTTACCTGTGAATACATTGCGTACATCCGCGTACCAAATTATTTGTACAATCTAATTGAATTATTCATATGTTTCCTATCTTCTATATAAATCAGCGTTAAGATAAATTAAAAAAGGAATCCCTTGTTTATTTAACAACAAACAAGGTGCAATCCAACATTCGGGAGCACCTACGATAATTTCTATTGTTTTCATATTTACAACTCCATATAATCAGTATGATTTTCTGAAGAAGCCACTTTTTGAACTGCTTAAAGTATACTAATATGAATACGAAATAGCTGTATTGATAAACTCTCTAGAACAATAAATATACTGGCTGAAACCGATCTATATCCAATATTTTTTCCAGTAACATGAATGGTTATTTCTGATAAATACGTTTGTATATCATTGTTTTCAAAAATTTCATCCTCAGCCTTTACAATATCTGCTTCACAATCTACTTCTTTAAAAGTTTTCAATAATTTTGTTTCCAATAAACTACAATCAAAATTCTCATCTTTTATTACGGCAAATTTAACCTTCATATCGATTTCCCCATTTTTAACAAACTAAAATCATTAAATCAATATAAATATATATCATTCTATTAAATAATTCAAAATATACGCTTCTCATATACATTATTAAAAATCCGTTCTAAAGAATTAAATGCAAAAAGAAATTACATATACAAATCCCCTATTTCAACTTAACTTTGTGTAATAATGCATATTTCAAATACATTATTTCCTTTCACTCATACTTTTATCATTGAGTTTTTATTCACAAATTCGTAACACATATATATGAGTTATTATGCTAAAATTAGTTTATTCACAAGAAGAAGTTATTCTTAATAAATCAATCATTTTTAATACCCTGTTTAAAGCCTTGCCCCCCTGCAAGGCTTTTTCCTATTTAACTAGAGTAGTAGTTTTCGTTATGCATCTCTCCCCTTTGTTCCTTACCCTACAAATAATACTGAATGTTTATTTTACTTTTTCAACATCCTTACTCGCTCTGTTCGAGAGCTCTTTACCAAATATTCAATCTAATGATAAAATTGACCAAATTAATATTTTCGTCCATAACTGTATCAAAAAGTACACTAAAGAAAAAATAGCACTCTCACGATTAAGTAAACGCGAGCTTTTTTCTTCTATCTACTTACTATTTAAGGTTAATAGTTTAGTAACAAGATTTAAAAATTCGACTTAAATTCATTAATGAATGGAGAGGTTTATATGAAATTAAAAGACAAAGTAGCAATCATAACTGGTGGTGCAAGTGGAATTGGCGAATCTACTGTTCGTCTTTTTATCGAAGAAGGTGCAAAAGTAGTTATTGCTGACTTTTCTGAACGTGGAAAAGAACTATCAGATGAATTGAATGCACATGGATATAATACGTTATTTATTAAAACCGATGTAACAAAAGAGGCAGATATTAAACAGCTAATTCATGAGACAGTAAGTACATACGGTAAATTAGATATTATGTATGCCAATGCCGGCGTTGCTGATGATGCACCGGCAAACGAATTATCCTATGAAAAGTGGAAAAGAACTATTGATATTAATTTGTCTGGGGTATTCCTTTCTGATAAATATTCGATTGAACAATTTCTTAAACAAGGTACAGGTGGTGTCATCGTTAACGCTGGTTCGATTCATAGTTTTGTTTCATTACCTACACCAACAGCATACTCCTCTGCAAAAGGTGGTGTGAAACTATTAACTCAAAATTTATGTACTGCCTACGCTAAATATGGAATACGTATTAACGCGGTGTGCCCTGGTTATATTGACACCCCTTTACTAGGTAGTGTTAATCCTCAACAGAAAGAATATTTAGCTTCACTTCATCCACAAGGCAGACTTGGAACACCAGAAGAAGTCGCTAAAGCTGTCTTATTTTTAGCAAGTGATGATGCTAGTTTTGTTAACGGCACAACACTTCTTGTTGATGGAGGCTATACTGCACGTTAATTTAAAAATTTTGAAGCACCCTAAAAAATATATAGTCTTCAACAAGAAAAAGCGCCATCACAAGTGACGGCGCTTTTTCTATGTAAGAGCAACTAGAAGATATCCTTCTAGCCTACTCCCATTTATAAGTCCAAAACTGTTCAAGTTGCAGCCATTTTAATGTTGCTGCATCTTTGTTTTTTATTTTTGCATGCGTGTCTTCAAGCATTGCTTCTGTTTGTGAACGGTGCGCACCTAATGCAGTTAATTTATGATCAAATACTTCACTAATGTTATTTACAACATCCGGTTCTCCTAATACTGCTTCACGATTTTTCGTAATCGCAACAGCATGAATAACTGGGCGCTCTTCTTTTGGCATACGTGATACAGCGCGAACGACAGCGCGGCCAAATGCATTATGATCTGGATGTACACCGTGCTCTGGATAAAATGTAATAATTCGAGATGGATTTACTTCTTGAATGATTGCTTCAATTTTGTCAGCAACGAAATCAACATCTTCAAATTCTAACGTTTTATCATGGAAGCCAAGCATTCTTAAATCTTTAATACCCATCGCTTCACAAGCATCTTTCAATTCTTTCTTACGGATATGTGGAATCGTTTCACGGTTAGCGAATACGTTCTTACCCATGTTACGTCCCATTTGTCCTAGAGTACCACATGCATATGTTACAGGTACTCCTTGATCTGTTAATAAGCGAATTGTCCCTCCCGCAGCATATGCTTCATCATCTGGATGCGGAAATACAACAAGTACATGTCTCTCCATAAGTTTCCCTCCTTCTTACTTAAATGGTGTTAAGCTTAACTCAAGTGCAACTGCTAGACGACCTAAATTATCATGTCCAGCTAATAATAAACGCTCTTGATCGTCTACTTCCCAGTGCGTAATACCTTCAGCATATACCCAACCGTGATCCATTTTCAGACCAACTCGGTATGGATTTGTTCCAGTTATCTTCCCGCGTTCAAAACGGATAATCGCATTTCGAATGAAAGCACCAACTGTCATCATCTTTTCATTTATGTGTGATGCATACGCTCCGTTTGTCGTTTCTAAATGAATATATACATCTTTATTTACAAAACGTTCAATTTCATTTTGAATAAGAGAACTATCTTTTACTATTTCCATCGGAATTCACCTCTTTAAACCATTTTACGCAAAAATAATGTAAATTGCTATCTCTATATTAGAGGACAACGCTCACTTTTCCTAATAATTTGCACTGTGTTTTTTATATTTTTTATATGATATGTAAAAAATACATTTTTTCCTTCACTTTGTTAAATAGTTTTCTTTCTTTTTTGAATTTGCTACAATATATTTTATCCCGTATTATTGCAGCGAGATACATTTCGACAATTGAATACATAATTTAAAGAAGGTGACATGATTGGAACAGTCAGCACATGAAGTAGCAAATTGGCAATATTATTTTGCAATTGCCGTATTTTTAATCACGTACGGATTTATTATTTCTGAGAAATTGAATCGTGCTGTAATCGCACTATTCGGTGCTGCTATTATGATTATTTTTGGAGTTGTAGATTTACATACTGCTTTCACATCACATATTCAATGGGAAACGATTACCCTTTTAATTGGGATGATGATTCTCGTACATATTACGAGTCAATCAGGCGTCTTTGAATTTGTGGCCATTAAAGCGGCAAAAGCAGCTGGCGGAAAACCGATTCGCATTTTATTATTACTATCCCTATTAACTGCTGTCGGATCAGCATTTTTGGACAATGTAACGACTGTTTTATTAATCGTTCCTGTTACATTATCCATTACACGTATTTTAAAAGTAAATCCTGTGCCTTATTTGATTTCAGAAGTGCTGTTTTCAAATATAGGCGGAACAGCAACATTAATCGGTGATCCACCTAATATTATGATTGGATCAGCAAACAAGCATTTAGACTTTAACGCCTTTTTACTTAACTTAGCTCCAATCGTAATTATTATTTCTATTGTGACACTTGGCATTATTTACTTCATGTACCGTAACAAACTAAAAACAACACCTGAACAAATCGAAAAACTAATGGCATTAAATGAAAAAGATTATATTAAGGATCAAAGCCTCCTTTTAAAATCTATTTCGATTTTAGGACTAACTATTTTAGGCTTCGTACTTCATTCGATTATTCATGTAGACGCTGCCGTTATAGCGATGACAGGCGCTACACTTCTTATGTTAATCGGCGTGAAAGAACATGATATTGAAGATGTATTTGCCCACGTTGAATGGATAACCATTTTCTTCTTCGCCGGACTATTCGTTCTCGTTGGCGGGTTAATTGATATCGGACTTATCTCTTCACTTGCAAAAGAAGTAATCGGCGTAACAAACGGTGACATCGGATTCGCAGCTATACTTATTTTATGGGTATCTGGCATCGCATCTGCGACAATCGACAACATCCCTTTTGTCGCTACGATGATTCCTCTTATTCAAGACTTAGCTACAGGACTCGGACTATCTGTCGATTCTCCGCAAATCGAAGTACTATGGTGGGCGTTATCTCTTGGAGCTTGCTTAGGAGGAAATGGAACGCTAATCGGAGCATCTGCAAACGTAGTCGTTGCTGGTATTGCAAAACGTGAAGGACATGCTTTCTCTTATATGGACTTCTTAAAAATTGGTTTACCATTAACTATTGTTGCACTCTTGTTATCACATGCTTATATATATTTACGTTATTTAATGTAAAAGTTGTATTGCATGAAATTATATCGTCAAATCCAAAAGGTTTGCAGCATCGTGCTGCAAACCTTTTTTCATCACCAAAATATACCGATAATTGCTAACCCACCTAAAATCATACCACCAATTTGTCCAACAATTGTTGGTGATAATTGAACACCTTTTCTCACTTCAACAACTGGTCTTTCGTGCCTTAGTTGCTGCACTTCGCTTTGCAGTTGATGTACACTTCCGTGTAACTCTTTAATTAGTTCCTTTAATTCAGCGACCTCTTCATTTACTGGTTTTGCTTTTTCTAAATTCATTTTACATAACTCCTTATAAATTCAATCAGTTCACTGTAAATTTTCGCCAATTATCATTATATCTCCTGCATACTACATATATAATATTGAATGTATTCGCTAATCTTGCAACCCTATCCATTCATCCCGCAATATCCCCATAATGATACGATCAAAACACTTCCCATCTCTTTGAACCGCTTCTCTCATACACCCTTCCATCTGAAAACCTATCTTTTTATACAACGCAATGGCTGCTTTATTATAAGAAATTACATCCAGACCGACGCGGTGTAAATTCAATTCATAGAAAGCATACTTTAAAATAAGATGTATTGCTTCTTTCCCATATCCTTTTCCTCTATCATTCGCATCTCCTATACCAATGGCTAATAAACCTGTTCTGTTATTCCACTCTATACCATGAATCGCCACAAAACCAATTAAGCGATCTTCTTTAACTGTCCTTACCATGAAAGAAACACTATTCGATCTTCGTCCTTTTAATAACCCATCACTTGCTATTTCATTTAAAGATTGCGGGAATGCTACATCTGTATCAACATTTCTTAAATACTCACTATCTTCTTGCCACATAGCCATTACTTCAGCATCTGTTTCTCTCATAGCTGATAATTTAATCGTTTTATTTCGAAAAAGATTCATTGTCATTTCAAACTCCCCCTTTATTAAATAACGGGGATAATTATTCCACCCTATTTACCCCCTTGTTTCATAAACGGGATACTTACAATAAGCGCTGACATTGGCACATCTCCTCCATATCGAATTAACTTCATTGTATAATTTTTCATTTATTCTAACAATAATAGAAAGGCCCTCCAAATTTAGAGGGCCTTTCCTAATAACAAAACTATATTATTTCGTAAACATTTTCTCCGCTTCATCCATTGCCATTTTGTTTCCTAAAGCAGAATAGTCAAGCCATGGTTGATCATTGATAATGTATACATGCTTGCCTTTAACTGCTTTTAAGTCTTTCCAAATTGGTGTTTCTTGAAGTTGTTTAAATGCTGCTTTTGCTTTGTCATCTCTATTTACAACAACGAAAATCGCATCTGCATCAAAGTCAGGTAATACTTCTTGTGAAATGACTTCGAAAGGACGGTTTCCATCAATTTTCTCTACACCATTTGCAGGTTGTAACCCTAGGTCTTGGAATAAAATTGGTCCCATCGGTCTTTTCGTACTAAATACACGCAATTCTTTTGCAGTAACGCGAATTGCCATTACTTTTTCGTTATTACCTAGCTCTTTATCTATTAAACCTTTTACTCGTTTTGATTGCTCTTCGTAATCTTGAATATATTTATCTGCTTCTTTCTCACGGTTTACAAGTTTACCAACTTGTTTTAAATGCTCTCTCCACGTACCTTCATCTAAATTGAAAGAATGTGTTTTTGCAATTTTTTCGTATTTCGCTACATCTTTACCAGCATATTTTTCATCAACATAAATGTCAGTTGGCTTTAATTGAAGTAACGCTTCCATATTCGGATCTGTTACAACACCAAGCTTCTTCGTATCTTTCAACTTCTCTTTAGCGTGCGGTAAGAAATCTTTTAAATCTCCACCAATAACAGAACCTACTGGTGTAATTCCTAATGCAAGTAAATCATTCGTTAAATGAATAGACATTGAAGCAATTTTTGGGTCATTACTTTTTTCCGTTTTTTTCGTTGCCTCTTCATTAGCTTTCGTTTGACCACATGCTGCTAATACTAAAATACACATCATGCTAAATAAAATAGTAAGTTTCTTTTTCATATGTTCTCCTCTTTGAAGTATTTATTTTGTTTTTGTAAGTAAATAAAGAAAATACGGTGCTCCTAAAGTTGCCACTACTATACCAGCTGGAATAGAGTTTGGCTCAAATATAGAACGACCTATCGTATCTGCTAGCACTAAAATAATCATTCCGATAATGCCAGCTAAAGGAAGAAAGTGTTGATATGTAGTACCTACTAACTTCCTTGCGATATGCGGAGCAACTAAACCGATAAAACCAATTCCTCCTGCCATCGATACACTTGCGCAAGATAATCCAACCGCTGTAGCTAAAAGTAATAACCGTTCTTTTTGAACAGAAACACCAAGTCCTGCTGCTACACTATCACCTAGTGACAATGCATTTAACGTTTTAGATTTTAGCCATGCATAAGGGGTTAGTATGAAAATCCATGGTAATAATGCAAGGACATGAATCCAATCCCTTCCCCACACGTTACCAACTAGCCATCTAGAAGCGAATGTATACGTCTCATCATTTAACTTGAGAGAGAAAAATAGCGAAATTGCACTAAAGCCAGCTGAAACTGCAATACCAACGAGAATAAGTCTAATGGGAAGTAAACCTTTTGACTGATCACTCGCAAGTAAAATAATAAGAAATGCAGCTAATACTCCTCCGCCAAATGTAAATAACGGTATTAAAATGGATGCACTCTCATTAATAGAATGAAAGAGAGTAACAAATACGATAAGACCGAAAGATGCACCTGAATGCAACCCTAAAATACCAGGATCTGCAAGTGCATTACGTGATAACCCTTGCAAAATCGCACCGGAAATACCAAGACCAATGCCGGCTAACATCGTGATTATTATTCTTGGCATACGATAATCATATAGCACGGTTGCACTCTCAAAATCACCATAACCCAAAAGTGTTTCAATTACTCTAAGTGGTGCTATACTCAGCGTCCCTGTATTTAAACTAATTAAAATTACAGCGATACTTATACATCCGAAGATTGTAGTTACAGTAATAGCTCTCTTTTTATCCGTGTTAAAAAGATCTTTCACTTATAACTCCCTCCCAACTTTACGTGCTATATAGAGGAAGAACGGAACTCCAACAAGAGCTACCATAATCCCTATCGCAAGTTCCTTAGGAGGATTTACTGTTCTTGCCCCTAAATCAGCTACAACTAATAACATAGCTCCTAATAATGCTGACATAGGAATAATGAGTCTATAATTCACACCAACTAATTTTCTAGCAATGTGCGGGATAACTAGTCCTACAAATCCAATAGAACCAACAGCTGAAACAGAAACACCTGCCAGAATAACTACTATAATCATCCCTAGTATTCTCGTTCGGTTCGTTTTCACTCCTAAATTTGTAGCAACATCATCCCCCATTGATATGAGTGAAATAGATCTCCCTAGCATTGTCGCGAAAATAATCGTTATAAGAATAATAGGAACTAAAAATTTCAAGTGTTCCCACTTAACCCCTGCAACACCACCAGCATACCAAAATGCTAAATCTTGACTTAAATCATAATAAATCGCAACACCTGAACTTAATGAATGTAAAAGCGCTGCCATAACTGCTCCAGCAATCGTTAATCTCATTGGTGTTAACCCGCCTGATGTTGCTGACCCAATAACAAAAATAAGTACTGTACTTAAGACTGCTCCAATAAAGGAAACAATCATTAAATAGGAATACGGCATATGCGGAAAAAAAGCAAAACTAAGTGCCACTACAAACATCGCACCTGCATTTATTCCGAGTACACCTGCATCAGCTAAAGGATTTCGTGTTATACCTTGCATAACAGCACCAGCAACCGCAAAAGCTGCCCCTACAACTCCTGCACCAATTACTCTCGGGAGCCTTAATTCATAAATAATTTGGTGCTGCGTTAATTTCGGATTGTAATTCAAAATCGCTGCCCAAACCGTTTGTAAATGAATATCTTTTGCACCAAATGAAATGGCTAAAAATATAGATCCAATTAAACATAAAATTGTTAAGCTCATGAAACATATGAACTTAATATGTATCCAGCGGTTATTACCAGCATGTACAGTAGACTTATGTAACATGTTTCATTTCATCCTTTATATTCAGTTGTTTTTTATAATTATTTTTTATTTATAATTATTATTGATAATAATTATCATTTTCATTTAGATATTATATCCCCACTTTTTTTAAATAGCAAACTATTTTTTCACTTCGCTAAATATTAAAATACTCATTACAATTCCCTTCTAAAACTTACAAATACATGCAAAATAGACTACTGGATTATTTTTTAAATTGTAGTATACTTATTAATTATTTTGATTTTTCTAATAAAAATCCCGAAGGTGACACAATGTTCCATATAAAACAACTACTACACTTCACTTACGAGCAAACATTATCTTGCTTATTCCCAGTCGTTATTTTCTTAACACTAGCCCTTTCAAAAATCGTTTCTATTCCAGGGTTATATCGCTATGATTTCATACTCATCGCATGTCTTCTTATGCAGTGGATTATGTACAAGACTGGACTTGAGACGAAAGACGAATTAAAAGTAATTACTGTCTTTCACCTCATCGGCCTTTTACTAGAAATATATAAAGTTCATTTCGGTTCATGGAGTTATCCTGAAGAGGCGTATTCAAAGATTTTTGGAGTTCCGCTTTACAGCGGCTTTATGTACGCAAGTGTCGCAAGTTACATATGCCAAGCGTGGAGAAGGTTGCATTTACAAATGCATTATTGGCCGAAAGCTATTTTTACCGTGCCATTAGGAGCAATGATTTACTTCAATTTTTTCACGCATCATTTTCTATACGATTTTAGATGGTTCTTAACGTTACTTCTATTCATCGGTTTCTTTCGGACATTTGTGGAATTTTCATTACGAGGCGTTACATATAAAATACCACTCGTTCTCTCCTTTTTCCTTATCGGTTTCTTCATTTGGATTGCAGAGAACATCGCAACATTTTTCGGAGCATGGCAATATCCAAATCAACGGGAAGCATGGAATCTCGTTCACTTAAGCAAAATTAGTTCATGGTTTTTACTCGTTGTTATTAGCATTATGATTGTCACGCAGCTCAAACATTTGAAGGAATCAAAAAGATAATGCTGATTATGTAAAAACAGTTAGCCCATCACTCATTAGAGAGTGATGAGCTAACTGTTTTTAGTAATATTTTTTAAACCATCCTTATCAAGGGAGTTATAATTTACAAGAGTATAAGCAATTACACATTATGAACTGCTACTAGCAGAAGATGTTGCTACAGATGAAGCGGCAATCGTTGCCATCATGGCTGCCTGTTGTGCTTGTATGAGGACTTCTATCATTGTTTGTAAACCTGTGTTAGTAGCTTTACTTTCCTCACCTTTCTGACTTACGAACAGTTGAATAGCAATAAGAATAGTTGTATCTGTATGCCAACGGAACAATTTATCCCCCTGCAATTTTTCAATAAATGCTCGAATAGAATGAATCTCTTTTTCTCCGTCCTCGAGTAACGCTAGTAGCCCGATAGCTGGGTAATGCATCTGTTTTACTTTTACCTTTTCTTGCTTTAACAAATTCCATATATTTGTACATTTTGCAACTAATAGTTCTTCCCTGACATCCTTCTTTAGTGAAAGAATATGACTCAAAAATTGAAGATCATTCCCTTTACGCAAACCAGCTGTCGCTAGTTTCTGATAAAGACGTTCCACTCGGTCCATAAGTGTTTCTACATGCTCTGATTGTCCTGCTAATAAAACTGCGAGCGGATAATCATTTGTACTTGTAAGAAAGAGGTGATCCTTTTTCATGCGTTTATATACTTGCATCGAACGCTGAATGTGCGCGCCATGCTGTTCATTTTCTTCTGTTAAAAGCACAGCTGCTGCGAGATAAGTAAATATACTCCGGCTAAAGCCACCAGTGACCAATTGTTCATATAAATCTAAAAACTTCCGAAAAGCTTCCTTGTAATCTGTAAAGTGAATATCTAATGTTGCGGCCACTACAAAACGATGATAAGACTTTAAGTATGAAAACATCCCTACCTGATTCTTAATATAGCTACTAATTTCTAAAAAACGTCCGAGATCAAACAATTTATCACTACCTGCATACATAGCAGCAATCATCATTCCTGTTCGAGAATCACTCGTTTTCCATTTTAGTTCTCCCTTTAACTGTACATATGTATGTTTATATTGCTCCAACTTTTGCTCTAATGTAATCATAGTATTCACCCCTATTTCTAGTTCTTCTCTATTATTATACGTATATTCCATATTTAGGAATACTACAATTAATAATCACAACATAAAAAATTATAAAATTCTCTAATCCTTCAAGAAGTTATACAAAAAAGGTAGATAATAATTTATCTACCTTTTTTGTATATATTATTTAACATTACAACTGTATTGCTTGTTATATGCAATTAAGACTAAAGAGCTTTAATAATACGTTCCATCGCCTTCATTTGCCCAATATGATCAGCTTCATGATAAAGCATCATACCGTAAAGCTCCCCTACTGTTTCCAATCCTAGGAATGGCTCTGGCAGTTTATTTTCAAATGCTTCTGCTGGAATTTCGTTAATACGTTTTGCTTGTTCTTTTAATTGAGCCGTTAACACTTCTAACGATGGTCCTTCTGTCGTCCATTTAGATGGTCTTGATCCATATCCAAACATACCTGGATATTCAGTTGGCAATTGTTTAAATTCTCTTCCGAACATGAAAGTCTCTGCTGCTGTTAACACGTGACCGATATGCCAACGAATTGTATTGTTAAAACCCTCTGGCTGCGTATCCACAGTTTTATCATCTAACGTTTCCATAAATTTAAGTAACGCCCCGCGCGTTATTTCAAATTGTTTTAAACCCACTAGTCTATTCATTTTATCGTTCCCCTTCTTGATGTACAATTTATTATGAACTAAGAATGTTCAACTTATTAAAGTTTCACCTTGTTTAATCTATCAGAAACAAATAAGAAATACATCTAATATGCTTATTAAAAATAATAAAAAGGTTCACTCCTCGTAAATATAGAATTACTTACTATGTTAATAAAAGAGGAGTGTACTTGCATGTTACATATTTTAAAACAACAATATAATCTTATTAGCTCTACAAGAGAAACTCTATTTTCGTTTTTGGAAGAAATCCCAGTAGAAAAATTACATAGCACAGTTTCTAATTTCGGAAGCGGTAGCATTATAAAGACTCATATTCATGTAGCCGATTGCTATCGATACTGGCTTGGATCATTCGCATTCAAGCAAAAAAGAGCAGATTTTTCATTTGCTAGCGATTACGAAATTGAGCATGCAGATGTGGAAAAAGTTCGCGCTAGATTTAAGTTAGTAGATGAGACTGTACAACGTTTTTTAGATGAATACAATGACCGTTGGCTCGAAAATATAGCAAATGAAGTGAAATGGCAAAAAGAACCTTGGAGCACAACTCCGCTATGGCTTTTAACTCATACGGAGACGCATGAATTTCACCATAAAGGACAAATTGTATCTATGGCTCGTCACCTTGGATATACTCCTCCTGATACAGACCTTAGTTAATACATTCGTGTTCATTTAAAAGCGGAATGAGCAGCAAGAATAATAGTATGATCAAAAAACTCGTTGATACATTTTGTTGTGTATAAAACATTTATTATTTGTTTTAGGTATACCATGCCATTATAAAATTCATGTAACATCGAATTAAGATTCATATTTTTTATGTAACTCATTGAAGAAAGTTAAGTATTTATACATTCAATTACTAACTAAAGGAGAAAATTATAATGAGATTAGAGAGCGAGAGAATTTATTTAAGGCCTCTTTGTCAGCTAGATGCTCCTATTATATTACAAAGTACAATGGATGATGAAATAAGATATATGACTGGAACTAAGTCCACTTTTTCATTGGAGCAAATTACGAAACATATAGATCATATAAATAATGATTCAAGTCGCTATGATTTCGCTATTTGTTTACAAAGTACTGACAAGATGATTGGAGAGTTGTCGATTTTAGATATCGATGAGGAGAACAAAAGAGCAGGATTCAGAATATCAATGCTTTCAATAGCATTAACAGGACAAGGCTATGGAACGGAAGCTATTAAAATAGTTTTAAGATTTGTTTTTGAACAACTATCATTAAATCGTTTACAGTTAGAAGTATTTAGCCATAATTTACGCGGAATTAAAGCTTATAAAAAAGTTGGTTTTGTAAAAGAAGGAACCTTACGTCAATCTTTATTTTATAACGATACATACTCAGATGAAATTATTATGGCCATACTTAAAAGCGATTATATAGAGAGACCTTTGTAAATGGATGCAGTTAATCTATTAAACAAATTTAAAGAACCTTACCACAATAAAATGCAGTAAGGCTCTTTCATTTTTATATCAAATAACAGCTCTTAAAACATGTATAATCGTATTAATACCAAATAGTCTCCGCATAATTATATGCATCACTATTCGGAATTGCATGTTTCCCTTGTGCTTGTGCCTTTCTTGGATCTAAATCATATACCATTGGTGTATAGCATGATGTTTGCCCTTTATTTACAACACCATTTCCTCCAGCACTTCCGCAAGTGTATGCCTTTCCATCTGTTTTTCTAACAATCCTTGCATCAGCTTCGTTATTATAAACTGCCAGGCGAGTTACAGTAACTTTTGCCCACGCTGTTTTACACGTCGTGCTAAATTTTAATTCTACATAAGAATTTGAATCAATCCACTTCTTTTCTTTCGTTACTGCAGATTGATCACAGCTGTTATAATAAGGACTTTTCCCATCATATGAATGGTCTTCTGCGTATGCTTTATCGCTATTAGTCGTGCTAAACATACTAGTTACAACGAGTAAAGATAGCAATAAACATGCACTCGTCTTTTTTAAAAGTTTCATATCATTTCACTCCTTTCTTAATAACGTGCTGTTTTCCCGTAACCGTTATTAAACGTAACTGCTTCAGCATCTGCTGTGTATCCGAAATCAGCAGTCAAATCAAATACCATTCCTGTATAAGTGCTCGTTTGACCTGTTTTTATTGTGCCGTTCCCCTGATTAGAAGTAACTGATTTTTGGAATACACCATTTTTGTATTTATTCACAACAGCGTACGCGTACACTCCTCCCGAAACAGCTGGTGCTGGTTGATCTAAAACAAACTTAGCCCATGCTGCATGACATTTATTACTGTAACGTAAATACACTGTCCCTACTTTTTTACTACCTTCATATACAGCTGTAGATTTTGCATTAAATCCATCTGCATCACACGTCGTACTTCCCCCGTATACTTTCGTTGTTGCTGGATTTTTCCCGTCATAATAACTGCTTAAATCAGTAGCTGCAAATGTACTTCCTTGGAAACTAAATAATACCCCTACACTCGCTGCACTTAACACACATACTTTCATTAGCTTTTTAAACATTGTAAATCTCCTCCCTCAAAATAAGTACGTTTATCTATCCCCTATGTACGCCCCTCCTTTCATGCTGCCTAGAGGCATCTTACAGAAACGAATAAAAGTTGTAAATTCCCTTACGATTATTGGAATATACAAAGAAATTTACTTATCCTTTTAAGAAAAAAAGTTGAGAAATACACATTTGAAGACATCCTTTATTTCAAACATAAAAGAACCGATACTTGTTACATGCAAGCATCAGTTCTTTATAAAAAATTGCCATTTTTTCTTTTTATAAAATAAATATTTCTCCACTTAATCCGTTGTAAAGAACTCCCTCGTTACATCAATAAATTGCTGCAGTGGCACTGTCATCCATTTATCTTTATGCCAAGCAATTTGTGTATAAATTGGAGATATTGTTTCGTTTAACATTAACTCCTTTAACGTCCCTTCCCGTATATCTTTTTCTACTACTATCGCTGGTAAAATGGCTATACCTAAATCTGCAATAACACATTGTTTAATTGCTTCAACACTCACAAATTCAATTTTATTTGCTGGATATACATCTTCCCCGCGAAATAGCTCTTCAAATAAAGTCCGATACGAGCAGCCTAATTCTGTTAGTAACAGTGTTTCACTCTCTAAATCTTTTATAGAAACTGAAGGTTGTTCAAGTAAACGATGCGTAGAAGCAGCTACTACTTTTAATTCTTCTTTCATAAGTGGTTCCACATGTAAAACATCTTCTGTTTTACATTCGTCCAAAATAAATGCAAGATCTACTTTCCCCTCCATCAATTGTTCCTTCGCATCTTTATTGGAGTGTGCTGGTTTAAATATAAGTTTTATTTGAGGAAATTGTGCTTTAAACTTCTTTAATATAGAAGGCAGTCTGTATGTACATTGACTTTCTTGTGCACCAATTATTAACGTACCTGCTATTTCTTCATCATCTTTCACAGCCATTTTCGCTTCGTTACTGAGTGCAATCATCTTGTCGGCATATAGTTGAAACTTCCTACCTGCTTCAGTTAAGAAAAGACGTTTCCCTAATCTCTCAAATAGTGGTGTACCAAGCTCAGCCTCTAATGTTTTAATTTGTGCTGTAACGCTCGATTGGGCAAAGTTTAATTTCTTCGCAGTTTGTGTAAAGTTCAAAGTATGTGCCGCTACTTTAAATGTAATTAACTGTTTTATTTCCATTTATCATCCCTCTTTTCAATCGATATTTCCTATTGATTCCATCGAAATAATCCTCTTTGTCTATTGATATTTGTATTGTATGATAAAGAACATCTATAAACAATATAAATGGAGGTATTCCATATGAAAGCACTTTATTTCGAAACATTCGGAGACGCTAATGTTCTACACTATAAAGAAATACACAATCCAATCATAAGTCCAAATGAAATTCTTGTCCGCACGAAAGCAATCGGATTAAACTTTGCTGATATTTATAGACGCCGCGGCGATTATCATCTTGCTGGCAATCCGCCTTATGTATTAGGTTATGAAGGAGCTGGAATTGTTGAAAAAGTAGGAGCTGACGTTACTACTATCAACCTAGGAGACCGTATTGCATTTGCGGACGTCCCATTTGCAAATGCAGAACTAGTTGCCGTTCCATCTGAAAAAGTAATCCCACTACCAGATTCTATTTCTTTTGAAACAGCCGCTTCTGTCTTATTACAAGGATTAACTGCACATTATTTAACGCACGATAGCTATCAACTAAAACAAGGTGATATAGCTTTAGTACACGCTGCAGCTGGTGGCGTCGGTCAACTTCTTATTCAAATGATTAAACTACAGGGCGGAACAGTAATTGGTCTTACATCATCAAAAGAAAAAGCAAAGATAGCTACATTAGCTGGTGCCGATCACGTATTTTTATATACCGAAGCATGGCATATGAAAGTACTGGAAATGACTAATGGAACTGGAGTAAATGTTGTGTATGAATCAGTAGGTTCTACATTAGGGGAAAGTTTTAACGCTACTAAAATTGGCGGTACTGTCGTATTTTACGGAATGGCTGGTGGTAATCCTGCGCCAGTTGATCCGCGTATGCTTATGGATACTTCAAAAACTTTAACTGGTGGAGACCTTTGGAACGTGCTTACCACTTATGAAGAACGTAAAAAACGATCTACTCAATTATTCGATTGGATCGCAACTGGAAAATTAAACATTTCAAATCCTACTACATTCTCTTTACAAGACGGTGCTCTTGCTCATGAATTATTAGAGAGCCGTAAAAGCACAGGGAAGATTTTATTAATCCCATAATTCACAAAATGAAAAGGAAGCTAGATTTCTCTACCTTCCTTTTCTTATTTCTATTTGAGATTTAATTATATTTCCACACTTTCTTTCCCTTTTGCAACATAACTCATATCTCCAACCGACTCGACTGTGTATGTTCCATCTTGGTATACAATTTTCGTCACACTAGCATTTTCCACCCCAAGTTTTGTTTTGCTACTGTCTAACATTTCTATTAAGGTAGTAATCAAAAGCCCATGAACGACAACTAAAACGTTACCGCCACCATTTCCAGCAGCTTCTTCACTAATTTTATCTATCTCAGCTTTTATGCGAGTAGAAAATAATTCCCAATCTTCCGCCTGTTTTGTAGGATCTGCTACTCTAATAAGATTAATCACTTCTTGAATAGAAAACTTCATAAGTTCTTCTGGTGATGCAACGCCTGCAGCTTTTCCAACCACATCCCACATATTCTCAAGTTTTTCACCTTCAAAAATACCGAAATTTAATTCTCGCAAATCTTTTCTTTGCTCAAGTTTTAATTTTGATTGCTCACTATATTTTAATACTAAATTAGCAGTTTCAATTGCGCGGCCGCTATCACTACTATATGCATTCATAAAATGAATATCTTTTAATCCTGTCCCTAAATTTGTGGCAACTTCAACACCTTTTTCTACTAATGGAGAATCAGCCCAACCTTGCGCGCGATGATTCGTATTTAATATTGTTTTACCGTGTCTTGTAACATATAACGTAACTGCATTCTCATTGCTATCTGTTTCTCGCTTATTCATTTCATTCTCTCCCTTTACGTTTCTATATCAATTTTACCACCTCAATTATTCATTGAGCAAAATATACGTCAGTAGATCCGCTTAATAAAAAAAGCTATCTTTCTGTATATCCATACAAAAAGATAGCATCTTTTATGATTACATTTCTTAACCGTTACTCCTACTCAGCAAAAGCACTCGAATATTGTACAATTCCTTTTACACCTCGAAGAGAATTTTCTGTTAATTCCATTATCATAAATACCTCTTCAGGCACTTCAAACGGTGCTTTTATATTCCACTCACTTGCTTTCTTAAAACCAAATTTCGGGTAGTACTCTGGATGTCCCAATACTACAACTGATCCGTATCCAAGTTCTTTCGCTTTTTCTAATGCAGCTACAATCAGTTTTCCACCAATTCCTTTTTTCTGATGACCCCTAGCAACTGAAACTGGTGCAAGCGCTAACGATTCTACAGAAGTTCCATCTTGTTCTATTGTAATTTTCGATAACATAATGTGACCAACTATATCTTCATCTACCGCAACAATTGATAACTCTGGAACAAACGCGTCACATTCTCTAATACGTTTTACAAGTTCATGTTCTGTTTTATCACTAAATTCTTCCTTTAAAAATGCTTCTTTTACGACTTCTTCTGTTTTTCTATAATCATTTTTTTGTTCTTGTCTAATCGTTACCATTTTAACTTATCCTCTATTCTTTCTTATTTCTTTTTGAATTTTACGCAGTGCCTTTTTCGATCCGCGCTCAATATCGTGTTGCATTTTTCTTTCTTTATAATCAACAAATAGTGTATTTAAATCGTATCCTTCTGGATATAACTCCTTCGCTGCTACTTCTAAAGTAATACGTTTTACATTTACTTCAACGAATTCACCGTTATAATATACAACAACGTTATAAAAATTATCTTTTTCCTTATAGATGATACCAAAATCATCATGATCCAATAAATTAACACGATCGCCGATTTTGTACTCATAATGAGATTCTCTTTTTTCTTGTACGAATTTCGGTTTTCTAATTTTACTTTCATTCACTTTTTCTAAAGCGTACTCTTTATTTCCCATGTACTCTTTCGCCCTTTTCAGTACATGTTCTTTTACGTTCATTTTATTCGCAATCCAAAGTGCATTACTTTCTCCTGATTTTCCGATAACTAATTTATAAAGCGGCTCTAACGTTTCACTATTAAACTGCATCGCTGCATTCATAAAGTCATCATGCATTTCTGAGAATCGTTTAATTTCTCCGTAATGCGTACTAGCAACGGTAATACATCCCGCAAAGTACAACTCTTCTAAAATAGAAATTGCAAGTGCTGCACCTTCATTTGGCTCTGTACCGCTCCCTATTTCATCAAATAAAAGTAACGTATTATTATTTGACATCCTCATAATCTCAGAAAGATTTTTCATATGAGATGAAAATGTACTTAGTGCGTTTTCGATACTTTGATTATCACCAATATCTACAAATACATTTTCAAAAATAGCGATTTCTGTCCCTTTATCTCCTGCAATATGAAGACCTGACATTGTAGCTAATGTTAACAATCCAATCGTTTTTAACACAATTGTCTTTCCGCCCGCATTCGGCCCTGTAATAATTAAACTACGATACTCTTGACCAATTTTAAAATTCAAGGGTACAACTTGCCCTGTTAAAAGCGGATGCTTACAATTCACTAAATGAATGTAGCCATGATCATTTAACTTCGGTTCTATTCCATCAATCGATTTACTAAACTTCGCTTTCGCAAATACCATATCATACTGACTAATTAGCTCCATGTTAATCTTTATACTATAAATATTTTCTAATACCATCCCTGATAAAGTCGCTAAAATTTGATATTCTTCAACCGCTTCTTCTGCTTTCAAACCTGCTAGTTCTGCATTCAATTTCGTAACCGTATGCGGTTCTATAAATACAGTAGAACCTTTTGCCGAGGCTTCAATAATACTTCCGGCAACTTGGTTTTTATAGGAAGATTTAATTGGAATCGTATAACGGTCATCCTTTTTACTAATAAAGAATTCCTGAATGAATTTCTTATTTGCACTACTATTTAAAAACTTCGTTAAACGTTCTTTTATTTTCCCATCTACAGAATCGATATTATTTCGAATTCGTTTTAACTCTTTACTTGCAGCTGCATCAATACTATTTCCTTTAATTGAAAAGTTAATTTCCTCTTCAATACTTTTATATTCAGTCATTGAATTTGCATAAGAAGCTAATACTGGTGCAAAAAATTCTTTATCTAACATAAACTTTTTAATCTTTCTACATCCACGTAAAAAGTCTGAAACACTCACTAATTCTTCTGGATCTAAAATCATACCTTTTTCTAATTTTTGAATTGTACTAGCAATATTAGAAATGCCGAAGAAAGGAACATGCCCTTCTGCATCTAATATAGCTCGTGCTTCTGTCGTTTCATTCAGCCGATTTCTCACTACTTTTATACTCGTACTTGGCTCTAATTTGTTTAATAATTCCTTACCTAATCCACTTACACAATAAGATTTCACTATATCCTTTAATTCGTTATATTGTAATTTTTCAAAAGTCATCGTATTCATTTTGTTTCTCCTCACTATGATTGATTTTTATCATAAATGAAGATACCTACTCATTAGATTCCAATGAGTCATATATAAAATTCCATAATTATACAATAAAAACATATACAAAAAAGCTCGGCATACCGAGCTTTTACATTTACAAGGCATGTGTAATAACGTATGAGGAAATAAGCCATAAAAAATAGATGGCAGTCCCTTATTACACGCTTTATAAAGTATTGTAGGTATCTTCATAGGTTTTGAAATAAATGCATGACAAAATTAGGGGTATGATGTACATAAAAATCCCCTGGTCTTATCCGATTTATTTCATTAAATTTTTCCTATTTAATACCTACCGCACTCACAAAAAGCACCTCTCATTAATTTATATTATAGTCATTGAAATCTAATTTATTGAAATCATCATACTATATGTTACGTGAGAAGTAAAGGTGTCATACTTTAGTAGTACGTAACTATAAATTTCAATATTGCTTAAATTAGGTCTATATTCGCTGAAGAGAAATTATAAGAAGCGCCTCCGCTATTGCGAATGTCATTTACTTCCCCAAATACATTTAATAATTATGACAAGCAATGATAGGAGGTTTACTATATGAATGAAGAGTATAGTATTTTACACGGACCTGCTCTGGAACCAAATTTAATCGGTCCCACACTACCATCAATTCCACCATTTACATTCCCCACCGGACCTACTGGAATCACAGGACCTACCGGCGCGACAGGTTTTACCGGAATTGGAATAACTGGTCCTACCGGGGTTACAGGTCCTACCGGAATCGGAATAACTGGTCCTACTGGGGTTACAGGTCCTACCGGAATCGGAATAACTGGTCCTACTGGGGCTACAGGTCCTACCGGAATCGGAATAACTGGTCCTACTGGGGCTACAGGTCCTACCGGAATCGGAATAACTGGTCCTACTGGGGTTACAGGTCCTACCGGAATCGGAATAACTGGTCCTACTGGGGTTACAGGTCCTACCGGAATCGGAATAACTGGTCCTACTGGGGTTACAGGTTTAGGGATTCTTCCCATATTTGGAACAATAACTTCTGAAGTAGGAATCGGTTTTTCAGCAGTAGTTAATACAAATATTAATTTTACCATTCCAGGACCTGCTAGTGGAACTACCCTAAATCCATTAAATAATTCTATTACAATTGATACCACTGGCGTGTACTCTGTATCCTTTTCAATTGTATTTGTAATACAAGCTATATCGTCTAGTATATTAAATCTTACAATAAACGATTCCATTCAATTCGCAATTGAAACGCGAGTTGGTGGTGCTTCTGGGGTGAGAGCTACATCCGCCAGAACTGATTTACTACCTTTAAATCAAGGGGATGTTCTTCGAGTACGAATAAGAGAAGCCACGGGTGACATTATATATTCCAATGCCTCTCTTGTTGTTATAAAGGTCGACTAGCTCTTTTATTACAATAAAGATTTATGAAAAATAAAGTGAAACTTTAATAAGCCCTCACCAATCGGGCTTCCCACAAATAGCGGGATAAATATGCACAATATAAAAAGAAGAGGAAAACTTATATTTCAGTCTACCTCTTCTTTTTCATCACCAAATTATTGTTGAACATATATGGAAACTGATCCTCCACTTACTTGGAACTGCCCCCATCCGTCCTTATTAATTGTTACAGTATTTGTTTGATTACCCGTAATATCGTACCATACTTCCCCTGCGTTATTCTTTCCAACATCCATCCACTTCGCCCCTCCTGGTCCATCAGAGATTAATGTTGCTAAACCAGAATTAGCATGTACACTATCACCTTCTCTTGTCCAGCCAATCACATCCGGATGATCAAAATAATCACGCTGCGTACCATATGCAAAGTTTTTTCGTGCCGTCAAAATCGGATCAATTTTGTCCTTTAACGCTGGAATTTCATAGTTACTATTTCCTTTTGTACCATAGTAATCACCATAGAAAACAGAAGGATACCCCTCTGCACGCGTTAAAATAAATGCATATGCCAGCGGTTTGAACCAAGGGCTCACTACAGATTCCAATGACTGACCAGGCTGTGAATCATGATTTTCAACTAGAGTAACCGCAAGTGTAGGATGATTCGCAACTACCGTTCCTTTTAAAATATTTCTCATATCATAATTTCCATTTTCTGTTGAAGCATAATGAAAATTATAATGAAGTGGTGCATCGAACACAGATTGATTATAATTAACCTTCGCTAAATAATTATTTAAAGTCTGGATATCATTTTGCCAATATTCAGCTACTGTAAACATTTCTTTCCCTGTTTGCTGTCTAACATGATTTACCCAATCGCGCAAATATTCATGATCAATATGTTTAACAGCATCTAAACGAAAACCATCTAAATTTAATTCATTCGCATACCACGTTCCCCATTTTTTCATTTCATTCGCAACATCTGGATGATCAAAATCAAGATCCGCATACATCAAATAATCATAATTCCCATTCTCGCTAGACACTTCCCAGTCCCATGCTTTACCTATGCCCCTAAATTTATAAATTCGGTTTAATTTCCTTCCTTCATCCCAATCCGTTCCGTCAAAATGATACCATTTCCATTTGAAATTAGAATAAGAATCTCCACGTCCTGGAAAGTTAAATCCCGTCCACGCACTAATTTCATAATCACCTGATACTTCAACATTTCGATTGCTCGGGTCTACCTCAACTGCTGTTACAGTTTCTGTATAATCAGCCCCACCTTTATGATTCATAACTACATCACCGTATACATCGATGTTTTTCTTATGTAAAGCGTCAATTGCAGATTTCAATTGTGCTTTCGTCCCATATTTCGTCCGCACTGTGCCCTTTTGATTGAATTCCCCCAGATCATATAAATCATATGCTCCATATCCTACGTCATTTTGCGTAGTTCCTTTATATGCAGGTGGTATCCAAACAGATGTAATTCCTTTTTCCGCTAAATTTTCAACATCAGTACGCAAACGATTCCAATGATTCCCATCATTCGGAGCATACCACTCAAAATACTGCATTAACGTTCCATTGTTAACTGTGTCTGCATATGCCTTACTCCCCTCATATATACTAGGTAAAAACATAACAACTGACAATCCGACTATTGTTATTCTTTTAAACATCTGTACACCATCCCCTTCCAAGAAAGCGTTTGCATAGTTTATCAGAATTATTATAATATTCGTCCCACCGTTAGTAAAGTAGCAATCTCTCACTCTCCCATATTATTTTTAATCTAATTTCAAATATTCAACGTAGTTTTAATTTCACATCCTATTCAAGATTGTTTACAATTTACCTATAAAAGCATAACGGAGGGATTTCGATGACAGACTTTCAAAAACAATTTTTCGCACGATTACATATAGAAGAAAAAGACACAGTTTCATTTGAAGATTTATCTAACATTATGTACGCAATGGCACAAACTGTTCCTTTTGAAAACTTAAATATTCTCGAAAAGAATTTTAAAGAAATATCAAAAGAAAATTTGAAAGAGAAAATTTTAGTAAATAACCGTGGCGGTCTTTGTTATGAACTCAATCCTACTATGTATTACTTCCTGAAAGATTCTGGATTCGATGTTCATCTCGTTTCAGGAACAGTTTATAACGCTGCAAACTCCATATGGGCTGTTGATTCTGGCCATATCGCAACCGTTTTAACACATCATAATGAACTTTATTTAATTGAAGTAGGATTCGGATCATACTTACCTCTTGCCCCTGTCCCTTTCTCAGGTGAAGTCATTCACTCTGCTACAGGAGATTATCGTATTCGTAAAGAAATGACCGAAAAGGGAAACTACATTTTAGAGATGCGGAAAAACAATGAGTTCTTGGATCAATCTGCTGCTGATGATTGGACGTTAGGCTATGCATTTTATATAGAAGAAGTGGATGAAGAAAAAGCAAATACAGCACAAAAAATTATCGTTGAACATGAAGGATCACCCTTTAATAAAGTACCTCTTATTGTAAAACTAACTGAAGATGGGCATGCCTCTTTAACGAAAGATAGCCTTACAGTAGCGAAAAATGGTAAAAAAACGAAAGAAACCGTTACAGACATGCAATATACAAACCTTTTACATTCAAAATTCGGAATTACACTATAAGTATGTAAGCCTTGTTATTTTAGCAAGGCTTTTCAATTTTCAGCAGGGATTTTTTGCAATTTGTTGTATTTCATAGTTATATAGAAATATAACTACATGTTTAGAAAGGAAATGATTATGACAGAACTTAAAGATCGATTACAAGTAGCTGATATAGAAAAATGGGATTTAACAGACATTTACCATACAATTGAAGATTGGGAAAGTGATTTTCATAAAATTGAAGTATTAACGAAGGAATTACACGAGTTTAATGGCAATATTCACGATGGCAATAGTTTATTAGCTTATTTAACGAAGAGTGAAGAAATTTCTAGCATAATATCTTTAATGTTCGCTTATGCACGATTACAATCTGACCTTGATACACGCGATACTGACGCGCAATCTCTTGTCGATAAAGTATCACAATTACACGTAAAAGTAAGTGCGGCGAAATCTTTCTTTTCCCCCTTCTTACTTAGCATAGACGAAAGCACATTACATTCTTACATAGAAGAAACAGAAGGCTTACAATATTATAAAGAAGACTTGTTTGAATTATACCGTTATAAAAAACACGTATTGAATAAGGATCAAGAAGAAATTTTATCACAGATGGGTGAAGCTCTTTCTTCTCCACAGCACACATTTGGTATGTTAAACAATGCAGATATATTATTTGGTGAAGTGACGAATGACGATGGAGAAAAAGTGAACTTAACACGCGGAATGTATGCAAAATTAATAGAAGATACGAATCGTGAAAAGCGTAAAGAAGCTTATAAAGCATATTACAAACCATATGTTCAGTTAAAGAATTCCATCGCATCTACTTTATCCGCTGCTATTAAAAATAATGTTACTGTTTCGAAGCTAAGAAACTATCCATCAGCGCTAGAGAAATCATTATTTGGCGATATGGTTCCGAAAGAAGTATATGAAAACCTAATTGATACAACAAAAAAAAACATTCAAACATTACATACATACAATGAAATTCGAAAAGAAAAATTAAACGTAGATGAACTAAGACAATACGACTTAGGCGTCGATTTAGTAGAAGGTGCAAAACAAGACATCCCATATAGTGAAGCATTTGACATTATGATTGCATCACTAGCTCCTTTAGGAGAAGAATATATTGAGACATTAAAAAGTTTTAAAGATAAACGATATATAGACGTAAGAGAAACACCAGGAAAACGTTCTGGTGCTTATAACTTTGGTGTATATGGTGTTCACCCTTTCATTCTTTTAAATCATCACGATGATTTAAACAGCCTGTTCACTCTTACTCATGAATGCGGACACGGTATGCATACGCACTATTCACATGGATACCAACCAAGAATTTCTGCACATTATTCTATCTTTGTCGCAGAAGTCGCTTCAACAGTAAATGAAGTGTTATTAATTCACTATTTATTAAAAGAAGCAAAAGAAACGAACGTACGTAACCATTTAGTTAACCATTTTATTGAGAAATTTAAAGGTACTTTCTTTACACAAATTATGTTTGCAGAATTTGAAAAAATCACACATGAAATGGCTGAACAAGGTAAACCATTAAATGCACAAGTATTCAGTGAAATTTATGAAAAGCTATTTAAAGAATATAACGGTGATTCACTTGTATTTGATGAAGAAGTAAAATACGGATGGGCTAGAATCCCTCATTTCTATCGCCCGTTTTACGTATATAAATATGCAACTGGATTCGCATCTGCCATTCAAATCGCTGATAAACTATTAAGCGGTGATCCGAATGCTCAGAAAAATTATATTGAATTCCTTAAAGGTGGAAGTTCAGACTACCCATTAAACTTATTGAAAAAAGCTGGCGTCGATTTAACAACGCCAGAACCGATTGAAAGTGCATTGAAACAATTCACTCAACTTGTTGAGGAGTTTTCAACATTATAAAAAGCATGCAGAGTATATGCTCTGCATGCTTTTTATTTGAATTACTCTATTCTATATGCTGCTGCGTCACACAATGAATCATACCACCGTATGCATACAATTCGTTAACATATATACCGACAATTCTTCTCCCTGGAAATTGACCTTCAATGATTTGAAGCCCTAATTTATCATGTTCATCACCGTATATAGGTACCAATACAACTTCATTACCAATATAAAAATTCAAATATGAACCCTTACAGTCTGCTTCTTTTACCACTTTTCTTGTTACTGGTACTGGAATGAGCTGAAATGGCTTTCCATCTATATTTTTCGCTTGTCGCAATTCTTGATAATGCTTTTCGTACGCCTCCAAAAGGTATGGCTCTCCTTCACCGAAAGGATCATATTCATACAGTATCGTATTTTCATTTACAAACCGTGCCGCGCCATCAATATGATAATCCGTATCTTCATCATAATTATCTTCTCCGCGTATACCAGTTATCCATATAAAATTCGTTACTCCTAAATATTTCGTTAACTCCATTTCAATTTCTTTCTGACTTAGTGTAGAATTTCGATTTTCATTTATAATAGACGTTTCCGCCGCCATTAAGGTCCCGTTTCCGTTTATCTCAATTCCCCCGCCCTCTAGACAGACACTAGATTCAACTTTTGGAATGCGATACATTTCACTTATTTTATTCGGAATATTAGCGTCGTTTTCGTACGGATATTTATCTCCCCAACCATTAAATATCCAGTGCGTTAGATAGCGGTTCCCTTCTTTATCTTTTACAAAGATTGGTCCGTTATCTCTTATCCAAATATCATCAGTTTCTTGAATTAAGAAATCAATTCTATTCATATTCACGTTAGCTTCCATTAACTTCGATTGGACATGTATTTTTTCTTCTTCATCACATACAACAATATGGACATTTTCTCCATAGTGAAGCTCCTTTGCCATCGATATCCAAATATCATCTAACTTAGCTCTGTAACCTTCACCCCTATGTGTTTTATCATGTGGCCATTGGAGCCATGTACCTTCATGTTTCTCCCATTCCGCAGGCATATAATACAAACTATTTTCTATATTTCTCATACGTGTTCACCCCTTATATGAATGTATGTCCAGTCTATACTTTGACATCGTGTTAAGGTCAACAGGAATATATTCATTTACTTGTAGCAACTTTATAAGGTGACTCTTTATTTCTCCTTGTGATACACTACTTCTCCTTGTAAAACCGTCACTAAAACTTTCGCATTCGGAATCTTATCGGCACTCATTTTAGTAATATCTTCATTTAGTAATACCATATCAGCTGATTTGCCTACTTCAATCGAACCTGTAATGTTATCAAGACCTAGCGCTTTAGCTGGCTTAATTGTATAGGCATCAATAGCTGCGTATACATCAGACAAGCCCTTTTCATCAATGCTTAATGCATTTGAAATCGTCACAAGTGGATTCAGTTCGTTTACATCCCAATCACTACTAAGTGATACATTCGCACCGGTTTTCCAAATTCGCCCTAACGGCATAATTCGTTTCATTTGCTGATTTGTAAAATACGTACTTGCCCAGCTTTGTTTTGGATCTTCCGTAAAATCATGACCTACTTGAAAATCAGCGCTAATACCTAACTTAGCAAAACGATCTATATCACTATCTTCTACCATTTCCACATGCGTAAGTGTATAAGGCTGGTTTGCACCTTCTTTTTTCGCTGCTTCAATCGCATTTAAACTCTCTCTTACCCCAGCATCTCCAATTGTATGAATAAGTGCACCGTAACCAATTTTATTTAATTCGGTTAACCACCATTTCATTTTTTCTTCTGGAATATAATTCAACCCATACGGAGTTCCTGTAAACCATTCAAATTTATATTTTTCTAGTGTTTTAGCAGTGCTATTAATACTAATTCCATCACTATACATTTTCACTTGATTAATAAGCATACGGGATGACACATCATCACGCTTAATTTTTTTGAAATACTCCATTTGTTCTGCTTCGTTTAAATTTGGATATACCCATGGTCGAAGTACTACGCGTGACGTTAGCTTTTTTTCGTCATTTACTTTATTCCAAACGTCTAACCAGCCTCGCTTCCAATAAAGACGTCCATCACCAACTGTAGTAATACCATTCTTTGCAACCTCATCTAAACCGTCTAATAAACCTTCATAATTTTTTTCAAACAGATTTGGTTGAGAATTCCATGCTTTTTCCATCACGATATCTCCTGCTGTATCATAAAGAATACCAAACGGTTCTCCTGTCTCGGAATCCCGAATAATCCTTCCACCTTGTGGATCTTTTGTATCTTTATTTATTCCAGCTAACTCGAGTGCCTTTGAATTAACCCATACAGAATGGGAGGTTCTTTCCATAATTAATACTGGATTATTAGGAAATAACTCATCAAGAACTTGTAATGGGGTTTGTTGCTCTGATTTTTCGTCCATATCTTTTAACAACGCTTCCAAACTGAACCCCGTTCCACTTATCCATTCGCCATCTTTCACACCTTTTTTACAAGCCTTTAAATACGAGCGTTGTTTTTGCAGAGAAGCATCTGGTGAGACACTACAATTTCCTGCTGCTGGTGATTTTGCTTCAAATATATGATTATGATTGTCCACAAAACCAGGAAGTATAAAACGTCCTTGTAAATCCACCACTTTCGTATCTTCATTTATAAATCCCTCTACATCCTTGTTTGAACCAACAAATATAATTTTCCCCTCTTTAACGGCTACAGCCTCTACGATGTCTTGCTTTTCATTTGAAGTATAGATTGTACCATTTTTAAACACTACATTTTTAGGTAACTGACTTGGTAGTACAGCGCTACCACTCTCACCTTCTCCTACTCCAGCAGTACATGCGGAAATCCATACCATACTTAGAACGAGACAAATAATCATGATTGTTCTTCTCATATTCTCTCTCCTTTTATTATGATAAATTGCTTTCATACATAGAATAAGGATTGACATAATGTTAATGTCAATCCTTATTCTCATTCTATTTTCGTAACTAAAAAACAAATTTGTGTCACATACTCTTCTGCTAAACAATCACATTCAGGTCCCTTTATATAAACCTCATATGGCGAATTAATTATCACATACCCATTTCTTTCAATCCATTCTTCTAACGCTATATAAGCGTAACCTATATAGTCGTAACTTCCATAATGCATAGTAGTAACGATATGATGTGGACTTAGTTGTTTCATTTCATACTCTTGTGCTACGTCTTCATCATTCCCCTGCATAACCGGGATTCTTAATTCAATATCACTGTTACTTGGAATATATTCTTCATCATAAAAGACTGCAGATGGTGAACCGACTATTTGAAAATTATTTTTTTGTACCTCTTCATATAAGTCATAAAAATAATCATCCATATCATCTATATCTATTTTTACTCTTTGAGTAATTATCGTTACTTCATTCCTCATTCCCATTAATATATCGTAATTTCTATGACGAGCAATATTTAGACTACTATTCACCTTTACCATTTCATTCATTTCTGAAATAACCTGTAAATTTTGCTTCACTTCATGAGACAACTCGATAATTTGTGATTGTATATGTTGAACAAACGAATCTTGATCTGATGACTGCAAAACAATTTTAATTTTTGGAAGAGGAAATTTATACTCCCTTAACTTTTTGATTTTCAACGCTACTTCCAGCTGCTCTTGTTCATAATATCTATACCCATTAACCGGATTCACATATGCCGGTTTTAATATCTCCTCTTTGTCATAATGTCTTAACATCCGCGTACTCATTTTACAAATCCGAGAAAACTCAGCGATGGTATACATATCAATACTCCTTGAATAGATTTTCTTTTCATTACTTATTTATTAAAACCAATCAAAAATCTTCTTCATTGAAAAATCTTCATTCTGATTTTTTAATCTTCTCATTTTTGAAGGTAACAAATGGCTTGGACAATACCACGTTAAACAATTCATTGCGCCTCCCATTGTTGATATTTCTCCTACATGAATTTGAATAACTTGCTTCTCCGTATACTGTTGAATATATCGTAAAACTTCCTCATCTTTAGCTAGTCCAAACTTAGGAACATAAAGAGCATCACATGATTCTAACATATTTATATACAACCCTTTTGCTGATGCTATCTCTTGATCATATTGTCCTTTCTCTGTATATGATGAAGGAACAACTATAAATTCAGCTTCTGGCATTTGTTCTTGAATAATCTCTTGAACACTATATCTAAATTCATGATCCCCTAAAAAATCACTAATAAACATTGTATGTTCATCAATAAATTTAACCATTCCGTCTGCGTGTGCTAGTACATCCCCTTCTTCAGCAGGAATAATAATAACTCGGCTCACATCTAAATCCCATTCTAACTGCTCAATAATTTCCTCTTCTGTCCAATCATCGTTATCATCAAATATACGTTCTGTTAATATTACGGTATCTTTTTTATTCCAAATAAGATTACCACCATCTAATATTAATGGGGATTTCACATATTCAAAGTCATTCTTTTTCAACCATTTATTAAACTGTTGATCTAAATATCGCCCTTGATCATCTGGCAAATAATTTGGTCGATATTTAAATTTAACTAGATGATTTGTGACAACCGGTGCAACATCTCTTAGCCAAATATCATCATACTCAAAACAGCTCGTATGAAAGTCTTGTTCTTCAACAGATAAAGATATAAGTTGATCCGCAATTGATTTCTTTTCATTTAAACATTCATTAAAGTAAATCAAGTCTTCATAAAATGGTTGATAATATTCATTCGATTCGTCTGGTATTGCAGTAAAAATAATCCCATTATGTTTTTGTTCCATATTATTTACCTCGCTTTTTAATAGTAGTTACATAACTGATTTCACAAAGCCAACTATTCCTCAATTCATTTCTCTTTTCATTACAACTCATGAACCGCGTATATTTCATGAATGGATTATAGCATGGAGAAATATTATATATTTATATAAAAAATATAAAGCTGACGTTAAGCCTTAAATTGACTCTTGACAAGTTTTTTAAATAACCTATTTTAAAACAACAATAAATGATTAAATGATTTTTGTATCAAGATTCAAACCCATTACTTCTAATAGATCGTTTTGATTATATAAATTCACTAAATGCGCTTCTACTCCTATACAAATTCCTTCTAGCGGAAGATCATTTGGATCCTGACCAAAGGGATCTTCAATTTCAACCCCTATTGCTTCAATACCTATGAATGCAAAACTTATAAACGTAGTCGCAAGTACTGTAAACCATCCGAGACTATCAACAAGACCAATCGGTAAAGTCGCACAAAATATAATCAATAAAATTTTTATATGAGCAAAATATGCAAAAGGAATAGGTGTTGTTTTGATACGATCACATCCACCCACAGATGTAAGTAACGTATTCAAATCCATTTCCATACTAATTATCGCATTTGGATGAATTTGCCCCGTTTTCAAACCTTTTGATAGTATAGTTTTCAACATAAAAACTATACTAATCGGTAAATGATTGGACTCAACCAAAAGTGCTTTTTCCTTCTCAGAACAGACAGCGAGCAATGATTTCACTTCAGATAGATTTTTTTCCTCTCTCAAGTGTCCTTTCGCTAACTTTGGAAATGCAATTAATAGATGTAAAAATTTTATTTTTTCCTGCTCCATACTCTTCCCTTTAGAATCCCAATGACACAAAAAACTAATTGCTAAATTTCTAGTACAAGCACCAATCGTGCCAAACAGCTTTCTACCTTCCCAGTACCGATCATAGGCAGTATTCGTACGAAACACTAATAGTAATCCTAAAGCTCCTCCGACGATTACCCAAGGAGTCTGATTTATATTTATTTCTGTATAGTAATAATTAATCACAGCTACTATCGTTGAAATACACGTATATAATACGATTTGTGGGAAAATATCTCTTATAATTGTCCCTTTTAATGTAAATATTTGATGTAAACTATTTTGATTATTGTAATGAACCATATTTACAAAAACCTCTTTCTCTATTAACCTTTTATTCTTTTAAATCATGAAAGTATACAATTAAATAATAGAATCATAAACCCTATCATTATGAGGCTGGTTAAGATTATTTCTTTCAATACCGTTACTCCTTTTTTGCAAAAAGATAAAATATCTTATTTAATTCAACAACAAATGTCATTATTCTAAATCCCGACGCATCATTTTAGAATTCGCAATGAACAATGCACTAATTAATACAAAGATTGCACAGGCATATAACAATAAATCTAACGGACTATCGTGATCTATAATGATGAGACGCACAATAGCTGTTATACCTATATATATAAAATATCGTAATGGAAAATGAAAATTCATTTGAAAATACTTTATAATCATTACGATGAATTCAAAGTACAAAAAGAATACAACGATACTATCAATTAAATGATAACTAGATTCATTACTATCCAATTTCAGTTCTTGTATAAACTGAATGACTTCTTTCATAAGAAACACACTTAGAACAACTCCTAAGCAAATTAAAGCTACATTTAAAATGTACTGCAAAACGATAGGGAAATACGAAAACACTATTTTAAAATTCTTTAACACAAACATTTTTCTCCTTTACCATATAAAACGAAAAGCGAACATACACTACAATTCATTTATCATTATATTGAAATTTTATTATTACAAATAATAAGGAACGACAAAATAGGTAATAAGATTCCACCTATTTTGTCTATATAAGCAGCACAACGAAATTAAAATTAATTACTTCAATGCAATTGGTTGTTGTTGTGTCACACAATGAATCATACCGCCGTTTTTATACAACTCTCTCACATCAATACCGACTACTTTACGATCTGGGTATAACTTCTGAATCGTATCGTTTGCGATTTTATCATTCGGATCATTATAATTAGGCACTAATACAACTGTATTCCCAATATAATAATTGATATACGATCCCTTATAATCGAGAGTTTTTCCATTCTCTAAAGCAACCTTTTCTTTACTAAGCGGCAAGTATTCATACTTATATTTCTGTCCTGAAGCATTTTTGGCATCTAACAATGTATCCATATCTTTATTAGATAAACCCCATTCAGCTAGGTCATCTTCTTTCATCGTTACAATAGTAGATTTATTATGGAATTTAGCAAATCCATCAATATGAAAGTCCGTAATATCTAAATTAGGTACTCCGTCTAACCAAATAAAGTTTGATACCCCAAGGTCACTTATATATTTTTCAATTTCCTTTTCTGATAAATCAGGATTTCTATTTTTATTCGTTACTGCACTTCGAGTTAATAAAGCAGTCCCATTGCTGTCTAATTCAATTGCGCCGCCTTCAAGGACAAATTTCCCCCAATCAACTCTTTCAATTCCTGATTGTTTACTAACATTCTTACGTATTTGAGCATCATTTTTATAAGGTGTTTTCTTCCCCCAACCATTAAATGCTGGATCTAATATTTTGAGATTTTTATTGCTGTCATAAACAAAAATTGGTCCACTGTCCCTTGCCCATACATCATCAGTAGGCGCGATAAAGAAATCAATCTTCTCCATATTTAACCCTTCATCTGTTAAAAGGTTATTGATTCTTTCTTTTTCTTCCTGGTCATATGCAACAATGTGGACTTTCTCACCCTCAGTTAAAGCACTTGCCATCTTAACCCAAATAGGTTCAACTTCCTTCTTATACTCTTCACCATATGTATATTCATGTGGCCATTGCAGCCATGTACCTTCATGTTTATCTTTTTCATCTGGCATCGTATATTTCCCAGCATTTTTCTGTACCTCTACTTTTTCCCCTTCTTTCCCTTTAACATTTTCATTGTTACCCTCAAAAGAGCATCCACTAATAATTGTTGTAGATAATGTAGCTATTAAACAAAACTTTATTGCTTTTTTCATTTTTTCAACCTCCTGTTCTTGTCTCCAATAATATAAAGCTTCACATAGTGTGAAGCTCAAGCTTTTTTATCAATGTAAAAATTACCAATTGTTCTTTGCATTACTTAGCATTTAACTACCTATTTAGATTTATTCAAATGCCAATCACCTTTCTTACCTATTTATCCCGCTATTTATGGGCAGTAAGACCCTCACCTCAAAATTCAGCGCAAGCAAAGAAGTTAGGTGGGGCCCTGCTGATTAAAGTTTCACTTTATTCAGTAAGTAAAACTTTACAAAATAAAAAAATCGGTATTGATAATTACATATCAATACCGATTTTTTTATAATTACTTTCCTTCTATTAAATCATTCGCCATTTTCCTGAATTCTTGATTAAATGCGTCATTCATACCATTTTGGACGTTAGAAAATAATATGACAAACGTTCGTTTATCCCAGTTAAAATTATTAAAAGTGTTCCAGCCAGCTAATACACCGTGGTTATGATAATAATCTGGGTAAATATAGAAACTAAATCCATATTTTCTTGCAGGTGATGCAGAAAACATATCTGATACACTTTGTTTAGAAAGTAGTTTACCATCCATAATAGCTTCATCTAACTTTTTCATATCTTCAACAGTCGTATACATTTCACCACAACCATACAGCCAGTTCATTTTTAAGCGCGGCGTGGCTATTAACTTATTATCTTTTTTCGTATACCCTTCTGCTAAGAAAATATCTTCTGGAAGTGTTGCGCCCATTCCAGATTCATTCATTTCAACGGGAGTCAAAATATTTTCTTTCACATATTCAGCAAGTGGTTTATTCGATATTTTTTCTACAATATATGCAAGCACCATATAATTATAATCTGTATATTTCCATCCTGTCCCTGCTGGAAATTGTAACGTTTGTGCCCCAATCCACGTTACTAATTTTAACCGTGATGCTGCGTCAACACTACCTTGTCCCTGTTCTGGTAATCCAGACGTATGTGTTAACAAGTTTCGTAACGTAATATTTTTATCTGCTGGAAACGATGGGATATATTTATTTACATTGTCTTCAATGTTCAACTTCCCTTTTTCTTTTAGTTGCATAATAGATATTGCAACAACTGTTTTCGTAATAGAACCAATGCGATATTTCGTTCTTGGCGTTGTTAATACTTGATCTTTCACATTCGCATAACCGTAGCCTTTTCGTAAAATCACATGACCTTTACTTGCTACAAGAACACTTCCATTAAATCCTTTATCTTTTAAGTACTGATCTAGTTTTCCAGCTGCAATTTCATAACGCTTTTTCTCATTCGCATCAATTTCCTGCTTAACATCTTTTTGCTTACTATTTACATTAGAAAATGCCTTTGCATCATATTTTTTTCCTTTATTTGCATGTATTAGTGTAACAATACTTCCACAAAAAACTGCAAAAATAAAGAAAACGATTAACCATTTCTTTAACATACTAGGAACCCTCTTTTATCTAGTTTCACTTAACGTACATCCATTCTATTTTATATCTTTTAATTATCAAGTATATTATAATATTATTTAATATTCACTCTGTTAAAACTAGATTCCTTTTTCTCATTTTCAATTTTGACTACTCTCTATTGTATTTCTTTCTTGCAAAATTTCCAACATACAATCGGATGCATTACACTATAATTTCAAATTCTTTTGTAACATTTGTTACATACTAAAAAGAATGGAGATGTAATATGAAAAACACCGATAAACGCAATCGTTTAGATGATAAGATGTTTCATTATCGGATAACAAAAAATAACATGGTATTAATTGAATATTACGGAAAACAGATTATGGTATTAAAAGGAAATGATGCTGAAAAATTTTTAAATAAAATAAATCATGCAAATAACGATAAAGAAAAACAGCTAATTATGGCTAAAATTACAGGTAATTTCAAAAGAGGTAATGAACGAAATTGAAAACGAATCTCATTTACATTTTGATTATACAACAAATAAAAAAAGAAATGTCGCTCATTCAACATTTCTTTAGACTTTCTTCATAAAAAATTTACATTGCTAACATTCCTTCATTTTCTATCCTTCCTATATAAGCTAACCGCTGAAATAGTTAGTAATACAACTATGCATAACCACGCATACGTATATCCCTTCTTATCTACAATATAACCAAATAAAGCAGGCGCAGCA
This sequence comes from Bacillus sp. KNSH39, assembly GCF_052656585.1. Taxonomy (NCBI): domain Bacteria; kingdom Bacillati; phylum Bacillota; class Bacilli; order Caryophanales; family Bacillaceae; genus Bacillus; species Bacillus sp. KNSH39. The sequence continues at coordinate 1,922,610 of NZ_JBQXYO010000001.1, forward strand.
ATAATGGCAATTTGATTTAATGTAAGTGCAAAACTCACTGTCATCCCTACCGATTCTTCACTTGCTGATTCCGCAACTTCAGTTATGAAAAGGCTAAACCATCCAATTGCAAAGAACCCTAACAATGCACTTACACCATACAATACATTCGTTATTGTATGTATGCTCATTACTAATATTAGAATGAAGAAAATAGAAATACAAACAGTTATAAATAAGAGGTTACGCCTATTCCCCTTATAAAATAAATCACTAGTAGCTGCTAATATAACCCTACCAACCATTCCAGAAAAGAACATAACGGAAAATACTTTTCCAGCTAAAATTGGCGTGATTGATTGTTCCAATACTAAAAATTTTATAAAGTGCGCAACTAACACCATTTGCAATGAAATCATACAAATGCCAGTTATATAAATTGCATATAACTCTTTTTTACACATCACTTCTTTTAACTGCATCCAAAAAGAAAGTTTACTACGTTCTTGTTTAACTTTCTCTTGAATATATGGTTCCTTATAAAATATAAAAAATAAAAACCCTCCAATTATACAAATACATGCAATACTATTTACCGCATAGGCCATACTATATTTTATTGTAAGAAACGGGATCAATACTCCCGCTAATGTACCACCAATCGGTATACCGGCTTGTCTAATCCCCATCGCTAACCCGCGATTTTCTTTTGAGAACCACTTCATTATCACCTTACTTCCTCCTGGCTGCGAAACACTATAAAACGTTCCTACTAATAAAAGTACAAAGAGTAACCCATTAAATCCATTGACCATATTAGTCAGTAAAAACGAACCTCCTAGTAAAAATGAACTTATCGAAATTAACAACTTTTCATTGTATTGATCAAGTAGCCGCCCGACAAAAAGCATACAAAATAGCGGTCCTATATTTACAACACTTACTAACAATCCAATCTCCGTATTCGTAAGTGCATATTCTTCTTTCCAAAATAAAGCAAACGCTCCAACACCATACGTTATAAGTGTCGCTGTTGTTTGAGCAACCGTCGCAAAAATTAACATAACCCACTTATAAGTACTATTCACCCTTTCTTCCATTAACACAATAATCCCTCCATCCCCTTCCATTGTATGAAAGTTCTGATATCATATAAAATAAAGATTTATCATGTAATTCATCAAAAAAAATGATACCTTTTCTGGAGGGATGATACTTGGATATAAAAGATTTAACTGTATTTTACGAAGTTGCGAAAGAAAAAAACATATCTCACGCAGCTAAAAATTTAAACTATGTACAGTCTGGCGTAACAATGCGTATGAAACAACTAGAAAACGAATTAGGTGTGCCTTTATTTTACCGAAACGGAAAAGGTGTAACTTTAACTTCTAACGGTGAGATTTTATTAACATACGCCAAACAAATTATCTACTTAATGGATCAATCTGTTAAAGCAGTTCAAAGTAATGGGATCGAACCAAGAGGCACTTTAAAAATTGGATGTACAGAATCTACAACCGCTGTAAGACTTCCATCTATATTAACGGCCTATTATGAGAAATACTCAAAAGTCGAATTGATTTTAGAATCAAATACGACGGAACAATTGATTAGGCTTGTACTAGAACGAAAACTGGACGGAGCGTTTATAGCTGGCTCTACTCAGCATGCTGAACTTCATACAAATATATTTCGTGAAGAAGAATTAGTTCTCATTAGCAAAAAGCCTTTATCTTCCTTTAAAGACATAGGAGACATGAATTTACTTGCATTTAGTCATGGTTGCTATTATAGAAATTTATTAGAAGATTGGCTTCAAGAAGAAGGAATTTCACCTAAGCGAGTATTAGAGTTTGGAACAATTGAAGCGATTCTCGCATGTGTAAAATCAGGTATAGGCATAGCAATTATGATGAAGTCTATTTTAAATGGTCATCAATATGACATATCATTCAACCCTTTGCCAAATAGCTTCAAAAAAGTTCCTACTACTTTTATTACTAGAAAAGATATATATCACTCTGCTGCATTACAAAAATTTATGGAGATGACTCACAATGCGTGAAAAGAAAATACGTGGTATGAACCGAAAAACAAACACTATGATAAAGCGAATTGAGGAACATACAAAAACGTTCCCTTCTACTTTCTATAACGATGAATATTGGAATATGCTATTGCCAGTTTCGCAAGCTTTTATTGACTCTCGTAAAACACCTAGAAAAGTAAAACGGTTATGTATTCAAACCTTATTAAATCAAGCAAATCATTTAATAAATATGAAACCGAGCGATACACATACATATCGAGTTGTTGTTTTGATTTCTATAAATAATTTGTGGGATTCGCAAATCATTATATTTAAAAATGAGGACTACTTTCATAATTTCTTTAATAGAGATAGTGAATTTCAAAAATGGATTCTTCTTTCAAATGAAATTGATTTTTGGGAGACATGGGAAATGTCAGTTTGTCATTCCTTCAAAACGCTTCACTTTCAAGAAATTATTTATGATGCAGATGAATGCTATGAAAAAGAGATTCTGTTTATCGGAGAGTTAGATTAAAAAGGGTATACCTAAAACACTGGTATACCCTTTTCCACTTATTTTTCCTTCAATACACTATGTAATCGATCCGGATAATTTGTAAACATTCCTGTAGCACCCCATTTGATTAACAGTCTCATATCTGGTTTCTCATTAATTGTATAAGGGTGAATTAACAGTCCATTTTTCCTAGCCATTTTCATATATGACTCATCAATAATTAGTTCCCCGTTATCATTACGTAAGTTTGGTCCAATACCAGCTGCATACTTTTTAATTTCTTGAAAATCATCATTTGTTACACTTTTCGGTTCATGTGTAATGCCAGACCATTCAACAATTTCATTGTTTTCATTTGGATAATACCAAAGCAATTGAACTAACGGAATATTTTCATTCATACTATGAATCTTTTTCAAACTATCTTTACTAAATGATTGAATCATAACACGGCTAGAAGACATGTTTTGGCCTACTAAATTATATTTTTGTAACAACGCCAACAATTTCTCTTCCATTCCTGGATACACATCTGGTGATTTTGTTTCAATATAATACTTCATACTTCTTCCATACTTTTGGAAGATTTCTTCAAGAGTTGGAACCTTTTGCCCAACATACTCTTGCTTAGCCTTTTCTGGATACGCTTTATTAAACCATGATCCAGCATCTAAACTCTTTATTTCACTTAACGTTTTATCGCGTACTTCGCCTGTTCCATTTGTAGTGCGATCAACTGCTGTATCATGCATTGCAATTAATTGGCCATCCTTTGTTAATTGAATGTCTAACTCTAAATAATCCGCTTTCATTTTTTTCACTAAATCATAAGAAGCAAAAGTATGCTCAGGTGCATGTCCACTTGCTCCGCGATGTGCAATATTTAAAAACTTATTCGTATTCCATTCATGCTTTCCTTCTGCTTTCGCATGAACAGCTCCCCCAGCAAAGATACTTCCAGTCATAAAGAAAATAACTAAAACGCTAATAATCTTTCTCATTCTTCTAACCCTTCCTACGTTGCAAATTTCAACAAGCTAATGAGATTTACACGAAACAGAAGACACACTTTCATTATTTTTATAAACCTATATTAAAATTCCAATCTTACAAATGTTTTCTATATTATTAATATAGAAAACTAGTATTATCCTATTTAATTTCTATAGCCCTCCTTTTCACATGTAACTCCCTATTTTGTACGGTTCATTCAATAAAAAAAGCCATAAATTATTTAGGCTACACTCCTGTATCCCTAAATAAATTTATGGCTTTTCTCAAATATCTCCGGCCTCTATTAACTTGTCGAATTTAATCATATCAAACCTATTGAAATTTGTGAATATTTTTTTCAGTGCAGTGAAGCACATAAAACAATATTTCCGTAGTTACTTAAAAATCACATAATAAATTTCCCATTACCTCGTCCAATACTATATCTGGATTTACTACCGCTTTTTCTGAACGCCATCCTATAAAGCCATCTGGTCTAATTAATACAGCACCTCCATTCTCTATACCATATAATTTGCTAAAAATATCTTCTGGAGCAATAAAGTCTCCACTTAAGCCAACACGATACCCTTTTATATTTATTCCTAATTTAGCTGAAACAGTATGTGCTGCCTCAGCCCAAGAACTATTTTCTACTCCTGTAAGTAATACAAAACTGTTACCGAATAAGTCTAATGTAGAAACTTTCTTCCCTTCATATGTTCCCCATAAATGTGGCGCTCGCGTTCCAGGTCTTCCGTTCAACTCTATGCTATCCATTCTATGTGGAGTGACTGAATTATCTATAATTGCCTCTGAACAATACTGATATCCAACTGTAACAGCTAAACCATCCCTATTATTCAAGCTGCCTTCCTCTCTATTCGCAGCACGAAACAGTAAACTACTTGCATAAGCTGTCGTTAATTTTGCAACAGAGTGTCTCTCTTCATGATATGTTTCTAACAATTTTGGTTTTGCCTTCCCTTTTATAACAGCCGCTAATTTCCAAGCTAAGTTATGCGCATCTTGTATTCCTGTATTTGAACCAAATCCGCCTGTTGGTGGCATAATATGTGCTGAATCTCCAACTAGAAAGACTCGATTTCCTTGAAATTTCATTGCTGTACTTTCGGCCGCTTCCCACGGTAAAACACTTAATATTTTTGACTCAACATTTGTACTTCCAATTGCTATTTCAATAATTTGTTTACAACGTTCCATCGTGAAATCCTCTGGTCCCTCTCCTTTTAATGGATCGTAGGCTACATGGTAAATCCATTTTTTCACGTTATCTACTGGGATCAGTGCACCAAGAACCTCTGGATGAAGTACCATAGAAAAACCGAATGCGTCTCCTTGTATAAACTCACTTAAGTCTGCTTCAAAATAAATATTCATATAATAGCCACCAATGGTTCCACGCCCCTCAGTTTTAATCCCTAACTGCTCACGTATTTTACTTTTCGCTCCATCTGCTGCAATTACATAGTCACAATGTATGACACTTTCTTTTTCTGTTTCACGATTTCGAATCTTTGCTTTTACCCCGTTTTCATTTTGTTCAAATGAAACTAATTCATGATAAAAAGATAGTTGCCCGCCTAATGTTTTCGCTTCTTGTAACATCATCTCTTCTAAAATAATTTGATAACATGCAGTTTGTTTTGATGGACTAATCTTTTCTATTTTTTGAAGTAACTCTTCATCGTTTCCGTATTGTGTCGCTCTCATTTGTTCCAATTCTTCTTTATTCGCCTCAGCTATTGTATGAACCGCTATTCTTCCTCGGCAGTTCTCTAATGCTTTACCTGCCAATTTAATTCTTTTTTCCAAGCCTAATTCTCGAAATAACTCCATTGTACGTAAAGTAAGACCGCCTGCTTTCGGATGAATGGCAGTAGACGGATGCCTTTCAATAAGTAAGTACTCAATGTTATGTTTTGCAAGAAATAACGCAGACGCTAACCCAGATAATCCCCCTCCAACAATTAAAACTGGTACATAATTCGATTTCATATATTTCCCCTCCAAATCATTGTTCTGAGCTCAGTGACATAAATATAATCAAAAAAAACATTAAAATATAGACTTATATTTCATTTTGAATTATCATATAGATAGATTACGCCCCAAAATTCCTTTTACCTTTTCATACATCTATAATCCACCTGAATTGTGTCTGTATGAAAGTGTAAAACAAAAGAACGTACTTTACGTTGAACCATGTTCTATCGTAAAATTCAAAAATAATACAAACATTATAAGCGGTCGTAACCTTATGGATTATACAAGGTTACGACCGCTTATTTTATTGTTACATCATTTTTTGTTTTTAAAACCTCATCTATTGTGTTATGTAGTCCTTCCAATCCCTTTTCTATCTCCCTATAATTTTCAACAATAAAAAATTCATTCGTCTCGATTTTCTTTCTCAATATTGCACCTCATACAACAATCATGTAGCATTACCGTATCGAAGTAATGGTTCATCATCTTAAACCTTTCGACTAATTACCTGGAGGCAAAGTGATTGAAATGAATAAACAAGAACAATTAAATATTATAAAAAAAGATTTTATTGATTCTCAAAAAGTATTATTGGCAATTGGTGATGAAACGCGTCAAGCTATTTTATTAGTGCTAATGGAAACGGAATGTCAAACAGGATTACGTGTAGGAGAAATCACGAAGCAAACACACCTTTCCCGTCCAGCAGTATCACATCACCTTAAGATTTTACGAGAAGCTGGCATTATTTTAATGAGAAAAGAAGGTACAAAGAATTTTTATTATATTGATATACGTACAAAATTAGGTTTATTAAAAAATCTTGTATTAGATATTGAGAAGCTATTGCAAAACTTTTATTAAAACTTGGAGGTATAAGAAATGAAAGCAATGATAATTGATAGATATGGAAAAGTCCCAATGCGTATGGCAGAGGTACCTACTCCTGAAATAAATGAGTATGAAGTGCTCGCAGAAATTCATGCAGCTAGCATTAACCCAATTGATTTTAAAATACGCGACGGAAAAGTAAAAATGTTACTGAAATATGAAATGCCCCTAATCCTTGGTAACGACTTTGCCGGTGTCATCACGAAGGTTGGATCAAAAGTAACTCGTTTTAAAGTTGGTGATGAAATATATGCTCGTCCAAGAAAAAATAAGATTGGTACTTTCGCGGAGTATATAGCCATTCATGAAGATGATATAGCTTTAAAACCGAAAAATTTAAGTTTTGAGGAAGCTGCTTCGATTCCACTCGTTGGCTTAACATCATATCAAGCATTACATGACATCATGCAATTACAAAAAGGACAAAAGATTTTAATTCACGCCGGATCCGGTGGTGTTGGTACTTTCGCTATTCAGCTAGCAAAAATAATGGGTGCCATTGTTACAACGACTGCTAGTGAAGCTGGTGCGAATTTAGTAACGTCTCTTGGCGCAGATGAAATTATTAATTACAAAACAGAGAAATTTGAAGATATACTAAAAAATTATGATGCCGTATTTGATACAATCGGCGGTGCAACACTTGAAAAATCATTCAATATTATAAAAAGGGGAGGAAACATTGTTTCCGTTTCAGGCATGCCGAATGCTCGCTTCGGTAAAGAATTTGGTTCAGGATTCTTTAAAACTCTCTTATTTTCATTAGCCAGCAAAAAACTTACTGCACTTGAAAAAAAGCATAATGCTCAATATTCATTTTTATTTATGAAGCCAAGTGGGGATCAATTACGTACTATTGCAAACTATATTGAAGCTGGTGAAATCAAACCGGTAATCGATCGAGTTTTCCCTTTTGAAGATGCGCAAAAAGCAATGGAATATTCCGAGGCTGGAAGAGCAAAAGGAAAAATAATTGTAAAAATTAAATAATAATAAAACCTCCATTTTCTTAAAATGGAGGTTTTAAATTTGCTGTTAAATAGACATAGTGCAATGAAGTCCTTACAATAGATTGCAAGGGGAAATATTATATTATACTTTTAGTTAACTTTACAAAGAATACATACGTACAAATACATAACTTAAAATACAAAAAGGAGGAGATACAATGACTAAAAATAATGAAACAGGTTGGAATTTAGATAATAGTTATACGACTTTACCACAATCATTTTATACAGAAATCCCCCCTACTCCCGTAAGTTCACCGGAGTTAGTTAAACTAAACCATTCATTAGCGATATCTCTTGGCTTGACCCCTGAAGAACTGAAAAAGGAAGCTGAAATTGCTATTTTCGCTGGTAATGCACTCCCAGAAGGAGCTCATCCATTAGCTCAAGCATATGCTGGCCATCAATTCGGACATTTTAATATGTTAGGCGACGGTCGTGCTCTTTTAATTGGCGAACAAATTACTCCTTCAGGTGAGCGTTTCGATATTCAACTGAAAGGTTCTGGCCCTACTCCCTATTCACGCCGAGGAGATGGTCGTGCTGCACTCGGTCCGATGCTACGTGAATATATTATTAGCGAAGCAATGTATGCACTCGATATTCCAACTACCCGCAGTTTAGCAGTTGTCACAACCGGTGAACCAACCTATCGTGAAACAAAGTTACCTGGAGCAATTTTAACTAGAGTAGCTAGTAGCCATATTCGCGTCGGTACATTTCAATATGCTGCAGCTCGTGGCTCAATCGAGGATCTTCAATCGCTAGCTGACTATACGATAAAAAGGCATTATCCAGAAATTGAAGCTCATGAAAACCGATATACTGCATTACTACAAGAAGTCATTAAAAGACAAGCCAGTCTTATCGCAAAATGGCAACTTGTTGGATTTATTCACGGCGTAATGAACACTGACAATATAACAATCAGTGGCGAAACAATTGATTACGGTCCTTGTGCATTTATGGACAATTACGACCAAGGAACCGTATTTAGCTCTATTGACACACAAGGTCGTTATGCATATGGAAATCAACCATATATGGCCGCATGGGATCTAGCACGACTAGCTGAATCTTTAATACCAATTCTGCACGAAGATGAAGAAGAAGCATTAAAAATCGCTCAAGACGAAATTTCGAAATTTAGCGTACAGTATGAAAAACAGTGGTTCCTTGGAATGAAAAAGAAATTAGGACTATTTAGCAACGAAGAACAAGATCAATCACTTATTGAGCAACTTTTAAAAATGATGGAGAAATATAAAGCGGATTACACAAATACATTCCGTTCATTAACTCTTGATACGTTAGAAAATACCCCTCTATTCGATAGTCCTGAATTTAAAGAATGGTACAAACTTTGGCAATCTCGATTAGAAAGACAAGAACAATCAAAAGAAAACGCCTACGAGATGATGAAAAATAATAACCCATCAATCATCCCGAGGAACCACCGTGTAGAAGAAGCACTAGAAGCAGCTGTTACAAATGACGACTATAGCGTAATGGAGCAACTTCTTGAAGCTTTATCAAACCCTTATGCGTATTCTACAGATCAAGAAGAATACTGCATTCCGCCTGCACCGACGAATCGCCCTTATCGTACTTTTTGTGGCACTTGATTGTTTAATATGTAAAAAGGTGCGTTCATATAATTTGTGTGAACGCACCCTTTTTATATCCCCCCACTCAACTAAAACTTTAAAATGCACATCCCCCGATGCCATTTCTTTAATCCAAAACAAATTCTACACTATTCCAATAGACTTACTCGTAAGCTTGTTAAACAAATATTGAGAAATATAAAACATCATTTCTCAATATTTTTATTTTTGATACTATATTTTATAAGAATATTCAAAAAGTGAGGGGATTTCATGAACGTTCAACTACAAGGTAATGAACAAATTACAAAATTATTTAATGACTGGTATAGAGCTATGTTACAGCATCAAACTACCCATGCAACAAAAATAAAAAAAGATATTGAAAATACCATCTCTAATTCAGAAGAAGATACAAACCTACAATTGTATTATTCACTTTTTAATTTCAGATACAAAATCTTAACAGATGGTTTAAATATTAATAAAGATGATTTTAATAAAATTGATTCTTTCCCACTTCCAGATAATGGGCTATTTTCTTATTATTATCATTTTTTTAAGGCTATTCACAATACAATTATTGGAAACTACAATGCAGCAAAACATCTTTTCGAGAACGCTAAAAAGCTGCTAATACACGTATCTGACGAACTAGAGAATGCTGAATTTAACTACCGCTTAGCTGCCTATTATTATCAAACATATCAACCACTAGTAGCAATCCAATCTGCAAATGAAGCTAAAGCGATTTTTTCAAAACATATAAACTGTGAAATTAATGTTGCTTTGTGTGATAACATCTTTGGTTTATCTTGTATTGATTTAAAACAGTTTGAACAAGCTGAAATTAGACTTGATTCAGCATTAAATATTCTACAGAAGTATTCAGAGGAGACTTTATCATTAAGAGTACGACATAATTTAGCTTGGCTATATGCAAGTCAAAACCTTTCAGAGTTAGCAATGCGTCATATTTCAGAGGTTACAACTAAGCAACCAAATCACTTTAAAGCACTTTTTGTTGAAGCACGTGAATACTACAAGCTTGGAGAATATACCCAGGCTAAAGAACTTATAAAAAAAGGATTAAACATCTCAAATAAACTAGAAAACAAAGAGTTTCAATATCGTTTCATGATTTTAAGAGAACTAAATAATAAAACTTCTATAAATGATTTAGAAATGATAATTTTGGAAGGAATTTCTTACTTTAAAACAGAAAACCTTTGGGAATGTATACAAGAGTACACTGATGTTCTAGCAAATATGTTTTATGAAAAAGAAGACCATATAAAAGCTAGTCAATACTTTTACATGGCCAATCAAGCAAGAAAAAAACATGAAGAAAAGGGAGCTTTGATATAATGAAAAAGATTAAATTGAGCATCATTGGCTTAGCTGTTATTAGCATCACAACTCTTGGGTTAAGCTTCACCTCAGAAACACCGAAAACACAGTTAGGATATGTAGCATTAAACATTGGGGACACCCCTGCACCACAAAGACCTGACCTTGTTCAATCTATTGACGTAAGTAAAGACTACAACTCAACAACAACTGAAAAAGCACTTTAAAAAATGAAAGACCTTCAATTAAGAAGGTCTTTTTAAATACGCTTATTTAGAATATTTCCCTTTCATGTAGGCTTTATTTTCTCATCAACTCCGCAATCCTCTTACTCTCCTCACTACCAACTTTCTCAAGTTTCTCCACAACTAAATTCCGTCTCTCTACAGAATGATTTTGACTTAACTTCGCTTTTCCTTCTATTTTATTTATCTTTATTTTGAATCCAACTATTCCCTTACTTAATCCTCCCATATAATTTGGATCTACATCATTAAGTGAGTAGGTGCTCTCTGGATCTTCATATTTATTTACTAAATCTTGAAGAGAATCTACTAATGTCTTCTCATCTTCAACAATTTCTAATTCACCATATACATGCACTGCAACGTAATTCCATGTTGGTACTGCATTGTTTGTTTCATACCATGACGGAGAGATGTAACTATGTGGTCCTTGAAATATAGCTAGTACTTGCTGAGTCCCAATATCTTTCCACTGTTCATTCGGTCGTGCGAAGTGACCATGTAAAGTAAGGGTCTCCCTATTTAGCAACAACGGCAAGTGCGTTGCATATGGTTCTCCGTTATGTTGAGAAAATAATGTCGCAAAGCTATTTTGTTCCATTATTTCGTACTTCATCTCTTCATCTTGTATTGCGAAATATTTTGGTATGTACATAAGCTCCCTCTTTTCCGCTCTTTTCTATTTTATTTCCTATTATATTTAGTAACCGCATCAATCAACAGGGCCAGTTTATATTTGTTTTATAATGGCAGCTTTCTATTTCAAAACAATAGGCAGCATGTATTCCATGCTGCCTTAGTTTATTTTTTCTAATATATTTGTAATAAATACGGTCTTACCTTCAATATAACTAAATCGATTTTTCGACTCTCTTGCTAACTCTTCCTTCAAGTTTCCATACTTATTAGCTACTTCAGTATGTTCACGAAGGTAATCTCGAAACGCTATATGCCTTCTCAACTCTTCACTATTTTTATCACACACATATAAATGGTGTTCCATCCAAACTGTATTTCCCTCGTTCCATGGAACGAACATATCCTTTCTTCCAAATGCCTCTCTTCCTTTAAAGCTCCATTCTAACTGATGATAGTACCCTATCTTCTCAAGTTTTTTTACTACCTCATGAAAAATTTCGTACTCTTCTATTACAACATCAATATCTAGTATTGGTTTTGATGCAAGCCCTTTAACAGATGTACTCCCAACATGTTCAATGGATAAAATGCTGTCTTCCATCACATCGTTAATGAGAGTTTGTAGCTTATTAAATTCACTTTCCCATTTGATGTTATATTCTTCGATAGTAATTCTCTGTTTCAACGTATCCCTCTCCTCAAAAGCAATTATAACCTCTGAATATGAGTATCCTTAAAATCCGTCTCATATTTCAATCCATATCCAAACATTCGATCCATTCCAATATGTGCTGTCCATATTAAGCCAATCATTATAACGGTATCTATCTTAAAATAGACACCTATTAGAACAATTAATATGGATATGATATATGTGTGACATACATTATATATTTTCGCACCAACGTGATTATTAATCCCATATGCTAACATTGATAGATCCGGCGCTAAAAGGAATACAAAAAATATAATCCAACTAAACTCATATATCGAATACATATAAATCGTGGCTAAAAATACAACCATTCCTTCAAAATGTACAATACGTTTTTGCATTATTTATCATTCCTATTTTTCTATATTTATTGATACATTTTCATCGCTGAAAGTGTTCTTTGCATTTTTTGACCAGATGGTTGCTAATATTGGCCCTGCAATGTTATGCCATACTGCCGCTAATACACTTGGGAGTGCAGCAGCCGGTCCACAATGCAAAATACTTTCCAGCTATATTACTTATCGCTTCTAGTACTTTCATCCAATCAGCCCCTATCTTTTAATTGAAACACCTTATTCGGATTCAAAATATTTTGCGGATCAAGAGCTTTCTTTATTTTCTCCATTACAAATAATGCTGCCCCATGCTCTTCTTCTTGATACTTTCGTTTTCCGATTCCAACGCCATGTTCTCCTGTACACGTTCCTCCTCGTTTAAGAGCATACTGAACGATACTTTCATTTATTTCGTCTGCCTTCTTCACTTCCTCTTTATCATTTGTATCAATCATTAAGAGTACATGGAAATTCCCATCCCCAACATGACCGAGAATACCGCCAATAAGCCCTACTTTATCTAATACCTCTTTCGCATGTTGAATCGCTCCAGCTAATTCCGAAATTGGCACACATACGTCTGTACTCATTAGCTTTTTACCAGGATAACTATGCACGTAAGAGTACGCTAAGTTATGCCTTGCATCCCACAGTTTATTTCTCGCTGCTGTTTCCATCTCAAACGCAATTTCTATACATTTATGATCAAGAACGATTTCTTTCGTAAATTCAATATCTTGCTTTAACCCTGCTTCATTGCCGTGGAACTCTACAAACAGTGTCGGTTCTTCTCTGTAACTTGTTTCATTGTAATGATTTACTTGTTTCATAGATAATTCATCAACGAGTTCAATTCTCGCGATTGGAATACCTGCTTGTAATATGTTAATTACAGCTTCTACTGCATCATTTATAGTTGGAAACGATGCCCTCGCAGCCATAACATGTTCTGGTATACCGTATACTTTTAAAGTTAACTCCGTGAAACATCCAAGTGTTCCTTCTGAGCCTACGAAAATACCATTTAAATGATAACCTGATGATGACTTCGCCGCTAAATTCCCGGTATGTATTACTACTCCATCAGCAAGAACGACTTCTAAATCTCGAACTTGATCACGCATTACCCCATACTTTACCGCTGTCGTTCCGCTCGCATTTGTAGCAGCCATTCCTCCTAACGTTGCATCAGCTCCTGGGTCTACACTAAAAAACAATCCATACTTTTTCAATTCTTTATTAAGCTGAGAGCGCGTCACCCCTGGCTGTACTCTCACAAGAAAATCCTTTTCTCTTATTTCAAGTATTTTGTTCATAAGAGAAAAGTCCATTGTAATTCCTTTTTCGTAAGGGATTACATGTCCCTCTAAACTGGATCCTACTCCAAATGGAACGACAGCTGTTCCGTGCTGACTCGCTATTTTCATTATCGCGCTAACTTCTTCGGTTGTTTTTGGAAAAACAACTACATCAGGTAAACTACTACTATGGTAAGATTCATCTTTACTATGTAACTCTCGTACTGTCATATTTATTACTACTCGATCTTCAGGAAGTATGCCTTTTAATTCATTTACTACATGTTCAATTGTTATTTCCATAATCAACTCTCCTTTTTAATTTTAAAACAAGTATACCATCTTTATACTAAATAATTAGAAAAATAAGATTATTAAATCTGAACATACAAAAAAGAACCTGTAGCACACGCTACAAGTTCTTTTTTACTACATTTTAAACGATTTCTTTATTAACAACATAAACCAAATTAAAGTAACTGCCATCAACGAATGAGAAAACCCTACAATATAAGTTAACCCTTTAAAGTCAGCTCCATTTAACTGAAGAAGCCCTCTCGCTGCTAGCGAACCTAACATTAATGTTAATGCAATGTTATGTAAAACAAACCACTTATTAAACCCTTGCACTTCATGAAATGCGAATACTTTTGCTAATCCTAAAGCAATTAAAAAGAAGAAAAAGCCAAGTACAAGTGTATGTGTATGCAAAAGATTTAACAAAGTAGATCCTAAAATCCCTTTATACTTACCATACTCCCTAGCGAAAATCCCTGATAATAAACCGATAATCAAATACGTAAACGATGCATTATATAATTTCTTCATTATGTACCTCCTTGAGTAGAATGTGTAGTGTGTCATATTTAGTAATAATGATAGTTATATAGTAAAAACTCCTAGTCACCTAGGAGTCATTGTATAAGTATCTCACTCTTTACAATCAATCCTAATTATAAAATATCTCTCTATACAAAACAAACGAACTTTATGTGAACAAACACCCCCATTAAAATATGTTGCACTTTTGTTTTACACAATCCATACTAATTGTTATAACTTTTTAAAGGTGGTGTAATAATTGATAGTTCTTGAAACCGAACGTCTAAATCTTCGTTGGTTTGATATAAAAGACGCTTCTTTTATTCTTGAGTTAGTAAACGATCCTGCATGGATTCAGTTTATCGGTGACAAAGGGGTTAGAAACTTAGAAGATGCAAAAAATTATATTGTAAACGGTCCCATCGATATGTATAACAAACTCGGATTTGGCCTTTACTTAGTAGAACGAAAAGAAGATCTCACTCCACTTGGTATGTGTGGCCTTATTAAAAGAGATTCATTAGAAGACGTTGATATCGGATTTGCCTTTTTAGAAACATTCCGTTCAAAAGGATATGGCTACGAGTCAGCTTCTGCGATAATCGAATACGGTGTACAAAAGCTCGGCATGAAACGAATTGTAGCAATTACTTCTATAGATAACATTGCCTCAGGAAAGCTTTTAGAAAAAGTAGGATTACGATTTGAGAAAATCATTTCAGATTCAGGAGAAGATTTAAAATTATTTGGGTATAACGCATAGTAAAAAAGGTCGCCTTGAATGGCGACCTTTTTTACTACTTTACTGATCTCGTAATAATACTTTTAGTTACATTATAGTTTTGCAGTAATTCTTGTGATTACCACTATTCCTTTCATATCACATTTTTGGAAATTCATAGAAATAAAACTTTCACTTCTAAATAAATTATATTAATATATTAAATAAAGGAAGTGAAAATAAATGGGACAACCGCTATTTTTATTAGTTCTTCAATTCATTGCATTTATATTAATTATTTGTATCGTATATGGAATCTTGTACAATACCGTATTGAAATTAAATATGCCTAAATGGACTGCACATATAGTAGCTACGGTATTTTCACTTGGTATCGCCTATCAAGCTTTTATAAATTTCATTTGAATAACCTTTTTAGCAATTACTTCTATTGTTGATGCAGTAAAGCTTTTAGAAAAGCAGGATTGCAATTTGAGAAGATTATTTCAAAATCAGGAAACGTAGCCATTTTTTTATAAAGTCTGTCCTGCGCAAAATAGTGAAGACGTTATTTTCGCTGAAAATGTGTTTGCATAACAAGAAATGAATTTAATTGATCCTGCAAAAATTTTATTTTAAATCAAAGATATGTAAGAAAATAAGCACATCCTGTTAAAAAACAGATGTGCTTATTTTTTAATTTCTATGCATTTTTACGTTTCAAGAAAATAACTCCACCAACAATTAACAGTAATGCGCCTGCAACCATAGAGATCCAACTTGTAAGATTAGTACCTGTTTGCGGTAACCATCCAATTTTAGATTGAATTTCTTGCTTAGGTTGTGGTTGTTCTTTTACTTGCTCGTTAGGCTGCTCTGGTGTTGAAGTATTTTTATCTGAATTTGGCTGTTCTGGTTTAGGTTGTTCCGGCTTTGCCTCTTTAAATTTCACTGTTTGTCCCTTATCTTCAATTTCAGCGTGAATAGCTACTAATATATTATCTTGATACAGTTCTTCAAACACGACTACTTCTTTACCTTGTAATGCAGAAGCATTAAATGTGAAATCTAGTGTGATAGAACCATTCTTCTCTTTAGCAATAAACTTAGATTCTACTGTTACTTCTTTACCATCAACTAATAATGGCTTGTTTGTTGCTTTATCCATCAGTTTACCTTTTACAACATACTCTTTGCCCACGATTAAGTCTTTGTATTCCACTGTATCTTGGATTGTTACAGATTTAGAAGCGTCTAACTCTTTAGAACCATCAGCTTTGTTTGTTGCTGTCGTTTTTACTGATGGCTTAACGAACTTAACTGTTTGACCTTTATCATTGATATCAGCATGTGTCGTAACAACTTTTCCGTCTTTCAGTAACTCTTCGAATACTACTACTTCTTTTTCTTCTAAACCAGTTGCATCAAAAGTGAAATCTAGTGTAATAGAACCATTTGCTTCTTTTGGTGTAAACTTCGTTTCAGCAGTTACTTCTTTACCATTTACAACTAATGGTTTATTAGTCTCTTTATTCATTAATTTACCTTTTAAAGTGTACTCTTTACCTACTTGTAGGTCTTTGTATTCCACTTTATCTTGGATTGTTACAGACTTAGACGTGTGCATTTCTTTTGTACCATCTGTTTTATCAGTAGCTGTTGTTTTTATTGAAGGAATCTTTTCATCTTTGACAATGTGTTTAATGATTTGACCATTCTCTTTAATTTCAAAAGAGAACGTTTCTTCATTTAATACATAACCTTTTGGTGCAACAGTTTCTTTATATGTGTATTTTCCAAATGGTAATTTTTCAAATTTAGCGATTCCTTTATCGTCTGTTTTTCCTTTTACTACTTCTTTTCCTGCTTCGTTATAAATCGTAAATTCTGCATTTGGAAGCTTGTTATTTCCATCAGCTACATCTACCTTTGTAATTTCTAGATCACCTTTGATAAGATGATTAACTGCCAATAACTCAATAATCTTCCCATGTTCCTTTATTTCGAACATAATTGGTTCTTTAACAAGAACATAACCATGTGGAGAAGCCTTTTCTACAAATGAATATTTACCATACGCTAAATCTTTGACGTTAATCTCACCATTTTTATCTGTCTTATATTCCCCAACTACTTTTCCGCTTGCATCTTTTAGCTCGAATGCTGCACCTTCTAATTTTTTACTAATATCTTCATTATCTACTTTTAGTAATTTTACACTACCTTTCACTTCGGTATTTTCCACTGTAAAAGTAAGTGTTTTATTGTGCTCTTTAATTTCAAAAGGATACTTTGTTTTATTTCCAATATATCCATTAGGTGTTTTTGTCTCTAAGAAATAATATTTACCATACGTAAGACCTTCAACGTTTGCAATTCCATTTTCTTTTGTTACTACTTTTTTCACTTCTTTTCCATCTTCAGTGAAGACTGTGAATTCAACATTTGGTAAAATCTTTCCTGAATCACTAAGCTTTTTAATTTCGATGTTACCTTTTACTTTGTTATTTACTATTTGGACAGCTCCTGTTTCTCCTGTCTTAACTTCAATAGTTTGTGGTTTATCATCTGAAACATAGCCTGTTGGTGCTTTAATTTCTTTTAATGTGTAAGTACCAATTGGTAAGTTGTTTAATTCTGCCATACCATCAGCACCAGTCGTGATTTTTCCGACTGATTCATTATTTACATTAAAGACCTCAAATACTGCACCAGCTAAAACTTCTCCATTTTCTCCAACCTTTTTAATTTTTAAAGAACCAGCTGCTTCCCAATTTACTGCAAGATCACTACTAAGCTTTTCTTCATTTCTTTCTAATAGTACTGTAGCGTTCTGAACAGTATCCGTACCACGGTAAGCAATTGCTTGAACTTTAGTTAAATTAGCAGCAACACTTAAATTAAATTCACCCGTTTTTGTATTCTTAGGAATTTGGATACGAAATTTTTCTCCAACTGAAAGCTGATCTTTCACTTCTCCATTTTCACTAACAATTCTAACTCCATTAGGTGCATTTTTCGCTACTACCTTATAAGAACCACTCTTAGCATTTGTTTGTACTGAATATAGATTTGTTTCGAAGAATTCACCCTTTAATTCTGCTTTTTGCTTTTCAGCAGGAATCACATTCATAAAAACATCTTGAGTCTCTTCACTATTATTAGCATTACTAATAATAGCCTTAGCTGCTTTTTCAACATTTTTATTCTCATGTTTTAATTCATTTACATCGAGTTGACCTAATGCATTCCAAACCGCAAGTTGCGTTGCATAATGCGCTTCATTTTTATTAGCTACTCCCAGCTGTTCAGCACTTTTTTGCGGGAAACCATTTAATAAGACTCTATATACTACATTATCTGTTTTCCCCATTTCAGGAAGATCTTCACCATTTGGTGATTTTAATCCAAGGGTTAAGCAATAAGCAATTTGACCACTTGAATTTTTAATCATTTCAGTGCGAATGTACTTACCTAGACTATTACTATAACTCCAGTCCATTGAATATTTCTCATGCGTCATAACCTCTGCACTAGCCCTAGGTAAAAATACATTAAGGAATAATGCCAGTACTGATAATAATGTAAAAACTCTTATAATGACTCTCTTACCCAATTTTGTAACCTCCCTAGAATAAATTAATCCGAGTATATATCGCAATATCTAAAACATTCACGATCGACCCATTTATCATTATAAAACAATAAATTACAAATATTAAATAATTTTAATAAAATAGTCAAAAAATTTACACATTTTATTATTTATCAAGTTTTTTAACGAATTTACTATATACAAATTCTAAAACACGCCTACAATTTAAAAGACAAATATGTATGTTAAATATATAAATAGCAATTCCTTTACTCCAGTTATTAAGCTTTCCCCTATTAAAAATATCCTCTTCATTTTCTTGTTAACCTGAGTAACTTATACACCTCTTCTAATCTATTACACTCCTCCATTTAAATATAAAGGTGACTTCTCGTTCAAAGAATAAAGTGAAACTTTAATCCTCCCGATTCCCATCTAACTTCTTTGCTTTCATTGAATTTTTGGGCGGGAGTCTTACTGCCCCAAAATAGCGGGATACATTATGCAATATTGCATTTGATAATCATTTTCATTGTAACTATAATGATTACAGGATTACTATTAATCCAATATTCTACATGGAGGTTTTATTATGTTTAAAAAAATTATTGTATCTTCTATGGCGCTTACTATGTTCGGTGGAGCTGCAACTATGCTAGAGGCACCTACTGCTCAAGCAGCTTCTTATAACTCAACGTCATCCTCTTACTTTGATGTCACTCCTGAAGAGGCCGTGGCTTTCTATCAATCTCAAGACTATAAAAAATTAAAAGTATTTTTGGATGACTTTGAAGCAAGAAACCCTTATACTCCAGGTGGAGGCTACGCTCAAGGGAGTGTACGTATGCAAAAATTTAACGATGCTCTTAGAGATGCAAAATTAACAAATGTCTACCAAGAATTTATTAGAATCTCATACTACAATCATTATCCAGAACCAAAATAATAACAACGGATTAAATGTTTATTATTTCTATAACTTAGCCTAATTTTAAATGTATAACCTAAAAATAATTACTAAAACCACTCATATAAGGGTGGTTTTTCTATTTCCCCATATAATTTAGCGGAATGTTACATCATCTTTATTTTAATATGTTTTATAGTAGACATTCTCTAGTTGACACAATCTAGTAGGTTAGCAATGGGAATTTCAAAATATATTTATAATTATTTTCTGTTTAATAGCAAAAAACGAACACCCTCTCCCAATTAGAATAAGGTGCTCGTTTTCATTTTTATCGGTAATTCTCAATTCACTTTAGCTTCTTTCCAATAAGTAAAGATTAAATTAACTTAAAAACAAAGCGTTTTAAATTTAATTCATAGATCTTACTGAAACTTGGAATTGCCCCTTAGAACCATCATCATTTGAAACGTAAATTTTATATGTTCCATTCGGTAATGGAGATAAAGCATTCCGTACATTTGTAACATTAATTTGTTGTTCTCCAGGTTTTATATAACCACCAACAATTAGCTCTGTATTTGGACCTTTTACACTATATCCCATTGTATTTTGACCATTATTTTTCATAGAGAAGCTTAAGTCAGTACTCCCATCATATACGAAAGAAGTTACAGCCTCACCACTATAATCCATTGTTTGAGTTAATAATAAGTCTGCAGAAACATGTTCAACTACATGAATTGGATCATTCGTTTTGTGCACTTCTTCAGCATAAGTATTATTCCCTAACACACCAAGTGTTAATGCTGAAACTACTCCACAACTAAGCACTAGTTTATTTAACTTCATTTTAAGTTCCCCCTTGATGTTTGTATTCTATTACCATCATACATCCTTTTTTAAGTGCGTTTTTATGTAATAATTCATATCTATAAACCTATATATTTTAACTTTCCGCCTTAATAGTTATTGAGAAAGCCACATAGATAAAGCTACAATATTACACTTCATAAAAAACTTATAAATTTTAAAATCTTTTTCTAACAAAGTTTTATACGAGGAAGTACCAAAATACTCAAATAAATAGCATTTCTATTTCAGATAAAATGTACTAATAAAATTTTTCTAAAATTTCACTTTGTAATTTGATATATTCCATGTTAATATAACGAAGGCTACAAAACAGGAGTCACCACACATATCATTTTCACAGAATATTCATACTTAAAGAACCTTATTTTATCAGTAACTCAATCCCAATTTTACCTATACAAAAGTTAGTTTATAATTTCATATGCACATGAATTTAAATAGATTTTTTATCTATTATTTTTTCTATTTTCCTTATCGATTTTAATACGAGTAATATAACAGCACTTTTCAAGTACCCTTCCTTTTTAGATAAAAAGTCTACTAATACTAAACATCTTTGTCCAACTCATACATAATTCTACTTACAAACTATCGGAGATGCAAAACTATGGGAATTTCTACTCTTTTATTAAATACCTTTATTATAATAATTTGTATCCTTAGCTATCACGTACTCTGGCTAGAGTTTAAAGAAAAAATAACATGTAATAATATGTTATTTTCTATCCTTTCCTCCATTGCTATTATTTTTTGTATGACTTTTCCTTTTCATTTACATGTGGGATTTATTTATGATTTACGTTTTATTCCTATAATATTAGTTTTTCTATATGGAAATACAAAAAACATTGTTTTTATAGGAATTTTATATCTTTCTTATCGGTTTTACTTAGGCGGAAATGGCGTTCTTCCATCATTTATTATCTTCACTATTATTTTTGGTATAACAATGCTCTTTCGTTACTTATTACCTATGTATGTTAAAGAAAAAAAAGTATTATTAAGCTTACTCCTTATTTTAGTATGTACAACTTCACTTTCTATTTGCGGTATTGTAACTCAAATACATACAGGAGGGAAAATAGACTCTACTCTCATAGAATTTTTATTAAATTACATAATCATTAATATTTTCACAGTATTATTATCAGTTTATTTAATAGAGGGAATGATTGAGAAATATAAAATGAAAGAAAAGCTACAACGAGCTGAAAAATTTTATATAGCTAGCGAACTAGCAGCGTCAATTGCACACGAAATCCACAACCCACTAACCACGGTACATGGATTCACTCAATTATTAAATGAAAAACATGCCTCTAAGCTATCTCAGGAGCAATACTTAGAAATCATGTTAATTGAAATGCAGCAAATACAATCTACTATTAATAACTATTTATCTTTAACCAAACCACAGAACACCCTAAAAGAGAAAATAGATATTAATCACATTTTAAATCAGGTGAAAGATACTATTTCACCACTCGCTCTGTCATACAAAGTTGAAATCAAACAAAATAGTACAGATTCCTTTTATATAAATGGGGACCCCGAAAAATTCAAACTCTGTCTAAACAACATCATCCAAAACGGAATTGAGGCTATGAAAAATGGTGGATTATTACAAATAAATATACAAAAAGTAAAAGAAAATATCATAATTGATATTATTGATTCAGGAATTGGGATGTCATCTCAACAAATAAAACGAATTGCTTTGCCATTCTATTCAACAACAGAAAAAGGAACTGGGCTTGGTACTATGATTGCTTATAGTATTATTAGAGAATTAAACGGAGATATAGAGATAGAGAGTGAATTAGGTAAAGGGACACGTTTTTCTATTAGTATCCCTTGCTAACGTGATAACAATTTTCTATTTAGTTAATTACATAAAAGGATCAGATCTTATCTATTGTTACAGATATACTCTGATCCTTTAGTTTAATTCAATTAAAAACACTTAATATTTATAACTTTTCTTACATCGTGATGAAATACTAGTTCATCGATTTTATCTCATTTACTGATTAGATTTGTTTAATGTAAATATAATATCTCGCGATACTTAATTTGTTATTATCATTAGGGACATTTCCTGCAGTTGTTTTTTCATTAAAGTACAGACCTTATGCCATTCATTGAAAAAGACAACTCCCTTTTTACTACTTCACTTCCACCGTATAATTCCCTGTTCCACCACCATACTGATACACATGTAAATAATACTTCCCTGGATATGTGTAGTAACTACCTACTAGTTTATTCCCTTGTTGCTGAGCATACGTAACATAATTATTTAAATCTGCTGCAGAATAAAGTACCCAGTTCATTCCGATATTATTTTCATTCGTTACGTTAATTTGAAGGTTTTTAGCATTCTCCACATTAATTTCAAAGAAGTCACTTGTATCGCCATTTCCTAAACTAGCACGTAAAACTTGATTTAACTGCAGTTTGTTTGCTGTTTGGAATGAGTTATTCGGTTCTTTTTCTACACTGTTATCTTCTTTCTTTTGAACAGTTACAGTCGCTGTAGCAGTATTAGTTGCTCCTTTATCGTCTGTTACCGTTAATTTCGTCGTATACGTTCCTTCTTTTGTATATACGTGAGTTGGATTTTGCTCATTACTTACTGCTCCATCACCAAACTCCCATCTATACAAAGTAATTTTCCCGTCTTCATCTTTTGATCCGTCGCTTTTAAATGAAATTGCTTCATTTACATTTCCACTATACGGACCATTTATAACTGCAACTGGTGCTTTATTCTCTGCACCTTCTTCTGTATTAATACCGTGAAACACAACATCATATTCAAATTGTCCTGATGCATTCACGCGATAATTTACGAAGTATGCTGTTACTGTTTTATAGCCTGTCCATTCCTTTACACTTAAACGTTTTAACGTATCATTAACGTTTTGTGTAATTGTTTTCCAATCTTCGTATTCTCCTTTTGCTGCAGTTCCTGTATATGTTCCTTGTAGTGTGAATGTATTAAAGAACTGTGATTTATTTTTCTTCACTGATACATTTTTCAATTTTGCTTCCGCTGTTATTTCTGCTGCAATATCTGAAACTGGCTTCGATGCATGATTCGCTAAATAATCGTCTGATACTAATGGCACATTATACTTCTCACGATTATCAACTAGCATTTGCATATAGTCTTGATATTCTTTATTTAAATTCGCATCTTTACTTAATGTAGAGCGATATGCATCATATACTGTTACATCATTTTTCCTAATAAGATCATGTATTTTATCGAACATATCATATCTCTTATTGTACATATACGATTGTAAAGCAAAGGAATAATTATAGAAATCCCACGTTCCATACTTTGCATTTAACGTTCGCTCTGCCGTATAACGCTCTGCTGGATTTGAAGATAATCCTCCTATAATACTCTTTCTCGGTACAACATTATCCGTTCTCGTTGCCCCTGCAAAAAATTCAGCATTTCCTTCTTCAAACCAAGATAATCTTTCATTTTCATATATTTTTCCTTGTCCCCATAATCCTGGTACTTCATATCTACCTTGTAAATAATGCGTGAACTCGTGCCGGAATAATTCTTCTAAACTATAAATACTTTCTTCTGGCGTACGCTCATAAGTAAAGAACGTACCTGTTCCTTCTATATAAAGACCACCGTTATTCGTTTCATAACCGTACAATTGACGATTAAATTGATATTCTGCTGGGCTATTATAAATAACCATCGTTAGTACATCATCAGGATTTCCATTTTCTAAAGGTTGATCACTTTCAACCGTACGATGGAATTGTGCCTTCACTTCTTTTGCCGCCCAATATAAACGTTTTACTTTTTCTTCTGTCACTTTATCTCCAGCTTTTAAAACAATTGCCCCATCATCAAACGTATACGTTTTTGGCAAATATTTTTTCTTTCCATCTTCTCTTATTTGATCTAAATTCACCACTTTACCATTTGCATCTTTTCCGCCATAATTCGTTGCGATTTGCTCAGCAGCTACGAAATATTGCTCCCCTAAATACGGATAAATTTTCATCGCATCTGTTACAACTTGTAACCCTTTCGTTCCTGTACTATGGAATGTACCGAGTCTACCTGTATAATAAATGCCATTATTAATAAGCCAACCGTTTTTTGCTGTAATCGTTCCCATTAATGCAAAACGACTTAGTTCATTAATATAACTATCTATTTTCTGATACCATACTGTATCTTTCGGAGCTTTCCTCGTATCGTACAAATACGATTGAATGTCGTAATCAACACCTTGCATAATATCGTAAATAGCATTTCCAGCTGAAAGATTATCTACTAATGTAGAAAAATTATCATTATATTGTTTGAAAATTTTTGCAGCTGATGTTATCGTTTCCACATCACTCGAAGCGTTTCCTATTAACTTTCCGTATGATGATACCACTCTATTTTGCTCTAATGTACCCAGCTTGAAATTTGAATTGTTAGCTATCGCTTTTAATGCAGGTAAGCATTTATCATGATAACTCCGTTCATTTAATTTACTAAGTTCCGAATTATAAAATCCTAAATAAAATCCTGAACGCAATACCTCCACTAATGTCTCAATCCCTTTTGAATCATCCTTCGTATAGGCTTGTCCTTGCTGCTTCAATTTATCAATAATCGCCTGCATCCTACTATCATTTTGATAGAATGCTAGACTGTCTGTATTAAACTGAAATAGCCCCGTAATTTGCTCCCAATCAATTGTTACAAGTAAATCTACTAACTGCTGATTGCTTAATTGATTTAATTCAGCAATTGTATAAGTTTTCGCTACAGCTAATTGCTTACTTTCTTTTTTCACCTCAGGTGGTCTTTGTGATAAATCGGCAAATTGTAACCTTTTCTCAAAAGACTTGCTTTCGAGCACTTTCGATGAATGAGCTAATTCTTGTACTGGTAGTTGTACACCGACTGGCTCCATTTTGAGCACATTTCGATAAGAAACTTGCTCTCCCTTAGTATCTTCTGCCAAACTGACCCCTTGAAAACTCCCTAACATTAAACTAGCAAAACTTACCCCTACTAACATGTTCTTTGAATAGCCTTTCATGCTCTCCCCTACCTTACATTTTTAGTGTCCCGCTCCATTATTTTACTATTTTCACTTTTTGTCCTGTATTGAGAAAAAATAAGGTAACGTTCACACATGTATCCATTCCATGTAAAATTAACGCTTGACTTTCCGTGCATTTTATATCAAAAAAGATAGATAATAGCAAAATTTCTGCTACATCTATCCTCGTTTTCAACACTATGATTTTAACTTTATAAACGTAACTTCCGGTAATGTTTGCATATGCTGAATAAACTCATTCTTTTCTTCTGACGATATATTTTTCAGCTGCATTCCTACCTTATAAACAGTTTCTGTACCTTGCTGTGAAGCTTCCACCTCATATGAGAGTATTGGGATGCCTTTCACTTGTAGTGTTTCTAATATTTGTTGTATCGCTTCATGTTTATTTACAAACATTTGCACTGTTATATTTTGTGGAAATAGAAATTGCACCTTAAAAATACGACTTACAATTTCTAAACCAATTAAAACGAGAATCGTCGCTCCAATGCCTACTACATACATTCCCGCTCCAATTGCTAATCCTATACCGGCAGTAGCCCATAAACCAGCCGCGGTCGTTAATCCTTTCACCGCCTGCTTTTGAATAATAATTGTGCCTGCACCTAAAAAACCAACTCCACTAACGACTTGTGCTGCAATACGACTTGGGTCTAGAGACGTATGCTCTTCATACACAATATCTGAAAAGGCATATTTCGAAACAACCATTATTAACGCACTTCCTACCGCTACGAGGAAATGAGTCTTTAATCCAGCTTCTTTCGATCGAATTTCTCTTTCAATACCAATCATTGCTCCTAACAAGCCAGCAACACCGATTCGTATAATAAAATCAAAATCTACACTCACGGGCACTTCCCCCTTTCATTCATTATAGATAGATAAAACAAAAATTATCACAAACATCCATTTATCACCATGAAAGAATACCACTAAAATACACTTAATACTCCGACTGTTTTATGTTAATATTTTAAATATTAACATAAAATAAATAACTCCTGATTTTAAACCTTCACTAATTTTCTAAAAAACCAAAGGTGGATTGCATGAAATTGGGTTGAGAAATTTAAGAAAACGCTTTCATTTTGTTTCATAATTTTTTATAAAAAATACATAAATAAAGGAGCTTACTAACAATGAACGTCTCGTTACTTACACCTACTACTGATTTACAAGAAGAATACTTAGATTTCTATAACGAATGGAAAGATAGCGGTGAAACAATGATCCCGTGGGTTATCTCAAAAAATCCTGCCAACTTCCCAGCTATGGTTCAAGAACTTCTCGATGCGCATAACGGAATAAATATCCCTGAAACTTGGGTACCAGACTCTACATATTGGCTTGTTACAGATGAAAATAAAATTGTGGGAGCTGTTAATATACGTCATAGTTTAACCGAACATTTATTTAACGCTGGCGGTCATATTGGTTATGGCATTCGCCCTTCTGAAAGAAGAAAAGGTTATGCTACGAAGTTACTAGCATTATCATTAGAAAAAACGAAGGAATTAGACATCACGAAAGTACTTGTCGTTTGCGACGCAGTGAATACCGCTTCTGAAAAAACGATTTTACATAACGGCGGGCTTCGTGATGATGATTTCACTGAGGAAGATGGGAATGTAGTAAGAAGATATTGGATTGAGCTATGAATGATCACAAATAAGCGAGAAAGTGATTATACACTTTCTCGCTTATTTTACACTGCTTCTATTTCAAACTGCACTGTAATACCACTTGGATCTACCACCACAAACCCATTTGTAGTTTCATTTATTTCATGTTGTTTTTCTATTAATCTTTCTTTCACTTCATCTAACGCTTCTTTATACGGTAGTACAATCGTATACACCTTTAGCCCAGTTGCATGTACTGGTGGGTGTGGATTGTTTACTCCGTTCCACGTATTTGCACCAATATGATGATGATATCCCCCTGCTGAAATAAATAAGCAATCCTCTTCACGCTGTTGTACTTCAAAACCTACTGTTTCCACATAAAATTCATGTGATTTCTCTACATCAGCTATTCGTAAATGTACGTGCCCAACGACAGTATTAGCAGGCAAACCATCAAACTCATAATCAACGAGTGTTGCCAATTCTTTTAAATCAAGTGGTGTACTTCCTCCTGGCCCTTCTCCCCATTGATCACGCGGACGGTCTGCATAAATTTCAATACCATTCCCCTCTAAATCTTGCAAATAAAAAGCTTCGCTATATGTATGATCACTTGCACTATTAAACCTTGAAATTGGTAAAATTTCATTTGAATATGTATAACGCCCTTCTTGCTCATCCGGGCTGTCAATTACATTCTTATTACGAAGAACCCCAAATAGCGCAGAAGCAAAAGCTTCACGAGTCGGAACTAAAAAGGCTACATGATATATACCAGTCGTACGCGGTTCTTGCAGTACCCCGTCCTCTAACCTTTCAAGAACAAGTAACGCGTTCTTTCCACCTTTTCCAGATAAATATGCTTTATTCCCCTCTTGCTTAATTACCTCTAATCCTACAACATTCTCATAAAAAGCAATTTGACGCTCTAAATCTTTCACTTTAAATTCAACATGACCAATACGTGTTTTCGGATGAATTTGTACCATGAATAACTTCATCTCCTTATCCCTATATTTTCCCATTACATATAACCGTTACTATGAAGGATACAACTAAAATCATCCTATGTAAATAAGAAAAGTCAGAATTCACATACATTTTTATTTTCATAATAAAAAGCCATCTTTTCTAACTTTTAGAAAAGATGGCTTTTTAACTCTTATCTCATTTTATGTACTTCAGCAACTAGCTTTCCACCCTGAATGCCCATATAAAGCTTCACAGGTGCATCATTCGTATTTTCAAATACTAAATCTAAGTATGGATATGCAATTGTAGCATCTCTTCCTTGTGGAACATAACCTACCGTTTTAGAATGTGTAGTTCTCTCCACCATTTTCAGACCAGCTTGATCTGCTGCATTGTATAAAGTTGAAGATGTTTGACAAACACCACCGCCATATCCATCTACTAATTTACCATCAACTATTTCTTTCCCTAATTGATATCCTTTATCTGGTGTTGTATCACCGATTAATGAATTAAAAGAGAAACGGTCTCCTTTTGCTAACACAACTCCATTTATGCTCGCTGCTGACAAACGAATATTCTCAATACGGCCACCTGTTGAACCACCTAAATTCGTTTCATATCTACCAATTACCGTACCATTTCCTTGCGCATCACTTAATGTTGCGACTGGTTTTTTCTCCACGATCGGCAACTGATACGTAGCATCCCACATACCAACATTTAACAATTTATCTACTAATTCTTTTTCCATTAATTCATAAGAAGGTTTTCCTTCTTGCCAACTTCCATCAGGTGCTATACGTGAAGGAACCATTTTTTTGTCGACGCTTTTTCCAACCTCACCAACAACCTTTGTTACAGACTTTTTAAATTTCGCTTCATCTTCAAAATAGCCTAAACTAGATAAATCTAATTTTTTCACTTCAGTACCAGTTCGACCATCAACTAAACTAATAGTATCCTGCACTTCTGCTTTAGCCTCTACAGTATGCCCACCAATATCACTTACCAATGCAACATCACTTACTTTTGCACCACAGCCACTCATTATAGCTACACATAACACCCCAACCAATATACCCTTTACTTTACGGAACAATATACTCTCTCCCTTTCCCCAACATCACTATTATGTATTTATTTCATTTTTATGTATGTTTTGTTACAATCATTTTACAATATGTTTATAAAATGTTACAAGTTATTTTTCACTCTATATAAATTACTCTTTTCTTTTATAAATGTCTATACATATTTACATAAAAGTTTGAGTTTGATAGAATTGTAACTTTTATGTAAACTTTCTCTTTTATCCAGTATATACCATTAAGCAAAAGAAATACAAATCAAAAACCCTCAAGCTATTTTTTATAAAGTGAAACTGTAATCAGTGGGGGGTTTACGGGCATCCCGATCTTCTTTGTTTCTGCTGAATTTTGACATGGGGGTCTTATTGCCCAGCAAATAGCGGGATAAAGAGAAATCCCGTCAACATAAATAGGTATTTGCCGTGCCACCACTCCGCTTTTGCACATACATTATGGTGAATTCAACCTATTTTAAAGAAATGGAGGATGTTATTATGTATCCCTACAATCCATATGATCCATATAATCAATATGCGTACCAACAACCACAGTATGACTTACAAACACAATATCAATCTTATATAGATCAAGCAGAGCACACGAATCCATATGACCAAAATAGACAATTCCAACTTCCAATCTCTTTTCCTGGCACTGGAAATCGTCAATTAGAAAGACGCGTAAATGAGCTTGAACAAAGAGTTCGTCAACTAGAAAATACAGTTGAGCGCCATACACGTAGACTAAACCGCTTAAACCAACGTTTACGCACAGTAGAAAACAGACTAAACATTCCATTCGCAGCATTAGAAGACGGATTTTAATCGAGAAAATAAAGATTATATAAAGGAAGGGGCTTCCCCTTCCTTATATAAATTGACGAAAGTTTTTTCCATCTCTATACTGATAAGAGTTAATGAAATGAAACAAGGTGATAAATATGGATTTTGAAATAAATTATCTTTCCTTTTATGTTGTACAAGTAGAAGGAAAAGGTGAAGCAGTTGATAAACGCTACAAACATTTTCAAACTTTAGACGCTGAAGAATATGAAGATAGTTCCTTAAAAGAATTTTTGAATGGTGAGTTATTAAAAATATCGAAGCGAAAAGTAGAACGTCATGCAAAAACAGAACAAGCCCCAACAAAAATTGGTCGCTTTATTGTAGAAGAAGGGCACGAACTTGATTCAAACCCTCATTACAACCTTTTTAATCGTATTCGCTTTGCAGAAACAAAAGAAAACTTTAAAGATATGAGCGAACCTCTCGTTTATACATATCTTGACACAAGCGCTGTACGTGGTGGTGTATTTTTAATTGCTCAGGCAAAACTACGCAAATACTTTGATGATCCATTCGTATTCGTAATGAAATGCGACTTTGAACCAAAGGTTGCTTCTATTTCTGATGAATCAACACTGATTCGTAACGTTGAAATGGCCATCACAACAAAGAATATGAAATCTATCCAATATCCGTACATGCCTGAAGAAGGTATGGTTGAAGTAGGCGAACTAAAAATACACCAAGCATCACATGCCCGCTACTTTGAAGACTTCTTAAAATTCGTCGAATATGAACGCTCTATGCCTGAAATTATGAAAACACAGGTAATGGACATGGTATACGACCAAATTGAAGATGTATTTGAAGAAGGTACGGAAGAACGCGAACAATTCGACCAAGCGATGGAAGTATGGGCTGCTAGTCCGAAGCGGGAAATTATGGAACAATTTTCAACCGAAGAAGTAATGGAAGCTACCGCTCAAATCGTCGAGCATGCTCCTGAAGTGGAATTAAAACTAAAAGCCGATCATATCTCTGTGAAGGCTTTGCTTGCTGATTTCGGGGATCAAATACATATTGCGAAGGTAAATGACCGATATGTACTTATGATTGAAGCAGACACACTTACATTTGAAAAAGGCTTCTCTCCGATTGAGTTTCTGAAGCCAGATGAGCTGCAGGATGTGATTGAGCGGATTGAGAATAAGCAGCAGTATTCGTTTGATCCGAGCGGTATTGAATAAAATGAAACTTTAATCAGTGGGGTTTTGTTCATCCCCCACTAATTATTACCCTCACCAATCGGGCTTTTACGGGATAAATACTTCCATATAACTGTTGTTACTGGGCGCTTATAATAAGCGCTCTTTTGTTTATATTAAAAACCGATTCTACTAAGAATCGATTTTTCTGCTTTATAATAAAACATGTTTATTTTCAAATTTTTTTGATGCAAGATGACATTTGTTGCAGAATCAAATACATCCCTTCCTTGTTATACAAGCTTATTTCCATTAGAAATATCTACTTCAATATTTCTAGTTGACCAAGACCTTCTATAAGTTGTTAAGATGCAAATTTCACTTTACTACCTCAAATTTATTGTACTCGTAAAAAGATAATTGAAAACGATATTCCGGATGTTCTCTCACCCAATCGTAGGCTTCTTCTAAAATTTCCATTTTGTTTTGCAAGTCATTAAGTTCACTACATTCGTCCCTTTTCTGTTTGCACAGAGGGCAGAATCCATTCACTATTTCCGCACTCGTCGCCCTAATAGTTTTACTTTCTAAATCAACTACTAGACGAAGAATAACAGAATGCTCTTCTTTTGTAGTCACCTTCATTTCAGCAATCCGATCCTCATTCCAAAAGACACCGTTTAATTCCATCTTTACTGTGACATCTTTAATATCCAAGTCTACCACTATCACACCTCCCTTGTACAAAACTCAATCTTACTCTTCTATTTTAAACTTTAATACACCACAACTTAAAGAGATATTAAGTTTTTTCCAATTCTTCTTTACTATGAAAGAAAGTGTAGTTAATGCTAATTGTGTGGTAAATATTATCCCAAAAACTAAAACAGTTAAAATGTTAAAGATCGTTTCCATTAAACTACACTCTTTTCTTTATATATATTTTTATTTTATTAATACGGTTTAAAACTCTTATTACGTCTTAACAATCCCAAAGCAATTATAATGCACAATCACAACAACAAGTTGATGCCTATTTAATATCAATACGCTGTTATTACATGTATGTAGTTAGAGGGGGAGGAGAAATTCATTTAACCTCTGTATTCTCCTCCATCTCAGCCAAATACCTAATCTGCCGTTCCGCTTTTCTCACTGCTGTACGAAAATGTTTTTTCAGGAGTTCCACTGTATTTTCACTTATATAATATCTTTCCGTTATACTTTCCCACGTGTCACCACTTTCAAATGTACTCCATTCAAAAGGGCGTTCTGTATTTTTCTTTAGTTCTTTAAAAACCCATTTTCGCATCTTTTTTTTCGCTTTTTCTGTTAGTTTTCCGTTTTTTACAAGTTCAAGTTCACCATGTCTTTTGTATCGCTTATTGATATCTCTCTCGCTATATACTTTAAGAAGTATATTTGCTGTATTTTCAGCATCTGCTAAAGCACGGTGCTGTTTTCCTTCCCACGTTAAAGCGAGCTGTTCTACCGCAAATTGTAAACTTGGCGTATGTTCAAACAATTCCTCATATGCTTGGAAAACAAATTTTTGCAAATCAATTCTATTTTCTTTTTCTATACTTGGGCATTCAACACCATATAATGTACAATCATGAGATAGAAAGCGATAATCTTCTTTTCCCCATGAAACAAATATAGAACCTTCGCCGATGAACTGAATAAATTTCTCTATAATTTGAGGGAATTTTTCTACACCCATTAAATCTTTTTTCGTAATACCGGTTAATTTTGTTGTATGACGAGTTAATCGTGCACTTGGTTTTACTAACTCCGAAAATTCTTCAATTATCTTCATTGTACCTATTTCTATTTTTACAGCTCCGATATCAACTATTTCTGATGGATCTTCTGATTTATACGGTCTGAAATTCCTTTCAATATCAAACACAATGAAATGTGTAGCGTTTTTCAATTTATTTACCTCTTTCTAAATTCCTTTTCACACAAACACTTTATTTTCAGTATTTATTTATTCATGTACTTTATACAAAAATACTCCGAATAAATAAATGAAAATTCAGTCTTGTTATGATATGTAAGTAGGAGGACATCTATAAAAATGCAAAAAAAAAGAAGGGCGAGCCCTTCTTTTTTCAAAAATTACTTCTTGTTTACGTTAGTAGCTTGAGGTCCACGGTTACCTTGTTCTACTTCGAAAGTAACTTCTTGACCTTCTTCTAAAGTTTTGAAGCCTTCGCCTTGGATAGCTGAGAAATGAACGAATACGTCTTCTCCGCCTTCAACTTCGATGAAACCGAAACCTTTTTCTGAGTTAAACCATTTTACTTTACCGTTTTGCATGAAAAAAATCCTCCTACAATGTACCTATATGTACATATTCATTTTCAACCACCTTACAATAATAAGCCAGATATTAAAAAACTGCAACCCCTGAGGAGATTTAACATTGCTATCCTCCTCGGAAGTTACAGCTCATTTAAATCTCTATATTATTAAAAGTAAAATGGTTTAAATATACTATATCATATCAATATAATAAAAGTAAAGTTTTTTTCTTAAATTATTTTTTGTTCCCACTGCATTGCTTTTAATTCACCTGATCCGGCTACTACATAACCATCTTTTTGATTAACAATGCGCCATCCGTGCCCTTTAACTGAATCACATACTGTAACAATACCTTCTTCAAGAAGCACACGGCACACACTACTAATCCCCGCCTTATTTTGCGTTGAAGTTGTATATAAAACATGTTGATCTACACTTAAGTCTAAATAACTACTTGCTTTCTGCTCACTTTGACATGTATGCCAATATATTTTTTCACTTGCAATACTTTCATCTATTTTACAATAAGAAATATTTCCGCTAACTCCCTTGCACGATCCACTTGCCGCTACTAAATAAGAATTGTGTAAAGTCAACGCGGAGATCATTTGATTCATCGCAATTTTAATCCTCTTTAATTTACGTGTCTTCAAATCAAAGAGCCAAACACCACCATATTTAGCATGTATTTTCGTACCAATAAATAAGTAATGTTTATATAAAAATAATGATCGAATAGACGGTGCCGCACTGCCATACTCAAGAAACGGATGAATAGTTTCCCATGTCAAACCGAAATTATTAGAAAGATACAGCGTTTTTTCTCCATGAGCAACAACAGTTCCTTGTACATTGCTACATACATTCCAACTCGTTGCTTTTGTTGGAAAACGCTGAATTGTCCAGTTCTCTCCACCATTCATACTGCGAATAAAAATCCCTTCGTCACCTACACCATAAACTACATTATCTTCGCTATGTAAATCCCTAATTCGTTTTTGAAAACCATTTAAAATTCGTTTCCATTCTCCGTCTTGTTCAACAAATAAGCCATTATATGTAGTAGCTAACAACAGTTTTCCATCTCTTAACTTTGTAATAGCAGTTGCACTTAACATTGTCTCCACGTTGACACTCCCATTCTTAGAACTTCTCAGCAAATGCAATTGCAAAATTACTGCATTTTTCAACATCCTCTTCATCTTCTGGAGCTAATTCAATTTTCAGCCCTTCTTGTACAAGCTCTGCACCGCGTTCCACAAGACGTTCTTCAAATATCGTTACCGCTTCACAAAACAGTTCATACGCTGTATCACCCGATCCGAATACCGCTACCTTTTTCCCAGCTAAATCTATATTTTCTAAGTCATCATGAAAATCTTCCGCTTCAAATGGTAATTCACCATCGCCCCACGTATAAGATCCTAAAATGATTCCATCATAAGCTAATAATTCTTCAGCGTCCATGCCTTCCATTTCTTGCAATACTACTTCATGATCAAAAGCATCTAAACTAACTTTAATTAAATCAGCAATACTCTCTGTATTTCCTGACATACTTGCATAAGCTATTAAAATTTTTGCCACTTTGGCATCCCCCTCTAACAATAAATGATTCTCATTCTCATTATATTAATAATGAGAATCAATTTCAATTGATTTTTTCTACTTTTATTTACATTTCACATTACTTATTTCAAATAAGGTGAAACTTTAATCAGTGAGGGTATTCATCCCCCACCTAACTTCTTTGTTTCCGCTGAATTTTGAGGCGGGGGGCTTACTGCCCGGCAAATAGCGGGATAAAGTGAAAGTTTAATGAGTCCTCACCAATCAGGCTTTTTCAGACAACCCACAAAGAGCGGAATAAATAAAAAAGCACAGATGACTATACAATCATCTGTGCTTTTTTATTATTTTTTAAAAATACCAAAAGGCTTTCCTACTGGTAAAACAACTTTTCCGAAGTGTGTATTTAACACTGCTGCAGCTGAACCGTAGAAAGATAATAATGAAATAAGAAGTTCAGAATATGCTGCTAAATTATGCATTGCATGCGGCATAACACCTAAAGTACTTAATGAAAGACCGATAAATAAGAAATCAATAAGGACGAAAATCATAAATAATACTTTATGTGTTTCCATTGCACCAATTGTCATAAAGATTGTGAAAATCAAATATCCGATAAAGGCTACACCAAGCTGTTTTGAATCTGCAGCTTGTGCTAATTTTTCGCCAAATACTCCAAGTTGAATTAACCAAGTCATTCCAACACCTAGCCAAAATAAACCGTACGCACCGAATGCTGTTGTACCGAATGTATTGTTATGCTTTGCATCATGAATGCAAGCAAAGATTTGTGCAAATCCTCCTAAAAAGATTGCCCACGGTAATACAAGTGAAACGCCATCTGTTAAGCCTAACTTTTGAGATGATGCTACAAGTGTTACCATCGCTAATCCAAATAGACCAATTCCAGATGGATCCGCTGTTGTCATTTTCACATGATGTGTAGTAGTTTGATTGCTCATATAAACCTCCTGATTATAAACATACTCGAATACAATACTTAAATCAGAAGACTATGTCAATGGTTTTTTTTGTATGTTGTCAGACGTTATATTTTATAATGATTAAATATATTTCTGACCACTTCATAAGGTTTTATATTCACTTTTTCCAACTCGTTTATCGGTAGCCATAACGGAATATAATTTCCCCTACCTTCCAGCTGAAATTCCTCAGCTGTTCCGCTTCCGAACACTCCGCCTGTAATATAGGCAGCATAATAATATTCATTTCCTTTATATTTTACCTTTGCAATAAGGTGCTCCACTTGTATATGTGTACCCCTAATTCTTCGTATACCTCTCTTTTCGTTGCCTCTTCAGGCGTTTCACCTTCCTCAATCCCTCCGCCAGGAAAAACATAATATCTTTCCTCTTCTCGAATACGTTTTATAAGAGCGATTTTTCCTTCCTGTACAATGATAGCTGCTCCGCGATTTCTTATCATTTTATTACCTCAATACGAATCGCAACTGTTCCCCACTCTTTTTCTTGTTCTTTCGTATATATTTTGTATGTACTTTCTAACATTTCCTCTAAACTATCATTTTCACAATCCAATAAATTTTTATCGATTTGTTCATATATAGCTTTAAAGCTCTCGTATCGCTTTATTTCCGTTACTTTTACCGTCATCATTTCTGTTGTCTTAAGATTCGTAAATACGATTTCATCTTCTTTGTTTATTAGTTGACGTTTTTTATCGTATAGGCGTACTTCATATACTTTTTTCCCTGATCGAATTGACTGAAACGGTTTATTATATAAACCCATTTCGTATCGCATACATCCCACTCCCTTTTGTTCATTTCACCTATTAATACAGTTCACATTACTACATCTTGCATATAATATTCCATACGTATCACTTAATTGAGAAAGGAGGCTGAAGAAGCATGTTATATTTAAATCAAAAACCTGAATATAATAAATATGATATTGGTGATTATACTTATAGTAAAGTAGGGCCAACCATTTTTTCTTGGAACGATGAAACAAAATTGAAAATAGGTAAGTTTTGTTCATTAGCAGAAGAAGTCGTTTTCATACTTGGCGGTGAACATCGCGCAGACTGGATAACAACTTATCCATTTAATGCACTTTTTGATGAAGGAGCACATATTACTGGTCACCCTTCTTCAAAAGGTGATATCGTAGTTGGCAATGATGTATGGATTGGTTATCAATCCTGCATTTTATCTGGTGTTACAATTGGTAACGGTGCCATTATTGGTGCAAAAAGTGTTGTTACAAAAGACGTCCCTCCATATGCAATTGTGGCTGGTAATCCAGCAAAATTTATTCGATATCGTTTCCCGCAAGAAACAATTGACAAACTAGAGAATCTTGCATGGTGGGACTGGGACATTTCTGTTATAAAAGGAGCTATTCCATTACTACTTTCCGACAAAATCGACGAATTTTTCACCTCGCCCGAAAATGAATCTATATGATTAAAACAGAAAGAGCATCCAATTATTTTTCAGGATGCTCTTTCTGTTTTTATTTTTTATGTCCATGCAAATGATTACACGGAGAACATTGAAATGGAATCTTATCTAAGCAATTAAAGTTTGTTTCGCAAATTTGTTCAATCGTTGGAACAAATGGAATGACAACTATGTTACTTTCTACTATTTGTGTAACAGGTGGCAATACTGTGCCTACTTGATGTTCAAAACGAATACTCGCTTGATTTATATAATTTCCTGAACCATTTGGCGCGCTCTGTACTGCTACTTGGAACGAAACTGTCCTTGCTTCACCAGGATTTAAACTTTCGATAAGAACCCCTACTGCCGGGCTTACATTCGGCACTGGCGTATTATCAACCGTTACACTTCCAGGAACAAATCGAACACTACTATCTAACATATCTTGAAAACGAATATTTTGCATTACAGTATCACCCGTATTTGTGATGACTGTCGTAAACGTAATGACATCTCCAATTGTTGCTACCTGTAAATCTGCCGTTTTTACGACTGTCGTTGAGACATTTTGAGGAATAAACGGGATAACAACTGTATTACTATCACCTTCAACTACTACTGGCGGCTCATTCGGATTTACAGTTGCAAGCCCATTCGCTGTAGCAGTATTTGTAACTAAATTATTTACTTGCCCTCCTATTATTACAACTTGGAAATTAATAATTGCTGCATCATTTGGCTGAAAATCACCTAACGGAATACCAGTATTCGGATTAGCAAATGGAAGAGGTACATCATTTACCGTTACCGTACCATTTATAAATAGCGTATTCGGATCAATGATATCTGTTAACACAATATTGGTCACAGGAACTGTACTATCATTTATAACAGCGATTCCGTAAGTGACAACATCCCCTATCATTGCTACTTCAAAGTTTGCTCCTTTTGCAACAAATAAGATTGCAGTATTTACCGTCACTATAACTGTATTGCTTGTATCCATCACTGTAACTGGCGGCTCCCCTGGTACTAAAATATATTCTGCTAACGCCCCAGCAACGTTCACTACTGTACCACCATCCGGAAAACTTGTAATCGTAGCTTCATATGTTACAAGTGACGTCTCACCAACTGGTATATCAGGTATCGTAAATCCAATCTGCGGATTTAACCCCGGTTGCGGAACCCCATTTATCGTTACACTATTTGGAACGAAATCAGCTTCCTGAGATAGCACATCGATAAATTGAACATTCATTGCATCAGCAGTACCAGTATTTAATATACGAACAGTATACGTTACCGTTTCTCCTACACCAACAACTGAATGGTCTACTTCTTTTAGCATATCTAAGCTACCTCTATTTACCGGCGTAACCGTCGTATTACTTGAATTTGTAATTGTAGACGGAGGTTCTCCTGGAATCAATTCGAAATCACCCGTTACTCTTGCTGTATTCATAATGCTACTAGAAGGCGGAACTGCGATTACATTTACTTCAAATGTAATTAATACACTATCCCCTACTGCAAGATCAGGCAATGCAAAGCCTACAAATGGATCTAAACCTACTTGCGGAATCCCATTTATTTGTACACTTCCAGGAACGAATTCTAAACTAGGTGATGGAACATCGATAAACTGAACATTCGTTGCTGTTACCGTTCCCGTATTTGTAACTTGCACACTATACGTTAACGTATCTCCTAATCGTGTCGCTTCTTTATTTACAGATTTTATAACGCTGAATCGTCCTCTATTCACTCTAGTTATCGTCGTATTACTCGGCTCTGTTACTACAACTGGTGGTTCTCCTGGCACTAAAGTAAAGCTTCCTGTTATATTTGCAACGTTCGTAATTGTTCCTGATGACGGGATGTTTGTAACTGTCGCTTGAAACGTCACTATAACTGTTTCACCAACTGGGATATCTCCAACTCCAAATCCAGTAATCGGATTTAAGTTTGGTTGCGAGGCTCCATTTATCGTTACACTATTTGGTACAAATGACGCCCCTGCTGAAATGGTATCAACAAACTGAACAGCATTAGCTGTTACTGTTCCAGTATTTGTTATTTGAACCGTATACGTTAATATATCTCCAACGAGAGTAGCAACCCTATTTACTTGTTTAATAACATTAAATTGCCCTCTATTTACAGTTGTAAGTGTTGTATTGCTCGGCTCTGTTACTATAACTGGTGGTTCTCCTGGTACTAATACAAAACTTCCAGTTACATTTGCCGTATTGGCAATTGTTCCGTTTGATGGCGCACTAACAACGGTTACTTGGAAGATGACTTCTACACTTTCACCTGGGTTTATATCTGGAAGCGGGAATCCATTATTCGGATTGAATCCAGGTTGTAACACACCGTCTATCGTTACAGTGTTCGGCACGAATGCTATAGAGGAAGGTAATAGATCACTATATTGAATATTCGTTGCTGGCACTGTTCCTGTATTTTGAACTACTGTTGTATATGTGATTGTATCGCCTACTGCAACAACCGGCTGACTCACTGATTTTAAAACATTCAAACCAGGCTCATTGATTTCTGTTAATGTCGTATTACTTGTCGTTGTTTCCGTAATAGGCGGTTCTGTTTCACTTACAGCAAATGTAGCTGTAACGTCTACAAAATTAACAATCGTTCCACCTTCTGGTATGCTTGTAACCACTTCCTGATATGTGACAAGTACAAAATCATCGACAGGTATATCTGGAACTGTAAAACCAATGAAAGGATCTAATCCTGGTGCTGGTACCCCGTTTATGCTCACACTTCCTGGTACAAATGCTACACCCGCGGAAGTAGTATCGATAAATTGAACATTCGTCGCTGGCACTGTTCCGAAATTAAAAATCAATACATCATACGTTAATATTTCTCCTACCGTCGCTACTTCTTTATCTACTAGTTTCAATGGAAAAATAAACGCTATATTAATTGTCGTAACGACTAAATTTGTTAATATCGTTTCCGTAATCGGTGGTTCCTGCGGATTTGGTTGTGAAGTAAATGTAACATCTGCATCATTTAATATGACTTCATTATCTGGAATTTCTGTAAT
Source organism: Bacillus sp. KNSH39 (assembly GCF_052656585.1). Taxonomy (NCBI): domain Bacteria; kingdom Bacillati; phylum Bacillota; class Bacilli; order Caryophanales; family Bacillaceae; genus Bacillus; species Bacillus sp. KNSH39. The sequence continues at coordinate 1,963,342 of NZ_JBQXYO010000001.1, forward strand.
CGTCACTTGGAATGTGACCTCAATACTTCCACCAGCGATTAATAATGGAGTAACTGTAAATCCTATTTCTGGATTTAAATCAAGTTGCTGCACTCCACCTATCGTTACACTATTGTCAACAAACGTCGTTCCTTCTGGTATGACATCTTGGAAGAACACATCTGTAACAGGGATAATTCCTACGTTTGAAATGAGCACAGTATACGTTAATACATCCCCAACGGCCCCAGTTGCAACATCAACTGTCTTTGTTGCAGTTACTTCACCAGGAGGAGGTAACGGTATTGTAACTACCGTTGTATTACTTGAATTCGTTGTTGTTACAGGTGGCTGTAAAGGATTTAATAAGAAAGTGGCTGTAGCAGATGCTGTATTTAATACTGCTCCACGTGTAGACGGTGCAACTACCGTAACTTGGAACGTTACTGTCAATGATGTTCCAGCTGCAATATTAGGAAGCGGGAAACCAACATTTGGGTCAAATCCAGGTTGTGGCGTTCCATTTATCGTTACACTATTTGCTACAAAAGTTGTTTCTAAAGCAATTGGATCAAGGAAAGAGACATTCGTTGCTGTTACTGTACCGTTATTTCGAATAACAACAGAATACGTGTAAGTTTCTCCAAGTGCTGCTTGTTGTACAGATGAAGATTTTTGTATATTTAACTGTGCTGTGTTTACTTGCGTCACTACAAAATTACTATTTGTAACAGTCGTTATTGGAGGGTTTGCTGGATTTATAAGAAAACTTGCAGTAACGTTTGATTGGTTTCTTATATTTCCACCGCTCGGAACACTCGTCACTGTAACTTGAAACGTAATCGTAGCCGTTTGCCCGACCGGAATATTTGGTACCGGGAAACCTAGCATAGGATCCGCGCCTTGCTGTACGACTCCATTTATCGTCACACTATTTGCTACAAAGGCAGTACCAGACGGAATTGGATCTTGAAAAACAATATTCGTTGCAGGAACAGTTCCTGTATTTTGAATAAGAATCGTATACGTTAACGTATCTCCTACACCGGCTTGTAGTGTATTTACACTCTTCATTACATTAAGTGATCCTACATTCACTCGCGTCACAACAATATTACTAATCGTTACAATTGTAATTGGTGGCTGGAGAGGACTTACTTGGAAATCAGCAGTGACATTCGCATTATTCGGAAGAACTCTATTTGGTGGTACACTCGTGATTGTCACTTGAAAAGTGACCGTCACCATTCCTCCTACTGGAATATTAGCAAGTGGAAATCCAGTTGTCGGGTTTAAACCTGGTTGAGGTGTCCCGTTTATTGTTACACTATTCGCTACAAAAGTGGTTCCAACTGGAATCGGATCAAGGAATGATACATTTGTCGCTGTCACCGTTCCACTATTTTGTATACGAACTGTATACGTTAACGTATCTCCTACACCGGCTTCAGTAGCACTTACACTTTTCATTACATTTAACCCTGAAGAATTCACGATCGTCATAACAGTATTACTTGGTACTGTTACAGTAATCGGCGGCTCTGTTGGATTTACAAGGAAATCTCCAGTTACATTCGCATTATTTACAACATTATTTCCTTGGGGAATTTCATCAATTAATACTTCAAATGTAACAATAACACTGGCGCCAGTAGGCAAATTATTTAATGGGAATCCAAGTTCTGGATCTGCCCCTTCTTGTAAAACACCATTCACAACTACACTATTTTCAATAAATAATGTCCCTTGGGGAATTGAATCTTGGAAAAATACATTCGTAGCTGGTACACTACCTGCATTTATGACTTCTATTGTATATACTAAAATATCCCCTACTGTTGCAACATCCGTATTGACTGCTTTCACAACTTCAAAGTTTCCTGATTGTACTGTCGTATTCACAACATTACTCGGTACATTGATTGTTACTGGTGGTTCATTCGGATTCACTTGAAAGCTTGCTGTTACATTTGCTTGATTTAAAATATCTTCATTTTCTGGATTCTGTACAATTACTACGTCAAATGTGACTACAACCGTTTGAGCCGCAGGAATATTCGGAAGAGAGAATCCTGTATTCGGATTTAGTCCACTTTGCTGTACTCCATTAATTGTTACAGAATTTGCAACAAATGAAACAGCAGAAGAAATAGGGTCTTGGAAAAATACATTTGTTAACGGAACATTCCCTGTATTTTGGACGGCAATTGTGTACGTTAAAGTATCCCCTACCGCCGCTTGCGTTGTATTTACTTCTTTTATTACATTTAAACCGCCTGTATTAACTTGTGTCACAACTGTATTCGTTTGTCTATTAATTGTTATCGGTGGCTGATTCGGAATAACGACGAAATTAGCAGATACATTTCCGCGATTCGCAATCGTACCTCCCGATGGTGTAGATGTTACTCGTACTTGAAATGTAACAGTCCTACTTCCGCCAGGAGATATATTAGCTACTGTAAACCCAGTCGCTGGATTTACCCCAGGTTGTGAAACCCCATCCACAGTCACACTATTTGCTATAAATGTCGTTCCAATTGGTATTGGATCTTGAAAAATAACGTTCGTTGCAAGTACATTTCCTGTATTTTGAATTGTTACCGTGTACGTAAGAACATCGTTAACCGTTGCAAAAGCTCTATCCACTGTTTTTCTCGTTGTTATATCAGCTATATTAATTGTCGTAACTACAGTATTACTTGTCGCTTGCCCTGAAACTGGTTGTTGACCAGGCACTGGAGTAAAGGTAAATGTTGCACTTGCACGGTTTGGAATTGGATTGACAAGAGGGTTCGATGTTACTCGAACTTGAAAGCGCACTACAGTCGTTTGCGAAGCATTAATACTTCCTAGATTAATACTACTTGCTGGATTCGCTCCTGGACGCGCTACTCCATTTACCGTAACGCTATTTGCGACAAATGTTGTTCCAGCAGGGATACTATCAACAAAAATAACATTGCTCGCAGTGACATTTCCATTATTTGTGATATTAACTGTGTACGTTAATACATCATTAAGCGTTGCCGTCTGTAAATCTACAGATTTCTGCATACTTATAGTTGCTTGATTCACTGTCGTTTGTACTGTGTTTGAAGAAGACGTACTTGTAATAGGAGGACTACCAACGAAAGGACGAAATTGATATGACACCATTGCACGATTTAAAATAGGATTGGGATTCGGGAATGATATTATTCGAACTTGAAATGTAACAATTCTTTGCGTGTTATTTGGGATTGTACCTAAATTAATTCCATTAGAAGGGTTTGCATTCGGCTGTGTTACTCCCCCTACCGTAACACTACCTGCAACAAACGTCGTTCCGTTCGGAATACTATCACGTAATACAACGTTTTCTGCACTTCCTGTTCCTGTATTTGGGACCGTAATCGTATAAGTGAGAATATCCCCTACCCCTGCGACTGTTCTATTAACTGATTTAACAGGATTAATAATTGGACCTGTTGCATCAATTTGAACACCAAAACCAGCTGCTGCGTATCCATCTCCATTTGTAACAAATCGAACCGTTGCTGATGTTTGACTGTTTACTAAAGATGAGGAGGCATCTACATTCGTAATATCCCACCCTTGTCTTCGGACGGCCAAAGCTACCCCTAACGGCTGATTCAAATCTCCAAACGTGCCGCTCGTATCTAAATTTCCACTATCATTACAAATTTGTGACTGAAAGAAATTATTCGCAGGATTTCTCGGTCCGAATAATGCAACTGTAGCATTTGCATTCGGCCCAAAGCGAAGTTGATCTCCAACAATGTTAGAATCACCTTCTTGAGCAGTTACGAGCACTCTTCCTGTAACAGCTCCTGTTGCCGGCGTAGCAAAACCTGAAATTGTAGCATCAACTGGCGGGGATGAAGCATCGATAATTTCTTGACCTGCATATACTGACAAATTTCGAAGTGGTAAACTTGCATTTTGATACACAACCTCAAGCGTCCATCCAGCTGAACGACTGATTGTCGGGTCGGCTGAAGTTCTTGCAGCTGGCACAGCACCCGTTGTATATGTGCCTGCTCCACCTGCACTAACAAGATTTGTTACATTGGCAGAGCGAGCATAATAAAACTGATTTCCTACTGAACCTTGCTGCGCGGTAGCAGGATCTGGCGTAACAGAAAACGTCCCTGCTGGCGTTGTAAATGTAATGTTATCATTTAAAAATGGTAACACATCTTCCGTATCAGTCCGGAAAGTACCAGCCCAAACTAATTCTGCATATAATACACTGCTTCCCGCTGGAAGATTTAAAATTGCACTTGAAGAATTCAATTGCCATTCATCTGTTGTCCCTGCTGGGAACCCTGGTACTTGCAATGCTGTATTTACTGTCGTAAACACAGCAAGTGTACCAAAAATATTACCTGGTGCAGGTGATGTAGGGCTAAGTCCCAGCGTATTCCCAGTAAACGTGACGGCACCAGGTACTGTTGTCGTAAACCTATTTATAAAAGGCACACAATCATCTCATTTCAATTATAGTAAAAAGTGCTCTATACTATAAAATGTAGACAAACTATACAATGTACGTTGTCCAACAAAATTCCGCACATATGAGAGGGGTTTATAAAACTATGCGCTACGTTATCATAACAGGAACTTCACAAGGTTTAGGTGAGGCAATCGCTACGCAATTATTAGAAAAAAATACAACTGTCATCTCTATTTCTAGAAGAGAAAATCAAGAGCTTACAAAACTTGCAGAGCAATATAACAGCAATTGCATTTTTCATTCCCTAGATCTTCAAGATGTACATAACTTAGAAACTAACTTTAAAGAGATCATTTCATCTATTAAAAAAGACAATGTATCCTCTATTCATTTAATTAATAATGCGGGTACAGTTGCACCTATGAAGCCAATTGAAAAAGCTGAAAGTGAACAATTCATTACGAACGTTCACATTAATTTACTTGCACCTATGATTCTTACATCTACATTTATGAAACATACGAAAGACTGGAAAGTAGATAAACGCGTTATTAACATTTCATCTGGTGCAGGAAAAAACCCTTACTTTGGCTGGGGCGCTTATTGTACAACGAAAGCTGGTGTAAATATGTTTACACAGTGCGTAGCAACTGAAGAAGTGGAAAAAGAATATCCAGTAAAAATCGTCGCTTTTGCACCTGGCGTTGTTGATACAAATATGCAATCACAAATTCGCGAAACAAATAAAGAAGATTTCATAAATTTGGACCGCTTCATTGCATTAAAAGAAGAAGGAAAACTATTATCACCTGAATATGTTGCGAAAGCTATTCGTAACTTACTAGAAACTGAGGACTTCCCTCAAGGCGAGGTTATTAGAATCGATGAATAACAAAAAGGCGTGCTAAAATAGCACGCCTTTTTGTTCTACTTCTCTAAAAATATAAGCACAGACTCCGCAATTTGCTCATAACCAATTTCTTGATAAATTTTATTCGATGTCGGATTCGCTAAATCAGTATATAACGTAGTCGTCTTGTACCCTTCATCTAACATACGTTGACTAAGTGCCGCTACACACTTAGATGCGTATCCCTTTTTCCTTGCTTCTTTCGGCGTATATACAAAATTAACTGTTATATTATTTTTAGTTGGTCTCGTTTTTGCAGCTACAGAAACGAGTTTCCCATCCACTTCCAAACCAAACAGTCGATTTGTAGTTATTAATGTATATGCAGTTTGTTTTGCTTCTTCTTTCGTAGTAGGAAGCTTTACATCTTCACAAAATTGATATATCCACTGTTCTATTAATGGTAATTCATCATTATTTACCGCTCGAAAAAGTCCATTCGCATTACACTTCTTCTTTACTCTGTTCAACTCATACACACCTTGCTCCATTGCAACATTCATTTTCTTATTTTCTAATACCGCAATCTCTTCCGCTAATTTCTGTACAATTTTCTTATTACCGATCAATCCAGGAATATCCGGATATACTTTCGTTAACTCTTTTGCAAGTTCCTCAATAGCTACTCCCGAAATTTCAGAAGTTGCAACAATGATTTGTTTCTTCTCTTCTGTTTGCAGAAATACAACCGCAATGTCTTCTCCTTGTTTCGCTATCCCCATAAATATCGGTTCTTGAACCATTTGTAATACACCTAATATGAGATTGTTTTCCTGCTCATTCTTTTCTAGAAATGGTGTAACATCTTCTTTAAAATGAAAAATCTCTTCATATACATGTAATTGAATCATCGACAATCTCTTCTCTCTATTTATATTTTAATTAAGTATTGGCGATTAATTCATTAAATCCCTCTTTTACGATTCAATAATATTCAAAGCTAATGTATTCAAGGCATTTTCAGCTTGTAAAATTCTCTGTTTTTCCTTTTCAAATACATCTTCTTCTTTTCGAAAGGACTCTTTTCGATTTTTAATCATACGCTTCATTTCTTTTTTACTCGGTCCACCGTATACATTTCTTTTTTGAATAAAAGCTTCTGGCGATATAATTTCTTTCCACTCTTTTTCTAATACATTTATTTTAAAATGTTCTTGCAAATACATATTTACATCTTTGAAGTGTAATTCATGTAGTTCTTTTTTCTGCTCCAATGACATATTTGCAATAACACTTGCTGCATGATGAGCATGCCGAAATGGAATTTCATAATTTTTCGTTAAAACATCAGCGAAATCCGTTATCGTTATTGCATGTTTATAGGAACGACTTTTTAACGTTTCTTCTTCTACTTTCATCGTTAGGATCACTGCATTCATCATACAAAAAACACGAATCGCCTTTTCAATCCCTTTATATAAATATGGCTGCAAGTCATCTTCCGTATCGACAATATCACCAAATGGTGTATTATGAATCATTTGAAATACTGTAAATGCTTCTCCTAAAGCACTACTCGTAATTGCACGAGCGTGTTCAATTGAAACCGGATTTCGTTTTTGCGGCATAATACTACTGATTTGTACATATGGCTTTGCAACAGTAATACCGTCATATTCTTTCGTTGCTAACAACAAAAAGTCATGAATCCATCTACTCGTATTCGTCATCATTACCATAAGTAGCGAGCTAACTTCTAATAAATAATCCGCTCCGGCAACAGCATCATATGAGTTCTCAATTACAGTTGTAAATCCAAGTAGATGAGCAACTCGTTCTCGTTTAATCGGGAAACTTGTTGTAGAGAGTGCAGCCGCCCCCATTGGAGACTGATTTAAAAGCTGGTACGTTTTTTTCATTCGTTCTAAATCTCTTTGCATCGTATCATAAATTGCTAACGTATAATGACCAAATGTTGTTGGCTGTGCCGGTTGTGTATGTGTATAAGCTGGCATGATCGTTTCCTTATGATTATCAGCAAGTTGCAGTACACTTTCTTGCAATAGCAAATAATGTTCCATTAATCGTAATATATACCGCCTTAAACTCATGCGATACATCGTTACACCCATATCATTTCTACTTCTACCAATATGCATATTACTTACAAAATCGCATTTCGCTTCTTGAGAAATTAAATGTTCGATTAAAAAAAAGAGGTCTTCATGCTGCTCTGTATATACCAATTTATCTTTTGGTATTCGCTCTACTTTTCTAAGTGCGTTTAATATAACTTTAGCTTCTTCTATTTTTATTAAACTTTCTTCAGTCAGCATCGTAATATGTGCTTTATGCACTTGAAACATATCTTTCAATAAGTAATTTCGTTGAAAATCAAATACATGTTGTAATACACAATCCACATATGTTTTTCCAGGGAAATCAGCGCCTTCACTCTTTATAAACTCTTCCTTACTCTGTTTCATCACCTTTTCCCCTCTCACCTAAGTATTACTACCCATCATACCCATTGATAGAAAAAAAGTGCCTGTACATCAAAATAAACTCGGTGCTCTCTGCACCGAGTTTATTTAATAAAAGTCGCATCATACTTATCACTTTGCAACACTTGGAAATGTAAGTTTGCTAAATGTTTCCGTATTTCTGCACTATCGTCTTCATTTAAATTATTCGCCAAAAACACAATCTCCGTACAGTTTCCACGTTTATCCATAGCGTAAACTGCTTTTGTAACCGTCCATGGTGTATAACCATTCTTTTGCCCAGCATGTCTAAATGTTTTACGGTATTTCTTGGCACTCATGTCTGTTTCAACGATATTTGCCCACACTTTTTCTTCAGCTTCTGTCAAGCCACCTTTATGGTTTGCCTTTTGAAGTAATACCATATAATCATTTGCAGAAGCTGCTGGTAATCTATCTGACCAAATTTTGTCGTAACGTTCCTCTAAATAAAGCGGCATTTCCTTCTGTAATAATGGTCCCTTCTTCTTTAAGCGTTCATGAATAATCATCGCATATTCACGATATTGCTCTTGAGACATTTCTTTTAACTTTTTCTCTATTTTATATTTTGGAACATGTAATTCTTTATGCAAATATCCCGGGATATACAAAGATGAAACGATTGGAAATAGTGGTTGATGTGCAGGAAGTGATAAACTTTGTAAATTTCGATTGATGTTATCTAATCCTAACAATTCCATTAAGTATTCAGCATTTGCATTCGAACTAAACTTAACCATTCCTTTTGCCACTTCTTCTAAAGAAACCGCTCCTTCAGTTATCTTGCCCGTTTTCTCCAAATACTTTTGCCATCTATCTTGTGCACCACCATCTGTATTCGGCACATAATAGCGATTCACATCATTAATCGACACGAAACTAGAAGAATCAATTTTCCCTTCAGTAACTTGTTTCGTATATTCAAGCGCCACAATTAATTTCATCGTACTAGCAACTGGCAATACAACATTTGGGTTTACAGAATAAACAACTTTATCATTTCTCTTTACTAGAAGCGCACTATTTTTTTCATCTTTATGTTCTTCAATAAAAGATGCAATATACTGTGCATCATCATTATTTGAACTCCACACTTTTTTCACTAAAAAGTTACCCGATATTAGCAAAACAAAAATACCCACAATTACTGCGCATACTATAGTTTTTTTCAAGTAAAATTCCTCTCCTATTGTGTAACTCTTCTCTATTTATCATTTAAAAACAAAATAATGGAGATGGTCATTTACATAACCATCTCCATTATTTTAACTTGTATGCTCCTATTATGTCTACGTCATAAATTTCACAAAATCCTCAAGAAACTTTTTATAATGTAACGACCAACCAATTCGCACCCAATTTTTTAATGCTTTTGCATCAGGTTGAGGCCGAAAATCAGCAATACTCTCTCCTTTTGCAATTCCAGCTGTATCTACATCGACACGACGATATACATAATCTAAAAGGGATGGATTTGCCGCAACCATCATTGTAACGACGTCATGTACTGGACTTCCCTTTATTTTCGGATTTAACTTTCTATAAGCTTTATAATAGTACGTAAATATCGGCTCGATTAACTTATTAAAACTCGTTTTAGAGTGTTTCGTAATATATTTTACCATTTCCGGTGTAATAATTGCTTCAGATGTAACGTTAAGTGGCACTAATGTCACATTTTTGGCATTTTGCATAACTAATTGTGACGCAATGGGATCACCATGAAAATTCGCCTCTGCGACTGGTGTTACATTGCCAGGCATTAAGAAAGCACCGCCCATTATATAATATTCTTTCACATACTTCATCATCGGCTTTTCTAAAATAAATGCTGTCGCTAATGTTGTTGATCTACCAGCATCGACTATTATTAATTCTCCTTTATATTTTTCAAGAAGATCAAAAAATGTACAAAAAGGCTTTATATTTGGTGAAAAAGTTTTTGGAGGTTTAATTGGCCCTAAACCGTCTGTCCCATGAATTTCTGGATAATACGTCGTAATATCTCCGGATAAAGGAATTTTCGCACCATTAATAACAGGTATATCTTCCCGTCCTGCCATTTGCAATAAATATGCGGCATTACTTGTCGCCTTTTCTTGTGTTACATTTCCATATCCCGTTACTACACCAACAATATCAATATCAGGATGCAACAATCCATACATAATTGCTAAAGAGTCATCAATTCCCGGGTCTCCTAAAAATAACACTTTTTTCATCGACCTCAACTCCATCCCCTCAGTTGTTATTAATTTATGAATAACCGTGGATATACAGAATAAAAAAAGAACAAATTCATACGAAAAAACGCAGTCTTATAAGGACTACGTTCTTCAGCTAACCTATACTGTTTTTTTTACAGCACTCATACTTCCAATAACATAAGCGATAAACGCAAAACAAATCGGGAAGACAACTGTATGTATACCGAACGGATTTGGATAGAAAAGATGAATACACATATATGAGCCTACCCCAACTAAAATAGACGCAAGCGCTCCTGTAGCATTTCCTTTCCTCCAATATAACCCTAATACGATTGGCCAAATGAATGCTGCTTCTAATCCACCGAAAGAAAATAAATTTAGCCATATTAAAAAATCTGGTGGTTTAATCGCCGCTGCATAAACGAGTAGTCCTACAATACCAGTAATCCACAAACTTCCTTTTTTTATCGTACTGTCTGCTGCATCTTTATTTATGTAATTTACATATATATCTTTAATAATTGACGAGCTTACAAGTAATAATAAAGAGTTTACTGTAGACATAATCGCTGCCATCGGTGCAGCTAAGAAAACTCCAGCTAACCAAGGAGGTAACACTTCCATCGCAAGTAGCGGCATTACTTTATCTGGTACCGTTATACCTGGAAGTACTACTCTTGCAAATACACCAGTTAAATGCATACCGATCATAATTGTGCCAACGACAACGGTTCCAATTATTAAAGCTTGATGCATCGCTTTTGAATTTTTATAAGACATGGCACGCACGCTAATTTGCGGTAAGCCGACAACGCCAATTCCAATTAAAATCCAAAATGATGTAACATATGATTTCGTTAAACTGCCATCTGCTCCGAATGGTGTAATTAACTTTGGATTAATTTGAACAAGTTCCTGCATAATCTTTTCAATTCCACCACCAGCAATGACAGTAGCAATTAAAATGATTGTCGTTCCAACTAACATAATGATTCCTAATAATGTATCTGATAGAGCAACTGCACGAAATCCACCAATTAATACGTACACAAGTACAGAAAAAGTAAATAAAAATAGTGCTGTTGTATACGATAGACCAGTTAGTGACTCGATTAATCGTCCACCACCGACCCACTGGGCTACTGTCGCTGAAAATAAAAAGATAATAATACATAACGCAGAAAGTATAACAACTGCTTTATTATTGTATCTCCCTTTTAAATAATCGATAAGAGTAATTGCTTCCATCTTCCTAGCGATAATTGCAAACTTTTTACCGATAACCGTTAAAACGATATAGCCTGTTACAACTTGAATCGCAGATAACAGTACCCATCCAAGCCCCATATTGTAAGCAATACCAGGGCCACCAATAAAGCTACTTGCACTACCGTACGTAGCAATCATTGTCATCGCTAATAATAAACCGCCTAGCTCACGCCCACCAAGAAAATATTCTTGTAAAAATTTATTATGAGCAGTTGCTTGCACACGTCTTGAAGCATATACACCAATTAAAAATACAACGATAAACGAAATTATCATTGGAATGATTACATACCAATTCATCTATTATTCCTCACTTTTTTCTTCCTCATCGAGTGAAATATCTTGAAATACAAAACGAACAACTAAACTAAGTAAAATAACCATAACGATAAATCCAACGATACAGCTATAAAAAAACCATGCGGGAAAACCTAATACATATGTATATTCATTCGGATTTTTACTACCAAGCCCATAAGCAAATCCGTACCATATTATAAAATTAATAATAGCAAGTCCAAGACCAATTAACGCTTCTCTATGGGCTATTCGAAAGCGTGGATCATCATGATAATCTTTCATTTTTACCCCTCCTCTCACGATGTATTATTGTACCATTGTTCTTCTAGTTTTTCCTACTAGAAAGCAAAAACAAGCAGGATTTTTTATAATCATATAGAAGATTCTCTTACATTACATATTTTTTACAATTGTAACACAAATGAAATTTGAATTTTCAGTATTTCTTAATTATGATTTTAATTAGAGGCTTTCCATCTAGTTTCCACATCCTTGATTTCGGAATAAGCGCCGTCTCGTACTGCGTTTACATTATATTTTCAAGGGGGTTATACAATGAGTCAACTAGCTGTAAATCTTCATGAAAAGGTAGAGAAATTTCTTCAAGGTACAAAAAAGTTATATGTGAATGGATCTTTCATTGAAAGCGCTTCCGGTAAAACATTTAAAACACCTAACCCAGCAACTGGTGAAACACTTGCCGTCGTTTCTGAAGCTGGTCGCGAAGATATTCATAAAGCTGTAGTCGCAGCTCGTATGGCTTTTGACGAAGGTCCTTGGTCTCGTATGAGCACCGCTGAGCGAAGCCGTCTCATGTACAAGTTAGCTGATTTAATGGAAGAACATAAAGAAGAGCTTGCACAGCTCGAAACATTAGATAACGGAAAGCCAATCCGTGAAACAATGGCAGCAGACATACCACTTGCAATTGAGCATATGCGCTATTACGCTGGATGGGCTACGAAAATCGTTGGTCAAACAATTCCTGTTTCCGGTGATTACTTTAACTATACACGCCATGAAGCTGTTGGTGTCGTTGGTCAAATTATCCCTTGGAACTTCCCGCTTCTTATGGCAATGTGGAAAATGGGAGCAGCGCTTGCTACAGGATGTACAATCGTTTTAAAACCTGCAGAACAAACTCCACTATCTGCTCTATACTTAGCTGAATTAATTGAAGAAGCTGGATTCCCGAAAGGTGTTATTAATATCGTACCTGGATTCGGTGAATCAGCTGGACAAGCTCTCGTTAATCATCCACTCGTTGATAAAATTGCATTTACCGGTTCTACTCCTGTCGGTAAACAAATTATGCGACAAGCATCCGAAACATTAAAACGCGTTACACTTGAATTAGGCGGTAAATCACCAAATATCATATTGCCAGATGCTGATTTATCTCGCGCGATTCCTGGTGCACTTTCTGGTGTTATGTTTAACCAAGGACAAGTATGCTCTGCTGGATCACGCTTATTTGTTCCGAAGAAAATGTATGATAATGTCATGGCTGATCTCGTCCTCTATTCTAAAAAACTAAATCAAGGTGTCGGTCTTAACCCTGAAACAACAATTGGCCCTCTCGTTTCCGAAGAACAACAAAAACGTGTAATGGGCTACATTGAAAAAGGGATTGAAGAAGGCGCTGAAGTACTTTGCGGAGGAAGTAATCCATTCGATCAAGGCTACTTCGTTTCTCCTACAGTATTCGCTGACGTAAATGATGAAATGACGATCGCAAAAGAAGAAATTTTCGGTCCAGTTATTTCTGCAATACCGTTTAACGATATTGACGAAGTAATTGAACGTGCAAATAAATCACAATTCGGCTTAGCGGCTGGTGTGTGGACAGAAAATGTTAAAACAGCACACTATGTTGCAAGTAAAGTACGTGCAGGTACAGTATGGGTAAACTGCTATAACGTCTTTGATGCAGCATCTCCATTTGGAGGATTTAAACAATCTGGTCTTGGCCGTGAAATGGGATCTTACGCATTAAATAACTATACAGAAGTAAAGAGCGTTTGGCTTAACTTAAATTAATGAGAAAGAACCTGACCTACCTGGTCAGGTTCTTTTCATTATGTATTCCTTTAAACTTGCAGTCCTCCGCTCACATTTAATACTTCACCTGTAATATAAGATGCGTATTCTGATGCTAAAAAGGCTGCTGCGTTCGCAATATCTTCTGGCGTTCCAATTCTACCAACTGGAATAGCGCCAACCATCTTTTCTTTCACTTTATCTGGTATCGTTTTGGTCATATCTGTATCCATAAACCCCGGACAAATCGCATTACAAGTAATACCGAAACTTCCAACTTCTTTCGCTGCTGTTTTCGTTAATCCTACAACTCCTGCCTTTGTAGCCGCATAATTTGCTTGACCTATGTTTCCTTCTCTACTAATTGAAGATATATTAATAATGCGTCCATACCCTTGTTGTCTCATGTAAAGAAGCGCGGGTTGCATACAATAAAAAACTCCAGTTAAGTTCACTTGTAATACTTGTTCCCAAGCAGACTTCTCCATTTTATGTAACATTGCGTCTCTTGTAATTCCAGCATTATTCACCAAAATATGTAATGTACCAAATTTTTGAACCGCATATTCAATTAACGACTTTGCTTCATTTTGATTACTCACATCACATCGATATGAGCACACTTCATATCCTTCATCTGATAATTCACGTGTCGTTTTTTGTAGATTTTCTTCATTTACATCGCTAATTAATACTTTCGCCCCTAGTTTTGCATAAACCCTTGCAATCTCTTTTCCAATTCCCTGTGCAGCTCCTGTTACAACAGCTGTTTTCCCATTTAAAAACTCCATTCCTATCCCCCATTTCTATTACTTATACTGTATATTTCGGCTCCTTGCTTTCCAATTCCTCTTTGTATAAAAAAGTCTATTTGTGTCAAACTAACTTTGCAACGTCGCATAAACGCAAGGAGATTGTGTCGAATGAACAAAAAGAATTTCAAACAAAGCAAAGCAACTGATGGCATTGATGTTGAGTTCTCTCGCGAACTCGCTGACCACAACGACTTAGAAGCAAATGCACGTGCAAATGCCGCTGATGCACGTCAAAAGCGCCAATCAACCGAAAAATAAGGTACATCACAACCTTATTCTTTTCAAAAGGGACCTACTACCCAACAAAATAAACCGAGAGACATCTCTCGGTTTATTTTCTATATTTTTTTGCATAATGAGCCAAAGTAAGCAATGGATATATATGAGCATAACTATGATAACGAATATAAAACCCACCTGGTAAACCTGTTCCAGTAGGATATTTTTCATTTATATAAGAGTTGGAGAGCAAATATGAAATACCTTTTCGAATGACTGGCGTTTCTTTATCATAGTAAGAAATGAGGGCATCTAACGCCCATGCTGTTTGGGATGGTGTACTAAATGGCAAAGTAACAAATCTTTTTTCCACACTACTTTGGCAAGATTCTCCCCAGCCACCATCTTCATGCTGTATATGTTCAAGCCATAAAGCTGCTCGTTTCACTGATGGATCGCTAGATGGTATTCCTAGTGACCGTAAACCAGTCAACACTGCCCATGTACCATATATATAACAAATTCCCCATTTCCCATACCACGATCCATTTTCCTCTTGTACATTCATTAACCAATTTATCGCACTTTGTTTTTGTTTCTCGGGCAATTCATTTTGCGTATACGTTCCGAAAAATTCTAATACTCTTCCTGTAATATCTGGTGTAGAAGGATCTGTAATCATATCACTTGCATTTTCGATTGGTAAATTTGCTAATATACGGCTCGTTACCCCTTTTTCAAAAGCCCCCCAACCACCATCATTATTTTGCAATCCTTTAACCCAATTAACCGCTCGCTTCCAAGCAGTGTCTACATTTTCGTTCCCTCTACTTCGCGCCAATGCTCTTAACGCAGCAGTTGTATCATCAATATCTGGAATCGTCGTATTCACATCCGAAAAGCCCCAACCACCCGGGAAGAGATCCGGTGCATGTACACTCCAATCTACTTTCTTCGTTTGCTGTTTTCTTAGTAAATATGCTGATGCATTGTGAATCACTTTACTTGCTTTCGGAACTTGAGCTTCTTGCAAAGCATAACTGAGTAAAGCTGTATCCCATACAGTTGATGGAGAGTTTTGCAAATGGCTCCCTCTCTCCATCTTCCATATATAAGATGTGATTCCCGTTATAGCTTTTTGAATAATTGGTGATTGAATAGAATGTCCTAATGCAAGTAAAGCATAAATCATATAAAACGAGGCAGTTGCGTAGCTATATAATGTTCCATTTTCATCAATACGCTCTTTCATAAAACGTTCTACTTCCTCATATCCTTTATGATGCAAAGAAAGTGGATACGTTATAATTTTCTTCACGTCACTTACTAACGTTTGAAAAACTGGAGACCGATCCTCCCGAAACCATTCTCCGCCCCCGCCTGCAATGTGATTTAAATTTGGCAATAACTTTTTCCCTACTCGAAATCTTTTATTTAAACACAACATCATCGGAATTAAATGAATACGTGCTGAGCTACTCAGTTCAAAAATACTGAGAGGGGAATCATTCTGCAGAAACATAATTGGTGTTGGCAAATGAAAGAGAGAAGGATATTCATATTCTCCATGAATCGCTAATAAAAACTTCGTCATAAAATGAGCACGCGCTACCCCACCGCGCTCATTTATAAACATTTCCGCTCGCTTCATATTCACATCTTCTTTTGTATATTTTTTCGATGCAAGTAAGGCAGCATAAGATTGAATTGTAGCAGATAAATTACCACCCACTTCATCTTCATACAATTTCCATGTTCCTTCATTTGTTTGGAGTGATGCTAATCTTTTTACAAACGGTTCTATCTCTTTATCTTTACCTAATAATTTTAATAAAAAAATCATATGACAATCTGTTAGTGGCGCTCCTTCAAAACAAAACCGCCACGTACCATCTTGCCGTTGCATTGTTTGAAGTGCAGTTGTTCTTCTCGCTATTTCTTCATGCACTTTTTCATATAATAACAAGTTGCTCACCCACCCTTTCGAAATCCGTATAACGATATTCAAAAAGGTAGCTGAATATGTATAAAAACAAAGAAAAGCAGAACATATAAAATGTTCTGCTCATAAACAATACCCTACTCCGACAATAATCCCTAATAAAGCACCGACTACTACTTCATACGGTGTATGCCCAACAAGTTCATTTAACTTCTTATATTCTGTTTCTCTACCGTGAAAAAAGTCATTCAATATTTTTGCTTGTTTACTTACTGCAAGCCTTACTCCTGAAGCATCATACATAACAATAATGGCAAAAATTGTAGCAACCGCAAACATCGAGCTTTCCACGCCTTCCACTACTCCAACTCCTGTAGCAAGCGCTGTAACTGTTGAAGCATGAGAACTTGGCATCCCACCTGAAGCAAAAAACTTTGCAAAATCAAATTCACCTGTTTTAACTAATTTGAAGACTACTTTCGTTAATTGTGCTAAAAACCATGAAATTACAGCTGCCATAAGCGGATCATTATGTAAAATTGTTTCCATGTTCTCAGCTCCTTACTGACTATAATGGAAATTCTATATAATATAAGTATAAAGAAAAATGCGTAGAAAATACTACGCATTATGATACTTTTGCTGATTTATTTTTTATAAATTTCGGTTGTTTCTGCACTAAAAACTTAGTCTTCGCTACCGAGAATACAAATAATGCAACCCATATACAGAAAAATGCAATCATATGAGTAGATGTGAAATGTTCACCAAATACGAATACAC
Organism: Bacillus sp. KNSH39; assembly: GCF_052656585.1. Lineage (NCBI taxonomy): Bacteria > Bacillati > Bacillota > Bacilli > Caryophanales > Bacillaceae > Bacillus > Bacillus sp. KNSH39. Next base: position 1,980,733 of record NZ_JBQXYO010000001.1, read on the forward strand.
CTAAAATTAAGCTAATTGTTGGTGCAATATATTGTAAAAAACCTACCATATAAAGCGGAATAAGTTGGGCTCCTTTTGCAAAATAAAAAAGTGGTAGAGCTGTAACAATACCTGCTCCTATTAATAGTAATGTCGATAACATTGAAATAGATCCAAATGAGCCGAAACCATGGGCGCCTGTCATAACAAGGTAAATGATTGCAAGCGGTGTCACTAACATCGTTTCCATCGTAAGTCCAATTGTAGCATCATAGTTTAACAGTTTTTTCGTTAATCCGTATAATCCAAATGAAAAGGCAAGTGAAAGAGAAACCCACGGAATAGATCCGAAACGCACTGTTAAAATGATAACCCCCACTCCAGCTAAACCAACTGCAACATATTGCCAGAAGTTTAACTTTTCCTTTAAAACGACTGTACCAAGTAAAATACTAATAAGCGGATTAATATAATAGCCGAGACTCGCTTCAATAACATGATTATGATTAACGGCCCATATGTAAACAAACCAGTTTCCGCTAATCAAGACTGAAGCTATTGTTAATGACATTAATAATTTAGGTCGTTTAAAAAGATTCACAAATTCCCCAATAAACTGACGAAACCTCTTCGTAACACCTAATACGAGTAACATAAAAACAAATGCCCAAACGATGCGGTGTGCTAATATTTCATCTGCTGGAACTTCCTCAACCCATTTCCAATAAATCGGTAGGATTCCCCACATCGTGTAAGCACCAGCCGCGTATAGTATCCCTTTTTTTTGCTCTGCTGATTGACTCCCCATCTTCCTTTTTCTCCTCTTCTCATTTTTTCTCCATTATACGGTCTCACATGCTCACTTTACCAATAATCAATCTGCATTTCTTTCGACATTTCTCATACAACGAATAATAAACATACCGTTATTACAACAAGTAACGGTATGCCGAAAACAAATTTCTTTTTATGAGTTTTATGATGAAACATATACATGCCGATCCAAGCTCCAACTGCTCCTCCAGCTGCCGCCGATAAAAACAACGTACTTTCTGGCGTTCTCCACTGTTTCTTCTTTGCTTTTCGTTTATCAAGCCCCATAAGGCTAAAAGCTATAACGTTAATAATAAGAAAATAAATCCATTTCATCGCTTTCTCTCCTTATGAAAAATTCGATTAATAGTAACACGAAAAAACGACGGAAACAACTGAAGAACTCTTTTTATCCAACTAGTTTCATTCCTTTTTCTTAATTAGTTACCTTCATATTTACATAACCAACTAAAATCGCATTTAAAGCATTTAATATAGAAAAATGTTATGAGTAGAATCTTATATTTCATTACATTCATCCACTACCATATCATCAAAAAAATTGCTCTCAATCACTTTCTCATCAAAACGAAGAACTACAATTAGCCCTACATATAAAGAAACAAAATTTAGAAACCATTCCCCATTCTCATCTTTCTTAGCTAAGCATTTAAATATCTCTTGAAATTGCATACGCTCGTCTGCAGCAACAATGGGACGTACACCAAAATATTTCAATACAAGATTCAGCTTCAGCTGTACGGATAATGATAAAATATATTTTAATAGCTTCGTATACTCTGCACTATCTTTTTGACTATACAACTTCACAAGCTTTGGATGTAAATTCGAAATCGATAATTCCTCGTCAGTCACTCTAGTTACTTCTATCGTTTCAATCATCTTTTTCATATCCATCACATTCACCCCTTCTGAAAAAATTCTAAAGCCAAAGAGTACTTAATTCAAAATGTACAACAATTGTGCATTTCTCGTCTCTCGTTCTTCCTCACTGACTAAATCATACTTTTTTAGGAGGTGAAAAACATCATTTAATAATTTCTGTGAATGAATACCTTGCAAAAAACTCTTTAACTCTTTAAAGATCCCTTCAGGTAAAAAATTCTTTTGACTTTCAAGCTTATTCATCACATCTTCAATAGAATGATCAATGTTACATGCCATACTAAACTTCCCCCTCTATCCTCTATAAATAATATCCTCAGCTAACGATGTAAACACTTCTCCAACAAGAGAATCTTCATCATATACAGATGAACCATTATTTTCTTCACGTTTCGCAAAAGGTATTTTGGCAATTACTTCTGTTTGCAATTGTTCTGCAAGCATTTCGCCGCCACCTTTTCCGAAGAGATAATTTTTCGATCCATCTTGTTCTTCATAATAAGCCATATTTTCCACAATACCTAAAATCTCATGCTTCGTATGTTTTGCCATTACACCAACTCTTGAAGCAACGAATGAAGCTATATTGTGCGGAGTTGTAACAATTATTTCTTTCGCTTGCGGAATCATCGCTGCAACATCAATCGCAACATCTCCTGTACCTGGTGGTAAATCAAGTAATAAATAATCTAATTCTCCCCAGTGCGTATTCGCAAGGAAATTTTGAATCCATTTATTTAGCATCGGTCCGCGCCACATCACTGGGTTATTTCCTTCTGTAAAGAATCCCATCGACATGATTTTAACACCGTGACTAATGACTGGAATTGCCGTTTGATCAATCATCGTTGGTTTCTTATTCGTTTCCATCATAGCTGGAATACTAAAACCATATATATCTGCATCTAATATCCCCACTTTTTTGCCCATACGAGCTAGTGCAGTTGCAAGATTAATTGTCACCGTTGATTTTCCAACTCCGCCTTTTCCGCTCGTTACCGTAATAAAACGTACTCCTGAATCCGGGCGAAGCATGCTCGGCATACCAGTTTCTGTTCTAGTATTTCGCTTTAACTTCTCTGTTAAAGCTGCACGTTCTTCTTGTGTCATAGAACCAAATGTTACCTCCACTTTAGAGGCACCAATTGCGTGAAGCGATTCTTCAATATCTTGTTGAATTTTTGCTTTTAACGGACAACCTTGGATTGTTAGTACTACTTCAAGTTTAACCTCTGTTCCGTTCATTTGTATATTTCTAACCATATTTAATTCTACAACACTTTTGTGTAACTCTGGATCCTCTACATGTTTTAATGCATTCATTATTTGTTCTTGAGTAAGCATAGAACTCATCCCTTCTCTTATTCTAATTTATATACAACATTTTCTTGGCACTTCATCTGGTGAAAAAGCTTATTATCCCCCGCTAACGGGTGGGATTAATGCGACTATATCTCCGGCTTTTATCATCTCTTCATTCATTACAAACTCTTCATTAACAGCCACCATCACTTTATCCAGCGATTGTAAACAATAGGTGGCTTTGAGCCATTCTTTTAATTGCTGCACTGTCATTTCTTGCTTTTCTGAAATTACTAATCGATCCGATCCAACTTCCTCACGCAAATTTGCAAACAGTAAAATTGTAATCATTTTCTCATTCTTCCTTCTTTGGTTTTCCTTCTGGATAAGGTGTGTTTTCAAGTTGATCTCCAACCCACATCGTTCCATCTTCCCAAAATTCTTTTTTCCAAATTGGAACGATTCGTTTTATACGTTCAATCGCGTACTCATTCGCTTCATAAGCTACTTTACGATGCGGTGATGAAACTGCAATGACTACCGCAATATCCATTATTTCTAGCCGCCCTACACGGTGCGTAATTGCTACTTTTGCATCCAGCCATCTTTCACTAATTTCTTCACCAATTCTCATAAGTTGTTTTACTGCCATCGGTTTATATGCTTCATACTCTAAATGTAGCGTTCGTTTTCCTTTTGTTAATTCTCTCACCGTACCAATAAATGTTGTAATCGCACCTGCTTCCCTTCTTGCGACTTTATTCGTTACTTCTTCAACTAAAATCGGTTTATCTACAATCTCAAATAGCACTTGTCCCATTAAAACCACCTCTCACTTTATGAAATGTCCAAGGCCATTCACTACCTTCGTTATCTTCTAATAAAAGAACATCGACAAACATATCTTTTTTATATCCTCTTGTCCCGCCCGGCAATACGATAAACGCGTTGGATTCTGCCAATGAAGAAACTGAGCTAGATTTATCAAACCCTGATGGATAAGCGATTAATTTCCCCTCATCATATTGCAATTTTGCTCGTACAAATCTTGTAAATGGATTCGGTTTTAGAAAATCTTCTCCTAATAACGCTTTTTCTCTTTTTAAATGTACTTTTTCACTAAACATATACGTCCGAATACACGGTCTTACGAATAATTCAAACCCTACGTAACAAGCTGATGGATTCCCTGATAAACCAAATAATAACTTGCCATTTAATTGTGCTACAGTCGTAACACTTCCTGGTCGCATTGCAACTTTATTAAAAAGAACAGATGCACCTAACTTTTCGTAAATAGCTGGTAAATAATCATAATCTCCTACTGATACACCGCCCGTTGTAATTAACATATCTACTTGGCCAAGCGCTTCTTTCACAGCTGTAAAACACGTATTAAAATCATCACTAAACTTCCCAAAATATTTTACTCTTCCGCCCGCTCTTCGAATTTGAGACAATATCATGTACGTATTACTGTTTCGGATTTTCCCTGGCTGTAATGAATCATTGACATCCAGTAATTCACTCCCAGTCGCTAACAGTCCAATTACAGGCTTTCTCGCAACTGGTACTTCACTATAACCGAATGTAGCAAGAAGAGCTGAAATACCTGGATTAATGTACGATCCCTTCTTTGCAAGAACTGTTCCTTTACGAGCATCTTCACCTTGAAAAGAAATATTGTCGCCCGTTTTGAATGATCGCTTCACTTCCATATAATTGTTGCCATTCTTCTCATATTGACGAGTCAGCTCTAACATAACAACCGCATCACACCCATTCGGAATTTGTGCTCCTGTCATAATTCGAACTGCTTGAAATGGACCTACTTTCTCATGGAATAGCGATCCTGCACCAATTTCACCCACTACTTCAAATACAATTGGCGTTTCATAACTTGCTAAATTAGTATCTTCTGCTCGAATAGCAAATCCGTCATACGGCGACCGATTAAATGACGGTACATCATGGTCAGCTACTAAATCCTCTGCTAATATACGTCCATAAGCTAATTCAATTGGTAATAGCTCCTTTAAGCCCTTATCAGCAAATCCCATCACTTTACGAACAGCTTCTTCAACCGTAATTGGCACTCTTCTTTCCATTGTTGACACCCTCTCTATTAACCGAATACGCGATAATATAGTTGTTTCGCTTTCGAAATATCATTTGTACCATGAATAAAAACACGACCATCCCGAAAAAAAACGATGCGGTAATCATCGAATTGGCAAGATAGTAAATACGGATTCCGATCTACTTTTCCCAGTTTTTTTAATACTTTTTCTATATCATCAAAATTGTATTTCCTATTGTCTACTGTTCTAATTTGAACTGTATTTCTTCCGCATAAAACAGCTGCTTTCGTTTGATTTTCGTATGATAAATAAGGATAAGTTCGATTCAAACCGCATGAGAGACAAGCGTCTGTTTTTATTTTCCCTAATTTTATAAAATGATTTTGATTACTCCATATATCAAACATGAAAAATGTTTTTCTAATTGCTGAGAAATCTTCCACTAAAATTTTGAGCGCTTCTGCCACTTGATATGCTGCGACGATTTGAACAGTCGGGCTAATAATCCCAGCAGTATCACACGTCACACCTGTAACAGGGATATTTTTCAGCATACAATGTAAACACGGTGTCTCTTGCGGAATAATTATATAACTCATACCATATGATCCAACGCAAGAACCATATACCCACGGAATATTATGTTTTTGTGATAAATCATTTATTACAAATCGAATATCAAAATTATCTGTTGCATCAATGATTACATCTACATTTTTTAATAGACCTTCCATATTTTCTGAAGTTGCATCCATTACGAAAGCATGTATTTGTACTTCCGAATTAATTTGTTCTAGCCGATTTTTTGCAGCAATTGCTTTCGGCATTTTCTCTCTCGCATCTTGTTCAGAGTACAATTGTTGCCTTTGTAAATTACTCCATTCAACGTAGTCACGATCGATAATCGTCAACTTACCAACACCTGCACGTACGAAACTTTCGGCACTTGCACTTCCTAATGCGCCTGCCCCTACAATTAACACATGTTTATTTCGAATTTTTTCTTGTCCTTTACTCCCAATTGGTTTGAACAACTGTTGTCGTGAATACCGATCAGCCATTACATACCCTTCCTCTCAAGAACTCTATTTCATATTAGAATGTTGTTTCTGATAACAAGCAAAGTAAGCAAAACCAACAAACCCAGCTCCTCCAATTACATTTCCGATAAAAACAGGAACAAAATTTTTAGCCAGATCCATCCACGTTAGATGACCAGCAAAAATAACAGCGGAAATGACAAACATATTTGCTACTACTTGCTGAAATCCAATCACTACAAATGCCATAATTGGAATCCAAATTCCGATGATTTTCCCGACAAAATCACTCGTCCCGTAAGCGAGCCAAAGAGCAAGACAAACGAGCCAATTACAACCAATTGCTAAAATCAAAGTTCTCCCAAATGATTCATGTAACTTCCCTTCCGCTATCGCTACCGTTTTATTTAAATACTCTCCCTCTGTTAATCCGCCAAGATGTCCAAAGCAATACGCAACGAAAATTGCCCCAATAAAGTTCATGAGAGTAATCCAAACCCAGTTATTCAGTACACTTATCAATGTAATTTTCTTTGCATAAAGCGCCATAGACAGTGACATCATATTTCCCGTAATTAATTCTCCTCCTGCTAATACTACGAGCATGAGTCCAACAGGAAATACTGCTCCTCCTAAAACATTCACTAGACTTCCCCAGCGCTCAGGTAAATTCCCTAAAACTCGAATGTTAAGTAAAAAACCTATCGCAATAAACGCTCCTCCTAAAAAACCGAGAATAAGCATCGCTGGCAATGTCTGTCTTACTTTTTGAACACCGGCCTCAATGACAAGCTCAGCAATTTGTTCCGGCTTATGAAATGCCATTACCCATTCCTCCATTTTCTCCAAATAAAAAAGCAGCTTCAAAAAACCTCCTCAAAATAAAGGTTTTTGAATGCTGCTTAATTTCTCTGCACATCTTTTACAGAGATATCAATCATCACTTTTACTATAAAATAGAAAATCCACAACTCTTGTAAATTTTCCATTTTTCACTATGACGCTAGCTTTATATATTAACCACCGATATGTGACATTTCAATTTTAGGTATTGTTTTCTTATTTGTATGATTTAAGCGTTCATCTGAATAACGATCTTCCCTATTATTCCATATATCGCGTACTACATCTGTAATGTCCTCATCTGTATGTTCAGAACGAAGCAATTCTCTTAAATCATTTCCTTTAGAAGCAAATAAGCAAGTATATAATTTTCCTTCTGCAGAAATACGAGCTCTCGTACATGATGAGCAAAAAGAATCTGTTACTGATGAAATAATACCTATTTCCTCATCGCTTCCTATATAACGATACCTAGTAGCCACTTCACCAGAATAATTTGCTTCTATCCGTTCTAACGGCATAACTTGATGAATCGTATCTACTATTTCTTGTTTAGAGACGACCTCTTTTAAATCCCAACCATTATAATTTCCAACATCCATATACTCAATAAAACGAAGAATATGCTTATTTTCCTTAAAATATTGCGCCATCTGCAAAATGTCCTGTTCGTTTTTTCCCTTTTGAACGACCATGTTTATTTTAATTTTCATTCCAACTTCAGCTGCAGCCTGTATTCCTTCCAGAACCCTTTGCACTTTGCTCCTATTACCATTTAAATAGAAAAACCGCTCTTCTTCTAAGGAATCTAAGCTAACTGTTACACGTGATAGTCCCGCCTTATATAAATCAGGAGCAAACTTTTTAAGTAACGATCCATTGGTTGTTAAACCGATATCTTCTACACCATCAATTTTATTAAGGCGCTCAATAAGCTTTGGAAGCCCTCTTCGAAGTAACGGTTCTCCGCCTGTAATCCGTAATTTTCTCACACCTAAAGAAACGAAAATACGTGTTATCCTTTCAATTTCATCAAAAGATAAAATTTTATCATTAGACAAAAACGAGTAATCAGGACCAAATATTTCTTCTGGCATACAATATCGGCAGCGAAAATTACAGCGATCAGTAACTGAAATACGTAAATCCTTTAACGGACGTTGCAACTTGTCTAATGTAACTGATTTCATCTTCATTGCCTCACTTTTATTTTATATTTAAAACACGTTCTGGATGGGTATATACATTTAAGGAGTGATTACGAATAAATCCTATTGTCGTAATACCTAAATCTTCCGCTAGTTGCAAAGCTAACTCAGTTGGAGCTGATTTTGATAGTATAATTTCACAACCGATTTTTGCAACTTTCAATAATATTTCCGAAGAAATACGGCCACTAAAAACAATGATTTTATCTTTTATAGAAATATCGTTTCTTAAACAATAACCATAAATTTTGTCTAGTGCATTATGCCTACCAATATCCATTCGGCTTAAAATAATACCATTAACATCACATAAAGCTGCATTATGAACCCCACCAGTACGATGAAACGTATCCGCAGATTGCTGCATTTCTTTCATTAACCGAAAACAATCATCGGCAGCAACCTGTACATGGACACCCTTCATTTTTTTTGCACTTAGTGCATCATTTGCAAAAACAAACCCTTGCCTACTCATACCACAACAAGACGTAATATAGCGTTTATTTTGCATTTGTTCATAATACGGATTTACTTTTGTCGTTGTTACATGCACAAATCCTTCTTTCTCCTGCACCCATACACTATCAATGTCTTCATACTTCCGAATGATTCCTTCAGACGCTAAGAAGCCTATTACCATATCTTCTATATATTCTGGAGTACTAACCATTGTAACAAACTCCTGTCCGTTCATTTTAATGGTGACAGGAAACTCTGTTACAATGCTGTCCTCTATATGTTTAATTGCTCCTTGTTCATAACGAAAGATTTCTCTTTCTACCTGTATCGGTTTCACGATCAGTATCCTTCTCTCACGTTATATTTTTATCAAAAACAAATACAGAAACTGCAATATCTTCTTCTACTTTCATATCTGAAAACAAATTCACTAATTTCGCTCCAACAAGTTCCTCCAAATGTTCACGGGAATTCGCAGCATACACTTCTTGAATCATTTTCGTTCTAGCCATATGAACCATTTCCGCACCGTCCATCGTACTTGAAATAAATTTTTCAGTAGGTGTTAAGTTTCCATAAAGAGTCGCTATAGCCATATTTTCCGCAAAAACAGTATGAATTCGTTCTGGTCCTTTTCCGAAAAGTTCCTTTCGAAGTTTTCGTATCATATCATTAAATTCATGTACTTTTTTTGACATACAATTATACCTCCCAAAAGCCTCATTTTACTCTATTATATATTTTACCAAAATGAGCCTTCCGCCCAAACTATTTCCTACAAATATTTGGGCGGAAAGGTTCACTTCATGAAGTTTATTCGTCTTTTAACCCTTTCCCCATACCTTTTAAGAAATGAAGCCCAAACCCGATAGCACGGTTAATATCTGGGTCTTTCAATACTTTCATAAGATCGAATACCCCTACTTTTTTATTACTTTCTAGATGTTCATTACCTTCTTCTAGCCCGACTAATAAACTACCTATAAGCTTTTTCGTAAGTTCTGGGTCAAGTTCAGTTAACGCACCTGCAGCGCCCATCATATTATTAATTAAATTTGTAACAGGCTCACGAGTTACTTGACCTAGAACAATTTTCGCAATTGATTCTTTCGCTTTTAGCATTGAATTTGCAGCTTCTAGCATTCCAATGTCATTTAATTCCCCTACTATATTAAACATCTGATTTAGAGCTTCTTCATTATTAGTTAGAAGCTCTTTTAAATCATCTAACTTTTGCTGTTTTATTTCTTCCTCAGTTAATTCTTGTTTTTGAATCATTTTTATAGGTGCAGCCATAGTTTTCTCCTCCTACTTATCCGTTAAATGCACATACCCTGGACGTGCCCACTTACGATGTACCTCAATTCCAGCTTGAGGGTGACGTTTTTTATTGCGTGGGTTCGCTTTTGGCATCGGATTTTCGCCATCAACTTCTAATACTTCCATACGTACTTTTGTTTGTTTATACGCAGGTGTATTCGTACGTACATCCACAGCAGGACCTGTTAAGAAATTAATTGCCGTTTCGTTATCTGTAGAGTTCATCGGTAAATATAACTCATTCGCTTTTACACGATCTGTAACGAGTGCACGTAATTTTAATGCTCCAAAAGGAGAGACAAGACGAACTAACGAACCTGTTTTTACGCCACGTTCTTTTGCAAGGTCTGGAGAGATTTCAACGAAAACACCAGGTACTTTCGTTTGAATACCTGTTGATTTATTTGTCATATTCCCTTCATGGAAATGCTCAAGCATACGACCGTTGTTAATGTGAAGGTCAAACTCAGCTGGAAATTCAGCTGGACGTACCCAGTCAGCAATCGCAAAACGAGCCTTTTTATCTGGGAAGTTAAATCCGTCTTGGAACAGAAGTGGTGTATTCGTTCCATCAAAACTTCCCCAATGGAAACTGTTCCATCCTTCAAGCACTTCATAGTTCGCTTGCGAGAACAATGGTGATAAACTTGCCATCTCAGCAAAGATTTCACTTGGGTGGCTATAATTCCAGTTTGCACCTAGTTTATTCGCAACTTCCTGGACGATCCACCAGTCTGGTTTCGCATCTCCTAGCGTAGGAAGAACTTGATATAATCTTTGGACACGGCGCTCTGTATTTGTGAAAGTACCTTCTTTCTCAAGAGATGGCGCTGCTGGTAATACAACATCTGCATATTGAGCAGTTTTAGAAAGGAAAACATCTTGCACAACGAAGAAATCAAGGCTCGATAACACTTCATGTACATGATTTGCATTAGAATCTACAAGAGCCATATCTTCTCCGACAAGATACATTGCTTTCATTTTTCCTTCGTCAATTGCGTGAAGCATTTCGATATTATTAAGACCTGGTTCACTATCAATTTTCACTCCGTAAGCAGTTTCAAATTTCGCACGTTCCATTTCGTTAGTAACGTGCTGATATCCTGGAAGCCATCCTGGTAAAGTACCCATATCACAAGCACCTTGTACGTTATTGTGGCCTCGAAGTGGGTATGCGCCTGCTCCTGGACGACGGTAGTTCCCTGTTGCAAGAAGTAAGTTTGAAATTGCAGCGGAAGTATCAGAACCACCTGTATTTTGCGTTACCCCCATACCCCAAAGGATACATGTACCATCTGCATCACGAATCATTTCAGCCATTTGAATAAGCGTTTCTTTTGAAATGCCTGTTACTTCTTCTGCATATTCAAGTGTATATTCCTCTAGGCTTTCTTTGAAATCTTCAAAGAAGTTTACATTCTCATTAATGAATTCCTGATCATGCCAACCTTGATCAATCATATATTTCGTAACAGCCATTAACCAAACTTGATCTGTTCCTTGTTTTGGACTAATAAAGACATCTGATCGCTCTGCCATTTCGGTTTTACGAAGATCAGCTACAATTAACTTTTGTCCGTGTAATTTATGTGCACGTTTAATACGTGTAGCTAGAACAGGATGACCTTCTGTCGGATTACATCCTACAATAATAACAAGACCAGATTGCGCAATATCTTTAATCGTTCCGGCATCACCGCCCATACCAATTGTACGGAACAAACCATCCGTTGCTGGTGATTGGCAATAACGTGAGCAGTTATCAATATTATTCGTTCCAAATACTTGTCGAGCTAATTTTTGAATTACATAATTGTCTTCATTTGTAATTTTAGAGGAAGAAATAAATCCGATAGAACCTTTACCGTACTCTTCTTTAATAGCGCCTAATTTATTTGCAACTACATTCAATGCTTCTTCCCATGTAGATTCAACAAACGTTCCATTTTTACGAATTAAAGGTTTCGTAATTCGTTCTTTAGAATTTACGAAGTCCCAACCAAATTTTCCTTTGACACAAGTAGAAATTGCGTTAACTGGTGCATCAGAAGAAGGTTGTACTTTAAGAATTTTACGTCCTTTCGTCCACACTTCAAATGAACACCCTACACCACAAAATGTACATACTGTTTTCGTTTTCTTCGTACGAGTATCACGCATGGCCGCTTCCACTTCTGATACCGCAAAAATACCGCTATATCCAGGCTCAACTTCTTTAATTAAATCTACCATTGGTTCAAGAATATCTGGTTTTAATCCCGTCATAAATCCAGCTTCACCGAGCATCGTTTTCTCCATTAAAGCGTTACAAGGACAAATCGTTACACATTGACCACAGCTAACGCATGAAGAATCATTAATATTTACTCCTTCATCCCAAATAACTCGTGGGCGTTCCGCTTCCCAGTCTATCGATAACGTTTCATTTACTTGTAAGTTTTGACACACCTCAACGCATTGACCGCATGCAATACATTGATTAGGATCATAGCGATAAAACGGATGCGTCATATCAACTTCACTTACATCTACTTTCGGTTCATACGGATATTTTTGATGTTCAATTTCCATTAATTCTGCTGTATTATGCAGTTTACAGTTCCCATTGTTGTTGTCACATACTGTACAGTATAATAAATGATTTTCTAGTAACCGATCCATCGCCTCTGTTTGTGCTTCTTTTGCGCGAACAGAAGCACGTTCAATGTTCATACCTTCCGTTGCTATCGTCGAACAAGAACGCATTAACTTTCCGTCAACTTCTACAATACAAGTGTCACATGTTTGAATAGGATCTACTTCTGGCACGTAACAAATTTGCGGATGTTCAATCCCGTTCTCATTAATAACACCCAATATCGTTGAACCGGGCTCCGCTGTATACTTTTTTCCGTCAATTGTAATATGAACCATGTTGTTATTCATGGTCTTTCCCCCTTTTTGAGAATAAAAAAACTCCACCACGAAAATATACGCACCACATTTCGGCACGTTATTATCATGGTGGAGTAGTTTATTAGCACATCTTGCTAAAATACCAATCCATTTATTCATAAATAAAACGATAGAGTCATAACAGGTCATATCACGATTCCATCTTTAACACTATAATTATAGCGTTAAAGTTAAAAATATACAATATAAAATTTAAACTACGCATATGTCAGCTTGTAACTATCCATAATAACCCATATAAAGTGAAACTTTAATCAGTGGGGGGTTTTCTTCATCCCCCACTGATTATCAGCCCTCACCAATCGGGATAAAACATAACAAGGAGTAAGCGAACAAATGGGGTCTTTTAATAAATGGATTCGTGGTGAAAAATCTCTTTCTACCCAAGAGCAAGCTGATTACGCATTAAATAAATCTATCTCTTCTTCCCTTTCCCTTAATTTAAAGCACTTGTCCAAACTGTTTAGCGGTATTCCAGAATTAATAACACGCACTTTTCCATTAAAAAACGGACAGGAAGCTGCACTCATATATATGGAAGGACTTGTAGACAAAACTGTTATTAACGTAAACATTCTTCGTCCTCTCTTATTTAAAGAGTGGAATGAAGACGATTTTTGGAAAGCCTCTGTTTCTATCGGAAATATTAAAAAAGTTCAACAGTGGGCAGACATTGAACAATCTCTTTTACACGGCAAAAGTATTTTATTTATAAACGGACAACTATCCGCTTTAGAGCTCGATACGCAAGCGGCACCAAAAAGGAGTATTGAAGAACCTACAACAGAGAGCTCCATAAAAAGCTCACACGAAGGATTTAATGAAGTAGCGAGCGACAGCCTTGCACTTATTCGTCGATATATTCCAAATCGCGAACTGAAAGTGAAGGAATTCACTGTTGGTGAACGAGCTACTTCAAAGGTTTTTTTGCTTTATCTAGCAGATGTTGCGAACGAAAATGTCGTAAAAGAAATGGCATCCCGTATCGAGTCAGTAAAAGTTGATGCGATTCTTACTACTGGTGAATTAGAGGGGTTTGTTGAAGATAATTCATTTACTCTCTTTCCGCAATTATCAATAACTGAACGCCCCGACACAACAGCACATCATATTCTTGATGGGCGAATTGCCGTTGTTGTAGATCGCTCACCAGGCGTATTAATAGGACCTATGACCTTTTCATCCTTTTTTCAGACGATAGATGATTACAGCTTCAGACCTATGATTCCATCTTTTATACGACTCCTTCGTTTCACTGGGCTATTTATTGCAATATTTGCTCCTGCTCTTTATATTGCTATGATTTCCTTCCATTATGAAGTGATTCCGCTCAAATTGTTGTTAACGATTGGAGAATCTCGAGCCAAAATTCCTTTTCCTCCCATATTAGAAGCTTTATTAATGGAATTAGTTCTCGAAATGCTCCGAGAAGCAGCGATTCGGCTTCCTGGACCTGTTGGGCAAACAATCGGCGTCGTAGGAGGAATTGTAATTGGACAAGCTGCCGTTCAAGCTGGGATTGTTAGTAACGTTATGGTTATCGTCGTATCAATTACTGCGGTTGCCTCCTTCATTATTCCTAACTTAGAAATGTCAGCAGGAATTCGGCTTCTTCGATTCCCAATGATGATAGCCGCCTCTTTATTTGGCGTCATTGGAATTATGGTTGGGATGGCAATCATTATTATTCATATACTTTCTATGGAATCTCTCGGTGTTCCTTATGGTAGTCCTTTTTCTCCGTTATTTGCTTCGGATTTAAAAGATACCCTTGTACGTTTCCCATGGAAAATTATGAAGAAACGGCCACTATCTCTACAATTAAAACAAGATAACCGGCAAAGAGATGTTGAGGAAAAGGAGGATAATAAGTGACAAAACGTGCAAAGAGGGAGATTAGTTTATTTCAATACATTTTAACGATTAGTGGTGTTCAAGTAGGATTCGGTGTCCTTACACTTCCGCGTGAAGTTGCACAAGGGGCAAATACAGATGGCTGGATGTCTATTATTATTGGATGTGCTCTCACTACTTTAGTCAGTTTATGTATTGTGAAAATTATGGAAAAGCATCCTGGATATACTTTACTCGATGTGCTAACTCGTTATCTTGGGAAGTGGCTAGGAAGAGTAGGAATGATTTTTTGGATTTTATATGCTGTCCTTGCAGCTATTTCCTTAATTTTTTCCCTCTTATACGTTATTCACATTTGGATTTTACCTAGAACTCCAATGTTTTTAATTATGATTTTACTATCTATTCCAATGTTAATGCTAGCATGTAAAGGCGTTCTTATTATAAGTCGCTATGCTGTTTTCACTGTATTTTTCACACTATGGATGCCTTTTCTATTGTTTATTCCGCTTAAAGATGGGCATTGGATTTATCTTCTTCCTCTTCTTAAAGAAGGCTGGATACCAGTTTTAAACACAGTAAAATCAACTATCATTGCGTTTCTCGGATTTGAGTTTGCATTTGTCCTTTATCCTTATCTCAGTAATAAATCATCTGCAAAAAAAGGAATTGTTCTTGCGAATTTGATTACGCTATTTATTTATCTTCAAGTCACCTTTGTCTCTTTTGTTTATTTTAGTCCAGATGGTATAACAAAGTTTTTATGGCCGACTCTTTCTCTTGTTACACCGTTTCACTTCTCATTTCTTGAGCGATTTGAAATTATCTTTTTGTCATTTTATCTCTTTATTATTTTTGATTCCTGTATTCCTTATATTTTCACTGTTTCAGATGGAATTAATCAATTTCTTAACAAAAAAGGCAGTTCATTACCTATTTATGTTTTATTATTCGGGTGTATTTTCATCTTATTCTTTTATATCCCTTCTTCTTATCAGATAAGTGCGTTGCGGGAATTTTGGGGAACTGCTAGTTATTTTATCGTTTTTCTATTCCCAGTCGTATTTCTCTTATACATGACACTTTATCAGCATTGGAAAAGGAGAAGAGTTTAAATGAGGCGCTTTATTCATTTCACTATACTTTACTTTCTCATAACCTTTTTAACAGGCTGTGGAGATCGACTCGACTTAGAAAAACAATCGATTTCATTAATTTACGGCTTTGACGCAAAAGCAAAAGGAAAATTAATTGTGTACCACGTGAATCCTATTTTTAATGAAGACGTAGAAAAAAAGTACGAAACACATGAAGCGAAAGTACGTACACCTCGAGAAGCAAAAGCAACGTTTAATAGCTCAAGTGGCGGTTTAGTATCTACAGAAAAGTTACAGCTCATTTTATTTAGCACAAATTTTTTAAAACAAGAAGGGGCTATGCCTTACCTTGATGTTTGGTATCGTGATCCTAAAAACACTGGAAACATGCGCATGGTTGCAGTAGACGGTCCAATTTCTTCAGTTATATATAATAACTTTAAAGATAAGCCTGCCCTTCCCGAGTATTTAACAGATTTAATTAATACGAACAAACTGTACAATCGGACCGTTTTTACGACATTCCATGAATTTCACAGGCAAACGTTTAATAAAGGTATAACACCTGCTATTTCAGAAATAAAAAAAGGTAAAAAGGATGTTATCGTTACTGGTTCCGCGCTATTAACTTCTCGCGGAATTTATAAAATGTCATTAAATCGTTATGAAAGCGCCCTTCTTCTTTTGTTACAAAAGAAAGCGAATACACCGGTTTCGCTTACATTGAAAATCCCTTCTACTTCAGTTGAAAGTAATAGTGATTTAAAAGATACCGATGGCGGCGATTTCGTAACAATAAATGTTCTTAGCATGAATCGTGATATCCATACAGATTATAGCGATAACCACTTCAAATTTCATGTTAAAATGGATTTGAAAATTGCTGTCTCTGAACTTACATTCAATATGGATATAGACAAAGATAGAAAGAAATTAACTTCTCTTATTACAAAACAACTAAACAAAGATTTGAACGATTTAATCCACAACATTCAAAAACAGCAACTTGATCCATTCGGATTTGGTGATTATGCGAGAGCGTTTCAATATAAAGAATGGAAACAAGTCGAAGATGATTGGCCGAGTGCCTTTTCAAAAGCTAATGTGAAAGTGGCACCAACTATTAAAATTTTAGAAAATGGGATTATTAAATAGAAAAAACACGCTACTTGTTCTTATATGAATAAGTAGCGTGTTTTCATTTCCATTACAAGTATTATTTCAATGGACTATACTTTATTTCTATTTCTATTTCTATTTCTAACATTACTATGTTTTTTAGCATATACAAAATATATGAAAACACCTATTATAATCCATGCCACAAAACTAATTAAAGTAAGCTTAGAAAGGTTCAAAGCTAAATATATACAACTTACTATCGAAACGATAGGTAAAAAAGGTACTAGAGGAGCACGGAATGGCCTCTTCATATTAGGATGTGTCTTTCTTAATACAATGACAGCTATAGATACAAACACAAATGCTGTTATCGTTCCCATATTCACTAAATTAGCTAATAAATTCAAATCCACTAATCCCGCTAATAAAGCTGCTAGTATACCTGTAACCCATGTATTAAAAAATGGAGTTTGTAAACGTTTATGGACACTTGAAAGTCTTTTTGGTAACAATCCATCTCGACTCATCGAGTAAGATACACGAACAAATGCAAACATAGCTACTAACAGAACTGTTGTTAGCCCTGCTATCGCTCCCACCGATAACAACCCAGCAATTCTATCTTCTCCTACAGTGCGCAACGCATATGCAACAGGATCAGCAACATTTAATTCCGTAAACGGAACCATTCCAGTTAACACGAATGAAACACCTACATATAGAACCGTACAAATGAACAAGGAAACAAGTAGCCCGATTGGCACGTTACGTTGTGGACGCTTCACTTCTTCTGCGGCTGTTGCAACTGCATCAAATCCTAAAAAAGCAAAAAATACAGTAGCAGCGCCTCCTACCACACCGTGAAAACCAAACGGTAGAAATGGTTGCCAATTCTCTGGTCTTACATATTGTGTCCCTACAACAATAAACCCTACAATAACAGCCAGTTTAATAATAACCATTATATTATTTATTCGTGCACTTTCTTTTGCACCACGGCTTAATAAAAATGTAACAACTAAAATAATAAGAACTGCTGGTAAATCAATGATTCCACCCTTCCCCATTCCTGGTGCCGAAGCAAAAATCGTAGGAATGTGAATATTAAAACCTAGTAGCAATGACTGAAAATATGCTGACCAGCCTGCTGCAACCGCAGAAGTCGCTAATAAATACTCCAGCATAACACACCAGCCAACTATAAATGCAAAAATCTCACCTAGTGTCATATATGTATATGAATATACACTTCCCGAAACTGGAACTGTAGATGCAAATTCAGCATAACAGAAAGCTACACATGCACATATAATTGCCGCTAATACAAAAGATAATACAATCGCTGGACCAGCATGTTTCGCTGCTACAATACCAGTTAATACGAAAATACCTGTACCAATAATTGCTCCAATCCCTAAAAGAGTTAGATCAATCGCTCCTAAAGTTTGATTCAATACTTTTTTCTTTTCTTCATCCATTGCTTTCTTTATGAAAAGACTCATTCTTTGAAACCTCTTTTTCAAGTTTATCTCTTACTTGTTACATTCTTTATTACTGTTCTATTTTAAAAATAAAAATATACATAGTTCACTTCCCCTATAGACTTAGTAACCCACCCCAAAAAAACAGAAAAATCAATCTCTTTATGCCGTATTGAATTTTCAAAATATTAATCGTACCAAAAAACCATTAAGAATGCTGATTGAATTTATCATACAATTAATTATATTGTCAATAATAAATCAACCAAAAACAATCGGTTGATTATGTATCAAATGTTATTTTTATACATAATTATTTTCTCAAAAACATTGTTGTTTTCCACCTTAATATTCATACACATTTTATTACATTGATTTTCATACAATTTTCATTACATACAATGCAATAAAAATTATAATAACCTCAAATGAATTATTATTTAAAAATAATAATTCATTTGAGGTTATTTTACCATTTTAATACTAACAAAAAAGTGCAGATTTTCATCTGCACTTTTTTTATTCTTCCGCTTCAGCTTCTGCACTACTATTTCCAAGATGCTCCTTCTGAGCTTCCTCTTGCAGCTCCGCTGAAATCATCCCATAATAAAGTTCCGGATATAACCCAAATATTTGATATACACTTCCTAAAAACGGCATCAGAATCCCTCTTTTCTAAAGTTGTATTGCCACTTTTAAGGATTCCCTTTTCATTCATTATACATTCGTTTTTGACGTTTCTTCTTCATCTTGAACACCTAATAAATTTTGCCATTTTTTATACGGAGCGCTATTTGGATCTACATACCCTTTCGCATGCGAGCGATCCCACAATTGTTTAATAAACATTTCTTTCTCTTTCTTTGCCACCATATCGGCACCTGTACCGTAATAGTTCTGGAAATACAACTCGATTTCATCAAGGAATAGTCTTAATAATTCATCTGATGTTTCTTCTAACGTCGGATCATACTTCGCTTCACGATCATACATTAAAATCATATCTAAAAGATTGTGGACATGTTCTTTTCTAAGCCATCTTACATCTTGGGCTCCTAATACGAACGGATGTGTATATAAATGTCCACCTTGTATCATCGCCTTTTCTTGCTCTTCTTCAAATCGTGACAAGATGTTTTCATAAATAAACGGATTATGAAGCAACGCTCTGTGTAATTTATAACTTTCGCTTGAAATATTTTTCCCCATTGACTGAATTAAAAAGCTACGTCCTACACCGTTATATTGATACACAAACTGTCCATCAACAGCAACTAAACTAATCCAGCGATACATATATGCGTATAGTAATGCACGATTACATTTATCATAATCTAATTTTGTTTGAGTCGCATTTAAATCTGGCATAAAGGCTGGTAAGTGCCAATACTTATCTAAATGCGGCGTTAAACTAGATTTTTTACTATTTAATTTGTTTACACGGCGATAATACGATTGGAAATAGTCACCTTTATCATTCATAAATCCATTTGAAATATGTCCTGATGATAATTTAGGAAAGTCTTGCAGCGATAAGCCGTAATGCGCTCGATAACAGATCACTTCAAATGGCGAAAAGGCTTCATGTACTGTATCTTTTTCTTTAAACATTTCTTGAATTAATTCCTCTTGCAACTCTTTCTTTAAAGAAGGATGTATACCCCAATATTGTAATTCCCTATGATGAGCAACTTTCGGAACGAATGGACTCGCTAAATGGAACAGGTCTTCAATTTTTTCACGAACGTATTCATCGCGATCACGTTTCTTATAATCTGCTTCTTTTCGCAACGCTTCAATAATATTCAGTTCTAATTTATCACGATAGCGTACTTGCAGTTCGTCATAACAATAGCTCAGTATATGTTCTCGGTAGAAATCCTCTACCTTTTTCGACTGAATCTCTTCTGTTTTCGCATCACGACAATATTCCCCGTACAAACTCATATAAATTTCCGCTGATATATCTTTCGGTAGTACACCTAAATTTAAATGTTGCTGCATATCTTGCCATATCTTTTCTTGCAGCTGTTCCTCAGCTAATACATATACATTCGTCGGGTTTGTTTTCCCTTCAAATTCCTTACTGCGCTTTTGGATTTCAAACAGTAAATTTTCACGTGTTTCATGTAAATTATCAAAAAATCTTTCCCAATATTGAATCATTTTATTAACTGCTTGATATAGCGATTGATATACAAGTTCTAATAGCATTTCTTTTCGATATTCATTTAATTTGTGTACATATTGCGTTACGATGTCTTCAAATTCTCTTTTGAATAAACGTTGCTGATTATTAATCATTTTTCCGAACCAGCCTTGTTGTTGAGCAATTTCTACTCGGCGTACAGCCGTTACCGTTCCATCAATATTACCCACATTAAATTTTTTATCGTAATTTTGAATTACATTACGCTTTTGTTCATTATTTTCATGTAGTCGATTC
Organism: Bacillus sp. KNSH39; assembly: GCF_052656585.1. Taxonomy (NCBI): domain Bacteria; kingdom Bacillati; phylum Bacillota; class Bacilli; order Caryophanales; family Bacillaceae; genus Bacillus; species Bacillus sp. KNSH39. The sequence continues at coordinate 2,001,642 of NZ_JBQXYO010000001.1, forward strand.
ATTTTTTCTACTAACTGCTTTCGAATTTCATATAACATAAAACGCGCTGCTACTGGGTGAACGGGATCTGTTTTCTTTAAAAACCATGTATTTAATTGATAGGACTGCCCTTCAGAACCACTTGGTGAAAAGCGGTCTGATTCAATCATGTCATATAAAAGTGTCGTTACATGTTCATGTACCCGGCTCGGAATCGCATACGCATATAAACGCACCGCATGATCCACTCTTGCCACTTCACCCTTCATTTGTTCCATCATTTTCAGTTTCGTAGCTGAAATTTTACACTCATGTTGCAGACGATTTAATTCCTCATCTTTTTGCACCGTTCGTTGTACATAACTTTCTACAGCTTCTAAAAACAGTTTTGATTTCGCAACTCCGAGCTTACCGCCCTCTGCTCCTTCACGTGTTTCATTGTACATTTGTCTATAGAAAATATGAGCTTGCTCTGGACGGGTAGCAAGATGCTCCAAGTCCTCTAAATAACTTTTACCTCTCTCCGGCTTTTCACGCTGCATCCCACGTTTTACATCTTGGTCGTATCTTTGCTTCTTCTCTTGAAACAGTTGATCTAAATGCAGCCACGATTCATCTAAACCTTGCACCGCCCATTTTAAAGCACAATATTTTAACACATGCTCATATGGATAAATGAGTTTTGCCGTTCCTGCCCCGCAATATCGTCCTTTTCCACTTGATTCTGCTAATTGCTGAATTTGATTGTCTTCCTGTGCAAAATGACTTGTAGACATCGGGCTAAATAACTGTAAATAAATTGTATTTGCCATCTGTTCCATATAGTCTGATAAATTGTGTAAATGGTGTCCATGTAGATTTTCGTAATCGTATAAGAAACAATAATTGTACGGTAAATGATGTTGTTTAATTGTATGATTCGTTCTTCCGTCTTCATCTACTTGATCAGGGCGATACTCTAATTCAATTGTTACACCACCGCGTTTTGATAATTCTCCAGTAGAACCGAGCGTAATAGCATGTAATTCTTTTAACGATGCATAGCCATTTGCTTGCACCGTTTCAAATTCTTTCGCACTAACCGTTCTCGTCTTTACTAAAACATCCGGCATTAAAAACGCACCGCGTATTAAAATGTTATGATGCTGCAATTTCTTCCGAAGCATTTCACGTAAATATAATGCAATTTGCAGAAACATCCCTGAACCTGTTCCGCCTGCTAGTGATGTTACTATAATGACACGCACACCATATTCCGTTTGATCACTTGTAACCGGAAAAATTTTCTCGATTTCTTGCCAAAAAGACGTCAATTTATCTTCTTTCATCGCAGCACGTAACGCTAAACGTGAAATGACGCGTAACTGTCCTGCTCCTTCTGTTAATGGTTTATCAAGTATAGTCGGATCCATCGGAAACCACTCTGGGATCGTTGGATCTCCCGCAATATACTCCCTAGGCGTTTTACTAGAACTTGTTTGTGTCTTAAACTTTCGAATATGATCGAATTTACTTAATGTATTCACATCTGTATCAAATACGTGCATTGCTACCTTTTTCCGGCGCTCTTCAGGCAGTTTTTCATATATTTGATGCGTCACAGTACTACCGATTCCACCTAAACCAATTAATATTGTTGGAACTTGTAATGTCATGTGAACCACCTTCCTATTCTTGCTTGTTGGAAAAAAGGGAAAGAGGATTAATACTCCATCCCCTTCTTATCCCTACCTACTATTCACATTCGTACTTGTAAATCTCTTTACCATATCCCCTATCAATTAGTAAAAGTTCATTTGGATATAGTGTCTTATGTTCCATTCCTACTTCATCCTCTGCTATAAACATTCCATCAATAATCATTCCAACTACTTGTGATTCTTTCGCTACAAAGACAGATTTCGAACCTTTCTTCGCTATAAACGTAACGGATTGCACGGTTTTTCTTTCTGCTCTAAATGGGATACCAAAATAATGGTTCCACCATTTATTTCGAAGTAATTCTGGTTCAGATTGATATAGCCAATCTTTCGCTACCTCTTGATCCCATTCATAATACAGTAGTGCTTTCCGGTGAAATCTTGGCCGAATAATCCATCCTAAAACAATGATTCCTACTACTAGCAGTAATAAAGTGATAGGAATGACAAACTTAAAAATAAGCGCATATTTTTCATAAAACGGAGCATCTTGAATATGGAATGTTATGTTTTTCTTTACTTCTTGTAACTTTGAATCCTGCATTACGATGGTAGCTTCTACGGTGCCGGTATCTGTAAAATTAAATGTGTCGGAGTAATAGGGACGAGGATAAACATAGATTTGATTTCCATGTTGCTTTATTTCATAATTGATTGATTGTTTAGATGTGACACCAGTAGATTTTAATAGTTTTTTTACAGCTTCTTCTGTCATTAACTTACCATCTAACTGTGGTTGTAAAACAAATGGTTTACTATTCTCTAAATTTGTCACTTTTTCTTCATAATCTTTTGTAACAGTTTGAAGTGATAATTTCGGTTTCTCAGCTGTTTCAATTTTAAATTCTTTCGTCTGTCTATAAAACCCCTTTATATTCATATGAACTTTCCCGCGTACTAACCCTTTACCAAGCTTCGTTTCGTAATAAAACACATGCCTTTTATCGTTCCACTTCATTGCATATTGTTTTCCATCTATTTCTACTTCTGCCTGAAAGTAAGAAGACTGAACTGGCAACTCCGTAGGCTTTGCTTCAATAACAGCAGTAACACCTTCGTACATTTTCTCTACATTTTTTTGACTACTATCATCTTTGTCATAAGTAGAAACCGTATAATTAAGCGCTGGTTCAACTAATACTTGTAGTCCTTCTTTCTCAATGTCCTGATCCACTTCTATCGTATACGTTCCTGGTTTAATAACTTCTTCATTTTCCGTACTGATATGAACTATATTTCCGAACAATTTCGCTTCACCTGGTGCATGTATGGAAAAAGAAGATTGTAATTGTAATGGTTTAGAAATTTGTGTGACCTGATAATCGGGCAGAGAAGGCGATTGTCGTACAAGCGTCATACGCTTTAACGGAAATGGTGTTGTAATCTCTACTCTTTTCCCCACTACTTTCGTTTTTACAATCGATTCAACAGAGGAGAATGGATCACGATTTGCAACTAATGCTGCCACTTGATTTACACTTTTTACAATGCCATCTTCTCCGCTTGACGGCATCGTAACACCATTTATCTCTTTCTTCCATATTTCCTTGAACGTATTTAGTTGTTCTTTTTCTTGTTGTCCTAAATCTTCTTCCATCGTAATTAAGACTGGATGTAACGATATCTTTTTTGTATCCATTTCTTTCTTAAACTGGGCTAATTTCTGCAAAATTTGTTCTTTTCCGCCAACCTTATCTTTCTCTAAATCATTAAATGCCCCGTCAGTTAATACAATAAGCCAAAATTCACGCTTCCCATCTATATCTGCTTCCTTTTTTATAGATTGCATCGCCGTTTCTACTGCGCTAAATGGAGTATTTAAATACGTTTTCCACGCTCCAATTCCCTCAATTTCCATTTGTCTCTTATCCTTCGCTAACGAAATGTTTAATGGATCATTCGGCTTACTCATTGGAACGTAAGAAAATTTATCTTTTTCATCTAATAGCGCAACTAAACTTTGCAAAGCATAATTGGCATATTTCCAGCGATCGTTATTTCTCATGCTGCCCGAATCATCATATACAAGTGAAACGACCCTTTCCTTTGCCTCCTCTCCTTTTGCAAAAGTCCAAAAAGGATGTAACCATATAAATAGAAACAACATGAATGTGGCACAAATTCGAATTTTCATGATGAGGCTTCGCCACCTTTGTAGACAAATTCCTATGTTTAAATTTATGAGAGGAAACAAGATATATGACTTGTATTTTAGGACAACTAACCCACCATAACTTTATTATGTAAACAGATCATACACTTGGTAATATTCCTTCTAGCATTCTCTATCCAATTATATAAGTAAAAAAGCCTGTTTAAGCTCCACGCTTAAAACAGACTTTTCCTACTTTTTATTTTAAAAACACATGACAAAAAGTTTGATTTTTAACTTAACACATCACTTCTATTGTAAATCCACCAGGTGCTTCAACGTAAAACGTATACGCATGGGCATGCTTAGGAGGCTCGACCAAAAATCCATCTTCCTTCAATCTTTGATTTATCTTATCTACTTGTTCTTCACTTTCTTGTGGAAATCCTACATGAAATGTTTTTGGATACTGAACTTCTTTTCCTTTCATTAACGTTAGTATAAATCCATCATTATCACGCATAACTGCAAAGGCATTCCCCCTTGTTCCACTACAAGTTAAGCCAAAATACTTTTCTAAAAACTCTCTTGCAGCTACTACATCTGCAACTGTTAAATTAAGATGTTTAATTCCCAATTCATCACCTTCTTTCTTAATTTTCTAACATTTTATCATACAATTAAAAAACACGCCTTTCACAGCGTGTTTCCTTGCTTTACATACACTTCAACAATCGGATTCTCTTTATGATCCGCATGCAAGCGTATATTCTCTTCACTTGTATTATAAATACTAGCTAATAACATTATCGTTAACACATTAGGTGTCTTCGCATCACTTCCGTATTTTCTCTCAAGCGCTTCCTTATATTCAAAATCTAAATCCCCCTGCACATATGTATACACTTCAAAACCATCTTCTAAATTGCAAACTACTGTATCAATAATATCTGCCCCTACTTGCTTCTTCATTTCCTCTCGCAACGCTTCAATAAATTCTTCCCACGGTACTTCGTGTGTCTGAAACTGATCTGTAGATTTCATGCCTTTTCCTCCTTATATATCCTCTTCTTATATTTCCCCTTTCCTATAACAATTATGATAGATAGGGCATTCGTACAAGCCGCACTTGTCCCCCTTACATATCGTATTACTGTAATGCGGAAGGAGGAAAGAACATGCATAGACAAAAATGTTATGATACATGCCGACGTTACTTCGGAAAAGTTGTTCGGATTGAAGACCGTGATGGCCGTATACATTTAGGGAAAATAATCGATGTGACACAAAGCTCTGTATGGATTGAACCGGTGCAACAGCGCTCATCTTTTGATTCAGGATTCGGCTACTATGACGCTTATGCAAACGGTGGTTGTGACCTTTGTGGAGGCCTTAGCAGGTGTGATAGTTGTGGATTCGGATGCGGTGGTGGATTCAGCAGCTGCGGATGTGGTGGTCGTGGTTGTAGTAGTTGTGGTTGCGGCGGCTGGGGAGGCGGCGGTTGTGGCTGGGGTGTTGAACTCGGATTTGGTTTCATCTTCGGAATTACATTAGCTGCATTATTTTTCATTTAACATAGTAAAGAGTTGGCTACCTTTAGCCAACTCTTTTTCTTTATTTTTCACATATAAAAATACGATGCCCTAAAATGTGTTGGTACATAAGCCGTATATTTTCATGCTGTACCCACGCCTCATATAACTCATTCGGAATATGTGAGGATACATTCCATTCTGGCTCTTCTACATAGCCAGAGATCGTTTCTGCAATCGTGCCACCGCCAGCAATTGTAATTCTTTTAAAATTTGCTTTCTGAAATAATTGTACCCACTCATTCTCCGTTAATAATTCTTTCATACCATATAATTGGGCGATTTTTTCTTCCTCACCCTTATCAATGTGCCTATCAATAATCATTTCAATGACAACAAGCTTACCGTCCTGCTGTAATACACGATAACACTCCGAGATAACCCTTTCTTTGTCTGTAAAAGCGATGATTGATTCTCCAAGTACGAACTCAAATGAGTTATTCAAACACGGTAAATGCTCCACATTTCCTTCAATTAATTGTATAGCTAACCCTTCAAACAACCATCTATCTTTTGCCTTTTGAATCATAATTTCATTCTTTTCAACCGTTGTTACTTTATAACCAAATTCCCTTGTCATATATGCCGCTGTTTTCCCCGTACCGCAACCTATCTCAAGGACATTCGCTCCATATTTAAAAGGCAGTTGTGCTAACAATTGTTTTGTTAACGTAAAGCCACCAGGATGAGCGCTTCCTATTCCGTAATAAGCTAGGAAATCGATGTATGTGTTTCGCTTCATGGGATTCTCCCTTTTTTATTTTATATATTCGAGCAAGGAAGAAAAGTGCATAGAAAAAAGGGCGTATTGTACGCCCCTCATCTTACTTATCCTCTGTAATATATGCCCATTTATAGCTGTAGTCTCCACCAACTGGATGGTGAACAATACCTTTTACTTTAGGTCTTTGAACGATAGCATCACCACGTTGATATAATGGTGCAATTACAGCATCATCAAGTAACATTTTCTCAGCTTTTAGTAAGCTATCCCAACGTTCTTTCGTTTTCGTTAATAGCTCGCCTTTACCTTTTTCTACAATTTCATCATATTTTGGATTTGAATATCCAGTTTGGTTATGAGGACCATTTGTAACGAACATATCAATGAATGTCATTGGATCTAAGTAATCAGGGCCCCAACCAGCGTAAGATAAATCATAATCTAAATCTGATTCTAATTTTAACTTTTGTTTAAACGGTTGATTTTTCAAGTTCACTGTTAACCCTGGTAAGTTTTTCTCAAGTTCTCCTTTTAAGAACTCCCCTACTTTTTTCGCATTATCGCTATCGTAGTTTAATAGCTCAATCGTTACTTGCTCTTTTCCAAGTTCTTTTTTCGCTTTTTCCCAATGCTCTTTTGCTTTTTTCACATCTGTTTTTAAAATATCTCCGTTATCTTTACGGAAGTCTTTTCCATCTGGACTCTTCGCAAATTCTTTTGGTACTAAGTAATCTGCCGGTGTAGATCCGTCATTTAAAATAACGTTCGTTAAGCCTTTTTTATCATATGCCTTTGCAATCGCTAAACGTAAATCTTTGTTTTTTAATACTGTATCTTGCCCACCACGTTTTTGGTTTAAACGTAAGAAGAACGTTGATGGTGTTTTTTGTGTATAGAAGTCTGGATTTGATTTATATTTGTCAACCATTTCAGATGTAAGTCCCGCACGATCGATTTGTCCACTTTCATATAAGTTTACACGTGTACCGCTATCTTTTACTACGTTAAAGTTGATTTCATCTAACTTAACTGTTTTATTATCCCAATATTGTGCATTTTTCTTTAATTTCCATCCTTCTTCATGTTTCCAGTCTGTTAATGTAAATGGTCCGTTGTATAACGTTGTATCTGCTTCTAAACCAAATTTTTCACCTTTTTCTTTTACGAATTTTTCATTTAACGGATAGAATGTTCCGAATGAAGTTAATTCTACAAAGTAAGGAACTGGATTTTCTAATTCTACCTCTAATGTGTAATCATCTACAGCTTTTACACCTAACGTATCAAGTGGTGCTTTCCCATCATTAATTGCTTTTGCGTTCTTTAAATCAAACATAATGTATGCATATTCCGCTGCTGTATTTTTATCTACCGCACGTTTCCAAGCAAACACGAAATCCTTCGCTGTTACAGGGTCTCCATTTGACCATTTTGCATTTTTATTTAATGTAAATGTATACTTTTTACCATCATCACTCTTTTTATATGATTCAGCAACCCCTGGAGCTGCCTTATTATCTTTATCAAGTCGATATAAACCTTCCATTACGTTGTTTAAAGCTAGAAACGATACTTGGTCTGTCGCTTTAGCAGAGTCCATAGATGGAATCTCTTGAGACTCTGTTAAATTAAGCACTTGCTTCGCCGCTAACTTTCCGCCTTCTTTTTCACCGCTTTTTGGTGTTGTGCTTGCCTTCTCTTTATCTCCTGATCCAGAGCAAGCTGTTAATGCCATACTCATTACTAAAACTGGTGCTACGACCGCTGTCAATTTTTTCATCTTTTTTCTCTTCATTTTTTTGTACCCTCCCCAATTATATGTACGATATTAACATTTAGAAATTCTCTACTAACTTTCGTTATCAGAAAATTCTTATTAATTAATATTCTACTGTTTTTTTAGATTTTGTAAAGTATTTTTGTAAATTTTCTAAATATTTATTTTTTTATTATAGTAACTTGTTGTTTTAACTACTATATGAATTATCCCCCGTCTACTATATGTAAACATCCCTCCCCTTATTCCAATCTATTACTACGTTCTATATTTTTCTTATTAGCATGAGGTCTCTTACTATCATTCATCTGTCTTACTACTTACTGACCTCTCTATTTTCCTCCGATAGAACCTTCCTAATTACCTACCCGATTCTCAATAGGCTAACGAGATTTATTCCCTTATGCATACTAAAAAGCATTTCAAAAGCAGCTCAGCCACTTTTGAAATGCTTTCACTTTATTTTTTTCCACCATCCTCAGTTACATACGCCCACTTAAAGCTATATTCTGGACTGATGTTATGTTTCACAATTCCTTTTACATTCGGTTTCATTACGTACGATCTTCCTGTTTGATATAAAGGAACTAACCCTGCATCTTCTTCAAGGAATAACTTTTCAGCTTTCCCTAACGTTTCCCAGCGTTTTTTCGCATCACTCATTAATTCATTACCTGCTTTTCCTACCATTTCATCGTATTTTGGATTTGAATAACTCATTTGGTTGTACGGGCTCTTCGATTCAAACATATCAATAAATGTCATTGGATCCGCATAGTCTGGACTCCAACCTGCATAAGAAATTTCATAATCTTGCGCAGTTTCTAATTTTAATTTTTGTTTGAACGGCTGAATTTTTGTATTAATCGTTACACCTTTTAAATTTTTCTCAATTTGATCTTTTACATAGTCAGCAATCTTTTTCGCAGTTCCATCATCATAACTTAGCAATTCAATTGTAACTTGATCTTTTCCAAGTTCTTTTTTTGCTTCTTCCCACGCTGCTGCTCCTTTTTTCGGATTATATTTCAGACCATTTTTAAATGTATCTTGATAATCTTTACCATCTGGCCCTGTCGCAAGTCCTTTTGGAACCAATTGATCTGTTGCTTTTGATCCATTATTTAAAATTACATTTGCCAATCCTTTTTTATCAACTGATAATGCAATTGCTTCACGTAGTTTTTTGCTCTTTAAAGGCGTATCTTGTCCGCTACGTTTTTGATTTAAACGTAAGAAGAATGTACTTGATTCCGCATACTCACCATATTCTTCTTTGTTCGATTTATATTTATCTACAAACTCTCCTGATAGTAATGTAAAATCAATTGATCCTGTATCATATAAGTTTACTTTCGTTGCAACCTCTTTTACTACACTATAGTTAATTTCTTCTAATTTCACAGTCTTTTTATCCCAGTACTTATCATTTTTCTTCAGCTGCCAACCTTGTTCATGTTTCCATGAAGACATAACGAATGGACCGTTATACACAGTTGTATCTGCTTCTAAACCGTACTTATCACCTTTTTCTTTTACGAATTTTTCATTTAATGGATAGTATGATGGGAATGCTAATAAATTTAAGAAATACGGTACCGGTTTTTCTAATTCTACTTCTAGCGTGTAATCATCTACCGCCTTCGCTCCTAATTCAGTTACAGGTTTTTCCCCTTTATTAATCGCTTCTGCATTTTTAATATAGTAAGCAATAAATGCATATTCTGCCGCAGTATTCTTATCAAGTAAGCGCTGCCATGCGAAAACGAAATCTTTCGCTGTTACAGGATCACCATTTGACCATTTTGCATCTTTTCGCAGTTTAAACGTATACTTTTTACCATCTTCACTTTTCGTACTAGACTCTGCCGCAGCAGGAATTGGCTTATTATCTTTATCAAGGCGATATAGGCCTTCCATCGTGTTCCCTAAAATTTGCGCACCTAATGTATCAGTAGATTTAGAAGTATCCATCGTCGGAATTTCTTGGTTTTCCGTACGATTTAATACTTGTTTCGCTGCATATTTAATATCAGATTTTTTTTCTTCCCCACTATTTGATGTAGTAGTCGTTTTCTTTTCCCCACCTGACCCAGAACATGCTGTCAATGCAACACTCATCGCTAAAACTGGTACCACAACTGCCGTTAACTTTTTCATCTTTTTTCTCTTCATTTTTGTACCCTCCCTAATTATATGTACATTACCAACCCTTGAGAGACCCCTTACTAAAGATTAATTTTTCAGAAAATTACAACTAATGTTATTCTACTCTTTTTTTCGCATTTGTAAATAGTTTAATTTTAAATATTATGACTTTTTTGTTTTAGTAGGATTTATCCCCCATCTACTATATGTACATACTATACACCTTATTCTCCTCTATTTAACCATACTAAAAATTAGTATTTTAAGCTCACAAAAAAGCATTTCAAAGTAGCTTAGCTACTTTGAAATGCTTTTTTAACTCTATTATTTTTCAGTTACATATGCCCATTTAAAGCTATATTCCGGACTGATATTATGTTTTACAATACCTTTAATATTTTGTTTTAGAACATATGCATCACCACGTTGGTATAAAGGTACAAGTGCTACATCTTTCTCAAGAAGTAATTTCTCAGCTTTTCCTAGCTCTTCCCAACGTTTCTTCGCGTCACCCATTAATTCAGTGCCAGCTTTTTTAATCATATCATCATACTTAGAATCAGCGAAGCTCATTTGGTTATGAGAATGATTAGACTGGAACATATCTAAGAATGTCATTGGGTCAGCATAGTCAGGTCCCCAACCAGCATATGATAAATCATAATCTTGCTCTGTTTCTAGTTTTAGTTTTTGTTTGAATGGCTGAAGTTTAATATTAACTGTTACACCTTTTAAATTTTTCTCAATTTGGTCTTTTACATATTCCCCTACTTTTTTCGCATTACCAGTATCATAGTTTAATAACTCAATTGTAACTTGGTCTTTACCAAGTTCTTTTTTCGCTTCTTCCCAGGCCGCAGCAGCTTTTTTCGCATCTGGTTTGATACCATTTTTAAATGTTTCTTGGAAGTCTTTTCCGTCTGGTCCAGTCGCTAACCCTTTCGGTACTAAGAAGTCTGCTGGTTTAGATCCGTCATTTAAAATAACGTTTGCTAAGTTTTTCTTATCGATAGAAAGCGCGATTGCTTCACGTAATTTCTGACTCTTTAATGGTGTATCTTGTCCACCACGTTTTTGATTCATACGTAAGAAGAATGTACTTACTTGTGAGTATGTGCCAAACTCCTCTTTGTTATTTCTATATTTGTCAACGAATTCACCTGATAGAAGTGCGAAATCAATTGCACCTGTATCAAATAAGTTAACCCTTGTATTTATTTCTTTTACTACACTATAGTTGATTTCATCTAATTTTACAGTCTTTTTATCCCAATATTGATCATTTTTCTTTAGTTTCCAGCCTTGCTCATGCTTCCAATCAGTAAGAACGAATGGTCCGTTATATACTGTTGTATCAGACTCTAAACCGTATTTATCACCTTTTTCTTTTACGAACTTCTCATTTAATGGATAGTACGATGGGAACGCTACTAAGTTTAAGAAGTATGGTACCGCTTGTTCTAATTCAACTTCTAATGTATAGTCATCTACCGCCTTAACTCCTAGTTCAGTTACTGGTTTTTCACCTTTATTAATCGCCTCTGCATTTTTAATTGGGAATGCGATAAACGCATATTCTGCAGTTGTTTTTGGATCTAATAATCGTTGCCATGCATAAGCAAAGTCTTTTGCTGTTACAGGATCACCATTTGACCATTTTGCATCTTTACGTAGTTTAAATGTATATTTTTTACCATCTTCACTTTTCGTACTAGATTCTGCTGCAGCTGGGATTGGTTTATTATCTTTATCTAATCGATATAACCCTTCCATTGTGTTCCCTAAAATTTGAGAACCTAATGTATCTGTATTTTTTGAAGTATCCATTGTTGGGATCTCATTTGTTTCTGTACGATTTAACACTTGTTTTGCTGCTAATTTTTCCCCTGATTTACTATCTCCACTAGAGCTAGAATTTGTGCTTGTCTTCTTATCTCCACCTGATGTAGAACATGCTGTTAACGCCATGCTCATTGCTAAAACCGGTGCTACAACTGCTGTTAGTTTTTTCATTTGTTTCTTTTTCATTTTGTACCCTCCCTAATTCTTAACGATAGCTATTAAAGAATTTTCTGATAATTCTGTTTTTCTCTATATATTTATCAGACGATTCTTACTAATTCTTATTCTACTAATTTTTTAATTTTTGTAAAGTATTATTATTGAAAATTTTTAAAAAATTATTTTTTTACAGTAATATTCATAAAAATTCCATATTTTGTTCAAACCTTATTTCGCATTCATACACATTCGTTGTTTTAATCACTTTCATCTCATTTACCACTTGAATACTTGTTAATTATTGCTAATAAATAATGCATATATCTAAAAACATCTTTTCTACAAAAATAAAAAAGTCAGCAAAGCTGACTTTTTACCCGACCATTTTCTCTCTTTTCATTTCCTCTACTACTCTCGTATACTTCTCATCATCAAATTCATTTTCACTTTTCGCAACAACTACAGTTGCAATACCGTTACCAATTAAATTAACGATAGCACGTGCTTCTGACATGAAACGATCTACACCAAGTAATAACGCTAAACCTTCTAATGGGATAACATTCATTGCAGATAGAGTAGATGCTAGTACAATGAATCCCCCGCCGGTTACTGCTGCTGCTCCTTTAGATGTAACTAACAAAATAGCTATTATAGTTAATTGTTGACCTAGTGAAAGATCGACGTGAAAAACTTGCGCTAAAAATATAGTTGCCATTGATAAATAAATCGTTGTTCCATCTAAGTTAAAAGAGTAACCTGTTGGAATGACTAAACCTACTACCGGCTTCGAACACCCGAAGTCTTCCATCTTTGTCATCATCCGCGGCAGTACTGATTCTGAAGATGATGTCCCGAGAACAATAAGTAATTCTTCTTTAATATACGCTAAATATTTCCACAAACTAAATTTATACAATTTACAAATAAAATTTAAAACAATAAAAACAAATAATGCCATTGTCGCATATACACAAATCATTAATTTACCAAGTGGTATGAGCGTGCTTAAACCATACTTCCCAATTGTAAATGCCATCCCACCGAATGCTCCAACTGGTGCTAATTTCATTACAATTGATAAAATGTTAAAAAATACTTTCGATAATCTTTCAAAAAAGTCAATAACCGGTTGTCCATTTTTTCCTAACATCGTTAACCCTGCTCCGAATAAAATGGAGAAGAACAGAACTTGTAAAATATCACCTTTGGCAAATGCTTCAAACATGTTAGACGGCACGATATGTAAAAAGAAATCCATCCATTTCATTTCTTGCCCACTTTGTACATATTGTGAAACATCTCCGCCTTTTAGTTTTGAGGGATCTAATCCATCTCCTGGACGTACAACATTCGCTACGATGATACCAATAATTAAAGCCGCTGTTGTAACAATTTCAAAATATAATAGTGCCTTCCCACCAACACGGCCTACCTTTTTCATACTTCCCATACTTGCAATACCGAGCACAATTGTTAAAAAGATAATCGGTGCAATAACCATTTTAATCATATTGATGAATGTTTCACCAATTGGCTTCATTTGTTGTCCAACACTCGGCCAAATTGCCCCTACTGCAATACCACAAATAATAGCCACAATAACTTGGAATGTCAAATTCTTTACAATTCTCATTTTTGATACTCCCCTGTATTTTCATTTCTGCCATACTATTTCAATAATTGCTAATGATATATTCTATGTAATAGCCCCCCTGTTATTTAACTTAAACTATAATTTTATGTTACACTATTATCTTAAACCTGAAAATAGTATATAATATTCACGAATAAAAGACATACTATTTAACGTAATAAAAAAGCAGACATTACATCTGCTTTAATTCTCCTCAATCTGTTTTTCACTTAATCCTAGATGTGTTCTAAGAGTATTACTCAAACTCTGTAGATCTTTTTTATTAGGATTATAATAATATACACGTTGCCCGTTTGGGCCATTAGGTAAGTATAAATCATCACCAGCTAATTGTATTTTTTCAACTGAACCGTTTAAACCGTATTTATAAAAAGATAAAATATCATCCATTACTAAATTTGTTTTAAAATCACCATCAACCGCCTCAACTATTTTTTCTAGCTTCGTAATCGATCCTACACTTTTTAATTTACTTAAAATCGCTTCAATAACAAGTTGTTGGCGCTGTCCTCTCATTGCATCACTATCAATATGGCGCGTTCTTGCTAGTGCAAGTGCTTCTTCCCCATTTAATTTTTGTAATCCTTTTTTCAAATGAATCGCATCAGGTTCATCTTTACTATTTTGCTCCGTAAATTCAACTGGGACATCCACTTCAATACCATCTAACCCATCAACAATTTTAGTAAAGGAACCAAAATTAAATTTCACAAAATAATCAACAGGCACCTGTAACAATTTTTCTACCGCTTCCACAGAAGCTTGCGGTCCTCCATCTTTACCATTTTTAACGAAACCACTTCCATATGCATGGGTTATTTTATCTTTTTTCTTTTCAACTGGAACATATGTATATGTATCACGCGGTATGCTCGTTAATTTCACTGTTTTATCGTCTTTATTAAAAGTCGCTAACAATAATGCATCTGTATGAAATGCACCATTATATTCCTTTTGTCGTTCTTGATTTTCATCAATTCCCATAATTAAAAGTGAAACATGATTTGCAATTGGCTTTACAGATTTCTCACGTAAATTGGATTTTTCACCTCGTGCTAAATTCAAATTAGATTTTTGTACAAGACTAGAAGTTTTCATATATACATAGGCCCCATAGCCAATTCCACCAAATAGTAATACCGCCAGTAGTAAACTTATTATCTTTTTCTTTTTATATTTTTGCTTATTTTTCTCTTCTCTTAAAGATGAATGATTCCCCATTTACTCTCCTCCTGTTTCTATTCATCCAATATGTTTTTCATTTTTTCATATTTAGCGCTATCCTTTTGAAACATACTTTCTTTCAATCCCTTATCTATTTGTATCCATTCAGTCGTAACTGAATATTGAATCAAGCCTTCTTGAAAACTAAGAAATTTCAACATAATCCCTGTATTTTTCTCCACAACCATTTCGAATTTCCCTCTTAAATCTTCAGAGGTGCTAACAGGCATCTCTATGTTTATAACTCCTTCAATTTTGTAACAATCTAATCCAAGATATTTCGTTTCTTTATAATTCCAATCTTTATATCGAATTAATAAATCTGCGAATTCTGATTGAATACTATATTTAGCTAGCCCTACATATTCATCATCATATCTCTTTTTCTCATCTGATTTTCTCACTAACCTTTCCGTAGGATTTAATTTTAATAGTTCATTGTTTCTTTCTTTCGGGTTCCATTTTGTCTCTTTATAGGTATACTTCTCATCATCAAACTCTTTTTTCTTCCCCTCGTTATATATAATTGTTCGTTTTTTGGCTAGTTTATCTTCTTTCGAAGAGATACCTCTTTGTTTCTCCGTATCAATCGCATACTTATATGTTGTAGCAATTCTTGATGAGCTAGAATATTCCTCAAATTGTCCTGAAATATTTTTAAAATAATCAATAGAATCTAGCATTTTTTGATGAATCTTTTCTTTATCTGGATAATGTACATTCGATTTTATTTCTTCTTCATTTTCATAATCAGAAAACGCTTTTTTCTTTACATATTCAAATACTCCACCATTTTGTGCAAAACTTTGTATAGAAAACTCAGACATAGATACCACTGAAAGTATACAAACCGCTGCACTAATTATCATCATATGAATTTTGTAACTCTTCTTTTTTACCTTAAGATTATGTAGCGTGCTATTAATCTTTTCATTTAACTCTGGAGGTACTATAACATTTTCATCTTTTATTCTCTTTTTTAATTTCTCATCAAATAATTTTTCATTATCCATCCTTTACACCCCCTATTCCATCTTTAATCGTTTTTGTAGTTGTTCCCTCGCACGTGATAATCTTGATTTCACTGTTCCTTTCGGTATTTCTAACAGCTTTGCTATACTCTCTTGATGCATGTCTTCATAGTAATAAAGCACCGTAACAGCTCTTAATTCTTCATGTAACGATTGAATCGCATTACACAAATCTATATCTTCATACTGATCACACGCACTCATAATGTAATCATTCTCTTCTGTCACAATTACATTTTTATACGCTCTAATAATATTGTTACACTCATTTATTAGTATTCGAATTAACCAAGTTTGAAAAAATTCTTCTTTTTTTAATTTTTTTATATTTTCATAGGCTTTTAAAATTGTTGTCTGTATCGCATCCTCTATATTTGTCTCATCACGTAACATCGCCTTTGCTATTCGATACATCTTCGCTTTTTCTGTATGTATAAGCGCTATAAAGGCTTCATGATCACCTTTTTTCGCTAAAGAAACACCCGTTTCTTCTTTTACAATCATTTTATATAAAGGGATTACTTTCACAATTGCTCCTCCTGTTTCATCCTCACTTCATCACTTCCAATTTAACTTTACATGTATTAGACGTATGAACCTAGAAAAAGGTTCATTTTTTTGAATATTTTCTTAATTAAAAAGATAAATATCCTTTATAAGTGTTATGCGATAAACATACTAGTTTAAATTTACAAATAAAAAAAGCCCACTTTCTCAGTGGACTTTCTACTCTATAACGGTAAATCCCTCTTCCTAAATAATACAATCGCTACGATAAAAATACAAAGCGCTACAGTAGTTAAACCTATACTTACCGGCCATATATTATATGATCCTTCAGCAATTTCTTTCGGACGAAACAGCGTGAATAATGATAGGTTTTTCATCCATTCTAACTTATCACTTAACTTCCCTACCATATCCAATACGAAAAATAAAATAGTTAAACTCGCTGAATAACTTAGTGCTTTTCTTTCGTCATTACATATACAAGAAAAGAAAAATGAATACGCACTAATGACTAAAAATATGAGCCCTCCGACTACATTTATCTTCAAAAATAATTCTTTATTTAAGTTGTTATCTTGTAAAAACCATTCTGCACCTACTAACCCAGCTACATACGTAACAGATACAATAATTAGAAGTCCCAATATGAGAACAGCAGCTTGTGTAATCGCAATTTGCACTCTAGATACAGGTGTTGCTAGCAAGTATGCCATTGCTCCTTTATCTACATGACGAGCAATTAAATGTGTCGCAACTGTTACGCAAAAAATTGTTAAAATGATAATAAACAATAGACTATAGTATTCGCCCGCTAGAAAATCCATTACGTTTTGAATCGGACTTTCCATACCAACGATTTTTTTCACACTATCAGGCATGGCAGCTATTAATTCATTTAGCCCTTTCGCTGATACCATTGACGGGAATATCCAAATTAATAACCACAGATATAAAGCTGCACCAGACGCATAACTCAAAATACTTTTTTGTGTTTCTTTCAAACTAGCTAAAAATAATTGCTTATTCATGCGTTACCCCTTCTTTCTTATCGTAATAATGCATAAATAAATGTTCTAAATCCATCGCTCTCGTTTGAAGTGCCGTTACATTATAGTTTGAAAGTGTTTGTAAAACAGTTTGATAGTTTCCTTGTACAATGATAGATGCCTCTCTACCTTTTACCGCTTCAAATTGCAAATTACACTTTGTAAGGGACTCAATCTCTTCTTGTGATGATACTGTTACATCTATCACCTGTCTTCTCATACTTTGTAAATCGTGAATATTTTCAACCGTTACGAGTCGACCATCTTTAATAATAGCTACTCTGTCACAAGTTCTCTCAATTTCAGTAAAAATATGTGATGACATTAGGATTGTTTTTCCTCTTTGCTTTTCCTCTAATATTAAATCTATAAACACTTGTTGCATAAGTGGATCAAGTCCAGATGTTGGTTCATCTAAAATTAACACCTCTGGATCGTGCATAAATGCAGCGACTATCCCTACTTTTTGCTTCATTCCTTTAGACATTTTGCGAATCGGTGTTTTCACATCAAATTGCAGACGCTCTATCAGTTCATCTCGTCTTTTCGTATCCTTTAATCCACGCATTCCCTGCATTAATTTTAAAAACTCTAATCCATTCATTCCTTCAATAAAAGAAATTTCACCTGGCAAGTAACCAACTTCCCTTTGAATTTTCGCTGCTTCATTCCAACAATCTAATCCAAAAATTGTCGCTTTACCAGCTGTCGGTTTTATAAATCCCATTAAATTACGAATCGTCGTTGATTTTCCGGCACCATTCGGTCCTAAATAACCAAATACTTCTCCCTCTTTTACATCAAATGTAATATGAAACAAACCTTTTCCATTCGAAAACTGTTTTGTGACATCTTGAACTGAAATCATAATTCCACCTCATTTTTTGAAATATTGAATATGTGATATTTCAAAATTATTGTACTCCTCACCTTCCATATTCGCAACAATTTTTTGAAATATTTATTAGTCCATATTTCAAAATTATTGTTTTCCATTATTTTTTCTTGTATATTTTAAGTGAGGTGATTGCATTGAACGGCTTTGAAAGAGTAAAAGAAAAGAAAAAGCGTGCCATTAAAGAAGCAGCATTCGTATTATTTTCAGAACGTGGATTTAATGAAGTGAAAATAGAACATATCGCAAAAGAAGCAAACGTTTCTCAAGTTACAATTTATAATCATTTCGGAAGTAAAGATGCGTTATTTAGGGAGCTTATACAAGAATTTATCATATCTGAATTTCAATATTATAAAGAGCTTGCAGAAGAAAAATTACCTTTTCATGATATGATGCAAAAAATGATTGTAAGAAAAATGAATACTGGCGGATTATTTCAACCTGATATGTTACTACAAATGATGCAAAGGGACGAAGAACTCCGTAAGTTTATTTATAGTTATCAAAATGAAAAAATCCTACCCTGGTATTTAGAAATATTAGAACAAGCTCAGCGCAAAAACGAAATTAATCCACACCTTACTAAAGAAATGATGTTACTTTACATTCAAATGTTTACAAAATTAGGTGATGAATTTGGAGCACAACTTCTTGAAGGAGATCGGGAAAAACATATAAAAGATATCGTTACGATGTTCTTTTATGGACTGTCCGTCCCAGAAAAATAATTGTTTCTAAAAAACAAATACAATCACCAAAAAGCCCTTTGGATATTTAAATCTCAAGGGCTTTTTCATATCAAATAAATAGCTAAAACTAACTTTATCTTAAAGAAGTTAAATGCTGCTTTATAGATAACACCTTATTATAGATTAACTCTTTTAGCATAACAGGCTGAATTGAAATAATCGTTTCACCGAAATTCAGAAAATAATTTGAAATAAAATCAGATTCTTGCTTGTTAAAATAGCCTGTTATAATGTAATTTTCATTTTCCTTTTGCAACCTCATGGAAGGGTAATTCTCTTTATCAAAAATGTCTTTTCCTTTTTGATTAACAATGACGCTAAAATCAATTGCATCAGACTTTCTGTGAAAGGTAGTAAGATAACTTAATAATTCTTCAAGATTTTTTGGATGAACATTGCTTGTTTCCACAATAGAAAGAATTTTATCACATCTAATTATTTGAACATGATTTGTCTCAAAATTAAAGATTTTAGCATACCACTGGCCAAATTTAGATTCTATTCGAATAAATTGGGCAACCAATGCTTTCTCCTCACCTTTTTTTAAATATGTTAAATGATAAACTTGCTCAGCAAAAATTCCCTGTAAAATTTCTTTTAAGAACGGACTAAAATTACTATGATTTGTTACTTCAAAGGAAAGCGTTCGTTCCATAATTGAAATATTTTTACTCACATTATCAGGTAATACATGTTTAAATTTATTTTCAAGCGCAATACTTTCTACATTAAATGGTTTTGTCTTGTATCCATTTA
The DNA here is from genome assembly GCF_052656585.1 of Bacillus sp. KNSH39. NCBI lineage: Bacteria > Bacillati > Bacillota > Bacilli > Caryophanales > Bacillaceae > Bacillus > Bacillus sp. KNSH39. The sequence continues at coordinate 2,021,526 of NZ_JBQXYO010000001.1, forward strand.
GCGTAAGAATTGAAAAGTATAACGCATACATTTCATCCACACTAAAATAAATTGGCGATAACACACTATTTTCTATAATTTTATAACTTCCATTTCTACCTAATTCAGAATATATGGGTACACCTATTTCTTCCAATGATTGAATATCTCGCAACGCAGTACTTTTAGAAATATCATATCTAGCCATTAAATCTTTTAAATTAAAATATCTTTTATTATTTAAGAAAATAAGCATGTCATTTATTCGTTCAGTTTTTTTCATATTTCCCTCCCAAAAAGGTATCATGTATTGAAACCTTTTTAATCTATATTATAATTATCAACTAATAAAGGAGTTATATATTTATGACATTAGAGATAGCTATTTTTCTTTCAATGAACGGGCAAGCAAAGGAGGCGATTAACTTTTATACACGTAATTTAGAAGCCAAAAAATTAATGATTGTTACGTATGAAGAACTGGCGAAAAGAGATAGTTCTTTTAAAATTACAAGTGAAAATAAAGATCATATTGCTCACTCTGTTTTACAAATTGGGAATACAAAGCTAATGATAGCAGAAGATACAATGAAGCATAATGAACGTTATAACGTTGGAAATAACATGTCACTTTGCATTCAAAGCGCTAATTTAGAAGAAATACAACGGTTTTATAATAATTTAATTTCCGATAAGCATGTGAAAATAATCTCTCCGCTAGAAAAAAATATATTTAGTGAAGCATATGGTATTATTGAAGATCCTTATGGCATACAAATCCAATTAATGTATGATAAACGACTAAACTAATTAATTAATCATATTCACATATTCCTAATAAAAAAGACACGAATTTCGTGTCTTTTTATTTTATAGAAATGACTCTACCCTTTTCACTACTTTCAATCGCTAATTGAATCATTTTAATAACATCTAAACCTTCTTTTGCTGTTACAGGTAGTTCCTCACCATTTAATATACTATCTCGTACACCTTTATAATAATTGTCATAACAACCGACTTCTGTTGGAATACGCTCTAAGCTTTCTTCTGTTTCTAAAGTAGCAAAATTCTCTTCATCGTCTACTCCATAACCGTTATCACCTGGCTTCATTCCATTTTTTAATTGCTCTTCCTGCGAATCCATACCGTACTTCACGATAGAACCTTTCTCTCCATGCACTATAAAATGTGGTCCAGCTTTTTTCACATAACTGCTACTACGTAAAATGACACGTTTAACTCCGTAATGAAGTACTATGTGGAAATAATCATCCACCTCTGCACCTGGTCGTTGTTTTATTACATCTGCACTTATCGCATCTGGTTTCCCGAATATTGATAACGCTTGGTCAATTAAATGCGATCCTAAATCGTATAATATACCGGAGCCTGGTAGATTTTTTTCTCTCCATCGATCACGTACATGTGGACGGAAACGATCAAAATTCGATTCATATGCGTATACATTCCCTACTCTGTTTTCTCCTAACAATTTCTTAATTGTTAAGAAATCATTATCAAAACGACGATTATGATATACGCTTAACATTACATTATGCTGCTCTGCTAATGAAATAAGCTCTTCCCCTTCTTCAATTGAGACAACAAATGGTTTTTCTACAACAACATGCTTACCTTTTAAAATTGCTTCTTTTACATATGGAAAATGAGTTGTATTAGGTGATGTAATAACAACTAAGTCAACATCAGCTCGCTTCACCAATTCATCAATTGTACTAACAACATTAGCGTTTGGTAATGTTTCTTTTACTACCTCTTCTTTTGAGGATAATACAGCACGAATATCATATTCTTCTATTGTTTGTAATAGTGGGATATGAAATGTCGTACTAGAAAAACCAAATCCTACAATCCCTACACCTATTTTTTTCATGTTGCCCCTCCATTTGTCCCGCTTTAACGGGCAGTAAGATTCCTAACTCAAAATTCAGTGAAAGCTAAGGCATTAGGTGAGGAATCAACTGCTTGTTAAAGCCCGATTGGTTCAACTAATAATCAGTGAGGATGAAGAAACTCCCCATTGATTAAAGTTTCACTTTATGAGAACGATTTCATTCAGTTATTATAACAAGATTATTATTATTTACATAATAAATTGCCTAGAAAAAAGCATCTTGCTACTATTCATAGCAAGATGCCCTCTTTATTCTGGTCTTTTCTTCGTCCACGTTTCTACTACTTCACCAGTATCATTAACATCTAGCACAAGGCTACCATTACTATACCGGTCTTTATTTCGATACGCTTTCGGATCAATTTCTTCTACAATGTTTTTCTCTGTCTTCATGTAAACTAATTCATCGTCCCGAACGATTTCAATACCGACAATGCGGTACGGATTACGTTTTAATTCTTTGAAAATAACAAGACCTCGCTTCGCCCTCGTTGATTTCTCAATTTCTGATGCTTTTAGGCGTTTTACAGCACCGCGCTGTGTTACGAGAATAAGTTGATCTTTGTCACCATTTAACGGTTTACCAGAAGCGACATAGTCATCTTCTTTTAAATTAATTGCTTTCACTCCAGCAGCTCTTACACCGACTGGACTTACTTCCTCTTCATGGAAAATAAGTGCATATGCACCGTGTGTAGCAAGAACGATATCACTCGTTCCATCTGTCGCAAATATATCGACAACTTCATCATCTTTTTTCAAGTTTACAGCAACGAATGCTCTTGAATAACGCTGAACTTTATATTGATTTAATTCTGTTTTCTTTATCATACCATTTCTTGTTACAAATACGATAAATCGTTTTTCTTCCTCAAAGTTCGGTACAACCGTTGCCCAAATGATTGTTTCATCCCGGTCGAGTGAAACGATATTAGCAACGTGCTGACCTAAATCTTTCCAACGAATATCTGGCATTTCGTATACTGGCAGATATATATAGTTTCCTTTATTCGTAAATAAGAGGACTGTCTCTGTCGTATTCGTATCGAATCGTTCAAGTAAGATGTCACCCTCTTTCATACCGAAGTCTTTGCCGTTTGAGGCATTATGTGAGCGCCATCCAGTACGTTTCACATATCCTTCTTTCGTTACAGTAACGATGACATCTTCTTGTGGGATCATCACTTCTACATCGATTTTAATTTCCTCGATTTGATCTTCAATAATCGCGCGTCGATCATCACTATACGTTTTCTTAACTCTCTTTAAATCAGTTTTAATTACTTGAAGTAATCTTTTTTCACTTTGTAAAATTGCCTGTAGCTCAATAATTTTCTTATTAAGCTCATCTGCTTCTTCTTGTAACGCCGTAATGTCTGTATTCGTTAAGCGATATAATTGCAAGGAAACAATTGCTTCTGCCTGTGCTTCTGTAAAGCCAAATTTTGCACTTAAATTATCTTTCGCGTTACGTTTATCTTTTGAAGCTCGAATTGTCTCAATTACTTCGTCTAAAATCGATAATGCTTTCTTTAAACCTTCTACAATATGTTGACGATTTTCTGCTTTTCTTAATTCATATTGCGAACGTCTCGTAATAACCTCTTTTTGATGTCCAATATAAGCATCTAAAATTTTCGGTAATGTCATAAGTGTTGGACGACGATTATTGATCGCTACCATATTAAAGTTATATGGAATTTGCAAATCTGTATTTTTATATAAATAATTTAAAATACCTTCGGCGTTTGCTTCTTTCTTTAATTCAACAACAATTCGTAAACCAGTACGATCTGTCTCATCACGCACTTCAGCAATACCATCTAACTTTTTATCTAGACGTAATTCATCCATTTTCTTTACAAGGTTTGCCTTATTCACTTCGTAAGGAATTTCAGTGATTACAATTTGTTGTTTCCCACCACGCACTGTTTCAACTTCTGCTTTTCCGCGAATAATAATTTTACCTTTACCTGTTTCATACGCCTTTTTAATACCATCAATCCCCTGAATAATACCGCCTGTTGGGAAATCTGGTCCTTTCATAACTGTTAATAAATCATCAACAGTACTATTTGGCTTATCAATACGCATCATTGTAGCATCAATAACTTCTCCAAGATGATGCGGAGGAATTTCTGTTGCATAACCAGCGGAAATCCCTGTAGATCCGTTCACTAATAAATTCGGGAACGCTGCTGGTAATACAACTGGTTCTTCACTCGTATCATCAAAGTTTGATACGAATTCTACTGTTTCTTTATCAAGATCACGTAATAACTCAGATGCAATTGGTGATAAACGAGCTTCCGTATAACGCATTGCTGCTGCTGGATCCCCGTCAACACTACCGTTATTACCATGCATTTCAACTAAAACATTACGTACTTTCCAAGTTTGGCTTAAACGTACCATCGCCTCATATACAGAGGAATCACCATGTGGATGATAATTACCAATAACGTTACCGACTGTTTTAGCTGACTTACGGAACGCTTTATCATGTACATTACCTTCTACATACATAGAATATAAAATACGTCTTTGTACTGGCTTTAAGCCGTCACGCGCATCTGGAAGTGCACGATCTTGAATAATATATTTACTATAACGTGCAAAGCGATCACCTAACACGTCTTCAAGCGGGAGGTCATGAAACTTCTCTGCTTGCATGTTATTCCACCTCCGTCTCCATAATCATTTCATTTTCTAAAATATTTCCTTCTTCTTGCATACCAAACTGTACATTACGTTCAATCCATTTACGGCGCGGTTCTACTTTATCGCCCATTAACGTTGTAACGCGGCGCTCTGCCCTAGCTGCATCATCAATTTTCACGCGAATTAATGTACGCGTTTCAGGATTCATTGTTGTTTCCCATAATTGATCCGCATTCATTTCACCAAGTCCTTTATAACGTTGTAACATATAGCCTTTTCCAACTTTTTTCGTTACACCGTCTAATTCCTCATCTGACCAAGCGTATTCAATTACCTCACTCTTACCTTTTCCTTTACTTACTTTGTATAAAGGAGGAAGTGCGATAAATACTTTACCAGCTTCGATAAGTGGCTTCATATATCTGTAGAAGAACGTTAATAACAATACTTGAATATGAGCCCCATCCGTATCGGCATCGGTCATAATTACAACTTTATCGTAGTTAATATCTTCAACATCAAATTCATTTCCTACACCGCCGCCAATCGCATAAATGATTGTATTAATCTCTTCATTCTTAAAGATATCAGCAAGCTTTGCTTTTTCTGTATTAATTACTTTACCACGTAGCGGTAATACGGCCTGGAAACGTCGGTCTCGTCCTTGTTTTGCAGAACCACCGGCAGAGTCACCCTCTACTAGGTATAGTTCATTTTTTTGCGGGTTACGTGATTGTGCAGGTGTTAATTTCCCGCTTAACGTACCTTCTGATTTTTTCTTCTTCTTACCACTACGCGCTTCTTCTCTTGCTTTACGGGCTGCTTCACGTGCTTGTGCTGCTTTAATTGCTTTTCTCACAAGAAGTGTAGCTACATCAGGATTTTCTTCTAAAAAGTATGCTAAATGCTCAGATACAATGGCATCAATTGAAGAACGCGCTTCACTTGTACCTAGTTTCCCCTTCGTTTGCCCTTCAAACTGAAGCACTTCTTCTGGTACACGTACCGAAACGATAGCCGCTACACCTTCACGAATATCTGTACCTTCTAAGTTTTTATCTTTTTCTTTTAATAGTGCTACTTTACGAGCATACTCGTTAAACACACGCGTCATCGCTGTTTTAAATCCAGCTTCGTGTGTTCCACCATCTTTTGTACGTACGTTATTTACAAACGATAAAATGTTTTCTGAGTAGCCATCGTTAAATTGAAATGCTAGTTCTGCTTCAATTCCATTTTGTTCACCAGTGAAATATACAACTGGATGAATGGAATCTTTTTCTTCGTTTAAATAGGAAACGAAAGCTTCAATTCCCGTTTCATAATGAAATACATCCTCTAAATCATTTCGTTCATCTTTTATTGAGATTTTCATTCCTTTTAATAAGAATGCAGATTCACGTAATCTCTCACATAATGTTTCATAATTATAATTTGTTGTGCTGAAAATCGTTGTATCTGGTTTGAAATGCATCGTAGTACCAGACTCTTTCGTCTTCCCGATTTTCTCAAGCGTCGTTACAGGAACACCGCCATTTTCAAAGCGTTGTTCGTAAATATTTCCGTCACGCTTAATCGTTACGACTAACCATTCTGATAAGGCGTTTACAACCGATGCCCCAACACCGTGTAAACCACCACTCGTTTTGTAACCACCTTGACCAAACTTACCACCGGCATGAAGTACAGTTAAAATAACTTCAGGTGTAGGTTTCCCAAGTTTATGCATTCCCGTAGGCATTCCTCGCCCTTTATCTATAACGCTAATACTATTATCTTTATGTATTACGACTGAAATTTCGTCGCCAAATCCCGCTAACGCTTCGTCAACGGAGTTATCTACTATTTCATATACTAAATGATGCAATCCACGGCTGTCCGTGCTCCCGATATACATACCCGGGCGTTTTCGAACGGCTTCAAGTCCTTCTAACACTTGAATCGCATCTTCATTATATTGGAACTGATGCTTCGCCAAACTCCTTGCCCCTTTCCTAATCCAAAATCAGAACATATGTTTCTATTATAGAATAACGCCTCGACTATCGTTTTGGCAAGTTATCTTATCTCTTTTATATACCATTTTCAATAGAAAAATCCTTGTTTTCTCACAAGGATTCCTCTAGGCTACTATTTCAGAAAAATAATCGTTTGTCAACGAGAAATGGATATGTATTCCAAGATTACACATTCCAAACCTTTATTATGATCCAAATGATCAAGATCCAAAATGGGATTACAAGTAACAATCCCCAAAAACAGCCTTTAAAAAATCTCATGATGAACACCTCGTTCATCGGCCCTACTTATCTATAATGAGGGCTGAATCAATCTTTCTACCTTTAAATCTATACTATTTTGTCATCGCATGTTCTACTTTAATACAACGATCCATTATTACAGTATAGTCTTTTTCTTTTAAAAGTTTATATGTATCCTCATCTTGTACTCCTAATTGTGCCCAAAAAACATCTGCATCAATCTCTACAAATTCTTTTGCAACATCCATTAAAAACTCTGAGCGACGAAATACATTTACAATGTCAACGTGTTCCTTAATATCCTTTAGTGAAGAAACTGCCTTTTCTCCGAGCACCTCATCTACTGTTGGATTAACTGGAATAATGCGGTATCCAGCATCTTGCATTGCTTTTGAAACCATATACGATGTACGTTCTGGCTTATCTGATAATCCAACAACCGCAATTGTTTTGCTTTTCTTTAACACTTCACCAATTTCCGTACGAGTTGGGTTTTCAATTGTCATAATTAATCCCTCCTATTCCTTTAGTATAGCCGATAAAGAAAGTCTCTTTCAATATGAAAGAGACTTTCTTTTATTTCGATTATTGATTCTTTGTAGCTGAATTATCTGCTAAAGTAGCCGATTTCGTCATTTTTTGACCGTTACGGTAGAATGTAACTTCTACTTTCTCGCCTACTTTTTTCTTTTCATATAAATATTTACGGAATTGAAGAGCATTCTCTACTTTTTGATTATCTAATGCTACTACAATATCATATTGCTCTAAACCAGCTTTTTCAGCTGGTGATATTGGGTAAATTTTACCTAATACAACGCCGTTTGTTACTTCTTTCGGTACTTTCAATTGATTGACTGCATAAGCTTGCACATCTTCTAGTGAAACAACACCTACTCCAAGAGCTGGACGTTTTACTACTCCATCTTTTTCAAGAGATTCAATAACTGGTTTTGCGATGTTAATTGGAATAGCAAATCCAATTCCTTCAACTTCTTGTTGTGCAATTTTACTTGAATTAATCCCAATTATTTCACCATTTTGGTTAAATAATGCACCACCACTATTACCTGGATTAATCGCTGCATCCGTTTGAATAACTTGTGCTTGCCAATCTGGTCGTTTATCCCCATCAATATCAACCGGAATTTCGCGTTCTTTACTACTGATTATACCTTCCGTTACACTTCCATCAAATCCAAGTGGATTACCGATTGCAATGGCTTTTTCACCCGCACGAAGTTTACTTGAATCACCTAAAGTGGCAACTTTATTTACATTAGATCCATCAATTTCAACAACCGCTAAGTCTAACCAAGGGTCCTTACCAACTAATTTCGCATCAACTTGCTTTCCGTCGCTCAGCTTCACAGCAAGTTTATTTGCTCCATCTACTACGTGGTTGTTTGTTACAATATATGCTTTATTTCCTGCTTTTTTATAAATAACACCTGATCCTGAACCGGCTTGTTGTTCTTGACCTGTCGGTTGCATTGCAAATGGATCAACACTTTGTTGCATATTAATAACACCTACAACAACATCTTTCGCCCCTTCAATCATACCAGGTAAATCAGTTTCATTTTTCGCTTTATTTACAACAGGAACTACAGTACCTTCTACTTTTGAATCCGAACTAAATGATGATACTGGCGCTCCATTATTTTGAGCCCATGGCATATATGGTGCTGCAAAACTAATCGAAACCGCTCCGACTACAGCTCCCACTAAACCTGTGAAGAAATAGCCTTTTTTACTACCTGATTTTCTCACTTCTCTCGTTTCACTATGCTCTTCATTTAAATTTGGTCCGTCGTAATATCCCATGTTTTATTTCCCCTCTCTGGTGAATTCGTATTTTCAGTATAGTCACGTTTTGTGTCCTTCTTGTGAACTCATCGTGAAATCCAATTAAAAAAATACACTTATCTAACATTGTAGACAAAAAAAGTATTTTTTGTACATTTTACCTTCAAAAGAGAGTATAAAATTACCATTTCCCTAGGCTAAATTACACAAATCGTTCTAGATTATTCTTCAAATTTATAACCAACTCGAATAACAGTACCGATATGCTTCGCTTTATCTCCTAGCTTATTTCGAAGTTTTTTAATATGGGTATCAACCGTTCGGTCATCACCGTAATAGTCATATCCCCATAACTGGTCTAATAAATGTTGACGTGATAACACAATTCCTTTGTTCTCCATTAAATACACAAGAAGTTCAAATTCTTTATGTGTCAATATAATTTCTTCTCCATCTACTAAAACAGTTCTAGATAGACGATTCACTTCTATTCCAGCTAAAGACATAGCATTTTCTTCCGCTACTCCTACCGCACCATCCGCACGTTTCAATAACGTCTTTGCACGAGCTACTAATACTTTCGGGCTAAATGGTTTCGTTACATACTCGTCTGCACCTAATTCGAAACCTAGCAATGTATCATCCTCATCCGAACGCGCTGTCAACATAATAATTGGTACTGCTGATTCTTTTCTAATTCTTCTACAAACAGACCATCCATCTATTTCCGGTAACATAATATCTAACATAATTAAATCAATTTCATGCTCTGCAAATAACTCTAGCGCTTTTTTTCCATCTTCTGCTTCGATTACTTCAAAGCCTTCATTACGAAAATAATCACTAACAATTTCACGTAATCTTCTTTCATCTTCAACAAGCAATACCGTTTTGTTCATATAATCTATCCCGCCTTTTTACTCTTTCAATCGAATAATACGTTGATTGGAGCTTCCGCGAAATGGAAGTGTTAAATCTTTTTCCTCAATTTCAAACCTTCCATCGACTAAAACATCCCCATAATGTAACAACTCTATCATATCATTATTTTGAGAACTCTGTATCTCTTCTAACGTATAACCTGTATACATCCATAGGTTTTTTTTCAAATCTTTCACGATTTTTGCTACCTTTTTCACTTCAGCAGCTTGAAAAAATGGATCTCCACCTGAAAATGTTACATCAGTTAATGGATTACTTGCAATCTCTTTCACAATTTCTTCTACTGTCATTTCCGTTCCGTTGCAAATATTCCACGATTTCGGATTGTGGCAACCAACGCAACGATGCGGACAGCCCGCAAAAAACACGACTGTCCGCAATCCTTCTCCATCTACTACACTATCATGAATAATATTCATCACTTTCATTTATGTTTCACCCGATCTATCTCTTCACTACGTTTCGCACTATTCCACTTTGACATATCTCCTACAAGATAGCCTGTTATACGGCGAATTCTTTCTATATTAGCCTCATCTTCATTCCCGCAACTTGGACATTCATTCCCAATAACCCCGTGATAACTACAGCACTTACAACGGTCAACAGGATGATTAATTGAACCGTATCCAACGCCATGTTCTGCCATGGCTTGTACAATTTGTTTTAATGCCTTTTTGTTATGCATTGCTGCTCCGTCTAGTTCAATATAAGTAATATGTCCCCCGTTACATAGAGCATGGAACGGACCTTCTAAACGAATTTTATTTATCGCTTGAATGTTATAATAAACTGGAATATGGAATGAATTCGTATAGTAATTATGGTTCGTTATGCCGCTAATCACGCCAAATTCTTTTCTATCTTTTTTCACAAACTTCCCTGATAATCCTTCTGCTGGAGTTGCAATTACTGAGAAATTCAGTTGATGTTCTTCTGTCGCTTTATCCATTCTATCTCTCATAAAGGAAATAATTTCATACCCAAGTTTCCATGATTCTTCATCTTCCCCATGATGCTTTCCTGTTAAAGCTACTAAACATTCCGCAAGACCGATAAAACCAATACTTAACGTCCCTTGTTTTAAAATCGAGGCTACGGAGTCTTCAGGCTGCAACGTTTCTCCACCACGCCATACACCTTGTGAATATAAAAACTGAAAATCTCTTGCTCGCTTCGTACATTGATACGCATATCTTTCTAATAGCTGCTTAATTCCTAAATCTAAATAATAGTTTAGCGCTTCAAAAAACGCTTCTTTTGAACCACTAATTAACGCTAATTTCACTAAATTAATAGACGTAAATGATAAATTCCCTCTACCAATCGCTGTTTCTTCTCCATGTATATTAGACATAACACGGGTACGACATCCCATGTAACATACTTCACTTTCTGGTCTTCCATCATAATGCACTGCATTAAACGGAGCATCTAAAAATGAAAAGTTAGGGAATAATCGCTCTGCGGTTGTCTCTAATGCTAATTCAAATAAATCGTAGTTCGGATCACTTTCTTCAAAATTCACACCTTTTTTCATCTTGAAAATTTGAATCGGAAAAATCGGTGTCTCTCCTTTACCAAGTCCAGCTTGTGTCGCTTTTAAAAGTTGTTTAATTAACATTCTTCCTTCTTTTGATGTATCTGTTCCATAATTAATAGAAATAAACGGTACTTGTCCTCCGCCCCTACTATGCATACTATTCGAATTATGAACGAAAGCCTCACACGCTTGATACGTATCATTTTCCGTTTCTTTCCATGCAAATTCTTCTATTTGTTCTTTCGTAAGCGGATATGATTGTAATCGTTTTTTATGTCTCTCAATTGTTTTTCGTACATAAGGTGCTAAATCAATATCAAAGAGTGCAAACGATTGACCACCATGCTGCATATTTTGATTCGCTTGAAAAATAATAGACGAAAGAGCCAATGCACTTTTAATGTCTTGCGGTTGTCTCATATGTCCATGTCCAGTATGAAAACCGTTAGCAAGCATTTGCGCTAACGGAATTTGTGAACAAGTCGTCGTTCCTGTTGCATAAAAATCTAAATCATGTGGATATAATATATTTTCATTTATCGCTTTTTTCACTTGATCTGACAATAAATTCTCAACAGCATAATATTTTGCACTCTCAGATGCGAACGTTCCCATTACGCCCATTGGAGAGCGGCCGTCTACATTTGCATTTTCTTGCATCAAATCTTGTTCATTGCCGTGGACTATTGTCTCAAACACTTTCATTAATTCTTCTCCACGTGTATTATTTTGTAACATTTATAACCCTCCACCAATATGTTGTTATCTTTTGATTAAAATGTTACTACATATAGTCTTACTGTTTCTGTGAGAAATGTAACATTACTGTGAAATTTTTTTCACGAAATAATGAATTTTTCATTTACAAAAAAGAAATGTGCTCTTTACAAATGTATGGTACAATATACGGGAAAAACTCTTTTTACCCTTTATCAACACATTTGAATAAAGGAGACTGAACTTATGGTTACTACATATCTTTTATTTATCGTTGCCTACTTACTTGGCTCGATTCCATTTGCACTAGTTGTTGGAAAAATCGGCTACGGAATCGATATTCGTGAGCACGGGAGCGGTAATCTAGGCGGAACAAACACATTCCGCACATTAGGGAAAAAAGCAGGTTTTACCGTTACAATTGCTGACATTTTAAAAGGGACATTAGCAACAAGTCTACCAATGATTTTCGGATTAGATATTCATCCACTATGGTTCGGGTTAGCGGCTGTTCTTGGACATGTCTATCCAATCTTCGCGAAATTCCGCGGTGGTAAAGCAGTTGCAACTTCTGCTGGGGTGCTATTATGCTATTCACCAGTTGTTTTTGCAATATTGGCTGTTGTATTTTTCACCCTTTTATTTACAACAAGATACGTATCACTTTCTTCTATGGTAACAGCAGTTGTTGCTGTTATTGCATCCATTGTTAGCGGGGATAAAATCTTCATTATTGCGATGTGTTTATTAGCAGGTATGGTTATTTATAAACACCGTGCAAATATCGGACGAATTATAAATAAAACTGAACCAAAAGCAAACTTTTCAAAAAAGCAAAAATAAGATCGTAACCCACATAACGCAAAAAGAAAACGTGAAGCATATTAATAGCGTCTTTTTGCGTTATTTTTTATACTAAAGAAAAAGCAACATAATTTGGAGGAACTATACATGAATCTTTCCGTAACAAAAGAAGCAGCACAATGGTATAAAAATGAATTAAACTTACAATCAAATGAAACACTACGCTTTTTCGTACAATACGGTGGTTGCAGTACTGTGCAAAAAGGACTTTCTTTAGGTATTCGTAAAGATGATCCTGCACATCCTGCTGTTCAAATTCAAGAAGAAGGTATTAACTTCTTTATTGAAGGCGATGATGAATGGTTCTTCGATGGACATAATTTATCTGTTACACTTAACGAAGGTGACGACTTCCCACAATTTAATTATGAAAAATAAAAAAACGTGGCTTCTGCCACGCTTTTTTATTTTTTCTTAATTTCCTCATATTTCGCATACCACTCAGGATATAACTTTTTAAATGATACAGGGCGGAACCCTTCTTTTTTCGCACAAATATTCGTTGTACTTGCAGTAATACAAAGTTCACCATCACCATTATATATTTCATATCCATATACAACGCGAAGTGGGCTCACAGTATCTACCCATGTTTTTACGATTGCTTTTTCTCCGTAACGCATCGCTTTACGGTATGAAATTTGTAAATCTAACACAGGAGAAATAATTCCTTCTTTCTCCATTTCAACATATGAAAAACCTAAATCTTGTATAAGTTTCGTGCGACCTAACTCAAGCCACACTAAGTAGTTTGAATGGTAAACAACACCCATTTGATCTGTTTCCGCATAACGGATTTCAACTTCATGTTCTGCTACAAACATATGTATTCGCCTTCTTTCACTTCTGCTACCTTGCATACATTTAATCATAATACAGTGACATCAAAAATAAAATAAAAATAGTGAATCTTTTCCCGAAAGGAGCAAGCATATGATTCAAATTGTAACGGTTCGTAGTGGTGATAGCGTATATAGCTTGGCATCAAAATATGGATCAACACCTGACGAAATAGTAAAAGACAATGGATTAAATCCAGCTGAAACGCTCGTTGTTGGTCAGGCACTTATCGTTAATACGAAAGGGAATAATTATTATGTACAGCCTGGTGACAGCCTATATCGAATCTCTCAAACATATAATGTCCCCCTCGCTAGTTTAGCTAAAGTTAATAATTTATCTTTAAAATCTATTCTCCATGTCGGACAACAATTATACGTACCAAAAGGTACAAAACGAGCTGTAGAATCCATCGCTTATTTACAGCCTTCCACTATACCGATTAAAGAGAGTTTAGTTAATGCTACACGTGCCATCAATCCATTTTTAACATACTTAGCTTATTTTAGTTTTGAGGCAAAAAGAGATGGCACATTAAAAGAACCTACTGAAACAGCTAAAATCGCTAATATTGCAACGCAGGGTAAAACAATCCCTATGCTCGTTATTACAAATATTGAAAATGGTAATTTCAGTGCCGATCTAACATCGGTTATTTTACGCGACGCAACGATTCAAAACAAATTTATTACTAACATTTTGCAAACAGCTCAAAAATATGGCATGCGAGACATTCATTTCGATTTCGAGAGTGTAGCACCTGAAGACCGCGAGGCGTATAATCGCTTTTTACGAAATGTAAAAACACGCTTACCTAGCGGGTACACATTGAGCACAACTCTCGTACCGAAAACAAGTTCAAATCAAAAGGGAAAATTTTTCGAAGCTCACGATTATAAAGCGCAAGGGCAAATTGTTGATTTCGTCGTCATTATGACATATGACTGGGGATGGCAGGGCGGGCCACCGATGGCAATTTCTCCTATCGGTCCGGTGAAAGAAGTACTTCAATATGCAAAATCTCAAATGCCTCCCCAAAAAATTATGATGGGGCAAAATTTATACGGGTTTGATTGGAAGCTTCCATTTAAACAAGGAAATCCACCCGCAAAAGCAATTAGCTCTGTCGCAGCTGTTGCACTAGCTCGTAAATATAATGTCCCTATTCGTTATGATTTCACAGCCCAAGCTCCTCATTTTAATTATTTTGATGAAAACGGCGTGCAACACGAAGTTTGGTTTGAAGATTCACGGTCTGTTCAAAGTAAATTCAATTTAATGAAAGAACAAGGTATAGGTGGTATTAGTTACTGGAAAATCGGTTTACCATTCCCACAAAATTGGCGTTTACTCGTTGAAAATTTTACGATTACGAAAAAGGGCTGACAAAAGTCAGCCCTTTTTTTCATATTACTGCTAAAAACTCATCTTTCATTTCCTCACAAAAAAGAAGAATGATAACATTCTCCTTTTTAACCGTTATCAACAATCGGTTGTTTACCTGTTTGATCTTGCATTTGCTTTCCTTTATTTCCACCAGCTTTTTTCGATTGTGTTCCAATATGATTTGGTGCAAAGTCTTTTGAATTTTTTTTCGGATTACTCATTACTATCGCCTCCTTAACACTAGTATCGTACTAGTGTTAAGAATTATTCAGCTTGCTTAAAAAGTTTCATTTCATAACGTTTTTCAATGCGCTCTTCAATGCGATCAATTGCATCACGATCGCTTAATAATTGTTGTTTATTTTCATTTACAAGTTCTTCAAACGATTTACGGCGACTTCTTCTCATGTTGTTCACCCTCTCTCCTTCGCTTTCTTATTACATAGTATGAGCAAACGAAAAACTCTTTAATCAGATTTGTAAGAAAATTTTATGTTTTAGTACTCCTAAAAAAACTCCGTGTACAATATATTGCACACGGAGTTTTTTATACCATAATATTTAAATACTCTTTCAACTTTTCATCTGCATTCATTTCATTTTCTTTATAATCATGAAGCGCCTGTAATACAAAATCATACTGCTCTAAAATATAACTTTCTAATCTCATAACATCCTCTAAGCTATTAAGCATAATTCTCGTATTACCAACTTCACTTTTTAACGCTGGTTCACATTTTAAGCTTGTACATATTTCTTTCACATCTTCTTCTAATATCTCTGTTAATACATATTTCTTTCGTCCTTTTACCTTTACTCTCATAACTGGATAAAAAGCTTTTATATCTAAATAACTTCCTACGTTCATACAACGTAGCCATTCTACATTACGTTTATTACATGCAAGTATTTCTTTCACCGCTTCATATACCGCAGTTTCATCAAGCATAACCTTATTTACTTTTCGTTTCCCTTCTTCTTCAATAGCTGCACACTTTTGATAAACAGCAGCACACGTAATGCAATCGTCAAATGCATTATGAGAGCTTAAACGAATTCCAAGCATTCGCTTTAACGTTTCAAGTTTATGATTAGGCGCATGCTTCATGTATTTCTTCGCTAAAAATACAGTATCAATTACTTTATTTTTAGGTTCAGGCAACCCAAGCATATTTACATTACTTTTCAAAAAGCGCATATCAAAAGAAGCATTATGGGCCACAATAACATTTGTATGTAAAAATGCTAAAAATAAAGGTAATACCTCTTCAATCGTCGGTGCATCTGAAACACGATAATTGGTAATACCGGTTAAACTCGTTATTCGGTCCGGAATTGGCCGCTCTGGATTCACGTATGAAACAAATTGATCTACGAGTTCATGATTACGATATTTCACCGCTGCAACTTGAATAATTTTATCATTATAAGGGTTAAATCCTGTTGTTTCAAAATCAATTACAACATAATCTAACGGTAAGGATACATTCCCCACTCCATACACTCCTTTATCTCTAAACGATTATATTTCTTACATCATATCATGAAGTTATTACTACTTGAAAAAGAAAAGGCAGAAATGGGAACTCTCCCCCTCTACCTTTTCACCATTATTTTAATTTAGCAACCCTTTTCTCCATCTCTTTTTGCGTCATCGGCCCAATAAACTTATCTTGAATGACACCTTTTGTATCTATAAAATACGAAGTTGGAATCGTAATTACTTTATACGCTGTTGTCACATCAATGTTCTTGTCCAATAAAATAGGAAAAGTAATTCCTTTTTCTTTAGCAAAATTGCTTACCTTTTCTGCCCCCCCACCTTTTTCTGAAGGCGTATAGTTGATTGCTAAAATTTCTACGTTTTCTTTATGTTCTTTATAGAAAGCCTCCATATCCGGCATTTCTTGTTGGCAAGGTCCACACCACGTTGCCCAAAAGTTTAAAATCACTTTCTTTCCTTTTAAATCTGATAGCTTTACATTCGTTCCATCTAACTTCGTTAATTCGAAGTCTGGCGCACTCTTCCCTATTTCAATACCATTCCTTGCAATAATCTCTTTCATCGCAGCTTCACTTTTTTCTTGCTTCACTTTTACCGCCTGCTCTTTATTACCAAACTGTTCATAAGCTGCATATCCCGCTAAACAAAGTAACACTACAATAATCGTAAGCTTCCGCCACATTTTATATCACCCTAACGTATTATCTTCTTTTAACACATTCATCAAAATACTATATACCTTATTTTAGCTTATACGGACAAGCTTGGAAATATTCACATTCTAAATAATCAGAATTTTTATAACTGCGATGAAATATTTACCTTTTCATCATATAATTAGAAATAAATATAATATTTTACAATGAAAGGAGCTCTCATGAATTTATTTGAAAAATACTTCTATATATTCTTAGTTTTATATTTTCCCCAATCGGAATTATCACATGGATTATCTCACTATTTAGTAAAGACCCTGAAAAAAAACAAGTTGGACGTATTTGTCTCTATATCGCATTAATTTCATTTATCCTGTTAGCAGGCCTCGGTGTTCTTACTTTCTTCAAGACGACCACCATCACTACTACAGAATAATTATAGAAAGGATGACTGTTTTGGGAGAACATCCAATTTGCAAAGAACTTCGATATATACGAATATATTTAGTTGTTTTAGTGATTGTTCTTTTATTTTTTAACGGCAAACAAGTCGTTGAAATTTCTACAAATCACGATTCTATAGAAAATGTTTCGACCAGTAATATGACACAGGTTGCTGAAAATACATTTGCCATTCAAGAATATAATCCATCTCTAAGTAGCGAACATACGGTCAAAATTTTCAAATATAATCCAGATACAAACCAACTGACTCTAATGAAAGAGTTTAGTACTAACGATACTGAATCTTATACGTATCAACTTAATAAGAATGAATAAAGATAAGAGCATTATGTCGCTCTTATCTTTTTATTAACATCTTTTTGAAAAATGATTTATATGTTAATAACTCTCTAGGATCCCCACATTCCACAACAATTCCATTATTCATGACAACAACCCAATCCGCTATCATCGCCCTCTCGACATCATGTGTTGCCACAATTCTCGTTACATCGCTTCCTAGTTCTTCTATCATATTCCAAAAAAATTCTTGATTGTTCGGATCTAATCCCGCGGTCGGTTCATCTAAAATAATAAGATGAGGATTTGAAACAATTGCTCGCAATAATGCAAGGCGTTTTCTTTCTCCCCCTGAAAACTCTTCACCGCTTTTATGTAGTACAGTTTGAAGACCTTCAGGTAACCCCCTAATAATCGGCGTTACATTGACAAGTTCAGCATTTTTTTCTAACTCGTTTTCTAGCCTCTCTTCCCCAAAATACATATTCTCTTTTACTGTCACCCGAAAGAAACGAGGTTCTTGCCACACTGCAGTCAATTGAGCCTCATTTCCATAATAAGTAATGCTACCGTTAGATGGTTTATACAAACCTGTCATTAATTTTAAAAGCGTCGTTTTTCCTGCACCACTTTCTCCTACAATCATAACGAGTTCACCAGGTTGAATTTGCAAATCAATATTATGAATTCTACATTTCTCTTCATTATTTTCCTGAAATGAGACATTTGTTATTATCATCCCCATCGCTCTTTCTACATTACTATCTGCCACTCTTTTATCAAAAAAGGAAAAAACTCTATTTGCCGAAGCGACTGCAACTTGTGTCATCATTAATAAATCGCCCACATAACGGACTGGGAAAAAGAGCATCTCAATTGTCGCTAACACTGCAATGAGTGAACCAACTTCTATTTCTCCCCTCATTATTTTTTGTGCACCTATAATGAGAACAAGGATATATGCTCCTGTTTCAATCACCGTTCCAACTACTCCAATACAATGTTGCATCATCGTCTTCTTTACTTCCGATTTATACGATTGTGCCGTTACTCTTTTAAATAAGCGAATTGCCCATTTTTCTTTTTGTAAACTCCGCAAATCTTGTATTCCCTTTACAAACTGTGACACCATCTCTACAACACTTGAGTGATTTTTTTGAGCAACGCTTGCGATATTTCTTACCTTTTCCCCAAACAACATCGGAACCGTTGCACTTAAAAATAAAAACGGAGTTATCCACAATATGAACTGTATATCTATATGTTGTAGTGCTATGAACGCACCTATAAATTGCGCAATGGCATGTATATATTCTATTAATATAGAGCCATATAACCTGACCCAGTTCGGAATATCAGACACGACCAAAGTTTCTAACTCTCCTTGCTTAATCTTCTCACTCTCTTCAAACGGTAATGAGAAATAGTGACGCAATAATTCTATACGTTTCGTTTGTAATATACGTTGACTGGCTTTTGAGCTTATATAATCAAATAAAAGATTGTTCGTCCACATTAAAAAGCGAATACCCGCAAACAAAGCTATATATAAATACGTACCTTTTAGCTCCCTTTGAATAAGATTGTCTACAATTAATCCCATGAAAATTGGGCGTGATAAATTTAAAATGGCAGCAATTATCCCACTACATACAGCTGCCAGTACTAATATTTTCTCTTTTCGTAACGGCAACAATATTCTTTTATATTCTTTCATGACTTTCCCTCCACTTTTCGTAGTAAAAAGAAAGGGATGAAACCAAATGGTTTCATCCCTTTCCATAAAATAAGGAAGCTAACAGTTGTTAGCTTCCTTCTCGTTCATTTCAATTATTTAGTTTGACACTTTTGACTCTTCAATTTTCTCACGAAGAACCATTTGCAGAATACCACCGTGACGGTAGTAATCAATTTCAACTTCACTATCGAAACGAGCTACTACTTCAAATTGTTTTTCGTTGCCATCTGCATCAGTTGCAACTACTTTTACAAGATCGCGCGGTCTAACTGTTTTGTCGATTTGAATTTCAAATGACTCGTTACCAACAAGACCTAACGTTTCAGCACTTTCGCCATCTTTAAATTGAAGTGGTAGTACACCCATTAACACTAAGTTACTGCGGTGAATACGTTCGAAGCTTTCTGCGATTACTGCTTTAATACCTAATAAGTTAGTACCTTTCGCAGCCCAGTCACGAGAACTTCCCATACCGTAATCTTTACCAGCAACAACTAGAAGACCTGTTCCATCTTCCTTATATTTCATAGCAGCATCATAGATAGATGTTACTTCACCAGTTGGCCAATATGTTGTATATCCGCCTTCTGTTCCTGGTGCGATTTGGTTTTTAATACGGATGTTCGCGAATGTACCACGCATCATAACTTCATGGTTACCACGACGAGAACCGTAAGAGTTAAAGTCAACTGGTTGTACGCCGTTTTCTAATAAGTAGCGTCCAGCTGGTGTATGCTTACCGATTGAACCTGCTGGTGAAATGTGGTCTGTCGTTACAGAGTCACCAAATTTACCAACTACGCGTAGGCCTGATAATGTTTCAACTTCACCTGGCTCTTTAGATAAACCTTCAAAGAATGGTGGGTTTTGAATATATGTTGAATCATTATCCCAAGTATATAAAGCTTCGTTTGAAGTTTGGATTTCATTCCAGCGCTCATTGCTGTTAAATACTTGTGCATATTCTTTCTTGAACAGTTCAGATGTAACAACGCTTTGAACTACATCTTCAATTTCTTTAGCTGATGGCCAAATATCGTTGAAGTAAACAGCATTGCCATTTGCATCTTTACCGATTTCATCATTTTTCAGGTCAATATCAACAGTACCTGCAAGTGCATATGCCACAACAAGTGGTGGTGATGCTAAGTAGTTCGCTTTTACAAGTGGATGAATACGACCTTCAAAGTTACGGTTACCAGATAAAACAGATGTTACTAATAAGTCGTTTGCTGCGATTGCTTCTTCTAATTCTGGCGCTAATGGACCAGAGTTACCGATACAAGTCGTACAGCCGTAACCAACTGTTTGGAAACCTAATTGGTCTAAATATGTTGTTAAACCTGATTTATCTAAGTACTCAGTAACAACTTTAGATCCTGGTGCTAATGATGTTTTTACGTACTCAGGTACTACAAGTCCTTTTTCAATTGCTTTCTTCGCAACTAGACCTGCTCCAATTAATACGTATGGGTTTGATGTATTTGTACAGCTTGTAATTGCTGCGATTGCAATTGCACCTGTTTTCATCGTTACTTCTTTATCTTCTAATGTAACCTTCACTTCTTTATCGAACTCTTGCTCATTAAATCCAAGTCCTTGTGTTCCAACTGGTGCTACAACAGCTTTGTGGAACGCATCTTTCATATCTGAAAGTGGAATTAAATCTTGTGGGCGTTTCGGTCCAGAAAGGTTAGATTCAATTGTATTTAAATCAATTTCAACAAGATCAGTGTAAATTGGATCTTTGCTGTCTGCTGTATAGAATAAGCCGTTCGCTTTACAGTATTCTTCAACAACGCGAATTTGTTCTTCATCTCTACCTGTTAAACGTAAGTATTCTAATGAAATATCATCGATTGGGAAGAATCCACAAGTTGCGCCATATTCTGGTGCCATGTTTGAAATTGTTGCACGGTCAGCTAAAGGCATGCTCTTTAGTCCATTACCGAAGAACTCAACGAATTTACCAACTACACCTTTTTGACGTAATACTTGTGTTACTTTTAATGCAACGTCAGTTGCTGTAGTACCACTTGGAAGTGTACCAGTTAATTTTACACCGATTACTTCAGGTACTGGGAAGTATGAAGGCTGTCCAAGCATTCCTGCTTCTGCTTCAATACCACCAACGCCCCAACCAAGAACGCCGATACCGTTAATCATTGTTGTATGTGAGTCTGTTCCAACTAATGAATCTGGGTATGCAACTAAGTCACCTTCAGCATTTTTCACCGCGTGAACAACTGGTGCTAAATATTCAAGGTTTACTTGGTGTACAATACCTGTAGCTGGTGGAACTGCGCGGTAGTTATCAAATGATTTTTGTGCCCAGCTTAAAAATTTATAACGTTCTTCATTACGTTTAAACTCTAAGTCCATGTTGAATGCAAGCGCGTCTGCCGTACCCGCTCTATCAACCTGTACAGAGTGATCGATTACAAGGTCTACAGTAATTTCCGGATTAATTTTATCAGGATCCCCACCCATGTCTGCCATTGCTTTACGAAGCGAAGCCAAATCAACAACAGCTGGAACACCAGTGAAATCTTGTAAAATTACACGAGATGGTTTAAATGGAACATCGATATCTTGCACATCTTTCGTTCCCCATTTCGCTAAATTTGTAACATGCTCTTCTGTGATTACACGTCCGTCTACTTGACGAAGTACTGATTCAAGTAAAACTTTCACGGAATATGGTAATTGAGATACGTTGCCAACCCCTGCGTTTTCAAGCGCTTTCAAATCATAATAATGATACGTTTTTCCATCTACTTCAAAAGTTGCGCGTGATTGAAATGGATTATGTTTGACCATTATGTTTCCCCCCTGTTAAACGTGACTAAGTTGTCTGAATATAAAATGTAGACAAACTTTTCAATACCTTACGATAATATCTTATTACAACTTTCTAAATAAGTAAATAATAAGAAACTTATAGATTATCATAAGTTTTCTTTATGTTTCTAAATTTGAATAGTGCTCATGTTCCTTATGAATACTATTACCATAAAGTAAAGTGCTCTATTAGCGCTTTCTTTACAGTTCATACATACTATGAACTGCTCATCATGCAACTTACAAAAAAAGTTATAGAGGTGAAATAAAATGGGTAAAAGAAAAGCAAATCATACTATTTCAGGAATGAATGCGGCATCTGCACAAGGACAAGGTGCTGGTTATAACGAAGAGTTTGCAAATGAAAACTTAACTGCTGCAGAACGACAAAATAATAAGAAACGCAAAAAGAACCAGTAACGAAAAATCCCAAAAGGAGCATTCACCTTTTGGGATTTTTTCTAATGTTTATAACGTAACAATTCCGAAACCGTTACAAATCGATAGCCCTGCTTTTTCAGTTCAGGTAAAATTTTTGCTAGCGCTGCTACTGTTTGACTACGATTATTTCCCCCATCATGTAACAATACAATATCACCACTTTTTGCATTTTTCACTACATGATTTACAATGGATTCAACCCCTGGATTTGCCCAATCACGTGGATCTTGATGCCACGACCATAGAACAGTTTGATAACCAGCTTCTTTCGCTGTTTTAAATACAGCATCGTTAATATATCCACCCGGTGGACGGAATAGCAAAGGTTCTTTCACCCATTTTTCGAAAAATTTCTTTCCATCTAAAATATCATTTTCTAATTTTTCATCTGATGAATTACTCGCATACAAATGATTCATCGTATGATTTCCAATTTCATGTCCCTCTTTTAACACTTGTTTCACTAAATATGGATTACGCTGAACCCGAAATCCAATCATAAAAAATGTCGCTTCTGCTTTATATTGACGTAATAAATTTAAAATTTGTGGTGTATAAGTTGGATCCGGTCCATCATCAAATGTAATAGCAATAATCTTTTCATTATTAGGTACTTCCCATGTTACATAGCCAGTTGGTTCTAGCTCTTTTCTGAGCAACATTTTCGCTTCCACTTTTTCAACTTGAAATATATGTACTGCGCATAATAAAGAAAAAACGAGTAGAAAAATTTTCTGTTTTAGCATAATATTCGTTAAAGTAATGAGGTTGTCGAATACACAACAACCTCATTTACTTTTCTAATTGATTTACATGCTGCATAATATTTTGAAGGTTATTTTCGTATTGCTCAAGTTGTGGGCGTTGTGTTTGTGAAGCTACTTCTAGTGCATTTTGAATTTGTTCATACGCTTCCTGAACCTCTTGGCGTAATTCTTTTAAATCATGACCGTAGTTTGGATCATTTTTTACAATGTTGTTAAATGCATTTTCTGCTTGTGTAACACCTTGCTGAGCTGCTTGGAACGCTTGTTGTTTATCTTTATGATATGGCATTATATAATCCCCTTTCCATAATAGTTAGTCCCATTTATCTTTACCTTTTTTTCTAAAAACATTCTCGTATAAATTTGCAAACTTCTCTCATTCTAAAGAGGAAGAGGAGGTGTCACATACAATGGGAAAAAACAATCGTGAAGCGAAAGAAAAAAAAGGACAACCTGAACCATTAAGCGGATCTCATAAAGTAAAAAACCGTAACCATTCACGCCAAAAACATCATGCGCATCATGATATGTAAAACAAAAAGTGCACACTAGCTATCTTTTCCACATACAATGTTTATATTTTTCCATTTATTCTTCACCCCTACTTCATTCATGCATAACATAGTATGAATTGAGATTTTACGGAGGGTGTCTTACATGGGCAAGAAAAAGAAGGATTGTCTTTTTCATGTTGATGGTTTCGAAGAATGGATGGATCAATTTTGTTCTGACTCTTGTAGTAACTTTAGTTTCCCAAATCAAATTCATATTGACCTTTGCGAAACGGAACAAGAATACATTTTGGAAACAGATGTACCAAATGTAACTGAACAAAATGTAGTCATTAAAAAGATGAAGACAGGCCTAACCATTTGCATACTTCATAATAATATTTCTTTACAGCGGATCATTCCTTTACCCGATAATATTATTTATAAGAAGATGCTAGCCTGCTTAGAAAATGGATATTTAGCCATTCATATTTCCAAAAATGAAGTTGCTGATAAGCATGAAAAGAAAGTTCTTTTTTTAAATTAAGAGTTAATATAATACACACTAAGCCCCAGTTGGTTACTGGGGCTTATGTTATTTCGCATGCATTTCTATATTAGAATTTCTATCATATCTTTTTTTCGATAAACCTTTTGTAACTAAAAGCACAGGAAATGCCACAGTTGAAAATATAGCTAGTGCTGAAAATATTGCAAACCCATTTTGGTACCCGTAGTAATCGAGAAGTACTCCTCCAAACCACGGACCTATTACTGCTCCAATTCCCGAGAAACCCATCGCACCGAAGTATGTTCCTTTTAGATGCGCAACAGCAATATCATCAATAAATACATCCGTCATTGAAAACATTAAGACTTCTCCAATTGTAAAAATAATTGTACAGACGGCAGCACCTAGCATAGATTCTACTACTCCAAATCCAAACAATCCTCCGCTCACAAATAAAGTTCCAACCATAATGGATGCTAATGGTGTGTATTTTTTGCACATTTGAATAACAGGGTATTGGATAATCACTACAACAATTGCATTTAAAGCGAGCATATATGAGAATAGCTTCACTCCATCCTCAAATATATGTGCATTTGCAAAATATTGAGATACTGTCGTCGTTAAATGTGAAAAACCGCAATTACTCAAAATAATACCGACTAAAGCAACTAAAAATACTATATCTTTTCGCAATATACGCATTGCATTTAACATTGTAACAGGTTTTTCTGTACTCACTTTCTTTTTTTCCATTGGATACTTCTTAAATTGGAACGCTAATATAGCTGTATATAGAATATATACCCCAGCTGCTACTAAAAAAGGAATTGTTGATTTTGCACTTCCAATCTGTAATCCAACAATTGGTCCAATAGCAACTCCAACATTTATTGCACCGTATCGTAAGTTATAGACGAGTAACCGATACTCAGGCTTTGTTAAATCTGATAATAATGCTCTTGATGTTGGCTCAAAAAACGACCTACATAATCCATTTAAAGCGTTTAATAAAAAGAAACTTAAAACATGATCCGCAAGTGAAAAACCTATAAACACAAAAATCCAAACGATCATGGACCAGAGCATAATCGTTTTCCGGCCAAATCGATCTGATAAATTCCCTCCGATAAAACTAGCAAAAACACCAACAAGTGCACTCGTTCCGATAATAGCACCAGTCATTCCAGCTGATACACCTTTAACAGTCGTTAAATAAATCGCTAAAAAAGGGATACTCATTGAAGTTGCAAACCTAGCAAACAATGTCCCTAAAATAATACTCATTCCAAGCGGATGAATATGCTGTAACTTCCCCTTCATCGTTAAACCTACTCTCTCTATTTTCACAAAAAAAGAAAGCAAAGGATCTGCTTTCTTTTCCTTTTTCTATACTTGAGCTGTTGATACCCGAGTTGTTCTCGTTATGTCCATATCAATTCCATATGTGAACTGTAATTCTTTACACACATCTTTAATTAAGATTGCGACATTATACTTTTCATTAAATTGTAAAACTATGTTTTCTACTTCTTCATATGTATACTTATATTCCCCTGTAATGACACTTTTTAGATCAAAGCATTCGTTAATACAAAGTTGTACAAGTAGCTGGTCATATTTCTCTATTACATCTTCTTTCTTCCAAAGTAACTCTTTTACATATAATCGATCAAACTTCACACTTTCTCGATTACAATCCGTTAAAATCCGGGTCATTTCGTTTAATTCTCGATATAATTCGGAAATATTTCTACTTAAACTAAGCAGTTTATCTACGCCGTTTTCATATAACATATTCATTCCACCCCCGCATTTTCTTTTTCTTATTATAGCAAGAAAATTCTAAAAATAGTTTCTTTCTTCTGAAATATTAGGAAACTAATTTCAATTGCTTTACAATGAAACTAGTTAATGCGAGAGGAGAAAGAAAATTGGAGCACAAATTATATTACACTGACGCTTATAAGCAAGACTTTACTACTAAAATTATAAAGCAAGATTATGATAAAGACGGTAACTTATACGTTGTTTTGAATGAAACAGCATTTTATCCGACAGGTGGCGGACAACCATATGATACTGGTACATTAAATGATATCAATGTAATCAATGTAGAAGAGATAAACGGAGAAATTCGTCATTACATTGCAGAACAATTACATACAGAAGACATAGAAGGTAAAATCAATTGGGAGCGCCGTTTTGATCATATGCAGCAACATGCGGCTCAGCACATTTTATCTGCTGCCTTTTGGGACCATTTTAACATGCCTACAATTGGATTCCATCTTGGTAAAGAAACAGTAACAATTGATTTAGAAACAGAAAATCTTCATGCAGAAACGGTTGAAAAAGCAATACAAATTGCAAACAAAATTGTTTTTCAAAACCATCCAATCCGCATCCAGTGGATGAACTTAGAAGAAGCGAAAACGTTGCCCCTTCGTAAAGAACCGACTATGACAAAAAATATACGCGTTGTTATGATCGAAAACTTTGATTATAACGGCTGTGGCGGAACACACCCGAAACGTACTGGTGAAGTAGGTCCTATTCAAGTTCTTAGCTGGGAACGCAATAAAGGTGGCATACGACTAACGTTTATCGCTGGCTGGCGCACACTTAAATTAATAGGGCAGCAACAACAAATTATGAAGAATGTTTCCAAACAATTAAACAGTAGCGAAACTGATATTCCAACAAAAGTGGCGCAACTGCTTACTTCTCAAAAAGAAAACGAAAAAGCAATACAAACAATGAATGAAAAATTATTATTTGCAGAGGCAAATGAACTACTTCAACACCCTACGGAAATACATGCCGGCATACTTATTTCTAAAGTATTTACAAATCGTTCTATGCAAGAAATCGCAAAGCTTTCCGCTATTATTACAGAACAACAAGAGCAAGCAATTACGTATTTCGTCATCGAAAATGATGACAAACTACAATGTATTCTCGCTTGCGGAAAATCAGTATCACTCGATATGAATGCTCTTTTAAAAGACGCTCTTCCTACAATCGAAGGAAAAGGTGGCGGAAATAAGAAGAGTGCTCGCGGTGGCGGGAAAGCAATTATGAGCGGAGATGAATTTTTAAATCAGCTTGTTTCTTCTTTACAGTCAGCAGTTTAAAACATGTTATGAAGGATAGCGAACGGCTATCCTTCCCCTATATTTACAGACCTATATTTTGTTTCAAACCTTGATAACTCCCTGCATTTACAAAACCTTCACTTATAAGATTGATAAAAGTTTCCGAAAAACCATAATGACTTAAATCTTTAATCGGCACCATTTGCACATCATGAATTGGATTATGATCAAACTCGTTAGAAGGTAGCATAATTTCACCTTCAATCCTTTTAAGCAAAAACGTTATATGTAATAAAGACGGGCGAGCATCTGGTTTATCACAAACATAGAGTAGCTTCTGAATGTTAACTTCTAACCCTGTCTCTTCTCTCATTTCTCGAATCATTGCTTCCTCTAACGTTTCGCCATTCTCTGCTCTTCCTCCAGGTAAAGACCAATTTCGATTAGCCACTTTTTGCTTTACTAGCAATACCTTTTCATCTTCAATTAAAATTCCTGTAACACGAACTTGCATTACATTTTCCATATGCAATCTCCTCTTCCCATTATATTTACAAATTAACCCTTCCATAAAAAGAACATATGTTTTATAATTGAAGAAAATTATGGAAGAAAGTAGTTGTTACATTCATGCGTCCACCTTTAACAAAGTCTATATCAATTGAAGATTTCCAAAACTATTATTGGCTAAAAGCAGAACTCCAAACATTTTGTCGTGAGAATGGGTTGCCAGCTAGTGGCTCTAAGATCGAAATAACCGATTGTATCTCACATTATTTAACTACTGGTAAAATATTAAAAAACAGCTCTGTTCAAAAGGTGAGTAAAGCTTCCCTATCCTATAAAGACCTTTCTCTTCAAACGATTATTACTAACAATCACCGCTGTAGCGAAGATGTTCGTGCTTTTTTCAAAGAAAAAATCGGAACAAACTTCAGCTTTACAGTAGCTCTTCAAAAATTTTTCAAAGAGAATGTTGGAAAAACATATGAAGACGCGATAGCTTTTTGGCATGAAGAAAACGAACGAAAAAAAGACCCTACATACAAAACAACTATCGGTGCACAATTTGAATACAATCGCTTTACTCGTGACTTTTTCGAAGATCCAAATAATAAAGGGAAAGCAAAAGCTGATGCGATTGCTGCTTGGAACGAAATGAAAGCGAAGCCTGGTAGTAATGTTTATGTTCCTCAAAAAGTAGAAAACTAGTTACCTCGCTAGTCTTCTATTTTCTCAAATAATAGCGCCATCCCTATCCCGCCTCCAATTCCTAATGTAGCA
This sequence comes from Bacillus sp. KNSH39, assembly GCF_052656585.1. Lineage (NCBI taxonomy): Bacteria > Bacillati > Bacillota > Bacilli > Caryophanales > Bacillaceae > Bacillus > Bacillus sp. KNSH39. The sequence continues at coordinate 2,050,521 of NZ_JBQXYO010000001.1, forward strand.
ATTCCATATTTCATAGACTCTCTTTGTGCCTGATAAAACAAACGTGTTACAAGCATAGCACCAGATGCACCGTACGGATGACCGAGCGCAATTGCTCCACCATTTACATTTACTTTTTCGTACGGAATTTGTAACTCTTTTGCACAAGCAACAACCTTTGAGGCGAATGCTTCATTTATTTCAAAATAATCGATGTCCTCTACTTTTACATTCATTTCGTTTAATAATTTGTTCACCGCAAATATCGGACCAGTCCCCGGAAGATTTGGATCTACTCCCACTACAGCACTACGAACGAAACGAAGTACAGGCTTGTATCCTAATTTTCGGGCTTGCCCCTCTTCCATTACAAGAACGGCACATGCTCCATCATTTACACCACATGAATTCCCCGCCGTTACTGTACCATTTTGTAAAAATGCAGGTTTTGTTCTTTTAATCATTCGTTCATAATTCATTTCTGGCTTTATAGATTCATCTAATAATCCATTAAAAGAAAATATTTCATCATGTATATATCCTTTTTCTAACGCTTGCAGTGTCCGCTTATAACTAAGACAAGCATACTCGTCTTGCATTTCTCTCGTGATGTTATAACGTTCTGCAACATATTCAGCCGCTACTCCCATGTCAGGATCACCAATTGTTTCAGGTGAAAATCGTGCTCTTTTTTGAAAAGGTGACGTACTTGTACTCTCTACTCCCCCGGCGATATAACACTTACCTGCCCCGCCTTGAATGAGATAACACGCAGTTCGAATTGCTTCTAAACCAGCACCACATTGCCGATCAATCGTTACACCAGGAATATGATAGCCAAGTCCCGCCTCTAAAGCAGATAGTCTCGCAATATTCCCTCCTGGCCCAACAACATTACCTAATATGACATCATCTATTTCCCTCTCAATCCCTTTACTTAAAAACGTAAGAAGCGGCGTTGCTAATTGCTGAACTTCATACTCTTTTAACATCCCATTCTTCTTACCAATAGGTGTTCTTTTCGCCTCTACAATAACTGCTCTATTCATATATTTTCTCCCGGTTTTCAATCATACTTTTTGCTTCCATACGAGCGATTTTCCCACTATTTGTATAAGGTATTCCATCTACAAAATGCCATTCTTTCGGTATTTTAAAAGAGGATAATCTCTGTAAGCAAAAACTCTTTAATTGTTGTTTCGTAGCACTTCCTTTTACAATCGCGACGGGCTTTTCACCCCAGTAACTATCTTTCATACCAATTACAACTATTTCATCGACAGCTGGGTGTTCATGTAATACACTTTCTATTTCTTCTGGATAAATATTGACTCCTCCAAATAAAATCATATTCTTCTCTCTACCAACAATATATATAAAGCCTTCTTCATCTTCATAGCCTACATCTCGCACTGTCATCCAACCTTCTGCATTCAACTCCCGTGTTAAAACCCCATCTATTATGTATCCCATAAAAAACTGATCACTTTTCACATAAACAGTTCCTATTTCACCTTTTTGTACTTCTTCGCCTGCTTCATTACATATTCGAACTTGCACATTATGACAAGGTTTTCCTACTGAATTTGGCCTTCTTTCGCTTTCTGCATCGACTAGTGCTGTTACAAAACTTAACTCTGATGCACCATAAAATTCATATCTTTTCGCATAAGGAAATATATTCTTTATTTTTTCTTTCGCTTCAGCTTCCCATTTCGCTCCTGACGAAATAATTTTCACTTTATTTTCTATTACTCTATTTTCTTTATATAAAGATTCAAGCATTGTCGGAACTGTATACATAACCGATATATTTTCAGTTTCTAACTTATCTAATACTTGATTCGGAATGAACTTTCTCATAATGTGCACTGTTTGTCCTACATATAATGCACTTATTGCCCCGTATAAGAAAAGAGAATGAACGAGCGTCCCAGCTATTAAAATTGAATCCTCCCTTTTCATATGAAAGTCATGTACATTACAATCAAAACTATGAACCCACGATTGTTGTGCACGTAAAAATGCCTTTGCTGTTCCTGTTGATCCTGATGTAAATCCCATATAAAAAGGAGCATGTTGTACACTTTCTACAGTGGAATATGTAGGAAGATATTTCTCTATCATTCTTTTCCACTCATCAATTTCAATTACTCTTCCTTCTTCATCCAATAGATCATTCACCTTATATCGTTCTGTCACAATCATATCCGGATTACTAATTTCAATTCTTTCTCTGAGCTCATCTTGTTTCCACTTTATATCTAACGGAACACAAACCCACCCGGCCATAGCGGCACCAGAAAATAGTTGTAAAAACTCTATACGATTTTCTAATAGGATTGCTATCGTTTTATTCTTCGATTTTTTTTCATTTAACCAGCTTGCTACTTTACAAACTGATTCAAACCACTCTTTATATGTTAAAACTCTATCATTTTCCTTTATCGCTATTTTATTCGGTTGTACAGAGGCATGCTTTTTATATTCTTTTGTAATCCCCATATGAGACGTCCTTTCTTTACAATAATAATAAAAAGAAACACGCAATTAACGTGTTTCTTCCCTTTATCATCCCGCATTTGTATATTTTCCATTCTTTAAAGCGGGCGTAATAATATGTTTCAATGAACGATGTAATTTTGTTACGAGAACTGCCGCAATAATTGCTTTTATACAATCCCCTGGTAAAAACACAGCACTCACTTTCATTGTCTCCCATACAGAAACATCCATTAAGAACGCTTGTACAGTAATACCAAATACATAAACTACGAAAATACCACCAATTATATTAATACATAATACTTTTATAATAGAAACTTCACGTAAACGCTCAATTAAATAACCAATAACAAACGCCCCAATGATGTAACCAAGTAAATATCCTGCACTTGGTCCAACAAATACACCAAGGCCACCGCGTCCACCAGCAAGCAATGGTGCTCCAACTCCTACAATAAGTAAGAAAATAAGCTGACTTAACGCACCTAGACGTGATCCTAACAACCCACCCGCAAGCATAACACCGAGTGATTGCAATGTAATTGGAACTGGTGTAATAGAAAGAGCAATCGGAGGTATTAACCCTAACACTCCCATAATAGAACTAAATAAAGCGACAAAAACTAAGTTTTTTGTATTCATATTTGCTTCTCCTATTTGTAAACTTAAAATTTATTTTAGGTAACATATCATAAAAATTATATTATCTTTCCACTCCTCTTTTGTCAACCATTAATGTATTAGAGTTTACAAATAGAAGTTCACTTATTTCTCTCTATGCAAATGCTCCAGTTCTTTCCGAAGCGCCTGTTTTAAAAACTTCCCAACAGATGTTTTCGGTATTTCTTCCATAAAGACAATATCGTCTGGCAACCACCACTTCGCAAACTGTGGTTTTAAAAACTCATATATTTCTTCTTTTGTAACCGTACTATTTTTCTTTTGAACAACGCAGGCAATTGGTCGCTCTTGCCACTGAGGGTGAGGAACTGCAACGACAGCCGCTTCAAATATAGCATCATGTGCCATTAAAGCATTTTCAAGGTCAACTGAGGAAATCCACTCGCCTCCGCTTTTAATAACATCTTTCGTACGGTCAACAATTTTCACGCATCCTTCCTCGTCAACTGTAACAACATCTCCTGTATATAACCAACCATCACGAAAACCTTCGACAGTACGCTCATCGTTATAATAGCTTTCAGCGATCCACGGCGCTCGTAAACATAGTTCTCCCATCTCCGTACCGTCCCACTTCACTTCACCATTTGTACCGACTACTTTCATCTCTACACCAGGTACAAGATACCCTTGCTTTGATCTAATTTCTAATTGCTCTTCATACGATAATTCTGTTTCATAACTTTTTAAACGTGCAAGTGTTACGAGTGGGCTCGTTTCGGTCATACCATATGCATGGATGAACGGAACATTGTGTTTTTGTTCAAATGCTTTAATAACACTTTTCGGTGCAGCTGCACCACCGCATAGTATTCTCGTCATACTAGATAAATCGTAACTATTATTTTCTAACTCTTGTAATACACCAAGCCAAATTGTCGGCACACCGGCAGCTAACGTCACTTTTTCAGATTGGATCATTTCTAATAAAATTTTTGGCGTAAACATCGGTCCTGGAAGAACTTGTTTTGACCCAAACCAAGTAGCAGCAAAAGGAAGTCCCCAAGCGTTCACATGGAACATCGGTACAATCGCCATTGCAGCATCACTTTCCGATAAAGCAGCTGTATCCGCTAAACCGAGTGCCATGCAATGCAGTACAGTACTACGATGCGTATATACAACACCTTTTGGATTTCCTGTAGTCGCTGACGTATAACACATACCAGCAGGTGTATTTTCATCAATATCTTTTACAAATTGGAAAGTTGGATCGCCTTCTTCTAATAGCTTTTCATAATGATATACAGGCTTCAGCGTAGTATTTGGGAGTTCATCTTTATCAGTCATAATAATGTAAGCTTGTACAGTTGATAATTGTGATTGAATATTTTCAACGAGTGGTACGAGATCTTCATCAATAAGTAAAATTCGATCTTCTGCATGCTGAATAATGTATGAAATATGTTGAGGAGATAAACGAATATTAATTGTGTGTAAAACGGAAGCAATACCAGGAATAGCAAAATACGCTTCCACATGCCGATGATGGTTCCATGCTAACGTTCCTACACGTTCACCTTCTTTAATTCCAAGCTTTTTCAACGCACTGGAAAGTCTTCTCGTTCTTTCCCCTAACTGCTTATACGTTAACGTTGTAACTGTATCATGTGTCCGTGAAACAATTTCTTTCTTCGAAAACAGTTTCTCTGCTCTTTCCATCATAGAACTAATTGTTAGCGGTACATTCATCATCATATTGGTTATGTCCCCCTTTAAAACGTTTTCATTTTTCGTTTATTATAGCAGACTTCTACAAATGATTACGACATTTTTCTGTATTTTCTGAATTATTTCTTTGGAAATAATTCAGAACGATAAAAAACATGTTTTGAATACATTGATTCGAAACATGTTTTTTATTTTTTATAAACTATCTACCTTTTTCCTTACTTTCTTTTTCAGTTTAAAAATAAAACGATTACTGTATTCCTTATTTTCTACTAAAATCCGATACGTCTCTAACACTCCTAACACACGTACAAAAAGATAAACTCCGATAGCAATAAGTACAACACAGTACGGATAATACTGCACTAATTCTCCTGAAGTGATATGCTTTTCCTCAAACAAAAACGGTATTGCGCCTGCGGCAATAAAACAAAATCCAACAATCACCACTGCGGCATACTTCTTCTTAATAATCGCATATCTGTTGGTCAATTCTTTTAGAAAGTTTTGATCAAATAGTAGTTCTTCCTTTTTCAATACATTGTATCGACTCTCTTCTATCGTTACAGGTGCCATCATTGCTCCGATCCCAAGCACTGCAATGATAATGACAAGAAACGTAGACATTGTTGCATTTTCTTTAAATAATAAGTACGGTATTGTAGATAAAATAAGCAAGCTAAATCCTAATGCAATATATTTAGAAATTTTTTGTCCATACACTATATACCCTTCTGCCATTTCCTTACTTACATAATAACCATTTTCCTTTTCGTTACTTTGCTCAGCAATTTCTTTTAATAAATAGTCAAGTGATACTTCAAATACATTTCCAATCATTATTAACTTTTCAGTTTCAGGAAAACCTTGACCGTTTTCCCATTTACTAACCGCTTGCCTTGTTGTGTTTAATTTCTCGGCTAATGCTTCTTGAGAAAGACCCTTTTCTTTTCTTAATTTAAAAAGCTTCTCACCAAATCCCATATGTGTGTCCCCCTTCGTTTTCTTAACTAAATTGTATGTAAACATTGCTCTTACCTCTATCTTCCTGCGGTTGCACTTTGTCAACTTACGGTTGCGATTGTGTTATATAGTGGTTTTGTATACGATTTAGCTATTATTCTTCTATGATTATGGCGTTAATAAACCACCCTCTCCTAATAACCAATTATAACAATTAAAGGTAATTATTGTTATAAAAAATCAAAAAACTCCTTTATTCATTTAAAGGAGTTTTAAATATGAAATATTCCAAGAGAAGCTGTTTTTTCTTCCTCCTACTACCTCACAATTTCTTCTATATATTTTTATGTGTCATATAACGAACTATGTACTGTATATGTTTTCATCTCTTTATCTGAGGCATACTCATATATATGTAAAATATTACTCTTATTAACTACCCTAATAAAACCACTACTCAATAATCATAACGGCTTCTGCTTAAACTTTTCATAATGTCGTACTTTTAATGAAAGGATATTTCCGCAGTCTGTACAAATATAAGCATCCACCGGTGAAGATGTGAACATCGTTTCCTTTTTCCGTATTTGTGCATATCCGACAAACTCACCTTCTCCTATGTTTTGAGAACCACAATTAGAGCATGTCTGCACGGTTTTTTGTTTCATGAGAGCACCACCTTTAATCTGTTTCCACTCCCTTCGACAGCTCACTTCCATTTCCCTTCCAAAAAACCTCTTATTCTCTCACATTTCAACAGGAATCTCAAAACAAAAATCGTATATGTACTATGAAATATATTTATTAACGGAGGAATTTTATGACTACTGTTATGACACTCGATATAGCAACAGAAATTGAAAATGCAGAAATTGATATGCTCTCTTCTAGATTAGAGAGACTACAAACAATAAGCGGAAACCCAATGCAAGTGCAAATGAAAAAATTCGGTAGCGCCACTGCCTTTTCATCAAAAATAATTGCTGGTCCAGCTTTTAATACGGTAAAAGGTATTACAAATGCAGATGCGATTGATGCAATCATTTCTTATTATGAATCACTACAAATCCCTTGTCGTTTTGAAATTACCCCAGCACAAGGTACAACTGAATTATTTCAATACTTATCTCAAAAAGGGTTTTATCAATCTAGCTTCCATACTGCTTTGTATAGTATACCGAGAGAGGGTTCATCACTTCTTCCTTCTAATATTACAATACGAAAACTAAAAGAAAATGAGTTTGATATTTTTGCAGACATTTATGTACGTGGATTTAATATGCCATCCTTTACAAAAGATAGCGTGCGCCAAAATAATGAAATTCTTTACAATGAACCAGGGTGGCATTTTTTCATAGCTGAAGTTCAAAATATCCCTGCTGGTATTGGTGTCCTGTATATAAATAAGGGTGTCGCATCATTAGCTGCTTCTGCTACTTTGCCAGAATTTCAGCGTAAAGGCTGTCATACTGCATTAATTCAAAAACGAATTAAGAAAGCTATTGAATCCAATTGTACTTTAATAGTTGGACAAGCAAGGTTCGGTAGCGGCAGTCAAAATAACATGGAACGTGCTCACATGAAAATCGCTTATACAAAATCAATATGGACCGCAAAAGACATATTATAATTTACTTTATTTCTCCTCCCGTTACATTTTTAAACATTTTATGACAATTCCTTTTCTATCCTATTAATCATTTGAATATTCAAACTAGATTTGTTACGCTATTACTAGATACATCATTCAACTTGCAATATGAAAAGAGAATTCTAATCAAACTACAAGGAGGAGAAATGTATGACTAAACATGATCATGGTTTAAAAGAAAAAGTAGAAGGTGCCATTGATAAGGTAAAAGGTGAAGTAAAAGAAGTTGTTGGGAAAGTAACTGACAATAAGAAATTACAAGCTGAAGGAAAATGGGATAAGGTGAAAGGCACTGCTAAAGATACAGTTGGTAATGTGAAAGAAAAAGTACATGAATATAAGGAACATAAGAAAGAAAAATAAAAAAGAGCCCATCGGCTCTTTTTTTATTTCCCTTCATTTTTCTCTAACACGTATAAATCTTCTTCCATATTCGTTAATTTCTCACTTACAAGCTTTCTTGCATCTCCAATTGCTTGATTGTATGCAAATGGTCCAACTAATTTAATCATTTCTTCTATTAAACGCTCTGCTTGGAAACGCCCAATTTCATCTAGATCTTCTTCCATGAAAAATTGCTGAATTTGCGCTACAAGCTCTTCTTTTTTATCATTTGGTATTTTTATATTCATCATCGTTGTTACTCCTCTATATTTAAGATAATATCTTCCTTAACTCTACCATAGAAAAACGATTACCAGGACAGCTTTTTGTAACTCCTTCTAACTCCCTATGACCTAGTATATTTTCTTTCTTTATAGCAAATTGCTTCATAAACATTTTGCATAAAGAATATAATGCATTCACTTGCGGGGGAGTGGGATCGTATTTATCGAAATTTCCCGTCATACATATTCCAATTGTATGACGGTTATGGTCTTTCGCGTGCGCTCCAATATGTAAACCTCGCCCTTCCACTACAGTTCCATCCTTTTCGATAAAATAGTTGTAACCAATTCCGCTCCACCCCCTTACAGTTTGATGAAATTCATGCGTTTTATACACGTCCCATCCATCTTCAGCTGTATGGTGAATAATCAGTTTGTTTACTTTTTCTAAAGGAACTAATTCATCTTGAAATGTTAGATTGACACGTTTAATTTCCATTTGAACTGCCTCCTCTTAAAAATCAATCATAATAATCGTTTTATCATCTGGCCTTATTCTCTTTTCCGCTTCTAGCTCTTCAATAATTGCTATATATTCGTTTATACTATTCTTTCTTATATATGCAACAGTTTGTTCTAATGACCAATCTGGGTGAAATAACCCGTCTGAACAAATAAAAATCCCACTCACTTCATCTGTATGTAATTCACCATGTTGTAAATAATGTATCGCTTCTTTCATTCCATTTGCAACTGAATAACCATTTGGCATATTTGCAAGATAACGATTGTATTTTAACTGTTCTCGAACATCTTGAAAAACATATTCTTCTGGTACAGATAACCCTTTTTTACGATCTTCTTCCCTCTTCTTTTTTGCTCTTTTACTAATTCCTTCAACTGTGTCTTTCGTTAATACTTGCATCGTTCCATTTTGAAAAGTTGCGACAATCATACAGTCCCCAAGCTGCGCATATTCAATTTTCTCACCAACTATTTGGACTGCCGCGATACATGTGCACCACAAATGCTCTTTTTTTCTCGTGTCTACTTCATATTCTAACATTTTGCTTTGCAATGCTTCATTTGCTTTGGCAACTGCAAATTGTAAACTATGATTCTCTCGTAATACAGTAAAATAACTTGCAAATAAATGCGAAGCGATGTATGCTCCATTATGTCCCTTTTCATCACGAAACGGAACAAGTGGTGTTGCACCGTCACATACACCATAAATCTTTTTTTCTTTATTACAAAAATAAGAATCCTCACATTCTTGCTTCAACGGGCTTTTCTGTTGATATGTTTTTATCTTCACAACTGTATCCCCTTTCAAATGATAAAATACTCAAATTCTTTTGATTAATCTAATTTACCTAAATAAACTGTTTTTACCCAAAACTTTCAATATCATATATAATCTTGAAATAATATGAATTTTTCAGTGAAGGACGGGAAAGAAATGGTCAGATTCCTTGGTGTTATTATCGGTTCTATTATTATTGCGGTTGCCTTTAATCTTTTCCTTATCCCCCACAAAATTTTAAGTAGTGGAATTGGCGGAATTGCTATTATTTTAGGGATTATAACCCCTGTAAACACAGGCATTATTAACTTTGTATTAAACTTACCTATCCTTATTTTAGGGTACATAGGTCTTGGGAAAAAAGTAATTTTTAACACAGTTGTCTCTGTAGTTGTATTATCTGTTGCATTATACTACGTTCCAGTAAAAGTCGTAGCAACAGATCCATTGTTATCTTCTATCTTCGGAGGTGTAATCGCCGGAGCTGGTATTGGTCTTGTTTTTAACTGTAATGGATCCACTGGTGGATTTGATATTATCGGTATGCTTTTATCCCGCAAGCGAGACATTAAACTTGGCGGATTCCTTATTATTTTAAATGCAGTCGTTGTAATAATCGCAGGATTCTTCTTCACCTGGGATGTTGCACTTACAAGCTTACTTTCAATTTATGTAACTGGTAAAGTAATTGATGCTGTTCATACAAAACATCGTAAAGTTACACTTATGATTGTAACAAATGAAGCAGAAAAAATGAAAAAACAACTTCTTTCAACTGTTGTACGTGGAATAACGTTACTTGATGGCGAAGGTGCTTATTCAAGCGAGAAAAAGCGTGTACTTATGACCGTCGTTTCTCGTGAAGAATTAGCAAGTATGAAACTAACAATTTCTGAAATCGACCCGAATGCATTCGTTAATATTACAGAAACTGTAGAAGTGTTAGGACTTTTCAGAAGAAGTTAAAGACTAGGTGGGAATCCACCTAGTCTTTATTTTGCATAAATTCAATTCGGTTTCCAAATGGATCTGACACGTAAAATCGAATTACATCTGGCCGTGCATAATCATCAATCACTTTAACACCTTGCTCTATAAGTGTTTGCTTAAATTCATTAATTTCATTCACATAAAAAGCTGGATGAGCCTTTTTAGCTGGTGTAAAGTTCCGCTCGACACCAATATGGATTTCTTGATTTCCGCATTTAAACCAACATCCACCTCGTTTTTTCAACTCTTCTGGCTTTGGAATTTCTTCCATACCAATCGTATTCACATAAAAATCACGCGCCTCTTCTTCACACCCTACAGGTGCAGCTACTTGCACGTGATCAATCCCTTGAATATAATTTTTCATTTTCTCTCCCCCTCCTCTACCCTAATGTTATACGGAAAACAGCCGTCTGTAACTTACAAAAGGTTTATAAAACAATATAAGCTCCCCTTATTACCATCCTGCATTCACCTTGCAAAAAATAAAAAAAAACAAAATTTATTCTATAACTTCCATTTTTTATAGAAATACACATTACATCTATATTATAGTTATGAATAGACAAATCTTTTTAGATGCTATTTGTACGGAGGAACTATTATGAGTCGTAAAAAATATTCACCAACTCAAAAAAAACGTCATCCGAACATTTCTAGACGTTTGCGAAACCATATACAAGATCGTTCATTAACAGAAATGTACGCATCTCTGTTCGAACACAATCCTGATAGTATTATTTCATTAAATTTAGAAGGAGTTATTCTACATATAAATCCTTCTGCCGAAAGAATATTAGGTTACACTTCTTTAGAATTAGAACAGAAAAATATTACCTCTATTTTAGAAGCCCATATTTCTGAGCAAGTATTACAAAATATAAAGAATACTGAAGCGGATAATCAACAAGAGTATATCTTATCTATTTATCATAAAAATGGATTCTTATTAGATGTTGTGACAAAACTAGTTCCTATTTTTGTTCAAAATCGTCTTACTGGCGTATATGCTATTATGAAGCCGCTTGAAAAATCAGAAAGAATTGAGAATATACTAAAAGAAAGTGAGAAGAGATTGCGTACATTAGTAAACTCCATGCCTGCGTTTGTTATTTTTAAAGATCATGAAGGGCGCTGGCTTGAGGCAAATGACTACGCACTTTCTTGCTTCAATTTCCATCATGTACCTTACCACGGGAAAAAAGATAGCGAACTCATTCAATATAATGAAGCATACCGAGAAGCTTTTTTACATTGTGAAGAAATTGATGAACTAGCATGGCAACAAAGACAAATTCTTCATGGCGAGGAATTTATTATACATAGAGATGATTTCGATCTAATCTTAAGTATATCAAAAGTCCCGCTTTATCATCCTGACGGTTCTCGCAAAGGTCTTATCGTGATGGGGAGAGATGTTACTGAGCTAAAAGAAACTGAAAAGTTATTACGAAAATCTGAGAAGCTCGCAGTAGTCGGACAACTGACAGCTGGAATTGCCCATGAAATTCGAAATCCACTCACTTCTCTAAAAGGTTTTCTAACGTTGCTCCTCCCTGAAATAAGTGAGGAGCAGAAATGGTATATCGATGTTATGTTAAGTGAGATTTCACAAATGGAATCCATCACGAGTCAATTTATGGCGATGTCTAAGCCACAAGTATTATCTATCCAAACTTGTAACATACAAACTTTAATTGAAGAGGTAGTTACATTTATTTTACCGACTGCAATTATGCATAGCGTTCATATCATCATGGATCATTTTGATTACGTATATGATATTCAATGTGACGGTAACCAATTAAAACAAGTTTTTATAAACATATTAAAAAATGCGATAGAAGCAATGCCAAATGGCGGAAATATTTTCATCCAAACAAAACCATTAGAGGATAATTTCATCTTAATACGAATTATCGATGAAGGTTGCGGCATTCCAGAAGATCGTATCTCCCGTCTAGGCGAACCTTTTTATAGTTTAAAAGAAAAAGGCACAGGACTAGGATTAATGATGTGTTACAAAATAATTGAAGAACATCATGGTAGATTACACATTTCAAGCGAATTAAATAAAGGTACGATTGTTGATATTGAGCTACCACTTTCTTCATCTCATCTTGCAATCCAGTCTTAAATAAAAAAGAAGCATCTGCTAATCGTTAGCAGATGCTTCTTTTTTAAAATGCTTTGTCATACCACTCTTTTGCTTTTTCTACTTCACCCATCGTTAATTGATGCCCTCGATTTTCCCAATGCATTGTTACATTCGCATTTGCATTTTCTAATAGTACCTTCAATTCCTCTGACTCTGCTGATGAACAAATTGGGTCATTTGTCCCAGCAGCAATAAACACAGATTTCCCTGCTAAATTTGCTAATTGAATTCCTCTTCTTGGTACCATTGGGTGATGAAGCACAGCACCTTTCAATGCATTTTCGTAATGGAATAATAAGCTTGCTGCGATATTTGCCCCATTCGAATAACCGATAGCTACAATGTTATTTCTATCGAATTTATATTCTTTAGCCGCTTCATCTAAAAATTCATTTAATTCCTTCGTACGGAAAATTAAATCCTCTTCATCAAAAATGCCCTCTGCTAATCGGCGGAAGAAACGCGGCATCCCATTCTCTAACACATTTCCCCTAACGCTTAATACCGACGCTTCCGGATCAACTATTTCTGCAAGTGGTAGTAAATCTAATTCATTACCACCTGTGCCATGAAGTAATAACAGCACTGGTTTTGACGTATCTTTTCCTTTTTGAAAAACATGTTTCATCATAATCCTTTTCCCCCTTCAATCACTTTAATCTAAATTTCTCACTTCAAATGGTAAAAGCGTTTGTTCAATCTGTTTTCTATGTTGTTCATATTGTTCCGGTAACTTTAATTCCTTTCCCATCGTCTCTAACGATTCATCATGAGCGAAACCAGGAGGATCTGTTGCAATTTCAAATAAGATTTCACCATGTTCTCTAAAATAAATCGCGTTAAAATAATTTCGATCTTGTACAGGAGTTACGTGATATCCAAAACGCGACACATACTCTTTCCAGTCTAGCTGATCAGCATCATCACTCGCTCTCCAGGCTATATGATGAACTGTACCAACGCCCATTTGGCCACGACCGATTGTTGATAATTTCAAATCAATAATATTTCCAATGTCAGCAGAAGAACGGAATCGAACAAATTCGCCCTCTTCTCCAATTTTTTCAAGACCCATAATATGTTCTAACAATTCAGCTGTTTTTTGAGGCTGTGCAGATAAAAGAACAGCACCTCCAAACCCTTTAATTGCTACTTCTGGTGTAACTTCTCCAAAACTCCAATTGTTTAATTCGCCTGCTTCTCTTTCAACTAATTCTATATGCAAACCATGCGGATCATCAAATTCTAAATACTGCTCTCCAAAACGAGTCATTTTTGTATACGAAACATCGAATTTTTCTAATCTATTTTCCCAAAACTCCATTGTACCTTTTGGTACAACGTAAGACGTAATTCCTACTTGACCGTCCCCAATAATACCTTGACGAGCACCTGCCCATGGGAAAAACGTAATAATTGTTCCAGGCTTTCCTCCTTCATTTCCAAAATAAAGATGGTACGTACCTGGATCATCAAAATTCACTGTTTGTTTCACTAAACGTAACCCTAATACACCAGCATAAAAGTCTACATTTTCTTGTGGATGCCCTACAATCGCTGTAATGTGATGGATTCCCATTGTTTTCTTTTCCATTTCTTCCACTCCTTTTTTATTTCATTATAAAAATTCTTTTACATTTAAATTCATTATTCATTTTGTCCATGCTGCAAAGTAAAATCCGTTATAATAATTTTATCTCGAATTCGAGATATTAATTAAAAAAATACCTATTGGTGTCCAACCTATCAAATTATCTTGAACTCAAGATAATTTACAAAAAATATTCGTTCGATTTATAACCATAATATTTCTTCATTATGCATGTTATTTATCTCGAACTCGAGATTTATTATAAGTTACTTATTTTTTATTGTCAATAAGTCCTTACTTTCATTTTACATGTAAAAAGAGTAAACGCTATTCATCGTTTACTCTTTTTGCAAATCATTTCTTTTCTTCTTCCAGTACTGCTTCCATCTCATTAAATTCACGATGAACTGCCTTAACGGGTTCTTTCGTTAATAAACTTACAACGATAACAGTTAATAAACTACAGAAGAATCCAGGTACCATTTCATACATAGTCGCTTTTAAACTTGGAATTTGTACCCAAGTGATAACAACTAATGCACCGACAATCATCCCAGCAAGAACGCCCCATTTGTTCGTTCTCTTCCAATATAAACTTAATAAAATTGCTGGTCCAAATGCTGATCCAAATCCTGCCCAAGCATATCCAACAAGCGTTAAAATTGTATCACTCGGATGATACGCTAAAACAACTGCAATCATCGCTACAACTAATACTGACAGCCTACCGATAAATACAAGTTCTTTATCACTTGCATTACGACGGAAAAATGTTTTATAGAAATCTTCCGTTACTGCACTTGAAATAACAAGTAATTGTGAGGAAATACTACTCATAATCGAAGCCAAAATAGCTGATAATAAAAATCCTGTAATATACGGATGGAATAAAATATTTGAGAATGTTACAAAGACCATTTCTGGGTCTTGTAATGTCGCATTATTTTTAGCATAATAGGCGATACCAATTAGACCAGTAAGCATTGCACCTATAATTGAAATCGTCATCCAACCGATACCGATTCTACGAGAAGTTTTTAAATCTTTAATAGAGGTAATTGCCATAAAGCGGACAATAATATGTGGTTGACCAAAATATCCAAGGCCCCATGCTAAAAATGAAATAATACCAAGTATTGTGGTCCCTTTAAACATATCTAAATGCGATGCATCGACTTGCTTAATCGTATTAAATGTTTCTGTTACACCACCGACATCCGTAAAAGCAACAATTGGCACTAGTACAAGCGCAATAAACATAATACAACCTTGCACAAAGTCCGTCCAACTTACGGCTAGAAAGCCACCAAATAGTGTATACGCAACAACGACACCTACTGTTACAAATAAACCAATTTTATAATCAAGGTTAAAAGAATTTTCAAACAAACGTCCACCTGAAACTAAACCAGCCGACGCATAAAATGTGAAAAATACTAAAATGACGATAGCGGAGACAAAACGAAGTATTTTCGTACGATCTTTAAACCGATTCTCTAAAAAGTCTGGAATCGTAATTGAATCATTTGCCACTTCTGTATACGTTCGTAAACGCGGGGCAATGATTAAATAGTTTGCATACGCACCTATTAATAAACCTATCGCAATCCATACACTTGATAATCCCGTTGCATACATCGCACCAGGTAATCCCATTAGCATCCAGCCACTCATGTCAGAAGCACCAGCTGATAAAGCTGTAACTGCTGGACCAAGTCCCCTCCCGCCTAACATATAATCTGATAAATCGGATGTCTTCTTATAAGACCAATATCCGATATACAACATACCTGCCATATAAATAGCAAGCGAAACCATAATTTCAATCTTCACCAAATCTCTCCCTTAGTCCATAAGCCATTCAAAATTTCGAAAAATGACTTTTTCTATTTTCTTGTTTTCGCTTATGGTTCCCTACCTTAACAAACATTTTTTGTTCTTTCAAGTGAACGAGCACTTTTCATTACATGTGAAAACCTTTATAAACGCCTTTATCCCAGTGGATTACCCTGTTTTCAAAAGGAATTAAAGTAAAAATATTCAGATAATTAAACGCCTTATTTTTTAATAAAAATAAGCCATACAAATGTATGACTTTTAATCTATTAAACATAGCTTACTATTTACTAGTAGGAAACAATTCTGAGAGAGGAACTACCCGCCCCATCTCGTCTTTAAATACAATATGCTCTCTCTTTAAATGACGCGGGCTCTTCACTCCCACCGCTGCCGCTAATGAAAATAAACTATATCTCATACTAATAATATAATTCATGACTCGCCACTTCTTCTCATACGGATCTAACGCTTTTTGATAATGCGGATTCGTCGTGGCTACACCAGATGGACATTGGCCAGAATTACATTGAAGGGCCATAATACAGCCGCTTGCCATCATAAATCCGCGGGCTGAACTTACAGCATCCGCCCCAATCGCTAAAGCAATCGCTACTTTATCTGGTGTGATTAATTTACCCGATGCAAATACTTTAAACTTGTTACGAACACCATAATGGTTTGCTGTATCAATAAATGTAAGTAATGCTGGAATAAGCGGCAGTCCCATACAATCTGCCATCGATTTATACGTTGCCCCTGACCCGCCTTCTGAACCGTCTATTGTAATAAAATCTGGATAAATGTTTAGTTCTTTCATTGTTTTTATTAAATCTTCCAAAGGCTTCTGCTGACCAATTACAATTTTCATTCCAACTGGTTTACCGCCGCTTTCTTGCAACTGTTGAATAAAATAAAGTGTATCCGCTGCATTCTTTAAAAATGAAAATCGATTCGGTGAATTAATCGTCTCTCCCTTTCGGACGTTGCGAACAAACGCAATTTTCTCATTTACTTTTTGCCCCTCTAAATGACCACCACGTATTTTAGCACCTTGCCCAAATTTCAATTCGAATGCTCTAATATTACTTTCTTTCACTTTCTCCATGAATTTTCCCATTGAAAAATTACCGTCTTCATCACGGTATCCAAATAACCCTGGACCAATTTGCGCAACGATATTCGCTCCTGTATGTAAATGTTCTGGAATAACGCCACCTTCACCCGTATTAATCCACGATCCGCCTGCCATTTTTGCTCCAAGACCACTCGCTAAAATATAATTTTCTCCAATCGCACCATAAGAAGTCGCAGATGCACCAAACATGCCATGTAGCTTCCACGGATATTTACGGTTCTCACCGACTATAATTGCATCATCTTCTTCGTACAGCCAAAGATTCGTTGTATCCGCTGTCAATTTTTCTCTTCTTGAAAATAACCCTTCTTTATGAATCACGTACTTTTTACCTTCTCGCTCTTGCGTGAGATTCACACTTAATTCCTCCGTTAATATCGGAAATAATGTATTAGCAATATAATATCCAGAAGCTTCAAAATCTCGTTTTGATCCAAAACCAAGTATTTCAGAGCGATATTTTGCTAAAAACATAACACTTTGAAAATCATAACGTGAGAAAGGCTTTCCATCCGTATCATGATCAAACCAATATTGTCGAAATTCAGGCCCTATCTTTTCCAGTAAGTAGCGCATTCTTCCTAAGTACGGATGTAATTTTAAAATAGAATGATGTGTTCGTTTTTTTATAAAAAATGTAATGATAAAAAAGACGATTAAAAGCAACATTAAAAATAGTAATATACTAATAATAACGAGTAGCGTTTCACTCATCCCGCTTCCCCCTATGAAATTCCATAATAAAAGGAGAACACTAGATGTGTTCTCCTTTTATCTTTATTCATACTAACGTAGCAAGATGCTCTTTCGCGTCATATTCAACTAAACTTTCAGCGTGTTTAATTCGATGAACAAAGTCTGGATTAGCAATTAACGGTCTTCCGAATGCCGCTACATCAATCGTTCCTTCTTGCAACGCTTCTTCGGCCTCTTTCGGATTTAAATTACCAACCCCAACAATCGTACCATCCCAATATTTTCTTACTAGTTGATGAAAATTCTTTCCGTCAGCAATCTCTTGGGTATAATTCATCGTTGAAGGATGGATCATCGTTAACCCAACCTCTTTAAACATATTTATGAACGTTTCAATTGCAAACTCAGGGTTTTCCCACATATAAGTAGGATTATCACCTTTGAAAGCAGAGAAACGAAGAAGTGTTTTATTAGCTCCAACAGCTTCTATTACAGCCGCCGTTACTTCTTTCATAAACGTTAACCTTTGTTTTAAATCACCGCCATATTTATCTGTTCGCTTATTCGCAAACTCATACGTAAATTGATCGATTAAATATCCGTGTGCACCGTGAATTTCTACTCCATCAAATCCAGCTTCGATTGCATTTTTCGCAGCTTGTGCGTATTGACCGATCACTTCTTGTATTTCTTCTAACGTCATTGCTTCTGGCGTATCAAACGGTTTACGAAAGCGTGGAACATTTCCCTCTGCAGCGATAGCCGACGGTGCTTGTGGCATTTGACCACCAATTATTTCATGATGACTCATACGCCCAACATGCCATATTTGAGCAATAATCGTCCCGCCTTCTTTATGTACTGCCTCTGTAACAGGTTTCCAAGAATCGATTTGTTCTTGTGTATAAATACCTGGTACTCCTGGGTTTCCTTTTGCTCTCGGACTAATGACAATTCCTTCTGTAATAATTAGTCCAATTCCATCTGCAGCACGTTTTCTGTAGTACTCCACTACATCCGCACCAACTACTCCAGTCTCATTATCTGCAAAGCATCTTGTCATCGGTGCCATCGCTATACGATTACGAAGAAACCAAGCTCCAACTTGAATTGGATCAAACAACTTTGTTTCTTCAACGTTTCCAAAAAATCCCCCAGCATTTACATTTGTTCCTTCATAAATACTCGCTGCTTTATTACTTGAACTTGTCATTTTTCTTCCCCCTAAAAAATCTTACTATAATCGCATCATACTTACTTTTAGATAGTAACGTCAATTTTTACGACTTTACAATAAAAAATTCGAATATCCAAAAAATAAAATGCTTTAAATAATATTAAAAAGGTTTCCTTAGGAGGAAACCTTTTTTGTTGACCATATATGGCTGTCAATTCGTTTATCTCTTTAATAAAAAAACACCTTATCAATAGAAGTGAAAATGGTTCAGTATTCTTCTAAAAATAATAACTTATATACCTAAAACAATGAAAGCCCTACCTCTCTTTCATCCTTACGGCTCCTCGTCCGTGCCAGTGTGAATCAGGATTGCAAAAATCAAGTAACTATTTTATCGAAGTATTCAATTAAACTTCGAACATTCATAAATGAAATTAAAAAATAAAAATGGATTTGATTGTAGTAATAACAATAGAGGTAATGCTCTAAAAGTGGTTTGAAAGAGTTGAATGTCTTTGAAATGATAAATTTTCTATAATTATGTTCCCAAAAAATTCAAGATCTTTTTTGGGATATAATACATTATTTGTAATGAACCTTAACAAAAGCTTTTTATCTGATTTTCTGTGATACCTTCAATTAATCCCAGTTCACTAATCAAAAATTCATATGCGTTATCTAACATCTTCTTTTCGCTTGCATTAAGTGCTTTTTCTTTCTGTATACGCATTAAATCACGCACAACTTCAGCACCTTCTTGCATTTTACCCGTCTTTATTTTATCAGTGTTCAATTTATACCTTTGTTTCCACGTAAGTAATCTATCTGATTCCCCATGTTGAAAAATATCCATTATGTGTGCTAATGCGGTTATATCCGTAACTGGACGTATATTCGAATTCAATATTCTCCCTGCTGGAATCATTAGTTCCATATTACTAGCTGACATTTTTATAACATAATACTGTTGTTTTTCTCCTGAGATTTCCTTCTCTTCTATGGCTTTAATTATACCTGCTCCCTGCATTGGATAAACAATGTTATCGCCAATTTGAAACAAATAATCCACCTCCATATATGGTAACCTTCTCAAGCTTAACATACTTTTAGTTTTTTAGCAAAATTTTTATTTTATCATAAAATTATTTTACACGTCAACACTTCAGAAGCAAGAAATTAAATTTACACAATAAACTATAAAAATCGCAATTCCATTAACGGTTCCACACACATTCATTCTCTTTTAATACAAAAACACATCACTACATTTAAGTAGTGATGTGTTTTTGTTAAGGCATAAATAAAGATCTACTTTTCCGTCTATATACTAACTTGCTTACTAACCGTTTCCCTCGCTAAAAGAAAACTCATAATCACTTGCGCTGCTACTCTACTCGTCATATCTCTGAAATCAAGAGTTGGATCAATCTCTACTATATCCATCCCTTGAACGAGCGGTTCTTTACCAAGGAATTCAATCGCATCTAGTAAAGTCGTACTATCCATTCCACCAGGCCCAATTGCTGGACAACCTGGTGCAAACGCTTGGTCTAGCACATCCATATCAAGAGAAATATAAATAGAAGTCACACCTTGATTTCTTAATAATTCAATACTTTCCGTGATAATATCTTTTATTTCTCGCTCTCGTACGTCTTTCATTGTATACACTGTTACACCATGCTCTATTGCATATTCATGGTACGCACGTGCATTAGAAAAATTACGAATTCCAATTTGAACAAGTTGTTTCCCTGTAATGACATCATTTTCTAGTAAACTACGGAATGGTGTACCATTTGACGGGCCTCCATCATCTAAATTACGTAAATCATGATGAGCATCAAATTGAATAATCCCGACCTTTCCTTTACTGTTTGCAAAGCCTGTTATACTCGGAAAACTAATCGAGTGGTCACCACCAAGAACGATTGGTATCATGTTCGGATTTACTTTCGTTACATGACCAACTGTTTTCGCAATTCGGTTATGACTTTCTTTTATATCCGTCACATGCATCGTAATATCGCCGCAATCATATAAGACACTTTCTTTCATATCGTGTTCTTCTGTAATTGCATATGTGCTGTATGCATCTAACATCGCACGAATTGTCTTTGGAGCAAAACTCGCTCCTGAATGACTAATAGATGGTTTAGAAAGGGGTGCTCCAATTAAGGCAGCACCGAATATTTCTACACCTTCCTCCCAATCTTTAATCATCTCACTCCATTTTGTCACTTCACGATCAATAAACTTTGCGTTTTTCTTTAAATAGTGGCCGTGCTCCACGATTGTTCACCTCTTGTATATGCAATATTACCATTCTTCCATACTGTATTCACATGACTTACGCCGTAATGATACGGTACGTAAGCATAATTGTAAGCATCCCATAAAACTAAATCTGCCTTACGACCAACTCTAATTTTCCCAGCTACATCACCACGGTTAATGGCATATGATGAGTTAACCGTTACGGCATTCCAAACTTCTTCTGGTGTCATTTTCAGTTTTAGCATCGCAATGCTCATAATAAGCTGAATATTTTCAGTTGGACAGCTACCTGGGTTAAAGTCTGTAGCTAACGCAACTGCAACACCTTCATCAATCATTTTACGACCACGAGCAAAGCTTTCTTTATTTAAATAGAAAGTTGTTCCTGGTAATAATGTTGCTACTGTATTCGAGTTTGCAAGCATTTCAATCCCTTTATCAGAAGCGCCAACTAGATGGTCTGCTGATGCTGCACCGATTTCTGCCGCTGCTTCCGCACCACCAAGAGGGTCGATTTCATCTGCATGAATTTTCACATCAAAGCCAAGCTCTTTCGCTTTTAATAAAAATTCTTTTGATTCTTCTACTGAGAACACACCTGTTTCACAGAAAATATCAACGAATTCCGCCAATTGTTTCTCTTTCATTTCTGGTAATAGGTCTAACATCCATTGTAAAAATTCTTTCGATCTACCTTTATATTCTTTCGGAACTGCATGAGCACCTAAAAATGTGGAAACTAAATCGATTGAATGCTCTTTTTGTAATTGTGCAGTTGCCTCTAATTGTTTCCATTCCGTCTCATCATCTAATCCGTAACCACTCTTCGCTTCTACAGTTGTAACGCCGAAAGATAGCATACGGTCTAAATGGAATTTCGCTTTTTGAACAAGTTCTTCTTTCGACGCCTGTTTCGTTGCATTTACAGTTGAAAGAATACCTCCGCCTTGTTCTAAAATTTCTAAGTACGGAACTCCTTGTAATTTTAGCGCAATTTCATTTTCACGAGATCCACCAAATACAAGATGGGTATGCGGATCAACAAGACCAGGAGAAACCATTTTCCCCCCGCAATCAATAACTTCTTTCGCTTGTAATCCTTTCGCTTCTTCCGCTGTTCCAACGAAAGTGATTACACCATTTTCAATTCCAACCGCACCGTTTTCGATAACAGGAAGCGTGTTCATCGCTTCTCGTCTTAACAAGCCATCTTCTTGATCCATTGTTAGTAATTGACCGATATTTATTAGTAAAGTGTCCAGCATGTTTTCTCCTCCTTATTTCATCATTGGAATGTTAACGCCTTTTTCTTTCGCAGTTTCCACAGCTAAGTCATATCCAGCATCCACGTGACGAACAACACCCATACCAGGGTCAGAAGTTAATACGCGCTCAATACGTTTTGCTGCTGCTTCTGTTCCATCTGCAACAATAACCATTCCAGCGTGAAGTGAATAACCCATACCAACGCCACCACCGTGGTGAACAGATACCCAGCTCGCACCGTTTACACTATTAATTAATGCATTTAAAATTGGCCAGTCAGCTACTGCATCACTACCGTCTTTCATCGCTTCTGTTTCACGGTTTGGAGATGCTACTGATCCGCAATCTAAATGGTCACGACCAATAACAATCGGTGCTGATAATTCACCATTTGCAACCATTTCATTAATGATGCGACCAAATTTCGCACGCTCACCGTAACCTAACCAACAAATACGTGATGGAAGTCCTTGGAACTCAACTTGTTGACGTGCCATACGAATCCAGTTACATAAATGTTCATTATCAGCGAACTCACGTAAAATTACTTCGTCTGTTTTATAAATATCTTCTGGATCACCAGAAAGTGCTACCCAGCGGAATGGCCCTTTTCCTTCACAGAATAATGGACGAATAAATGCTGGAACGAATCCTGGGAAATCGAAAGCATTTTTCAAACCTTCATCGAAAGCAACTTGGCGAATGTTATTTCCATAATCAAATGTAATTGCACCTTTTTCTTGCATCGCAAGCATCGCTTCCACATGTTTTGTCATACTTTCTTTTGATAATTGTACGTAACGTTCTGGATCTTTTTCACGAAGTTTCGCTGCTTCTTCTAATGTGTAACCTACTGGAATATAACCGTTTAATGGATCATGAGCAGATGTTTGATCTGTAACTAAATCTGGCGTAATATCACGCTTCACTAGTTCTGGTAAAATCTCTGCCGCATTTCCTAGCAAGCCAATTGAAATTGGTTCTTTCTTCTCTTTATACTCGTTCGCAACAGTTAATGCTTCTTCTAATGATTCTGTATACATGTCACAATATCTCTTTTCAATACGACGATCGATGCTACGCTTATCAACATCAATAGCAATGACAACACCGCCGTTCATCGTTACAGCAAGAGGTTGTGCACCACCCATACCACCTAAACCAGCAGTAAGTGTTAATGTACCTTTTAATGAACCGTCGAAATGTTGACGAGCTGCTTCACCAAATGTTTCATATGTTCCTTGTAGAATCCCTTGTGTTCCAATGTAAATCCAGCTACCAGCTGTCATTTGTCCGTACATCATAAGACCTTTTTTCTCTAGTTCTCGGAAGTGATCCCAGTTTGCCCATTTTGGTACTAAGTTTGAGTTCGCTAACAGAACGCGAGGTGCATCTTCATGTGATTTAAAAATGGCAACTGGTTTTCCTGATTGAACAAGTAACGTTTCATCGCTTTCTAACGTTTTTAATGAATCTACAATCGCCTGATAGCTTTCCCAGTTACGAGCTGCACGGCCAATTCCGCCATACACAACTAATTCTTCTGGTTTTTCAGCAACTTCCGGATCTAAATTGTTCATTAGCATACGAAGTGCAGCTTCTTGCACCCACCCTTTCGTTTGTAACTCTGTACCTCTTGGCGCGCGAATTGTTTGTTGTACTTTTTCCATTTCAATCTCTCCCTTTTCTCATTTTATAGTGCTGCGTTTACATCCAATCTTTCTTTTATCGAATAATTCGTTTTTAACCAATGTGCAATATTTTCAATATCCGTTGAGAAGATGCGATCATTTGTAATAGATGGTACTTGCTGACGCCCTTGATGGTAGAAGCTCTTCGTCACTGTACTCATGTTTTCAATTCCACGATATTCTGCCGCTTGCATCGCACAAATCATTTCAATTGAAAGAACACGTCTTACATTTTGAATAATTTGATGTGCATGACGTGAAGCGATTGTTCCCATACTTACGTGATCTTCTTGGTTAGCTGATGACGGGATTGAATCAACACTCGCTGGATGTGCTAACGTTTTATTTTCAGAAACTAGTGACGCTGCAGCATATTGCATAATCATTGCACCAGACTGAAGTCCTGGTTCTGGACTTAAAAATGGCGGTAAATCGTTTAACTGCGGATTTACTAAACGCTCAATACGACGCTCTGAAATGTTTGCAAGTTCCGCCATTCCTACTTTTAAGAAGTCCATCGCAAATGCAATCGGTTGACCATGGAAATTACCACCTGAAATTACTTTTTCCCCGCCATCAAAGATTAGCGGATTATCTGTTGCGGCATTCATTTCAATTTCTAATTTTTCTTTCACATAATTCAAAACTTGCCAAGAAGCACCGTGTACTTGCGGGATACAACGAAGTGAATAGGCATCCTGTACACGTAGTTCTCCTTGTTTTGTTGTTAACTTACTATCATGAAGAATGTCACGAATTCTGCTTGCTACATCCACTTGCTCTTTATAGCCACGTGCTTTATGAACATTTTCATCAAATGCATCAATAATGCCTTGTAACCCTTCAATTGTCATCGAAGCAATTAGTTCAGCTTGATACGCCGTTGCTTCTGCTTCTATATAAGAAAGAACTCCTTGTGCTGTCATCGCCTGCGTACCATTAATTAACGCAAGACCTTCTTTCGCTTCAAGTTCAATTGGCTCAAGCCCTTCTTCTGTAAGAGCAACCATTGCATGAACGCGTTTCCCTTTATAGAACACTTCACCTTCGCCTAATAATACGAGCGCAAGATGAGATAAAGGTGCTAAATCTCCACTTGCACCAAGTGAACCTTGTTGCGGAACGACTGGATGAATTTTACGATTTACAAACTCAAGAAGCATATTTACAACAAGCGGCCTTACGCCTGATACTCCTTTAAGCATCGTGTTCGCTCGTAAAATTAACATTCCGCGCGATACTTCTTCCGGGAATGGATCACCTATCCCACATGCATGTGACTGAATTAAATTATGTTGAAGTGCCTTTACATCATCTTTTTGGATAAGCACATCACTAAACTTTCCAAATCCAGTTGTAATACCGTAAACGACTTTTCCGTCCTCTACAATTTTCTCAACTACTTCGCGGCACTCCGCTACCTTTTGCATACTAGTTGGACAAGCTGTTACACCTTCTCCTTCCAGTAATAACCTCTTCATTTCTTCAACTGTCAATGTATGTCCTGTTAACGTAATCATCATTTTTCCTCCTTAAAAAGGCAAAAGGGGACCTTATCTTTTTAAGACAGACTTCTGTCCTAAAAAAGTAAGGCCCCCTTCTAACTAATAGACTATGGGCAAATCATATGTGATTAATTCCTAAACCAATCGCCTCATGCTCAGATCCTTTTACAGGTGCACCAATCGTTCCATATAATGCAACAGCAACCCATTCGCCTTCTTTTTTCCCGTCGTATGGTGTACCGCGCACAATCGCAAAACGAAGTCCTACTGTACGAAGAACGTCTGCTAACTGAATTTGACCTCTCGTCACTCCGTACAAAGCTTCCATAATTGCATGATAAAGTGCATGTGTTTCTCTGTAAACGTCTGTTTCAATAACTTGGTTGCTTTTAGCCGCTGTTTCCATTGCTGCGACAACCTTTTGCGAATTCATCGAACCCACTTTCCCCGTACAATACTTCCAACCTTTTGGAATGGATAATACAGGACTTTCATTCTCATCCGCAAGTGCCAACAGCATGGCCATACGACCAATTCGATGTGTTCCTTGAAGAAGCATGTGACTCTCTCATTTCTTTTGAATTATTTGAATATTACTTAATTTAAGAATATATGAAAACGGTTAAATCGTCAATAGTTTAAAATCATATTCAAACATTTTTTTCATCCCCCTAATTTTGTGTACACAAATGATTTACACAAAATTTCCAGACGTGCTATAGTCTCACTAACAGATGCAAAGGGGCGAAATTTCAGTGACAAAACGAAAAGATATTCATTTTCGAATTGAAGAGAAATTACTTGAAAGGTTTGAATCAGCACTCCATTACGAAGGTTTAAAGAAAACAGATGTATTAACACATGCAATCCAACAATTTTGCACAAAGGTGGAATGTGACAAAATGAATGATGTAAAACGACAATATAACGTTAGCAACCATTTACAAACACGCATCGACACACATACACATTACGAAGAAAAACACGTAGATTTAGATAAGATCGTCATTGAACATTTACACCTTCAAGGGGATGAAAACATATTAGAGGTTGGGTGCGCTAGTGGAAAATTCCTTTCCCTTTTACAAACAAATGGTCATAAAGGCCCATTAACCGGGTTTGATCAATCCGAAGCTATGCTTGCTGAAGCTGCTAAAATAAATAACTTAATAGAATGGAAACGAGGGGACGCTAGTAAACTTCCTTTCGAAACAAATTGTTATGACCTAATAATTGCAAGACATATGTTATACCATGTGAAAGATGTTGAAAAAACAATTCAAGGCTTTTATAAAGTCATTCGTTCTGGCGGAACACTTTTAGCTACAACAAATTCTAAAGTTTCATTACCTCGTATAGTTGAAATGTGTAACAACATGCTTGACGCATTTGATCTACCGAAAACATCACCAGCAGTCTCTCCATTTTGTTTAGAAAATGGTAAAGAGATAGTAGCATCTGCTTTTCCAACGGTTGAAGAAACAGTTATTCATAATGCGCTCGTTTTTCATCATGCTACCCCAATAGTAAACTATATTTCCAGCATGTTTCCATCGTTAAATATACCCGATAATATGTATCTTCAAGCCGAGATGAAAGAATGGCTAACAGAAGAAATCAACAAGGAATTATCGCTCCATAACGGTATATGGCGCGATCCAAAAACGTTAGTAATTTATCGGTGTAAAAAAGCTAGCATTTGCTAGCTTTTACACGTTTTCTCGTAAAAGTTTCTCCATTACTACATTGCCTTTACCACAATAAAAATCTGTATTATGTTCGTCTGCCACTCCAAAATAAGAGGCAATCGCTATTCCAAATGGTACAAATGCATGCCCTTGTGCTGTAATGATATTTGAGTGTTGCACAACTTCTTCATACACGAAATTTTCTACTGGAAAACAATCGAATTTTTGATAATCTATAGTCGCAGTATAAGAAATCCCTTTAAATAACCCTGCTTTTGCTAGCGCATACGGTCCAGCACAAATTGCCGCCACTAATTTTTCTTGTTCGTGAAATTGACGAATGACTGAAAAAAGAGATTTCGCATCTTTCAACTGTACTTCTTCTCCACCTGGAATAAGTACCCCCTCATACTCATCTACACGTACTTCACTTACTTCTATATGTGGTTGCACTTGCAAACCTGTTTCACTTATAATCAATTCTTTTGTTAAGCCCGCTGTAATGATTTCAAATTTATTTTTCAGCAACGCCGTCGCTACTGTTATTTCAAACTCCGCAAATGTTGGGTATACAAATAAAAGTATTTTTTTCATAGCCCTCTCTCCTTTAACCAGTCCATAAAATATACCTCTAAATCGTCAACTGTTAATCTATTTGTGTCCACATAAGTTACAGGAAATTGTTTATACCAGTCTTTTTCAGTTTCTGCTAATTTAAATTGCTCCTCAAATGTACTTCTGTTTCTTGTTCTATCATTATTTTTTCTATCATATACATTCTTTTTCGTAACATCTAAGTAAAAAATCACATCCGAACGGCATTCTCTTAATTTATATAATTCATCTTTCAATTCAGTTTCTATATCCCACTCTTCTCCTATAATCGTTGGATAAAAGAGTGTAAAAAACTCAATGTCTTCTGGTCCGCGATCAAAAATTACGACTGAATCTTTCACATTTTGAAACTCCTTTATTTTTGCTTCCATAAACATTTTTTGATTCATAATAAACCCTACTTTTGAATTCATATCTAAATTCAATTTTTTTCGCTTCTCTACAATTGGATATGGATTTTCATATATAACTCGAAACCCTCTCTTTTCTAACCTTTTTGCTAATGTTGTTTTTCCGCTAGCCATCGGCCCTTGCAGTGAAATTACGTATGTCACACCTCTCATTCCCTTACACTTTAGTACACCTATAATATACAGAATCTTGAAAACTCTCAACATTATATATATCATCTTGTTTCTTATTCTTATCTAACTTATAATGAAAAATAGAGATTATGACGGACGCATCAATAATGTAAGCTTGGAAATCCAAGCTTACATTATTTTTTGCTTTCCCTTTTCTAATAAAAAGAGTATACTAGATTAGAACGTATGTTCTTAATAATTACATACAGTAAGGAGATAGAACAATGGTATACGACACAAAAGCAATTTCTTGGAATGAATCTTTAAAACAACTTCAACGCCGCTATACAAACAAACAAGTTGACCGAAAAGAATTTGAGGATATTGAACTGATGGAATTCTTCCGCGATAACGACTACATTTCTTTACCTACACACATAAGCGGCCTATCAAAAACACGTTTTACTTCTTACTCTATTTTCACAACTGAAGATAAAGATCGTAAAGTTGGCACATTAATCATTGAATATGTAGAAGATGATAATAATAATTTACATGTGGAACAACTATACTTTGTTTAAATGATAACGCTTGGTCAAAATGACCAAGCGTTCTTGCTTTCTATGAATCTCACTGTATATAATATGAATAAAAGAAAACCGCTATCATTAAGGGGGGATATGCTTGCTCGAAGGATGGTTCAGTTGGTTCATTGTATTATGGACGGTTATTTTATTAGGGCTTATGTCTATCGGTGGATACTTTATGTTCAGAAAATTTTTAAAACGTTTACCAAAAGAAGACGGCATGTCCATTTTGGATTGGGAAGAACACTACATAAATAAAACGAGACATTTATGGGCTGACGAACAAAAACAATTGTTAGAAGAGCTTGTAAGTCCTGTTCCAGAACTATTTCGCGATGTTGCAAAATCAAAGATTGCTGGAAAAATCGGGGAACTTGCATTACAAGAAAATGCCTCTCAAATTACACAAGACTTAATTATTAAAGGATATATCATTGCCACACCAAAGCGTGATCATAAATTTTTAATTAAAAAACTACAAGAAAAAAAGATTGATTATTCTAACTATCGATCTTTACTCGCAAAGTAACTTCATATTATTTTCGATAAAAAAGACAGCGCCTTTGACGCTGTCTTTTTATTTGGTACATATACAGTTTTTAAGTTAGCTTCATATCTTTTTCATTATAAAAACCATCTTCTTTTTCCATTTCCTTTTGTAATTTCGTAAAGGAACGGTACATGGCAATTCTCCATGACACAATCATCGCGAACGCCAGTAAGAAGAACATGCCACTAAGTTGTCCTAAATCAAGAGATTGGCTTAAGTATGTTTTAAATACAATCCGCACGACAAGTAATCCAATTAATATAAAAACAAAGGCTTTTGAACGCTTCAAATAAATCTCTTGTCCTCTAATTTCAAATTTAGATGTTTTAATAAGAAAAATAGAGAAAAACAAACCGACGCCAATTGCTTCTAACATTTCCGCTGGAGTTAATCGAAATTCAGGAAAAACATACATCAATGCTCCCGTGCTCATAAAAAATGGCGGAAGTATAATTTTTTTCAATGTTGCAGGTTTCTTAGCTGCTTTTAAACGAATAAACATCGCACCGACAGCCATACAAACAGCAACGATACTTGATAAAAGAACTATGTTCATATTTTCTCATCCTTTTTTGTGGCTATATGCAAAATATACTTTCATTATATGCTTTTCCGTTAGTATTTCCAACATTTTCGCAGAATAATACTAAAAACCGGTAAAACCACCAAATAAACTTGAGAAATATACGATAATTTTCGTCATCCAGTTAAAGTATAGGAAGACCCCCATAACAATCATAATATATCCTCCGACTTTCATGAAGGCCATACTATTTCTTTTAATCCAAGACATTTTCGTAATAAAGAATGACAGTACGAAAAACGGGATAGCAAATCCAAGTATGTAAGCAATCATGTAAATCATTGCTGATTCTGGGTTTGTTGCTGCTAATCCAATTACCGACACTAGAATTGGTCCGGTACATGGCGTCCACCCTGCTGCAAAGGCTAATCCAATTAGTACTGATCCAAAATAGCCACTTGGACGATTTTTAAATGTAAATTTACGGTCTTGCATTAAAAATTTCGGCTTAAACACCCCGACAATAATTAAGCCGAACACGATGATAAATATACCACCTAACTGTCTGATTAAATCTTTATAGTCAGTAAAGATTCCTCCAATAAAACTTGTACCAAATCCAATTGCAATAAATATAATTGAAAATCCAAGTAAGAAAAACGCTGTATGTATCATACTTCTTTTGCGAAGCATTGCATTTTCTTCTTTCAATTCAGAAACCGACATACCTGTTATGTACGATAAAAATGCCGGATAAAGCGGTAAGCAACATGGGGAAATAAATGATAAGAACCCGGCGCCAAACGCTAAAAAAATACTAATATCTTGCATCATTCCACTCCTCTCCCTAAATATTGTAACAAAAACACATAAAAATACTATGAACAATTCGTGAAATCACTTTTACAACGTGGCAATAAGAAAAAAGTACTTCCTCACAGTTTCTAATAAAACGTTTTCATTTCCTTCTATTATATAGAAAAAACTCAAATGGATTATGAAACTCCTTTAATTGTCATTACCATAACAAAGGTAACATAGTTTCTCAAATAATTAGCACGTTACTAGTACGTCTATATACATATTGGTTTAAAAAATATTTTTTTCAAATGCTGGCTCTATACAATGCAAAGTTGATTTTATAATACTTCTACTATTAATAATTTCAAGATTATGCATAAATATCATACTTTTATTATTATTCTATAAAATGTCATACTTTTCTTTCATTTGACCCTTTATTTCTAATTTTGTATACTTCCCTCTAGTTATATATTTTCGATACGGAACAACTTCATATAGATGGGAGGAATTTTTCATGCTTCGTTATTCTCTTTTAGTTTTATTAGGAGCGTGTAGTTATGGAATTTTAGCTATTTTTGTTAAGCTTGCATATGCAGAAGGATTTTCACTTGGAGAGGTAATTGGCAGCCAATATTTGTTCGGTTGGATTATTTTGCTTGCTATTACACTTCTATTTTCTAGACATCGCGTTCCTTTAAAGCAAGCATTACTTTTATTCGTTGCAGGAACATCTGCAAGTTTTACCGGAATTTTTTATTATGCTTCATTAAAAACTGTACCAGCTTCTATTGCAATTATTCTTTTATTCCAATTTGTTTGGGTCGGAATTATCATTGAAGCAGTCGCAACAAAAACATTACCTTCAAGAGAAAAAGTTATTTCTGTTATTTTCTTACTTGTAGGGACATTTTTATCAAGTGGTTTACTTGAACAATCAGCAGGTGCTTTCGATACGACTGGGATCATTTTAGGTTTATTATCTGCTGTTACATTCGCAACATACATTTTCGTGAGCGGAAAAGTTGCTGTTGAAGTACCTTCATTACCGCGCGGTGTTCTCTTAATGACTGGTGCTTTAACTTTAGTCATGATTGTATTCCCACCAACATTTATTTTTAATGGTGCCATTTCTCAAGGTCTTTGGAAATACGGTTTAGGATTAGGAACATTTAGTATCGTAATTCCATCTATTGCCTTTACAATCGGTATTCCAAAAATCGGTTCTGGCTTAGCAACTATTCTTGGTGCAGCGGAACTACCAGTTACAACAATTATGTCCGTATTCGTTTTAAAAGAGGCTGTACTATCTTCACAATGGTTCGGTGTATCACTTATTTTAATCGGGATTGCAATCCCGCAAATTGCATACGCAATGCGTGGACGTTATCGTAAACATCATACGCATAAAAAAGTCGCAGCATAAAGTGAAACTTTAATTAGTTGAACCAATCGGACTGCCCATTAATACGGGATAAACGAGAGAGGATTTTCATTTGAGAATCCTCTCTTTTATTGTTGTATACTTATGATAAATATTTTGCTGAAGAAAGAAGGCATACTACATGGTATCTATTTCAAATCAACTAAAAGAAAAACTTATTTCCATCCGTCGACATTTACATGAGTATCCAGAACTATCATATGAAGAGTTCGAAACAACAAAAGCAATAAAAAATTGGTTAGAAGAAAAAAACATTACTATCATTGACTCCAATTTAGAAACAGGAATTATCGCTGAAGTGTCTGGTAATAAAAACGGGCCAATTGTAGCAGTTCGTGCTGATATTGATGCCCTTCCTATTCAAGAAGAAACACATTTGTCCTATGCATCTAAAGTACGAGGGAAAATGCATGCTTGTGGACACGATTTTCATACAGCTGCCATTTTAGGTACTGCTTTCTTATTAAAAGAAAGAGAATCTTCCCTAAATGGAACGGTTCGCTTCATATTCCAACCAGCTGAAGAAAGTAGTAATGGCGCTTGCAAAGTTATTGATGCTGGACATTTACGTAATGTGCAAGCGATTTTCGGCATGCATAATAAACCTGATTTACCAGTAGGTACAATTGGCATTAAAGATGGTCCACTGATGGCTGGAGTTGATCGATTTGAAATTGAAATTCACGGAGTTGGTACACACGCGGCTGTACCAGATGCTGGCGTAGATCCTATTGTCGCATCCTCTCAAATTGTGATGGCACTGCAAACAATTGTAAGCCGAAATATAAGTTCATCTCATAATGCAGTTGTTAGTGTTACAAATATTCACGCAGGAAATACGTGGAACGTGATTCCTGAAAAAGCTACGTTAGAAGGAACGATTCGCACGTTCCAAGCTGAAACACGTGAAAAGATTCCAGCACTCATGGAGCGTATTATTAAAGGTGTATCTGATGCATTAGGTGTAAAAACGAAATTCCGTTTTTATTCAGGTCCTCCTGCTGTTCACAACGATAAAGCTCTTACAGACTTATCTACTCAAGTTGCCACAAAGATGAATCTTAATATCATCTCGCCTAGTCTATCAATGGCTGGAGAAGATTTCTCATTTTACCAACAGGAAATACCAGGTTCATTCGTCTTTATGGGAACGAGCGGTACACATGAATGGCATCATCCTGCTTTTACAATTAATGAAGAGGCACTGCCTATAAGTGCAGAATACTTTGCTTTACTAGCCGAAAGAGCACTTAAACAATTCTCATAAAAAAAAGCCGTTCAAAGTGCATCTCAGCACCCTGAACGGCTTTTCTTATTAAGTTAAATCACGTTTTAAAAACACAGTATATGAAATACATAAAAATACGAACAAATAAAGTAGCAACATACATGATGCAAACGGGAATGTTACTCCATCAATAAAACTTCCGTTCTTTGAAATACTATATAAATCTGTGTTTGCTGGCAATAAATATTTCGCCCAGTTATATCTAGTGGCTGCTAATAACGCAATATTGCCTGATAAAGCAAGGAATAGTGAAATACCAATTGCACCTCCACTAGATCTCGTTAACACAGAAATCATAAATGCAAACGATGCGTACACAACCGTTGGTAACCACGATAAAACATAATATTTACTTGCTTCTACAAAAATGTTTTGTTTTATTATATTTCCATCTTGGAAAATAAACTCACTCCATGCAGGCTGTTGGAATTTATAAATAACAAGTCCACATAAAGCGGAGAAGATCATATTAAATATAAATAATAAAGCTGCAAATATAACGATTGCTAAAAATTTTGCTGTTAAAATTTTAAAGCGACTCGCTGGTCGTATCGTTAAAAATTTATATGTTCCCCAGCTATATTCATTCGCAAAAATTGTACTTGCATACACGAGGATAAATGGGAGCAAAATTGGAAATACGATAAAACCTGTATCTCTCATGAAAGAAAGTGGAGAACTGCTTGCCGGTGCTGTATCCGTATCTAAATGCTTCATCTTAAGCTGGTATTCTTTTACAAGCTCATCCCCTGATTTTTCTGCTAAAATAGCTTCTTTTTTCATGCCAAGCTTTTTCTCAATTTCTACAGTTCGTTCTGTATAATCTACTTTCCATCCTTTTGTTTCCGGTTCAAAATACTTTACCGTAACCCATCCTAATCCGATTATTAATACTGCAATAACTGCAAATGGAATAATCGTTCGCTTCCGCTTAAATATTTTATACAGTTCGTTATATACTAAATTAAACAATATCTTTTCCCCCTGTTAATTCTAAAAATTGCTCTTCTAACGTTTTTCTTTCTTCATATACACGATACACTTGAATATTTTTCTCAAGCAATGTACGAATAACATTTGGGATTTCTTCATCTTTTACATTAATAAGTAATTCATTATCTTTTACTAAAACATCATGCCCTAATATTTCTGCTGCTTTATTCGCATCATCTACACGTATACGGATCGTCTCCATCTCTTCGCTTTGGCTATGCTGAATATTTTGCGTAGCCACATATTCCCCGTGCTGAATAATGATAACTCTGTCACACATTAATTCAACTTCTGAAAGTAAGTGACTTGATACAAGTACAGCTTTTCCTTGTTCATGTGCAATTTTTTTTATGTACATTCTCATTTCATGTATTCCACTAGGGTCTAATCCATTTGTCGGTTCATCTAGTATCAACACGTCTGGATCGTGAATAAGTGCCTGAGCGATTCCTAAACGTTGTCTCATGCCGAGTGAATACGCTTTTACTTTGCGATCAATTACTTGTCCCATCCCTAACAATTTCACTACTTCATCGATACGTTCTTCGGTCACATTACCATTCATTCGTCCGAAATATGTTAAATTTTCATAGCCGCTCAAAAAAGGATAAAATTCAGGTGTCTCAATTACCGCTCCAATTTTCGCAGCTGTTTTTTCGAATTGCTGTTTCACAGATTGACCATCAATCCATACTTCACCTTCTGTCATACGGATCATACCAACCATCATTCTCATTAAAGTCGTTTTTCCAGCACCGTTTGGTCCGAGTAAACCGACAACCTCGCCTTTTTTCACTTCAAAACTAATATTTTGTACAAGTGTCTTTGATCCGATTCGCTTCGTTAACCGATCGACTTTTACAATTGATTGTTCATTTGTCATTCTATACAACCTTTCCTTCCCATTCTTTGTCAGGTCTTTTCACTGTAACATGATTATTTTTATGTGTAAAATGGAAAAAGGCATGATTTCTCATGCCTTTTTCTTGAAATGCAACGAATTTTTATCTTGTAAACTTTGAACAAATCGAAAACATTGCACCATCGATAATAGAAGGATAACAATCATAATTATACTCACTACTACTATTGCATATATTGTAATCGGTGCACTATTTATCCCTTGTATTCCTGCTATTCTTATAAAGATAATCGTAAATAATTTTAAAAATAACATCCCATTAACTAATCCAAAAACAAACGCTGCTCCATAAATGAATAATTGCTCCTGACATAATAAACATAGTACTTCTTTTCTTTTTATATTTTCTGCTACATAAGATGTAAACTCCTCTCTCCTCACTAGCAAAAGGGAGTACATCATTTTATATGTAGTAAAAATACATATGAAAATTAGTACAATAAACAGTGTGTAAAAATACATTTGAAATACAAATGCATCCCCTACTTTCAAAATAGCTCCTTCATTAAATTGTAACGATATCATAAAAAACAAAATCATAATACTCATAGCAATCCACATAAATTGCTTCATCCTTTTGGTAGCAAATGTTCTAATATTTTTTCTCGCTAACCGACATAAAGACATAAAATTCTTCCCCTACCTTATTACATACGCATTCTATACTACTAGTGTATAAAAATATGACATTTTAAACATCGCACTACAATCGGAATTTCTTCTAAGTCTTTAGTCCTAGAAAACGAAATGATAAAAAATCACATTTAGAATATAATTGTAAAAAGGAGGAGATTGCATGCGTATAAAATTACTATCAATCTTGTTTTTATTATTACTCACAAGTTGTAGCCAAATAAAAAACAATGAAGTTGCCATTGTTGAGCCATACAAATTAACAAAAGAGCAAGCTTCTATTTTACAAATGACTCCTTTTCAAGAAGGAAATAGCATGTTTTATAACGTTACGCTTAAAAATGATAAAGATGAAATAAATGCTACAATTGATTATTATAACAATGGTAAAAAAACAAAAGAAATTGCTAATATAGCTACCTCACATTTTTCAAAAAAGAAAGTAAAGCTTTCTTTTTTACCACCACATTTCCAATTCGATAAAGATATACAAGAAAAAAGGCAGTGGTATATGAATATTGAAGGTGCTTCAACGCTTGTTCATGAAGAAGCACCACCAAGCGTAAATAGCTCCGCAACTACTACAATCCAATCTATAAAAAATTTAAAATACAATCAAAAAACAATTTTAGCTGCTGTAATCCAAACAAGTAAAGAAACTGTAAGCGTCCCTACAATTGACGAAGACAAAGGTATTGATTTACTCTTAAAAGAAAATGAACACGTTTATCTATTTAGTATCGAGCTAAAAAAAGAACAATAAAGCGGAAATGCAACTTAAGTTGCACTTCCGCTTTATTGTTTAACAAGGTGTACTTTTATAAATCTGAATTAACTTCATTTTCTGTTACTACTATTACTCATCTTCTACTTCTATTCTTTTCTTCTCTCTTGCAATTTTTAAAAACTCTAGCAACTCTGGATTACTATTCATTTTTTTGTAAGCCACTGACATTTCTGCCACAAAATTAGAATCATATAATTCTTTATATACAACTTCTGTTTTATATAACTTATTTGCCGATACGGGTATTACTGTAATTCCAATCCCTGCCGCTACAAGCCCCATAACTGTTTGATACTCTGTTGCTTCTTGTACAATACGTGGACTAAATCCAACTTCTCTGCAAAGAGATAAAATTGTATCATACAAAGCTGGCCATACTGGTCTCGTAATAAATACAAACGGCTCATCTCGTAAATCTTCTATATGTATTTCATCTTTCTCTGCAAGTGGATGTGCCTTTGGTAAACATAAGGTACAAGATAACCTTTGAATTGGCTCTAATTCTAATAATTGTGTTGGAATTGGTGGACGTAAAAAGCCAATATCAATACGATTATCATGAAGTGCATGAACTTGATCTGGTGTTGACAATTCATGTAATGCAACAGACACTCTCGGAAATTTCTTTCTATATTCCCTAACAATTGATGGTAAAATATCATATATCGCCGCACCTACAAAACCAATTGAAAGTGATCCTACTTCTCCCCTTTGCGCACTTTGTGCAACTTCTACTGCTTTTTCAATTTGTTCAAACGCTTTTTTTACTTCTTTTAAAAACATTTCTCCTGCTTCTGTTAGTTCAACCTTTCTTTTCGTTCTTGAAAATAATGTAACTCCCATTTCTTTTTCTAATTGCTGTATTTGTTGACTAAGTGGTGGTTGTGTCATTTGTAAACGAGCAGCTGCCCGTCCAAAGTGTAACTCTTCTGCCACAACAACAAAATATTGCAAATGCCGTAATTCCATTTTTGGACACCCTTTTCACTTTCGATTAATACGTCTAATATATTAATAACATATAATTTATATATTAGACAAATATTTTGAATGAACGTATAGTAGAAATTGTTAATTCTTTTTTACAATTTTTATGTAAAAAAAGAAAGAGGTGGTTACTGTATGAAATGGTGGAAGTTAAGCGGACAAATTTTGTTACTATTTTGTTTCGCTTGGACAGGTGAATGGATTGCAAAACAGGCACACCTCCCAGTTCCAGGAAGTATAATCGGTATTTTTTTATTATTAATTTCGTTAAAATTTAACCTAGTTAAGAAAGAATGGATACAGGACGGAGCAGATTTTTTATTAAAAGAACTTATTTTATTTTTCATCCCTTCTGCAGTCGCTGTCATACGTTACAGAGATACACTAACACAATATGGAATCGATCTCATTTTAATTATTATGATTAGCACTCTTTGCGTTACCTTAGTTACAGGACTTTTAACAGAATTGCTACTAAAGCGGAAAGGATCAACGCAATGATCGGATTTCTTTGTTTACTATTAACACTATTCACATATTGGATATCAAAAAAAATGTACCAACGTTGGAATTGGAGTCTACTTTCTCCTCTTCTCGTCTGTCCCATTATTTTAATTGCTTTATTGCTCGGATTAGATACACCTTATGAAACATATGAATCTGGTGGTCACTGGTTAACTGAATTATTAAAGCCCGCAACAGTTGCTTTTGCATGGCCAATCTATAAATATTTTGATTTATTAAAGAAACATGGAATGGCTATCTTACTTAATGTCATTGTCGGTTCGTTTTTATCAGTCATTACTTCAGCACTACTAGCAAATTATTTTCAAATTGATTCATCACTAGAACATAGTTTAGCGCCACATATCGTAACAACACCAATCGCAATGGCTATTTCAGAAATGATTGGTGGTATGTCACAATTAACTGCTGTATTTGTCGTTTTAACTGCCTTAACAGGAGCATTGCTCGGTCCTTCTCTCATACGTATTTGCCGTATTAAAACAGCAATCGCAAAAGGTATTATGTTAGGAACGAGCGCAAATGGAACCGGTACATCAAAAGCATTCGAAATCGGTCCTGTGGAAGGAACAATTGCAAGTTTATCCATGCTTTTAACAGCAGGCGCTAGTTTAGTGATCGTTCCGCTTTTCTTGTCTTGGATACATTAAAGAAGCAAGTATTTACATACTTGCTTCTTTATCTATATATTGGCACAGCAATTCATAATCCTCTGGAAAAGCTAAACACAATTGTTCAACTTCATGTATCCCTTTCCAAGCAATTTCATGTATTAACTCATCAGGATCTTGGATTTTCATATTACCGCCTATTTGTTTAACAAAATAATAATGGACATACACTGGAACACCGTATGTAATACCCTCTTTTTCATATATTTTATTTACCACTTCCACATTGTAACCTGTTTCTTCCCAAACTTCCCTGATACAACATTCTTCTATTGTCTCTCCCTTTTCAAGTCCTCCACTTGGGACAGACCATCTTTTTTCTTCTCCCTCTTTGCCCTGCAGTACCATTAAAACTTCATTTCTTTCATTTACACATACCGCTGCACTACCTATCCATCTCTCCATAAACATCCCTCCCCTACTAAAATTCGCCCTCTTTTTTATTTTCCCCTTGAAAAAAAGAGGAAAATAATAAAACAATGACGAAAAATTACATCAACTTCATAGACAATCCTTTTTTAGAAATTAAAACTGGAAGGATGAAAATATGATTTCTAATTATGTTGTGGAATGTGTCTTTTGTGAAGAAAATCGAAAGGCTCGCCAAGCTATTGTCACAGTTCCCGCGACTACTCAGCTACTAGCCATTGAAAAAGTGCGTGCGGAATGCAAACGTCGCTTCGGAAAAACTGTATTATTACAAACAGAAATTAAAGAAAAAATTGTTTTTGAACAAAAAGAAAGCCGACCATAAATTGGTCAGCTTTCTTATCCGATCATATTTTCACATGAAGATTAGGGGCATCCTCTTTAAGGATCGGGATTTTCCCATTATGTACGTTCCATAATGGTCATCGAACAATATATTTCTATGCAATTAACTATTGAATAGAATAGGGCAAAACTTGTTCGCATTTTTAGAAAAGGGATAGGGATATAATTCAAGTAGTACTTCGAATACTCGAACTTTACACTCATAATATTAAAACAAATCCTTTTATATGGGAAATATGAATTACCTACATAATTCATTCGTAAAATATATTAATAGTTTGCTATATTAATTTTATCCCGCTATTTGTAAGCAGTAACCCCCTACTTATTATAATTTCACCTTACTCTATCAATAGCATACATCCAGCTAAAACCGGTGTCATAATCATCGAAAACCTCAAAAGCATTCGCGGTGCATAATTTGTAAACTTCGCGCCAATATATGCCCCTAACATGGTCCCAATTAATACTTGCAATAACAATATATAATCTAAATATCCTTCCGAACTATATCCTAGACCGCCTCCAATTGCAATCGGTAATATAACAAGCATTGTTGTCCCTACAGATTGCTGAATCGTTAATCCCAATAGAACCATTAATCCAAGCTGAATAAACGGTGCAGAACCAATCCCAAATGAACCAGCCATCATTCCAGTAACTAATCCAAGGCATATACATTTCAACAAGTAGTTCATGGAAAACTCTTTATGCTTATATAAAGATGACTGTTCTTTGTTTTGGAACATAATTAATTTAATAAACATAAAAATTGCCGATAAAAATAACATCCCAGCTGTAAACCAATGAAGAAGATGTGCTGGTATAAGTGAACCAAATTTAGAACCAATATAAGAGCCAATTGCGCCAAATCCCCCAACAATCCCGCCTATAATAAGTGCTACATTACCTTCACGGTAATGACTGACAACACCTGATAATGTCGTAAACGCCATTGCAGTTAAAGATGTTGCAAGAGCAACATGAATAGGAATATGAAATACTAAAGTGAGTATCGCGATAATAAACCCAGCTCCTCCA
Organism: Bacillus sp. KNSH39; assembly: GCF_052656585.1. Classification (NCBI taxonomy): domain Bacteria; kingdom Bacillati; phylum Bacillota; class Bacilli; order Caryophanales; family Bacillaceae; genus Bacillus; species Bacillus sp. KNSH39. The sequence continues at coordinate 2,091,563 of NZ_JBQXYO010000001.1, forward strand.
GCTCCAACAAATCCTAATAAAATACCCATTACTAACATTGTTATAATAATTGCCACAGACTTTCCCTCCAGTAACACAATTATCCATCATATTTATCCTTACATACAAATAAAAAGCACCCTAGATGGATGCTTTTTATTTCAATGATATGTACTTAATCTTGATTAATCAAAATAACCGCTGGACCAGCTACTACTACTCCAGCTACTTCTATTTTTTCAAATTCCTTTACTGTAATAGATATAACTCCTTCTCTTTCCATCAATTCTTTACTCAGGACATCAGTCGGGATTGCTTTCACCGTCTTACCTCCTTTTCATTTATACAATATGATAAAGTGAAACTTTCATCAGTGGGGTTTTTGTCCGTACTTATTGATTATTAACCCTCACCAATCGGGCGAATAATCGCCCAATGCATCTATATATATGCATCACCTCCGCTTTCATTCCTTATTCCACTCAAAAACCTTCTCCCCCTTCCTTGACATATTGAAAAATAAAAAAGAAGCTATAACATATAGCTTCCCTCCACGTTTCTTTAATCTTTATGCACCGTATATTCCATGACTTTACCATCTCTATCAAATTGTAAAATAAGCTGTTCGCTATCTATTGGGATAAAGCCACGTTCAGTCCCAAGATAATACAAAGTGATAACTCCTTCTCCCCCACTTCTCGTTTCCGTTGGGGCTCCTAACAATTGTGTAATTTCTTCATTTGATTTCCCTTTTAATTTATATTTTTGTAATAGATCATCTACCATATGTACCCGCTTATCTGCATGATTTAACCATCTATTTTGATTAAACTTTGATGTATATTCATTTACACTTAGTTGTACAGTGCACACTATTAATGGTATGAGTGCTACTATTAACCCCCCAACATTTGCTTCTTTTCTTCATTACGATTTTTAGAAACATATAAAATAGCCCTTTGAATCATGACTAATAAAACAAATGGTATGAATACTACAAAAATGCTCCTTACACTTAAGGGTATATGGACCATATCAATGACGAATATAAATAAAAGGTACATTACTATATATAAACAAAAAGAGACATACAAAATGCCACGTAGCATAGCGTTCAGAAAGATCTCCCCTTTTAACTCACTATATAATTCATCCGGCTAATCATTTCTTGAATCTGTTCTAATTCTTGCACTGTATATACTACTTCCCCTGCTAATATTTCATTTCTAAAGAACGTTACAATTTGCTCCCGATCTTTTAATCTAGGTGTTTCCTCACTAGAAAGGTCTACTATTTCTTTTCCATTTTTATTATAAAAATATACAACTGGTTTTACTTTTTCTTTTATACTATTAGCCTGTATTTCTTTCAAACCACTGTATAAAATTTGAGATAGTTTCTTCGCCCTATATACTGGATTCCCTTCATTTTTCACTTGTATAGTTGACGAATCTTTACCTACTATATATTCAAATGTCTCTTCTTTTTCAACTTCTTGTTGATACTTACCCATTTCATCAATCATAAATGAATATATACCAGCATTTTCTTTCGTTAAACCATGAATTAATTTCTCTTCCCATTCTTTCGTCTCAAGTAGATAAATACCAGTTTTGCACAAGATGAGATGATGGATTCGATTATCGTTTATTTCACTATTATTTTTAATAAAAACATTCGGCATGATTTGAATTTCAGCATCTAATATGGTGCCTTGCTCTATGAATCCTCGTTTCATATAATGTAATGTTTCGTACGTATTCATTTCAGCGCCGTTTTTAGTATATTCTCGTAGATTTGCAATTAGTTTTTGAAACATATGTATTTCGTTATTATGTTTATTTTGCATTTCACTACGTTCTTTACTATGCTGCACAGCTAATTGATTTTTCATCATACGCATATTTTCAATTTCTCTATTTGCACTTACTTGTAAATCATTGTATTTTTTCTGTTCCATATTTTTTAAATTATTTTGTTGTTCTTTATGCTCTATCACCGTAGCTGCAATTTCATTTTTATACGTTTCAATCGCTTGTTTCTTTTCAAATTCTACTTGCTGACTCTCTGATTCTAACTGTTTATTTTTATAAAACAGCACAAATACTACAGCTAATAATATTAAAACCGCACCTATTAGCACATAATTCATATTTTTACCCCTTTATTTCATTTTCGATTATTTTTTATAAATATATCTATTATAGTATACTATGGTTTCGATATAGACTTTGTAAAAGTTGTATATTTTTAATAAAAGGCACCTCTGACGGGGCACCTTTTATTTTCACTCTATTGTACACCATACTGAATATAACTTGGATCATAGTATATCCATTGATTTGTCCCTAAGCAAAGCCATCCATCTTGCTTACTCCATACTCGATACGATTCACCATGATGTAACTGTCTTATAACATTTCCATTTAATGATGGAGCATCACGCAAATTTACATTATCACCAGTAATAGTCGCCACATAATGTTTATACTGAATATAACTCGGATCATTATATACCCACTGATTTGTCCCTAAACAAAGCCATCCATCTTGTTCTCCCCAAACTTCATATGTTTCGCCACGATTCAATTGGCGAATTACACTAGACTGCAAAGATGGTCCACTTCTCAAATTCACATTATCTCCATTAATTATAGCAACCCCGTACACTGGAGTTGCATTATTAGGCGGGGAAACATTACCTCCACCACTTGCTCCATTCCCTTTTAAAGCTTCTAATGAAACTGCAGCTGATACATCACAATTTCCTACGCCTGAAATTTGTCCGGAATCTGTGTACTGCCACGCTGTCCACGTTGTCCATCCACCAGCATCAGCAGGCGGTGTACTCGAGTATTTAGCAATCCAAAGCGGTATATCACTTAATCCGCTAATTCCGAACTCATTAATATACCAAACTCCTGTATATAACATTACATCTTTTCCAGTAGCCTGTTTCACATAATTTATGAAGCTTCTTGCCCAATTCGATATAGCGTTACCAGTTAAATTACTGTTACTCGGATCTGTTGGTGATTCTAAATCCAGAACTGGCATTAAGTCTGTCTGGTTATTTTGTAATATACTCACAAAATATTTTGCCTCTGAAATTGCATCATTTTGTTCTGGGCGCGCAAAATGGTATGCACCAATTAATACATTCGCATTTCGTGCTGCTTGTACATTCTTAGTAAAAGTAGGATCAATGTAGTTTACACCTTCTGTCGCTTTTGCATACGCTGCTGGAATTCCAGATGCCTTCACTGCATTCCAATCAATATTCCCTTCCCAATGAGACACATCAATAAACGTAACATTTGAACTTGATCTGTTTTGCATATAAAATCTCCTATCATTTTTTTACTTCGTATACATACAATATGTACAAGTTTCATAAGAGGACACGACATTTATGCTATAGAAACAAAGAGTAAACATATTTTGTATACAAAATAAAAAAGACCTTGTATTACAAGGCCTTTTGCAAACTCACTTTATTTTGTAGCAAATACATATTATAATACAAACCTTGCTCACTTAATAATTCTTGATGTGTCCCTCTCTCTACTATCTCTCCATCATGCATCACAAAAATTTGATCCGCATCTTGAATTGTAGATAACCTATGCGCAATGGCTATCGTCGTTCTACCTTTTCGCATTTGTTGCAACGCTGTTTGAATAGCCTCTTCTGTTTCTGTATCGATATTAGCTGTTGCTTCATCTAATACTAATACTTTCGGATTCGTTGCTATCGTTCTAGCAAAAGCAATTAATTGTCGTTGACCGCTTGAAAATGCTGCACCTCTTTCTACTACTTCTGTTTCATACTGTTTTGGTAACTTTTCAATAAACGTATTCGCTTGCACAAATCGAGCAGCTTCTTTTACTTCTTCATCCGTAATCTCTTCATTATACATACGAATATTTTGCTTTACATTTCCAGCAAATAAAAATGCATCTTGCAATACGAGTCCTATTTTCTTTCTAATTTCTCGTTCTTCAAATTTTTCTAAATCTACACCGTCTATTACAATATTTCCTGACTTAATATTATAAAATCGCATTAACAAATTCATAATCGTACTTTTTCCGCTACCAGTATGCCCAACAAAAGCAACCGTTTGCCCTTGTTTCACGTGAAATGATACATTTTTTAAAACGTCACGCTTTCCATCATATGAAAAAGTAACATTTTTAAATTCAATATCTCCATCCACGATTTGAGGATTCTCATTACCTTTTTGAACCGGTGCTAAATCTTTCTCGTCCATTAAATGAAATACACGTGATGACGAAACAAGTGCCTGTTGGAAGAAGGACAATTTCATCATCATCTCATTTACAGGTTGGAAGAAACGATGTATATAGTTAACAAAAGCATATAAAACTCCTACTTCAACAGGGCTCTTTAAAGCATCAATCCCAAATAAACCTAGTACTAACGCAATAGCTACAATATGTACTAAATCCGTAGCTGGTCGTAAAAGTAATGCGTCTAACTTCAAAGTACGTCGCCCTGCACTATAATGTTTATTATTCACTTCTTCAAACTCTTTTCTCATACGTTTTTCTTGTCTGAACACTTGAACAATATTCATTCCTTGTATGGACTCGTTCAACTTTGCATTTAACACGCTTAGTTGATTACGTACTTCTAAATAAAAAGCTGCACTTTTCCGGCGATATAATACCATAATCGCAAACATTATCGGAATTAATACGAGAGAAAATAGCGCTAATTTTACATCTAATAAAAACATCGCTACTAAAATACCTACTAAAAAGACTACATTTTTTACAAATGTTGATAACACACTGACATAAAAATCTTTAATCGCTTCCGTATCATTTGTTATACGCGATACAAGTGTACCAATCGGCGTACGATCAAAGAAACTTAATGACAGCTTTTGAACATGTTCATATACTTCAACTCGCATATCTTGAACAATCTTAAAAGCAATGTTCTGAAAGTACAATAGATTTAAATACGTAAATAGTACTTTTAATAAATGAGCAACTATGTAAATTACAAATAAAGTAACAAGCGCTGATCGTTCAAAATCCCGCGGTACTAGGTGTTCATCGAGGAATTGTTTAATTAAAAAAGGACCCATCATTTCCGTTACTGTCGCACCAACTAAAAAGATAAATGCTAAAGATAGTAACCCTTTATATGGCTTCATATAGGAAAGCAATCTACTTAAATCACTTCGCTTCTTCTCTACCATCATACGCCTCCTTTCTCGACTAAAGCTTCTAATTGCTGGCTTTCATACATTTCCTTATACCAGCCGTTTTCCTTCATTAATTCCTCATGTGTACCTCTTTGTACAATTCTACCTTCATCAACAACAAGAATAAGATTGGCATGCTGAATTGCACTTAATCGGTGTGCAGTAATAATCGTCGTTTTCCCTGCTCTCTCCCTCTTTAAGGCACTTAAAATCGTCTCTTCTGTTTTTGCATCTACCGCTGATAAACAATCATCCAAAATTAAAATTTCAGCATTTGTTAATAAAGCACGAGCAATAGAGATTCGCTGTTTTTGACCACCAGATAACGAAACACCTCTTTCCCCTACTACTGTTTCATATCCTTCTGAAAATTGGAGGATGTCATTATGAATACAAGCAATCTCTGCTGCTTGGGTAATTTCATTATATGTAGCATCCGCCTTTCCAAAGGCAATATTCTCGCCAATACTTGCTGAAAATAAAAAATGATCTTGCGGCACGTATGAAATGGCAGAACGGACACCATGAAGTGTTATATCTCGAATATCTCGCTCCCCAATTTTTAATTCACCATTAAAATGATCATACTCACGGATTAAACATTTTAATAAAGTCGTTTTCCCTGCGCCTGTACGTCCTACAACTCCTAGCGTTTCGCCCTTCTTCAAATCAAAGTGAATATCGTTTAAATGTAACAATTCATTTTTCTTATACGAAAATGAATCAACGGCAAACGAAACATTACCGCTCGCTATTGTATGTACAGCATTTTCGCTATTTACTACATCTGATTTTTGTGAAAGAATTTTTTCTACACGGTCATATGAAGCACGCCCACGCTCCATAATATTGAATAACCATCCAAACGCTAACATTGGCCAAACGAGGGTACCTAAATATGTCGTAAATGTAACGAGATCACCTACTGTTAATTCACCTCTTACAACTAATACCGATCCGTAACATACTGCGATTAAAAAAGAAAATCCAACGATAAGAGAGATTGTCGGATCAAATAACGAATCAATACGTGCAACTAACACATTTTTATGTACAACATCTTCTGATTTTCTTCGAAACGCCTGTAAATCTTCTTTCTCTTGTCCAAGCGAGCGAATCACTTTCATTCCACTCATACTCTCTTGCACTTTATCATTGATTTCCGAAAACGATTGCTGTGCTTTATGAAACCTTTTATGTAATAAAGTTCCATAATAATTTGTCGAAATAGCTACAATCGGCATTGGAATTAAACTTAATAATGTTAACTTCCAACTAATTGTAAAACCCATCGCTACGAGTACACATCCTCCGACAGCTAATGAGTCAACAAGCGTCAAAACACCTGCTCCAGCAGTTTGCTGGATCGCTTGAATATCATTGGTCGCATGTGCCATTAAATCACCTGTCCGATTTGACTGATAGAAAGATGGACTCATCTTTGTAAAATGTTCATACAAATTTTTTCGTAATTGGCGAGCTAATTTTAATGAAGACCCGAAAATCATAATACGCCATATGTAACGTAATATGTACATCGTAATACCTACAATTACTAATAGTACAACCCATTTTAGTAACTTATCGGTCGTCAATGTTCCATCATTAATTTCATCTACAACGATTCCAATTACTTTTGGTGCTACAAGTTCTAAAAGTGCAACGCCAAACAATAAAATAATTCCAGTTATGTACGCTCGTTTTTCTTGTTTAAAAAACCACGCTAAATTCATAAACACTTTCATTTTTTTCCTCCTCCCTTAAAATGAGCGATGTTTTCAGTTTACCAAAAATACAGAATTTTTAAAAGTTTTAAAAACTATAACTAACAAAAAGAAAGACACTCTTAGCGAGTGTCTTTTAGCGCTTATTTCATTTGTTGCTTGTTCATTGCGCTCATCATTTGATTGATTTTCTTTTGGGAAGGTTTTTGTCCCATTTGCATCATCATCATTTTTAACATTTGTTCGTTAATTGGTGGATTTTTTTGTAAGTAATTCATCATGTATTTGCGGGCAATGAAAAATCCTAACGCCACGCCTGCTACTAGTGCTACTACGCCCACTAGAATACCTAACCAAATTGGCATATATTTTCCTCCTTCATGTTGTCTACCTTACAGTGTACTAAAACCTTTTCAATAAGACAAGATACAATTCGACATTTTTTACACATATGTTCGTACTTGTTTTAGAGGATTCAGCCATCCGTACTTTGTATTTTCATAATCCATAGCTAAAAATGTTAATTCACACTTTCTTAACACCTCAAAAAACGTCGTTTCCATAGAGACATTTCCAGAGGTATTCATACGAATATAGTGCGGTTTCACCATTATTTCGCCGTACTCCGCTCCCGTATAAATTGTATGTGTATGATGTGTTCTATCATATTTACCAAGAACGCGCAAAGCTTGTTCTAATTTATGATGAATTTTCATTACTTGCAATGGCATCGTTATATACATCATTTGCTTATATAACACTTTTTTCTCCGAAAGGGACCCAGATTCTGAAAATCGAGCAAATAAATCAAAAAACAAATATTCACGACCAAAATAAGCTTTCGCAATATCCTCTTGAATTAAATACAATTCATACGTTTTCATTTTTCCACTCCCAATCTGGACAACCTTTTCTCTTCATTATATATAAGAAAATTTGCAATGATTGTCTGACTGCGGAGAGATAAAAAACTTTTTCTGTCGAAAAAACTCATTTACATAGAAAAACCTCTCCATGCCGGAGAGATTTTTCTGAAATCATTAAAGCATTTCTTTTACTTTACGAACAACGTTCTCTACAGTAAATCCATACTCTTCCATAATCTTCTCACCAGGAGCAGAAGCACCGAATGTATCGATACCTAACACATCTCCTTCAAGACCTACGTAACGGTGCCATCCGAATGTAGCACCCATTTCGATTGCGAAACGTTTTGTTACTGCTTTTGGTAATACAGATTCTTTGTACTCTGCAGTTTGAGCTTCGAAGCGATCCATAGATGGCATGCTGACAACAGCTGCGTCAACGCCGTCTACTGCTAATGCTTTTTGAGCTTCAACAGCTAGGCTTACTTCAGATCCAGTTGCAAGTAAGATTACGTCAGCCGTTTCTTTCTTGCTTGCAGAAACTACATATGCACCTTTTGCTACTTTTTCATACGTATCATCTTTTGCACCTTCTAATGTTGGAAGGTCTTGACGAGTTAATACTAAAGCAGTTGGTTTGTTTGTAGATTCTAAAGCTAGTCTCCAAGCTGCAACAGATTCGTTACCATCAGCAGGACGGATAACAGAAACGTTTGGCATTGCACGAAGCGCTGCTAATTGCTCGATTGGTTCATGTGTTGGACCATCTTCACCAACAGCGATACTGTCATGTGTGAATACATACGTTACTGGCAATTGCATTAATGCTGCAAGGCGAATTGCTGGACGTAAGTAATCAGAGAATACGAAGAACGTACCACCGTAAGTTTTTAAACCACCATGTAGTGCAATACCGTTCATTGCTGCACCCATTGCGAACTCACGTACACCGTACCAAATGTTTTTACCGCTGTAATCATCTCTTGTAAAGTCTTTTTCGTTATTCATGTATGTTTTGTTAGAACCAGCAAGGTCAGCAGATCCACCGAAGAATGATGGTACAGACTCTGCAATTGCATTAATTACAGCACCAGAAGAATTACGAGTTGCTGCTTTTGATCCTAATTCATAAGTTGGTAAGTTTTGCTCCCAACCTTCTGGAAGTTGACCGTTCATTGCTGCTTGGAATTCGTTTGCTAATTCTGGGTATGCTTGTGCATATTCACCTAGCATCGTGTTCCACTCAGCTTGCGCAGTTTCACCAACATCTTGTACTGTTTTACGGAAGTTGTCATATACTTCTTCTGCTACGTGGAAGTCTTGCTCAGCAGTCCAAGCATATGCTTCTTTCGTTAATTTTGTTTCTTCTACACCAAGTGGAGAACCATGTGAAGCTGATTTTCCTGATTTGTTTGGAGAACCGAAACCAATTGTCGTTCTTACTTCAATTAGCGTTGGGCGTTTTTCGTCAGCTTTCGCTTCTTCAATTGCTTTCGCGATTGCTTCAATATCGTTTCCATCCTCAACACGGATTACTTGCCATCCGTATGCTTTGTAACGATCTTCTACACTTTCAGAGAATGAACGATTTAAATCGCCATCTAATGAAATATCGTTTGAATCGTAAAGCACAACAAGACGACCTAATTGTAAATGAGCAGCTAATGAAGATGCTTCAGCAGAAACGCCCTCCATTAAATCTCCATCACCACAAATAGCGTATGTATAATGATCTACTACATTATACGCATCACGGTTATATTTAGCAGCTAAATGTCTTTCAGCCATTGCCATACCTACAGCAGTTGCAATACCTTGTCCAAGTGGACCAGTCGTTGCATCTACACCAGCTGTATGACCGTACTCAGGATGTCCTGGAGTTTTGCTTCCCCATTGACGGAAGTTCTTTAAGTCATCCATTGTTACATCATAACCAGATAGGTGAAGTAGGCTGTATAATAACATTGAACCATGACCTGCAGATAATACGAAACGATCACGGTTAAACCACGTTGGGTTATTTGGATTGTGTTTCATAAATTGAGTCCATAATGTATAAGCCATTGGTGCTGCACCCATTGGCATTCCTGGGTGACCAGAGTTTGCTTTTTCAATCGCATCGATGGATAATGTGCGAATCGTGTTGATAGAAAGTTGTTCGATTGAATGTGACATGCTATTCTTCCCTTCGCTTATATTAGTAAACGTTTTATACATTTATATGATAGCTTCCCACGCAAGATTATACAACATGTATCGACAAATATGTTGATATTTTTTTGATTTTTTATAAAAAAATCAATGTTTCCGGGAATGTATGGGCATTCAATATGACATACTTTTTCATTATTTTTATTTTAAAAAGAAAGGGAATTATCTGTATATTTATACAAATTTCTTCTATACTTACTTTTTTAAATAAGTTTTTAAAAACATAAAAAAGCATCTAACTTCGATGCTTTTCAAATAAGTTAAACAATCCGTTTCCGAATCGAGCTTGAAATCAAATCAATTATAATTACCATTAAAATAATACCTAATAAAATAATACCAACACGAGACCAATTCCGTGAACTCAGCGCAAAAATTAAAGGTGTACCAATCCCTCCTGCTCCGATAACTCCTAAAATCGCAGCGGATCGTACATTAATTTCAAATCTGTATAACGTATACGATAGAAAATCTGGTAACACTTGCGGTAACACCGCATACCAAAGTATTTGAAAACGATTTGCTCCTGTTGCTAGTAACGCTTCCGTCGGTCCTTTATCTATGTTTTCAATTCCTTCTGAATATAGTTTTCCTAACATTCCAATAGAATGCAATCCTAAGGCTAATACTCCTGCAAAAGAGCCTGGACCAACAGCTTTTATAAATAAAAGAGCCATAACTAATTCAGGAAATGTACGAACAAAACTAAGTACAAATTTCCCAAATCCTGAAGTTAATTTTCCACTACTCATATTCGTTGCCGCCCAAAAAGCAAACGGAACAGATAAAAATGCAGAAATAAATGTACCTAATATCGCAATTGCCAACGTATCAATTAATCCATGTAATAAATCTTCACCATCTGGCAAAGATACATACGACCAGTCTGGAGTCAATATCCCTGTCATAATTGCTTTTGTAATTTCTCCCGCCGTTTCCTTTATTCCCTCTAGCGGTACTCCTGAAAAAGCCCATATATAAACAAATGTAAGTGCTATAAAAATAAACGAGCGATACACACTCGGTTTCTTCGGTTTTGGTACGATTATCGTCGTTTTACTCATTATAATTTCTCCCGCAACAATGTACTTACATAATCAATTACCAATACAACAACAAGAGTATAGATGATAATAGATGCAGTTTGTTGATATTGTAAAAATCCAAGTGTACGATCATAATATAGTCCAATACCACCTGCTCCTACTAAACCTAGGACAGCCGCTGCCCGTACATTCACCTCAAATGTATATAGTACATAGGAAACAAAGTGTGCTTTTACTTGTGGAATGACTCCATAAACAATCCATTGCACCTTATTAGCCCCTACAGCTGTCATCGCTTCTAGTGGGCCAGGGTCAATTGATTCAATTGATTCATACAACAATTTCGCCACGAGCCCAATTGAGAAAAAAGTAAGAGCTAAAATACCCGGAAGTGGTCCTATTCCAAAAATAGCTACGAAAATTGCCGCTAATAATAAATCTGGTATCGTTCGAATAAAATTTAAAATCAATCGAGCTGGACTGTATAAAAATGTACTAGTAAACACATTACTTGCCGCAAACAGTGCAAGTGGAATAGCTAAAATCGCTCCTAAAGTCGTCCCAATAATCGCCATACGTATTGTATCTAACATTGCTGTTGTAATAACTTGAAAATAACTCCAATCTGGCGGCACCATTTCTTTTAACAAATCCATTATATTAGGAAAACCAACTACTAGCTTTGAAAATGATGCGTCGACCTGTATACTACTTCCCCACAACAGTAAAATGAATAGAATAAACGTTAACATATGTTTTAACTTACTCGGCGGCTTCGGTATCGACTTCGAATATATCGTCACATCATTCATTTAGCTGCCACCTCTAACAATTCACTTTTCTGTGCTACGTCACCATAAATTTCAGCAAACTTTTCATCCGTTGCTGCTTCTACTAAACCATCAAAAACAATTTCGCCTGCATGTAATCCAATAATACGCGTCGCATATTGCCTAGCTAAAGCAATAGAATGTAAGTTTACAATTGTTGTAATTCCAAAATCTTCATTAATTTTCTTTAAATCATCTAATACTTGCTTTGTTGTTAGCGGATCTAACGACGCAACAGGTTCATCTGCCAATATGATTTTTGCTTCTTGCGCCAATGCTCTAGCTATCGATACACGTTGTTGTTGTCCTCCTGATAATTCATCAGCACGTGCATATGCTTTTTCTAAAATATTCACTCTTTTTAACGCTTGAAATGCGAGCTCCACATCCTCTTTCGGAAACAAACCTAACGTTGTACGCAATGTCGAATGATATCCAACACGGCCAGCTAATACATTCTTCAATACTGTTGATCGCTTTACAAGGTTAAAACTTTGAAAGATCATACCAATATCCCGGCGCATACGTCGTAAATCTTTTCCTTTTGCAGCAGTAATAGACTCACATTCAATCATGATTTCGCCTTCTGTAATCTCATGAAGACGATTTACCGATTTTAGAAGTGTAGACTTTCCAGCTCCGGACAGCCCTACCATTATAACAAACTCACCTTTTTGAATTTTCAAGTTTATATTATTCAATCCTTTTGTACCATTTGGATACACTTTGGAGACATTTCGAAATTCTATCACACATCTTACCTACCTTCTATGTATTCAAAACGGCAAACTAACTGAAAACATTCCCTTTCAGCTAGCTGCCATTTCCATATGTATTATTGCGTTTTTACTTTCTTCCCATATTCACGAACGATGTCAAATTTACTATCATCAGATTTAACGTATCCTTCATGTGAATATACTTCTTTAATGATTTTGTGACCTTCCTCATTTTTTCCAATTTCAATGAAAGCATCCTGTAATTTCTTGCTCCACTCTTCATCTAAATCAGAACGTACCGAAATCGTATCGTTTGGAATTTTCTCCGTAAATTTCACTATTTTCGTTTGCTCGAATATATTCGGATAATCTTTTTTTACAATATTACGAGCATCTTGGAATACAACAGCTGCATCTACGTCACCATTTAAAAGAGCAATAAGCGACTGATCGTGACCTTTTAATGTAACAGGTTTCACATCTTTTAACGGATCAATTCCCTCTTTTAATAGAACAGCTGCAGGCCATACATACCCTGCTGATGATGTTACGTCTTGATAACCAATCTTTTTACCTTTTAAATCTTTTACACTATTTATATTAGAGTCTTTTTTAACAACAAACTCAGATTTATAATAATCTACTAAATCTTTTGTAGGAGCTCCTGTTTCATCCTCTACTCCAAAACGTTGTGCTTGTAAAATTACATTTGCAGCCTTCTTTTCATGTGCTAATACGTACGCTGTTGGCGGTAAAAATCCTACATCTACTTGTTTAGATGCCATCGCTTCTACAATTGTATTGTAGTTCGTTGAAATACTAACTTTTACTGGAATATTTAACTTATCACTTAATAGCTTCTCAAGCGGTTTTGCCTTCGCCTCTAACGTATCTGCATTTTGAGAAGGAACAAATTGAACATTTAAAGTCTTCGGTACATACCCTTTTTTCGTATCTTCATTTTTACTTGCACTTGATTCCTTCGTTCCACAGCCACTTAATAATCCCGCTGCTAGTACAACTGTTGTGCTCATTGCAAAAACTTTTTTCAACATATTAATGCCTCCATTTTTCATTGTTATAAAATAACCTTTCATAAACATGAAGAAATATATCACATATTTTTACAAATAATTGATTATTTACAGAATCTTTACACATTCTATACACTCACATTAAAATTCTCTTCACATATTTGATATGATGAATTGGAAGATAACAATAGAAAAGGTGAGTCATATTGGAACAAAATCAAACTGTAACTTTAAACATCTTATTAACAAGCGATATACATGGCACTGTTTATCCTATTCACTACCAAGATAACTCCCCAGCAGAACTTGGTTTAGCTAAAATTTCTACTCTTATAAAAAAAGAACGTTCCCAAAATACAAACGTTCTTTTAATTGATAATGGCGACTTTATTCAAGGAACACCATTTACTTATCATTATGTTACATACGAAAAAAACAAAAAAAACCCAATGTCCTTATTAGCAAATTACTTACAGTATGACGCTGCAATTATCGGCAATCATGAGTTTAATTACGGGATGGGTATATTAAATAACGCTGTGACTACTGCGAACTTCCCGTACCTATCAGCAAACATTTTAGATAAAAACATAAAGAAACCTTATTTCGGAAAACCTTATATAATCAAACAGATTGAATCCAATATAAAAATTGCTATTTTAGGGGTGACAACGCACTACATTACCAATTGGGAACAACCCCATCACATTAAAGACTTACAATTTGAAGATGCATTAGAAACAACGAAAAAGTGGGTTTCTTACATTCGCAAACATGAGAAACCAGATTTACTAGTCGTAGCGTATCACGGGGGAGTTGAACGAGATTTACAAACCGGGGTACCGACTGAAGTTTTAACAGGAGAAAACCAAGGATATGCAATGTGCCATGAAATTGACGACATAGATATTTTATTAACAGGCCACCAACACCGGGAAATTGCTCACACAATGGCTAACGGTGTAACAATTTTACAGACCGGATGTAATGGAAACTCAGTTGGAAAAGTAAAAATAACATTCGAAAAAACAAAACATAAATGGGTTAAAAAAGAGAGTTCTTCTGAATTATTATCTGTACAAGGAGTTGAGGCTGACCAAGATGTACTTTCATTGGTAGCCGATTACGAAGAGAAAACACAAAAGTGGCTTGATCAACCTATTGGAATCATTCAGGGGGATATGCAAATTTCAGATGCTATGCAAACTCGTTTGCATGATCATCCTTTTATCGAATTCATAAATAAAATACAGATGGATATAGCTAATGTATCAATTTCTTGTACAAGTTTGTTCCATAATACATCTCCAGGTTTCCCGGAACATGTAACAATGCGTGACATCGTTTCTAATTATATTTATCCAAACACATTAAAAGTAATTAGAATAACTGGAGCGGATATAAAAAATGCTCTTGAACTCTCTGCTTCTTATTTCACATTAAAAACAGATGGATCCATCACCGTAAGTCCTACCTACATAGAACCAAAGCCACAACATTATAATTATGATATGTGGGAAGGGATTTCATACGTATTAAACATTTCAAAACCAATTGGTGAAAGAGTAGAATCTTTACAGCATAACAGTGCTCCTCTTAATATGAATGAAGAATATGACGTTGTAATGAATAATTATCGTGCAAGTGGCGGGGGAAATTTCTTTATGTTTCAAAACAAACCGGTAGTAAAAGATATACCCACAGATATGTCTGAACTTATCGCTAATTATATATTGGAACATAAAACGATAGAAGCAACAGTTAATAACAACTGGAAAGTTATTAAATAACGATTTTTACATATAAAAAAGATGGGCTTCGCCCATCTTTTAATTTAATTTTGCATTATCTTGCTTTTTTAAAGCTTTTAATTTCGTCGGTGTAACATCTGTACCTTCTTCGTTAACAACTTTAATACCTTTAAGTTCGTTTAACATATTTTGACGAAATCCTTTTAAATATTGTTCACGTAGCGATTGACGCTCACGTTGCTCTTCTTCAGTTAAACCTTCAGCTTTTGCTTTTTTCGCTAAGAAGTTAATGCGTTCAACGAGTTCGTGATTAATCATCTCGAATCCCCCTTCTAATCAAAACTGATTATTATCATACAATAGTTACTCTTCTTTATCAAGCAATTGCTTCGTATACTCTACATATCTACGATGTACAGTCGCCTTTGAAACATTATGACCAAATCCACGTAATGTTGCTGCAATTTCTTCAAACGTGAGTTCACTTTTTCGCAAACGTACAATTTCCTCAATTGGCACTTCTTTTTTCTCTCTTCCTACACTTAAATGACGATTTTTTAAATTTTTTTCTGGACGATAACCTTTTTCTACTGCACGTTGCATACCTCGTTTAATTTTCAAATTATGAATCTTTCTTTGATA
This sequence comes from Bacillus sp. KNSH39, assembly GCF_052656585.1. Lineage (NCBI taxonomy): Bacteria > Bacillati > Bacillota > Bacilli > Caryophanales > Bacillaceae > Bacillus > Bacillus sp. KNSH39. The sequence continues at coordinate 2,107,604 of NZ_JBQXYO010000001.1, forward strand.
TTCTTCAACAATACCAATAATATCTAATACCATTGAATCAGAATCCGACAATTGTAATTCACCATTATGTGTATGCGTATATACTTTTATGCCTTCTTTATGTAAACAATGCATTAACGCGATCTTCGCATTTCCTCTACCAAGACGCGTTTCATCTTGTATAAGTAACACATCAATTTGTTCGTCTCGAATTGTATCCAACACCTCTAATATACCGTCACGTTCAATTGTATATCCACTAGCCTGCTCTTCAATCACCTTAGTAACATTCATTTGATAGCGCTCAGCTAAATGCAATAATTCATCTTTTTGACGTAATAATGATGTTTCTTGCGCTTCTTTCGTTGTACTCACACGTGCATAAATAATTGCATTCATTTTGAACCCCTCTTTCTCCCTATTATTTCCCTATAGTGTAACATAAATCCGCCATTTGTTCGAACTTATGTTTGTAGAATGTTTTTTCACATGTTATACTTATTAATAAGAAAAATGAAAGAAAACGAGGTGTTAGAAAACATGGAAAAGTTAACGAAACGCCAGCAAGACATTCTCGACTTTATTAAGCTAAAAGTACAAGAAAAAGGATATCCACCTTCCGTACGTGAAATTGGTCAAGCAGTCGGCCTCGCTTCTAGTTCTACAGTGCACGGACATTTATCACGATTAGAAGAAAAAGGATACATTCGACGCGATCCAACAAAACCACGTGCCATTGAAATTTTAGGTGAAGACCGAATGGATACGGAAACACAATCTGTTATTCAAGTTCCAATTGTCGGAAAAGTCACTGCTGGGTTACCAATTACAGCGGTCGAAAGCGTAGAAGAACATTTCCCACTTCCAGCTAGTATTGTTGCTGGAGCAGACCAAGTGTTCATGTTACGTATTTCTGGAGATAGTATGATTGAAGCTGGTATTTTCGATGGAGATTTAGTTGTTGTTCGCCAACAGCAGTCTGCATATAATGGTGAAATTGTAGTCGCTTTAACAGAGGATAACGAAGCAACAGTTAAACGTTTCTATAAAGAAAAAGACCATTTCCGTCTACAACCAGAAAACTCTTCATTAGAACCTATCATTTTAAAACAAGTGTCAGTTATCGGGAAAGTAATTGGCGTATATCGTGATTTACATTAAAAATAACAAAAAGAAGATAATTACCGTATATAAATAAGGTAATTATCTTCTTTTTGTATTTTGATAGATTTCCATGCATTCTATTTCTTATTAACGAGTTTCAATCGTCACATCTCCCGCAGCCGTTTTACCGCTAATCTTTTTACTGCCATTTCCAATTGTTACATTTTTATTTTCTTCATTAAAAATTGTTACATCTCCAGCAGCACTTTGCCCAGTAATTACCGCATCTTGTGGTTTTTCCGATAAAGTAATATCTATATCTCCCGCAGTTGAACTGGCTTCTAGATTATACTTAGAATCATGATCTTGAATATTTATTTCCCCACTTGTTGTTTTTGCGGTCACTTTCCCTAATACCTTCTTAAAGTTCACCTCACCAGCTTTTGTCGATCCCTCCACATTCTTAGCCGTTACTTGTTTCAACTCTACTTCTCCAGCAAGTGTTCTAACACTTACGCTATCACTTTTCACATCACTCATTTCGATTTGTCCAGCAGATGAATTTACTTTTACATCTTGGTAAGAGCGTTCGGGCACAAGGAGAGTCAATTTAGACGTTTGAAACCTAAAATCGTAAAAAGAAAAATCAAATGAAGCACCTTTTTCTCTTTCCCCAATAATTTTTAATGTGTCACCATCTTCTGCGATACGAATCTCTTGTTTACGTACATCTCCCGATTGCTTTACATAAAAAGAAGAGTCAGGAGATTTTTGGACAATAATATCCCCGGCATCTAACTTAACTTCTATATTTTTTAATGTTTCGTTTTTAATTACATTTTCTTTATCGCCTTTTTCAGCAGTTTGTACTGCTTTTTCATATGTTTGGGAAATTCCTATTACTCCAATAATGATACAAGCGATAGCGATTAAAAATAGTTTTTTCATCATTTACTCTCCTTTTATCATTTTGAAGTTCCATATTACATATCGTACACACAATCTCTTGAACCACTTTGTACTATAAAAAGCGATAATACATAACAATAAACCTACCCCAACAAACGTTATACTAACGAAAAGATCCAACCATATAAAAGTACCCATAAATACTTTTCCAATAACGAAAAATGGTGTTACTACACTAGCAATACCACCGATCCAAAAAGAAAATATAAAAGCAATAATTGCGACTAACGGGCCTAACACAATAATAAAATTAAACAAACTAAGTCCAATCGCTGCCATAACAGCTCTTGTCACATTTGAAGTCGATGGATTTTTTTTCATTTCATCGAAGCGATACATCGCAAGTAATTCTTTCGCGATTACTTTCGGAGAACCAAGGCCCTGTATTATTTCCGATTCAGTTTTCCCCTCTTCTAGTCCAAACTGAAAGTGCTCTTCATAATCCAATAAAATATCTTGCCTCTCTTCCTCTGGTAACTTTCTAAGATAACTTGATAATTCTTTAAGAAACCCTTCTTTACTCATCCCATTCCACCCCTTCAATAATTTCTTGTACCCCTTTCGCAAAATCACGCCATTCTGTTACTAACAAATGAAATTGCGTCTCCCCTTGCTCTGTTAATTGATAATATTTACGAGGTGGCCCTTCCGTAGATTCCTTTAAATACGTTTGAAAATACCCTTCTTTCGTCAAACGACGTAATAAAGGGTATACTGACCCTTCCGATATTAAAAATTTATTAGAAATTTGCTGAACAAGTTCATAACCGTAACTATCTTTACGTTTTACAAGTGCTAATACACAAAGTTCAAGCACACCTTTTTTAAACTGAACGTTCAAGTGCCATCCTCCTTTCCTATCCTAGTACTGTTCAATACACGGTACCTGTTTTATCCATAATATACCACTTAGTATTGTTTATTGCAAGGTACTGTATTTTTCATTTTTATATTTAGCACTATTCACACTCACAACATCAAACGTCGAGCAAAACATACAATACAATTATTCTATATATGTTCACAGCTACCACGCATATTAAACACTTGTTCAACCACCTCTTCCTGAACTGCAAAATGATTAAACCTTTTACATTAAATTAAAAATATACGGTACCACCTCAAATAATCTCTTTGATTTTTTCAGACATTTCACAAGCGCCTCTTTTGCCCGCGAAAAGAAAAGTCCGGATACCATAGTATCAAAGCTTTTCTTTTCGTATAGGGACATATACCGACCGCGTTCCCATCGGTGAACTTATGTATGGAATATATCCTCTGAATTTAACAAGTTTTAAATTGCGCTAAAAATCCAAAATAAGTGGGAGCAAGTTTAAAGGTGGTGGATCCAGTTTTACTTCTACAAAATTGGCCTTTAAAATGGATTATCGATATACAAAAAGCACCAAATAAACACTTAAAATAGAGGTATTTAAATACTAATGCATGCTAAAAATATTACTGAATTAAAAAACAAATAAATAATATTATTAACATCTTGGAAAGAATGATTGATGATATAAATAAACATTACAAAGCAGCTGTCGTTATATTAGAAACTAAAGAACTTTCTTTACTATCCAGACTAGATTTCAAGATTTTTGATAGCGTTTGAGCACATCTCGACTCTTGTAGTTATTATGATAATCCTATATTAGGTGAAATGTGTAAGGTAGAACAGTCTCTTCAGTCTATATTAAATAGAAATAAATAATATTAGACCATCCTCAAAATAGAATCGATATATAGGAGTACAAACTCATTGGTACATAGACAAATTGATTGAACTTTGAAAATAGAAAAATCAATTGATTTAGAACTCATAGAAATTACGAATATAATAAATAAAAAAAGACCACCTATTACAGGCGGTCTTTTTTTATTTCACATATATATAAATTTCATTTGCTGTTAAATAGTATGTTTTCCCTTTGCTGTTGTGTACTTTATATTGTGGAGATCCATTTACACTTACTTTAGCATCAATAGTGAATCCTAATCCTATATTTACAGTACCAGCAACATCTTTATCCTGCCAAGATAGGGATTCATAGAATCGTAGATTGTCCACTTTGGAAATAACCTTTTTACCAACTAATGTAGAAGCATCCATCCCCTTGTAACGGATATATGAGGAATCATAATAAATCCACTGATTACTTCCAATATCTAACCAATCTCCTACCTTCTTACCTACTTTATATGTCTCACCCTTTTGTAGTTTACGAATGACTTTGTTCTTAGTTGATGGTCCAGAACGCAAGTTTACATTGTATCCCTCAATATTTACAACACCATTCGCCTCCACTATGCTAGGTAAATCATTTGACTCTTGTGGTTTAGCATCAACCGCAACTGAATCACTGTTATAGACATTTAACACATCCGCTCGAAATTTAGCCTCAGATACACCATGACTACGAAGATAATCAAGAGGGTCCTCATGATCTGTTCCACCTAATTTATAGGTAACATCCTTATGTGTCCATAGGCCCTTAGAAGGATGAATATTTCGTTCTCGCAAGATTTCTCCAATTAACTTTACATATCGCTCATAAGAACGTTTGAATTTGGATGAATCACTTGTCTCACACAATTCAACATGAACAAATCTAGTATTTGCTGCTGGACCTGCCCCCCATGCACGATATTTAATAGATGCTATTTGAATCTTTTCTTCCCAATCAACTGCATAATGAACAAATGCCGAACGCCATGTACGAGACTCATATTTTTGAATATTAATTGCTGGCGCCTCAGGGGTAGCTGTAGAATGTGCCACAACACCTTCAAAAGCACCAACACCATAACGGAAAGGTTGCTTAGGCAATTCAGGAATAAGTAGCGTTCTATCAGCAAATGCATTGGTTTCAATTGTTACTATTAAAATCATAGTAACAACTATGGATAAAATATATTTGCATTTCTTTTTCATTGCTTATTGTCATCCTTTTTCATAATTTTCGTATGATCAAATACTCCACTTGCTGATAATCCGATAATTATTCCTTGAAATATATTCATTTTGGTATCTTGAGACAAAAATAAAACGCCTAACGTAATGCCAAGCGTCAAATTAAATACTGGGATATATTTTGTTTGCATTCCAGTTGTTTTTGCAATTTGTGAAATTCCTACAACAACCCCAATCATTGCCGTAATTTCAATCATTACATACCTCCCCCTTTCAAAAAGAAGGTAAGAGCAACTCCAATTATTCCACCGATAATAAGGCGTAAGATCCAAGTTGTATTAGCACTGATTTTATCTAATTGCTTATTGATATTAATAATATCTTTTTCATTACCTGTCGTCCGCATTTCTAAACTTCTAATCTCTAATCGTATATCCTTAATATCTTGCCTTATTTCCTGAACATTACTTTGCACCTCTTGTAAACCATCCATATTTCCACCTCTTTCCCACTTCTTATTTAATTTAAAATTAAAAATCCTATATTACATATGCTTGGCTTTGCGTTTCATTATTGAGTTCCTTCTTTTTTATCTGTCTCATCTATATGTCCCTCAATAGAGCCCGCACCATCAACTTTTGCAGGAATTTTTACTGTGTTTAATTCGTTTGTGATTTCACTTTTTTTCGTTAATATTTCTATGGATTTGTTAAACTCTTCATTTGTCTGTTGCATTTTAGTCACTGTTTTATCTATTTCACCTTTTGTATTTTTCACAGTGATTATGATTGTAGAACCTCTCTAAGATTCCTTGTAATTTCATGGTATTGCCCCATACTTTTTTAGTACTTTTCACTCTTGGCAAAGCTAGATATAATTTGCTCCTCTAAAATTTCGAATCATTTTTTCTTTGGTAACTTGACTAAGTGCTTTGTAATATCTTTACATAGAATAGTCACAGCGTTTATGCAGCAGCCTTTAAACAAATTAGTCACTAAACTACTCCTTTCATTCTCGAATCGAGACACGAAAACAACTTAGTTCAGTACACACCGCCATTTTTCTTCCTCTGTCATGCCCAGATTCCAAAATAAAGAGCCACTCATATGAGTGACTCTAAACCTTTCATCGAATGTCTAAAATATCAAAATGTTCTTCAGGTGCCCAACTATTTCTACCAACATCAATCCATCCTTCTTTACGAGCATAAATCATGACAGGCGCTTTTGAAGAAATTCTACCTTTATATGGACCATCAATACCATCGTAATAATTTACTCCCCATCCTTCTGGATACTTTGATACTGCTTTAAAAGGCCAGTAATTATAATGTTCAGCCTTTACCCAACGACTTCTACCTAAATCTAACCAAACATCACCATCTGCTCCCCAGTAGGCACCCCAATATAATACTTCCGCTGCTGTTGTAAAACGTCCTTGAAAAGAGCCGTGTGGTTTATCATGATAGTTAACACCAAACCCTTCTGGATACTTTGATTTGGCAAATCCAATACCCTCTGGTTGCGGCACACCGTTTCCGCCACCTTTGCCCAAGTAGTCTAACGGGTTCACAGCATCACTCTTACTAACATTCCAGCGTCCTTTATGCAATTCAAAATGTAAGTGTTGGCCACTGGCCTGCCCCGTTTCTCCCATTACTCCAATTGTTTGTCCCTGTATAACGTAATCGCCTTCTTTAACCGTTCGAGAACCACTACGCATATGAGCGTATACAGTTTCCCATGTAACTCCATCAATAGTATGCACAATCATAATACATTCACCATAACTGGATGAAAGATAAGAACGACTAACTTGTCCGCTAGCCGCTGCATAAATCGGATGATAACCCGATTCAGCAAGGTCTACCCCATGGTGATCTGGTCTGTCACCCCTAAAACCACTTGTTACTCTTGTTGTATCCGTTGGATAAATAAATTTTGCCATATTAATCTTCCTTTCTATTTTTACAAAATATAAAAAAGGTACTTAAATGAGCACCTTCGTTCACTGTCTATATTTATTATTTTTCTAATATATTATAGTTTTTCAAATCTAAAGATGAACAGAATGAAAAGCTCTCCGCCGTTACCTAACATCAAAATGTTCTTCTTTTAACCACGCACCATTTCCAATATCAAATCAACCATCTTGTCGTGCATAAACCCTATATGGAACAAATCCATCTACATTACCTGTATAATTCCTATTAGGACCATCATATGTGTTAATGCCATAAACTACTGGATATTTTGAATAAGCAATGAATCATTGTTCAACTAATTTTACTACCCTTTTATCGAATATCTAAAATATCAAAATGTTCTTCTGGCGCCCAACTATTTCTACCAACATCAATCCATCCTTCTTTACGAGCATAAATCATGACAGGCGCTTTTGAAGAAATTCTACCTTTATATGGACCATCAATACCATCGTAATAATTTACTCCCCATCCTTCTGGATACTTTGATACTGCTTTGAAAGGCCAGTAATTATAATGTTCAGCCTTTACCCAACGACTTCTACCTAAATCTAACCAAACATCACCATCTGCTCCCCAGTAGGCACCCCAATATAATACTTCCGCTGCTGTTGTAAAACGTCCTTGAAAAGAGCCATGTGGTTTATCATGATAGTTAACACCAAATCCCTCTGGATACTTTGATTTGGCAAATCCAATACCCTCTGGTTGCGGCACACCGCCACCAGTTCCTCCATCAAAATCTACATATTGTTTAACAATTTCAGAGTAGAAGAAATTCCCCCCGTTTTTATATCGATAACCACCATTGTAGGCAACAGCGATAGGGTTACTATATTTCACCATAGCACCGGTCGTATTTCCAAGTGATGGCGCAACAACCGTTTTAGAATACAGATCTGCCACCGGTAATGAATGCTGTTTATTGTTAGATGCTAACCAGCGAAGGTAAGCTCGTCCAAAATTATATGATTGAACAATGGCACTTAAATCTGTAATTCCATTTTTCTTCGCATCATCAAAAGCACCCTTTAAATGCTTCACTCCGTAATAAATTGAATCTTTCGGGTTTTTAATTGTATTCATTGCCCACCCTTGCGATTCACTGGATTGCATAATATCAGGTGTCGTTTCAGAATTCCCTCCACTTTCCACCATAATAATTCCAAGCACGTAAGGAACTAACTCAGGTACACCTTGTGCAGAACATTCGCTTTCTACCATTGATTGCCAACGTAACACCTGTTGTGGCAAATTCTTTGTTTTGACTGAAGCAGCTAATAAACTCATCATTAAACATCTCCTTATTTTTCTATTATTTTCGCCTGTAAAACTACTATTTTACTAAATATAACTAGAAGCTAAAGACCTATTAATCCATCAAATCACTTCATATTACTCACCTTCTTTCACATCAAAAAGAGCAACCATAAAAATAGTTGCCCTTTCGTCGAAATCTTATATTACTACTATAAATCACTTTTTCAATACTTTCTGTACACTGCATGTATCCTACAAAAAGGTAACACTAAAATCCATCTAAAAACTTGACAATCTTCCTTATTTCAGCATGTTTTCGGCGTATATAGCCTGTACTATAATGTAATTCAAACGCAATTTGCTCTAAAGTCATTCCATCAACATATTTCATTTTAAGTATTTGATGATCCAGTCCTGTAAACTTATTAATCAAAAGCTTTAAATCATACTCCTCATTCATTTTATGAGCTAATTCATATTCAATTGCTTCAATCCGCCCTTCTACCTTAGCCCCTTCCGATTCAGCGGTTAATCGTACATTTTGCAAATCACCGCTAATCCAACGCTTCAATTCGGCTTTTGATTTATCTAAGTTGTATTCTAAATAAGCAATTTCTTCTTCTAACTTCTTATAATCTTTGAGCCATTCGAACACTTACTGATTCACCCACTTCCGTTCTTTTTACAAAGTCTCTTAATACTAATTTAATAGCATGAATATGCTTATTAGCCTTTTCAATCTTTATTGCTTGTAAATCATCTAGCATTTTTTCTTATGACCTATATTTATTTAACACTTCTTGTAATCTCTCACGCTCTTCATCAGTAGACTGCACGGTTTTTCTTTCCTCTTCTAGATTTGTTGATTCATCATCTTTATATAACCAATCGGGTACAATCTCTTTTCTATTTGAATACTTCCTACCTGTCCCGTTATATTTCTTTTTCTTGCTCATTTCGAAACGTCTATCTAGTATAGCCACATCAACTAATGTTTTAACTTCTTGCTCCTTCCAATTCCTCAATATAGCCTTAATGTAGTTCCATCTTGGCGCATTCTCATCAACAGCTTTATTAATTGCATGCTGAATTAACTCCCCACTAAACAAATTACAAAAGCTCCCCAACTCTGCAATTGCAATTTCACTTAACGGAATGCCCATCCCCTTAATAAAGTTACAACTTACTTTAACCCTCTCATTGATGAATACACGAGATTCTAATTTATCCATATCATCATAATCATTATTATTTCGTTTATTAGTATTTAGTCTATTAGTATTTAGTAGTTTCTGATTTTCCTCATATGGCTTTACCACATCTTGGTTTTCCATTTGTGGCATGTCCCTTTGTGGCGTTTCGTAAATTTCCGTATCCCACCTTGTAATTTTTTTCGTATTCCCATCACGAACAGGATAACGTTTTACATAACCTAATTCTTTTAATTCCTTAAAACCTGTACGGAGCGAATCTTCTCCATCCTTAGCATGTCGAGCTAATTCACTAATATGAAAAGTCCAATCATCTGGTAATGTAAGCGCATAGGCTAAGATTCCTTTCGCTTTCCATGACAACCTTTCATCTTTTAAACCAGTATTATTTATAACGGAATAATTACTATCTTTTTTCACTCGAATAATCCCCATACTAGCCACCTCATAAATTCTCAAAAACGGTATTCAATGTTATACTTATCTAGAGATATTTTTTCTTATAGAATCCGCTGCAACGGATTCTTTTCTTATGCATTCATTCAAAACAATCATGCTATCCATATCTATTTTCTTCTAAACCTCTCTTATTCCTCAAGTTCAACATCCACTTGAATTTCGATATTCATTGGAATTTCTTGTGTTATACGAATCACATTTTGACTCATTCCTTTTTGAATAAGCTTTCTAACCTGCTCTTTTGCATCTTCTTTTGTTTTAAATTCACTGACAGTTGGTAACCCTGCTAAACTGCTAGTAATTACTAAAATCTTTCTTTGCATGTTCTTTCCTCCTACTGAATGTCTGCCATATTTATTTGTGAGTTTTTAACTGTAATTTCTTCATTTAAAACAGTTGGAATTGAATATTCTTCATTAATCATTTGTATTGCTCTATCCAAATGATTACGTTTAATAGCTTTATAACTATTCACACCAAATTCCCGATGTAACTGACTATAAATATCTCTATATAACTTCCTTCTAAGGCCGATATCCTGATAAGAATTTGAATTTTTACCTCCCAATAACATAACACCTAAGCTTTTTACAGCCCTTGTTATCTCTTCACACTCGATAGCATAAAGCGGCGTATTTTCTCGCAAACCCTTCACCTCAGACTTTATCTCTTGTATCTGCTGAGTATGTCCTTCTAACGCAGCAAATGTTAACTTTAAAACCCCCATTGGGTCCTTTGGCACATTTTGTTGATTTTGTATATATTGCTTCATTCGTTTGAACTCTTTCATAAATTTAATTTTCATTCCAACCGCTTCTCTACTGGTATATCCCATAACAAGTAACGTGAATGCTTCTTCTGTTAAATCATATTTAGGGATTCGCCTATTCTTTGAATTAAAATAAGTGGACTCGTGAAAATTTTCTCCTCCAAACTCTTCACCTACATATACAATTTGTTTTCGAACTTCCTTCAAAACGTCGAAGTGATTTTTTTTGAATATCTTCGCAATTACCAAACTATCCGTTACTACTTTGCCATTAACCTCAAATACTAATGAACTATGTACTGATGAGTCAATTAATTGCCCCATCCTCATCTCCTCCTCACTACTAATTTTGGACTATCTTTATTGCATTGAGATAATTTCGCACTACGCATAATTCTTTACTTTCTTTTTACAAATTAACTAGTTATCAGAATTTAAATTAAATACTTTGATATGAACCCTCTTATTAAATCATCATTCAATAATTCGATTATAGGGTTACATTTTAAGTAAATTTCCTCCGATTTCAATTCGCTTCATTTTCTTCAAATTCAAAAAGATATTCCAAACTATGTTCTGGAAAAAAAGTTTTCTTAATTTCAAAAGCTTCATCATAATAAAAACGAAATTTACCATTTATTTTGTCGCTCACTGTTGCGTGGCGAAGTTTCAGATGCGAAGAAATTTGTGTAATCATAATTCTTTTTCTCGCCATCTCTGCACGCAAATTCGGATACATTTACTCACCACCTGTTTTTTGTACGATATTGCGTTCATTTCCATTTAAATATAAACTCAATTTCGTATTTAGTCAACAAAAAAACGTATTTAAATACTCAATTTCGTATATTTTTCTATTTACTAACAATTTTAGTTAGGTTATGATATATACAGAAATACGCAATATCGTATACATTTTAATAAGAAAGATGGTGAAAGTAATGAAAAAAGCAGAGGTTGTAACACGCTTAATAAAAGAAGCTGGCTATAGTAAAAGAGCCTTCGCCGAAAAAATAGGTCTCCCCCCCACAACACTGCAATCCATGTTATCAAGAGGGATTGGTAAAGCATCTGTTGATAATGTCATAAAAGTTTGTAAGGGATTAGGAATCACTACTGATGATTTAGAAAGACTCGCAACTCAAGAGGACAATACTGTTAAAGAAGAAGTTTCTATTTATGAAACCATCCAAAACGATCAATCAAACATTATTTACATTCCTATCATTGGTTCTGTAGCAGCCGGTACACCCATACTCGCTGAAGAAAATATCGAAGGCTATTTACCCATGCTAAGTACATTTTTAAACAAGCGTAAAAAGTATTTTTATCTTACTGTAAAAGGCACTAGCATGAATCTCGAATTCCCTGATGGTTCTTATGTTTTAGTAGAGGAAACTCCTTATGTTGAAAACGGACAAATTGCTGTTGTAAAAGTCAATGGTTATGATGCTACCGTGAAAAAGATTTCAAAATCCGGAAGCATCATTACTTTAATACCATTGAGTAATGACCCTATCCACGAACCAAAAACTTACGACCTTTCAGCTGAAGATGTAAAAATAATTGGTCGCGTTGTACAGGCAGTAAAGAATTATTAAGTTTTAGCACAAGTGATTAAAAAAGATAAAATCAATTCTTTTGAAAAGATTTTCTTAGTAACATGATTCAAAATAACCAAAAACAATCCATTATCTAGTAGTTAACATATCCAATAACTTCACTAAAAAAGCCCTGATACCGTAGTATCAAGGCTTTTTCATTTCACAAATTATATAAAACTTACATTTATCTGATAATGTTTTTCTATGATATCACTACTTGTTATTAATTATTGGCTTTTATGTGGCTGTTTTTCATTTTGCAACCACATAAAATTGTAATAATAGGGAATTAAAAAACCCTTGATACGAGTTGTATCAAGGGTTCAAGCCTCTTAGTAAAGAGACATATATTGATCGCGTTCCCATTGGTGAACTTGTGTTCTAAAAATATCCCACTCAATCTCTTTCGCTTCGATGAAGTGCTCAAGTAAGTGTTCTCCTAGTGCACCGCATACTACTTCATTAGATTGTAATGTAACTAATGCTTGCGCTAATGTTGCTGGTAAGTCAACGATACCTGCTTCTTCGCGCTCTTCTTTTGTCATTACATAGATGTTACGATCTACTGCTGCTGGTGGAGTTAATTTGTTTTTAATTCCATCAAGACCTGCAGCTAATAATGTAGCCATTACTAAATATGGGTTTGCAGCTGGGTCAACACTACGTACTTCTACGCGTGTACTAATACCACGAGATGCAGGGATACGTACTAACGGGCTACGGTTTTGTGCAGACCATGCTACGTAACAAGGTGCTTCATATCCAGGTACTAGACGTTTGTATGAGTTTACAGTTGGGTTTGCTATCGCTGTAAATGCTGGTGCATGTTTTAAAATACCTGCGATGAAGTGACGAGCATCATCACTTAATTGTAAGTCACCGTTTGCATCAAAGAATACGTTCTCACCATTTTTAAATAATGATAAGTTACAGTGCATACCTGAACCGTTCACACCGTATAGTGGTTTTGGCATAAACGTTGCGTGTAAACCATGTTTACGAGCAATTGTTTTTACAACAAGTTTGAATGTTTGAATGTCATCACATGAGCGAATTGCATTTGCATATTTAAAGTCAATTTCGTGCTGTCCTGGAGCAACCTCATGGTGAGATGCTTCAATTTCAAATCCCATTTCTTCAAGTTCAAGAACGATATCACGACGACAGTTTTCCCCTAGATCCATCGGCGCAAGGTCGAAGTATCCACCGTTATCGTTTAGTTCTAATGTTGGATTTCCTTTTTCATCCACCTTAAATAGGAAGAATTCTGGCTCTGGTCCAAGATTGAAGTCTGAAAATCCTAAAGCTTCCATTTCTTTTAACACACGTTTTAAGTTGTTACGTGGGTCTCCATCAAATGGAGTGCCATCTGCATTGTAAATATCACAGATTAGTCGAGCTACTTTACCTTTTTCAGCTGTCCAAGGGAAAATTACCCAAGTGTCTAAATCAGGATATAAATACATATCAGACTCTTCAATACGTACGAAACCTTCAATCGAAGATCCATCAAACATCATTTTGTTATCAAGAGCTTTCGTTAATTGTCTCACTGGAATCTCTACGTTTTTAATTACCCCTAAAAGGTCCGTAAATTGTAAACGGATATACTTTACATTCTCTTCTTTCGCCAAACGGAAAATATCTTCTTTTGTGTATCTAGACATTATAAATTCCTCCTTAGTCCCTCTAATCGCCTTCAGAATCAGTTATCTTTAGTGAAAAAATCTTGAAATGTCACCTTGTCGCAATGAAGTTCGATTGAATCTACCTGTATGTTGTAGTTCATCTCGAAGTATTTTGCGAAGCTCAGTTTTTGAAATTTCTTTCGTTTCTTCTTTTACTTTCACTGCTTCTGTTTGATTTTCTTTCATTAGTAACACTTGTTTAATACCAGCCATATTCAGGCCTTGATCTAACAAATCTTTAATTTCTAACAACTTATCTACATCGTTAAATGAAAACAATCTACGATTCCCCTTTGTACGGGTTGGAGAAACAAGATTATGCTCTTCATAGTAGCGAATTTGACGTGCAGACAATTGTGTTAAATCCATAACAATACCAATTGGAAACAGCGGGGCAGAACGTCTATCTTCTTTCATTTTTCAGTTCCTCCTTCGCCTTAACTGCTTCTCATTTTATAACATGTTATGTTTAGTGTCAATAGATGTTAGCTTTTCTTACATGATTTTTTTATAAATTTTTTCATTCTTTTTTCTAATCGCATAAATCGTTACTTTTATACGAAAAAAGCTGCCGATATCGACAGCTCCCCTTTAAGAAATTGTTAATAAATTCTTTTCAATCAATTCATCAATTGCAGAACAAATCGCAATTTTAACATGCGAATACGTTAATCCACCTTGCACATATGCAACATACGGTGGTCTAATCGGACCATCAGCAGACAATTCAATACTTGCACCTTGAATAAATGTTCCCGCCGCCATAATTACATCATCTTCATAACCTGGCATATAGTTTGCATACGGAGTAAAATGCGAATTAATTGGAGATGCATATTGAATCGCTTGGCAGAAGGCAATCATACGGTCTTTATCATCAAATTGAACAGATTGAATTAAGTCTGTTCTTGGCGCATTCCACGCTGGTGACGTGTTCATTCCTAACTTTTCTAAAAACGCAGCTGTAAAAATTGCACCTTTCAGCGCTTGTCCTGCAACATGTGGCGCTAAGAAGAACCCTTGATACATTTCTTGCAGACTGTATAAAGACGCTCCAGCTTCCGCACCAATTCCCGGAGACGTTAAACGATATGCACACGCTTCAACATACTGTTCTTTCCCGACAATATAACCACCAGTTTTAACAATTCCGCCGCCCGGGTTTTTAATAAGCGAACCCGCCATTAAATCTGCACCAACATGACATGGCTCTTGCTCTTCAATAAACTCACCATAACAGTTATCTACAAACACAACAACATCAGGTTTAATTTCTTTAACAAACGCGATCATCTCTTTAATTTGAGAAATAGTAAACGATGGACGAGTAGCATAACCTTTCGAACGCTGAATACCGATCATTTTCGTATTACTATGAATCGCTGCTGCAACAGCTTTAAAATCAACAAGCCCACCTTCAGTTAGCGGAACTGCATTGTAACCAATATTATATTCTTTAAATGAACCTACACCTTTCCCACGCACGCCAACGATTTCCTCTAACGTATCATACGGTTTTCCAGTGATGTACAATAACTCATCTCCTGGACGTAAAATACCGAATAACGCTGTAGAAATAGCGTGAGTACCTGAAATAATTTGCGGACGAACAAGTCCAGCTTCCGCTCCAAACACATCAGCATACACTTTTTCTAACGTATCACGGCCAATATCATCATAACCATAACCTGTCGTCGGGATAAAATGCGAGTCACTAATTTTATGTTTACGAAAACTTTCTAATACACGAAACTGATTACTTTCAATTACTTCATCCGCACGTTTATGTACTTCTGTAATCTGACTCTCTACTTCTTTTACGATTGGAGCAATTTTTTCTCCATTTTTCAAACGATCAAACATTTTTATTTTCTCCTTCTTCCACTAAAAATCTCTTTAATTGCACATTAAGCGATGAATGAGTAAAAATATACCCTGCACAATCATATACAAATTTATCTTCCAGAAACTCCATCTTTGCTAATAGCGTTTCCGTCTTTAAAAGCGTTAATAACTTACCTTCACTCGGAGGGATTTCTACTCGATAACGATCCATTTCTTTCTTCATTTTCATTTCTATCGCTTCTTTTATACGCAATACATCACTTTCTTCAAAAGCACTAGTCATTAAGAAATCACTTTTCGGAAACGGAATAAAGTTTTGATGTAATTCATCTTTTTTATTATATAACGTAATAATAGGAATATGATTAATTTCAAGTTCTGATAATAATCGTTTTACTGTTTTTTCATGCCCTATGTAGTTAGGATCCGCAGAATCAACTACATGTAAAATGACATCTGCTTCCCCCGCTTCTTCCAGTGTCGAACGAAAAGCAGCGATTAATGAAGTGGGTAAATCTTGTATAAAACCAACAGTATCGGTTAGTAATACTGTATAACCAGAAGGTAACGGCATCTTCCTCGTCGTTGGGTCTAATGTTGCAAACAGAAGGTTTTCTTCAAACGTATCAGCTTCCGTTAATCTATTAAACAGTGTCGATTTCCCTGCATTTGTATACCCTATTAACGAAACTTGAAATACTTTATTATCTTTTCTTCTCTCACGATATCTTTTTCGATGTTCCACAACAACTGCAAGTTGTTTCTTTATTTCATCAATACGGGATCGAATATGACGACGATCCGTCTCTAATTTCGTCTCACCCGGTCCTCTCGTTCCAATACCACCACCAAGACGCGATAAGGACAATCCTTGCCCCATAAGACGCGGCATTGTATATTGCAACTGAGCTAATTCTACTTGAAGCTTACCTTCCCTCGACTTCGCACGTTGCGCAAAAATATCCAGTATTAGTTGCGTTCGATCAATTACTCTCGCATCTAATACTGAGGATAAATTCCGAATTTGACTCGGCGTTAATTCATTATTAAATACAATAACATCCGGCTCTAATTCTTCAGTTAACATTGTAAGCTCTTCTAATTTCCCTTTACCTATGTAAGTTGCCGGATGAAACTTTGGTCGTTTTTGCGTTGTTGACACTAACAATTCTGCTCGTGCAGTCTTCGCTAGTGATGCAAGCTCTTTCATGGAATGCATAAATTTTTCATCATCATCTTGTGGCAATTGACAGCCTACTAATATGACTTTTTCTTTTTCTTCCATCAAATATGTTCACTCATCCTTTTCGAAATTTAAACCTTCTAATATAATAGCAGAGGAAGCACATTTCATCTAGTTAGCGGGGGAGAAAATTCATGGCATGGGAGATTTTTAGCATCATAGGCACAATCGCTTTCGCACTAAGCGGAGCCATTGTTGCAATGGAAGAGGATTATGATATTTTCGGGGTGTATATTTTAGGAATGGCAACCGCATTTGGGGGAGGTGCCCTTCGTAATTTATTAATCGGTTATCCGATTGTCGCGTTTTGGCAACAAGACATGTTATTCCAAATCGCACTTTTATCAATGACTATTATTTTTCTTTTTCCAAATAAGTTAATTAGACATTGGAAAAAGTGGGAAAATATCACTGACGCTATCGGCTTATCAGCATTTGCTGTACAAGGAGCATTATATGCCCAAAAATTAAATTTACCAATTAGCGCCACAATTGTAGCAGCTGTTTTAACTGGTATCGGCGGCGGTATCATTCGCGATCTTTTAGCCCGCAGAAAACCTCTCGTTCTTCGAGCTGAAGTATATGCCTTTTGGACAATTTTAGCAGGTTTCTTAATTGGCGCTCAAATTATTGTTAGCGATTGGGCTCTTTACATTTTATTCATTTTAATTGTTTGCTTCCGCATGGTTTCTATTCATTACAAATGGCATTTACCGCACAGACGTATCGAAACGAAAGAACGTTCAATGCATAAATAGCAATCTAACCTCTTTACATATCGTAAAGAGGTTTTTCTTTTCTAACGATTTTTTCTTTATATAATGTTTATACTAATTTTTAAAGTGAGGTGAATACACATGACAAACCACGTTAATAAAGGAGCTCAAAAAAGCTCAGTAAATCAATTCGGGCACGATCCTAATTCAGCACACGAAAAGAGCGCTAAAATGGAACACTTCCATAAAGCACACCAAGAAAAAGCAAAAAAAGAGTAAACGAACTTATACACAAAATCGACGCACAGTTTATGTACTGTGCGTCTCCTCTTCGAGCATCAAATCCATACTCGATATTCCAATTAAATCATTTTTATCATAGGCATCTTCTTGCAACAACCGCATCGCCTGTGTACGAATTGATTTTTCAACAATATTCCGTACATACCGCCCATTACTAAACGATGTAATTTGCGACGAATACTTTACAGCATGTAAATGATCCCTAAATTTCCATTCAGCCTCTTTCGATAACTGATATTCACGCTCTTCATACATTCTTTTCCCAATTTCCAACAACTGATTTACCGAGTAATCCGCAAATTCAATAATAAATGGAAAACGAGATTGCAGCCCTGGATTTAATGAAAGAAAGTGATTCATCTCTCTTGAATATCCAGCTAAAATCAATACAAAACCATGTTGTTTATCTTCCATATGTTTTACAAGCGTATCAATTGCTTCTTTTCCAAAATCCTTCTCTCCTCCTCGAGCTAAAGAATACGCCTCATCAATAAACAAAATACCTCCCATTGCTTTTTTTATTAAGTCTCTTGTTTTTTGGGCTGTATGGCCGATGTACTCTCCTACAAGATCAGCACGTTCAGCTTCAACCAAGTGGCCTTTCGATAGAATATTCATCTCAAACAGCAATTTTCCTATCATTCTAGCAACTGTTGTCTTCCCTGTACCTGGATTCCCTTTAAACAGCATATGAAGTACTTGCTTCTCTGACTTCAATCCCTTCTCTTGTCTTTTTTTATTCACATAAATCCAAGCATATATTTCTTTTATTATCTTTTTTATATCATCCATCCCAACAAGCTTCCCCATCTCTTCTTCAATTCTCTGCAGCATTTCATGTTTAATTGTAGTTTCATTTGAAATTACCGTTTTATTTTCTGCGGCTGGCAAAGAAATTTTCTTTCGATGGTTTAACACAATATTAATTTGATTATTGTTCTTCTTTCGCATCGATTGTTCCATACAATCACCTCATTTTATCCACTCACCAAATATTATTATTCCTGTCCCCCTTGTAAATGCCTATTTTCAGAAAAGTTTGCTATAATATAAGAAATAATTAAGGTGGTGGGACTATGGAGACAACGGAATTCCATGATACAATACAAGCCTTTTCTATTTTTTTATTGAATAAAGGCCGAAAACCCTCAACTATTAAACGTTATGTTTATGACGTTGAAGACTTCGGACATTGGTTAGAAAAAAACAAAAAGCTCCCTTCCAGTAATATATGGGCTACACTTTGTACAAAAGACTACGAAGATTACTTTTCCGATTTAAAAACGAATCGACATTACTCAGAAAAAACGATGCATCGTGTATTTATTGTACTAAATAGAATGTATCATTTTCTAAACATTCCTAATCCATTGAAAAATATGGAGATATCTATTCAACCAGACCGTACACTTCGTAACGAAGATTTCATTTCACCTGATGAAGAAAAAAGGTTAAAGTATATAGTCACTTCATTAGAAGGACTTTCAGAAAAACAACTTCCTGTGCGCCCCTTATTAATGGATCGCAATATTGCTATTTTAAATCTATTGATTGACTACGGTTTATCCTTACAGGAACTTACAGCATTAACAATGCATCACGTTCACTTTGAAACTAACACATTATCAATCCCAGCAACCGCAGGTGTAGAAAGAACAATTACATTAGCAAAAGAAGACAAAAAACAACTATATAATTATTACAAAAGCATCCCGGAACCAGTTCGTCCCAAATACCATAGTGATGATCCATTATTTGTCGCATTCGATTTTAACCGTGGAACATACAGATGGGTATATGAAAATGATGCACCAAAGGCATTAACGGAAATTGCTATACAAAAAATGATTCGCCTCGAAGTGGCTAGAGCCAATTTACGTAAAGGAATTTCAGGACAACATTTTCGTAACACCTATATTTTAAACTTAATAAAAAAAGAAACTCCTGAATCAGAAATTATAAAACTCGCTGGATTCAAATCAAAAATTTCATTAAAGCGATATTATCAATACGCAGAAAATAGAAAAAACGCCTTATTGTAAGGCGTTTTTTCTATTTTTTCTTTAAACAAACGATTTTACTATGACCATTTAACTAATTTCTGCATCTACTATGATGAGTTTCGTTCACATTTTCGTGAGAAAGGAGAGATTTAATGTCTCGTTATAACGACAATCAAAACAAATTCTCCAAACCATGCTTTCCAAGTAGCGCCGGACGAATCCCAAATACTCCATCAATCCCAATTACTAAAGCTCAACTTAGAACATTTCGTGCGATTATTATTGATTTAACAAAAATAATCCCAAAACTTTTCGCAAATCCATCTCCCCAAAATATTGAAGATCTAATCGATACATTGAACCTACTGAGTAAATTTATTTGTTCACTAGACGCTACTTCCTCCCTGAAAGCACAAGGGTTAGCTATTATTAAAAACTTAATAACTATATTAAGAAATCCAACCTTTGTAGCAAGCGCTGTATTTATTGAGCTTCAAAATCTCATTAACTATTTACTATACATTACAAAATTATTCCGAATTGACCCTTGCACACTTCAAGAGCTCCTTAAATTAATAGCAGCATTACAAACTGCTCTAGTTAATTCTGCTTCGTTTATTCAAGGGCCTACCGGACCTACTGGACCAGCAGGCGCTACTGGTGCCACTGGACCTCGAGGTAACACTGGTGCCACTGGACCTCAAGGACCTCAAGGTAATACAGGCGCTACCGGTAATACAGGCGCTCAAGGACCTGCTGGTGCTACCGGCGCTACTGGACCTCAGGGACCTCAAGGTAACACTGGCGCTACCGGCAATACAGGTGCTCAAGGACCTGCTGGTGCTACCGGCGCTACTGGACCTCAGGGACCTCAAGGTAACACTGGCGCTACCGGCAATACAGGTGCTCAAGGACCTGCTGGTGCTACCGGCGCTACTGGACCTCAGGGACCTCAAGGTAACACTGGCGCTACCGGCAATACAGGTGCTCAAGGACCTGCCGGTGCTACCGGCGCTACTGGACCTCAGGGACCTCAAGGTAACACTGGCGCTACCGGCAATACAGGTGCTCAAGGACCTGCCGGTGCTACTGGTGCTACGGGTGCTACTGGACCTCAAGGGCCTCAAGGTAACACAGGTGCTACCGGCAATACAGGCGCTCAAGGACCTGCTGGTGCTACGGGTGCTACTGGACCTCAAGGGCCTCAAGGTAACACGGGCGCTACCGGCAATACAGGCGCTCAAGGACCTGCTGGTGCTACGGGTGCTACTGGACCTCAGGGGCCTCAAGGTAACACGGGCGCTACCGGCAATACAGGCGCTCAAGGACCTGCTGGTGCTACTGGTGCTACTGGTGCTACTGGACCTCAAGGTGTTCAAGGTAACACGGGCGCTACCGGCAATACAGGTGCTCAAGGACCTGCTGGTGCTACCGGCGCTACTGGACCTCAAGGTGTTCAAGGTAACACAGGTGCTACCGGCGCTACCGGCGCTACAGGTATAGGAGTTACCGGACCTACCGGACCTTCTGGCGGGCCTCCTGGACCTACTGGACCTCAAGGTAACACGGGTGCTACGGGTGCTACTGGTGCTACTGGTGCCACTGGACCTCAAGGTGTTCAAGGTAACACAGGTGCTACTGGTGCTACTGGACCTCAAGGCGTTCAAGGTAACACAGGTGCTACTGGTGCCACTGGACCTCAAGGTGTTCAAGGTAACACAGGTGCTACCGGTGCCACTGGACCTCAAGGTGTTCAAGGTAACACAGGTGCTACTGGTGCCACTGGCGCTCAAGGTGCTCAAGGGCCTGCTGGTGCTACTGGCGCTACCGGACCTCAAGGCGTTCAAGGTAACACAGGTGCTACTGGTGCTACTGGTGCTACTGGTGCCACTGGACCTCAAGGTGTTCAAGGTAACACAGGTGCTACTGGTGCTACTGGACCTCAAGGCGTTCAAGGTAACACAGGTGCTACTGGTGCCACTGGACCTCAAGGTGTTCAAGGTAACACAGGTGCTACTGGTGCCACTGGCGCTACTGGACCTCAAGGTGTTCAAGGTAACACAGGTGCTACTGGTGCTACTGGTGCCACTGGACCTCAAGGTGTTCAAGGTAACACAGGTGCTACTGGTGCCACTGGCGCTACTGGACCTCAAGGTGTTCAAGGTAACACAGGTGCTACTGGTGCTACTGGTGCCACTGGACCTCAAGGTGCTCAAGGTAACACAGGTGCTACTGGTGCCACTGGACCTCAAGGTGTTCAAGGTAACACAGGTGCTACCGGCGCTACCGGTGCCACTGGCGCTACTGGACCTCAAGGTGCTCAAGGGCCTGCTGGTGCTACTGGTGCCACTGGTGCCACTGGCGCTACTGGTGCCACTGGACCTCAAGGCGTTCAAGGTAACACAGGTGCTACTGGTGCCACTGGCGCTACTGGACCTCAAGGTGCTCAAGGTAACACAGGTGCTACTGGTGCCACTGGACCTCAAGGCGTTCAAGGTAACACAGGTGCTACTGGTGCCACTGGACCTCAAGGTGTTCAAGGTAACACAGGTGCTACTGGTGCCACTGGCGCTACTGGACCTCAAGGTGTTCAAGGTAACACAGGTGCTACTGGTGCCACTGGACCTCAAGGTGCTCAAGGTAACACAGGTGCTACTGGTGCCACTGGACCTCAAGGTGCTCAAGGGCCTGCTGGTGCTACTGGCGCTACCGGACCTCAAGGCGTTCAAGGTAACACGGGTGCTACTGGTGCTACTGGTGCCACTGGACCTCAAGGTGTTCAAGGTAACACAGGTGCTACCGGTGCCACTGGACCTCAAGGTGTTCAAGGTAACACAGGTGCTACTGGTGCCACTGGCGCTACTGGACCTCAAGGCGTTCAAGGTAACACGGGTGCTACCGGACCTCAAGGCATTCAAGGACCAACGGGTGCTACCGGTGCCACTGGACCTCAAGGTGTTCAAGGTAACACAGGTGCTACCGGTGCCACTGGACCTCAAGGTGTTCAAGGTAACACAGGTGCTACCGGTGCCACTGGACCTCAAGGTGTTCAAGGTAACACAGGTGCTACCGGTGCCACTGGACCTCAAGGTGTTCAAGGTAACACAGGTGCTACTGGTGCCACTGGCGCTACTGGACCTCAAGGCGTTCAAGGTAACACGGGTGCTACCGGTGCCACTGGACCTCAAGGTGTTCAAGGTAACACAGGTGCTACTGGTGCCACTGGCGCTACTGGACCTCAAGGCGTTCAAGGTAACACGGGTGCTACCGGACCTCAAGGCATTCAAGGACCAACGGGTGCTACCGGCGCTACTGGTATAGGAGTTACTGGACCTACTGGACCTTCTGGTGGACCTACCGGACCTACTGGGCCTACTGGACCTAGCTTCCCTATAGCAACAATTGTTGTAACAAACAATATTCAGCAAACAGTACTGCAATTTAATAACTTTATTTTTAGTACTGCAATTAACGTAAACAATATTATCTTCAACGGCACAGATACAGTTACTGTTATTAACGGTGGTATTTATGTAATTAGCGTATCCATTTCTACAACTGCGCCAGGATGCGCTCCACTCGGAGTAGGAATTTCAATTAATGGAGCAGTCGCAACTGATAATTTCTCTTCAAATTTAATAGGCGACTCACTTTCATTTACTACAATCGAAACATTAGCAGCTGGTGCAAGAATTTCTGTTCAATCTACTCTTAATGAGATTACGATCCCTGCGACAGGAAATACTAACATCCGCCTTACTGTATTTAGAATCGCTTAAATTTCATGATATATTGTTTATGACAAATAAAAAAAGAGCGAGGAAACTCGCTCTTTTTTTGTTATGTACAATAATTCATTACTATTCTAATTCAATTGAAACATTTTTTTGTGGTACAAATGTGGAGATTGCATGTTTATAAATAAGCTGCTGCTTACCTTCTGTTTCCAGCAGGACTGTAAAATTATCAAATCCTTTAATTAGTCCACGAAGCTGGAAACCATTTAATAAGTACAGCGTAACAAACGTATTTTCTTTACGGAGTTGATTTAAAAACTGATCTTGAATATTGATTGATTGCTTCATGTCGAATCCTCCTCTTTTTCTCTACTTACTATTATTCGACTTTACTTGTAACTTTCCTTCTATGTATCGTAAAATTTCTGACGTTTTTTCACCGTCTGTAACATCAAACCACGTGACATCCATTTTATTACGGAACCACGTTAATTGACGTTTTGCATAACGACGCGAATTCGTCTTTAATTGTGACACCGCATCTTCTAAAGAGGCTCGATTCTCAAAATAATCATAGATTTCTTTATATCCAATCGCTTGAATAGATTGACAATCTCGTATCCCTCTATTATACAGCCCTTCTACTTCCTCTAATAGGCCTTGTTCCATCATCAAATCCACTCGTAAGTTAATGCGATCGTATAGCATTTCTCGATCCATTGTCAAGCCAATTAATGAAACATCATAGAGTAACTCTTTTTCTTGTTTCTCAATTTGTTCACTCATTTTTTCACCCGTCGTGTGGAAAATTTCTAACGCCCGAATGACACGTCGTACATTATTTGCATGAATACGCTCCGCACTTTCTGGATCTACTTCTTGCAATTTTTTATGTACATATTCCACACCGCGTTCTAAAGCTAACTTTTCCATTTGCTCTCGGTATATCACATCACCAGCATCATCTGTAAACTGATAATCGAATAAAACAGATTGTATATAAAGACCGGTCCCACCAACTATAATTGGTAATTTACCACGTTCTGTAATTTCTCGAATATGCTTGCGAACACGTTCTTGAAATTCCGCGACAGAAAATGAATCTTCCGGATTTTTTATATCGATCATATAATGTGGAATTCCGTCCATCTCTGCTTTTGTTACCTTTGCGGTTCCAATATCCATCGTTCGATAGATCTGCATGGAATCACCACTAATAATTTCACCGTTCAACGCTTTGGCAAGATCGATACTTAACTTCGTCTTTCCAACAGCAGTTGGTCCAATGATGACAGCAACTTTTTCACGTTGCACTTCTCCCATATCATTCAACTCTCTTTATGTAATATACTCCATCTATTGATTATACCCAATCTTACCAATTTTAACGGCATGATTGCAAGTTCTTTCATTTCGGTACATGAAATTATACAGAAAAAAGAACATAGTTTGTCCAATTCTGCATATACATGATAAAAATAGTTTCGAGAGGATGAGTTAACTATGAAACAATCCACCATCAATTTTTCATCTTTGACAAAAGACCTCATTTTAGCCACTTCTACAAAAGAACAAAATTGTTCACAAGAGGAATTATACTTCGCCCTAAATTGTTTACTACGGGCTTTTCATTCTACTCTCCATGAAACAACATTATATCCAGAAAATAAAAATACAGAATATATGCAAACGCAATTTTGCAGTGCATATAAAATTATTACAGGTAAAACTATTTATCCATTTCAATAATCCATAAAAAGCGGCTGCTTACATAGTTTCAAGCAACCGCTTTTTATATTAATATCGATAACCTATTGTATAACTTTCACTTTTACAGATTTGCGCCCCCAGCTATTAGCACTACCATCTGAACCGACTAATACATCAATACGATTTCCTTTAATCGCACCACCGGTGTCTCCAGCAATCGCTTCTCCATATCCTTCTACCCATACTTTTGATCCAAGCGGAATTACTTTCGGATCAACAGCAATTACTTTCATATTTGGATTTGCTGTTAAATCATGCCCCATTGCAGTTAATACACGACCACCATACGAACCATTCTCACTCGGATCTGCTGTATATGCCGTCGCTTCTACTGTAATTTCACGACCACCAGTAGGCGCACTTGTTTCAGTAGATTTTGCAACTGGTTTTGCAGCCGGTTTTTCTTTTACCACAGGTTTACTTGATTCTACATTCTTAATAGAATCATTACTCTTAACAGACTCTTTATTCTTAACTACTGTATTATTTTTAACTGGCGTATTTGTTCTAGCTGGCGCTTCTTCTTGAGCTACAACCTCTTTCTTTTCGATTACAGGTGCTGTTCCTGTTAAAAATGGCACGTGAACATATCCAACTTTTCCATTGTAGTCGAATTGTAACCATTCATTTTGAACTTGATTCGTCGTTTCAATCACATCATTTTTATTAAGTTTACCTAAAATTTCAGAATCAGTATTCGCTCCAGCACGAACATTTAATACGCCCGCCGTTACATAATATGTGCTCTTTGTAAAATCGGCACTTACAAACGCTTCCTTACCGTTCAACTTAATTTTTGTCCATCCATTTTCTGTATTTATAACATCTAGTGTATTCCCACTGAACACTTTACCTACAAGCTTTGACTCTACATTTGGGTTTTCTCTAACATTTAATACGTCTGTTGTTACAATTGTTTCCGCTTTAGCAGAACCCACAAAAATCCCAAGACCAAAAACTGCTGCTGTTGCTATACCTAATAATTTTTTCATGAATAGCCTCCATTTGCTTTGTTTTCGTATTTTCATTATAGCAACAGATTTTTAGAATTTTTAGAAATCACACAATTACAAAGCATTCGTAATATACGATTAACGAGTTGTAACATAAATTTCCATATTAATAAAATGCATTTCTAATACAATCTTCAGTGGTTTTCATATATTTTTCATATACGAGCACAAGAACTTTTTCCCAGAAAAAATTACAGTGTTACTTTTTTGTTACAAAAAATTCACAATTCGTTACATCTTTTACCAAAAAACATCAATATTCAATTGTTAACCTATTTTTTTGTAATAAAAAGAGAGCAGCTACTAAAAACTGCTCTCTTTTTATTTGTTATTGAACTTTCTTTTTCCAAACACCTAGCATAACAGCCGAGACAATTGTTCCAATTAATATAGAGAAAATATATAGTAACGGTTTATTTACTAACGCTATTACAAATAATCCACCATGCGGTGCCGGTAATGTAATTTGGAATAACATAGATAACGCACCTGCAATACTTGAACCAACAACACAACTTACGATTACTCGAACCGGATCTGCAGCTGCAAACGGAATCGCACCTTCTGTAATGAACGACGCTCCCATAATATAATTTGTTAAACCAGATTTACGTTCCGCTTCTGTAAACTTTGATTTAAAGAATGTAGTTGCGAATGCAATCGCAAGTGGTGGTACCATCCCACCAGCCATAACTGCTGAGTGCACTCCAAAATTCTGCGCTTCTATTGCAGCAATACCAAACGTAAATGCCGCTTTATTAATTGGCCCCCCCATATCAATTGCCATCATACCACCTAAAATAAGACCTAGTAATATAGCATTCGTACCGTTTAAACCATTTAACCACCCTGTCAACATTTCATTTAATGCTACTACAGGCGGAATTACTACTTTTTGCATTACAACTCCTGTAATCAATAATCCAAAGACTGGATATAACAATACAGGTTTAATTCCTTCTAATTGTACTGGTAGTCCTGAAAATAATCTTTTCAACCCTAAAACAACATATCCAGCTAAGAAACCAGCAATTAATCCACCTAAAAATCCAGCATTCGCATTCGCCGCTAAAAATCCACCTACAACACCAGGCATAAAACCAGGACGATCAGCAATAGAACTTGCAATAAATCCAGCTAAAATTGGTACAAGGAATAAAAACGCACCTGTTTTTCCTCCACCAATTGACATGAACAATTCAGCTAAAGGACCTTCCGCCTTTATACCACCAAACGAAAACGCTAGCGCTATTAAAATCCCGCCACCAACAACGAATGGAAGCATATTACTTACACCGCTCATTAAATGCTTATAAATTCCTAATCCTTTTTCTCCCTCAATACTTTCTGATTTCCCGTCCTCTTTTACACCTTTAAAGATTGGTGCATCTTGTTTGACAGCTCGCTTAAGCAGATTTTCCGTTTTTCGAATCCCATCAGCAACTGGCACTTGAATGACATGTTTACCAGCAAAACGATTCATTTCTACTTGTTTATCCGCCGCAACAATAATAGCTGTTGCACGTTCAATATCCTCTTTCGTTAAACCGTTTTTAATACCTGTTGATCCGTTTGTTTCAACTTTAATCGCTATTCCTAACTCTGTCGCTTTTGCTTTTAAGCTATCCGCTGCCATATATGTGTGAGCGATTCCAGTTGGACAAGCTGTAACAGCAAGTACGTACGGTTCATTTCCTTCTGGTTTTGCGACTTCAATCTCTTCTTCTTTTTCATTCTCTTTTTCATCAAATAGTTGAAGAAGCTCACTTTCATCCTTTGCTTCTAATAGTTGCTTGCGAAATCCTTCATCCATTAATAATGTCGATAAACGAGACAACGTTTCTAAATGAGTATTATTCGCTCCTTCACTTGCAGCAATCATAAAGAATAAGTGTGCTGGCTGTCCGTCAAGCGACTCATAATTGATACCGCTTACACTTCTACCAAAACAAATCGATGGTTGTTTAACAGCCTTTGTCTTCGCATGAGGTATTGCAATACCTTCCCCTATTCCAGTCGTACTTTGGGCCTCCCGCTTTAAAATAGCTTCTTTAAATTCCGTTTTACTATTTAAACGATTTGCCCCGTTTAATTTCTCAACTAATTCATCTATGACAGCTTCTTTATTTGAAGCTGTCAAATCCATAATGACTGTATCCCTTTTTAATAGTTCTGTAATTTTCATATGTTGCTTCCCCCTATCGCTTAGCTACAATTACTTGCGACAATAATTCTTCTACTTTTTCCTTCTTACATAAATCAGCTGAAAATGCTGTTGCACTCCCTGTTGCAACGCCGTATTGAAATGCCTTTTCAATATCTTTTGTCTGTTCATATTTGCCTACAAACCCTGCAACAAGAGAATCCCCGGCCCCAACTGAATTAATTACAACACCTTTTGGAACAGTCGCTTCATATATACCTTCTGCCGTAAATAATAAAGCTCCCTCTCCAGCCATCGATACGATAACGTGTTTTACACCTTGTTCAATTAATTTTCTTCCATAAGGTAAAACGTCCTCTACTGTTGAAAGCTCCACTCCAAACAACTCACCAAGTTCATGGTGGTTTGGCTTAATTAAAAATGGCTTATTTTTAATTACATGTTGCAGTGCACTTCCACTTGCATCTACTACTACACGAATACCTTTTTCAGCTCCAAACGCAGCAATTGATTCGTAAAAGGTACTTGGAATAGAAACTGGTACACTCCCAGCAAGTACAACACAATCTCCAGGTTGCATACTCTCAATTTTTTTCATTAACTGTTCGAACTGCTCTTTTGTTACAATAGGACCTTGGCCATTTAATTCTGTTTCTTCTTCCCCTTTTATTTTCACATTAATGCGAGTATCTTCATCTACTTGGACGAAGTTTGTTGTTACACCTTCCGTCTGTAATACCTCTTTAATAAATTGACCAGTAAATCCACCAGTAAATCCAAGTGCTATATTTTTAACACCTAAACGCTGAAGAACACGAGAAACATTAATTCCTTTTCCTCCAGGAAACTTCATATCTTTTTCCGCTCGATTTATTGTTCCTAAATCAAAGGAAGAAACTTGCACTACATAATCAATAGATGGGTTTAAAGTAACTGTATAGATCATTGTTTATCAGCCTCAATTACATTGGTTTGTTGTTTATATTTTTCTAAATCAATTTCTAAATGGTTTGTAATAATATTTGCATCTTCAACATTTGCAATTTTCGCAAACGCAACTTCTGAAAACTTACTTTCATCAATTAAGAAATATCCTTCGTTTGCTAATGTTAATGCCATTTGTTTTAAGAGCGCTTCTTCTGGATCTGGCGTTGTAAAGCCAAGCTGTTCATGTACACCATTTGCACCTAAAAAACATTTATCAAAACGATACTTCTGCATACTTTCCTGTGCCATAGCACCGATTAAAGCTTTCGTCCTACTCTTCATCATTCCGCCTAGTAAATACGCACGAATATTATTTTCAACTAAAGCTTCAATATGCATAAGTCCATTCGTAACGACAGTAACATCTTTATTTATTAAAAATGGAATCATTTCAAATGTTGTACTTCCTGCATCTAAATAAATACAATCACCTTGTTCAATAACGCTAGCCGCATACTTAGCAATTTGTTGTTTTATTTGAATGTTTTTGGATGATTTTTCGACCATCGTTGGTTCTTGCCCTTTTCCTGTTAAAACAGCGGCACCACCATGAACTCTTTTTAATAACCTTTGCTTTTCCAATTGTGCTAAATCACGGCGAATTGTCGACTCAGAGCTTTCTGTTCTTTCAACTAATTGCTGTAATTTTACAACTTTCTGTTCTTTTACAAGTTGCAATATCATTTGATGACGTTCAGGAGTTAACATTTTATTCACCTCTTCTTTGATTACAGTATAATGAAAACGGTCACAAAAATCAACCATAAACAATCAAAAATAATCAAAAACATCCACAAACATTTATAAACAGCAAAAAAAGAAACCTATTCGATCAAACAATCAAATAGATTTCTTTTCTAAATTCACTTATAAAGAAGCTTTATATATACTTAAAACATCATCTTTATTTAATTTTTTAAAGTTACCAAATTCACCATACGCCATCGCTTTATCCGCCATTAAATCAATTTCATTTTCTCCAATAGCGTAATCAGATAATGTTACTGGCGCCTCAATTGAAGTCCAAAATTGACGTAACGCCTGAATTCCTTCTAACGCAATTTCTCGATCAGTCTTTCCATCTGTTTCTACATTGAATACTCGAATAGCAAACTGTTTAAAACGACTTACATTTCCCTCTACAACATGCTTCATCCAGTTCGGGAATAAAATCGCAAGGCCACCCCCGTGTGGTATATCATGAACAGCAGAAACTGCATGCTCAATATTATGAGTCGCCCAATCTCCTTTTACTCCCATTGCTAAAATGCCGTTTAACGCCATAGTACCACAATATAAAATAGTTTCTCTATGCTCATAATTTTCTAAATCACTTAAAAGCTTAGGAGCTGTCTCAATTACTGTTTTTAAAACAGCTTCACAATAACGATCTTGTAGTTCTGTATTCGTTCCATGATGGAAATATTGTTCTAATACGTGCGACATAATATCTACCATACCGTAAATTGTTTGATCTTTCGGTACAGAAGTAGTATGAACTGGATCTAAAATCGAAAACTGCGGGAAAGTAACCGGGCTACCCCATCCATACTTTTCATTCGTTTCCCAGTTTGTAATTACCGAGCCTGCATTCATTTCAGATCCTGTTGCTGCAAGAGTAAGTACAGTACCAAATGGTAATGCCTCATTAGCAAATGTTTTTTTCGTTACAATATCCCATACATCTCCATCGTACTTACTACCAGCTGCAATTGCCTTCGTACAGTCGATTACACTTCCTCCACCAACTGCTAAAATAAATTCAACACCATTCTCTTTACAAATTTGAATCCCTTTCTTTACAGTTGATACACGTGGATTCGGTTCAACACCTGTTAATTCAAATACTTCTGCATTAATATCCTTTAAAATAGAAATTACATTATCATAAATACCGTTTCTTTTAATGCTGCCTCCCCCGTATACGAGAAGAACTTTTTTACCGAACTGTGGAATTTCAGTTTTTAACTGTTCTAATTGACCTTTACCGAAAATAAGTTTCGTTGGATTACGAAATACAAAATTTTGCATATTTCTTTACCATCCCTTCTATATGAAAAGCAACTATACTTTTGTATACCATATTTTTTTCATTTCACAAAAATATTTGCTTAATAAAAAAATCCCAGCCTACAGGCTGAGATTTTTTTATTGGTAATAAGGTGAGATCATTAAGTAAACAATAACACCAGATAAACTTACATATAACCAAATCGGCATCGTCCAACGTACAATTTTACGGTGACGTGTTAATTGATTTGTAAAACCAAATACAAGCGCAAACAATGCAAGTGGTACGATAATTGCTGCTAGGATAATATGTGTAATTAAAATGATGAAATACACATATTTAATGAATCCTTCTCCGCCAAAATGTGTTGCCGGTGCTAAGTAATGATACGATAAATACGACACACAAAATAGTAAAGTTGTCGTAAATGCTGCAAGGATAAAACCACGATGCATTTTCACATTCTTTTTAATAATAGAGAATAACGCTGCTAATAAAAATACGAACGTAAAGCTATTAAAAATCGCGTTTAACATTGGTAAAATCGTTACATCAAAATGTACTTCTCCTTCATAGCCAACAGGTCCAAAGAACAAAAATAAAATAATCGCATTTACAATTACAGAAAGCGTTATCACAATAGGAGCATAGCTTTTCTGATTTGTTGATTGATCCACCAAAATGGTCACTCCCTCTTCCTTCAAGTATGTATACATAACCTCACTATTTTAACATATTATTCACAGTGTAAATGTGACAATAGTTTGACACAGCAAGACCAGACAAAGAAAAAAATCCTTCTTAATAAAACTTCTTAAGAAGGATTTTATCGCTTTATTATTCAAATAGCAATGCAATTAGTTTTTGTTAAAAAATGTATCGCTATATGCTTGAAAAATTTCAGACACTTGATATCCCATTAATGAAATTGCTGTTAATGAAAAGAAACCAATCATAAGAAATCGAAACCACATATAAATCTCCTCCTTGTATTTAGCTTAAAAAACGTTAGCTACCTTACAAGTTGCGTGGCACTCTTCATCATCACTTTCCTTTTTCCTTACAATTGCTGTAATAAATCGAATCATAAAGAAAACTACAAAAGGAAATTGTTCGTAATTCACATTGGCATAGTTTAGCAACGGCTCGCGCTGCACATCGAACGGAGATGAGAAGGAATAGAACATACCTTGCTCTTCCATATATACAATTACAATTTTCATGCAAAATACGATTCCTAGAAACGAAACAATATCTTGCCATTCTGTCGTATATAACAGGTTATACAGCTCTAATACGTACTCTTCCATCATCATCCCCCCTTCCTTTTTTACCATTTTGCTCGCCTTCGTATAAAAAGTCAAGAAAAAAGTTTATATTCACTATGACAATAGTAATTACTTGTTTCTATGATTATATATGATTCTTTTATAGCAATGATTGGGTGTAACTCTCTTCGAAAATAAGAAAATTAGAATCGAACAGATTCCTCATTCTTACTTTTAGGATGCAAAACTGTGCTATTTTTATTTCTATTAAAAATAAAATAAGAAAGTATGATAAGAACTGTAACAAACATTGTTAAAAATGCTTGTGAACGTAAAGTATCAATTGCGAACATCGCAACTAAAACTGCTATAATAGCAGCAATTGTAACATACGTTACATACGGAAAAAGCCACATTTTCACTTTCAAATTTTGTTGTTCTACTTTCCCCATTTTTTTACGCATCTTTAAATGCGAAACTGCAATAACGAGATAAACTAGTAACGCAATCCCGCCAGATGCATTCACTAAAAACAAAAAGACTTTATCTGGAGAAATGTAACTAAACACAACTCCAATATAAGCGAAGAAAGTTCCAAATAAAACCGCTCGAACGGGAACACCACTACTGTTCAATTTTAAAAATGACTTTGGAGCATCTCCTCTTTCTGCCATTGAAAAAAGCATTCTTGAATTTGTATATAAGCCTGAATTTAAGCAAGAAAGTACAGCTGTTAAAACGATAAAATTCATAATTTGTGCTGCCGCTGGTATTCCTATATGTTCAAGTACAGCTACAAATGGACTTTTTAATATGTTTGCTGAATTCCATGGCAGTAGCGTAACAACTACCGCTATAGACCCAATAAAAAATACAAGAATACGCCAAATCACACTGTTTGTTGCTGTTTTTACTGCTTTTACAGGTTCTGCAGATTCACCTGCGGCTACTGCTACAATCTCTGATCCCATAAATGAAAATATAACAACAGTAATTCCAAGCAGGACCGAACTTATACCGTTTGGCATAAATCCACCTTGTCCAATTAAATTCGAAGTGCCGGGTGCTTCTGTTCCTGGAACAAATCCTAAAATAACAGCAAGACCTAGACAAAGGAACAAAACAATACTTATTACTTTAATAAAAGAAAACCAATATTCAAACTCTCCAAATGATTTCACCGAAAAAACGTTCGTCAGCGTTAATAAAATTGTTAATATTAAACTTAATAACCAAAGCGGTATTTGTGGAATCCAATATTGGATAATACCAGCACCTGCTGTGGCTTCTATTGCAATAACAATTACCCAAAAAAACCAGTATAACCAGCCTATTGTATAACCCGCCCAAGGACCAATCGCTTCTCTTGCATACGTTGCAAATGAACCACTTGTCGGATTAACAGCTGCCATTTCTCCTAGCATTCTCATGACGAAAATGACTAGAAGTCCTGCTAATGCATATGAAACGATAGAACCTGGTCCTGCCGAATGTACAACTGCACCACTTCCAACAAACAAACCAGCCCCTATTACGCCGCCAATTGAAATCATTGTAATGTGGCGTATTTTGAGGTCTTTCTTTAGATTTTTATCCAAATCTTGTACATCCCCTTCCAAACTAAATTTTGAAACTTATGTAAGAGTACTGTGCGAAAGATTTTGTTCTATACGTTAAAATATATCAAAATATTCTGAATTTAACAATTACAATTCAACCTTCTTCAAAAATTATTACATTAGGTTTAATACTTTCCCATACACAATTGTTGAGAAAATTATAGTCCCTTTACAAAAGAAAGAATTTTCAGATATTATTAAATAAACAAGATTATACATCTAGACAACTTTTTGTATAGGAGTGTTGATATGTTAAACAAGTTCAAATTTTTTTGTTGTATTTTAGTAATGTTCTTACTTCTACCGCTATCCCCTTTCCAAGCACAAGCAGCAAACAATTTAGGTTCAAAATTACTCGTTGGATATTGGCATAACTTTGATAACGGTACTGGCATTATTAAATTAAAAGACGTTTCACCAAAATGGGATGTAATCAATGTATCTTTTGGTGAAACTGGTGGTGATCGTTCCACTGTTGAATTTTCTCCTGTGTATGGTACAGATGCAGACTTCAAATCAGATATTTCTTATTTAAAAAGTAAAGGAAAGAAAGTAGTTCTTTCAATAGGTGGACAAAATGGAGTCGTTTTACTTCCTGACAATGCCGCTAAGGATCGTTTTATTAATTCCATACAGTCTCTAATCGATAAATACGGTTTTGATGGAATAGATATTGACCTTGAATCAGGTATTTACTTAAACGGAAATGATACTAATTTCAAAAATCCAACTACTCCCCAAATCGTAAATCTTATATCAGCTATTCGAACAATCTCAGATCATTATGGTCCAGATTTTCTATTAAGCATGGCTCCTGAAACAGCTTATGTTCAAGGCGGTTATAGCGCATATGGAA
This sequence comes from Bacillus sp. KNSH39, assembly GCF_052656585.1. Lineage (NCBI taxonomy): Bacteria > Bacillati > Bacillota > Bacilli > Caryophanales > Bacillaceae > Bacillus > Bacillus sp. KNSH39. The sequence goes on from NZ_JBQXYO010000001.1 coordinate 2,143,080, forward strand.
GCATATGGGGTGCATATTTACCAATTATTTACGGAGTGAAAGATAAACTAACATACATTCATGTTCAACACTACAACGCTGGTAGCGGGATTGGAATGGACGGTAATAACTACAATCAAGGTACTGCAGACTACGAGGTCGCTATGGCAGATATGCTCTTACATGGTTTTCCTGTAGGTGGTAATGCAAATAACATTTTCCCAGCTCTTCGTTCAGATCAAGTCATGATTGGGCTTCCAGCAGCACCAGCGGCAGCTCCAAGTGGTGGATACATTTCGCCAACTGAAATGAAAAAAGCTTTAAATTATATCATTAAAGGAGTTCCGTTCGGAGGAAAGTATAAACTTTCTAACCAGAGTGGCTATCCTGCATTCCGCGGCCTAATGTCTTGGTCTATTAATTGGGATGCAAAAAACAACTTCGAATTCTCAAATAACTATAGAACATATTTTGATGGTCTTTCCTTGCAAAAATAACAAAGTAAAACTATAATTAGCCCCCATCAATCGGACATTTATGGGCAATCAATGCAGGATAAAAACAGCAATAGGACCCTTTATAGGTCCTATTGTTGTTTTTTATTTATGAAAATTACTTTGTCACATCTAAAGTTTTAAGAAACTGTTTTCCATCGCCCAACATCGCACGTTCCTCCGAATCATATTGTTAAATATTCTAGTCACTCTTTTGCTTCAACACAAAAACTGAAAGTTCAGGTACACTACAAAATCTAACAGGCATCCTAGTAGTCCCAATACCACGATTTACATATAAATATAACTGCTTACTCTTCCCCTCCACTTCATACATACCTTCAACATAACTCTCAGCTAGTTTGGTAGTAATTAACGGACCTACAAAAGGGATTTGGACTTGTCCCCCGTGACTATGTCCTGACAGTTGAAGATCAACTGGGTAACGATTTATTTTGGTTACAACATCCGGCTCATGTACTAATAACATGTTGAAATCATTTTGTTTCAAGTTTTTTAAAGTTGAATCTATTTTCGGCTTCCCTAATAGAAAATCATCCAAACCTGATATTGTAATATATTTGCCGTTTTCCACTTTAATTTTCTGCACTTCATTTACTAATACAGAAAAACCAGCTTCCTCGATATATTTTTTGTAAAATAAACTACCGCCCCCGCCCCTATCATGATTCCCAAACACAGCATATTTCCCTAAGGGAGCATAAATTTTCTGCAAAATAGCCTTCGCTCCCTCTCTTTCTGCACTATAAGAACCAAATTTATCTATTAAATCTCCGGTAAAAACTACTATATCTGGATGTAATTCATTCATCTTCTCCACCAAATGTTCAAGTTGCTTCAATGTAAACTCTGGCCCTAAATGTACATCTGAAAACTGTAATATTTTTTTATTATTAAATTCTTTAGGAATTGCAGAAGCTTCTATTTCATTCCATGTAACTGTTACTAGTTTTCGTTCTATTTCTGTCGCATAATAATACAAACTTACTAGTATCATTAATATACTTATAAAACTAATAATAAATATCTTTACGATTGATTTTTTTCGTTCTTTTTTTACATGATTCGTATTCATGTTTTCACCTCTAGAAACACTTTAAATCCTTATTGTTACATTAATGTGACAACATGAACAATGTTATTAATATGTAATTTCCTCCCTATTCACTTTGACAATTTTATACAGAAGTCATACCATATTTTTATAATACATATATTTTCGAATCTTTTTCTATTCATTCCATCATTTTATTACGGAGGGGTTATTCATGTCTGTATTTACACCAGAAGAAATTACGGAACTTGCTGCGAATTCCGGAAGGAAAAAAGCTCATTTATCATTACTCCCTATGCTAATTCTCGGTTTTTTTGGCGGTGCTTTTATCGCATTAGGGTATTTACTCGATATTCATGTTATTGGAACAATGCCAAAATATTGGGGATCATTTACTAGTTTTCTAGGCGCTGCTGTATTCCCTATCGGTCTTATTCTCGTTATTCTTGCAGGCGGTGAACTAGTAACTGGTAACATGATGACAGTTTCTATGGCTTGGCTTCAAAAGAAAATTACTTTATTTCATTTCATACGAAATTTAGTTATTGTTACGTTTAGCAATTTCATAGGGGCTGTATTTGCAGCCTACTTTTTCGGCCATATCGTTGGCTTAACTGAAGGAGCTTTTTTAGCGAAAACTATTTCTATCGCTCAAGCGAAACTACAAGATACACCATTGCAAGCATTTATTTCTGCAATCGGATGTAATTGGCTCGTTTGTTTAGCTGTTTGGCTCAGTATGGGAAGTAAAGAATTTATCGGAAAGATTATTGGTATTTGGTTCCCAGTTATGACTTTTGTTGCGATTGGATTTCAACACGTTGTAGCAAATATGTTTGTCATCCCAGCCGCAATTTTTGCCGGTCATTTCACTTGGGCTGAATATTTTCCAAACTTTATTTTTGTTTTCTTTGGAAATTTAGTAGGAGGTATGTTATTTGTAGCACTACCTTACTTCATATCTTATAATAAGAAACTATCTTCTTATCAAGAGAAGACTGAAATGAAGAACAAATCTCTGTCGGCTTAAATAGAATGTCTATAAAGAACCCTAAAAATATTACAAATTTCATTTTTTTTGCGAATATATGTACGTACACTTGTTCTCGAATGTTTTATACGTTATAATAACAACTTAAATAGCATTATTTACATATGAGGTGAAAAACATGAACAAAACAGAATTAATTAAAAACGTAGCACAAAATGCTGAGATTTCTCAAAAAGAAGCTACTGTAGTTGTACAAACTGTAGTAGAATCAATCACTAACACTTTAGCTGCTGGTGAAAAAGTACAACTTATCGGATTCGGTACATTCGAAGTTCGCGAAAGAGCTGCTCGTACAGGCCGTAACCCACAAACTGGTGAAGAAATGCAAATCGCAGCTTCTAAAGTACCTGCTTTCAAAGCTGGTAAAGAACTAAAAGAAGCTGTAAAATAATGAAAAATATCCTTCTCATTTATGAGAAGGATATTTTTTCATAACATAATTAATAAAAATCTGACCATTATGCTGTTTCTTTTGTTCTTTTATGCAAATAAAATCTTTACTTTCAAAAAAAGGTTTTGCGGTAATGCTCGCCTCTGTATATATCTCCCTATGTCCCAAGTTCACTGCTTCTTTTTCTAACTTCTGTAGTATGTATGAAGCGACTCTTTTCCCTTGATAATCTTTATGCGTAAATAAACGATCTACGTAACGATCATCGTTATAATCCCCAAACCCCACAATCATACCTTTATGATCCGCTACATAGCTAATATTCTTTTCTAAAGACTGTAACCAATTTTCTCTATCTAGTCGCTCCGGTGCCCACGCCTGTAGCTGTAACTCATTATAATCTTTTGCATTAACCGTATGAACTGTTTCATAGAACAATTGTAATACTTGATCTAAATCTTTTTTCTGGAATGTTCTAATTATAATATCTTTTAACATATATAAGTCTCCTTACCAAACTACCTCTTAACTTTTCTACTACATACGATTCTATATTTCTGCTTTATTATATCGTTTTAATTTCTATACGAACAAAAAAACAATACTTATTCAAGTATTGTTTTTTAATTCTATTCAATTACTTAATGTAGCTTTTTAAGGTTTTAATTTAACTCTTTGTAATCGTAATGCATTTAATACAACGGATACAGAACTAAATGCCATCGCTGCTCCAGCAACCCAAGGGGCTAAGAAACCTAATGCCGCAATTGGAATTCCTAACGCGTTATAAGCTAATGCCCAGAATAAATTTTGTTTAATATTTCTTATCGTCATTTTACTCATAAATATCGCATCAGCAATACTATTTAAGTCACCGCGGATTAACGTTATATCCGCTGCTTCCATCGCTACATCCGTTCCCGTTCCAATTGCCATACCAATGTTCGCTGTAGCAAGAGCAGGAGCATCATTTATCCCGTCTCCAACCATCGCTACTTTCTTACCATTTGCTTGCAGTTTTTTCACTTCTTCTGCTTTTCCTTCTGGCAATACTTCTGCAATTACGTGATCAATACCAACTTGCTTTGCAATTGCCTGAGCAGTTTGTGTATTATCTCCTGTAATCATCACAACGTCTAGACCCATTTTTTTCAGTCTTGCGATAGCTGCTTTTGAAGTATCTTTCACAGTATCTGCAACGGCAACTATACCAGCATATTCTTTATCGATTGCAATAAGCATTGCTGTTTTTCCTTCTCGTTCTAGCGCTTCCATTGATTTAGAAACTTCTTCAATATCAATATTGAATTTCTTCATTAATCGACGTGTACCAATTAATAAGTGTTTTCCTTCTACAACTGATTCGATACCAAATCCCGGAATCGCTTCAAACGTTTCTGAACTTGGGATATCAATTTTCTTTTCTTTAATTCCTTCTACAATCGCTTCTGCAAGCGGATGTTCAGAATTTCTTTCTGCTGCCCCTACTAATCTAAGCAGTTTATTTTCATTGAATCCATCTGCTACAATTACATCTGTTAATACCGGCTTCCCATTTGTCACTGTACCCGTTTTATCTAGAATAACCGTATCTAATCGGTGCGTTGCTTCTAAATGCTCTCCACCTTTAAATAAAATACCATACTCAGCCGATCTTCCTGATCCTGCCATAATAGATGTAGGCGTTGCAAGACCTAATGCACATGGACAAGCAATAACAAGTACTGCTATCATTTTCTCAAGTGCTCCGCCAAAATCACCAGGTGTAACAAATATCATCCATACTGCAAAGGTGATAATCGCAATCACAACTACAACCGGTACGAAAATACCTGAAATTTGATCTGCTACCCTTTGAATAGGAGCTTTTGAACCTTGTGCCTCTTCTACTACTTTAATAATTTGAGCTAATGCAGTATCTCTTCCTACCTTAGTTGCTTTCACTTTTAAAAATCCATTTTTATTTATTGTCGAACCTATTACTACATCCCCAATTGACTTATCAACAGGAATACTTTCACCCGTTAACATCGATTCATCAATTGCTGACTTTCCTTCTACAATCTCACCATCTACTGGTATTTTTTCACCAGGCTTTACATAGACGATATCACCAGCTACTACTTCTTCAATCAAAATTTTTATTTCTGTTCCATCTCGCACAACTGTAGCTGTCTTTGCTTGTAAACCCATCAATTTTTTAATTGCTTCTGATGAGCGCCCTTTTGCTTTCGCTTCAAATAATTTACCTAAAATAATTAATGTAATAAGTACCGCACTCGTTTCAAAATATAAATCTGTCATATGTTCCGAAGAACCAATAGATTGAATACTTAAATATACACTATAGAAGTACGCGGCCGACGTTCCAAGCGCCACGAGAACATCCATATTAGCACTTTTATTGCGTAACGCTTTATAAGCCCCAACATAAAACTGTCCACCAATGATAAATTGAACAGGAGTTGCAAGTGCTAGTTGCACCCAAGGGTTCATTAACATATCCGGTAAATAAATAAATGACGTAAATGAGAAATGACTAACCATTGCCCACAATAATGGGAAAGATAAAATAAACGAAATAATAAACTTCTTCTTTTGTCTTTCAATTTCTTGTAATCGATGATCAGTTGATGCATCTTGATCATCTGGTTTCACTTCTAATTTATATCCTAGCTTCGTAATCGCGCTCTTCATTTCATTTACATTAACTTCATCAGGGTTAAAGTCTACTGTGGCTGATTCTAAAGCAAAATTTACTGTCGCCTTGTTCACACCATCTAACTTATTTAAACACTTTTCAACTCTATTTGCACATGCTGCACATGTCATTCCTGAAACAGTAAATTCAGCTTTATCACTTACAATTCCATATCCTAATGATTCAACTTTTTCTTTAAATTGTTGCGGATTTGTTTTAGTTGGATCGTACATTATTTTTGTTTTTTCAAGCGCAAAATTTACATTTGCCTCATGAACACCTTCTACTTTTTTTAGACCTTTTTCAATTCTATTTGCACATGCCGCACATGTCATTCCTGATATTTGAAGATTGGCCTCTTTTTTTCATTCATGTCTCTCACCTCTATATACCCTTATGAGGTATAATGATTAGCAAAATAAATCGTACTTCATTTAAAGTACGATTTATTTCCATATCTAAAAATAATTATTGAACATCGTATCCTTGATCTTCGATTACAGCAACGATATCTTTTAATGTTACAGCAGACGAGTCGATAGTAACTTCAACAGTTCCTTCTGCTAATTGAACCTTCACTTGTTCAACACCGTTTAGCTCTTTCACACTGCTTTCGATAGCATTTACACAATGTCCACAAGACATACCTTCAACCTGTAATGTTAACTGTTCCATTTAAAATCCTCCTCTTGTTTATTCATTGTTTGTTAATCACAATTATATCTTACCATACCCCCCTAAGGTAATCAATGGTTTTGTATCATGATTTTTCAATTATTTTCTAAAAGTTTATTTTACACACACTTTTTCACTACAATACACCCAAATCCAATATGAGGGTAAACAAAAAAACAAGCCAGTTAAATACTAGCTTGTTTTTACGCTTTTGAAAAACGTTCAAATACTGTCATTAATTCTTCAATTGCTTCGTCACCATTTCCATTTTTAATAGCTCCTGAAACACAATGACTCGTATGATTTTTGAGAACGCCCATTCCTACTTTTTTCATCGCTGCATTAATCGCTGAAATTTGCACTAAAATATCTACGCAATAACGATCATTTTCAATCATGTTTTGAATACCGCGGACCTGTCCTTCAATTCTCTTTAATCTATTTATAATCTGTTCTTTTTCTTTTTCTGATCTATGTGTTACTGCTTCATGCTCTTTATGATCCATATTATCACCTTCTTAAAGTTTCTCTTCATCCAATAAAACAATTGTTTTTTATGAGTATACCAATTATAGCATTAAATATCTACGCATGATACCCCATAAGAGTATATTTACACTTTATGATTATTCTTAACAACGCATTAGCTTCTTAATCTCAATTTTCAGTATACCCTTTCCTTTTTGTCAAAAAATCATTATATCTCTCATCAAAATTCAATAAAGTGAAACAAGAATAAGCGGGGATTACCCGCCCCCGCTTATTCTTCGTCTATAATGTTTTAATTTAAATTTTCAGATATTTAACCCGAGAATTTTTTCTTTCCATATATAATTATTGCTGATCACATACTTTTGTATCATTCACTACTGAAGTTCCTTCAACGGTTACCGTATGAAAACAGTCATTTACTCGAACTGTCACAACATTATCTTGCCGATCAATGATATGATATTCATTAAAATTTTTATTTAGAGCACTGCGAATTTGTTCTCCTTCATAAATTGGAATGCCATGTGATAGAACCCAAATAAGTCCAGCGATAGCAAGAATAGTTTTCATACGATCTACCTCCTTGGGAATATAGTGAACTTTTCATCCATACTTTTTCAGCTCTACAAATCATGATCGGAATAAACCAAGCCTTTTTGGAAATAAGTTCATTTCGTCTATTTTATGTTTATGCTAATTGTGACCGTTTTGTGACAACTTTTTGTCTCTTTAGACGAAAAGTTGAAACAAAACTTTCGAAAAGGACAATTCTACACATTAAAAAAGGTTATGGAATGTTTCATCCATAACCTTTTTTCCTATACGTAACTAATAAACCTCAATCCTTTACTTAAAGACGTCGGCACAACAGATGCATGATTCTCCCCTTCAGCTTCATAAAACTTAAATTTAAGTTTATCGTGGTTTACTTGGAGAAGGCGCTCTGATAATTCATTTGCACCTACAACCATATGCTCTCGTTCAAGTGATCCAACTGTAAGGAACACTCCTGTTTCAAACTTAGCATTGTTTAATTCATGTATAAGGTTCTCTTCTTTTTCAAGAACGGATTTATTATTCCACCATATAGATGGACTACTAATAAAATAATTTTGAAAAGCGTTTAAGTTTGTAAATAGTATATGCAAAGCAAATAGTCCACCTAAAGAATGTCCAAATAACGTTTGCTTACTTTTATCAATCTCAAAATTCTTTTCAATTTGTGGTTTCAGTTCTTCTTCAATAAAAGTAAAGAAATTATGTGCTCCTCCTGTTTTAGGCCACGGTTTACCGTCTGGTTTTAAAGGGGCATCTTTTGAAATTACGCTAGGCGTAAAATCATAGCACCTTTCTTCCCCTGAAAATGCGCCTTCAATCGGATAACCCACTCCAACTATAACAGCTGGTGAAACACCAGTTTTTTCCGCTCTTACTGATTGTATTTTAACTGCTTCATGAAATGTTTGAAAAAAGGCATTGCCATCTAATACGTAAATAACGGGATATCCTGAATCCGGTGCTGGTTGCCTCGGCTTTGAAATATGAATTTGATATTCCTTACCTTCTAATTTTGAATACATTTTCCACTGCTCTGTATTAGATGTTATAATCTGCTGTTTTTCAACTGTAGTATTCACCCTATCCCCCCCCTTTTTAACTTGTTACATATATTTCGATTTTTTCTTCTTGAGATACAACGCTATCATAACCGAAACAAACAGGAGCCCCGTTATACGGATCAATCATGACACGCGCATCAATATGAAATACTTCTTTTAACACTTCATTTGTAATGATTTCTTCTGGGCTACCAGTTGTAACAATTTCGCCTTCCTTCATTGCAATAATTTCATCTGAAAACCTTGATGCATGGTTAATATCATGTAATACCATAACAACCGTACAATTATGTTCTTTATTTAACTTCTCCACAATTTGTAATACATCTAATTGATGAGACATATCAAGGTATGTAGTTGGCTCATCTAATAGCAACACTTCTGTCTCTTGTGCTAATGCCATCGCTAGCCATACCTTTTGTCTTTGACCACCTGATAAATTTGCAATTTGTCTCGTTCGAAATTCAGAAGTTTTCGTTATATCTAATGCCCAATCAATCATTTCTTTATCTTTTGTCGTTAACTTATTTACGTTATTTCGATGTGGATAGCGTCCATAAGAAATTAATTCTTCCACTTTAAGCTCACCTGGTGCAATTGGAGTTTGCGGGAGTAAAGCTAACTGCTTCGCAATTTCTTTCGTTGGAATTGTATGTAAATCCTGTCCTTGCAAATATACTTTACCGCTTTTTTGTTTTAAAATTCTTCCCATTGTTTTTAACAATGTCGATTTACCGCAACCGTTTGGACCTATAATTGTCGTTACTTTTCCTTCTTGTATTTCCACATTTAAATCGCGAAACACTGTAAGCTTTTCATAACTTGTTTCTAAATTTTTTGCACTTAAAATACTCACTTTTATTCCTCCTCTTACGCTTTCGCCTTATAAAGTAAATATAAGAAATACGGTACACCGACAATAGAAATAACGATTCCAACTGGTAGCTCTACAGGTGTAAAAACTGTTTTCGCAATAAAGTCTGAAGCAATTACAAGAAACATTCCGATTACGCCGCACGTAGGAATTATATACTTATGTTGAATACCGACAAGCCTTTTCGCTATATGCGGTGCCATTAAGCCAATAAAACCGATACTCCCTGAAACAGCAACACATGCGCTCACAAGCCCGATACTACTTAGTAGTAAAATCGATTTCTCTCTTTCTACTGAAACACCTAAACTTGTAATACTCGTTTCTTCCAATTGAAATAAATCTAATAAATAAGCTTTCTTTTGTATAAGCGGAATTAAGATAATAAGCCATGGTAACATAGCCACAATATACTTCCAGTTTGCACTATATATGCTTCCAGACACCCACACTGCGGCCATTTCAAAATCAGTTGACTTCATTTTGAGTGATAAGTACATAGAAAAGGCTCCAAATCCTGATCCAATTGCAATCCCTGTTAATAAAAGTCGCTGCGAATCTAATTTACCGTTTTTCCAAGAAAACAGATAAATGATGATAGCTGCACCTAATCCGCCTACTAAACCAAACATTGGCATCATCATAATAGAAACCCAGTCTGTGCTTTTTAATTGCCCTTGAAAGAAAAACATAAAAATGACAATCGCTGTTCCTGCTCCGGCATTTACGCCTAAAATACCTGGGTCCGCCAACCCATTTCTCGTAATCCCTTGAATAACGGCACCCGCAACACCAAGGCCTAATCCTACTAATCCAGCAATTACGATGCGCGGAAGGCGAAACTCAAAAATAACTAAATCATGTTCTGGTACTGGATCAATTCTAAACAGTGTTTTAAATACATCTGTAATCGTAATGTCGAACGTACCATTTGTTAAACTAATATAAATAGCACATAGTATTAAAAATATAATAATCCCCATCGTCATTCCGAAACGTTGACTTGAACTTTTAAGCATGTCTCTCTCCTCCTCTAGTACGGATTAAATAAAGGAAGAAAGGAATTCCAATTAAAGAGGTAACGACTCCAATAGGTGTTTCAAATGGATAGTTTACAAATCTACTCAAAACGTCACATAACGCTAAGAAAACGCCACCAATAACACCTGCACATGGCAAAATCCACTTATAATCTACCCCAATTATAAAGCGCGTAATGTGCGGAATAATTAAACCTACAAAACCAACTTTCCCCACTAAAGCAACTGCTGTTCCTGTTAAGAAAATTACCGATAAAATTGCCATCGCTTTAACTAGTTTTGTACGTTGCCCTAAATTAATAGAAACCTCTTCGCCTAATGAAAGAATGGTAATAGATTTTGATATTAACAATGCTAAAATTATTCCAATTATCCCAAACGGTATCGTGATTTTAATGATATTAGGATCTACTTGATCTAACTTTGCATTAAACCAAAAACTAACATTTTGAGAAATTTGGAAATACGAAGCCATTGCAGCCGATACACTACTTAAAAATGTTCCAATAACTGTTCCTATAATCGCTAACCTAACTGGTGATAAGCCATTTTGAAGGAGCGAACCAAAACCAAACACGATACCGGCTCCTAGTGCAGAACCAATCATTGAACATACAACCATACCAATTGATGACATTCCCGGAAGAAAAATCATGCTAAGTGTAATAACAAAGGCAGCGCCATCCGTCACACCCATAATAGAAGGGGATGCAAGATAGTTTCTTGTCATCCCCTGCATAAGTGCTCCTGATATGGCTAGAAATGCTCCGACTAAAAGAGCTGCAACTACCCTTGGTAAACGTGAAGTAATAATAATATTATGATTTACATCGCTTGAATCAAAATGAAATAATGCGTTCCACACTGTTTCAGCGTCAATACTTTTTGCCCCATACAAAATCGAAAGTATAATTGTAAATAAGATGAGTATGGGTGCTATACATAATATAGTTACTGGTACTGCATTTGTTTTCTGCATATCATTCAACGCACCTTACTTATTGTATTATTTAGATAAATTTTTCACGGCTTCTTTTAAGAATGCTGTTTTACTCCAAGCTGTACCACCTTGTGCCATTGGATCTACAACATTTACAAATACTTTCTTTTCCTTCGCAGCATTCATACTTTGCCAAATTGGATTACTTTCAATTTCTTCTAACACTTTCGGGTTTTTATTTTCACTTGCCTCATATTGTAAGAAAATATAATCTGGGTTAAGTTCAGCAAGTTTTTCAAATGAAATTTTCTCTTGTGCTTTTACAGTTTTCAATTGTTCTGGAGCAGTTAGTCCAAGATCTTTATAAATTACAGGGTTGAAGTATACTCCTTCTGGATATAGGAATAATTCATTTGCTCTTAGTCTTATGACAAGTACTTTTTTATCTTTTAACTTATCTCCTAGTTTTGCTTTTGCTTTTTCAGCGTCCGAATTGTAATCCTTAATAATTTTTTCTGCTTTATCTTTTTTACCAGTTAATTCTCCCATTAACTTTAAGTTATCTTCCCAATTTGTTGAAACGTGTGATACCGGGAATGTAGGAGCTACTTTCGTAAACTTTTCAGCTGTTTCTGCTGGGAATTTCGTACTCGATGTAATAACATCTGGTTTTAATTGTAGTAATGTTTCGAAATTGGGTTGCATTTTCTCACCAACAGATTTAGCACCTTCTAACTCTTTTTCAAGATATTTTGGTAATTTACCACCTACAGTAATGGCACCAACTGGTTTAATTCCAAGTACTGCCGCATCTTCCATTGACTCTAAACTAGCTGTCGCAATTTTATCTACTTTTGCTGGCACTGTATACTCTTTACCTAAATATGTGATTTTTCTTTTTTCATCTTTTTTCGTTTCCGTAGCTTTTGTCTGTTGTTTTTGCTCGCCTGAAGTTTTATCCGCACTATTACATGCCGCTAAACCTACACTTAAAACTGTAACCATCCCTAAAGTAAATAATTTCTTGTTCATCTTTATATGTCTCCTCTCGAATTTTCAAACTATATTCTCAATAAAATTTAACTATATGAACCTTGTCCCATATATATATTTCATTAGATTAATAATTTTATCCAGAACTCATTCCCGTTCACTTCCCCTAGACTATAATTCTTTTACGCCTTCATCACTTGATAATCATTTTCACTGATAATGATTATCGTTACTAAGTATATATTTAATATGAAATTATTTCAAGAATGATTTGAAAAATTTTAACAAACTGAATTAAAAAAAGAAGTATCTCCCTAATATTAGGGAGATACTTCTTTTTTTTAGAAATTTATATGTAATTCAACTGGACAATGGTCTGACCCCATTACTTCACTATTAATTTTCGCTTCTGTTATTTGGTCTTTCATTCTTTCCGAAACAACAAAATAATCTAAACGCCATCCGATATTTTTCGCTCTCGCGCCCATACGATACGACCACCACGAGTATGCACCTTCTTGATTAGGATAAAGGTAACGATATGTATCAATAAATCCTTCTTCTAAAATACATGAAAATTTCTCTCGTTCCTCATCAGAGAATCCAGGATTTTCACGATTACTTTTCGGATTTTTCAAATCGATTTCTTTATGAGCAACATTTAAGTCTCCACAAAAAATAACTGGTTTCTTCTCATCTAATCGTTTGATATAGGACCTGAAATCATCTTCCCATTTCATTCTGTAATCTAATCGTTCTAATCCACGTTTTGAATTTGGTGTATATAACGTTATCATGTAAAAATCTTCGAATTCTAAAGTAATAAGTCGCCCTTCTTGATCATGCTCTTCAATGCCTAAACCATATGTAACTGAAAGCGGTTCTTTTTTCGAAAAAATAGCAGTTCCTGAATATCCTTTTTTCACAGCATAATTCCAGTATGTATAATATCCCTCTAAATTTAAATCAATTTGCCCTTCTTGTAATTTAATCTCTTGTAGACAAAATATGTCAGCACTTGATTCCTCAAGATATTCCAAAAATCCACCTTTTGCGATAACAGCTCGCAAACCATTTACATTCCATGAAATTAACTTCATTTATAGTCCTCCTCTTGATGTTTATTTCCAAATTTCATGCTATCACAAAATAGAAAACAATCATATTTTCACCTTTGTAATCTTGCTCTTACATTTATGAATACATACATACGCACTTTATTCAGGTTATACTAATTTCAGAGGTGATGTTCTATGCACAATGAAGGAGTTACATTAACAAATGAGTATTGGCAAGCAATTATTCATAATGATTCTTCCTATGATAGCAAATTCTTTTATGCTGTGAAATCAACTGGAATCTTTTGCAGACCATCATGCAAATCAAGAATACCGAATAGAAACAATGTACGAATTTTTCATCATGCAGAGCAAGCATTAAGTGAGAACTTTCGCCCGTGCAAACGTTGTAAGCCAAATGGGATCACTTTACCTAATGAAGAGTGGGTAGAACAAATTAAAGACTATATCGAAAAGCATTATGACGAATCCTTAACTCTCGACATGCTTGCGGAAATGTGTCACGGTAGCCCTTTTCATTTACAACGTACTTTCAAAAGAATAATAGGGTTAACTCCTATAGAATATATACAACAATTCAGGGTTCTTAAAGCAACCGAATACCTTTTACACACAAATCAATCTATTAAAGAAATTAGTACTGCTGTCGGGATAGAAAACCCAGAGTATTTCGCAACTTTATTTAAAAAGAAAACCGGATTTACTCCTACTGAATATCGAAAAAAGAACGAAATGAAAGAGGGATACGATAATGAATTCCTACAAAAATAATTATATATATTGGACGCTACTTACACATAAAAATTGGCGATTTCATATTGCTGCAACTGAAAATGGACTATGTTTCATTGGATCACAAGACGAAAACTTTGAAGAATTAAATATATGGGCTAGAAAAAAACTGCCCCAACATATATTGACCCATAGTCCAGGTTACTTGCAAATATATACGCAAGAAGTTATCGAGTATTTAGAAAACAAGCGAGAAACTTTTACATTTCCTATCGATGCTTATGGAACTAATTTTCAATTATCTGTTTGGAATACGGTACGTGAAATTCCTTATGGAAAGACATATTCTTATACAGAAATTGCTGAAAGAATTCAAAAACCTAAAGCTGTGCGCGCCGTTGCTTCTGCTATTGCTGCTAACCCTCTTCTTATTACCATTCCTTGTCACCGCGTTATTGGGAAGAATGGGAAACTAACCGGATTTAGGGGTGGATTAGAAATGAAGAAAAAATTGCTTACATTAGAAAAGTTGCAGGTGGAATTCATATGACAGCAGAATATAATAGCGTATTATCTATAGCAGTTCCAAAAGAATTTTGTTTCCAAGAAAATTTACGTTATCTATCACGCTCTAACAATGAATGTATGTTCCATATTGAAGATAACAAAATTTATAAAGTTATCCCTGTTCAAGATGTAAATCCTTTAGTTGAAATTAGTGTGAATACAGATGGGAATATTCAAATACGTTGTTTAGAAGAACCATATACATCTGAAAAATCGATACGTGAAGCTGTAGTTAACTATGTAAAAGAATGGTTTGATTTAACTACTGATTTAGCCCCATTTTATACATTAGCTAAACATGATTTACTCCTTCAAGGACCAATTGAACAATATTATGGCCTTCGTACTTTAGGCATTCCAGACTTATTTGAGGCACTTTCCTGGGGAATTATCGGTCAACAAATTAACTTAACATATGCTTATACACTAAAAAGGAGATTAGTTGAGCAATTTGGAAGTTATGTAGAATGGGACGATAGAAAACATTGGATATTCCCATCACCTGAAACAATTGCAAATCTACATGTAGAAAATCTTCAACAATTAAAAATGACGACTAGAAAATGTGAATATTTAATCGGTATTGCGAAGCTTATTACAGAGAGAAAATTATCAAAAGAGGATTTACTGCAAACACAAGATGTAAAGGTTGCTGAGAAACAATTAACTGCTATCCATGGTATAGGACCATGGACTGCCAACTATGTTTTAATGCGTTGTTTAAGATTTCCTTCGGCTTTTCCAATTGATGATGTTGGTCTGCATAATGCAATTAAATTTATAACAGGTTCCGAAAATAAACCAACAAAAAATGAAATAAAAGATTTCGCGGCAAACTGGGCTAATTGGGAGTCTTATGCGACTTTTTATTTGTGGCGAGTACTATATTAAAAGAACCAAGTAGCACATTCGTACTACTTGGTTCTTTTTTAAGCTTGCTCCTCAAAACGTCTTGCAATTTCCACAATAACTTGAACGGCTTTTTCCATAGTATCTACCGAAACATACTCAAATTTACCGTGATAGTTTTCACCACCAGTGAAAATATTCGGCGTCGGTAATCCCATATATGATAATTGTGATCCATCTGTGCCTCCGCGAATCGGATGAATATTTGGTTCAATGTCTAAACTTTTCATTGCTTCATATGCAATATCAACAATTTCTCTTACCGGTTCAATTTTTTCAAGCATGTTATAGTATTGATCATTCATTTCTAAAACGACTGCATCTTCGCCATATTTTTCTTGCATAGTCTTCACAATATTTTTAACGTTATTTTTACGTGCCTCAAAATTTTCACGATCAAAGTCTCGAATAATATAATATGCTTTACTTTGCTCAACATCACCATTTAAAGAAAGTAAATGATAGAATCCTTCATAGCCTTCTGTATATTCTGGCGCATCTTCTACTGGTAAATACCCATTAAACTCCATAGCAAGTTTAGTAGCATTGCGCATTTTATTTTTTGCTGTTCCAGGATGTGTATTCGTTCCGTTAAACGTTAACTTAGCACCTGCAGCATTAAAACTTTCATACTCTAAACCACCTAATGGACCTCCATCCATCGTATAAGCGAATGATGCACCAAACGCTTCTACATCAAAATGCGCTGGCCCACGACCAATTTCTTCATCCGGTGTAAATGCTACTCTTATTTTCCCGTGCTTAATTTGTGGATTATGTATTAAATGGTTCATTGCAACCATAATTTCTGTAAGACCAGCTTTATCATCTGCTCCTAGAAGTGTTGTACCATCAGTTGTAATAATGGTATGTCCTTTATATGATGGTAATTCCGGGAACTGCTCTGGTGTTAACACAACATTTAGCTCTTCATTTAACGTAATTGCATTACCATCAAAATTTTCATGAATTTGTGGTTTGACGTTTTTCCCTGTAAAGTCTGTTGCCGTATCTAAATGGGCTAAAAATCCGATTACAGGAACATCCTTGTCCGTATTAGCTGGAAGTGTTGCCATTACATAGCCATTATCATCCATCGTTACTTCTGTTAAACCAATTTCTTTTAGCTCTTCCACTAATAACTTACCAAACTCAATTTGTCCTGGTGTTGTTGGTACTGTATGACTTTCTTCATTTGATTGCGTATCAATTTTTACATATCTCGTAAATCTTTCAATAAGTTCTTGTTTCAAGTTCATTCACTCCCTTTTATGTTCCTCCCTCCATTATAATCCTTAAAACGAAATATTTTAACTTTTTTGACTGTGAAGATGTATATTTCATTTACATTGTTAACACTTTTACATAACAAAAAGAAAATTAGTGAACATATTTAAAGTACAGCTTAATACAAATAAATTCACCCTATTTACGACTCTCATCGCAAATAGGGTGTTTCTGTTTTTATCTCGCAATTTAAGAATATATACTACTCATTTACAATAAAAGTATATACATCATCATAAATACAGCCATTTACTTTAATCACATACTTCCCAGGTTTATTAAAACTAATTGTGTATTTATTTAACTGAATTGCTTCTTTATCTCCAGAAAGAATATCAATGCTTCTGCCACTTAATACATACAATTCATTTAGATTCATCGTTACATCAATTGCATTGAAATTTTCTACTTTCACTTGCTGTGCTTCCGCAACGCTTACACTTGGTTCTAAAAACAGTAATCCACTTAATCCAATCGTCCCCGCTAAAGCAACTCCCGCAAACTTTTTAATCTGTTTCATTACAATGACCTCCTTATAGATTTTACGTAAAGGCAATGTCCTCCCTTACACCACAAAGCCTATATGTAATGAAATGAAAAGTAAACGGGGACTGTAAGACAAAATTCTACATCTTTTTCTCCTATTGAATATAAATCCAACGTTTGGAATTTTGACACATTTAAAATTGTTTCCCTAAACCAATTTCTCCATAATTTATTCAAAGACTGAATAATTACTTATTTATTTAACATTCTAACAATAGTTGATAAAGATGCTTTCTATTCAAAAAAAGACTTTGCTATAAAAGTAACTTTTACAACAAAATCCATGCAACTAATTTTATTCAGCTTTCCATAATCTCTCTACATTCATTAATTGTTCTTCTTTAAATTCCATCTTATATATATCCGGTTTTGACGTATTCATTAAAAATTCAAAACCATATTGTTTATCAAAATAGTTCATCATTAATGTCATGACAAGCCCATGTGTACCAATTACAATTTTGCATCCTCGAAAATCCATTAAGATTTCTTTTAATACTTTCACTACTCTTCTCTGGCAATCTGCATATGACTCTCCTTGCGTTCGTGCAAAGTCCGGATTAGAGAACATCTTCTGTACAAGTGGATACACCTCTTTGTCTGATATAACCTGATCCTCACTTGAAAACATACACTCTTTAAGATTTTCATATACTACTATTTCTTTTTCATGGAAATTAGCTGACTCCTCTATCGTTAGCATAGCCCGATTATAAGGACTGGAAATAAAAGTATCAATCCTCTCCGCTTTTAATATGTCAGTTACTCTACGGGCATCCATATGTCCCCTCTCAGTTAATCCACGCATTCTTTCATTTCCTTCTAGTTTTGGTGATTCACCGTGTCTAACCATATAAATATATGTGCTCATAATTTCTCCTTAAAATTTTTTATAAAGTGAAACTTTAATCAGCCCTCACTAATCGGGCTGCCCGGCAAATAGCAAGATAAGTTAATAAATCACGTTCATTTATCCCATTTCAACACTTAGGGGTAATACTAAAATACTTTATAAACTGTGCTGATTTGTTCGTCTAATCCATTCTCCTACTAAACTCTCAAATAATTCAGGCTGCTCAATTTGCAAATTATGCCCTGCCATATCTAACACTGCTAATGTTGCCCTTGGATATTCTTCAATAATTTCTATAATATTTTGATAACCTACTGATATATCTTGTCTTCCAGTCAGTAAAAGAACGGGATTTTCATATTTTTCATGCTGAAAATCCATAGTAAGAGAGTAATTCTTTTGCAACCTTTCAATAAATTCATAATTAGCAACATCTAACCCAGGCTTAATTTCTTCTTTAAATCGCTTATATGTATATTCATTTGCTATTACAGCTAACTCACAAAACCCCTCTCTTTCTGTGGAAGTGAGCGTATTTAAAAATTCCTCATCTTGTACAATTACCTGTTTATCTGGAAGAATCCTTTTTTCTGGCTCCGCTACAACAACAGGACATACTAATAGTAATCCGCTAACTCTCTCAAACATCTTTGCAAGTATACCTTTGGCTAAATAGCCTCCATATGATTCTCCTACCAATAAAAATTTTTCAGTAGAAATGATTTCCTCAATAAATGTGATAAGCACTTCTACTATACGATCTGAACTATTTATCCAATTTGGAGCATTCGATTTTCCCATTCCAGGTAAATCAATATATATTCGCTTATAACCTTCATATTTCTGAAATACTGATTCCATACATTTCATCATTAACCTATGGTCAGGGGCGCAGCCATGTATGATAATGACCGGTTTACCCTCTCCCACAATTTCATAGTATATTTCTGCATCTTTAATTCGATATATCATAAAAAAGCCTCCCTATTTAGTGGCAATACTATTCCACTCTGTAAGAATACACGTTCTTATTTTATATCTTTTCTCAACATTTTCACAAATATTAATCTTCAGATTAAAAGTAAAAAGCTCACCAAAAAAAGATACTCATCATTTTATATGCAATTTTGCATCTCCACTTACAAATCACTAAAAAAACTTTACAATTCAAAGGATGACTAAATATACAATTTCTATTTAAAGTCTTGATACAGTCTATACTATCAACCGCAATATTTTTTCAACCTTAAGAATACTTACACTCTTTAACACTTTCCTTATAAACATGATTTTTATAAGGAAATCTGATACAATTCTTAAATAATATTATTATGTATAGATATAACGAACATAGTGCATAATTAAAGAAGGTGATTTCATTGAAATTAAATAAAAATTTACAATTATGTATATTAATCGGAACATTAATATGCTATTCAATCTATTTTATGTTTTTCTATCTGTTCCCTACTCATTTTTCAAATTCAGATGTACGCTTCGCTTCACTTGTCGTTGAAGCCATTACATTTGTATCACTGATTTACTCTATATATTCTAAAAAAGTCAGTTCAAATCCGTTTTGGATATGTATTACAATAGCAATTGGTAGTTTTTTATTAGGGAAAATAGTATATACATATCAAGATAGCTTCTTCGAAATTCCAATACATCGTTTTACGGTTTCTGATGTATTTTACATGTTTTTTCTATTTTTCTGTCTTATCGCTTTCTGCTATAAAATCTTAAAGGAATGCAATAAATGGGAAAAAGCGTTCTTTATTTGTGATATATGCATAGTGCTTACTTCCATATTTACATTAGAATGGTATTTATTTAATCAACCAAATTTAAATATATTCGCTCTTTCACTAGGAGATGTTTTCCTTTCATTTTTATACCCAATTGCAGATTTATTATTTCTACTGCTAGGTGTTAGTCTCTTTTTCCGTCCAACAATTTTTAATTCCAAACGGAAAATTTATATCTTTATTTTTGTATTAATAAGTTCTGCAACTTTTAACTATATTTATTTTTACTTAAATAACCACTTATCAACTGAAACGATAATATTATTACGTCTTTTATATAGAATACCTATATTACTTATTGCAATAGCTGGCTCTATTTCAGAAGATCATAATAGCCATAGAAATTATTTCCTTGTAAACCCTATAATAGGAAAAAAAGCTTTAGTTGTATTTCCCTATCTTGCTGTTGCAATACTAATCGGGTTTACATTAAAAGAACAAACATCATCTTCAACTCTCATTACAGGAAATTGTATTACTTTTATTTTCGTACTCATTCGTCATTCTATCGTACGTATGCAAAACAATTCCTTAACAAAACGTTTGCAGGCATTTAATGCCCAACTAGAAGAAAAAGTTACTTTACGGACTTCTGATTTAGTTCATAAATCAGAGGCTCTTTCTCAAAAACAACAAAAATTCAAATCATTATATGAATATCATCCTGACCCTATTTTCACCATTGATTTAAATGGAATATTCTTAAATGTAAATAAGGCTGGGAGTGTACTACTTGGAGCACCAACAGATGAGTTACTCGGTGAAACTTGTTTTTCGATTATTTTAGATGAAGATAAGCATAAGCTAGCATTGGCGTTAGAGAAAGTGAAACAACAAGAATCGGCATCCTTACAACTTAGTTCTCAATATAAAGATGGCTTTACTTATTTTTTATACGTTACAATCATTCCTATTATAATAGACGGACAAATTTCAGGAAGCTATATTATGGTGAAAGATATTACTGCACTAAAAAAACAGCAAGAAGAAATAAAATATTTAGCATTCCATGACACTGTAACGAAAATTGGTAACCGTGCCTTTTTCCATAAGAAATTAAAGAGAGTTATAAAAAATGCTGAAATAACAGAAAGCGAGTTTGCATTATTATATTTAGATTTAGATCGCTTTAAAGCAATTAACGATACACTTGGACATTCATCAGGAGACTACATATTAGAAGAAGTAGCAAAGCGCTTCCAATCATGTCTTCCATCACATACTCATCTTTCAAGAATCGGTGGCGATGAATTTACAATCATAATTGAAAACTATACTGACGAAGATTACTTATTCCAATTATGTAACCAATTATTTAAATGCATGAAAAAGTCATTTATCATACATGAGCATAAATTAACTTTATCACTGAGTATCGGCATCGCTATTTATCCACATTCCGGAATCGATACCGCTACACTTCTGAAAAACGCTAATGTTGCAATGTATGATGCAAAAGCAAAAGAACTTAACTCTGTATCTATTTATGACGATGTAATCGCTAAAAAAATTGAAAGACGATTGCGATTAGAAAAAGATTTACCAAACGCACTACAAAATGAAGAATTGTTCCTTTTGTATCAACCTCAAGTTGATAGTGAATCTAATAAAATTATCGGTGCAGAAGCTTTAATTAGGTGGAATCATCCTGAATTAGGTATTATTTCTCCATACGAGTTTATTCCGATTGCAGAAGAAACACTACAAATTATTTCAATAGGTAAATGGACATTAGAGCAGGCTTGTAAACAAATGAAACGTTGGCACGCACTCGGATATTCACATTTAAAAATAGGTGTAAATTTATCTGCTAAGGAATTTGAACAAGAGGATTTTGTAAAATCTATTTCTTCTACTTTAACAAATACAGGTTTACCAGCAAGCTCTCTTGATCTTGAATTAACAGAGCGAATTGCAATGATGGATGAGCGAGAAACATTGATAAAACTGCGTACACTAAAAAGTTTAGGGATTCACATTTCTATCGACGATTTTGGTACAGGTTATTCTTCGCTAGCCTACTTACCTTTGTATCCAATTGATACGTTAAAAATCCCGAGAGAATTTATTACAATGTCTGAAACATGTGATGATGGAATGGAAATTATTAAAACGATCATCACATTAGCAAATACATTAGGAATGTCTGTCATTGCTGAAGGTGTAGAAACGAAAGAGCACGTAAATTTCCTTCAAAAAAATAAATGTCAGTTTATTCAAGGTTATTATTACAGTAAACCTATTCATATTCATGCATTTACTGAGCTATTAGAAAACGGCATTCACCCATAGTACATAACTAATTAGAACAAATATAGCAAAAAGGAAAGAAGATACCTTCTTTCCTTTTGTTTTTCTATTTACATTTCTATTACTTCACCACTTCATTTATTATATCTATTATTTGATGAATTCCCTCATCATTTGTTTTCTTATATCCATTCATGTTTTGAATATATTTCTCCTTATTTGTATACAACTTATTTACTGCATGTATAAATGTATTCGTACTTACTCTGTCTTGGAGTATAACTTCCGCATATCCTTGCCGTGAAAAATATTCAGCATTTAAAACTTGATCTCCCCTACTGGAACTGTTAGTTAACGGGATAAGCAACATCGGTTTCTTCAAAAATAACAATTCAGAAATAGCAGTAGAACCCGCTCTAGAAACTACAACACTTGCCATATTTAGTATATGCGGCAACTCGTCGCCTATATATTCAAATTGCATATATCCCTCCATGCCAATAGATGGGTCTACCTTCCCTTTACCACATATATGAATAATATTAAAGTTTAATAGTATTGTATCTAAACATTCCCTTACCATATCATTTATCCACTTAGCACCTTGACTCCCACCCATAATTAATAATACTGGTTTATCTTGCTGAAATTCACAATATCTTCTTCCTCGTAATACGTTACCCTTCTCAATTTCTTCCCTTACAATTGGTCCTACATAAACCTTCTTCTCATTACTTACATTTTCTCCTGTCTGAGGAAATGTTGTGCATAGCTTTGTAGCAAAAGGTAATGCTATTTTATTGGCAAGCCCTAATGTGCTATCTGGTTCACGTATAATTATAGGCACACGATTTAACCATGCTCCTATAGCTACAGGAACTGAAACAAATCCTCCTGCTGAAAAGATAACGTCAGGCTTTGTTTTCTTAATTAAATTATAACTTTGTAAACAACCGCGTATAATTTTAAAAGGATCTTTAAAATTCTCCCAATCCCAATATCTCCTAAGCTTTCCCGTTGAAACACTATTGTACTTAACATTTTGCACTAATGATTTTTCAATTCCATTTTTGGATCCAATATACTCGACTCTCCAGCCTTTCTCTATAAATTTAGGAATTAATACAATATTAATCATAACGTGTCCGGCTGTACCGCCCCCAGTAAAAAGAATCGTTTTGCTCATAACTTATACCCACCTTTATTATTAAAAATCTAGCTTTCTCTTTACCTTTTAAATGTAAATAAACTGATTATTTTTTATATAAATCTTTAACTCCACCTCTATATCTTGTAAAAGATCGTTAATGAGTTCATAAAAATCATTTCCATACTCACTACACTCGTATTGAGCAAAGATTTGAATCACATATCTAGTTTCCGTCTCTAATGCTGACTTTATTCGATTAACCCTTTTTTCTTCTACATACGCTTGATATTTATGTATTGCCTCATAAATAAGCAATACATGCGCTTCTTCATCTCTCCAGTCCAGCGTATCAACAATTGAAAGAAATAGCGTATTTTGATTATCTATTACTTCATAACCATTCATATATTTCTTACACCCTTTTTTGTTTTTCATTGCACGCAGATGTCACTACACTTCGCATACTCAAGTACATCTTTTAATGATTGATGAAATTCAATTTCTGGGATCCAACCTAAATTTTTTATTTCCTCTGTTGCTAAACTCTCATTTGAGTCGCTCCCACTTTTCTCTGTTTCCTCTATAAAAAAATTTAGCTGTGTTAATTCTTTATATTGTTCTAGTACATCTAATAAAGATCGTTTTACTCCTGATCCGATATTATATTGTTTTCCATTTATTCCATCTCGTAATAACACATGATACGCTTTGACCGCATCACGTACATCTAGAAAATCTCTACTATCTTTCAAACTGTTTACTTCGATAATAGCCTTACTTCTACCTGATTCTATATCTATTATTTTCTTTGCGAGAATCGAACAAATACCATTCGATACCCCTGGACCAATTAAGTTTGAGGGCTTTGCAATGATAATATTTGAATCCATTAATCCTCCCCAAGCCTCTGCAATAATGACTTGCATCGTTTTACTTAAACTATATGGATTTGAAATTTTCATTTCGTTCATACTATCTGCTTGCAAAGCAGATCCTATAACTAATGTTCTACAATGCGAGGCTTCTTGCTTAATTGCTTCTAATAAATATAACGTTCCTATTACATTAATCTCTATATACTCAAGAGCAGCTGTCCAAGATTCTATAACCGAATTCCTTCCCGCTAAATGCAATACGTAGTCTGGCTTTATTTGTTTCATTACCTTCATTACTTCGCTCTTATTAGTTAAATTACACGTAATACCATTTCTAATTTTTTCTCTATGTGCACGATTTTGAAACATAGGAATTACATGAAAGCCCTGCTCTAAAAAATAGTGGCAAGCATGGCGGCCTGTGAAACCATTTGCACCAGTTATTAAAAGGCTCGCATTTTTTTTCATCGCAAAAACCCTCCTTTTAATAGCATTTGTTTCACCTCATGTTTTGCAAGTAAATCTTGTTGAGAACTAAAATTCTTCACATCCACTAGCGGATAGCTAGAATAATATTCTTGAAGTCCTTCGATAGGAATCGTCGGTAGTACCACAAAATAATTTTGATCAAAACTTATACTTGTTTTACTCTCTACCTCAGATAGAAGCATTTCACTTAATTTTTCACCCGGTCTTATCCCTACCTCTTTCACCTTAATATTTTCTTTTTTTGAATCTTCAATTAATATTTCCGCTAAATCTGTTATTTTACATGCCGGCATTTTCATAACAAAGATTTCCCCGCCTCTACCTTGATATACGGCTTTAAATAACAATCCAACAGCATCTTCAACTGTTAAGAAAAATCTAGTCATATTCGCATCGGTAATCCCTACTTCTGAAGATCTTTTAATTTGTTGTTTAAAAAGCGGTACTACACTTCCACTCGTTCCTAAAACATTTCCACCACGAACACAAATGAATTTTGTTTTCTTCGTTTGTATATTCGCATGAACCATTAATTTTTCACCAATTGCTTTTGTCATCCCATACGTATTTGATGGATCAGCTGCTTTATCCGTTGAAACATATATAACTTTTTCAACTTGCATCTGTGTAGAGGCTTCAATTACATTTTGCGTACCATGTATGTTAGTTTTTATAGCTTCATAAGGATAATACTCACATACTGGAACGTGTTTTAAAGCTGCAAGATGGAATACATAATGTACACCTTGGCATGCATAGACTAGTTGATCTTTATCACGAATATCTCCAATAATAAATTTTAGCCTATCATCATTTATAAACTGTTGCTGCATTTCAAACTGAACCGTTTCATTTCTTGAAAAAACTCTAATTTCTTTCGGTGATTTTTCTAATAGTTGTTTTATAAGTTCATGCCCCCACGAACCTGTACCACCAGTAATTAAAATTATTTTATTTAACATTCCTTTTCCTCCTACGAAACATCTCAATTTAAATAATATTTATTGAATTATTTTCAATTGATTCAAATCATAATCGTCGTTTGTTACATTTAATTGACAAAATAAAAAAACAGAAACTATTAAACTTAGTTTCTGTTTTTCATTTCACCTCACAACAGTAAGATTTTCCATACTGTTTGCATGATAAATAAATTCCTTGTAAAAAAACACCGCTCATTTATTTCTTATACTCGTAATAAAATAAATAGAATGATTCATAGCCAATAATCATGTTTAAATTTATGAAAAAGGGAGGTAACGGAATGGACCGAAGCAATTCAAATCATACATATAACGGACCTTCCAAAGCACTGCCTCTCTCCCTATTCGACGTAAAAAATGAATTAAAACAAAAAAGCAAGCTTATTCCTTCTGACACCATGTATAAATTAACGAAAGAAGAACAACTCATCATCAACAAAATTAAAATACAAACAGAACAACTAAATAAAAATAATGTTACAAGAACACGCGCATACTACCAATTTTACATTCAATATCCAGAAATACATTGGGCACTGCTTGGACATATGGTATCACGTAACGGCGGTTGGAATATGACTGATTTAAAGGGGGATTTATATACGAGAATTTTATCAGAGAAAGATCAATTCATATTTTTTTCTTTTTTAGAAAGAGGGAATTGGCTTATTTTCCAAGATGTATACCCTCAATTTTTACTTTACGAACAAAGTGTAAAGAGATCACAAAAGTTATTTCACCTTCTCCCTCACCTAAATGTTTCTACATTTATGGAAACGATGTGGAACGATTTTTGGAAAACAGGCAACAAAAAAACATTAGCGATTGCAACTATTGTTAATGAACAAAACTACTTAGAAAAAAGAGTGATTCAAAATGTACAATTTAAAAAGACTGTACTAAATAGTATTGGATTTAAACTCTTTGATTTCTTTCAGTTTAATCATATTCTTTTCCCATTCTACGAAAATGATAAGAAACAAAAAGTATTACTATTTGGTGATACAATGAAACATTTCACTTCCTTACATGAACGGATATTAATTGGAAAAAGATTGTACTCATTATTATTTCGAGATACACATGTTTTATCTCAAATAATAAGCTGGGCTCAACACCATCCACATACAGGATCAAGGAAAGATTACTGGCCCCATTTATTTTCAAGTGTAAATGAATCTTTTTCCCGTGAGTTTTATAAGCGCCGAATAAAGAAATGCCAGTTACGAAATGGCGCTTATCGCATATACAGCCCTGCACTCATCTATGCATGGCGAGATATGAAGCATGAAGAAGTTGACAGTGAAGATTGGTTTACCGATTGGCAAGTTGTAAATTACTTAGTTGATAAGGAGGAAAATATAAATGGACAAATTACAGAAGACTACTGCAAAACACTCGAAAAAATTGAACTCGCCATTCTCGCAAAGAAAAATGTCCTCCTCCGAGAAGAAGAATGAGTTTCTAGCATTAGTAGTTACAATCTTTCTCTCTTCTATTATTGGAACTTGCTTAGATGCCTTTTTTGTTCATAAACAAATATATTCCTTTCCGGCTAGGCCCTTCTCATCCACATTTTCGGTTAATATAGCTTTTACATTGTTCGTACTGCCGATTTTAACAGTTATCTTTATACACATTTCAAAAAAATTATCTAACGTTTCTAGAATTTTATTTATTATTTCAATCGGTATTTGTGCTAGCCTTTTTGAACAGATTGCTGAAAGTTTAGGTTTATTTGTACATAACGCGAATTGGAACCATACATTTTCTTTATTTGGTTATATGATTTTTCATTCTTTTATTTGGAACGTATATAATTGGATAAAAAAATAAAGAGACCCTTATAGGTCCCTTCTTAAGCATACTCTTCCGTTATTGCTAATGGTGCCAATGTTTGAAGGCTTTTAGAGCGTAAACGATAGGCAACGACTTTCTTCTTATATTGCTTAATGACATCAACATGTTCTTCATAGCTATATAGCGAAAATCTAATCTCTTTATTCCCTTTCTTCGTATCAATGACTATGGGTGTCCCTTCTCCGTGCGGCGGGAAATAATGTTTATCTAAAAACAAAGCCTCATTAAATTCATGAATAACTTGTAGTTTCATTTCTCCCTCTATATTTTTTCCATCTATCGATATAGAAGTATTTTCCGCCTCAAGCTTTTGATGCAATTCAAATTTACTAATAATTGATTCCACAACAGAAGTGGGCATGCTAGAAACTAATACTTTAATAGCTCCAAAAACAAATAATGTAACTATAAACCATGTTGTCATTGTTATCATCTCCATTACATTTAAAAAATAAATTTCGTTCCATACGGTATTAGTATACTAATGAGTATTCCAGTTACAATCATCGTTACCGAACCGATTGTCGCCTCTTTCTCGCCTTCCTTCACGAGACGGCTCACACCGATAATATGTGATGCACAGCCCATTCCAACTCCTTTTCCAATCGTACTTGTTATACTGAAAAACTTAAGTACTGTTGGTCCGATAATAGCGCCTGTTATTCCTGCAACAACTACAAAACTAGAAGTCATAGATGGAATACCACCAATTTGATCCGCTAATGATAGGGCAATAGGCATCGTTGCTAACTGTGGTAAAGTAGTTAATATAAGTTCCTTATCTATATTTAAAATTCCGCCAATCACTACATTCATACTCGTTACAGCCACTATACCTATCACTACTCCAATAAGTATCGATAAAAAATTTTTCATAAGTATCTTTCGCTCTTTAAATAGAGGTATGGCTAATGCTACAATTGCAGGGCTCAATAAGCTTGAAAGAATGTCTCCTCCATTTTCCCTATACTCATGATGAGAAATACCAAAAATGAAAAATAAACAAATCATAATTGCCGTAACTGTTAACACCGGTAACGTAAATGCAAACGTAAATTTTTTATATAGCTTTGTCGCCAAGAAATAAATTGCTACAGTAATAATAATTAAGACCATTTGAATCGTGCACCTTGTCGATTTTATTTTTTTGTTGTTATTAATAATTGACTTATATACCCTGAAACAATCAAAGTTACTACAGTACTTGCAACTACTAAAAGGAATATAATACTCTCCTTACTGAAAAGAAAAGACCCGTATTCCATGAGCCCTGTTGTCGAAGGGATTAAAAATAACGGTAAAAATACGATTAACTTTTCCGCGCCTAACTCAAACCATTTTAACGGTAAAACGCGAGTGGAAAGGAGCAGGAACAGTATTAACATCCCTATTAAACTTCCTGGCATTGATAGATGGAATACTCCTTGAATCCACGTACCCACTAGGCTAAATACATATAGCACGCCTACTTGAAGTAAAAGCGTCACGTACTTCATTTCTTTCCCTCATTTCACTATCACACATCCATATTATGAAATCTCATTTAGCGTGTCGGCAAACCGTTTAATTCCAAGTTGAATTTGTTCTATATTCGCTCTACCAAACGTAAATCGTATATATTCATTTTTCGAACCTAAAACACTGCCCGGAACAAATGCGACACCATTCTGTATAGATTCACCTAATAAGTGATATTCATCAAACTTTCCTTTCACTTTACACCATACATGTATTCCACCCTCTGGCACGAAACATTCAACTCGGTCTCCCAATGTTCCTTCAAGCTCTGCAATTAATACATCTCTTCTTTGCTTCAATTGTCCACGAAGTATCGTAATATGTTTATGGAAATCCTTTGATTCTAAAAATTGATTTGCTACCCACTGCGTAAATACACTATGGCCAAAATCAACTTGTTGCTTTGCATCTGCTAAACGCTCAATTACACGTGTAGGACCAATTATCCATCCAATACGTAATCCTGATGCAACAATTTTTGATAATGAACTTATATAAAGAACATTTCCATTTTGGTCCATTGATTTTAATGTCGGGTTCACTTCTCCATTAAAAGAGATTAAACTATACGGATCATCTTCTACAATTGGTATACCGAACTCAGAAGACAGTTCTAAAATTTTTTTACGTCTCGCTAATGAAAGCACAGTCCCCGTCGGATTCTGATAATCTGGATTCAAAAACACCATACGAATGCGATGCTTTTTGTGCAAATCGATTAAGTCATCTGGATTCATTCCATGCTCATCAACAGGTAAATGAAATATGTTTAAACCGGCCGATTTAAACATTGGAAGCGAAAAACAATACGAAGGATCTTCAATCGCGATCGCATCACCAGGTTTTAATAAACATTGAACGATAAGATTAAGCGCCTGTTGTGCTCCTGACGTAATAAGAATAGAGCTTGAATCTGCTTCAATTTGTTTATATTGCTGAACATGTGCTGCAATTGTTTTTCTCAACATCTCATTTCCAAGTGGATGATCATAACCGAGGTTTTCCATAAATGTTTTCTCCGACAAAATTGTTCGAAATCTATCACTTGGAATTAATTCTGGTGACAGTTCACCGCTTGCTAAATTAATTAAATCATCTTTTTGTGTTTCCGTTCGAATTTGTTGAACGAGTGGTACGTTAGGTAAGAACGATCCATCCTCCACGTACCTACCCCAGTTCGGTATTCGTTTATGTGAGACACCCCATATGTCTGTATTGACCCGTGTTCCGCTTCCCTTTTGCCGTTCTACTACTCCAAGTGATTTTAATTCTTCATACGCAGCTACTATTGTACTCCGGTTCACCTGTAATTCCTTTGCTAACATACGCTCAGAAGGTAACTTACTATCAGAAGGAAATTCACCTGAAGAAATGCCTCTTTCAATATAATCCGCAATTTGTTTATATACAGGTGTCTTATCTGCACGATTTGGTTTCCATTCCATCTAGTTTCCTCCTTTCAAAACGAACTATCCTCATTTTTTACTAACAGTATTCACCGTAAAAATAGTATTAATTAGTCACATTTTCTTATCCGTAAATGGATATATCCAAAATGGTTCTCTTTCTGATTACTCAATAGCTTCTGAAATTCCAACTTCATACTCTCATTTCAATTCTTTTACAAACTATTAAATCATTACCGCGTACCATGTTACCCCGGCCAGTAGAACAAATAGAAGAAGAATATAGATTGCAGATAAGTTTTTCACATTTCTTTTTGTAGACTTACCGTAATTCTCCTCCACGTTTCTTGCAACTAGTACAGTCCCAAATAGCGATACAATTACAATAATAACGACTAGTGAAATTGCAAAATTCATTGTCTTTTCACCTCTCTAAGACCCATCTATTTTAATTAAAGAACTTACATAAAAACCTTCCTCTTTAAAACGTTGATAACATACTACCTTTCTTCTCTTATCATAATAGATGTTTGCAAAAAGCGGACCAACCACTTTCATGTTTTTTTGCTCATCCACTTAAAAAATAAAAAGCAACTGATCACTTAGGACCAGTTGCTTTTTTCAAACGATAATTTTTCATTTAAAATTAATTCGATTTAAAAGTTTCGCCTTTTCATAATGAAACATCGACTGAGATAACTCAAAAATTGTTCCATTTACAAGATACACTGTATTTTCAATAAGAAGCGCCGGATCACCTTCATTTAATTCTAAAAGCTGTGCATTTTCTTTATTTACTTTTTCACAACTAATAACTTTATCAGCAAAACCAATATTTAATCGTAAATCTTCAATGAAATAACTGTATACAGAGCTTAATGCTATTTCTTCGTTCAAATATGGAATAATATCCTTTTTGAAATAACTTACTTCAATAGAGAATGGTTTAGCATCTACAATTCTTAAGCGCTTCAAAAAATACAACCTAGTTCCAGCTTCGCATTGCATCCGCTTTGCTATCTCTTCGTCCGCATCTATTACTTCCAGCTCTAACACTTTCGTTTCAATATTTTGTGAAACAAGATTTTTCGTTAATCCACGTAAACTTCCTAAATTAATGTAATCTGTTACAGAAGTTTCGCGTAAAAACATGCCACTACCTTGCACTTGAAAAATATAACCTCTATTCACAAGCTGACTAATTACTTTACGTATCGTATTACGGCTTACTTCAAATCGATTCATCAACGCTTCTTCTGTAGGTAGTTTTTTCGTTTCATTAAAAAGCCCATCTCGAATGTTTTGCTCTAACACATCTGCAATTTGTTTATACTTTGCACTCATACACTTTCTCCTAAAATACGCTTTTATCTGTTATAACTCTTCCCCTCTCGTTTCGACCACACGTTTATACCAATGAAACGAAAGTTTCTTCTTACGTTTTAAGTTATCATTATGATCGACAAAAATAAAGCCATATTGCTTTTTATATCCATTTAACCAACTTAAAAGATCAATCACTGACCATGCATAATAACCTTTTAAGTTAATTCCCTCTTCAATTGCACGCTTCATTACTTTTAAATGCGCTTCAATAAATTTAATTCTCGGAACATCTACAATTTCTCCGTCAATGATTGGATCTTCATCACCAAGTCCATTTTCCGTTACATACATCTTTATGTCACCGTAACGCGCTTTCAACATATGCAATCCCTCTAAGAAACCTTCGGGAGATATTTCCCATCCCCATTTTGTATATGTTTTATCATCCATTTTAACTGTTCGATAAAAACCATCAAAAGAAGGGTTACCTGGAGCAAGCGTTGAGTTTTCTCGAGAATGTTCCTCACTCTTTATATCCATATCGTATCTTTCTACTCGTATTGGTTGATAATAATTCAAGCCAATAAAATCATTTTCTTCTGCATTTTGTTTAATGATTTCTAATTCTTCAACCGTCCAATTAGGAGTCCATCCTTTTTCCTTTAATTGTTGTACAACATAAGACGGATACTCGCCTTTTAAAATTGGATCATAATACCAATACGTTTCATATTCATTCGCATGATTTGCTGCTTGTATATTTTCTTTTTGATCATCCACACTATAAGCTGGTAAGAAAACATGTGTAATCCCAATCTCACCATATTGTTTCAGCTGCTTGTACACCGCAACTGTTTTCGCGTGTGCATAAAATACATAATGAGTCGCTTGAAAATACTTTGGAACATCATTTTGTATTCCTGGTGGATGTGCACCTTTTAAATAACCTAATCCACAAAACATTACGGTCTCATTAAAAGTAATCCAATGCTTAACTCTGTCACCAAATGCCTTAAAACAAGTTTCTGCATATTTTACGAAAGCCTCTGCTGTTCTTTTATTCGTCCATCCACCATCTTTTTCTAACGGTAATGGTAAATCCCAATGATATAAAGTGACAAACGGCACAATCCCGTATTTTAAACATTCATCAATTAAGTTGTTATAAAATTCAATCCCTTTTTCATTTACCTTTCCATCTCCAGTCGGCAATATTCTCGCCCAAGAAATAGAAAAACGATACGATTCTAATCCCATCTCAGCCATTAAGCGAACATCTTCCTTATATCGATGATAATGATCAACAGCTACATCACCATTTGTTCCATTGTATGTTTTGCCAGGAATTTTTGAAAACTCGTCCCAATTCGTAACACCTTTTCCATCTTCATTCCATGCACCTTCTACTTGATAAGAAGCTGAAGCAGCTCCGAATAAAAAATCATGTGGAAACTTCATAGTATATACCTCCATTTCATTACAACAAATCAAATTCAATCATACATATAAAATTTATAGGTACAAATTTTATATGTATGATTATATCTTATGTTTTTATTTTTTTCTATTATAAAAGTACAATTTATATTGTTGGTTATTGGAAAAGAAATAAGAAGCGATATATTTTATCGCTTCTCACTCTCATCATCTTTATTCTTTTATTAATGACTTATTCGCTCTTATAACTTCTTGATACAATAATGGTGACCACTTTTCATTTATGTAGTCTTGAATTACCCAGCCTACTCTCGCAGGATTCTTTTGTTTTATATGGTTTGCAATTTCAGGATTTATATAAGAGGCATAGTAATATGGACTATTCCATGCTGTACCACCAGAAGACAAGCTTGTAAAATTTATATATAGATGATTTAAATCCTCGCTATTGTTCATCGTTTCATTCATTGTATCTTTAATAGATTTTACTTTCTCATCATAACTCACTTTATATTTATCTTGTACTGTTACATTTACATTTTGATTTACAGTTGTGGTAAACGTCTCATTATCTGGCCAATAAAAATTATTATATCCTCCAGATTCATTACTACCACTATATCTTTTTAGTAGTACAATTTTCCCA
The DNA here is from genome assembly GCF_052656585.1 of Bacillus sp. KNSH39. Taxonomy (NCBI): domain Bacteria; kingdom Bacillati; phylum Bacillota; class Bacilli; order Caryophanales; family Bacillaceae; genus Bacillus; species Bacillus sp. KNSH39. Next base: position 2,177,125 of record NZ_JBQXYO010000001.1, read on the forward strand.
CGAGCATCTCCAAGTTTTATATTTCCTTCTGTTTTTAAAAAGATAGGATCAACAAAATAATTTTTTTCAAACGTACTACTAAATGAATCTTCTGCCCCTTTCATATCCTCATACTCTTTTTTTAAAGACATAATAATCGTTTCACTCGGGTTATCTCTTAAAAATTGTTTCGCTTCGTTTATGAATTCATGCAGTGTTACATAAAGATATAATGGCCCATGATGAAGAACTATCGTATTATCATCTGTTAAACGTCCTCTTATATCAAAAATGCGAGCTCCATGGTCCATTTGATAGCGAAAATCATATTCTTGCGTCATTCCCCATACTTGCTTAATCGGATTTTGCAACTTGAACGTCCCACTATCGTGTGTTCCTGGAATTGAAATTCGTGCTAACGGGATATTATCAGGTATAGGTTGCATCCATTTCGACCAATTTTCAAGCTCATTAACAGAGCTAGCTGCAACTACTTGCTTATCATGTAAAGCAAATACAAATGTGATAAATATTGTACTACATATGAATAATTTCAAAATTAACTTCTTATTGCTCATTATTATCCCTCTCTTTTTCTGTTTTTATATCAAACTTATTGAATATAATATAAGCTAGTTCAGAAAAAATAAATAACATTTCATCAATATGAAATATTGCATAGAAGTAAAGTTAAAAAATCATTCACATATACTAAATTAGAAAAATTTAAAGGAACTTCATCTGAAGTTCCTTTTACTTATTTTATGTTCAATACGTATGAACCATCTGTATTCTCATATTTATAGACGTATAAATAATATTTACCTGGCTTTGCATTATAAGTTCCTTTAACTACATTGCCTTCATTTTCACCATATGCTACATAGTTATTTAAATCTGATTCATGATGAAGTACCCATGTCATTCCGATATTTTGTTCATTTAGTAGAGAAATATTAATATTTTCCGGCGAGTCAATTTGGAAAGTAAATACATCTACTCTATCACTATTATGTAGCATTCCTTTCACCGGTGTATGAAAGTTAACTTTATTTGCCTGTCTAGGCTCATTATTTGGTTCATTTTCTGTTACTTGTAATTCATTCCCACCGTTTGGTTTTCTTTGTTCATAGCCTAAGTTTACTAGTATAGACTTCAAATCTGGTAAAACACCAATTTTATCTGCATATGGATCTTTAGATTTTGTTCCTGTGCTCTGGTTGCTTAATATTGCTCTTAGTTCACTAGGTCTATATGGTTGTCCTAAATTTTCTTTAGCAATGCTTTGTACTAAAGTCGCTGCCCCAGCAATAATTGGCGAGGCACTAGATGTTCCGCTAAAGCTTGAAGTATATAGATTTACAGCACTTCTACTTTGTTCAGCTGTAGTTGTATCTACATTTTCTCCCCATCCGTACACATCAATACGGCTTCCATAATTCGAAAACCACATACGTTCATGAGGGAAAGATGAAGAGCCAGCGCCTACCATAATTGCACCCGAATCTTTAAAATCTTTACTATTACGATTTAAGACTTGCTTACCTTTTCTATCTTTGAACTGGTCTAAATCATTCCACCCATTTGCTCCAGCCTCTATAATTACAATCCCTTTATCTGTACCAGCACGAATTGCATCAAAAATATCTGGTTGTACTTCAACAGGTAAATATTTATCACCATATCCATCAAAGGATGCTTGCGCCTCTAATAATAAAACATCCCCAGCTTCTAACTGATTTACAGCGCTTAATATTGCATCAGCCGTATTATACTGTCCGTTATCTCTTATTTGAGAGATAACCTTTGCTTTCGCTTTTGGCGCAATCCCAATATTCCCGACTTCATTGTCCTCAGAGGATACAATTCCTAGTACAGACGTCCCATGACCGACATGCTGATCTATATTTCTTCCAGACATTAATTCAATATTTTGATGTAATAAATCCTCATGATTTAATAGCCATCCGTATTCCATATCAACAAAAGTAATACCATTTCCATTACCGCCTTGAATTCCCCAGGCGAAAGGCGCATTAATACCGTATGGGGCTGCTTCAAGATAACCTTGTTTTTTAAATCTAGGATTGTTATTAGGATTAAGAGCTACACTTGATGATTGCACTTCAGGTGGCATTATTTTCTCTTGTTTCTTCATATACGCATCTTCTATTAAAGAAGATGCCTTTAACTTATCTACTATTTCTTCTTCATACCCACTATTTTGATTTTGAAGAATATAGTAGTTTAATAGACTTGTAGATACATGATTAGGTGCTTTCACTTCAAGGTTTTGTATTTGTTCCGGGCTTACAGATGTGAATAAACGAGTAAATGTTACATCTGGATATTCTGTCAAAAGATCTTTTATTATTTTATCATTCGTTTGAGATTGTATTTGTTTTTCAATACCATCTTCATATGGCAAATCCAAATCCGCTTTAAATTTTACAATGATTTGCTTATCTGTTTCTTGTTCTATCCCTAATTTACTCTGCTGTTCTATAGAATCAGCATATACACTATTGATAGTGCCTCCTGTTCCTAAAAGTGTTGTAATGATTACAGTTGACGCACACATTTTTTGAAATATTTTCATTACATCAATCCTCCTATTAATAATTATTAATCATTATATTAATCTATAATGATTAATTCTATAACGTATTCCCTTTCTACTAAATAGATTATAGTAATCAGAAATATGAACTTCAATGTATTTTCATATGCAATATTTCATATTCTGACTCTACACTAAACGAATATGAAACTTATAGTGATTATTTATTTTATATGTGCTAATATACTTACATTAATATATTACGCATATACACATTTCAAACTACATTACTTAATCGTTTCACCTTAATTTTTTCTTAGGAGGATTTACAATGAAATTACTAAAAATAAAACATATAATTCCTTTATCTGCGGCCGCAATTACATTCGTATGTAGTCAAAGTACAGCTGAAGCTTCTACCATTCATACAGTAAAAAAGAACGATACACTTTGGGGCATTAGTAAACAATACGGAGTTTCAATACAATCCATTAAACAGGCTAATAATAAAGGAAACGATAAAACCTTTATTGGCGAACAGTTACATATTCCAGGGTCCGTGAAATCAAATGAAATCACTGTTCCTCAAAATGCCAAGCCTGCGAACATTTCTGAACAAATTATTTATCAAGTACAACCGGGAGATTCATTAGAAACGATAGCAAAGCGTTACAATGTCACTGTCCAATCTATAAAACAAATGAACAATACAGTCGGAAACAAGCTTTATACAGGACAACATTTAAAAATCAACTCAAGTATTTCACAAAAAGAAAAAGACTTAATGGCACGCTTAGTTACCGCTGAAGCAGGTGGCGAATCCTATAAAGGAAAAGTAGCAGTAGCCAAAGTTATACTAAATCGTGTAAATGCAAAAGGTTTTCCAAATACAATAACAGGCGTTATTTATGAACCTATTAAATACGGATATGCATTTACTCCTGTTACAGATGGAAGAATTAATCAACCTGCAAGTGCAGAAGCAAAAATGGCTGTAGAAGAGGCTATCTCCACAAATGGAGTAGATTCAGACTGGATTTATTTCTACAATCCAAAAACATCAACGGACAAGTGGATTACGACACGTCAAACAGTAGCAGTAATTGGTAATCATGTGTTTGCTAAATAAGATTTAAAATCATTAACAGACCTCTTCACTTAAAAGGTCTGTTTTTTTCTATGTAAGATGTTATTAATCATATGACATAGTTATTTTTTAAACTGTTTCTTCTTTCAAATAAAAATTTTTGTATTTACTCCACCACTCGTAGAAATTAATAAAGCATCAAGTTCAAAAACTCCCACTTTATTAATAAAAGCTATTTCTTAACTTCATAAAATTGTTATACACTAGAAAAATAAAAAACAAACTATTCGTTAGCAGGTGGAAGAATATGTATGATGTTACGATTATCGGCGCTGGAGTAAGTAGCATTTTTATGGCTTATTCACTAGCTAAAAGTAACAAAAAAGTTTTAATTCTTGATAAAGGTAAAGCGCTAGAAGATCGCCATTGTCCTTTAGACGAAGGAAAAGTGTGTAATTGTACTACATGTGATAAATATTTCGGGTTTGGTGGTTTAGGCAAATCTGAAGGGAAATTTAATTATACAAACGGATTTGGCGGAGAACTTGAGAAAAAAGTCGGTAAAGAGGGTTTTTTACAACTCATGGCTGAAGTAGATGAAATTCTATGTCAGTTTGGTGGAAGTTCGGTTTCAAAATATTCTACTGAAAATTCAAGTCTCACTAAGAGAGCTGAAGCGTGTGGTTTACAAATGCTAACAACAGAAGTAAGACATCTTGGTACTACACTTTCCAGTAACATTTTTCAGCAGCTCTATGAATTTTTACTGACGAAAATAAAGATTCAATTTCATATAGATGTACAACATATTCTGAAACAGGAAGATCATTTTACAATAGATACAAATCAAGGAACAGTTCAAACTAAGCAACTAGTATTTGCAACTGGGCGCTCTGGGGCCGATTGGTTAAAAGAAATGTGCAGTTCCCTAAATATTTCTCAGGAGCAAACACGTGTAGATTTAGGAATTAGAGTAGAAATGAAAGAACATCAATTACGTTCTATATTAAAAGATACTTTTGAAACAAAACTTTCTTATCAAGGTGAGCATTTCACAGCAACTACTTACTGTATGAATCCAAAAGGACACATCATTCGAAAGTACGAAGAAGGTTTAGTTATGCCTGACGGTCAAAATTTTCGAGAGCAAGGAACTGGCACTTCTAATTTAAATTTCACTTTATTTATTCCTAGCTATTTTCCAACTCTCAAAGAAGCAAATGTATACGCAAGTTCAATTATTAAAGGCATTAACCAAGGACGAGATCGGATTGTTATACAGCGCTTAGAGGACTTACTAAAGAAACAACCTACGGCGGAAAACAGCATGGAACATAGCCGTATACAGCCTACACTACAGGGGGATTATGGAGATTTGAATCAAGAAATTCCTCAATTATATATTGAAGGGCTCAAAGAATTTTTATTACGTTTAGAACAATTTATACAAGAACCTATTGATCAACATACTTTACTATATGGAATTGATGGAAAGTTCTATGCTCCTACGATAAAAATTAATAATCATTTTGAAACTAGTATACATGGGCTATTTTTAATTGGAGATTGTTCAGGCGTTACGCATTCATTATCTCAAGCAGCTGCAAGTGGTCTGTATGTTGGAAAGTACTTATCTGACATTTAATTTCTATCATTAAAATGTCAGTCAAATATTTTCAATTTCAAAACACTTTACTTACATATAGTAAAATTATATTAATAAACCCCCTATCCTTCCCTGCTAATAATTAACCGACAAAAAATCGGGATTTTACAAAATACATATGTAATATAACTGTATATTTAAAACGATTGACATTCAATTCTAATAAATTGAATGTCAACAGTTTTAAAAGTCTCTATCCATTTTCACTTTTATTTGTTCGATATTTTGTAACATCATCATAGTGTTTAATATGGTAGGATGTCTATAAGTCAATTTCACTACAACTATGACTTGTTCTGCCCGTTTCTCAAAAAGAGTTATATTTATGCTACTACGCTTTAAAAATCCCCATTGTATATATATGAATACTTCAAATTATTCCCTTTAGAAAACAAAGTCTAAATGGTTCATTACACTCTAATAGTTATAAAAACATAATATATAACTTTAGTTAAATAAATTATATAAAGAAGGTGTAAAAATGAAGAACAAAATAAATTTACAAATGCAAAATATAAGTTTTGTTATAATAATGGCTTTAGCGGTATGGTTAAAAACATATCTTATTACGCGATTCAGTTTTGATTTAAAAATCGAGTCTTCAACGCAAGAGCTCATTTTGTTTATTAGCCCTCTAGCCGCATCATTAGCATTTGTTGGATTAGCATTATTTGCAACTGGTGAAAAGCGAAATTATATAGCGCTCTGTATTAATTTCTTATTAACAATCGTGCTTGTTGGAAATGTAATGTTCTATGATTTTTATAGTGATTTCGTTACATTACCAGTACTTGGACAAACCTCAAACTTCGGCCAATTAGGCGGCAGTATTATAGAAATATTAAACTACAAAATTATACTCGCATTCGTAGACATTGTTTTCTTCTTTATTTTATTAAAAAAGAAATCATTGGTCTTTAAAACAGAACGTGTAACTCATTCTACGCGCTTGTTATACTTTCTTTTAACGATTGGTGTATTCTTTGCGAATCTACATCTTGCAGAAAAAGAGCGCCCTGAATTATTAACAAGATCATTCGACCGAGTCATGCTTGTCAAAAATTTAGGCTTATATACTCACCAAGTATATGACTTAACACTGCAAGTAAAAGCTGGGTCACAAAAAGCACTTGCTGATAGTAGTAAATTACAAGAAACTGAAAACTACGTAAAAGCAAATCAAAGCGAGCCAAACCCTAATATGTTTGGTGCAGCGAAAGGAAAAAACGTAATTGTCGTCACTCTTGAATCCTTGCAGACCTTCTTAATAGGCGCATCAGTGAACGGGCAAGAAGTTACACCATTCCTAAATGAATTCATAAATGAAAGTTATTACTTTGATAACTTTTTCCATCAAACTGGTCAAGGGAAAACATCTGATTCTGAATTTCTAATCGATACGTCGTTGTATCCATTAAATCGAGGAGCTGTATTCTTTACACACGGTAACAATGATTATACTGCAACTCCAGAAATTTTACGTCAGCAAGGTTATTTCACTTCTGTATTCCATGCGAATAATGCAACATTTTGGAATCGTAACATTATGTATTCTGCTCTCGGTTATGATCGTTACTATAATGAACTTGATTACAAAATTACGCCTGAAACAAATTTAAATTGGGGCTTAAAAGATATCGAGTACTTTGATCAATCAGTAGATATATTAAAAACTGTTGATCAACCATTTTACGCTCGTTTCCTTACTTTAACAAACCATTATCCATTTACGTATGATGAAGATACAAAATTCATTGAACCATACAACTCTGGTAATGGCGTATTTGATCGTTACATCGTAACAGCACGTTACTTAGACGAATCCATTAAAAAATTTATTGAGCGTTTAAAAGCTGAGGGAATGTATGATGATTCTATTATTGTTTTATATGGTGATCATTATGGCATTTCTGAAAAACATAATCGTGCAATGGCACAGTTTTTAGAAAAAGATCAAATAACAGAATTTGATACTCTGAATTTACAACGTACACCTTTATATATTCATATGCCTGGCCAAACAGAAGGTGAAACGATTTCAAAGCCTACAGGACAAATCGATATGAAACCTACTATTCTAAATTTATTAGGTGTTGATTCTACGAATGATATTCGTTTTGGCCATGATATGTTTTCAGATGAATATACTGGCTTTGTTGTTTTACGTGATGGTAGCTTCGTTACAGATAAGTATGCATACAAAAACAACACTTTCTACGACCGTATAACAGGTGAAATTGTAGATTTACCAAAAAAAGAAGCTCAAGCCCTCATTAAACGTGCCCAAAATGAATTACGAATGTCTGACAAAATTATTGAAGGCGATTTATTACGCTTCTCAGAAAGCAATAAAATTAAAACTGGCGAAGTACAAACTAAAATTAAAGAAACAGAAAAATAATGTAAATATGAAAAGGGAGCAACTGTAATGAGTTGCTCCCTTTTATTCTCTTCTAATACATGATGCAGTTTCATATATTTCACTTTTATTCTACGCTTGTCTCTAAACTTACATCTGTATAAGTATGATCATCACCTATATGTAAAATCACTTCACATTGACGTAATCTCAATTCAAAGAGCATGATAGAATCATGATAGACTTCAGGATTTGATTTCATCTTATGTAACAGCTCTTGTTTTTCTTGTATTTCTAATTGCATATTTTCTACAGTTTGTTTCAAACAGTTAAATGGATTCCTAAAGAATATATGAATATCTCGCTCTTGTGTGTTTTCAAATAGCTCAAATTGCAAGAAAAATTTCTTCATAATAGAAGCCGTTACTTCAGTATAATCTTCATTTTCTACATACTGTTTGTATTTGTTATATAGCATAGATTTATTTTTAGGAAGAACTCCAAACAATTTACCGGCACTTTTCAGTAAAAATTGTGCTGGCGTAAATCGACGTAAAATATTTACTTCATCCATTTGTATTCTAGTCGTCATCCTGTCAGTATCTCTGCGCCAGTCATCAAGCACTTTAAAGTCACATTCTAACTGTATTCTATTTTCTCCAAATAGTGAATTAAGCCCTTCACTAAGTTCTTCTAAATACGTTTGACTTTGAAGAAGCTCATTATTAGAAGTTGCAATCCAATTTTGCATAGAAAGAGCCAGATTAGGTAACACAGTTTGTTCTAAATATTTATGCACTCTTTCATTCATTGCTTTATTTAGTTCCGTATCCATGTGCCCGAAATCACTTTCTTCACTAATTAAATTAGAACAGCTCTTTAATATCTTCGGAATATTTTCAGTAAGATCATTTGTAATTTCAGTCTTCATTGAACGATATGATTGTGTAATGAAATGAATTTTTTCCCTCTCAAATGTAGTAAGGTTATTAATGCTACCGTTTAGTTTCACTAGCATATCTTCATTCCAATTAATAGCATCCACCAGATTATTTTCTTTCTCAACACGTTTATCCAAAAGATATGTAATTGTTTTTCGAATGAAAAATAATAACTTTTCAGTACGTTCTGCATCGATATTTTTATGATTAAAGTTAAAATGAATAAACTCAGTTAAATCATTTAATTGTTGACTACTTGTATATAACGAGGAATAAGGGAAAATTCTTGCATACGGGAAATATGTGTTTATTCTCGTTGCCGTATCATGTAATACCCTTTTCACTTCTGCTTCACTGTAAATGTTATCGATTTTATTTAATAAGAAATGAATTTGTAAATTTGGCGTATGTTCTTGAATACTTAATAGAATGTCACGTTCTTTATCAGTAAAAGGTGAATCCGCATTCAATACGAACAGTAATTCGTCTACAGAATTTAAATATTCGAATATCTCATCTCTAGTGTCGTTATTCCTATTAAAGCCAGGTGTCACTACAAATGTAAGTTTATTTTCATTTAAAAATCTGCATGGTAATTTAAATTCAACACACGCTCTATCTCTATATGTTTGATGGTGCTGAGACATCATATTATGGTAATCAGAGACATCTTCCGTTGTTGTAATTGCTGAGTCTGTTATAGCGTTTATTTCTATATGAGCATCATTTTTTAAAACTACTACATTTGAAATTGATTTTTCTAATATATTTTCTCCTAATATAGAGTTAATAAATGTAGTTTTTCCGTTCCCTGAAGTTCCCGTTACTAAAATACGATTTGTTCTTAAATCTGCGAGCTCGTCAACTAACCATTTAAATCGGTGACCTATTTCTATATTCTGCTTTTGTGCCCACTGTGTAATAGATTCAAAAAGGTGTAAGCTGTACTCTAAGCCATTTACATGATTAATAGAATGTGACAGTAAGTTTTCCGCATGTTCTATATTTGCTGAATCTATTTTGGAAGGGAAAATCTCATCCCATGCCAATACAGCTGCAGATGGAAATACAGCATAAGATGGATTGACTACCTTTAACCAATTTGCTAACAGATTTGGTATGATATCGTTTAATTGTCTAAGCGTATATTGACCTTGAATTAATGCAAAGTACGTTTCTTCGTAAAGAGCAGAAACTTTGTTCCATATATCGGACGAATGTATTTCAATATGTAAGAAAAATTCATTTATTGTGTTAAGCCACAATAAGTAATTTTTTTCATTTTTATAACTGTTCCAGAGTGATGAAACCATTTGCGTAAATTGTACTTGATCTACATTATTTAATGTAGCTAATGCATCATAAAAATAGTCTGGTGAAATATGTTTAGTAAACCCTTTATCGATATATCCTTTTAACACCTCAAACCAAGGATACGATTCTATGCGAATTAACTCATTCACAGCAAGCTCTACTGCACTATCAAAATCTTGCTGTTCCTCATAAAAGGAACGGGCAATTTTTGTGACATTCGGATAATCAGGATTTAAAGAAACTGCTTCTTTAATAACACCGAAAGCTGAGTCAAAATTATTTTGCTCAATGTAAAGAGAAAGTAATTGTAGTCTAATTTCGGTCATCAATATTTTATTATCAGTAGTAATAGAAGTATAAATATTTTCAGCAAATGATAACTGATTCAGTTCGAAATAAGCATCCGCAATATTTTTTTGTGCCCATGGTGCTAATTCATTACTAACCTTCTCCCATTTAAAAATAGCTGCTTCAAAATCTTGATGACGATAATAAAATTCACCTTGTGCAAAACGAATATAAGACCCATCAGAAATCTCATTTTTTTCTTCGTTTACATAAGCTTGTCCAAGTACGTCAAGAGTTGGTTTTGTTTCATTCTCCATTAGGAATGTTTCATAATACATCTTTTTTATTAATTGTTTTTCTAATCTCATCTTTTCCCCCACTATATCTTGAAAATACATTTTTAAGATATGTCAATACTTTTTGTATGTATGCTTTTTATCTTAACAAAGAATATCTTTTGGAAAATTTCATTTTCCTTTCATTTTTCAAGTTAGATTGAATTTTTATGAGAAAAGTTTCAGTTTTTTTTCAATTACCTTTCAGTTATGAAACAGCATTAAATGTTCCTAATAACCTAATAACACTATAATATTCCACATTATATTATCAAGAAAATCCCATATAAACCATATTATAAAAACAATCTATATTGAATTTATATACATAATTAACTGTGCTGTCAAACAAAAAAACAACAATAGGAGCCAACAGCTATTCATACCATTTCTTTCTCAAATTGTTTTCCTTTAAAATGTTTCAGTAGTTATGTAATTAAATTCCATTAACCTATATAAATAACTAGTCCAAAAAATATCTATATGCATATCATGTTATAGTAAAGAATTTAGGAGATCCTAAAAGGAGGCATTTTCATGTTTGAAGATAAATCTAAAATAAATTACCCATATGAATTTACTGAAACTACAACAGTTCCTCTAAAGAACCCCATTGATAAAAAATTCAAGAACGGCACAGGTACACATAACTTCCCAATTAAGAAGCACTATAAAGAGCAAGTTCTATACACTGAAAAAATTAATAATAATAAAAATAAGTAATTGTATAGATCTTTATAACAATTAGCTAAATAAGAAGCAACATTCAACCATGCATAGTTATTTAGTTAGTAATGATACAATTCATGCACATTTTAAAAAGTGCTGTATACAGCGCTTTTTTATACATAGATAAATTTAAGCTAACACAACCAAGAAATAAACGGTAAAATTACTCCACCATATTCTCGTTTAACTATTAAATCTACATATGAAAAGGGAGCAACAGTAAATGTTGCTCCCTTTTGAAATATAATTTATTCACTCTACATAACCCTCTTAAACATCTTCTCCAACTCATAAGTAGAATGATGCACAAGAATCGGTCTTCCGTGTGGGCATGTGTATGGGTTTGTTGTTGTACGTAATTCTTCCAGTAAGGCAAATATTTGATCGTTCGTTAAATATTGATTCGCTTTAATGGATGCTTTACAGCTCATCATGATGGCTGCTTCTTCACGTAACTTTTTAATATCCACTTTTTTTAGTTTGACAACTTGCTCCATCATTTCATCGATAATTTCTGTTTCTTGTCCTTTCGGGAACCATGTTGGATGCGAGCGGACGATAAAGGATTGATGGCCGAATTGTTCTAAAAATAGCCCAACTTTTTTTAGTTCTTCTAACTGTTCTTCGACACGTAAAAATTCAGTAAGAGATAGATCAATACGGTACGGTACAAGTAACTCTTGTACTTCTTGCGCTACCCTTCCTACTTTATCACGGAAGTATTCATAATTAATACGTTCCTGCGCGGCATGCTGGTCAATCATATATAAGCCTTTATCATTTTGAGCGAAAATATATGTTCCATGCATTTGTCCAATTGGATAAAGCGGTGGTAAGTCATTCCCGTTCATTTCAATCTCTTTTATTTCCCGAACTTCTTCTTCTAATTCCTCTAGTTCAAAATCCTCTTCATTACTATCCCACGATTTCTCTTCTTGAATTGGTTCTTCGATTATCGGTTTAGTGGATGGTTGCCAACTTTGTTCTTCTCTTATGAGCGACTGTGGTGGTTGCCATTCTTGTTTCGGCGGTTGCCACAGTTGTGGTGGCTGTTTCACAGCCTGCGGTTCTTCTTGTTTTGCATCCATGCCAGTTGGTAAAACAATGTCCGGCATAGATGGTTCTTTCGGCTTCGCATGCTCAAACTGGAACTGTTCTTGCACACTTTCGTCTTTTTCTTTTTTCTTCGTTGTTACGCCTGCATCTGGAATGAGCTGTATTTTTTTAAATGCAGCTTGCAATGTTTCTTCGATCAGCTTTAGCAATTCTTGTTCTTTACTAAAACGAACCTCTAACTTCGCTGGATGTACGTTAACGTCAACTAGCATTGGATCCATTTCAATCGATAAGAAGCCAATTGGATACCGGCCAACTGGCAGTAATGTATGGTAGCCTTGCTGAATTGCTTTCATTAGTACAAAGTTTCGAACGTAACGACCATTTACGATCGTTGACATATAATTACGAGATGCTCTCGTTACTTCTGGTAATGTTACATAGCCTTTAATTGTAAAGTCTAAAGATTCAGCTTCAATTGGAACAAGCTTCTTCGCAACTTGAATACTGTAAATCGATGCAAGTACTTGTCTTACATCACCGTTACCTGATGTATGAAGCAATTTCTTTTCATTATGAAACAGTTTTAACGATACTTCTGGATGTGACATTGCAATACGATACACGATATCTGTAATATTCCCGAGCTCCGTATGAATGGTTTTCATATATTTAAGACGCGCTGGTGTATTAAAGAATAAGTTTTGTACTGTAATATCTGTTCCTTTTCGGCTCGCAGTTTTCTCTTGTTTTATAATGTCTCCACCTTTAATTATGAGGTGTGTACCAGGCGCATCACCTGTGCTAGTAATTAATTCTAATTCACTAACAGAGGCAATACTCGGCAATGCCTCACCGCGGAAACCGAGTGTTCTTATGCGAAACAGATCGTTTTCATCTTTAATTTTACTCGTCGCATGGCGTTCAAAAGCGACGATACAGTCTTCTTCTGCAATACCATCACCGTTATCAATGATACGAATTTTCGATAACCCAGCTTCTTCTAAGTGGATTTCAATAGATGTACTATTCGCATCGATAGAATTTTCCACAAGTTCTTTTACGACTGAAGCAGGGCGCTCTACTACTTCCCCTGCCGCAATTAAGTTAGAGAGTTGGTCATCGAGTTTGCGAATTTTCCCCATCTACTTACTCATCCTTTCTTTAACTTTTTCTGTAAGCGATACAATTCGTTCATCGCTTCTAAAGGTGTCATATCAAGTAAATCGATTTTTTTAATTTGCGCCAATACTGCTGTTTCTTTTTGATCTAGCAGAGGTTTGTCTTGTTTCTTCGAAGACTGTTCTCCTCCAAAGAAAGATAGTTGCGATTCTTCTTCAGTCTCTACTTTCGTTTCCTGTATTTCTGCTATTTCCTCTTTTACAACTACAGGTTCTGGAGCAGCTTCTTGTACTTTCACTTCTACTCGTTTTGGAATAATAATTTCTTCCTGTCCTTCTAGCTGTGCTAACACTTCTTTCGCGCGGGCGATTAAGCTATCTGGAAGCTCTGCAAGTTGCGCAACGTGAATTCCGTAACTTTTATCAGCTGCCCCGTCTTGAATTTTATGAAGGAATACTACTTTTCCATTCTCTTCAATTGCTGAAACGTGTACATTTTTCAGTTGATCTAAACTCTCTTCTAACACAGTCAATTCATGATAATGCGTAGAGAATAACGTTTTTGCACCAATTTGGTCATGAATATGTTCAATGATTGCTTGTGCAAGTGCCATACCATCATAGGTAGATGTACCTCGTCCAATTTCATCGAATAAAATTAAACTTCTTTCTGATGCGTTTGCAATTGCATTTTTCGCTTCTAACATTTCGACCATAAATGTACTTTGACCTGATATTAAATCATCCGCTGCACCAATTCTCGTAAAGATTTGATCAAATACAGGTAATACTGCTTCTGTTGCTGGTACGAAACAACCGATTTGCGACATAACAGTTACAAGTGCTAATTGTCTCATATACGTACTTTTACCAGACATGTTCGGTCCTGTAATTAAAAAGACATCCATCTTCTCTGGCATAATACAATCATTCGGTACATACAATTTCCCGTTCAATACTTTTTCAACGACAGGATGACGACCATCTTTAATAAAGATTTCACGCTTCGTTGTTAGTACAGGTTTTACAAACTGTTCTTCTTCACTAACTGTCGCAAAACTTTGCAGTACGTCTAATTCACTAATTACTTTTGCTAAATGTTGTAATTTCGGAATAAATACTTTTACTTCTTCACGAAGCGCTGTAAATAAATCGTATTCTAGTTGTACAATTTTTTCTTCTGCTTCTAAAATTAACGTTTCTTTTTCTTTCAGTTCATCTGTAATGAAACGTTCAGCATTAGCAAGCGTCTGTTTACGTTCATAGCGACCTTCTGGAAGTGCTGCAAGATTCGCTTTCGTTACTTCAATGTAGTAACCGAAAATACGGTTGTATCCGATTTTTAACGATTTAATTCCAGTAATATCACGTTCTCTTTTTTCAAGCTCAGCAATCCACGTTTTCCCGTTTTTACTCACGTAACGATATTGATCAAGCTTGTCATTATAACCATCTTTAATAATATCTCCATCTTTAATTGAAAGCGGTGGGTTTTCTTGAATACTTCTTCCTAGTAATTCTGTTAAGCTTTCACATGGATCTGCACCTTGAATTAATCTCGATGCATAAGCGTTATCTAACAAACTAATTGCTTCTAAAATAGCTGGCACTTGAAGTAATGAACGTCTTAATTGTAATAAGTCTCTTGCATTTACGTTACCAAATGCAACTTTTCCTGCTAAGCGTTCTAAATCATATACTTCTTTTAACTTTTCTTTTAAATCTTCACGTAAGAAGTAATCATTTACAAACGTTTCAACCATTTCTAAACGCTCTTCAATTCTTTCTTTCTGTATAAGTGGACGTTCCATCCACTGTTTTAACATACGACCACCCATAGCTGTTTTCGTCTTGTCCAATAACCATAATAGTGATCCTGTTTTTTCTTTCGTCCGAAGTGTTTCTGTCAGTTCTAAGTTTCGCTTTGAATGTACATCAATTTTCATAAATTGATTCGTATAATAAATTTCTACTGGTTGCAAATGATCTAAAGAACGTTTTTGCGTTCTTATTACATAGTTAAATAAACGTCCAACTGCTTTAATTAATTTTGCTTGTGAAACATTTTTCACAAGATGTTCTAATCCTTCCGGAATTGCCGTTGCATCTTCATACGAAATCGTCATTTTCAATGTTTCAGTTAACTTGTTTAGTTCATCTTTAGAAAATGAAGAATCAACAACAATTTCTTTCGAACCAGTTGCATACACTTCTAATAAAATATCTTCTACTGAACCAGTCAGTAACGTTACTGTATTTTGTCCAGTCGTTAAGTCGTTACAAGCTAATGCATATGATCCATCTTCAAAATGTGTTAATGCGGCTAAGAAGTTGTTTTCTTTCTCATCAATTGTACGCCCTTCCATCATCGTTCCTGGCGTAATTAATTGTACTACTTCACGACGTACTACACCTTTAGCTGTTTTCGGATCTTCTACTTGCTCACAAACAGCTACTTTATATCCTTTTTCAACAAGTTGTTCAATATAGTTTTTAGCCGCATGATATGGTACACCGCACATTGGTATACGTTCACTACTACCACCATCTCGGCTCGTTAATGTAATTTCAAGTTCATGGGCTGCTTTAACAGCATCCTCAAAGAACATTTCATAAAAATCGCCTAAGCGAAAAAATAAAAAGGCATCTTGATAATCTGCCTTAACCTTTAAATATTGCTGTATCATAGGCGTATATTGAGTCATACTTTTCCTCCATAATTCTTACATGATAATCTATTTTCATATATGTCGCATTTCACGGACACTCTTATCTCCTATTTCAGGAGTCTTTCTTCATTATAACATATTTCATAAAGAATCATGTTCATTCAGCGCCACTTATGTAAAGTAAAAAGCTAGGAAGAACTTCTCCCTAGCTTTCTATTACTCTTCTTCTGCATCAACGATAAAGTTCGGATCTAATTCTTCAAATTCATCATCAGCAATTTGGAAATCATCATCTGATTCTACGCAGCCTTCAGGATTTACACTTACACAAATTTTCGTTTCTCCAACTACTTCTGTTACAAATTCACGTTCTACAGTTACAACAATTTTATTACCATTTGGTGATACAAGTGCTTCTAAACAATTTGGCGGCTGAATAACACGAGCAATAATTTCTAAATCGTCACCAGAAAAGTTTTTATCACGATAACCAATACTTACTTCGTCCGTGTAGTTCACACGTTCTGTTACAACTTCAGTCTTTGTATTTCCATCAAATGAATACCAAGTGTTCACATCATAGAAACCTTCAATTTCCACATGTTTTCCATTCTTTCTTGCTTCGTACGAGTGGTTAATTACCCAGCACCCTAAAATACTTGTTGGCTCATTATTCGATTCACATGTATGCGTTGACTTTGTATACTTACGTCCTTTTCCAACCACTGCTTTTGTAATAATCTCTCTAAATTCGGACATTCGTAACCCTCCTCAATCACTATTCACTTAATCATATGCGTGACAATAGCGGAATGTGTCATTCTTTTTTTGAGAAGACCTTACGTTTAATCCACAAAAAAAGAGATGTCAATATGACATCTCTTTAACAACCACAATTTCCTTTTTTACTTTCTACCGCTGCGCCAGTTTCACCCTTTAGTACATCGCCACCAGTTGAAATTAATATTTCATCTGTTACGTTGTTAGAAATTGTACTAGCAACTAACTGTAATAAGTCATTTACGTATGTTTGTGAAGATTTAAATTGTTGTACGACTGGAATACTGTCTAACTTATCTTGCAATGCATCAATTTCAGCTTCTACCTTTTTTAAAGCTTCCCATTTCCCGTAATGTTGCAAGTTTACTGCTTGTTTTTGCAGTGCTTTAATTTCATCGATTGCGCGCTTTACATTTTCATTTTTATGAATTTGCGCCTCTGCTTTCTTAAAAAAATCAACTTCTTCTGTTTCAGAAATCATTTTTGCTAATTCTTTCGCTTGTTCAACAATGTCATCTTTCGAATATACTTTCATCTATTATTTCACCTCAATCGGCTCTTCAACTAATTCCCCGTTAAGAGACCAAGTTTTTGCTTCCGTTATTTTTACTTTCACAAGCTGACCAATTAAAGATTTTGAAGCGACGAAGTTTACAAGTTTATTCGTACGAGTATAACCTGCAAGTACTTCCGGATTATTTTTACTTTCCCCATCAACTAACACTTCTACAATTTGACCTTTGTAACGACTATTCTTTTCAATTGCCAACGTATTTACTAGTGTATTTAAGCGTTGAAGACGTTCTTTCTTTACTTCCATCGGTACATTATCTTTCATTTTTGCAGCTGGTGTACCTTCGCGAGGAGAGTAAATGAATGTAAAGGCAGTATCAAACCCTACTTCACGATATAACGACATCGTTTCTTCAAATTGCTCATCTGTTTCATTTGGAAAACCAACGATAATATCTGTTGTTAATACTGCATCTGGAATTGCTTCTTTAATTTTTCTTACAAGTTCTAAATAATGCTCACGCGAATATTTACGTGCCATAATTTTCAGCATATCCGTACTTCCAGATTGAACTGGTAAATGGATATGTTCTACTAGGTTGCCACCTTTGCCAAGCACTTCAATTAAGTGATCATCGAAATCACGTGGATGGCTCGTTGTAAAACGAATACGGGCAATATCAACTTTACGAAGTTCGTCCATTAAATCGCCAAGACCGTATTCTATATCTTCAAAGTCTTTACCATATGCATTTACGTTTTGACCAAGTAAAGTAATTTCTTTATAACCATTTGCAGCTAAATGACGAATCTCTTGGATAATATCTTCTGGACGTCTACTTCGCTCTTTTCCGCGTGTATACGGTACAATACAATACGTACAGAATTTATCACAGCCATACATAATATTTACCCAAGCTTTAATATCACCACGACGTACTTTCGGAAGGTTTTCAATTACGTCACCTTCTTTTGACCATACTTCAACTACCGTCTCTTTCGAGAACATCGCATCTTTTAGAATGTACGGTAATCTATGAATATTATGCGTTCCAAATACCATATCTACATGCTGATTTTTTTGCATAATTTTATTTACAACAGATTCCTCTTGAGACATACAACCACATACACCAATTAAAAGGTCTGGATTTCTTCGTTTGAGTGACTTTAAATGGCCTAGCTCACCAAACACCTTATTTTCAGCATTTTCACGAATTGCACAAGTGTTTAATAAAACTACATCTGCATCCTCAGTTGAAAAAGTTGGTTCATATCCAAGTGCGGTGAAAATGCCTGCCATTACTTCCGTATCATGCTCATTCATTTGACAACCATATGTACGAATATAGAACTTTCTTCCTGTACCAAAATTGCGAAACTCTTCAGGTAAGCCAAAATCCCGTTCAATTTTAACTTCTTCTTTCCCGCGCTTTTTCGCATCCTTTAAGGAAGGTGGTTGATATACACTTTCAAAGTATTTACTATAATCTTTCTCTTCTTTTTTCGTAGAGGAATTTGCTTGTTGACTTGCTAATCGTTGTTGCTCGTTCATCGGTAATCTCCTTTCACCCTTAACTATACATACTCTATAGTCCATTTTAATGCGCCTAGACTCACCTCAAAAATGGTTAGATAGCTTGAGAGATAACTTGTCCTTTGAAACTTGAGTAATCAATCTAATCATTCATAAGAATGAAGTCTTCCCCACGCAAATAGACATTCCCTTTTTATCATTTCTTGTTGTCCTACCAAAAAGCATATTGCTTTATCCCTATAAACATTACCATAGTATGATGTATTTCGCCAATTTTAACAATAAAGAGGCCCTTTATTATCTTACATTTCATAAGCAATGAACTTGCCATTTTCATACAACGATTTATATATTATTTTATCATTCTGAATTTTCTAAGTAAATAAGACTACCCTATATTTTTGTACATAAAAAAAGGTTACCAAATCGGCAACCTCCTCTTCTTACATTACATAAATTCAGCAACAAGCTCATCAAACATTTTCTGATCCATATTTAAATCAGATTTCACTAAAGGCTCTTCACTATAGCCTTTAACAAGTTCTTGATATGATGGTTGCTTAGTATTTTGATAAATTAACCCTGTTACTAAACCGTTATTTTCCATTAAAGTTTGCATAGCCATCATGCGATTAGATGGATCATATCCCTCTACTGTGCTTAGTTTCGTTAAATTCTCTTTAAACCAATCGTAAGTATTTACTTTATTGTAAGTAACACATGGGCTAAATACGTTAATTAATGAAAATCCTTTATGGTTAATACCAGCTTCAATAATTTGTGTTAATTCTTTTAAATCACTCGAAAAGCTTTGCGCCACAAATGTCGCACCAGCTGTTAAGGCCATTTCCATTACATTTAGTGATGGTTCAATTGAACCTTGTGGTGTGCTTTTCGTTTTAAATCCAGCTTCACTACGTGGTGAAGTTTGCCCTTTTGTTAATCCGTAAATTTGGTTATCCATTACGATGTACGTAATGTCGATATTACGACGAATAGAATGGATTGTATGACCCATACCAATCGCAAATCCATCACCGTCACCACCTGAAGCGATAACTGTTAAATCACGATTTGCCATTTTCACACCTTGCGCAATTGGAAGGGCACGACCATGAATACTATGCACACCATATGAATTAATATAACCTGAAATACGGCCTGAACAGCCGATACCAGAAATAACAGCAAGTTCATCTGGATTTAGGCCAACGTTAGCTGCCGCACGTTGAATTGCAGCTTGCACTGAGAAGTCTCCGCAACCTGGGCACCAGTTTGGCTTTACACTGTTACGAAAGTCCTTAAATGTTGCCATTTAATACAACCCCTTTTTTGCATTCGTTGTAAATCTCTTTCGGCAAGAATGGGTTTCCATCATATTTTAAAAGACTAGAAATTTTCTCACCATTACCAAGATTCATTTTCATAATGTTAGCAAGCTGACCTGTTGCATTGTTTTCTACTACTACAACACGCTTCGCCTTTTTCACAAGTGGATCGATTTCAGCTGTTGGGAACGGGTGAATTAAACGCACATGAGCATGGTTTACTTTCATACCCTCTTGTTCTAAACGCGTCATTGCCTCTTCGATCGCACCACGAGTTGAGTTAAATCCAACAAGCAATACGTCTGCTTCTTCATGCTTAACATTTTTATAAACAGGGGTATTAAACTTCAAGTTCTCCATTTTACGGAAACGTTTGTCCATTTGATCTTTACGGTTTATTGCTGATTCCGATGGTTTTCCAGTTTCATCATGTTCTACACCTGTAACATGGTGAACACCATTTTTCATACCAGGTAAAACACGTGGTGAAACGCCGTCTTCTGTTACTTCATAACGCTTGAAGTATGCTTTATTTTCACGTTCTGGTAATTCTACTTCTAAATCAAGCTTACCACGACGAATTTCCACTTTATCTAATTTAAGTGGTTCTACTGTTTGTTTTCCTAAAGAAAGCTGTAAATCTGTTAAGAAAATAACAGGAACTTGATATTCTTCAGATAAGTTAAATGCTTCTACAATGTCATAGAAAGCTTCTTCAACTGTACTTGGCGCCATTACGATTTTTGGAATTTCACCATGCGTACCGTAAATCATCGCCATTAAGTCAGACTGTTCTTGCTTAGTTGGTAATCCTGTACTTGGGCCGCCACGTTGTGTATCAACAATTACTAATGGAGTTTCTGTAATACCTGCTAAACCGATTGCTTCCATCATTAATGAAAGACCTGGACCAGCAGATGCCGTTAATGTACGAACACCAGCATAGTTTGCACCGATTGCCATTGTACAAGCTGCGATTTCATCCTCAGTTTGGATTACTGTTCCGCCAACTTTCGGTAATTTTTTAATTAAGTATTCCATAATTTCTGATGCAGGTGTGATTGGGTATGCTGACATAAAACGAGCACCACCAGCTACCGCACCAAATGCGATTGCATCGTTCCCAATCATAAACATGCGTTTTTTACCATCAGCTTTTTCAAGCTGCATCATGTTTACTTTCTCACCTAGTAATTCTTTCATATATTGAGAGCCACGTTTAATTGCATCCATATTCTTTTGAACGACTTGCTCTCCTTTACGACCAAAGATTTCTTCAACAACATCTAAATAAGCTGTTTCATCTAATCCTAATACTGCACTTGACGCTCCAACAGCAACCATGTTTTTCATTAATGATGTGCCTAATTCTGAAGCAATATCTGTAAACGGTATCACATATAGATTTACATCCGTATTGTCAGGTATTGTTGGATTAAATTTCGCATCCGCAACTACAATTCCACCTGGACGTAGTTCGTGGAAATTAAAATCAATTGTTTCTTGGTCAAAAGCAATTAAAATATCTAAATCATCTGAGATCGCTCGTACTTCTGTTGTACTTACACGAATTTTATTATTTGTATGGCCGCCTTTTATACGTGATGAGAAGTGGCGGTAACCGTATAGGTAATATCCTAATCGGTTTAATGCAATACAGAAGATTTCTCCTGTACTTTCAATTCCTTCACCTTGTTGGCCTCCAACTTTCCATGAAAGTTGACTAATCATCTCCTACACCCCTTTTGGCTGCATTCATTGTAGTGTATTTTTTTACAGTAATAGTTTAGCATTTTTTATGCAAATAAACTACAACGGACGCAAATTATGCCTCTTCTGATTTCCCTGAATCTTTAGTATAAAGCTATTTTGTTTTTCATTCTAGTATTAGGTCTTAAAAAAAGCAATAAAATCAAATGAATTAATTTTAATTTTTCTGAATTTTAAACCAAAACTTAAAAACTCATATGTTCTACAAAATTATCATATAAAAATCGTTCTACAGTAGATGCAGCATAGTGTTTACAAAGCTCATTCATTACATTTTCATAATCTCGATAAACTGATACATTTACAACTGTTTCTAAAATCCCATCAAAATCTGAACCAAATCCTATATTGTACTCTCCACCTAATGAACAAATATATTCGATATGTCTTACTATATCTGTTATATTTGCTTCATTTTCATTCGTTAGAAACTGCGGTACAAAAGTGACACCGATCATGCCATTTTTCTTTATAAGAGCTTTAAGTTGTTCATCGTTTAAATTACGTGGGTGCTCGCAAAGTTTCATACAATTTGAGTGGGAAGCAATAGGATTTTTTGCAATCTCTATAACATCCCAAAAACTTCTTTCATTCAGATGAGACACATCAGTCCATACATGTAGCGCATTCAGTTCTTGTACAACCTGTTTACCAAAATTCGTTAAACCCGCCCCACGTGTCTCTAGCGCACCATCAGCTAAGAGATTGGCATAATTCCATGTTAGTCCAAAAGAACGTACTCCTAGGCGATACAACAACCGTAATTTCATTGCTTCTTTTCCAATTGCTTCGCATCCTTCTAGTGTTAATATCGCTCCAACCTCGTCCTGTTTTAACATGTTAATATCATCTTTTGTCTGAATAAACTTTACACCTGGTAGGGATAAAATTTCATTATAAAAAATATCTACCATTTGTAATGCTGCTTCAAATCGGTTTTCATATGCCACTGTTTCTGGTACATATATAGCAAAACATTGTATACTTCCTTTTCTTCTCTTTAACTGTTCAAATGTAATATGTAATTGTGAATCATCGTTAAAATTCCTTTTCCCTTGTGCACTCCATAACTGAAGAAGCACGTCACAATGAGCATCAAAAATTTTCATTTTCATTCCTCCATTATAAAAACAACCTGTTTGCATACTGCAAACAGGTTGTTTAAAACTTAACGAGGTTCTACAATTAATTTTATTGCTGTACGCTCTTCGCCATCAATCATAATATCTGTAAACGCTGGGATACAAATCAGGTCCAAACCACTAGGCGCTACAAATCCTCTTGCGATTGCTACTGCCTTTACCGCTTGGTTCAATGCACCTGCACCAATAGCTTGAATTTCTGCTGTTCCGCGTTCGCGAATAACACCTGCAAGTGCACCAGCTACAGAATTAGGGACCGACGTTGCTTTAACTTTTAATATTTCCATTCCGCGTTTCCTCCTCGTTTCTTTAAAAAGTATTAGCAATTATTTCACTTTAACTTATATTCACGAGGAATGGCGCGTATTCCTGCTAAATTTTCGTAATTTTTCTAAAAAATTAAAATATAATAACTTATCTAAAATTTAACGGGAATTTACTCAAAAAATGGTTGATCGTCATTAATTAAAATACGTTCAATTTTCTTTGCTTTTCCTGTATTTGGATCCACATCAATTAACACTGCACTTAATTGCGTTCTACCATTTGTTACTTCAAATCGTACTGGTAAGTTTGTTAAAAACTTCTTCAATACTGCTTCTCTATCCATACCTAATATTCCATCATACGGCCCTGTCATTCCAACATCTGTAATGTATGCCGTTCCGCTTGGTAAAATACGGTTATCTGCTGTAGGGACATGCGTATGCGTACCTACTACTGCTGTAGCACGTCCATCTACATACCAACCTAGCGCTTGTTTTTCACTTGTAGTTTCCGCATGGAAGTCAACAAAGATAATATTCGTACGTTTTTTCGCAATATTAATTAATTCATCCACTTTACGGAATGGACAATCAATCGGAGGAAGGAAAGTACGTCCTTGTAAGTTAATAACTGCAACTTCTGTTCCATTACAGTTCACAAAGATAAGTCCTTTTCCTGGAGTTCCTTCTGGGAAGTTAGCTGGTCTTGCAAGATATTTTGCATCATCGATGAATTCAAATACTTCACGATTATCCCAAGCGTGGTTTCCAAGTGTAACTGCTTGCGCCCCACATTCTAAAAAATTTCGATATATTTTTTCTGTAATCCCACGGCCACCTGCTGCGTTTTCTCCATTAATGATTGTTACTGTAGGTGTATATTTTTTCTTTAATGCCGGTACGTATTGTTGAATCATACCTCTACCAGGAGATCCTACTACATCCCCAACAAATAATATTCTCATATGTCTTACCCTTTCTATGTACTGCATTTTTTATTGCTATAGCATCAAGTAAATTCCTTATAATATGTTTATTATAAGTTTGTTTCACTTTTATACTATATAACTAACTGTCTTTATTTTATCCAATTCCAACACAAAAAAATAAAGTGGTGTTTCACCACTTTATTTTGCGTATTCCACTGCACGTGTTTCACGAATAACAGTTACTTTAATATGTCCTGGGTAATCCAGTTCATTTTCAATACGTTTTCGGATATCACGAGCTAAACGATGAGCTTCTAAGTCATCGATTGTATCTGGTTTTACCAAAATACGAACTTCACGTCCTGCTTGAATTGCAAATGACTTTTCAACGCCTTCATAAGACTCTGAAATCTCTTCTAACTTTTCAAGACGACGAATATAGTTTTCAAGTGTTTCACTACGAGCTCCCGGTCTTGCAGCTGATAAAGCATCTGCTGCTGCAACTAAAACTGCAATGATAGAAGTTGGTTCTGTGTCACCATGGTGAGATGCGATACTGTTTATAACTACAGGATGCTCTTTATATTTCGTTGCAAGTTCAACACCAATTTCAACGTGGCTTCCTTCTACTTCATGGTCAATCGCTTTTCCGATATCATGTAATAGACCTGCACGTCTTGCTAGTTTTTCATCCTCGCCAAGCTCTGCCGCCATAAGTCCAGTTAAATATGCAACTTCCATAGAGTGTTTTAAGACGTTTTGACCATAACTTGTACGGTATTTTAAACGACCTAAAATTTTAATTAAATCTGGATGTAATCCATGAACACCCACTTCAAACGTTGTTTGCTCTCCGACTTCGCGAATATACTCGTCCACTTCACGTCTTGATTTTTCGACCATCTCTTCAATACGCGCTGGGTGAATACGTCCGTCCTGTACTAGTTTATCAAGAGCGATACGAGCTGTTTCACGACGAATTGGGTCGAATCCAGAAAGGATTACTGCCTCTGGTGTATCATCGATAATTAAGTCAATACCCGTTAACGTTTCTAACGTACGAATATTACGACCTTCACGCCCGATAATACGTCCCTTCATTTCGTCATTTGGAAGATTTACAACCGAAACGGTTGTTTCAGCAACATGATCAGCTGCACATCTTTGCATTGCAAGAGATAAAATCTCTTTTGCTTTCTTATCCGCTTCTTCTTTCGCGCGAACTTCACTCTCTTTTACCATAACAGCGATTTCATGAGAAACTTCACTTTCTACTTTACCAAGAATAATTGCTTTCGCTTGTTCGCGTGTCAGATTGGAAATGCGCTCTAATTCTGTTTGTTGCTTTTGAACTAACTCTCCCACTTTGCTTTCCAACTCTTCAATCTGTTGTTGTCTCGCTACAAGAGATTCCTCTTTCTTCTCTAACTGTTGCTCGCGTTTATCGAGCGTTTCGTCTTTACGATCAAGGTTCTCTTCTTTTTGCATTAAACGATTTTCTTGTTTTTGTAATTCGCTTCTACGGTCACGAATTTCTAATTCAGCTTCTGTACGAAGTGTATGAATTTCATCCTTTGCTTCTAAAAGCGCTTCTTTCTTAAGTGCTTCAGCATCACGATTCGCTTCGTCTAAAATACGTCTCGCTTCATTAGCCGCACCATTAATCTTCGCTTCAGCAATAGACTTTCGAACAAAAAAGCCAACAACTGCACCGACTGTTGCAAGCAAAATGGAGATGAGTATCCAAACTGTACTCGTCATGATTTCACCTCCCCTTGCTATGAATGAAAAAAGACTGTCGGCATGTACATTGAATTACAACATACAGCAAAGACCGTCGTCCCGCTTTTTTAAGGGACTTTCTTCATTTCACAATTAAAATGTCATATTATTATTTCGGTAAGATTTAAACCTTACTCCGAATATTACTTCTCTTCTTGAGAAGAGTATATTGTATATAAGAAAAAATATACATTCTCATTGTATCTATCGTAATTTTCATTGTCAAGCGTTGTCTACTTTTACTTTCTTTGCCTTCAGCCTTGAATGTGACCTAAATTTTAAAAGTAAGGAGCCTACTATACTGGAAAACCTTAGTAATTCCCATTTCTTTTACTTAAAATATTTATATATCCCTCTTTACACAACGCATTTGAAGTAAAAAAATATTTTTTATCTATAGTATTATGCTCCTTAATAGTAGATAAAAAAATAAAAGACACGAGGCCGTGTCTTTTATTTTTTTAATCAAGAAGAGTTGAATCTTCTGCGCCCTCAGCACCAGAATCTTCACTAATTCCGTGATGCTCACGAATAAAGAAAGCAATTTCTTCTCTTAAATCTGTATTTTCTTTTAAGAACTGCTTCGAATTTTCACGACCTTGTCCTAGGCGTTCTTCATTATAAGAATACCAAGCACCGCTCTTTTGAACGATATCAAGCTCAGAAGCCATATCCAAGATTTCACCTTCTCTTGAAATACCTTCTCCGTACATAATATCAACTTCAGCAACACGGAATGGTGGTGCTACTTTATTTTTCACTACTTTTACTTTTGTTTTATTACCAACGATGTCGTTACCTTGCTTTAATTGCTCCGCACGACGCACTTCAAGACGAACAGTTGAATAGAATTTCAACGCACGACCACCTGGAGTTGTTTCTGGGTTTCCGAACATAACCCCAACTTTTTCACGAATTTGGTTAATAAAGATTGCAATTGTTTTTGATTTGTTGATTGCTCCTGAAAGCTTACGAAGTGCTTGTGACATTAAACGTGCTTGTAAACCTACGTGTGAGTCACCCATGTCGCCTTCAATCTCTGCTTTCGGTACAAGAGCTGCTACAGAGTCAATTACGATAATGTCAACCGCACCACTTCGTACAAGTGCTTCCGCGATTTCTAATCCTTGCTCCCCTGTATCAGGCTGTGATAATAGTAATTCATCTATGTTAACGCCTAATTTTTGTGCATATACAGGATCCATTGCGTGCTCCGCATCGATGAATGCTGCTTGTCCACCTTGACGTTGTACTTCTGCAATTGCATGTAATGAAACTGTCGTTTTACCTGAACTTTCAGGTCCGTAAATTTCGATAATACGGCCACGTGGATATCCGCCTACCCCTAGTGCCACATCAAGTGCTAAAGAACCACTAGAAACCGTAGAAACTCTACGCTCCGCTTGTTCTCCTAATTTCATAATTGAACCTTTACCGAATTGCTTCTCTATTTGTTTTAACGCCATATCTAACGCTGCTTGACGATCACTCATTCAAAATTCCTCCTTAACTGAATTGCTAATCTTATTATACCTATTTTCAATTCAATTTGCCAACAAAAATCGAACATTTATTCGATTTTTTTATTTTCTATCAAATAATATCTAAATTTAACCGTAAAAAAACTAGAAGAAACTTATATCTCTTCTAGCTTTTTATATAAATGATAAAATCCATATTTTGCTGTTCGTTCTCTAATTTGTTGACGACTTCCGCTTAAATTAAGAGAAAAGACTACAGTTGGTTCATCCTTAATCGAAAGCCCAACAAATACTGTTCCTGGTTCTTTCTGTTCTGAAGCATCTGGCCCTGCTACCCCAGTGAAACTAATTCCAATATCCGCTTTTAGTACATCCTTAACATTTTCAGCAAGATAACGAGCACATTCTTTACTAACTGCACCATCAGTATGCAACACTTCTTCAGGCACACGTAAAACATATTGCTTCACATCATTATGATAACAAATGACACCGCCTTTAAACACAGAAGAAACACCAGCGTTTTCAGTTACTTGATTTCCAAAAAGACCACCTGTTAAACTTTCTGCACACGCTAAAGTTAACCCTTTTCTCTTCAATAACTCGATTGCCTTATAATGCAAAAATTCTTGGTCATATCCGTAGAAAAATTCTCCTACTCTTTCTAAAATCAAATCTTCCACATGTTGAATTAGTTTCTCCGCTTCGCTAACATTTTGATGCTTAGCGGTTAAACGTAATGTCACTTCTCCATCATTTGCTAACGGGGCAATTGTTGGGTTTGTTTGTCCATCAATTAAATCTTGAACTTTCACCTCTAATTGGGACTCCCCAATGCCGAAGAAACGAAGCACACGAGAATAAATGTTTTCTCCTGTTGTAAAATTACGTAAAAAAGGCTCTACGTAACTTACATACATTGGTTTCATTTCTTTTGGCGGCCCTGGTAATAAAATATAAACTTTTCCGTTCTTATTTACCCCCATACCCGGCGCCATACCGTGGTCATTTGCAAATACTGTTGCTCCATTTAAAACGAGCGCTTGCTTTTTATTATTCTCCGTAAATTCACGGCCTGTACGCTTAAAGTAATTACTTATTAAGGCTAATGCCTTTTCATCATACACAAGCTCTTCATCTAAACTAGCAGCTATCGTTTCTTTCGTTAAATCATCTTTTGTCGGTCCTAATCCGCCTGTAAAAATAAGTATATCAGCACGTTCTTCCGCAGCTTCAATCGCCTTTTGCAATCGCTTATTATTATCACCAACAACAGTATGATAGTACACGTTAATTCCGATTGAAGCTAGCTTTTCAGATAAAAACTGGGCATTTGTATTTGCAATTTGTCCAAGTAATAATTCAGTTCCAACCGCAATAATCTCAGCATTCATCCCAATTCCCCCATAAACTTCTATTTTGAGTTTACAAAAGCAGCTCTATTTTTCCAGAAATAATCCCATCCTGAAATAACAGTAAAGATTAATGCAATCCATATGAAGATATCCGCAACTGGAATATGGATTAAATTTAAAGGTACATCGTGTAATAAATATGCTGCAATCGCAATAATTTGTGTCCATGTCTTAATTTTTCCTAGCTGGTTTGCTGCAACTACTTCCCCTGTTCCAGCAAGTACAAGACGTAAACCAGTTACCGCAAACTCACGACTGATAATTACAATAACAATCCAAGCCGGTACATATTGCATCTCTACCAATGTAATAAGTGCTGCCGAAACAAGTAATTTATCAGCTAACGGGTCAAGAAACTTCCCTAAATTCGTTACAAGATTATATTTTCTTGCGTAATGTCCATCAATCCAATCTGTAGCTGAAGCAATGATAAAGATAAGTGCCCCCACTAAATGTTGAATCGGTAAATCAACATCACCAATTTTGTATGAACCCCAATCAAAGGGTGCTAACATAATTACCATAAAAATTGGAATTAAGAAGATTCTAGATATTGTAATTTTATTTGGTAAATTCACAGCTATTCCTCCATCATATCAAAAACATTTGTTCATCGAAAAAAAGTCATCGAAGCGATGACTGTTATTGTGCAGGTTGCTCTATCCCTTGGTTTTTTATCACCAATCTTTGGTGAAGTTCTTTTTCTGGATCCAATGGATAAGCGACCACTTGGCCATTCAGTTTAACTTCAACATTCGTTGCATTTCCAATATTAAGTCGCACTTCTTTTAATGTTGATACATCACGTTTTTCTATTTGGCCCTCTTGTACTGTAGCGTTTAGAATCACATTCCCAGCATCATCTTTAACATCTACATAACTCGCACCTTTACCCGATAATTCCAGTTCTAATGTTTTATTATTATGAATTTCCAAAGTAGATACCTTTCCAGTTGTTCCAACTACTTTCACTTCTTGCTGTCCAGTTGGTTGTGCTGATTGCTCCTCTTTCTTTGGTTCTTCTTTCTTTGGTTCCTCTTTTTTTGGCTCTTCCGCTTTCACTTCATCTTTCTTCGTATCTAACGGAGAATCTTTCGCTTTTTGAACTTCAATTTTCTCACTTTGAGCACTCGGAACTTTTTCATCATCTTTTCCAGTTAACGCTTGAAACACAAACCAGATTACCACTCCAACTGCGATTACTAACAGCGCAACTAAGATTTTCGGCATGTGATCTGCAATTGGCCATGATGAAGATTTTTGCATTGTTTCTTGTGTTTTTTGTCCCGTTGATACTTGTGGAACTTCACGCTTTTCAGATTGTGGTATCGTACTCTGATGTTCTACGAGCAGTTCCTCTCCATTTAATCCAACCGCATCTGCGTATTGTTTAATGAATGCACGCGCATAAAAAGCTCCTGGCAATACATCATAATTGCCTTCTTCAATTGCCACTAAATGGCGTTTTTGAATTTTTGTAATCTCATGCAGCTGATCAATAGACAAGCCTTTCGCTTCTCTTGCTTCTTTCAGCTTTTGTCCCAATTCCGTCACTACTAACACCTCAATATTTCTTTAAAAGTCAAACATAGAGAAATTATTTTGCGTACCTTGCTCAATTTCATCTACTAAATTATATTGAATTTCTTCATCATAATCGTTACGCAACTCGATAATATAATCAAAATC
This sequence comes from Bacillus sp. KNSH39, assembly GCF_052656585.1. Taxonomy (NCBI): domain Bacteria; kingdom Bacillati; phylum Bacillota; class Bacilli; order Caryophanales; family Bacillaceae; genus Bacillus; species Bacillus sp. KNSH39. The sequence goes on from NZ_JBQXYO010000001.1 coordinate 2,207,861, forward strand.
ATCCAATGTGTATTCTGACTGACTCACAAATACATCAGGATGTTCCACAACTTTCGTTGCAGGCAATCTCATAATTTCACGAACGAGCTGCCAATGTCTTTCGTTAGCACGCTTCGTTGACACAATTCCATCTAGGATGAAAATATTGTCATCGCTATACTCATCTTCAATTAATTGACTACGAACAGTTTGCTTAATAAGAGTAGATGATACAAATAACCACCTTTTATTTGCACAAACACTTGCAGCAACAATGGATTCTGTTTTTCCGACACGAGGCATTCCGCGTATCCCAATTAGTTTATGGCCTTCTTTTTTCATAATTTCTGCCATAAAGTCTACAAGTAAGCCTAATTCATCACGCACAAATCGAAATGTTTTCTTATCATCCGCATCTCGTTGTATGTACCTACCATGTCTAACCGCTAGCTTATCTCTTAGCTTGGGCGGACGATATTTCGTTACCGTTATGTTATCCATCGTATTTAAAATTGATTCAAGTCTAGAGATTTGCTCTTGATTATCACACATAAGAAGTAACCCACGTCGTGCATTATCTACACCATTAATTGTGACAATATTAATGCCGAGCATACCGATTAACGAAGAAACGTCACCAAGCAAGCCAGGTCGGTTTTTATGTATTTCATATTCAAAATACCATTCAATCATCCAAGATCACTCCCCTTGCTTACTTTACACCTACGTACTATATTATATGATTTCACCTTAATAGGGAAGCTAAATGTATAATCTACCCTGTGTAATTATTATACAAAAAAAGTAGAGAGGAGAATCTCCTCTCTACTTTTACTTATGTTGTACGAACTTAACCATTAAATTTGCAATTGTATGTTGCTCCTGTTCATCAGCAACTTTCCAAAGCTCAGCTAATAATTTCTCTTGGTCATTGCGTCCTTCTACCTCATTAGCAAGATAGTCGCCAACACGAAACGCCATATCTGATACCGCACCGCCATCTAAACCTTTGTCTTGCGCTTGCTCTAAACGTTCTCCTAAAAAGCTCTTCCACTGATCAAAATTATCTAATACTGACATAATTAAGCACCTCACTATTGAGTAATAAAATCATCCTTAATTTGTGCAACTATTCATTTTTTATGTAAGAATTTTTTAGCAGTGCCAACCGCCATTCACTCCGATAATTTGTCCAGTTATGTAAGACGCTCCTGGTGATACGAGGAATGAAACTGTTTTCGCTACTTCTTCTGGTAATCCTATTCTACCTAATGGTATATCTTCAGCAATTCCCATTTTATCTTCTTCAGAAAAAACACTTAACATTTCCGTTTCAATTGCTCCTGGTGCTACTGCATTCACACGTAATCCACTTAAAGAAACTTCTTTCGCTAAAGCTTTCACATATGAATTTTGTGCCCCTTTTACCATTGAATAAAGCACTTCACAAGAAGCCCCTATTTGTCCCCATATAGATGAAACAATTACAATATTACCACTTCTTCTCCCGATCATAGGCGGAAGTGCCATAGAAAGTAATTTATATACGTTCTTCACTTGAAGTTCTACCATATAATCCAATTCATCGTTTGTTACATCTGTTACTAGTCCAAAAATACTCTTCCCAGCTGCGTATACAATAACATCAATAGGATGTTCAATTTGTCCCCACAATTGCTCTGCTCCATCACTAGAAGCTAAATTCGCTTGAACAGGGATAACTTCTCCCCATGCCTTCTGCAATTCCAATACCTTTTCTTCACTGTTATTGTAATGAACATAAACTGTATATCCATCTTGAATTAATTGTTTCGAAATAGCAGAGCCAATTCCTCCGCTCCCTCCAGTTACTAACGCATACTTTTTCATAAAGTCCCTCTCTTATCTCTACAAGTTCAATTTTCACATAACTAAATAATACCCTCATCTTACAATTTTTCAATGATAAGATGAGGGTATCTTTTTAATTTTATTTTTTCGGTAACACCTGACAAATACTCATTTTGTCTTCTGATAACAATAATTTCGCTACTTCTTGTAAGTCTTGAACGGTTAGTCCTTCTAATACAGTCAATGCGTCAAATAGGCTAGATTCATTAAACGCGTATCGTGTAAATTGATTTGCAATATATTCTGGTGAATTCAACGAGCGTAAAAAACCACCAATTTTCTTTTTCTTCACTCGTTCTAATGCCGCCGCATCTAATTGATCATAATCTGTTTTTAATAAAATATCTTTTAAACGATTTGCCAATTCATCAGGTTGTTTCGTATCACCGCCAACCATTGCAAAACCGAAGTTATTTTCTTCTGTATAGTCATACGAGAATGAATCATCAATAAGCCCTTCATTATATAAAGTTTCGTAATGAACAGAACTTTTCCCAAATAAATAATCTAAGAGTAACGTAAGCGCAATTTCTTGTTTTAAAAGCGCTTGCCCCTTTTCCTTTAAATTAGTCGCTTTAATACCAACTAAACATTTCGGTGTTTGCACAGGCATTGAAATAATTTTTTTCTTTTCATTTACCTCATTTGGTTCTTCTTCAAATGAACGCACAATTTCTGGCTGGTTTTTATAATCTTTTTTCGCTTGATTTTCACGTACTAAATCCATTGTTTTCTCTGGATCAATTGCACCCACAACAAATAATAACATATTGCTCGGATGATAAAATGTTTCATAACATTCATACAATAAATCTTTCGTAATTTTACTAATAGATTCGATTGTCCCTGCAATATCAATTTTAATTGGGTGTTTTACAAACAAGCTATCAATTAACCCGAAGTACAAACGCCAATCTGGGTTATCTTGATACATTTGAATTTCTTGCCCAATTATCCCCTTCTCTTTTTCAACCGTTTTTTCAGAGAAATAAGGCTCTTGCACGAAGTTTAGCAATGTATTTAAATTTTGTTCTACGTTTGAAGTACATGAAAAAAGGTAAGCTGTTCGTGTAAAGGATGTAAAAGCATTTGCCGATGCTCCTTGTTTACTAAACAATTGGAAAGCATCGTGATCTTCTTTTTCAAATAATTTATGCTCAAGAAAATGTGCAATTCCATCAGGCACACGAATCATTTCTTCTTTCCCTAATGGTACAAATGTATTATCTACAGAACCATATTTCGTCGTAAACGTCGCAAATGTTTTATTAAATCCTTGTTTCGGTAAAACATATACATCTAATCCATTAGGAAGTTTTTCATAATAGAGTGTTTCTTTTAATTGCTCATAAACAATTTTCTCCATTTACTCTCCCTCCGTTCCTTGTAAAAAGTAAATTGTGTCTAGTTCAATATTTTTAGCAACTTTTACAATTTCTTCTTTCGTCACACTTTCTATACCTGTAAGCCATTCTTCAACTGGACGTGTACGATCTGAAATAATACCATGATATAGCATTTCTACAAAGCCACGTGGTGTATCAATTGCCTCTAATATTTGATTTTGGATGACACTTTTTGTTTGATGTATTTCTTCTTCAGAAAACTCTCCGTTTTGCATCGCAAGCATTTGTTCTTTAATAATCTCAACTGCTTTTTCATAATTTTTCGCTTCGATTCCTGACATAACAAATAATAAACCTTTATGACTTTCAAAGCGCGATGCTGCATAGTACGCTAAACTATTTTTTTCACGCACATTTACGAATAACTTCGAATGAGAAAAGCCACCAAACAATCCATTGAACAATTGCAATGCAAAATAATCTTCATCTTTATATGTGACAAATGTACGATAACCGATGTGTAATTTACTTTGTTTTAATTCTTGTTTTTCAACAACTTCTTTTTCTTCATTATTTCGTCTATGAAGGAGTACATTTCTTTCTCTCACTGGACGAGTTGAAATAGAAAAATACTTACTTACAAGATCAACGGCGTTTTCTGAAATATCACCAATAATATATAGATCCATTTCATCTTCCGCTAACACCTTTTGATAATATTGATACAAACTTTCATTTGTAATAGACATAACACTCTCTTTTTTTCCATTTGCACTTAAACGATACGGTTCTACTTTGCACATTTCTTCAATTAAACGCTCGTTTGCATAACGCATTTTATCATCATAAGTAGCTTCAATTCTCTGTAACAGTGCTCTTTTTTCACTTTCTACGATAGAAGATAGGAAACCGTTCCCCTCCGTTGCTGGATGTAACACAATATCTGACAACATAGAAAGCGCTTTTTCAAATAACGGTGGTGCATCATGTAAATAAACTTCATTTGCAATGTCTACATAAATGGAGATAATATGGTCTTCCCCTTTTTTACTTACATCTACCGCTAAAGAAGATCCGTATAATTCTTCTAAATATTGACGAAGACGAATTACAGAAGGTAATTTTTCTGTCGCACTTTGCAATACGTATGGCAATAGGGCACGCTCTGTCACCGTCTCCTCATTTAAAGGCGCTTTAAAACGAAATACAAAGGTATTCGTTTTATATTTATCAGTCGGAATAATATGTACGCGCAAACCACCTAACTCATGTAGTTGTTGTTCCATTAGTTTCATTTATAGCCCTCCTTTACGTATATAGGAATATTCCTCTTCAATATACAGTTTTTAGAAATAAAAAATCAACTTTTCTCCCTTATTATGCTTACATATGATTCTTTCTAAAAACTTTAATATGTAAGGAACATAGTAAAATTCCGTATTAAATATATTCTATGTAAAAAAGCCCACACTAATGTGCGAGCTTTTTTATACTTATAAAATACTTATCGTTTTCCTTTTTCATAAGGAGTTCCTAAAGCTTTCGGAGCTTCAGAACGACCTACAAAACCGACAAGCGCTAATATTGTGAATATATATGGTAATATCGTTAATAAAACACTTGGAATTTGATCTAATACAGGGATTGTTCCGCCCGTTACACTTAGAGATTGCGCAAAACCAAAGAATAGAGCTGCACCTAGTGCGCCTAGTGGATTCCACTTTCCAAAAATCATAGCAGCTAAAGCTAAGAAACCTTGTCCTGTAATAGTTGCCCCTGAGAAGTTATTAGAAATTGACATTGCAAAAATCGCTCCACCAATTCCAGCAAACACTCCTGAAATACAGACTCCAATATAGCGCATTTTATATACGTTAATCCCCATCGTATCCGCTGCCATTGGGTGTTCACCAACAGCACGTAGACGAAGACCGAACGGTGTTTTATAAATAACATACCAAACAACGAATGCTAAAATAATGGCAATATATGACGTTATTGGTACGTTCGAGAAAAATATTTTCCCTAAAACCGGAATATCCGAAAGGCCTGGAATATCAATCTTTTCAATACGATACTGAATAAAGTCAGTCTGCCCTTTATCAAAAATCTTCTTAATTGCAAATACTGTTAAACCAAGAGATAAGAAGTTAATGGCTACACCACTTACAACTTGATCTGCTCGGAATGTAATAGAAGCTACCGCATGAAGTAATGCAAATAATCCACTACCAATTGCCGCAAATAGTAACGCAATCCACGGAGTCATCGTTCCCCAAGTATCACCCATTAATAAGTTTGTAACGACTCCAATAAATGCACCAAATAGCATTAGTCCTTCTAATCCGATGTTTACAACACCCGATCGTTCACTAAATACACCACCTAGTGCTGTGAAAATGATAGGTGCCGATGTATATAACGTACCCGTCACAAGAATGGCTAATATATCTAAAAAGCTCATTTATTTCCCCTCCTTGCTCATGCGTGTAAGCGCCCATCTTAACACATAACTACATGCAACAAAGAAGATGATACATGCAATAATTACATTAATAAGCTCTGACGGTACATCTGCCTCAAAGTTCATTTGAGGGGAAGCACTTTTCAAACCACCAAATAATAAAGCTGAAAGGATTATACCAAACGGATTATTCCCTCCAAGTAATGCTACGGCAATCCCATCAAATCCTACTCCTGTAAACGAAGACATCGCTGTCATACTCTGGAATGTCCCTAATCCTTCCATCGCTCCACCAATCCCCGCAAATGCACCAGCAATTGTCATGGAGAATACTACATTACGAGAAACTTTCATACCTGCATATTGAGAAGCATGCTGATTAAATCCTACTGACTTTAATTCGTAACCTAAAGTTGTTCGATCTAATAAGAACCACATTAAAATAGCGATTAAAATTGCTACAATAATTCCCCAGTGTAGACGTGAACCATCAGTAATAGAAGCAAGCCAGTCTGAAGATAGTGACGCACTCTCTTTAATATCATACGTTTTGTCATTACCCGCATGTAAGAAACGCTTAATGATGTCATACGTTACATACAAAGCGATATAGTTCATCATAATAGTTACAATAACTTCATTCACTTGAAACTTCCCTTTTAAATATCCCGGAATGAAGCCCCAAATTCCGCCCACCAATGCTGCAAATAAAATAGATAATGGAATATGAAGGAAAGCTGGTAGTGAGACTGCATAACCGAACCAAACCGCTGCAAGCCAACCAACTAACAATTGACCCTCTACCCCGATATTAAATAAACCTGTACGAAATGCAAACGCCACCGATAAGCCAGCAAGAATAAGCGGTATCATTGTACGAAGCGTTTCACCAATCGCACTTGCGCTGCCGAACATTCCTGTCCAAAGTGCACTATAACCAACAATTGGATCATAGCCACTAACTAGCATTACAATCGCTCCTACAAGTAAGCCGAAAATAACGGATAGTACTGGGACTAAAATATTTATCGTTCGTTCTGTTAAAAGCTTTTTAGCCATTTGTACCCACCTGCTCCTTCTTTGTTCCTCCAGCCATTAACAATCCAAGCTGTTGTTCATTCGTTTCTTTCGCATCAACTATTGCTACAATTTCCCCTTCATAAATAACAGCAATTCGATCGCTAACATTTAAGATTTCATCTAATTCTAATGATAAAAGTAATACACCTTTTCCTTTATCCCTTTGCTCTATTAATCTCTTATGAATAAATTCAATTGCTCCTACATCTAAACCACGTGTTGGCTGTGCCGCAATTAATAAATCTGGATTTCGGTCTACTTCACGTGCAATAATTGCTTTTTGTTGATTCCCCCCAGATAGAGCGCGTGCTAACGTTTGCTCACTAGGTGTACGCACATCAAACTGTTCAATAAGAGCCTTTGCTTTTTCTGTAATTTTGCTGAAATTTAAAATCCCTTTCTTTGAAAATGGATTTTTATAATACGTTTGCAGAACTATATTATCTCTAACAGAAAAATCAAGAACGAGTCCGTGTTTATGACGATCTTCTGGAATATGACCAATTCCTTCTTCTGTTATTCTTCTAACAGGCCAATTTGTTATTTCTTTTCCTTTAATTGCAATAGAACCTGACTCAACTTTTCGTAAACCAGTAATTGCTTCTATTAATTCACTTTGTCCGTTTCCATCAATCCCTGCAATCCCAACAATTTCCCCCGCACGAACAGTTAAGTCAAGGCCTTTTACAGCAGGTAGTTGACGTGCATCGTGAACAACAAGGTTTGCAATTGAAAGTACCTCTTCTTTTGGCTTCGCGTCTATTTTTTCTGTTTTAAAATTCACTTGACGTCCGACCATTAATTCTGCAAGTTTATTTTCATCCGTATTTGCAACGTCAACCGTTCCAATCCCTTTTCCTTTACGAATAATCGTACAACGATCGCAAACTTCCATAATTTCTTTCAACTTATGTGTAATAAGAACAATAGATTTTCCTTCTTGCACAAGCTTTTTCATAATTTGAATTAGCTCATGAATTTCTTGCGGTGTTAACACAGCTGTTGGTTCATCAAATATTAAAATTTCTGCACCGCGGTAAAGAGTTTTCAAAATCTCAACACGCTGCTGCATACCAACTGAAATATCCTGTATTTTCGCATATGGATCTACAGATAAACCGTATTGTTCAGACAGTTTTTGAATTTCTTTAGCAGCTTCCTCAACAGCAATTTTCCCTTTTTTCTTCGGTTCATTTCCGAGAATAATATTCTCTGTAACTGTAAAATTATGAACAAGCATAAAGTGTTGATGGACCATTCCAATACCAAGGTCATTTGCTATATTCGGATTTGTGATTTTTACAGGTTTACCTTTAATTTTAATTTCACCCTGCTCTGGTTGGTACAAACCAAATAGTACATTCATCAATGTGGATTTCCCTGCACCATTTTCTCCAAGTAAAGCATGTATCTCACCCTGCTTTACTTGCAGCGTAATATCATCATTCGCTACAATGCCTGGGAATACTTTCGTAATGTTATTCATCTCAATTACGTATTCCATTGTGTTCCTCCTTTTAACAGGGAACATTCCCTATTACACTATTAACTTATTAAGCAATTCGGAAGTTTTATACATACAAAGGTTAGTTCTATGAACTAACCTTTGCTATTTCTCTATTTATTTTTTTAGAGAAGCTTCATATTCTTTATACTCTTTATCTGTAGCTGGCACTTTAATTTCACCGGCTGTAATTTTCTTTTCAAGCTCTTCTACTTTTGTTAAAATTTCAGGGTTAACTTTTTTCACGTTATCAGTTGTTTTTGAAATACCAATACCGTCATCTTTTAAGCCAAACTCTTCAATTTTCCCGCCTTTTAAATTCCCATCTTTTGCTTCTTTAGCTACTTTTTCTACTGCTACATCAACACGTTTAATCATTGAAGTTAATGTTACATTTTCAGGCATACCTTCTTGATGTTGGTCACGGTCAACACCGATTACCCAAACATTTTCACCTTTTTTCTTACGGTTTTTCGCTTCTGTGAACACACCGTTACCTGTACCACCAGCAGCATGATAAATTACGTCTACGCCTTGACCATACATTGCTGAAGCAAGAACTGTACCTTTTTCAGGCTTATCGAATGCTTCTGCATATTCAGATACGATTTCAATGTTTGGATTTACTGCCTTTGCACCAGCTTTAAATCCATTTTCAAATTTACTAATTAAATCACTTTTCATTCCACCAACAAATCCTACTTTATTCGATTTTGTTGACATAGCTGCTACCGCACCTACAAGGAATGATCCTTCATGATCTTTAAACGTAATGCTCGTTACGTTCGGTGCATCTACAACAGTATCTACGATTGCAAATTGTTGTTTTGAAGATTCTTTTGCTACTTCTTTAATTGCACCTTCTAATTTATAACCAATTCCGAATGTTAAATCATATTTATCTTTTGAGAATTTTTTTAAATTCGGAATATAATCAGCTTCTTTTTCAGACTGAAGGTAACGATAATTTGTCTTTTCTTTTAAACCATTATCTTTACCAAACTTTTGTAACCCTTCCCAAGAAGATTGGTTAAATGACTTATCATCAACGCCCCCAACATCCGTTACGAGACCAACCTTGAAGTCTTTATTGTCTTTCGTGTCTTTCTTGTCACTGCTCGCCTTATCCGAGTTACCACATGCACCTAAAACTGTACTTGCTGCTAAAGTTAATGATAATAAAAGGCCTGCTTTTTTCTTCATACTAGAAACCCCTCCAAAAATGATATATATTTATTTATTCTTACGCTGCTGTTCCTTACTTCTTGCTGTCACCTCCCTAAAAAGGAATTTACCTACATACGCTTTCTTAATACGTGGAAGCTAAATTTATCAGCTCTAAAGTAATTGATAGAATATAAGATTGGCTCATCATTTTGATCATAGTGCATTTGTTTTAATACAAGCAGTGCTGTTTCAGGCTCACATTCTAAAATTGGTGAGATTTTAGGGTGATAGCCAATTGGCTCAATGTGAGCAACCGCATATGTTATGCGCTTATGCGTGTTATTATGTATCACCGTTAATAATGATTCCTCATTGTAACCCGATAAGTCTGGCAATATTTCTTTTGCAAGTTTATCGATACAATACACAACAGGTTCCCCATCTGCTGTACGCACGCGTTCAATCATCACTGCATTAAAACCATCTTCACTATTAAACTTCTCTTTTTCCTCTTCTGTTAAAGTTGTAGTAGATGATGATAAAAAGATTGTTCCTGGTGTTTTCCCCACACTAGAAATCATATCTGTAATACTAGAAAGTTGTTCTATTCCAGAAGAAAATAATGGCTTTGCATTTACAAATGTCCCTACACCATGTCTACGAATGACAACATTTTCTTCTTCTAAAATACGCAACGCTTCCCTTAAAGTCGCTCTACTTACGCCAAGTTCTTTCGCTAAATCAAACTCTGATGGTAACTTTTGTCGTTCTTTATAAGCGCCATCTTTAATTTTTTCTTTGATGTGATCAATCACCCGTAGATATAGGTGACGACTATCAGATTTTACTGACATAAGACTCCCCCGCATTTCAATTATTCGACCTCTGATGTAAGACTTCTTTTCTCTTTTTTCAACTTACAACATAGTACAAATGACTAAACACCAAAATAAGTGTAATTGTCGAATAAATAATAATAATTTTTTAAAATAAAATTTTCACTCTTTATTGCATAAAAAAAACTTTGCACCATAAACATTCCTCATTTCGAGAAAAAGTTCGGCACAAAGATCCTTTACATCCTTTGTTACACACTTTTCCCCTCATAGTCTAGCAATTCATGGTTGCCAGGTAGAAACTTATGGACCTTATCTCCAAGATTATATGAGGCAGTGATTCTTTTCGAAGTAATCTTACCACTTGCTCTCATACGTGTCAACAAAATCTAACCTTTTTCTGCATTAAATATCGAACATTTACATAAAACATACTCAAAGTATTCGTATTCTAAAGGGCACCCCTAAATGTAAGCCCTTTCTTTATCGCTGAGTATAGTATATAACAAAAACACTATATAAAAAAGCCTAATTGTAAAAACAATTAGGCTTTTTTTAAGAACTTTTTTCTTGTACATCATTAATGAGTACTTCTCTCGGTTTACTCCCTTCATACGGACCTACTACACCATTCATTTCCATTGCATCAATTAGGCGAGCAGCTCGCGTATAACCTACTCTAAACCTACGTTGTAACATAGAAACAGATGCTGTTTGCATTTCCACTACAAGTTGAACCGCTTCATCATATAATTCATCTTCTACTTCCTGCTTCGTATCAGGAACATCTTGCGGAATCATATCTTCTTGATATTGTGCTTTTTGCTGTCCAATAACATATTCTACGACTCTCTCAACTTCATCATCTGATAAAAATGCGCCTTGTACACGTACAGGTTTCGATGCACCAATTGGTATAAACAGCATGTCTCCACGACCTAGTAGCTTCTCTGCACCACCACCGTCAAGAATTGTACGAGAATCTGTTTGAGAAGATACAGCGAATGCAATACGTGATGGAATATTTGCTTTAATAACACCCGTAATAACGTCAACTGACGGACGTTGCGTTGCAATAATTAAATGAATACCAGCAGCACGAGCCATTTGCGCTAGACGCATAATCGCATCCTCTACATCAGACGAAGCAACCATCATTAAATCTGCTAACTCGTCCACAATTACTACAATATAAGGTAATTCGGGTTGTTTCGCTTCTGATTGACTATTATGCTCTTTTATATAATCGTTGTATCCTTCAATGTTACGTGTACCACTATGAGCAAACAATTCATAACGACGTTCCATTTCACTCACAACTTTTTTCAATGCTTGCGATGCTTTTTTCGGATCAGTTACAACTGGCGTTAACAAATGAGGCACACCGTTATATACATTTAGCTCTACCATTTTCGGGTCAATCATCATTAATTTTACTTCATGTGGTTTTGCACGCATTAAAATACTAACAATAATACCGTTAATACATACACTTTTCCCGCTACCTGTCGCACCAGCTACGAGTAAATGAGGCATTTTATTTAGACGGGCTAATACAGCTTCACCTGTAATATCTCGGCCAAGACCAATTAACAACTTCTCTTCTGGATGATTATTAGCCTTAGAGTCAAGAACTTCCCTCAGCGTTACCATCGAAACTTCTGAGTTTGGAACTTCGATCCCTACAGCTGATTTCCCGGGAATTGGCGCTTCAATACGAATGTCCTTTGCAGCTAAAGCAAGGGCTAAATCATCACTTAAACTGACAATTTTGCTTACCTTTACCCCCATATCAGGATACACTTCATATTTTGTAACTGCAGGACCTCTATGCACTTTTGTTACTTTCGCTTTCACTCCGAAACTTTGGAATGTACGTTCTAATTTACGAGCATTCTCATAAATTTCCGCATTTTCATTTGTAACTTGCTTATTCTTTGGAAATTTTAATATATCAAGTGAAGGAAGCTTGTAATCTTTATTTTCTACATTTGAAAATTGCATAGGAGGTGCTTGCGCTTCACTCTCTAACGATTCAACAATTTTTTCTCCACGCTTTTTCTTTGGTTCTTCAATTGGCGGAGTCTCTTCAATAAACGGTGAAGTGATCAACTCTTCTTGCTCTACTTCGATTCGTTTATCCTCTTCTTCATTTACAGGATAATTCTCAGTGAAATTCGAAATAATCGGAGGATCAATTGAGATTTCTTCCATCGGCTCAATAATTTCTTCTTGTTCTGCAGCACGTTTGCTTCTTGTGCTTCTTGTTGTTTTTTTCTTTTCTGTTTGTTCAGCCGTTCTTTTGGCTCTCCAATCTTTATAATCCCCTTGCATCACTTGAAACTGACTTCTAAGAATTCTACCAACTGGAGCTAACACTTCTCCAATATGCTTATTTGTTATACAAAGTATACCGAGAATAACTAGAATAATACCAATGATATAAGCTCCTACTTCGTCAAATAAGAAGTAACATGTTGCGAACATAAGCGCACCAAACATACCACCACCTAAATGAACGCTATCTGGCCCCTTTTTCATTTCAAGAAAGAAGTTATCTTTCGTACTCACAATAACAGAAGTATTTTGCACTGCTCCATCTTTTGTAAGAAGGTTAAATAATGTAATATGACTAAACATTAATATCGCCAATACAATTAAATAAAATCCAATTAATCGTTTATTTAAAAGGTTCGGCCATCCGCGTTTTATAACAAAGGAAACCGATAAAGCTATTACACCTAACACACCAATTATGTACCACTCACCAAAGAAGAAGCGAAAAAATAACACAAACGATTTCCCTACAACGCCTAGCTGTAAAATCGTAATGATTGAAAGTGCAAAAAGAGTTAAACCGACGATTTCATAATACAAAGTTGGCTTTATCGTACGTCTTGCCTTTGCCTTCGTCCCTCTTTGCTTTTGTTTTGCCATTTCTTCACCTCGTGTTCTACATATAAGTAAAGCTCCCTTCAAAACGCTCTATTTATATGTCTGTTTTCTCTATTTTTCTGGTCTTTATATCTTCTATTTTTACACTTCTTGTAAAATGCTAAATAAACAGAAGAAAGCAGCCTACTCATGGCTGCTCAACCGTCTTGTTTTTTATATTATACCATAGCTTCTAAACAAAATCCTTCTTTTTGCTAAAAGGTTATTTTCTGACCGGGCTCAAACTCTAAATAGTGAAGTGGGTCCGTACTTAGCACACGTACAATAGAATAACATCCATGTTCCTCTTCAGAAACCATTAATTCCACACCATTTATATTTACAACTTTTTGACTTTCACATTGTGAATAATCGGCCGGATACACAAGTTGCTCTGGCATAATTGTATATAAAATCATTGTAGCATTGTCCCTTCTGTACTATCTTCCGCACGAACATCTATTAATTCGTTTAATTTTCGAATCGCATTTCCAATACCGCCGACATCATCTATAAGACCGTACTTTACTGCATCCCCACCAATTACATTCGTCCCAATATCTCGCGTTAAATTTCCTTTCGCAAACATAAGCTCTTTAAAACGATCTTCTGTTACTTTCGAGTGCTTCGTCACAAAACGAATGACTCTTTCTTGCATCTTATCCAAATACTCAAATGTTTGTGGCACACCTATGACAAGACCTGTTAAACGAATTGGATGAATTGTCATCGTCGCAGTTTCCGCAATAAACGAATAGTCAGTAGAAACAGCAATCGGTACACCGATGGAATGTCCCCCACCTAAAACTAGAGATACTGTTGGTTTTGAAAGTGAAGCTACCATTTCAGAAATTGCTAGCCCAGCTTCAACGTCACCTCCAACTGTATTTAATATTAAAAGCAAACCTTCAATTTTCGGATTTTGTTCAATCGCAACAATTTGCGGAATGATATGCTCATATTTTGTTGTTTTATTTTGCGGTGGTAATTGAACATGACCTTCCACTTGTCCGATAATCGTTAAACAATGAATACGTGATTCATTCATCTGTGGTACATTTGTCTGTCCAAGCTGTTGAATTTTTTCAACTATTGAAGCCTCTTTTCCAGCTTCTTTTGGCTCAGCTTCTTTTTCTTCATTTGTATATCGATCACGTTCTGTCATTTCGCATCCCCTTTCACTCGTATATAACTATTATTTCTTAAGTTATAAATTTCATTCGATAGGGTTAAAAAGAAAAAAGATCACCCATAAGGGTGATCTTTTTATACTTCCATAATAATCGGTAAAATCATAGGTTTTCTCTTTGTCTCTTCGTACAAGAACTGTCCTAATAATTCACGAATATTTTGTTTTAACATTGACCATTCAATTGAATATTCTTTAATTGACTGCTCAACAATCATACGTACAATCTCTGTAGATCGTTCAATTAACGCTTCTGATTCACGAACATATACGAAACCACGTGAAATGATTTCTGGGCCAGAGATAATTTTCTTTTCATCTTTACCAAGCGTTACAACAACTACTAGTATTCCATCTTGAGATAACATCTTTCTATCTCGAAGAACGATATTACCAACGTCACCTACACCTAATCCATCAATTAAAACATTACCAGCTTGTACTTTACCGACTAAGTTTGCTTCATCGTCACCAAAAGCAATTACATCGCCTTTTTCTACGATAAAGATATTTTCTCTTGTAATACCTACATCTTCAGCTAAATATGCATGTGCTTTTTGCATACGGAACTCACCATGTACGGGTACAAAGTACTTTGGTTTCATTAAATTTAACATTAATTTTAATTCTTCTTGGCTACCGTGACCTGACACGTGAACTTTTCGTTCGCCGTAATAAACAACTTCAGCTCCAGCTCTAAATAACAAATCAATAATTTTTGATACAGATATTTCATTACCCGGAATTGGCGAAGCAGCAATGATAACAGTATCACCTTTACGAATTGAAATTTGCTTATGCGCTTGTTTTGCCATTCTAGATAGAGCAGCCATCGGTTCACCTTGACTACCTGTCGTTAAAATAGCTACCTTTTTCTCTGGGAAGTTGTCTACTTCTTGTAATGAAATAACCATACCTTCTGGAACATCTAAATAACCAAGACGTCTTGCAATGTCTACTACTTTCACCATACTACGTCCTACTACTGCTACTTTTCGCCCTGTTTCAGCAGCTGCATCAAATACTTGTTGAATACGATGTACATTCGATGCAAATGAAGCAACGATAATGCGACCTTCTGCGCCGTAGAACACTTTAGAGATTTCTACACCAACTTCTTTTTCTGAACCTGTATAGCCTGGGCGCTCTGCGTTTGTACTATCAGATAATAAGCAAAGTACGCCTTCATTTCCGATTTGTGCCATTTTACCAAGGTCTGCTCCACTATTTCCAATTGGAGTTTGATCGAATTTAAAGTCTCCCGTATATACGACTGCACCTTTTGATGTATGGAAACAAACGCCAACAGAATCCGGAATACTATGTGTCGTTCCGAAGAATGACACCGTTGTAGTGTTAAATTCTACTGTTGAATTTGAATCGATTGTTTTTAGGTCTACACGGCCTAACATGCCCGCTTCACCAAGTTTTTCTTGTATAAGTCCTACTGTTAATTTCGTTGCATAGACTGGAATAGATAATTTACGAAGTACATACACAATTCCACCAATATGATCTTCATGACCGTGAGTAATAAATAAACCTTTTACTCGCTCTTGATTTTCCACTAAATATGTAATATCAGGAATAACGATATCAATTCCAAACATTTCATCTCCCGGGAACATTAACCCTGCATCTACGATAAAGATTTCAGAATCAATTTCAACACAGTACATGTTTTTCCCGATTTCACCTACTCCACCAAGAGCAAATACTTTAACAGACTCATTCTCTTTTCTCTTCATGTTGTTGCCTGGTTTAAAAATCTTGCAAACACTGATTTCACTAAAATTGCAGAGACACCAGGGGAAACTCTACAACCACCATATTTTCACCGTCCAAGACGAATGTCCTTACCGTTATGCGATATCATGTCCTTGTTTATTTTTTAAACCAGGTTTCACCTCTCTTTCATTATATAAATCAAATATCTTATTCGATATGATATGAAAATTTAATTAAATTATAATTTTTCCCAATTTTGCTAAGCATACCCGTACTAAGCTACTTAGCCATATTATACCTGATACAAGAAATAGAACACAAGTTAAATCGTGCGAAAGAAAGAGGAAAAGAACGGAATGACAACAAAAGTATCGAACGTATTTCCTTTATATTTACTCCGATTTTATACTCCATATTATTTTGAAGAACTAGCCATACATACGCTAAATTCATTTCATAATAGGGAGTTTCAAGATTTATTTTTCTAGAATCCAACAAAAACACTTACAAAATGGAGTTTTTTTATGAATTACGTCACATTTGAGGGGATTTCTCTAAAAACAGACACCGTAGTTTATTACGTTTATGCCATAATATCTATCATTTTTTGACTCAGTTAAAGGGGTACGATTATTTTCTTATACACATAATGAAGAAGCGATTAATATTCTTATAAGAACACATATAAGTAAGAAAAAGAGGAAAAGATTTGCATATAGTAAAAAATGACCTAGTTCTACACTAGGTCATTTTTTATTAACGAGGGATAGATTGCATTACAGATTGTAACGTTACTCTTTCTTCTTCTGTTAATGGAAGAAGTGGTAAACGTACAGAACCTACATCTAATCCAACCATTTGTAACGCTGTTTTTACTGGAGTTGGACTTGGCGCCATAAATAATGAATCAGTTACTCTTACAAGTAATTGATGTAATTTTTGTGCCTTCTTAAATTCTCCTGCTTGAAATGCTGTAATCATTTCTTGCATTTCGTTTCCGATAACATGAGAGGCTACCGAAACGATACCTTTCGCTCCAACTGCCATAGCTGGTAACGTTAAACCGTCATCACCGCTGTATACCGCAAAGTCGTCCGCTGTTTTTTCAATGATTTCTGTCATTGTTAACACATCGCCGCCGGCATCTTTAATAGCAACAATGTTTTCTATTTCTGATAAACGAACAACTGTATCAACGGAGATTTGTACAATAGATCGTCCTGGAACGTTATATAGCATAACCGGAAGCGGCGTGCTTTCAGCAATTGCTTTAAAATGCTGATACATTCCTTCTTGACTCGGTTTGTTATAATACGGTGCTACTAGCATTACTGCATCCACACCAACTTCTGTTGCCTTTTTAGTTAAGTCAATAGAAGCATGCGTATTATTGCTACCTGTTCCAGCGATTACGGGCACTCTTTTATCGACAACAGATACGACATGGCGATATAACGCTACTTTCTCTTCTGAAGTTAATGTAGGAGATTCTCCTGTCGTTCCTCCTACCACGATTGCTGTTGTACCGTTATCAATTAAATAATTTACCAATTTCGTTGTCTTTGCAAAATCGATATTCCCGTTTATATCAAACGGTGTTACCATCGCGGTTGCAATTGTCCCAAAATCTATCATGGTCTCACTCCTTATTGTTCCAGTTGCTTTTCTTTTGAAAGCTCAAACGCACTATGTAATGCATTTACAGCCTCCACTAAATCAGTTTCTTTTACAAGAACCCAAATTGTTGTATGACTATCTGCCGATTGCAGGATTTGAATACCTTTTTCCGCTAAAGCTGTAACGATTTTCGCAGTAACCCCTGGGTATCCTGCCATTCCAGCCCCAACGATAGATACTTTCGCACAATGTTCTGTCACAATTGGCTCATATCCGAGGTTCTGTAATAATTTAACTGCATGACTTGATACATTATCACTCACCGTATATGCTACGCCAGTAGGTGAAATATTAATTAAATCAACACTTATTCCTTCGTTCGCCATCTCTTTAAACACATGTTGTTGCAAATCATATGCCGTTTCTTTTGCAAGCACTTTAATTTGCGTTACGTTTGATACGTGGGCAATGCCTGTAACAGGACGTTCTTCTACATCACGACCTCTTGTAGCACCGTCATATGCTGAAATAAGCGTACCTTCACTATCAGAATACGTAGAACGTACACGAAGTGGCACTTTTGCATGCATCGCAATTTCAACTGCACGTGGATGAACGACTTTCGCACCTTGATAAGCCATGTTACAAATTTCGTTATACGTTACAGTTTGAAGATGACGTGCATCTTTTACAATACGAGGATCCGCAGTCATAACACCTTCTACATCAGTGAATATATCGATGTATTCAGCATGAAGTGCAACACCTAATGCTGAAGCTGAAGTATCACTACCTCCGCGTCCAAGTGTTGTCGTATCACCTTTTTTCGTTTGTCCCTGGAATCCTGTAACGACGATTACATCTACATTTTCTAACTCTTCATGTATACGATCGCAATTCATTTCAATAATCTTTGCATTCGTAAAGTCATCATTCGTTACAAAACCAGCTTGTGCACCATTTAATGCTGCTGCTTTTATACCGTTCTCATTCAACATATTAGAGAAAACAATTGCAGAGATTAACTCTCCACACGATAATAATAAATCTTGCTCACGCTTAGAAATAGTAGATTCCTCTTGATTTACAAGACTTAATAACGTATCCGTTGCATATGGTTCACCTTTACGGCCCATAGCAGATACGACAGTAACTACTTTATAACCAGCAGCTAATGATTTTTTTATATGATGAAGCGCATGCTTACGTCCATTGTCATCACGTACTGATGTGCCACCAAATTTTTGAACAATTATTTTCATATTTTGCACCTTCTCTTAGCCGTTTACACTAATTGTAATTTTACTAAGCGCTCTGCAATTTGAACAGAATTCCATGCAGCGCCTTTTAATAAGTTATCAGATACGACCCAAAGATGGAATCCTTTATCGTTATTTAAATCTTTACGGATTCTTCCAACGAATACTTCGTTTTTACCTACTGCAGTAGCTGGCATTGGATATAACTGCTCTTCTGGATTATCTTGTAGAACAATACCTTCCGCATTTGCAAGTAAGCTCTTTAATTCTGCTACTGTTACGCCTTCTTTTTCTACTTCGATGTAAACAGACTCAGAGTGTCCTGATACAACTGGTAAACGTACACATGTTGCCGCTACTTCTAATTCAGGCATATGCATAATTTTTTTCGTTTCGTTAATCATTTTCATTTCTTCAAACGTAAATCCATTATCTTGGAATTTATCAATCTGTGGAATCGCATTAAAAGCAATTGGGAAATGCTTCTTATCACCTGATACAGGAAGAACATTTGCCTTAACTTCTTCGCCATTTAAGATTGCTTGTGATTGTTCATGCAGTTCTTCAATAGCTGCCGCACCAGCACCTGATACAGCTTGATATGTGGAAACGATTACTCGTTTTAAACCATATTGCTGACGAACTGGCTCAAGAGCTACTACCATTTGAATTGTAGAACAGTTTGGATTTGCAATAATACCATTATGTTCTTTTAAGTCGTTTTCATTTACTTCAGGTACAACAAGTGGCACGTTTTCTGTCATACGGAATGCACTTGTATTATCAACAACAATCGCACCGCGTTTTGCTGCTTCTGGCGCTAATTGTTTCGATACAGATCCACCAGCACTAAATAGTGCAATATCTACTCCTTCAAAGCTTTCAGGAGTTGCCTCTTGAACTGTAAATTCTTCGCCTTTAAATACAAGTTTCTTACCTGCAGATCGTTTAGATGAAAGTAACGTTAATTTCCCGATTGGAAATTCTCGTTTCTCTAAAGTATTTAACATTTGTTCACCAACTGCGCCGGTTGCTCCAACTACAGCGACATGAAAAGTTTTTTGCTTTTCCATCACTATGCCCCTTTCTAGATACCAATCCTTCTATAACTTAGAATCAGAAGGAGTATACAATACCCCTTCTAATCTTAATAACGTTAATTTTATCATATTCTACAGTAAGAATGATGGTTTCATCAAAAATTGTCCGTTTTTTTTCGTTTTTTAATTCATATATCTGAATTTTTCTACGACAACCGGTTGCAATTGCTTCCCTTGCAGCGCTTCTAACACTGTATCTTCAAGCAACTCCATGCGAGCTACCATTGAGTTCGGTTTTTTCTCTGGTGCATCTTGCCCGAATGGGACGAAGTAGATGTTTTTTGTTGCCATTAGGCGCATGAGATTTACCCCATTTAATCCTAAAGCATCATTCGTCGAAACTGCCAATACGACAGGCTTGCCATTTCTTAGCGTCGCTTTTGCTGCCATTAGTACTGGAGAATCTGTCATTGCATTTGCAAATTTACTCATAGAATTTCCTGTTAAAGGAGCGATTACCATGCAGTCTAATGGAATTTTAGGTCCAAGTGGCTCTGCTCCAACAATTGAATTAATTGCTTTAAAACCTGTTATTTCTTCAATCTTCTTAATCCACTCTGCTCCTTCTCCAAATCTAGTATTTGTTGATTGAACAGTGTATGAAACAACAGGACGTACTTCTGCTCCTTCAGCAATTAATTTTTCTAAGTGCGGCATAACTTCCTCATACGTACAATGTGAACCTGTAAATCCGAAACCAATTCGTTTCCCCTTCAAACTCATTTCTTTTCCTCCTCCTTTGCGATTGCATCTGCTGCTAATAACTGAGAAAGAACATTTGCTAAGATTTGCCCAGCCGTTTTTGGGGCAACAATACCTGGTAATCCAGGTGCTAGCAATGCTTTGACTCCTCTTTTTTCTGCATATCTAAAGTCGGTACCGCCTGGTTTAGAAGCTAAATCAATCACTAACGTATGAGCTGGCATTTTTGCAATAACATTCGCTGTTACAACGAGGTGCGGAATCGTATTAATTACAATATCGATATTTCCTACTTCTTTCTCTATGTCTTGCATATGAAAAGGAGAAAACATCATTTCTGTAATACGTGCAATATGTTCAGATCGTCTTGCTCCAACTTTGACATGGGCTCCTAATGATTGAAATGCTCTCGCAACACTCATTCCTGTTCTACCAAATCCTAGAACCATTACATTGGACCCATGAATTGTATAGTCGGTATGTTGAATTACCATCATTAATGTACCTTCTACCGTTGGAATAGAATTGTATATTGCTACATCATCACGATCAAATAATTTAACAAGTTTTCGGTTCGTAGTAGATACGAGATTTTCCAAGTAAGGTGTACCAATACCTGAATATATAGTAAAGTGTTCTGGTGTATTTTCAATTTGTTCTTTCGTTATTGAAACTTTTTCATTTGAAAAAATAGTATCTACTTCTCCTTTGGCATTTGTACCGGCAACCGGCAAAATAATTGCGTCTACAGAAGTGAAATCTAAATTTTGTATACTTTCTTTTGCTGCCCCTGTGAAACCATGATCTAACTGATCAAAACCTATCAAAGAAAGTTTCGCATCCAATTCAACTAGCTTACGAATTACTTCTAGCTGCCTTGCATCTCCTCCTATGACAGCAATATGCATCTCAGTCAACATTCCCTAATTCACCTTCTTTTTCTGTCATTTATAAGAAAAGTGCCTACTTTTTCTTTTTCCTCCACATCATATGTAATGTACGAGTTTATGGTGATTGAAAATCCAAATGCACATATGATTTATCAGGTTTCTATGTAGATACAAAAAAAGATGACCAAAATGGCCATCCTTCACTCCGAATTTGAACGATCTATACTATCACAAAGAAGCATATCGTGTCCGACTTTCTTTATTTGACTCCATGCCACCCTTACTTCTTGTGGTTCCTTTTTAAAACCTCCCCACTTCCCTACAGGTATTATAAGTGTTTGTATTTGCCCGTCTTTCTCATTAATCTCTAAATCCATATAACCTAAGACTCCCATTTTTTCCGCTTTTTCTATATCTACAACCTCTTTACCACTTAATTCACTTAATCGCATACACACTCCACTCCCCTACTGAATTTTTCATTTGCATTGTCTATAATTAGTACCTATTCTATATGTATAAAAAAAATAACCTTCTCTCATTTAAAAAGAGAGAAGGTTATTTTTTATACATCGTAAAAATTGATTATAGTTTTATTCCTTTTGGAAGTTTTCCGTCTGGACTAATAAGTGCCGCAGAGAACTCGTCAGTAAACATATTGCGAATTAATCCGTCCACATTTTCTTTTGTTACAGTGTTTACACTTTCAATAATCTCATCAAGTGAACGATGTTTACGAAGAAGCAATTCATTTTTACCGTTACGGCTCATACGGCTATTTGTACTTTCTAAACTTAACATTAAGTTTCCTTTTAATTGCTCTTTACTATTCATAAGCTCTTTTTCTGTAATACCTGTATTTTTCAATGTCTCTAATGTTTCTTGCATTGTTTCATACAATGTATCTAATTGTTGGCTACCTGTTCCACCGTAAAGTGTTAACATGCCTGTATCTTCATAAGAAGAGTGGTAAGAAAATACTGAGTAAGCTAATCCACGTTGCTCACGTACTTCTTGGAATAAACGGCTACTCATGCTACCGCCTAAAACATTATTTAATACAATTAAGTTATAAATATCTTCGTGTCCCATTTGTAAGCCTTTATATCCTAGACATAAATGAGCTTGTTCCGTTTCTTTTTTACGGGCTACCTTATTGAAATGGAAAATTGGGCTATGTACTTGTTCACGGTTTGTTGTTCCTTCATAACTACCGAAATATTGCTCCACTGTTTGTAAAAATGCTTCATCAATATTTCCTGCAATTGATACAACTACATTTTCAGGTGTGTAATGATCTTTTATATATTGACGTAACGTATCACCTGTAAACGTATTAAGCGTTTCTTCTGTTCCTAAAATAGGATATCCAAGTGGATGCGTTTCATATGTTGCTTTCGTTAACATATCATGCACAATATCATCTGGAGCATCTTCGTACATTTTAATTTCTTCACATACGACATTCTTCTCTTTTTTCAGTTCTTCCTCATCAAATGTTGAATTAAAGAACATGTCTGCTAAAACATCTAAAGCATATTTAGCATGCTCATCTAATACTTTTGCATAGTAACATGTATATTCTTTTGAAGTAAATGCATTCACTTGACCACCAATGCTATCAAATGATTCTGCAATCTCTCGTGCACTACGTGTTTCTGTCCCTTTAAAGAACATATGCTCTAAAAAGTGAGAAATCCCGTTATTTTTTTCATTTTCATTTCTTGATCCCGCATGGATCCAAATACCAATCGCAACCGATCTTACAGTTGGTATATTCTCCATAACTATTCTTACACCATTTTTACAAGTATATTTTTTAATCAAAAACTTTCCTCCTACTGCCAGTTTCTCTAAATAAGTGCTATTATTTAATGATAACAAGTTTAAGGATGAATGTCATGCAAATGTATTTAATCCACACGTTTTTCATCCAGTAATTCTGTTATATTCCCCACTTTATATCCTTGTTCCTTCAATTTTTTAATCATTGTATCTAATGCTTCTGCCGTTGACGAAGTAGGATGCATTAATACGATAGCACCTGGGTGTATTTTTCTCATTACTCTCTGCAATAGTACATCTGGCTCAGGTCGCTTCCAATCGATTGTATCGACAGTCCACATAATCGTTCCCATTTGGAAATCATCAGCGATTTTCACGACTTCATCCCGAAAACTTCCACTCGGCGGGGCAAACCATCTTACTTTTTGATTCGTTACTACTTCTATCATTCGATTTGTTTTTTGTAACTGCTCTCGTATTTCATCAGACGATAGCGTTTTCATATTAGGGTGCGTATAAGAATGATTTCCGACTTCTTGATTTGCATCGACAATCATTTTTGCAAATCGTAAATTTTCTTTCACCCAACGTCCTTCTAAAAAGAAAGTGGCCTTCACATCATGCTTTTTCAATATCTCTAATATGCGAGGCAAATACTCATTTCCCCATGCCACATTTATTGTTAATCCTACCATCTTTTTATTTGGATGGCCTCTATAAATTGGAGCGGGTGATAAATCTTCTAAATGAACACTCGGTGAGACTTCTTTGAATTCAAGATATTTTTGATCAAATTCCTTTAGCTTCTTCATATTATTATACGATGCTTCAATATCCACTTGTCTTCCATTATATCCAGGTGTTGCCTTCCATATTTTATCAATCATCGCATTTTGAGGTGCAATCTCATACTTTTTTGCATGCTTTTGAATTTCTTCATGCAAGTTATCTTGTGCAAAAACAGAATAAGAGCCTAAACTGACATATAAAGAAAATATACATATGTATGCCAATATACGAACTTTCATATAAACCCTCCCAAATTAACTATATAAAAACATTTTCTTCTTATCTTTGTTAATTTGAGCGTTATAATGAAAACTATACCTATGCTGACATAAAAATATATATAAATCATATTTTTACATAACAAAAAAAGCCAGTTAAACTGGCTTTTACTTATTGCTGCTCTTGTTTGTTTTCTTCTTTAGCAGCTTCTTTTTCTTGCTCTTCTTTTAGCAATACTTTTCTAGATAGATTTACGCGACCTTGCTTGTCAATCTCGATAACTTTAACTGTAATTACATCACCGATTTTTACAACGTCTTCTACTTTACCTACACGCTCAAGTGCAAGTTCAGAAATATGAACTAATCCATCTTTACCGCTGAATAATTCAACGAAAGCACCGAATTTCTCAACACGTTTCACTTTTCCTTCGTAGATTTCACCTACTTGTACTTCGCGAACGATATCTTCGATAATTTTCTTAGCTTTGTCGTTCATTTCTTGGTTTATTGAAGAAATGAATACTGTGCCATCTTGCTCGATGTCAATTTTAACGCCAGTTTCTTCAATAATTTTATTGATTTGTTTACCGCTCGGTCCGATAACGTCACGGATTTTATCTGGATTAATTGTCATTGTAATAATCTTTGGAGCGTACGCTGATAATTCAGTGCGTGGCTCTGGAATAACAGATAACATATGATTTAGAATGTGCACACGACCAACTTTCGCTTGTTGTAATGCCTCTTCTAAAATTTCACGAGATAGACCATCGATTTTAATGTCCATTTGTAGTGCAGTTACACCTTGTGCTGTACCTGCTACTTTAAAGTCCATATCACCTAAATGATCTTCCATACCTTGAATATCAGATAAAATTGTGTAATGCTCACCAGTTTTAACTAGACCCATTGCAATACCTGCAACTGGAGCTTTAAGTGGAACACCAGCATCCATCATTGCTAAAGTACTACCACAAATACTTGCTTGTGAAGTAGAACCATTTGATTCTAAAACTTCAGATACAAGACGTACTGTGTATGGGAAATCTTTTTCAGATGGAATTACAGGCTCAAGTGCGCGTTCTCCTAGTGCACCGTGACCGATTTCACGACGACCTGGTCCACGCATTGGTCTTGTTTCACCAACACTAAATGATGGGAAATTGTAATGGTGCATAAAGCGTTTTGATTCTTCTACACCAAGACCATCTAAAATTTGCACATCGCCTAATGCACCTAATGTACAAATACTTAATGCTTGTGTTTGTCCACGAGTGAACAAACCAGAACCGTGTGTACGAGATAAAATACCAACCTCTGATGCTAATGGACGGATTTCGTCACCTTTACGGCCATCTGGACGGATTTTTTCAACTGTAATAAGACGACGTACTTCTTCTTTTACAATTTTATATAAAATCTCATTTACTTGTCCTAATGTATCAGCGTCAGCTTCCTGCGCTTCGTAATGCTCAATAACACGCTTTTTCACTTCGTTAATTGCATCTTCACGTGCATGTTTCTCATGTACTTGAATTGCTGAATGCATATCTTCTTCAGCCATTTCACGTACAGCTTGGTTAAGATCAGCGTCAACTTCATAAAGTTTCACTTCTGATTTCTCTTTACCTACAGCTTGTACAATCTCTTCTTGGAATGCAATTAGACGTTTAATTTCGTCATGACCAAACATAATTGCTTCTAACATTGTTTCTTCAGGTACTTGATCTGCTCCTGCTTCAACCATGTTAATCGCATCTTTCGTACCAGCTACAACTAAGTGAATATCACTTTGTTCTTGCTGTTCTACTGTTGGGTTAATAACGAATTCGCCATTAATACGGCCAACTGTCGCACCAGCGATTGGACCTTCAAATGGAATATCTGAAATCGATAACGCTAATGAAGAACCAAGCATAGCTGCCATTTCAGAAGAACAATCTTGATCAACACTCATTACAATGCTGACAACTTGTACTTCGTTACGGAAGCCATCTGCGAATAGCGGACGAATTGGACGGTCGATTAAACGACTTGCCAAAATTGCTTTTTCACTTGGACGACCTTCACGCTTAATAAAACCGCCAGGAATTTTTCCGACTGCATATAAACGCTCTTCATAGTTTACTGTAAGTGGGAAGAAATCTACATTTTTTGCTTCTTTTGATGCAGTTGCTGTAGATAGAACCGCTGTATCGCCATATCTTACTAATACTGCTCCGTTCGCTTGTTTTGCAAGCTGACCAGTTTCAACTGTTAGCTGGCGACCAGCTAAATCTATCGAGAAGACTTGCTTTTCTTGACTCATTTAAGTACCCCTCTCAATTTAAAGTATTCAATTCTTCTATGTAAATGGATAGTATATCACAATATTCTACCTCTAGTATTGCCTAAAATTAAGTAAGCTATAAAGCGTAGAAAATATATTTTTACCTAACAAAAAAGCGGGAATATTCCCGCTTCTTTGACTATCGACGTAAGCCAAGCTTTGTGATTAATTCACGGTAACGTGTGATATCGCTATTACGAAGGTAAGTTAGTAAGTTACGACGTTTACCAACCATCTTTAATAGACCACGACGTGAATGATGATCTTTCTTGTGAGTACGTAAGTGCTCGTTTAGAGTGTTAATTTGCTCCGTTAGGACAGCAATTTGAACCTCTGGAGAACCAGTATCAGTCTCATGAGTTCTAAATTGTGCAATGATTTCATTTTTACGTTCTTGTGTTAAAGCCATCCTATTTCACCTCCTATTAATTAAACCCCCAATTACCTAGCAAGCGTCGGTGAGTCGCAATGCCAAGCAATGGTTGTCATAAAGTACATAACATAGAATACTACTTTTCATTTGAAAAAGCAAGTATATTCTTTTCGCTCATAAAATATTCTTGTGCTGTTTTCTTATCTTTTGCGATTTGTTCAACTAACTCATCAATACCGTTGAATTTCTTTTCTGCTCTTATACGCATATGCCACTCTACTGTAACATTTTGATCGTATATATCTTTGTTAAATTCAAATAAGTGCACTTCAATTGATAATTGACGCTCATCTTCTTTAAAAGTCGGTTTATATCCAATATTACATACACCATCGTACCATTCATCGTGAACTTTTAATCTCACTGCATAAACACCTACAGGTGGCAATAAATACTCATCACTTAAACCTACATTAGCTGTCGGGAAACCAATTTGACGCCCACGTTTGTCGCCGTGTATAACTGTTCCCGCTACAGTATAGGCTCTACCTAAAATAGATGGAATTTGCTCCATTTCGCCATTTCGAATTAACTTTCGTAATGCTGTAGAACTTACTTTCTCTTCTTGAAATTCAACTTTTTCAATCACAGTCTGTGTAAACTCCCCTCTTGCATGAAATGGTAAAGTCTCCATCTTTCCTTTTCCTAAACGTCCATATGAATAATCAAACCCTGCTACTACATGCTTTACATTTAAACCAATAATATAATCATCTACAAATTGTTGCGGTAATAACCCTGCAAATGATTCATCAAATTTAATCACATATAATATATCGATTCCTAAGCTTTCGACTATTTTTTCTTTATCACGCATTGGTGTAATATACTCCACATGCGCATCCTTTTTCCCTAAAACAACAGATGGATGAGGATGAAATGTCATAACTGCACTTTTATATCCTCGTTCGTCCGCTATTTTTTTCGCAGTTCGAATTACACATTGATGTCCTAAATGAATGCCATCAAAAAATCCTAATGCCATTACAGTAGGTGGTAATTCTAATTTATTTTGTTCATGTGGATGAGTTAAATGAATAAGTTTCACGCTTGAATTCACCTTTTTCTGTAATAATCCTTCCAATAATTCATTATAGCTTTAGTTCTTGATTATTCACAAGTACTTTCATCGGCTTTAACATGCCAGGATGTTTCGGATGATGTTCATAAATTGCTAAGCAACGATCATTTTTATCAAACACTGTAATAAATGGTGCTGTTATTTCTAATTCATTCTTTAAGAACATACCATTCTTTATTTTCTCTGCTTGCTTTTCATCTACAACCATTTTTGGAAACTTACTTAATGCTTCATCAATTGAAATGAAGATAGACTCTACTGTTCCATTTTGCACGTTTTCTTCAATTTCTTCAAATGATATGCAATCTTCTAATAAAAATTCACCAGATGCCGTTCTTACAAGGTGAGACATATGTGATGGGAAACCAAGTTTCTCCCCGATCATTACAGCTAACGTTCTTACATATGTTCCTTTACTACACGTTACACGGAAACGGAATGAAATATTTTCTCCTTCAAAAACTTCACGATCATCAAGTAATACGAATTCATGAATTGTAATTGTACGAACTGGACGTTCCACCTCTTGTCCTGCTCTTGCATATTCATATAATTTTTTCCCGTTTACTTTTACAGCCGAGAACATTGGTGGCATTTGTTCAATCGTGCCTGTTAATTCCGCAAGGACTTTCTCTACTTCCATACGAGTAATAGTACGATCTACATTTTTCGTTTCAACAACCTCACCAGAAGCGTCTTCAGTTGTCGTTGAAAACCCTAATGTTACTTCACCTTCATATGTTTTCGTTTCACTTGTTAAAAATTGTGCAATTTTCGTTGCTCTTCCAACGCAAATTGGTAATACTCCTGTTACATCTGGATCTAATGTTCCCGTATGACCAATTCTCTTTTCTCGCAATATCTTTCTTAATTTAAATACACAATCATGTGATGTCATGCCTTTTGGCTTATGTAATAATACTACACCTTCCATATATGTTCACCTCATCATAATTCTTTCGTATTAAATATCCAAAACTTATTTTGCATTGAAAAAATGGATAGACAAATGTCTATCCATTATTCTTCACGTTTACCGTCTTTATTAATTTCATGTAAAAGTGTATCAATTCGATGACCATATCCGATAGACTCATCAAACTCAAAGGTAATTTCCGGTGTTTTACGAAGACGAATACGTTGGCCAATTTCTGAACGAATAAAGCCTTTTGCCTTCGCTAAACCTTTTAAAGTATTTTCTTTCTGTTCTTCGTCACCTAAAACAGAAATATATACTTTAGCAATTTGTAAATCACCACTCACTTGTACATCTGTTACTGTAACAAATCCAATACGTGGGTCTTTAATTTTACGACTGATAATATCGCCTAATTCTTTTTTCATTTGCTCGCCCACACGGTTCGCACGTAATTTCATAACTCTTCACCTCATTCAATACCATTCCAAATGTGTTATTGTACGTTCAATTTCAGGAAATGAATCGATGTACTCAAGTACACGATTCATTTCTTTTTCACAGATAACACGATTTGAGGATACGGAAACAATTGCAATTTCTGTACGTTGCCATACATCTTGGTGCCCAACTTCAGAAACAGCTACATTATAGCGCTGTTTCACACGAGTTAACACACGTTGTAAAATTGCACGTTTCTCTTTTAAAGAATGCACATCGTAAATCATACACTCGAATGAGAGTGAAGCGATAATCATCGCTTCACTTCTTCCATAATGTACGCTTCAATGATGTCCCCTTCTTTAAGATCATTATATCTCTCAATTGTAATACCACACTCATAGTTTTGTGCAACTTCTTTTACGTCGTCTTTGAAACGTTTTAACGTATCAAGTTGTCCTTCGAAAATTACTACGCCGTCACGGATAATACGTACGCCACTATCACGCGTAATTTTACCGTCTGTTACATAACAACCTGCGATTGTTCCAACTTTTGTTACTTTAAACGTTTGACGAACTTCTGCTTGACCGATTACTTTTTCTTCGAATTCTGGATCAAGCATACCTTGCATCGCTGCTTCAATCTCTTCGATTACTTTATAAATAATACGGTGTAAACGAATATCAACGTTCTCTAATTCAGCTGTACGCTTCGCGTTCACATCTGGACGTACGTTAAATCCAATTACAATTGCATTAGATGCAGAAGCTAAAATGATATCAGATTCTGTAATCGCACCTACACCAGTGTGAATGATTTTAACTTTTACGCCTTCAACATCAATTTTACGAAGTGATGCTGCCATCGCTTCAACAGAACCTTGTACGTCTGCTTTTACGATTAAGTTAATTTCTTTTACATCGCCCTCTTGGATTTGTTGGAATAAATCTTCAAGGCTTAATTTAGATTTCTCACCACGTTGTGCAACTAACGCTTCTTGTGCACGTGATTCACCAATTTGACGAGCTTTCTTCTCATCAGCGAATGCCATGAAACGATCTCCAGCCTGTGGTACTTCGTTTAAACCAGTAATTTCAACAGGAGTTGATGGACCAGCAACTTTTACACGACGACCAATATCACTTACCATTGCACGAACACGTCCGAATGAAGTTCCAACAACGATTGGATCTCCAACTCGAAGCGTACCGTTTTGAACAAGTAATGTCGCGATAGTTCCTTTACCTTTATCAAGCTGTGCTTCGATTACTGTACCAGTTGCATAGCGGTTTGGATTTGCTTTGTATTCTTCTACTTCACTTACAAGAAGGATCATTTCTAGTAAGTTGTCAATGCCTTCGCCTTGAATTGCAGAAATTGGTACGAAAATAGTATCTCCGCCCCAAGCTTCTGGAACTAATTCATATTCTGTTAGTTCTTGCATTACGCGATCAGGGTTTGCAGCTGGTTTATCCATTTTATTCACAGCAACAATAATTGGTACTCCTGCTGCCTTCGCATGGTTAATTGCTTCAACCGTTTGTGGCATAACACCGTCATCCGCTGCAACAACAAGGATTGTAATATCCGTTACTTGTGCACCACGAGCACGCATCGTTGTAAATGCTGCGTGACCAGGTGTATCTAAGAATGTAATCTTCTTATCGTTTACTTCAACTTGATATGCACCGATATGCTGAGTAATTCCACCCGCTTCGCCTGCAGTTACTTTTGAGTTACGAATAGAATCCAGTAATGTTGTTTTACCGTGGTCAACGTGTCCCATGATTGTAACTACAGCTGGACGTTCTTTTAAGTTCTCTTCATCATCTTGCTCATCAATGAATGTTTCAAACTCAGTCTCGCTCACAATTACTTCTTCTTCTACTTCAATACCGTAGTCGTTAGCAATTAACTCAATTGTATCTTTATCCAAGTCTTGGTTAATTGTTGCCATAATTCCAAGCATGAAGAGCTTCTTAATAATTTCAGATGGCTCTTTGCTTAATTTTTTAGCAAGATCTCCTACTGTAAGGCTTCCAGAGAAAGTAATTTTATCTGGTGTTTCTACAATTTGAGTTTGTTGTCTACCAGCAAAGTTCTCTTGACGTTTGTCTTCGTTTCCTTTGCCTTTTTTCTTTTTCTTATTGCTGTTCTTTTTACTGCGAACAACTTTTTCTTCTACTTCAAACTCATCTGCAACAGAAGGTTTTTCAGTTTGATATTCATTATCTAATTTATTTACTACTTCATCGTCTAACATTGTCATATGATTCGAAACCTCGATATTCATTTCTTTTAGTTTTGTCATAAGATCTTTACTTGAGATATTATGTTTTTTTGCATATTCATGCACTCGAATTTTACTCATACCTTCACCCCCGGTAATTTGTATCGAGCATGCTACGCAGCTTTTTCGCAAAGCCTTCATCTAACACAGCTACAACGACTCGCTCATCTCTCCCAATCGCATGCCCTAATTGTTGTCGATTTTCGACCTTTCTCATTGGTACGTTGTAGTACGTAGTTTTATCTGTGATGCGTTTTGTAGTATTTACTGACGCATCTTCAGATAGCAATACAAGTTTTGCTTTGCCACTTCGTACTTCTTTTAAAACGAGTTCTTCACCCGAAATAATTTTCCGAGCCCGGTTTGCTAGTCCTAAAAACGATTTCCAATCGGACACTTATTTCGACTCCTTCTCAACAAGCTCAAGAAGCTCTTCATATAAAGAACCGTCGATTTTCGCTTTTAGATGATGTTCCAAAACATTTTTCTTTTGAGCTTGAAGAATGCTCTCCTTGTCCTTCGACAAGTAAGCACCTCGTCCTGATTTTTTCCCAGTTAAATCAATGGACACTTCTCCCTCTTTGGAACGAACAATGCGAACGAGCTCTCGTTTTGATTTCATTTCTTGCGTTGCAACACATTTTCGTAACGGAACTTTTCGATTGCTCATACTCATCACCTCTATTCGATTTCGTCTTCCACTGAATCGAATCCAAATGCGATTACGCTATCTTCTTCTGTTACAATACCAAGTTGTTTCGCATCAGACTCACTCTTAATGTCAATTTTCCAGCCTGTTAATTTAGCTGCAAGACGTGCATTTTGTCCACGCTTACCGATAGCTAATGATAGCTGGTGGTCTGGAACAACTACTGTTGTCGCTTTTTCTTCTTCATCTACAAGTACTTTAACAACTTGTGATGGGCTTAATGCATTTGCAACATATTCAACTGGATCATTTGACCAGCGAACGATGTCAATTTTTTCACCTTTTAATTCGTCTACAATGCGTTGTACACGTTGCCCTTTTGGTCCTACACAAGAACCAACTGGATCAACATCAGTGTTCTCTGCATATACAGAGATCTTAGAGCGATCGCCAGCTTCACGTGCTACAGAACGAATTTCTACAGTTCCATCATAGATTTCAGGAACTTCCATTTCGAATAAACGTTTTAAAAGACCAGGATGTGTACGTGATACGTAAATTTGTGGTCCTTTTGTCGTTTTTTCTACTTTCGTAATGAATACGCGAATACGATCATGTGGCTTGTATTGCTCATTAGGCATTTGCTCACTTACAGGTAATAAAGCTTCTACTTTTCCTAAGCTTACATAGATGAAACGAGCATCTTGACGTTGTACAATACCTACCATAATATCTTCTTCACGATCACTAAACTCAGAGTAAATAACACCGCGCTCTGCTTCACGCACTCGTTGTGTTACAACTTGTTTTGCAGTTTGTGCTGCAATACGACCAAAGTCTTTTGGTGTTACTTCAATTTCTAGTACGTCACCATCTTGGTAGTTTGGATTAATTTGTCTTGCTTCCTCTACAGAAATTTCAAGACGTGGATCAAACACATTGTCTACTACGTCTTTACGTGCTAAAACTTGAATTGTTCCCACTTCTGGGTTAAAGCTCACACGAACGTTTTGTGCTTGATTAAAATTGCGCTT
This sequence comes from Bacillus sp. KNSH39, assembly GCF_052656585.1. Taxonomy (NCBI): domain Bacteria; kingdom Bacillati; phylum Bacillota; class Bacilli; order Caryophanales; family Bacillaceae; genus Bacillus; species Bacillus sp. KNSH39. Next base: position 2,241,517 of record NZ_JBQXYO010000001.1, read on the forward strand.
ATAAGCAGAGATTAAAGCTGCTTCAATCGCATCAATAATAATGTCTTTGCTAATGCCTTTTTCAGATTCTAATACGAGCAAAGCATCTAATAACTCAGTGCTCATGAAGATCCCCCTTCTAACTAAAACGTAACAGCAAGTCGCGCATTTGCGACTTTATCCATCGAAATTTGGATTTCTTTTTTACGTGTTTTAATTGTTAATAATAATGTTATTGTTGTACCATCGTAAGAAAGCAGTTTTCCTTCAAACATCTTTTCACCATCAATCGGCTCATATGTTTTAATTGCCACTTGTTTTCCTACCGCTTGCTGGAAGTCTTTTTCTTTCTTTAATGGGCGTTCCGCTCCAGGAGATGATACATCCAAAAAGTAAAGATGAGGAATTGGATCCTCTTTATCTAAAGCTTCGCTTAAACGTTCACTTACCGCACCGCATTCTTCAATGTCGACTCCCTTTTCAGAATCGATGAATACGCGTAAGAACCAGTCTTGTCCTTCTTTCACATACTCTACATCTACAAGTTCAAGATTTAACTCTTCAACGATCGGCTGCGCAAATGCTTCTACAACTTCTGTGACTTTCTTATCCATAAACAGCCTCCTTCCTGCCGTCATGTACCATTTAAAAGAAGAAGACCCCGCCAATTTAAAAACGGTCTATCTTATTCTTTCTCGTTAGCTAACAAAAGCCCCTGCTGTTCAGCAGGGATTATCTGTCTTAGTATTACCAAATTTAAGAAGTAAAACTTGTAACAAAATATGTATATACGACAGAAATCTTTTACCTATCTACGTAGATAAAACATAGATAGTAACACGAAAGAGTGGGTTTCCCCACTCTTTTCTTTACACAATATACATGACATGGTTATCTCGGTTAATAGTATATCATAGGAAATGTTGATTTGCAAAGACTTTTCCTACCTACTAGAACAGTGATAACTGGTTTTGATCTGGTAAGTCTCCTAAACAACCTTGGCTATCTAAATACTCAATAATTGTTTTCGAAACCTTACTTCGCTGTTGCAAGTCTTCTTTTGATAAGAAGTCTCCATTTTTACGTGCTTCTACAATACTTAAAGCTGCGTTTGTGCCAAGACCAGGTACTGCATTAAATGGAGGGATTAATGTATCTCCATCAATAATAAATTCTGTTGCATGTGAGCGGTATAAATCCACCTTTTGGAATGAGTATCCACGCTCACACATTTCAAGTGTCATTTCTAGTACCGTTAATAAACTCTTCTCTTTCGGCGCAGCATCGAGTCCCTTTTGAGCAATTTCATCAATTCTTGCACGTATAGATGCTGAACCTTTCGCCATTGCCTCTACATCAAAATCATCTGCACGAACTGTAAAATATGCGGCATAGAATAACAGTGCAAAATGTACTTTAAAGTATGCGATACGTACAGCCATAAGTACGTAAGCAGCCGCATGGGCTTTAGGGAACATGTATTTAATCTTCTTACATGAATCAATATACCAACCTGGTACATTATTATTTTTCATGTCTTCTTCCCATTCTTCCGGTACACCTTTACCTTTACGAACCGACTCCATGATTTTGAAGGCTAATGATGGATCTAGACCTTGATAGATTAAATATACCATGATGTCATCACGACAACCGATAACTTCGCTCAGCGTACATGTACCGTTATAAATTAACTCGTTTGCATTACCAAGCCATACGTCGGTACCATGTGATAGTCCAGAAATTTGGACTAACTCTGAGAATGTCGTCGGTTTTGTCTCTTCTAACATCTGTCTTACGAATTTTGTACCAAACTCTGGTATACCAAGTGTACCTGTTTTACAGTTAATTTGTTCTTCCGTTACCCCTAACGATTCTGGACCAGAGAAAATTTTCATTACTTCTGGATCATCCGTTGGGATTGTTTTCGGATCAATACCACTTAAATCTTGTAACATACGAATAACGGTCGGATCATCGTGTCCTAGTATATCAAGTTTCAATAAATTATCATGAATCGAGTGGAAATCAAAATGCGTTGTTCTCCATTCAGCACCAATTGAATCAGCTGGATACTGTATTGGTGAGAAATCAAAGATATCCATGTAATCTGGCACAACGATAATACCGCCTGGATGCTGTCCTGTTGTACGTTTTACACCGGTACACCCTGCTACTAAGCGATCAATCTCTGCATTTCGAATCGTTAAGTTATGATCATTTGCATAACCTTTTACATATCCGTAAGCAGTTTTTTCCGCAACTGTACCAATCGTTCCTGCACGATATACATAGTCTTCACCGAACAGTACTTTCGTATAGTTATGGGCACGTGGTTGGTATTCCCCGGAGAAGTTCAAATCGATATCGGGTACCTTATCTCCTTTAAATCCAAGGAATGTTTCGAACGGAATGTCATGTCCATCTTTTACATATGGAATATTACAAGCAGGACATTCTTTATCTGGTAAGTCAAAACCAGAGCCTACAGAACCATCATTAAAGAATTCTGATTGCTTACACTTCGGACATACATAGTGTGGTGGTAATGGGTTTACTTCTGTAATTTCCATCATCGTTGCAACAAATGATGATCCTACCGATCCACGCGAACCTACTAGATATCCGTCTACTAACGATTTTTTCACAAGCTTATGTGAAATTAAATAAATTACGGCGAATCCATGCCCAATAATACTTTTTAATTCTTTTTCTAAACGTGCTTCTACAATTTCCGGTAGCTCTTCACCATAAATGCTACGCGCCATTTTATAACTCATATCACGCGTTTCATCATCAGCACCTTCAATTTTCGGTGTGTATAGATCGTCTTTTACTGGATGCACATCACCAATTAATGACGCAATCTTTTGTGTATTTGTTACAACAACTTCTTTCGCTTTATCTTCACCTAAGAATGAAAAACATTCTAACATTTCATCAGTTGTACGGAAATGTACTGGCGGTAATGAATGTCGATTTAACGGATTGGCTCCGCCCTGCGAACTGACTAAAATTTTACGATACATTGCATCCTCAGGGTCTAAATAATGCACGTTTCCTGTAGCAACAACTGGTTTATCTAACGTCTCACCTAGTTTTACTAAGTTAGAAATAATTGTTTTTAATTGACCTTCGTCTCGAACAAGTTCACGTTCTACTAAATGACGCAACACCTCTGGAGGCATTACTTCAATGTAATCATAGAACTGGGCAATTTCTTCTACCTCTTCAGGTGCCTTTTGCATCATTGCCTCGAAAACTTCACCTTTATCACAAGCCGTTCCTACTAAAATTCCTTCACGGTATTTTTTTAATAGTGACCTCGGCACACGTGGTACACGGTAAAAGTAATTAAGGTGAGAATATGAAACAAGTTTATATAAATTTTTCAATCCAACATCTGATGTGGCAAGTAACGTCATATGACTTGGACGGCCACGCTTATATGCATCCCCTTGTCCCATGCTATCATTTAATTGATCGTGATATTCAAATCCCTTTTCAATTACGTCTTTCAACATTTTCACAAGTAAATATCCCGTCGCTTCTGTATCATAAATCGCACGGTGATGTTGTGTTAATTCAATATCAAGTTTTTTACACATCGTATTTAATCGATGATTTTTCATTTCTGGGAATAAGAATCGTGCAAGTTCTAACGTATCAATAACGGGGTTATTCGTTTTTTCTAGTCCAGCCTTTTTAAAACCTACGTTAATAAAGCCCATATCAAAGCTCGCGTTATGGGCAACAAGTGTATGGTCGCCCATCCATTCCTCAAACTTTTTAAACACTTCGTCCACTTCAGGTGCATCAGTTAACATATCATCTGTAATACCTGTTAATTCAATGATCGTCGCCGATAATGGTTGATGCGGATTTGCAAAAGATTCAAAGCGGTCAATAATTTCGCCACCCTTTACTTTTACAGCAGCCAACTCAATAACTGTATCGTATACAGCTGATAAACCTGTCGTCTCAACGTCGAAAACAACATACGTTTCCTCTGCAAGTAAACGATGCGCTTCGTTATATGCTATCGGTACACCATCATTAACTAAATTTGCTTCTACACCATATATAACTTTAACTCCAGCCTTCTTCCCCGCAGAATACGCCTCTGGGAAAGACTGAGCCACGGCATGGTCTGTAACCGCAATAGCCTCATGTCCCCATTTACCAGCTTGAGCAACAAGCTTAGAAACTGGAGTGACAGCGTCCATTTGACTCATCGGAGTATGGAGATGCAGCTCTACTCGTTTTTCGCCTTCTGGTGCTTTATCTTTACGAGACGGTCCTGTGATTTCATTAATATCATTTGCAATCATTACTAAATCTCGAACGAATGTATCGTTTTGAACAGAACCACGCGCTTTCACCCACATTCCTTTTTTCAAGGATTGCAGCATTGGAATATCTTCTTTGTCACGCGAGAACATTTTGATCATAATAGAATCCGTATAATCCGTTATTTTTAAAGTTAATAACGTACGTCCACTACGAAGCTCTTTTGTTTCTACATGGAAGACATATCCTTGAACCGTTTTTCTTCTTTCTTCATCTTGAATTTCTCGCATCGGTGTAATCTCTTCATCTGGCTTAATAAGATACCCGAGTGTAATCGGTCCTTCATACACAACGCTGCTTTCTTCAGCTTGCTTCTTCGCCATTTCTTCCATAGCTTGTATAACACGCTCGCGGTCTTCTTGCTGCGTTTGTTCACGAAACTTTTGCATTTCTTCTGTATTTTGCTGTATATGTGTGTCTAACTGAAAACGCGGGAATCCAAAAACTTCGTATTGATCCCCTACTGGTTTCGCAACGTTTTTCTTTAAAGCAGCAGACTCCAACTCGTTATTCACATTTATTAGCAACTTCACTCCATTCACCTGTGGAAGCTGCTTCTTTAAGTATGCGAACATAGGTGAAAATGTAATTCGTTCCGTACAAAGCGGCCAATACGCCCTCACTTCTTCTTCTGTAAATTGTTTATTCTCTGTTTCTAATGCAAATGTTGTTCTTGCAATATGAGAAAATGATTGCTTAAGCTTTGTTTCTAGCAATTCATATAATTCTGTAGGCAAAATACGTGGCACTTGTAAATCAAAATGCCAACTTTTATTCGCTTTATCAATAACGAGCCTTTCAATACCACCGCCTTGTAAATATTGATTTATAAGGTCGTCTGGTATTTGCAACTGCTGGAGCAAAATTTGAAATCGCTCTTGTTGTTCATTTGTTAAAGACATAAGCACTCTCCTTCCATTTGCTATTATAAATTGAAACGTACCACAAAGAAAGATTTCTCACCTCTTCTTTTACAAAATACGTTTACAAAGAAAGAGAAGGTACCCCATTACGAGGTACCTCTTCTTATTTTAAAATATTTGCAATATATGTTTGAAGTTCTTCTACTTTTACTTCTTCAGACTCACCTGTAGCACGTACTTTCACTTCTACAATACCTTCGTCTGCTTTTTTACCAACTGTAACACGAACTGGAAGACCGAATAAATCTGCATCTGCAAATTTAACACCTGCACGTTCTGCACGATCGTCTAATAACACTTCATAGCCTTGTTCTTGTAATGAGTTGTAGATATTTTCACCCATTTCACGTTGTGCATCCGATTTCATATTTACTGGAATTACATGCACATGGAACGGTGCTACAGCTTTTGGCCAAACTAAGCCGTTCTCATCGTTAAACTGCTCTGCAATTGCTGCCACTGTACGAGATACCCCGATACCGTAACAACCCATAATAAGTGGTTGTGTTTTTCCGTTTTCATCCAGGAATGTTGCGTTCATTGCTTCACTATAACGAGTTCCTAATTTGAATACATGACCAACTTCAATTCCACGTGCAAAAAGAATTGTTCCGTTTCCATCTGGAGATTGGTCTCCTTCTTGGATGAAGCGTAAATCTGTATATTGACTTACTTTAAAGTCACGTTCTGGATTTACATTTACATAATGGAATCCTTCTTCATTCGCTCCTGAACATCCGTTAACAATTGATGCTACAGCATGATCAGCAATAATTTCGATATCACCTGTTACATTAATCGGTCCTAATGAACCAACTTCACAATTTAATAATGCTTTTACTTCTTCATGAGAAGCAAGCTCAACAACTGAAGCGCCGTATACATTTTTCACTTTCACATCGTTTACTTCGTGATCACCACGAACAAGTACCACTACTAATTTCTCATCTACTTTAAACACCATAGACTTAATGCACTTGTCAGCTGCAATGTTTAAGAATGCGGATACTTCTTCAATTGCTTTTTGGTCTGGTGTTGCTACTTTTTCAAGTGCTTTTTCTGCTGCGTCACTCTTCGTATACGTAGCTACAACAGGAGCCATTTCGATGTTTGCTGCATAATCAGATGTGTCAGAGTATGCAATTGTATCTTCACCAACATCAGATAATACCATAAATTCATGTGTATCTTTTCCGCCCATTGCTCCAGAATCAGCAATAACTGCACGGAAATTCAAGCCACAGCGAGCAAAAATGTTAGAGTATGCTTTATATAAACGATCGTATACTTCATCTAAGCTCTCTTGTGTAGCATGGAAAGAGTATGCATCTTTCATTAGAAACTCTCTTCCACGTAATAAGCCGAAACGAGGTCTTTGCTCATCACGGAATTTTGTTTGAATTTGGTATAATGTTAACGGTAATTTTTTATATGATTTCACTTCATCACGCACAAGATCCGTAATTACTTCCTCATGTGTCGCTCCTAATGCGAATTCACGAGCATTACGATCTTTCATACGCATTAATTCAGATCCGTAAGAATACCAACGACCTGATTCTTGCCATAATTCCGCAGCTTGCATAGCTGGCATTAATAATTCTACAGCTCCTGCGCGCTCCATTTCTTCTCGAACGATACGTTCTACTTTGTGTAATACTTTTAATCCAAATGGTAGAAAGCTATAAATACCAGAAGCATTTTGACGCATAAAACCTGCACGAAGTAATAGCTGATGACTCTTAATTTCAGCATCAGCTGGAACTTCACGTAATGTAGGACTGAATACCATACTTTGTTTCATTTATTTGCACCTCTTCATTTTACTCTTACACGCAGTAAAACCCCTCACCTCGAGTTAGGTGAGGGATTTTATTCTACGAGCTCTATTTCATTATAAGTTTCACTTTATTTTACAAGAAAAACTTACGAATGTCATTCCAAGTTACAACTAACATAAGTAACATTAATAATGCAAAACCAATAAAGTGAACCATTCCTTCTTTTTGGCGATCAATTGGTTTCCCTCGTAACGCTTCAATTAAGAAGAAGAATAAACGGCCACCATCTAAAGCAGGAACTGGTAATAAATTAAATAAACCAAGATTAATGCTTAGAACTGCAGCTAAACTTAGTACACGCGTAAACCCATAATCTACAACTTGATCTGTTAGATTATAAATTCCTACTGGACCTGATAACTCATTAATAGAAAATTGACCAGTTACTAATTTAACAAGAGATTCAAAAATTAGTTTCGTCCATTGGTACGTTTGTTCAAATCCTGATTTAATAGAACCCATTACTGTTTTCTCTACAGGAGAATACACACCGATTCTACCAACTTCGTCTTTTCCTTCTTTATCGAGTGTTGGCGTTACTTTCACATTAAACTGTTCATTATCACGCTTTACTTGTAACGTAATTTCTTTATTTGGGTTTTCACGTACAATAGTAACAACATCTTTCCATGTACTTGTGTTTTTCCCATCAATAGCTTGAATTGTATCATTCTCTTTCAATCCAGCTTGCTGTGCTGCACTGTTATCCATCACTTTTCCAACCATTGGTTTGTCAACAGGAACCCCTTGTACAAATCCAAGAATCACAAAAATAACAAATGCTAAAATGAAGTTCATTGCAGGACCCGCAAAGATTGTTAAAGCGCGTTGCCCTAGTTTTTTCGAGCCAAATTGTCTATTATACGGAGCAATTTGAATTTCTTCCCCCGCAGTAATAATACGAGCCTTTTCATTCACTCGGAATGTTTGAAGCTCTTCCTCGTACTCTTCATAGCCCGAAATTGTTAAATTATGCTCCAAATCAGCTTGTTCGACTTCAATAACACGAACATTTGGATACTTTTCATATCCATCAAAAACTAATTTTACAACTTCGTCTTTTTCATTTAATACAAGGCCAACCTTTTTCCCAGGCTTTAACTCAACTGTGTCCGCATCCTCGCCGGCCATTCTTACATAGCCACCAAGGGGCAGTAATCGAATCGTATACACCGTTTCATTCTTTTCAAATGAGAATATTTTCGGACCAAAACCAATCGCAAACTCGCGGCATAAAATACCTGCTCTTTTTGCGAAATATAGATGCCCTAGCTCATGGAAAAATACGAGTGCACCGAAAATTAATATAAAGGCAATCGCTGTATTCAATTCCATAACCACCTTTGCTAAATTTGTTCCATCACAAACCGTCTTGTGGCCGCATCAATTTCCAAAATTTCCTCTAAGCTCGGTCGTGCAATGACATTGTGATGGTTCATTGCTTTTTCAATGAGGTCTTCCACTGTTAAGAAACCAATTCTCTTTTGTAAAAAGGCTTCAACCGCTACTTCATTCGCTGCGTTCATTACAGCTGGCATACTTCCACCTGCTTTTCCAGCTTCATACGCAAAACGTAAACAACGGAATCGTTCTTGGTCCATTTTCTCAAAATGCAACGTCCCTATTTCCCATAAGTTTAACTGTTTTGTGTCTGAAAGAGGCAATCTATCAGGATATGTAAGTGCGTATTGAATTGGTACTCGCATATCAGGTGAACCAAGCTGCGCCATTACACTACGATCTTCAAATTCAACCATAGAATGGATAATACTTTCTTTATGTAAAACAACATCGATTTGCTCATAAGGGATACCAAAAAGCCAATGTGCTTCAATTACTTCTAGTCCCTTATTCATCATTGTAGCAGAATCAATTGTAATTTTCGAACCCATTGACCAGTTTGGATGTCGAAGCGCATCTTCTACGGTCACATGATGCAATTCATCCCTCGTTTTATCACGGAAACTTCCACCAGAAGCCGTTATAATAAGACGAGAAATTCTTTTTTCATTTTCACCATTCAAGCACTGAAAAATAGCCGAATGTTCACTATCTACTGGAAGTAACGAAACATTATGTTTTCGTGCTGCTTCCATTACAAGATGTCCTGCAGTTACTAACGTTTCTTTATTTGCAATTCCAATTGTTTTTTTCGCCTCAATTGCACGAAGTGTTGGTAACAACCCTACGCTACCTACAACAGCATTTACTACAATCTCCGCATCTGGATGTAATGCTACTTCTAAAAGTCCTTCACTACCATATACAATTTTTGTATTACCAGAAACAGATTGTAATTTTAAAACATCTTCCTCTCTTTGCACAGAGACGATTTGCGGAGAAAATTCTTGAATTACCTTTACTGCGTAGTCAATATTTTTCCCTACAGAAAAAGCAACGAGACGGAATTGGTCTGGGTGCGAGCGTAATACATCTAAAGTTTGTGTACCAATTGATCCGCTTGCACCTAATAAACTAATGTTTTTCATGACTCCAACCCCTCGTTCATTTATTAATTGTATTGTAATAAGAAGTAGAGAATTGGTAAAACGAATAACCAACTATCTGTTCGGTCTAATATACCACCATGCCCAGGTAAAATTGTACCTGAATCCTTTACGCCATAATGACGTTTAAAAGCAGATTGTACTAAATCACCAATTTGTCCAAAAATAGAAATGATAATTGTCAGCACAATTAAAATTACTACATTCGATTCGACTGGGAAGAACACGTTGTAAACAAGTGCCACAATAATTCCACAAACGATACCGCCTAATGAACCTTCAATCGTTTTATTCGGACTAATTTCTGGCCACAATTTTCTCTTGCCCAATGCTTTTCCTACGAAATATGCGCCTGAATCAGTAGCCCATATAACAAATAATGCGCAAAATACATATTTAATTCCTAATATTCTCGTTTCATTTAAATATAAGAATCCCATTGCCACATATGTCGTTGCCATCAGTAAAAATGAAGCATTATCAAAAGTAAATGTATTCTTAGAAAGGACTGTATATGATAAAAGTAATAAAACAATCACAAATGTGATTTCCAATTTACCTAATCCAATCCATGTAAACAGTTCTGATGCACTACTTGGAATTAAAAGAATCCACAATAATACTGCAGCTAAAACTGTCGGTACTGAAATAAGCGTAAGCTTATTCATACGAATTAATTCATATAAACCTATAGAAGCAAGTGCATACACTAAAACCGTAAAAGGCACGCCACCGTATATTACGATGGGAATGAATAGCGCGGCAGCAACCACTCCAGTAATAATTCTCTGTTTCACTACCAAACCCTCTCTTTCTACACGCCTCCGAATCTGCGCCCTCTATGTTGAAAGTCAGTAATCGCATTTAGCAAATGTTCTTCTTTGAAGTCTGGCCAATACACGTCTGTAAACCAAAACTCCGAATATGCAATTTGCCATAACATGAAATTACTAATACGTAGCTCTCCGCTTGTTCGGATTAACAACTCTGGATCAGGTAAAGAACTCGTCATTAAGTAGGAGGAAAGCATTTCTTCACTTACCTCTTCAGAACGAATTTTCCCTTCCTCATTATCTTCCATCATATGTTGCACAGCAGAAACGATTTCATCTCGACTTCCATAGTTTAACGCGAAATTAAGAATTAATCCCGTATTCTCTTTCGTATCTTCCATGGCTTTCTCCATCGCTCTGCGTGTATGCGTAGGAAGACGATCTTTTTGCCCTATTACTCGGACTTGTACGTTTTCTTCAATCAATTCTGGTAAAAATGTACCTAGAAATTCTTCTGGAAGCTTCATTAAATAATCAACTTCCTTTTTCGGTCTTTTCCAGTTCTCAGTTGAAAAAGCATAGAGAGTTAACACTTTCACATTAAGTTTACTTGCAAATTTTGTAATTTTCTTTACAACTTGCATACCTTCATGATGTCCCGCAATACGAGGCATTGCTCTCCTCTTTGCCCATCTTCCATTCCCATCCATAATGATGGCAATATGTTCTGGGATATATCCTTTTTTCACTTCTTCAACGAGATGATCAAACGATGTGTCCTTTTTACCTTTAAAAAAAGGAAAGTTTTTAAACATCATTCATACCCTCCAGCAAGCAGACGTATGCCTAAAAGTGTAAAAAGACCCCCTTAAGAAGAGGGTCATATTTGCGAAGTTATCGCTATTACACTTCCATGATTTCTTTTTCTTTGTTTTTTGCGATTTCGTCAACTTTTGCAATATATTTATCTGTTTCTTTTTGGATATCTTCAGTATATCCTCTTAAATCATCTTCTGTAATCTCGCCAGCTTTTTCAAGCTTCTTAAGATCATCATTTCCGTCACGACGTACGTTACGAACAGCAACTTTTGCTTCTTCAGCATATTTTTTCACAACTTTTACAAGATCACGACGACGCTCTTCTGTTAGTGCAGGGAATGCAATACGAATTACAGTTCCATCATTAGAAGGGTTTAAGCCTAAATCTGCTTTTAAAATTGCTTTTTCAATATCACCGATAGAAGTTTTATCATAAGGTTGAATTACTAGTAAACGCGCTTCTGGAACTGTAATGTTCGCTAATTGCACAACTGGTGTTGGTGCACCATAGTAATCAACTTGTACCTTATCTAATACAGACGCGTTTGCACGACCAGCACGAACTGTTGCTAATTCACGAGAATAAGCAGCAACTGCTTTTTCCATTTTTTCATTTGAAGACTTCAATACTTGTTGTCCCATATTTATTTCCCCCTTACCACTGTTCCGATATTTTCGCCTAAAACGGCACGTTTAATATTACCTTTTTCCATAACTGAGAATACAATTAGTGGAATATCATTATCCATACATAGAGAAGAAGCTGTAGAATCCATTACACCTAAACCTTCTTTTAATACATCTAAGTAAGTAAGCGTTTCGTATTTTGTAGCTGTTGGATCAATAGATGGATCCGCATTATATACACCATCTACATTGTTTTTCGCCATTAAAATTACATCTGCTTCAATTTCTGCCGCACGTAATGCTGCTGTTGTATCTGTAGAGAAGTATGGGTTACCTGTACCTGCTGCAAAGATAACAACACGTTTTTTCTCTAAGTGACGAACTGCTTTACGACGAATGTAAGGTTCTGCAACTTGACGCATCTCAATTGAAGTTTGTACACGAGTTTGAATTCCGATATTCTCCAAGCTATCTTGAAGAGCTAATGAATTCATAACTGTCGCTAACATGCCCATGTAATCTGCCCCTGCACGATCCATGCCCATTTCACTTCCAATTTTTCCACGCCAAATGTTACCGCCACCAACAACAACAGCAACCTCTACATCAAGTTCTGCAATTTCTTTTACTTGTTCCGCAACTGACTTAATAACAGTTGGGTTAATTCCAAATCCTTGCTCTCCAGCTAAAGCTTCTCCACTTAGCTTTAAAACGACACGATTATATTTCGGTTTACTCATAATGAACCTCCAATTGCTTACATCTTTATTTTAAAAAAGGGAACACAATGTGTTCCCTAATCTGTATTAGTTACTACCTTTTACTTGGTTCATTACTTCTTCAGCAAAGTTGTCTTCGCGTTTTTCGATACCTTCACCAACAGCGTAGCGAACGAATCCTTTTAATGTTCCGCCTTTAGACTCAACGAACTGACGAACTTTCATATCAGGGTTTTTAACGAATGCTTGGTCAAGTAAGCAAATCTCTTCGAAGAATTTGCCTAGACGGCCTTCAACCATTTTCGCAACGATTTTCTCAGGCTTGCCTTCGTTTAATGCTTGTTGTGTTAATACTTGACGCTCATGCTCAACTTCTTCAGCTGTTACAGCATCGCGGTCGATGTATTTAGGGTTAACTGCAGCGATGTGCATTGCAACATCTTTAGCAGCAGCTTCATCAGTAGAACCTTCAAGAACTGTTAATACACCAATGCGTCCACCCATGTGTAGGTAAGCGCCGAATGCATCTGCATCAGTTTTTGATACGATTTCGAAACGACGAAGTGTAAGTTTTTCACCAATTTTAGCGATTGCTTCGTTGATGTGCTCTTCAACTTTTTTACCGTTTTCCATTGTTTGAGCCATAGCTTCTTCAACGTTAGCTGGTTTGTTAGTTAATAAGTGAGCAGCTAATTCTTTAATTAGTGTTTGGAAACCTTCGTTTTTCGCAACGAAATCAGTTTCAGAGTTTAATTCTAAGATTAAAGCGTCGTTACCGTTTGTTTCGATGAAAGTTAAACCTTCAGCAGCAATGCGGTCTGCTTTTTTAGCAGCTTTCGCAATACCTTTTTCACGTAAGAAGTCAATTGCCTTCTCCATGTCGCCATTAGTTTCTGTTAAAGCTTTTTTGCAGTCCATCATACCTGCGCCAGTTTTTTCACGTAATTCTTTTACCATTTGAGCAGTGATTGCCATACTTTTCATCCTCCTAAAATATGTATTTATACCTTTTATAAAGGTGTTTATACCTTAAAAAAGGTGATAAAAGGCCGAACCCCTTATCACCTTTCCAACTTTGTTACGCAGTAACAGTTTCTTCACCTTGTTTTGCTTCAAGGATCGCGTCTGCCATTTTAGATGTAAGAAGTTTTACAGCACGAATTGCATCATCGTTTGCTGGGATAACGTGATCGATTTCGTCTGGATCACAGTTTGTATCAACGATACCGATGATTGGAATGTGTAATTTGCGTGCTTCAGCAACTGCAATACGCTCTTTACGAGGGTCTACTACGAATAATGCACTTGGAAGACCTTTCATATCTTTAATACCGCCTAAGAATTTCTCAAGACGCTCTAACTCTTTTTTAAGTTGAACAACTTCTTTCTTAGGAAGTACTTCGAAAGTACCATCTTCTTGCATTCTTTCGATGTCTTTAAGACGCTTGATACGCTTTTGGATTGTTTGGAAGTTTGTTAAAGTTCCACCTAACCAACGTTGGTTAACGAAGTACATACCAGCACGAGTTGCTTCTTCTTTAATAGCTTCTTGTGCTTGTTTTTTAGTACCTACGAATAAGATGTCTCCGCCTTCAGCAGCGATGTCGCGCATCGTTCTGTAAGCTTCCTCAACTTTTTTCACAGTTTTTTGTAAGTCGATGATGTAGATACCGTTACGCTCTGTGAAAATGTAACGCTTCATTTTTGGGTTCCAACGACGAGTTTGATGTCCGAAATGAACACCAGCTTCAAGCAATTGCTTCATAGAAATTACTGACATAATATAGTTCCTCCTAAATGGTTTTTGATATCCTCCGTTTACTTCATCTCTAAGCGAAACTACAAACGTAGCACCAACACTTAAATCAGTAAACGTGTGTACTTTGTACTGACACCACTGCTTACTATATCATACTGAAATATTACAATCAAGTCGAAAATGCGAACAATGTAAAACTTTCTTTGTTCATACTCGAATTCTAGTATTACCAACCTTCTTTTCTTTTAAGCAAAAAAGTAAATACAATTAATAGTTTTCCCAGAAAACACGCTTATGACACTTTTCACAAGCATCTTCTATCCATTGCACAAAAAAAACTCTCCTCAATTGAGGAGAGTTTTTTATAAATTAGTTTGTTTTTAATTTAGCAAGTTCTTGTAGAAACTTGTCGTTTAGCACTTTAATGTATGTTCCTTTCATACCTAAAGAGCGAGACTCAATAACACCAGCACTTTCTAATTTACGTAGTGCATTTACGATTACAGAGCGAGTAATTCCTACGCGATCAGCAATTTTACTTGCAACAAGTAAACCTTCTGTTCCATTTAATTCTTCGAAGATATGCTCAATTGCTTCTAACTCACTGTAAGATAATGAGCTGATTGCCATTTGAACAACAGCTTTACTACGCGCTTCCTCTTCGATTTCTTCTGCTTTTTCACGTAAGATTTCCATACCTACAACAGTTGAGCTGTACTCAGCAAGGATTAAATCATCATCTAAGAACTCTTGACCAAGACGAGCTAATACTAATGTACCTAGACGCTCACCGCCACCAACGATTGGTACGATTGTAGTTAAACCTTGACCGAATAATTCTCTGTTTTCTACTGGGAATGCTGTGTAAGCACTGTTCACATCTAAGTTTGAAGATGTTTCTGTAATGTTGAATAAGCTTTGTGTATATTCTTCTGGGAATTGACGTTCTGCAAGCATTTGCTTCATGCGTTCGTTTTCGATTTGTTGGTGAATTGCATAACCTAGTAATTTACCACGACGGCTAACTACGAATACGTTTGCTTCGATTACTTCACACATTGTGTCAGACATTTCTCTAAAGTTTACAGGCTTCCCTGCTGCGCTCTGTAATAACGCATTTAATTTTCTCGTTTTTGCTAATAATTCCATTTCAAAAGTTCCTCCTACATGTTACTCACATATTTTTTCATCACTTGGAAACTAGGGCGAGTCACCTGATGACACTATTACAAAATAAACTGGCTCACATCTTTATTTTTAGCAATTGTTGCTAATTTCTCCTCAACGTATTGAGGTGTTATCGTTATTTTCTCTAACGTAATTTCAGATGCTTCAAACGATAAATCTTCAAGGAGCTTCTCCATAATCGTATGAAGTCTTCTTGCTCCAATATTATCTGTATCCTGATTAACTTGATAAGCAATCTCAGCAATCTTACGAATAGCTTCGTCTGAAAATTCAATTTCTATACCTTCAGTCGCTAATAATGCCATATATTGTTTAATTAACGCATTGTCAGGCTCGATTAATATTTTAACAAAATCGTCTGTCGATAATTTTGTTAATTCTACTCGAATCGGAAATCTCCCTTGCAATTCCGGAATTAAATCCGACGGTTTAGACATATGGAACGCTCCAGCTGCAACGAATAAAATATAATCCGTTTTTACTGATCCGTATTTTGTCGCAACATTCGACCCTTCTACAATTGGCAGAATGTCACGTTGCACACCTTCACGTGATACATCTACGCTATTCGACTGCTTACCAGCAATTTTGTCAATTTCATCGATAAAAATAATCCCGAGCTGTTCAGCACGATAAACAGCCTCTTGTGTAACTTCATCCATATCAATTAAGCGCTGTGCCTCTTCATTTGTCAAGAGTTTTCTTGCTTCTTTTACAGAAAGTTTACGTTTTTTCGTTTTTTTCGGCATAAAACTTCCTAGCGCATCTTGGAAATTCATTCCCATTTGTTCCATGCCAGTTCCTTGTAACATATCAAACATGGAAGACTGTTGTTCAGTCACTTCAATCGATACAATTTCTTCTTCAAGAAGCCCTGCAGCAAGCTTTCTCTCCACATCTTGACGTTTCTTTTCGATTTCAACATCTTCTTGTGTATCAGACGTTTGATTCGAATTTTGAGCGCCTCCAAAAAGCATCTCTAATGGATTTTTGAATCCAGATTGCTTCTCCGGACTCGGCACTAAAATTTCAACAAGACGTTGATTCGCTTGCTCTTCTGCTTTATCTTGAACTTTCACTACCATTTCTTCTTTTACGATACGAACCGATGTTTCCACCAAGTCACGTACCATCGACTCTACATCTCTACCCACATATCCAACTTCTGTGAATTTTGTAGCCTCAACCTTAATAAAAGGTGCTCCAACGAGTTTCGCCATTCGTCGTGCTACCTCTGTTTTCCCAACACCTGTCGGTCCAATCATTAAAATATTTTTAGGCGCAATTTCGTCACGTAAATTTTCAGCTAATTTACTGCGGCGATATCGATTTCTCAACGCTACAGCAACCGCTTTCTTTGCGTCTTTTTGACCGATGATGTATTGATCTAATTTTTCCACAATTTGGCGCGGAGTAAAATGTAAATGCATATAAAATGCCTCCCTTACGATTCTACAATTCTTCAACAATTATGTTGTGATTCGTATAAACACAAATATCGCCAGCAATCTCTAAACTCGCTTTCGCAATTTGCTTCGCTGTTAAGTGTTCACTTGCATATTGCTTTAAAGCACGACCTGCAGAAAGTGCATAATTCCCACCAGATCCAATTGCTAAAATACCATCATCCGGTTCAATCACTTCTCCTGTACCTGAAACAAGGAGCATAGTTGTTTTATCCATGACAATGAGCATCGCTTCTAGCTGACGTAACATTTTATCGCCACGCCATTGTTTTGCCATTTCAACAGCAGCACGCTGCAAGTTGCCATTATACTCTTCTAATTTCCCTTCAAACATTTCAAAAAGAGTAAATGCGTCAGCAACTGATCCTGCGAAACCAGCTAAAACTTTACCTTGGAAAAGTTTACGAACTTTACGAGCTGTATGTTTCATTACAACAGCATTTCCCATTGTCACTTGGCCATCTCCAGCCATTGCACATTCTCCATTATGATGAACTGCAAATATCGTTGTAGCGTGGAAATTTCCCATAGAAAAAACTCCTTTATTTGTTTTTATAGCTTTTAAAGCAATTTATGCCCGCGGGTGATGCTTCATGTAAACAGAACGCAATCTTTCTTTAGAGACATGCGTATAAATTTGTGTCGTCGACAAATTTTCATGGCCTAATAGCTCCTGTACAGTACGTAAATCCGCCCCTTCATCTAGCATATGTGTAGCAAATGTATGCCTTAACATATGGGGACTTATCCGCATTGTCAGCGAAGCCTTTTTAATGAGTTCATTTAAAACATAACGAACCCCACGACTTGTTAGCGGTGTACCTTTCGCATTTAAAAATACCATATGAGAATCTTCGTCAGTCTTATTAACTAACTGTTTTCTCCCATTCTCTATATAAGTAATTAAAGAATCTTGCGCATAGCTTCCGAACGGAATATACCTTTGTTTTTTTCCTTTTCCCATTACTAAAATTGTTCCCACCGCAAAGTCAATATCGGTAAGTTGTAAATTGACACATTCACTCACACGGATCCCAGTCGCATACATCAACTCTAATAAAGCTTGATTCCTTTGACCTAATGGCGTTTCCGTGTCAGAAACTTCAAATAATTCCTCTAACTCTTCAGCATATAAAAACTTTGGGATTGACAATTCTTTTTTGGGGAGTGACGCAAGTGCAAACGGATTATCCTTTCGATAACCTTCACGCATCAAAAAACGATATAAACTTCGTAAGCTTGATACTTTTCTTGCGACAGATTTACGGGCTAACTTTTCATCGTGTAACGTCGTTAAGTACAAACGAACATCCGCGTATGTAACGTCTAAAAAAGAGGATATGCCTTCTCGTTCCATAAATTGCACAAAATGTTCTAAATCATTTTGATAACTTGCAATTGTATATTTTGAATAATTTCTTTCAATTTGTAAATATCCAACGAATAATTGTAACAATTTCTTCACATTCACACAACTCACCTCAATAAAGGCTACTAAATCGTATCACAACTTAGTAGCCTTTGCAAGAAATTTAACTAAATATTTACAAAATTTCGAATCGTTTCTAAAGCGCGTGCTGCGTACGCTTCATTTCGTTCTACTTTCTTTTTAATCTTCTTCTCTAACGGTGCAAATAGACCGAAGTTCGCATTCATCGGCTGGAAGTTTTTAGCGTTCGTTGCCGTAATGTAATTTGCCATGCTACCCATCGCAGTTACTGGCGGTAATACAACTGGCTCTTCACCTTGCACAAGACGCGCAGCATTAATTCCTGCTAATAATCCTGATGCTGCTGATTCAACATATCCCTCTACTCCAGTCATTTGACCAGCGAAGAATAAATCATCACGTTGTTTATATTGATATGTTGGACGAAGCAAATTAGGTGAATTAATAAACGTATTACGATGCATTACACCATAACGTACAATCTCTGCATTTTCCAATCCCGGAATTAACTGTAGCACTTCTTTTTGCGGTCCCCACTTTAAATGAGTTTGGAAACCTACGATATTGTATAAAGTTCCCGCTGCATCATCTTGACGTAACTGAACAACAGCATATGGCGTTTTCCCTGTTTTGGGATCTTCCAATCCAACAGGTTTCATAGGTCCAAATACTAACGTCTGTCTCCCTCTACTTGCCATAACTTCTACTGGCATACAACCTTCAAAGAAAATTTCTTTTTCAAACTCTTTTAAAGGCACTGTCTCAGCAGCAATTAGAGCCTCATAAAAACGATCAAACTCTTCTTCTGTCATTGGGCAATTTAAATATGCAGCTTCACCTTTGTCATAACGCGATTTTAAATACACTTTATTCATGTCAATGCTGTCTTTTTCTACGATTGGGGCTGCAGCATCATAGAAGTAGAAATAATCTTCTCCTGTTAATTCTTTCAATTTTGCAGAAAGATCAGGAGATGTTAATGGACCTGTAGCAATAATTGTCGGTCCCTCTGGAATATCTGTAATTTCTTCATTCATTACAGTTACATTTGGATGGTTCTTTACGTATTCTGTTACTTTAGCTGCGAACTCATGACGATCTACAGCTAAAGCACCTCCAGCTGGTACAGAGCACTCATCCGCCGCACGAATAATTACAGAATCCATTAAGCGCATTTCCTCTTTAATAACTCCAACTGCATTTGTTAAAGTGTTTGCACGAAGTGAGTTACTACATACTAATTCAGCGAATTTATCTGTGTGATGAGCTGGCGTTTGCCTTACCGGTCTCATTTCATATAATCTAACTTGGACACCACGTTTTGCAATTTGGTAAGCTGCTTCACTTCCTGCAAGACCTGCGCCAATGACGTTTACTACTTGTGTTGTCATTTATATCACCTTTCCTTTTCTTCCCGAAAAAAATGTGAGCAGTTACGCTCACATTTGTTGTTCTTCTTCATAATCGCACGAAATACATTGTACTTGCACGCCTTTTTTCAACTTTTTCTCTACAAGCATGCCTTCGCACTTCGGACACTTACGACCAATTGGCTTATCCCAAGATACAAAGTCGCATTCCGGATACGTACCGCACCCATAGAAAAGACGTTTCTTTTTATTACTACGGCGTTCAATAATTTGACCCTTATCACACTTTGGACAAGTAACACCGATTTCTTTCACAATCGGCTTTGTATTACGACAATCTGGGAAATTCGAGCAAGCCATAAATTTCCCGTATTTACCCATTTTAAAGACCATTGGGTGATTACATAATTCACAATCTTCCCCAGCTGGTTCATCTTTAATTTCCACTTCACGCATTTCTTTTTCCGCTTTTTCTAAACGCGGTTCAAAACCTACGTAGAAATCATCAACAATTTTTACCCAATTCGCATTTCCTTCTTCTACTTCATCAAGGCTTTGCTCCATATTGGCAGTAAATTCAATGTTAATAATTTCTGGGAAAAACTCTAAAATAAGTTCAATTACTATTTCACCAAGTTCAGTCGGAACGAAGCGTTTATTATCCAAACCTACATACCCACGCTTTTGAATTGTTTCAAGTGTAGGTACATATGTTGACGGTCTTCCAATTCCAAGTTCTTCAAGTGTTCTTACTAGGCGAGCCTCTGTATAGCGCGGAGGAGGTTGTGTAAAATGTTGCTTTGGTTCTAAATCCTTTGAAAATACAGTTTCCCCTACTTCTAAAGGTGGCAACATCTTATCCTTTTCTTCAGCACCATCATCTTTTGACTCTACATACACTTTCATAAATCCTGGGAACTTTACAACCGATCCACTTGCACGGAACTGAACATTGTTATTAATGAGTCTCGCTGTCACAGTATCCATTATAGCAGACGCCATTTGACTTGCAACAAATCGCTCCCAAATCAATTTATATAATCGAAGTTGATCACGACCTAAGAAACTTTTTAGTTCCTCTGGCTTTCTCATTACTGAAGTAGGACGAATTGCCTCATGCGCATCTTGTGCATTTGACTTTTTCGTTTCTTTCTTCTTTTCTGTTCCTATGTATTCCGTACCATACGCTTCAGTGATGTAAGTACGAGCCTCTGTTTGAGCTGTTTCTGAGATACGTGTTGAATCAGTTCTCATATACGTAATAAGACCTACAGTTCCTTGTTTTCCAAGATCTATCCCTTCATACAATTGCTGTGCAAGCATCATTGTTTTCTTTGCTCGCATGTTTAACTTACGTGCTGCTTCTTGTTGCAAGGAAGATGTTGTAAACGGTAATGCAGGATTACGTTTTCGCTCTTTGCGCGTTACATTTTCAACTGAAAACGCATTGTCTTTCATCTGTTCAATTATTTCATTCACTTGCGTTTCATTTGTTAATTGAACTTTTTCACCATCTACACCGTAAAAGCTTGCTTCAAATGTGTCTTTTCCTTTTACAAATTCTGTTTTAATTGTCCAGAATTCTTCAGGTTCAAAGTTTTGAATTTCCCTTTCACGCTCGATGATTAAACGAACTGCTACAGATTGTACACGCCCTGCACTTAATCCTTTTTTTACTTTCTTCCATAATAAAGGACTAATATTGTAACCAACAAGACGATCAAGTATACGTCTTGCTTGTTGTGCATCCACTAAATCCATATTAATTGCACGAGGATGTTTAAATGATTCTTTGATTGCATCTTTCGTAATCTCATTAAACACAACCCGACAATCTGATTCAACGTCCACATTTAACGTATTCGCTAAATGCCAAGCAATCGCTTCCCCTTCACGGTCTGGATCGGCCGCGAGATAGACTTTCTTTGCTTTTTTCGCCGCTGATTTTAAATCTTTTAAGACGGGACCTTTACCACGAATGGTAATATACTTCGGGGTGAAGTTGTTCTTTACTTCTATCCCCATTTGACTTTTTGGCAAATCGCGAACATGTCCCATAGACGCGACAACTTTGTATTTTTTCCCTAAATATTTCTCAATGGTCTTCGCCTTAGAAGGCGACTCCACGATTACGAGGTAATCTGACATGCTAGTGCCTCCTTAAGAGGTGGATTCAAGTCTTCATTAATCTTATTGATTTCTCTTGTTTTTGTCAATCAAGAATGAATATACCATACAGTGCCAATCTACCATTTGTCAATAATTGTTTAATAAAAACATAAAAATATAAGGTTAATTTAAAATCTCTTCCAAGATATCTTCTGCATTTCTTACTAGTTTTGCTCCTTGCTGAATAAGATGATTCGTTCCCGATGCCCCCTCTACAAATATAGGTCCAGGAAGCGCAAACACCTCTCTATTTTGCTCTAACGCAAGGTCTGCAGTAATAAGTGTTCCACTTCTCGATTTCGCTTCTACAACTAAAACACCTTTACTTATACCACTAATAATCCGGTTCCTTTTTGGAAAATACCATTTTTTCGGTGCATAGTGCGGCGGATACTCTGTCAATAACAATATATATTCCTTCCACATTTCATATAAATGTCTATTTTCTTTCGGGTACATAAAAGACAATCCATGCCCTAATATCGCAATAGTCGGGCAATGATGCCTTACTGTAATCTCATGAGACATTGTATCTATCCCTTTTGCAAACCCACTGACAATAAGCCACTCTCTTTCTAATAAAGGGTGTAAAATAAACTTCAAACTCTCATAACCATATAATGATGGTTCTCTCGTTCCAACAACTGCTAATTTATTTACTTTATTCAGGAAATCTTTCTCTCCTTTTCCATATAAAACGAAGGGAGGGTCTTGTATTTCACGTAATAATTGCGGATAATCTTCATCCCATATCGTTATATAAAAAATACGATTTCTCTCTAAATAAGATATATATTGCGGAAGATTTGAATTTTGAAGAAATTTTACTAGTTCTGAAGATTTTTTCGAGGATATTCCAGTGTAGTGTTCCATTTGTTTTTCGTTAAAATTATATATGTTCTTTAATTCTGGATCGACATATAGTAGCCTCTCCATCGCTTTCCAATAATCTGCTAGCAAGTAATGAACATGTAATAATCTCTCTCTTTTCATCTTGATTCTCCTTACCCATAATTTTTATTATGTAAACAGAAAAAAGTGTAAAAAGACACCCTCAAGTAAGAAGGTGTCTTTCAACAGATTAATAGTTTTTACAAGTCTCAAATAAACCTTTTTCTTTTAAAACAGAGATTAGCGTTTCTCCCATAACTGCTGGAGTTTCAGCTACTTTAATGCCACAAGCTTCCATTGTTTTAATCTTTTCAGCAGCAGTTCCTTTACCGCCAGAAATGATTGCACCAGCATGGCCCATACGTTTGCCAGCAGGCGCTGTTTGACCACCAATGAAGCCTACGACAGGTTTTGTCATATTAGCTTTTACCCATTCAGCTGCCTCTTCTTCTGCTGTACCGCCGATTTCACCAATCATAATTACAGCATGTGTTTCTTCATCTTCATTAAATGCTTTTAACGCATCAATAAAGTCTGTACCGTTAACAGGGTCTCCGCCGATACCTACAGCAGTAGATTGGCCAATACCTTCTTGTGTTAACTGATGTACAGCTTCATAAGTTAATGTACCAGAGCGAGATACGATACCAACATGACCTTTTTTATGAATATATCCTGGCATAATACCAATCTTACATTCATCTGGTGTGATTACACCTGGGCAGTTTGGTCCAAGTAAACGTGTATGTTTACCCGCCATATATCTCTTTACGTTTACCATATCTAATACAGGAATCCCTTCAGTAATACATACTACTAAATCAATTTCTGCATCAACAGCTTCCATAATTGCATCTGCCGCAAAAGCGGGTGGAACGTATACAACTGAAGCGTTTGCGCCTGTTGCTTTCACTGCATCTTCTACTGTATCAAATACTGGTACACCTTCAATATCAGTGCCGCCCTTACCTGGTGTTACACCACCGACAATTTTCGTACCGTATTCAATCATTTGTTTTGTATGGAATAAACCTTGAGAACCTGTAATACCTTGAACAATAACTTTTGTATCTTTATTAACTAATACGCTCATTTTTCTCCCCCGCTTTCTATTAGCCCACTAGTGAAACAATTTTTTGTGCACCGTCTGCCATAGATTCTGCTGCAACAATATTTAAGCCAGACTCATTTAAAATTTTCTTACCTAGTTCTACGTTTGTGCCTTCAAGACGTACAACTAAAGGTAACTCAAGACCTACTTGTTTCGTTGCTTCAATAACACCTTCTGCAATAACATCACACTTCATAATGCCACCAAAAATGTTAACGAAGATACCTTTTACATTTTTGTCAGAAAGGATAATTTTGAATGCTTCTGTAACTTTTTCTGCAGTTGCACCGCCACCAACATCTAAGAAGTTAGCTGGGTCACCGTGGTAATGTTTAATGATATCCATTGTAGCCATCGCTAAACCTGCACCATTAACCATACAACCGATATTTCCATCTAAAGGAAT
The DNA here is from genome assembly GCF_052656585.1 of Bacillus sp. KNSH39. Taxonomy (NCBI): domain Bacteria; kingdom Bacillati; phylum Bacillota; class Bacilli; order Caryophanales; family Bacillaceae; genus Bacillus; species Bacillus sp. KNSH39. The sequence goes on from NZ_JBQXYO010000001.1 coordinate 2,265,865, forward strand.
GTAGTTTAAGTCGTATTTTGAAGCTTCAATTTCTTTTGAATCCTCTTCATCAAGATCACGAAGCTCTAAAATGTCTTTATGGCGATATAACGCATTAGAATCAAAGTTTAATTTTGCATCTAATGCCATAACTTTACCTTCGCCTGTTGTAACAAGTGGGTTAATCTCAGCGATAGAGCAATCTTTTTCGATAAACGCACGATATAAGCCCATCATAAACTTCACAGCTTGTCCTACAAGCTCTTTTGGAATATTGATGTTAAATGCAATTCGGCGCGCTTGGAAACCTTGCAAGCCTACTGCTGGATCAATATATTCTTTAAAGATTTTTTCAGGTGTTTTTTCTGCTACTTCTTCAATTTCTGTTCCGCCTTCTTCAGACGCCATTAAAACAACTTGAGAAGTTGCACGATCTAAAACTAGACCTACATAATATTCTTTTTTAATATCGCAACCTTCTTCGATAAGTAAGCGTTTTACTTCCTTACCTTCAGGACCTGTTTGATGTGTCACAAGTGTAGTTCCTAAAATGCTTTCTGCATATGTACGAACTTCATCTAAATTTTTCGCAACTTTTACTCCGCCAGCTTTGCCGCGTCCACCAGCGTGAATTTGTGCTTTCACTACACATACATCTGTTCCTAATTCTTTCGCTGCTTCTACAGCTTCTTCTACTGTAAATGCAACCTTCCCGTTCGGAACGCTAACCCCATAGCTTCTAAGGACTGCCTTACCTTGGTACTCATGGATATTCATGGTCCCATCCTCCCCTGTTTTCCTGTTTTACTCGAAAAGTTTTTTAATGTTTAAAAAACATTACATTGCCATTGTATAAGATGATTGGCACGCTGTCTACAATAAAGTGTCAGAAAACTGAAATCGCTTTATTCTTTTTCGAAAATAGTAATGTTTATATGCCAAAATAAAAAAATAAGCTGTATATTTACAGCTTATTTTTGAATCATATCTTTAATTGGTGCGAATGACTTGCGGTGTTCATCTAGTACTCCATGCACTTCAATTGCCTCTAAATGTTGCTTTGTGCCATATCCCATATGTTGCTCAAATCCATATTCAGGATACTTCTCTCCCAGTTCTTTCATCATACGATCTCTCGTTACTTTTGCTATAATGGATGCTGCTGAAATCGAAACACTTTTCGCATCACCTTTAATAATTGATGTTTGCGGAATTGGTGTAGGAAGCTTCATCGCATCAATTAATAAATGTTGAGGTGTACAAGATAAATTTGCAACTGCATCTAACATCGCTTGTTTCGTTGCTTGGTAAATATTAATGTCATCAATAACTTGCGGTGATACAATTCCTACTCCAATTGCAATTGCTTGTACTTTTATTTCATCATAAAAACGCTCACGTTTCGCTTCACTCAACTTTTTCGAGTCATTTAACCCTGGAATATAAAAATCCTCAGGAAGAACGACAGCTGCCGTCACAACAGGCCCAGCCAATGGCCCGCGCCCTACTTCATCAATACCCGCGATATATGTGACCCCTTTTTCACGCAAAGCATTTTCATACTTGGACATTTCAAAAAACTTCTCTTTTTCTTTCTGTTCTAACTCTTTTTGTTTATACCACTTCAAAACGAGCTTTTGAACACCTTTTCGATCATCTTTCATTAACAGTTGAAAGCGATCATCTTCTTCATTCATAATTTCTTTCAATACATTTTCCGCTTCTTTTATCGTCATAGTTTGCATTTATACAAGCTCCTTTTTAAACATATCCAAAAAGAAAAGACGCACAAACGCACGTCTTATACTTCTTCTATTTTTTCCACATCTTCCACTTGCTCTCCAAACTCTTCCGGTGTTTCAAACGTCATTTTTCCAAGTTTGCCACCACGAAGCTCACGAAGCACAAGCTCAGATGTCTTATCATAATCAATCATTCCGCCGCCCATTAAGCAGCCTCTATTTTTTCCAATTGCATCAAATAATTCCACAATATCTTCTGGAATCTCATTTAAATTATAGCGTTCTTTCAAGCGTTCTGGATAATGTTTCTCCATAAAACGTAATGCGTAAACAGCTACATCTTGTAAATTTAAAATTGAATCTTTAATTGCACCCGTTGTCGCTAAACGAAGACCCACTAATTGATCTTCAAATTTAGGCCACAGAATACCTGGTGTATCTAACAATTCCATTTCCTTCCCAACTTTAATCCATTGTTGAGCTGTTGTCACACCTGGACGATCTCCTGTTTTAGCAATATTTTTCTTTGCCAATTTATTAATCAATGTAGATTTACCAACATTTGGTATACCTACAATTAATGCACGAATCGCTCTCGGTCTAATACCTTTTGCAACCATTTTATCAAATTTTTCTTTAACAAGCACTTTACAAGCTGCTGCAATTTCCTTCATACCTTGTCCAGCTTGCGCGTTAATCGAAATTGCCATATGGCCTTTTTCTTTAAAATATGCGATCCATTGTTTTGTTAAACGATCATCCGCCATATCCGCTTTATTTAAAACAACAAGCCTTGGCTTATGTGTAATGATTTCATCAATCATTGGGTTTCGAGATGATAATGGTAATCGAGCATCTACAAGTTCAATTACAACATCAATTAATTTTAATTTCTCCGTTACTTGGCGTCTAGCCTTCGCCATATGCCCTGGAAACCATTGAATTACCATGTTGCCACCTTCTTTTTCATTTATTTCACAATACGTGCGTCTTCTAACGGCCAATATAACATATTAGCTTTACCAATTACTTGATCCATTGAAATCGTACCGATTGAACGGCTATCTTTACTAAAACGACGATTATCACCTAAAACAAATAATTGATCTTTTGGAACGGTTTTCTTGCCTGTCATTTCTTCAAGATTAAAATCATATGTAAGCGGTCCGTCAGCAATTTGCTTTTTCTGCTTGTCTAAATACGGCTCCTCATAAGCCTTTCCGTTAACATACAGTTTATCATTACGATACTCTATTTCATCGCCTGGCAGGCCTATAATGCGCTTAATGTAATCTTTATCTTCTGTTGCTCGAAATACGATAATATCAAAGCGTTTTGGATCTCCAATGTGATAACCAATTTTATTCACAATCATTCGATCACGATCATGTAAAGTAGGTGCCATCGATACCCCGTCTACGAGAATTGGCGCAAAGAAAAACTGTCTAATAACACCAGCTAATACAACAGCAATCAAAATTGCCTTAATCCATTCCCAAAGTGAACTCTTCTCTTTTTTCATGCATTTCCCCTCCACGGTTATGTAAACTGCTCGTATTATACCAAAATTTCATATAGATTGGAAAAAGGGAGCTTGTGCATTTACAAGCTCCCATACATGTCTTATCGAATTTCTTTAATACGTGCTTTTTTACCGCGAAGGTTACGTAAGTAGTATAACTTAGCACGACGTACTTTACCACGGCGAAGTACTTCGATTTTCGCGATTCTTGGCGTGTGAACTGGGAATGTACGCTCAACACCTACACCGTAAGAAATCTTACGAACTGTGAATGTTTCACTGATTCCGCCACCACGACGTTTAATTACAACACCTTCGAAAAGCTGAATTCTTTCACGAGTTCCCTCAACAACTTTTACGTGTACACGTAAAGTGTCACCAGGACGGAATGAAGGAAGGTCAGTTTTTAATTGGCCTTTTGTAATTTCTGCGATTAATTGTTGCATATTAAATTCTCTCCTTTAAACAGATGCTCTTATAAAGTCTTAATAAATTACAGCGGAACATCGTTAATACGGCTACTGATTTCAGTAGCACAAATGTTATAATAGCATATTACTAGGCCTGTTGCAATAGCAAATATATGAAGTTATTACTGCTCTCGCTTTATTTCCTCAAGCCATTTTTTCTCTTGTTTAGATAACTCTCTCTCATCTAACAAATCCGGTCTACGCGTATACGTTCGACGCAAAGATTCCTTATGTCGCCATTCATCAATGTTTTTATGATTCCCTGACATTAATACATCCGGTACCTTCATACCACGAAAATCAGCCGGACGTGTATAATGAGGATGCTCTAATAAACCTGTACTAAACGAATCCTCTACTTGTGAAGCATGATTTCCTAGCACACCTGGCAAGAGACGTACAACACTATCAGTAATAACCATAGAGGCTAATTCTCCGCCCGTTAATACATAGTCACCAATAGAAATCTCATCCGTTACGAGATGCTCACGAATTCGTTCGTCATACCCTTCATAATGCCCACATACGAAGATCAAATGTTCTTCCCCTGCAAGCTCTTCCGCTTTCTTCTGCGTAAATCTTTCGCCCTGCGGACACATTAAGACAACTCTAGGCTTACGCTCTGTCTCTTTCGTCAAATCTTCTACAGCATCAAAAATAGGCTGAGGAGTAAGCACCATACCAGCTCCTCCGCCGTAAGGATAATCGTCTACACTATTATGCTTACTTGTTGTATAATCACGAAAGTTAACAACACGAAGGTTTACCGCTTCTTTTTCTTGTGCCTTCTTTAATATAGAAGATCCAAATACACCGGTAAACATGTCTGGGAACAACGTTAAAATATCAATTTTCATTATAGCAGCCCTTCCATTACATGAATGGTTACTAATTTATTTTCAATATTAACTTGAAGTACAACGTCATCGATATAAGGAATTAAGAGATCTTGACCCTTCGGGCGTTTAATTACCCAAACATCATTTGCACCAGGAGATAGAATCTCTTTGATTGTCCCTAGCGCTTCTCCTTCTTCCGTTACAACACTGCAACCAATAATTTCATGATAGTAGTATTCACCTTCAGCAAGTTCACCTAACTGCTCTTCTGGTACTTTTATTAAAGAACCTTTAAACTTCTCTACTTCATCTACATTGTTATATCCTTCAAATGTTAATAAATCGAATGTCTTATGTTGGCGATGAGAAGTTACCTTCACCGGAAGGTAGTCTGTGCCTTTCTCATTCGATATGTATAACGTGTTTCCTACTTTATATCGCTCTTCTGGAAAATCAGTACGAGAAATAACACGGATTTCTCCTCTTACGCCATGAGTATTTACAATTTTCCCTACGTTAAACCATTTTGTCATAAATATTATGTCACCCCTGGTTTCTATATAAATTAAGCATCTCCATTTCACAGATGGAACATGCACTCTCTATTTAAATGTTAAAAAAGGGAGAGGAATAACTCCTCGCCCTTTTTTACGTTTATTGAATTTCCAGTGTTACTTTTTCATCATTATGATGTCCCACTGAATACAAGAGCATTCGAATCGCTTTCGCAACTCTCCCTTGCTTTCCAATGACTTTTCCAACATCCTCAGGATGTACAGTTAATCGATACTTTATCTCTCCGTTGCAAAGTTCCTGTGTAACTTTTACATCTTCAGGATAATCGACAAGAGGCTTGACAATCGTCTCGACTAACTTCTTCATAGTCATTGCCTCAATTACTTACCTTGTTTAGATAAGTGGAATTTCTCCATGATACCTTGGTTAGAGAATAAGTTACGAACTGTATCAGATGGTTTAGCACCATTTCCTAACCATTTTAATGCTGCTTCTTCGTTGATCTTAACTTCAGCTGGTTGAGCAACTGGATTGTAAGTTCCGATTTCCTCAATGAAACGTCCGTCACGAGGAGAACGAGAATCTGCAACAACTACACGATAGAAAGGAGTTTTTTTAGCTCCCATACGTTTTAAACGAATTTTAACTGCCATTTATAAAGCACCTCCGAATTTATTTCACACAGATAATTATATTAGCAAAAAGACTATTGCTTTGTAAAGTATTTTTTCTTAACAGAGCCATCTTTTTTTCCTTACATGAATGGAAACTTCAATCCACCTAGTCCTTTTTTCTTACCTTTTTGCATTCCCGTCATCGTCTTCATCATTTTTTTCATGTCATCGAATTGTTTAATTAGACGATTGATTTCTTGTACAGTTGTACCGCTACCTTTGGCAATGCGCTTTTTGCGACTAGCATTGATTATTTCCGGTTGTTCTCGTTCTAATTTAGTCATAGAACGAATAATTGCCTCAATATGCCCAATTTGTTTTTCATCAACTTGTGCATTTTTCAGCCCTTTAATTTTATTTGCACCAGGAAGCATTCCTAACAATTCATCAAGCGGCCCAAGTTGACGCACTTGTCCAAGTTGTTCTAGGAAATCGTCAAGCGTAAACGAAAGCGTACGCATTTTTTGCTCAAGTTCTTTCGCTTTCTCTTCATCAACTGTAGCTTGCGCTTTTTCAATCAATGTTAAGACATCGCCCATCCCTAAAATACGGGATGCCATACGCTCTGGATGGAACGCTTCAATTGCATCTAGTTTTTCACCCATACCAGCAAATTTAATCGGCGTGTTTGTTACAGCCTTAATAGATAATGCAGCACCACCGCGCGTATCACCATCTAATTTCGTTAATACAACACCTGTTAAACCTAACTGTTCATGGAAACTTTGCGCAACATTTACCGCGTCTTGTCCCGTCATCGCATCGACAACAAGGAAAATTTCATCCGGTTTCGCAACTTCTTTAACTTTCGCTAATTCATCCATTAGTTCTTCATCAATATGCAGGCGACCCGCTGTATCGATTAAAACATAATCGTGATGATCTTCTTTTGCTTTTGCAATCGCTTGTTTCGCAATTTCAACAGGACTTACTTGATCTCCTAAAGAGAATACAGGCATGTCCAATTGCTTCCCTAATGTTTCAAGCTGTTTAATCGCTGCTGGACGGTAAATATCCGCTGCAACAAGCATCGGTTTACGGTTATGCTTTTTACGAAGCAAATTCGCAAGCTTACCTGTCGTCGTTGTTTTACCCGCACCTTGCAGACCAACCATCATAATAACAGTCGGTGGCTTATTAGCAACAGCAATTTTGCTTTGCTCTCCGCCCATAAGTTCTGTAAGTTCTTCCTGTACAACTTTAATTACTTGTTGTCCAGGTGTCAAACTTTTCATTACATCTTGTCCGACAGCACGTTCAGACACACGCTTCACAAAATCTTTTACTACTTTAAAGTTAACATCTGCTTCTAAAAGAGCTAGACGAACTTCTCTCATCATTTCTTTCACATCGGCTTCAGAAACTTTTCCTTTGCCGCGGATTTTTTGCATTGTCTGTTGAAGTCGGTCGGCTAATCCTTCAAATGCCATATTGCCGCCCTCCTAATCTAATTTTTCGATAGCTTCAACAACTTGTTTCATTTCTTCATTCACATGCTCTTCTTCGCTGATTAGCTGTTTTAGCTTTGCAACAAGTCGCTGTCGCTCTTGAAACTTTTGAAGTAATACTAATTTTTCTTCATATTCTTCAAGCATCGCTTCAGTCCGTTTAATGTTATCATACACGGCTTGGCGACTTACATCAAATTCTTCCGCAATTTCACCAAGAGATAAATCATCTAGATAATAAAGCGACATATAACTTCTTTGTTTTTGCGTTAACAACGATTGATAAAAATCAAATAAATAGTTCATTCTCGTTGTTTTTTCGAGCATGTTGGATCATCCTTTGTTAAGTGATTTCCCTTTACATGAATTAGTTTACATGTAGTCCAAAAGAGTGTCAAGTTTTTTTCTTAACATCATATATTTTTTATAGAAAAAGAAGCGGAAATACCGCTCCTTTCACTTATACTTCTTCTGTTTCTACTAAGTTCGCAAATAAACCATACACATATTGTTCTGGATCAAACTGTTGCAAGTCATCCATTTGCTCTCCTAATCCAACAAACTTCACTGGTACATCCATTTCGTTACGAATCGCTAATACAATACCACCTTTAGCAGTTCCATCTAACTTCGTTAAAACAATACCAGTTACATTCGTTGCTTCACGGAATGTTTTCGCTTGGCTTAAACCGTTTTGTCCTGTTGTTGCATCAATAACAAGTAATACTTCATGAGGAGCACCTGGTACTTCACGCTCAATTACACGCTTCACCTTCTCTAATTCTTTCATTAAATTTACTTTATTTTGCAAGCGTCCTGCTGTGTCACATAGTAATACATCTACCTTACGTGCTTTCGCAGCTTGTACAGCGTCATACATAACCGCCGCTGGATCAGATCCAGATCCTTGTTTAATCACTTCTACACCAACGCGATCGCCCCATACTTCTAATTGTTCAATCGCTCCAGCACGGAATGTGTCTCCTGCCGCTAATAGGACTGACTTACCTTCTGATTTAAACTTATGCGCCAGTTTACCAATTGTCGTCGTTTTTCCTACACCATTAACACCAACAAATAAAACAACCGTTAATTGGTCCTCTTGCATATTAATTTCGTTACTAAAATCGCTGTCGCCTTTGTAAATTCCTACTAGTTTTTCTGAAATAACGGCTTGTACTTCTTTTGGATCTTGAATGTTACGACGTTGTACTTCTTCTTTCAATTGGTCAATTAATTCCATTACCGTCGCAACGCCAACGTCTGCACCGATTAAGATTTCTTCTAACTCTTCGAAAAAATCTTCGTCCACTTTACGGTAACGATAAACTAAATCATTCACTTTATCCGCAAATGAATTTCTCGTTTTTTCTAATCCTTGTTTAAATTTCTCTGTAACTGTATCCGTTTGTTTTGAAATTTTTTCTTTTAGTTTTTTAAAAAAACTCATACTTTCCCATCCTTCCTATTCACTTGCAATAAGTTCTTCTCCGGCGTCTAAACGAACCGAAACAAGTTTAGATACCCCTGATTCTTGCATTGTTACACCGTACAACACATCAGACTCTTCCATTGTACCTTTTCTATGTGTAATTACAATAAACTGCGTCTCATTACTGAATTTCTTTAAATACTGTGCAAAACGAGCTACATTCGCCTCATCAAGGGCTGCCTCTACCTCATCTAGTACACAGAATGGTACTGGGCGTACTTTTAAAATACCAAATAAAAGCGCAATTGCTGTTAAAGCACGCTCTCCACCTGAAAGTAAACCTAAGTTCTGCAGTTTCTTCCCTGGCGGTTGTGCTACAATATCAATACCCGTATTTAGTAAATCCTCTGGATTAGTCATTACTAAATCCGCTCTACCGCCTCCAAATAATTCAGAGAATACCGATTGAAACTCCATTCTAATGCCTTCAAACGTAGTAGAAAAGCGTTTTTTCATTTCTTCATCCATTTCGGTAATAAGCTGGTGCAATGTCGCTTTCGCTTCTTCTAGGTCGTCTCTCTGCTCTAGTAAGAATGTATGACGCTCCGCTACACGTTCATATTCATCAATTGCCCCTAGGTTCACTGTACCTAACTCTTCTATAGATAATTTGATTAATTTTACTTTCTTACGCGCATCTTCTGCAGGCATTGTCATTGTATATTTTAGTTTTGCCGCTTCAAATGAAATCGTATATGTTTCACGTAAATGTTGTAATCTATTTTCCAACTCTACATCAAGTCGATTTATTCTCACTTCTTGATCTTTCAACATTTCAAGAATATATTTATGTTTACCTGTCGTTTCTTTCAAATTGCGCTCTAAATGTTCTACCCTCTCTTGCAACGATACACGTTGTTCACGACGAGAGCGAATTAATTCTGAAGTTTGATTACGATCATATGCTTTCTTCTCAATCATATTCGTAATTTGCTCTTCACCACTTGAATTAGATGTCATTTCTTGTTTTAAGAACGCTAAATCCTCTTTCGTTTTTACAAGTGTCGCATCCGTTTCTTCTTTTTCCTTCGTCAATCGTTCAACTTTTTCTTTTTGATTAAATAAGCGTTGTTGCTTTTCAGCTACCAGCACTTTTAACTCCGTCATTTCTTTTTGAACTTTTTCTTTCGAAGAATGTTGCTCACTTTTTTGTTTTGTTAAAGCTACAATTTTACTATCTAACTTAGTGATATCAGCTTGAAGATTCGTTAAAATCCCTTCTAACTCCTCTTTACGCCCTTGCATTTTTACTCGATCTTGTAAAAACCCTTCAATCTCTAAATCATAAATAGACAATCGATCATTAATACGATGTTCTTCTAATTCTAGACGATTAATCTCTTCTCTTAATTTCTGCTCATCTACACGATCTACTTCTACAGTTTGCCTTAGTTCGCGTATTTTCACTTCTTTTTCTTGAATCTCTTGTTTTACTGCTTTAACAAAGTTTTCTAACTTCATTGTTTTTTCTTCCATATCAGTTAACTTGCGAGTCCACTCTTCCAGTTCACGTTGGCGTCCTAATAAAGAAGATTTCGCTTGCTTTACCGCCCCACCAGTCATAGAACCGCCAGGATTCACTACATCACCTTCGATTGTTACAATGCGATAACGGTATTGCAGTTGTTTCGCCAACTCATTTGCTCCGCGTAAATCTTTCGCAACAATAACCGTACCTAATAAATTTGAAACTACATTTTCATATTTATTGTTGTACTGCACAAGTTCTGCCGCCACACCTACAAACGATGGGTGTTGATTTGCAATGCGTAATTGCTCAAATGATAAAGACCTGCTTTTAATTACAGCTTGCGGTAAAAACGTTGCACGTCCATGTTTATTTTGCTTTAAAAATGCTATCGCATTACGAGCATGCTCCTCTGTTTGTACAACAATATGCTGCATCGCTGCACCTAGAGCAATTTCCATTGCAACTTCGTATTCTTTCGGTACCGTTAACAGTTCCGCAACAGCACCCTCGATACCTTGCAACCTATTTTCTCTAGCTTTCAATACTTCACGTACACCTTGATAGAATCCAGAATAATCTTCTTGCATCTCTTCAAGCATTTCTTTTCGAGAACGTGCCTGTTGCACAAATTGATATGCTTGATACAGTTTTGTTTCATTTTCACTATACTGCGTCTTACATTTCCCAAGCGCCGCCTCTGTCTTCTGTATGTTTGAGAGAATACCAGCTACTTTTTCTTTCGCTTGTTCGTAACTTTCTACAAGTTTCGTCTTTTTCGCTGTAATTTCCATACGCATTTCTACATATTTCGCATTCTCTTTATCTAGACGCTCGTTTTTAGACGTTTGCTGTTTAGATTGTTCTTCAATCATAGATAATTCATTACGATGACTAGCTTGTTGATTTAAAAGCTCAATATAGTCACCTTTTAAATTCTCAATCTGTTCCTCTAAATTGTCAGCAAAAGTAGCAAGCAGTTGCTCATTATCATGCAATTTTTGCTCCAACTCTTTTACTTCATTCACAAATTGCATTAAAGCTTCTGTACTTGACTCAATCTCACCATCGTAACTTTTAGCTTTCTCTGTTAATTCAACAATTAACTGCTCAAGTTGCGCACAATGCGTCGTAGCATTTTGCTTTCTCTCTTTTAACAACTCGCGCTGCCCTTCAAGTTTTTCTAGCTCTTTACTAGAAAGAAGAAGTACTTCTTGCAACGAGTCTACAGACTCATCTACCGCTTGTAATTGTCCTCGTAATTCCTCAAGCTCTTCTTCACTTTTTTGTAAATTCGTTGACATTTTAGCTTCTTCGTTTTTATTATGCCCAAACTGATTTCGAAGCGCTTCCCATTTCTCGTGCAATTCTTCAATTTCATGGACAATAAGCGCAGCTTCTACTTTCTCTAATTCTTCTTTATTCTCAAGATAATCTTTCGCAATAGAAGCTTGTCTTTCTAAAGGTTCTACTTGACTACTTAATTCATGAATTATATCTTGTACACGATTTAAGTTTTCTTGTGTTTCTGCTAATTTCCCTTCAGCTTTCTTTTTGCGAAGTTTGTATTTTAGTACGCCTGCCGCTTCTTCAAATACACCTCGACGCTCTTCTGACTTACTACTTAAAATCTCTTCCACTTTCCCCTGGCTAATAATTGAAAAAGCTTCTCTTCCCATACCAGAGTCCATAAATAAATCGATAATATCTTTCAATCTACATGATTGTTTATTAATATAAAAATCACTATCACCTGAACGAGATACACGACGTGTTACACACACCTCATTGTATTCAATTGGTAAACGTTGATCTTCATTATTTAAAGTTATTGTTACTTCAGCAACATTAACCGCTCTCCTCGTATCACTGCCTGCAAAAATAATATCCTCCATCTTTGCACCACGTAATGATTTTGCAGATTGTTCACCAAGTACCCAGCGAATTGCATCAGTAATATTACTTTTCCCGCTTCCATTAGGTCCTACTACAGAAGTTACACCTGGGACAAAATCAACAGATACACGCTCAGCAAAAGACTTAAACCCTGCTATTTCTAATCTTTTTAAAAACACGAAAGGCCTTCCTCCTATTCTCCGTCGTTATAAATGTTCTCTATACAAAAACAAGTATTATACGGATTTACCTTCTTTTTCATTATAAACAAAAAGAAAGTTTCATTCTATGCACAAGGAATCCCCCTCATTCAAAGGGGGATTCCTTATAGTTGTTCTTTTAATTTTTTCAATGCTTCTGCAGCAGCTTGTTGCTCTGCTTCTTTTTTCGACTTACCACTACCAAGACCTAAAGCTACGTTATTTAACGTAACACGTGACACAAATTCTCGATTGTGAGCTGGTCCTTTTTCTTGCAAAATTTGATACTCAACATTGCCACTGCCATCACGCTGAATCAATTCTTGCAACTGACTCTTATAATCCATCACATGAGAAAAAGCACCCTCATTAATTTTCGGATATACAATTTCTTTTAAGAATTCCCAAACTGTTTCTAGCCCTTGATCAAGATAAAGGGCACCAATAAACGCTTCAAAGACATCCGCTAATAAAGCTGGTCGTTCACGTCCACCTGTCATTTCTTCACCTTTTCCTAATAAAACAAGGCTACCAAATGACAATTCGTTCGCAAAACGAACAAGAGATGGCTCACATACAATAGCTGCACGTAGTTTTGTTAACTCTCCTTCGCTCATTGTCGGATATTTTTGAAACAGATACTGCGATACAGTCAGTTCCAATACTGCATCTCCAAGAAATTCAAGACGCTCATTATCTTCATGCGGTTTTTTTCGATGCTCATTCACATACGATGAATGCGTAAATGCTTGAATCAATAATTTTTCATCTGTAAACGTAATACCTATCTTTTCTTGAAACACTTTAAATGCTTCACGATATTTTGTTTCGTATTTTTTTTCTCTATATTTTCGGTACGGCATAGGTCCCTCCAGATATAAGCCAGAAAGCCCCGCTAAAAAACGGGACTTCACTTAAGCATTATAGATGACTCTCTATGTAAGTCACAGCATCGCCAACAGTAGCAATCTTTTCAGCATCTTCATCAGAAATTTCCATTTCGAATTCATCTTCTAATTGCATTACAAGTTCTACTACATCTAGGGAGTCTGCTCCTAAATCTTCCTTGAAGCTTGCAGCTGGTACTACCTCAGTCTCTTCTACTCCTAAACGATCAACGATGATTTTTGTTACGCGCTCTAAAACATCTGCCATTCCATTCACCTCCCCTCAAATATTATATTAAATATTGACCAAAAAAACTAGGTGAAATCGATTCTTTTATTACATTACCATACCGCCATCAACATTTAACGTTTGACCTGTAACATATTTGCTTTGATCAGAAGCAAAAAACGTTACAGCATTCGCGATATCTTTCGCTTCACCAAATTGAGCAGCTGGAATAACTTTTAACATTTCGGCTTTAATATTCTCATCTAGTACATCCGTCATATCAGTCGCAATAAAGCCCGGCGCAATTGCATTCACTGTAATATTTCGACTTGCTAACTCTTTTGCAGATGTTTTTGTTAATCCAATAACACCCGCTTTAGCAGCAACATAGTTAGCTTGTCCTGGGTTTCCTATAACACCAACAACCGAAGCGATGTTTATAATTCTACCGTGACGTTGACGCATCATATAACGAGATACTGCTTTTGTACATAAGAATACACCTTTTAAGTTTGTATTAATAACTGTATCCCATTCTTCTTCTTTCATACGCATTAATAAATTATCTTTCGTTACACCAGCATTATTTACAAGAATATCAACTTGTCCAAATGTATCTACTGTTTGTTTCACCATATTTGTAACATCATCAGCATTTGCAACATCTGCTCTTACCGCAATTGCATCAGAACCTAATTTTTTAATTTCATCTACTACTTCATTTGCTTTTTGTTCATTACCAGCATAATTTACTACTACATTTGCCCCTTGTTTCGCTAAATCAATCGCAATCGCGCGACCAATTCCACGTGAAGCGCCAGTTACTAATGCTACCTTCCCTTTTAACATCAGTTTTCTCCTCTCAAATTTGAAATGGTATCTTTTAATGTCTCTTCATCGTATATCGCATATGCTTTTACTGATGAATCAATTGACTTCATAAGTCCAGCAAGTACTTTTCCAGGTCCAATTTCAATAAATGTATCTACTCCCTGGTTCACCATATATTCAATAGACGGGTACCATAATACAGGCGAATAAAGCTGTTCGATTAACTTTTCTTGAATGTCTGCACCACGTGTAATAACTTCCGCCGTAACATTTGCAATAACAGGAATATTCGTGTCATGAATTGTAATTTCATTTAAAACACTTTGGAACTTCTCAGCTGCCGGCTTCATAAGTGAAGAATGGAATGGCCCACTTACTTTTAGTGGAATCGCTCTCTTTGCACCATTTTCTTTCGCTCTTTGAGAAGCAACCTCTACGCCTTGCTTCGTTCCAGAAATCACAATTTGCTTCGTACTATTCATATTAGCGATTTGCACTGCATATCCTTCACTTGTTACTTCTTCTGTAACTTGTTTCAGCATATGTGGGTCAGCACCTAATATAGCTGCCATTGCGCCTTCCCCGCCCGGAACAGCTTCTTCCATATATTCGCCACGTTTCCTTACAGCATATACAGCATCTTCAAAAGTTAATGCACCAGCTGCTACAAGAGCACTATATTCACCTAAACTATGACCAGCGACAAAGTCAGGTGTAATGTCATACTCTTTCAAAGCTGTCAAAATAGCAAAACTCGTTGTTAATAATGCAGGCTGCGCATTTGTTGTTAATGTAAGCTTTTCCTGCGGTCCTTCAAAAATCACTTCTGAAAGTGAATCTTCCAACACCTCATCTGCTTTTGCAAACACTTTTGCAACCTCTTTATTATTCTCTGCTAATTGTTTACCCATTCCAACTGCCTGTGAACCTTGGCCCGGAAAAAGAAATGCTATTTTTCCCATTTCAAATCCTCCTCTTATTGGAGTGACTCTTTCTCCATTACGCTTGAAATCGTAGGAATTACTTCTTTCGCTACCATTTCTCTCGTTTGACGAATCGCACTAAATATCGACTGATCATTAGAAGAACCGTGAGCCTTAATGACAGGTGCTTTCAATCCAAATAATGCAGCTCCTCCATACTCCGAATAATCCATTTTATCTTTTAATACCATAAGTTTTGGCTTTAATACCGCCGCTGCTAATTTGCTCGTAAATGAACTCATTAACTGTTCTTTCAACATAGAGAATAGCGCAAGTGCTGTTCCCTCTAATGATTTCAACGCTACATTCCCTGTAAAACCATCACATACAACAATATCTGCTACACCTTGCAATAAATCTCTTGATTCAACGTTCCCCACGAAATTAATTGGCGCATCTTTAAGCATTGCAAATACTTGCTTTGAAAGCTCGTTTCCTTTTCCATCCTCTGTTCCAACGTTTAATAGTCCAACGCGAGGATTTTCAATTCCTCTTACCTTCTCAGCATAAACAGATCCCATTACTGCATATTGATATAAATGAATTGGTTTTGCATCAACATTTGCTCCAACATCTAACATAACAAAACCTTTTCCATCTACAGTTGGCATTGTAGGCGATAAAGCTGGTCTCTCAATTCCTTCCATACGACCGACTACAAATAATCCAGCTGCCATTAAAGCTCCTGTACTACCTGCGGATATACAAGCGTCTGCTTCTCCATCCTTTACTTGTTGTGCCGCAAGCACCATTGAAGCTTGTTTTTTTCGACGAACCGCTCTTACTGGTTCCTCCGTTGATTCTATTTTTTCGTCTGTATGAAGAATAGTAATTCGTTCATCACTGGTTAAGTATTGACGAATTTCCTCTTCTTTCCCTACTAACGTAATATGTAAATCAGAATATTCCTTAATAGCTTTCATTGCCCCTAATACTACAGCCTTTGGAGCGTGATCTCCGCCCATTGCATCTATTGCGATTTTCATAAGTTGTTACCTTCCTCACTATAATTACTAGATCGATACATTTCAAAAGTGCCTGTAAAAACAAGTTCTTCTCCAACGAAGCTACGCACTTTGACAACCGTCCGTCCTTTATCATTCTCTACATCTTCAACGCGCGCTTTTGCAACAACACGCTCTCCTAATTTTACAGGGCGAATGTATCGAATGGTAGACTTTGCAGTTAAAGCTAATTCTTCATCAATAACCGCAACAGCTAGTGAGTTTGCTTGCGCAAACAGATGATGCCCACGAGCGATTTGATTTCTTTTAAATACATGTTCTATCTTTACTTCAAAGATAGAGATTGCATGTCTATCTAATTCAATATCAATAATTTCTCCAACAACCTCTTCTAACGGTAAAGATTTCACATCTTCTTCATGTTGCTTTGTAGCTACATGTTTAATTCTCTCTCTTAATTCAGGAATAGACAATTCCATACGATCAAGTCGTACCGTTTGTATACTCACTTGAAATTTTTCCGCTAAATCTTCATCCGTAATAAAAGGATTTGATTCGATTGTTTGTTGTAATAACTCTTGTCTTTCTTTTTTACTTCTTCTTTTTTTCATACCGCACCATCCATTTTTATGACTAGGTACTAACAGTAGTATATAATCATTAAAAGTAGAATGCAACAAAAACTTTTGTTGACTCCCTTTAATCGAGCTTCTCTCCTTGGAACACACCTGTCCCATCAAGATACGTACGCAAGGCAGCATACTGATCATTGTGCCAAAACGCTTCTGAATCTACTAGTATCGCCGCATCTTGCCTTGCCGTTTCTAACGCTCGATAATCATGTACCATGTCAGCAACCTTAAATTCTGGTAAGCCACTTTGCTTACTCCCAAAGAAATCTCCAGGACCTCGTAATTCTAAATCTTTTTCTGACAATACAAATCCATCATTTGTTTCAGTCATTATGCGCATTCTTTCTTTCCCTGTTTCTGATTTAGGGTCTGCTATTAATAAACAATATGATTGTTCACTACCACGGCCGACACGCCCTCTAAGCTGATGAAGCTGCGATAAACCGAAACGTTCTGCATCATAAATAACCATTACAGTCGCATTCGGTACGTTCACACCTACTTCAACAACTGTTGTCGATACAAGAATTTGTACTTTATTTTCACTAAACTGTCCCATTATCTCTTCTTTTTCCTGAGACGATAATCTCCCATGCATCAATCCAACTTGGCATTTCCCTTGGTAATGATGCGTCAGCATACTATGTAAGTCGATAGCATTTTGCACATCAAGTTTCTCAGATTCTTCAATTAGAGGACAAATAACGTATGCCTGTCTTCCTTTTTTTATCTCCTTTTCAACGAAACCGAGAACGCGATCTAACATATCATGTTTTGCCCAGTATGTTTCAATCACCTTTCTACCTGCTGGCATCTCATCGATTATCGAAACATCCATCTCTCCAAATGCAGTAATTGCAAGCGTACGCGGAATTGGTGTCGCTGTCATAAATAATACATCTGGACTTTCACCTTTCTCCCGTAAAACTCGGCGCTGCGCTACACCAAATCGATGCTGTTCATCTGTAATAACGAGACCCAACCTATGAAATATAAC
Source organism: Bacillus sp. KNSH39 (assembly GCF_052656585.1). Classification (NCBI taxonomy): domain Bacteria; kingdom Bacillati; phylum Bacillota; class Bacilli; order Caryophanales; family Bacillaceae; genus Bacillus; species Bacillus sp. KNSH39. Next base: position 2,283,635 of record NZ_JBQXYO010000001.1, read on the forward strand.
TTCATCTTGAATTAAGGCATGCGTTCCAACAAGAATATCTATTTCTCCTTGTTCTAACTTCGCTAAAATTTCTCGACGTCTCGCCCCTTTAACAGAACTTGTTAACAGTTCCACCTTCATACCAAAATGCGAAAACGTTTCAGCAAGCGACTGATAATGTTGCTCAGCTAAAATTTCTGTAGGAACCATTAAAGCACCTTGATAATGAGCTAATTTCGATGCATAAAGACCAATCGCAGCAACAACTGTTTTCCCAGAACCAACGTCACCTTGCAATAGTCGGTTCATCCGATAAGGAGATGTCATATCTTTCAAAATTTCATCTACAACTCGGCGCTGCGCACCCGTTAATGGAAACGGCAGTGCATCGATAAATTCTTGTAATTCTGCTGACGGAATCTCTTTCTTCGTCCCTTTTGAATTTTCCCTCTCCATTTTCCGGAGCGTTTGCATTTTCAGCTGAAATAAGAAAAATTCTTCATATACAAAACGGCGACGCGCTTGCTTCAAATCTTCCTGTCCTACCGGAAAATGCAATGCCCTGAGCGCTTCATATCTTGGTAATAATTTATATCGCCCTAACAAACCATCCGGTAACACTTCGACTATAGAATCTCCATATTCCTTTAACGCTTGAGCAATAAAACGACGCATCTGTTTTACTGTAAGTTTCCCCTTTACTGAATAAACAGGTTCCACTTCTTGTTGACGTACAACCGGTCCAAAATGAAGTTCTGATACAGCAATTGTTTGACGATGTTGATCCCATTTACCAGTAATCGTTATCGTTTCATCTAACTTTAATTTTTGCTTATAGTAAGGCCTATTAAAACATACCGCCGTAATTAAATAACGACCGACGAGAACACGAACTGTTAAACGCGATTTCTTCTTACCATAATATTGCAGCAAAGGAGCACTATGAACCTTCCCTTCAACCGTTACACGTTCATCATGCTTTACTTCAGCAAGATCTTTCATCGCATAATCTTCATAACGGTATGGAAAATGTTCTAATAGATGAGAAACTGTATAAATACCCATCTCATGTAGTAACTCAGATGTTTCTCCTCCGATCCCCTTTACATCCGTAACAGGAACTTGTACAACATCATTCAAGATTCTCACACCCCGTCACATTATTTTCTTTATTGCATTTTATTTGAGTACCAATTAGCATCTGTAATCGCTCTCTTTCACCTTATATATTCTATCATAGGCATTCTAAGAGAAACTACTCAAATCCCTTATATAAAACAAGTAAAAAAGAGCCTCACTATTAGCAGCAAGGCTCTTTTCTCTCTTCAATATGCTAGCCTTTTGAATAAAAACTAGTAATAAACTTCATATTACTACTTCTTATCCATTAGCAAGTAAGTAATCCATTTATTTTCAAAACGAATCTTATCTTATTCTACAGAGAAGATGAAAGAATACACTGGTTGGTTTCCAGCATGTACTTCTACTTCTGCATCTTCAAATTTCTCTTCTACAAATTCAACTAACTCCGCTACTTCTTCATCAGTTGCATCTTCCCCTTGTAGAATCGTTACGATTTCAGAATCTTCATCAATAAGCGCTTCTAGTAATTGCTTCGCAGCTCCTACTTTTTCAGCATTTGTAGATACAATTTTCCCATCTGCAATACACATGAAATCATCTTTTTGAATTGCTACACCATCAATTTCCGTATCACGTACAGCATACGTAATTTGACCTGTTTTCACATGAGATAAAGCTTCTTGCATGTTTTCTTCATTCTCTTCTAACGTTCCAACTGGGTTAAATGCTAACATTGCTGCCATACCTTGAGGAACTGTTTTCGAACGAACAACAATAACTTCTTGATCTACAACTGATGCCGCTTGTTCTGCTGCCATTACAATATTTCCGTTATTCGGTAAAATAATGATTTTTTCAGCATTTGCTTCTTCAATTGCCTTCACGATATCCTCCGTACTTGGATTCATCGTTTGACCACCTTCGATAACTTTCGTTGCGCCAATGCTCTCAAATAAAGTTTTAATACCAGAACCCATAGCTACAGTTACGATACCATATGGTTGTTTTTCTTTCGATTGAGCTGGTTGCTCAGGAACCATAGTAGGTTCATCTAACAAAGCAGTATGCTGTTCACGCATATTTTCTACTTTAATCTTAATTAAACTACCGTATTTTTGCCCGTAGTTCATAGCGTCTCCAGGATGTTCTGCATGGATATGAACTTTTACAATTTCATCATCAGACACAACTAGTAGAGAATCACCATATACACTAATATCTTCACGGAATTTTTGTTCAGAGAAATTATGCTCTTTCACCTTTTCAGCCTCTAATTTCACCATGAACTCCGTACAATATCCATACTTAATATCTTCTGTACTCAATTGGCTTTGTACACTACGGTGATGTTCTGCGCGTACCATTTCATTCATAGATGGTTGCGTCGGTGCATCAGAAGAAATCGTTTCTCCTTTTAAGTCAGCTAAAAACCCTTCGTATACCACTACAAGACCTTTACCACCGCTATCTACAACGCCAACTTGTTTTAATACAGGTAATAAATCTGGCGTACGATTTAACGATGCGTTTGCTTCTTTCACAACGTCTTCCATAAACAAAACAAAGTCGCGCTGTTTTTTCGCAACTGTTACTGCATATTTACCCGTTTCTCTTGCAACCGTTAAAATCGTTCCTTCAATCGGTTTCATAACCGCTTTATAAGCCGCCTCTACTCCAGCTTCTAGTGCTGCAGCAAAATCAACTGTTGTTAATTCTTCTTTTTGTTCAATGGATTTAGAGAAACCACGGAACAACTGAGATAAAATAACTCCAGAGTTACCACGAGCTCCCATTAATAATCCTTTGGCTAAACTTACGCCGACTTTACCAGCATGCTGTGAAGGATTTGCTTTCACTTCACGCGCACCTGAAGTCATAGATAAGTTCATGTTTGTACCGGTATCGCCATCTGGAACTGGAAATACGTTTAATGCATCAACAAGCTGAACATTATTTGTTAAATTATTCGCTCCTTGCATGATCATTTGTGATAAACGTTTTCCATCAATTTTTTGAATTGACACAGATTTTCCTCCTTAATGCACATTACAAGTTTATTACTTTAACTCCTTGTACGTAGATGTTTACAGAATCTACTGCTAGTCCTACAGTTTGATCTAATGTATATTTCACTTTCGTCTGCACATTATGTGCCACTTCTGAAATTTTCGTACCATAGCTCACAATAATATACATATCAATATGTACTTCATCTTCATCTTTACGAACAATAACACCTCTAGTGAAGTTTTCTTTTCGTAAAATGTCTGTTAATCCATCTTTTAACTGATTTTTTGATGCCATACCTACGATACCGTAGCAATCTACCGCGGCACCTCCAGCAATTGTTGCAATTACATCTGTACTAATATCAATTTGACCGTACTTCGTTTTAATTTCAATTGACATCTCGTTTCCCCCTTCATAAATGGTGAAAGTGAGCTAGACTACTTTAGTTACTATCATATAATCTTTTTAAAGAAAATTCCATCGTTCTTTCTTTTCACTCTCATATTTTATGTTTTAAATTACACTTTTTTATGATGAGCAAAATAGTCCATTGTTATTATACAACATGTACCACTATAATATGTCAAGCAATTTTTATGGATTTCAACTTTTCTTCATTGACATATAGTGTCAAGTAAATTTTCTTGATTTCTTTTTTCTACGGTGTTGCATTCTCTTTTTAGTTGTGTTAAATTATAGTAGTGTTTTTAGCATCGCATAAAAGACTAACATTGAAAAATTACGTATGGTAAGGTATCAAGGGAGGGAAATATAAATGGCTCGTGTTTGTGCTATTACTGGAAGAAAAGCTCGTTCTGGTAACTCTCGTTCTCACGCAATGAACGCTACAAAACGTAAGTGGGGCGCTAACCTTCAAAAAGTTCGCGTACGCATCGACGGAAAAGTTCAACGTGTTTACGTTTCTGCTAGAGCATTAAAATCTGGCAAAATCGAACGTGTTTAATAATAAAAAAAAGAGCCGATAGGCTCTTTTTTTACTATAACAATGGAAAAAGCACCGGTGATAGGTGCTTTTTTTAATCTTTTTTGAAGGTATTTAACATTGCACGAACAATTCCACCAAGAAATTTAGGTAACTTAATTGTATAAAATCTCATGGTTTCCCTCCTAATCCCCATTACTCCACTTGGTCACTATATGATGTAAGGAGCAAAATTGTTTCTTCAATCAGTGCTTCTTATCAACATTAATATGCCAGAAGTAAATGAAAAAGTACCTTTTTCCTCAACGAGTTCGTTACTAATACAAAGTGTCGATCCCCACTCTATTGTTTTATTAGTAAGCGGGTACTTAAAACCAAACAATGTAATCCCTTCCACTATTTCAGTAACTGGTACAAAAGATACATAAGGAAAATTTTTATTTTCTTCAATTATATGTGTACCCACTTTTTTAACTGTTATTTCATTTTTATTGTCCACAATACACATTTCTATCTCTACTTCTAACCCTTTTAAAAGCATCTGTATATTTGCCAAACCGTGATCAAGCCTTCCACCGGTAGCACCAAAAATACGAATTAGTGCCGGCTTCTGTCCTAATGCCCAGTTAATTGCAATTTCTAAATCCGTTTGATCTTTTTCTCGCGGAACAATATGTAATTCGTTCGTTTGCTGTCCCATCCATACTAATTCTTCTTCGGTAACTGAATCGTAATCTCCAAACGCAACAGCCGGTGTAATCCCTTTCTTTAATAGACGGTATACTCCCCTATCAACCGCTGCCCACACTACTTCCTCATCCTCATATCGAGCAAAATCTGCACAATATTCCGAAGGTCCTCCTGCCAAAATATGAATAATCATTTTTTCTTCCCCTTCCATTGTAAAAAGGCAATCTGCCATTCGGTAGATTGCCTTTTTACATATTTTTACGCCATCCTATGAATACCTTACTAGGATAAAGTTCATCACTACCCACGAATTACGCGAATTGCTTCACCGCGGTCTTTTTGATTGTATACTGCTGATCCAGCTACAAGTACATTTGCTCCTGCTTCCACACAAAGTCTTGCTGTTTCAGCATTTACACCACCATCAACTTCAATTTCTACTTCTAGATTGCGCTCTTTCACCATGTCTGCAACTTGTTTAATTTTCGGTAATACAGAATGGATAAACTTCTGTCCACCAAATCCAGGGTTTACTGTCATAAGTAATACCATATCTATATCTTCTAATACATGCTCAATTACTGAAACTGGCGTATGTGGATTTAATACAACGCCCGCTTTAATACCATGAGATTTAATTAACTGAATTGTACGATGTAGATGTGGACACGCCTCTACGTGAACAGTAATAATATCCGCTCCCGCTTGTGCGAAAGTCGGGATATAGTTATCAGGATTTTCAATCATTAAATGTACATCTAATGGTAATGATGTAATTGGACGGATAGCTTCTACAATTAACGGTCCAATCGTAATATTTGGTACGAAATGTCCATCCATTACGTCAACGTGAATGTAATCCGCTCCGCCCTTTTCTACATCTTTAATTTCTTCCCCTAATTTTGAAAAATCTGCTGATAAAATCGATGGTGCAATTTTAATCATAACTAATACCTCGGCTTTCTCTCTCTAATTTCTTCTACGAATTGTTTATAGTTCTTATAGCGATATTCTGTAATCTTCCCTTCTTCAACCGCAGCTTTCACCGCACATTTCGGTTCAGAAAGATGTGTACACCCTCTAAATTTACAGTATTGGCTCGCTTCTTTCAACTCTGGAAAACAATATGTAAGATCTTCTACTTCTATATCAATGAAATCTAGTGAACTAAAACCCGGTGTATCTGCTACTAGTCCACTCCCAATTGCAATTAATTCTACGTGTCTTGTCGTATGCTTCCCGCGTCCTAAATGGGAGGAAATATCATTTGTTTTCAGCTCTAATTCTGGACGTAGCACATTAAGCATTGAAGATTTCCCCACACCAGATTGACCCGCAACGACAGAAACACAATTTTCTAAGTATGGTTTTAATATATCAATACTTTCTGACGTATTAATAGAAGTAAATAAAACATCATAACCCATCTCACGATAATCATTCGCATAAGCTTCAACAGTTGCTTTCATCTTTTCATCTACTAAATCCATCTTGCTAATACAAATAATTGGCTTAATGTTATGATATTCAATCAGCACTAAAAATCGATCTAACAGTCCAGGATTAAAATCTGGTTCTACTGCAGAGAACACAAGGATCGCTTGATCGACATTAGCAATAGGAGGTCTAACAAGTTCATTTTTTCGATCAAACACTTCAAGCACATAACCTTCAGTTGGATTATCTGCCTGAAAAACAACTTGGTCTCCTACAAGTGGTGTAATTTTATTTTTTCTAAATACACCTCGTCCACGACATTGCGTAACCCCTTCTTCATGCTGCACGTAATAAAACCCACTTAAAGCTTTTATAATTTTTCCTTCTGGCATAGAATTCTCCTTTTTTTGTATAAGGTGATGCTGAATTTAAAAATGAATGGATTTAAATTTTCTAAATAACGATTTCAAAACCTACCATATATACTTTCGCTAATATACATTAAATTTCCCATTAAATGCAAAAAAATATTTACAGCTGCATCACGTTACTAGCTTTTTGAATCATATATTTTTGCCTGCTATACCGTCCACTTTGTAGACAGCATAACAGGCAATAATAATAAGTAGACTTTCACTATTATTGAGTTGGATATGGTACTTCTTTATCAATAATCGTTACTCCATCTCGTACAATTTTATAGTGTCCCTTTGAACCTTCTTGAATTACAAATTCTAAAGAAATAGTCGCTGATTCAGTAATTGTTCTCGTTTCAACCGGTCTATCCATTTTTTGCTGCATGTCTTCTTTATAAATTTCTATTGTTTGCGGCTTTTTTTCACCTGTTACAGCAGGCTCATATGGGATAGAGATATTGTCCAATTTTACCGTTTTAGTCACTTTAGGCTTTTGACCATCAGAGATAATAATAGTTACTTTATCTCCCTCTTTTAATGGTGTACCTGGTTTTGGAAATTGCGAAATTACAAGTCCTTTTTCGACTGTATCTGAATACTCTCGTTTTATATCTGACGTTAGTTTTCTCTCATTCAAATAACCAGTTACACTATTTTCAGTCCACCCCGAAAAGTCACCTGGTCTAATTTGATAAGGACCTTTACTTACCCAGATTTTCAGTTCTTGCTCCGCTTCTATAACCATTTGATCAGGCGTCGGAATTTGCTCTACAATTTCACCTTTCGGCTTATCATTTTCAATATAATTTACTGTAACTTGTTTATATTTTTCTTCTAACTCAGCTTTTACACTCTCAAAGTTTTGCCCTGTGAAATTCGCCATCTTACTTTTCTTTTTCCCACCTGATTGATAGATAGTAATTTTAGCGTTTTCTTTTACGACTCTTCCTGCTACAGGGTCCGTTTTTATTACATCCCCAACTTCAACATCATCTGTATATACAATATTAGGCTCCGTCACCTCAAAGCCCTTTTCTACTAATGTATTTACAGCTGTCGTGTATTTCATACCAGCCACATCAGGAACTTTCACATCTTTCGGAATAAATAATCCTGGAATAACCGTAAGCGCTAATGTTATTCCTATTGCTAAAAATAAAAATGTTGAAATTAAAACTTTAAGCCACTTGTTACTCCGTTTTTTCTTCTTATCTAACTCAGCTGCTTCTGCTCTTATCGGTTCTTCCACCTTACTCCCTTTTAAAACAATCGTTTCATCACTTACATTTTCAAATAATTGTTCTTGTTGAATAATCGGAATCGCTTTCGTCGCTTCCATATCTTCTGGTATGTAAAACGGTTGCTCATTTATCCTCTCTGGATATAGCGCAGTTTCAATATCTCGCTTCATCGCATTGGCAGATTGATATCGATGGAACGGATCTTTTGCAGTTGCTTTTAATATAATATTTTCAACACTTTGCGGAATATTTTCATTCCATCTTTTTGGTGATGGGATTTCACTTTGTAAATGTTTTAAAGCTATAGCAACAGCAGATTCGCCAGAAAACGGTTGTCTTCCTGTTAACAATTCAAACATAACTATCCCAAGAGAATAGATATCTGATTGTTTATTTGCTATTCCGCCACGTGCCTGTTCTGGTGATAAATAATGGACTGAACCGAGCACTGAATTTGTATGTGTAATTGTTGTTGCACTTGTAGCTGTCGCAATTCCAAAATCTGTTACTTTTATTATTCCATCAGCTCGAATTAAAATATTGTGCGGCTTTATATCACGATGCACAATTTCAAAATGATGGGCGTGTGCCATAGCGGATGTTAACTGCTCCATAATATCAAGAGCTTCTCCTATAGGTAACATCCCTCGCTCAATTATGTATTGCTTCAATGTTTGTCCTGGTACATATTCCATGACAAGATAGTATATACCATCTTCTTCTCCGACATCATACATATTCACAATATTTGGATGCGACAACGTTGTAACAGACTGCGCTTCTCGATGGAAACGTTTAATAAACTCTTCGTTATTTGAGTAGTCGAGTCTTAATATTTTTACCGCTACATCTCGGCCAAGTATATCATCATGAGCTAAATATACATTGGCCATTCCGCCACCACCAATCATTTTCAGCAGCTTATAACGGTCATTTAAGCGTTTTCCAATCAGCACGTTGCACTTCACCTACTTTCGTTTGTCGAACCCGCATAATCAATAAGAACAAGTGTGATATTATCTTCTCCACCGCGATCATTTGCCAATTGAATGAGACACTGCCCTTTACCTTCAAGCTGTTCATTTAACTGTAAAATTTGTCGCATATCATCAATAGAAACTTTGTTTGATAACCCATCAGAGCAAAGAAGTAATTGATCATCTTCCTCAATCACCAACGTTTTAACATCTAACCCAACTTTTTCTTCTGTTCCTAATGCTCTTAATAACACATTCTTTTTCGGATGATACTCTGCGTCTTCCTTTGAAATTTCACCATGTTTCACAAGCTCATTTACAAGCGAATGATCTTCCGTTACTAGCGTCATTTCTCCTTCTGATACCATATAGCAACGACTATCTCCTATATGCCCTATTGTCACAAAGCTTGGTGTACAAACAGCTATTATAAGCGTTGTTCCCATACCATTACATTCTGCATTTTGCTGAGCATATTCATATATACGCTCATTAATAATCCCAACACTAGTATGTAACCATTGTTCTACTTTTTTCGGCTCATTCATATTATGTGTTTGCTTCCAATAATCATGGAATAATTGAATGGCCATCGAGCTAGCTACATCACCAGCTCGATGACCTCCCATTCCATCTGCTACTACCGCTAATACATTTCCATCTAAATTGTGAAAAACTCCTGCACTATCTTCATTATGTTGACGAACTTTTCCTTTATCCGATAGAAATACGGCTTTCATCTCGTCACCTCGTCTCTTCTTTGCGCTCCTTCGCACGCAACTGACCGCAGGCTGCATCAATATCATGACCTTGTTCACGGCGAATCGTTACATTCACTCCACGATCTTTTAACGTTTTTTCGAACAAGAAAATTTGTTCACGTGGCGTACGTACATAATCACGTTCAGGTACGTAGTTTACCGGAATCAAGTTCACATGACATTTTACACCTTTTAAGAGCGCAGCAAGCTCTTCAGCATGCTCTACTTGGTCATTTTCTCCTCCAAATAATCCATATTCAAAAGTAATACGACGCCCTGTTCTATTTACATAGTATTTAATAGCTTCCATTAAATCTGGTAATTTATAAGCACGGTTAATCGGCATTAATTTTGAACGTAATTCTGAGTTTGGAGCATGCAATGAAATCGCAAAATTAATTTGTAGATCTTCTTCAGCAAACTTATAAATTTTCGGGATAATTCCACTCGTCGAAACAGTCATATGTCTCGCACCAATATGAAGTCCTTTTTCATGGTTAATGATGCGTAAGAATCCCATTAAATTATCATAGTTATCAAATGGTTCTCCAATCCCCATAACAACAAGAGAACTTACACGTTCTTCTGTTTCATCAAGCGCACGCTGAACTTCTACTACTTGCGCTACGATTTCTCCAGCTTCTAGGTTTCGCTTTAATCCACCAAGTGTCGAAGCACAGAACGTACACCCAATACGACAACCAACTTGCGTTGTTACACAAATGGAATTTCCATATTCGTGTCGCATTAATACCGTTTCAATAGAATATCCGTCATATAATTGGAATAAGAATTTAATTGTTCCATCCGAAGACGTTTGTTTTACTAACGTTTTTAAAGTAGTAATATCAAAGGAATTCGACAATTTATCACGCAATCCTTTAGAAAGGTTTGACATATCCTCATAATTTTTTACACGTTTTTTATATAACCAATCAAAAATTTGTCCAGCACGGAACTTCGGTTCTCCTTGTTCCTTTAACCAATCTTGCATTTCATGAAGTTGTAAAGAGTAAATTGATGGTTTCTTCGTTTCTAAATTTTTCTTTTGTTTTCTTACAGTCGTTTCCATGATGCTACACCTTCTTCCTTAAACAAGCAATATAAAAGCCATCCGTCGCAAAATAATGCGGTAAAATTTGCACTTGACCTTCATCAATATACGGAGTTAATTTTTCTGGCATACGCTCTTTAAGCGTAGTATCCCATTCAAATTCAGGATGTTCTTGTAAAAATTTCTCTATTACTTGTTCATTTTCTATTTTCTCAATTGTGCACGTACTATAAACAAGACGACCGCCTTGTTTTAATAATGGTGCTATTTTTTCTAGTATTGCAATTTGAATCGTCGATAATCTTTCACTATCGCCTTTATCTTTTCCTAACTTAATATCAGGTTTACGTCTAATTACACCAAATCCAGAACACGGTGCATCTACCAATATTTTATCAAACGTTTCATTTGCAAAGTGCTCTTGCACTTTTCTAGCATCCAGCGCTTTAGTTTCGACATTTTCTAGACCAAGTCGCTCTGCTTGCTGTTTAATTAAACGTACTTTGTGTGCATGTAAATCAAGGGACATGACCTTACCAGTTCCCTTTAATCGTTCCGCGATATGCGTTGTTTTTCCGCCTGGAGCAGCACAACTATCAAGAACTGCATCTCCCGTATTCGGTTCTAAAGCGCGTGCTACAAGCATAGAACTTTCATCTTGAATAGAAAGAAATCCTTTTTTAAACGCTTCTGTATGCGCTACATTTCCTCTTTCAATCTGAATAGCATCATCTGATAAGTCACCACGTTTTGCTTCTATACCTTCACTTGCTAACAACTCAATCGCTTCTTCTACAGTTACCTTATCAACATTCACACGCGCTGTTGGTACAGGGGGTAACATGTTTACTTCGCACATTTTTTCTGCAGTTTCTAAACCGTATTCTGAAGTCCACTCTTGGACAAGCCAAACTGGATGACTTGTTGTAATTGCAAGACGTTCTACTGGATCCTTGATTTCATCTACAGAAGGTACACCTTCTCTCTGAATCGAACGTAATACACCGTTCACCATACCAGCAATTCCTTTATGCCCGCGACGCTTTGCAATCTCAACCGCTTCATGAATAGCCGCTCTTTCTGGCACTCGGTCTAAATAAATCATTTGATATAAAGATAAGCGAAGCAATACTCTTACCCACGCCTCAACCTTCTTTTTTAAAAAAGGCTGTAAATAATAATCTAATGTGTCACGACGTTGAATCGTTCCATATACAATTTCAGTTAATAAACCAATATCTTTTCTATCAATTGCACTTTTTTCAATTAGATTATTTAAAAGTAAGTTGCTATATGCACCACTTTTTTCCACTTGAATTAAACCATCAAGAGCTAATTCACGAACATTTTGTCTCATGCATTTTCTCCTAACTTCGTTCCAATTTCAGGTTTTGTTCCACGTAAAAATTGTGAACAACTCATACGCTTTTTACCAGAAGGTTGCAATTCAGTAATTTTAACACCTGTTTCATTACTCGTTGCTACAACAAAACCATCTTCTTCGATTGCAACAATCGTACCTGCTTCAGCCGGTTCAGTTATAGGCACTTTTTCCCCCCACCATACTTTAACAACTTGTCCTGCTAAAGTTGTATAAGCAACTGGCCATGGATTCAATCCGCGAATGTGATTGTATACTTCTTCACCTGTTTTTGTCCAATCAATTTTCTCTTGCTCACGTTTTATATTGTACGCAAACGTTACTTCTTCTTCGTTTTGTTTAATCGGTTCTAACTTACCTTGAATTAATAAAGGCACTGTTTTAGATAGAAGGTGTGCTCCTGCTTCACTTAATTTATCAAATAATGAGCCTGTCGTTTCACGCTCTTCAATTTCAACTTCCACTTGCGTTAAGATATCACCAGCATCCAATTTTTCTACCATATACATAATTGTAATACCTGTTTTTTCTTTACCTTCCATAATTGCATAATGAATTGGTGCACCACCACGAAGTTCAGGAAGTAAAGAAGCGTGAACATTAATACACCCATACTTTGGTGCTTCTAAAATTTCATTTGGTACAATCTGCCCAAATGCAGCTGTTACAATTAAATCTGGCTCTAATGCCAATACTTTTTCATATTCATCTTTTTCACGAATTTTTAACGGCTGTAACACAGGGATACCATGTTTTTCCGCTTCAACTTTAACAGGTGTAGGTGTTAATACTTTTTTTCTACCTACTGGACGATCAGGTTGCGTCACAACACCTACTACCTCATAGCCATCCTCAATAAGACGACGAAGCACCGGCACTGAAAAGTCCGGTGTTCCCATAAACACTACTTTTATCATTTAAAAACCGCTCCTTTTAACACCTATTCTAGTTCGTTTTCTTCATAATATCTTGTCACTTTCGATGTAAATAAAACACCGTGTAAATGATCAATTTCATGTTGAATTGCACGCGCTAAAAATCCTTCCGCTTCTAATAAGAATACTTTCCCACGGCGATTTTGCGCTCTTACTTTAATATAATCGGCACGTTCTACTTCACCATAAAGTCCCGGGAAGCTTAAACAGCCTTCGGGGCCTACTTGTTCACCACGTTTTTCTAATATTGATGGATTGATTAACTCGATTTTCCCAGTATCATCATCGACATCAACAACCGCTACTTGCAAGCTTACACCTACTTGAGGCGCAGCTAAACCGACTCCGTCCGCAATTAACATTGTTTCATGCATATCTTTCAACAATTTCACTAACTTTTTATCAAAGTTAATTACTCTTTCGCATGGTGTTTCTAACACTTCATTTGGATGCTTTATTATTTCTAAAACTGCCATATTTCCCTCCGCTACATTAACATTGTTGGATTAAAATCAATTGAGATTTGTAGCTCTTTTTGCATTTCTGCTTGATAATGTTCATTTACCATTTTGAGCACGTTCTTTAAGTTTGGTTCCCGTTTGTATTTTATCATGCATTGATAACGATATCTATCTTTTATCCTTGGAATCGCTGAAGCAACTGGTCCTAGCACCATTGTTTGCTGTGAGCAATGCGTTCGTAAATACGAGGCAATTTTTTCCGTCACTTGTACCGCTTTTAATAATTCTGGATGAGATACAGTTACGAGTACAACATAGTAATATGGGGGATATTGTCTTGTTCGTCTCATTTGCATTTCTTGGTCAAAAAACACATCATATTGTTGGTTCTTCGCTAACTCTATACTGTAATGTTCTGGCGTATACGTTTGAATCACAACTTCCCCTGGCAATTCATGTCTACCCGCTCGTCCACTTACTTGCGTCAATAACTGATATGTCTTTTCACTCGCCCGAAAATCAGGTAAGTGAAGCATCGTATCTGCAGTTAAAACCCCAACGAGCGTTACTTTCGGAAAATCTAATCCTTTAGCAATCATTTGTGTTCCAAGTAATATATCTGCTTTTTCTTCCCCAAACGCCTTTAATAATTTTTCATGCATTCCTTTTCGACTTGTCGTATCTACATCCATTCGAATGACTCGCGCCTCTGGAAATAGTTTTGTAATTTCTTCTTCTACCTTTTGTGTACCTGTACCAAAGAAACGAATGTATGTACTTTGACAAGCTGGACACTCAGTTGGCATATTCTCTTCGTAACTACAATAATGACATTTTAAACGATGATTCATTTTATGATATGTCAATGAAATATCACAATGCGGACATTGGACAACATACCCACAATCACGGCACATAACAAATGTAGAATGACCTCTTCTATTTAAAAAGAGTACCATTTGTTCTTTCTTTTCTAATCGATCTGCTATTTTTTCATGCAGCGCCTTAGAAAACATTGATCGATTCCCGTCACGAAGTTCTTCTCGCATGTCAACAATCTCTACCGTTGGTAAAGCTTGTTCATTCATACGTTTTTCCATTGTTAATAGTTCATAAACACCTTTTTTCGCCCTTGCAAACGATTCAAGTGTTGGTGTCGCACTACCAAGAACGATAGGACATTTATGATATTGTCCTCTCCAGACAGCTACATCTCTTGCATGATACCTCGGATTATCTTCTTGTTTGTAACTTGATTCATGCTCTTCATCAATAATAATAATCCCTAAATTCTCAAAAGGCGCAAAAACAGCTGAACGCGCACCAACTACAACTTTCACTTCTTTTCTTAAAATCTTACGCCACTCGTCATACTTTTCTCCAACAGACAACGCACTATGAAGAACTGCAACTTGCGAGCCAAACCTACCTTTAAAACGATCCACCATTTGGGGCGTTAGTGCAATTTCAGGAACAAGAACGATAGCTTCTTTTCCTTTCTTGAGCACTGCTGCTATAGATTGTAAATATACTTCTGTCTTTCCACTTCCTGTAACACCATATAGCAAAAATGGATTATAAGTTTCATTTGTAATTGATGATAAAATCGGTGTAATAACTTGTTTTTGTTCCTCCGTAAGTGGAAATGGTTTTGTTTGTTCAAAATCATCATCGTCATACGGATTTCGGTATACTTCCACATACTTTTCTGAAATGAATCCCTTTTTAACAAGTGCTTTTATTGGAGCATCTGTTATTTGTAACTCTTCTGTAATTACTTTCAACGGTGTACTTTTATAATTTTCCACAAAATAATAAAGTACATCTTGTTGTTTTTTACTTTTCAGTTCAAATGCCGCTAATTCCAATTTATCTTCTGGCAACTCCGGCTGAACCACTCTTTGCTTCTTCTTTTGTACTTTATCTTTCACTTGATAAACGACTTCAACCGTACCATTTTTAATTTCTTGCTGAATAGTTCGGTATAAATGTGGCTGTTGCTCGATTACTTCAAAATCAATTGCTTCTTTATCCTGAAATAAATATAGTATTTCTGGTGCTATTTCTTCCTGTTTACAAAGTTGTAGACGTTTTTTATACGTTGCTTTTATCGCAGTTGGAAGCATCACTTGAAAAGCTGAAATCATGTAGCATAACGTTTCACTTGTAAGCCAATATCCAAGCTTTAATAATTCATCATTTAAAACCGGTGTTACATCTAATATTTCATGGATTGTCTTTAACTTCTTACTTTCTACATCCACCGAATCTTTAATCCCAATAATAAAACCTTGCAATTTTCTTGGCCCAAACGGAACTACCACACGCATTCCTGTCTGTACAATACCTTCCCATTTTTTAGGAATAATGTAATCAAATGGTCGATCTGTCTGACGGGCAGGTACATCAACAATTACACTTGCAAATTTCATAAACGATCATCTTCTAACATCATTTCAATTTGCTTCAATATTTCACGAGCTACCTCTTTTTTCATTAAAAGTGGCAACTCAATAACTTTTCCATCTTTTCTATACATTGTTACAATATTCGTATCCGTGCCAAATCCAGCTCCTTGCGCTTTTACGTCATTCGCGACAATCATATCTGCATTTTTCTCACGTAGTTTTTTCGTTGCATATTCCTCTACATTTGTCGTTTCAGCAGCAAAACCGATAAGTAACTGTTTATCCTTTTTCTGACCTAATGTTTTTAAAATATCCACCGTTCTTTCAAGTTCAATGACAGCATCACCATTTTGCTTTTTCATTTTATTCTCATGCACATATTTCGGACGATAATCTGCAACTGCTGCTGTTTTAATGACAACGTCTACGTTTTGATAATGTTGAAGAACTGCTTCTAACATATCTTGTGCAGATTCCACTTGCACTGTCGTTACATGTAACGGTGGATTTAATGCTGTCGGTCCTGAAACGAGTATAACATCAGCGCCTAAATTCGCTGCCACTTCCGCAATCGCATACCCCATTTTCCCAGAAGAAAAATTCGTCATAAAACGAACTGGATCAACCTTTTCACGTGTTGGGCCAGCAGTTATTAATATTCTTTTTCCCTGCAATGGTTTGTGTTCTGAGAAAGCTTCCTCTAACCGTGCAATAATTGCTTCAGGTTCTTCTAGTCGTCCCTTCGCTACATATCCACATGCTAAAAAGCCTTCCCCAGGCTCAATAAATGTATATCCTAGCGTTTTCAATGTCATCATATTTTTTTGAACTATTTTATTTTCATACATATGCACATTCATAGCAGGCGCAATCCATACCGGAGCTGTAGTAGCTAACAAAGTAGTTGTAATCATATCATCTGCAATACCACCAGCTAACTTTCCAATACAATTGGCAGTAGCAGGTGCGACAAGTACAACATCCGCCCAATCTGCTAAATCAATATGAGCAATAACAGCTGAGTCTTTCTCATCGAATGTATCCGTATATACATCATGGCGAGAAAGCGCTTGGAATGTAAGAGGCGTAACAAACTTCATTGCCGACTCACTCATCATTACTTTGACAATCGCGCCAGATTGTGTCAATTTACTCGTTAACGCAGCTGCTTTAAAAACCGCAATGCCTCCTGTTACACATAAAAGTATCTTTTTCCCTTTTAGCATATGACTCGTCCTCTTTCTTTTTCAAACTTATAATACTGAAATAGAATTCTCAGCTCGTCAGTACCGATATTTCATTCCTTTCGTAAAAAAATAACAACCTACTTGTAAATAGGTTGTTACCGTTACATAGAAAATTATAAAGTCTATGTTTTATTTTGTCGAAGGCAAAGGCTTATTCAGCTACTTTATCTTCACTTGGTACGTAGCTTAATGCTTCTGCATCGATTTCTTCTAATGCTTTACCTACACATTTATGAGAAACAGGTTTTTCTACAACACAGTTATTAGCAAGTTGCATTTCACGTGCGCGTTTTGCAGCCACTGTTACTAAAGTGTACTTAGAATCGATTTTTTGTAGTAATGAGTCAATTGATGGATTTAACATAATTATAGACCCTCCGTCATTTCTTTATAATATTTTGCTACCCTTTCGCGGCGGCAATGTTCGCCAACCACAATTGCTTTAATTCTATCACAAGCTAATTCAACTTGATCGTTTTCTACTACATAGTCGTAAGCGTCCATCATCTCGATTTCTTCTTTCGCTACAGTTAAACGATTTTCAATAACATCTTCAGTCTCTGTACCACGTCCGACAATACGGCTCTTTAGTTCAGATAAACTTGGAGGTGCTAAGAAAATAAATACACCTTCTGGGAAAGCTTTCTTAACTTGAATTGCTCCTTGCACTTCAATTTCTAAGAATACATCTTTTCCTTCTTGTAATGTTTTTTCAACATAGTCAATCGGTGTTCCGTAATAATTACCTACGAACTCAGCCCACTCAAGTAATTTTTCATTACGAATCATTTCCTCGAATTCTTCTCTTTCTTTAAAGAAATAATCCACACCATCTACTTCACCTTCACGCGGCTTACGTGTCGTTACTGAAATAGAGTACTGAAAACGTGTATCCTCATGGCTAAACAGCTCTTTACGAACCGTCCCTTTTCCAACCCCAGAAGGCCCTGAAAGAACGATGAGCAATCCTCTTCTACTTCTCATAAATATGTAAAACCTACCCTTCCTCACTTAAATCTTCTTTATTATTCAAACGATGTGCAATCGTCTCTGGTTGAATTGGACTTAATACAACATGCCCATCATCCATAACAATAACCGCCCTTGTTTTTCTCCCATACGTAGCATCAAGCAAAGCATTATGTTCGCGTGCTTCTTGTACTGTTCGTTTAATAGGAGCTGACTCCGGACTTACAATAGCAATAATTCGATGAGCAGATACAATATTTCCGTATCCAATATTTAAAAACCGCATGGCCATAGTTTGCGCCTCCTAGTAAGTCTATCCGATTTCTCCACCACGTATAACTTTATATATTTTTTGAAAGCTACTCAATATTTTGTACTTGTTCACGAATTTTTTCAAGGTTATTTTTCATTTCTACAACATATTTTGAAATTGTTAAGTCATTTGCCTTAGAACCAATCGTATTAATTTCTCTATGCATCTCTTGCACGATGAAATCCATTTTCCTTCCAACAGGCTCTTCAATCTGCAATGTTTCACGAAATTGCTCTAAATGACTTTGCAAACGAACTAACTCTTCATGAATATCACAACGCTCTGCAAAGATTGCGACTTCTGTTAGCAATCTTTGTTCATCTAGATCTTGATTATGTAATTCTTTTAAGCGATTTTCTAATCGTTCACGATATTTTTGTGTAACAATTGGTGCATGTGGAATAATCGCATTTACACAATTGCTAATCTCTTGTAAACGATACGCTATATCTTTATGTAATCGTTCTCCTTCGCCATCTCTCATCGTTTTCAACATATGAGCAGCTTGACGAACAGCCTCATATAAACTGTTCTCAAAATGTTCATTTACATTTTCTATTTCTTCAATTGCTGTTACTTCTGGCATTGCCATTAATTGCTGAAGTGTAATAGAATCTTGTAATTGAAATTTCCCTTTTATATCTTCCATCATCGATTGGTACTGCTCAAGAAGTGACCAATTCACACTTAATTTTCTTTCAACAAGTCCTTCACCTGCTATACTAATAGACACTTCGATGCGCCCACGTCGAACTTGCTGTGCAATTATTTTACGAATTTTGTCCTCAAATACCATCATTTGCTTAGGAAGTCGAATACTCATCTCTAAAAAACGGTGGTTCACCGATTTCATTTCTACTGTAATTTGAAAAGTATCACTTTCTACTTTCGATCTTCCAAACCCTGTCATACTAGAAATCATTTTTATCACATCCAAGCCATAAAATAACTCAATGAAAAAGGTAATAGAGACAAGGCTCTACTACCTTCTGTAAATTATATCACATTTTCATAACATTGACTATTTCAAGTTTAATCCCTTCTTATATAACATCGGCTTTTTCTTCTTAGCCTTTTTCCCTGTTAATAAAGAACCTACTAGTAAGAAAGTCGGAATTGATGACAAACCTCCAATTAATAACCAATCTCTTGCTTGTATCGGCATTGTGCTAAAGATCGGTTGTAACGGTGGATAATATATAACCACTAGCATAAGTAGTAACGAAATAATAACCGCCCCTACTAAATACACGTTCCCAAATGGATTACGGTGAAAGACAGAATGCTCACTACGACAATCAAATACATGAATAAGCTGTGCAAGTACCAACGTCGCGAACGCTACAGTTTGTGCATATTTCAGTTCATTTGGATGTTGGTTATACGCAATAATAAACGCCACTAACGTCACTGCTCCAATTAAAAACCCTCGACTTATTATTTTCCACGCAAGCCCTCTAGCGAATACCCCTTCTTTCGGGTGACGCGGTGTTCTCTTCATCACATCTCCTTCAGCCTTATCCAAACCTAATGCCATCGCTGGTAAACCATCAGTAACTAAGTTCACCCATAAAATTTGAATAGGAACCATCGGCAGTGGTAATGCAAGTAACATCGCAAATAACATAACTAAAATTTCTCCAACATTTGACGCCAATAAGTAGCGAATGAACTTACGTATGTTCTCGTATATATTTCTTCCTTCTTTAATCGCTGACTTAATTGTAGCAAAATTATCATCTAGTAAAACAAGTGAAGAGGCTTCTTTTGCAACATCTGTCCCTGTAATCCCCATCGCTATCCCAATATCCGCTGTTTTTATAGCTGGAGCATCGTTCACTCCATCACCTGTCATCGCTACTATATGTCCTTGATTTTGCAATGCTTTAACAATTTTTAATTTATGCTCAGGTGATACACGAGCGAATACATACGTATCTTCTACAACATTTTCTAATTCCTCCACATCCATATTCGCGAGTTCTACTCCTTCAACAACGCGTCCATCTGGTGGTAAAACTCCTAATTGTTCAGCAATCGCCATTGCTGTCACTTTATGATCACCTGTAATCATTACTGTTCGAATACCAGCTTCTTTACACTCTTTTACCGCCTGCGCGACTTCTGGCCTTGGCGGGTCAATCATACCTTGTATCCCAACCAACATAAAATCTTTTTCAACGTCTCTTTCATGTTCAATAGAATCCGTGACTTTTAAAGGTTTAAACGCAACTGCAATTGTTCGAAGCGCTTGACTACCTAAGCTATGAATAGCCGCCTGTACTTCTTTTCTATATAGCTCACTTAACGGCTGCTGCTTATCCCCCCATAAGATTGTTTGACTCATTTGCAAAAGAACATCCGGTGCTCCTTTCGTAACAATAAACTTTTTCCCCTCTCGATCTCGTACAATAACACTCATCATTTTTCGAGTTGAATCAAATGGAAATTCACGAATAATTTCAAATTTCCCTTTCAATGCCTCACGTGTTATCCCAGCTTTCATTGCTGCAGCTACAAGCGCTCCCTCTGTTGGATCCCCATCTAATACGTACGCCTTTTTCTTTTGAATAATATTTGCATTGTTACATAGTGAACCAAATGTAAGTAGCTGATAAAGTGATTTTGTCTTAGCTGGATTCACTTCTTTTTCACCTTTCATAAAAGAGCCATTAGGTTCATATCCTTGCCCTGTCACTTTCCACAATTCTCCGCCTGACCACATATGTGTTACCATCATTTTGTTTTGTGTCATTGTTCCCGTTTTATCAGAGCATATAACAGAAGCGCAGCCTAACGTTTCTACGGCCGGTAACTTCCTTACAATTGCTCTCTTTTTTATCATACGCTGTACACCAAGTGATAAAGCTACTGTAACAATTGCTGGCAATCCTTCTGGAATAGCCGCAACAGCTAGCGATACGCCAGCTAAAAACATATGATATACTTCATTCCCTTGATACACACCAGCCAATACAACGAGCGCTGTCAAAATAAGAGCTACAATAATTAATATTTTTCCGAGCTGTTCTAACCTTCTTTGCAGTGGCGTTTCCATTTGCTCTGCATTTTGCAACATATTTGCAATTTGCCCCATCGCTGTATTCATACCAGTTGCTACAACGACTCCTGTACCAGATCCTCGCGTAATCATTGTCCCCATAAAAGCCATATTTTTTTGATCCCCAATTGCAACATCTTGCCCTTGCAGTGCTTCTACCTTCTTTTGTACAGGTACGGACTCCCCTGTCAAAGCAGACTCTTCAATATATAAACTTGATGCCTCAACAAGACGCACATCAGCCCCAATACGATCACCACTGGAAAACTTAATAATATCACCTAAAACAAGTGCTTTAGATGGTGCTTTTACCCACTTTCCATTCCGCATTACAGTAACTTGCGGGGCAGCTAGTTCCTTTAAAGCTTCCAATGATTTTTCAGCTTTTCTTTCTTGAAAAAAGCCGAGAATACCATTGATAATAACAATGGCAACAATAGCAATAGAATCAATGTATTCACCTAAAAACGCAGAAACAATTGTTGCTCCAAACAAAACGAGTACCATGAAATCTTTAAACTGTGCTAAAAATACCATTAGTGCAGAAGGCCTTTTTGCTTCTTCTAATTCATTAGTACCAAATTTCTTTACTCGCCCTTCTGCTTCTTTCTCTGTAAGTCCAACCTTTACATTCGTATTCGTTCTTTCTTCCACTTCATGTGCTCGCATTCCATACCAGTTCATCCTGCTATCGACCTCCTGATTCCAGACATACTCTATTGAAAGCTTATTCAGCCTCGTCCAAAAAAATGCTATAATTAACATTTAGTTAGAAAGGAGTGTTCATTTATGGCATTCGATGGATTATTTACAAGAGCGATTACACATGAAATTGAAAATTCTCTTTACACAGGAAGAATTTCCAAAATATATCAACCTTCAAAATACGAGATTTTATTACATATTCGAGCGAATGGAAAGAACCAAAAACTAATTCTTTCATCTCATCCTACATATGCGCGTATGCACTTAACGAATCAAAACTACGATTCGCCAGCAATACCGCCGATGTTCTGTATGCTTCTTCGCAAACATTTAGAAGGTGGATTTATTGAAAAAATTGAACAAATCGACTTAGAACGCATTATTCAAATTACAGTTCGCAGTCGTAATGAAATCGGAGACGAATCATTAAAAACATTAGTAATTGAAATAATGGGACGACATAGTAACATTATCTTATTAGATACGAAAACAAACGTGATTTTAGATAGCTTAAAACACGTTTCATTAGCCGTAAACCGTCACCGAACTGTATATGCTGGTGCTGAGTACGTCGCGCCACCAGCCCAACATAAAATCAATCCTCTGCAAATTGAAACCGCAGATGATTTTATTAGACCGCTAGACTTTCTATCTGGAAATATGGATAAACAACTCGTTGGTGCTTTCATGGGAATATCCCCATTATTTGCAAAAGAAGTAGTAAAGAAAGCCGGTATGGTAAACGAGAAAGCATTATCAGAAGCATTTTTCTCTATACAAACACCATTACTATCTCATGCATATACACCTACAATGATTACTGCAAATGGAAAAGAATTCTTTTATCTTTTCCCTCTTACACACTTGCAAGGAGAAGAAAAAACATTCTCATCAGTGAGCGAATTGTTAGATCGTTTCTTCTTTGGCAAAGCAGAACGTGATCGTGTAAAACAACAAGCTCATGATTTAGAACGCTTTATGCAAAACGAAAAAAATAAAAACGAGAAAAAACTCATTAAACTCGAAAAAACACTGCAAGATGCTGGAAAAGCAGATAAATATCAACTATTTGGAGAGCTACTTACAGCCAATATGTACGCTTTAAAAAAGGGCGATAAAGATATTGAGGTCGTTAATTATTACGATGAGGATGGTGGAACTGTAAAAATCACATTAGATCCTTTAAAAACACCATCTGAAAATGCACAACGCTATTTCCAAAAGTATCAAAAAGCAAAAAATTCGGTTGCTGTTGTAGAAGAACAAATCGAAAAAACAAATGAAGAAATTCTTTATTTTGATAGCTTACTTCAACAAATGGAAGCTGCTTCTTCAAAAGATATTGAAGAAATTCGTGAGGAATTAGCTGAAGAAGGTTATGTGCGCAATCGCAAAACGAAAAACGCAAAGAAAAAGCCTACTAAACCAGTATTAGATAAATATGTAGCAAGTGATGGCACAGAGATTTTCGTTGGTAAAAACAATAAACAAAATGATTATTTAACAACGAAGTTTGCCCGCCGTGATGAAATTTGGTTACATACGAAAGACATACCTGGCTCTCACGTTGTCATTCGTTCTTTAGAGCCTGCTGAAGAAACTTTACTAGAAGCTGCCAAAATTGCTGCCTATTACAGTAAAGCGAAAGAGTCTAGCTCTGTACCTGTTGATTTCACCAAAATACGCCATGTCAAAAAACCGAGTGGTGCAAAACTTGGTTTTGTTACGTACGACAATCAGCAAACCGTATATGTAACACCAGATGCTGATATTGTAATGAAATTAAAAGCATAAATAAAAAAATGCGTTGCTTGTATGCAGCGCATTTTTTATATGTTTTCAATTTCGTTGCTATATCCATTCAATATTGTCAAAAAAATTGACAGTATCATTTCACATTTGTATAAAATTTTTTACAGCATATAAATAAAGTACAAGTGTAACTCCAATCAATATTTTTTCATGCCTTGCTATTTCTTGAAGCGATCTGGATTTTATGAACAAACCTTCTCCCACAAATTGCGGGCTATTTTTTTATCTCCCCTAAAATATATGTTTTCCCTACTATCCTTTCTTCAAATATACATTTTGGCACACTATTTGCTTTATTCAATACTGTGAATAGGGGGAATTAACATGACTTTAAAAATTAATAAAATCCAAAATCAACTACAAAACTATGAAATTGACGGATTACTGATTACAAAAAAAGAAAATTGCCAATATGCAACAGGCTTTACAGGTAGTGCCGGCGTCGTCTTAATCTCTGCGGATAAAGCTGTTTTTATAACTGATTTTCGCTATGTAGATCAAGCGAAATCACAAATAAAAGATGCTGAAATTATTATGCATAAAGGAAATTTAGAAAAAGAAATTGCAAATCAAGTATCAAAATTAAACATTCAAAAACTCGGAATTGAAGAAAACAACATGACATTGCAACAATATAAAAACTTACAAAAATACGTACATGTGGAAATGGTTCAAGTGTGCGAAATCATCGAAAATATTCGTATTATTAAAGACACGTCTGAAATAGAAACAATGAAAATTGCTGCTAATATTGCTGACGAAGCATTTCACCACATCATTACGTTTCTAAAGCCTGGAATAAGTGAAAATAATGTACGAGATGAGTTAGAATTTTTCATGCGAAAAAAAGGGGCTACATCCTCATCATTTCAAATTATTGTAGCTTCAGGCGTTCGTTCTTCACTTCCTCATGGAGTTGCATCAAATAAAATAATCGAACGAGGCGACGTTGTTACATTAGATTTCGGTGCACTTTACGACGGGTATTGTTCCGATATTACACGTACTGTAGCAATCGGGGAACCATCAGAAGAATTCAAAAAGATATACAATGTTGTACGAGAAGCATTAAAACGTGGGACTGAAGCAATTAAGCCTGGAGAAACTGCAAAAAGTATCGATGATATAACGAGAGATTACATTACAGAACATGGATACGGTCAATATTTTGGACACTCTACTGGTCATGGTCTTGGATTAGAGATACATGAACCTCTTCGCCTATCCCAAGAAAGTAAGGCTACTTTAGAAGAAGGTATGGTTGTTACAGTTGAACCTGGTATTTACATTCCGAACTGGGGCGGTTGTAGAATTGAAGACGATATCGTCATTACAAAAGACGGATATGAAGTTATTACAAAATCAAATCGAGAACTCATTGTTATTCCTTGTTAAAATTATGACCTTTTTTAAAAGGAGTTTTTCTCTGCACATAGAATTCTTTCTCTGGAGTAATTGTTTTAAAAGGGGGAATTTCAATTGAACTTTGTAATCGACAAGATAGATGGTTTACAGCCTGAATTTTCCAAACTTGTTTCCATGATGAATTACGCTCGCTATACAACAATACAAGCGGTGGAAGGCTTAACAATTGGAGAACTTGATTATTTATATGATGAGGAAGCAAATTCAATTGGCATGCTTTTGTATCATATGGCCGCTATTGAATTTTACTACCAGATTCATACTTTTGAAGACCGTGAACCAACGGAGGCTGAATTAGAACGCTGGTTACCTGGAATTGAATTAGGCGATCTTGGGCGTGAGAAAATAAAAGGAAACGCTATAGAATTTTACATCAATACATTACAAGAAGTACGTTCCAAAACGATTGCAATATTTCAATCATTACCTGATGAATGGTTATTTAAAACGACAGACTTTTGGTATGACAAACCAGCAAATAACTATTTTAAGTGGTTTCACGTTTTTGAAGATGAAATCAATCATCGTGGACAAATTCGTTTAATTAAAAAGATGCAAAAAACTCATGCAGTAAAATGAGGAAATGCCACCGAATAAGGTGGCATTTTCTTTTATTCATTAACGAATAGCTTTTCGTTTACTATTTTAGTGACTACCACTACCAACATTAAAATGCATATTAAATATAGCATTTTCGCAATAAACAACCACCCTTGAAACATTACAATTCCATCTATTATCTCATTTCCTTTCCATAACAAAAACGGAATTGTGCTGATTATAATGACAAATTCGATGCTGAAAACCATTTTCTTTTTTCGACTATATGCTTTCCATTCATTCCAGCGATACATAGGAGCAAAAATCAATACTCCTATACATAATATAACTGGTACCCATTCACTGTTAAGAAATTGTCCTGAAATAATTGATAATAGTAAACAAACTAGCACACCATAATATCCTATTTTTTCTCTCATTCGTACTCCCCCATTCTACTTCTCCTTTAATATGTAACTTGCTATACTTATAACAATTCTTAGAAAAATAACAACTATAATTACAAGATAAAGACCGTTTGCAGAAGACATCCATTCTTGAAAAATAGACATTTTCTCCATTTGTTTCTGACCCTCTATTAAAATAACCCCTGCGAACAATGAGCAAACAACGATGATACCTATCATAATTCCGATACTTTTTACTGTATTGTTTCATACCATCCCAGTTATATAAAAGTATAAATACAAACCCGAAAACAGGTATAATACTTATCCATTCATTGTTTGTAAATAGCTTTAAAATGATTAATAGACTACAAGATATGATAAATCCCAAAAATCCAATTTTTTTGTGCATAAGCCCTCCTTGAATTCCATTTTTAGGATTAATTGTATTGTAACATCCATTTTTTATCCTTACCATTGCAGTACATGAAATTTTACCTTTTTTTCTGTTTCTTATACTCACATACTTTCCCTACTTTCATACAATAAACTACACGATTGCCTAAGGATGTGAATGTTATGGGAGTTGAATTAACGCTATTACACGCTCTCTATGTTATTTGTTTACTCACTATTATTACCTTTTTTATTCTCCGGAAAGATACTACAATTATTTGTATCGTTTTTATCTTTTTATTAGCATTAACTGCTACAAGTTCTATCCCTCTTGCCGTTAGCGGCATTTTTCAAAGTTTTATTTACGCCATTACTGAGCTATTACCAACTATATTAATCATTTCTATTATTGTATCCATGAGCAATTTACTCGTTCATACCGGTATAAATGATACAATGATTTCACCATTTACAAAGATGATCCGTACCCCTACCCTCGCCTACTGGATTATTGGCCTTTTGATGATGACAATTTCTTTCTTCTTTTGGCCTTCTCCCGCTGTCGCCTTAATGGGAGCTATTTTATTACCGGTTGCTGTACGCGTCGGTCTCCCCCCAATTGGAGTAGCAATTGCTATGAACTTATTCGGTCATGGGATTGCTTTATCCGGCGACTTCGTTATACAAGGCGCACCAAAATTAACCGCAGACGCTGCTGGTCTCCCTGTTTCCAGCGTCGTATCTGCAAGTGTTCCACTCGTTATCGTTATGGGCGTTGTGACAACTTCCGTCGCTTTTTTCTTCTTACGAAAAGAGTTTC
Source organism: Bacillus sp. KNSH39 (assembly GCF_052656585.1). Classification (NCBI taxonomy): domain Bacteria; kingdom Bacillati; phylum Bacillota; class Bacilli; order Caryophanales; family Bacillaceae; genus Bacillus; species Bacillus sp. KNSH39. The sequence goes on from NZ_JBQXYO010000001.1 coordinate 2,311,106, forward strand.
ATACAGGCTTAGCTATACAAGAATCTATTCTATCAACTGAGTCTTCTAAAACGCTCACTTCATTATCTCCTCGCACAAAGAAATGGCTCGCTATTTGTATCCCTATCGTATATATCATTGATATCCTTTGCATGATTCAATTTAAACTACAAGGAAGCGACGCAACTGCACTTATCGGCGGAACAACTGTTATTATGATTATCATCATTTCTCTCATCGCCTACAAAGGTAATGGACTGAATAAAACAACCGATTATTTCATAGAAGGGCTCCAATTTGGCTTTAAAATTTTCGGACCAGTTATTCCTATCGCTGCACTCTTTTATTTAGGAGATAGTGGCTTTGTGAAAATTATCGGAGACTATTTACCGAAAGGTTCACACGGAATCATTAACGACTTAGGCATCGCTTTATCTCAAACTGTTCCTTTAAATCAATATGTATCGGCAGGGACATTAACCATCGTGGGTGTCATTACCGGCTTAGATGGATCAGGTTTTTCAGGTATATCACTTGCTGGTTCCATTGCCAATCTTTTTGGAACAGCACTTGGCCATGGAACAGCTACATTAACAGCACTCGGGCAAATTGCAGCTATATGGACCGGGGGCGGGACGTTAATTCCTTGGGCACTTATTCCTGCTGCTGCGATTTGTAAAGTCGATCCATTTGAACTTGCACGCCGAAACTTTTTACCGGTTGTTATCGGTTTAATTGTCACCACGATCGTTGCGATGTTTATCCTATAACGTAAGCAAGTGTTCTCTTGCTTACGTTTTTTGCTTGTAAAATTCATCATGAATTATCAGTTTTCAAGAGGGATTCGTTATTACTCAGCGAAATTATATTAGGAGAGTAATTATTTCAAAACGTTTACGAGAAACAGATTACTGCAATTAGAAAAGGGGACATACCTATGAATGAATTGATTTTCGTCTTATTAATTTGTCCATTATTTATCTTTATCGTATCTGTTATTGGAACACGCAAAACGAAAACGTATTACGTAATGCCGATTGTAACGTTTGCTAGTTTTTTAATAATAGGTGTTATCGCCTTTACTCCAAAATTTTTCTTTTGGGTCGGCATGTATAGCATTTTCTCATTTATTGTTTCTTATCTGACTCTATTGTTTGTAAAAGGATATAAGCTTGCAGAAAGCACTAAGTAGTTAAGGAGATTGTAATATGATTTTCTTTGATATTGATGGAACTTTACTTGAATTTTTAACAATAATATAAAAAAACGACCGCGTTCCCCCGCAGTCGTTTTTTTCGTGTTACGCTGTGATCCAAGCTTCGTTTGCTGGATTTTTACGCCACTCTTGTAATTTTTTCGTTTCAGCTTGTCCAATCATACCTTTTTCTGCTGCAACTTCAGTTAATGCACTGTAATCACTTAAAGAATATGATGCTACGTTAGCTGCTTCTAGTTTTTCTTTTCCTGCTTCTAACTCATATGTGAAGATTGATACGATTCCTAATACTTCACATCCAGCTTCGCGAAGTGCTTCTACACATGTAATTGCACTACCGCCAGTTGAAATTAAGTCTTCTACTACTACGACTTTTTGACCTTTTTCAGCTTTTCCTTCGATTTGGTTCCCTTTACCGTGACCTTTTGCTTTACTACGTACGTAGCACATTGGTAAATCCATACGATCGCTTACCCATGCAGCGTGCGCAATACCAGCAGTTGCTGTTCCTGCAATAATTTCTACAGTTGGGAAGTGCTCTTTAATTAACTCTTCTAATCCAGCTGCAATCGCTTGACGTACTTTTGGATAAGATAAAGTTAAACGGTTATCACAATAAATTGGTGATTTCATACCTGAAGACCAAGTGAATGGATCATTCGGTTGTAAAAATACTGCTCCAATTTCTAATAAATGCGATGCGATTTCTTTTTTCATACTGTTACACCTTCCCACTGTTGTTTTACTGTTTTATACGCTTCAAGCGGATTTTCTGCTTTTGTAATACTACGTCCAACTACGATGTAGCTTGAGCCAAGTTCCCTCGCACGTTTCGGTGTTGCTACGCGCACTTGGTCATTTACATCATCGCTTGCAAGACGAATCCCCGGTGTTACTGTTACAAATTCATTTCCGCATACTTCACGTAATTTTGGAACTTCAAGTGTTGAACAAACAACGCCATCAAGTCCACTTTCTTTCGTTAATTTTGCATAATGAGCAACCGCTTCTTCTAACGTTTTCTCAATGCCGATCTCTTTTTTCATCATAGCTTCCGAAGTGCTTGTTAGTTGTGTAACTGCAATACAAATCGGTCTCTCTTTTCCTTCTTGCTTACCTTCCTCTAATCCCTCAATCGCAGCTTTCATCATGCTGCTTCCCCCAGCAGCATGAACATTTACCATATCAACATCTAGACTAGCTAGGCTACGCATAGCGCTTTTTACTGTATTCGGAATATCATGAAGTTTTAAATCTAAGAAGATCTTATGTCCCTTTTCTTTTAAGTACGTAATAATCGCAGGGCCTTCTTTGTAAAATAACTCCATACCTACTTTGACAAATAACTCTTCCCCTTCAAAGTGGTGTAAGAATTGTTCTACTTCTTGTTTCCCTGGAAAATCTAGTGCAACGATTAACGACTGTGACATGTTTGCTTCCAGCTCCTTCCTTGACATTCCGAAATGTGATCAAATCCTAATTCATCTAATAATGCTGGTAACTCTTCAATAATTGTCGGACATACGAACGGATCGATAAAGTTCGCTGTACCTACTGCAACTGCGCTTGCGCCAGCATAGAAGAATTCAATTACATCTTCAGCTGTTTCAATACCACCCATTCCGATAATTGGAATGTTAACCGCTTGGCTTACTTCATGTACCATGCGAATTGCTACTGGCTTAATCGCAGGACCTGATAATCCGCCTGTACGGTTTGCTAAAATTGGTTTAGCTGTTTTTAAATCTAGACGCATACCAAGCAATGTATTAATCATCGTTAAACCATCTGCACCTGCATTTTCAATCGCTTTTGCAATTTCTACTATGTTTGCCACGTTCGGTGACAATTTCACGTATACAGGTACTTCAGAAACCTCTTTTACTCGCTTCGTTAAATCAGCAGCAATTTCAGGATTTGTACCAAAGGCGATACCACCTGTTTTTACATTCGGACAAGAAATGTTTAATTCTAGTGCATGGACATTAGGCGCTTTAGAAATTTCCTTCGCAACCGCTACGTAATCCTCAGCTTGTGAGCCTGCAACGTTTGCAATAATTGGAAGGTCAAATTGTTCTAACCATGGTAATTCCGAATTCATTACTTTGTCTAATCCCGGGTTTTGAAGTCCGATTGCATTTAGCATGCCCCCTGGTGTTTCAGCAACACGAGGCGTTGGATTTCCATAACGTGGTTGTTCTGTCGTCGCTTTAATCATGATTGATCCTAGTACACTTAAATCGTAAAACTGTGCATATTCACGACCAAACCCAAAGCATCCAGATGCCGGTATAATTGGATTTTTTAATGATAATCCTGGTAATTCAACTTGCAATCTGTTCATAGTACAACCTCCCCGATTGGAAATACTGGTCCGTCGCTACACACCTTCTTGTAAGAATGTCCACTTGGATCTTCTTGTAAGTGGCATACACATGCGAAACAAGCTCCAATACCACAGCCCATACGTTCTTCTAATGAAATATAGGCTTTTTTCTCTTTGTAACGTCCTTCTAATGCACGAAGCATCGCTAGCGGACCACATGAATAAAGAATATCAAAGTCAATTCCGTAATTATCAATTACATCTGTGACAAATCCTTTTGTACCGTGTGTACCGTCTACTGTCGCAACGTACGTATCACCAAGTTCTGCAAATTTTTCTTCATAGAAAACTACATCTTTCGTTTGAAAGCCTAAGATGTGAATAACACGTACACCTTTTGCAACGAGACGCTGTGATAATTCATAAAGTGGTGGTACACCAATTCCCCCACCTACTAGTAAAGCTGTTTGACCAGCTTCTGCTTCTTCTACAGGAAAACCGTGTCCTAATGGTCCTAGTACATCTACCATTTCACCTTGTTTTCTAGTTGCTAATGTTTTTGTCCCTTGTCCTTCGGCACGATATAGCATTGTAAATTCGTTCTTCTCTTGATCTACATTACAAATACTAATTGGGCGGCGCAGAAGGGGCGCAATGCCCTCTGCTACCTTAATGTGTACAAACTGCCCTGGTTCGTTCATTTGCTGTACTAACGTTCCTTGAAGCACTAATTCGTAAATATTTTTTGCGATTTCTTTTTGGTTAACGACGATCATATTTTGCTTTTGCATCATGCATGTACCACCTCGTGACGCTTTGTTTGCGTAATTTCTTTCATTGAATGAGCTGAGAATGTCATAGATTCTAATACTCGTAAGATTGCTCTTGTTGTATCAAGTGATGTTAAGCAAGCCACACCATTTTCTACTGATTCACGGCGAATGCGGAAACCATCACGCGCTGGTTGTTTACCTTTTGTTAATGTGTTAATTACAAACTGTGCTTTTCCTTGACGGATAATATCTAGTAAGTTGTAGTCTTCAGAATCAATTTTGTTTACAACTTGTACTGGGATATTTTGCTCTTCTAATGATTGTGCTGTTCCAGCTGTTGCTAATAAGTTATAGCCGATTTCGTGGAAACGTTTTGCAATTTCCATCGCCTCTTCTTTATCTTTATCCGCTACAGTAATGATTACTGAGCCGTGCGTTGGGATGTTAATTCCAGAAGCAACTAATCCTTTATATAATGCTTTTTCAAGCGTTAAGTCTTTACCCATTACTTCCCCTGTTGATTTCATTTCAGGTCCTAATGTTGTATCAACTGAGCGTAGTTTCGCGAATGAGAATACCGGAGCTTTTACATATACTTCTTTCTCTTCTGGGTGATAGCCAGTTCCGTATCCTTGCTCTACTAGGTCTTGCCCTAAAATAACTTTCGTTGCAACATTCGCCATCGGTACGCCTGTAATTTTACTTAAGAACGGTACTGTACGGCTTGCACGTGGATTTACTTCAATTACGTACACTTGATCTTTGAATACTACAAACTGGATATTTAGTAATCCAACAATGTTTAATCCTTTTCCAAGTGCAATTGTATGTTCAATGATTTGTTCTTTTAGTTTTTCAGATAAACTTTGTGGTGGATATACTCCAATTGAGTCACCAGAGTGAACTCCAGCGCGTTCAATATGTTCCATAATACCTGGAATGAATACATTCTCACCATCGGAAATTGCATCTACTTCAATTTCTTTACCAACCATGTAACGGTCGATTAATACTGGGTGATCTGCATGAACTTTAACTGCATTTTTCATGTAGTGCAGTAGTTCTTCTTGACGATATACGATTTCCATCGCACGTCCACCTAGTACGTAAGATGGTCTTACTAATACTGGGTAACCAATTTCTTCTGCGATTGCTACCGCTTGTTCTACAGTCGTTGCTGTTTTACCAACTGGTTGCGGGATGCCAAGTTTTGTTAAAGCAGCTTCGAATTTATCACGATCTTCTGCACGGTCTAAGTCTTCAAGTGATGTTCCTAAAATTTTCACACCGTGTTCTTCTAGTTTCGCTGCTAAGTTAATTGCCGTTTGTCCACCGAACTGAACGATAACACCTTCTGGTTTTTCTAAATCGATAATATGCATTACATCTTCAATCGTTAATGGTTCAAAGTATAATTTGTCAGAAATACTGAAGTCTGTTGAAACTGTTTCTGGGTTGTTGTTAATGATAATTGCTTCATATCCAGCTTCTTTAATTGCCCATACTGAGTGAACTGTTGCGTAATCAAACTCAACACCTTGACCAATACGGATCGGACCAGATCCTAGAACTACTACACTCTTACGATCTGTTACAATCGATTCATTTTCGTCCGCATATGTGCTGTAGTAATATGGCGTTGCAGATTCAAACTCTGCCGCACAAGTATCTACCATTTTGAATACTGGCATCATATTATTTTCTTTACGCATATCGTAAATTTCGCGCTCCGTTTTGTTCCAAGCTGCTGCAATGTAGTGATCGCTGAAGCCCATTTCTTTTGCAGTTTGTAGTACTTCCATATTTCCTACATTCGCTTTTACTTCACGTTCCATATTTACGATGTTTTCAACTTTTTGTAAGAAGAAGAAGTCCATTTCACACCATTCATTGATTTCTTCTTTCGTTACACCTTGGCGAATTGCTTCTGCTACAATAAACAGTCGTTCATCATCCGCTTTAATGATACGTTTTTTCATCGTTTCTTTATCAAGTTCTTTTAAGTGGTCTAATTCTAAGTGATAAATGCCAAGCTCTAAAGAACGAACTGCTTTTAGTAATGATTCTTCTAAGTTACGTCCGATTGACATAACTTCACCAGTTGCTTTCATTTGTGTTCCAAGCGTTCTGTTCGCTGATTCAAACTTATCAAACGGCCAACGTGGAATTTTTGAAACAACATAGTCTAACGCTGGCTCGAAGCAAGCGTAAGTTTTTTGTGTTACTGGGTTTACGATTTCATCTAACGTTAAGCCGACTGCAATTTTTGCTGCTAATTTCGCAATTGGATATCCAGTTGCTTTAGATGCTAGTGCAGATGAACGACTTACACGTGGATTTACTTCGATTACATAGTATTGGAAGCTATATGGATCTAGTGCAAGCTGAACGTTACATCCACCTTCAATTCCTAGTGCACGAATAATTCGTAATGACGTGTTACGTAACATTTGGTATTCACGGTCGCTTAGCGTTTGGCTCGGTGCTACAACGATTGAATCACCTGTATGAACACCAACTGGATCGATATTTTCCATGTTACACACTACAATCGCGTTATCATTTGAATCACGCATTACTTCGTATTCAATTTCTTTACAGCCAGCAATACTTTTCTCTAATAAACATTGTGTTACTGGGCTATGTTTTAAACCACTTGTTACGATTTCAATTAGCTCTTCTTCGTTATGACAAATTCCGCCGCCCGTTCCTCCTAATGTGAACGCTGGTCGAACGATTACTGGGTAACCAATTTCGTTTACAAATCCATATGCTTCATCAAGGTTATGAATAATTTCACTTGGTGGTGTTGGTTCATTTAAATCTTGCATTAATGTACGGAATAAATCACGATCTTCCGCTTGCTCGATTGCTGATAATTTTGTTCCTAAAATTTCAACTCCGCACTCGTCAAGTACGCCTGATTTTGCAAGTTCAACAGCCATGTTTAAACCTGTTTGACCACCTAATGTTGGTAGGATTGCATCAGGACGTTCTTTACGAATAATACGGCTTACGAATTCTAATGTTAATGGCTCGATGTATACTTTATCTGCTGTTGCAGTATCCGTCATAATTGTTGCTGGGTTAGAGTTAACAAGGATTACTTTGTAACCTTCCTCTTTAAGAGATTGACAAGCTTGTGTACCAGAGTAGTCAAACTCCGCTGCTTGCCCAATTACAATTGGTCCTGATCCGATTACTAAAATTGTGTTAATGTCTAGGCGTTTTGGCATAACTCTTCCCCTTCTTTCTTGAAGTTTTCAATCATTGTTAAGAAATCTTCGAATAAATCATTTGCATCTTCTGGTCCCGCTGAAGCTTCTGGATGGTATTGTACTGTAAATGCCGGGAACTTCTTATGACGAAGACCTTCTACCGTTCCATCGTTTAAAGCAACATGTGTAATTTCAAGATCTGTATTTTCAACTGATTCTTCTTCTACTGCGTATCCGTGGTTTTGAGATGTAATTGCTACTTTTCCAGTTGCAAGATTTTTTACTGGATGGTTTAAACCACGGTGACCAAATTTCAACTTACTTGTATTTGCACCTGATGCTAGAGCGAACAATTGATGTCCTAGGCAAATTCCGAATAAAGGAACTTTACCGATAATGTCTTTTAACATTTCAATTGCTTCTGGTACATCTTTCGGATCTCCAGGTCCATTACTTAACATAATTCCATCTGGGCTAAGGCGTAAAATTTCTTCCGCTGTTGTGTTGTAAGGAACTACAATTACATCACAGTCACGCTTATTTAATTCTCGTAAAATACCATGTTTCATACCGAAGTCTACTAGTACAACTCGGTGACCACGACCTGGGCTTGGGTATGGATCTTTCGTTGATACGCGTTTTACATGATCTGTAAATACTGTCGCTTTTAATTGGCTTACAATGTACTCTACATCTGCATCCATGTTACAAAGGCGTCCACGTAATGTACCGTATTGACGAATTTTTCTCGTTAATTTTCTCGTATCAATCCCTGCTAATCCTGGGATATTTCTTTCTTTCAAGTAATCATTTAACGAAATTTCATTACGAAAGTTTGATGGGTGATCACAAATTTCGTTTACGATTAAACCATTTACAGATGGGTGAATGGATTCAAAATCGTCACGGTTAATGCCGTAGTTTCCGATTAATGGGTACGTGAATGTTACGATTTGACCGCAATATGATGGATCAGATAATGTTTCTTGATATCCAGTCATTCCTGTTGTAAATACAACCTCACCTGACTTTTCGATTTCGCCTCCGAAACCTGTTCCAATTAATACTGTTCCATCTTCTAAGATAAGTTGTCTTTTCATACTAATGCACTCTCCTTTTGCCATGCGATCTTACCACCAACGATTGTCATTACCGGCCATCCTTGGCATTTCCAACCTGCGAATGGTGTATTTTTTCCTTTTGATAAGAATGTTGTTGGGTCAATCTCTTCTTCTTGTTCTAAATCAATGATTGTAATATCAGCTGCTCTACCTTCTTTTAGGCGACCTGCTTCTAAGCCGAATGTATCAGCTGGCTTTTCTGTTAAGAATTGAATTAACTGTTCTAGCGTAATAACTCCCTTTTTCACAAGGTTTGTGTATAGAAGCGGGAATGCTGTTTCAAAACCAGTAATTCCAAACGGTGCTCTTTCAATTCCTTGTGCTTTCTCTTCCGCTGTATGCGGTGCATGGTCAGTTGCGATCATATCGATCGTTCCATCTAATAAACCTTCAATTAATGCTGCATGGTCTTCTTTTCCACGAAGCGGTGGGTTCATTTTAAAGTTAGGATCAGCTGATGGGATATCATCTTCACATAACACTAGGTGATGCGGTGTTACTTCTGCTGTTACTTTAATTCCAGCGCGTTTCGCATCACGGATTACACGTACAGAACCTTTCGTACTTACATGACATACGTGATAGTGGCAATCTGCTGCTTCAGCAAGCAGTATATCCCTTGCAATATGTACAGATTCACATACTGATGGGATACCGTTTAATCCGTGTTTCTCAGAAAACTTCCCTTCATGTACACAACCTTTATTAATAAGCGTATTCTCTTCACAGTGCGCAACTACTGCCATATCTAATTTTGCTGCACGTTTCATAGCCGCTAACATCATGCTCGCATCTTGTACGCCTACGCCGTCATCTGTGAAAGCAAATGCTCCAAGTTCTTTTAATGTTTCGAAATCTGTCATTTCAGAACCAGCTTGACGTACTGTAATTGCTCCGTATGGTAGTACGTTAACATGAGCTTTTTCTTCAATACGTTTTTGCAAGTCTTCCATATGTTCTCTGCAATCTGGTACCGGGCGTGTATTTGGCATTGCGCAAATTGTAGTGAATCCACCTTTTGCCGCTGCTAGTGTACCTGTTTCAATTGTTTCTTTATGTTCACCACCTGGTTCACGAAGATGTACGTGTACATCTACTAATCCAGGTGCGATTAACTTTCCGTTCACATCGATTACTTCAGCATTATCTGCCGTAATATTTTCTGCTACCTTAGCGATTTTACCGTCTTGTACGAGAAGATCCGTTGCTACGATTTTTCCTTCTTCATTCATATAACGACCATTTTTAAACAAATAATTCATGTTTCATTCCTCCTAATACATTTGGTAAGGCGCGTTTTAGTACAGCCATTCTTACGTAAACTCCATTTTCCATTTGTTTAAATATACGTGAACGCTCACACTCAACAAGTTCACTTGCAATTTCAACATCACGGTTTACAGGAGCTGGATGCATAATAATGCTTCCTTCTTTCATACGCTTTTCTCTTTCTACTGTTAATCCGTGTTTCTCATGATATTCTTTCATAATGTCTGTTTCATAATGATCATGACGCTCATGTTGTACACGGAGTAACATCATTACATCAACTTCTGGAACAAGTTCATCTAATGGTTTGTATGTTCCAAATGTGTTGTCTTCATCTTTCCACTCTTCTGGACTTGCAAAGTAAATTGTTGCACCAAGCTTCGTTAATGCTTCTGCATTAGAACGTGCTACTCGGCTATGACGAACATCTCCTACTATTGCAATCTTCAAACCTTCAAATCTTCCAAACTCTTGTTTAATTGTAAGAAGGTCCAGTAGGCACTGTGTTGGGTGGTTTCCGCATCCATCTCCAGCATTTAAGATTGGAATATTCACCTGATCTTTTAATTCATCGAAGTAGCGATCTTGCTCGTGGCGGATGACCACTGCTTTTGTTCCGATTGATTCTAGTGTTCTTATCGTATCGTATAGAGTTTCTCCTTTTTGTACGCTAGATGCATCAGCTGAAAAGTTTAAAACATCAAGTCCTAATCTCTTCTCAGCAACTTCAAAGCTAAATCTCGTTCTCGTACTATTCTCAAAGAACAAGTTCGCAACAAAAGTTTGCTCTGTCGTTTTGCTCTTTTTTCCATTCGCAAAATCTTCTGCATCTTTTAGGATTTCTGAAATTTCTACTTCCGATAATTCACTCATCGTTAACAAATGGCTCATCGTCATCCCTCATCTTTCTGATTTTTATGTTACCACTTTTGAATTTTTATAACAACCTTTGCATAAAAATACCCTAATCGTGTGAGACTAGGGTGCAAGAAAGAAGCCACCCTTTCCGGTCTCACAGGACTGAATTAAAAGGTTATTATTATGAAGCAATCTGCTTAGATTGTTTTATTTGTTTCGTTTCCGGTAGTAGTAGATTTAACAGTACACCTACAATTGCTGCTAGTGCCATTCCTTCTACTTGGAATGATTCTCCTACGTGAAGTACCGCTCCACCAATACCGATTACTAATATTACTGATGCAATCATTAAGTTTCGTTTGTCACTTAAATCTGTTTTATCATCTACCATCATGCGTAATCCGCTTGATGCGATTACACCGAATAGTAAGATTGATACACCACCCATAACTGGTGTTGGGATCGAATGAATCAGTGCAGAAATCTTACCGATAAATCCGAACATGATTGCGAATACTGCTGAACCGATGAATAAGTATACACTGTATGCTCTCGTAATTGCTAGCACACCGATGTTTTCACCATACGTTGTATTCGGTGGCCCACCGATTAGTGACGCGATTAATGTTGCTACTCCGTCACCGAAGATTGAACGGTGTAAACCTGGTTTTTCAATTAAATCTCTTTTAATAACATTTCCAAGAACAATTTGATGTCCGATATGTTCTGATATTGTTACTAGTGCAACTGGTACCATCAAGAGTACAATCTTCCATGAAAACTCTGGTGTGTATGTTACAAATGGTACTGTGAAATCTGGTACAACAAACCATTTTGCCTCAGCTACCGGCTTTAAGTCTACTAGCCCTTGGAAGTAAGCGAAGATATATCCGCCGATAATGCCAAGTAACACTGGTATGATACTGAAAAATCCTCTTCCAAATATCGAGCATATAATTGTAATTGCTAATGTTACTAACGCTACTGAAAAGTGTGTAAAGCTATATTTGCCATCCGCACCGTTCATCGCCATGTTAACTGCTGTATGTGCTAAAGCTAGACCGATTACCATTACTACTGGACCAACTACGATTGGTGGTAGTAATTTCATAATCCACTCTGATCCTGATTTCTTAATTCCGAGTGAGATTAAGATGTACACAAGTCCTGCTAGCAAACCACCAAGCATTGCCGCTCCCGGTCCACCTGCCGTTTTCGCTGTTATAATCGGTGCGATAAAGGCGAATGATGATCCTAGATAAGCAGGTACTTGACCTTTCGTTATAAGAAGGAATGCTAACGTTCCTAATCCACTTGATATTAATGCTACTGATGGATTCAATCCTGTTAAAAACGGAACAAGCACTGTTGATCCAAACATCGCGAACAAATGTTGTATACTTAAAAATAACCATTTTCCCGGTTTCGGTACTTCATTAACGTCTAACACTGGCTTTTGTTCCATTGTTACATCCTCCTTCAGTTTAAATCTTTGCAATAAAAAAACTCTTTGTGCCTGTGCACAAAGAGTCCTACACTTTCGTATGCCAAATTTGACATATGAAAGCCAAGACCCTTTGGCAGCCTCACAGGACTACATTTAAAAGGGCTTTACTTATCGTATATGCTTACTCGATCTTGTTGATCTGTCTCTTGCAAATCAACTTCGATACGCTCTTCACTTGATGTTGGAATATTCTTCCCTACATAATCAGCGCGAATTGGTAATTCGCGATGACCTCTATCAACAAGAACCGCCAATTGGATTTGAGATGGTCTACCTAAATCCATAAGAGCATCCATTGCTGCTCGAACTGTTCTTCCTGTATATAATACGTCATCCACAAGGATAACTTTTTTCTTCGTAATATCTACAGGGATATCAGAACCTTTTACAAGTGGTTCTTTATTTTTCGATTGTAGTGTTAAATCATCACGATATAACGTAATGTCTAACTCTCCAACTTCCATTTCTTTTCCTTCAATTTGACCAATTCGTTCTGCCAAACGTTGTGCAATAAAAATTCCACGAGTTTTAATTCCGACAAGAACACAATTATCGACACCTTTATTTCGTTCCACGATTTCATGACTAATTCGTGTTAAAGCGCGGCGAATCATTTGGTCATCTAAAACGACAGCTTTCTCTTGCATGCTCTACACCTCCAAGCTTTTTTCTTGCGTGAGAGTAATGGTATAAAAAAAGTCCTCTCAGCGTGTGCGAGAGGACTTTTGAAAAAAGGGTACAACATACCCTAAGTATTTCAAACCGTTACCTTCTCAACCTCACGGGGCTGTGTTAAAGGATCATTATTTAACTGTTGTCAGTATCTCAGTTTTCTTATGATTTGTCAATACTATTTTCGTAAAATATTTAATGCGTCTTCAAACACTTCTGGAATCGGTGCCTCAAACTGAATATATTCACCCGTACGAGGATGATCAAAGCCTAAAATACCCGCATGAAGTGCTTGTCCATTCATATCTAACGTTTTCTTCGGACCATACTTCGGATCTCCTGCAAGTGGATAGCCAATATATTTCATATGAACACGAATTTGGTGCGTACGTCCCGTTTCTAAGCGACATTCTACAAGTGTAAAGTCTTTAAAGCGTTCTAACACTTGGAAGTGCGTAACAGCGTTCTTACCATTTTCATCAACTGTCATACTTTGACGCTCTTTCTTATCACGAGCAATCGGAGCATCAATCGTTCCCTTATCATGCGGAATCACACCGTGTACAATCGCTTTGTAACGTCTCGTTACTGTTTTTGCTACAAGCTGATTCACAAGCGATTCATGTGCCATATCATTTTTAGCAACCATTAATAGTCCAGATGTATCTTTATCAATACGATGCACGATACCTGGACGCATTACACCGTTAATGCCTGATAAGTCTGTACAATGATGCATAAGGCCATTTACAAGTGTACCACTTGTATGCCCTGGTGCTGGATGTACAACCATACCACGTGGCTTATTTACAACAAGCACATCTGCATCTTCATAATAAATTTCTAAATTTAAATCCTCTGGTTGAATATCTAACTCTTCTGGTTCAGGAATTGTTACTGTAATTTCATCTTCTTCTTTTACTTTATAATTCCCTTTTACCGCTTTCCCGTTTACTGTCACAACGTTATCTTTAATCCATTGCTGCACTTGCGTACGTGACCATTCGTTATTTATCCCTGCAACGAATTTATCAATTCGCTCGTTTTTTTGCTCTGCTGCAACTGTTACTTGTACTACTTCACTCATTCAATTACTCCTTCGCTTTCTTGCCTTCTAATAATGTTTGAATAATAATTAATACAACACCAATACATAATGCTGAATCAGCTATATTGAATACTGGATAGTTGTACGAGAAAATATACACGTGAATGAAATCCACTACTTCTTGTCTAAATACACGATCAATAAAGTTACCAATTGCCCCGCCCAAAATTAGGCCTAACGAAATACCTAGAAGCCTGTCTGTTTTCGCATACTTTTTCATATAAAATACAATAAACACTACAAAAACAACTGTAATAATGTAGAAGAACCACATTTTATTTTCTAAAATACCCCAAGCAGCGCCTCTATTTCGATGTGATGTTATGTATAATACATTGTCGATAATCGGAATACTCGTACCCAATTCCATGTTCTTTACAATTAACCACTTCGATATTTGATCGATAGCAATGACGAATAACGCTATTACATAATATATCATTTTCATTTCCCCCACAAAGACAGTGTACCTCAAAATTTTAGCATAGCTGCTACCTTTTCACAATGAACCTTTATAGAAGAATAAAATAAATTAAAAAAAGGTAATATAATATCGTTGTGCGTATTCATACATTTACCTTTTCATAAAAGAATTCATGAATCGTACGGGCAGTCGGCATTGTCTTCATTTGCTTTGTCGAAATTAATCTCCCCGTCTCTTCACAAATACCATACATGTCTATTTCCATTTTAAATAATGCGCGTTCTACATCCTTTAAATCCTCTTTTATATCATGTAATAGCAATTTTTTCTTTATCTCTTCCTTAATTTCATATCCAAGCTCTTGGCTGAACTCGACATCATATTTGTGCATTACTTCTTTAGCTAGTCTCTCTTGCAACTCTTTTCTCATCAATTGCAATTCTTCTTTTATTTCCATGTAAATTTCATTCACGTGTACATTCCTCCTAGCTGTAATGTACAGTTAGTGTGTCCGAAATTTATTTGCTTACCTCACACACATTTTTCCTTCACAGGAAAGAGTCTGAAAGTGATTTTGATATGCCATAAACAAAAAAACTGACTGCATCAATAGCAGTCAGCTTTTTTTATTATTTTACATAGTTTTCTTTAACAACTGTTGCACAACGCTCACATAATGTTTCATGTTCAGCATCTTTACCAATTGTTTCTGAAACTACCCAACAACGTTCACATGTTTCACCAGTTGCTTGAGCAACAACAACCGCTGTATGTTCATACTTCGGTGCATCTGCTGGCGCTTCATCCATCATACCACCAAGTTTATACTCAGAAACGATGAATAATTGCTTTAAGTCTTCGCTAATAGACTCTAACATAGCTTTCATTTCTGCAGTTGGATATAGCGTAATGCTTGCATTTAATGACTTACCGATTACTTTTTCATTACGAGCTACTTCTAGTGCTTTTAACACGTCATCACGTAATGTCATAAATGCATCCCATTTTGTTTTTAACGCTTCCGCGTCATCTAATTGTACAGCTTCTGGCATATCAGTTAATTGTACACTTTCTTCTGTTACGCCTGGAATGTATGGCCATACTTCATCAGCTGTATGCGGTAAGATTGGTGTTACAAGTTTCGTTAACGCAACAAGAACATCATATAATACAGTTTGAATCGCACGACGATCTTCGTGGTTTGCACCTTCAATATATAAAATGTCTTTTGCAAAGTCTAAATAGAATGAACTTAAATCAATTGTACAGAAGTTATGAATTGCATGATACACAGCAGCGAAGTCGTATGTCTCATATGCTTCTTTAACTTTTGTAATTAAGTCATTTAATTTCACTAACATGTAACGATCTACTTCACGAAGTTCAGCTACAGCTACTGCATTTTCACTTGGCTTAAAGTCGTCTAAGTTTCCTAATAAGAAACGGAATGTGTTACGGATTTTACGATACACTTCTGCTACTTGTTTTAAAATATCATCTGAAATACGTACGTCAGATTGATAGTCAACAGAAGATACCCATAAGCGTAAAATGTCTCCGCCTAATTGATCCATAATTTTCTTCGGTACGACAATGTTTCCAATCGACTTACTCATCTTACGTCCTTCACCATCTAGTACGAAACCGTGACTTAGTACGCCTTTATATGGAGCTTTACCTGTTACAGCAACTGCTGTTGATAATGAAGAGTTAAACCAACCACGATACTGGTCAGATCCTTCTAAATATAAATCAGCTGGACGCTGTAAATCTTCGCGCTCTTCTAATACCGCTTGGTGAGAAGAACCTGAATCGAACCATACATCCATGATGTCTGTTTCTTTACGGAATTCGCCATTTGGGCTACCTGGATGTGTAAATCCTTCTGGTAATAGATCTTTCGCTTCACGCTCGAACCATACGTTAGAACCGTGTTCACGGAATAAATCTGCTACATGGTTAATTGTTTCATCCGTAATAATTGGATCACCATTCTCAGCATAGAATACCGGAATTGGCACACCCCATGCACGCTGACGAGAAATACACCAGTCACCACGGTCACGAACCATATTATGAAGACGAGTTTCTCCCCATGCTGGTACCCATTTTGTTTCTGCTACAGCTTCTATTAATTCTTTACGGAATGCTTCAATAGATGCAAACCACTGTGCTGTCGCACGGAAAATAATTGGTTTTTTCGTTCTCCAATCATGTGGGTATGAATGTGTAATGAATGTTAGTTTCAGTAACGCGCCTACTTCTTCTAATTTTTCTGTAATTGGTTTATTAGCTTTATCATAGAATAAGCCTTCAAATCCAGGTGCCTCATTTGTTAATACACCTTTATCATCGACTGGGCAAAGTACTTCTAATCCATACTTTTTACCAACAACGAAGTCATCTTCCCCGTGTCCTGGTGCTGTATGAACACAACCTGTACCTGCATCTGTTGTTACGTGGTCTCCTAGCATAACTAATGAATCACGATCGTAGAATGGATGTTTTGCAACTGTGTACTCAAGTTCGCTACCTTTTACTGTTTTCACAACTTCAGCATTTTCCCACTCTAACGTTTTTGCAACTGTCTCAAACAGCTCAGAAGCAATGATATATTTCTCATCGTTTACTTTTACAATGCTATATTCAAGCTCTGGGTGAACAGAAATACCTAAGTTTGCAGGTAATGTCCAAGGTGTCGTTGTCCAAATGATGTACTTTTCATCACCTTCTAATACGTTCTTTCCATCTTTTACAGGGAATGCTACGTAAATAGATGCTGATTTTTTATCTTGATATTCAATTTCAGCTTCCGCTAAAGCAGATTCACTCGTTGGAGACCAGTAAACTGGTTTTTGACCTTTATAGATATAACCTTTTTTCGCCATGTCACCAAACACTTTGATTTGTTGTGCTTCATAAGCTGGCTCTAAAGTAATATATGGATTATCCCAATCTGCACGTACACCTAGACGCTTAAATTGTTCACGTTGACGTTCTACTTGTTCATATGCATACTCTGCACATAACTTACGGAACTCAGCAACTGTCATTTCTTTACGTTTTACACCTTTATTTGTTAAAGCTTGTTCAATTGGTAAACCGTGCGTATCCCATCCTGGAACATATGGCGCACTAAAACCAGTCATTGATTTATAACGAACAATAAAGTCTTTTAATACTTTATTTAATGCATGTCCCATATGAATGTCACCATTCGCATATGGAGGTCCATCATGCAATACAAATAAAGGACGTCCTTTTGTATGTTCTTGTACTTTTTCGTAAATATTCATTTCAGCCCATTTTTCTTGCATTGCAGGCTCACGTTTTGGTAAATTCCCACGCATTGGGAACTCTGTTTTTGGCATCAGTAATGTATTTTTGTACTCCATGCTCAATTCCTCCTTACATGTATAAAAGAAACACTTAAAAAACGGAATAAAAAAGAGACCTTCTCATCCCAAAAAGGGACGAGAAAGTCTCCCGCGGTACCACCCTAGTAGATCATATACATATGTATAGAATCCTCTTTATATTCTTAACGCGAATACACGCCTACGCTTACTCTATTTGTTCAGCGCGGAACTCCAGGGTGATATTCCCACTATCTCCTTATCCTGAGCTTACACCATCCTCAGTTCGCTATATAAGGTTTGAAAAGGTACTTATCCCTATCTTCGTTTTTCTTAATAAATATGTTGTTTAAAATTATATGTAATAATGAGAAAAACGTCAAGCTTACACTGTTTCTTCTTTTTTCAACAGTTCATCTACTTCGTCTTCTAATTCAATTAGTTTATCCCAATCATCGTTGTTTAACATCTCAAGCTGTGTTTCTAATAACATACGGAAACGAGTTCGGAATACTTTCGCTTGTTTCTTTAGCTCTTCAATATCAAAAGCAACTTTTCTTGATTTTACTAATGCTTCGTTAATAATACGATCAGCATTCTTTTCAGCTTCACGCACAATTAATTTCGCTTCTTTTTGCGCATTACGTTTTACTTCTTCCGCTGCTTCTTGTGCAACGACGATAGATTTGTTTAACGTATCTTCAATATTAGAGAAATGATCTAACTTCCCTTCTAACTGCGCAACTTTTTCTTCTAAAGCTTTTTTCTCACGAATGACCAATTCATAATCTTTGATAATTTGATCAAGAAACTCATTTACTTGATCTTCATCATAGCCACGGAATCCGCGACCAAATTCTTTGTTATGAATATCTAATGGTGTTAACGGCACAACGCCACCTCCAAGTAGTTATCTAAATTTCCTCTTTCAATTATATCTTTTCTTCGACAAAATAGGAGGATTTCCTTCTAAAAAACCAATCATTTTAGTATACCATACAAAATTCTCCATTTGTCGCGTTTTGTTCTACCTTCTACAGAAAATAATTTACTTCGGCCATATCCTCTAACAGAAAAAACATCTCCTGGATAGCATTCATAAGAAGTTTGCTCCACTGTTTTCCAATTGACTTTTACTAAACCATTTTTTATGAAAGGTTGTACTTTCTGTCTAGATAAATGTAACATTTCAGCTAACATAACATCTAAACGAAGTGAAGAAACCGTTCCAGATTTCTCTCCCCACGTTTCATCTATCTGTAGAATTTGTTCTCCTTGCACTGACGCTAAAGAGACTTTTACTTTCCCTATTGATTGTAAGTTCATCTCAATATACGATACAATTTCTTTCGCAACTACAATTTGGGCACGATTTTCTTGCAGCAAAATATCACCACATTTTTCTCTCGTTAAACCAAGAGACATAAATGTACCTAATATTTGCCTATGTTCTAGCGTATAAAACTTGGAAGGATAGTCAATTTCTAATACTTCTACTTGAAATTCTTCTTCATTTAATTCTAGATAGTCTGGATAAATAAGTGCTCTTTTACGCTCTGCATTAGGCGTTGCACCACCAAATTGTACAGCAACATCACCTTGTCCTATTACCATAGAAACAATTTGTTGTTGCCTAGGATCAAGAAAATCCGTTAACTTCACTTGATGGTACTCCGCCGCTCGCTTCCACTCTAGCACTTTATCCACAAAGACCTCCTCATCAGGCCTAAAATGTTCGTAGATGCTCATGTATTTACCTTCTTACTATAAGAAATAGCTTAATAAACTGAACAAACCAGTTTTAGCAAGTTTCAACGCAAAGATCGCAACGATTGGAGAAATATCAATCATTCCAAGCGGCGGAATAAAGCGGCGGAATGGTTCTAAATACGGTTCACAAATACGTGCCAGGAACTCTCCAAAAGATGATTCCTTTGCACCAGGAAACCATGATAGGAGAATGTAAATAATAAGTGCCCACGAGTAAATCTCGATAGCATAACTTAACACTATAAAAACTGTTGTCATGGCGTATTACCACCTCTTTATATTTGTTTCTTCTTCTTCACCGAATAACTCTGAAATCGCACCAACAATATCTACATTTTCAGGTGTACACATAAATGTTTTCGGCCCTATTTTTTGAATGTCCCCGCCTATAGCGTATACAGTACCACTTAAAAAGTCAACGATACGTACCGCTTGATCAGTAGACATTCTCTGCAAATTAATTACAACAGCTCGTCTACCTTTTAAGTGGTCCGCAATCCCTTGTGCTTCCGAATATGTGCGTGGTTCTAATAAAACAACTTTTGAAGATTGTTTTGCTGTTTCAATACTCACAACATTTTGCTTCGGTTGCGCTTTCGGAAACGTAACGTCTTGTTGTTCTGGTGGATCTTGCTGCTTTTTCATGTCTGTTTGCTCCTTTTCATAACCATATTGAGCTGCTTCTTTTTCTTCCGGTGTATCAAAAAAGAAGTATTTTACTTTTGACCAACTCATAATAAGATTCTCCTTCCTTTTACGCTTTTCCTACTAAAATCGTTCCCAAACGAATATATGTAGCCCCTTCTTCAATTGCAATTGTGTAATCGTTGGACATTCCCATTGATAATTCTTTACATGGCGCATGTAATAACTCTAGCTCCTGCACCTCTGTTTGCAGCATACGTAATTCCTTAAAACAGCGTCTGATTTCTTCCTCTTCTTCTGTAAATGGAGCCATCGTCATTAGTCCAACCACTTCAATTTTATCGAATTCTTGCAAACTTTGAATAAAAGAAACAACCTCTTCTATTGCCAATCCTTGCTTCGATTCTTCAGATGAGGTTTTCACTTGAATAAAGCATTTCACTTTCTTATCAGCACGTTTCTGAATTTCTTTCGCCAGCGAAAGACGATCTAACGAATGTAAATAATCAATTTCATTAATAATTTCTTTTACTTTTCTCGTTTGTAATGAGCCAATAAAGTGCCAATTAACTTTTGAACCGAAATGCTCGTATTTCTGTAAGAAACCTTCATTTCTATTTTCACCTAAATCGATAATTCCAGCTTCAATTACTTCGTTTGTTTTTTCAATCCCTACAGTTTTTGTAACTGCAACAAGTTTAATATCTTGCAACGAACGTCCAGCTCGAGCGCAAGATTCTTTAATAGCTTCATTTACAATTACTAAATTTTCTTGTACTGTCACTTGCTTCCTTCCTCCTTAAAACCTATGAAACTCAACATTCTTCCTGTTTTACCTTGATCACGACGATGAGAGAAAAATAGTTGCTCTTCACAGCTTGTACAAAGAGATGACATTACAATATGCTCTTCTTTTATGCCTGCTTGTACACATAATATACGATTAATTTCTTTTAAATTAATTGCGTACTGCCCGTCAGAAATTTTTTGATGAGGAACAGCACCGCTAACTACTTCCTGTGCTGCTGTTAATACACGATCATCCACAACATAACAACAAGATCCGATCGACGGCCCAATTGCAACATGAATTTCATCACTTGAAATACCTTCTGCATTCCACTTTTGAATCATTTCCTTTGCAATCTCTTGTACAGTGCCTTTCCATCCAGCATGCGCAAGTCCTATCATACCATGTGATGGTGCATAAAAATAGAGCGGAACACAATCCGCGTAACAAGACGTTAACAGAACATCTTCATTACTCGTATAAATGCCATCTGTTTTTGAAATGCCGTCCTCATATGAATAGACACCACTTCCCTTTTCCTGTTGCCCTACTTTTTCAACATGATGAGCATGAACTTGTTCAGAGCAAATCCAGTTTTCTAATGGTTTTTGTAACTTATTTGCTAAAATGCGTCTGTTTTCATGAACGTTCTCCACGATATCATTCACATGTAATCCTAAATTCATCGCATGAAAGGAGCCCGTACTTATCCCACCATCTTTTGTCGTAAATCCAGCAGTAATGTTTCCAAGTTCTTTCCACGCTTGTAAATACAGTATACCGTCCACATATTTAAATGGTTCTCTCATAATAAAGCGGCTCCTTTTAATTAAAATAACAGAAAAAAGCATGGTACTTCCTGTCTATTTTACCATACTTTTATTTTTTCATAATCCTAACAGAAAAAAAAGAGGAATTTGTAATATTCTTTATGAAATTGTCGGTGTTTGTATTGATTCTGTTACAGAATTAACAGGATTTACTCTTACAAGTATGACATCTTCCCCAATTTTCACAATTTCCTTCCAAGGAATTACAATCTCAACATCTTTTCCAAAAATACCTAGCATACGTGTCTGTTTGGAAATAATAACAGAACAAATTTTCCCTGTGTTCATATCAATTTCAATATCTCCAATATTCCCAATCCTTTTTCCATCTGAAATATTTATAACATCCTTCATCTGTAACTCTGAAATTCGTATCACCATTTTTATCCTCTCCCTTATATGACAAATTGGAAACTGTTTCTCATATTTACAGGAAGCCACCTATACGAAACACCATGCTAGTTTCATTATATGAACACTAATCCCCTACTATGAGCACAAACCATATTACATATAAAAAGGTCTCACCATAATTGGTGAGACCTTATCCTTGAATCGTTTTATTCATTTGTTTAATGGCTGACTTCTCTAAACGTGATACTTGCGCTTGGGAAATCCCAATTTCTTCTGCAACTTCCATCTGTGTCTTTCCTTGGAAGAAACGTTTTCTAATAATCATTTTCTCTCTATCATTTAAACGCTTCATTCCTTCTTTCAATGCTAATTCTTCAACCCACTGCTCGTCCTTTTGTTTTTCATCACTTAACTGATCCATAACAAAGATAGGATCTCCCCCATCATTATAAATCGGTTCAAATAATGAAACTGGATCTTGAATCGCATCTAAAGCAAATACTATCTCTTCATGAGTTACTTCTAGCACTTTTGCAATATCCATTGCTGTTGGTTCTTTTGAATTTTCTGCAATCAATTTTTCTCTTACTTGCAAAGCTTTATACGCAATATCTCGCAATGAGCGCGATACGCGAATCGGATTATTATCACGCAAATATCTGCGTATTTCCCCAATAATCATCGGCACAGCATACGTTGAAAATTTTACATTTTGGCCTAAATCAAAATTATCAATTGATTTCATAAGTCCGATGCAACCAACTTGAAATAAATCGTCAACATATTCTCCTCTGTTATTAAATCTTTGGATGACGCTCAGTACAAGACGTAAGTTTCCATTCACTAATTTTTCTCTTGCGCTTATCTCTCCACTTTGCATTTCACGAAATAATTTACGCATCTCTTCATTTTTTAATACTGGAAGTTTAGCTGTATCAACACCGCAAATTTCTACTTTGTTTCTCGTCAAAGTGTTCCCTCCTATCGGGAGTTGCTGTACAGTGTAAAGTATTTCCTTTGAAGGGGATTTTATGCATGTGGTTTTTTCACGATTTATTATTTAAATTATCTTTCCTAATACAACTAAATAGAATAAGACCAGCCTACATAACGGCTGGTCTTATTCTTTACACCATTTTATTAAATTCTTTTCGTAATCTTTTTATAATTCTTTTTTCTAAACGCGAAATGTATGACTGTGAAATCCCAAGCATATCAGCCACATCTTTTTGCGTCTTTTCCTCTCCTCCAGCAAGCCCAAACCGAAGTTCCATAATTTGTTTTTCACGATCATTTAATTGGTGTAATGCTTTCATTAAAAGGTGACGATCTACAGTAGCTTCTAAATCTTTTGTAATAATATCATCATCTGTAC
Organism: Bacillus sp. KNSH39; assembly: GCF_052656585.1. Taxonomy (NCBI): domain Bacteria; kingdom Bacillati; phylum Bacillota; class Bacilli; order Caryophanales; family Bacillaceae; genus Bacillus; species Bacillus sp. KNSH39. The sequence continues at coordinate 2,334,697 of NZ_JBQXYO010000001.1, forward strand.
CTAACACGTCAGACAATAACAGTTCATTCCCATCCCAATCAATGTTTAGTGGTTCATCAAAAGAAACTTCCGAACGATTTTTGTTATTTCGACGTAAATGCATTAAAATTTCATTTTCTATACAACGCGATGCATATGTTGCTAATTTTATTTTCTTTTCTGGATTAAATGTATTTACCGCTTTAATAAGGCCGATTGTTCCTATACTAATCAAATCTTCAATATTTATCCCTGTATTTTCAAACTTTCTTGCTATATATACAACGAGCCTTAAGTTACGTTCAATAAGTAATGACCTTGCTGCCTGATCTCCTTTTGGCAATTTATTCAAAAGAACTTCCTCTTCTTCTTTTGTTAACGGTGGTGGCAACGCTTCACTTCCACCAATATAATAAATTTCATCGGTCTTAATTCCTAATTTCAGCAATACTTTATACCAAAGGTATACTAAATAAAATTTTAATTTCATCATATTATCCCGCCTCTCATTTATTAAGCGATCACCATTTTTTGCGAAATCAACATTTTTGGATGCACAATACATTGATACTCCCCATTAGTAGACAGCTGTTGTGTATTTAATCCAATTAATACTTTGTTTACAACAATAGAACTACCTTCATGGTCAACTTGCACACTGTCAGGCTTAATTGCCCACAAAAATTGACTCTCTACTCCTACTGCACGGAAAGGAATTAAGCGTAATTTGGTCGCCCAACCAGAATCATTTTCTGGTATTTGAGGAATTTCTGTTTTGGAATAAATTTGTTCTGTTAACCAAGATGGTAAGCAATGTTCTAATGATGAAACATGCATAATCATAACAGGTGTTTTTGTTAATGGGTCATAAAGTTGGTTCCCACTGTCAATAAGACCTGCGAGTTCTAGTTCTTCTTCGGCTAATTGAATTTTTACTTTCACAATTTGATCATAGTGTATTTTCGTGACCTCTACGCTTTCAATACGCTTTTTAGAAAAATAATAAATTACTGGAAAACCAAAAATAACAAATAACCAACTAATTGGATCACCGTAAGAAATTGACTGAGATTGAACCAATCCATTTACCATTTCATTCGTTTGCAAAAAGAAATGAGTTCCAATTAATCCTCCGCCAACCATAAAGGTTACAAAGTAAAAAGTAAAAACAGTTTGTGCATAATTTCTAAATGTCGTAAACCCAAATGCTGTATACACAATAAGTAACGAGTACAGTAGTTTCATAATTGGATGTGTCATCATAGAAGCAAAAGGAGTAAAGGCAAAAATAACAATGGTTGAACCTATAAATGCCCCTAACACAAGCCTCCATCTTTTGATTTTCTTTTTTAACACGGTAGCTGTTAATAAAAGCAAAAGAAAATCAATGCAGGCGTTTAACAACCAAACAACGTCGGCGTAAACAACCAAACAATTCACCTCTTTTTTCAAGTTGAGACTAGTATAATGCATATCCAATAGGAAAGTGTGTCAATTTGCGGAGGTGTTTTTTTGTTATTTTGTGATTTCTAGACATAATCTGTCGGTAAAAAATAAAAGTACAAATTCATAGAATGATATACTCTTATTTTCACAAACAAAATATATTGAAATATACGAAATAAAAAAAGACCTGCTTAGCAGGTCTTTTCCATAAAAAATAAAAAGGAGCATGAAAGCTCCTTTTTTTATCGTCTACGACGGTTACGTAAAAATGCTGGAATATCGATATCATCTGAATCTGAATGACGCTCATGTACAACTGGCTCTTCACGCTTCATTTCACGTTTTACTTCACGCTGTTTTGAAGGTTGAGCTACTGGTTGTTGCTGTTGTTGCGTGTGGTTCGCATTCGGACGAATAATTGGTTTTGGTGGTTGAGTTGCAATGCTATCATCAAAACCAGTTGCAATTACAGTTACAACGATATCATCTTTTAATCCTTCGTTAATAACAGAACCGAAGATCATATTTACTTCTGGATCTGAAGCTGAAGCTACGATGTCTGCCGCTTCTTGTACTTCATATAAGCTTAAGTTAGCGCCACCCGTAATGTTCATGATAACACCTTGAGCTCCATCAATAGATGTTTCTAGTAATGGGCTAGAAATTGCTTTTTTCGCAGCTTCTGCAGCACGATTTTCCCCATTACCAGAACCAATACCCATTAAAGCAGAACCTCTATTAGACATAATTGTCTTTACGTCTGCAAAGTCTAAGTTAATTAAACCTGGCGTTGCAATTAAATCCGAAATACCTTGAACACCTTGACGTAATACGTTATCAGCTTCACGGAATGCTTCTAACATTGGCGTATTTTTATCAACAATCTCTAATAAGCGATCGTTTGGAATTACAATAAGAGTATCTACATTTTCTTTAAATGCTGCAATACCAGATGCTGCTTGCGTCGCACGCTTACGTCCTTCAAAAGTAAATGGACGTGTTACAACACCTACTGTTAAAGCACCTAATTCTTTTGCAACTTGAGCAACAACTGGAGCTGCACCAGTTCCAGTTCCACCGCCCATACCGGCAGTTACGAAGACCATATCCGCACCACGAAGTGCTTCTTGGATCTGTTCTTTACTTTCTTCTGCAGCTTTTTTCCCTACTTCAGGGTTTGCGCCTGCACCAAGTCCACGCGTTAATTTTCCACCAATTTGCATTTTTGTTTCAGCTTTTGATAGATTTAATGCTTGTGCATCAGTGTTCACAGCGATAAAGTCTACACCTTGTACACCGTGTTCAATCATACGGTTTACAGCATTGTTTCCGCCACCGCCGACACCGATAACTTTTATATTCGCTAATTGATCTTGAGTAGTATCAAACTCTAACATGTCGAAATCCCCCTAGAACCTCATTTTTCGTGTCCAATTTTAATCCCATAAATAACGGAATACACGTTTTACTTTTGACATCATGCGGTCATCATTTTGATTATTATTGTTTTGATTACGAGTTTTTTGTTTCGTGGGTTGCTGTTGTACCGGCGTTGGTGCTGGTGCTGGTACTGGTTCAAAATGCTCTTGCTTTTCCTGCACATTTTTCCCACGTAATTTAGCTTTTTGATAAGAATGTTTAATTAATCCAACTCCACTTGTATATTGGGGCTCACGCACACCAATATAATCAGGAGTTGCTACACGAACATTTTCATGTAAAATATCATATGCAAGATCAAGAACACCTGGCATAGAAGCAATTCCGCCAGTTAGTACATAACCAGAAGCCACTTGCTTTACTCCTAACTTACGCACTTCATCTTGAACAAACATTAAAATTTCCTCTACACGAGCCTCTATTATATCCGATAATTCCAACTGAGAATATTGTTCTGTTTGATCACTTCCCATAATAGGAACCGTAAACATCTCTTCTTCAGATGCTGTATCATAAAAAGCATGTCCATATTTCAACTTAATTTGATCTGCATTTTCTGTTGAAGTTTTCAACCCAATCGCAATATCTTTCGTTATATGGTCTCCACCTAATGGTAATACGCTTGTCGCTTGTAACTCTCCATCTTTAAAAATAGATAAAGTTGTAGATCCTCCCCCCATATCAACAAGGGCTACTCCTCTATTTTTTTCATCTGAAGATATTGCAACTGTTGCAGCCGCTAAAGGTTGAAGACAAATATCAACAATTTCAAGACCTGCTTTTTCTACACAACGAAGTAGGTTATGTAGTAAAGTTCTCGAGCCTGTAATAAGTGTACCTTCCATTTCTAATCTTACACCGATCATCCCGCGTGGATCGTTAATCTCGTCAAGACCGTCTACGATGAACTGTCGAGGTACCACATCAATAAACTCACGTTCTGGAGCAATTGACACAACTTGTGCTGCATCTAGAACGCGTAAGACATCTTCATTCCCGATTTCACGATCTTCATTTGAAACAGCGACTACTCCGTGACAAGGAAGTAGCTGTACCTGGTTTGCATTGACACCTACTACAACTTGCTCAATGTGGATCCCCACCATGCGCTCAGCTTGTTCAATTGCTTTTTTAATTGATCGAACAGTCTCGTCTATATCAACTATCGATCCCTTCTTTAAACCATTTGATTTTACATTTCCAACACCAATAATGTTTAAGCTGTCATTAACCATTTCACCAATGATGACTTTAACATTGGATGTACCGATGTCAAGACTAACATATATTTCATTGCTGTTCATTCTTTGGCACCTCCTTCTTTATTTATACCATACAACTCAATATATGGAACAACAATCGCAACTTTACTATTTATAAGAAAAATATTCAACGTCTTTATACGTTTCCCTTTTTTAACCCTATATTTTTCTTATTTTTATTTAGCATTCAATTAAGAATATCGCAGTAAACTATGAATAACTGCTTATCTTGAAATAATTCTATTTCGAGTGTAAAGTTTACCGCCAAGTATAAGTCTACACTAAGATGTACTCATAGAAAAGTGAAACTTGTACCAATACTAGTATGAATCTAAGAATTTTTACATATTTTTCATCAAATGAACCATTCTTCTAAATTCGTATACACATAATAGAACATTCGTTTCGTTTTTTCTGCTATAAGTAACGAAAACTACCATTCTATTCTTTTTTTCTTCCGCACCTAATTCTTTCGTATATGCACCTACTTCTAAGTCAATTAATACCTTCTTACCTGGCTCAATTGTTTTTAAAATAAGCGGATAGGCTTCCATACGTTTTGCGAAATTTTGAATTGTAGTGCTCACTTCATAACCTTCATTCATATATAAAGTAAGATGATCTTCATTCGCATTCGTTGGTGAATAGCGAATCTCCGAAATAGATTTTAAAATAGCTGGTGTTAATTTTTCTAGTTCAGCGATTAACTCCTTCATTTTCTCTTCTTTAAAAGGTTCGAAAATCGGTGCTGCAACAGGAAGTTTTCCATTAGGTAGTACATCAAGCGTTTTTCCATTCTCTAATAACGGTTGTAATTTTCCCTCTTTATTTATATAACCAATCGTTAAATATTCTTCGATATGAATATCAATATTGTTTGGAAAACGTTTTTTTACATTTACTGCTTTAATTTCTTTTCGCTTCGTTAAGTTTTCTTCAGCTTTATGTGCTGTCACTCGGAAATAACTTGTATCATATGTCACGCCTGAATCCTTCATTACTTGTTCATCCGTCATATAGTGATTTCCAAACACACTAATCTTTTTTATATTACTAAGCGGAGACCGAAAATAAATTAAAAAGAGCACTAATAAAAATAAAATTGATATGTATAAAATCAATCGATGATTAACATTTTTTTTGTTTTTTTTCTTTTGATTTTTCAATTTTGGTACACGATCTTGTAGTTTAATCACTTTACTATTATTCATGTACGATCCCCCTATGTAACATAAAGAACGGCATGTTCCTCATGCCGTTCTTATCTTCTTATTATAACATAAATGATAATGAGCGGAACGAATAACCGTTATCTTCCAATGATTTCTACTTCTGTGTGCATATCTACATCAAATTTATCCTTAATTGTATGTTTTATTAATTCAATTAAAGACAATACATCTTGCGCTGAAGCTCCCCCAGTATTAACAATAAAATTGCCATGCATTTCAGAAATTTGAGCTCCACCAATCCTATAGCCACGAAGCCCTGCTTTTTCTACTAAATCTCCTGCAAAATGTGGGATTGGATTCCGAAATACACTTCCTGCACACGGGTGATTCCATGGTTGCGTTTCACGGCGGTAATCTTTATTATTTTGCATGCTACGTACAATTTCTTCACGTTTCCCCGCCTGTAATTGAAACACCGCCTCTAAAACAATACCAGGACGTTTCGTTTGCAATACAGATGCCCGATAAGAAAACTCCAGTTCTTTATTCGTTAACCAGTCAATTGCACCGTCTTCAAACAGAATGAGAGCCTTCGATAATACACTCGATATATCCGATTTATGTGCACCTGCATTCATATATACTGCACCACCGACACTTCCTGGAATACCGCTTGCAAACTCCAATCCAGCTAACCCTTGACGACTAAGTAAAGTTGACAATTTAATAAGAGGATATCCACTACCAACTCTTACCTTATGTTTTTCGACCTCTAAGTGATCTAATCCTTCTCCTAAACGAATAACAACACCTTCTATGCCTTGATCAGATACAAGAAGGTTTGAACCGCGACCAATTACAGTCCACTTCGTTTTGTATTGCTTTACTAACTGTAATGTTTTTTCAATACCGGCTACATGCTTTGGCACAATTAAAATATCCGCTGGGCCACCTATTTTCATAGTTGTATAACGTGCTAACGGCTCGTTAGCCAAAACACGGCCAACGTCTGCTTCTATAAGCTCATTTACTAATTGTTCCATAGACAATCTCCCCCATATTAAGTCTCCTTATGACAATAATATGCAGGGCGTTCACCTAACGTTATCCCTCTATTTACGGGCAGTACAGCTCCTAAATCAAAATTAGGTGATAACAAAGAAATTAGGCGAAATGAGGATACCAGTAAACATCCGATTAGTGAAAGGTAATAATCAAAGAGAGAGAATCACTCCCTACTGATTAAAGCCTCACTTTATTTTTTTACAAGTTTATTCATTACTTCATACAGCTTATTTGCTGCATCTGGAATACCTAGTTGCTTAGCAGCTAGCTTCATATTTTGTAATGTTTGTGTATCTAATAAAATCTCATCAATATCACGAATAAGCGTTTCAGCTGTTAAATCTTTTTCAAGTAACATTTTTGCCGCTCCTTTATCAACAACTGAACGTGCATTCTTTTCCTGATGATTATTTGTTACATACGGACTCGGTATTAACACACTTGGTTTTCCTAACGCTGTTAATTCTGCAAGTGTTGTTGCCCCAGCCCTTGAAACAACAAGGTCTACACCAGTTAGTACCTCTGGCATATTATGAATGAACGGCTTAATAATAACATTGCTTGGGTTCCCTTTTTGCTTCACGGCTTCCATCACTTTGTCATAATGTACTTCACCTGTTACATATAGTATTTCGTAGCTTTTGTTCCCAAACTGTTCAATTGCTTCAACGAAGGCATCGTTAATCGGTCTAGCCCCACGACTTCCACCAAATATAAGTACAGACTTTTTAGGAAGAGAAAGCCCAACTGAACGTTTCCCCTTCATTCCATTTTGTTCCATTACCTCTGATGCTCGTGGATTACCTGTCATTACCACTTTTGACTCCGGAAAATGCTCTATAGCTGCTTCAAAACAAACAGCAACTTTATCAACATAACGGCTTAAAAACTTGTTCGTTACACCTGGTACACTATTTTGTTCATGTACAATAGTTGGAATACCTAATTTGGCTGCAGCGTATACAACTGGTCCACATACATATCCACCCGTTCCAATTACGATATCCGGATTAAAACGACGAATATATCGTTTACTATCCTGTACACCTTTTAGAAAACGCATTACTGTTTTCACATTATCTAATGATATTTTTCGTTTAAATCCACTTATAACAATAGATTGAAATGGTATACCTGCTTTTGGAACGATTGTACTCTCTAGTCCATTTTCCGTACCAATATATAAAAATCTTGCTTCTGGATTTAACTTTTTTATTTCTCTAATTAAAGCAAGAGCTGGATAAATATGACCACCAGTACCCCCACCACTCACTAATACACGCACTACTAACTCCTCCGCTTCTCTTTTCTTATTTCCATTATATTTATTTCTATATACATATTGCATTTTTACACACATACGAAAAACCCTGTCTTATAAACAGGGTTTAGTAGCGAGAATGGCGACTTATATTTAATAATACACCTACTGCCATTAACATTAATGTCAAACTTGATCCACCATAACTTAAAAACGGCAAGGTAATACCCGTAACAGGCATTAGTCCTGTTACAACACCAACATTAATCATTACTTGAATCGCAATCATCGCCACAATACCTACTGCTAAAAACGTACCATATAAATCTGGCGCTCCTAATGCGATACGAATCCCGCGCCATAATAATAGACTAAATAATAATAACACAAATGAACCACCAATAAAACCTAATTCCTCGGATAAGATCGCAAATATAAAGTCAGTTTGTGGTTCAGGTAAATAAAGAAATTTTTGTCTACTTTGTCCAAGTCCAAGCCCAAATAATCCACCAGGTCCAATTGCAAGTAATGATTGGATAATTTGAAATCCACTCCCGAGCGGATCTGACCACGGATCTAAATATGATGTAATGCGTTTCATTCGATACGGTGCTGATGCAATTAACCCTACAAATCCTGCTACACCAATCAAACCAAACATTGCAAAGTGAAAAACTCTCGCTCCCGAAATGAATATCATAATGATACATGTCCCAACCATTACCGTTCCTGTCCCAAGGTCTGGCTGTAACATAATCATCCCAAAAGCAAGAAACACAAAACTAAGAGCCGGTAATAAACCACGTTTAAAAGATGTAATCAATTTTTGCCGTTCTGCTAAAAACTTTGCCAAGAAAATAATCATCGCAAACTTCATAAATTCTGACGGCTGAATCGAAAATGCCCCGATTCCAATCCAACTTCGTGCTCCTCCTCGAACAAGACCTACTCCAGGAATAAGAACGAGAATAAGAAGAATGAAGCAAACTAGCAAAATCACTTTTGAATACGTACGCCACACCCAATAATCAATTTTCATAATAAAAAACATAGCTACTACACCAAGACCCGCAAACAGTAATTGTCTTTTTGCAAAAAAGAATGAGTCCCCCATTTTATAAGAGGCCCAAACTGCACTCGCACTATAAACCATAATCATTCCGATTGTCAACAATGAAAGTGTTACGATGATGAGAATAAAATCAGGCGTTTTCTTCATTACCCACAAACACCACCTCTTTAGGCAGAACCTTTTGCCCTATGTAACAAAACATCAGTAGGTGTTAGCCTACTGATGTTTTGATTTACTTTATATAAGTTTATGCACAGCTTGTATAAAAATGTCTCCTCTTTCTTCAAATGTTTTAAATTGATCCCAGCTTGCACACGCTGGAGAAAGAAGAACGACATCACCATCTTTAGAATGAGCATAAGCTTTCACCACTGCTTCATCTAAAGTATCGACACTTTCAATTATATCTAATCCCGCTTTTTCTGCCGCTCTTACTAGTTTAGGAGCTGTTTGTCCAAATGTTACAATCGCTTTTACATTTTTGAAATACGGAATTAAATCATCGAATTCATTTCCGCGATCAAGCCCACCTGCTAGTAACACAATCGGTTGTGTAAACGCAGATAGTGCTTTCTCAGTCGCTAACATATTCGTTGCTTTTGAATCATTATAAAACTTACGGTTGTTAATCGTTGTTACATATTCTAAACGATGTTTTACACCCGTAAAACGTTTTAACACGACCGTAATTGCTTCATTAGAAGTACCTAATAATTTCGCAATACTCATCGCAGCTAAAATATTTTCTAGATTATGTTGACCAGGTAAAACGATATCGCTTACTTCAATAACTTTTTCACCTTTGAAATAAAGAGCGTTATCTTTTATACACGCACCATCTTCAATTTCTTTCGTTGTCGAAAACAGGATTTTTTGACCTTTAGAATACGCAGACAAAGCCATCACATCTGCATCATCCGCATTTATTACACTATAATCATTTTCTGTTTGGTTTTTAAAAATATTTGCTTTTGCTAAACCATATTCTTTCTTCGTCCCATGATAGTCTAAGTGGGCCTCAAATAAATTTAACAACGCAGCAATTTTAGGTTGGAACAATTCTACTCCCATCAATTGAAACGATGAAAGTTCTGTAACTACAACTTCATTTTCTTTTGCATCCTGTGCTACTTCACACGCTACAGTTCCAATGTTCCCTGCAATTACAGGATGCTTTTGTCCTTCTTTTAGCATTTCAAATGTCAGCATTGTCGTCGTCGTTTTACCGTTAGACCCCGTAATCCCAACAAATGGTGCTTCTGAAATACGATATGCTAATTCAACTTCCGTAACAATCGGAATTTGCTTTTCTTTCGCAGCAACTAATATTGGATTAGAATACGGGATTCCTGGATTTTTTACTACAAGAGAAATATTTCTCTCTAATAATTCTAAAGGATGACCACCGCATACAACGTCCATTCCTTTTGCTTGTAATTCTGCAGCAAGTACATTCTCTGCTAAAGGCTTTCCGTCATTTACAATAACATTTGCCCCTAACTTTTGTAACAATGTAGCTGCTGCATAACCACTTTTTGCAATGCCCAATACAAGAATATTCTTATTTTGAAATTCAGTTACAGTTTTCAATTACATCCACACCCCGATATAAATTCCTAACACAGCTAATAAAAATCCTGCAGACCAAAACGTCACAACAACACGCCACTCTGACCAACCACATAATTCATAGTGATGGTGTAATGGACTCATTTTAAAGACACGTTTTCCTGTTGTTTTAAATGAAATGACCTGAATGATAACCGATAAAGTTTCCATTACGAATACTCCGCCAATAATTACAAGTAGCAATTCTTGTTTTAATAAAATCGCTACAGCTGCAATGGCTCCACCTAAAGCTAATGAACCTGTATCTCCCATAAACACTTTTGCTGGATTCGCATTGAATACTAAAAATCCAAGTACAGCTCCTACAACTGCCATACAGAATATCGCTACTCCAAATTGCTCTTGTGCCACAGCAATAATACTAAATGCTCCAAATGCAATAGCAGCTGTTCCTGATAATAAACCATCTAAACCGTCAGTTAAGTTAACTGCATTTGATCCACCAATAAGCATAAATAGTACAAGTACGAAATACGCCCAACCTAATTCAAACTTAACATCCGTTCCCGGAATCATGATGTATGTGTGGAACGCTTGCCCTTTTCCAATTAAAAAGAATGCAATAGCAATAACAAGCTGACCTACTAATTTTTGCTTTGATGTTAAACCAAGATTTCTCTTCTTAACTACCTTTATGTAGTCATCTAAAAATCCAATCAATCCGTAACCAAACGTCACTAATAGTAATAACGAAACCTCTGCACCTAAATAATTAAACTTAATCGCCATAATAAGTGAAGTTACCATCATAGATACGTATATGACGATACCACCCATTGTCGGTGTCCCTGATTTTTTTTGATGTGACTTTGGTCCCTCATCACGAATACTCTGTCCGAACTTTAATTTTCTTAAAAATGGAATAAACAATGGCGAAAGGGCAACAGAAATTAAGAATGCTACCCCAGCCGTTACTAATAAACCTTGCTCAAGCACATGTAGTCCTCCTCTCACGTTGTTACTCTTCGTTGTTTAAACGCCCTGTAATTGCTTCTTTAGCAACTTCACGATCATCGAAATGATGAACTTCTTTACCAATAATTTGATACGTTTCATGACCCTTACCAGCAATAATAATGATATCATCTGCTTTCGCTTTAGCGATTGCATGGTGTATTGCTTCTTTTCTATCAATGATCATTTCATAATTTTTCCCGCTTGCACCATGTACCATATCATCTAAAATAGCCGCTGGATCTTCACTTCTTGGATTATCTGATGTATAAATTGCATGAGTTGCATATTTTGTTGCAACACTTGCCATTATCGGTCTCTTCGTTCGGTCCCTATCGCCACCACAACCAACGATACAATACACATCACCTTTTGCAAATTGTTTTGCAGTTTTTAATACATTTTCTAAACTATCTGGCGTATGTGCGTAATCAACAATAACTGTATAATTTTGCCCTCCATCAACAACTTCAAAACGTCCTGGAACCCCAGCTAAATCCTTTATAACAGCAATGATTGTTTCTAATTTCACACCCGAAACAAGTCCTGCTGCTGTTGCTGCAAGTACATTATATACATTAAATTTACCTATTAATTTCATCGTAACATTTACACTTTCATATGGTGTGACAAGCGTAAATGTAGTCCCGCCACTCGTCATAACGATATTTTTTGCCATAATATCACTTGTTGTATCAATACCATATGTTACAACTGTTGCTGCAGTACTTCTCATATACTCTTCTGTTACATTATCATCGCTATTGAGCACAGCGTACTTTTCACGATTATGATTATAACTATTGCCAAGCTGTGCAAATAGTAACCCTTTTGCATGTTTATATTCTTCCATCGTTTTATGATAGTCTAAATGATCTTGGGTTAAATTCGTAAACACCGCTACATCGTAATCACATCCGTGTACACGACCAAGATCTAACGCATGTGACGAAACTTCCATTACCGTGCTGTCCACACCTTGTTCAACCATTTTTGAAAACGTCTGTTGAAGTGTTAGTGCATCTGGTGTTGTATTTTTCACCTCAAATGTTTCATCACCGATTTTCATATTAATCGTTCCAATTAGCCCTGTTTTATGACCATGTGCTCGCATAATCTCATCCATAATATGCGATGTTGTTGTCTTTCCATTTGTACCTGTAATTCCGATTAAATGTAACTTGTGTGTCGGTTGACCATAAAAATAATCAGCTAAAACCGCTAACGAACGAAAAGTATTTTTCACAAGTACAACTGGAACGTCAACATCAATTGGTCTTTCCGCAACAATAGCAGCCGCTCCTTGTGCCGCTGCTTGCTTAGCAAAATCATGGCTATCAACCGTATATCCTTTCATACATACAAATAAGCTTCCCTCTTTCACTTTACGTGAATCAGCTTCTATAGATGTGATTTCTGGATTTTCTTTTGGAACAACTGGAAAATCATGCAAACATGATACAAGTGTATGCAACTTCATTTCACTAAACCCTCTCTACATTGTTTATTTATCTTTTTTCAGTAAGCAACACATTACCTCCTATATAAGGAGGTAAGTGCTACTGACCTATTTATGAATGAGACACTTACTGTCTCAAATTAAGTAACTGTTCTATAAAGAACTCACTTCCACCAATTGTACCATAAAACGTACTATGTTACCTTTAATTCCCGAAGTAAATTCTAATTTTTGAGCCTTCTTTTACTTTAGCTCCCGCTTCTGGTGATTGTTTAATTACTTTCTCTCCATCTCCACTTATATCAAGCTTCAAATCGACGAGTTGTGTTTGTAAGTCTTTCTTTTTCATTCCAATTAAATTCGGAACTTCCACAGTTGGTGTATCGCCCCATTTATATTCTTTCTCAACTTGTTCTTTTCTCGGTTTCACTCCCATAACAGGAAGCGCATCTCGAAGGATATTCCCGACAATCGGAGCTGCTACCACTCCACCAAACTGTGTAACCCCTTTTGGATTATCAACAGCAACATACACAACAATCTCTGGATCATCCGCTGGAGCAAATCCGATAAAAGATACTATATAATTATTCTCTAAATATTTACCATCTTTCACCTTTTGAGCAGTACCCGTTTTTCCACCTACACGATATCCATCAATATAAGCACCTTTACCAGAACCTTTCGCTACAACATTCTCTAATGCATAACGAACTTTTTCTGAAGTTTCCTTGGAAATAACTTTTCTTTTCTCAACAGGTGTCTTTTTACTAACAACTTGATTATTTTTCGGATCAATAAACTCCTTAGCTATATACGGCTGATACAATGTTCCACCATTTACAGCCGCCGCTACAGCTGCTACTTGTTGAATCGGTGTAACAGAAACCCCTTGGCCGAATGAAGTTGTTGCTTGCTCTACTGGACCAACTTTATCTAAATTAAATAAAATCCCACTGCCTTCACCTTGCAAGTCAATTCCAGTCTTCTGCCCAAAACCAAAATTACGAATGTATTTAAATAATCGGTCTTTACCAAGGCGATCACCAAGTTCAATAAATCCCGGGTTACATGAGTTTTGAACGACTTCTAAAAACGTTTGACTGCCATGACCTCCTGCTTTCCAGCATTTCAATCTAGCTCCACCTACTTCAGCTGCTCCATCATCATAAAACGTATCCTTCTCTAAGTCTACTAAATTTTCATTCAATGCTGCAGCTAATGTAATGATCTTAAATGTTGAACCAGGCTCATACGTACTCCATACAGGTAGATTTCTGTTATACACTTCTGGAGAGACACTTTGAAAATCCGCTGGGTCAAAACTCGGTCGACTAGACATACCTAAAATTTCACCATTTTTAGGATTCATTGCAATCGCAATCATACCGTCAGGATTATAAGTTGACTCCGCAATATTCATTTCTCTTTCCATAATCCTTGTAATACGCGCATCGATTGTTAATCCTAAATTTAAACCAGCTTCTGGCTTTTTGAAATCATCACCAACATTAGGCATCCTTTGTCCTTTCGCATCTGCAAAAAAACGCACATGACCTTTGTCCCCATTTAGCTCTTTATCATAATATTTTTCTAGTCCCATAAGACCTTGGTTATCGCTACCTGCAAAACCTAATACATGTGATAAAAAGTTTCCAAATGGATAGTACCGGATAGAATCCTCTGCGATATACACGCCCTTCAAACTTAATCCTCGTACTTCTTTCGCTTTGTCATGTGATATTTTCCTTCCGCCTTTATCTAACCTTACAATCGATTCTTTTTTTGTAATCCTTTTATAAATCTCATCTTTTTCCACACCTAATACTGCAGCTAACTTCTCTGCAGTCTCTGCTGTTTTTTCAATTTGCCTCGGTACAACAAAGACAGTTGGAGCACTTTTATTCGTGGCAAGTTCCACACCATTTCGGTCTAAAATTTTCCCACGTTCGGGTTCAAAAGTAATATTACGACTCCATGAATCTTTCGCACGATCCGTTAACATATTCCCAAGAAAAAATTGCACATATCCAAGACGAATATCGATAATAGTGAAAATAAGTATACCTGATATAAGTATAAAAATAAGTCGTTTTCTAACTGTTACATTTGATACACGCATATCGGAACAAGCCTCCCTTACGCCTAGCTTGTTCCAATATATGCTTGTACTTATTTAATTAGAACTTATTCTCTTTTACCATTACGGCTTTTCTGCTTCTTGCTGTGGTTCGAGTGGCGGTACGAGTGTGACACCTAATTCTGTACCAGGTTGTAATAATGTTCCTTCCGCCACACTTTGTTCTGTTACGTATCCTGTACCAGAAGGTTTCAAGTTAAGCTGTAATGTCTTCGCTAAATTCATAACATCACGCAGTGCCCATCCTTGTATATTTGGCATTGTAGGCTTATCTCCTACCAAGAAGACTCGGTCGCCTTTTAATGTTTGTTCAGTCGCTTTTGGTACTTGTTGCTGTACTTTCCCTTCACCTAGTACGATTGGACGAAGTTTGGCTTTATCAATCGCTTTCCCCGCTTCAGCCATCGTTTTACCAGTTACATCTGGAACAGTAGTTTGTTGTTCTTTCAGATGTTTTTTCGGATCTTTCACTTCATTTGGCTTAATCTTTAAATACTCTAAACTATTTTTTGTTACATATTTAAAAATATCAGCTAAAGGTTGTGCGCCGTTCTCATCATCTTTTAATTTCGGCTGTTTAACAGCTACATACACGACAAGTTGTGGATCGTCCATTGGTGCCATACCTAAGAATGAGAATATATAATTCTGTCTTCCTGTCATATAGCCGCCTTTTCCATCCGGAATTTGCGCTGTACCTGTTTTACCACCAACTGAATATCCATCAATTTTATAAGCTGTCCCTGTACCTTTCGGAGATGTAACAACACGTTCTAATAACTGTCTTACTTGCGCTGCTGTTTCCTTTGTAACAGGTTTTCCTACTTCTTCTGGCTTATGTTCTAATTTTACTTTGTCTGTTATCGGATCTACAATTTTATCAATTGCATAAGGTTTCATCATTTTCCCATCATTTGCAATGGCCGTTGCAGCTTGTACAAGCTGAATTGGTGTTACAGTGGAACCTTGTCCAAAAGCTGTTGTCACTTGTTGTATTTGCTGATCAAATAAAATTGTATTCGATCCTTCACCTGATAAATCAATGTTCGTTTTTTCATCTAATCCAAAACTATGAATATATTTTCGGAAACGTTCTGGACCAAGTTTTTGATCTCCTAAAATTGCAAACGCTACGTTTGAAGAACGCTCTACCCCTTCATCAAACGTGATAGAGCCCCAACCAGCACCGCCATTATGATCTTTTATTTTCCTATTTCCGACTTGATATGTCCCGGATTGATAATAATCTTGTCCTTTGTACACACCTTCATTAATAGCTGCCGCTAACGTAAA
This sequence comes from Bacillus sp. KNSH39, assembly GCF_052656585.1. NCBI lineage: Bacteria > Bacillati > Bacillota > Bacilli > Caryophanales > Bacillaceae > Bacillus > Bacillus sp. KNSH39. Next base: position 2,350,869 of record NZ_JBQXYO010000001.1, read on the forward strand.
AATTTTCATTGTTGATCCAGGTTCAAATGCATTGGCAATCGCGTCATTGAAGAAATATTTAATTTGGCGATCATTAGGGTCATAACTAGGTTTAGTAGACATCGCTAATATTTTCCCAGTTTTCGGATCTGCAACAATCCCTATTAAACTTTCTGGCTCATATTGCTTACTTGCTGCTTTCATCGCGTCTTCTAAATAACTTTGGACACGTTGATCAATTGTTAAATAAGCATTATCTCCATTTTTAGGTGCCTTTACATTAACTTTTCCCCCATCAAGGGACACACCTTTACGATCACCTGTATATGCTACTTCTCCATTCGAAGCACTTAAGTATTTATCCAAGCTTTTCTCTATGCCAAATTGACCTACCGAGGTTCCATTCTCATTTGGTTTTGCATGACCTATAACGTAAGATGCAAAATCACCGTTTGGATACACCCTTGCATTTTCTGTAATAAAAGATATTCCCGGCAACTTCAACGCTTCTATTTGTTCCTTCTTTTCTTTCGTCAAATCCTTGCCTAACGTTCCAAATTCGACTTGACTTCTACCTTCCTTGTTTAAAGAAGCTAAAATATCCTCTTCGCCTTTTCCAAGTACTCCTGCAATTTTCTTTGCAGTATCTTCTTTATTCTCAACTGAGTTAGCACCTTTTAGTGCAGCTACCATTTTGTAAGAGTTTGCGTCTTGCGCTAACACATGACCGTTTTGATCATAAATGGTTCCTCGGTTCGCTTCAAGAACTCCTTTTTTACTATGCTTTTGTTTAGCAAGTGCATCTAAATCCTGATTATGAACGGTTCCTGTTGATTGTATGTAAAAAAATCGGGCTAATAACAGCAAAAAGAGCAGGAGGAAAAATATCATAAAATAACCTGCTCCCTTATTGGTATGAAATTTAGTCATATTCTTCTTCATCGTTCCTTCACACCTATTGCCTTATTTGAGGCCTTTCACATTATTCGCATTAATTTCTAGCCCATGTTTTTTTGCAACTTCAGCGATTCGTTCATAGCGACTTAACTTCTCTACTTCAGCTTGTAATTCTTGATTTTCTTTTTGCTGCTGTACAATTTTTTCTTCTATCGTCGCTGCTTCTACATTAACTTGATAAAGGCCTGCTTTATTTCCAATAAACGCGACACAGGCATACAATAAAAAGCCAATAAACGCTACATACAACAGTTTTTCGATTCTTGTAATTTTCGCTTTAACCTTCGGCTTAGCCATCTGCTGTGGGGGCGTTTGAATTTGCACCTCTTCTTGCGCTTGTTGTTTGTACTTTACAGCTAAATTAGTCATACCTCTCTCTCCCTTTTATCGTTTTTCAGCGATTCTCAACTTCGCAGAACGCGCACGATTATTTTCTTCTAGCTCTATATCAGAAGGTAAAATCGGTTTTCTTGTAATAAGCTTTAATTTCGGCTTAAATTCATCAGGAATAATCGGTAATCCTGGCGGCAATTGTGGCGTTGTACTATTTCGCTTAAACGTTGTTTTACAAATACGATCTTCTAATGAATGGAATGTTATAACACTAACCCTTCCACCTGGCTTAACCATCTCAATAGCAGATTCCAATGCTTCTTCAAATACTTTTAATTCATCGTTTACAGCTATACGAATTGCCTGAAACACTCGCTTAGCAGGATGCCCACCCGTTCTACGAGCAGGAGCCGGAATACCTTCTTTAATTAGCTCTACTAATTCTCCTGTCGTTTCAATAGCTTTATTCTCACGATAAGCTTCAATTTTTCTTGCAATTTGTTTTGAAAATTTCTCTTCACCGTATTGGAAGAAAATCCTTACAAGTTGTTCATATGACCAGCTATTTACAACATCGTACGCTGTTAATGGGGCATCTTGATCCATCCGCATATCTAGCGGTGCATCATGATGATAACTAAAGCCTCGTTCTGGTGTATCTAATTGTGGGGATGAAACACCTAAATCAAATAAAATACCGTCTACTTCTGTTATACCTATTTCCTGCAGTTTTTCAGCTAAATAACGGAAGTTACTCTTTACTGTTATAAACTGTTCACCGTATGAAGAGAACTTTTCTTTCGCGTTTTGAATCGCTATCTCATCTTGATCAAACGCTATTAATTTTCCACCTTCAGTTAATTGGGATAATAAATAAGAACTATGTCCTCCTCCCCCCAGTGTACAATCTACATATGTACCATCTGGCTTTATATCTAAGCCGTCTACTGTTTCCTTTAAAAGCACTGTTACGTGTTTAAACATTGTTGCACCTACTCTTTTTCCAATTAATTATGTTGAATGTATCCCTTCCTCTAAACACATATTTCACGCTTAGAGAATGAAATAATACGAAAGAACGACTCATTTAACTTACCAACAAAGGCAACATACTATACAAATCGCTATTTTCTTTTATTATATACTAAATTTTATCATCTTTTGCGGGAATTTAAATAAAAAACTGTCGAAAAAGCGAATAATACGTTTACATTTTGTGCTATTTTGTCATATATTTAAGTATCCAACACAATTGCCATATTTAACACTTTTTTGATTGATAATTCAGAAAAAAATCACTTCACAGTAAATTCAACGGAATAAAAATAAAATCCTGCTCCAAAGAGCAAGATTTTATAGTTTTATAACATGATGTTTTCCGTCCCAAGAAAAAGGGTTTTCCATTACACGATCAACGAAATCCAAACCAAACTGATTTAAATAATAACATACATTCCACACACGTTCTTGCGGTGCACCTAATGGACGAAGTGCGAATTGTATACGGCGAAATTTATTTAGCTGAACCTCATACTTTTTCTCAACATTTCTTTTCAACATTCTTTCCAGCAGTTCAATTTGTTCATTAATTTTCAATTCGTTTTTCCCTGCAAACGCACCTAACCCTGGCTCTATTTTCTTTACAAATTGCTGTAAAGATGTATGAATATCGGCAATTTCTTTTTTCGCCTTTTCAAAATGATCATCAATCGGTTCCTCTATTTGATTAGACAACCAGTTTTCACGCAATTTATCGACATCATTTAAAAACGGATCACTTTCTCTCAATTGCAAATCAAATAAATCCGTCGCTATATCTCTCTCCACATAAGTAATTGTAAGACGAGGAACGACAGGTGGCATTTGAAAACCGACAGTATGGAATACTTGTTGTAATTCACTCCAATAAGCTAATTCTCCTGGACCTCCAATAAATGCGAGCGTAGGAAATACATACTCTTGCATAAGAGGACGTGTTACAACATTATTACTAAAACGTGCCGGATTTCTCTCCATCTCTTCAATCAACTCTTCGTATGAAAAGGAATGCGCCCCATCCTTTCCAACAAACTTACCTTGTTGATCTTCAAGCAATACTCGTTCATCATCTATTTCCATGAATATATGCACTGCATGAGACTTCGTTTCAATAATCGGTTTGTATCCTAGTTCTTTAATTACTTCTTGCTGATTACGAAGCCCCTCTTGTACCTCTTTATACTTACTTATAATTCGCTTGAAAAATGGAATTTCTAACTTTCTTAATTCAGGATGATGTGAATCAACAAGGATTAAACCAGAATTAGCAAAGATTTTCGTAATAAGATGAGCAAAGAAATCTACATACGTATTCGATTTTTTCAAAGCATCATCAACAAATTTTAATACATCCTTTGTAAAATTTGTTTCTGGGTATGTTTTAAAAATCTCTTCAATCCAATTTCTACAATCTTCAACAGAAAGTTCAGACTCAGAAGCACTCGCCTTTTTCGGATTACGGTCATAAAAAATAGTTTTTTTCATCTTTTTATTTTTCGCTACAAAAGTATGGTTAATCTCATCCATATCATGGTCTTCACCCGCAATCCAGAAGACAGGGACAACTTTAACTCCTAAACTTTCTTCCTTTTCCTTTGCAAGCTGTAAAATTGAAATAACTTTATGAATTGTATAAAGCGGTCCAGTTAATAACCCTGCTTGTTGTCCAGCTATAACAACATATGTATTTTCATCTCCAAGCGCTTTTACATTTTGAAGTGTAGATTCTCCCGCTTGTAATTTTGTATTATATTCTAATAAATGCGCTACTAAATCTTGGCGGAAAAACTCCCTTTCACGCAAATCATGTAAACGTTGTTTAAAAGCATCTTCTGTTAACATATAATCAAAACATGACTGTATCTCTTTTTTACCGTTCATATAGTCCGCTACAACACCTTGTTGCGGAACAGAGATTTCTTTTATCTCCATATAATTCTTCCTTTCGTATCCAGTTCTCTCACCAATCCACATTGTAGTCAATGTTTCACGTAAAAGCAAAGAATAACACTTATACTCTTGTTTCTAACCCTTTTATTGCATCGAACAAAAATTGAAGTGTCGGAACTGGTAGTTGCTGTTTCTTAGCTTCTTCTAATACATATCCAACAATCGCATTAATTTCCGTCTGTCTATTCGCTCTTACATCCGCTAACATAGAGGATGTATTACGAGACGTTCCTTCACACACATTTCGTACCATTTGCCATACCATTTCTTTTTCTCCTCTAATAAGAAATGCGACCTCCTGAAACACTTGCTCCATCATTTGATAAAAAAAACGATTCGTGATTAATTCACCATTCTTAACTCCCAATAGTGCTGTCAATGGATTGATACATACATTTACTACTAATTTTTTGTGCATAATCTCTTCCCAATCCGTTTCTATTTGAACTGGAAAATAAGTAACAGGAAAATAACGGAATATTTTCTTGAAATGTATAGATTGACCACAAACCACTCCAAATTTTGTTACCCCTATCCCAGTATGATGAACGATATGCCCTCCCTCTTTTTTCGCACCATGTTCTACAATACCAACAGCTATATTTTCACTCCCTATTTTCAGCATCTTTTGAAGATGCGACATTCCGTTTTGCAAAAAGATTAATGATGATGCCCCTTCCACAAACGGTAGTACGTCATCTATATGATATTGCTTCACAGAAATAAATATATAATCTAAATTTTGTGCTACCATACTTTCTATCGGTAAAACAGGTGGATATACTGTTTCACATCTTCCATCTCTAATACAAGTTACACCTGTTTCATTCAACTCTTCAGCCTGCTTAGCCGTTCTTGTAAACAACGTAACATCTTGGTTACTTTTTTGTAAATAAAATGTATACAATAGACCAATAGCACCTGGTCCGACAATTCCAATTTTCATTTTCACACAAGGGATTCACATTAAGCGCCCTTGCCTCCCCTCCTTTTTATATCTTTTTAAAGTACATGAGCACGCCCTATAATTTCGTTGTCCTCTGTCAAACAAATACACTCTCTTTTTTCGCTATGTATAATACTGCCTATTAATACACTTATACTCTTAGTTTAGCAAATCCTCAAAAAAATAATAAAAGAAATATACTATCTTCTTCATAAAAATAAAAAAATGAGTTATAATATTATTGTAAATATTTTCACTTTTCTGCATTCAACAAGATAACAAAAGGATGTGATGTAATGGGATTCCCAAAAGTTGAGCGCTTGCTCATCAATTATAAAACGTTAGATGAATTCAAAAAATTTAAAGGGTGCGGAGCCCAAGAACTATCTATGCTGGAAGAATTGCAAGCAAACATTATTGAAAACGACAGTGAATCTCCATTTTATGGCATTTATTATGGTGGATCACTAATCGCACGTATGAGTCTATATATGAAAAGAAACGGCGGAGAACCATTCGAAATTACAGGTCCTTACCTAGAACTTTATAAACTTGAAGTATTACCAACTTTTCAAAAACAAGGATTCGGGCAAATGCTTGTAAATCATGCGAAACAAATGCAATTTCCTATTAAAACAATAGCACGTATTCATTCAGCTGGTTTTTGGGATAAATTAAATTTCAACCCCGTATCAGTAACTGATGGTGATTTTTATATTTGGCATCCAGAAACAAATTTGAATGCGGTTACAAACGAAGAATCGGCTTAAAAAATAAAAAAACAGCTGTATAACAGCTGTTTTTTATTTCTTAAGCTTCTCTAACTTCTCATTCGAGCGAGCATTGTTTCTTTCCGCTACCATTACACTTCTTTTTTGATCGATATAATCAAGTAATGTTCTATACTCTTCTTCATATACTGATAATCGCTCCAGAAGGCGCTCTCTTTCTGTTTGTAATGATTCAACTTGTTGTTGCAACACCGTTAAAGAGTTTTCATCTTTATAATTTTGCAAGAAATCAATAACATCATTCAACGTAATTGACGTAGGTTCTAACACCTTTGTCTCTTTCACTTCATAATGTTCTACTTTACGAAGTTGCTTTGCTTCCTCAATACGTTCTTTATATTGCTTTCTTACGTAAGAATTCCATCTAAACCCACATGCTGCTGGTGTACGAGATAAATTTTTTCCCACTTCCTTAAAGGCAGAAAGTTGTGTTCCACCTTCTCGAATATGCCGGAGTACTACTTCTGCCAGAAGCAAATCTTCATCATCAGTCCAAGCATCTTGTCTTGTTGTCGCCATCTCTCTAGTCCTCCCTATGCATTTTTTATTAAGCATATGCAGTTACTAGAAAAGATAGAATACAACAACTAAAGATTAAGACAAAAAAAAATAAACGCAGAAGATATCTTCTGCGTTTATTTTCCCGCAATTACTTGCTGATTACTTCTTTACCTTTGTAAGTACCGCATGCTTTACATACACGGTGAGCTAATTTCGCTTCACCACAGCTTGGGCACTCTACCATACCAGGTACTGATAATTTGAAATGCGTACGACGCTTTCTTTTTACTGTTTTAGAAGTTCTTCTAAAAGGTACAGCCATTCTTCCCACCTCCTTAAAAGAAATAGTTATTTTCATATGAAGGCCTGAACCAGTCTTCCGATTATTTGTCAAAAAACTTTGCAAGTCCTGCCAATCTTGGATCAACAGTCTTTTCTTTGTCTTCTTCCGAAATCACTTGCCAGTCTTGACCTTGCGTCGGTGCTCCACCAGAAACATCATCACTGAAAATTTGCATTGGAATCTCCAAAAGTATATTTTCCTTGATTACGGGCAGTAAGTCAAGTACTTCTCCTTCTAAAGAATGAATTTCAGCTTCAGTTTCAAATTCTTCTTGTGAAGTTTGGAACACCTCAGTTGTTTTAATGTCAAATGGTAATGTCACATCTACTAAAGAGCGAGAACATGGTAAAACCATGCTTCCAGTTATATGTAGATGAAACGTAAACTTACCGGAGCCAAAATCAACTCTTCCCGTTACATGAACAGGATTAATTTCACGAATATCTTTCTCGACCTCTTTTAGCTCACTTACATCTACCATCTCATCCAATGTCAATCCTTTATTTCTCAATTTATTCAATTGATGGATGGACCATTTCATATCATATCACCTCAAGGCAACAAACAAAATTATAGCTAGCCATTTTATATTTGTCAATGTTTTTTCTTTACACTATAATGAAGTCATCATAGTAAATAATATATAGAGTATCACGTTTTTCAAAAAGATGCTACATCGAAAGGAGAGATTACCATAAAAGCTGGTGGTATTGTTGTTGAATATAACCCTTTTCATAACGGTCATCTTTATCATGTGCAACAGACAAAAAAGTTAACACAATCCGATATAATAATTGCCGTTATGAGTGGTCCTTTTTTACAGCGTGGTGAGCCCGCACTCATTTCCAAATGGTATCGCACTAAAATGGCCTTAGCAAACGGCGTAGACCTTGTTGTAGAGCTTCCATACGTCTTTGCAACACAAAAGGCTGAAACCTTCGCAAATGGTGCTATTTCCATTTTAAATGCCCTACGTGTTTCCGAAATTTGTTTCGGTAGTGAGGATGGACAAATCGAAAATTTTTATAATACCATCTCCATACAAAAAAACGAAGAAGAGACTTTTAACTGCCTTGTAAAACAATTCATGGACGCTGGTAATAGTTATGCAAAAGCAACATCGGATGCTTTCTCACACATTTTAACATCTGAAAAAAACATAGATATGTCACAACCAAATAATATTTTAGGCTTCCAATATATGAAAGCAATTCTGTCACAAAATAGCTCTATACAAGCTCAAACTATAAAAAGATTTGCCTCTCATTATCATGATGAAACATTTAATGACCAACATATTGCAAGCGCGACAAGCATCCGAAAACAACTCTTTAGCGAAGAAGGATCATTTACAACAATTGAACCTTTTCTCCCACAGGCAACCACTTCGCTTTTAGCAAATTACAAACAAAACTACGGGATATTACATAATTGGGAACAATACTTTTCATTTTTTAAATATAGACTCATGACGATGTCTCCAGAGGACTTACGACATATATATGAAATAGAAGAAGGTTTAGAGCATCGTATTTTATCAAAAATACAAAACAGTTCCTCCTTCTATTCATTCATGGAAGCATTAAAAACAAAACGTTATACATGGACTAGATTACAAAGAGCTTGTACACACATTTTAACAAACACAACAAAAGAGGATATACGTAGCGCAAATATAGAACAACACGCACCATATATTCGCCTGCTAGGCATGTCACAAAAAGGACAAACTTACCTTTCAAAAAATAAGAAAAAAATCGAACTTCCAATCCTTACTCATACAAAAACATTCGACCATGCCGCTTTAGATATAGAGAAAAAAGCAAACTCTGTATATTTCTCCATCATGCACGAACCGTTACGCACACAACTATTAAAACAGGATATAACACACCATCCTATTCGCTATGATGAAACAACTACAAAATTCCTATAAAAAACCTCTCTATTTCAGAGAGGTTTTTTCCTTATCCATCTTTTCTAAATATGTTAACGCATCATCCAGCGTATCCACTGGTACAATTTTCATTTTTGTTTTAATATCCTTTGCAGTCTCAAGTGCATCTTTATAGTTCGATTTCTCCGCACCTTTTTCATTTGGCGCAAAGAACACTTCAGCCCCAGCATCGCTAGCAGCCACCACTTTTTGATTTATACCACCAATCGGGCCCACTTCTCCTTTTTCATTAATTGTACCTGTTCCAGCTATTTCATGTCCTTTCGTTAAGTCTTCTTCCACAAGTTGATTATATATTTCTAATGTGAACATTAAACCTGCGGATGGTCCACCAATTTCATTAGAATTAATTTTCACTTTCGGATCGACCACTAGTTCTCTTTCCGTAACGATAGAAACACCTATACCGACACGTCCATTCCCATTAGGAATCGTCTTTACATTTAAATTCTCTTTCAATTGTTTTCCATTTCTCATGTACTCAATACTTACAGCATCATTTTCTTTTTTCCCTGTCATATATTCAATAAATTGCTCCGTCTTTTCAAATGTTTTTCCGTCAACAGCTATAATAACATCACCAAGCTTAAGCTTTCCTTCTGACGGCATTCCTTTTGCCACACCAGCAACTAATACACCTTTATTTTCAAAAGATACTGAGCGATTTGCACGTTTATATGCATTATAAATCGCTGCATTTTGTGAATCTTTCATCGCATAATTTTGGCGAAATTGATATTCTTCATCACTCTCACCTTTTTGCAATATTTCTTCCGCTTTCGAAATATGTGTATATTTATTAAACTGTGCCGCTATTAAATTCACCACATTTGCTGGTCCCATTGAAACCGTAACAAGCATAAAATCACCAGATTCTTTCGTTCCACCCTCAACTTGAACATAAGGCTCTAATTTGGCAGCCATTCCTGGTTTTGTTATATAATACGGTAAACGTACGTAAACAAGTAACATCGCCAATATAACCCCTATTAAGATTGCATATATAAACCGAAAACGCTTAAACATTATGTTTCTCCTTCCACTGCTCAATTAATAAATAAATATTTGAAATATGTTTTTCTGCTTCTACTTCTCCAACTCGAATAATGTCTTCAATGTTTGTAAAAGCACGTGAACTAAATTGCTCTACAGCTGGTCGCATCATTAAATCCGATGCAATTTGCCGATTCATTACAAGCTCATGCTGCATAATTTCAATACTTTGCATGATTACGTCATAAATGGACGTAACATCGCCATTTACCTTAATTGGAGATACATCAACAGCGATAACAATATCGGCCCCTAACTCTTTCACAACCGATACTGGGATGCGATCAATGACTCCACCATCCACTAATAATCTTCCATCTATTTTTTCTGGTACAAACACTCCAGGAACAGATATGCTAGCCCTCACCGCATCTGCAACTGGCCCACTTGTAAAAACCACTTTTTCCCCCTTCAATATGTCAGTAGCCACAACAGCCGTCGGGATATCTAACTCTTCTAAATTTTTATTATATGTAAACATTTTAATCATATCTTTGACACGTTTTCCAGCAATAAATCCCATTTTCGGTACCGTGAAATCTAAATAATACTTCCGCTTAAAAACAGATGCCAATTTATACAATCTTTCAACGTTACTACTTGCCGCATAAAACGTACCTATTAGCGCCCCCATACTACTTCCTGCAATCATGTGAATAGGGATACCCGCTTCCCTTAAAACCTTTATTACACCAATATGAGCAAACCCTTTCGCTCCTCCAGACCCAAGTGCTAAACCAATCTTTGGTTCTTTCATTTTTCTCACCCTTTAATTTTTTTCATTCCTTTTTCATACTTATGGTCTAAATTCACTACGTATCCACGTATACTGAAATGAACGTTTTTTGGGACAAAGGGGGATTTACTTACATGTATGAAAAATGGAAAACCGCTTTCCTTACCATATCAACGCTATTTTTAACCTTTTCTCTTGTACTCCACCCCCAAGCCGCTTTGCAAGCTTCTATTCGCGGGTTAAATATATGGTGGGAAGTTGTATTCCCTTCACTACTACCGTTTTTCATCATTGCGGAACTTCTAATTAGTATCGGTGTTGTAAAATTTATTGGCGTTATATTAGAACCACTCATGCGCCCACTTTTTCGCGTTCCAGGGATAGGCGGATTTGTTTGGGCGATGGGAATGGCTTCTGGTTTCCCTGCAGGCGCCAAATTAAGCGCTAGACTACGAAAAAGCAATCTTTTAACTCAGATTGAAGCGGAGCGCCTCGTTTCTTTCACAAATTCTTCTAATCCACTTTTTATTTTCGGTGCTGTGTCTATCGGTTTTTTTAATAATCCGAAATTAGGAATTATATTAGCCGCTGCCCATTATTTCAGTAACTTTGCTGTCGGATTAATTATGCGTTTTTACGGCGATAATACCGCTTACAAAATTAATACACACACTACAAAAAAACGTCGCTTTCAAAACCCTTTTTTAATCCTTCACGAGACACGCTTACAAGAAAAAAGACCAATTGGTAAATTACTTGGGGATGCCATTGTTTCTTCTATTCAAACATTACTTATGATTGGCGGATTTATTATTTTATTCTCTGTGTTAAATAAAATGATTACTGTATTTCACATTACAGCAGCTCTTTCTTTTATTATGCAACATATTTTATCATTCTTCCAACTAAGTACAGATTTTAGTATACCTATATTATCAGGTATTTTCGAAATGACACTCGGAAGCCAAATGATTAGTCAAATAAATGAAACACCGCTCTTACAACAAGCTATGGTAACAAGCTTCATTTTAGCATTTAGTGGTCTTTCTATTCAGGCACAAGTTGCTAGCATATTAGCTGAAACAGATATCCGATTTAAACCCTATTTTTTCGCACGAATTATTCAAAGTATTCTTGCCCCTATTTTTACATTTGTATTTTGGACACCATTTTATGAGAAAGTGAGTTCTTTCTCGCCTATGCCAAAAGATATTCCTGTATTTTTATCCGAGCATCCTTCTATACTACATGAAATTTGGACATCTTTTATACATTATGGACCAATTTTCACATTATTTTGTCTATACTTATATGTTATTTTATTATTTTTGCGCACATATAAAGAAAAACCCCGTTCACTTTAACGGGGTTTGAAACTTTTCTTTTAAAGCACGTTCTACAATAGGAGGTACAAGATCTACTACACTTCCTCCATACCTCGCAACTTCTTTTACAATACTCGAGCTTAAAAATGAATATTGATTGTTTGTCATAATAAAAAATGTTTCAATATTTTCATCTAATTTTCGATTCATAGAAGTAATTTGCATCTCATATTCAAAATCAGAAACTGCTCGTAAACCACGTAATATTGCATTTGCATTACGCATTTTTGCATACTCTACTAATAGCCCACTATGCGAATCTACTTTTACATTCGGGATATCCTTTGTCGCTTCTCGAATTAATTCTAATCGCTCTTCAACTGAAAAGAATGGTTTTTTTGATGAATTGTTTAAAACGACTACGTACACCTCATCAAATACTTTTGCTCCCCTTTTAATAATATCCAGATGCCCAAGGGTAATTGGATCAAAACTTCCTGAAGAAATAGCTATACTTGTCATTCTGTCCCCTCACCTTCATACTTATAAATCGATATTGCAGTAATCCCATAATTCTCAGCTCGTACTTTTACAAGCCTTCCTATTGAATTAGGTAAAACTACATCATTACCATGCTCTGCCATAATTAATCCATCACTATGTAGCAATCCATGTTGATCCATTATACTAATTAAAGATACAATTTTTTGCTCTTTATATGGAGGATCTATCAATATAAGATCGAATGACATTTCACGTTTTATTAGCGCCTTTACTGCACGTTCCGCATCATTTCGATATACTTCAGCTTGTTCCTGTACTCTACAACTTTCTAAATTTTGATGAATTACTTTTATCGCTTTACTATCCCGATCAACAAAAATTGCTTTATCAATCCCTCTGCTCAAAGCCTCAATTCCAAGACCACCACTACCACCAAATAAATCAAGGGCGATACCACCATCAAAATAAGGACCTATCATATTAAAAATAGATTCTTTTACTTTATCTGTCGTTGGACGTGTTGTATTACCAGGAACCGCTTTAAGTGGGTGTCCTTTACATTTTCCTGAAACTACTCTCATCTGTTGTCACTACCTTTATTTCAATCTATCGAGCGATTATAGAAAGCCATTCCCACTTCGGTAACCGTTAACAAACCACATTCACCTAACTATAGGAAAACTCGGCCTCAAATAACCTCTCGTTATTTTTATGTATTCATCTCATCATTCACTAATATGAACCCAATATGTATATTAGTTCCACTTTATCTTTTTTATCCTATCACAAAATAAAAAAAAGAAAAATAAAAAGCCCAACATAAAATTTAATTTCATTATGTATATCTTCATTTAGATTGGACATAAATAATTATAACAACATCACCTTCGATGTTGTTGCCAACCGCGGAGAAGACTTACGTTTCCCCATAAGTTCTTCCTCCGGTTTCTCCTCTCCCTTTGCCTTCTTACTAGTACATGCTAGTATAAGAAGGGCCCTGCTATGCAGGGTTTTTTTTCTTTGTGTGCTTTTCATTTAAAAAGTGAAATGGTACAGTAAAAGAAAGAGGAGGAAAAGATATGATTCAACGCTTTATAGAACTCGGAGAAGGCTACTCTGATTTATATGAATTACTTGAAATTGCCAAAACAAATCAAGAACGTATAGCACATATGTTACAATTTGAAACGATAAAAAACGATAAAAAAGTATGTTCGCTTGTTGTAATATTAAAACCAACTACTACTGGTGATTTCCAACCATTATACATATGTCGTGAAGGCATTCCTGTATTTGAAAATAAAAAAAGTAAACGTGTCATTTTATTTGAAGAAACGGCAGAACAACTCGGAAAAAAAGTGGCTACCTTTACTGTAAAACCATCTACAACTTTCCCAGAAAAAGAACTATTTTTTAATCATTTAATTGGTATTTTACGAATGAACAATTTCATTCCTCCGATGAAATAACACGTTATTCCAAGTGAAAAATCCCCGGCTAAATTTAGCCGGGGATTTTTTCTATTAGCTATAATCGTATTCTTTTGCTCGATCAGGACGGGAATTTTCAAATTCCGTTTTTAAATACGGGCGATACGACTGTTCTATCTTTTTCACAAAAGGAAGTTTGTTCAACTTATGCATCATATGCTCAATTTGTTCCATATCACAATATACTACAGCATATTTTAATCGTTTTGATATGTAATGTATGTTACCATATTTCCTTAAAATCTTGGCATGTTTCAATGAATGTAAATAAACAATCATACTTTGTCGTTGCCCGAACATAATCTTCTCCATCTTCTCCTTTTAAAAACATATATTTTATATTCTATGAAAACCAATCAGAAATTTATAACATTACAGGACAAACTCTGTATACGTTTTCTTCCAACTTCTAAAAAACGGGGTACATCACCCCGTTTTTTTACAACCACAACCTCCGCCAGTACCACAACCTCCACCACAGCCACCAGCATCAAAGAATGGATTTCCTGTTGGCACTTTAATGGAAGAAGACACTTCCGAACCGATTGCTACACTAACTTCGTCTAATAACTTCTGCAAAGCAGTTTCTGCTCTTTTAAAAGCTGCAACCTTATCATGTAAGTCCACAGAACGCTTTAATTCTCTCATTTTCATTGACACGGTAGTATAGTCAGGATGGTATTTTCCAAAACGCTGTACTTCCTCATACCGTTCTTTCATCGCTGTAAATTGCTGAATGAGCGTCTGAAGTTCCATATCTTCATGTAATTCTCTATAATACTTACGATAATCTTCTGCTATATCTGAACAGATAATCGCTTTTGCAAGCTGCTCTGCCTTATCTAATATTAATACGCTTTCTAGCGTCGCTACAATCATGAGAGACACCTCCGAGTATCCATCATACCACATTTAGATTAGAACTACTAATTGAAGTGACTTACTCAAAAGAAAGATATAATGAAACTATTTTTACACTATATCCGTACACACTTATACATTAATATGTTCCGCTATATTATATTTAAGAACATCCCACTTTCCACTATTTTGTTTCACATAACTAATACACGCATTTTTTAATGGTGTCTTAAATGTAATTTCATCTGGTTCAATGGCATGTAAAATCGCTTTTATCGCGTGTGAGTGAGCAACAATAATAATACGTTTGCCAAAATGAGTTGTCGCAACATCTTCTAAAGCAGCAAAGCAACGAGCTACAATCTCTTCATCTCGCTCCATACCTTCTACTTTACCTTCAGCAATCAACTCTCTAACAGCCGCAACCGGCTTCCCTGAAGCTTCTCCAAAATTCCGTTCAACAAATCGCTCATCTAATAAAATCGATTGTAATCCAACTGTCTTTGCAATTTCATTAGCCGTTTCTTGCGCTCTAATTAACGGGCTACTTATAATGATATCCCACGTTTCTTCTTGTAAAGCAGCTGCACTCTGACTCGCTTGCTTCTTACCAACTTCATTAAGCGGAATATCTTCTCGCCCCTGAATAATTTCTTGAAAATTCCAATCAGTTTGTCCATGTCGTACTAAACAAATTTCCGTCATGCTGCAACTCCTTTTTAAATAATCAACCTCTATTGTAACAAAAGTTCTGCATGACGGACATATTTTTCACTTCCAATTAGGTTGCATTTTGTTGCTTCATATACTGAAACATATCAATCATGATCGAAGCAACGGCCAATTGATTTTGAAACTTTTCCACTTTATCTGGTATTGTTTTTTTGAAATGTTGCATCGCCGCTAACTCAAAAGCCTCTTTTTCTTCAGGATTTCGTGTTAATTTTCTATACCAGTACGGTTGCTCTCTAATATAGCGAGATAAATCCTCATCAGCCTTTATAAACTCCATAATTTCTGCTCTCATCATCTTTCCCCCTAATCCTTTTGAAAGAAAAATGGGTTATTTTCTGAAGTACTTTGCTCTTGTTGCGTACGGTTACCTTGAAATTGCTGAATAACTTGTTGCACGCTCCCGATTGCACTCGTCACATTGGCTAAATGGTTCTGCATTTGTTCCACGTCCAACTTTTTAAAAAAAGAAAGCATTTGCCCCATCACATCAGCAGTTTTTTCCTCTTCAGTTCGATTATCTTTTTCTTTTTTATTTTCTTTTACCGAAGAAAACGCAGGCGCTCCATCCGGTCTATAAGTTGCCCATATTGGATCTTCTTCACCAAGTAAGTACCATTCTTCATAAAATTGTTGCCATGTTTTATGACCACTTCTAACCTCATGAACCATTTTAGGGTGATGGTTTACAAATTCTTTAAACTGTTGAACCGATGGATGTAACGGTCCTTTTGTTGTTGGCATAATCCTCACCTCTCCATGTATATCTACTATATAGTAAGAAAAAAAGGCGCATGGTTCGCCTATTTTTAGACGATTCATGCACCTTTTTTTCTGCTATTTGCATACGGTCAGATTCCCACCTACAATTCAGTGAATACGAAGTAACTAATTTGGTGATGTTAACACCCCACCGCTTACAATTTCACTTTATTTTCGAATAAAGTTTTGTGTATAAAATTTATCGTATACACCAACACCTAATCCTGTAAATTGTTCATTTAATAAATTCTTTCTATGCCCCTCACTATTTAACCAACCTTGCACTGCCGCAATTCCATCACTATGTTGCGCCGCTATGTTCTCACCAGCAAGTTGAAATCCTACTTTCCCGCGCTGCAAACGATCTCCTAGCGTACCTAATGTAGGTGAGTCATGAGAAAAATAATTATTGTCTTTCATATCTTTACTGTGACCAACAGCAACATCTGCTGTTTCCTGATCCCATGTTAATAATGGTAATTTATGACGACTTCGAATGATATTTGTTAAATCAAAAATTTGTTGCATATTCCCATTTTCTACTTGTTTTATTTTTTCTGGAGTCAATGGTTGTTCTGCTATTAATTCACCTGAATAAACGAGCTGATACGGTCTTTGGCGTAATAAAGTTTCATCATCCATATAACGAACACCAACAAGCTCATGTGTAAATTGATCAAAATACAATTGCGCCCATCCATCTTCTACAGGTATTAACGGTTGTTCCATGACTTCGGTATCAGATAGCTCAAATTGATAACTATTTTTCCCTCTTTTTAATGAAATTTCATGCGAAAGCGGACTTTTTTTATATACTTCTTCATATTTTTCATTTATATAATAAGGTGGAACCTTAACTTGTTCACCAGCTGCGTATGCCGTTACAACTTTACGTTCAGAAACTCCAAATTGAACATACTGAGTTAAATCCTGGTTGTATACCCACCATTCATATCCGTATGCAGATGGCTCTATTCGAGAGGGTTCTCCCCACTTCGCTAATAAGTTTTCAGAGTCTTCACCAATCATATTTAAAACAGTGTCTGAGGAGTCTTCCTTAATTTGCTTTTTCTTTTTCACAATTTTATTTTCTTGCTTTGATTGAGATGGGGTTAATATATATTGTGAAACGAGTAATTTCCCGTATAAATCAACAGCTAAAATTAAAAATGTAATCATTACGATACGCAATAATTTCTTCAAACGATATACCTCCTGAACAAAACATAAAATTGAGATATACACAAATCCTTTTCTTTCTTTTTGTGTGTACCGTACTCTTTTCACTATATCATATTTTTGTGAAAAAAGTCTGGATTATCCCTTTTCTCTCAATATGAATTGCACTTTCTTATTATTCATACTATTATAAAAATAATGGTGTAACATTAAAAAAGGAGGTATTATATGCAATTTACAAATACGCAATTTAATGGAGCCGTCGTTGAATTAACTCTTTTAACTGAAATCATGGAAAACAACCACTTCGTACTTGCCGGACAGTGGGATTATGAGCGAGTTACATACGATTATAAATTTGAAATATTAAAGGATGTTTATTATTTACGAGTGCAAGGAGTTGCTGTTGAAGGTGACATTGGCAGTAGACACGCTGAAGTAAAACTACTTCCCCCCTTATTAGGAAAACATTATTATCCTCACGGCGTTGAATATGGTGATGATGAGACTTTCCCAACGAATGTACTTCAAAAAAGCGAACAACTCCTACAAAATGTCGAAAAAGAGTTAAAAGAATTTCAAATTATTGATTAACAAAAACAAGCGCATCAATATGATGCGCTTGTTTTATTTCCCTTCCCTAAGAATGAATCGTTTTTTTTACTGGATATCCATAAATAGATCCATCTTTTACTTTAATCTCATCTTCCCAAGGAACCTTATATTTACCTTCAGCTAAATCTTTTACAAACGTATATGGATTTTCTTTCACCCCACCAGGAGTTGCTACATATCCTCTTGAACCTAGATTATATATATTATTTTCCAATCCCCATCCTAATCTAGCCTGATCTGCTAGTTCTGGATATACTTCAGCAGTAACAATCTCCCAAGGATTTCGATGTCCCTGTACTAAAGTAGTCCCATCAAAATTACATACTTGTCCTTCACCAAAGTAATAAAATACGCCATCATAACCCGCTAAGTTTACCGACAATGTATACATTAAATTCTGCCATGCATTTGAACGATTGGTTAGCATCCATTGTTCACTAACTTGTGTACTATATCCAGAAATACGAATTAAGACATTTGCACCTTTATAGGCCGCTTCACGAGCTACTTCAGGGAACATGCCATCATGACAAATACAAACAGCTAATTTACTTCCTCCAGGTCCATCACAAACAGGTAAGCCTAAATCTCCAGCTTTCCAAGGCTCGACTGGCACCCAAGGATTTAGCTTACGATACTTCAAAATCATTTCACCTTGTGGATCAATAATAACTGCTGTATTATATGGCTCTCCACCATCAGGATTTTTCTCCATTATTGAAAAAACACCATATACTTTAGATTCTTTACATGCCTCAGCAAATAAGTCTGTTTCTGGCCCAGGCACTGTGCATAAAAATTCTTCTGTAGTCCATTTTTTTGTATTGAGCCCTTGTGTACTATATTCAGGAAATACTATCAATTCTAAACCAGGGTAACCTGATTTGGTCGAATGAATTGTTTTTATGATTTGTTGAATTTGTTTATCAATGTCTGCACGCGATTCTACTACTGGTACTGGATATTGAATTAGTGCTGTCAAAAAACCACTAATCGGCTTTACCATACTTCCACTACTACCCATTTAAACTCCCCCTTAAAATAGTTCGTGTTTATTAAAGATAACAATATATATTTGTAACTCTCTAAAAAACTTGCACTACATATGGAATTATTACGCATGAAAGCTAGTAGTAAATTTTATCTCCACTTTTAGTACACGCCTACACTAATTTAACATAAAAAAATTAGAAAATTCAATCTTTTTAAGGTAGCTAAAACTAAGTAAAAAAAGCGCATGGAATCCCATACACTTTTTTTACTTAGTCTGTAAATACGGCGGCAATTGTTGCAACTGCTCCTTATCCTTTTCACGTTCTCTACGTGCCCATCTAAAGAATACATAGCCTATAATTGTACCGTACACTATTTCCTGGACAATTTTCATTATGATACCACCAGTTTGCTGGTCTTGTACGACTGGCATCCAGTGCAAAAATTCTGGTCCCGTTATATTTAAATCTGATAAAGTGCCCGCTGGTACACATAATTCCATCGCTTTCATCCAAGCAGCCGGATCCGTATACGTTGCAAATAACGGGGCTGTCGCAAAAATGATTAACGCACAAGCAGGCGTTAATAATATGCCATTAGCAAACATATAACCAAGTTTCTTTATATCACTTAATGTTTGATATTCTGGTAATGGATTTAACATCGGCCACCACATCATGATTGCTGTAAAAAACAATATAGCGAGACAAATAGGATGAGCTATTTGACTTTGTTTTACCGTATCAAAAACAACTGGTAAATGATAAAAAGAAAACAGGCCGTTAAATACAAATAACGCAATAAGCGGTTTAGCAAATGCCTTTAATATAATTTGAACAAACTTAAAAGAAGTAATGTAACGATATAACCAAATTGGTATACCAAGCAACAGTAACGGTGGAACTGCAATATACATGACTGCCATTTCAAACATATGAGCACTAAATATAATATGGCCAATTAAATCAATAGGCCCTCCCTTTACAAAATACAAAAGAACAATACCAGTCGTAAAATAAAAAATTTGCTTCTTACTTACCTTCGTCGCATTTTCAAATCGCATTCTATATGGCCCAATAATTAAGAAGTACCCAATAAGAATCGAAAGCATAAATAATAAAAAGATTGGACTCCATAAAGCCTGAAAACCAAATATCCACAAGTTACTCATTTTCACACCTACCTTCGTAAGGTTATCTCATAATATGAAGAGGGAGCTGTGACAACACAAGCTCCCTTATTTTTCACTTTTCAAATCCACACGATTGTCATAAAAGCTAAAATTGTAATTAACCCTATTAGCAGACCAGAGTAAAGAAAGAAACTTGCTGCTTCATGTCCTTTATGACTCATATGCATAAAATAATACAATTGAAAAATTACTTGTACCACTGCTAATAGTAAAATAAACGGTACAGAGAAAATCGGACTAAAAGTTTTTGGATACGCCACCGCTACAAATGCAACTAATGTTAAAAAAATCATTAATGCAAACGTAATAACTTGATGCCTCATTTCCTCCGCACTTTTTCTCTTCCGATAAACAAGATCAACTTTAGGATTATTCGTTTGCTTTATCGCCATTGTTTATCCCACCATTCCCATTAAATATACTACAGTGAAAATAAACACCCAAACTACGTCAATAAAGTGCCAATAAATCGATGCAACATAAAACTTCGGTGCATTGTATAAATTTAGACCTCTCTTCGCATTTCTAAAGATTAATGTTAGAATCCAACATAACCCAAACAATACGTGGAGTCCATGTGTACCAACAAGAGCATAAAACGCAGAGCCAAACGCACTACTTCTCATAGTATGCTTAAATTCATGTGTATAATGATAAAACTCATATATCTCAAACCCTAAAAACCCTAAACCTAGCAATACTGTTACTAGTAACCAAAGCTGCATTTTCTTAAAGTTAAAGTTTTTCATGTGATACATCGCATATACACTCGTTAAGCTACTCGTTAATAAAAGCATCGTCATAATGAAAACGAGTGGCATTTGGAACATCTCTTGAGATGTTGGTCCACCATTTGTAGAATTTTTTAACGCTAAATATGTTCCGAATAAGGAAGCGAACAACACTGTTTCGCCTCCAAGAAATAACCAAAAACCGACAAACTTATTTTTCCCTTCAAGGGTTGCTTTTTCAGGCTCTGCTGGAAATGTTTCATTCGTTAATTTTTCATCTACATGCATTATGCCTTGCCCCCCTTATCCTCTAAATCTTCTTTATGAATATGATACCCATGATCATCAATTACTGAACGTAGGAACATTGCGCCAAATGTAATGATTAAACCAATAATTGCTACTAATAACCAGAACTTATCTTTTCCGCCCTGCATATACATCGCACCAAATGCCGCTATAAACAATCCGAAAGAAATGACAAATGGTGAAAACGAAGGATTTGGCATATGAATATCACCAACTGGTTCCGCTGCTGTCATCTCTTTATTACCTTCACGTTTTTCAATCCAAAACGGATCTAATCCGCGAACAAATGGTAATTGTTTAAAGTTATATTCTGGTGTCGGTGCTGGCATTGTCCATTCTAATGTACGTGCATCCCACGGATCACGACCAGCTTTTTCTTTTGATACTGTCGTTTTAATTACATTGAATAGAAGAACAATCGTTCCAAGAGCCATAAACACCGCTCCGATGGAACTAATCATATTCCCCATTTCCAACCCTTGCCCTTCAAGATATGTGTAGTAACGGCGTGGCATACCAATCAAGCCAAGGAAATGCTGAATAAAGAACGTTAAATGGAAGCCGATAAAGAATAGCCAGAACGTTATCTTTCCTAATGTTTCATTTAATACTTTATTAAACATCAGTGGCCAATAATAATGAGCTCCTGCAAGTAAACCAAATACAACACCGCCAACGATTACATAATGAAAATGCGCTACTACGAAATAGTTATCATGAAATTGATAATCAGCTGGTGCAGATGCTAGCATAACCCCTGTAACTCCACCCATTACGAATGATGGAATGAAAGCTACTGCCCACATCATTGGTGTCGTAAAACGAATACTTCCGCCCCACATTGTAAAGAGCCAGTTGAATATTTTGATACCAGTTGGAACCGCAATCGCCATTGTTGCGACCGAGAAAATAGCATTAGCAACTGGACCAAGTCCAACAGTAAACATATGGTGCGCCCATACCATAAATCCTAAAAATCCAATTAATACAGTCGCAAACACCATCGATGAATAACCAAACAATCGTTTTTTCGAAAATGTCGCGAAGATTTCTGAGAATATTCCGAAAGCTGGGAGTATAAGAATGTATACTTCTGGATGACCGAAAATCCAGAATAAATGCTCCCATATAATTGTATTCCCGCCCAATGCCGGATTAAAGAAACTTGTTCCAAATAAACGATCTAACATTAAAAGTCCTAATCCTACAGTTAACGGCGGAAAAGCGAATAATATAAGCGAAGATGTTACAAATGTCGTCCATGTAAACATCGGCATACGCATGTACGTCATTCCTGGCGCCCGCATATTAATAATGGTTACAAGGAAGTTAATACCTCCAATTAATGTACCAATACCTGAGATTTGCAAGCCGAGTACATAGAAATCAACACCATGACCTTTAGAGGCTAAAGCTAAAGATGCATAAGATGTCCATCCTGCATCAGGTGCTCCACCTAAAAACCAACTTAAATTTAAAAATACTCCACCAAAGAAAAATAACCAAAATCCGAGTGAATTCAAAAACGGGAACGCTACATCACGTGCACCAATTTGAAGTGGTACAGCGGCGTTCATAAATGCAAACACGAGTGGCATAGCTGCGAGGAAAATCATTGTTGTACCGTGCATCGTTAATACTTGATTATAAGCATCCCCAACAAGAAAAGCGTTGTTAGGAATCGCTAATTGAAGGCGAATAAATAGAGCTTCTATTCCGCCTATTACAAAAAACAATCCACCTGCAATTAAATAGAGAATGGCAATCTTTTTATGGTCTACTGTCGTTAAATAATCCCATATGACAGCACCCATCCCCTGTTTTTTTGCTACAGAACTCACGTTTTCAACCTCCCCTTCGCGAATAATCCCTCTTTACTTTTCAACTTTTAACGTTTGTAAGTATGCATTTAATGCATCAATTTGATCATCCGTTAAGTTGCCATATTTGCCAGTCATTTTGTTTCCTGGCTTCATATTTTCAGGATCTTTCAGCCATTTTTTTAAGTTTTCTTCATTGTTTTCGGCAATACCGGCAACCATATCGCGATCCGCAAAGTTTGCTAAGTTTGGTGCGATACGAGCGGAAGGTGGTCTACTATCATTAGATCCAACTGCATGACAACCAATACAGCTTTTATTAAATATTTCTTGGCCCTCTTGCGCCTTTGTTGAAGCTACTTCTTTCTTCCCATCAATCTTCTTCATATCAGCAAGCCATTTTTTGTACTCGCTTTCATCTAAAGCTTTCACTTTAAATTGCATTAAAGAATGTGATGGGCCGCAAAATTCTGTACAAAAACCATTATAAGTGCCCGATTTATCTGCCTTTAACCACATTTTGTTCACATTGTCTGTATTTGTATCCATTTTCCCTGCTAAAGATGGAACCCAAAATGAGTGTTTAATATCGGCACCCTTCAAATTTAAATACACTTTCTTACCTGTGGGGATGACCAAATCTTGCGAAGTTACTATCTTTTCTGATTTATAAGAAAATTCCCACCAATAAAGATTCGCTGTTACATCAACAACGATAGTATCTTTATCAATATTCTTTTTCTCCATCGCACTTACATCAGCAAGTTTGAATGTATATGTAACTGTTGGAACAGCTAAGATTAGTAAAAGAATAATCGGAATAACTGTCCATATAATTTCTAGCTTGTGATTCCCTTCAACTTGCTCTGGAATATAATCTTCCTGACCTTTCTTTTGTCGGAAACGCACAATTACATATAAGAAAATAATAGTAACTACTAGTACTACTCCTACCATGATTGCACTCGCCAGTAGAAGTAAATCATATTGCATTTTTGCTACTTCTCCTTGCGGAATTAAAGTAGATTGAAAGGCTTTACCGCATCCCCCTAACAGTAAAGCCAGCAGTGAAACGAACGAAAGCAGTCGCCACTGTTTCTTCATACAAACAACCCCCACTTTCCTTGTGAATTAGATTGTACTTTATAGTTAAGTAAAGTAAATCTCAACGTAAAGAAATCCAATTATGTCGTTGTCTTAGAAGAATGTAACTACAATCATTGATACAAATAAGATTGTTAAATAATTTAGGGAATAAACAAACATTTGCACGGACCATTTGATGTCATCTTTCTTACGGAAGCCATAAAATCCTAAAACGATCCATCCGATGTTAAGCAGTGTTGCAATTACCATAAATGTTATCCCTAGTCCACTCATATAAAATGGTAGTGGTAATAAACATACTGTCCAAATCATAATTTGGCGTTTCGTAATTTCAAATCCATGAACTACAGGAAGCATTGGAATTCCTGCATTTCGATATTCATCAACACGTTTCATTGCTAATGCAAGGAAATGTGGGATTTGCCAAATAAACATAATTAAAAATAACATCCAAGCAATTGGATGGCCTAAAGATGGATCGATTGCTGCCCATCCAATTAAAGGAGGAACTGCACCAGATATACTACCTACAACAGTATTTAGTGTATACTTTCTCTTTGTCCATAAACTATATAGAACAACATATGTGAAAGCACCAATAAATCCCATTAAGACTGCCATTGGTGTTGTTAATAATAAAAATACAAAACCAAGAAGTAATATGACTAGTCCAAATGTAAGTGCAAATCCTGGTTTATACTTTCCAGTAACCGTTGGACGGGTCTTTGTTCTTTCCATTAATGGATCGATGTCTCGATCAATGTAGTTGTTTAAACAACATACCCCTGCCATAACTAATCCAGAACCAACGATTGTAAAGAATAACTTATCCAGATTGTCCATTACACTTAATCCATTAAAGTGTAATGCCAACCAAAATCCTGTAAATACAGTAAGTGTATTTGAGTTTACAATCCCCATTTTAACGAGTGCTTTTAAATCTTGTAACCGAGTTGTTTCCGGTACACTTGTAACAGCGGACTCATCATGCAGCTCACTTGTTGCATGGTTCATCACTCTAACCCCCTCTTAAAACTTTCATCTTTCTTTTTGCGCATATTTCAAATGAAATAATTCGCTTCTATATAGCAATATTATTACAGTAGAAACATTGTTAACCCATTCTACTACTAATCTACGCCCATACTCCAATATATTAAATCATATTTCCCGAACATTTTGTGAAGAAAACATGAACTTTTTGTGTCGAATATAAAAAACTTCATTCTGACTTGTCCTTATCATAACATGATGTTACCTTCTATAATAAACTATTTTGTCTTATTTAACACGTATTCTCCCCATTTCTTTTCAAAATAGCCGATTTTTCACCTAAAATTTTCCTTATGAACCCTGTTTTTACACCTATTTTCTCCCCCTTTCCTTCCCCCTCCATTTCTTTGCTATTTTATTATTTTTTATATATCATAGGAACTAGCGCGTTTTATTCTATACATAATGGAATGAAAATATTTCGCAATAACTTCATAGCAGAAAGATGGTGAAAGAGATTGCAACGCTTTATTAAATGGTTAGCAGTCATTACAAGCCTTGATTTATTAATAGTTTTATTAGGAGGCGCTTTAGTTACAAAAACAGGTTCTGGTCAAGGTTGTGGTAAATCATGGCCACTTTGTAACGGTGAATTTGTTCCATCTAATTTATCAATGGAAACTATTATTGAACTTAGCCACCGATTAACATCCGGATCAGCTGGAATTCTTGTCACTCTCCTTTGTATTTTGTCCTGGAAATATTATAAACATGTGCGTGAAACAAAAACGTTAGCAATTTTATCCTTCGTATTTTTAGTTGCACAAGCATTAATGGGAGCAGCAGCAGTTGTTTGGGGCCAAATGCCAGCTGTACTTGCTATCCACTTCGGTATTTCCTTAATTTCATTTGCTTCTGTCATTTTATTAACGTGTCTTATCTTTGAAATTGACCAAAAATTTGATGCACGTTCACTTATTATGGACAAAAAAATGAAATTTCATATTTATGGTGTAACAATTTACAGTTATATCGTCGTCTACACAGGTGCTTTAGTACGTCACGAACGAGCTAGCTTAGCCTGTCCAGACTTTCCTTTATGTAGCAAAAACAGACCTATGCCAACTCAACTACATGAATGGGTTCAAATGGGCCATAGAGTTGCAGCGATGTTAATTTTCGCTTGGATACTATACGCGATGATTCTCGCTATTCGCCATTACAAACAGCAACCTGTCGTATATTGGGGATGGATCATTTCATTTATCCTTGTTACACTTCAAGCTGTAGTAGGAGTTTTAGTTGTATTTACAAACGCTAGTTTAGCAATGGCATTGTTACATTCTCTATTCATTTCTTGCTTGTTTGCCGTACTATGCTATTTAGTTATGTTAGGAACAAGAAGTACAGTGAATGCAAAAGAAGCCGAATTAACTTCTAAACAAACAAAATAATTTAAAACTAAAATCCCTTGCCAATTCGGCAAGGGATTTTTTGCAATAAAAAAAGAGCTGTATTTTTACACAGCTCTTTTTTTATTTTAGTGATCTAATTCAATAAGTAAATCACCCGTTTGAATCGCATCACCATCGTTAACATATACTTTCTTCACTTTACCATTGAACGGCGCTTGAACTGTCGTTTCCATTTTCATCGCTTCTGTAATTGCCATAGAATCGCCTTTTTTCACTTCATCGCCTTCTTTTACAACTACTTTAATTACCGTTCCTGGCATCGTTGCACTAATATGATTTGGATTCTCACGGTTTCCTTTCACACGTTGTGCAACTGTTGCTTTTACACTCTCGTCTTTCACGATAATTTCACGTGGTTGACCGTTAAATTCCAAGTAAAGGACACGATTTCCATCCGGCTGAGGTTCTCCAATTGATACTAGTTTAACCATCAATGTTTTACCCTGTTCAATTTCTACATCAATTTCTTCACCTAGTCTCATACCATAGAAGAACGTCGGTGTATCAAGTACAGATACATTTCCATAAAGCTCAGCAACTTTTTCATAATCCATAAATACTTTTGGATATAAAGCATATGCAACTACATCAAAAATCGTTACTTCGCGTCCAAGTTTATGGAATAATTCTTCTTTTAACGCTTCGAAATCTACTGGCTCTAGTAATTCACCTGGTCTTACTGTTAATGGCTCTTTCCCTTTTAAAATAATCTTTTGTAATTCTTTCGGGAAACCACCGTACGGTTGACCTAAATCACCAGAGAACATTTCAACAACAGATCCTGGGAAGTCCATAGCATGTCCACGCTCTAAAACATCTTGTTCTGTCAGATGGTTTTGAACCATAAATAATGCCATATCACCAACAACTTTTGATGATGGCGTTACTTTTACAATATCTCCAAACATGTCATTCACACGGCGGTACATTACTTTCACTTCATCGAAGCGATCTCCTAAACCAACCGCCTTCGCTTGTTGCTGAAGATTACTATACTGCCCACCCGGCATTTCATGCATATATACCTCTGTATGAGGCGCATTCATACCACTTTCAAACGGTGCATAGTATTTGCGTACATCTTCCCAATAATGAGATAGTTTTTCTAAAGAATCTATATTAACATCTGGTTGTCTTTCGTTTCCACCTAATGCATAGTATAGCGTGTTCGCACTTGGTTGTGACGTTTGACCAGCCATAGAACTCACTGCTACATCGACGATATCAACACCCGCTTCAATTGCCTTCGTATACGTTAATATACCATTTCCACTCGTATCGTGCGTATGCAGGTGAATCGGAATCGACACTGTCTCTTTTAATGCAGAAACTAAATCATATGCTGCATTTGGTTTTAATAAGCCCGCCATATCTTTAATACCTAAAATGTGAGCTCCTGATGCTTCTAACTCTTTTGCTAAATTTTTATAGTAATTTAAATCATATTTACTACGCAGTGGATCATGGATATCCCCTGTGTAGCACATTGTTGCTTCTGCAATTTTACCAGTGTCTCGTACAGCGTCAATTGCAACTCTCATGCCTTCCACCCAGTTTAAGCTATCAAAAATACGGAATACATCAATGCCTGCTTGAGCAGAACATTCCACAAATTTTTGAATTAAATTATCTGGATAGTTTTTGTATCCAACTGCGTTTGAAGAACGAAGTAACATTTGGAATAAAACGTTCGGCATTTTTTCACGAAGATCTAGTAATCGTTCCCATGGATCTTCTTTTAAGAAACGATACGCAACATCAAACGTTGCACCGCCCCACATTTCCGCTGAGAATAGGTTCGGTAACATTCTCGCTGTTGGCTCCGCAATTTGATGTAAATCTTTTGTACGAATACGAGTTGCAAGTAATGACTGGTGTGCATCACGGAATGTTGTATCCGTTAAAAGTACACGTTTTTGATCCTGTACCCATTTTACTAATCCGTCTGCTCCACGCTCGTCCAAAATTTGTTTCGTTCCATTTTGGATTGGCTCTGAATGTTTTAAACATGGAATACGAGCATCTGGGAATATTGGTTTTTCTTTTTTACCTACTCCTGGGAAACCATTTACTGTTACTGTACCAATGTAATTTAACATTTTCGTTCCACGGTCTTTACGTTTCGGGAACAAGAACAATTCAGGTGACGCATCGATAAATGAAGTATCATATTCTCCTGATAAGAAGTTTTTATGTTTTACTACATTCTCTAGGAATGGAATATTTGTTTTAATACCACGAATACGGAATTCTTTTAAGTTACGTTCCATTTTTGCAGCAGCTTGCTCAAAAGTAAGTGCCCAAGTTGTAACTTTTACAAGTAAAGAATCGTAGTACGGTGTAATAACTGCACCTTGGAAGCTATTTCCTGTATCAAGACGTACACCAAAACCACCGCCTGATCGATACGCCATAATTTTTCCTGTATCCGGCATAAAATTATTTAGCGGATCTTCAGTTGTTACACGAGATTGAATTGCAAATCCATGTACAACTACTTCCTCTTGCTTCGGAACACCTACCATTTTGCTATGTAATGAATGTCCATCAGCTATTAAAATTTGTGATTGAACAATATCTACTCCCGTAATCATTTCTGTAATCGTATGTTCTACTTGAACACGTGGATTTACTTCAATAAAGTAAAACTCATCATCTTTTACAAGGAATTCTACTGTTCCTGCATTTAAATAATTTACATTTTTCGTTAACTTCACAGCAGCATCACAAATACGCTGACGCAGATCATCTGAAAGTGATACACTCGGTGCAATTTCTACAACTTTTTGATGACGACGTTGTACAGAACAGTCACGCTCGTATAAATGAACAACATTGCCTTCTTCATCTGCTAAAATTTGTACTTCTATATGTTTAGGTTTTTCAACGAATTTTTCGACGTAAACCTCATCATTACCAAAGGCTGCTTTCGCTTCTGATTTCGCTCGATTATATGATTCTCCTAATTCCTCACTAGTACGCACAATACGCATACCACGACCGCCACCCCCAAGGGATGCTTTAATAATAATCGGGTAATCATACTTTTCAGCAAATTTTTCGACTTCTTCTAATGAATTTACTGGACCATCACTACCAGGTATAACTGGAATTTGTGCTAGCTGCGCTTGTGTTCTTGCTTTCACTTTATCTCCAAACATATCTAAATGCTTACTTTTCGGACCGATAAAGATAATTCCTTCTTCTTCACAACGTTTAGCGAATTGAATATTTTCTGACAAGAAACCATATCCAGGGTGGATTGCATCTACATGATTACTTTTTGCAATCTCAATAATGCCTTCAATATCTAGATAAGCATCAATTGGTTTTTTTCCTTCCCCAACTAAATAGGACTCATCGGCTTTATAGCGATGATAAGAACCACTATCCTCTTTAGAATAGATTGCAACTGTTTTTAATCCAAGTTCCGAACAAGCTCGAAACACACGAATTGCAATCTCTCCACGGTTAGCTACCAATACTTTTTGAATACGTTGCAGCTTTGTCATGATTTTCCCCCTCTACTTTCCTACCACTCTAGAGATAAAATATATACACACCTTAAAAAGCGTGAAGTTCTTCACTTTCCACATTATATTATACTTAGAAAGCTTCACTTTATTTTTATCCATCATACCTTATTTTTTAACAAATGATAAGTTTTCTGTGCAATTTGTTTCACAAAAATAGTATAGCATACCTCTTCCTTTTCTAACAACTTAATTGTATATCACATTAAACTAAATGTGATATATTGTTTAACCGAAAGATATATTAATACATCACATTTAAAACTACTTAAAAATAAAAACACATCATGCTCTAAAGCACAATGTGTTTTTATTTTACAACTACAAGATGTGGTCCATTTTGTTCTTTTTCTTTCATTAATCCATTCTGTTGTTTCTCTTGTCGTTTCACGTGACTAGCAATATTGAGTAGTATCCCCATCGCAAGTAGATTAGCTATTAAGGAACTTCCACCATAACTAATAAATGGTAAAGGCACTCCCGTAAGCGGTATTAATCCAGACATACCACCAACATTAACAAAAGTTTGTACTCCTATTAAACTTGCAATTCCGATTGCAATTAAACTTCCAAAAGGATCGTTACATTTTTGAGCAATCCTGAATGAACGAATAATAATAAGTAGCAAGCAAATTAAAATAATAGCTACACCAATAAAACCTAATTCTTCAGATATAATAGCCATAATAAAATCTGTTTGCGGTTCTGGTAAATATCCATATTTTTGCACACTATTTCCTAATCCTCGACCATTTAGCCCTCCTGAAGCAATTCCAATAAAAGAATTTACTAATTGGAATCCATCATTCTGAGGATCATTGAATGGATCAAGAAAAACTGAAAAACGTGCCTTTTGATATCCACTTAATTTATAATTAGCCAAAAAATATAGAGCTGGAATCCATACTATAGAAGTTAAAACAATTCGTTTAATCCATAAATTAATCCTTACTCCTGAACAAAGAAACATAATCCCTACTGTTCCTGCAATTAACAAATCGGTACCTAAATCATTTTGCTTTAAAATTAAAAACATTGCCATTCCAACAAATCCAAGTGTAAGTCCCGACCCTTTAAAAACAGGTGTATTTGTTTCTTGTCTCCTTGCAAAAAAGCGAGCTAATATAATAATAATCGATAGTTTAACAAATTCAGCAGGCTGTATACCTAATATCCAACCTTTTGCACCATTTATTTCCTTACCAAAAATCAAGGCTGCTGCTAGTAAAGCAATACTCCCTAGCCCCATCGCGGATAAAATTATTCGTTTCCTCCAAAACTTATAAGGTAACGAAGCTACAATTACTAACAATACCGTTCCAATAGCTAAAGTTATTAATTGTTTTTTAAAAAAGTAATTTGCCGGCCAGTTATGCCTCGAAATCGCAACAATGGAACTAGAACTATATACCATTATTACTCCCAGCACACATAAGATAACAAGAGGAAGTAATAATGAATAATCCATTGATTTCCATACTTTTTTCATTTCATTTCCTCTTTCTGTTTCAATTTAATTATTGTTGTATTCCATATGTACATTGATTCTTCCTGCTTTATTATACAAATAAAAAGCTCAAACTAATTTAGTTTGAGCCCCCTTATTTGAACCCGTTATTGTTGTTTGTTTGTAAATGCTTCATGAAGTGCAGATAACTCACGTTCGAGCTCACCTAACATTGCTTTCCCTTGTTCTTCTGCAATAAGACCAAGGCGAACTGCAAAATCGACCTCGCGGGATAGTCCAAACATTTGTGTGTCTAACACTTCTTCATATAATGGACATTGCGGCATTGTAAGATGGTCCATTTGCACCTTAATAAGTCTTAAAATCTTCTCTGCATCCGCTTGTAGAAGGGCTAGTGCCTTTTCCTGATGATTTGCTACTGTCTCAGACGCCAAATTGATTCCCTCCGTTTCCGTCCTACTCTCCTCTATCCTATCTATTAATATTAGCGATAGTTTTAATAAATTGCAATAGAAACATTTTTTGTGACAACAGTGTCTAATACTATTATACTGAAAAGTGGGAGTATAACACAAATGGGGGAACAACAATGAGCGAAATTTTATTTATTAACGGAAAAGTACGTTTTCCAATCACTATTGATCCAACTGTTTGGATCTTTGATGATCGAAAAGTAGATTTGACAACTTACTTTGATGAAACTAGAGAAAACACGTCTGAACTAGAAACTTATTTAAAAAACACTTCAGAACATTGGGATCGCGAAATCCGTGATGGTGCCGCTTTTCCTCCAATACAACAAAGTGTGAAGAAATATAAAAAAGAACAGCTGATTACTGGAACATTTGGTATACCATTTCATCCATTCCTTGCTAACGCTGAAATTTTAGAGGACGCTACGCAAGTTGAAATTGAAACGGTAGATCATACAATGACACTTCCATTAGAAACTGTCAAAAATGCTATACTAGGCTTTTCAAAAGAAGGAAAACCATTAAAAGAAGACGGGCCTGTTCATCTCTATTTCAACGATGGATCTAATCAACAAAATCCAATCCGTAACATCCGTAAATTTACAATTATTTAAAGAAAAGGAGTGAGCTTAAGCTCACTCCTTTTTACAATAAATCTGCTGCTAGTTGAGCTAAATTAGATCGCTCCCCTTTAACAAACTTCACATGACCACTAATACGCTGTTCTTTAAACTTCTCTACAACATACGTTAAGCCATTATTATATTCATCTAAATATGGGTGATCAATTTGCTGAGGATCTCCCATCAATACAATCTTACTCTTTTCCCCTACCCTAGTTAATATCGTCTTCACTTCATGCTTTGTTAAATTTTGTGCTTCGTCAATGATAATGAACTGATCTGGAATACTTCTCCCGCGTATATAAGTAAGGGCTTCTACTTCAATCGAACCCATTCCAGCTAAAATAGCATCTAACTCTCCTGGCTTTTTCGTATTAAATAAATACTCTAGGTTATCAAAAATTGGCTGCATCCATGGTCTTAATTTTTCTTCTTTTTCTCCTGGTAAATAACCGATATCTTTTCCGACTGGAACAATTGGTCTTGCCACAAGTAATTTTTTATATAACCCTAAGTCTTCTGTTTGCATAAGTCCCGAAGCTAACGCAAGTAACGTTTTTCCTGTGCCGGCTTTCCCCGTTAACGTTACAAGCGGAATATCTTCACGAAGCAACAATTCTAATCCCATAATTTGCTGCACGTTTCGTGGTCGTATCCCCCACACTTGTTCATTGTGAAAAATAAGTTTCTTTACCTTCTTCCCTAAGTGATCCACAATGCCAAGCGCAGAACTAGAGCCCCCTAATGCATCTTTCATTACTACAAATTGATTTGGGTAAAAAGGATGATTCGCAATTTCAGATAGAGGCAATTCACCTTTCTCATAAAAATAATCCAATTGTTCTTTTGATATATATCCTTCTAAAAAACCAGAATATATATTTTCTACTTCAATTACGCGATCACTTAAATAATCTTCAGCCTTCAAACCAATTGCATCAGCTTTTACCCTTACGAGTACATCTTTACTTACTAAAATAACAGACTTCCCGTCCTCTTTTTCCTGTTCTTCTAAAGATAGATTTTTTGCTACAGCTAAAATTCGATTATCATTTGTTTTTTCTACAAAAATATCTTGTAGTTGCACAAATGAACGATGGTTCAATTCAATACGAAATGTTCCGCCGTTTTCTAGCGGGATACTTTCATGCAGCTTTCCTATTTCACGAAATTTATCTATTAACTTAGATACATAACGAGCGTTTCTTCCTACTTCATCCATATAACGTTTTTTCGAATCAACCTCTTCTAATACAACTGCTGGAATCACTACTTCATTGGTTTCAAATGAAAAAATAGATAAAGGATCCTGCAAAAGTACATTCGTATCTAACACATAAATTTTATCCAACCTGTTACCCCCTGACTCCACTTTTAAATTTGTAGAACAAGGGTTTCATCCATAAAATATGGACGAACCATTGTTATAATTATATGTACCGTGTAAACGAGGTAGAATCGAAAATCATAGTCATTAAACCTTTTATTTATTCTTTATTCATTTCTATTCAATATATTACTTTTTATTATAATTATTAACGTTAAATCACAATAACCGACTACAAAAGTGAATAAACGAATTTCTTATTTAGCATCTTTATAATTCTCTTATCCCTACTAACACTTCGTTATCCAGCTTTTTCGCTGCCCGAAGATCATATGTTTTTTCATATGTTGGTTCAATTGCAAGTTTCGCTCCATAAAACATAACATCACGCACTTCTTGCACCTTTACTTCTATTACAGTTAATTTTAGAGAAATACCTTCCATTCTATCTGTCAAAATTTCACCTGCACCACTTATAGAAAATACGGATTCATTCGCCATTATAGTCAATACCACACCTGTATTATGACGTATATTTTCCACAATACGTGAACGTTGATCTACTGCAAATCGAATACTAGTTTCACTCACTGCATACACCCAAGAAATAGCACTTACGTTAGGAACTTGTTTTTCGAAATCTGTCGTTGCTATCATAACAATACACTCTTTACGCAACGTTTGTACTAAATCCTCTGTTAAGGTAGGCTCTACTACATTCGCCATATTTTCACCTCCAAATATACTTGGTATATCCTTATCATAACTTATTTTTTGAATTGCGAAAATATTATTTTTTCCCACTATTATTCAAAAACATTATACTTCCATGATATACTTATACTGATAGAATTCGTATTGAGGTGACGAAATGAGAGTCAAATGTATGATTTGTGATAAAAAAGATATGTTAGATGATGAAAATCCTATGGCAAAAAAACTGCGTAATCGCCCTATTCATACATATATGTGCATGGAATGTTCGGAACGAATTGCAGAGCGTACAATGGAACGTCATGCAAGTGGTAATTTCCGATTATATCGTGATAAAAAAATCGAAGATGATTGGTAAAATGTAAATAAGTCCTTACTCATATAGATAAGGACTTATTTATATTTTTCTGGTTCACGATTCATCTGATCCAAAAAACAATCAATGGCTTCTAACGGAAACCTTGCAGATTTCCGTTCTCCATTTATTTCATATGTAATTAAATACATTTCCTCGTTCTTTTCGACTTCCACATTTCTTAATTTATGTTCTTCATATACCATATTTTGAAATAACAAATATGTTTCTTTTGCAGCACTATCATCTGGACGTGCTTCCGCAACTGTTTTAATTGTTAACCAATTATATAGTGCATCTTGTACTGAACGCATGAAAACTCCCCTTTCTTATCCTGCTTTTTGTTGTTTCGCTTGACGCAAACGCAGTCTATAAATTCCAAGTACAATTGCCGCTACAACAAGTCCTTCTCCAACAGGTAAAAACACAGCAAAAAAGGTTAATACTGTGCATCCAATTGCTAATGATATGTATATCACAATATTTTTTAGTACAGACAACTTTCTAGCAAACCCTAAATTATAAACGAGAGCACTTAATATAATAATCGTCCCATAAAGTAACCACATTCCTAACTCTGGATTTTCATCTACCTTACACAATTTTGCAAAAAAAGACATCCTTTCTAACACACTCTTCCCCCCCTAGCAGTAAAATGCAATTTTCTTTATACACTTAATACAAGAGTAACTCGCAAAAAAAATACTGTCCACAAAAAAGAGTAAATATTCTAAAAAATAAACAAAATAAAAAAACAACGCCCTTTATAAAGGGCGTTGTTTTTTTATTTTTACGCTTCAACAGATTTCTTTTTCTTAGCAGCTCTTTCGCGCTCACTCTTATCAAGAATCTTTTTACGTAGACGAATTGATTCTGGAGTTACTTCACAGAACTCGTCATCGTTTAAGTACTCTAATGATTCTTCTAAAGTCATTAGGCGTGGTTTCTTCATTGTTGAAGTTTGATCTTTCGTCGCAGAACGAATGTTAGTTTGTTGTTTCATTTTCACAACGTTAACTGTTAAGTCGTTCTCACGAGTGTGTTCTCCGACAATCATACCAGCATATACTTCTGTACCTGGTTCAACGAAGATTACACCACGGTCTTCAACTTGCATAATACCGTATTGTGATGCTTTTCCTGTTTCAAGTGAAACTAGAACACCTTGGCGACGTCCACCAACTTGTCCAGCGTGTACTGGTTGGTAGCAATCGAATGTATGGTTTAAAATACCGTAACCACGAGTTAATGTTAAGAATTCTGTTGTGTAACCAATTAAACCACGTGCTGGAACCATGAAAGTAAGACGAACTTGACCGTTTCCGTTATTCACCATATCTAACATTTCACCTTTACGTGCACCCATAGATTCCATAATAGAACCAGTGTATTCTTCAGGTACATCGATTTGTACGCGCTCTACAGGCTCACATCTTACGCCATCAACTTCTTTAATGATTACTTCTGGCTTAGATACTTGTAATTCATAACCTTCACGACGCATGTTTTCAATTAAGATAGATAAATGTAGTTCCCCACGTCCAGATACGATCCACGCATCAGGAGAATCTGTATTATCTACACGTAAACTTACATCTGTTTCTAATTGTGAACGAAGACGCTCTTCAATTTTACGAGATGTAATGTATTTACCTTCACGACCTGCAAATGGGCTGTTATTTACAAGGAACGTCATTTGTAGTGTTGGCTCATCAATACGTAATAATGGTAACGCATCTTGATGTTCAACTGGACATACTGTTTCACCTACGTTAATGTCTTCCATACCAGAAACGGCTACTAAGTCCCCTGCTTTTGCTTCTTCAATTTCTTGACGTTTTAATCCCATGTAACCGAATAATTTCGTTACGCGGAATTGCTTCACGCTTCCGTCTACTTTCATTAAAGCAACTTGTTGTCCAACCTTCATTGTACCGCGGAATACGCGACCAACTCCAATACGTCCAACGTAGTCGTTGTAATCAAGAAGTGCTACTTGGAATTGAAGTGGCTCTTCGCTGTTATCAATTGGTGCTGGAATATGTTCGATAATTGTATCGAATAATGATTTCATATTCTCTTCTTGATTTGCTGGATTTGAATCTAAGCTTGCTGTTCCGTTCATTGCTGATGCAAATACAACTGGGAACTCTAATTGATCTTCGTTTGCACCAAGCTCAATGAATAAGTCGATTACTTCATCAACTACTTCATCTGGACGAGCGAAGTCACGGTCAATTTTGTTTACAACTACGATTGGAGTTAAGTTTTGCTCAAGAGCTTTCTTTAAAACAAATCGTGTTTGTGGCATACAACCTTCATATGCATCAACAACAAGTAAAACACCATCAACCATTTTCATGATACGTTCTACTTCTCCACCGAAGTCAGCGTGACCAGGTGTATCTAAAATGTTAATTCTTTTATCTTCATAGTGAATCGCTGTATTTTTCGCTAAAATTGTAATACCGCGTTCTCTTTCTAGATCATTTGAATCCATTGCGCGTTCTTCAACGTGTTCGTTCGCACGGAAAGTCCCCGCTTGACGTAATAACTGGTCAACAAGTGTTGTTTTACCATGGTCAACGTGGGCAATAATTGCTATATTACGTAAATCTTGTCGTTTTTTCAACATGTCCAACTCCTAATGTCTTTTTAATCCTTCTCTATTATAAGAGCGAAGGGGATACAATAGCAATTAAAATAAAAGCAAGAATGAAAATATAGTTGTATTCTTACTTTTGTGAAAGTAAAATGAGATTGGAGGGTGAAGAAATGGAACACATTCAATATCGCTTTTTATTAACTGCAATTATCGGTGTTATTTTCTTAATCGGTATCGGCATTATGATTGCTGAAAATAGTCCAATCGGTATTATTATTTGCATTATCGGCACATTTGTTACAGTTGGATACGGTTTTGTAACAAAAAGAAAAATGCGCAAATCACAATAACGCTAAAAAGTAAGAAGCTTATACACAGCCTCTTACTTTTTTTGTTGCTCTCATATAAACGATAACACTTCTTCATACACTCCTGGTTTTGCAACTAACACACTGCTCTTCTCTATGATAGAAAGTGGCGCTCCAGAGAATGTCGTCACCTTACCTCCAACTTCTTCTACAATTATCTGCCCTCCGCCAAAATCCCATGGTGATAATCTCGGCGTTACATATGCATCTATTCTTCCTGTTGCAACGTATACCATCTCTAATGCTGCACAGCCATATGACCTTGTGCCCCTTGCTTTCTTAACAAGTGCCATCATACTTTCCATATTAAGCAATGGATTATCTGTAAGCCATATCGCATTTAAAGCTACAATACCTTGCTCTACAGTTCCTTTTTCCAATGGAGGAATTGATATATCATTACAAAAAGCTCCAGATCCCTTGACTGCATGATATAGCTCATCATGCACTGGATCATATATAAGTCCAATCTTTCCGATACCGTTCTCATAAATCCCAATTGAAATCGCAAAATTTCTTTTTTGATGAACAAAGTTCATCGTGCCGTCAATTGGATCAATTAACCAAACAACCCCGTCAGAAGACGTTATCTCGTCTCCATAACCCTCTTCTCCTAAAATATTATGATTCGGGAATGTTTCTTTAATTTTCCCAATTAAAAACTGTTCTATCTCTCGGTCCATATTTGTAACTAAGTCAGCTGCATTTGATTTTGTTTCTATAATAAGTGCTTTTTTCATTGATGCCATTAAATGCTCTCCTGCATCCCGAATCCACCGTTTGGCGTGTGCATCGATGTCTTTCCATACTTCTTGCATGTTTAAACACTCCGATCTATACTGTTCACAGAAAAAACGAACCCTTTATAAGGTTCGCACCAACTAATTTTTTATACATATACTATTATTACGCTTCTAAACGAATCATTTCAAGTCTTAATACTTCTAACTTTTGTACACACTCTTCTTTTTTCTGGTTATCATCTTCCATCATCGCATCATATAAAGTTGCTAATTCATAATCTAGCTCCAAACGTAGCACCGGTATTCTCTTTTCAGCATCTGTTCTCTTTAACGCATTAATCACCTGTCTCATATTATTTGCCTCCTCCCAATATTCGTCTGCCCTCGGACTAGAATTAATTCAATTTTCTGATTTTTTGTTTTATACTATACTATGTTGGATAAATCATCTATGCAACAAAATTATATTTTTTTATTTAAATTTTTTTGTGCTGTTTTTTTTATGAATAGTACAAGCTATGCTAAAATAAAAGCAAAATAGGAGTTGGAGGAACAATCATGACAATACAAACATTCAAGTCAACTGATTTTGATGTCTTTACAGTTGATGGTCTCGAAGAACGAATGAGTGCAATTAAAACGAACATTCATCCTAAGCTAGAAGCTTTAGGGGAACAATTTGCAGAATACTTATCCAAACAAACTGATGA
Source organism: Bacillus sp. KNSH39 (assembly GCF_052656585.1). Classification (NCBI taxonomy): domain Bacteria; kingdom Bacillati; phylum Bacillota; class Bacilli; order Caryophanales; family Bacillaceae; genus Bacillus; species Bacillus sp. KNSH39. Next base: position 2,390,460 of record NZ_JBQXYO010000001.1, read on the forward strand.
GAACTTTTTTTATCATGTTGCAAAACACGCACGCCGCAAAGTCAATCCACCAAACGATACTTGGGTTGCTTTTTCAACAAATAAACGAGGATATAAAATGCTACCGCATTTCCAAATCGGCTTATGGGGTACTCATGCCTTCATATACTTTGGTTTAATCTATGAGTGTCCACAAAAAGTTGAGACGGCTCATGCCTTCTTAGAACATTTAAATGATTTAAAAACAAATATTCCAAATGACTTCGTTTGGTCCATTGACCATACTAAACCAAGTGTGAAATTACATAAAACACTTGAAACCGAAGACTTACAAAAGATGATTGAACGATTAGCTACTGTAAAAAAAGCAGAATTATTAGTTGGTATTCATATATCACCAGAGGAGTTTTCAGCAATGACCAACGAACAATTCCTTGCTAAGATTGAATCTACGATGCAATCACTCCTTCCTTTATATGCACTTTGTAATCGATAGTAGAAAACGGACAATTTATATTGTCCGTTTTTAGTTGTTATCACATTATATCACTTCAGTTTTTATTTTTCAAAATATTTTTTACATTTTTACAAGCTTTTGTTCTTCGACTTCTTTTGCCCTTTGAATAGCACGATATATAGAGTATCCACTTACTTCTTGAAATTCTTTATCAATTTTCTTTTCTTCTGCTTTCGATGGAACAATCTCTTTAAAACGACGATATAAACCCATTAACTCTTCTCTTATAATTCCTTTTTCATAAGCTTTCTCAATCGCTTCATAAAACTTCACCATTGTAACCATTTCCTCATTTGACCAATCATAATCTAACGGATATTGATATTCCATTTTGCACCTCATTTATCATTTCTTCTTGTTTCATTATGCTATCTTAAAAAGAATATTTTATTCTTCATTATAGCCACTCTGCATTATACACTATTTATTCATTTTAATGGAATTGTCTTCCTCTATTCATTAGTTGAGGCTAACTATTAAACATACTCACCTTAAAAAGATTTTTTTCTATACATCTATAATTATTGGTGATATAATGCTTTTGTTTTATAGAAAATAAAGTGAAGCTACCATCTCAAAAACGATTTTTTGAATGGCAGAAAAACAAGCCTTATTCTAAAAAGGGCTACACTTTTTTAGAGCAGGATTATATAAAACAAATTACACTAAATATTATGAAGAAGAAGGGGTGTATAGATTGTCCCAATACGAAACACCATTGTTTACCGCTTTAGTTGAGCACAGTAAGCGAAATCCAATTCAATTCCATATTCCTGGTCATAAAAAAGGACAGGGCATGGATCCTACATTTCGCGAATTTATTGGGCATAATGCATTAGCAATTGATTTAATTAATATTGCGCCACTCGATGATTTACATCATCCAAAAGGTATGATTAAAGAAGCACAAGATTTAGCAGCAGTCGCATTCGGTGCAGATCATACTTTCTTTTCTATTCAAGGTACAAGTGGCGCTATTATGACAATGGTGATGAGCGTTTGCGGTCCTGGTGACAAAATCCTAGTACCACGAAACGTGCATAAATCAGTAATGTCAGCTATTATTTTCTCAGGTGCAAAACCGATTTTCATGCATCCTGAAATCGATCCGAAGCTCGGTATTTCTCATGGAATCACAATTCAATCTGTCAAAAAAGCACTTGAAGAGCACTCAGATGCAAAGGGCTTACTTGTTATTAATCCAACGTACTTTGGGTTTGCTGCAGACTTAGAACAGATTGTACAATTAGCACATTCTTATGACATCCCTGTACTAGTCGACGAAGCTCATGGTGTTCATATTCATTTTCACGATGAATTACCTATGTCAGCGATGCAAGCTGGTGCGGATATGGCAGCAACAAGTGTTCACAAATTAGGAGGCTCTTTAACTCAAAGTTCTATTCTTAATGTGAAAGAAGGCTTAGTGAATGTAAAGCATGTCCAATCTATTATTAGCATGCTTACAACCACATCAACTTCTTACATCTTGTTAGCATCCCTTGATGTCGCGAGAAAACGTCTTGCTACAGAAGGAACAGCACTCATAGAACAAACAATACAATTAGCTGAGCATGTTCGTGATGCTATAAATTCTATTGAGCATCTTTACTGTCCTGGAAAAGAAATGTTAGGTACAGATGCTACCTTTAACTATGATCCTACAAAGATAATTGTATCTGTAAAAGATTTAGGTATTACCGGCCACCAAGCTGAAGTATGGCTTAGAGAGCAATATAACATTGAAGTAGAACTCTCAGATCTATACAACATACTATGTCTTATCACTTTGGGAGATACAGAAAGTGATACAAATACACTTATTGCAGCATTACAAGATTTAGCAGCAACATTTAGAAATAGGGCAGATAAAGGTGTTCAAGTACAAGTAGAGATTCCAGAAATTCCAGTGCTAGCACTTTCTCCTCGAGATGCTTTTTATTCGGAAACAGAAGTCATTCCATTTGAAAATGCAGCGGGTCGTATTATAGCTGATTTTGTTATGGTTTATCCGCCAGGGATTCCAATCTTTACTCCGGGGGAAATTATTACACAAGAAAACTTAGAGTATATTCGTAAAAACTTAGAAGCAGGTTTACCTGTACAAGGTCCTGAAGATATGACATTACAAACATTACGTGTTATTAAAGAGTACAAGCCTATCAGTTGATAGGCTTTTTTTTCACCTTTTTTCCTTTTCTTCATACGATACTTAAGAATGTAACGTATAGGTGGGGATACTATTATGATTGTAATAGGCCGTTCTATTGTACATCCTTATATTACAAATGAATACGAGCCATTTGCAGCAGAGAAACAACAAATTTTATCAATAATGGCAGGAAATCAAGAAGTTTATTCCTTCCGAACAGCTGATGAACTCAGCTTTGATCTCAATTTACGAGTTAATATTATTATCTCTGCACTAGAGCTTTTTCAAAGTGGATTTCAGTTTCGTACATTTCAGCAATCCTTTTGCAACCCCCAGTATTGGAAAAGAACGTCTCTTGGAGGATTCGAGCTTCTTCCAAACATACCACCTTCTATTGCCATACAGGATATTTTCAAAAACGGAAAACTATATGGAACTGAATGCGCAACCGCTATGATCATTATTTTTTATAAAGCTTTACTATCATTGTATGAGGAAGAAACTTTCAATCATCTATTTGCAAACCTTTTACTTTATACATGGGACTACGACCAAGATCTAAGGCTCATAACAAAAAACGGTGGCGATCTTGTTCCAGGTGACCTCGTTTACTTTAAAAACCCACAAGTAAATCCAGCTACGATTGAATGGCAAGGAGAAAATACAATCTATTTAGGAAATTTCTTTTTTTACGGGCATGGCGTAGGTGTAAAAACAAAAGAAGAAATTATTTATTCATTAAATGAACGACGAGTCCCTTACGCTTTTATTTCAGCTTTCTTGACCGATACTATTACCCGTATCGATAGTCGTATAATGAGCCAATACGCTTCTTCTAGTACACCACAGACCTCCATAAGCTTTATTCCGATTAGGGATGATGCAATCGTTGCAACAGTTGGTCATACAACTACAATTTATTAAAAAAGCGCCTACACATGTAGGCGCTTTTTCTTATTATTAAGCTTTTGTATGTTCTTTATGGTCACATTCGCAATGAGATCCACATTTCCCGTATAGTACTGTTGATTTTTCATCTTCAAAATGTCCAATTGTTCCTTCACACACTTGGCATACGATTGTTCCCATTTTCATTTCCCCCTGAGTTTCAATAGTAATCTATTTATTTATCATTAAGCTTTCGCATTATCTTTTCTAGCACAGTCACAATTTGTTCCGCATTTTCCGTAAAGTACCGTCGTTTTCTCATCTTCAAAATGTCCGATTGTTCCTTCACATACTTGGCATACGATTGTTCCCATTTTTCATTTCCCCCTAAGTTTATGGTCCTAAAAACTTTTAGCTGTCCATTTCCTATCAATTATTGGGCTTTTGTATGCTCTGTGTGATCACATCCGCAAGATCCACATTTCCCGTAAAGTACCGTTACTTTCTCATCTTCGAAGTGTGCAATTGTACCTTCACAATCTTGACATACGATTGTTCCCATTTTTCATTTCCCCCTAAGTTTATAATCCCAAAAACTTTTTGTAACCGCTTAACTTTCTGTCTTTATTTTAATATGTTATACTTTTTACGTCAATAGGTTTTTAGTATAACACATTAAATATTTTAAATTTAAATTAGTATGCGATATTCAAATAAAAAACAGCCATATTTATAAGTACGACTGTTTCACATTAATTATTCTTCATATTCCGCATGTAAAGAAGTTGACGGAACTAGAAATTTGAAAAACTGAGCTAACTCCTTTGCTTCCTCTTCTGATCCTAATTTAAAAATCTCCTGTATATATTGAACATTCTCTACATCATCTCGTCCGAGTAAAGTAGACCTTCCTGTTTGCATACAAACAATGAGCGGCTTTCCAAAAAACATATTTGTATAAATAACACCAAAATCATAACGTGTATCATGTGTCATAAACCCTAAAAATCGTACCTTCACACTTTCATGCTCATCATACAATTTTTCAAACATTGGTTTCCACCTTTCTACATCACGTTTCATTAATAGTATATTAAACAAAACATGTAATACTCCTTTTAATTGTCAAAAAATTCAGTAGGATGTAGAATGATAGTATTCTACTAAGTTAGGGGGAACTTATATGCAACACGCCTTTATTACGCTTGTACCGAAATCCAACCAACAATCAGTTTCAATAGATGATATAAAACAACTTTTTCATTATTATAAAACAGTTACTTCTAAAACTGGTGCCCAAATTAATTACACGTATACAAATACCGCTTTTCCTTATGAAATTTTAGATACATCTACAACAACATTAAAACTTCAATCCAATCACGACCGGTATGACTCAATTTATATTGGTGTTGGTATAGAAAATGAACAATCTTTCATCCAAGTTTCTTTACCACCTAATGCAACATTTGGTGACAAAGGGAAAGCAAATGAATTTTGCCGTTTTTTAGCGAAGAAATTAGAAGGAGAGTTACAATTATTTAATGGACGAACAATGTATTTTTATAAACGCTAATTTAAAAAATAGATAATATGATTAAAAATAATATACAATTCGAACATGTAAGAAATAAAGCTTGCTTTCTTACGTGCAATACAAAATATGCTATTACATAGGCTAAATATAGAAATACGAAAAAAAGAATAACTTTATAATGAAACTTATCACCATTCGATAATGTTAATACAGTGGAAAAGCCACTCCATAGTAGTAAATGATAAAATATAACATGTAATATTTTCATGGAACCTTCTCCTTTGACATGCTCTATTTTATTAATATATGGGGGTACGTTTGAATCAATTACATATTATAGGATGATATATATTACCTTTGAAGTAAGTTAAGCCGGAATCATTTGTTAAAGTATTATATATTCATTCGACAAGTACGTTTAAAGACCTTGCAAGTCATTTGATGAAAATAAAAATAGCCCCTCTCTTACAATAAGAGAAGGGCTATTTACATTACTTAAATTATTTTACAATGTGAATTGGCATTCCAAGAGCAACTTCAGCTGCTTCCATTGTGATTTCACCTAATGTTGGGTGAGCATGGATTGTTTGAGCGATATCTTCAGCTGTCATTCCAGCTTCGATAGCTAAACCAATCTCAGAGATAATATCAGAAGCACCTGCACCTGCAACTTGAGCACCTACAAGAAGACCATCTTCTTTACGTGTTACAAGTTGTAAGAAACCGTCAGTGCTGTTTAATGATAATGCACGACCGTTAGCAGCGAATGGGAACTTAGATACAGTTACAGTCATTCCAGCTTCTTCAGCTTGTTTTTTAGTGTAACCAACAGATGCTAATTCTGGATCAGTGAAGCATACTGCAGGAATTCCGATGTAATCGATAGCTGATGCATGGCCACTAATTGCTTCTACAGCTACTTTACCTTCGTAAGAAGCTTTGTGAGCTAATGGTGGTCCAGGAACGATATCACCGATTGCATAGATGTTTGGTACATTTGTACGACATTGCTCATCGATTTCGATGATGCCGCGGTCAGTCATTTTAACTCCAACTTGCTCAAGACCGATTTCTTGAGTGTTTGGACGACGACCTACAGTTACTAATACGTAATCTGCTTCTACAGTTTGGATTTCACCTTTAACTTCAAAGCTAACTTTTACGCCAGTTTCTGTTTCTTCAACGCCTTTAGCCATAGCTTTTGTATGGATATTTACGTTACCTTTTTTCTGTAGAGCACGTTTAACAACAGAGCTCATAGCTTTTTCGAAACCAGCTAAGATTTCGTCGCCAGCTTCTACTACAGTAACTTCTGTACCGAAGTTAGCATATGCAGTACCTAATTCCATACCGATGTAACCGCCGCCGATTACAACAAGTTTTTTAGGAATTTCAGGTAAGCTTAAAGCACCTGTAGAGTTGATAACACGTTTAGAGTATTTGAATCCTGGAATTTCGATTGGTGTAGAACCAGTTGCAAGAACAGCATTTTTAAACGTATAAGTTTGAGCTGCATCTTCAGTCATAACGCGTAATGTATTAGCATCTACGAAGTAAGCTTCACCGCGAATGATTTCAACTTTGTTACCTTTAAGAAGGCCTTCAACACCGCCAGTTAATTTCTTAACTACGCCGTTTTTCCATTCTTGAACTTTTGTAAAGTCAACTTTTACGTTTTCTGCAGTAATACCCATGTCATCAGAATGCATTGCATTCTCATAACGATGACCTGCATTGATTAACGCTTTTGAAGGAATACATCCAACGTTTAAGCATACGCCACCAAGGTTAGCTTTTTCAATGATTGCTACCTTTTGACCTAATTGTGCTGCACGAATTGCCGCAACGTATCCACCAGGACCTGCACCAACAACGACTGTATCTAATTCAATTGGGAAATCTCCTACTACCATTGTTATTACGCCTCCATTACTAATAATTGTGGGTCATTCAATAGACGTTTAATTTGGTTTAACGCTTTTTGAGCAGTTGCACCGTCAATTAAACGATGGTCAAAGCTTAGAGATAATGCTAATACTGGAGCTGCAACGATCTCACCGTTTTTCACAACTGGTTTTTCAGCGATACGGCCGATACCAAGGATTGCTACTTCTGGGTGGTTGATAACTGGAGTGAACCATTGTCCACCTGCAGAACCAATGTTTGTAATTGTGCAAGAAGCACCTTTCATTTCAGCTGGAGCTAGACGACCTTCACGTGCTTTACCAGCAAGATCATTGATCTCGTTAGAGATTGTGAAGATAGACTTACGATCTGTATCTTTAACAACTGGTACTAATAGACCTTTGTCTGTATCAGCTGCGATACCGATATTGAAGTAATGTTTATGAACTACTTCTTGAGATGCATCGTCTAAAGAAGTGTTTAACATTGGGTATTCACGTAATGCAGATGTTAAAGCTTTAACAACGTACGGAAGGTAAGTTAATTTAATACCTTTGTCAGCTGCTACTGCTTTGAACTTCTTACGGTGAGCAACAAGTTCTGTTACATCTACTTCGTCCATTAATGTTACGTGAGGAGCTGTGTGTTTAGAGTTAACCATTGCTTTCGCAATCGCTTTACGGATACCACTCATTTTCTCACGAGTTTCTGGATATTCACCAGCTGGGATTGGTTGTGCTTTTGGTGCTTCTTCTTTCGCTGCTGCTGGAGTAGCTTCTACTGCTGCTGGAGCCTCAGTTGCTGCTACAGTTTGTCCACCATTTGCAAATGCATCGATGTCAGCTTTTACGATACGGCCATTCTTACCAGTACCAGCTACTTTATGAATGTCTACACCTTTTTCACGAGCGTATTTACGAACAGATGGCATAGCGATTACGCGCTCATTTACTACTTCTGCAGTTGCTGCTGGAGTAGCTTCCGCTGCTGGAGCTTCTACTGCTGCTTCTTCAGCTTTTGGAGCTTCATCATGATCGTCACCTTTAAATTTAAGGTTTTCGTATCCAGGAGCATCAAATTTAATTAATGTATCTCCTACGATTGCAACTGTTCCTTCTTCTACAAGTACTTCAAGTACTTTACCTTTAACAGGAGAAGGGATTTCTACTACTGCTTTATCATTTTGTACTTCAAGAAGTACATCGTCTTCGTTTACTTCATCGCCTGGTTTAATAAACCATTTTACGATTTCACCTTCGTGGATACCTTCACCGATATCTGGTAGTTTAAATTCAAATGCCACGGAATTCAGCCCCCTGATTCATTTCATTATTATGGAATATGTACAAAAGAAACCAGCATGTGCTGATTTCTTTTGCACATGAAAAGCTAAAAATTAGAAGTTCATTACTTTGTTTACAGCTTCAACAATATCTTTGTGGTTTGGTAACCATACGCTCTCTGCTTGAGAGAATGGGAATACTGTATCAGCAGCTGCAACACGTACAACTGGAGCTTCTAAGTTTAAGATTGCACGGTCGTTAATTTCCGCTACAACGTTAGCTGCAATACCAGCTTGTTTTTGAGCTTCTTGAACTACAACTACGCGACCTGTTTTTTCAACAGAAGCGATGATTGTTTCGATATCTAATGGTTGAACTGTACGTAAGTCAACAACCTCTAAAGAGATACCTTCTTTTTCAAGTTCTTCAGCAGCTTTTAATGCAGCGTGAACCATAGCACCGTAAGCGATAACAGATACATCTGTACCTTCACGTTTGATATCAGCTTTACCTAAATCAATTGTGTAATCACCTTCTGGTACCTCTTGACGGAATGAACGGTACAATTTCATATGCTCTAAGTAGATAACTGGATCGTTGTCACGAATCGCAGAGATTAAAAGACCTTTAGCATCGTATGGAGTAGATGGAATAACAACTTTTAGACCAGGTTGTTGAGCCACTAATCCTTCTAAGCTATCAGCATGAAGTTCAGGAGTATGAACACCACCACCGAATGGAGAACGAACTGTTACTGGAGCAGTCCAACGTCCACCAGAACGGTAACGCATACGAGCTAATTGACCAGAAATTGAATCCATTACTTCATAAACGAAACCGAAGAATTGGATTTCTGGAACTGGACGGAATCCTTCAAGTGCAAGACCAACTGCAAGTCCACCAATACCAGACTCTGCAAGTGGAGTATCCATTACACGATCTTCACCAAATTCAGCTTGTAAACCTTCAGTAGCACGGAATACACCGCCGTTTACACCAACGTCTTCACCAAATACAAGTACGTTAGGGTCATTTTTCATTTCAACGCGTAAAGCATCAGTGATTGCTTGAATCATTGTCATTTGAGCCATGGCTTACTTCGACTCCTTTTCTTTGTAGATTTCATATTGTTCAGCTAAGTTGTAAGGCATTTTTTCGTACATGATTTCCATTAAATCAGTTACTTTTTGTTTTGGAGCTTGGTCAGCCTTAGCAATTGCTTGTTTGATATCTTCTTTTGCTTCTTCGATTACTGTCTCTTCAACTTCTTGAGACCATAGGCCTTTAGCTTCTAAGAACTTACGGAAGCGTACGATTGGGTCTTTTTGTTCCCATTCGTTTTCGATATCTTTTGTACGGTAACGAGTTGGGTCATCACCAGCCATTGTATGTGGACCGTAACGGAATGTTAAAGTCTCGATTAAAGTAGGGCCTTCGCCATTTACTGCGCGCTCACGAGCGAAAGCAGTTGCTGCGTATACAGCTAATGGATCCATACCGTCTACTTGAATTCCGTAAATACCTGCTGCTACTGCTTTTTGTGCTACAGTTTTAGCTGCAGATTGCTTTTCTACTGGAGTAGAGATTGCATAACGGTTGTTTTGAACAACGAAGATTGCTGGAGCTTTGAATGCACCTGCAAAGTTCATACCTTCGTAGAAGTCACCTTGTGAAGCACCACCGTCACCAGTGTAAGTAATTGCAACAGATTTTTTACCACGTAGTTTCATACCTAACGCAACACCAGCAGTTTGGATGATTTGCGCACCGATAATGATCTGTGGAGCTAATGCATTTACATTCTCAGGCATTTGGTTACCCATGAAGTGTCCACGAGAGAATAAGAATGCTTGGTATAATGGTAATCCGTGCCATACTAATTGTGGTACATCACGGTATCCTGGTAAGATGAAGTCTTCTGCTTCAAGTGCGAAATGACTTGCTAATTGAGAAGCTTCTTGTCCAGCTGTAGGTGCGTAGAAACCTAAACGTCCTTGACGGTTTAAAGAAATAGAACGTTGATCTAATACGCGAGTATACACCATACGACGCATTAATTCTTTTAATTGATCATCAGATAATTCAGGCATAGCTGCTTCATTCACAACTTCACCGTTTTCATTTAAAATTTGTAATGTTTCAAATTGAGCTGCGATAGCTTTCATTTGCTCATCAACATTAAATAGGGTCTTTTTTGTTTTAGTACCCATTCCGTTCACCTCTTCCTCTCTTGAACCATATTCTGAAACGCTTTCACTGGCTATTTTCCAGTTTAAAAAGCGCAACGATGTAAACCAACATGTTTGTATGTCGGTTGAGAATAATTTTGTGTACCTAACAATCTGTACTAATGTTTTTTCAGAAACATATTAATACAATCTTGATCACGTTTTTTAGTTTACAACTATTCTAATTACGATGTCAATTACTTTGAATACGTTTTTTTATAAATAATATGCAGGTTTCTACTACACAAACGTGTTTTTATTTTTTACATCTGTATTAGTAAGCATTGACCTACTGTTATATTATTCCCTTTTTCACTTATTTTTTCTCTTAGAATAATATGTAAACGATTTAATTCTCTTTAGTTTTTCTCTCTTCGTAACAAAAATATACAAACTACTCTTCCTTTTTTAGGTAAATACCTATACATTTCTACCCTCTCTTCCATACATTATAGTAACCGCAGTATTAGCGGGAAATGATAAAGGAGGTCATCTCATGTACGGATACTCATATTGCTATCCAACTTGTTCATATCCTTCCTACGGTTATGGCGGTTCTTGTGGCGGGTCTGGACGCGGCTTCGCCTTAATCGTTGTGTTGTTTATTCTTTTAATTATCGTTGGTGCTGCTTGCATTCGCTAATTGTAAAACGAAACAACTATGGAAAGAAAAAGACGGCTTTGCCGTCTTTTTCTGTTTACCACATACATAACTACTCTATAATAGAACGATTTCCAAAATGCCTTCCCTTTCTTGCCGATGACTTTTTCCATCTCCTTTGGTAGACTAAAGAGGAAAGGAGAGATTACATATGCTTACAATGAAAGATGTTATTCGCGAAGGAGATCCTATTTTGCGCAACGTTGCAGAAGAGGTGTCCTTACCGGCAAGCGAAGAAGATACAACTACCTTAAAAGAAATGATTGAATTCGTAATAAATAGCCAAGATCCTGAAATGGCTGAAAAATATAGTTTACGCCCTGGAATCGGATTAGCGGCTCCGCAAATCGGTGTTTCAAAAAAAATGATTGCAGTTCATGTAACCGATGCGGATGGTACATTATATAGCCATGCATTATTCAATCCAAAAATCATTAGCCATTCTGTTGAACGTACATATTTACAGGGTGGTGAAGGCTGTCTATCTGTAGACCGCGAAGTACCTGGTTATGTTCCTCGTTATACAAGAATTACAGTAAAAGCAACTTCTATTAACGGAGAAGAAGTAAAATTACGTTTAAAAGGTTTACCAGCAATCGTATTTCAGCACGAGATTGACCATTTAAATGGCGTTATGTTCTATGACCATATCAATAAAGAAAATCCTTTTGCCGCTCCTGATGATTCCAAACCTCTAGAGCGATAATAATAAAAAGGCGGAAGTTAATCTTCCGCCTTTTTATTATGAAATGGGTTCCATATTCAGTTATAGCAATCCAGCCCACTTTAGTCCATGATATATACCGTCTTCATTAACATCCTTTGTCACATGATTTGCAAGTTTTTTCAAGTCTTCATGGCCATTTCCCATCACAATACCTGTGCCAACGGCTTCGATCATTTCTAAATCATTTAAGCCATCTCCAAATGCATACACTTGATCACGATTAAAACCTAACTTTTCAATGTATTTCTCAATTCCTTTTGCCTTAGAACCACCATTCGGAATGATATCCATTGAATATGCATGCCAACGAATAAAATGAAAATCTGGATAATGATTAATAAACTTTTCCTCTTCATTTACTTCACAAAAAAGTAGTGTTTGATAAATATTACGTTCCTCATAAAAATTAGGCTCATATGCTGGATGCTCAAAGTTTAAGCTTCCAAAGCCTTCTTTCACATAATCATGATATTCCACTGATGCTCTCATATCTTGATGGTCAAGATATACAAGTGGATATCCTTCTTGTTTTGCAAACTGAGTAAACTTATGTAAAGCATCTGGATGTAACGGATTATTAAATATTACCTCATCTTCAAAGACAACATATTGTCCATTAAAACTAACATAATTATGTATATCAAGTTCCTTACGAATATCTTCGAACATAAATGGCGCGCGCCCTGTCGCAATTGCTACATGTACACCTTTTTCTTGTAACTGTTTTACTGCATCTCGTGTAGATTGCGGAATTTTTTTATCATGATCTAATAATGTTCCATCAATATCAAAAAAGACAATTTTATCATTCATTTGTCAAAATCCTTTCTGGCACTCTATATTCCTATTTTGAATATCACTTTTCAAATTCTAAAAAAAAGTATAACATATTAAACATCTGTGAAGAAAGCGTTCCCTTTCTGACCTTATTTGTAAACTTTGCATATATATATTAGTAAAACATGTGGATACTTGTTCGTATGAATTTTCTTTTCCATTCTTCCTCATACTATACCTATAACTAACGGCTACTAATCGTTACTATAGAATAACTTTCACTGTATGGGAAAGGACAAGATTCACCATTCACTTTTGTCCTATCTCTTATATCAGAGATAGAGTTTTCACTAGTAATAGGCATGTTTAAAATAAGGAAAGGAAGGAGTAATCATGCTGAAGAAGCTGAAGAAAAAGCTCAAGCGTTATTTAAATGGTCTAGTCCGTAAAAAGACAGTCGCTTAAATTGTGCCCATTTCGGGCTTTTTCTTCATTCTCATTCGAAAAAACATGAAAATCGTGACTGTTTGCTTTATAATAAGTAACAGATAATGCAAAACATAGACAAGGAGAGGTTTTCCAAATGATTTTTAAAGTATTTTATCAAGAAAAATTAACTGAGGTTCCAGTACGTGAAAATACAAAAGTTTTATATTTAGAGGCTACGTCTGAAAAGGATGTTCGTACAAAATTAAATAAGTTCGCATATAATATCGAGTTTGTTCAGTCTGTTACTGGCGCTCATCTTGAATATGAAAAAGAAAACGCTGATTTAACATTAGCGGAAATCGTATAGCGATATGAAATTTCTAAAAAACGACCAAGTTGCTGTATTTGCTCTCGGTGGGCTTGGTGAAATCGGTAAAAATACATACGCTGTTCAATTTCAAGATGAAATTATTATAATTGATGCTGGAATTAAATTTCCAGAGGACGAACTTCTCGGAATCGATTATGTAATACCAGACTACACTTATTTTGTGCGAAACGAAGATAAAATTAAAGGGTTATTCATTACACATGGTCACGAAGATCATATCGGCGGAATCCCTTACCTATTACGTCAAGTGAACATTCCAATTTACGGCGGAAAATTAGCAATTGCACTCATCAAAAACAAACTAGAAGAACACGGCTTACTTCGTAAAGCAAAACTTTACGAGATTCAAGAAGATGACGTTATTAAATTCAAAAAAACGTCTGTATCCTTCTTCCGTACAACTCACAGTATTCCAGATTCGTACGGCGTTGTTGTGAAAACACCTCAAGGTCAAGTCGTTCATACAGGTGACTTCAAATTTGACTTCACACCAGTTGGCGAACCAGCTGATTTAACAAAAATGGCTGAAATCGGTAAAGATGGCGTACTATGTCTATTATCTGATAGTACGAACAGTGAAGTTCCAAACTTTACTATGTCTGAGCGTCGCGTTGGTGATAGCATTCAAGACATTTTCCGTAAAGTAGAAGGACGGATTATATTCGCAACCTTTGCATCAAATATTCACCGCTTACAACAAGTTGTTGAAGCTGCTGTTGAAAACAACCGTAAAGTAGCTGTGTTTGGTCGAAGTATGGAAGCAGCGATTGAAATTGGACAAAACCTTGGTTATATTCGTTGCCCGAAAGATACATTCATAGATGCATCTCAACTAAACCGCTTACCAGCTAATAAAGTTGTTATTTTATGTACAGGTAGTCAAGGTGAACCGATGGCAGCACTTTCACGTATTGCAAACGGTACACACCGCCAAATTCAAATTATTCCTGGAGATACAGTTGTTTTCTCTTCTTCACCAATTCCAGGAAATACAATTAGCGTAAGTCGTACAATTAACATGTTGTACCGCGCTGGCGCTGATGTAATTCATGGGAAACTTTCAAATATCCATACAAGTGGACACGGTGGACAAGAAGAACAAAAGTTAATGTTACGTCTAATTAAACCGAAGTACTTCATGCCAATTCATGGTGAATATCGTATGCAGCGTATGCACATGAACATAGCAAATGATTGTGGCATCCCTGAAGAAAATTGCTTCATTATGGATAATGGCGATGTTCTTGCTTTACGTTCGGATGAAGCTAGCGTAGCTGGAAAAATCCCATCTGGTTCGGTCTACATTGATGGAAACGGTATTGGAGATATTGGCAATATCGTATTACGCGATCGTCGTATCCTTTCTGAAGAAGGACTTGTAATTGTAGTTGTAAGCATTGATATGAAAGAATTTAAAGTTGCAGCAGGACCTGATATCATCTCACGCGGTTTCGTTTACATGCGTGAAAGTAGCGATTTAATCAATGATGCACAAACATTAATTACAACTCATTTAGAAAAAGTAATGGAGCGTAAAACAACACAATGGTCTGAAATTAAAAATGAAATTACAGACACATTAGCTCCATTCCTATATGAGAAAACGAAACGCCGTCCAATGATTTTACCAATCATTATGGAAATATAAGAAAAAGGACAATGCCATGAAGGCATTGTCCTTTTCTTTTCTCTTATCTTAAAAAGTGTTTAAATCGATCCACTTCATCGTCATGACCAATGACAATTAATATATCTCCTGCTTGAATATTCTCCGTAGCTCGAGGGGATACGATAACTTCTTTGCCTCGTTTAATTGCTACAATATTCAATCCAAACTTCGCACGAATATCTAATTCAATTAAAGAGTGCCCATCAATTTTTTTATTCGCAATAATCTCTACAATACTATGCTCATCTGAAAGCTCAAGGTAGTCTAGCACATTGCTTGATGCAATATTATTAGCAATCCTTTTTCCCATATCACGTTCTGGATGCACAATATGATCTGCACCTATTTTACTTAACACTTTTTCATGATAATCATTTTGAGCTTTTACAGTAATATTTTTTACACCCAACTCTTTCAAAATCAAAGTCGTTAAAATACTTGAATTTAAATTATCTCCAATAGCAACGACTACGTGATCAAAATTTCGAATACCAAGGCTTTTTAATACCATCTCATCTGTTGAATCTGCAATTACAGCATGCGAAGCTATATTTGCAAATTCATTAATTTTATCCTCATCTGAATCGATTGCCATTACTTCCATTCCTAATTGAGCTAATTCTCGGCAAATACTTCCACCAAAGCGACCAAGTCCAATGACAGCAAATTCTTTTTCTTTCTCACCCACGGGAATTCCTCCAATAACTTCAAGTACTATTTATTTTCAGTGTAACACACTTTATATGCGTCACAAAAACTGTAATTAGCTCTTATTTTTGTTTTTGTATATAAAAATATTGTTGCAAGTAAAAAGCGATACCAACAAGTAGCATAGCAAATACAAATATATTTCCAAAAGAACTAAATGTTTCAAAAACGAATAATAATGTTTCTTGACCAAAAAAGGCAAATAGAAGCTGTGTGAATGCAAATAACAACGCCCATATGTAATGATGTTGATGGAATAAATAATGCGTTGCACCTAAAAAAGCAATAAACGAAAAGATAAAGATCCACCAATTTTCTAAAAATAGTTGCCAATTAGAAAATTGATATCCATTTACTAATATCGCAATAAGCGCGATAACTACCATCGTCGGCACACTCCAAAATAATGCCCGTCCTCTAAAGAAACGAGTGCCTTTAACATCTCCTTTTTCATGTGCAATATATGTTAGTACTACTGTGCTTATATACAAAACAGAAAGAATTGTTAAAACGATAATAAGCCAAAAATGTAATTGATAATATTCATGCTCTATATTTGTCACGATTGCAGCTAACATGCACGGAATTAACATTCCCGTCCAACCATCTACTTTTCTTTCATTCCAAAAGACCGTATTACCAATCCTTATTCCTAACAACATAAAAATAATGATACCCAATACAAATAACGTAGTTTTATTCCCTACTAAACTCGTTGAAAAAGCAATTAATCCAATAAATAAAAAGAGCACAAACCCATTCATAATTTCTAGTACAGGTGATAAATATCTCTTCACCCATTTGTATGTTTCGTCATATTCATTATTATCTACTAGACGATAGGCATAAAAACTTATCCCAAAATAAACCGCCGCAATAATAACGTACGCATATAAGACGAAACATAAAATCGCACTGCTAATTTGCACGTAATTCCCCACCCTTTTTTCTATGTTTCACATTGATTTTACACACTTTTCATACTAAAAGTAAACATATATAAGTTAGTCAAATAATTAATAATGAGCAGTGGCTAACCCCCCTGCTCATTATTAAAACAGTACAATTAACTTTAATTCTTCCATTTGTATGTCAATGTCTAAAATCAATCTATACGAGCGTTACTTACACCTCAGAACAAAAAGTTTTTTGGAACCTTCAAGAAAGTGGAAGTTTTATTTTCTATTCCCTTTCCACTTTACATATTGGCTTAAAAATGTAATTGCCTTTTCAATCACTTCTTCGTCTGGTTTTAATTTTGCATGATGTAAACCATATTCTGAATTTACTCCAAGCCAAAACATAAATCCAGGGATTTCTCGAAGCATATAACCAAAATCTTCACCCGTCATTGCCTCAGTACATGTAATAACATTCATATCAGTTTGTTTATGTACAAATTCCATAAACTCTCTCGTTAACTCTTCATGGTTATATACTTGATGATACATTGCTCCGTAATCTATAATCGCCTCACACTGGAAAGAAGCTTCGATACCTGCAACAATTGACTCAATTCTGCTTTTCACACGCTTCATTGATTCCACTGATAATGTTCGAATCGTTCCTTCTAAACGAGATTTTTCTGCAATAATATTTTGAACCGTACCACCAGTAATTTTCCCGATTGTAATTACTGCACTATCAAGAGGATTTACATTGCGACTAATAACGGATTGAAGCTGTGTAACAAGATGACTCGCTGCAACAATCATGTCATTTGCAGTATGTGGATAGGCAGCATGGCCACCTTTCCCTTTTAAATCAATATATAATTCTGAAGTATTGGCAAATAACAGTCCTTCTTTCGTTGCAATTGTCCCCACAGCGTATTCTGGTGCAATATGAAGACCAAGAATTATATTTGGTTTCCATTCTTTTAACTCTTCACTTTCTAACATAGGAAGAGCACCGCCTGGTCCTTCTTCTGCTGGCTGGAATAGAAATACAAGGTCATCATCTATTCTTTCGCTCACAGCTTTCGTTAGAAGGCCTAAACCGATTGTTGTATGTACATCATGGCCACATGCATGCATCATTCCTTCATGAATAGAAGCAAACTCGTATCCAGTTTCCTCTGTAATTGGTAAACCGTCTATATCTGCACGATAACCTATTATTTTTTCGGGATTTTTTCCATTTACTTTAACGATTACACCCGTTTTCCATGTCTTCACTTCCACAAATTCATGAGAAAGTGTTCCTATATAATCTAAAATATACTGTTGTGTTTTCCATTCCTTAAATCCGATTTCTGGAATTCTATGTAGATCTCTACGAATTTGGACAAATTTGCTTACTGTCATTTTTGCACCTCTATCTATAAAAAGCGTAAGAGCCCATTTACGCTCTTACGCTTTTTTTACTTTTTATTTCTCTGGGTTTAATTGACGAAGCTCTTGTTTAATTTCTGTTTTTGCTTTTGTCTTCTCATCAATTTCTTTAATTACACGTGCTGGAGTACCTGCAACAACTGTGTATGGAGGCACATCTTCTGTTACAACAGCTCCCGCTGCTACAACTGCACCTTTACCTACTGTAACACCCTCTAAAACAACTACATTTGCACCGATTACTACATCATCTTCAACGATAACTGGTTTTGCAGAAGGTGGCTCAATAACACCTGCAAGTACAGCACCTGCACCTACGTGACAGTTTTTACCGACTGTTGCACGTCCACCAAGTACTGCGTTCATGTCGATCATAGAACCTTCACCAATTACAGCACCAATGTTAATTGTTGCATTCATCATAATTACAGCGTTGTCACCAATTTCAACATGGTCACGAATAATAGCACCTGGCTCGATGCGAGCTTTAATACCTTTTAAATCAAGCATTGGGATTGCAGAATTACGACGATCGTTTTCTACAACGTAGTCAACGATGTGCTTATTATTCTCATCAAGAATTGTCTTAATTTCAGACCATTCTCCGAATAATACACCTGATTTTTTATTCACAAATGCTTGTACTGTTTCAGGGAATGTTACTTCTTTTAAATCCCCTTTTATGTATACCTTTACAGGAGTTTTCTTTTCACTTTTTTGAATAAACGAAATAATTTCGTTAGCGTCCATCATTTTCATTCTTGTTGCCTCCTAAATCCATTTATAATGTTACTCTACCAAACGAAAGAGCGAGTAGCAAGATAATAATCTTATTTTCCCCTTTGAATTTCTTCTATAATTTCTAAAAATGCTTGTACTTGCTTCAACTGCCTTGCCGAGTCACTTGTTAACAACCATGTTTCTCTCGTCAGTTGAACAGGTGTTTTATACATATTTTCCTGTACTTCCTTTAAAACAGTAGAAGGTAAAAGGGCATAACCTATACCATTTAAAACAAGTTGTTTACATGTTTCAATTTGGTCAACTACAATCGTTCGCTTAGGCGGATTAGAAAATAAACCATACCACCAATTTTGTATTTGTCCATAATAAGTCGAGTCACTTTTAAATTGAATGAACGGCCTATTTGTTTCTTTTAACATCGAAATATCTTTTATTTCTTTATCAACTAAATACAGTTCATCTTCAAATAATTGTTGCTTCTGACCTTTATATTCTTGTGTTCCCCTCAGTATAGCAACATGCACGTCTCCTTCATAAAACTGCTTTTGCACTTCACTACTCCATCCAGTAAACAGCGATATCTTTACAGAAGGATATTTATGCACAAACTTTTTCAAAACAGGAGGGAGCCAATATTGACCAATAACTGATGCAACAGCTATTTTTAACGTTCCATGAGTTTCCGTTCTGAAAACAGCCAGCTCACTTTTTATATCTTCTTCCCTTTGCAACATTTCTTTGGCATAATTTGCAACTTTTTCCCCTTCAGGTGTAATTGTCAATCCTTTTTGTGAGCGAATAAAAAACTTCATTCCCCATTGTTTCTCCATAGATTGTAATCGTTGACTCAGCGCAGGTTGGGAAACAAATAAACGTTCCGCCGCTTTTCTCATATTTGATTCCTGAGCTAACACAACCATCATTTGAAAATCATCAATTTGCAACTTTCTCCCTCTTTCCTTAGCTTCCATACACCTTATTTCAATAAGCTTTTCATCCTTAATTTACCCGAATGCTTTCATTCAGAAAATACAATTGTCCAGCACAAACTTTCCTTATGTTTTATGTCTTTTTAAATATAATACATACACAAGTGATATGCACGAAAAAAAAGTGACTTCTTCGTTTCTATGAAGTCACTTTTTTCACTTTATCGATTATGTTGCCTTACTTTCTTATTCAACAATTTTAAAATAGCCCGACGTGTTAAAATCCCCTCAAAATAGCCTTCTTCATTAACAGCGCAAATAAAAGGATGATCAATTGTCATTTCTAAAGCCTTTGCAAATGAATCGTCTAATTTAAGAACAGGTATATCTTCTTTCATCACCTGCTCTACTTTCATATCATCGAGCCTTTCAAACTCAATACGTTCTAATCCTAACATACCATCTAATATCATGGCAGTACTAATCAAACCATGTAGTTTATACATTGGATCTAAGACAGGTATCGCTGAATATCCAGATTTTACAAGAACGAGTAAAGCATGTTCTAAACTATTTCCAATTTGGACATGAGCTACTTTTTCCGATGAAATCATTAAATCCTTCACAAGAATTTGTTGAAATTCGTCTTTCGGAATACTAATCATATTACATCCCCCATTTTCCCTTTTTCCTGCTTATGTTCACAACTCTATTCACATTTTATGACAGCGTTTTCATATTATTATTTTGTCCTAAATTTATTTCAATAAAAATACAATCACACAGCTATTTTAGCATACCGCACAAAAAAAAGACTACCATTCCGGTAGCGCTTAATACCCTTTATTTTTTAATCTGTAAAATAACCTTGTGATTTTTTTATATTGCATCACATCTGTCTGTTTCAAACCATTCTCAATATCTGTAAGTTCCACAGCTAAAATTTCACTTGCGTAATTTTGCTGAAATAAAATATCTAGTAGTAAACTTTCTTCTTCCTTCGTTAAAACAACTTCCCTTTGCATATACCCCTCTCCTTACACTCGCATCGTTACTCTTATTATATAAAAAATTCAACCTATTTAATAGATGTAATATTCAGTTTTCGTTTAAAGATATGTAACAATCGTACACATACAAAAAAATCATTTCGTATATCGATTTGCATAGCTAAACGCCGCATAAGCATCCGGCTTAATTTTTGCAGTTAATCCCATCGCTCGAATTTTTTCTGTCATATCTAAAATAAATTCTTTTGTTAAGCCATCATTCCCAATGTCTAAATGAATTTCCATTATGAATCCAGCCCCATCTTGAGCATAAGGATGCAATAACTCCCATATTGTTTGTATATGAGTAGGCGTAAATAGACATGCGATTTCTTGACTAAACTGCGTTTCTAAATATATTTTCTCACGTAAGGTCGCTGGCTTATCTTTTACTGATTTATGGTGTAAACAACCCCAGGCACCTTTTCCAACACGATGAATATGGATTGCTGTAATAAACCTCGTATCCTTTTGATGCGCTTGCGAGTCTGTCCCAATGGATAATCGATACAAATTTCGCGGATCCTTTTCAATGAAACTACAAATACGGTTAAAGACCATATCAAAATTTAAATGTCTCTCTGAAACATTGTAAAATTTATGTGCACCGTCCACAGAGTCACGTCCTTTCAATTAGACAGACTTTTCGTATTCTCATTGTATGGGACAAAAACTAAAATTATAACTTCCTATCCTTTATTCGTTTCAATATTTCGAATTACAAAGTGACAAACTTGGCACGTATAAATTACATTTTGATTAGATTGAGCCGTTAATACATGAATAATCTCAGCAGAACTTTGACAATTAGGACAAATCACAACTGGTAAACGTTCCATACGATAACCTCCTAGTTATATTTCTCCCGCTATTTGCAAAACCCAGCGATAGTGAGAAGTTTAGCTTCACATATTCACCCGGTTGACGGGACTAATTATCCACATGGATAAGCAAACTTGCACGGATTAAATTTTCATTTTAATACCATTGTAGGAAAAATAAAAAACTTCTATACATTATGCTAGAAAGTAATAGAACTAAAAAAGGTACTGCCATGTGGCAGTACCTTTTTTATATGTATCAAGAAATGATATCGTAAATCTCAATTGCAACCATGTCGATATTATCGAATTGATATACTTGAGGTTTTTCACCTTGTTGATACACTTCTAACTCATACATTTCACTTTTATCGAAAAATTTCACGCTACATTTGCGCTCACCGTTCACTTCAAAATAGCGTTGTGCTACTTCACCGCTTTCAGCTTGTTCTTGTAGACTAACAAGTCGAGTTAAAATTCCTTGGAGTAGAGACATGAAATCTCTCCTTTCTCTGATCTTCCTACCAATAGGTTTTACAGCTATACTCATTCTATCCGTCATAACAGAAAAAATGTTCCACACTCTAGGATAAAGGTTATTGGCCAGAAACTCAACTAAAAATTTGTCGAAATGCGAAGGAAAAAACAGAAAGAACATATTTCTCCTTCATTATTGCGGTTTTTATACTGGAAGAATATAATAAAAAACAGAAAAAAGGAGGAATTACAATGAAAAAAATTGAGGTTTATACACAACCCGATTGTCCGCCATGTGTTATTGTAAAAGAATTTTTGAAGCATAATAACGTTGCATATGAAGAATTTGACGTAAAAAAAGACGCTGCTGCTCGCAATCGTCTTTTAAACGACTATGATTCCTATTCAACTCCAACAGTCGTAATTGATGGCGAAGTAGTTGCAGGTTTTCAAATTGAAAAGTTACAACAACTACTCAATATAGAATAGGAATAGGAATAGGTAAATACCTATTCCTATTCTTATCCCGCTGTTTGTAGGTAGTAAAACTCCCACTAATTAAAAGTTTCACTTTATAATTGTTGCAACCTTTTTATTTCAGTTAAAAGTTCCTGACTTTCATGATATCCTGCTAACTTCCATTTATCTTGATCCCTTTTCAATGTTACAATTTGATATTGTCCACTTTTTGTCCGCTCGTATACATATAAATTTTTATGTTCTTCATCATACGACATTTTCGTTTCTGAATTAAAAGAAAACGGTGCTTCTTTTGCCGGAAGTAAATATTCACCACTTTGTTTATCACTTCTGCTATTTTCATCTGTAAATACTTGAAGGAAATTATCTGTAAAATACGGTGATAACGTCTCTATCATCTTATTCATCGGCAAATGCTTCCCACGAATTGAAAACTGGGTTTCATAGCCTTTTTGTATCGTTGTAAATACTTCTTTCCGATCGACTTCCACTTCCTCTTTTCCTAAAACAGTCGTAACACTATAACCAACTAGAAAGGCAACACATACAAATAGAACAAGCCATATTCCATATTTCCTCATTTTTTCACCTTCCTTTTAAAAGAACTTGTCTTTGTAGTATTCATTGTAACAATGATTATGCAAAGAAAGGACAGATTTCGTTCGTAAAATCTTTACAACGATAGACAGCATTTTCATCACCATTTTCACTATTACCAATTTATGATAAAAACAAACAAAAAATGCACGAATCTCTTCGTGCATTAAAATAAAACATCTTCTTCATATAAATATTCATAAGATAAATCTATAAATAAAAAGTTGTCATCATCAATCGGGAAAGAAAATGTTCGTACCATTTCTCCCGTTTCAATATCTGCATATAAATCTGAAAGCCTCGCCTTATTCTCAAAACGCATTTTCATTATATTCTCGAGAAAATACGGGCGCCAGCTCCAGTTCTTCATATAATAATCCGGCATCACAATCCATTCTCCATCTTTTTTCATAACATTTCCTGATTGTTGGAAACCATCTTCATTACAAATAAATATACGAAAACTACACTGTGATACACTTTGACTAAATTGTAATAACCAATCATTTATATCTTCATTCTTTTTTTGTTTTGATAAAACATCGCCAATGCGATCGCGTAACATCTCTGTTAAATTATAAATTTTTTGTAACTTCTTCTTTTCATGCTGAATAAACTGATGACATTCATTACCTAGTCGCTCTTTCAAAACATTCGTTTCAATAAAATCAGGTAAACATTCTTTTAAATAATTACCTTGATAATATCTTCCGCCGTTCTTCCAAGCATATTGCAGTTGATAAAAAGCATCTATTTCTTCATATAATAAAGTTGCACCAATTCTTCTAGCAAGTAATGATAAAGAATATAAAATATCTTGATAAGATTGTAAAAGTGCTGTTTGCCTTAAGTTCGTTAAATCTACTTTTAAAATATCAGGTGCTAACACGCTAATACGCTCTAAATTACTTGTACCCGTTCCTACTTTATTAATCGAAATTTGAATACCATATGTACGATAATACATAAGCAAATGATTAAATTGCTCTATATCTTCTTTACATTCATGCTCTGTAATCTCTAAAACAATTTGTTTTAAATTTAAACCTTGTTCTTCATACCTCAATAAAAGTTGAAGCAAGCTTTCATCATCATCATTCATTAATACATTAGCATTCCGATGTATAAATAATAATAATTTTTGATCGCTTTCTAAATAACGATTTAAAGCTTTTTCTACTATAATATTATCCGCTTCCAATTGAAATTCACTTGGAATCGAATCATCGTGAAAGAAAGAAGCTAAACTTTGTATGCCCTCTTCTGTTTGAATACGTCCTACTACTTCATATCCAATTACAGTATGCTCATCAGCACTAAAAATAGCTTGATAATAAGGAAGGACTTTATCCAAGTTACTCATTACATCTAATGCATCTATCAACGTGCTTCCCTCCCTTTACTTTTCAAAAATTATAACATGATATTTACGGAAAAATAATAAAAAATCCCTTCAGTTTTCCTGAAGGGATTAGAGGGGTAAAATGCTAAGGGGAATTAGCAATTCTACTATGAAGAAAAAAGAGGTCTTAAATATAACGTATATATGACCTCTTGTAAACACTTTTCTTTCATATGTCACAATTCCGTCACATTTAACCGTAAAAAAATGAATCAAACATTCATTTTTTTATCCCTTTTAAAATGGATATTGATGTAAATGTTGTCCTCCATCCATTGTCATGCAAGTTCCATTTATGTACGCAGCTTCATCTGAGCATAAATAATAAGCTAGACCAGCGATTTCTTCTGGCGTACCCAGCCTTCCAAGCGGAACACTTTGTATCGTACGCTTAGCCATTTCTTCTGAAATCCATAATTTATCAGCACCGCCCGTACGTTCAATTGGTCCTGGAGCGATAGCGTTAACTCGTATTCCATATTTACGTCCCCACTCAACAGCGAGCGTCTTCGTCATCGCTAATACTCCTGCCTTCGCTGCAGCCGAATGAATAACTCCTGGACCTGCATCCCATGCATATGTTGCTACCATGTTAATGATATTCCCTTTTATACCTTTTTCAATCCAATATTTTCCGACAGCATGGCTACAGTAAAATGTACCGTTTAATACAATATTAATGACCGAATTCCAGCCATTCACGGATAAATCTTCTGCTGGACAAATAAAGTTTCCAGCTGCATTATTTATTAAAACATCAATTCGACCAAACTTCTCATCAATCTGTTCAATCATTTTCTGAATGTCATCCGTATTTCTTACATCCATTTGTACAGGTAATACTTGCCCTGGAAATTGTTCAATTTCCAACTTTGTTTCCTCTAGTTTTTCTTTTGTACGTCCTGTAATAACAACTCGTGCCCCTTCTTTTGCAAAGCGAGTCGCCATTCCTTTTCCCATTCCACTCGATCCACCTGTTATAATAACTACCTTTTCTTTCACATACATCCCCTCCAAAAAAATGAATACACATTCATTTTATCACTTTATTTAATAGAAATCTTTATATTTTTAAACTTTTCTGATATTTTAATGTAAAGAACTTTCTTTTTATTCATTTTTTTCGTAATCTATACTAATTTTTTATTATGTAAAGTATATTTTTAAATAAACTGAAAGGAGATTTGAGTAGCCTGTAAATGGAATAAAAACATTGAGGTATACTCATATTTTTATGACGCACATTACAAGAAGAAATTTTTTAAAAATTGGTATGCGTACTTGTCTCTATTCATTTATAACCAGTGGCATCGGATACTACTATGCTAAATATATAGAACCCCATTTCATTTCTTTTACACAGCACACATTAAAATCACAACTCATCCCAAAAAGTTTTCATGGTATGAAAATTCTTCAATTCAGCGATTTACATCTCGGATACTATTTCTCGCTTCAACATTTATCTCAAGTTGTTTCTAAAATTAATGCTGTAAATCCAGATATTGTCCTTTTTACCGGAGATCTCATTGATAATTATCAAACGTATACTGACACTCCTTTTGTCGCGTCCATTTTAAAAAATATACAAGCCCCCTTCGGTAAATTCGCTATTTATGGTAACCATGATCACGGTGGATATGGAACTGAATACTATGAGCACATCATGCGTGAATCAGGATTTGAACTATTGCTAAATAGTAAAAAAAGAATTCGTCTAATGGATAATAGTGAAATTTCTATTTTCGGTCTCGATGATATACTACTAGGCAAACCAAAAATAGAGAAAACATTACAACATGCACGGCAAAATACTTATAACATCGTTCTTGTTCACGAGCCAGATATCGCGCCGCAAATTTCCAAATATCCAATCAACTTGCAACTTTCTGGTCATAGCCATGGCGGACAAGTACAAATTCCTTTTTTAGGGGCTATTATTACACCATCACTCGCCAAAGACTATATTGAAGGCTTCTATACGATGCAGGATTTAACTCTCTATGTCAATCGAGGCCTCGGAAGAACACGTGTCCCATTTCGTTTCATGTCAAAACCTGAAATCACAATTTTCACACTCCAACATTCGTAATAATTCGCCTATTTTCTTACATATCCTTTCTTGTACGCGCTCATCCATGTTTCGTTTACCATATGATAAAAGTGAGTCCAATAAAGGAGGTATGTTCATGTATCCATATTATCAACCAATTCCAGTCCGTTCAGCACCTATTGGTCCAGTAGGCGACTCACGCTTCTTCCCGTTTTTTGGCGTTCCCTTTCTAGCTGGAATTGCTGGTGGATTACTCGGCGGAGCATTAGCTTTCGGCCCTCGACCATTTTATCCACCTTATCCACCACCTTTCCCGCCGCCAGCACCTTATCCTTGTTACGGTGGACCATGTCAGCAACCCTACTATTACTAGGTTAAAGTAACGATTCTTTCAAATATTATTCTCTCAACGAGCCATCTCATTACACGCTTATAATAAAACTATTGTTTCTACTCATCCTTCCATTTTTGGAGCATATGAGTAGAAAAAAGTAAAAACCTCTTATGGACATAAGAGGTTTTTACTTTTTTTCATTATTCAGCGTCTGTATTTTGATACGCCATCTTAAACAACTTCACTTGGCTATCAATTTCTTCTGTACTACCATTAATAACATAATAGTAATCACCATCTTTATTTTGTTCACGTGTTTTCACATTATCAGCTAATGTAAGCTGTAAAATCGCCTTAATTCGTGCCTTCATTTCAATATCTAATATCGGGAAAGATATTTCCACTCGCTTCTCCATATTTCGCGTCATCAAATCAGCTGAAGATAAATATATTTTCTCCTCCCCATTATGATGGAAATAATAAATACGGCTATGTTC
Organism: Bacillus sp. KNSH39; assembly: GCF_052656585.1. Classification (NCBI taxonomy): domain Bacteria; kingdom Bacillati; phylum Bacillota; class Bacilli; order Caryophanales; family Bacillaceae; genus Bacillus; species Bacillus sp. KNSH39. The sequence continues at coordinate 2,418,027 of NZ_JBQXYO010000001.1, forward strand.
TAAATATCTTCCAACAACACTAACTACACGAATATTTTCACTTACATTTGGAATACCAGGTCGTAGGCAACATGTTCCTCGAACAATGAGCTCTACCTTTACTCCAGCTTGTGATGCTTCGTACATTTTTTTTATTAACGGTTTATCTGTTAATGAATTCATCTTAGCGATAATATATCCATTTCCATATTGCCTATGATAACGGATTTCTTCATCTATTAAATCCATAAATTGCTCTCTTATATCAAATGGAGCAACCGATAAATGATGAAAATGTGGCTTTGTTGTATAACCACTTAAATAATTAAAGAAATTGGTTGCATCGACCCCAAAATCTTTTCTTGATGTAATATATCCAAAATCAGTATATAACTTCGCTGTTGCATCATTATAGTTCCCAGTTCCGAGATGTACGAACCTTTCGATTTTTCCGTTTTTTCTCCTTACAACTAGCGTAATTTTACTATGTGTTTTCAAGTGACTGACACCGTAAATAACATGACAGCCTGCCTGTTCCAATTCTTTAGCCCAGTGAACATTGTTTTCTTCATCAAACCTTGCCTTTAATTCAACTAATACCGTCACTTGTTTTCCCTTTTCAGCCGCTATCTTTAACGCCTGAATAATCGGTGAATCACCACTTACACGATATAACGTTTGTTTAATCGCAAGTACATTCGGATCGTCTGCCGCATCACGGACAAAATCAACTACCGGCTGAAATGATTCAAAAGGATGATGTAATAAAATATCATGCTCAATTGCTTTTTCAAATACATCTTCTTCATCACCTAAATCTTGAGGCGGTTGCGGAATAAGAGCTGGATATACAAGATGTTCATATAAAGGAGCTAGTTTTTTATATAAAGAAAACAAACATGTTAAATCTAATGGGCCATCCATTATATATACATCTTCATCTTTTACTTCCAGAACCTCATATAATAACGCTAATACTCTTTCATCAATGTGTTCTTTCCCAACTTCTAAACGTACAGCAGCCCCCCACTTACGCTTTTTTAATTCTTTTTCAATTACCTTTAATAAATCTCTCGCACCTTCTTCATGAATCGTTAAATCTGCATTGCGTGTAATACGGAAACGAGTAACAGATGATACTGTATATCCCGTAAATAATTTATGAGTAAAGCTACTAATTACGTCTTCTAATAAAATAAATTTATGCTTTTGCCCTTCACTCGGTAAAATTATGAAGCGCTCAAGTAATGAAGGAACTTGCACAATCCCTAACTTCGTCCTGTTTTCTTCTTCTGCTTGCTTCTCATCATATAAAAGAGTAGCCAAATTCAAACTTTTGTTTAATAACATTGGAAATGGGCGATATGCATCAATAGCTACAGGAGTTAACACCGGAAAAATTTGCTCGTCAAAATACTCTTCTATAAATTCTCGCTGCTCTTTCGTCAAATCATTGAATGTTAAACGTTCAATTCCCTCTAACTCAAGCGCTGGTAATACATAATTTTTAAATGTATCATATTGTACTGTCATTAGTGCATGGGCTTTTATCGCAATTTTATTTAATTGCTTTTTCGGTGTTAAGCCAGCTTTATTTTCTGGTTGATTAAATCCAGCACTCACTTGATCCTTTAATCCCGCTACACGTACCATAAAAAATTCATCTAAATTCGAACTAAAAATACTAATAAATTTCAATCTTTCCAAAAGTGGATTATTTGCATCTTGCGCTTCTTGTAAGACACGTTCATTAAATGCTAACCAACTTAACTCTCGATTATTGTAATAAGCTGTATCATTTAAATTTACTGCATTCCCCTTCAATAATTCCATTCTCTTCACACTTCCCCTTGAAACTTTTTTACTATAATTTAGTTAATTTCATTTTATCAAATTACAATATTACAAAGTGTAAATTTTTCGTAAAGACATCCGTACAACCCTAATGTTTTAGTTCAAATAATAAATTAATATTCGTTTTTAATACTCTTTCTAACTGTTTTTTTTGTTTTTCAGCTTGTACTTTTTCTGCTAATGCCGATTGTTCACATAAAACTTTAAACGTTAATCCCTCTTCGCTTTCTGTTATAGATATGGTATCAATAAGCGATCGTTGCCTTACATTTAAAGTAGCTGAAAATTGTAAAACAGCTCCTAACAGGCGGATTTTTTTTTGTTCGCTTTTATCAAACCAACCTTCAAATGGAGATAAATGTTGTTTAAATAACATTTTTGATTTATACGATGCAATAAGCGCTAGCCTTACTCGATCTTTATGCATCATGCCATCAATTGTCTTATTCGCTAATAAATAAAACGTATGTAAACGGCTTGCTTCTTCGTCTATATATTTGCCTATATTAAATACTTTCGCAGCTTGATGGAACACTTCCCAGTCTTTTACTGACATAGAAATAAGCCCTATTTCCTCAAGTTGTTTGCAAATTAGTCTTCCATGTTTAATAAGTTGAATAACAAATTCCATGTCCATTTCGTATTCATGTGATAGTAAATGCAAACTTTCTTCAACTACGTTCGGATAATATGAAATCCCCAAATCTTTTGTCAACTCTTCATAGAAAACACCTTCTCTTAACCCTTTTCTACTTAATACAAATGCCGGTGCCTCTATAACATGAACAAGTGTATGAAATACTTCAACCGCTGGAATAATCGTATCTGCTCGATCTTTTGCTAATCCTTCCAATTTCTGAAGTTCTATGAACGACAATTTTTCCAATTCCTCTTTTACACTTTCAACATCTTCTTCTTTCATCTTGTATAAATGTAATCCTGCTATAGGATAACATATTAAATTTTGATGGATTTTTACTAAGTTCCTAGCACTACCACCAATTGCAATAAGAGGCAATTTCTTATTGATTAACCATGGTAACGTTCGAAATTGAAACTCTAAATACTGTTGCATTCCCTCTAACTCATCTTTAGTAGGAATATCACCTTTAATAAATTGTTGCTTTAAAGAAAGTGCCCCAAAAGGAAAACTATGGTACTCTAAAATCTCTCTATTTCTAAAGTATGTAACTTCCGTACTTCCCCCACCAATATCTACCGTTATTCCTTCTGAAAACGATGTAGAATTCATAACCGCCAGGTATCCGTAACGCGCTTCCTCATACTCTGATAATACTCTAAGAGTAAAGTCCGTTTGTCCTTCAACAAGCTTTTTAATTTCCTCTTGATTCTCCGACTGTCTAATTGTTGCTGTTGCAACACAAAGTACATGATGCAACTGATGGAATCTTGTACTTTCTTGAAATTGAAATAATGTCTGTAATAATACTTCTATTCCCTCTTCATTCAATACACCATCAATTAAGTAATTCCTTAACCTAGCAACAACTTTCGTATTTTCAATCTCTTTATAAAAACCTCCATTTTGCTTTTCATAAATAACTAAACGCATTGTATTAGATCCAATATCTATAATGGCATACTGTTGTTTTAATATTTCTTTCAAACTTCTCACTCTTTCATTATCAAATTTCAAAAACATATTCTATTACTATTATACAAAATAGTTGTTTTTTGTAACAATATTGCTTTAATATTGAAAATATATACAATCACTTTTTGCGTATAATAAATACCTATTTTATTTATGGTATAATAATGAAAAATTGAAAGGAGATTCAATATGAAACCTTCACAACCACAATCTCAATTACAAAACCAACATTCTATTAATCGACTAGCTCAATCTATTTTCGTTGTGAATCGTCATGCTAAAGCAGCTACTAATCCTAAATATTTATACTGGTTAAAAAAGACAGCTTTAGAACGTTTGATTGCTGAAAAAAAAGCAATTAAAGAAGGATTGCATTTTTCTAGAAACCCACGTTTTAGCCAACAACAATCTGATGTCCTTATACGTTTAGGCGATTATTTTTTCCACATCCCTCCTACGAAAGAAGATTTTCGAATTCTACCGCATCTTGGTCATCTTGAATCCTCCTATCGAAATCCGAAAACAACCTTATCTTTAACAGTAGCAAAAAAAACACTTCAAGATTATATTGGTCCTGAAGCATTAAAACAAGAAAAAAAATTAAGTGAGCCTGTTCCATGGTATAGTCGTACTTATACAAAAAAATAAAACAGTTTGGCCAAGTGTAGGCCAAACTGTTTTATTTTTTCTCTTCTTTAATTTTAATATTTGCTTGTTTATAAAAAGCTACTTTTTCTGTATTATAAGACTTTGTAAATTCATTAAATTTATCTTTTTCTGACTCAATATCCTTATAAGATTGATTTACTACTTTTACTTTTTCACTAATATCTTTTAATTTAGTACCTTTATCTTGTAACATTGTATATAACTCTTTTTCTTGTTTTAAAGATTTGTTATAGCTGTCATACATTTTATTAAATGAATCGTGGCGTTTCTCATACGTGCTTTTCACTTTATCAGCTTGATCTTTCAATTTCTTATCTTCAATTTTCTTCACATACTTATCAGCTGACTTCACTTCTTCTTGCGCTTTATTTAAAACTTCTTTTTCTTTTGTAAGCACTTTTTCTCGTTCAGTTGTATTTTTCACTGCTTGATTCAGTTTTTCTTTAACAGTTTGATTATTATCTTTTCCTTCTTGAACAATCTGGTTATATAATTCTTGTCCTTCTTTCTCTAAAGTCTCAAGTTTTTTTGCATCTTCAAACATTGTTTTTTCTTGTTTAGCAGCGTTTTCAAACGCTACATATAATTCTTCTTCTGGTTTCGGACCGAAACAACCGGCTAATAAAATCATTGATAATGTAGTTACAATTGCTAATTTACTATATTTCAACATCTCTTCCTCCTACTTATAAACGACCATCGTGTAATATAAAAAAGTTATAAAATATGTAATTGTTCTATACACTCGCATCTTTTTTACGAAGATCATTAATATTGTTTGTACAAATTATTACTTGATATTACATTATTCTTTTTGAATTATTTAGCAATTCCATATCCATCTTTAAGTATACTACTTCGTGTTTTTTAAGGCCTGTTCACACTATGTATTACTTTAATATCCACGGAATTTCACCTCAGTCTTAATAAGACTATAATAGTTCACCTGATAAAAGGTGATCGCTCCGCTCTCACGTCTATCATTCCCTTTCCAGCTTTCTATCAATTAATCTCTTTGTTCATTTTACACAGTACAATCGATATCTCGCAACAACTTACAAATATTCTTTTCATTTCCTAAAAAGGAAAAGTGTAGAGCTTGCTTTCCTCTACACTTTTAAAATAAAACACACTGTGCAAATTGCATTGGCACTACCATCATAATTATATGCTTATTTCATATATTTTTAAAGACTTTTATTACAAACGTGGCGTTTTTTTGTAATAAAAGTCAAAAAAATGTTACAAATAAAACATCTTCCTATCATATATCTTCAAATCAAAGCTTCACTCATTTTCTTGCAAATTTCTATACTGGTACAATTGATTTTGCGACTTTCTCAACAGTTCTTCAAACGTTTTTCCTTCTACTGGATAGCTAGCTGCTCCAAATAAAAGAGTGACACTGAGTAAATCACCTTCTATTTCACTTTCAATATTTTTCATTAATCGTTTTGTTATTGTTGATGTTTCATGACCATTATCAATTGCTACAATAACGTACTTATTTTCATCCCACTTTGTAACAACATCGCCCTTCCGAATTGTCTTTACAATGGTACTCTCTAATTTTTGTACTAACACTCCCAACTTTTTTTCTTGCAACGTGTCTTTTAACCCTTCCCATTCTTTTACAGAAAGAATGTACACTGTAATATTACGAGAATCTCTTTCAGATAAAGCAGCTACTTTCCCAAAAAAATCAACAACAAAATCATTGCTTGCCATTCCTCCTACTTCCATACCCATACGCTCGTTTGTTCTTTTATCGTACCAATGTCCAAAATAATAACTTAGTATCATTTGCAATATATAAATAATAAAGACGGTATAAAATGATCGTGAATCCAGTTTTGCAATTACATCCTGAAGTGCAATCCATTCTGTAACTGCCACAGTATTGCCAAGCAATAATCCACTAATTTTCCCTTTATGTTTCATACTTTTCCCCCTTTTATACCAATATATGTTTCTATATCAATAATGTTTTTCTACAAAATAAAAAATGTACATATGCAATGTACATTTCTGCTTAAGCTTGTATACCTTTTCTACTCTATTTCATATATATAATATATAACTTTTATAGAAAGGAGTAATCTATATGCTACAAAAAGAGAATCTATCAGATGCTATGCGTTTGCTAGCTGGTTTTCTATTATCATTAAAATTATTATTTACCTCTTTCGGGATACACTTTATTACAAACGATCAAATCGACGCTATTGTTAATATTGTTTCATTTTTATTTATTCTATACTTTGGCTACAAAAATAACTATGTAGGAAAAAAAGGAATGGAGCAAAAGAAAATACTCAAAAAACACAACCTTCACTAAAAAAGGAACCTTTTGTACAGGTTCCTTTTTATCATTGACGCACAACAACTTCATTTGTTTGCAGTGGGCCATATGATATCTCTTTATCTTGAAATGTATATGTAGCCTGAAAGAATGTTTGTTTAAGAGCTTTATCTTTATTAGCTTTTATTTTACAACGTAGTTCCACCTTCTCATTCGGTAACAAATCATCAATTCGCCATCTAACAAGCTGGAATAAAAACTCACTTATCCCCTTATCAACTTTTAAAGAATTAGGAATATAAGCAAAGTAATCTCGAATCATATGACTTACAACAACTCTCGAAATCATTTCTACCCCTTTATTTTCCACTTCAATTCTCATAATAAGTATGTCGTTTACATCGTAGGTCAATTCATACGAAAATTGTTCTGTATACATACTACCAATTTGTAATGTAACGGCTACTTGAGGAAATTCGTTTTCCTTTTTCGATCCGTCAATCCACAATACTGGTTGTAGCGGTATTGAATACTTTCCTGTATCCGAAATTCGTCCCCATATTTTCATAATATATATTCACCTCATTTCAGATGTAACATACACACAATGAATTCCCCAAATTCCTAAAGCTTGCTACAAGCAATGTTTAATATTTCTCTTCCTTTTATCCTATTCGACAATATGAAGAAAAAACCATTTTTCATCTATTAACAGAAGGTGTTCTTTATGAAATTTTTTTACAATTTACTTCATTCCCTTCATAGCAATATTCGTATGGCTCACTCGTTCTCTACTCATACGAAAGAATATTTTGACGGAAGAAAAAATTTGCCTTATAGTCAAATTTGACTATAATATTCTTTATGGCATATCAGTGCACTTATGGAAAAGAAATTAACATCAACTATACATTTAAATTTTTTATCCACTGCACTCAAAATTTAATATAGTTTACTTATTTCTAAAGGAGGGTTATATTTGGAAACTCAACCATTAAAAAAAGAAGCCAACAAGACAAAATTTGTTGTTGCTGGTTTACTGCTTGGTATATTAATGGCCGCAATGGATAATACAATCGTTGCAACCGCAATGGCAACAATCGTTGGAGACCTGGGAGGATTTGATAAGTTTGTTTGGGTCACATCAGCTTATATGGTAGCAACAATGGCAGGGATGCCTATCTTCGGGAAACTTTCTGATATGTACGGGCGGAAACGTTTTTATATTGGTGGCCTCATTCTTTTCTTATTCGGTTCTGCGCTCTGCGGAACAGCTTCAAGCATTGAGCAATTAAGTATTTATAGAGCTATTCAAGGGATCGGTGGTGGTGCCCTTATGCCTATCGCCTTCACAATTATGTACGATATCTTCCCACCAGAAAAACGCGGGAAGATGACAGGACTATTCGGTGCTGTTTTCGGGACATCTAGTGTATTCGGTCCTTTATTAGGTGCTTATATTACAGACTATATAAGTTGGCATTGGGTCTTCTATATCAATATTCCATTAGGACTTATCTCCTTTTTCTTCATTACTAAATACTACAGTGAGTCTCTAGAATTTAGAAAACAAAAAATTGATTGGGCTGGTGCTATTACACTTGTCATAAGTATCGTTTGCTTAATGTTCGCATTAGAACTTGGTGGTAAGGAATATGCCTGGAATTCTACTGTAATTATTGGCTTATTTACAACAGTAGTTATTACGCTTATTATTTTCTTCTTTGTAGAACGAAAAGCAACCGAGCCTATTATTTCATTCCATCTATTTAAAAAACCTTTATTCGCAGCTAGTCAAGGAGTTGCCTTTTTCTATGGTGCCGCTTTCATTATCTGTACAGTTTATATTCCAATCTTCATTCAAGGCGTCCTTGGAGGTTCTGCCTCTAATGCTGGATTAATTTTAACACCAATGATGGTTGGTTCTGTAATTGGAAGTCAAACGGGAGGACAATTAGCTTCTCGAACAAGCTATCGTAACATTATGATGGTATCTGGTGTCTTCTTCGTTCTTGGTATTTATTTATTAAGTACTTTAACAATGGACACACCTCGTTTACTCGTAACACTATTTATGATTCTCGCTGGGCTTGGTGTTGGTTTCTCATTCTCAGTATTAAGCATGTCTTCTATTCACAAGTTGGAAATGCGGGACCGTGGTTCGGCGACATCAACAAACTCATTCTTCCGATCACTCGGTATGACTCTTGGTGTAACGATTTTTGGTACAATTCAAAATCATATTTTTACAGATAAACTAAACTCTGTATTCCCCCCTGAACTAGCAAAATTAGCTCTAAAAGGCGGAGACACAAGTTTCTTATTATCACCAGGCGCTACCGCAAAAATTCCTGCTGAAATATTAGCGGGTATTAAGGAAGCTCTCGCTACATCTATTGCGAACACATTCTTCTGGGCACTCATCCCGGCTGTACTAAGTATTATTTGTATTTTACTTATGGGAAATGAACGCCTCTTTACAGGCCCTAAAAAGAAAGAAAAACAAAAGCAAGTTAGTTAATATAAAAAAGAAGCGGCATATCCCTTTATGAAAAAGGATATGCCGTTTATAATATGTATAAAGTGAAACTTTAATCAGTGGGGGGATGTTCATCCCCCACTGATTATTAGCCCACACCAATCGGGCTTTTACGGGCAGTTAATCCCCACCTAACTTCTTTGCTTCCGCTGAATTTTTGGGTGGGGATCTTACTGGATAAAGTTTTTATATACAGGAGTTGAGACAGCATGAGCATGAAATTAGTCATTCTCGGCTTGCTACTCGAAGGAGATAAACATCCATATGAAGTGCAGCATATTATGAAAGAACGACAAATGGATTGTTACATTAAATATGCTAAAGGATCACTTTATTACGCCTTCGAGCAATTAGAAAAGCAAGGGGCAATTCATATTACAAGTGTAATTAGAGACACAAATCGACCTGACAAAACGATTTTTCATATAACAGAAGAAGGCAAAAAACTATTCCACACTTTACTATTAAAACAATTCGAAGCCAAAAACCAAATATATAAACCTATTTATTCAGCCTTATCTTTCGCTCACTTTAGCAATGATCACGAATTAGTTCCTATTTTAGAAAAAAAGAAAAACGATACTCTTCAATATTTACATACTATGCAAACGATATATGATTGTAATAAAGGAAAGGTTCCACGTGCACAACTATATATTTTGCAAAGTGTAATTGAGCATATTACAGTTGAATTACAATGGCTAAACACCCTCCTTAAAGATGCTATAGCAGGCCGACTTTCAGAAGTTGCTATAGATGAAGATTGAGCTATGAAAGAAGACATCCCTACTTCTTTCATAGCTCAATTTCTCTTTTCATACTGTAATATTATTCGTTACTCCAGAATACAAAAAGTCAGAATACTAAGAAATAAAAACTTTAGAATTTTCTTATTTTAAAACAGTAGACAAAATTCCAAAAATTATGTTAAAATTTGTTTCAATATCATATCGCTTGTTAAATTCCTTTCAAAAGGAAAATAGGTACACGAAAGTTTTGTTTCGTGTTTAAAAGGGAAGCTTGGTGAAACTCCAACACGGTCCCGCCACTGTAAATGCTGAGATTTCTTTTTGGTGCCACTGTGAAAACGGGAAGGTAAAAGAAATTATATGAAGCATAAGTCAGGAGACCTGCCTGTTTTAACAACACTGATAGATTCACGGATGATGATGAGGTGTTAAAACAAAAAGGAAGGCTTATTTTCTATGTCTTTGTACTTTTTGTTATAGGTATTTCCTAGTAAACGGAAATGCTTACTTTCAATTAGGGAGGAATTTAAAATGGCAATTCAAACAAGTAACTTAGGTTATCCACGTATCGGACTACAACGAGAGTGGAAAAAAACATTGGAAGCTTTTTGGTCCAATAAAATCGATGAAGAACAATTTTTAACAACAATGAAAGAAATTCGCCTTCAACACGTAAAAGTACAGCAAGAAAAAGGGATTGAACTCATTCCAATTGGCGACTTTACATATTATGATCACGTTTTGGATACTGCCTATATGCTAGGATTTATTCCATCACGTTTTTCTGAGTTTACATCTTACCTTGATGTATATTTCGCAATGGCGCGTGGCTCTAAAGATCACGTAGCTTCCGAAATGACAAAATGGTTTAACACAAACTATCACTATATCGTTCCTGAATATGAAGAGGGATTACAAATCTCTTTAAAAGATAATCGTCCACTTCGCTTATACGAAGAGGCAAAACAAGAATTAGGAGTAGATGGAAAGCCTGTTATTTTAGGACCATATACTTTCTTAAAATTAGCTAAAGGCTATACACAAGAACAATTTCCTACCATTTTAAAACAGTTAGTTGCACCTTACGTACAACTGCTTTCAGAACTACATGCAGCTGGTGCACCAGCCATTCAAGTTGATGAACCGATTTTCGCTTCTTTAACTAAAAAAGAAGTTCAACAAGCAAAAGAAATTTATGAAGCTATTCGTAAAGAGGTTCCAAATGCGACTCTTCTTTTACAAACATATTTTGATAGCGTAGAAGAAAACTATGAAGAAATTATTACATTCCCGGTATCCGGTATTGGATTAGATTTCATTCATGGTAAAGAAGGTAATCTAAATGCTATTTCAAAATATGGATTCCCAGCTGATAAAACTTTAGCTGTCGGTTGTATAGATGGCCGTAACATTTGGAGAGCTGACCTTGATGAAGTTCTTGAGTTATTTACAACGTTACAAAAACAAGTCCAAACGAAAGATATCATCGTTCAGCCTTCTTGTAGCTTATTGCATACACCAATCGATAAAACAGAAGAAACTCACTTATCGACTGAGCTGTTTGATGCGTTAGCATTTGCAAATCAAAAATTAGAAGAATTAGTTCTTATTCATTCCGCTCTCACTCAAGGTACAGAAAGCATTAGTAATGAGCTGGAAACATATCGAAACGTACATCATACAATTCGTTCATCTGCTGCACGTAACCGAGAAGATGTCAAAGCAGCACGAACAGCACTAAAAGAAGAAGATTTTTCACGTCCTCTTCCATTTGAAAAACGATACGAATTACAACAAGTTGCTCTAGAGTTACCGCTATTACCAACAACGACTATTGGTAGCTTCCCGCAAACAACTGAAGTTCGTCAAACGCGAAAAGAATGGCGTAACGGTGTTATTTCAAATGAACAATATGAACAATTTATTGAAAAAGAGACAGAAAAATGGATTCGTTACCAAGAAGAAATTGGGCTTGATGTCCTTGTACATGGTGAATTTGAAAGAACTGACATGGTCGAATATTTTGGTGAGCGCCTTGCTGGTTTCTCATTCACTAAAAACGGTTGGGTACAATCATACGGTTCCCGCTGCGTAAAACCACCTGTTATTTATGGTGATGTAGCCTTTATTAACGGCATGACTATTAAGGAAACAGTTTATGCGCAAAGCTTAACAGAGAAAGTTGTAAAAGGAATGTTAACCGGACCTGTTACAATTTTAAATTGGTCCTTCGTTCGAAATGATATTCCAAGAAAAGAAGTTTCGTATCAAATTGCACTAGCTCTTCGTCACGAAATTGAACTACTTGAATCTTCCGGAATTAGAGTAATCCAAGTCGATGAGCCCGCACTTCGTGAAGGAATGCCACTAAAAGAAAAAGATTGGGATGCTTATATTACATGGGCAGTACAATCCTTCCTTTTAGCAACTTCTTCTGTAGCAAATGAAACACAAATTCATACTCATATGTGTTACAGTAACTTCGAAGATATTGTTGACGCGATTCGCGCATTAGATGCAGATGTAATTTCTATCGAAACATCAAGAAGTCACGGAGAATTTATTGATACATTAAAACATACAACATATGAAAAAGGCATCGGCCTAGGTGTATATGATATTCATAGCCCACGTGTACCGAGTAAAGATGAAATGTATAAAATCGTAGAACAATCTTTAGAAGTATGTGATCCTAAATATTTCTGGATTAATCCTGATTGTGGTTTAAAAACGAGAAGAACAGAAGAAGTTATTCCAGCTTTAGAACATATGGTGCAAGCAGCGAAAGATGCTCGTTCCCTTTTAAAAACAAACGCATAACAAAAATGGGTTATCCTTTTCTCAGGATAACCCATTTTTTATTCTTTACTTTCAAAAAAGAATTCATATTGTATTTTATATAATTCATCATCCGTTGGCTCTTCAAGAGGAATTGCTTGTAATACAACTGTATACTCACCATTTGGAATAGGTATTTGAAATTTATCAGAAAGAATACTCGTTATAACGATACTTTCATTTTCAACTGTAAAAGGAACCGTAATCGTTCTAACTACTTCTTCTTTTTCAATATGTTTCCCTGGGGTCACTTTCACTTCACAAGTATAATCAGAAAGTGCTTCAAAAATAACAGTTCCATCTGCCTTAGCATAACCTCTTTCAAAATCTTCATCAGTCCAATCTACATAAGGCTGCTCACCGTCATAGTTCATCAACATTAATTGCGAATAAGAAATCGTTAACTCCATAGTTCCCCTTCTCCTTCATTATGAAATATACAACTACTACTTCACTTCAAATTTTACTCGCGTACCATCTGGGTATTTATCTAACTTATTCCCTACCCAAGAACCTGCTCCGCGGTTATCCGCCGGACTTATATATTCAATATGTGCTCCTTTTCCGCCTTCCTTGCACATCGCCATTGGCCATTCATCACGATCATACCCTTTTTTTGATGGATATGGTGCTAACGACAATTTCCTTCTATCTGCAGCACCACCACGATCGATTGTACAAACTTCTGAATGCCCTTCTTTTATAGCATCCGTAATATGTTTTCCTGTCTCTGGATAACGTTCTTTCGGAAATTCTAACACTTGATCATACGTATTCGTTTTCTTTACACTTGTTTCCTCTGGCACAAGTACTTCATAAACTGCTACTAAAATAGACAGAATTGCGATAATTGAAATGATAATACCTTTTAATTGCTTCATGTATACCTCCATGTTTCTACCAGTTTCTTTTCCTCCGTTATTATAACAAACTTCTCCTGTATATGTTTTCAGACATTATTTTAGTTATTCCTTGCCATTCCGCCAAAAATTTTCATTTTTTCACTAATGCTGTAGAAAACTAATAGCCTTCCGACATTCTTTTTCAAAGGAAGTCCTCATAAAAGATTGAAATGATATATACGATACTTTTTGGGGAGGAAATATGATGGAAGCTACCTATAAAACGAAAGATGTCACGAATAAAACAGGCATCCCAAAACATATAGTTCGCAAATATAGTCAACTGTTAGAAGAACATGGTTATATGATTTCCAAAACAGCTGATGCTCGTATTTATAAACTTGATGATTTAAAATTATTGAAATCTATACACGAAAGAGCTGCTACATTACAAGAAGATATTTCAGAAACGATACCGATTATTTTAAAAGAAAAAGAGGCCCCACCTGTACCAGTTATACAAGATAAGCAAGAGATACAAACGAAAGAAAAAGAAGATGGGCGTAACTTTGAGGAGTTCATGTTAAAACTTGAAATGCTAGCTCAATTAAATGAGGCAATTATTCATCAAAATTCTACTTTAATTACACAAAATCGTTTAAAGGATGAGAAACTAGACGAATTGATGCAACAAGTTTATGTAAAAGAAGGCTCTCAAGAAAAAATGCTTCAAGAGTTAGTCGATCACGCCGCTCAAACAGATGCACTGCAAAAAGAAAAGATGGACTTATTAATGAATCATATGTATAAACGAGAATCCAAACAGGAAGAAAAAATGAATAAACTTGTTAGTCAAATTTATAATAAAGACAGTAACCGTGATGCACAGCTTATGCAAGTTATTCGAGAAATTCAAGAAACAAAAAGAATGGTTGCTGCCTCAAAAGAGCAAAGCTTCTTTCAATCATTTAAAAGTTTATTTAGCCGAGCAAAACAAGAAAAAACAAATGAATAAACAATATAAAATAAAAAGTTACCTTTCATCGGTAACTTTTATTCCTTATTTTGTACAGCTGGTAATATAATAATTGCTTCAGTGCCTTTTCCACTTTCACTCTTATATTCCAATGTACCATTATGCGCTTGTAAAATACTAAATGTTACCATAAGTCCTAATCCTGTCCCTTTTTCTTTTAAAGAATAATATGGTTGCCCAAGCCTTGCTAACTGTTCATTCGTCATACCAACACCACTATCTTTAACTCTTATTATGATTGTTTCGTCTTTTTGAATAGCTGTTACTTTTAAATATCCTTTATTTCCTTGAATTGCTTCAATACCATTTTTAACAACATTCATAATAGCTTGCTTCAATTTTGTCTTATCACCAATCGTATAAAGACTTTCTGAAATTTCAACTTGTAAATATACACCTTGCATCGCTGCAAATGACGACATGAGAGTGGTCATTTCTATTAATTGGGCTGATAAACAAATGTGTTCTTTTTTCTCAATTTGCGGCCTTGCTAAATTTAAGTAATCTGAAATAATTTGTTCCGCCCGATCCAATTCAGCTAATACGAGACGCATATAATCCTTATTCTTCACATCTTCCGTACTTTCTAGCAATTGGATAAATCCACGAACAACAGTTAGTGGATTTCGAACTTCATGTGCCACACTTGCTGCTAACTCACTTACAATATTAAGCTTTTCTGATTTTTGCATCTCTGTACGTAGCAATGCATTTTCATTTAAATATTCAGTTAAATACACCTGAAATACCATTGTCATGACCATGATAAGCGAGGCAAATATAAATCCGCTATATATTTGCGAAATATACGGTGTAAATCCTGTTTCCAAAAGAACATTAATCATGCCTAATACTAAAGAAACAAGCACATAAAATGATGAAATCATAAATGCTAAAATTAATTTCTTATCCCTTGAAAAAAGAGACCATTTCTTTGATAAAAATAGCGGAACTATCAATAAAAATATTACTTCTAAAACTGGAAGAAAGCTCATTCCCTTTAGTAACCATTCATATGCAACAAAAATAACCGCTGGGATTAAACCAACAATCCCACCATATAAAAAACCACTGACAATTGGAATGGGGTGAAAGTTATACCCACACACATTGCCAAAACAAATAGAGTATGTCATGGAGAGAACGAGCGTAACGCTAGATAAAAACATAATAAAGTAACGATTTGGCTTCGGAGGCATTTCTTGATAGCGATTTAAACGAATCGCTTCATATAAAAATAGTGGCAAAATTATGATGGCAATTTGAATCAATAAATCACGGATAAGCTCCATAACCTCTCATCCCCTATATGTATTTTGATATGATTATATCATTTTATAGGTGTATTTGTTTTAAAATTTTGATTTTTCTTAACATATTTGTTAATTCTTTGTTAACAACTCATAATAATTGTTACAGATTTTCGAAATGATTGTAAACCCTGTACCAAATTTCCTTCGTGCAGTATACAATGAATACGGATTACAAAGAAAATATAAAAATACTTTTTTAGACGGACAACTATAGCAAAATACAGCATATAATCCATACTATCTATGTTTACAAATAAGTGATCATTACTTTAGTAGGAGGAAGATAAATATGGCGGGTACTACGCTTGTTTTAAAAGAAGAAAATTTGGTTGTTCTAGAAAATGTTGAAAAATCAGTATATGAAGAGTTACAGCATAAAGCGGGAGATGAAAACTGCACATGTGCTGTGAACCAATCAGTCGTTCACCTTGGCAAGGTATCCTCTGTACTCTGGAATGAAGATGAAATAGATTGGGAATACGGATATTAAAAAGTCGCTTATAGCGGCTTTTTTTCTCTTTTCTCTCTCTTTCTAAATAACATATACAAAGCGTAATCATAGAAAATATGATAAAATGAACTTAATTTTCAAACGGAAGAAAGGGAGATACAATGGAACAATTCATTAACCCTAGAGTGAAGGACATCCAAATTTCTGGAATCCGTCAATTCTCTAACATGATTCAAAACTATGATAATTTGATTTCTTTAACAATTGGACAACCCGATTTCCCTACACCTTCTCTCGTAAAAGAAGCGGCAAAACGGGCGATTACAGAAAACTATACAAGCTATACACATAACGCTGGTTTACTAGAATTACGTAAGGCAGCTTGTAACTTTGTAAAAGATAACTACGATTTACATTATTCACCTGAAAACGAAACCATCGTTACAATCGGTGCTAGCGAAGCAATTGATGTTGCATTCCGAACGATTTTAGAGCCAGGAACAGAAGTAATTTTACCTGCTCCTATTTATCCAGGTTACGAACCCATTATTCGATTATGCGGTGCAACGCCTGTTTTTGTAGATGTTCGTGAAACTGGATTTCGTTTAACAGCTGAAGCGCTTAAAAATGCTATTACAGAAAAAACAAGATGTATCGTACTACCGTATCCTTCTAATCCAACTGGTGTAACTTTATCAACAGAAGAGCTAAAAGATATTGTAGATGTTTTAAAAGATAAAAATATTTTCGTCCTTTCAGATGAAATTTATAGCGAGCTTGTATATGAACAAAAGCATACATCTATCGCTCATTTCCCAGAAATGCGTGAAAAGACAATTGTCATTAACGGTTTATCTAAATCACATTCTATGACTGGCTGGCGTGTTGGACTTTTATTTGCACCAAGCTATTTAGCAGGACACATATTAAAAGTTCATCAATACAATGTAACGTGTGCTACTTCAATCGCTCAATACGCTGCAATTGAAGCATTAACAGCAGCTAAAGACGCACCAAAAATGATGCGCCACCAATATAAAAAACGCCGTGATTACGTATATAATAGACTCACTCAAATGGGATTAACAGTTGAAAAGCCAACAGGTGCATTTTACTTATTCCCATATGTTGGTCATTTGACATCTTCATCATTTGATTTTGCACTTGATCTTGTCAAAGAAGCGGGACTAGCTGTAGTTCCTGGAACAGCATTCTCTGAATACGGTGAAGGCTACCTTCGCTTGTCCTATGCGTATAGTATCGAAACTTTAAAAGAAGGCTGCGACCGATTAGAAGCCTTTCTAATGAAAAAAGCTAAGAGTTAAACTCTTAGCTTTTTTATGCATAATGATCACAAGTTTGACGTTTTAGTAATTTATGAGGAATAATGATACACTTTGCAGTGGATTCTGCATTCTCTACTTTATCAACTAAAGCTTTTGCCGCCTCATATCCTAGCTGATAAATATTCACATCAACTGTCGAAAGTGGAGGGCTCGCAATTTCCGATAATAAAGCATTATTAAAGCTTACAATAGAAACATCTTTCGGTACAACAAATCCTTTTTTAGAAAGAGCACTTAACACACCAAGTCCAATTAAGTCATCCGTTGCCATAATTGCCGTTGGCGGTTGCTGCAGTCCCATTAATTCCTCAACAGCTTGTTGACCACTTTCCCTCGAAAAATCAAAATGTAAAATATATTCTTTTGGTAATACAATGTCTGCTAATTTCAAGGCATCACTCATACCAGCTAAACGATCTCTCGTTACAAGTAAATCTGATCCACCACCAATGAACGCGATTTGTTTATGCCCTAATGAAATTAAATATTCTGCCACTTCTCTTGCAGCTGTATAATTGTCATTATCTACATATGTAATTTCATCTTTTCGATCATATGGTTTTCCTATTAAAACAAACGGGAAATTTTGTTCATGTAAATATTGAATAATCCGATCATTCTCCCTTGAATATAAAAGAATAATGCCACCAATTTGGCGTCCTTGTACCATCTTTACGACACCATTAAAAATTTCTTCTTCCGTTTCACCTGTCGACATGTAAAGCGCATAACCTTCTACGTGTGCAAATGAACTAATCCCTCTTATAACTTCTGGGAAAAATGGATTTTGAAAAGCTTTACTTGCAGAACTTGGCATAACAAGACCAAGTGTTTTCGTCGTTTGGTTCGCAAGATTTCTCGCATTTAAATTGGGATGATACCCTAATTCACTCATCACTTTCCTAACACGGCGCTTTGTCTTTTCACTTATACTTGGATTATCAGCAATTACACGAGAAACTGTTGATGGTGCAACATTCGCTTGCTTCGCCACATCTTTAATTGTAACTGTCATAAAAATCCCCCTCCTCTCATTTCTCTGCCATTTTTCATATATTTTATCTCGCACTCATTGCAAGTCATAAACTTTCATTTCTTATATCTTGCAAAACTAATCCTATTCTCCCTCTTCATGTATTGTAAGGGATATAGCTATTTTTTCCTATACTATAATATACTATTTATTTCACTTCTTTTCACATGTGATGTCAAATCTCTTTTCATCTCCCTATAAACTTATTTATAGGGAGATGAAAAGAAAAATGGGACGTAATGTCCCATTTTTCATCCTTTTGTACCTCCAGCTGTTAAACCAGAAATAAAGTATTTTTGTAGTGATAGGAATAAAATTGAAATTGGGATCGCAATTAACACAGAACCCGCTGCAAACGTTGTAAATTCATTACCGAATTTCTTCGCAACCATTTCATATAATCCAACTGCTAAAGTATAATTTTCTGGTGTTCGCAAAATAATACTCGCTAAAATGAAATCTGTAAATGGACCAATGAAAGTAAATAACGCTACAACCGCTACGATTGGCTTTGCAAGTGGCATAATGATTTGCCAAAAAATACGAAAATGCCCTGCTCCATCCATTCGAGCTGATTCATCTAGTTCTTTCGGAATCGTATCAAAATACCCTTTCATAAGCCATGTATTCATCGGAATAGCCCCGCCTACATAAATTAAAATTAATGCAAGGTGTGTATCAATTAATCCTGTTAATTGGGCTAATACGTATAAAGCAATTAACGCTGCAAAGTTTGGAATCATTTGCAGAATTAAAAATGTTAATAAACCATTTTTTCTTCCAACAAAACGATATCTCGAAAATGCATAAGCAGTAAAGCTAATTGCTAACACTGAGAAAATCATCGTTAAAACACTTACTTTTAATGTGTTTTTATACCATAGTAAGTAATTACTATTCTCTAGATCTAATAACTTACGATAATGATCTAACGTTGCATTTTGTGGAATAATACTTGATCCAGATAAACTATCACCCGGATTAAACGATGAGCCAATAATCCATAATAACGGATAGAAAATGATGGCACACATTACGAAAATAACTAAATAACTTAATGAGAGACGTAACATCTTCTGTCTTTTAATATTCATTTACATCATATCCTCTTCTTGGAATGATTTTGTTCTCTTAAATTGCCATAACGCAACTGTAATAACGATTAACGATAATATCATTGTAAGAGCTGCTGCTTTTCCGTACTGCGCTGAAGTCATCGTTAACTTATAAATCCATGAAATTAAAATATCCGTTCCACCTGCGTCTTGTCCAGCTACAGCAGGACCTCCACCGTTAAATAGATAGATGATACTAAAGTTATTAAAGTTAAACGTATATTGCGTAATTAATATTGGTGCTGTTGCATATAACACAAGTGGCAATGTAATTTTACGAAACTGTTGCCAAGCTGTCGCTCCATCTACTGTAGCCGCTTCATATAATTCTCCCGGAATCGATTGCAGTATACCCGTTGTCATCGCAAAGATAAACGGGAACCCAAGCCACGTTTGAATCATAATTAAAGCAATCTTCGCCCAAAATGGATCTGTCATCCAAGCAATTTTTTCAATTCCGAATAAAGCTAATACTTGATTGTTAATCGCTCCGAATGTTTCATTAAACATACCAGAGAAAACAAGAATAGATACGAATGCTGGAACCGCCCACGGTAAAATGAAGATTGTTCGAATAATTGCCTTTCCTTTAATACCGGGCTGATTTACGATAATCGCTAAGAAAATACCAAGCGCAACTTGTAATGTTGTTGCAACGAATGTCCAAATGACAGTCCAAGAGAATACACTTACAAATGTCTCTCTCCACATCGGTAAAGTGAAAATATCAATAAAGTTTTTAAAGCCCACCCAATCTACTAATTTTGCTGGAGGAGAATGATATAAATCATAGTTTGTAAATCCAATTAAAATTACGAAGATGATTGGAAATACGACAACAAAGATAAGTAGTAGAAAACCTGGTGAAACCATTAAATAAGGAAAACCTTGATCTAACAAATTACGGTATTGCTCTTTTACAGAATTTAACGGTGTTCCGATATCACGTTTCTTTCCATTTTGGTATGCATCGTATAAGTTAAATGCATATATGCCGAGCCCAAAAGCGATAACGATAAGGGCCAAGATTCCTTCTACTAATAGAAAGACAGAATGGTCACGTGGAACTTCTGTACCAAGCGTTACAATACCCCATAATCCCATATTTAATAAATCAGCAAAGGCTACAATAAATGAACCTGTTAATACTAGAAAAATAAGACCTTTTACAAATTGTTTATTATACATTTGGCCCACGCCTGGAATGATTGATAACATGGTTGCCATTTTTCTATGCTTTGAATGGTTTAATCCATTTGCTGGTTCCATAGATGTTTGCATGTTCCTTCCCCCTTTTTTCTTCCTACATGGAAGGGAGAGAATTCGTGCCTCTCATATTCGAGGCACGAATTTCACCTTATTTTTTCTTGTTATGATTTGCCTCAATATTACCTTTAATTTGTTTCACTGCACTATCAAGCGCCGCTTTTGGTGCCTCTTTATCTGTAACAACTAATTGAAGCGCATCTCCAGCTGGTTTCCAAACTTCTTGCATTTCTGGAATGTTTGGCATTGGAATTCCATTTTCAGATTGCGTTGCAACTGCTTTTGCAGCTTCGTTATCTTTAATAATTGGATCTTCCATTACTGATTTTACTGGAGGAATTTCTTTTGTTTTCTCAAATCGAATTTTTGCGTTTTCTTCATTTGTTACCCACTCAGTGAATTTTGTAGCTAAATCATTTTGTTTAGAGAAACTTGTTACATGCCATCCTTTAACCCCAACAAACGTTTTCATTGGTTGACCATTTGGTAATTTCGGCATTGGAGCAACGCCATAATCAATCCCGTTCTTTTCCATTGCTTGGAACGCCCATGGGCCATTCATGATAGAAGCTGCTTTTCCTTCATTGAATAGTCCATCAGCAGCAGGCCCACCTGATTCACCGATAATACCTTTTGGGAATAATTTTTCCTTGTACCATTTTTGAAGATATTCAGCACCTTGTACTGCTCCGCTATTATTTAATCCAACATCACTTGCATTTGGTTTTCCATCTTTTTCACCAAATACATAACCGCCCATACCTGCCATGAATGCATTAGCAAAGTAGAAGTTATCTCCTAATGCTAAAAATCCGTACTTGCCATCTTTCGTAAATTCTTTTGAGAAGTTAAACAGCTCGTCCATCGTTTCTGGCGCTTTTGGCATTAGTTTTTTATTGTAAATAAAGACTGGTGTCTCAATTGCTTTTGGTAAACCATATATTTTTCCATTATATGTCTGTGCTTCTATTGATGAATTAGTAAATTTACTCTTTACAGCATCATCTGCTTTCACTTCAGAAAGTAAACCTTCTGTTACTGCATTTCCGATTTGATCGTGTGGCAATGTTACAACATCTGGTCCAGTCCCCGCTGGTCCATCAAGGCGTAACTTCTTCACTTGATCTGTCATTTGCATTTCAACAACTTTTACTTTTACTTTATATTTTTCCTCAAAGCTTTTCACTGCTGGTTCTAAACCAACACCTTTTTTATCATCTTCCCAAACAAGAAGATCATAGTCTTTTTTCGCTTTACTTTCCTCTTTTTTCCCTGAATCTTTCGGTCCACATGCAGATAACATACCAATAGATAATGCTGAAACCGTTAATAATGATAATGCTTTCTTCATCCCAAAAACCTCCCTAAATTGTCTATGTACCTCAGTAACTGAAAACGTTTGCATTTAATAGTTTAATTGAAGCGCAAACAATATCTCAATCTATGAAAACGTTTGCGCTATTTGTCTATCATTATACATTCTTTTATTCATTTTGCAAATATTAATTTAAAAATTATGTCATTATACTCTTTATACATTGACTTTATATGAAATGAATACTACTCTTATAAGCAATATTAAAGCTACGAGAAAGGCAATCGTTTGCAATATAGGCTTTATTATTACACTTAAGGGAATACTATGTATAGAGATATTGAAGGGGGATTTTCTATATGTTTAAAGAAGCTATTTATCATAGGCCGAAAGATAATTATGCATACGCTTATGATGAACAAACAATTCACATCCGAGTACGTACTAAGAGAGATGATATTCAAAGCGCCGATCTTATTTACGGTGATCCTTACGAATGGAAAGACGGGAAATGGATATCAGCAAGTACACCCATGAAAAAAACGGGTTCTACTGCATTATTTGATTATTGGTCCATTTCAATCGAACCAAAATTTAAGCGCTTACGTTATGGGTTTGAATTAAAATCTGAAACAGACACTCTTATTTATGCAGAGCGAGGATTCTTTTCTAGCATTCCAAATGATGATGTTGGTAACTTTTTCTGTTTTCCATTTATTCATGCAGATGATGTATTCAAAGCACCATCTTGGATTAAAGACACCATTTGGTATCAGATTTTCCCTGAGCGATTCGCTAATGGCGATAGTACGCTGAATCCAGAAAACACCCTTCCTTGGGGAAGTGCGAATCCAACTCCAACTAATTTTTTCGGCGGAGATTTTTCTGGTGTTATTCAAAACCTTGATTACCTTGTTAAGCTTGGCATTTCCGGAATATATTTCACACCTATTTTCAAAGCTCATTCAAACCATAAATATGACACAATTGACTATATGGAAATTGACCCACAATTTGGGACGAAAGAAACTTTTAAAGAGCTCGTTAAAGAATGTCATAAGCACGGTATAAAAGTAATGCTCGATGCTGTGTTTAATCATAGTGGATACTTTTTCGAGAAATTTCAAGACGTACTAGAGAATGGTGAGAAGTCCGCATATAAAGAGTGGTTCCACATTCATGAATTTCCGATTATAACCGAACCACTTCCAAATTATGATACTTTCGCCTTTACACCGTATATGCCTAAATTAAATACAGCTCATCCAGATGTAAAAGAATACTTACTTGAAGTAGGACGTTATTGGGTACGAGAATTCAATATAGATGGCTGGCGCCTTGATGTCGCCAATGAAGTCGATCACAACTTTTGGAGAGAATTCCGAACTGAAATAAAGACACTAAATCCTGAAGTATATATTTTGGGAGAAATTTGGCACGATGCCCTTCCGTGGCTACAAGGCGATCAATTTGATGCTGTCATGAGCTATCCTGTTACAAACGCTCTACTTTCTTACTTTGCTAACGATTCCATTAAAGCAAGTGAATTCATGAAGCAAATTACAGAATCTCTACATTCCTACTCTATGAATGTAAATGAAGCAGCATTTCATTTATTAGATAGCCATGATACTCCAAGAATTTTAACAACATGCAACGGAGATAAAAATAAGTTGAAATTGCTCTATGTATTCCATCTTTCTTTCATCGGCTCTCCTTGTATTTATTACGGAGATGAAATTGGTATGGATGGCGGCATGGACCCTGATTGCCGTAAATGTATGATTTGGGATACTAAAGAACAAGATCATGCATTATTTACCCATATACAAACATTGATTTTATTACGGAAACAACATAAAGCATTTGGAGGACATGGTACTTTTCAATTCATCGAAGCAAATGATGAACATAATTATATTTCTTATACGAAAACATATGAGGATGAAACTATCTTTTTCGTTTTAAACCCTACTAATAGTGAAGTTACAGTTTCACTCCCTCTTCATGTTACTGGTAAGAAAATAATTAACATTTATACAAACGAAGAATTTTCAGCAGAAGCAAGTGTATTACAAGTTACACTTCCTCCATATGGATTCTCCATATTAAAATGGTAACCCAAAAAATCCTTATGCCAAGGTGGCATAAGGATTTTTCTTATTTCAATTTGAATACCATCGCTTCATACGGACGTAATGTAATGTTATCTATCAATCCGATTTCTACATCGTAATTGTGTATGAATAATTCTGATTCACTATAACTAATATCCTCAGGCATTTCAAATACACTTTCATCCGCAGTAAAGTTTGCAATAACAAGTAGTTTTTCGTCTCCATATGTTCTTACATAAGCAAAAATAGAAGGATTATTCTCTAATATTAAATCATATGATCCATATACAACTATTTCATTATTTTTGCGTAGCTCAATTAATTTCTTATAGTAATAAAAAATTGAACCTTCATCTTGGATTGCTTGTTTCACATTAATCTCTTTATAGTTAGGATTTACAGTAATCCAAGGTTCACCTGTTGTAAATCCAGCGTGATTCTGATCATCCCACTGCATCGGAGTTCTAGCATTATCACGACCCTTTATATAAATAGATTCCATTACTTTTTCTATATCTTCACCATGGTCTATCACTTTTTCTTTATACATATTTAACGTTTCAATATCTCGATATTCATCAATTGATTGGAATCGAACGTTCGTCATTCCGATTTCTTCACCTTGATAAATATATGGCGTTCCCTTCATCATATGAAGAACTGTCGCTAACATTTTTGCAGATTCAATGCGATACATTCCATCGTTACCAAAACGAGATACAACGCGAGGCTGATCATGGTTATTCCAATAAAGGCTATTCCATCCGGTATACTCTAATGCTTTTTGCCACTTTGTTAAATTCTCTTTTAAAGTAAGAAGTGAGCATGGTTTTACATCCCACTTTCCACCTTCTCCTGAATCTAAATCCATATGTTCAAATTGGAATACCATTTGCAACTCTTTTCGTTCTTCTCCAGTATACAATTTGGCTTCTTCTGTCGTTACACCTGGCATCTCACCAACCGTCATAATATCATAATGCGATAATACTTCCTCATTCATTTCATGCAAATATTTATGAATGTTTGGACCGTTCATAAAATGTTTATGACCTGAAACATATCCATCTTCATCTGTTTCAACAGTTGGTAACCCTTCTTCTTTAGAAATAAAATTGATAACATCCATACGGAAACCATCAATTCCTTTTTCTAACCAAAACTTCATCATTTCATAAACATCTTGTCTTACCTTTTCATTATCCCAATTTAAATCTGGCTGTTTTTTAGAAAACAGATGTAAATAATATTCATCCGTCATTTCATCATACTTCCATGCAGATCCACTAAAAGCAGCTCCCCAGTTGTTCGGTTCTTTCCCTTCTTTTCCAGGACGCCATATATAGTAATCTCTATATTTATTATCTTTTGATTTACGTGATTCAATAAACCAATTATGTTCATCAGATGTATGATTAACAACTAAATCCATCATCAATTTCATATTACGTTCATGCATTTCATGTAATAGTTCATCCCAATCTTCCATTGTTCCGAACTCGTTCATAATTTTACAATAATCACTTATATCGTAACCATTATCATCATTTGGAGATTCATAGACAGGTGATAACCAAATCACATCAATCCCTAACTCTTTTAAGTAATCTAGCTTTGAAATAATCCCTTGAAGATCTCCTATACCATCACTGTTACTATCCATAAAGCTACGAGGATAAATTTGATATACTACGCTTTCTTTCCACCATTGTTTTTCCATTATGCTACCCCATTTCATTCATCATTCATTTTTCTTTTTTTAAGGCGCAAACGTTTTCATTAATGAATGATAACAGATTCTATCTCAATTTAAAATAGCGCTTACAATTTTTATTGTTCTTTTTCTAAGAAAACATGCGAAAATCACTAATAACTCTCCAATATATGAAAACGTTTTATTTTTTTATTTATTTTTTGAATCTATTCGTTTATAATGAATTCAAAGAAAACGTTTGCATAATTATTTCTAGGGGGAAATACCATGGCAGAACTTAAATTAGAAAACATTTATAAGATATATGATAATAACGTAACAGCTGTAACTGATTTTAATTTACACATTCAAGATAAAGAATTTATCGTATTTGTCGGTCCTTCTGGATGCGGAAAATCTACAACGTTACGAATGGTAGCTGGACTCGAAGATATTTCAAAAGGCGAGTTTTCAATTGATGGTAAACTAATGAATGATGTTCCTCCAAAAGATCGAGATATCGCAATGGTATTCCAAAACTACGCTCTTTATCCACATATGAGTGTATATGATAATATGGCATTTGGATTAAAACTTCGAAAAATACCAAAAGATGAAATCGATCGTCGTGTAAAAGATGCAGCAAAAATTTTAGGACTTGAACAATATTTAGATAGAAAACCGAAAGCATTATCAGGTGGACAGCGCCAACGTGTTGCGTTAGGTAGAGCAATCGTTCGAGATGCAAAAGTTTTCTTAATGGACGAGCCATTATCAAACTTAGATGCTAAACTCCGTGTTGCAATGCGCTCAGAAATTTCTAAGCTACATCATCGCCTTGGAACAACAACAATTTATGTAACACATGATCAAACAGAAGCAATGACTATGGCTTCGCGTCTTGTCGTTATGAAGGATGGAAAAATCCAACAAATTGGAACTCCAAAAGAAGTATATGAAACACCAGAAAACATCTTCGTGGGTGGATTTATCGGCTCACCAGCTATGAACTTCTTCCGTGGTAAATTGACTGAAACCGATTTCGTTATAGACAATACTATAAAAATTAAAGTATCTGAAGGAAAAATGAAGATGCTACGTGAACAAGGCTATGTAAATAAGGAAATTGTTTTAGGTATTCGTCCAGAGGACATTCATGATGAACTACTATTTTTAGAAGCTTCACAATCTACTGCCTTCACAACAAAAATTGAAGTCGCTGAGTTATTAGGTGCTGAATCCATTTTATATATGAAACTTGGGAATCAAGATTTTGCGGCACGTGTAGATGCAAGACATACGTTTTCACCTGGTGACCAAATTAAATTAGCATTTGATATGAATAAAGCGCATTTCTTTGATAACCAAACTGAACAACGTATTCGCTAAAAAATTTATCTTTACTATACACATATAAAAAACCGTCCACATATATTGAGGGCGGTTTTCATTATTATACTAGGGCTTCTACTGTATGAAATGATTGTCCTTTCGTGCCAATAATACCGAAAATCGGTAAATCACTAAGCACCACTTCTTCTTGCTGTTTCATAAAAGATGACGTTAATTGTTTTATCTCTATCCAAACGTCATTAATACAAAGTACATTGGAATCGTTCTCTTGTTGGCGAGAAAAAATAGAATCTATTTTATATAAACCAGCATTTTGAAAAAGCATGTCAATGCGACTGAATGCATTCAAAGTAATGCTAATAACGCGTTGCCAATCTCCTTGCTTTTCCATATCATAGAATACAAAAAGGGCTTCTCCGCCTAGATTCGTAATTTCCTCCACTGTTGCTTGTCCACTCTCTTGATCAATGTCCGTCACAATAACTTTTGCGCCTTGTTTAGCCAACAAAAGAGCTGTATTACGTCCAATACCGATGCCACCGCCAGTTACGATAGCAACTTTTCCTGCAAGCTTCATTTTCATTACCCCTTCTATAAGTCTTACCGTCATTCAGTATACTCCTTTATGAGATTATTCTGCAAGCAAGAAAAATTGCCATTCGATTTGTAAACGTTTACTTTTTATCCTTCTTTTTTCTTACTCTTACGCTGATCAAGAACTAGACCGATAAAAATGAGAATGCCCCAAAAAATTATGCTACCTCCTGTCATCTCAACTTCCCCCTTATTATATAAAGTAAAACTTTAATCAGCCCCAAATGGTGAGATAAAGATATTATTTTTAATCATTATACCATTATCTTAATTTTCAATCTATTATAAATAGAAATGACACATTTTAGTTTTTCCTTACTGTAAATATTCACAATATACTTATAAAATAAAAAAAGACCCTTTTATATATAAAAGGGTCTTTTTTTATTTTATTATACAAGACTTATTATTTTCGTCTTTGTAATTAAGTCCTGAAAACCGCAATTGTCTTTGCGGAACAACATCATATATACGTTACATATTAATGGAATTCCTAATAGCAATACGTTCGGTAATAACACTACAAAAAATCTTATAATTAATGTTTGCAACGTTAGCTTTTCACTCTTCAATGAAATTAATTTTATTCTCGTTACCTTTTTGCCAAGTGTAACACCGTTCCAAATAAAGGGTAATACAATAAAATATATCGCCATTAATATGAAAACTACTGCGAAATCATATCTAAAATCACCTAAGCTTATATTAAAGCGCTTAAACATAGCACTATAGTTTCCGGTCATAATAGCTACTACTGCACCATACATAACCGAGATTAAAAACATGTCAATTAGGGAAGCACCTATGCGATTCATTACAAGCGCTGGACGATGCATCTTTAACTTCATTTTATGTCGACTCCTTCATATCCTTCTTTACCCGTCTCATCGTACCACTTCTAAAAAACATTGTAAACTAGCGTTTCTCTTACTTTTCTTGTACAATTTGTTACAATAGCATTATAAAGGAGGTTCCCATATTGAAAAAATGGATAATCCTATTCGTCGCCTTCCTATTAACTGGTTGTGCAGGAAACACAAGTCACTTAACTTATACGGTTAACGACGAATACGAACTCATACGTACTTCTGGAAATGCATTTGAACTTTTCCCCTCGCAAGATGCTGTATATGCCACACAATACATCCCTGCAAAAATTACAGACATTGCTTGGGATGATAAATACATTATTGCAAAACAAACTGAGGAAAAATCAGATCCAAATAACCCTGACGCAGCAATTGCGAATAAAAAAAGTGAACATTATTGGATTATTGATGTAAAGCACAATAAACGTTTCGGTCCCTACAATGAAAAGCAATTTAATGAACAAAAAGATGCGTTTAAAATTAAGGTGCCTTTTCAAAATGTAGATTCATACATAAAAGAAATAAAAAAACAGTCAGCATAATATTTGTATGCTGACTGTTTTGTCTTACATTATTTTAGTGAGATGTTAAACGTTTGTGGCTCTTTTACAACATCTTGTGTTTCTGAATCTCCTGCAAGTAAATCATCAGTTGTAAACTGAATATCCTTTACCTTGTCTTTTCCATCGTCAAGTATTAAACCAATAATACCATCTCTTATTTCACCAGGCTTATAGTCTTCTCTTGATACATTTTTTGTACCAACTAACGTATCTTCGTCATATAAAAAGTTTTGAGTGGCTACTTTAAAATGTTGCTTACCATTAATCATAACATCATTCATAGAGAAAAATTGCATATTTTTATTT
This sequence comes from Bacillus sp. KNSH39, assembly GCF_052656585.1. Classification (NCBI taxonomy): domain Bacteria; kingdom Bacillati; phylum Bacillota; class Bacilli; order Caryophanales; family Bacillaceae; genus Bacillus; species Bacillus sp. KNSH39. Next base: position 2,447,784 of record NZ_JBQXYO010000001.1, read on the forward strand.
CCGCTATTCTCCACTTTATATGTAATCTCAACGTAACGAATTGTATTACTAATCTCTGTTCCACTTAGCGATGCATATAATTCTGCATCTTCTTGGCTTACTTTATCCCCTAATCTACGTTTTACTTCTTCAGGAGTTAGTGCCGTGTATACTTTCAATGTATTTTTTGCCTTTTCACTCATTTGTGATAAAGAGATTACTTTCACATCTTGTACGTGAATTTTCATTGGCGCTACTTCAAATGTTTGATTCACAGAATGCATCTGCTCTAACTTGAAAGTACCCCATCCTGTTTCTTTCACTTTTTGTCCTACTTTTTTCAGCTCACGCCCACCATATTCTTTCGTTTCAGGAATAGATTCTTTCTTCTTCGGTTCAGCTTTCTTTTCTTCTTGATGGAAGCAACCACTTAACATAAGAAGAAAACTACATAAAACAAAAATACTTTTCCATGCTTTCATCATTTCATTTCTCCTAACGCTATCATTCATGAATATACAATTAGTCCCTTGCTTTGTAAACTATAGAAACAATGACAATTCCACAAAATGAACTTGTCAGTCCAGATACTATTATACCTCCAATTTGGAAAATATGAAAATAGGGGTCTAGGAACGCATGCACGATAAATATAAAAGCTGTCACAATGATTATCGAAACCCAATACTTTCTTTTTTCTAAAGCTACAATCATATCTTTCCCTGTTTCATCTTTATACTTCCATAGTACGTATAATAGCAATAATAAGCCAACACATGTACTCCCATGTTGCATATATTTATACAATGGAATACTGTGTAATTCAATTTGTAACAATGCTATTTTCATAACGAAATAGCCTGTATTATGAGTAAATGCATCCAAAACGACATGCGTGAGCATACCGAATAATGCAGAATAGCAAAATACAAAGAATTCTTTCCAGGTATGTAGCCCCCACCTCTCATCTATTGCATATGAATAATAACCAGCAAACGGTTTAGGCAAATGCGTTATAAACGGCTTTTTTAAAATGTAATGATATATGTATGCGATTAGAAATACAAGCGGTAAATTTAAATATAAGAACCCAAGCCATGTATGGCCAATAACACCATAGGGTCTAAAGTGCAAAAAATATTCAAAGTCAGGCGCCATACTACCTAATATAAGAGCCGTTACTGAAATATGTTTAGAGTGCTTTTTCGCAAAAGGAAGAACTGCTGCTGGATGTGCAAATGTAAACGGCATACTTTAACTCCTTCTCACATTTTCAATAGAATACCATATATCATAACGAGAGAATGAATCTTCATGCAATATTTATTTTCACATTGGAATATGATAGTTTAAATGATATAATCCACATAAAATATTCAGAAAACAAGAAGGGATTCAGGTGTCATTAACACTTGTATTTGCTGCCTTTTTAAATTCAAAATCCGTTATGAATTGAGGTTTATATATTGATTGACGTACCCTTTTTACAAAATGTCACATTAAAAAAAGAAAATATCCCTAGTTTTTCCGCATATCCTTACTGCTTACCCGCTATTCGAACATTACAATCACTAGATTTCCATCCAAATGTAACATTCATTATTGGAGAAAACGGAACAGGTAAATCAACATTACTTGAAGGAATTGCAATTGCGTTAGGTTTTAATGCAGAAGGTGGAACGAAGAACTTCCGCTTTAGCACAAACGATTCCCATTCATCTTTACATGAATACCTTCGAATTTCAAAAAGTTTCAATACACCAAACGACGGTTTCTTTCTTCGCGCTGAATCATTTTATAACGTTGCTTCTTATATTGATGAAATAGATGCTGATAGAGAAGCACGTGGGAATCCGGTTATCAACTCTTATGGTGGTATCTCACTACACAAACAATCACACGGTGAATCATTCTTCTCATTATTTATGAACCGTTTTTCAGGACAAGGTTTATACATTTTAGATGAGCCTGAGGCAGCTTTATCACCAATGAGACAACTTTCCATGCTCATTCGAATGCACGAACTAGCTGAACAAGGTTCACAATTTGTTATCGCAACGCATTCTCCTATTTTAATGGCTTATCCTGAATCCACTATATATTCTTTAACACAAGAGGGAATTCACGAATCCACATTAGAAGAAACTGAGCATTACCAAACGACGAAACTTTTCTTTGAAAATCGCGATCGATTATTCCATCATCTATTTGAGTCGTAAAAAAAGAAGCAGCAATAGCTGCTTCTTTTTTATAGTGCTTCTATAAATAAGGCAACCCCGATACCGCCACCGACGCATAAAGAGGCAATTCCTTTTTCTAACCCACGTCTTTTTAATTCGTGAATTAAACTTACTGTAATACGAGCCCCTGTACAACCAATTGGATGCCCAAGTCCTACGCCACTACCGTTTACGTTCACTTTTTCACGGTCTAAGCCTAACTCTTTCTCTACAGCTAAATATTGAGCCGCGAAAGCTTCATTAATTTCAAGTAAATCTGCATCTTCCAATGACCAATCTACTTTTTCTAAACCTTTACGAATTGCTGGTGCTGGTCCAATACCCATAATTTTTGGATCTACTCCAGCTACTGAATATCCAACAATTCTAGCTAACGGTTGTAAACCTTTTTCTTTCGCTTTTTCTTCGCTCATTAATACTAGAACTGCACTCCCGTCATTAAGGCCAGATGCATTTCCAGCAGTCACTGATCCATCTTTACGGAACGCCGGCTTCAATCCAGCTAATTTTTCAGCTGTAATATCTGCACGTGGATGTTCATCCTTCGAAAATACAACTTCTTTTCTACGCTCTTTTATTGTAATAGGAACAATTTGATCGTCAAAGTATCCAGACTCGATTGCCTTCAGTGCCAATGTATGACTGCGAAGAGCAACTTCATCTTGTTCCTCTCTTGTAATTTCATATTGTTCAACTAAATTTTCCGCTGTTTCACCCATCATAATATGGTGAATCGGATCTTCTAACACTTCCCACACCGTATCACGAATTTCTCCGTGCTGTAGACGTTGTCCCCAGCGGTGCTGTTTCAATGCATAAGGGCTCGAACTCATCGCTTCTACCCCACCTGCAACAACAACATCACTTACACCTAATTGGATTTGCATTGCAGCTGACATAATTGCTTGCATACCTGAAGAACATTGACGTTGGATTGTATATCCCGTAACTGTGTCAGGAAATCCTGCCGCTAATGCAGCTGTTCTCGCCGTATTTGCTTCATCAGTTCTTTGAATACAATGACCTAAAATTACTTCATCAACTTCATGTGGTTCTACCCCGCCTCGTTTTACAGCTTCCTGAAGTACAGGAACAGCTAATTCTACTGGCGTTACATTTTTTAGCGCTCCTCCAAAAGTTCCAATTGGCGAACGAACTGCAGCTGTAATAACAACATTATGCATTTTGCACTTGCCCCTCTCTTATGTACCCTAGTCAGTTTTTAGGTGAAATTCCATAAGATGTATATCTATAACTATCATACTATAAACATACTAAAAAATCAAAATATTTAATATAATAAAAATAGAAGGAATTAACCTTCTATTCTGTCAGCGCATATAAAAACTTTTGTAAAATTTTCTCTGTCGTTTCATTCAATTTTGGCAACTTATCTACTGGAAAATATTGAAGTTTTAACCCTTCATGATCGAGCTTTAATTCCCCGCTCACATGATGTGCCTGATACAGATGAATAACATTGAAAATTTCATCGCCATTCGGATAACGGAAATATACTTCTTTTCCTGATAGAACACCAAGAAATTGCATTATTTTTGCAGTTAACCCCGTTTCCTCAAATAACTCTCTACGTGCAGTTTCTTCTGTCGTTTCGCCCAGTTCCATCGCCCCACCAGGTACACCCCAATCATATGTATCTGAACGATATTGAAGCAATACTTCTTGATTATCGTTTAATATAATAATTGCTGATCCTACGAGAATAAGCGGCCTTGTACCAACGACTTTTCGTAACTCTTCAATATACCCCATATGTAAATTCCCCTTTCCCTAACCTCCCTTATCATAACAAAATTTTGCTCTTTTTGTTCATGTAATTTTAAAGAAAAAAAGAAGCTTTCGCCTCCTTTTTTTCACCTTTATTTCTTAAAACTTTCATATTTTACAGCTTCAAAAGCTTCCTCAATTTCATCATTACGATAATGGACATATGTAAAACGCCCCAATTCTACTAATCTTGCTATTTCCTGTAACGCTTTATGCTGCTCATATGTTTCTTTCAGCTTAATATGTACATAAAACTTCATTAACGGATGTTCATATAAAGGTTCTCCCACCTCTACATATACATCTTCCACCCCTTGTACAACTCTTACATAACTTGCAAATTGATAAAGAGCTTCTCTGTCTGAAACGATTTTTAATGTATACATATATTCTCCCCCTTTTCTTTACTATATCAAAAAGATGATCACACTACGTTATAGAACTATGAAATTTTTTCGACTTGTCATCTATATATTCAATAAAGAAGGCGTTTATCCATACATGACATCTTTTCCCCACATATATTATAGGAAGAACTTTTTTTCAGTTGAGGTGTTCCTTATGGATCCATACGTCAATATATGTATTTGTATTACTCCCGGCGCCGATATTTCTGATGACCGAATCGCAAAAGATTTAGCTGTTGCAGAATCAATTTGGCACCCCATTACATTTCAAATTCAAGAAGTAATTGTATTAAATGAACTTTTCCGTTTTTTTGACCGTGAAATCAGTTATAAAAATTCCATTCAAAGTCAAGAAAAGCTGGCATCCTTTTTCCAAACATGTGTAAATGAAGCTCCTGAATGCGACCTTTATATTTGTTATATTGGCAGTGATTATTTCAAAGAAACAGCAGTAATTGCCTGCGCTTACTCTTTAGCAAAACAGCAACAACTTACCGGATATATCGTTTTAACAAACTCGGCTGCTCCTATGAAAAATATATATACGCTCGCTCACGAAATCGGTCATATTTTATTTACAAGACGTGTTCACGGAAAACTTACTCACGCAGATCCTCATTCCCCAACTGGCTCGGAGCACCATCCTTCTCCAACCAATCTTATGTATCCGATAGTCCCGCGCCCTGAAAATGTTCCTATTCAGTCTCTATTGACGAACGAACAAAAAACACTCTCTTTACAAAGCTCTTTATTGCAAAGAAAAAAACAGTAACCCTCATGTTACTGTTTAAAACAACTTATTCCAATCAACAAAACAAATCCCGGCTGCTAGAAATAAAAATAGACAACTAAAGGTAAATGTAATCCCTCTAAAAATCCCTATATAATATTTCTTTGGAAATAATTTTTGGTATATCCAGAGCAGCCGCTTTTTATTGAATTTCTAGTTCACACTTTTTCTTTCTTCAATTTTTAAAGACCATCTCATTAATCCATATATACTTCCATACATAAGTAATATCTTTGCAATTCCCCAAAATACATTTCTTTCTTCTAAGTCTTTAAATAAGAACATAATCGCAAGAGGAACAATTAGTACCAAAACACCCATCCAACCAAGAACATATACTTCACCAATAAGAAGTAATAAAAATATACTTACTGCTAATATATATGTCTGCATTGTCGACAATTGTAAAATTGGCGTCCCATACCATTTATTCATAAACATTAATAACACTAATAATAAAATAGGTATCATTACTATTACATAAATAATTCCAAACTCTACTAATTTACTTTTAAAAGAAGACATTCTAAACGCAAAAACCGTTCCAATAATTGTAATAATTAAAACGATAGGATAACCAATTACCTGTACATTTGTTAACGTAAATTGTTGATTCGGATTTCCAAATAAAATATTGGTTAGTAACCAATACCCACCTATCCCAATAATCATTCCTAAAACACTCTTTATACTTCCGCCTTTATCCTTCTCCATCTCTTTCGCTAATTCTTCCGCATACTCTTTTGGCGAATCACCAAATATATTACTTACCGTTTTTCCTTCTTTCTCACCTTCAATTAAATGAAGTTCTGCATCTTCTAAAAAAGCGTCAACATCTTCCTCTTTAATTCCTTTTGTTATTAAATATACTTTCGTATCGATTAAGAACTTTTCTCCTTCTTTAGAAATCTGCATTATAGCCCCTCCCTTATTTAACCATTTCTCTTCTATTCGCCTTCATCATAATTTCAACAAAAATTAAAATAAATAAACTTCCGTATAAACATATAATTTGAAATAACATTGGAACAAGGTCTTCCGTTGTAAATGTTTTAAACACTAACATAATTGAAAGTGGAATGATTAAATATAAGTTTTTAAACCATCCTTCAAAATATATATTTATAGCTACTGTGATGATAAAAATCCCACCAGCCACTATATAACTTTGCACTTCAGTGAATGTGAGCATTTTTGTCGGATATATCACGTCTAATATCGTAACAGCTCCTAATAAAAACATTGGAGCGATCATAACTAAAGACCACATAGAAAACCATGTTTTTGTAAAACTTGTTACGAAGGCCATTTTGCGAAGTAGAAAATTAGGACCTATAACAACTAAAATCAATGAAAAACTATAACCGATACACTGAATAAGTGAAATCTGTAACATTCCATGATTTACTATTAAGATAGAAGCAATAATCCAAAACGATACGATATTCATTACTGTAAAACCAATTTGCTTCCACGTTTCCTGTCTATCTCTTTCCATTACTTTGACAAGTTCATTTGCATATTCTTTCGGTGAGCTTCCGAAAATATCTTCTACGCTTTTCCCATCACTCTCACCCTCAATTAAATGGAGTTCCGCATCTTCTATAAAATTTTCAATATCGCTTTCTTTCACACTCTTTGCCGTCAAAAATAATCTCATATCTAACAAAAACTTTCGCGCTTCACTTGATAGCATTATTTTCTCCTTCCCTTCCCTTCAAGTAGACGTTCTACACTACTTTGCATCGTTTCCCAGCGATCCATAAATTCATCAAGTGCTTCCTCGCCTTTTTCTGTTAATGTATAATATTTTCTCTTTGGACCAGATGGAGATTCCTTCATTACGCTTGTTATTAGTCCTTCTTTTTGCATTCGTATTAATAACGGATAAATACTTCCCTCACTCGCCATTGTAAAACCATACTTCGCTAGCTTTTCACTCATTTCATAACCGTATATTTCGCCTTCAGAAATAATAGCAAGTAAGCATCCTTCTAAAATCCCTTTCAGCATTTGACTTGTCGACATAATTCAAATCCTCCTACTATCTTGCTTTACAAGATAGATAAGCGTAAGTATCTTGCTTTACAAAATAGTATAGCAAAGACTATTTTGCAAAACAAGATAGCTAACGATATTTTTTCCAAATGTTTGCAGGAATTTCATTATAGCTTCTCTAAATAGAGCACTATGAAAACTTTATTATGAAGGGATGTTTTTCATCATGGTTACAAATCGAGTTGTCTTTTTAACAGGTGCTGCAAGTGGCATTGGTTATGAAATGGGAAAGGCTTTTGCAAAAGAAGGTGCAAAAGTTGTGATTACCGATCGGCTTGAAGAACGTGCAAAAGAAGCTGCTGAACAATTACAAAATGAAGGTTTTCAAGCTATCGGTTTAAAATGTGACGTTACATCTGAAGAGGAAATTACAGCAGCAATTTCTCAAACAGTTGATCATTTCGGTTCATTACATATATTAATTAACAACGCAGGAATGCAACACGTTTCAACCATTGAAGACTTTCCAACTGAAAAGTTCGAGCTACTAATTCAAATTATGCAAATTGCTCCGTTTATTGCAATTAAGCATGCCTTTCCGATTATGAAACAACAAAAATATGGTCGTATTATTAATGTCGCTTCTATTAACGGCCTTGTCGGGTTTGCTGGAAAAGCTGCCTACAATAGTGCAAAACATGGCGTAATTGGATTAACAAAAGTTGCCGCTTTAGAAGGTGCTACGCATGGTATTACTGTTAATGCCCTTTGCCCTGGTTATGTTGATACCCCCCTTGTACGTAATCAACTACAAGACTTAGCTACTACACGAAATGTACCACTTGAAAATGTTTTAGAAGATGTTATTTATCCACTCGTTCCACAAAAGCGCTTATTACAAGTACAAGAAATTGCAGATTATGCGATGTTTTTAGCGAGTGAAAAAGCTAAAGGTATAACTGGTCAAGCTGTCGTTATCGATGGTGGTTATACCGCTCAATAAAAATAAAGTTTGCTCTAGAAGAGCAAACTTTATTTTTTATCCCGAGGATCTTCGTACTTTATTAATTGCCGCGGGAGCTTCTCAATTGCAACAATTACCCCCTCTAATTTACTTTCAATACGGTGGAGTAAATATAATGTTACAACAATCGGAAACCCTACATTACCTATCATCTTGATCCACTCTTCCACCCTCTTCCCCTCCTTTCATTATATAAGTAAGAGAAAACACTGCATTTAGGCATAAAAAAACAAGCTATTATGTATTAGCTTGTTTTTCAAATAATGATGCAATTTCTCGTTTATAGTCCCCGCGTATAATACCTTTCTCAGTAATAATTCCTGTAATTAATTCATTCGGCGTTATGTCAAATGCTGGATTATAAACATCCGTTCCAATTGGTGCTACTTGTTTTCCAAAGATTTTCGTAACTTCTGTTTCATCTCTTTCTTCAATAATAATTTCGGCTCCAGTTTCTTTCGTAACATCAAATGTTGACAGTGGCGCAGCAACGTAAAATGGGATATTAAAGTACTTTGCTAAAATAGCTAAATTCATTGTCCCTATTTTATTGGCTGTATCTCCATTTGCGACAATTCGATCCGCCCCCACAATAATTGCGTTTATTTCTTTCGTTTGAATAGCATGAGCTGCAGTATTATCTGTTATAAGGGTCACATCAATATTTGCTTGCTTCAATTCCCACGTCGTTAAGCGACCACCTTGTAAAACTGGTCTCGTTTCACACGCATATGCATGTAAACGCACACCTTTCTCTTTTCCAATATAAAAGGGAGCTAATGCAGTTCCATATCTGGCAGTTGCGATACTTCCAGCGTTACAGATTGTTAAAATATTATCGCCATCTTTAAAACATGTTAACGCATATTCCCCAATATTTCGACACACCTCTTCATCTTCCTGTTGAATGCGAAGCGCTTCTTCTTCTAATATTTTTTGCGCTTCTTTTATTGTAGTAATCTCTCGAATAGATTCTCTCATACGATCAATTGCCCAAAATAAATTTACTGCCGTTGGGCGTGATGTCCCTAAATAGTTACAGTCTCTATTAAACTTCTTTTGAAATTCTTCGATATGTAAAGTATTATATTTTTTCGCTGCAAGCGCCAAGCCAAATGCAGCTACAATTCCAATTGCAGGCGCTCCGCGTACTTCTAACATTATGATACTTTTCCAAACCTCTTCAATAGTCGTTAATGTTTTGTATTCTGTGCTATGTGGCAATTTCGTTTGATTTAATACCGCAATTGCATCCCCTTTCCAACTTACAGATCTCGGAACCGTAACGATTGTACTCATGCTTTTACACCCCTTGAAACTGTCTGTTGAAATAATGTTCGAAACAGTTGAATATCAGCACTTTTAGATTCATATTTTATTAGTTCTTTTCCTAAGGATAGCGCTTGTTTCTTAGCTTGAATTCTTGTTTCTTTATTTTCTATTTCATCTAAATCTGCTACATGAGCTAAACCAATTGTTCTACGAATTAGTTCACATCCGGCAAATCCAACAGCATCAGTAAAGATATTTTGCAAAATAATTGGTAACCATTGTTTTTCTTTCGTATATGCTTCTACACCTTCTCCAATCCATAACTTTGTAAAAGTCTCTACAAAATAACTCCACGTCTTTTCTATATGGAAAAATAGTACACTTCTCTTTTCTTCTTCTCTAGATAACGCATTTAATAATAGATTTGCAATAAATTGACCTATGTCAAACCCAAATGGGCCATATGTCGCAAATTCTGGATCAATCACTTTCGTTTCAGAAGGTGACGAAAAAATACTACCAGTATGTAAATCACCATGAATAAGAGTTTCTTTTCTTGTTAAGAACTTATATTTATATTGTGCTACTTTTAGTTTTAAAGTTTTATCACTCCAAAGTTCATCAACCACGAGCTGTAAATCTGGCTCATAATCATTTGTATCATAATGCCCAAACGGATCTGTAAACACTAAATCCTCTGTAATTTTACAAAGGTCCGGATTTACAAAGGTACCTTCTAGTACCCTTTTCTCTTTTGACTGTAAACCAAAATCTGAAGTGTAAAATAAAACATGTGCTAGAAAACGACCAATATGCTGGGATAAAAGCGGATATTCTTCTCCGTCTATTAATCCTTTTCTTGTAATTGTTAGTCTTGATAAGTCTTCTATTACCGTTATCGCTAACTCTTCGTCATGACTGTACACTACTGGAACATAATCCGGTACATACTGCGCAAAAATTTGTAATGCCTTGCTTTCAATCGTTGCTCTTTTTATAGACAATGGCCAGCTTTCACCAACTACTTTCGCATAAGGCAGTGCTTGTTTTATTATAATGGATTTCTCTCCATCATCTAATTTGAACACGTAATTTAAGTTTCCATCTCCAATTTCATGACAAATGACATTTGCCTTCTCTTCAAAATAGCCATGATCTTTCGCATATTGTACAGCTGTTATTTCTGTTAATGAATAATATCCCATCTTCTTCTCCCCCTTTTTAAATTCAGAGGTTTTTCTAACATAGAAAAACCTCTTTCCACTAAGAAAGAGGTTTGAAGTTTATCTTCTCCCCTCTTATCTGCCAGAAAGTTTTACTTTCTGCTGGAATTAGCACCGTGCCTTTTGGCGTAATAAACGCCCCATTTCACAATGGTATTACGGTCGGTTGCTGGGCTTCATCGGGCCAAATCCCTCCACCTGCTCTTGATAAGAGTTGTATAATTTTTTGAATTTTTAACTTTATGTTGAAGACTATACCAAGAATAAAAATCACTTGTCAACATTTTATTTGTATAATTCTGGACGGCGATCCGCAAAAACTGGAATTCCTTTACGTACTTCTTTAATTTTCTCGAATTCAAGCTCTCCAAATAAAATTGATTCCTCTTCATTCGCCTCTACTACAACTTCACCCCAAGGATCCACAATTAAAGAATGACCTGCAAACACATTATTCGGATCCTTCCCTGCTCTATTACACGCAACAACATAACACTGATTTTCAACTGCTCTTGCTTGCAATAGCAAACGCCAATGTGCTAAACGAACTAATGGCCATTCAGCTACAACAAATAATACTTTTGCCCCTTTAGCAGTATGAACACGCATCCACTCTGGAAAACGAATATCATAACAAATTGTTCCAGCGCATTCAACATCATCTAGCTTAAATTCGCCCGTACCATTACCAGCTATTAAATATTTATGTTCATCCATAAGCTGAAATAAATGTACTTTACTATATTCGTTGACTAACTGTCCTTCATTATTTACAACATACATCGTATTTGTAACGCCTTGCTCTGTTTGCTTTGCTATGGACCCACCAACAATATGTACATCATATCGCTTCGCCCATTCTATTAACTTTTCTTTCGTTTCCACTCCATCCCTATCTGCAATTTCAGAAAGTCTCGTTAAATCATATCCTGTTGTCCATAGTTCTGGTAAGACGATAACATCTGGCCTTTCCTTCATAGCTTCACTTATTTTATTTTTAGCATTCTCAATATTTTTTTCTACATCTCCAAAAACAATATCCATTTGAATACATGCGACTTTCATTTTTTCAGCCCCATTCTTATTTTTCTCTTTACAAAATACTGGAAAGATTATATCATTTGTCACTAGAATTGTAACAACTTTCAAAAGAGGTGGAAAGTATGAAATTATTTCAACCTTCTGAGATAGTAACATCATTGCCAACACAATTTTTCGCTTCACTTGTTGCAAAAGTTAACAAAGTCGTTGCAGCTGGTCACGATGTTATTAATCTAGGTCAAGGTAATCCAGATCAACCAACACCGCAGCATATCGTAAAAGCTTTACAAGATGCTGCCGAAAAGACCATTCATCATAAATATCCGCCATTTCGCGGACATGAAAGCTTAAAGGAAGCCGTGGCTACATTCTATAAACGTGAATATGGCGTCGAATTAAACCCAAAAACTGAAGTTGCTATTTTGTTTGGTGGGAAGGCTGGACTAGTAGAATTACCGATTTGTTTTACAAATCCTGGTGATACGATTCTCGTTCCGGATCCAGGTTATCCAGATTATTTATCCGGGGTTGCTTTAGCAAAAGCACAATTTGAAAGAATGCCACTTATTGCAGAAAATAACTTTTTACCAGATTATGCGAACATTGATGACTCTATTGCAGAGCGTGCAAAATTAATGTTTTTAAACTATCCAAATAATCCTACCGGTGCTACTGCATCAAAAGATTTTTTTGATGCAACCATTCACTTTGCTAATAAACATAATATATTAGTTGTTCACGATTTTGCTTATGGCGCTATCGGATTTGATGGTCAAAAACCTGTTAGTTTCTTGCAAGCAGATGGTGCGAAAAATATAGGAATTGAAATTTACACATTATCAAAAACTTTCAATATGGCTGGCTGGCGCATCGCTTTTGCTGTAGGGAATGAAAGTGTGATTGAAACAATTAACCTATTACAAGATCATATGTATGTTAGTATATTCGGTGCAGTTCAAGATGCTGCTCGAGAAGCGCTATTAAGTTCACAGTCTTGTGTAATAGACCTTGTAAATAGTTACGAATCTCGAAGAAACGCTCTTATTTCAGCCTGTCACTCAATTGGTTGGAATGTAGACATTCCAACAGGATCATTCTTTGCATGGCTTCCCGTTCCAAAAGGATATACCTCTGAGCAATTTTCTGATATTTTACTAGAAAAAGCACATGTCGCAGTTGCTCCTGGTGTTGGATTTGGTGAGCATGGCGAAGGGTATGTCCGTGTTGGTCTCTTACATACAGAAGATAGATTACGAGAAGCCATTAATCGAATTGATAAATTAAATTTTTTCAAAAAGTAATTGACAACACGAAAAATATCTGACAAAATTCAGTTATCTAAAAAATTTAAACATTTCTAAATACTTCTTATCAAGAGCAGGTGGAGGGACGAGCCCGACGAAACCCGGCAACCGATCTACAATTGTAGACACGGTGCTAATTCTCGCAGCATTACGCTGACAGATAAGGAGCTGGTTGTAAAAAAACCTCTCCTTAGCTGAGAGGTTTTTTTATTTAACTAGGAGGTTATAACAATGAGCGGAATTATAGCGACGTATTTAATCCATGATGATTCACATAACTTAGAAAAAAAAGCTGAGCAAATTGCACTCGGTTTAACAATTGGCTCTTGGACTCATTTACCACACTTATTGCAAGAACAATTAAAGCAGCATAAAGGCAACGTCATTCATGTTGAGGAATTAGCTGAACATGAACATACCAATTCGTATTTACGTAAAAAAGTAAAACGCGGAATTATTAAAATCGAATATCCGCTATTAAACTTCAGTCCAGATTTACCAGCGATTTTAACGACTACATTTGGAAAGCTATCACTTGATGGCGAAGTAAAATTAATTGACTTAACTTTTTCAGACGAGTTAAAAAAACATTTTCCTGGTCCAAAATTCGGGATAGATGGTATTCGAAATCTTTTACAAGTGCATGATCGTCCCCTTTTAATGAGTATTTTTAAAGGAATGATTGGACGAAACATTGGGTATTTAAAAACGCAATTACGCGATCAAGCAATTGGTGGTGTAGATATAGTAAAAGATGATGAAATATTATTTGAAAATGCATTAACACCACTTACGAAACGCATTGTATCTGGAAAAGAAGTTTTACAATCCGTATATGAAACATACGGACATAAAACGTTATATGCCGTAAATTTAACAGGACGAACTTTTGATTTAAAAGAAAATGCTAAACGTGCAGTGCAAGCTGGAGCTGATATTCTATTATTTAACGTATTTGCTTACGGACTAGATGTACTACAATCACTTGCAGAAGATGATGAAATCCCAGTTCCTATTATGGCACATCCTGCTGTAAGTGGTGCTTATTCAGCATCCAAGTTATATGGAGTTTCATCTCCATTATTACTTGGAAAGCTACTACGTTATGCTGGGGCTGACTTTTCATTATTCCCATCTCCATACGGAAGTGTTGCGCTAGAAAAAGAGGAGGCTCTTGCTATCTCAAAATATTTAACTGAAGACGATGCATCTTTCAAGAAGAGCTTTTCTGTTCCGTCTGCTGGTATTCATCCTGGTTTCGTTCCCTTTATTGTACGAGATTTCGGTAAAGATGTTGTTATTAATGCTGGCGGCGGGATACACGGACATCCAAATGGAGCGCAAGGCGGCGGTAAAGCTTTCCGTACTGCAATTGATGCTACTTTGCAAAATAAACCACTCCATGAAGTAGACGACATAAATTTGCATAGTGCACTACAAATATGGGGAAATCCCTCTTATGAGGTGAAATTATGAGTATTCAAGTATTTTGTGATTTCGATGGCACGATTACAAATAATGATAACATTATGTCCATTATGGAAAAATTCGCACCACCAGAAGCCGAAGAAGTAAAGAATAAAATTTTATCACAAGAACTATCCATTCAAGAAGGTGTTTCTCAATTATTTCAATTAATACCTACTAATCTGCACGATGATATTATTCAATTTTTAATAGAAACTGCTGAAATCCGTAGTGGTTTTCATGAGTTTATACAATTCGTAAAGGAAAATAACATTTCTTTTTACGTGATATCAGGTGGAATGGATTTCTTCGTCTATCCACTCTTACAAGGAATCATTCCAAAAGAGCAAATTTATTGTAATGAAACAGACTTTTCAGCAGAGTTTATTACAGTTAAATGGCCTCATTCTTGTGATGATCATTGTCAAAATCATTGCGGATTATGTAAATCATCATTAATCCGTAAATTAAGTGATACAGATGACTTTCATATTGTAATTGGAGATTCTATTACTGATTTACAAGCCGCGAAACAAGCTGATAAAGTATTCGCTCGCGATTTTCTTATTACAAAGTGTGAAGAAAATCATATTGCTTATACACCGTTTGAAACATTTCAAGATGTGCAAGCTGAATTAAAACTTTTGTTGGAGGTGAAGGCATGAAACAACTTTTTCGTCAATGGTATGACTTAAGCGAGATAAAAAAAGAGTTAACAACACGAAATTGGTTCCCAGCAACAAGTGGTAATATTTCTATAAAGGTTAGTCATGAACCACTTACTTTTCTTATTACGGCAAGCGGTAAAGATAAAACAAAAACCACTCCAGATGATTTTCTATTAGTAGATCATGTAGGAGTTCCCGTTTTAGAGACTGAATTACGCCCTTCAGCAGAAACAATATTGCATACACACATTTATAACAATACGAATGCCGGTTGCGTACTTCATGTTCATACAACCGATAATAATGTCATCACAAATTTATATAGTGATGCAGTCACCCTTCAAAATCAAGAAATTATTAAAGCTCTCGATATTTGGGAAGAAGGTGCAACCATTCACATTCCTATTATCGAAAACCATGCCCATATCCCAACACTTGGAGAAAACTTCCGAAAGCATATACAAGGAGATTCGGGTGCAGTATTAATCCGTAACCACGGTATTACCGTATGGGGCCGAGATAGCTTTGATGCAAAGAAGAGATTAGAAGCTTATGAGTTTTTATTCCAATTTCATATAAAACTATTATCAATTCAAGGAGGCGTTTCTAATGGCGCAAATTCGTATTCATGAAGTAAATACTCGTATTGAAAATGAAGTGGAAGTATCTAAATTTCTACAAGAGGAAGGCGTTTTATATGAGAAATGGAATATTTCTAAACTTCCTACTCATTTAAATGAAAATTATTCGTTAACAGATGAAAACAAAGCTGAAATATTAGCTATTTTTTCAAAAGAAATCGCTGATGTTTCAGCACGTCGAGGTTATAAAGCACATGATGTAATCTCACTTTCAAGTAGCACACCTAACCTTG
Source organism: Bacillus sp. KNSH39 (assembly GCF_052656585.1). Classification (NCBI taxonomy): domain Bacteria; kingdom Bacillati; phylum Bacillota; class Bacilli; order Caryophanales; family Bacillaceae; genus Bacillus; species Bacillus sp. KNSH39. The sequence continues at coordinate 2,463,859 of NZ_JBQXYO010000001.1, forward strand.
ACGAATTATTAATTAATTTCCAAAAGGAACACCATCATACAGATGACGAAGTTCGCTTTATCGTCAGTGGTCACGGCATTTTCGCTATTGAAGGTAAAGATGGGAAATTCTTTGATGTTGAACTTGAGCCAGGCGATTTAATATCTGTTCCTGAAAATGCAAGACATTATTTTACCTTGCAAGATGATCGCCAAGTTGTAGCTATTCGTATTTTTGTGACAACTGAAGGCTGGGTTCCAATCTATTAAGGTAGTTAGTTGAATAAAAGGACTTGGACCCCCTTTTCCAAACTTTTATTCACTCTACATATATACATCCTCCTATGGAACAGGCTTATTTCATTTTGAAATAAGTCTGATTTTTTATTTACTTGAAAGTACCATTTCATCACAAATTTACACCTTAATTTTTCAAGTGCATTTTTCGAACATTTTTTGAACATTTATTGAATTTTTTCTGAAAATTCTGTTTTATATGTGATATACTACAATTAACTTAGAAGGAAAATAATATCGCAAACAGAGGGGGATAATCATGAGCTTACTTATCGCACTTATACTTGGAGTTACATGTGGAGCATTTCCTGTTATTTTAGGAGCTATTATGGAAGAGTTAGAAATTGGTGTTTTAGGATTTGTCGCATCTTGTGTAAGCGCTTTATTATTTGGTTTATTCGGCGCTATTCCTGTTTCAATTCTGTGTGCTTTTTATATAATACGCCATGCTCGTACAAAACAATTTGGTCCTAACCACATCGCACAAATTATCCCGTTCCCGGTTGAACGATGCCGCCGCGCTTCTAACTTATAATTATAAAAATTAAACATGACTAAATAAATAAAAGTCCTCAAATGAGGACTTTTATTTATTTTCTTCTAGAAATTGAAACAATTCTTGTAGATGTAGGGCATCTTCACCATAGCTAACAGATACATGAAATATACCATCAATCTCAGCTTGCATATAAAGATCCACTCCATCACGATCATATTTCAATGCCAAATAAAACTCCATTTCTTCTAACATCTTTTTTGAGGTTCGAATTACATAATGTCCCTTCTCATCTCTTCCATATTCAAATTCTGGTTCAAAATCATATTTTTGTTTAAAAGCTTCTTTTTGTTTTTCATTAATTTGCATACAAGTAGCTCGCTGTACAGTATCAATCATCTCATCAAACTTTTGAAGGTCCACCTCGTTTACCCCCTTATATATTTTTTATATAGTACTTGTGTTCCACTATTTTCTTCGCCATCCTTAATTAACTCTTCATACAATTCTTTCGCCAAACTTAAGCCTGGGACTGGTAATTGTAATTTTTCTGCTTCCTCTAAAGCAATTTTCATATCTTTCATAAAATGCTTTACATAAAATCCTGGCTCAAAGTCTCCTTTTAACATTCGAGGAGCTAAATTACTTAATGACCAGCTACCTGCTGCCCCTGTTGAAATACTCTCTAACACTTTATCTGGATTCAGTCCAGCCTTCTTCGCGTAAGCGACAGCCTCACATACTCCAATCATATTGGAAGCAATCGCAATTTGATTGCACATTTTTGTATGTTGTCCACTCCCAGCTGGTCCTTGTAATTGAATGTTTGTTCCTAACTTTTCAAGTAAAGGTAAGCATCTATCATATATTTCTTTCTCCCCACCTACCATAATTGCGAGTTTTGCTTCTTTCGCACCAACATCTCCTCCTGAGACAGGTGCATCTAACGTATATATATTTTTGCTTTTTGCAACTTCATTAATCCGTTTTGCTAAAGTAGGTGTAGATGTCGTAAAGTCAATTGCTATCGTACCTTCTTTTGCATGTTCTATAATTCCTTCTATACCAAAATACACTTCTTCTACATCATGTGGATATCCAACCATTGTCATTACAATATCAACTTGCTTCACTAACTCTTTTGGCGTATTACACCAATTTGCACCATCTTGCACTAAAGAATCTGTTTTTGCTTTCGTTCTATTATATACATATACTTTATGACCATCTTGCATTAAGTGATAAACCATACTTTTTCCCATTACGCCAATACCAATGAAACCTATTGATAAAGTTTTATGTTCCATTTTCTCATCCCCTTTGTTCTAATAAATCATTTACCATCTTTCGGAACTCTTTATTAAAGTCATCATCCATACTATTTTTCACATTTGAAAATAAAATAACAAAAGTTCCTTTTTCTTTATTAAAATTATTGAAAGTGTTCCAACCAGATAATACACCATGATTATGAAAATAATCTGGATATATATAAAAACTAAATGCATATTTCCGTTCTGCTGAAGGTGAAAACATTGCTTGTATACTTTGTTCAGAAAGAAGTTTTCCATTTATAATTGCTTCGTCTAATTTCTTCATATCTCCAACTGTCGTATACATCTCACCACAACCATATAGCCAATCCATGCCTAACTTCTGCGCTGGTACAAGCTCTTGATCTTTTTTCACATAACCCTTTGTAAAATTTTTATCTCCAGGTACCATATTTCCCATACCGGATTCATGCATATCTGCTTTTACAAATATGTTTTCTTTTATGTAATCTCCTAAAGGTTTTTTCGATATATGTTCTATTATATAAGCAAGCACCATATAATTATAATCTGTATATCTCCAACCTGTTCCTGCAGGAAATTCTAAATTTTGACGTCCAATCCAATTAATTAATTGTAAGCGGGAAGCCGCATTAATATTGCCTTTTGCGTGTTCAGGTAAACCAGAGGTATGCGTTAATAAATGATATAGCGTAATATTTTTATTCTCCGGAAATGAAGGAATATATTTATTTACATTATCTTGAATATTCAATTTCCCTTGTTCTTGCAGCTGTAAAATAGATGTGGCAACGACTGTTTTCGTAATAGAACCGATACGATATTTTGTTTGAGGCGTATTTTCTATTTTATTTTGAACATCAGCATACCCATATCCTTTATTCAATATAACATGCTCTTTATCTGTTACCAAAACTGTTCCATTGAATTGCTTTCCGACTAAATATTGATCTAATTTTTGAGATATGCTAGCATAATCAATTTGTTGCTCTTCTTTTTCTTCTATATTCCCTTGTACTTCCGATTCAATAGTAGGATTCACTTTAGTTGTTAATACAGTGTTTTCCTTTATATTGGGGCTAACAAGAAAATAGTATACTCCGCCGCCAACTATAGCAGACAGTGAAGCCACCACCATTACTTTTTTTATCATATTGATCCTCCATAATTCCTTCGCTAAAAATTGTCCCCCTATTCTATTATCAAACAATAAAAAAAAATCGCAACAATTTGTTGCGAAAAATCACATTTTTTCTTTTCTATACACACATACTTGATTCTTTCCATTTTTTTTCGCTTCATATAATGCAATATCCGCTCGTTGCATTAATTCTTCTCTTGTAGTTCCTTGTTCATATAACGCAACCCCAAAGCTAGCTGTTAACTTCGAAATTCCAGTGAATTGCTTTGTTTCAATGAAGAATCGTAATGATTCCGCAACTTGAAATGCTTCCTTTTCTACTGTATTTGTCACTAATATAATGAATTCTTCCCCTCCCCATCTTGCAAATACATGTTGCTGCTCCACTTTAGATTTCATAAGCTCTGCAAGTTGTATTAATGCCAAATCGCCAAAATCATGACCATATGTGTCATTAACTGTTTTAAAATTATCTATATCAAATAAAATAATTGCTATTTTCTCATCATTACGTATTACCTTTTCCCATTCTACCTCTAGTATTTGTTGAAACTTTAAACGATTATAAATCTCTGTCAATGAATCTATCATAGCAAGTCTTTCTTGTTCTTGATAGATTTCATCTAATTCTGTAATTTCCGTGCACTTTACAATAAATCTTGATAAATCTTCTGGCAATGGTGTCGCACGTAATAGAAAAGTAGATACTGCCCCTTCATAATTTGACATCTTAATTCTTCTACCGCTTGATAAAGTATCGTCTAGCCATGTTATATCATGCGTCGTCGAGTAGTATCCATTTTCTCTAATAAAATGTTCAGCAAATACTAAATGTTGCTCGCGATAGGCAAACAAATTTTCATATCCGAAAAACGTTAAAAAATTTGTATTACAATCAACAATTTCATCATCTTCTACTATAAATAATAAATCATTTTGAAAATCAAACATCGTTTGAAGCAGTTCCTGTTGTAAACTAACTTGCCTTACTAAAGAAAGTTGATACAAACTCTTATTCACTTCTTCTAACACTGCTTGCGGAGTTACAGGGGCTATTACAATATTACGTATTCCTAATGCAAGTACATCTGTAAATTCCTTTGTTATTTGTTGATCCCAAATGACAATGAATGTACTTTGCGAGGTATACATATTCTTTATATATTTTATTTGAGAATAATCTGTTACATACATAATTATAATGTGCGGTTTCGTTCTTTGAAATAATAGTTCGCCCTCTTCAAAACTATTTGCTATAAACATACATTTTGGATGGATATTTTCTATCGTTTGTTGATGTTTACATCCATTTTCTATATAAAGGACATTTAACTGCAGATCTTGTAACACATTTTGGAAAACCGTATTCTCTAATAAAAAATGTAGTATGTTCATCACTAGTCTTCACTCACTTCATATATCTTGTTCTACTGAATTCCTCACAAACATTTCTAAAAGACTGTTCTCCAATAAACTTTAATTTGTGAGAAATACATATTAACAAGCTAATTGAGAATGTTATCTTCCCTTTTCACTCTATAAATTCCTTTTTTAGTGTATGATTATAGGAATTATATCGTTTGTATGAATGCCCTAGCTTATTTCTTAAAACTTGACAATTAAAATAAAGATATTATATTCTTAAATTCGATAACTTACAAAATGTAAGTAATATACATTGCGTTTTCCCGATAATTTTATATACAATTTGGAGGATATATTATGACAAACGACAACTTTTTTAACGTTCTATATGAACGCACATCTACACGTGCATTCAACCCAAATAAAGAAATCTCATCTACAGAATTACATGAGATTTTAAAAGCAGCAGCACAAGCACCTTCCGCTTGGAACTTACAACACTGGAAATTCCTTGTTTTTCAAGGTGAAGATGTACAAAAACGATTACACCCAATAGCTTATAACCAACAACAAATTCTTGATGCTTCTGCAGTAGTCGCTATTTTAGGTGATTTAGAAGCTTATAAAAATGTTGAGCCAGTATATGGTCCAATTGTAGAACAAGGATTTATGAAAGAAGAAGCAAAAGAACGCTTAGCTAAAAATATTGAATCTGCATATGCTCGTGAACAATTCCCAAGAGATGCTGCCTTTTCAAATGCATCTTTAGCAGCAATGCAACTTATGCTTGCAGCTAAAGCAACTGGTTGGGATACTTGTGCTATTGGTGGCTTCAATCCACAAGCACTGACAGACGAATTTAACGTTTCATCTCGTTACGTTCCAATTATGCTTATTACAATTGGGGAATCAACTTTAAAAGGCCACCCTGCACCTCGCATGAGCGTAGAGCAAGTAAGCGAGTGGGCAAAATAATAAAAAACGAAGGCAACTACATTGCCTTCGTTTTTTATTCCCTGTCATAATTTTGTAATATTACTACAAATCATTCGACATTTATACTTATGGAAAAGTATATTCTATTCCCTTCTCATAAATAAACGTGACGTTTCGTGTCGAATTTTGTTAAGCTGTTGAAATATACCCGTGTATTTTTGTTACAATTGTGATACAATGATAACAAATAGATAACAAGAGAGGGATTTTCATTGAGTTCATACGGAAGCTTTATCGCACTTTTATGTTACATAGTAACTGTACTGCTTCTATATTTTATTGGTGATGCCGCAAACATCTCCATTTTACAATTTCCAAAAGAAGAAGCATTCCAATTAGAATCAGAAAAACATACTGCACGATCCATTGTACCACTACTCCTAGCTCTTCCTGTATATATCATCGTTTTATATAAAAGTAAAAAAGTGTAAAGGCTACCCATTTCATTTATTTCGGTGGTTTTTACATTTTTTTGTTATATTCCACCTATTTTAAACATCATTCCATACTAAACACCCAGCTAGTCATTTAAAATGAGAAAATCCCCTAGAAAAAATTCCACTCTCTGTCCAGTCACTAACTACCGAACTTACATAGATTATAAGTGTGAAGGGGGTGATGAGGATTATGTTTGGATCATTTGGATGCTGTGATAACTTTAGAGAATGTCATCATCATGAAAGAGAGCGCGACCATCGCGAGAAAGAGAGAGAGAGAGAGGTTAGACCACAACAACCAGCTGTATGTAACGTACTTGCTAGCATTTCAGTTGGAACAGAACTTTCTCTTTTAAGCATTAGAGGTAATGGTACTTTCAACAATGTAATTTTTGAAGGTTTCGCTAACGGTGTTGCTCTTTTCTCTGCTTTAGCTCGTAATGACAAAGACAACAAAGATAACAATAAAGACGATAAGAACAATCAAAATCGAAATACTTTTACTGGTATTTTACGTGTATGCCCAACTGATATCGTTGCAATCGCTATCTAATTCTGTCTCTTATCCTCGATAGTAAGCAAATAAGATTTACTTTTCTCATAGAAAAAACCTGAGACCGATTTCAAATCGACTCAGGTTTTTTTATTAATTATATGCTTTTAACTAGTTCAACAACTTCTTCAGCAGTTGACATCATTAATGCTTTTTCTGCTAATGTTTCCATTTCTGCTTTTGACAACTTGCTTAGCTGTGTTCTTGCAGGAAGAATAGATGTTGCACTCATACTGAACTCATCTAAACCTAATCCTAATAGTAATGGGATAGCAAGTGAATCGCCCGCCATCTCACCACACATACCAGCCCATTTTCCTTCTTTATGAGCAGCATCGATAACCATTTTTACAAGACGTAAAATAGATGGGTTATATGGTTGGTATAAGTATGATACTTGTTCGTTCATACGGTCTGCAGCCATTGTGTATTGGATTAAATCATTTGTTCCGATAGAGAAGAAGTCAACTTCTTTCGCGAATTGATCTGCTAATACTGCTGAAGCTGGGATTTCAACCATCATACCAACTTCAATAGAATCAGAAACAGTTGTACCCGCTTCTACAAGTTTCGCTTTCTCTTCTAATAAAATTGCTTTCGCTTGACGGAACTCATCAAGAGTTGCAATCATTGGGAACATAATTTTTAAGTTACCGTATACGCTAGCACGAAGTAATGCACGAAGTTGTGTACGGAACACATCTTGCTCATCAAGACATAAGCGAATTGCACGGTATCCTAAGAATGGGTTCATTTCTTTTGGTAAATGTAAGTATGGAAGCTCTTTATCTCCACCGATGTCAAGTGTACGAACAACGACTGGTTGACCTTCTTTTACACCTTCAAGAACTGCTTTATACGCTTCGAACTGCTCTTCTTCTGTTGGAAGATTGTCACGACCCATGTATAAGAATTCTGTACGGTATAAACCAACGCCTTCTCCGCCATTATCGATAATACCTTGTACATCATTTGGTGTTCCGATATTTGCAACAAGCTCAACGTGATGTCCGTCACTTGTTACAGTAGCTTGGTCTTTTAATTTAGCCCATTCAGCTTTTTGCTCTTCAAATTTCGCTTTCTTTTCTTCAAACGAACGAAGAGTTTCTTCTGATGGGTTTACAATTACTTCTCCATCTAAACCGTCAATGATAACGATATCGCCGTTTTGGATTTTCTCCATAACAACTTTCGTACCAACGACAGCTGGAATTTCCATAGAACGAGCCATAATTGCAGAGTGAGATGTACGTCCACCGATATCAGTAGTGAAACCTTTTGCATACTTACGGTTTAATTGAGCTGTATCAGATGGTGTTAAATCTTCAGCAATGATGATTACCTCTTCAGAAATTGTACCAGGATTTGAGAAGTTAATTCCTAGTAAATGTGCAAGAACGCGTTTTGTTACGTCACGAATGTCCGCAGCACGTTCTTTCATATATTCGTTATCCATGTTTTCAAACATAGAAATAAACATTGATGCAACTTCATCCATTGCAAATTCAGCATTTACTTTTTCGCTATTTACTTTATCTTTTACTGGGTTTACTAGTTCTGGATCATTTAACACTAATAAATGTGCTTCAAAGATCGCAGCTTTGTCAGCACCTAGCTCAGCAAATGCGTGGTCCTTAATAGCTTCTAATTCAGTTTTTGCTTTCTCAAGCGCAGCGTCTAAGCGTGCAATTTCTGCAGCTTCGTTTGTAATTGATTTTTTTTCGATGTTAAATTCAGGATTTTCAAGTCTGAAAGCCTTTGCAATAGCAATCCCACTTGATGCAGCGATCCCTTGAATGTTAAGAGTCATTATTCTCCTAATCCTTCGTTTTTCATAGTTTCTTCGATAGCTGCTAGTGCTTGAGCTGCATCATCACCATTTGCAGTGATTTTAATTTCTGCGTTTTGTTGAATGCCTAAAGACATAACGCCCATGATTGATTTTAAGTTAACGTTCTTTCCGTTATACTCTAAGTTAATGTCAGAACCGAATTTGCTTGCAGTGTTTACAAGTAGAGTTGCTGGACGAGCATGAATTCCTGAGTCGCTAGTTACTTTAAAGATTTTTTCCATGATAATTTATCTCCTTTAAATTACAGTATTTTTTAGTTGTATAGACGTGAGTACTACATCATCTATTGTATATAATAGGCGATGTTCGGTCAACCACATCGCCTATTATAATTATAAACATTTTGCGTCAAATTCCTACTGAATGTCAATAATAGCGGTTTCGCCCTTCTTAACATTTCCATCTTTTTTCAATTCGACTTGTTGCCCTTGTTGTAAGTTTGTAAAGACAATTGGTGTAATGATAGATGGTGCATTTTCTTTTACAAATGCAAGATCTACTTTTAATAATGGTTGGCCTTGTTTCACCTTGTCGCCTTGTGCTACAAGCGCTTCAAAACCTTCACCATTTAATTTTACAGTATCAATACCGAAGTGAATTAAAATTTCTTTTCCGCCTTCAGATTGAATACCAATCGCATGTTTTGTAGGGAATACATTGACAATCTCACCGTTCACTGGAGAAACTACTGTTCCTTCAGTTGGCTCAATTGCAAATCCGTCTCCCATCATTTTTCCTGAGAATACTTGGTCAGGTACTTCTGTAATTGGTAAGATTTTTCCTTCGATTGGTGATACAATTGTTTCATTTTCATCAACTTTTTGAGGAGTTTCTTCCACTTTTACAGGATCTTCTTTTTCAACATGAGGTGTACGACCTGACATAATATCATGAATTTGTGATTTTAATGTGTCAGATTTCGGTCCGAAAATAGCTTGAATGTTATTTCCAACTTCAAGTACACCAGCTGCTCCAAGTTCTTTTAAGCGGTCTTTGTTTACATTCTTTTGTTCGTTAACTTGAACACGTAAACGAGTAATACAAGCATCTAAAGAAGCAATGTTTTCTTTACCACCAAGTGCTACTAATACTTCACGAGGGAGTTCGCCTGCTTCTGCTTTTCCTGCGCCGTCATTTGCATTTGCCACTTCACGACCAGGTGTTTTTAGATTCCATTTACGAATTGCAAAGCGGAATCCGAAGTAGTAAATAACTGCTAGTACAAGACCAACAATAATTACCCACCACCATGCTGTACGGCCTGGTAGTACACCGAATAATAGGAAGTCAATTAAACCACCAGAGAATGTCATACCAATTTTAACACCTAAAATTTGCATTGTCATAAATGATAGACCAGCAAATACAGCGTGAATTCCGAATAATACTGGCGCTACGAATAAGAATGAAAATTCAAGTGGCTCTGTAATACCTGTTAAGAAAGATGTTAATGCTGCAGAACCTAAAATACCTGCTGCTAATTTTTTATTTTCTGGACGTGCTTCATGGTACATTGCTAAAGCTGCTGCTGGAAGACCGAACATCATGAACGGATACTTACCAGTTGTAAATGTCCCTGCTGTTAATTCTACACCGTCTTTTAACTGTGCCATAAAGATTTTTTGGTCACCACGGATTAATTCGCCAGCTGCATTTGTATACTGACCGAATTCGAACCAGAACGGTGAATAGAAAATGTGATGTAATCCAAATGGAATTAATGAACGTTCGATTAAACCGAATATAAATGCTGCGATTGTTCTATTTGCATCAATCATTTGATGTGAGAACGTGTTTAAGCCACCTTGAATGTATGGCCAAACGAAGCACATGATAATACCTACTATTAAAGAGAATGTTGCAGTTGCGATCGGTACGAAACGCTTACCTGCAAAGAAACCTAAGTATGATGGTAATTCAATGTTGAAGTATTTATTATAGCAATATGCCGCTACTATACCGACGATAATACCACCAAATACCCCTGTTTGTAGCGTTGGAATACCTAATACGTTTGCATACGCTGGATCTGCAAATCCAATTTTTACTGGGTCTGCTCCAGAACTTGTTACTTTCACTAGCTTATCTACTTCTAAGAACACACTCATCGTTTTGTTCATAATTAAGTAGCCGACGAATGCTGCTAAACCAGCTACTCCGTCTCCACCAGCTAAACCAATTGCTACCCCAACTGCGAATAATAATGCAAGGTTAGCGAAAATAATATCACCAGATTGTTCCATAATTTTTGCAACCATTACGAACCAATCTGCTTTTAAAGCAGGAATAACATTTGTTAACTGTGGATTTTGAAATGCATTACCAAATCCAAGTAAAATACCTGCCGCCGGTAAAATCGCTACTGGAAGCATTAACGCTTTTCCGACTTTTTGAAGAACACCAAAGATCTTCTTAAACATGGAAACCCTTCCTCTCTTATCTATATTGATACCTTCCGACAAACGCCAAAAAGACATGAGGAAAAAAAGATAGAACGATAGCTATACAAAGGGTAGTATATCCCTTTCTCTAGCTTACATTCCTTACTTTTCTCCACTCATGCCTGATCGAATCAGTAACACGTGTCAAAAATAGGTTTACGTATAAGTTCACTATAATTAAGGCAAACGTTTTCGTTACTCACCTTAATGTGTTTGTCGAAATTTGTATAACTTTGCAATAGTTATTATACATAACTATTGTAAGCGATTCAATCATTTTTTTTAACGTTTTCATTTTAGACAAAAATATATGACTTTTTACACATGCTCTGCCTTTACTAAGCGTTGCAAGTGCATCGTTAAATAAATACTTTCAGCTTCATATACAGGTAGTTGCAACTCTTTTTGCATGACCTTAACTAGCTTCCAAGCCAAGTTATAGCAAACTGGATACTCGGCCTTTAATAAATCAGCAAAACTTTGCGATTCCTCTACTTTTTCTCCTTTTTTCACCCTCTCAATAGCATATTGAAGATGACGAATAAGACGTAAATAATGAATACTCTCTTGATCTAATGTAATTTGTAAGTTTGTCTCAATTAAAGATACAAGTTGTGCAATGAGACGGGAGTTTTGATTAACTGAAGATAAATCAGAATTTGTAAGCGAACTGTAAATGTGAAGTGCAATAAAACCAATTTCTCCTTCTGGCAATGTAATTTGCAAACGAGAATTTAAAAGTTCTACAACACCTTCCGCAATTTCATATTCCTTTGGATAGAGCATTTTTGTTTCAACTAAAAAAGGGTTATCAATTGTAAGTCCTTGTTTTAACCTTTTAATCGCAAATGAAATATGATCTGTTAACGCAATATGAATATGTTCATTTAGTGGCGATTTCGCTTTTCCTTGAATGTACAGCATAATATCGTTCATCAATTCAATTAATTTTTCACTAATATGCGGCACTAATAATTTGTATTGTTCACGATCACGTTCATTTTTTAAGACAAACATCTTTTCGATTTGTTCTTGCTCCAATACATCTTTCGCTTTTTTCCCAAATCCAATTCCTTTACCAATCACTACTACTTCCTCGTGTTCCGGATGGCTAGCAATGATGACATTATTATTTAAAACTTTTTTAATTTCTAGATAATTACTCATATAACACCACCCTCGTACTTAAATAGCCTACTTTTATGTTACAGAATATTCTTCTTTGTCGTCAATGTAAAACATCTGCCATTTAATAAAAATTCATTTTTTAGACATGTATATATATGATGCGTATAATGTAAGAGCAACTGTACATAGAAAGGAGATAACAGCATGATTAAAATGTTTGTAAGTGATATCGATGGTACAATGATGCAACACGGAGGTCTTATTGACGAACAAGATGTTGCGGCACTGCGCAGCCTTGCCGAGCAAAATGTTATTCTTTGCTTCGCTTCCGGAAGACTTGATAATGAAATTGCAGACTTAATGAAAGCTGTAAATACAAATTTTCATCGCATTAGTGTAAATGGTGTTTTTGTATATACACATGAAAATAAACAACTATTATCTGCAACTTTTGATTCCAGCATACTTCCCGATTTGTTAGCTATGACGAATGAAGATCCTTATTTCCGTTATGTAAGTGATGAGCATAATTATTACATTGAAGAGAAAACACCTTTCATTCAAGAACTTGAACAACAAGTAACTATGACTTCTGTTGAAGAACCAAACTTACTACAGAAGATTGATGATACAATTTTCCCAAATAAAATTTCTGTCGGTGGAACAAAGGAGAGCTTACAACTCCTTCAGAAAAAAATTGATGAAAAATTCCACGGGAAAGTTAGTACTTTCATCTCAGCAGAACAATGTTTAGATGTAATGCCACCGAATGTTAGTAAAGGCTCTGCCATTTCTGTTTTATTAAATGAGTTTCAAATAAAACCTGAGGAAATTGCTTGTATAGGGGATTCTTATAATGACATTCCTATGTTTTCTTTAACTCCTCACAGTTTTGCTATGTCGCAAGCAGATGATGCAGTAAAAAAACACGCTCACTATGTAGTAAATCACGTCAAAGATGCTGTTAACCACGTAATTGCTCATAATAAAAATACGACTCATTCCTTATAAGGATGAGTCGTATTTTTATTTCTTTACATGTTAACCATTTTCAATTCCACTGTACTTCACAAACTGAAATATACTATTTGTTACGTGCGATATTCGTAATAAATTTATAACGATCTCCACGATAAATACATTTCACGTACTCTAGCGGTATCTCACCTTCTGAATATGACCATTGACGCATTACAAGTACAGGCGCCTTTTTAGGAATATGCAGATGTTCAGCTTCATTTTCCGTCGCAACGGAAGCTTCAATTGACTGAGTAGCGCTAACAAGTTTAAAGCCCAGTTTTTTCTCTAAATGTTCATATAAAGATTGTTGCAATATCTCTTCGTTAATATCTTTTACAAGAGCTGGCGACAAATATGTCGTCTCAAAAGCAATCGGTTCATCATCAGCTAAGCGAATACGCCTCACTTCATAAACCGATTCCCCCTCCTGTATTCTCAACCGGTCTGCTATTTTAGCAGTAGCTGGAACTAGGCGGAAACTAAGTAATTGACTACTTGGGTTCATCCCACGAGAAATCATGTCTTCTGTGAATCCCGTCATTCCTTGCAATTTTTGTTCCACTTTCGGAAGTTGGACAAATGTTCCAATTCCACGCTTCCGATATAAATAGCCTTGTTCCACTAAATTATTAATCGCCTGTCTGATTGTCATTCGACTCACTTCGAACTTATCACAAAGTTCATTCTCAGATGGGATTTTATCTCCCGGCTTCCATTCGCCGTCCTCAATTAGCTGTTTCACCCACTCTTGAATCTGATAATAGATCGGAAATGGTGAATACTTGTCGATGTTCATCAGCAATCGCCTCACTGCATAAAGATAGAGCTTCTTGATCAGCGATTACGGTTACATTCGGATGACGTTGTAAAACTGTAGCCGGACACTCTTCACTATATTCACCTTGCAATAATTCTTTAACAGCTTCTGCCTTTTTAGAACCCATAGCAACAAGTAGAACTTGTTTCGCTTTCATAATGCTTCCAATTCCCATTGTAATCGCATGAGTTGGCACATCTTCTTCTTTTTCGAAGAATCGAAGGTTTGCTTGGCGTGTAGATTCTGTTAATTCAACAATGTTTGTTGGAGAATTAAACGGTGTTCCTGGCTCATTAAATCCGATGTGACCGTTTTCACCGATTCCAAGAATCTGTAGGTCAACTGGGTTAGCAGCTAGAATGCTCTCGTAACGTTTGCACTCTTCCTCTAAATCACTTGCCATCCCGTTTGGTACATAAGTTTGTTTAAATGGAAGATGATCAAACAACTGTTCTTGCATGAAATAGTGATAGCTGTTTTTATCTTCATGTGGTAAATTTACGTACTCATCTAAGTTTACAGTGGTTACACGGCTTGTATCAAGTTTATTTTTTCGCATTTCTGCATAAATACCTAATGGAGAGCTTCCTGTAGCCATTCCTAATGTTGGATTTTCTTTTGTTTTTACAACTTCTTCAATTAATTTATAACCTGCTTCTGCTAATTCTTCTGGAGTTTTTACAACAAGAATATTCATTTAATTACTTCCCTTCCTTCATATGAATTCCTAAACGAACCGTATCATATACATGTAAATCTTCATTCATCACAACAAAGTCTGCATCTTTTCCTACCGCTAATGCACCTTTATTATTTAATCCAAACTCTTCTGCTTGGTTAACTGATGTCATAAGTACTGCATCTTCGATTGAACAACCTGTAAATTCAATTACATTTCGGAAAGCTTGATCCATTTTTAGAATACTACCAGCTAACGTTCCATCTTCTAATCGAGCACTACCATCTTTTACATGTACTGGCTGTCCGCCAAGCTCATATAATCCATCTTCAAGACCTTTTGCACGCATTGCGTCAGTAATAACACTTACTTTTTTCGGTCCTTTTAACTTATATGCTAATTTCACCATGTCAGGGTGAATATGAATACCATCTGTAATTACTTCAACCATTACATCTGGATTTAATAACACATGACCCACAACTCCTGGTTCACGGTGATGTAATCCACGCATTTGATTGTATAAATGTGTCGCATGTGTAATCTTTCTATTTTTTAGTTGCGCATCAATTGCATCTGTATGTCCCATTGTGCCAACTACACCAGTTTCAGCAAGATATTGTTCAAACTCTAATGCTCCCTCTTCTTCTGGTGCATATGTTACTAATTTAATTAAGTTCCCACTTGCTTCTTGCCATTGTTTAAATTGCTCAATATTTGCAGGAACGATATGTTCAAGTGGCTGTGCACCTGCACGTTTCTTTGAAACATAAGGTCCTTCTAAATGAATATATTCGAAATGCGCTCCTTTTTCTTTTGCTTCTTTCGCAGCAGTTAACGCTGCTTCAATTGCCTCTGGAGCTTGTGTCATTGTTGTTGGGAAGTAAGTTGTAACCCCTTCTTTTAACATTTCTTTACCTAGAGTTACTAACCCATCGCTATTTGCATCCATCGCATCAATATCGTATCCACCATGAATATGAACATCGATCATACCTGGAATTATAATCTTCCCTGTAGCATCAAAAACAGTTTCATTTTCTTGTGGTACATATTGAGCCATCAAACCAATTTCTTTAATGGTTTCTGCGTAACGAATAAATCCGTTTTCCACTATTTCTTGACCTGTGTAAATTTTGGCATTGATGACAATTTGCGTTTTCATTTTCATCGATCCTTTCCCATGAATTACCTACTTGTTATTATTACCTTATTCGCCTAGTTCCATCTTAATATACGCACGAGTAGTTGTCTATACATTCTAATGAAATTTCCTTTTTATTCAACAGAAAAGGAAATTTCTTACGTCTCTTATAATTATAATATATATTATTCATTTTTCCAAAAAGGGACAGTATCGCCCCCTAATATAGAAATCACTTCAACAATGGCATTAATCCGCTAGATTCTAACATAATATGTTCACCATCTGTTTCCATTTCTACTGTACGTTTATTCGTTCTATATACCATTATACCGTGCCTTTTTAAGCGTTTCACTACACTTTGGTGAGGATGTCCATACGGATTATTACTCCCGTACGATAGAATAGCAAACTGCGGTTCCACTTTTTTTATAAACGTTTCACTTGTTGAAGTATATGAGCCATGATGCCCCACTTTTAACACATCTGCATGGACATCAAATTGTTTTAATATTTCATGTTCTGTCCGTACATCCGCGTCACCCATTAATAAAAAATCCGCTTTTCCATATCGCACCTTTAAAACAATTGAGGATTCATTATTTTCATCTTTTGATTTCCCGTTGTTTAATACTTGTATAGAAACATGTGGATCCAGCGGTATATATTGTCCTTCCTTTACTGAAACGAAAGGTATCCCTCTTTTTTTTATATTATTCCGATACGTATGATAAGTAAGAGAACTATATGTTTTTCCGCTATCTAGTATAAGCGATACCGGCATTTGCTCTACAATTGGAATTAACCCCCCTATATGATCCATATCGGGATGCGTACTGACAATTACATCTAAATGATTAATCCCTTTCTCAATTAATTTCTGAATAATAACCTCTCCTGCTTCATAAGGTCCTCCATCAATTAACATTGTTTGTCCATTTGGCATTATAATAAGTGTTGCGTCACCTTGCCCCACTTTTAAAAAGCTCACTTTCATTTTACTAAGATGTTGCCGATGCATATGTAAAGGAGACGTAGTATGAATGGACATCATATACCTTTTAGCTGATGCGCTATTTAAAGAAAAACATAATAAAACAGAAACTAATAATAAAATAATCCGCATACCTCTCATAACTCGTCTCCTTTTTTCATTTAGTATGGCACTGTAAATAATTGATATACAAAAAAAGCTTAGCAAAATGCTAAGCTTTTATTTCGATATCTCTTGTAAGGAACCGAAGAATAAATCTGCTTCATTCATTTGTTCATTCTCTTCAGAAAGCGGTGGTAAATCATCTAATGTTTTCAATCCAAATGTGTCTAAAAATTCTTTTGTTGTTCCGTATAAAATAGGACGCCCTGGTCCTTCTGCTCTTCCCATTTCTTTTATAAGTAAATGTGAAACCAACGTTTGTAACGCCTTATCAGTTTTAACTCCTCTAATCTCTTCCATTTCAGTCCTTGTGATTGGTTGGCGATATGCAACAATCGCTAACGTTTCGAGGGCAGCTTGTGAGAGTGAAGCAGCTGTTGGTGTATCTATTAATTTTTGATAATATGAAGCATGTTCTTTCTTTGTAGCAAAACGATATACTTTTGCATACTGTACAATTTGCAAACCACGGTTTGCACCTTCACATTCTTGTTGCATTTCTTCTAAAATATTAATTGCTTCATTCATTTCAATTTCAAGAACTTTCGCTATTTGTTCTGGATAAATCCCTTCATCACCAGAAACAAATAAAAGGCCTTCAATAATTGACTTTTGTTCTTTCCTATCCATTTCACGAGCTCCTTCCTTCTATTTTCTCATAAAAATACACATCAAAAAACCGAATCACAATTAATGCGTTCGGTTCAATATTTTTTCTCTTGTTCCAAACGATACATTAAAACATAGCATGAGATAAAATGTTGCTATCCCATTTTCACATACTGGCTCTATGCAGATTTATTAGAGCTTGATACGAAAATTTCATCAAAATTATGTTCTTGCTCAATTATGATTTGTTGGTTTTTCATAAGTTCCAGAACTGCTAAAAATGTTACAACCATTATTTCACGTTCATCATCAACAAACAAATCATAAAAACTTTGGCGACCACCCTTTATTTTTAACTGTTTTAAAATATCAGTCATTCGCTGTTCAATTGGTATTTCTTGACGAGTAATACGTGTTGTTACAGGTTTTTTTGCCTTTTTACGGCGCATTAATTTTTGAAATGCTGCTAGCATATCATATAACGTAACATCAAGAGGTAAGCTTGTCTCCTCTTCTTGTTGCAACGATGTAAAGTCAATTGGTGGACGTGTATATAGCTGTGCTCTTTCTTGTTCTCTTTCTTTTAACTCAGTAGCAACTTGCTTATATTTCTTATATTCAATTAACCTCTCCATCAATTCTTGACGAGGATCATCTATAAAATCATCACCGTTATCAAGTACATCTTCTTCATGTTTCGGCAACAACATCTTACTTTTAATTTGTAATAACGTTGCAGCCATTACTAAATACTCACTTGCAACATCTAATTGAAGTTCTTTCATCGTATGCACATAAGATAAATATTGCTCTGTAATATCTGCTACAGGAATATTATATATATCAATTTCATAACGATGTATTAAATGTAACAATAGATCTAACGGCCCTTCAAAAGCCTCTACTTTAAAATTATATTGCACAAAGCATCCCACCACATTTTTTCTATAACAACATAAGTATAGAGCATACTCATGTTCTATCCAACCTTTTTAAGAAATTTAATTAAAAATAGACCGATGCCTATGTCATCATGCCCACCACTTCATATGATAACAGTGTAGTAAGAACAATGTAGGAGGTCAAAAAACTATGGGTCACGTTGATTGTGGTTTTAGCGGTGGGTTCGCATTACTTGTTGTACTGTTTATTTTACTAATTATTGTAGGAGCAGCTTGCTTCTGCTAATATGAACAATAACGGCTAGGGGGAAACCTCCTAGTCGTTTATTGTTCATATTTCTATGATACACTTATATGTATAACCGTTAGATAGGAGCGAGAAAACATGTATCCTACCGAATACATACAATTTTTAATTCATTTCCATGGAGATTATGACTATTTTGAATGCCACGAAATACTAGAAGAGTATTGGAAGACAAAACCAAGAGGTAATCGTGATCATTACTTAGTTGGTCTCATTCAAATTGCAGTTTCTTTATACCACCAAAGACGTGCTAATTGGAATGGTTCTACAAAAATGATGAAAAGCGCAATTACAATTTTAGAAAAAAGCGGTGTGCCTTTACAACGTTTAGGAATTAATCAAGTACAACTTCTTTCCTTGCTCAATGAAAGATTGCAATCTATCCATAAAAAAGAACGTTTTGTACCTTTATTTTTACCCTTATCAGATTCATCGTTAGAGAAGCAGTGCATAGAGTTATGTCAAAAACAAAACCTCTCTTGGAAAGACTTGAATGCTATCCCAGGTGAATATATTATAAACAAGCACACTTTGCGTGATCGCACAGAGGTCATTACTGAACGAAACGAACAATTACAAAAAAGAAAGCAGAGATAATAAACTACTTATCTCTGCTTTCACGAATGTATATTTTGTTCTAGCCCTTTACATTTTTCGCAAAAACTTGCTGTTTGCTCATTTCCGCAAATTGTAAACTCAAGAAATTTACTCTTTAACTCTTGAACCATCTTCGTCCCAATCCCCACATGACGATGAGACGGGTTCACACTCAAATGCTGAATTTCTAATACTTGATTCTCTTTTTTTACAATCCCCATTATTCCAACAAAATCTTCATTTTCTTTCCACAAATACAATTGCCAATCATCTTTTGCTTCATATTCTTTCATTGTCAATTGTAATGTTTTCACATCTTTTTCAGTTGGCATAAACGAAAGAAGCCCCATTGCAATTTTTTCATAACTTTTTTTAAAACGAATTAACATAACCCTTATCCCTTCTTACAAAAGTTACAAACTAGTAATCCCCTCAATCACTCTTTTCATATCACATTCATTTTACAATATTTTCAACAGAGTGAGAAGAGTCTAAAACAACTTGATAATCATACAAAGCGAAAAGAAGAAAGTCAAATCTATGTTTCAGCACTATTCCTTTAATAAATAGAGTTAAAAAAAGAAAATTTTATATGGAATGGAAAGAAACATATCATTCAACAGCACTTCATTTATAGTTACTCTAAAGCAGCACAATTCTAGCAAAATTAATATAACAAAAAATATTTATTGAAACATATAATGTAATGTATTCTATGTAATTGGTTAAAGGTTTGTTCTCACAAACAATATATTTTAGCAACAATACTACTTGTATGATGAGCTGTAGAAGTAGTACTCAATCTCATTAAAAATAAAAAAGAGAGCAAAAGCTCTCTTTTTCCTTACCTTATTCTTCCCAAACTTTAACTTCTTTCATTACATCGCCTTGACGCATTTTTAATACTGTTTCAATACCGCTTGTTGCTTTACCGAATACAGTATGAACACCATCTAAATGCGGCTGTGGCTCATGAACGATAAAGAATTGGCTACCGCCTGTGTTACGGCCAGCGTGAGCCATAGAAAGTGATCCTACAAGGTGTCTATGAGGGTTTCCATCAGTTTCACATGGGATAGAGTAACCTGGGCCACCTGCACCTGTACCTGTTGGGTCTCCACCTTGGCTTACGAAGCCAGGAATAACACGGTGGAATGTAACACCGTCATAAAATCCTTGCTCTGCTAATTTTTTAAAGTTTTCTACTGTTTTCGGTGCTTCTTCTGGGAAAAATTCCAAGTCGATTTTTTCACCGTTTTCCATTAATATGTATCCTAAAGTTTTCATACGTATATGTCTCCTTTCAACTATCTCAGCACTATATTACCACATTCATGACTAGAAACAAAAAGAATCCGACAATCTAGATACTTCTTTTTTGAAATGTGGAAAAAGCTAGGTGACAAATAAGAAATATATACTATAATAACTTTGTTGCCCGAAAATTTTAGAAAGAGAAAGGGAGCGATTTTTCGTGAAAACGAAATTATTAGCTCTGCTATTAGCTGTAACGGTATTTATGATGCCAACAGCTTCATTTGCAGACATCATTGAGGGAGAATCAATTGTTACATTAGGAGAGAACTTATCCGAACAACAAAAACAAGATCTGTTAAAAGAAATGAAAGCACCAAAAGATGCTACAATTATCACTGTATCTAATGCGGAAGAACATAAATTTCTAGAAGGCATTGTTCCAAAAGCACAAATTGGTACGAGAGCAATTTCTTCTTCTATGATTACATACACAAAACCAGGATCTGGTCTTATTGTACGATCAAAGAACATTAACTGGGTAACAGATGCAATGTACACTAACGCTTTGATTACAGCAGGTGTAAAAGATGCAGAAATTCAAATTACTGCACCTTTTAAAGTTTCAGGAACTGCAGCTTTAACTGGATTAATGAAAGCATACGAAACTGCGTCCAATAAACAAATTCCTGAAGAAGTTAAAAAAGTAGCGAATGAAGAAATGGTACAAACAGCCCAGCTTGGTGATAAAATTGGTGAAGAAAAAGCAGTTCAACTTGTTGCAAAAATTAAAGAAGAAATTGCAAAAGAACAGCCAAAAACAACAGAAGATTTACGTTCATTAATTAAAAAAATTGCTGATCAACTCGGCATTACATTGACAGATGAACAGTTAGATAACTTAGTATCGTTATTTGATAAAATGAAAAATCTTAATATCGATTGGAATCAAGTTGGTAGTCAATTAAACAAAGCAAAAGAACACGTTTCTGCCTTCTTAGGTTCTGAAGAAGGACAAAGTTTTCTAGATAAAGTGAAAGATTTCTTCTCAAGTATCATTGATTTTGTTAAATCTTTATTCAAGTAAAAAAGAAGCCCGCCAGTGACGGGCTTCTTTTTTATACAAGTAACGGTAATTTCATAACAGCCTCTTCAACCGAACGCACTATATGATTTGCTTTCTCCTTTACATATGGATGGGCATGATGAAGAGTAAATGAATGCGGGGTTACTTCAAACATAGAAATATCATTGAAAGAATCTCCAATACAAGCAACTTCATTTGCTTCAATTTGCAAATGATCCATTAGTCGCTTTAGAGCACTCCCCTTACTCACGCCTCTTGGCATAATATCAACATAGCGTTTACCTGATATAAAAACTTCCGCTTCGCCTTGAAACGTATCTCGTAGCTCTTGATCTAACGTCACAATTTTCTCTTCTTCTCCAAAAACAAACAATTTTGCAGGGTGTACAGTCTTACCAAACTCTTCTTCTAACGCTTCAATTTCAGCGATATGCACGCCCATATACGCTTCAAAATTATGGTGATGTTCATTCTTCCTTTTTGTATATCGCTGCTCGTTTGCACAAACAATATCCGCTAGTCCTTTTTTATGTATATATCGATATATTTCCTGGGCAACCACATTTTCAAAACTCGATTCATGAAATAAATTTCCATCCGGAAGCAACATTGTCGCTCCATTTAAGCCAGTTGTGTAATATGGGAATGAAAACCTTTTTACAACTTCATCAATTCTGTGTGTAAAGCGGCCAGAGGCAAAACAAATATTTGTCCCTTTCTCAGCTAACCAACACAGCGCACGTTCATCTTCTTTTTGCATATGATTCACATCGTAAACGAGCGTGTCATCTAAATCACTTACAAATAATTTAATCATGTCCTCTTCCCCTTCCATACACAATATCTACTCTAAGTGTACACAAAAAATGTTTGATTTTTGTTAAAAAATAATAAATTTTTGCTAAAAAAAATAAACGGGTGTATAATCCCGTTTATTTTTGTCTTTTTACATTTTGAGGTCTTACAATACTTGGTCGTACTTTTAAACTAGACATCGTTGGACGGAGTAAAATTTTTGTTAATGCGCCCCAATCAAATGGTAAAAACGGCCATAAATAAGGTGTTTGTAAACTTTTTATAGACGTTAAAAATAAAATTAATATCGTCATACCAATTACAAATCCCATCTCATGGAAGAGGCCTGTTAAAATAATAACAAACAATTTCCCAACCTTATTCCCTAATCCTAATTCATAACTCGGTGTTGCATATGCACCAATCATCGAAACTGCTACATACAAAATTACTTCTGGCACAAACAAACCTACATCAATTGCAATTTGACCAATTAATATAGCGGAAATCAACCCTGCTGCAGACGATAACGGCGTTGGAGTATGAATGGCTGCCATCCTTAAAAACTCAAGTCCGACCTCTGCCATTAACACCTGTAATAAAATTGGTAAATGCGTCATCTTAGTCGGTCCAATAAAAGCAAGATTTGCTGGCAAAAGAGTTGGATCAAATACAAACACTAACCAAAATGGTAATAAAAATAACGAGAATATAACACCTAAAAAGCGCACCCAGCGTAAAAATGTACCGACAGCTGGATTTTGTCTAAACTCTTCCGCGTGCTGTAAATGATGAAAATATGTTGTCGGTGTAATCATAGCACTTGGCGATGTGTCAACAAGTACTAACACATGTCCTTCTAGTAGATGATTTGCTGCTACATCTGGCCTTTCTGTATATCGAATAAGTGGAAATGGGTTATAGCTTTGCTTTACAACAAATTCTTCTACTGTTTTATCCGCCATCGTAATTCCATCTACATCGATGTTATTTAATTCTTGTTTTATAATCTTTACTAAATCTGGATTTGCAACATCTTGAACGTATGTAATGCAAATATCCGTTTGTGATCTATCTCCTACTCGAACCATTTCATTTCGAAGACGTGGATCTCGAATTCTTCTACGGATTAATGCTGTATTTACAACGATATTTTCAACAAATCCATCCCTTGCACCGCGTACTACCTTTTCGGTATCTGGTTCTGTCGGCGTTCGCCCTGGATAACTACGAACATCGATTGCAAACGCTTCCGTTTCACCTTCCACAAATATCACGATGAGTCCTGATAATACTTGGAGCATTACCTCATCCATCGTTTTCACTTTACTTACTTGTTGATGGATTAAGCGATTCTCTAAAAGCTTCACTGTATCTTCTTCTACATCCCTTATCTCATTTGTATCCACCGCTTCTTCTAAAATAGGGATAATATAATTTGTATCACAAAGTCCGTTTACAAATAACACACCAATTTCTTTATTCAAAATTTGAAATTTACGAATGCCAACATCGTATGTAACGCCTAGCCCAACTGTCTGCTTTAAATAATTTTCATTGTCACTTATGAAAGTTGATATAGGGATATCCACTTTTTTAGGCTTCGTCATAAAAACCACTCCTTTCCAAAATTAATTGAATTGCTTTCTTCGTAATAGGTGATCCCCTCTCCCATTCATCATTTCCACACATCTTACCAATGTCACCGACTCCAACGATGACAGGAACATTCAAGTCATCTAAACAATAAATTGTATCTCCGCTAATTCTGCCAATTTCGCCATCTGGAAGTCCAAATTTATCAACACCGTATTCGGTTAAATTCCCATTCCGATCTACACTTACATCTACACGTGCCCATTCCCAATGATGCGTATTAGACGCTACCGCTAAAATACCGAGCACATCAATTTGTTTATGGGTAGCCACATATTTTAAAGCCTTTTCACCAGATCCTTCTCCAATAAATCCACTGTCATCAAACATGACAAATACAGGGTCATATGGCGTTTGCATAATAAGCTCAACAACTTTTTTCCCTGTCAATTTGGTTGGATTACTTTGTGATGCTGAAATACACCTTCCCCCAAATTCCTTCGTTAAAAGCTCAATTGTCCGCTTTGCATATTCATCTCCATCTGTGACCAAAACAACCCTTCGTCTCATTTGATTTATCCTTTCGGTTTACATATAAGTGCTATAAAAAACGAAAACAATATCGCTGCGGAAATGCCCGCAGACGTTAAACTAAACATGCCAATACCAATTCCTAAATATCCATGTTTTTCTGCTGCATGCATTGCTCCGTGCAATAGTGAATGTCCAAAACTTGTAATAGGGACTGTTGCTCCAGCACCTGCAAACTTTATTAGTTTATCGTACAATCCAAATCCATCTAAAATTGCTCCGATGACTACAAAAGTTGCCATTAAATGAGCTGGTGTTAACTTTACGAAATCTAACAATAGTTGCCCAATTAAACAAATAACTCCACCTACAAGAAATGCATATATAAAATCCACAATTCACTCTCCTTTAACTCTCTCAAATACGACACCATGTGCAATTGTTGGAATCGTTTCCTTCTGTTGCATCATCATCGGGCTTAATAATGCACCAGTCGCAACGACAAAAATTCGTTGTAAATTCCCTTTTTGCATCTCGTGTAATAAATGACCATATGTGACAACTGCTGAACAAGCGCAACCACTACCACCTGCAAACACTTCTTCTTGACTTGATTCATAAATCATCAATCCACAATCATTGTATATATGCCCAAGATCATAACCTTCCTCAAGTAAAAGTTGTTTCGCAATCGGCGTCCCAACAGCTGATAAATCACCCGTAACAATCAAATCATAATCATCGGCACTTCTTCTTAAATCTTCAAAATGTTGTTGAATTGTATGAGCTGCTGCTGGAGCCATCGCTGCCCCCATATCCAAAGGATTTGTAATTCCTAAATCTTGCACTTTTCCAATTGTAGCCGACGTAATTTTAATTGCACTTTTTTCATTGCTAATTAATATAGATCCTGCACCAGTCACAGTTGAATTTGCTGTCCCTGGCTTTTGTCCACCGTACTCTGTTGGATAGCGAAATTGTCTTTCAGCCGTTGCATTATGACTACTTACTGTAGCTAAGACACGATTTGCAAATCCACCGTCTATAAAAGCTGAGCCAACTGCTAAAGTCTCCATAGACGTCGCACAAGCGCTAAACATTCCTAAAAAAGGAATGCCCCACTTACGCGCAACATAATTTGCTGTCACTGTTTGATTTAATAAATCTCCCGCTAAAAAGAAATCAATTTGCGATGTTTTTATATTCCCTTTTTGCACTGCTTGTTGAATTGAGTCTGACATTAATCTTCGTTCGGCAAGCTCCCAATTTTCTTCTCCACAATGCAAGTCACCATATGAAATATCAAATTTTTTCCCGAGAGGGCCCTCAGCTTCTTTCGGACCGACAGCAGTACCCGTTGCATTCACATATATATCATTTTGAAATACCCACGTTTGTTTTCCGGTCAACCTCATACTAGCCCTCCTTTAAGACATAAAAATTTTAAAGGTATACCTTATTAACCCAATGATATATGCACCAACAACCCCAAATACAATCACACTTCCTGCCAGTTTAAACATATTTGTAGCAATCCCTAGAACAACCCCTTCGCTCTTATGTTCTAAGGCAGCGCTCGCCATAGAATTTGCAAATCCTGTTACCGGTACCGCTGATCCTGCTCCAGCAAATTGACCGATTTTATCATATACACCACACCCTGTTAAAATCGCGGATAATAAAACAAGGGTTGCAACAGTTGGGTTTCCTGCCTCTTGTTCACTGAAGTGAAAATAATGTATATAAAATTTCATCAATACTTCTCCAACTGTGCAAATGAGTCCACCTACAAGAAATGCTTTGATACAATTTAGTAAATAGTTTGGCTTTGGATGATACTCCTTCACTTTATTTATGTAATCATCCTTCAATTTCTGACTTGTCATTTATATACTGCCTCCTACTTTACGAAATAAATCCAGTGAAACAACGATCCTATTACTTTTCCAAGTACAAGAGCAACGAGTAAAACAATAATCTTCCCCTCTACCCCTACTCGTTTCGCTAAAATAGGCAGAACATTTAACACCTCTGTTAATGCCGCAGCAAGCATTCCGATGAATGTGCCACAAAATATCCCTAATATAACGAGCCAATACTGCGACGTTTGAAATGTAATGTTTTTCAAACTGCACCAAGCCCCTGTTAAAGTACCTGCAATGACTGCCCACTCAAAATATTGAATATGCTTTCCACTTCTCGTTAATTGGGCTAAACGGGGGATTATACCAAGTACAGCTAAAAATGCGACATATCCGCTACCTACCGCAATCCCTCCAGCTAAACCAATTAAAATAACAAATCCAGACTCAATCATCGGCAAGTTGTTTCATATTATCCTTGTTTTCATTAACGATTACATACTGATCAAGTGACTGTTGGTATTGAAACATCTCAACTTCTAACGGACTCGGCTCTTCATTAATTCGCTTTTGAAATACATGATTAAAAAATAAAACCATCCCTAAGCCAAGACCTAAAGAATAAGGGATTTGAAATAAAAGTGGTTGCGCATTAAATTCTCCAGTAATCATGTAATATAACCGTTGATGTACTTGTTGCATACTTACATCTTCATGGAAATAAATAATCGCAAGGGCCGCTCCAATGAACAGTAACAGCCATACAAGCCCGAAAAAAATTGGGTGTGTCTTCTTTTTTTCGTATATAATTTCAACAAGAGTTTGTCCAGAACCGAGTAAATTAATTTGTACATGAGATGCTTTCTGTTGAATAATCTCAATTACTTTCATAACATCAATTACAACATGCGTCTTATCATGCGCTGTTATTTTGTAAACTATCTCATTTTGTAACAACTCAACTACGGAAGAATCTCCGGCAAGTTGAGCAACATCGCCCAGCTTTACTTCATAAGTAGGAGAAACTTTTAAACGATTGCGCATTTTAATATAAATCGTTTGTTCCAACTTTCATTCACCCCTTCACTCTTCCTCGTAGTTGTAGTATGGTTATTGAATTTTTTTCTAATACAATTTTTTCATAAAAAAACATCTGCACCATTTCGGTACAGATGTTTTTTACTTATGCCTTTTTCTTAAATAAGTTTACAATACTTAATGCAAGCCCTCCCCAAATGACTACTATTCCAATAACCATCATCATAATCGCTGATCCACTCATTATGAAACACCTCGATCTTTCCATTCTTTTTCAAGCTTGGCAGAATCCGAATGAATTTGTGCATCCCATTTTTTCAGGCCAATGATTATTGCAACTATGAGGAATGCTGCTGCTATCGACCAACCATACGTTACAACAAAATCAGTCGGATAATCTCCGTAGTTCTTTTTAATATTTTGGATTGTACCATCAATTAGCATATACCCTAACATAAGCGGAGTAATAACGAGTAAACTCACTCTCCAAAACGTTCCTAATTTAATATCAGATACAAAGTTTGCATGATTTTGATAAACTGGTAAACGGCGTAAAATGAGCCCTATCGTAACTACTTCCGCAAGTGCAATTGTAATTAATCCGAAATTATTAGCGAAATAGTCGACAACATCTAAGAACATAAGTCCACCACGTGTTGCAAAAACAAGAGAAACTAACACGAGAAGGGTTCCCATAATTCCAATAGTTTTTTCCCGACTTAAACTGAATTTTTCAGATACAGCGGCAAAGCATACTTCCGCGAGTGAAATAAGTGATGTAATTCCAGCAACCGTTAACGATAAGAAAAATAAAACACCAAACAACGGTGACATCGGCAATTCATTAATAATTTGGGGAAATACTACGAACGCAAGCCCAACGCCAGCACTTGCTACTTTATCAACCGGTACTCCCATATTATTTGCCATAAATCCAAGAGCTGCAAAGACCCCAATACCTGCTAATAATTCAAATCCTGAGTTTGCAAATCCAGTAATAAAGGCATTATTTGTTGTATCCGAGTTTTTCGGTAAATAACTAGAATACGTAATCATAATTCCAAATGCTAAAGATAAACTAAAGAATATTTGACCGTAAGCAGCAAGCCATACTTTCCCATCAAAAATACGACTCCAATCTGGTTTAAAGAATGCATCTAGTCCTTGCATAGCACCTTCCATCGTCACTGCACGAACAACGATAATAAGGAACATAACAACTAATAAAGGAATAAATATACGGTTAACAACTTCGATTCCTTTTTTAACTCCTTTAAATGCAACGCCAAGCACAATAATCCAAACGAGAGCTAACGGAATTAATACTTCTGGTACAAGTCCTCCAAATTGTCCTGGCTTATCTGCAACATGTAAGTACTCTTTAAATAAAAATGATTGCGTGTCTTTTCCCCATGCTCCAGTAATTGCAAAGTATGTATACGATATAGACCAAGCAATAATCACTGCATAATATGTTGAAACAATAAATGTTACGCACATTTGCCACCATCCAATAAATTCTGCACGCGGGCTAATACGGAAAAATGTAAGTGGTGCTGAGCCACGATGACGATGACCAAGGGCAAACTCAAACGCTAACAATGAAATACCAGTCGTTAATAATGCAAATAAATACGGTAAAAAGAATGCTCCTCCTCCATTTTCATACGCTGTATAAGGAAAACGCCATATGTTTCCTAATCCAACGGCAGATCCGACCGCTGCGAAAATAAATCCAGCTCTCGTTCCCCATTGTTGCCTCGTTTCCATGTTTCCTTCCCCCTTTATGACAAGTTCATACTTGGATTATATTTTAAATTGACTAAATTATCAATAAATTCTGTTAATTTTTGCGAAAATTAACATCTCTCTCCTATTAACGGCATAAAAAAATCGAATAGACAATTATTCGTCTATTCGATCTTTCATCTGTTTTAATATTTTCTTTTCAAGTCTTGAAACTTGTACTTGCGAAATGCCTATGCGCTCGGCTACTTCTGACTGTGTTTGATCTTTATAGTAACGCAAGTATACAATTAAGCGCTCTCGTTCATCTAGTTCTCTAATCGCTTCTTTTAAAGCAATTTTATCGAACCATTTCGTTTCAGATTGATCTGCAATTTGATCTAAAATAGTGATTGGATCTCCATCGTTTTCATATACAGTTTCATGTATAGATGAAGGGGCCCGGCTCGCTTCTTGTGCTAGAACAACTTCCTCTGGCGTTAGTTCTAGTGCCTCTGCCACTTCATTAATCGTTGGAGCCCTTCCGAATTCTTTCGAAAGCTCATCTCTCATCTTTCGAATTTTGTTTCCTGTTTCTTTTAAAGACCTACTAACTTTCACTGATCCATCATCGCGTAAGAAACGTTGTATTTCACCAATAATCATTGGAACTGCATATGTTGAAAATTTCACGTCGAAAGATAAATCAAATTTATCTACCGATTTCAAGAGCCCAATACATCCAATTTGAAATAGGTCGTCTGGTTCGTATCCTCGATTAAGAAACCGCTGTACAACCGACCAAACGAGGCGCATATTACTTTGAACGATTGTATCTCTCGCTTGTTGATCTCCATCTTGACTTTTTTGAATTAACGCTTTTAGCTCGTGGTCCTTTAACTGAGGTTTCTTCTTCTCATTTTTGACCTCTATGTCCATAGGCTATTCTCCTTAATTGCATAGAGCGTTACTATTTGATAAGTATTTTGTCAAATGGATTGTTGTCCCGAAAGATTCGTTTGAAATAACTTCTACTTCATCCATAAAATTTTCCATGATAGTAAATCCCATTCCGGAACGCTCTAATTCAGGTTTAGTTGTAAAAAGGGGTTGTCTCGCTTCATCTAAGTTAAAGATTCCAATCCCTTCATCTCGAATCGTGAGTTTCACCATTGCTTCTTCCAAAATTACAGAAATATAAACAATACCTTCTGCATTTCCTTCGTATCCATGAATAATTGCATTTGTAACCGCTTCTGACACAACTGTTTTAATCTCCGTTAATTCTTCCATCGTTGGATCTAGTTGTGCAATGAAAGCCGCCACTGTAACGCGAGCGAATGATTCATTTTGACTTAATGCTGAAAATTGAAGGTTCATTTCATTTCTCATCTATGCCACCCCCAACGTCGCGAGCGCGTGCGCTTCACTTTCTTCTAAGCGAACGATTTTGAATAAGCCCGACATTTCAAATAAACGCTTAACAGGCGGTGAAATTGCACAAACAACCATTTCTCCACCTAATCCCTTTACGTGTTTATATCGGCCTAATATAACACCTAGACCAGAACTATCCATAAACGATAAGTTCTCTAGGCTCAAAACAATATGATGAACACCATGTGTCTCAATCATATCTGTTACTTTCGTTCGCAACTCTTCAGCCGTATGATGATCTAATTCACCCTCTAGTCTCACACATAGGACGTCACGTTTTACTTCTAATTGCATGGAAAGACTCACACGATTTCCTCCTTATGCTCAAACTTTACTTATTCACATACATAAAGATTTTCGTGATACAAAATAAGAATCCTTCCTGCTGACAAAAGAAGAACTATTTCGTCATAAAGTGAAACCTTTCAGCATTATTCACTTACATACGAATAGAAAAGCGGCAAAATATTTGCCGCTATTTTGATGTTGAAAACATCCCAAAACTTCTTTTAAATAACTCCCACCAGCTCGCTGCAGCAACATCTTCTTTTGCTACAATTGTTTGTTTTAATAAAACATCTTTATCTTTTTTAATAACAAGTGTACCAAGCGCGTCACCTTTTTTAATCGGTGCTTTTACTTTCTTTTCAGCAATTACTTCTTGTTTTACCTTGTCCATATTCTCGCCCTTCTTCATAAGAAGAGAAACATTATCTGACGCAACTAAATCTACTTTTTCTTTTTTCCCTTTTCCTACTTGAACTGTCTTAATTTTTTCGCCGCGCGTATACAATTTCTTTGTCATATATTGTCCAAATGCATAGTCAAGAAGCTTCGTCACTTGGTTGTTCCGTTCTTTTGATGTTGGTGCTCCCATGACAACTGAAATGACACGCATGCCATTTTTTTCAGCCGATGCTGTTAAACAATATTTCGCTTCTGTCGTAAAACCTGTTTTTACTCCATCTACGCCAGGATAAAAACGTACTAGTTTATTCGTATTAACGAGCCAAAACTTTTTATCCGTATCTTCACGTAAATAATCTTCGTACTTACCTGTGTATTTACGAATAAGTGGATACTTCATCAATTCTCTCGCCATTATAGCCATATCATTTGCTGTCGAATAATGGTCTTTGGCCGGAAGACCTGTTGGATTTTGAAAATGTGTATTTTTCAGCCCTAAATCTTTCGCCTTTTTGTTCATCATATTTACAAATCCTTCTTCTGAACCTGCGATGTGCTCGGCTACTGCAACAGATGCGTCATTTCCAGATGCAATTGCAATACCCTTTAACATCTCATTTACAGTCATCTCTTCCCCAGGTTCTAAAAAGATTTGCGATCCACCCATTGAAGCTGCATGTTCACTCGCTCTAACTTTATCGGTCAGTTTTAGTTTTCCTTTTTCAACTT
This sequence comes from Bacillus sp. KNSH39, assembly GCF_052656585.1. Lineage (NCBI taxonomy): Bacteria > Bacillati > Bacillota > Bacilli > Caryophanales > Bacillaceae > Bacillus > Bacillus sp. KNSH39. Next base: position 2,495,810 of record NZ_JBQXYO010000001.1, read on the forward strand.
GTTCCATAATTAAAAGCATTGTCATAATCTTTGTCATACTAGCAGGTGGTAATTTTTCATTTGGGTTTTTATCAAATAAAACTTTACCTGTATCTTGCTCAATTACGATTGCTGACGACGCTTGTTCCGCTAACTTCGGCGTTGTTTCTTCTGTTTTCTCCTGCTTCGTTTTTTCAGATTGCGCAAAACTCACTGAAGTTCCAGAAAGCAATAACATGAAACAAACAAGTATTCCAAAAACTCGCTTCATGACTAACCCTCCATTCTATATCAGACCTATTTTTTCCAATTCTCCTTTTTTTAATACCAATTTTTTCTATTATTTTCAGTTGACAAATACATTCGTCCCCTATATTGTATTAAGTGTATTGCATATAGTAGTACACTTAATACATATGAGGAAGGAGACATTGCTCTTGCATATTCAACTTGACCCAAGAAGCAACACTCCGATATGGGAACAAATTGTTCAAAATATAAAAGAACTCGTATTGAAAAGCATGTTGGCTCCAAGTGATAAACTTCCTTCTGTACGCGAACTCGCTTCTTTACTCGTTATAAATCCAAATACAGTGAGTAAAGCGTATCAAGAGTTAGAGCGACAAGGAATTATTGAAACGTTACGAGGAAAAGGAACATTTGTATCCCAATCGATTACCCCAACATTAGACGAAAGGAAAATCGCTATGGTTGAAAAGCAATTTCATCAATTACTATTAGAAGCCTCTTATCTTGGTGTTACGAAAGATAAAATTCATGATTGGATAGATTCATACTATAAAGAGATTGGAGGAAATACGGATGCTGAAAGTGACAAGCTTGAAGAAAACAATTGATACTCAAACAATTTTAGACGATGTTTCTTTCACATTACAAAAAGGTAGTATCATCGGGTTACTTGGAAGAAACGGCGCGGGAAAAACAACTTTATTACGAACGATGGTCGGCATTTTAGACCCAGACGAGGGAACTGTTACATATGAGGATATCGACATTCATAAGAATCCTGAAACGAAACAAAAAATCGTATATGTTCCGGATTCTACTAACATACTGAACGGTTATACAGTAAAAGAAATCGTGAAGTTTTATAAAGCAGTTTATACAGCTTTTGATGAACCATATTTCTATGAACTACTAGAACATTTCAACTTACCAAATAAACGAATTCGTAGTTATTCAAAAGGAATGAAAGCACTGCTTGCCATCATTTTAGCTGTTGCTGCAAAAGCAGAATATATTATTTTAGATGAACCAACAAACGGACTTGATCCTATCGTTAAAAGACAGATTTTACAGTTTCTCGTTGGAGAAGTTGCAGAAAAAGAAATTACCATTTTCATCTCTACCCATCATTTAGATGAAGTGGAACAAATTGCAGATACAATCATTATGTTAAAAGGACATACTGTAGCATCTATTACGTCACTAGACGATGCAAAATCACAATTTGCAAAAATACAAGTAGCTTACGAGCGTTCATTACCTCAAAAACTAGAAAACTTAAGCAATATTAAAATATTAAATCAAACAGGAAAAGTATATACAATCTTAATTGAAGGAAATGTGGCTACAACACTCGAGAAGTTTTATAAAGAACAACCACTGCTCATTGAAGAATTAACAATGTCACTTGAAGATGTCTTCGTTACGACACTGGAGGAGGATGGATATGTTTCATAAAGCGTTATGGATGTGGAATTGGAAGCGTGGGAAATATGCTGCGTTACTTTTTCTCTTCAGTTCACTTTATTTTTTATCTTTCGAATACTATCAAGCAGCAGAAACTCAACAGTCTCTCTTTCTCCATCCAGAAAAAATAGGTGAAGAAAAGTTCTACTATCATTATTCTTTTTATTCTTCTAATAGCTTTTGGTTAAGTATTATTACAATTATCCTATCCTGTATATTAATTGGCTGGGAGCGAAGTAATCAAAATGGAGATTCACTTATGACATTTCCATTTAAAAGACGTGATATGTTCTTATCGAAGTGGGTTTTCGGTGGATTTTTCATTGTACTATCATTTCTAATCAATTGGGGTCTTATGTATTTTATTTATAAATCTACGATTCACTTTGAATATCAATCTTTCGAACCGTTTCATCGATATTTCTTGTATGCAATTTTCACATATATCGCTATCTATACTGTCTCTTTATGTATAGGTACATTTACTGGCAGTATTATTTCACAAAGCATCTTCAGCATTACTTTTTGCATAATGGGAATGGGAATCTTTTCACTCTTACTCCTTTTCTTTACAGCTCATGCTGAGGCAATACAAGGGAATAAAAGTTATACGAATTTCGAAAACATTTATAAATTCAATAAAAAGACCAACATTTCAAGCGCTATATTAGACTTTTCAATTAGTTATAATTACCACCCTACTGTCCAATCAGATGAAGATCATGGAAAAGTAATACAAAGGGGACCCATTTTTCATAGTTACTACTCTGCAAAAGTAATACTTGTTCCTATCTTCTATACTATTTCCAGCTTACTAATTGGTATGTTTCTTTATGCACGATCACCTAATGAACATAATAAGAAAATTTTCCTTTTCCCAAAATACAACTCACTCTGGATGTGGGGTACTACCTTTTATTTTGCATTAATAGGTGGGCAAATGTTAAAACGTTTTGATTTATTATTTAGTTACTATGTTGGGTTCTTTTTATTTGGAATCGTCACTTATTTTATATTATCACGTCTTACAAACTATAAAGTTTTTTAAAGGAGAGATCCTATGTTTCAAAAAGCATTATGGGTGCATACCTACAAACAAAGTAAATATATTATTTGGCTATTTTGGTTAGTAAGTTTTTATGTACTATCATATAAATACTATTTAGCAGCTGCCGAGCAATTAAAATATTTTCATGAACATAATGAATGGAAATATATATACCGATATAATTATCAACTTTCACTTCCCGATGCTATTATGGTTCAAGGAGGACTCCTTATTATATTAGCCTGCATTCTTATTGGATGGGAACGTCAAAATCAATCAAGTGACATTTTATGGTCTATGCCATTTAAACGAACACATCTCTTCATAACGAAATGGCTTTTTGGTGTGTGTAATATTGTAGCTATCGTTATACTAAATTGGGGACTTTTTGCTATTATGAAAAAGACAACCTTTCATAATAAGTATCAAATATTTTCACCATTTCACACTTACTTCTTGTACATGGTTATCATCTTAGTTGCTATATATACACTTGCATTATGCATAGGAACAATTGCTGGTAATATGATTTCACAAGGATTCTTCAGTGTTGCTATACTTGGATTCCCTTTTATTTTGCCGACTCTAATTGCCGGAGCTATTTCTATTCATACGGTTGGACTTACTTCCAATCATACCGTCTATACGGAGGAAAATGTAGATCGTTACGGTTCAGGAATAGAAAAAGTGAGTATTTTAGCGCCAGTTCGCGGATTCAATATTAATTTTAATTACGATCCTCAACGTGCTTATACTGATCAACAAGGCGTACGTCATGATGAACCTAATTTTACATATATTCCTTCAGCAACAAAACTTACCGGTCCAATCGCAAATATGCTTATTCTATTCCCTTTAGGAATGTACTTATATACAAGATCACCTAATGAACAAAATGGAAACTTTCTATTATATCCGAAGCTTAAAACACTATGTATGATATGTTGTGTAATCTTTATTGGAATGTTTGGAGGAATGGCAGCGGGCGGAAGTCATTCTATCGTAAATTATTATATTGGTTTTATAGGGACCAGTACGATAGTCTACCTACTATTATCTCGCTTATTAAAATTAAAATTTTCTTGGCGTGTAAAATAACCTCCTCTTTAAGAGGAGGTTATTTTAAATTCTCTCTCCTATCCCCATACACCATCTCTTCTTTCATTCCAAATCCATCACCATTTTGCACAATTTGCTCTGTCGGGGCAACTACACTTTCGGCAATTTTCCATTCCCCACGCTCTTTTACGAATACTTGTAGAAAATAGTTCATGCCATCTAATTGATATGCATTTTCTTTTTTCACATTATAGTGAATCGCAATGTAGTACACTTGAATGTTTTCTTTCCCTATTTTTGATACGTATTGCGATAGTCTCGGTATATAAAGTGCTGCTTTCTGAAAAGATAGTTGCTTCGCTTTAACAAGCGATGAACTTGTTACATTACGTAATGTGTCCCGATTACGAATATTATCGCTATGGTGGAATAATACTGCGTTTTGCATAGAACGAACCCATAATTTCGAATATAAGACTGTATTATCATTTTCAATGTACTTCACTTCTTTTCGCACTACTTGGATAGGCGTATCTGCGTACGTGAATGTTTGAAAACAGAAAAAACCACCAAATAAAATGGTAAGTGCAGCAATATATTTCATAATCTTTCCTCCGATCTTTTAATTAAAGTATCGGAGTTTCAAAATATTTTTATTCAAAAGAAAAAGGATAGGAATGCTTTCGCTTCCTATCCTCATTTATTATAATACGCGGCCAAATAGTTCTAAGACCATTTCTATTTCTTGGTCGCTCCAACCTTTAAATCTCTCTTTATAATATTCTTTACGCACAGCTTCAAGTTTTTCAGTTACTTCTCTTCCGTGCTCTGTAATTTCTAAGTACACGATTCGACGATCTGAATTAGAACGTTTTCTTTCTACTAATCCTTTTCGTACGAGACGATCTGTAACAGCTGTAATATGACTGGAGGTTACGTTTACTTCACTCGCAATTTGCGAAGCCATCTGTGGACTGTTTAAAAATAACGCACGTAATACAGAAAATTCATTATATGGCATATGTTCTGCAAAACGTGTATTAATATCATTTTGTAATAAACGTATCATTTTTCGAAATGATGCAGATAAATCTAAAATCAGCGTTTCTCTTTTTTCGTTCAATAGCCTCGTCCCTTTTTTATCATATTTACACATATTATAATCTATAAATACCTATGTTGTATATGCTTTCTTTCCTCAACATTCTCATTTATGTAACTTTTTTCATATAAATTTCTTTTTTGTTCACACATATACATATAAAAAGGATGGTGATGGAAAATGCAGGGTGGAATGAATCCTTATTTACACAACGTACGCACTGCTAATACTGGTAAAGAAGCTACTATTACTGTACAAGGTGAAGGTGTTGTAAAAGCAAAACCGAATGTTGTTATATTAACACTCGGCATTCGAACAGATGATAAAAATGTAAAACAGGCTCAAGAAGAAAATGCAGTGCAATCCAAACAATTGCTGGATGCACTTAAACAGCTTGGTATTGCCGATAAAGATATAGAGACTATTTCTTATACAATTACTCCTCAATACGAATATGTAAATGATAAAGCCTTGCTGCAAGGATACCGCGTGGAGCATTTGTATGAAATTACCGTTTTAAATGTACAAAAAGCTGGGGAAGTATATGATATAGCCGTTTCAAATGGTGCAAATGTAGCAAAAGGTTTACGTTTCCGAGTATCTCATCCAAATAAATATTATGAGCAAGCTCTCATTCAAGCTCTGCACCAAGCAGTAGAAAAAGCTCGTGCTATTGCGAGTACATATAATTTAAATATTAATCCTGTTCCCCTCTCATTCGTTGAAGAATCTGCCCAATTACCAAGGGAGGTTACGTCTTATGCTACTTTACATGCGCAAGCAGCCCCGCCTATTCAATCGGGAGAGTTAGAAATTATTTCAACAATACGGGCAATTTTTACGTATTTATAAATAATTTCATTTATAAGTAAACGTTATCATTTTCCTTGTTGTAAAAACATGATGTTCTGATATAATAAAGGACGGTGAGCTCTTACGAAAGAGATATCACGGGTGGGAGAGGGATATGAAAAAGAAGGTTTAACATGAAAGGAATACTTGAAAGAACATTTAAATTAGGTTTACACGAAACATCACCAAAACAAGAAGTTTTAGCTGGAGTTACGTCATTTTTCACGATCGTATATATTATGATTGTAAATGCATCAATTTTATCCGATGCTGGCATTCCTCTTGAAGCTGGAATTTTAGCAACTGTTTTCAGTTCATTTGTCGGATGTCTACTCATGGCATTTTGGGCAAATGCACCTGCTATTCTTGTCCCTGGTATGGGTGTAAATGCATTCTTCACGTACACAGCTGTGCATACGCTTGGACTAACTTGGCAAGAAGCATTGGCTGCTGTCTTTATCTCTGGTATTATTTTTGCAATTGCCGCTTTTACACCAATCGCTCGCGTGCTATCAGTATCAATTCCAAAGTCATTAAAGGAAGCAATTACTGTCGGCATCGGATTATTTTTAGCGTTTATCGGATTGCAAAAAGGTGGCTTAGTCGTTTCGAACCCAAATACTGCTGTTGCAATGGGTAAATTAAGTAACCCTGTCGTTCTTGCGACCGTGCTTACTCTTATCATTGCACTTGTACTATTTATTCGTAACGTACGTGGAAACTTTTTATGGACGATTGCAATAGGAACTGGTATTGCATGGCTATTTGGCCTTGTTGATACAAGTCAAATCGGAAATAGTTCATTCTCATTCGCTAATTACGGGGATGTGTTTGGAGCTATGTCATTTGGCAAACTTTCTTCCTTACCGTTTTGGATTGCAACATTCTCCTTAAGCATGGTGCTTATTTTTGAGAACATGGGACTTCTGCACGGTTTATTAGAAGATGACCGTAAATTCCCACGTGCTTACCAAGCCAATGCAATTTCAGCAATGACATGTGGTCTATTTGGCACAAGCCCTACCGTATCAACAGTAGAGAGTGCCGCAGGTATTACTGCAGGCGGAAAGACAGGTCTGACGTCTATCGTTACGGGGTTGTTATTCTTTGCATCATTGTTTGCACTTCCGTTTGTCAAACTAATTCCTGATAGTGCCATTGCACCAATCTTAATTATTATTGGCGGCCTGATGATTACAAGCATTCAGCAAATTCCTCTGAACGATTTTTCAGAAGGATTTCCAGCGTTCTTAATTATCGTCATGATCCCGCTCACATATAGTATCGCTGATGGCATTGCGTTCGGATTTATTGCTTACCCTATCTTAAAAGTTGCTCTTGGAAAGCGTAAAGAAGTCGCACCATCTATGTATATCATTACATGCTTATTCTTAGCTATGTTTGTATTACATGCTATTGGTTGAAAAAAAACACCGAGGAAATCCTCGGTGTTTTTTTACTTAAACCATCCTTTTTTATAAAACCAGGCCATCATTCCGCCGCCAATTAATGCCATTAGAAGAAGACAAATAAAATAACTATATTGTCCACCAAGCTCTGGCATATGCGTAAAGTTCATTCCATATACTCCCGCAATAAATGTTAATGGCATGAAAATAGTCGAGAATACAGTTAATGTTTTCATAATGTTATTCATATGATGTGAGTTTAATGAAAAATAACTATCCCGAATATCCGCCGTTAACTCTCGACTTGCCTCAATCATTTCCGTAAGTTTAAGTAAATGATCATGTATATCTTTAAAATAAATCTCATGATCACTTATACCGTAAAAACGAGTGGAATTCAAAATACGATACAATAAATCACGCATTGGAATAATTGTACGTCTTAACTTAGATAAATCTGCCCTAATATCAAATACTTCTTCTAGTACGGCTCCTGCTGTCTCACCTGTTAAATTATCATCAATCGCATTTAAATGATCTTCAATGTAATATACAGGTGCGAAATAATCATCTACAATTTGATCAGTGATCGTATGTGCTACATGTAAAGGTCCTTTCTTAATCCGCCTCTTCTCACCAAGTGTTTTCCATACTCTTTCAATTGCATTATTATGAGAAAAATGGAAAGAAACAATATAGCGATCACTAACAAACAAATCAATTTCATGTGGTTCTAGCCCATCTTCTCCAAACGCGTGAAGAACTAAAAAGTTATATCCATCATAAAAATCAACTTTTGGCCTCTGTACGTATTCTAGACAGTCTTCAATTGCAAGGGGATGGAACTTAAAATGGTCTTGCAGAATATATGTATACTCTTCTTTCGTTGGCTTATATAAATCTAGCCAATACCATACAATATGGTCTTTCTTTGTTTCTTCTAAAGAAACATCATATAATACTTCATCTGTTTTTGTTACTGCACAAATTCTAATCATAATTTCACCCATTATTATTATAAACAAAAAATAGTAAAAAAAGCCAAGGAGAAATCTCCTCAGCTTTTTTTATTACTTCGTTACGATACCGTGTACTAAAGTTGGTGCATCTACGTGTTCTTTAGAGATCTTCATGTTCTCATAAATTTTCGCTTTTACATCTTCAACATTTTCGCGGTTTGCGTAAATTGTAACGAGAGATTCACCTTGCTTCACGCTATCGCCTACTTTTTTGCGCAGCATTAGACCAACTGCTAAATCAATTTCAGACTCTTTCGTTGCACGTCCTGCTCCTAAAAGCATTGCTGCTGTTCCGATTTCGTCTGCAACGATTTCTGATACATATCCGTCTTCTTTCGCTTCCACTTCAATTTTAAATTGTGCTTGTGGCAATTTAGAAGGGTCATCAACAACAGATGCGTCACCGCCTTGCGCTGATAAGAACGTTTTAAATGATTCTAGCGCTTTTCCGTTGTTCATTACTTCAATTAGCTTTTCACGTGCATCTTCTAAAGATGAAGCTTGTCCAGCAAGGTACACCATTTGACTTCCAAGTGTTAAACATAGCTCTTCTAAATCTTTCGGCCCTTTACCTTGTAATGTATCAATTGCTTCTTGAACTTCTAATGCGTTACCGATAGCTTCACCGAGTGGTTGACTCATATCAGAAATAACTGCCATCGTATTACGACCAACGTTATTACCGATACGTACCATTGCTTCTGCTAAACGTTTTGCATCTTCATCCGTTTTCATAAATGCACCTGCTCCAGTTTTTACATCAAGAACAATTGCATCTGCACCAGCAGCAATTTTTTTACTCATAATCGAACTTGCAATAAGCGGAATTGAGTTTACTGTTGCTGTTACATCACGAAGTGCATATAGCTTTTTATCAGCAGGTGTTAAGTTACCACTTTGGCCGATAACAGCGATTTTGTTTTCATTTACAAGACGCATGAATTCATCGTTTTCAATTTCCACATGGAATCCTGGAACTGCTTCTAATTTATCAATTGTACCACCAGTATGTCCTAAACCGCGTCCAGACATTTTCGCTACTGGTACATCTAAAGCAGCTACTAATGGACCTAATACAAGTGTCGTTGTATCACCAACACCACCTGTTGAATGCTTATCTACTTTTACACCTTCAATAGCCGATAAGTCGATTGTATCACCGCTATTTACCATTGCCATCGTTAAATCAGCACGCTCTTGATCGTTCATATCTTGGAAGAAAATTGCCATTGCAAGTGAACTTACTTGATAATCAGGAATATCACCATTCGTATATCCTTCAACAATAAAGTTAATTTCTTCTGTCGTTAATGCATGTCCGTCACGTTTTTTTGCAATTAGGTCCACCATTCTCATCGTGAAGTCACCCCTTCATTTGTTTTACGATTGCTTTTACTAATGCTAAGAAGTTAGCTTTAACACGTTCTGTCGTTTCAATTACTTCATCGTGGTGAAGTGGTTGATCTAAAATACCAGCTGCCATATTTGAAATACAAGAAATACCTAATACTTTCATACCAGCGTGACGCGCTACAATTACTTCAGGTACTGTTGACATACCAACTGCATCTCCGCCAAGTGTACGAAGCATACGAATTTCAGCAGGTGTTTCATATACAGGACCTGTCATTCCTACGTATACACCTTCTTGTACTTTAATATTTAAGTCTGCTGCAACTTGTTTCGCCATTTCGCGAAGTTCTACTGTATATGATGTAGACATATCAGGGAAACGTACGCCCATTTCAGAATCATTCGGTCCGATTAATGGATTCGTACCCATGAAGTTAATGTGGTCTGAAATTAACATAAGATCGCCTGGCTCAAATGATGTATTTACACCACCAGCTGCGTTTGTTACAACTACTGTTTCTACACCTAGTTCTTTCATAACACGAACTGGGAATGTTACTTTTTGCATGTCGTATCCTTCATAGAAGTGGAAACGTCCTTGCATTGCTACTACTGTTACACCTTGAAGTGTACCAAATACTAGTTGACCTGCATGGCCTTCTACAGTTGATACTGGGAATTCAGGGATTTCACTGTAAGGTACTGTTACTGCATTCTCAATTTCGTCTGCTAATACACCTAGTCCTGATCCAAGGATTAGTCCTACTTGTGGTGTCTCTTGAAATTTCTCTTTTAAGTATGAAGCTGATTTTGTAATAAGTTCACGATTCATTTGTTTATCCCCCTATTTCTTTAGCTCGTTTAAGAAGCTTGTTCCGTATTCTGGCATTTTCACACCGAAGTTTTCTGCTACTGTTGCACCAATATCAGCAAATGTTTGACGAAGTGGTAACTCTTGTCCGCCTTCTTTCATGCTTGGGCTATATGCTAATAATGGTACATATTCACGTGTATGGTCAGTACCAGGGTGAATTGGATCATTACCGTGGTCTGCTGTAATTAATAATAGATCATCTTCTTTTAGTTTTGCGAATACTTCTGGAAGACGTGCATCATATTCTTGCAGAGCTTCTCCGTATCCTTGTGGATCACGGCGGTGGCCGAATAATGCATCAAAGTCAACTAAGTTTAAGAAGCTAAGACCTGTAAAGTCCATATTTAATGTATCTACAAGCTTATCCATTCCATCCATGTTAGACTTCGTACGAAGTGATTCAGTTACCCCTTCACCATCATAAATATCAGAGATTTTACCAATAGCAATTACATCGTAGTCACTATCTTTTAATTCGTTCATTACTGTACGGCCGAATGGTTTTAATGCATAGTCATGACGATTTGGTGTACGTGTAAAGTTTCCAGGTTCACCAACGAATGGACGAGCAATAACACGACCTACCATGTATTTCTCATCTAATGTTAATTCACGTGCAATTTTACAGATTTTATATAACTCATCAAGTGGCACTACTTCTTCGTGTGCTGCAATTTGCAATACGCTATCAGCAGAAGTATAAACGATTAAAGAGCCTGTTTCCATTTGCTCTTGACCAAGTTCATCAAGAATCTCAGTTCCAGAAGCTGGCTTATTACCGATAATTTTACGGCCTGTTTTTTCTTCTAATTCATCAAGTAATTCTTTCGGAAATCCTTCTGGGAACACTTGGAATGGTGTATCAATGTAAAGGCCCATGATTTCCCAGTGACCTGTCATTGTATCTTTACCAGTAGATTTCTCTTGCATTTTTGTGTAATATCCAAGTGGTTTCTCTACTTTAGAGATACCTTTCATTTCTCGAATGTTACCAAGACCTAATTTCACCATGTTAGGCATTTGTAACCCATTCATATGTTCAGCAATGTGACCAATTGTGTCAGATCCTAGATCACCAAATTGCTCAGCATCTGGTGCTTCACCGATTCCCACAGAGTCCATTACGACTAGGAATATACGTTTATATTTATTCATAACTGCGACCTCCTATAAGTTCAGTTCTACTTCTTGTAGTATGTTCAAAACGCTATAAAGTGAAACTGTTATCCAAAAGAATTCTCATTGTCAAACAGTACTTCTTTAAATCATTTTCTAACCTATTTCGTTTACTTGAAACGATTCAAAAACATTTCTAGTTTTTTCTAAGTCAGATGTCAGACATCTGATACTGATATCATAACATGTTTACGCTTTCTTTTTAATACATTTTCGTAGAATTTCTCATTTTCTTCACACTTCTATTGTAATCCATTCTGCAACGAAGTGCTAATTTTTTTATGATTTATTTCTTCATATTAAAAATAAAAAGTAGCTCTAAAGAGCTACTTTTTATTTTACTTCTATTGTTTCTTCTTTATGTTCATGCAATTCGCCTTTTCTTACATGTACTTTCACTTTGTAAGCACCGTTCTCTTTGAAAGCATGTTTCGTTTCATACTCTCCTTTATTCCCTTCTTTCGCTGGAATAAATTCGTGTTTTTCAACACCATCTTTCCAAATCTCTAGTTGTACTTCAGCACCAGTTAATGCTTCTTCTTTTTGCTTTAAATGAACTTTCATTGTAGATTCAGCATTTGCCTTTATGTCTCCAGCCATAAGATGGATCATTGTGTCACTTTTATGATCTCCATGTCCTGCACTGTGATCACTATTTTCTTTTTTCGCATCTTCTACTTTCGCATTTCCTACAGCAACTTTCACTTCTGGCATAACGTGCATTTCACGTGCATTTGTGTGAGCAATAATATGGTATACTCCATCCGTTTCGAATGTTTTCTCTACTGCATAAACACCTTTTCCTTTATGCTTACCATCTAACATCTCGTGCTTTTCGTCGCCATCTTTCCAAATTTCAAACTTTACATCATCGGCATCCGTTACTTTTTCTTTCCCTTGTGTAACAAGTGCTTGTACTTCTGTTTTTTCACCTGGTTTAATTTCTTTCGGATTTGTTTGGACTGCTACTTTTACAGCTTCAAGTTTCTGTTCTTTTTTCGGTTCTTCTTTGTTTGTATTACAGCCAGCCAACGCTAGCATCGCGATAAATAAAGTTATAATCAGTTTTTTCATCATCATTTCCTCCTTTATACTTTATTTAGTATAGAGGAAATACATTGTAATATTCCAGTCTTCTGCTGAAAACAATATACGAAATGTTTGTGAAGTTTCTGTGAAACGGTCTTCCCCTCTTAATCTATGAAAAAAAGAGCATAGTAACTATGCTCTCGGATGAAACTGTTTATATACATCTTTTAATCTAGTTTTTGAAACGTGCGTATAGATTTGCGTAGTTGAAATATCTGCATGTCCAAGCATTTCTTGTACAGCACGTAAATCTGCTCCATTTTCTAATAAGTGCGTAGCAAACGAGTGACGCAACGTATGAGGTGTAAGTTCTTTTTCAATATTTGCCTCTTTCGCTAATCGTTTTAATATTTTCCAAAATCCTTGTCTTGATAATCGATTACCATGATGGTTTAAAAAGAGTGCATCTACTACTTTTTTCCCCATTAATTCTCTTCTTCCTTTTTCAATATACTTTTGAATCGCTTCCGTTGCTAAACTTCCTAGTGGAATAATTCTTTCTTTATTCCCTTTCCCTATGCAACGAACAAATCCCATCGTTAAATGTACATCTTCTAAATTGAGTGCAATCAATTCTGAAACACGAAGTCCTGTCGCATACAGTAACTCTAGCATCGCCTTATCACGAATACCAAAAGCACTTGTCATTTTTGGTGTTTGAAGTAACGCCTCTACTTCATCAACTGATAATACCTTTGGTAATTTCCGTTCCCCTTGTGGCGTTTCAATATGTACGGATGGATCATGTTCTACCGCTCGTTCACGAAGTAAAAATTGGTGGAACGAACGAATTGATGCGATATGACGCGCCAATGTTTTCGAAGATTTTCCGTTCTCTTTTAAATACTGCAAAAAGTTAACAATGTGTAAACGGGTCACTTCATGAAAAGTTTTCGTCTGTTCCACATTTTGCAAATACTTTACGTAGCTTTTTAAATCCCGTTCATAAGATACTACTGTATTCTTTGCTAATCCTTTTTCGACAACCATATAATGAATAAAATCTTTTAATTGATCTTCCACTCTACACTACTCCCCATTTTCATAGAAAAACATCATTCTATTTACGAAAGCATCCTTTGCCGGTTCTTCATTCTCTGATACTTTTTCTACAGTCTCTTCTTTAGGTTTTTCATAACGATGATAGCTTTCATATTCTTCATTTATCCATAGTATAGCGAAATAAAACAAAATCGTACAACTTGTAAATAATAAAAATACTTTTATTCCATCAAAAGTTAATTTTAAAGCTCGGCGCATTGTAAATTCCTCCAAAATATAAGTTATTACAACATATGCCAAGCTTTCACCAATTTATACCTTATTCAAATAAAAAACCTCTTCCTAGATAAATAGGAAAAGGTTATTTTTCATCCGTTTCATTTTCTTGACAATTTTTACAAATCCCATGGAATGTTAAACGATGATCTTTCACCTTAAAGCTCCAGTCTCGTTCTACTTTCCTTTCCACTTCACCAAGTAAATCTTCTTGTATTTCTTGTACAGCACCACATTGTGTACAAATCAAATGATGGTGGAAACGCTGCGCACCTTCTTGGCGTAAGTCATAGCGTGAAACACCGTCTCCGAAGTTAATCTTATCGACAACTTTTAACTCAGATAATAGTTCTAAAGTTCGATAGACGGTTGCTAATCCGATCTCTGGCGACTTTTCTTTTACAAGGAGGTAAACATCTTCTGCGCTTAAATGATCTTCTTCATTTTCTAGCAGCACACGAACTGTTGCTTCACGTTGCGGTGTTAATTTGTAGCTCGCTGCATGTAATTGCTTCTTAATTCGTTCAATTCTTTCTTCCATTCGGTACTACTCCCTCCTCGCCACTCTTACACCATTATATCAGAAGAAGGGCTTCTGTCAAAAGAAAAAACAATAAAAACAAATTGATAATTATTCTCAAAAAGTATTTATTTTTTATTAATAGCCTCAACGACTTCTTTCATTAAAACTGGTGATGCGTAAGCCTCCACACTAGAAGCAAGTGCTAACACCACTCCAATTACGAGAAAGAAGCATGTATAACGGATTAATAATGGTAATAGTGGCTCGGTTATTTTTCTAATAAATTGATGCCTAATCATCCGTAAAGAAAAACTTGCAGCAATGGTTGTCATAACGAGAAAGACTGGAATGATAATTAAATTTTGTGGCAAAACAGATACAAATGCTAATAATAGTCCATTCCATCCATGCTGACTTACTAAAAAACCAACTGTAAATCCAACGACAACTCCTTTTACAAATAATAAAATAAAAATAAGTGGTAATCCAATAATTGAAATTCCTAAAATCCAAATAAATCCGATGTATTTTAATTGCGAAAAGTAACTTTCTCGAAACATTTCGCCCGCAATGGCAAATTCTCCTTTAGAGACTTGTCCAAAAAAACGTTGTAAATAAAATGATAAATCTTGTTTTTGATTGATTTGTAAACTATTCACGAGAATGGCTCCGAATATTACTCCCATCAATAATAAAACAGCGTTAAATATATATAATGAAGAGTTTTCCTGTATGTGAGACATTACACGGTCTTGCCAATTTTTTCGCCACATTTTTCTTCCCTCCGTTCACACTCTTATTAAAAATGTATGAAAGAAAGAAAAAAGTATGACGAATTAACATTGAAATTCCGCTCTACTTTGCTAAACTAAAAAGTAGAGAATAGGAGGGATTTCTCTTGAAACCATTATTATTAGATTTTCCAACATTATTTCAAACTGAACGCTTGCAAGTTCGTAAACCATTTCCAGGTGATGGTGCAGAAGTATATGAAGCAATCCAAGCTTCTCTAGAAGACTTAGTACCGTGGATACCAATTAACGCTGAAACAGAAGAGAGTGCTGAAGAAATTGTTCGCGAAGCTCACGGACAGTTTTTACTTCGTGAAACACTTGATTTTCACTTATACGATAAAGTATCTGGTACATTCATCGGAGCAATTACACTAAAGCCTGAAAACTGGGATATTCCAAAGTTTTCACTTCACTTCTGGCTACATAGTGCCTATACAAAACAAGGCTATATGACCGAAGCTGTTAAAGGTGCAATTCAGTTCGCCTTTGATAAACTAGGCGCTAGAAGAATTGAAATTCGTACTGATGCAACAAATATAAATGCATGTAGCTTAGCAGAACGTCTAGAATTCATTCTAGAAGGGACAATGGAAAATGATTTCCTAGCACCAGATGGTAGCTTACGTGATGCACGTGTATATGCAAAAATCAATTAAAAAACACTCGCCTTTGGCGAGTGTTTATTTTTGTAGTTGTAAATATTGTACTGCAAACATCGTCTTCGCATCATGAATACGAAGATCTTTCATAAGAGTAATCGCTTCTTCTAACGATACTTCCATTAATTCCACAAACTCATCTTCATCTAACTCAGCTTTATTTTCTTTTCTTGTCAAACCTGTCGCTTTATATACATATAAAATTTCATCTGCGAATCCTGGAGATGTATAGAAAGAAGTAATGAGCTCCATATTTTCACATACATATCCTGTTTCCTCTTCTAATTCACGAACTGCTGTTACCTCAGGTTTTTCACCAGGTTCTAACTTGCCAGCCGGAATTTCTATAATCGCCTTTTCAAGTGCTTTACGAT
This sequence comes from Bacillus sp. KNSH39, assembly GCF_052656585.1. NCBI lineage: Bacteria > Bacillati > Bacillota > Bacilli > Caryophanales > Bacillaceae > Bacillus > Bacillus sp. KNSH39. Next base: position 2,512,111 of record NZ_JBQXYO010000001.1, read on the forward strand.
ACTGCTCAACAAGCACAATTTTCCCCTCATCAGTAATAGCAATAATAGCAACTGCACCAGGGTGATTTACAATTTCACGTTTACTCATTGCTCCATTTGGTAATACTACATCATCAACACGAACTTTTATAACTCTACCATCAAAAATTGGCTCAGTTTTTACTGTTCTCTCTGCAAGATTACTCATACTACTTCATCTCCCTGTTCTATTTCCTATTCTTTCCTCATACATTTTACCACATTGAAAGGAGCGTGATAGAAATGAAAGTTTATATTTTACCAAATCGCGTCACTTTAGTCGGAAAAGCATGGCAAATTCGCCATAAGCTAAAGCAATATAGCAAAGAGTATACAACTGTACAAGAGTGGATTACAGCAAATAAAGTGAAACATTAATCATGCTTTTACGGGCAGTTAATGCGAAGCGAAAAGTAAACGTTTGTCAACCTCTTTTCCCTCTCGTACAATAAAGGTAAGGAGGTTGACCTATGAAAAAACGTCAATTAGGAAACTCAGATTTGTTTGTTACAGAAATGGGCCTTGGCTGTATGTCTCTCGGTACATCTGAAACAGAAGCTATGCATATTATCGATGAAGCGATCGATTTAGGAATTAATTTTTTTGATACAGCAGATTTATATGATTACGGATTAAATGAAGAATTTGTTGGAAAAGCCTTGAAGGGAAGAAGAGACCAAATTGTACTTACAACGAAGGTTGGAAATCGTTGGACAGAAGAAAAAAATGGCTGGTCTTGGGATCCTTCTAAAGCTTACATAAAGACTGAAGTAAAGGAAAGTTTACGTAGACTTCAAACTGATTATATTGACCTTTACCAACTTCATGGCGGAACAATTGAAGATCCAATAGATGAAACAATTGAAGCTTTTGAAGAATTGAAAAAGGAAGGTATTATTCGCCATTACGGTATTTCTTCTATACGCCCAAATGTCGTTCGTGAATATGCAAAACGCTCAAACATCGTTAGTGTACTAATGGAATATAACCTTTTAAATCGTCGTCCAGAAGAATGGTTCCCCCTTCTAAATGAACACCAAATTAGCGTCATTGCCCGCGGGCCACTTGCAAAAGGAATTTTAACTGACAATAATGCAAGAAAGATAGAAAGAGTAAAGGAAAAGGATTATCTCTCTTATTCTTACGATGAATTACATGCAACTCTAGCAAGTGTAAAAGAAATGATTGGAGAACGCTCTTTAACAGGAACAGCTATTCAATATTGCTTACATAATAAGACTGTTGCAGCTGTTATACCTGGTGCAAGCTCTCTTCAACAATTACAGGAAAATATACGAGCTAGTCAACAGTTACCTTTAACGAAAGAAGAATATATACAACTTCAAAAGATTGTTAAATATGACACATATGCTTTGCATCGTTAAAAATATCGAATTACCGATAAAACAGAAGACTGTCTCCAGTATTAGGAGACAGTCTTTTTTATAACGTATCATATTTATCAGGATTCGTTCCTACATGTAAATCACGATTCAACGTGTTAATTTGACGTATCTCTTCTTCAGTTAGTGCAAAATCAGAAATAGTAAAGTTTTCTTTAATACGAGATGGTGTAACAGATTTAGGAATTGTAACAATCCCGCTTTGAATATCCCACCTTAATATAACTTGTGCAGGTGTTTTTTCATATTTGTTAGCAATAGCCTGAATGATTGGATGCTGGAATACTTCTCCGCCCCTCATTAACGGACTCCATGCTTCCATTTGAATTTGCTCATCTTGACAATAATTTCGCAACTCAAATTGCGTCAACATCGGATGAAGTTCCACTTGGTTTACCATCGGCTTCACTTTGCAATTTGGTAATAATAGTTCTAAATGATGTTTATGAAAATTAGAAACACCAATCGCACGCACTTTACCTTCTTCATACAATTTCTCTAAAGCTCGGTACGTATCAACATACTTCCCTCTTACCGGCCAATGTATTAAATATAAATCTACATAGTCCATTTGTAATTTTTTCAAACTCTTTTCAAACGCCTCGAGTGTCTCCTCATATCCTTGATCGTCGTTCCATACTTTTGTTGTAATAAATATATCTTCTCTTGGAATTCCTGATTCACGTATCGCCTCTCCGACACCGCTTTCATTTTCATATACAGTTGCTGTATCAATCGAACGGTATCCAACTTCTAACGCTGTTTTTACTGCTTGCTTTACTTCGTCTCCTTCTTTCGCTTTATATACGCCTAGACCAATCATCGGCATTTTCACGCCATTATGAAGTGTAGTTGTTGGAATATGCACAGTCGTCTCCCTTTCATTGTTACATTTTTTATAAGCCACAATTTTATTTCAACAAGATTCATCCCAAAAGTCAAAACATACGTACAGTTTACATAACACTTTTATATAGCTAAAAAATAGCGTGAACTCATTCATTCACGTTATTTTTTCTCCATTCTTTCGCTTTTTCATCCACATTGCGCACAAACTCATTTTTTCCTTCCGTATATAACGCGCCATCATATGTATACTTTTCGGCTAATTCTTTCTTTAAGGTTGCATATGCCTCTGCTTCTTCACAATGAGCCATCATATAATCACGAAATGCTAAATGCCTTACTATCTCTGGATTTCCTTTTTCAAACACGTGTAAATGATACGAGCGTTTTTCTTCAGTTCCATGAATAAAATATCGGCGTCTTGAAATACCATTTTCCCCTTTTACGATGTAACCAAGCTCTATAAATCGTTCATTCCACCCATCTACTCTTTCGATATTTTCTACTTCCATGATCATATCAATAATAGGTTTAGCTGCCAGTCCGGGAACTGACGTACTTCCAATATGATAAATTTTTACCGTTTCTGGCATCGCTGATTTTAATCTTTTAGCCTCCATTTGAAATTTTTCACTCCAATGGTTTTCATGTGGAACAACGACAATTTTTCTCATTCTAACTCCCCTTTTCTTACAAGCTCGTCAAAAAATGATCAGTGGTATTTCACTGATCATTTTTTTATTATTTAAAGTCTTTCCAAGTAAGGTTACTTTCACTTAGCAGTTCTTCAAATGATTTATTCTTTTCACGTTCTTTTTGTTCTTGGCGCTTTCTTTCCAGTTCAGCTGCCTCTTTTTCCTCTTCCCTCACTTGCAACTCTTTCTTCTTACTCTTTAATTGTTGCATGAGTGAATCATTTAATTGATCGCCTAATGTAAGTGTTTCTTTCTTTGGTTGATTCACTTGTGATTGTCTTTGCATTTGTCTTTGTTTCTTTTTCTTCATGCTACTCACCTTTTACTTTTTTCTCCATTATAGTAGATACACAATGAAATCGACAATAAAAAAGGGTCTTTACTCTATTATTCACTTTTTGTAAATATGTTAATTTTTCGAAAAGACTAAATTTTTATGTAGCTATAATCCTATGAATCTATTAAAATTATGTCGTATGATGTCAGATTATAAAAAAGGAGAATTATATTATGTGGAAAAAAATTATTCCTGCCGTTGCTGTTTTAAGCACCATTACTTTTTCAAGCGTATTTGCCGCTCCCCCATCTCAGAATCCAGCTGAACAAAACCGCTACATAGACGTACAAATGCTTGGTATTAATGATCTCCATGGACAACTAGATACTGTTAAAAAAATCAATAATAAAGAAGCTGGTGGCGCTGATTACTTAGCTACTTATTTAAAAGAACATAAAAAACAAAACCCTAATACACTTCTCGTACATGCTGGTGATATCGTCGGAGCTAGTCCACCAGTTTCAGCATTATTACAAGATGAACCGACGATTGAATTTTTAAATGACTTAAAATTTGATGTCGGTACAATCGGGAACCATGAATTTGATGAAGGCATTGATGAAATGAAACGCCTCATTTACGGTGGATATCATGAAAAAACAGGAAATTTCAAAGGGGCTAACTTCCCCTATGTAGCTGCTAATTTCTATAACAAATCAACTGGCCGCTTATTTTTACCACCATTTACTGTAAAAATGGTAGATGGTGTTCCTGTAGGATTCATTGGGGTTGTTACAACTGATACACCAAATGTCGTTATGCCTACGATGCTTAACAATGTACAAATTACTGATGAAGTAGAAGCAATTAATAAATCAACACAACAATTAAAACGCCTCGGCGTTAAATCTATCGTCGTTCTTGCTCATGTCGGTGGAACAACCGATGAGTCTGGGGTAACAAATGGCGATCTTACTCGAATTGCAAATGAAACAGACCCAGAAGTTGATGTTATTTTCGGTGGACATAGTCATACGTATGTAAATGGTACAGTAAACAATAAACTAATTGTCCAAGCAAATTCATACGGAATGGCTTTCTCAGACGTCGATGTAACAATTGATCGTAAAACAAAGGATATTGTAAAGAAAAAAGCTGAAGTTGTTACAACGTATCATGAAGGTGTAGAACCTGATAAACAAGTAAAGAAAAAACTAGATCAATATAAAGAAAAAATCGCACCACTTGTAAATGAAGTGGTCGGAAAATCTACAGCACCTATCGACCGTAAACAAAATGATGCTGGTGAGTCCACTCTTGGAAATTTAGTTGCCGATGCTCAGCGTCAAACGATGCAAACTCAAATCTCCCTCATGAATCCTGGTGGCATTCGTAATGACTTAGATGCTGGTGATATTACGTGGGGTGAGTTATACGGCATTCAACCTTTTGGAAATCAATTGATTAAAGTAGATTTAACAGGTCAAGACATTCGCGATATTTTAAATCAGCAATGGCAAAAAGGAACAACAAGAATGCTTCAAATTTCAGGTATTCAATATACGTGGGATGCAAATAAACCAAACGGTGAAAAAGTTACAAATATACGTTTAACAAACGGAGAAGAATTATCTCCATCTACAACGTATAGCGTAGTTGCAAATGCCTTCTTAGCTTCTGGCGGTGATGGATTCGTATCATTTAAAAATGGTAAAAATGCAGAAACTGGGCCAAACGACTTTGAAGCGTTAGTCAATTACGTAAAACAATTAAAAGAACCAATTCAGCCAGTTATTGATGGAAGAATTCAAAAAGTAAATTAAGTGTTTCTCTAATAATAAATTTCATTTTTCACGTATAAAGGATTTGTACTGATTCTCTATTTTATACGTAATATACATCATAAAAAGGATACTCGTTCTTCTAATGAACATAGTATCCTTTTCTTTAGTTATCAAAATGTGATGTTTTGTCAACTTCATATTGCTGTAAAAATTGTTGCAACGCCTCTTCTACAAGTTTAGATTTTTGAATTCCTTTCGATTCTGATATAAGGTCCAATCTTGCTAATATTTCTGTATTAATAGAAAAGGTTCGTCTCTTTTTCTCTGTACTTTTACTAACAATTGGTGCAATTACTTCTTCTCTTTTTCTTAATAACTCATAAATGCTTTGTAATTGCTCATAAATTAATAATTGATAATCTGTTTTCTCATATTGAAGGGCGGTCGCTTCTTGGAGTTGTAAGTGACGTGGTTCTTCTCCATCTCCTACAAAAATACGTTTCTTCTGCTCTCCATCATATTCGTATCCAATCAATCTTAATTTCTTCGATAATGTATACGGGCTTATTTCAAGACGTTTTGCTATAATAGCGATGGATTCACGTCTATTTAAACCATCTATAATTTCTCCAATCGTCACAATTTCCCTCCTCCCGTGTTGAAATGACACTAGTATGGTATGTTACAATGATTTTCTAACAGTATATGCAAAATGAATAGCCTGTGCGATTCATACGATTTCACAAAAGGAGGTTTTCAATATGCTTTTTCGTAGCTACACCCCTCAGTTCTATAACGAAAACAAACAACTCATTCCTAATAGTATCGCTACGATAGAAAGCGTTATGATTAATAATCGAAAACAAACTCTCCTTATGCGTGGACAAAACGTAGAGCAACCTATTTTATTATGCTGTCACGGCGGACCTGGGATGGCACAAATCGGATTTATTCGCCATTTTCAAAAAGAATTAGAGAAGCAATTTATTGTTATTAATTGGGATCAGCGCGGAGCTGGTAAATCCTTTTCAATGAAAGATTTCGGAGCAAATTTCACAATCGAACAATTCGTTTCCGATGCAAAAGAAGTGATTCAATATGTACTTAAAAAGTTCAACAAACAAAAACTATTTCTCGCTGGTCATTCTTGGGGAAGTATTATTGGGCTTAACATAGCACATCAATATCCAAAGTATATCGAGGCTTACATCGGTATTGGGCAAATTGTACATATGAAACAAAATGAAGAATTGCTATATCAACATTTAATTCATTCTGCAAAAAAACATGATCATAAAAAAGCATTAGCTTCCCTTTTAAAATTAGGCAAACCACCATTTTTAGATACGAGACGTCTCATTATTCAAAGAAAGTGGCTTGGCACATTTGGAGGCGCAATCCAAAACGGATCTTCCTTTTCTTTCATACGAAAAGGTTTCTTTTCTCCCGAATATACGCTATTAGATTGGTTCAAGTTTCTCGCAGGAAATTTAAAATCTGGAATTTTATGGGAAGAAATGCTGACAATCGATTTCTTTTCTTCTATCTCAAGTTTATCTATTCCAGTTTATTTTTGTTCTGGTCGCTATGATTATCAAACTCCTTATGCACTCGTTCAGGAATATTGCGATATTATTGAAGCGCCTATAAAAAAGATGATTTGGTTCCCAAATTCAGCACATTCTCCTGATTTAGAAGAACCAGAATTATTCGCTAATTCTTTACAATCAATTAAACAAGAACTAGCTTTTCAGCATTAGTAACAAAAGGCTCTTTTACATTTCATAGAAAACATTTTATAATAATATGTCGCAAGTATGTATAAACATAGCAAAATGTTTCATATTTACTTGTCTTAACAGAATAAAAATTTAGGGAGATTACATTTATTATGAACGCTGTACTCGTCGCAGTAGCAATTATGCTATTGCTTAGTTTGTTACGTGTCCAGGTCATTGTCGCCATCATTGTTGGAGCTTTAACAGGCGGACTTATCGGCGGACTCGGTATTTCAGAAACGATTAACACTTTTACAACTGGTCTTGGAAACAGTGCTCCAATCGCTTTAAGTTATGCAATGCTTGGTGGTTTCGCTATTTCCCTTTCCAAAACAGGACTTCCAGATGCTATGATTCAAACTGCATTAAAATGGATTGGCAATGAACAAGACACGAAAAAACAAGTTTATTCTAAAATACTTATTTTATTCATTATTTTAACGATGGCTTGTTTCTCACAAAATGTGATTCCTGTTCACATTGCTTTCATCCCCATCTTAATTCCAGCACTTTTAAAAGTATTAAATGAGCTGAGAGTGGATCGCAGACTTGTCACATGTATTATTACATTTGGATTGATTACTCCTTATATGTGGATCCCTGCAGGGTTCGGAAAAATTTATCATGACGTATTGCAAACCAACGCTGCGCAAAGCGGCCTTACATTTGATGTCACACTTATTCCAAAAGCAATGACTATTCCAGCAATCGGTATGATTATTGGATTATGTGTAGCGGTATTCATTACGTACCGAAAACCTCGTACGTATGAAACAGAACAAATTCATACTACCGAAAATGAAATCGTTCCCTATACAAAACGTAGCATTACTTTCGGGTTATTATCTATCATTGCTACATTAACTGTTCAATTAACAACAGAATCAATGATTTTCGGTGCTTTAGCAGGTATTATCGTCTTATCAGTTAGTGGCAGTCTACCACTTAAAGAAGCAGATGCGATATTAACAAGCGGAATGCGTATGATGTCCTTTATTGGCTTTGTTATGATTGCTGCCGCTGGATTCGGCGCTGTTCTTCGAAAAACAGGACATGTTGAATCTCTAGTGCAAACGAGTGCACATATAATCGGAAATAACAAACCACTCGCTGCATTTCTTATGCTCGTTATTGGACTTCTCGTTACGATGGGAATTGGTTCATCCTTTTCAACCATCCCTATCTTAACAACCATTTTTGTACCTCTTTGCATTCAGCTTGGATTTAGTCCAATGGCCACAATTGCAATTATCGGTACAGCCGGAGCACTAGGTGACGCAGGATCTCCAGCATCGGATAGTACCCTTGGACCAACATCCGGTTTAAATGCTGATGGTCAGCACCATCATATATGGGATACATGTGTACCCACTTTTCTACATTACAATATACCGTTACTTATATTTGGCTTTATTGCCGCAATTACATTATAAAAAGGTGCGTATAAAACGCACCTTTTACTTTTTTATTTTTCCTTTTAATTGTTGAAAAGCTACTTTTCCGTTATCTTTGACATAGCTTTCAATTGTCGGTAGTGATGAACCTATCCATTCACACTCTATACTCCCATTCGGTCCAACAATTTTTAATTTATCTGGTATATGTATATTTAGAAATCTCGCTGACCGAATTAACTCAATAGCAATCTGATCACTTGAGGCTACAATTCCATCTATATACGGATTGTTTTGCAATAATGTAATAAATTGTTTATTTGTATACCCTTGTACACATTCTTCTCGATAAGAGATTCCTTCATCCCAAACAGCGTCTAAAAACCCTGCTATATGATCTTCCATTTCTTCACTTTCTTCTCCCTCACCGAAATATGCAAGAAAGTGACACCCTTTCTCTTTTAATAAAGAAACAGCTCTCTGTCCACTTTCATAATAATTTCCATGTGATTGTTGCTCATCGATCACAACAAATGGAAATGGAATTTCTCCTACACTTTTAAAAACTGCTCTCGTCAAAATAACACCTGCAATGTTATTTTGCTTCAGCATATGTCTGTATCTATCTTTATTCTCTATATTACAAATAATGATTTGATAGCCTTCTTTATATGCTATTTCCTCAATACAATGTAGCAAAGTGATGTTTGATTGGTTACATAAATTATCTACAAGTAATGCAATTATCGTTGAACTCTCTTTAAATAGTGGCTTCGCTGCACTGTTTGGCCTATAACGTAATTCTTCAATTGCTTCCTTTACTTGTTTTACTGTGTCCTCATGAACGTATCCTTTTTCATTAATAACTCGTGAAACGGTTGCGACTGAAACACCTGCCAATTTTGCAACATCACGTATAGTTGCCACATCGTCACCCCTTAATATGGTAATAGATTACAATTTTACGGTAACCTAAATTACACTATCCGTCAAGATTAATAACTCATATTTCTGAAAATTGTTACATCATTTCACTAAACGATACTCCAACTGAATTTCATGTAAAATTGGGATATTATCATATCCCATACGTGGAATTTCTTTCTTTATTTTTCGTGCCTCCTCTACCGCATTCACATATAAATTAGTCATTACAAAATTACGTTTTTGGTAAAATCGTAACGCATTCATATTATCATTTGTTGTAATAAGCCAAACCTGTCTGCACCGTTCTTCTTCTGCAACTTGTAATACACAATCCACAAGTTTCGTCCCTATTCCTTTTCTTTCTTCAAAGCTATCTAGCGATACAATTTCGCATATATTTCCGGTCACTTCATACGTTATAATTCCGATTATTCTGTCATCTGAGAGCGCAACAAATCCTGGCAACTCTTCTAACTGATGTTCCTTACCACGTGAAACCATCAATGAACTTCCCCAGTTCTCACACATGAACATCCGGATTGTTTCTTTCATCGCTGGCGTAATTTTTTGTATATGCAGCATTTCCTATTTCTCCCCTTTTATATCATTGTGATACAATATAAGTGTATCACATGTAACGGTATTTGGAGGATGAGGTAAAGTATGAAACGTTTTTTTGCAGCACTGTTTACTATACTAGGTGCAATAACTGCCCTTGGGATTTTCTTTACAAATAAAGTGATGTACTTAAAGAAAAAAACAGAGGAAGAAGTACTCGAAAGAGAAACGAAAAAACATTTTCGTATAGAGGATTTTGATGCTCTTCATAAAGAAGAAATTCATATCCCTTCACAATTCGGATACGACCTTCACGGATATTACATTCCTGCTGGTCATTCCACCAATAAGTTTATGGTTTTTTGCCACGGTGTAACTGTAAATAAAATAAACTCTGTAAAATATGCAAACTTATTCTTAAAAAGGGGATATAACGTCCTCATTTACGATCATCGTCGTCATGGTAAAACTGGCGGAAAAACAACAAGCTATGGATACTATGAAAAACATGATTTAAAATCCGTAGTTGACTGGCTAAAAAACCGTTTTGGCACCAATATTACACTTGGTATTCATGGTGAATCTATGGGAGCTGCAACACTTCTTCAATACGCAGGACTTGTAGAAGATGGTGCTGATTTCTATATTGCAGATTGTCCTTTCTCTGATTTTCAAGGACAATTACAGCACCGTTTAAAGGTTGAATTCCATTTACCAAAATGGCCTTTATTACCTTTAGCAAACGCATTTTTGAAAGTTCGTGACGGTTATACAATTCGTGAAGTTTCACCAATCGACTGTATAAAAAACATTAACAATCCCGTTCTCTTTATTCATAGTAAAGATGACGACTATATTTTAGCTGATATGACAAAAGCATTATATGAAGCGAAAGAAAATAATAAGCAGCTTTATATTGCAGAACACGGTGCACACGCTTGCTCTTATAACGAAAATAAAGAAGAGTACGAAGCAGCCGTCGATCAATTTTTAAACACATATGTGAAAGAAACAAAAAACAGGCTTGCATAAGCCTGTTTTTTATTGCGCTAAAACGTCTGTAACTTGTTCCATATTTTCAGAAATCCATTGCATTGCATCATCTAACGTTGGGAATTCTGTCGTTTGAAATGTTACTTCATCTTGAAGTAACCAAACATCCTTTGCCTCTTGCCCTACACCTGCAATGGACCAATGTAACAAACTATATGGATGATTATCATTCAAAAATGATGCCCACGTGCGCTCATTTGCAATGTTTCGTAATGTATGTAATTGTTTATCCATCTCTCGTCACCTTACTCTAGTCAGTTATGAAAACTATTATAACACTCTCTTCTTTCTCAAACAAAGTGCTCTTTTTATATTGTCAAGCACTTCCCTTGATTATATGATGAAATTAAGCGTTTGGGAAGGAGGGATAACGTTGGCAAAAGTACAAATTAAAGTAAATGATAATGGCTCTTTTCGCGTTACAGGGGACGTGGAATTAGTCGACTCACAAGGGAATGTATTCCCAGCAAAACCGGCATTTTCTTTATGCCGTTGTGGTTTATCAAAAAATATGCCTTATTGCGACGCTTCGCATAAAGGTAAATTCGAATCTGTTGTTAGAGCACCAGAGGCAGAATAATTTTACATGTGACATGCACATTTTTTTGTGCATGTTTTTTCTTTTTAGCAACTCCGTTATATCCCTTCTCCTTACAACATTTCTAATACTTTTATTTCCATTCCAGCCTGCATATATTTTCACACAATTCTTCACATTCGAATATTTTTTACTAGCCTTTTATTTTTTTTGTGCTATAATTTGAGCAAACAGCATCCTTCGGGGTCGGGTGAAATTCCCAACCGGCGGTGATGAAGTGAAAACTTCTAAGTCCGTGACCCGTTTTCAACTCGAAAACGGTGGATCTAGTGAAACTCTAGGGCCGACAGTATAGTCTGGATGGGAGAAGGATATGTTTCTAGTTTTTTATATAGTGAATACACTTTTATTTCAGTATGCATATTTTTAAAGATTCATTTTGATTCTTTATATATGTTTAATTTTCTATACTTATTTTTTATGCTGAAATAAAAAGAGACAACTAGCGTTTAAAAATTCGATATTTTGCTAGGTTTTTTCCTTATGCAGAAATATCAATTATCGTTAGGTTTCTTTCCTATGCTTTCGTATTCAAACTATATTTCTAGAAATCACGTCTCCCAAACCCCAAGGATATTAAATCCTTGGGGTTTTTTGATTTTTTTAGGAGAGGTGAAGAAAATGACAGATCAAGAATATATGAGGATTGCCCTGCAGTTAGCAGAAGGGACATCAGGACAAACAAGTCCAAATCCTATGGTTGGTGCTGTTGTTGTAAAAGATGGAAACATCGTTGGTATGGGGGCTCATTTACGAGCTGGTGAAGAACACGCAGAAGTTCATGCCCTTCAAATGGCTGGTCAGAACGCCAAAGACGCTACCGTTTATGTAACACTGGAACCGTGTAGCCACTTTGGAAAAACACCACCTTGTTGTGAATTGCTCATCGAAAAAGGAGTTAAGCGTGTTGTAATTGCTACTCTCGATTGTAATCCGCTCGTTTCTGGTAACGGAAAAAGAAGATTAGAGGAAGCTAGAATTGAAGTAACGACCGGTGTTCTTGAAGCAGAAGCAGTTTTATTAAATCGCTACTTTTTTCACTACATGAAAACGAAGCGCCCTTTTGTAACAATCAAAACAGCGATGAGCTTAGATGGAAAAACAGCAACTGTAACTGGTGAAAGTAAGTGGATTACAGGTGAAGAAGCACGTGCTGATGTTCACCAATATCGCCATACACATGATGCAATTCTTGTTGGAGTGAATACAGTTATAGCTGATAATCCTCATTTAACAACAAGAATTCCAAATGGTGGGAAACATCCTATTCGCGTTGTTTTAGATACCCATTTACGAACGCCACCATCTTCTCATGTTATAACAGATGGTTTAGCACCGACATGGATTATTGTCGGTAAGGATGTAAAGGAAGAGAAGATATCTTCTTATGAATCTAAAAATATAGCTATATTCCAAATGGAAACGAAACATATAGAAATCGAGGACCTTCTTTCCTTTCTTGGAGAGAAACAAATTCTTTCTCTATTCGTTGAAGGTGGCCAATCGATTCATGCAAGTTTCTTAAAAACAAACAATTTTAATGAAATTGTAACCTATATAAGTCCGAAATTAATTGGTGGGAAAGATGCTCCTACTTTATTTGGAGGAAATGGTTTTTCAAAATTACAAAATGCGCTTTCCTTGAAAATTCAAGAGATGAAACAAATTGGTGATGATATAAAAATCATTGCGAATGCCCGAAACGAGGTGACGAAATGTTTACAGGAATTGTAGAAGAATTAGGAACGATAGCAAACATGCAACAAAGCGGAGAAGCGATGAAATTAACGATTCATGCAAAAAAAATTTTATCAGATGTTCACTTAGGTGATAGTATCGCGGTTAACGGTATTTGCTTAACTGTAACAAGCTTTACAACTACTTCATTTACAGTTGATGCAATGCCTGAAACGATGCAGTCGACATCACTTCGCATGCTTAAACCGCACTCTAAAGTAAATTTAGAGCGCGCAATGGCTGCAAACGGACGATTCGGTGGACATTTCGTTTCAGGACATATTGATGGAATCGGAACGATTTTAAATAAAAAACAACATTACAATGCCGTCTATTACAAAATAGCAATTTCTGATGAACTACTGCGCTATTGTTTGCAGAAAGGGTCCATTGCTGTTGATGGAACGAGTTTAACGATATTTGATATAGACGAATCTTCCATAACGATTTCACTCATCCCGCACACAGTAAGCGAATCTGTCATTGGAGCAAAAAATGCCGGAGATATCGTAAACATTGAGTGTGACATGATTGGTAAATATATTGAACGCTTTATTACTAAACCTACAAAACGAGTAGGTTCAATGACCGAAAGCTTTTTACAAGAAAACGGATTTCTATAAGGGGGAAGCACAATGTTTCATCGTATTGAAGAAGCTCTAGAAGATTTAAAAAAAGGTAAAGTCGTTATCGTATGTGATGATGAAAACCGAGAAAATGAAGGCGATTTTATTGCTTTAGCAGAGTACATTACACCAGAAACAATTAATTTTATGATTACACATGGCCGTGGTCTCGTTTGTGTACCGATTACGGAAGGGTACGCAGAACGTCTACAATTAGAACCAATGGTATCTCATAATACAGATTCACATCATACTGCGTTTACAGTGAGCATTGACCATGTCTCTACAACAACAGGGATTAGCGCTCACGAACGTGCAACTACGATACAAGAATTGTTAAACCCCGCATCAAAAGGTGCTGATTTCAATCGACCTGGACATATCTTTCCATTAATTGCGAAAGAAGGCGGTGTCCTGCGTCGTGCAGGTCATACAGAAGCTGCTGTTGATTTAGCAAAGCTATGCGGTGCCGAACCAGCTGGAGTTATTTGCGAGATTATAAATGAGGACGGCACGATGGCACGTGTACCTGATTTAATAGAATGCGCAAAACAATTTGATATAAAAATGATTACAATAGAAGATTTAATTGCTTACCGCCGCCATCATGAAACACTTGTGACGAGAGAAGTGGAAATTACATTACCTACAGATTTCGGTACTTTCCACGCAATTGGCTATTCTAACTCATTAGATACGAAAGAACATATCGCACTTGTAAAAGGTGATATTTCAACAGGTGAACCGGTACTTGTACGTGTTCATTCTGAATGCTTAACAGGAGATGTATTCGGTTCACATCGCTGCGATTGCGGACCACAACTCCATGCAGCACTTGCTCAAATTGAGCGTGAAGGAAAAGGTGTTCTTCTTTATATGAGGCAAGAAGGAAGAGGCATTGGGCTTCTTAATAAGCTTCGTGCTTATAAATTACAAGAAGAAGGATTCGATACTGTAGAAGCAAATGAAAAACTCGGCTTCCCTGCTGATCTTCGTGATTACGGTATCGGTGCTCAAATATTAAAAGATTTAGGTTTACAGAGTTTACGATTATTAACGAATAACCCAAGAAAAATTGCTGGCTTACAAGGTTACGATTTAGAAGTAGTCGAGCGTGTACCGTTGCAAATGCCAGCAAAAGAAGAGAATAAATCGTATTTACAAACGAAAGTAAACAAATTAGGACACTTACTAAACTTATAAATTAAAGGAGAGATTTATTATGGTATTCGAAGGTCATTTAGTTGGTACAGGATTAAAAGTTGGAGTTGTTGTTGGACGTTTTAACGAATTTATTACAAGTAAGTTACTTGGCGGCGCTTTAGACGGATTAAAGCGTCACGGTGTAGAGGAAAATGATATTGATGTTGCTTGGGTTCCTGGTGCATTTGAAATTCCTTTAATCGCTAAAAAGATGGCTAGTAGCGGAAAGTATGATGCTGTTATTACATTAGGTACTGTAATCCGAGGTGCTACAACTCACTACGATTACGTTTGTAATGAAGTAGCAAAAGGTGTTGCGTCTTTATCACTACAAATGGACATCCCAGTTATTTTCGGCGTATTAACGACAGAAACAATTGAACAAGCGATTGAACGCGCAGGTACGAAAGCTGGTAATAAAGGATATGAATCAGCTGTTGCTGCAATTGAAATGGCTCACTTATCAAAACAATGGGCATAAAAAAAGAGGCTGCGGCCTCTTTTTATTTTTTCACCTTTTTTTGTACATCTTTTATTAATTCATTCATCGTTTTTCCTTCTGTTTTTATATGAAGAGCTTGTGCCGTTCTCCATACATTCTCTCTTTTTTTCGCTTCTTCTATAATAGTAATTTCTTTTCTAACTTCCTTTAAATCTTTTCCTTCCGTTTTCAATCCAAAATGTTCAGCTTTCGTTCGAAAGTGTTGTTCGATTCTTTGTTGCATTTCTTTTTGTTCAAGATTTTCAGCAGCCTTAACTGGATCAGAACTTATTGCTTTTATTAAAATTAAACAAGTCATAATCGCTAATATGTATTTGTACATGTAAAATCCTCCAACCCAATATAAATTACATATTTACTATGTACAACTAGGGCTTGGAAAATTCGTCCACAAAAATTCTTTTTTTCGCTTAAAAACCAATAATATCAAGCGTTCACAACTATTTATTACATTTTATTTACAAAAAAAGCAAACCCTTTTACAAGTTTGCTTTTTCATCTATCTTATAATGCACATTCTTCAATCTCAAATCCTAAATCTGCAATCATACCCCAGTCCGCAGTCGGCTCTTGTCCAGCTGTCGTTAAGTAGTCCCCGACAAAAATAGAATTTGCTGCAAATAAACCGATTGGCTGTACAGAACGTAAATTGATTTCACGTCCTCCTGAAATACGAATTTCTTTTGTCGGGTTTACAAAACGCATCATTGCCAGTACTTTTAAACATTCTACTGGAGTTAACTCTTTTTGTCCTTCAAGAGGTGTCCCCTTTACAGCAACAAGGAAATTACAAGGGATAGAATCTGCATCTATACGTTGTAATTCAAATGCAATTTCAGCACGCTCTTCAATTGTTTCTCCCATGCCAAAAATCGCTCCCGAGCATGGGGAAATGCCCGCTTGTTTTGCTTTTTGAACTGTATCAACACGATCATCATACGTATGAGTTGAACAAATACTATCGTAATTATTTGCATGTGTATTTAAGTTGTGGTTATAACGATGCACGCCTGCTTCCGCTAAACGTCCTGCTTGATCTTCATTTAAGAAACCTAAACAACAACAAATCTTCAAGTCTGTCGTTTCACGAATTTCCTTAACTGCTCCAATTACGTGATTTACCTCTTTATCCGTCGGACGACGACCAGACGCTACAATACAATATGTACCTGCTTTACGGCGTATTGCTTCATGTGCCCCTTCTACAATCTTCTCCTGCGTTAACCATGCATATTTATCAATCGGTGCTTCTGAAATAATAGACTGTGAGCAATATCCACAATCTTCAGGACATAATCCAGATTTCGTATTAATAATCATATTCAATTTTACTTTCTTACCAAAGTGATGATGGCGAATAATGTAAGCCGCATTCATAATTTCTAAAACTTCGGTATCATCAGCTTCTAATATCGCTATTGCATCTTCTTTCGTAATCATCTTCTCTTCCACTACGTCGTATGCAAGTTTTTTCCAATCCCTTTTTGTTTGTACTTGTTTCATTTCATCTCTTCCCCTCTTTTGTTATATGTATAAATAAAGCATGATACGTTGCCATTATCCCTTCATTTCCCGTGAAGTCTCTTTCGTATATGCGTAGCATCGCACGAAAGAGTGAGGGACTTTGACAATATGATCCTTCATTGCTATTAGTTGCTCCTACTTTTCGAATAGAATGCAGAAACTCCTTAACTTCTGTAAAACTCTCTATGTAACATGTTTCAGAAACATGCACATCCCCTGTTTCTATCTTACATATATGAAGCAACTGATCTTTTGAATAAAAACGTTGACCAATCGATGTTTCATTTTTTATATTTCTTTCTTCTTTCGCACGTTGGAACGAAGCATGCAATTCTTGAAACGTTTCATGTCCAAACGTTGAAAAGAGTAATATCCCATCTATAGACAAATGTTGAAATAAATTTCTTAACACTTGTTGTAAATTATTTAACCATTGAAATGTAGCATTTGAAATAATGACATCATATGATTCTTCTAATCGTAATCGCTCAATATCTTCACAGTGAAACGTTACATTTTTTACATTTTGTCTAGTTTGCGCAATCGCAATCATACTTTCAGCAAAATCAACTGCTGTAATATGTGCTTTCGGAAATAACTTTGATAATTGCTCTGTTACATACCCCGTCCCGCATCCCAGTTCTAAAATACGTATTGATGCCGTTTCACTATATCGTTCCTTTAAGATTGAAAGTAATGAATGTGCCATCTTTTTTTGTACATTTGCATATCGATCGTAAGATACGGCTGCCCCATTAAACCGTTTTTGTAGTAACGTTTTGTTGATCATGTCGTATCCCCTCTACAAATTGAATTATCTCATTTGCGCAATATTCAAAATTCGTCACACATAATGCATGCCCTGCTTCACTTACTACTTTCAGCTCGCTGCTGCTATTTTCCGTCATACTACGTGCCGCAGACAATGGGCATATTACATCCTGTTCTCCGTGAATAAGTAGTATAGGTACTTTAATTTCTTTTAGTTCTTCTCTCATATCTGTTTCTATTAAATAATCCAAACCTAGTTGTAAAGACTGAATAGAATCACCTTTAAAACGGTCTACAATGTCTTCAAAGTTTTTATTCTCTTTTAGCTCATCTTTCGTAAACATATTTTCATAAAACCGCTTGAGCGTATCTTCTTTCCTTCTCGCCAAATTCCTTTTCAGCCGTTCTACATGCAAAGCATTCCATCCGTTACTGTAATCGCTCGTATTTGTAAATTTAGCAGTACCACCAATTAATACGATGCCTTTTGCCTGAATCTTTTTATAAGCTTCAACTGCTGCTAACGCTCCTAGTGACCATCCAACCAATATTACGTTGTCATTATGCGCTACATCTATAATTCGTTCCGCAAATTCACTTCGTTCTTTCACATTACGCCAATCTATGCATTGAACAGAATATCCTTTAAAATACGGAAGTACTAAATCCCAAATATTCTCTTCCATTCCCCATCCGGGGATAAAAATAATCTTTAGCTCATTCATACGAAAAGCTCCTCTTCTTTCGCAATGTGGATAATTCGGTCAATAGCCCATTTTAAATCAGCTATTGTATGTTGCGATGTAACTGCAAAGCGAATTCGAGAACTATGAACCGGCACAGTTGGCGGACGAATTGCAATAGCCGCAATCCCTGCCTCTTGCAACCTTTTACTAAACCGTAAAGCATGTTCATTTGAACCGACTACAATCGGTACAATATGAGTTGAACTATTCCCAATATCAAAACCAGCATCCCTTAATTTAGTTCTGAAGTATTCTCCGTTTGCTATAAGGTTCTCTCTTCTTTCGTTATCTTCTTTTACAATTTCAATTGCTTTTTGCACCGCTCCTAACGTACTTGGTGGTAAAGCTGTAGTAAAAATAAAGCTTCTCATCATATTTTGTAAATACTCTATATAAATTTCATCACCTGTCAAATACGCACCATAACACCCTAAAGCCTTGCTAAACGTCCCCATATGTATATCAATTTTTTGAGCAAGATTTTTTTCTATATGAGATAACCCAGCTCCGCCGATTCCATATATTCCACTCGCATGTGCTTCATCGACTATAATGATTGCCCCGTATTTCTCTTTCAGCTGTACTAAATCTCTCAAATACGCAGTATCACCATCCATACTAAAAACGGTATCTGTTACGATTAATTTCCTTTTTTCAGGCGAAGCCATTTTCAACAACTTCTCTAAATGATCCAAATCATTATGACGATACCTTTTATGCTCTGCCCCGCTTAATATGATTCCATCAACAATACTTGCGTGATTTAACTTATCACTAAAAACAATATCGTGCCGAGAGGCTAAAGAAGATATGGCACCTATATTTGCCGTATACCCACTATTTACAATTAAAGCTCTTTCAGTACCTTTCCAGTCACATATGCTTCTCTCAACCTCTTCATATAATGGATGATTTCCTACAACGAGACGAGAGGCAGTCGCTCCAGTTCCATATCTTTTTGTACAGGCAATAGCAGCTTCTTTTAACCTTTCATCTCCAGCTAACCCTAAATAATTATTTGACGCTAAATTTAACATCCTTTTTTTATCTCGAATAAGCCAAGTCTCTTCTGCCTTCTCTGTTACATGCAAATCACGATACTGCCCTTGCTCATGTAATTGTTGTAATTTAGATTGAAGGTGCGCCCGCCACGTTTGATTCATTTTGGATAAACTCCTCTAATTTTGAAATCATAATATGTTCTTTTGCAGATTCTAATACTTCTTCTTTCGTAAACTCACCTGCAAAGAATGGCAATAATCCTAAAACTGGTACCCCGCTCAGCTCTTCAATCATCTCTTTATTTTCTTGCACTCTTTCCATTTCACATTCTTTGCAACCTGATAAAATGACACCCGCTACGGTTAAACCATGCGCCTTTGCGTAAGCAATCGTTAACACTGTATGATTTACTGTTCCTAATGTAGGACGAGCTACTACAATAAGAGGCAACTGTAATTCTTTTGCAAAATCAATTACTAAAGCATCTTCTGTATATGGGACAGCAAGCCCACCTGCTCCTTCTACAAATAAGCTATTAAACTCTTTTAATAGTTCATTATAGTAATCAGTAATTTCTTTTAACTTTACTACTCTTCCAGCTCTTTTCATGGCAAGTCTCGGAGCAAGTGGTTCTTCAATAGAATAAGGGCAAATTTCATTTTCTGGTGTCGGTACACCTGATAATGCTTTTAACCTTGCCGCATCTCCCTCAGGGTTTGATGCAACATGCCCACTTTGCAACGGTTTATACACCCCTACGTTATATCCTAATTCTCTAAATACACCTGCTATAGCACCTGCAACTACTGTTTTTCCAACTTCAGTATCAGTTGCTGTTATGAAAAAACCACTCATTATTCTCCCTCCGTAACATCCGAGATTGCCTTATATAAAATGCGTAACATATCATCAATCTCTTCAAAAGTAGAAGCAAGTGGCGGCATAAATACAATCGTGTTACCTAGCGGTCGTAAAATCATACCCAGCTCTCTTGAGCGTTTACATACTTGAACACCGACTCTCTCTGTCCAGTCAAACGCTTCTTTCGTTTCCTTATTCTTCACAAGCTCAATACCAACCATTAATCCGCACTGACGAATATCACCTACATGTTTATAAGCAAAGAGCTTTTCTAATTGCGCTGCCACATAATCCGTTTTACGTGCCACTTCTTCTATTAAATTTGTTTTTTCATATAGTTCTAGATTCGCGATTGCTACGGCACACCCTAACGGATTGCCTGTGTAGCTATGTCCATGGAAAAATGTTTTTTGTTCTTCATATTCTCCTAAGAAGGCATTATATATTTCATCTGTCGTTACCGTAACTGCAATTGGTAAATATCCACCTGTTAAACCTTTCCCAGCAGTTAAAATGTCTGGCGTCACATTTTCATGTTCACAAGCAAACATTTTCCCTGTACGCCCAAATCCAGTTGCTACCTCATCTGTAATAAATAATACATTGTACTTAGTACATAAATCGCGCAGTCCTTTTAAATATCCTTTTGGCATTGTAATCATCCCGCCAGCACCTTGCATTAATGGCTCTACAATGATGGCAGCTACTTCTTCATGCTTTTCTTTCAACAATTCTTCCATTTCTTCTAAATGGCTTTTTACAATTTCCTCCTTATTATTTCCGTAAGGAGAACGATATGTATATGGATACGGCATTTTAATCGCATCAAATAAGAGCGAACTATACACTTGGTGAAACAAGTCTATTGCTCCTACCGAAACAGCTCCAATTGTATCACCGTGATATGCTTCTTTTAATGTAACGAATCTTTGTTTCTTTGGTTTCCCTTTATGCTGCCAATATTGGAAAGCCATCTTAATTGCAATTTCAACAGCGGTAGAACCTGAATCAGAATAGAATACCTTCTTCAATCCATCTGGTACAACCTCAATAATTTTTTCTGCTAATAAAATAGATGGAACGTTAGCAAGTCCTAACATAGTAGAATGAGCAATTTTATTTAATTGCTCACGAATTGCTTCATCTAATTCCGGCACTTGATGTCCGTGAACATTTAACCATATAGATGAAACACCATCCCAATATTCATTACCATTTACATCGTATAGTTTTCTTCCCTCTCCACGTTCAATAATGACAGGATCTTCTTCTAAATAATCTTTCATTTGTGTAAATGGGTGCCATACGTAAGCTTTATTTTTCTCTGCTAATTCTTCATATGTATAAGATGATTTTTCAATCGTTCTACTATTTATTGTCACAATTGTCACCCCTAATGTTAACTTGTTTATAAATATAGTTAACATTAAATCCGAATGACTGTCAATTATTTTAAAATCAAATAGTTCTTAAAAAAGAACAACTTATCCTACGATAAGTTGTTCTACTTTCCATGCTGTATCTTTCCAATTTCTAAAATAATTTCTTCATCTTTTTTCCCCTCTGTATCAATTCCAAGTTGCTTAGCGTGCTCAATTAATAAATCATGACGCTTCTCAAATCTAGCGGTATTTACTTCTTTCGTAACCTCTTCTTTTGTTTTCCCCTCAGTAGAAACTCCTAGTTTTTCTGCTGCTTTTTCCATTGATTTCTTCTCTTCTATTTCTTTTACTTTCTTCACTTCTGACTGTTGTATTTGCTTTTGTTTCAACTGCTCTGATTCAGCCGCAAAAACTGTGTAAATTCCAGCACTTCCTCCAATAACTAATAAAGTGGTAAAAAGAATTATTTTTTTCTTCACTCTTTCCTCCCCCTTTCAAATTCATTATAACGTACATTTTTACAGCGTTAAAAACAATTATCCTTTATTTCCCTAAAAAAACATTTAATATTTTTATTGACATGTAAGATGAAAATATGATAAAAATTTAACTAACATCATATGAATCGGCGTTGATAGGATTTAGTAGTATTTCGATTTCTGATTTCAGAGAGCTGGTGGTCGGTGCGAACCAGTACAGAGCGAATTATGAATTACCCCCTGGAGCTTCTTTTACGAAACGTGAGGAGTAGTGAAAGACGGTTATAGACCGTTATGTCTAAAGAGTGGTGAAACGACACTGTTTCACAATTTAGGGTGGTACCGCGAATTTTTCGTCCCTGCATATATTGCAGGGGCGTTTTTTATTTTATAAGCGCATATCATATGACCCTTTATTTTGTGACGCATTCATTTCACAAGCTAGGGTGGTACCGCGATTTCTTCGTCCCTGCATAATTATATGCAGGGACGTTTTTTTATCCAATCATTTCCGTATCATATAGAAGGACTAACAATTACCGGTAATTTGTCACAAAATTCTAAATTTTAGAAGGAAATATACAATATTGGCGAATTTTATATAAAAAAGAGCTATTTCACATTACTTAGGAGGGGAAAACAATGGTTTCAAAAATTGAGTCTGTTCTTTTAACAATTTTTATCTTTTTCTGTATTGGTTTTAGTGTTATTCAATTAGAAGTTTCACCACACATCCCAATTTTATTTGGTATCGTTCTTTTATTAGCATTTGGATTCTTGAAGAAAATCTCTTGGTCTACTATGGAGAAAGGGATGATTAGTAGTATTTCAGCTGGCATTCCATCTATATTTATTTTCTTACTTGTAGGCGTATTAATTAGCGTTTGGATCGCAGCTGGAACTATTCCCACTTTAATGGTATACGGCTTCCAACTTGTATCTCCAAAAATTTTCGTTCCAACTGTTTTTGTTGTTTGTGCAATTGTTGGAACGAGTATCGGTAGTGCATTTACAACTGCTGCAACTGTAGGACTTGCCTTTATGGGAATGGGTACTGCCCTTGGATACGATCCAGCTCTTATTGCTGGTGCAATTATTTCTGGTGCATTCTTCGGAGATAAAATGTCTCCTTTATCTGATACAACAAACTTAGCGCCTGCTGTAACAGGTGTAGATTTATTTGAACATATTCGTAACATGCTTTGGACAACAGTGCCAGCTTTCATTATTGCTTTTATCGCATTTTTCATTTTAGGAAGCGGATCTGGTGGAAACGTTGATTTCTCAGCATTTATTAACACACTAGAAAAAAATGCAACGATTTCTATCGTTACACTGATTCCTATTTTATTACTGTTCCTATTCGCATTTAAAAAGGTACCCGCAGTTCCAACATTACTTACAGGAATTGTGGTAGGGATTATTATTCTCTTTATTTTTAAACCTAGCACTTCTTTAGCTGATTTAATAAAAATTATGCAAGACGGTTACGTTTCTAAAACTGGTATCAAAGACATTGACAGCTTATTATCTCGCGGTGGCCTGCAAAGTATGATGATGTCAATTGCTCTTATTTTCCTAGCTCTTTGTATGGGAGGATTATTACAAGGAATGGGTATTATAGCGCAGCTGATGAATATTATCTCTAGCTTCGTAAAAACTAGTACACGCTTAATTATTTCTACTGCTTCAACTGCAATTGGTGTAAACTTCTTACTTGGTGAGCAGTACTTATCCATCGTTTTAACAGGACAAGCATTTGCTAATAAATACGATGAAGTCGGTTTAGAACGTCGTAATTTATCACGAGTATTAGAAGATGCTGGTACAGTAATTAATCCACTCGTACCATGGGGTGTAAGTGGCGTATTCTTAACAAACGTTCTTAGCGTTCCAACATTCGATTACCTGCCATACGCAATCTTCTGTTTAGCATGTCCAGTCGTAACCATTATTGTCGGCTTTACTGGATTCGGTCTTTCATGGAAAAAAGAAAAAGCAGTACCAGTTTCATAATATAACAAAAAGGATTACCAAATCGGTAATCCTTTTTATATTTCTTGACTATCTATTCGCTTTCTTTCTTCTAAATAACAGAAGTAATCCCGCTCCAATAAACGCAAGACCAGCTCCAATTGTAGAAGCAATACTTGCACCTGTTTTCGGTAAATCACGTTCATCTTTTTCAGCTTCTTTATTTTCACTTACAGTTGTTGTTTCTTTTGTATTTTGATCATCTGTTGTAGTTTGTCCAGATCCAGTATTGTTTCCATCTTGCTTTGGTTCATTACCATTATTACCTTCTTCTGTTGGCGGTGTTGTTGGGTTTTCTCCATCACCTTTTGGTGGTGTCGTCGGATTTTCTCCACCACCTGTTGGCGGTGTTGTTGGGTTTCCTTCACCAGTTTCTTTATCATCATTTTTCTTCGTTATATCAATTGCATATTTCGCAAATTCATTTTCAGATGGTCCAACATATGAAATCTTTCCATCTTTCTTTATATACTTTTGTGCATTTGGTGAAGAATCAAATGTTGTATTTAATTTATCTGCAACAATCGGTTTAAATGTCCAATTTTGATCAGCTGCTGGATCAATATCTTTTATTTTTTGCATATACTTCACAATGATTTGACGTGTTTCATCTTGTGATTGGTATACAACTTCCCCTTTACTTACACCTGGGAACGTCTGGCTACTTCCACGATAGTTATTTGTAGCAACGATGAACTCTTGATTGTCAGCTACTGGCTTACCTTCATATGTCATATTTACAATACGATTCGCATTTGCATTTACAACTTTTCCATCTTTATCGTATTTCGCCGGTTGTGTTACATCAATTTCGTATTTTAAGCCATCTAAAATATCGAAGTTATATGTAGGATAGCCTATATTTACTAATGGCTGTTCTTCTGTTTTCTTTGGATCAATTGTATTAAACTGACCTGCAGACATTTCAAGCCATTCTTTCACTTGTGCCCCATTTACTTTTACAGCATATAACGTATTTGGATACACGTATAAATCTGCAACGTTTTTAATTGCTAACGTTCCAGCTGGAATATCCGTATAATATGTAGCACCGTTTCGGCCACCTGCTTTAAATGGTGCGCCTGCAGATAAAACCGGAATATCTTTAATCTTTTCGTACTCTGGTTTTTTAAGTTCTTGTTCTACATACCATTTTTGCGCATTTGTCACAATTTGTACGGAAGGATCATCTTGTACTAATGAAAAATAACTATTAATTGGTGCTTTCGTTTCACCTACAGGTGTATTTACATAGTCGATTGTCGCTTGATGCTCATCTTTAATTTCATTAACTAATTTTTGATCAGATTCTACTAATGGGGTACCTTTACTATTAGCAATCGGGCGAAGTTGTGGCTTAGATTGATCTTTTTGTACTTCCCATTTTCCGTTTACCTTTTTCAATTGCATATCAATAATACCTAAGTTACTACCAAAAACACCAGGCATTACAACTGGAACACCATTAAATACATCCTTCACTTCAGTATGTGAATGTCCCATTAATACTGCATCTACGCCAGGAACTTGTGTTGCTAAATGATATGATGCATTTTCCATTCCTTCGTTGTATCCACTCTTATCAACACCTGAATGCGCTAGTGCAACGACAATATCTGCATGTTCCTCATTTTTCAGTTTCGGTACTAATTTATTCGCTGTTTTGACAATATCTTTCGCTTTTACTTTTCCTTCTAAATTTGCCTTATCCCAGTTCATAACTTGAGGTGGGACAAATCCTATTACACCAATTTTTACTATTTGTTTTTGGCCTGCTTCATCCACTACTTCTTTCTTTAAAATATGATATGGTTTAAAATAATTTTCATCGTTCTCTTCCTTATCATCATGGTCATCTTTATATACATTCGAGTTAATAACCGGGAAATCCGTTTTTTCAATCACTTTGTTTAAATAATCTAAGCCGTAGTTAAATTCATGATTCCCAAGAGAGATGACGTCATACTTCATTAAATTCATTACACGATATAATGGATGTGTATAACTAGGATCCACACGATTCTTCGGATCTTTTATTTTATTCGCTACGTAATCCCCAAGCGGTGTCCCTTGTAATGCATCCCCATCATCAAATAGGACAGAGTTTTTCACTTCTTCACGTGCTTTATTAACGAGTGTTGCCGTTTGTACAAGACCTACTTTATTATCTGTTTTCGTTTGATAATAATCGTAATTCATTAAGTTAACGTGAATATCTGATGTTTCTAGAATTCGTAAGTTAACTGTACTCTCCCCAGTGTTCTCATCTGCATGAGCTGTTGCTGGCATTACTTGCGGTGCCATTACACCAATCGCAAGAGTTGCTCCAGCTAGCATTTTTTTTGACTTTTTCACAAAAAATCCCCCTTATACAATTACCAGAAATAATGAAATGAATCCCTATCTGTCTCTAACCACATACCTTTTTTCTTCTATTAGAGACACAATTTTCATTTCACCCTGCGCTAACGAGTAGTCCCCTTAAACGCCCGATTGATGAAGACTATTAATTAAAAGGAAATAAAGCTCCCACTAGTTAAAGTTTCACCTTATCTGACATTATCATATATAAAGTTCTTTCCTATCGTCAATATTTTTTGACAAACTTCAACAAATTTTCTGTAAAGTTATTATAAACTTTTCATAAACATATAATATGCCCTTACATTGCTAATACTGCTGAATATGATACAATTACCAATTACAAGGAGGATGAATTTATGAAAAAAGTCATCTTAACAATTGTTTGTCTCCTCCTTCTGATCATTTCTTATTCTTATTTTGAAAAGAACGACGAGACAAAACAAAATGAATGTGAAGAAAAAACAGAAAAAACATCTGCCCCAAATTGGATTGATAAGCAAACAAACGAATCTTTTTATCATCTTGTATTAGGTGATTCACTCGCTAAAGGATACGGATCGACACAAGGTGGATTTGCTGAATTAGCTTCTAAGCAAATAGAAGCACAAATTCATAAACCAATTACAGTAGAAAACCTTGGGGTAAACGGTCTTACAACAGATCGTCTCGCTAAAAAAGTTCAATCAGAAGATGTAAAGGAAAAAATTAGAGCAGCAAATATCATTACAATTAATATTGGGGGAAATAATTTATTTCGCTTAAATCGTGATGTCGGTGTTATAGACGGTATTAAAATGTTAAATAAAGAAAAAGCTCATTTTGAAGCGGATGTAAAAAATATTGTAAAGACAGTCCGAGATCAAAATCCGGATGCTTTACTCATTCTTTCTGAACTCTATAACCCGTTACAACTCGATGACTCCATCGCAAGTTATGCAGATATGTTTTTAGACGGCTGGAATGAATCCGTTTATTCCATTGCAAAAGTGAATCAACCATCTATCGTTTTGCCAATTCGTAAATTAATATCGAATGATAAAAAAGAATTGCTCTTTGACCAAGTACACCCAAATGATAAAGGCTATACGATTATTGCCGATTCATTTACAAAAAAAGTGTTGGCCTACAAATATTAAAATTCCCATGAAACAATTCTATTTTTATAACATGTCTTTTTTGTTACAATGATAGTGGAAGGGGGCCTTTATATGGAATCACGCGAGTGGGAACGTATTGTTGATCATCTTCTTTCGCTAGTGCCTCTTTTTTATCGCAAATTTATGCTTCCTGGAGAATTTTCTTCTCAAAGACATATGCCGCCATCACATACACAAGTATTACTGCTTTTGCATGAAAACGGCACATTAGCAGTTTCCGAAATCGGCAAGCGGCTAGCGATTTCACGGCCTAACATGACACCTCTATTAAACAAACTTATTCAAGAAGAACTAATAGAGCGTCATTATAGCGAAAAAGATCGACGGGTCATTTTAATTTCCCTAACAGCTGAAGGGAAATTATTAGTAAATCAGTATCAGCAATTCATTTTAGACAAACTAAAAGAAAATTTCCAAACATTATCTGAGGAAGAGCGCGAAAAGCTCATTCATTCTCTTCAAACCATTCAAAATTTAATTTTGAAAACAAACGTATAAAGCTGCTTCTAAATAGAAGCAGCTTTATGATTCGTAATAGTTACCATAGTACACATTGGAATATGGCCATGTTGTTAAATATGGTTTTTTTTCCTGTGTAGGCTGTTGTTGTGGTAATTGTGGTATTTGTGATAATTGCTGTAATTGTTGTTGCCGATATAATTCGTATTGTCTACTCGTATCATAAACCGGATAATAATTTACATATGGATATACTTGAGGTACGTAATAATAATACATTATCCTCTCCTCCTTTTTCTTAAACATATTCAAAGGAGAAAATGGATGTGACATTGTTTATAATTGTACAAGTGGTTCTCTCACTCGTTTCTTCCTTTTCTTCAAGCGTAACTTACGGTTCTTTTCGTATAAATAATGCACAACGAAATACGAAATGAGACCAAACACAACTCCTAAAATCGTCATTCCAATTAATACATACACTTCACTTTGTAATAAGCTCTTTAATATCGTAAAAATGTGACTTGAAAACAAGTCCGATATCGTAAATGGTTCATGATGAATTTTCTGTACATGAAATGGATAAATCATTTTTCCTAGCGCATACGCAAGCGGAAATAAAAATACTGGGAGAAACGATATTTTCCCAATAATATTGCCAATAACTGCCGCAGGAAAAGATCCCTTTGCTAACCTGACGATTGGATAAAATATTACATATACGAGCGATGCCGTATAAATGACTAACATTTCTAAGCCGAATCCTATAGCAAACCCTAACGATACTTTCTTTGCGCCTTCTGGCGATCGAAGCAACTTATAATATTGAAACTTTAATATTCTCCACATCCGCTGAAAAAACGAATATGTTTTCTTAGTTGTTTTCACCCTCATCATCTCTTTAACTATATTTTTATATGTAGTATGTCCTTACACACTCTGAAAAACAAATTTAGTTTTCTCTTTTATTATAAATGATATCGAAATGGTTAACTAAATATACATATGACATTTTAATATAAAAAAACCTCCCTTTTAGGAAGGCTCTTCTACATTTTTAAATAAACTCACTAATAACGCTTTTTGAGCATGCAATCGATTACCAGCTTGCTCAAAGACGATAGACTGCGGTCCATCTATAATTTTTCCTGTTACTTCTTCTTCACGATGGGCAGGTAAACAGTGTAAGAAACGATATGTTTGCTTCGCATGCTTAACAAGTTCGTTATTGATTTGGTAAGGTTGAAATAAAGAATATTTCTCTTCTTCGCCCTCTTGCCCCATGCTCATCCAAACGTCAGTATAAATGAAATCTGCTTCATTCACCGCTAATTCAGGATTATGCAAAACTTCAATCTCAGCTCCTGTTTCCTTGGCAATCGCTAACGCTTTTTTTACAATCTCTTCATTCGGTTCATATCCTACAGGCGTTGCAACAGTCATATGCATTCCGACTTTTGCACTCGCTAGCAACAATGAATGACATACATTATTTCCGTCACCTACGTAAGCCAATTTTATTCCTTTAAATGTATTTGTTTCTTCATATATTGTCATGAGGTCTGCCAATGCTTGACAAGGATGATGATCATCCGTTAAACCGTTAATAACAGGAATGCTCGATTCTTTTGCAAGCTCTTCTACATCCGCGTGCGAGAATGTACGTATCATAATCCCGTCAATATACTGCGATAATACTTTCGCAGTATCTGAAACAGTTTCTCCTCTTCCCATTTGCATCTCTTTTCCACTTAAAAACATACCATGTCCCCCGAGTTGTACCATTCCCGCTTCAAAAGATACACGAGTACGAGTTGAATGCTTATCAAAAATAAGCCCTAATATTTTGCCTTGTAATAAAGGCTCTTGCTTATTCTTTTTTAAATATATAGCGAACTCAATTAAAGAAATAATTTCTTCTTTCGTTAATTCTTCTAGTGTTAAAAGATCTTTCGTATTTAATTTCGGTACTTGTACAGTTGACATGAAACTTCCCCCTTATATGATTGATACGTTTTTTGTACAAACTACTTTTTTTATTATATATACTGCCTGTTCTAACTCTTCATTCGTGACAATGAGTGGCGGTAATAGTCTTATAACATTAGGGCCTGCTTGTAATACGAGAAGCCCTTCGTTTTCTAGTTGTTCTATAAAACTTGCAACTTCATGCTTACACTCAATCCCAATCATAAGCCCTTTACCACGTATATTTTGAATACATTCGACATGCTGTAATTCCTCTTGCAACTTCTCTAATACGTACTCGCCTTTTTCTTGTACTTCTTTTAAAAACGATGGTTTTTTACTCACTTGCAATACTTCTTTCGCTGCAGCCATCGCGATGTAATTCCCGCCAAAAGTTGAACCGTGTGATCCTGCAGTAAACGACGTTCCGAGCTCTTTCCCGCCAATCATCGCTCCGACAGGAATCCCATTCCCAAGTGCCTTTGCAACGGTAACGATATCAGGCTCTATTCCCACTTGTTCATAAGCGAATAGTGTTCCAGTTCTTCCTATCCCCGTTTGTACTTCGTCTATAATAAATAAGGAACCGAACTTATTACATAATGTTTCAATCTCTTTCAAAAAAGATAGATCAGCAGGTATTACTCCTCCCTCTCCTTGAACTACTTCTACCATTACCGCCGCAACTTCTTCATTCATTACTTCCTCTAATGCTTTAATATCGTTAAAAGGGATATGTAAAAAAGATGGAAGTAATGGACCAAATCCTTCTTTTACCTTATCTTGGCCTGTTGCACTCATCGTTCCAAATGTTCTACCGTGAAAAGACTGCTGGCATGTTACGACGAGAGATTTTCCAGTATGCTTACGTGCTAACTTTAAAGCCGCTTCATTTGCCTCTGCCCCACTATTACAGAAAAACACATAATCTAATGCTCTATTTTCTGTTAATAATGACGCAACTTCTTCTTGTAAGCTGTTTGTAAACAGGTTAGATATATGCCATATATCATCAAGTTGCTCTTGTACACCTTTGAGAACAGTAGGGTGACAATGTCCTAAATTACATACGCCAATTCCTGATGTGAAATCTAAATATTCCTTACCGTTATTATCAATAACTTTCGTTCCAGTTCCCTTTACAAACTCAATAGTTCTTCTGCCATACGTTTGAAAAAGATGACTCGTCATGCAATACTCACGCCTTTCGTTACCGTCGTTCCAATACACTCTCCCGTAACCTCAGTAAAATCTTTTGTACCATTCACAATACTTATCTTTTGCACTCCCATTTTTAATGATGCTAGTGCCGCCTGTACTTTCGGAATCATCCCACCTGTAATAACACCTGTTTCTATAAAAGTTGCAATTTCAGATTCATCCGTTTCCTTTACCAAATTCCCTTCATGTAATATTCCATCTACATCCGTAATAAAAACAAGCTCTTTTGCCCCTAACGCGGCCGCAATCCCAGCCGCAGCATTGTCCGCATTTATGTTATAAATTTCATTACCATTTACCCCGATTGGAGCAATAACAGGAATATACTCCATATTTATTAATCCTTTTAATAAAGCTGTTTCTACATAACTTACTTCCCCTACATATCCTATCTCTTCGCTGACAGGTTGAACTTGAAGTAAATTGCCGTCACACCCTGAACAACCTACCGCAAGTAAATTATGCTTTTGTAAATTCATTACGAGTTTTCTATTCGTACTTCCGCATAGCACCATTTGAACAACATCCATAACTTCTTTTGGTGTTACGCGTAATCCATCTCTTTTTTCTACGTTGATGTTACAATCTTTTAATTTGGCATCAATTTCTGGCCCACCACCATGAACAATCACTACTTTATACTTCTGTTGCAATTTCTTTATACATTCAAAAAACACATCATTTAATTGATTCAACATACTACCGCCGCATTTCACTACCATATAATCGCTCATCTTCTCTCTCCTTATGTACGATAACAAGCATTTATTTTCACATATTCATAGCTTAAGTCACAGCCCCAAGCTGATCCTGTCTCTTCACCTAAGTGTAAGTACACATTAATCACTATTTCATCTTCTTGTAATCTCTCTTTCATTTCTTCTTCAGAAAATATTTGAGGCTCACTATTTTTTAATACCGATATAGATTGAAGAGTAATGTCAATTGTGTTCGGATTAATAACTACTTCACTTTGTCCAATACTGCTAATAATTCGCCCCCAGTTTGGGTCTTCACCATGTATTGCTGTTTTCACAAGACTCGAACCGACTATTTGCTTTGCAATTTTTTTTGCCTCTTTATTCGTTTGAGCTCCTAGCACATTTACTTCTATTAACTTCGTAGCGCCTTCACCATCTTGCGCAATTTTTTTTGCTAAATCTTCACATACCTTCTGTAAAGTACATACGAAAGTTTCCCAATCTGTATGTTCCATATTTATCGGGCTTGTTTCTGATAATCCACTTGCCATAACGATGACCATATCATTCGTAGAAGTATCTCCATCTACCGTAATTTGATTAAATGTATGATTCGTAATTTGGGATAATGCTGTTTGCAATACGTCATGCTCTATATGAGCATCTGTCGTAATAAAACTAAGCATCGTTGCCATATTCGGATGAATCATCCCTGAACCCTTTGCAACACCCGCAATCGCCACTTTCTTCCCATCAATAATCATTTCATAGCAAGTTTCTTTCGTGATAAGATCCGTCGTTAAAATTGCTTCAGAAAAAGAATACGCTCCACTTTCTTCCTTCGTCGGTATAAGAGTTGCAATCCCCTTTCGAATTATATCCATCGGCAGTGGAACACCAATTACACCTGTTGAAGCTACTGCAACGTAATTTTCTTTCACTCCAAAATGTTCCGCCCCTAACGCGCGCATCTCGTATGCGTCTTGTAATCCTTGCATTCCAGTACAAGCATTTGCATTTCCACTATTAACGATAATTGCTTGTAACTTCCCTTCTGCCGTTATACTATCCTTCGTTACTTGCAAAGGGGCTGCTTGTATTTGATTCGTTGTATACACAGCGGCACATGATGCTGGTACGTCACAAACGATTGCCCCTAAATCCTTTTTCTCCTTTTTCAGACCATTTACAGTACCAATTGCCGAAAAGCCTTTAGGCGTTACAATTGAACCATTTTCTAATTTTGTAATAGACGCTACTTTAATCATCATGTCCCCCTTATAGATAAAGCGGCATATGTTGTAAACCTGTTGTCTCTTCTAGTCCCGCTATTATGTTTGCATTTTGAATCGCTTGCCCAGCCGCGCCTTTCATCATATTGTCTATAACAGAAACGACTGTAACTCTTTCAGTTCTTTCATCGTAAGCTATGCCAATATCACAATAATTTGAGCCTCTCACTTCTTTTGGACTTGGAAATTTCCCTTGCGTACAAATTCGGATGAAAGGCGATTGTTCATACGTTTCTTCATACAATTTTTGAAGTTGCTTTATTTCCATCTTTTGTTTTACTTTTGCATAAAGTGTAATCATAATTCCTCGTGATATCGGTATTAAATGTGTGCTAAATGTAATTGGCTGTGATCCATTATTCCATTCTGTAAGCATTTGCTCAATCTCTGGAACGTGCTGATGCTCATTCACTTTATAAATGTGCAAGTTATCATATAGCTCAGGAAAGTGAGTCATTGTTGTTGGTGTTTTACCTGCTCCTGATACCCCTGATTTCGCATCAATAATAATCGAATCTTCTTCAATCATGCCGCTACGTACTAACGGCGCTATCGCTAGCAATGTGGCTGTAGCAAAACATCCTGGGTTTGCAATTAAATTTGCCTTTTGAATCTCAGTCCTTTTCCATTCACTTAACCCATACACTGCTTTTCTAAGAATTTCTTCTTTCGCTGCTGGCCTTTTATACCACAGTTCATATGACGAAGGATCTATCATACGAAAGTCTCCAGATAGGTCAATTACTTTTAAACCTTCTGCTACTAACTTGGGAGTTAACTCCGCTGATACTCCTGCTGGTGTTGCTAGAAATACGATTTCTGCTTCTTTCCCTATTGTCTTCACATCAATTTCTTGTAACGTATGAAAAAGGACATTTCGAAGATGCGGATATACATTTGTTATACACTCACCAACTTGCGAAAAAGAATGAAGAGATGCTATAGAAAAATATGGATGTTGTTCTAATAAACGAATTAATTCAATGCCCCCATATCCAGTGGCTCCAATAATTGCGACTTTCATAAGTTCCTCCTCAAATCGATTCTTTAAATTAAGTATGATTATAATATTGTATATTTATAGAGTCAATTAAATATTTATAAATTTTTAAATCTAAAAAAACTTAATTTTATTAGAAAAATAATATACTCAACCGAATTTTTATACAAAAATAGTGCATAGTAGTTTTTTTATTTCACTTCAAGTACAATAAAACAATACATACGTACATACAGGCGGGAAAAAATATGAACGAAAAATTAATTGAGAAAATGATTATAAAAAGTTTTCAGCAATATCAATGCAGTCCAATATCAAAAGAAGATCAGGAAATGCTAGTGAAACATATTCAAACGGTGACTCATTCAAATATTGAAATTGATTTATACGAGGAGATTGAGGATATTGTTTATGATTATGTGACTGGAAAACAATAAAAAATAGGAGATTTCCATGTGGAAATCTCCTATTTTTTACTTAATGATTTACCTGCTACACGTTCAAATAAACCTGGGAATAAAGCATAAAGTTTTGGACCAATTCCCATCCACTTCGGTAAGTTTACTTCACGTTTTTTCGTGTGCATCGACTTTACGATTTGTTCTGCTACGTATGTTGGTTTTAACATGTAACGTCCCATATTCTTTACATATGTACCAGATTGATCCGCTATTTCAAAAAAGTTTGTATCTATCGGACCTGGATTAATTGCTGTAACATAAATATCTGTATTCGCTAATTCCATGCGTAAACTATTCGTAAATCCTAATACAGCATGTTTCGTTGCTGCATACGCACTTGATTTCGGAGTTGCAATTTTTCCGGCAAGTGAAGCAATATTAATAATATGTCCTTCGTTCTTGTTTACCATATAAGGTAGTACCGCTTTCGTACATGCTACTAATCCAAATACATTTACTTGGAACATATCTTTTACTTCACCCATTGACGCATCTTCAAACGTTTTAAAAATACCAAATCCCGCATTGTTTACTAATATATCAATACGTCCCACTTCTTGTAATACCTTTGAAAAAACAGACTGTACTTCCATCTCTTCACTTACATCTAATACATAATAATAGCAAGGCGTATTATAAGTTTCTTTAATTTTGTCTACTAACGCTTGTAGTTTCTCTTCTGTTCGAGCCATTAATACTGGAGTCGCTCCCTGTGCTGCAACTTGCATTGCAACTTGCTCACCAATCCCACTAGAAGCACCTGTAATGACGATTACTTTATTTTGTAAACGTCCTGTCATTGCTGTCACCTACTTTGCATAATAAATCAATTGTTGCGATGACTCATCAATCATCACTTGTTGATTATATGCTAAATAGTCCAATTGTCCAACCGTTTCTGAAATAGTAAGTGGTAATTGTTCTTTATATAATACCGGAAATAGTTTTACACATACTTCAAATGCTGTCATTGGTTTTTCCTTTAATAACTCAAGCACTTTAAAAGCACGTGTTTCTTGCTTTTGTAATCTCGTTTCAATAAGTTGTTTCACATTTAGAACATCTTCCCCATGCCCTGATAAAATGCGTGAAATATTCATTTCGCTTAAACGCTGTAATGTTTGATTATATTGTAGTAATGGGCGTGCCCGCTCTGTTTGCCCTTCATATGGCGGTTCTAGTATTGGATTCGAAGAAATATGACTAATGAGAGCATCTCCACCAATTAATATTCCATCAGATTCTCTATATAAAGAAATATGAGTAGAAGCATGACCTGGTGTTTCAAGTACTGTAAATCCAGGCAAAGAATCAATACGATCTCCTTCTCTCACAGTATGCGTTAACGATCTATTACAAGAATATTTAAGTGTCCTCGTCGTCAATAACGACTCGTCTTTCAAAAATGCTGCTGGCACACCAAACTGTAAGGCCGTCTCTCTAAAAAATTCATGATACCGCTTTAAAAATTCTGGATTTTGTGTAATCCAAGGCTCATTCCAAGGATGTCCAATAATATTCGTCTTCTCAGAAAATATATTTAAAAGTCCACAATGATCTGCATGATGATGCGTAATGACTACTGTTTCAATATCTTCTATCGTATGTCCTAATGCACCTAATTGACTTTCTAACGCATTCCTTGCCTCTTCTGTATTCGTCCCTGTATCAATTAATGTTAATGTCTCCCCCTCAACTAAAAACACATTCACAGTTTCCACTGCAAATGGTACAGGAATCTCCATTCGGTGAATCGCCGTCATGCTTAGCCCCCCTGTCTCTTTCCGGTTCAAAAATGAATACTTCTTCAGTTTACAACTTCTATATATATTTGTCATTATTTTCAGATAAAAAGAGGTGTTTCCTATAAAAAAACGAATGTATGTACATTTATAAGAATTTCTAACCAAAATTAAAGGAGGAACATCATGTCTATTCAAAACATTTCCTTTCTCGGTGCAGGCTCTATTGCCGAAGCTATTATTGGTGGCTTGTTACATGCAAATGTCGTTAAAGGTGAACAAATTACTGTAAGTAATCGTTCTAACGAGACAAGATTACAAGAGCTACATAAAAAATACGGTGTCAAAGGTACTCATAATAAAAAAGAATTACTTACTGATGCAAATATTCTTTTTCTAGCAATGAAACCAAAGGATGTTGCAGAGGCGCTTACCCCTTTTAAAGAATACATAAATAATAACGTGCTTATTATTTCATTACTAGCAGGTGTTTCTACTGACTCAATTAGAAAACTACTTCAAAAAGACGTTCCAATTATTCGTGCAATGCCAAATACATCCGCAGCCATTTTAAAATCAGCTACCGCTATCTCCCCTTCAAAACATGCAACAGCGGAGCATATTCGCACTGCAACATCTTTATTTGAAACAATTGGTCTCGTCTCTGTTGTAGAGGAAGAAGATATGCATGCTGTCACTGCATTATCCGGAAGTGGACCTGCTTATATTTATTACGTAGTGGAAGCTATGGAAGAAGCTGCAAAAAAAATTGGTTTAAAAGAAGATGTTGCAAAATCACTTATTCTTCAAACGATGATTGGTGCTGCTGAAATGCTAAAAGCAAGTGACAAACACCCTTCTATTTTGAGAAAGGAAATTACTTCTCCTGGTGGAACTACCGAAGCAGGTATTGAAGTATTACAAGAACATAAATTTCAACAAGCACTTATTTCTTGTATTACACAGGCAACGAAACGATCACATAATCTTGGAAAAACATTAGAACAACTAACAAAAGAAAAATAGAAAAAGGAGCTCAAGTTTATTTGAGCTCCTTTTTCTATAATTACACTTAGTTATTGTTCTTCCCAAAAATCTCTTCTTGCAGGCGACGACCAGTCGGCGTTGCTGCAAGTCCACCTTCTGCTGTTTCACGAAGTGCTACTGGCATCGTTTGTCCGATTCTAAACATTGCCTCAATTACTTCATCACATGGAATTGTACTCGTTACACCAGCTAATGCTAAATCTGCTGAAATCATCGCATTCGCAGCTCCTGCTGCATTACGTTTTACACAAGGTACTTCTACAAGTCCTGCAACAGGATCACACACTAAACCAAGCATGTTCTTTAATGAAATTGCCATCGCTGTAGCTGCTTGATCTTGTGTTCCACCAGCCATCTCAACTGCGGCTGCAGCCGCCATTCCACTTGCTGAACCAACTTCAGCTTGGCATCCTCCCGCTGCACCAGAAATACAAGCGTTATTCGCAACAACCATACCGAAAGCTCCTGCTGTAAATAAGAATTCAATCATTTCTTCACGTGTAGGCTGCAATTTTTCTCTTAGTGCAAATAGTACACCTGGCACTGTTCCAGCAGACCCTGCTGTTGGTGTTGCACAAATAATTCCCATCGCCGCGTTTACTTCATTTGTTGC
Organism: Bacillus sp. KNSH39; assembly: GCF_052656585.1. Taxonomy (NCBI): domain Bacteria; kingdom Bacillati; phylum Bacillota; class Bacilli; order Caryophanales; family Bacillaceae; genus Bacillus; species Bacillus sp. KNSH39. Next base: position 2,550,334 of record NZ_JBQXYO010000001.1, read on the forward strand.
AACAGCTTTGCTTACTGCGTCCAAAATCGTATCTCCTGATAAGCCTTTTCCACTCTTCATATACGCTTGAACTTTTACAGCATCTCCACCAGTTAAACCAGTTGGTGATTTCACGCCGCGAATACCACGTTCTACTGCTTGCTCCATCACTACTAAGTTCTTTTCCATACCAGCAATTACTTCTTCACGTGAAATACTTCTTGTTTCCATTTCACATTGAATCATAATTTCTGCGATTTTTACATTTTGTTCTTTAGCTTGCGCCACTAGTTCCGCTGCGTTCCGAAACATGGTGTGTCCCCCCTGCAATTATTCCATAATAGTTACTTGACAAATATTTTGTTGCGCTTTTATTTCTTCAATTACTTCATCTGCTAATAATTCATCTGTTTCAATGACCATAAGCGCTCTTCTTCCTTTTTCTTTACGAGAAACACTCATTGTACTAATGTTAATCTCATGTTTCGCAAGGATTGAAGCTACCGCTGCAATAGCACCGAAGCGATCGTTATTTACAATAAGTAGTGCTGGGCTCGTGCCTGATAATTGAAGATCGAATCCGTTTAATTCTACAACTTCAATTTTACCGCCACCAATTGAGCAAGCAACAACTTCAATTTCATCTTCACCTTTATACAAACGAATTCTCGCTGTATTTGGATGAGGTGCATTGGCATCTTCTTCAATGAATTCCACTTCAATTTCGCGCTCTTTTGCTATTTCTAGCGCCTCTGGAATACGTAAGTCATCTGTTTCAAATCCTAATATTCCACCGATTAGTGCTACATCCGTACCATGCCCTCGATACGTCTTTGCAAATGATCCATATAACGAAATGCTTACTCTTTCTGGTTCATGACGAAACAGCTGGCGAGCAACTTGCCCCATTCTTGCCGCGCCTGCTGTATGTGAACTTGATGGTCCAATCATAACTGGACCGATAATATCAAATACTGAGCGATACTTCATCATAACTCCCCCTAAACCTCTATGAAAAAATTTATTCTACTATTCTATTAAGTTGCTACATCTGTCGCTTTTCCAGTTGTACCACGAATTTGTTCTGCTGTACGAATTGGATAGTTTTTGAATAAAAGTAATCCAATATAACCTGAAATAATACCAGTTATCATACTACATAAGAATCTTAGCATTATTTTCATTTAAAAATGATACAAGATGATCCAGAATAAAGTCTGGTAGCAATCCAAAGTTTAACACAGAAGCCATTGCAAGCATAGCATAAACAAGTGATATAACCATTGCTAATGCAACTAAATTTGCACCCGCTATTCCGCCTAGACTACCTGCTGATGTTCTGAACTCTTTTAAAGAGTGGTGTACCAATTAAATCTCCACCACCTTATTAATAAAAAGCTTCTACTAAGGAACTCGCAATAGCTACACTTGCTAATCATATCGTTTAGCTAAAAAGTGAAAAAGACTTATGACAAATAATAGTAATATCTTTCCTATTATAATTCTCGTGTTACTCTCTCATGATTTAGTCAACTTCACTTGTTACGATAATGACTAAAATACATGCGACTTATCATAAATTATAATCTGCCCTCATTATAGCTTGTTTTTTATAAAACGCTTACTTTTGTTGAATTTTAAAAGTTCTGAATAACAGTCCATTTCTGCTATTTGTATCACTTGTATGTCATCTGACTTATATAACAGTTTTTCTAAATAATCATTATTTCGTATTTTTATCGTATATATTCAAACCATTCTAATTTTCTGTACCATCCAAGTATAAGTATAAAATAATAACAGTTTTATTTTTAAATTTTTTTAGACATAAAAAAATGGTAACCCGCCGTTACCATTTTTTACAAAATTATTATTTTTCTACTGGGAATGATTTCAAATCTGTCGCTATTTCTGTATTAGAAAACAACTCTCTAGCCTCTTTCAATAATTCCTTATATGTATCTCCTTGATAACGAGAACTAATGTGAGTTAATATTAGTCGCTTCGCATTTGCCTGAAGTGCAATGCTCGCAGCTTGCTTAGATGTAGAATGAAAATAATCATACGCTTGTTGCTCATCTTCTGCTGCGAAAGTCGCTTCATGGACAAGTACATCTGCATCTTGCGCAAGCTCCCTACTCGCTTCGCAATATCGCGTATCACCTAAGATAGTAATAATTCTTCCTTTTTGAGGTGGGCCGATAAACTCATTTCCATTTAATATCGTGCCATCCTCTAATTCAACTACTTCACCATCTTTTAAACGTTTAAAGATTGGACCTGGTTTCACACCCATCTCAAGCAACTTATCAACTAAAAGAGCACCTTGTATATCTTTCTCTACAATACGATATCCAAAGCATTCTATACCGTGTGACAATCTTTTCGTTTCTACATAAAATTCATTATCTTCAAATACGGTACCTTCTTCTGTTATCTCCACAACTTCAAGTGGATATTTCACATGTGTCGTACTTACCGATAATGCCACTTCAATAAATTGTTTAATTCCTTTCGGTCCATACACCGTTAAAGGCGTAGTTCCTCCTTGAAATGAACGGCTACCTAATAAACCAGGCAATCCAAAAATATGATCGCCATGTAAATGCGTAATAAATATTTTTTCAATGCGGCGCGGACGTACAGATGTATGTAATATTTGATGTTGCGTGGCCTCGCCACAATCAAATAACCAAGTTTGTCCTCGTTCTTCTAACAATTGTAAAGCAATTGCTGAAACGTTCCTTCCTTTTGAAGGAACACCTGCACCAGTTCCTAAAAATACAAATTCCACTTTCTTTCCTCCAGCTCTAAATATACTCTATCTCTCATCTTACGGAATGTTATTTCAAATGGCAAATTGAATTTACATAACCAATCATCTAGACAACTATATAACACGAACATTATACTTAAAAAATTTAGCAATCGTTCGTGTTTTGTGTTAAAATGATTATACTACATTTTAAGGGAGCGTTTTATTATGAAAGAAGTATTTCGTTTACAAACTGATTTTTCATCTTCATTTGATCGCTGGGTAAGTTCTTTCGTGTCTGATCACCCAGCACAATTAGAATGGACAACTTTAAAGGAATTAATCCATGAATATACAACATCACATACAAATGATACGTTACCAGCATATATTTCTTCAGCTTTAACATATTACGCCCAACGCGTTTCAACTACAAACAGTTCAGAGATTGTTATTTTTGAAAACCCTACAATCTCGTAATCTATAATAAAAAAGCACTGGTTACAGTGCTTTTTTATTTATACTTATTTAGCAAATGATTATATTCCGTCCAAAAGTCGGTATACATACTTCGCTCAAACTCATTTGAAATTATCTTTTCACTTGATTTATTAAATAATTCTTTTGCTTGTAGTGCAAAAGAAACAATTTGTTTTCTATATTCATTTTCATTTACTTCTATATGAAGCCCTTCATAGTATATAGCCTTTTGATCAGTAGAAATAACTTTGACAAAATCCTTTAAAACCACATTTTCACCTATATGGTTTATAGTCCAATGAATTGAAATTGGGCATCCTAACATGAGCATAGTGCCACATCCGTGCAAAATAAGCCCCTCTTCATTTTCAATATCACAAATATATTCTTTATCTAAAGTTCGTAACAGAGCTAAAGCTGATTCACTTATTCCCCATTCCTCATCCATACCTGTTTGTGTAATAATCGTTCCATCCACATTTAAATAAATTTCCCCGTGAGAACATAAATCTTCCTGCTCATTAAACAACCACTTTTGATTCTCAATATTTATAATAAAATTTTGTGGTCCCATTACAAATTCCCCTTTTATAAAAATATTTATTTTTCATATTATTTATAATCAATATCATACATTTCATCCCACATATCTATTATAAATCCGTTTAATATTTTAAAAACACAGATAAAAAAGATATTGACACTACAATTTTACAGTGCTAACATTCAACATGTAATTGAATATGGTCTCTGTTAGGTGAGGCTCCTGTATAGAGAAACGCTGCTGCCCAAAAATGTCGAGAGACGCCAATGGGTCAACAGGAAAGGTCGGAATGAAGGCCTTTTTTAATGTAGCTGGTTTCAGTACCTATGCTATACAGTGCTAAAACTCAACGAGGGAGAGGTGCATGTATTTTGTCATACACAAAAACTGTTTTTATTTATGTCTACTAACAGTCTTTGTTGTGGACTCTTTTAACTGCGAATTCAGACCTTTACTCGTTTTGAGTAAAGGTCTTTTTACGTCTATATGCACCTTACTATGAAACAAACATAGCATATTCAGAAACTACTAAATTGTACGGAGGTGAGGAACAGTTGGCAATTGATGATTCGGCCCAGATACCCATACGTTTTACATTCATATTTCATCATGTAGGTAGGAAAGAAACTGTTCCTCACCATTTCAAATAGTTAGGTAACAGATTGTTTCCTCCTTCATGACAGAGGAGGAACTACCGATGTTTAATTTACAAAGACAAGAAACAAAGCATGCTTATGAGCAAGATAGCATGAAAACAAATAACGAATTATTAGTGGAGGTTGCAACACAAGATGTAAGCTCTGCGTTAAAACTTTTAGAAACAACACAAGATGGATTATCTAAACAAGAAGCGTCTCGTAGACTTTCTTTATATGGTCCGAACGAAATAGCTCATAATAAAATGGCACCGTGGTACATTCAATTTCTGTCGGCATTTAAAAATCCATTTATTTTCGTTTTATTAGCTCTTGGAGCACTCTCCTTTTTCACGGATGATATGCAAGGAACAATTGTCGTATCTGCAATGGTACTACTTAGTGCAACAATTCGGTTTTCCCAAGAATTTCGTTCTCAAAAAGCTGCCGATAATTTAAAAGCTATGGTTCGAACAACTGCAAGCGTATTTAGAATAAATGGATTTGTACATGAAACAAAAAATGTAACGAATTTAAATCGAAATTACACAACAGAAATTCCAATTGAGGAACTTGTACCTGGCGATATCATTTCCCTTTCAGCCGGTGATATCATTCCAGCTGATGTGCGTATTGTATCCGCTAAAGATTTATTTGTTAATCAATCTTCTTTAACAGGGGAAGCACTTCCTGTAGAAAAATACGAACACTGCTACCATACAGAAAATAAGCATATCTTACCGACAAACATGAAAAAAAATTACAATCCACTCGATATGGAAAACCTTTGTTTCATGGGAACAAATATTGTAAGTGGTAGCGCAAAAGCTGTTGTCATCTCAACAAGTACCGATACGTATTTCGGCTCTTTAGCCAATAAGGTAATTGGAAAGCGTGTAGAAACAAACTTTGATAAAGGTGTAAACAAAGTAAGCTGGCTCTTAATTACATTCATGCTTATTATGGCACCTATTGTCCTTCTCATTAATGGATTCACAAAAGGTGATTGGCAAGAAGCTTTCTTCTTCGCTATTGCCGTCGCTGTTGGCCTTACACCTGAAATGTTACCAATGATTGTAACTGCTAATTTAGCTAAAGGTGCCGTTAAAATGTCTAAACAAAAAGTAATTGTAAAACAGCTAAATTCTATTCAAAACTTAGGTGCTATGAACATTCTTTGTACAGATAAAACCGGAACTTTAACAGAAGATAACGTTGTCCTTGTTCGTCACTTAGATCCCAAGGGAAATGAATGCAATCGCGTCTTGCAATTTGCCTATTTAAATAGTTTCTATCAAACTGGATTGAAAAATTTAATAGATAAAGCTGTTATTAAGCATACAGAGGAAAACAATACATTTAATCCATCAGCTTTTCAAAAGCTAGATGAAATTCCATTCGATTTCGCCCGCCGGCGTATGTCAGTCATCGTAAAGGATATTTCAGGTGAACATACAATGGTTTGTAAAGGTGCCGTAGAAGAAATTTTATCAATTTGTAACTACACTGAAGTGGATGAAAAAATCGTTCCACTCACCCAGAAAATACGTTCAAATGTCAAAAAAATAAGTGAGACACTAAATAGTGAAGGTATGCGGGTTATTGCTGTGGCTTATAAAAAAGATAGAAGAATAAATGATACAGAGTACGCAGTAAAAGACGAAACTGATATGATTCTCGCTGGATATATCGGCTTTTTAGATCCACCGAAACCATCTGCAGCAGCTGCAATTCAAGCATTACAAAAACATGGTGTACAAGTGAAAATTTTAACTGGCGATAACGAAATTGTTACAAGAAAGGTTTGTAAAGAAGTTGGATTAGATATCTGCGAACCAATCCTCGGTTACGAGATTGATTCTTTACCAGATAAAGCATTAGCAAGACTTGCCGAAGAAACGACTGTATTTGCGAAGCTTAATCCCATGCAAAAATCTCGTATTATACACGCATTACAAGGAAATGGACACACTGTAGGTTACATGGGAGACGGCATTAACGATGCTGTAGCATTACGTGAAGCTGATGTCGGAATATCTGTTGATACTGCTACTGATATTGCGAAAGAAGCTTCCGATATTATTCTACTCGAAAAAAGTTTAACTATATTAGAAGCAGGGATTTTAGAAGGACGTACTACATTCGGAAATATTTTAAAATATATTAAGATGACAGCTAGCTCTAACTTCGGTAATGTGTTTAGCGTGTTAGTAGCAAGTGCTTTCATTCCTTTTTTACCGATGCTTGCCATTCATCTTTTAATTCAAAACTTACTTTATGATATTTCACAACTTTCTATTCCATGGGACAAAATGGATAAAGAGTTTCTAGAAAAACCACGAAAATGGGATACTGCAAACTTACGAAACTTCATTATTTGTATCGGCCCAATTAGTTCTATATTTGATATTATCACATACGTAGTCATGTGGAATGTATTTGGTGCAAATACACCGAGCGAGCAATCATTATTCCAGTCCGGTTGGTTTGTCGTTGGGTTGTTAACACAAACTTTAATTGTTCACATGATAAGAACACAAAAGATTCCATTTATTCAAAGCACTGCATCAACACCAGTCGTTTTATTAACCGCTCTTATTATGGCAATCGGGATTTATATTCCATTCTCACCACTTGGTGCAGCCGTTGGTTTACAAGCATTGCCACTTAACTATTTCCCTTGGTTAGTAGGAATACTATTAGGCTACGCTTTTTTAACACAATTCCTGAAAAAGCTTTATATTAAAAAGTTTCATAGCTGGTTGTAAAAATAAGAATGAGTGGGTATCCCCCGCTCATTCTAAAAAACATAACACATATTATATATGGAGGTGACCATGATGGTATGGTACGACATTGTATTCAGGTTAGTTATAGCAATTATTGTAGGAGCTTGCATTGGAATGGAAAGACAATGGAGACACCGAATGGCTGGGTTACGGACAAATGCTCTCGTATCACTTGGTGCCTGTATATTTGTTTTATTATCCGTCATGCTTGATCATGATGCTAGCCCATCCCGCATTGCTGCTCAAGTCGTTAGTGGTATTGGATTTTTAGGGGGTGGCGTTATTATCCGCGATGGTTTTAGTATTAGAGGGCTAAATACAGCAGCTACTTTATGGTGTGCAGCTGCTGTCGGTACTCTTACAGGCGCCGGTTTCCTCGTTGCAGCTATATTAGGTGCAGCAGGCGTGTTACTAGCAAATATACTTCTTCGCCCAATTGCTCTTTTTATGAATAAAAAATCAAAAGAAGAATCACCAGAACAAACGAACTACTTACTTTCCCTTACTTGTTCAGAAGAAAATGAAGCACATATTCGTTTTTTACTTATGCATATGGTAAGTACAGAAGGAATCGGTTTAAAAGAGTTGTATAGTGAAGACGTAGATTCTAATCAAAAGGTGTGTATACAGGCTACATTACATTGCAAGACAAATGCGGCTATCTTAATTGAAAAAATAGTAAGTAGAATGCTATTAGAATCTGGCGTTACTGGAGCTGGATGGAAGACTTCTTTAAATTTAGAAGCGAGTTAACTAGGAAAGGTGTCATGATTTTACTACTTCATGACACCTTCTACATAAACTTATTTTCTAACTTTTGTTGAAACGACTTCTCTTGCTTACGTAGTAGTTGACTACCTCGTTGTAAAATCGGTGTTCCATACTTATCGTTAATTTGATCAATGACAGCAAGTAGTGGTTCTTTTTTCGCATCCTCTTCAAATGAAAATAAATCTAATTGTTTCACCGATTCTGTCTTCCACTCTATTTCAGTAGCTGTAACACCTAGTAAACGAACGGAATCACCATCCCAATGTTGCTTCCATAAACGGGATGCTGCTTGAAAAATATCGCGTTCTTCCCAAATTGCATTTTTCAATTGCTTACTCCGTGTTACTGTTCGCCTATCATGGTATTTAATCATAATTTGAATATTATAGCTAACAAGGGTTCGCTTTTGTAATCTTTTACTCACTGATTTTGATAACCGTTCTAACATATCAAGTAATTCTTTCTCTTCATCCATATCCTTTGAAAAAGTCATCGAGTTACCGACACTTTTATGTTGGCCCATTTGACTCGGATCCACTTCCCTATCATCCGTACCTTTTGCACGCTTTTGTAAATCAATACCGTGCTTGCCAATTTTAGCGCGAATGATATGCTCGTCTCCCTTCGCTAACTGTTCAATTGTATGTATATGAATTTCATTTAATTTTTCAGCTGTTTTTTCTCCAATCCCATGCATTGCTTCAACTGAAAGTGGCCAAATCATTTCTGGAATATCACGTTTTCGAAGTACGGTAATACCGAGAGGTTTTTTCATATCAGAAGCTGTTTTTGCTAGGAAAAGATTTGGAGCGATTCCGATACTACACGGAAGCTGCAACTCTGTTAATAGTGCTTGTTGAATCATCTTTGCTATTTCAAGAGGCGAACCAAGTGCGTAGCAATCTGTAATATCTAAATATCCTTCATCTATTGAGACTGGTTGTATCTTTTCTGTAAAACGAGAAAGGACTTGAAACATTTGAAATGAAGCTTCGCGATATAATGTGAAATTAGGACGCCTTACAACTAATTGCGGGCATAACCTTTTCGCTTCCCAAAGGGGCATCGTCGTACGTATTCCGTATTCCCTCGCCTCATAACTACATGTTATAATAATTCCTTTTCTCTCTTTTTCATTTCCAGCAACCGCTAATGGCTTTCCTTGTAATGATGGATCATGAGCAATTTCAACAGATGCGAAAAAGCAATTCATATCTACATGTAAAATAACACGACCATTTTTCGGATACATTTCTCGCATAGTACTCACTCCCTAATCAGAACGTTCGTTCTTTTATTATATCAAATTTTGCACAATAGTTATAATAATTACTTGTTCTTTTTTATAATCGATATAAATCGAAACTTTAATCAACTCTCACTAATCGGACTTTTACGGGCAGCAGGGCCCCCACCTAACTTCTTTACTTTCGCTGAATTTTGAGGTAGGGGTCTTACTGTCCGGCAAATAGCGGGATAAACTCAACTATACATTCCTTGTAGTTATATTAATCATTGCAATTAATTATTTACTACTTCCGATTTTCAATATGAATACGTTAAGGTTATTCCCTCGTCTAGTACATGTAGCAACAACGTATATACTTCCATAGTTTTTCTTATATTCGCTTATACGTCTTGTCAAAGCAATCGAATCAAAATAAAAAGCGTGTAAATCATAATTGATTTACACGCTTTTTCTATTCCATTACTTCGCTACTTCTTCAATAATTGCAACAACTAATTCTGCTGTTTTTGCTAATTCTTCAACAGGAATCTTCTCGTTTGTTGTATGAATTTCTTCATAACCAACCGCTAAGTTAACTGTTGGGATACCATGTCCTGCAATTACGTTTGCATCACTTCCGCCACCACTTTGGTGAAGAGAAGGTGTACGACCAATTTTTTCAGCTGCACGTTTTGCAACTTCTACAACGTGATCGCCATCAGCAAATTTAAATCCTGGGTACATAACGTTTACTTCAACGTCTGCATGACCGCCCATTTCTTTTGCAGTTGTTTCAAATGCTTCTTTCATTTTCGCAACTTGTGCTTCCATTTTCTCATTAATTAAAGAACGAGCTTCTGCAAAGATTTGTACATGATCGCAAACGATATTCGTTTGTGTACCACCTTCAAAACGTCCAATATTTGCAGTCGTTTCAGAGTCAATGCGACCAAGTGGCATCTTCGCAATTGCTTTCGCTGCGATAGTAATTGCAGATACACCTTTCTCCGGCGCTACACCAGCGTGAGCTGTTTTCCCGCGAATAATTGCGTTCACTTTCGCTTGTGTTGGAGCTGCAACAACGATTTCACCAACTTTTCCATCGCTATCTAATGCGTAGCCATATTTCGCTGTAATACGCTCACGGTCTAATGCTTTTGCACCAACAAGACCTGATTCTTCTCCGACTGTAATAATAAATTCTATTTTACCATGAGGGATATTTTTCTCTTTTAAAACACGGATTGCTTCGAACATTGATGCTAATCCAGCTTTATCATCCGCACCTAAAATTGTTGTACCATCTGATACGATATATCCATCTTTAATAGAAGGCTTAATTCCATTACCAGGAACTACTGTATCCATATGAGAAGTAAAGTAAATTGTATCAACACCATCTTTTGTTGCTGGTAAAGTACAAATTAAGTTACCTGCACCATGACCAGTTACAGCCATTGTGTCATCTTCAAATACTTCTACACCTAAATCTGTAAATTTCTTCGTTAATACTTTGCAGATTTCTGCTTCAAATTTCGTTTCAGAATCTACTTGTACTAATTCCATAAATTCATTTACTAAACGTTCTTGATTAATCATAAGACTGCGCCTCCTGCACTACCATTATGTATGTAACACTATTAATTATAACAGAATTTCGCAAAAGTTTCGAAATACAAGACAAAAAACAGATGGTTTACATGTCTAGATAACCATCTGCTTTCTATTACTCATTTAACAATACCCAGCGCATATGATCTTCCCACACGCCATTTACCATTAACATCTTCCTAGACACGCCTTCATATTGAAAACCTATCTTCGTTACTACTTGTATAGATGCTAAATTACGAGGCATAATCGGAGCTTCTATACGATGTAACTGAAATTCCCCAAAAGCAACTTGAATTGCTTTTCTAAGCGCTTCTGTCGTATACCCTTTGTTTAACTCTGCTTTATCTAATTTATAACTGAGTACACAAGATTGATAAATGCCACGAACGATTAAATTAAATGAAATACACCCAATTATTTTCGTATCATCACCCTTTTTAAAAATCCATAGTCTGATGATTTTCCCTTCTTCGAACTCTTTTCTATCCTTTTGCAACTTTTTCTTTTGATAATCTAGCGTAAAAAAATCATCCGGTCTATACTCTTCCCAAGCTTTTAAAAATTCACGATTTCTGTCGTAATATTGAAGAACTGTTTCAGCATACGACTCATCAATTTCCCTTAAGTATAAACGATCTGTTTCGTATATTTTCATCATCGTATCTCCATTCTTCAGCTTGCCCAACTAAAAATTAACAATATACCCTTTTACTATATTCTCTATACACACTCAAATTTCCTGTTATATTTTGCAATCCCCTCCCGAATTTTGTCCTCACTCTCCCCTTGTCCATAATTTCATTTCTCGTTACAATGAAATTGTACTGATTTGCAAGGAGGTATAACGATGCATAAAAAAGCTCAAAAAGTTATGGTTTATGTGATGCTGATTTCTATGCTTGTAACAACATTACTTGCTGGCGCGAGTATGTTTTGGTAAAAAGGGCGATGTGTTCGTCCTTTTTTTACTTTTTACACATGACAAAATAAACCATCTCGACATCGAGATGGTTTATTTTATATAAAACACAATCGCTACAATACTAAAGGAAAATGACATTACAAGTGCTATTACAAAACTTGTATATTGTTTCTGCTGAAATGCTCCAATAACAAAAGTTAGATTAAGCAATGCCATACATACAATCGCTACAAGATAAGAACATATATTAAAAGTTGCCAATATGAATGTAATAACAAATAGAAATCCCATAAAAAACTGCATATACGAAAGTTTTGGATTCAAGTACATATGAGCAACCCCTTTATCTAATTTTATCTTTCTATATTCTCATTAACGCACGGTTATGTACACATGTCAAGACAACTTATTATAATAGAAAAAGCCAACCTTTTCGTTGGCTTTTTCATATGCAACGGCTCCTTTTTCTTTTGCCAATTGCTGAAATGATTTTTTCGATTTCACAATCCATACTTTCGTTCCAATTGGAATGCGATCAAACAAATATTCCACATCGTTTTTCTTCATTCTTATACACCCTTGTGAAATATACTTTCCAATTGAACTCGGTTGGTTTGTTCCATGTATTCCATATTTACTTCCATCAGTTCCTCTTGCATTAAATCCAATCCACCTTGACCCAAGTGGATTTTTTGGCGACCCACCTGGAATATCCTTCGCAATATAATACGGATCCTTCGCTTTCATTACAACATCAAAAGTTCCTTCTGGAGTTAATTCATTCGTTTTCCCTGTCGCTACTGGAAAAACCTTTTGAATCTTCCCATCGTCAATGTAAGCTAATTTATTCGTTGCTTTATTTACAATAATAAAAGGATCTCCGGCACGTGGATTATCCCCAAGAGGCCAAATCGGCGATAAAGAAAGACATAATATGATAGAGAGAAGATACGGCATAGATAATTCCTACCTTCTATATAAGTTCTTTTATATTATCCTTTCCCTTAAAGCGACTTTTAATGAGTAAATATTGTTCCATTTCATACACAAGTTGAACAAGTTTCGCACGTATCTCAAATTCTTCGCGTGTAGCTGGTAATGGCATGTCTCTAAATAATCCCCTCATTTCTTGAAGCTGCCTTAAGGAAATAACGCCAGTACTCTCAGGGCTAATAGCATTACCAATGTTTTCAACAACATCTGCAATCATATCAGCTTGTTCATATGTCCATGATAAAGAAGCTGCTAGTGGTATCATTCGCTCTAAAATTTCGAATTGTTGCATACGCATATTAAAATAACGATAGTAATAATCATCTTCTCGCATAAATGCATTCTCAAGTTTTTTAAACGATAAATCTCTTGCTTCATTTAACATATTCTCGGTTTCAATGAGTTCTGCTCCACTCCAACTACTTTCTCGATTTCGTAAATACACAACCATTTCAAACAAAATCGTTTTAAAATTACTCTCTATTTTATCCTGATACTCTTTTAGCTTATTTTCACTACTCGGCATATACATATTTACTAATAACGCCACGCTAATCCCTATCGTTAATATAGCAATTTCATTTCCAACTATAAGCCATGTAATTTGCTTCAATGAATATAGATGCATAACAATAACTGAACTCGTGACAATGCCTTCTTGAATTTTAAGCATTACTGCAGTCGGAATAAATGTAAGTAACAATATGCTAATTGCAAGTGGTGTATAGCCAATCGTTTCAAAAATACAAAACGCGAATACCATTGATAATACACAAGCTAGAAAACGATGTAACGACACTTGAAGCGATTTGCGCTTCGTATTTTGTACACATAAAATAACTAAAATACCTGCTGAACTATAAAATTCCAACCCTAATAACTGAGCAATAAAAACTGCCGCGCCTGTCCCTATTGCTGTTTTTACTGTACGGTATCCAATTTTAAACATATCATTACTCCTATATGTATAAACGTATTTACAGCTAGTATAAAAAAAGGATGACACAATGTCATCCTTTTCTACTTATTATTCACATAACCTTTTCATATTACAATATTTTTTGTAAAAATTGTTGCGCACGTTCACTTTTCGGCGCTGCAAAAAATTCTTCTGGCGCACTATCTTCTACAAGCTTTCCTCCGTCCAAGAAAAGAACACGATCTGCCACTTCTTTTGCAAAGCCCATTTCATGTGTAACGATAGCCATCGTCATTCCTGTCGTAACTAACGATTTCATAACTTCTAACACTTCTTTCACCATCTCTGGATCTAGCGCCGATGTCGGTTCATCAAATAACATAACTTCGGGTTCCATTGCTAACGCTCTTGCAATTGCTACACGTTGCTTTTGTCCTCCCGAAAGACGATTTGGATACGTATCTTTTTTATCTACTAGTCCAACCTTTTCTAAAAGTTTCTCAGCTTTCTTTTCAGCTTCTTGCTTCGTTACCCCTTTTACATTGGTAGGAGCATACGTAATATTTTCTAATACAGTCATATGAGGAAATAAGTGAAAATGTTGAAATACCATACCGACATTTTCACGAACATGCATAACATTCGTTTTCGGATTCGTTACTTCTTCCGTTCCAATCCAAATGTGACCATCCGTTGGTGCTTCTAACATATTCATACAACGTAAAAATGTTGATTTTCCTGATCCAGAAGGTCCTATAATTGCAACTACTTCCCCTTTTTCAATCGTTGTTGTAATTCCTTTTAATACTTCGTTTTTACCAAATGATTTATGAAGGTTTTCAATTTTAATCACTTTTCTTCATTCTCCCTTCAATTGCCTTCCCGACTAATGTAAGAATAATGACTAACATATAATAAATCAGTCCAACAAAAAGTAATGGTTCAAGATATTTAAATGTCTCACCGCCTACGATGTAAGCACGACGCATTAAATCAGTCGCGCCTATTACTGTTACTACAGCCGATTCTTTCGTAAGTGTCGCAAATTCGTTCACAAGCGCTGGTAATATATTTTTTAATGCTTGAGGGAAAATAATATTTCTCATCATTTTTCCGTATGGTACCCCTAAAGCCATTGCTGCTTCTGTTTGTCCTTTATCCACCGCTTGAATACCAGCACGAATTACTTCTGACATGTATGCACCTGAATTCAAGCTAAATGCAAGTACAGCAGCTAAGAATGCTGGTATTTCATAACCAATTATTTGCGGGACACCGAAATAAATAATCATTAATTGCAATACAAGGGGTGTACCACGAAAAATTGATGTATAAAAATCTGCTGCTATATTTAATGCTCGTATTCTAGCAATTTTACAAAGTGCTAATAGCGTTCCTAAAATAAATCCTGCTAAAGCTGATACTGCTACAATTTTCAAAGTAACTTCTAAACCTTTTAGTATATATGGTATCGAAGGCGTAATCGCCGAAAAATCTAAGTTCATTCTTTTCATTCCCCTCACAGAAAAGTGAAAGGCAGCTTATTTTCCGCTGCCAAACCATTTCTTCACTAATTTATCCATTTCTCCATTTTCTTGCATTTTTTTAATTACTTTATTAAATTCAGCTGTTTTATCACTGTTTTTCGGAAGGGCAATTGCTGCTCCAACTTCTTCTGGCGCTTCTTTAATTTCAATTCCTTGTAAATCTTTCATTTTCTCTAAATAATTTTTAGCAACTGTGTCTTCTATAATTGCAGCGTCAAAACGACCAGCTTTAATTTCTTGTACGATTTCTGGTATACGGTCACGTCCCTCAACTTGGAAATCTACTTGTTTTTTAAATTCTGCTGCTTTCTCTTCTTGAATAGACCCTGTTTGTACTCCTACTTTTTTCCCTTTTAAATCCTCTACAGATTTAATGTTAGAATCCTTTTTAGAAACGACCATATTTTTCGCAACAAAATAAATATCTGTAAAATCAACATTATTTTTACGCTCTGCAGTTGGCGTCATGCCTGCCATTACGAAATCAACTTTTCCTGAACTAAGAGATGCTAATAAACCACCAAAATCCATATCTTTCACTTTCACTTCATACCCAAGTTCTTTTCCGATATATTTAGCAACATCAACATCAAAACCAATAATTTCATCGCTCTTTGACGCATCTACATATTCATAAGGTTTATAATCTGCTGAAGTTCCCATTACGAGTACTTTTTTATTTCCTTTTGTTTCTTTCGATTCCCCATTACTACAAGCGCTGAATATACTTACAATTAAAATAAGTGCAAACGATATTGATACTAACTTCTTCATCTTTCTTCCCCCTAATAATGTATATTTAAAAGTTTAATAGAATATTTATTCGATGTTTGTATTGTATCAGCACTTTTATTTTTATGCAATATATAAAATAAAAATAAATAACAAAACAATATAAATGCTATTTTTTATGTATAAAATTATGCATAAAATAACACAACTATGCATATTCCATAAATTTTAATAATAAATAAAAAAGGCGGCACATCCACTTGATTGTGGACGTGCCGCCTTTTCTCTTATTTTTTATAGTTCTTCACAATTCTCTTCAAAATATGATTGTAGTTTCGCAATAACTTGCATCGGTTCATGACCTTCAATTTCATGACGCTCTACCATCGTTACAATTTTTCCATCTTTTAATAAAGCAAATGATGGAGAAGAAGGTGGGTACCCTTCGAAATATTCACGCGCTCTTGCTGTCGCTTCTTTATCTTGACCTGCAAACACCGTTACAAGGTGGTTAGGACGTTTATCATAATGTACGGAATGCGCAGCAGCAGGACGAGCAATACCACCTGCACAACCACATACAGAGTTTACCATTACAAGTGTTGTTCCATTTCTTTTAAACGCTTCTTCTACCGCTTCTGGCGTCGTCAATTCTGTATATCCAGCAGAGACAATCTCTTCACGCGCTTGGCGGACAACATCATTCATAAAAAAGTTAAAATTAATCACTCTTTTCCCTCCTCTAAAACTACCTATTTGTATCTTACCAGTTAATGTTTATGAAATACAAGTAAGTTTACTTGTATTTAAGTATAGAAAAGGTGTTAGAGCTCTTGCTCTAACACCTTTTCTTTAATGACCACGATGTTTTTGCTTTGCTTTTTGTACTTTCATTAAACGTCTTCTTTCTTTTTCAGCTTCTCGCTTCTCTTTAGACTGCACTTTCTTTTCTTGTTTATGCAATTCATAAGATAAACTAATCGCCTCTTGCGCCTTAGTAAAACGTTTAATATTTATTTCTTTTGCTGCTTGTCGTATGATACGCTTTATGTTTTTAGGACGCTGTTTTTCTTTAACTTCTACACCACATTTTGCAAAGTGCTGAAAATGCTCTAAAAGTGAACCATTCACAAACATAAGCACTTCTTCATCTGACGGTTCCGCCCCAAAAATATACCTCGCCCCATACAATTTCCCTTGTTCTTTACATGTAATGATTCCAACAAAAAATTGGCCATCGTGATATACTGTCAAATCCATTGACAGCCCCTCCTTTAAAAGATTAGAAATACAGGACATCCCGGAGGGGAAGGTTACTGACATGAAATCATGCGTCTGGACTACCAACCAGAACTGTGTTTTTGTATTTCTTTCACTATGATTATATCTTTTTTTCCATAATCTTCATATATTCAGCAATCATTTTTTTATGCGATCCTACAATATAGTCAGGTAGTTCTGTTACTGAAAAGAATTTAAGCTGAACTGCTTCTTCTTTATTCATAACAAAATCCCCTTCGTATTCATCTGTATAATAGGCGGTTGTTACAGATTGAAATTCATCACCGTTTGCTAATTTTGTAAAGTAGTTCGCTCCAGAAAATACATTGATTAGTCGCAAGTTCTTCACTTTTATTCCTGTCTCTTCATATACTTCACGATAAGCTGTTTCTTCTGGTGATTCACTAAGCTCCATTAGCCCGCCAGGTAGCCCCCATTTTCCGTACGGCTCTGTCCGCTGCTGCAATAAAACATATCCATTTTCATTTATAACGAGTACAACAGCACCAACTAAAATTAAAGGGCGATGACCAACTATTTTTCGTAATTCTTCTACATATCCCACCGTATCGCCTCCTTTTTCGTTGTCCACACTATTGTATCATATGTTCGAAACGACAAAATGCGTATATTTTTCATTTTTTTAACAAAATATTTATTTTATGTGATTCATCTACTGTAGCTAACATAATAGATTCCACTTCTGTACTCTCCTCTAGAAATTCTCGCGCCCAAGCTTCTGTTTTTCCTAATAATGCAAGAACATCTTTCTGTATCCTCCCATCCTTTACTAATACAAAAGAAACTGGAGATTTTTTTCCCGCCACTTTAAGATCAAGCCGCGAAACTGCTTCATATTCTGGATACCGAAATATAGAAACGACACCGTTTGCTTCCCATAATGCTAATTTAATCGTTTGAATATCGCTCACATTTCGCATACGAAGTTCCGAAAACAAATATTCCACGGTAATTCTCGCCTTTTTCAAATTGCTAAAATCAATGGAACCATTATGTATAAGAATGATAGGTGCTGGCTCTAAAAAACGTCTCCATCTATCCCATTTCAGCATTAAAACTGAGCTTATAATATGAAGTACAACGAGTATGAACGTTGTAATCATCGACCCCAGTAACCCTACTTTTTCATCAGACAATGCGTTAGAAATATTCCCACCAAGCAATAACACTAATACAACATCTAAAAAACGAAGTTGTGCGATAGACCTTTGTCCCATCGCTTTCGCAACTAATATTAAAAATATGTATGCTATAATAGCCCGAATAACCCATTCACTACTAGAAAGATGCCGTGCTCCTTCAAAAATATGCATATGCATCACTTTGCACTCCTTACCCGTCTCAAACTGCTAACCTGTTTTAGTTTGCAACGTTTATGAGCATATATGTAAAAAAGCTGGTTCGTTTAAAAACGAACCAGCTTTTTTTACTTAACTGAAAACATATATTTTTTATACGTTTTCCGTACCGATAGTATGAGCCCCATCATAATCATATTCGAGAATAAGGAACTTCCCCCATACGATAAGAAAGGTAATGCAATACCTTTTACAGGCATTAATCCAACGATCATACCGATGTTTTGGAATATTTGAACTGTTAATATACCGATCGATCCAGCGCATAATAATGTACCAAATAAATTATCAGCGGAATAACCAATAATAATTGTTCGATATAGTAGTAATAGGAACAAGAAGACAACTAAGGCTGCTACGATAAATCCACCTTCTTCGGCAATTGTAGCGAAAATAAAGTCAGTATGCTTCTCTGGGATATAGACGCTTCCTCCCCCAAACCCTTTACCTTCCATTCCTCCACTACCTACAGCTAAAATCGATTGTTGCGTTTGATAACCTTGATCTGCATTTTCAAATGGATTTAACCAACCTACAATACGCGACTGTTGGTGAGGTTTTAGTAAAGTAACTAAATTATTATAGAAAAAATCTTGATACTTAAAGAAAATAAATATTAAAGCAGATAATATGGTCAACGGAATAACTGTACATAATGCTATCAATTTCTTTTGAATACCTGACATAAATAAAATACATGCAATAGCAGCAGCATATAAGAACACCATACCTGTATCAGGTTGACTATATACAACCGCCATAGGTGGAAGTGACACTAGCATAATTTTACCTACTAGCTTTAAATCTGTTTGGAATGTCCTTGCCATATACTGTGCATTATGTTTTACTGCTATACTCGCTACTACAAGTAGCAATGCAATTTTGAAAAACTCAGACGGCTGAATTTGTCCAAATACTGGGAAAACAAACCATCTTTTTGCACCTAATTTTTCAGGTGTAAAACCTGATGGTGGTAATACTTTCAAAAGAATAAGTGAAGCAAACCCAGCAATATAAAGCGGCCAAGATAATTTTTGTAACTGATCTAAATCAATGCTTGCAACAAGAAGTAACAATACAACCCCAATTATGTAGTTAACACCTTGTTTCATAGCAAAGTTTGCAGCTCCATACTGTCCCGTTTGCTGACTGCTATATATAGCAGCTATACTCGTCACACATAGTGCACACAAAATTAAAATTAATTTTACATCTAAACTTTTTAGAAACTCGGTACTTCTTTTCATGACATCCTCCTGAAACATTGTTACGGCAAAAATAAAAAACCAGGAGTCAACATTCTTCATGTTTTGACGACTGATTACACATTATCTATAAAACACTTATATAGAATAACTCTCTTTTTCATACAATACAATATATTATACTACAGTTTCATCAGTAAGATTTGCCAAAAAAATTATTCTTTTCTTATTTTATATCCATATACCATATATCAGCAATGTATTTTCGTAAATTCCTAATACATAATCGTTTATTGTAAGATTACTGGGAAAGATATTTATACATATAGTAGGATGTAGATGAAGAAATAAGATAATAAAAAGCTCGCATAAGCGAGCTTTTTATTAATATACAGATGTATTATTTTCTGACATGTTTTCTAAAATTTCTTTAACACGCCCTAAGAACTTACCACAAATTAAACCATCAAGTACTCGGTGATCAAGTGATAAACATAAGTTAACCATGTCACGAGCACCGAACATACCATTATCCATAATTACTGGGCGCTTTACAATTGATTCAACTTGTAAAATAGCCGCTTGTGGGTAATTAATAATACCCATAGATTGAACAGAACCGAATGATCCTGTGTTATTAATTGTAAATGTTCCACCTTGCATTTCGTCTGCTTTTAACGATTTCGTACGTACTTTTCCTGCAAGTTCTGTAATTTCACGAGCGATACCTTTAATTGTTTTCTCGTCCGCTTGCTTAATTACTGGTACAAATAGTTCTTCCTCTGTTGCAACAGCGATAGAAAGGTTAATATCTTTCTTCTGAACAATTTTATCGCCAGCCCACATTGAATTAATTTGAGGATACTCTTTTAACGCTTGTGCTACTGCTTTTACGAAGAAAGCAAAGAACGTTAAGTTAAAGCCTTCACGCTTCTTAAAGTCACCTTTAATTGAGTTACGGTATGACACAAGGTTTGTCACATCTACTTCAATCATCATCCAAGCATGCGGTGCTTCATGTTTACTACGTAACATGTTTGCTGCGATTGCTTTACGCACACCTGTTACTGGAATTTCGATATCTCCAGGCATTGTAGGTACAGAAACTGGTTTCGCAGCTTCTACTTTTTGCGCTACTGGTGCTGCTTTTGGTGCTTCTGGGCGAGCTTCTACTACTGCCGCTACAGCTTCCTCTTTCTTCGCTGCACCTGCTTGCGGAATATTTCCAGATTCCACTAGCTTTAAAATATCTTTACGAGTGATACGGCCGTTTGCTCCCGTACCTTCTACTAGATCTAAATCAACGTTATGCTCACCCGCAAGTTTTAACACAGCTGGTGAAAAACGTGGTTTTCCATCAGTTGGTTGTTTTACTTTCGGTGCTTTTTCAGACGTAGCTACTTCTGCCTTTGGTTCTTCTTTCGTTTTTTCTTCAACAGCTGTTGCTGCTACTTCATCTGCGCCTTCTACTTGAATCACACAAACTACTTCACCTACAGCTAACGTATCACCTTCACCAGCGATTAACTCTTTTACAATCCCCGTGAAAGAAGATGGTACTTCAGCATTTACTTTATCAGTCATTACTTCTGCAAGCGGATCATACTTGTTTACGTGATCGCCAACATTAACGAGCCATTTACTAATTGTGCCCTCTGTAACGCTCTCCCCGAGCTGAGGCATTGTAATATTTTCTACAGCCATGTATAGTCCCCCCGATTAAAATTCCGCAAGTTCACGCATTGCTTTTTCAACTTTATCTGGATTTACCATAAAGAATTTTTCCATTGTTGGTGCATATGGCATTGCTGGAACGTCTGGACCTGCAAGACGTGCGATTGGCGCATCTAAATCAAATAGACAGTTTTCAGCAATAATTGCTGCCACTTCACTCATAATGCTTCCTTCTTTATTGTCTTCTGTTACAAGAAGAACTTTACCTGTTTTAGAAGCTGCTTCAATGATTGCTTCTTTATCTAATGGATATACAGTACGTAAATCAAGAATGTGTGCAGAGATGCCATCTTGTGCTAACTTTTCAGCCGCTTGAAGAGCAAAATGAACACATAATCCGTACGTGATAACTGTAATATCATCACCTTCACGTTTTACATCTGCTTTTCCGATTGGTAATACGTAGTCATCCTCCGGCACTTCACCTTTAATTAAACGATATGCACGTTTATGTTCGAAGAATAATACTGGATCTTCATCACGAATGGCTGCTTTTAATAAGCCTTTTGCATCATATGGTGTAGAAGGGATAACGATTTTTAAACCTGGTTGGTTTGCAAACATCGCTTCTACAGATTGTGAATGATACAATGCACCGTGAACACCCCCGCCAAATGGTGCACGAATTGTAACTGGACAAGTCCAATCATTATTAGAACGATAACGAATTTTTGCTGCCTCAGAAACAATTTGGTTTACTGCTGGCATGATGAAATCAGCAAACTGCATTTCAGCGATTGGACGCATACCATACATTGCCGCACCAATTGCTACCCCAGCAATTGCAGATTCTGCAAGCGGTGCATCAAGCGCACGATCTTCACCAAATTGATCATACAAACCGTGTGTCGCTTTAAACACGCCACCTTTTTTACCAACATCTTCTCCTAAAACGAATACTTTCTCATCGCGTTCCATTTCTTCGCGCATTGCTAATGTAATAGCATCAATATAAGACATTACAGCCATGAAACGTTCCCCCCTATTCTGCGTATACGTGCTTCAATGCATCTTCAGGTGCTGCATACGGAGCATTTTCTGCATATTCTGTTGCTTCATTTACGATATGCATAATTTCGTCTAACATTTGTTTTTCCGATTCCTCAGTTAATACACCAGCTTCTTTTAAATAAGCCGCGAATGTTATAATTGAATCTTTTTTCTTTGCTTCTTCTACTTCTTCTTTATCACGATAAACACGATCATCATCGTCACTAGAATGTGCTGTTAAACGATATGATACTGTTTCAATTAAAGTTGGGCCTTCACCACGGCGACCGCGATCTGCTGCTTCTTTTACAGCTTTATATACTGCAAGCGGATCGTTTCCGTCTATTGTATATCCAGGCATACCGTAACCAATCGCACGATCTGATACGTTTTTACATGCTAATTGTTTTTCAACTGGAATAGAGATTGCATATTTGTTATTTTCACACATAAAAATAACAGGTAGTTTGTGTACACCAGCAAAGTTTGCCCCTTCATGGAAGTCACCTTGGTTTGAAGAACCTTCTCCAAATGTAACGAACGTTACTAAATCTTTCTTCTCCATTTTTCCAGCTAATGCAATACCAACTGCATGTGGTACTTGCGTTGTTACTGGAGATGAACCTGTAACAATACGATTTTTCTTTTGACCGAAGTGACCAGGCATTTGACGACCACCAGAGTTTGGATCTCCAGCTTTCGCGAAAGCAGACAACATAAGCTCTTTAGCTGTCATACCAAATGCTAGTACAACACCCATATCACGGTAGTATGGTAATGCATAATCTTTCTCTCTATCAAGAGCGAACGCCGCTCCAACTTGTGCAGCCTCTTGTCCTTGACAAGAAATTACGAATGGAATTTTACCAGCACGGTTTAATAACCACATACGTTCGTCGATTTTACGTGCAAGTAACATCGTACGGAACATTTCTAATACTTGCTCATCACTTAAGCCAAGCTCTTCATGGCGCTTTTCTTTTACTTCTGCCATTTTTCATAACCTCCTAAATCCACATTTTTATGCGTGTAACGCTCTTCCATCTACAGCAAGTGCTGCTTCACCAATCGCCTCAGATAATGATGGATGCGGATGAATTGTATGTGCTACTTCCCAAGGTGTTGCATCAAGTACTCTTGCAAGACCAGCTTCAGAAATCATATCTGTTACATGTGGTCCAATCATATGAACACCAAGAATGTCATTTGTCTCTTCATCAACTACAAGTTTTACGAAACCATCTGATTCTCCGTATACAAGTGCTTTTCCGATTGCGCGGAATGAGAACTTACCTACTTTTAACTTATAGCCTTTTTCTTTTGCTTCTTGTTCTGTTAAACCGACAGAAGCAACTTCTGGACTGCTATATACGCATTTTGATACCATAGAGTAATCAATTGGTGTAACTT
Source organism: Bacillus sp. KNSH39 (assembly GCF_052656585.1). Classification (NCBI taxonomy): domain Bacteria; kingdom Bacillati; phylum Bacillota; class Bacilli; order Caryophanales; family Bacillaceae; genus Bacillus; species Bacillus sp. KNSH39. Next base: position 2,574,241 of record NZ_JBQXYO010000001.1, read on the forward strand.
CTTTCCCTGCAATATGTTCTACTGCAGCAATTCCTTCATGAGAAGCAACGTGAGCAAGTTGCAGGCCACCGATTACATCTCCAATTGCGTAAATATGCGATTCTTTCGTTTGATAAAACTCATTTGTTTGAATGTATCCTTTTTCCACAACGATATCTGTATTCTCTAAGCCAATATTTTGCGTATTCGCTTGTCTTCCTACAGATACAAGCATTTTTTCTGCTTTAAATTCTTTATTTTCACCGTTGTGTTCAGCTTGGATTGTTACTCCATTATCTTTTACCAATGTTTCTGGTAATACTTTTGCACCAGTTACCACTTTAATACCTTTTTTCTTGAATAGACGTTGCATTTCTTTTGAAACGTCTTGATCTTCTAGTGGTAATATCGTTTTCGCATACTCTAATACTGTAACTTCTACACCGAAGTCAGCAAGCATAGATGCCCACTCAATACCGATTACACCGCCACCAACGATAATAATCGAACTAGGAAGCGTTTCCATTTTTAGAGCATGATCTGAAGACATTACGTACTCTCCGTCTAATTCTAAACCTGGTAATGAATTTGGACGAGAACCTGTTGCAATAAGTACATTTTTTGGAATTAACATTTCATTCTCTTCTCCACTTGCAAGTTCAACTGAAATTGTCCCTGGCATCGGAGAGAAAATAGATGGGCCAAGAATACGGCCAATACCTTCAAACACATCAATTTTACCTTGTTTCATTAAATGTTGAACGCCTTTATGAAGCTGCGTTACTATCTTCTCTTTACGCTCTTGTACTTTCGCAAAGTTTAGTTCTACATTGCTTGCAATAACTCCGAACTCTTCGCTTTTTTTAGCAGTTGCATATACTTCCGCACTACGTAAAAGAGCTTTACTAGGAATACATCCTTTGTGTAAACAAGTACCACCAAGATTTTCTTTTTCGACTAGTGCAGTTTTTAACCCTAGTTGTGATGCACGAATTGCAGCAACATATCCACCAGTACCGCCGCCAACGATGACTAAATCATATTCTTTTGCCATTATCTCAACCCCTAGCTACCGTTTCTTTTTCACGTACAACGTATTCTTTTGGAGCTTCTTCTTCACGTAATACACGAAGTGCTCCTTCTGCTAACGCTTCTAACTCATCTTCGCCTGGATGTACGATAACATCTGCAATCCAGTCCACTCGCTCTTTTATTTCATCGACAAGAATTTTACTGTATGCCAGTCCACCAGTTAATACGATTGCATCGATTTTCCCGTGAAGTACAGCGCTAGCTCCGCCAATCTCTTTTGCAACTTGATATGCCATTGCTTTATAAATAAGAGTTGCTTCAGGATCACCTTTTTCAACCATTTGCTCTACTTTAATCGCATCATTTGTACCGATTAAACTTACAAGTCCACCTTGTCCGACAAGTTTTTTAATCATTTCATCACGGTAATACTCACCAGAGAAACACATTTCTACTAGTTGCCCTACTGGTACTGTACCAGCGCGCTCTGGACTAAATGGTCCTTCTCCGTTTAAACCGTTATTCACATCGATTACTCTTCCTTTTTTATGAGCACCAACTGTAATACCGCCACCCATATGTGTAACTAATAAATTTAAATCCTCGTATTTGTGATTTAACTGTTCAGCTACTTTACGAGCAACTGCTTTTTGATTTAATGCATGGAAGATACTTTTGCGTTCCATACCAGCAATGCCACTTATACGAGCAACCGGCTCCATCTCATCTACAACGACAGGATCTACAATGAATGCAGGAATGTTTAATCCAGAAGCAATTTCATATGCTAAAATGCCTCCAAGGTTTGAAGCGTGATGACCGCTAAAGCCATTTTTCAAATCTTCTAACATCGCATCGTTTACTGTATACGTACCGCCTTCGATTGGACGAAGTAATCCACCACGCCCACAAACAGCGTTTAATTTTGAAATGTTAATACCATGAGAATGTAGAACTTCTAAAATCGTTTCTTTTCGAAACTCATATTGGTCGATAATTCTCTTATATTTTCCAATCTGTTCTACGTCATGACGAATCGTTTCTTCTAGAACGGGTCTTTCATTATCAAAAACACCAATTTTTGTGGATGTACTACCTGGGTTAATAACAAGAATTCGATTTACAGACAATGTTGCTACCTCCACTAATAAATTCAAAAGGAAGTGGAAACCTCATAAGAGGTAACCACACCTTTTGTAAAAGTTATATATGAATGATTAGCGACGGCTAATAATATCGTGACCGTTGCGTAAGTAAGTGCTACGAGAATTCTTCAAGCTTGCAATGCGCTCTTCAGCTAGACGATCTGCCGCTACATAAGTTGCTATGCCATCGCGTTTTGAAATTTCGATTACTTTTGCAATCGTGTCATAAATAGACTCAACACGTTTTAGTGCACGTTCTCTATTGTATCCATATAATTCGTCTGCTACGTTAATTACGCCACCTGCATTAATTACATAATCTGGTGCGTATACAATACCCATTTCATGAATGATGTCACCATGACGATCTTCTTTTAATTGGTTATTTGCAGAACCTGCGATTACTTTTGCTTTAAGTTGTGGAATAGTTTCATCATTAACTGTTGCGCCTAGTGCACATGGTGCGTAAATATCGCATTCAACACCGTAAATTTCATTTGGTTCAACTGCTGATGCACCGAATTCTTCTACAGCACGTTGTACAGCTTCTTTATTAATATCTGTAACGATTAATTTTGCTCCTTCAGCGTGTAAATGTTTGCATAGGTGATATGCTACGTTACCAACGCCTTGAACAGCAATTACTTTTCCTTCTAAATTGTCAGTACCGAAAGCTTCTTTTGCAGCTGCTTTCATACCACGGTAAACACCGTATGCAGTTACCGGAGATGGATTACCAGAAGAACCGAATGATGGTGAGATACCTGTTACAAAGTCAGTTTCTTCATGGATAATATCCATATCATCTACTGTTGTACCAACATCTTCAGCTGTAATGTAACGTCCGTTTAGTCCTTGGATATAACGTCCTAGTGCACGGAACATTGCTTCGCTCTTATCTTTACGAGGATCACCGATAATTACTGTTTTCGCACCACCTAAGTTTAAACCAGCTGCTGCGTTTTTGTATGTCATCCCTTTTGCAAGACGCAATGCATCTTCAATCGCCGCTTCTTCAGAATCATATGTCCACATTCTTGTTCCACCAAGAGCCGGTCCAAGTGTTGTATCATGAATTGCAATAATTGCTTTTAAACCAGATTCTTTATCTTGACAAAATACTACTTGCTCATAATCATATTTTTCTAAGTATTCGAAGATTTCTAATGTCATTGTCGTTTCCCCCTAATGTTTTACCCTTTTTGGTTTATTTTGAAGCAGTCGCAACTGCCAATGCTAATGAATATACTTTTGTTTCTGCTGAATCAGCACGAGATGTTAAAACAATCGGTGCTTTTGCGCCAGCAATCATTGCTCCTACTTTTGCATCCGCAAAGTATACGAGTGATTTATATAGCACATTTCCAGCTTCAATCGTTGGGACGAGTAAAATATCTGCCTTACCTGCTACATCACTTACTATGCCTTTATGCTCTGCTGCAATTTGTGATACTGCATTATCTAAAGCAAGTGGTCCATCAACGATACAATCTTTAATTTGTCCGCGGCGATTCATTTGTGTTAACATCGCTGCATCAATTGTCGCCTGCATCGCTGGATTCACAACTTCTACTGCTGCAATTGGTGCCACTTTTGGCAAGTCGATTCCTATTGCCCGGGCAACTTCTACAGTATTTTGTATAATAGCAGCTTTTTGTGTTACATCAGGTGCGATGTTCATCGCTGCATCTGTAACGAAAATAAGACGATCGTAATTTGGAACTTCAAATGCTGCTACATGTGAAAGTACGCTACCTTTACGTAGGCCCCACTCTTTGTTTAACACAGCCTTCAAAATATTCGCTGTTGGGATGTTCCCCTTCATAAGCACGTCTGCTTCACCATTTCTCACAGCTTTAACAGAAAGTTCTGCAGCCTCTGCACTAGACATTGCTGCAATCACTTCAACATGTTCTGAAGTTTGTAAACCATGTTCTTGTAGCATCCCCATTATTTTTTCTTGATTTCCATATAGACGAAATTGAGCTAACTGTAATTTAATTGCTTTCGCTACAGCTTCAATTACTTCATGATCTTCAGCTACTGCTACAGCTACAGTTTTTTTAGGCTGCCCTGCTGCTTGATCAATTAAGTATTCTAACTTCATATTTTGTAATCAACCCTTTCCGTCGTCCCTCGTCTATTTATAAAGCAAATACCGTGCCAACTTTTAAAAGTGGTCTTACCAATAATGAAAACGCATTCAAAATGCAGTAAAATCAATACTTTGGAAAATAACAAAAGATTCTGTCTTATTTTGTCACTTTTTGTATACCATGCAATAAATTGCGCGGTACGCAATTTATTGCATGCTATTTTTTGCATGGTCATACTTTTCTAGCTTGTAATATAAATTTCGAACGGAAATTCCTAACGCTTTTGCAGTTTGCGTTTTATTCCCATCAAATCTCTCCAAATATTCATGAATAATATTCCCTTCAAACTCTGTCACTAAATGTTCAAGTGGCTTTTCTTCTAATTCAGGTAATAAATGAGATTGCTTTGACTCCACCTGCTCTTCGTTATGTAATGGCGGTAAATGGTGTACATCAATATAGGTCTCGTTATAATTCATAAAGATAATAGCTCTTCCCAGAATATTTTCAAGTTCCCTCACATTCCCTGGCCATTCGTATGATTGTAAATATAAAATGGCTGAATCAGTGAGCCCTTCTACATTACGACCGTAATCTTGATTAATTTTTTGAATCAATCTGTCCGCAATTGTCGGTATATCTCCTTTACGTTGACGAAGAGATGGAATTTGAATTGGGATTTTATTTAATCGATAATATAAATCCTCCCTAAACTTCCCTTCTAGAATAGCCTTTTCTAAATTCACATGCGTCGCTGCAATTACTCGAACATTAATAGGTATCGCTTTCGTTCCACCAACTTTTACAATTTCTTTTTCCTGCAGTACACGAAGGAGTTTCGCTTGTGTATTTGCAGATAACTCCCCTATTTCATCTAAAAAAATACTACCGTTATTTGCTTCCTCAAAGAACCCACGTTTCCCGCCTCTTTTCGCTCCAGAAAACGCCCCTTCCTCATAACCAAATAATTCACTTTCTAACAACGTCTCCGAAATGGCCGCACAGTTTACACGGACGAACTTATTGTATTTTCGATTACTTCCATTATGGATTGCATGTGCAAACAATTCTTTACCAGTCCCAGATTCACCGCGTAACAGTACTGTTGCTGGTGTATTTGCTCCTAGCTTCGCCTGTTCGATAGCTGCCGTTGTTTCATCTGAATTCCCGACAATATCATCAAATGAATATTTCGCTTCTAATGTGCGAATAATTTGCCTTGCTCTATTCAATTCATTTGTTAACTTTTGAATTTCCGACACGTCACGGATAACGCCGACGCTTCCTTTCAATATTCCATCCACAATGACTGGTGCCACGTTTACAATTACATCGCGTTTTTTTTGCCCAATCTTCATATGTATTCCGCGCACCGCACGACGCGTTCGAAGTACTTTCATATGCATACTTTCGCCTTCTACAATATCAGTTGTAGCAGGCTTCCCAATAATATCTTCTTCTGTTAAACCCGTTAATTTCGTATATGCCGGGTTAATGACTAAACCTCTTCCTTTTTCATCCACAACCGAAATTGCTTCTTCAGATGAGTTAATAATTGCCTCTAATAGTGTTTGAATCTCCTTTAAATCTGTAACTTCTTCCGCTAAATCTACAACTTCTGTTATATCTTTAAAAATTGCAAATGCCCCTTGTACCTCTCCGCCCTCTTTTAATATCGGTATACGCGTTGTAATAATTTTCTTTCCATTCTCTAATGTTAGTTCATAATTTACTTCTATTTGTTTCGTACGTATAATGCGAAGTAATTTACTAGTTGGAATGACTTCTAAAATATATTTTCCTATCGCCTCTTCTTTTTTATATCCGATAATACGCTCTGCACTTTTATTAAAAAGACGAACTTGTCCCTCTCGATCAATTACGATCATGCCGTCATGTGTAGAATTTAAAATTAATTCTCCTTGTTGCGTTTGTTCCTCTAATCGCCCAATCAGCCCTTCCTTCTCATGCGCTAATCCTGTAACAATTTTTGCGATATCACCTGGTATAAGAAGAGTGTCTTTTTTCTTTTTTTCCAATAAAACCTTATGCACATCATCTTCACCTGTCATATCAAATATTACATCGATATGCATAGAAAGAAATGGAGTTACACTTTCTCCAATTGCAATCCCGTATTCCTTAGCAATTTGTAGTCCTTTTGCCAACGGATTTATATCAATAATCCCTATAATTTGAAATATATTCGAACTTTGTAACAGATTCAGCAGTGCGCTCCCGCCTTCACCTGCACCAACAATTAATACTTTTTGTTTCATATATCCCACTTCCTCTCGAAGTAACTCTGCAAATTTTTTCACACCTTTATCTTACTCGTTCAGCACCCTCTTGACAAACCCCCTTTCCTTATAACATCATTAAAATATACGAAATAATCTGAAAAGGAGCGTTATGTATGCAGCGTTACGTTGCTCTACTATTAGCACTCATCCCTATTTCATTAGCTGTGTTTGGTATAAAGTTAATGAGAGATACTGTATTCGGGATTCTATTTCCACCAATCTCTATACTGTGGTTACAATTTTTAATCGGCGCTCTCTGCTTCGGGCTCGGGTTTTATATCTTCGGTGGCTTCGTCTTGCACCGAGACCGTAAACGAAATAAAGTACAAGCTCGCTTTAGAAGATAGGAATGCCCCACTATTTATAAATAAAAAAATGAGACCGTTACACGCGGTCTCATTTTTTTATTGGCATTAACGTTCTGGCCGTTTCAGGGTAATCAGTAATAATCGCCGATATATTCATATCAAAATATTTACGCATAAGCGTTTCTTCATTAATTGTATAAGGGCGAACCTCTACACCACTTTCCATCGTTAGTTCGGCAATAGCATCTTGAAGGTAACGATAATTCGGATGTACTGCTGTAGCCCCCATTTTTTTCGCGTATGCCCACGGACTATGCAAACCTTCGCGATATAAAATTGCTGTTTGAATATCAGGAGCCATCATATGGCACCGTTTCATACTGTAGTGATTAAACGAAGAAAATATAACACGATCCTCTAGACTAAATTTCCGTACAAGCGTTATAACTTCCTCCTCTAAACCTCTGTATGGAATTTTATTATTTTTAAGTTCAATATTAAGTAGCAAACTCGTTTGTGCAAGCCATTCTAATACCTCTTCTAAAAGTGGTATTTTACAAAAACCTACTTTATCACCAAATTTATAACTTGCATCTAACTTGCATAAGTCCTCATATACATAATTCCGAACCGCACCTTTTCCATTTGTTGTCCGGTCCACCGTTTCATCATGAATGACGACAACTTTTCCGTCTTTCGTTAATTGAACATCAAGTTCAATTCCATCCGCTCTAAAAGACTCAGCCGCTTCAAATGAAATCATTGTATTTTCTGGGTACGTTCCAGCCGCACCACGATGTGCAAATATAAGAGTCATCCTCACTCCCCCAATCTTATGCTATACTATACGAAAAAGGAGGTACTTCTATGAGACCATTACAAATCTCTCCAGATACTGCAGTCCGCTTATCAAAAGCACTAGGTGTTCCACTTGAACAACTCATGCATATGCCGCAGCACATTTTAATTCAAAAGCTAGTTGAATTAGAAAAACAAAATAAAGACGAAGAATAATACAGTCCTGTTTTGCAGGACTTTTTATTATTTTCTATTATATCACGGATGCCTTTCCTACTAAAATCCTTTAACAGATGTACTACGATGTGATTTAGCCGTTCCTTCATCATTTAATAATGAATCACATCTTTTCTTTTTTGTTACACGTCATAAAGAAAGCAGACCATTTATTTATAAGTCCCATTACGTCCTTAAAACACGATAATAAAAAAACTAGAGAAGTCCTTTATATTATTTTTTATTGAACGTGCGGAGCATCCCCTGATTCGTATAGTTCTTTCGCTTTTTCCTCCCCGAATGTAGTTAAAATATAATGTTGCTCTTCTAACGCATCCATCGCTCTAGTTACTTTACAAACGCTATCTTCTTGAGCATCCGAGAAATAATTGTGATCTTCTACAATTTTACTAAAATCTTTTTTCGCCCATCTATCAGCAATTGCTAAAAGTTCATTTTCCTTCGTAAAGCTACTCTTATTTATAATTTCTTTTAATTTTTTAGCATTACTTTGAATCATTGGGATAGAGCCCGATTTTCGTTCTGCCACCACTTTTTGATGAGTCATGCGATGCATCGCTGTAATGACTTCGCTTTCAGTAGAATTTTCAGTAACATACACATCAACAAAGAACCCATCCACCTCTCTACCTACTATTGTTTGGTCTTCTTTTTTATCTATTTGAGCGCTCACTTCTTTATCTACTGGATTATCTGCAAGTTCTAACATTCCAAATGTAACTGCAATAGCAAGAACTCCCATAGCTGCTACTATTCCTAGCCAAGTTGAAATTTTATTTTCCATTCCCCTTCTCCCTATCTATATCTATTTTATTGCCTTATAAAAAACTCACTTACATGTAATATTACTGAAAATAGGTTTTATTTTCCACACTATCAAATAATCTCTTTTTCTCAACAAAATAAAAAGACCAACGAATTATAACATTCATTGGTCTTTCATTAAAAAGTTTATTGGCTTTAAAATTAACATCGAGCATAGCGTTCCAGCATACATCGGTTTTACTAAAACGAAAACCCATTGCTACTTCTACTCTCAGCTAGCTTTATGTTCAAGTCTCAGCTTATCCGCAACCATTGCGATAAACTCAGAGTTCGTAGGTTTTGCTTTTGACATGGATACTGTATAACCGAATAAGGACGAAATAGAATCAATATTCCCACGGCTCCAAGCTACTTCAATCGCGTGACGAATTGCGCGCTCCACACGGCTTGCTGTTGTATTATATTTCTTTGCGATATCTGGATACAATACTTTCGTAATCGATCCTAATAATTCGATATCGTTGTATACCATGGAGATTGCTTCTCGTAAATACATATATCCTTTAATATGAGCGGGTACACCAATTTCATGAATGATACTCGTAATACTCGCATCTAAGTTTTTCGGTTTTCCATCTACTGTTGTTGCTGATCGGAATGATGGTAGTGGACGTTTAATCATAGCGTTTGCTTTACCACTCACTTGACGAATATGACTCGTTAAATTCTCCATATCAAATGGTTTTAATATGAAATATGAGGCACCTAAGTCAACTGCTTTTTTCGTCACATCTTCTTGGCCAAATGCTGTCAACATAATTACGCTAGGCTGTTTTAACCTTTCAATATGTCGCATTTTCTCCAATACAGCTAAACCATCTAAGTGTGGCATAATAATGTCTAAAACGAGTACATCAGGTTGCTTATCTGTTAATAAGTTTAAACACTCTTGACCATTATAAGCAGTACCGATTACTTCCATATCATCTTGAGCGGCTACATAGCTCTCTAACATTGATACTAGTTCTTTATTATCATCCACAAGACATACTTTAATTTTCTCCACAGCTTTTCCTCCCTTACCGAATCGATTCTCCGACATGTGTATCCTTCTAGGCTACATGAATTGTTCGACAATTGTGTGAAAATTCCCTTTTAAAGTTTCTTACTTTCCGATAAAATCACAAAAAAATATGTTTATCGTTCATTTATTCCCTTTCGCAACACATTCCATCATAGAAATACAACGAAACGTTCAACCCTTTCCTTTTATTTTACAACAAAAAACACCTCTTGCGGAGCTTTTACAAAATTTCAACGAATTTTTCAACAGAAAAAGCGAGCTAATAATATATATTAGCTCGCTTTTTTCTCTTGATCATAAATATTAATTCCAGCTTGATGTAACATCCATTCAATATGAACACCATATCCTGATGTTGGATCATTTACAAATACATGTGTAACAGCACCAATTACTTTTCCATTTTGTACAATTGGACTTCCGCTCATTCCTTGTACGATACCGCCCGTTTTCGCTAATAGACGTTTATCTGTTACTTTTATTACCATACCCTTTGTGGCTGGGAATTTTTGCTGCACTGTACTAACGACTTCAATATCAAACGCTTCTACTTTATCTTGATCAATAACTGTTAATATTTTTGCCGGTCCTTCTTTTACTTGATGAGATAATGCGATAGGCATTGCTTTATCCATTATACCGTTTTTCATATTCGTATTTAATTTTCCAAAAATACCATATGGACTATTAATTGTAATATTGCCAATCACTTCACGGTCTGGTGAGAATCTTGCTAATTTCTCCCCTGGATTCCCATGACTACCTCTTTCAATTGATGTAACTGTCGAGCGCATAATTTGTCCATCTTCGACTTGAATCGGCTTTTTCGTATCATTATCAGAAATAACATGACCAAGTGCCCCATATTTCATAGAATCTGGATGAACAAATGTCATCGTTCCAATTCCAGCTGCCGAATCACGGATATACAAGCCAATTCGATAAGACGATTCACCGTTGTCTTTTTGTGGAGTTAGCTTCGTACGAATATATTTTCCATCTCTTAACAATACAAGATTAAGCGGTTCACCTGTTTCTCCACTATTATGAATAAACGGTGCTACATCACTCATTCTTTCAATTGTTTTACCATTAATTTCAGTAATCATATCTCCAATTTGTACACCTGCTGTTTCACCAGGAGATATTTTACCTTTTTCAGTTTGAATTAAATGATGGCCTACAACAAGTACACCTTTTGTATTTAATTTCACACCAATTGATTGTCCACCTGGAATCACTTTAAAATCTTTTAACACTTTCACATTTACTTTTTTTACTGGAAAACCAGCAAGCTGAAATACCATATCAGCTTCACCATTTTGATGAGAATTTACCATAAGTCCTTGTTTTTGTTCATTCGAACTCACTGTAAATACATGACGATTTGTGGATGAAGCTTTGAAAACTGGTAATGATGATATTTCTGATTGTTGTCCTTCAAAAACAACAAGTTGTTTCGGTGATGAAATAAACGTTCGAAGCGGTTTAAAACATCCAATAAAAACTAAAGAAACAAGGAGACAAAGACCTATTATTTTTCGAAATTTTTCTAATTTCAACTTGTTCACTCTCCTCGCTCCTACCCCACATTCAGCCTCTTGGCTTCACTTTTTAATCTCTCCTTGCAGTGCTTTATTTATAACCGGAAGAATTAAGAAATCGTCATTTGAGAAAAAAAGCTATCCATTACTGGATAGCCTCTGCTGTCTGTTTAAAATGATGCGCTTGCGTAAGTAATTCTTTCGCATGCTCTGTCGTTAAATCTGTGATTTCCACACCAGAAATCATTCGAGCTATTTCTGTTACTTTATCCTCCATAGTTAAAACAGTAACCGATGTAATTGTCCGATCATTCGCTACTTGTTTTCGAATAAATAAATGTGAATCTGCCATTGAAGCTACTTGAGGTAAGTGCGTAATACAAAGTACTTGCGAGTTTACTGATACTCGATAAATTTTTTCCGCAATAGCCTGTGCGACCCGGCCACTTACACCCGTATCCACTTCATCAAAAATAACAGATGCAACCCCTTGATGCTTAGAAAAAATGCTTTTTAAAGCTAAAATGATACGAGATAACTCTCCGCCAGATGCAACCTTTGAAAGTGGTTTTAGCGGCTCTCCTGGGTTCGTTGAAATATAAAATTCCACATGATCGTAACCATCCGCCGTAAGTCTTACCGGCGCACCTTCCACAAGGGGCTCTTCTACATTTCCTTCTCTCTTCATAATTCTCACTTCAAATTTCGTTTTTTCCATATATAATTCTTTTAATTCCTGATGAATTGCATTTGTAAGGTGTTCTGCAAGCTCATGACGCATATTACTTAACAACGTTGCTTCTTTCAGAATAACACTTTCTAATTCCTTCAACTGTTTCTTCGTCGTTTCAATATGAACGTCTTTATTTTCAATCGTAAAAATTTCCTGTTCAATTTTATCAGCATACGCTAAAATCTCTTCTACAGTATTTCCATATTTTCTCTTTAGCATACGAATTTCATTCAAACGTGTTTCGATTTCATCTAAACGATTTGGATCATATTCCATCATATCGAGCTTTTCTCTCAGTTGATAGGCAACCTCTTCTAATAAGTAATAGCTATTTGCAATTGAATCATGATTCTCCTGATACACTTCATCTAAATGTGTAATACTTTCCATTTGCCCCATTGCACTTCTTACATTATCTAACCCTTGTCCGTCGGCACTTAACGAACGATATGCATCACCTAACGCTTTATAAATCTTTTCAAAATTAGAAATTTGCAATCGTTCCTCAGTTAATTCATTTTCTTCATCCATCTTTAAATCCGCCTTGCGAATTTCTTCATGCTGAAATTGAATTAAATCTAAGCGATGTGCCATTTGTTGCTCATTTTCACTTAACGATTTCAATTGTTTTTTTAATTTTTCATAGTCAGCGTATACGTTTTGATATATGTCTAATTGTTTAACGATTCGATCCCCATCAAAGTGATCAAGCATAAACAGATGTCGTTCTTCATTCATTAAATCTTGCGTTTCGTGCTGTCCATGAATATCAACAAGTGTTTTCCCAATTTCTTTTAATATGCTAAGTGTAACAAGCTTCCCATTTACACGACATACACTCTTCCCGTTCGCAGCAATATCACGCTTTAAAATAATCATGCCATCTTCTATTTCTATATCTAACTCTTCTGCCTTTTCAATACATGGATGCTTCTCATCTTCAACATAAAATAGCCCTTCAATCTCAGCCTTCTCTGTTCCATATCGAACAAATTCTGCTGACCCACGGCCACCTACAAGTAAACTAATTGCATCAATAATAATCGATTTTCCGGCCCCTGTTTCACCGCTTAAAACCGTTAAACCTTTTTGAAAAGAAATATTTAATGCTTCAATAATAGCAAAGTTTCTAATCGATAATTCCGATAACAATGCCCCATTCACCTCGTTATAAAATAATCCCTTACTAAAGGATTTTCTCAGTTCTTCATTCAAATAATCATGCTATATATTTGTATGTATATACTCTTCTAACCCGCTTCATTGTACCAAACATTTGTTTTACGGGTCAATCCATCTATTTTTAACTTTATGCAAACAAAATATTATATTACAATTGAAAATTCATATTTTTAACCAATAAAAATATCTTGTTCACTTTCCACTTTACGATGGAAAGCAAACAAGATTTTTTGTTACAACATATTTAAGAAACGATCAGAGACAACACCTGTATCGTCAGGTGTACGGCAAATAATTAAGCAAGTATCATCACCACAGATGGTTCCGATGATCTCATCCCACTCTAAATGATCAATAAGTGCTCCAAGTGAATGAGCGTTACCAGGCAATGTTTTTAGCACAAGCATATGTCCTGCCGTGTCTAATTTTACAAATGAATCCACTAGATTTCGTTTTAATTTTTGTAACGGGTTAAATCGTTGATCTGCTGGCAAGCTATATTTATAGCGCCCATCATGTAATGGCACCTTCACTAAGTGCAGTTCTTTAATATCGCGCGATACTGTTGCTTGCGTTACATTAAATCCCTCATTACGTAAAATATCAACTAATTCATCTTGTGTTTCAATTTCTTTGTTTGCAATAATTTCCCTGATTTTAATATGGCGCTGACCTTTATTCATACATTTGCACCTCACACTATCTCTTACCATAGTTTAAACATTGGTATACTTCACTTATTTATGTTAACTTATAATTCGTTTCTTGTACACAATTGTTTTTACAATCATTATACAATTACAGCAAAAAGAGGAACAACATATGTTATTCCCCTTTCCCTTTTTGTTTTAGAACTTCATGCGCTTCTGTAACAACTTGCTCTATAGAAATCGGAGAATGATTTTCGCCATTCTCACGTTCACCATGCCATTTCAGATGAATTAAAAATTCAATATTACCATCCCCACCCGTAATTGGTGAGAATGTTAAACCTTCCACATCATAGCCTTCTTTTAAAGCAAACTCGACAATCATTTCTACAACAGCTTCATGTACTTTTCTATCGCGAACGATACCTTTTTTCCCAACTTGCTCTCTTCCAGCTTCAAACTGCGGTTTAATTAACGCTGCTACATCTCCGTTAGGCATAAGCATTGTTTTTAAAACTGGCAGTATAAGCTTTAATGATATAAATGAAACATCAATACTTGCAAATTGAGGTAAACCACGTTCTAAGTCTGCTGGTGTCACGTAACGGAAGTTTGTTCGTTCCATTACAACAACACGCTCATCTTGACGTAATTTCCACGCTAGTTGATTGTATCCTACATCTAATGCATAAGATAATTTCGCTCCATTTTGAAGCGCGCAATCTGTAAAGCCACCAGTTGATGAACCAATATCTATCATAACTTTATCTTGTAAATCAAGATGAAATGTCTCTAATGCCTTTTCAAGTTTATAACCACCACGACTTACATACGGCATAACTTGTCCCTTCACCGTAATCTCAGTATCTTGCGAGATTTTCTCTCCTGGCTTATCAAGTCTCATCTCATTTGCATATACGAGTCCGGCCATAATGGCGCGCTTTGCTTTCTCACGCGTTTCTATAAGTCCTCGCTCTACTAATAGTACATCTACTCTTTCTTTTTTTACGCTCATTTGTTACGCCCTTTTTTGTTTTGATGGAATCATTGTATGAATACGGTCTACAACAGCATCTGTCGTTAAACCAATTTCTTCTAATAATTTCGTTACACTTCCGTGCTCTATGAAGCGGTCTGGAATACCCATTCGTTCAACCAATGCACTATGGTAACCATTTTCAGATGCAAATTCAACTACTCCTGTTCCAAAACCACCGATTAAACAAGCTTCTTCAATCGTTAAAATCGGTATATTCTTTCCTAGAAGATCATGTAAATATGCTTCATCCATTGGTTTAATAAAGCGAGCATTCACTACTTTCACTGAAACCCCAGCTTTTTCAAGACGCTCAGCTGCTTCCATTGCCATTGGTATTGTCGTACCAAACGTTAAAATAGCTGCTTGTGTACCCTCTTTTAACGTCTCCCACGTACCGATTGGAATCGCCTTTAATTCTTCATCCATATGAACACCAAGTCCATTACCGCGCGCATAACGCAATGCGATTGGTCCATCTTCATATTGCATCGCCGTATAAACTAAATGTTGACCTTCATTTTCATCTTTCGGCATCATAAGCACCATATTCGGCAAGTGACGTAAGAATGAGATATCAAATACGCCTTGATGCGTTTCACCATCTGCTCCTACTAATCCCGAACGATCTATTCCGATGAAAACATTTAAATTTTGGCGGCATATATCATGAACAACTTGGTCATATGCTCTTTGTAAAAATGTTGAATAAATCGCTAAGAATGGCTTCATTCCTTGCGTTGCCATACCTGCTGCCATTGTTGTAGCATGCTGTTCTGCAATACCTACATCAATCATACGATCTGGGAATTCTTTTTGGAATTTCTCAAGTTTTGATCCAACAGGCATTGCAGGTGTAATTGCTACGATACGCTCATCTGCTCTCGCTAGCTTAAGTACTGTTTCACTAACGACAGCACTCCATGCTGGTGCAACTTCTTTCGGCTTAACGAAGTCACCTGATTCAATTTTATAAGGTCCTGTTCCATGCCAAGTTCCAATAACGTCACTCTCAGCCGGTTTATAACCTTTTCCTTTTTTCGTAATAACGTGAACGAGTACTGGGCCTTTTGTTTTCTTTGCATATTGCAACGTTTCGAATAACTTTTCATAATCATGCCCATCGACTGGACCTAAATATGTAAAGCCTAACTCTTCGAAAAAGACACCAGATACTAGTAAATATTTAAGACTATCTTTTATTTTCTCTGCTGTCGCAGCCACTTTCCCGCCAACTGCTGGAATTTTCTTTAATATATACTCTAATTCATCTTTTACCCAGTGATATTTTCCTGCGGTACGTAAACGACCGAGCACATTATGAAGCGCACCAACGTTTGGTGCAATTGACATTTCATTATCATTCAAAATAACAATCATGTCTGTTTTTTCATGTCCAATATGGTTCAATGCCTCTAAAGCCATTCCGCCTGTTAAAGCACCATCTCCAATAATTGGTATAACATATTCTTTCGTTTTCTTTAAATCACGTGCCAGAGCCATTCCCATTGCAGCCGATAACGAAGTCGAGCTATGACCAGTTTCCCATACATCGTGCTCACTCTCACAACGTTTCGGGAAACCACATAGACCTTGATATTGCCTTAATGTGCCAAACTCTTTCGCGCGTCCAGTTAAAATTTTATGTACATAGGATTGATGTCCTACATCCCATAAAAATTTATCTTGCGGGCTATCAAATAATTTGTGCAGAGCAATTGTGAGTTCTACTACACCTAAATTAGGTGCAATATGTCCACCTGTTTGAGAGAGCTCTTCAATTAAAAACTTACGAATATCCTCACTCAATCCCTCTAGTTCACTGATAGACATATCTTTCAAAAAACTAGGGTTTTGAATTTGCGTTAGATCCACATGGATCACTCACTTTCATTTCATAATCTGTCAACATGTCAAATATTATAAAAAACATTTACACAAAACAAGAAATTCTCTTTTCTATTTTTCGTCTTGTCCCGCTATTAACCAGTCTATTGCGCCTTAATCCTATTATAAACCATATTTCTTTAGGCGATGAAAAAAATAGCCGCTAACACGAAGTGATAACGGCAATGTAATCTACATATATTTTTGCCAATAACAAGAAAAGAAAAACCTTTTCCTACATTTATATCATAAAATGATGAATGACTCAACAAATGAAAACGCTGTTATATTAGTTATTACGTTTTGCAATCAAATCGCAAATAGATAGTAAATATTCATCTTGTAATTGCAAGGAGCTAATCGCACCTTTTGCTTCTGCAATTGTTTCTTCTAAAATATCCTTTGCTCTATCTACAGTAAACAACGTCGTATATGTGCTCTTTTCATTAGAAAGATCACTACCAATCGGTTTTCCAATCTCTTCTTCAGTTCCTTCGACATCTAAAATATCATCTCGAATTTGGAAAGCTAGACCGATATATTTGGCAAACGTAAGCAACTTTTCTTCTTGCTCTTCTGTCGCATCAGAAAGTATCGCACCCGCAAGTACAGCAAATTCAAGTAGTTTTCCGGTCTTATGTTTATGGATGTACTCCAATTCATCAATCGTAAGGCGTTTCCCTTCCGCTTCCATATCTGCCACTTGTCCGCCAACCATTCCTTCTGGTCCTGCTGCTTTTGCGAGTTCAAGTACAAGTCTTACTTTTTTTTCAGCAGAAATTTCTTTTTGCTCATATGCCATAATAACTTGAAAAGCGTATGTCAATAAGCCATCTCCTGCTAAAACTGCCATCGCTTCACCAAATACTTTGTGATTTGTGGGCTTTCCTCTTCTTAAATCATCATCATCCATACAAGGTAAATCATCATGAACTAACGAATATGTATGAATCATTTCAAGAGCACAAGCTGCACCTACTCCAAGATTTCTTTCTTTCCCAAACGCTTGTAATGTTGCAAACAAAAGTAACGGGCGGAGACGTTTTCCACCCGCTTCCAAAGAATATGCCATCGCTTCACGAAGTACATTTGGACATTGTAATCCATTTGCATAGCTTACAAGTTTTTCTTCTACGAAAGTTTTACTTTCTTTCAAAAAAGTATCAAAAGCAATCGTCACTATGCTTCATCTCCTAAAGCAGTAAACGGTTCAAGCTCTCCATCTTCCCCAAGAATAACTGCCATTTGTTCTTGTACATTCTTCAGCTTCTCATCACAAAGCTTAGATAATTCCATACCTTCTTTAAAATAAGAAATCGCTTCTTCTAAAGGTACGTCACCTTGTTCTAGCTTAGAAACAAGATGCTCAAGTTGCGAAATTGCCTCTTCAAAGCTTAATTTATTTTCCATTATTCAATTCACGCTCCTCTATGCCTGATACGCTACAATCTAGTATTCCATCTTGTAATTGAACTGAAACAGCATCTCCAAGGCTTACATCTTTCACACTTTTTAACACTTGCTTCTCTTCATCATATACAAGCCCGTACCCTCTCATCATTACTTTAAGCGGACTTAACGCTTCAAGTTTTTGAGCAGCTCTTACAAAGGCAAATTCTTTCGTTTGAAGTAACGTTTGCATTTCACGTTGTAATTGCTTTTGCAACGTTTCCACAGCTACCTTCGTTTGCATAATTTTTTGAGATGGGTGGTGCTTCTCTAAATAAAATGAAAGTTGCTTTAACTGATTCACCTTTTTATCAATATAGCGCTCTTTCGCTAAAACAAGCTGTTCTAGCGCTCTATCTAATTGCTCTTCCTTTTGCTCATATACTTGTCTTGGATAACGGAACGCATACGATTTTTGCAACACTTGTAGTTTTTCTTCTTTTTTATGTACTAACTCTCTCATTGCTCTTTGCAATCTCAGAGTTCTTTGTAATACCTTTTCTTGTAACTCTATAATGTTAGGTGCTGCCAACTCAGCTGCTGCGGTCGGTGTTGGCGCGCGTAAATCTGCAACAAAATCTGCAATTGTAAAATCTGTTTCATGGCCTACTGCCGAAATAATAGGAATTTCACTCTTAAAGATTGCTCTTGCAACCATTTCCTCATTGAAAGCCCATAATTCCTCAATAGAACCTCCACCACGACCAACGATTAGTACATCTATCTCTCCCATTTCATTCGCTGTACGAATCGCTTGTACAATCGAGGGAGCCGCTGACTCCCCTTGTACAAGTACCGGAAATACAATAACATTCCCAATTGGATAACGACGTTTAATCGTTGTTATAATATCACGAATCGCTGCTCCTGTTGGCGACGTAATCACACCTATTGTTTTAGCGTAAGGAGGAATCGCTTTTTTATAAACTTGAGAAAAAAGTCCTTCCTCTTCTAAACGAACTTTTAACTGTTCGTACGCTAAATGTAAATTTCCGACTCCGTCAGGCTGCATGTCTTGAATATAAATTTGATAAGAACCACTCGCCTCGTAAACAGAGATTTTTCCTTTCACGAGTACCTTCATCCCATTTTCAGGTTTGAATTTAATATTACGATTATGGCCCGCAAACATAACCGCTGCGATTCTTGCATTTTCATCTTTCAATGTAAAATACATGTGGCCACGGCTATGATTTTTAAAGTTGGAAATTTCACCTTTTAACCAAACAGACTGCAAATGCGGATCATATTCTATTTTTGTTTTTATATAGCGTGTTAACGCTGTAACGGTTAAATATTGCTTCTCCATTTCTCTCTCCTCATAGCCGACTCAAATTATTTACAAACGACACCTGCACGTTTGGCAGATTCAACAGTATTATGAAGAAGCATTGTGATTGTCATTGGACCAACACCCTTTGGCACAGGTGTAATGTAACCCGCAACATCTAACACGTTGTCAAAGTCAACATCACCACAAAGTTTTCCTGTTTCTAAACGGTTAACACCAACGTCAATTACAACCGCCCCTTCTTTAATATAATCCGCTGTTATCATTTTAGGTCGTCCAACAGCTACGATTAAAATATCAGCTAACTTCGATAACTCTTTCATATTTTGCGTCTTAGAATGACAATATGTGACAGTGGCATTTTCATTTAAAAACAATTGCCCCACTGGTTTACCGACAATATTACTTCTTCCAATTACTACTACATGTTTTCCAGAAATATCAAGATTTGTTTCTTTTACTAATTCTACAATACCATGCGGTGTACATGGAAGGAATGTATCTTGTCCCGTCATCATACGTCCCACGCTGATTGGGTGAAATCCGTCTACATCCTTTTCTGGTGAAATTCTTTCAATGATAGCTTTTTCTTCAATATGTTTTGGTAAAGGTAATTGCACTAATATGCCATTAATACGGTCATCGCCATTTAAGCGATCGATTTCAGCAAGCAAACGTTCCTCAGTAATTGTTTCAGGAAGTTCAATTAGCTCTGAGTAAATCCCTACTTGTTCACAGCCTTTTTCTTTTCCTTTCACATAAGAACGAGATGCTGGATCTTCTCCAACTAAAATAACTGCTAATCCTGGTACAATACCTTGCTCTTTCAACTTCACAACTTCTTCTGTTAATTGTGCTCGTTTTTTCTCCGCAACTTCATTTCCTTTGATGATTACTGCTACCATTTTAAGATTCCCCCTTAAAGAATTTACAGTGTATCTTTTATATTAGATAAAACGCCGTTAATAAAACGACGAGATTCCTCATCCCCAAATGTTTTAGCAATTTCAATTGCTTCGTTAATTGTTACGTTGTGTGGAATTTCTTCCATGTATTTCATTTCATACACAGCTACACGTAAAATACTGCGATCAACAATACTAATACGCTCAAGCTTCCACTTTTTTAAATTTTGACGAATCGCTTCATCGATTACTTCTTTATTTTCTACAAAACCTACTACAAGTGACTCTAGAAACTCATTTGTTTCTTCGCCTTCATCTAGCGTGTTTTCCACTGCTACTTTCGGTTCTAATTCACCTGTAATATCCATTTGGTATAATGCTTGCATTGCTCTTTCTCTAGCCGTCCTACGTTTCATTGTAACTCTCCTTTATGCTTCAAGTCTTTCCTTATACTTTGTTATATTATTATAATTTATAAGCCGTCAATTCACTTACTCTTACAGTTTTCATTGATTTTCCAACCTTATAATACAATGATAATAACACAATTTATCGTTTCACACACGGGTTACAAGGCTGAAAAATAATAAAAAGATTAACTTCAAGTTCCATATCTTATCACAATGTACGTTTTTTGGAAAAACGACACATTTTCTTGTTTATTTCTCATTTTTTGAAATAGTATAATAATTAGAGGGTTGTAATTTGTGAAGAAATGAAACGATAAAAAAGATGCCTATGTTACTAGGCACCTTTTCATTCTTACACTGGTTCGATTTCTGTTTTTTGTGTTTCGAATGTTACGCCAACGATGTGAACATTCACTTCTTTTGGCTCAAGTCCTGTCATTGTAAAGAGTGCTTGGCGAATATTGTCTTGAATCTTTTGTGCAACAACTGGAATTGCTACACCAAAATACATTACAACATAAAGATCAACGATAATATCTTCGTTTGCTAATTCAACCTTTACACCTTTACCATGATTTTTCTTACCTAACTTCTCAACAACATCTGTAGCAAAATTACCGCGCATTGCCGCTACACCTTCTACTTCAGCAGCTGCAATACCTGCAATTACTTCAATTACTTCTGGTGCAATTTCTACTTTACCAAGAGTTGTATCTTGACCCATATCTAACATATGTTCAGCCATGAAAAAAACCTCCTTTAATGTATCACTGCGTCACAAGTTCATGCTCTTCCAAAAATTTCGTATTAAACTCACCTTTTACAAAATCAGGATGATCTAGCAATTGCAAATGGAACGGGATTGTTGTATGTACGCCTTCAATGACAAATTCACTAAGTGCGCGCTTCATTTTTGCAATTGCCTCTTCACGTGTTTTTCCGTGAACAATTAATTTAGCAACCATCGAATCATAGAAAGGTGGGATTGAATATCCCGGATATACAGCTGAATCGACGCGAATACCAAATCCTCCTGGTGGTAAGTACATTTCTACTTTACCTGGAGATGGCATAAATTTTTTGGCAGGGTTTTCCGCATTAATTCGACATTCAATTGCCCAACCATTAAATTGTACTTCTTCTTGCTGTAACGATAACTTTTCTCCTGAAGCAACAAGAATTTGTTCTTTAATTAAGTCCATTCCTGTTACCATTTCAGTAACCGGATGCTCAACCTGAATTCTCGTATTCATCTCCATGAAGTAAAAGGTTTTCGTTTTATATTCATAAATAAACTCAACCGTACCAGCACCTGTATAATCAACCGCTACCGCCGCTTTAACTGCCGCTTCACCCATCTGCTTGCGAATCTCTTCATCAAGTGCAGGTGATGGACTTTCTTCTAATAGTTTTTGCAAACGGCGCTGAATTGTACAATCACGCTCTCCTAAATGAATGGCATTTCCGTGTGTATCTGCCATTATTTGAATCTCAACATGGCGGAAATCTTCAACGTACTTTTCTAAGTATACACCAGGGTTCCCAAAAGCGGTACTAGCTTCTTGCTGTGTAATTTGAATTCCTTTTATAAGCTCTTCTTCATGGCGTGCAACACGAATACCTTTTCCACCGCCACCTGCAGTCGCTTTAATAATAACTGGATATCCAATTTGATTAGCAAGCTCAATCGCTTCTTCGGTATTTTTAATAATCCCTTGTGAACCTGGTACAATCGGAACCCCTGCTTCTTTCATTGTATCACGAGCAACGTCTTTTGTGCCCATCTTTGAAATAGCTTCTGGACTTGGACCGATAAAAATCAAGTTACATTCACGGCATAACTCTGCGAAATCTGCATTCTCTGCTAAAAATCCGTATCCCGGATGAATAGCATCGCAGCCTGTTAACTTCGCAACGCTAATAATGTTTGTCAAATTTAAATAGCTTTCTTTCGAAATCGTTGGTCCTACACAATACGCCTCGTCTGCAATCTGTACGTGAAGTGACTCTTTATCTGCTTCTGAATAAATTGCAACTGTTTCAATATCCATTTCTTTACAAGCACGAATAATTCGTACAGCAATTTCCCCACGATTGGCTATTAATACTTTTTTTATCATCACAAAGACTCCCTTATTACGCTTTTACAAGAAATAGCGGTTGTCCATATTCAACAAGCTGTCCGTTATTAACAAGAATTTCAACAATTTCGCCCTCTACATCAGCATCAATTTCGTTAAATAACTTCATAGCCTCGACAATACATACGATAGAATCTTTCGATACTCTATCCCCAACACTTACATATGGAGGTGTATCAGGCGAAGAAGAAGAATAGAATGTACCTACCATCGGTGATGTGATTTTATGTAGGTTTTCATTTTGAACAACCTTCTTCTCTTCTTGTTTTGGCACTTCTGCTTGCGCTGCTGCTACTGTCGTTTCAACTTCAACAGGCGCTACTGGTTGCATAGCTTGTTTTGCTGCAGGTGCTTGCACAGCAACAACTTCATTACCACGCTTTTTCATTTTGATTGTTGTACCGTCTTTTTTGTATTCAAATTCATCAATATTAGAGCTATCAATTAATTTAATTAATTCACGAACTTCTTGAATTTTAAACATGTAAAATCCACTCCCATACTCTTGTTTGTCCCGTTTTTACAGATTCTCGTCACGAAAACTAGATTGACTGTAAAAATACGATGTACTCTATTAGAAAATATATTTCATTAACTAATAGAAATATTTACTATTTCCATCTTACGATAAATTTTTTAAACATTCCAATTTATATTTCTTTATAATAAATCGAAATTCCTGTAAAAATATTATTCCAATAAAAATTTAATACCTAGTAATAATACCAAGTTTCACATGAAATTGGCAAGACCACTTCTTAAAAAACATTCACTACTTTTGCAAAACGTTACAAAGCAAACATGCCATTCCCTCCTCACTCTTCACCACACCTATAGTCAATAACATATTTTTACCAAATATTATTTTTTTGTTTACACGCCGTTCATCATTCCTTCATATAAGAATAGTATGTTCAAAGTGTAGAAAATATATTGTGTTGAGGTGTGGAAATATGATATGGCTCATTCTCTTTTTACCTGCCGTAATCGTTTGGGCATGCGTTCTTTTCATCCACGTCAAATCCGGAAAAAGTAATCATCAGTACCATGAACCATTAATCTTTTACTCACAACGTGTTTCTCCATTCCGAGTTGAACATAGTAAAAATAATTACAAAGACGACATAGAAAAAAGCTATCGAAAATGATAGCTTTTTTCTATTCACACATTTACTTACATACTCTATTTTACTATTTGCATACCCTTTGCTTAGTAAAAGATAATAATCCGCAGGGAAATCCCTACGGATTAAAGTTTCACTTATTTCGCTGGTGGATCAAATTTCACACCTACATCTTTTGATCCGCCTTCACTTCTTACAAGTTGAATAATTTTATTTGCTTCTTTCTGTGAATGTTTTGCCGCTTTAACCGTTACTCTAATATCAGTGCCATCAGCTCTTACAAGAGCATCTGGATATCCTCCTTGAGATTTAATTACTGTCTCAAGTAATTCTTGCTTCGTTTCCATTGTCGTAATGGCATCAAAATTTTCTTTCGCTTTATTCTTTTCTGTTGCTGAAGCTTTTGTTGAACTCATCACTTCTTGTAATTTTGCTTTTTGTTCACTACGCTGATCTTCCATTTGCATACGTAAAGCTGTGAAATTCTCATCACTTGATTGAACTGATACATTGCCCTCTTTTTTACTTGTTTCTTTTTTTGCATTTTCTTTTTTGTCTGTTTCTTTATTTGTTGTTTCCTTGCTTGTATTTTCTTTTTTCGGAGTTTCTTTAGGCGCTTCGTTTGTTACTGCTTTATCAGTACCTTGTTTTTCTTGTCCAATCTTTTCACCTGTTGCCGGCGATGCTGTATTCATTTTGTCAGGAGTTGTCACGTAATACACAGATAGTACAACAACTAAACTTAACATCGTTAATAACCAAACTGTTTGTTTTTTTAACACTTTATTTCCTCCCTATCAATTTTTCGGTGAAACTGAAACGCGATGGGCCGGTACATCTAGCAGCCTTATCACAGCTTCTTTTACCATTGCTTTAACTTGTATATTATCCACTCCCTTTGCTACGACAAGAACACCACGTACTTTCGGCTTCTCTGTTCGTAAAACAACAGGAGTTTCTTTATCCCCTTCACGTATAATGACAGTCTTTTCATCAAGAGACTCGTCCTCTACTTCTCTCTTACCGCCTGTTTTATCTGTTTCACCTGTTGTTTGTGAGCGTTTCACTGTATTTTTTTCTAAAATTTTTTCTTCAGATGAATCTAAATTCACTTTAATCGTTACGTCTTTTACTCCTGCTATTTCTTCTAAAGCAGTTTTTAATTCTTGTTCATACGCTTTTTCATATTTTTCTACATTTGACATATTATCATTATTTTTTTGTCCAAAAGTTGGTACATCTTTTTCCTGGTTTTGAGTTTTTTGTTCTTTAAATACAGGTACTTCTTCTTTTTTACTTGAAAAAAAACTACTAGAAAACATAAGCAAAATTCCAAGTATGAGTAGGACAAGTAAGAACTTAGGTGTTACCTTTCTTCCCTTCTCATTACTTTCTTTTTCATCTCCATTCAATAAGTTTCGAAAAAATGAGAACTTCGAATTTTTATCTTTATTGTCCATTTACTCTACCTGTCCTCCCTTCCATTTGAACTTGGATTTGTTTATTCTCTAGTTGCCACCTGCTTGAAAAGAAGTCTTTCATTTCTACATTCGTTTCCTCTACTTTTTTCGGTGGTTCTTTCGTGTTAATTTCAACTGGTTTTACTGTTTCGATTGCATCATTTTTACTACGTTCTTTTTCTTTTAACGTCACAACAACAGATTGAATATCTTTCGCTGACTTTACTTCCGCTGTGCTTTCCGCTGCGACTATTTGTATTTCAGAGACTGACATACCATACTGTTTCTCAAACTCTTTTCCTACTTCTTTTTTCATTTTGGTAGCCATCTCTTCTAAACTATATGCACGTGTTAGAGCTTGTATTTCTTTTTTCTTCGAATCTATTGAATTTTTTACAGATCCTTCTGCTACGTACTTTTCTTCATTAAAATTTGCAATTACTTCATTTACATCTGTCTGCAATAGTTTAAAAAGGGGTGTTAAAATTAATACGACTAACAAAAGACTTACAACGAATTTAACGTATTTTTGCAAATTCGAATTTGGAAGAATAAGATGAAGCATTGTCGCTAAGAGCAAAAAAACGATAATATTTCTGATCCACTCTGTAACAAATTGCATACTCTTCACCTCCTACCGCATCATAAGTGTAATATTCCCCGCAGCAATAATAATTGTAATACTTAAAAAGAACATAAATGATACGATAGCTAAGCAAGCAAATACGTAAATGATGCTTCGTCCAATAATGTCTAAGCATTGAATAATTGCTCCGCCGCCAACCGGTTGCAATACTGCTGCTGCGAATTTATAAATAAATGCGATACAGAAAATTTGAATCGCTGGAAAAGCAACAATTAAACATAAAATGACGAGCCCAATAATTCCGACTGTGTTTTTCAATAATCCTGATGCGCTAATAACAGTATCTGCCGCTTCTGTAAACATCCTTCCGACTACTGGAATGAAGTTCCCTGTTACAAATTTAGCAGTTTTCACAGCTATTCCATCAGCAACGGCTGTTGCTGTTCCTTGTACAGATAATACTCCTAAAAAAATCGTTAAGAAAATACCGATAATCCCAACGCTAACGTTTTGCAGAAGCTTGGACAATTTCGTCACTTTATATTGATCACTCATTGTACTTACAATACTTAATATCGTTGCCAGTAATAAAAGCGGTAGAACGATATAATTCATAAGAAGCCCGCTTGTATTCATTAAGAAAATGATAATCGGATGAAAGAAAGATACAGATACAACCCCGCCACCAGTCGCTATAAGCGCCAATAAAATTGGCAATAGCGCTAATATGAAATCTACCATTGTTTGTATCGTTTCTCTTGCATATGTCATAACGACATAAAAACTATTTAAAGCAAAAATAATAAGTACCATATATACAACAGCATCAGCAATTTTACTTACACTACTTTTTGAAAAAGCGGATTGCAGTGATTGCAACAATGCACTAAAGATTGTGAGCATAATGAGTGTGCCAAGCAGTTTTCCATTAGCTGCAAGCTCATGAAATAAATATTTTAATAACCCTATCATCCACTCTTTTAGAGAGAATTCTTTTTCTCCCTTTACAAACTCCATAAAACTCCCTTTTTGACTCTCTGGCAAATAGCCTCCATATTTTGTAACAAGCCCGTCCCAAAATTGCTTCACATCTTCAATTCCGAGCTTATCCAATTGTTGATCAACGACGTTTGTTTCTACAGGAGAAGCTTGTACAACAACCGGTAAAGAAAAGAAAAGGAAGCAAGCAAATAGCAGCTTAGCTCCAAACCTCCTCAACATTCACTCCCCCTTATCCCGTCGGTAAAAATCCGAGAATAGTTTCAATTACAACCGTCAAAATAGGAATTGCCATAACGAGAATTAAGATTTTCCCAGCAAGTTCAATTTTCGAAGCGATGGCACCTTGACCAGCATCTTTTGTAATTTGAGCTCCAAACTCGGCAATATAAGCAATTCCAATAATCTTTAGTAACGTTTCCACGTAGACGTTACTAACTTTCGCTTCACTCGCTACTCTCTCAATCATTTGTAAAATAGAATGAATTTGATCGATTAAAATTAGAAACATCACGCTACCTACGAACACAATAAATAAAGATGTAATACTAGATTTATGCTGGTTCAAAACAGCAGCTAAAAACGTAGCAACGAGGCCTAATCCGACAATTTGTATAATTTCGATTCGAACCGCCTCCTTTACTGGAAGAGAAAGACACTTTTAATCTTGTCGAATAGCGTATTAATTAAAAATGCAACATGAAATAAAATGACGACAAAACCGACAAGGATAACCCAATTTGCAATATCCTCACGCTTCAATTCTTTTAGTACAGTATGAATGAAAGCTAAAACAATGCCGATTCCGGCGATTTGAAATATTAATCCAACATCAATGGACATCGCCTTTCTCCCCCCTATAGCAGTAAAATTACAATTAGTAGCCCTGCTAGTACCCCTAAGCTCTTAATCATTTTTTCGTATTGCAGTTGTAAAGCTTTCGCTTCCTCTTCTTCTCTCTCCAAATGTGTAATACATAGGCGAATATGTTTTTGTTGTGATTCACGATCATGTTGCCCGAGCGTTTCACCAAATTGCTGCAGTATTTCATACTCGGTTTGTTGAAAAGCCGTCAACTTCCAATTCTCTTTCAAACTATCTATCCAAGCTTCCCTTACCGTTTGTTCTCCACTTTCTAGTTTTTTAGCGAAACTTTGAAATATCCAATTTAATGGCTTTGGCATTTGTTTAACTAATCGCTCGGCAGCCTCAGATAAAGGTGTGTGTCCATACATAATTTCTGCCTCTAATGATTGAAGTGCTGATTTTAATAACCTAAGTTGCCTCGGCCTCTCACTGTATCTTTTAGCGTACGAAAACCCGAAAAAGGTGCTGACCGCAACGATTAACACTGCACCAAATATTTTCACCATACGCCCTCAGCCTTTCTATTTGATAACACTGGTTTTCCATATTTATCTTTCACCTGCATAACCGTTCCTGGACCCCTCGCTTTTGACAACTCCACAAACCTATCAAATATACCAAGCTCTAGCACTGCCTTGAGCGATGGACGTCTCACAACATCCTCATAGGAAAATCCGTGTGCGCTTATAAAAAGCTGAACACCTGCATGCACTGCCTCCATAATTGCTTCACTATCTTCTTTACGGCCAATTTCATCTACGATCAAAATATCAGGACTCATAGAACGAATCATCATCATCATTCCTTCTGCCTTTGGACATGCGTCTAACACATCGACTCGGGTACCAAAATCATATTGCGGGATTCCTTTTACACAGCCAGCAATTTCTGAACGTTCATCAACGATCCCCACTTTACAGGAAGGAATTTCCGAAGCACTTACCCCTTGACTCATGCAACGTGCTACATCTCTTAAAAGTGTCGTTTTTCCCGTTTGGGGAGGGCCAATTACCATCGTGTTTAACCACCTTTTTTCATACAAATATGGCAAAAGCGGTTCAGCAATCCCTATTTTTTGACGAGCAATACGAATATTAAAGGAAGAGACATCACGAATCATTTTCACTGCGCTTTTTTCTGTAATGACTTTTCCTGCTAACCCGATTCTATGCCCCCCGCGAAGCGTCACATACCCACGTTTTAATTCCTCTTCCATCGTATAAATTGAGAATTGACTTAATTTATTCAATAAGTAAATAGCATCCTCTGCAGTAGTGATATAGTCATAAAAAAACACCTTTCCGTGTGCAATACACTCTAGCGGCCTTCCAATTCGAACACGAATTTCCTCTAAAGCATCGTATTGCTTACATTCTTCAATTAAGTACTTCATCGTTTTTGGTAAAACTTCTAATACCTCTTTCATCGGCTTCTCCCCACTATACTCGACTTACTATTTCAGTAATGCGATAAAAATACAGCAAATTCCAAGCGCTAGAAAAAAGAGCTTCAAGAAAGAAATTTCACTTGCTACACTCGCTATCCCAATTGTCATTGTTAAAATTAATACGGTAGGTCCAACAAACGCCAACATACCATTTATAAACAACGCTTTCTTCGCATCATTCACATAAAGCATAAGCAAAGCAGCAAATATCTCCGCACTACCTGAAAATAATCGAAGTGCCCCCATAACAAGCACGGATGTTTCCATTGCCGCTAGCCACTGTTTCATTCTTCCACCTTCTCCCGTAACAGTTACTAACTTCGTATTCTAAAAAAGAATATATTTGTACAACCATATGCAGAGGTTGTCTATTTCAGAAGTAAAAACATAATTTTTCTCTAAAGTCTGAATTAGAATCTGAATATTCATATTATTTTATGGTATATTATGGTATATTTAGTTTGAAAGGGGTTTAAACCATGCAGCACATCACTTTATTACCACTAGATTTATGCTATACAAATGTGATTTTCGAGCTATCAAGTGATCCACATATAAAAAATGCATTGGGGATAACGGTAGAAAACATCGAAGACACGAAAACATTTCTTCTTTTCGCAATAGAAGAAGAGCGTCAAAAGAAATCCTTATCGAGAATGATTGTGAATGAAGAAAATGAAATAATTGGCCTCACCACACTTAAACATATTAATAATGAAAAAAAGCAATCTCACATTGGTAGTTGGATTGGCTATCCATACTGGGGAAAAGGCTATAACGAGGCTGCTAAAAAAGAAATCTTTAAAATCGCCTTTTTAGACTTACAACTTTCCTACGTATTTGCTGGTGCTAAAACGAATAATATCCGCTCACTAAAAGCACAAGAAAAACTCCCCTATATTTCATTGCATGTGGAAAACAAGTTTCCAGACGAACACGCTGCACTAGAGAAAGAAGTAAGGTCACCTTGCTCTCTGCATGTCGTGTCACGTGAAAATTTTTTAAACTGGTTGAAATTACAGAATGAGGAGGAAAAATATGAAGGCATTGAAAATTAGTTTAACCGTTGTAGTAGAATTAGCTCTTATTTATCTTTTTTCATTATTAGTCGGTTGGTCATTTATAGAGACCTTTTTCCTTGGTAGTTTAGCAATATTTGCAATTATGTGGTTAATTATTATGAGTAACCATAGAAATAACATTACAGATCACGCAATAAGCAAAACATTAACTGGCGTTGAGACTGGCGAAATAAAACCATTTCAAATTGTTTTGACTCCATCTATTATGGGTACTCTTTCACTTGTTTTAGTCAGTTTTATAGTAACAGCTATTTACTATCTACCCTATTTCCTATAAAAAAAACACTCGTGAATTATCACGAGTGTTTTTTTACTATGCACGAGAAACGTATTTACCTTCACCAGTGTTGATGATAAGCATTTCGCCTTCGTTAATGAAGATTGGTACTTGTACAACAAGACCAGTTTCTAATGTAGCTGGTTTTGTTACGTTAGAAGCAGTATCACCTTTAATACCAGGCTCTGTTTCTGTAACTTGTAATTCAACTGTGTTTGGAAGTTCAACACCAAGTACTTCGCCTTGGTAAGTCATAATTGCTACTTCCATGTTTTCTTTTAGGAATTTAAGCTCGCGCTCGATTTGTTTTTCACCAAGTTCGATTTGCTCATAAGTTCCGTTATCCATAAATACGTGAGCCTCACCGCTTGCGTATAAGTATTGCATACGACGGTTTTCGATGTGTGCTTTTTCTACTTTCTCACCTGCACGGAATGTTTTCTCTTGAACAGAACCTGTGCGAAGATTACGTAGTTTAGAACGAACGAATGCAGCACCTTTACCTGGCTTTACGTGTTGGAAATCAAGTACTTGCCAAAGGGCATTGTCCACTGAAATTGTTAAACCTGTACGAAAATCGTTTACTGAAATCATGTAAAAAAATCCTCCTGTGTATTACAAAATAATAAGTTCTTTTGGTGATTTCGTAATTACTTCATTACCTTCACTTGTCACAATGATATCATCTTCAATACGTACGCCGCCAATACCTGGAATATAAATACCTGGCTCTACTGTTACAGCCATACCTGGTTCAAGTACTGTATCAGAACGGAACGCTAAACCTGGTGCTTCATGGATTTCAAGACCTATTCCATGACCAGTAGAGTGTCCAAAGTATTCACCATATCCTTTTTCCGTTATGTAGTCACGCGTTAGCGCATCAGCCTCGCGACCTGTTAAACCAGCTTTAATACCGTTCACACCACGTAGTTGTGCTTCTAAAACGATATTATAAATTTCTTTTAATTTATCAGATGGTTCACCGACTGCAATCGTACGAGTAATATCAGAACAATATCCTTTGTAATAAGCGCCGAAGTCTAATGTAACGAAATCTCCTGTTTCTATCACTTTTTCAGATGCCACGCCGTGCGGTAATGCCGAACGAAGACCTGAAGCAACGATAATATCAAACGAAGAAGATGTTGCTCCTTGTTTTCTCATGAAAAATTCAAGTTCATTTGACACTTCAATTTCAGATACTCCCGGGCGAATGAATGATAGAATATGCTCAAAGGCAGCATCTGCAATCTGTGCAGCTTCCTTTAATATCTTAATCTCTGAATCAGTCTTTATCAAGCGTAACTTTTCTACAAGTCCAGAAGTCGGGATAAATTCAGCATCAATCGCTTCCTTATGCACTGAATAAGAACTATATGTAAGAGTATCTTGCTCAAAACCAAGTTTTTGAATTCCAAGCTCTTTCACTTGCTTTGCCACTTCATCAATGATCAATCCTGCGTGCTGTACAACCTCATATCCAACCGCTTGTTTACTTGCCTGCTCGACGTAACGGAAATCTGTAATAAATTGAGCACGATCTTTTGAAATAAGAACAACGCCTGCTGTTCCTGTGAAGTTAGCCATATATCTACGACTATGTTCATTTGTTAACAAAATACCGTCAATGCCAGCCTCATCAAATGCACTTCGTAATCTTTCAATTTTCTCCATTACTTTATGCCTCCCTCAATTTCTCCATTAATGCAAATAACGCTAACTTATAGCCATAAAAACCAAATCCTACAATTTGACCTGCACAAACAGCTGCCGTCACAGATTCATGACGGAACGATTCACGCTGATGAATGTTAGAAATATGTACTTCAATAACAGGAATCGAAATGCTCGCAATGGCATCACGAATCGCATAGCTATAATGCGTAAATGCTCCCGGATTTAAAATGATCCCTTCATATATATCTTCCGCTTCATGAATAATGTCGATAATGGCACCTTCATGATTCGATTGGAAACATTCTAACTCCACTCCCATTGTTTCTGCTTCTTGCTTCATATCTGCTTCAAGTGTCGCTAGCGTGCCCTTTCCATATACATTTACCTCACGAACACCGAGGCGATTTAGGTTAGGACCGTTTACGAGGAGTAACTTTTTCATATTCTTAAAACTCCTTAATATTAAATATCTATACAATATTTTAACATAGGAGTTACTTATTTGAATAGTTCGTCTTCTCTTGCCCTTCTTGTTCTGCTTTATTGCTATTCACTGCGTAAGAAACAGAATATGCTATAAACACACCATACAATATAAAAATACATATTGTCGTCACAATTGTCTCTTTTGGTAAATGGAGCGCACTTTTAATAACAGGAGCCATTAAACCCATCCCCAAAAACAGTAGTGCCCACCAAAATAGCCCATAAATAATTCCCGCTATAATCCCTTCAAACTTCGCAAAAAATGCTTTATACAAAAAGGCGATCAAAATTGAAAGAAGTCCCATACACACTATTCCGAACACATTGCCCCATACCCCCTCTTTCCAACTTCCAAACGCAAATGGTAAAAGGAAATAATTCGGTCCCGCCTCCGTGAATGAAAATATATGAAGGAAATACCAGATCCCGCCCCAAAAGATTCCACCAAACAAACCAATCTGCACAAAATTCCTTGTTCCTAATTGTTCTTGACTCACATCGACACCTCCGCTCAATAGTATGCCCGAAACTATTTTGAAGCATGTTTAAATCCTGCGAAATTTGTCTATAAAAAGAATAAGAAATGTCCGACTCTCATAACATTTTCCCTTGTCATCTACTTGTATTTGCCGATAAAATAAAGGAAACTCGGTGATTGTCTTATTTCAAAACGACAGAACCCAGTATGACAATTGCCTCTTTTTCTACATAAGAGAGAAACAAATACAGGTTGGTGTTAACATGGCAGAAGAGTCAAAACAAATATATGGCGGGCAAGCGGTCATAGAAGGAGTTATGTTTGGCGGTAGAGAATATACTGTTACAGCGGTTCGTCGTAAAGATAAATCGATTGAATTTTATCGATTACCACGCGTTCGTAATAAAGTACTATCTACCCTAAAAAAAATTCCATTTTTACGAGGGATTGCCG
Source organism: Bacillus sp. KNSH39 (assembly GCF_052656585.1). NCBI lineage: Bacteria > Bacillati > Bacillota > Bacilli > Caryophanales > Bacillaceae > Bacillus > Bacillus sp. KNSH39. The sequence goes on from NZ_JBQXYO010000001.1 coordinate 2,608,155, forward strand.
CTATTGTGGATGCAAGTGCGAATGGAGCAAAGCATTTAAACTTCGCTTCAGAACGATTTGACGTCCACCCAGAAGATGATGAACAAATTGCAAATAAAAAAGAAGAACAATCAAAATTAACGATGGTATTAGGAGTTGCAGCTGTTGGCGTTTTATCTTTTATATTCGGTAAAGTCATTTTCACAGCAGTTCCTGCACTATTAGCTGAATTAACGAGACCGATTTTCCCATCTCATACTGGGCAAATCATTGTCGAAAGTGTCATTAAGCTCATGCTATTATTGAGCTATATATACTTTATTTCTTTAACCCCACTTATTAAGCGGGTATTTCAGTATCACGGTGCAGAGCATAAGGTAATCAATGCTTACGAGAATAACCTTCCTCTGACTGTAGAAAACGTTCAAAAGCAAACTCGTCTCCATTATAGATGCGGCAGTAGCTTTATTATATTTACAGTCATTATTGGAATGTTCGTTTATTTCCTAGTCCCTACAGATCCTCTTTGGGCACGAGTTATAAACAGAATTTTATTAATTCCAGTTGTACTTGGTATTTCTTTTGAAGTATTGCAATTTACAAATCGATTACGAGACATTCCCGTATTACGCGTACTTGGATATCCTGGATTATGGCTACAACTATTAACAACGAAAGAACCAACAGATGATCAAGTGGAAGTAGCAATTGCATCGTTTGAAGAATTATTACGTTTAGAGAACAAACAATAATTATTTAAAAATGGTGTTCAACTCCTTTCCTCATCGTTAATATACTAATTTCAATATATGTTTTTAGGAGGTGTCCCTTATGAACGGTCGTTCGTTTACTTTCGCTATATTTGTGCTTATTATCGGATTGGCAATATTCGGCCTTGTTTCATCTGTTATTACAAATCCCATGGGTGTATTAAGAAATATCGGGTACATGTTACTTGTTGTCGGTATCTTTTACTTGCTATACAAGATGTTTACAAATTCCAGTGGTTCCGCAAATTCGCAAAGCTCATATAAGCGTGCGGCAAAACAATCGAACCGCAAACATGGGAAACAAAATGTAGCACCCCTAGGCAATTCTTTCTTTAAGTCAAATACTTCTAATGACAAAAGTAAAAAAGGGAATTCTTCCACTTTGAAACGAAAAAGAAAACAGTCTCATTTAACTGTCATTGAAGGCAAAAAAAGCAAAAAGAAAGACCGTGCTTCCTTTTAGGAAATACGGTCTTTTTTTATACTTTGAAGCACTTCTTTTAAACTTTTCTCTCTCATACTTTCAATTCGAAGATGATGATTTTCAAACGGTAAATTCCGTGTCACATCATTAGGTACCACAACGCACGTTAATCCCGCTGCAACTGCTGCTCTCAATCCATTTAATGAGTCTTCAAATACAACAGCTTCAGATGGCTTAATTCCTAATTCTTCTATTGCAACTCGATAAAGAGCTGGATCTGGTTTTACCTTCTCAACATCTTCTCTCGTTTTAATTACTTCAAAATATTCTCGAATTTGTAGCTCTTCTAAAAAATGAATAACCCATTCTCTAGAAGAACTAGAAGCTAGTGCGATTTTTAATCCCATTTCTTTCGCTTCTTCTAAATATTCTTTTACCCCGTCACGAGCTTCTGGTATTCTCATTTTCTCTTTATGTAAAGTTGCCACTTTTTCTTTTAATACACTTTTGTTAAACTTCTCTTTTAATTGATCATTTAGATATGTATAAAGTACCTCATCTGTTGTTCCAATGCATTTCGCAAATTCCTCTAAAGGTAGTTCCCCGCCGTATTCACGAACAGCATCTCTGAAAGAGTGAAACCATATCGTTTCTGTGTCCACAATTAATCCATCAAAATCAAAAATAATTGCTTTCATAATTCTCCCATCCTTTTCGAATTGAAATAAAAAAGGAAACGCCATACGTTCCCCTTAATTACTTTTCTCTTCATTTGCTCTTTGAACACCGCGAAGTGTTTCCACTCGGACTGTATCTTGTTCAAAGTATTGCACTAAATCACCAATGCGATCAATCGCTTCCCAACTTAAATGATGTTCAATTCCTTCTACATCATTGTAAATTTTACTTTCATCCACACCGATAATACGCATAAATTGCTCTAGCAAGTCATGACGATATACGAGACGTTCTCCGATTTTTTTACCTTTTGTTGTTAATACAAGCCCTCTATATTTTTCATAAATTAGATATTCATCTTTGTCTAATTTTTGCACCATTTTTGTTACAGAGGATGGATGTACACTAAGCGCTTCAGCAATATCAGATACGCGGGCGTAACCCTTTTCATCAATCAACAAATAAATTTGTTCAATATAATCTTCCATACTAGGGGTAGGCATCGGTTTCCTCCATCCAAGTTCATTTTGCTTATTCCGTACGAAGCAATCAATAAAATGATACACCAGAAAGAATAACGTGACAAGTTGAAAACGAGCCTAAATATATAAAACAAAAAAGAATCTGTATTTGCATACAGACCCCCCTTAAGTAAAATATCGTATTTCTGCATTAGGAAAAAATTCATTTATATAACCTCTTATCGTTTCTTCCAATACTGCTGCATCATCCTTTTTATATACATATTTTCCGATGCCATATCGTCCCCATTTATACTTCCGCTTCTCTTCATCCATTTCAAGCTTCGTATTTGGATAACGCTCTTGAATAACCTTTTTCGCTGGTTTCGTAAAACGATGCTGAATTAATTCAAACGTTAAATTTGGTATCGTCATATCTTTCAGCGCATTGTACAGTCGCTCAAATAGTTCACGATATCCTTCTTCCCATCCTTCATGCATATAAAGTGGCGCGACTATAAAACCAAGTGGATAACCTGCACCTGCTACTTTACGTGCCGCCTCAATTCGCTCCTCAAATGGCGATGTCCCTGGTTCAAAATTTTTAATTACATATCGTGAATTTATACTAAATCTGAAACGAGTTTTCCCATTATGCTTTGCATCTAATAAATGATCAACGTGCGAATATTTCGTGACGAAACGTAAGCGCCCATATTCACTTTCTCCAATGAATTCAATCGCCCGCTTTAATGCATGTGTTAAATGATCAATCCCAACAATGTCTGATGTACACGCTGCTTCAAATCTTGTTATTTCAGGTGCCCTTTCATCCATATATTGCTTTGCCTTCTCAAATATTTCATCAAGATTGACATACACACGAACGTAAGGCTTACTCCCAAGTGTTGTTTGCAAATAGCAATAATGACAATGTCCCATACACCCTGTTGCGAGCGGAATTGCATATTCAGCTGACGGTTTTGACGTATCAAACTTTAGCGTCTTCCTTACTCCAACGACAAGTGTAGCCTTTGCATTACGATACTTTTGCAAATCATTTTCTCCTGGCAAATTTCTAATTTGATTATGTGATGTCGTTTCACGAATTTCTAATCCCATCTTCGTAAACTTCTCATAAAGCTCTTTTCCAAGCGGATATTCAAGTGCCTTTGGTTCAAAGTAAACGAGTTTTGGCATAAATGGTTTCATGTGCTTCCCTCCCTCTCGTTAGTATGGGAAACGTTGAAAAATTAACACGCATTAAAGTTTTCCACTTCAGTAACTTGCGTTGCAAGTTACTGAATGTTATAATTTGGATAACAGCTACCTTGCAACGCAAGTTACCTGAGTAAAAGGTGGTGAAATCATGCACAGCCAAATGTTAAAAGGTGTATTAGAAGGTTGCATCCTATACATCATTTCACAAGAAGAAGTGTACGGATATGAACTGAGCACAAAATTAAATAAACACGGATTTACATTCGTAAGCGAAGGAAGCATCTATCCGTTATTATTACGTATGCAAAAAGAAAAATTGATCGAAGGCACATTAAAAGCTTCCTCACTCGGTCCAAAGCGAAAATATTATCACATAACCGATAAAGGATTAGAGCAGCTTGAAGAATTTAAACAAAGCTGGGGAATGGTTTCAACTACGGTAAATAACTTATTACAGGGGGAGTGATAGGGATGAATGCACAAGACATGATTGAATTGAATAATAAAAAACGTGAGCTTCTAACACCTGAAAATGAAGTTGCTTATAGCGATATGTTAGTTTATCTTCGTTTATCTAACGTGCCAGAGCAACAAATGGAAGAACTGTTACTAGAAATATTAGATCACCTCATCGAAGCACAAGCAGAAAATAAAAACGCTTATGACATATTTGGAGATAATTTACAATCTTATTGCGATGAACTTATATCAGCTTTACCAACTCAAACAAAGTTAGAAAAAGCCTCTTTAATTGGATTTTCTATTAGCTTACTTCTTGCTATACAGTTTGGCATAAATGCAATTATTTCATTTTTTATGTTTTTCTTTGAAAAAAACAATACATTATCAAGTCCGCCTTTTAGCATCCTTGGAACTACTTTGTCTGTTTCAATAATTATACTAGGTATACTATTTATTTTATATTTATTAAAGCGTTACTCCTTTAATCAGAAAATGAATTGGAAAAGAAGAATTCTATTTGGATTCGCATTTGCTACTCCATTTTGTTCCGCTGTATTCTTAAATATTTATTTCCAAAAGCAACCTTATCTCATTTATCATCTAAACTTTTGGCAAAATGCTTTAATTGCTATCTTATTTTTTATTTTATATAAATTACTATATAAAAAATCAAATTTTTAACAGCCCTTCAAAAGGCTGTTTTTTCTTCTGTCTAATTTTACAAATTGAAAAATTTCATAAAGAAAATAAGAAAAATGCAAAATAATTAAAGTTAATTGTTGACGTGATGCTTTTATTATCGGTATCATAAATCTTCGTGAGCAATTATTTTTCGTTATACGATTTTTTTATTATTACTGAATTTTTGAGAGGAGAAATTAGATGTCAGTTAAGAAGAAAACGCAAGTACGCACCGGCAAAATGGTACGTGAACTAATGTTAGCAGACGAAGATGTAAATGCTTCGCTAATTATGGTATATAGTGAAAACGGTGTAAACGCAGAAATTAAAATCGAGGGCTTAACGCCGAAATGTAACGAAGAATTATTTTTGAGCGGAAACGTGGATTGGAACAAGAGTGTTATTTATAAAATTGTTGATTTCACTGGAAACGCTGAAGTTGGTAAAGTTACATTAACAGCGATGAACAAAAACAATGTTTCTCTAGAAATTGAACGCGTTATGTGGAGTAAAGAAAATAAAGAAGCTGCCGAGCAAGAAGAAACACAGGTAGAAGCAGCACCGAAAAAGGAAGTAGTTGTAGAAGCTCCAAAAGCAATTACGCCTGCTCCTAAGCCTGTTACGCGTGTGGAAACACCTGCTATGGCACCTAAGCCTACTCCGGTACCGACACCGAAGCCAGTAAGCGTAGAAGCAGCTGTAGAACTAGTTACTCCAGCGCCTGTGAAAAAAGCAGTCCCTACTCCAGTTACAAAGCAAGAGACAGCACCGGTTGCTCCTGCAAAACCGAAGCAGCCTGCTTTGACTGAAACAAATTCAAAACTACAAGAAAATTATGTTAAACTCGTGAAAAAGACAATTGAAGTTTGTCAAGATTACGAGCTTGGCATCGACATAGATGATTCTATTGAAAGCTTAAAAGAAGAACTACAAAGCCAAGGTATTAGCGTTACATTTGACAAAGAAATTATGGACGTTGTAAATCGCCTTCGTTCTTTACAAGATAAAGGAATCAAAGTAGAAAAAGTACTTAATTTACTATAAAAAAATAAGAGGTGGCAATTGCCATCTCTTATTTTTTATAATTCCACTCATTACTTTCATACTTTTCTTTCGCTAACGTTTGAACTTCATGTAACTGTTCTTCTGTTAATTCATATGGAACAAGTTCTACATCCAATCCTTTTTCAAAGCCAACTTCAAACGCTTTAATTAACTGTTCTATCGTAAATGTACGGTCTGTTAATTCATTAATTGCTACTGCTTTAGAAGAGAACATACTCTTCATGCGTTCCTTCACACGTTCATTTGGGAATAAAAATAGATCATATAGTTCATCTAAATCAATTTCTAATGGAATCGATCCATGCTGTAGAATAACACCTTTTTGACGCGTTTGAGCACTACCAGCAATTTTTCGTCCTTCCACTACAATTTCATACCAAGATGGTGCATCAAAACATACGCCGGAACGTGGATTTTTTAAATTTTCACGATCTGCTTCTGTTTTTGGAACTGCATAATATGCTTCTAACCCTAATGCCTTAAAACCATCTAATAAACCTTGCGAAATAACACGATACGCTTCTGTAACTGTTTTCGGCATATTCGGATGATCTTCAGACACAATAACACTATACGTTAACTCTTTGTCATGTAGTACACCCCTGCCGCCTGTTTGACGACGAACGAATCCATATTTCTTTTCGTTAACTACATCCATATTAATATCTTTTTCAACACGTTGAAAATACCCAACTGTTAATGTTGGTACTTCCCATTCATAAAAACGAATTGTTGGTGGCATTTTCTTTTCACTTTGCCAATTTAATAAACATTCATCTAACGCCATATTAAATGCCGGTGAACATTGACCAGAGTTAATATAACACCATTTTTCTTTTCCCATCCTGCACCTCATATAACCAATTATTTTTCACATTCTCTAGTCTACCAAATTCGACAAAATTTGTGAAAGAATACGAAATTTCTTCTTATATGCAAATGAATCTGTTGCATAAATACATAAGGGCATTATAATATTGAAAGTAGGATAAGAAAAAAGGGAGCGATAGAATCGTGTCAACAACTTGGATTATTTTATTAGCCGTAATCGTAGCATTTATCGGCTACACTGTATGGATGTACTTCTATCAGAAAAAATTAATTAAAACTCTTACAGAAGAAGAATTTCGCGCTGGCTACCGTAAAGCACAGCTTATCGATATTCGTGAAGCAGACGAATATAACGCAGGGCATATTTTAGGTGCACGTAACATTCCGTTATCACAAATTCGCCTTCGCCATAAAGAACTTCGTCAAGATCAACCTGTTTACTTATATTGCCAAAGCGGATTCCGTACAGGTCGTGCAGCGCAATACTTAAAAAAACAAGGCTACAAAGATTTCTACCAATTACAAGGTGGATTTAAATCTTGGACAGGCAAAATTAAAAAGAAATAATAACATACAAAAAACTAGCTGAATAAATCAGCTAGTTTTTTCATTTCATCTTATTCGCAATGTATAATAAATTCTGCTTGATTACCTTTTCATCGTTCTCTTCTACATTCCGATACAGCAGTTGATATTCAATTCCTTTCTCTTTCCATATAAGCGTAGCAAATTCGTCACCACGTTCATAATCATCTTTATTTTTAAAATAAGCAGACGTTCCATTATTCAGTTTCATTTGTTCTTGAAATCGCTTCTCTTCCACAAGATCCGGAAAACTATAAGGAAAGTTCGCGACATTTAACTCAATATACTCATTTCTACCTGGTTCTTTCTGTTTATATTTAATCGTTAAGACAGTGTTCTTTTTCCCAAGCGTTCTTACTTCCCCCTTCACATCACTTGTAATATCGTACGGTAAAAACGTTGGAACTTTAAACTTCACCGGAAAATATTTTGGAAGTTCCTTTAGCGGAATAGGATCCGTAACACGATCCATAGCTCCTCCCGTTGTTCCCACAAAGTGTTTTTCTTCTTGCATCGTTTGCTGAAACGAACACGAACTAAGCACGAAACTAGAAAACACGAAACAAATGATTCTTTTTTTCAATTTGTTTCCGCCCTTTCATATCGCTCTCTTAACGAACGAAGCGTTGATATTCTCTTCATATTCGCTTTGTCACCAAACTCCACCTTTGAAAACTTTCCACGTTATTCTCACACATTTTGACAACACTTTTTGCAAACAAAAAAGACCCCTATCATTCTTACGCCCAAGTGAAAAGGTTACGCGAATAAAAAGAAGTCTTATTAATACCATAGTTTGTGAAAAGCTTTTCAGGTCAAGATTTTTTCTTTCTTATTATTTTCCCTTTATAATAAGGGAAAGAGGTGATACATATGGCCAATATAAAACAAATTGCTAAAACTGCTGGTGTATCGATATCAACTGTTTCTCGTGTCCTGAATAATCACCCTTACGTAAAAGAAGAAAAGCGTAAGCGTGTTCTAGATGCTGTTGAAGAATTAAACTACGCAAAAAATATAAATGCTGTCCATTTAATAAGAGGGAAAACATATACAATTGGCGTTATGCTTCCTTTCATTAACCTCCCCTACTTCAGTACGATTATTGAAGGAATCGGAAACGAAGCGTTATTAGCTGGGTATCATATTAATTTATGTCAAACGAATTACGATAGCATTGAAGAAATTCGTGTTCTTGAAATGATGAAAATGAAACAATTTGATGGGATGATTATTTGCTCCCGAACGAGCTCTTGGGAACAAATCGAACCTTTTGCAAAATTTGCCCCTATTATTTCATGTGAAAAAATGAAGCATCCCCTCATTTCATCCATCTACGTAGATCATTATGAAGGTTTCCGTCTTGGTACTGCCTATTTACTAAGTAGAGGCCATGAAAAAATCGGAATTTGTTTAGCAAGAAAAACAAGTGTAAATTCCATGGAGCGCGAAAAAGCGTTCGCCGATACACTTCGTAACGAAGGGAAAACGTTGCATCCTGAATGGATTTTCCACCAATGCTATACAATGCAGGACGGAGCACAAATACTCCATCGTATTTTAAATATGAAAAATCGTCCAACTGCTATTTTCACAGCGAACGATCAAGTTGCAGCTGGTTTATTAACAGAGGCTCGAAAACATGGTATTCGAGTACCTGAAGACCTTGCTATCCTTGGATTTGATAATCATGAAATTTCAAAGGCATTAGAAATTTCCACAATTGAACATCCCGGTCTCGCAATGGGCTCACATGCTTTTTCTTTATTCCATAAGCAGATCCAAAGCGAGCAAATTGTCGGCAGTGCAAAAGAACTTTCATTCCATTTAATTGAGCGAGAGACTGTCTAAAAAGAGCGTTACTTATAACGCTCTTTCTCAGCTCTTCACCTATTGACTTTATATTTCCCATCTCATATAATGAAACTAACGAACGGTAGGTAGGGGATGAAAATGACAGCAAACCGCATTAAAGCTGTAGCACTTTCTCATTTCGCACGCTACGGCTATGAAGGAACTTCATTGGCAAATATTGCTCAAGAAGTTGGGATTAAAAAACCATCGATTTACGCACACTTTAAAGGAAAAGAAGAGCTATATTTCATATGCTTAGAATCTGCTCTTCAAAAAGATTTGCAGAGCTTCACAGGCGATATCGAAAGCTTTTCCAATTCGTCCACTGAAGAATTGCTTTTAAAATTATTAAAAGGGTATGCAAAACGATTTGGTGAAAGTGAAGAATCAATGTTTTGGTTACGAACTTCTTATTTTCCGCCTGATGCATTTCGCGAACAAATTATTAATAAAGCAAATGTACACATTGAAAACGTCGGAAAACTTTTATTCCCTGTATTTAAAAGAGCAAGCGAACAAGATGAGCTGCATAACATTGAAGTAAAAGACGCCTTAGAGGCTTTTCTATGCTTACTCGACGGTCTTATGGTTGAACTATTATACGCAGGTTTAAATCGTTTTGAGACACGTTTAGACGCTTCTTGGAAAGTATTTTGGCGCGGACTTTCAAACTGACGGATTGCTCCTTTGCAATGCGTCGTTTTTAAGCCCTTTACCTAACGACTGGTAGGAAGGAGAAATGACATATGGCATGGATTTATGTAATTATCGCTGGTATTATTGAAATATTTTGGGTGATTGGACTAAAAAAAGCAGAGGCACCACTTGAATGGGCTGGTGTTGCTCTATTAATTACAATTAGTTTCGTCTTATTATTTAGAGCTTATAAAGATTTACCTGTCGGCACTGTATACGCAGTCTTTACAGGAATCGGAGCTGGTGGAATCGTTCTTACAGAGATTTTCATCTTCGGAGAACCTTTCTCTATCGTAAAAGTTTTATTAATCGGTTTAATCTTCTTCGGAGTAATTGGTTTAAAACGAGTAACAGAAGAAAAAGAAGCGAAGGAGGCCGCATAAAATGGCTTGGGTATTTTTAATTCTAGCTGGTATTTGTGAAATTATTGGTGTACTCTTTATGAAAGTAGCCACTGAAAAGAAAGGCTGGGCACCAAAAGTTATTTTAATCGCTAACTTCGGCGTAAGCTTCTTCTTCTTATCTCTTGCGATGAACACATTACCGATGGGAACTGCTTACGCAATTTGGACTGGAATCGGAACTGCCGGAAGTGCACTTCTAGGCATTCTCATTTTCCGAGAATCAGCGGATTGGCGTCGTCTTGCTTTCTTAAGCTGTATTCTATGCGGCGCTGTTGGCTTAAAACTATTAAGCTAACGAGAGGTGAATGTCATGTGGAAAGAACAAGGAAAGAAAATATTAGCATGGATCACACTTGGTATCGTCATTCTATTACAAATAAGTTTTCATATAATAGAATCATTGTTTCATAAAGTATTATCCATTCTCACATTCCTTCCTAACATGACAATTGAAATGATATCAATTGTTTGGTCCATTATCGCCTCCATTGCAATCGTCATTATATGGAGTATCGCCAAACTATGGAATAAGTTATTAAAAAAGGACAGTACTTCTGAAAAAGAGTAACTGTCCTTTTTTATATTCATTCAGACTTTCTGTAGAAGTTAGATGTGATAAGACAAAACAGACCAACTATGGCAATACTTATACCAACCCTTTTAGTAAACTTGGAAATAACGGTGGTATATCCGAGTAAACATTTGCTAATATGAGACCGATTGAAAATAAAAATATTCCTATTCTATATAACCATTTTCTTTTGTTCATCATTCTCCCCTCCTAACATTTTTCATACACTCCTTTCTTTTGGACATACTACCTAAAAAAAGGAGTGAATAATATGCAAAATTCTATACATAAGCAAATCCTATTTTTATTTTTCCTATTTCTTATTCTCATCATCGTTTTCAGCTTTATATTACATACTCCGAAAGATGTGCCAAATAGCGTTTCTTTTTATAAACTACTGCTCTCGTATTGTCGTTATTGAAGAAGGTGCCTTTTTTAAGGCACCTTTTAAAATTCTCTTTTTTCATATATTTTTACTGAAACAAAGGTAGATGCTATGAACATGCACATGGAACTAATGAATAACAAGCTGTTGTATAGTTGAATTTGTTCTAAGTTAATTTGAAACAAAGCTTCTAAAACAACTATCGGTGCCATGAATATTACTATCGTAATGAAAATGGTTTTCTTATACCCTAGCCAAAAGGATATTGGTAAAACAAAACTTAAATACAATAAAATAAAGCTAATACTAGCAACCATTGTCGTTTCAAGAAATTCAAATAAGTTAACCCCACTCTTCATTCCCATCGTGAAACAACCGACCGTTACACTTATAAAAAGAATAATAATTGCTACTATATATTTCGCATACACAATTTGTTTTCTCAATATTGGTAAACTATTTACTATAACTTCACTCTCATTTTTACTATCTGCTTCAAATGTTTTTACTGTTGCTCCAATTGTAATAATTACGGACATAATTATGAACAGATTTTCCGTATCTGTTAAGGCCATATAAAAGAAAACAGGATACAGTATGTACCAAATTAAAAACTTCCATTGAATGATGAAATCTTTTAAAATTAGTTGTTTCAACGCTATTTTCCTCCTCTCACAGATCACGTTCATTGTACAAATGAATTGAGAAAAACATGGACATAATATACAAAAGAATGAGTCCTGCTATAAAACAAATATTTACGACTAGACTTGTGCTCCAAGCATTCTCTACATCTAACCATTCACTACTTACAATCACTCCACTTAATCCACCAACTATAATTCCCATAAAATACGCCGCCTGTTTCGAACTGCTACATTCTACTAAAAATTCAATTGGCAGTACGATCATGCTATAAACCAATCCTCCCGTTATTCCGCCAAGAATCTCTCCCCACAGCGTAAATCCAGTTATATGTTCATTTTGCAACTGAATTAGACCAATCAAAAGTGAGAAAATCACACCTAAAACAACTAAAATACTTATAAATATGTATTTTGCTATGACAATTTCCTTACGTTGAAGCGGTAAACTATTTAATATCTTTTCACTCTTATTTCTAGCCTCATAACTCGTCGACCATATTGTTCCAAGGATAGGTATAGTTATACTAAGTGTCACAAGAAAATTGTCGCTACCAAAATCAATAATTGTAAGGAAAAGCAAACATATAAAACCAATAAATCCTAACTTTCTTTGCATCATCATATCTTTTAAAACTAATTGCTTGATCATATATTACACCTCACTGAACTCATTCCTTAACATCAATTATTCGTTTTTATATAAGACAAGCCAATAAGTATTAAAGCTCTCTCTTTTTAAAACTCACAATAGCTATAAACATTGAAGCTAAATAACTTACACACGCGCCTATACTCAAAATACTAATAACTAATAGCATATCTGAAGTTCGAAAAATCATTAACATAAGCCTTTCATCCGTAAATATATTGCACATAAATCCTAGTAAACCTATTATAGGAAAAAGCATAACTAATCCCAGCATAGTAACCGTTCGCTTATCCTCACTATATTTTATAGGAAGTATCATAACAGCATACAGAACAGAAAAGAAAATAGCTATAAATGCTGCATACCAAGGAATATTTATATTTTCTTTTAATACAAATACAGGGAGTATAAAGAATACGAATGTAATGATTAAGCTGAATGCCATAAAAAATAGTGTCGATATGTATTTCGCAATGACAATATCTTTTCTAGTAAAAGGTAGACTTACTAATATTTTTTCCGTACTATTTTTCTCTTCATTTGATAAAGAGATTGAAATCATCAAAAGACATATAGCAAAACAAACATACGCCATTTGAAATGGTTCTATAGAGTTTTGGAATGCTCCGTATATTGGTAAGATCAAATAGATAAGAAACATTTTTCTTTGTAAGAAAAACTCCTTCAAAATCAATTGCTGCATGTTAATCCCCCTCCCTACAACTCACATGCTCCGTATATTTTAATTGCAAGAAACATAGAAAAAATATATATATTAGCTAATGCCATTCCCCCAACTAGAAACCACATAAAATGTGAAGGAATCATAACCCATTCAACAAACGATAATGCCGCCATTTCTCCTTCACCAATAAACATCCCAGCAATAACCCCTACCATAGCCGCTCCACCTGTAAATAGTCCGCGTGCCATTTTAGATTTTGTTCCGTAATAACTAGGAAACAGCACCGCTATATAAACTAAAGAGCATATCGCCACTCTAACTACGGCATACCAAGGGATTTCGATATATAAATCCGAATGATATGCACGAATATCACCAACGACACCAACACTTCGTATTAGAAAAATAACAAACATCGTTACAAGCATGCTCCCAGCGATAAATATTGCACAGGAAATATATCTAGCGATAACGATATCCTTTCGACTTAGTGGTAAACTATTCATAATGACATCACTATTATTTTTTTCATCCATCCCTATCAATATTGTTGATGTGGAAATTGTTATCAGTAAACAACTTAAAGAAAATACCGTTTCACCAATCGGCTCTATAAAAGAAAACATTAGTGGCATAATTAGATACACTAACCAAATCGCCCGAAAAAAGAACAAATCTTTATATACGAGCTGACGCATAGGCACCTCTTCCTTTCGCGGTGTAAACGATAATATCATCTAATGTAGGCTTTTCTAGTACAACCTCATTTCCAAACCAATCTATGATTGCTTGTTTATCATTCGCTAAACCTTCAAAACCAAATTTATTTTTTCGTAATCCAACAAATAGTTCTTTTCCTTCTCGGTCTAATAAATCATTACTTCCTTTTACGATTACGTAGTTCTCCATTAAGTCTTCTTTTTCACCAGTAAATATAATTTCTCCATCATTGATGAACGTAACATAATCTGCAATGCGCTCTAAATCTGTTGTAATGTGCGTTGAGAATAATACGGATACTTCATCTTCCATTACAATTTCTTGCAACATATCAAGTAATTCACTTCGAACAACTGGATCTAACCCTGCTGTCGGTTCGTCCATAATAATAAACTCTGCGTGGTGCGAAAGTGCGATGGCAATCGCAAACTTCATTTTCATCCCTTTAGATAGCTCTTTAATTTTTTTATACTTTGGAACTTGCAATCTATGCATATACGATTGATACTGCTCTTCGTCCCACTTTTTATATAACGGTGCAATAATACGCTTCATTTGTTCACACGTTAAATCTTCGTAATAATGATTTTCATCATATACAAAGCCGATATTTTGTTTTATTTCCTTTTCAGCTTTCTTATTGTCCTTGCCAAAAATTTTTATATCTCCGTTATCTTTTTTAATTAAATTCATAATCATTTTGATTGTCGTACTTTTTCCGGCCCCATTCGGTCCGACAAACCCCATAATATATCCGCGTGGTAACATAAAACTTATATTTTTCACTGCGAAATCTTCATAACTTTTACAAACGTTTTTTAACTCTAACATCTCTTATTCCCCCTTATATAAAAACGCAATCATCTGCTGTAATTCTTCAAGTGAAAGCTGCAACGCTTTACTTTCATTCACAATTTCTTCCGCTTTACTTTCCAATAGGCGAAGCCTTTGTTCTTTTAATAGTTCATTATTTTTACGTGAAACATAAGTCCCCTTCCCAGCAACAGTTTCTATATATCCTTCTTTTTCAAGCTCCTCGTATGCACGCTTCGTTGTAATTACACTAATTTGCAATTCCTTCGCTAAGCTACGAATAGACGGTAATTGGTCTCCACCCTTTAAACCACCATTTAAAATAAGCTGGCTTAATTGTTTTCTTATTTGCACATAAATAGGGTCTTGGGAAGAATTCGAAATAATAATATTCATGTTTTCCTCCAGTGTGTGTATATACTGTATATATCTTATATATACAGTATATACACATCATCCTATTTTTGGCAAGAAAAAAAGACCAACATTTTCCTGTTGGTCTTTCGTATATGTATCACTTTTCAAAGCGATCTAACATCTCGTCTCTCATTCCGAAACTTACTACTGCAATTCCTATATACATAAACAGAAGGAATGCCGGATGAACCGTGTTGTACCAGCTGCTGTCAACGATTAAGTAAATCGTTAATGCGACAACAAGAACAAACGCTAAGATAAACATATAAAAGTGTCTTGTACTACCCATGATAAACTCCTCTCTTCTCACTTCACCATTCAACAGTTTATTTTATCGAATAATTCGATATGACTCAAGGTTAACTTTCTGTTATGTAATCAAGTTCTACCTTTACAATGTCCTCACATGCTATTGAAATGATTGTTCCTTGTTTATCAATCGCCGTCACTTCTCTATTATCCATTACACGATTTGCTACTCTTTCTAACACTTTTCCTTGGTCTCGATAGCAAAATTCTTTTACATCTTTAATTGTTTCTCCATTTTCTAAATGGTATACCATTCTATAACATCGATATCCCACACTTTCACCCCCGTCTTGTTCGTTTTTTCACATATACATAAAAATGAGTAATCTTTGCCTCATCACATCTTCTTAATTTCAATAAAATTCTAACAAAAATAAATACTTTTATCAAACCGACTTTTTCAACAAAACTACCTATAAAACTACACCTTTACACCATTAGGAAACAAAAAATATATTTTTTTAACATTTTCTTCACTATTTCTGCATAAAGTGAAACTTTAATCAGTGGGGATTTTTGTTCATCCCCACTGATTATTAGTTGAACCAATCGGGCATTTACGGACAGTTTATCTCCCACCTGACTTCTTTGCACCAGCTAAGTTTTGAGTTGGAAGTTTACTGTCCGTTAATGCGGGACAAATTATCCATACAAAAAAAGAACCCGCCTCAGCGAGTTCTTCTTTTGTTATTCTAATCAAACTTGTACAGGAGCTGGCTTTGCATAACGTAAAACTGGTTTACGTGCAGCCATCGTTTCGTCTAAACGTTTAATGACTGTCGTATGCGGTGCTTCTTGTACAACTTCTGGATTTTCTTCTACTTCTTTAGCGATTTGAATCATCTTATCAATGAAACCATCTAATGTTTCTTTTGATTCTGTTTCTGTCGGCTCAATCATAATACATTCTTCCACATTTAATGGGAAGTAAATTGTTGGTGGATGGTAACCAAAATCAAGCAGACGTTTTGCAATATCTAATGTACGTACACCAAGTTTCTTTTGACGACGACCTGATAATACAAATTCATGCTTACAATGTCTATCGAATGGAAGATCATAGAATGGCGCTAATCTTCTCATCATATAGTTCGCATTTAATACAGCATACTCCGTTACTGCACGCAAACCATCTGGACCCATAGAGCGAATATACGTGTATGCACGAACGTTAATTCCGAAGTTACCATAGAATGGTTTCACACGACCAATTGCTTCTGGGCGGTCGTAGTTGAAGTGATAACCACTTTCCGTTTTCTCTAAAATCGGTTTTGGTAAGTACGGAATTAAATCAGCTTTCACACCTACTGGACCAGAACCTGGGCCACCACCGCCGTGAGGACCTGTAAATGTTTTATGAAGGTTTAAATGCACAACGTCAAATCCCATATCTCCTGGGCGTGCTTGGCTTAATACCGCATTTAAGTTTGCACCATCATAGTATAATTTACCGCCTGCATTATGGACGATTTCTGCCATTTCTAAAATATTTTCTTCGAATAGACCTAATGTATTAGGATTTGTTAACATAAGTGCTGCTGTTTCTTCGTTTACAACACGTTTTAAGTCTTCTAAGTCAACAAGGCCATTTTCATTTGATTTTACTGTAATTGTTTCAAAACCAGCTACAGTTGCAGATGCTGGGTTCGTTCCGTGAGCAGAGTCAGGTACAATTACTTTCGTACGGTTAAAGTCACCATTCGCTTCATGGTATGCACGAATTAACATTAAACCTGTCCATTCTCCGTGTGCACCAGCTGCTGGTTGTAAAGTAACAGTATCCATACCTGTAATTTCAATTAAATGCTCTTGTAAGTCGTACATTAATTCCATTGCACCTTGTACTGTTTTTTCATCTTGCAGTGGATGAATATTTGCAAATCCTGCGAAACGAGCTACACTCTCATTAATTTTCGGATTATATTTCATCGTACAAGATCCAAGTGGATAGAATCCAGAATCAACACCGTGGTTACGGTTTGAAAGTGCTGTATAGTGGCGCATAATATCAAGTTCAGATACTTCTGGTAGCTCTGCATCTTCTACTCGAATATAATCGCTCTCAAACACATCTTCTAGTTTCACTTCTTCTACATCTAATTTGGGTAAGCTATATCCTACGCGTCCTTCTTTACTCACTTCAAAGATAAGTGCTTGGTCTTGGTTCTTCATTGGATAGCCCCCATTTCGTTTACAAGTGTGTCAATTTCCTCTTTTGTACGAAGCTCAGTTACTGCTACAAGCATATGGTTTTCATGCTCTTTATAATCACGGCCTAGATCGTAACCACCGATAATATTCTTTTGTAATAATGCATCGTTTACTTCTTTCACTGGACGTTTGCAATCTACAACAAACTCATTGAAGAATGGTCCAGCAAATGTTACTGTGAAGCCTTTCGCTTCAAATTGACGTTTTGCATACTGTGCTTTAGAAATGTTTTGACGTGCCATTTCTTTCACACCTTGTTTGCCAAGTGCCGTCATTGCAACAGAAGCTGCTAATGCATTTAACGCTTGGTTTGAACAAATGTTAGATGTCGCTTTATCACGACGAATATGCTGTTCACGTGCTTGTAACGTTAATACAAATCCACGTTTACCATCTGAATCTACAGTTTGTCCAACAAGACGTCCTGGAATTTTACGCATAAATGCTTTCGTTGTTGCAAAGTAACCACAGTGCGGTCCACCAAACTGCGTTGGAATACCGAATGGTTGTGCATCACCGATTACAATATCAGCACCAAATTTCCCTGGTGGTGTTAATGCGCCTAATGATAATGGATTTGAAGAAACGATAAATAATGATTTTTGTTGATGAACGATTTTTTCAATATCAGCTAATTTTTCAACTTGTCCGAAGAAGTTTGGATATTGAACGATTACACAAGCAACTGTATCATCTACTTCACTTTGTAATACGTCTAAATCTGTTACACCATCTTTATGATTAATTTCAACAACTTCAAGATTTTGACCTTTTGCATACGTTTCAAGTACTGCTCTTGATTCTGGATGAACCGCGCTAGATACAAGAATTTTCTTTTTGCGAGTATGGCCAGCTGCTAACATTGCCGCTTCAGCTAAAGCTGTACCCCCGTCATACATAGAAGAGTTTGCTACATCCATTCCTGTTAATTCACAAATCATTGTTTGGAATTCAAAGATTGCTTGTAATTCCCCTTGTGAAATTTCCGGTTGGTATGGTGTATAAGCTGTATAAAATTCTGAGCGAGAAATAACATGATCTACAATTACTGGAGCATAATGATCGTATACGCCTGCTCCTAAGAAAGAAGCGTATTCTTTTAAGTTAGCATTTTTATTAGCCATTTGAGATAGCTCTTTTAAAAGCTCTGGCTCTGATTTTGCTTCTTTAATTTTTAAATCCCCTTTAAAACGAACACTCTCTGGAATATCAGAGAATAATTCATCGATCGTTTGAACGCCGATCGTTTGTAACATTTCTTTTTTGTCTTCTTCTGTCATTGGAAGATAACGATGCAACATGAAATCTACCCCTCTCCCCGTTACTTTGAACGTTTGTAAAATGGTGTTGGAACAACTACTGCTTTGACGCGTTTATTACGAATTTCAATTTCTACTTCTGTATCAACTGCTGCGTATTTTACATCAATTAGTGCTAAACCAATGCTTTTCTTTAACGTTGGAGATTGTGTACCACTTGTTACTTCCCCAATTTTTTCTTCACCAATAAATACAGGGTAATGCGTACGAGGAATTCCACGTTCGATTACTTCGATGCCGACTAATTTACGAGGCGCACCGTTTTCTTTTTGCTCTTTTAACGTTGCTTTTCCAAAGAAGTCTGCTTCTTTATTTGTTTTTACCGCAAAGCCAATTCCAGCCTCAATCGGTGTAATATCTTTTGATAATTCTTGTCCATAAAGTGGTAATGTTGCTTCGAATCGAAGTGTATCACGAGCACCTAAACCACATGCTTTTAAGCCCTCTTCTGCTCCAACTTCAAGAAGTTTCTCCCAAAGTTTTGCAGCATCTTCACTCTTACAGTAAATTTCGAATCCATCTTCACCTGTGTAACCTGTACGAGATACAAGTGCTGGAATTCCATCTACAAGAATATCGTTTTTAAATTTAAAGAACTTAATTTCTTTCAAATCTTCTGACACAACTTTTTGTAAAATGCCTTCTGCTTTTGGTCCTTGAATTGCAAGCTGTGCAACTTCACTAGAAACATTGACTACTGTCGCATCGCCAATTACATGACTTGCTAACCATTCGTAATCTTTCTCGATATTTGATGCATTGATTACTAATAAATAGTCTTCTTCACCACGTTTGTAGATTAATAAATCATCTACTGTACCACCATTTTCGTAGCACATAGCTGTATATTGTGCGCCCCCTACCTTTAAGGTAGATACGTCATTTGTAACAACACGTTGTAAAAATGCTAAACTATCTACACCTTTTACTTCAACTTCTCCCATATGAGACACATCGAACAAACCTGCAGCTGTACGTACAGCTTCGTGTTCTTCTTTAATGCTTGAAAATTGAACTGGTAATTCCCAACCACCGAAGTCGATTGTTTTCCCACCATACTTCGCGTATACATCAAATAACGGTGTACGTTGTAATGTAATCATGCTCTCTCCCCCTTATGCTTTGACAAATCAATAAAAGTTGCTTCCCTTTTCTAAACATTTTCATTCTGAAAAGATAGGATATACGGAATCTCATTATATTTTTTTATGAAAGCGTAAATAAAAAATCACTTTCTTGGATAAAATACGAAAGATTCCACACATTTCACACCATTATCCTAACATCATTCGCTATATTTCATCAATATTCTAGCATAAAAAATAATTTAGAATTTTTTATGTTAAAACACAATAAATACAGCTTTTGAGATTTAATACTTTATTATTGTCTATCATATAGCCTTTAATAACGATAATTATGCCTTCTTTTAAGGTAAATCATCATACATTAAAAAATAATTACTTTAGTTTATAAAAGGTGGGAGAGTTGTAATGAATGTCGATATTTCCGTAGATCGGACGTGGCAAAACAATTTTTTAAATAGAATTGACGAAGATGGTCCTTGGACAAACTGGGATTTATATCACTTAGCTTATGAAACAGAAAAATCGTTACTTGTTCCTACTTTTGATGGACTACAAGCACCGAAACATTTATCCCATTTCACACCGCTTCCGCATCAATTAGAAGTCGCTCAAAATGTGATTGAACAAATGAATGGTAAAGCGATTCTAGCAGATGAAGTAGGCCTTGGAAAAACAATCGAAGCTGGACTTATTTTGAAAGAATACATGGTCCGCGGGCTCGTGAAAAAGGTACTTATACTTGTCCCAGCTTCTCTCGTATCACAATGGGCATACGAGCTGAATACAAAGTTTTTCATTCCCGCTGTAGCACAAAAGAAAAGCTACTCATGGGAACAAGCTGACGTAATCGTATCATCAATTGATACTGCAAAACGTTCACCACATCGCGATATCGTGTTGAACTTAGAATATGACCTTATTATTATCGATGAAGCACATAAACTGAAAAATAATAAAACAAAAAACTATGAATTTGCACAACGATTAAAAAAGAAGTTTTGTTTATTACTAACCGCTACTCCTGTTCAAAATAAGATTGATGAAATTTTTAACCTTGTTTCTTTATTAAAACCAGGACATTTAGGCAATCAATCCAACTTTGAAGAATATTACGCTTCCAAAAATCGCTCAGCCGAATCAGATGAAGACTTAAAAGCTCTCATTAATAAAGTAATGGTGCGAAATAGACGACATAATACCGGTATCGATTGGCCGAAGAGACATGTACGTACAATTTTTGTTGAGTTTAATGAACAAGAACAAGCTCTATATAATGATATCGAAAATTGGCGAGGACAAGACGCCTTCACATCTGCTTTCTCATCGTTAACGTTAAAACGGGAAGCGTGTAGTAGTCGTGAGGCTGTTTACTATTCATTGAAAAAGCATGTAGAAAAAAGACAGAAAGAAAACGAACATTATATAAAAGATCCACATATCGATGTGCTAATGGACAAAATTAATCATATTCCTTTCAACTCGAAAGCAACTAAAGCTCTAGAGCTTATAAAAGAAATTGACGATAAAGTCGTCATTTTCACGGAATACCGAGCATCACAGATGTACTTACAATGGTTTTTACAACAACACGGTATTTCTTCTGTCCCATTCCGCGGCGGATTTAAACGCGGGAAGAAAGATTGGATGAAGGAACTTTTCCAAAATCGTGCCCAAGTGTTAATTGCAACGGAAGCTGGCGGAGAAGGCATTAACTTACAGTTTTGTAGCCATATGATCAATTATGATTTGCCATGGAATCCAATGCGTCTTGAGCAAAGAATCGGACGTATTCACCGTCTCGGTCAAAAGAATGATGTTCATATTTATAACTTAGCTACAAAGCATACTGTTGAAGAACATATTCTGAAACTGTTATATGAAAAAATCAACTTATTCGAGCGTGTTATCGGTGAACTCGATGAAATTTTAACGAGAATTAATATGAAAAACATCGACGCGCACATTCAAGAAATTTTCGCGCAATCAAAAAGCGAAGGTGAAATTAGAATTAAGATGGAAAACTTAACATCTATAATCGACTTTGCGAAACGAAATGAAGCTGAGGTGCAAGGCTATGCAGCAACATGAAATTCATAATTACTTATACAATTTCTTTGAGGCGAATAACTGTGAAATTTTAGAACGTTCTCCTCATTTATTAGATGTACAGTTAACAATTGAGATGGATAAATTATTAATGAATCGCCCTTTTTATTGGCACTATCTTGAGAAAACAGGAGGCGTACCGAATCCGATGCGCCTTACTCTTATTACAAATCCAGAAAATGAAGAAAATGATGGTGAGCTTATTCACTACGGTTCACCACGTCTACATCAAATTTTCCAAACGACAAAAGAATTAGGCTCTTACATACGTTTATATGAGGATGTAAGACATAATGGGGCAACACATACACCGCTCCACCCTTGGCTCGGTATTAATATAAAAGTTTCCTATCAATGTGATCGAAAAAAAGACATCCTTCACTCGATTGGCATTCATCTCATTTCTGGAACAATGATGGCAAACTTTCATGAAACATTAACAAACATTAAACTTACACCAAAAATACCTGATTTTTGTTTTACGCTCTCGCCCATCATTAAACCTCAAAGTGGTTTACAACGTATAGAAGACGCTTTAAAAAATATAATTGCAGAAGATGACCATACGTGGGCAAAAGAAGCAAGAGTGCGTTGGAATCATGATTTAGACCTTTTAAACCGTTTTTATGAAGAAAGTGACGAACTTCCTGAGAGCTATGAAATTGAAAAACAAGCTCTGCAAGAACAGTATGAACCACGTATTACAGTGCAAATTATTAACGGTGGACTCTTTTATGTTACCGCGAATCATTTTCTATCAAAATAAAGCTCCTTCTGCTTTAGAAGGAGCTTTATTTCGAGTTACTCTCTATCCTCATTACGCTCTTGTTGTTTTTGCTTTGCCATGCGTTTTTGATACGCACGATCCTTCGCGCTCACATGATTTGCATCAGTTGGAAGATTTTCTTTCGAACGTCCAATTCCATTGCTCATCTTTCCCACTCCTTTTTACGTTTTTCAGAATACATGTTTATTTTCAGCTAGAGTTACAATCCTTATACAAAAAAATAAGAGCAGCCATTGGCCACTCTTACTCGCTCACATATTTTTGAAACATATCATGGATGCCTTTATTTACTAGGTTCGAGATCTGCTCGTCAGATTTATTCGGATAACGATCACGCAATCTGATAGATGCCTTCACCATTAAATTTTCTAATACAGAACGGCCACCTTCTCCATAAATAATTTCAGCATATTTAACAAGCCTTCCATCCTCTACTGTTGCTGGATTATGATTGAAGAAAAATTTACTCATTGTCTCCACCTCTCTCTTTTGATAACGTTTACATTTATATAGATTATTTATGTTATTTATTTCACAATATTGTATGCATGTATATTTAATTAGTTTCATTATAAAGCAACATATCGATAGTAAATATGTGATTTTCCGTCCATTTTGTGAACAAATTAAAAATGAAAGCGTTTCCTTTATTATATACTAAAAAAACTTACTACGCTAGGGGCAATTTTTTCAATCTACTAACCCCTCGAAAATTGATATATTTTTTCTTTTCCCATTAAACCTTATACAATTTTCAGAAATTATATTATAAAATATATGTATGACTTAAGGAGGCTTTGTATGAATCAAAATAAAAAAGCTATATTAGATCTTGTCTTTTATCTCGTAATCCCATTCCTCATTTGGAAATTTGCAAAACCTTATATCGATCCTTATTACGCGATGTTACTTTCCTCTGTTCCGGGGATTATTTATACACTGTATACCTTTAAAAAAGAAAAACAGTTTAACGTGACAGGGTTCTTTATTTTAATTACACTCATTTCTAATACAACGGTAGATTTATTATCTGGTTCAGCTGAACGAATGTTGTGGAATGATGCATATTATCACATCGTACTCGGTATTATCGTCATCTGTACAATTTTCATAAAAAAACCACTCATGTTATATTTCGCTGCGGATATTGCAGCGCTGCAAGGCCATGACCGCGATAAAAGTCGTGAACTGTATCGTGATAGTCGTATATATCCAGCACTGCAATATTTAACGTTATTTTTCGGGCTGCAATTTATATTAAAAAGCTTTTTAAAAATTTATTTCATCTCTGTTTTTGGTGTAGATGGCTATGGTGAAATGAGAGCGATTATGACCGCTGTAGGCTGGGGCATTTCTATTTGTATCGGAATAGGATTTGTATGGGTGAACAATAAAATACATGCCGTTACTGAGGAAAAAGAGTCTGTACAATAGAAAAAAAACTAGTTCCTTATTGGAGGCCACAGAAAAACATATGTGTAACGAATAGAGATGACTTTCCGTTCAAGTTTGAACAGAAAGTCATCTCTTTCTTATTATTTTTTATTCTTTTTCTTTCATTATAAAAATAGTCTTATTTGGCAAAATTCCTTTTTTGAAGCTTTTTTCATACCCTATAAATTCTCCATTCTATTTCCATGTTACGATATATTCTTTTTTCATCAGAAAATAGAATTTTTGCAATTCCGTCTTGTAAATTTACCCTATCATCCACTATGTGCTTCGCAAATTTTTTCTATTGGAGGCACTTTTTTATAACCATCAACACATTTTCCTTTTCCACTATTTACAAATTATAACGTTTAATAATTATTTAAAATTATAACGTATTAATTATTTATTTTAATAATTTATTATAAAAATTTTTCATTTTTATTTATATGTGATATTACTTTCAAAATTTTTATGAATCTTTCCATTTTCTATATACCACATTCCGCCGTAGGGTAGACTACCACGCATTCCTTCAAGAATAGATAGTCCATCAATTGACTCTCCTGCAAATTTTAACATGTGAGGGGTGGCTAATGATGAGAAACTAAAGGTTCTTTGTGCATTCCAATTTGTATCTTTATATAATCGACGACACATTTGAATCCAGCCTAACAAAGTCCCTGTAACAATCCATGCATCAGGTTCCCCATTTGTGAAACGTATTGCTGGACGTAACCATGAAGCAGCCTCTTCAGGCCAGTCTACTATATTTAGTACATAGCCTCCCTTTCCTTCGCTTCCTCCTTTTGTTTCCCATAATTCAGCTATAGCATAGGCTATCTCTTTCGAGACATTATCTCTCCCATGACCAATTGTAATGGATTCAATTGGTGGATGGACGGAGGTAAGTAAATTCATCAACGTACCCATTTCTATTTCTTTTTGTGGAATTAGAGATTTCAATTGTTTTAAAATTGATTTTTCTGTATTCTCAATCAAAGGAGAAAAAGAGTAACGTTTTATCTTAGACATTCTTATCATTCCTTTTTTTTAGTGTTTTTCCACTGCGCATATTTTTCTGGTAAACAAACTGCGCATGGACGATATCCAGCTGCAATTGCTGTTTTTTCATCAGAAAAAAATACTCGGTATTTTATATATCCTCCCTGCGCAATTGCACGTAACGCTGAGGGGCAATCTAGTTTTCCATATAACTTGCCTCGGCGGTATCCCCCTAGAGTCCCAGGTATATCACTAGTATAAATATCTCTATTTGAATCCATAAGAATATATATTTTTTTCTTGCACATGTAACAAACCACTCTTCTAATTTAATGTTTTTTGTATTTTTCGTAAAAATTCCACTACTTATTATTCCGTTCCAGATCTAACAGCGTCTCCTTCATTGTTCCCCTCCTCTATACCTTGTTAATGAACCATTTGTTCCGACTACATGGTGACCAGTACTGGATTTTCTCCAATGGCGCGAACGGTATAAGGTTTTTTAATACGGTTTGCTATGTCTGTATATGAGTATGTTTTCCCATAACGTATTTTATTTTGGACATTCGATTAATTCCTCGGCATATAGCTTTAACTTTTCATCTTTTTGAATTAGAACATCATTTAGAAGTCTCGTTTCAATCCAATTTGTAAGCTTATACAAAGATTCATTAAGTGAGCCAACATAACTCTCTTTTAGTAGTGGCAATATACATACTCCATTTGGAATACGTGACTTACAGGATGAAAGACAAATAAGCTTTGTTGTTTTTACTGCGTAATAAAATTCCCCATTGTATGATGCATCATTTTGTATGATAGCCCACCATCTCTCATCAGTTAAATTGATTTCGTCTATTGCATTTACAACTGTTGGCTTATTTTGTTTTCTCATGTAATCACCTCCATGGAAAACTAGTATAAACCCAGAATTCATCATTTGTACGGATTTGGGAATATAAGAGCAAGATTACAAAATCAAATAAAAGAAATTTATGATAAAAATATATTAGAGTTATGTATGAAAAAACAGGAGGAATTTGATGAAAAAGTATATTAACAATACTGAATGGGATGCTCCATATTTTATAGGTGATATAACTAGTAAAATATATTGCTTTCCATGGTGTGAAAATGTACAAAAAGAACAAAATATCACAGTATTCAAATCTAGAAAAGAGGTTATGCATTCTGGCTATCTCCCTTGTAAAAATTGTTGTTCCATTCTCCCACATGGTTCTTGGCAAGATTTTGAGCAAGAGATAAAATTATTCGTGCCTAAGGAATTTGCTTTCAAAGAGAACTTACAATACCTACAACGTTCTCCAAATGAATGTATGTATGACATTAAAGATGATAAGATCTATCGTATATTATCTATAGAACAAGAAAAACCATTAATTGAAATTAGCGCGGACGAAGAAGATAATCTTGTTATACGCTTTATAAATAATACAGTTATACAACCAAAATGGATTCGTGCGACGGTTGCTAGTTTTGTACGTGAATGGTTTGATTTAGACACTAATCTATCTCCCTTTTATGTTTTAGCTGAAAAAGATAAATTATTAAATACGCCTATCAAAGAGCACTATGGCTTACGTAATATGGGAATTCCCGATTTATTTGAAGCCTTATGTTGGGGAATTCTTGGACAGCAAATCACCCTCACCTATGCGTATACATTGAAAAGACGTTTAGTAGAAAATTTTGGTGAACATGTGGAATGGAAATAAATATTTGATTTTCCCACTGCCACAAAAGATTGCTAAATTGACTGTCGAAGATTTACTTCCATTAAAAATGACCATAAAGAAATGTGAGTATTTGATTGGTGTTGCACAACTTATGGTAGACGGAAAATTAACAAAACAATCCTTGTTACATACTAATGACCATAAAAAAGCTGAAAAACTTTTAGTTAGAATTCGTGGTATTGGTCCATGGACAGCGAATTACGTTCTAATGCGATGCTTGCGGTTTCCTACTGCTTTTCCAATCGATGATGTCGGTTTGCATAATGTAATTAAGCTACTCACAGGATCTGAAACAAAACCAACAAAAAAAGAAATTAAAGAATATGCTACCACTTGGACAAATTGGGAATCCTATGCAACGTTTTATTTATGGAGAACCCTATATTGATATATCATTTTCTACCATAGTTAAATATCAGGAGGATACGGATGAAAAATACAATTAGAACACAAATTTTTGAACTTATCGATCCAGAATATCAAAAATTTTCAGCAGCACTCATACCTAATATTGATAATGTTTTGGGTGTTCGACTACCCGAATTACGTAAAATAGCAAAGAAGATTGCAAAGGATGATTGGCGTACTTATCTAAAAACAGCCGAAGATGAATATTTTGAGGAAATTATGTTACAAGGTATGGTTATTGGCTATGTTAAAACGGATATTAATGACCAATTATCTTATGTAGCTTCTTTCATACCCAAAATAGATAATTGGTCAGTTTGCGATAGTTTCTGCATAGGACTTAAATTTACCAAAGAACATAGAGAGGCTGTATGGGAATTTTTACAGTCTTATCTTTCATCAAAAAATGAATATGAAGTTCGATTTGGCGTAGTTATGCTTTTAGACTTTTATATTGAAAATGGATATATTAGTAAAGTTCTAACTCTACTCGATAACACAAAACATAATGGTTTTTACGCAAAAATGGCTATTGCTTGGGCGGTGTCTATCTGCTATATAAAGTTCCCCGATTTAACATTGGACTATTTAAAACATAATACTCTCGATGATTTCACTTATAATAAAGCTTTGCAAAAAATTACAGAATCTTATCGTGTAGATAAAGAAACGAAAGCTCTCATTCGTAGTATGAAACGGAAACACTTTAAATAAATTAAAAATAATGACTGCAAAAAAAACACAGAAAAAGCATTTTTCCTGTGTTTTTTATTTTCTTTTTATTCTGTTTTCTTGCAATGGACAAAAGAAGGTTTCCATTCTGACAAGTCTTGATAAACAAACGTTATATTGTTACATATTTTATCTGCGATTTCATACATATGTTCTATATCATTAGCCATAAATAATATACTTCCTTTACGTTGAGTACTGTCTACAATGGTTGGTATGATGTCGCCCTCTTTTACTAATAGATCAATTAATACAACCTCGGACATGTTAGCTAACTCTTTATACTTGATTTCTTTTAAGCAACCTGGTTTTGGAATCAAGCTTAAAGACATGGCTTGACATTTTGAAGGTACACATCTAAATTCATCTATAGTCTCAGTAGCTAACGTATCAAAATAGTATCCAAATTGAGATATGCCCGTTGTTAGCTCCACCATTTTCCAAATATTTCCGCCACCTATTCTAACTTGAGACTCTATGATTCTTGGTTTATTGTGTTTGTCTATCTTTATTTCTGTATGAGTAATGCCGTTTTCCATTTGCATGTCGTCCAAAAATAGCATTACTTTCTCCATAATTAATTGTTTTTGAGATTCGTCTATAGGTGCTGGCATAATAGTATAGTTTATTATAAACGTATCTTCTTTAAATACTTCAGCTGATATAGCTAGTATAGAATGTTTTTTGTTATAAGAAACGGTTTCGACCGTATAAACTACATCACCTTCAACGTACTCTTCTACTAAAACCGGTAGTTGAATACCGTTATCTTTAATAAATACCCCTACATCATCTTCCGTATCTAGCTTAGATACTCCTTTACCACCTGCGCCAATCGGAGGCTTTATTATAATACTATCTTTTTTGTTCAAAAATTCATTAATGTCTTCAATAGTATTGCAAACTTTCGAGTCTATCGAAAAGTCTTTGCCTGCTAGCATTTCACGCATCATGTCTTTATTGCGCGTTATCAAATTGGCATTGTAAGAAGGTCCCTTAACATTAAAAATCTTTGCGATTATGCAAGCCGTATCTAAGGCTGTTTCGTTGAAAGATATAACCATATCAAATGGTTTCTCTTTGAATAATTCTTCAGCATAGTATACAGACAGGGGTATGTTTGTTGTGTCTATTTCTTTTTTATAGTAACACTTTTCTAAGATAGTTCCATCGAAATATATATGTTTAGCGTAAGATCCTATATATGAAACAGTATATCCACTGTCTAAAGCATCTTGTATTGGCTTTGTCCATCCCCCTATAAATAAAATGTGTGGTGTAGTATATTCAATGTCATTTCCTTTTGATACCTTATACATCATAATCATCTCCTCTAAAATGAACTCGTATATTCAATGTCATTTCCTTTTGATACGCCACGTCTTAACAAGGCCACTAAACACAATGTTGTTCCGAATCCTCCTATGAATAACGTAGTTTGAAGCCCAAATATAGAAACTAAAAATGCACTAGCAAAACTTCCTAATGCCCAAGCCCCCCAATTCAGCGTACGTTGTACAGCATTTACTCGGCCTAGCATGTGATTTGGTGAGGCAAGTTGTCGTATGGTTGCAGCGTAAGGGCCAAATACACCTTCTCCCATACCATGTATGATACTTGCAGCTACTATACCGTAAACGGTTCCCATATATCCCATTATCGGTATAAAGGCCAAACCAGTAACTGATACAGTAGCGCTATAAATAAGCATTTTTGTATTATTAATTTGTTGACTTTTTTTCATGAGAACTGTATTGCCTATTAAAAATCCCACTGCTGCTGAGCCTACAACAAACCCTATTTCAAGTTCAGATAGACCCATTACCTTATACAGGAATATTACTAAAATACTATTTAGTATGTATTTAAAAAAACCGTAAACAGCGCCACAGGTTACAATTGGTTCCAATACAGGGTGTTTTTTAAAATATACCAAGCCTTCATATATGTTTTGGTATATGGATTTTATATTTACGTCTTTTAAAGATCCATCTGTATGTGGTTTAAACTTTGAAATAAATAGTACAAATGCAAAACAAACAAAATACGTTACTGCGTCAATAGTGAAAGAGCCTGTTAATCCAAATAGAGTAATGATGATTCCTGCTAGCATAGGACCAATTACTACAGAAAGAGACTCCGAAAGAGCTAGTTGGGCATTTCCTTTTTTTAACTTGTCTTTATCTGTTACTATTTCCGGTAAGAAAGAAGGAACAGCAATGTTATAAAATGTAGTAAATATTCCATTTAAAAACATGATAAAAACTAATAAAGGGAACGTTAAAATATTTGTTACAGTCAGTATGAATACTGATAAAAATAATACTCCTTGACATATACTACAAATTAGCAAAACATTTTTTCTATGAAAGATATCTATCAAAGCACCGGCTACTAACCCGAAAATTAGGTAGGGTACAAATATAACCCCACGAAGCATGGCAGCATTTGCCTCGCTTGTTTGTAGCACCTCTAATGCAAAAAGAGGTAAAGCTACCATTGTAAGCTGGGTACCTAACAAACTTATTGATTGTCCTAGCCAAAGTTTGTGAAAATTAAAACGTTTGCTATCTTTCATAATAACCCCCCATTAATTAATATTATAAACTACTAGGTTTACGATATAAGTAAGATCAGGCAAGACCTATTTTTTATCTAATGTCTATACCACAAAAAATTTGAAACCTATTATAACGTTAGGGCTCGAAACCCTTCTGGCTAATGAAAAGTTCATCTTCCGAAAAATACTGCCGCATTCGTTTATAAACCAATTGATAGACGGATGGATGATACCATTCTTCCATTTTTATACTTCTATATAAGGCTTGTAAGCCCATCCTGCTTGTTCGTTTACCACCGCTGCCGTCCCCCATAAAGTAATCGTCAATACATACTCGGTTAACCAAGGGGCGCAATATTTCTGCAAACCGCTCGCTACTTGGTAATATGGGTGCGATGGCAACCTGTGCAGGAATACCGAGTTCAGCAAGCAGTTGGAGTGTTTTAAGTCTTGCTGGAATAGGGGGAGCATATGGCGTAAAATGCTTGCGAATATCTTCCCTATCGGTCTCTACTGTCATACTCACCCGAACTTTTGTTCCTAACTGTTGCAGCATCTTTATATCCCTGCGGACAAGTGGGCTACGTGTTTGAACAAGCAAGAAGTCCGGGGGATTATCCACCATAATTTCCAGTAAAGACTGCGTAATTTTCTCCTTGTGTTCGATTGGTTGATAAGGGTCCGTACTGGATGACATGAAGATGGTGACTGGACCTTTGGCCTTAGCTCTAAGCAATTCTTTTTGGAATGTGAGTGCAGCATCTTTTTTAATATCTACCCATGTCCCCCATTCCGAGTTACGGAAAATGGAGACAGGCATTTGCCGCACATAGCAATACGAGCAGGCGAACACACATCCCGTATAGGGATTCAACGAATGACTATAACCGGACAAAAAACCAGTTCCCTTATTCAGCAGTGTTTTGGGCGTTTTATATAAATATTCGATTGTCATCCCCAATCACCTACTAAATCATATCTGGCGTATGGATTGAAGAAGAAGCAGCAATTCAGGATTGTTACATGCTTATAAAGATGTAATTTGAGTTTGGGTTTACTTCGCATCATGAAATATAACCCCCAGGCTATACCGCATTCCCGAATTGACGGTACCAACGCCGTGTCGCAGAGCCACCTTGTAATATCCACGCGCACCCAATACCGGTCGATATTGAGTTGGAAAAATGAGACCTTCACCTCGATTAAGCGTAATGACATGACCTCTGCTCTGTGCCCGTGGTCGTTGTTCAACGAGTAAAAATTCACCGCCTGTATAGTCTTCGTTCTGTTGGTTCAGAGTAAACACAACTTGAAAAGGGAAGAAGATATCCCCGTACAAATCCTGATGGAGGCAATTGTAGCCCCCTGCTTCGTATTTCAAAATTAGCGGGGTAGGTCGTTTCTGCCCCGCCTGGTGACATTGATCAAGAAACATTTCCAGGGTTTCTGGGTATTCGGGTGATTTATTTAACTGTTCCAGCCAGCGATTTGCCGCTTTGGCTAACTCTGGGTACAAGTTATCACGGATTTGTTGTAACTGATCAGGAAGAGGCGTATGATAATATTTGTACTCCCCGATTCCAAAACGATATCGTTTCATGTCGATGGTCTTGCGATATAGGGATTCGTCTTCATAGTCTTGGATTAGACATGCACATGATTCCGCATTTAGAAGGGACGGCAGCTTGGCGTACCCCTGTGTGTCAAGCATTTGATGTAGATCAGCCCAATTGAGTTTGGCTAAAGATACTATATGCTGGTCAGACATGTTGCAACTCCTTCCCACTGTTTGTAAAGCCTCGTTCAAGTTCCAGCAATTGCGTTTTCATTTCCATTCCGCCACGATAGCCCGTTAGCGATCCATTTTTTCCGATAACACGATGGCATGGAACAGTAATGAGGATTGGGTTCGCTCCAATAGCCCTCCCAATGGCCCGAACTGCAGTCGGTTTTTGAATTTGTTGAGCAATATCCGAGTAAGATCGAGTTTGGCCGTACGGAATATCACATAGTGCCTTCCATACCGCTTCCTGAAAAGGTGTGCCGTGATAAAAGATTGGAATGGTGAACCGATTAATCTTGCCTTGAAAATATTCAACAAACTCATCTGCAAAGGGTTGCAATTTTTCGTCATCTTGAATCAGGTCGTTTCCAGGAAAGTAATGATTTGCCCATTTCACCAATTCTTCGAATGGCTGATTTTGCGACCCAACAAAACATAGGCCATTATTTGTTGCGGCAATGTACATCTTCCAGTCTTCATAAGAAAACAAGGACCAATAGAGAGAACTTCCTTTTTTAGATGCCATTTGAAAACACCTCCTTCAAGTATTGTTTTTGCTGTCTACGGTAAGCTTCCGGCGTTTGTCCGGTTTTCTTCTTAAACAGCGTGATAAAATATGGTGTATTGGAAAGTCCGACAGACTCACCAACTTGAGAAACTGGGTCATCCAAAGTAGTCAATAACATTCTCGCCTTCTCTATTCGAACATGTTGGATGTAGTCCACTGGGGTCATGCCCTTGATTTTTTTAAAAGTTCTGTGCAAGTGATAAGGGGTTCCATGACTCAGAAGCGCAAGGACTTCAAGCGTCAATTTTTCCTCGTAGTGGCTATCCACATATTCAGTTACGAAGGCAATCCACTCTTCATCGGGCATTCTTTGCCCGGTTGGCTTGCACCGTTTGCAGGGACGAAAATTTGCGGCTAGTGCTTGTTTAGTATTTTCAAAAAAGCCAATGTTTTCTCTTTTTGGTACCCTTGATTTACAAGAAGGGCGACAAAAAATCCCTGTTGTTTTCACTGCATAAAAAAAATGTCCGTCATAAGAAGCATCATTATCAACAACAGCCTGCCATTGTTCATCAGAAACAGGGATGGGTAGAAGTGGGTTGTCAGAGTCTGGTTGTTGATTAGTTTGGTTCGGATTCATTTTCCAATTGTATTTCATTTTGAATCACCTCTAGATTCAGTATAAACCTCGAAATCCTGTATTGTAAGCATTTCGAAATGTAATAGCAAGATAACGAAATTACAATGGCGAGTTGTTGCGTAATTATATGTATCCTGATTCATATGATTGGAGAAGATGAAAAAACTATGAAGCCAAGTATCAGGTTTAAATTTAACTTGTCACAAATATACACTTGGAGCAGATCATTTGTTGTATCATTAAAACCACCCGCTCATGACGGGTGGTTTTGATTAATTTAAGGCTTTGTCTACAGCGTTCACTATACTTATATAGTCTGATTCAATTTGTCCCTTGTCTTTGTGACACAGTGCAACAAATCCGATAGAGAAGCTATCAAATAAGTCTTTTGTTTGCTCTATATATTGCCCTTCTTGTATATTCATAGAAGAAAAGTGATAACTAGGTAAGTTTTTTATATCTTCTAACACTGAAATATCTTTAACAAATCCAGATTTCTTACATACTAAAAATACAATGGTTACATTTGTATTTAACGTATAGTCTTTTGATACTTCTTCATAGCAACCTGCCAGATATCGCACTGTTTTGTCTAGTGGACTATCACCTGTTGCTATTCTACAAAAATTAGGGTGACCTCCCCCATGTAGCCTTGCTCCTACCTCAATCAATCTCGGTCCGTCTTCAGTTAACATAAGCTCAAGGTGTGATGGCCCAAATTTTATACCAATTGCGTCTAGAGCTTGTTTAGCGTATTCTACTATATTTTCATAGTCTATCTCTTCTGCAGAAACCCACTCCATATAGTCATATATCGCCATTAAATTTCCATTATCAATCTTTTTATATCTACATATATCGCACACTACATGATTACCTTCATAGCTGAAAAAATCAACTACGTATTCGACGCCTACTACGTATTCTTGTACTACTAACTCTTCATTTACTATATCTAATTTATTCATTTTTCCAAGAAGGTCATTAAAGACTCCTTTCCAGTCATCTCCATTTTTAACCCTCGTTACTCCATCTGTACCAGCACTTTTAGGGGGCTTTATTACAATATCCTTGTTTTTGATTGTTTCTAACCAGTTCTCAACCTCAGTGATGTCATTTGTACATATCTGATTTATGGTTGGTAAATTATTCGACACTAAAGCCTTGTGCATGTTCCCTTTATGTCTTCTTACTTCTATTAAGTGCTTATCATTTGAAAATGATGGAGTTATTATACTTGCCAAGGTTTCTGCCAGTTCAACACCAGGCTCAGCCCCTGCGATTATACACTTTGGATTTAATTTTTTAATAGTATCTACTAGCTTGTTTATATCACCATCATTAACAATAACATCAAAAAATTCATGTAGTTTTAAAGATGATTTATAGTTTTCTAACGGTTCTACTGTAGACATCAATGCAATAGGACACAGGCCAAAAGATTTTAGCGCTTCTGCGTACAAGGCTCCTGATGAATATGGATCAACAACTATAATTACATCTTTATTTGTAGTTAACATGTTAAATCATAGGCTTTTTTACAAAACCTTATCCATGAGTCATGAACGTCAGGCGATACCCCTCTAGCCCTTACCGCTGCATGCGTTAGTCCTTTTTCAATAACAAGCTCGGATTGTATATTATTTTCTTGTAGTCTGTTATGGTATTCCACACTGTCTATTAATAATGAGTCAACTTCAGCTCCCATGATATAGGCAGGCGGTAGGTTATGAAATTTTCCGTTTATTAAAGGTGAAACGAATACGTTAATCAGTTCATCCTGGTTTGCGTAACATGACGTATAAAATTCCATTTCTCCACCTGTAAGTAAAGGTGCATCCTCGCCACCGTGTTTCCATCTATGAAAATCTAATAGAGGACTTATTAGTGCCTGTCCTGAAATTAAAGGACCATTTCTGTCCCTACATAACATGCACAGGGAAACTATCATATTAGCCCCAGAACTTTCGCCGCATAATACTATATTTCCTTTTAAATTCAGCACTTCTTTATTGAGAGATATATAGTTAATAATGTCATAACAATCTTCTAATGCAGATGGGAACTTACTTTCTGGAGACATTCTAAAATCTGCTGCTATTGTGACCAATCCTGTATTACTGCAGAGCTCAGCAACAAGTTTATCGTGAGTCTCTAAATTCCCTAATACAAACCCGCCCCCTCTGATGTATACCAAAATCCCATCTTTTTTAATATTCTTTGGTGTATATATCCGCATTTTTTTTTCTACGTTAAAGTGTGGGACGATAACGTCTCTGCTGCTTACATCTGTAACCTCAGGCACCGGAAATGCCTCCCCCAATTCGGAGTAAAGAGCTCTCTGTATACTTACATCTTTTTTGTAAGAATCTGGAGGGTATACTGAATTTACTTTATCAATAAACTCAGATATTCCAGGTGCGTATTGTGGTTTAGAGTCGATTTTCATGTTTTACATTCCTTCTTTCTTAAATTTATATTTTCAAATAGTGTTTCTTACACACAATATTAGTTAATGTGATACCAATAATTTCACTTAAATCTAAATATTTATATTAGAACTTGTAAAACTAACTGGCCAATTATTGCCATTGTAATCAGCCACAACGGTAATCTTTTTCATGCTTTTGATGTAAACAACCCCTACAAAGTTGCACGTTTCTAGTTTATTTATCACCAAATTATGCCATATACATCTTCTTTTGTTGTCTTGATCAATCTTGCACAAATGAATTGGTCCACCTCTGTGTTTACATTGATTGTTAATAATCTTAGGTTTATCACCTAGTATTTCACAGTAGACTCCTTTGTTTTCATCCGGAAAAGAAATATGAAAATTCTGTATATTATCTCTAAATATTTTTACAGCCATTGGTTTAAATCACCTATCGAATATATTTCGTACTCGCATTCATCAGAAACAATTAAAGCACCGTGTAACCTATTTGCCTTGATTATAGTACCTTCGTTTGCTTTGAGTATAGTTGATTTACCAAATCCATTTAGAAACTCCATCTCGCCAGAGACGATATGACATAGCTCGTCGTTATCATGTGT
The DNA here is from genome assembly GCF_052656585.1 of Bacillus sp. KNSH39. NCBI lineage: Bacteria > Bacillati > Bacillota > Bacilli > Caryophanales > Bacillaceae > Bacillus > Bacillus sp. KNSH39. The sequence continues at coordinate 2,644,854 of NZ_JBQXYO010000001.1, forward strand.
ATGTGTTATAGATAATTCACCCTTAGGTTCAACAAACCGTCCAACTGTAACTTTACCACTACTGCAACCTTCTTTTACCTTCGTGAAAATGATATCATGGGCATTTTTGTAGTATGATGCCTTATCTTTCCATTCTATTTGATCAGCAAAGTCCTTTTCTGCTAATTCGCCTAAAAATCTCGCTTCTTCAAATCCTCTTACAATTTCAACGGCAGCTGTTGTGCCGTATTTTTCTATAGCTGGTTTAACAAGATCATCAAACGCCGTTTTACTATGATGAGTATCAATATGGCAATGTTCCTTAAAATAATTTTCAAACATATCTGGTAGTGCATCTTTTAATGCATCTAACCAAATCTTGCAGCTAACTATAAACGACGTTTCTGCCAAAAATATTGCACCTATGTACCTAAATATATTTCTTTTATTTCTTGTAATCATATTGTAGTAGTTTGCTAAAAGTAGACTAGTATTAAGATAGTATTGCCAATAATAATGCGGTACATTGTTTAGACCTGCTGACTCAAGCGTTTTTTCAAATAATGTAGAATGTCTTTGTTTGTGATCTCCATAGCCTAATTCGTCTATTATTATACGAAATAATGCGCTCCCCATTTCTCCATAATTACCTGATGAATATCTAGCCATAGGAGATGATTCTATTAAAAAGTCTGGGGCTAGCTGCAGTAGCCAATCTTGTGCTGCATTTTTTTTATCAATACTATTTTTAATACTCTCCGCAGAATCCATGGTCTTTTGGTCATACATAGAATTAATATAGTCGTTAAAATAATCTTCAACTAATTTTAGATTCCAATTATCTGACACTTTAATTTCATCATTCAAAAACGAGAATAAATAATTTTCAAGATACGGTATGGCAACACCAGCTGCTGCCAATCTTTTATCATCATAAAAATCGTTGAAGTCTGTATAGCATAAATCACCTTTAGTAGGAAGGTATAAAAAGCTAGTATCATTCATAGAAAATAAAGCTCTATTTGCTGCAAAAGAAGAATACGAAAGCATATCTTTAAGCTCCAACGGTTCATCAAAGTTTATATGCTTTAGAACATGCGGTCTTATGCGTCTACCATAGAAATTTTCTTCATATCTATTGTCATTATCGTAGAACAAAGGGGAATTGCAAAAATATAACAATGCATCCTTTGCTAGCGCATTGTCTCCAAAATTATCAGTAATTTTTGGTTCTAGTACAGATTTTTTATATTCCATAATAACACTCCTAGTTTTGTATAATAGTTATCTTATTATTTAAATCGACCATTAATTTGTAGCTATTATTTTTAGATAGAAAAATAGGTTTTTCAAAAGGATGAAAAGCTTGATGCCAATGAGATACATCACTTACGTCATTGGAAACACGGACTCCATTAAAGTCCATAACAAAGTAAGATAAAACACCGTGACAAACTGAATCCACACTTGGATTTATATCTATATGCGTGACTTTAACATCGCCCTGTTTAAAATCATATGGGCGCAATACAAAGGTTTCTGACATGGATTCAAAGTTATATACACTAGCTTTTACTGGGAAGTAACATTGTGAACTATACTGATTAATAGACGATAAATCGAACCCTAATATGTCATCCTGTACACTGTTTAGGCCAAACATATCTTCGCTGTTTACAAGACATCCATATTGTGTAACAAGTCCTGGAAGAACAATTGTTTTATCGTTTGAAATGCGTTGGATATCTTTGGATATTTCACGATAACCTTCTCCAATAACCCCACAATCGAACGTTTCAGTAAATATAATATCTGGTGAAAAATCCAATATCTTTTTATCAATTAATTCAGATGATTTCATGTTTACAACGGTCACAATATCAGAAAATCCTGCTTTATCTATGTTATACTGCGCTAGTTCGGCTAGTTCTTCATTCACTTCACAAGTTACTACCTTTTTTGCTCCTTGTCTTGCAAAAAGGAGAGCTATCAACCCTGCACCTGTACCGATTTCAAAAACCGTTTTACCTTCCACATCCATCCTAGAAATTCCTTCAAATATAGTATTGTTTCTTATCCTATCCGATAACATAGAGAAATGCCACGTTGGAAAAGTACGATTCTTACTTATGGTCGCGATCATGTTTAAAACTACCTCCTTTTGTTTTTTGCATTATTCTAATAATTATGATAAATTAATATAAACTATTATTTTAAAAAACAAATTCAAACTCAAATTCAGCTACATATTTAACCTTAAATCTTCAGTTTCAAGGTTGAATATATTATTTTTTCACAAAATATCTATTTTATTTATCCATCGATTTTTGTAGTTGCAAATATTTCGGGCATATCTGCTAGATTTTCATTTTCAATTGTATTACTAGCGCCTAAGATTGCTACCAAACAAAGAATTAATGCTACCTTTTTCATCGATTTCCTCCTGCAAAGTTAATTTGTACGTCCGAAATAGTTGAAGGTTATTATTCTTATAATCTACCTTTTATGACCAGTTCTCCTATAGTGCTCGCAAAGTATACTAGGAGAATGAATTGTTAACTTAAAACAAACTGTAGTTGGTGGTTTCGGAAGTACATTTTTATAATAAACCACTCTTAAACTCAGTTTTATGCAAATTCTGCATATTTCTAATAGGAGAGTGAAATAAATGAACATTGCTTCTCACGGAAAAGCAATTCGTAGAATAAGAAAAATAAGGGGACTATCACAATCTGAACTAGGGGATGGGATTGGAGGACAATCTTTCATAAGTAGAATCGAACATGGATTAGTCTTACCGTCAATCGATACTTTATTAATAATTGCCAATCGTTTGGAAGTTCCCCTCGAATACTTACTGGAAAGCTTTCGTACTGAAAATTTTCAACATATTACAAATAAAAAGAAAGAATTACGCTATTTAGTCGGGCAAGGTTTGTATCCTGAAGCTCTCCAAATTAGCAAAAATGAGCTCAAAGCTTACAATTCCGATGTTGACTATGTTTGCTTCTTGAAATGGGTGGAAGCAATTTCCGAGTATAAATTAGGAAAAATACGGTACCAACAATGTATAGCAAAGCTACAAGAAATACTAGAAAGTAAAGACACTTACTTTTCAGACCGAAATTTATTTTTAGATGTACAGAGCTCGATTGCTACGGTTTACTTAAGCGCTGGAATGCTCCAACAAGCCATTAAAAACTATGAGAAAATTATAGAGGACAATTTTATATACACTGATGAAAATTTCAAGGTAATTGTTCTATATAATTATGCAAATGCTCTTAAAAGAAACGGATTATTTAAGAAGGGGATAGAAATATCAGAAAAAGCTATTTCTATGGCAAAAATATCTGGTAAGTCCGTTGTAATCGGACCACTTTACTACATTTTGGGTGAATGTAAAGAAGGGTTACATTTTCATTTTGATGAAATCAAAGCTTGTTTCGATAAAGCGATATATTTTTTTAAGGCCTATGATAGATTAGACCTAATTGAAATAATGAAAAAAGAGCATAAGAAATACTATGACGAATAAATAGTCTCGTAGAAAGCTATATTTGAACTGGATTGTTGGAAACGAACATATCCCGAACTCATCCAATCCAATGCCCCTAGAAAGTTCTTCCGTTCGAGAGCCCAAGTTTCCAGACCCACTCTCTCAAATGGTATGTATGCGATATTGTGTCACCATGCCTAATACGAGATTCGTTACGTAACTATCGAATGAAAACATTTTATTAGTATATGATAGCGGATATTATACTATTCTTAATTCATCTTAAGAATTTAAAGATTATATGAAATACTATAACCAGCATAGATATCAGTGAAATTTAAAGAAGATGATTCCTGTTGGATACAGAAACCATCTTCTTACTGCCGCCTAACTTTTTTTATTGTCCTTTACAAAGGACCCAGATTAAATAAATACATAACTTTTCATATAGCCATTAATCTTGTTTAATTTCATTGGCATAGATAATATTTTCCCATATAAAAAACCTTCTATAGCAAATAGAAAAGCCGCTAAAAATAATATCCCGAGGAATTTTTTCAGTAGCTTTCCTTATTGCACTAGGAATTTTTCATCCCATATACTTATCACAAAAGGATCCAATATATTTTCACCGTAAAAACTCGTAAAAAATAATTAACTTGATTTTTTTCTTTTACTTTTTACATTTCGGTAAAACAAAGCAGCACTCAGCGGCATAACACCAAACCACTTATTCATAAATGGCTCTTTTTCAGCACGGCGTTGTTCTTTCTTTTGTTTTCGATCTTCTTTTGGAGCATCCATATACGACACAAACTGCTGCGTCACAAAGCGAACATAATCATTAGTAGACATATTATCATCACCTCTACTTGATTAGTATGTCCACTTTTTTATACATTAATCTTTTCCTTTAATTCATTCATAATTTGCTTTACAGACTTATTTGTCGTATCGATATGAATGTGAGCCTCTTCATAATAAGCTCGGCGTGATTCAAATTTCGTTACAAATGCATCTATATCTTTCTTTTGAAATAGTGGACGTGTCGTATCTTCACGAAGCCTTTCTGCAATTACATGCGGATCACAATATAAATACACGACAGTTCCGTTCTCTTTCATCCACTTGCGATTTTCCGCTCGTTCAATAATTCCCCCACCAGTTGTAATAATGACATTATGGACTGGTAGCGAACGTAACATTTCGCTTTCATATTCCCGAAAAGCCATTTCGCCTTCTTCGGCAAAAATATTTCGAATTGCCTTCTCTTGCTTCTCTTCGATTTTTTGATCAGTATCTACAACATCCATTTGAAGTTCTTGACTTAACGCTTTTCCAATTGTTGTTTTCCCTGCTCCCATGTAGCCGGTTATGTATATAGATTTCATTTTCTGTCCTCTCAATCGTCATTTATTAATTGTTATTATAACGAAAGATGCTACTTTGTTTAATAAAAAAACGTTTTGTTCTTATACTATGAAGAACAAAACGTAACACTCGCTTTTACTTATAAGTACCTCTTCTCACCCACTGCGTTGCAATCCATTTCTCTCCTTTCGTTACAGGTGCCCCTCCGTGTAACGTAAGCTCATTTAGTGATTGATCTTGATAAAAATACTCAAAGTATACTGCCATTCCCTTTCTAGGGTGTACAGAAAGATTTAATTTCGGGAAGTACGTTTCCCCGCCTTCTTCTACATCATTTAAGTACATTACAAGCGTACTAATACGATTGTTAGCAGCTGATCTACTATGTTCCGCAAAATAATCATAGTGTGCTTTATATTGTTGATCCACTTCATAATTTAAAATGTGCAATCCTTCACCATGCGACGCAGGAACATTCATGATAGATGAAATTCGTTTTTCAATCTTTGAAGTAAGTTTATTATCTTCCAAAAATGCACCGCTACTTGTTCGAATATCATTTACATCACGTGATGAACCAATTTTAGAACGCTCCATTTTATTTTTAGACATTTCAATTAATTCATCACATTCTTCATCACTTAGTACATTTGCTAATACGACAATAAGAGGTTCTTCAAATTTTGAAATAATGTGTATTTCTCTATCTTCTGTCATAATCGTATTTCCTTTATGATCAAAAATAGTTTGTTCCTTATTTTCACCTATTTGATTGTTGTTTGTCATTTCCCTATTCTCCCTAAAAATAATGATTGGATAGCATGAATATATCATATTCTTTCTACCTTTCTCTTTTTTGAGAAAATTTAAACTTTTAATCATTATATTTATCCATTTCTTCTAAAAAATCAATTTAATTTACAATAGGAAACCTTGGTTTATTTACATATATTTTACATATTATCCTTCTATCCAATCGACTATTTTCCCATCCTTTTTTCTATACCGAAAACCTACCGTATAAATTTTTTTGTTTTGTTTCACACTGCAAGGAAATGAAAACCGTATTACTTTCAAGGCGGTACTTCCCACTCGCTTACATTGTCTATTTAACGAGATTCATTTATGATATTAATAGAATTTCCGGAATGAATTACATGAAACATGTAAAAAGAAAAAATTAGTTTCTTCTACAAATTAGTAATCTCTTTTAGTAACCTCAATACAAGACCCCCAAAATAATTGGCGGTCTTGTATAAATACCGTTTTAAAAACTGTTTTAGTTTATCCCGATTTCAAACAGTTTTAATTTTATTTTTAATTCATCAACGAATGTATTATCATTATCTCTTTCCAAATTTATAATTTTATATTTATCATTTACATATTCATCTTCTTTTTTATTAAACGAATCATTAAATGTGACTAGCACAAATTGCATATCTTTATTTTCACCCCAAAGCAAATTACGCGCTCTATACGAATCCTCATCAATCTTTACTGTTTGAGCTGCCTTTACTGAAATTCCCCTTAGGATTTTTGGTTCTCCACCAGTATTTCCTTTTGTATAAGAATCAACAAGTGCAATATCGATTTCATTCTTTCCTTGAAGATGATTTAAATATTTTTGGTTTGTCTCAATTTTGTACTTACCTTTGTCAATTTGGCTTTTACATAGATAATACATAAATCGGTGTACCAAATACTCTGGCAAACTTTTATAGTTTTGATGTATACCCGTCATTTGTATGGAAACGTCTAGAAAAGTTTGATAACAATCTCGAACTTCCACACATGTAATAGAATTTAAGTTTTTTTCAATGTATCTATCTAATTCCATCAAATAAATTTTGGATAGTTTATTTAACATATTTTCCCCTTTTTTATTTTTCTAGGAGAGAATTTAAGATTCTCGACTAAATGAAATTTCAAATTTCCGCCAAAAATAACACTTCTATATTTTCACAAATCTTATCAATAAAATTACTATAAAAATATATATTGAGCATTAAAGAAGGATGTACAAATGCAAAAAGATGTTCTAGTCACCTTTCATTTACACAAAAGGACAAACAGAACAAATTATCCGCGAACAAAACCTTATAATATAATTTCATGGCTTTTTAAATAAATATTACCCGTTTGCGAAGCATGTCTTCTTTTCAACGATAATAATTGTACTAAATCAATTCTACGTTCTAATACAGCCTTTAAATCACTACCATCCATATTACAAAACATTACATTAAAAATCTCACCGTTTATCTCAAGTACGTTTCAAATCAAAAACTAATATTTTTTCCTTGTTACGACACAAGAAATTTTCAATATGATGCGGTTCTAATATTTGCAGCTCCTTAGGCAGACAATCTTTAGTGACGTAGGGATATTTTTCATCTCTTAAAAAGAATTTTATATGTTTTTCAAGTTCCATTTTACCTATCAAATTAATTATCCCGTCTAATACGCCACGGTGTAAATAAATCACCTTCGGGTATAAGTTAAACATCGCTCCTATTCTAAGAGACGTATCGTACACGCATAACGAACTAAAATTAGGAATTCTCAATTCGTACACAATTATAAAGATATCATCAAAACATGTAGCCCTTTTTATCTCTTCCATAATTAACGGGTCCAATAACCTTTTGGTCATTTCTTCTAGAACTGCTTTTGAGATTTGGCACTGATGTGAATCCCTTTTCAAATTTGGAAGGTACCCCCAAACAGCATCTTTAATTAATTCCTCCATTGACTTCGTTCGATTTTTAAAATCACTTAACTTCCACTCTTCATGGCGAGCATAATTTTTATTGTATATATCTATTAAATCGGCAAGTGCCTTCATGTATTCTCCTCCGAATAAAAGATAATTCTACCCTTTTTACATTAAAACCTAAACACAAATATTTAACAGAACCAAAGTAAAAAACTCATTCTCATTAAAATGATCTTTTTTGCACTTTACTTCTTATCATATACAATCCCAAAGTCATCCTGTAATTCTTTCATATGTTTCATCATTTCTTCCTTAGCCCCCTCTTTATCACCTTGTGTATTTTTTGATGCATATTCTAGAGCACCCTCCATCATATATAATGCATATTCTTGTTTTAAAAGTTGGATTTCTTTCACAAACCACTCTTCGTCTTCTGAAGAAAATGTATTCGCTTTTTTCATCTCATCAAATTTTGGTGCTAATTCTTGAATTTCTTTTGACTTATCTGCACCGTTTGCTGATTGATAGTAAGCCTGTACCAATGCTTCCCCATCTTTAAATAATTTTTCTTCTAAGCTTTTTTTGTTATTAGACCCACATCCTACAAGTAACAAAAGAAATAATAACATATATATAACGCTCATTTTTTTCAACATATCTCATCCCCCCTATTCGTTCCATCTCGTTCCGAATTCCTCGAAACTAATTTGGCTTCATTCCATGTTTACTAAATAACCCTTCAAAAAATTCCTTTATCATTTGTCGGCTCTTCTCTCTATTCATAAATTCAAAACCACCAAATCGATATACCTCATATCCATTGAGTTTCAATTCTCTATCTGCACAAACCATCTCCGAATACTTTCTAGGACTTGAAATATCTCCATCTGAATAATGATGTTTTCCATCTATCTCTAGAACAATTCTTTGGTTGTTGGGAAGTAATAAAAGAAAATCCATACGTTGTCTTGGTAAAAATGTTGCATGGAATCTTTGCTTGACTGTGTATGGATCATAATGCAAATAAACTTGAGGTATTAATGCAGGAAAGTCCTGATTAAACCTCCTTTTAAAAAATCTAAAATAACTATCAAATAGTATTTTTTCAGGGTCTGAATCTAAAGAATTAAGTAATCTCTTATATAGAAAAATCTCATTTTCTGCTCCTATCTCATTTTCCTCTTTACTATCTGTCCACCATTTTAGTAGGTCATCCCAATATAAACCCATGCTTGGAATAGGGCGATCATACACAAGACAATTCTCTTCATGCTTCACTATTTTTATATCATTATTAATGGAATCACTAATTACAATTTCCGGCTTACAACCAACTGCAGCAAAAATAAGATTCTTAGCTGTACCCTTAACTCCCTTTTGAAGTTTATTAATTTTATAAATTGGATAGCCTGATATGTTATCTGTTGGTGAGAACTGATAGCCATCTTTAATCAAATGAGAATCAACAAATGCTATGTACTCCATTTGTTTCGATTCATGGCGCACAATAGGGTGCACAGTTTGTTCTAAAAAACGAATAAAGATTTCATCAGTTGCTGTCAATAATCCTAAATACTCTTCAAATAAATATGGTTCATCCCAGTCTGAATTATTTATCATGTGTTGCCATATATCACCTGAAGCATTCTGAAATCTAGAATCTGTTGAAGGTATATCTTCTAATATCCATATTCGGTTTAGAAAATCTAATAATTCACTTTTCCCTGAGATATCTCCCCTAGAATATAGCTCATCCATTATATTTCTTCTCGTAATCTCACTAATTGAATAAAAACCTGTAGGAGCTGTTTTATGTAAAATCTTCGCCAACGTACTTGTATGTAAATCATAGTCTTGTATGATTCTTTGGGCTAAATCTATCAAAAATAATTGGTCCTTATTTTTTAATCTTCTTTGTACATACACCCTCTTACTTGAAAAAGCTTCAGATTCTTCACCATTTTCCAAGCCATACCTTACACAAACACTAGGCAAATCATACGCTTTTTCATCAACCAAAACACAAGATATCGCATCGATTAATTTATTAATAGACTTCATCTTTATCGCCCCATTATAGAAGAATTCAATTTCAAACATGCTTTATTGGGTACACTGTTGCTATTTCCATCCAACCCTTTTCTCTTCTGAAATACCACTTATAAAGTAAATTATATATTAACAAATTCCACCAATAAACATAAAACTTTTCCACCTTTATTCTCCTTCAGAAACAAGAAATAAAAAAGCACTCGAATTATACTTATCTGAGCACTCAAAAAAACTTTCTTCTTATATGTAACGCTAATTTTTATATTTTTTTCCTAATGTACATCGATATCAAAATTAATTTTAATCGCTTCCTTAATCTTATTTCTCCATACTTCACTTGAAGAAGCGTATAACGTCAAATCATATAACAATCGCAAGAGCTCTTCTTTGGAATTAAAACACTCTTCTTTCCACTTTTGCATGTTCATTTCAATTTGTTCTATTGCTTCTTCTGTGGTGATGAAAAAAATTTTCCCAATTCCAACTTTCGTCTGCCTCTTTCATACCGAAACTATCTTGAAATGCCAAATTCGAATACATGTTTTCTCCTCGAATTACTTTTCTTTCAAACACACGCTCTCCTCTTTCAACAAAGTATACCCTTTGCCCAATCCTTATCTTTTTTTCCTTCATGATAACCCTCATTTTTGAAATTTTCAAATATTTATTCGCGGAAAACATGTATTTCCTTCAAAATAAATGTAAATAGATTAAAAGGAGTAGATTAGAATGAATTTCCCTAATACTTGGGAAGATTATAATTCTCAATACCTAGAAGTGGCAGAAAATCTTATCCAACATAATCTAATTAATAATGCTTCAATTATTCCAACTATGTACATCGCAAGACATTATATTGAATTACGTACTAAAATGATTGCTAAAATAGCAAAAGTTATGAATGGCGGAGAGCCTAAAAAAGTTACAGGTCATAATTAAAAAACACTTTGGGATGAGTCTTCACATCTAATATTACAAACATTAAATAATCATGGTCTATATTCTCCTCATGTACAAGTGCAACTTCAGCAAATACAAAATTTTATTAACAAAAGAACAAATTGGGATGATGATTCTATGGCATTAAGATATCCTTACGACCTTCATGGTTCTGCATATGAACTTAAAGAGGATATTTCACTATTCAAGAACGAATGGAATAATTGCACGGAAACGCTGGAGTATATTTACAAACAACTCATTACAGACATTCAAAAAGGTACTATACCTTTAACTCAGAATCAAAAAATAGCCTTCGCAATAATGGTATTATTATTTAATATATGAAAATGAGTCGTATTACCAACGACTCATTTTCATATACCCACTATTTTCTTTAATACATAAGTAGTTATGCTTTAAAATACTCTCTTAATCTCTCACCTCTTGTTAACGCTTCATCTACTGTTACATGCTCAAAAATTCCCTGTTCGGTAATCCTTTTAATTAAAAAAGTTTACATGGTATTAAAAAAAAGGAATTCCAATTATCATTTACAAACATTGAACTAGAAGAATTGTTTCTTATCTCAACATTTATGAAGAAAACCTTTCCTATTTCAAGTTTCATGAAAATTTTCTCGTTCACAAAATTTGAGATAGGACAATTTTGAACCTTGAATACGTTGTCTTTTTATCGAAAAAACTCAGGCTTCTTGAACAAATCTCAAACATGGTGAAGAATAACACTCAGTATTATTAGTATGCAATGTCATCATTACTAAATGCCCCGTCAGACTTGCTCTTATGGATATTATTGCTGTTTCTTCATCACAGATGCCCCTACTAAAATAACATCTGGATCATGACTTGACACTCCCACAGCTAAAGCCGCAAGTCCTACACCTTACGGTGTAACGGATGGGATTCTTGAATGACTAACCGTTCGCAGTTCATTTCTGTTTTGAACAGCCTTCAAGATGAGGGTGTGCCATCACCCCTCCTAAGACAGACCATATAGGTTCTTAGGCTGATTGACTATTACCATCAACCACAGTTGCGTAGCGAATGTTCATCGCCCCAACGATATCACGATGTTTCTCAAATCCACATTGGCACTTATATTTTCTATCTTGTGCTTTGTTCTTTTTAGAACACTTCGGACATGTTTGACTTGTATAAGAAGGATTCACATATTCAGTCTTTATACCAACTAATGTCGCTTTGTACTCAATGAATTGTGCTAGACGAAAGAATGACCAAGTGTGTAGATTTTTTTCGTTTTTACGGCTTGTTCGTGCCGTCTGTCTAATATTCGTTAGTTGCTCTAATCGAATGACAGAGATATTATTATTCATTGCGAAATCAACGATTTCACGACTCACTTTGTGGTCTTGGTCTTGCATCCATCTCCGTTCTTTATCATCAAGTTGCCGAAGGGCATTCAATTTCTTAGCTTCTCCTAACTTCTTGCGAATACTACGAAACTTACGTTTCATATATTTGTTTTGTCTACCGTTTCCAAAGAAACGAACCTTATCATCGTTCGTGATAGCCACCCCAGGAACTTTGAGACCCAAGTCCACTCCTAAAATCTTTGTTCCTATTTTTTCGTTTGTAGGGATTGTGACAGCTATTTGAGCGATCCATTTAGCAGATTTCTTTGTAATACGAAGTGTACCTAACTTGTGTTTCAACAATTCAAAATTGCGATTATATTTGTCAGTTAACAAAGCACGAATCTTTAAACGAGTTGACCTTCCATTTACCATAAAGGGCATTGAAATGTACGTGAAGTCAAATGAATAGTTTTGGTTATTCCATACGCAAACAGGTTTTTTTAAAATCGGAACGATTTTATATTTACTCTTTTTCACTTTTGTAGAAAATACACTTTTCGCATCTTTAATCGCTTGATTTTTAACCGCACTTGGAAGGTTGGCTTCAATATCCTTTGTGCTTTTCTTCGTGGTTTTCTTCGCTTCAACCATTTCAGATACCAGTATATTAATGAGCTTAATATACTGGTAACTACTTTGTTCCAATAGCCTAATTTGTTTTTCTGTCGGAAGTAATTTAACTTTGATCGTGATAGTTTGTGCCACAAGTTTCACCCCCTCGTTTTTTGACTTTCAACATAATATCGTATCGTTTCACTCGATACATTCCCAGCAGTAGAAATAAAATAAGAACGTGTCCACAGACTTGGCAAATGCGCGAGGTGAGAAAACTCTTCTCTTACACGCTTCGACGTCACTCCTTTAATTTTCGCCATAATATCAGCAGGACTAAGTGTTGGTAGTGCATTTAAGAACAAGTGAACATGGTCTTTATCACATTCCATTGCAATAATAATAATATCTAGTTCGTTACATAACTCTTGAACCAAAGCTTTGAAACGTTCTTCTACTTTTGCATTAAGAAAAATCTTTCTTCTGTATCGTGGGCAAAACACAAAATGGTAGTTAATTAATGAAACGATTGTTTTGTTTTTTCTATAATCATTTATCATGCTCACATCGTATCAGTTTGTTTATAGAACTGCAACAAAAAATAAAGGGTGCCTATTCTTGTCTATCACCGTATGTTTCAATTATCCAAATTAAATCAGCTATTGGTATATGCCCAGTACCACTTGGATCAATATCATATTGTCCATCAGCTGAGGCTTGTGGTAAATATGTTCTAGCTTCCTCGTAATACTCTATATGTAAGCGTCTGATTATTTCTTGGAATTTTACGGTATCCAGTTTATATCTTGCTTGAATACTAAGCAATTTAGATAGACCTTCTGTACCAGTAAACCAATCTAAATGACCGTCAAATAAGAGGACGCCATTATTCTGCGGTGAACTACAATTCCTCACAGACCTATGGTGAACTATTCTAAAGTTTTCACCTATCGTTGTATACTCGTCAGTGCTTTCATCTTGTAAAGAATCCCATTCTAGTATTCCATCCTGATCCGATTCAATAATTTCGCCACAGTTGTCACAGAACCACTGTTCTTTTGCCCTTAACTTTAAATCAAATCCTGCTGTTTCACTACTCATCATACTCCTCCTCATCTCTTTAATATTCAAAAAAACAAATTACCTCATAATTATAGTCAATTACCTTTACATTAAATCTTTCCCTATACGTAGTTGCACCGCTACATCCTTCTGCCGGGGCACAATATGTAAATCTGACGCTTGTACCCTACACGCTTCTTTTAAAATTGCATTCGCAAAAATTTCAATCCCATTCATCACTTTTCCCTCCTCACTATGTATATAGCATGAAAACATGCGCAATAAAAATTTGGACTTTTGTATTTTCAATAGAGGAAAAAGGAAAAATATGTTTGTGAAATTATGAACAATTTCCGAATTATTGTCTAAAATTACCTATACTCATGTTTATCTGTATTATAATGTTATTATCTTGGATAAAGTGATAAAGGTGGAGATCCTCATGGAACAAGCTTTAAAAATTACAGGTGTATTATCTGACCCAACTCGTTATTACATTTATAAATATATTTCGCAAAAACATAGTTACGTAACGGTACAAGAAATTGCAGATGAGTTTGACATTCATCCAAACGTAGCGCGTTTACATTTATCTAAATTAGAAGATGTTCATATGCTAAAATCGGAAACGAAGAAAACTGGAAAAGGCGGACGACCGAGCAGATTGTATGTCTTATCTGAAGATGTTATCCAATTACAATTTCCATTCCGTGATTATCAATTGTTAGCAAGAATCGCATTTAATTCTTTACTTAGTCTTGGTGCTGCTGGTGAGAAAGCGCTATACGAAACAGGAAAACAATTCGGAGCTGAATTAATGCAACAACATATGCAACGTTTAAATGTGAGTGAAGATGCTTTAACAGTGGAACAAAAAGTTCAAATTGCAAAAGAAGCTTTCTCAACAGCTGGCTTATCACCTGCATTTGAATTAAGTGCAGATGGAACAAAAATTTTCTATGATGTACACAATTGTCCATTTAAAGAAGTTGCTGTTCATCATCCAACTGAAATTTGTAACATGCACGGAGATATGATGAAAGGGATTTTTGAAATCCTATTCCCTAACATGGAATTAACTCGAAATGATAGTCTATTAGATGGATGTAAATCTTGTAATTATAAACTAACAATTTAATTTTTCATATAAAAAGAAGCCAATTATTATTGGCTTCTTTTTATATGAACGAATATTTACAATAGTAAGAAAAATAAACTATAATGAGGTGAGGTTTACTTTTTTTAGAAAAGGAGGGAGATGGCATGGAGCGCATGTTTCGCGTTCTCGGCTTTTGGACTGGAATTTTCTCGGTTATGTTTTACGTAGGGGATATGCAACCGGCCGCACTACTATTTTTAGGACAAACAGGTTTCTTCGTACTTTTAAGCTATTTAAAATTAACAGAGCGTATGTATATATACGTATTTGGGGCATATTTAACTGTTTTCTTCATAGGATTTACATACTACACGACATTCTTACTTGTGCCTGGGGCTGGACATTAAAAGATGGCATTTTGCCATCTTTTTTTTAATTCCGGAATTTCCTAGTTGACTTATAGGTTTTATTACCTTATATTCTATATAACAGATTGGAATTAGGGGGAATCAACATGAATACACTGCTTGTCGGAATTAACGTTGCAGTCATGCTCATCTTAGTTGGCGTATTATATTATATGCAACGTAAGCATGTATCTTTTAATAAACGTGTATTTACCGCTTTAGGAGTCGGAATTTTATTCGGTCTTATATTACAATTTATTTATGAGCCAACTTCTAAAGTAATTATTGAATCAAATACTTGGTTTGGCTTAATCGGTAACGGTTATGTAAAATTACTTCAAATGATCGTTATGCCACTTATTTTAGTATCTATTATTTCAGCATTTACAAAATTACAGTTAACGAAAAACCTTGGTAAAATTAGTGGCCTTATTATCGGTATTTTAATTCTTACTACAGGAATCGCTGCAGCTGTCGGTATCGCTGCAAGTGCAGGATTTGATGTATCTGCAACCGGCCTACAACAAGGTGATGCAGAATCTGCTCGTCTGAAACTAGTTGAAGAAAGATTTACTTCTATTGAAAAGACAACAATTCCAGATAAATTATTAGAGCTATTACCTACAAATCCGTTTCTTGATTTAACAGGCGCTCGTCCAACATCAACAATTTCTGTCGTAATATTTGCAGCCTTTATCGGCATTGCCTTTATAGGTGTAAAACGAAAATATCCAGAACAAGCAGAGCTATTTAAGAAGATGCTTGATGCTGTATATGCAATCGTAATGCGTATGGTAACATTAATTTTACGCCTTACTCCATACGGCGTATTAGCTCTTATGGCAAAAACAGTTGCTGGTAGCGACATAAATGCTATTTTAAAACTTGGCAACTTCGTGTTAGCGTCTTACGTAGCACTTATCGTAATGTTCGTTATCCACTTATTATTAATTGCGCTATCTGGTTTAAATCCAATTCAATATTTAAAAAAGGTGTTCCCTGTATTAACATTTGCATTCACATCTCGCTCTAGTGCTGGTGCGATGCCATTAAATATTGAAGCGCAAAAAGAAAAGCTTGGTATTTCCGAAGGAATTGCAAACTTCGCAGCTTCATTTGGGGTATCTATCGGACAAAACGGTTGCGCAGGTATTTATCCAGCAATGCTTGCAATGATGGTCGCTCCAACTGTAGGAATTGATCCATTACAACCACAATTTATTTTAACTTTAATCGCTGTTGTTGCTATTAGCTCATTCGGTGTTGCCGGAGTTGGTGGCGGCGCAACATTCGCAGCTTTAATCGTACTATCTACAATGAACTTACCAATCGGTATTGTTGCTCTAGTTATCTCGGTTGAGCCATTAATCGATATGGGGCGTACAGCTCTTAACGTAAGTGGCTCTATGACAGCAGGTCTTATTTCAAGTAAATGGCTTGGTGAATTAGATCAAGATACGTACAATCAAGATGATACAAAAACTGGTGAAATTGCTTCATAATGAAAAAAGACGCTAACATACAATTGTTAGCGTCTTTTTTATTCCGTCCCCTCTTTATAGATTTTATCTTGAGAATTATCACTCTAAGTATTCTTCTAGTTGCTCTTTTAACTCTTCCTCAATCTCATAACAAGATTCATCAGCGAGTTCTCCTACTTTCTTACTCCCCAAAATGTTTGATTGAATTGGCATTCCTAAAAAGATTCTTTCACATTTCCAAATTGGAATATTATGAAATCCAATCAGCTCTTTTTCTTCATCTAATATAGCTATAGCAACTGATGAATAATAACCCACCTCAAAGGGATTCTCTTTTTCTCTTGCAAATCCCATATCTAATTCCATGTGTTTTTCTATGTATAAATGTGAATACTCTTTATGCAGTTTAAGTGATATTCGCTCTATTTCCTTCTCCATACATTGAATGTTCTCTTTTAACTCCAACGTAAACTCCTGTTCTTTATATTTCATTTTCGCCTCCTTAAACATAGAAAAAGAGAATACAATAACATATCCTCTTTCCTCAAATATATTTCATTATCTCACAGCCCGTCCTTTTCACAAATAACCATTTTGTTCGCACCATTTATGAAATTGTCCTACGTCTACTCCAACTAACACGATATCCTTTAGCTCTACATCAATGACTTGTTCTCCAATTACAATAGCAAACTGCGATGCTAATTTTGTCTCATTTTTCTTTACAATTCCAATTCGGTTCCGATGCGGTCCATCTTTTATATATGCTTTTTGTCCTACAATATCAAAGTTCAAAATTCTCACCTCTTTTACTGCGCTCAAATTGGAAATACGATCTCCACCTCGGAAAATTTCCTTTCATTGCACTATTTCTCTATATATATGACGAAACAATAAAAGAGTCCTTCCTTCTTTACAATTATTTTTTCTTTGTTTCATTTTTGTGATTGAAACGTAAAGTTTATAATAAAATACACTTGGAAGCGCTTTCTATGTAATTTTTTATGTTATAATATATAAGTAGAACTTCGTAAAGAGGGTTAAAAAATGAATACAAAAATGATTAAAAAAGTAATTGAAGCATTAAAAGTATATGGCTTTCAGGATGTATCATTCTGTGACAAAACGAAGCAATTTTTATTTCATAACGAAACCGATATTATGAGCGGCTATGCAGAAATAACATATAGTAGTCAATTTGAAAAATTCAACGTACAAATTCATCCAATTGAAACGCATCACCAAGCAGAGTTACAAGAGATTGAAAGACATATACAAGCTTGTATAAGAAAAGTGGAATATTTAAACGCACTTCTTACCGGGCAGACAAAACTAGATGATAAAATTATTATTATGTAAAAAAAGAACGTGATCCAATCACGTTCTTTTTTCATTATACGTTCATCTTTTCCTTTAGTTGTAATCCTGTAACAGATTCTAATACATCCATCGATTCTCCAAATGTCATATCAAAAATTGTCTTGTCCTCTATGTATGGAAACTGTCTGAAACGCTTTTCTAACACCTTCACAGCATCTGATGTAAAGTTTGCACTATCAATGCCAAATTCTGTTTCAAGAAGAACGATCCAATCTAACACATGAAAACCTAATCCATTGACGAATGAAATCAATTTTTCTTCTGGGTTTGAAGATAAGAATACTTGGCGTTCCATCTCACTAAAAAGTTCTTCTCCTAAGATTTCAGCTAACTCATCATCATGTTCACGTTCAACAAGTTCTTCGTAGCCGTAATCATCCACAAGCTCTTCTACTTCTTCACTATCCTGACAAAGCAATTGACTAAGAAGTGCCTCTTTCTTAAATTCACTATTTTGTACGACTTCTAAAAAGCTCGTTTCCCATCCATTTTCTAATTTCATATTATGTACTCCTTTATATACGTTTCTTATCATCACTGTACCCAAAAGATCACTTTTATAACCTTTTAGGTAGTTACTATTATTTCATATGATTCATAACATAAGATGCAAACTCAGCTACATCTCCTTCAAAAATATTTATTTCTGGCAAGTGATAGAACGTTGTTTGGAGCGGGCTTCCTGCATGATATACATATATCGTTTTCTCTAGTGCAATCGCCATTCCAAACTCTGTATGGCTCCCATTTCCGCCATCTAATATAAGTAAAAATACATCCGCTTCTTTTACAGCATTTTGTTCTGCCTGACCAATTTCTCTTAATTGTTCTTCATTTGCTGCTTTTTCGTTTTTGGTCCAATCATATGTATGGTGCCATCCTGCATGTTTCAGTTCATTTGCTACGGAACGTACAAGATGTTTATTTTGGAAACCTGAGGCGATATAAAAATTCATTTATATACACTCCTTCATTATGTATGGGGAAACTCCTTTTTAGCGTTATTTGTTATAGCTACAATAAAGAACAACTTCAAAAAAAATCCCCATCTTTAAAACTTATTTGCGTTTAAATGATGGGATGCTTCATGGTCTTCTTTTATTTTTTGTTTTTTATAACTTTCATCAGCTAACATTTCTAGTTCAGCTGTTATCTCCGACTTTTCAAGCTCTCTTTCTTGCGAAAATTTCCTTGAAATATAAACAATAACACTACCAACGTACAACACAAAGCATATAATAAGTGCAGTATTTTCATAGAGACTTAGCTCCAACACAGTCACTCCTAATCCATTCGTATTTTCACGCCTCATTAATTGGAATTTCCCTATTAACCCATTTGTTATCCCGCTATTTGAGGGCAGTAAGACTCCCTCCTCAAAATTCAGTAACAGTAAAGAAGTTAGATGTGGGATGCACCCAACTGATTAAAGTTTCACTTTATTGTAACATAAAAATATCAATTCTTGGAATCTTTCACCCTACTAAAAGAGGCATGATTATTTCATCATGCCTCTGAAATATTTTGAATGATTGTTTTAATTGCTTCTTTTCCATTATATTTTTTTAGTGCTATTTTATACTTCTCATTATTTTGATTTAATTCTTCGACATACTTTATAAGAGATTTTACATTTACATCTTCTTCATATAATACGGAGGCATATCCTTGTCTTTCAAAGGACTCTGCATTTAATATTTGATCTCCACGGCTTGCAAATTTCGATAATGGAATTAAAACCATCGGCTTTTGTAATGTTAAAAATTCAAAAATTGCGTTGGAGCCCGCGCGTGAAATAACAAAATCTGTTACCGCTAATATATCTGGCAGTTCTCCATGTACATATTCAAATTGTCTATATCCTTCTTTATTTTGTAAACTTTCATCAAGGTTACCTTTTCCGCAAAGGTGAACAATTTGATACTTTTTAAGAAGTTCTGGTAATGCTTCTCGAGCCGTATCATTAATTTTTTTCGCGCCCAAGCTGCCTCCCATAATCGTAATAACTGGCTTTTTATGTGAAAAACCTAAAAACGCTAAACCTTTTTCACGATTTCCCTTCAGCACTTCTTCACGTACAGGAGACCCCGTATATATTACTTTTTCTTTCGGTAAATGTTTCGCTGCTTCTTCAAATGTAACAAATATTTTCGAAGCAAAACGAAGCGCAATTTTATTTGCTAGTCCTGGCGTCATATCAGATTCATGTAATAAAACTGGTACTCTATTTAGCCATCCGCCAATTACGACTGGTACAGATACGAAACCGCCTTTTGAAAAAATCACATCTGGTTTTAGTTTTCGAATTCTTACATACGCATCCATAACACCCTTCATTACAAGAAAAGGATCTTTTATATTTTTTAAATCAAAATAACGACGTAGCTTTCCACTCGAAATACTATAGTAGGGAATGCCTTCCTTTTCTATAATCGTTTTCTCAATACCTTGGTGAGAACCAATATAAGAGATATCCCAGTTGTCTTCCTGTAAATATGGGATAATGGCTAAATTAGGTGTTACATGTCCTGCCGAACCGCCACCTGTAAAGACTATTTTCTTCATACGTCTCCCCCTTCTAGACTATAATACACTAAAATATCTTGCCTCAGGGTGAGAAAATACCATAGCCGTTACGGACGCTTCTGGCTCCATCATGAATCCTTCTGTTAATGAAATACCTATTTCCTCTGGATGAATTAAGCGAAATAGCTTTTCTTGATCTGCAAGTTCTGGACACGCCGGATAACCAAATGACACTCGTATTCCTCTATATTTCGTACGGAAACGTTCTTCCATCGTCAGTTCAGGTGAGTCCGGAATGCCCCAGCGGTCACGAATGAGCATATGTGTTTTTTCAGCAAGTCCTTCCGCTAATTCAAGCGCTAACGATTGAATGGCATGACTACGTAGGTAATCACCTTTCGCCTTCCACTCTTCAGCGATGTCCCGAACTCCTTCCCCAACCGTAACAGATAAGAAAGCAACATAGTCCATCTCATCTCCTATTGGGCGCAAATAATCACCTAAAGTACGATAGGGAGCCTTTCCTTGTCTAGGGAATGTGAAACGCTCTATAACACGCGTATGATCTTCTGGATCATATATTACAATGTTTTGTCCGTCGCTTTGCGCTGGGAAAAATTGATACACTGCTTTCGGCTTTAACCAAGATTGTCCTTCCTGCAATAATTCATCTATTAAATCATTTAATTCATGTGCTCTCTTATCTCCCTCTTTCAAAAGCTTCTTCACATTTCCTTTTAATCCAAGGTGATGCCCAAGTAGCATTTGTCTATTCAGAAATGGTGCGAGATGAAGGGCGGGAACATCTCGTAATACAATTCGTTTTGTTGAATCAGGCACCATAACCTCTGATTTTGGTAATGGCTCAATTACTGCTGGAATTTCTACTTTCTTCTCCTCTTTTTTTACGATATGAAGATGACGTTCTTTTTTATCCTGCTTCATCTTCTCACGCTCTTCTTCTTTTTGAAGCTTATTAATAATATCGAGCCCCGTCATCGCATCACTCGCATAACAAACGAGTCCTTTATATGATGGTGAAATCCGATTATCTGTAAACTTTCTCGTTAACGCTGCACCACCTACAACAATGGGCACATCAATATTTGCCGCTTTTAAATCTTCAGCAGTCGTTACCATTTGTTGAGCTGATTTTACTAATAAACCTGAAAGGCCTATAATGTCCGGCTTCTTTTCTTGTACTTCTTGAACAATTCGATCCGAACGTACATTAATTCCTAAATTAATAATCTCATATCCGTTATTCGCTAAAATAATTTCAACAAGATTTTTCCCAATATCATGCACGTCACCTTTTACAGTTGCTAACAATACTTTCCCTTTTTTCGCACTATCACTAGATTCCATATGTGGCTCTAAATAGCTTACAGCGGATTTCATACTTTCGGCACTTTGCAATACTTCAGCAACAATAAGTTCATTATTATTAAATAGTCGTCCTACCTCGTCCATCCCTGTCATAAGCGGACCGTTAATAATATCAAGAGGTTTTCTTCCTTCTTCAAGTGCAAGACTTAAATCCTCGTGTAATCCTTGTTTCGTACCTTCTACAATATAATTTGCTAGTCTTTCATCAAGCGTTAACGTTTCTTGCACAACGACATCTTTCTTTTTAGCAACTCGGTAAAAGTTTGTAAATTCTTCTAACGTCTCTTTCGTCGTTTCAAACAGTAATGCATCTGCAAGGCGTTTTTCTTCCTCTGGAATCGACGCATAGCGTTCTAATTTTTCCGTATTCACAATCGCGTAATCTAATCCTGCTTTCGTAGCATGATATAAAAAGACTGAATTTAATACTTCACGTCCAGCCGGTGGTAAACCAAATGATATGTTACTTACACCTAAAATCGTTAAACACTCTGGTAACGCTTCTTTAATAAGGCGAATTCCTTCTATAGTCGCTGCCGCTGAGCCAATATATTCTTCATCACCTGTCCCTACTGGAAACACAAGTGCATCAAAAATAATATCTGACGGGCGTATCCCATACTTCTTTGTAAGTAATTCATAGCTTCTTTTCGCAATTTCTATCTTTCGTTCCGCACTAACAGCCATACCGTCTTCATCAATTGTTCCTACAACTATAGCGGCACCATACTTTTGAAGAAGCGGTGTCACTTTTTTAAATCGTTCTTCTCCATCTTCTAAATTAATTGAATTAATAACAGCTTTTCCTTGAATATAAGTAAGAGCTCGCTCCATCACATTTTCATCTGTTGAATCAATCATAATCGGTACTTTTAAAACTTTCGTAACTTCTGCTAAGAAGTTTTCCATATCTTCTATTTCATCGCGATCAGGATCTGCCATACAAATGTCAATAATATGAGCATTTTTCTTCACTTGCGCTCTTGCCACTTCAGCAGCCTCTTCAAATTTCCCTTCTGCTACTAAGCGTTTAAATTTACGTGACCCAATAACATTCGTTCTTTCACCTACAAATAACGGTCTCATAGACTCATCATATTGCAGTGCTTCTAATCCACTAATTCCATGTCCTTCTCTCTCATGATGGTCACGAGGCCTAAGAGATGCTAGCGCGGATTTCATTGCTTTTATATGTTCTGGTGTCGTGCCACAACAACCACCAATAATATTAACCCATCCTTCTTCAGCAAATCGCTTCACCTTTTCAGCAAGAGAAGATGGAGATTCATGGTAATGTCCATCTTCATCAGGAAGACCTGCATTTGGATAACAAGAAATGTAACACTCCGATAAATCAGATAGTGAACGAATATGGTCCCTCATAAACTCCGGACCAGTCGCACAGTTTAACCCAACAGATAATGGTTTCATATGTTCTACTGATAAATAAAAAGCTTCAATTGTTTGCCCAGCCAGAGTCGTTCCCATTGGCTCAATCGTTCCTGAAATCATAATAGGAACCGTTTTTTTCAGTTCTTCAAAAGCGGCTTGAATTCCAATATAAGCTGCTTTCACGTTACGCATATCTTGACTCGTCTCAACGAGTAATACATCAACTGCTCCTTTTAATAATCCTCGTGCCTGCCTTGTATAAGCCTCAATCAATTCTTCAAAAGTCACACCACCTGTAACACTAATTGCTTTCGTTGTTGGTCCCATCGCTCCCGCAACATATACTTCCTTCCCGCTTTCTTTAACAGCTTGCTTCGCCAAAAGTGCTGCCTTTTCATTTAGTTTTTCATCTAAATGAGACAGATCATAATCACTTAGTACAATATTCGTTGCCCCAAATGTATTTGTTTCAATAATATCCGCTCCAGCTTCAATATAAGCTTTATGAATCTTTAAAATAACGTCTGGTCTTGTTTCCACTAAATATTCATTACAGCCCTCGTACTCTTCTCCTCCGAAATCTTCAGCAGTTAAATCCTCTTGCTGAATCATTGTCCCCATTGCACCATCTAATATTAAAATGCTATTTTTTAATTTTTCTTCTATACACTTCATCAATTAATACCTTCTTTCACTTCTTGCTTTTCTCTTACATATTTAACAAGATGTTCTGTAATTTCATACTTTAAAAATGGTGTAATAAGATAAATACCATTAAAATATTTCATCGCTGCGTCGACCAATTCTTGTGAAATGCGGATCCCTTCCTCAATTGCTGCCTCTTTCGTTTCATGTCCATCCATTCTCTCTCTTATTTCTTCAGGAAGAGTAATACCCGGCACCTCAAAATGAAGAAAATCTGCATTCCGCTTACTTACTAACGGCATAATTCCAATAAAAATAGGTTGTTCCAAATGCTTTGTCGCTTCATACACTTCTTCAATTAACTTGATATCGTAAATTGGCTGAGTTAAAAAATACTCCGCTCCAGCATCTATTTTTCGTTCCATTCGCTTAACCGCTGCTTTTAAGTGCCTCACGTGAGGATTAAATGCGCCGCCTACAGAAAACCTTGTCGCCGGTCCAATTGATTTCCCTAAAATTGAACGTCCATCGTTCATTTCTTTAATCATTTTAATAAGCTCAATAGAGGATAAATCATATACAGAAGTGGCACCGGGAAAATCACCAACGCGCGCTGGATCACCAGTTAAAGCTAACACTTCTTCCATCCCTAACGCCGATAAACCTAACAAATGAGATTGTAGTCCAATGACGTTATGATCTCTACACGTTAAATGCGTCAATACTGGGATATCATGCTTCGTTAATAACGCACCCATCGCCATATTAGAAACACGAGGCGATGCTAATGAATTATCTGCTAGAGTAATAGCATCTGCTCCCGCTCTTTTTAACGCTCTTGCTCCTTCAAAAAAACGCTGTGTATCTAACGTTTTCGGTGGATCTAATTCCACTACAACTGTCGTTTGTTTTTTCGCTTTCTCTGCTAGAGTGACGTGAGCCTTCGAACATTTCTCATGCGTATGAACGACTTTCGGCCTTTGAATCGTGTCTTTTTCTATTACAGGGGTAATATTCGCAACAGCGCGCTTCATACTTTGAATATGTTCTGGAGTCGTACCACAACAACCACCCAATAACCGAATACCTTGCTCAATAAATCTCGGTGTCATCGCTTCAAAATAAGCTGGGCTTCCCTCATATACGTAACGTCCATCCACATAATTCGGGAGGCCTGCATTTGGGTATGCTGATAAATAGCCATTTTGAGGAATCGATATCATTTTGAAAGCTTCCGTCATATGAAGCGGCCCTAGTTGACAATTCAATCCAACAACATTTGCACCGTAATCTATAAGTTGCTTTAATATTTCATTGACATCATTTCCATTTTGAGTCGTACCTGCTTCATGTAACGCTAATTGCGCAACAATTGGAATATTCGTTTGCTTACGCAATACTTTAACGGCATGAAGTAATTCAAATTCATCGTAAAAAGTTTCTAATAGTAATCCATCAACCTGTTCTTCTAGTAAAGCCCCTGCCTGTTCAAGTAACATAAACTCTCTTTCCATATCAGTCGTTGTAACAGCTCCGATATGTTTCATACCACCAATTGTTCCTAAAATTGCATTTTTATCTGTCACAGATGCTTTCGCCAGTTTTACTGCCGCTCTATTAATTTCTGTAACTTGATTTTCTAAACCATACATACGTAATTTCGCCTCATTTGCTCCATACGTATTCGTTTGAATTACATCTGCTCCAGCAGCTACATATTGTTTATGAATCGATATAATTAAGTCTGGATCAGATACATTCAATTCTTCAAAGCTACTTTGCAAACCATGTGAATGCAATAACGTCCCAACCGCACCATCACCTATTACAATTCCTTTTGATAATAAATCTAGTAATTTCACGACTCTCCCTCATTTCTATCAATATAAAAACCCCCTCTTCACTTTGAAGAGGGGGACATAATCGTTCCTCCTCTTATTATGCAAAACATTCGTTTTGCAGGTATTAGCACCGTTTCAAACATTTCGTTTGAAGGTTGCCGGGTTTCACAGGGCCTTTCCCTCCACCGCTCTCAATAAGAGTTGTCTTTATTATTTTATTTATGTAGCTAAAAGGAAATGCGTTCCCCTTTTAACAATGTTTGTTAATTTTTTAATAAATTTAGCATGCACAAAAGTAAAAGTCAATGACACTTGCGGAAAAATAAAAATTATTTAAAATAAAGTTGCAATTCAGTTATATTTTATTGTAAAGTTAAAAACATAATAAAAATTTCATACGAACATTCTTATCTAGAGAGGTAGAGGGACTGGCCCTGTGACGCCTCAGCAACCATTAACATTTTGTTAATAAGGTGCTAATTCCAGCAAATTGTGAAAGATTTGACAGATGAGAAGAAGACTCTATTCAAACCGAAAGCCTTCTTCTTAGAAGGCTTTTTTTATTTTATATTCACTTAATGTTTCAATTTAAAAAGGAGGAATTTTCATATGTCAACAATCGAAACAAAACTAGCACAAATCGGAAATCGCAGTGAAACTACAACCGGAACGGTTAATCCACCAGTTTATTTCTCAACCGCTTATCGTCACGAAGGAATTGGTAAATCTACTGGCTTTGACTATTCACGAACTGGCAATCCAACTCGAGGTCTTTTAGAACAGGCGATCGCAGACTTAGAATATGGCGAACAAGGTTATGCCTGTAGTTCAGGGATGGCGGCTGTTCTCCTCGTCCTTTCTCTATTCCGCTCTGGAGACGAACTTATTGTATCTGAAGATTTATACGGGGGAACGTATCGATTATTTTCTGAGCATGAAAAAAAGTGGAATGTTCGATGTAGATACGTAAATACACAGTCTATTAAACAAATTGAGCAAGCTATCACAACTGAAACGAAGGCTATTTTCATAGAAACTCCAACTAATCCATTAATGCAAGTTACTGATATTGCTGCTGTCGCAACTGTAGCGAAAAGGAACGGACTACTCCTTATTGTAGACAACACTTTCTACACACCTTATATACAGCAACCATTAACAGAAGGTGCTGACATTGTACTTCATAGCGCAACGAAATATTTAGGGGGACATAACGATGTACTAAGCGGGCTTGTCGTTGCAAAAGGAAAGGAACTTTGCGAGGAAATCGCTCATTATCATAATGCATCAGGTGCAGTTTTAAGCCCATTTGACTCATGGTTATTAATTCGCGGTATGAAAACGTTAGCGCTTCGCATGAGGCAACATGAAGAAAATGCGAAAGCAGTTGTTGCGTATTTAAATGATGAAGACGGGGTGACAGATGTATTTTATCCAGGAAGAGGCGGCATGATCTCATTCCGCCTTAAAGATGAAGCTTGGATTAATCCATTCTTACAATCTTTATCCTTAATTACATTTGCCGAAAGTCTTGGTGGTGTAGAAAGTTTAATGACTTATCCAGCAACGCAAACACATGCTGATATTCCTGAAGAAATTAGAACAGCAAACGGCGTATGCAATCGTCTTCTTCGATTCTCAGTTGGCATTGAAAATAGTAACGATTTAATTCAAGACTTAAAGCAAGCAATTAAACTCGTAAAAGAAGGTGTAAGAATATGAGCTATTCTATAGATACACTCTTACTACACAACCAATATAAACACGACTCGCAAACAGGCGCTGTGAACGTTCCTATTTATAACACATCAACTTTTCACCAGTTTGATGTAGATACGTTCGGAAAATATGACTATAGCAGGTCAGGAAATCCAACTCGTGAAGCTCTTGAAGATATCATTGCTTTATTAGAAGGCGGAACAAAAGGATTCGCCTTTGCATCAGGCATTGCAGCGATTTCCACTGCATTCCTCCTTCTTTCACAAGGTGATCACGTACTCATTTCAGAAGATGTGTACGGAGGCACTTACCGAGTGATAACTGAGGTACTCTCCCGTTACGGTGTTTCACATACATTTGTTGATATGACCAATTTAGAAGAAATAAAACAAAACATTAAACCAAATACAAAGCTCTTTTATGTAGAAACACCTTCTAACCCACTTTTAAAAGTGACAGATATTCGCGAGGTTTCTAAACTCGCAAAATCTATTGGGGCTCTTACTTTTGTTGATAATACATTTTTGACACCACTATTCCAAAAACCACTTGAACTTGGAGCTGATGTCGTTCTTCATAGTGCTACAAAATTTATTGCTGGTCATAGTGATGTTACTGCCGGATTAGCAGTAGTAAAAGATTCAGAACTCGCTCAAAAGCTTGGATTTTTACAAAATGCATTCGGTGCTATTTTAGGACCTCAAGATTGTTCTCTCGTACTTCGCGGTCTAAAAACATTGCATGTACGCCTCGAACATTCAGCTAAAAATGCCAATAAAATCGCACATTATTTACAAGAGCACTCTAAAGTAAAAAATGTCTATTATCCGGGATTACAAACTCATCTCGGATTTGATATTCAACAATCTCAAGCAACATCAGCTGGAGCGGTCTTATCGTTTACTTTGCAGTCAGAAGATGCACTCCGCAAATTTTTATCAAAAGTAAAATTGCCTGTTTTTGCAGTTAGTTTAGGAGCTGTAGAGTCAATTCTTTCTTATCCAGCAAAAATGTCACATGCAGCACTGTCGCAAGAAGCTCGTGATAAAAGAGGAATCTCTAATTCATTACTTCGGTTATCAGTCGGTCTTGAAAATGTTAACGATTTAATATCCGATTTTGAAAATGCCCTTTCTTATGTAGAAGAACCTGTAAATGCATAGAGAAAAAGAAGATATGAGATTAGGTTTTCATATCTTCTTTTTATGCGGTTTAGCTATATTCATTTGAATTTCTTCTTTTCTTATAGTCCATAAAAATAAAAGTATATCATCTATTTCTAAATAATGGATTAATTGATATATTAAGAAATAAAAAGGGGTGAAAATAATGGATACTTGTGCAGATATTTTAATCGTTATCGATTTACAAAATGGCGTATGTTATAGCGAGGAGCATTTATTTGATTTACAGAACTTACTAAAAAAAGTAAATAAAAGAATTTCTTCATATAGAAAATTAAATAAACCAATCCTTTTTGTTCAACATTGTGATGATGATTTAGTACCCGAGAAAGAACTTTGGGCTATTCATACCGATCTAGATGTTCAAGAACAAGATTTTTTTGTAAGAAAAACACATGCAAATTCATTTTATAAAACAAACTTAAAAGAAATTTTAGATCAATTATCTGTAAATCGCATTGAATTTTGTGGCGCCCAAACAGAGTACTGTATGGATGCAACGATTAAGTTTGCCCACGGACTAGGATACGAAAACTTTATGGGACAGAAAACAACCTCTACGTTGAATAATCCTTTTATGTCCGCAAAAGAGACAATTGATTTTTATGAGAACATATGGAATCACAGATTTTTAACGTTGCTAAAAGATGAATTTTAGAATAAATGACTAATGACTTGATCATCCTAAGATTTATCAGCCGTAATCAAATATTTCATTATCACCATAAAGAAGCGAATGACATTCAGCTTCTTTTCTTTTAACCTGTTTTATATTCTATATATATCATTATAATTCCTTTGTCATATTATTTTAAAAATTTCGTATATTCATTTGAAAGAATAAGAAAATCATGATAAAATTGTGTTACAAATATATCTATATCTTTCAATTTTTAAAACGCATCGAAATTTTCACCCAAAAATGTCATTTTACAAAAATATGCTAATTTACCTATTTTATTTACATCCGGGTCTCTTTTCTTACAATTTCTTTACTTTAGGACTTTTTTTCTGCAACAACTATTTTCTTTTCTTTAAATTTTTGGTATGTATAGTATGGTATAATAGCTCACACGGAGGTGGAAAAGAACATGTTAGAAACCTTTCAAAAAGAATTAGAACTATATGAAAGTAATGCAGAATTATTAAAAGTGCTAGCTCATCCTGTTCGTTTATGTATCGTAAAAGGATTAATCGAGCGCGGTCCAAGCAACGTTTCTACAATGTATACTGGCTTAAACATGCCACAATCTACAATTTCACAGCATTTAGCAAAATTAAAAAGCGCTAAAATCGTTTCTAGTGAAAGAAAAGGATTGGAAATTTATTACAAAGTAGAGAATGAAACAATCATTCAACTCGTTCGCGTATTATTAGGTTAGGGACTAATAATCGCAGAAAAAGAACGTATTCTATATTTTTTATCTCATATCTTTAATATAAATATATATCATGAGAGGAAATATATAATACTACATAAGTCGTATTAAAAAACAAGACACAGTATATACTGTGTCTTGTTTTTTATATTGTTACATACCGATCCAAATGTAAATGTTGCATATCTTTTGTATGTATAACAACATCAAACGAACTCCCTAC
The DNA here is from genome assembly GCF_052656585.1 of Bacillus sp. KNSH39. Taxonomy (NCBI): domain Bacteria; kingdom Bacillati; phylum Bacillota; class Bacilli; order Caryophanales; family Bacillaceae; genus Bacillus; species Bacillus sp. KNSH39. The sequence continues at coordinate 2,675,091 of NZ_JBQXYO010000001.1, forward strand.
TCCTCCATTTAAAATCATAGAACGAACTGCTCGATTTTGTTTTTGCGTTTCAGAAAAAGGATTCGTATCTTGATGGCTCGTAAGCTGTTCTAATATCCCTGCAGCTAACAAGAACTCAGATTGTTTCTTATGCCATACTGCACTCATTCCTTGCATACTAAACATCTCCTTTAGCTCGTCCCAATGAACATGAGTAGTAAGATCCATTTCACCTGGATGCGCTAGTGGGTTACGCATTAGCTTATGCTGATAATATCCTCGCAAACTTCCTTCGCGGTGTGCTGGATGCATCCATTCTTCTTTTGTGTATCCGTAATCAACTGTAATACATATACCTTTTTGAAACCATTTCGAAATTTCTTTTATATACTCCTCCATAACTATTGGTACTTCAAAACGTTGCCCTTCAGCAATATGAATATTATATTTCAATAAATAGCGACCAATTCTTTTATTTAACGGCCTACATACTTCTGAAAGGTTTCCTTCCTCTGTATATGTAATACGTACTTCATACAATATACCATTTCTTTTCTCAATTACTTCAACAGGAAATGCATCAAACAACTCATTCGAAAAAAGAATTCCCTCGAAAGAATCTCCCATTTCACTATAGGAGGTATAGTACGATACATTAGAAAATGAGCCAAGTTGCTCCTGCTGTAATTTCCTATGAAAAGGGCTCACTTCAATCATTGAATAGTTTAAATTAATAAAGGTGTTTGGAGATAATTGCTTCCATTCTTGTAAAACATCATAGGCAAACTTCCCTGTTCCCCCACCAACCTCACAAATATTCGAAGCAACTTCACCATTTTCAACAAGACGAATAAAAAGTTTAGCAAAAGTTTTTGCAAAAACAGAGGATACATTGCTACTTGTAAAAAAATCCCCTTGTCTTCCAATCTTTTCACGTTCTTTCATATAATATCCATGACCCTCCGTATACAATACAAGGTTCATATACGTACTATATGAAATTGAATAATCCTTTTCTTTCCCCATCCATTCTCTTAAAATGAGCTCCATTCCCATAATGACTCCTTATTGTAAAAACGGATTATTTTCTTTTTCAAAGCCAATGCTTGTTTCTGGACCATGTCCACATAACACCGCTGTTTCATCTGGTAATACAAATAATTTCTCTTCAATACTTCCAATTAATTCAGCAAAACTTCCACCAGGCAAATCTGTTCTTCCAATGCTCATTTGGAACAATACATCTCCTGAGAATACAGCATTCGCTTCTTTACTATAATAAGAAATACTTCCTGGAGAATGTCCTGGTGTCTCAAAAACTTCAAAATTAAATGATCCAATTGTTAATGTACCTTCTGCATCAATAATATGATCCGCTGGTTTTGCTGTAATACTGCGGTTCATCATAAAAATTTGAGAGCCGTTTACAGTTGCATCTCCTAACCAATCTGCTTCTTCTTTATGTACGTACACAGGAATATAAAAAGCGTCTCTTACGGCATCAACAGCACCGATATGATCAAAGTGAGCATGTGTTAATAAAACAGCCAATGGTTTTAATTGTTCTTCTTGTAAATATGTAACGAGCTTTTCACCTTCATGACCAGGGTCAAAGATAATGCACTCTTTTTGATCGTTCATTAAAATATAAGCATTTGTTTGTAATGGGCCTAACGGCATTTGTATCCATTTCATATAAAAATCTCCTCCAGTTATTAAACTTACTTTTAATGATACAACATTTCTTTCTCTGAGGAAAAGAAAGGATGCTATCTCGACAATCATTTTTAAAACATGTACAATATAAAAGAGTAAATATTCCAAAAACTCATAATAAGAAATGGGTAGACAGAGGAGGATATTGTATGGGCCTTGTTATTATTTTTACACTTGTCACTCTGTTAGCTGTATTTGCTACGCTTAGAACACTTCGTGAAAAAAACTTTTTCGCGAGCGGCTTTGCAATTGCAACTGTACTCGTTTTCGGATGGTTTACGATCATGACTGTTCTATATAACGGGTATCCACCAGCAGCTTAATTCGTTTACACTTTATTCTTCATCGAGATTTTACACAAAAAGAGGAAGGGTTCCCCCTTCCTCTTTTCATATTTCACAACTTATATCATCTTCGCTTCGTATTTGTGCTTTTTTACAAGCCAAGCTCCTCCGATAACACCTGCATCATTACCAAGTGTTGCAATAGCTAACTTCGTGCTCTTTACAGCACGTGAGAAAGCGTATTGCTCGAAATAGCGTTGAATTGGTTCTAATAGCGCATCTCCAGCTTTAGACACGCCTCCACCAATAACAATTTTCTCTGGGTTCAATGTACTAGAAAGGTTCGCTACAGCTAATCCTAAATAAGAAGCTACTTTTTCTACTACTTCACCTGCTAATTCATCACCTTGTCCAAGTGCTTCAAAGACATCTTTTGATGTAATACGTCCTTCTTCAGCTAACATAGAACGCAACACGCTCTCTTTATTAGTCTCTTGTATTTTTTGCATAGCAACACGTACAATACCTGTCGCAGATGCTACTGTTTCTAAGCAACCAGACTTCCCGCAATTACATGGGAAAGCATTTTCTGTAACGACTGTAATATGTCCAATCTCACCAGCAGCACCACTCACGCCGTGTACAATCTCACCATTGGCGATTACACCACCACCAACGCCCGTACCAAGTGTCATACAGATTAAATCTTTTGCACCTTCACCAGCACCTTTCCACATTTCACCAAGCGCTGCTAAGTTTGCATCATTATCAATAACAACAGGTAATCCTGTTTCTACTTCTAATAAATCTTTTAACGGATAGTTTTTCCATCCTAAGTTAACCGCTTCATAAATCATTCCAGACGCCACATGTACAGGACCAGGAGCTCCCATACCAATACCAATTAACTTGCTCTTCAATTCGCCTAATTCTTCTAGCTTTTTATCAATTGCTTTCGCAACATCAAGTGTAATATGTTTTCCTTGCTCACCTGTATTCGTAGGGATTTCCCACTTATGTAAAATTTCACCGTACACATTAATAAATGCTAATTTAATCGTTGTACCACCAAGGTCAACACCAACTAACCATTTCTCTTCCATGTTGCTTACCTACCTTTATCTAATTCTTATTTAGCTCTTTTTGAATTTCTTGCTTCAATAAAAATAAAGCTGTTTGATAGTCTTGTGGATCGATTAGCTGTGATTGATTTAATTCACGCAATTCATCTTGCATTAATTGTAAATCTGCAATTCGATCTCCCGTATAAATAATCGTACCAAATTTCTTTAGCAATTGCTGAATATCATAAATAGATACCATTTCATCACCCTCTATGCTCACTTACTATAAAAAATTATAATAAGAAAACGTTCACATATTTTATTATAATCAAGAAGAAAAAGTCTCGTCAATTTTTATTTGTCTATACAAGCTTATTTATAAGCAGTGTTCCTTTTTCTGTAATAATTTTTTCTATGTTTTTATCAAATGGCTCTACTGGAATGTGTTTTACCATTTGAAAATCATACGCTAATGACAGCGTTTTCCCTTTATAATGCACGAGATAACGATCATAATAGCCACCGCCGTACCCAATTCGCTCTCCTCGTTCTGTATAAGCTACGCCTGGGACAATTTGAAGATCAATTTCATCCATATTCACTTCTTCCGTAAGCCCGGGAATCGGTTCACGTAAATTCATATACACCGTTTCTAATTGATCAAAATTATTAATTTGCCGGAAGGACATCGTTCTAGTTCCTTTATTACACTTAGGAACTACAACTTTCTTTCCTTCTTCCCAAGCTTTTTCGATAATAGGATATGTATTCACTTCATTTTCCATTGAAAGAGTAATTCCAATTGTTTTAGCTTCAACCCACTCTTTTTGCGCATACAACGAAAATGCAATCTGTTCTGATAAAGTTGTATACTGTTCTTCTGATAAAGAATTCATGTGTTCTATTATTTGTTTACGTAAACGTACTTTCTCTGCTTTCACACATTCTCCCCCTTACAGTGACACTTTACTCTATGCTGATAGTGTATCACTTTTAACATAGGAATCGAATAAAAAAAGAAACAGTAGGAAAATATTCCTACTGCTTACTTTGTTTCACGGTGTAACGTAGACTTCTTGTCACGCTTGCAATACTTTTTAAGCTCGATACGCTCAGCGTTGTTACGTTTATTTTTCTTTGAGATATAGTTACGATCTCCGCATTCTGTACATGCTAGAGTAATATTCACACGCATTCTTATTTCCCTCCAGTACTAATAACTTAAATCAGACTATACTATAATACCACTTTTAAAATAAAAATTCTACACCTTTTGATATTGTCTAATTTTTTCTATAAGATTTTTCATATTTTCCCTTGCTATTACTGGGTTTCTAGCATGTGAATACACCAAAAATTTTGGTTGTTTTGTGTCAGAAACGATATAAGACCACTCTTTTTCAGTATATTTGAACTGTACTCCTTCAAATATACCTTCTCCCTTCCTTTCTATATCATCCAATAATTTCCTCATAATTTCCCCTTTTTCATTCCATGAACATACCACTTCATCATAAAGTAAATAGAGCGGAGGTGATTGCTCTACTATGCTGAGAAACGTTTTTCCTTGCAATGCTATTAGCTCGAATAATTTTCCAATCCGATATAAAATATCTCGCTTCCACCTTACTTGAAACGACTTTCTTTCATCCTGCGTATAAAATAGAAGATAACATTCTCCTAACTTCAAAGACATTGGGTAAATATTTCCTGTCGATTCGAGTAAGAAATCTGGAATATCTACCTCTTCCAAATCTGTACCTTGGTAAATATTACTATGTTTATCGTATAACTCGAAATGATTTCCTTGCTCAGAAAACATAAGAGCCATATTCGCTTTACTTGATTTCATCAAAGCTTTCACATGATCTTTTTGTTCGCTTGCATAAATCCATGTAACTGTACAACCAAGTCTTTGCAGAAAGAGCATGAGTAAATGTTGCAACGTATCATTTCTCTTATTAATAAGAAGATGAAACTTCTGCATCTGTATTTTCTCGATATCAATATGCTCCAATATAACTTCTATATACTCATTCATAGAAACATGAACGAGCTTATTTCGCCCCATCTCTTTCTCATGCACGTAATAAAACAATTCGGACATATATACTTGTTCTATCTCTTTTTGCTGCTTATACGTTAACGGCATGCCAGCTTGACCATACAACTTTATAACAATCTCATTCTCATTCTCCACTTGAATGAAAACCCCACCTGCACATTGCAAATGATGAACACTATATTGAAAAAGTGACTCGTTCATTTCTTTACATTCCATCGTATGAATCCCTATACCATGAATAGCATGTAAAAATAAATTTTTATAAGAGGTTGTTTCTATATTTTCTTGACTTCCAATTAATATACTCTCTCCTTTTTTAAAAAGAGAACCATACGCCATCGCAATCTTCACGATAAACTGGGGAGTAATTTCAACATTCCCTCTTCCTACAATGCGGCTTTTTTGTAACCACCCTGCACTCATTTCACTCTCTTGAATACCAGCCGCTCCTACTATCGAATGACTATCAATCGCCTTATAAGGCCATAGTTTTCCTTTTTGCTTAATTACCGTACTTCTTCCGATGTGACAGTGATCCGCTACAACACTTTTTTGAAACAGTGTAACATCATCTTCAACTATTGTACGCTCTCCTATTGTCGTTTCTAATAGTTCACAATACTTCCCAATGTGGGTATTTGCAAAAACAATACTTTTTTGAAGATGAGAATAATTTGAAACGATACTATTTTTCCCAATAATAGAATATGGCTCAATTACAGCTCCTGTACCAATCTTTGCTCCTTCTCCAATAAAAGAGGGGCCATGAATTTTCGTCCCTTTACCAATCGTCACCCCTTCTCCCATCCATACCATCGGTAATACTTCTGTATAAGGAATAGGTACTTGTAACTTTTTCGTTAACAAATCAAATTGTGCTTGTCGATATTGATTAAATGTGCCGATATCTAACCAATAACCTTCTGACAAATATGCGAATAACACATTTTTGTTTGCCAATAACGGAAACACATCATGACTGAAATCAAAAAATTGCCTAGGTGGTATGTAAGAAAAGATTTCTGGCTCCATAATATATATGCCTGTATTCACAACATTAGATACTACCTCATTCCAGCCCGGCTTTTCTATATATCGTGTAACCTCCTGGTCTTTATTCATTACAACCAATCCAAATGAGAGTGGATTTTCTACTTCTTTCACAAACATTGTTACCATTCTTTTCTTTTGTTCATGAAACCTAATTCCTTCTGATAATTGAAAGTCAGTTAATGCATCCCCGCTTATCACAACAAATGTTTCATCTAAAAATTGTTCTGCTTGTTTAATACTCCCTGCTGTGCCAAGCGGAGGAGAGTCTTCAAAATAATACAAGTTAACTCCCCATTTACTACCGTCACCAAAATATTGCTTAATGGTCGTACTCATATATTGAACAGTAATTGCAATTTCACGAATACCATGCTGGCGTAATAACTCAATATTATATTCTAAAACTGGTTTTTCTAATAATGGTAACATCGGCTTTGGAGTATTACATGTTAATGGTCTAAGGCGCCTTCCTTTTCCTCCAGCTAAAATAACCCCCTTCATATACTTCAGCCTCCACTTATATAATGTTCAGTAACTCCATATACCATATGTATATTCCCTATCCCACATGAACTAGCAGCATAAACTTGATTAGTTAAACACATCCTCATTTAGAAGACTATATAATTAAATTTCTAACCTATAAAAACGTACATTTCAAACAACAAGAAAGCGCTTACTATAAATTGGTAAATAATACTTATTAACGACAAACATATATACTAATTTTTCCATTACATTATGATACATCTTATCATCATAAACTAAAGGAAACAACGAGCTTTTTTTGTCATGTTTTGACTAAAAAAAGCAGGTGATTTCTCATCACCTGCTTTTTTTCCTACTCATTCAATAAATAATGCTTTCCTTTTACTAAATAAAAGACATTTTCAGCAATATTTGTAATATGATCTGCTACACGCTCAATATATCTCGCGACAAATGATAATTGTGTAATTTGCGTAATTGCTTCTGGTTGTTCCGGAACTGAAGATATAAACTCACGAATTGCTTTTCCATATATTTCATCAACGGAATCATCCATTTCAGCAATTTGTTTCGCAAAAGTTAAATTTTCTTGTTCATATGCTTCTAACGCTAAATGCAACATCTCATTTGCAACCGCAAACATTTCATCTAGGTTGTGCAAACTAACAGCCACTTCTTTTTCCCCAAGACGAATTGTAGCCTTTGCAATATTAACAGCATGATCTGCAATGCGCTCTAAATCTGTCGCTGTTTTAATTGAAATAAAAATCCTTCTTAAGTCACTTGCTACAGGTTGCTGCTTCGTAATGAGCATAAGCGCAAGATCGTTTATTTCCTCTTCTAAATTATCCATGCGGTAATCACCATCAATGACCTCTAACGCTTTCTCTACATCCCTTGTATGCAGACCTTCCATAGCAATCAATAAAGCCGCATTTGCTAATTCTCCAAGCTCAATCACCTTTTGCTGTAACGCTTTTAAATCACCTTGAAACTGTTCTCTTACCATTTTTCTTCCCCCTCAATATTATGTGCCATTATATAAAAGTGAAACTTTAATCACCCCTCATCAATCGGGATTTGATAGGCAGCAAGATCCCCTCCCTAACTTCTTTGCTTTCGCTAAATTTTAAGGTGGGGGTCTTACTGCCCGCAAATAGCGGGGTAAATCTCCTACATAGCCGCTTACGCTTGTAATAAAACTTAAGATAAGGAGAAGTATTACTTCTTTATTAACAGTAAGATAAAATAAGAAATGCCCTCTGTTAAGAGGGCATTTGCTCTTAGCTTTGAAACGATATCAACCAAAGCGACCTGTAATATAATCTTCTGTACGCTTATCTGAAGGAGTCGTAAATAATTTGTTTGTATCTGTATACTCCACAACTTCCCCGCTTAAGAAGAAAGCTGTTTTGTCTGAAATACGCGCTGCTTGTTGCATATTATGCGTTACGATAACAATACTAAAATCTTTCTTTAGCTCTTGAATTAATTCTTCTACTTTTAATGTTGAAATTGGGTCTAATGCCGATGTTGGCTCATCCATTAAAATAACGTCTGGCTCAATAGCTAAGCAGCGTGCGATGCATAGACGCTGTTGCTGTCCACCAGATAAACCGTATGCATTATCGTGCAAACGATCTTTTAACTCATCCCAAATCGCTGCTCCACGTAAACTTTTTTCAACAATTTCATCTAATGTCTTTTTGTCACGAATACCATGGATTTTTGGACCGTATGTTACATTCTCATAAATAGATTTTGGAAATGGATTTGGCTTTTGGAACACCATTCCTACATGCGTTCTTAATTCTTCAACTGGATATGATTTATCAAATATATTGCGTTCTCTATACTCAATTACACCTGTAGTTCGAACGATCGGTACTAACTCTACCATGCGATTTAATGTTTTTAAGTACGTTGATTTACCACAGCCACTTGGACCGATAATGGCTGTAACTTCATTCTCATGAATACTTAAATTAATATCTTTTAAAGCATGGTCTTCCCCGTACCATAAATTTAAGTTTTTCGTATCAAATACTACCTTCTTTGGCGCAGTCTCGATTTTCTCTTCGTTTTTCACCTGTACATTTACTACTGTTGCTACCATTTGAATTCCCCTTTCATCCACTTCCAACTTATTTTCGATTTCGTAACCATAAAACAAATATATTGATAAATAGCAACAAACCTAACAAAACAATCATCCCAGCTGCTGCTACATACTGAAATTCTTCTTGTGGCCTACTCATCCAATTAAAAATTTGAATTGGTAGAACTGTAAATCTATCAAACATACTAAATGGAACATAATTTGCAAACGCAAGTGCCCCAATAACTAATAGTGGTGCAGCCTCTCCAATTGCTCTTGATATCGCTAACGTACAGCCCGTTATAATCCCTGGGAAAGCATATGGCAATACAATTTGATACATCGTTTGCCACTTCGTAGCACCTAATCCGTAAGAACCCTCTAATAAAACACTTGGTACTGATCGAATTGCTTCTTGACTCGCCACAACAACTGTTGGTAAAACGAGTAGACTCATCGTCAATGCTGCTGCAACTATACTCTCTCCTAAATGAAGAGCATATACAAAAATAGTTAAACCAAGCAATCCAAATACAACGGATGGTACTCCTGCTAACGTTTGATTATTAATCTCTATTATTTTTTTAAATATAGATTCCTTCGCATATTGCTCTAAATAAAGTGCTGTTCCAACTCCAAATATAAAAGAAACAGGTATAACAATACTCATAAATAATATTGTCCCTGACAAAGCTGCAGCAATACCAGCTTCTTTCGGATTACGTGAAGCGAAATTTGTAAAGAAATCTATTGAAAGATAACTTATACCTTTTTCAACAATTTGAAACAGTAACAAAAACAAAATTACGATTGAAAATAAAATTGCTATATAAAATAACAATTTGTAAATTCGATCTTTTAAAAAGCGTGATGCCATATTTTTTTGTATTTTTTTATGATTCAACATTCGCATATTATGTCATCCTCCTAAAATGGCGCATAATTGACTGCGAAATGATGTTCATAATAAAGGTAAACAAAAATAATGTTGCACCTACAGCATACATGCTGTAATACGTAATCGTTCCATGCGGAGCATCACCTAAACTTACTTGCACAATATAGGCTGTTAACGTTTGAATAGAATGTGTCGGATCAAGCGATACATTTGGTGTGGATCCTGCTGCAATTACAACGATCATCGTTTCACCAATCGCACGAGAAGCTGCTAATATAATTGCTGCCATAATCCCTGTAAAAGCGGACGGAAACACCACTTGTTTTACCATTTCAAACCGCGTCGCTCCGAGTGCTAATGAAGCTTCTTTCGTCCCTTTCGCCACAGCTCTCATCGCATCTTCAGATAGAGATGCAATTGTAGGCATCATCATAAATCCGATAACGATTCCTGGACTAATCGCATTAAAAAACTGTAAATCTGGTATAATCCTTTGTAAAAGCGGTGTAACAACTGTTAATGCAAAAAAACCATATACAATTGTTGGGATACCTGCTAATAGCTCTAACATCGGCTTTAATATTTTCCGTGCACTATTTGAAGCATATTCGCTTAAAAATACGGCACACGCTAAACCGATAGGAATTGCTACAAACATAGCAATTGCTGTTACAAGGAACGTTCCACATATAAGTGGTAATATACCGAATTTAGGGTCTTCAAAAAATGGTAACCATTCTTTCTCCGTCAAAAAGGAGTATAATGATATTTTTTGAAAAAACATGATTGTTTCATTAGAGAGCGTAAAAACAATGCCGAGTGTCGTCACAATAGAAACACTAGCAATTATTTTTAGTAATAAAGGTACTATTCGATTGATTCGCTGCGTTTTTTTTCTTTGTTTTGTATTTCTTTCAATCAAATGTTGTACAGAAAATGTAATTTGACTTTTGTCATTATGAGCCAAAGATGAAAACCCCTTTCCACCCTGACATTACCTTTTTATTTCTGTTAACATACGCAGCTGTTCATTGTATTTTTCTTTTCTTAATTTTACATATCCGACCTCTTCAGCGAGGTTACCGACATGCTGAATCATAAACTCAACATAGTTTGCTACATTCATTTTATTTCGGATAGATGCATTATTCACATAAGTAAGTAGCGGCCTAGATAACGGCTCATACTTACCTGATTGAATGGTCTCTTTCGTCGGAAATACACCATTTACTTTTATTGCTTTCACCTTATCTCGATTAGCCATATAATAAGCATATCCTACAAAAGCAATGGCATGTTTATCATTCATTACCCCTTGCATAATAACTTGATCATCTTCAGACAAAGAGACTTTTTTTACAATGCGATGATTTTGTAAGATGACATTTTGAAAATAATCATACGTACCAGAGTCTACGCCTGGTGCATAAAACTTCACTTGTTCACGTGGCCATGTTGAATGAATTTGTGACCATCGCTTCTCTCTTCCATCTTCACTCCAAAGTAGCCGTAACTCGTCTACTGACATATCGTCTACCCATGTATTATGGCGATTCACAACAATCGTAAGACCGTCGTTAGCAACCTCAAAAGGTGTGAACTGAATAGAGTTTTTCTTCATTTCATTTTTCTCGACTTGTTTCATTACTCTCGAAGCATTATTTATATCTACTTCTCCTTTACTGAAACGATTAAATCCTCCCCCAGTTCCAGAAATACTGATGGAAATTTTCACGTCTGGATGCACCTTTGTATATTCCTCCGCTACTGCTTCTATAATAGGAAAAACCGTTGAGGATCCATCAACTCTCACTTCTCCCGTATCATTTAAAGCAAATGCAGTAGACATTTCAAAACAGAGGAACCATATTGATAATACGAAAACTTTAATCGGTGTACGCATCCATTTCACGTGTTCTTCCTCCTAGAAGTAACCGAAAATAACAGGATTACAGATATAAGAATACTGCTAAACTATTAATTCGGTTTTAATTGTTTGTAAAAGTTTTGTAAAGTTCCACATAAATCAACATACGGTACAATTTCAATTCAGTAGTAGCTATTCATTTCCTCTGATGATTTCCCTATAAAATATTTATCCCCTATCCCACCATATACAAGTATCATTTATACGGCCGCGTTTTTTTCAATGTTGTATACTTGTCCACATTTATTACACGATATGCATAAACCATAAAAAAAAGCACACTATCTTTTCAGATAGTGTGCTTTTTTACAACTTTTTTATTCATCATCTTGCTCTTTATTTTTATTGTCTTTATCATCTTTTGGAGCTTCACCATTTACTTCTTTGTTTTTTAAATCAAAGTAAGCGTCCATAATTTCACGACCAATATATCCATTAATACCAGTCTTATCATCATGTACCCACGGAACGACAACAGAGAATGCTACTTCTGGATCTTCAAGTGGCGCATAACCTACTAATGTTAAGTTATATGTTTCCACACGTTCACCGTTTGCCTTTCTACCAATCTCTTTATCTCCGCCATACACAGTTTGCGCGGTACCTGTCTTCCCTGCCGCTTTATATTTTGCACCTGTAAAGTATTTTGTAGCTGTACCACCTGAATCATTATAAACTTGTCTAAATCCTTCTTGAACACGTTTAATTTGCGATTCTGGCATATCAACACGATTTAATACTTTCGGTTCCATAGATTGAACAACTTTCCCAACTTCATCCGGTTTCACTGCCGGTTGACGAATTTCTTTTACAACTTGTGGTTGCATACGATATCCGCCATTGGCAATCGTCGAAATATATTGCGCTAATTGAAGCGGTGTATACGTATCATACTGTCCAATTGATAAATCTAGTAAGAAACCTGGTTGACTACTTCTACCCATCTGACCAGCAGATTCATTCGGTAAATCAATTCCTGTTTTTACACCAAGTCCAAACTGTCCGAAATAATAACGCATCGTATCAAATGCTTTTTGAGGTATATCTAACGTACCACCTCTCACATATGGAACACCGGCGATATTCATCGCTGTTTTAAACATATAAACGTTAGAAGACATTTTTAAAGCTGTAAGATCATTAATGTATCCCATCGTTTTCCAAGACGACTTCGTAGGTGTACCTTTTAATTTAATTGGTTCATCCAATTGCACCGATCCTGGTTGAATCGCACCAGTTTGATATCCAGTAAGTACTGTTGCACCTTTTACAGTTGATCCCATCGGATAAGAACTTGTCATGGTACCTAATGCAAAGTCATTTACTTTCGTTTGACCATCTTCGTTAACTAATTGTTTCCCCGCCATAGATAAAACTTCGCCATTTTTTGGGTTCATCATTACAACGAATGCGCGATCTAAAAGAGGTTCGCTTCCTTTAAACCTCATTAAATTCTTCGCAAGAATATCTTCCACGCGCTTTTGTAATTCCATATCAATTGTTAAGTTCAGGTCATTACCACTTTGTCCTTTTGATACATTAATCGTTTCTAAAATATTACCGTTTTTATCTGTAACATTTCTAACTTCTGCTTTCGTACCGTGTAGGCTATCTTCATACTGTTGCTCAAGATAACTTTTTCCTACTCGGTCATTTCGATTATAATCACGAACAAGATAGTAATCTAGTCTTTCTCTAGGTAAGCCTTCATCAGATGTCGACACCCCACCAAGTACACTTCGGAATAAATCATCGTACGTATATTTTCGATCCCAATCAACATTCGTATCTACACCTGGTAATGCTGCTAGGTTTTCACTAATAATCGAATATTCCTTTTCTGTAGCATCCTTTTTAATAACTTGAGGTGTCATTGCATATCCGCCGTCCATCTTACTTTTAATCGCTAGTATTTCTAGATCTTTTGCGGATAATTGATTAATCTCTTCTTCTGTTACACGACTTCGCTGACGCTCGTCTAATTCTTTATCATCAATTTTTTTATCTTTAAACTCTTGACGATCTTTATTCGTAATTTTTTCTTTAGCTTCCTCTTTATGCATAGCAAGCCAATAATCCTTTTTATCGCGATCCGTTAATTTATCTGTCGGTACTTCAATCAAATCTGCTAGCTTTTTCGCTGTTTCTAAGCGATCTTCTGCAGTTGATCCTTTCATTTTTGTAAATGTAATAGTACGAATGGCTACATTATCTACTACAGCTCGCCCATAACGGTCAAATATTTTCCCACGCGGTACAGGATTACTTATCGTTGAGTTTTCTTTCTTCTCCACTTCATTCTTATATTCTTCACCACGAACAATTTGTACATATCCGAGCCTTACAATAACCGCGGAGAACATTAAAAACACGCAGAAAAACAGCACGTTTAACCGAAAAGGAACGTGGGTCTTTTTCTTATTTTGCTTCTGTTTCTTGCTCATACAAACCCCCTCTACCAACAGCTATGTAATGTGAAAGGGACACCTTCATACAGGTGTCCTCACTGCTGTCTTACATCTTTTTCTATTCTAGCATAAAACAAACGAGAAGTTAACCTTCTGGTTCAGTTTGGTTTTGCGCGTTCCCTTGCGTTACAACACTTGCTTTACTCGCATTTCCCTCATCATATTTGACATTTTTAACTGCAAAATAAATAAGAAAATGTCCAGCACCTAAAATACATAATAAGTAAGGTAAACTTTTTTCAGGTGGAAAGAATAGTACAGCACATAAAAAACTTAAAATGGAACAGATTCTTCCGGCGTTTAACCATAGCTCCCGAACAACGACATATTCCACACGCCATTCTCTCGCATTTTTCGCTCTACCAATTACGTCATATGTCATTGATCCGTACGGAACAAGTAATATAGGATATGCAATTGCAATACATGCCGCATAAATAAGTAATTTCGTGTATGTAACATTGAAAATAACTAAAAAGACGACAGCATATAAAATAATGCCTCCAAGTAAAATTGCTTTTTTTCGCCACTCCTTCTTTAACATACGAGCAACTAAGTAGTAACATACAAAGGATACAGCAGAGTTCACTAAACTGTATTTCCCTAATGCAAACTCACTATTAGTTGCTAAATAAACATATACTGAAATGACAAAAATAAACGTTCCTTCTCTCAATCCTTGGAAAAAATGAGCTCGTGTAATCTTTCCCCAATTTTTATCAATCCGTCGTTCTTTCAATACTTGCACGATTTCATAACGCCCTTCACATTCTCTTTTAGATAAAAAGAAGCTTAAGACGACAGCAATTGCAAATAGAACTAATGAAAGAAAGAATATAACAGTATAGCCACTCCATTTCTCCATACGTGAAATTGTGTATCCTGCTGCTATTGGTCCAATCATTCCAGAGAAGGATGTAAGAAGTCCAAGAAACCCATTAAAGAAATCTCTTGTTTCTGGTTCTGTAATTTCAAATGTCAATAAGTTAAAAGCCAACCAGTAAAAACCGTATCCTACTCCTAAAAGAGCCCCCATTAATAAAATATACTGAGAAGCACTTTTCCCTGCTATTAAGACAACAATAAAAAAAATTGCGAGCGTCCCTACTCCTATTCGTAATAAAATCGAGCGATCGATACGTTTCGCTAATTTTCCCCCTACAAGAAATGTGAGAGGCTGTAATACCACGCTGGCTAAATTATACAAGCCAAGATTCACATAATTTTGTGTTTGTTTCCATAAATAAATATTTACAAACGTATTCGATAAAGAAATTGCGAGCGTGTATAAACCTCCTATAAGGAGCAATAACACTAAATCCCGATTCACTTCAACGTCACCAATTATATGTTTCCATTTCATACACAACTCTCCTTTACTTCATGTTCTAGTCTTCCAAAGACAAGCCCAATTATGTAAAAGGAAAGCATAGAAAAAAGCTAGGAGCTCTCCCCTAGCTTTTTCTATATTTATTACGATTATTTTGCTTCTTGGTAACGTTTTTCAGCAGCGTTCCAATCTACAACGTTCCAGAATGCGCCGATGTAGTCTGGACGACGGTTTTGGTAGTTTAAGTAGTAAGCATGCTCCCAAACATCTAAACCGATAACTGGAGTTTTACCTTCAGTTAAAGGAGAATCTTGGTTTGGAGTGCTTGTTACTTCTAACTCACCATTGTTTACTACTAACCAAGCCCAACCAGAACCGAAGCGAGTTGCGCCAGCTTTTGCGAATTCTTCTTTGAATGCATCGAAGCTACCGAATTTTGCTTCAATTGCAGTTGCAAGTTCACCTACAGGTTGTCCTCCGCCGTTTGGAGATAGGATTGTCCAGAAGAATGTATGGTTAGCATGTCCGCCACCATTGTTACGTACTGCTGTACGGATTGCTTCTGGTACTTCGTTTAAGTTTGCAACTAATTCTTCTACGCTTTTGTCAGCTAATTCTGCATGACCTTCTAAAGCAGCGTTTAAGTTTGTAATGTACGTGTTGTGATGTTTTGTATGATGGATGTTCATTGTTTCTTTGTCAAAGTGAGGCTCTAAAGCATCATACGCATAAGGTAAATTTGGTAATTCGTGTTTTGCCATTGTTATATTCCTCCCAGTTTATGTATTGCCACTTAAGTGACATACAACTTCATTCTACCCTAATTGCCATAGGGTGCAAACAAATAAATCACATTGTCTTGCTATCATTAAAGTAGCAAAATTCCCACTTCTTTTCAATTAAAATGCTCATATATTCCGTAAAAAAAGCTTCCTTCTACAAGGAAGCTTCCTGCTAACATAATAAACATGCGAAATGGATATGGACCCTGTAGGACTCGAACCTACGACCGGACGGTTATGAGCCGTCTGCTCTAACCAGCTGAGCTAAGGGTCCACAATTATGTATGTAACAACATATCAAATAGAGGAATTCCTATCGGATATGCTCTTTAAGAAATGTAAGATAAATTTACCATATAGAAAAGAAAAGTGTCAATTGTATTTTTCTTATTTAAAAGAAGAAAGTTAATAAAAGAAATTTAGTTATCTCCACTATATGTAAATATAATATATCTTGAGATTCTCTAGATTCCTACGTTACAATGATTTTATACATACATAAAGGAAGTGAATCTATGTCCATATTTACCCAATTCGTAAAAAGCATATACTCGCCTAAAGATATGGCGCTATTCCGTTTTCAAAAAATCGGTAAAACCATTTTGTATATTATGCTACTTTGCTTAATTACTACTATTCCAAGAACTTTTTTGTACGGTAGTTTTATCCAGGATGGTGTTGGCATGGTAAATCAAGTCATCGATAAAGATTTACCTGATTTTAAAATCGAAAATGGCGAACTAAAAGCCGATATTGATCAACCTATTGAAAAAGAAGAAGGAAATACACTTTTCGTATTTGATCCAAATTCAACAGACCTAGAAAAATATCAAAATAAAACAGGTTTATTTGTTTTAAAAGATAAAGTAGTCTCTATGGGAAATGGTCAAACACAAACGTATTCTTATAACGATTTGTTAGGTGCATCTCTTGAGAAAAAAGATCTACAAGAATTTATTTCTTTATTCGATAATATTTATCCAATTTTATTATTTGTTATTGGATTCTTAGTGTACCTATTCCAATTATTCATCACTTTTGTAGGCGTGACTTTACTTGCGTTCATCGGTTCTGCTATGAGCGGTCAACGTAAACTATCCTATAAACAAGTTTGGACACTAACTGCATACAGCTACACGATCCCAACCATTTTCTTCATGATTATGGATTTATTCAAAATCGTCGTACCTGGAGCAACGTTCATTTATATCGCTGTTGTTTTAATCGTTCTATACTTAACGATTAAAGAGGTACCCAAACCGAAAGAAAAATAAAAAATGCCTAAATAGGCATTTTTTTTTTGGACAAGCATATATTCCTAGCAAAGGAGTGAAGAATATGAAGAGATTAGGTATATTCCTATTCGTGCTTGTTCTCGGTTATATATTTTATTACGATATAAAAATCGGTACTTTACCGATGTTAAGTTCATATAAAAAAACAACTGCTGCTCAAACAATTAAAAAAGAAAACACAGACAGTCAACAAAATAAAGCGAACAAAACAGAAAAAGAAACGGATGTATCTTATAAAACAATTGAAGTAAAAACTGGTGAGACAGTTCTTTCTATTACAGAACAAATTAACAAGAAAAAAATTCCTTCCATAGAAAAAGTCATTGACGACTTTAAACAATTAAACAAAAGTACATCTGCTACAAAAATACAAATTGGAAAGTCTTATAAATTCCCGTTATATCAATAAGCTATCACTTAATCCTTGTCAATTACATAAAGGCGCTGATACAATAGTAAAAGTGAAACCGAGTACTTCGGTTTCTATAGCCCTATATCACGTATACTATCATTGATATGAGGGACTAAATAAGAAACTTCTTTTATAAGGAGAGCGATCTATTCGTGAATGAAATGACTCATCGTACAAAAACACGTCCAGTTAAAGTCGGTAATTTAACAATCGGCGGTAATAATGAATTAATTATACAAAGTATGACAACAACAAAAACACATGATGTTGAAGCAACAGTTGCTGAAATCAAGCGTTTAGAAGAAGCCGGCTGTCAAGTCGTCCGCGTTGCCGTTCCAGATGAACGCGCAGCAGATGCTATTGCTGATATAAAAAAACAAATCAACATTCCACTTGTTGCTGATATTCATTTTGATTATCGCCTTGCTTTAAAAGCAATTGAAGGTGGCATCGATAAAGTACGTATCAATCCAGGTAATATTGGTCGTCGCCATAAAGTAGAAGCTGTTGTAAATGCAGCAAAAGAGCGCGGTATTCCAATCCGTATCGGTGTAAACGCTGGTTCATTAGAGCGACACATTTTAGAAAAGTACGGGTACCCAACTGCAGATGGTATGGTTGAGAGCGCGCTACATCATATTAAAATTTTAGAGGACTTAGATTTCCACGATATTATCGTATCTATGAAAGCCTCTGATGTTAACTTAGCAATCGAGGCATACGAGAAAGCTGCTCGTGCTTTTGATTATCCATTACATTTAGGTATTACAGAATCTGGAACATTGTTTGCCGGAACTGTAAAAAGTGCTGCTGGTCTTGGAGCAATCTTAAATAAAGGCATCGGAAATACACTACGTATTTCATTAAGTGCTGATCCAGTTGAAGAAGTAAAAGTTGCTCGCGAATTATTAAAATCATTCGGTCTTGCGTCTAATGCAGCAACACTTATCTCTTGTCCAACTTGTGGTCGTATTGAAATCGATTTAATTAGCATTGCTAACGAAGTGGAAGAATACATCTCTACACTTCAAGTACCAATTAAAGTTGCAGTACTTGGTTGCGCTGTAAATGGCCCTGGTGAAGCTCGTGAAGCTGATATCGGTATTGCCGGTGCACGTGGAGAGGGATTATTATTCCGTAAAGGGCAAGTCGTTCGTAAAGTACCAGAAGAAACAATGGTAGAAGAACTGAAAAAAGAAATCGACGTAATTGCTGCTGAAATGGCTGCTGAACGAGAAAAAGAAAAAGAGACACAAGAACAATAAAAAGAAGGTTGCCACAATATTTGTGAGCAACCTTCTTTTCTACGTAAAAAAGCTCGCCAGTTACATAACCGACGAGCTTTTACTTTGCACATTTTGGACAACGACCATATATTTCAAACTTATGACCCGTTACTTCATAACCAGTAAAATCTTTATTCATAAAATCCATTGGGCAGGAAGTAATCTCTTTCGTCCCCCCACAATCCAAACAAATAAAATGATGATGATGTTCCATAATAGAACAAGTAAAACGAAAATGTTTTTCGCCATTTAATTCCGTTTGTTCTAAAACACCAATCTCAGCAAAAACTGTTAAGTTACGATAAATCGTATCAAAACTAAGCCCTGGATAATCGTCTTTCATATGTTCTAAAACGTCTTTCGCAGTTAAATAACGATTATGTGCTGCAAATAATCTGAGCATCTCTTCTCTTTTTCCAGTATGTTTATATCCTTTTTCTTTCATTAGGCGTAAAGCTTCTGTTAGATTCATACCTATCCCTACTTTATGCAGTTTTTTTCTTCTTCCATAAAATCGCACCGATTAAAATAAGAACTGCTATCATAACAATTGTACCACCTGGCGCTAGATCAAGTTGATACGAAGCAAACATTCCACCAATTACTGCAATTTCACCAAATAAAATGGAAAAGAAAATTGTTTGTTTAAATCCTTTAGCAATACGAATACTTGCTGCAACTGGTAATGTCATTAATGATGATACGAGAAGAACCCCCACTACACGCATTGATACTGCAATGACAAGAGCAACTAATATAATGAAAATAAAGTGAATCCATTTCGCTCTTAAACCAGTTGATACTGCGTATTCCTCATCAAATGATAATAGAAACAGCTCTTTATATAATAAAATAATTGTCGCAACAACAACAATTGCTACAATCCCAATAATAATTAAATCTGTACTTGTTACAGCACTGACACTACCAAATAAATAACTAAATAAGTCTGTGTTAAATCCATTTGCAAGTGAAATGAAAATAACTCCAACCCCCATCCCTGCCGAAAGGATAATTGGAATTGCTAATTCTTGATAGTGCTTATATACAGTTCGTAACTTTTCGATTAGTAGCGCTCCACCAATCGAGAAAATCATCCCCATATATAAGGGGTTTAAAAATCCACCTGTAAAAATGGTTTTTTCAAGTAATAAACTTGCTGCAATACCCGATAACGTCACGTGACTTAATGCATCCGCAATAAGAGATAAACGACGAATAACAACAAACACACCAATTAGCGGTGCAACAAGTCCAATTAAAATACCTGCGTATAAAGAATTACGTAAAAAGTCATATTGTAAAAAATCTTGTATCATTATATCCTCCCGTGATGCTCATGTTCGTGTTCTAAACGATGAACATGATGTCCATATAAGACGGACATTTCTGCATCTTCTAACTCTCGGAACTTCTCTACATTTCCATGGAAATGTAGATGTTGGTTTAGGCATGCAACATGTGTTACTTTTTCAGTAACAGCTCCCATATCATGAGTAACAAGAATTAATGTGATCCCGAGCCTTTTGTTTAAATCCTCTAATATTTCGTAAAAACTTTCCACATTTTTCACATCGATTCCAACAGTAGGCTCGTCCAAAATAAGCAATTCAGGATCACTAACGAGCGCACGAGCAATAAATACACGCTGTTGCTGTCCACCAGAAAGCTCTCCAATGTTACGACCTTGAAACTCACTCATCCCTACATCAGCAATTGCTTTTTCTACCTTTTTTTTATCCTCTTTTGTAAAAAAGCGAAAAAGCCCTTTTTTCGAAACAAGTCCCATTGAGACAACTTCAGAAACAGTTGCTGGAAAACCAGAATTGAAACTATTTGCCTTTTGGGATACATAACCAACTTTGTTCCATTCCTTAAACTTCTTACTATCAACGCCAAACACGCGTATGCTTCCTTCTTTTGGCTTTAAAACGCCTAATAAACACTTAAGTAAAGTTGATTTACCTGAACCATTCGGTCCCACTAAACCTAAAAAAGCTCCCTTCGGAACTTGCAAATTAATATTTTCTAACACATTCCGATCTTCATATCGGAATGTTAAACCTTCAATTTCTAATATATTATTCATAGCATCTCACCTATTTTAATTCAGAATGATTCCGATTTATATCTATTTGAATTATAGTACAGCTTATTATAGTTGTAAACCAATCTGCCTAAAATATATCTATTTTTTCAAGAAACCTTACTATTATAACAAAAAGCAGAGAAAAATTCTCTGCTTTCAAAAAATATTCCTATAAACTTTTAGTGAATAGCCGATTTAAACTTACCACCATTTGTCTCTTGCGTGCTCATAATCGTAACAAACGCATTTTCATCAATTTCATGCACAATTGACTTTAATTTCGTCACTTCTAGACGCGTTACAACTGCATAAATAACTTCTTTTTCTTTATCCGTGTAACCACCTTTTGCTACAAGCTTTGTCGTTCCACGGCCAAGACGATGCAAAATCGCGTTTGATACTTCCTCATATTGATCAGATACAATTAAAACCGCCTTCGTTTCATCTAGCCCTTGAATTACTGTATCGATTGTTTTAAATGCGATATAGTACGTCATAACAGAATACATCGCTTGTTCCACACCAAACACAAATGCTGCCCATGCAAAAATAAATAAGTTCACAAACATTACGAATTCACCAACAGAGAACGGTAGTTTCTTCGTTAATAAAATCCCCATAATTTCAGTTCCATCTAATGACCCACCATGACGAATTACAAGTCCTACACCAAGACCTAAAATAAGCCCACCAAACACTGTCGCTAAAATAGGTTCTGTTGTAAATGGTGGCACCGCATGTAACGTTGACTCAATGAAAGCTAACGCTACAATACCAAATGTCGAAGATAACATAAATGTTTTTCCAATTTGCTTATAACCGGAATACATAAATGGGATATTGAGAACAACGACTAAAGTAGAAAAACTTAACCACCAAATGTTAGGAGTAAGATAATCTAATATAAGAGAAATACCAATAATTCCACCATCAATAATTTTATTTGGCATTAAAAATAGTTCAATCGCCACCGCCGCGCATGCTGCTCCAAAAATAATCATAACTAAACGATAAATGAGATGAATAACACTTTCTTTTCGATGTTGCTTTTGCTCCATAAGCCCTCCCTGTACTCTTTTTCTGTAGTTTCGTCCTTATATTATAACATACGCTTCTTTTCCTCATGAAAAAAGAAACTCCATACGAATATGTACAAGCTACATGCTCATATATTTCGATAGAAGAACGCGTGAAGGAGGATAATAAGATGAACCTCATTAAACAAATTGTTAATAAAAAATTAAATCATATTTCTACAAAAGAGTTATTAAAATATAGCAAAGAATACGAAGTTCCTATTACAGCCGCACAAGCTGACCAAATCGTTTTACTTATGAAGGGTAAAAATATTAATATTTACGATAACAACGAGCGACTAGAGCTCTTAAAACAGATCGCAAAAGTAACTTCCCCTGCCACTGCCCAACAAGTAAATACATTATTTCAGCAACTACTAAAATAAGGAGGGGATTTCCCCTCCTTATTGCGCTTTAATTTTTTCAAGAAGCCCTTCATCAAAAGTGCCGTTTTTCAGCATTTCGATTTCCAATTTATATGGGGGCTTCTTATCTTTTTTATCTTCCCCTACATACGGTGTTTCAAGAATTTTTGGTACATGCATTAACTGTGGATGATGTACAATGTGATGCAATGCTTTATACCCAATGTGACCAAATCCAATGTTTTCATGACGGTCTTTTCCTGCTCCGCGTACATTTTTACTATCATTAATATGAAGTACTTGTAAACGATCTATACCAACGATCTTATCAAATTCGTTTAATACGCCGTCAAAGTCATTTACAATATCATATCCTGCATCGTGCGTATGACACGTATCAAAGCATACGGATAGCTTTTCATTATATTTTACACCATCAATAATCTTTGCAATTTCTTCAAAGCTACGACCGCATTCTGTTCCTTTTCCTGCCATCGTCTCTAACGCAATGTTAACCGTCTGTTCTGGCGTTAACACTTCATTAAGCCCTTTAATAATTTGTTGAATACCAGCATCTGCTCCAGCACCAACGTGCGCTCCTGGGTGAAGAACAATTTGTTTCGCTACACCTAATGCCGATGTTCTTTCAATTTCCATGCGAAGAAAGTCTACGCCTAATTGGAATGTTTCTGGCTTCGTCGTATTCCCAACATTAATAATATACGGCGCATGGACGATAATTTCCTCAATTCCGTTCAGCTCCATATGTTTTCTTCCTGCTTCTATGTTCAATTCTTCAATTGGTTTTCTTCGTGTATTTTGCGGTGCACCTGTATAAATCATAAACGTTGTTGCACCGTATGAAACAGCCTCTTCACTTGCTGCTAATAACATTTTCTTACCACTCATAGAAACATGAGATCCAATCTTTAACATACAATCACCTCTTCAATATACAATAGATATAATGATAGCATAATTTGTAGAAATATGTAGTGAATTGTTTGTTCACAAAAGACGCACTACACAAATTCATATGACTATTTAGACAGACTATACTCTTCATTTAAATTAGCGGGATTAAAAAAAGATAAGGGAAACCCCTTATCTTTTTTTATTGCTATATTTTCTCTTCACTTTGTCACGTTCTGTTGCAAGTTTACGTTTATAGTTTGGTTTTACTTTTTTCGGTTTTTTAATAACTTTCGTTGCCATAACATCAAGTTCGTCATTTGGTTTTTTACGGCTCTTACGACGACGACGCTCACCTAAATCTGCCCACTCATCTCCACGTAAATCTACATGTTTAAACTCGATATGACGTTGTTTTTCTAAGCTATCTAACGCTTCTTCGTTTGCTGGATCATAAATCGTCACTGCAATACCAGAATGCCCCGCACGTGCTGTTCTTCCAACGCGGTGAACGAAGAAATCTAAATCTGATGGTAGCTCATAGTTAATAACATGGCTAATCCCTTCAATATCAATACCACGTGCTGCTAAATCAGTCGCAACAATATATTGGAATTCAAGGTCACGAATTTGTTTCATCATTTTTTTACGATCACGTGGTGATAAATCCCCATGAATTCGTCCAACTTTTAAGCCACGTTCCATTAATCCATCAGCAACTTGGTCTGCCATCTTTTTCGTATTCGTGAAAACAACTGCTAAATACGGTTTAAATTGAAGTAGCATTTTATGCACTAAATCAATTTTATTACGATGTTTAGAAGGCACTAAATAGTGTTCAATGTTTCCAGCTGCAACTTGTTTTGGATTGATATGAATATGCTCTGGATTCTCCATATATTTCTTCAGAAACGGTTTTAGTTTTTGAGGAATTGTTGCAGAGAAAACTAACATTTGCAAGTTTTTAGGCATGCGTGCTGCAATTTTGTCTACATCATGAATGAATCCCATATCAAGCATTAAGTCTGCTTCATCGACAATAATCGTATTTGCTTTATGAACAAATAATGCTTGTTCTTCAACTAAGTCTTTAATACGTCCTGGTGTCCCAACTACGATATGAGGTTGTTTTTTCAATTTCTCAATTGAACGTTGTTTATCAGTTCCA
This sequence comes from Bacillus sp. KNSH39, assembly GCF_052656585.1. Taxonomy (NCBI): domain Bacteria; kingdom Bacillati; phylum Bacillota; class Bacilli; order Caryophanales; family Bacillaceae; genus Bacillus; species Bacillus sp. KNSH39. Next base: position 2,699,847 of record NZ_JBQXYO010000001.1, read on the forward strand.
CCAATTAAACAACGTGCTGTAATCATTTGGTCTTCCGCACAAAACTTTGTTAATTTCACGATTTCTTCGTAAATTTGTTGTGCTAACTCACGAGTAGGCGCTGTAATAACAAGTTGTACTTCTTCACGACTTGCATTAATTCTGTTTAATGTAGGAAGTAAGTATGCATGTGTTTTCCCAGAACCTGTTTGGGATTGTCCAATTACACTTACACCTTTTTTCACGACTGGGAAAATTTTCTGCTGAATTCCTGTCGGCTCTGTAAAGCGTAGTTCACGAACTGCATCTATTAAAAATGGTTTAAAATCATACTGTGTAAAAGTTTGTTGTGTCATAAGTTACACCTTCTTTCTAAAATTTCTACTGCGCGCACAAATCAGTCAAGTCTACATTATATCGAAATCTACAAGTAAAATCCATCTTTAGTTTAGGTTTTCACTTCAAAAACTAACCTTCTTCCCTTTTATTGCATATTGTATGTGTATATACCTAACTGAAGAAAGGAGGATTTCTCACATGTTTCCGAAATCCCCTACAAGGCAAATGTATCCGAATCCAGGGCAGCAACCTTATACACCATATCCAATTCCACAACTACCACCAATGGCACAAAAAAAGAAAGGTTTTCTTGCTAAGCTTTTTAAAAAACACGATCCAACCGAGCCTTTTATGCAAATGGTTCCACCTTACCGACAAATGGAAGGGCAACCGATGATGCATCAGCAACCACCACCGCCCCAATATCAACAGCAATATCCGCAGCAATACCAACAACAATATCCGCAGCAACATCCACAATATCAACCATACATGCAGCAATATCCTGAGCAAATGATACCGCCTCAAATGTATGAATCAACTGAAACGCGCGGGGGCACAACTACAGCTGCGGCAACAGCAAGCAGTGGCATCGGCAGTTTTTTTTCGAACTTAATTTCAAATCCAACTAATATGATAAATAACATCGAAAAAGTATCCCAAGTCGTTCAATCTGTAGGTCCTGTCGTCGAACAGTACGGTCCTATTATGCGTAGTCTACCAAGCATTGTTAAAATCCTCACCTCTGGAAAAAGCACGGAAGAAAATCAAACGGAAAATGTAACAGAGCCAGTTGAAGTAGAAAGTCCGCCTCCTGCACCTCAAAAAAAGAAACGAAAACGAAAGAAAATAGTGATTGAACCTGTAATAGAAAAAGAGTTACCGAAAGAACCAGTTCAACAAACAGCAACAAAACCAAAACTATATGTGTAACAATCCTTTGTTTTCTATCCACTCCTCCTTTATAATGTAAAAGACTATGCACAAAAGTATCCCTTGTTTAGAAGGAGAGGATTACTCATATGAAAATTGTTAAAATTTCCCCTCGTGGTTATTGCTACGGTGTTGTCGATGCAATGGTAATTGCACGTAACGCCGCATTAGATAAATCATTGCCGAGACCCATTTATATTTTAGGTATGATTGTTCACAATAAACATGTTACAGACGCTTTTGAAGAAGATGGAATCATCACATTAGACGGTCCAAGTCGCTTAGAAATTTTAGATAAAATTGATTCTGGTACTGTTATTTTCACTGCACACGGTGTTTCTCCAGAAGTTAAACAACGCGCAAAAGAAAAAGGTTTAACAACAATCGATGCTACTTGCCCAGATGTTACCAAGACGCATGACCTTATCGAAGCTAAGAAAGCGGAAGGGTATCATGTCATTTATATCGGTAAAAAAAATCATCCAGAGCCAGAAGGCGCAGTTGGTATTGCACCTGACATCGTTCACCTTATCGAAAGAGCCGATGATTTAAAAACATTAGAAATCCCAACAGATAAAATTTTAGTAACAAATCAAACAACGATGAGTCAATGGGATGTTCAACATTTAATGGAGGACATTCAAAAAAAATTCCCAACAGCAGAATTCCATAAAGAAATTTGTTTAGCAACTCAAGTTCGCCAAGAAGCTGTCGCTAAACAAGCTGATGTTGCAGACTTAACAATTGTTGTTGGTGATCCGAAAAGTAACAATTCAAATCGCTTAGCACAAGTATCACAAGAAATCGCGGGTACAAAAGCATATCGAGTTGCTGATGTAAGCGAAATTCAATTAGAGTGGCTACAAGGTGTAGAAAACGTAGCTGTTACAGCAGGTGCTTCTACTCCAACGCCAATTACGAAAGAAGTTATCGCTTTCTTAGAGCAATATAACCCAATGAATCCCGCTACATGGGAAAGAGTTCGAAAAGTACCGTTACAAAAAATATTACCTCGCGTGAAAGTGAAAAAAGAACAATAATAAAAACCGTTGCTTGCATGAGCAACGGTTTTTATTTTTCTTATACAAATATAAATGGATCTGTATGTAACTGCGAAGCATGAATGTGTACATTGAGTTTCTTTGCATCCACTTTTTCTTGTAATTGCTTTTGTACACCTTGTTTCATTACTTTTTCAACATTATGTCCTGGGTCAACTATATTTAAACCGAGCATCATCGCATCATGAGCAACATGATAGTACATGTCACCAGTTACATATACATCTGCTCCTTTAAATTTCGCTTGGTTTATATATTTATTACCATCTCCACCAAGTACAGCTACTTTACGCACTTTATCGTCTAACTTACCGACAACTCTTGCGCCCTTCACGTCTAATGATTGTTTCACATGTTCTGCAAATTGACCAAGCGTCATTTCTTCTTGTAAGTATCCTATTTTTCCTAGGCCTAACGTTTCACCTTTATTATCAAGCGGATACACATCGTATGCTACTTCTTCATAAGGGTGCGCCGTTACCATTGCTTTAATCACTTTCCGCTGTAATGAAACTGGAATAATCGTTTCGATTCGCACTTCTTTTACACGTTCTAACTGTCCAGTTTCCCCGATATAAGGATTTGTCCCCTCTTGAGGTACAAATGTGCCTGTACCCTCGCTACTAAACGTACAGTGGCTATAATTGCCGATATGACCAGCACCTGCGTCTCCTAATGCATTCCTTACTTCTTCTGCATGAGTGACTGGCACAAACACAACAACTTTTTTCATTTCTTCTGCATATGTCGGTGCCAAAACTTCTGTATTTTGCAATCCTAACGCCTCAGCAAGTAAATCATTTACCCCGCCCTTAGCAACATCCACATTTGTATGCGCTGCATAGATTGCAATATCATTTTTAATACACTTTTCAATAATTTTCCCATACGCCTTATCTGTATGAATCGCTTTTAACGGGTTAAAAATTAAAGGATGATGAGCAATAATGACATTTGCCCCTAATTGAATTGCTTCATCCACAACTTCTTCCGTTACATCTAACGCAATCAATACGTGCCGCACGGGTTTATTAAGCGCTCCAATCTGCAGGCCAATCTTATCTCCTTCCATCGCCAAATGCTTCGGATACATACTTTCAAATAAAGAAATAATTTCATGGCCATTTGGAATTTTACTCATGATAAAACCTCCCCTATCATTTTCATTTTCGCTTCTACTTCCCCACGCTTCGCTTTTGTTTCTTCAGAATCAGCTGCACGTTCTAACTGTTTTAAAATATTTTGGAAGTTTTTTAATTCTCCTTCCCATTTTTCAACGAAGGCTTCACTTTTTTCTGTTATTAAAAATGGTCCCATAAACAATTCAGCTTGTTTATTTTCAGAGTAAGGCGCTGCAACATTTCCTCGCTCCCCTACTAAAATTTCGTAAATTTTCCCATCTTCTTTTACGATTTTTTCATGGATAAGCTCCCAACCATTCTCAATAAACCATTCACGAATATGATGCGCTGCAATATTAGGCTGTAAAATTAAACGTGTTACACCTTCTAATTTTTCTTTACCACTTTCTAAAATGTCACGAATTAACGCTCCGCCCATTCCGGCAACTGTAATTACATCTACTTCTCCTGGTGCGATAACAGCTAATCCATTCCCTTTACGCACATCTACTTTATCTTGTAAACCACTTTCAGCTACAGTTGCTTGCGCAGAGCGAAATGGTCCATCTACGACCTCTCCTGCAACTGCTTTTGTAGCAATATTATTTATAATTGTATAACACGGTAAATACGCATGATCCGATCCAATATCAGCGACTGTAGATCCTACTGGTATTTCACGTACAACTTCTTCTAATCGTTTTGAAAGCTTTACTTCATTCATGTATTTCCATTACTCCTTCTCTTGTCAGTCTGTCTCCATGATAATGAATTTATAGTAGTTGTTGCAAGCCCATAACAACAATTCACTGCTCTATCATTCATCGTATTTTAGAAAATATAGAAAAACAAGCCCTTTGCATAAGCAAAAGGCTTGTCATACGGAACTTTATTTTTTCTTCGATAACCAATCAGCTACTTTAGCGGCTTGATCAGCTGGAACTATATTGGCAGGCATATTGCCTTTTCCTTTCGAAAGAATTTCTTTAATTTCATCCTTTGAAAGTTTCCCACCAATTTTTTGCAAGTTAGGTCCAACTGCCCCTTGTAACTGATCACCATGGCAGCTCGTACAGCTTTGCTTCACAATATCTTCTGGTTTTGATGCCGTTTGTGCTGGCTTCCCGCCATTTTTTGCATCAGCTAACTCTTTAGATTTATTTAGCCCCTGAAATGAAAATACAAACATAACGATAATACCCAATGCTGCAATAAGAGCGAACGGAATCAGCGGATTACGTTTCATATCTCTTCTCCCCCCTCTATACCCCTAAATAGTTAGATGATTCAGTCATTTCCATTGTACTTGAAAACGCTCTATCAGAAAAGAGTAAACTACCACTTGTTAAAAATATTCCATAAATTCAGTTTATTGTTTTTTATTGTCATATCGCTTATTATTTCGATAATTATTAACGTTTCTCATCATATTTTTCGCTTTTCTACATATATTTTTGTATAGAATAAACAAAATTAATCGAAAAATCGAAAAATGAGCATTTGCAAATCAAAAGACAATTCTGTAAAATAAATTACAAGAAATTGTAATCGTTGCCGATAGCTAAATTTTAACAAAAATTAACAAAATAAAAAAGTTTACTTCACAATGGTGAAGTAAACTTAAAAAATAACCTATTCTAAGAAATCCTTAAGACGCTTACTACGGCTTGGATGTCTTAATTTGCGAAGTGCTTTTGCTTCAATTTGACGGATACGCTCTCTTGTTACGCCAAATACTTTCCCAACTTCTTCAAGCGTACGAGTTCGTCCATCATCTAAACCGAAACGAAGACGTAGAACATTTTCTTCACGATCTGTTAGCGTATCTAACACATCTTCTAATTGTTCTTTTAGCAATTCATAGGCTGCATGGTCCGCAGGCGATGTTGCTTCTTGGTCTTCAATAAAGTCACCTAAATGGGAGTCATCTTCTTCACCAATTGGTGTTTCAAGAGAAACTGGCTCCTGTGCAATTTTTAAGATTTCACGTACTTTTTCTGGAGCAAGATCCATTTCTTCACCAATCTCTTCAGGAGACGGTTCACGACCTAAATCTTGTAATAATTGGCGTTGTACACGAATTAACTTGTTAATCGTTTCAACCATATGGACTGGAATACGAATTGTTCGCGCTTGGTCTGCAATGGCACGTGTAATAGCTTGGCGAATCCACCAAGTTGCATACGTACTAAATTTGAAACCTTTACGATAATCGAACTTTTCAACAGCTTTAATTAGACCCATATTACCTTCTTGAATTAAGTCTAAGAAAAGCATACCACGGCCTACATAGCGCTTTGCAATACTTACTACAAGACGTAAGTTTGCTTCTGCAAGACGACGTTTTGCTTCTTCATCGCCTTCTTCAATACGCGTTGCAAGTCGAATTTCTTCTTCTGCAGATAGTAAGTCTACACGACCAATTTCTTTTAAATACATACGAACAGGATCGTTGATTTTAACCCCTGGTGGTACACTTAAATCATTGAGGTCAAACTCTTCTTCTGTTTTTGAAATTTGGCGATTATTAGGGCCTTCTTCGTTGTCATTATCACCAACTAAGTCAATGCCTTGTTCACCTAAATATTCATAGTATTCATCCATTTGATCGGATTCAATTTCAAATCCATTCATGCGTTCTGCAATCTCTTCATATGTAAGAACGCCACGTTTTTTTCCGAGCTCAGTGAGTTGTTCTTTCACTTGCTCAAGGGTCATTTCAGTTTCAATTTGTTTAGAACGAGCTGGTTTGTCAGCCATCTGTTCCCCTCCTTACGCGAGATACAAACATTCATTATACTAAAACTTTATCAAAAAAGCTATTTTCTCGCTTTTTGATTTTGTAAATATGCTACATAATATTTAGCAGCCTCTACAGGATCTGTTTTTTCCATTTGTTTCACTTTAAAGATGATCTCCATCTTTTCAAGTTTTTCCTGATGCCGCCTAAGCGTCTCCAAATGGCCTTGTAACACTTCTTCTGTGTATTCTGGATTAATAAATTCATCCGTCGAAATATCAGTGATAATATTTTTCAACTTTTCATCAGAGAGCCAACTTAAAAATGTTCCGACTGAAGGTTCATTTCCCTTTTCATAATATGCGTATAGTTCATATAAAATCCCTTTATGTTCTTCCGTATGAAAATCTTCTATATGGGATTCCATACGAACAGCTACTTCTGCACTTTGCAACATATGGTAAATAATTTCTCTTTCCGCTCTTTCAAAACCTGTTAACTTCGGTTTTGTTTGAACGACTTGAGACGGTTTAGCAACCTGCTTTATTTGTTTTTGCTGTACCTTTTGTTCTTTGCGATATTGGTGCAATTGATTCAAAAGTGTTTCCATTGAATACGAAAATTCTTGCGATAATGACTTCAAATATGACTCCGCCTGCATCGCATCTTGTAACAACGATAACTCTTTTAAAACACTTTTCACATATTCTTCTTTGCCAGACTCATCTTGCAAATTTTTCCCTAAACGCAAATAATTTATTTTAAAACCAACAAAACTCACACTTGATTTCACAAGATTTTCAAAAGCGGTAGTCCCATATTGTTGCACATATTCATCAGGATCAAGCTTATCTGGCAAGGATGTGACTTTCACTTGGCAACCAACTTTTAGCAATAATTGCCCTGCTTTCATCGTCGCTTCTCGCCCTGCTTTATCACCATCATAGCAAAGAACAACAGTTTCAACGTTACGTCGCAGAAGTTTTGCTTGTTCTTCAGTTAAAGCTGTTCCCATTGTCGCAACAGCTTCTTCCACACCACTTTTTACCGCAGCTAGTACATCGGCATATCCTTCAAAAAGAACCACTTGCCCACGCTTTCTAATAAACGGTCTTGCTTGGTGGAAGTTATACAACAATTTACTTTTGTGAAAAATCGGTGTTTCAGGGCTATTTAAATATTTCGGAGTGTCATCCCCTAACGCCCTTCCACTAAACGCTATCACCTTACCTTGTAACGTATAGATCGGGAACATAACTCTTCCACGGAAGCGATCGTAATGACTACCATCCTTCTCACTTCTTATTAGAAGGCCAGCTTGTTCCATACTAGACAGCGATAAACCTCTTTTTTGTAAAATTTTCGTCGCCGCATCCCAAGCAGGTGATGCATAACCAATTTCAAACTTCTCAATCATCTCTTTCGTAATACCACGGTTTAATAAATATGAAAGTGCTTCATTTCCCTCTTCCGTATTTACTAATAAATGATGATAATACTTTTTCAATAATTCATGAGCTTGTTGCATGATGACAGTGTCATCAGATATGTCTTCTTGTTGTCCTTGTCCTGATGTGTACTCTGCAACCGCAATTCCATTTCTTTCGCCTAGCTTTTGAACAGCCTCGGTAAAAGCCAGTCCTTCCATTTTCATTAGAAAGGAAAATACATTTCCACCTTCTCCACATCCGAAGCAATGAAAAATTTGCTTATCAGATGAAACAGAGAATGAAGGAGAATTCTCACCATGAAATGGACAAAGGCCGAAATAGTTACGCCCCTGTTTTCTAAGTTGAACGTATTCACCAATGACTTCTACAATATCGGATGATGTCCGAATCTGTTCAACAACTTCTTCGGGAATTCTGTTCCCCATAACTCCATCTCCGTGTCGTATTTTGTATTCGATATAAATTAAAAAATTCCTTTATAATTCGACAATATTTTTCTAAACTTGTTAGAAAGTGTTGCCGATTACATTGTATAAACGATTTTGAACCTTTCCTATAGGTCCTTTATCTGCATAAATCGCATATACATACTTGCTATATAAAATTGTATACATTTGCTCATCTGTTACAAATGTATCTCTTAGAAACAATACATATACACCTTTTTCCAAGAAGAGTAGCAAGCCACATATACTGTTTGATCTTGAGATCTGTAACTTTTTCATGTTGATCCATATAACAATCAACTCCATTTTGTTCAGTATCTACAATGATCCAATTGCCTTGCTATTTCCTTAAAGGATGAGCATATGATGCGACAAACAAAATTCCGACATGAAATTCCGCTCCAACTTGCACAATTTCAGCCTTCACGGGATATACATCTACACCAACTAATATGTTGTTGATGTTTTGCATATTTCTGTATTCTACATCCCTTCTGTGAATCCTTCCATAATGTGCGTTTTCTTGTATAGATTTTGTCGATTTAACGTAATTACATGTCTTTTTCGTAAATCCTATCCCTAGTTTATTCTGAAAAATTAAAGTCTAAACGTAAAATATAGGTTTTTATCACAATTTTTTATTATAATATATTTTCTTCAACTACGCTACATATCCCTTTATTTTTTCATCTTACATTTCAGGATGACAAACTCACACCTTGAATATACTAAAAGACAAAGGAGTATAAGTATAACCATTACACTACAATCTATTACAAAATCCATAGGTATCATATTTCACACGAGCGAAAAAAGCACATTCACCTTTGGTAAATGTGCTAAAACATTTTTTGGTTTTGCACTGCATTCACAATAATATTTGCTGTTTCTTCAATCGCTTTATTCGATACATCGATTACTTGGCAATTTATTTTACTAATTACTTCCTCAAAATGATCAATTTCTTCTTGAATACGATTAATATTTGCATATGTTGCTCCATCACTTAATCCAAGTGATTTTAATCGTTCTTTTCGAATATGATTTAACTTATCTGGCGTAATTTTCAAACCGAAACATTTTTCTTTTGCCACTTGATATAGTTCTTCAGGTGGGTCAACTTCTGGCACGAGTGGTACATTCGCAACTTTCAAGCGTTTGTTATGAGCTAAATATTGGGAAAGTGGTGTTTTTGATGTACGCGAAACACCAATCAACACGATATCTGCTTTTAAAATACCTCGTGCATCTCTGCCGTCATCATACTTCACAGCAAACTCAATCGCTTCAATCTTTTTAAAGTATTCTTCATCTAACCTACGGACAACACCTGGCTCATATCTCGGCACTTGCCCCGTAATTTCTTCAATTTGATCAATAAGAGGGCCGATAATATCGTATGCCTCTACCCCTTCTTTTGCAGCCTCTGTTACTAAATACTGGCGCATATCAGGCTTAACTAACGTAAAACATATAAGTGCTTGATTACTCTTAGCAATCGAAATCACTTCTTTTAATGTCCCTGTATCTTCTACATACGGTACACGTCTAATATCAGGAGCAAATGGGAATTGCCCCATTGCTGCTCGAACAACCAAATCAGCCGTTTCCCCTACAGAGTCAGATACGACATATACGATTTTATTATCCATTACATTACCTCACTTTAAACAAATTACACTTATTCGTTATTTACTAAATTTACAAACGCACGTGTAATATTTGTTTTTGTAATTCGCCCAATCACTTCTAAACCTTGTTTCGTATCTTTTACAACTGGCATTGCATCAATCTGTCTTTCTATTAATTCCATCGCAATATCATATAAAGAATCCTCTCTACGACACATCGCAATGTTTGGCATCCTTGTCATGATAATATTAACCGGAAGAGAGGTTAAATCCTGCTTTCCTAAGCTCGCTCTTAATAAATCTTTACGAGACACAACACCAACTAATAGAGTCATCTGATCTACAACGAACAATGTACCAACGTCCTCTAAAAACATCGTACAAATTGCATCGTATACGGAAACATTTTTATCAATTACAACCGGTCTAGATTGATAATCTTGTACTTTAATTTTCTTAACAGCTTCAGATAATAGCTGCCCCCCAGTTTTACCCGTATAAAAATAACCTACGCGTGGACGTGCTTCTAAATAACCAGCCATCGTTAAAATTGCTAAGTCTGGTCTTAGCGTCGCACGTGTTAGACCCAATTGCGCTGCAATTGATTCCCCTGTAATAGGACCGTGATCTTTTACAATCTGAATGATATGTTCTTGCCGTTTATTCAGCTCTATGATAATCACCACCTTTAATGCACAACGAAAAAAGTTATACTATCTCTTAAATATTATATACTAAATATGCTATTCGAAAAAGAAAGTATGTAAAAAGGACCGTATACGGCCCAAAATTATATTTGAAACTTATCAAGTTGTTCTAAAAAACGTCTTGATTTCAAATAAATTCCGCAATATTCATCATAATATGTATTCAATACTAAACGCATTTGTTTTTTTGTGCTATCCTTTACCGATACATTTCCGAGCCTATGTAAATCGAAATGGAAGAAAAGACGTAATAATTTATGAACAGCTTCTCCTACCGGTATACGATATGGGTCTTGCTCTGCATGACGTGAGCACAGAAAACCGCCTTCCCTGACGGAGAAGGCGACAAAGTCTGTTTCTTGATGACAAATCGCACATGTATCAAAGTACGGGCGCATCCCTAATACCGGAAGCATTTTCGTTTGATAAATTAATGATAATACTTCTGGATCAACACCCTCACACATATAATGCAACGTTTGATATAACATTTCAAATAAATACGGATTATGTTTTTTATCTTCTGTTGCTTTATCAGTTAACTCAACAATAAATGATGCATAAGCAGTTAAAAATATATCCTCGCGAATTTCTTTCATAGTTGAAATAATCTCGCCTTGTTGCAATGTTCCAAGCCCAGATCCCATTTGAATTAGAAAATGGCCATGTGTCATTAATTGCGACACAGATGCTAATCGGCTTTTCGGTTTTTTTGCCCCTCTTGCCATTGCACTTACCTTACCAAGTTCTCTTGAGAATATTGTAACAATTTTGTTCGTTTCTCCGTAATCTGTCGTACGGATAACGATGCCCTCAACTTTTTGAAACATGTTCGTCACCATCCAAGGTTTGAACAAAACGGGTCAAGAAATTGGAGAGTCTAGATGCGCTAGCTCCTCTTCATGTTGATCCATCTCATCGTTTACGTCTTTTTCCATTTCTTTCAAAAGCAAGTACGTTTCAATGCTTCCTGTTTTGGAGAAAAACTTCCAGGTAAAATCTAGCATAAGAATCCACCTTTCTCAATAAGCGTAGCCTATAAACCAATTTCCTTTGTTGTTATTAAATTGACCCATTTTGTCCATTTTCATGTGAGAAAAATTTTTCCTAATTTATCAAAGTTCATAAAAACCAATAATCAGTGGATGAACCAACCATCCACTGATTACAACTTTACTCTATTTTAGTACTCATCCTCGCGGAAACCTAGGTCACGAAGCTGAGACATTTTATTACGCCAATCTTTTTGCACTTTTACCCATACTTCTAAAAATACTTTAGAACCAAGTAGCGCTTCAATATCAAAACGAGCTCGCTTACCAACTTCTTTTAACATTTTCCCTTGTTTTCCGATGATGATTCCTTTTTGTGATGCACGTTCAACAACAATCGTTGCATTTATATAAACTGCCCCGCCCTCACGCTTTTGAATCGCATCGATAACAACAGCCACAGAATGCGGCACTTCTTCACGTGTTAAATGTAGTACTTTCTCACGAATAAGCTCTGCAATAATAAATCTCTCCGGATGATCCGTTACTTGATTCTCTGGATAGTATTGTGGTCCTTCTGGTAAATACTTTTTAATTGTTCCAATTAAAGCGTCCACATTATTACCGTCTAACGCAGAAATTGGTACAATCTCTGCAAATTCATGTAGTTTACGATATTGATCAATTAACTCTAGTAATTGCTCTGGATGAAGTTGGTCAATTTTATTAATGACTAAAAATACTGGTTGTTTCGTTTCTTTTAATTTCTCAATGATGAATTCCTCACCACGACCAAATCCTTCAACTGCATTAACCATAAACAGAACAATATCAACTTCTTTTAATGTCGTTTGCGCCATCTTTACCATGAAGTCGCCTAATTTATGTTTAGGTTTATGTATTCCTGGTGTATCAATGAAAATAACTTGTGCATCATTTTCTGTATATACACCTTGAATTTTATTACGAGTCGTTTGTGGCTTATCACTCATAATAGCAATTTTCTGGCCGATAATACGGTTTAAAAATGTAGATTTTCCAACATTCGGTCTGCCAATAATAGAGACAAAACCTGATTTATAACCTTTTCTATTCATGTAAATCCTCCGCTAAAAATGCTCCTGGTAACAATTCTCCGACTGTCGTCTCTTGAATGTCACCATGTAAGTTTGATAAGTATACTTTCGTATCCTGTTTACATAATTCTACCATAACTTGTCGACATGCTCCACAAGGAGGTACTGGACGCTTTGTATCTGCTACAACCGCAATGGCTACAAATTCGTTATCCCCTTCAGAAACCGCCTTAAATAAAGCTGTTCTTTCAGCACAATTACATAAGCCATATGATGCATTCTCAACATTACATCCACGATACACTTTTCCATCGCGCGTTAATAATGCTGCACCTACTTGAAATTTAGAATATGGTACGTACGCTTGTTTACGCGCTTCGATTGCTTCTAGAATTAATTGTTTACTATTCATATTCCCGCATCCTTCCTGTTCACAGCTATGAAGAGATACACTCTCTCATTAAAGGCCCTTACGGCACTTCCAAAGCTTAATAAAAGCTTCGGAATGCAACTATACCATATACGGTAAAAAGATAATAGCACCAATTATAACAGCTATAATTGCAAACAATAAAACCGCTCCTGCCGCAACATCCTTTGCAATTTTTGCAAACGGATGAATATCGGCAGTCGCTAAATCTACCGTTTTTTCCACAGCCGTATTTACCATCTCTAAACTCATTACACTCCCTATTACAATAAGTAATATCATCCACTCTATTTTCGTAATATGGAAATAAAAGCCGCAGCATATAACAATGACTGCGGCTAAATAATGGATTTTCATATTTCGTTCATGACGAAAACAAAAGAATATACCAGCTATAGCATATCCAAAACTATCTATAAGTTTTCCTTTTTTCATCGTCCTAATCCAAAAGCTTCTAAAATTTCTTTTTGTCTTCCGAACATTTCTTTTTCATCTTCTTCTGTCATGTGATCATAACCAAGTAAATGTAAAAAGCCATGTAACGCCAAAAATCCAAGTTCACGATCGAAAGAATGTCCGTACTCTTCAGCTTGCTCTTTCGCCCTTGGAATAGAGATAATAAGATCCCCTAACATGCGCGGCATCTCTGCACCAACAATCTCCATTTCTCCTTCTCCCATCTCTTCCATGGCAAAGGATATTACATCTGTAGGTTGATCTTTATCTCGGTAATCACGATTAATTTCTCTAATGCGCTCATTATCTACAAATGTCACCGATACCTCCGCACCATCCTCGATATTTTCCATTTGAGCTGCTTTTTCTAACACTTCACGAATTAAACTCATATACTCTTCTTTTACTTCTTCTGTTTCATCAATAAAATCAATTAACAAATTCATTCTTTCTCCTTTTCTTCCGGAGGTTCCGGATATGTAATACGCGAATGGAAAATACCATTTAACGTTTCACACAACGTTTTTCCAACGATTTGTAGTTCCTTAAACGTCAAATCACATTCACTAAATTGACCGTCTTGCAGTCGATCTTTAATAATACTTTGCACCAAATTATTAATTTGTTCTGGCGTTGGGTGATTCATAGAACGTACCGCAGCTTCTACACTATCAGCAATACCAACAATTGCCGATTCTTTCGAAGTTGCTTTTGAACCTGGATAACGGAACATCTCTTCTGTATATTTTTCTTTATCTTCTTTAATAGCTTTATAATAAAAATATTTCAGTAACGTTGTACCGTGATGTTGCCCAGCGATATCAATAATTTCTTGTGGAATATGATATTCTTCGAGCATTCTTACTCCATCCGTTACGTGAGCAATTATAATATCTTTACTCGTTACAGGATCTAATTTATCATGCGGGTTTTTAATTCCCATTTGGTTTTCAATAAAGAATTGCGGTTGTACTGTTTTTCCTACATCATGATAATATGCCCCTACACGCGCTAATACACCATTTGCCCCAACTGCTTCACAAGCAGCCTCAGAAAGATTCGCTACCATTACACTATGATGATATGTCCCTGGCGCTTCTAACAAAATTCTGCGTAAAAGCGGATGATTTGGACTTGATAGTTCCATAAGCTTCATACTTGATACGATTCCAAGTCCACTTTCTAAATATGGTAAAATCCCCATAGCCAAAACGGATGATATAATCCCTGAAAGTGAAGCCATTAATAATTGCGTACCAATTTCAAGAGGCGAAAAATTCCCATTACGTAATAATAAAAGCGCCGCCAATACGACTACATTTAATACAGAAACGAGTATACCAGCTTGTAAAATCATTGTACGACGATTTTTTTCTCGCAAGAAAATACTAACCGATAACGAACTTAACAATACGTAAATCCCTACACTATAATTTAATGTACTCGTTACTCCTTCATTAAACATAATACTTCCGCATACAGAAAAAATCATACTCGTTAAAAAGACAAATCGATCACCAATCATTAGTTTTACAAGTATTGTTCCCATCGCAACTGGGACAACATATGCAATCCCTGCGTATTCAAGTTTTTGAAACAAACTAATGATTTTCATTAAGACGATTGTGATAGACAAAATTGTAATATACGCTAAAACATACGGTCTATCTTCTCTTTTTCTCTTTAAAAATAATTCAAATTGTTTATGCATAAAGTATAGTAACACACCAATGAGTACCGCTAATCCAACATAAGGTTGAAAACCGTTCCCTTTTTCTAACAAACCAACTAATTTCAACTGATTATACACATCACTTGAAATTGTTTCACCTTCTCTAACAAGAACTTGTCCTTGAAGAATATAAACAGGTGGAACTAAATCTTCCTCTGCTTTTCTCTTCTCTTTCGTTAAGATTGGGTCATAAAAATAGTTAGCTGAAATTGCATATCTTCCTAGCGCCTTAATTGATTCTTTTAAACCATTATCAACATTAACACTATTCATCTCACTTACATATCGTTCTTTCGCATCTTTCAATTCGTCCATTTTAATATGCTCAGTCATGATACTATTAATCGCTGTGACCGCAGCATCTTTCGCTAATACTAATTGGCTCGGATCTGCATTAATCAAATTCAGTAAGTTTGAATCAGATAACTCTTTCGTTAAGTCAGCGGGTAGTTTCTTTTTTAACTTGTCCACTTTCTCAGCATCAGTCATCTTTTTTTGATCATCCGGTCCAACAGCTTTAATCTCTTGCACCACTTCATCCACTTTAGCAAAGACGTCATTCACAATATCAACTTTGTTTTGTTTATACTCACTTTTATATGTATATTGATCTTCAACTTTTGTAGCGGCTTCTTTTTTCTTTTTATCCGTTGTAACTTTATCTTCAATTTTTATAGGAGAATGGATTGTCTTTTTCGCAATAGAATACATATTAACATCTAATTGTTCTGGTTTTACATTATTCATAAGCGCAAAAAACAGCACTGCTCCTAACACAACGTAAGAAATCCAACTTAGTTTTTTCGAATGTTGTAAATTACGAAACCACTTAGAAATTTCTTGAGATCTTGACATGATTTCAATACCTTCTCCTCTCCAGAAATAAAGTGAAACTATTTATAGCTTTCATTTCTTCTACCAAACGATACTTTGAGGCAATATTTTATACACTAGTACCAATAGTTTATTTTCCTTATCTTTCATGATAGTAAAAAATATGACGTTCGCCAACCTTATCATACAAAAAGAAATGATCCTGACAAATAGGATCATTCCATTTTATCATATGCCTCAATAATACGTTGCACCAATGGATGTCTCACAACGTCCGTTTGTTCTAATGTAATAAATGACAGACCTGATACACCAGATAAAATATTAGCAGCTATAGATAGCCCTGATTTTACCCCTTTTGGCAAGTCTACTTGTGAAGGGTCCCCTGTAATAACCATTTTAGAACTAAAACCTAATCTTGTTAAAAACATTTTTATTTGAGCACCCGTTGTATTTTGAGCCTCATCTAAAATAACAAATGAATCATCAAGCGTACGCCCCCTCATATAAGCAAGCGGAGCTATTTCAATTACTCCTCGCTCCATCATACGCTGCGTATATTCTTGTCCAAGAATATCATGTAAAGCATCATATAACGGGCGTAAGTATGGATCTACCTTCTCTTTCAAATCCCCTGGTAAAAAACCTAAATTTTCTCCAGCTTCTACAGCAGGTCTTGTTAAAATAATTTTCTTTACATATCCTTGTTTTAAAGCCCTCACAGCCATTACTACAGCTAAATATGTTTTTCCAGTTCCTGCAGGCCCTATCCCAAAGACAATATCATTCTTCTTCATCGCATGAATATATCTTCTTTGCCCCATTGTTTTTACACGAATGGATTTACCTTTTGCAGTCTTGAAAATTTCTTCCTCATATAACTCTTCAAATTGAGCAATTTTCCCTTGTTGTGCAAGCTGAATCGCATACGCAACATCTCTCTCTGAAATTGATATACTTTTACGAATTACAACAAGTAATTGCTGTAAGATTTTTTCTACGAGTGCCACCGTTTCAACTGCCCCAGATACATGAACAGTTTCTCCTCTAGTTACGATCGATACATTCAGTTCTCGTTCAATTACTTTTAAATGCGCATCATTAACTCCAAAAAGAGCGATTGCTTCGTTAGCATTTTCCAATTGTTGGTTCATTTCTACTAATTGTTCTGCCATTACTCAGTCTCCTTGAATATCGGATTCGGATATTGGTTGTGGCTCTGCAATATTTTCAACCACAGTATAATGCAATGTAACTTTTAGTTGATCCGCCTCAACCTCTTTACTCAAAATCTTATCACTTACAATCATAGCATGTTCATCCAATTTTTTCTTTAGTTCTTTTTCGGCCATCTCCTTCGCTACTTTCAGCGCTTGCTTTTCTGTATATTCTCGATTCGCTTCTTCCTCTTCTCTCACAACATCTTTTTCATATGCAATCGGCAGTGTAAAACCAAATAATTTCACATCATGCTTTACACTTTCAGTACGAGAGCGTTTATACTTATCATGCTGAAATCCCCATATTTTTATTTTCGTATCCCCGAATTTAAGAAAATGTTCATTGTATACATTACCAGTATACACTTGGAATTGCGTCTTTAACGGGACATCCACCTTAGATGTATACCACGTTTCGCCATATACAATACCTTTCGCTGAAACAATCGTCGGACTTTCCTCATTACCATATATTCCCGATACGAGAATCTGTCCTTTTTCTACATGATCATTTTTCAGTACAACCGGCTTTCCAACTTCTACAAACGTTTTTGTAATAATCGCTTCTTTTTTTGCTACTAAATTTTGCGGCCTTTGTTCCTTTTCTTTCTTCGGTTCGTTTTTTTCAACAATTTTAAAATGATAAGTCGTTCCCCTTACTTCTAGTCCCGCCCAAGTAATGGCATTAATATTATCTGTCAAATGGCGTTGTACATCTTCTACATTCGGCATTTGAAATTGTAGTTTCCCTTTTTTAATACCCATTTTATCCAATTCTTTCATCAATATATATTCTGTTTCAGGTTTAGCTCCTGTAATTTCAATTTTCCAAACCATATTTGACATTGCAATCACACCAAAAAAGAAAATTAAAAAACCAATTAAAAATCCACTGTTTTTAATTAAACGTTTATTCCAAAAAGGAAAACCATAACGTCCAATAAAATATAATTTACATTCATTTTTTCTATAAATTGGTTTTATTTTTTTCACATCGCGTAACAACATACAAAAAACTAACGTTTCATCAGCTATCTTTTTAACATCCCAAACTAATAAATTCCTCCGTACACATTCATTAACAAACCGTTCCGCTCCTCTACCTTCAATTCGCACTTTTACATATCCAAGCCACTTTATAAACCATTTATTTTTCATTTACCACCTTCACTACCTTTCTAAAAGTAGATATACTACTTTTTATTTGAAGCATTAAAATAGCTCGTACTAAAATAAAACAGAGTAAAACTGTAATCAGTCTCTATCAACGGAACTTTTACAGGATAAAGAAGAAAAACTTCACAAATGGAAGTTTCACTTCAATTACCTTTTTTTTCATTTTCTAAAAATGTTACTTGCTCAATTATCCCCTCGAGTAAAAGCTCTTCTGGAAGAATCGTTTTAATAACAAAGGATTGTCCTTTAATTAATAATTGACCGTGTTTTAAAAGCAATCGCACTTCTTTATCCGAAAACACTAATAACCCCCGATGATTTTCTATATAAATATGTATTTGCCCAACAAGAGTAATCCGAGGTAGATCCATTAATACATCCACTGGTAGGTCTACTTGTTTTGTCAACCAATTTTTCATTTGTTCTAATTTCTTCATCTCGAAAGACCCCCTCTCATCCCATATATATGTATTTCTTCACAAGTGCCTATCGTGTTATAACGACTTCACTAACATAACTATATTCTGCAAGAGTTCATATCATGTTAATTAAAACAGTCGCTATATGAAATCATATTTGTCAGGACAATGATGGATCAGAGGATGTTACCTTTAATAATAGAAGTATTAATACAAGAATATGCGCCTCTACAGGATATCAGTACAAGTTACATTAAGAAATTGAGCCTAGCGAGAAGTGGGAAACTTGAAAAAACCTGTTACAATTCGTTCTGGACGTGACATACTGACCATAGAATAAGTAGTTGTCATTTATTGGACAACTGAGATAAAGTAAAACTATAATCAATCCTCACCAATCGGGCTACCCGTTAATGCGGGATAAAATCAAAAAAAAGAAAATTTCTTCACTCTGAATGTTACGTTGTAAGTAAGAATATTTTATAGATGGTTGTTATATGAATTTCAAAAAATATTAGGGTTCATTAAAAAATGAATTAATAAATGAGGAAATACGAAAGGAAATCGGCTTTGGTCAAGAAGTTTTGAATGTTATAAAACAAGTTACCGACAGTAATATCCAGCCATTTTATGCAACTGATGCAAAATCTAAAATAGTTAGAATCTCTTTCGTTACCTTTGAGGATTATGCTGAAGAGCAAGCTATAAAACTTCAATCTGAGTTTCAGAAGGCTCGGTACTTAGCTTTTATTCGCGAAAGAAGTTTTAGTCAAGGAAGTAAGAATAGGTGTAGAATCGGAATTATACAAGGAAATAATAAATTGAAACTTTAACTAGAGGGGTTTCTATCACTTACAGAAACGCTTTTTAAGCAATATAGCGTTTCTCCTTAATAAGAACAATAAAAAAACGTCTCATACGAAATGAGACGTTTTTTTATGCTAATAGCTGGATAACCAGCTTATTCACAAGTGATCCGTCTGTTTTACCTTTTACTTTCGGCATAACAGCAGTCATCACCTTACCCATATCTGCTTTAGAAGTCGCACCAACTTCAGAAATAACTTGCTTGATTACATCAACTAGTTCTTCTTCAGTTAATTGCTCTGGCAAATATGCGCTTAAAATCTGAATTTCACTTTGCAGTTTATTAACAAGGTCTTCACGACCAGCTTTTTTAAATTCAAGGAGGGAGTCCTTATACTGTTTTACTTCACGAGCTAAAACTGTTATTTCCTCTTCTTCAGTAAGAGTATGTTGCAGTTTAATACCTTCATTTTGTAAAGCAGCCTTAACCATACGAATAACGGTTAATTTTTCTTTTTGTTTATTCTTCATCGCTTGTTTCATATCATCGTTTAAACGACCGAGAAGACTCATAACTTACACCCTCTCTTAGAATTTACGCTTTCTTGCCGCTTCAGATTTCTTCTTACGTTTTACACTTGGTTTTTCATAAAACTCGCGCTTTCTTGCTTCAGCAAGTGTACCAGTTTTAGAAACCGATCTTTTAAAACGGCGAAGTGCATCCTCCAAAGACTCGTTTTTACGAACGACTGTTTTTGACATTCTCTTTCCCTCCCTCCGAAACATCACACTTACATACTAACTTCAGCATGCAAAAAGAAACACTTCTTCAGCATGTCTTTTACGATTATAATACATTTTATCACTTCAGGTCAACTATTTGGCAGAATAAAAGAAGAATAGAAGCATTTCCTTTTCAAAAGTTATGCAAATAACTAGTATCCTTCACTGATGAAGACAACTATATTTTTATCATTTCATCTTTTTTCATACAGGGATGCATGAAACGCCTCCCCACCTTCTATTACTTAACCGCTTCAAATAAAGAAAGCATGCAAACCGTTTCCGGTTGCACGCTCTTTTTATGCGCTAGCTGATTCTTTTTTCACATCATCTTCAAGAACACGAACAAATTGCGCTTCGTTATATGGATAACCAGCTTTCGTAATTTTCACTTTCACTAGCTTACCAATTAATTCTTCTGATCCTTCAAATACAATTTTCAAGTAGTTATCTGTATAACCTACATATAACCCTTCACGGTCGCCCTCTTTAAATTGCTCTTCCGGAATGATTTCAAGCACTTCACCTTCAAACGCTGATGCGTACTCTTTCGCTAATTGATTAGATAGCTCAATTAAACGATGAACACGATCGTTCTTCACATCTTCAGGAACTTGATCTTCCATGCGCGCTGCAGGTGTTCCTGTACGTTTTGAGTAAGGGAACACATGTAACTCAGAGAAGCGGTTCTCTTTAATGAAATTGTATGTTTCCATGAATTCTTCTTCTGTTTCACCTGGGAAACCAACGATTACGTCAGATGTAATCGCAAGGCCTGGTAACGCTTCTTTCAAACGATCTAAACGCTCTTGGAAGAATTCCATCGTATATTTACGACGCATACGTTTTAATACAGTATTAGAGCCAGATTGCAACGGAATATGCAAGTGGCGTACAACTACTTCAGATTTATCTAACACTTCAATTACTTCATCTGAAATTTGACTCGCTTCAATCGAAGAAATACGAAGACGTTTTAATCCGCCTACTTCCGCTTCCATATCACGAAGTAATCCAGCTAAGTTATAATCTTTTATGTCTTCGCCGTATCCACCTGTATGAATACCCGTTAATACGATTTCTTTATAGCCTGCATCCACTAATTGTTGCGCTTGTTTAATAACTTCTTTTCCATCACGAGAACGCATTAAACCGCGCGCCCAAGGAATGATACAAAATGTACAGAAGTTATTGCAACCCTCTTGTATTTTTAAAGACGCACGTGTACGATCCGTGAAATAAGGTACATCAAGTTCTTCGTACACACGTGTTTTCATAATATTGCGGACAGCATTAATTGGTTGACGCTCTTTACGGAATTCTTCGATGTAACCTAACATCTTTTCACGATCCTGTGTACCAACTACAATATCCACACCCGGGATCGCCATAATTTCAGCTGGAGATGTTTGTGCATAACATCCCGTTACACAAATAACTGCATCTGGATTTTGACGCACAGCACGTCTGATTACTTGACGGCTTTTTTTGTCCCCAGTATTCGTTACTGTACATGTGTTAATAACATATACATCAGCTTTCTTTTCATATTCTGTTCTTTCATAACCACCTTGTTTAAACAATTGCCAAATGGCTTCTGTTTCATAGTGGTTTACTTTACAACCTAACGTATGGAACGCAACAGTTGACATTGATCATCACCCCATCAATTCAAAATGATACGAAGCAGCACTTAACGCGTATAACGGCGCCGTTTCTGTTCTTAAAATTCTTGGTCCTAAACTACATGGTACAAATTTATGTTCACGAAGCGCTGTAATCTCTTCCTCAGCTAAACCGCCTTCTGGGCCAAATACAATCAATAGCTTTTGACCTGGTTTCATTGTCGTTAAAGCTTTCGCAAAATTAGATTTCTCGCCTTGTTTTGCTTCCTCTTCGTAAGCAACAAGACAAGCATCATACTCACCACTCATTGAAAGCAATTGCTTAAATGATGCTGGAGCATGTACTTCTGGAATTTCACTTCTATGTGATTGTTCCGCAGCTTCTTTCACAATTTTTCTTAAACGCTCAACTTTTTTATCAGCTTTTTTCGCATCCCATTTTACGATAGAGCGAGATGCTTGAAATGGTAAGAATGCAGCTGCCCCAAGCTCAGTTCCTTTTTGAAAAATTAACTCTAGCTTGTCTCCTTTTGGCAGTCCACTTGCAATCGTCACGAAAACAGGAAGTTCACTTGACGCCTCTACCCATTCTACAATAGCCGTATTAATAAATTCACTGGTAATTTCATCAATTGAACATACTGCTGTTTTTCCATTTACACAGCAATAAATATGATCACCAGCTGACATACGCATCACTCTTGCGATATGATGTACGTCATCACCTACAATGCGAATACTTGTCTCATTTACATATTTCTCTTCTACAAAATAACGTTGCATATAATCACCTTAGTAGAGTTTCGTTCCTTTCGTAAGTCAACACTTACGAAAAGAACGAAACGTTATCATTTTTCATATAACAAACGGCAAGTCCCTCACCTTATAGTGAGAGACTCCCCTTTTCATTATAGACTAAAATCTATATTACGCATTTCGTGCAATAATTGCTACCCAATCTTCCATTCGTAACACTTCTTCAATTGTAAATCCAGCTTTTTCTAGCGCCTCAGAAATTATTTTTTCCTTCGCAGCAATAATGCCCGATGTAATAAATAATCCACCTGACTTCACAACTCTTGCTGCATCTTCAGGGAATAATAGAATAATTTCTGCTAATAAGTTAGCTACGATTAAATCAACAGGACCTTCAATACCTTCTAAAAGGCTATTTTGTCCAACAGACACGATATCATCTGTTTTATTTAAACGTACATTCATTTCTGCACTTTCAACCGCAACCGGATCTAAATCATACGCTTGAACAGAAGACGCACCTAATTTTGCTGCTGCAATACTAAGTACACCAGAACCTGTTCCTACATCAATAATAGCGTCACCTGGCTGTACTGTTTTTTCTAAAGCACGGATACACATCGTTGTTGTTGGATGAGTTCCTGTACCAAACGCCATACCCGGGTCTAATTCAATGATTTTTTCATCAGGAGAAGATGGTGTATATTCTTCCCAAGTCGGTACGATTGTGAATGTATCAGAAATTTGTACTGGATGGTAATATTTTTTCCAAGCAGTAGCCCAATCTTCTTCATTGACTTCGTTAACGGTAATATTTCCAGTACCAATTTCGATGTCGTAAGATGGAAGCACATCAATAGATGATTTTACACCTGCAATCGTTTCATGTAAAGAATCGGTTTGCGGGAAATATGCTTTTATTAATACACCTTCCGCCGGATATTCATCTGGATTCAATGCATAAATTTCACCATATTGTTGCTCGCGCTCTTTCGTTAACTCCGCTGGATCCTCAATCGCAACTCCGCTAGCACCAGCTTCATGTAAAATATGAGAGACAGCTTCTACTGCTTCTTCTGTTGTATGAATACTAATTTCTGACCATTTCACAATTTACCAACTCCATTTTTTATTTCCATTATTCCCCTTTGAAAGCACGTTTAAGCTTTCCGAATAAACTATCATCCTGCTCTTCTTGTCCTGCAAATTCACGTAATAAATCTTTTTGCTGTGAAGTCAATTTCGTCGGTACAACAACACGAACGACTACATATTGATCTCCTTGACCGTATCCACGTACGTTCGGAGCACCTTTTCCTTTTAAGCGGAACTCTGTTCCAGTTTGTGTTCCTGCTGGGATTTTCAGCTTCACTTTACCATGAACAGTAGGGACTTCCACTTCAGCACCAAGTGCCATTTGTGCAAATGTTAATGGCATTTCGCAAATAATGTGGTCTCCTTCACGCTCGAAGAATTCATGATTTCTTACATGAACAACAACATATAAGTCTCCTGCTGGTCCGCCATTTACGCCGGCTTCACCTTTTCCAGACACACGAATTTGTTGACCATTATCAATACCCGCTGGAATTTTAACATTAATTTTTTTACGTTTACGAACTTTACCTGAACCGTGACATGTCGTACATTTTTCTTTAATAATTTGTCCAGTTCCTGAACAATGACCACAAGCTTGACGGTTTACGATACGACCAAACGGTGTGTTTTGTTCAACACTCACTTGACCAGAACCTGAACAATGTTTACATGTTTCTTTTGAAGTTCCTGGTTTTGCTCCACTACCTTTACAAGTATCACATGGATCTTCTACTGGAATTTCTACATTTAATTCCTTACCAAAAATAGCTTCTTCAAAATCTAAAGTGACTTGATATTGTAAGTCAGCGCCTTGGCGCGGAGCATTTGGATCACGACGTCTGCCGCCGCCACCGCCAAAGAAAGAACTAAATATATCTTCAAAACCGAAGCCACCACCGAAGTCTCCTCCGCCGCCAAATCCACCGAATCCTTGATTTGCACCAGCATGACCAAATTGATCGTACTGCGCACGCTTTTGATCATCACTTAACACTTCGTATGCTTCTTGTACTTCTTTAAACTTTTCAATTGCATTTTCTTCTTTACTTACGTCTGGATGGTATTTTTTAGCCAAACGACGATACGCTTTTTTTATTTCATCTGTTGAAGCGCCCTTGCTAAGTCCAAGGACCTCATAATAGTCTCGTTTACTCATAAATTTACAACCCCCGAATCTTTCACATAAACGTAATTTTAACACCGAAAGAAAGTGCTTTGCAACAAAGTTTCCTCACTTACAGTATGCAAAGCGAAAAACTTAAGATCCTCACACATCGCTTCTCATTCGTGAAAAAAGCCAAAGTCAAGGCACGCTTGACTTTGACTTTTTGTCATCTTACTTATTATGTTTACAGTTGAATTACTTGTCTTCTTTTACTTCTTCAAACTCAGCGTCAACTACATTGTCTTTCTTCGCGCCAGCGTCTTGTGCACCTTGCGCACCTTCTGCTTGACCAGCAGCTGCTTGAGCTTGCTCGTATAATTTAACAGTTAATTGTTGTACGATTTCTTGTAAAGCATCTTTTTTCGCACGAATTTCTTCAAGCTCGTTTTTCTCGATTGCAGCTTGTAATGCTTCTTTCGCTTCTGTTGCTTTTGCAACTTCAGCTGCATCTACTTTACCTTCTAAATCTTTTACAACTTTGTCTGTTTGGAATACAAGTTGGTCAGCTTCATTACGAAGTTCAACTTCTTCCTTACGTTTTTGGTCAGCGTCAGCATTTGCTTCCGCTTCTTGTACCATACGTTCTACTTCTTCATCAGAAAGACCTGAAGAAGATTGGATTGTAATAGCTTGCTCTTTGCTTGTTCCTAAGTCTTTCGCACGTACGTTAACGATACCGTTCGCATCAATATCGAATGTTACTTCGATTTGTGGAATACCACGTGGTGCTGGTGGAAGGTCAGTTAATTGGAAACGACCTAACGTTTTGTTGTCAGCTGACATCGGACGCTCACCTTGTAATACGTGAATGTCTACTGCTGGTTGATTATCAGCAGCTGTCGAGAATACTTGTGACTTACTTGTTGGAATTGTAGTGTTACGCTCGATTAATTTCGTGAACACGCCACCCATAGTTTCAATACCTAAAGAAAGTGGAGTTACGTCTAATAATAGAACGCCTTCTACATCACCAGTAAGTACGCCACCTTGAACTGCAGCACCTAATGCTACAACTTCATCAGGGTTTACACCTTTATATGGCTCTTTACCAGTTTCACGTTTAATAGCTTCTTGTACAGCTGGGATACGAGTAGATCCACCAACAAGAATAACTTTATCTAATTCGCTTGGAGCAAAACCAGCGTCTTTTAATGCACGACGAGTTGGCTCTAATGTTCTTTCAACAAGACCTGCTGAAAGCTCTTCGAATTTCGCTCTTGTTAACGTTAATTCTAAGTGTAATGGACCAGCAGCTCCAGCACTAATGAATGGTAATGAAATTTGAGTTTGTGTTACACCAGAAAGATCTTTTTTCGCTTTTTCAGCTGCATCTTTCAAGCGTTGAAGCGCCATTTTATCTTGGCTTAAATCAATGTTATTTTCTTTTTTGAACTCAGCTACTAAGTGATCGATGATAACTTGGTCAAAGTCATCGCCACCAAGACGGTTGTCACCAGCAGTTGAAATAACTTCGAATGTGCCGTCTGCTAACTCAAGGATAGATACGTCAAATGTACCGCCACCTAAGTCATATACTAAGATTTTTTGTTCTTCGTCTTGTTTTTCTAAACCGTAAGCAAGTGCTGCTGCTGTTGGCTCGTTAATGATACGCTCAACTTCTAAACCAGCGATACGACCAGCATCTTTCGTTGCTTGACGCTCTGCATCGTTGAAGTATGCAGGTACTGTAATAACAGCTTTCGTTACTGTTTCACCTAAGTATGCTTCAGCAGAAGCTTTTAAATTTTGTAAAATGATTGCAGAAATTTCTTGAGGTGTATAATCTTTACCTTCAACTTCTACTTTGTAGTCTGTACCCATATGACGTTTAACAGACATGATTGTATTTGGGTTTGTAATTGCTTGGCGCTTTGCAACTTCCCCAACTTGACGTTCTTCATTTTTGAAAGCTACAACAGAAGGTGTTGTACGGTTCCCTTCTGGATTTGGGATAACCTTTGGTTCTCCACCTTCCATAACAGCTACACAAGAGTTTGTTGTACCTAAGTCAATACCGATAATTTTACTCATGGCGAATCCTCCTAGTTTTATGTAAATTATTGATTTACTTTTACCATTGATGGGCGAATCACACGGTCTTTTAACTTATAACCTTTTTGGAATTCTTCCACAACCGCGTTTGATTCAAATTCACTATCTTCCACTTGCATAATAGCTTGGTGTTCATTAGGATCAAACTGTTTACCAACAGCTTCAATCACTTCCACACCTTCTTTAGTCAGCGCTTCTAACAATTGACGATGCACCATCTCCATACCTTGTAACAATGATTTCGTTTGCTCATCAGTCGCTTCCACTTGCATTGCTCTTTCAAAATTATCAAGAGCTGGCAAGATGTCTGAAACTAGACTTTGTGCTCTATATTTTTCAGCAGCCTGTTTATCCATTTGGACACGGCGCTTATAATTTTCAAAATCAGCTTGTAGACGTAATGTGCGACCTTCCGTTTCCGTTAGTTTCGCTTGTAACTCATCTACTTTTTCTTGTAAAAGAGCAGCCTCACTTTTTTCTTCTACAGTTTCTTCACTGTTTTCTGGCGTGACAGCTTCTTCAACTTGCGCTTCTTTTACTTCTTCTACCACTTGTTCGTTACGCTCTTCCACAATATTCACCTCCTTAAAAGGTATTAGGTATCATGCATAGCATGATTACCTAAGCATTATATATTACACACAGCAATGAAAATTTCATCACTTGAGCGAATGTATTACTCTCATTTACTTTTTAAGCCCATCAGTAAATTGTCTCGTAAATAACTGTAACAAACTAATTACACGAGAATATTGCATTCTCGTAGGACCTAAAATAGCAATTGTTCCAAGTTGCTCTTCGCCGATCGAATATGTTGCAGAAATTAAACTACAATCCTCCATAGCCGTCGAAGAGTTTTCCCTACCAATTTTCACTTGAATCCCGACTTGTTTATGACGCAAAATGTCATAAAATTCGGCTTCATTATCAATCATGGTAAGTAAAGATCTAACCTTTTGAATGTCATGGAACTCTGGCTGCGAAAGCATATTTGCTTTTCCTCCAAAGTATATCTTTTCCGATAACGGAACTTGAAATGTACCATCCAACATTTTTATTGCACTATCGTAATTATGAACATACCCACGTAAAACTGTAACAATTTCCTTAAAGATTTTATTATGAAGTTCTTCCATCGGTACGCCAGATAGCTTTTCATTTAAAATATTAACCATTTTTTCTAAATCTGATAAATCAACAGATTCCGGAACGGTAATCGTTTTACTTTGTACATGCCCTGTATCGGTTACAATAATAGCGACTGCAGTTTGACGATCAAGCGGCACAATTTGTACATTTTTAAGTTTATTTGTACTTAACTTCGGTCCAAGAACAATTGCCGTATAATTCGTAAGTTCTGATAAAATTTGAGCAGATTGCTGTGCAATTTTTTCCGCTTCAAAAATTCTTTCAGCAAATAAATCTTTAATTTGTACAATTTCAGCGTTCGGTAAGTTTTGCGGCGCTAAAAGATGGTCTACATAAAATCGGTAGCCTTTCTCAGAAGGAACACGTCCAGAAGAACTGTGCGTTTTTTCAATAAAGCCTAATTCTTCTAAGTCCGCCATTTCATTTCGAATAGTAGCTGAACTAAATGTGATTTCATCTTTTTTAGCCAACGTTCTAGACCCAACGGGCTGCGCTGATCCAATAAAGTCATCAATAATTGTTTGTAAAATTAAGAGCTGACGTTCCGTAAGCATCTCATCATCACCTCTGTTAGCACTCTTTGTCTTTGAGTGCTAAATCTATTAATAACTTACCAAAATTGACATTCAATTGTCAACGGAAACGTCACGAAATAATGAAACTTTTTCACGCCTATGGAACATTTAATTAGTCAATCAAAAATGATTGGAATACTTCATTCCCTAATAATTTTCCTTTTCGCGTTAAACGCACATGTCCATCTTCCTCTTCAAGCAATCCCTGCTCTTGGTTGCTTTGTAACTGCTTCGCGAAAACTTGATCCATCTCTACATTAAATTTATTGCGGAACGCCGTTTTAGAAACACCTTTTGTTTTTCGAAGCCCTAAGAACAGCTCTTCTTCCATTCTTTCTTTCTCCGTCACTTTGTGAACATCTAAATACGGAAATCCTGTTTCATCAATTTTATTAAAATATTGCTTCAGAGGACCAACATTTTGAATACGTTCTCCGTTCACATAACTATGAGCTCCAGCTCCAAATCCATAATACTCTTCATTATTCCAGTATGTGAGATTATGTCTACTTTTATTGTCACCTTTTGAGAAATTACTAATTTCATACTGGTTATAACCGTGTTTCTCCATTTCATCCATTACTATTTCATACATTTTCGCTTCATGGTCTTCACCCGGAAGACGTAATTTCCCTTTGTTCATTAAGTTATAAAACACTGTTTTTGGCTCCACAATTAATGAATACGCCGAGAAATGTTGTACACCAAGCGTAAAAGCAATATCTAATGTTTCTTTTACATCTTCTATCGTCTGTCCTGGCAAAGCATAAATAATATCTACATTAATATTTTTAAAGCCTACTTCCTGTGCCTCTCGAATCGCGAGGAATGCATCTTCCCTCGTATGCTTGCGCCCGATCTTCTCAAGAAGTTCATCACGGAACGTTTGCACACCAAAACTAATTCGATTTACTCCACCTTCTAGCAGTACATTTAGCTTCTCTTTCGGTAAATCTCCTGGATTCGCTTCAAATGTTAATTCACAATTCGGGGCGAACGGACGTAAATGACGATTAATAATCTCGAGTAATTTTTTTGTCTGTTCCATATTTAACGCTGTCGGAGTTCCCCCACCCACAAAAATCGTTTTCATACTATCAAATGGAACTTTTTGAACCGTATTTATTATTTCCTTCTCTAAATAATCTAAATATTGATCAACCGGTTGGCGTTCAATAAACACTTTATTAAAATCACAATAGTGACAAATGTGCTGACAAAATGGAATATGAATGTATGCAGCTTGTACCAAATATAACTCCTACCTTTCTAAAAAGAAAACCTCCGCACTCCGGAGGGTTCTCTACTTCTCTAACGTATTACGAATTTGTTCCATTCGCATTTTTCCCCAATCATACATCATTTCAACGATCGGTAAAAGTGACATGCCTAGTTCCGTCATATAATACTCAACGCGAGGAGGAATTTCGGGATATACTGTCCGATCAACAATCCCATCTTCCATTAACTCTTTTAATTGGTTCGACAAAACTTTATGAGAAATGCTTGGGAATAACCGTTGTAATTCACTGAAACGATGCGGCCCTTCCACACCAAGATGCCACAGTATCACAACCTTCCACTTTCCACTAATAATAGAAAGCGTCAATTCCTTTTCACAATTAAAATTACCATTTTGTATTTTATCTTGAATATCTTTTCGAATATTTTCGGACATTAACAATCTCCTAACTCTATATGAACTAAAAAGCTCTCTCATTATTGTAAATGAGAGCTGCTCAGATGTCTAAAAAGTAATTATACAGAAAAAAGAAGCCGCACAAACGACTTCTTTTTTTATTTCAAATATTAGTTGTCATCCATTTTCAGTACAGCCATGAATGCCTCTTGCGGTACTTCTACAGAGCCAACAGACTTCATACGTTTTTTACCTTCTTTTTGCTTATCAAGAAGTTTACGCTTACGAGAAATGTCACCGCCGTAACATTTTGCAAGTACGTTTTTACGCATCGCTTTAATTGTAGAACGTGCTACAACTTTATTTCCGATAGTCGCCTGAATTGGCACTTCGAACTGTTGTCTCGGAATTAATTCTTTTAATTTCTCTACGATTACTTTACCACGGTCATACGCTGAATCACGGTGTACGATAAATGATAAAGCATCCACTTGTTCATTATTTAAAAGAATATCCATTTTCACAAGTTTAGATGGCTTATAGCCAATTAACTCGTAGTCAAATGATGCATACCCTTTCGTATTTGATTTCAATTGATCGAAGAAGTCATATACGATTTCTGATAACGGGATTTCATATGTTAATGTAACACGCGTTTCATCTAAATATTGCATATCAATAAACGTTCCACGTTTACC
Source organism: Bacillus sp. KNSH39 (assembly GCF_052656585.1). Classification (NCBI taxonomy): domain Bacteria; kingdom Bacillati; phylum Bacillota; class Bacilli; order Caryophanales; family Bacillaceae; genus Bacillus; species Bacillus sp. KNSH39. The sequence continues at coordinate 2,730,937 of NZ_JBQXYO010000001.1, forward strand.
TTGGCAAATCTCCATTACAGCTCCAACATAGTCATTCGGAACCATAATTGAAGCCTTCACAAACGGCTCTTCTACACGATCGATAGACTGTGGATCTGGCATATTAGATGGGTTATCAACAATAACATCTTCACCGTTAGTTAAATAAACTTTATAAATAACGCTTGGCGCTGTTGTAATTAAGTCAATCTTAAATTCACGTTCAATACGTTCTTGAATGATTTCCATGTGAAGAAGCCCTAAGAAACCACAACGGAAACCAAATCCTAGCGCTTGAGATGTTTCTGGTTCAAACTCAAGAGCAGAATCGTTTAACTCTAATTTTTCTAATGCATCACGTAAATCGTTATAACGAGCAGAGTCAATTGGATACAGACCACAGAATACCATCGGGTTTAACTTACGGTAACCTGCTAACGGCTCTGCAGCTGGACGTTTCGCATGTGTAATCGTATCACCAACACGTGTGTCACCAACATTTTTAATCGATGCTGCTAAGAAACCTACATCACCTACTGTTAACTCGTCACGTTGCGTAGTTTTCGGTGTAAATACACCTACTTCTGTTACTTCAAATTCTTTACCCGTTGCCATCATACGTACTTTATCGCCAACTTTTACTGTTCCATTTACAACACGGATATAAGCAATTACACCGCGGTACGGATCATATAAAGAGTCGAAAATCATACATTGTAATGGCTCTTCTGAATCACCCGACGGAGCTGGTACTTTTTCAACAATTTGTTCTAAAATTTCTTCAATACCAATTCCAGCTTTCGCAGAAGCAAGTACCGCTTCTGATGCATCTAAACCAATTACATCTTCTACCTCTTGACGTACACGTTCTGGATCCGCACTCGGTAAGTCGATTTTATTAATAACTGGTAAAATTTCCAAATTATTATCAAGCGCTAAGTATACGTTTGCTAACGTTTGCGCTTCAATACCTTGCGCTGCATCTACTACAAGAATCGCGCCTTCACAAGCCGCTAAACTACGAGATACTTCGTACGTAAAGTCGACGTGTCCTGGTGTATCAATTAAATGAAGAATATACTCTTCACCATCTTTTGCTTTATAGTTTAATTGTACTGCGTTTAATTTGATTGTAATACCACGCTCACGCTCTAAATCCATAGAGTCAAGCAACTGAGCTTTCATTTCACGTTGTGTTAACGCGTTTGTTTTCTCTAAAATACGGTCTGCTAACGTTGATTTTCCGTGGTCAATATGAGCAATAATAGAGAAATTACGAATTTTGGACTGTCTTTTTGCTCTTTCTTCTTTATTCATCTATGTTCTCAACTCCTAATAGTCTCGCCAATATACACTAGCACTGATTATATCAATAGAGCAACAAAGATTCAATGAAAACTCGTGCTGCTTACGATACAAATCATTCTATCTATATCTTATGCGAATAAACCATAAGAGACAAACCCTTTTCAAAATTTAAAACGGCTGTCTTACAAACCAGTAAAACAACCGCCTCCCATGTTACTCTTAGCTAAAAATTCCTTTTATTTTCCCAACAACGATATCCGTTCCGAACTTCGTCATTTCATAAGCTACACTAGCTACTGCCATCCCAATTCCTTCTACAACATTAAAACTTCTTAAACGTTCTAACTGTTGTTGTTTTTCTGAGGCCGAAAACGAGCTACCCAAAATTTCTGATTCAGCACCTGTACTTTCTGTCCCTGTCATATGAGCTATTTGTTCATATGACAGTTGCTGATAGCCTTTCATACTTTTCAAACCATGATTAGCAAGTGCCACTCCTGCTATCATCATAAGTAAACATAAAGCCACACTACATATACACAAAAGCGTAAAGCGACTCAAACGATAATCATCTGTTCCCCTCAATGTGTATATGCTCCCGTATTATCTTGATCAATTTGATGATGCAGCGCCGCATTTAAACCACTCGCTATTACATTCGCCATATCCTCAATAAAAGTATCTACTTCTTTTGGGGTTACCATTAAATTATGACCAAGAGGAGATAGCACTTCATAAATCAGCCTTCTTTTTTCTTCTTCTTCCAACGTACCAACAGCACCTAAAAACATATTTCTGCTCTTTTCATCCGGCATATCTTCTTCCGTTAATTTTTTCTTTTCTCCAAATGAAAATCCCGCTGGTAACAAAGAGCGTGAAGGTTTATTTCCTTCTTTCATCTCTCGGCCGAAATGTTTCAAAATAAAATCAATCGTATCACTTGTAATCGAAACAGCATCGACCACAGTCGGAACACCAATCGCGATTACAGGGATACCTAATGTGTCTTTACTTAGTTCTTTACGTTTATTCCCAACCCCCGATCCGGGATGAATTCCAGTATCAGAAATTTGTATCGTGCTATTTACTCGTTCAATAGAACGGGCAGCTAATGCGTCAATCGCAATTACAAAGTCCGGGTTCGTCTTCTCAATAATCCCATAAATAACATCGCTCGTTTCGATCCCTGTAATTCCCATTACCCCCGGCCGAATTGCACTAACAGGCCTAAACCCTTCTTCTACACTTTCAGGCTGTAATTGAAACAAATGTCTCGTTACTAATACATTTTCTACAACTATCGGTCCAAGAGCATCTGGTGTTACATTCCAATTCCCAAGACCTACAATTAAACAGCTTGCTTCTTTTGTAACGCCAACCTCTTCTAAGAAATTAGAAAATTCTTTTGCAAAAATACGCTCCACTTTTTGTTGAAGTTCTGTATCTTGCTGACGTATACCTTGAACTTCAAGCGTTAAATAATTTCCAGGCTTTTTACCCATCGCTTCAGAGGCAGCTTCATCAATTGTTACTTTTGTAATTATAGTCCCCTCTTCTTCTCTCTCTTTTACAATAACTCCCTGTATCCCTTTTTGTTCCTCTTGGCTTTCTTGCAACATTTGATGGGCTTCTACAGCAAGGTCAGTTCTAATGCTATATTTACTTAAATCTAATGGTTCTTTCATCGTATCTCCTCCGTAATTCATAGTAAATATCGTTAGATTTCCCAAAGTTATATAAGGTCATTCTTTCCTTTACGTGAAATTTCATGGATATACTATTGCAATTCTCTTCACCGTTTGATAGAATATCACTTGTTCTATGTAAGAATCGAGTCATTCGATTGCACCAGGGAGGTGAAAAGTATGGCAAACATCAAATCTGCTATCAAACGCGCTAAACTTAGCGAAGAGCGTCGTGCACATAACGCTTCTATCAAGTCTGACATGCGTTCTGCTGTTAAAACTGTAGAAGCTTTAGTTACTAATAACGATCTTGAAAATGCTAAAGAAGCTTTCAAAACTGCTTCTAAAAAACTTGACAAAGCAGCTCGTAAAGGTCTTATCCACCAAAACGCTGCAGCTCGTCAAAAATCTCGCTTAGCGAAACAAGTAAACGCGTAAGGCGTTTAAAAAACGATCCATTTGGATCGTTTTTTTATATACAAAAAAGTTCATGTACTTAGTACATGAACTTTTTTGTGTCATCACATATGATTTAATCGCATTAAGAAAAACTCGAGCACAAGTTTCTTATCCATCTTTCCCGTCTTCATACTATAATCAGCTTCCGCTAATTCTATAATCACTTTTTTTAATTCTTCAAAAGAGAAAAACTTCGTTTGATTCATTGCCAACTTCACGCGATACGGATGTACACCAATATGAGACGCAATTTGATTTTGTCCATAACCACGTTGCTGTAGCTCTTTCACTTGATACAACAAGCGGAATTGACTCACTAATAACGCAAGCAATTTAATCGGCTCTTCCTGCTGCGTAAATAATCCATCCAAAATTTGCATTGCACCTGCAATATCTTTTTTCACCACTTTTTCTGTCAAAGCGAATACATTTTGCTCAACGGATTTTGGTACAAGCTCTGCAACAAGTTTCGTCGTAATCTCTCCGCCCATACCGACGTATAACGTTAACTTGTCCATTTCCTTCGCCAACATTGTTACATTACTTCCCACAAGCTCTAGCAACAAACTAACAGCCGCGTTATCAATATGCACATGCACTTCATCTGCACGAGCAACAATCCACTTCTGAACATCCTGTATTTGCATCGCATTTGCTTCTACTACATCTGCTGTTTTCTTTAATAGTTTTGTAATTTTTTTTCGCTCATCAAGTTTTTCGTAAGGCGCAACAAAAACAAGAATAGAAAATGGAGAAGGTTCACCAATGTATTCTTCTAAAATTTTTATATTTTGCTCTAACTTTTCTTTTTGAGAAGTCAAAAATAGCGGTGATTTTATTAACAGTACTTTCCGTTCTCCGAAGAAAGGAAGCGTACGCGCATCCTCAACCACATCTTCTAAATACGCTTCTTCTAAATCGTATGTCACAACATTAAACTCTCGATCTTCTTCTTCAAGTGCTTCTGTCGTAATAAGCTTTATCGTTTCATTTATAAAAAAAGCTTCCGTTCCATATAGTAAATATAACGGAGCAAACTGTTTCTTTTTAATTTTTTTATGTATATCACTCATACTTTTTCCTACTCCCTAACTTGGCAATATATATTTATACTAATGCCCTAGCTTTTGTTTTACAAGTACAAAGGAACAGGCTTTATAACCCGTCCCTTTATTTATATTAAACGCCACGCAATAAGCCCCGGGTTTCTTATTGGTGTGCGGTAATCACCTTCCCTTTATTATTCGCAATAAAAATTTGAGTATAAGTGCCAACTGTTAACATGCTTGGAAACGAAAAACTCACATTACTTCATGATTTAAAAGTAGCAAAAAAGCTCGTTTTCTCTTCATATGGAAATTGTAGATTTTTTTCTGACAATATTTTATACTAAAGTGGAATGTTGGGGAGGGATTCTAAATGAATGATTTTGAACAAAACGTTCAAAGTAAACGCAATGACGCTATTGATTCAGGGGTAGGATTTATCGTCTCATTTGGTTTTTTCGCAACACTTTTCATCATTGCAACTGTTATTAAATTTATCGGTTCTTAAAGACTGCCACTTCATGGCAGTCTTCTCTTTTTCATCTATTATGTGTTTTATCATATGTGATTTTACTTTTAAAGGTTCCATTTTCCCCTTTAAAAACATAGGAAATAGCACCTTGCTTGTCCGTGCGCCATATCGCACTCCCCATCTTCTCAAAACGCTCTATCACTTCTTTATGCGGGTGTCCATACCTATTCTGCTTACCAACAGATATAATCGCTACACGAGGCTGTATGACGTTCAAAAAAGGCTCTATAGATGACGTATTACTCCCATGATGAGCAACTTTTAAAACATCCACTTGTAAATCTGGATATGCCTCTACTAAAATCTTTTCCCCTTCTTCTTCCAAATCGCCTGTAAATAGCCACTTCAACCCTCCAAATTTTGCCCATATTACAATTGAAGCGTTATTTTCGCTTTTTTCTTTTCCTTTTGGAGCTAAAACGAAAAATTCCGCTTCATTTACACTCCAACTCGCCCCTTCCCCCACTTCAGTTATTTTCATTTCCTTTTCTAATGCCTGTTTCTTGACTACTTTTTCTAATACTGCATCTTTTCCCTTTCGGCCAAATACCACTTCTTTTACAGGTATATGTGATAATAATTCTTGCGCAGCACCTATATGATCTGCATCTCCATGCGTTACGATTAATTTATCAATTGTTTTAATACCTTCTTTTTGTAAAAAGGGTATTAAAACATCATTCCCAACAGAAAATTCATGCTTTTTTTGTTGCCATTCTTCCTTATTCACACGAAGCGTTCCACCTGTATCAATAAGATAAATCCCTTTATCATACGGAAGGCGAATTAATATTGCATCACCTTGTCCAACATCAATAAATGTTACACTTCCGCTTCCTCTAAAATATGGATATACATAATGACATGTGCTAATAAAAATAAATACACTCGCAACTATACAAACCATTTTTTTCGGCGCTCTTCTTTCCCAAACCATCAATATACTGACAATACTCGCGCAATATACAGCTACAAGATTGAAGGGCGTTTCCCCGAAGATAAGCTGGGTAAATGGTAAACTTTCACAATAACTTAGAAAATCATTAGACATACTCAAGCCTATTGATAATACATCCGCAAATCCTTTTGCAAGAAACGGGACAATTGGCATACACAGTAAAATAATAATGCTACATGGTAATACAATGATAGATAAAAACGGAACGTATAAGAGATTGAGGAGAATGCTATATGGAGAAAAATAACCAAAGTGATATAACAAAATCGGAGTACTAACGAGCTGTGAAATGATAGAAATATAAATAGAATTTCGGATTACTCCGTTGCTACTCCCTAACAATAACGGAGCAGACAAAAGTAAAGCGAAGCTACCTACAAAAGAAAACTGAAATCCAATATTAAAAACAAGATAAGGGTCATATATAAGCATACATATAGCTGTTACACTTAAAGCATCTAAACTAGATAAACGAATCGAGCACATAAAAGCAATCAACATCAAAACCCCTGTTATAGAAGCTCTTATAACAGAGGGTGAAGCCCCTGCTAAAACCATATACAAAGGAATACAAATGATAAGGCAAATTGTTGCTACCTCCCTCGTCGCACCGCTTCTTAGCAAAATAAAATATACTATCACCATCAACAATACAATGTGTGAACCTGAAATTGCTAACAAATGTACAAGACCAAATTGTTGATATTGCTCTTCCACTTCAAACGTCATTTGTTGTCTATCACCAAAGAGTAATGCATTCATAAAAGCACCTGATTGCTCTGGAAACATTTCTGTAACTTTCGAGATTGCTTGTTGCCTTAAAAGAAGAATCCATTGCGTGAACGACAGTGATGTTTTATAGCATTCAGAAATATATGTAGCCTCAAATGTGAAATGAATATGTTGCTTGTATAAATAATCACGGTAATTAAAACCATGAAAATTCCGAGCTGTTTCCGGTTCTTTCCTCTCACCCTCGAATACACATGATATCCCTGCGTATAATTGTTGCATTTTTTTCTTTTCCAAAGCTGATTTTATTCTATAACTTAACTGCACTATATTTTTATTCTGATCTTCAAATTGAAAAGATAGGCGATCCCCATTAACAAGCGGTGTGTTTTGTATAACCCCTCTTGTAACTGCATAGGGCTTCCCTAGAGACTTATTCCATACTTGAACATAGGAAGTGTATATAACGCTACTAAAGCACGCTACAATACAAAAAATGAAGGTTTTACGCGAAGTGCGATATAAACAGAAGAAAACATTTAAAAAGAGGCAAAAAACTATCAATAAAAGTGACGAGGAAAAGGCAATTGCAATCCCTATTATAAACGAGATTGCAACATACCCCCATTGTTCTTGCAACTTATACTCACTCCTTATAGCATCATTTTTGCTTTCGTGAATACATGCTGTAATTCTTCCATTGATAGATTATCTTTTTCTAAAGACACAAATAATTCTTTCAACTCTGTATAACGTTTTTGATCCTCTAATGCAGCAATATCATATTCTAGCGGAACGTGTTTCACTGTTACATTCGCTTGTTCAAATAACTCTATGGCGTATGGATGATTTTTATAATCCTGCGCATAATAAACCGCTGTAATACCACTTTGAATAATTGCCTTACAACATTGTAAACAAGGGAAATGCGTAACGTAAATTTCTGCTTCCTCTGTTTTCGCACCAAACTTGGCACATTGTAATAAAGCATTCATTTCGGCATGAATTGTCCGAACACAATGATTATCGATTACGTAACAACCATCATCTATACAATGTACGCCACCTTTAATTGAACCATTATATCCACCAGCAATAATTCGTTTATCGCGAACGATTGTCGCTCCTACCGCAAGCCTTGTACATGTACTACGCAAAGATAGTAGATGGCTTTGCGTCATAAAATATTGATCCCATGAAATTCGTTCCATATTTTTCACCTACTTTTTTGTCTACTTGTAGTGTAGCGAAAGAAGAAAAACTTCGTCAATCTTTTACGGAATAATAATTTGATCTTTTATCTTTTCAAGAGACTTCGCACCAATCCCATCAATCTCTAATAAATCTTCTATTTTCTGAAACGGACCATGTTCTTCTCGATATTTCAAAATACTTTCTGCCTTTCGAGAGCCAATCCCTGTAATTTTTTCTAGTTGTTCTTTCGCCGCTGTATTTATTCGAATCTTGCCATCTTCCTTAGAAGAAGTAAGCACCCCTTGTTCTGATTCATTTTTACTCGGTATATAAAGAAGCATTTGATCTTGTACAATTTGTGCTAAATTCACTTTTTTCATATCTACTTCTGATAAAAAACCACCAGCCTTTTGAACCGCATCCTTTACGCGATCTCCTTCCTTCATTTCATATACCCCTTCTTTACTAACCGCTCCTTTCACATCAATTATAATTGTTCTTTTCTGTTCCTTTGTATCCGATATTTTCGGTTTACCCTTTTTTTCGATCTCCTTCTCTTGTACATTCATTGTAATAGGCATTCGTTCTACACTCTGATTCGTTTTCCAAAAAACAAGAAAAAGTAAAGTTCCAATAATAGCTACTAAACCTAACCACTTTTTCGGAAAATCCCACATCATTTTACACCTCTAATCATAAATTTATAACATCATTCATATTGTTTAGGAGAAAGCTGTTACGAAGGAGGGATGAAACTTTGAACATAGGAATTATAGGGACAGGAAACATGGGGAATATACTAATCGATGCATTTTTAGAAACCCGTGCTGTCAAACCTTCGTGCCTTACAATCATTAATCGGACGCCTGCAAAAGCATATCATATAAAAGAAAAATACCCTTCTGTTCATATAGCAAAAACAATCCCGGAAGTAATCGAACAATCACAACTTATTTTTATTTGTGTCAAGCCGATAGATATATACCCTATCCTAAAAAAATACGCTGAACATTTTTCTGATGAAACGTGCTTAGTTTCTATTACAAGTCCAATATCTCCATCACAATTAGAGACTCTCGTACCTTGCCACGTCGCGCGTATCATTCCAAGTATCACAAATCGCGCGCTCTCTGGCGCCTCACTATTTACATTTGGAGATAATTGCTCTGAAGAATGGCAACAAAAACTACTTCGTCTATTCAAAAACATTTCTACACCTCTTGTAATAGAAGAAGATATAACGCGCGTTTCATCTGATATAGCAAGTTGCGGTCCTGCTTTCTTTAGTTATTTACTACAATGCTTCATTAACGCTGCTGTAGATAAAACAAATATTACACACGAAGAGGCTACTACTTTAGTAAGTGAAATGGTCGTGGGGATGGGGAAATTACTTGAAAAAGAAATCTTCACATTACCTACCTTACAAGAAAAGGTTTGCGTGAAAGGCGGCGTTACTGGGGAGGGCATTCGGGTTTTAGAAGAGCACGTTGGAGATATGTTCCATAAGTTAATCGAGCGAACACATGAAAAATTTGATGAAGATTTAGAATGCGTTGATCAGCAATTCAATAAACACACATAATAAATACGTCATTTTCATTCCAAATCCTTTTTATAAATACTTACTTTTTTACAATACATTTTCACTTCAACTACTATTCCCACACTTTACGCATACAATCTTCAGATTATGCTAGAACTAAAAATACATCTTCTTTATAAAACAAAAGCAACCTTCTCGGTTGCTTTTGTTTTATCCGTTTTTCTTCGCCATGAAGAAAATACGCTCTGTTTGTTCTGTAACTTCAAGTCGCTCAAAATCACCTGTTACACGAAGCACTGTAAAACCTGCTTCTTCAAGCCATTTCGTTAACTCTTCCACTTGATATGCACGTTGCACGTGACATTCGTCAAACCGATGGTACACATCTTCTTCCGGATCTTGAACAAAGAATGTTAAATCATGCTCTACACTATTTGATTCTTCACCAGGGAAGCAATTCCAAATAAGAGATATTTCTTCTCCATTCACTGTATACGTTTCATTTTGAAATACATGATGTATTTTATATAAAGAATGTACATCAAATAAAAACAAACCATCTTGACGTAAATGATGAAATACTCTTCTAAATGTTTCTTGTACTCCATCTTCTTGCAATACATAATTTAATGAATCACAAAAGATGGTTACACAATCAAACTCACCTGGAACATCAAGCTCTCGCATGTCTTGTTGATAAAAAGGAATAAAGTATCCCTCTCCTCCTAGTTTTTGCTGAGCGACTGTTAACATTTCTTCTGAAAGATCGACACCTATTAAATCGTAACCCTTTTGCACAAGCGGCAGGGTTACATTACCTGTACCGCATGCTACATCAAGAATTTTTGCCTCTTTCATATCTGCCTGCTGTAAACTTTCCTCTGTAAATTCCACCCATTTATCATAAGGGACATCATTCATTAGTTCGTCGTACAACAATGCAAATTGTTCGTATTTCATTGGCCTAACTCTTCTGTAATATCTTCACGTGGCACATCGCCCCATAGACGCTCTAAATTATAGTGATTACGCTCATCTTTATGGAATACATGAGCAACTACATCTCCAAGATCAACTAATACCCAACGTGCTTCGTCAAACCCTTCCATACGTTGTACGTCGATTTGGAACTCATGTGCTTTTGATTTAATTTCACGTGCAATTGCTTGCACTTGTTTGTCTGAATTCCCGTGACAAATAATGAAATAATCTGCAATTGGTGAAATACCTTGCATATTTAGGACAACCATATCTTCTGCTCTCTTATCATCAGCTGCTTTTGCCGCTAATACTAATAAATCTTTATCGTTCATTTACTCATTTCCTCCTTGATAACTGCATTGTATGTTTGGAATGTTAATGGATAAATCGTCTGATCTTTTTCCATTAAAAATTGAATTGTTCTCTTTAACGCAAATAATAAAGCTTGATTTATATCCGTATATGCGAGTTTACGAGCCTCTTCCACTCCTGGAAACTTTCGCCCAGGTTCAATGTAATCAGCTACATAAATCACTTTATCTAACATCGTCATATTCTCATGACCACTTGTATGATATGTAATAGCTTGCAAAATTTCAGAATCCGTAATGCCTACTTCTTTTTCTACTAAGTATGCCCCAACAGGTGCATGCCATAACTCTTTGTTATAGCAAAGTAAATCTTTCGGCAAATCTTCACGTTTAATAATCTCTTCCATCTCTGAAATTGCTCTACATTTCGCATAATCATGGAATATAGCTGCCATCTCTGCTTTTTTTTCGTCCACACCGTATAACTTAGCAAGCTCAATCGCTGTCTCCATTACACCAATTGTGTGTATATAACGTTTTTCATGCATTTGTTGTTTGACAATATGCAGTGCATTCTCACGATTCATACAACCCATTCCTCTCGATATATACCTGTACTTTTTCGGGAAGTAAATATTTACACGTTTTCTTCTCCTTATATCTCTCACGTAATAAGGATGAAGAAACTGCAAATTCCGGAATTTCCACTGTAGTAATCTTATATGGTGTATGCAATGTATACCCAGGTCTTGCAACTCCAACAAACGTTACAAGATTAAATAAAGCTTCAATGTTATACCACTTCGGTAAATACTCAACCATATCCCCACCAATAATAAAGTGAAACTGCACATCCGGATACTTCTTCGTCAATTGTAACATAGTGTCATACGTATAAGATGGGCCCTTCCTACTTAGCTCTTCTAAACAAATAGAAAAGTGCTCTTCTGCCTCAGTCGCGAGCTCTAACATATGTAAACGACTTTCTACACTTGTAATATTCCGCCCTTGTTTATGTGGCGGAATCTGGTTTGGCAAGAACCATACTTCTTCCAAGTTCAAAGCGTGATATACTTCATTTGCAATTAGCAAATGTCCATAGTGAGGCGGATCAAATGTACCGCCAATGATGCCAATTTTTCTCAAAAGAAACGCCCCTTCCTTTTACATACAGCAACTCTCCTCGGTTAGGAATGAAGAGAGTTGCTATTAATAAAAGTTCAATTGGTTTCGCTCTCTACATCATTACGCATAAACGATAAAAATAGCGCATGCTAGTCTTTTTATCGAGGAAGCTTAATTTGTTTATTTTCTCTTGATTCTTTGTATAAAACGATTGTGCTTCCAATTACTTGAACGATTTCAGCACGTGCACCTTTTGCAAGTTCTTCCGCAACCTCACGGCGATCAAATTCACAGTTTTGTAATACACTTACTTTAAATAACTCACGAGCTTCTAAAGTATCTGCGATTTGTTTAATCATATTTTCATTTACTCCGCCTTTTCCTACTTGAAAAATTGGTGTTAAATGATGTGCTTGTGCACGTAAAAATCTTTTTTGTTTTCCTGTTAACATATATGTTAGCCTCCAAGCTTTTCTATAACTAATTGTTTCATTCTCTCGATATTTGGCGTGCGTCCTGTCCACATTTCAAATGCAAGTGCTCCTTGATAAACAAACATATCAATACCATTTTGAATGATTGCACCTTGCTCTTTTGCCTCACATAAAATTTTCGTTTCAAATGGATTATAAATTATATCTGATACAATCGTTCCTTTTTTTAACGAACAAATTTGTAATGGCGTATGTTCTACGTGTGGATGCATACCTATCGTTGTCGTCTGAATGATAATATCATAATTTCCTTGTTCTTCTGTCGCTTTTTCTAACGACAAAGCAACAGAATTAACATCGGCCGTACGTGCAGCAATAAGTTCCTTTGCCTTATCTACTGTACGATTGGCTACATCAATCTCTTTTACACCTACATCAGCAAGAGAAAAATAAATAGCTCGGCTAGCACCACCTGAACCAAGTAACAAAATACGTTTCCCTTGAAGTGGTTCATTACTAATTGACTGCAGCGCTCGAACAAAACCAATCCCGTCTGTGTTATAGCCAATTAATCTTCCATCCTTATGAACCACTGTATTTACTGCACCGATTTTCCTTGCCAATGGGTCAATCTCATCCAAATACTCCATAATAGCAACCTTGTGCGGAGTTGTTACATTAAATCCTGAAATACCTAATGCTTTTAAACCTCTTACTGCTTCCCCTAGCAATTCCTCTTCAACAAGGAACGCATGATAATGGGCATCCATATTCAAGTGTTCAAATGCATCGTTATGCATAACGGGTGATAATGAATGTCCAATTGGATTTCCGATTACACCATATAATTGTTTCATAAATCCCTCTCCATATTAAATTAAAGATTTACGTAGTGAAACACTTACTCCTTTTGGTACGTGTGCAACAATTTTTGCTCCTGGTTCGTTCACAGTAACCCATCCTAATCCAGAGAATACAACATCCGTTTTAGGTTCACGAATATTAAATTCGTATTTCACTAGCTCAGGCATATTTGCTAATTCTTCTGGCGTTGGTGGGCTTAGTAAATCCCCGGCATGATTTTTATATAATTCATCTGCTTTCTCAAGCTTTGTACGATGGATTGTTAAGCGATTCGAGAAGTGACAAGTAAATGCACGACGACCACCACTTACATAATCAAAACGTGCCAATCCACTAAAGAATAACGTTTGTTCTTCATTTAATTGGAATACCATCGGCTTAATTTCTTTTGTTGGTGTAATAAGCTTTAAGCTTTGCTTTCCAACATAATGAGCCATTTGGTGGTGGTTAATAATACCTGGCGTATCATATAAAGAAGACTCTTCGTCCAATGGAATATCAATTAAATCAAGTGTTGTTCCTGGGAAATGAGATGTTGTAATTACATTTTCAGTCTCATCACTAAATTCTTTAATCATACGATTAATAAATGTCGATTTCCCTACATTCGTACATCCAACAACATAAACATCTTTGCCGCCGCGATAATACTCAATAGCATCTGCTAGTTCAGCGATTCCTTGTCCCTTCGCTGCACTAATTAAAAAGACATCTTCTGGTTTTAATCCTAGCTGCTTTGCACTATAGCGCATCCAATGTTTTACTTTATCATGTTTTACTGACTTTGGAATTAAATCAGCTTTATTTCCAACAAGTAATACTTTATTATTCCCTACGAAACGATGTAAGCCAGGTAACCAGCTACCATTAAAATCAAAAATATCTACAATTTTGACTACTAATGCATCTGATTTTCCAATTCCATTTAAAATGCGTAGGAAGTCATCATCTGTTAACGATACATCTTGAATTTCATTGTAATGCTTCAAGCGAAAACAACGTTGACAAATAACTTGTTCTTTCTCTAAAGATGAGGCAGGAGCATACCCCACTTCGTTTTTATTTTCTGTTTGAATTTCTACACCGCAACCAATACATTTAATTGTTTCAGTCAAACTTTATTCCTCCCAGTTAATTAAACCTTTTTTCTTCATATTTTTCATAATTCTTCGTTCAATTTTTCGATTAAAGCGCGTTACTAATCCGTCCGTTTGTGCTACCGGTACAACTAAAATTGTATGAAGGCCTACTCGGTTGCCACCAAGCACGTCCGTCAGTAACTGATCTCCAATTACTACAACTTCATCTGGCTGCAAACGCATCTCTTGTATCGCACGCTTAAATGCGCGAACAAATGGTTTACGTGCACTATGAATAAATGGAATACCTAATGGATCAGCAAAATCTTTTACACGTTGCTCATTATTATTTGAAACGACCGTTACTTGAATGCCTTGCTCTTTCATTTCCAAGAACCATTTTTCAAGTTGCGGTGTTGCATTGGGACGATCCCATTCAATTAAAGTGTTATCTAAGTCAGTAATAACGCCTTTAATCCCACGTTTTTTTAAATCTTCTGGTTGAACATGATATACATTTTTCACATATTCATTTGGTAAAAATAGTTTCAATTTCTTTCACCTCTTTGAGGATTTTTCATAAAATTTTTCGACAACATTTTTCGATATATAACCTGTGGATAAAATTGTACACATTTTCCACATTAATTTTTCAGTTAATTTGGAATTTACTAACAAACTATACACACTTTATCCACCTAGGTATGTGGATAACCACTCGTTTGTGACTGTCATATTTTTTTGGTACATTAAATGCATCAACGAATCAATCCTTATATTATTAGGAGGTGACTCACCTTGAAAACAAAACATATGGAACAGTTATCCACTGAGTTACTCACTGAGTCTTATTATAAAGCAAAAGAACTAAAATTAAATCCCGACTTCATTTTACTTATAAAACAAGAAATCATTAGACGCTCATTAGAGGACAAGCTTGTCAAATCATCTTGATTACATATAAAGTGAAAGTTTAATCAGCCCTTACCAATTAAACAGTTAAAGGATAATTTATTGGATGCCCTGTAAAAAGAGCCATCCTACGATGGCTCTCGAATAAACAAGTACTCCCATCTAGGGGATTTCATCATTAAGTATCTTTGCCCATAACTCTTACTTACGGTTATAAAAGCTTTTCTTTATTTATGAGCTAAGCGAGTAGCTATTTTTTGACCAAGACGAAGCTCTTGTCCACTCTTTAATTCCTGCACTACTTCTATCATATCTTTTTCAAACAATAACACAACTGTTGAACCAAATGTAAAGTATGCCATTTCTTCACCTTTTTGAACAGTGTCTCTCTCATGCAAAAGCTCAATACTATTAACAAACATGGCACCTACTTTTACAAGAGCCATATGCTCGCCATCACTGCTTACTTCTGTAACAGAACGATAATTTTTTGACAGTGGTTCTTTCCCGTATTCCATACCAGCTGCATTTACCGGATATGATTTTCTACCGAGTACAAATCTTTCAGTCACAGAACCAGAAAGCGGACTATGAATGCGATGATAATGACTTGGACTCAAATAAATTACCATATATGTACCGCCTGCATATCGCGTTGCACGTTCTTCATTACCTAGCATATCCACAATTGAATAGCGCTTTCCTTTAATATCAAATGTTTTTGTATCCTCAATAGGACCTTGATCTGCAAAAACACCATCAACAGGACTAACGATACTCGATGCATCTGTATCAATACTACGCTTTCCTTCTTTTAGCTTACGCGTAAATAATTCATGCAATGTTCTATATTCCTTCAAACCCTTTTCCATCTCATCTTGATTAATTTGAAAAACTTTCGCATACGATGGAATAATGATAGAGCTCAAACGAGATTGTGCAAATTTACGTAATATATAAGAAGTAAAGCGACCATTTGTAAGTTCTATCATAAGTCGATATAATGTACGTCGCAAATTGCGAAACCCCCTAATCAGTCTATAACTTTAGTTTTCCCTTCTTTTCTTTCTATATCATATGTAAAATTGGTTCTTATTCCCACATATCATATAAAGCAGCCTTATTATACATACAGAAAACTAAGTATGGTATTATTCTTAAATTATTTAGCACCTTCTAATATTACAGATAGAATCCGTCATTTTCAACAGTGAACATGTATTTCTTCTTAGCATAACGCGTTTTCTTTTCTTATTTACAATAAGAAAAGCAGCCCATTTTAAATATGGCTGCTTCTAATACACTTTACTCTTTCGCTTTTTTCTCTTTCTCTGCCCTTACAAACTCGTGGAACATTTTCATTAAAGCACGCTTTTCAATCCGTGATACGTAGCTTCTAGAAATACCAAGCGCCTTAGCGATTTCCCGCTGTGTTTTCTCCTTATCTAGCCCAAGTCCAAAACGTTTCACAATCACTTCTTTTTCTCTTTCGTCTAAAATATCGATATACTCTTTAATTTTTTCTAACTCCATACTAAGCTGAATCATATCAATTACATCTTCAGACTCTGATTTTAATATATCAATAAGCGATATTTCATTGCCCTCTTTATCTTGCCCGATCGGATCATGAAGTGAAACATCTTTTTTCGTTTTCTTTAGTACACGTAAATGCATCAAAATTTCATTTTCAATACAGCGTGCTGCATACGTCGCAAGCTTCGTTCCCTTTCCAGCAGAATAGCTCTCGATCGCTTTAATGAGCCCGATCGTACCAATTGAAATTAAATCTTCTGCATCTTCTCCTGTGTTCTCAAATTTTTTAACGATATGAGCTACAAGCCGTAAATTATGTTCAATTAAAAGATTTCTCGCTTGAGCATCACCTTGCTCCATTAACTCTAAGTACTTTCTCTCATCATCTGATGATAACGGCTGCGGGAACGCATTATTCTTCACATAAGAAACAAAGACAAACACTTCTCGAACCATATATCCAATTGCGGCGAATAGACTCAAACCTTTCACCTCCGCCAAAATAGTGGTCTTTATTATGTGTATGTGGGCGTGAGGTTGTTTGTGTCTGTACAGTTTATTTATAAAACTCAACACTTCCAACATTTAAAATAATTTATTGTTATATTATAATTATATAAAATTGTTATTTATATATGAATATGCTATTAAAGGGGACATTATTCATGATTACATTAGAACGATTATTAAATGTAACAATTTATTTAGGAGTATTTTTACTTTTCATTTCGTTCATTACTTTTGTTATTAAAAGAGGGCCTGATTTATTATTTTTTCAATTTGGAATTTCTTTATTTTTTGGAGCTCAAATTATAACTGGAATAAAATTTTTTCATAACTATGGTTTCTCGTTTCACTCAAAACTAGAACTACTTATCTTTATTTTCTATGTAATTGGAATTATTACATGTATACTATTGTTCTTTCATTTTCAAAATCTGTATCGAATTTTTTTATTAATTTGTAGTTTTTTATTTTTAACTGGATCCAATTATTACTTTAAAGAAACATTAAATTTTAGTAAAAAAATTCCAAAGCAACATAAAACTTTTTTAAGTACACAAGAAGACTCTTTTCCAAAAGAAGTCCGTAAATTTTCAGAGGATTACAATAACATAATAAGGAATGACTTTTATGAAATACCGATGATTCCTACTGAATTACAGATTACAAGCAAAAAAGATTCTTCCCATAGTACATCTTTCTTAGTTGAACTTCATAATAGCGAGAATGAAATTACTGATGACTCTGTACAATTAACTCCATCAGACCGTTTTTATGTGCTGTTAAATACACAAAAAACAAAAATATCAAAAATAGTATATGAAGGGCAGAATTTTTTCACATTTACAGTCACACTAAAGGCTCTTAATTTACAGCAAGAACCAGAAATTCATAATATGTTTTTAGAAATAGATAAACGTAGAGCGATAAATCTTCTTAATTTTGAAATTAAAGCCCATACTAAAGAATGGAAAGTAATATTTAAAAGTGATAGTTCTCATTCCAATCTTCCTATCACATTTACTTTTGAAAAGCGAACAGGCAAATTATAAAAATAAAAAGAGTTATTTTTCAAAGAAAATAACTCTTTTTATTTTACTTACTCCAAATCTTTCTCCCAGTTTGGGCATCAATATAACGAATTTCCCGACTACAATCAAAAGGTTCTTTATATTTTTCATCTGTCGTTTGTTTGTACAGTAGTTTGTATTTCGTTTCCTCTGCATCATGATCTACAAACCATTCTAATTTAACTCGGATAGCCGCTCTGTATATTTCTAACGCTTTTTCTTTTGTTACTTTTGGTGTTGTTTCATATGTAAGTAATTTTTTTATAAAGTTGCTAGACTCCCCCGAGTAGTGCATAACAGCACCATTTTCTGCATTGATGTTGATCATAAATTGGTTATACTCTGCCAGAATATCATTTATATATACAGAAAAGATAAATCTTTCAATCCCATCTTCTTCTGCTTCCCGTTCCTCCCAAAGACGCAGATATTGTTTGATATCTGGAATAACTCGTTCTAAAAATTGAAGTGCTTTTTGTAAACATTCCTCTCTAGACAGTATTTGCTTTACTTCTTTATCATCTGTCAGTTTTATAAAACCAGTTAATTCATTGGTTAATTTATCAATTGTAACGCTAACTAAATTATTATATTTCAACATCGGTAAATGCTTGTTAAAGAATTCATTCATTAAATATGGATTCTTTTCTTCTTTCTGTTTTTGTAATTCCTCTTTCGGAACAAATTTCATCCTTATTTCATCATCATTTTCCGTCTCAACTACTTTTGTAAAACTTTCTTTATCCCAGTCAAATAAATCGAATACATCATCTTGTTGGCTACCCTTTTTTTGTTTTCTAACAGCCACTGTTGGCGGTAATTTATAATGATCTGGTCCAAATAAATCTTTACCTGTACTTGCATCAATAAATACATGACTAGGTTCTGGTACATACACAAGGTGGTACCCTTTTACTTCTTCTCCATTTTCATATTTACATAAAGAATGTGTTAAATCTACAAATACAAGCCTCATATCTTGTTTGGCCTTTAAGTTGTCTAAAACGATATTCTCCTCAACAATCTCACTTGGCCATAACGGCTTTTCTTTTATGCTTTCTCGTCCGTTATAATGAAAATTCACAACATTCCCTGAAGGATGCACTTGCACCACACATCCTGTATCCGGTAATGGATATCCATTTACTTCTTGCATATAATTTATTTCTTTCCAGCCACGCCAATCATCCTGGATAGTTACATATGTATAAAACTCTAATCCTTCTTCCACATGTTTTTTTATAAATACATTTGCAATCTCTCTTACCCTATTCTCCTCTATAACTTCCTTATCACTCGAAAAATAATTTCCATCATCTATCCTAAATTCAATTAAATTACCAGTATGTCTATTCAATGTAATTTGTATCGTTCTCTCCTGATCCTCTTTATGCTCCCACCATAATAGATGATACGGGTCATCAACCCCTTCTTGATCATCTACAACAAGACTATATTCATCTGGAATGTTAATAATATGAGCCACTCGCTCTTTTCTTTCCTTATCTTTTTGATTCATCATACCGCTCCCTTTATTACATTTTAAGGTAATTATAACAAACAAAACCAAGGAACTATAAAAAAAAGACTAGAGATATCTCTAGTCTTTTACTTCGTCTCACGATGTAACGTTACTCGCTTTAATCGTGGACAATATTTTTTTAGTTCGATGCGTTCTGGATTGTTTCGTTTATTTTTCTTAGAAATGTAATTACGATCGCCGCACTCCGTACAAGCTAATGTAATATTTACACGCATATTTAATTCTCCTTTCTTTCAAAGATCGCAACTAAAACGTAATGATTACGATTTATATATTATAAAACTTCATTCTATTTGTCAATTGCAAAAACAAGAAGATTCCATTTAGAATCCCCTTGTTTTTATAGTTAAATCAATTTTGTCCCGCATTAACGGGCAGTAAGACCCCCACTAATTAACAGTTTCACTTTATTAAAACGATTCGTATGTAACAAATTCACTAATCGGCTTTCGATATCCTCGTGGGCGAGTTTTAGTCATATCACTTTTTCCTATCGTAATCATTAAAACAGGTACTATATGCTCCGGCATATTTAATTCACTTTGTACTGCTTTTTCATCGAAACCAATCATTGGACATGTATCATAGCCATAATATTTAGCTGCGTACATAAAAGTCATCGCGCTTAACGAAGCATTTCTAATCGCTTCATCCTCCATGAAACGCTCTCCTTTTCCTTCATATAAACCTTTCGTTTGCCTAATTGTATCTTCATATTCACATTCATCAATCATTTTTAAAACTTTCATACCGAAGTAAATATTTTCAACATTTTGGTATGCTTTTTTATCACCACAAACGAGCACTACCGCTGATGCACTCGATACTTTATATTGACCGAAAGCTAATTCTTTTAATCTTTCTTTTCGCTCTTGATCACGAATTACAACATAATGTGTGTGCTGCAAATTATAGCAAGATGGAGAAAGCTTAGTTAACTCAAATATTTTTTTAAAATCCTCATTAGGGATTTCTATACCTTGTATAAATTTCATTGCAGAACGTCTAGCGATTGCTAATTCTTCAAAGTTCACCATATATCCTCCTCAATAACTATAAATTCAAATATACATTAATTTATACAAATAGATAAATCAAATAAAAACACTTTAAATCCGAATAATAATTATGATTAACAGCAAAAAAGACAAAAAGCTGAAACAATTAGTTCATACGAAATTCACACGAATCTATTACTATAGAAACTGTACATAGTGAACTTATTAACAATCACGTTTATTTATATAAAATCTTACTCGAAAGGAGTTGAAAGTATGAAAACTAAATATCGCTTTATGATCTCATCATTTGCTGCTTGCGCTTATATGATTTGGTATTTAGTATAATAACGACCTCACTTGCAAATAGGAAAAGGTGTGTATATAAATGGAATATAATCAATCAACAGTTAACTACTGGAAAGCTTTTGTATTACCATATACATTTGCTTTAGAAGAGTTAAAAACTAAATTTGAAATTATGAACCGGGAAGCTCAATTTCTAGAGGATTACAACCCGTTTGAACATATAAAAACAAGACTAAAACAACCTGAAAGTATTATTAAAAAACTAGAGCGCAAAAGCTTATTACCAACAGTTGAAAACGCTCAAACACATTTACAAGATATTATTGGTATTCGTATTACATGTTGCTTCGTAGAAGATATCTATCATTTGAAAGAAGTCATTCAAAAACGCGAAGATATGGAAGTCATCGAAGTAAAAGATTATATCGCTAACCCAAAACGAAACGGATATAAAAGTTTACACATGATTATTAAATACCCTTTATCACTAAATTCTGGTACAAAAGATGTATTTGCAGAAATTCAGTTACGTACACTAGCAATGGACTTTTGGGCAAGTTTAGAACACAAACTTTATTATAAATATGAAGGGAAAATACCGGAGTATTTAAAAGATGAACTACATGATGCAGCAATGAAAGCTGAAGATCTTGATAATAAAATGGCCACAATCCGTCAAGATATTGATGATATTGAGGCATGCTCAAATCAAATTATGCTACCACTATAAAAAAAGGTTCTCGCCAATGAGAACCTTTTTTCTACCATTTTGGGAAGTACGACTCCTACACTTATTAAAGTTTCACGTTATTTTTTCTCTATTGTTCGAACCTCTTCAATCTTCCATTTATCCTCTTCTTTTCCAAGGGCATACTGTACTTTTTTTTGAAGAGTGATACTGTCGTCTACTTCCTTTTCTTTCGTTTCAACAATAACATACCCTACTTTACTAACTTTCATATCTATATGTTCCAATTCAATTTTCTTATTTCCCTTTTGAAATGCGGCTTCTTTTTGTGTTTTTAAGTCTTCAGCACTAGGCATCTTCTTTGAAAATAACTCCATATGTTCTGCAAGATTTTTTTCATTCGTCGTTCGCACAAATGTATGAATAACATCTTGAATAGATCTCTCTTCTTCTTTTGTTATTTGTACCTTTTCCTCAGTTTTTTTAGTAGTAGATTTTTGTTCTACATTATTCTCTTCTTGTTGACATCCAACTAGTAATACTACAAATACTAAAAGGAATCTTAATTTCCTAAATAAATTTTTCATATTCCCAACTCCTAAAAAGAAAAGTGAGGCATTTCGCCTCACTTTCGCTCTTAATTAGCGTCTTCCTTTATTCGGATCGCCGCCGCCAACAATATCAAAGACACGTTTCGCTATATTTGTATTCTCTTGAACGCCAGAGAACAAGTATTTACCTGGACCAAATGCATATACGTTCACATCTTCCCCTGTATGTCCACCCGTTGTCCAGCCTGTAACCGAGCGCTTATTGAAAATATCTTCAATTGCATTATCAATCTTTGTTACATCTTTTGAAGGAGCTATATCATTTACAGCTTGAATTTCTTCTGGAGTTAATTGTAAATCAATATACTTTTTCAATGTTTCTTCTACATTTGCACCTTTTGCAATCTCATTTGCCATAAAGTCTGGTGTACGCTTTGCAGCTTTAATTGGATCTACTTTAAAGTTATACTCGCCATTGGCACCTAAAGATAATCCACCAGTAGCGTGATCTGCCGTTGCAACAACTAACGTATTTTTATCTTTTTTCGCAAACTCAATCGCTGCTTTGAAAGCTTTTTCGAAGTCTTCCATTTCACTCATTGCACCAACAATATCATTATCATGTCCAGCCCAGTCGATTTGACTTCCTTCCACCATTAAGAAGAAACCATTTTTATTTTTGTTCAAACGCTCAATTGCTGCATTAGTCATTTCTTCTAATGAAGGTGTTTTCTCATTACGGTCAATCATTTTATCTAATCCACCTGGTGCAAATAAACCAAGAATTTGATCATTTTTATCATTTAACAATTGATCTCGATCCGTTACATAGCTATAACCAGATTTCTTGAACTCTTCTGTAAGATTACGATCTTTTCTAACAAAGTTCTTTACGCCGCCGCCAAGCATAACATCTACTTTATGCTTCCCTTTAATTTTCTCATCAAAATAATCATTTGCAATTGCGTCCATATTTTTACGGCTAATGTCATGCGCACCGAAAGCAGCTGGTGTTGCATGTGTAATTTCAGAAGTTGCAACGAGCCCCGTTGATTTCCCTTTTTCTTTCGCTTGCTCAAGAACTGTTTTCACTTCCGCTTTATCATTATCAACTGCAATTGCAGCATTATATGTTTTAATCCCTGCTGACATAGCTGTTGCTGCCGATGCAGAGTCTGTAATATTTTCATGTTCATCTTCTGGGTATGTTTTTTGTGTTCCTACAAGATGCTTATCAAATTCTGTAGATTCCATTTCAAAGGTTTTTGGATTATCTTTCATATAACGGTGAGCCGTCATATATGAAGGGCCCATACCATCCCCAATTAATACGATAACATTTTTAATCTTTGCATTGCTTCCGTTCTCATCTGCATTAACCTCACTAGAACGAGTAAAATTCCATGTTGCTACCGAAGTAACTGCTAATGATGCCACAACTGCAAATGGCCATGCTTTTTTCACAAACTTTTTCACTGTCTTGTCCCCCTAATTAGGTTATTCATTTCCCACTATCAAATTTAATGGAAGACTATTAAGAGAAAATTAGCTGTATGTAAATTTTTTGTTAACTTATGTAAATATCAGTTATAATTTGTATAACTTTGTCTTTTTGTATCAATCATCCCGCCCTTTACAATTTAAATATAAACAAGTTGGATTTCATTTAACGTAAATCTCTTTTTTTACATTTTGACTCTATTTTTATGAAAATAAATAGAAATGCGGTGAGCCTTTATGAAAATAGTAAAGCTAAATGAGTCTTTTATTTTTGAATTACTTAATCTTTGCAAATCTGTTGGATGGTTACACGATGAAATTTTTATGAAAAAACAATTCGAAATGTATCTTTCTATCGGCACACTTGTAGGTTACATTCATGAAAACAAACTCATTGCGACTGGAGGAGTATTTCCCTTTCCAAGTAACTTCGCTTCCATTGGTATGTTAATCGTTCACCCTAATTTTCAAGGACGCGGATTAGGGCGCATGTTGCTAAATCATTGCTTGGAACAAATTCATCCAAAACAACCCATTGCACTTATTGCGACAAAAGCTGGCGAACCTCTATACACATCATGTGGATTTCAAACAGCAACAACGATTCATCGTTTTGAAAAGCAGACTATTAAGACGTATCCTTCTCACTTACAACAAGTACAAGAAGAAGACCTTATATCTCTTACTTCTCTGGATCAAATTGCAACTGGTATGAATCGTTCTCTACTTTACTCTTTGCTATTACCAAGGGTCGTATACTCTTTTAAAATTGAAAGAAATAACTGTATAGAAGCTTTTTCATTATGCATACAAAAGGGCAATATATTATGTATCAATCCACTTATCGCCAAGCAAGAAGAAGATGCTATCCAATTATTAAAAAAGATATGTGAATGTTGGAATGGTATAGTACGAATTGATGTTCCACACTCACAATTTACATTTCGTCAATTTCTTCAAACAGAAAATTTCCAAGAAACGCTCCTTTCACCTCTTATGATAAAAAATGGTAGCCAACTTCCTGGAAATCGTAATATGCTATTTGCTATGATAGATACAGCGTTATGTTAGAAAGGAGACACCTAATTGAAGCGATTTAGCTATTTTATGGTAGGTTGTCTTACTCTTACACTATTAGTAGGATGTAGTGCAGCAGAAAAGCCAGTAGAACAAGTAAAACAAGTTAAAAATACAATTACAGCGAAACTAGCTACCGAGGAAAAAATGGTAGAAATAGATGGTCAAACCATTTACTTTAAAAAGATTGGTAATAAAAAACCACCTTTACTTATGATTCATGGCTTTGGAGGGTCATCAGATGGTTTTCAAAAGATTTACTCCGATTTAGCAAAAGATCATACAATTATTTCTGTAGATGCTTTAGGATTCGGGCGCTCATCTAAGCCAATGGATTTTTATTATTCTTTTCCAACTCATGCAAATTTGTATTATAAATTAATGAAAAAACTAGGGTATGATTCATTCGCAATACTGGGGCATTCCATGGGGGGAGAAATTTCTCTAAATTTAACATATTTATATCCTGAAGCAGTTTCTCACCTTATTTTAACTGATGCTACAGGTGGCCCTCATACATTCGTTAATAAACAAGGCTCACCAAAACCACAATTGTCGACTGATTTAAATGCCGTTTCTTCTATTACAGATTATGATGAAAGCAAAGTGAAATTCAAACGTAATGATGAAGAGCATTATAATAAAATGAAATTATGGCCTAGACGTCTTAAAATTAATGCAAATGAAATAAAACAGCCAACTTTAATTATATGGGGCAGAAATGATAGTAGCGTTTCCTGGAAAGAAGGAGAAACGTATCATCAATTCTTAAAAAATAGCACTTTACATATTATTGAAAAAGGTTATCATGCACCATTTCGCCAAGAACCACAAGAATTTGTCGGGTATGTAAAAGATTTCTTTAAGAACAATCCGATCAAAGTTGAAAAATAACATAAACGGGTATCTCAAAATGAGATACCCGTTTTCATATATTAAGCAGCTTGCTTTTGGCGTTTTGGAGTTTTTGATCCTAATACTTTCGGGATAACGAAGCCATCCATTCCAAATTTCCCAGCGTTCATACCGGAAACAAGAACAAACATAGATAAGATAACCATCTCAGGGTTCACACCAATTGACCCACTAAACATATAGGAAAAGTTCATTACAAGACCAAAAAAGACCGCTGTTTTTGTTAAACAGCCTACAATTAAACCAATTCCGACTAAAATTTCTCCCCATGTTACAAGTGTATTAAACAAATCTACATTTGGAATTGCAAATTCTTGTAAGAATGATGCCCACCAAGATTGAACAGCCGGTTGTGCACCTTTAGATTTTTCAATTGCCCCTTGCAAATAACCTGTTGCATCGAATCCTTTTCCTTGTAGTTTACCGATTCCAGCCATTAACCATGTGTAACCAAGATATACTCGAATTACTGCTAATGCAAAAGAAACTGCTTTGTTTTCTCTTAAAAATTGAATAACCATATCTTCCTCCTAAAGTTGTAATTAAGTTAGTTACAGATAATATAATAACATTAGTTACTTATTTTTTAAACGTTAATTATGAATAATCTGTGACATGCGTATGAAACATTAAAAACTAACGTTTATATAGTAACTTTTATTACCTGTAAAAACTTGAACATATCATACCACAAGTGATAACCATTTTCATTGAAAAAAATGTAAAAAAAATGTGAGTTAAATGTGAAACACGTTTATTCGAATATAGAATAAACGTGTTTCACACTAATTATAGAATCGAAATGTATGTGTCTCCTCATCAATTAAACTCGCTTCTTGAAAGGCTTCTTCTAACGTTTTCCCATGGTTAATAACCCCATAAAATAAGCGTATAGTAAACATAAGTGCTGCATTTCCATCTACATAATCAATCGATCCAATATATGATTTCGCACCACTATGTAAAAAAGACTTTGCTAGATTTTGCTCCCCTAACGTGCACCCGCTATTTACAATATGTGTATTATGCAATTTTGCATATTTATAAATTTCTTCTGTACCAAAATACCCTCTCGGTTCATCTTGTTCATATACTTCTTCGCCTAACTCTTCCATGACAAACTTCCCTTCTTCACCATGAAAGCAAAAAATAATATAATTAATATCGTTAAATAATTTCTTTCCAGAAAGAACTTCCACAAAATCTTTCGGTCTACCAATCCAATATGTCACAACCCTTGCACCAAAATATTCAAGAGATGCTCGGATTGATTGCGCCTCTAAATCCGAATTAAAACCAACTACTAGTGCAACATTCAACATACAACCCCCATCCTATAATCAGCCCTTATCAATCAGAATTTTATGGGATAAATCCATTTCATATATGCCCGTTTCTTTCAAAAAATCTGATCTAGTTAAAACGACTTTCTGTAAATATTGCCTATATGCTGTAATTGTTCCATCGTGAGATACAATGCAAATTCTTTCCGCACCCAGTTCATAACACCAAAGAAGAAATTTATCTACTATTTGCTGAAAACTATTCTCTGAAATAGTGTTTATACCTTCCTTCCATAACTGATTATTTGAGCTTTTCTCTATCGAAAAATGCGGAAATAACTTTGTTATCATTCCCTGATCTACTATATAATCGCACGGTAATGTTCTCGCTTCTTCTCGATAAGGAAAAATACGCGGAGATACATATGGATGAACGATTTTTTGACAAGCAACTTTCGCACTCCATATTGTCGCCGTTTGCAAAGTTCTAAGTGTAGGACTAGCAATTAATATATCCGCCTCTTGTAATGGCACATTGCATTGAAGTAATTTAGCCTGATTCCTTCCTTCATCCGTCAATGGCGGATGAAGCACTTTTAAACTTGATGGCAAATCCCTTGTATGTTCTCCTTCCCCGTGCCGAACAAAGACGATTTTCATCCCCTTCCTCCTCTCATTATGAAATCCTCTTACATATTTCTTCCCTATCTCATACTTTATTCCTGCTATATGAAAACCAATATGTAAAAAACATTTGACATGAAACTTTGTAAAATATTACAATATTATATGTAAAAAACTTTTTACATATAAAGGAGAATTACATATATGAAATGGATAATTGTCTTTATTGGAATGATTGTATGGGGATATATAAACGGCTTCTTTAGTAGTGATAAAACTGCTAATCCTTGGATTACAGATGATGAACGTGAAACAAAAATTAAGCAAAAAGCAATTACGGCAAGCTGGTCCGGTGTTTTTATGTTTTGTACCATTAGCCTCTTAAATAAATGGTTAGGTTTAAGCACAAACGATAAATCACCGTACTTACCAGACACTATCGCAGCTATTTTAAAAGAAAATGTAGAGTTACAAGTTTTACTCATGCTATTTGTTATGTATGGAATATTTTACTTACATTATCGAAGAAAATTAAGTGCCTAACTTCTAACTCATGATTATCCTCCTAAATGGTTATAGTAATCATGACAAAATGAAAGGAGAGATATAAACATGAGTAACTCGAATGAATTTTTAGATACACTACATGAAAAACAAGCAAAAGATGAACAAAATAGAAAGCGCCAAGGGAACGGAAACCCAGCGAAAAAAAAGCCAAATAAAACACATAAATAACAGTAAAAAACTGCCTAAAACAATCTTTTAGGCAGTTTTTTATTCTTCTTTTACCGAGATAACATTTCCCCAATTCCATTTCTCATAATACCATTCTGGTACATCTATATTTTCAATCCACTTCATTTCATGCTTTCCATCCTTATGAGCAAGCCATACATCCGCTTTCTTACGGTCTGAACGTATCCATATTAATTGATTACTCTTATTCATGAAGAGCGGATGATAATCTCCTTGCCTATGAGGTAGCTTTGTGATTCGATGTTGTTCGTCACTTGTACTATCGATCTCATATAAAGATGGTAGTGGTCTTTTTTCTGGTGGAGTTTCTATTCCCGCCTCTTTTGCTCGTGAAACGATAATTACGTTATCATTCTTCCATGTAAAATCCCAATCGACATATCCTTTCGGTGTAAATGTGTTCTGCTGAAGTGCTGGAAATTCTTTTACTTTCAAATGTTTATTCTCTAATGCAACTCTCCCGCTTCCTTCAATATAGGCCAATATATTGTTGGCTGGCGCCCATTTGAACCATTGTGTGTTTAATAACATTTGATCTACCTTTTCAAAACGACTACCATCTGCACGAACTAAGCAAAGCGTATTGCTATCAGCTGACCATGAAGCTGTCGGTACTGCTAAAAATGAAATCCACTTTTGATCTGGCGACCACTGAAAGCCACTTGCAACTAATGCTAGGAAATCATCATGTTCATTTGGTAATGCATACAAATGCTTCATTTTGTGAGGATTCATATGTGCATCTTTTTGCACTTCATATAGCTGAGCCCCTGTCCATCCTGTTGGAAGTAAGTGTGCTTCAGAGGATACAAAAAACTTCTTTCCATCAGGATACCATGCATAATCTCCTACACCTGCCGATACATTTTCAAAATCTGTATTCTTTTTTTCTACATCAAATGTATGTAATGTACCTGTAAATATAAATGCAATTATATTTTCTGTTGGTGACCATTGATAATTCGATGCTTCTGAGTGAAACGGCGTAACTTTCTTTCCATCTTTCAACCGATATAACTCAAGAATACTTTGTTTCTTCCCTTTTACATACGCTAGCCACTCCCCATCATATGACCACTTCGGCCCTGTTATGTACTCTCCTTTTGTAATCTGTATTTCTTTCCCATCAACTTTAATCCAAAGATTATGATGACGAATAAAAGCAACTTTCACACTATTATTTTCTGCACTAGTAATAGTGATAGAACATAAAAACATAAACAACACTACACTACTACGTACTATTAGCCTTTTCATACCATCACTCCATTTCCCTCATAGCATTCCTCACTTTATCCCTACAATATGTGAAAAATATCGATTCGACATAATCAGAAAAAATTTCCCAAGAAATTTTCAATCCATAGAGGATTGGTATGAATTATGTCGAAAGTATAGTTTAGCCAACATTTATATGTATAATTTCTAACTAAAATGCAAGATTTTATTTCTGAATATTGGCACTTTTTATTAGGGGGAGTATCAATGAAAAAAACTACATCTACACTATTAAGCATGGCGCTTGTCTTTTCTAGTTTTGGAGCTTTAAGTGCTCATGCTGAATCACTACAAAAGGAGAAGCAATTTAGTCCACAATTAAAAACAACGATTGAACAGTGGGGAGAACATAAAATCGCTCAAAATGTTGAAACGAAAACAACAAAAGAAATATCAGTAATTGTAGAATTACAACATGCACCTCTCGCTGCTCAAAGTAATATTCAGCATGCTCCAGATTTACAAAATAGTAATGCACAGTCTTATCATGCTGAGCTCAAAAAAGCACAAGAAGATACGACTAAGAAAATAAAAGAAAAAGCACCTGGTGCAAAAATTAAAAAAGTGTATAATACGTTATTTTCCGGATTCTCTATTTCAATTCCTGGAGATCAAATTACCTCTCTTGCCTCTTTACCTGAAGTAAAAGCAGTCTATCCGAACTTAACATATAAATTGCATGAAACATCAAAAAGTGCTACTAACGAAGAAGCACCAAATATCGGTGGACCGACAATTGGTGCACCTGAAGCGTGGAATTTAAAAGATCCATTTGGCAAACCGCTTGATGGAAAAGGCATGAAAGTAGCCATTATCGACTCTGGCGTAGACTATACACACCCTGACCTAAAGGCAAATTATATCGGTGGATATGACACGGTTGATGAAGATAACGATCCAATGGATGGTAACGTACATGGTACTCATGTAGCTGGAATTATTGCGAGTAACGGAAAAATTAAAGGCGTTGCTCCAAACGCTTCTATTCTAGCCTATCGTGTAATGAATGACGGTGGAACTGGTACAACAGATGATATTATCCAAGGAATTGAGCGAGCAATTCAAGATGGTGCGGATGTGTTAAACCTCTCCCTTGGGCAGGATTTAAATGTACCTGATCAGCCTGTAACATTAACGTTAGAACGGGCAGCGAAACTTGGTGTTACTGCTGTCGTTTCAAATGGAAATGACGGACCAAAACCTTGGTCTGTTGATGCTCCCGGTAACGCAAGTAGTGTCATTTCTGTTGGAGCATCTACGGTTTCTATCCCGTTTCCAACATTCCAAGTAACTGGTTCCAGCAAAACATATCAAGGGTTACCATTATCAAAATCCGATTTTCCAATAGGAAATGATTCTCCTCTTGTATATGTTGGTTATGGCAATCCAAGTGATTATGCAAAACAAGATGTGAAAGGGAAATTCGCACTTATTTTACAAGGTACTTCTAGTACATTAGTAAAAGCAGAACAAGCGAAGCAAGCTGGTGCACTTGGTGTGTTATTAATCTCTAGCGAAAAAGAAATTAATATGATGCCGGAATATTTTTCACGTGAACATCTAGCTGTCCCAGTAATGCAATTATCAAATACAAATGGGGAAGAATTAAAAACTTTAATTACAAAACGAAAGAAAAATATAAAAATTGGACAACCAAAGCAAACAGAACTTATCGGTAACTTTAGTTCAAGAGGACCATCACAAGGAAGTTGGCTAATAAAGCCTGATGTTGTTGCACCTGGAGTACAAATTACTAGTACAGTACCGCGAGGCGGCTATGAATCGCATAACGGAACAAGTATGGCTGCTCCGCAAGTAGCTGGAGCGGTTGCCCTCTTGCGTCAAATGCATCCTGATTGGACGACAGAACAATTGAAAGCGGCTCTTGCCAACAATGCCAAAACATTACATGATGTCAATGAAAATGCATACCCTGTTATGGCACAAGGATCTGGTTTAATTAACATTCCGAAAGCAGCTCAAACAAATGTATTAGTAAAACCTAACAATGTCAGCTTCGGTCTTATTAAGCCCAATAGCGGAAAAGTAAAACTGACGCAAAATGTTACATTACAAAACCTTTCTAGTAAAAAGAAAAGTTTTTCAACTCGTGTGGAATTACTAGATGCAAACACAAAAGTAAGAGCTTCTGTCCCTTCATCGATTAGCATACAACCAAATAGTAGTACCGAAAAACCATTTACTATCACTGTAGATAGCTCACTACCACAAGGTGTGTATACTGGAAATGTATATGTAAAAGAACAAGGGGCAAAAGAAGAAATTCGAATTCCATTCACATTTAGTATCGATCCTAAAGATTATAAACGTATCGATGGACTTGAAATTATTAATTCTACTTTTAGCCCAAATGGCGACCACGTACTAGATGATAATCTCATCAACTACTATTTAGTTGCGCCTGTGGATGATGTCACATTGCATGCAAATTTAGTTACGAAAGAACGTGTAACGTATCAAGGGATTATCCATCAAGCTAA
Organism: Bacillus sp. KNSH39; assembly: GCF_052656585.1. NCBI lineage: Bacteria > Bacillati > Bacillota > Bacilli > Caryophanales > Bacillaceae > Bacillus > Bacillus sp. KNSH39. The sequence continues at coordinate 2,763,215 of NZ_JBQXYO010000001.1, forward strand.
AAATGCAACTCCTGGATACAAACCTTTCAAATGGAATGGTACAAAAGCCGATGGCACTCCTTTAGCTGACGGGCTATATCAAATCGAAGCAGTTGCTTCTAATTCTGGCGGAGAAACAAAACAAACAGCTGCTGTATTTCTTGATCGAACTGCACCTAAGTTAACATACGAAGTTGACCAAGAAAATCTCGTAATTAAAGGAAAAGTTGATGATATTCTACTAGATTGGATGTCAGAATCTGGTTGGATAGCACCTGGTATTCCAGTGAGAATGCAATATGAAATTAACGGAAATGGTGTATGGGACCAGGCATTCCTGAACCCTTGGGAGAAAAGTTATGACATTTATTTCGATCGTACTCAATTACAAGAAGGAAAAAATACTATTCACATTGTAGCAACTGATGCAGCTGGCAATACCTCTAATTTAACTGTTAATTTAGAAGTGAAATAAAGTGAAACTTTAATCAGTGGAGATTTCGTTCATCCCCACTGATTATTAGCCTTCACCAATCGGGAGTTACGGGCAGTTAATCTCCCCTCTCACTTCTTTACTCCAACCGAATTTTGAGGTAGGAATTTTACTGCTCATTAACACGGGATAAAAATTTTTGTTGACAATTTTTTTAATATAGTTTTATAATACAAAACATAGTTTAGTTGAACGAATTATATATCGGCTTTGAAGGAATACTAGTAGCGACTTATATCACTGTCTCAGAGAACTGATGGTTGGTGCGAATCAGTACATATACAAGCGTGAATTACAATTCTGGAGCTTCTTTCCCGTAATGCTTTTTATGCATGAAGAGAAAGACGGATCTTTCCGTTATCGTAAAGTGAGTGGTAAACAATTAGTTGTTTACAAATAGGGTGGTACCGCGATTTTTATCGTCCCTATCGGATTTTCCGATAGGGACTTTTTTGCGTCCATCCTCTTACACAATTTCATATATACGCGTTGAAAGAATCGCAGTAGTATCTTATATCCCTGTTACAGAGAGCTAATGGTCGGTGGAAATTAGCACATATATAAGTATGAATTACAATTCTGGAGCTTCTTTTTCGTAGTGCTTTTATGCATGAAGGAAAAGACGGAATTTTTCCGTTATCATTAATTGAGATGTAAGTATATTTTCACTTACAAATAGGGTGGTACCGCGATTCTTTCGCCCCTATCGGACTTTCCGATAGGGGCTTTTTCTATTTCTCACAGAAACAGATGTTAAATAATTCCGAATCTTATGATAAAATTTTATAAGCGCTTACAAAAATGAAAGGAGGTGATACAAGCTATACGAAATCGATATTCAATTTTATTGAAAAAAAGGAGGATGTCTAAATGACAAAGAAAACAGAAATTCCATCACATTTAAAACCATTCGTATCCACACAACATTATGATCAATACACACCGGTGAATCACGCTGTGTGGCGTTATATTATGAGACAAAATCATAGCTTCTTAAAAGACGTTGCTCATCCAGCCTATGTGAACGGACTACAATCATCTGGTATTAATATAGATTCAATTCCAAAAGTAGAAGAAATGAATGAGTGTTTGGCACCAAGTGGCTGGGGTGCTGTAACGATTGACGGACTTATTCCCGGCGTAGCATTCTTCGATTTCCAAGGACACGGATTACTACCGATCGCAACAGATATTCGGAAAGTAGAAAATATCGAGTACACACCAGCGCCAGATATCGTACACGAAGCCGCAGGACACGCACCGATTTTACTTGATCCTACATATGCAAAATATGTGAAACGTTTTGGGCAAATTGGTGCAAAAGCTTTCTCTACAAAAGAAGAACATGATGCATTTGAAGCTGTTCGTACATTAACGATAGTAAAAGAAAGCCCTACTTCTACTCCTGATGAAGTTAAGGCTGCTGAAAATGCTGTAATTGAAAAACAAAACTTAGTTTCTGGTTTATCAGAAGCTGAACAAATTTCACGTCTTTTCTGGTGGACAGTAGAATATGGATTGATTGGAAATATAGATGATCCAAAAATATATGGTGCTGGTCTCCTTTCTTCTGTTGGCGAAAGCAAACATTGCTTAACAGACGCTGTAGAAAAAGTTCCATTTTCTATCGAAGCATGTACAGGGACAACTTATGACGTAACAAAAATGCAACCACAACTATTCGTTTGCAAGTCCTTTGAAGAATTAACAGATGCGCTTGAAACATTTTCTAAAACAATGGCCTTTAAAACAGGTGGAAAAGAAGGTTTAGAAAAAGCAATTCGCTCTGAGAACTATGCAACAGCTGAGCTAAATAGCGGATTACAAATTACAGGTACATTTAGCGAGACAATTGAAAACGATGCAGGTGAATTAATTTACATGCGAACAAATTCGCCAACGGCATTAGCACTTCATAATAAACAGTTAGCGAATCATTCTACTTCTGTACACAGTGACGGATTTGGAACACCAATTGGATTACTCACTGAAAATATTGCATTAGAAAATTGTACAGACGAACAACTACAATCATTAGGAATTACAATTGGAACTACCGCTGAGTTTACTTTTGCAAGTGGTATTCATGTAAAAGGAACAGTAACAGATATTGTAAAAAACGATAAGAAAATTGCTCTTATTTCCTTTATCGATTGCACAGTTACTTATAACGCCCGCGTTTTATTTGATGCTTCATGGGGCGCATTTGATATGGCTGTTGGCTCACAAATCACTTCAGTATTCCCAGGTGCCGCAGATGCAGCAGCATTTTTCCCAATGGATGAAGAAGTTCAAGAAATTCCTGCTCCACTTGTACTGAATGAACTTGAACGTATGTATCAAACAGTTCGAGATATTCGAAGTGAGGGGATTTTACACGAAGCGCATATCGATCAATTAGTAGCAATTCAAGAAGTATTAAATAAATTTTATGCGAAAGAATGGTTGCTGCGCCTTGAAGTATTAGAGTTACTTTTAGAGCATAACAAAGGGCATGAAACATCTGCAGCATTACTACATCAACTTTCTACTTTCACAACTGACGAAGCTGTAACACGCCTTATTAACAATGGTCTTACGTTACTTCCAGTAAAGGATGTGAAAAATGATGCTAAGATTAACTGAAGAAGAAGTTCACGAGGAATTATTGAAGGTAGATAAATGGATGGTAAAAGATGAGAAATGGATTGAACGAAAATATATGTTTTCCGACTACTTAAAAGGAGTCGAATTTGTCTCTGAAGCCGCCAAACTATCAGAAGAACATAATCACCATCCATTTATCCTTATCCAGTATAAAGCAGTTATTATTACTTTGTCATCTTGGAATGCAAAAGGTTTAACGAAACTAGATTTTGAGCTTGCAAAACAATTTGACGAACTATTTTTACAAAACGAAAATGCAATTATAAGAAAATAAAAAAGAGAAGCCTTTTTAGGCTTCTCCTTTTATTTTGAAATGGATACAATGTCCAAATGGATCCTCGACTTGTAATATTCCATCTTTGTACGTAGCAATCTTGCCAATATTTTTTAAGCTTTCACATACTTGCTCTTTTTGTTTTTCATCCGCTAGTACAATTGTGAAATATTTTAAACCAACAGAACCTGGCATTTGCGGTGGTACCCCTTCACCTTGCCACGTATTTAAACCGATATGGTGATGATAACCACCTGCTGATACGAACAACGCTCCATTACGAGCTGGGATCGTTACTTCAAAACCAAGACCATCAACATAGAAACGTTTCGCTTCCTCTAAATCAGCTACATGGAAATGAATATGCCCCATCACAGTACCAGCTGGAAATCCATTCCATGTACTTCCTTGCTGTAATAATTCTTCACCAGCTAACGGGTTACTAACAAATGGGAGTTCTCCATTCTCATCACGCCAAACTTCTTTTTGTCGATCATGATAAATTTCAATCCCGTTTCCATCTGGATCAGCTAAATAAAGAGCTTCACTAAAGTAATGATCGGCTCCGCCATGTAGTGGATATACCATCTCTACAAGATGACGAAGAACATTCGCTAAATCCTGCCTACTTGGTAATAAAATTGCGTAATGATATAACCCTGTTCTTCCTCTTTGTTTCGGAAAAGCTTCTTTCTTTTCTTCAATGATAAGAAGTGGTTCATCATTTTCATTCCCAAATGTAACGACTGCTTCTTCTTCTTTTAGCACCTTCATACTTAGTACTTCCGTATAAAACTCTAGTGATTTCTTTACATTAGATACGTATAAATGAACAACATCAAGTGTTGTATCGGGATGAAGTTGAAAACTCATCTTGTTAGCCCCCATTTAAATTAGTTCTTCTTTGACATTTTTTCTTTTAAGAAATTATCTACAAAACCATCAGCTTTTGCAACAAATAAATATGCACCCATTGCTAATAATGCAAGTTCTAATTCGAAACCAGGATTTTTTCCATCTCCCAATAAACCAGCTGACCATTTCACTTTTACGATTGCTCCAACCATAACAAGCGCAAATAATAATCCAATATATCTTACACCTAAACCTAGAATTAATAATAGGCCTCCAACTAATTCAAATGTTGCTACACCGTATGCAAGTCCTCCTGGTAAACCAATGCTTGTAAACCACCCTGCAATATTGTCAATTCCTGATTGGAATTTTGTTAAACCGTGCATGAAGAATGTTACCCCTAACACGATACGAATAATTAAGTTACCAATATGTTGATTCATTTCTTTCTCTCCTTTATAGTTTTCTTATACAAAACTTTTATTTACATTACAAAACATACACTAATTTTTTTTATTCGTCAATTCATTTTCACTGGGAAAAAATATATTTTTTTTGCTATGATACAAATAGTTGTTTACAAAAAGGAGCTTGATTTTATGAATATTGGTTCTGCAATACGTGAAATTCGTCAACGTAGGGGCATAACAATCGCACAAATTTGTGAGGGAACAGGTCTTTCTAAAGGATTTATGAGTCAGGTTGAAAATAATAAAACATCACCATCTATCTCAACTTTAGAAACGATCTCCAATTTTTTAAACGTTCCCCTTCCCTATTTATTGTTAGAGCAAAAAGATCGATTAAAAATTGTCAAAAAAGAAGAACGGAAATACAGTGTATACGGCAAAGATGAGCAAAGAATTGAACATGTTGCGGAGCAAGGGGGCCTTCGCCTATCTTTAGTAGAAATCCCTACTGGATTCCCGAAAGAAAATTCACCAAATGCCCATGAAGGGGAAGAATGTCACCTTGTATTACGCGGAAAATTAGAAGTTCAGCACGGTGAGGATATTGCAATTGTAGAAGAAGGTGATTCTTTCTCATGGAATGCATGCGTTCCTCATATTGTTCGTAATATAGGAGAAGAAACTGCATTATTACTCATCTCTAGTTATGCAGAAAATCGAAAACGTGTTTACTAAATAATAAAAAAGAAGCCTGTTAAACAGGCTTCTTTTTTATCCCCTTATAATTCCATAACTTGTCCCAACTAGTACAGTCTTTTCATGCTGATTGCGATAAACTGACTCGATTGAAACTTTTTTATAGCCTTCCATTTGCTCAACATTTGTTAAAGTTAGTTCACAAGTGATCGTATCTCCTGTGAAAACTGGTCTAATAAACTCACTTACTAATTCTCTTGCTATGTAATGTAACTCTTCTCCCACTTTCGTCCCAATGCTAGCAGTCAATAAACCATGAACCATTAATCTTCCATTTTCATCGTATTCCACATGGTGTCTACCTTTATCACCGGTAATATTTGCAAATTCAAAAACTTCTTCCTCAGTAAATCTTCTTTCATATTTAAATACATCCCCAGCTTTTACACTCATTTTTATCCCCCTAATAATAAACAGAATTTTCTTTTATTTTATCATAAAACGAGCCTCAATCCATTCTCTATTATCAAAAGTCTCAAAATTACCTCGCTATACTTTTTTACTTTCCATTCATTTATCGGTGACCATCTCTTTTCGCGACTTGGTATCCATAATACGCACATGTTCCATTTCTCGATAGCTCTCTAACTTCAAATCCACAACTTCTATAAAAATCAAAATTGTTCGCTGATGTATGCGCAAACCAATCACCGTGGGGAAGTTTTTGCAGGCAAAGAGCTACAAGCTTCTTACCTAATCCCTTCCCTCTATATTCACACTTCACAACTAAATTTACTATGTTCGCAATCATAATTCCATCAGAAATGACTCTAACCATCGCAATCATCTCTTCCTCATCCCAAATTGTGAAAGCCCATGTTGAATTTTCGAATGCTATCGTAAATTTTTCAATTTGCCAAGAAGGGATATTATCATTACTCCAACCGGCATCTTCAAATAAAGCTTTAATTGCATATGCTGGTACACTACTCGTTCCCTCACGAATAATAAGTCCATTATGATAAATGTACATGTAACCCCTCCCTTTATTTTCATATACCATTCTTCAAAAAATGCAATTTACCTTTAAAAAAGTAATTTTTTCATCCAACACGCTTAATAGAATAAACTAGAGCATCGATTCCATGAAATGACGTTGTTTTCTCGTAGCTGAGCCCAGTTTTTCTAGCAACAAATATTGAGGCAGGATGATTCGGATTAATAAGAGAAATTAATTTATTCATTCGTAATGCTTGGAAACCATAGTCACGAAATGCTGCCGCCGCTTCTTTTGCATACCCTTTTCCCCAATACTGAGGAAGTAACCAATAACCAATTTCAATTTCCTCTTTTCCATCTATTTTCTGCTTTACCAGCCCTGCATGACCAATTCTTGTTCCCGTTTCCTTTTCAATCAATACAAATAAACCGAGACCGTTTTTATAGCTAGGAATCACCCATTCCTCCAGACTTTTTTTACACTGCATATATGTTTTTAATGTCCCATTTCCAATGTAACGCATTACCTTCTCGTTCCCCCATAGTGAAGCGTAGAACTGTAAATCATCCATTGTATATTTGCGAATTTGTAAACGTTCTGTATGAAACATGCTGGCACTCCTTTCCACTAATTTATTCTTCATTTCACGATCATGTTTTGTATGTATACGGTATGTTACTATTTATTATAAAGTGAAACTTTAATCAGTGGGGAATTTTGTTCACCCCACTGATTATTAGCCTTTACCAATCGGACGTTTACGGGCAGTGGATCTCCCGTCTAACTTCTTTGCTTTAACTGAATTTTTAGGCAAGAGTCTTACTGCCTGGAAAATAGCGGGATAAATGAACCAACGATAAAATACACAATATTCATTCCAAATAACTAAAAAAAGCAGTAGACAAATATTGTCCACTGCATCCATATCATAACTAGCATAAAGAAAACTACAATTGAGGGGGGTGTAGGATTTTCAAATATACTAGATACTTATCCCGTTCTAACGGGCGGTAAACTTTCCAATTGTTTCAAGTGAAAAGTTTACCGCTCATAAGAACTTCCTTCGTTCATTAAGATAGTATTGCTAGATAATCATATACACGCTTAGATTTCTCTCCACCCATTCGTGCATGTTGAAGAAGAGAAATACCATGAGGGCCAGATGCACGCAATGCTTCTGGTTGAGCTACTAAAATAGCTTGTACAACTTCTAATTCACCAAGCATAGCTGCTGCAAAAATATCCATCCGAGCACCCTTTTCTAGTAAATAAAGAGCAATATCTTTACGACCTACATGTGCCGATGCGCCTAACGCACTTTCCCAATCTGATCCACCCCAATTATAAGAAGCGTGAAGTAAGCTTGGTGATTCAACCAATAGCTCTTGTACTTTCTCTAAATCCCCGTGAGCTGCCATAACAAATTCTCTTACTAATTCAGTGGTAATACGCTCTTCTGTTTGCATCGCTCTTCTCCCCTTTTAGAAATTCGTTTCGGTGTAAAAAAAGGCTTGTCACTTCCTTGAAAAATATCTACATCTATGCCAAATACATGTTGAAACATTTCATGGCATAGTACTTCTTCTGGTATACCATCATACTGAATCTTTCCTCGCTTTAATACAAGTAAACGATCGCTATATTGAGCAGCTTGGTTAATGTCATGTAAAACCATTATAATTGTCATTCCAAACTCCTCATTTAATCGTTTCACAAGTTCCATTACTTCCAACTGGTGAACGATATCTAAAAAGGTTGTTGGTTCATCCAATAATAAGACATTTGTACGTTGCGCTAACGTCATCGCAATCCAAGCACGTTGCCGTTCCCCTCCTGATAAAGAATGTAAAAGACGATATTCATACCCTTCAAGATTTGTAACAGACAATGCCCAATCAACAATTTCTTCATCTTCTTTATTTAAGCGGCTACTCCATGATTTATGTGGACCTCTTCCGAACTCAATTAGTTCTTTCACTGTTAAATCTAATTGATGATCATGCATTTGTGGTAACATTGCTAATTGCTTCGCTACATCAGCACTCTTCATCATATGAATATTTTTCCCATCTAAAATGATGTCCCCTTCGCTTTGTTTCAGTAGCCTTGCTATTAAACGAAGCAAAGTAGATTTTCCCGATCCATTCGGACCAATTAAACTAACGATTTCTCCAACCTTAATATGTACATTCATATTTTGCATTTGAAATCTTTCAGAGTGTGCGTAAAACACTTTGTTAACGGAAATCACTTTGTTTTCCTCCTCTATGAATTAAATATAAGAAGAACGGACCACCTAAGAAGGACAGTAAAATACCAACAGGCAATTCGATTGGGTCAAACCAACTTCGAGCTATTGCATCCGCAAAAACAAGTAATACCCCGCCGCCAAGGCATGATAAAGGTAGCAAATATCTATAATCATTTCCAACTAATAAACGTAGCATATGTGGTACGACAAGACCGACAAATCCAATAAGACCAGACACACTTACTGCAATTCCAGCTAATAATGTACTTACTACGATTAAATAAAACCGACTTTTTTCCACATTATGTCCTAATAACTTTGCCATTTCATCTCCAAGCATTAACACTCGAATATGCTTAATACCAAAGAAAGCTAATATAATGGCGAATATTGCATAATAAATAATCATGTTTAAATGTGCCCAACTTACACCACCAATACCGCCCGCTAACCACGGTAACACCGATTGTACTTTGTCACTATGTAATAACATTAATGCTGACGTTGCTGCACCAATTAATGCATTGATCGACACCCCTACTAAGACGATTCTTGAAGGTGGTGCCCCTTTTTGCCATGATAAAGCATAAATAACCATCGCTGTTATGAAAGCTCCTAAAAACGCCCCTAGTGGTAAAAAAGCTAGATGCTGTGGGAATAAAATCATGATGACAATTGCTACAAAGCCTGCTCCAGATGAAACTCCGATAATACCAGGATCTGCAAGAGGGTTTCTCATAACCCCTTGTAGCAGTGTACCAGATGCAGCTAAACATGTTCCTACTATAAACCCAATAAGCACTCTCGGTATGCGAAGATCCCATACAATTCGATGAACTGTCGAACCTTCCTCTTGTATACCTGTTAAAATATCTCGTATAGAAAAGGATAAACTTCCTGCGAAAAGACCGTACAAGAGACCTAGGATTGTTAATATAACTAAAGTAACTGCTATTATCCATCTTTTTTTCGCAAAAGGATGTTCCTTTTCTCTTACTACTTCACTACTTTCCATACGTATCATTTCCTTACATCTTGTATACTTTTATACATAAAGTCCATTGCTTCTGTAACTTTTGTACCAGGATTAGATCCAAATAAATTAGGTGGCAAAATAACTACGCGGTTTTGTTTTACTGCCTCTAAATTTTTCCACGCTTCATTTTTCATCATTTCGCCTTCGAATGCTTTTTTCACACTTTTTGGATCTCCGTGTGTAATTAAATAAATCACATCTGGATTCGCCTCAATAATACGTTCTACACTTAGCTGTGCATATTGCGGATATTCTTTCGTTTCTGGAAAATCAGAAGCAATATTTTTTCCTCCTGTTTTTTCTAAAATATCACCTGATAAAGATGTTGGTAATGCCGCTAAATAAGTACCTGGTGCGCCATACACTAGCAATGCTTTCACATCGCTCTTTTTCTCATATTTCTTCATTTGATCATTCATTTTTTGATTAATTTCTTTTGCTTTATCTTCTTTCTTCATTACCGTTCCATATAATTCAATATTCTTTTGAATATCTTGTACAGAATTCGCAGAAGAAATGATAACTTGCGTTCCTTGTCCTTCAACCGTTGGCACATTCTTTTGGAATCCATTGTTAGCAACAAGTACATCGGGCTTTAAACTAGCAATTTGCTCAAAATTCGGTTGATGTGCATTCCCAATTACTTGTGCTTTCTTTAACTCCTCTGGAAGAGTTAATTTCGTATCCGGGCGACCTACTATTTTTCCACCTAAAGCATGAATAATATCCATGTCCCCCATACTTAATGTTGCAAAACTTTCTGGCACTTTATCGAATGTTACCTTTCTTCCTGATAGGTCGGTAATTTCGATTTTCTCTTTTCCTTTTTCTGTTTTGGTTGCAGACGCTTTTTCGTCCCCTTTGGCACTGCAACCTATTAACAAGAAAAAAATAGATAAAATCGCTGTAAATAGCGTAATAGATTTTTTCATTCCTTCACCTCTAATTGATAATGATAATCATTAACTACTATTCTACTTTAATTGATAAGGATTATCATTGTCAACATGAAACGCATACATTTTTCTACAAAAAACAAAAAGCGTGACAAAAAGATTTTTTCTTTTCGCCGCGCTCTAGTTAACAATATTATTCACATTCATTTTCCTCTAGCTGGTCACGCATCACTTTCACACGCTGAAAGAAAAAGAACGATAAACTTAAAAATATAACGATGCTCCCCATCATAACAAAAAATTGGATTGTCTCTTTTGCTCCATTCGGAATCAACAAGCCAACCATTAACAATGTACTTACAGCGAGAAGAATTTGTCCGAACCGAGTATAGTCTTCTATTTTTCCTTTTAATTCTTTCATTATATTCTCACTCCTCCATTTCACTGTATCATATTCTATGAAACTGAAAGACCAGTAAATACAGGCATTCTGGGAGATGTTTTCCAATAAAAAAAGAGCCGCTTTACTGCGGCTCTTTTTTAATCATTATTCACCTTTATATGCTTCCATATAAATTTCTTTCAGTTCTGAAATAAGCGGCAACTTTGGATTAGCAGTTGTACATTGATCTTCAAAAGCTCTTTCTGCTAATACTCCAACAACCTCTTCAAATTGCTCTTTATCTACTCCTTGTCCTGCAATACTCATATTAATATTTAAGCTTTTTCCAAGCTCAATAATTGCTTTGACGAGTGATTCCACCCCTTCTGCTGCCGAGCTTGCTGGAAGCCCGAGCATTCTCGCTATATGTGCATATCTTTCATCTGCCACAAAGTGCTCATATTTTGAGAACAATGCGTGTTTTCTTGGCTTAATAGCATTATAGCGGACTACATGCGGCATTAGAATGGCATTTGCGCGTCCGTGCGGAATATGGAATTCTGGTCCAATTTTATGTGCTAAGCTGTGATTAATACCGAGGAAAGCATTTGCAAATGCCATACCTGCAATTGCAGAAGCGTTATGCATTTTTTCTCTTGCTTCTTCATCATTTCCATCTTTATATGCTCTCGGTAAATATTTGAATACGAGATCAATAGCTTTTAATGCTAATCCATCTGTATAGTCATTTGCCATAACAGACACATACGCCTCAATTGCATGTGTTAAAACATCCATACCAGTATCTGCTGTTACATGTGGTGGTACTGTCATTACAAATTGCGGATCAACAATTGCTACATCTGGTGTTAATTCATAATCTGCAAGCGGATACTTTATATTATTTTTCTTATCTGTAATAACCGCAAATGGTGTCACTTCTGATCCCGTTCCTGATGTCGTTGGAATCGCAACAAACTGCGCCTTATTTCCTAATTCCGGATATTTACATGTACGTTTTCTTATATCTAAAAACTTCTGTTTAATGCCATAGAATGTCGTTTCTGGATGCTCATAGAATAACCACATTCCTTTTGCTGCATCCATAGCTGAACCACCACCAAGTGCGATAATTACATCTGGCTTAAAGCTTCTCATCATTTCCGCACCTTTAAAAACAGTTTCATCTGATGGATCTGGTTCGACCTCAAAGAAAACTTCAACTTTCACATCATTTGCATGCTTGTTTAAATAGTGCGCGACTGTATCGACATAGCCATGTTCAACCATTCCAGGGTCCGTTACAATAAATGCACGTGAAATGTTAGGCATATTTGCTAAATAAGCTGTAGCATGTTTTTCAAAATAAATTTTTGGTGGCAATTTGAACCACTGCATATTCTTTTTTCTATTTGCCAGCCTTTTTATATTTAATAAATGAGTGGCTGTTACATTTTGGGAAACTGAATTCTTTCCGTATGAACCACAACCAAGTGTAAGTGATGGAATAAATCCATTATATATATCCCCTATTCCACCTTGTGATGAAGGTGCATTTACAATGAGACGGCAAGCTTTCATACGTAACCCAAATTGCTTTTGCACATCTTTATTTGTAGAATGGATAACTGCTGAATGTCCTAAACCACCTAGGTTCAACATTTCTTCGCAATATGTAAATCCTTCTTCTAATGAATTCGCCTTCACACAAGCTAATACTGGACTCAGTTTCTCACGAGATAACGGATATGCTGCTCCGATACCTTGAATTTCAGCTACAAGCATTTTTGTATGTTCAGGAACAGTAATCCCAACTAAATCGGCAATATACTGTGCTGATTTCCCTACAATATCACTATTTACTGCACATGTATTTTCATTTATAACAAGCTTTTCTAATTTTTTTCTTTCTTCTTCTGTTACAAAATAACAATTGTTTTCAATCATTTCTGTTTTAACATCATCATAGATTTCTTTATCGACAATGATTGCTTGTTCCGATGCACAAATCATACCATTATCAAATGTTTTCGATAAAATTAAATCATTCACAGCTCGTTTTACATGTGCTGATTTTTCTATATAACACGGTACATTACCAGGACCAACGCCTAACGCTGGTTTTCCAGTAGAGTAAGCTGATTTAACCATACCAGCGCCTCCAGTTGCTAGAACGAGTGCTACACCATCATGGTTCATTAATTGTTTCGTCGCTTCAACAGACGGTCTTTCAATCCATTGAATACAGTGTTTTGGTGCACCAGCTTTCATCGCTGCATCATATACTGTTTTCGCCGCTGCCACAGAACATTTTTGTGCGGAAGGATGAAATGCGAAAATAATTGGATTTCTTGTTTTTATCGCAATTAACGCTTTAAACATTGTTGTCGACGTTGGATTCGTTACTGGCGTTACCCCAGCTACCACACCGACAGGTTCCGCGATTTCTATTACTTCTTCATGAGAATCTTCGTGAATAATTCCTACCGTTTTATCTTGCTTTATACTATGCCAAATATATTCAGTGGCAAAAATATTTTTAATGCATTTGTCTTCATATACACCACGGCCGGTTTCTTCAACTGCCAATTTTGCTAGCGGCATATGTTGATCAACACCTGCTAATGCCATTTCATGAACAATGTTGTCAATTTCCTCTTGTGTAAAACTTTCTAATGCTTGTAAAGCTTGTTGACCATTATTTACTAGCGTATCAATCATCTTTTTTACTTCCTGCATTTCATTTACAACTTTCTCTTTGACTACCATGTAAATTTCCTCCTATTCTACTATTACGGTCCTTATATGTCCCTATGGGGCAAAATAAGTCCCAATTAACATAAAAAAATAGAGATGCTTTCCTACATGAATTTAATTGTTTGTGAAATTTTTCACAAGTTTGTTCGTGAGTAACATTTCCTGAATTCAATATACATGAAATCATTTCGTTTGTGTATGTCTATTTTGTGAAATGTTTCACAAAATGATGTAATAAAAAAACACACTGCTAATATAGAGCAGTGCATTTTTTTATTATGCTAACGCTTTTGCTAAATCTTCAATTAAATCTTCACCATCTTCAATACCGACAGAAATACGAATTAATGTATCTGTAATTCCTAATTCTTTGCGGCGATCAGCTGGGATTGATGCATGTGTCATTTGAGATGGAATAGAAATTAAACTTTCTACTGCTCCTAAACTTTCAGCAAGTGTAAAGTACTGCAATTTCTCAAGTACTTTATTTAATGTCTCTTCACTATCTACATCAAATGAGATAATAGCACCAAATCCATTTGCTTGTTCTGTTGCTAATTCGTGGTTTTGATGTGATTCAAGACCTGGGTAATATACTTTATTTACTTTTGGATGATTATTTAAGAACTCAGCAATAGCGCGTGAATTCGTTTCATGTTCTTCCATACGAATTCCTAACGTTTTTAAACCACGAAGTAGTAAGAAGCTATCTTGTGGCCCAAGAATACCGCCTGTTGAGTTTTGTACAAAGTGAAGATCTTCTGCTAGTTGTGGGCTATTTACAACTACTAGACCTGCAACTACGTCACTATGACCTCCTAAATATTTCGTTGCACTATGAAGCACAATATCTGCTCCTAAAGAAATCGGCGACTGCCAATATGGCGTCATGAATGTGTTATCGATAATTGTTAATAAGTCTTTCTCTTTAGCAAGAGTAGATATTTTCTTAATATCAGTAATTTTTAGTAGTGGGTTCGTTGGTGTTTCTACATAAATTGCTTTCGTATTTGGACGAATCGCTTCTTCAACTTCCTCTAAGTTTGTTGTATCTACAAATGTATGCTCAATACCGAAACGGTTTAATACTTTCGTAATAACGCGGTATGTTCCGCCATACACATCATCTGTTAAAATAACGTGGTCACCTTTTGAGAACAACATAATTGTCGCTGTAATAGCAGCCATTCCTGAACCAAATGCAAATCCAGCATGCCCATTTTCTAATACAGCAATCATTTCTTCTAAAGCTGCACGTGTTGGGTTACCTGTACGTGAATATTCATATCCTTGATGCTTACCAACTGCTTCTTGTTTGTACGTACTTGTTTGATAAATCGGTACGTTTACAGATCCAGTTGAAGGTTCTCCTATGCGAATACCATGAATTAACTTTGTCTTTGCTCTCATTTTTTATTCCCATCCTTTGTATATGTCTTTACTTAAATAGCGCTCACTGCTATCTGGAAAAATGGTTACAATATTTGTACCTGGTGCTGCCTTCTCTGCCTCAAGTAAGCTCGCATGAAATGCTGCTCCTGAAGAGCTTCCAACGAGAAGTCCTTCTTTTTGCGCTAATTCTTTCACTCGTAAAAATGCATTTCGATCAGAAATCGTATGAATTTCATCAAAATAAGATGTCTTCAAAAATGGGGGGATAAATTCCAGTCCAATTCCTTCGGTCTCATGTGAACCAGCCTTACCACCATTTAAAATAGATCCTTCTGGCTCTACGATAACTGTTTTAATATCTATATTTTTTTCTTTCAAGTAAGATGCAGTCCCCATAAACGTACCGCCAGTTCCTGCTCCAGCAACAAATATGTTAATCTCTCCATTCAATGCGTCCCACAGTTCAGGTCCTAATGTTTTAAAATATGCACGAGGATTTGCCTCATTTGCGAACTGACTTGGAGAGTATGAATTCGGTATTTCATTTACTAATTCTTTTGCTTTTGCAATTGCACCGGTCATTCCTTGCTCAGTCGGTGTATGCACGACAGTTGCACCTAGTGCTTTCATTAATTCTTGTTTTTCAATACTAAATTTCTCTGGTACACAAACAATAACACGTAAATCATGTTCTAATGCTGCAAGTGCCAGTCCAATACCAGTATTCCCAGCAGTCGGTTCAATAATTGTTCCACCTTGGGTAACAAGCCCTTTTTCTAGCGCATCTTCGATTAATTCTCTTCCTAAACGATCCTTAACGCTTCCGCCTGGGTTATAAAATTCAAGCTTTGCAAATAAGCGGACCCCTTTCGGAAGTGAAAAACGAGTAATTTCTACAATTGGTGTATGACCAATTAACTCATGAACTCCACGATATACATTCATCGTGTTCTCCCCCTTGTTTGCCAATAAAGAAAAGGCAACTGTATGTATTTTCTTTATATGAGACAGTTGCCTTTTTGTTACATTACTTTAACTCTTCTAACACTTTTACGATAAAGTTTGTAGAATGAAGAGCTGCTTGATCTAAAAACTGATCAAATGAAACATTTGATTCTTTACCAGCAATATCAGAAAGTGCGCGAATGATAACAAACGGAACTTCATATTGGTGGCATACTTGTGCGACAGCTGCTGCTTCCATTTCTACCGCATAAAGATTTTCAAATTTATCACGGATGGCTGCAACGCGGTTCGGATCACTCATAAATGAATCGCCTGTTGCAATCATGCCTTTTACAACTTGAATATTTTCTTCAGTTTGCATACATTTCTCAGCTAATGCAACTAACGCCTCATCAGCTTTAAATCCAGGCGGCATTCCTGGTACTTGACCATATTCATAGTTAAATGCTGTTACATCTACGTCATGGTGACGAACTTCAGTGGAAATAACTACATCACCAACGTTTAGAGAATGATGGAATCCACCAGCTGAACCAGTATTAATTACTTTTTCAGGCTTATATTTTTCTAATAAAATTGTCGTTGACATCGCTGCATTTACTTTACCAATACCAGACTTTAACAAGATTACTTCATGTCCTGCTAATAGTCCTTTCGTAAATTCACAACCAGCAACCGTTTCTGTTTCTGCTTGTTCTAATTTGTCACGTAAAATACGTACTTCTTCTTCCATTGCTCCAATTACAGCAATTCTCAATCTAATCCCTCTTTCTATTGCTTAGTTGCCTCCATTACCCAAACGAAATGATTTAATCTCGTAAACGTTACATGGAAGCCATTGTTTTCAAAAATAGTCTGCATAACTGGAATACGTGTATAGTATTCCGTTTGCAAATCGTTTGCTAACTGGTGAAAACCTCTTTGTTTTGCTGTTTCAACAGTCTTATCATATGCATCTTGATCTGCAAATATCGTATCAGCAAACACTATTTTACCACCTTTGTTTAGCAATTGACTATACTTCGCAACCGCTACATTTTTTTCATCATCTGTTAAATGATGAAATGCATAGGTGCTTACAATGGTATCAATTGAATTTGGGACTTCAAACGAAAGAAAATCACCTTCTGTAATCGAAAATTCTTTTGGCAATTTCTCTTTTGCAATCATACGCATTTCACGCGACGGTTCTATACCGTAAACTGTGCGGCCAGCAAGTAATAATTTATTTGTTAAATTACCTGTACCGACACCAAATTCTAATACATTACCAAATGACTTGTTAACTACATCCTCTAGAATATCCTCATAATGGGCGAAAACTTCTTTATATTGTATATCCTCGCCTTGTACGAATGAGTCGTACGTATGAGCCCACTCATCAAATAAACCATTAAATTCTGTGCCCATAAAAATTCCCCTTTTTCTTATCGGTTTTATCAGTATGATATTCCCTCTTTCTAAAAATGTCAATTGAAATGTACATGGTATTTCCTTCTTTTCTTTGTTACACTATAGTTGATTACATAGGAGAGGGGCCGTCTTCATGTCATTTACCTTTGAAATGTTAGAAGATAAAGTAGAATTTTTTGAAGCGGGAGACTTAGCTTCTTTAGAACGAAAAATTAGTGAACAAATCGATAATAATAAAGCACTTATGCTTGAAGTTCATCACATCTCTCATCAAATGGTTATGGATCCTGAAAGCAAAAGACCGTATTATAGCGCGGTTGTTCATTTTAAATTAAAGAAATTGCGTTAACAAAAAAGAGAAGCTCCTAAGGAGCTTCTCTTTTTTAGTTTAGAGTTTGAACAAGTACTGGTTTCCAGCCCTCATTGTCTACCCAATCAATATTTACGTAATATCTTTTCCCACTTTGCTTATCTTGAACATCACCATAAGCTTTGCTCTTTCCAGTTTTGTCTCTTCCAACAAAATGGAATACTAATTGCTCTTTCGGTATCTCAACACCTGCAGCAATTGCACTTTGCATCTCATTCCAATCTGATGACCCTTGTTTAAACGTCATCGCCGGTGATGAACCTTGTTCTGTTCCTACAGCTTTCCAAGAAGGTTTTGTGTAAGCCTCTTTTGCCTTAGATACAGTTTTTTCAGCTGATACTTTCTCGTTAGCTTTCGCTTCTTCTTCAGCTTTTTTCTGTTCTTCTTCAGCCTTTAGCTTCTCTTCTTCAGCTTTTTTCTTAGCTTCTGCTTGCTCTTGTTCTTTTTCTTTTTTCTTAGCAGATTCTTTATCTTCTGATTTTCCAGCTTTCTCATTCTTTGTTGTTTGTTGAGAGACTTTCTTATCAGTAGAAGATGCTTGCTCTTTCGTACTAGGAACGAACAATTGATATGCTACAATAGCTACTAATAGTAATACAATAGCGATTGCAATATTTAAAACACCGTTTTGACGACGTTTTTGTTGTTTCTGTTGGAATCTTGATCCTCCTGCCATTCTCCAAACCTCCATGCAGTTTTTCCTAATTGCTATTGTAACATTAAATCTAGAAAGGTTGAACATTTACAATGATATTTTCATGAAATGAAGACATTTCACTATAAATTGCAAGATTACTTTTCATTCTCTAATTGATAGATTGCTCCCACCATATCTTTAAAAGTAGGTGTAACTTTATTCACTTTGCTATCAGTCTCTAGATCAACAACAACTAAAGCATATCTTGGATTCTCATACGGAAAATAACCTGCAAACCAGCGATTCACCCTCGTCCCTTTCCCCGTTTGCGCTGTCCCGGATTTTCCAGCGACACTTAGTGGCAACGAACGGAATGCCGTTCCTGTTCCTTTCTCCCTTGTTACAACGCCTCTTAATAACTCTTGTAATGTTTTCACTGTTTCATACGAAAGCTGTTTTCCATTTAACGTATGGCTCTCAAATGTAAAAAAATCCGCTCCATTTTTATATACTATTTTTTCAACAGCTTTCACTTCCATCTTTTCTCCATTCCTCGCAATCGTCGCCATCATATTTGCAATTGCTAGAGGTGATATACGTACATCTTTCTGTCCAATCGCTGTTTGTTCTACCGCTTTTTTATTACTTTTATTTTCTTCATTCCCCCAAATAGTAGTGCCTTTCTCTTCTGGCATTTGCTCAAAATGAGGTGTATGAAATACAGAACCTTTCCATCCAACCTTTTCATTTGCTCCTAGAGCTGCTACGTATGTTTCTAACACCGTCCTATCCTTTTGTAATAGCTCGTTACCTAACTCGGAAAATGTCCTGTTACAGCTCCTAGCAAAGCTCTCTTTAAAGTTAAGCGTACCCATCCTAACTTGCGGGTCGTTTTCACCATATAAATCTTTATTACAGTTAAATGTCCGATTAAACAAATTTACTTTTTGATCAATGACTGCAGCTGCAACTACTGTTTTAAAAACAGAGCCTGGAAAATGTGGCGTTAACATTTGATTTTCAAGTGTAGTTTTATATAAATTCTCATCCCTTACTTGTAAAGACGGCTTACTAACCATCGCTAATATTTCATTTGTCTTTACATCAAGTAATACTAATCCCCCCTTCTTTATTTCGTTTGCTTCAATCACTTCTTCTGCTTTTTGCTGCAACTCTTTATGTAAAGTAGTTTGAATCCTAACTGGATAAAATGGATTTCCTGGTGAAGTGTATTTCGCTTGCTTTCCGAAAATTGGTTCTCCTTGCCGATCTACTTGATATAATACTTTTGCCTCTCCATCAGTCAATAGAAATTCATCAAATGATTGCTGTAATCCTGAAATACCTATCGGCGTTTGTTTTGAAATTTTTTTCAATTCTCCATATCGCTTTTGAAATTCCCTTTCGTTCTCCCCTACATCACCAATTAAATGACTTATCTCTCCAGTTTGTTTTAATCGCACTTCAGCTGCTACAATACCTAATACATGTAATTCATTTACCTTCTCCATCTGCTCTCGTGTCACTCGAAATGGAGCAGTTTCTCCTTGTAGGGTAAATGCATTTTTGTTATTTTTCATTTGTCTTCTAATCTCTTGTCTCGACACACCAATGATATGCGCGATTTTCTCTAACATGTCATTTTTTATTTGTAAAAATGGAAAAATAATTAAAACAGGATATTTTTCCTCACCTATTTCTTTACCATTACGATCTATAAACTGCCCACGTCCATCGTCTACTGTAATGGATTGTGTGCGTTGCGTAACACTTTTTTCAATTAAATTTATTTTGCGATCAGTAAATGATTCTGTATCTATAATTTGAATTTGGATTAAACGACAAAGCAATAAAAACATAACGCTCATAAAACAAATTAAAACAATTGTAATTCTCCGTTTTATTTTCATAAAAAACACCTCGTCTATTGTAGTTTAGACGAGGTACTATTTTATTTATACAAGCTCCAAAACAAAAATAGATATTATATAAAGCTATTATTGTTTTTTTGGCTTCTCTAAAAATTTCGTAAGAAGCGATTTAAATTCAGTTTCATTCACTCCAGTGTTTTTAGCAACTTCAATTACAGTAGTTGTTACATTAGCCGCTACTTTTAAATAGTCCTTACTGAAATTATCCATTTCATTTCTTTTTTCTTTTGCATTCTCAACTGTTACAGAATCAATACAAGTAATCATCTTATCTACAATATGTAAATAATTATTTTGTGCATCTATTATTTTTTGAACGTCATCTTTATTACTTACTTTCGATTGTTTTAAATATGTATATGCTTGATTCACTTCATCTTTTAAAATTTTATCATTATTTTTCGCCTGTTCTTGTAACATATTCTTCATATCATCTATTGTTTTTTGATCCATCGAATCTCGCAATAAATAATCTGGATTCCCAATCGCATAATCGTACTTAATCGTTACATCTTGAAATATTTTCATCACAATAGCTAATTGATACGCTACATCAAAATCATTGAATTCCTTTTTATCTTGTGGATTTGCTAAGGCTTTTGAACTCTCAGTTGCTTTTGAACTCTCAGTTGCTTTAATATCCTGTTTTTCTTCTTGCTTCACTTTTTCTCCCTTTGATGATGTAGTTTCCTCTTTCGTTCCGCAGGCAGCAAGTCCTAATATAGAGATACTACAAACCAACCCTGTAAAGATTTTATGTTTCATAATTAGCCCCTTTTCCCTTTTGAAACCTATATTCTCCAATTATGATATCAAAGTTTAAAATGTTTTTTTGACATTTTTTGTCGAATCACTCTAAGGTTTACACAATTTTTTCTATTCTACAGATAAAGTGAAACTTTAATTAGCCCTCACCAAGCGGGCGTTTACGAGCAGTCCGACGCCCACCTAACTTCTTTACTTCCGCTGAAGTTTGAGATAGTGGTCTTACTGCCTGGCAAATAGCGGGATAAAAAAAAGATTCTCCCGATAGGAGAATCTTTTTTTTTATTTTACAGAGACAATCTCTACTTGCATTTCTCCGCCTGGTGTTTGGATTGTTACTTTCTCACCAATTTGCTTACCTAATAAGCTTTTTGCGATTGGAGAATCGTTAGAAATTCTTCCTTCAAATGGGTCAGCTTCCGCGCTACCTACGATTGTGTACGCTTCTTCATCTCCATTTGGTAATTCTTTAAATGTTACTGTTTTACCTAATGTAACAACAGTAGATACTTCGCCAGTATCTTTAATGATAACTGCGTTACGAATCATATTTTCTAATTGTGTAATACGTCCTTCTACGAACGCTTGCTCATCTTTCGCTGCATCGTACTCAGAGTTCTCAGAAAGGTCCCCGAAGCTACGTGCGATTTTAATACGTTCTACTACTTCTTTACGTCTTACTGTTTTTAATTGCTCAAGTTCGTTCTCTAGTTTTTGCTTACCCTCTTGCGTCATAGGGTATGTTTTTTCTGTTGACATATTTTCCACTCCTTTTATATACCAATCCCCCGAAAAAAAGAGGAGTTCCATATGAAAACTCCTCCGCTTCCATTGTTAGCGGAGGTTTCTAGTACCCTTGCACTAGCGGAGTTGTCACATACAACCCCGTATTTCCAATTCTTCTTTATATAAAGAAGATATGTATGGAAAGTTGATATAAATATGCCCTCACCTATATATAGATGAGGTTGCATGTTTCATTGTATTCGATAGGAAGGGAAAAAATCCCTTCCTACCGTATATCTTTTACTATGCTATTACAAATTTACTTTTTGTTCAAGAATTGTTGCAATTTTTGTCACCATAATATCAATTGCAACGTGGTTTTGTCCACCTTCAGGGATAATAATATCCGCAAATTTCTTAGAAGGCTCAATAAATTGATTGTGCATTGGACGTACAACATTTACGTACTGATCAATAACTGAATCCATCGTACGACCGCGCTCTTTAATATCACGCTGCATGCGACGCAGAATACGAAGGTCAGCATCCGTATCAACGAATAATTTAATGTCCATTAACTCGCAAAGACGTGGGTCTTCTAAAATAAGAATTCCTTCTAAAATAATTACATCTTTCGGCTCAACTGGAATAATTTCTTCTGAACGCGTATGCAATGTATAGTCATATACAGGCTTATCAATTTGCTCATATGCAAGCAACTGCTGCAAATGTTCAATTAACAGATCATTATCAAACGCAAGCGGATGATCATAATTTGTTTTTAAACGCTCTTCCATTGGTAAATGGCTTTGATCTTTGTAATAATAATCTTGCTCTAAGATTAAAATAGAATGACCTTTAAAATGGTCAAAAATCGCTTTCGTTACACTCGTTTTACCTGATCCCGAACCACCAGCAATTCCAATTACAACAGGCTTATTCGTCCCCATTCGACTATCACTCTTTCTTATTGAAGTATGCTTTTGCGCATCATATTATTCACATACACTCGTTGATCCACTTTGAATTTCACGATTTGCAACGGATGTCTCGCTGCATCTAATTCGTTTCCATCCTCATCCCAAATTTTCTCCACCGTTTGCGTAAAGTTTTCTATTTCTGGTCCAAAGAACTCCACTTCATGTCCTGGTTTGAAATGATTACGTTGCTCAATCGTTACGATGCCCGTTTCTTCATTATAATCTAACACTAAACCAGCAAAATCATACGTTGTTTTCTTACTATGATTTCCAAACATTTGCTCTTGATGTCCTGGAACCCCTTCAAAGAATGCAGGAGCTGTATCACGATTTGCACATTTATCAAGCTCATCTAACCATTCTTGTTTAAACTCAAAGTTATCTGGATCCGCACAATAAGCATCAATTACTTTACGATATACAGTTGCTACAGTCGCTACGTAATGGATTGATTTCATACGTCCTTCTACCTTTAAGCTATCGATTCCGATTTCAATCATTTTCGGAATTGATAAAATTAAATTTAAATCTTTTGGACTCATCGCAAAGTGAGCATCTCCTTCTTGGAATAGAGGAAGCTCTTTTGCATCTTTATGTTGTGATACTGTTTGAACTAAATCATAATCCCAGCGGCAAGATTGGCAACAACCACCACGATTAGAATCACGCGCTGTCATATGGTTACTTAATGTGCATCTTCCTGAATATGCGATACACATTGCACCATGTACGAATGCTTCAATTTCAATATCCACTTTTTCTTTAATTTCTTTCATTTCTTCATAGCTTGCTTCACGAGCTAATACAAGACGATGTAAACCTTCTTCTTTCCAATACTGTGCTGCTTTCCAGTTGGATAGTGATTGCTGTGTGCTTAAATGCACCTCAACAGAAGGCGCTACGCGTTTACAAGTCTCAATGATAAGCGGATCAGCAACGATAATTCCCGTTACGCCAGCTTTTTCAATCCCTTTTAAATATTCCTCTAGCCCGTCCATATTTTCATTATGTGCAAAGATATTTGTTGTTACGTATATTTTTGCTCCATACTTCTTTGCAAACTCAACGCCTTCTGCCATTTCTTCTAGCGTAAAGTTACCTGCATTCGAACGAAGACCAAATTCTTGTCCACCTAAATATACAGCATCTGCCCCGTAATGGATAGCTACTTTTAATTTTTCTAAGTTACCCGCAGGGATTAACAGTTCAGGTTTCTTCACAATAACACGTTTGCCATCGATCACTCGTGAAATTTCTTGTACAGTCATTTCCTACACCCTCCTCGTTTAGTAAACCGTTTCTTTAAAGAAGAATCCTGTATCTAACGGACGATTTACTGGTTGCATTTCTTCTATTTCTTTATATAGATCATCTTTCACGTCATAATATGCATCACGATCTTCTACGCATAAATCAATCGCTTGACGATATTTCTTCGTTACTTCAATAATGTATTCAGAGCTTTTTAGTACACCGTCGATTTTTAAGCTATCAACTTCAGCTTCGATTAGTTCCTCTAATTCATCGATGAAACAAATATCGTTCGGACTCATAATGTGAGTACCATTTTCATCTTCATAAATTGGATATTTATTGTTACGCTCTGGGTCATATAAGAACATATTCTCTTCATATTTTTTCTTTTCAATGTCAAGATTACGTCCTTGATACTCAAAGTAGTTTCCTACTAATGAACGCTTCGATTGGAACATACAAGTCATACCGTGAATTTGTACTTCTAGTTCCACTTCAGCATTTTCTTTTAAATCAACAATTTCATCTAAGCTCAGCTCACGAGCTAATACAGCGCGCTTCGCTCCTCTTTGTCCCCAGTAGTTACAAGTGAACCAGTTTGTTGCTGTCGTTTCTGTATTCCAGTGCAACTGCATATTTGGTGCTACTTCGCGAACAGCCATTAATACCGCTGGATCTCCGAAAACAATTGCATCTACATTTACTTCGTTTAAAAATGAAACGTAATCTGTTAATTCTTCTACTTTATCGTTGTGGAACATAGCGTTCATGGCTACGTATACTTTCACACCATTTTCATGTGCAATCTTCACAGTTTGTTTTACATCTTCACGTGAAAACTCCCCTGCTAAACGTAAACCAAACTTTTGCTCACCGATCATTACCGCATCTGCTCCTGCTTTCGCAAGAGGTTCGATATCCGCCACCGCTCTTGGCGTTACTAACAATTCAGGTTTCTTCATACCTTGGTCACCCTCTCTTTTTACTAACAGCTACTCCATCACCAATTGGGAAAATCGTTGTATCATATCCTTCATGATTCATAAGCCACTCATTGTACGTCTTAATACGACGGATTAAACCACGTGTACGTCTGTTTTCAATTTTCTCTTTTGTCGTTACAAGACCGTGGTACATAACATTATCTGAAATAATTACTCCACCAGGATTTAATAACGGTTCATATAAGTCAAAAAAGCGACGATACTGTCCTTTTGCTGCATCAATAAAAATAACGTCAAATGTCCCGTGTTCTTTTACTTGTTCACCTGTCTCTAACGCATCACCGTAAATAACTGAAATACGATCTGTTACTGGGGAACGTTCTATATATTCAAGTGCTTTTTCATATCTCTCACGATTGCGCTCAACTGTCACAATACGTGAATTTGGAATAGCTTGCATCATACGAATACTAGAATAACCGATTGCTGTTCCAAGTTCTAAAATGCTTTTCGGTCCAATTAAACGTAAAAATTGCAGCATAAATTCCATTCCAAGTCGATCCATAATTGGCACATGATTTTCTGTTGCATATTCTTCCATTTCAAGAATTAATTTATCTTTCGGATCAATAAATGATAATAGGTACTCGTTAACTGCATCCTCCATAAATGGTCCTCCTTATTTACATGGAGAAGTGCCTCTATGACGTCTTTTCACACATAGAATGCAATAAAAATACAAGCCAGCTTTACCCTTAGCTTGTACGTCCCGTTTTGATATTAAAAACGATTCTTCTGCCAGTTTTTAACCCGATATATTTTACCACAAAAAAGAGGGATGTGCGACTTTTTTCGCTATCCCTCCCCATTTCACTGTTTTTTCGTAATGTATTTTTGCTTTAATGCATTATGCTCTTCTAATGTTTTCGCATAATACACTTCACCACTTGGTGCAGCTAAGAAATAATAATAATCTGTTTGCGCAGGTTCTAACGCAGCTTCCACTGAATGTTTACCAGAGTTTGCGATCGGCCCTACCGGCAACCCTTTTACAACATACGTATTATACGGTGAGTTGACCTTTAAATCTTCGTATAATACACGTTGTTTATGCTTTCCAAGTGCATATAATACCGTTGGATCCGTTTGAAGTGGCATACCTTTTGTTAAACGATTATAAAAGACACTAGAGATCTTTTGACGATCTGTAAAACCAGTTGCCTCTTCTTCAATAAGTGAAGATAATGTTAAAAGCTGATGAACATCCCAATTCTTCGCTTTCATTTTCGCCTCATTTTGAACAATGATTGCATTTGTTTTCTCAAGCATTGGAATTACAATTGCTTCTAACGTCGTATCTTTCTTATAAAACGAATACGTTGCAGGATATAAATAACCTTCTAATGGGTATTTAATATTACTATCAAAGATTTTATCTGTTAATAACTTCGGATACTTTTGCTGCATTTTTTGAATAAATGCTTTATCGTTTAATTGACGCGTAACATCATCTTTATTCCACTTTAGTTCTGTCGCAATCGTTTCTGCAATTTCAGTTACTTGCGCCCCTTCTTTAATCGTCACTTTATAAAGAGCTGGACGATGCACGTTGCCAGATGACATTTGTTCGATCACATCTTCAGCATTCATTGAAGGATTTAATAAATATGTACCTGCTTGTAAACTTTTCGATTTAGCCTTTGTATAAAAACTAAAAACTGTACCGTTTTTTACAGCGCCTTTTTCTTCTAAAATTTCTCCAATTTTACTTGTAGATGATCCTTTCGGAATTTCTACTTCAATCTCTTTTTTATTCCCGCTATCAACTGGTCCTAATGCGGATGAAATATACGCATAGACTGAACCACAAACTAAAAGCAGTGCAATAATCGAAAATAAAAAGATGCGTCTACGCTTCTTTTTCACTTGATTCTCTATCAAAACATTTCCTCCTTACTTAATTGTAGACCGTATGTACACCTTTCTATACAGCACGATGTAAAAACGCAACAAATTCACTTATCTTTTTTAATTGATACTTTATTTTTCTACAATCCGTCTCATTATACTACAAAGACTTACACAGTTTCGACAAAAAATCTTTCATTTTACATATAAATACAAAAAAAAGATGGACTGTATGTCGTCCATCTTTTCAGTACTTATTATTCAGCTTCTTGCTCATCAGCAATAGTGTTAAATGTTTCTTGTACCATTTCCCACTCTTCTTCTGATTCGATTGGAAGTAAAACTCCGCCCTCTTCTTCATTTTGCTCATAAGCCATTGCATCATAAATTGGGTCTCCATCTTCATCTACTTCACCGATTGGAGAGAAGATTACGTATGATTTTTTACCAAATTTGTCAGCATCAAAAGTGAAAATAATTTCACATAAATGTTCGTTACCTTTTTCGTCTACAATTGTAATTTGACGTTCTTCCATTTTGGTCACCTCTTATTTTCTATCTAAAAATCCTTGTAAGATTACGACTGCAGCCATCTTATCGATTACTTGTTTTCGCTTCTTACGACTTACATCAGCTGAAATGAGTAGACGTTCCGCTGCCATTGTTGACAAACGCTCGTCCCACATTACAACGTCTAATTGTAACAGCTCTCGTAGGTTTTCTGCAAATTGTTGGCACGCTTCACCACGTGGGCCAATTGTACCATTCATATTTTTAGGTAAACCTACTACTATTTTGTCCACATTGTACTGCTTTACTAACTCAGAAATACGATCAAAACCAAAGTGACCTCGTTCTTCGTTAATCTTAATTGTTTCTAATCCTTGTGCTGTCCAGCCCATCTCGTCGCTAATTGCAACTCCGACTGTTTTTGTACCTACATCTAAACCTAATATCCGCATAAACTACTCCTCACGATGATGTTTCAAGTAAGACTTCACAAGCTCTTCAATTAACTCATCACGTTCAAGCTTGCGAATGATGCTACGTGCATCTTTATGGCGAGGTATGTATGCTGGGTCTCCACTTAATAAATAACCGACGATTTGGTTAATCGGATTATAGCCTTTTTCTTGAAGTGCATCATACACAGTTAAAAGTACATCATTTACATGGACACTCTGTTTTTCATCTTGAATGCTAAACTTCATTGTTTTATCAAAACCGTCCATTTCAAGCACCTCACTTATATAGTAAGTATAGGGAGAAGAACTTCTCCTCTCCCTACCATTGTACACTACTATCTCTTTATTTTGAAACAGATTTAACGTACTCTTGTACAAATGCTAAAGCTTCTTCGACTTGAGCTGGGTTTTTACCGCCTGCTTGTGCCATATCAGGACGGCCACCACCGCCACCGCCGCAACGAGAAGCTACTTCTTTCACAAGTTTACCAGCATGGTAACCTTGGCTAATTAAGTCTTTCGTTACACCCGCTAGGATGTTTACTTTATCGTCATTAACAGACGCTAATACAACAACTGCTGACTCTAATTTATTTTTCAGATCATCCATCATCGTACGTAAGTTGTTCATATCTGCAACATTTACTTTCGCTGCTAATACATTCACACCATCAACTGTCATTACAGAATCAGTTAAGTTTCCAGCTTCGATATTGCTTAATTTCGCAGCAAGAGATTCATTTTCTTTTTGCAGTTGTTTCACTTCAGCAAATAGACCATCAACTCTTGTTAAAATATCTTTCGGATTTGTTTTCATTTTTCCTGCTGCTTCTTTTAATAAACCTACTTGATCATTCATTAATTCGTATGCAGACTTACCAGTTACTGCTTCAATACGACGAGTTCCTGCACCAATACCAGACTCAGCAACGATTTTGAAAATACCGATAGAAGCTGTATTATCAACGTGACAACCACCACAAAGCTCTAAGCTGTAATCGCCAACTTGTACAACGCGTACAACATCTCCGTATTTTTCACCGAATAATGCCATTGCGCCCATTTCTTTCGCTTCTTCGATTGCTTTTTGAGAAATCTCAACATCAATACTTTCCCAAATTTTTTCGTTTACCATACGCTCAATTTTTTCTAATTCGTCAGCTTGTACTTGACCGAAGTGAGAGAAGTCAAAACGTAGACGTTCAGAAGTTACAAGAGAACCTGCTTGGTTAACGTGTGTTCCAAGTACGTCTTTTAATGCTTGGTGTAGTAAGTGAGTTGCTGTATGATTTTTTACAACG
Source organism: Bacillus sp. KNSH39 (assembly GCF_052656585.1). Classification (NCBI taxonomy): domain Bacteria; kingdom Bacillati; phylum Bacillota; class Bacilli; order Caryophanales; family Bacillaceae; genus Bacillus; species Bacillus sp. KNSH39. The sequence continues at coordinate 2,792,442 of NZ_JBQXYO010000001.1, forward strand.
CTACTACGGTTTTTCGTATCGATAATAGCTTTTACAGCCGCATCTTTCGTTAATGTACCTTCTTCAACAACAACTTTATGCAAGTTTTGGCCGTTTGGTGCTTTTTGTACGTCTTTTACAAGAACTTTCACACCATCTGCAAGAAGGTAACCACGGTCTGCAATTTGTCCACCACTCTCAGCATAGAATGGTGTTACATCAAGAATTAACTGTCCTTCTTCACCAGCTTGTAAGCTGTCTGTGTATTCGCCGTTTTTCACAAGTGCAACAACGTTACTTTCTGTTGCAACTGTACCGTAACCAACGAATTCGCTCGCTACTTTAATTTCTCCAAGGACACCACCTTGAACTTGCATAGAATCAACGTCTTGACGAGCAGCACGTGCACGCTCACGTTGTTTTTCCATTTCATTTTCAAAACCTTCATGATCAACTGTCATGCCAGCTTCTTCTGCATATTCTTCTGTTAATTCAATTGGGAAACCGTATGTGTCATATAGACGGAACGCATCTACTCCAGAAATAACAGTTGTTTTTTCTTCTTTTGCTTTTGCAATTACTTCAGCTAAAATCGCTTCACCATCATGAAGTGTTTCATGGAAACGCTCTTCTTCGTTCTTCACAACTTTCGCAATGAAATCTTTCTTTTCAAGTACTTCTGGATAGAAGTCTTTCATTACTTCTCCAACAACCGGTACTAATTCAAACATAAATGGACGGTTGATGTTTAATTTCTTCGAATAACGAACAGCGCGGCGTAATAAACGACGTAATACATAACCACGGCCTTCGTTAGATGGAAGAGCACCGTCACCAACAGCGAATGTTACTGTACGGATATGGTCAGCAATTACTTTGAATGCCATATCTTTTTCTAAATCGCCATTACGATATTTTTCACCAGAAATTGTTTCTGTTGCACCAATCATCGGCATGAATAGGTCTGTATCAAAGTTCGTAGGTACATCTTGAACGATAGATGTCATACGCTCTAGACCCATCCCTGTATCAATGTTTTTCTTAGGAAGTGGTGTATATGAACCGTCTGGATTATGGTTAAATTGAGAGAATACAAGGTTCCATACTTCTAAGTAACGCTCGTTTTCTCCGCCTGGATATAATTCTGGGTCACTAAAGTCATTACCGTAAGCTTCTCCGCGGTCATAGAAAATCTCTGTATTCGGTCCACTTGGCCCTTCACCGATATCCCAGAAGTTTTCTTCTAAGCGGATAATACGCTCTTTTGGAACGCCCATTTTCTCATTCCAAATTGTGAATGCTTCTTCATCTTCTGGATGGATTGTAACTGATAGTAATTCTTTATCGAATCCGATCCATTTGTCGCTCGTTAAGAATTCCCAAGCCCATGTAATTGCTTCTTCTTTGAAGTAATCACCAATTGAGAAGTTTCCTAACATTTCAAAGAATGTATGGTGACGAGCTGTTTTCCCTACGTTTTCAATATCGTTTGTACGAATTGATTTTTGAGCATTTGTAATACGTGGATTTTGTGGGATTACACGTCCATCAAAATATTTTTTTAATGTAGCTACACCACTATTAATCCATAGAAGAGATGGATCTTCATGTGGAACTAGTGATGCACTAGGTTCTACTGCATGTCCTTTTTCTTGGAAAAAGTCTAAAAACATTTGACGAATTTGTGCGCCTGTTAGTTGTTTCATTGTATTTTCCTCCTTAAATATAAAAAACTCCCGTCCCTATAAAAGGGACGAGAGTTAACTCGCGATACCACCCTAATTATGAATTGATTACAATAACAATCAATTCATCACCTCATGGTGCCGTAACGTGGCAAGACGGCAGTGATTAGCTGCTCTCAGGATTAGCTTTCTGTTACCCTTCATTTAAAGCTTCTTTCAGCCATATGGAAGCTTCTCTCTATAAATGGACTGTAACGTACTTGTTCCGTCATTGATTTAATGTATTATATGACTAAATATAATAGAATTCTCTTAAGTTTGTCAATGTAGATAATCATTTATATTGTATTAATTGCTTATTTATCATAGGTATTCTACTATTCATTCTTAACAGCCTTTTCATATATTATGCGTTTATTAACAAATCGGAATCTCCTTATAAGAATGATTTATAAAAATTTCTAAATATTACTTTTTTTGCTACAATTAAATTATTGTTAATAAAATAAAGGAGCGATCACAATGACAACCTTACTTAGCAAAACTAAAAACATATTAGCGACTGACGAAACGATATTATTTTACGCAGCATGTTCATTAGACATATTTATTTATCGTTCCGTCGCAAGGCCAGGATTGCTAATTTTAACGAACAAAAGACTATTCTTTTATGGGCCAGATGTAAGTAAGAATCCAATATTTGAAGAGTACTCTTTCGCAAAAATTTCTAATCTAAAAGAACAAAAGCGTCTTTTCAACAATCAAATTATATTTATGTATGATAACGAATGGAAAAAAATAAAACATATTCAAACAAATGATGTGAGCTCCCTCATTCAAAAAATACACGAGCAACTTTCTAAATAAATATATGATTAGCCCTCTATTTCTTACATAGAGGGCTTCTATACTTACACATCTTCTTTTTTCAAGAGCGGTCTCACATGAACAATGACAGTGCGAATAACTGCTAAAATCGGAACCGATATTAGCAATCCTACAATCCCAGCTACCTCTCCCCCAACTAGTAAGGCAAGCATAATAATAACGGGATGCATACGAAGTGACTTACCAACGATGTAAGGCGATAAAATGTTACTCTCCACAAATTGCAAAATCGCAATCGTGATCCCCGCCTTAATAAGTAAACTCGTTGATACTGTTGCTGCAATCATTAACGTCGGGATCGCTCCTAAAATAGGACCGAAGTATGGGATTATATCCGTTACCCCAATAATAATGCCAAGCAATAATGGATATTTCATACCGATAAACCAAAAAGAAAGAGCTGATACTCCCCCTAATACTAAACAAACAAATAACTGTCCTCGAATATAGCTTCCAAGTGACTTATCAATTTCTTTCGCAAGCATTTGCCCCGTACCTCGCCATTTACTTGGGACTAGTTTCCAAAAGATATGATAAAACTCACCATAATCTTTTAATATGTAAAATACAATGAACGGTATTAAGAAAATAATGAGCAATGAATCGAGTACACCACGAGCTGTACTCATCACTTTATTTAAAAGCGCTTGAATCTTCGTTTCCACACCCACAAAAAGTTGTTTCACCTTTTCATGAATGAACGAAGGGAAATTCGCTGTTTGTTCTGTAACGCCATCCATCCACGAATCGTACATCTTTGTAAACTGGGGAAATTGTTCATTAATCTCTTGTAACTGTTTAATAACGACTGGTGTTCCTTTATAAATCCCATAACCAATTCCGCCAAAGAAAAGGATATAAATGAGCAAAATGGCAAGTGTACGGGGCATCCCTTCCTTATGAATTTTTTCAATTAAAGGGTGCAATAAATACGCAATAAAACACGCGATAAGAAACGGCGTGATTGCTACTTTAAATACAAAAATAATCGGTGCCCATAGCGGCTTAATTTTTAAAAAGACGAGCAGACAAAGAAAAACAAGTAACAATAATCCTAAACGATATATCCAAATGATTTTAAGATTCTTCACATGAAAAACCTCCTCCACCTTTATTTTGAAAATAAATGGGGTAGGTTATGTGCGAAACTTTTAAAATCTTTTCATACGGACCATACTGTTTTTTAAAGACGTACATATAAATAACATAACAAGGACAACCACCCCTGAGAATACAGCATGAATTAATATAATCAGGAGGGCTAATTATGGTTTTGTTTATGCTTGGATTATCAGCACTTTTTATGATTCTTGAATGGATTTGTATCGGGTTCGGTATTTGGAAGGGGTTCTTTATTCATTCCTCACGTAAAGAAAAAGCGAAGCAATTATGGCAGTATGGAATACTTGGCGTTGGCTGCTACGGTCTATCTTATCTTTTCTCAGAGATCGGACTTTTTTATTTGCATATGGGTGCATAAAAAAACTCCCTTGTCTACAAGGGAGTTTTTCAATTTATCGAAATGATTATAAGTAAGACTTAATCATCTTACGTGCTTTTTTCATATTGCGTTTTGAAAATACATCTTGTTTACGAGCATATTGATATGCTGCAGCTCCAACACCTAATGCGATTAATGAATTGCGTAGATTCAAAGTAAATCCCCCTTTTCGTTATCCGATCGTTCTTTCATTCTCATCAAATAAATCATCAAGAGAGCTTAATGAACCATCTTCCTCAACTTGATGTGTATGGATTTTCCCCTTTGAAACCGATAATTCGATATAACAATTCCAGCAATAAAATTGGTTGACACCTATTTTTCCAATGTCTTTCCCTTTGCAATTTGGACAAATGAACATATGGCTTTCATCTCCTTACAGTCTCCCAGATTCTATTCGCCATTATGTCCAAACTGCATTCATTTATACATTACTGGAGCCTTTCAACGCTATGCGTTTGAAAGTTTCACTATATAATTTCACCTTGTTACATGAAATCATACGGTGAAATGTTTTCCACGTCCATTTCCTCGCCATTAACTGTGACCATCTGTACTTCTCCTTGTGATTCTTGCAAGCGACTAGCTAAAGTTGTTTGACGCATTGCATCATCAAGGCGATTTACACCAGATTGGAAAGCTGCTTCCTCCCCGCAAATAATAAGGAACTTCTTACTTCTTGTAATACCCGTGTAAATTAAATTACGACGTAACATACGGTTGTAACTTTTCACGATTGGCATAATAACAATCGGAAATTCACTACCTTGTGATTTATGAATGGAACAACAATATGCATGCGTAATTTGATTTAAATCGGGCTTCGTATACGTTACCTCAATTCCATCAAATGAAACGATAATCATATCTTGTTGCTCAACGTTTTCTTTTGCATAAAACACCGAAACAATTTCCCCAATATCACCATTAAACACTTGGCTCTCCGGCTGATTCACGAGTTGCAGTACTTTATCACCTCTTCGGTACACAACATCACCGTAAGCAATTTCTTTACTCTTTTCCCTCTTCGGATTAAATACTTGTTGCAGCGCTTCGTTTAATACATTAATACCAGCAGGCCCGCGGTACATCGGTGCTAATACTTGAACATCCCTTGCACTAAAGCCTTTTGTTTTAGCATTTTCGCAAACTTTTTTCACAACCTCAACAATTTGAGCCCCTGTACAGCTGATAAACGAACGATCTTTTTTGTTTTGCGCTAAATCTGGTGGTAGAGTTCCATTTTTTATCGCATGGGCAAGTTGAATCACTGATGAGCCTTCCGCTTGACGATAAATTTCAGTAAGCTTCACTGTCGGAACTGCGCCTGCATTTAATAAATCTTTTAATACTTGTCCAGGTCCTACAGATGGCAACTGATCTTCATCACCTACAACGATAACTTGAATATTCGTCGGCAACGACTTAAATAGCTGATTTGCAAGCCAAATATCAACCATTGAAAATTCATCGATAATAAGGAGCTTACCTTGGACAGGATCCGTTTCATTACGCTGGAAAGATCCTTCTGGCGTCCAACCAAGTAAACGGTGAATTGTGCAAGCTGGAAGTCCTGTCGATTCACTCATCCGCTTAGCTGCTCTTCCTGTTGGAGCTGTTAATAGTATTGGAAATGGATTATCATCACTGTATTCATTCGGATTTAACGATAATCCGTGAAGTGACGCATACATTTCAACAATCCCTTTAATAACTGTTGTTTTCCCTGTTCCTGGTCCACCTGTCAATAACATCATCGGTTTATGAAGTGCCGTTTGAATTGCTTCTTGCTGAAACGGTGCATATTGTACGTTCAGTTGTTCTTCAATTTCACCTAACGTTTTTAACACTTCCGCTTCTGGAAATGAAGGTGTTTCTTCTTGATTCATAAGCCTGCGAATAGACTTTACAACACCTTTTTCAGAGTAGAATAACGTCGCTAAATACACTCGTTCTTCTTCTATGATGACTTTCCCTTCACTTTGCATCGTTTCAATACAACCTATAATATCTTCCTCAGTCACTCTTCCTTCTTGATTGTTTAAAAGTGACATCGTTTCTCTTACAAGTTGATCTTTCCTCATATAAACATGACCAAGTTGTAATGAGACATTCTCTAATGTGTAAAAACATCCCGCTCGTACACGGTCGTCATGATTACCCGATATCCCTAACGCACGCCCTATATCATCCGCTCTTCCAAAACCAATCCCGTCCACTTCTTCAATAAGTTGATACGGATTATTACGAATCACTTCTAATGTCATCTCTTTATATTGCTGGTAAATCTTAATAGAAAGTTTCGTTCCAAAACCGTAGCCATTTAAAAAGCTCATTACTTTCTCTAATCCTTGATGTTCAACAATTGTCTCATATATTTCCTGAGCCTTTTGTTTATTAACAACACCATTTAACGCCTCAGGGTCATCCATAATTTTAGAAATAGCATGTTCTCCGAGATGGTCCACAATTTTTTCAGCTGTACGTTTTCCTATCCCTTTAAATAAATCACTCGCTAAATATTGCACCATACCTGCTTTTGTTTGCGGCAATTCTTTTTTAAATGTTTCAACCATATATTGTTTTCCATACTTTGGATGGTCCTTAAAATGACCTGTCAATGTAAACACTTCATCTTCATGCATGCGGGGAAAATGACCGTTTATCATTACTTTCTTTTCGTCATACGTTTCATTCGTTTCAATGACTTTCATACTGACAACGGAATAGAGGTTTTCTTCGTTGTGGAAAATGGTATGAAGAACTTGCGCTTTTATAAACTTTTTTTCTTCCTCAAACAAATCCATTGCATGTTGATTTCCCATCTTTCCTCTCCTTTCCGATATTTTCACTTTAATGAGCAGTACATCCCCCACCTTTTTAGATGAGGGATAACTACCCATTAAACTATATTTTTATCTTATTCAGCTTCTTGCTCTAATAAACGAACGCCATTACCCGCTAAAAAGTGATCTGGCTGAATTTCAGTTGCTTTCTTAAATAAAGCGAGAGCCTTCTCATTATTTTCCTCAAATACGTACGCAACACCTAAATTGTAATACGCATCTGCATGCTCTTCATCCATTTCTAATACCTTTTCAAAATAAGGTTTCGCCTCTTGAACATGTTCTAATCGCGCGAAGCAAAGTCCGCACTGGAATACAGCTTCTACATCGTTTTCATCTAATTCTGTTGCTCTTTGTAAGAATGGTAGTGCAAGACGATCATTTCCAAGCTGTACATGTGTGATACCTAACATAAATGTTACATCAGCTGATTGTAATCCAGCTTGCATTGCTTGTTCAAATACAGCTTTCGCCTCAGTAAATTGCTCTTGGCCATAATATACATTTCCTAAACCATAATAGGCAGCTGCAGATTTATCATCTAACTCTAGTGCGCGTTTATAAAATAAAATCGCTCGCTCGCTATCACCTAATACGTCTAATAAATTTGCAAAATTAATGTATCCAAGCGCATCTTTCGGATTTTCTTCGATTGCTTCTGTAAAATTTTTAGCTGCTTCTTCCCAGTTTCCTTCTTGCATATATTGAATACCTGTTTCAAGTTTGTTTGACATGTCCTTCACCTCTACAACAAATTATAACAAAGAATGTATTTTCCAAGCGAACGAAAATTCGCTTTATGTAAAAGAAACCTCTAACCGCTAATCGGCAGAGGCTTCTCGTTTATCCTAAATAATCCAATTTCTTACCACTACGGTATACTTCATCAATTGTAGCACCGCCTAAGCACTCATCTCCATCATAGAAAACGACTGCTTGTCCTGGTGTAATTGCACGAATTGGCTCATCACAAAGAATACGAACTGTATTTTCATCAACGATTTGAACCGTTACTTTATTGTCTTCTTGACGATAACGGAATTTCGCCGTGCACTTAAATTCGGTTTCTTTTTCTTTGTTACTTACCCATCCTACATTCGTAGCAATAACTTCATCACCATATAGAAGTTCGTTATGGAATCCTTGATCAACATATAAAATGTTTTCTTTTAGATTTTTCCCAACAGCAAACCATGGATCACCATTACCACCAATTCCAAGGCCATGACGTTGTCCAATTGTATAATACATTAAACCGTCATGCTTCCCTTTCACTTCACCAGATAATGTTTGCATTACACCTGGTTGTGCCGGTAAGTAGTTACTTAAGAAATCTTTAAAGTTACGCTCACCAATGAAGCAAATACCTGTACTATCTTTTTTCGCCGCTGTCGCTAAGCCAGCTTCTTTCGCCATTTCACGAATTTGCGGTTTCTTTAATTCACCTAACGGGAACATTGTTTTTGATAATTGCTCTTGGCTTAATTGATTTAAGAAATATGTTTGATCTTTATTGTCATCAACGCCGCGAAGCATTTTATATTCGCCGTCCATATAAGCAACGCGTGCATAATGGCCTGTTGCCACATAATCTGCACCAAGCGCAATTGCATGCTCTAAAAATGCTTTAAATTTAATTTCTTTATTACACATTACATCTGGGTTTGGTGTACGACCAGCTCGATACTCATCTAAGAAGTACGTAAATACTTTATCCCAGTATTGTTTTTCAAAGTTTACTGCATAATACGGAATACCAATTTGGTTACACACTTCAATTACATCATTGTAATCTTCTGTTGCTGTGCAGACACCATTCTCATCTGTATCATCCCAGTTTTTCATAAAAATTCCGATTACATCATAACCTTGCTCTTTTAATAAAAGTGCTGCTACAGATGAATCGACGCCACCGGACATTCCGATGACAACGCGTGTTTCGTGAGGTAGTTTGTTCATCATGTCACCTCCCATGCTAATTTTGTGTTAATCGCTTCACGATTTTCACTGTTTCGTACGCCGCTTTTTCAATTTGCTCTTTCGTATTTCCAAGTCCAAAACTAAAGCGTACGGATGAACGTATTTGATCGGAGTCTTTTCCAAACATCGCTACTAATACATGTGATGGATCAATCGAACCAGCTGTACAAGCAGAACCGCTTGATACTGCAATGCCAGCAAGGTCTAAGTTCACAAGAAATGGTTCAATGTTCATTCCTGTAAAACTTACATTAAGTACATGCGGTAAGCGATGTTCTAAGTTTCCGTTTACCTCGAAAGTAATGCCTTCATTTTTGAAGACAGATACCATTATATCTTTAAACTCTTCATATTGGGCATTTTTTTGCTCACGAGTTTTTTCAGCTATAAGAATTGCATGCTGAAGCCCAGCAATACTAGGCACATTTTCCGTACCAGCACGGCGTTTTCTTTCTTGCTCTCCGCCTATTAATAACGGTTCAAATTTCACATTTGCACCAGCGTATAAGAACCCTACACCTTTTGGCCCATTAATTTTATGAGCTGAAATTGATAATAAATCAATTCCAAACTCTTTCACATTAATTTCTACTAAACCGTAAGCTTGTACCGCATCTGTATGGAAATAAGCTTGATGATCTTTTAGCAACTTTCCTATTTCCACAATTGGTTGCATTGTCCCTACTTCATTATTCCCAAACATAACAGATACAAGAATCGTCTCTTCTGTTAATGCCTTTTGTATGTCAGAAACTTGAATAAGCCCTGTTTCATCGACAGGTAAATATGTCACTTCAAACCCTTCACGCTCTAACAATTCGCACGTATGCAAAATCGCATGATGTTCAATTTGCGTCGTTATTATGTGGTTACCTTTATGACGGTTCGCACGTGCTACACCGATAAGCGCTAAATTATCAGCTTCTGTACCACCGCTCGTAAATATAACTTCATTCGGATTCGCATGAATGCTGCGTGCACACACTCGTCTCGCCTCATCTACTGCATGGCGAGTTTGACGTCCATAAAAGTGAATACTAGACGGGTTCCCGAATATTTCTGTCATATATGGAATCATCTTTTCGACCACTTCTGGGTGAGTCGGAGATGTCGCAGCATGATCTAAGTAAATGCGTTCCATTAAATCTCCTTCTTTCCAAATCGTTTCACAAGGAATTAAATGTAAAACATATAGCCCCCGTGATTTTCTTCCTCATAACGTACTAAATCTTCTAACGTTGTACTATCTAACACTTCTTGCACCGCATCACGAACACGCATCCATAACTGGCGCTGTGCTGGCTCTTCTTCTTCTATCATTTCTACAACACTAATCGGTCCCTCTAATACACGGATTACATCCCCAGCTGTAATGTTAGCCGGTTGATCAGATAATACATATCCGCCGTATGCCCCGCGCGTACTCTTTACAAGACGAGCGTTACGAAGTGGTGAAATTAATTGCTCTAAGTAATGCTCGGATAAGTCATGCGCCTGCGCAATTGATTTTAATGAAATCGGACCTTCACCAAACTTTTTTGCAAGATCAATCATAATTGTTAAGCCATAGCGGCCTTTTGTTGAAATCTTCATCTATTTTGCACCTCTTTTCAAATTTTCACTTCTATTGGTTATATCTTATTTATAAAAAGAACACAATTTAAAATCCTATGAAATTATAGCATAATATAGTATTATAAGAAATTTCAACTTGTGTATCAAAATGATAACATAAAATCACATTGAAAAACTCGGAAATTATTACAATTGAAAGAAAAATGAAAATATTAACCTTCATTTTTCCCATAAAACAGCATCCTATTTCAAATTCCGTAGAAAAAAATGATACGATAGAACGAGATTATATATTAAGGGAGACGGTCCAAATGAAACAACCACTCGCACATCGAATGCGCCCTACAAATATTCAAGAAATTATTGGGCAACAACATTTAGTTGGTGAAGGAAAGATTTTATGGCGAATGGTCCAAGCCAATCATTTTCAATCTATGATTTTATACGGTCCTCCAGGTACAGGAAAAACATCCATTGCCAGTGCAATTGCAGGAAGTACCGGTACCCCGTTTCGTCTATTGAACGCTGTTACTCACAATAAAAAAGATATGGAAGTTGTCGTACAAGAAGCGAAGATGCATCGACACCTCGTTTTAATTTTAGATGAAGTTCACCGTCTAGATAAAGCAAAGCAAGACTTTCTATTACCTCACTTAGAAAGCGGACTTCTTACTTTAATTGGTGCTACGACAAGTAATCCATTCCATGCAATAAACTCCGCTATTCGAAGCAGGTGTCAAATTTTCGAATTACACGCACTAACAGAAGAAGATATTTTAATTGGGTTAAAAAGAGCTTTAGAAGATAAAGAAAAAGGGCTTGGAGAATATGCAGTAACGGTAACAGATGAAGCACTACATCACTTTGCAAACGCCTCTGGTGGTGATATGCGTTCCGCTTATAACGCACTTGAGCTTGCTGTATTATCTAGCTTTACTACAGACGATCAAGCGGCTGAAATCACACTCGAGATTGCAGAAGAATGCTTACAAAAGAAGAGCTTCGTCCACGACAAAGGCGGCGATGCTCATTATGATGTATTATCAGCATTTCAAAAATCAGTGCGCGGAAGTGATGTAAATGCAGCACTCCATTATTTAGCACGCCTTATTGAAGCAGGTGATTTACAAAGCATTGGCAGACGCCTTCTTATTATGGCTTATGAAGATATTGGACTTGCTAGCCCACAAGCTGGACCACGTACACTAGCTGCAATTGAATCAGCTGAACGAGTTGGATTCCCAGAAGCACGCATCCCACTTGCAAATGCCGTTATCGAGCTATGCTTATCACCAAAATCAAATTCAGCTTATAAAGCACTTGATGCTGCATTACACGATTTACGCAACGGTCAAACAGGTGACATTCCAAGCCATTTAAAAGATAGTCATTACAAAGGCGCAGAATCACTTGGAAGAGGCATTGGATATTTATATCCGCACGACCATCCAAACGGCTGGGTAAGGCAACAATACTTACCTGATAAAATAAAAAGCAAGCAATATTATAAACCGAAAACGACAGGAAAATTTGAGCAAGCACTTTCTACTGTTTATGAAAGATTACAAACTTCGAATAAAACGAAAAATAAAGGGTAACATAAACGAAAACGTCACCATTATGGAGGCTTCGCTTATGAAAACACGTCAAGATGCATGGACAAAAGAAGATGATCTCCTTTTAGCAGAAACTGTTTTGCGACATATTCGCAGCGGAAGTACACAAATAAAAGCGTTTGATGAAGTTGGCGACGCTTTAAACCGCACTTCCGCAGCTTGTGGTTTTAGATGGAATGCTGAAGTAAGACCGAATTACGAAGATGCGGTGCAGCTTGCAAAAAAACAACGTAAAGAATTAAAACGTTCTGAAGCTAATATAGAAAAAGATCGGTTCACGAAAACGAAACAACTCGTAATTGACGCCGATTTTTCAGAAGATATTACGCCAAGTAAACAAGATCTTACAATGCAAAATGTCATTTCATTTTTACAAAATTTAGAACATAACAATCCTTCACTTGCAAAGTTGCAAACTGAAAATGATGTATTACAAGCTCAACTCACCTCTCTGCAAAAAACGAATCATGAACTTGAAACGAAATTAGCGGTACTCACAAAAAAACAACAAGCAATCGAAGAAGATTACGCGATGCTTGTTCGAATTATGGATCGTGCTCGAAAACTTGTTTCAGTCGAAGAGCAAGAAGAGCAAATTGCCCCGATTTTCAAAACCGATCAAAATGGGAATTTAGATATTATTTATTCTGCAGAGAATTAAAAACAGGGATGTCACTTTTTTAACTGAGTGACATCCCTGTTTGTTTTCGGTGAACCATATATAGATATCGATAAATGAAATTATATTAACGGTTTTTCGAATATATCTATCACAACTTGCAATATATCAACGATTTTTCAAATATATCTATCACAACTTGCAATATATCAACGATTTTTCAAATATATCTATCACAACTTGCAATATATCAACGATTTTTCAAATATATCTATCACAACTTGCAATATATCAACGATTTTTCAAATATATCTATCACAACTTACAATATATCAACGATTCAATAAAGGATATCGATTTAACGACAAAGATTGACAATAACATTCCTCCTTGTCATACAAGGAAACTCCTAAAACGCATTGGATATTTTTTACTAAAATGTTATTATAAACATATACCTTTAAAGGGAGATGGTTGCTATTTCATTAATAATCTTCAAAATAACTCTTGGCCTTCTCGTCCTAACTTTAGCTCTTTTCACCATTAACAGTCTAAAAAAGACATCCGCCTATAAATCAGATAAATATGATTATTGCTTACTAACCTTACTTACATTTGAACTAGTAGTGATGCAAATATTCATATTTCTTTAATACATATAAAAAAGCATATATCCAAAATGGATATATGCTTTTCTTTTATTCTTGCCCTACACGTTTCACTTCTACGTTTTTAATGCGTTCACGTACAACGTGACTTGCCATAATTAAGCCTGCCACAGATGGTACGAATGCATTTGATGAAGGCGGTAATTTCGCCTTACGAATTTTTGCATTCTCGTCTGGTACAATTTCTTTACGTACTTCTTCACGAATTACGATTGGGTTTTCGTCAGAGAAGACAACTTTTACACCTTTTTTAATACCCTCTTTACGAAGCTTCGTACGAATGACTTTCGCAATTGGATCTGTATGTGTTTTAGAGATGTCCGCAATACGGAAACGAGTTGGGTCCATTTTATTCGCTGCACCCATACTTGAGATAATTTTAATTTTACGACGTAAACATTGTTTAATTAAATGAATTTTGAACGTAATCGTATCAGATGCATCCACTACAAAGTCTAAACCGTACTTAAAGAACTCTTCATATGTTTCATCTGTATAAAACATTTCTAGTCCAATTACTTCACACTCTGGGTTAATGTCCGCGATACGCTCTTTCATTAATTCTACTTTTGAACGTCCTACAGTAGATACTAAAGCGTGAATTTGACGGTTTACGTTTGTAATATCTACAACGTCTTTATCAACTAATACGAGACGTCCTACGCCAGAACGTGCTAACGCTTCAGCTGCAAAAGAACCTACACCGCCAATTCCTAAAATACCGACTGTACTATTTTTTAATATTTCAAGTCCTTCTTTACCGAAGGCTAATTCATTACGTGAAAATTGATGTAACATTCAGCTCTACACTCCTATTACAAAAATGGTCTACCATGTATTCTAGCGTTTTTCCGACTATTTGTATAGAAAAAGTTATAGAATTCCTAAAAATACATATTTCGAGAATGAAAACATAGACCAGAATTTTATTTCTTCCTAAATACACGTTTAAAAAAGAGGATTTAGAGAACCGAGCAGATCAAGGCGCTGAAACCAGGAGGAGCGCAGTGTAGAAACACTACTCGAGCACCGGACTGGCGAAGCAACGATGGGATGCGACAGTTATCTGAACCAGACTTTTTAAACTTCCTTTCAATACACGTTTAAAAAAAGAGGATTTAGAGAACCGAGCAGATCGAGGCGCTAAAGCCAGGAGGAGCGCAGTGTAGAAACACTACTCGAGCACCGGACTGGCGAAGCAACGATGAGATGCGACAGTTATCTGAACCAGACTTTTTAAACTTCCTTTCAATACACGTTTAAAAAAGAGGATTTAGAGAACCGAGCGGATCGAGGTGCTGAAGCCAGGAGGAGCGCAGTGTAGAAACACTACTCGAGCACCGGACTGGCGAAGCAACGATGGGATGCGACAGTTATCTGAACCAGACTTTTTAAACTTCCTTTCAATACACGTTTAAAAAGGAGGATTTAGAGAACCGAGCAGATCGAGGCGCTAAAGCCAGGAGGAGCGCAGTGTAGAAACACTACTCGAGCACCGGACTGGCGAAGCAACGATGAGATGCGACAGTTATCTGAACCGGACTTTTTAAACAACCTCTCAAAAAAAGTCTAGACGGTTATAGTATAACCATCTAGACCCTATTCTTACTTCTCTTCTTTCAAGCTTAATTTTAAGTTCAGTTCTTCAAGCTGCGCTTCTGCAACTGGGCTTGGAGCTTCTGTTAATAAGCAGCTTGCGCTTGCTGTTTTCGGGAATGCAATTGTATCACGAAGGTTCGTACGGCCTGCAAGTAACATAACAAGGCGATCTAAACCTAATGCGATTCCGCCGTGTGGTGGTGTACCGTATTCGAATGCTTCTAATAAGAATCCGAATTGCTCTTGCGCTTCTTCTTGTGAGAATCCAAGTGCTTTGAACATTTTTTCTTGTACGTCACGCTCGTAAATACGAAGTGATCCACCACCAAGCTCATAACCGTTTAATACAAGGTCATATGCTTGTGCACGTGCTTTTTCTGGTGCTGTTTCTAGTAACTCAACGTCTTCACGGAATGGCATTGTGAATGGGTGGTGAGCTGCGAAGTAACGATCTGCATCTTCATCGTACTCAAGTAGTGGCCAATCAGTTACCCATAGGAAGTTAAATTTACTTTCATCAATTAACTCAAGCTCTTTACCTAGACGTAAACGAAGTGCGCCTAAGCTATCTGCAACAACGCTCTTCTTATCTGCTACGAATAGTAATAAGTCGCCAGCAGTAGCTTCTAATGTGCTCATTAACACATTTGCATCTTCTTCACCGAAGAATTTCGCAATCGGTCCTTTTAGGCCGTCTTCTTCAACTTTAAGCCAAGCTAGACCTTTTGCACCGTATACTTTCACGAATTCAGTTAATGCATCGATGTCTTTACGAGAATATTTACTTGCAGCACCTTTTGCATTAATTGCTTTTACTTGTCCGCCGCTTTCTACAGCACTTGTAAATACTTTAAAGCCACAATCTGCTGCAAACTCAGATAAGTCTGTTAGTTCCATTTCAAAGCGTGTATCTGGCTTATCAGAACCGTAGCGAGCCATTGCATCAGCATATTTCATACGAGGGAATGGTGCACTCACTTCTACACCTTTTGCATCCTTCATAACTTTCGTCATCATACGCTCCATCATATCTAAAATTTCATCTTGTGTTAAGAATGAAGCTTCGATATCGATTTGCGTGAATTCTGGTTGACGATCCGCACGTAAATCTTCATCACGGAAACAACGTGCTACTTGATAGTAACGCTCAAATCCGCCGACCATAAGAAGCTGTTTAAATAACTGTGGTGACTGTGGTAATGCATAGAATTCACCATCATGTACACGACTTGGCACTAAATAGTCACGAGCTCCTTCTGGCGTGCTTTTCGTTAAAATTGGTGTTTCTACTTCTAAGAACTCTTCTGTATCTAAGAAGTTACGAATTGTTTTTGTTACATCGTGACGCATTTTGAATGTGTTGAACATTACAGGACGACGTAAGTCTAAATAACGATATTTTAAACGCACATCTTCTGATGCATCTGTATCATCAGCAATGATAATTGGCGTTGTTTTCGCTGCATTTAGTACATTTACTTTTGTTGCTTGTACTTCAATACGACCAGTTGCCATATTGTCATTAATTGCGCCTTCACCACGTTCAACAACTGTACCTTCTACGTGTAATACGTATTCGCTACGAATTGTTTCTGCTACTTCTAACGCTTCTTTTGATGTTTCTGGGTTAAATACAACTTGTACGATACCTGTACGGTCACGTAAATCGATAAAGATTAATCCACCTAAGTCACGGCGTTTTTGTACCCAACCTTTTAATTGAACTGTTTGTCCAACAGCTTCTACTGTTACTTTTCCACATGCATGTGTTCTTTCAGCCACTGTAAGTTCCCCCTATATTAATTTCTCTGCTACGTATGAAGCAAATACATCTAACGCTACTTCTTCTTGTTCACCTGTTGCCATATCTTTTAAGTTAATGATACCTTTATCTAGCTCATCTTCTCCTAATACAGCTACAAATTTCGCCTTTAGACGATCTGCTGATTTAAATTGTGCTTTCATTTTGCGATCTAAATAATCTTTTTCAACTGACAATCCAGCTTTACGAAGATCGAACGCAACTTTTGCAGCATGGTCTTTCGCTTTTTCGCCAAGCGCTACAACGTAACAATCAATGCTATGTTCAAGTGGTAATTCAATGTTTTCAGCTTTTAGCGCCATAATTAAACGTTCAATACTCATTGCAAAACCGATACCTGGCATTTCTGGTCCACCGATTTCTTGTACAAGTCCGTTATAACGGCCACCACCGCTTAATGTAGTGATCGCACCGAAACCTTCTGCCTCACTCATAATTTCAAAAACAGTGTGTTGATAGTAGTCTAAACCACGCACTAAGTTCGGATCTTTTTCAAATGGAACATCCATCATCGTTAATAGTTCTTGAACTTTGTCATAGTATACTGCTGAATCTTCGTTTAAGTATTCTGTAATAGATGGTGCTGTTCCCATTAATTCATGGTTACGGTCTTTCTTACAGTCTAAAATTCGAAGTGGGTTCTTTTCTAAGCGAGATTGACAGTCAGAACAGAATTCGCCGATACGTGGCTCAAAGTGTGCGATTAATGCATCACGGTGTGCTTGACGGCTCGCTGCGTCACCTAAACTGTTTAATACAACTTTAATATTTTTTAAGCCCATGCCGCGGTAAAATTCAACAGCAAGTGCAATTACTTCTGCATCAATTGCAGGGTCATTACTGCCGATTGCTTCGATACCGAATTGTACGAATTGACGATAGCGACCTGCTTGTGGTCTTTCATAACGGAACATTTGACCGATATAGTATAATTTCGTTGGTTGTGTCGCATCACCAAACATTTTATTTTCAACGTAAGAACGTACAACAGGTGCAGTACCTTCTGGACGTAATGTTAAGCTACGCTCTCCACGATCTTGGAATGAGTACATTTCTTTTTGTACGATATCTGTCGTATCACCAACACCGCGTAAAAATAGCTCAGTGTGTTCAAAAATTGGTGTACGAATTTCTTTATAATTGTAACGACGGCAAATTTCGCGTGCTTGCCCTTCGATATACTGCCATAACTCAACAGTGCCTGGAAGAATATCTTGCGTTCCGCGTGGGATTTGAATAGACATATTCAGTTCCTCCTCAAATTGTTTTAATCTTAATAAAAATAAAAAAACTCCCGCCTCTACTGTTTAAACAGTAGGGACGAGAGTATTATACCCGTGGTGCCACCCTAATTGAAGCACGTATGCTTCCACTTTTTTAATAACGCTTAAATATGCGTTCATCCCTACTAAGCATATATGCCGTTCAAGTTGAAACCTCTAGAGTGTCATTCAATCAGTCATCATGCAGAAATGTTTTCAGCCTAAGACATTCCTTCTCTTTCCATGTGTGTCTCATTTACTCTTCTCTATCAACGGTTATATTCATATGTAAATATAAAATTACTATACGTTTGTTAAGTAGGATTGTCAAGTGCTCTAAGAACGTTCAATCTGCTTCTTTAAACGCTTTACATCTTGAAGAGAAATCCCAAACTCCGAAGCAAGCTCCATTGAAGTATTGTTTTGCTCTTTTGAAATAAAATCATGAAAATTCACGTTAAACAGTTGATTTGCACCATTTGTAACAGAATGCCCTTTTTCATTCATACGCATACGTATATCCCTCACATTCAATATGGATGTTTTACTTTTTATTGTTCCATATTGATGAGAGAGTTATACATAATCGAAACTGCTATTGATTCCAAATAAATGAACAAAACATACAACAATGTATAAAAAAGAGAGGATTATATAACCCTCTCTTTTTTATGAACACTATTTACTTTCTACAATTAAGGTCACCGGACCATCATTGATTAAAGAAACGTCCATCATTGCTCCAAACTTCCCTGTTTCCACATGTAATCCTTGTTTACGAACTTCTTCATTAAAGAAATCGTATAAACGCTCTGCATAATCAGGTTTCGCAGCATCCATAAAGTTTGGACGTCTGCCCTTGCGGCAATCTCCGTATAATGTGAATTGCGAAATAGATAGAACTTGTCCTTCTACATCAAGTACAGAATGATTCATCTTTCCGCTCTCATCTTCAAAAATACGTAAGTTTGCAATTTTTTCCGCAATGTAAGTTGCATCTTTTTCTGTATCTTCGTGCGTAATGCCAACTAGTAATGTTAAACCGAACGGAATTTGTCCTACGATCTCACCGTCTACTGTGACAGACGCTTTCTTTGATCGTTGTAAAACAACTCTCATCTTTCTACACTCCCTATTAATGCATCATGCGTCGTACTGCATAAATTTCTGGAACGCGTTTAATGCGTTCTACTACTTTTTTCAAGTGTTGTAAGTTACGAATCGAGATTGACATATTAATTGTTGCCATCTTATTACGGTCACTTCTACCAGAAACAGCTGAAATGTATGTTTTCGTCTCTGTAACAGCTTGCAGTACTTCATTTAATAAACCGCGGCGATCGTAACCTGAAATTTCAATATCAACGTTATACTCAATTTCTTTTTCAGGGCTACCTTCCCACTCTACCTCTAATAATCGTTCTACAGCTTCTTCTGTATGAACATTTACACAATCACGGCGGTGAATTGATACACCTCGGCCTTTCGTAATATACCCAACGATATCATCGCCCGGAACTGGGTTACAGCATTTCGATAAACGGATTAATAAATTATCAGCACCGCTTACCTTTACACCAGAATCCCATTTTCGAATTTTCATCGGTTTACGGACTTCTTTAACTTCAACAATTTCTTCTTCTTCGCGTTGTTTGCGGAACTTGTCCGTTAGTCGCGTAACAATTTGCGAAGCTGTAATTCCGCTATATCCAACTGCTGCAAACATATCTTCTTCATTTGCAAAGTTAAATTTCTCAGCGACGCGTTTTAAGTTATCCGGCGCCAATACTTCTTTCATCTCATACTCTAGACCACGTACTTCCTTTTCAACAAGTTCACGGCCTTTTTCAATATTTTCGTCTCTACGTTGTTTCTTAAAGAATTGACGAATTTTATTTTTCGCATGAGATGTTTGAGCAAGTTTTACCCAATCCTGGCTTGGGCCATATG
Source organism: Bacillus sp. KNSH39 (assembly GCF_052656585.1). NCBI lineage: Bacteria > Bacillati > Bacillota > Bacilli > Caryophanales > Bacillaceae > Bacillus > Bacillus sp. KNSH39. The sequence goes on from NZ_JBQXYO010000001.1 coordinate 2,812,432, forward strand.
AATGTTTCGACGTTAAAATTTCAATGATGTCGCCTGTTTTTAATTTATAATCCAGCGTCACCATTTTCCCATTTACTTTTGCACCAATTGTTTTATTCCCAATTTCCGAATGGACACGATATGCGAAATCAATCGGAACAGATCCAAGTGGTAATTCCATTACATCGCCTTTCGGTGTAAAGACGAATACCATGTCAGAGAATAAATCAATTTTTAATGACTCCATAAATTCTTCTGCATTAGAAGCTTCATTTTGCCATTCTAATATTTGACGGAACCATGTGAGTTTCTTCTCTAATGTACCTGTTGTTTCTGCTGTTTTTCCTTCTTTGTATGCCCAGTGTGCCGCGATCCCAAATTCTGCAATTTCGTGCATTTCTTTCGTACGAATTTGCACTTCAAGTGGATCACCTTTCGGTCCAATTACAGTCGTATGAAGAGATTGATATAGATTTGCTTTTGGCATTGCAATATAATCTTTAAAACGACCTGGCATCGGCTTCCAGCACGTATGAATAATTCCAAGCACCGCATAACAATCTTTAATACTATTTACAACGACACGTACAGCTAATAAATCATAAATTTCATTGAACTGCTTATTTTGCAGTGCCATTTTACGATAAATACTGTAAATATGTTTCGGTCTTCCAGAAATCTCAGGTTGAATTGCAACTTCTTTTAATTTCTCACGAATACCAGTCATTACTTCGTCTAAATATTCTTCACGTTCTGCACGTTTACGCTTCATTAAATTTACAATACGATAATATTGTTGTGGATTTAAATAGCGAAGTGACGTATCCTCTAGCTCCCATTTAATAGTACTAATTCCGAGTCTATGTGCCAAAGGTGCAAAGATTTCTAACGTTTCATTCGCTATGCGACGCTGCTTCTCTTGAGGCAAATGTTTCAATGTACGCATGTTATGAAGACGATCAGCTAGTTTAATTAAAATAACTCGAATATCTTGAGCCATTGCAATAAACATTTTGCGATGGTTTTCTGCTTGTTGTTGTTCGTGAGATTTATATTTGATCTTCCCAAGCTTTGTAACGCCATCAACAAGCATAGCAATTTCTTTGTTAAATTCCCGTTCAATATCTTCTAACGTAATCTCTGTATCTTCCACTACATCATGTAAGAAACCTGCTGATACCGTAGCTGGATCCATGTGTAAATCAACTAAAATACCTGCAACTTGAATCGGATGAATAATATACGGTTCACCCGATTTTCTATATTGTTCGCTATGCGCATCACGTGCATATTCATAGGCACGTGCCACTAGCTCAATATCTTCATCCGCTAAATATTGACTTGCTTTCTCGAGTACCTGTTCAGCTGTTAGTACCTGCTCATTTGCCATCGAATCACCTTTTATTGAAAATTGACTTTATCTTTATTTAATAGAATAAATTATATTCTATCATTATAACCCAATGATTGTGAATTGTGAAAAGGAAAAGATTTTACTGACATTTCACCATAATTTTTTGTTCAATTATACAAAAGTACCCGCTCCTCTCCAAGAGATTCACGGGTACTTTTTATCACCGTAGTTTTACCTATATAGTGATTAGTATTTTTCTAATACTAATACATCGTAACCATCTAACATTTTACGACCATCTAAGTAAGTAAGTTCTACTAAGAATGCAATTCCTGCTACAACTCCGCCTAGCTCTTCAACTAACTTAATTGTCGCTTCGATTGTTCCACCTGTAGCTAATAGATCATCTGTAATTAATACGCGTTGACCTGGCTTAATTGCATCTTTATGGATCGTTAAAACGTCTTTACCATATTCTTTACCGTAGTCAACTGTAATTACTTCACGTGGTAATTTTCCTAATTTACGAACTGGCGCAAATCCTACTTCTAACGCATAAGAAACTGGGCAACCGATAATGAAACCACGAGCTTCTGGTCCTACTACAACATCGATATCTCTTTCTTTTGCGTACTCAACGATTGCGTCTGTTGCTGCTTTGTATGCTTTACCGTCATTCATTAAAGGTGTAATGTCTTTAAACACAATACCTTCTTTCGGATAATCCGGTACAATTGCGATATGTTGCTTGAAATCCATATTTCTGAATCCTCCTCAGATCTAAAAGGTTTGTAAATACAAATCCTTTACCCTAACTGTTCTACTTCTTTATGATTACGAATCGTTTCAAACCATGTATATAGTTGCTGATATGTGCTATAAACCAATTCTTTTTCTAATTGTAAGTGGTTCATTTTCTCACGATATGTGTTCGATTCAATTAAATCACGCTTTTGTTTTTTGTCTGCCATAAAAATGACGCCATCTTTTATTGTAACAAATTCTAACTCAAAAAACACCTGTGTCATGAAATTTACTGTATCTTTTGACCAACCTTTATGACGACATAGTTGTTCTCCATATTGTCTTAAAGAAAATGGTGTTTTTTGGCTTAAGAAAGAATAGTACCATTTAAAGTGTTCTCTCGTCGGAACTGTACTAAATAAGTGGTTATTCTCTTGATAAAATAGCGTATAAATTCGCGCTGGGAATCCTACCTTAAATAGCTCACGTAATTCATCTGTTCCTTTTGGTAAATCAAGTAACACGATATATTGATCATCTAAATGCGTTACTTCTGAAGCATGCATGAGCTTTTCTTTATAGCTCTCTAAAGAAAATTTATTCAATACCTCTTCAGAAAAATACACCATTGTTATTTTTTCTTTCGGAAGTTCTGCTAAATTTGCTTCTGCATTACGCATACTACGCCAATCAAATAATTGCCACGCCTCTACAGCAATATCTTGTACCATTAGTTGTGGCTTCTTAAAGTTATTCCATTCATTAATAGACGCTTCTCCTATTACAGATACTTTTGCAACTGGAGAGATTTCTTTCGCATATGCACCAAAGCCAAATCCAATTGTATCCAGTGTTGCTTGTCCATCACGAAGAGCCATTTTTAAATGAGAGCCATCTGATCCAATTGCGCGAATGCTTTCTAACTCTGCATCTTTTACTGCAATACGTGGTTTCGGATTTCCAACACCAAACGGGGCTAGTTTTTGCATATCTTCAATTGCCGCTAGCGTTACATCCTCTACTTTACAAAAAACATCAACTGCTGTAATTGGAATAAAATCTTCTTCTGTTAAAATCGCATCTGCTTGTTCATTTAAGCGGCGACGTAATTCATCTACATCATTCATATGTAGCGTCATTCCCGCTGCCATCGGATGCCCTCCGAAGTGTGGTAATAACTCTCTACAATCTGATAAATTTGCAAACAAATCAAATCCTGCAATACTACGTGCTGAGCCTTTTGCTGTTTCTTTTATAGGATCAATGCTTAATACAATCGTCGGACGATAAAAACGTTCAACTAATTTCGAAGCAACAATTCCAATTACCCCTGGGTTCCAGCCTTCTTTCGCAAGTACTAATACTTTATTTTCTTCTGGTGGGAAGTTATTTTCCACTTCAGCGATAGCCTCTTCTGTAATTTGCTTTACAATATCTTTTCGCAGTTTGTTCAGCTCATCAATTTCTTCAGCTAGCTCTTTCGCTTCCTCTGGATCATCTGATAATAAAAGGTGTACAGCCGGCGCAGCATCTTCTAAACGCCCAACCGCATTAATACGAGGTGCAATTGAGAAACCAATACTCTCTTCGGTAATTTCACTTTGCGAAACGTTAGCAACTTTAAACAATGCCTTCAAACCAATATTTCTCGTCATACGCATATGTTTTAAACCGCGTTTCACTAGCAACCTATTTTCACCATGAAGTGATACTAAATCGGCTACTGTACCGATTACTGCGATCTCTAATAAATGTTCTGGTACACGGCCTAATAGTGCATGCGCAACTTTAAACGCAACACCTACACCAGCTAAATAGTGAAACGGATATACACCGCCATCTAATTTCGGATGTATAATCGCAAGTGCTTCTGGCAATTCTGGCGGTGGCTCATGGTGATCTGTAATAATTAAATCTATTCCAAGCTCTTTCGCTACATTCGCTTCATGTACCGCTGCAATACCAGTATCGACAGTAATAATTAGCGAGAACCCTGCGCTATGTGCCCAACGAAATGCTTCTTCGTTCGGTCCATACCCTTCTGTAAAACGATTTGGAATGTAAAATTCTACTTCTGCACCTAATTCTTGAAGAGCAAGATATAAAACTGTCGTACTACTTACTCCGTCCGCATCGTAATCACCAAATATTAATATTTGCTCTCCATTTTGAATCGCCTTATTTACACGTTCTACCGTTCTATCCATTCCTTCTAATAAAAATGGATCATGAAATTCTTGATTTTCTGTATTTAAAAAATCTAAAATCTTATCTTCTGTATCGAGTCCTCTACCGAGGAATAACGAAACGACAAGTGGCGATAACTGTAATTTACTTGCTAATTCACTCACTCGCTCGTCATTATATTCTTTTTCTTTCCAACGCGTCTTCGGTTGTAACACGAAATCACCCCTTAACCTGTTCATTATACAAGACAGATTAAGGGGTGACAATATAATGCAAACTACGATGCAATATCTATATACTAAAATGTTAATGATGTTTAATTTGGAGAATACGGATTTATATGTACGAATACATTTTGTACATTATCTTGTTTCATAAGTATTTCTTTCACATGTTTTCCAATACGGTGTCCTTCTTCTACAGTAATGTATGGATCTACGGACACTTTAATATCGACAATAACATAATGACCATGCTCCCGTGCATATAAAGAACCAATTTTTTTCACACCATCTACTTGAAGAACTGCTTCTCTAAGCGGAATAACATCCTCCTCATGAAGAACATGGTCAAGCGTTGCATGAATTGCTTCCGCTCCAATGCTCCATGCCATTTTTACAACAAGAAGTGAAACAACTAATCCCGCAATTGGATCAGCGTATACAAGCCAGTCTATACCAAGCTTACCACCTATTATAGCTGCACAAATACCGATTAAAGCTGCAATTGAAGAAAATACATCCGAACGGTGCTCATATGCATTTGCAATAATTGCATCACTGTTTACTCTTTTCCCTAATCGGAATTTATATTGAAACATTCCTTCTTTCACGACGATTGAAAGAACAACAGCAAATATCGTAATTCCTTTCGGCGGTTCTAGTTCTTGCGAAAAAGCTTTTATAGACGAAATCGCGATTTCAAGTCCCACAATAAATAATAATACCGCAACAATAATCGCTGAAATCGATTCCGCTTTACCATGACCATACGGATGATCCTCATCAGGTGGCTGCTTTGCCGCTCGCAATCCAAAAAGTACAGCTAGCGAACCTATTACATCTGATGCAGAATGCACGGCATCCGCTAATAGCGCTTTACTGTTCCCAATATAACCAATTACCGCCTTTACAATCGCTAATATAATATTACCAACGATCCCGACAATAGCACCAAACTCGGCCTGTTTAAAACGTTCATCTTTTTCCATAATTAAAATCCCTTCTTTTCTTAACCTATCTTTTTATTTTAACAAAAACAGCGATAACACCACCACTTTCTTCCATCTTCTTTCTGTTAAAAAGTTGCTATCTTATTGTATCCACAAACGAAAAAAGAGATGCCTCATAAAGAGACATCATCTTTTCTATACTTGCGGTTCAGATTCTACTTTCTCAACCTTCTTCTTGTTTTTTCCCTTTTTCAAACGACGGTTTTCAAGCATTAACCAAATTTGAGAGGCAACGAAAACAGAAGAGTACGTACCTACAATTAATCCAACAAGTAGCGCAAACGAGAAGTTACGTAGTGACTCACTACCGAAGATAAGCAGTGCAATTACTGGGAATAACACTGTTAATACGGTGTTAATCGAGCGACCAAGCGTTTGGCGAATACTTGCATTTACAATTTCTTCTAGATCTTTTATATCGCGCACTCGTTTTTTCTGTTTGTATAATTCACGGTTTCTATCAAATGTAACAATCGAGTCATTAATAGAATAACCGATGATTGTTAGTACTGCAGCAATAAACGTTAAGTCTACCTCTAGTTGGAAAATACTAAACATAACAATCATAACGAATGCGTCATGTAATAATGCAAGTACTGCAGATAACGCATACGTAAATCGGAAACGAATACTTACGTATAAAATGATAACCGCAGAAGCAATCAGTACTGCGATAAATGCATTTCGTGCAATTTCTTTACCGATTGTCGGTGAAACTGTACTTACGTTTGGATCTGTACCATATTTATCGTGGAAGAATGTTTTTGTTTTCGCAATTTCATCTTTTGATAAAACACCTAATGTACGAACTGCGAAACCTTTATTGTCATCTCCAGTCGGTACAATATTTTCTTCCTTCACATCAATGTTCAATTCTTTAAAATCTTTATGAACATCAGACACAGTAACGGCTTGTTTTGATTGCAAGTCGATACGTGTACCACTCGCAAAGTCAATACCAAGATTCAATTTGAAAATTGGTAAGATAATTGCACCCGCAATTACAACTACAATCGAGAAGATAAGGAATTTATGACCGATATTTACGAAATTAATACGATCAAATCTTGTTGGCGGATGTACTACACCTTTTGTTAATGGAATAATATCCTTTTGTTTCACACCAAAATATCCTGGTTTTTTATCAAAGTAACGGCTCTTTACAAGTAGACCTAGTAAGAAACGAGTACCGAATACGTTCGTAATAAAACCAACTAAAATACTTACGATTAAACTTGTTGCAAATCCTTTTACAGAGCTATTACCATAAACGAATAACACACCAGCTGCTGCAAGGGTCGTAACGTTTGCATCTAGAATTGTTGCTAATGAACGATGGTTACCAGCACGGAATGCCGACATCATTGACTTACCAATTTTCAGCTCTTCTTTCAGTCTCTCGTACGTAATAATATTTGCATCAACTGCGATACCTACCCCGAGCACTAACGCTGCAATACCTGGCAACGTAAGAACTGCATGCATCCAGTTAAAGACAAGTAATGTAACGAAAATGTATAACCCTAACATAATAACCGCTACAAGTCCTGGTAAACGGTAGAATACAAGCATAAATAAGAAAATAAGAGCGATACCAATCGCACTAGCGAAAATCGTTTGCTCTAACGCTTGTTGACCAAATTTCGCTCCAACAGATGTTGAATACATTTCTTTTAAATCAACAGGAAGTGCACCTGCATTTAATAAAGATGAAAGTTGTTTCGCACTTTCAACTGTGAAGTTTCCACCTACGATAGATACTTCAGCTTGGTTAAATACTTGGTTTACTGTTGCTGCTGATAAGAATTTCGGATTCGGTTTTGCAGATTCTGCTTTATACGAATCTTTTCCTTCTTCAAAGTCAAGCCAAATTACCATTAAATTCGTTGGTGGTGGCATTTTAGAAATTTTTTCAGTTACTTCACGGAATTTTTCAGCACTTTTTAGTGTAAGACCTACGCTCGCACGGCCTTGCTCATCAAATGTTTGCTTCGCTCCGCCGCCTTTTAAATCCGTTCCATCCATAAGAAGGTTATCATCCACATCACGGAATGTTAATTTCGCTTGTGTTGATAACATTTCACGTGCTTTTTGCTGATCTTGTACACCAGCAAGCTGTACACGAATTCGATCTTGCCCTTCGATTTGAATGTTCGGCTCACTTACACCGAGAACATTGACACGATTTTCAAGAGCACCTACTGTACTTACAAGTACATCTCGATCGATTTTATCACCTTTTTTGGCTGGTTTTACTTCATACAGAATTTCAAAACCACCGCGAAGGTCTAGTCCTAGACTAATTCCTTTTGCTATGTCTTTTCCTGCCGCACCAATTACTCCACCGATTAATAAGACGATGAGGAAAAAGGCGGCAATTCTCGTACCACGCTTTGCCATATGTACCCTCTTTCTGCTACTAACACTTTCAATAAATCTCTTACGATTCACTGCTATACGTGTGCATACGCCTAGTTAGTAGACTTCCTTTCTATAATTTTTGCTAGTTCATCACTAGCTCTATAGGTAAGCTTTTACACTACCTACACTTCCATCATTTATTTTCCTCTTCACTACCTCCTTTATATATAATCTTAGACATAATTATTTCCTCTTTATCAATACATATCATTATACTGCAAAAGGAAGAACAAACCAATTGCAGTCGGTTATTTATTTTCGTACTCATCAAATGACCAAAGTGGCGCTTGGTAAGCTTCAACAGTTAAATATGTCATATATTCATTAGCTGTTACTGTTAATACGTCATTAACTAATTCATACAATCTAACATCGCTGTCTATCTTCTTCCACTTTTTCACTTTAAGAAACTTCCAAATGTCATCATCTGTCACTCGGTCGTAACCGAACATTTGAAACTCTTCTACTTTACTTTCTAAAACGACTTGTAACTGTCCGCGGTATGATTCTACCAAAGCCTCTCTATCTAACATCTATAAACATCTCCTTCTTATTTCAGCACGAAAAAGTCGCTTTAATCCCGCTCTAATGGACAGCAATAACTACTTTCAAGAGCACTATCATACTTCACTCTCTTAAATGCTTGTCATTCTTGTCTCGTACGTGCATATAAATTATTGTAAATCATTCCATTGATTTTGAGAAGGTAGGAGAAGAACATGACGAGACAAAGCTTTTTAAAAGGCGCATTTATTTTAATGGTAGCCGGCTTTATTACAAAAATACTCGGCTTTATCAACCGCATAGTAATGGCACGTATTTTAGGAGAAGAAGGCGTTGGTCTTTATATGATGGCCGTTCCTACATTCATTTTAGCAATTACATTGACACAAATTGGTCTTCCTGTCGCAATCGCAAAATTTGTAGCAGAAGCGGAAGCTGTGAACGATAAACAAAGAGTTAAAAAAATATTAACCGTATCACTAGCTGTTACATCCGTTATTAGTATCATTTTAACAATCGGAATTATGTTCCTCACACCTATTTTAGCAAAAACATTATTAACCGACGAAAGAACCTACTATCCATTAATGGCCATTTTGCCCGTTGTTCCTGTTATTGCTGTTTCTTCTGTGTTGCGTGGTTACTTTCAAGGGAAACAAAACATGAAACCTAGCGCTTATGCGCAAGTTCTAGAACAAGTCGTCCGCATTACCATTATCGCTATATGCATTCAATTATTTTTACCTTACGGCATAGAATATGCTGCAGCCGGCGCTATGTTATCAGCTGTTCTCGGTGAAGTTGCATCCTTATTATTTTTACTCACGTTATTTCAGCGAGAAAAACATTTATCAATACGCTCTGGATTTTTCACTACTGTAAAGGAAAGCAAAGGGACATTTTATTCTCTGATGGATATTGCCCTTCCAACTACAGGAAGTCGTTTAATCGGCTCCGTTTCATATTTTTTTGAACCTATTGTCGTTATGCAAAGCTTAGCAATCGCTGGTGTCGCTGCTTCTGTTGCAACCCAGCAATACGGTATATTAAACGGTTATGCATTCCCGCTCCTATCACTACCTGCCTTTATTACATACGCTCTCTCTACAGCGCTCGTTCCTTCTATTAGTGAAGCAATGGCAAAAAGACAACATAAATTAGTAGAGCACCGTTTACAACAAGCACTTCGAATTTCATTAATTACCGGCGGATGGTCTGTCGTTATATTATACGTATTCGCTTCTCCTGTTTTAACTCTTATGTATGGATCAGACAGCGCAACAGCATTCATTCAACTTCTTGCGCCTTGCTTTTTATTTCATTATTTCCAAAGTCCACTTACCTCTGTTTTGCAAGCTTTAAACTTAGCAAGAGCCGCAATGATGAATACATTTATTGGTGCCATCGTGAAATTAATCGTTATTTTTGTATTAGCATCAAGGCCAGAGTTTCAAATGATGGGGGTTGCACTTGCTATTGCTGCAAATATTGTAACAGTAACATTTCTTCACTACGCTACTGTTTTAAAAAAGATTACATTTACCATTTACGCAAAAGACTATATTTTCGGCGGACTTGCCATCGGTATCGCAGGCGCCTTCGGTTTTTATCTTCATAAATATATTATTTTCTCTCATTCCCTTGGCATACAAACATTATGGGAAATCACTTTAACAACAATTGTTTATATCGTACTTCTCTTCACTTTCAAACTCATTCGAAAAGAAGAGTTAAGTCGTCTCCCTATCATTCGTAAGCTTTCATTTTTGAAATAAGGTGAAACTTTAATCAGTGGGGTAATCTCCACTGATTATTAGTTATACTAATTATCCTTACTCTTCCAAAGGATAAGTCTCTAATTTTCTTTTACATCAACAAAAAATTGTCCATTTTGAAAACTACAGTATAAAATTTGTGTTATATCGTTATAACCTAAGTTTTTTAATTTCTCAATAAGCCATTCATCTGTATGCTCAATCATTTGTAAATGACTAGATTGAATTTCTCCATCAATAATAAGAGGAAGCGTAAACTGCAATGTATCTTGTTTATTTTTTTGTTTTTGAAAGACAGATAACTTCCCAGACGGTTCCAAAATAGCATATTCTACATCCCGAATATCTCCAACTCCTTGTTCCCTTAATTGCATCATTAAATCATCAATATTATATCGTTGGTTTCTCATCTTTTTTTCATCAATCTTTCCCGCATTAATAATAATTGCTGGTTCACCTTCTATTAAATGCCGAAATCGTTGAAACTTTAATGAAATGACTGACAAAATGATTTGTATGCACATAAGAAAAGTCATCGGAACTAATTGATGCAAAAGTGATTTATCGGTATTTTCAATTGCTACTACAGCCATTTCTCCAAGCATAATAAATACGACTAAATCTAATACACTTAGCTCTCCTATCTCACGTTTACCCATAAGACGAAAAATAATTAAGATGATGATATACAAAAGCATTGTCCGTCCAATTACCGATATCCATTCCATTTCTACATCTCCTTTTTTACGTATAGACTCCCCTATAAAAAAGAAACTAGTCTAACTTGAGCAAAAGGAAAATATGCTTGTATTAAAAAGGGGGAATGCATAAATGGATGGAACGAAAAAATTATCAACTGCAATTGGCTTCGGTATTGTTACGCTACTAATTCTCGCATCTATTACTAGTATGATTATGGCTCTTTTATTAAAGTTTACGAATATAAATGAAGGGACATTAACCGTTACTATTTTTATACTCGCTCTTTTATCTATGCTTATGTCTGGATTTACTGCCGGCAAAAAGGCTCAAGGAAAAGGTTGGCTAGTAGGTTTCACAACAGGGCTCACGTTCACTATACTCGTCTTTCTAGTTAACTATTTAGGCTTTTCTCAAACCTTATCGAACTCACAATTACTATATCAATTAGCATTAATGGGGGCGAGTACACTCGGTGGTATTTTCGGTGTAAATATGTCAAAGCAAAGTAACTAAAAAAGGCCCTGCACATTTCATGCAGGGCCTTCCACATTAGTTTTTCACAACTTCACGAATCGCATTGCGATCGAAAGTTAAGTGTGAACCACCAGATTTAATAACGATTTTTGTCTCATCTACTGATTCGATTGTACCGTGTAAACCACCGATTGTTACGATAGCATCACCTTTTGCTAACTCACTTTGCATTTGAGCAACTGCTTTTTGACGTTTTTGTTGCGGGCGAATTAATAAGAAATAGAAAATCGCAAACATCGCAACGATCATAACGATATTCATCATACCTGCATTCATCTTTTGTTCCTCCTTTTAAATTATGTATTAGAAGTTTTTAGCATTCGGTTTATTAAAGCCATACTGTTCAAAGAACTCTTCGCGGAAATCGCCAAGACGGTCTTCACGAATAGCTTGTCTCACCTGCTCCATTAAGTTTAACAGAAAATGAAGGTTGTGATAAGACGTTAAACGAATTCCGAACGTTTCATCACATTTCATTAAGTGACGAATGTACGCACGTGAGTAGTTTTTACATGTGTAGCAATCACAGTTTGGATCAAGCGGACCGAAGTCTCTTGCGAATTTCGCATTTTTTACAACAAGGCGACCTTCACTTGTCATACATGTACCATTTCGAGCGATACGAGTTGGAAGTACACAGTCAAACATATCAATACCACGAATTGCGCCATCGATTAACGAGTCAGGAGAACCTACACCCATTAAGTAACGAGGCTTATTATCTGGAAGAAGTGGTGTTGTAAACTCAAGAACACGGTTCATAATATCTTTCGGTTCACCAACAGATAAACCACCTACAGCGTAACCAGGGAAGTCCATTGAAACAAGATCTTTCGCACTTTGACGACGAAGCTCTTCGTACTCCCCGCCCTGTACAATACCGAATAAACCTTGATCTTGCGGACGTTCATGCGCTTTTAAGCAACGTTCTGCCCAGCGGCTCGTACGCTCTACAGATTTCTTCATATATTCAAAAGTAGCTGGGAATGGTGGACACTCATCAAATGCCATCATAATATCTGAACCTAATGCATTTTGGATTTCCATCGCTTTTTCTGGTGATAAGAATAATTTATCTCCATTTAAGTGATTACGGAAGTGAACGCCTTCCTCTTCAATACGACGGAAGTCACTTAAACTGAATACTTGGAAACCACCAGAGTCTGTTAAGATTGCACGATCCCAGTTCATAAATTTATGCAAGCCGCCTGCTTCACGAATAATTTCATGACCTGGACGTAGCCATAAATGATACGTATTACTTAAAATAATGCCAGAATCCATTGCTTTTAATTCTTCTGGTGACATTGTCTTAACTGTTGCAAGTGTACCAACTGGCATAAATGTTGGTGTATCAAATGAACCGTGCGGCGTATGCACACGACCTAAACGGGCACCCGTTTGTTTACATGTCTTAATAAATTCATAACGAATTGCTGTCATAACTTACTCCTTTTATTTGTTTCTCATTTTAGCGTGAGATGCAACGAACATTGCATCACCGAAGCTAAAGAAACGATATTTTTCTTTTACTGCTTCATTATAAGCATGAAGTACATTATCTCTATTTGCAAATGCACTTACAAGCATAATTAATGTTGATTTCGGTAAATGGAAGTTTGTAATTAAACCATCAATTGCTTTAAATTCATATCCCGGATACATGAAAATATCTGTCCATCCAGAAGCGGCGCAGAGCTTACCGTCATGATCTGTTGCAATTGTTTCTAACGTACGAGTTGATGTCGTACCTACAGTAATAATACGTCCACCATTCTCTTTCACACGATTTAATAATGCCGCTGTCTCTTCAGACATATGATAATATTCTGCGTGCATATGGTGTTCTTCAATCGTGTCTGCAGAAACTGGTCTAAATGTTCCAAGTCCTACGTGAAGTGTAATGAATGCTAACTGAACGCCTTTTTGCTTTAACTTCTCAAGTAACTCTTCTGTAAAGTGAAGTCCCGCAGTCGGCGCTGCTGCTGAACCGATTTCTTTCGCATATACTGTTTGATAGCGATCGCGATCTTCCAGCGTCTCTTTAATATATGGAGGAAGCGGCATTTCCCCAAGTTCATCTAAAATTTCATAGAAGATGCCATCATATGAAAATTCAAGCTGGCGTCCACCTTGATCTGCAGTTCCTGTGCAAGTTGCTTTTAATTTCCCTTCGCCAAAAGAAATAACAGTTCCTTCTTTTACACGTTTCGCTGGCTTTACAAGCGTTTCCCACTTATCACCTTCTTCTTGTTTTAAAAGAAGTACTTCAATGTGCGCGCCTGTATCTTCTTTCACACCGTGCAAACGAGCAGGCATAACTTTCGTTTCATTTAAAACTAAGCAATCCCCCTCATGTAAGTAAGAAAGAATATCCGTAAAATGTTTATGCTCAATATCACCTGTTTCACGGTCTAACACCATTAATCTTGATGTTTCACGATCTTCTAACGGGACTTGTGCAATAAGTTCTTCTGGTAAATGAAAATCAAACAGATTTATATCCATAGCTATATCCACCTATTTCTTATTTAAATCGATTTATTATATACATAATAAAAGATAATACAATACTTAACACAATACATGTAATGATAGGAAAATAAAAGGTAACGTTTCCTTTTTTCACAAAAATATCGCCTGGAAGCCTTCCAATGAACTTCCAAGCTAATCCAACAACGATGAGTAAGATCCCGGCTGTAATAAGCAGCTTTGGCATCTCCGTCATACTTTTGGTATCTCCATTCCGAAATGTTCATACGCAAGCGGCGTTACAATTCGGCCCCTTGGCGTTCGTTGTAAAAAGCCAATTTGTAATAAATACGGCTCATACACATCTTCAATCGTATGAGATTCTTCTCCAATTGTTGCTGAAACCGTTTCTAATCCAACTGGACCGCCACGGAATTTCTCAATAATACCAAGCAGTAATTTATGATCAATATGATCTAGACCTAATTTATCTACTTGCAGTAGCTCTAATGCCATTTGTGTAATTTCCATCGTAACCGTTCCGTTACCACGAACTTGCGCGAAATCACGTACACGTCTTAAAAGACGATTCGCAATACGAGGTGTACCACGAGCACGTCTTGCAATTTCTAATGCAGCTAACGAATCGATTTCAACTTCAAATACTTCTGCTGTACGTTCAACAATCGCAGAAAGCTGATCTACTGTGTAGTACTCTAACCTTGAAAGTACACCGAAGCGGTCACGAAGCGGTGCCGATAATGCTCCAGCACGTGTTGTTGCTCCAACTAATGTAAATGGCGGTAAATCTAGGCGTACAGAACGTGCTGAAGGCCCTTTTCCAATTACAATATCAAGGCAAAAGTCTTCCATCGCAGGATACAATACTTCTTCAATTGATCTATGCAAACGATGAATTTCATCAATAAATAATACATCCCCTGGCTGAAGCGCTGTTAATACAGCAGCTAAATCTCCTGGTCTTTCAATTGCGGGACCTGAAGTTGTTCTAACATTAACGCCCATCTCATTGGCAATAATATTCGCAAGCGTCGTTTTACCAAGACCTGGTGGTCCATATAAAAGCACGTGATCTAACGTTTCTTCACGCATTTTCGCCGCTTCAATAAATACTTCTAAATTATGTTTTGCTTTATCTTGGCCAATATACTGACGGAGCGTCTGTGGCCGTAATGAATATTCTAAATCCGCATCTTCATATGCAGATTCCCCTGAAAGGAGACGTTCGTCCATTATACTCACCTCTTACCATTTAGTAAAAGACTAAGTGCCTTTTTAATATACTGATCCGTCGTTAATGATTCTTTTAATAACTCTGGTACAACACGAGAAACTTCGCGTTCTGCGTATCCAAGTGCGCGGAGAGCTTCCAGTGCCTCATCAAGCTCAGCTGATGAACCTTTCTTCTCATCAAAACGTTCTGTGTCTGAGAATAAATCAACAAATGCATCTGGTACGACATCTGCTAGTTTTCCTTTTAAATCTAAAATCATTTGGCGTGCTGTTTTCTTTCCGACGCCTGGGAATTTCACTAAAAACTTCTCATCTTCATGCTCAATCGCTTGAACGACCTGTCCTGTTTGACCAGAAGCTAAAATTGCAAGAGCTCCTTTTGGCCCAATGCCAGACACGCCTAACAACTTTGTAAATAATAAACGCTCTTCACGTGTTTTAAACCCGTAAAGTGCCATAATATCTTCTCTCACATAATGATATGTATAGACACGGATTTCTTGCTTACTTCTTTGAAATACATACGGATTTGGTGTGAAAATTTGATAACCAATTCCATTATGATCAATTACGACATATTCCGGCCCTACATACTCCACGTAACCTGTAACATATTCAAACAAAATACGATCTCTCCCTCTTAAATCATGTATTCCATTTTAACATATTTAATGATAGAAAAGCGAGACTGCCCCAACAAATGTTCTCCACTTGAAACTTCTGTTATTTTCCATTGACAGAAAGGTTAAAGCACCTTAATATACAGAAGTCGATAATGATTATCAATACTAATTAAAGGGGTTACATCAGGATGAAACGTAAGCTATTTATTTTATTTACTATTATGCTCGTTGTTCTTTCTATCGTTGGCTGTTCTTCTCAAAAAGAAGAATCGAAGGCAAAAGAACAACCGAAAACAAAAGTTGTAAAACATGCTAAAGGTGAAGCTACAATTCCAGTAAATCCAAAGAGAATTGTTGACTTATCTGGATCAACAGAAGAACTATTACTTCTTGGACACAAACCTGTTGGTACAGCAAATACATATAAAGATAAAATCCAAAATCACTTAACAGACAAGTTAGATGGAGTAAAAGCAGTAGGTTGGTACTGGGCACCTAAAGTTGATTTAGAAGCTGTTACTGCTTTAAAACCAGACTTAATTATTTTAAACAACCGTCAATTAAAAATTTATGATCAACTAGAAAAGGTTGCACCTACAGTTGTTCTAGAAACAAACTTAGAAGACTGGCGTGGTAAGTTTAAAGAAGTAGGTAAGCTATTTGACGAAGAGAAGAAAGCAGACAAATGGATTGCAGACTACGATAAGAAAGCAGACTCTTTATCTAAAAAAATTAAAGAGAAAACAAAAGATGAGAACTTTATGTTCGTTGCAGTTACACCACAAAACTTCCGTGTATACGGTAGCTTCGGATACGGTGACATCATCTTTAATGACTTAAAACTTCCAGCAACAAAAGGTACGGATTTAAAACAAACGATGGCGCAAGTATCACTAGAAGGTCTAGTTGCATTCCAGCCTGACCAAATGTTTATTGTAAACTTCGGCGGCGAAGCTGATAAAGTTTACGAAGACTACAAAAACAGTGCCGTTTGGAAAGACAATAAAGCAGTTAAAAATAATCACGTATATGAAGTATCAAATGAAGTCTTCAATACGAAAGCATTCAATCCAATCGGAAAAGATATGCTAATTGATGAAATCGCAAAAGAAATTTTAGCTAAAAACAAATAAGAAAAAAAGCAGCTCACCATGAGCTGCTTTTTTCTTACTTTGAACTGCGTATTGCTTCATTTTTTCAATCGTCTTCACAAAACCTTCTTTTGATTTAATACGAATGCCACGTTTCAATTTCGCACGTTCATAGCTCTCAAGCTTTTTCATATCAATTTGAAAGAAAGAATGGATCGCATTATCACTTTTCGGTACACCTTTGAAAATTTGTAATATCCCTTCCTCTGAAACACCAAAATACCCGCTCGTTTTCAATAACGGAGAAATATCATCAACTTTCTTTTGCAATACAATTTGTACATCATCACGATCAACGAGCTGCCATTCTTTATACTGCTGTAAAAACTTTTCTAAATCCGTCACTTTTTCTGTAAGTATTTCTTCGCTTACTTCGCCATCAACATACATACGCTCTAATAAAATTGTAACCTCAGGTTCTTTTTTCGTTACTTCTGGTACTGGCCCTTCCGCCTTCACATTCGTTCCATAAACGAAACAAAACATCATAACGAAAGCTTGCATCGCAATCAGTATCCATTTCATTTCCGTTCACCTCTTTTAGGCAAGATCATACTTTCATTAGTAGTTTTTCCGGAAATGGGGGTTTTATCCATATTACATTTCTTTCGAAAAATAAAAAATGCAGATAAGGGTTTACCTCATCTGCATGTATCATTTACTTTTATATAAAATGAAAGACGCCTGCAAAGCAGGCGTCTTGATGCGTTTACGGCGAGAGACCAGGCGACCACATTCGCGTGTTTAGCACTTAAGCATATCTCTCGTCTTACGTAAATTAGCTCATCGCTTTGCTAATATAACATTAATAAAGTATAAGTGCAACATGTTTATAAAAATATTTTATTTCCTCTTTCATCCAAATTATTTTATGTAAATTATAAATTGATAATTGCAATATATATGTTACAATTAATGTGACAGCGAAATCATAATAAGCAGGGGATGAATATTATGAAAAAAATAAAGGATGAACGCCTCATTCTTCAAATGTTAAAAAACATACGTATTGTCTTTCTTTTTCAATACATTGGCGTAGTTGGAATTTTAGGCTATATCGGTTTCACTGAAGGCATTGATCAAATTACGAAATCTCCATTGTGGCTATTATTTATGTTTACAAGTATTTTACTTGCTTATTTACAGTTAAGTGTTTCAATCGATGTAGAAGAAGGCGAAAAGGAAATACAGTTAACTCCTTATTACAAACTTGTCTTCCACTCCCTTATTGTAGGAATCGTTACGGCTATTATTTATATTATTTTCAGTCCAGAAAGACCTCTATTTGAAGCTATTTCAACAGGTAGTATTCTTTTCATATGCTTTTTAGTTTCTTATTCCGTTAGTTATTTTATTAAAAAACGTCGCTTACAAGACAACGATGAATAAAGAGGAAGGGCTATCCCTTCCTCTTTTGTTTTGTTATCGCACTGTACCAGTTAAACCGTAACGAATGTCTCGGAACATATTCACTATGTCACGATTAAAATCGTTTGTAACTGTACCGTTACGTAGACGCGTACTCATTGCATCGACACGAGTAAACATATCATTTCTTACAGAAACATATACGTTTCTGTTTCCAACTTCATTTGCAACAGCTTGACGAATTTCGTTAGCCATCGCCGTTTCATTTGTCACTGTGTTACGTGGTTTTACCGCAATCGCTACATCGTTTCCATATACAACTGTAGACACACGGTCTACGTTATTCATACGTTTCACACGATTTGTTATTCTTTCAGCTGTTTTACCATCATTGTTAATGTATGAATTGTTCATTGTAATATTACGAGTTGGATGCGGATTAGCAATTTGTCCATTGTAATTTACATCTCGATAATAATTGTATCCTGTATCGTTACGACCATTTCTATATGTTACATAATCTGTATAACGATCATTACGTGTCACATTATCACGATACTGGTGTGTATCATTATAAGATGTACGCTCGTAATTGTAGTTACGTCCATCCATTGCATTGTTATCTTTCGGTGTACCACATGCAGCTAATGCACTGGTAACTAACAAAGAAGCAGCAATCACTTTTACTTTCGTATTCAATACAAAAACCCCCTCTGTTAGAATGAGCTTCTCTACTGAAAAGCTCCCTCTTATGATGAGTAACCGAGAAGGTTTTTACACTGTTAATATTTCACTGGGAATTTTCTAGCACTTCATAAAAAAACTTCATTTTCTTAATTAACAGGAATGTAAAAAAGGCGGGAATACTCCCGCCTTTTTAAACTTCTTCTTCGTCCTCTTCTTCTGAAACGGGCTCTCCAAATACATTCGGTGGATCTGGTTGATAATACATCGTTCCTGGCTGTGGTGCATATGCAGACTGAGTTGGTTGGTAATATAAAGGATTCGCATATTGCGGACCGCCTGGTTGTGGACTATATAGTCTACTTTCTCCTCCGCATCCACAATCTTCCTCACCCTGCACAAGCGGCGGCATATTATTATCCATTGGCATCATATTCTGGTTGGGCATAGACGTATATTGCGGTCCAAACGGCGCTCCTTGCTGATATGGCATTTGATATGGATTTGGTTGTTGATAATACGGATTCGGCGGCATCATGGGCTGTTGATACGGCATTTGATAGGGCATCATATTGGGTGGTTGATTGTTATCCATAATCGGCATCATATTCGGCATTTGATTGTTATCCATAATCGGCATCATATTCGGCATTTGATTGTTATCCATAATCGGCATCATATTCGGCATTTGATTGTTATCCATAATCGGCATCATATTCGGCATTTGATTGTTATCCATGATCGGCATCATATTCGGCATTTGATTGTTATCCATAATCGGCATTATATTCAGCGGCTGGTTGTTATCCATAATTGGCATTATATTCGGTGGCTGGTTGTTATCCATGATTGGCATTATATTCGGTGGCTGGCTGTTATCCATGATTGGCATTATATTCGGTGGCTGGTTGTTATCCATGATTGGCATTTGAATATTTGGCATTTGAATATTTGGCGGTATGACTTGTGGAATCACTACATTTTCTTTCGATACATTTGGCGATACTATATTCCCTACGTTTTCTTTTTTCACTTGCGGTGACACTATATTCCCTACATTTTCTTTTTTCACTTGCGGTGACACTATATTCCCTACATTTTCTTTTTTCACTTGCGGTGACACTATATTCCCTACATTTTCTTTTTTCACTTGCGGTGACACTATATTCCCTACATTTTCTTTTTTCACTTGCGGCGATACTATATTTCCTACATTTTCTTTTTTCACTTGCGGCGATACTATATTTCCTACATTTTCTTTCTTCACTTGCGGCGATACTATATTTCCTACATTTTCTTTCTTCACTTGCGGCGATACTATATTGTTTTTTTTCGTTTGCGGAGAAATGATATTGTTAGGTTTCATTTTACTAATTTGAGGAGCAATTAACTCGCTTCCTTTTTTTATTACATCTGAAATTTTATATTCTTTTTTCGGTTTTATTGGTGGTTGTGGCGGCTGCGGTAATACATTTACCGAAAACTTCGTGTTTTCTTTTTCCGCCGGTTTTTGTTTTTCTATCACAGGTGGTTTTTGAATAACAGACGGTTTTTCAACTGGTTTTTCTTTTTGAATTGGCTGTTCTTTTTGCACCTCTTTTTGCGGTTTCACCTGTACTTCTTTTTGTGGCTTTACCTGCATCTCCTTCTGTGGTTTCACCTGTACTTCTTTTTGCGGCTTTACCTGCATCTCCTTTTGCGGTTTTACTTGCACTTCTTTTTGTGTTTGTTGCATAGCTGGCTGCTGTGTAATTGGTGCTGATTGATACGTAACTTCTTCTTCATCTTCTATTCCAAGCGGAGTTGGTGTTGCTGCAAATTCTTTTTGCTGCACTTCTTTTACGTATTGCTTTGGAGGCGCTGAACCTGCTCCAGCCTGTTGTTTCATGTGAACACTCTTGGATGGCACTTTAATTTTCATACCTGGCATAATTAAATCTGGATTACTAAGTTGTGTATTTGTTTTTTTCAACGTGTCAAAATCCACTCCGTACTTTTTCGCAATTTTCCAAAGGGTATCCCCTTTTTGCACGATATGAATTTTCAAATTTTCCCCCTCCTGTATAACTTATCTATAAGTAACAAATCTCATGAAGTAACTCTTTCTAAATAACATTAACTTCTTTTCACTTTTATCACTTCTTCGATTTTCAATATCATTCGAAGCGGAATAAGCATAAAGAACCACAATGATTTCTTCAAAACAATGTATGCCCATTTCGTTCTCGTTATGATTATATGTATGAAAAAAAGCAACAGGAATACCGTTGCTTTACACACGCTCTAACATACGATTTAATGCAAGAACCGCTTCTGCCGTTACTTGTTTGTCTACGCTAATAACGTTAATTTCTTCTCCTCTTTCTATCGTTTCAAGTGTCCATAATAAGTGAGGCAGATCAATTCGGTTCATCGTTAAGCACGGACACATAAATGGATTAAGTGAAACAATTTCTTTATCTGGATGTTGCTGAATAATTCGGTTCACTAAATTCATTTCTGTACCAATCGCCCATTTGCTACCAGATGGCGCTGATTCAATCATATCAATAATATATTTCGTTGAGCCTGCATAATCTGAAGCAGCTACAACTTCATAGCAACATTCTGGATGTACAATAATATTCATATCAGAATGATTTTTTCGTACGCTCTCAATGTTCTTCACTGTAAAATTTTGATGAACAGAACAATGCCCTTTCCATAAAATTACTTGAATTTCTTCTATATCCCCATCGTACTCTAATGAATCTGTGTATGGGTCCCATACTGCCATTTTATCTAACGGGATACCTAAATCGTACGCTGTATTTCTCCCTAAATGTTGGTCTGGTAAAAAGACGAGACGTTCTTTTTGAGTAAACGCCCAAGATACCATTTGCTTTGCATTAGAAGATGTTACTGTTGCTCCTCCGTTACGACCACAAAACGCTTTAATTGCAGCTGTAGAGTTCACATATGTTAACGGAATCATCGTATCTCCAAATAATTTCGTGAGCTCTTTCCATGCTCTTTCTGTTTGTTCAATATCTGCCATATCCGCCATCGAACAACCTGCACGCATATCTGGTAAGATGACAACTTGATCATCTGTCGTTAACATATCTGCTGTTTCCGCCATAAAGTGCACCCCGCAAAACACAATATATTTTGCGTCTTTATTGCTCGCTGCAACTTGTGCAAGCTGAAGTGAATCCCCTGCTGCATCTGAAAATTGTACCACTTCATCTTTTTGATAATGATGCCCTGGAATGAATAACATTTTCCCCATTTTCTCTTTAATTTCACGAACACGCTTTTCCATATCTTCCGTTGACATCGTGTAATAACGCTCTGGTAACATCGTTTCAATTGGCTGTACTTGTTCTAAAATACTCATATACGTTTCTCCCCTCTAAGCCACTTTCCTTATCCTTCAATATTGAAACTAATATCAAGTGCTTTCACTGAATGTGTTAACGCTCCAAGTGAAATATAATCTACCCCTGTTTTTCCGTATTTCGGTAAATCTTCAATTGTGATGCCCCCTGAAGCTTCTGTAACGATAGCACTTGGTACAATTTTTGAAAACTCCCGGATTTCATCTGGCGTACGATTATCGAACATAATAATATCAGCACCAGCAGCAACAGCCTCTCTCACCTGTTCCTCAGTTTCTGTTTCTACTTCTACTTTCACCATATGTCCTAACTTCTCTTTCACTGATGTAACAGCTTTTGTAATAGAACCAGCAAACACAATATGATTGTCTTTAATCATGACACCATCATATAAACCGAAGCGATGATTAAATCCACCGCCGCACACGACTGCATGCTTATCAAACATACGTAGTCCTGGCATCGTTTTTCGCGTATCACAAATGCGAGTATGACTGCTATCTAAAGCAAGAACCGCTTTACGCGTCATCGTCGCTATTCCGCTCATACGCTGAATAACATTTAATATAACGCGCTCTGCTGTTAATAACGATGCAATTGGACCTTGCACAGTTGCAATGATTTCGCCTTTTTCTACAAGGTCCCCATCTTTTTTATGAAGCTCTACTTCAATTCTCTCATCAATTAATTTAAATCCTGATTCAATTACTAAACGTCCTGCAAAGACCCCTGTATCCTTCGCAAGAAACGTTCCTTTCGAAAGCAAGTTATCTGGAAAAATAAGCTGAGATGTTACATCTCTTTCCCCTATATCTTCTAAAAAAAATCGATTTAATGCTTCTTTAACTTTTATCGTGTTCATAAAGCCCCTCTTCCCCTCATTACACAAGTTGTCGTTTTCTCTTTACTCGAACAATCTCTTTCTTTCCTATATTTCTATCTGGATAATCACTCCGGTAATGCCCGCCAATACTTTCTTCTCTTTGCAAGGCTGACACAACTATAAGCTCACAAACCGTTAACATATTAATAAGCGTTATCTCTTCATTCGTAAGAACATCATGTTGTAATATCATATTTCGAACACCATACTTACTAAGCCATCTCTTCGCATAAGATAAACTTTGCTCTGTTCGCACAATCCCAACATATTTCATCATGCATTTTTGTATTTCTTCTTTCGTCGGTAAATGATTCAGAACGATAAACTTTGCTTCCTTTTCGGCTAGCATGTTCACCTTTTCTTTTGTCTCTCTAGATAAAATGTGTCGTCCGATTCTTTTTCCAAACACAAGACCTTCTAATAATGAATTACTCGCTAATCTATTTGCACCATGAACCCCGTTACAAGCTACTTCACCGACTGCGTATAAGTTCGGAATAGACGTCTCTCCATCACAGTTCGTTTTCACGCCGCCCATGTGAAAATGAGTACCAGGCACGACTGGAATAAGTTTTTTATTTATATCGACTCCATTTGTTTTACATATCGATGACACGGTCGGAAAGCGTTGTTCAAAGTTTTGAATCATTTCGATGTTTAAGTACACTTTTTCACCCGCAAGTAGCTGTTCATGAATAGCCCTTGCGACTACATCACGAGGCGCTAAATCCTGTTCGGAATGTATATCCATCATAAAACGCTGCCCTTTTCCATTTACAAGGACAGCTCCTTCTCCGCGAACAGCTTCGGACACAAGACCAGAACAACGCCCACCCGCGTATAACATCGTCGGATGAAATTGTATAAACTCTAAATCTACAAGCTCTCCGCCTGCACGGTACACCATTGCAAGTCCATCGCCTGTAATCGTCTCATCATTAGAAGTAAAGGCGTATAAACCGCCAATACCGCCTGAAGCTAACACCGTATAATCTGCATTATAACGTTTCAATTCTCCTTTATTGTTGCGAGTTAAAGCCCCAACACATTTATCTTTTTCTATAATAAAATCGAGCACCATTTCCTGTTCCACTACCGTAACGTATGGAGCTACTTCTTGAATAAGATGCTCTAATAAATTCTTTCCTGTTGCATCGCCACCTGCATGTAAAATACGACGTTTTCGATGCGCTCCTTCTTTTCCAAGATGAGGACCTGTTTCATCTCCATCAAATTTCATTCCATTTTCAATAAGGTTATTAATTTCTTTCGGTCCTTCCTCGACTAAATAACGGACCACTTCTTCATTGTTATAATGACACCCTGCTACTAGCGTATCTTCAAAATGATCATTAGGATTGTCGTATGTAGCTACCGCTGCGGCAATTCCACCTTGAGCTAAATGTGTATTATTATTACGTTTCGTCTCCTTTGTGATAATAATCACATTCTTTTCGTGACAAATCTCTTTTGCAACACGAAGTGCCGCAACGCCACTTCCAATAATTAAGACATCTGCGCTTGGCATAATTGTTGCCTCCTACTTTACACTTTTCAACTGTCTTGACACCTATATTTACATAGTTTTAAAATAATGACAAGAGTTTTTTTAAAATTCTTATTTTCACTACCATTTAAAAAGTAAAAGAAATGTAACTCTTACTAGAGAGAGGAACTTACATGATGATATATCTTGACTATGCAGCTACTACACCTATGAGCGAGGAAGCGTTACAAACATATATGAAAGCAGCATCGCAATACTTCGGAAATGAACAAAGTTTACATGATATTGGAGGAACGGCTTCTTCTTTATTACAAGTTTGCCGAAAAACATTTGCGGAAATGATTGGAGGAAAAGAACAAGGAGTATTTTTCACAAGTGGTGGATCGGAATCGAACTATCTTGCGATCCAATCACTTCTAAATGCCCGAAATAAGAAGCATATTATTACGACACCTATGGAACATGCATCCATTCGAAGTTATTTTCAATCTCTAAAATCAAAAGGCTATACGATCACTGAAATTCCTGTTGATAAAAATGGACTCATTTGTTTAGTAGATTTAGAGGCAGCTATTACGGAAGATACTGTGCTAGCAAGTATACAGCATGGAAACTCTGAAATCGGAACCGTTCAAAACATTACAGAAATCGGGGCACTTTTAAAAAAATATAATGTTTTATTTCATACGGATTGTGTGCAAACGTTTGGTAAACTGCCTATCCATGTTTTTGAGATGGGGGTTGATAGTCTTTCTGTTTCAGCACATAAAATATACGGACCAAAAGGTGTCGGCGCTTGCTACATAAATCCGCAAACTCGCTGGGAACAAGTATTTCCAGGAACTTCTCACGAAAAAGGATTTCGCCCAGGTACAGTGAACGTTCCCGGCATCGCATCTTTTTTAACAGCTGCTGAAAATATATTAAAAACTCAATGGGAAGAAAGTTTACGTTTTAAAGAGTTACGATCCTACTTTTTAGAGCAAATACAAACACTTCCACTAGAAATTACAGTAGAAGGTCATTCTACTTCTTGTTTACCACATATTGTTGGGGTTACAATAAAAGGAATAGAAGGTCAATATACTATGCTAGAATGTAATCGCCATGGTATCGCCATTTCCACCGGAAGTGCTTGCCAAGTCGGCAAACAAGAACCTTCGAAAACTATGCTTGCAATTGGAAAAACGTATGAAGAGGCAAAACAATATGTCCGCTTCTCTTTCGGACAACAAACAACGAAAGATCAAATTGATACTACTATTCATGCACTACACACAATTGGAAATCAATTTTATAGAGGTGTTAAATCATAATGAAACAAAATGAACAAAAAAAGATTTTAGGTGAAGAAAGACGACAACTTATCCTCCAGTGGCTTCTTGCTGCAAATGAACCGTTATCGGGGAATGAACTATCGAAAAAGACGAACGTAAGTAGACAAGTTATCGTGCAAGATATTTCCTTGCTTAAAGCACGAAACGAACCAATTATTGCAACTGCTCAAGGCTATTTATATTTAAAGCCACAAGAGAAACAACAAACTTTTGAACGCGTAATCGTATGCCAACATAAACCAGCAGAAGTACGTCAGGAACTTACAATGCTTGTTGACCATGGCGTTACGATTAAAGACGTAAAAGTTGAGCATCCTGTATACGGTGACTTAACAGCCTCCATTATGGTAAGCAATCGCTTTGATGTAGAGCAATATTTACAAAAAATCGAAAACACAAATGCTTCCTATCTTTCACAACTAACAGATGGTATTCACTTACATACAATCGAGGCAGATTCTAAAGAAAAATTAGATGCTGCTTGTGAGGCGTTAGATAAAGCAGGATTTCTCGTTTATTAATGTAAAGCACAGAGTTTTTATCATTCTCTGTGCTTTTTTAATGCTATAATATTGTAATCAATCGTAAAGGAGATCAAATATGGGAATTGAACTCGTTCACTTTAGCATTGGCAAACCGAAACAAATGAAATATGGCGAAGATAAAGAAATGATTACCGGTATATGTAAAGAACTTACCGAAGAAGCTTTCCTATCAAAAGATGGCTTCCTTGGTGATGATGTAGCAGATTTAAAACACCACGGTGGACCTGATCGCGCAGTTTGTGTGTACTCACACGAGCATTACGCACTATGGGAAAAAGAATTTCAAACAACACTTCCAGCTTCCGCATTTGGCGAAAACATTACCGTAACAAATATGTTAGAGCATGACGTATGCATCGGAGATACATATCAACTAGGCGAAGCAATCATTCAAGTAACGCAAGCTCGCGTACCTTGTAGCACAATTTCAAAACGTCTTGGCATCCCTGGCATACTGCCGCGTATTGTAGCAACTGGATTTACTGGCTACCTATGCCGCGTTCTTCAAGAAGGTACTGTACGTAAAGATTCAAAAATTACATTACTAGAACGTCCATCAAGCAATGTTTCTGTTTTATTCTCTAACGAAATTTATTTTCATAATAGAAAAGATAAAGATGGCATCGAGAAGATTCTTGCTGTTCCAGAACTAGCTGATATTTGGCGTGGTCAATTAGAAGATCGTCTTGCGAAGTTAAAATAAAGAACCCACCTTCTGCAGGTGGGATTTTATTAATCTATTAAAAAATATATTAGGCAATGAAATGATATTGACGATTAGACAAACACCAACATTCCATCTACATCTTACAACCAATAAGAAGAATAACTCCCCAGCACAGTAACAGAAAAACCGAGTGCTTCAAGTTCCATCGTTACGCCTGGCAATAATACGTCATCGTATGCTTTATCGACATCGATTAAGAAAAAGTAATTTCCAAGACCTGTTTTCATCGGACGCGATTCGATTTTTGATAAGTTTAATTTTCTCCATGCGAAAGCTGATAACACTTGATATAGGGCACCTGCATAATCTGCAGGTAACGTTATCATAAGCGTCGTTTTCTCTCCGCGGTTCTCTCCGTTATTCGGGAGTACTGCTTTCTTTTTCTTATGGAGTACTAAGAAACGTGTATGATTATTTTTATGCGTATGAATACTACGTCTCACAATTGTTAATCCGTATTTTTCTGCAGCCGCTTCATTTGCAATAGCGGCAATTTTCTCTTCAGGATGTTCTTTCACATATTGTGCAGCCGCACTTGTAGATGTCATATCTCGAACAGTTACTCCTTTTAATTCTTCATTTAAAAATTTATGGCACTGTGCAATGGCATGCGGATGAGAATGCACTGCATATACTTCTTCCCACACTTCTGCATACTGCGGATGTACAAGTAAATGCTGCTGAATTGGTACTGTAATTTCTCCTACAATGGAAAGCGGCTGCTCATGTACAAGGTAATCAACCGTTATATTCACTGAACCTTCTATTGCATTTTCTAACGGTACAACTGCGAAGTCTACATTTTCATTTGCAGCTGCATCTATACAATCTGGAATCGTTCGATACGGTACATGCTCTGCTTCCGGAAAAAAACGACTCACCGCCATATTTGTAAATGTTGCTTCTGGTCCTAAATATCCTACTCGAATCATCGTCTTTTCCCCTCTTTTTCGTTTTCTTACTGTTATACCATACTTTTTTATATTCTTCTATGTAAATTTCGAATATTTAAAAAAGACTAGCATTCGCTAGTCTAAATGTTTCTTATACTCTCTTTGAGCGAAGAAGAAATAAATGATACATGCTGCGATATAAAACAGAATGAACACACCTACTTTTCTTAATGATCCATCCATAAAAAGCGTATTATGAAACGTATATAATGCAACTGCACTATGCATACTCCCTACTATAATTGGCGCAAAAAATAGCATACATAATTGCCAACGAGAAATTTTCCATACTTCTTCCTTCGTCATTCCAAGTTTAGAGAGTGCACCATACTGCTTTCGGTCCGATGCAATATTATGGAACCATTTAAAATACACGATACTACATGAAGTGAGAAAGAATAATATACTAATAAATGAGCCTACAAATAGAGTAATATCGCCGACTTCTTTCATATTTACATACAACTCCATATTGCTTCGAAATGCATTATTATTATCTTGTTTTATATGTCTCCGTAAATCTTCATTTAATTTCTTCGTCTTTTCGATATTTGATAATGTGTAGCCTCTATATATCATTTTTTCAGAATCAGGAACCTGATTTGCTATACTGTCAAAATCTTCATCATTCATAACGAAGAACAGACCATTAATGTACGAAGGGTGATGGTTAAATTGAACCCCTTCTTTCTGACCGTTAAATACGAATTGATATGGTTGATTCATTACTTGCAATTGAATCTCTTTTTGATTATATACATTCGAATTATTGTATTTATTATAATAAACGAGTGTCACTGTACCTTTTTTAGGACGATACGTTTTCTGTCTTTGTTTCCTTGCTTCTTGGTTATATTCACTTTCTTTTATAAGCGGTACTATTGTTGTTTCTCCCTTATTAGACTGAAAGGATGCATAAACTCCAACAAAACTCATATATTGAAAATCATCATACTCATAGTGATGCAGTAATTTTTCAACCGCACCTTCCTCAAAGACTTCATGAGTAGAAATACCTTTTTCTATGTACGAAAACGAGTGTACCCCTCCAGTTCGCCACATATCTTGCATGCTAGAAAAATATAAGAACACCGTACCTGTTGCTGTAACTACAAACGTCGTTGCCATAGACATCAGAAAGAAAAAGCGACTATTTTCCTTCATTCGATGTGACAATTGATTCACTATAAATAAATACGGATATGTATACATAATCTTTTTATTTCGCTTTATCATTTCTAACACTTGGGTAGCTCCATGTGTAAAAGAAAAGTACGTTCCAAAAAAGACAAGTATAGACACAGGGAAAAAGTATATTGCTATCGTAGTCATCGTCACTTGTAGCGCCAACGCATACCCGCCCACTAAACAAGCAAAACCGAATAAACAAAGCCACTTTGATGTTTTCTTCTCTTTTTTATCTGTTCGAAATTCTTTCAATAACCGAATGATTTTTATATTCCATATACGTAAAGCACTTATAAAAGATAACAAAATAAAAACGACCATATATGTAATAAATGTTACACCAATCGCCCTTACGTCAAATATCACAGGGAGTTCTTTCGGAAGCCCCAGTAACATACTAAATACCATAAAAAAGAGTTTTAAAAATATCATACCGAGCACAATACCGAAAATATTCGCGAAGACCCCGATTAAAATTTGTTCGGTCATAATCATTCCTATTACGTTAGATTTCGTTGCTCCCATTAACATATATAACCCTAATTCTTTCTTACGTGCTTCTATGAAAATAGAAGTAGAGTACAAAATAAATATGACGAAAAAAGAAATGATTATAACATTACATATGATAAGTCCCCAACGTACGTTTTGATACCACATCGTCTCTTGCATATACGGATGCACAATGACAGACATATATGCGTAAGAAGCAAATACTGCAAAACAACTACTTAAGAAAAACACTTTATAATTACGCCAATTTCCTTTTATATTTTGCAGCGCTAGTTGCCAAATGTTCATCTATCGTCCTCCTGTAACTTACTACATAGGCAAAAAGCTAGAGGTTCCCCTAGCTTTTTACGTGTTTTAAATATCCTCTTTGCGCGATCATAAAGTAAATGGCAGAAGCTAAAATGTATGCTCCAATTACAAGCGCACCTGATTTCCATAAATCAATATAAAGCATTTTCCCTAACGTATGAAGAGCAACTCCACTATGAATGGAACCGATTAAAATTGGGATAAAGAAGATAACTCCCATTTGTCGAATCGCAATTTTGCGAATTTCTTTATCTGTCATACCGATTCTCTTTAACGATTTAAATTGAATACGATCTTGTTCTTTATCGTTAAACCATTTAAAGTATGTCATACTACAAGCGAAGAAGAAGAACAGTACCGCTACGAAGAAACCGATGAACATTGTAATTGCTCCACCTTCTCTTATATCCTTATACGCAAACACTGAATTTCTCAATTCTCCTTGCTTTTCTGGTGCAATTTCATTTTTCAAATCTAATACAAGATTTTCTGTATTTTTCCAATCCTCGATATAATAACCGTAATATTTCGTCTTTTCTTCATCTGGTACGAGTTTTGCATATTTCTCAAAATCTTGATCATTTACAATAAGATATTCACTATCATTAAAAACAGAATACTGCGTTGGATTATTTAATTGAACAGACTGCTTTTGCCCGTTAATTGTAAATTCATACGGTTTCGTACGATCTATCTTCATCAGTTCATTTGACATATCAACCATAACCATCGTTGCACTACCTGGTGCATTATGAATTTCTGTAGGTTGCTCTCTCTTTTGTTTGCGCACTTCTGCATTATATTCTTTTTCTGAAATAATCGTCATCGGTACTTCATGTTCACTATTAAACAACGTTATTTTCTGTGTTGCCGGTAGTTTAACGTAGGTTACTTTTCGCGCATCTTCAAACCCGTGTCTCTTCACAAGCTCCTGTACCTTTTCTTCATTAATAAGATTATGCGTATTTAACCCCTTTTCCTCATATGAAATAGCATGTGGTGTAAGTTCTACCGTTTTCGCACTCATATTTTCAAAATATACGTACAGTGTACCTACTGCTGAAGATACTACCGCCGTAATAATAGAAATTACAAATAGAAAACGAGCATTATCTTTCATTTTATAAATAAGATTGCTAAGAACAAACATATTTGGATACGTATAGAAAGATTGCTTTCTTTTTTGTAATGCTTTTAATACAACTGTACTACCTTGTGTAAATAATAAATACGTTCCGCCAATTGTCAGTCCTACCACTGGTAAAAAGAGGATGAGGAAATTCAGAAACGTTACTTGGAAGCTAAGTACATATGCAGCAATAATACATCCTATACCAACTACACATAACCATGTAAATGCAAACGGCTCTACTTTTTGCTTTCTAGCTTCTCTTAATAAATCAATAATTTGCAAGCGTCCTACTGTCCAAACGCTAAACAATGATAGGATTAAAAATAGGATAAAGTATACGCCAGCTGTAATAAGAACTGCTTTACTATTCCAAACAAGTGGAAGTGTCTTATCTATTTTCAATAATACGCTTAACGCTTGGAAAAATAATTTTGAACAAAGCATTCCAACCCCAATACCAATTACAATTGCAATACTACCTAACATCAGTTGCTCTAATATAATCATTCGGCCGATCTGCGATTTCGTTCCGCCTATTAATGTTAGTAGACCAAACTCTTTTTTTCTTGCTCGTAAAAACGTTGAATTTGCATATAAAATAAAGAGTGCCGAGAAGATGACCACAATATAATTCATCGATTCTAATCCTTTTGTGATCATCTTTCTCATACTAATATTACCGCTTACGACATCTGGATGATAAATAAAAGAAGCATACATGAAAAATACGACAATCGATAAACAACTACTTATAAGAAACGCTTTATAGTTACGCCAATTTCCTTTTACGTTATTAAGCGCGAGCTGGCGAAAGTTCATGATATTCTCCTCCTAGCATCGCAAGTACGTCCAGAATTTCTTGGAAAAAGGCTTGTTTCGTTCTTCCTTTATGTATTTCCGAGAAAATTTCCCCATCGCGTATGAAAAGGATACGTTCACAATAACTAGCCGCTACTGGATCGTGCGTAACCATTGCAATCGTTACTTTCTTTTGCTCGTGTAAATCTTGCAGAGCGCCCATTAGCGATTTCGCTGACTTCGAGTCTAAGTTTCCAGTTGGCTCATCTGCTAAAATTAACGTCGGTTCATGAATGATTGCTCTCGCTGCTGCTGCACGTTGTTGTTGTCCCCCAGATACTTCGTATACTTTTTTATTTAATATTTCTTCAATATTTAAGAACTTTGCAATCTCAAGCACTTTTGCATCTATTTCATTTACAGATTTCTTCGCCATTACAAGAGGTAAAATAATATTTTCTTTAATCGATAGCGTATCAAGTAAATTAAAATCTTGAAAGATGAACCCTAAATGTGTACGGCGAAACTCCGCTAATTTTGCAGCACGCATTTGATTAATTTCTTCACCATTTACAAGCACATGACCTGAAGTTTGCTTATCAATTGTTGCTAATAAATTTAAAAGCGTCGTTTTCCCGCTTCCTGAAGGACCCATAATCCCTACAAATTCGCCTTCTTCTATTTTAAAATTTATATCGTTTAAAGCAGTCGTCGCTACTGAACCTTTTGATTGGTACACCTTCGTTAATCCTTTTACTTCAAGAACACTCATTTCTAATCCCCCTACGTGTTTTCTTCTTACATTTACTATAAGAAAAATAAGAAAAAGAAACGAGTGATTTCCCTTACAAAACGTTTTGTTATCTTACAGTTTTGTCATTTTTCTCATCAATGTATGATATTCTTCATCTTTTGCAAATTGGAACGTGAATGTTGTCCCTTCTCCTTCAGCCGATTGGACATACATTCCATGATGTAAATTATCGCAAATTTCCTTCGTAATATATAACCCCATTCCAGTCGCTTCTCTCGTTTTACGGCCATTTACCCCCGTAAAGAATGGATCAAATATGCGCTTTACATCTTGCTCTGGAATACCGATTCCATTGTCCTTAATATGTAATAACACCTTTTGGTCTTTCTCTTCAATTTGAAATTGAATTTCCTTTTTCTCTGCCGCTGAAATTTTCGTATACTTAATTGCATTTACAACGATTTGACCTATAGCAATACTTAGCCATTTTCTATCAGAGGCAACCATACAAGTATCTTCTTCAAACATCACTTTCGGAAATACAGACGATTGAATGAAGGATTTCCGATTTTCATTAATAATACCTCGCACGACATCTATAACATTTACTACTTCTACCTTATAATCTTTCGCAAACTGCTCTAGTCTTGCCATATGTAACGCTAAATCTAAACCATTTAGTATACGGTTATTTTCTTCACGAATACTTTCAACTGTTGCTCTTGCCTCACGATGCTCTTTGCCAAACTTTTGCAGCAATAATTCAATAACAGATACTGGTGTTTTCATTTGGTGAATCCATTGGTTCATAAATATCATTTGCTGTTGCTCTTTCGCATGCTGTTTATGAACTTCATTCATATATTGCTGTCTTAATAACGTAAAAGATTCAACGACCATTTCTTGCTCTGATGTATAAGATTCATCAATAAGTAAAGAGTCATGTAATGTATTTCCACCAGTAACATACTTTTCGATCCTCTTTAAAAACACACTCCGTTTTCGGTAATCGTAAATGAGGTATACAGTAAACACAACTGTTCCTAATAAAAGTCCATATAACCACGTACTCCAATCAATGGATCGCTTTTCTAAAAGACTTTGCAACTGTAAAACGAGCCCAAATAAACAAAGGCTAACAATATAAGAAAGAATTAAAGAAAAGCGGTCCATGAGGTAATTTTTAACCTTCATGCCCTTCGCCCCACTCCGTAAGAAGCGCATAACCATATCCACGTTTCGTTACAATTGCATTTTTAATGCCTAACTCCTCTAGTTTCTTCCTTACACGTTTTACATTTACGGTTAATGTATTATCATCCACAAATGCTACTTCATCCCATAGAGCTTCTAACAGTTCTTCGCGCGTTACATATTGATTCACCTGTTTCATTAAACACTCTAATAAGTAAAACTCATTTTTTGTCAGTTCAGTTTGTTGTCCTTGCCACTCAACAATATGCTGAGACGGGAATAACAACAGTCCATTTACACCTAAACAATCACTCTCAGCAGCAGAAGCATACTCTCCGTAACCACGGCGAAGCGCACTCTTCACCTTTGCCATTACGATATCTAAATGGAATGGCTTCGTAATATAATCATCGCCGCCATTTTCAATCGCCATTACTTGGTCCATTTCTCCTGTTCTTGCAGAAACAAAAATAATTGGCGCATTCGATACAGTACGAATTTGACGACACCAATAAAAACCGTCAAAGTACGGTAAATTAATATCAAGTAACACGAGATGAGGATTCACTTTTACAAACTCATCTTTTATTTGACGTAAATCACTTGCTCTAAATGATTGATAGCCATATCTTTCTAAATGCTCTTCTAATATTCCCGCGATTTTCTCATCATCTTCTACAATTAATATTTTATACATGTTCGTTTTCTCCCCATAAAAAATTCTTCTAAAAACCACTCCCTTTTTATTATAAATTGAAAATTTAATTAGTGGGGATTTTTTCCTATATAAATCCGATTTTTACGATATAAAAAAAGACTGCCGTATTTCGGCAGTCTTAATCGATAAATTCAAATTCATATTCAAGAATTTTTACAATATCTCCGTCTTTTGCACCACGTGCACGAAGCGCTTCATCAATACCCATTCCGCGCATTTGACGAGCGAAACGACGTACAGATTCATCACGTGAGAAGTCTGTCATCTTGAATGTTTTCTCGATATCGTAACCAGAGATAACAAACGTGCCATCACTTTCACGTGTAATTTCAAATTTAACACCTTCAGTATCAAATTTGTACATTACACTTGTATCAGACTCATCCGCAACTTCATGTATTGGGAATTCTGGTGTTGTTTCTATTAAGTTCGCTACTTCAAACAGTAAGTCACGAACACCTTGTCTTGTTACAGCTGAGATTGGGAAGATTTTTACTTCGTCTCCCACTTTCTCTTTAAATGCTTGTAAGTTTTCTTCTGCATCTGGCATATCCATTTTGTTTGCAACAACAACTTGCGGACGCTCAGTTAAGCGAAGATTGTATTCTTTCAATTCATTATTAATCGTTACGTAATCTTCATATGGATCACGGCCTTCTAAACCAGACATATCAATAACATGCACGATTACACGTGTACGCTCAATATGACGTAAGAATTGGTGTCCCAGTCCGACGCCAGCATGTGCGCCTTCAATTAGTCCTGGAAGGTCAGCCATAACGAAGCTGCGGTTATCACCAGTTTCAACAACACCAAGATTCGGAACGATTGTTGTGAAGTG
Source organism: Bacillus sp. KNSH39 (assembly GCF_052656585.1). Taxonomy (NCBI): domain Bacteria; kingdom Bacillati; phylum Bacillota; class Bacilli; order Caryophanales; family Bacillaceae; genus Bacillus; species Bacillus sp. KNSH39. The sequence goes on from NZ_JBQXYO010000001.1 coordinate 2,848,194, forward strand.
ATACTCTGCAATTTTCGGACGCGCTGATGATACAACAGATAATAATGTAGATTTACCTACACTTGGGAATCCAACAAGTCCAACGTCTGCTAGTACTTTAAGTTCTAGAATAACATCACGCTCTTGACCTGGTTCCCCGTTCTCAGCGATTTCTGGCGCTGGGTTCGTAGCTGTTGCGAAACGTGAGTTACCACGGCCACCACGGCCACCTTTTGCAATTACAGCAGTTTGTCCATGCGTTACTAAATCGGCAAGAATTTGACCAGTTTTTTCATCTTTTACTACTGTTCCTGGCGGAACCTTTACAAGTAAATCTTCAGATTTACGTCCGTGCTGACCTTTACTCATTCCGTGCTGACCGCGATCAGCTTTGAAATGACGTTGGTAGCGGAAGTCCATTAATGTACGTAAGCCTTCCTCAACTACGAAAACAACATCTGCACCTTTACCTCCGTCGCCACCTGCTGGGCCACCTTTTGGTACATACTTCTCACGACGATACGCAACCATACCATTACCACCGTCGCCGCCTTTTACATATATCTTGACCTGATCTACAAACATTATTTCACCACACTTTTTTCAATTGGTTGTAATATAACTGAGACTTCTTCGTCTCGCACTGTATAAGAAATGGAATACCATTTATTGTTTTGGGTCGCAAGCCAATTCTGTAGTTCTTCTACACTCGTTAGCTTACCACGAAAATCAAAAAAGAAACGAGCATTATCCGCGTCACATTCAATTGTGATACAAACATAATTTTCAACATATACGTCTAAACTATGCTGAAGCATCGAGAAAAATTGATTCGTCCATGTACATACAGTCTCATCTAAGTGAGATAAGTTATGTAATTTCCCTAATACTTCGTACTCCAATAAGCACGGCTGCTGTTTCCAATTATATGTTAAAATCCACTCTGAAAATAAAGGCATTGATAGCCCCATCAGATTGGATTCTTGTCTCGCTTCTTGGACAAAACGATCGATGAGACTATGAATTTCTTCCACTTTTCCAAGGGAAAGGTTTCCTTTCACCATCTGCATACGATTGAGCCAATCATGTCTTGAATGGCGCAATGCATCTATAATTGTCCATTTTTCATTCATTTAGATACCCCTTAATATAGAAAAACTCTAACCTGCACTCAGGTTAGAGTTTTCCGTGAGTTCTTATGCTTCTTGAGCAACAGGATATACGCTCACTTGTTTGCGGTCACGACCAAGACGCTCAAAGCGTACTACGCCGTCAACTTTCGCGTATAAAGTGTCATCGCCACCACGACCAACGTTAACACCTGGATAAATTTTTGTACCGCGTTGACGGTAAAGAATTGAACCACCTGTAACCGTTTGACCATCTGCGCGTTTAGCACCAAGACGTTTTGACTGAGAGTCACGACCGTTCTTTGTACTACCTACACCTTTCTTAGATGCGAAAAACTGAAGATCTAATCTTAACATACGTTACACCTCCTGCACTTTTTCTATTAAACGGATATACTTTCCGTAATCAAGTTCGATCGTCTTAAGCGAAACAACTAATCCTTCTAAAAGCGTTTGTGCTTTTTCTGCTGCATGAACGTCTAAATCATTAGGCAATTCATACGTTAAGAATCCGCCATCACTTCCGAGTTCAATAGTTGCTTGCACATTACAAAGTTCTTCCACTGCATTTATAGAACCAAACACAACCGCTGTAGTTCCGGCACAGACAAGGTCTTGTCCATGTGGCGCATAATCGGCATGTCCAGTCATTTTAAATGATTGGATACTTCCTAATTTCGTGCGACTTATCGTAATTTTAATCATGTTAACCAGAATTAAGCGTTGATAGCTTCAACAACTAGCTTAGTGTAAGGTTGACGATGACCTTGTTTCTTACGATTGTTCTTTTTCGCTTTGTATTTGAAAACGATGATTTTCTTAGCGCGACCTTGTTTTTCAACTTTCGCAGTAACTGTTGCACCTTCTACAACTGGGCTACCAACTTTAACGTTTTCGCCACCAACGAAAAGAACTTTGTCAAAAGTAACAGTTTCACCAGCTTCAACATCTAATTTTTCAATGTAGATTGCTTGACCAGCTTCAACTTTAATTTGTTTTCCACCTGTTTCGATAATTGCGTACATACTTGCACCTCCTCTTAATTACTAAGACTCGCCAAAAACGAGGTAGACATAAATGCCTTTAGGGAACCTGTCTTGTGCGGTTGTAGCATATAGCCGTTTAGGTGCTATAAACTATAACATAAAGATGTTATCATGAATCATAGACGGTTGTCAATAAATGTTCTGCTAACTATTTTTTCCGTTCTACAATTTCTTTTTTACTTCCAAAACGAACGATAGCATACTTTTCGATAATATCATCTTTGAAATAAATTTCAAATGGAATATTTTTTTGTAATCCTTTTTGCAAAAACTGTTTTTGCAGTTCTTTAGGCGCAGCGATTAATACTGCTTCATCTTCTATATTGCCATATGTGATTAGTTCTCTCTCTAACTCATACGCAATTGTTTCATGCGACATCACATAACCCGTCGCTTTGCAAGGTACACACTCTTTTAATAATACGTCCCGTAAAGAATGCTTTTTACGTTTACGTGTCATTTCCAAAATCCCTAGCTCCGTAAAGCCGAGCACCCTTGTATATGTTCGGTCACCTTGCATAGCAGCTATGAGACATTCTCTTACCTTTTCTTTATCTTCTCTTTTTTTCATATTAATAAAATCAATTAATATCATACCACCAATATCACGAAGTCTTAATTGGCGTGCAATTTCTTCAGCGGCTAGCTCATTTGTGCGAAGTACTGTATCTTGTAAATTTTGTTTTCCCGTAAACTTGCCCGTATTCACATCAATTACAGTCATCGTCTCCATTTGTTCTACAATTAAATAAGCACCATTTGGAAGCCAAACAATTTTTTGGAGTGCTTTCTCAATCTCACGCTCTATTCCAAAATGGTTAAACATCGAAGACTTTTCATTATAAAAAGATACTTTTTCTTTTCCAACTTTGTCTTCTAATTCCTTTACTATACTTCTTGTATCTACAACTACTTTTTCAATTGTTTCAATTGGATTCTCTTGAAATACACGATCTAAAAAGGTCGCCGGTCGATGAAGTAATAACGGCACCTTTCCTTGACCCTCTTTTCTTTTTAACTCTTCATACAACTGTTGTAACCCTTGCATTTCAGCTTGTATTTCTTCAATTGCTCCTTTTTCAGAAGCAGAACGGAAAATGTACCCCCCCGTTCCCTCTATTTCAATTTGGAGTAACTGTTGTCTTCTTTTATTATTTTTTATTTTTCGAGAAACAGCGCGCATCTCATCAAACGGCATATAAACGACATATTTCCCGGTAAATTCTATATTCGCTGTCAATTTAGGCCCTTTCGTATCAATTGCCTCTTTCACAACTTGTACGAGTATCGCTTGCCCTTCATGTATACGATAAGAAGATGGTACATCATCGTATGAAAGGTAAGCATGTTTTTCTAAACCGATGTTTACAAAAGCTGCATTCATTCCAGCAATTGTTCTTACGACACGTCCAACATAAATATGCCCAACAATCTCTTGCTCTTCATTACGTTTCCATAAAAACTCAACAATCTTTTTCTTCTCTTCAATTGCAACGCGCTTTTCCGAACCAGCGTAATTCACATATAACGTTTTCAAAATTATTTCCTCACTTTATAATCTTCTTTGCTTTTACAATAATAAAAGGTTAGTGCTATCGTCAACACTAACCGATTAATTCTTCAACTGATGAAGTTGTTCGTTTTTCAGTAAAATATGCATAGAGCAATTCATTTTCATCCAATGTGTAATGCTCTTTATATTTTCCACGGACGATAATAGAATGCTTATATCCTCTACGAAATTTTGTGAAGATCGTATATAAACGATCTTCCGTTCGCACTTCAATAGGTGCAATCTTTTCGATTCCTCTTTTGTTTCCATAATAACGTTCTAATAAAAAACGCATAAATGCATACCGTCTTTGTTTCCACTCTTGATATAATGACACTGCTAAAAATATGAGTAGTACCCACATCATAATATTGTTACTATTCCAGAGTAACTGCCATCCTAATATTACACTAAAAAAAACACATGACAATTGCATCATCTTTTCATGTGCTTGTAAATAAGGGAAACGATATGATAATACATTAAACAATACTTTCCCGCCATCTAACGGCCAAATAGGAAGTAAATTAAATGCTAAAATAATTATATTATTCCACATGAAGAAATAATATAAATCTGCATTCAACCAACCAGCTTTGAACAACATATAACCTACCAGCATCATCCAAACATGTTGAATCGGTCCAGCAATTACGACAACAAGTTCCTCTTTCAATGACTTATTACCATGTTCCTCAAGCTCGGCAACGCCACCAAACGGCAAAAGCTGAATTCTTTTTATACGCCAATTATAGTGTGCTGCTGCAAAAGCATGCCCAAGTTCATGAATAAGAACAATACAAAATAACAGTAGTAACTCTTTAAAACGCGCAGTAAAAATACCAATGACAATAATAACCCAAAATAATGGATGCACGGAAATTTTCGTTAAAACGTCCCTATATTTAATCAAATGATATCACCTGGATCGGATCAATAAATTTCTCATTCTTTTTTATCGCGAAATAAAACTTTCCATTTTTATCATTTGTATCATTACTCACCGTTCCAATTTTTTGTTTCTTTGAAACGTAATCATATAATTTCACTGACATATCGTTTAAGTTTGCATACCATGACTCCGTACCATCTGCATGTTGAATTTGAACTGTATTTCCAAGTTCCTCTTTCTTGCCTGCAAAAACAACTAACCCTTCATTTACTGACTCCACTTTTGCATTTGTAGCTGTTTGGACAAATACACCTTGGCCATTTTTTTGAAACCCTTGCATTACCTTTCCAGAAGCAGGAATCGCATAATCTTTTTGCTGAATACTTCCTTCTTTTTTCTCGTTCGGCGAATAGAATACAAGCGGTTTTCCAAATTGCTTTTCGTACCATTTCGCTACAGTAGCAAACTGAAATTCCTCTTTCATCACTTTTTCTGTAACAGCTTTAGCTCCATTGAATGAAGAAGGAGCATTCTTATATAAAATAGCAACCGAAAGAACTAATATTGCTGATAATAAAACTTTGAAGAAAAAGACTTCCTTTCGAAATAAAGGATGCATTTCCTTTTCTCCATCTTCAATAAATACTGCTTCACTATCAAAATTCCCTCCGTTAAAATACTGCTCTTCCTCCATCCTTTCTTGCTCGGCCTTCCTTTTTGCAATCCGCTTTTTAATTTCTTCTACGCGTCTATTCTTCATACTGTCTCCTTTCTTTCGTTAAGCTAATTTCATTAGAAACAGTTGTATACAGTTTGTACATATGTATGAGCTAAGAAAGAAAGATATTCGTGTGAAGAAAAAAGAAAGCACCTCGCATATGTGCGAAGTGCTCTTAACGGATTCCAAAGAAGTTTTTCACCTTTGCAAATACCGATACCTTTTCTTGTTCAAATGCTTGTAATGGTACATTCTCACCTAACAAGCGTCTTGCAATATTACGATAAGCCAACGCTGCTTTTCCGCTTGGTTGCAACGCCACAGGTTCACCTGTATTTGTAGCTCGAATAACTTCATCGTCATCTTCGACAACACCAAGAAGCTCGATTGATAATGTACGTACAATTTCATCAACATCTAACATATCCTGTTCATGAAGCATATGACTACGTACACGGTTAATAACAAGTTTGGGTGGTTCAATATCCTCTTTTTCTAAAAGCCCAATAATACGATCCGCATCGCGCATTGAGGATACTTCTGGAGTCGTAACAACGATTGCTTTATCCGCACCAGCTACCGCATTTTTAAATCCCTGCTCAATCCCCGCAGGACAATCGATTAATATGTAATCATAATCTTGACGTAATACTTGTATTAATTCATCCATTTGTTCAGGTGTTACCGCTGATTTATCACTCGTTTGTGCTGCAGGTAATAAATAAAGATCATCAAAACGTTTGTCTTTAATAAGAGCCTGAGGTAAACGGCAACGCCCTTCAACGACATCAACAAGATCAAATACAATACGATTTTCCAGCCCCATTACTACGTCTAAATTTCGAAGACCGATATCTGTGTCAATTAAGCACACTTTCTTTCCAGATAACGCTAGGGCCGTACCAATGTTCGCAGATGTAGTAGTTTTACCTACTCCGCCTTTTCCAGATGTAATTACTATTGCCTCTCCCACAGCTATACAATTCCCCTTTCTAACTTTGTTAAATTAGGTCTAAGATGAGTGAGAAGTTGCAGGCGATCGACAACAATGTGATTGTTCTCATTAATATACGCACATTCTGCCGCCTCCGCTCCGTCTTCTTTCTCTTCCGGAGCCCGCATTGCCACATCACTAATTCGAAGTTGCATCGGGTTCATAACAGATGCAGCGATTACAGCATCCGAATCCCCATAATACCCAGCATGTGCAATTCCTCTTAATGATCCTACGACAAAAATATTCCCCCCAGCGATAACCGTTCCGCCTGGATTAACATCTCCAATTAACAACAAATTTCCTTTTACATGTAAAACTTGTCCAGAGCGAACAATTTTGGAAATAGGGACAATTTCTGTTTCTTCTTTCCAAGCTATTGCTTCTGCTTTAGTGATAACATCACTTTCAATTGAATCCACAACAAGATTCTTTTTATTACGAATTAACGTACGAATCTCTTCTTGTTGGACTTCTGTTAAATAACGATTTCCTACTTTCACATGCACTTCAATTAAAGAGCGCCCATCACCATCGTAGTAATGTGTAGAAAGTTTTTCGTCTAATTCCATCAATAATTCTGAGAATGAACAACAATCATCTAAATGAAGCGTTATCCCATCTTTTGTCCCTTTTATCGTTACATTTTGTTGCTTTTTTTCTTCCACTAAAGTTCACCCCACCGATTCAATTCGACATAAAATTAGAAAATCCTTTTTTCTTTTTCTTCCATCGCTTTTGAAAGACGCACTATATATCGTCTCAGTGGGAAACAAACTATCAATAAGAAAATAGCATTTAACAATAAAGTAGAAAGGAGACGATCTGTGAAAAAGACATACGCTGGCATATGAGTACGTCCTAATAAAGTTAAGAATCCATACACATAATACTCTAGTGCTACAACGCTAGCTAATATGATAGAAACAACAATAAATAAATTCAATTGTAGTACTTTCATCACACTATATACTAAATAAGCTAAAATCGGATAAGCAAAAATATATATCCCGACAAGTTCTGTGTATACGGTATCAAATAAGAAGCCAAATAATAGTCCGTAATAAATCCCTTGGACCGGACTATAATACACTGTAATAAAACATAAGACGATTATAAAGAAATGCGGTGCTGCTATGCTGTCTTTCCAAAATACATCCGTTGGAACAACAGTAGCAAACATATTTTCAAATAGAAACACAAAAAGGAGCAAAAGAGGAAGAGCTGCTCTTTTTAATATCTTCATCATCTCTTCTTCTCCTCCTATTCTAATGGCGCTGAAGGTGTTGCACGTTTAGCAACCGTAATATGCTCTACGTCATTTAAATCAGCGGCAGGTTTTACATAAGCTGTTTTTGTTAAGCCATATGCATCCGGCTGAACTTCAACGATTTTTCCAATTACAAGACCTTTCGGGAAAATATCACCCAGTCCAGATGTTACAACTAGTTGATCTTTCTCTACCGGTGCATCAGAGCCAATCTTTGTGAAAAGAAGTAATTGCTTTTCTTTGTCATAACCTTCAATCAATCCAAAGATTTTCTCTTGCCCTTGTACAATAGCAGAAACGCGATTTGTTCGGCTCATAGAACTTAGTAATTCTACTGATGATGTAAACTGAGATACACTTTTCACTCTTCCAACTAACCCTTGTGAAGTTACTACAGCCATATCTTTTTTAATTCCTTGCTGTGCCCCTTTATCAATTCCAATTAAATCGTACCATTTATCTGGATTACGAGAAACAACAGTAGCTGGAATTTCAGTATACCCGCTATTTAACTCTTTTTTACCAGTTAGCTCTTGTAACTTTTTGTTATCATCTTCTAATTGTTTTACTTTCCCTGATAGACCTGCATAATTATCTAATTTTGCTTTTAATTCTTTATTCTCTTCATACGTGCGCTTTACATCCTCTACATTTTCGAAGAATCCAGCTACGTATTTCGCTGGCTTTTGGAATACACGTTCTACAACACCGACAGTATCTTTAACAAACTGCTCTGGCCATGTTAAACTGTTCCGTTCTTTCAATGAGATTCCAATCAATGCCACGAGAAGAATAATACTAACCAACAAAACAATTAATCTTTTGTTTAAGAAAAACTGTGGCACGTTCACACCCTCTTAATTTCACTGATTTTTATTTTGCAATATTATCGAGCAGCAGTTTTGAAAAGATCGATATTGTCTAATGCTTTACCTGTTCCAATTGCTACGCAATCTAATGGATCTTCTGCAACAAGAACTGGCATTTTCGTTTCTTCACTAATTACTTTATCTAAATTACGTAGTAATGCCCCGCCACCTGTTAATACGATACCGCGGTCCATAATATCAGCCGCTAATTCAGGTGGAGTTTTTTCTAACGTATTTTTAACTGATTCTACAATCGCATCTACTGTATCTTTTAATGCATCTGCAATTTCTTCTGGCTGAATTAGTACTGTTTTTGGTAAACCACTTACTAAATCACGACCGCGAATTTCCATAGGCTCGATACCTTCTGGCTCGCCTGCAGAACCAATTTCTAATTTTAATGCTTCAGCTGTTCTTTCACCGATCATTAAGTTATAGCTTTTCTTAATGTACTGAATGATTGAATCGTCCATATCATCACCAGCAACACGGACTGACTGGCTTGTTACAATACCACCTAGAGAAATAATTGCAACTTCTGTTGTACCGCCACCGATATCAACAACCATACTACCAGTTGGTTCCCAAACAGGTAAGTTTGCACCAATTGCTGCTGCAAATGGCTCTTCGATAGGATAAGCATCACGAGCACCCGCTTGACGAGTCGCATCGATTACTGCACGTCTTTCTACAGCTGTAATACCAGATGGTACACATACCATTACATACGGCTTACGTGAGAAGAAACCGTTTGATTTTTGAGCTTGTTGAATGTAATATTTCATCATTGTTGCAGTTGTTTCATAATCAGCAATTACACCGTCTTTCATCGGGCGAAGTGCCACAACGTTCCCTGGTGTACGACCAATCATTTGTTTTGCATCGCTACCTACAGCAACGATTTGTTTCGTATCAGTTTGTAACGCAACTACTGAAGGTTCACGTAAAACTACACCTTTTCCTTTTACATATACAAGCGTGTTCGCAGTTCCTAAGTCTATTCCAAGATCGCGAGTAAATCCACCAAATCCAAACATATTATTTATCTTCCTTTCTTGTTTTCACGGACTCATTTTTTCTTACTTTATATTATAAAAACAGTACGTTTTTTATATCTTTATCCTTTTTGTAGATAAATTTCTACAAAAAACTCATAAATCACATTATAAAACAAAATAAGTAAAAAGCATAGTCTTAAATATGACCTTTTTCCTTTAAACTCACGAATTTATGGTCACCTATTATAATATGATCAAGCACTTCAATTCCGATAATCTGGCCGCATTCTACTAAGCGTTTTGTTACTGCAATATCTTCACGGCTCGGCGTGGGATCTCCTGAGGGATGGTTATGAAGACATATGATAGAGGCTGCTGCACGACGGAAGGCTTCTTTAAAAACTTCCCTCGGGTGTACAATTGACGTGTTTAAACTTCCAATAAAGATCGTTTGCCTATGTATAACTTGATTTTTTGTATTTAAATATAAACAAACAAAATGCTCTTGTTGTAAAAAACGCATTTCTTCCATCATGTATTTCGCACAATCTTCTGGACTTCGAATACTATATCTATTTTGATATTCTAAACGTACCATTCTTCTGCCTAGTTCAAAGGCTGCCATAAGTTGCGATGCCTTTGAAATCCCAATACCATGTATACTAATTAGCTCTTCTAATGTTGCATCTTTCAACATACGTAAGCCATCAAATTGATGTAAAATTTTATCTGACAACTTTAAAACTGTTTCTTCTTTAGAACCTGTTCTGAGTAACACTGCGAGAAGCTCTCGATTTGATAAACTTCCAGCACCTTCTAACAATAAACGCTCCCGTGGCTGTTCTTCTCTTACAACATCACGAATACCGTTCATCTCTCCACCCCTTTATTTGTTCTCTCAAAGAAAACCCCATGCAATTTTACGCATGGGTTACATCAATATCAAATTGTTTTAATTCCCGAACGAGACGTGCAATTGGTAAGCCAACTACACTATAGTAGTCCCCTTGAATATTTTGAACGAAAATAGATCCTTTACCTTGAATCCCATAACTACCGGCTTTATCAAGAGGTTCTTTCGACGCGACGTATGTATCAATTTCCTCTTCTGTTAACTCCCAAAATGTAACTTCTGTACGCTCATAAAAAGTAACCGTTTTTTCTTTTGCTATAATTGCAACACCTGTATACACTTCATGTGTTTTCCCTGATAGTAATTGCAACATCTCTTTCGCCTCATCCTCATTAGAAGGCTTACCAAGAATACGCGACTCATATGTAACAATTGTATCTGCACCTAACACAATGTGATCACTATTATTTTCTGCCACCGCTGATGCTTTTTGCAAGGCAAGCGACATTACAATATCAGAAGGCGATGAATATGCACCAATTGTTTCCTCTACTTCACTTACAACGATTTCAAATGGCACACTAGCTAACTCAAGCAATTCCTTCCTCCGAGGTGACCCTGAAGCTAAAATTATTTTTCTCATATTTTCTCCTTCCTTTCTCACATGAAGCAGAACAATTTATATTAATCGTATCAAAGGAATAGTTTGTCCACAAATGAAAGAAATATTAATTTCTCTAACTAAAATAACACTTCTTTATTGCATACGATTATATTCCTGTCATAGAGAAAGCACTTTGCTCTAAATTCAAAAGAAAAGAAAGAAGTACATGTACTTCTTTCTTACTCATTTTATTATCCTATCATTTCACTTTCTACGAAACAATTTTTTCATACGAGAGTAAACCATCAATAATAACTTGATTTAATTTCGCCAAAGATTCCTTATCCATCTTCCCATCTTTTACTGTTTGTACAGCTACCGACGTATACATATACAGTTTCTTTGCTTCTTCTTGTTTCATACTTTTCCCTTCTTTTTCAACCTTTTTCCATTCTTTTTCAATTACTTCTATATCTTTTGCGCTGCTTTTTCCACCAACTTGTACGCTAGAAGCATATTTTGCTAAATGAGTGTATAATGGCTGCACTTTTGTTAAAAATGTTCCTACTTCTTTATCATCTTTCAGCAATGCTTTATCTGTTATATCCCAGTTCTTTTTTAAAACGGAGACACCATCATTTTTATACTTAGTCATTAATTGATTTATAGACTGTTCATCGCTAGCAATACCAACAACTATTGCATACTTATCACCGCTCGGTCTCAAAGCACCAATGCCCCCATTGCCTTTCCATTCTTCAAGAGCTGCCTGTCCCTTTTCTTCAGAAGAATAAAGCCCCCCTTGAACAAAAAATAATTTCATTGGATCCAATGACGTTCCTGCTTGTGCTTTTTGTTTTTCTTCTTTCGGTGCTGGTGTTTGTTCTGCCGTTCCACCCACCTTTGATTCTCCATTTCCAGTCGGCCTTGAAGCTGTCACTTCACTTCCTCCTGTCGTTCCTTGTCCAGTAAGTAAATGAAGCATCCCCATTCCAAACGCCGTACCGATAATGATTGCAGTTGCAACGATTACAATTAATGTATTACTCCACTTCTTTCGGTATTTTTCCACAGACATTGATTTCGCTTTTTGAAACGGAACAACATTTTTCGGTCGTTCACTTTCTACTACCATCCATTCAAATTCATCTTTCTTTTTTTCCTCATACTTCGCTTCTGTTCCATTCACTTTCACTGAGATCGTTCGTGATTGCTTGTCCATACACTCACACCTCACCTCTTATCGTTGTCCGCATCATATCATATTCATTTCATAAAAAAACGAGATATTTGTCAGAGGAATTCGCCAAATAACCCTATATATTTATCTTATATGTATGCATTTGACTTCATTTGTAGAACAAAAAAACTAGATAGCAAAGACTATCTAGTTTTTCTCACAAATATATTTTCGTACTTCAGAAATGAAATAAAGAGAACCTGTTATGATAAAAACATCATTTTCTGCTATCATTTCAACTTTTGTATCAATTGCCTCTTTCCAATTTTCAAAAACTAATTTTGATTCTTTCTGTGAATATGATGCAAGCTTATCAGCAGAAATAGCACGATCAAAGGCGAATGTTGTAAAAATAATTTCATCTGCAATGGTTTCTAATTGGCCTACCATGTTATGTAATTGTTTATCACCAAGGGCAGTAAATAACACTATTACATTTTTATCTTTGTAATGCGCTTCTACTGTTTGCACAAGGCTTTCGATACCTTCTGGATTATGAGCACCATCTATAATAATATCTGGATTACTTTGCAGTTTTTCAAAGCGCCCCACCCAATACGCTTCCTGTAATCCAGTTCTTATTTCTTCTTCCTCAATTAAAAATGATAAGTATGTTTTTACATACATGACTGCCATAAGCGCAAGTGCTGCGTTTCCTACTTGGTGGCTGCCTTTCATTGTGATTCGCACATCTTCAAAAGAGGCGAAAGGACAAGTGAAATCGAACTGTTCTCCATCTTCACTAGACTGTTTATGTAATGCTGTAAAATGGTTGCCCATCTCGTATAAGTTTGCATGATTTTCCTTTGCAACATTTTGAATGACTTGCAAAGCTTCTTCATCTTGTACACCAGTAATTACCGGCACGCCAGACTTAATAATCCCCGCCTTTTCATATGCAATTTCTCCTAGTGTATTTCCTAAAATATGCATATGATCGTGACCGATATTCGTAATAATCGTGAGAACAGGGTGTATAACATTGGTAGAATCAAAACGTCCACCAAGCCCTGTTTCAAATAAAACAACATCACAGAAATTGAATTTGCCGAAATAGCAAATCGCCATAACAGTAATAATTTCAAACTCTGTCGCTTCCCCTAAATCCGTTTCATCTAGTTTTTCCACGACTGGTTTTACCAGCTTTACAAGTTCAGTAATCTCTTCGTCTGCAATTGGTGTTCCATTCACACTAATGCGTTCATTAAATGATTCGATGTAAGGAGAGGTAAACGTTCCTACCTTATATTTCGCGCCTTCTAACATGTAACGCATATATGTTAACGTTGAACCTTTTCCATTTGTACCAGCAAGATGAACACATTTGATATGACGCTCTGGATTTCCAAGTTCTTCTAACATCCATCTCATTCTTTCTAATCCTGGCTTAATTCCAAATTTCAATCGGCTATGGATCCACCCTATCGCTTCTTCGTATGTATGTATCACGTATATTTTTCCCCTTTCAAAAGACAACTTTCATAGTTCTATTATACGCAAAGAAAAGAGACTCACCAATATAGTGAGTCTCTAAAAACATTTTTACTTTTCAAGATCTGCTAGACGTTGACGAACTGCTTCGCGTTTTTCTAGGTAATCTTGCTCTTTCGCACGCTCTCCTTCAATAACCGCTGCAGGAGCTTTCGCTACGAAACCTTGGTTAGAAAGTTTCTTCTGTACACGTTCTACTTCTTTATCGAACTTCTCAAGTTCTTTCTCAAGACGAGCTCTCTCTTCATCAAGATTGATAAGATCAGCTAACGGTAAGAATAACTCTGCACCTGATACGATTGCAGTCATTGCCTTTTCTGGCGCTTGTAAGTCTGTTTGAATTGTTAATTCGCTTGGGTTACAGAAACGCTCAATGTAAGAGCTGTTTTTCGTAAGTTGAGCAAGTACAGCCTCATCTTTTGCTTTAATTTGCATTTGAACTTTTTTGCTCATTGGCGTATTTACTTCTGCACGGATGTTACGAACAGAGCGAATGATATCAACTAGAAGGTGCATTTCTGCCGCAGCCTCCGTATCTTGTAAATCTTCGCGAACTGTTGGCCACGCAGCTACTGTAATAGACTCGCCTTCATGCGGTAAATGTTGCCAAATTTTCTCTGTTACGAATGGCATGAATGGGTGTAATAGACGCATTGTTTGATCTAATACGTAAGCTAAAATAGAACGAGTTGTTTTCTTAGCTGCTTCATCTTCACCGTATAGTGGAAGTTTCGCCATTTCAATATACCAATCACAGAAATCGTCCCAAATGAAGTTGTATAATGAACGACCAGCTTCACCGAACTCATATTTATCCATGTTACGTGTTACGCTTTCGATTGTTTCGTTTAAGCGAGTTAAGATCCACTTATCCGCAACTGATTTTTCACCAGTTAAATCGATTTCTTCATACTTCATATCATCCATGTTCATTAATACGAAACGTGATGCGTTCCAAATTTTATTAATGAAGTTCCAAGTAGATTCTACTTTTTCCATGCTGAAACGTAAATCTTGACCTGGTGCACTTCCTGTTGATAAGAAGAAACGCATTGCATCTGCACCGTACTTCTCGATAACATCCATTGGATCAATACCGTTACCAAGAGATTTACTCATTTTACGACCTTGCTCGTCACGAACTAAACCGTGAATTAATACATCTTTAAATGGACGCTCGCCTGTAAACTCTAAACCTTGGAAAATCATACGAGATACCCAGAAGAAGATGATATCATAACCCGTTACTAGTGCATCTGTTGAATAGTAACGTTTGAAGTCTGCTGAATCTTCATTTGGCCAACCAAGTGTGGAGAATGGCCATAATGCTGAACTGAACCATGTATCAAGTACATCGTTATCTTGATTCCAGTTTTCAATATCTGCTGGTGCTTCTGTACCTACGTATACTTCACCAGTTTCTTTATGGTACCAAGCTGGAATACGGTGTCCCCACCATAATTGACGAGAAATACACCAGTCATGAATATTTTCCATCCAACGTAAATATGTGTTTTCAAAACGCTCTGGTACGAACGTTACTTTTTCTTCTTCTTTTTGTTGAAGCGCTACTGCTTTTTCAGCAAGTGGAGCCATTTTTACGAACCACTGTGTTGATAAATAAGGCTCAACAACCGCACCGCTACGCTCACTATGACCTACTGAATGCATATGTGGCTCGATTTCTACTAATACGCCAGCTTCTTGTAAGTCTTTTACTAATTCTTTACGGCATTCGAAACGATCCATACCGTTATACTTACCAGCTTTTTCGTTCATCGATCCATCTTCGTTCATTACTAAGATGCGTGGTAAGTCATGACGGTTACCTACTTCAAAGTCATTCGGGTCATGAGCTGGTGTAATTTTTACAACGCCCGTTCCGAAATCTTTTTCTACGTACTCATCAGCAATAATCGGAATCTCACGGCCTACGATTGGAAGTGTAACTGTTTTTCCGATTAAATGTTTGTAACGATCGTCTTCTGGATGAACTGCTACTGCTGTATCACCAAGCATCGTTTCTGGACGAGTAGTAGCAAGACGAATGTGACCAGAACCATCTGTTAACGGATAGTTCATATGGTAGAATGCACCTTGAACTTCTTTATGAATTACTTCAATATCAGAAAGAGCTGTACGTGTTGCTGGATCCCAGTTGATGATATATTCACCACGATAAATTAAGCCTTTTTCGTATAATTGAACGAATACTTTATTAACCGCATCTGATAAACCTTTGTCTAATGTGAAGCGTTCACGAGAATAGTCTAGTCCTAAACCAACTTTCCCCCATTGTTGACGAATGTGAGAAGCGTACTCTTCTTTCCACTCCCAAGCTTTTTCAAGGAATTTTTCACGGCCAAGATCGTAACGTGAAATACCTTCTTCACGAAGTTTTCCTTCTACTTTCGCTTGTGTTGCGATACCAGCATGGTCCATTCCTGGAAGCCATAGTACATCGTATCCTTGCATACGCTTCGTACGAGTTAAAATATCTTGAAGAGTTGTATCCCAAGCATGACCTAAGTGTAACTTACCAGTTACGTTCGGAGGTGGAATTACAATTGTATACGGTTGTTTCTTCTCGTCTCCTGTTGCTTCAAAATATTTGCCTTCAAGCCACCATTGATAAAGGCCTTCTTCAACGGACATATGATCATATTTAGTTGGTAAATTCTTTTCCGTGTTTGACATTATTTTCCCTCCTTAAAATAAAAAATGTCCCTCATCCAAAAAGGACGAGGGACATCGCGGTACCACCTTTATTTACAAACAAATTCATAATTTGCTTATACTCTTAATTTGATAACGGACAAATCCGTCTTTTCCTAATAAGAACTATTCCGTTCAGAAAAGATGCTCCAGGGCTACCTTCTAACATAACTATCTAGAGAATCTCCCAGCTAATGATTCTCCTCTCTGAAGACGTTTCATGTTATACTCTTCCCCTTCAAGGCATTTATATGATTGTTAATTATTATATACAATAGTGTAAAAAACGAAACCTTATTCGTCAAGATAAATTTAAAACTACAGCTTTTGGTGCCAAAAAGAAGATAAGTAGAATCCTCTACTTATCTTCTTTACCCCGCTATTTGTGGGCAGTAAGACCTCCACCTCAAAACTCAGCTGAAGCAAAGAAGTTAGATGGGAGCCCTGGTGCCCGTAAACGCCCAATTAGTGAAGGCTAATCATCAGCGGGGAATGTTTACTTTATCCGTTCCCTTGCTGGGCAGCTTGTAATTGTGACAGGAAATATTCTATATTGCTAACGAGCCAATGCGATTGTTGCAAACTCTTTACTCCGCGCAGTTCATTTTCCTCGTTACGATTATCTCTTCTTTTCTTATAAGACTGGATTTGCCGAATAAATTGCGATGGATACGTCATATACGCAAACATAAGTAGTTGCTCTTCTTTCGTAAAAGGGAAATTTTTTTGATACATTTGAAACCATTCAAACCGATCACTTCTTGCGATTGGATATGTGTTTAAAGACCGTGAATAAAAACCTACTATATCTTGCACAGGCGTTGCAAACTTCGATTTTTCTAAACTAATAAAATAGCCATTCCGTTCATAGTCAAATAAAAAATGATTCAGTGACACATTACCATGCACAAAAGTAATACGCGTTTTCTCCTTTTCTTTCATCGCATCGTTCCACTCATTTAATTGCTTCGTTGCAAATTCACGCGCTCTCATTACATGATGATAGTACGTACAATATTGCAATTCAAACGGGGACATATACCATTTTGATTCAGATTCTACGAGAAACTCTTCTAACATCTCACCATCATTTTCCCAACGATCGGATATACTTGTATAATGTTTTTCTAAATCTTCTTCCGTATACGTTTCTTCCTTCACAGTTTTTTGATGCAACGTTCCAAGTGTCTGAAACATTTTATGGTATTGATCATTGTCCTCAACGTTTCCTTCTGCACGTTCTAACCAAGGCATTAAATAATAATTATACGTCCCGTCACTTAAAATATAACTTCCATCCGTCGCATGATATATAGGTACATAATTTGAAAAACCTTTCTCCTTCAAATATTGAATATGATGCAGAAAGTTATTCCGCTCTAACTTTCTGCCTTCTATTTTCTTGAGTGCATATGGACCTTGATTCGTATAAATTTTCATTACATTTCCGTGCTCTTCCATATGCTGCGTATCCAATCTATATTGCCTCACGATAGGTTCATAGTGATTTCGCAACTCAATATCCATACGAATAACCCTTTCTATTCAAAACATAGCCTCTAAGAAAGGAAGTGAGTGAAAACACTCACTTCCTTATTTCGCCTTTACCCTTGAAACGGGAATATAAATAATTTGCCCCGTATTTAAAAATATATCTTCTGTTTGATTGACACGGTATAAATTTTGTACAGACGTTTCATAACGGTCTGCAATAGATTCAATTGTATCCCCTTCTTGCACGAAATACATTCTTAACTTTGTAAATTCTTCTTCCGGTTCTTTCGTAAATAGTTTTGTTAAATAAAGCGCATTTTCATCTCGCTGTGAGTACTCTTCTTCTTGTTCTTCCTGCTTTTTCGCTTTTTCTTTCTTGAAATCTTTTCGTCCGAACAGTTCAAATTGCGGCGTTGTTTCTTGCTCCTCTTCACGCTCCACAAATTCATGTTCCTCTATCTTCTCTTCTTCTAATTCCTGCTCTTTTCTTTCCTCTAATTGGAACGGTTCAAATGCGTAATCTTCCCACTCATCTGATTCCTTATATGCTGGTTCTTCTACATGCGGCGCCGGTCTATTTTCGTCCTCTTGCGCTGAATCTTCTTCTAACTCGGCATACACCGTTTCTTCCTCTTCAGCTTCATCCTCGTTTCTCTCTTCATCACACAAACCGCTAATAGATATATCCGCTAATAATTGTAAGCAACCATTTTCCTTTAATTCATAATCAAATTCCTCAATTGATACATATAGCTCTTCAATTACTTTCACTCGATTTCTCGGAATTGATATTTCAAGCGGAAAGGAATGAACAAGTTCATTAACCCCATCTTCCCTTGTTTCTACATAATCAATTGACTTTGCTGGCGATAGTTCTCTTAATGAATACGCCGAATCATCTTTTCGTGCAACATACTCTCCCGTTAAATCTAATTGCCCTCTCACGATTACTTCATGATCAAGCTCTTCTATCTCAACGTCTGGATCTAACGAAATTGACAAAAGTTCTTCGACTTCCTGTCCCTTTTGGAACCAAACAGATTCTTTTAATGAAAATCGTAACGAATGATCTGTAGCCACTTCTTTTCCCCCTCCCAAACTATATGTCATTACAGATTTATGTGTGGGAAGCTTACTTTATGAATAAAAAAAATCGCCCCCCTTATGGAGAGCGATTTTTCTCTAATACATTATTTTAATTTTGACATTGCAATTTCAGCTGCTGCAATCGTCGCTTCAATATCTGCATCACTATGTGCTGTCGATAAGAATAAACCTTCGAATTGAGATGGTGGTAAGAATACACCTTGTTCTACCATTTCACGATAGTAAGCCGCAAAGAATTCTAAGTTTGAAGATTTTGCTGCATCGTAATTAATAACGGGTTCATCTGTAAAGAAAATACCAATCATAGAGCCTGCACGGTTAATATGATGCGGAATGCCATGTTTTTCAGCTGCTTTACGTAATCCAGCTTCTAACATTTCAGCTTTACGCTCAAATTCTACATATGATTCTGGCGTTAACTGTACTAACGTTTCATAACCTGCCGCCATTGCAAGTGGATTACCTGATAAAGTACCAGCTTGGTAAATCGGTCCGCTTGGCGCAACTTGGCGCATAATTTCCGCTTTACCACCGTATGCTCCTACCGGTAAACCACCACCGATTACTTTACCTAGGCATGTTAAATCAGGCGTTACGCCATAATAACCTTGGCCACAATTATAAGCTACTCGGAACCCTGTCATTACTTCATCAAAAATAAGCAATGCACCGTTTTGTTCTGTTACTTCACGAAGACCTTCTAAAAATCCAGGCTGCGGAGGAACAACCCCCATATTTCCTGCTACTGGTTCTACAATTACACAAGCAATATCATCACCGAATTGTTCAAACGCGTATTTTACGCTTTCTAAATCGTTATAAGCTACTGTAATCGTATTTTTCGCTACACCTTCTGGTACACCAGGACTATCTGGTAAACCTAAAGTCGCCACACCAGAACCAGCTTTAATTAATAACGAATCACCATGACCGTGGTAACAACCAATAAATTTCAAGATTTTATTACGACCTGTATAACCACGAGCTAAACGTAGTGCACTCATTGTTGCTTCCGTTCCAGAGTTAACCATACGCACAATCTCAATTGATGGCACGCGCTCAATAACAAGTTTTGCTAATTTATTTTCAATTTCTGTTGGTGCACCGAAGCTTGTACCTCTTTCAGCAACAGATTTTAACGCTTCTACAACACGATCATTTGCATGACCATGAATTAAAGGACCCCATGATAATACGTAGTCGATGTATTCATTCCCATCGATATCATATACTTTAGAGCCTTTTCCACGCTCCATAAACAACGGATTCATCCCAACAGACTTAAAGGCACGAACCGGGCTATTTACGCCACCAGGCATTAAGTCTTGCGCCTCTTCAAACGCTGCAATTGACTTATCAAACTTTTTCATTATTTAGCGCCTCCTTCTTGTAACCACCTTGCTGCATCTTTTGCATGATACGTAATAATTAAATCTGCCCCTGCACGTTTCATACTAATTAATTTTTCAAGAACAACTTCTTTTTCATTAATCCAACCATTTTGCGCTGCCGCTTTAATCATCGAATATTCACCACTTACATTATAAGCGACAACTGGTAAATTAAAGTTATTTTTCACATCACGAACGATATCTAAGTAAGAAAGAGCTGGTTTTACGATTAAGAAATCTGCACCTTCCATTACATCTGATTCTGCTTCACGGAATGCTTCCATACGGTTTGCCGGATCCATTTGATATGTTTTACGGTCACCAAATTGCGGTGCACCGTGCGCAGCATCACGGAATGGTCCATAAAATGCTGATGAATATTTCACAGCGTACGACATAACTGGCACGTGTCCAAAACCATTTTCGTCTAATGCATGACGAATTGCTGTTACGAAGCCGTCCATCATGTTTGATGGCGCAATAATATCCGCTCCTGCTTTCGCTTGACTTACAGCTGTTTTCGCAAGAACTGCAAGAGACTCGTCATTTAAAATAATCCCATCTTCAATTACACCGCAATGACCATGGCTTGTAAATTGACATAAACATGTATCTGCAACTACTACTAGCTCAGGGAAATCACCTTTAATTTGCTGAATAGCACGTTGTACAATTCCATGATCACAATATGCTGATGATCCAACTTCATCCTTTTCAGCAGGTAAACCAAATACAATAACAGAACGAATACCTAAATCAACAACTTCTTGCATTTCAGCTTGCAATAAATCTAAAGACATTTGATATACGCCCGGCATAGAAGGAACTTCATTACGAACATTTTCACCTTCTAATACAAAAATAGGGTAAATAAAATCTTCCGTATGTAAAAACGTTTCACGCACAAGTGCACGCATGCCCCCGCTTTGTCTTAAACGACGATGACGATTAAATTGTAAAGAGTTCATAGATTTCTATCCCCATTCTTTCATTTTATAGATTCACAAACATATTGTAGTAATGCTTCTACAGTGTACTCTTTCGGCACAATAACAGACGGAAAATAAAGACTTGCCTCTTTTTCCGTAATAGGTCCTATACAAGCAATTGTACATTTTTTTGTCCATTCTCTCCAGTTTGTACCCTCAAGTAAACGAACAAAACTAGTAACAGTTGAAGGGCTCGTAAATGTAATAATGTCTACTTTCCCTAACTTCAATGCTGCTATAAGTTCTTGCTTTTTTTCTATATTCACTTTCGTACCGTATACGATTAGCTCATCTAGAGAAACACCAATTTCCCGAAGTGCAACCGGAATTACCTCTCTTGCTAAATTCCCTTTCGGAAATAAAATACGTTCGTTTCCACTTAATTCTTTTAGAAACTCTTCTGCAAATGCTTCTGCAACAAATGAAGTCGGAACAAAATGAACTTGATAGCCCCTTTTTTCTAACTCTAATTTTGTTTTCACACCTACCGCAGCGATTCTAATGGTTAACGGTAGTTTCTTTTTTAGACTATCTAGAAAAAAAGCTACACCATTTCTGCTCGTAAAAATAACCCAGTCGTATGAATGTAGCTGCTCTTCAATATGTTGAATTTGCCTATGAGACATACCTTCCATACGCAAAAGCGGAATTTCCAATGGAATTCCGCTCTTTTCTTTCACTGCTACACTCATTTGTTTCGCTTGATGCTGGGCACGTGTAATCAATACCGTTTTTCCAGCGAGAGCGTTCATATTTATTGTTGCTCCTTATTTGCAGCAAGAATGAGTTCTTTGGCGCCTTGTTTAATTAAACGGTCCGCGGCCTCTAACCCTACTTCCTCAGGGTTAGTACCCACTACTGTCTCTTTTAATAAAACAGAGCCATCCATAGAGCCGACAAGAGCTGTTAATTCGATTGCATCGTTTTCTGTAAGGGTTGCATATCCAGCAATTGGAACTTGGCATCCACCTTCAAGTTTATGAAGAAATACTCGCTCCGCTGCCACTGTTCTTTCTGTTATCGTATCATTAATATGCGCTAACAACTGCAATAAATCCTTATCATCCTCACGACACTCAATCGCTAATGCACCTTGTCCTACAGCAGGTACACATAACGTATCATCTAAATGTTCTGTAATAACATCATTATCCCAGCCCATTCTTTGTAATCCAGCTGTCGCTAAAATAATCGCATCGTAATCTTCTTCTTTTAATTTACGTAAACGTGTATCGATATTCCCGCGAATCCACTTCACTTGTAAATCTGGTCTCGCAGCGAGTAGCTGTGCACTACGTCTTAAACTACTCGTACCTAAAATAGCACCTTCCGCTAACTCTTTAAACGATGCTCCATTTTTTGAGATAAAAGCATCACGAGGGTCAACACGCTTTGGTGTACAGCCAATCATTAAACCTTCTGGAAGTACGGCTGGCATATCTTTCATACTATGTACAGCCATATCGATTTCTTTCGTAAGTAGCGCATGTTCAATCTCTTTCACAAACAAGCCTTTTCCGCCTACTTTTGAAAGAGTAACATCTAAAATAACATCACCTTTTGTGACAATTTCTTTCACTTCAAATTCATATGGTAGACCTAGGGCTTTTAACTGATCAATAAACCAGTTTGTTTGCGTTAATGCTAGTTTACTCTTTCGTGATCCTACAATAATTTTGCGCATAATTCTCTCTCCTCATTATAAATACCAAAAGTGGAAATTGGACAAACTGCTTAATAGAAAAATGTTTACTAGCATTACGAGAAACGATCCGATATTCCACTGTACAATTTTCTTACCTTGCAACACATCTGCCGCTCGTAAATATAAACCTGTGCAATACACAAATAGAACGACAAAAGATCCGATTACTTTCGTATCATACCAATGGAAATTATCCAATTTTGTATATCCCCATATACATCCTAATAAAATTGCTAGTAAGAAAAATGGAACAGAAAATAAATTTAATCCGTAAGACATAGATTCTAGCTTCGGTAAATTCCCTAACCTTCTTAATCTCGCATTCCATTTTTTCTTTTTTAATAGGCGATATTGCAATAAATACATAATAGAAAAAATGAACGATACAGTAAACGTTGCGTAAGAAATAATTGCCATACCAACATGCACGTATACAAGTTCTGAAACTAATTGTTCCGCAAGTACTGGCGACATCTTTCCGAGCGGTGTAAAAATAGAAAAAGCGCTTACGCCAAATGCTACAACATTTGTAAAAAAGACTAAAAAGTCAATTCTCATAAATCGATTAATAACTAACGACATCGTAATCAATAACCAAACATAAAAATAAATCCCTGATAATAAAGTTAAAATAGGATTCGTTTCTGAATCTGTAGCTCTAAGCAACATAAAAATAGACTGCAGGACCCATACAATCGCAAGTAACCAAAAAGCAAATCGGTTCGCCTTTCGGTTACTTTGGAAATAATCTATAAAATATAAACTAATGCTACAAGCATATAAAATAATTGCAATATGATAAATAATACTGTTATTTAAAAAACTCATCCGATCATCCTTCCAAATTATAAAGATGGAACGGATGGTGTCCACACTCTTTTATGTTCTACTTCTTCCGCACGACTCTCTACTTCTTCCGTTTCTAAATCAAAAATCTTTGCAAATAACGCTAATTTTTCGCTCGCTCCCTCTTCAGCAGCTATTTCTTTCGCTACTAAAATTGGGTCTTTTAATAATTGATTAATAATACTTTTCGTATGCTTACTAATAACTTTTTTCTCACGATCACTAAGGTTTGGTATTTTTCGCTCTAGGCTTACCATCGTTTCACTTTGGATTGCAAGTGCCTTATCACGAAGAGCTGATATTAATGGAACAACACCAAGTGTACTTAACCACGTTTTAAACAGAACAATTTCCTCTTCAATCATAAATTGAATTTTCTCTGCCTCTTTCAAACGCTCAGCACGGTTTGCCTCCACTACTCCTTGTAAATCATCAATATCATACAAGAAAGAACCTTCTAGCTCATCAATCGCTGGATCAATATCACGCGGCACTGCAATGTCAACCATAAATAATGGACGACCAGAGCGCATTTTCTCCACCTTTGTCATCATCTCTTTCGTAATGACATACTCAGATGCACCAGTTGAACTAATTAAAATATCTGCTTCTAATAATGCACATTGTAATTCGCTTAACGATTTTGCATGTCCCATATATTTCTCAGCCATTACTTCTGCTTTCGAAAGCGTCCTATTCATAACTGTTACTTTACGAGCACCACTTCCATATAAGTTTTGTAGTGCAAGTTCGCCCATTTTACCAGCACCAAGAATAAGCACATGACAATCTGTTAACTCGCCAAATATTTTCTTTCCAAGCTCAACAGCAGCATAACTAACAGACATTGCACTTTCCCCGATTGTTGTTTCTGAGTGGGCACGTTTTGCTAATGTAATGACTTGCTTAAACAATTCATTAAAAATTGTGCCTGTTGCTTTAACTTGTTGCGCTTCTAAAAAGCTATCTTTTATTTGACCTAAAATCTGCGTTTCTCCGACTACCATTGAATCTAAACCGCACGTTACGCGGAATAAATGATCTATTGCGCCATCTTGTTCAAAAATAGTTAAATATGGCGCGACTTCTTCTATTTCAAGCTGAAACCAATCAGCTAAAAACTTCTTAATATAATACCGTCCCGTGTGTAATTGATCGACAACAGCATAAATCTCAGTGCGATTACAAGTTGACACAATGACATTCTCTAACACGCTCTTTTGATTTTGTAATGTAGTCATCGCTCGCTCTAGTTCTGCTGCCTGAAATGTGAGTTTCTCACGAAATTCTACAGGGGCTGTTCGATAATTTACACTAACAACAAGAATATGCACGCAGCATGTCCCCCTTCACCCGTTTTATCACTTTATCTACTATCATAATACAACTTTCCTCTTATGAATCTGACAATCGTGTGAACAACCGATTATTTTTTAATTATTCTCCGTATGTAATAAAGGAGATTCAGTAACACTAATAAAAAAATTCTACTTTATAATGATTATAAATTAATAACTCTATTTGTACGTTACCAAAAAAAGCCCTCATAATCAAGTGATGGAAACTATTCCATATAAATTATAACATCATCTTCCCTATCTTCTTTCATCATGAAGGAAAATATGTATGATTGTTCCAAAATGTAACAAAGACTTTCTCAATACAATGTATTTGACATTGCATTTCTTTTTCGTTATATTAGTTTTACAAAATTAAATTGTGCACAACTTAATTAGAAGGGAGTTATTTATGACAGAAGACTCTTTGCATCTAGATAACCAACTTTGTTTTTCTATTTACGCCTGCTCTAGAGAGGTTACTCGTTTTTATCGACCTTATTTAGAAGAAATGGGTATTACGTATCCCCAGTACATTACTTTACTCGTACTATGGGAGCAAGATGGACTAACAGTAAAAGAAATTGGAGAACGTCTATTTTTAGATTCTGGTACGTTAACACCTATGTTAAAACGTATGGAATCATTAAAACTTGTAAAACGTGTTCGTTCCAAAGAAGACGAGCGAAAAGTTTGTATTGAATTAACAGAACAGGGCAAAGATTTAAAGGAAAAGGCTTGTTCATTACCGACAACGATGGCTACAAACTTAGGAATTGCAGAGCAAGAATATCGCTCTTTATTAATTCAACTAAATAAACTGATTGACACAATGAAAACAATTAATGATGGAAAAGGGGAATAAATATGGATAAATTATATACTGCTTCAGTAACAGCAACAGGTGGAAGAAATGGGAAAGTAGTTTCAGATGATGGCATATTAAATCTTGATGTAAAAATGCCGAAAGCACTAGGTGGTGCAGGCGGAGAAGCAACAAATCCAGAACAACTATTTGCAGCTGGTTATGCAGCTTGTTTCGATAGTGCATTACAACTTGTCATTCGTACAAAACGTGTGAAAGTAGAAAGTACAGAAGTAACTGCTCACGTTTCTATCGGAAAAGATACAGATGGTGGTTTCGGCCTATCTGCTGTACTTGATGTACATGTGGCTGGCGTTTCACATAGCGAAGCACAAGAACTTGTAGAAGCGGCTCACGGTGTATGTCCTTACTCGAAAGCAACAAGAGGAAATATTGAAGTTACATTAAACGTACGCTAAAAAATTTAGCAAAACAAAAACGCGCGACATTCGTCACGCGTTTTTTGTTTTTGTAAATTTATGAATTGCTTTCCACGCTTCTTCTTTTCCAAGTCCTGTTTCAGAAGAGAATAGAACAATTTCATCGCCAATTTCAACAGCAAGCGTTTCTTTTACAACTTTTAAATGCTTTTGCCATTTCCCTTTCGGAATTTTATCGGCTTTCGTCGCAATAATAATTGTTGGGATTTCATAATGCTTTAAGAAATCATACATCATCACGTCATCACTTGTTGGTTGGTGACGTAAATCAACTACTAATACAGCTGCGTCTAATTGTTCACGCGTTGTAAAGTACGTTTCAATCATTTTCCCCCATGCAGCGCGCTCCGATTTAGATACTTTCGCATATCCATAACCTGGAACGTCAACAAAGTGCATCATCTCATTGATTAAGAAAAAGTTCAGCGTTTGCGTTTTTCCTGGTTTAGAAGAAATACGTACTAACTTTTTACGATTTAAAATTTTATTAATAAAGGAAGACTTCCCCACATTTGAACGACCTGCTAATGCAATTTCTGGTAAATCACTGTCTGGATATTGTTCTGGTTTAACAGCACTAATTACAATATCTGCTTTTGTTACTTTCATTGTTTCACTCCTACTAATGCGTGCTCCAATACTTCATCTAAATGAGATGCAAGCACAAACGTAAGGTTTTCTTTTACGCTCTCTGGAATATCATCTAAATCTTTCTCGTTTTCTGCTGGCAAAATAATTTTTGTTAAGCCTGCGCGGTGAGCACTTAATGTTTTTTCTTTTAAACCACCAATTGGTAATACACGACCACGAAGTGTAATTTCACCTGTCATACCGACTTCTTTACTTACAGGAATACCTGTTAGCGCAGAAATAAGTGCCGTTGCCATCGTAATACCTGCTGACGGTCCGTCTTTTGGAACTGCTCCTTCTGGAACGTGAATATGAATATCATTTTTCTCATGGAAATTCGGATCGATCTGAAGCTCTTCTGCACGAGAACGTATATAACTAAACGCAGCTTGTGCTGATTCTTTCATAACATCCCCAAGTTTCCCTGTTAAAATTAGTTTCCCTTTTCCTGGCGCTACAGAAACTTCAATGGCAAGTGTATCGCCGCCTGCTGCTGTGTAAGCTAGACCTGTTGCCATACCAACTTGGTCTGTTTTTTCAGCTTGCCCATAACGGAATATGTGTTTACCAAGTAAATCAACAATCTTTTTCTCTGTCACAACGATACGTTTGCGTTCTGCTGTAACGATAATCTTCGCTACTTTACGGCAAACTTTTGCAATTTGGCGCTCTAGCGTACGAACACCAGCCTCACGTGTATAATAACGAATAATCTCAAGCAGCGCTTCATCACGCACTTGTAAATTACCTTTTCGTAAGCCATGTTCTTTTAATTGTTTCGGCAATAAATGCTCACGAGCAATGTGTACTTTTTCAAGTTCTGTATAGCCAGCAATCGAAATGATTTCCATACGGTCAAGTAATGGACCTGGAATACTTGAAAGTGTATTAGCAGTTGCTACAAACATAACTTTTGATAGATCATATGGTTCTTCAATGTAATGATCACTGAAGTTATGGTTTTGTTCTGGATCTAATACTTCAAGTAATGCCGCTGATGGATCTCCACGGAAATCGTTAGACATTTTATCAATCTCATCTAATAAGAAGACTGGATTAACTGTTTTCGCCTTTTTCATACCTTGAATAATGCGTCCTGGCATTGCTCCAACATATGTACGGCGGTGACCACGAATTTCAGATTCATCACGCACACCACCAAGAGATACACGGACGAAGTTACGATTCAATGATGTTGCAATTGAACGCGCTAACGAAGTTTTGCCGACCCCAGGAGGGCCTACTAAACAAAGGATAGGTCCTTTTAATGAATTCGTTAACTTCTGTACAGCTAAATATTCAAGTACACGCTCTTTCACTTTTTCAAGACCGTAATGATCGTTATTTAAAATCTCTTCCGAATGAGCAAGATCAATTATATCTTCTGTTGCCTCTGTCCACGGAAGCGCTAATAACCAATCAATATAATTGCGAATAACACCACTCTCCGCAGAACTTGCTGGTAACTTTTCATAACGATCTAATTCTTTCAGCGCAGCCTTCATTGTTTCTTCCGGCATTCCTGACTGTTCAATTTTCTCACGAAGTTCTTCTACTTCTCCGCCCTTGCCTTCTTTGTCGCCAAGTTCAGTTTGAATCGCCTTCATTTGCTCACGTAAGAAATATTCTTTTTGCGTGCGCTCCATGGAACGTTTCACTTTTTGCCCAATTTTCTTTTCTAGGCTAAGTAACTCTTGTTCATCTTGAATAATTGAAATAAGTGTTTGTAATCGTTCTTTTACAGATACAATCTCTAGAATCTCTTGTTTCTGCTTCGTTTTAATCGGCAAGTGAGAAGCAATTAGATCAGCTAATCTCCCTGGTTCTTCCACATCAGCTACCGTTGCAAATGTTTCATTTGAAACTTTTTTCGAAACTTTAATATATTGTTCGAAATGCTCCAGTAACGTACGCATAAGAGCTTTCTCTTCTAAATCATCTTCTACTTCTTCAGTTACCGTTTTAATCGACACTTGTACTACATTTTCTTCTTCGATAAACTCTATTACTTCTGCTCTATGTAAACCTTCCACAAGGACACGAAGCGTACCGTTCGGCAATTTTAACATTTGCTTCACTTTCGCCACCGTACCTACACTATATATGTCATCTTCTTTCGGATCATCGATATTCATTTCTTTTTGCATTGCTAAAAAGATGATATTTTCATCCATTGCCGCCTGCTCTAGTGCTTGTATCGATTTATCACGTCCTACATCAAGATGCAAAACCATCGTTGGATATACGAGAACGCCTCTTAATGGTAGGAGGGGCACGATTCTTTCGTTCGTATTCATACTAGACATAGCACCTCCATAATAAATTAAACTCCTGTTCAACTATTTTATATTACAATACACCTAGATGCAATTGCTGAGATTCCGCGCAATTGTAAATAGCTTGTTTTTCTACCTCACGAAAAGAAAAAAGACTCCGATTAAGCATACAAACTTAAACGAAGTCTGGCAAATTTTATTATTGTTTATTTTTACATAGATTGTGCATCAGTTTCGTCTACCTTAGTATGTACATCTAGCTCTCTATGCATATTTTCTTGCATAAACGTTAACTCAAATACTTCTTTTAACTTACGGACAGGAATAATTTCAATTCCCTTGATCGTATACAAAAATGGTTGCATATTTTCAGCAGGAATAATGACTTTCTTAGCTCCCGCTTTTTTCGCAGCTTTTATTTTTGCGTATACGCCACCAATAGGCTTTACTTCTCCGTGTATACTTATTTCCCCTGTCATCGCTACTTCATTATTTACATATGTGCGGTGCACCGCAGAATATACACCTGTTGCCATAGCGATTCCTGCAGAAGGTCCATCAATCGGGATACCACCTGGAAAATTAATATGTATATCATATCCTTCTGGCAACACATCTAAAGAACGAAGTACTGTTAATACATTATCAACAGAGCCTTTCGCCATACTTTTACGACGAATCGATTTCGTTTGACTACCAATACTTTCTTCCTCCACAATTCCGGTAACATTTACCGATCCTTTATCTTTCGCCTTGATTGCTGTTACTTCAATTTCTAATAACGCACCTGTATTTGGTCCGTATACAGCAAGACCATTTACAAGACCAATCCTTGGAATCGGATAAATGCGCTTTTCATATTTCGGTGTAAGCTGACTTGAGTGAACAACCCACTCTATATCTTCATCCTTAATGAAAGAACGTTCTTCATTTATCGCCATACCAGCAGAGATTTGCACGAGATTAATCGCTTCTCGTCCATTCCTTGCATACATCCCGATCATTTCAATACCATTTTCACCTATTTGCATTTCCACTTTTTCCGCGGCATTTTTCGCTACTTTTTGAATTTCTTCCGTATCTAATTCACGGAAAAATACTTCTAAGCAACGTGACCGAATAGCAGGAGGAATTTCCTCTGGCGAACGTGTCGTTGCTCCAACTAAGCGAAAATCTGCCGGTAAGCCTTTTTGGAAAATATCATGTATATATGTTGGGATCATCGTATTTTCTTCACTATAGTACGCACTTTCTAAAAATACTTTTCGATCTTCTAACACCTTTAACATTTTGTTCATTTGAATCGGATGGAGCTCGCCAATCTCATCAATAAACAAAATACCACCATGTGCATCTGTTACAGCACCTTTTTTCGGTTGCGGAATACCTGCTTGCCCCATCGCCCCAGCACCTTGATAAATCGGATCATGCACCGAACCTATTAAAGGGTCTGCGATACCACGTTCATCAAACCGAGCTGTTGTCGCATCAAGTTCAATAAATGTTGCATTCGTACGAAATGGAGATTTAGGATTTCGTTTCGCTTCTTCTAATACAAGACGTGCTGCCGCTGTTTTCCCAACACCTGGCGGGCCATATATGATTACATGTTGCGGATTCGGACCACAAAGAGCCGCTTTTAACGACTTAATTCCGTCCTCTTGCCCTACAATATCTAAAAAGGTTGTAGGACGCACCTTTTCTGCTAGCGGCTCTGTTAAAGAAATCTCACGCATTTTACGAAGCTGTTCTAATTCTTTTTTCGATTCTCGATCAATTGAAACTTTTTGTGTTCGTTGATTTCGAAGTAAATGCCAGAAATACAATCCGACAATTACACCAAAAACAAGTTGAACAACTAAAAATATATTTGTCCAGCTCATTATTTATTTCCTCCCGCAATATTTTATCTCTTAGTATTTCCGCGGAGGAACGTAGCTAAACATAAAGAAAAACAGCAATTATAAAAATTGCTGTTTCCCTTTCGCATTATGCAGATGTTTTTGTATCAAGTACAGTACCGTCTTGTAACACCAATTTTGGCGGCTCATTATCAGCTACTGTTTCTTTTGTAAGAATACACTTCTCGATATCTTTACGAGATGGAAGTTCGAACATTACATCAAGCATTAAGCCTTCAATAATAGAACGAAGTCCACGAGCACCCGTTTTACGTTCAATTGCTTTTTTCGCAATTTCGATTAGTGCACCTTCTTCAAACTCTAACTCAACATCGTCAAGCTCCAATAATTTTTGGAATTGCTTAACAAGTGCATTTTTCGGTTTCGTTAAAATATCAACAAGAGCATCTTCATCAAGTGGCTCTAGGTTCGCAATAACTGGAAGACGACCGATAAACTCTGGAATTAAACCAAATCTTAAAAGATCCTCTGGTAATACGTGAGATAAAACATGCTTCTCATTCACATCAGCATTTTTCTTCTCAGAACCAAATCCAATTACTTTTTCACCAAGGCGACGTTTAATAATCGGCTCAATGCCATCAAACGCTCCACCACAAATGAATAAGATGTTCGTTGTATCAATTTGAATAAACTCTTGGTGCGGATGCTTACGACCACCTTGAGGTGGAACGCTTGCTACAGTACCTTCTAAAATTTTCAGAAGTGCCTGCTGCACACCTTCACCAGATACATCACGTGTAATTGATGGATTTTCGGACTTACGTGCCACTTTATCAATCTCATCAATATAAATAATTCCTTTTTCCGCTTTCTCTACATCATAATCAGCTGCTTGAATTAATTTTAGTAAGATATTTTCTACATCTTCCCCAACATATCCAGCTTCTGTTAAAGATGTTGCGTCCGCGATTGCAAATGGAACATTTAAAATACGCGCTAAAGTTTGTGCCAGTAATGTTTTACCACTACCTGTTGGCCCGATAAGTGCGATATTACTCTTCGCTAATTCTACATCATCAATTTTGCTGTTAGAATTAATGCGTTTGTAATGGTTATATACCGCTACCGCTAGTGCTTTTTTCGCGCTATCTTGCCCGATGACATACTCATCTAAGATTTCACGAATTTCTACCGGTTTCGGTACATCTTTGAATTCTACTTCTTCGTCCTTCGCAAGCTCCTCTTGTACAATTTCAGTACAAAGTTCGATACACTCGTCACAAATGTAAACACCTGGACCTGCCACTAACTTTCGAACTTGCGTTTGTGTTTTACCACAGAAAGAACATTTTAATTGCCCTTTTTCATCATTAAATTTAAACATATTTTCACACCCCTTACAAAGTGCTAACCTCTTGCCTTCGTATGTACACGATAAATGTATCGTATGTAAATACATATTATGTCACTACGTGGCGAGAAATACAAATAATATGACTAGTTATGTACAAATAAAAAATTTTTAAAACTTTTGAAATATGTATATTCGACTTGTAAAGGAACTTTTCCTTCTCCATCGAAAAGTTTTATAAATATATTTCTATATTTATAAAACAAGGCACGATTTTAATCGTGCCTTGTTATTTTATTATGCAGCGTTTTCTACTAAGAAGTCTACAGCTTTACGCACTTTAAGATCTTCAGCTAAAGCGTCTACGCTTCCAAGAGCTTGCTTGATAGCGTCTACTGGCATACCGTACATTTCAGCCATTTTTTCAACTTCTGCAGTTACTTCTTCTTCAGTAACTTCGATGTTTTCAGCTTCAATGATAGCTTCAAGAACAAGATTGATTCTTACACGTTTTTGTGCATCTTCTTTCATTTGCTCTTTTAATTTGTCAGCATCAGTACCTGTGAATTGGTAGTAAAGCTCAAGGTTCATACCTTGTTGGCTTAAACGTTGCTCGAATTCACGAACCATACGATCTAACTCAGTGTTGATCATAGCTTCTGGAATTTCGATTTCAGCGTTAGCAGCAGCTAATTCTACTACTTCGTCACGTACTTTGTGCTCAGCTTCGTGCTTTTTGCCTTCTTCTAAGTTTGTGCGAAGTTTTGCTTTTAATTCATCAAGAGTTGCAACCGCTTCGTCTGCTTCTTTAGCGAACTCGTCGTTTAACTCAGGAAGTTCTTTTGTTTTGATTTCGTGAATTGTTACTTTGAATGTTGCTGGTTTGCCAGCTAATTCAGCAGCATGGTACTCTTCTGGGAATGATACTTCAACGTCTTTAGACTCACCAGATTTAAGACCGATTACTTGCTCTTCGAAACCTGGGATGAATGTACCAGAACCGATTGCTAGAGAGTAGTTTTCGCCTTTTCCGCCTTCAAATGCTTCGCCATCAACGAAACCTTCGAAGTCGATTACAGCTGTATCACCGTTTTCAACAGTTCCTTCTTCTTTAACAACTAGTTCAGCTTGACGTTCTTGTAAAGATTTTAATTCGTTCTCTACATCTTCGTCAGTTACAGTTGTTTCAACTTTTTCTACTGCTAAACCTTTGTACTCACCTAATTTAACTTCAGGTTTCACTGTAACTTTTGCAGTGAAGATAAGGTTAGCATTTTTTTCGAACTTCTCGATGTCGATTTCAGGATGATCAACTGGGAAGATACCAGCTTCTTCAATCGCTTCACCGTATGCTTTTGGTAAAATGATATCTAAAGCATCTTGGTATAAAGATTCAATACCAAAGCGTTGTTCGAATAATGGACGAGGCATTTTTCCTTTACGGAAACCTGGTACGTTAATTGTTTTTACTACTTTTTTGAACGCAGCGTCGATAGAGTTGTTTACTTCTTTAGCATCAACTTCGATTGTTAAAACGCCAACGTTACCTTCTAATTTTTCCCATTTTGTAGACATTTATTCTTTCCCTCCAACTATAATAATGTATGCACATACCTCTATAGATTAAGATCTTCATTATCTCTTTTTTGAAATAACAAATACACAAATAATCCTCTAGCAAAAGCTTTCAGATATAATGTTCCAATCTACTAATTGCCCAGAAGACAACTACGGTATATTTTGTTCGAGAATAATATGAAACATATTAAGTAAGAGAATTACACTTCTCTTCTCTTACAAACAGGCAGTTTTCTGCCTTTTGCAACCCTTACATTATAACATAGAATATGCTCGTTTCAAGAACTGAACGATTCTTTTTCATAATTATACGGGCAAATATCCTTCTCTTTCAACACGTAATAACCATTGATAGGCAATATGAAACTCTTCCAATTCGATATTGTATGCTGCCATAAGCTCTTCTTCATCAATAGCCAATCCGAAACGCTTTCTTCCAATTCTCTCTAAAACAGCTGACCAAATCTCTTCTTTATCCATTAATAGAGCAAATGGGAAAACGCTAATTTGCAATTCTTTCCAATATGTAACCATTGCTTCAAATATATCGGGATAATTTTGCTCTAATCGACTTGATAATTTATGTATAATGTTATTGGATTGCTCCTCATTATGACCTGTAAATGCTGGAATTACCTTAATCGTATTCCCAAACTTTTCTACCTCTATTTCCTCTTCTACCTGACTTTCTATCATTTTATACAAAATAGAAGTTTTCAAATAGGGGTGTTGCTCTTCTTCTATTAAAAATTTCTTTAAAACAGGTAATGCAAGATCTAAGTCTTTTAACGAAAGTCGCTGAATCGCTCTTAGCTTCTGTCCAAAGTTTTCTCCAAAAATTTCATTAGTAAACTCATCCAACTCAAAATTTGAATCGACTAGCGATGCATCTCCCTCATTGAGCATACCTTCTGCAAATAAAGCAAGTTGCGCTAATTTTTCCTTTTGATCAGGCATTATATCTTTCGTTTGTAAAACCTTTTCAACAGTTTCAATAACACCTTCATAATCATTTGTTTGAACTAAAATAGTCACGTACGTTTCAAGAATATCACCAAATAAGACAACTCCTGTTTTAAGCAACTGTTCACATTTGTCTTTCGCTTCTTCCATACGTTTTAATTCGAGTAAACAAATAACTGAAGCTAATTCCGTTTGTTCCGTTTCCGCATTATACTGACGTAATATTTCAAAGCAGCGCAATGCATCTTCGAACTTCCGCTCTTTCAGCGCTAAAAAACCTTCATCAATATAGCGCTCTGATAGTTGTGGAAACAATACGACCGTATTTTCTTTTTTATCCATACGTCCGCCTCTTTTTCTTGATTTTAATTATGTTCAAAGTAAATATATCAAATGCGTAATGAGAACACAACATCCCAAAACTATTTGTTTGAAATATAAAAATATTTAATTTTTACATTCCAATACGAATAAATCTCTACTAAAAATTAAAATTGTACAAATAAAAATCCCCAGCAACAAGCGCAGAGGATTCATCATTAATGGAAAGCTTTTATAATTGTGGGGTATATTACAAGGGTAATAATTTGGAGAACAATAATTGCCATAACAATCATGCTAAAATAGAAGATTGGTTTACTTCGCTTCATTAAAAACATAATAATAAGCATCGTACAAGCAAACAAACTTAAGAAGAACAAACTTGTTGTCGAACTAAGTATACCACTTGGGACAAAGAACAATAACACTACACTACAAGTACCTATAATTCCAAATAACCATTCCATTCATTCACTCATTCCCTTTCCCTCTCATGGCTGTTTTCTCTAAGCAATCAAATGTTTCACAACATCAACTACATACGTTAATTTCTCATATGCTACAAATCCAAAAGCAACCGTTAAGCCCGTTACAACTAATCCTTTCATCATTTCTGCCTCCTCGTTTTATCGTTGTTATCTTCATTATAAAAGATTAGCAATTTGTTACCATCGAACTACCTTACAGTTACCTTACAGAATTGTAAGATTTCAAAAGAGGATAGAAAAACACCTCACATAGCTTGAGGTGCTTTCACGGAATTTCTCTATAATCACTTGCAAAATTAACTTTTTTCTCTTGGTTATTTTTCGGAGAATCCAATCTTAAACTAATAGATTTACTAAATAATTTAGGATCAAAATAATTATTCATTACTTTTCTTAACTTACCTTCAGATATTTTCGTATTACAAGAAAACAAAGGATGAAAATCATGTTAATATATTTTTATACAATTAAGAATTTAATTTACAAGGGGGATTATATATGTTTAAAAAAATGGCCGCAGATGTATTAGGACTAAGCGATGTAGGTTCTGTTATTACACCTAAAGACTATGATAAGGTCGATGCCGATGATTATGTAATGCATGAAGATGGAGAGAAAATTTACTTTCTAATTAAATCGAAATCAGATGAATATTGCTTCACAAACAAAGGGTTAATTCACTTAGACGGTACAAGCGCAACAAGTAAAAAACGTACACTACGCCGCTTTCGTTATAGTAAATATCAAATTAAAAACGTAGCACTCGAAACTGCAGGAACGATTGATTTAGATGTAGAAATTAAGTTTCAAATGGGCGATGAACATTACTCAATTGATGTTCATAAAAAACATATTGAAGAATTAAAAGATTTATATAAGGCTTTACTTAAAATCGAAGAAATTTCATACGACAACGATATTACATTACAATATGCACATAAAAGTTTAGATATGGCATCTAATGCCTTTAGCCGCATTTCAAACGCACAAGTAAATTTAGCAGAGCAATTTAAAGAAATGAACGAGATTGCCTTTAACTGGCTTGTTGATACGAAGAAACAATATAATGTGAAAGATTATGGTTTTGTATTTGAGAAGTTTATTAACAACTAATTTCAAATACACAAAAAACCTTGTTATCAAAAGATAACAAGGTTTTCTTAGCGTCACAGGAGAGATTCGAACTCCCGCTCCGCCCATTTCCGTACTATTTTATATATTTTGATCGCAGTCTTAATATATCTTCTCCTTCGCGAATGCCTGCCGATCCCTTCCTCACATTTTTTACGACAGTCCAATTCGGGTTAGTTTCATCACCGATGTTCTGTACTGTAAAATTGCCATCACCATATTTTCGGTGGCCTTCTGCCAATTTCTCCGTTAAATCATTCTCATTTGATCTCGCCATCTTTGCGCCATCTCCCTTTTTTATACGACCTTCTTAAACCATCTAACCAATCACAGGTCCAGTCAATTGGAGATTCTCATTTTCCGCTTCTATTAATTGTAACACACTGCCGGGGATAAGTTCCGATAACTGCTGCTCAACCGTACTAGAATGGTAAAGAATTTTATAATATTGCAAGTAAACAATTAAGAGAATCTGGATATGGATTTGAGTTCCATCATAAACCTATTAATTCTTTAAATTAAATAAGATGAATAGGGCGCATAAATGGCGCTCTTTTTATTTAAGAAAAAAAGTACATATGCAACTGCTTAATATCAAAGGAAAGGTCGCAAATATTAAGCATGAACTACACTTATAACCCAAACATCAAATTTTAGACAAACAAAAAACCCTGTTATCTTTTGATAACAAGGTTTTTTTAGCGTCCCAGGAGAGATTCGAACTCCCGACCGTACGCTTAGAAGGCGTATGCTCTATCCGGCTGAGCTACTGGGACATGGAGCGGGTGAAGAGAATCGAACTCTCGACCAGAGCTTGGAAGGCTCTTGTTTTACCACTAAACTACACCCGCATATGTTATTTTCTTTTCTTCGTTAGCGCCGTTGCCCTATCGACAATATTTATTATATGTATAACCACACATAAAGTCAACACCTTTTTTAAAAGAGGATAAATTTTCTTATCCTCTTTTAAAAACTGCCTGTTCAACTAGTTGTCCGTCTAACGTTTCAAAACGAACTTCCATTTGATTTTCATCCATTTCTAATAAAGCAAATGTCTTTTCTACACGCTGACGTGGTAATAAAATACTGCCTGGATTAATAAATAAAACGCCCTCGATTAATTCCGCACCTAATACGTGAGAATGTCCGAAGCATGCAACTTGCGCTCCCACTTCTTCAGCATGGTACGCTAGCGTTTGTAATGTCATTTTTACATTATGTCGATGCCCATGTACAACTAAGAAGCGAATTCCATCTACATCAGTTACAATTTCATCTTGAAAGTTAGCATAATCACAATTTCCTTTTACAACATGGAAACCTTGCAGCTCTTCATGAGCAGGCGTTAGCTCTGAATCACCGCAATGAATCATGATATCTACTTTCCCTTCATACTTCTCTTTTAACTGCTGTAATTCCTTCACAGAGCTATGACTATCGCTTACGATTAAAGCTTTCATCAATCTCTCTCCCTTATTCTCCTAA
The DNA here is from genome assembly GCF_052656585.1 of Bacillus sp. KNSH39. Taxonomy (NCBI): domain Bacteria; kingdom Bacillati; phylum Bacillota; class Bacilli; order Caryophanales; family Bacillaceae; genus Bacillus; species Bacillus sp. KNSH39. The sequence goes on from NZ_JBQXYO010000001.1 coordinate 2,886,810, forward strand.
AAACCATTCAGGGATTTTTTCTTCTAGCTTACGAAGAGCACGTCCGCGGTGACTAATAGCATTTTTTTCATCTGAACTTAATTCCGCCATTGCTTTTTTGTATTCTTCCACATAAAAGATCGGATCGTATCCAAAGCCATTTTCTCCGCGGCGTTGTTCTAAAATAAATCCTTCACATGTCCCGTTTACAATGACAGGCTTTTTATCACCTTCAGGGAAAGCTACTGCTAATGCACAGTAGAAGCGAGCTTTACGCTTATCAAACGGTATTTCATTTAATTCTTGTAAAACTTTATCAATATTCGCTTGATCATCTTTTGGCTCTCCAGCAAAACGAGCTGAATACACGCCTGGTTTCCCATTTAACGCATCTACAATAAGACCTGAATCATCCGCAATTACAATTGCATTCAACTGTCTACTCAAACTATCCGCTTTTAAGATCGCATTTTCTTCAAATGTTTCACCAGTTTCTTCGACTTCTTCAATATGAGGAAAATCGTGTAATGATTTCACTTCTAAATCAAATCGCTCAAATAACTCAGCAAATTCACGTACTTTCCCCATATTTTTTGTCGCTACAACAACTTGTTTCATACTTTCCACCTCTACTCTATATGAGATACGATGTCACCTAACGCTTCTTTTTGCATATCAATCAGTTGGAAAATGCCTTGTTCTGCTGCATCAAGTAATTCATTTAACTGCGCTCTACTAAACGTCGCTTCTTCTCCAGTTCCTTGCACTTCAACAAACTGACCTTTTCCAGTCATAATTACATTCATATCAACGTCTGCTTTAGAATCTTCTGCATAGTTTAAATCTAAAACAACACCTTGCTCTTCAACAATCCCTACTGACGTTGCTGCTAAATAATCTTTTACTGGAATTTTAGATACTTTTTCTGCTTGTAATAACTTCTCAAACGCTAATACCATCGCTACGTATGCACCTGTAATAGAAGCTGTTCTCGTTCCACCATCTGCTTGGATGACATCACAGTCAATCCAAACTGTTCTCTCGCCAAGCGCTTCTAAATCAACTACCGCACGTAATGCTCGTCCAATTAAGCGCTGGATTTCCATTGTACGCCCTGTTACTTTCCCTTTGCTTGACTCCCTAATCGTACGTTGTTCTGTTGCACGCGGAATCATCGCGTATTCAGCTGTTACCCATCCTTTTCCTTCTCCACGCATAAACGGTGGTACACGCTCTTCAATTGTTGCTGAGCAAATCACCTTTGTATCCCCAACTTCAATTAATACAGATCCCTCTGGATGTTTTAAATAATTCGTATGAATATGTATATGGCGTAATTCTGTTTTCTCTCTACCATCTACTCGCATAAAAATAACCTCCTCTTAATTACTACTCGTTAGTATAGCCAAATTTAAATGTATGATATGTATACAATAAAAGAAGGAGAACCCAAAAAGCAATTCTCCTTTCTTACTTAAGTATATCAAATTATTCAAGATTAAAAACTACCTGTATTCACGTTTTCTGGACGATCTACAGGTTTTATTAACTTTCCGCCCTTTTCATCTATAAGATTTGCTTTTCCATTCACTTCAATAGAAATATTTTTCACACCTTTCTTTTCTGTTAAAGATAAAACTAACGACTTCAATACGTAATTTGAGATCATATTTTTATCTGGGTTTACAAATATATTTTCATTAAAGTTTAATGTAAGATTTCCGTCTTGTAATTTCGGATTCGTAATAAGCTTAACGCCTGGATTAAAATCATTCAGGAGCGATTGATGGATCGGACCTTTTACAAGTTCATCTATAATTGCTGCATAGTCATTTTCTTTACCTTCCGCAACGCGGCGTGTGACTGGTACGTAGTATTGCTGTTTATTATTATTTTGCGCCATAAAATACAGTGTGACTGGTTTTGTATTTGTTACATCTGCTACTTGTTCATCATCGAAGTTAATACCATTTGCACGGCTCACTCCTTCACCAAGCGGTGTACCACCAACCGGCATCTTTGCCAATTTCTCACCATTTATTTGGAACTGCACTTGTTTTATCTCTGTAAATTGCGTCAACGTCCAAGCTATAGATTCAACGATTTGACGCTCTTCTTCTTTCGCATAGTTTTTCATTTCTTTAGAGAAATCAATAACTGCCGTTCCGTCCTTTTTCAAATCTAAAGTCATCGTTGTATTCGCCGGAATGACTGCACGAAACCCATTCGGTAATAAATTCGTTACCGGTCCATCTTTCACAAGGTATTCTAACGTTTGCTTCACAGTCTCATTTGCTTTCGGAGTAGGTATAGCTAACGTTTGTGGTACAACATAACCATTTTTATCAACAAGGTATAGTTCTCTGTTTACCATTTGCCCTTGCTTATCTTTTTTAGCTACTTCTTTCTTCCCACCCTCTGTATACGTAACTTGTTTTGGCGGATCAATTTGTTCAGTTGCTTTCTCTTGATTTATAAAGCCACACCCTGTTAGTAAAACAGCGCTCACAGTAGCACCAACAACCCATTTAAAAGTGGATTTAGGCATGCCATTCCCCCCTAAAATCTAAGTTTGTACTATTATGTATACGAGCTGTTTCACGTTTTAGAACAAGCTGCGCCTCTTATAAATTGAAACTTTAATCAACAGGGGTCTTACTCCCCAGCAAATAGCAAGATAAAACAAAAACTCCTGATTTCTCAGGAGCTCACTTATATAAATTCTACTATTATTCTTTTTCTAAATGAATATGCTTCACATTTTCAATCGGTTGACCGAACCATTTTGATGCAATTTCTTTAAACAAGCCTATTTTTCCTGTTGTTAAGAAGAGATGATCGCTTTGTTCTTCTCCTTCATTCAACATTTTACTATGATATAAGATTGTACTTACTTCACGTGCTGTTTCATCACCAGAACTAATTAGTTGCACTTTATCTCCCATTACTTTTTTAATAACAGGTCCTAAAATCGGATAATGTGTACACCCTAATATAAGTGTATCAATATCGGTACTTTTCAGTGGTTGCAACGTTTCTCTTACAACTTCATACGCCATTTCACTTTCGAAATTCCCACTCTCTACAAGTTCAACGAAAGGTGGACAAGCTAAACTTTCTACCATAACACGGTTATTAATAGACTTTAACGCCTCTTCGTATGCACCACTTTTCACCGTTCCAATCGTTCCAATAATCCCAACGTGATACGTGTTTGTCACTTTTAAAGCTGTACGTGATCCTGGGTGAATAACTCCTACTACTGGAATTGGTAATTGTTTTTGCATCTCTTCTAATACAACTGCAGTTGCTGTATTACACGCAATAACTAACATTTTAATATTTAAATCTAGTAAATGCTCTGTCATTTCCCACGTAAATTGACGTACTTCTTCTCGAGAACGTGGACCATAAGGACAACGTGCTGTATCTCCTAAATATATGATACGCTCTTTTGGCAACTGACGAATTAATTCCTTCGCTACTGTTAAACCGCCAACTCCTGAATCGATAACACCGATTGCTCTATTCAACTTCATCACCCGTTTTCTCATTCATCATCTTTTATGTTTATCATTATATTTTACACACTTTAAGTTCGCTCACTTCAAATGCTTCTGTATGAAAATTTTCATTTTCCCATGTATAGACTAGGACCTTTTTTATTTTGCTCCTTTTTTTCGTAATTTGCAAGATAGAAAAATAACCGACCTTCTATAAGAAAGTCGGTTTCTTCTATATAAAGTGCATATTCATTGCTCCATCTTTTTTTGAAAAGAAGACATTCCCATTAATAAGAAGAAATGAGCAGCAATTAAAATGACGATTAAAATAAAATTCAATCGATAACTATTTGTAGATTCCATAATTTTGCTCGCTACAGCTGGTCCAAATGCCATACCGAAAAAGTTAATTAAATTATATAAACCAAGACCGACTCCAACTTTAGCTGGATTTAATGTTTTCGGGATAAATGTGTTTAATGATACTTGAATTGCCGAATAACTCATAAATGTTAAAATAACCGCAAATAAAATAAAGAGTAAGTTCCCGTCCGGAATAATCCCTAAAATTAAAAAGCCAATGATCATAACTACAGAAGCTACATACATCATCTTCACATTCCCAAACGAAGGAATAATCTTTCCGGTAATAAAACTAGATACAATACCAAAGAGAGATGCAATAAACAATACAATTCCAATAACGAATGGAGACAATCCATGTCCTCTTCCTAACAGTAATGGTAATAATAATAAACTAGCACATAACGCCACATTAATGATAAATCCGACCGCTATTAAACGAAGTAATGGTTTATTTGTAAATAACTCAATATCAATAAACGGCGACTCCGTTCTCTTCATATGAGCCTTAAATAAAAATAGAAAAACAACAGATAACACAAAAAGCCAACTATTAATATTAACTCCTAATAAAATGGTCGTAATCAATACAAATAATAAAACTGCTCCAATGAAATCAAAGCGAAACACTTCATCTGTATGTCGCACCTCTTCTGGCATAAATTTTACGAGTAAGAAAATACCAATCATTGAAATAACCATAAATAAAAATAAATACGGCCACCCTAACGTATTTGTAATTGCCCCACCTACTAAAGGTCCAATACCAACCGCTAATGCAATAGAAGAACTAATCATTGCTAACGCACCTGGTTTTTTAGCTGGAGCAACTAATTTCGCCACCGCAATCATACTAAGCGCAATAAACGCTGCTCCCCCGCTCGCCTGCACTAACCTTGCGAAAATGATAATTTCATAAGATTGATTCACAAATCCAACAATAGAACCAGCTACAAATATGATAATAGAGATAATTAATAGTCTTTTTACACTGTAACGATCAGCCAGCTTTCCATATATTATCGAACCAATACCGACAACTAAGGAATACCCTACTACAACCCAGCTTACTTTCGATTGACTAATTGATAAATCATTGGCAATATCCTCTAGCGCTACATTAAATAACACAGCGTTCATCGGTCCTAACAAAACAATAAAACATAATGTAAAAACAAACCATTTCGAATGGTTTCTTATATTTTTCCCCATGTGTAACACTCTCCTGATTGCAATTTTAAAACTATCAAACTATAGATAAAAAAATGAACTTATTTAAATGTTGTATCACCACTAAACAACTTCATTAAATGTGTAAAAGTTGCTAATTTATCGCGCGATAAATTGAATTCGAAACGAAACACGTATGTTGTTCGATATTCATGGAACTATCATAGTTTCAGCATTACAGTTTGTCAACGAAAAATATACAAAGTAAACTAATTAAGTCTTTTTAGTTTACTTTGTTCAAAAGTTATTATACACTAATTTCGAAGCCGATATAAGGAGGACTGGCATGATTATTCAAATTTACATTTTTTAACTTAATAAAATGAAACGCATACAGAACTTTTATATAGAAGAGACATTATAGGAGGATTATGATGAAGAGAAAAATGTTAGTTGTATTAACAAGCGTAGAAAAATACCCAAATTTAAATAGGGCTACCGGACTTTGGCTTGGTGAAGCTGTACATTTCGTAAAAAAAGTAGAAGAAGCTGGTTACGAAGTTGATTACGTCAGTCCACAAGGCGGTTATACACCAATTGATCCACATAGTTTAGCAATGGCGGAGAGTATCGATTGGGAATGGTATCAAAAGAAAGAGTTTATGAATCGCCTCGGTTCTACAATGAAACCAAGTGAAGTGAATCCAGAAGACTACGCTGTTATTTATTACGCAGGTGGCCACGGGGTTATTTGGGACTTCCCAGAAAATAAAGAACTTCAAAATATTAGCCGCAATATTTATGAAAACGGCGGAATTGTTTCTTCGGTTTGTCATGGAGCTGCTGGTTTATTTCATATTACATTAAGCAATGGGGATCGTTTAATTAGCGGTAAGAAGGTAACAGGTTTTTCAAATGAAGAAGAAAAATTAGCTGAATTAGATCAATTCGTTCCATTTTTAACAGAAGATGAACTCATTAAAAATGGAGGACTTTACGAAAAAGCCGCGCAACCGTGGGAAGCTTATGCTCTAGAAGATAATCGTGTTATCACTGGTCAAAACCCAGCTTCAGGTGGTCTAGTAGCCGAATTAGTATTAAAACAGTTGCAAAAATAATATGTACTAAAAAAGCAGATTCTCCTCTATTAAGGGAGATCTGCTTTTTTACGAAATCATTTGCAAAATAGCAATAACTTCTTTTTCAATTTCAGAATCATCAATTGCTTCTATATACTCTGGTTTAAAAAGTTGATACTTCTTTAATTGATAAAAATCAAGTATCGCTTTCTTTAACGTAATATCGTACTGAATACAAAAAGAATGATCTATAATACGTCTTAACATCACATCATCTTGTACCATAAATAATTGTGCATTCATTTTATTAAAATAACCTTGTTCCATACCCGCTTCAAAAAACATTTGCAAATTATGGTTACGATTTTGTTGGGCAGCGACTAATTGATCCGACAAATGCGGATATGCTTCTTTCAAATCTTGCAAAAAAACATCCGAAATATATGTCACACATTTTAAAGAATGGATAAACGTCTTTTGGAAACGTTCTGTAAATGACATACTTTCATCTTGATTATCCGCATCACCTTCGAGTAGATAGTTCATGAAATCCTCTACTACCGCCTCAATAATTTCATCTTTCGAAGAAAAACGTTTATATAAAGTAGCTTTACTAATATCCATATATTTCGCAATTTCATCTATTTTCAATTGGCTAAAACTTGTCTTTCTAATAATGGGCTTTATTTTATTAATATAAGTATTTGCACATGCGACTTTTCTCATTTAAAAGAGCCTCCCCTTTTGTCCATACAAAATAGTATAGCAAATTCACGAATGATTATAAATGAAGTTATTATACTCACTATGCCTTTTTAGTTTATTACATTTTCATATACTATACATAAAAAACTGTAATCAATTATTACCAACTGGACGGTTACAAACCAATTTCGAGGCGGGAATTTTAGAATACAGTGAAACTTTAATCAGTGGGGGGCGTTCATCCCCACTGATTATTAGCTCTCACCAATCGGGGTCCTACTGCCCGGCAAATAGAGGGATAAAAATACCCACTACCTTTGTTAGTAGCGGGTACTTTTTCTATAATTTATTTACAGCCCTTTTTATAACCTTACCTATTTCCACGCTAGACTGTGGATTTTGTCCTGTAATTAAATGACCATCTACTACTACATGCGGCGTAAAATTGGGGGCTACATAAAACAAAGCTCCTTCTTCTTTCAACTTACTTTCTAGCAAAAACGGAACGCGCTTTTCTAAATGTACAGCTCTTTCTTCATCGTTTGTATAACCTGTTATACGCTTACCCGCAACAAAAAACGAGCCATCCTTATTTTTCACACCGACTAAAGAGCTTACTCCGTGACAAACAGCCGCTACAATCCGGTTATTGTTATACATATTCTCAATCAAATTTGCTACATATGGATTACCTGGAAAATCTACAATCGCCCCGTGCCCACCACCAAATAAAACCGCATCATAATCCGAAAAATGAACATTTGAAATCGGCTTCGTATTTTGCAATAAAGAAGCTACATGCTTGAATTCGCGAGGTATACCATTCGGAATAGACACTCTATCTATAGGTACTCTCCCGCCTTTTATTGACACAATATCAACATCAAACTTAGCCTTTTTTAATACATGATAAGGAGCTGCGAGCTCTTCAAGCCACAAACCAGTCGGGTGTCCATTCATATCATGAGCACTTGTTGAAACTAACAGTATCCTTTTCAACATATCCCCTCCTTATTACCTATTTATGTATGAAACGTTTTTATCATTCATATAGCAAGTGAAGCAAACAAAAAAATAGCCGACTTTTATATAAAAGTCGGCTGCTTTCTTATAATTCGAGCTCTCCCATACGAAGAAGCTCCACAACTGCTTGTGAACGTCCTTTAACCCCTAGCTTTTGCATTGCGTTTGAGATGTGGTTGCGAACTGTCTTTTCACTTATAAAAAGTTCACCTGCAATTTCCTTCGTTGTTTTATCTTGAACCAGCAATTCAAATACTTCTCTCTCTCTTTGTGAGTAAAGGTTTAGATTGATACGCTTTTTCCTTCAACTGGTATAACCCTCCTTGCTTAAGCCAGAGCTGTGTATGTGTAAGTTGGGTGTTTATTTAGTCAAGATATTGTATGAACGAAATGTGCAGGTGGTGAATGAAAATGGGCTTTATTTCCTATGTTATTTTAGACTTTTATACAGTGCGTACACTCTTTTTATCCACTTACTTTCCGACGCGCCATATTTGTTCTAGCAATATACTTACAACCGTACCTACAAATAAGCCATTACCGAATATATATTGCATAACAGACGGCAAGGATTGGAGTGCTCCAGACGGTAAAAACATAACGCCGCTGCCAAATAATACTGCAACGCCTAAAATCGTTACATTCCTTTCACTCATCGGCACTTGTTTTATATTATTAAATCCAATTCCAATTAACTGTACGAACGAAGCCATTAAAACAGCCGATGCGACAGCTGATGGTAAAGATGCTAAGTAACGAATAATACTTGGAAAAAGAGACATTACGACTAGTAACGCACATGCCATTAAGAACGATCGGATATATTTTTGTTTTGTTAAACGTATAAATCCTGCCGTTGCTGGTAACGGAACGACACCTACAGTTGAAAATACAGAAGAGATGATATGCGAAATCCCCCCAACCCATGTTCCATCTTTCAACTGTTTTTGTTCAATAGTCGCTTTATGAATAGTTGCTTGATTAATTGCTATAATAGCTGCCACCGTATTCGAAACTAAAATACATACCATAACAAAACTTGATACAGCCATACCTGTATTCCATTTTGGAAGTCCCCAAGCAAATATATGTGGAAGTTGCACAAAATGAGTTACTTGAGATGGGATTGTCACTTTTCCTGCAATGAGAAAAATAATCCACCCACTAATTAATCCTATTAAAACTGCATAACTTTTGACAAAGCCTTTTCCAAAATTAGATAGTATAATAACGAACAGAAATATACTAAACGCGATCATTGCTGTAAATCCGTCGATTTGAGAAATAGTAGCTGTAATTCCTAACATTCCTTTTAAAAACACACCACTTAATTGTAAACATAATAAAAGTAAAAACGTCCCTGTCACAAGCGGCGTAAATAAAAATAAAATACGTCCTATAAAACCAGTTATTCCTAATCCTATTAAAATAATACCGGAGATTATCATTCCTAATTCTAAAATTTGCAGTGTACTATGTAATTGATCTTGTCCGGCCGTTGCATAAGCAAGTACGGTAAATACACCAACCCAAGATCCAGCCGGCCCATCCGCAATTGGTAGTCTATGCCCAAGCCATCCTTGTAAAAAAGAAGATATACCAACTACAAAAAACGTACGCTGCATTAAATAAAATATTTCTTCCGTCGTAAGATGAAATAATCCGCCAACGACAATTGGTAGTGCGATTGAATTTGCTAATAAAAATATAAACCATTGTAAAGTTCCCATAATATGATTTTGGTTATGTTGATTGTCCAATTTTTTCATCCCTTCTAGCTTTCCTATAAAAATATATTGTAAGAATAAAAAAGAAGAGTTCTATCCTCACCATTAGAACCCTCCTCAAAATATTTAAACGATTCTTCTACACAAGATTATTTAATTCCACCTCATTTAAACTTCCAACAACAATATTTCCTTTATACACGACTAAACGTTTTTCTGTTTGACGCGCTACTGCTTCAGCAGCGCATGTCGCATTCGTCAAAACAAAGCTCGCTTCATCCCCTACATTCGGCCATACTCGCTTCCCTTCCTTATTTAACGTTTCTTTTCCTCCTGTAATAAAGCGGAGTGCTTTTCCTAAAGACCTTTCGTCACTCCACCCAAAACGCTCTGCTAATCGATTCGCCTTTTGAAGCATATCACCTGTTCCAAACGGTGACCAATGATCTGTAATGCTATCATTGCCTAATGAAACCTTAACACCTTTTTTATCTAATAACGGAATTGGGATTACTTGTTTACCAATTGGCACTGTTGAAGTAATATCAATATTTACATTTGCGAGTCTTTCTGCCACTTCTTCAGCCTCTTTATCAGTAACACCACCAAGTCCAAGTGCATGACTAATCGTTACACGGCCTTGCCATCCTGCTTCTTCTGTTAAACTTGCCAATCTCTTCATCGTAAACGTTCCAAGGTTATTCGCATCGTGCAAATGAATATCAACATCCGCATTAAATTCGACTGCGATATCCATAATTGTATGTAATGACTTTTCAATGTCATTATCCACTGTAGCTGGATCTACTCCTCCGACTAGATGGGCACCCATACGCATCGCATCTTTCACGAGTTGCACAGAATTACTGCGCAATAATCCATGTTGCGGAAACGCAACAATTCTACTAGATACTCGATTTTTATATGTTTCTAATGCCGCTAACGTCGCCTCCAAATTACCAAGCCCAATAATTGGATCAACATTACAATGCGTTCTAATATTCGTTGCACCATTTTGCAGTAGTAACTCTAGCATATTTTCCGCTCTATTTTGAGCAGTCGCTAATTGCTTTGGTAAAATTTTTTCTTCTTCATTAAAACGTGTAAAAATACTTTCTGCTGGCATACAAGCTTTCCATGGGCCACTATAATATGTTTTATCAATGTGAATGTGCATCTCTTTGAAAGCTGGCAACATTAATAAGTTCTTAGCATCAAAAGTTACTATATCTTCCTCTTGAACAATCCCTTTTATAATTTTTTTAATTCGACCATCTTCAATAAGTAAACTGCATAATTCTGTTTCTGTTTGTGAAATTCTCTCTTCTTCATATGTATATCCTGATTCAAGCATTACGTTAGTCAACCAATATACTGTCATCTCTATTTCCCCACCCTTTATTAAAAATCACCTCATAACTACAAGTTTAATATCCACTGAAAATTAAGACAATTAATACGATCGCTTCTCACAAAAAAAATGTAATACAACCCCATAGTCTTCTCATAAATTTCCATATAGAATAAAAGTATGCAGTTTGATATAAAAAGGAGTTGATTGGAATATGTCAAAAAGGTTATGTAAATCCGAAACTGATAAAATGCTATTTGGTATATGTGGTGGTTTAGGAGAATATTTTGATATTAGCTCTACTCTTATTCGTATCATTTGGGTTATTGCTGTTTTATGTTTTGGGACAGGATTTTTAGTTTATTTCATTTGTTTATTACTTATGCCACGTTCGTACTAATGGCATCATTTCACATACTTAAGAAGAGCAAATCACCTATAGAATCCTATAGGTGATTTTTTCATGAAGAATATTTCATCGTTAAATGTAATACCGCCACTTCTTCTTCTTCATTTTTATAAATATGCTTCTTATTCGCTTCAAATTGAATGGAATCAAACTCATTTAATTCGTATACATCATTCTCCACTTGAATAGACACTTTCCCTTTCATTACCGTTACAAGCTCAATCGCACCTTCATGATGAGCTTCTGGCTCATATATACTATTTGATCGTAAACAAGCACGGTGCATTTCCATCCCTGTTTCTTTCGTATAACGGAACATCGTTTCTAAATGCCACGCTTGTCCTTCATCTACTGCAAATCCTTCCCCACAGCGCGCAACAGCTACAGGTTCTCCAGCAACCATTAATCTGGATAAAGGAATTGATAACCCTTTCGTTATTTTCCAAATGACAGCTAGTGTCGGATTTGTTTCCCCTCTTTCTATCTTTCCTAATGTTAATTTACTAACTCCTGTTTTATGGGCTAATTCTTCTAAACTTAATTTCTGTTCATTTCGAATTTGTCTCAATAACTGTCCAACTTGTTGAATGACTTCTTTCGTTTGCATATCTTCATTTTCTTTCATATATAAAACCACCTCAAAGTATAAAATAGTTTACTTTTAACAATTTAAAGTATATCATACTATACATAATTATTTATTTTCGAAAGGAGTGCTATACTTCATGCGCGCAATTTTATTAGGTCTTTTATCATCGGCCTTTTTTTCTGCAACCTTTATTATTAATAGAGCAATGAATGTATCTGGAACGAGCTGGGCTTGGACAGCTTCCTTCCGTTTTTTATTTGCTCTTCCTATTTTATTCCTTATCGTTTTATTTCGCAAAAACTTTAGGGGATTATGGGAAGAGTTAAAAAAACATCCATTGGCATGGATCGGATGGGGTTCTGTTGCCGGTATTGGTTTTTATTCTTTATTAAGTTTCTCAGCTGTCTTTTCTCCAGCTTGGCTCGTTGCTGGAACTTGGCAAGTTACGATTTTAGCTGGTTTACTACTATCACCACTATTTTTCGTGAAAATAGAAACAAAATCAGGTACGAAACTTGTACGCGGAAAAATTCCACTTCGTAGCTTATATGTTGCATTATTTATTTTACTTGGTGTAATTTGTATGCAAGCAACTGCCGCAGGCCATATTACAATGACTCAGTTCATTTCAGGTTTTTTACCTGTCGTATTAGCCGCTTTCTTATATCCGTTCGGTAACCGAAAAATGATGGAGCTTGTTGGTGGACGCCTTGATACGTTCCAACGTGTATTAGGAATGGCAATTGGAAGTCTTCCTATAACAATCTTGCTTGGTATATACGGATTTTCTACTACTGGCATTCCAACATCCAACCAAATGCTTCAAGGATTTTTGTTAGCATTATGTTCCGGCGTTATTGCAACGATGACATTTTTCTTTGCTACTGACTTAGCAAAAGATAACCTCGCTCTACTTGGAGCTGTTGAAGCAACACAAGCTGGAACGATGGTCTTTACCGTACTTGGAGAAATCATTTTCTTAAATGGTTCACTCCCTGGAGGACTTTCTCTCATCGGAATGATTATTATCATGTTAGGAATGGTTGCAAATAGTATTTTAAACCGTTCTGTTCCAGTCGTTAAACAGAAAAAATCGGCATAAAAAAAGGGTATGGTTCTATAGAGATGAACCATACTCTTTTTTATTGTCCCCCTATTTCGCCTTATCAGAATAGTATTTCATTGGCTGTTTATGCTAAAACTTATGTTATAATACGTTTCATGCGCATTAATAGGAGGTAAATTATGTTAAAAAAAGCAATCGCTGAATTTATTGGTACATTTGTACTTGTATTATTCGGAACTGGAGTAGCTGTCACTGGCGGCGGAATTGAAGGAATTGGAACATTAGGAATCGCTATGGCTTTCGGCTTATCTATTGTAGCTATGGCATATAGCATCGGAACAATTTCTGGATGTCACATTAACCCAGCAGTATCAGTAGCTATGTTCATCAACAAACGAATGAACGCTATGGAACTTTGTTATTATGTATTAGCTCAAATTTTAGGTGGTTTATTAGGAACTGCAACGTTAGTAACAATTTTAAAATCTGCTAAAACACCTTTAGATAATTTAGGACAAAATGGTTTCGGAACTCTTGGTTTATCTGGAGCATTTTTAGTTGAGTTCATTTTAACTTTCGTATTTATTTTAGTTATCGTTGCTGTAACAGGTAAAAAAGGAAGTTCTTCTTTAGCTGGACTAGTAATTGGTTTCACATTAGTTTTAATTCACTTATTAGGAATTCCGTTAACTGGAACATCTGTTAACCCAGCTCGTAGTATCGCACCAGCTTTATTTGTTGGTGGAGAAGCACTTTCTCAACTATGGGTATTCATCGTAGCACCAATTCTTGGTGGTATCTTCGCAGCTATCGTAGGTAAATTCATTTTAAATACTGAAAAATAGAATTTTCAATATTTCTGAATAAAAAAATGCGAGCCCTCATTATGAGGAAGCTCGCTTTTTTTATTCTTTCATTTTAGACTTTAAATTTGTAACTAATTGATCTACCGTTACATTTGCAAGTACGTTTTCCATCGCTTCTTGCGCTTGCATTAAAATAATTTCTAATACTGATTGAATATTAGCTCCTACTGGACATTCAATGTTGGGATTTTCATGGAAGGAAAATAGTTGTCCTTCTTCTACAACTTCCACTGCTTTATATACATCAAGTAATGTAATTTCTTCTAAATCTCGAGCAAGTGTCGTACCACCTTTACCAGCTTGTACATCAACAAGTCCTGCTCTCTTCAACATTCCTGTAATGCGACGAATCACAACTGGATTTGTATTCACACTACCGGCAATCCATTCAGAGGTACAGCGAGAGTTTCGATCTATCGCAAGTAATGTCAGCATATGAACACCTACTGTAAAACGACTACTAATCCCCATCTGCACACCCTCCTTTTTATTCATTCTATTAAAAGACGACTCTTATTATTATATACTATTTTTAATTTATACATAAAGAAAAAGCATGATTTCAATAGGAAATCATGCTTTTCTCTCATTATTGACGCTTTATAAATTTCGCTAAATCTTTAAATTTCACTTTATCTGAGTAATTCATTACGCCGTTTACGTAAATGCGGCTTGTAACAGCATTTAATACTGCAATTGTCGCCAATAAGACTGCTAATGTTATCGTAATTTCTAGCATACCTGCTTCACCAGCTACAATACGTGAGAAGGTAACCATCGGTGTAAAAAATGGAACGTAAGAACTTACAACAACGATAGTACTATTCGGATCACTTAATGATTTAATACTAATAAAGAATGCAGCCATAATTAAAATCATTACCGGGAAAGATACAGCTTGTAAATCCTCCGTCTTAGATACGACAGCTCCAGCAGCAGCATACATCATCGCATAAAGTAAATATCCCGTAATGAAATAAACAAGAAACATGCTGATAACTTTTGCATCTAATTTCGTAAAGTCAATTGGAATACCAAATAGTGAGGCACTTTCTAAATCGACCCAACCTAACAAATATGGAATAAGATAACCACACGCCAATACGACAAGTTGCAATAACGCCGTTGAAACAACCGCTAAAATTTTCGCATACATCATCGTAAGAGGCTTCACTTTCGGAAGCATTACTTCCATTACACGTGACGCCTTTTCAGATGCAATATTCATTGCGATTGTATTTCCGAACGCTACAATAAACATATATAAAGCAAATGTAAAGAAATAGGCAATTCCGAAAGAAGATGTACGATCTTTTATCGCTTCTTGCTTTACTTGAATTTCTGTTTGTAATTGCTGTGCAATTTCTGGTGAAACATTATTTTTGGCAATCGTCACCATCGTATATTGTTGCTTTAAATATCCTGCCATAATTGCAGAAGTTGCTTGGCTTGGAAATCCATTATACATATATGTAATCGATGGAGCCCCACCCTTTTCCGTCACATGGAATAGACCATCTAAATCGCCTTCTTCTACTTGCTTATGCAGTTTATCAAAATCATCCTTTGAACCAATTGTTATTTTTGCTGATGGCAATAGCTTATTTAGCTCATCTTTTTGTACTTTATATGTGGAACTCTCTACTACAACTGCAATTTTATCTTTATCCTTATTTTTATCATCGCCTGAAGTAAAATGATTAAATGCAAAAATCCCAAACACAACTAAAAATAAAATCGCACTCGTAATTAATGATTTCTTAGATAAAAACGCTTCCCTAAAATAAAATGAAAATACGTGAGAAAATTTACGCATCGTTATTTCGCCCTCTCTACAAAGATTTCGTTTAACGTCGGCTCTAACATTTTGAATTGTCGTAAGCTAACACCTTGCTCTTGCAACTGTTGCAAAATCTTGAGAGCTTCCGCATCGTCTTGTACTTTCACATAAAGAAGGCCTTGTTGTTTTTCATACGATACATGTATAGCTTCTAATCCCTTTTCATTCTCTACTGTATCTTCAATCGTTAAATTACGGAAACCGTATTCTTTCTTAATATCACTTAGCTGTCCTTTTACGACTGCTTCACCTTTTTTCAAAATACATACATGTTGGCAAAAAGCCTCTACTTGTTCCATACGATGACTTGATAAAATAATCGTCTTTCCGCTCTGTACTTGTTCTTCAATAATACTAGCTAACATCCCAGCATTAACTGGATCAAGGCCGCTGAATGGTTCATCTAAAATGAGAAGTTCCGGATTATGAAGAAGAGCAGCAATTAATTGGATTTTTTGCTGATTCCCTTTTGAAAGCTCTCCAGCCGTTTTAAATTTATATTCTGGTATCGCTAAACGCTCTAACCAGTGATCAATAGCGTGATCCACTTCTTTCTTCGACATTCCTTCTAATCTACCAAAATATCGCAGCTGATCTATTACTCTACTTTTTGTATATAAACCTCTTTCTTCTGGTAAATACCCAATTGTTACACCACTATTTCCAAATGCTTTTCCATCCCATGTAATCGAACCTTCATTAGGCGTTAATAATCCGAGAAGCATTTTGATTGTTGTTGTTTTCCCTGCACCATTTCGTCCAAGTAACCCTAGTACTTCACCTTTTGGTAACGAAATTTGCAAACCGTTAACTGCTTTTGATTCCCCAAATTGTTTCGTTAAGTTTTGAATTTGTAAACTCAAGTATAAAGCCTCCCCTTTAGTATCATTCGTACTCTCTTTCAAAGACTATGTTTATTCAAGACAAAATATAGCACCACGCTTCATCCTCTTATATGTAAACATCGTCATGAATCCATCATTTGTTCTATTTAGTTAAAATTGTAAATAACAAAGTTCTTTTTGTCAATTATAATTGTCATTACGACAATAAAACTTGTCAAAACAGCTATTATTATTTTGCTCATCTTTCTAATATAGGACATACTACTATATATACAAAAGACAATATGCAAATGTTCATATAAAAATATTATATTTTAATATATAATATAAAATGATTTTCTAACATCAAGGAGGATACATATGAAGATGAAGAGGGGCATTACCACTTTATTATCTGTAGCGGTTCTATCTACATCACTTGTAGCATGTTCAGGAACACCAGAGAAAACAGTGGCGAAAGAAGAGAAAGTAAAATTAACAGAACAACAATTAATGGCTGATTTATGGTATCAAACAGCCGGTGAAACGAAAGCACTTTACTACCAAGGGTACAACATTGGTCAATTAAAGCTTGATGCAATTCTTGCAAAAGGGACAGAGAAAAAACCTGCTATCGTGCTTGATTTAGACGAAACTGTTTTAGATAACAGTCCTCATCAGGCAATGAGCGTAAAAACAGGCAAAGGCTATCCTTACAAATGGGATGATTGGATTAACAAAGCTGAGGCTGAAGCCCTTCCAGGCGCAATTGATTTCTTAAAATATACAGAGTCTAAAGGTGTAGATATTTACTACATCTCAAATCGTAAAACGAATCAACTAGATGCAACAATTAAAAATCTTGAGCGTGTAGGTGCTCCTCAAGCAACGAAAGAACATATATTACTACAAGATCCGAAAGAAAAAGGAAAAGAAAAACGCCGTGAACTCGTTTCTCAAACCCATGATATTGTCTTATTCTTCGGTGATAACTTATCTGATTTCACAGGTTTTGATGGAAAATCTGTAAAAGATCGTAACCAAACAGTAGCAGATTCAAAAGCACAATTTGGTGAGAAATTCATTATTTTCCCGAATCCAATGTATGGCGATTGGGAAGGCGCTTTATATGATTATGATTTCAAAAAATCAGATGCAGAAAAAGATAAAATCCGTCGCGACAACTTAAAATCATTTGATGTAAAATAAAAGAGGATGGCATTCGCCATCCTCTTTTATTTTACTTTCTCTGTTAAAGGCAAGATAAATACTTCCACACGTCTATTCTTTGCCTTTCCTTCTTGTGTATCGTTTGGAGCAATTGAACGGTATTCTCCGTATCCAATCGCACTAAATTTTTCTGGTTGTAATTCTTTATTTTGCAGTAATACTTGCATAAAATTAACTGCCCGCTGCGTACTTAATTCCCAATTCGACGCAAACTGCGCATTGGCAATAGGGACATTATCCGTATGACCCGATACTGTAATTTCACGAGGTGACGCTGAAACAAGTAAGCTAGACATCTCTTTTGCAATCCCTAAAGATTCTAATTTCACATCTGCTTTCCCCGAATCAAACAGTATATTTTCTAATATTGTCACCATTAATCCCTTTTCAGTTAATTTAGTTTGAAAAGAAGAAGATAATTGTTTTTCATTAATATATTGATCAATCTTTTTTTGTAATGCTTTCAATTCATCCATCTCTTTTTTTTCTTTAGCTCTAGCTTCTTCTTGTTTTTTTGCTTGTTCTGCCTCAAGGCTACTTGCTGATAATTCTTTTTCATCATTTGGCTTTTGATCACTTAAAAATTCTTTGTTACCTGTTCCCCCAGCTAATTCACTTCGAAAAGCAACTGCCATCTGTTTAAACTTCGCAGCATCTATACTACTCATTGCGAATAAAACGATAAACAATGCAAATAACAACGTTAACATATCAGAATATGGGATTAACCACGTTTCATCGATATGCTCATCATGTTTTTTCTTTTTGCCTCTTCTATTTTTCTTACTCCGCATTTTTTTCTGCCCCTTTTTCTAGCTTTTTACGCTCAGTTGCAGAAAGTGCACCTAAAATGCGGTTCTTCATAATAAACGGATATGTACCTTCTTGTAACATTAATAAACAATCAATGATTAAACGTTTTTTCTCAATTTCAGCTGAAGATTTTTGCTTTAACTTATTTGCAAATGGATGCCATAATACATAACCTGAAAAAATACCAAAAATCGTTGCAATAAACGCACCCGAAATAGCATGACCTAACTTTTCAATATCAGTTAAGTTACCAAGCGCAGCTACAAGACCGATAACAGCACCTAAAACTCCTAATGTCGGTGCATACGTACCAGCTTGTGAAAAAATAGCAGCTCCCTTTGCATGTCTTTCTTCAATTGCTTCTAATTCAGATTCCAAAATCTGCTCTAAATCTTCTGCGGATACGCCATCAATCACAAATTTCATACCGCGCAAAAGAAATTCATCTTGAATTTTGTCTAATTGTTGCTCTAAAGACAAAATACCGTATTTTCTACTTTCAGATGTCCAATGAACAAATAATTCTAGCAACTGTTCATAACTTAAATCCTTTTTATTTGAACCAAAAAGAACTTTAAATAGTTTTGGAACCCTTTTTAGTTGATTCATCGGAAATGCAATACATACTGCAGCAAATGTACCGATAAAAATAATTAATGCTGCGGCAGGATTTAATAAGGCTGTTACGTCAGCGCCCTTGACGACCATCCCTACTACCACTGCTACAAATCCTAAAATAAGTCCAATAATTGTTGCAAAATCCATTCCCATTCACTCCTAGTCTATACAAGAAGTTCTTTATTCTCGATAATCGCTACATCTTCTTATGTATATATATTACATAAAAAATGCAAATCATGAAAGATAAGAAATGAATTATATAAAAAAATACTACAAATTCACACATTTTCTGACATTTTCTTTGCATTTCTATTACGTTATGACTCTTATATTCCTTTTCCAACAAACTAGATTTATAATAAAAAAAACAATACACATTTTATGAAGAAGGGACTGTGATTACAAGGCATCATGAAAAAGATAATAATTATTTCTGCCACTACTATTGTAATCGGGATCACATCTTTCGCTTACTTTGGTTCTAAAACACCACTACATAATGAAGCAAAAGCTGTCGAAAGTCAAAAGCATAATAACCATAAAAAAGAAGAGATTCCTGCTTTTCCAAAAGCTGATCATAATGCAAAGAAAATAGACAATGACTTTTCAGTTGTAACAAATCCAAAATCTAATCTTGTCTTAATTAATAAACATCGAAAACTACCAGATGGATACATTCCTGAAGACTTAACGAGACCAAATGTACCATTTATTAGTCCAAAAGATAAAGAAAAAACATTGCTGCGCAAAGATGCTGCCGAGGCACTTGAAAACATGTTCAAAGCTGCGAAAAAAGAAGGGCTTGATCTTACAGCTGTATCTGGTTATCGTTCATACAAACGCCAAAAATCGTTGCATGATACATACGTTAGACGTCAAGGAAAAGCCGAAGCTAATTCGGTAAGCGCAATTCCTGGTACAAGTGAACACCAAACGGGTTTAGCAATGGATATTAGTTCAAAATCAGCTAAATTTCAATTAGAGCCTATCTTCGGAGAGACAGCAGAAGGAAAATGGGTCGCGGAACATGCTCATGAATTCGGCTTTGTCATTCGTTACTTAGAAGATAAAACAGATACAACAGAATATGCCTATGAACCATGGCACTTACGCTACGTTGGTAATCCATACGCTACATACCTATATAAACATCACTTAACATTAGAAGAAGCGATGGAAGACAAAAAATAAGAGAGCAAATTGCTCTCTTATTTTTCTTTCACTCTATTATTGTAGTAATTTCTTCTTCCATTCTTCAGGCCATGGTTCGCCTCTTCCTGTTTTTTTCGACGCTTGAACCATCATTCCACGACCTACTAAACAAATCTCTCCTTCTGCATTCTTCACCATATAATGTAAATCTAAAGAAGAATTCCCGACCGATCCTGCCTTTACATACACCTTCAGCTGTTCATCAAAATATATTTGCTTAATAAAATTACATTGTAAATCCGCAACAACGATCATCGTTTCTGATGATGCATGTGTCCACTCTTGCATAAATCCAAGTTCTTTAAACAACGCAATACGAGCTTCTTCAAAATAAGTAAAAGCAACGACATTATTTACATGTCCAAACATATCTACTTCACCAAAACGAACCTTTACAGGGTTGTAAAACGAAAAACCACTTTCCCATTGCTCAAAGTCTTCAATATAAGAAATCCTCTTCATTGTTATCTCTCCTTTTCACCTTTAAATAAACAGAATAAACAGAAAAATACAGTTATAAATATTGCCTCTTCGATATGAAGAGGCAATATTTATTAATAGTTATTATCGCTACCAAAGAAATCTTTGAACGATTGAATTGTTGTATCACGGTTTAATGCCGCAATTGAAGTTGTTAAAGGAATACCCTTCGGACATGATTGCACACAGTTTTGAGAGTTACCACAGTTTGCTAGTCCTCCATCTCCCATAATTGCACGTAAGCGATCTGCTTTATGCATTTCACCCGTTGGATGTGAGTTGAATAAGCGAGCTTGTGATAACGGTGCTGGTCCAATAAAGTCAGACTTACTGTTTACGTTTGGACATGATTCTAAGCAAACACCACATGTCATACATTTTGAAAGCTCATAAGCCCATTGACGCTTTTTCTCAGGCATTCTTGGTCCTGGACCTAGGTCATACGTACCATCAATTGGAATCCACGCTTTAACGCGTTTTAGAGCATTAAACATGCGACTACGATCAACTTGTAAGTCACGTACAACCGGGAATGTCTTCATCGGTTTTAAGCGAATTGGTTGCTCTAATTGATCGATAAGTGCCGTACATGATTGACGTGGTTTTCCGTTAATCACCATCGAACATGCACCACATACTTCCTCTAAGCAGTTCATATCCCAGGCAATCGGAGTTGTTTGGTTCCCTTTTGAATCAACAGGATTACGACGGATTTCCATAAGTGCTGAGATAATATTCATATTCGGACGATATGGAATTTCAAACTCTTGGTCAAACGCTTGCGCATCTGGCCCGTCTTGTCTCGTAATGATGAGGCGGATTGTTTTCTCAGACATGTTGTTTATCCCCCTTCTCTTCACCCTTAGCAGCTACATCGTGTTTTGAAGAATAATCACGTTTACGCGGTTTAATTAACGAAATATCAACGTCCTCGTAATGGAATGCTGGTGCATTTCCTTCTCCCTCAAATTTTGCCATCGTAGTTTTTAAGAAGTTTGCATCATCACGATTTGGGAATTCAGGTTTGTAATGCGCCCCACGGCTCTCATTACGGTTATATGCGCCAATTGTAATAACACGTGCTAACTCAAACATATTTGCAAGTTGGCGTGTAAATGAAGCACCTTGGTTACTCCATCTTGCTGTATCGTTAATGTTAATACGTTTGTAACGAGCCATTAATTCTTCAATTTTCGCATCTGTTTCTAATAATTTTTTATTTTCACGAACTACTGTAACGTTATCTGTCATCCATTCTCCAAGCTCTTTATGAAGAACATACGCATTTTCGTTACCATCCATCGTTAAAATATTGTTAAATTTCTCTGTTTCGATTAATTCATTTTGCTCATATACAGTAGATGAAACAGCATCAGATGATTTAGAAAGACCTTTCATATACTCAATTGCGTTTGGTCCTGCTACCATACCACCATAAATTGCTGATAATAGTGAGTTCGCACCAAGACGGTTACCACCGTGCATAGAATAATCACACTCACCTGCTGCAAATAAACCTGGAATGTTTGTCATCTGTTTATAATCAACCCATAGTCCGCCCATTGAATAGTGAACAGCTGGGAAGATTTTCATCGGTAGTTTACGAGGATCATCCCCTGTAAATTTCTCATAGATTTCAATAATTCCACCTAGTTTAATATCTAGTTCTTTTGGATCTTTATGAGAAAGATCTAAGTAAACCATGTTTTCACCGTTAATACCTAGTTTTTGCTCTACGCAAACATCAAAGATTTCACGCGTTGCGATGTCACGAGGTACAAGGTTTCCGTAAGCCGGATATTTTTCTTCTAAGAAGTACCATGGTTTACCATCTTTATATGTCCAAACACGTCCACCTTCACCACGTGCAGATTCACTCATAAGACGTAATTTATCGTCTCCAGGAATTGCCGTTGGGTGAATTTGAATGAATTCACCGTTTGCATAATATGCGCCTTGTTGATATACAGCAGAAGCTGCTGTACCTGTATTGATAATGGAGTTTGTTGATTTTCCGAAAATGATACCAGGGCCCCCTGTTGCCATAATCACGGCATCTGCTCCGAAACTTCTAATCTCCATAGTTTGTAAGTCTTGTGCAACGATTCCTCGGCACACACCTTCATCATCAACAACAGCTCGTAAGAAATCCCAACCTTCATATTTCGTTACAAGTCCTGCTACTTCGTGACGACGTACTTGCTCATCTAATGCGTAAAGTAATTGCTGTCCAGTTGTTGCACCAGCAAATGCTGTACGGTGATGTTGCGTTCCACCAAATCGACGGAAATCAAGAAGTCCTTCTTCCGTACGGTTGAACATAACACCCATACGGTCCATTAAATGAATGATACCAGGTGCTGCTTCACACATTGCTTTAACTGGTGGTTGGTTCGCTAAGAAGTCCCCACCATAAATTGTATCGTCAAAGTGGATCCATGGAGAATCCCCTTCACCTTTCGTATTTACGGCACCGTTAATTCCGCCCTGAGCACATACAGAATGTGAACGTTTTACTGGTACTAAAGAAAACAGTTCAACATTTACTCCTGCTTCTGCCGCTTTAATCGTTGCCATTAAGCCAGCCAAGCCACCGCCGACTACTATAAGTTTCCCTTTCATGCTCTCCCACTCCTTACTGGTTTGCTAGCTGTGGATCGATGAACGCTAATAATGCACTCACACCTACATAAGATAAACCTAAGAAAATAGCTAATGTTACATAAGTAGAGATTCTTTGTGAACGTGGAGATACTGTAATTCCCCAGCTGATGCAGAATGTCCATAGTCCATTTGCAAAGTGGAAAATTGTTGAAACAACACCAACTAAGTAGAATGCAAACATAGCTGGATTGTTTAAAATATCTGCCATCATATCATAGTTTACCTCTTTACCTAACATTGCTTGAATACGAGTTTCCCAGACGTGCCAAGAAATGAAGATCAGCGTAACGATACCTGAAATTCTTTGGAAGACGAACATCCAGTTACGGAAATAACCGTAAGAAACCGCATTGTTCTTAGCTGTAAATGCAATATATAAGCCATATATAGCATGGTACAGTATCGGTAAAAAGATGATGAAAATTTCTAGCGCATACCGGAATGGAAGGAGCTCCATAAAGCCTGCAGCTTTGTTAAAAGCCTCTGCTCCTCGTGTTGCAAAGTTGTTTACAATTAAATGTTGCGTCAAAAAGACACCAACCGGGATGACCCCCATTAATGAGTGCCACTTACGAAACGTATACTCGCGGCCTTTCATGTCCCCATTACCCCCCTTGAATGTTTGACTGCTGTTTTCAGATTAGTTTATGACAATAATGTTTTTTCACTATTGGCATAAGAAAAACTGAAAAAATTATTCGAAATATTTCAGCATAATTTGATACCAAGTTCATTTTACTCCTATTTTTGTCGAAGCGTCAAGAAAACGTATACATAATTTGCATATAATTTGCCAATTCTTTTTTTCTTCTTATATATTCAGATTTTCCTAAAGAAAAATCTGTTTTTATAAATGTGAAATGTTATATAATAATCCCTATAGAAAGAGGGGAATATTGTGAGTAAAAATACAATCGATACAACATCTTTAGAAGATGTTTCATTGAACGCCTTCGCTTATGAATTGCTACGTGAAGAATTACTACCTGATTTAATCGGCAACGATTTAGATGGTATTTTATACTGGTCTGGTAGAAACCTTGCAAGAAAATATCCACTAGAAACAATTGAAGAAGTCATTCAGTTCTTTGAAAAGGCTGGCTGGGGCACTTTAAGCATTGTTGAACATAAGCGTCGTGAAATGCAGTTCCAACTTAAAGGCACACTCATCGCAGAACGTCAAAAACAAAAACGACATTCTTCTTATCAACTAGAAGCCGGATTCATCGCTGAACAAATCCAAAAGCAACGGAACGTCGTTGCAGAGTCATACGAAGAAAAGAAAAAACGTTCTGACTCTATTACATTTCTTGTAAAATGGGATATAAAAGATCTCATTGAAGTGTAAGCATTACCTACAGTCAACTAGACATATCAGTTTAGTTGACTTTTTTGTATTTTCATTCAGATGAGTTTATTTTAAATCTTCAGAAATTATACCAAAAAACAGAAGACGTTGTAAACTACAACGTCTTCTTATCTGTTAAATACGTATAAATCGTCTCCGCGACATTTTTCGGCATACCCGCTTCGACAAATTCCTCTATAGAAGCTTCTTTCATCTTCTTTAATGAACCAAAATGTTTTAACAATACCTTTTTCCGTTTATCACCGATTCCTGGAATATCATCCAATGCTGATTGAATGACAGATTTCCCATGTAATTGACGATGGAATGTAATCGCAAATCGATGCACCTCATCTTGAATACGCTGCAATAAATAAAATTCTTGGCTATTTCTCTCAAGCATCACAGGTTCCGGTGGATCCCCAATAATTAAATGGGAGGTTTTATGTTTATCATCTTTTACAAGACCTGCCATCGGAATATATAATCCGAGCTCATTCTCTAAAATATCACTTGCAGCCGCTAGATGGCCTTTTCCTCCATCAATAATAATCAAATCAGGTAAAGGTGAATTTTCTTTAAGCGCCCTTGTATAACGGCGCCTCACAACTTCTCTCATAGACTCATAATCATCTGGCCCTTGAACCGTTTTAATTTTATATTTTCGATACTCTTTCTTCGCCGGTTTCCCATCGATAAAAGCAATCATTGCAGAAACGGGATTTGTTCCTTGAATATTTGAGTTATCAAACGCTTCAATACGATACGGCGTTTCAATCCCAAGCTGCTTCCCTAAATGATCTACCGCTTTAATCGTTCGTTCTTCATCACGTTCAATTAAGTAAAACTTCTCTTCAAGAGCAATCTTCGCATTTTTATTTGCCAATTCTACAAGGTCTTTTTTCTTACCACGTTTCGGCTGCGTCGCTTCCACTTCTAAAAAGCGCTCTACTAATTCCGAGTCTATACTTCCTGGAACGACAATTTCCTTCGGCTTAAAATGACTACTGTTTTCATAAAATTGGCCGATAAACGTTAAAAAACCCTCTTCTGGTTCATCGTAAATTGGAAACATAGAAACATCACGTTCAATTAGCTTTCCTTTTCGAACGAAGAAAACTTGAACACACATCCATCCTTTATCCACTGCATATCCAAACACATCACGATCTACTAAGTCACTCATAATCATCTTTTGTTTTTCCATAATCGCATCAATATGAGCAATTTGATCACGCAACTCTTTTGCACGTTCAAACTCTAGTTTCTCTGAGGCCTCATACATTTTTATTTCTAGTTCTGAACGAACTTCTTTATGTCCACCATTTAAAAACTTAATAATTTCATCTACAATTTCTTTATTTTGTTCTTCCGTCACTTCTTTCACACAAGGCGCTAAACATTGACCCATATGATAATACAAACAAACTTTATCTGGCATATTCGTGCATTTCCGAAGTGGATACATACGATCTAGCAGTTTTTTCGTTTCATGAGCAGATTGTGCATTTGGATAAGGACCAAAATATTTCCCTTTATCCTTTTTTACGTTTCGAGTAATGAGTAAGCGCGGTTGCTTCTCCGCCGTAATTTTAATAAAAGGATATGTTTTATCATCTTTTAATTGAATATTATATTTCGGATCATATTTTTTAATTAGATTTAACTCTAAAATAAGTGCTTCTAAATTCGAAGAGGTTACAATATATTCAAAATCAACAATTTCTCCTACAAGCCGCAGTGTTTTCCCATCATGTGAACCAGTAAAGTACGAGCGCACACGATTTTTAAGCACTTTTGCCTTTCCGACATATATAACCGTTCCTTGCTTATCTTTCATCAAATAACAACCAGGTTGATCTGGTAAAATAGCCAACTTCTCTTTCAAATGTTCGTGCACTCGTCTCCCTCCATTTCTACATACTTAGCATTTTTATTTTCCCTTGAAAACATACTATGCCCAAACACCCAACATACGTTCTTTTATTGTAACGGAAAGACTGTAAAAAAGAAAATAAAAAAAGCTACCAAATGGTAGCTTTTTTTATTTTAGAAGTGTTTAGAAACTAATTCTACTAACGCTTCTTTCGGTTTGTAACCTAACGCTTGATCAACTACTTTACCGTCTTTTAATACGAAAAGAGCTGGAATGCTCATTACTTCGAATTGACGAGCAGTTTCTTGGTTTTCATCAACGTCTACTTTTACTACTTTTACTTTTTCGCCTAGTTCTGCATCAATTTCCTCTAATACAGGAGCGATCATTTTACAAGGTCCACACCAAGGTGCCCAGAAATCTAATAATACAACACCTTCGCTAGTTTCTGCTGCGAAGCTTTGGTCATTTGCGTTTACAATTGCCATTTTATTTCCTCCTTCAAGTATATTCTACCAAGAGTATATCATTAACTTATATACGTGGCGAATAATATGTATCGTTATGTATTGTAACAAAAAAATGTTCCTTTATACTATATAAAAATACGGATTAAATACTAAAAAGATGAGAGACAGGGGATCTCTCACCTTTTTCTATATATAGGGGTACTTCACTTGGAACTCAAGGGTACTTAAATCATGAATGTACTTTTAACTTTTTAAACTCTTCTGTTAAAAGAGGTACAACTTCGAATAAGTCACCGACAATACCATAGTCAGCTACTTTAAAGATACTTGCTTCTGGATCTTTATTAATCGCAACGATTATTTTTGAGTTAGACATACCTGCTAAATGCTGAATCGCACCAGAAATACCACATGCAATGTATAAGTCTGGCGTAACAACTTTACCAGTTTGACCAATTTGTAATGAGTAATCACAGTATTCAGCGTCACAAGCACCACGAGATGCCCCAACAGCGCCGCCTAGTACGTCCGCTAACTCTTTTAATGGCTTAAAGCCTTCTTCACTCTTCACACCACGTCCACCAGCGATAATAACTTTTGCTTCAGAAAGATCCACACCTTCTGCTGTTTTACGGACAACATCTTGAATGATTGTACGTAAATCTTTCACATCAACTGTGATAGAAGATACGTCACCGCTGCGAGACTCATCTTTTTCCAGAGTTGCAATGTTATTTGGACGCACTGTCGCAAATAAGATGCCGTCTGTTACAATCTTCTTCTCGAATGCTTTACCAGAGTAAATTGGACGAGTGAAGATAACATTTCCACCTTCAACCTCTAAAGCAGTTACGTCAGAAACTAAACCAGCTTCAAGCTTCGCTGCTAATTTTGGTGATAAATCTTTACCAAGTGCTGTATGTCCAAAAACGATACCTTCTGGATTTTCTTCAGCATGTACAGCTAAAAACGCTTGTGCATAACCATCAGATGTATATGATTTTAATTTATCATTTTCAACTGTCACAACGCGATCTGCACCGTAATGAATCAATTCATTTGCAAAAGAGGCAACACTGTCTCCAATTAGAAGACCTACTACTTCACCGCCTTCTGCAATTGTTTTTGCTGCTGCTACCGCTTCAAAAGAAACGTTACGTAGCGATCCATCACGAACTTCACCCATTACTAATACTTTACGAGCCATAGATTTTCCCTCCTGCATATATAATTTCGTATTTTATTAGATTACTTTCGCTTCTGTATGGAGCAACGATACAAGTTCTTTTACTTGATCTTGCAGCTCGCCTTGTAACACTTTTCCTGCATCTTTCTTAGGAGGCAAATAGATTTCAATTGTTTTTGTCTTTGCTTCCACATCATCTTCTTCTAAATCTAAATCATCTAATTCTAATTCTTCTAGCGGCTTTTTCTTCGCTTTCATAATACCTGGAAGCGATGGATAACGCGGTTCATTTAAACCTTGCTGTGCTGTTACTAAAACTGGTAATGAAGTTGCAATCACTTCTGTATCACCTTCAACATCACGCTCAATCTTCACATTTGTACCGTCAATTTCAAGTTTTGTAATTGTCGTTACATACGGAATATTTAACGCTTCAGCTACGCGTGGCCCTACTTGTCCAGATGCACCATCAATTGCAACGTTTCCGCCTAAAATTAAATCTGCATCTTTATCTTTTAAATACTCAGCAAGTACTTTTGCTGTCGTGAACTGGTCACCATTTTCTACATCATCTTCAATATTAATTAATACCGCTTTATCACAGCCCATTGCTAATGCAGTACGAAGTTCTTTCTCACTATCTTCGCCACCGACTGTTACAACTGTAACTTCTCCACCTTGTGCGTCTCTTACTTGAATTGCTTCTTCAATTGCATATTCATCGTAAGGGTTGATGATGAATTCCGCTTCGCCATCGTAAATTGCACCGTTTTTAATTACGATTTTTTCTTCTGTATCAAATGTTCGTTTCATGAGTACGTAGATGTTCATTCCATTTACCCCCTTGTTTTTCAGAAAGATTCTATCAATTTTAATTTTCTGTTAATTTATATTAAAAAAATAATTGAACTACCTGCCACTAAATGAAGGTTTGCGCTTTTCTAAAAATGCGGCTACACCTTCTCTTCCATCTTCACTCGTAAATACTTCACCAAAAATTTGTGATTCACGTTGTACACCTTCATAGTAATGAGACGATTTTGTCGTTTGCAATAACTCTAGTACAGCACGAGTTGTTGCTGGACTTTTTCCAGCAATTTGTTTTGCAACTTTAAGCGTATCATCTAAAAGAGATTCTTCAGAGAACAATCCGTTAACAAGTCCCCACTTTAATGCTTCTGCACCAGTAATTGGTGTACTTGTTAACATCATTTCACAAGCTTTCGCTTTCCCAACATAACGTGGTAAGCGCTGTGTACCTGCAAAGCCAGGAATTAATCCAAGTGTTAATTCAGGTAAACCAAGTTTTGCACTTTCAGTTGCAAAGCGCATGTGGCAAGACATAGCAAACTCAAGGCCGCCGCCCAGTGCCGCTCCATGAATTGCCGCAATAACTGGTTTTGAACATTTTTCAACACGCTCAAACGTAACTTGTCCAAGCTGTGCTAATTCTGTTGCTTGCTTCGCTTCAGTAACAGATGTAAATTCTTTAATATCTGCTCCTGCTGAGAAGAAACGTCCTTCACCGTGAATAACAACAACACGAATGTTATCATCCTTTTCCACTTGATCAATTAATTCAGTAACGTCATGCATAACTTGTGAAGACATCGCATTCGCTGGTGCGTGATTTAATGTCGCCACCGCGATATGATCTTCAACTCTTACAGATAGGAATTTCAACATGATCCCTCCCATTATTGACGATAACCACAAGCTGCAATAAGTAGCCCGTGTACCGTTTTTGAAAGTGCGACCAGATCATACTTATGATCGCTCATTACCCAATTGGTCACAACTTCATCTACTGTTCCAAAGATCATTTGTCTTGCCACGCGAACATTTAAATCTGCTTGAAATTCACCTTGTTTTATACCAGTCTCTAAAATCTCATCCATAACTTGTAAGTAGCCTTTTAATACTTCATTTATTTTAAGGCGCAAGTCTTGATTGGACTGCCTTAGCTCTAATTGCGTAACGATAGCAAGAGGATCATTTTGCGACAACAGCAAGAAGTGCGTTTCTACCAACATGAATAACTTCGATACAGCGCTTTCAATTCCTGCTGTTTTTTGACGAATTGTTTCGACAAATTCTCCCATCTTCTCTTGGAATAAGGATATTAATATATCTTCTTTATTTTTAAAATATAAATAAATCGTGCCATCAGCTACCCCAGCTTGCTTTGCGATTTTAGAAACTTGCGCTTGGTGGTACCCATTCTCCGCAATCACAATGACTGCCGCATCAATAATTTGATTGTATTTCGGTCTATTTTTCTTCACTTTACTGTCCCCTTCAAGAAGATGACTGAATGAATAGTCATTCATATTCTTATAATACTGACTATTTAGAAAAGTGTCAATCCTATTTTTTCAAAAAGAAAGGGCCTTAGCCCGTTTGCTCATCCTCATTCTTTCTCTTCTCTTCATCTATTAGAACACGGCGTAAAATTTTCCCTACTGTCGTTTTTGGCAATTCATCTCTAAACTCATATACTTTCGGCACTTTATAAGCCGCTAAATATTTACGTGCAAACTGATTTAATTCTTCCTCAGAGCACTCCGTACCTTCTTTTAACACAACAAATGCTTTAACCGTCTCTCCTCGGTACGGATCTGGAACTCCAATTGTCACTACTTCTTGCACTTTTTCATGCTCATATAATACTTCTTCAACTTCACGAGGATACACATTAAATCCACTCGCGACAATCATATCTTTCTTGCGATCTTTTACATAGAAGAATCCATCTTCATCCATGTAGCCAACATCACCTGTATGGAGCCAGCCATCTTGCAATACAGCCGCTGTTTCCTCTGGCTTATTCCAATATCCTTTCATAATTTGAGGGCCTTTCACTACAATTTCACCTATTTCTCCTGGCGGTAATGCCTCACCAGTTTCAAGCGACATAATGATTGCTTCTGTATCTGGCCACGGAACTCCGATGCTACCTGGCACTCGCTTTTCCCATAAAAAATTACTATGTGTAACCGGAGAGGATTCTGTTAAACCATATCCCTCTACTAGTTTACCACCTGTAACTTTTTCGAACTTTTCCTGTACTTCTACTGGCAGTGGTGCTGATCCACTAATACAAGCACGAATAGAAGAAATATCGTATTCTTTTAAAAGCGGACTATTTAAAAGAGCGATATAAATAGTTGGTGCCCCTGGAAACAATGTCACTTTATGCTTCTTAATCGCTTCAAAAACCATTTTCATATCAAACTTTGGAATAAGGACCATTTTGTATCCTTGCATAATACTTAAATTCATAACAGCTGTCATACCATAAACATGGAAAAATGGAAGAACCCCAAGAACGACTTCTTCTCCTTCTTTGCAATTATATAACCATTGAACTCCCATTAACGTGTTAGAGACGAGGTTTTTATGCGTTAACATAACTCCTTTCGGAAATCCGGTTGTTCCTCCTGTGTACTGTAAAAGAGCTAGATCATTTTCAGGATCACAAGGCACCTCAACATTCGTATTCACTTCTTTTTCTACTGAATTCCAAAGATGAATCGTTTCACTCTCTGATACTTTCACAACTAAATTCGACTGTTTTTTCTGCACAAATGGATACAATAGATTTTTAGGGAATGGTAAAAAGTCTGCAATACGAGTTACGATAATATGCTCAATTTTTGTAGCAGATTGAACATTCGTTACTCTTGGAAACACTAAATCGAGACAAAGAATTACTTTTGCTCCCGAGTCATGAAGCTGATATTCTAATTCTCTTTCTGTATACAGTGGATTTGTTTGTACTACGATACCTCCCGCAAGTAATGTGCCGTAATAACCAATTACAGCTTGCGGACAATTCGGCAACATAATAGCAACTCGATCACCCTTTTCCACACCGAGCTTTTGAAGATAATTTGCAAACCGCTTCACCTTATCATGGAAGTCCGAAAACGTAATATCCTTCCCTAAAAAGTGAAGCGCTTTCTTTTCTGGGTAGCGAGAAGCCATCTGTTCTACATATCTATGAAGCGGCTGAATATCATAAGAAACCGTACTCGGAATTTCCTCTGGATAACTTTTCAACCATGGTTTTTCCACCTTCATTCCCCCTTCAAATACATAAAAAATAAATGAATGTTCATTCATGATGGTTATTTTCATTATATTATAGTCACCATAGCGTTACAATCATAATATTCTGACTTTTATATAACTATGCTTTACTTCATTAACTTCTTATTATATGTAGAAACTCTCTTAATCTTAAAAGAGTAAGAGAGTTTGTCATTAACTTAATCTTATAATTGTTAATACCGCTCCTGGGGTAGTTGTTGATAATGTCGCAACAGCTAACAAACCAAATAATTGCAAGCTAATAGCATCTCCTGCTGCAAGAGTTGTAATAATTGTTGCACTAAATGATGTGGTTGCTACCGCAGGAGAATTTATTGTCCCAGCAAGTGCCCCTCCATTAATTGTAATCCGTGAACTGACTAATAATGAAGCCGTTATATTAATTGTATATGAAATATAATAATTACCAGCATTTGCAACCGTAAATACTGTGTTTCCACCAGAAACAGTAATTCCTGGACCGATGTTTTGATTATTTGGAAGCGGGACATTCGTTCCACCAAGAACTACCGATATCGCTGTTCCCGACGTATTATTTGCAAATGCATATGTCGCCGTGATACTTGTACCTGTAGCCCCGGTTGAACCCGTTGAGCCCGTCGCTCCTGTTGCTCCTGTCGGACCGGTTGAACCCGTCGTTCCCGTTGGACCTGTTGCTCCCGTTGGGCCTGTCACTCCTGTTGAACCCGTCGCTCCCGTTGCCCCGGTTGAACCTGTTGAACCTGTCGCTCCTGTTGGGCCTGTCGCTCCCGTTGGACCCGTTGCTCCCGTTACTCCTGTCGCTCCCGTTGGACCCGTTGCTCCTGTTATTCCTGTCGCTCCCGTTGCCCCTGTTGAACCCGTCGCTCCCGTTGCCCCTGTTGAACCTGTCGCTCCCGTTGCCCCTGTTATTCCTGTCGCCCCCGTTGGGCCTGTTGCCCCTGTTATTCCTGTCGCTCCTGTTGGACCCGTTGCCCCTGTTATTCCTGTCGCTCCCGTTGGGCCTGTTGCTCCTGTTATTCCTGTCGCTCCCGTTGGACCTGTGTCGCCTGTTACTCCTGTCGCCCCCATTGGGCCTGTGCCACCTGTTGCTCCCGTCGGACCGGTTGGACCAACCTTAGGAACTGTCCCATCGCAACTAAAACAGCATGAATCAACATGTACACCATTTTGATTATTACACCCACAATATCCATTTACGTTATTGCTCCATGAAGACATGTTGATCACTTCCTTTACATTCGATCTTTTTAGCGCAATCACCGACTTAAAAAACACCTATCTAAATAACAAAGAAATACTTTGCCTAGTTGGGGATAAAACACAGATTTCCTCCATACATTCTAGTAATTATTACATGCGATTCACTCTCCTTTTGCTTGTACTTTCGCCTTATCTCCACAGACTATTAACAATACACATTACACTATCGTACACAGCCACTTTCCCATTTAAACTTTCCACATTCGCCAATATTTTTAGTAAAGAGGCTTATTCTTCATAAATAGCGACTATAATATATAAAAATCCGTATAGTTCGTTATTTTTCGTCAAAATTTTAAAAATATATTGACACTTAAAATATCCTCATAGTATGATTTGGGTGTTGTAATTGATAACCATTTTCACTTATGGTACTAGTTACAAAAAACACTTAATTTGGGGGCAGAAGATGAAGAAAATTCTCAGTATTTTCATAGTAGTTCTTCTATTCGCTGTTGGATGCGGACAGCAAAAAGAGGAGAAAAAAGAAACAAAAGCGGACAATAAAAATCAAGCTATAACAATTAAACACGCTGAAGGGGAAACGAAGTTAGATAAACCAGCAAAAAAAGTAGTTGTACTTGAGTGGGTATATTCTGAAGACTTATTAGCACTTGGTGTTCAGCCAGTAGGGATGGCAGACATTAAGAATTATAATAAATGGGTAAATACAAAAACAAAACCGAGTAAAGATGTTGTAGATGTAGGGACACGTCAACAACCAAACTTAGAAGAAATTAGCCGTTTAAAACCAGACTTAATTATTACAGCTTCATTCCGTGGTAAAGCAATTAAAAATGAATTAGAGCAAATTGCACCAACAGTTATGTTTGATCCATCAACAAGCAATAACGATCACTTTGCTGAAATGACAGAAACATTTAAACAAATTGCAAAAGCAGTTGGAAAAGAAGAAGAAGGTAAAAAAGTATTAGCTGATATGGATAAAGCATTCGCTGATGCAAAAGCAAAAATTGAGAAAGCAGACTTAAAAGATAAAAACATCGCAATGGCACAAGCATTTACTGCTAAAAACGTACCAACATTCCGTATCTTAACTGACAATTCTTTAGCTTTACAAGTTACAAAAAAATTAGGTCTAACAAATACTTTTGAAGCAGGAAAATCTGAGCCAGATGGTTTTAAACAAACAACTGTAGAATCATTACAAAGTGTACAAGATTCAAACTTCATTTACATTGTAGCGGATGAAGATAACATTTTTGACACGCAACTAAAAGGCAACCCTGCTTGGGAAGAATTAAAGTTCAAAAAAGAAAACAAAATGTATAAATTAAAAGGCGACACTTGGATTTTCGGTGGTCCTGAGTCTGCAACATCTTTAGCAACACAAGTAGCAGATGTAATGACAGCGAAGAAGTGATTACACAATGAATAGCTTACAACATACACTTCGAGCAAGTCTTGTATTCGGAGGAGGAGCAGCTCTCTTGCTCCTCCTTTTCTTTATTCATATCGGACAAGGTCAAGCAAACATTTCCTATAGTATGATTATTGATGCTCTTATCTCACCGAACCAATCACTAGAACATCAAACTTTAATTATGCTTCGATTACCTAGAGCTGTAATTGCCGTTTTAGCTGGAGGCGCTCTTGCTGCATCAGGGGTTATTTTACAAACGTTAACGAAAAATCCACTTGCTGAATCCAGTACAATGGGTATTCACTCTGGCGCATATTTCTTTCTAGTAGCGGCTACAATTTTCTTACCGAAAGATTTACAAATTAATTCTCTTCTGTTCACATTTATCGGTGGTGCTATTACTGCTTTATTTGTATACCGTATTTCTGGTGGAAAAAAGGGAACCCCACTTAGAATGGCATTAGCTGGTATGGTCGTTACATTAATGCTCTCTGCCTTTACCGGAACGATGCAGCTTTTCTATGAAAATGAAACAGCTGGTTTATTTTTATGGGGAGCTGGCTCTCTTATTCAAAATAACTGGGATGGCGTTCAATTTACTTTTCCATTTATCATTATTTCTTTCCTAGTTTTACTATTTATGTCTCGTAAACTCAACATTCTCTTACTTGGTGATGATGTTGCTATTTCTCTTGGTGAAAAAACAGCAGTAACACGTCTTATCGCCTTCATTGCTGCAATCTTTTTAACAGCAGTAATTGTTACTGTTGTTGGACCAATTGGCTTTGTCGGCTTAGTTGCACCTCATTTAATGCGCCTTATCGGATACCGTCAACACTTTACTCTTCTTCTCTCTTCTTTCTTATGGGGGGCAGTATTATTGCTTGGAGCAGATGTTGTCGGTAGATTAATAGATCCAACCGGTGCAGAACTTCCTGTTGGGGCAGTCACAGCAATGATTGGATCTCCTTGGCTTATTTACTTAGTGTATCGAATGATGAAGTCGAAACAATATATGAATGATAACGGTGCGAATGCAGCTGGAGCTAGTTCCCGCTATTACTCTTATAAAAAGGTAATCATTATATCTATCACACTTTGTATTGTGACGATTGCTCTTGGTGTTACAATCGGTAGTAACGCTTATATCGAAAGCATTACTAATGTTATATCAGGTCAATTAACACAATTTGACAAAAATATGATGATGAATCTTCGTTTACCAAGAATGCTCGTTGCTGCTATTGCTGGCGCATGCCTTGCAATAAGTGGGCTTGTTTTCCAAAGTATATTACGAAACCCACTTGCCGATCCTTCTATTATTGGTATTTCATCGGGAGCTGGTGTCGGTGCTTTAACGATTATGTATGTCTTTCCTGCACTTCCTGGTTTCTTCCTACCAATTGGTGCATTTATTGGCGGACTACTTGCAGTTGGAATTGTCCTCTTCTTCTCTTGGAAATCAGGATTTAGTCCAACAGCTCTCGCTTTAATAGGGATTGGTATTTCTGCGCTTGGCTCAGCAATTATTCAAATCTTTATCGTTAGAGCCAATTTGAATGTTGCCGCTGCTTTAACATGGTTATCTGGCAGTACGTATGCAAGAGGGTGGAATCACTTAGAAAATATCATTCTATATCCATCTCTAATTCTTGTATTCATTATCTTTTTCTTAATAAAACAACTTGACGTTCTCGTACTGGGAGACGATTTAGCAACTGGACTTGGGCAACCAGTAAATAAAACACGTCTTGCTCTAATTGTGCTAGCAACACTACTTGCATCAGTAAATATCGCTGCTGTCGGTACAATTGCCTTTTTAGGCCTTGTCGCACCTCACTTAGCAAGAATTGTTGTTGGTATGAACCATCAAAGACTATTCGTTTGCTCAGCACTGTTTGGAGCAATTCTTCTTTCCATTGCTGACTTACTCGGCCGAACAATTGCATATCCGAAAGAAATTCCTTCTGGTCTTGTCGTCGCTGTACTTGGAGCACCTTATTTCTTATGGTTGATGAGGAAGAGTGGGAAGAAAGTTAATTAAAAAGGAGGCTTCTTGTTAGAAGCCTCCTTTTTAATTAACTTTCTTTAGTGGGGGTTTTCTTCATCCCCGCTAATTATTAGCCCACACCAATCGGGCTTTTATGAGCAGTGAATCTCCCACCTAACTTCTTTGCTCCAGCCGAATCTTGAGGTGGAAGTTTTACTGTCCGACGAATAGCCGGATAAATTACTCTGATCTCACTAATTTCACAGATTCAGTACTCCCCATAAACTCATGATATACAGTTAATGTGTTCTCCTCAATTTTCAAATCAACCTTCTGTTTTCTTTCTCCCATTAAAAATACAAGCTCTATGGAAATAATCCCTTGGTCCACACTTAATATTCGAAAGTCTCCTATAGTAGTCCCTTTCCCAAAAATATTATGTTCCATAAATTCTCCGCCTGTTTTCTCACTATTAATAGATTCTATTTCCAACCCAACTGGCCTGTCTGTACTTTCTGATGACATCCAAGACCCTTTTAACTTTCCAATATCAGTCTCTTTTTTCTTTTCATTTTTTAACTCTTCCTCTTTTTTCTTAACTTCTGCTTGTTGAGTTAGTAAGCCATCGATTTGCTTATTCAGCTCTTCGGCCCGTTGTTTTTCCGAAATAAATTGTTGATTTTGGCCAGTATCGTTAACAATTTTATTTACTATCCCTTTAGCCTCTTCATACTTTTTATCATTCTTTAACTTCTCTGCCTTTTCCAATTGACCTATATATTGACCTTTTAACTCTTTATGCTCTATGAGCGAATCTTTTTGTTCTTTCGCTTGACTTTGAAGGATTGCGGAACCATCTTTCATCTTTTCTACTTCTTGAAACAAACCTATTGCTTGTTCTATATTTCCACTCGATTTCTCTTTTATCGAACTTATCATCTTAGTAGTTTGGTCTTTTAATACCTTTGCTTCTTTATCATCCTTTTTCTCTTCTAATGCTAGCTCAAATGATGCTACTGCCGTGTCATATTCTTTACTCGCTAACGCCAATTTCCCTTGATCCATTGCTTTTTTATAAGTTTCGTTGCTACATCCTACCATTAAAAATAAAATTATGATTCCTAAAATCAATCTTTTCATAATATCCCCCTAAATTAATATAATTCTATATACACTCAATAGTATCATAAAATTTATATATAAAATTTTAAACAGCATCATTAAAACATAAAGGGAACTTGTCATTTCTTCTCGAACTTAATCTATGAACATAAGTAGAGGGGGATAACAATAATGTACCAAACGATTGAAGGCTTTTTACAATCATGGACATACGAAGCAGAGTCTACTCAGAAAATGCTTGATTCATTAACCGATGCATCTTTATCACAAGAAATTGCACCTGGACATTGGACGTTAGGAAGAGTCGCTTGGCATATCGTGACGGCAATTCCTGTTATACTATCTGGCACAGGGCTAAAGTTTGAAGGCGAAACGAAAGATTATCCTGTTCCTACTTCTGCAAAAACAATTGCAGATGAGTACCGTAAAGTGAACGCGGCTTTTGTTGAAGCACTTCAAAGCGAATGGACTGATAAAGATTTAGCAACTATTAATGACTTCTTTGGTCGCCCTATGCCGAATTCTATATTTTTAATGACACTTATTAATCATCAAAATCATCACCGCGGGCAAATGACGGTTTTAATGCGACAAGCCGGCTTAACAGTTCCTGGTGTATATGGTCCCGCAAAAGAAGAATGGGCTACGGCTGGAATGGAAGCTCCTAAAATGTAACAACAGAAAAAGACAAGGTGTTTACACATCTTGTCTTTTTCTGTAACTTGTTTCATGTGAAACTTTATATTGCATCTTCCCTCTCAATATTTTTAATTCCATAATAAGCAATCGCCACACCAATCACTGCAAATGCGAATTGAAGAGGAAGAAAGGTCGCTATAGGAAATATTGGTGGGTTATTAATTGCGATTAGCACAACGATAATAGACGAAACAATAGTAGTTGGCACTGAACGTTTACGCATTCCGAAGTATAGAGGAATTAAGCTTATTCCCGCAGTGGCAATGGCTAAAGGAACGAGATTTATCCCTTCTTGAATCAATTGATCTACTGCGAATGAATTAGGAAGAATCGAAAAATAACTATCTATTCCAATGAAAATTCCCACTACAAAAATATTAGATAAAATAACTGTTATGAATGTTAATATTGCTGTAATAGCCAACTTACTAATCATTATTTTCTTTCGATTAATTGGATAAGAAAACATCAATAATATTGTTTTGTTTTTATATTCATCAATTATTAACTTAGCTATTAGTACAGCACCAAAAATAATAAATGTTGCTCTCACTATTGAACTAGCCATTAACAAAATGGCCTGCGGATCTCTTATTTCTGGATCTCCCTCTATTTGAGAAACGATGCTAACAAAAATCAATAATGCCAGTATAGCAAGATTTGCAATTACTGCTCTCTTCACGTACCAGCCAAGTTTAATTTTCTTCAGTTCTAGCTTCATAAGACGTAGCATGATAGTCCTCCTCCTCCTAAGACTTAATCAATATAAATGACCCCTGTCTTACTTAAAATCTCCACTTTGTTTTTTGCATCACCAATCGTTCCTACTTTTATTTTTTCTGTACTTTTATCTTTCTTAAGTCCTTTTAAATCTACTATTACGTCAGCCGAATTACTTTTAGCCATAAGCTTCAATGATGCCGGGACACCTTTATACCGTACGCCAATATCCCCTGATTTTGTTTCTATAAATAATGATTTTCCTTCTATCATATCTTTCAGCAATACTTCCCCAGATGTTGAAGTGATGTTCATATTTGAGTTACTTACATTTGTGATATAGTTATCACCAGTCGTAGACTTTATATTTAATTCTTGTACTGAACTATCTTTTACAACTAACTCTCCACTTTGCGATATGAATTCACCTTTCTCGGCTGTTAGTCCTACAATCATTCCATCCCCAGATTTGCCTTTCGTCACGATACTTTTTACTACTATATCTCTTATTTTCACATCACCTGATTTATTATTTAATACAATTTTATCTATTTCTTTCTTCGGAATAGCTATACATATACTATCCTTCTTCCTAAACGTAAAACCATTAAAAAATTTGTTCGCCTCTTGTTTTTGCTTAACCATAATTTTATTTTCATCATTTTCTATTTTGACAGGATCTATCTCTTTATCCGCTTGTTCACCTTGAGCAGAAATTACTATTTTATTAGCGTCTGTACTTTTAAACTCAAGATTCCAATTTTCATTGTCTACTTCTATTGCTTTTATATTATTTATATCAAAAGACTTTTCTTTCTTAAAATCTTTCCCCTGAAATACCTTAATACCAAAAACTACACTAGCAATTGTAATGAATAATATTGCAATTACTATCATTTTTTTCACTATTCATACCCCAGTTCGTTTTTGTTTTAAGCTTACTTCACGCCACATCTATCTTGTCAATTTTACGAAACGATAGATAGCTAATGAAAATTCCTAATAAACAGAGCACGATTGGGATAGCTATAAAATCAAACATACTTACTTGACCATTTCCAGGACCAACGTTACTGTTCATCATCATCCCAATTATTACTGCAGAAGTAATCGTTGTCGGTGTTGATTTCTTTCTCATTCCAAAAAATAAAGGAATTAAACTAATACCAGATATCATAAATGCACTTATAATAGTAGCTGGAACGATAGCTATTATTTCCCCCATCGTAACAGGCGTTTCAAGTAGTCCCATTATTGGATTCATACAGAATATGAGCAAACTAATAATGAAAGTAGCGATAATCGTGCTCACAAAACAAAAACAAAAAACAATTGTTAATTTCGCACTCATTAGCATTTTCCTTTGCAGTGGATACATAAATAGTAGCTGTATTGTTTTGTTCTTGTATTCATCGATCACTAAACGTGATAAAATAACCGATGCAAAAATAATAAATGTAATTCTAATAAGAATATTTGCTAAAGACATGTATTCCATATAGCTAGAGAACATCAAATCATCCTCTACCTTAGATCCCCACGCCATAAGGCTTACTGCAGCGAAAATTGCTATAATACAAATTGCTACCCCTTTAAAGTAACTAGATAATTTATGTTTCTTCCATTCGAGCTTCATTAATTTAAACATATAAATTACGCCTCCATTCTTTATATACCTGTCTCTACGCTGCTAACATTCTAATTCCAGCAGTAACGAAGCTTAACATTCCTATCACTAGTACACTGAACAACCATTTCCGCCCTGGTTTTCTATAATATAAAATTCCACTTATTAGCATTACGATAAATCCACTTACCAGGTTCAGCCACAGTCCATTAAGCATGAATACCTTCTCCATCCATTACATTTAAGAAATATTCTTCTAAGGAACTATGTTTCTTATTAATACTTTCAATTTCCACATCGTTCATAATAAGTGCTTTTGAAATGGCCTGCTGAGACGCTAACGTATCATAAACCCGAATCATGTTTCCACTCATTATTTTGTAGTTTTTTATACCAAGTTTATCTTCTAAAATATAAGTTGCACGTTTCACATCAGGAACAGTGATTTCAATATACTCTGTTTGTTTTCCGTTAATACTCTTCATTGAAACTTCTTTTATTAGTTTTCCATTTTGAATCACACCAATTGTATCCGCCATTAGTTCCATCTCACCTAAAATATGACTAGAAACTAATAATGTAATGCCATATTCTTTGCAGAGCATTTTAAATAAGTCTCGTAACTCTTTAATACCAATTGGATCTAAACCGTTAATGGGTTCATCTAAAATGAGCAATTCTGGCTTTGTCACGATTGCTCTTGCAATACCGAGTCGTTGTTTCATTCCTAATGAAAAATCTTTTACTTTTTTATTATCTATCCCTTGTAGTTTCACTAAATGTAAAGCATGGTCAATTTCATTTTTATCGTAATAGCCCATATATTCACAATGTAATTCTAAGTTTTCTTTCGCCGTTAATTTATCATAAAAGATTGGATATTCAATAATCGTCCCCATTCTCTTTAATACTTCATAAGATGTATCTGTTAACTTCTCACCGAAAATTTCAATCTCACCGCTCGTCGGTTTTATTAAATTTGTAATCATTTTCATAATCGTTGTTTTACCAGCACCGTTTGGTCCTAAAAAACCGTAAATTTCTCCTTTTTTCACATGCATGTTAACACCGGAAATAACTTCTTTCCCTTTAAACACTTTCGTTAACTGATTTGTTTTTAATATATATGTCATGTTACTTTCCCCTTTCGCAATACTCTATATTTCTATAATAGACAACGGAAATCTCTTTTTTCTTACCCGTTTCTTACAAATTCCTTACGCTGAAAAAAAGCTTGTAGAATCTACTGCTCTACAAGCTAAAACTGTATCTTTGTTAATACAATTGTAAAAATTGTTTTTTCATACGGTTTACTAGAAAGATGGATTTTCCCGTCCATCGCTTCCACAAGCCGTTTCGTAATCGTTAATCCGAGACCACTTCCTTGGTACAATCTATTTCTTGAATCTTCAAGTGTGTACATACGCTCAAACACTTTATCAATATGAGATTCATCAATCCCTTTTCCTTTATCCCATACATCTATATACACGCCCGTGTCATCATCTCTTAACGTCATACCGAGTGCCTTTCCATCGTCTCCATATGTAATTGCATTTGATATTAAATTATTCAATACCCTACCTAATACTTCTACATTTCCAAGTGCGTATATATTTCTTTCTGGTATATCAATATGAACCTGAAAACCTTTCGTCGTCACTAAATCATAAAAAGATAAAATCTTCTCGCGGCAAACTTCATTCATATTTACTTTTGTCATTTCAATTGCTTTGTCACCAGATTCTAATTTTGCCAAGTCAAAAAACTTATGAATTAACTCCATCACTTCTAGTGTTTTCGTATGCACTTTTTCAAGTAATATTTGTTGTTCTTCTTTATTTATCGTTTTATCCTTATTTAACATTTCTGTATATCCAAGAATAACTGTTAGTGGTGTTTTCAAGTCATGCGAAATATTTGAAAGCATTTTTCTCATCGAAATTTCTACTTTTGCATGATCTGCATTCGTTTTCTGTTTTGCATCTAATAATTGATTAATTGCCACTAATAATTTTTGCAATTCTAGATCATCTGTCATAACGAGTAACGTCTCGCCTGTTTTGTCATTTACAATACTTTCTAACTTTTCATATGTGTATCGTAAATTTTCACTACTATTTTTTCTCATTCTATATTGCATATAAATAACACATAACAATATAAAAATAATACCTATTAACAAATTGACCATATTACATCACTTCCAACTTATAGCCGATGCCCCATAACGTTTTAATATATTCTGGATTAGATGGATCACTTTCGATTTTCTCACGCAATCTTCTCATATGAACATTAATAACGTTATCGTCACCGTAATACTCTTCATTCCAAACTAACGTATATATTTGAGCTTTCGTAAATACACGATTTTGGTTCTTTACGAATAGCTTTAAAATCTCAAATTCTTTTAAAGTAAGTTTGAGAGACTTCCCGTTTTTTTCAACTGTAAAATTAATTGGATCAATTGTTAAATCACCAATTTGAATCATCTTTTCTGTTGTTTCTGTAGCCGAATATTTCGTAGACCTCCGAATACCCGCTTTTACACGTGCAGCTAATTCAATCATAGAAAACGGCTTACAAATGTAATCATCTGCTCCAAGTCCTAATCCAACAGCTTTATCAACATCTGTATCTTTTGCCGACATCATTAAAATCGGAACAGCACTTTTTTCTCGAATGATTCGTACAACTTCTAAGCCATCTAGCTTTGGCATCATAATGTCAAGGATAATCAAATCAAATGAACCTTTTAAATATGTGTTCACGCCTTCCTCTCCATCAGACGCAA
Organism: Bacillus sp. KNSH39; assembly: GCF_052656585.1. Classification (NCBI taxonomy): domain Bacteria; kingdom Bacillati; phylum Bacillota; class Bacilli; order Caryophanales; family Bacillaceae; genus Bacillus; species Bacillus sp. KNSH39. Next base: position 2,930,898 of record NZ_JBQXYO010000001.1, read on the forward strand.
TTGTTACTTGAAAACCCTCTTTTATTAAATACTTTTCCACCATCTCTTGAATTGAGATATCATCTTCAACTAATAAAATATGATGTGACATATGTCTATCCCCTTTTTACAAACGTTAACAATCCAATTGTATCGTAACTACTACAGACTGGAAACAATTATATGAATTTTCAAACCAACTTCCCTTCCTTCCTTAACAATGATATGATGAAATTCACTACGATTGTTCATAATTAACTTTATATAAAGGAGACTTATCATGTCAGAAAACAAAAAAGTAAGCTTAGCTGATTTAATGCGCGAACAACTTGCTAAGAAAAAGCAAGGAAATGGAAATGGTCAAAATGCAAAAAATCAAAGCCAAGAAACGAAAAAATTACAAAACCAACAAACAAAGAAAACAAACAACCAACGTAGACGTACAGGTGTGTAAATGAACGGACAAAAACGTTCTAATATCGCGCCCGGTCTTGAAGTTGATATTGTATTAAAACAAGATCAACGAACAGGCAAATTAACACGTGGAATTGTAAAAGATATTTTAACAAACTCCCCTTCCCATCCGCATGGCATTAAAGTGCGATTGCAGGACGGACAAGTCGGTAGAGTACAAAATATCGTTCAATAAGAAAAGGAGCTCAAGTAAACTCGAGCTCCTTTTCTTTATTAACCTTTAATTTTCTCGATGAAAACTACTTTTAAGTAGTCTCCTTCTTTAAATTGATCAATGGTACGGAAATCTTCTGGTAAAGAATGTTCTTCTAATATTTTATATTTGCCATTCATTTCTTTAAAGGCTGTATCGATAAAGCCTTTAAACTTTTTCATATCGAATGCGCTACAATTTGTAGAAGCAACGATAATACCGTTATTTTCTGTAATAGCAATTGTTTCTTTTAATAAATTTTTATAATCTTTTGCTGCACTAAATGTATATTTTTTTGAGCGGGCGAAGCTTGGAGGATCAAGTACGACCATATCAAATTTCATCTTTTTCTTAGCTGCATATTTGAAGTAAAGAAATACATCTTCTACAATAATATCTTGTGCTTCATAATCAACTTCATTTACACTAAACTGCTCAATCGTTTTACTTAAACTACGATTTGCAAGGTCAACACTCGTCGTTTTACTTGCTCCGCCAAGCGCTGCAAATACAGAGAAAGCACCTGTATAAGAGAACATATTTAACACTGTTCTTCCCTTTGCATATTTATCACGAATTTGTTTTCGAACGTTACGTTGATCTAAAAATACACCAACCATTGCCCCATCATTTAAATAAACCGCAAAGTTCACACCGTTCTCTTTTACGATAAGTGGGAACTCGCCGCGCTCTCCTGCTACGAAATCATCACCCTCAATATATTTCCCTTTCGTATCAAAACGCTTTTTCTCATAAATACCTTTAAAGTTTGCTACTTTTTGAAGAGCGGCTATAATCTCATCTCTGAAAGTGTAAATCCCTTCACTATACCAACTTACTACGTAGTAGCCATCATAATAATCGATAATTAGTCCTCCAAGACCATCACCTTCACCATTCACCACACGGAATGCTGTCGTATCACTTGATTTATAAAATTGCTTTCGTTTATGTAGGGCAGATTTGATTTTACTTTCAAAGAAAGATTGATTAATTTGTTCACTCTCTTTTCTCGTTAAAATCCAGCCGTATCCTTTATTTTGCTTTCCATAATAACCTTTTCCGACAAAGTTGTTCTTCTCATCTACTACTTTGATGATTGTTCCTTCTTCACGAACATCATTTAAATTTTGAATCGCATCTTTTAAAATAAGCGGATATCCACTTTTAATTTCTTTTATAAATTTCGGTTTTATTTTTACAGTTACTTCTAATCGCATATAATAACTTCCTTTCCATTTGCATGCTTTCTCTACAGGAAGCATTTGAAAAACGAGACTGAAAAAACAGCCTCGTTTCACTATACCATATTATTGCTTTGCTAGTACAACTAGCTCATTCTCGCACTTAACCGCCACATATTTACTACGTTTTGAAATGAAAATCTCACTGTCCAAAATAATAGAAAAAAACTTATATATTTCACATTTACCATTGACAATGATAATGATTTTCATTATCATTTGATGTATATGAGTTCTTGAAAATATAGCTACATTTATAGGAGGAATAAACATGATTATTGTTACAAATACAGCTAAAATTACAAAGGGAAATGGGCATAAATTAATTGAGCGTTTTAATAAAGTAGGTAAAGTTGAAACGATGCCAGGCTTTTTAGGTCTAGAAGTTCTTTTAACACAAAATACAGTTGATTATGATGAAGTAACAATTAGCACTCGCTGGAATGCAAAAGAAGATTTCCAAGGTTGGACAAAGAGCGCTGCATTTAAAGATGCTCACTCACATCAAGGCGGAATGCCAGAATATATTCTTGATAATAAAATTGCTTACTATGATGTAAAAGTTGTACGTATGCCAATGGCTGCAGCACAGTAAGAACAGTCCTTTTTTAAAGTATAGAATATGAGAAGCGTTATCTATCACTTCTCATATTCTATACTTTTTTCTTTAATTTCTTTTTACTAATTTTGCGTGTACAACTAGCCTTCCAGCCTCTGGATCAAGAGCATAATCACAAGTAGAAAGTGTTACGATTTCATCATTAGCCGTCAATTCCGTATCCGTTTTGTACAGTGATTTTTCTTGAATTTCCTTTAAGAACGATGCATATGCTGCATCATTTCCAAAATCCGTTTCAATGTAATAAAAGTCCGTTGTTGTCGTGTATACTGAAAAAACTTCAACGTCGTATCCTTCAAATAATGTATCGTAATATAATTTACGATGAGACATAAAAAAGTCTTCATCCAACATTTTTTTTAAACTACCAAACATAGAACCATCTTTCATACGATGGCCATATAAAATCGTATTTCGATTTTGAGATTTCACATCATTACGATGGTCCATAAAAATGCTTCCCGCTCTCATATCTTCACCTTTATAATTACGAAATAAATAGTAATCATTATCTTTTGCTTGAACGATTGGATAATTAATTTGTGTATCATCCATCGTAATCCATCCGACTATCTCTGGATTAATTTTCTGGAGATCCTGAAACTGTTTACGTACCTCTCCATTTTCTGATTTTTCTTCCATTGGACTTCTTTTATAAATATGTTGTGCCTCAGCCATTACTTTACGATTTTCATAATAATCCATGAAAATCCCGCCCAACTCATACATTGAATAGAAAAAGATTCCTAAAAACACAATTGTAAGTATGCGTTGAAAAAAAGAATTCTTTTTCCGTCCTTTCTTACTATTCAAATTATCACCTCAAAACGGATTATGCTCAGCCTTTAGATTCCCATAGGTACCATGTACAATCCGGTATCTTCATCCTGCTTTACAATGACATCTACACCATATATTGCTTTAACCATTTCTTCTGTTATTACATCATTAGGAATACCTTTCGTAATAATTTCTCCATCTTTCATAACGATAATATGGTCGCTATAACGAATGGCTTGATTAATATCATGTAATACCATTACAATCGTTAGTCCATGCACTTCATTTAACTCTTTCACTAACTCTAATATTTCTAACTGATAGTAAATATCTAAATATGTGGTCGGCTCATCTAAGAAGAGCATTGGTGTATTTTGAGCTAATGTCATCGCGATCCAAACTCGCTGCCTCTCTCCACCAGATAAAGCATAAATTGGCTTATCACGCTTACTTTGTAAATTCGTACATACTAGTGCACGCTCAATCGCTTCTCTATCTTCATCTGTTTGCGGAGAGAATATATTTTTATATGGCATACGCCCGAAGCTTATTAGCTTTTCCACTGTAATATCTGCTGGAGCCTCATTTTGTTGATGGACAACTGCTAGCTTTCTAGCAAACTCTTTCGGTTTATATTCACCAATCGCTTTCCCATCAAGTATTACTTCTCCACTGCTAGGAGCGTGGTTTCTAGACATGACACTAAGTAATGTTGATTTCCCACATCCATTCGGTCCAATGATTGTTGTAATTTTCCCAATTTCTATTTCACTACTAACAGACTTTAAACGATTTGTTACGTTATCGTATGAAAAGGTTACATTTTTAATTTCCATGAACTTTATCACTCTTTCTAAGCAAAAATATTAAGAATGGACCACCAATAACCGCCATAATTGTTGCTGCTGGAATTTCGTTAGGTGGCACAATTAACCTTCCAATTGTATCTGCCGTCAAAATTAATAACGCCCCTGCAAGCGCAGAAAATGGAATTAATACTTTATGGTCTGAACCGACTAATTGTCTTGAAATATGCGGAACTAGTAATCCTACAAAAGCAATAACACCTGCAATCGCTGTTGATACTGCCGCTAAGAGTACTGCAATGGCAGAAATAATAAGACGAACTCTCGTCACGTGCAAGCCTAAGTTTTTCGCAGTCTTATCTTGTAGCGATAATAAGTTACACCAAGCTCCTACGAACAGAGCAAGAATAAGACCAATCGTTCCATAAGTCACCATTATTTCTACATCGCCCCACGTCTTCATTGTTATATTAGAAGTCGTCGTTTGCTTAATACTCTTAATAAAATACCCACAAATCGTAACGAATGATTCATTTAATCCAGTAAACATTGCATTAATGGCAATACCAATTAAAATAATGCGAAGCGGGCTTAATCCTGATTTCCATGAAAACGAATAAACGAGATAACATGCAAGCGCACCACCTAAAAAGGCGAATACGGGTGTCCAGAAAAAGAATTGCGGAAACAACGTAATAATAACGAGTGTCATAAAACTTGCTCCTGAAGATATACCGATTACCCCAGCATCGGCGAGTGGATTTTTCATAACAGCTTGAAAAAGCACACCTGAAACAGCGAGAGCCGCTCCAGTGAACAACGCAATAATAATACGCGGGAAACGTAAATCTTTAATGACTTCAACATCTTCATTTCCACCTGTAAATATCCCTTGTACAAGTTCAACAATACCTACTTCTAAACTCCCTTTCATCGCTGACAATGATGTCATAACAATAAGCAATACAGTAACAATGAGGAAACTCCAAGTTTTTTTATTCATTCTACTCTTCCTTTATATTAAAATGCATCACGGATACATCATTTTTTTCAATTCATCTAACGCTTCAATTGCTGCTAAATTGCCTGTCGTTCCAAATAAACGCTCTTCTAAATCGTAAACACGGTTATTTTTAACCGCAGCAAAGTGTTTCCAAATATCATTTGTTTTAAATTCTTTATCAAACATTTTTACAACTTCATCAGGCATACCATGAGCTGCTCGTAAAATAATATCTGGATCAGCTTTCTTTAAATACTCTGTATTAGAAGCTAAATATTCTACTTGTTCACCTTGCACAATATTTTTACCACCTAGTTGTTTCACTAAATCTCCAATATAAGAATGCTCTGTTGCTACTAAATAACTTCCCGGCACACCTAATAAAATAAGCACTGTCGGTTCTTTCTTTCCTTTTACTTCTTTTTGAATGCTAGCAACCTTTTTATCTAATTTAGTTACTACTGCTTCGGCCTGTTTTTCACGCCCATATTTCTTACCTAAATCGCTAATAGAACTTTGCATATTTTTCAAACTCGTTAAATCTAAAAAGTTTGCTTTCATACCCACACCATCAAAAACTGGCTTTAATTCATATTCAAGTGTTGTCACAGATAACACTTCTGAAGGCTTTAATGACTTTACCTTTTCCATATCTGGACTCATTGGATTCCCAACTTCAGGTAAACCTTTATATCGCTTCGGTAAAGTTTTAGAGCTTGTTGGAACGCCAACTAAATCTACTTCTAACGCATCCATAATTTCAGTAACAGCCACTGTTGTTGCAACAACGCGCTCTTTACTCTCACTCTTTACCTGCTTTGCTGTTTCTTTTTTTGGTGATGAGCACCCAGCTATACTCATTAACAAAATGATAGTCATTAGTACACTTGCAATTTTCTTCACTCTCAATCACCACTCCTTTCCATACAATATGAAACAAGTCTTGATGCACGCGAATATGCATCAAGACTCCAAAAATTACAATCTACCTGCTCTATATTTACGAACTAGTAAAGCAAGTGAACCTAGCAGTAACACCATATATAAACCAAGTTGTGCTGTATCTGCAGTTTTTGAGTTTTTCTCTTTTTTCGAATCATTTTTTGTATCTTCTTTTTTCTTCTGACCATCTGCATTTCGGTTAAAATCAGGAGTACCTACTGTTTTTACATTATCTACTTTCGGTGTAATCACTGGATTTTTCGGTTCATTTTTCGGTTCCTCTTTAAGAGTTCCTAACGCGCCGATATTATTTGTATCAAATTGAATTTGCACATCGTAGAAATGATGGTAGTTCATCTCATCGATGTCTACCTTTACTTTTGCGTTTAATTTTTTAAATAGATCTTCTACTTCAAACTGTACTACTCGCGTATTTACATTTTTATCTTCGCTTACTACTTTCGCATCAGCGAATAGTTCATTGTTTTCCGTTTGGAATTTCGTAATCCACGCACTATTTTTCAGCGTCATCTCAATATATTTTTTACCATCTTTTACGATTAATTTCGCTGGATTTACAACATAGTCATTCATCTTTGAAATCTCATCTGTTTTATCTTTTAATACTTTAAATGTAATATCATATTGGCCATCTACTAAATTTTTCGGATCAACTATTACTTTCGGGTTATTATTTCCACCTTGGTTGTTGTTTCCGCCTTGGTTGTCGTTTCCGCCTTGGTTGTCGTTTCCACCTTGGTTGCCGTTTCCGCCTTGGTTGTCGTTTCCGCCTTGGTTCCCTAAGGCTTTAATACTGTCTTGATCAAATACAAATTGAACATCATAAAAATGGTGATAATTCATTGAATCAATATCTACTTTTACTTTTGCATTTAATTTTTTAGACAAATCGTTTACTTCTACTTCTACTACTCTTGTATTTTGTTCTTTATTTTCACTTAACACTTTTGCATTAACGAAAGAACCATTTTTCTCAAATTCAAATTTCGTAATCCATGTACTATTTGTTAATGTAAACGATACGTATTTCTTACCATCTTTTACTTTTAATACACCTGGGCTTTTTGTGTATGTGTTCATCATTGAGATTTCATCTGTTTGATCTTTTAACACTTTAAAGCCAATTCTGTATTCACCATCTTTAAGAGCTTTTGGATCAATTGTTGTGTTATTATCTTGGTTATCATTTCCACCTTGGTTGTTGTTTCCACCTTGGTTGTTGTTTTCACCTTGGTTATCATTTCCACCTTGGTTGTTGTTTTCACCTTGGTTGTTGTTTTCACCTTGGTTATCTAACGACTTAATGCTACCTTTATCAAATGCAAATTGAATATCGTAAAAATGGTGATAATTCATTGAATCGATATCTACTTTTACTTTTGCATTTAACTTTTTCGATAAATCTGGTACTTCTACTTCCACTACGCGTGTATCATTTTTTTTATCTTCACTTATTACATTTGCATCAACAAACGAACTATTTTTCTCAAATTCAAATTTTGTAATCCAAGAACTGTTCGTTAACGTAAATGATACATACTTCTTACCATCTTTTACTTTTAGCACACCTGGACTTTTTGTATATGTGTTCATCATTGAAATTTCGTCTGTTTGATCTTTTAATGCCTTAAAATTGATGCTGTATTCACCATCTTTAATTGTTTCAGCATCTGGTTTTTTATTTTCATCTGGTTTTTCTACTTCTGGTTTTTCTGCTTCCGGTTTTTCTACTTCTGGTTTTTCTACTTCTGGTTTTTTCTCTTCATTTTTAATTTGTTCAAGTTTATCTTGTTCAAATAAAAGTTGTACATCATGCATTTGCTTATAATTTCTTGATGCCATTTCGATAAATACTTTTGTATTTAGTTTTTTAGATAAATCGTTTACTTCAAACTCTACTACTCTTGTATCTTTTTCCTTATCCTCACTCACTACTTTTGCATCAACAAATGCGCCATCTTTTTCCGTTTGGAAATTTTTAATTAATGAGCTACTTTTTAGTGTTACAATTGCTTTTTTCTTACCGTTTTCTACTTTTAATACTCCTGGATTTACCATGTAACTATTCATCTTAGATTCTTCATCTGTTTGATCTTTTAACACTTTAAATGGAATGCTGTACGCACCATCTGTAATTGTGTTAGAATTTGGTTGTTGATCTGGGTCAGGCTTTTGGTCGGGCTTCTGACCTGGATCGGTAGTTTCATTTGGATCTGGCTTATTAGCTGGGTCCTCTTTTTCATTTGGTTTTTCTACATGAATTGGTGTAATGCTATTTTGATCAAATGCAATACGAACGTCGTACTCATGATGATAATTTAAAAAATCAATATCTACTTTTACTTTTGCATTTAATACCTTCTCTACATCTTCTACATCAAATTCTACTACTCTTGTATCTTTTTCTTTATCTTCACTAATTACATTTGTCGCAACTAGCTTACCTGCTTTTTCTGTTTCAAATTTCGTAATCCATGAACTATTTGTTAATGTAAAGGATACTTTCTTTTTCCCATCCTTCACTTTTAAAGTTCCCGGACTTACTGAATATTGATTCATCATCGATTCTTCATCTGATGTATCTTTTAAAACTTTGAAGCCAATTGAATATTCACCGTCAGCCAACTTGGTAGCTGCTTGAACTGCAAGTGGTTGTAATGTTGATACGAATGTAAATATCATTAAAAACATAGCAACAATAATTTTTGTATACCTGTTCAATGGAACGACTCTCCCTTTTGAAAATTATTTAATACTGTTCCCATCAAATACAAAGCGAATATCATACGAAGCATTATAATTAATAATTGGAATATTAATTTTCACCTTGCCATTTAGTTTTTTTGACAAGTCAGCAACTTCAAATTCTACAACTCTAGTATTATCTTTTTTGTTTTCACTTAACACGGTTGTTTCTACAAATTGACCATCTTTTTCTACTTGGAAACTTTTAATAGAAGCACTATCTTTCACTTTAAATGAAACATATTGTTTTCCATTTTTAACTGTTAATGTTGCTGGGCTTTCAAAATAACTATTCATTCTAGACGATTCATCTTTATCGCCTTTCCATACAGTAAAAGAAATATTATATTTTCCATCAGCTAGTTTTGTAGCAGCCTTTGCATCTTGTAAACCTAGTGTTGCGATAAATGTAAATAAAACAGCAAATACGGCAATAATCATTTTAAATTGTTTAAACATATATTCATCACCCTTCAAAAGATTTATTTACTCAATTTCACTTTACGAATTAAGAAAGCACCTGAAATAAGAATTAACACTGCAAACAATCCAATACGTGCTTCATCGCCTGTTTTTGGGTTATCTGTTTTTTCAGCTTTTCCATTTTCATTTTTTGTTTCTTTATTCACTTCTTTAGCTGTTTCCTTACTCTCTACTTTTGTTTTCTCTTCTTTTACTTGTGTATCTGTTTTCGCTTGATCATTATTTTTTGTTGTAGCAGCTACGCCATTATCGCCACCTACAGCTTTTACATTTGCATCAAAAGCAAAACGAATTGTGTAGTGGTGGTCATAGTTTGCACTTGGTACAACAACATGAATTTTTACAGCTGCCGGTTTGGATAAATCATCTACTTTAAACTCTACTGTTCTTTTATCTGCCGATTCATCTTTATTAACAACTTTCGCATCAACAAAATTTCCGTTCTCTGGTGCTTTAAATTCTGTAATCCAAGCACTATGATTCATCGGAACTTGTACTCTCATCTCACCGTTTTTCACTATTAATTTTGCCGGCTTTTCAAAATAGTCATTTGCCATTGAAGCTGAATCATTTTCCGCTTTTTGAATTACGTAATTAATATCGTAAGTACCATCAGCTAGTTTTGCTGAAGCATTCCCGTATGGCATTACAAGAAAAGCTAGCATACATACGAACGTTATAATAAAAGCGGGTAATACAGAAACCTTTTTCATTTTTTTTGTTTCCTCCTTGGTTATCTTTCATTTCACTTTTTCCGAAAATGATAATTATTCTCAATTCATAAGAAAAAAATAATCTCTTCTACCTATTATTTAATTAGCATTCTTTTATGTAATATAAGCATTATTGATTATCATTCTCATTTAATATTAAAAATAATATCTCACCCTATTCCTTATACGAAGGCATAGAAACTGAGAAAAAATTATAAAACGTATTTATTGATTATCATTCTCAATGTAAGTCAAAAAAAATAAACTTTCTCTTCTCCTCTTCTTTCACCTCTTCCCATAACAACACTATAGTTATAGAAACCCCGTTTCCCTCACTTCCCTTCCAATATTTCCACAACTAAGTCAATCTTAGCCTACTCATAAATTTTTTGTCAACTATATTACGTATAAAATTTTTAATATCTAAATTTCTCTATATGCGGCTTTTTTTACAAAAAAAGAGACTTTCTATTATAGAAAGCCTCTTTTCTCTATTTTTCTACAGCAATTTCCTGCTTTTGAAACTTAGAAACTATATAACCAAATCCTATACCGATTATACCTGGAACTAACCAACCAATTCCTACACTATATAATGGAATCTTATCTAAAATAGGTGCTAGCGCTGCAATTTGAAGGTTTGCATTGTGTAACCCATCAAAGAAACTTATTGCAAATGCTCCTACAATCCCGCCCACATACATCGCTAATGGAAGACGAACGTAGTTTTCAACAAGTGATAATACGATAAGTACGATTCCAATTGGATAAATTGCGATTAAGATTGGTAATGCTAATGCATTTAACTGAGTTAACCCAAGGTTTGCTACCATAAATGCTAATACACAGAAAATGAAAACGACTTTTTGATAAGAAAGCTTTGGTAATAAGGAAGAGAAGTAATCACCACAAGCTGCAACAATACCTACAGAAGTTGTTAAACATGCTGCTGTAATTGCGATCCCTAGTAATAAAGTTCCGTAGCTACCAAATAAATGATTCACGACATTTGTTAAAATAATTCCTCCGTTTGCGCCCATTCCAAGTGACACACTAGAAGCTCCAAGATAAGCAAGTGCTAAATACACAAGTAGTAGACCAAGCGCTGCAATAAATCCTGCAAAGATTGTTACTTTTGCAATACTGTTTTTATTTGTAATGCCTTTTTCTTTTAACGCATGAATTACAACATTTCCGAATACCAGTGCCGCAAGTCCATCTAAAGTTAAATATCCATCAATAAATCCTTTAAAGAGAGGAGCACTATACGCTTCTGTCGGTGCACCAAATTCTCCAATTGGTGTAATAAGTGCTTTACCTACGATAATTGCAATAACAGCTAATAATATTGGAGTTAGCACTTTACCAATACGACCCACTAATTTCGAAGGATTTAAAGCTAAATAGAAAGTGACTGCAAAGAAAATAAGTGTAAAGATAACAAGTGGATATGACTGACCAGCTATCTCACTTGGTAAAAACGGTGCAATACTCATCTCATAAGCTACTGTTCCTGTACGCGGCACACTTACGAATACGCCTAAACATAAATAAATTGCAGTGATAAAAACAAGTGCGAATATAGGATGTACACGTCCTGCTAGCTCATTAATATCTCCCTTTAAAGCTATAACAATTACTCCTAATAAAGGTAGTCCAACGCCTGTTACGATAAAACCAAACAACGCAATCCATACGTCTGTTCCAGCGCCTTGTCCTAATGCTGGTGGAAAAATCATATTACCCGCACCAAAAAACAGTGCAAATAACATTAAACTTATTGCAAACATCTCTGAAAACTTTAAAGATGATTTCATTTCTACTAACCTCCTAAAATAATAAATTAACAAAATATTCTGAATTAAAATCCGTCATATATCCTCTTTCAAGCATACTTCCCCGTAAAAGAACGCAAAAAACACCCGTCCCTAATAAAGGGACGAGTGTTGAAATCGTGGTTCCACCCTTATTCTAATAAAATGAATTTATAACGAAATAAGCTCATTTTATAGCTCGTGTAAATTGATAACGGTTTTATCCGCCAAGAATTACAATGCATCATGTATGCAGTTCACTCTTGAAGTTTAGAGGTGGTAAGCTTGTCTTTTCGTATTAGGAAGCTCACAGCCTAAGGCTTCCCTCTCTGAGAATCGTAAAATACAACTCATGTCCTCATCATTACTTTTATAAAATATCTTGTCGAAACTTGTTGTTTTTTATTATATGGGCTATTTTTTAAAAAATCAATAGTTTTATTTTTTCTGACAAAAAAATATAGGGAGAAAATTTTTCCTCCCTATAACTGCCCTATTAAAATTTCTAACTCTTCAGCTGTAACGCTCCGCCACTTTCCAACTTCAAGCTCATTTAGCTCTATATTCATAATGCGTACTCGCTTTAGCTTTATTACAGTAAATCCGAAAGCACGACTCATTCTACGAATTTGCCTGTTCATTCCTTGCGTTAAAACGATACGAAATGTTGATTGATCGACTCTTGTCACTTTGCACGGCTTCGTCATTCCATCTTTAATCTTTACACCGCGGGACATCTCATCAATAAACCAGTCCGTAAAAGGTTTATCGACTGTGACAACATATTCTTTCTCGTGCTCATGATCACCGTGTAAAATTTGATTCGCAATGCCGCCGTCATTCGTTAATAAAATAAGTCCTTCTGATGCTTTATCTAATCGCCCAACTGGAAAGATTCGCTCTGGGTAATTGATATAATCAATAATATTATCTTCAATATGATCGGCTGCTGTACAAGTAATTCCGACTGGTTTATGAAATGCGATATACACTTTTTCTTTCTCTTCTTTTACAATAACTTGCCCATCAATCGTTACCCTATCACCATCGCTTACGAGTGCACCGTGCGTACATATTTCGCCGTTAATAGCCACGCGTCCAGCTTTAATAAGGCGATCTGTTTCACGTCTGGAGCATGATTTTGCTTCGCTTATGTATTGGTTGATTTTCATGTTCTATTCCTTTTCACATATATTAAAAGCGTCAATCTATGGCAATATCATTTTGCCACGATTGACGCTTTTTCACCTCGCAAAAACAACTAAATAAATAACCCCAATCACCAAAAATATTCCACAACAAGCTAACAATACTTTTGCAAGTTTGTCCATAAACATATAATGGTTTCCCCTTTGTTTCGTTGTTTTCTATTTTAATTCGACAACTGTTACGCCTAGGCCTCCCTCGCCCATGTCACCGTAACGGAAGGTTTTTACACCGCGATGCTTCTTCAAGTAATCTTGTACACCTTGGCGAAGTGCTCCTGTCCCTTTACCGTGAATAATTGATACGCGAGGATAGCTTGCAAGCTGGGCATCGTCTAAGTATTTCTCAACGCGCGCCATTGCATTTTCAAATCGTTCACCACGAAGGTCAAGTTCTAATGAAACATGATAGTCTCTACCTTTTACCGTTGCAACTGCTTTTTTCTCTGTTTGCTTCGGTGTGTTAATGTATTCCATATTAGATTCTTTCACTTTCATCTTCAGAATACCGATTTGTACGCTCCACTCTGTATCGCTTACTTTTTCAAGTAGTTGACCTTTTTGACCGAACGTTAATACTTTCACTTCATCACCTGCACGTAACTGTTGTTTCGGTGCAGTGTTTTTCACATTTACTTTTTGTTTCTTAACAAGCTCTGGCGCTGCGCCTTCTAGACGACTCTTCGCTTCAATTAGCTCGTGGTCTTTCACATTTGCAAGCTGTGCTTTACGCAATTGACGAAGTTCTTGAATAATGCCTTCTGCTTCTTTCTTTGCAGCTTCGACTTTTTCTTCTCCTTCTTTTTGCGCTTTTAATAATCGTTCGTCGCGATCTTCGTTAAATTCAATAATTTGACGTTGTAATTCACGATGCAGTTTTTCAGATTGTTTGCGAAGCGCTTCTGCTTCGTTCCAGTCACGCTCTGCGTTCTTCTGGCTTTCTTCTAACTTCGCAATCATATTTTCAATTTTATTCGTATCTGTACTAATGTGATTGCGTGCTTGCTCAATAACGCGATCAGATAATCCAAGACGTTTCGAAATTTCAAAGGCATTACTACGTCCTGGTACACCGATTAATAATTTATAAGTTGGACTTAATGTATTTACATCAAACTCAACACTCGCATTAATAACTTGCTCACGGTTATATCCGTATGCTTTTAATTCTGGATAATGCGTCGTTGCAACAACGCGAGCACCGCGATTACATACTTCATCTAAAATTGAAATGGCAAGTGCAGCCCCTTCTTGCGGGTCTGTTCCAGCACCTAATTCATCGAATAAAACTAAGCTTTCAAAATCAGCTTTTTCTAAAATATCAACGATGTTCACCATATGTGAGGAGAACGTACTTAAACTCTGTTCAATCGATTGCTCATCACCGATATCAGCAAAGATATTTTTGAATACACAAATCTCTGACTCATCCATTACTGGAATGTGAAGGCCAGATTGCGCCATTAACACACAAATACCAACTGTTTTCAGCGTAACTGTTTTACCACCTGTATTCGGTCCTGTAATAACAATTGTCGTGAAATCTTTACCTAACATAATGTTATTTGGCACGATTATTTCTGGATCGATAAGCGGATGGCGAGCTTGTCTTAAGTCCATGTAACGCTCGTTATTTACAATCGGCTTTGTCGCTTTAATTCGCTTCGCATAAAAAGCTTTCGCAAAGATGAAATCAAGATTTGCAACTACTTCTACGTTTGATAAAACGATATCCGCTTCTACTGCCACTTCTTCTGTTAACATTAATAAGATGCGTTCGATTTCTTGTTTTTCTTTCACACGTGCTTCTTGCAGTGCATTATTTAATTCTACAATGACTTGTGGCTCAATAAATAACGTTTGTCCAGAAGCCGATTGATCGTGAACAATACCACCATATACGCCGCGATATTCTTGTTTTACTGGGATTACGTAACGTTCGTTACGAATCGTTACAATCGAATCAGACAGCATCTTTTGCGCGTTTGAAGAGCGCGTCATATTTTCTAACTTTTCACGAATACGACTTTCCGCAGTACGAATTTGAGTACGAATACCACGCAGTTTATCACTTGCGCTATCGACTACTTCACCGCCGTCACCGATGCAATTTGTAATTTTCTTTTCTAAATCATATAAAGATACAATTTGAGCGACGTGAGTTTCTAAAATCGGAAGCTCGACACCGTTATCAGCCATATCTTCAATGAAGCGTTTCATATTACGACTACCATACATCGTATTTGCAATATCAAGTAATTCATTTGGACTTAACATACTCCCAATTTTTGCACGCTTCACATTTGAGCGAATATCCGTAATACCACCTAATGGTGCACTACCTTTTAAACGAATAACTTTCGCTGCTTCATCCGTTGTATCTTGCATTTCTACAATTTCTTCAAAATCAGTGCTCGGCACTAAATGCTTCACTTTGTCACGACCAAGTGAAGATGCTGTATGTTCAAGTAATTGTTCTTTTACTTTATTGTATTCTAATACACGCAACGTTCTTTCTAACATGTTGCAGGTCCCCCTTGTATTACTTATTACGTTTAATATAGTCTAATAAACGTTCAATATCCCACGTGTTAATCACGTTATCTTTTTGAATCCAACCTTTACGTGCTGCTGCTACACCTGTTTCCATATCTTCTAACATTTCAAGCGTATGAGCATCCGTATTAATCGCTACTTTCACACCAGCATCTTGTGCTTGTTTTAATAATTTCGCGCTTAAATCTAGACGGTTCGGATTCGCATTTAATTCTAAAACTGTATTTGTCTCTTTTGCTAGTTCAATTAATAAATCTGTATCTACATCATAACCCTCACGACGCCCGAGAAGACGTCCTGTAGGATGGGCAATCATTGTGACATGTTTATTCTCAAGTGCAGTACGTAGACGCTTCATAATCGTTTCACGGTCTTGTGAGAAGCTAGAGTGAATCGCTCCAATGACATAATCTAATTCTGCTAATACTTCATCATCAAAATCAAGCGAGGCATCTGGTAAAATGTCCATTTCAATTCCGCGTAAAATTGTAATGTCTGGATACTTTTCATTCATACGTTCAATTTCTTTCGCTTGCTCACGAAGACGCTCTTTCGTTAAACCGTTCGCCACTTTTAAGTATTGCGAGTGATCAGTAATCGCCATAAACTTATATCCACGAGCACGGCACGCTTGTACCATTTCTTCAATAGAAAAAGCACCGTCACTCCAAGTTGTATGCATATGTAAATCACCTTGTATATCGGAAAACTGAATTAAGTTCGGATACTCTTTAATTAATTCAATTTCTTTTCCATCTTCACGCACTTCTGGCGGAATAAATGGCAAACCGAAATGAGCAAAGAAGTCTTCTTCAGTCTCAAATGTTTTCACTTCACCTGTTTCCAAGTTCTCTACACCGTACTCACTAATTTTCTCGCCTTTATCTTTTGCGATTTGACGCATTTTTACGTTATGATCTTTTGATCCTGTGAAATGGTGAAGAGTTGTAATAAACTCTTCTGGTTTTACTAAACGGAAATCAATTGAAATATCATATTCATATTGAAGACGGACAGAAACTTTTGTATCTCCACTTGCTATTACTTCAATCATATTATCAAATTGTAGTAAATGCTCACGTACCGCTGCTGGTTCTGTTGTTGCAATGATAAAATCTAAATCTTTCACTGTTTCACGAACACGGCGCAAACTACCAGCGCGAGAGAAACGAATTACTTCAGCAATATTCGACAATTTCTCCTCTATTTCCCCGGCAATAGGCAATACCATCGCAATTGGTAAACGCTCTGGACGAGAGCCTACTTGATCGATTGCTTCTAATATTTTCTCTTCTGTCTTCTTACCGAAACCTGCTAAAGCTTGTACTTTATTTTCCTCACAAACAGCTTTTAGCGATTCCATATCAACAACACCAAGTTCTTTGTATAACTTAGCTACCTTCTTACCACCAAGACCTGGTAGTTTTAATAACGGCAATAAGCTACTTGGTACTTCTTTTTCAAGTTCTTGTAATACTTCAGATGTTCCCGATTCTATATATTCTTGAATAACTGCTGCTGTTCCTTTTCCGATGCCCGGAATCTTCGTGAAATCTTCAATCTCAGAAAGACTACGATCATCACTTTCTAATGCTGCTGCCGCTTTACGAAATGCAGATATTTTAAATGGATTCGCGCCCTTTAATTCCATAAAAAGCCCGATTGTCTCTAATAATTTGATAACTTGTTTTTTATTTACTTTCATCATTGCCCCGCCTTTCTTTCATAGAAAAAAACTTCTCTTTCCGAAAAAAGAGAAGTTATACTCTGCTACCTGTCTGCCATAGCTCCTTCACCTTTTCAGATAGAATCGGTGTATCGTCTACAATTATTTTGCTAATTGATGATTTTTGTAATGGTGTTTGTACTTGTTCAATCGGAAGAATGTTTCCAATGATAATTAAGACAAACAAAATAATATATACTTCTAAAAATCCGAGGATTGCCCCCGCAAACGCATTTACTTGCTTTAAAACCGGTATTTCTGCAAACATATTTAACAAATTACCAAGTAATGAAAGTGCAATTTTAGTAATAATAAACAATATGATAAACGCAAGCGCTTGATAAAATACTGTCTCAATATTATTTGCATCAATCCATTCTGGAACAGATACGTTTTTATCAAATGGATACGGAATAAATTTCGCAAGTGCTGGCGCTAAATCTTTACAGTACCAGTATGCAACAAGGTATGCGATAATAAAGCTTGTTAACTTTACAAGTTGCAGAATAAACCCTCTGCGTAAGCCGAGGAAAAATCCCATAACAAGCAGTAAAATGATAATAATATCAATCATGTTATTCCATTCCTTTTTTTGTCATACTTTCTTTCAATTTCTCATGTTCTTCTTTTAATTTTATGTAATCGTGTATGACGTTTACCGCCGTCAATACCGCTAGTCTACTCGTGTCAAGCGAAGGATTCTTGGCATTGAGTTCGCGCATTTTATCATCCACAATCGCTGCTACCATGCGGATATGACTTGTACTTTCATCGCCAACAACTGAATATTGCTGACCATAGATTTCTACATTAATTCGACTTTTCTTTCCCTTTTGTTGTGACAACTCACCGGCCTCCAATCACGTACAGAATCCTAAAGTTTATCATACCATGAACCTTCATAATATGGAAACAGAAAGAACAATCCGATATGATAAAAATAACAATATAAAAAAAGGGGCGACCATTATGTCAAATTCTATCGTAATTCAAACAAATTCTACAGTAATTGAAGACATGAAACAACAATATAAACATTCGCTTAGCCCGAAAACTCCGCAAGGCGGGATCTTCATGGCAAAGGTACCATCTTGCACGATTACAGCGTATAAATCTGGAAAAGTAATGTTCCAAGGAGGCCGCGCTGAAGCAGAAGCTTCTCGTTGGCAAACTGTCTCTCAAACACCGAAAACAGCTGTAAAAAAATCTGTCGATTCACACCGTTATGCACCGCCTGCTTCCATCGGTACAATGTCTATCGTAGGGTCAGATGAAGTGGGTACTGGTGATTTCTTCGGGCCGATGACAGTCGTTGCTGTATATGTGGATGCGAAGCAAATTCCACTACTAAAAGAACTTGGTGTAAAAGACTCTAAAAACTTAAATGACGAACAAATTACTGCCATTGCGAAACAACTTCTTCACGTTGTTCCTTACAGCTCTCTCGTTCTTCATAACGAAAAATATAACGAGCTATTTGATAAAGGAAACAACCAAGGTAAGTTAAAAGCTTTACTACACAATAAAGCTATTACAAACTTATTAGCTAAAATGGCACCTACAAAACCTGAAGGCGTCTTAATCGATCAATTCACACAACCTGATACATACTATAAATATTTAGCAAAACAAAAACAGGTACAACGTGAAAATGTTTACTTCGCAACGAAAGGCGAAAGCGTCCATTTAGCAGTAGCCGCCGCCTCCATTTTAGCTCGTTACTCATTCGTAAAACAATTTAACGAACTAAGCAAAAAAGCTGGTATGCCCCTTCCAAAAGGTGCAGGTAAACAAGTTGATATCGCCGCCGCTAAATTAATTCAAAAGCTTGGTAAAGAACGATTACCTGAGTTTGTGAAACTGCATTTCGCTAATACGGAGAAGGCGCTTCGCTTATTAAGATAGTATCGACAAAAACAGGAGCCTACAAACTCCTGTTTTTTGTTTCATGTGTTCTCGATTCAATGTAATTGCATTTACTATTTTCCTCTTCTAACTATATCGCTAAATTAACTCATTTTTAGTAATTCCCCTATAAAAAAGGAGAGCCGCCAAGACTCTCCCTTTTTTATATTAGCTTCGTTTCTGCTTCTTATTTGATGAAGATACTTTATGAGAACCCGTTTCATGTGTTGTTGTCCCTTGTCCTTCCACTTCTGGAGAACCTAGGATTGATCTTGAATGGTCTTTTTTCACTTTTTTACTCATTGCACTCACCCCCAAGGTTACTTTTTACTTAAGGGTAAAAAACTATTCAACATAATAATCTGAACATATACTCGCTACTCTTTTACTCTCGTGTTTGGTTTTCGCTTATGTCCCATAGCCGCTTTGCTGCATCCTTATCCAAGGCAGCTTCAGACATTTCCCCTACTTGTTTATCGGCATAGTAATAACCACTCTGATTAGTAAATCCAGTTGATTCTGCTAGCCATACTAAAGTTTCAGCACCTTTCTCCGGCGTACGGGAGAAAGGTTTCATTGCTGCCATAGTTAAGCGAGCAGCTAGACCATTATCCTGGTTAAAATTTGTATTCACTAGCCCCGGGTCAAAGCTATAAGCACTAACACCCGTTCCCTCCAATCGCTGTGCCAATTCAGAGGTGAATAAAATGTTAGCTAGTTTTGTTTGTGCATAACGCATTGTAGGACCGCCCATGAACTTCTTAATACCGCGATACAGTTGTTCTGCATCTAGATCATCGAAATCAATTCCCTTTTTAGCCATTTTATGACCGTGAGATGCAGTGGTAATGACGCGAGCAGGAGCACTTTCTTTTAAACGCTCCAACAACAAATCTGTAAGTAAGAATGGACCTAAATGGTTTACCGCCCAGGTCATCTCCAAACCGTCCTCTGTAATTTGTCTTGTTTGAAATAAAGCACCCGCATTATTTACTAATATATCAATTCTCGGACATCTTTCTAAAATATCGGTAGCTACCTGGCGTATAGATTGTTGGGAAGACATATCAGCGAAAAATATATCTACCACTGCATTCCCATCCGTTATATTTTCAAGTTGAGTCATAACATCATTCGCTTTTGCTTCATTACGTGCAATGATTCCTAGCTTAGCACCGCTTTTTGCAAACATCTTAGCTGCCGCTAATCCAATACCACTTGTTGCACCAGTGATTACTATATACTTGTCACGCAATGTCCACTTTGTATGACTTGGAATTTCCCCCATTGTATAAAAACCCCTTCCCTATATAAATGTCGCATTCGTTTTACTTATATATGAAGTGGGAATTGAACTATGAACAACATCTTTTCTAGTCGTGAAATACTTTATAAAGTTCAGGTTGCAATTACAACCTTTCTCAATAAAAAAAGCGAGAGCAGTTGCTCTCGCTTTTTTTATATCTTAAAACTCAGAAGAACCTGGAGTTCTTGGGAATGGAATTACGTCACGGATGTTAGCCATGCCAGTGATGTACATTAGGAAGCGCTCGAAACCTAGACCGAATCCAGCGTGTTTTGTACCGCCGTATTTTCTAAGTTCTAAGTACCACCAGTAGTCCTCTTCGTTCATACCTAATTCTTTAATTCTGTCTACTAAAACGTCCATTCTTTCTTCACGTTGACTTCCGCCGATTAATTCGCCGATGCCAGGAACTAGAAGGTCAGTAGCAGCTACTGTTTTACCGTCTTCATTCAAACGCATGTAGAATGCTTTAATGTCTTTCGGATAGTCAGTTACGAATACAGGGCGTTTGAAGATTTCTTCTGATAAGTATCTTTCGTGCTCTGTTTGTAAGTCAATTCCCCATTCTACTGGGTATTTGAAGTCAGCACCTGATTCTTGAAGTACTTTAATTGCTTCTGTATAAGTGATGCGACCGAAGTCTGAGTTAATTACGTTGTTCATGCGCTCAAGAACTGTTTTATCAACGAAGCTGTTGAAGAATTCCATTTCTTCTGGTGCATGCTCTAATACGTATTTCATTGCATATTTCAGCATATCTTCTGTAAGGTTCATTACATCCCCTAGTTCCGCGAATGCAATCTCAGGCTCAACCATCCAGAACTCAGCAGCGTGGCGAGTTGTGTTTGAGTTTTCTGCACGGAATGTAGGTCCGAATGTGTATACATCACGGAATGCTAATGCATAAGCTTCAGCGTTCAGCTGTCCACTTACTGTTAAGTTTGTTTCTTTACCGAAGAAGTCTTTTGACTCATCAACTTTTCCGTCTTCACCTTTTGGTAGGTTATTTAAATCTTGCGTTGTTACGCGGAACATTTCGCCAGCACCTTCTGTATCACTACCAGTGATGATAGGTGTATGAACATGTACGAATCCACGCTCTTGGAAGAATTGGTGAATCGCAAATGCTGCGATAGAACGTACGCGGAACGTTGCAGAGAATGCATTTGTTCTTGGACGTAAGTGAGCGATTGTACGTAAGTATTCAAATGTATGACGTTTCTTTTGAAGTGGGTAATCAGAATCTGATAAGCCCTCGATATCAATTTTTTCTGCTTTAATTTCAAATGGTTGCTTCGCTCCAGGCGTTGCAATTACTTTACCTTCTACTTTAACTGAAGAGCTAAGTGGAAGTTTTGCAATTTCTTTGAAGTTCTCTAATTCTGTATCGAAAACGATTTGAACGCTTTTGAAGAAGCTACCGTCGTTTAATTCGATGAAACCAAATGCTTTTGAATCACGTAAGTTACGAATCCACCCTGATACTTGTACTGTTTGATCTGCATACTTTTCTGTATCTCTATACAGACTTTTTACTAATGTGTTTTCCATAGTGAAATTCTCCTTTGCTCATATATTTAAATACAAAAAAACCTTTCATCCATAAAGGGACGAAAGGTTAAACTTCGCGGTACCACCCAATTTGTCATAAAGACCAACTTTAACTCGTATGTAATACATACTTCCCGGTTTGTAACAGGCCGGATTCCCGTCTAAGTCTACTCTTGAATACAAGATTCAATTTCGGTTAGCAACTCCAAGGTGTTCTTCACATATACCGCCTCATCAGGCTCTCACCGTCCCTGACTCGCTTTGGATTATAGTATATACTACTTTTCCTTATCATCGTCTTTCATTTTGTTAAACTAAAATTAATGTACTACATTCGAGAGAAAGATGCAAGGTGTCGGAAAATATATGAGCGATTTTTGTAATATATCGACTTACCGACAGTGTCCGACAACTAACCCAATAAAAAAATTGCCGGAATATATCCGGCAATTTTCTAATTACTTACGTAACTCCGCACCGAATTTCTCTTCTACCGTTGTTAGTACACGGTTATGTGCTTCTGTTACTTCTTCGTCTGTTAATGTACGTTCTGCATCGAAGTAAGTCATAGAGAATGCAAGTGATTTCTTGCCTTCTTCCATTTTTTCACCTTCGTATAAGTCGAATAGTGTTACGTCTTTCAGAAGTTCTCCGCCAGCTTCAGCAATGACTTGCTTCATTTCACCAGCTTTTGTTTCTTTTGTTACTACAACAGCCATGTCACGTGTCATAGATGGGAAACGTGGAATTGCTGCGTAGTAAGTTTCTTCAGCGTCTGCACCGAATACTTTTACAAGAGATAATTCAAATACGAATGTATTTTTCACATCTAATTGTTTTTCTGCTTCTGGGTGCAATTGACCGATGAAACCAATTACTTCGCCATCTAATACGATGTCAGCTGTACGGCCTGGGTGCATACCTTCACGTTTTGCTGGTGCATATGTGATTTGGTTTGCAACGCCAAGTACGTCGAATAGTCCTTCTAGTACACCTTTCACAACGAAGAAGTCTACTACTTTCTTCTCACCTTGCCATGCATGGTGAAGAGCAAGACCTGTCATAACACCTGCAAGATGTTGTTCTTCTTTCGGAAGTTCTCCTTCTTCTGTCGGTAAGAAGATAGAACCTACTTCGTATAAAGCAACGCTGTCGTTTTTACGAGCGACATTGTATGAAACTGCTTCTAGTAATTGCGGTACTAAGCTTAAACGAAGTTGGCTACGTTCTTCACTCATTGGAAGTGCAAGACCTACAGGCGCCTTTTCATTTGGCTCAACCATATATTGTTTCGCTTTATCAGCGCTTGTTAATGAATATGTGATTGCTTCATATAAACCAGCACCCTCTAAGAAGCGGCGTACTTTACGACGTTTCGTTTGTGCTGATGTTAATTTACCACGAGTCATCGTTCCAGAAGGTAATGTAACTGGAATGTGGTCATAACCATATAGACGGCCCACTTCTTCTACTAAGTCTTCTGAAATTGTAATATCAGGACGACGTGCTGGTACATTCACGTGGAATGTTCCTTCTACTTCTGTGAATGGGAATTTCAAGTTTGTGAACATTGTACCCATTTCACTCGCAGAAATATTTGTACCTAATACACGGTTTACTTTTTCAGCAGTAACAGATACTGTACGCTCTTGTACTTGTAAGTTGTCAGCTTCTACTACACCTTCAAGTGCTTCACCGCCAGCATATTTCGCCATTAAAGCAGCTGCGTGTTGAATTGCTTCAAATGTACGTGTTGGGTCGATTCCTTTTTCGAAACGTGCACTTGATTCACTACGAAGACCTAAGTCTTTTGATGTACGACGTACTGTTTGACCTGCAAAGTATGCAGACTCAATTAGAACGTTTACTGTCTCATTTGTAACTTCAGAATCCGCCCCGCCCATTACACCAGCAACAGCTAAAGCTTTCGTGCCGTTTGTAATTACAAGGTGGTGGCTTTGTAATGTACGCTCTTGATCATCTAACGTTTCAATTTTTTCGCCTTCTTTTGCAAGACGAACAACGATTTCTTTTGAACCTAATTTATCGTAATCGAATGCATGTAACGGTTGACCGTATTCCATTAAAATGTAGTTTGTAATATCAACTACGTTGCTAATTGGACGAATGCCAGCTGCCATAAGACGAGTTTGCATCCACATTGGTGATGGACCAATCTTTACGTTTTTAACCATTTTTGCAATGTATAATGGGTTTTCTTCTTTCGCTTCTACACTTACAGAAATATAATCAGAAGTTTTTTCTGCTGTTTCTTGTAAGTCGATAGCTGGAAGTTTTACTTCGCGGCCATAAATAGCAGCTACTTCGTAAGCAACACCTAACATGTTTAAGCAATCTGCACGGTTTGGTGTTAAGCCAAGCTCAAGTACTTCATCGTGTAAGTTTAAAATTTCAAGTGCATCTGCACCAACTTCAGCGTCACTTGGGAAGATGAAGATACCATCTGCGTATTCTTTTGAAACTAACTTTCCATCAATACCAAGCTCTTGAAGAGCACAAACCATACCGTGAGAAGCTTCACCGCGTAGTTTTGCTTTTTTGATTTTGAAGTTACCAGGAAGTACAGCTCCAACTTTTGCAACTGGTACTTTTAAACCTTTTGCAATGTTAGCAGCTCCACAAATAATTTGAACTGGCTCTTCTTCACCGATATCGATTAAGCATTTGCTTAATTTATCAGCTTCTGGGTGTTTTTCACATTCTAATACGTGACCAACTACAACACCTTTTACACCTTTATTTAATACTTCAACGCCTTCTACTTCAATACCACTTTTCGTGATTTTGTCTGCTAGTTCTTGTGCTGTTACATCTTTAATATCTACATACTCTTGTAACCAACGATATGATACGAACATACTTATCCTCTCCTTCCCTTACGCTCGTTTGAATTGTTGTAAGAAACGTACATCATTTGTATAGAAATGACGAATGTCATCTACTCCGTATTTCAACATTGCGATACGCTCTGCGCCCATACCGAATGCGAAACCTTGATATTCTTTTGAATCATAACCAGCCATTTCAAGTACGTTCGGGTGAACCATACCTGCGCCTAGAATTTCAATCCAGCCAGTTCCTTTACAAGTGCCGCAACCTTTGCCATGACACATCATACAAGAAATATCCATCTCTACAGATGGCTCTGTGAATGGGAAGAAACTTGGACGAAGACGGATTTCACGATCTTCACCGAACATCTTTTTCACGAATACTTGCAGTGTACCTTTTAAGTCACTCATACGAATGTTTTTATCAATTACAAGACCTTCAATTTGCATGAACTGATGTGAATGCGTCGCATCGTCGTCATCACGGCGATACACTTTACCAGGACAAATAATTTTAATTGGGCCTTTTTCTTTATTATTTTCCATCGTACGTGCTTGCACAGAAGATGTATGTGTACGTAGTAACGTTTCTTCTGTGATGTAGAATGTATCTTGCATATCACGCGCTGGGTGATCTTTCGGTAAGTTTAGTGCTTCGAAGTTGTAGTAGTCTTTTTCTACTTCTGTTCCTTCAGCTACTTCATAACCCATACCGATGAATACATCTTCAATTTGCTCAACAACAGCCGTTAACGGATGGTGACAACCTGTTTCAACAGGACGACCTGGCAATGTAACATCAATTGTTTCAGTAGCTAATTTCGCTTCAATTACTGCTTTTTCTAAGTTACTAATTTTGTCGTCTAGACGCGTTTGAATCGCTTCACGTACTTCATTTACTAATGCTCCCATACGTGGACGCTCTTCTGCTGATAATTTTCCCATGCCGCGTAATACTTCTGTAATTGGACCTTTTTTTCCTAAATACGCTACGCGTACGTCGTTTAAGCCTTTCAGCTCTTTCGCTTCTTCAATAAGCTCTAACGCTTTTTGCTTTAGCTCTTTTAAACGTGCTTCCATTTTGGAACCCTCCTAATTTTAAAAATAAAAAAACCTCGCTCCCAAAAAGGGACGAGGTAAATTCGCGGTACCACCCTAAATTGACAGAACATGTCTGCCCACTCATTAGTTATAACGATCAATTCTGACCGGAACGCCTTTACATATACATGGTCCTGGCGTCAACTCCAGAGGTGAATTCACTTTCGTCTACCATAAGAATGCTTTCAGTCTACGACATTCTCTCCCTATATGGCGATTTTGTAAGCTACTCTTCTCTATCAACGTTTTTCGTTATTTAACTTTTAATATAATGTACTTCAACTTATTATAAGAAGTTTTTTATTTGTTCGCAACCGGGCTTTGCAAATAATACGTTAAAATCCCTGCTGCAACCGCAACATTTAATGATTCTGCCCCGCCGTAAATCGGAATATACAAGTTTTGATCCGTTTTTGCAAGAATTTCTTGGCGTACGCCATTTCCTTCATTTCCTACAATTAATGCAAAACTGCCAGCCGGCGTTACTTCACCATACGGAACTCCATTTTCAAGAGCTGTTCCATATACAGGAACGTTATTTTCTTTTAACTTGTCTACCCATTCTTCTAAGTTCCCTTTTACAATTGGTAAGTGGAAAATAGAGCCTTGTGTAGAGCGGAGTACTTTACTATTGTAAACATCAACACAACCTTCTCCAAGCACAACGGCGTGAATACCAGCTGCATCAGCTGTACGAATAATTGTTCCTAAATTACCTGGGTCTTGCAGGCCATCTAATAAAAGGAATTTCCCATCAGTAAGAGCTACTTCTTTCTCATGCTTCTCACAAACAGCAAATACACCTTGCGTCGTTTCTGTTTCACGAAGTATTTTTACAATCGCCTCAGGTACGATGTACATTTCCACATCATTAACTGTCCAATCTTTCGGAAGGTCTGTCTGATCTGAAACGATAAGTTCTGTTACAATTCCTGTCTTCAAAGCTTCCTCGACTAAGTGGAATCCTTCTACAAAAAATAAACCTTTTTTATCGCGTTCTTTTTTCGTTTGCAGCTTTTTCCACTGCTTTACACGCGGATTTTGTACTGAATCAATGTTTTTCATAATATGTATTTCCCTCTCTTCTTGTCTTATCATTATAGCCTATTTTTCATACATATTTACATAAAAAAGAACAAAAACTAACGTCAGTTTCAATTCTGAAGAAGAGGTGAAAGCAATGAGTTTTAATTTACGCGGTGCCGTATTAGCGAATGTATCTGGAAATTCACAAGATCAATTACAAGAAACAATCGTCGATGCAATTCAAAGCGGTGAAGAAAAAATGCTTCCAGGTCTTGGCGTTTTATTTGAAGTCATTTGGAAAAACGCTGATGAAAATGAAAAGCACGAAATGTTAGAAACACTAGAGCAAGGATTAAAAAAATAAGCAATTTGAAAATCACCTTTGCATAAGCTAAGGTGATTTTTTTGCAGAAAAATTTTTTCTTCTCCTAAACATTTCTACTTTACTAACGAACTATGATGGAGTACAATGTTCAAAATACATTTAAACCGATCGATTTTTCTTCATATACACCATAAGATAAAAGGAGTGAATGTTTTATGCACCGTATTACGCTTGAACAAATTTTTAAACACCACATTACACAAAAATACGTAAACCGTTCTGGAATGGTCCACGCGATCGCTGTCGCTTACCATGCGTTTCACCTAGCCAAAAAGCATCACGCCTCAGTCGATGCTGCCACAAAAGCTGGCTTCCTTCATGATATCGGACATCATACGTGGTACACAGGCGGCGAATGGGATTATGACTTATATAAAAAGAATGATATCCATGCAATTAAAGGCGCTGAAAGAGCACATAAATTACTTATTAGATTAGGAGAACATCCAAAACTAGCAAAAGAAATTTCTATTGCAATTCTTCTTCATACAGATTCTTTCTTAGTGGAACAAGAAATTGAAAGAACATCTCTTCAAAATATTATTAAATGGGCAGACGAAGCAGATGAAGAACCGGGCGGAGCGCATCATTATCGAACAATTTCTTATGAAAAAGCACTTAAAGCAATTCAGCAATTAGATCGATTGGTAGAGCGTGAATTGCAAATAGAGCAAGCAAAATTGAATAACAAGACAGAACATAGTTATCAATGAGAAAGAGGCATCACTACAGGGTGATACCTCTTTTATTATTTTATGGAAAATACACCTTTATATGTAATATTTAAATATTACGCCTGAAAACAAAATCCATTATTCCAGCTATGTTATTTCATATTATCAATAATATGTTAGCATTCTTAGGATAAAGAGAGGTATCATGATGATACCTCTCTTTACTCTTTTTATAACAACTTCTTTATACTAATTTTAATTTCTTTAATTGTCTTATTAGCGAGGATAAATGGATTACAAGCACAATGTAAAAGTATACACAACATAGGATTTATTATTTTTATTGCGGGACTACTGGGGGTTATTTTCTGGGTTCTCATGTCTGCAGGTGATTCATTCTATATCTAATTGAATCCTTGTATAAGAAAACAAAAAAGCAGGGAAATTAATTCCCTGCTTTTCTATTTGGTTTATTGCCTGATTGTAAGAAGAACGATAACACCCAAGCGATACCTGCAAGTATCGTTGCGATTAAGAAGGCATCGTTAATACCGTTAATTGCAGATAGTTTTGAAATTTGTCCATATAATAGTTGTGTGCTCATCGCGTCTCCTGCTTGAGCTGATCCAGCTAAGGCCGCTAAGCTTTGACCCATGCCGTGTACTTTATCAACTAAAATTGGGTTTGATGTTGTTAACATGTTGCCGTAATCTGCTACGTGGGCAGTTGTTTGTTGCGTCATAAGTGTAATTAAAATCGCTGTTCCAATTGAACCAGCTACTTGTCTTGACGTATTTTGCGTTGCTGTACCGTGAGAAATTAATTTCATCGGCAGCGCGTTCATACCAGCTGTCATAATTGGCATCATAATGAATGACATACCAATTGAACGTATAATATAATCCGTCATAATAACGCTATACGGCGTATCCATCGATAATTTTGTAAATTCATATGTCGCATACGTCGTAATTGCCAATCCAATTATCGCTAATGGACGAATACCATATTTATCGAATAATTTACCCGCTACTGGTCCCATGATCCCCATAATTAATGATCCTGGAAGAAGTAGTAAACCAGATTCAATTGGCGTAAAGCCACGAATGTTTTGCAGATATACTGGAAGCAATAACATACCTCCGAATAATGCCATCGTAACGATTGCATTAATTACTAAAGTAAAAGTAAATACTGGATATTTAAATACTTGTAAATCAAGCATTTTATTGTCCGTTGTTAACTCTCTCCAAATAAATAACGCTAAACCAATTACACCGATAACAAGTGAAATAATGACTTCTGCACTAGTCCAACTATTATTTCCAGCTTCACTAAATCCGTACAATAAGCTTCCTAGTCCAATACTTGAACTAACCACACCGAATATATCTAATTTCGTTTTAGACACCGGCTGAGCTAGTGTAAAGAATTTTAAAGATAGGAACGTAATAATTAAACCAATAATAAACATCGCATAGAACATTAAGTTCCAGCTATAGTTTTCAATCACCCAACCTGTTACAGTTGGTCCGATAGCTGGTGCTAAAATCATCGCTACACCTAGTAATCCCATCGCCGCTCCGCGTTTATGAGGCGGGAATAACGTCATGAAGATATTCATACCAACCGGCATTAAAATACCCGCACCAACTGCTTGAATTACGCGACCTGTCATCATCATTGTAAAGTTTCCTGAAGTAGCACAAATGATAGATCCTACCGTGAAGAATAACATTGCTGCTACGAATAATTTACGATACGTAAATCGTGAAACTAAAAAGGCACTAATCGGTACTAAAATACCATTTACAAGCATGAAGCCTGTAATTAACCATTGTGCTGTTGAAGTTGATACATTAAATTCATTCATTAACGGAGGTAATGCAACATTAATGATTGTTTGGTTTAAAATAGAAACGAACATGCCTAGAATTAATACAGCTACAACTGCTTTTACGTTCACATTCTCTACAGGCATAGACATTTGTTTTTTCGGCACTTCTTTTTCTTGTTTTACTTCTTCTTGCTTTCCTGTTTCTAACTCAACTACATTAGAAATTTCCGATTCTTGCTTTCGTTCAATTTCTTTCTCTTCTGTTTCAACTTTACTTACTTCTATTTTACTTACGGCTGGGACTTGTTCTTCTCCCATTTTCGTTTTTTTCTTTCGTAAAAGACGATTTACAAGGAAGAAGACGATTATACAAAATAGTGCATATCCTGCAATTACAATTGAGGACATCTCATCTCCCCCTTACTTATGAATACGAACTGTCACATTCATGCCAGGAACAATATTTACTGATTTGCTATGATCTAAAGAAATTTTAACTGGTACTACTTGTGTTACTTTCGTATAGTTCGCTGTTGCGTTGCTTGATGGCAACATAGAGAATGTATTCGCTGTTGTTAAGCCAACTTGTTCTACTTTTCCTGTTAACGTTGTATCTGGGTATGCATCTACATACACATCTACATCTTGACCTTTTTGAACATCATCAACATCTGTTTCTTCAATGTTTGCTGTTACCCATAAATTGTTCATATCAAATGCATAAGCAATCGGGCTACCCGCTCCAACGAAAGCATTTGTTGTCGCGTTTGATTGTACAACTGTTGCATTTTGTGGAATTGTTACATCTACTGTTTGTTCTCCATTAGCTGCCGCTACAGTAACAGTACCTAATTTATCGTTCTCATTATAATTTTTTCCTACTTCAGCTTTCCAGTCAGTTAGTTTACCTGCTACTGGTGAAGCAACCGGAATTACCTTTCCATCAATCTTTGCATTGTCTGTTTTTAAGTAATTTTCCGTTTGATTGTAATAGTAATAACCGCCAATACCGCCGCCAACTAGTACAATTAATGTGATAATGTTGATAATTACCATTCTTCGAAACTGATTCATTGCATTCCTCTCCTTATATCGCATATAATTTTTTTCTAAACTATTTATGTCCTTATTGTTTAGATTGTTTAATTGTTAATTATATTAACCTTTTAACAAAAAAATCACACCATCTGCAGCGTAAATCGAAATTTATCTACCTGCGAGCGGTGCTGATTTCTGAAGGACTATCGTTTATAATTATAAATAATTATTTTGAATCTACAACCGACAATTCACGTATGAAATGTCGTTTAAACAACAATATAATACCAATATGTTGTTTAAGTATAGAAAATTAAACGAGGGGAAATAAAAATGTCTATTAAAAATACAAATGATCCACGTGTAAAACGGACGAGACAACTCATACAGGATGCTTTTGTCGCTTTAGTAGGCGAAAAAGGCTTTGAAAATGTAACTGTGCAACATATCGCAGAACGCGCTCCTGTAAACCGCGCTACATTTTATAGCCATTACCACGATAAATATGACTTACTAGACAAAAGCATTGAAGAAATGTTAGAAAAGCTAACTGAAGTAATTAAACCGAGAAATAGAAATAAAGAAGATTTCCAACTAACATTTGATTCGCCACATCCAAGTTTTTTGGCCTTGTTCGAACATATTGCAGAAAACACTAACTTCTATAACGTCATGCTTGGTGATAAAGCTGCTGGAAACTATACGTATAAGATGATGAAAGCAATTCAAACGCATTTAACATTAAGCCTCTCTATTTCACAACCTAACGATGAAAAACTAATGGTTCCACGCGATATTCTCATTAGTTATGTTACTGGTGCCCACCTAGGAATGATTATGTCATGGCTAAAAAGAGGGATGATATATACCCCGCATTTTATGGCGATGCAATTAACTCGTTTAATTATTTTAGGGGCTCATACTGCTGCAGGATTAGAAAGGCCTTTTTAAAACATAAAAAAGCGAAGGAGAAGCTCCTTCGCTTTTTCTATTAATTAAATGTAATGTTATGTACAGCCTCTTTATCAAGACGTTTAATAACTTCTACAATTAACTTCACTGCATTTTCATAATCATCACGATGTAACATTGCCGCATGAGAATGGATATAGCGCGTTGCAATTGTAATTGCCATAGAAGGAATACCATTTACAGCAATGTGAATCGCACCCGCATCCGTTCCTCCGCCTGCTACTGAATCATATTGATACGGGATTTGTAATTCATCAGCAACATCAACTACGAAATCACGTAAACCTGTATGTCCAATAACAGAAGCATCATATAAAATGATTTGTGGTCCATCGCCCATTTTACTTTGTGCTTCTTTTGACGTTACACCCGGTGTATCTCCAGCGATACCAACATCTACTGCGAACGCGATATCTGGTTTAATATAATTCGCAGATGTTTTTGCGCCACGAAGACCAACTTCTTCTTGTACAGTTCCAACGCCATATACAACGTTTGGATGCTTTTCATCTTTTAATTGTTTTAATACGTCAATTGCAATTGCACAACCGATTCGGTTATCCCATGCTTTTGCAAGTAACATTTTTTCATTCTTCATCACTTGGAATTCAAAGTAAGGTACAACTTGATCTCCTGGTCGTACGCCCCACTCCATCGCTTCTTCTTGGCTAGAAGCACCGATATCGATGAACATGTCTTTAATTTCAACTGGCTTTTTACGAGCTTCTGGAGGTAAAATGTGCGGTGGTTTTGAACCAATTACACCTGTTACATCTCCTTTACGCGTTACAATCGTCACGCGTTGCGCAAGCATAACTTGTGACCACCAGCCACCAACCGTTTGGAAGCGAAGGAAACCTTTGTCATCGATTTGTGTAATCATAAATCCAACTTCATCTAAATGACCTGCAACCATAATTTTCGGGCCGTTTTCTTCCCCTACTTTTTTCGCAACTAAACTCCCTAAATTATCAGTAGAAAGTTCGTCCGCAAACGGCTCAATATATTTCTTCATTACTTCACGTGGTTCACGCTCATTACCAGCAATACCACGTGCATCTGTTAATTCTTTTAGCATTGTCAATGTCGCGTCTAATTTTGTCATTGCCAACACCCTCCTTTTTCTTCAGTCAATTCATTATACAATAATTAAATTGAAATATTCAAAAATTAAATTAGTATCCTTGTGTTTGACGCTGATGATTTACTTCATTTTTATCTAAATATGCTTTTTCAATCTCTTCTTGTTCAAATTCAAGTGCTTGTCCAAGTCGAAGATAGCTCGTAAATAATTCAATATAGTTTGTAATAGATGGTTGATCTGTAAAACGAATTACTTTCGCATATGTGTCTAAGAAAATTTCCACTTGTGTTTTATTCGTCTGTGCACATTTATAGAATAGGAAGTTTTTATCAATACCTAAATCAATTCCGATTGATAAAATAAAATGCAAACCATCTACGTATTCTTCTAATATTACTTCACGTTCTGATGCTGGTTTGTTGCTCCAATATTTAAAACAACGTGTTTCATTTGCAAGTTCTCCAATTTCTACAAGAAGAGCTAACATTTTTTCTTTTAACAATTTTTTCGGTTGTAAGTCATGTTCTTTTGCAATACGGTCATCTAATTCTTTTTGTAATTTAAATAGTTGTAGTAAGTCCATTCTATTGTCCTCCTCCAACATCGCATTTTACGCAACAATGTTGTTTCATCTCAAAGTTCATTATTATGTTTCAGTTCTTATGAATAAGTCAGCTATCTAACTCTTTATAAAATAGCTTGTCCTTAATTTACAAATACGTTTCAGTCATCGCTCTTAAATTGTTCATCTGATGAAAGTTCCATATCATCTTTCCATTATAGCAGTGTCGTTTCAGCTAGGAAAGATACTCTTCTTTCCAAACGAGCAGAATTGAAAAAAGCCAGGAGTATTCTCCTGACTTTATATGTATATTCTTCTATACTGCTATAACTTTTATATTGATTTTGTCATATTGATAACAACATAGCCGTTAATCTTTAGAATTTCTTTCACTTCTAACTTCTATTTGAATACAAATAAAAAACCTTAGAAGAAAATTCTTCTAAGGTTTCAACTAATTAATTAGTTAATGTTGTTTTTTGCAACTGTTGCTAATTCAGCGAAAGCTTTTTCGTCATGAACAGCTAAGTCAGCAAGCATCTTACGGTTAACTTCGATGCCAGCATTTTTAAGACCGTGCATTAAGCGGCTGTAAGAAAGACCATTCATACGAGCTGCTGCGTTGATACGTGTAATCCATAATTTACGGAAGTCACGTTTCTTTTGACGGCGGTCACGGAATGCATACATTAGAGATTTCATAACCTGTTGGTTAGCAACCTTGAATAATGTATTTTTTGAACCGTAGTAACCTTTTGCTAATTTAATTACTTTTTTACGACGTTGACGAGTAACTGTACCACCTTTTACTCTTGGCATAATATTACCTCCTAATTGTTCTATATATCAGCCGAACTTATTTTAAGTTGTCAAGCATTTGACGAATGCGTTTGAAGTCACCAGCGCTTACTACACCAGCTTTACGTAGTTTACGTTTAGCTTTTGTAGATTTGTTAGCGAATAAATGGCTTGTGTAAGCGTGAGAACGTTTCAGTTTACCTGATCCAGTCTTTTTGAAACGCTTTGCAGCGCCGCGATGAGTTTTTTGTTTAGGCATAGGTATTTCCTCCTCTATCTATTACTTATCGTTTTTCGGTGCTAAAACTAAGAACATACTGCGTCCTTCCATTTTAGGCTTAGATTCAACTGTGCTAACTTCAGCACAAGCTTCTGAGAAGCGATCTAAAACACGTTGACCGATTTCTTTATGAGTAATGGCACGTCCTTTAAAGCGAATTGATGCTTTAACCTTGTCGCCTTTCTCTAAAAACTTGATAGCATTACGAAGTTTTGTGTTAAAGTCGTGTTCATCAATTGTTGGACTTAAACGAACTTCTTTCATGCTAATTACTTTTTGATTTTTGCGCTGCTCTTTTTCTTTCTTCTGTTGCTCAAAGCGGAATTTACCGTAGTCCATAATGCGGCATACTGGCGGTTTCGCATTTGGAGCAACTAATACTAAATCAAGATTAAGATTTGCAGCTAAGTCTAAAGCGTCATTACGAGACTTGATTCCAAGTTGATCGCCATTTGCGCCAACTAAACGTACTTCACGTGCACGAATTTGCTCGTTAATCATCATATCCTTGCTAATAGTAAGCCACCTCCAAGGTTTTCTCAGAACATATTTTGTAGTCATAGAACCCGAACAAAAAAAGTGCGGGCATACGACACCCACACTTGTAAAATCTTAAGTAAGAAATACATTTACCTGTTAACTGCGAATGCGTCCATCAGGTGAGAAGCGGGTGCTTCTACTTGTTCCACAAAACAATATTCTATTATCCTTGATGAGTTTATCATAGGACATGACGTCTGTCAAGAAGACGCGATGTGTTTTACTAACAACAAGAAATATTGTAACAAACAACTAACATACTTGCAATACTTTTTTATGATAAGTGTTACATGGTTATTTTTTCTAATTTTTCTCAAGTATATTACATAAAAAAGCCGCGGTATACCGCGGCTTTTTCTTATCGTTTTCCTTCTACTTTAATCATGTCAACAAAAGCATCTAATGCGATTGTTTCTGATTTTTGTTCACCATATTTACGTACGTTTACGCCGTTTTCAGTTACTTCATTGTCACCTACTACAAGCATGTACGGAATTTTTTGCATTTGTGCTTCACGGATTTTGTAACCGATCTTCTCTTCACGAGTGTCTAATTCAACACGGATACCAGCACGACGCAATTCGTCTTGTACTTTCTTCGCATAGTCTAAATGTACTTGCGGAGAAACTGGAATTACTTGTACTTGAACTGGAGCTAACCATGTTGGGAATGCACCTTTGTATTCTTCAATTAAGAAGGCTACAAAACGTTCCATAGTTGATACAACACCACGGTGAATTACAACTGGACGATGTTGTTTACCGTCTTCACCAACGTATGATAATTCAAAGCGTTCTGGAAGCAAGAAGTCTAATTGTACAGTTGAAAGTGTTTCGTCTTTTCCAAGAGCAGTACGAACTTGAACGTCAAGTTTTGGACCGTAGAATGCCGCTTCACCTTCAGCTTCATAGTAATCAAGACCCATTTCATCCATAGCTTCTTTTAACATACCTTGTGCTTTTTCCCACATCTCATCATCCGCATAATACTTTTTAGTATCTGCTGGGTCGCGGTAAGATAGACGGAATGAGTAGTTCTCTAAACCGAAATCTTTGTACACTTCTAGAGTTAAGTTTACAACACGTTTTAACTCTTCTTTAATTTGATCTGGACGAACGAAAATATGCGCATCGTTTAAAGTCATTCCGCGTACACGTTGTAATCCAGATAACGCACCTGACATTTCATAACGGTGCATTGTTCCAAGTTCCGCAATACGGATTGGTAATTCACGGTAGCTGTGAATATCATTTTTATAAACCATCATATGATGAGGACAGTTCATTGGACGAAGAACTAATTCTTCGTTATCCATTTCCATTGATGGGAACATGCCATCACGGTAGTGGTTCCAGTGACCAGAAGTTTCATAAAGCTCTCTGCTTCCTAGTACTGGAGTATATACGTGATCATAGCCTAAGCTTGCTTCTTTATCAACGATATAACGCTCGATAATACGACGAATTGTTGCACCCTTTGGTAACCAAAGTGGTAAACCTTGTCCTACTTTTTGGCTATTAGTAAATAGTTTTAATTCTTTACCTAATTTACGGTGATCGCGCTCTTTCGCTTCTTCAAGCATACGTAAGTGCTCATCTAATTCCGCTTTTTTAACGAATGCAGTACCGTAAATACGTTGTAGCATTTTATTATTGCTATCGCCGCGCCAGTAAGCACCTGCAACGCTTAATAATTTAAACACTTTAATTTTCCCTGTAGATGGAAGGTGAACACCACGACAAAGGTCGAAGAATTCGCCTTGCTCATAGATTGAAATAACTGCATCTTCTGGAAGATCGTTAATTAAATCTAATTTTAACTCATCGCCGATTTCTTCAAAGCGACGAATTGCTTCTGCACGTGGTACTTCATGACGAACGATTTCTAAGTTCTCGTTCACGATTTTTTGCATTTCTTTTTCGATTTTCTTGAAGTCTTCAACTGTAATTGCTTCTTCCATATCAATATCGTAGTAGAAGCCATTTTCAATTACTGGACCAATGCCGAGCTCAACCTTAACATCTTTATATAAACGTTTTAACGCTTGTGCTAAAAGGTGGGCTGTTGAATGGCGTAAAATATATAGGCCATCTTCAGAATCTAATGTAATGATAGAAACTGCACCATCTTCTTCGATTGGTGTAACAAGATCGATCATCTCATCGTTTAATTTTCCAGCTACAGCTTTTTTCTTTAAGCCTGGGCTAATAGAAGCTGCGATTTCTTCAGTTGTTACGCCTTTTGGAAACTCCTTCACAGCTCCATCAGGGAAAGTAATTTTAACTACATCTGCCATCACTGGTCACTCCTCTTTTTCTCAAAATAAAAAACACTCATCCCGTAAAAAGGGACGAGTGTTGAATTCGTGGTTCCACCCTTGTTCCAATTAACATAATTGTTAATTGCTCAAGTTCAACATAACGGTGTTGTCCGTTAGCAATTACTAGAAAAACCGTTCACTGCTAAAGTTTAGAGGTGGTAAGTAATAATCCCGTACTAGGAAGCTCACACCCTAAGGCTTCCCTCTCTGAAAATCGTAGAAAACTACTCATGTCCTCATCATGACATTTCAATATATTTCATTTATGTAGGTAATTATATGCTCAAAAACTTAGAAAATCAAGGGCGTTACCTTTATTTTTTAAATTTTTCACATTGCGCTCAAAATCATGTAATCCATGTAATTGGACCCGTTCTTGGAACACATTTCGCAAAGTAATAATCATATTATGGTCTTGTTCTTTCGTATATAAATAAATCTTTTTAGGCGAAATAGAAAGAAGCGGCGCAATTACTTTCGTATCAATATATACATCATTTTGCTTTAATAATTCCTCATCTATATATTGGACCAACTTCTCCTGTTTTAAACGTCTACCTTTATCATCATAAAAGATAAAGCTTTCATCAAAAATAAGATGCACGCAAGACAAACGTGATTTACGGCTACTTACTTGTTGCCGAAGCGTCTCAATGAACATTTGGTATTCTTGCTCCATCTTATATTCATCAATTGCCACTTCCGCAAGTTTAGCCACCATTTCCCTATATGTACGAAGACGAAAACGGATATATGATGAAAACGAGAATGAGAGCGGATCACAAAGCCAATTATTTAAAGAAGACTTAATATATGACTCAAATGCGTTACGCGTTAAATCCTGAGCTACACCTTTTCTTCTTCCCTTTAAAATCTCATGTGCCATGTGCAATATTTGATGACACTCTTCTTGTTCTTCATAAAAAAACTTTTCTTTTAAAATCGTATAAATCCACTCATTTTGTTTCACATTCACAATGAAATACACCATTACTGGCAATAAGATTTTTTCAATATAATTCGATTCACGTACTGGTATGTGAATCACCACTTTTTGTTCCTGTAAATACACACTCGTTTCCTTATATAACACTTCCGCTCTTTTCAGCAATTGTCTATATACGTGCATAGCATCATTTTTTTCTTCGAAGCAAATTTCAATCACTTTTGTCCCCCCTTTTATCCCCGCTCTAAAGGACTGTATCTATACGTTACAAATCCTATAAGAGTCCGTCCCGCGTGAATTTCACTCTTAGTAGAATCACATTTCCTATCGTTAGAAAATCCACTCAATATGGCTTGCTAATTTTATATATATTAAGGGAGGGAGAAAAAAATGATACAAGCTACTATGAATTTTTATTGTATACTTTACTTATCAATAAAAGGGGGTATCTGAATGTTTGAATATAAATTCGTAAAAGTCGAATTACATTGGGGGTTCACTCGCTCAAAACCAGCTGAAGACTACCAAGAAATTATTCAAGAACATGCTAGAGATGGCTGGAGGTTCGTACAGATTGTTGCCCCTACGTTTGGCAGTTCTGGACAACCTGAATATTTCGACCTCATATTTGAAAAGAAAATATCACTATAATACAAAAGAGCAAGCTTCTCAGCTTGCTCTTTTACTTATGACGACGGTTTTTCCCACCAATCGGAATTGGTTTCGCTAAATATTTAATTCGTTCCATAATACGTGCTGCCTTCATTTCTTCAGCCTCGCCACGCTGCGTATACGTTAAATGGTGTTCCAGTTGTTTAAAATCAAAATTAGACGTAAAGAACGTCGGTAAGTTTTCTAACATACGGAATTGTAAGATTGCACCGAGTACATCGTCACGGACAAAGCTTGACATCGCTTCTGCCCCGATATCATCTAACATTAAAACTTGTACGCGTTTAACCGCATCAATCTTCTCACCAATCGAATTATCTTGAATTGAACTTTTAATTTCACGTAAAAATTCCGGGAAGTATACGAGCATCGAACTTATTTTCTTTCGAGCAAGCTCGTTCGCTATTGCTCCTAACAAATACGTTTTTCCTACACCAAATTTACCGTACAAATATAAACCTTGTGCTTTTTTACCTGGTTCATATGTACTTAAAAATTCATTCGCTGCACCAATCGCATCGATACGTGCATTTAAATCAGAAGGATCTAAGTTTTCCATAGTTGCCTGTAAAATATCCGTTGGCATATATACACTTTGAACAAGTTTTTCATATTTCTTTCTCTCGTC
This sequence comes from Bacillus sp. KNSH39, assembly GCF_052656585.1. Lineage (NCBI taxonomy): Bacteria > Bacillati > Bacillota > Bacilli > Caryophanales > Bacillaceae > Bacillus > Bacillus sp. KNSH39. Next base: position 2,970,678 of record NZ_JBQXYO010000001.1, read on the forward strand.
ATGCGCTACTTTTCTAACGCAGCGATCGTATTGAATATCAATCATCTTCCCTTGAATAACAAGCTTTGGCTCGTACCCTTGTAGCATATTTTTACATGAGCCTAAATCCGGACAATCCACGCAACCTACACTTTGTCCAATATATTCATATAACTTCACAAGACTGCGCTCAATCATAGAAGTCGTTACTTCACCCTTATGTTCATCTATAAATTCTTTCACACGCGGATGCGCCATTACTTCTGCCTTTAATACTTCATATCTATTTTTAAAGTTTTCATTTTCCATTAATTTTGCAAATGAATTTTGAATATGCTCCATTTTCTCACCTCAAAGAGCGTTCATTCTCTTCTATTAATCACGCTTATATTTTTTTAACACTTCTTCTAGTCGTTTTCGTTCATCTTCTAGCGTACTTGCATCTTTTTCTACACTTACATCTTTCTTCACTGTTTCTTTCTCTTGTTCTTTCGGCTCTTCTTCCTTAAGCCAATCTGGCACCATTTCTTTCCGCACCGTTTTCTTCGCCGTACGGCCTTTTTTCTTCGTCTCAGCCCACTCTTGATATTGACGGTTCTCTTCTTTCGCTAACGCCATCGCGTCCGCTACTGTACCGACCTTTTTACGTGCCCAATGCCCAGCAATCTTCTCGACATACGTTTTCGCAAGTTTCATATCTGAGCGTAGCATAACGTAATAAATAAGTACATTCACAACTCCTGGTGTCAATTTTTGATTAATCATGACATCTTCAACGATCTGCAAGTCCGCTTTCGTTGCCTCTGCACCACCAGAAATCTCTTTCAATAGTTGTTTTGGTGAGATTTCCTCTAGCTGCTTTATTAACATCTCCTCTTGGGATGAAGGCTCTTTCTCTTTCATCGTACGTGCAACATGAGGCTGTACTCTTTCACTTAATACCGGTAATGCTTGACCATTTTCAAATTGATACCAATCGCGCGCTCCTTTTCTAAGCCTTTCCATATCAATTGTTTGCATCTCTGTCACTGCACCAAGAACGATATTTTGCATCGATAACACATCTACACCATACACGTAAGCAAGTGTTATAACGCAGTCTCTCACTTGATCTGTAATCGCCTTTTTAGGAACAAGAGCGGACAATCCATCTACAAATAAAGAGAAATCAAAGAAATCATTCCAAACTTTCGGAGCGTCTCCCTTCTCGTTACTTGGCATAGTTGTCGTTTTTGGAATACGAAGGTCTTCTTGCGCATGCTCAAGTTGTCCTGGATTAAACGAACCAAACACATCATTGAAAGAACGCGTAACATTTTCATAAGAAGCAAAATCAAATTCTTCTTCTAAGAAATATTGCTTTACTTGATTATATTTTGTCCTGCTCAATCGATTGTATAAAAAGATACTTAAAACAATATCATCAAAAAACTGCTTCGGAGATAAAGGTGGTTGCAACTCATATATGAACATTCGAATATCTTTTTCTTTCTTAATATATACCTTCAAAAGCCCAATTGCCTCTAACTTTACTCGTTCCTCATATACTTCAGGAAGTTGCATTTGCATAGTCACCATAAGGGAATGATGCGTATTCTCTTTTCCAAATACACGATCTTGCTCAAGCTCTCCCCATAGTGTCATGTATAAGCTAAAAGCTCTACTACCTATTAACGGCTGATACAACATCGTTAACACTTTTCGGTCGTAATTGTGCAGTAGTCCTTTCGCACTTACTTTATAACGATCAATCGGCAATAGCTCCATCCATGACTGTTTTTCCATTCTTGCTTTTCCTTTCTCTCATCCAATCTATCCTCTACTTCATTCTTTCTATCTTCATTATATAAATTCTTAGTGAAAAAGAGCTATTAGCTTGCGCTTCTAGCTCTCTTATCCTATTACTTACGGTATGTAAAGAGAATAAAATACAACTTCTACTCTCTTTCTTTTTGCAGTATATCTTTTAATTCTTCAATAAATACATTTAAATCTTTAAATTGACGATATACAGAAGCAAAACGTACGTAAGCAACATCATCAATATCGCGAAGTTCTTCCATAACAATTTCACCAATCATATCACTTTTCACTTCTGATATACCTAAATTACGCAGTTCACGTTCCACGCTTTGTGTTACTTCTTCTAATTGTCTTAAAGATACTGGTCTTTTTTCACACGCTTTAATTAAACCGCGTAAAATCTTTTCTTTATTAAACTCTTCTCGTGTGCCTTCTTTTTTTACAACGATAAGAGGTGACTCTTCTACCCTTTCAAAGGTCGTAAAGCGACTTAAGCAGCTTTCACACTCTCTCCTTCTTCGAATAGAGCGCCCCTCGTCTACCGGACGCGAATCTAACACTCTTGTACCATTATGAGAACAGGATGGACAACGCAATTCATTCACTCCTTTACACTATACTCTTTATTTTTCTCTACTCACTTCACCTAAAATATATATACAATATTATATAACTCATTCTAACTCTCTTACCACTTTAAGTTCCAGCGCATCACTTTATCATCTCATCCTTAAAAATAAGATGGTATATAGGGCACTACCTCATTTGCAAGAGTCCAATTTATTCAACTAACGAGTACGTTATATTTTCCCTTTTTTATAAACTAAAAAAGAGGTGCATTATACACCTCTTTACATTTTAAATCAATTATGTTCTTTTTTAAAGAGCTTTTGTTTCTCTCTGCTTAATTTCGAAGCTACCAGTGCCTCGAGGAAGCTCGATGCTCTCACGCGTTTTCGCGTTTAAACCTTCTGCAATATATTCTGCAGCAACATTTGGATCAATACGATCCCCACAAGTATAAACATCAATACTTGCGTAACCGTGCTCCGGAAAGCTATGAATTGTTAAATGTGATTCTGAGATAATTACTACTCCACTTACACCTTGTGGTGCAAATTTATGGAAAGCAACCTCACGCACTTCAGCACCAGCTCTTAGTGCTGCATCCACAAATAATTGTTCAATATACGGCATGTCATTAAGCTTGTCGAAATCGCAATCCCAAAGTTCAGCGATCACGTGACGACCCATCGTATCCATAGTATCCATTCTACAGTTCCCCCTTGTAAATTTATTCTAACTGTTCGAATTGAAAACTAATTTGCAATTTGGCTTGCTCCACTACCACGGGGGAAAGTTAGTCCAGAGAGGTCCTAACCCTTTAAGTAGTGACTACGTACCTCAGCTCTTAAGTTTACGAGTGTTAGTATACTTTGTTTATTTTCATTTTGCAACAACAGTTTTTTCGATTTTCTGTCATATTTTCCTCTTTACTTTTCCCTAAAAAAAATAAACGATTCACAAATGCAGTAATCACAACGTTTCGTGGTATGTCCACTTTTTAAAATATACTTATATAATTTTTTTCCTTTTCAGAAAAAATTAAAAAAAGAGGGCAAATATCGCCTTGCCCTCTCCTCCCTTATTCACTTAAATGTGTTGCACATTTTCTTGTTTCGCTAACTCTTCAACAACTAACGTTACAAGATCTACAACACGACGAGAGTAGCCCCACTCGTTATCATACCAAGCAAGTACTTTCACTTTACGATCACCCATTACCATTGTAGATAAACCATCGATAATAGCTGAGTGTGTATTTGTATTAAAGTCGATAGATACTAAAGGCTCTTCGCTGAATTCTACAATACCTTTTAACGCACCGTTTGCAACAGTTTTGAATGCATCGTTAATAGCTTCAACTGTCACATCGCGTTTTACATCTACTACTAAATCAACAAGAGACACGTTTGGTGTTGGTACACGAAGTGCCATACCATGAAGTTTTCCGTTTAAATGTGGAAGAACTTTTGCTAGCGCTTTCGCAGCACCTGTCGTTGTCGGAATGATTGATTGTCCGCAAGCACGTGCTCTTCTTAAATCTTTATGTGGGTTATCAATATTTTTTTGGTCATTTGTATAAGCGTGAACTGTCGTCATTAAACCGTTTTCAATTCCAAACTGCTCATCTAACACCTTCACAACAGGCGCTAAACAATTTGTTGTACAAGATGCATTTGAAATAACAGTATGTTTTGTAATATCTAATTGGTCTTCGTTCACACCAACTACAATTGTTACATCTTCATTTTTACCAGGCGCTGTTAAAATAACTTTTTTCGCTCCAGCTTCAACGTGAAGAATTGCTTTTTCTTTCGAATTAAATTTACCAGTTGCTTCAATTACAACTTCAACACCTAAATCTGTCCAAGGCAATTCCTTTGGATCGCGGTTGTTTAAAAGGCGAATCATTTTTCCATCAACTAATAAGTGATCTTCAAATGCTTCTACTGTTCCGTCAAACTTGCCATGAACTGTATCATATTTAATTAAGTGTGCTAACGTTTCAGATGGATAGCTTGCATTGATTGCTACAATTTCGAATGCGCTTTCTTTTATTGCTTGACGAAATACCATTCTCCCAATACGTCCAAATCCATTAATTGCCACACGAGTCATAATATGTTATCCCCCTTGAATGCGTTATACTATTTATCTCCAATCCCAATAATAGTATAACACAAAAAGGGGATATGTCACTAAGCATTTTCATTAATTTCACAATTTTTTAGTCAATAATGTTCCACTTTTTTAAAATTACCTGCAATTGTGTTTTCGTTCCCATAATTGTGCCATCATTATTTATCACTTCATCTGCATTTTTCACTTTTTCTTCTAACGGCATTTGAGATTGAATACGAGCTGTTGCTTCTTCTTCTAAAAAGTTATTTCGTTTCATTAAACGTTCTAATTGCGTATGCGGCTTAACCGCTACAACTAAAATGCGGTCAACGAGACTTGTTAATTTGCTTTCAAATAAGAGAGGAATATCTAACACAACCGCTTGCATACCTTCTTTTATGTACATTTCCTTTTGCCTATTCATTTCCTCACGCACTGCAGGATGAACAATTTTATTTAACTGCAATCGTTTTTCTTCATTATAGAAAACGACACTTCCTAGTTTTGGACGATCTAGTTCTCCATCCTCTTGTAACACTTCCGTTCCAAATACTTCTACTATTTTGTTATATGCTGGTTTTCCTCGCTCTACAACTTCTCTTGCGATAATATCTGCATCAATAACTGGTATGCTCAGTTCACGAAACATTTGAGACACTGTACTTTTTCCGCTTGCAATGCCTCCCGTTAATCCAATTACTACTGTCATAATAATCCTCCTCATAATAAAAGGCGCGAAACTAATGTTCCACGCCCATACTTACATTTTCCAAATTCCAATAATGATGAGTAATACTCCAGGCAGGAATGTAAATTTTTGTAACCACTTCATATTTGATAAAACCGTTCCAAGTTTCATTCCAATAAATAAAAACAAAGAACTCATAACTGCAACTAATATCGCCATCATAGCGGGTGCATACCCTAATAAAGATGCACCAATTCCGGCACCAAATGAATCTACAGAAAGAGCTATACCAAGAAGTAATGCTTCTCCTGCAGAAATGGTGCCTGATTTATCAAAATCTGCAACAGTCGGTTTCCGTAAAATTTGAATCACTAGGCCTAGCGAGGCAATCTCTAATTTCCAGACCTTCTCCTCTTGCTTCGGTTCTTCTTTTCTCTCACTTCGAAAAAATTGATATAATACCCAAATCCCTATTCCAATAAGAACAAGCCCACCGATACGCGTTGCGATAACAGGTGAAAATACTTTCGCGATCATATGTCCAATTCCCATTGAAACAAGCATAACAGCCGCTGAACACATTCCGATAATTATAATTGATCTTAGTGGAATTCTTACGCTTCTTAAACCATATGTTAGCCCTACACTACAGCTATCTAAGCTTAATGTAAAAGCTAATAAAATAAGAGATAAATAAAGGTACATCGGTAAGCTCCTCCCTTATACATAGCTCTGCTGTATGTATATGACAAATGCCTATCCGATGTTATCTCTTTTCTATATTCTAGGCTGACAAATTGGGCAGTAATGCGTTCCTCGCCCGCCAACAACTGTTTTTTCTAATATCGTACCACAAGTTACGCACGGCTCTCCTTTTTTCCCATATACATTTAGGAGTTCTTGGAACGAACCAATTTGCCCTTGTGAGTTGATATACGTCCGAATTGTACTTCCGCCACGCTTTACTGCTTCGCCTAGCGTTGTAACGGTAGCCTCATAAATTCGCTCAATTTCTTCTACTGTTAAAGACGAAGCTTCTCGTTCTGGATGGATTTGAGAACGGAATAAAACTTCATCTACATATATATTTCCAAGCCCTACTAAAAGACGCTGGTCCAGTAGCACAACTTTTATTTTACGATTTGTCTTTTGTAATCTTTCTTGTAAATACTGCGGTGTCATTTCAGCATCAAATGGCTCCGGACCTAAGTCAGCAAGAGGCATTTGGTTCATTTCTTCACCTTTCTTAAAGAGATGCATCGTACCAAACTTTCTCACATCTTTATAATGTAATTCCGTTCCATCTGTAAATAAGAAACGGACGTGCGTATGTTTATCAATCGGCTCATCCTCTTGATGTAATAAAAACTTACCTTCCATACGCAAATGTGAAACAATGACATAATTCGTTACATATAAAAGCAAAAACTTTCCTCTTCGCTTTATATTTTCAATCTTCTCGCCTTTTAGCATTTCTTTAAAGATTTCTGCATCATCCGGTCGTTTCACTATTTTTGGATAAGTAACAATAACATCTTCAATCGTTTTTCCTGTTACAAGATTTTCAAGTGTCCGTCTGACGTTTTCAACCTCTGGTAATTCAGGCATTTCATCACTTCCTTATTTTGCGTCGTACCAAGTTGGACCGTAAGAATAATCAACTTTCAGCGGAACTGCAAGTTCAATCGCATGTTCCATTACTTCAGGTACAAGCTGCTCTAATTTTTCGATTTCTTCTTTTGGTGCTTCAAATATTAATTCATCGTGTACTTGCAGAAGAAGACGCGCTTGTAATCCTTCTTCTTCTAAACGATCTGCCATAATAATCATCGCTTTTTTAATAATATCTGCTGCAGTACCTTGAATTGGTGTATTCATCGCTGTACGCTCAGCGAAGCTACGCAAGTTAAAATTACGACTCGTAATTTCTGGAATATAACGGCGACGATTTAATAATGTAGCTACATATCCTTTTTGTTTCGCATCTTTTACGATGTCCTCCATGTATTCTTGTACACCAGGGAAACTTTCTAAATACTTTTCAATAAATTCCGCTGCTGCTTTTCTTGTAATTCCTAAGTTTTGTGAAAGACCATAATCACTAATACCATACACAATTCCGAAGTTAACAGCTTTCGCTTGTCGTCTCATATTTGAAGTTACTTCATCTTTTTCAACGCCAAATACATCCATAGCTGTTTTCGTATGAATATCCATGTCATGTTGGAACGCTTCAACTAGCCCTTTATCATTTGCAATATGAGCTAATACACGCAGTTCGATTTGTGAATAATCAGCCGCATACATAATCCATCCTTCTTCTGATGGAACAAATGCCTGACGAATCTTTCTTCCTTCTTCTAATCGAATCGGGATATTTTGCAAGTTCGGATCCGTTGAACTTAATCGACCTGTTTGCGTTAACACTTGATTAAAGCGAGTATGAATTTTAGATGAATCTTCATGTACAACTTTCAGTAAACCTTCAATGTAAGTTGAATTTAGTTTCCCTAATTGACGATAATGTAAAATATTTGGAATAATTTCATGGTGATTCATAAGCTTATCTAGTACATCAGCTGACGTAGAATAACCTGTTTTCGTCTTTTTAATAACCGGTAAGTTTAAGTTCTCAAACAGAATAACACCAAGCTGCTTCGGTGAATTAATATTAAACTCTGTTCCCGCAAGCTTATAGATTTCCTGTTCCATTTCCTTTAATCTACCCGCAAGTTCTTCTCCCATATTACGAAGACGCTCTGTATCAACTTTTACACCCTTTACTTCCATATCAGCTAATACACGTGCAAGCGGCAATTCTAACTCTGTAAACAGTTCATATTGCTCATTCTTCTTTAACTCTTCAACGAATGTTTGCTTTACATCATATAATACATGCACTTTACGAGCCACATGCTCCGCGACTACCTTTAACTCTGGAACAGCACGTTTCGCACCTTTTCCGTAAACTTCTTCATCTGATTTCACAGCATGCGTTTCTTTCATTTTCGCTACAGTACGGAAATCTTTATCTGTATCAGCCGGGTCAAGTAAATAAGCAGCGATTAATAGATCAAAGTCAATCCCTTGCATATCTATCCCATTCCATTTCAGTGCAACGATTGCACGCTTCGCATCAAATGTATGCTTTCTCATCTCTCCATCTGCAAGCCACTCTTTAAAAGCATCTGACTTAAGAGCAATGTCTGTCTGAATAAAGTAACATCCATTTTCATTTTGAATACCGAAACCTTGAATGTCTGCTTTATGATAGTTATCTTCTTGTACTTCAACGATAAGCGCACTATCTTGCTGAAGCATTTCTTCTGTAACTTCTTCCACAATATCAAATGTAATATCATCTAATTCAGCTGGAGCTGTTTCTTCTGGCGTAACGCCTAATTTATTTAAAAGAGATGTAAATCCTAAACTCTCGAACATTGGAATGACATCACTTGCTTCATATCCTTTATACGCCATATCATCCACATGAACTGTAATCGGCGCATCTGTAATAATAGTTGCAAGATCCTTACTCATAAGAGCTTGTTCTTTATTTTCTTCCAGTTTTTCTTTTAATTTCTTCCCACTTACTTGATCTAGATTTTCATACACTTCTTCAACCGTTCCAAACTGTGTTAACAATTTAATCGCCGTTTTTTCACCAACTCCTGGTACACCCGGAATATTATCTGATTGGTCTCCCATTAAACCTTTCATATCGATAATTTGCTTTGGTGATAAGCTGTATTTTTCAAATAAAGCTTCTTTCGTATATTCATCCACTTCTGTAATCCCTTTTCGCGGAATACATACAAGCGTGTTATCAGAAACAAGTTGAAGTAAATCTTTATCTCCTGAAATAACTTTTACACTCGCCCCTTGCTCACTCGCTTCTTTCGCTAACGTTCCCATGATGTCATCCGCTTCATAATTTTCTAATTCATAACGCGGTACATTGAACGCATCCAGCATCTCACGAATAAACGGGAACTGCTCTGATAATTCAGGTGGAGTCTTTTGACGTCCTCCTTTATACTCACTATACGTTTTATGACGGAACGTTGTTTTGCCTGCATCAAACGCCACTAACATATGAGTTGGCTTTTCTTCCTCTAATATTCTCATTAACATCATTGTAAAACCGTAAATTGCGTTCGTATGTATACCTTTGTCGTTATTTAAAAGCGGTAGTGCAAAGAAAGCACGATACGCGATATTATTACCATCTACTAATACGACCTTTTTTTCCAAAATTGAAACCTCCCCATACAAATTTGAAATGATTTTTTTCACAGAAAAAAACCGTTCCTTTCCTCTCTCTATATTAACATGACTAATAGAGAGAAGAAAAATAACGGCTATTTTCTTTCATATATAAAACAGACTTATATTGGCATAAAGGGAAGTGACGAGAACAGCTTAACTATTCTCGTCCAAAATTACTCCTTGGATGAAGGGGTTTTCATGTATTATATTAACAGAGCTTTATTAATATTTAATTAAGCCATTGTTAATATATTGTAAACATCCTTCATCCTATTTTTCAGTTGCTGATTTCGGTAAAACAACTGTAAACGTTGTCCCTTCTCCAACTTCACTATCTACTGTAATCGTACCTTGATGCGCCTCAACTAAATGCTTTACGATCGACAATCCAAGGCCGGTACCACCAGTATTTCTACTTCTTGCTTTATCCACCCGGTAGAAACGTTCAAAAATACGCGGAATTTCCTCTTTACTAATACCAATTCCAGTATCCGATACTTTTATATAAGCATTATATTTATCTTCCGCTAACTCTACTGAAACAACGCCTCCAGCCGGTGTATATACGATTGCGTTATTAATTAAATTAATAAAGATTTGTTTCAAACGACTTGGATCTCCAATAACAGAGGCACGTTTTAATACATTAACTTGTAAAGAGATTTCTTTTTCTCCTGCTTTATTATCAAGTACCATATGAATATCTTCAAGCAGCTCCTTCATATCAACGGTTCCCATATTTAATTTAAATCCTTGTTGTTCGATCTTCGACAAATCTAATAAATCTTCAATTAATCCTTGCATGCGCTCACTTTCTTTTAAAATAATGTGCAAGAAATGTTCGCAGAATTTTTTATTATCCATCGCTCCGTCTAAGAGTGTTTCTGAAAAACCTTTAATAGAAGTAATCGGTGTCTTTAATTCATGAGAAACATTCGCTAAAAAGTCTTTTCTCATTTGTTCTAATTTCTTTAACTCTGTTATGTCATGGAATACGAGAACAATCCCTTTCCATTCATGGTTTGTCCCGATAATCGGCGCTCCATATACTTCGAAATGCTTTCGTTCAATTCCAAGTGGCAATAACATTTGTTTACGCACTTTCACTTCTGTCATAAAGATTTCTTCTACAAGCTCAATAATTTCTGTATGATGAAACGATTCATAATATAAGCGATCTAAATATTCTTCATCTGTTACGTGGAAAGTTTCCTTATAAGAGCGGTTTACAAGGTTTATATATCCTCGGCTATCAATTAAAATCATTCCGCTTCCCATATTTTCAATTAACGTATGCAGACGATCTTGCTGCATTTCTTGTTCAAGTGTCATCTCTTGTAAATTTCGAGCTAAAATATTAATCGCTTTACTCAGCATTCCAGTTTCATCCGAATGACTTTCGTATGCACGTGCTTTATAATTGCCCTTTGCCAATTCAATTGCAACTTTCGTAACCGATTCAATTGGCCTAATATATTGCCCTGTAATTTTCATACCTAAAAATACAACTACGAGACAAGCAATGACAAATCCGATAATTAATAATCCCCACGTTTTTTGATGTACGTCTCTTAAAGGATCAATTATACTTTTCACCAAAATGTATCCTTGTTTTCCTTCTACATCTTGAACGAACACCGCATGATAAAATTCATTCTTTCGATCCGTTTCTTTCGTAATCACTTTACTTCGTTGTTTTGCCACTTCCGAAGAAAGTTCTTTAATCGTCTCTGGACTAAATGCCAATTCTTGTCCTTTTCTATATTGAACTTTCTTTTTTTCATCCAAAAATACGATAGAAGCTGGTATTTTTTCTTCTAACTTTTCAAATATGTATGGTTTTTTTAAGACATTATCAAAACCTTGCTCTTCTGCTAACGTCGCAACATACTCTGTCTCTTTTACCATTCTCTCTTTAGCATGATCTATATAGTAGTTTTCAAACACAGTTTCTAGTAATAAACCTAGTCCAACTAAAATAAATACAATAAGAGAAACAAATGTAAAAAGAAGCCTGGAACGAAATTTATTCATTCCCTTTTGGCTCCTCTAATTTATATCCTAAACCACGTATCGTTTTAATGTACGTCGGTTTTTTCGTATTTTGTTCAATTTTATCGCGCAAATGGCTAATATGAACATCAACAATTCGTGTATCACCAGCAAAATCGTAATTCCATACAGCACTTAGTAATTGATCACGTGTCAACACGCGACTTTTATTTTTCGCAAGATACACAAGTAGTTCAAATTCTTTTGGTGTTAATTCAAGCTTTCTTCCTTGGAAATAAGCCTCATAAAATTCCGGTAAAATTTTAAGTTCTGCAATTGTGATGCTATCTTCATCTGGCGCTTCTGCAACTTGTTCTTCTTGTTGTAATTTCGTACGACGCAAAATCGCCTTCACACGAGCAACAACTTCTCTTGGACTAAATGGCTTTGTCATATAATCATCCGCCCCAAGTTCAAGGCCTAGCACCTTATCAAACTCATCATCTTTTGCCGTTAACATTAAAATCGGCGTCATAACGCGCTGCAATCGTAATTCTTTACACACTTCCATACCATCCATTTTCGGAAGCATTAAATCTAATATAATTAAATCTGGGCGTTCTGTTGTCGCTTTTTGAAGCGCCATTTCTCCATCCATCGCTGTTATAACTTCAAACCCAGCTTGTTGTAAATTAAATTCGATTAAAGTTAAGATAAATTCCTCATCATCAACTACTAAAATACGATTGTTCATTCTTTTCCTCCAAGTTATAGACTTGAAACCTTCTTCATCCTAGTATTTTCCCCGTTATTCTCATCATACTAGAAAACAAGGTCCCTCTCAATATAATTGTCTATTCATGGAGATCGTTTGTGTAGAATTGAGAAAATAGAAGTAATTACGATTCACCTGCAACTACACAGGATTTTGCCAAACTTTATAGATTGCTCTCTCTTCTTTAAAGCTCACTTCCGTATGAACTATAAAATCTTGATTTTGTGCTAGGAAAAACGAAAGAGCATACGCTATTTTATAATCTGGTGTTTCATATCCATCAAATACTCTCCCGTACATTTCATTCGCAACCCCGTCTACCCACACTTCAGCTTCTCTTACCGTTTCAAAGATCACGTCTTCTCTTTTCCACCTCACCTAAAAAACCACTCCTTTAATTGACTTCAATTACCGATAATTATATTATTAATCTTAATATATAAATTAACAATATAAAGAGGTCTATTATGCGACTAATACTATCCATTCTATCTTTAGCAGTCACATGTATCCTTACTTTTAACGCTCCGAGCTGGGATACGATTAAAACGGGGTGCTCAGAATTTGCTGAAGGGTTCAAAGAAGGGTTCTTCAACTAAAAATAGCGCTAGCATCCTTATTAAAGGTATGCTAGCGCTATTCATATTTTCATCTTTTTAAAAATTATCTAATGCTTTTTCCATAATAGAAACTGATTTAAAAGGTGGCGTTACTGTTAATGAACCTTTCACAACAGTTTCTCCTTTTTCATCATGAGCAGATACAAGCATATCAATTGTATGTTCCTCCTCAGAAACAGCCACAACTTCAAAGTGGATTTGTAACGTTTCATAATGGTGAACATGTTTCACGAATGTAAGGTCCTTTCTCGTAATATGACTTCCTGGACCCGGTAAATATTTCGTAACCGCCGTTGTAATCATTCCCGTTAGCATAATGCTTGGTACAATCGGCTTTTCATACGGAGTTTGGGATGCGTAATCATGCTGAATATATAATGGATTGGCATCATTCGTTAACCCTAAGTACAATAACAAATCTTTATCCTCAATTTTTTCAGTGATAGATAATTTCTCTCCTACTGTAATTTCATCCATTTTACGACCAATTTGAACTTTTTTCTTTAACATGTTACAACCCCCTCCGATTTTTTCACCTTATTATCCTACTAAAAGCGATACCTTATCCGAAATTTACTATGATGAGGGCAATGTATAGTATAAATCTACAGTTTCATTATAGGATATTACAAATGATAGCGTTTTCATATTATTTCAAAAAAACAATTCGGTAAATAGTAGAAAAAGATTCGGAATCCCGAATCTTTTTCACTACTATTCAATTATTAAACAAGAACTTTCATTACATTACGTACAGATTCTACAGAGCGATCTAACGCTTCTTTTTCATCTGCAAGAAGTTCTAATTCAATAATTTTTTCAATTCCGTTACCACCTAGAATTACTGGTACCCCTAAGTAAAGGTCACTATAACCATACTCACCTTCAAGGTACGCAATAGCTGGTAATATACGGCGTTGATCTTTTAAGATTGCTTCTGTCATTTCAACTAAAGAAGCTGCTGGTGCGTAATATGCACTACCGTTTCCTAATAAGCCTACAATCTCACCGCCACCTTTACGTGTACGTTCTACGATTGCTTCTAAACGCTCTTTCGGAATTAACGTTTCTAACGGAATACCGCCTGCATAAGAATAACGCACAAGAGGTACCATGTCGTCACCGTGTCCGCCAAGAACAAATCCTGTAATGTCTTTTACAGAAAGATTTAATTCTTGTGCGATGAATGTACGGAAACGAGCTGTATCTAATACACCCGATTGGCCGATTACACGCTCTTTCGGGAATCCTGCTTCTTTAAATACAGAATATGTCATTGCATCAACTGGATTTGTTAACACAACAATAATTGCATTTGGTGAATGTTTTGCAATGTCGCGCGTAATACTTTTCATAATTTTAGAGTTTGTTGCTACTAAGTCATCACGGCTCATACCAGGCTTACGTGCAATACCTGCTGTAATAACGACAACGTCAGAATCAGCAGTATCTGCGTAATCAGATGTTCCAATAATGTTAGCATCAAAACCTTGTACTGGGCTCGCTTCTAACATATCTAACGCTTTCCCTTTTGTTGGATTTTCCAGTTGTGGAATGTCCACTAATACAACATCTGCAAGTTCTTTTTGTGCTAATAAGAATGCCGTTGTTGCTCCTGTAAATCCTGCACCGATGACTGAAACCTTCTTGCGTTTGATTGTCATAATTTACCCCCCGCTTTAATTATGCGTTTTTGATTATCGCTACATCCATGTTTTTAATAAGTTCATTAGCGAACTCAGAACATTTCACTTCTGTTGCACCTTCCATTAAGCGTGCGAAATCATAAGTTACTACTTTTGAAGCAATTGTTTTCTCAACAGAAGCAGTTACTAATTTCGCAGCTTCGTTCCATCCTAAGTGTTCTAATAATAATACACCTGAAAGAAGAACAGAAGATGGATTTACTTTATCTAAACCTGCATATTTTGGAGCTGTACCGTGTGTAGCTTCAAAGATAGCATGTCCAGTCACATAGTTAATGTTTGCACCAGGTGCAATACCAATTCCACCTACTTGTGCAGCAAGTGCATCAGAGATATAGTCACCATTTAAGTTCATTGTTGCAACAACATCGAACTCACGTGGACGAGTTAAAATTTGTTGTAAGAAGATGTCTGCAATAGAATCTTTTACGATGATTTTTCCAGCCACTTCAGCGTCTGCCATCGCTTTATTCGCTGCATCTTTACCATCTTTTTCAACAATGCGATCATATTCAGCCCAAGTAAATACTTTGTCGCCGAATTCTTGTTCCGCTACTTCGTAACCCCAGTTTTTGAAAGCACCTTCTGTAAATTTCATAATGTTTCCTTTATGAACTAATGTAACAGAAGAGCGTTTTTCGTTAATTGCATATTGAATTGCAGCACGAACAAGACGCTTTGTCCCTTCTTCTGAAATTGGCTTAATACCAATACCAGATGTTTCTGGGAAGCGGATTTTATTAACACCCATTGCTTCTTTTAAGAAAGCAAGAACTTTTTCTGCTTCTGGAGATCCTTGCGCATATTCAATTCCAGCATAAATGTCTTCTGTATTTTCACGGAAAATAACCATATCAGTATCTTCCGGACGTTTTACAGGTGAAGGAACACCTTCAAAATAACGAACTGGACGTAGACATACATATAAATCTAATTCTTGACGAAGTGCTACGTTTAGAGAACGAATACCACCGCCAACTGGAGTTGTAAGTGGACCTTTAATCGCGATTAAATATTCACGAATTAAGTTTAAAGTTTCTTCTGGTAACCACTCGCCTGTTTGGTTGAATGCTTTTTCCCCTGCAAGCACTTCTTTCCAAACGATTTTCTTCTCACCATCATAAGCTTTTTCAACTGCTGCTTCTAGTACGCGAGATGCAGCTGCCCAAATATCAGGACCAATTCCATCTCCCTCGATAAATGGAATAATCGGATTGTTTGGTACATTCATAACACCATTAGTTACAGTAATTTTTTCACCTGTCGTCAATGTGATAACCCCCATGTTTGAAATTTCATATGTATGAAACTGAGGGAATAACCCCTCAGTTCAAACCGTTAGTCAAATTAAAATATTCTAATCATTACATCTTTCCGAAAAAATCAGACTTTTGAAAGCGTATTTTCACTATCAAAATAGTGTTATTCGCTTATCGTTGTGCAATTGGAACATACACTTGATGCGTTGGTCCATTATAATCAGCACGCGGACGAATTAAACGGTTGTTTTCATATTGTTCTAGAATATGAGCTAACCAGCCTGACATACGGCTAATTGCAAAAATAGGTGTAAATAAGTCATGGTCAATTCCTAAACAATGGTATACAGAAGCTGAATAGAAATCAACATTTGGTGGAAGACCTTTTTCTTTTGTTACAATGTCTTCAATTTTGATAGACATATTATACCATTTCTCTTCTCCTAAAAGCACGCATAATCTCTTAGACATTTCACGTAAGTGTTTTGCACGTGGATCACCCTGCTCATACACACGGTGGCCAAAGCCCATGATTTTCACTTTATTTTGAAGAGCATTATGAATATATGACTCTACATTTTCTTCTTCACCAATCTCAGTTAACATCTTCATTACATTTTCATTTGCCCCACCGTGAAGAGGACCTTTTAATGCACCGATTGCTGCTGTAATACCAGAATATACATCTGAAAGTGTAGCTACGCAAACACGTGCAGTAAATGTAGAAGCGTTTAACTCATGATCTGCATGAAGTACAAGCGCCTTATCAAAAGCTTCAATTTCAACTTCATTTGGCTCGCGATCATTTAACATGTACAAGAAGTTTGCAGCTAATGATAAATCCTTTCTTGGCTCAACAATATCTAAACCTTTACGGATTCTCGCGTAAGCAGCAACTAAAGTTCCTACTTGCGCCTGTAATTTAACCGCTTTCAAATAATTGGACTTTTCGTCCATAATTTCAGCGCTCTCATCGTATAATGATAGCATGGAAATTGCAGTTCGTAAAACAGACATCGGATGTGCAATTTTTAAATCTACTTGTTTCAAATATGTTAAAATCTCACCTGGAACTTTATAGTATTCTGATACAATTTCATTAAATTCTGCTAGTTCTTTTTCATTAGGAAGCTTGCGGTGCCATAATAAGTACACTACTTCTTCAAACGTAGCATTCTCAGCTAAATCATCAATATTATACCCAACATAAGTTAATGTATCATCAATAATAGAGCTCACAGATGATGTTGTTGCTACTACCCCTTCTAAACCTCGAATAACAGTCATGACATTCTCTCCTTTTCCTGAAAATTCTCCCAACCTTGCTCCTTATATCTATTTGCTCCCCTTATGAATTATGAACGCCCGTTCACTCTTTAGGCAAGCAAAATGCACGATCATGCAAATTTGTTGCGATGTTCCCCTCTTATTGTCCATTGTTTACATGGAAAGCATGAGCGTGAATGTCTCCCCGAATCCTCACGCTCAAAACAACAAGTTAGTGAGGAAAATACATTCCGAAGAGTTTTATGATAAAAACAACATAAAACAATATCATTATAAAATTGTTTTATGTTGTTTTTATTTTATCTGGTGTAAAGTCTCTGCTGTTATGTAACTTTTCAAAGTTTCTAATCCTATTATAAACAATTATCTGACTTTTGTGAACAGAAAGAATTCAAAAATTTTATATTACTATAAAATTCCTTATTTAAACATTTGTATAATACTCATAACCGCATAGGCAATTCCAGCCCCAATTAACGGACCAACAGCAACCCCATTAAATAGCGCAACCGCTATAATTGTCCCAAAAACAAGCGCAGTTGTAATGTGGGGATCCGTTGTCAACAATTGTACGCCGCCTTTCGCTAACAAAGCGACCGCTACACCTGAAGCTAAAGCAATCCACGCATAATAAGATTTTGCCGCTTCTCCAAGTTGTTTAAAACCTATTTCCCCCGTCGCAATCGGTACGAGCACCGCTATTGTAATGACCGTTACACCTAGGTTAATTCCTTTCGTTTGTAAATAAGGAAAGACCTTATCTCCTAAAAACGTAAACTTCAATAAAAATAACACACCAATAGCCACAGTAAGCGATTGGTTTTTCGCAATAAGTCCTATAATAAGTAGTATGAATAAAAATAACGTTGACTGACTAATCATGTTTGCACTTCCTTTCTGAAAATAATGAACTCATTTCCAAACAAAAATACCTTTAAACCTATCGTTATACATGATATATCGATGCCTATTCAACATGAATCACTTCATTTTTTATGTATTTTAAAATGATAAATTGAGACTTTCACCATAAAAATTTAAGCGTGTATACATTTTAAAAAACAGACGTCTCTTCTTTCTTTTCTAATTAGAAACAGGTAAAATAAAAAGAAGAGAAAATGAAGTTTTTACCATATAGTAGAAGCATCAACACCAAGCTTTCACAGTCACTCACATACTGAAAAAGCAGGAAAAATCCATCATTCCACTATAACATAAAGTGAAACTTTAATCAGTGGGGCACACTCGTTATAAGTTGAACGAATTAGGATAATCCAAATTGGAATGGGAGGTATACATCTTTGAACCGAAACTTACTATATATGATATTGCGACTCATATTTGTCATTGTAGCAACGGTAGCTGGGTTCTATGTATTACTATACATGTCAGGGCTTATCTATCCTTTTATTATCGCTTTTGCATTTGCTTATTTGATTAATCCTGTCGTCAATTTCCTTAATCAAAAACTACAATTTCCTCGCGCACTAGCAGTACTCGTTAGCTTAATTCTCGTATTTGGAGCTATCGTTGGACTTGTTACATATCTTGTGACTGAAGCAATATCTGCCACAACATACTTACTACAACTTGTTACAGTAAAGTTTCCAGATATCGTTACATTCGCTCAGCAATTTGCACTTAATCATATTATGCCTCTCTACGATGATTTAATCTCTAAATTTAATCATCTTGGAGAACCACAGCGCTATACAATTACACAAAACATTCAAAACTTAGGAACAGAAGCGACAACACAAATGAAAGAACTTTTAACCGCCATTATAAGCGGGTTAACGAATTTCATTAGTGCACTGCCAACAACTTTAACTGTCCTTGTATTCATTTTATTAGCCACTTTCTTCATTAGTTACGATTGGCACCGTCTTGCTCAGAAAGCAAGAAAATTGCTACCGAATCGTGTACATGGCTATGGAAAAACTATTTTTGTCGACTTAAGAAAAGCTTTGTTTGGTTTTGTGAAAGCACAACTTACACTCGTATCTATGACAACTGTCATTGTACTAATCGGGCTTTTAATATTACGCGTACCATACGCCATTACTATCGCGATTATTACAGGGGTTGTAGATTTACTACCATATTTAGGAACAGGCGCAGTCTTTGTTCCATGGGTTATATACGTATTTTTCACTGGCGATACCGCATTCGCCATTGGTCTTCTCATTTTATACATCGTCGTGATTGTCCAAAGACAAATTATGGAGCCGAAAGTACTTTCATCTAACATCGGTCTCGATCCATTAGCAACACTCGTCGCTCTATTTGTCGGCTTTAAACTTTTTGGCTTTTTAGGATTAATCATCGGCCCAGTCACCTTAGTACTACTTAATACATTACACAAAGCTAATGTCTTCCATGACTTGTGGAAATATATTAAAGGTTCACCTTCAAAATAATAGTTTCTAATTCATACACAACAAAAAACTTACATGTAATCAGTGGGAAATTCCCACTGATTATTCCTTTTACCTATTTTTCACACTACTCACACGCAACAAGAGCATTACCCAGAAACAGGATAATCCTCTTGTTTTTTTGCATAAAAAAACACATATTCTAGCTAAAAATACATTTTTATTCTATTTTATCTATAATTATTACTTACATTTATTACTTTTTATGTAAATGAATAAATATACAAAATGGCATAAAATAAGGCTTCAACTAACAATCACCACCTTTTATATGAATTCTTTACACCAATCGCTCCTTTATATACAAAAGCAAAACTTTAATTTGGCTGCATTTCGCACCATCTTATTCATCCAAATTAATAGCACTAAAAAATCACACGTTTAATCGAAGCACAACAAGAGTTCAAACGAAAATTATATAGCAAATATAATAAGCGGACGTTTTGTTCATCCCCCCCACATCAAACACTTACGAGCATCCCAGCTTTGAGATAGAAATTCCCCCCCACAAATAGCGCGGTAAAACAAAGCTTCAATCAGCAAGTTCCTCTCCTTTTACAAGACAAAAAATAGCACTTAGATTTCTACAATCTAAGTGCTATTTCTGAATAATAATAGTAGAATTCTTTCTAAATTTCCATTCCATCCACTTCATAACAAGCGGCTTCAATAAAGCTCTCGTAATAGGGATCACGCAGATAAACCCTAGCATATCTGTCACATACCCAGGAAGCACTAAGAGAATACCTCCTACAAATACAAAAATACCATCTAGTACCGCCTCACCTGGCATTTCCCCTCTATTCAACTTAGATTGAATCTCTCCAAGCACTTTAAACCCTTGTCTTTTCGCCAAATACACACCTACAACACCTGTAAATACAATCATAGCGAACGTAGACCATAAACCTATTACATGACTTGATCCAATTAAGACCGTAATCTCAATCGCCGGTATTAAAATAAACAAGAATAGTAACCACTTCATAGTTCTACACCTCTCTCACATCTCACTTTTAACGCCCTCACAATGCCTATATACATCATATGAAATATAGATACCCTTTCATATTAAAACCCATAACAAACAGCTTTTAAAAGCAATTCTAGGCGCTTTAAGCTAATTTTATCTCGTTTTTGTGTAAAAAAAAGAGAAGGACTCCGATCCTTCTCTCCGTATTACTTATAGCACTTCCGCATGTCCATTATAAACAATTCCGCGTGCTGCATCAACTGTTACTTCTTGGCCATTTTTTAAAGTTGCTGTTACGCCGTTTACACCAACGATAACAGGAATACCGATTGATACACCTACAACAGCTGCATGGCTTGTTAAGCCACCTTCTTCTACAACTAAAGCTGCAGCTTTTTCGATTGCAGGAATCATATCTTTATCAGTGCTTGTTGTAACAAGGATATCACCTTCGTTTACGTTCGCTACAGCTTCAGCAGCTGTTTTTGCTACAACTACTTTACCTTTTGCAGCTTTACGACCGATTCCTTGTCCTTTAGCAATTTCTTCACCAACAACGTGGATTTTCATTAAGTTTGTTGTACCAGTTTCAGCAACTGGAACACCAGCAGTAATCACTACAGTATCTCCAAGTCCGATTAGGCCTGCATCCATACCTGTTTGAATTGCTGTATCTAACATTTCGTCAGTTGAAGCTGCGCGCTTCTCAGCCATAAATGCTTGTACACCCCAAACAAGTGCAAGACGACGTCCTACTTGCTCGTCAGATGTTACAGCTACGATTGGAGATTTTGGACGGTATTTAGAGATCATTTTCGCAGTATATCCACTTTCTGTTGGAGCTACGATTGCAGCTACATCAAGAGCAAGTGCTGTATGTGCAACAGATTGGCTAATTGCATCTGTAATTGTTGGAGTGAACTCTTTAATACGTTTTTTGAACATATCTTCATATTGTAATGATTTTTCAACACGTACCGCAATGTTAGCCATCATTGTTACTGCTTCTACTGGGTATTGTCCAGCAGCTGTTTCACCTGAAAGCATGATTGCATCTGTACCATCGAAGATTGCGTTAGCTACGTCACTTGCTTCCGCACGAGTTGGACGTGGGTTACGTTGCATAGAATCTAACATTTGTGTTGCAGTAATAACTGGTTTACCTAACACGTTACATTTTTTAATTAGACGTTTTTGTACTAACGGTACTTCTTCTGGTGGAATTTCTACACCCATGTCACCACGAGCTACCATTAAACCGTCAGAAACTTCTAAGATTGAATCGATGTTGTCGATACCTTCTTGGTTTTCGATTTTTGGTACGATTTGGATGTATTGAGCGTTATGCTCTTCTAATAATTCACGGATTTCTAATACGTCAGACGCTTTACGTACGAATGAAGCTGCAATGAAATCAACTTTTTGCTCGATACCGAAGATGATATCTTTTACGTCTTTTTCAGTGATACCAGGAAGCTTAATGCTTACGTTTGGTACGTTAACACCTTTTTTATTTTTTACAGTTCCGCTGTTAAGAACTTTTGTACGGATGTTTCCATCAGCTTTTTCGATTACTTCTAGTTCGATAAGACCGTCATCGATTAGAATACGAGAACCTGGGTCTACATCGTCATAAAGACCAGCATAAGATACAGAGAACTTCTCTGCAGTACCTAATACTTGCTCAGTAGAAAGAACTACTTCTGCACCTGTTACAAGCTCAGCTTGTCCGTCTACGAAGTCGTGAGTACGGATTTCTGGACCTTTTGTATCAAGTAAGATACCAACTGTTTTACCAGTTTTCTTTGAAGCTTCACGAATGTTTTTAATACGAGCTCCGTGCTCTTCATGGCTACCATGAGAGAAGTTTAAACGAGCAACGTTCATACCTGCTTCGATTAATTGCTCTAATTTTTCAATACTTTCACTAGCAGGACCTATAGTACATACAATTTTAGTTTTACGCATATTGCACCTCCGAAAATTATGAAACCGTTCCCAAATATCTGACATTACGCCGATTAGATGGATAATTCTTTAGATAATTGATACATGTCTTTATCGATTGTATGCTTTTGAGCTAACGCTTCGATAATGTCATGATCAACAAGTTTGTTATCTTGAATACCTACACAACGTCCGCCTTTACCAGCAATTAATAATTCAACTGCTCTTGCGCCAAGACGACTTGCTAATACACGGTCTTGTGCACTTGGTGATCCACCACGTTGTACGTGACCTAATACAGTTACACGAGTATCAAAGTTTGTTGCTTCTTCAATGTGCTTACCGATGTCAATTGCACTTCCAACACCTTCAGCTACAACGATAATACTGTGTTTTTTACCACGTTCACTACCACGCTTCAGACGAGCGATAACATCATCCATGTCATACTCTTCTTCTGGAATTAAGATCGTTTCCGCACCATCAGCTAAACCAGCCCATAATGCGATATCACCAGCGTGACGTCCCATTACTTCGATAACATATGTACGTTCATGAGATGTAGCTGTGTCACGAATTTTATCAATTGCATCAATAACAGTGTTTAAAGCTGTATCGAAACCAATTGTGAAGTCTGTTCCAGGGATATCATTGTCGATTGTACCTGGTACACCAACACATGGGAATCCTTGTTCAGTTAATTTTTTAGCGCCTTGGTAAGAACCATCTCCACCAATAACAACAAGTCCTTCGATACCGTGTTTCTTTAATTGCTCGATACCTTTTAGTCGTACTTCTGGATCTTTAAACTCAGGACATCTTGCTGTATATAATTTTGTACCACCGCGGTGGATAATATCGCCAACAGAACCAAGTTCTAATTTTTCAATGTGACCAGAAATTAATCCAGCGTATCCATGGTAAATACCATATACTTCAATATCATGGAAAATCGCTTTACGAACAACTGCACGAATGGCAGCATTCATACCAGGTGAATCTCCACCACTTGTTAATACACCAATACGTTTCATTTGTACTCACCTCATAAAGATTATTTGCCTTATAATAAAATAACACGAAAAAATATAAAAATACAATGGAGAAGATGTGTCTTTTCATAATAAAAACGTGCATTCGCGAAGTGGAACGCACGCTTTTCTTATTTTATCCAAATGGAAGCGTTTGAAAACGAAACTTGCCCAATTTTCATATATTTTTCATAACGTTTTTCGATTAATTCATCTTTCGAAATTCCGTTTAATTGTTCAAAAGTTTTTCGAATCATTAAGTCTATATTTTCTGACTGTTTCAAAATATTACGGTGAGCTCCGCCTCTTGCTTCTGGAATAATTTCGTCAATTACACCTAATTCTTTCAAATCTGCTGCTGTAATTTTCATTGCCTCTGCAGCTTCCTTTGCTTTTCCTGCATCTTTCCAAAGAATTGCCGCTGCACCCTCTGGTGTAATAACAGAATAAGTGGAATTTTCTAGCATATGAATGTAATCTCCAACTCCAAGGCCTAGCGCACCACCACTACCACCTTCGCCGATAACGATACAAATAACAGGTACCGTTAAACCTGCCATTTCAAATAAATTGCGGGCGATAGCTTCACTTTGACCACGTTCTTCAGCAGCTTTACCAGGATAAGCTCCTTTCGTATCAATAAAACAAATAATAGGACGATTGAACTTTTCCGCCTGCTTCATTAAACGTAATGCTTTTCGATATCCTTCTGGATGAGGCATTCCAAAGTTACGGCGAATATTTTCTTTCGTATCTTTTCCGCGCTGATGCCCAATTACAGTTACAGGCATCCCTTTATATTTCGCAATGCCGCCGACAATCGCTGCATCATCGCCAAATAGACGATCTCCATGACATTCGAAAAAATCAGTAAATAAGTGCTCAATATAATCGAGCGTTGTCGGTCGTTCAGCATGACGAGCAATTTGAACACGGTCCCATACTTTCAGATTGCCGTATATATCTTCCTCTAAATTTTCTAGCTTTTCTTCCAAAATACGAATCTCCTCACTGAAGTCCATCTGGCTGTTTTTCGTATAGTCTTTCAGTTCACGAATCTTATTTCTTAGCTCAACAACCGGTTTTTCAAATTCTAGCTCTGCCATACAGCCATTTCCCCTCCTTGATGAACTTCTAAAATCTTGCGAAGTGATTCTCTCATATCATCACGATGCACCACCGCATCTAATTGACCATGATCTAGTAAGAATTCTGCCGTTTGGAAATCTTCTGGTAGTTTCTCACGCACCGTTTGTTCAATTACACGTCTACCAGCAAATCCGATAAGTGCACCTGGTTCTGCAAGATTATAATCACCAAGTGAAGCGAAACTCGCTGAAACCCCGCCCGTCGTTGGGTGAGTCATAACAGAAATAAATAATCCTCCTGCATTACTATGCTTTTTCAAAGCTACGCTTGTTTTTGCCATTTGCATTAAACTTAATATACCTTCTTGCATACGGGCACCACCCGAAGCAGTAAAGATAATAAATGGAACTTGTAAGTCGTACGCCTTTTCAACCGCACGGGCGATTTTTTCTCCTACTACAGAGCCCATGCTCCCCATTCGAAAACGAGAATCCATTACTGCAACAACAACAAGCATGTCATCAATTGTTCCTTCACCAGTTACAACCGCTTCGTTCAATTCAGTCTTCTTACGATCGCTCTCTAGTTTCTCTTCATAACCTGGAAACTCGAGTGGATTTAACGAAACCATTTCTTTGTCATACTCACGGAATGACCCTTCGTCCAATATACTATCAAGACGTTCCCATGCATTCATAGGATGATGATATCCACAATTCACACATACTTTTAAATTTTTTAGAAGTTCTTTCGTATACATGATTTTTTTACATTCCGGACATTTTGTCATAACGCCATCTGGTACATCTTTTCGTACTTGTTCTGAAGGTATTGCAGCGTACTTTTTCTTTTTCACGAATAAATCTCTTAGCACAATTTGACCCCCTTCGTTGAGAGCTAAGGTTAGCGTAAGAAGAAAATGGGGCTAACACCAAAGTTTGATGTTAGCCTTATCTTCTCAATCTGTCTAATAACCTCACTCTTTACGTTTAACTTTAACCGCTACGCGGTAGAATGTTTGTCATAACGTGTCATGGTCATTTCGACAAATTTTATACATTACGAGTGAAACTGTATATTCTCTACTAATTCATCGTAAATTTTTAGTGCATCATTTTCTTGTTTTTCTTCCAAAGTAGCATAAAGCTTTCTATACATATCGATAGAATCTCTTGAAACTTTACAAGAAAGAGTTGCTACGTAATCATTTACGATCATCCAAATGCGATATAGTAAATAATTATCGACTTGTTCAATAAGTGTTTTAAAGAACGTTTGATGAAGCGTTGGGACTGAGCTTTCATTTCCTTCAAGTACTTGGTGTAATCTACTTAGTACTTTAGAAAACGTTTCTTTCGGTAAATTACATACAATTCGAATCATATCTTTCTCAAGTAATCGTTTCGTTTGTAATAAATCACGAATTGTTTTCTCATCTTGCAATAAGAACGGAGCAATTAATTGTACAAGACCGTTATCATAAAAGTTTCGAATAAACGTCCCTTCACCACGTCTCGTTTCAATCAATCCTACCAGTTCTAAAGCACGCAATGCTTCTCTTACAGAGGAACGTCCTACGTTTAAGCGTGAACTTAACTCACGCTCAGACGGCAAACGATCCCCCGCCACCAAACCATCCTCTTCCATAATGGAACGGATTTTTTTTACAATTTCGAGATATACTTTTGTATTTGATGATGTCAATGGAAATTCCTCGCTTATTCTTTACCAATCAGCGCTAATTGTTTTGTTTTTTCAGCGATCTCATTTGGATCTACTTGACGGCGAGCTACTCCTGTCTCCATTGCTGCTTTTGCAACGTAAGCCGCTACTTGAGGCGCTACACGCGCGTCAAATGGTGCCGGAATGATATAGTCTGCATTTAACTCATCTTCTGCTACAAGCTCAGCAATAGCCTGTACAGCTGCCATCTTCATTTCTTCGTTAATTTGTGTCGCATGTACGTCAAGTGCACCGCGGAAAATACCAGGGAACGCCAGTACATTATTTACTTGGTTCGGGAAGTCAGAACGACCTGTTCCAACAACAGCTGCGCCGCTGCTTTTGCCAATTCTGGCATAATTTCTGGAACTGGATTCGCCATTGCAAAAATAATCGCATCGTCATTCATTGTACGAACCATCTCTTCTGTTAATGCACCTTCTGCAGATACACCAATGAATACGTCCGCACCTTGTACAACATCAGCTAAAGAACCTTCTATACGATTCTTATTTGTATATTTTGCAACTTCATCCTTCACCGGATTCATACCTGTAGGACGACCATCATAGATTGCGCCTTTACGGTCACACATAATAATGTCGCGTACACCATAGCGATATAAAAGTTTAATAATTGCAATACCTGCTGCACCTGCGCCATTTGCGACAACTTTAATGTCAGACATTTTCTTTCCAACTAATTTCAGTGCATTTACAAGACCTGCTACTGTTACAATAGCTGTTCCGTGTTGATCATCATGGAAGATAGGAATATTTGTTTCTTTTTTCAAACGCTCTTCAATAATGAAGCAGTTTGGTGCTGCGATATCTTCTAAGTTAACGCCGCCAAAAGTTGGCTCCATTAATTTTACAGTTTCAACAATTTTATCTACATCGTTTGTATTTAAGGCAATTGGGAATGCATCTACACCAGCAAAGCTCTTGAATAATACAGCTTTACCTTCCATTACTGGAAGAGATGCTTCAGGTCCAATGTTACCAAGACCAAGTACAGCTGTTCCATCTGTCACAACTGCTACCATATTTCCCTTCATCGTATATTCATATACCTTACTTTTATCGTCATAAATTTCTTTACAAGGTTCTGCAACCCCTGGAGAATATGCAAGACTTAAATCTTTTGCATTTTCTACTTTTACTTTTGATACAGTTTCTAATTTTCCTTGATGCACTTTATGCATGTGAAGTGCTTCTTCACGAAGTGTTGACAAACTATCCACTCTCCTCAAATTATTCTTGCTGATATCAATTTCTCCAAGTGGTCTGACCACGAACACTACTACTATAATAATCGAAGTGTAGGGAAATTGTCCATTATATTTTCACAACTACATTTTCTTCCCCGACAATTTCACGAAGTGCTCCTAAACATTCTTCACTTGGATGAATCGATAAACTCCGAGATAATTGTACCATTTTATGTTCCTTTTCATAATAAATTAGTACTTTCGCAAAACCTGAATAGTCGAACAATATTTTCGTAACCTGATTTAAAAGCTTTTTCTCATACTGAGACGGCAATTTCACGTAAACAGATGCGTCTTTCTTTTCTTCATAAACATCCATTTCCTCTAGCGGATATAGTCCATTTACAATCCATTGCAGCTTATGATTTCTTAGCTCAATCGTACCGTCAACTAAAACAATTGCTCCTTCTTGCAACTTATCCGAGAAATGTATATACGTTTCCGGGAAGAGGACCGCTTCCATTTCATCATTTTGATCACAGAATGTAATAAATGCCATCTTTTGAAACTTTTTCGTACGAATCACTCTCACACTTGTTATATACACAATAGCTCTTTGTACTTTTTTCTTGTGTCGCATCGCCTGAGCGAGAGATGGAATTTCTAATTCTTTTGCTAACTTCACATATTGCGCTGTCGGATAACTTGATAAATAAAAGCCAAGCGCTTCCTTCTCTTTATTTAGTTGTTCAATAAAAGATAACTCTTCTCCTTGTACATATTTTGATTTTGGAACAGCATCTCCTAAATCACGTGCGAGATTCGCGTACTCTAACGCCCCTTTAATACTTTTCCATAAATTCGTTCTCGAAACACCAAAATCGTCAAAACATCCCGACCAGACGAAAGCTTCTAAATTACGCTCCGTTACGAACTTTGACGGCATACGAAGACAAAATTCAAATAAATCTTCGAACATTTTTTTCTCTCGTTCTTCTAATAATGCCGTCACTGTAGCCATTCCAATATTTCGGATCGAAAGTAAACTGTAACGTATCGCATTCCCTTCTATTTGGAAGTTGTAGCCACTCCTCTGAAGAGACGGTGGCAAAACGTGAAAACCTTTCCGCTTCGTTTCTCGTATATACTGTACAATCTTATCTTCATTTCCAATTGCGCTTGATAATAATGCCGTCATAAATTCCAGCGTATAATTCGCTTTCAAATAGGCAAGCTGATATCCAATCATACTGTAAGCTACAGCGTGACTTCGGTTAAAACCGTAATTCGCAAATCTTACAATTAAATCGTAAATTTTCTCTGCGGATGTCTCATCATAACCATTTCGCAAACATCCTTGGACGAAATGCTTACGTTCCTGATCTAAAATATCACGATTTTTTTTACTCACCGCACGGCGCAGTAAATCTGCTTCTCCGAGCGAAAAACCAGCTAACTTCGATGCAATTTGCATAATTTGTTCTTGGTATACAATGACGCCGTATGTTCTTTCTAAAATTGGCTTTAAATCCGGATGTAAATATTCAATTTTTCTTTTTCCATGTTTCGATTCAATAAAAGTCGGTATCTGTTCCATCGGTCCTGGTCTATATAACGAGTTAACAGCTACGATATCTTCAAACTCATTCGGTTTTAACCCGCGAAGTACATTTCGCATACCACCCGACTCAAGCTGGAATACACCTGTTGTATCCCCTCTCCCTAATAATTGGAACGTCTTTTCATCTTGAAGAGGTAAGTTTCTTATATCGATTTCTTTCCCTGTTTTGTTCGCGATAAATTTTATAATATTTTCAAGTAACGTTAAATTACGTAATCCTAAAAAGTCCATCTTAAGCAAACCAAGTTCTTCTAGCGCATCGGCTGGATATTGCGTAACATAAACATCGTTATGTCCTTCTTGAATTGCTACACTTCCTGTTAGCGGTTCTTGACTCATAATAACACCAGCCGCATGAATAGACGTATGACGTGGTAAACCTTCTACACGTTTTGCGATTTCAAATACACGCTCATGCAGAAGATTCCCTTGTATAAACTCACGAAGTGATTGTGATTCTTCATATGCATCTTTTAACGTTATACCAAGCTTTGATGGAATAAGTTTTGAAAATATATCAATATCTCGCGGCGGAAGCCCCATTACGCGGGCAATGTCTCTAATTGCCGCTTTTGCTGCAAGCGTACCAAACGTTACAATTTGCGCAACACGGAGCTGACCGTATTTATCTTTCACATAGCGAATCATCTCATCACGTCTTACGTCTGGAAAATCAATATCAATATCGGGAAGCGTCACACGTTCAGGATTTAAAAACCTTTCAAATAATAGATCGTATTCAATTGGATCAATATCTGTAATTTCTAATACGTATGAAACGAGTGAACCAGCTGCCGATCCACGACCTGGTCCTGTTAGAATATGATTTTCATGTGCATACTTCATAAAATCCCATACGATGAGGAAATAATCACTAAATCCCATACGAGAAATAACATTTAATTCATGATCCAAACGCTTTATATGCACTTCTTTCGGTTCACCATATCGTTTCCGCAAACCTTCTTCACAAACACGACGCAAGTATATATCACTCGTTTCATTAGACGGAACAGGAAACTTCGGAAGTTGATTTACATGGAACGGTATTTCTACTTGGCAACGCTCTGCAATTTTTATTGTATTTTGGATTGCTTCCGGCGCATGGGAAAATAGTGCTTCCATTTCATCCGATGACTTTAAATAATACTGATCTGTTTTCAGCCTCGGCCTATCTGGATCAGTCATTTTCGTTCCACTTTCAACAGATAGTAAACATTCGTGAACAAGCGCGTCACTTTGATTGATATAGCGCACATCGTTTGTTGCAACGACTGGAATATTAACCCTACTAATAAATTCAGGTAGTTTCTCTTGTAAAAGCAACTCATCTTGAATCGCATGATGCTGCAAACTCATATAAAAATGGCCAAACATATTTTGATACGTGCGAGCTACTTCTTCAGCCTGACTCTCATTGTCTTCTAGTAATAATTGCTCAATTTCGCCATCTTTACCTGGTGAAATTGCAATTAATCCTTTCGCATAATGCGCAAGCCACTTCTTAGGAATACCTTCTTTGGACTTTGTCATAATACTGCTAGAAATCTTTAATAAATTTTGGTAGCCTATTTCATTCTCAGCAAGTAATACAAGCGGATAAGACCTTTCTTCTTCTTCACTAAAAATAGAAGCGGTTAATCCAATAACGGGCTGTATACCATGTTTCTTACATGCTTTATAAAACGGAATAACGCCATACATAACATTTTCATCCGTAATAGCCAGCGATGAAAAACCGAGTTCTTTCGCCCTGACTACAAGCTCATCAATTTTACAAGCACTTTTTAATAAACTAAAAACGGTTTGACATTGTAAATGCACAAACTTCACTGTTGTACCCTCTCTTTACCTATTTGACTACTTTTATTATAGGTGATGAGGAAAGCGGAAATCAAAACATACTTCTTATACTTTGTCCATATATATGAAGAAGAAAGGGGAATGACGATGGATGTAAGAGAACATACTTTTTTCTCTCTGCTTATTATTAGTTATTTTATTGCCTTTGGGGTTATACTTGGCGGTTCATTAATTGGTGGATTTGGTGCGTTTCTTATCGGAAAACCAGCTCTAACTTACATTAATCAATTCGCCCAAAATTTAAGAATTTGGGCACTCGTTGCAGCAATCGGCGGAACATTCGATACCTTTTATAGCTTTGAAAGAAGTTTCTTTGGCGGAGATATGAAAGATATCGTAAAGCAAATTCTCCTTATTTTTTTCGCAACTGGTGGTATGCAAACAGGTCTCATTATTATTAAATGGCTAACGCAGGAACATGTATGAGAGTACCAAGTGCCAATACAGCAAAAAGATGGTACTTAGTATTAGCTGGGGCTGCTGTTGGAGGCGTGTTGAGCTGGTTTATTTTTTTGTACATATACGGTGTTTTTCAAGAAGAACAAGCTAGTAAAATAGCAGAACAAAGAGAAATTATAGAAAAACAAGAAGCAAAGCTCCACGTCCTTCTCGAAGATCAAGAAAAATTGAACACTGAAAATAAACGGCTCTTAACCATTCAAGAGATTAAAATAAAACTTATCAATCGAGAAAAATACGATTTAGACAATCTCACACTCGAAAATATGACTACATCTATCCATAATGACCTCCAACATCTTTTAACGAAAAACATTCAAAGTATCGCAAAAAATAAAGACCTACTT
Source organism: Bacillus sp. KNSH39 (assembly GCF_052656585.1). Taxonomy (NCBI): domain Bacteria; kingdom Bacillati; phylum Bacillota; class Bacilli; order Caryophanales; family Bacillaceae; genus Bacillus; species Bacillus sp. KNSH39. The sequence continues at coordinate 3,002,441 of NZ_JBQXYO010000001.1, forward strand.
AAAAAGGTAATCGAAAATAAAACGTACAAACATTACGATCGGCTATACCGTTTTAAAGTCGATACAATATCTTTTGATACAGTGCTTGAAATTAGCATTACTATAGAGAAAGAAAAATAAAGAAGGAGGGCTTTAGCGCCGCTCCTTCTTTTCGTTCTAACATATAGTCTCTTATTTACAAATCTCACGTAAATCAGCAAAAAGACGATCCGCTTCTTCCCAAGAAGATGCCTTCGCACCAGAAGCCATCGGATGCCCCCCGCCGTTATATTGCATTGCTAATTTGTTTATAACTGGTCCTTTTGAACGAAGACGAACACGAATTACGTCGTCTTCCTCTAAAAATAGAACCCACGCCTTTAATCCATCAATATTGCCAAGCGCTCCAACAACACCAGATGCTTCAGAAGGAAGTACATCAAACTCTTCTAATACTTCTTTCGTTAATTTAATGTAAGCTGCTCCTTCTTCTACCATCGTAAAGTTTTGTAAAATATAACCGTTTAAACGAGCAATTTTTTCTTTTGTCTTATACATCTCATTGTATAAATCTGTGAATTTCACACCCATGTCAACAAGCTCACTTACGTAACGAAGTGTTTTTGCTGTCGTATTCGGGAATAAGAAACGACCTGTATCTCCAACAATTCCTGCTAAAATAAGGCGGGCTGCTTCTTTTGTTATTTTTAATCCTTTATCTTTTCCATAGTTATAAAACTCATAAATCATTTCACTTGTAGAACTCGCTGTCGTATCTACCCACGTAATATCTCCATATGGATCTTCATTTGGATGATGATCAATTTTAATTAACATCTTCCCTTTTGTATAGCGTTGATCGTCAACACGTTCTTGATTCGCAGTATCACAAACAATAACAAGCGCATTTTCGTATACACTATCTTCAATATCATCCATTACTCGTAAGTATGCTAGTGACGGCTCATTGTACCCAACCGTATAAATATTTTTCTCTGGAAACGATTCTTGTAGAATTGTACCAAGACCACCCTGTGAACCTAACGCATCTGGATCCGGACGCACGTGGCGATGAATAATAATTGTATCAAACTCTTTAATTGCTCCTAAAATTTGCTCATGCATATGTATAATCTCCTTTTTAATCAACTTCTTCACTTTATCCTCCATTATAACGGAAAGTATTTCATACATGCGAACAATTGCTTTATAATAAAAGTTAGAAAGTTTAGATATTTCTTTTTCTTTTCTATTATTTTTCACAAAGCGATGGGAGTGTGCATGATGCCAGTATTAGTCTTCTGTATTATCGTCTCATTTATGTTGTACCTCTTTTACAAAACAAAATACTTTCGTACAAACCGCCCAATGGAGAAAGGTTGGCTCTCAGGAAAATCCGCAATGGCACTCGGTTCATTCGTTTTATTTTTCGGGATAAACCAATTCTTTTTAGAACTTTCAACCGCTCGTATTATCGTTGGTGTTTTATTCGTTCTATTTGGTAGTGCAAGTGTATTTAACGGGTTTCGCCAATACAAACATTTCTTGCCATTAGCAGTTAAAGAAGCTGAAGTCTATGAAGCAACGTAAAAAAGCATCAATATTGTGATGCTTTTTTACGTCCCTTAACTTTCAAAATCATATACGCAACAAACGCAGATGGTATATTAAATGGGTTCCCTTGTACGTGAAAATGTAATTGTTCTTCTCCAAAAGACATTTTTTCATATAGCTCTCGCTGAGATAATCCTGTCTTTTCCTTTTTTTCATGTAAACCTTGTAAATATAAATATTGAATCGGTATCATTACAAGAAAGTAAAATAGTGCGATACTACCAAAAAAGAGTACGGCTGACGACATAATGTATACCACCTCTCACAATTCCATTTTCTTACAATATAATCATAACACAATATACAACTAAATTGAATTATTATTCCGTCTTTTCTCACATTACTTTTCCACTCCATCCCATACATATTTCAACAAAACTCCCATCTAAAATCATACCTTTCAAATTTAAAACAACAAAAAAAGATGGAACAAATCAAAACGATTTGTTCCATCTTTTTATTTATCGATTAACTGAACCATAAGTAATGCTTTTCCAACAACATTACCTTCATGATGCACCTCTACATCGACCTTACCAAATTTACGTCCAATTTCTAATACTTTCGGATGAACAGATACAACATTATCAATTTGAACCGGCTTTACGAAATAAATCGTTAAGTTTTCAACAATTAAATCACTTTTCTTTTGCGCACGAATGACGCGATTTGTCGCTTCTGTCACAATTGTTGCAAATACACCGTACGATAACGTCCCGATTGAGTTCGTCATTTGCGGCGTCACCGAAAATTGATATAGATGCTCATTCTTCGCTTCTTTTGGTGTCATAAATTGATTCGTTACAATATCATCAATGGTTTCTCCAACTTGTGGCTGACGTTGAATCATTTGCAGTGCCTGAAGTACATCTTGACGGCTAATAATACCTTGCAGTTTGTTTCCTTCCTCAACGACAGGAAGTAATTCAATTCCTTCCCACACCATCATACGTGCCGCAGCTGCGACAGACATTTTACCGTTCACTGTAATTGGGTGTTTTGTCATTACTTTATCAATTGGTGTTTCTTTCGCTACTCCGATCATATCTTTTGAAGTTACGATTCCTAGTACTTTGTTACTTTCATCGACAATTGGATATCTTCCGTGCATTGTCTCTTCGTTATATGCATGCCATTGCTGTACTGTATCACTCGGCTTTAAATATAACGTTTCTTCAATTGGCGTTAAAATATCTTCAACGAGTACAATTTCTTTCTTAATAAGTTGGTCATAAATTGCACGATTAATTAACGTTGCGACCGTAAATGTATCGTAGCTACTTGAAATGATCGGCAGCTTTAATTCGTCTGCTAATTTCTTCACATGATCTTCCGTATCAAATCCGCCCGTAATTAATACAGCCGCTCCAGTTTCTAGCGCTAATTCATGTGCATTGGTACGGTTACCAATAATGAGTAAATTCCCAGCTTCTGTATAGCGCATCATCGCTTCTAATTTCATAGCTCCGATTACGAATTTATTTAATGTTTTATGTAGTCCTTCTCTGCCTCCAAGTACTTGACCGTCGACAATGTTAACGACTTCTGCATATGTCAGTTTTTCGATATTCTCTTTCTTCTTTTGTTCAATTCGAATTGTTCCGACACGTTCAATTGTACTAACATATCCTTTATTTTCTGCATCTTTAATTGCACGGTAAGCGGTCCCTTCACTTACACTCAAATCTTTCGCAATTTGTCTTACAGAAATTTTATGGCCTACTGGCAGGCTATTAATATGTTCTAAAATTTGGTTATGCTTGGTAGCCAAATGGTTTCACCATACTTTCTTTTCCCTAAATTCTTCATGTGTTGTACTTTCAGTATACTATATTTTCAAAACTGTTACACTCTCTCTTTGCATACCTGTACTATTTTTTTTATAACAAAATGACGCTTACATTCCACCAGTCATTCTATTACAACAATGTAATGCTATTGTCATCTCATTCGATAGTTCGCCCACTTAATTGCCTATACAATTAAGACAAGAAATAAAACAAAGGAGCGAACACATGATGAAAAAACTTTTAGAGGTTGTAGGTGCTGTATTTTTAGCTTTCGTAGATGGGAAAAAAGTTGCAATGGAATTGAATGAAACACCTGAACAACCACGTACCAAAAGAGAAGAATCACCAAAACAAATACAAGCATTAAAAGCTGTCCTACACACGTAAAAAACCCTTCACTTTTCTTTTCAAATGAAGGGTTTCTTTTCTATAGTGTAATACTTTCTCCAGCTTCTAATACTTTCCCTGTACAATTTTGTAGCTTTTCTACAAATTGATATGGATCTTGTTCAATAACTGGGAACGTATTGTAATGCATCGGTACAACAGTTTTCGCATTAATCCATTTTGCCGCTAGTACAGCATCTTCTGGTCCCATTGTGAAATTATCACCAATTGGTAAAAATGCTAGATCAACTTTATTTAATTCCCCAATTAACTTCATATCAGAGAATAGTGCAGTATCTCCTGCGTGGTATACAGTTTTCTCTTCTGCTGTAAATAAAATACCTGCTGGCATACCTGTATATGTAATCGTCTTATTTTCTTCATCAATATAACTAGAGCCGTGGAATGCTTGTGTAAACTTCACTTTTCCGAAGTCAAATTCATGTGAACCACCAATATGCATCGGGTGTGTATTTACACCTTGCCAACTTAAAAATGTTGCTAGTTCAAATGGCGCTACAACAACTGCATTATTTTTCTTCGCAAGTTCTACTGTATCTCCAACATGATCACCGTGTCCATGCGATAAAAGAATTGCATCCACTTTTACATCTTCAGTTTTTAAATCTGTTTTCGGATTACCTGTTAAAAACGGGTCAATTAAAATAACTTTTCCATTCGCCTCAATTTTCACAACTGAATGTCCATGATAAGATACTTTCATTATTACATTCCTCCCCTGTTCACATTCTCACTTTGTATTCTACATGATTTTTCAATTCCCTGTCTTTTCTAACATCTATTTACTTGTCATAACGCTTTCTTCCGAGTTAAAGTTATATTTGTAATTAAATATCTCGGGGGTGCCAATCGATGAATGCTAGATTAGAAAATTTAATGCAATGGCTAAAAGAAAAAAACGTAGAAGCTGCGTTCTTAACTTCTACACCAAACGTCTTCTACATGACAAACTTCCACTGTGAACCACACGAAAGATTACTTGGTATGTTTGTATTCCAAGAAAAAGAACCTATTTTAATTTGCCCTAAAATGGAAGAAGGTCAAGCACGTAACGCTGGCTGGGCACATGAAATTATCGGATTTACTGATACTGACAGACCATGGGATATGATTGCAAAAGCAATTAAAGACCGCGGCATCAATGCAAATGCAGTTGCAATTGAAAAAGAACATTTAAACGTAGAGCGCTACGAAGAATTAACGAAATTATTCCCAAATGCAGCTTTCAAATCAGCTGAGGAGAAAGTTCGCGAACTTCGTTTAATTAAAGATGAAAAAGAACTTTCTATTTTACGCGAAGCAGCTAAAATGGCGGACTATGCTGTTGAAGTTGGTGTAAATGCAATTAAAGAAGATCGTAGTGAACTAGAAGTATTAGCAATTATTGAACACGAATTAAAAACAAAAGGCATACATAAAATGTCATTTGATACGATGGTATTAGCAGGTGCGAACTCAGCTCTTCCACACGGTATTCCTGGCGCAAACAAAATGAAACGCGGTGATTTCGTACTATTTGATTTAGGCGTAATCATTGACGGTTATTGCTCTGATATTACACGTACAGTGGCATTCGGCGAGATTTCTGAAGAACAAACTCGTATTTACAACACTGTACTTGCTGGACAACTACAAGCAGTTGAAGCATGTAAACCAGGTGTTACACTTGGCGCAATCGACAACGCTGCTCGTTCTGTTATCGCAGATGCAGGTTACGGAGACTTCTTCCCACACCGACTTGGTCACGGACTTGGAATTAGCGTACACGAATATCCAGATGTAAAAGCTGGTAACGAGTCTCCATTAAAAGAAGGTATGGTCTTCACAATCGAACCTGGTATTTACGTACCAAACGTAGGTGGCGTTCGTATTGAAGATGATATTTACATCACAAAAGACGGATCAGAAATTTTAACGAAATTCCCGAAAGAGTTACAATTTGTAAAATAATAGAAAAAGGCAGCGGGAGTGCTGCCTTTTTCTATTTCCCTACTATTTCAAATTTCTCTACAATCATTTTTGCTGGATAACTTTCAAGTATTTGAGAAAACCATACTTTTATTTTATCCCCTGTTTTTAACTATTTATATGCGTCTTTGTCCTTAAAGCTCAAGACTATATGTGCTGGATGCTCTTTATTCATTTGTTGTTCTATATAATGTTGCAACTCTACTTTTGTTTCAACCGTTTTATCATCGGCAAAAAACACCGTGTCATTTCTTAATATGATATACCCTTCTTTAGGTACTTCTTTTACCGTTACTTGCTCTACTTGTTTTGTATCACACGCTGATAATACGACTAGAAATACACTTAAAAACATAACAATTTTCATATGCCTATTCATTTTTAACTCCTTACTCTAGGCTATTTCAAATTTAACACCATCTTCTCCTCATACTTATCATCCCATTTAATCACAACTTCTATAGGTTCATCTTTAGAGATAGGCGCGCAACTTACACAAGAAGACTTCATTTCAACCTTTGCTCCTCTATGAACTTCTGACGTTTGTGTCATTGTACTAAAGGCTCCATTAATAGCAATCTCTAAGTTTTTAAATTCTGTCTTTCCATCCCCGCCCTTATATTGAAACGTAAACATTCCATCTTCACTGTCATCCTTAATATGCCCTTTATATTGTCCAGTCCAACTTTTGCTCTCGCTAGAAAAAGTAAAATACCAAATCGAGCAGCTTCCTAAAAAGAAAATACTAATGAAAAAGAATAACGCTCTCTTCATCATGCCCCTCCATTCAAATGCACTTATTTATTGTCTATTTCTTCCTTCTATTATACTATTAAAATACAGAATTTTCTAAAATAGAGGGTTTATATGTTACAACAACAGTTAGAAGAAATTCGTAATAATAATTACATACTGGATAACACACTTAACATTGATTCTTTAAGTTCCAATATGCTTGAGCAAATTGGCGATACTGATAGCTATTTAAGGGACAAACTCATCTACTCTACTTTTTTTCATCTCATCAAGAAGGAATATCTTTCACACACACAATTACAGAAACTATTATTAGAAAGCATCGGTGAAAAATATTTATTGTATAAGATTCATTCAGATGATGAAGATGCGGTATTTACCCGAGCATTTACAACATTATTAATTGCCCTCATTATTGATGCTGATACAAATCATAATTTCTTATCACAGACTGATATTTCAAATGTAAAAGATCAACTAATTCTATATATGAACAACGAACATGATTTCCGGGGATATGTGCAAAAACACGGCTGGGCACATAGTATCGCTCATGCTTCTGATACATTTGAGGCGCTTGTGAATAGTCCTAAACTGGAAACTTTATATTACGAAGAAATATTACAAACTTTATTAAACAAAGTTTGTGTTCATTCCATCTATTACAAATATGAAGAAGATGAACGTATCGTTTATCCGATTGTCGCAATGCTACAAAATGGCTTAAAGGAAGAAGCACTCATATTAGCCCTTCGTGATTTAGTAGCTCAATTACCCGTTCAAAAACAAACATTACATATTGAATCATACGAGTTTCTATACGGAAATATAAAATCTTTCTTACGCAGCTTATTTTTCAGACTGCGCAAGCTTTCTATATGCGAAGAAACAGAATGCGAAATTGAAAAATTGCTACAAGAACTTCCAAAATATTATTAAAAAAAGAAGGCCACTCAAAAAGTGCCTTCTTCTATTTCACTAATATTTAATTGAAATTTCACGATCCAAACTGAGAAAAGGTGGACAAGAAGCGCAAACGCCATACATGCTCCGCTTAAAAAAGTTAGTATAGGATGCGAATACACGTGCCCCAATCCATAGGATACCGCCACGAAAAACATTGTTATGTAAATATAAATTGCTCCATGTATTTGCCTCATATAAACCTCCTTTTCCCATATTATAACATAAATTTTCTGATTATTCACATTAATTGCTTGTAATCAATATTTCTCAACTGTTACACCTCTTACAGCAGCCTTAATATATGGTGCTCCTTGTAAACTTTGTAAATTCTCTGTTTTGCCTGTTACGACTACACCGTATATTGGTAGGTCTTTTGGTTTGGTGTTTTTTATTTCTTTATCCCGCATTAACGGGCAGTAAGACCTCACATCAAAATTCAGCGGAAGCAAGAAGTTAGATGGGGGATGAACCCCACACTGATTAAAGTTTCACTTTATAGTTTATCCTAAAATATTCTCAGTATCCCTCTTTATTTTCACTTAAAGACATCCAAATGCAGCTTTTATAAATTGTTTCATAATAAAAAGCACATCCATTTTGATGCGCTTCTCTGAAATACTATTCTATTATTTCATCGCGTCCTTCACAACATCTTGAATCATAACGACTTCTGTTTTCATATCAACAGAGGGTGCTTCTTCATCAATACACTCATACCAAAATTCCAAGTGCTTTTTATCAATTTCATAATGAGAATTTTCGACAAGAGCCCCAGCTTCTCCTTGCACAGAATACCAATATAAGTACTCTTCTCCATCTCTTATTTCCCGGAAAATTGTCTCAACGTACATCTTTTCGTCGTTTAATGTCAAAAGTACTTCTTTCATATTGTCATTCAGAAGCTGCATCCATTCATCTACACGATGACTTTTATCTTGTTTCACTTTAAATCTCGTTAACTCCACATTCATTTTTATTCCCCCGTTTTCTTACGTACAAACAATCTATATTCTATTGGATGATAAAAACTTAATTTACTAGCTAATTTTTGCGAAGGAATATTGTCTACATAACAATCCCAGCACGGTATAATATCATTTTGTATGCAATGTTCAATAAACCTTGCTGCAACAGCTTGGGCTAATCCTTTCCCTTGATATGCTTTATGCGTCACAATATCAATTTCAGCAAATCCGTTCCCACTAAATATTGAAACACATTCCGCTACAATCATTCCTTCTAGTTCTATACAAAATCCAAAACCACCGTTTAAAAACGTTTCTTTTGATCCCCAATATTCTTTGTAGTACTCCTCTGTAAATTCACTGCTTCGTTCTATATCTCTTCTATCAATACGCTTCACTTCATATGTATTTTTGTTACAATCTCGTTTTCTCTCTTCAAAGGTTACGCTTTGAAATTTCATTCGCGGAATGTTTCGAAGTACATGACTAAAACGTTCTTCTATCATCATTTCCCACTCGTTACTCGAAGAGAACAATGTAAATCTCTTCTCTGTTTTTTCAATAGCCTTTTTTATAAAAGAAAATAAATCTTCGTTATAATTTTGATCATCAGTATCACCAAATAAATAATAAATACCGTTAGCTGTACGAATTAGTCCTGCTGTTAATTTCTCGTTTGCAAAAATCTCACCATCTATCACTTGATCACATACCGCATAAGCAAACGTCGTCGTTTTTGTATGACTTTCTAAAATCGGAAGGATTTTTCTATACTCGACTACGGATAATTTTTTCATAATTGCTTCACTTTAATCGTATCCGCCTCTATATGTTCAAAACAAAGATTTACAGTTCTCTTTAATGCTCTCGTTCTATGAATCTTACATGCTGGAATTAAGATTGAATCATTTGGCTTTAAAACCGCTGTTTCTCCATCTTCAAAATCAATAAGTAATTCTCCCTCTAACACAATAAATAATTCATCCGAATTAGAATGATAGTGCCAATCATATTCACCAGTAAATACAGCGATTCGTAAGCAATGACTGTTTATATTTGAAACGACGAAGTTTTTATGTTGATCTTTAATATCCTTTGTTAATTCTATTAAGTTCACAGTCTCCATCTTTCGTCCCATCCTTTCATTAGTCGTTCTTCTAAAAAACTAACTTAATCTCCTCCACCATCACTTGAGTTACTACAGTCATTGCTACTGTAGTCACCGAATCCACTTGATGAGCTTGAAGCGTATGAAGATTTTTTGCTTCTTTTTCTATCTTTTTTACTTTCATGACTAGGCCATACTGTATCAAATAATATAAAGAATAAGACTAATTCTATTGCAACAAGGAGAAATTCTAAAATACTCTCAATAATATTAGGAGTTATCTCAAAACTGTAAAACACTCCAAATGAATACATACACAAAATTACATACAGAGCCATACAAATATACCGAAATGTTTTCTCTATCGTAATGACTACTTTTTGTGAAAAAGGTATGTTCTGTTCCTTTTTGTTCTTTATATACCTTTGTCTCTTTGCCTGTTTTTTCTTCCTCTTTTTGCTCCCCATCGAATCCCCTCTTTTTATTATATAATTCTAAATTATCATAATAAAAATCGATTTACACCAATAAATAACAATTATTCACATGTTATTTCTCCATATAAAAAAGACCCTCCTCACGAAAAGGAAGGTCTCAAATGTATTTCTATTATGATAAAGCAGGAGCTTTTTCAAGAAGCTCTTTTGCATCAGCGTATTGTAAGCCGTGAGCTTCCGCAACTGCTTCGAATGTTACATAACCATCTAATGTGTTAATACCTTTTAATAATGCAGTGTTGCCTAAGCAAGCTTCTTTGTAGCCCTTGTTAGCAATTTGTACTGCATATGGTACTGTTACGTTTGTTAACGCAAGAGTTGACGTACGTGGAACTGCACCTGGCATATTAGCAACTGCATAATGAACAACGCCATGTTTTTCGTAAGTTGGGTTGTCATGAGTTGTAATACGATCAGTTGTTTCAAAAATACCACCTTGGTCAATCGCGATATCTACAACGACAGAACCTGGTTCCATTGATTGAATCATTTCTTCAGTTACAAGTTTTGGCGCTTTTGCACCCGGAATTAATACTGCTCCAATAACAAGGTCAGATTCTTTAACAGCTTCTGCAATGTTGTATGGATTAGACATTAATGTTTTTACTTGGTTACCGAAAATATCATCTAATTGACGAAGACGTTCTGCACTTAAGTCAATGATTGTTACATCTGCACCTAAACCTACTGCAATCTTAGCTGCGTTTGTACCAGCTTGACCACCGCCAATGATTGTTACTTTGCCGCGTTTTACCCCTGGAACGCCTGCAAGTAAAATACCTTTACCGCCTTTGTTTTTCTCAAGGAATTGTGCACCGATTTGTGCAGACATACGACCAGCCACTTCACTCATAGGTGCAAGTAATGGTAAAGAACGATTGTCTAATTGTACTGTTTCGTATGCGATTGATGCAACTTTGTTATCGATTAATGCTTTCGTTAATTCTGGTTCTGGAGCTAAGTGTAAGTATGTGAATAAGATTAAGCCTTCACGGAAATAGCCGTATTCACTTGCTACTGGCTCTTTTACCTTCATAACCATATCTTGATTCCATGCTTCTTCAGCAGTTTCTACAAGTTTCGCACCAGCTTGTACGTATTCTTCATCTGTAAAGCCAGATCCTAAACCTGCTCCTTTTTGAACAAAAACTTCGTGACCATTTTGTACTAAATGTACTGCTCCCGCTGGCGTCATTGCCACACGGTTTTCATTGTTTTTAATTTCTGTTGGAATACCGATACGCATGATTAGTTCCCCCTTGAGTTATGAAATGACCCCTGAATCATTTTTTAAAGCGCTTTCTACGCTCTTATATTTTAACATAATATCTCAATATTTGACAAAAAAATAACACGAGTTTTCCGATAGATTTAATTTTATATTAAAGGACAGTATTATCCGCACCTCTCAGCACAATGGATAAACTGTCCAATTATTCGAAACTTCATCTTATTTTATTCTATCGATGTCTATGAATAACATCCACTGCACCAGTCACTTCAATAATTGTACCGGTAATCATATCGGAATCGTCCTCACATAAAAACGAAATGGTTCTTGCAATATCTTCACCTGTTCCAGATCTACCAATCGGTGTGTTATGCTCTTTCAGCTGACGTGCTTCTTGAATAGTTGCCTCTTTCATATCGCCAATAATATCACCAGGACATACCATGTTCGCAGTGATACCATACTCCGCTTCTTCATAAGCAACTGTTTTCGTTAATGAAACAAGTCCTACTTTCGCTGCGGCAAAAGCTGAACGATAAATCCATCCCGGTGCACTATCCGCCCCTTGAAATCCGTAATTAATAATACGGCCAAAGTTCTGTTTTCTCATGACCGGAACGACAAGTTTTAATAAATGAAATACCGCTGTTAAATTTCCCTGAATCATTTCATTCCATTCATCTTCTTCATAATCAACTAACTTTTTTCGTTCAAATACATATGGACCAGCATTATTAATTAAAAAGTCAATTTTGCCAAAACGGCTCATCGCTTCTTCTACTATTTTATGTAAATCTTCCTTTTTCGTGACATCCGCTTGCACGAATTGTAGACGCTCTTCCACATCTTTATATGTTTCTTTCATCGTTTCCATAGCCGTGATATCGCTATGGTACGTTACTGTTACTGAATAGCCTTTAGCCAATAACTTTTCTGTTACTTGCTTTCCTAAACCTTTCGTACCGGCTGTAATGAGCGCATGTCTCACAAAACTGCCCCCTTTTAAATTGCTATACTTCATATGTAACAAGTTCTCGCTCCAATTACAACTAAAATGAATTGAAACAGAGTTTTCAAAATTCTGTAACGTTTCTGGCAAGCACGTTACCAAAATTTGTTTTATAATTAAGTTGTAAACAGTTATAAAACAGATTGGGAGGAATTTACTATGAATAATACATATACAAATATTTTAATCGCGGTGGATGGTTCTAAAGAAGCAGAAAAAGCCTTTAAAAAAGCAATTCAAGTCGCAAAGCGCAACAATGCAACATTAACAATTGCTCATATCGTTGATGTAAAAGCATACTCAGCAGTAGAAGCTTATAGCCGTGCAATTGCGGAACGTGCAAATCTATTTGCAGAAGACCTATTAGAAGACTACAAAAAAACTGCGCTTGAAGCTGGTCTTGAAAAAATTGAAACTGTATTAGAATTCGGTAATCCTAAATCAAAAATTTCAAAAGAAATCGCTCCAAACCATAAAGTAGATTTAATTATGTGTGGTGCGACTGGTTTAAATGCTGTTGAGCGTTTCCTAATTGGTAGCGTCTCTGAACATATTATTCGCTATGCGAAATGCGATGTCCTTGTTGTTCGTGGTGATGAAGAGCAAGGTGAGCTTTAATTTATAGATAAAACACCAAGTCCACATAGGCTTGGTGTTTTTCATTTTATAAACTTCACTATAAACAAAAGACATGCTACGACAACAACGGTAATTGCCAACACATAAGGCGGAAGAAACTTCAAAGACCATAATGCCATCATAATCGTCGCAACCGTTAAGTACGTTCGCCTTGCACCTTCTGTCATTTTTTTACGAAATAAGAAAACATACAAATAACCAATTGGCGGCGTAATAAAGCAAAGAACGTATATGATTTTTGATTTTAAATACCACTTTTGTTCTCCAAGTTTCTTTATATCCGCTTCTATTCTCTTATGCTCTTGTTCTTTCTCTTCTTCTACAAGCGGATTTTCCTCTTCTCCTCGCTTTTCTTTCATATAAGGAAGAAAGTGCATAAAAAAATAGTATGCGAATACGAATGCTCCAAATCCAATATTTACTCTTTCTAATGGAATATGTTCACTAAAAAAAGCAGCAGTAAGCACTAAAGACAAACAGTATGTCATCATCCAAAAGGAACGTTTTCTCTTTTTCCGTTCCATTTCTTTTTTGCCTTGTATATCTTTTCTTTTCGAAAGCCATATAGAAATAAAGCAATCTACTACAAATAGAGCAAAAATAAATATCGCAACGTGTACTGTTTCTAAATCCTCAAATGAAAAGATATTTGGGAATGCAACATGTAATACAATGAATGTGTACAAAATTAGCCCTATAAAATAAATACGTCTCATTTTCCATCCCTTTCTTATTTCCTAACATTACGTTAACATACATTTTTTAGAAATAGACGGACAAAATATATATGTGTAAAAAAGGAGGATGCTATATGGATGATTCTGAACGCATTATTTTAGATGTGAACGGCAAAGAAATTGAAATGCTAGATACGATTCGCACTCATTTTAAAGAGAAGCACGGCGTTGAACTAAGTAATGGTGCATTACTTCGTGATTTGATGGATATTGAGTATATTCGAATTACGGAAGATCGACATAAGTATGATTAAAAGAAAACGACTGCAGGCGAATGCCATCAGTCGTTTTCTTTCTTTATTTAAGCTCTTGATGTTTCCCGCCCATACCACCAGACTCATTGCTATCTTGGTGTACAGTTAGTTTATTTGTTTTCGCATCTTTTAAAACTCTATATGTATATGATTCATTTGGTTCATCTTTAAACTGTACATTCATACCATAAGAATCCATTTTGCTATAAAAGGCCGGTTTTATATATAAAATATCACTTTCTTTATATCCTTTATCTTGTAAATGCCACATCGTTGCGATAACCGCTTCTTCTCGCTTTTCTTTTTCACCAACATACATATATTTGTCCAAAAGAAACACTTTAGCATTTGCAATTAAGCTAATTAACAGTACAATGATCAACACTATTTTTTTCATAGACTTCCCCTAAATTGTTATTTTTTACTACATTGTAACTTAAATGCTAGTAAAAAATAAAGTACGCCAGACTTTACTAGACTGGCGTACTTCCCAACTCAATTCTTAATAACTTCTTTCGTTAACCCCTTCGCCTTCTCCAAAGCGTTTTTGATTTGTTCAAACCCAGTCCCGCCAGCACTGTTACGACGCTTTACAGCTGCATATGGTGACAGCACTTCATACAAATCTTCTTCAAATAAGGAGCTCATTTCTTTATATGTTTCAAGAGAGACATCTAATAAATAAATTCCTTTTTGTGTGCAATATAGCACTAACTTTCCAACAATTTCATGAGCTTGACGGAATGGTAGTCCTTTGTTCGCTAAATAGTCAGCAATTTCTGTTGCGTTGGAGAAATCTTGCGTCACAGCTTGCCCCATTTTTTCTTTGTTTACAGTCATCGTTTCAAGCATGCCCGCCATAATATGAAGGCATCCTTCTACTGTTTTAACTGTATCAAACATTCCTTCTTTATCTTCTTGTAAGTCTTTATTGTAAGCGAGCGGTAATCCTTTCATTACTGTGAGTAAACTGAATAAATTACCGTATACTCTGCCTGTTTTACCACGGATTAGTTCCGCCATATCCGGGTTTTTCTTTTGCGGCATAATGCTGCTTCCCGTTGCATATTGATCGCTCATTTCAATAAATTGAAACTCTTGGCTACTCCATAAAATAAGTTCTTCGCAAAAGCGTGATAAGTGCATCATAAGCATAGAGGAGTTACTTAGGAACTCCAGTATGAAATCACGATCGCTTACTGCATCTAAACTATTTTCATAGATTCCATTAAATCCAAGAAGCTCCGCACTATACTCTCGGTCAATGGGGAATGTCGTTCCAGCTAACGCTCCTGCTCCTAATGGCGAAATGTTAATACGTTTTAACGAATCTTCATAACGATTCACATCACGCTCTAACATCCAAAAGTAAGCGAGAATATGATGAGCAAATGAAATCGGCTGGGCACGCTGCAAGTGCGTATAGCCCGGCATAATGGTTTCAATATTATTTTCTGCTTGTTGAACAAGAACAGTTTGCAATTGTTTTGTAGCTTTTATAATATGTTCTACCTTTTCTTTTAAATACAAATGCATATCTGTCGCTACTTGATCATTACGACTTCGGCCAGTGTGAAGTTTTCCTCCTACTTCGCCAATTTGTTCAATTAACATTTTTTCGATGTTTAAATGAATATCTTCTGCTTCTACTGAAAATTGTAGCTTATTCTCTTTTGCTTCTTTCAATAAATATTGAAGACCTATCTTTATTTTCTCTGCTTCTTCTTTCGTCACGATGCCCTGCTTTGCTAGCATCGTGACGTGCGCAATACTTCCTTTTATATCTTGATTTACTAATTGTTGATCGAAGGAGATGGATGCTCCGAACTCTTCAACCCATGCTTCCGCTTCTTCTGTAAAACGTCCGCCCCAAAGTTTGCTCACGCTTCCACCTTCTTTTGATTCACTTGGCTGTATACTTTCGTCGGTAAACCGAATAATGAAATGAATCCAACTGCTGCATCATGATTAAATTCATCTTGAGCAGTATATGTTGCTAATTTTTCATCGTATAAAGAGTATTCAGATTTACGTCCTTCTACAATCGCATGACCTTTAAATAATTTCACACGCACTGTACCTGTTACATTCTTTTGCGTTTCTTGTAAAAATGCATGAAGCGCTTGTTTTAAAGGTGAGAACCATAAACCATTATAAATAAGTTCTGTTATTTTCTGTTCAATCACTGGTTTAAAATGTGCTACTTCTTTTACGTGTGTTAAATCTTCCAACTCTTTATGCGCAGTGATTAACGTCATTGCTGCTGGGCATTCGTATACTTCACGAGATTTAATACCGACAAGACGATTTTCTACGTGATCAATACGTCCAACGCCGTGTTTTCCAGCAAGCGCATTTAACGTTTTAATTAATTCTGCAAGTGAATATGCAGTGCCATTTAAAGTAGTCGGTACGCCTGCTTCAAATCCGATTTCTACAAACTCTGGTTTATTCGGTGTATCTTCTAATGCCAATGTCATCTCATATGCATCTTCTGGCGGCGCTGCCCATGGATCTTCTAAAATTCCACATTCGTTGCTGCGTCCCCATAAGTTTTGATCGATTGAAAACGGGCTATCTAAATTAATCGGAATTGGTACATCGTTTTCTTTTGCATATGCAATTTCTTCTTCACGTGACCACTTCCATTCACGTACAGGTGCAATCACTTCTAAGTAAGGATTTAATGCTTGAATAGAAACTTCAAAACGAACTTGATCATTTCCTTTCCCTGTACATCCGTGTGCAACTGCAGTTGCGCCTTCTTGTTCTGCGATTTCTACTAATTTCTTCGCAATAAGCGGACGAGATAATGCAGAGACAAGAGGGTATTTCCCTTCGTATAATGTGTGTGCTTGCATCGCCATCAATGCATATTCGTTTGCAAATTCTTCTTGAACATCAATCATATATGATTTAATTGCACCTACTGAAAGTGCCTTTTCTTTTACAAATGCTAAGTCTTTACCTTCCCCTAAGTCTAAACAAAGCGCGATAATATCATAATTCTTCTCTTGTAACCATTTAATTGCAACGGAAGTATCAAGACCTCCGGAATATGCTAATACAACTTTTTTCTTCTCCATTTTGCATCCCCCTAAAGAATAAATATTCATTTTCTTTTATAATAATCCACACTTTACCACCTTTCACAAAATGTATCAAGAGTCATTTTCAAATTTTTTCAAACAATTTCGTCGAACTTCTTTCTGTTTTTATGTACAATATAAGCAGGAAAACGGGGGTGAACTTATGGAAAAGTATTTCTTATACGATGAACATCTAGGAATTGAAATTCCACATTTACAAGAAGACTGGGAAGAAATCCCCGAAAAAATGCAACATGCTATTTTACTAAAATGGGAACAAGTTCGCGGGAAAATTCCTGATCGTATAAAAGAACTTGAGCACTATATTAATACAAAACAACATTATTTAAATAACGAAGAAGACTTCGAAGTTTCTTGTAAACTAAATTCAGAAATTGCCGATCTCGCTTCCATCATTAATGACCTTTGGCTTTGGTATCGACTCACTCAAAATGTATCTGAGGGGAAAGCACACCAATGAAAAAAGCATGCCCCTCAATAACTTTGGGTCATGCTTTTTTTGTCATAACATGATTTACAATATATTTCTTGTGCTGTTTTCGCCAAACATACATCGAATGGACCAACTAATATACTTCTTTCTTTCGGCAACTTTACAAAAGCAACAAGCTCTTCTTCATATTGAATTTTTTTCTGACATGAAATGCATATTAATTCTTTTCTTTTGAACATGTCTTTTAGCATACCTTCACTCTCCCCTTCATCTATCTATATTAATATACTCTCATAATAGTTAAGACTTGTAAAAAAATGACACATTCTGAATCGAATGATTCATATACTATGTACAAAAGGAGGTTTAAAAATTATGCGTGCTTTCGTTATTATCACTTTAACTTTTTTAAGTGTGATTAGTTGGGATGCGTTTTTTAAAGATAAAAGTGATGAAAAGAACACAACGGAATAAAACCCTTTTTTTCTTACTTATTGGACAAACCGTTATAAACTGTCCAATCCTCCGAAATAACTTAGGCTTTTCTACAAAAATATTTAAACATAACATTTTTTGTAGATTCCCTCCGTTTATTGTCGGTTTCCATCCGCATACATTTTTTAAAAGTATGATATAATAGTATAAATCTTGAAGGAAGGGATTTTGATATCATGATCGCTCGAAGGAGCATGTGGCATCGTATTGACGAATCATACACGTAGCGTATTTTTCAGCTCAGATACTTTAGTCTAGCGAAAAAAATACGAGAGTGGGGAAATTATGATTGCCCGAAGGATAATTTGGCAAAAAAAAGACTCTTCTTACACATAGCGTTTTGTTTAGGACTTAATTGTTACTAACTAAACAAAACAAAGAAGAGCAGGATTGCTAAATGACGAATCCTACTCCACGTTTTGTTTAGTCGTTTTAAGACTTAAACTAAAACGAAGGTAGGGAGAATTGATGGACGAGAGGATTATTCGTTATTTCTTCAGCGACATATAGCGTAGTTAGTTTTTTCGTAAACTAACTGAAAGCTACATGTGAGCTCGTAGTTAGTTTACACACAAAAAGGACTACTAACTACGGAAAGAAGGAATAACGATGAGGAACATCCAAAGTCGGCAAATTATTAAAGAAATTTTTATGGTTTTAATCGGTTCATTTATTTTAGCAGCAGCGCTATATCACATTCACTTCCAAAACCACTTAACAGAAGGTGGATTTGTAGGAATTGCACTATTCATTCAAAACTTTTATGATATTTCACCATCTATTTCAACTGTATTAATGGATATCCCAATTATTTTACTGTGCGCTTCATTTTTAGGTAGAAAAATGGTTGGTTATTCATTCCTAGGTTCAATTTCATTCGGAGTATTTTATTCCTTTATGGAAAATTATTCTCCATTTACGGTAGATTTATCAAATAACTTATTTATAGCTGCAGTAGTTGGCGGTGCGTTAGCTGGTATTGGACTCGGTTTTATATTACGATTTGGCGGTGCAACCGGTGGAGACGATATTTTAACAATTGTATTAAGTAAACGAACTCGTTTTACAATTGGGCAAATTTTCTTCGTCTTTGACGCGATTGTTCTTGCGCTTTCATTATATTATTTAAATTGGACAGAAATTGCTTTTACTATTCTTTCGATTGCCGTACAAGCAAAAACATTGGATTTAATTTATTATCCAAAAACAGAAAAAACAGCAGAAAAGCAGCCAGTATCTGTTCCAATGTCCAAAAAACATGCAACGAATTAAAAAAGCGAAAGGCTTCGGCCTCTCGCTTTTTTTATGCTCTTTTTTCTTTCTCGACTATATGGCGCACTTGATAAAATCTATTTGCAAATTCAGTAACGTTTCTTGTTAAACGATAATTCACTGTAGATCCAATTGCCATTCCAATTACCGGTATACCTTGGAATAATTTACGACGAAGAGCATAAATCGAAAATGTCTTCAAAATTTGTTTTAACACAACCTCAGTAGAAGCTGTTTGTAGCACTGCTTCGTCTCCTTCGTAAAAGAACGAATCTTCTTGCTCCAGCTCTTGCAATAAATTGTACCATGCATATTGCTGAAGTCTTCCTGGTAGTAATGACGCATGAAACACCTTTAACGCAAGCATCATTTCATACGGCTTGTTCACATCATGTCCAAATGATGTTGCAATAAGTTGGACTGCCTTCACATTTAACGCGATCATAACCGGAAAATCCGCCGTTAATAATAATAAACCTCCAGCACCTGTTGCCCCGCCTTGTACAAATGAATATAGACGATGACGTGCTGTTTGCTGCTCTGCTATGTATGTTAATTGATCAATAGATAATGCTTTCAAATCTTCAAGCTGTTCAATCGATTCATCAAATAACCTTGATGTTCCTAAAATCCGATTACGTGCATCTAACTGTGCTTGTGAACTTTGAATAAATGCATGCAAATGAAAGAGCCATCCATCTGCTTTCGTGAAGAATTCTTTTCGCTTGTTCTCAGGTAATTTCGCAACTGTAGTATGTAACCATTTATCAAACACTTTTTGAAAATCGGTCGCTTCTTGCTCAACTAATTGCGCTTCCCATTCTTTTATATTGTCTAAAATGGCTTGTTCTCGCTTCGATCGCATCGTAACAACCACCTCGTTCGATTTTTTTCTATTGTAACATATTTCTGCTTATTCTTTGCAAATATGCTTGTCTATCTCTATTCACATACCATTTTTGAATGGCATAAAATATTAACAAAAAGGATGAGATAAATCACATGAATCTATCCGATATAAAAAAAGAATATAATGCGGTATTCAGCTTAGGACAAAACTGCTGGCCTGCTTGGGCATTATATCAATTAGAATTATCACCATTTTTTGGCGTTATTGATTTTATGCTAAGCCCCTCATTAGAAAAAGTGAATGTATTATTACAAAATCGATTTGACCGCTTTTTAAATTTCGAAAATTTATCCTTCATCTCATTTTGGGATGATGATGCAAAATTAAGATTAAGGGACAACCTTTATGAAATTGACTCCTGTCATGACTTTAAAACAGATGTAAACACACCCACTTCTTGGCCTTCTTATACAGAAATTAAGTTAAACTATGAACATCGTATTAATCGTTTTCTAGCTACAATTGAAACGGCAGAATCCATATTATTTATTCGAACTGGAGGAACATATGAAGAAGCATGTTCCCTAGAACAAATTTTATCTCAAATCGTTACACATACATTCTCTGTCCTGTTACTAATTCCTGCCGATATACCAACTATCACCCAAGAAGATTGGGGATTACAACGTATTTGCGTTATGAAATGTCCTATTATGGATGTATACCAATACAATGAAGCATTTTGGAAAGACTTATTTGATGGAATTACAGTTAGACCGCACACTTAAATACACGATACTTTTATCACACCATACATTATAATCGTCCTTATACAAAACAAATAAGGAGTGATTCTATATGTATCCACGTGCAAAAGCTTTCGGTCTTGCTGTACATCAAGATCGCCTTCTCGTACAAGAATATTATACAGAAGGCGAAATATATTATCGTCCTCTTGGCGGTTCAATTGAACTTGGTGAAAAATCAGCACATACTGTTATTCGGGAGTTTAAAGAAGAGCTTCATACGGAGATAGAAATCACCAATTATTTAGGGTGTTTAGAAAATGTCTTTCATCTCGATGGAGACATTGGTCATGAAATCATTCAACTATATTCTTTGCGTTTATTAGACACGTCACTATATGAAATGAAAATATTAAATATACAAGATGAAGAAACAGTAGCGTATGCGAAATGGATTCCTATTACGGCATTCATTCAGAAAGAAAAAATATTATATCCAGATGGAGTTTTAAAATACATCCAAAAGAAAAAAGACGAAATCCTATAGGATCTCGTCTTTCTTTTCATATATTAACCAATATCTCCAAGACGTAGTACGTCACGAGCAATCATAACTTCTTCGTCAGTTGGAATTACGATAATTTTTACTGGAGAGTGTGGGAAGCTGATGAATGCTTCTTCACCGAATACGTTATTACGTTTTGCATCGAAGTATACGCCCATGTACTCAAGGCCTTCTAATACACGCTCACGAATAATCGCACTGTTTTCACCTACACCAGCTGTGAAGATGATTGCGTCTACACCTTTCATACGAGCAGTGTAAGAACCGATGTATTTGTGGATACGGCTTACGAATACATCAAGTGCTACTTTCGCACGGTGGTCGCCTTCTTCTTCTTTCGCAATGATGTCACGTAGGTCACTAGAGTAACCAGTAAGACCTAACATACCACTCTTCTTGTTTAATACGTTAACTACTTCTTCTACTGTTTGGCCTGTTTTTTCCATGATGTATGGAATTAACGCAGGGTCAAGGTTACCAGAACGTGTACCCATTGTTACACCAGCAAGTGGTGTGAAGCCCATAGAAGTATCGATAGATTTACCGCCTTCTACTGCTGCGATACTTGCACCGTTACCTAAGTGACAAGAAAGTAAGCTTAAGCTTTCGATTGGACGACCTAATAATTCAGCCGCACGCTCAGTTACATATTTATGAGAAGTTCCGTGGAAACCGTATTTACGGATGCCGAATTTTTCATAGTACTCATATGGTAAGCTGTATAGGAATGCAGATTCCGGCATTGTTTGGTGGAATGCTGTATCGAATACTGCTACTGCTGGTACGTTTGGTAATACTTCTTGGAATGCTTTAATACCAACAACGTTTGCTGGGTTATGAAGTGGTGCTAAATCGCTTAATTCTTCGATATCAGCTAATACTTCATCAGTAATTAAAACAGAGTCAGCAAATTTTTCGCCGCCGTGAACAACACGGTGACCGATACCGCCAATCTCATCTAGAGATTTAACGATTCCGTTTTCAGTTAACTTTTTAAGAAGCATATTAACTGCTACTGCGTGATCTGGAATGTTTGTAATTTCTTTTTGTTTTTCGCCATCTACAGTAATAGTGAAGATACTATCTTCTAAACCGATACGTTCTACTAAACCTTTTGTTAATACTGTTTCACTTGGCATTTCAAATAATTGGAATTTTAAGGAAGAGCTTCCTGCGTTAATCGCGATGATTTTTGACATCTAGTCTTTCGCCCCTTTTTCTCTTGGTAGTTGTGTGGATGTTTCCACAAACCGCTCGATTTTATCTGATCAAATTCACCAAATATGAAAACGTTTCATCATTAGCAAATTTTATACTCACGATTTTAATTTAAACATCGTCCGACATATATTTCAAGTGAAAAAATTGTAACACCAAGAAAAAATATATATTACAGATTTCAAAAAAATTCAGTTAAATCTTGTATATATTTAAAAATATGACATATTATATAAAACTGTACTACATGAATCACTAATGCTGTTACATATACCCAGCTTTATTTATGTGTTGCAAACCAAGTATTTAATTGATCCATAATGTCTTCCATCGCCTTCATGTTAGAGAATTTAGGCAACTCCACTAATAATGCCTGTTTTGGCATTGTTACATTAGCGCCTTTCTTTTGGAGAACAAATATACTTTTTGCATTTTTCTCGTTTTTAAACATGGAAACAGGAAGCTGTAATAACCCTTGAATAAAGCATGTTTCTTTAATAAATGCATGTAATTTTGGTGCCTGGTCACTTTCAAAAATGAAGTTTGGTACTAAGAAGAATAAGTAACCGCCCTCTTTCGTATGTTTCACACTTTGTTCAATAAATAAGTGATGGGCATACGACATTCCTTCATCTGCTTTTAATTTATATTCACTTGCACCGATTTCGTTTGGATAATAACCAACCGGTAAGTCTGAAACGACTGCATCAACTGGATCGATATAAAGTGGTGCTAGTCCATCTTGATGGAAGAATTCGATTGCATGCTTTTGTAAATTTGCATTTACTAAAGCAAGTTTAATTAGCACTTCATCCACTTCTACACCAAATCCACTCATTGTTAGTCCTTCTTTGGCGCTATTAAACACTGTAGTCATTAAATTACCTGTTCCAATTGCAGGATCTAAAACTGTGATCTCGTTTTGACCTTGCATAAATTTATGGAATAAGTAACTCATGAACATTCCAACTGCATCAGGCGTCATTTCATGATTCGCTTGTACGCCTTCTTTCATTCCTTTTAAGATGGCTAACTGAAATGCTTTACGAATTTCTTCACCTTTATATGTTTCTTCATTAAACGTACTATATTCACGATTCAGCCTTTCAATTGCTGATTCGGATAATTCCTCTTGTAAAATCGCTCCCTCAAACAAGTTATCACCTGTTTCTACAAGCGCCTCTAAATATGTTACATCTAATTCTTTACGTAAAACTACCGCAGAAGAATCAAAAATAGAAAATAATGTTTCTACTGTCTGACTCACGTACATTCCTCCTTCTCTCTTTTACACATAACTTATATCATACCACAAAGTGATTTTTTCCAAAAAGAAAAAGCGACCTCCTGTAAAGAGCTCCCCTTTAGTTATATATGATATAACGTTTTTTCTCATATATCGATGCTGTTACAGAGCAATATATGAGAAAAAACGACCTCTTTATAAGAGGTCATTCTCTTCACATTACTTCGCAGATTTAGCTGCTTCTAATGCTTCTTCATAGTTTGGATGGCTTGTACCTTCGCTTACGTATTCTGCGTAAACTACTTTGTCATTGCTATCTACTACGAATACTGCACGAGCAAGTAAACGAAGCTCTTTCATTACTAAGCCATAAGCTTCACCGAATGAAAGGTCGCGGTGGTCAGAAAGTGTAACAACATTTTCTAAACCGTTTGCTGCACACCAGCGTTTTTGAGCGAATGGTAAATCAGCGCTAATTGTTAATACTTTCGCGTTTTCAATACCTGCTGCATCTTGGTTAAAACGACGTGTTTGTGCATCACACACACCTGTGTCGATTGAAGGTACAACACTAATTAATTTCACTTCGCCTTTGTATGTTTCTAAACTTACTGGAGATAAGTCGTTTGCTAATACTTGGAAGTTTGGCGCTTGATCGCCAACTTTAACTTCTGTTCCAACTAAAGTCATTGGATTACCTTTAAAAGTTACGTTTGCCACTTGAAAATCCTCCCTTATTTAAACAAAATATGTACAATGTAAATGATAGTTTGTCCCTATCGATAATGCAAATAAAATCGCTTTATTTACAAAAAAATTAAAGAAGCTAACCTATTGATTAGCTTCTTTATTCGTTAAATTTGAAATTCAGGATCATCTTCTTTTCGTTTATCCATCATTTCTTTCACTTTATCAACAGCTTGTGGCGCTAATTCAATTATTTTATCGATGACGTGTGTTTGTTTATCTAAGTGCAATACTTTCACACCATCTCCATTTATAACAAGAAAGGCAACAGGATTAATAGAAACTCCTCCACCACTTCCCCCGCCAAATGGATGACGGCCTGAATGTTCTACTTTACCAAATTCACTTCCACCAGCAGCAAATCCGAAACTTACTTTCGAAACTGTAAGAATTACGCTTCCATCTGCCGCTTTAATTGGGTCACCAACAATTGTATTTACATCAGTCATTTGTTTTAAATGCTGCATTGCTGTTGTCATTAAACCTTGAATTGGATGGTCCATTCTATATCCCCCCTATGCTTGAACAGATTTTTCTGTCATACCAGATCTTTGTCTTCTCATAAATACGAGTAATTTGACGCCAGTTTTTATAGCGCGGAATATACGAAAAGATGCTGTTAACTCGCATCTTGATGCAAATCCTTTCCCTTGAAAAACTGGGGTAATTTCAAATTCTGGTACGTCGACAATATGCATATATTGTCCGACAACTCCAGCAGCCATACCTTTTGTCCCCCATGCATATCCAGTGACAATTCCAGTACTAGCTGCATCGCCTGCTCCAATTTGTGTATGCCATTTCCAACCATTGATTTTCACTCGTTTGAGAAAATCTTTAACAATAGTATGAACTTCTTGAAGCTTTTTTATCAGTTCACCAATGCTGTCAAGTTGCGCCATAATTTTATTATCGAGTCCGCCGTCCTCTTCAGCTTTTTCGATTTTCTGTCCTGTCTTTTTCTGCTGTTTTTCAATTCTTTCCAACACATCAAATGTATATCGAATCATCCATATTTTCACTTGAAGCAAACATTGCTTTTCCATTTCTGAATATAAAAATGTCACCTTAAGCTTTATTTTCGACAATAGTATAAACAAAATAAAAAGAAGAAGAATTATTATTCCAATTACGAGCCACTTCATACGTATCATCCTTTCACTCCGTACCCATTATCGACAAGTTTATTCATCGTTAAACAGAGTTCTATAAGATTGAATATAAAAATTTTTCTAAAAATAAAAAGGTATTTTGACAATTTATATCGAAATATATTATTTGAACATATCATCAGGGAACGGACTCTAATGATATGTAGCACGAAAAACAGAAAATTTAACTGCAGTGGAGGGATACATAATGGCAGATCGTCGCAATTTATTTTTCTTTTATGGTGATGACAAAGCAACGCTCGTTGAAAAAATGAAACCAATCTATCGTATTTTAGAAGAGAATGGATTTACCATATTAGATCATCCAAAAAATGCAAACGCTATCGTCAGTGTTGGAGATGATGCAACCTTCTTACAAGCCGTTCGTAAAACTGGTTTTAGGGAAGATTGCTTATATGCAGGGATTTCTACGAAAGATGAAATTTCGTTCTACTGCGATTTCCATATTGATCACGTTGATACAGCCCTTCAAGAAATTACAAAAAATGAAATTGAAGTGCGAAAATATCCAACAATTCAGGTAGATGTAGATCACAGTACATCTTTCCATTGTTTAAATGAGTTCTCATTACGTTCTAGCATTATTAAAACATTCGTTGTAGATGTTCATGTTGATGATTTATATTTCGAAACATTTAGAGGGGACGGTTTAGTAGTTTCTACCCCAACAGGAAGTACTGCTTACAATAAATCATTGCATGGTGCAGTTGTTGACCCGCTTATCCCATGTTTCCAAGTAAGCGAACTAGCATCTTTAAACAACAACACTTACCGTACGCTCGGTTCACCTTTCATTTTAAATCACGAACGTACATTAACTTTAAAACTAAGACCAGACGGTAACGATTATCCTGTTATCGGCATGGATAACGAAGCGCTTAGCATTAAACAAGTGGAAAAAGCTGTTGTACGCTTAAGCGATAAACAAATTAAAACAGTTAAATTAAAAAACAATTCTTTCTGGGAAAAAGTACAGAGAACGTTTTTATAAGATTAAAATAACCGCAGAATTATGGAATTCCATAATTCTGCGGTTATTTATTTACCCCGATTGACGCGAACAATACTCTCTTACTATCCGGCCGTTATCCTTGTCAGTTTTTGTCTGTAATTCGATATATTCCGAAAACCGCTCATATATTTTTACGCATCTTTTCTATAGACAACTTGGCCATCTATTACGGTCATTTCTGCTTGTACTTCTTTTATTTCTTCTGCCTCAATTTCAAAAATATTGCGGTCTAATATTGTAAAGTCTGCTTCATATCCTTTTGTAATTTGCCCTCGCTTCGCTTCTTTTCCAATTGCATAGGCACTTCCTGTTGTAAATAAAGAAACAGCCTCATATACCATTAATCTCTCCTCAGGCATATAGCATACACCGTCAATAAAACTTCTACGTGTAACAGCGCTATATATGCCTAGAAACGGATTTACTTGTTCAATGGGAGCATCTGAGCCACCGTTGCAGTGTAATCCTGCTTCCAGTAACGTCTTCCAAGCGTACGCATAACGAAGACGGTGCTCGCCTAGTTTTTCAATGACTGACGGAAAATCTGATGAAAGAAAGACTGGCTGTATATCGATAATGGCTTGCAAGTTTTTCATTCTTTCTATCAACTCTTCACGAGCAAGCTGACAATGAATAATGCGGTCACGTAACCCTTCTGCTGGTGGATATAATTCGAGTGCATCAATGACATATTCAAGCGATAAGTCACCGATAGTATGAATCGCAACTGGCATATGTAAATCTCGTGCTTTCTTTACTAATTCCGCAAGTTCTTCACGTGAGAAAATCGCAACTCCATTTGTTTCCTTCGCATCTTCATACGGTTCACTTAATAATGCTGTTCTTCCGCCAAAAGAACCGTCAGAGAAAATTTTCATTGCTCCAAATTCAATATAATGTTCATTTTCATATTCTTTTCGTTCATGTGCTACTTCATGGTGAACGAGCAAATGGGCTTTAAATGGCATTTCTTTTATAACGTGAGAAAACGCATTATATGTTTTTCTAAAACCACCATAATAATTTAAATCTTCCGTATGCCCGCCAACAAGTCCGTATTTCCAGCAATCTTTAATCGCTGTTTGCAGAGCTCTTTGTAAATAAGCTTCATCAATTTCTGGCTGAACATGTTTAATTAATTCTTGCCCTTGTTCATATAAAAGCCCTGTTAACTTATTTGATGAATCCCTACCAATTTTCCCGCCTTTTGGATCTTCTGTCGCTGCTGTTATATTCGCTTCTTGCAGTATGTATGCATTCACCCATGTAACGTGACGACAAACTCTCTTTAATAAAATGGGATGTTCTTTCGAAATTTCATCTAAATCACGCGCGTGAACATCTTTCGTATCTGTAAAGTTATTTTCATTCCATCCTTCTCCAATAATCCAAGAGCCCTTTGGAGCTTCTTCCACTCGCTTCTGAACAAGAGTAAGCACTTCGCCATAAGATGTACAATTTGATAAATCTAGACGGAGTAATCTCTCTCCATGCCCAATAAGATGCATATGACTATCAACGAGACCTGGGATCATTGTTTTGCCTTTTAAATCGTACAATGTAACCGCGGCATATTGGTTTTCTAACTCTTCTTTACTTCCAACATCAACGATCGTACCGTTTTCAATGTAAACAGCGTCCACTTTTTCATTTTCTTCTCTCATTGTGTAAATGGTGCCGCCATACCAAATTTCTCCCATATATCCCATCTCCTTTATTTTTTATTGTATAAAAAAAAGCACCATTTCAAAACATGGTGCTTTTCTAAAAATTACTTTTGTTCAGTAGTAGACGTTGTAACTTGCCATTCAATATTAAATTTATCTTTTACTTGTCCGTATGCTGGGCTCCAGAATGTTTCTTGAAGTGGCATGATAACTTCTCCACCTTCTTGTAACTTATCGAATACTTCTTTTGCTTTTTCTGCATTACTAATTTGAATTGCGATTGTTACTTGAGATCCGATTGCATGCCCTTGACCTGGGAATGTATCAGAAATCATAAGATCCGTATTACCAATTTTTAAAGTAGCGTGTAAAACGCGCTCTTTCGCTTCAGCTGGAATCGGGTATTCTGGATTTTCAGGCATGTCACCAAAAGTTTGCATAACTTCTACTTTTGCATCTAAAGCCTCTTTATAAAACTGTACAGCTTCTTGCCCACTACCATCTAAAACTAAGTACGGATTAATACCTAAAATCATACGGACACCTCTTTTTTAAATTTATAAAATCGAACTTGTGTTCGTTTTTATTTTATCATTGTTTTACATTTCATTCAACTATTTACTTCACTGTTTTCAAAATTATTTTGACGGAATCTCCATCTCTTGTTTTCTAAGTTCAATACGGCGAATTTTTCCAGAAATCGTTTTTGGTAGTTCATCTACAAATTCAATTTTGCGAGGGTATTTATATGGTGCAGTGAGTTCTTTAACGTGTTGTTGGAGTGTTGGAATTAATGTTTCTTCGTTCTTTTCTATATTCTCTCTTAATACGATAAATGCCTTCACGACACTTCCACGAATTTCATCAGGACTTGCGACAACTGCACATTCTCTTACATAAGGATGTTTTACAAGTGCATCCTCTACTTCAAACGGCCCGATTGTATAACCAGAGCTAATAATGATATCATCGCCGCGCCCTTCAAACCAGAAGTAGCCGTCTTCATCTTTCTTCGCTTTATCACCTGTAATATAATAATCACCGCGGAATTGCATCGCTGTACGTTCATCGTCTTTGTAATATTGTTTAAAGAGGGCCGGCGTTTCAATGTGAACTGCAATATCACCAACTTCGCCTACTTTAACTGGAGTACCTTCCTCATTTACGATATCGACGTGGTTACCTGGCGTTGGTTTCCCCATTGATCCTGGTCTAATATCCATCCCTTTCATTACACCAACAAGTAATGTATTTTCCGTTTGCCCATAGCCGTCTCTCACTGTAATATGAAAGTGCTTTTTGAACGTTTCAATGACTTCTCTATTTAACGGCTCACCTGCCGATACAGCGCTATGTAATGCCTCTAAATTGTACTGGCTTAAATCTTCTACCTTTGCCATTAATCTATACTCAGTCGGTGTACAACAAAGTACATTCACCTTATTATCGTCTAATAAGTTTAGGTACGTTTTCGGTTCAAACTTACCGTGATATACAAACCCTGTTGCCCCTGATCCTAAAGTTGCTAAAAACGGGCTCCAAATCCACTTTTGCCAGCCTGGACTAGCTGTTGCCCATACAATATCATTCTCTTCAATTCCGAGCCAATTTGGAGCGCTCGTACGTAAATGAGCGTATGCCCACGCATGTGTATGAACGACACCTTTTGGATTTCCTGTCGTTCCTGACGTGTAAGATAAAAAGACCATATCTTCTTTATCTGTCTTCGCCATTTCTAACATGTCACTCTCTGTTTCTAACGCTGTTTTTAAATTAATCCATCCATCTACTGACTGCTCGCTCAGGACAAATTTTCGAAGAGATTCCATCGCTTCTATATCATCAAACTGCCTAATATACGGCTCATAGCTTACTATCGCTTTTACTTCTCCATGTCCAATTCGATATTCTATATCTTTTTTACGTAACATTTCCGAGCTTGGAATTACGACAAATCCTGCTTTAATAGCAGCAATATACGTCATGTACGCTTCAATTAAACGCGGCATCATAATGAGAAGCTTGTCCCCTTTTTGCAAACCACTTTTTATAAAAGCGTTTCCAATTTTATTCGCACCTTGCATTAATTCAGCGTATGTAACTTCCCTTCGATTCCCTTTATCATCTTGCCAAATTAAAGCTAACTTCCCTTTATCACCTGTATATTTCTCTATTTCAGAAACTAAATTATAAGACGGTGGCGCCAACAATTCTTCTCGCTTCATAAAATATCCTCCCTTTTCTTTATGCCTCCTTTATATAATAAAGAATTTTCAGTTAATTTTGAACCCTCTTCTTTTGACAAATTTTTCAGTTCTGTCGAATTAGTAAACGAAATTACATCGACTTACCGACAAATAGCGACACAACACAAAAAAAGAAAGAGCGGGAGAACCCGCTCTTTCTAAGCCATCATATGGGATTATTTTTGGTAACCGCCTAATTGTTGCTCAGCTAGTGAAACTAGACGTTTAGTGATTTCACCACCAACAGAACCGTTAGCGCGAGCTGTTGCATCAGCTCCAAGTTGAACACCAAACTCTTGAGCGATTTCGTATTTCATTTGGTCTAATGCTGATTCAGCACCAGGAACCGCTAATTTATTTGTGCTACGTGACATGTTATATCACCTCCTTGTGAGTATAGAGTGTGATAAATAACATGACTTCATACACGTTTTAGATATGGTAATTTATGGTTTTAGAAAAGTTCTTCAAATTTTTCTTCTTCCGCCACTACTTCTACCGTTTGTAATACCATTGTTTCTTTGTTCGCTACAGCTTCATCGATTAATGGTGTGAAATCGTATTTCGCTTCAAAACGATTTGCTTTTTCACGTTTCGGCTTCGTCGCTGGGCTTGCTGGTGTAAATACA
The DNA here is from genome assembly GCF_052656585.1 of Bacillus sp. KNSH39. NCBI lineage: Bacteria > Bacillati > Bacillota > Bacilli > Caryophanales > Bacillaceae > Bacillus > Bacillus sp. KNSH39. The sequence continues at coordinate 3,033,770 of NZ_JBQXYO010000001.1, forward strand.
GTACAGCAATCTTCATATGGACGAATTGAAATATCATACGTGCCGATTTCTTCAGCGATTTTAATAATCTCTAATTTATCCATCGTAATAAGCGGACGAATAACTGGGTAGTTTGTTACTTCGTTAATCGTATGCATACTATCTAACGTTTGGCTTGCTACTTGTCCAAGACTTTCACCAGTCGTAATTGCAAGTGCGTTACGCTCCTCAGCAATACGTTCTGTAATACGCATCATCATACGGCGCATAACCGTCATTGAATAGCTAGATGGGATTTCTTTATTAATCGTTTTTTGCACTTCTGTAAACGGAACAAGGTGAAGCGTTACTCGTTTACAATACTTCGTTAACTCTTGTGCTAAATCGATTACTTTTTGTTTTGCACGCTCACTTGTGAAAGGTGGACTATGGAAGTGAACTGCTTCCACAGATACGCCGCGTTTCATCGTTAAGTAAGCTGCTACTGGGCTATCAATACCACCAGAAAGAAGTACCATTACTTTTCCGCCAACGCCAACTGGTAAACCGCCAGCTCCCATACGCTCATCGCACATGATATAGCTATAGCCACTGCGGATCTCTACGCGTACATTTACATCTGGATTATGAACATCTACTGTAATATCTTCTGTATTTTCTAGAATGTGTCCGCCAATCTCAGGTAATAATTCCATCGTTCTCATTGGGAAATGCTTATAAGAACGGTGTACAGTAATTTTAAATGTTTTCACATCACCTTTTACTTGTAAGAAAGCTGCTAATGCACCTTCTTTAATGTCTTCTAATTCTGATGGTACTTTCATCGCTAAGTTAAACTTATGAATACCAAATACATCCTTCAATCTTTCAGAGACTGCTTCATGATCTTCACCATTTAACTGGATGTACATACGATCATGTGTTGCATCGATTTTAATATTTGGGAATTTTTTCAGTTTGAACTTCACGTTATCTTTTAATGTGCTTACAAACTTAGAACGGTTCTTACCTTTTGTCGTCATTTCTCCGTAACGCACTAAAATATATTCATATTTCAACATAATTTCTTTACCTCATCACTTCATATAATTTTGGCATCGTCTCTTTTACAATACCTTCAAATTGTTTTACTTCTTCCATTGTGTTTTCTGGTGCCAAACTAATACGAATAGCGCTTGCAGCTGCTGCATGCGGCACTCCCATTGACACTAACACTCTGCTCACTTCATTTGCTTTTGAAGAACAAGCAGATTTCGTTGACACATATACACCGTGTTCTTCTAAAGCATGAACGACTACTTCTGGTTTTAAACCAACAAATGATACATTTAAAATGTGCGGTGCTGCATATGCAAGCGACGTGTTAATCGTTACATCTTCCATCTCTTTAAAGAAACGAACAAGCTCTGCTTGTAAACTTTGCAAATGAGCTACCTTTTCTTTCACTTGTTCCATTGTCATACGAAGTGCTTTCACCATCGCTACAATGCCAGGTAAATTTTCTGTACCAGAGCGATACTTAAGCTCTTGTTGACCACCTGATAAAATCGGATCTAATCTTACGCCATCGCGTACATAAAGAAGACCCGTTCCTTTTACACTGTGGAATTTATGTCCAGATATTGAGCAAAGATCAATATGAGACGCATATAAATCAAGCGGTACTTTCCCTATCCCTTGTACATGATCTACATGGAATCTTATTTTCGGATGATTCGATAATAACGTTCCAATTTCAGCAACGGGCTGAATTGCTCCAGTTTCGTTGTTCACATGAATAATTGACACAAGAATCGTATCTTCACGAAGTGCTCGTTTCACATCTTCTACCGACACAACACCATGCTCGTTAACCGGTAAATATGTTACATCAAACCCGAGTTCTTCTAATTGCTTATATGCCTCAAACACAGACGCGTGTTCAATATTTGTTGTAATGATATGTTTGCCACGCGAACGATTCCTCATCGCTATCCCTTTAATCGCAAGGTTATTCCCTTCCGTTCCACCTGATGTAAAAATAATTTCAGAAGGTTTAACACGAAGAAGCTGCGCTGCAATCGTTCTTGATTGTGTTAATAGACGCTCTGCCTCTCCTCCAAGCGAATGAATAGAAGAAGGATTACCAAAATATTTCCCAGCAACCGTCACGTACGATTGAAGAGCTTCTGGATATGGCTTCGTCGTCGCACTATTATCAAAATAGATCATCGTTCTTCCCCTTTCAGCGCTATCACATCGTATAATCATATCATAAATACGTGTCATTACGCTAAGACTACGCAAAGGTTCCATTTTATCTCGATTGGTGAAGGCTAATAATTGTCGAGGATGCCCTCCTATTACAGTTTCACTTTATCCCGCATGAACGGGCAATAAGACTCTCACCTCAAAATCCAGTTAGAGCAAAGAAGTTAGGTAGGAGTCGGGCTGTCCGTAAATGCCCGATTGGTGAAGGCTAGTAATCAATGGGGATGAATCCTCCTACTGATTACAGTTTCACTTTATTTTGAAACGAATAACCTTGCTGTATTCCGCTATTCATTATAGCAACATCGTCTGCAAAATTACACAAAAAAACAAACCCTTTTATGAAAGGGTTTGTTCATTGTCTACATATTCAGCTATTTTTTGAACAACGCCAGGTTCAAGTTGCTCTAATACTGAAGCCGCTTGTTCTAAAGCTGCATCGTATTGGTATTCACGGAATAATTTCTCAGCATAATTTAAACTTTCTGCTAGGTTTTCATCATGACTACGGTAACGGTTACCGTACTGAATTAATTTTTCCACTAAATATGCTTGTCCAATTAACTCTTCTGTCATTTCAGCCACACCGTTCACAGTTGTGTATGCTTCTTCTAAACTGCTATTTACAGCGTTCATATTTAACGGCTTCACTTCTAATTGTTCATATACAGCTTGCATTGCCATTTGCCCTCTTTTTAAATCTTCCATAATACTCTCTGGAAGACCTGGCAAATTCGACTTTTGCATAAAGCGTTTCGTTTCGAAAATAGTATTTCGCATTTCTTGTAACTTCTCACGTGCTTCAAATTCTTCTTTGCGCATCGCTTGCAGCATTTCTTTATATTCTGCATGAAGTACTTTTAACGTTTCACATTGCTCATAAACCTCTTCTAGTTCCTCACGAATAATAGAGAAGGCAATATCTTGTTCTGCAACGCGTAATTGTAGCATTTCAAAACGTTTCGTTAAAATGTGCATTTGCTTTTCAATTACTTTTTGAGACTCAATGTCTTTATCTTGTAACTGATAGCTTTGTTTCACAAGTTGTGTTTCTGTTTTCGTTTCAATCGTTTCGATACGCATTTCTTCTAAGTCATCGTAAACAGAAAGTGTTTTTTGCTCCACATAATGTCTCGCATGTACTTCTTGTTCCAATTGATCGTAGAAGCCATCTAAACGTGTTTTTAAGTTTTCTACTTTTTCAGCCGCTTCTGTTATATGAAGCTCCTGTATATCCATTAAACATGTTTGTAGTTGTTTCGTCATATCGCGAACTTCTTTAGGGACTTCCAAATAATCTAATACATAACCTTGTCTTACCATATCATTATGTCCGTGTAATAAATCTTCCAGCTGAACTGGTAACGTCGCTTGACACTCTACCAATAAATCTGGAATTTGGTGAATAATGATTTCTAAATCTGCTAAACCTTCTTCCAAACTAATAACAATTTCTCTCGCTTTTAAATAGTCGCCATTGTTTGTTGCTTCTTCAAAGGTTTTAAATTTCTCAGATTCAGCGTCTAGCATCTCTTCGATTTTCTGCTCTGCTGCTCCATACATATGTCTATGAGCAAGAACACTCTTTTTCATACTACGATATGTATCACGTAACCCTTCAATTTCCGAGCTATTTTTCTCATGGCTTTCTAACAATTGCTGTAATTCATTTAAAATGTCAGTAATACGATTATCAGCGTCATCTAAACCACTTATGGATTCGTTCATCGCATGCTTTGCTTTTCGGAAGGAGAATTGCGAGGCGAATTTTCGCGCTTGCGCTAAATCTTTGTCAGCTTTCGGAAGGGTTGTTGATACAATTTCATCCCATTCTTCACGCCATTTACCAAACAGTTCTTCTGTTTGACCCGTCATGTTTAAATCTTTTACCCGTTTTAGTTCATCTGCCACAGGTTTATCTTTTATCTCTTGTTTCCACTGCTCCAGTGCTTCAATATCTTTATATGAACGATTTCTTATCACAAGCTCTATCATGAGCAGCACTAGAATAGAGCTTACTACAATGATAACGATCGTCAGGATAGAATCCATGCAAAAAAGCCTCCTAGTTATATCTCTTTTTTTGTCCGTTCCGTTTATGAAATGGAAGGCATTATGTATAAAAAGGGAATTCCCCTATATTTAACAACTAACAATGTACTAATCATACCATGTAATGGTTTGTTTTTGACCTAGTTTTTTTTAAAATTTCATGTTTCTTTCAATGTGATTGTAATCTTTCTCAATATTCCGCCTACCTCACTCCCTATCCTCAAATGATTGTAATAACAAACAATCTTTCGTATGGGATACGAAATAAATTTTCCGCATGAGTGGTGGTTCAACAGAAATTACATGTACATTTCCTTGCCTTACAGACTGCTCTACTGCCCTTTCTGGAAGTAACGTGATACCAAGGCCAGCTTTTACCATTGCAAGCATCGGTTCTGCGTAAGATGTTTCCACAGCTATAGTTGGTTTTACACCTATTTCATGAAACATGTTCATAATCATTTTCCTTACATCACATATTTCTGGATATACAATTAATTTTTCATTGTGCAGCTCTTCTATTTGAATGACTATCTTCTCTTTGTACGGATGATTATTTGAAACGGCACAAACAATTTTCTCTTGTTGCACTTCTTTTATATACGTAGCACCTTCTACTACTGAATCGATGAACATCGCGTCAATCTCCCGCGCTTTAAATAAATCTCTTAATACTTCCGTATGCCCGATTTGCCATTCCACTTCGAACTCATCACCTAATATATTTTTACATTCTGATATGTAATGCTCCGCTAAACTCGGTAGTATACCAATTGAAAACTTCCGGTTCTCTTGATACCCCCTCATTTCTGTTTTCACTTCATTTATTTGCTCCAAAATCGGTAACATTCTTTTTATAAATAACTCTCCTGCCTCCGTTAACTCTACTCCTTGCGCAGAACGCTTAAGTAACGTAACCTCTAAATCCGCTTCTAACTTTTGAATTTGTTTACTAAGCGCTGGTTGCGATATATGTAAAATCTTACTTGCCTTTGATAAACTTCGCGTATGCTTCACTTCAATAAACGATCGTACTGCCTCCAAATCCATCGTACACACCTCTAACAAAAAGTTATAACCGTTATAAGAAATCGATATTTCCTCCTATAAACAATTACTCTTTATACTTATTTCATCAACTTACTATAACGAAATGTAAAGGGGAAAGATACTCTTGAACAAAAAACAAATGCTACTCGGATCCTTTCTATGCTTACTCGCTGTCACTGCCTGGGGATTTATGTTTCCTGTAATGGCAAATGCTCTGCAATTTATCGATCCATTCTTCTTCACAACGATTCGCTATGGATCAGCAGCTATTATTTTTCTTATTTTGCTATTAATTACTGAAGGAAAGACTTCACTCCGCTTAGAAAAAAGAACACTTTCTCTATTCTTTTACGGGACAGTCGGTTTCGCGGGGTATGGTTTTCTCGTTTTCTACGGACAACAACTTGCCGGACCTTCCGGAGCAATCCATGCAGCTATGATTCAATCCCTTATGCCACTGATTGCCTTATCACTGCAATGGATAACCCAAAATCGCCGCCCACAAAACTATACATTCCTTTGTATGTTCGTTGCATTACTTGGTGTTATGCTTGTCATTTCAAAAGGAAATATTGAATTACTATTTGGAGCTGCAAGCCACTTATCAACAAATATATTGATGCTATGCGGCGTTACTTGCTGGGTCATTTATACAAACGGGGGTGCTCGTTTTCAATCTTGGTCACCACTTAGGTACACGACATTAACTTGTTTATTTGGCTCCATTTCACTCATCGTTATTGTTACTTTCTTAACGTACACAAATATAGTTACTATGCCGTCACTGCGTACAGTTGTGAGCGTTCGTTTTGAGCTCTTTTATATGTCGATTATCGCAGGCGTTATCGCTGTATTTTGCTGGAATATGGGAAATCGCTATATTTCATCTATTAACGGCATATTATTTATGAATTTAGTTCCTATCCTTGCACTGATCGGTTCTATCTTTCGAGGTTATACAGTCGATAAAATTGAAATCGCTGGAGCTGCATTAACAATTATCGCGCTTTTATGTAACAATTTATGGCAAAGAAAAGTAAACATAAAAATCCCCACCTCAGTTCGTTAGGTGGGGATTCTTCACATATGAACAGCTCTTGGCCATTCATGGTACATATTCGCCTTACATAATGCTTGTTCCATCCATTGCTCAATCTCTTTCGTGTATATTTCTATGAAAAATGTCTCAGACGGGAAAGAATGCAGTACTTCTGATATATATTGTGGATATAAAAACGGCATATTTATCATACCTTTTAATTGCGTCATAAACATTGTAAATGATACTTTCTGAAATTCTTTTTTCATTTGTCCTTGTCTAATCATTTGTTCTATATAATATCTTTCTTTAGAAAAATAAACGGTCATCACTTCACGAATTAATGTCGTATCAAGCGAAAGCTCTCGGTAGAAGAAACGTGTTAGTTCTCTATTTTCAAATTGATATCGTAAAATCCCGCGCACCATTTGCACCATCACATCTTTAGCCGACAAATACTCTCTCTGTTCAAACGACATTTCAATCACATGAATATATCCTTCTAAAAAATCAGTAATAAGCTGTTCTAATAAACCTTGCTTCCCAGCAAAATAATATGAAATATTCGCTACATTCACATCCGCTCGCTTTGCAATGTCTCGCACCGATGTTCCATCATACCCTTTCGTATTAAACAACGATATTGCCGCATCAATTACTTTTTGTTTCGTCTGCTTCATGCGCTCACTTCCCCTCACTGAACAGCTATAGTTTAAATTTCTTGACTTTTAAGACAAATTCCTTTAATTTTCTATCGACAAAGTCATGTGAAATACATCGTATTTTGCTAATATTTTACACATCTCGATAAAAAAGGAGCTGTTTCCATGTTTACTAAAGAAAGTTATGCAGGATCTCGCGTGCAGCAATATGAGACAGTAATTAAACAACTGGATGCGTTATTAACTGGCGAATCAAACGTAGTCGCAAACTTATCAAATGCGTCCGCATTATTAAACCAATTTTTAGATCGCGTTAATTGGGTTGGCTTTTACGTAACAGAAGGAAATCAGCTTGTCCTTGGACCGTTCCAAGGAATGCCTGCTTGCGTACGCATTCCATTTGGACGAGGCGTTTGCGGCGTAGCAGCTGAAACGAAAACAACACAGCTTGTAGCAGACGTTCACCAATTCCCAGGTCACATCGCTTGCGATAGTGCTTCTAATTCAGAAATCGTTGTACCGATTGTGAAAGAAGGAGCTGTCATTGGTGTACTTGACATTGATAGTCCTGAAAAGAATCGTTTTGATGAAGTAGATCAGCGCTATTTAGAAAAGTTTGTGGAAACACTCCTAAAACATATGTAAAAAGAAAAGAGCGAGTTATCGATTTAGTACGCCCTGTACAAAACCGATAGCTCACTCTTTTTTCATTGATTTACAGTAGATATTTTCTTTAATGCCTGCTCTAAATCAGAAACGATATCCTCCCACGATTCTAAACCGACTGATAAGCGTATTAAATTATCGAAAATGCCCATTTCTTTTCTTAGTTCAGCTGGAATCGCAGCGTGCGTCATCGTTGCTGGATGCTGAATTAACGTTTCTGTATCTCCTAAACTCACCGCAATTGTAATAAAGTGAAGATCATTAATAAACGCTTGCGTCTCTTCTTTTCCGCCTTTTACTGAAAAAGAAATAACACCGCCCCCGCGTTTCATTTGACGAGATGCTAACTCCCCTTCTGGATACCAAACACCTTCTACCGCGTCATGTTTTCTTAGGAACGATACAATTTTTTCTGCATTATCACAATGACGATCCATTCTTACTGCTAACGTCTTTAACCCGCGTAATAATAACCACGCATCAAACGGTGCCATAATACCACCGATATCCTTTCGCATCGGGCGAATCTTTTCAGCTAATGCTTTCGTTTTACAAATTGTTACGCCTGCTACAACGTCACCGTGACCACCAATATATTTTGTCGCACTATGCACAACAGCGTCACAGCCAAGCTCAAGCGGTCTTTGTAAATAAGGTGAACAAAATGTATTATCAACAATAACAAGTAAGCCTTTTCGCTTCGCAACCCGAATCACTTGTTTTAAATCAATTAATTTCATCGTTGGATTAATTGGTGTTTCAACGAAAATAAGCTTTGTATTTGGGCGAATTTTATTTTCAATATCAGCCTCTGTCTCCATATCACAAAACGAATGCGTAATCATAAATTTTTCTTCTAACACTTCTAAAAAACCGTACGTGCATCCGTATAATCCATTTGAACAAATAATATGATCTCCAGCCTTTAAAAAACCGATTAAAGTAGCTGAAATAGCTGCCATACCAGACCCGAAGGCAAGTGCCTCTTCTCCTCCTTCTAACACCGCCATACGTTCTTCAAATAATTTCACAGTTGGATTTCCAAGCCGTGAGTAAATATAAGATGGATCCACTCCCGCAAAACTCGCCTCTCCTTGCTGCGCAGTCTCAAATGTAAATGTAGAAGTTTGAAATAAAGGTGGTGTTAAACTTCCTTTATGTTCCTCAGGTTTATAACCGTGATGAATTAACGCTGTCTCCATATGCTTCTTTTTCATAAAAACATCCCCCTTATGTTTTTATTGCCGCATATTCATCCATAAAAATTTGATGAACGTTTTCCTTCATTTTATGTAAGCGTTTTATTTGTGTTTCTATCTCTTCTTCTATATTGTTTTAAATTCCTTCTTATATTAATTTCCAAAATTTTTATGCATAAAACAAAAACGTACTTGCTTGACGAAACTCTGGGTAAAAGATATAATAGCGTTTGTGTAAAATAAAAAGGCAGCCTTGTAATGTGAGTTTATCGTTTGTATTTTGTTCCTCTACGGAGGTGTATCTCGTAACTCCCTGCTGCTGGAGCGAAGGTACATGAAAACAAAATGCCCGTAAATATCGATTACGTCTGTTTTTATTTTACGTAAATAAAAACATTTTTAAAGGAGGAGTCAACTATGGCTCGTTATACAGGTCCAGCTTGGAAACTGTCTCGTCGTCTTGGAATCTCTCTAAGCGGCACAGGAAAAGAATTAGAAAAACGCCCTTACGCACCAGGTCCTCACGGTCCTAACCAACGTAAGAAACTTTCAGAATACGGTTTACAATTACAAGAGAAACAAAAACTTCGTCACATGTACGGCATGACTGAGCGTCAATTCCGTCGCACATTTGACCAAGCAGGTAAAATGCCTGGTAAGCACGGCGAAAACTTCATGATCCTTCTTGAAGCTCGTCTTGACAACTTAGTTTACCGTATGGGCTTAGCTCGCACTCGTCGTGCAGCTCGCCAATTAGTAAACCACGGTCACATCATGGTTGATGGCGCTCGCGTAGATATCCCATCTTACCGTGTAAAACCTGGTCAAACTATCAGCGTTCGCGAAAAATCTAACAGCCTTGTTGTTGTTAAAGAAGCGATCGAAGTTAACAACTTCGTACCAGAATACTTAACTTTCGATGCTGACAAATTAGAAGCTACTTACACTCGTCACGCTGAGCGTGCTGAGTTACCAGCTGAAATCAACGAAGCATTAATCGTAGAGTTCTACTCTCGTTAATGACAAAAAGCCAATCCTGTGGATTGGCTTTTTTCGTTTATATATAAAATAAAATTATTTATTTTCCTCTTTTTGAACATATACATAAGCATCTTTCTGCTCTTTATGTACATCCACCTTCGAATTCTCTGCAAGCTGACCCGCATTTAGCAAAGAAAAAATAATGAGCGCTTCTAGTGACATTTTGTTTTACCACTCCTTTCTATTTGTTATACATTTATCATACCGCTTACATGTGATTTCCGTATGAACTCGAAAAGGAGATTACAACAAAAAGGTTACAGGCCTATGAATGCACGCTATAATAACCATTAAATAGGAGGTGGATTCTTTTTGACAATAAACCAAATGGTTCAACTCGGAAGTTCATTTATGCTATTTATTACTTCAGCACTGATGAGTTGGTATCAAGGGAGTAATTTAATAGATAATCCTGATGAATGGAAATATAGCGCTAAGTTTACGAATTACTTCAAAGGCACCGTTTCAAATTACCAAGATATTTATCAAATCGATTTCTTTATATATGCAGCAAAATTTTATCCAACAGCATTTATCGTTATGCTAGTTAGTTTACTTTATATGCTCATATTAATTCTTTATATTCTATTTTCAAAAAAAGATCCGGCGATTTAAATCCATACATAAAAAACCCCGAATCATAAACTTTTCAGCCTATAATTCGGGGTATTATTTGTTTATATTCGTTTCTAATTAGTAACGAATTAAGAAATATTTCTTTTTACCGCGGCGAATGATTGTGAATTTACCCTCGATGCGGTCGTTTTCTGTTACAACGTAGTCTAACGCTTGTATACGCTCACCGTTTACGTAGATTGCGCCGTTCGTTACATCTTCACGTGCTTGACGTTTTGATGGAGAGATTTTGCTTTCTACAAGTAAGTCTATTAATACTGTATCTTCTGCAGTACGTTCTACAGATGGTACGTCTTTGAATCCTTGCTCGATTTCGCTTGCAGTTAGTTCTGCTACAGAACCGCTGAATAATGCAGCTGAGATTTTAATCGCTTGCTCTAATGCTTCTTCGCCGTGAACAAGTTTTGTCATTTCAGAACCTAATGCTTTTTGTGCTGCACGTTTTTCTGGTGCTTCAGCTACTTGCTTTTCAAGCTCAAGAATTTCTTCATGAGATAAGAATGTGAAGTATTTTAAGTATTTAACAACGTCGCGGTCATCTGTGTTGATCCAGAATTGGTAGAACTCGTAAGGAGTTGTTTTCTCTGGGTCTAACCAAATTGCGCCGCCTTCTGTTTTACCAAACTTCGTACCGTCTGATTTTGTAACAAGTGGAATTGTTAAACCGAATGCTTTCGCATCTTCTTCTGATTTACGGATTAATTCAAGACCAGCTGTAATGTTACCCCATTGGTCACTACCACCGATTTGCAGACGGCAATTATGGTGTTGGTATAAGTTTAAGAAGTCGTATGATTGTAAAATCATGTAACTGAACTCAGTGAATGAAATACCAGTTTCTAAACGAGATGCTACTGTATCTTTTGCTAACATATAGTTTAAACCGAAGTTTTTACCGATATCGCGTAAGAATGAAATTACATCTAAGTTACCAAGCCAGTCATAGTTGTTAGCCATTGTTGCTGGGTTGTCCACGTTTTCGAACTCTAAGAAGTTTGAAAGTTGGTTTTTAATGCTTTCTGTGTAGTAAGCAACTGTATCTTTCGTATTTAATGTACGCTCTGCTTTTTTACCACTTGGGTCACCGATCATACCAGTACCACCACCAACAAGTGCGATTGGTTGGTGACCAGCTAATTGGAAACGACGTAACATTAATACTGGTAACATATGACCGATGTGTAAGCTATCTGCTGTCGGATCGAAACCACAGTATAATTTAACGCTTTCTTTTTCTAATAATTGCTCAAGGCCCTCAGCATCTGTTTGCTGATTAATTAGACCGCGAAATTCAAGATCTTGTAAAATACCCATATCCTACATACTCTCCTTTAAGTTCATTACTGGCGTGAAGGTTGAAAACATAAAAAAATCGCCCCTTCAAATAAGGGACGATTTTGATTATCGCGTTACCACCCTAGTTGCAGGCCAAAAAGCCTACCACCTTATTTACATAACGGCTTAGCACCGTCTTTTCCCTTTTGAATACAATTCAATCGAAAAAAGATGCTCTAGGGGCGTAATTCGCGATCATCTATGTGCTGATTTTCACCGACCATCAGCTCTCTAAAACAGGGAAATGATCACTACTTCTCCCTTTCCACGCTCAATTATTCATATACTTTTCTTTATATCATTATTTACTAGCATGTGTCAAATTGAAGAAAATACTATATACAAACTACCTTGAAGATTTTTCCCCTCCATAAAACTCTTGCATCTCCTTTTCGGAAACCTTTGTCAGTTTTAATTTATGCGATTTCTTTCCCTCTTCACTCATGTACAACGTTGTATCATCCAATAATTCCAATTTCACTCTTCCATTCCAAGGGTATGACATATTACATATTACTTGATTATCATTATAATCTACTACACTCCCTTTAACTCTTTCTGTTTTCCCTCTCTTTTCATAAAACACTATTTCAATATTTTTATCGTCTATTTCTTGAATCTGAAGGTAAGCCCCTTTACCGCCAGCATACCAATACCCTTTCATCTTATTAAAAGTAGAAGAATGAGTTAAAAAAATATAAATAGTGCTTGCAACGATTATTAAGGCTATTGCACTTACAACTACGAATCGTTTATGGGCTAGAAAACTAGTTTTTTTCTTATTCTCTACATTCCATTCATTGTTCGTTTCTAATATCTCCTCTGAACATTGTTGTTTCTCTAAATTCATACCACAATCCCCACAAAAATTATCATGCTGTCGCACCTGACTTCCACAATTGGAACACTGTCTCATAATTTATCTTCCTCTCAATAACATATTAATTATATATTTGTATATTAACATATCATTATTGCATTTGGAATTAATTTCATAATATGTCTAAATGTAAAAAGCACATAGCTTTCACTATGCACTTCATTTCTCCTACCCTATTTAAAATCCTATAATTAATATCATAATTATAGAAATAACCGGAAGCCCAACTAATAACGATACATGAAACACAACCGATAAATCATTCCCAATGGTCGCCTCCACAGGATCTTTCGCCGGGGAACCAAGAAACCCGATTAATCGATTGAATCGACTTACCGTTTTTGGAAAGTCTGGTATTTCTACATGATCACTATCTAAATGTTGCTTTAACTTATATTCACTCTTAAAGGGATTTTCGCTCAATTTCATCCACCTCCAGCAATTGTTTCAATTTCTTTATTCCATTATGAAGTCTCGATTTCACTGTTCCAATCGGAATGTTTAATATTTCTGCAATTTCTTTTTGCTGCATATCATGATAATAAGAAAGGATTAGGACCGCTCTTTGCTCTTCTGGAACTTTCAAAATTGCTTCTCTTACTGTGAGCCGATCTTCGTGAGAAAATTCTTTTTCCGGAATCGGCACTAAAAATGGCAAAAGCGTACGCCACTTTTTTCTCCTATTCAATTTATTAATCATAAGACGATAACCAATTTGAAATAAATACGTTTTTATTTTACCTTTTTCAATTTCATACATATGTTTCTTACGCTCTAGCGTCAAAAACGTATCTTGCACAAGATCGATACTTAATTGTTCATCTCGGTTAAATCGATACAAAAATGTGTATAGCGCTGGTTTGATTAAAATATATAGTCTTTCTCCCGCTTGTTTATCTCCACTTTGATACGCAAGCATGAGCTCCTCCTCAATCCCAATCTGCGCCATGATTTTTGATCTCCTTTATTCCTTTTAACGTTAATGAAATACGGGAAATTAAATATGCAATCGCAATAAAAATCCACAATTGTGATTGATTTGTAAAAAATTGCACATATGGGTTTTGAATCGTAAATCCCATTGCAACTAAAATATTTAACGCTTGCACACATATGCATGCATACAACGCAAGGCAGACAGAAATAGTATCAAATACATTCCAGCGAAAATACACTTTTGTTTTTGTAAAATCAATTTTATATCCATTTTTCCGTACTATATGTTTTCTATCAAATGGAATAATTATTGAAAACAGAACTCCCATTATAGCTCCAGCTGTAAGCATTGATACTCTATATCCAATTGGTATCGGTAAGAAAAGACCACAAGAAAATACAACTATAATTCCAATTAAAGCAAAAGCAAGAAGTAATTTATTAGACATATAAAAGCCTCCCTCATCTATTCTTTCATAAATGTATACAGACGAGGAAGGCACTTCGTTCAAATATTATTTTAGTTTTTTTATAATCTTTGCAGGATTCCCGCCAACTACTACATTATTAGGCACATCTTTCGTTACGACAGCACCAGATGCGATTACCGCATTGTCTCCAATTGTTACACCTGGATTAATAATTGCTCTTCCGCCAATCCATACGTTATCGCCAATTGTAACTGGTTTTCCGTATTCTGATCCGCTTATACGCTCTACTGGATCAAGCGGGTGCGTTGCTGTATAAATGTGAACACCTGGAGCTAACATACAGTTCACTCCGATTGTTACCGGGCATACGTCTAAAATCGTACAGTCAAAGTTCGCGTAAAAATTTTCGCCAACGTGAATGTTATAGCCGTAATCACATCTAAAAGAAGATTCAAGATGAATATTATCTCCTGTCGTTCCGAATAATTCTTTTACGATTTCGCTACGCTCTTTCAATTGCTCTTCTGGCGTATCATTTAATTTTCTCGTTAATATACGTGCTTGCTCTCTTTCTTGTACTAAAACTGGATCAGCCGGTATGTACATTTCTCCTAGTATCATCTTTTCCTTTTCTGTTTTCATCATACTATCCCCTTTAACTTATATATATGAGTTCATGATATCATAAAAAAGAAAGGCCTGAACATTTTTCGTTCAGACCTTTCTCTCTTAATCTTCCATCGTTGATAAGTCACCTGTTGGTAAATTCAGCTCCCACGCTTTTAATACGCGGCGCATAATTTTACCACTTCTCGTTTTCGGTAATTTATCTCTAAATTCAATTTGCCTTGGCGCTGCATGAGCTGCTAGGCCTTTCTTTACAAATTGACGAATTTCTTCTTTTAATTCATCAGATGGTTCGTATCCTGCTCGAAGTGCGATAAATGCTTTAATAATTTCGCCGCGCACCGGATCAGGAATACCAATTACACCAGCTTCTGCAACAGCAGCATGCTCGATTAATTTACTTTCTACTTCAAACGGACCAACGCGCTCACCTGACGTCATAATTACATCGTCAATACGTCCTTGGAACCAGAAGTATCCATCTTCATCCATATAGGCAGAGTCACCTGATACGTACCAATCTCCCGGCATGAAATAAGATTCATATTTTTGCTGGTTATTCCAGATCCCGCGCATCATAGATGGCCAACCTTTCGCAATTGCTAAGTTACCCATTGTGTAAGGAGGCACTTCATTTCCTTCATTATCAACAATCGCTGCTTTCACACCTGGAATTGGTTTACCCATTGAACCTGGACGGATTTCCATACAAGGGTAGTTACAAATTACTTGTCCACCTGTTTCTGTCATCCACCACGTATCATGAATACGAAGTCCAAATGCATTCATACCCCAGCGAATTACTTCTGGATTTAACGGCTCACCAACGCTTAATACGTGACGAACTTGTGATAAGTCATATTTTTTAATTGCGTCTTGTCCAGCTCCCATTAACATACGGAATGCTGTTGGTGCGCTGTACCAAACCGTCACACCGTAATCTTGCAGTGCTTCATACCAAGCTTCTGGACTAAAGCGTCCACCTAAAATAACATTTGACGCTCCAACTAACCACGGTGCGAAAATACCGTAAGCTGTTCCAGTTACCCAGCCCGGGTCAGCAGTACACCAATATACATCGTCTTCTTTTAAATCTAATACCCACTTCGCCGTTTGATAGTGCTGAACCATTGCGTTTTGCGCATGAAGCACACCTTTTGGCTTACCAGTAGAACCAGACGTGTAATGTAGAATCAAACCGTCTTCACGGCCTAACCATTCAATATGTAATTCTTTTGAAGCTTGTTCAAATAACGGATTGAACGCTACCGTTTTACCGCCTTCTTCTACATTATCTCCAACAAGGAAAACTGTTTTTAAAGCCGGTAAATCATTTAATGGTACGCGCTCTAATAATTCAGGCGTTGTAATTAACACCTTTGCTTCGCTATCTTCTAAGCGATCGCGAACTGCGCCTTCCATAAATGCTTCAAATAGCGGTCCAACAATTGCTCCTAATTTCACTGCACCTAAAAGTGCGAAATATAACTCTGGAGAACGTGGCATAAAAATAAAAACGCGATCGCCTTTTTCTACATCGCCATAATTCTTAAGGACGTTTCCTGCTTTATTAGAAAAATCCTTCATTTCCTTAAATGTATATTTCTCTTTTCGCGATCCATCTTGATAATAAAGAGCTACTTTATTCTTTCGATCGGATTTCGCATGCTTATCAATTGCCTCATACGCCATATTTACTCGGCCTGTTTCATTCCAAGTAAAGTTTTTATTAACCTCTTCCCAGTTAAAATTCGCGTATGCCTCATCATAATTCGGCAAATTATTTTCTCCTTTAATGACAGGAAGCGTTTCTACTTTCATACTTTACATCCCCCTCCTATATATTCTATTATCTATTATAATGGCATTATTTAAAATTTTCAGTATATTTGTTGATTTTTAGACAAATTTTTAATGACAAATTTCGATTCACATCGCATATATTATAAAGTACGATATTAATAGATTCACAAACCCTCAAGGTGGTGAGCAATACATTGATTCATAAAAAAATATATAATGCTAGAAACTTAAAAACAGCGAAAGGCACTTTAATTATTGAAGGTCCTGTCTCTACACATAACTTAGAAATGTATGAGTTTCATCCAGACTTAATTGCGTTTCGTCCTGCCGAGCAACAATATAAAGCAATTGTCGAAATTTCTAAATTACCAGAAGCTCGTCTCATTATTGCTAGACATGACCAAACAATTGTTGGATATGTTACATACTTGTATCCTGATCCACTTGAACGATGGTCAGAAGGAAAAATGGAAAACTTAATTGAGCTTGGGGCAATTGAAGTAGTCCCAGCCTTCCGCGGGAGTTCTGTCGGAAAGAACTTACTAGAGGTTTCTATGATGGACGATTATATGGAAGATTACATTATATTGACGACTGAATATTATTGGCACTGGGATTTGAAACAAACAGGATTGAATGTGTGGGAATACCGAAAAGTAATGGAGAAGATGATGAATGCTGGCGGGTTACAATGGATGGCTACAGACGATCCTGAAATTTGTTCACATCCTGCCAACTGTTTAATGGTCCGCATCGGTAAACGCGTTGATACGGATTCTATTCAAGCTTTTGATCGTCTACGTTTTCACAATCGTTTTATGTATTAATAAAGGGGGCAACTGGAATGATTGTAGAAGAAATTATGAATCAAAATGTAGTTACATTACATCCAAACGATACAATCGAAACAGCAATCCGAACGATACGCACGAAAGGCATTCGGCACATTCCAATTGTCGATCAAAATAATCACGTCGTAGGCATTATTTCTGATCGGGATGTAAGAGATGCAAGTCCGTCTATTCTAGATGAACAAGTTTCACTCGATATGCTACAGCAACCGCTCGAACTTATTATGAAACATCCTGTTATGACTTGCCATCCTCTCGATTTCGTTGAGGAAATTGCTACTTTATTTTTTGAAAATAAAATTGGCTGTCTTCCTGTTACAAAGGCCGGGAAGTTAGTTGGAATCATTTCTGAATCTACAGTATTACACACGTTAGTAAAATTAACAGGAGCACATCAACCAAGTTCGCAAATTGAAATTCAAGTAAAAAACGAACCTGGTATTCTTGGAAAAGTCGTTGCTATTTTTAGTGATTTACAAATAAATATCGTGAGCGTTCTCGTCTATCCAGCAAAAGATGAGAATGATAAAGTACTCGTTTTCCGCATTCAAACGATGAATCCTCTAAAAGTGATTGATGCACTTGAAGCAGAAGGCTACCGCGTATTATGGCCAAACATCATGGGGATGCAGGCATGAGTAGCGCGTTTATTTATTCGGATGACTTCCGGGGCTATTCATTTAGCCCTGATCATCCTTTTAACCAACTGCGCGTCACACTTACGTATGATTTATTACAAAAGGGCGGTTTCATCTCTCCCTCTCAAATCATCTCACCACGGACGGCTACAGATGAAGAAATCGCCTACGTTCATACAGAGGAGTACATAAATGCGGTAAAACGTGCTGGAGAAGGAAAGTTAGAAAAATCAATTGCAATGACATATGGACTCGGAACAGAAGATACACCGATGTTCCCAAATATGCACGAAGCAAGCGCATTGCTCGTTGGTGGTACATTAACAGCTGTCGATGCTGTTCTTTCTGGGAAAGTAAAGCACGCACTTAATTTGGGCGGCGGCTTACATCACGGCTTTCGCGGCAAAGCATCTGGCTTTTGTATTTATAACGACAGTTCTATCGCAATGAAATATATTCAAAAGAAATACGGTTTACGCGTCTTATATATTGATACAGATGCTCATCACGGTGATGGCGTACAGTGGTCGTTTTATGATGACCCTAACGTATGCACAATTTCATTACATGAAACTGGTCGCTATTTATTTCCTGGAACTGGCGCTGTAAATGAACGCGGACAAGGTAATGGCTATAGTTATTCTTTTAACGTTCCACTCGATGCTTTTACAGAAGATGAATCGTTCTTAAAATCATATCGAACTGTTGTAAAAGAAGTTGCAGCGTACTTTAAACCGGATATTATTTTAACGCAAAATGGTGCTGACGCACATTATTATGACCCACTTACACATCTTTGTGCGACAATGAATATTTACCGTGAAATACCGAAGCTCGCTCGTGAAATTGCAAATGAATATTGCGACGGTCGCTGGATCGCTGTCGGTGGCGGTGGCTATGATCACTGGCGCGTCGTTCCAAGAGCTTGGGCACTCATTTGGCTCGAAATGAACAACATCCAAAACATCTCAGGTTATCTCCCTCCAGAATGGATTGAAGCTTGGAAAGGACAAGCAGAAACAGAACTTCCCCTCACATGGGAAGATCCAGACAACATGTATAAACCTATCCCCCGTAAACCAGAAATTGAAGAAAAAAACGCATTAACTGTAGCGAAATCCCTTGAAATTATTCGGAATAATATGACAAAATCTTTGTACTAAACGAAAAGGAGGCTCGTTTTTGAATAGCCTCCTTTTATTTATTGTCGGTTTCTGTCGGTAAGTCGATATATTTTAATAATCGCTGATATATTTCGAAATGCGCCGATATATTTTCATTTCATAACAGCCTGGCCCAACTTTTATGAGAAAAGGTAGTGATATTATGTGGAAACGACAAATGATCCACACGAAACGTGGTACATTTGAACTCTTTACAAAAGGAGATGGCGAATCGCTTTGTATTACACATCACTATTCACAATTTAATGAAACTGGTGATTACTTTGCGGATGTTTTTACTGCTACGCATCGTGTATTTCTCATTAATTTACGAGACGCTGGTAACTCGTTAAAAGCCAATTCAGAAAAAGAATTAAGCATGATTGAAACAATCCACGACTTGGAAGCCATACGAGAAGCATTACAACTTCCAACATGGCATTTCGCTGGCCATTCAACAGGTGGTATGCTTGGACTTTTATATGCAATTACATATCCACATTCCTTACAATCATTAGTCGTAGCAGGAGCTGCAGCAAGTAACTATACCGAAACACCATTCTGCATTTATCACCCAGCACATCCACAGTTTCATTATATGCAAAAACTCATCGAAAACTTAAAAAGCCCTCACCTTACAAATGAAGAACGGAAAGAACTATCTACTAAGAGAACAAAATTATCATTGTATAAACCAGAAAACTACAACTCTTATTTTTGTAAACCAATCAATAAAACAATGTCCATTAGCCGGATGAATGCTTTCGCCAATGAATATCCTTCATTTGATTTAAGAGAGAATTTACCTTCCATCCAAACAAAGACACTTATTATATGCGGAAGATATGATGTACAGTGCCCAATTCAATATTCTATCGAGATACATGATGGGATACGTAATTCTATCTTCATTCCATTCGAAAACAGCAACCATTATCCTTTTTTAGAAGAAGCTGCTCAGTTTACTTCTACTACTCAAACATTTTATAAATCGTTAGTACCATTATTATTAAGAAAACCTAAACACTGATAAAAAGCTCATAGCCTCTATACGACTATGAGCTTTTTTCAAAAGAAATATTTCACACTAAAAACAACTAAAAAAACAAAAGAAATAACCACTAAACCCACATCAAGTAATACCGACTTTTTATCTCTATCTTTTAAACTTACCTTAGAGCTAGAAATGCTTTTAATTACCCAAAAGATCGCAAAAAAGAACCAACCGAAATGATCATTCGTAGAATCTTCATCATAAAACATTTGTATTGCACCAATAATCAATAAGATAAGTACGATATTAGTTCCAATCTTTAAAGTCTTATTTGATTTATTATCTTTTAATATATCCCCCAACATATAGCTCGCTCCCTATGCTCTCCTCTGTTTTGTTTCTCTTTACATTTTAACACGAATTACCTATTTCTTCCTTTTCATTCGAATAACATACAAAAAACCTGCCAATTACTCGGCAGGTATATTACACGTTAAAACGATAACCAGCTCCCCATACTGTTTCAATATATTGCGGGTGAGCAGGATCTCTTTCAATTTTTTCACGTAGCTTTCTAATATGAACGACAACAGTTGCTAAATCACCAGCAGAGTCTAATCCCCAAATGCGTTCAAATAGCTGTTCTTTATTTAATACTTGATTTGGGTTTGTGACAAAGAATGTTAATAAATCAAATTCCTTCGTTGTAAATGCCACTTCTTCATTGTTTATAAAAACTTTTCTCGCCCGTTGATCGATAGAAATTCCGTGGATGTATAGCGTATCACGTTGCTTACTTACATTTCCTGATAATCTTTCATAACGAGAAATATGTGCTTTTACTCTTGCGACTAATTCACTCGGGCTAAACGGCTTCGTTATATAATCATCCGCTCCTAATCCGAGTCCGCGAATTTTATCTATATCTTCTTTTTTTGCTGAAACAAGTAGAATCGGAATATCTTTTACAGCACGTATTTGTTTACAAATTTCGAATCCGTTCATTTTCGGAAGCATAATATCTAAAATAATTAAATCATAGTCTTCTTGCAGGGCTATTTGTAAACCTGTTTCTCCTGAATGCTCTACATCAACTTGGAAATCATTAATTTCTAAATAATCTCGCTGTAATTCTGCAATACTTACTTCATCTTCTATTAATAAAATTCTTTTCAATTTACTCACCACATTCCTCTACTTTTTCCAATGAGAAGAAAATGCTTGTGCCTTTACCAAGCTCGCTTTCCGCCCAAATTTTCCCGCCATGTTCTTCAACAATTTGCTTCGCTATTGCTAAACCAAGTCCACTTCCACCTGTGCTAGAATTCCGCGATTGTTCTGCACGATAAAAACGTTCAAAGATATAAGGTAGCGTATCAGATTCTATACCTGATCCATTGTCCATCACTTTCACAATAACTTTATTATTATTACTCGATACTGTTACAGTAATTTTCTTCTCTTCTTTATCCATGTATTTCACACTATTATGAATTAAATTTGATATAACTCTATTTATCTTTTCGCAATCAGCCGTTACATATAGTGGTGATGCATGTAATTGCAAGTTAACTTCTATACCTTCTTTACTTAAATCCATTTGCATCTCTTCGATTAACTCTTGCATAAACATATTTAATTCAACCGTTTCAAACTGAAAGGGAACTCGATTCAAATCGAGCTTCGAAAACAAAAAGAGTTCATCAATGAGTGTGTCCATATGTTTTGCCTTCGTATGGATAGTTGTTAAATACTTATCCATTTTTTCTGGCGTATTTGCTACTCCGTCCTTTATTCCTTCTACATATCCGATAATTGATGTAATCGGTGTTTTTAAATCATGAGAGATGTTTGAAATAAGCTCTTTTCGATTTTCTTCATACTGTGTTTGCATCTCTATCGATTCTTTTAATCTCTTCCTCATTTCCTCAAATCCTTGATTTAATTGCCCTATTTCATCGTGTGATGTAACTGGTATTTGAAAATCTAAATTTCCTTCTTTAATTTTCTCCGTTGCGCCTTTCAATACAAAAATTGGTTTTATTACACTTCTTGAAACGAGGTAACTTAATAATCCAATGAGTAAAATGGCTAGTAGTAAGAGAGATACAAATAAGATTGGAAATAATTTTTGTGTAAGATCTACAAATGAACTTTGCTTTTTTAATACAAATATACTTCCCTCTTCTTCCTGAGGAAAATAAAAATCAAACTTTACATATCGATAAAATGTATCGCCTAGTTCCGTTGTACCACGACTATTAATATTTGCTGATTCAAATTTCGGAAGGGCTTCTTTTAAAGATACACTTTCAAATACGTTTGAAGCATATGAAAGTGTTTCTCCTTTTCTTACTACTATTTTCACACCCTCTTTTTCTATTGCTGAGACAAACGACTCATCTAACAATTGAGATTGATGCTGTTTAGCTGCTGACTTCAACTCAAGATAGGCATTCTCTTCTTCTGGTGTAAGCGGCTTTTGAATGTAAGAACTTTTATAGAAATTTTTCACTGCTTCCAAGTCACCTGTTATCGAAAAAACGATTAAAAATCCCGCGACTAATATAAGCGTAATGGAAACGAGGATAACAGCAATATAAGAAAATAAAAACCTTGTTTTAATAGACATATCTTAAATCCTCACTTTACCCCGCATTAACGGGCAGTAAGATCCCGACCTCAAAATTCAGAGAAAGCAAAGAAGTTAAGTGGGGGATCAACTGCCCATAAAAGCCCGATTGGTTCAACTAATAATCAGTGGGGGATGAACAAAACCCCCACTGATTAAAGTTTCACTTTATCAAACCTTATTATTTATAAGCATAAAAATATATGTTCAATTACTCAAGCGATTTTATAGTAATTTTAGCGTCAGTTTATAAAAATTTAATGTTCCTATTTTACAGTTGAAATTAGGAGGTTGAAATTCCATGTTCAAAAAAACATTCAGTATGATATGTTGCGTAATTTTTTTACAAGGATGCTCGCAAGAACAAGAAGTAAAAAAGGAGATGACAAACATGGAGACTGCACTACTAGCAGCTACTGAAAAAAATGAAACGAATACTGTTATATCTTTACTAAAAAAAGGCGCAAATATAAATGCGACGGATAGTCAAGGACGCACTCCGCTTATGATTGCTACATACAAAAATGATGTAAAAACCGCAAAGGCGCTTATCAAAGCCGGTGCGGACGTAAATATTCAAGATGACATGAAAAATAATCCCTTTCTATACGCCGGTGCGGAAGGTTACTTAGACATTTTAAAACTAACAATTGATGCTGGTGCAGATCCTACGATTACAAATCGTTACGGCGGAACAGCTCTTATCCCAGCTTCAGAACATGGCTATATTGACGTCATAAAAGAACTCCTCACTCGAACAAATATTGATGTAAATCATGTAAATAACCTGGGATGGACAGCTTTAATGGAAGCCATCGTACTAAGTAACGGAAACGAAACACAGCAACAAGTCATTCGCCTTCTTATTGAGCACGGTGCAGATGTAAATATTCCAGACAATGATGGTGTTACCCCGCTAGAGCATGCTCGCGCTCATCACTTTGAGGAGATAGAGAAGATTTTGTTAGAAGGCCGTAAGTAAAAAGCTAATTTTTGCCTTCCTCCCCCACCCTATGCTACATTTAAGCCGTTACATTAATATTAATAGGGTGGGAATAAACATGAACAAACCTAAAATTGGGATGATTGGACTTGGAAGTATTGCGCAAAAGGCCTATCTTCCAACACTTACAAAAGAAACTGATTGGAATTTTGTAGGGGCGTTTACACCTAACGCAGAGAAAAGAAAACAAGTTTGCCAGCAATACCGAATTCAAGACTTTCATTCTATTGAAATGTTAGCTTCGGAATGCGATGCAATCTTCGTTCATAGTTCAACTGCATCGCATTATGAAATCGTTTCTGAACTTCTAAAAAAAGGGATCGACGTTTATGTTGATAAACCGCTAGCAGCTACAGTGGAACAAGCTGAGCAACTAGTCGAGTTAAGCGAGAAGTATAACCGAAAATTAATGGTCGGATTTAATCGCAGATTCGTTCCTATGTATGTCGCTGCCAAAGAACAGGCTAATGATATTTCATGGATTCGAATTGAAAAGCATCGTACAAATAAAGTCGGGCCATATACGTACGACTTCACTATGTTAGATGATTATTTACACATTGTAGATACCGCTCGCTGGTTAGCTAATGATGACCTTAACGCCGTTCACAATATGATGCAAATCAATGAAAAGAATGAACTTCTTTACGGACATCATACATATACAACTCCAAGTGGACTGTTACTTTCTACTGCAATGCATCGCCATGCCGGTACAAATTTAGAACAAATTGAACTTGTAACGCCAGGGAAAATCATTCGCGTAAAAAATATGAATACATTTGAAATTGAACAGGAAAACTCAGTTTTACAAAGTGGTTCCCCATCATGGGATACGACGTTAAAACAACGTGGTTTTGAAGATGCTGTTCATCATTTTATTGAGTGTGTACAAGGCGATACAAAGCCTGTTGTAGATGGATTAGAAGGATTAAAAACGCAGCAAATGCTACAATCTTTACTAGATGATGTAAACAAAAATTAAAACGGATACATTTTTCAGAATTTACTTTCATTCCCATTCCCTCTTTATTTCTCTCGTAAATTTCTATAGAATATGTTGATAGGAATTATAAATTTCATAATGAATCGTGGAAAGGATGGGATTAACACATGTGGAACGAGTTTAAAAAATTCGCTTTCAAAGGGAATGTCGTTGATTTAGCTGTCGGGGTTGTAATCGGTGCTGCATTCGGTAAAATCGTTAGTTCTTTAGTAAAAGATATCATCACACCATTACTTGGTATGGTATTAGGTGGCGTTGACTTTACAAGTTTACACTTTGGATACGGTAAATCTGCTGTTATGTATGGTAACTTCATCCAAACAATTTTTGACTTCTTAATTATCGCAGCTTCTATCTTTATGTTTGTTAAAGTTTTCAACAAACTAACATCTAAAAAAGAAGAAGAAAAAGAGGAAGAAATTCCAGAACCAACAAAAGAAGAAGAACTTCTTGGCGAAATTCGCGACTTACTAAAACAGCAAAACTCTTCTAAAGATAGAGCATAATTGAACGGATAAAAAGGCATGTCCCCTCGGGACATGCCTTTTCTATATGCTATAACGTTTCCGAATTCATATGAATAAATAAAATAATACCAGCAACCATAAGTACCATAATGCTACCTGCAAATAGTGTAATACCAATAAACATTAAACTTGTGCTCATATCTACTGATACACTTTCAATAAAAATAGAAATTACATACGTGATAAGGGCAATTCCTGCAAGAATACTTCCTGGAACAAATCGCTTTAAACCATTTTGTTTTAACGTCATATATGCAAAAATAGCAGTCATACAAAGCGTAATTATCCAAAGAACGATCATCTCTTTTCCCCCCTCACAAGCCTTTTCTTTCTATTATACATGACATTGCCCTATAATAGTTAAATTTGCACTTATGTGACATATAACAAGGAATAGCCCCATCTATAGCGAAGGCATTATAACATACACTTATACAATAAGGAGGCTTTCATTTGGAATATACTACTACATATAAATTAGAGCTATCCGAACGATTCGATTATGTTACGATTGACTTAGACAAACAGTTTTTTTACATCGAAGTTGTAAATTTACAAAGTAATATAACTGTACTAAAAATATCAATTAACTTGCAAAAAGACGAAATGGTAAATGCAGTCGTACAAAAATACTATCCTGAATACGAATAAAAGCTCACAGCAATCGCTGTGAGCTTTTTTATACTTACTTCGTTGAATCTCTAAATTGGATACGGTGAGGTAAGATAACAGTGTGATCTTCCACTTTTTCTTTGTTCATATACTTTGTTAATAGACGCATTGCTACTGCACCGATATCATACATCGGTTGAACAACTGTTGAAAGCTGCGGACGAACCATTAATGCAAGGCGTGTATTATCGAAACCAAGTACTTCTACGTCAGTTGGTACGTTTAATCCAGCGTCTTGTGCTGCATGGATTACACCTAGTGCCATTTCATCAGAAGATACGAAGATTGCTGTTGGCTTTTCATCATTGCTCCAAAGCTTTTCGAATGCTTCGATACCTGAGTCATATGTGTAATCTCCATCGATTACAAGATTTTCATCATATGAAATACCTGCTTCTTCTAAAGCTTTTTTGTAACCTTGTAACTTCTTCGCGCTTCCCGCTTTATCAATGAAAGGACCAGAGACGAAACCGATACGTTTATGTCCTTGCTCGATAAAGTGCTTCATTGCATCATAAGCTGCTTGTGTATAATCAATATTTACTGATGGCGTTTCATTTTGCTCATCAAATGATGCTGCTAATACAATTGGTACTGGAGATTTTTTAAATTCTTCAATGTGAATGTCTGTAATATCTTCACCCATGAAAACAATTCCGTCCACTTGTTTTCCAAGCATCGTATTTAATAAATGGAACTCTTTCTCTTTGTTTTGGTCAGAGTTACTTAAAATGATGTTATATTTGTACATTGTTGCGATATCTTCAATTCCACGAGCTAGTTCTGCATAAAACGTATTTGAGATATCAGGAATAATAACACCTACTGTAGTTGTCTTCTTACTTGCTAGTCCACGTGCTACCGCATTTGGGCGGTATCCTAAACGATCAATTGCTTCTAATACTTTCTTTCTTGTTGTAGGCTTTACATTTGGGTTACCGTTCACAACGCGTGATACGGTAGCCATTGAAACGTTCGCTTCACGCGCTACATCATATATTGTTACGTTCATCTCATCGCACACTCCTTCTATTTTTGTTATCTATTTTTATGTATCGGTTACTTGAATGAAAAAAAGACATCAACTCTATTTGCAGATGCCACCAATCGTCCCGAGTTCTTCCTTTTACTAATGATACGATAAAAACGCAGGCTCATACAATATTTTCCCGCAAAAGTTTCGAAAAAATTCGCTTCTTTTCTCGTATTTTCGTATTTTTTATGAAAAAAGGGCATTTTTTGTAAAAAAATAGATGTTTCCTTAGTAGAAATCTTATTTTAAGCAGTACGATAGTAAATGAAATTTATATCGGCGATTTTTCGAATATATCGACTGTAACTCGAAATATATCAGCGATTTTCCAAATATATCGACCGCAACTCTAATTATATCAGCGATTTTTTAAATATATCAACTTACCAACAAAAATCGACAATGACAGTCGCTATACAATAGGAGAAAGCTGTTCCAAAATGCCTTTTTGGAACAGCTCATTAAAAGTTTTTATAATTTACTTCCAAATGATTTTAATTCATTCATAAAATCATTGAACTGCGGTATATTCATTTGTTGCGCTGCATCAGATAAAGCTACAGCTGGATCTGGATGTACTTCAGCCATAATTGCGTCTGCACCAATTGCCATCGCTGCTTTTGCAGTTGGTAAGAGAAGGTCACGTCGCCCTGTAGAATGCGTTACATCGACAACGACAGGTAAATGTGTTTCTTTCTTTAAAATCGGCACAGCGGAAATATCAAGCGTATTACGCGTCGCTCTTTCATACGTGCGAATACCTCGTTCACATAAAATAATGTTCCCATTTCCTTTTGCCATAATATATTCTGCCGCATTAATGAATTCTTCAATCGTTGCTGATAGACCACGTTTTAATAATACTGGTTTATTCACAGCACCAGCTGCCCTTAGCAAATCAAAGTTTTGCATATTGCGAGCGCCAATTTGAATAACATCAACGTAATCTAATGACATCTCAATATCATTCGGATTTAAAATTTCACTAATAACAGCCAAATCATATTCATCTGCTACCTGGCGCAAAATTTGTAATCCCTCTAATCCAAGACCTTGAAAATCATACGGTGAAGTACGTGGTTTAAACGCACCACCACGCATTAATTTCAGACCTTGCCCTTTCATTGCTTCAGCAACTTGACGTACTTGTTCATAACTTTCCACTGCACACGGTCCCATAATAAAATGCTGATTTCCGTCACCAATTTTTTCACCATTAATTTCAACAATCGTATCTTCTGTTTTTTTCTTACGAGAAACAAGTAATGCTTTACGATGATCGTCTTCTTGTAATTCTAAACCAGCTTGAAAAATTTGTTTGAAAATATGTTGTAAAGTCGAAGTTTCAAATGGACCATTATTATTCTCTGCAATTAAATCCAGCATATTTCTTTCACGTACAGGATCAAAACGTTTCACACCTTGTACTTCTTTTAAATTACCAACTTCTTGTACGAGACGACCTCTTTCGTTTAGTAACTCTAATATTTGTAAATTAAGTTGATCAATTTCAGAACGTAAACGACCTAATTGTTGTGATGCCATAAGAAAGCCACCTCTTTCAAATTCCTATATGTTACTTTTTTAAGATAATTTATTATAGCTGATACATATACGATTGTCACACGATATACAGCAAGGAATTACTATCAAAAAACATTATATATTTTCATTTAAAATAAAAAAAAGACAGTTTACATACTGTCTTTTTTTACAGGAAGGAAACAAACGGTTTATCACTGTTTTTCTCTTTTATAATAACGGCCTCAATTTTACTCTCGGACTTGATCTGTAATTGTACTTTCGCATCTTTAGGCAATTTGTCTAACATGCCTTGAGCAGCCAATTGGGTAAGAGCCATTAATTCTGTTTTACCGTTATATTTAATAACAATATTCATATTTAATGTATCCATTTGATCTTTCTTATAAGAAACTTTAGCGTTGACTGGAATAAAATCTCCATTAGAAAAACCTTTTATTTCCTTAGCAAAGTTATTTATTTTTGTATTATCTTCTCCATGTGCTTGTGTAAATTCATCAGAAGGATATGAATACGACTTTTCATCGATCGTACTCCAATTTCCAAGGTTCGTATCATTCTTTTGAACAGTAGCACTAGCAATATACGTACCATTTTTTAAAGAACTTGTACTTTCTTGCTTAAAGATAGCAAACGTAATTGGAGATTTGTTATATTTATCATTTTTGTTAATAGCTTCAATAAGTTGTTTAGCAACTTCAGTCCCTTTAGACATAGCCTCTTCATTCGATACACTTGAAGACATAGCTAAGCCAATCATAACACCAGATAAACTTAATTCATTTGAATTCTGTTTT
The DNA here is from genome assembly GCF_052656585.1 of Bacillus sp. KNSH39. NCBI lineage: Bacteria > Bacillati > Bacillota > Bacilli > Caryophanales > Bacillaceae > Bacillus > Bacillus sp. KNSH39. Next base: position 3,063,214 of record NZ_JBQXYO010000001.1, read on the forward strand.
CCGAAATAATCTTGTTCTATAATATTTGTCAAAACTGGCGCTTCTACTTTCGCAACTAGTTCATCAATTAGTTTCTCTGGAATATACTGGTTTAATTGCAGTACGTGACTCTCTGTATCAAATTGCTGCGTTGCAATATTTATTAAACCATTTTCATACTCTGCTAAATCTAATTTAGAATTGGTTTTTATATTAGCTGTATTAATAACCTTTTGTTCTTTTAAAGGAATAACAGTTCTATAATAATCTTTAGAAACAGCAGTTCTCGGAATCATACTTTTTTCTTTTGTATCTTTTTGTATAACTTCATCCTTCTTACTAATCGTATTACTATTGTTACTACAAGCTCCCAGTAATAAACTTACGACTGCGAAGGATAATGCCATTTTCTTCATTACTTAAAACCTACTTTCAACAATCTAGTTATTTAGTTTGAACTATTAATAGTGTACCACTAAATATATTTCAACAAAAACAAAAAAAAGAAGCAAGCACCTTTAGCTTGCTTCTTTTTACTTTATATTCTCTTCTAAAGCATCTTTTTTAATATTCCAATGAGATGTATTCCATACTACCATCCCATCTTTTATGTATAACACTTGCGGTGATTCATGTCTAATACTGTATTGTTCTGCAACACGATTTGACACATCTCTCGCATCTTGTACGTATAAGTAATACGCTGGTACTTCTCTTTCTTCGCTGCAATACGCTTGAAATTCTGTGTATGCACCGTGACTAATTGGGCATGTCGTACTGTGTTTAAAAAGAACATACGGCTCGTTCTTTTCTACTAAGACTTCAAGCTCTTCAATTGTTTCAAGTTTTGTCATATTCATCACGATTCACCTCTCATACGAAATCTAGAGCGTTTCTCTTTCTTTTCAGCTTTTTTCTCAATTCTTTCTAATTTACGCTCTTCTTTTTCAACCTTCTTCTCTTGTCTCGACGCACGGTAATGATTGTATACTTCAATCGCCGCACTGCTCCACTGTACAACTTGCGCTACTTTATCAGCGTTATTTTCAATTTCGTCCGTTACAGAGTCTGATACATTACGAAGCTTCGTATTTAAAGATTGGATTGTCGTTCCAATCCCATCTACACCCGCTACCACTTTATTTAATGACTGTGACTTCTGTTGAATATCATCAGCTAACGCATTCGTTTTATGTAATAATTGCTCTGTCTCTACGCTAATTCCTTGCATTTGTTTTTCTAAACCTTCTAACGTGCTTGCAACGTTTTCTAACGTCTTCTGAACCGATAACAACGTTCTACATACATACACTACTAATACTGCGAAAGCAACCGCGATAATAGCCGCACTTACATATAAAAGAACTTGCATTTCATCACTTCCTTTATCTTTTTCATACTTTCCCCTATTATACAATCATTTTCCGTTTCATTCTAATCCCTATCTCATCATTAGAATTTTCATACTTATTCGTTAACTGTAACATAAATCATTCAACAAATTCCACTAAGTAGGTTACAATAGGAGAGGATACATAATTAGTAGGGAGGCTTTACATATGAAAGATCCACGTATTGAAAAGTTAGCATACAATTTAATTAACTACTCTATCCGCTTACAAAAAGGTGAAAAAGTATTAATTGAAAACTTTGGCTTACAAAAAGAACTTGTAACTGCACTTGTAAAAGAAGCATATGCAGCTGGTGGTTTCCCATTCGTCTCTTTAAAAGATCATCAAGTAGATCGCTCTTTATTAATGGGTGCTACTGAAGAACATTTCGAACAAATCGCTGCATATGAAGCAAGCGTAATGAAAGACATGGACGCTTATATCGGCCTTCGCTCTGGCGATAATATTAATGAACAAGCTGACGTTCCAAGTGAGCGTATGAAAGTTCATGGCCAAACAGTTGGTAAAAAAGTTCATAGAGACATTCGCGTTCCAAAAACACGCTGGGTTGTTCTTCGCTACCCAAATGCTTCTATGGCACAGCTTGCTAAAATGAGTACAGAAGCTTTCGAAGACTTCTACTTTGAAGTATGTAACTTAGACTACGGTAAAATGGATAAGGCGATGGACAGCCTTGTTACATTAATGAATAAAACAGATAAAGTTCGTTTAACTGGTCCTGGAACTGACTTAACATTCTCTATTAAAGACATTCCAGCAATTAAATGCTCCGGTCATTTAAACATTCCAGACGGTGAAGTATACTCTGCACCAGTTCGTGATTCTGTTAACGGTACAGTTTCTTACAACACACCATCTCCTTACAACGGTTATACATTTGAAAATGTACAACTTAAGTTCGAGAACGGCCAAATCGTTGAAGCAACTGCAAACGATTCAGAACGCATTAACAAAATCTTCGATACAGACGAAGGCGCACGCTACGTTGGTGAGTTCGCAATCGGCGTAAACCCATACATCTTACATCCAATGGGAGACATCCTATTCGATGAAAAAATCGATGGCAGCTTCCACTTCACTCCTGGACAAGCTTACGACGATGCATGGAACGGTAACAACTCGAACATCCATTGGGACTTAGTATGCATCCAACGCCCTGAATACGGCGGCGGCGAAATTTACTTCGACGACGTACTAATCCGTAAAGACGGACGCTTCGTTGTAGCTGAATTAGAAGCTTTAAATCCAGAGAACTTAAAATAATAATAAAAACGCTCGGGATTTTTCCGAGCGTTTTTTTTATTAATACTTTAATAACTCTTTCGCCACATCTTCTGGCACTTTAAAACTCATTTTCTTATTTTTCATTTCAACTTCGACATAAGGGACATCTTTATATACTGTCATCGTACCAATTTCATGTAACTCTTTTTTATCTTTACTCGAATCCAATAATTTCGGTGTATCCTCTTGATACATTGTAAATGTTTTCCCTTGCGGAGTATCTAAAGGAGCCGATTGCATTTTCCACTTATCCATTTTCATGACTTCAAACAGCTTTTCAATTTTTTTCTTATCGGTAATTACTTTTTTCTCACTTGAATCAGTAAGTGATTGAATTTCAACTTTTTGTGCCTTTTCTAAGTTCATATCAGCCTTTTCCTTCTTCGCACTACACCCTATTAAAAGAAAGGATGCAGTTAACAGAAGTAAAAATAACATAAGGGCTTTTTTCATTTCTAATCCCCCTAACTACATAGTGCTACTTTTCTCACTTTTTGTTTGCTGAAAATGAAAATAATATAAAAGCGCCACTGCAATAGTACTTATTAATATTGGTATATATAAGGGCAAATCCCATTTCATATATACTCTAGTGCAAATAGCAAGCACCAGTAATATTTCTAAGCAAAACAAAGGTTTTACATATTTCATTTCTTACCCACCATTTCTATTTTCACATGTGGATTTTCTTTTTCGATAAGCGCCAAAAATTCATTCATATCTTGCGGCATCGCAACCATATGTACTTTATATGCATTCGTCGTAATTTCAAGAGACTTTCCGACCTGACGTATAATTCTCACATCTTTTAATACAATATCATCATTTAAAATACCGTACTTTAATACGCCATTTTCTACTTTATGTTTTTTAATAAATACTTCCCAAACGAGTGGTACATTTACAATGAAGCATAAACCCATCCCAATCAACGCTGACATCCAATGCGCTTTATTAGTGAAAAGCATGACAATTGGATATATAAACATAAAAACTAACGTAAGGCAAACGAAAATGACTACTGACTTACTTCTTTGAATTGGAAAGTTCATACCTACACCCCCTAATCCAAATTATACCACTATTTCCATTTTGGTTCATAGAAAAAGGCCATTTCTAAATGACCTTTTACACAATGTACCTATAAAATTTCTTATCTACCTGTAGCACCGGAAAGTTTTTCGGCAACTCGTCTATACTCACACTTTGAAAACCATTCTTTTCATAAAAACGATGTGCCGCTAAAAATTTTACTGTTGTTCCTAAGTAAATATCTTTCAATTTTTTATCCTCAGCCCATGAAATTGCTGTTTGAAGCAACATATGTGATGCGCCCCATTCTTTTCCGCGAAACTCTTTTTGTACGAACATTTTTCTTAGCGCTACTTGATGATTCTCAATATCTAATAAAGCTACTGTTCCAACTACTTTACCATCATAAATTGCTACCCAAAAGTTTCCGTGATCCTTTTGATAGAATGTTTCTATTTCAAGTAAATCAGGTTGCTCTTCTTTCGTAATTGAAACATTATACTCTTTTTGCTGAATATGAACGATAAGATCTACTACTTCCTCTTGAAACGTACTTTCATATGGAACAATACGAATCTTCTCGTTCATCGAATCTCTTTCCATTCTGAAGCTAGTAAACTATATACAGCGATATCATGAAAATGATCATATAGCCATTCTTCATCTCGTAAAATACCATCTAACTTAAATCCTAAACGTTCTGGAATTGCGCGGCTTTTCGCATTTCCAACACCGCACCGAATTTCAATTTTATTCAGCTTTAAATTTTCAAATGCATAGTGAAGTACAGCCTTTACGCTACGCGTCATAATACCTTTCCCGCCAGCATCTTCTGCAAGATAATACCCAAGACTCGTCGCTTTCTTCCCCCAGCTCACTGGATGAATGCCTACCATCCCAACGAGCTTTCCTTTGTAACGTATACCACTTTCAAAACCGTCTCCCTCTGCAAACTTCTTTAACCACATCGGAAAAATTTCATCATAAGCATCAGCAGATTTTGTCCCATCTACCCAAGGGAGCCATTTCCGTAAATGATTACGGTTTTGATCTAATAATTGATATAATTCCTCTTTATGATGTTTTTCTAGTAATTGTAGTTCGATTTCGTCATCTACTCGGAGTGTGAACATGTTTTTTAGTCCCCTTTTTAGTTTTCTTATTATTCTAACACTTAAGGGTGTAAAAAGTTAAATATTAACACTTTTTTGATTTCACATAAAAACACTTACTATATATGATTGATATTTAGATATGAATCATATATAGTTAAAGTATGGAAAAAAATGATAATTTTATAATTCAATTACGTAAAGGTGTTTTTGATCTCGCTATTTTATCCTTAATAGGTAAACAACCTATGTACGGATACGAAATTACAAGTGCATTACAAGAAATCCCTGTATTTCATATCCCCAATGGCTCGATTTATCCTATATTAAATCGAATCACGAAAAACAATTGGGCTGTTTCCTATTGGGAAGAGTCTGGTGATGGCCCAAAAAGAAAATACTATCGCATTACAGACGAAGGGAGAGAAATTTTACATAGTCGCTTACATGATTATGATGCCGTGTATCAAGCTCTAATGTTACTAGCTAAAGGAGAGGATAAAAAATGAACAAGGAACAATTCTTTTCAAATGAACTCATTATTTCTTTCTTACACGATTTTCAGAAAGGTTTAATGAACTTACCTACATCAGCACGCGAACAACATGTGCTAGAAATTAAATCTGATTTATACGAAAATGCATTAAGTAAAGAAAGTGAAGGGATACCATCAGGAGTCATTCCTTCACAAGTGATTGCAGAATTTCTTCCTCCAAAAGAACTAGCAAAGGAAATTGCAGTAGAATATACAGATGTGATTGAAAAAGCACAGCAATCTACGAATACATTTATTAAATACTTTACAGGATTTTCAATTGCTCCACTTGGCGCTCTATCAATACCGATTGTACTTGGTTTTATCAACATTTCAGCTTGCTTGCCATTTTTACTAGCCTTTATCGCGAGCAACATTTGGTTTATTTGTAGAGAAAATCATTGGAATACAAGTCAATTAAAGTTTTTAAAAACAGTTATTTCCTTTAGTACTAGCGTTTTAATTGCCCTTCCATTTGGATTTTTCGCGATTCGAATTATGATAACAAAACAATTCGATCTGTTTTCATTCTATTATTTAATTGGATATGTACTTTTTAGTTTACTATATATCGTTTTCTTAAAACAAAACTATAAAAAGAACAATACGCACCAACATATCAACGCTTTTTAACATATATCTAACACAACAAAAAAGACGCACAGCCAAGCTATGCGTCTTTTCTATTATTTCTCTGCAACTTGAACTTCTTTTACGTAAGCCGCTTCGAATTTTTGGATGTCACCTGCGCCCATGAAAATTAGAACGCCGTTTTTATGTTTCTTTAATACATCCGTTGTTGTATCTGTAATTAATTCTGCACCGTCAATACGCTTTTGCAGATCTTCGATTGTTAATTCACCTTTGTTTTCACGTGCTGATCCGAAAATATCACATAAGTATACTTGGTCAGCTTTGCTTAGGCTTTCTGCGAACTCATCTAAGAACTTTTCTGTACGTGAGAATGTATGTGGCTGGAATACAGCGACAATTTCACGCTCTGGATGTTTTTGACGAGCAGCTTCAATCGTTGCATTAATCTCTGTCGGATGGTGTGCGTAGTCATCGATGATTACTTGCTCTCCCATCGGCTTTTCATTAAAGCGACGTTTTACGCCTTCAAAAGTTGTTAATTGATGTTTTACTGCTTCTACATCAACATTTTCATAATGGCAAAGCGCGATTACTGCTAACGCATTTAATACGCTGTGATTGCCGTATCCTGTAATTTTGAACGTATCATAGTACGTGTTACGAACGAATACATCAAATATCGTACCATCTGTTCTCTTTTGAATGTTGCGTGCTTGGAAATCATTATCTTCTCCAAATCCATAGAAAATAACAGGTACTTTCGCTTGAATTTTTTGAAGTTCTTCATCATCTCCACATGCAATAATGCCTTTTTTCACTTGCAATGCCATCTCTTGGAATGCACTGAATACATCATTGATGTCTGCAAAATAATCTGGATGATCAAAATCAATATTCGTCATAATTGCATAGTCTGGATTATAAGACAAGAAATGACGACGATACTCACAAGCTTCAAATACAAAATACTTACTATTTTCTACCCCATGCCCTGTTCCATCTCCAATAAGGTAAGATGTTGGGTGTGCACCTTGCATTACATGGGCTAACAAACCTGTTGTTGATGTTTTTCCGTGTGCACCAGTTACAGCAACACTTGTGTATTGGCTCATCAGGTCACCTAAGAAATGATGGTAACGATGGACTGGGATGTTTAATTCTTTTGCTGCTACGATTTCTTCATGCGTATCAGGAAATGCATTTCCTGCAATAATCACTTGTCCTTCTTCTACATTATTCTTATTAAAAGGAAGGATCGAGATACTACGCTTTTCCAACGCTGTTTGTGTAAAGAAACGCTTTTCATAATCAGACCCTTGAACAGTATGCTTCATATCATGAAGAATTTGCGCTAATGAACTCATTCCTGTTCCTTTAATTCCTACAAAATGGTAAACTGTCATCTTAAAGAACCTCCAACATTTCGAACTAATACAACGGCCTATCTATAAGACAGTATATGAATCTTTTCTTATTTTGGTAATCATCATACATTTTTGATGTAGTGAAGTTATTCTTTCCCTTCACTTATCAGGATAAACTCGTACGTACTTCTTTATATGTCCATAATAAGTCCATTATAGCAAAAAAGAAGCCGCTATACTATGATAACAGAAAAACTGATAGGGTCAATCACCTATCAGTTTTTCTCTCTTTTACATCTCTTCTCTTTTTTCTAATTGAACACGCTCTAAACGTGGGTTTGGACGATATTTACGACCAGCTTTTGCTTCTGGTTTCCCATTTAGTTCTACATTATCACCAGTAAAGCCAATATTCATTTTTAATAAGCTACTTCCTACCCCGTATATGTCAACAGGTACGTTTTGAGCTTCAAATTCACGAATACGCTTCTCATCAAATCCACCAGTTACAACGATGTCTACATGCTGGAATCCTTCTTCATCAAGTGCTTTACGAAGTGCGAATACAAGCGATGGGTTTACACCACGTGGATCGAATGTTCCAAGTACTTCTGGGTGGCGAATAAAGTATTGATCAATCATCGTGCGGGACGTATCTACACGTACACCTTTTAATGTTGATCCAAATTCACGCGCTACGCGAAGTGCATCTGTAATGACATCATTGTTGTAATCAATTAATACAACTAATTCATCTTCTGGGAATTTCTTATGATATGCTTTTGCCGCTTCCACAACATCACCATTAAACATTTGAATTAATGCGTGAGGCATCGTCCCCATACCACTTTTGCCCCACCATTCATTCATCGCATGCGTCGCTTGTGCGCTCATACCTCCGATGTATGCTGCATAACCGTCACCAGCTTGTTGTGTATAATGATCATCACGGTCTCCCATGAAAATAACTGGTTTTTCTTTATCTACGCTACGCGCAGCTTGGACAACGTTATATACGTTTGTCGCAACCGATGTACGACGAGCTAAAATCCCATCAATGACACCTTCTAAAAATCCGAAATTTTCATAAGGACCATGAATTGTTAACACTGTTTCAAATGGACTAATTTTATCGCCATCTTTTAAAGAGTTAATTTCAAGTTCCTCAGGATTTTTAGCGAATGTTTGTAGCAATGCAATTACTTCATCCGTTCCGCAAAGAACTGCATTTTCCTTTTGGAAAAATTGCATCGTTACAACACTTTTCGGGCGAAATTCTTCGATGATTTCTCTAGTCTTTAAAAAGTAAACGGCAGAGAACCAACCTTCTCCAACACGTTCGTCAAATTTAAATGTTTTATTTGTTAGTCTATTTATTTCACCTTTTAATTTTAATTCAATTTCTTTCATGTCGCTTTACTCCCTACTTTACTATCCAACATTTTCTCTTAGTATACAGCAAAACCGTTTACTATACATTTGTTTCCTGCATAGCGGCAAATTCATCCTCAGAAATAAGGACATCTCTCGGTTTCGTTCCTCTACCTTCAGAAATAATTCCTTGCGATTCCATCTCTTCAATGAGACGTGCCGCGCGATTATAACCGATGCGGAATTTTCGCTGTACAGAAGATGTGGACGCTCCCCCTTGTTCTACAACAAATTGACATGCATCAAGGAACAATTCGTCTTCCGACTCAGCTTGTTCTGTTTTCGCTAATAAATCCTCTTGCTTAAATAAGTAATTCGGCTTCATTTGCTTTTTCACATGATCAACTGTTTTTTCAATCTCATCATCCGATACGTATACACCTTGTACACGAACTGGTTTAGATGTACCGTTCCCTAAGAATAACATATCACCACGGCCAAGTAATTTCTCCGCGCCCCCAATATCAATAATCGTACGCGAATCAACTTGAGATGATACAGTAAACGCAATACGCGTTGGAATGTTTGACTTAATTAAACCTGTAATAACATCTACAGATGGACGCTGCGTCGCTACTAATAAATGAATACCACAAGCACGTGCTTTTTGCGCAATACGACAAATCGCTTCCTCAACATCACCAGGTGCTACCATCATTAAATCGGCTAACTCGTCAATGACAATAACGATATAAGGTAATGTCTCTCCTGGAATTTCTCGCTCACTTACAATCGTATTGTAGCGAGTTAAATCACGAGCACCTGCGTGTGCAAACAATTCATAACGGCGTTCCATTTCCTCAACTGCCCATTTTAATGCAGCTGTCGCTGCTTTTACATCCGTAATAACAGGTGCTACAAGATGCGGAACAGAATTGTATGGTGCAAGCTCAACCATCTTCGGATCAATTAACATTAACTTCACTTCATGTGGTTTCGCTTTATATAAAATACTCGTTAAAATCGCGTTAATACACACACTTTTACCTGAACCCGTTGCACCCGCAATAAGTCCGTGCGGCATTTTTCGAATATCCGTTACAATTGGGTCCCCTGAAATATCAAGTCCAAGCGCAACAGTAAGCGGTGATTCACTCTTTGTGAATACAGGACTTCTTAAAATTTCGCGAAGAAATACTGGCTTGCTTTCTTTATTTGGAACTTCAATTCCAATTGCACTCTTCCCTGGAATCGGCGCTTCAATACGAATATCTTTCGCAGCTAAACTTAACTTAATATCATCACTTAAGTTTGTAATTTTATTTACTTTCACACCTGGGTCTGGCTGTACTTCAAAACGAGTTACCGCTGGCCCTTGCGATACATTAATAACATGTGCGCCAACGTGAAAATTATTAAACGTTGTATCTAATAATTCTTTCTGCTCCTCTAACCATTCTGTATTATCTAACGCTGATTGCTGTGGAATCGACAACAGCGCTAATGGTGGAACAGTATATGTCGGTGGTGTATGCAATACATTTCGCATATCGTTCTCTCTTTGATTTACAACATATGCTTTCTCTTGTACTTCCGTACTTGAAATTGGCTTTTGTACTTGCTCTACCACTACTTGCTGCATTGGTTGCTCTTCCACTTGTGGTTCTGCTACTTGCTGCACTGGGCGCTCTTCCACTTGTGGTTCTACTACCACCTGCTGCACTGGGCGCTCTTCCACTTGTGGTTCTACTACCACCTGCTGCACTGGACGTTCTTCCACTTGTGGTTCTACTACCACCTGCTGCATTGGGTTTTCTTCCACTTGTGGTTCTGCTACTACTTGCTGCACTGGGCGTTCTTCCACTTGTGGTTCTGCTACTACTTGCTGCACTGGGCGTTCTTCCACTTGTGGTTCTGCTACTACTTGCTGCACTGGGCGTTCTTCCACTTGTGGTTCTGCTGCCTCTTGTTGTACTGGCTTATTCTCTACTCGTACATTAGCAGAAGGCTGCATTGCATTTGCTCTAGCTGCATGTCTTTCCATTAATCGTGTTCTATCTTGTTTCAACATAACAACATTAAATGGTACATGGCGTTTTTTCTCACGTTTTGGTTCTTCTTTTTGTACAACTGGTTGCTCTTCTGCGATTGGTGTTTCTTCTACAACTCGTTGCTCTTCTACGACTGGCGCTTCTTCTACAACTCGTTGCTCTTCTGCGACTGGCGCTTCTTCTACAACTCGTTGCTCTTCTGCGACTGGCGCTTCTTCTACAACTCGTTGCTCTTCTGCGACTAGTGTTTCCTCGGCAACTAGTTGTTCTTCTACGACTGGCGCTTCTTCTACAACTGATTGCTCTTCTACGACCGGTGCTTCTTCTACAACTCGTTGCTCTTCTACGACTGGCGCTTCTTCTACAACTCGTTGCTCTTCTGCGACCTGTGCTTCTTCTACAACTCGTCTATTTTCCTCTGTTTCTGCAATTAAAACATTCGCAAAGCTTTGAACATCTTTCTTCGTTTGTTCATCAGCCTCAGCAACATGTATGAATTCACTCTTTTGTTCAATTGCTTCATCTTCTTGCTGAATTTCCTCAAGTGCTACAAATGTCTCTACTACAGGCGCTTTTGTTTCTGCAATCACTTCTGTTTCTTCTGCTTCCGCAATTACTTCCACTTCTTCTGACTCTTCTGTTTCTGCAATTACTTCCACTTCTTCTGACTCTTCTGTTTCTACAATCACTTCTACTTCTTCTGCTTCCGCAATTACTTCCACTTCTTCTGTTTCCATAACTACTTCTTCTGGCTCTTTCGTTTCTGCAATTACTTCCACTTCTTCCGTTTCCGCAATTACTTCCACTTCTTCTGACTCTTCTGTTTCTGTAATTACTTCAGCTTCTTCTGACTCTTTCGCTTCCGCAATTACTTCCACTTCTTCTGACTCTTTCGCTTCCGCAATTACTTCCACTTCTTCTGACTCTTTCGCTTCCGCAATTACTTCCACTTCTTCTGACTCTTTCGCTTCCGCAATTACTTCCACTTCTTCTGACTCTTTCGCTTCCGCAATTACTTCCACTTCTTCTGACTCTTTCGCTTCCGCAATTACTTCCACTTCTTCTGACCCTTCTGCTTCCACTTCTTCAGGTGCCTCTGTTTCCATAACTACTTCTTCAAGCTCTTCCGTTTCTGCAATTACTTCTACTTTTGACACTTCTTCTGGTATTTCCACAATGATTGTTTCTTCAAGTTTTTCTTCTGCTTTGACAATCACTGATTCTTCTGGAGCTTGCTTTTCTACTTCAATAGTAGGTTGTTTTATTTCTGTATTACGTTTAATTTCTTCTGATAATATTGTATCCTCGTGCTCTACTTTAGAAGCTACTAATTCTTCTTGTAGATTGTTTTCGTTTAACACCACTACATCTTTTTCTAGCTTAGCACTTTCCATCTGCTCAGCTACTGTTTTATGAAGTAATTCATCCGCTGAAACTTCCTGCGGTGTACTCATTTCTTTAATCACTTCTTTTTCTTCTACTAAAGGCACTTGGCGTTCAATTTCATAACCGTTTTTCTCTAGCCATTGATCAACTACTGACTTTTCTTCCTTTTTATTCTCTTCATATTGTTGCTCTCCTTGCTGGTTAGCAGCTCTATGACTAGAAGAAGTTGGTACTTGTCCTTCTGAGAAATCAGATAATTTATATCCTTTTTTCTCTAACCATGCATCAACGACTGATTTACCCTCTACAGATATTTCAAGATCTTCTCTTTCTTTTACTTCCTCCTGCTTTTCAACCTTTTTCTCTACTGAAGGACGATTATATCCATAAATTGGCGAAATCATTTCTGTTGGACGAAATGGTCTACGGTTACTCTCTTGCGAAGGTGCAGATGCCTTTTTAACGACAGACTCCCGCACCGGTTCATATTGCACTTCCGGTTCTTCATATGTAGAAACAACCTTTTCCACATACGGTCGTCTGCTTCTTTCCACCTTTATTCCTCTTTGGGCAGTCGGTTCTTCATATGCTACTCCTTGAACAGGTTGTTCTTCAAAGCGATTTACTTCGCTTTCATCCTCTTCATCGAACCCATTATCCGGTACTAAAGGAAAACGGCATTTACCTGCATTCCTACTTGCCATTTGTGCTTCTCTTGCTTCAGTGTAGTGGTTTACACGAGGAATTTTCGGCTGACTTTCAATTTGCTTTGGTACTTCTTTATTCATCGCTGTTTGTTCTTCCTCTTTGTTAAACAGCTTTTTCATCCAATCTAACATGCTTACCACTCTTTCTACTAAATAGTAACATCCTTTATTGTATCAGCATTCGGCAAAAAGTGCAGGTAAAATTAAGCATGTCATATTTATCCACAATATTCTAATTTACGAGTGTTTTCATATGGAAAAACGCAGTCTTACATGTAAGACTGCGTTTAAGCTTTACTCTTCCGATATTCATCTACACTATCCGTTACACTTTGCAATAAAGAATTTACATACTGCGGGTCAGATAATTTTTTATCTTCTTCATAGTTTGACATAAACCCAAGTTCTAATAGTACGCCAGGTACTTTGGACCAATTGAATCCCGAAAGGTCATCCCTGAATTTAATTCCATTTACTTTCACTTGCTGATTTTCTCTCATTTTTTTTACTATCGTTTGAGAGATTTGAAGACTTTCCGCATAAATCTCTTTCGTATACGGACTTCCTTCTGCCGGCGTCAATACAGCGAATCCACTTTGATTCGGATTTTCAGAACCATCTGCATGAAGACGTAAAAATAAATTCGCCTTATGATCATTCGCCAATGTCGCACGTTCTTTATTGCTTATATCAACATCTTGTGACGTTCTCGTCATCAATACTTGCATTCCCTTTGCTTCTAACTTTTCTTTTAATACGAAAGCCATTTCTAATACAAGAACAGCCTCTCTTTTTTTCGTCACAACACCAGTTGTACCATCTGTCACTTTATATTTTTGCGTCGTTGCTCCTGGCCCAATCGGCTCTAAATTTAAATTTGCTTTTTGTTGGTGTCCCGGATCAATAACAACGAGAAACTTTCCTTGTTTTTCATTACTCTCTACTTTTTGTTCATTATTTTGCACCGGTTGCTCTGCTGGCTGTACTGGCGTAGTTTCTTCTTTCTTTTCCTCAGATGATACTTCCTCTTGCTTATGTTCTACTTGCTCATTCGTTTGAATTGCTTGCAATTCTTCGTTTATTTCTTGTTCTTGCTGTTTTTCTACCGGTGCGTCTTCTTTGGTATCTTTGTTTTTCTCTTGTATAGAAGATTTAGTTTCTTTTTTCGGCTGCTCTTGTGAACAACCGGCCATATATATTCCAATGAATGCAATCATGCTCATTATTTTTATATACTTCATACTTCTCTCCCATCACTTTGCACCGGATTCAAAATTTTTCTTATAATTGCCCTATAATCTCATCCATATTTCCAATATAAACTGGCTGCCATTTTTCTGTACCACGTTCTGCAGTATAAACCGGATAAGCGTCATCATCTATATTTACGAAAACTGGATTGCCCATATCCGTTTCATATCCAATTGTAATCCATCCTTCTTGCCACTTTCCGTTTTCTTCACTTATTAATGAATTTTTATGTTTATCGTATCGGTAACCGATTTGTCCTTTTTCTAATTCACTTTCACTAAACACATATATTTCATAAGTACCTAGCTCAATATCTTGCTGTTTTGAAGTTTCAATTCGTTTCAGAAGTTCTGCGATTTTTGGTTGTTGTTTCATAAGTCTATCCCCTTCTATTTTTCTAAATTTTAACTAGATTGTTTATAAAATACAATATAGATTTTGTGAAAAAGGTGACATCCTTATAATATGAATGATTTTTTGAATATATCTGTCAAAACTCTCAATATATCAACAATTTTTCAAATATATCTATCGTAACTCTACATATATCAACGATTTTTCAAATATATCTATCGTAACTCTACATATATCAACGATTTTTTAAATATATCTATCGTAACTCTACATATATCAACGATTCGACACGGAATATCGACTTACCAACAAAAAATGACAAAACAAAAAGAGAGGCTGCCCAAAAGGACAACCTCTCTTTTCTTATATCAATTAAAATTTAAACTCTTGTCCAACTTCAAAGCTATCTTCTAATACAAGAATACCTTTTTCTTGTGGAGCATCTGGAAGCTCTAATTCACGTGCAGAGCAGATCATTCCAGAAGAAGGAACACCGCGAAGTTCTGCTGGTTTAATTAACATACCACTTGGCATTACAGCACCAATTTTTGCAACGACAACTTTTTGTCCTGCATCAACGTTTGGTGCACCACATACGATTTGTAATGTTTCTGTACCGATTTCTACTTTACAGATGTTTAGCTTGTCAGCATTTGGATGCTTTTCTTTTTCAGCTACATAGCCTACAACAAATTTCGGAGAAAGATCTGCTTCTACTGTTTCTTCAAAGCCATTCTTCGCTAAAATTTCGTTGATTTTCTCTACAAGCTCTTTCGTTAATGTAAGGTTGCCTGTTTCTTTTACTTCTAAGTAAGAAGATGCATTAAAGATGTTGAATCCTGCTGTTACATTGCTTTCACGATCATATACGCGTGCAACATCTCCTTTGCGATCAAAAGTACGGTTCTCTAAAGTAATATCTTGTAAGGCAACAATTAAAGTGTCACCAATTCCTTCAAGGTTGTAAAAAACGTTCACTTCGTTCATCCTTTCTCTTTTCCATCTGTCTTCTTCCGATTTTTCGCTAAAATAAAGATTGGTTCAAATTCTCCATCTTCATATACGAATGAAAGTGATGTAATCGGAACATGCCCTTCGGCAAAAAATTTCATTGTCATTTGTGCAATAATATCATAACCGATTTCGTTGACGATATCAGCAATAATTAATACATCTTGGTGAGGAACAGCAACAACCATGTCACCAGAAATCTTTTCACGCATCGATTGTAGTAACGATTCGTTTAAAATACGAGTCGCGTCATACCCATCATTTGTGTTTAAAAAGTAGAATGTATTACCCGCTACTGTGTCTTGTTTAAATTCATAACCTAATGAGCGTGCGTTGAATAATGCCATTTCACGCACTTGCTGTTCTGTAAGTTCTAATTTTTGTAATAGACGCTCATCAATTAGTCGATACGTTTTATTCGAATCTAGCGCGTAGTAAATACGTGTTTCCGCCGTATGATCCGTCATAATAAACGGATTTCCTTCTTCTGCTTGTTTCGGGAAAGAAGTAGAGCGAATAACAGGTAAAATTTTCGCTCCGCTATTTTCTTCTTTATGCATCGCAATTAGCGCTTCTTGTACGTAATAAGCAACTTCTTCAATTGCCTTTTCCTTGTTCACTTCCCATTTTGCCACAACTCCTGGAAGCGATACGTTAATACCTTTTTTGGAGTCTTTTTGTTCAATACGTAAAACTTCTTTCTCACTATCATACTGAAAGTCCCATTCTGGGCGAGATAATTTCTTTATTAACTCATCTTTCATCTTTTTACTTGTCATCTTCATCTCTTTTTTCCTCCCTTCCAAAAAAATAACCTCCCCCGCGAAGGTAGAGGTTGTTTTACAATTCAATTGGCAAATTGCCTTATTTTAAACCTTCAATGAACTCTTCGATTTGTTCTTGTGTTTTACGATCTTTGTTTACATAGCGACCAGTTTCTTCACCTTTATTGTACGCTACAAAGCTCGGAATGCCAAATACGTCTAATTTTACACATAGATCAATAAACTCATCACGATCTACATAGTAAAATGAGAAATCACTATATTTCTCTTCTACTTCTGGCATAAATGGATCTACAAAGCGGCAGTCTGGGCACCATTCTGCTGAGAACATAAAGACTACATTCTCTTCATTTTTTAACTGTTGGAATTGCTCCATGCTTTCTAATGACTTCATCTATATTTCCTCCTCTAACGGGTGCATTTTTCATGTTATAATCTTTCTTTTATACTACCATACATCGCGCACGGTGCAAGGTTTATGCTTGCTTTTTGTCATACTTATATTGCCCAACTAACAACTTAACAACGTGTACAAATAATTCCGTGCGGTCGACATAATCATCTGTAAAAATACCGATAGCACCTTCGTGACTACGAATATCTTTTCGCTGCACAAACTCTTCCATCACTTCGCTTAATTCCTTACCATCTTCAAGAGGTGCTAAAAAATCGTCTGGTAACGTAATACGCGCTCCTCCGGCCACAAATACTTTCCCATCCATTGTTGCTAGCGCGCCCCAGTTACACATAAATAAACCGTGCTCCGTTTTCATTACGCCGCCTTCTAGCCCAATACCAATTGGAGCTTCTCCTTCCTCTAGCGCTCGCTTCGCTCTATTAATCGCTCCTTGCATCGTCTCTTCATCTGAGAAAGGCTGAGCTGATACTCCTGACGGAACAGAAAGAGATGTAATTTCAGCATCTTTCCAAACCTTCTCCACAGCGCCAACCTTCGTTTTATTCTTTGATCCTACTACTACTTTCATTTCGTTCACCTCTATAAAAATTCATCATTCTATTCTAATATCCCTATCAGATACGAATTAAGCATCAACCACTACCACATATCACCAAGTCATCTATTCAGCCTAAAAAAGAAGGTTTTTTCTAGCAACATTACCGTCTTCAAAAACAAAAACAGCCTTCCTCTCACTTCCTACTTGGGGTCTTCATACATCATTCGAACACCAATTAAGCACTGACCATTCCCACTCATGGATGGGTCATCTATTCAATCTAAAAAAAGAAGGTTTTTTCTAACAACATTACCGTCTTCAAAAACAAAAACAGCCTTCCTCTCTTTTCCTATCCAGGGTCTTAATACACCATTCGAGCACCAATCAGGCACTGACCGCTCCCACTCATCGCTGGGTCATCTATTCAAGCAAAAAAAAGAAAGGCCTCTTCAGCCCTTCTTCCTCTCTACGCGTTATTCTTAATTGTCTCTAACGTCGTTTTATCTGTTGTTCTTACAAGCTTCGTAATTAATTCTTTCGCCGCTGCATAATCATCAACATGTAAAATTGAAGCATGTGTATGAACGTAGCGCGCACAAACACCAATTACTGCTGATGGGATACCAGAGTTACTTGTATGTACACGGCCCGCATCTGTACCACCTTGTGAAATAAAGTATTGGTACGGAATGTTGTTTGTTTCTGCTGTATCTAAAATGAATTCGCGTATTCCTCTATGTGTTACCATCGTGCGATCGTAAATACGAAGAAGAGCACCTTTTCCTAATTGACCGAACTGTGTTTTGTCACCAGATGCATCGTTTGCTGGACTTGCATCAAGCGCATAGAAAATGTCTGGTTGAATCATATTTGCAGCGGTTTGCGCTCCGCGAAGACCTACTTCTTCTTGTACAGTAGCACCAGAATATAATGTATTTGGTAATGTTTCGTCTTTTAATTCTTTTAACAATTCGATTGCAAGACCACATCCGTAACGGTTGTCCCAAGCTTTCGCCATAATTTTCTTCTCATTTGCCATCGGTGTAAACGGGCAGATCGGCACGATTTGTTGTCCTGGTTTTACACCAATTTCAATCGCATCTTCATAACTATCTGCACCTATATCAATTAACATATTTTTTATATCCATCGGTTTTGCACGTTGCGCGTCACTTAATAAATGAGGAGGAATAGAACCAACAACCCCAATAACAGGACCATTCTTCGTCATAACTTGTACACGCTGTGCTAATAAAACTTGGCTCCACCAGCCGCCTAACGTTTGAAAACGAAGCATTCCGTTTTTCGTAATTTGCGTAACCATGAAACCTACTTCATCCATATGACCTGCTACAAGAACACGTGGGCCAGTTTCGTCCCCTTTTTTCAGACCAAATACGCTACCTAAACCGTCTTGTACAATTTCATCCGCATATTTGCTTAATTCTTGTTTCATAAAACGGCGTACATCATGTTCAAAACCTGATGCACCTTGTAATTCTGTTAACGTACGAAATAATTGTAATGTCTCTTTATTCACGAAGTCCCCTTCTTTCAAACCTTAGTAGAATACCTCTTTTATTGTAACGAAATTTTCGAAATGTTTCTAGTTTCTTCTTTTTTAGCTGTATTTGCTTTATAATTATTATCGGTACACTATTTTTATTTTATAGAATTGAGGTGAATATATGAGCTGGAAAGGTTTAGTAGCAGGTCTTGGCGTTGGGTTCGCAGCTGGTTATCTCGTTGCAAACAAAGTACAAGAACAATCCCATATTTCTTCAGAAAAAGCATTGAAAATGGTGAAACAAGCATTAAGTCATAAAGGTGAAATTACTGGCTCTTGGGTACATATGGTTCCAGAGACATTTGAAAAATATGATGTCGCATATGAAGTTTATCGCGGCGGTCTTACAACAATGTTAGATGATATACAAGAACGATTTGAATTTTTAGTTGATGCTAAAACAGGTACTGTTTTAGAGGTTATAGCAGCATAAAACGGAGGGTTCCCATTAGGTGAACCTCTTATTTTTTTGAAATTGCGGGTATTGATTAAAATTATATCAGCGATTTTTTAAATATATCGACTTACCGACAAAACCCGACAATAAAAAAGAAGCTGCTCCAATAAATATGATGGAACAACCTCCTATTTTTATGCTTCTATACTCGTTTTCCGTTCTATTTTTTCTACGATATGACCTTCCTCATTCCACTTCACAGCTCGATAATATGCGTCATGGTA
Organism: Bacillus sp. KNSH39; assembly: GCF_052656585.1. NCBI lineage: Bacteria > Bacillati > Bacillota > Bacilli > Caryophanales > Bacillaceae > Bacillus > Bacillus sp. KNSH39. The sequence goes on from NZ_JBQXYO010000001.1 coordinate 3,082,646, forward strand.
AAACGTAAACCATGCCTCTTTTTCAGCACCATACTTCATCCACTTTTGCTTATTTTCAATCGAGGTCATCGGATAATCATCGTATGACATTACCCATAATACATTTTGATGCGCGTGCGTCGGCAATAGGTCTGCTAAATGAAGCATCGTTTCTCCTTGGCTTTCTAAAGCAATAACTGCATGTCCATCACTATGCCCACCCGTATGTGCCATCTTGATTTCATCTGTAATTTCTATTTCTTGCTGGAACGTAACAACTTGATCTACAATTGGCTCCCAATTTTCCTTCCAATATGTATTACGTGATCTAATGTTTGGATTCCTCATTTCATTCCATTCTGTTTCACTTACGTAAACTTTCGCATTTGGAAATGCCGGTACAAGGTGATCATCTTCCCATTTTGTTAGACCAGATGCATGATCAAAATGAAGATGTGTCATCAAGACGTAGTCGATATCTTCAGGCTTTAATCCTAATTTTTCTAATGATTCATAAACCGATGATTCTTCTGTTACACCTTGATTGCGTTTCATCTTCTCATTCAACTTACCGTTTCCTATCCCGGAATCAATGAGCATATTTCCATCTTTTGTTTGCAAAAGTAACGGATCTGTTCGTAAATAAATATGATTTGTATCATTATGTTTATATTTACGTGACCAAAGTACTTTCGGCACGACTCCAAACATTGCTCCTCCATCTAAATGTGTATTCCCGCCTTTTAACCACGTTACTTTTATATCTCCAATTTGTAACTGTTCCATTACACATCCCCCTTTTTAATTAATCTTAACATAAAATTCTGATTATTTTAGGTGTAAAAAAACCTACGCATTACTGCATAGGCTCTGTACGATATTTTGCTTCAACTCGGTAAATACGATGACCTTTACTAGAGAATTTCTCTTCGTATTCAGTCATGATGTTACCTTCAAAGTCGCTGTTATGAAGATCTAAGCTTAAGTACGTTAGTAACATACCATACTCAGCCATACTCATAAGAGAATATTCAAATAAACCTTGGTTATCTGTTTTGAAATGAATTTCTCCGCCTTCTACTAACACTTCTTCGTAATTACGTAAAAATGTTTTATACGTTAAACGACGCTTCGTATGACGTTTCTTTGGCCATGGATCTGAGAAGTTTAAATAAACGCGATCAATTTCACCTTTCGCAAAGAAAACTGTTAAATCTTCAGCATCTTTATTAATTAACTTTAAGTTTGGTAATTCTTCTTCAATTAATTTATCAAGTGCATCTACAACAACACTTGTGAATTTTTCAATTCCAATATAATTAATATGTGGATTCGCTTTCGCCATATCATACATGAAGCGGCCACGACCTGTACCTACTTCAATGTGAATTGGTTGTTCGTTTCCAAATACTTCTTTCCAGCTACCAGCGCGCTCCTCTGGGTTTCCGATTACGATATGTGAATATTCATTAATTCGATCCATTGCATACGGTTTATGTCTTAAACGCATAGATGTTTCCCTCTCTTTACATAGCTATTTTAAAGGAATAATTCCTTCTTTCTTTTTTAATCAATCTACCAAACAAAAAACCAAGTACGTACGAGCACTCGGTCCGTTTCTTTCAAGTATAAGATGTACCATTTTGATAAAAACTACATACAGCATTAAACATTCCATGACGAAACAGCTTTTTCTCTTACATTTGAAGAGAAAAACAATCGAAAGGATGATCCGTTCATGCCAATTAATCAACAACATCAATTAGAAGTGCTGAAAGATATTTTAGTCAACCACCAAAGTGATTGCTGCGGGACAGTTTCAGAATGCGAGCAATTAGAGCGCCTCATTCAATCGTTACTCGCAAACGATAATATAAGTAGTGACGCTAAAACAATGCTAAACGATGTATATTCTTATAGTCAATCGGGTAAATCTTCCTCTAATTTGGACAACCATATTTCCAATAATCAAGAACAACTTACTCAGTGGATTGCTGGAATGGACAATTTTTCTTAAGTATCATTCTGAAGCAAGTAGTTGCTGTAAATATTGATGCCAATATTCAGCTTCTGCTTGCTGTTTTTTTGTTGTATGCCATTGAATAGACAAAATCGTTTGTGCTATCACATACCATCTCATACGCCTAAGCAGCGATTCATCCATTTCAATATCATAGTAACCGAGCCACTCACTCCATTCCTGGCGCGGAATGTACCAATATAATAACATACCGAGGTCTAGAGCTGGGTCAGCAATTACAGCTCCATCCCAATCAATTAAAAACAATTCATCTTCATCCGACAATAGCCAGTTGTTATGATTTACATCACAATGGCATACAACGAATTCATTGTATTCAATAGCTTTTAATGAATCCATTAAATATTGAAGGCCTTGCTGAATTGTTTCATCATCCCTTATATCTCCTCTTAAAACGAGTTGCAGTTGTTGTAATAACTCTTGTGCGTGAAGCGGCTGCTTCCCAAGTCTTTGAATCATCTGTACAAGCGCTTTAGAGGAGTGTATTTTCTTCAACAGTTTCGCAACACGTTCTAGTTTCATATCCTCTGGCTCTAGCTTCTGTCCCGGAAGCCATTTTTGAGCAGAAATTACATCACCATTCGTTACCCTTCTTGTCCAAAGTAATTTTGGAACAATTCCTTCTGCTGACAATACCGCTAAAAAGGGCGATGTATTCCGCTTTAAAAATAACTTCTGTTGTCCGTTTTGCGCAATATATGCATCGCCCGTTACTCCACCAGCCGGTACAAGACTCCACTCTTTTCCTAATAATTGTTCCAACCATTCCATATTCATTACCCGTTAACAAATCCTTATCTTTTATAGTTATGAAAAGAAAAACCGCAACATTTCTACACATGTTGTGGATTCATATATTTTACTGTAAATGAAAAGAAAAATTAGCCTAAGCCAAAAATCCTCTATTTTATTTTACAAAACCTGTCATAGAATGACAACTTATCAAAATCGTCACCTTTGTCAATTCTACATTTATTACATTCTCATCGTCAAGTAGCGATTTGTCACATTATCGTCAATATATACGTGCTAATTGGAGCGAGCTTAAGTTCCTTTCCTCTAAATGAAGAAATTGGCTCTATTTTCGCTTCGTTTTCGTTTACTAACACATGCCACGTTGCTTCTTTCGGAAGTTGCACAGTTTTAGCTTCTAAACCGCTATTAAATAAGACGATAATCTCTTTCCATGGCCCAAACGTTTCTACATGCTCTAGGTGATATGCAAGTATTTCTGTAGATGTTTGTAAAAAAGTCATATGTTTTTTTATAAGGTCTGCGCTTTGTAATCGGAATGCCCCATGCTCTTTACGAATCGCAATTAAACCTTTTATATAGTTAACGGTCTCTATCTCTTTCTCTTTTTGATCCCAATCTAATTGATTGATCTCATCATTTGCATTATAACTATTTTCATTTCCTTTCTTCGTACGATAAAACTCTTGCCCTGCGTGTAAGAAAGGGATGCCTTGTGAAAGAATAACCATTGCGCTCGCTAACAGGTGACGTTTTTTCAAAATCGTTTCTGATTCTTCATTACTGCGCACTAGTTTATCCCACATCGTCATATTATCATGACATTCTACATAGTTAATGCTTTGCGCTGGCTCTAGAAACAGCCCTGTTTCTTTCATACTTAAAAGACTTCCTGCTGCAATATACTGCAAATGATTACAGTCTACATGCCCACCAAATGCAAAACCACGCTTATTTATATGAAATGTACTCCCTTTTATCCCATCACGAAATTGATCATTAAACTGCGCGATATGTGGCATTTTCTTCGCATTATTTAACGTTGCTTTTTCTTTGGCAGGAAGCGGTGTTTGTAAATCCCATCCTTCTCCTAATAACAAAGCATCTCGTTTTATGTTTCGCACTTCTTTTTCTATCATATTCATTGTATCAACATCTAAAATTCCCATTAAGTCGAATCGGAATCCATCGACATTGTATTCAGTAAGCCAATATAAAATAGACTCTACAATGAATTTCCTCATCATTTTCCGTTCAGACGCTATATCATTTCCGACTCCCGTCCCATTAGAAGGCATACCATCTTCACCATGACGAAAATAGTATCCTGGAACAAGCTTTTCAAATGATGATAGCTCTCTTTCATAAACATGATTATAGACAACATCTATAATCACCCTAATACCTTGTTCATGAAATGTTTCAATTAGTTGTTTGCACTCAACTATCCTGTTATACGGATCAGAGGGGTTTGTAGCATAATATCCTGTTGGTGCATTGTAATATAATGGATTATATCCCCAATTATAGGCGGACGAAGGATTCGCCTCATCTACACCACCGAAACAATATAAAGGTAATAGTTCAACATGTGTAACACCTAAATCTTTTATATGAGACAACCCTGTTAATGTCCCATTCCGTCCTGTTGTTCCCTCTTCCATCAATCCTTTATATGTTCCCTTTTGAATTACTCCACTATTTGGATGTATAGTCGCATCACGAATATGCAGTTCATACAATATGGCATCTGTCATTGATTGTAATGTTGGTAATCCCTCTCGTCTTGTTACATTCGTTTTTTCTAAATTGATAACAACACCATGTTTTCCATTTACCGTCACCGACTTTGCATAAGGATCCACAGCTTCGTTCCATATTAAATTAATACAAACAAGAAATGTATAGCGTGCTCCGTCTAAATCACCTTGTAATGTTTGAATCCAAACTCCGTTTTCTCCCCTGTACATTTCATGATCGGTATATTCTTTATCGCTCTTATAAATTCTTACTTTCGCAAGCCTTGCAGTTGGGGCCCATACTTTAAATGTCGTTTCTTCTTTTTGATAAACAGCACCTAAATCTGTACCTTCGTAATAATACTTTTCATCGAAACTTTTTGTTCGAATAACAGCACCTATTTGTAAATCAGTTTCTTCATTCCGTTCATCTCGTACTGTATAATACTTCCCCACATCTAGCGGCTCTTCTATAAAGCACTCATACTTCGTTGCATCTGGAAGCGCAATAGTATGAGCAATCGGTAAATCTTTCACATTACTTCCTTCTTGCAAACGAAATGTCCGACTTGTTCCATACGCATGTGGGAGCAAAATTGTAATTTTATTCATTTCATCTAAATAGGCATCAAATGGACGTTTTACTTTCAACATAAAAAAATCACCATCATTCTCAAAGTTAAAATAAAGTGAAACTTTAATGAGCGAGAAAATTTCTCCATCCTCACTTATTATTAGCCTTCACCAATTAGGCGAGATAAAATGAGCTGCAAATGATAAGGCTTTTCTTATCAACAAGACTCTATACAGTAACTCCATTCTTCTCTATAGTATATTCACCTGCATAAAAAACGTTTTCAACATTCTATTTTTGTAATTTTATTTCAGCAATCGATTTATACTTCGGGGTTTCTTTCACGTGGGATTCGTATAAAGTAATTGTATCTGCTTGAAATGATATTTCAGGCACTTCTTTTATACTTTCTAAACGAAACTTTTCTTCTCCTATCCATTTACGAGCAACGGTAATATGCGGGTGATATGGGCGTGTTTCTAGAGAAAATCCATTTTCTTCACAAATGGCATGTATTTGCTTTTGCAACTGAAACAAATCGTGATTCTCACTTACCTTCGCCCAAAAAATACGAGGCTGATCTTCCCTACCAAACGTTGAAAAACCTTGTAATGTGAACGATAGTTCTTTTGTTTCTGCAATTGTTTTTAATCCATTCTTTATTCCCTCTAATTGTTCCCCCGTTGCACTCCCTAAAAATGAAAGGGTAATATGATAGTCTTCTTTATGTACCCATGAACGAAATTGTAATTCCTCTTGCATATCCTCTTTATAGTTAGACAGCATTTCTTTTATATGATTCGGTAACGTAATTGCGACAAAATAATGCAGTTCCATGTACATCTTCTCCTTCTTTTCTATTGTTGCTTTTCTTTCTTATCTCATTCAGGTAAAAAGAAGCCGCTCTCTAAAATAGAGAGCGGACATTATTTATATATCCATTACTTCGCTAATTCATGAATTGCTTGCGCGTAAATTGCTGTTGCTTTCAATAAGTCTTCAATTTCGATATACTCATCTTTTTGATGCGCAAGTTCTTCTTTTCCAGGGAATAGCGGGCCAAATGCCACACCAGCTTTTAATGAACGAGCATAAGTACCGCCGCCGATTGCTAATAGTTCTGCTTTTTCACCTGTTTGTTCTTCATACACACGTTGTAACGTACGGATTAATACGTGATCTTTATCGACGTGATGTGGGCGAGAATTAGAATAGTCAGCCACTTCAAAACCATGCGTACCAACATATTCTTTCAACTTCACAATTGTTTCTTCAAAGTTAGTTGTAACTGGGTAACGTACGTTTAGCCCTAAGTTACCACCGTTTTCTTTCGTATAAGAAATGCGACCGACATTCACTGTTAACGGACCGCTAATTTCATCTTTGTAAGCAATAGTAGCTTTTTCACCAAAAATATCACCAGTAAATGTTTCTGTTGCAAATGTCGCAAATGCAGTTGCTTTTCCATCAAGTGAAACTGTAGTTAAGAAGTTTGCTAATAATAAACCTGCATTTTCTCCTTTTTCAGGAGTAGATCCGTGCGCTGAAATTCCTTCTATTTGCAACGTCACTGTATTTCCTTCTATAGTCGATTCCCCTATTTTTTTAGCAGTTTGTAAATACTCTTCATATGCTACTGTAAGTGCATTTACATCTTCTCCTGTGATAACTGCTTCTGCAAAATCAGGAACCATATTTAAACGGCGCCCTGAATCAAATGAAACAAGTTCATATGTACCTTTTTTCTCTTCACTACCATTTTGCACAACTTGTATATCAGAAATTCCTTTTTCTGCATTAATAATTGGAAAGTCTGCATCCGGTGCAAAACCAATTGTTGGCATTTCTTCATTTTTAAAGTAGTGATCTACACATTTCCAATTGCTTTCCTCATCTGTTCCTATAATCATACGAACACGTTTTGAAAGAGGTAAGCCTAATTCTTTCACAATTTTCATTGCATAATATGCTGCCATCGTTGGGCCTTTATCGTCAATTGCACCACGTGCAAAAATCTTTCCATCGCGAATATCCGCACTATATGCGGGAGTCGTCCAGCCATCTCCTTCTGGTACAACGTCAACGTGACAAAGAATACCTACTAATTCTTCTCCTTGTCCCATTTCAAGATGACCTGCATATCCTTCTAAATTTTTAGAAGCAAAACCTTCAGCTTCTCCTTTATGTAACATGAAAGATAGAGCTTTTTCTACACCTTCACCGAATGGTGCGCCCTCTTTCGCAGATTCTTCTTCCCATACACTTTTAATTTGTAAAAATTGTTGTGTATCACGAATTAAATCATCTTTTCGTTTTGCAACTTCTTCTGTCCAATTAATCGCTGACATCACGCATCCATCCTTCACTATATTGTTTCTTTCATCATAACAAACAGAAATCTCTTATGCCATACACGAAAACTAAATACCGAACAATTGTAATATTTCAGATATTTCTTATTAGTTTTTCTTTTGTTTTTTCAAAAAAATTTGCAGGAATTTGGCGTTTTACGTAGAATTTTATGTGTTAGTTGACTGACCATATATACAATGTCAACTACCAATATTTTTCTATATGAATATTTGTTAAATTTCTGTAAAATTTAAGTAGATTAAAGCATGAATTTTATCATGTAGAGTACAATGGTAGTAACGACCTTCTTTCCTGAATGGGGTCAAAAAAACTAGTAGAGGAGTGGTTTTCTCTTGAAACCTACAACTACTCGTATGCTAACACGCATTAAATCAATTTATATGTACATCAATGAAAACGGAACGGTAACGACGAAAGACCTTGTAGATGAGTTCGGGATCACACCGCGAACGATACAACGTGATCTAAATGTGTTGCAGTTTAATGAACTCGTGTATAGCCCTTGCCGCGGTAAGTGGACAACAACAGGAAAGAAAGTGAGAATGACCTCATAACGAAAAATAATTGTATGGTAAATAAATACATACCCCTTTCTAATAATTAGAAAGGGGTCTTTTCTGCGCCTATAAAGGTACTACTTTTCAGTATCTACTTGATATGTTTTTAACATTTCTACTTCTTCATCTGTTAGCTCTCGGTATTGTCCAAGTTCTAGTTCTTCATCTAATACTAACGGACCCATCTCTGTTCTCTTTAGGTAGACTACTTTTTTTCCTACCGCTTCAAACATACGCTTCACTTGATGGAATTTCCCTTCCGTAATCACAAGCTCAATTTCAGAAATATCATCGCTTTTCAATATTGTAAGTGCACCTGGCTTTGTTTCATAGCCATCGTCTAAAATAACACCTTTAGCAAATTCTTTTACATCCTCTTCTGTTACTACTCCTGCAACGTGTGCATAATATTTTTTCGGCACATGCTTTTTCGGAGATAATAATTGATGTGATAACTTCCCATCATTTGTTATCAATAAGAAGCCTTCCGTATCGATATCAAGTCGTCCAACTGGGAACGGATCAAAGATTGCATCTTCTAATTCTAATAAATCTATTACTGTTTCATGATTATCATCTTCCGTCGCTGAAATAACACCTTGTGGTTTATGCATCATTAAGTAAACAAATTCTTTGTATTCCACAACTTCACCGTGAATCATAACTTCTTGCTCTTCTACATTTACATGAACTTTCGCATCTTTTACTGGCGTTCCATCAATTTTCACAACGCCATCTTTCAATAATTTCTTTACTTCTTTTCTACTTCCATATCCCATATTTGCTAATAATTTATCTAATCTCACGTTTTTCACCTTCTTTATTTATCATAGAAAAGGGGACGTAATTACGCCCCTCTTGATTTCAACTTTATTTTAAATCTACTACCAAGTTTACGTTGAATTTTATCTAATGCTTCTCCACCAAATACTCTTTCAAGTACTCCTGTGCGAATTGCTAACAATCCGTAAACAAGACCGCCAATACCTGCACAAATCGCAACTGTTATAAGAGCACCAATACGGCCATCAGGCGAAATCATGAAGGATAGAATCCATTGTGATAGTTTTACAGCAACGACCATTATAAGTGTCAGTACTGCAATTTGGAATGTTCTTTTATATACAACACCGAATGAATAGTGTGCGTATTTTTTAATTTGTTGATTTGTGTACCAAACAGAAGCTAAGAAACCAACTGCTGTCGCTAGAATTGCTCCTACTGTACCGAAATAACGAATAAAGATTACGTTACATACAAATTTCAAAATAACGCCCATTATAAGCGCAATAATCGCATGCTTCTGCTGGTTAATACCTTGCAGGATTGCTGCTGTTACTGTAAATAAAGCGAATAACAACGCAACTGGTGCATACCACATTAATACTTGTCCACCTAGTGGATCTGAATCGTAAAACGCAGTATAAATTGGATATGCAAGTGAAGAAATACCGACAACTGCTGGCAATGTTAAAAACATATTTGCCTGGAATGTTTGTGTAATTTGTAATTTCAAATAGCGGTATTGTTTTTCAGTAAATGATTTTGTGATTGCTGGTACAAGCGTTAAACTAAACGCTGTTGCAAGTGATACAGGAATCATAATTAACTTATGCGTCCACATTGTGAAAATACCGAGAGCTCGCTCTGCGATATCACCTTGACCAATCGCCTGCATAATTGAGTTAAATGTCAATGTATCAATTTGTTGATATAAAGGAATTGTTAACCCAATTACAACGTAAGGAATCGCATATGCAAATAACTCTTTAAACAATTGAACGGTGCTTACTGTTGATTCTGGTACAGTTTGTTCAATTAAATATTGATCCAAATATTTTTTACGTTTTAGCCAGTACCAAATTAACACACCGAGTGCTCCAACCGCTGAAACGAACGCAGCAAATGTCGCTACTCCAACTGCTGTTGCAACTGTACCGCCAAGTACTTTAATAACGATAAAACTACCTGCTAATAAAAAGACGATACGAATAATTTGTTCAATAATTTGTGAAACGGTAGTTGGTCCCATAGACTGGTGACCTTGGAAATAACCACGAATTAAACTCGCTGCTGGTACAACAATAAGCGCGAAGCTTACAAGACGAATGATCGTCGTAACTTCTCCTACATTATTGTGTATACTTTGTTTACCAAGCATCGCTTCTGCAAACAATGGCGCCGTCATGTACAGCACTAGGAACGAAAGAACTCCTGTTACTATCATCATAACCATTCCCGAGCGGAACATTCTCCGGCTCGTTTTATAATCGCCAAGCGCATTATATTTGGAAACAAATTTTGAAACAGCAAGTGGCACACCTGCCGTTGCGATACTTAAAAAGATCGTATATGGAATGTATCCATATGTATAGAGCGTTCCGCCTTCTGTTCCTACTAATGCATGAAACGGAAAGACGTAAATCATGCCTAAGAACTTTACTAAAAATGTCCCTAGCGTAACAATAAGCGTTCCGCGCAGAAATTTCGAATCGGACATACAAAAATCCTCCTACATCTACATAAAGTGAAACTATAATTAGTTGGAGACTTCTCTCCTACTCCTTATTAGTTGAACCATTCGAGCATTTACAGGCTAACAGACTCCCTATTTACTTCTCCTAAATCTTGAGGTTTTAGTCTTATCGCCTACAAATGGCAGGATAGTGCTGAACTCTAACTTTTGTATTGTACCACAATTCTCTCATTAAGCAGTACTTCACTCTATTTTTCTTTTAAGGGAAAACATGCTATTCTTTTAGGCAGGAAATGTAGAAAATGAGGTCGATATATTATGCATTATGATGTTATTGTCATCGGCGGCGGTCCTTCTGGGCTAATGGCTGCAATTGGTGCTGCAGAAGAAGGCGCAAATGTCTTACTTCTTGATAAAGGAAATAAACTTGGGCGTAAACTTGCAATTTCTGGTGGCGGACGCTGTAACGTAACGAACCGTCTACCACTTGATGAAATTGTTAAACATATACCAGGAAACGGTCGCTTCTTATACAGCGCTTTTTCTATTTTTAATAATGAAGATATTATTACATTCTTCGAAAATCTCGGTGTTAAATTGAAAGAAGAAGACCACGGTCGCATGTTCCCTGTGTCAAACAAAGCACAATCTGTTGTAGACGCACTTTTAACACGATTAAAAGACTTAGGTGTAAAAATTCGTACAAATACGCCTGTTGAAACGATTGAATATGAAAATGGTCAAACAAAAGCAGTTATACTGCAAACAGGCGAAGTGTTAGAAACAAATCACGTCGTTATCGCTGTTGGCGGAAAATCAGTTCCTCAAACTGGATCTACTGGAGACGGATATGCTTGGGCTGAAAAAGCGGGTCATACAATCACAGAATTATTCCCAACAGAAGTACCTATCCTTTCAAACGAGCCGTTTATACGTGACCGCTCATTACAAGGTCTTGCTTTACGTGATATAAACTTAAGTGTATTAAATCCGAAAGGAAAAGCTATCATTTCTCACAAAATGGACATGCTCTTCACTCATTTCGGCCTATCTGGACCTGCTGCTCTTCGCTGTAGCCAATTCGTCGTGAAAGGACTGAAAAAGTTTAAAACGAATACAATACAAATGAGTATTGATGCATTGCCAGAGGAAAATAGTGAACAACTATTTCAGCGCATGCTGAAACAAATGAAAGAAGATCCGAAAAAAGGAATTAAAAACGTTTTAAAAGGTTATGTTCCTGAACGTTACTTCCTATTCTTATTAGAAAAAAATGAAATTGACGGCAGCGAACAAGCTGGACAAGTTTCTCACGAAAAGATTCGTGCACTTGTGAAAGACTTTAAAGAGTTTACTGTGAATGTAAATGGTACGCAGTCAATTGAAAAAGCATTCGTTACTGGCGGAGGTGTATCCGTGAAAGAAATTAATCCGAAAGAAATGTCTTCTAAATTTACGAACGGCTTATATTTCTGCGGAGAAGTTCTTGATATTCATGGTTATACTGGTGGCTATAATATTACATCAGCCCTTGTTACTGGTAGAATTGCCGGAACGACAGCTGGAGAAAACGCGAAAATGCAGTATTAAAAAAAGAAACAGGGATTCCTGTTTCTTTTTTTTATAGGTACATGAAATTATATGAGCGATTCCACAAATATATCAGCGATTCCGCAACTTATATCGGCTATTTTCCAAATTTATCAGCGATTCTGCAACTTATATCGGCGATTTCCCAAATATATCGACTTACCGACAAGAAACGACAAATATAGGCTCCACTTAACTTCCCATTGCTTTTTTGTTGCTTTATATACCTTAGTACCTTTATATTTTATATTGTTGAATATTTAAAAAAGGGTAAGGGGAAAACAAATGAGAAAAAAAGTCATGATGTCTTTAATGTTAATGACGTTTCTTTCTGCGGTAGAAGGAACGATTGTTAGTACAGCAATCCCTCGTATAACGAGTGATTTGTCAGGCGTCGAACTTGTTAGTTGGGTATATGCAATTTATATGCTTGCAACAGCTGTTTCGACTCCAATATACGGAAAGCTCGCTGATTTATTTGGCCGTAAAAAAGTTTTACTGATCGGAGCTACAATCTTTTTAGTCGGTTCTGCACTTTGCGGAGTCGTTACATCGATGGAACAATTAATCTTCTTCCGCGCGCTTCAAGGTATCGGTGCTGGTGCTGTTATGCCAATCACAATGACGATTATTGGAGACTTATATAGCGAAGCGAAAGACCGCGCGAAAGCACAAGGTTGGATGAGTGCCGTTTGGGGTGTATCCGGTGTTATCGGACCGTTAGTAGGTGGATTTTTAGTTGATTCCCTTTCTTGGCGTTATATTTTCTTCCTAAACGTTCCATTCGGAATTATCGCTTGCTTAATGATTGCAATTTACTACAAAGAATCTATTAAACCTGCTAAGCATCATATCGATTATCTTGGTGCAACAGTCTTCTCATTAAGTACAATCGCTCTACTATATGCATTATTAACAGGTAGCAGTAAGCAAAACTGGGGAGACATGACAATTATCGGCCTATTAATCTTTGCCGCTATTTCATTTATTATTTTCTTATTCATCGAGAAGAAATCTCCGGAACCATTAATTCCGCTAGCACTTTTCTCTAACCGTACATTATCTACGATAAATATATTAACTCTTATTGCTGGCGCAATGATTATTAGTATTACAATGTACCTTCCAATTTGGAGCCAAGGTGTATTAGGGAAAAACGCTACAGAAGCTGGACTTATTTTAATGCCAATTCCTGTTATGTGGACATTTGGCGCTATTTTCTCTGGTAACTTAGTAGGCAAATTAAAAACGAAACAAATCATTTTACTTGGAGCTAGCATTTTATCAGTCGCTACGTTCTTATTATTTACACTATCAACAAATTCACCATCGTTCCTTATTTATGTAGCAGTCGGATTATTCGGCTTAGGAATGGGGCTTGTGACACCGATTTACATGGTAACAATTCAAGCAGCTGTACCAGCTCATACACGCGGAACAGCTGTTGGTTTAAACACATTTATTAATACATTTAGTCAAACGTTAGGTGCTGCAATATTCGGTACAATCTTCAATACGATGATTCACACACGTGGTATTAAAAACCTTGATCTTGTATCTGGCGGACACGGCGGTACTACAGCAAACGTAGTAACCGAATCGCAATCTGCATTAGCATCAAGCGTACACGTCATTTATATGAGCACTTTCGTATTAGCAGTATTTACATTAATTATCGCTTGGCTCTTATTAAAGCCAGCTACACAAACAAGTGAGCAACAATAAAAGGATGACCATTTTGGTCATCCTTTTTATTCTTCATTCTCCACAATATGTTTCAGCATGGATAATTTATTATCCCAAAAACGTTCATAATACGAGAGCCATTGTTGTAATTCTTCTAATGGTTCTGGATGCAAACGATATATCTTCTCTCTTCCGCTTTTTCTTCCACTTACTAAATTCGCTTCTGAAAGAATATGAAGGTGCTTTACAACCGCAGTACGACTCATCGGAAAATGATCCGTTATTTTGGAAATCGGTAACTCTTTGTCACTTAATAACCGTATTACTTCTCGGCGGGTTGGATCAGCAATTGCTTGAAATACATCATATTTCGCTGCTGACGAGGACACTTAGCCTTCGACAACCTTTTTCAGTTTTTCATTTACAATCGCTACCCAACCACCGCTCATTCTATCGCGAATAATAGAGCTCTTCGCATTTGCTTTCGGAAGAATTTCATCAGGATGTTTCCAGCCGCCGTGAATTAACGTAAATTCTGTTTTGTTATCTCCTAAGTCTTTCAAATCAAATGAAACAACCCAGCCATCTGTATCCCATGAGAAAGATAAATGGTTTGGTTCATCAATTTCTAATACTTTACATGGTGATGGCCCAAATGGTGATTGCACATGAAATTCATGTCCTACCTCTAATACAAAATCATTTGGCATAAACCATGACGCAATCCCTTCTGCAGTTGATACTACACTCCATACCTTTTGAATAGACGCGTTAAAAACGATTGTTTGTTTAATATCATTTAATGTATTTTGTTGTTCCATTTTCATTCTCCTTTACTCGGCGTTACAACATAACACCTTTTGGTTATACTTTGATAATATAACACCTTTTAGTTTCATGTCAACGCTAATTCTTTTACTGTTGAGAAATTCTCAACATTTTTTCAACAGGACAAACACCCTCTTAGCATTTCCTCATAATATACTCACAAAGGCAATACAAAATAAAAACTTCTCTCAACATGAAACTCCATCATTCATATTGAAAGAAGCGCCTTACTTATATCATGCGTACTTCGTCTCTCCTCCTTCCCTCAGGGACAATACGCGAGATATGACAAATCAGAAGGAATATGCCCACCATTTGAGTAGGTAGTTATTTCTCTTCTCCTCAACATTTCCTTAGGAGCGAAATGACTACCGACTCACTTTTTTCAAACAAAATAAAAAGGGGTTGAACGCTATGTTCTATTGCATTAACTGCTCTGATATTCACCATGAAAAACATCCAAATGATAAAGTATTCAAAAACGGTTTTTATATTGATCCATTTTTAGGTGATCGTTATCACCTTGGTATGTGTAAAGATGCCCAAAACCATGAAACAGGGGAGCCTCTTTTAACGACAAAGAAATTAGGCACAACCCAATCTATTATGAACGTATTACCGACACATGTTGTCCCAACATAAAACATAAAAAAGAGCTGGGTGAGCCAGCTCTTTTTTATGCTTTATAAACGATCATTGCTGAAAAACAATAAATTTGGTTTTCATCGTCGTTAATAGAAACACCAACTTGATACTTAATATCTACAAAGTTGCTATCATCAATCTTTTTCAAAAACACATTCACAGCGTCTTCTAAGTCTTTTTCGTGACTTTCATCAAATACTTTCACACGAATCATGTTAACACCGTCCTAGATCGCAGCCCTCGGCCGCTTGATTATTGCCACGGTGCGTATCTATGATGCGATAAAACTTTCCATTCTCATATATATATCCGTCTTCTAACACATATTCTTTATCTTCAGTATAGACATAAAACTTACCTATCATAAATTTACTCGTATATAATTCCAAATAATTTTGTCTAAATTTAGCTACAACTTTATTTGTAATATCAATTTTTATTGTGCGCCCCACCTTCTCTCCCTCCTTTGCAAAGAACGGATTTAGGTATATTGTATTAGCGCTTTTACATTTTATGCTTAAAAATAAGTGGATATGCCTTCTTTCTTCACCTGTACTATTTTTCTAAAAAAATCACGATAAATAAGGTCCCAAAAAAAAACATAAAAAAGCACTTTATCTTATTGACTCGAATATAAATATTATGTTATTATATAAAATTTGACATTTTTACATACGTATGCTATCATTAAAAGTGGTTACCACATATGGAGGTGGATGATTTGTTTCAAATTGGTGATAAAATCGTTTATCCAATGCACGGTGCAGGAATCATTGAAGCAATTGAAGAGAAAGAAATATTAGGTACTTCACGTCAATATTGTGTGATACGCATCATTAGTAAAGATATGCAAGTAATGCTTCCGATGGATCAATTAAAAAAATCGGGTATTCGTTATATCGTTGATCGAGGTACGTTAGATGATATACTTCTTGAATTTCAAAACGGGGAGTCAGACCCATCACTCTCATGGAAACAAAGATATACAATGAATATGGAAAAAATGAAAAATGGCAATTTACAAGATAGTGCAGAAGTTGTTCGGGATTTACTTCGCCGCAATAAAGAGAGAGCATTAAATGCGAGCGAAAAACAAATGCTAGATAATGCACGAAAAATGATGATTAGCGAAGTCGCGCTCGTACAAAATGTTACTGAACATCAAGCAACAGAATTTCTTCAAGATACAATTAATCACTAAATTTAAAATAGCTGGCCGCTATTTTTTTTGTAAAAAAAGGACGAAGAGTTTTATCTCTTCGTCCTTTTATATTACCCACGCCCAGCTTGAAACGATGGATATAACGTCATTCCACCATCTGCAAATAGCGTAATGCCCGTTACATAACTCGCCTCTGAAGAAGCGAGCCAAGTTGCTACTGCTGCAATTTCTTCAGGGTTTCCAATATAGCCCATCGGTATCATACTTTCTACGTCAGCACGTTTTTTAGGATCAGCAAACTTTTCTGCATTAATCGGCGTATTAATTGCACCTGGTCCAATATTATTTACTCGAATACCTTTTGGCGCATATTCTAGCGCTAACGTTTCTGTCATCAGTTTAATACCACCCTTACTCGCTGCATAGTGCACAAATAGTGGCCACGGAATTTTCTCATGAACACTAGACATATTAATGACAGAACCTTTAATATCATGTTCTACAAAATATTTAATCGCTTCACGACTTCCTAAAAAAGCACCTGTTAAATTTGTATTAATTACCCTATTCCAATCTTCAAGCGGCATTTCATGCGACGGTACCGCGTTTTCTATCCCTGCATTATTAATCATAACGTCAAGCGTACCAAACTCTTTCACAGCAGATTGAATGAGATTCACAACATCTGATTCGACGGTTACATCACCTTTTACAGCAATCGCTTCGCCGCCTACCTTTTTAATTTCTTCTAACACATCATTCGCTTCTGATTCTCGTGAGCGATAATTAATAACCACTTTCGCTTTTTCCTTAGCAAACCTCACTCCCATCGCTCTTCCAAGACCAGTTGCTGATCCTGTAATAACGACAACTTTCCCTGCTAAATCACTATACATTTCCATACCTCCTTTAACTTTTGGCTATACCTAACATAATTCCGGCTGCGATAATAAAAACAATACCGACAACGATACCCGTTAATTGACGTTTCGTTTTCTTTTCACCTAATATAAGGATCCCACCAAGCGTGGAAATAATAATTCCCATTTGCGATAGCGAGAAACTTGTTGCGACTCCAACACGCGGCTGCGAAATGAATAAAAACATATTTCCAGCTGCCCAAATTAATCCTGGAATAATATTTCGGATTGCATATTTATTAAATGGATGATGTTTAAAGGTAAGCAAAATCCCACCTAACACCATACCAACTGCTTGTGGCAACAAAGCTGACCAACCATCTACGTTAAATAGTCTAATCACTACTACGTAAACTAAATAGCCGACTGTTGAAATTAATAAAATTACGATACCTCTTTTAAAGTTTGCTGCTTGCTCTGCATTCTTTTCTTCTTCACTTTGAAGCGATGTTAAAATAACACCGATAATAATACAAACGAGCGCTAAAATCCCAAGGACGACCGATATTGTCGTGGACCATTCATGAAATACGATAACGCCAAATAAAGTCGTCGCGACTAATTGAAGTCCTGTTGAAATTGGCATCGTCCTCGAAACACCCATTAAATCAATACTTTTCAATTGATTTGCCTGACCAAGCGCCCAAAATAAACCTGACACAACTCCAACTCCGATAACGGTAGGTGTTAATACTGGCTTCATAAAAATATAAACAACAATTGAGAAAATAAGTGCTCCAAACGTTGTTCCGAGCGTTTGACTATACGGTCCCCCGCCCAGTTTTACGTTAAATAGCACAATACTTCCCCAAAATATAGCTGGTAAAATCGCTAAAAATATATCCATCACTCATTACCTTTCTTTACTAAATGCATAGGTTATCACTCTAAGTCATTAGAGTGAGCTTTTATTTTTTCTTTTTCCCGTTCACAAACTTTTTCTGCAATAGCGTCAGAAACATTCTTTTCTCGCTCCACTTTCTTTATCTTTACGTGATCTAAATGGTCTTCCAAAGTAAGCGTAACTTTATCGTTCGGGGGATTATGCGCTCCTTGAAATGTAAGAAATTGTAGCTTCACTTCATACCTAGGAACAAATTCATCTTTCTTGCCGAGACGCTTTATATTTATGACTGAAGCACATTCATATTGATCTTCTGTCACTTGTCTAATAACTGAATAGTACCTATTTGATAATGCACTCTCTAAAAGCTGTTCTCTTGATTCTTTCGCGAAAGAATCACTTGGAGAAGAGAAAAAAGACGCACATAGCATTGTCATAACTACACATATTTTTTTCATAATTCCCTCCTTGTTCTATAGATTAGTGTTCTCAAAACTGCCATAAAAAAACGACTTTCCCTATATAGGAAAGTCGTTTTAATGAATCCAATATTAACCACCGCTCACTGGTGGGATTAGTGCAACAACATCACCAGATTGGACCCTGTCATCTTCATTTGCATATTCTTCATTAATCGCAACCATAATTGGCTCTGAAACTGGTACATTATATTCGTTCGCAACAACATCTTTTAACTGTGCAACCGTAATATTTTCTTTCTCTATTTGTAATTCACTTGTCCCTGCTTCTTCTTGCAAGTGCGCAAATAACAATACTCGAATCATACTTATAGCTCCTTCCCAGGCTCTCCCGCCGGATATGGTGTTTTTTCTAATTGATCACCAATCCATGAGTCACCATCTTC
Organism: Bacillus sp. KNSH39; assembly: GCF_052656585.1. Taxonomy (NCBI): domain Bacteria; kingdom Bacillati; phylum Bacillota; class Bacilli; order Caryophanales; family Bacillaceae; genus Bacillus; species Bacillus sp. KNSH39. The sequence continues at coordinate 3,101,678 of NZ_JBQXYO010000001.1, forward strand.
CCAAAACTCCTTTTTCCAAATCGGAACAATTTGTTTTATGCGTTCCATAATATATTCGTTCGCTTCATAAGCCGCTTTACGGTGTGGTGTTGAAACAGCAACAACAACCGCTATATCAGAAATTTGCAACGTACCGATGCGATGTGTAATCGCAACGTGTGTACCTGGCCATTTCTCTTTCACTTCTAATCCGATTTTCTCTAGCATCTTTTCTGCCATCGTTTTATAAGCGACATATTCTAAGTATAATGTACGACGCCCTTTCGTAAACTCTCTAACCGTTCCAATAAATGTTGTAACAGCACCGCATTCACGTCGAATTACTTTCTTCGTTACCTCTTCAATCGAGATTTCTGTATCAATTACTTCATAATATGTATTTGTCATTTCGCACTCCTAACCGTTTGTAAAAACCAGTCTATGTACAACTCTTCTTCTGTTATATGAAATACTTTATATTCTTCTCGTATATTTACTGGGACATCATACCACGTAATAACCGCCACTATATTTTCTACTTTATGTAAAAGCTCAGCATCTTCCGCAGAACGAAGTAACACTACTTTCGGGTAGTTCTCTTTTTTATAGCCCTCTATTAAAATTGTATCCACTTTAAAAAACTCATATAAGCGAATAATTTCTTGCAAGGACCATTTCTTTCTTAGTGAAGAAAGTGAAAGTAATCCAGCACCTTCTACACTACTTACGACAGCACCAGCTTTACGGTGTCTTTCGCTATCTTTTTGCGCTACTTCTGGAAAACCTCCGTGCCCGTGATGTTTAATTGTAGCAACTTTCATTTCGCTTTCGGCTAATGCATGCACAATTTTCTCTACAAGTGTCGTTTTCCCGCTATTTTGATACCCTACTATTTGTAAGATTGAAGGGGCTTCGCCCATGGCCACTCACATCCCTCAGAGTGCTCTAACAATAATACGGATACTTTCATTCCGGTCTCAAATCCTCTCGTTCCTCCGGGTAACACGATAAAAGCATTCGCATCTGCAAGTGAAGATACCGCACTCGATTTATCTAAACCAACCGGCATCGCTTGTAACGCCCCATCCACAATTGTTACGTTCGCTCTTACGAAACGAGTAAATGGATTTGGCTTCGGAAAATCTTTTTGTAAAATAGCATCCGCTCTATATACGTGAGGTTCCTTCGCATACAAATACGTTTTTATAATTGGATGCACAAATAATTCAAAGCCTACATAACAAGCAGACGGATTTCCTGATAAACCAAAGAGTAACTTTCCATCAACTTCAGCTACTGTCGTTACACTTCCGGGCCTCATGGCTATCTTATTAAAGAGTACATTTGCCTGTAATCTTTCATAAATAGCTGGTAAGTAGTCATAATCTCCTACTGATACACCGCCTGTTGTAATTAAAATGTCGACCTCATCCATCGCTGATTGAACAGCTGTAAAACATGCATCTAACTCATCCGCGAGTTGACCATAATAACGAACTTTCCCGCCAGCTTTCATAATTTGAGCTGCGATCATATACGAGTTACTATTTCTAATTTTCCCCGGTTCTAACGGCTCATGTACTTCTAATAATTCACTTCCTGTCGTTACAATACCGACAACAGGCTGTTTTACAACTTTCACCGTGCTATATCCAAACGTTGCTAGTAAGGCCGCAACACCTGGATTAATTGCAACACCTTTCTTAACGAGAACTTGATTTTGTTTTATATCTTCTCCTTTAAACGACACATTGTCACCGTTATTAAAAGGGCGTTTTAACTTCATATATGTTTTCCCGTTCTTCTCAAACCCTTCTGTCAGCTCTAGCATTACGACTGCATTGCAATCTTCTGGAATAGCTGCTCCTGTCATAATGCGAATTGCTTCAAAAGCTCCTACTTCCTCTAAAAAAACGGAACCCGCCCCGATTTCTCCTATTACTTCAAATTCAACTGGATTCTCTTGAGTTGCTTCTTTCGTATCTTCTGCTCGAATGGCGAAACCATCGTAAGGGGAACGATCAAAATGAGGAACGTCATGATCTGAGACAACATCTTCCCCGAGAATTCTCCCGTAACTTTCCGTAATAGAAATTTCTTCTACTTCACCATGCTTCGCATATTTCATTACCCGTTCTACTGCCTCAGCAACTTGAATTGGAATTCGTTTTTCTACCATCGTTTCTCACCTCATATTTGCAATTTTTTTTATCTCGATTAAACTTTATATATTCAATAGAAATTACTTCAAGGAGGAATTCCATGTCTTCATTTACACATTTCAATGACCAAGGACGCGCAAAAATGGTTGATATAAGCGACAAAAAAGCAACCGTTCGAACAGCAATTGCGTGCTCTAGCATTGTCGTTACGAAAGAAATTTACGATAAAATCTCTCACAATGAAATTGGGAAAGGTGACGTATTAGCAGTTGCGCAAATCGCAGGCATTATGGCTGCGAAACGTACTTCTGATATTATCCCAATGTGCCACCCTTTATTATTAAAAGGTGTTGACGTTTCTTTCGATTGGAAACAATCAGAAGAACAATATCGTTTACTCATTGAAGTAAAAGTTAAAACAGAAGGTAGCACCGGTGTTGAAATGGAAGCTTTAACAGCTGCTTCCGCTACCGCTCTTACTGTGTATGATATGTGTAAAGCTGTCGATAAAGGTATGATTATCGGTGAAACGTACTTACTTGAAAAAACAGGTGGAAAAAGTGGAGATTATACGAGAAATTCATAATCCTCTCTCCGTTGAGCCTAAAGGGTTTCCTTTAGGTTCAACCTATATATCTTGCATATAAACTTTTCGCTACATTCATATCATTCGTCCCATGAATGAACGCCCTGCCATCTGTAAATAAAACAAAACGATATTCTTCTACCGGAAATGATAATAAATAAGGTGTCGCCTTTATCTCTACGCTTCTTTGTAAGCGTTTTTTAATTTCTTCTAAATTAAAATTCTTCCGCACACCCGGGCGAATTTGTACTGTATTCCGCCCACATAACACTTCTGTTTTCGTTTGTCCTTCAAATGTTAAACTCGGATATGTACGTAACCTTCCGCAAGATAAACAAGTATCTTTTTTCTGCCTATTCACTTTAAATGCCATCTGTTGATTATTCCAAAGATCAAACGATAACATCGTTTCACGAAGCGCACCAAAGTCTTCTACTAATATTTTCAGCGCTTCCGTAATTTGATGCGCAACTACTAATTGTACTGCCGGTTGTATAATACCAGCTGTGTCACATGTTGCACCGCTCGCTGGATGCTCCATTAAACAGCGAAAACACGGTGTTTTCCCTGGTAAAATTGTATACGTTACTCCGTAGCTTCCGACACACCCACCATATATCCACGGAATATTATACTTTTGTGAAATATCATTAATAAGAAGACGCGTTTCAAAATTATCTGTCGCATCTAATATTAAATCTACATCATTCACTAATTCTTCCATTTCTTGCACCGTTACATCCGTCACAACCGGATTTATTTCCACCTCAGAATTAATCGCTTTTAAATGTTCTGCAGCCGCTATCGCCTTCGGTTTATACTGCTTTGCATCTTCTTCTGTATATAGTTGTTGTCTTTGTAAATTACTCCATTCTACATAATCACGGTCAGCAATCGTTACTTTTCCAACACCTGCTCTAACAATCGCTTCTGCATTTGCCGCACCGAGAGCACCAGCACCAATAATAAGCACATGCTTCTCTCTTATTTTTCTCTGTCCTTCTTCTCCAACACCAGAAAATAATATTTGTCTTGAATATCGCTCCTGCATGCGATAGCCCCCTTTCTTATCCTCCTATATAAGACATTTCGATTTTCGGACGATTTTTTGCACTTTCTTCTGTTCGTTCATCCGAATACCTATCTTTTCTATTCATCCATACATCTTGTATAACACTTAATAACTCCTCATCCGAAAGATTTCCTCTAAGAAGTTCTCTTACATCCAAACCCTCTGTCGCAAATAAGCACGTATAAAACTTTCCATCTGCCGAAATTCTCGCCCTCGTACAAGAGACACAAAATGACTCAGAAACAGATGTAATAAAACCAACTTCAACATTTGTTCCAACGTACCGATATCGCTTCGCAACTTCACCAAAGTAATGCGCTTCAGCTGGCTCAAGTGGATCCATCTTATGAATCATCTCAATCAATTCTCGTTTTGTAACGACTTGATCAAAATTCCACCCATTTGTACTACCAACATCCATAAACTCAATAAACCGAAGCGTGATTCCTTGCTCTTTAAAATACGCAGCCATCGGAAGTACTTGATGATCGTTCATCCCTTTTTTCACAACCATATTTACCTTTACTTCCAGCCCCGCCTCTTTAGCTGCTATAATTCCCTTAATTACCGGTTTCGTATTAATATTTCGACCATTAATATTCTTAAATATGTCGTCATCTATTGCATCTAAACTAACATTCACTCTATGTAATCCAGCTTCTTTTAATGCCTTCGCTTGTTTCGTTAAATGTACAGCATTTGTCGTTAACCCTATATCTATTAGCCCATCAATTTTCACAAGACGTGCAATAAGTTTTGTTAAATCTTTACGAAGTAGTGGCTCACCGCCAGTAATTCTAATTTTTCGTACACCAATGTTAACAAATAATTTTGCCAAACGCTCAATTTCATCAAAAGTTAGTAAAAACTCATCTTTCAAAAAAGCATAATCTGACCCAAATATTTCCGCTGGCATACAATATGTACATCTAAAATTGCAACGATCAATGACAGATATACGTAAATCTTGAAGTGGGCGTCCAAAAAAATCTTTAACCATCTCCTGCATCGCCACCCTCCCTTTCTGCCAAATTTCTTTCTTTTCATTCTATTATAATATATTTTCGAACTGCGATGTTTTTGCTCAAGAGAATAATGTGAAACTTTAAATAATTAGAGGAGATCCACTCCCCTGGTTAACGAGGTTTACTTACAAATACAAAGATAAAAAAACCTTGAAACATAAAAGTTTCAAGGTTTTCTGCTTATTAACTTAATCTAATAATAGTTAGGGTAGCCCCTGGCGTTGCTGTAGATAATGTAGCTACTGCAACTACTCCAAATAACTGTAAGCTAACAGCGGCTCCAGCAGGCAAGTTAGCGATTATTGTTGCACTAAATGAACCAGTAGCCACTGTCGGGGCATTTATCGTTCCCGCAAGCGGACTGCCATTTACAGTTATACGAGAACTTACAAGTAAACCTGCCGTTAAATTAATTGTATAGGCTATATAATAGTTTCCTGCATTCGCAACTGTAAATACAGTATTTCCACCACTAACGGTTATTCCTGGGCCAATATTTTGATTGTTCGGTAACGGTACGTTCGTACCCCCTAATAAAACGGAAATAGCGGTTCCTGATGTATTATTCGCAAACGCATACGTTGCAGTTGTACTAACTCCAGTCGCCCCGGTCGCTCCAGTGGCTCCAGCTCCGGTTGGACCTGTATCTCCAGTTGGACCTTGTGAACCGGTTGCTCCTGTAGCTCCCGTTGGACCTTGGATTCCTTGCGGACCTTGAATTCCTTGGGGACCTTGAATCCCTTGTGGACCTGTCGCTCCGGTTGCTCCTGTAGCTCCCGTTGGACCTTGAATTCCTTGCGGGCCTTGAATTCCTTGTGGACCTGTCGCTCCGGTTGCTCCTGTAACTCCCGTTGGACCTTGAATTCCTTGCGGGCCTTGGATTCCTTGTGGGCCTTGAATCCCTTGTGGGCCTGTCGCTCCAGTTGCTCCTGTAGCTCCCGTTGGACCTTGAATTCCTTGCGGGCCTTGAATTCCTTGTGGGCCTTGTGGGCCGGTCGGACCTATCTCTCCTTGCGGACCTTGTATTCCCTGTGGGCCTTGTGCCCCGGTTGCCCCTGTCGCTCCTTGGATTCCTTGAGGACCTTGTGGACCTTGAATTCCTTGGGAGCCGGTTGGACCTATGTCGCCTTGTGGGCCTTGAATTCCTTGGGGACCTTGTGCTCCGGTTGCCCCCGTTACTCCTTGGATTCCTTGGGGACCTTGAATACCCTGTGGACCGGTTGGACCTATCTCTCCTTGAACACCTTGGATTCCTTGCGGGCCCTGTAAACCCGTCACTCCGGTTGCTCCCGTTGCTCCTGTTGCTCCTGTCACTCCAGTTGAGCCTGTCGCCCCGGTATCTCCTGTTACTCCTGTCGCACCTGTTGCTCCTGTCGGGCCAGGTGGTCCACCTGATGGACCTGTCACTCCTGCCGGACCTGATGGCCCCGTTGGGCCGGTCGGTCCTGCTGGTCCTCCTGACGGGCCAGTCACCCCTGTTGGACCGGTTACTCCTGTTGGACCGGTAGTTCCTTCTCCCGTCGCTCCGGTTGCCCCCGTATCTCCTGTTGCTCCCGTCGGACCTTGCACTCCTTGAATTCCTTGTGGTCCTTGCACTCCTTGTGCACCTGTTGCTCCTTGAATCCCTTGTATTCCCTGCACTCCTTGTGCGCCCATCGGACCTGTTGGACCAATCGCCCCTTGTATTCCTTGCACTCCTTGGGGCCCCTCTGGACCGGTTGCTCCTATTTCCCCTTGTATCCCTTGAATTCCAGTTGCTCCTTGTGCTCCAGTTGCTCCCGTTATCCCTTGCACACCTTGTATTCCCTGTATTCCTTGTGGACCTTGTGGGCCGGTTGCTCCTTGCACTCCTTGAATGCCTTGTATTCCCTGAGGACCCTCTGGACCCGTTGCTCCAACTGGCCCTTGAACACCTTGTATTCCTTGCGGGCCCTGCAGTCCCTCTGGGCCTTCTGGGCCGGTTGGACCTATCTCTCCTTGTATCCCTTGGATTCCAGTTGGACCTTGTGACCCAGTCGGACCTATGTCACCTTGCGGACCTTGGATTCCCTGTGGGCCTTGTGCTCCTGTTCCCCCTGTCGCTCCTTGGATTCCTTGAGAACCTTGTGGGCCTTGAATTCCTTGTGGGCCAGTTGGACCTATGTCGCCTTGTGGGCCTTGAATCCCTTGCGGACCTTGATCTCCTGTGGCCCCCGTTACTCCTTGAATTCCTTGGGGACCTTGAACACCTTGTGGCCCTGTTGGACCTATCTCTCCCTGCACACCTTGGATTCCTTGCGGACCCTGTAAACCCGTCACTCCGGTTGCTCCCGTTTCTCCTGTCACTCCAGTTGAGCCTGTCGCCCCAGTATCTCCTGTTACTCCTGTCGCCCCGGTTGCTCCTGTCGGGCCAGGTGGTCCACCAGATGGACCAGTTACTCCCGCCGGACCTGATGGCCCCGTTGGGCCGGTCGGTCCTGCTGGTCCTCCAGACGGGCCTGTTACCCCTGTTGGACCAGTTACTCCTGTTGGGCCTGTAGTGCCTTCCCCTGTCGCCCCAGTTGCTCCCATATCTCCTGTTGCCCCCGTCGGACCTTGGATTCCTTGAATTCCTTGTGGACCTTGCACTCCTTGTGCACCCGTCGCTCCTTGAATTCCTTGTACTCCTTGCACTCCTTGTGGCCCCATCGGACCGGTTGGACCAATCGCCCCTTGAGCACCTTGCACTCCTTGTGGCCCCTCTGGACCCGTTGCTCCTATTTCCCCTTGTATCCCTTGAATTCCAGTTGCTCCTTGTACTCCTGTTGCTCCCGTTATCCCTTGCACACCTTGTATTCCCTGAATTCCTTGTGGGCCTTGTGGGCCTGTTGCTCCTACCGGTCCTTGAATGCCTTGTATCCCCTGGGGACCCTCTGGACCCGTCGCTCCAACTGGCCCTGGCACACCTTGTATTCCTTGCGGGCCCTGCAGTCCCTCTGGGCCTTCTGGACCTGTTGGTCCTATATCACCCATCGGACCTTGTATCCCTTGAACTCCCTGTGGCCCTGTTTCTCCTGATGGCCCTGGTACTCCTTGTATACCTTGTGGACCTTGATCTCCTGTGGCCCCTGTTACCCCTTGTGGCCCTATAACCCCCTGTATACCTTGTGGACCTTGATCTCCTGTTGCTCCCGTTGCCCCTTGAATACCTTGAACTCCTTGTATTCCTTGTTCACCAGTTACTCCCGTCGGACCAGGAATACCTTGAATACCCTGCGAACCTTCTGGACCTGTTGGCCCAATTGGTCCTTGAATCCCTTGGATTCCTTGCAAGCCCTGTGCTCCCGTACTTCCAGTCGGACCTGTACTTCCCGTTGCTCCTGTTACCCCTGTACTTCCTGTAGCCCCAGTATTCCCCGTTGCTCCAGTCGCACCTGTACTTCCACTCGGTCCACCACCTGGACCTGTCGCACCAGTCGGCCCCGTCGGACCAGGAGGTCCTCCAGATGGTCCAGTTATTCCAGTTGGACCTGTTATTCCAGTCGGGCCTGTTATCCCCTGACCAGTTGCTCCAGTCGCTCCGGTTGCACCTGTATTTCCACTCGGTCCTGGTGTTCCTTGTATCCCTTGTGCTCCTTGTATTCCTTGTGGACCAGTTGCACCCGGTAACCCTTGGACGCCTTGAATTCCTTGAGATCCCTCAGGTCCCGTCGCTCCAATTGGCCCCTGTAATCCCTGTATCCCTTGTATACCTTGTGCCCCAGTCGCTCCCGTTGGACCAATCGGACCTTGTAGCCCTTGCACACCCCCCGGTCCTGTCGCTCCAGTTTCTCCTTGTGGTCCTCTCAATCCTTGTGGCCCCTGCTGTCCTTCTGGTCCAGTTGCACCTATTGGACCAACTGATCCTTGTATCCCTTGCACACCTTGAGGTCCTGTCGGGCCCATCTCCCCCATCGGACCTTGTAATCCTCTTGGTCCTTGAGGTCCTGTTGGGCCTTGTGGACCGGTTGGACCAGTAATCCCTATACCTGTAAATCCAGTTGGAACAGGGGGGAAAGTAGGCCCAATAAGTTCTGGTGGAATTCTAAAATTAGAGCTTAACGAATTTTGCTTCCGATTATTATCACGATTCTTCACACTTTCACCACCTACAAACCGTCTTTTTCATAATAAATAAGCCTCTTCTTAATCTATTTACAAAAATAATTTCCAAGACTATTTTTATTTTAAATAATAAAAACTCCCTTAATTCCTTAAGGGAGTCCTGCAATTGAATCCATATTATCTGTATTAGGGACAGCTTGTGCTATACCCGATGTATTTACACTTTGCCCCATATTTGTTCCTGTTACAGTACCAGCAGGAGTGCCTCTTGTATATGTTGTCGTCACCGAATCACCTGGCTGTAAACAAAGCTTCGTCTCCGTCCCTATTACTGTAACAACATCAACCCAAGTGCACCCCATTGAACCACTATATGATTTCGAAGCAGTAAATGAAGTATCACTCAAATTATCACCGGTAAATATATTCCCAGTGTTATTCACAATAACAAATTCTTTTATATGAGCAGGCATAATTACACTCTACCTTTCCTCTATGAACCTAATGTACGTGTACTTGTTGCTAACGGCGGAAGAAACACTGATGTTCTAATGACTGCTTCTGGCTGTCTTTTCCCATTTAAAAAAACAGCCGCACTCGACCCTCCAGCACCTGCATATACTTTTGCTACAGCTAAAGGCGAGATATCATAACAGTCGCCGACATTAACAGCTCCTGTATTATTCATAATTTTTACTTTACGCAAATTAATCCCCATTTACCCCTCCTCCTTTTTATACTGTATGCAAAAGAAAAAAACTTGAAACAGACTCGTTTCAAGTTTTTAACTATTAACTATTTCGTTTCACCTTCATATTGAAGCATACCGCCAACCATATTCACTGTTTTAAATCCTTGCTCATTTAAATAATGACATACATTTTCACTGCGCATTCCTGAACGACAAATAAAGATATATTCATTCTCTTTATTAAAGAAATCTACTTTATGTGGGATATCGCCCATTTTAATATGTACAGCTTCTGGAATCTTTCCTGCCGCTACTTCTTCATCTTCTCTTACGTCTACTAAAAATAACGTTTCTCCATTTTCTAAACGCTCTTGTACCTCTTCTGTAGTAATTGTTTTAACTTCTGTCATATGTAGTTCCTCCTTATATACAATAAAACCTTTAGTTTCTTTTTCACAAACATTCTCTACCAATTTTAGCACGCAAAAGAAAGAACGCAAAGAATCGAAAAACTATTTCTCAATTTTCTCGCAAAACTTATTCTTTACAAACATAACTCTTGCATTGTATCCTCAATATACTTGTCTTATGAAAGGAGCCAATGAAAATGACACTTTCCCTTTTCATAATGGGCATCATTTTCTTAATCGCTGCAATTATTACTCTTAGTATGAAAAATACTAAAAAAATAAAATCACCCCAAGAAATGTCATTCTTATTTCTATTGCTTAGTATCGCATTCTTCGGTATAGCAATTGCCACATATATTTTCCGTCTACAAATCATGTAAAAAAAGGTGCCTACTACAAACATTGCACCTTTTCCCCATCATTTGTCTTCTAAACAAAACTAGATACTTTCCGATTTAAAAATTCATAAACTTTCTTTTCAAATAAATGAATATCAAATACTCCCGCCATATGCCCATTTATACTTTCTATCTCATACACTTCCGCATACTTCCCTTGTTTTTGCAAAATATCTACCATTTTATAGTTGTAACGAGACGGCTGAAGCAAATCTTGTTTACATGGAATCATAAGTACATTCGCTTCTATGTTAGAAAGAGATTCTTCTAATGAAGAAAAACCATGTGCAATATCATGCAATAAAACTGCCTTTGCAGTATACATCCATGAATTTGCATCTACTAACTCTATACTTCTATATGTCGCTTTATTTATCTCTTTTTCAAATGATGTTAGTGTAGAAAACTTTTCATAAGGTTTTATCTCTATACTATTACGAGGAAATGCCATTTCATAAAAATGCTCATCAAACGCGTTCATAAACATCATTCTATTTGCTAAATGAAGCCCCTTTATCGGCTGCTCTTCTCCATATTTTCCACCTTTCCAACTTGGATCCAGTTGAATTGCTTCAATCGCATTTTGCGCTACGTTTACTGACGTAATAATTGGATTTTGTGGGTTCGTAATAACGCCAATCATCCGCTCTACCATATGTGGATAGTGAACCGTCCATTGTTGTGCAATCATTCCCCCTGCCGACGGTCCAATTACAGCGTGTAACCTTGAAATTCCCATACCTTTTATTAACTCATATTGCATACGAGCTACATCAAGAAATGTAAAAACCGGAAAATCCATAGCATATTCTTCTCCAGTTTCTGGATTAATCGATTTCGGTCCTGTTGTAATCACATATGGATTTCTCACCTGCACATTACAAAGATTATCTGTACATATAACAAAATACTTATTTGTATCAATTGCTTTTCCAGGTCCAATGAGCCCATCCCACCAACCAGACTCCTCATCATGCACTGTATATTTTCCTGCCGCATGACTTGTTGCACTAAAATAATGACAAACCAAAATCACATTTGACCTTTCTCTATTTACCGTACCATATGTCTCGTATCCCATTTGAACAGGAATTTCCCTGCCATTTTCAAACGTAAACCCTTTTAAAACAAACTTCTCCTTTTTTACAATTTGCACAGATTCTCCCTCTTCCCGTTATAGTATGAACTGCTTACTAAAGATTTTTTTCCATGCAAACTAATCTCCTTCTTCTTTTCATAAATAAATGAATAATATACAAAATTAGCCACAAAATAGCACTATATTACAAGATTAAAGAGGGTATACACATGATTTGGAATTGGTTACGTAAGAAAAAAAAATCAAATAAACCAGAAGCAAACGAAACAGATAATCAGGAGCAGCATTCTAACAATGAAGAGGATGATAACAAAGAACAGACTAGAAGTATGAAACATAATAAAGGTAAAAATAGCGAGCAAAAAGATTCTTCTCAGGATAAGCAACAAAGTGCTAAACAAGAGGATTCCTCTCAGGATAAGCAGCAAAGTGCTAAACAAGATGACTCTTCTCAGGATAAGCAACAAAACTCTAAACAGGAGGATTCCTCTCAGGATAAGCAGCAAAGTGCTAAACAAGATGACTCTTCTCAGGATAAGCAACAAAACTCTAAACAGGAGGATTCCTCTCAAGATAAACAACAAGGTGCTAAACAAGAGGATTCCTCTCAGGATAAGCAGCAAAGTGCTAAACAAGATGACTCTTCTCAGGATAAACAACAAAACTCTAAACAGGAGGATTCCTCTCAAGATAAGCAACAAAGTCCTAAACAAGAGGATTCCTCTCAGGATAAGCAACAAAACTCTAAACAGGAGGATTCCTCTCAAGATAAGCAACAAAGTCCTAAACAAGAGGATTCCTCTCAAGATAAACAACAAGTTGCTAAACAAGGTGATTCGTCTCAAGATAAACAACAAAACGCTAAGCAAGATGAACCTTCTCAAAGTAAGCAACAACACTCTAAAGGTAATAGTATTTATGATTTTACGAAACCAGAAAAAGACCGTATCCATTCTTTACAAAATTTAATAAAGAAGCTGAAAAAATCTAGTGATTTTGTGAATTATCATACATCCGACGATGAAACGATGCCTTATTGGATTTCTTACTATCGTCCTTCGCTTGATGGAGAGAAATTACAAAAATATTTAATGCCTACTCTTTTGGAACGACCTAATGCTTCACTAGAAGAGCTGAAAGAACATATTCCAATGAGCGGCATTACAATTACGAACGACTTACAAAAAATTGAGGATATGGTTTTAAAGGGGCATGCGATTATTCAATTGAATCAGCAAGATCAAAAATGTATGCTTGCAAACATTGCAATTGATAATTATCGTGCACCAACCCCTCCTTTAAACGAATCAACTGTTATTGGTCCGCAAGAAGGTTTCGTAGAGGATATTGATACAAACATTAATTTAGTTCGAAAACGTCTTCCTGTTTTAGATTTACAAACAAAAGAAATGATTATTGGCGAGTTTTCAAAAACAAAAGTTGTCATGATGTATTTAGACAACCTTGCTGAAAAAGATAATGTAGATTTTCTAGAAGAGTCATTACGCGCTCTTGAATATGATCAAATTAATGATAGTGCTTATTTACAAGAATTAATGGGTGAAAAATCGATTTTCCCTCTCTATATCAATACAGAACGTACTGATAGAGTTACAAAAGCACTAATTGATGGAAAAATCGCTATTTTTGTTGATGGTTCTCCAAGTGTTTTACTAACACCCGTATCCTATTTTGATTTTTTCATTTCACCAGAAGACTATAACGTCTCCTGGATGTACGCTACATTTTCAAGGATTTTAAGATTAATTGCCGTTCTATTTTCAATTTGCGCTACACCGTTATACGTTGCAGTTTTAAATTATCATTATGAACTTATTCCAAGTGATTTACTTGAAACCTTAATTTTATCAAGAGCACAAGTACCATTCCCACCTTTAATTGAAGCACTCTTTTTAGAACTTGCAATCGACTTACTGAGAGAAGCTGGCGCAAGGTTACCGATGAAAGTCGGGCAAACACTCGGTATTGTAGGGGGTATCGTAATCGGACAAGCATCTGTACAAGCAGGTTTAACGAGTAACATTTTATTAATTATCGTTGCACTATCAGCACTCGCTTCCTTTATTACACCTATTTATAAAATGGGTAATGCGGTTCGATTACTACGCTTTCCTTTTCTTATGTTTGCAGAAATAGGCGGATTGTTCGGGATTTCTCTTGGATTTATCTTTTTATTTACTCATCTCTTTAGACTTACTTCCTTACGTAAGCCGTACGCTTTGTTTTATCCGACAAGGCAACAATCAGTTAAAGATTCTTGGATTCGTTTTCCATTAACAATGATTGATACGAGAGATGTGCAAGCAAGACCACAACATGTAAAAAAAGCAGCGAAAGGAATTTCAACAAAACATAGATCAGATTTTGATGATTGAGAAATGAGGTGCATTGATGAGTAAAGTTCAAGAAAAATATCAAATATCTCCTATCTTTGTTTTCTTCTTAATTCACGGTGCACAGTTTGGTGCTGGAGTTCTCGGATTCGCTCGAATTATCGCAAAGGCCGCTGGATACGACGGATGGATGGGAGTTATAATCACAGGAATTTTCATCCATATTCTTATATGGATGATGTATGTCTTATTAAAAGAAACAAATGGGAATTTAGTTGATTTACATCGGCAAACATTTGGAAAATGGCTAGGAAATGGCATTAGCATCATCTTTATGGCTTATTTTTTAATCGTTAGTATTTCGGTCATCCGAACATATGTTGAAATTATTCAAGTATGGATGTTTCCTACCGCTTCCACCTTTATGTTAACACTCTTTTTATGCTTAGTTAGCTATTACATTATCTCTTCTGGATTTCGTGTAATTACCGGTATTTGCGTCATCTCTGTTGGTGGTACATTAGGATACTTATTTCTAAGCTTATTCGTTTTGAAATATTCACATTGGGATAATTTACTACCTATATTCACACATTCTTTTTCAGACATTTTAAAATCCGCTCAACTGTCAATCTACAGTATGACCGGTTTTGAAATTTACCTCATGGTGTATCCATTTGTGAAAAAGCCTATGCAATCTCATAAATACGCTCAGTTTGGAGCACTATTTTCAAATCTTCTATATTTATTTAGCACCCTTTTAGCCTTTGCATTTTTTAGTGAAAAACAATTGTTAAAAACGATATGGGCCCAACTTTCTATGACCCAAGTCATTCAATTACCATTTATAGAAAGACTCGAATATATTGCAATTTCAGGCTATGCACTCGTTATTATTTCAAGTTTCATCCTCCCTTTATGGGCGTCAATGAGAGGAACACATGAAATATTCCGTGTAAAACAAAGGGGTATTTTAATTGCTTTTATCTTTATCACTCTCATTGTTTCGCAACTTTTAACCAACAGACACGATATTAATAACTTTATTAGTAATGTATCAAAAGTTAGTTTTTGGCTCATTTATGTATACATCCCAATCCTATTTATTATTGTGTGGGTGAAAAGAAAATGGAAAAAATCAAAAGCACAAGCAAATTAATACTTATTTCTTGTATAACATTCTTCAGTCTAATTGGATGTTTACAAAAAAATATTATCGATGATGTACAACTTATTCAAGGAAGCGTTTTTGATGTCGCAAAAGATAATAAAGTAAAAGTGACATTCGTTTGTCCCATTCAGAAAAAAGGAAATAAAGTTCAAGTTTTTGAAGGCAGTGCAAATGCAGTAAAACAAGTAAAAGCAGACACATCTTTAGAGTCTTCTCAACCATTTGCTAGCGGACAAATGCGTGTCGCTCTATATACAATAAGACTTGCCAAAACAGGAATGTCTACTTCATTCGATACATTACTTCGAGATGTGAATATAGGGAACGCTTTATATGCTGCTTTATTAGATGGGAATGGTACTGAACTTTTAAAAGGCAAATATTCGACTTCATACAACGTTGCAATTTATATAAAAAAATTGCTAGAACATAACATGGAGACCGGACCTTTACCAGCGGATAATCTACATATAGGAGCATTTCGCTATTATCAAGAAGGAAAAGACTACTATATTCCCATTCTAAAGAAGCATGGTGATAAAATAAAAATTACCGGAATTGGCCTTTTTAAAAAAGATAAATATATCGGTAAAATTGCGGAAAAAGATATGTTCATATTTAAAGGACTATTAGAGAAACATAAATTAGATTCACATGAATTTAAAACAGATTCTGCGTACGTAATGATTAATAATATTCGTTCTGTTCCAACTTACGATATAAAAATTAAAAACGGAAAGCCTTCTTTTTTCATTCACGTTCGTCTTGATGCACGTATTCAAGAACTATCAAAACAAATTAACTTAGAAAATAACAAGAACACACAAAACATTGAAAAAGATATCCAAAAACAATTAGATAAACAAGCTACTAAGTTAATTAAGCAATTTAAATCTTTAGGCGTCGATCCTCTCGGGCTAGGTGCAAAGTATAAACAACATTATCGCCCATTCAAATTAGAAGAATGGAGACAAATGTATAAAGATGTTCCGGTTCATATAAAATACACCGTAAATATTACAAATTCTGGTGTCATTGAATGAGAAATGATTGAACTCCTCTCTCTAGCATGATACAACGGAGAGAGGAGTTTTTTTATTATCAAATAGAGAGAGAAGATATTTATGGGGGAGCTTATGTCTAAAAAATTAGTAAAGCCTATTTTAAATGGTATTTTATTTCTCGGCGTCTTTTTATTTGCTCATACATACTTAAAAAATGTTTCCTTCACACGTTACTTGCTTGTCGTTATACCAATGTTACTGGTCGGTATTTTTGGCATCGATCTTATTTCATCCCTTTTAATAAAAAAAGAAGAATAACGAGCGAACATCTTATTTCGATAAGATGTTCTTTTCATTTCATAATCACCTTATGTTACAATAAACTTCGGCATAACGTAAGAAAGGATGAAACAACATGACAAACGAAAAAGGTTTAGATAAAGGATACGAACTTGTTGCGAAAATGCATGAAGTATTCGGACATCCTGTGACAAATACTCCAACAAAATTAACAGAAGAACGTGCAAAAATCCGTGCGAGTTTTATGCAAGAAGAGCTAGAAGAATTTCTAGAAGCAACGACTGTTGAAGATCAATATGATGCACTGATTGACCTTATTTACTTTGCATTCGGCACGTTTGCCGAAATGGGCGTACGTCCTGATAAAGGATTCGAAATTGTAAATAACGCAAACATGGCAAAACTATTCCCTGACGGGAAACCTCGATTCCGCGAAGGTGACGGTAAAATTCTAAAACCTGAAGGCTGGCAAGCACCAGAACCACAACTTCGTGCTGAAATTGAACGTCAGCGTCAAGAAGCTGAAAAAAACTGCTAGGATTTCCTAGCAGTTTTTTATTATGTCTTTTTTTCTGGCAATCATTAATGACCCACGTGTCCCGCATGTCCTGCAGCTCCACTAATGCTAGCCGCTCCTGCTGCTGCCCCCGCTCCTCCTGCTCCAATTCCACCTGTCCAAGGAGAAGATTGTTGTTGTTGTTGATATTGCTGATATTGTTGGTGCTGTTGGTGCTGTTGACCTTGGTGTCCATGATGTTGGCCTTGGTGCCCATGATGACCGTGTTGGCCTTGATGACCTTGGTGATGGTGGTGACCTTGGTGTCCATGATGTTGGCCTTGGTGGTGATGTCCATGGTGACCATGTTGGCCTTGGTGAGTTTGATAAAGAACAGCCTGCGGATGCATATGATGGTGGCCGTGGTGATGTACTTGTTGTTGATGATGTCCATGATGGCCATGGTGACCTTGGTGGTGATGGTGGCCATGATGGTGATGGTGGCCATGATGGCCATGGTGACCTTGGTGGTGATGATGTCCATGATGGCCATGGTGTCCATGATGACCGTCGTGGTGGCCATGGTGACCGTAAAAACCTTGTGGATAACCACCTACTCCGCCTGCCACAACACCTACTCCCGGTACCGGAAATCCTGTTTGTACTCCTCCAACGAAAGATGGGAATGTAGTTGGTACGCCTACTGGTACTCCTCCCGCTGCTCCGCCTACAAATGTTGGGATTCCTGTTTGCACTCCAGCTACTGATGATGGAAATCCTCCTGTTAATGTTGGAATTCCAGTTTGTGCTCCAGCTACTGATGTGGAAAATCCTCCAGGTGTTCCACCCATCCAGCTCGGAATTCCGCCATATCCTTGTTGTCCGCCTCCCATTAACATCATTTGTTCATAACTATCCGATCCACCTCCGAAAAAGCCATGTGGTGCATTATTGTCCATCCCTTTCATTCCTTTCACCTCTTCTACTCAATTTAGCCTACCTTTTTTATCATATTTCCTATAGAAAAATAGGTGTTTGTCTGTATTGGAATTCCGCTCTTTTATTTGTACGTATTGGAATAATTGAAAACTTAGACTAGAGTGATCCAGAGATTATTTTCTACACAAAAAAGCTCAGAGTATACATACTCTGAGCTTTTATTTAGAATAAATTAATTTGCAACAACATTAACAAGTTTTCCAGGAACAACAATTACTTTACGAACTGTTTTCCCTTCAATTTGGTCTTGAATTGCTTCAAGTGCAAGTTGTTCCATTTCTTCTTTTGATGCGTCTTTACTCATTGTTAGTTTTGCGCGAACTTTACCCATAACTTGAACAACAATTTCAACTTCATCTTCTACAAGTTTAGACTCATCAAATGTTGGCCAGCTTGCATATGTGATTGTTTCATTGTATCCAAGTTTGCTCCATAGCTCTTCCCCGATATGAGGTGCAACTGGTGCAATCATTTTTACGAAACCTTCTACATATTCTCTTGGAAGTGTTTCAGCTTTGTATGCATCGTTGATGAATACCATCATTTGAGAAATCGCTGTGTTGAAGCGAAGCTCTGCATAGTCTTCTGTTACTTTCTTCACTGTTTGATGGTAAGCTTTTTCAAGCTCTTTATTTGGTGCGTCAGTAATTTTCTCACTTAATTCACCGTTATCTTGAACGAATAGACGCCATACGCGGTCTAGGAAACGACGAGCTCCGTCAAGACCATTTTCAGACCAAGCAATTGAAGCATCTAATGGTCCCATGAACATTTCGTATAGACGAAGTGTATCTGCACCGTGGCTTGCTACGATATCATCAGGATTTACAACGTTACCTTTTGATTTACTCATTTTCTCGTTGTTTTCACCTAGAATCATACCTTGGTTGAATAATTGTTGGAATGGCTCTTTCGTTGGAACTACACCGATATCGTATAATACTTTATGCCAGAAACGAGCATATAGTAAGTGAAGTACGGCATGTTCTGCACCACCGATATAAATATCAACTGGAAGCCATTGTTTTACTTTTTCAGGATCTACAAGTGCTTCGCTATTGTTTGGATCGATGTAACGTAGGTAGTACCAGCAGCTACCAGCCCATTGCGGCATTGTGTTCGTTTCACGACGACCTTTTTTACCAGTCTCAGGATCAACAACATTTACCCACTCGTCAATGTTAGCAAGTGGTGATTCACCTGTACCTGAAGGACGGATGTTTTCTGTTTTCGGAAGAACTAATGGTAATTCCTCTTCTTTCACAGCTGTCATTGTACCATCTTCCCAGTGAATTACTGGAATTGGTTCACCCCAGTAACGTTGACGGCTGAATAACCAGTCACGTAGACGGTACGTTACTTTTTGATTTCCTGCGCTCGTTGCTTCAAGCCATTCAATCATTTTTGCGATTGCTTCTTCTTTATTTAATCCATCAAGGAATGCTGAGTTTACGTGTGCACCATCACCTGTGTACACTTCTTTCGTAATATCTCCGCCTTTTACAACTTCCTTCATTGGAAGATTAAATACTGATGCGAATTCATAGTCACGCTCATCGTGAGCTGGAACTGCCATTACAGCACCTGTTCCGTAAGTTGCAAGAACATAGTCAGCGATCCAGATTGGTAATTTCTCACCGTTTACTGGGTTAACTGCGTAAGTACCAGTGAATACACCAGTTTTCTCTTTCGCAAGTTCTGTACGCTCTAGGTCACTCTTCATTTTTACAGCGTTAATGTAAGCTTCTACCGCTTCTTTTTGTTCTGCTGTTGTAATTTCTGCAACAAGTGCATGTTCTGGAGCTAGTACACAGTATGTTGCACCAAATAATGTATCAGGGCGCGTTGTGAAAACTGTGAATTTCTCGTCTGTACCATCGATGTTGAAGTGTACTTCTGCACCTTCAGAACGACCGATCCAGTTACGTTGCATATCTTTTAAGCTTTCAGGCCAATCAAGCTCATCTAGATCTTCTAATAGACGATCTCCGTAAGCTGTAATTTTTAACATCCACTGTCTCATCGGACGACGCTCAACTGGATGTCCACCACGCTCACTCTTACCGTCAATGATTTCTTCGTTTGCAAGTACTGTACCAAGTGCTGGGCACCAGTTTACAGGTACTTCATCAACGTAAGCTAAGCCTTTTTCAAATAGTTTTAGGAAGATCCATTGCGTCCACTTATAGTAGTTTGGATCTGTTGTATTTACTTCACGGTCCCAATCGTAAGAGAAACCTAATGATTTAATTTGGTTACGGAATGTATTAATATTATGCTCTGTAAATTCAGCTGGGCTGTTTCCAGTATCAAGTGCATATTGCTCTGCTGGAAGACCAAATGCATCCCATCCCATTGGATGCAGAACGTTATATCCTTGCATACGCTTCATACGAGATAAAATATCTGTCGCTGTATAACCTTCTGGATGTCCTACGTGTAAGCCTGCACCTGATGGATATGGGAACATATCTAGTGCATAAAATTTTGGTTTTTCTGTCTCATCTGGCGTACGGAATGTTTTATTCTCTTCCCAGTACCCTTGCCACTTCTTCTCAATTTCTTGATGATTAAAGCTCATGAGATACCCTCCTTGAAATTCTATTTATTTTCACCGCCCAAAATACAAAAAACCTCTCATCCCTAGAAAGGGACGAGAGGTTATAGATTCCCGCGGTACCACCCTAAATTAATGTACAAATATACATTCGCTTAGATCCGTAACGTGGATTAACGGCAATTGCTACTATTAGTTTCACAACTGCAACTCAAAGGCGAGTTCATAACGAAACGTGGATTGACTTGCACCGACCGTCAACTCTCTAAACCAGCTTCTATTACTACTACTCCTTCTCACTGTTATTACACATATAAGTTAAGTGAACTATCCTTCACCTAGTATCTCTTAAGAGCTTACTTAAAGCGAGGACTTCTCGGTTAATCGTTACTCTTAATAACTAACGAATTCATCTTAAGACAGCCGAGCTATCTCCCTTGTTCTAAAGGTTGTTTTATTTAAATATATTCTAAAACATGTTACATGTTCCGTCAAACTAAACTGCAATTTTTTCTTCAACTGTTTCTTCTACTTTTACTCGTTTATCATAAATGCTCGTTGCTATAAGCGCTACTACAAGCATTACCATGATTGCTATAAACAATACTTCCATATTGTA
Organism: Bacillus sp. KNSH39; assembly: GCF_052656585.1. NCBI lineage: Bacteria > Bacillati > Bacillota > Bacilli > Caryophanales > Bacillaceae > Bacillus > Bacillus sp. KNSH39. The sequence continues at coordinate 3,122,662 of NZ_JBQXYO010000001.1, forward strand.
TAAATCCACAATTGCTCCGCCAACGACCGGTCCGAACATTTTCCCTACAGTCGCCGCACTATTTACGACACCTTGATAAAATCCTAATTTATCTTTTGGTGCAAGTATATTTGCAATCGTTGGAACCGCAGGCCATACAAATAACTCACCAATTGTTAATGTTACCATCGCAACGAGGAACATCGTAAATTGCTGCGCTTGACTTAACACAATGAATGACGCCGCAAAAATGAAGATTCCAATCATAATTTGCTGTTTTAAAGAACGCTTCATCCAACGAATTAGCATACTAACAAGTGGTTGCGCACAAACAATCATCGCTCCGTTTATCGTCCATAGTAAACTATAGTGACGAAGGCTAATATTCAATTCTTGCATATGTGTTGCAATCGCTCCTTGCCACTGTACGTATGTAACCCAGCATAAAGCATATGCTACACACACGATAAGAAGTGCTTTAAATCCAGGTGTAAGTGACCACCCTTTTTTCGTTTCGACTTCTTTTTGCACTCCTGGCTCTTTCTTGTCTTCCATACCGCGGAATCCAATAAAAGCAATTAAAAAGAAAACAAAGTATAAAATAAAATTCGCTAAGAAAATATAATCAAAACGATACGATGCAACTAATCCACCACATGCTGTTCCGATCGCAATACCAACATTTTGTCCAACGTACATCGCATTAAATGCCCGTCTTCCGCCTTCTGGCCAAACCGTACCAACCATCGCATACATCGATGGGAAGACCATTCCAGAACCGAAGCCGATTAACGCTAGCCATACAACATATAACGGCCAACCGTGGAAGAACACAAGACCTAAAATCGATACAAGTGTAATCACAATCCCTACTAAAGTTGATTTATAACCGCCCCATTTATCAAATAAAACACCGCCGAGCAAGTTTCCGATTACACCAGTAAGCGAATTGATCATTAATACCATTCCGGCCACAGATAAAGATTTTCCTAGGTGATCATGCAAATAAATTGTATTAAAAGGCCATAAAAAAGAAGCACCCGTGACATTAATAATCATCCCAGCTACTAATAGCCATACTTTCCTTGGCATAGTTTCCCCTCCTATTCTATTTTTTTCGTTCATATATATAACAGTAAAATTGTAGTCGTTTTTAAATAGGAAGGCAACTGATTAATAGTTGATGAAATTCAGATAATGGTTCGACGGTAAATGAAATTATACTGATTGCTTCTTGGATTATATCAGCGATTATTAAAATATATCGACTTACCGACAAAAAATGACAACAGTAACAATGTATAAAGAGGCTGCATGAACTTCATGCAGCCTCTTTATACTATCCAACTTCCTTTTCTCGCTTCGCACTTTCTTTAGCGCTCCATTTAAATATTTTATCTAATAAGGAATATATTCTCCCAGATTCTTTCGTTAACAAAGGTCCTAACGATGCTAATATTAAAACATACAAAGCTGAGAATGGTTTAATAGTTGCCATTAAGCCGCCCGCAATTCCAATATTCGCGACGATAATGGAAAATTCTCCGCGTGATACAAGTGTTAAACCGATATTCGTAGAAGCCTTATGCGATAACCCAGCTTTACGCCCCGCAACCATTCCAGCAGTAAAATTACCGATAAGAGTAATGAAAACTGCTCCTAATGCCAACCACACTGCTCCTCCAAGTGAAAATGGGTCTATACTTAAACCGAAGCTGAAAAAGAATATAGCTCCAAAGAAATCACGAAACGGAACAACGAGCTGTTCAATTCGATCACTATGCTCTGTTTCAGAAAAGACGAGCCCCAATAATAATGCTCCAATCGCCTCCGCGACATGAATCGTTTCTGAAAATCCTGCTACAAAGAACAAAATAGCGAATATTACGATAATAAAAATTTCATTGGACGAAATATCTAACATTTTATTTAAAAATCGTGTAGCTTTTCTAGCAACTACAAAGAATAGTAGCATATACCCTACTGCGATTAAAATAGATGTAAGAGCCCCTACAAGTGACGTTGCCCCTCCGAGTACTAATCCTGAAACGACTGATAAATATACGGCTAAAAAGATATCATCAAACATAATGATTCCTAAAATTAGCTCCGTCTCTTTATTACCAGATCTTCTTAAATCAACAATTACTTTCGCAACAATTGCACTCGATGAAATTGTTATGATCCCAGCAATAATTAATGTTTCTAATAAGGGGAAACCCATTATATATCCGTAAAGTAAACCTAATATAAAATTAAGCGATATATGAACAGTTCCCCCAAAAGCAATTGACTTTCCTGATTTAATTAATTTTTTAATTGAGAATTCTAAGCCTAAATAGAATAAGAGGAATATAACGCCAACACGGCCGAGGAAGGAAATAACTTCTCCGCTTTCAATAAATCTTAAATCGATAAGCCCTAAATCTGGGGCATGGGGCCCCACTAGCATACCGAGTATAATGAGAAACGGAATAATCGAGAACTTTAACTTTGCAGCGAGAATAGCTGCAAAAGCGACTAATACTAACGCAGTCCCAACTTCAAAGATTAAAGTATCCATCGATTATGAATCCCCTCCTACTGAAAGCAACTCATTAATAATTCTTTTTACTTCATGTCTTTCACCTGATAGTACGAGCATATCGCCAGCTTCAATGATAGAATCTGGGCCTGGATTAAAGAACTTCTTCATATTCTTTTTCAAAATGGCAATAATCGTTACGTTATATGTGTTTCGGACATGTAAACTACCAATTGTTTTTTGTACGACTGGTGCATTATTTTCCACCTTAAACCACTCAATTGATAATCCTTCAAAGGCCATTTCAATCGTATCTAAAGCTTGTGGTCTATATACCATTCCGCCCAATATAGCTGCAATTTGTCTCGCTTCGGAATCACGAAGAGAGACGCTTGAAATACTCTCCTCATGATCAGCATCAAAATGGTACATTTCTCTTCGGCCATCATCATGAATAACGATAACCATCTTTTCATTACCTTTTGTAATCACTTCAAACTTACATCCAATACCCGGCAGTTCACTCTCTCTAATATTCATATTTTCCGCCTCCTAATTCTTTTAGTTACGGCTTTTATAAATCGACATCAATCTCCGTTTTAAAGGTCTCATCCTTTGAAATACCTAAATACTTTAGCGTCTCTGATGGAGTCGCGTGATGAAAATGTTTTTGCAACAGCGCAATCGCTATCCCTCTTTTGTACGCATGAAATCCGAATGTTTTTCGCATTGAATTCGTTCCGATCTTACCAACAACTCCAACTGCTTCTGCAGCATTATGAATTACACGATACGCTTGTTGGCGCGTAATTGAATTTGGCGTTTTATTAGATTGAAATACGTAATTTTCTCTTTTAACGCCAATAGATTGTACGTAATCTAAAAGCGCTTCTTTTACTTTTGTATTTAAATAAATATCTTGTTTGAATTTTTCATCTTTCACAGGAAGAGTATAAAACTCTTTAACAGTCCCATCTTCATTTAATACATCTTCAAATTTCATGCTAAGTAATTCTGTAATTTTTAATCCTGTGTTAATTCCAATAACAAATAAAAGATAATCTCGCTGGGAGTGCTCTTTTAAATATTTTTTCATAGCCTCAATTTGGCTTATATCTTTTAATGCCTCTACAACTTCCATACATGTATTCTCCTCATCTTATGAACGGTAATTTTCTCATTATGTTGTCCATTTTACCTTATCATGCTATGAGATTTCCATGTGTTATCCATTATTTTCACAATATACTCAGGTGGTTCTGAAAACTTTCAATGTGGAAACTTACGATTGTATAAATACGTTGCGGTAAAAAATGTGGGGATAAAAGTTCAGCATCTTTCTACAGATTGGATTCCTCCTTTCCTTATACAACTACTTCTACTTTTATATTACGTTACTTATTTGCATTATATTATATATTTTAGTAACATTAAAGTGTTTTTTCTGAAAATAATAAAAACCGAGCGTTTTTGCTCGGTTTTTATTATTAATCTTCTTTCGGAAGAACAATTCCTTTATACAATTGAACTGTAATGAAGTAATAAATCGCATAAATAACTACGAAAATTACGATTGGTACCCAAATACGGAAGTACGGATCGATTAAAATAAATCCGAAAATATTCATACCAACTAATACGTGAGCGATACCCACAATTGCTGGGAATAAGAATACTAAGAATAACTCTTTATAAATCGATTTCGTTAATAACTCACGGCGCACCCCGATTTTACGGAGCATTTGATAACGCGTAATATCTTTTGATGCACCAGAAAGAATTTTAAACATAAGACAGCTTGCCATCATTGCTAAGAACGCAATTCCAAGGAAGAATCCCATAAACACTGTTCCGCTCGCAAAGCCGTAGAACATGTCATACATTTGATGTTTACTATTCATTTGTTCAGCTTTTACATTTTTATATTTATCTAGTTGCAACTCGTCAATTTTTTTCCATTCTTTTTCATATGTTAAGAAATCATCTACTTTTCCGATAAATGCTATACCTTCTTTACCATTTATCTCATCGTACATTTTTTGATTTACAATTTTAATTGCATGATCCTGATGTACATAGAATGGTTGGATTGTTCTGAAAGCCTCGTCCCATTCTTGTGGAAGTTCTTTCGCATTCGCATCTTTTTCATTCATTTCTCTAGCAACTGCACCTACTGGTAGTTCCTCTGAGACTTTTTTCGTTTTCACGCCATCCTTCATCGACTTCATATTTTCCATATCTCTTATTACAGGACGATTTTTCTCTAAATCCTCTTTTACATAGTAAACGTATTTATCATCGATTTTGTAACGATATTCATTTTTCTCTTTAAATGTAATACCATTTAAAATTTTCTTTTCTTCAGCCGTTGGATTATGAACTACTGAATCATAAATTTCAAATCCATCAACCATTTTTATAACGTTATTTTTAAACGCCATACCGCCTGAAATTGCACCAGCTCCGAGCGCAACTAACATTGCTACCGTCGCAAGCACCTTTGTTAAGCTATTAATACGGAAATTTAATTGTGCAAATGTAAAAGCGTTAAGTCCTTTTTCACTACGCTTTTTATTACTCTTTAACTTTTTAATAAAGACCGGGAGAAGTGATCCAAACAGCATGTAAGTACCAGCTGTCGTTGTAATTAATGCAATAATGATTCCCATTTCTCTTAGTTTTTCCATGTAAATCATTGATGCATAGCCCATTCCTAATAAAATAACCGCAAGGAATGCAACTACACCTGTCATTTTTCCTTTTACTGCAACACGTTCTGTTTGTGCGTCTGCATGTACAAGTTGCAGGACAGAAATACGTGATAATTTAATACTGTTCATAATTGCCGATAATACAAATAGTGCAAAGAAGAAGATACAAGTAACAGTCATAGATGGCAGATAAAATGCTTTATAGCCTTCACCAGCAAATTCTAATTGTTTCATTAATAATTGACCGATACCTTCTGCAAGTCCTACACCAACTGCAATTCCAATTGCAAGAGACGCGGCGCCTAATACAATTGTCTCAATAAACATAAGTAATGTAACTTTATGCTTTTTTGCTCCTAACATCATATACATACCAAACTCTTTTTGACGAAGAGATAGTAAGAAAGAGTTCGCATACAAAATATAGAAGAACGTTATAATAGCTAGTAAAAATGAACCTGCTTGGAATACAAATCCAATTTGACCAATAGTAGAATTTTCCTTAAGGAAGGCCTCGTTTAACGCTAATGTTTGAAACATATAAAAAATTGAAATGGACATGACAAGACCAACAAGTAAGACGATATAATCTTTCAGCTTACTTTTTAGCCCTGACATGGAAAGTTTAAATAACATGCTCTAGAACCTCCCTTCTTACGCTTTTTGTGTGCCTAAGTCCGCAAGCACATCTAAAATTTCTTTATAAAACTCTTCACGTGTACCGCCGCGGTGAATTTCTTTATATAGCTCACCATCTTGAATGAATAAAATACGCTGACAGTAACTTGCACTGTACGGATCATGTGTAACCATCATAATAGATACGCCTTGATCTTTATTTAAGTTTGTCATCGCATCAAGTAAACTCGTTGCATTTTTAGAATCAAGCGCCCCTGTTGGCTCGTCCCCTAAAATAATTGCCGGCTCATGCACTAAAGCACGCGCTGCTGCCGAACGTTGCTTTTGCCCACCAGATACTTCAGATGGGTACTTTTGAAGTATTTCTGTAATCCCTAACATATCCGCTACTTTCTCGACTTTTGGTCCAATGTTACGTGATGGAACACCTTGCAAGGAAAGTGGAAGTGCAATGTTTTCATAAATAGATAAGTTTTCTAACAAATTAAAATCTTGGAAGATGAATCCTAATTTTTGTGAACGGAAATCAGAAAGCTCACCTTGCTTCATTTTTGTAATATCCGTACCCGCAATTTCAACAACGCCGCCCGTTGCTTTATCTAATGTTGAAATTACATTTAATAATGTCGTTTTACCAGAACCAGATGGTCCCATAATTCCAACAAACTCACCCTCTTGAATTGAGAATGACACACCTTTTAACGCGTGTGATTGGTTCTCACCTTTTTTACCGTACACTTTTTGAACGTTTTTCACGTCTACAACTGGTTTCGTCATATATATCCTCCTACGCTTGTTTTTCCATTACCTATTTTGCGCCTTTTGGAGGTGAACTGCTATTTGTTAACATTACATTTACCTTACACTTTTGTAATATAAAAAAGATAAGTGTGTAAGGTTCGTTGATAAATGAAATTTTATTAGCGATTTCCAATATATATCGGCGATTCGCGAAGGAATATCAACTTTCCGAAAAAGATGAAAATAAAAATGGGCTGTTCCACAAAAAAGGAACAGCCCACTTCTCTCTTTATTTCTTTAAAGGTGTTACCGTCCAATACGTAACAACTCGCCAAATCCATTCTAATGGACCCATTTTAAAGATTTTCATCCAAATTACACTAAACACAATTTGAATTGCATAAATTGCGATACATACATATAACGTCTGCATGTATGTCAAGTTTCCTGCAAAGTTAAATACGCTACCGGCAATTAAAATCATTGCAGTTTGTCCAATATAATTCGTTAACGCCATACGACCGTAGTATTTCAGTGGCGCTAACAATGTTTGAACTGGTTTTAATTGAAGTAATAAAATTAATGCTCCGACATAGAAAGCTGAAATAATTGGTCCCACTGTAACACCAATTTTTAAAAATTGGCCTGCAGCATCCATCGTTCCGTCTTCATTCATCAATATCATATTTACAAATGGGCCAGCAGGCACGTGTCCATATTGATACCATACAGCTGCCACACTTAAAACAAACATAATGCCTGTAAAAATAGCGACTTGCTTTATGTTTTTTGAAAGATTTTCAAATACACGATATTGTCCTGCAGCAAGACCTAATAAAATTAAACCAAGTGGTAATAGTTCTTTAACACCCATTACACTAAAGGCTATTGTCAAAATAAGACCAATTACTAAGTTCACTTGTTTTTTCGCTTTATAAAACGGTAAAACGATTAATCCGCAAATTGCATATAACGTTAACGCTTCTCCAGGCTGAAACATGTAATGAATCAAACCAAATATAAATAATGCAACTACGCGGCGGAAAAATAGAACATATCCATTTTTCCCTTTCGCAATCGCTCTTGTAATGAAGATATAGAATCCCACTCCAAATAAGAATGAGAAAATCGAGAAGAAACGACCTTCTACAAATAAGTATAGAAACCTTTGATAGCTAGCATCTACTGTATTAGGATCTGGAGTTTTAATATTAAGTAGTGCTAAAATATTTACTAAAATAATCCCCAGTAATGCGAAGCCACGAATGTAATCTAACTCATCAATTCGCTTGTTTGTAATATTGTTCCCCATAAAGCAGCTCCTTGTCCAAAATTTAATCCTCCCTTACTCTACTGGAAAAGGACAATTGCAACTATCGGCAAACCTTACAGGAATCTTACATTATTGTCATATAGCAAAATAAAACCAGGTCATATTGCGACCTGGTCTACTCTGATTGTTTCGATTTTTGAGGTTGTCCTTTTTTACTATTACGCTGTTTTACTTGAACAATCGGATCAAGTTCATTCGAAAACTCAGCGTTATGTCCATTTTGCGTTTTTTGTTCTGGGTTATTTTGATCTGAACGTTTCGCCATTACATTCACTCCTTATTAGTGCGGTGTAATAATCATTTGATGTTGCAATTGGCGAATTGCCATACGTGCTCTATTTAACTGCTCACGTTGCTCATCATTCGCATGTTGTTGCATCGTTTGTAAATCGTTATACGCTTGTTCTAATTGCAACTGCGCATCCGAATACTCCATCGTATTATAATGCTCTTGTCTCATACCTTGGTCTAATTGTTCTTTCGCATATTCCACCGCTTGTTCCGCTTGTGTAATATACGATTCAAGTGATTGACGCTCTGCCATAATTGTCCCTCCTTGCTTCAATTCCCCTTTAGTGTGTCCCTTCCATCTGAACCTTATGAGTATGTTATAATGGATTTTGTTTCATTTTGACTCGGCTTAGGAGGGAAAGTAATGAAGGTTCAAAACCCTTTTCCATATACAAACGACAATAAACGTTATCATACATGGAATTATCATTTACGAAATGAATTTGGTGAAAAAATCTTTAAAGTTTCATTAGATGCTGGCTTCGATTGCCCGAACCGTGACGGTACAGTTGCTTATGGCGGTTGTACATTTTGCAGTGCTGCTGGATCTGGTGACTTCGCTGGCGATCGCCGCGATGATGTTATAACGCAATATCATGAAATGAAAGAAAAAATGCGCTCAAAGTGGAAAGATGGAAAATGTATCGCTTATTTCCAGGCGTACACAAATACACATGCACCACTTGAAGTGTTAAAAGAAAAATTCGAACCGCTTCTAGCAGAAAAAGACGTTGTCGGTCTTTCTATTGCGACTCGTCCAGATTGTTTACCGGACGATGTTGTTGAATATTTAGCGGACTTAAATAAACGCACTTACCTTTGGGTTGAACTCGGACTACAAACCGTCCATGAACGTACTGCAAATCTTATTAATCGTGCTCACGATTATCCTTCTTACGTTGAAGGTGTAAATAAATTACGTAAGCACGGCATTAAAGTTTGTTCTCATATTATTAACGGCCTTCCACTTGAAGATTACGACATGATGATGGAAACAGCTCGTGAAGTAGCGAAGCTTGATGTACAAGGAATTAAAATCCACTTACTTCACTTATTAAAAGGAACGCCAATGGTGAAGCAATATGAAAAAGGACAACTCGAGTTCCTTTCTCTTGAGGATTACGTAAGTCTCGTTGTTGACCAACTTGAAATGATTCCAGAAGACGTAATTGTGCACCGTATCACAGGTGACGGTCCGCCTGATTTAATGATTGGTCCAATGTGGAGCTTAAATAAATGGGAAGTATTAAATTCCATTGATGCAGAATTTGTACGCCGCGGAAGCTGGCAAGGAAAATATGCAAATGAGGAGAAACAAAAATGAAATTAGAACGTGTATTACCGTTTGCTCGCTCGCTTCTGCAAACGGCAGTAAAAGAAGGCGATTACGCTGTAGATGCAACTTTAGGAAACGGCCATGACACTTGCTTCCTAGCTGAAATCGTTGGAGATAACGGAAAAGTATTTGGATTTGATATTCAAAAAGAGGCAATTGAAAGCTCAACAACTCGTCTAAAAGAAAAAGAACTTTTCGAACGTACTGTTTTAGTTCACGATAGTCACGATACACTTCTATCCATATTACCAGAAGATGCAAAAGGAAAAGTAACAGGCGCAATTTTCAACTTAGGTTACCTTCCAGGCGGAGACAAGCATATCGTTACAAAACCGAACTCAACAATCTCAGCGATCGAACAATTATTAGAAGTAATGGCACCTGAAGGTATCATCGTCCTTGTTATTTACCACGGACACCCAGAAGGACAAGTAGAACGCGACGCTGTACTTACATTTGCCGAAGAACTAGACCAAAAACAAGCACACGTACTGCGATACGGCTTCATTAACCAGCAAAATAACCCACCATTTATTGTGGCGATTGAGAAGCGATAAAGTGAAACTTTAATCAGTGGGGGCATCCCCACTGATTATTAGTTGAACCAATCGGGCATTTATGGGCAGTTTATCTCCCACCTAACCTCTTTGCTCCAGGCGAATTTTAAGGTGAGAGTTTTACTGCCCGTTAATGCGGGGTAATATATCAACGATTTTTCAATTATATCTATCGTAACTCGGGATATATCAACGATTTTTTCGATATATCTATCATAACTTACAATATATCAACGATTTCTCGGATATATCGATTGTTCGACAAAACATAACAAAAAAAGACGTGCACTCATTGCACGTCTTTTTGTTATTCTCCTATATAATGGATGTAAACATTCTTAAAGGAGACGAAACAATGATCGGAATACTAGCAGGAATGGGGCCAAAATCAACTGGACCATTCATCGATACAGTTGTAGCAGAGTGCCAAACAATATACGGAGCAAAGCATGATATGGACTTTCCTCATATGATGATTTACTCGTGCCCAACACCGTTTTATATGGATCGCCCTATTGATCACGAAGCGATGAAAAAAGCGATTATTGAAGGGGCACAAAAACTCGAGAGTACTGGCGCAAGCTTTATCGCTATGCCGTGCAATACGGCGCATCTTTATTTTGAAGAATTACAGGACTCTCTTTCTATTCCTATTTTGCATATAGTTGATGAAACGTTACAAGCGATTCCTGAAACTGCAAAAAGAGTCGCTCTTCTCGCAACGGAAGCAACTGTTCAAGCTGATATTTACCAAGATGGGATTGCAAAGCGGAATATAGAATACATTCATCATGAAACATGGCAGGAAATGATTAATCAAATTATTACTTGTATTAAATCTGGAGAGATTGAAAAAGCTCACGAATTGTGGAATGCGCTCGTTTTACAATTGAGAGAGGAAGTTGATACCGCCATTATCGCATGTACCGATTTGAATGTGGTGGCGAGTGAGAATTTTGTTGATTCTTCTCAATGTCTTGCGAAAGCGGTTGTTAGGATGTATCTATCAAATACAAAGAAATCTTCATAAACATAGAAAACATCCCTTTTGAAATGTGTTTTATGTTTTATGAAAATCATCCTAAAAACTTTTAACTTTCTTCACAATTCTTTCAAAGTAATCACACTTAATCTCGCTATATTAAATAAGTAGTTATTCATATAGGGAAGGTTAGGGGAACTGAAAGTATGAAAGTAAATCGTTCGCTTCATTACATTTTTTGGCGTTGGCATTTTTATGCTGGGCTTTTTATTACGCCGCTTCTTATTACATTGTCACTAAGCGGAATTGGGTATTTATTTCGGGAAGAGGTTGAGGATTTCATCTATAAAGATTTATATTTTGGGAAGAGCGCTCAAACGGAATCTATTTCGATGTCTGATTCTATTTCCTTAACAGAGAAAAAATATCCACATTATAGCGTGGCGAAAATTAGTGAGTTTAATGGGGATTATAATACGAGACTTACGATTGCAAATGAGTATACTGGGCAACAAAAATATGTGTATTTAGATAGTAATAATCAAATTGTTGGGGATCAAAACGCAAGTGAAACGTTTGCTAATATAATGAGGGAATTACATAGTTCTCTTTTAGTTGGTGGCACTGTCGTAAACTATACTGTAGAACTCGCGGCATGCTGGACAATCTTTTTAATCGTAACCGGATTGTACATGAGTATACGACAATTCAAAAACACACCATCATCCAATAAGCGAGAAAAAGCAAAAAGACGTCATTCTATTATCGGTATTATATTTACAATTCCTCTCTTTCTGCTAGTCGCATCTGGATTGCCATGGTCAGGATTTATGGGGAACCAAATTTATAAAATCGCATCGTCAAATGAATCACTCGGATATCCAAAATTGTACATGGCTCCACCTGAATCAAAGGTAAAAGAATTGCCGTGGGCAACAAGAAAAGAAGCTCCGCCTGAATCAAATTTAAATGAACCGAAAGCAATTTCTGTCGATGAATTACAAAAAGGAATTGAAATAAAGAAGCCATATGTTATTTCACTACCAGCTGATCCGAAAGGTGTATTCACTGTTTCGAAATCGAGCGGTTCTGGTATTACAGGTATGCATGTTGCACCAAATGAAGAGATAACAGCTTACTTTGACCAATATAGCGGGGAGCTCATTTCAAAAACGGACTATCGTGATTATGGATTACTTGCACAATGGTTCACTTACGGTATCCCGCTTCATGAAGGACATTTATTCGGATGGCCAAATAAAATATTATGCTTACTAACGACATTATCTCTACTACTTCTCATTTATTACGGAATAAAAATGTGGTTAGCAAGAAAGCCGAAAGGAAAATTAGCAGCACCTCCAAAACAAAGAGATAAGAAAAGTATATTCGTTTTCTTTATCATGATGGTAATACTAGGCGCTGTCATGCCTTTATTTGGACTATCTGTTTTAGTTATTTTAGCGATTGAACTTCTTATATATGTATTTTCAAAAATACGATCATAATGAAAAGAAAACCACTCTACATGAGTGGTTTTCTTCATCACTGCGCTGTTTTCTTTCGGTACATCTTCCCGTTCCAATAGAAGAATCGTGAAGTGAGGCCTCCGTACTTTACAATGCGCCGTGCCATTTTGTGCATATTCTTTTGTGCTGATACTTTTTGATCTGATAAATAAATACCAAGTAACCCTCGGCTTATAAGGCGATGAAACTTCGCATGAGGCAAATCACCAATGCTCTTCTCCGCTTCTTCTACAAAGTGTTTCATCCGATCTAATATTGCTTGCTCGTTTTCATAATAACTACAGAAATTCAAATCCCCGCCGGCGCGGTCTTCTTCTTGATCAATGAAATAATCAAGTAAGATATGAAGTCCTTGTACGTAAGGGAAGTACCCTTGTCTAATTTTCGCAATATCTTCATCATGTAATTCATCATGAAATGCATATGCTACAAGACAGAAAATTCCAAGTGTAGAACCGGCACATGCTGAAAATTCAAACCAACTCATCTCAGGTAAGTTTTCTTTATGTGCTTCAAACCAATTTTTCAGGCGCGGCTCTCTTTCTTCTAATTTCACGTGTTTATGAATTTGCAAATCACAATAATAACAAGCAAGTTCATGAAGAACAGGAGCAATTTTGTCATAGTGCTTCGTTTTCTTTAAAACATCTTGGCATGTTTCAACAAGTTCATCTAAATAACCACCATCATCTTGATCATCACGATAACGATAATAATTACCGCCACCTTCTACTTCAGGTGATAATGCCATTAACATCGATTCATGCAGTGCGGCAAAATCATTTGGATCAAGTGATGTACTGCGATCACATAAATTATCTAAATAGTCGCTGATCGTTTGATACGCTACGATAAAACGAATACATTCTTCTCGGTGTTCATTTGCTAGCAGAGCTAAAATGCCACCGCCCTCACAATGAAACGTTTTATGCTCAATACTTGCGATTGCCTGACTATGAAGCTCATCATTCGGAATATGGTAGGCACGCTCTTTCCACATCGCTAGCTCATGGTGTACAACCGGAAACACATCACGGTATACTTTCGCCATGAGCGTTATGGGATTACTCGGTACGTTCACTTCTTCCTTCATCTCCTCTATTAAATGTACAAATAATGATTTATTTGTTTGTTTTTACTATATTATTGACATGCATTTCAGTAAATGACTGAATATAACTCAAAATTTCATCACGCTCATACTCATTTAATAACTCGTGATAACAATTCGGCCATTCTTTAAAAGCCTTATCACTTATTTTAACATTATCAAACCAAGTGCGGACACGTGTTTTATCTACAAGTTTATCCTCACAAGCTTGCATTAGCAAGAGCGGAACATCTGGAAAATCATCTATTTTTTTATGAGCGATTTCGATAGACTTAATCAATTCACTATACCAACGTACTGATACTTTGCGCAAGAACAAAGAATCATTCTCCATTGCATCTCTCACTTCGTGGTTACGTGTTGACATTTCCACCGTAAGATTCGTTGCAAATTGCAATTTTGGAGCCACAACATTTAATATTTTTGAAGCAAATTGAAGCGGAGCAGAGGGTCCAGTCACTACCCCTAAACAAGGCGAACTCAAAATAATACCTTCTACATCTTCTCTCTTCGTTTCTTGCATCATACGAATGACAATAAGACCACCCATACTATGACCGAATAGAAAAATAGGTAACCTATACTTTCTTGCTTCTTTCACCCATAGTTTAACTTCCTCTATGTATTCATCAAATGAATCAATATGTCCTCTATTTCTTGAAGTCGTTCCATGTGACGGAAGATCCCCCATCACGACGTGGTAGCCGATATGATTCCACATTTCCGCAACGGCTTCGTAACGTCCGTGATATTCCATTGCGCCGTGCACAATAACAATGACAGCCTTTGCTTCCTCCGCTTCATAATTCCACATACGGCTCTCCTCCATTTCACTCTTTCTCATAATTTGATACACTAAAACTAGTCTCTAGGAAAGGAAGACTTTACATGATATATCCTTACAAAGAAAAAAAACCGAAAATTGCGAGTAGTGCTTTTATCGCTGACTATGTTACGATTACAGGCGATGTTTACGTTGGCGAGGAATCAAGTATTTGGTTTAATACAGTCATCCGTGGTGATGTGTCACCAACGATCATTGGAGACCGAGTAAATGTACAAGACCAATGTACACTCCACCAAAGCCCTCAGTATCCTCTTATCTTAGAAGATGATGTTACAGTTGGGCATCAAGTTATTTTACATAGTTGTCATATTAAAAAAGATGCTTTAATTGGAATGGGATCCATTATATTAGATGGTGCTGAAATTGGCGAAGGAGCTTTTATCGGCGCTGGAAGCCTCGTTTCACAAGGAAAGAAAATTCCACCAAACACGTTAGCTTTCGGTCGTCCCGCGAAAGTCATTCGTGAATTAACAGCAGAAGACCGTAAAGATATGGAGCGTATTCGCACGCAATACGTTGAAAAAGGTCAATATTATAAATCATTACAGAAGTAAATTTCCGCTGCCATAAGATTGGCAGCTTTTTTTATATAAAATCTAACTTTTTCTTTACAAAACATTATTACTCCCTCAACAAAATCTTATTAAAATAAAAGCTAATATCTCCATATATATGTAAACGAGGGAGGAGAATTTTCATGAAGGTCAGTGGATTATATAAAATAGAATGTTACATTTTCAAAGGAATTAATCGCTACTTTGATCAAAAAACATTAAATATCTTTTTCAGCAATATTACTCATATCGGTGGCGCGACTTTCTCCATCGCACTCACACTTTTCTTTTTAATTTTTGCAAAAGGTACTTTACATCAAGCAGCAATTGCAACTGCTATTTCTTTAACAATTAGCCATATTCCTGTACAAATATTAAAAAGATGGTATCCACGAAAACGTCCTTATTTAACAATTCAGGATGCAAAATATCCAGTCCATCCATTAAAAGACCACTCTTTCCCGTCTGGTCATACAACAGCCGTTTTCTCTGTCTTCATTCCATTTATTTGCTATAATCCAAGCTTACTTGCTTTCCTATTACCGTTAGCATTATGCGTCGGTATTTCACGTATTTATTTAGGACTTCACTATCCGTCAGATGTATTCGTCGGTATGTGCCTTGGCACTTGCTCTGGCATCATCTCTTTTTATCAATTCATCCCACTTTTCACATAAAGGAGTGATATGATGAGAGTCGCCATTTTTACCGATACTTTTACGCCACAAGTTAACGGGGTTGCGAAAACGTTAGAGCGATTAACACGATATTTTCAGAAAGAACAGATCGCCTATTCTGTTTTCGCCCCTCAGCATACAGCTGAAGATAATTTTGTAGCGAATGTGAATAAGATGAGAAGTATCCCGTTAACAATATTATATCCAGAATGTCGTTTTTCTTTTCCTACTCCGCGTATTAAACGGGAACTACTTTCCTTTAAACCTGACATTATTCACATTGCCACACCTTTCAACATGGGACTTTGTGGATTGTATTATGCAAAAAAGTTAAACATCCCAGTTGTCGGTTCTTATCATACTGATTTCGATGCCTATTTACGTTATTACAAAATCGAATTCCTCTCCAATATGCTTTGGAACTATTTAAAATGGTTTCATAGTCATATGCAAAAAAATTTTGTACCTTCCTTTGAAACATTACATCAATTAAAAAATAAAGGCTTTCAGACCCTCTCTATATGGGGACGTGGTGTAGATTGCACACTCTTTCATCCAGCTTACAATACAGACCTATTCCGAAAAAAATATAATATTACAGCGAAGTATGTCCTTTCCTATGTTGGACGAATTGCTCCTGAAAAAGATATTGATACGCTGCAACACCTTATCGTTAAAACAGCACATACTCGAAACGATATTCATTGGCTCATCGCAGGAGACGGTCCTCTAGCAACAAGTTTACGTGAAGCTGTTCCGAAAACAAATATCACTTTTACTGGCTATTTACAAGGCGGGGATTTAGCTGAAGCATATGCTTGTTCTAACATAATGGTGTTTCCATCAGCTACTGAAACATTCGGAAATGTCGTACTTGAATCACTCGCATGCGGTACACCTGTTATTGGTGCAAATAGTGGCGGGGTTAAAAATATTATTACAGATGGAAAAACGGGAGTTCTTTGTCCGCCTAAAAATGAAGATGCATTTCTATCATCCATTTATTTTTTATTACAAAATGAAGAAAAACTTGAGCAGATGGGAATAGAATCTTCCTCTTTTGCGAAATCAAAGAGCTGGGATGAGGTCTTTCGTGGCTTGCTTAACCAATATGAAGAAGTCCTTCAGCATAACGCATCAGAGTTGCTTGCTTAAATAGAAAAACTCCCTTCAAAAAACGAAGGGAGTTTATTACATGGTCATAAATTTTAGTTTAATAAATGATACATAAGGTTAAGCATTGTTTTATTTCTATATTAATTATATCAAAAATAAACATAACTAAACAGACTTGTAATAAAAACCCATAAAAATTAATATATGGTTATACAGTGTTTTAACTGTATAATGATTTTAAGAATTCCCCTTAAAATCAACTCACTCACATACCTTTATACAGCAATTGTTCCCCAATTCTGTATATCAAAAAAACCTTTCATTCATTTGAAAGGTCTTTTTGAGCCTGCACATATTCTTCTTTCGTATTTACATTTATAAACCAATCCGCATTCGCTTGTACATCTTCTCCAGAAACATACTTCACATTACATTGTGATAAAAGCTGCCCCATACTTCTTTTTTCTTCCTGAAGTAAAGCATAAATCTTTTCTTTCACGCGGTTATGATACGCCGCAAGTAGCGGTTGTTTTCTTCCATTAATAATAGGTACAACCGCATCATATTCATTGTTCGTTTGCTCTAGTAAAATGGTAAACCATTCATGCGACACGTTTGGTGCATCGCAAGGCATAATAGCGTACCAATCTGCTTCTATGTATTCCATTCCTGATACAATGCCGGCCAGCGGTCCATTCCCTTTATAGTGCGGAATGTCTTCTATAACAGGTACTTGTACGAATTGCTCTACTCGCTCTTTTATATCAGTATGGCTAATTACTACAATGTCTTGCAAAGTATTTCCCATCACTTTCACAATATGCTCAACAAAAGTAGTTCCCTTCCAAATTGCTAACGCTTTCGGCTCACCGAATCTACTCGACATACCACCTGCTAATACAATTCCAGCATACTTACTCATTGGCGATGCAGCTCAAATGTAATATGACCTAATTCCGGTAAAATTAATTTATTCATCGCAAGGCGAACCGCTCCGCTAGACCCTGGCATCGAGAAGACTACTTTGCGCCCAATTGTACCACCAATCGCTCTACTTAACATTGCGCTGCTTCCGATATCTTCTAAATAACTAATCATACGGAACAGCTCACCAAATCCAACAATTTCTTTATCTAATAACGCTGATACTGCTTCAATTGTGACATCGCGTTTCGTAATACCAGTACCGCCATTTGTTAATACAACATCTACATCTTCCTTATGATAACCAGCTAACACTGCTTGCTGAATACTTTCTTTATCATCTTTTACAATTTCATAAGAAGTTACTTTATGTCCCGCTTCTTTTAACAATTCATGTAATAGTTGTCCGCTCTTATCTGTTTCTTCCGTACGTGTATCGGAAATCGTCACGATCTTGCAACGCACTTCTTTTGGAGCTTGTTTTTTATGTTCAGTTACACTCATTTTTTATCTTTCCTTTCTTAAAGACTTTTCTTCATTTTATCATACATACCTTTACACAATTATGTATGAAGCCAATCATGCGCCATGATACAATATAAGTATACTAACCCACAAAAAGGAAAGTGCCCTTTCTTATACTCCTAGACTACACATCTTTAGCTACTCTTTATATTTTCTACATAATAGAATTCAATTTTAAAACTTGTACTAAAAAATAAATTGGAGGTCTACATAGTATGGAACTTTATAAAAAATTAACAACAACATTTATCCTCTTATTCATCGCTTCAATCACTGTCGGCTTTTCCTTAAAAGGCGCAATTCCATACGCTACATTAGTAAGCATTATATTCGCGACACTATTTTTACTAAGTAGTGCATTTTGCGCAGGTAAAGCACGTCAAATGAAAGGTTGATTACATATGTTCCAGAAGAAATCAATCCTTTGTAAATCATGTGAAAAGGAAATACAAAAGGAGGACTTACATTGTTTGAATCAAACCGTATCCAGTTACGAAAGTTTTCCGAAGATGATATTCTAACATATTATAAATGGCATAATGATATAGACGTTATGAGTTCAACTACTCTCACTCTTGATAAACCTTCCCTTCAAGACACAGAAAAACTTTGCCAGCAATTTATTCATTCTTCGGACTCTAAGAGCTATATCATTGAAGAAAAATCTACGCATCTTTCAATTGGTATTACTTCTTTAATTCATATTGATTCGTATAATCGAAACGCTGAATGTATTATTGATATTGGTAACAAGGATTACTGGGGGCAAGGTTATGGGAAGGAAGCTTTCACCTTATTATTGGATTATGCATTTTTAGAATTAAATTTACATCGCCTTTCTTTACGAGTATTTTCTTTTAACGATAGAGCAATTAAATTATATAAATCACTCGGTTTTCAACATGAAGGAACTTGTAAAGAAGCTATATTCCGCAATGGCAATTGGCATGACATTGAACTCTTCGCTTTATTCCAACGTAATTATAAATAAAAAAAGCTTTGCGCTCACCGCGCAAAGCTTTTTTTCATATATTATAGACCAGCTTGCTCTTTTAAAGCTGCTGCTTTGTCTGTACGTTCCCATGATAGATCTACATCAGTACGTCCAAAGTGGCCGTAAGCTGCTGTTTGTTTGTAAATTGGGCGACGTAAGTCTAGCATTTTAATAATACCAGCTGGGCGAAGATCGAAGTTGTTACGAACTAGCTCTACTAGTACGTCTTCAGATACTTTACCAGTGCCGAATGTATCAACTGAAATTGATACTGGTTGTGCTACACCGATTGCGTATGCAAGTTGTACTTCTGCTTTTTCAGCAAGACCAGCTGCTACGATGTTTTTCGCAACATAACGAGCTGCATATGCTGCAGAACGGTCAACTTTCGTTGCATCTTTACCAGAGAATGCACCGCCACCGTGGCGAGCGTATCCACCGTAAGTATCAACGATGATTTTACGTCCTGTTAAACCAGCATCACCTTGTGGTCCACCAATTACGAAGCGGCCAGTTGGGTTAATGAAGAATTTCGTTTCTCCATCCATTAATTCTGCTGGTACTACAGCTTTAATTACGTGCTCTTTTAAGTCGCGATCGATTTCTTCCCATGTAACATCTGGGTGATGTTGTGTAGAAATTACGATAGTATCAACACGTACTGGTTTACCATTTTCATCATACTCAACTGTAACTTGCGTTTTTCCATCCGGACGTAAGTATGATAATGTATCATCTTTACGTACTTCAGTTAAACGGCGAGCTAATTTGTGAGCAAGCGAGATTGGAAGTGGCATTAACTCTTGTGTTTCATTACATGCGAAACCAAACATTAAACCTTGGTCTCCTGCACCAATTGCCTCAATCTCAGCGTCAGTCATTTGACCTTCGCGTGCTTCTAGCGCTTGGTCAACACCCATAGCGATGTCAGCAGATTGCTCATCGATAGATGTTAAAACTGCACAAGTTTCTGCATCGAATCCGTATTTTGCGCGTGTGTAACCAATGCCTTGAATTGTTTCACGAACGATTTTTGGAATATCTACGTAAGTAGAAGTCGTAATTTCCCCCGCTACCAATACTAAACCAGTTGTTACAGTTGTTTCACAAGCTACACGTGCATTTGCGTCTTTTGATAAGATCGCATCTAAAATTGAATCAGAAATTTGGTCACAAATTTTATCTGGATGTCCTTCAGTTACAGACTCAGATGTGAACAGATGACGTTTTTTTGTCATGTGGTAAACCTCCCTACAGTAATTGTATATATTGTACGGAACTCATCCTTAATTTGCCACAAACTGCGACATACATTTATTCTCCCACACAAGCATACAGAAAAACCTTTCCTACTTTACATAGAGGAAAGGTTTAATTTGCTACTTGCATACTGCTTTTTGCCCTTCGCTCTTATCGTTCGAGACCTGTAGCCTCGCACAGGTTTTAGCACCTATTCACCTGTATTTACCACTACAAGTGAGGTTGCTGGGCTTCATCGGGCCTGTCCCTCCGCCAGCTCGGGATAAGAGAGTATCCGTCCCAACCTATACTAAAGAAATGATATTCATTTGTCAATTAATATTCACATTTTCCTGAAAGTTTTTCTCAATACGCCTGAAATGAAATATTAATAGGGAAATAATGCATTCACACAAACAAAAAGAAATAAATAGTATACATTATTTATATAATTGTGTTATACTCTTGTTGGGGATTACGAGAAATATTTCATTAAATGAAAAGGATGGTATATAAATATGAGTACTGTGAATGTCCAAATTGGTTTACACGAATTATTGAACGGAAGCAATGCACAGATTCAACTAAGTGTTCCGCAATTAGTGGAAAAAGTATTAATGCGAAATGAAGGGAAATTAACTTCGACTGGTGCCGTTTCTGCTTCAACTGGAAAATATACAGGACGTTCTCCTAAAGATAAATTTATTGTGAAAGAAGCATCGGTTGCTGACAAAATTGCTTGGGGAGCTGTGAACCAACCGATTTCTGAAGAACATTTTAATAAATTATATACTAAAGTTTTAGAATACTTAAAAGAAAAAGAAGAGTTATTCGTCTTCAAAGGATTTGCAGGCGCTGACCGCAATTACCGCCTACCAATTCAAGTTATTAACGAATATGCATGGCACAATTTATTTGTACATCAATTATTCATTCGTCCAACTGAAGAAGAATTAACAACTCATGAATCAGAGTTCACAATTGTTTCTGCACCGAATTTCAAAGCTGATCCAGCTGTTGACGGTACAAACTCTGAAGCATTCATTATGGTTTCATTCGAAAAACGTATCGTACTAATTGGTGGTACAGAATACGCTGGAGAAATGAAAAAATCAATCTTCTCTATTATGAACTTCTTATTACCTGAACAAGATATTCTTTCTATGCATTGCTCTGCAAACGTAGGTGAAGAAGGCGACGTAGCACTATTCTTCGGTTTATCTGGAACAGGTAAAACAACATTATCTGCTGATCCAAACCGTAAACTAATCGGTGATGATGAGCACGGTTGGTCTGATAACGGTGTATTCAATATTGAAGGCGGTTGCTACGCGAAATGTGTAAACCTTTCTCACGAGAAAGAACCACAAATTTTCGATGCAATCACATTTGGATCTGTTTTAGAAAACGTTATCATTAATGACCAAACACGTATCGCCGACTACAACGATACTACTTTAACAGAAAATACTCGTGCTGCATACCCTATGCATGCGATCGACAATATCGTACTGCCAAGTGTTGCTGGACACCCAAATACAATTATTTTCTTAACTGCTGATGCATCTGGCGTATTGCCTCCAATCAGTAAGTTATCAAAAGAGCAAGCTATGTATCATTTCTTAAGTGGTTACACTAGTAAACTAGCAGGAACAGAGCGCGGCGTTACATCTCCGCAAGCAACATTCTCAACTTGCTTCGGTTCACCATTCTTACCACTTGATGCATCTCGCTATGCTGAAATGCTTGGTGAAAAAATCGAGAAACACGATGCGAAAGTATTCTTAGTAAACACTGGCTGGACTGGTGGCGAATACGGCGTTGGTAAACGTATGAACTTAGGTTACACTCGTGCAATGATTCAAGCAGCATTAAACGGTGAACTTGCGAAAACTGAAACAGCTAAACATGACATCTTCGGTCTTGAAGTTCCACTTCACGTACCAGGTGTACCTGACGAAGTGTTAATGCCTGAACAAACTTGGGCTGATAAAGCTGCTTACAAAGCAAAAGCAATCGAACTTGCAAATGAATTCAAAGCTAACTTCAAAAAGTTCGACAGCGTATCTGAAGACATTATTAACTTAGGCGGTCCAATCGCTTAAATTAAAACTTTTTGTTGGAATAACCCTTTACTCATATGAATAAGTGTCGTGTAACCGTAAAGTTTCGCGTACTCACCGACAAAACCCAATGCGGCTTAACGGTTACACACACTTACATAAAAAAGAAGCTTACGTGAAAACGTAAGCTTCTTTCTATATCTTATATAAAGTGAAACGCTAATCTCTTCATCTGTGACCTAGATTATAAAATTACAGCTTCGAATATATACATTATATCCCTACTCACTACATCTCTCGGGTTTCACATCGTATGGGGCTAAAAAAGGCCCTGACCGCTTCTATTCGTGACTGGATCATCTATTCCATCTAAAAAGAAGTCTTTTATCTTTTTAGCTCTTTGTTAGTTCTTTCTCATCTTTCATGCTATAGTAACCTAAATTCACAACGATTAAGAAATACCCACCCATAATCCCTACTGCAAACGCCCACATAACCATGTGGTGCTCAATTTCGTACATAATAATAGCACCCAAAATGGCAGCTGCAAAACGGTTAAACATACCGAGTGTCGGTGCTTTCGTCTTCTTTACAATACTATCTCCAAGCTTCTCAATTCTTCTGCCTAAAAGCCAAACGCAATACATACTTACAATAAGCCCAATTCCAGCGCCTAAAAAGTGTGCTGAAAACGGTGTTAACATCCAACCTAGTAACAAAATACCTAGTATATAATACGATTGGATTTTAAATGATCTTAGTGACATACTAATCATGCTGTACCTCTCTTCATTCGTTCTTATCTATCCAACAAAAAATTTCTTTCAAATTCATATTCCTTACATTCATTTCATTCAAATTAAAAACAACATAAACAGTATGTTTATGTTGTTTAAATGTTTTTAGAAAATAATATTATACAAGATTTCAAACATCATATTCTCATATTTTGTGACGGTTTTTCAAACTTTTTCCGTCCATTTATGAAAAAAATGATATCAATCTATGAACATACGGATATGATGTAATAAGCACACAAATAAAGGGGGCATCTAATGATTTATTTTTTAATGGCTCTCATTCACCTCATTATCCCTGCACTTATTGGACTTTCATTGTATTGGTACACGAAAAATCATAGCATTTTTTACGCTGTCCTCGGTGTTCTTCTTCCAGGTATTATTCTTATTACACTCTTCCGTATTCCATTTTTAAACTTAATTCCACTTATTACTGCTATCTTGTTTCTCATCTTCTTACCAAAAATAAAAAAATAGGAAAGCAGATCATAGGTGATCTGTTTTCCTATTTTGATATAGGTTCCTCTGCAATAGAATGAACTTTTACTTTCTCCGATTTCACAAACCATAGACCGACAAAAATGATAATTCCACCGATGATTTGTTGAAACGATACATATTCATTTGCCCAGACAGCTGCAAATAGAACCGCTACAAGCGGCGTTATATACATATATACCATCGTATGTGACGCCCCAATTTTTTGAACACCAACATACCACATTACTAGACCAAATACTGTTACAAAGAAAATAGAATATAGTAAAGCAAATAGTGTCATTCCGTGAGTAATGTGAAATGGCATGACAAACACATGTGGACCACTTAACAATAATAGCGGAATCGCACCCACTAATGCAGACCATGCAGTAACACGTAATGCTGAATATTTTTTAATTAATGGTCCTGCTAAAACAGGATAAAGCCCCCAGCATATTGATGTAATAAGTCCAATTCCATTGCCATAAAAAGAACTAGTAAGTGAATGTCCTGCTACTAAAACTAAGGCTGCACCAACAAAGGCAGTCATAGAACCGATTAACTTTCGAGAAGAAAACTTTTCTTGTTTCAAGAAAATCGCAAATGCAGTTGTAAAAATAGGTGAAATAGAAATGAGTAAAGAGGCATTTGTAGCGGATGTATATTTGACAGTTTCCATAAATAACGTTTGATACAGTACAATACCTACAACGCTAACGATAATTAATCTAGGTATATCCGTTCGCTCCATATAAACCGACTTTTCAATACAAAAGGTAAGGAGTAACAGAAGCGGTGCCGCCGCCATCATACGAAGTGCAGTAAACTCAATTGCTGTAAATTCTAAAAGTCCATACTTCGCAATTGTATAGTTAATCCCCCAAATAATAACAACACTTAAAATTAATAACTCAATTCCCCATCTTCTCATGCGTATCCCCTCCGCAAAGAAGATTATACAGAAAATTCAATCACATGTACATTTCATTATGTGAAAAAATCTTTTTATTATATGAAACGTTTTGGTAAATGAAATTATATCGGCGCAACTCCATTTATATCAGCGATTTTTTCAATATATCGACTTATCGAGAATAATAGCGACTTATAAAATAAAAAAAGTGAGTCCAAAATACATTTTGGACTCACCTTTACTATACTCGAACGTGTAATTTCATATTTGGATTATAAAACTGGCTTGGGCTCTTCAACTGAAAAGTTCCTCCACCTTCATGCCAATCAACCGTTAACTTATCGTCCATAAATACAAGCTTTGTACGATCAGCGATAAAATTCATTGTGCTTGATTCAATATCCACATCGCGCTCATCTTTCTCTGCTACAGCTACTAAATCGATGATTCCGCTCATAACACAACCGCAACCTTCATTATCATAAAATAACTTTATATATTTCGCTTCACTTGGAATCGTATCCATAATCTTTTTATATGCTGCTTCTGTTACAGTAACGTACATATGTTAATCTTCATCCTCTCTTCTCTTATCATTCATATATTGTATCACCATTTTTCTTAAAAGTTATATACAGAAAATTAAGACTAATATACAATGTATGTGATAAAGTTTCAGCAATCGAGCTTTTATGAGTAGTTCATGCAGGAGAAAGGATGTTTACTATCTGTGTTCAAACTACAACGATATCCCATGTTATTAGGTGTATTTAGTAGTTTCTTCATTTCTAGCGGAATGCTATTACAGCATGTACTTCCCTATTCTCCTTCTATTAGCTGGATTCTAGGTTTTATTTGTTTCCTATCCGCTTCTTATTTTGCTACGAAGAATACAAACAACTCATAAAGCAAGAATCATCTTAAGGAGGATTATCAAACATGCCAGCCTTAAAAAAAATAGAGCAATCACTCGATCACTTATTCCAAATTGAAAAATACGGAAAAGATAGTGCCTTTAGTCGATTTATCCCAGCCGTATATGATCCTATCAAATTTCCTTGGCAACAATTTTTCGAAGCAAATTTTGTAGATTTATTTAACGGCCTTATGATGCACGGATCTGAAAATGTAAACAAAGTATTTTTAGCTGTATTCCCTACAGATGACGTTCTTGAAACATTCATTTCACAATCCACACCCGGTGATTTACTCTTTATGCATCATCCCCTTGTAATGGAGTGCGGTGATCCGCTTGGAAGATCAGGCCGCGGTTTCTTACCAATTCCTGAAAAATATTTGCAAGGAATAAAAGAAAAACAACTTTCTATATATACATGTCACGTACCAATGGATTTTCATCAAACACATGGAACGAGTATTTCAATTGCAAAAGCATTAAACGCTACTGTAGTGGACGACTTTGCATATGGAGGTCCAGAACAAGAACCAGTTGGCCTTATTTGTGAAATAGATGAAACATCAACAGAAGCACTCCAAAAACATCTAAAACAACTCTTCCAGATTCCTTACACAGACTTCGAAGGTAAACGACATGATTCCATCAAAAAAATCGCAATTATCGCTGGATGTGGCGATGTCGTATCTTTAATGAAGGAAGCAGAAGAAAAAGGTGCTGAAGCATATATTACAGGAGAAATCCATTGCCATATCGATAATGATTACGGCAGACATAAATACTCGCTCATTATGGATTATGTAAAAGAAACGAATATGTCTCTAATTGGTGTGTCACACTCTGCCTCTGAATATTTAGTGAAAGAGACATTGATGTATGATTGGTTTAAAGAGAATTTTGATGTGGATGTTATTTTACTTCCTCAGGAAAAATGGTGGCTCTAACACTACTTAATTCTCCTCCCGCTATCTTTTGAAATCTAGACACAAAAGACGATCTGCCACACAAAATTATAGAATTCATAATATATATATATTAGTTCTATTTTAAAAACTAGATTTTGAAAATATAGAAAGGAGAACATATATGTACCCACGTAATTTTTTTAGTTGCGATGGCAGACGCAACAGCGGCTCTAACGGAAATACTGGACCCACGGGGAACACCGGACCTACGGGGAACACTGGACCCACGGGGAACACTGGACCCACGGGGAACACCGGACCCACGGGGAACACTGGACCCACGGGGAACACCGGACCCATGGGGAACACCGGACCTACGGGTAATGCTGGACCTTCCGGAGCTGGTTTCCAAAGTACTACCACCTTTAGTCTAGCAGCGGCTCCCAACTATAAAAAAGGACAAGTTGTCACTTATACGGGCAGTGGCTATGTTGTAAAAAAAGATGCACCTCAAGGGTTTCCTAATATATCTCCAGATTATATCGTATTAGTAGAAAGTGGACCTACCGGTAGTACCGGGCCTACCGGCATCACTGGGCCTACGGGGAACACTGGACCTACGGGATCTGCCGATAGTGCTTCAGCAAAAAGTATTGTTTTTCAAGGAACAAATGCTGGTTTTCAACGTATAGCGGGTTCTCCTGGAATTGACTCCAATGTTATTCCATATGTCACTGCTGGAGCCGGTAGTATTGTCGGCTTTTCTGCGTCTATAAATATAAATAATTTACCTGCTGCTATTTATACGATTAATATTTGCAGAAATGTCCCAACAAACCTCACAACCCCTTCTTCTAGCTACATCCTATCTACTATTACCTTAACTACTACTGACAAAATTACCGGAACTATGGTATTTTCCATTAAACCAACGGATAGCGGAGCAGGACAAATTCAAGTATTTAATCCTACCCCGGCAGTAGGTCCCGCTACTGTAACTTGGACTAGTATTACAACTGGAAACCCAGTTGCAAGAGGAGATGCTATATCCCTTTATATTACCCCTGGAATTACTGCAAGTGCTGTATATTCTATTTTTCTAATTACCGATATATAGCAATTCATTTCATAAAAAAAGACCCGAAATTCGGGTCAACAAATAGAAATATAAATGAACTACAACAAATAACAGACAAAGCCATTATATATTTTTCATAGTAAAACATCCATTATTTTCTTTTTACACTATCAATATATTATTTTTCGTTATCGTCCTCTTTTTTAGAACGTCTACCTAAGAAGAACACAAGAACTAATAATATAATTAACAGTAGTACTCCGCCGATAATGTAATATAGTGTGTAGTCTTTTTTCGCTTCTACCGCTGTATCATTTAACTTATCAGCTGTCTTGCCTTCAATTGTAAATTTTTTCGTCCATTCCCATTTTTGATCGCCATCAGTAGCTTTCACTTCTACTCGGTACGTTCCTGGATCAAATGCTTTGTTTTCCCAGCTAATAGCGTAATCAAAGTTTGAGTTTGGCGCCATTCTTAAATTTTCTTTTTTCGCTTCAAATAAAACGTCCGTACCTTTTTCTTTATATATCTTTGCATCAACACTTAAATTTTTTAACATTGCTGGCTTTACGTTTTGTAAATTTGCAGTAACGACGTTACGCCCGTTAATTTGTGTTGGCTTTACTTCGTTTAATTTCATGTCTGGTTTTACTTCAGCATCTGTTTCTTTTAAAACAACACCAATTGCGTATGCATATTTATTTTCAATTTGCACACCTTCATCTTTTTTCTTTGCATTCTCATCTTCTTTTTCTTTAAAGTATAAACCACCTAGAATAACACCATCAAACGACTCACTTGGCATTTCCAAGTTTATATCAACTGTCACTATGCTGTTAGCTGGGACTTTCGTTTCTTTTGGCATTTTAGTAATTTTAGAAAACGGATATTTCAAAGTAGAATCCGTTTTTGGTTCTACTGTACTATAATCTGTAATACCATTGCTATTCGTAATTGCTGTATTAGCAAACGATTCTACCACAACTTCTTTATTCGTATCATTTTTCATTTGGACTTGAATTGTTTGCTTTTGTCCAGGTTGCATTTTCAAATCAAAATACGTTTGATTTTTATCAATTTGATTTTCTGGTATAACTGCTGTCACAGCAAATTTCATTTCAGCTGCATATACTGAAAAAGCGTTTATCATGAAGAATGTAATTAATAGTAAGCTAGTAAATAGTTTTTTTACCATCTCTTATGTAGTCCCCTTCATATCCATTTTATAGACAAGAAAGAGATAAGGTTAAAGCCATTCCCTTATCTCTTCTCATTTTCCTCTTTTATCTTAAAATTCCTCTTACCTACATAGGAGCGTCTGTTAGTTCCCAAGTTAGTGAAGTTGTGTATTGTGTTTGTTCTTTTTTCGTTTTACCTGGTACAGATAACTCTACGCTTTGTTTCGCTTCTGTTGCATCTTTACCGAACGTATTTACCCATGTACCCATACCTTGGTTTTCTTTTGCATCGATTAAATCAGATGCTGCACCACTTGGATTTAATGTGATAGATTGTTCTGCTGTTGGTGCGTCGCTACCTGCATTTGATTTCAAAGCTGAATTTTTTAATGTTAATGCCGCGCCATCCAACGCTTTATCATCTGCAGTTTTGAATTGACCATTTTGTTTTACTGTTAAATGCCATCCTGCATTTGTACCACGGTTATCTGTTACTTGAACGTAGTTTGGCACGTCAATTACAGAACCGTCTACTTTTTTCTTTACTTTATCTAATTCTGCAAAATAGATTTCGTTATTCCCTGATGCTTTTTGTGTTTTAAAGTTGAAGTTAGATACATAATCAATACTTAGTGGACCATCTGTACCTTTTTTATCTGGATCAACTGGATCTACAGTTTCATCTGGATTCTCTGGATTAACAACATCAATTTTATCTGTATTTTTCTCGAATTTAATGAATGCTTTTGAATCTAATTTCCCGCCATCTTTCTCAGCTGCAAATGCAGACGTCCCTACTGATACTGATGATAATGTTACCGCTCCAATTAATGCTAATTTTGCTAGTTTCATAGTTTTATACTCCTTTATTTTTTAAAATTCATTTATTCTTAATTTTCAATCTTATACAACCTTAGTTTGGTGTATCTTCTAAAGTCCAAGTTAGCTCAGCTGAATATTTCGCACCTTTTTCTTTTGCTGTCGTACCTGGTACGAATAAGCTCACACTCTGTTTACCTTGTTCTGCTCCTTTACCGAATGCAGTCGTCCAATCACCCATACCTTTATTCTTTGCGGCAGTAGCAATTTCCACCGCATCTCCACCTGGAGCTAACGTTACTTTATTTTTAAATGTGGTAGGTGCATATTGTGCATCAGTTACAGAATTTACAGCTGGGTTACTTAAGCTTAAAGCTGCATTTGTTAACTCACTATTACCACTTTTAAATTGTGCATTTTGCTTTACTTTCAATTTCCATCCTGCATTTGTACCACGGTTATCTGTTACAGATACGAAGTTAGGTACTTCAACTGTTTTGCTCCCTTGTTTCACTTTGTCCAATTTTGCAAAGTACGTTTGATCATTACCAGAGATAACTTGCTCGCCGAAGTGTAAGTTAGAAACGTAGTTAATACTTAATGGACCTTTTGTTCCTTTTTCATGGTCACCAGGGTTCTCTGGTGTAACTTTTTCATTTGGATTTTCTGGATTATTTGGATCTGTTATGCTTGTATCTTCAATAAACATTACATCTGTTTTAGATTTCATATTTGCTTTTTCTTCCGCAAATGCTGAAGTTCCTACTGCTGCAACTGATGTTAATGATACTGCACCAATTAATGCTAATTTTGCTAGTTTCATATGTACCTTCCCCTTTTCTCTGTTTTCATCTATTTTTTATTTTGAATACACTTGCTTTCCCCTAATTCTTTTGAATACATATAGAGATAAAACAATAGAAAACAATCCTATATATTGTTTGAAGTCCCGTGTCTGGCCTCCTGTTTTCGGTAAATATTTATCTCCATTTTTATTTTTATCAACTGTCTCTTTTTTTGGATTTATCTTTGTCGGATCAGTTGATGTATTTGGTGTATAGCTATTCGAAAATGTAATACCTGCTTTTGAATTCGCACTTGTAGCCGTTACTACATTTGCCATAAGAAACGGCACACATATAAATGTGGAAACGATAATACCAACTATTTTTTTCATTACTCTCTCCTTTCTAAAATTTATATATTTCATATATTTTTAGAGAGGAGCATCGGTTAATGTCCATTCTAGCTGTCCGGAATATTTTGTATTTGCTTTGACATTCGGCCCTGGTTTTACTTGTAAATGAATTCCCTCGTTTTCCTTCCAATTTAGTGAAACCTCCTCGTCGTTTTTAGAAGTATACGAGAATGCTTCTATACTAGAAGTACTTAAAGGTGTATCCTTTCCATTTCGTTTGTAAATCAATGCTCCTGTCAATGTGTCATTTTTTGCTGAAGTTAATGGTGTGATTTCCTTTACATATACACTCCATTTTTGCTTTTTAACACGATCATCGGTTACCTTTAAAGGATTTGAGATCGCTTTCGGTGCGTATGTCGTTGTTTTCGATGGAATTGTTAAATCTCCAAAGGTAATTTCTTTTGGTACGTCTACTAACTTTAAAGTTCCATCAACAACAGTAACTGGAACTTGAATTTCCGCTTGTACACCTTGCTTCGTTTCAATTACAACCGTTACAGTATGATTCCCTATTATTTTGGTATCCGGAATATTGATTAACTTCACTACTGATATTGGTTTATCTACATCCAAATTCGTATCTACAGATAAATCTGTCACAAATTTAGAAATATCCATTTTTGTTAAATCTGTTCCTTGCACTACTTTTTGTGGGACTGATTTCCCAATTGGAATACCTTTATACCTTATTTTTGCGATTCCATCTCGATTACTATCTTGCCCATTCTTATCGCCATCTAAATAATTTTTAGCTGACACCGGTATTTCAAGATAACCACCTTTGTAATATTTCATTACATCGGCACCTTTTACAGGAGAACCTGTAATTGTCATCTCGTAAATTTTCCCGTTGAATTCTTCTGTTTTTAGCGCATTTTCTTTCGCAACTGCAGTGACTTTATTGTTTTTCCTACTAATATCAAAGAAGCTACTTACATCATCTCCACTCTCCACATCTTGAATGGAAACATCATTCACAGTAAAATCCTTATTCACTTCACTTTCTAATACAAAAGATTTCGCATAGTGAATATCTTTCGATTGAGCAGGCATATTTTGATATACCTTATAAGAAAGTTGACGGGAATTATCTTCCACAATATCTCCTATTACACTTGGAGCTGGAATTTCAATTTGTGTGATCGCTAATTGGTCGTATGCTACATTAACACCTGAAGCATTTAATCTAACTTCTAGCGGTAATTCTGTTAAATTATCAAATGTAATTGTCATATCTGCTTCTGGAGTAGCTACTGGGCCTGCTGTTCCAGAAAACTCTATTTTATTATTCCCTTTATCTTGATACCTAATTGAACTCGTATCATACACGTATAAATTCGTTAAATGACTACCATCATTACGCAACGTAACATTTTTATAACTATTTATCCTTTTAAAATTCCACATTGCCGTTAATGGTACTTTTTTACTTGTTCCGTGCTCATAAAATTCAAAGGAAGCATTATAAGTTTGTCCTGCCCTTCCGTTCCCATATAATTGTAAAAAGTTTTTTGCATCACCTTTAGTTATTGGTGTTTTAACATCTACAGATGAAGCTGTCATAGATTGAATATTAATACGGACATCAATCCATTTCCCTTGATATTCACCAGCTTTTTTTACTAATACGTACTGTTCTCTATTTGAATTTCTAAATGTATATTGACTTTGACCAGTTCTGTCATCGCTACTACCCTTTACCTCATATGTTACTTGTGGGCTCCAAACAAATCTAAAAGCATATTTACCCGAGATAGAAGGCCCTTCACCTGTTCTATTATTTATTACCTTTACATTTGGATATTTAAGAATACTTGTAACAGGACTAGCAGCTAGTAGAGATTGGCTCTTTAATACCTTCTCAGCTTGAATAGCAGGTAATTCCTGATTATTTTCGTTGACCTTATTGCTCTCTTTTAATTCATTTTCCTTTGATACGAGTTCTTCATTAACCTTTTCTTTCGCTAAAGTCTTCGTTTCTTTTGGAATTTCAGCATTAGTAGCATTTATTTCTTGTTTTTTATTTTCTTCCGATACTTTCACTTTTTCACTGATTTCTTTTTTCACAACTTCCTCTGAAACCTTTGGATTTTCATCAGAAATAGCTACATGTAAAGCCTCTTTTTTCTCTCCAACATGCAGAGAAGGAGATTCAATTTTCTTTTCATTCCCTTCAAACTTCACCATCGGTTCAAATTTGTACTCTCCAGCTTTTTTCATTTGAATGACTACATATACGTCACCGATAGAATGACTTTGTTCATTCTTTTCAATTTTTACAATGTGATCTTCTGTTACTGAAATGTTTTGAATCGCTTTATTGTTTTCATTCATTTTTTTCGTTTCTGCTTCATTAAACAGCTGCTCATTAGATAATTTCAGCTCGATATTAGCATCTTGTTTATTTGTATTTGTAATCTTTAATACTACATTTTCATCAACTTTTATTTCTTGTTTATCCATATGAACGATAAAACGTCCTTGCTCGTCGTTTGTAACCGCATAAACTTTCGTTGCAGAGTAGTCTAGCACACCAACTTGTGTAAATAATATTCCTCCAGCGAGAAGTATACGCCCAAATTTCCCTATTTGTTTTTGCAATGTACTTCCCTCCCTCGCTTCCTATATACCGAATATTTCGAACACTAAATTTATTTTCTAGCTAAATTTACAATCATAGTGTATATTCCTAGAAAATAAAAAGCCTGGTTGCCTTTTCGATTTTCATACATCACAACATGTGTGAAAATCCAAACTGCAACCAGACTATCATAGTAATTTTCATTACCTTAGACTCTTAGCTTTGCGACCTATCCTTTCGAATAGTGTGCCCATTTATTTTTTCTTTTTGAGACAATAAAAAAATCCGGTTGCCTCTTCGATTTTCATACATACAACTATGTGTGAAAATCCAAACTGCAACCAGACTATCATAGTAATTTTCATTACTTTAGACTCTTAGCTTTGCGACCTATCCTTTCGAATAGTGTGCCAAATATAGGTATTTATTTATCGTGTTTTGAATATACCATTAAAACCCAAAAAAGAAAATAGTTTTTTTAGAAAAAAACCATTAATTTTTATAATCTGAATTTTTTCTAGGAAATCCATATTTAAAACTTTCAAAAAACATTTTGATGCTAGAAACACATCATACATTCTTTATCGATAAAATGAGATTTTTACTATACACAAATAGCGAGATAAAATAAAAAAACATCACTTCCAAATAAGTGATGTTTTTTGTGGTTAATGCAGTGGTAACATAACTTCAACCGTCGTTCCAACCCCAACTTCACTTTCAAAACTTATTTTACCGTTGTGGTCTTTAATAATTTTTTCTGTAACTACTAAACCTAGACCAGTTCCTGTTTCTTTCGTTGTATAAAAGGCTTCATTTAATTTTGGAATTTTATCTTTCGGAATGCCGCATCCCTCATCTTTCACTTGAACGATGATTCCATCTTTTACAGTAACTTTAATCGTAATTGTTCCGCCAACTGACATTGCTTCAATTGCATTTTTGATTAAATTAAAAAAGACCTGTTTTAATCGTTTTTCATCACATGTAATTGATGGTAAGTCTTTACTGTAAATACCTTGTATGTAAACTCCTTGTTTTAAAGCTGGCTTTTCCATAACTCGAATAACATAAGAAATAATTTCTTGTATGTTATGAGTTTCTGATTCTAGTGATTTAGATTTCTCAAATCCACTAAGTTCTGTAGCAATTATATGAATCCGATCTACTTCTTGTTTCATAATATCACTATAAATTTTATCCTCTGGATGCTTGTCTGCTTGTTTATTCACAAGTTTTTTTAAGTTTGCTAAAGGTCTTCTAATCTTATAACCAATAACCGTTGCCATCTTTCCAACAGCTGCTAGTTTTTCTGTCTGTTTTATTTCTTTGTCCATCATCTCAAGCGTACGAACGTAAGACTGAACCCTTAAAAATATAATCCAACATATGATAGTAAATACGCTATATAATGCCATTGGGATTAAAACGAGAGAAGATTGAATAATGATTCCTGTAAGAGCATACTTTCCGATAAGTATCGCTGGAACTAACCAGAAATATCTTTTATTCACAAAGATTGGTGCAAACAAAATAAAAAATCCTTCTACTATATTTCCACCGTCAAATTCTGCATCGCTACCATAATAAATCATAATGTTATGGATACAATCTAATACATTATAGCCAATTAGAATAATATACTTTACCGCAAAAGCATTCTTCCATTTCATAAAGTATATTCCAATGCAAAACAATACCACCATCAAAAAGTAAAGCCATAAACCTAAACCATCTTCAAACTCTCCTACACCTTCTTGCTCTCCACCGATTAACGGTACGATAAATTCATAGGCAAGATCATATACGAAAAATATAATAAAAAATAAACTTAAAAATGCTTTCAGCGCCTTTATTTCTTCATTTTTAAATATATAGCCTTTATTCATATGGTAACTCCTAGCTTTTCTTCCACTTGGATTTCAGTATTTCCACACTTCCTTGGGAGAATGATGTCTATTCTCGTTCCAGTATCTTTTTCACTTGAAATATGCAACTCACCAAGGTGCTCGGCGACAATTCGATTCGCTACCGTCAGTCCCAGACCAATTTTATCTTGTTTCGTTGTATAAAAGGCCTCTGTAACACGGGGTAAGTTTTCTTGCTTAATACCATGACCATTATCGATCACACTGATCATTACATATTCTTTCCCTTTATTTTCTAATTGTAAATGTAATATACCACCTTGTCCCATTGCCTCTAAAGCATTTTTTATCGTATATAAAAAGACTCCTCTTATTTTTCGTTCATCACATTCAACTTCTATTGTTTTTTCTTCCACATTAGAAATAAACTGAATGTTTAATTCATCTATTTTTTCACGAAGACTTGTTATTACTTGTAATACAATTTTTCCTACATCATGTTTCTTATAAATAGAAGGTTTGCATGTAGCAACTTCCATTAACTCACTTATCATATTATTCATATTTTCTATTTCAAAAATCATACGTTTATAAATAGGATCCTCTTCATGCTTCTCTCGTTGTAATTGCGTAAATCCTTTTAATGAAGCAAGTGGATTTTTAATTTCATGTCCAACCGTCGCTGCCATTTTTCCGATTACTGCTAATTTCTGTGATTCACTAGCAATCGCAATACTTTCCTTTACAGCTGAAAGATATTGTAAAAATCGGTTTAAAATGATATATGCAGCTATTAACATAAGTGTATACATAATAAGGAACATAAATGCTTTTACTTCCTCTAATACAAATAAATAAATTAAATATTTTCCTACAATAGAGGAAAGTAAAAACACATAGAATTTTTTATTTAAAAATATAGGTACAAAGAAAATGAGAATAATTTCTATTATATTTGTCGCATCAAACGCCGCCTTATTATAAAAAACATACGAAAATATATTAGCGAGTTCTATCCCTATGTATGCAAATATCCATGCATATTTAACAAGGTTTGCCTTCTCTTTTTTCATTAAATATATATTCACGCACAGTATTGCTACTCCGCAAATAACTTGCCATATTATGTTGTATCCCTTATCCATTATTGATTTATCTTCTAATACGATTGCATAGAAAATTTGATATACAATAACAATGACATATAACACCCATAAAAGGATTTTTGCATTTCTTTCTTCTTCTTTATATGATAGAAAACTTTCTTTCACTTCAACACCCCTTCAAAATAATATCTCGAAGAATACCATTTATTATAATAAATGATTTTCATAGACAAACAAAGATAAATCGAACATTTGAGGAAAATCATGCCAACTATGCAATATCTTCATGCTATATACAAGCATAAAAAACATAAACAATAATACGTATATTATGGGAGGTGTTTTTTATGGATGGCAAAAAAAATAAAAAGACCGAACAACTCCAATCTTTCATGCGTGAAAATGAAGGAAAGGAGATGACAACAAATACAGGTATTAAAATTTCAAACGATGAAAACTCTTTAACTGCCAGTGATCGTTTCCGAACGATTAGGCATAGTGCAGGGAACGCCAAATGGACAGTGGGAAGTAAATGATACTTTCTTAACAGGCTCACCACTCTTTTATGATGGATTACTTCTTATCGGCGGAAAGATGGATGATCATTTTCTTAACAACGCAAGTTCATTTGTCGTAGAATCATATAATCACTTTAAGCCGATTGGCTCCTTCCAAAACGGCTCTTCTATTATTCAATCTTTAAATATCGAAGGAAAGCCTGGTGTTTTAATAGAACAAGACTCTACGCGACTAGCAAATAAATTTATTAAAGCTATGACAAAACAACGCTTTTGGGATCGAGTATATTCATAGAATAGGGGGACATTTATGTTTGTTACTGTCGAGAAAGATGTGCATATTTTTGTGCAAGACGTTAATCCTGGTCCAGGTAGTAAGACTGTTTTCTTCGTTCACGGATGGCCTTTAAATCATCAAATGTACCAATATCAACTCAATGTTTTACCTGAGCATGGCTTTCGCTGTATCGCCATGGATATACGAGGGAATGGGCAATCTGATAAGCCATGGACTGGTTACACGTATGATCGATTAGCCGATGATATCGCAATTGTTCTGGAAGCACTTCAAGTAGAGAACGCTACATTAGTCGGTTTCTCAGTTGGTGGTGCTCTTTCTATTCGCTATATGTCTCGCTATAATGGACGCCGCATTTCTAAGCTCGCATTAATTGACGCTGTCTCCCCCTCTTTCGTTAAAAATCAAGAGTCCCCTTACGGTGTACCGAAAGAACAAGCAGATGCTCTCATTAATCAAATGTATGCTAATTTACCAAAATTTTTAAATGATGTATCTTTATCCTTTTTTAATAGAAACTTAGGGGCTGCAACCCTTGAATGGTTTTCTTATCTCGGTATGCAGTCCGCTTCTTATGCCCTTATAAAAATTTTACAAGCAGCTGCAAATGAAGATGTAACGAAAGATTTAAATAAAATTAACGTCCCAACAAAAATCTTCCACGGCGTTCACGACCAACTAATTCCTTACAAAAGTGCTGAGCTTACGCAACAACGAATTAAAAATTCTCAGTTACATGCTCTTACAAATAGTGGTCATGGTTCACCAATCGATCAAGCGGATGAATTAAATAAAGAACTGATAAAATTTTTACAAACATAACAACTGCAATATAAGAATGAAAGTTAACATAATCGTTTTTTATAAAACATAAAATTCACACATTTCTCACAAATACACAAATAAAACGATTATATTTTCATATATACTAAATGTACAAGTAATACTCCCTAAACCCAGCTTGTCTGGTTACCCCGTTAAATACTATGAAAAAAGAACTTGTATCGTTATACAAGTTCTTTTTGTTTCTTTTATTTAAAGAGGATATCTTTACTATATTGATTTCCAACGAGTAAATCATATTGAAGCATTTTATATTGCTCTAACATTTCTTTTTGTTTCTTTGTTAAATCATTGATTACTTCTCCATTTTTATCAACTTTTAATTCATCTCTAAGCACTGGTATTTCCTTGTAAAGTTCCGATAAAAATTGATAAAATAAGGATTTATTTAATCCTGCATAATCAAAAATAAGATTAGAAAAATGAATTGGGCTTACTAAACCTAAATTATCATTTGGCATATCAAAGTTTGCATACATTAATAACGGAGTTTGCGCCATCGCTAAACGTTCGCTCGGTGTTTTTTCATTCGTTATATACCCATTTTCTTTATAAAAAGATTTATTTGTTCCTAATGATGGAAGATGATCTCCAAAGAATACTAATAATGTAGGTCTATCTAAATTATCTAGTTGCTCTATTAAATATTGAAGAGCCTCATCTGAACGTCTTAATCCCTCTGTATACGTCTCTAATTCTCCCTTTGATTCTTCATTTTCTAGACCGGTAATTTCTATTAGGTTTTCACCAAATCGGCCCTCTGTAAATGGAAAATGATTTTGCATCGTAACTGCATGAATAAATGTAGGTTGTTTTTGTTTCTCTAACTCAGCAATTATCTCTTTACTCATCGCTAAATCACTAATATAATCTCCATCAATATCCACATTTTTCATCGTGTCCTCTGCATTAAACTTATCAAATCCTAACACCTTATATACATCGTCACGTTTAAAGAATGTGCGACCAAATGAATGAATTGCACTTGTGTAATAACCTTCTTTCTTCAACGCCGTAGGGATTGATGGAATTTCTTTCTTATTTGTAATGACCTGCTGATATGGTATAGAACCTGGCTTTAACAAACTCATTGAATAACTTGTTAATGCCTCAAATTCAACGTTCGCCGTATTTCCCCCAAATGTAGGAGAAATAGTTTGTCCACCAGGAAAGTTTTCTATATAATGATGTAAATTTGGTACAGGATCTTCACTAAAAGAAAGGTTAGTTACTTTCGTCAGATCCCAAAACGATTCACTCATTACAAAAATAATATTCGGTTTCTCTTTTTTCTTTTGGCTCCCTATATTTCCACTATATTGTTTTTTTATATCGTTTGCTATTTGAAGCATATTTTCTTTAGAATAATTTTTTGGTTTTTCCATAACTGTTGTATCTAAATTGCTAATAAACCCAAGTACAAAACCATTTGAAGCATAGTTCTCATTTTGATTCCACAAAACAAAATCTACACCTGATTTTTGAAATACTTTATTCATAAATGTATTCGCAAAATTACCATACGCATATAGAACAAAAATAGACCCTACTACTAATAAGGCTCTTATTCCTAGATGAATCTTTACATTTTGAATATACCTTCTCATATATATCCCTGCTACAATACAAGCTACGATACTTAAGATAATGACAAAAATATAACTCCAACTAAAATAGTCCATCACCATCGGTATAACAGATTGCATATGCGTAATTTGTGTAAAATCAGAAGGATATAACGGATCACCTCTGAAAATAAGCTTCAAATAATTCACAATACATAAAATGACTAACGTACAGCTCGTTAAAACCATACTTAGAAAAACCTTACCTATTAAATTATATACAAGAATATATATTGCATAAATTACTACAAAACTTAATATAAACTGCATATTATAAAAGTAAATCCAATTCATTGCCTCTATGAAACTCATATTAACTTGCATGACAATATAAAATAACGCTACTGTATGAGCTAGCAAAAATAATATAAAATGCACTCGTAGGGATGCTCTAAGTATAGACATCTCTTTTTTATTGAAATGCGTAATATAAAACGTTATGCCCCATACGAAAATCATCATAACACTTAAAACAAGCTTTTGATTTAAATGATCTTTCATCATGTCTAAATTGAAAACCTTTAAAATCATAAACAGTATAGTTATTACTAATAAAGTCACCATACTACTTATAATGCTAGAAATTAATATATTTCTTTTTGGAAGATGAAAAAGTGTAGAACCATACTTCAATTCATTCCCTCTTTTCTATGTATTAATTTCACCTCGCATCGAAAAAACTATTTGTATTAAAATAACATATATCCTATATTTCGTCTGCAAACTTGCTTCTACTATAAATATATTTCCTTAATACTTCCTTAATCAATAGTTA
This sequence comes from Bacillus sp. KNSH39, assembly GCF_052656585.1. NCBI lineage: Bacteria > Bacillati > Bacillota > Bacilli > Caryophanales > Bacillaceae > Bacillus > Bacillus sp. KNSH39. Next base: position 3,163,238 of record NZ_JBQXYO010000001.1, read on the forward strand.
AATTGTGGCATACAAATTACTCATTCTTGAAAAGCTTAATTTTAGCACTCCACTTTATGATATAATAACTATTTTTTAGAAATCCTTAATGCTATTAAAGATTCCACATGAAAATACGAAAGAATTAATAAACAAGCGTTGTACGTTTTTAACAACTATTACTATAACGAAAAGAACCCGCCACAAGACAGGTTCTTTTCGTTATTTTATGATGAAAGAGAAGATGATTAGCATGTGTATTATATAAAAGGAAGCAGCCATATTTTCCATACGATACATACGAGTACTGTAACTACAAAATCAAAAAAATCTAATCTCGGGCCTTTTTTCATATTCATATGTAGCCACATATGAAACCATTTTATTTTTGTATATTTATGGATGTTTTTCTTTGCAAATCGGTAAATAAGCATTTGCATGATAAAAAATCCGGCCACAAAAATAAATAATAAGATGAGAAATCCAATCACAAAATTCCTCCTATTTTTGTAGCGTTTTTTCTACTATCCGATTTTTCAAAACCCACTCTTCAAACTGGGCACTTCCAAATTCCCAGCTAAGATCGCGAGCATGTACAGAAAAAACGTAATGACCAGCATATTCGTCCATAAATCTCCCTAACTCTACATCGTCTTTCTGAATACCGTATACTCCAAAATTAAAATACACATCCCATACGTCTTCATTCTTTCTCTTATAAGCAATCGATTCCATATCACATTCTGTCCCGAAATAATCAAGATGTAAATGTACGCTATCATCGTATTCGTACTCCATTTTATCACCCCTTATATTTGTACTTCTTTACCACCAAAAAAATTCCTGCTATCTACACTCACATATGGGCGATTACCTACATATCATGCTTGTAGAGTGACTTCTAGGAGGTGTTATATAGTGAAAAAATTAATCGCGATTTTTTGCATCATGTTACTAGCTGTTTTTACTTTTGCTGCTTGTAGTAGTAAAAAAGAAGGTACGAAAGAACAAACTCAAAACATTCGCGTCGGCGAAGTTACCCATTCTCTCTTCTATACCCCATTATATGTTGGGATTGAAAAAGGATTTTTTAAAGATGAAGGACTAAATATTGACCTACAAACAACAGCTGGTGGCGATAAAACGATGACCGCCCTATTATCTGGCGGAATTGATATTGCTCTCGTCGGTTCTGAAACGTCTATTTACGTTCATCAACAAGGAGCGAAAGACCCTGTCATTAACTTTGCACAGCTTACACAAACAGATGGGACATTTTTAGTTTCACGTAAAAAACTAGACTCTTTTAATTGGAATGACGTAAAAGGTGTTACATTTTTAGGACAGCGTAAAGGCGGCATGCCGCAAATGGTTGGGGAATACGTTTTAAAGAAAAATGGCATTGATCCTCGTAAAGATATGAACTTAATTCAAAATATCGAATTTGCTAATATTGCAAATGCCTTTGCATCTGGTACAGGAGAGTTTGTCCAGCTCTTTGAACCGACTGCAAGCATATTCGAAAAAGAAGGTAAAGGTTATATCGTCGCTTCATTCGGAAATGAATCTGGTACTGTTCCTTATACAACATTCATGGCAAAAGAAAGTTTCTTAAAGAAAGATAAAGCTGCTGCTGAAAAGTTCACACGTGCGCTCTATAAAGCACAGCAATGGGTTGATACACATAGTCCAGAAGAGATTGCTGATGCTGTTTCCCCGCTATTTAAAGACACTTCAAAAGACATTACAGTAAAAGTAATTGAACGGTATAAAAAGCAACATTCTTATGCGACAAATCCACTACTAGATGCGGAAGAATGGAAACAGCTCCAAACGATTATGAAAGACGCTGGTGAATTACAAAAAGAAGTCCCACATGAAGCGCTCGTCAATACAAAAATTGCCGAAAGCGTTATTAAGAAATAGAGGCGAAGTGTATGAGTTTTTTACAAATACGTAACGTTTCTCACTGCTTTTTTGCAAAAGAGAATGCCAAACTTATTCTTGAAGATATGAGCTTACAAGTGGAAGAAGGCGAATTTATTTCTATACTCGGCCCAAGTGGTTGCGGTAAAACAACGCTCCTCTCAATCATTGCTGGGTTACTTGATCCAATTGATGGTATTGTCTTTTTAGATGGTGAACCAATTACAACGAAAACATCATCTATGGGATATATGTTGCAGCAAGATTACTTATTCCCGTGGAAAACGATTGAAGAAAATATTATGCTTGGACTTCATATTCGAAGGATTTATGATGAACAAATGAAAGAACATACTTTAAACCTTTTAAAGCAAGTCGGTCTACATGGGGTAGAAAGACAATATCCTCGTGAACTATCCGGTGGTATGCGTCAACGTGCCGCTCTCGTTCGAACGTTAGCAACTGATCCGAAAATTTTATTACTAGATGAACCATTCTCCGCACTCGATTATCAAACGAAATTAAAACTAGAAGAACTCGTTTTCAACTTACTAAATAAATATAAGAAAACATCACTACTTGTTACTCACGATATTGAAGAGGCGATTGCGATGAGTGATCGTATTTATTTACTTCAAGCGAATCCTGGAAAAATCGCGAAAACCTTTATCGTCCCGGAAAGTATCCGTTCTTTATCACCGTTAGAAGCACGCCATCACTACGATTTCCCAGCCCTCTTTCAAGATATATGGAAGGAGCTGGAACGACTTGGATAATATAAAACAACTACATGAACAATTTCGAAAGAAAGAACGCAGGCGTGCTTGGATTGCTCGCTCATTACAGCTTTTACTACTTATTCTTTTCTTTGCACTATGGGAAATAGCTAGCAAAAAAGAATGGATTGATCCTTTACTCTTTAGCTCTCCTTCGAGTATTTGGGATCTCTTCTTAACGAAATGGATCGACGGTTCACTTTGGGTCCACATATGGACGACATTGCTGGAAACAGGAGTAGGCTTCATTCTCGGAACGGTACTCGGTACTATTATTGCCACGTTTCTTTGGTGGATGCCACTTCTAGCCCGCGTACTTGATCCTTACCTCGTCGTCCTAAATGCAATGCCAAAAGTTGCACTCGGTCCAATCATCATCGTTATTTTCGGTCCAAACATTTCATCTTCTATCGCAATGGGAGTAATCATTTCCATCATCATTACCATTCTCGTTATTTACAGTGCATTTCAAGAAGTCGATTCTAACTATATAAAAGTGATGGACACATTTGGCGCAAATAAATGGCAATGTTATAAGCAAGTCGTTCTCCCTGCATCCTTTCCAGCAATTATCTCAACGTTAAAAGTAAATGTTGGTTTATCCTGGGTTGGTGTTATTTTCGGAGAACTTCTCGTTTCCAAACAAGGACTTGGCTACTTAATTAGCTACGGATTCCAAGTCTTTAACTTCACACTCGTCTTACTTAGCGTACTACTCACATGTGTTCTTGCAACTCTTATGTATGTATTTGTTGAGGCATTTGAAAAAATTCTAATTGGAAAAAGAAAAAGAAGCTGACTCAAAACAGTGCGCTATAGTCAGCTTCTTTCTTTTACCTTTTATCACACATTTTCGTTTCATTTGTAATGTTTCCATCCGCAACCGTAACTGTATGGAAACAGTCTTTCACACGTACTGTAACGACATTATCTTTTCGATCTATCACATGATAATCATTAAACTTTTCATTCAAAGCACTACGAATTTGCTCCCCTTCAAAAATCGGAAAACCGTGAGACATTACCCAAATGAGACCAGCAACAGCAAGAATCGTTTTCATACGTTTCATTACCTCCTCGAGAGTAAACTTATAGTCCCTACAACACGCGCATTATAATTGTGTCTAAATTGTGACATTTTTATACTAATTCTCTTTTGTGCCTCCAGTTCCTTCTTCTTTTTGATAAAAATACAGAATTTTCAATTTTATCAACATAAGAAAAAACGCAAAGAATTAAAAATTCTTCACGCTTTTCTTTAACGAAACTATATCGAAAGCATAACTCACATTAGTCTCCACTTTGTTGTTCTATCGTTTTCGAAACATCATATAATCCTGACAGCACTTCCGCTCTCATTTTTACAAGCTCAGGGAACTGATAGAAGAAAGCAATTTTCTTATATTTTAACTCTGTTCCTTCTTTCACTTTTTTTGAATCTTGTAAAATGAACGCTGTAAATGTATCTGCGATATCTTCCGTTACATTTGTTGTTCCATATAGCGATACAAAATCATCATGCTTTTCTTTATAAAATTCAATTTGTGCCTCTTCACTTTCTTCTACTTTCTTTTCTGTCCACTCTTGCTCAATTGGTTTCCAAAATTCATTATAAAATTGGTTAATATACGAACTTTTTCTCACACATCCATTTTTCACGAACACCGTTTTACATTTATTTCGATATGATGAAATGTCTTTCTCTTCATCAAACGCCTCTAAATACTTTCTATCCACTGGTACTTGTTTATGTCCAATCGTTAATAGGTGAGCCGTTTCATGAATTAATGTTTTCATCACTTCATCTATATTCACCCCAGAATCAAGCACGTCTAAACTAAGCACCCAATCTCTCGGGTCATCTATACTTGGCATGACATGGGCAACAACGCCATCATAACCATCCGTTATTAGACCAAATCCTGTTATATTCTCACGATATTTCACTGGGACGAGAGTGCGATACATGTCCCATAAAGTTTCATGATACTCTCTATCTTGTCGCTGACTTAACAAATCATCTTTTGCTACTTCGTCATCTGCAAAAACTTTATTCAATCTCTTACGATCCAATCTCTCAAAATAAGGATCTACAATTTCATCATCATCGATATAATAAGAAGCTAAAAAGAAGTAATTGTCATCCTCTTCTTTTTTCTGTTCCGCCTCTTTCATATTCATACTTTCATACTCTTCTATGTCATAATCCTCTACTTTTTCAAGTTCTGAAAGTTCCTCTATCTTTTTATATACTTTTTGTAATGTTTTATCTCCTATTTGCGTGCACTCTTCTTCTGTTTTACAAATTTCTTTTTCTTTCGTAACCTCGATAGCACTATCGCATCCTGCAACTAAACTGCTTGCTATAATACAACACACTAACTTGCCATACAATTTCTTCATACAATCCCCCATTATTCCATTCTACAAAATATCATAATCATTTTTTTACGAATATGCGATAATTAATTATAAAAACTGCAAGGAGGCTTCCCATGATTCGTGCAATCTTATTCGACTTAGATGGAACACTATTAGATCGGCGCCAATCTTTAGAACAATTTATTTGTGAGCAATATAATCGCTTCGCCTCACATTTGAAGAGTATAGAGAAATCAAAGTATTGTTCTCGATTTCTTGAACTCGATAATAATGGCTATACGTGGAAGGATAAAGTATATGCTACTCTCCTTTCCGAATACAACATTACTACTTTAACGCAAGAGCAACTACTACACGACTATATTACAAACTTCCAACATCATTGTATTCCTTTCAAAAACACGCATGAACTACTTCAACAGTTAAAACAGCGAAACATTAAAATTGGTATTATTACAAATGGTTTTACTGAATTTCAGATGAGCAACCTTCGAGCACTACATATACATACGTATACAAACACCATTCTCGTTTCAGAAGCTGAAGGAATTAAAAAACCTCATCCTGAAATTTTCGAACGTGCTTTGCAAAGACTAGATGTGAAGGCAGAAGAATGTCTTTATATTGGAGATCATCCAGAAAACGATGTGCTTGGTTCTGAACAAGTAGGGATTCTTGGTGTTTGGAAAAAAGATTCGTTTTGGGGTGATTTTAAGCATTCACGTATCGTAGATGATTTGTTGGAGGTGCTTTCGTTTTTAGAGGTGGAGGTGGAGATAAAAATACAATAATAGTAATTAAATTATATCAACAATTTTCACAATATATTGATTTACCGACAAAAAATAATAAGAGGAGGCAGTTGGTCATCTCCCTGTCAAGTAGACAGTAATAAAAAGAGTATTATGCCACGGCCTTTTCCCGATATTCTATCGGGGAAAGGCCGTGAAGTTTTTCTTGGAACCTTTCTGTATTATAGAATTGAATATATTCTTGAATTGCTTGATAAGCCATTTCATATGTTTTTGGGCGCACTAAATACAACTTCTCTGTTTTTAAATGTGAGAAGAATGATTCGATACACGCATTATCAAAACAGTTTCCACGTCTAGAATGACTACCGACAAATCCTAATCTTTCTAACTGCTTTGCGTAAGATTTTGATGTATATTGAAACCCTTGATCTGAATGTAAAAGGGGCTTAATGGATAAGGATTTCCCCTCTAATTGTTGTAATGTAGTTAAAACCAAATCTAAATCATTTCTTCGAGATAGCTTCCAAGCGACAATTTCATTGTTATATAGGTCTAACATGGCTGACAAATAAGCAAACTGGTCTCCAATTCGTACATAAGTAATATCCGTTACATATTTTTGATTTTGTTTGTCCGCTTGAAACTCTCGGTTCAAATGATTTTTAAATATCACCGATGTTTTCCTTCCGTAAAATGGACGTTTTTTCCGGATGATAGATTGGATGCCTAATTCTCTCATGAGACGGCGAACACGTTTATGATTCATTACCATTCCTTCTCGAGCTAAAGCACGAGTCATGCGTTTATACCCATAGTAAGGGTGCTGACGATGAATAGATAAAATATGTTCTTTATGCCACATATCCCTTTTCTGACGTAAACGCTCTACGTTATGATATTTCCGCCATTTATAGTAGCCAGCCTTAGAAACTTCCGCGATTTGAAACAGCCATCGAAGTGGATAGGCTTGGCGTAATGAATCGATAAGAGAAAATCGTTCTTTCTTTAGGACCATTCCTTCCCGTGTAGATTTGGATTGCGCTTTTTTAAATACTCAACCTGCGCCTTCAAATAAGCATTTTCTTCTTCTAGACTATTAAAATTCTTTCGATTCCAGACACCACGTTGATCCTCAAAGGACTCCCCCTGTTGCGCACGTTTTACCCACTCAATAATCTGAGCATCACTCTTCACACCGAGTTGTTCACGAATTTCTCGCAATGATTTTCTCTCTTCTAATCGAAGACGAACTGCTTCTTGCTTTAGTTCTTCTGTATATTTTTGAAATGATTGTCCTTTTCTTGCCATAAAAAAATCCCCTCCAGATAAAACAGTATTGAGTCCATCATATCAGATGGACTCTTTTTTTACTGTCTACCTATAGGGGATAATACCAAGTTGTTCAAAAATGCCTCCTCTTATTATTCATATACTGTAAACTGCGGTTTACTCGGATGATCTTTTACTAGCGCATCATCTGGAAACTTTGAAACTTTTTGATATAAGGCAATGTCGCCGATACACCCTGCTGTTAGTAGAATTCCTAAAAATGAGAGTGGCTCCAGATTCATAGCTAATCCCAATACAATTGGCAAAATTCCAGTTGGTAAAAACGGAAGCATTAACACTTTCTTCATTTGCTTTACTGTAACCGCCTGTTTAGAATGAGCATATGCAACACCTAATTTCCAATTAACGCCCCATTTTAGTTCACTCCACGGAACACCTCCGATATAGCGAAAGCCAATTAAATGTATCGCTTCATGAATACAAACGAGAACCATCATTGCGATAATAAAAAGAAACATCGTTAATAATGTAACTTCGACTTGAACCCCACCTGAAAGAAATATATGCAAATAACCAATTCCAAACGACAAGGAAATTATTATAAAAAATAAAGAAAAGTTTAATTTAACCATCGAAACAGTAACAGTCGTTTCTTTTCTTTTATCCATCTTCCCCCTCCTAAAATGTAAATATACCTTTACAAAATTGTATAATATCCCCAAAATAATGTAAAGATATGTTTACATTTATTCTTACATACAAAAAAAGAAACCGGCTACTTTACTTCGTAAAACAGCCGATTTCTTCTATATGTTTCATCGTACGCGCTAATACGTCATCGCGCATTATAAAGCTAAATTTTCTATTCGTTTTAATGTTGTCAGGAATGTCTTTTAATAAAACAGACCCTTTCGTTTCTTCGTAATGCGTATGTTCTTCTACCGCACTAATTGTTGCAAAATAAATGTTTTTAATGATTATTTTGTCTTTTCCAGATACTTTGTATTGTCCTAAGTAAGTTAAATCAGAAACTATGCCGCCGGTTTCTTCATGAACCTCTCGAACTGCCGCTTCTTCCGGTGTTTCCCCTAGTTCTACTTTACCACCTGGAAATTCAAGACCGCGACGTAAATGATGCGTTAATAACCATTGATCCCCGTACCGGCATACAACCCAAACATGCTTTGGCTCAGGAGAAAATGGATAACGTTCAAACGATAATTGTACAGTGTTGTGGTAATAATCTTTAAATTTGTACATGCCATTACTCCCCTATTGATGGTTACAAGTTTTTCCTACCACAAATTGTAGCATATTCTCGCTTTTCTGCATAATATTATCCAATTACAATCCATTGATTATTCCCATTTGCGCAACTAATTCTTTCGTCTCATGATTTCCTAAATCGTAAATCATTTTATATGCTTTTTGTAGTTGTTCATCATATCGGTCATTATTTGAATCGTGATGATACTCAACAAATGGAACGTGGGAGCGTACAAATGACCCTAAATCTTCTACATACGCTTGATCAAAGTGCTCTCTTAATTCCGTAATTTCCTCATCATTTGCGGAAATCTCAAAATTATACGTATCCGCCGTCTTCACTTGTGAAATTTGACCGTTTCCTATTGATATATAATATGTTTTTTTCGTCTCCATGTAACACCCTTCTTTCATCCTTTTATTTTCTATTGTTTTCATCAATTACAAAATTATGTAAAATAAAGAAAAGGAGGGATTTTATGTTCAAAATATTAATTATCGGTATTATCATCGTCCTAATCATCCTCGTACTCTCCGTCATGACAATTAATAAAGGCTATGCTTATAAACATTCCGTCGATAAACTAGAAGACAATCCTTATACAAAAAAGAATAAGGAGAATTCCTAATATGCTTCGTATACTTCGCATCATAGTAGCACTCACTGTGATCGTTATGTCGGCAATTGGATTATATACAGGTCAAAATAATTCTTTACCTCTTTCACAATTTCTATTAGGGGCTTTAATGTTTCTCATCGCATTTGAACAAATAAAGAAAAGGGAATCAGCAACTGGACTTATTTGTATTATTGCCGGTGCTTTCATTTGGATTGTTCTCATTATTACCTACATAAAATAGAGGAGGTCTTTTATGCTAAAATGGGGACGGATTACTTTATCACTTATTGCCTTATCTATAGCAATCTATGGATTTTTTACTGGTAATAGAGAAATAATCCCTTATATGTTCATCTTTTTAGGAGGTATGGCCCTCACCATAAGTTTAGAGGAAATATTAAAACAGCAAACAGGAGGTAGTGTGCTCGCTCTACTAGCAGGAGCCGCTGCTTTATTTATTGGTTTCACAGAAATATTCTAGTAAATGGTCTAAAGGGGGCTATACGATGCTAACTCTAACTATATTACGGATTTTTTTAGCATTTTTCATGCTTCTCTTACTCACTCTAAGCACTTATGTCCATTTTACCGATAATTTTTCACTTCTCCCATACGTACAATTTATTCTCAGTTGTTCCTTTATTCTTCTAGGAATTAATGAGTATCCCGTATTTTTTCGTTTCTAGTCTCATATTCTTCTTTTTAATATCAAACTCTTTCGCTACATGTAGAATAAAATTCCGATCAATTTAGCATTTATAATTATTTTCTCTCAGTAACTATTTCTTTCTACTTAAGGGGGATTCCATGTTAAAAAACATTCAAATTATAATCGCCACTATCGCTCTTTCTCTCGCCCTATTTAGCTTCTTTGCAAACTTCACTATTCTTTTACCTTACGTGTTTATCCTTTTAAGTATTATGTTTATCCTTTTTGGAATTGATGAAATGAAGAAACGGGAAAAAGCAAAAGCATTTGTTTATTTTCTCGGTTCTGCCTTTGTTTTATATGTTGGAGTATGTAATATATTTTCATAAAAAAGAAGAGTATGTTCGCTCTTAGTACAATAAAAAAACTGCCCTTTCACAGGCAGTTTTCCTTTTTATCCAAACACTTTCTCAAGTTCATCTTTATCTTGGCTTAACCAGAAGTTCATTAAGCGTTGCGCTCCTTCTAAGTCGTGAAGCTTCGCTTGACCACATTGTGTTTCATTTGCAGCTGGAATTTCTGTAATTTGAACCGCATCTTTTAATGTTAGTTCTAATAAATCAATGATTTCTCGTACTGTCGGTGTTCCGCTTACTACAAGATAATATCCTGTTTGGCAGCCCATCGGTGAAATATCGATAATATCAAAATGCGGATAACGATCAATATATTTACGTAAATTAAATGCTAATAAATGCTCTAACGTATGAATAACATCTGGTTTCATTGCTTGTTTATTCGGTTGGCAGAAACGAATATCAAATTTATTTACAATACCGTCACTACCTACATTGTGAACTCCGCAATGTCTTACATAAGGTGCCTTTACAATCGTATGATCTAATTCAAAGCTTTCTACTGATGGCATACAACATCTCTCCCGCTTTTAATTTAATTCCGTTATATCCAATATGATATAACGGAAATGCACATTAGTAAAGTATTATGTACAGTCGTGCTATAATACTTTAAGAATATGCTGAAAAGGAGACCGTTATGAAACAGATTTTTATTGGGATTATACGCTTTTATCAAAAATTCATTTCTCCGATGACACCACCAACATGCCGTTTTTATCCGACTTGTTCTCATTACGGATTAGAGGCGTTTCAAAAACATGGTGCACTCAAAGGTTTTTGGCTTACTTGTAAGCGTATATTAAAATGTCACCCTTTCCACCCGGGAGGATTTGATCCTGTCCCAGATAAAAAGGATGACCAAGTAAATTCTTAATTGTCGTAACCATTCACAACTAAATCTAATTTTCCTGTTTCAGGATCGATAACAAGACCGTGAACAGGTACTTCTTCTGGAAGTAACGGATGGTTGCGAAGTATCGATACGCTATGTTCTACACTTTCTTCTACACTAGAGAACCCTTGTAGGAATCTTTCTAAATCGATTCCAGAATAACGGAGTGTATCTAATTTCTCATTTGTTATACCGCGCTCTTTCATCTTCTCAATTGTACTGCTTGCCTGAATTTTTGCCATACCGCAATCGTGGTGACCAACTACACAAACTTCATCAGCACCAAGTTCATATACAGCAACTAAAATACTACGCATAATACTTCCGAATGGATGTGAGATAACAGCTCCTGCTACCTTAATAATTTTCACATCACCGTTACGCATATTCATTGCTTTTGGTAATAATTCAACAAGACGAGTATCCATACAAGAGATAATTACCATTTTTTTATTCGGGAATTTTCCTGTTTCATACTCTTCGTATTTTTTCTCTTCAACAAATTTCTCATTGTACTGCAAAATCTCTTCTAATGACTTCATAGTAAGGAACCCTCTTTTCTCTCATTTACACTACATAAATAGTGTACCAAAATATGAAAAACTCAAAAAGGATATCGCTTTATAGTAAAAATAAGATATTTTCAGATAATCGACATAATTCTTTCAAAATATACACACAGCTTTGTAACAAGTTTCACATACTTTAAACGTATTTTCACTATAAACTGATTGTAGATAATGTAAAAAAGGAGTGAATATTTATTATGTCCGACGTTCTGTTACTGAGTCGTTTTCAATTTGCAATTACTATTTTTTATCACTTTTTATTTGTACCTTTGACAATCGGACTTGTTATTTTGGTGGCATGTATGGAAACTCAATACGCCCGCACATTGAATCCAACATACCGCAAAATGGCAAATTTCTGGGGTAAATTATTTACAATTAACTTCGTAATGGGGATTATAACCGGGATTACAATGGAATTCCAATTTGGAACAAACTGGTCTGAGTACTCCAAATATATGGGAGACATTTTCGGATCACCTCTCGCAATCGAAGCACTTGTTGCCTTCTTCTTAGAATCTACTTTCATGGGAATATGGTTATTCGGTAAAGACAAAATTTCACCAAAGTTCCGTGCCTTCTGCATGTGGATGGTTGCACTTGGAACAAATATTTCCGCCCTTTGGATTATTACAGCAAACGGCTTTATGCAAAACCCTGTTGGCTACGTAGTACGTAACGGCCGCGCTGAATTAAATGATTTCTGGGCACTCGTTACGAATCCATACGCTTGGAATATGTTCTTCCATACTGTAGTTGGTTGTTATATTGTTGGTGCTTTCTTCGTTATGGCAATTAGTGCCTATCACTTATTACGTAAAAATGAAGTTGAATTCTTCAAAAAATCATTTAAGTTCGGCTTAATGTTAGGCTTATTCGCCGCAACAATTACACCGTTTATGGGACATCAATCTGGTGTATCAGCAGCTAAATATCAACCCGCAAAAGGAGCTGCGATGGAAGCAGTTTGGGAAACTGGAAAAGGACAAGGCTTCTCAATTGTTCAAATTCCTGATGTAAAAAATGAGAAGAACTTTGAATTCCTTACGATTCCAAAACTCGGAAGCTTCTTCTACACAAATTCATTTGATGGCGAAATTGTTGGTTTAAAAGATATTCCGAAAGATGAACGTCCAAATGTTAACCTCGTGTATTATAGCTTCCGCTTAATGGTTGCACTCGGTATGTTCTTTATGGCATTAACTTGGTATGGCTTCTATTTAAACCGAAAAGGAAAACTAGAAAACTCAAAACGTTATTTAAAAATTACAATATGGTCTGTCTTACTTCCTTATATTGCGATTAACGCAGGATGGATTGTCGCTGAAGTAGGTCGCCAACCATGGACAGTATATAAACTAATGCGTACAGCAGAATCTGTATCGCCTATATCTGTCCCGCAAATTTGGTTCTCATTAATTAGTTTAATTTTATTCTACACTTTACTTTTAATCGCAGATGTATACTTAATGCTGAAGTTCGCGAAAAAAGGACCTGCCGCATTAGAAGAACCTGCTACTGAGGGAGGTGTGGCTCATGTCTCATGATATGCTTGCAATCATCTGGTTCGGTTTATGGGGCGTGATTTGGACAGTTTACTTCATTCTTGACGGGTATGCACTTGGTAACGGAATGATTTTTCCTTTCGTTACGAAAGATCGACAAGAACGAAATCAATTACAAGAAGCAATTGGCCCGTTCTGGGGCGGTAATGAAGTATGGTTAATTACAGCTGGTGGCGCAACATTTGCTGCCTTCCCAGTCACATATGCTAATATGTTTAGTTATTTATATACACCGTTATTCTTAGTATTACTTGCACTATTTGCTCGTGCCGCTGGACTGGAATTCATGCATAAAGATGATTCACCAATTTGGCAAAAAACTTGTAAATGGGCATTTGCAATTGGCAGTTTCTTAATCGCCTTTTTATTCGGTGTTACATTTGCTAACTTGTATTACGGACTACAAATCGGAAAAAATGGCTATGAAGGAAATTTACTTAGCTTACTAAACCATTACGGTATTTTAGGAGGGTTGTTCTTCACTGCTATATTTGTCGTATCCGGTGCCCTTTGGGTCATGATTAAAACGACTGGTGAAGTATCTGATCGTGCTTATAAAATCGCAAGGCCATTTTCAATGGCAGCTGCTATTATTTTAGCTATCTTCTATGTAGCGACTGCTAATCGAACAAACTTATTCCAAAACTTTACGGAATATCCGGTACTATTCATTCTTCCAGTACTTGCAATGCTAATGAGTGTACTCGCACTAATTATGGTGTACAAACATAAAATTGGCCTTGCCTTCACATTCGTTTGCCTAACAATCGCAATGTTTATGACAACTGGCTTTGCAGGTATGTTCCCAAGAATGTTACCATCTCGTATTAACGATGCATACAGTACAACGTTATACAACGCAGCCGGTAGTCAATTAAACTTAAAAATTATGTTCTTCGTTGCAATGGTCATGGTACCAATCGTTATTGGATATCAGCTTTGGAGCTACAGTATATTTAAAAATAAAATTCATAAAGACTCTGCTAAAGGGTATCACTAAGGTAAAAAAAGACACTTCATTTGAAGTGTCTTTTTTATACGTATGATTTTCGATAAGATGTTATATTTCTAATCTAACAACTATACTACAGAAGAATCATTAACAGCTCACAGCTAGATTGTATCATAGGGCAACTTCATCATTTTATGCAATTTTACATACTGTACTATAAAGTAAACTGTATCCCCTGATCATTCGCATCATTATCCCATACATCAGCTGTACTAATCCCGCTAAACGTTTGTACTTTCATTCCTGTATTTGATGATCCCGATCCATTATAAGCCTTCGTCTTTTCAATCGGCTGTACGTTATATTTGTCACCTACATTAATTGTTCCATTGCAGTTTTCAATAATAACACCTTCCACAACTGCCGGCATTTTGTCACCCACTTTCATTTCTTTACTTTTATTTTATGAAAATCGCCTAGAAAAATAGCATGTTTCAATAAGAAAAAGCACTCAATTTGAGTGCTTTTTCTTTAAGCATAAAGACAAGTTTGGAGACAGTTGACTTCTTCAAAATTTTATTAGGGGTAATATTTTGAAAAAGAAAGCCTTTCATATGTAGGTTAACACCACTGGAATATATAGTAAATTGATAATATTTATACGGAAGATTGCTAATGTTTAGTATAGATAGTTTACACTATGCTAACAGTGTAAACTATCTATACTAATAAAAAAAGGTGCCTTCAAAAAAGACACCTTTCAAAAACAGACACTATAAAACAGAATTATTTATTGTTATACGATTGTTAGATACAAAAAGTAGAGGGAAATGTTTGTATGAAATTCTGCTTTATAAAGTCTGTCTACAACTTATATTGTAATCCTCTTCATTTGAAAAAAAATATAATATGCACAATTGCATACAAAAAGAAAAAGCACTCTACTGAGTGCCTTTTCAACCATTTTACTTTTAATATATCGCTTTGAATATATTGTAACATACGTATCTATATATTTTATTGAGAAAATTCAAAATCCTTTTTCTTTCATTTTCACTTATAAAATCATGTAATATAAAAGGTATGTCAAATTCTTATACAAGTTGAGGTGTACTATATTTATGATGTATTTCGGAATTATTCCTCTTATATTATTTATTATTTTTCTTATCTCATATTTAAAAGATCCGCGAAAAATAATAAACGGCTTTTTATTTAATGCCTTTATCTGTTTTTTCCTTCTTTTTTGTGTGATTGTATCATTGAACTCAGATAGTGATGTCCTACGCTACATTATATTTTTACCTTTTTTAGCACTTCTCATTATGCTTCCTTTCGGTATTGTTGCTTTAATGTTTGGGCTATTTCTTAATGCTAGAATTTTAATGAAGCGAGAAGGACGACGGTTCACTAACTGTTTAACACTCCTTGCTGCTTTAGGGATGTTATTCTTTATGTTACTCCCTATTATAAATCCAGCAAGTTTGGTTTCATCGCATTTAGAGCCTATTTTTGCAGCTATTTCTCTTATAAGCATATATTTCTTTATACACTTATCTAACTTCTTAAGTGCATATTTTTTATACCAATTCAACAGACCAAGACGTAATCAAGATTTCATCATCGTTCTTGGTAGCGGCTTAATTAATGATAAAGTACCACCTTTACTTGCAAGCCGCATTAATAAAGCGATTGACTTCTATTGGAAACAAGCCGCTGTTAATACACCACCAACAATTATTTTTTCTGGTGGACAAGGTCCAGATGAAGGTCTTCCAGAAGCGGAAGCGATGCAAAGTTACGCTGTTGAAAAAGGAATTCCTCTTGAACATACAGTCCAGGAAAATCGCTCTGTAAACACATATCAAAATATGCTGTTCTCTAAAGAAATTATGGATTCTTTAAAACCAGAAGGTAAATATAAAAGTATTTTTACAACGAATAATTTCCACCTTTTCCGTGCTGGTATATATGCAAGACAAGCCGGTCTTAATAGCCAAGGAATCGGATCAAAAACTGCATTTTATTACTGGCCTAACGCAATGATCCGTGAATATGTTGCGATTGTCGTAATGGGACGCAAGCGCCATATGAAAATATGTGGAACTATTTTAGGTTTCGCTTTATTCGTATCAGTACTTAGTTTTATATTTTCTTAATAGCATCCCATCCTTTGAAAGGATGGGATTTCTTATACTGATTTCAAAAATATTTTAAAGATAATATGGTGATAATATTCCCTGCATACATCCATTAAAGGAGAATTTTTTCAAATTAAATGTTAAAATAAAATTTAGGTGTGAATTACGTAACAAATAAGAAACTAGTTTGAAACGAGGAAATTACATGGAGAAAATTATCAAAAACAAGCCCAATAAGCTAAGAATTGCTTCAAAAGCTTTGATGATTATTATTGGGGCATTTATCACAGCGTACGGATTAGAAGCAGTATTAATTCCAAATAACGTATCAGACGGTGGTGTAACTGGTTTAAGTATCGTTAGTTCAAGATTATTTGGATTGCCATTAGGAGCTCTAATCGCAGTTATTAACATTCCTTTCGTTTGGTTAGGGTATAAGCAAATCGGTAAAAGCTTTGCGATTTATTCTATTATCGGAATTGCTTCATTAGCAGTAGGTACCGTTGTCATGCACGGAATACCAGCTATTATTGAAGGCGATACATTATTAGTTACAGTTGTTGGTGGTATTATCATCGGTTTTGGTATGGGACTAGCATTACGTAACGGTGGGGCATTAGATGGAATCGATATGCTTGCTGTATTGCTTTCTCGTAAGTTACCATTTGGAACGAGTGACCTTATTTTATTCTTAAACATGTTCGTATTTATTTTCGTATCAACGGTATTCGGCCTGCAAGGAGCTATCCTTTCGGCAATTGCTTACTTTATCGCTTCGAAAGTGATTCATATCGTTGAAGTTGGTTTAAGTGGTTCAAAAGCATTTAAAATTATTACAAAAGAGCCTGAATTAATGGTAGAAACAATTCGCGATCGTTTAGGCCGAAGTGCAACATATAACGAAGTATACGGTGGTTATTCAAGAGAGAAGTTTAAAGAAATTTCATGTGTAATTAACCGTTTAGAAGAAAGTAAAATGAAAGAACTTATTAATGAAATCGATCCACACGCCTTTATTACAGTTTATGACGTAGCAGAAGTAAAAGGCGGTAACTTTAAGAAACGTGATATTCATTAATCGTTATGAAAAAGAGGGTGTGCCAAAATTTTGGCACACCCTCTTTTTATTATTAAGTTGCTATCGTTGTCAGTTTTTGTCGGTAAGTCGATATATTTCAATAATCGCTGATATATTTTTACTTCCTCCCTTATGCCTAAATCGTACCACATGAGAGGAATTAATTCCCATAACAAAAAAGACCAAAAAGCAAATTCCACTTTTCGGTCTCTACACTATCTTCTCTTCGTAATTTTTCCTGAACCACCGACCCTCGTTTTCGGAGGAGATGTATTCCTTGGCGGCGTTTTAATAGATGATTTTGGCTTCACATCTGATCCGCTTGAACCGCCTGGTGTTTTTGTAATCTTACCCTTGCTTCCAGTAGAAGGTGGGGGCGTCGTATTACTTCCTTTTTCAGTAATACTTCCCTTATCACCTACTGATGGTTTCGAATCTACATTATCGCCTCGCTTAATGATAGACCCTTTCCCTTCCTTCGTAATTGGAGGTGGGGTTTTCTTTTCTTCTTTTGTAGGTGGTCTCTCTGGAATAACTGGTTTATGATTTTGTCTATCGTTATATCCTCGATAATCACCGTATGATGATTTTCGTGAACCGAATATATCGTTTAATATGCTACCCATAATATATCCTTGCAAGAAGGACGGTTGGTAATTTTGACGGACAAATTCTTTATTACTTATTTCAATTAACGTATCAGATGGTTTCTCTTTATCCTTTTGCAGGTTATAAATCTTATCAGAATAAACGAGGAACATTTGATTTTCGTCTTCTTTAGATGCTTGCTGCGGTTCTCTTTCATTAATGAGTTCCTTTGCGACTTCAGGAACTGACCGATTGGCGGCCCTATACACGTAAGATTCTTGTTTACCTTCCTTGGCAACAGATTCAAGTGGATAACGGTCTTGAATCGACTTTGTCTGCCCGCCTTGACAACCTGATAAGGCATAACCAGCAACAACAAGTAATATAACGATAGCAAGTATAGGGATCACAAACGATTTAATCATGGTAAACAATCGGTTTGACATGATTACGCCCCCTTACGTTGCTCTTATAATTTGTACATCAGCAGGAATGATTGCTTCTCCCTCATACATCATTGTGCGACCATTTTGCCATTCAATACGCAATAATTTTCGATTATCTGATTGGAATTCCCATATATACTGTTCTTCTGAAGCTGAGAATGGAGTTTTTCCCATCACAACAACACGTCCGTTATATTGTTCTTCCATATGATACTCGGTATCATCCATTTCAATTGTCGTCGGAATTTCATCAATTGAATCTAAGCGACCATCAATTGGAGTATATAATTTGTAATACGTATTTTCTCGGTCTTCAATTTTTAAATAACGAATATCTTTTCCATCTTGCAATGTCAAAACAATTTCCTTACGCGAATGCATACTCGTTTTCCCAATTAATTCATACATAACTAATGAAACTTCAATCATATCGCCAGGAGCTAACGTTAAAAGACTCTTTTCCGGCTTCGGTGGCTCTGGGCTTTTCATTATATTTTTAATTCGTTTAAATAAACTCATGATCTACCCCTCCTTTTCTCTTTATAAACAAGCACCTAAAATTAGTGCACCAACAATATGTAATGATCCGGCTAACATCGCATGTGCAACGCTACCTTCTTTCGTACCTTCTTCTAAATCAAGACCAGACATTTTCTTTAATACGAATTCGATAAACATTTCTACCACTAATAAAATAACGAAAGAAACTGCTGATGCAAGAAGTGCTTGCCATAAATCATTTGCTTTCGTTATCGATTGAGATAAAATGTACCCTTGTGCAAATAATTTCATAATAAAACGAGTTGTTACAGCTGTATTTCCATTTTTGATTTCTTTTAAATCATTGTATTTTGTAAAAATTGAATCAACCCACATAATTGCAAATAAAAGTACTGCACTCGCTCCAGTCCATACAAGCATGGCAACTACATTCATCCATGTCATTGCAAAACCTCCTCTAAAATATAATAGAAAACCGACATGAATATATTTAGACATGTCGGTTCATTTGTCTTTATTCTATATTATTTCTCATACTGCTTCATAATACGAGCTAATTCATCGTCAACAGCAGAATTTTTGTTTAAGCTTGCGAATTCATCATCTAATGATTTTTCTTTCTTATAAACTTCACCGCTTGCTTCCGCTTCAGCCTCTAATTGAAGGGCTTTCTCTTCCATACGGCTTAAACCAGCTTTTGCTGAATTTGAATCAAATCCAGACATCGCCTGATTAATATTTTTCTGTGCTTTCGCAGCATTTACACGTGCTACAAGTGTTTCACGTTTATTTTTCAGCTCTGTTAATTGCTTACGCATTTCTTCTAGCTTTAGGCGCAGGTTATCAGCAGCAGCTTTATTTTGCTCGTAGCTTGCTTTATACTCATTCATTTTTTGCTCTGCATTTTGTTTTTCTTCTAATGCACGACGCGCAAGATCTAAGTTATTAGCTTGAACAGCCATATGAGCCTGCTCTTCACGTTTTTTCACAAGTGCTTCTTGCTCTTCAAATAATATTTTGAATTTCTTCTCAAGTGCGATTTGAGCTGCTACACTTTTCTCAGCCTCTTGTACATCGGCTTGCATATCGCGTAAATATTGATCAGTCATCTTAACTGGATCTTCCGCTTTTTCAATTAACGAATACACATTCGACATTGTTAAATCTCTTAATCGTTTAAATACAGACATCTAAATTCCTCCTATGATATACCTCATATTTCAAATTCACTACTTGGAAAACTGAAAAATCTCCCTTTACAGTAAAGAATATTCATTTTACAGCCTATATGTTTATTATAACAAAACTAATATGTCCTTACATGTTATTTCCAAAATACATCCATTATAATATGACATTCTATATACAATATTGTATTTCTAATATATTCTTATTATCCCTCTTTGAAATTAACTTACTTTTGTGCAATTTCACTAAATTACATAAGTGTAATGTTACTGTAAGCTAACTCGATAGTTGCATTCCAATATTTCTTATACACTAATATCAGAAGCAACAAACAAGCTTCTTCGCATGTAAGCAACGATACAAAAATTGTATTTACTATAAAACATATAAAAGGAGAAATCATCATGAAAAAATTAGTAGGAATCGGATTAGCAGCAGCAATTTCACTTGGAGCATTATCAGGTTGTTCTTTATTAGGAGAGAAAGCGAACGGCTTTGTACTGTACGGATCAGAAGAACAAGTTCAGCAAATTACAGATAAAAACAAAAAAGAAGTGAAAGAAAAAGACTTCTATAAAATGAAAATGACAACATTAGATGGTAAAAAAGTTCTTGTAATGGATAAGAAAACTGGTGAAGAACTAGTGAAAAAAGAGTTACTTAGCAAAGTTGATGAAAAAGACAACACGAAACCACTTAATAAATTACCAGCTGTAACAACAGAACAAGGTGTATTATTTGCAAAAGAAAAAGTAGAAAATGCTGCACTTGATGGGGCAAAATTAAAATATGAAGGCAACACAATTATCGGAAGTGGTCGTGCATATACAGATATGTATGCGATTGTCGATGACGCAACTTACAGCAATGTAAAAGGTGATGAAAAATCTGTAGGTGTATTAAAATTTGATAAAGACCCAAGTAAAGAATTCCCTGGTTACAAAGGCGTAGAAGCTTCTCAACTTGTAAAAATTAAAAAGTAAAACAAAAAAGCTTTGCGAAATTCGCAAAGCTTTTTTCTATTTATTATGAGCAATTTGCTCCATATCCGGGCTACAAGTTTGCGACTGACATGACTTATTTAAAGAACATGCCGCGCATTTTCCTTTTTTACTTCTCTTTACAAAATTAACTAACGTATATGCTGCATAACCAAAAATGATAGCTCCAATTATAATATTGACCATCATCACAATACATCTCCTTCTAGAATCCGAGTAAGGATCCAACTTGGTATATAATGAGCGTTAATACATAAGCAACTACGAGTGGATAAACGACTGAGAAAATCGTCCACTTCGCTGATCCTGTTTCACGTTTAATAACAGCTACCGTCGCTAAACACGGAACATATAATAAAATAAAGAACATAAATGCATAAGCTGATAATGCTGTATAATGTGCTCCCATTACATTTCCAAGCACCTCTTCTTTAACTGCATAAATAATTGCCATTGTAGAAACGACAACTTCCTTCGCTAAAAATCCTGTTAAAAGGGATGCTGCAGCTTGCCATGTTCCGAAGCCGAGCGGTGCAAATAGTGGTGCGATAAATCCACCAATCATCGCTAAGTAACTGTCTCCCATATCAACACCAAATCCTGATGGACCTGCATAGTTTAATAACCAAATGACAACCGAACCACCAAAGATGAATGTACCAGCTTTACGAACAAATCCTTTTCCTTTCTCCCACGTGCTTAGCCATAATGTTTTTGCTTGTGGCACACGGTAAGGCGGTAATTCAATTACGAAAATAGACTTTTCCGCTTTCAAAATTGTAAGAGACATAATTTTTGTAACTAATAACGCAAGAACAATCCCTGCAACATATAAAGAAAATACAACAGTCGCCTGACTATGCGGGAAAAATACGCCCGCAAATAATGCATATACAGGTAATCGTGCTGAACAAGACATAAATGGTGTTACTAAAATGGTAAGTAAACGTTCTTTTTCCTGTTCAATCGTTCTCGCAGCCATGATACCTGGAACGTTACATCCAAAACCGATAATCATCGGAATAAAAGCTTTTCCGTTTAAGCCGAAAAACTCCATAATTCTATCCATAACAACTGCAATTCGCGCCATATACCCTGAGTCTTCTAATAATGAAATAAAAAAGAATAGTGCAAAGATTTGTGGTACGAATACTAATACAGCACCAACACCGGCAATAATACCTTCTGTAACTAGTGCTTGAATAAAATCAGAAGCTCCAATACTTGTAAGTCCAGCCGTCACCCAATCCGTAAGCTGGCCACCAAAAAACTCATCTAACATATCCGATAAAGGTGTACCAATCCACGTAAACGTAACCTGAAAAATAAAAAACATAACTGCTAAAAAGATTGGAAGTCCTAAAATTTTATGTGTAATTAATCTATCAATTTTTTCTGAAAAAGGAATTTTTCCTTCTTTCTCATGCTTCATAACATTTGTTTTTAACTTTTCAATATACGCTTCACGAGTTTTGTAAATGTGCTCTTCTAACGTACAATCAAGTCTTCCTTCTAAGCGAGATCGAATGGCTATGAGTTCCTTATAAATTGGTAATGCTTTCATTTCTTTTTCTACTACTTCGTTATTGCTTAAAAATTGAAGTGCTAACCATCTCGGATGCTCGTAATTCGCTGTCTCTAAAAGAGCAATTACTTCTCCAATTCCTTCATCCATTTGTACACCATATGAAATAAGGAATGGCTTTTTCTCTTTTTTGTCATTTTTTTTAAGAGTCGTAAGCAGTTCTTCACAGCCTTTTCCACTTCTTGCAACAACAGGAACGACTGTTACACCTAATAGCTCTGATAATCGTTTTACATCAATGACAATTCCTCTTTGCTTCGCCACATCAACCATGTTTAAACCAATTGAGACTGGCTTACCAAATTCAAGTAATTGCAACGTTAAATGCATATTTCTTTCAAACTGCGAGGAATCTACGATATTTAACATATGATTAAATTCTTCTGTTAATAGAAAGTTTGTTACAACACCTTCATCACGTGAAACTGGATTTAAATCATACACACCTGGCAAATCAATTAATGTTCCTTGTCTATCTTTTAATTTACCAACCTTCTTTTCTACTGTTACACCGCTCCAGTTTCCTACGTATTCATAAGAACCAGTAAGTGCATTAAATAATGATGTCTTCCCTGTATTCGGATTCCCTAGCAAAGCTACCTTATTCACGCTAATTCCACCTTTATCATTTTCGCGTCACAATGACGAATACTAATTAACTGTCCACGACACTCCAATGTACAAGGACCTTTGAACATCGCTTTCTGTTTCAGGCGAAGTTCGCTTCCTTCAGCAAGACCGAAAGCAGCTAGTCTACGCTTTAATAGCTGATCTAAAGACTGAATACTTTTTACTAACACTTTCTCTCCAATTTTAATATCTACTAAGCTCATAACCTTCCCCCTCAGAAGAGAATGATAATTATTTTCAAAAAAATTATACCACACCCAATTTCTCTTGTACTATACCCTTTTGCTTCATATTTATTAACATTTCGCTACAATTCTATTTCAATTATTGTCATACTGTATTCGTTTGCCATTCTCATCCATTTCGCTTACAATAAACAATAACAAATAAAGAATCTCGTTATCACTGGGGGAGCCATGCCGCTGAGAGGGAACACTTCGTTCCGACCCTTCGAACCTGTTAGTTAATGCTAACGCAGGGATTGTGCAAACGTCCGAAATACATACCTCATTTTTATTTACGTATTTCGTATCCTCCTATGATATCTATTCTTTTTTTGTACAACTTGGATTTAGGGGGAGACAACATGCGTAACACCAATTTACAAGCGATGATCGAATCTGCTATTCTTGCAGCCTTCGCCATGATTATCGATATTTTACCATTATCACTTAAACTTCCAACAGGCGGTTCTATCTCATTCGCTATGATTCCTATTTTTATTATTGCTTACCGCTGGGGCTTTAAATCAGCTTTCTTAGGCGGTTTAGTTTGGGGACTATTACAAATTGTCGTGGGAGATGCTTATATTTTAACACCTGTTCAAGCATTCATTGAGTACTTCATTGCCTTTGCTTTTATCGGATTTGCTGGCTTATTCTATCGTCCAATTCAAAAAGCACTTTTAACATCCAATGAAAATAGCTTAGAACAATCAAATTTAGGTAACCGTAAACACAAACATTCATCAAAACAAAATCAGGGTAAGAAAGTCCTTGCTTATATTATCCTTGCTACATTTATCGGTAGCTTTGCTCGCTATTTCTGCCACTTTATTGCCGGCATTATTTTCTGGGGACAATATGCGCCGAAAGGTCAATCAGCTGTGTTATATTCATTAATCGTAAATGGAAGTACAATGCTTGGTTCTTTTATTTTATGTACCGTTTTACTTATATTTTTATTTATCACTTCACCACGATTATTCAAAAGCATCAGTGCTTATCAAATGAATACACAAAAAAAGGGCGCTTAATGAGCGCTCTTTTTTCATATCGTAATATCAATTAAAAATACAATAAATGCGCAAAAGAAAATAAATACCATTATACTTAGCCAATTGCTATGCACGGTTCATCGACTCCTTACATAACCTCATATTCTAAACAAATTATACTGATTAAAAATAAAGATTAGGTAAAGATAATATGAAAATAAATTAAAAAAGCATAGATCATATTGTCTACGCTTTTTTCGGTAAATAGAAATAAAATAATACACCATCTTCTGTATTTTCTGCCCCATATTCAGCATCATGTAGTTCTAAAATATTCTTTGAAATAGCAAGCCCAAGCCCCGTCCCACCTTGTGAACGCTGACGAGCTGTATCCACGCGATAAAAACGATCCCAAATTTTATCTAATTGCTCTTCTTCAATATGAGTACCTTTATTTTCAATGCACACTTTTATACGATTCTTCTCATCTATTGTAGAAATAATAATATCCTCTTTATTTGGTGTATATCGTATAGCATTCGTAATGAAGTTCACGATGACTTGTTCAATCCGGCCTTGATTTGCAATCACTTCAAATGAACTTATATTTTTATGAATATGAAGTTCTTTTTTCTCTATTTCCACAGATAGATGTTCACATATACCTTCAATTACTGTATCAATATAAAACGAATCTTTTTTCATTTTATATGTACCAGATTCAAATTTAGCTAACTCAAGCATATCCAAAATTAACGTATCCATTTTGTCTACTTCTCTCTCCATCGCCTGAAAATAATACTCTTTTTTATGTTCAGCTACCCCATCTTTTAAAATAGAAATACAGCTTTTCATAATACTTAGCGGTGTTTTTAATTCATGTGAAACACCAGAAATGAATTCTTTTCGCGTCTTTTCTAACTTTCTTTCCTTTTCAATATCTTCTTCTAACTGTCCAATATGCGAATGGAGTTTATTTGATAGCACATTAATATTTTTCGATAAATCTCCAATTTCATCTTTCGAAGTAATCGGTATTTTTTCTGTGAAGTCTAAATGCGCTATTTTCTTTGTTGTATCATTTATTTTCAATAATGGCTTTGCAATTTGTTTTGAGTAATAGAACGAAGCTAGAAAAATAAGAACGACTACAAATGCAATGATATAGATATAATAATCTTGCACCATTTGTACAGCTTCATCTACCGGCTGTAAAGAAGCCATCGCATAAATATATGTTACCGATCCGTCTTTTTCTTTTATTGGTTTCATTAATAATTTATATTTTATATCATTCTTTTCGTAGTCCATTGTCTTTGTTGAATACTCTATTTGATTACTCTCTTTTAGTAACACATCCGTTTGAAATTCTTTTATACTATCCAAAAATAAAGTGTTTTTATAAATTGGATTTACGGGGCCTTTTACATCTGGAAACTGTACTTTCGTAACACGCCCTCCTATGTAAACATCTGGTTCTTGAGCAGCTTGCTCCCGAACAGCCGGCTTCTTTTCCTTACCAACTTGTTCCACAGCTGCTTTCTTTTTCTCCTCATTTAATTTACTCATTTTCTCATTAAATGCTTTTTCTAACGGTTTATTAGATCCGCTTAAATTCTGCTTAGATAAAGAAAAAGAAAATGGAATAAAACTATCTTCTTTTCTCACTCCAGAAAAATAAATTTCTTGCCCTAAAAAATGCTCCGATAATTTATTATCAATCTCCTCTATATTGACGAGATTGCCTAAAGGAATTTTAAATATTTGTTGTCCAAAGCTCTTTTGTTGCCTACGATCTATCGTTACCTCAAAATAAAAATCATCTGCATGTTTTAAATTCCCGTTCTTATCTAATGTCGTAATCCACGTATTATTTTCTCTTAAAAAGTCTTGCTCTAGTTTCTGAATTTCTTCTGCATTTCCTGCATGATTTAAATAGTTCTTCTCAAAGGAATTTAAATTCACTTTAATATCTTCCACTTTTCGATTCGCATAATATTGTTTAAAAAATATCGTTTGTCCAATAAATATCGTCGCTAAAATTAACATGCATAATGCTGTTGTAAGAGTAAATAATTTTAGAACAATCCCTTTTCTCATATATTCCCCTCAAATTTATAACCAGTTCGTACTACAGTTGTAATATACTTTGCTTTCTCTCCTAATTTATTTCTTAAATTACGAATATGGCTATTCACCGTTCGATCATCGCCAGCAAATTCATATCCCCAAATTCTTGAAATGAGTTGCTCTCGCGTTAAAACAATTCCTTGATTTTTCATGAAATACGCTAATATTTCAAATTCTGTATGCGTTAAATTAATATCGGTTCTATCTACCGTAACAGTGCGAGACGGAAAATGAACGTGAATACCGTGGATTGATAATGTATCATCTTCATTCTCTAAAAGTTGCTTTGTCACTTTTCTGCTTTCTAATAACCTTTTCGCTCTTGCTAATAAAATTGGCGGACTATACGGCTTCGTCACATAGTCATCTGCCCCAAGTTCAAAACCGAGTAACGTATCGTCTTCATCTACGCGCGCCGTCAGCATAATAATAGGCACCTCGGACGTCTTTCGAATTCTTCGGCAAACAGACCATCCATCGAGTTCTGGCAACATAATATCTAAAATAACTAAATCAACCTCTTCTTCTTCAAATACAACTAAAGCCTCTTTCCCGTCCCTCGCTTCAAACACTACATATTGCTCACTTAAAAAATAATCTTTTAATATTTCACGTAATATGTCTTCATCTTCAACAATTAAAATATTTTTTGACATAATTTATATATCCCCCTCCCGCTTTCAGAAACTATAATTTCACTTTGAATAACTGCCAGTTAACTTCGCCTCGATAATATATCTATCTGGTGCATTCCCTATATAATTAAATGGGTAACAAGTTGTCATTGTTAATATCGGTTCTTCTTTTTTTATAATAACAGTACGATCATCCGCATGAGTAATCCATGTCTTTTGAATTTCATATGTGTACGTTTTATTATCATACTCTAAAACAAGGGTATCCTTTTCTTTCAACTCTCCTAAATCTGTAAATACAGTATCTCGATGTCCACTTAGTACAGTATGTCCCCCTCCAGATGGAGTTGTCGTTAAATCACTAACGAACATACCCACTCCTTTTTTCAAAGTCGTATCATCCGCTCCCCAATATATAGAAAACTTCTTCTTTATTTTCGGTATATGTAACATCGCTACCTTTTCTCCTTCTTTATGCTCTGTTTGAGAAGAAGGCACTTGAGAAGTTACAGGTGTTTCACGAGAAAGTTGAGTATCTTGTATATTTTTAAGACTCTTTATTTCTTCTGCAGTTAATTGCCCGGCAGAGCTTCTTCCTTTATACCATTCCACAGCATAATAGGATCCCATGAATAGCCCTATAGCCATCAATATGATACCGATATAATTGAGTAACTTCATTCTTCATTCCTCCATGCCAAAAATGGTAGGAGTAACCTACCATTTTTAATATATGAAATTATCCCATTCTTTATAGGAAAATATTTTATTTACGCTTTAATCTTATTGCGACGATTCAAACCAAATAATGTACCTACCGCTACAAGACATGCACTTAATCCCATCATTGCTACATTATTTGATGCTGTATTTGGTAATTTTTCACCTTGTACAACTGGCTTTGCTACTTCTTTTTTAGCTACTTCATTCTTTTGCTCGGCTTTTATCGCTGCTTCTTTTTTTGCCATATCGTTTTTTAACTGTTCTTGCGCTATTCTCTTTTTCTCTTCTTCACTTTTTTTCTCAGCTTTTATTGCTTCCTCTTTTTTAGCCATATCACTTTTTTCTTGTACTTGCGCTGCTTGCTTTTTCTCCTCATCACTCTTTTGCTGTTCCTTAATTGCTTCTTCTTTTTTAGCTTTATCTTGTTGCACTTGCGCTTCTTCCTTTGTTACTGTTCCAGTATCTGCACTCGCTACTGAAGAATATCCTACTGTTAAAAGTGCCATTGCACAAATTGGTAATAGTTTCTTTTTCATTTTATTTCTCTCCTTTTATACGTTTTACATCACTTCGCATCGGATGTATCACTAGAATAAACAAGAGATATAAATATAAGATGCAGATGAAATATATTTCATTTAAAGATTTCATTGTAGAAAAAGAAAAAAACATCGCAATATGTACGATGTTTTTTTCGGGTGTGTGTCTCAATTATTTACATGTTACTTTCGCGTGATTTGGAAGTAGAACGGGTTGGAGCGATAACTAATTGTCTCGGCTCAGTTTTCTTGAAGTGATTTTTGACGTTACACTTACGACGTTGAACAACCCACGCTTTAATAGGGTTTGTTAAAATAATCTTTTGCTCTTCGTTAGGGGCCTCTTCTTCAAACCTACAACTCTCGCTCCATTTATTCCATTTCATTGTAAATTTAGAAGAAGAATGATCATCTTCACGATCAAACAAGTGCAAAAAATCCATTTTTCCATCTAGCATTACGGTGTTACTAGTCGCTAAAAAAGAAAAGGTCGTCCAACGTTTCTCCATGCCCTCCTACTCCTTTTTCACATATAGAGTGCCTAAAACTTAATTTACCTAAAATATGCTTGCCTTTTACCTTACACCCATAGTTTATCCAAAATGCTATTATGCAACTATCGATTTGCCTTACAACTACCTTACATTTTTGTAAGAAACAAAAAAACCTTCACTCTATATAATGAAGGTTTCTTACTTTTTATCTATATGATCTCTCATATCATCAAGTCCAGCTTCTTTTAGCTGCGACATCATACCGTGCGAAATTGCTCCTAACACTAAAGTCATTCCAATTAATGAAATACGAATCGCAGGTACATCAATTACGTAAGCCAACAGGCCAAGAACAATTGTTAAAAGTAATGCTTTTATAAATGTTACACTTGTGTACTGTTTCTTCTTCATCATATTCACCCTTTATGGAAGCGTTTTCTTAATATAATTAGTATATCATATCATCAGATGATTTTGTCGTTATCTTTGTAAAAAATTACTATCTCCTTTGACTTTTTCTATTCTATCCTTTACAGTCGAAATGTTCGCAAGTTTTACACTGTAGGAGGATTACAATGAATATTGAAATAAAAGACACTTTAATTTCTGAAGAACAATTACAAGCAAAAGTTAAAGAATTAGCACTTCAAATCGAACGTGACTTTGAAGGAGAAGAAATCGTAGTTATCGCAGTATTAAAAGGTTCATTCGTATTTGCTGCTGATTTAATTCGTCACATCAAAAATGATGTAACAATTGACTTTATTTCTGCATCTAGCTACGGAAATCAAACAGAAACAACAGGAAAAGTGAAACTACTAAAAGATATCGACGTAAACATTACTGGCAAAAACGTAATTGTCGTAGAAGACATTATCGATTCTGGTTTAACACTTCATTTCCTAAAAGACCACTTCTTTATGCATAAACCAAAGGCACTCAAGTTCTGTACATTACTTGATAAGCCAGAACGTCGTAAAGTAGACTTAACAGCTGAGTATGTTGGCTTCCAAATTCCAGACGAATTCATCGTTGGATACGGTATCGACTGTGCGGAAAAATATCGTAACTTACCATTTATCGCTTCAGTTGTAACGGAATAATATAATAAAATAAACTTTCATCAATTACTGGTGGAAGTTTATTTTCTATCACAATTCGTAAAAGACAAAGGGAGAGAAAAAAATGACAAAGACAAAATTTGAAAAAGTACTCCTCATCGTAAATCCGAAAGCTGGACAAGGTGACTTACATACAAATTTAACGAAAATCGTACCACCTCTTGCCGCAGCTTTTCCTGATCTACATATCCTTCATACGAAAAAACAAGGTGATGCAACAAAATATTGCCAAGAGTTTGCTAGTAAAGTAGATTTAATTATCGTCTTTGGTGGTGACGGCACTGTATTTGAATGCACAAATGGCTTAGCACCTCTTGAAACTAGACCTACACTTGCAATCATTCCAGGCGGAACTTGCAACGACTTCTCTCGCACACTTGGCGTTCCGCAAAACATTGCAGAAGCCGCAAAACTTATTACAGAAGAACATATAAAACCAGTTGACGTTGCAAAAGCAAATGGACAACATTTCTTAAACTTCTGGGGGATTGGTCTCGTATCTGAAGTATCAAACAATATCGATGCAGATGAAAAAGCAAAGCTTGGTAAAATCGGTTACTATTTAAGCACAATTCGAACTGTAAAAAATGCTGAAACATTCCCAGTTAAAATTACTTATGACGGACAAGTATATGAAGACGAAGCTGTCCTTGTCATGGTTGGAAATGGTGAATATCTTGGTGGTATTCCATCCTTTATTCCGAACGTAAAATGTGATGACGGAACACTTGATATTTTCGTAGTCAAATCAACAGGTATTCAAGCATTTAAAGATTACATCGGAAAGAAACTATTCGAGGATTCAAATGAAAATGACATCTTCCACGTAAAAGCAAAATCCATTCATATTGAAACGAAAGAAGAAAAAGAAGTAGATACAGATGGAGAAAGTTCGCTTCATACACCTTGTCACATTGAATTATTACCAGGACACTTTACGATGATTTATAATCCTGCGGTTGTGTAAAGAAAAAAACGAGTGCTAGCACTCGTTTTTTCTCTTCTAATCTAGCTATGTCTTTGAATCATTTCTTGTATTTCTTTAACTCTCTCTAAAGTAATTCCATTTCTTTGTTCGATTGCTAAAGGATGCTCGGTTGGCTCTAATTCAACATACGGTGCCGTTCCAACTTCTCTTATATGTACATTTGTTTTTAAATTTAATGTTTCTGGATAAACTGGCATTTCTACAGATAACCACCCAAAATAAGGATCACTATTTTCTCGGCCTCTCTCATCCCACTTTTCTAATACTTCATCATAACTTTCTTTACTAAGTGATACCCAAACAGTCCATATGAAGTTTTCGTGGTAGTCAATGATAGGAAGCTCTAAACAACCTCTAATAAAGTAATGCTCATCGTCCATTACGCAAAGTTCTGATGTTAAATGGAAGCGTTCCTCTCTTTCATGGGGCGCTACCTCGTAATAATAATATGGTGCTTCACTTCCGTAGCATAGAGGTAGTGCAAAACGATGCATTTGTACTTTTTCTCCGGATTTTCTTCTTCTTTTCATTTATTATTCTTTCTCCTATCCTTTTCAGTCACAATCAAACGCTACCCAATTTCTCCAATGCGTGTTAGAATCCTTCTTCACAATAATACGTGGATCTTTCTTCTCTATTGCAGCGGCTACTGATTGGAAGAATTCATTTTCACTTACTTTTTCGTCTTCAACATGTTTCCATTCTTCCGTTTCATACGCTAGTTCCCAATTACCTTCTAAACTGAACTCTTCTAAAATCTCTTCTTTACTCCACCATAATAATGTTCTAACTTCTTCATTAGTAGCAAGCATACGCATAAAGTATGTTGGATAATGCTCTGTCGTTTGTACTTCTATTCCATTATTTATATAATCCTCTTCTGTAAATTCATATTCAAAATGCTGCTCACGAATTTTTAAACTGCCGTTATAAATATTCGGCATAAATTCACCTTCATCATTAAATAACTCATAATTGCCATCATTTAATTGTAAAATGCAATCATCACCCATTGAATGAGTAATTCTATCTCCATATACTTGAATATCATTACATACACCTAATGAACCTACACCAACAAGTTGAAACACCATTAACCAATCCTTAGTATCTTTAAAGAAAAGAGAGAATTTCACTTGCGAAATATCCATATATTCATTATCAAAGGCAGGAAATTCATAGTTACTTTGCTTTTTATCTAATAGTTTTAAAATATCTTTTTGCATATGTATCATCTTCACCCCGATATAAACAAAAATATTTTTTTAATTTCACTAGAGTATAACATAACCATACTTACCTGTGACATTCTAATAAAACTACTAAAAAATAGAAGAATGGCTTGTTTGCATACTCTAGTTCTTTTTATGTACAATGAAGGAAAGAAGTACCTTCATATAAGGGAGAGGACAAACTTTGTTCAACCAACAGTTAGTTAATTTACGCATTGATTTTGCATTTAAACAATTGTTTGGTACGAATGGTAGCGAAGATATTCTAATTGCATTTTTAAATGCTATGTTACAAGAGTCTTTAGAGTCGCCCATTGCTTCTCTACAACTAGAAGATCCACATTTACACAGGGAATATGAAGAGGATAAGTTATCTATTTTAGACATTTCAGCGACATTAGACACAGGAACAAAAGTTAATGTAGAAATACAACTCAATAATAATCACGATATGGTTAAACGCAGTTTATATTATTGGGGAAGGCTATACACATCTCAACTACAAAAAGGGATGCCCTACAGTGCACTTCACAAAACCATCACCATAAACTTACTAAACTTCGCAATGTTTTCGGAACACCCAGCCTTCCATACAACGAGCGTATTATGGAATACACAACAAAAAAAAATCCTGAGTGAAGACATAGAAATCCACATTATAGAAATTCCAAAGTTAACTGAACAATGGCATGAAGAAAAAGTAAATCCGTGGAAAGATCCATTTGTTCGTTGGCTTTTATTGCTTTCAGCAAATGAGGATGAGCACTTAACTAAACTATTGGAGGATATTGCTATGAACCAAGACCCTATTTTACAAAAAGCAATAAATAAATGGGAACGTATGAGTCAGGATTCTTCTTTCCGACAAGCCTATGACGCAAGGGAGAAAGTTTTAATGGATGAAGCAGCAAAATTCGCCCATGCAGAGACAGAAGGAATTAAAAGAGGAATGGAACAAGGAATTAAAAGAGGAATGGAACAAGGAATTGAAAAAGGCATTGAAAAAGGTATTGAAAAAGGCATTCAACAGGGGAAAATTCAAATGATTAAAAATATGTATGATCTTGGTATACCACTTGAAACGATTGCTAAGGCAAGTAAATTAAGTTTGCATGAGATTGAACATATTTTAGGACATAAATAGTCATAAAAAAAGAGCTTGAATAGTTTCAAGCTCTTTTTTATCAACTCTCCTCAATATCATCCAATTGAGTCTTATAACATTCATCACACTCTGGCCTCGTAGGAAGAATCCCTCTTTCATCAGGTAATAAAACCCTCAAAACTTCTCGATCCATCTCTACGAAAGACTTCATAATAATGGGATATCCTTCAATAATATTCGTATACTCAATCCCTTGTTCAAACTTTTTTCCGCTCTTTATTTCTTCTATTATGGTACAAAAAACACTATGCGCGACTTCAGGATCCATATTTAATGCTATTTGTAAATCTTGATGATTAAAGTTATCTCTTAGACCATGTGTATGATAATTAGCATGGATGCCATCAATATCTTCTGCTAATATGCTATGCATGTACCATCCATACTCTTGTAGCATATTTTCTTCCCATTCATCTGCATCCTCTTCTAAATCTTCATCAAACAAATTCGGATCATACCACACGTCCTCGTAATCTCCAGCAATTAAAAATCTCCAACCAGGTGGTAACCCTAAATACTTCTTTATTTCAGGTGCCCATTCATCAATATGTTGAACGTGTAAAGGAAGAAAGAAATCTTCTTCTGTCCCCATTTCTTCACCAGCCCAAATGTACCAACCTGTCGTTCCGTTTTCTATAGGCATTCGTAACCCATTAATCGGAGCGATACCATCTTTCACATTTTGCGCTATTCCTAATTTCAAGTCATTCGGAGATTCTACATACTCCGCTTTATATTTATCACATATACTCCTCTGTTCTTTTATGTATTTTTCCATCCTTTTAGCACACTCCCCAATTTTTGAAAGATAGATTTCTTTGCCGAAGCACTCTCTAACTTCCATACCCCACACGGATTATAAAATGGATCCTCTTGTTCATAACGTTTATCTATATAATGAGATAAAAGATACACTGGAGCATCTTCTGTGAAACTAATTGTATCTCCATCTTTCAAATTAGGTTTTTCCAATATATTATGTAGGTTAAAATCATTTAATAAATCTACAGCTACTTCCGGATCTATCCCTCCGTCTAAAACAACGTCTGGTAGATTAAATGCTTGCATTCCACATGAATAGTAACCGTCCTCTTCATCTCCAACTAAAGTTACAAGGTGCGAATACATCGGGAATATTTCCTTATTCTCTGCAAGCTCTTGCCATTCTTCTTTCGAATAAGCCACACCTGCTGTTTCAACTTTTAAAGCAAGTCCCCCTGCATTTAAAAGTTCCATTCCTACATCAATTACTTCTTGTAATCTCTCTTTATCGTCAACTTTGGCAATAACATACACTATATAAGTATGCTTCTCCAACTCCTGAAGCAATTCTTCATCAAAACGCTCACCACCTGCATAGAAGAAAGCCTCTCTCAAAGAAGGGTCTTGTTCATATATATCAATTTCAAAGCCAATCTCTTTCTCCTTATGGTGCATAACATTTCCCGCTAATATATAGTTACTTTTACTCACAACTTCTTGTATTAATTCTGTTCTATCTTTCCATAAACCAGGTACTCCAATAACGATTTGTGTCTCCATCATATGCACTCCAATTCTCATCTATTTTCAATCTATTCTTTCAATCTTCCAAACTAAATTAGCTGGGATATCTTTCTCTAAAAAGGTTAACATCCATACAGTTTTTCCTTTATCATTCATCAGTAGCACTTTATGATTTAACTTCCAAGCCACTTCACTAACATGATGAAACATCTTATACATATCTTCTTCTCTAATAAGCTTTTCCTTTTTGATTAACCGCCTCGTTCTATACTCTCTTATTTCTAAGTACACGTCAGCATAAGCCACTTCATGCTGACATGTTATACTACATACGTATTTTTTATTCGGACTACTCTTTTTTATATATACGAACTCGTTTCTATAATTCAATTCTAGTATCTTATTCTTCACTTTTTCTAACTCTTCTATATCCCAATCATATTTCACAGCTAAACGCTTCATTTCAACATGAACGATTTGAAGGGCTAATTCTTTTTTCTCTCTATCTGATAAATATGGAAAACCCTTCACACTCTCATACTCCACAAAAACATTCATATATTCAGGGAAAATTCTATATTTCTTCTCCCACTCATCGAGTAATGAAATATCATCCACACAATGAATCAAAATCCCTTTCTCATAATCCATTCTTAACTTTGGCATATGTCGACAATATAAAGAAGTAATACTGCTCGTCTCTTTACCAAAAGAGATGTCTTCATCGTAGTTGCTTGTAGATGTTAACTGTAATGCCTCTATGTTTCTGGTATGCTCTTTTACTTTTAGAAAACTCAATTGTATATCTCTTATAACCGGCATTTGCTCTCTCCTCTTCGCAGTACAACTATGAAATATCTTTGTTAATACGCCTTAATCAATTTCAAGCCAGCCCATTCCCATAGAAAGAAATAACAGTCCGATTACCAAAAAGAGACCCCCAGTTAAAAAATAGAATGGCGCTCCGTGCAATGGATCACTAAATAACTCTATCAAATTTCCAGCTACTACTTTCCATTTCTCTCTCTTTGAATTTTTTTCTTTTAATTCTTTTACAAATCGATAAATACTGAAACTGATTAAAGTGATACCAATTAATAAACATCCTGCTATGATAAGAATTTCCAAATGTAACACTCCATTTAAATACCATTTTCATGCACACCTCATTTTAACTAAAAAAAGCGAAAGAGAACATAATTTTCACTATGCTCTCTTTCGCTTTTTCAAAAACTGTATACCTTATTTTCATTTACTAACAATCCTGAAATAAGAACGAACTGTTAAGCAATAATAACCAATATAAATAACACTATACACCCCGATGCTAATTAGTAACGGAACTGCAATTTCATACGGAATAACTGTCGCTAATCCTTTGAGCGCAAATAAAGTGTGTAATATACCAACTACTAAAGGAATAAAGAAGATAAATCTCATTTGCTTCGCAATGGCTTTTTTCATTTCTGTTTTCGTGACACCGAGTTTTCGAAGAACGATGTAACGTTCACGATCTGCATGTGCTTCTGTTAATTGTTTGAAATAAATAATAGAGCCTGTTGCAAGTAAAAATACAAGTCCTAAGAATATACCACTAAACATCATTAACCCTGACGTTTCAATACCGCTGCGGAATATTGTATAGAAGTCACTGAATTGCTCTCTTCCTTCTGCATCTTCTTCCGATATTACTTTCTTTAATTTCTCCGTTAACACTTTACTATTTCTTTCGTCTTTCACATCAATATTTTTCACAGTATGAGAGCCAATTGTCTTCTTTGCTTGCTCATACACTTCATCCGGAACGACAACTAGAAGTTCATATAAGTTTGTAATGTTTTTTGCTTGTACATCTTTCACTTGTACTGGTGCTACTTCTTCAATTGGGAAGGTAGCTTTTCGATTTTTATATACGCCACTATCTCTCTTACCTTCACTGTACATGCCATCAAATGCATACAATTCGTTCTTCTTTAAATCTAAAGTTTCTTCATTTAAATATTTTGCGATTGTATTAAATGATGATTGTGCGATAAGTTCTGTTGTTCTTGATTGTAATGAAGTGCCATCACTGTATTCTCCTACTACTTTTACCGTCTCTAATTCATATTGATGAATGACTTCATTCTGTCCTTCTTTTAAAATCTCATTTACTTTACGATCTAATTCCATATCTTTCTTTTCATAAGAATAACTAACTGGATGATATTTCTTCGCCTGCATATATGTGTTGTAATACATCGTTACAGAAGTTCCAACCGCCG
This sequence comes from Bacillus sp. KNSH39, assembly GCF_052656585.1. Classification (NCBI taxonomy): domain Bacteria; kingdom Bacillati; phylum Bacillota; class Bacilli; order Caryophanales; family Bacillaceae; genus Bacillus; species Bacillus sp. KNSH39. The sequence continues at coordinate 3,200,449 of NZ_JBQXYO010000001.1, forward strand.
TTAACGTTACTGCGCTTAATACGGCAATTGTTGCTAACGATTTTGCATTTCCTTTAATGCGGTATAGTAACTGAGACGTCGTAACCATTTTCATTCCGTTATAAAATGCGGATTTTTTATTTCGCACTCTTTTTAATACAAAAACGGTAAAGAACATAAATAATAAATACGTTCCAAGTACTGTCGCTAATAAAATGTAAAGTGCAAGGGGCATAAAGTTATCACCGCTCACATTTTTAATAGCCGTTACTGACAAGAAATAACCTGATCCAATTAATAATAAAGAAATGAAAGCCCTTATTTTCGAACCTTTTGGCATGACTTCGCCTTCGTTATCTGCACGGAATAGCTCGATTAACTTAAATTGATAAATAACGCGGTATCCTTTAAACGATGTGTATAAAATGATGAGACAAAAAATAACTGTTGTATCTATAACCGCTCCAACTGGTACTTCAAAATGAACATTTACATGTAGCTCTAACATATTTAAAAGTAGCTTTAGGAATCCTTTTGAAAGTAAACTACCAATTACAATTCCGATTACTAATGATAATAAACCCATTAACATATTTTCATAAAACAGCATTTTACCTATTTCTTTTTTTCGAATACCGAGTAAAGAATAAAGACCTATTTCTTTCTTACGCTTTCGTGTAAAGAAACCATTCGAATATATAATAAATATTGCAACGAAAATAATGAGCATTACGCTCGCAAGCTGGAATCCTCGTCCAATGTTATCTCCAGCTTCACTTATTTGTGAATTGTATTGCAACGCCTTAAACGTAAAATAAATGACGATGCTAAAAATCATGGAAGCAAAGTATATAAAATAATCTTTAAAATTTCGTTTTATATTACGAAGGGCGATGCTAGATAAGCTCATTTGCCGCACCCCCAGAGATTGAAGACATCATATCAATAATTTGTTGGAAGAACTGTTTTCTTGTCATCTCTTTGCGATGTAATTCTTTATATAACTTTCCATCTTTAATAAATACAACTCGTTTACAATAACTTGCCGCAAACGCATCATGCGTTACCATTAAAATCGTTACAAGATCTTTTTCATTTAATGTCTTCATACTTTCTAATAAATCCGTCGCTGACTTCGAATCAAGCGCACCAGTTGGCTCATCTCCAAAAATCATACTTGGATTTGTTACAATCGCTCTTGATGCCGCGCAGCGTTGTTTTTGTCCGCCTGAAGCTTCATACGGATACTGATTTAAAATATGATCTATCCCAAACTTCTTTGCAATCTCCTCAACGCGAGATTCTACTTCTCTCGCCTTCACCTTTGATAAAGCAAGTGGCAATGCAATATTTTCTCGCACTGTTAACGTATCTAATAAGTTATAATCTTGAAAAATAAATCCTAAATGATTACGGCGAAAAAGTGCCAATTCATCATCATTCATCTTCACAATATCTTTTCCATCAATTAAAATCTCACCTTTTGAAGCCGTATCAATAGTAGAAAGAACATTCAAAAGTGTCGTCTTACCAGAACCAGACGGTCCCATAATACCGACAAACTCTCCTTCTTTCACTTGCAGTTGAATATCTTTCAACGCTTCAAACGTATTCCCGCCTGTATCATATATTTTCGAAATCCCTTTCGCTTCTAACATTGTTTTCATCTATTTGTACCTCCTGTTATAATTCGTGATGTTCTCTTTAAGCAACAGAATTCAGTATAGATACATTTTCTTAACAAATAGTAATGGGGTTTCTTAATATTTTCTTAAAAAGAAAAATCCAAAATCATAAGAATTGATTTTGGATTTAATATAGTTAAAATATTAAATTACATTTCGAACAAAAAGGAGCCGAATTCCCTTTTCTAATTTTCGCATCACATTTTGGGCAATATACATATCGCTCTTCTATCATTTGTCGCTCTATCATATGTAAGGATACTATTCTCATACTGCACATAATCCCAATTAATATAAGGCTAACAATGAGTAGCATACCTCTCGCCCTCCCCCTTTATCATTTTACCATAAAATAACAAACCCGATTCTCTCATCTAGAACCGGGTTTATACTTACAATCCTAACTTCACCTTCGCGCCATCAGGAATTATTTCTTCTTCTATTTGTACCTTATCGTGCACAGACTTTCCTCTCGTAATTACATGCCAGTAGGAACCTTTTTGCAATGTATCCACTCCATCAATTGTTATCTCTTTTTCGTTTCCATCCTTATCATATGTGTTCACTGTGTATGCACGGCCTTTATTTCCACCTAAATCTTTTCCATCGTTATCAATTACCGCATAACGATATTCTAATTTAAGAAACGGATTCATGGAATCTACTGTAGCACTCCCATTTAACAAATATGCCGCTCCTGCTATGATGACAGGTAATGATCCTAAAATAAATCTTTTCATCTATATTCCGCCTTTCATTATGTTTTTCTATAAGACCTTTCTAAGTATAGAGAGCATTTCTTAATAAAAACTCGTGCGGTTTCTTAACTTTTTCTTAATGTCACAGGGCTTTGCATCAGCACTTCGATAAATAAAGCCATATTAATAATAAAAGGAGGCTGCCGCCTCCTTTATTTACTCATCACTGTATTTCTTTTTTGTCTGTAAAAATAAAACACACTCACAATCAATGCAATACTCCCGCCAAAATACAAACCATACTCTATCGCAGCTGCTACAATCCTTTCAATATGTTGTCCAAATAAAGAACCGAGCACAAAATAAACGAGTGTCCAAACAAATCCTGTCGTATAGGAATACAAAGCATATATCCGAAATGACATGTTATTCATCCCAACTAAATACGGTACGATATGTCTTACAACTGGTATGAAATAGCTTGTAACTAACGCGTACTGTCCGTATTTATCAACCATTTCTTGTGATTTTATTAAATACTTCGCTTTTTTCTTTTTCATCAATTTATGGAGTACCTTCGTGCCAAATACCTTCCCTAATATATATCCTAAAGAAAGCCCTGATACAACACCTAAATATGTTAATACAAATGAAGGAACAACACTTAATATACCTACTGAAGATACGAAACCACCACTCATAACAATCATTTCATCGGGAATTGGCATACCGATAATACCTAACCATAAACAGAAAAATAATGCCCAATAACCGTATTGCTCGATATAGGATAATAATTCATGTAATTCCATTATGCATACGCTCTCCTCAGTTCTTTTTTGCAACTAAAGACGTAGGCTGGCGGGAAATTGAGCCATACTTTTTCTAGTGTAATTTCAGGGAAGAAATGCTGTATAAACCCTTTTTTCACAAGTGAATATTGAAATGTAATGAACTCACCATTCTCATGTATCGCTTCCATCGCATTATTTAAAATGCGCTTTGAAACTTCTTCTGGTAAAGAAGTGAAAGGCAACCCTGATAAAACGTAATCAATGCATTCTATATTGAGCTCCTCCATATACTTCTTTATATTTTCAGCTGAACCGTGTACAACAATGACATTCTGCTCATCTTTAAACTTTCTTTTTAATTCTTTGAAAAATACTTCATTAATTTCAATAAGAAGAAATATCGTTTCCTTCTTTTTTCTCTTCATAATCTCTTTCGTAAAAACCCCTGTGCCAGGCCCTAACTCTACAATACATTTCGCTTTATTAAAATCAATTACATCGACCATTTTCTTTGCTAATATTTTTGAACTTGGCGCAATTGCACCAGTATGTTTTGGATGCTTTATAAATTCATGTAAAAATGTAATGAGCTGCATGTAAACCTCTCCTCATTCGTTCGATAGTTTTTAACTTGTGTCTAAGTATAACTATCGTTTCTTAATAAAAATTGAGGAAGTTTCTTAAGATTTTATGAAGAATAAAAAAAACAGCTATCGCGTGTAGCGATAGCTGCCCTTATTACTTCGCACTCACGATCTTATAATAAGAACGAACCGTTAAGAAGTAATACCCAATATAGATGACACCGTATACTCCAATACTAATGAGAAGCGGAATCATAATTTCAAATGGTAATATATTTGATAAACCTTTTAGTGCAAATAAACTGTGTAAAATACCGATTACTAACGGAATAGCGAAGATAAAGCTTACTTGTTTTGCGATAGCTTTCTTCATTTCTTGCTTCGTTACACCAACTTTATGAAGGACAATGTAACGATCACGGTCAGCACTTGCTTCTGTTAATTGTTTAAAGTAAATGATTGAGCCTGTTGCTAATAGGAATACTAATCCTAAGAATAACCCAATAAACATCATTAAGCCTGTCGTTTCAAGCCCCATTTGGAATCCTGTATAGAAATCGTTAAATGGTTTTAAAACTTCTGATTCTCCAGCTGGCATAATGCTTGCTAATTTTGCTGTTAACTCTTTACTATTTCGCTCACCTTTTACATCAATATTTTTTACAGTACGCGTTTCGTTTACTTGTTTCACTTGCTCATATGTTTTATCAGGAACGATTACAAATAGTTCATTTAAATTTGTAAGGCTTCTATTATTTACACCTTTAATTTTTAATTCTTTTGACTCATTTCCAACAGGGAATACAGCTGTATTTCCTGTATAAAGAGGACCAAAATCAAGTTTCTCAATATATAAGCTATCATATACGAAAGCTTCATTCGCACTCAAATTTACAGGTTCTACATCTAAATGTTTCACATGTTTATTAAAGCTTGATTGAGAAATAAGCTGGTACTGATTCGTAACATTATAGTGTGTGTTCAGAACTTGATCAGCTCTTTCACCTTTAAATGTTCCTTTCACAGGAATCATTTCAACTTCTGATTCATATGTGACTGGGTGATTATTCTTCTCTCCAGCAAGTATTTCATTTACTTTTTTATCTAATGCTGCATCTTTTTTCTCATAGGAATAACTATACGGCGCAGCAACTTTTGATTGCGTAAATGTGTTGTAATACATCGTAACTGACGTACCAACCGCTGTTAATGTAACTGCACTTAAAATAGCGATTGTCGCCAATGATTTCGCATTTCCTTTAATACGATATAGTAACTGCGATGTCGTTACCATATTCATACCATTATAAAATGCTGACTTATTATTTCTTGCACGTTTCAATACAAATACTGTGAAGAACATGAACAGTAAATAAGTCCCTGCTACTGTCGCTAATAAAATATATAATGCAACGACCATAAAGTCTGCATACATAACTGCTTTCATGTACATTAGCGCTAAAAAATAACCTGAACCGATTAAGAAAACTGAAATTAATGCCATGATGACAGATCCTTTTGGCATTGCTTCTCCTTCACGTTCTGCACGGAAAAGTTCAATTAACTTAAAGCGATAAATTAAACGATATCCTTGAAGTGATGTATATAAAATAATCACAAAGAAAATAATTGCTGTATCAATAATAGCAGCCATCGGTACTTCAAAATGAACATTTAAATTTAATCCCATCATATTTACTAATAACTCAAGGAATAATTTCGAAAGGACACTACCAATCGCAATCCCGATTACTAATGACATTAATCCCATTAACATATTTTCATAAAAGAGCATTTTACCAATTTGTCTTTTACGGATACCTAATAACGAATATAAGCCAACTTCTTTTTTACGTTTACGTGTAAAGAATCCGTTCGAATATATAATGAACACCGCTACGAAAATGATAAGCATCACACTGGAAACTTGGAACGCTCCGCTAATCTTTTTAGAAGCTTCTGCTGCTTTTTCCATTTGTGAATTATATTGCAGTGCTTTAAATGTAAAATAAATAACGATACTAAAAATCATAGATGCGAAATATACAAAGTAGTCTTTAAAGTTCCGCTGTATGTTGCGGAGGGCAATGCTAGATAAGGTCATCAGCCATACCTCCAGAAATAGAAGACATTACGTCAACAATTTTTTGGAAGAACTGTTTACGCGTCGATTCACCGCGGTGCAATTCTTTATATAGTTCACCATCTTTAATGAAAATAACTCGTTTACAATAACTTGCTGCAAATGCATCATGCGTTACCATTAAAATTGTTGAGTTATCATATTCATTTAATGACTTCATACTTTCAAGTAAATCTGTTGCAGATTTAGAATCAAGCGCTCCAGTTGGCTCATCCCCGAAAATCATACTTGGATTCGTAACGATTGCACGTGATGCTGCGCAGCGCTGCTTCTGTCCACCAGATACTTGATATGGGAACTGACTTAAAATATGATCAATGCCAAATTTCTTTGAGATTTCAAGAACGCGGCGATCAATCTCACTCGCTTTCACCTTTGATAACGCAAGTGGTAAAGCAATATTCTCTTTCACTGTTAATGTATCTAATAAGTTATAATCTTGGAAAATGAAGCCTAAATGATCGCGGCGGAATAATGCTAACTTATCATCATTCATTTTCACAATATCTTTTCCATCAATTAAAATTTCACCGTTCGTCGCATTATCAATTGTAGAAAGAACATTTAGTAAAGTCGTCTTACCAGAACCAGAAGGTCCCATAATTCCAACGAACTCACCTTCTTTTACTTGTAAGTTAATACCTTTTAACGCTGCAAATTTATTACCACCCGTGTCATATACTTTTTCAATATTTTTTGCTTCTAATACTGTTTTCATCTCGACATCCCTCATTTCTTCTATTCTCTATTTTCAACTATATACACTCTCTACTCTTGCCACTATCGATGTTTCTTACACAAACATGACAGTTATGTAAGGCACATAAGTAAAGAAATCAAAAAGTTAACGTAATGAATTAAAGTACTTTGTTACTATAACATTGGGATATCATACCATCCATTCATTCTCCTTACAGGAACATTACAATTTTGTAAGGTAAAAAATGCACCTACAAAGTTGTGCACGAAATGTCGGATGGAGCTATTTCGTTCCTGCTATTCTATGTACAGAGGAGGTCATAATATGGATTCACTTAAAAATATGAATGCTGCAATGCGCTATATTGAAGATAACCTTACGAATGAAATTGATTTTAAAGAAGTTGCGAGGCTAGCTCTTTGTTCTGAGTATCACTTTAAAAGAATGTTTTCGTTTTTAGCAGGTATATCACTATCTGATTATATTCGCTGTAGACGTCTTACTCTCGCTGCCTTTGAACTAAAAAACAGCAATGTAAAAGTCATTGATATCGCTATAAAATATGGATACAACTCACCAGATTCATTCGCTCGTGCATTTCAAAACTTGCACGGTATAACACCTTCAGAAGCCCGAAATAGTAGCCATTCTTTGAAGGCTTATTCACCAATGACCTTCCAATTATCCATTCAAGGAGGAAATGAAATGAATTATCGAATTGAAGAAAAAGAGCCATTTCGAATTATAGGTATTACAAAACGAGTACCAATCGTTTTTAACGGTGTAAATGAAGAAATTGCTTCTATGTGGAAAAGTTTAAACCCAGAGTCTATTCAAACATTAAAATCCCTTTCGAACATTGAACCTACTGGAATTATTAGTGCTTCTACTAATTTTTCTGAAGGAAGAATGGAGGAAAAAGGAGAACTTGATCACTATATTGGAGTAGCCACAACAAAGGATTGTCCAGAGCAATTCGCGCAACTTGAAGTCGCAGCTTCAACATGGGCTATATTTGAAGCTGTCGGTCTATTTCCTGATGCATTACAAAATGTGTGGGGGCGTATTTATTCTGAATGGTTCCCTTCTTCGAACTATGAACTAGCGAAAGGACCGGAAATATTGTGGAATGAACAGAAAGATATATCTTCGCCAAACTTTAAAAGTGCAATTTGGATACCGGTTTTGAAGAAATAAAAAATAAAGCTGCTTTTCCATGAAAGGAAAAGCAGCTTTGTTTACATTTTTAGTTCTTTTTTATAAGCAACATATGAATATACCATCGTACCAACAACCAATACAGCAACAACACTTAACAAACTAATAATTTTCCACATTCCCGGTAGAAATGCCGAAATCATAATTACAATACCGCCAATCATCATAATCTTTGATCCTAACCGATGTGTTTTTCTCCACACTTCCTCACTACTTAACGTCCACGGTGTTTTAATTCCCATGAAGAAGTTCGGTTTACATTGCTGCATATAATTGCCGAGTACTACAAAAAGGATACCTACCATTATGTTCACAGCAATTCCAATTGGAACGTTATACCCTAAAGCATTTGCTAGTGTCATCATATTAATAGTAAATAAGAAAAATAAAATTGCTCCATTAATCCTTCCAAGTGCTTTAGGAAATTTTTTATAGTTCTCGTACCTTGGATCTATCTTAGGCAATACAGTTACTAATGCATATATAAAAAACATAATTGCTACATCAAAAATCATCATTCCTATTTTTGACATATGCCCATTTACTTCGCCATCAATGTTCCAATGACTCGGAACTTCCCCTGGTAAATACGGCCATGCAGTGCACCATGCAATAATCGTTAAAGCAATTAACAATAACGGAAATATATGCTTTTTCATTTCCCCTCTTCCCCCTTATTCGTAAATGTAAACACCCAAGTCAATAAATCTTGAAAGACCGTTGTGTTTAAAGAGTACATAACGAATTGCCCTTTCTTTTCATCTTGAATAAGTTCAGCATTTTTAAGTGCATTTAAGTGGTGTGAAATACTTGGTTTTGTCATATTGAAATGTTCAGCAATCTCACCAGCGGTTAGATCGCCTTCTTTTAATAAGTCTAAAATTTTTCGCCTTGTTGGATCTGCTAATGCTTTGAATGCTTGATTCAATGTCTTTCTTCCTTTCGATAATTAGACATTTAGATATTTATCTAAATATTAAACCAATTACCGTTATTTGTCAATTTCATCCAGCGCCCTTTTTACTTTTCTCACTTTTAACCTATACTGTTTACTAGCTTATCTTTCAACATAATGAAAAGACTTGAAACACATGATACACTATAGCTACAATTGTTTTTTTGAGGAGGAATATACATATGTATAAAATTTTAATCGTTGAAGACGATCCAAATATTTCATCATTACTGCAATCTCACATTCAGAAGTACGGTTATGAGGCTGTGGTAGCGGAGAATTTCGATGATATTATGGAATCGTTTAACGCAGTGAAACCACATCTTGTTTTACTTGATGTAAACTTACCGAAATTCGATGGTTTCTACTGGTGCCGTCAAATTCGTCATGAATCTACTTGTCCAATTATTTTCATTTCAGCGCGTGCTGGTGAGATGGAACAAATTATGGCAATTGAAAGCGGTGCGGATGATTACATTACAAAACCATTCCACTACGACGTTGTAATGGCAAAAATTAAAGGACAATTACGCCGTATTTACGGTGATTATGCACCAAATATTTCTGAACGTATCGTTGAAGTTGAAGGTTTAAAACTATTCCCTGAACGTCCAGAAATTCATTTTGGATCTGAACAAGTTCTTTTAACGAAGAAAGAGGCAATTTTAGCAGAAATGTTATTATCTAAATTCCCTCGTACAGCGAGCCGTGAAGATTTATTAGCTGCGCTTTGGGATGACGAAAGTTTCGTTGAGGAAAATACATTAAACGTAAACATTACACGTCTTCGTAAAAAGTTTAATGAGCTTGGCATTGAGAACTCTATTGAAACAGTACGTGGACTTGGATATCGCTTTAACGCAACTTGGAGTGAATAAGCATGAAGCTATTTTTACGTGATCATTTTGCATTTTTTCTACTGTACGTATTAAACTTCGGTATCATTTTCGTTCTTTATGATGCAGTAGACGGATTTCAAAATAATAAATTTTACTTCGTCGTTTTAAGCCTATACTTATTTATTTGTTTCCTCGCTTATCGTTACGTTCGCAATCGTAGAATGTACCATAGATTAAGTGAGCAACCAGAAAAAATGGAAGATGCGTTTATTGAAAGAGCAACTGCTCCGATGCCTCACGGTGTCAATGAACTCGTACGTACGCAGTACCGTTTATTCCAAAAAGAACTACAATCGTATGAAGTAAAACAACAAGAACATCAATTATTCATTAACCATTGGGTACATCAAATGAAGACACCTGTTTCTGTTATGCAGCTTATGGTGCTAGAAATGGAAGACGAGCATTTAATTCCAAAGTTTAAAAAAGAATTAGAGCGTCTAAACCAAGGGCTTGATATGGCTTTATACATGGCTAGGTTAAATAACTTCCATGAAGATTTCCATGTCGAGACGATTTCATTAAAAGATACGGTAACAAAAAATATTAACGGATTAAAAGAACTATTCATTCGTAATGGTGTCTTCCCTGTTTTAGAAGTCCATTCTGATTTAAAAGTTGCTTCTGATGCGAAATGGCTAAAATTTATCATCTATCAGTTAATGACAAATGCTGTTCGTTACTCTGGGGAACGCGGAAAGAAAGTATTCTTATCTGCTTACCGAAATGGAAAAGATATTATTTTAGAAGTTCGCGATGAAGGTGTTGGTATTCCGCAAGAAGATATTCGAAGAGTATTTGAACCATTTTACACTGGGAAAAACGGTCGCGCGTTCGGAGAATCTACTGGTATGGGACTTTATATTGTAAGTAAAATTTGTGATTATTTAGGTCACTCTGTCAAACTAGATTCTGAAGTTGGTAAAGGAACGACGATTAAAATCATCTTCCACAACGCTGCAAATAATCAAGCAGAACATACGGAGAAGGTGACCGAAGCATGATCGTAACATATGCAAGCAAAATGTATGAGAACTCACTCTCATACATTTTTTGCAATACAACTACTTCTATATCTTCTAGCCGGAGGTATAATCTATGACATTTTGGCAATTTGCATTTAAAAACGTCACGCGCAACTCAAGAGCTTATTTTGCTTACTTTGTAAGTAGCTCCTTTTCCATTGCTGTGTTCTTTTCGTTTGCTGTTTACTTATTCCATCCGAAATTACAAAACTTTGACATGACCTCTGAAATTTCAGGATTAATGATATTTTCAGAAGTAGTAATTGTATTTTTCTCTTTCTTCTTTTTACTATATTCCATTGGTACTTTTTTAAAAGTTAGAAAAAAACAATTTGGTATTTTGACCATTTTAGGAATATCGAGAAAACAATTACATCGTCTTATTTTTATGGAGAATATGTTAATCGGGATTTTATCTATCTTTTTCGGCATGCAGTTTGGAGTTGTTTTTTCTCAATTTTTCTTATTAGTAACAGCCAAACTTACCCATGTTCCAGGAATATATTTATACGGGCCTACTAACGCGTTTATTTTAACAACCATTGTTTTCCTTAGTCTTTTTATCATTGTATCTGCATTCACACCAATGCTTATTCGTACAAAAAAAGCAGTACACCTTTTAAAAACAAATGGTGGAAAACAAAAAGAAAGAAAACCATCCATACTTGTTTCATTATTTGGTGCGATTTGTTTATTTGGTGGTTATGCGTTAGCTGGAAATCCTAAATATTTCGTATCAGTAAGCCCGCAAATCGGTGTTATATATATGGTTTCAAGTATTTTCGTTATCCCAACGCTTGTTACAATTGGAACATATTTCTTCTTTTCACAAATTAGTTTCTTACTTATTTATATTTTAAAGAAAAGAAGGAAGTTTTATATGAAACGGATTAATATGCTTTGGATTTCGGATTTAGCGAGCCGTATTCGAACGAATATTAATATGCTGTTTATTGTAGCGATGCTATCTACAATTGCTTTCACAATGATTACGTTTCTATATGGATTCGGGAAATTTATTAAGCTAGAGGTGAATAGAACTTCTCCTTTTCCAATTTCTTATTTTTCTTATGATGCGAACCCTTTTGTTACAGAGCATTTAAATTGGCTTGAGCAACAATTACAAAAAGAGCATTTCCCCTATCAAAAAATAAAAGCTGATATATATGAAACACCACTAAAAGAAGATAAAGATATAGCTATTTATAATGACGTATACGCAATTAAGCAAAGTGACTATAACAAACTTGCAGATTCTTTACGAATGAAACAACTATTTATGGATGATAACGAAGCATATGTGCTAACAGGGACATCTTATAACACCATATTCAACGAATTTGAGCAAAGCTACAAAAGAGATTACATTACACTCTCTAGTACAAATACGAAATTACGAGTGAAAGGCTATGAGCATGTGAATGCAATTCCATCTGGCTTTTCATATCAAACGATAGTTTTGCCTGATGTTATCGTAAATAACTTACCTAGCACCGTAAAGCATATATCAGCATACAATTACAAAATTCAAAACTGGGAACAGACATATGAAATTGCTGATAATTTTATAGAAAAAGTGCAAAAAGATCGAAATAAATCCCAGTATGAAGGACCTCTTATTCGTTCCTTTGAATCAGCAGGATCGTTATACAAAATAACATCAGGCAGTGCTGCATTTTTCCTAATTGGGACATTTTTAGGAGTTATTTTCTTCATTGGAGCTGGTAGCGTTCTTTACTTTAGAATGTATACGGATTTGACGAACGAACAAGAGAAATATATAACGATTTCTAAAATCGGTGTAACAGATACAGAGATGAAACGATCTGCAACCATTCAACTTAGTATTTTATTTTTCATTCCTTACATTATGGCATCCATTCATACAATGTTTGCAACAAAAATGCTACAAGATGTAATTGGTTTATCTCTGTTCAAAGAGGTTTCAGCCGTTCTTATTATTTTTGGATTCGTTGAAATCGTATTTTTCATATTCATTCGTTCACTTTATATGCAAAAATTATCACAATACACGAGTGGACAAAATATTTAAAACAAACTTGATGAAAAGAGTATTTCTTATGCTCTTCTCATCTTCACCCTATCAGGAGGCTAGGCAAATGACATTTTGGCAGTTTGCATTTAAAAACGTGACGCGGAACGCCAGAGCTTATTTCGCCTATTTTGTAAGCAGTGCGTTCTCCATCGCAATCTTTTTCTCATTTGCAGTTTATTTATTTCATCCTAAATTGCATATGACAGACGTGAATTATTCTCTGAACATATTAATGACAATTTCAGAAGTTGTCATTGTGTTCTTTTCATTTTTCTTTTTACTGTATTCAATCGGGACCTTTTTAAAAGTACGAAAAAAACAGTTCGGGATTTTAACAGTACTTGGCATATCTCAAAAACAATTAAAGCGACTCATATTTATAGAAAATATGTTAATTGGTGCTCTTTCTATATTTTTTGGCATTCAACTTGGAGTTGTCTTTTCACAGTTCTTTTTATTAGTTACCGCCAAAATTACACACGTACCTGGTTTATATTTATATCCGCCTACAAGTGCTATCGTTTTAACTATCATCATCTTTCTTGGGCTCTTCATTCTCGTATCATCTTTTACACCGATGCTCATTCGTACGAGAAAAGCCGTACGTCTTTTAAAAGAAGGAACACAACAAAAAGAAAGAAAAGCATCCGTGCTCATCTCTCTATTTGGTGCGACGTGTTTAATATGTGGATATGCGTTAGCCGCAAATCCGTTGTATTTTATGTCGCTAGGTGACATCATTGGGCTTTTATACGCCGTCTCTAGTATATTTGTCATCCCATCGCTTATTGCAGCTGGAACATACTTTTTCTTTTCACAAATTAGTTTTTTACTTATTCGTATTTTAAAAACGCGAAGAACGTTTTATATGAAACGAATTAATATGCTTTGGATTTCGGATTTAGCAGCGCGCATTCGGACAAACATTAACATGCTCTTTATTGTAGCGATGCTATCAACACTCGCTTTTACAATGATTACATTCTTATACGGTTTTGGGAAATTTACAAAGTTTGATGCAATTAGACAAAACCCTTTCCCGTTTACGTATTTATCGCATACTGAAAATACATTAGCTGATGAACATTTAAACTGGTTAGAGCAGAAATTTAATGAAGGGCACTTTACTTATACAAAATTTAAAACGGATATATATGAGGTATCTTCAGCTGAAGATAACACGCAGCTCTATTACGCAATTAAACAAAGTGACTATAATGTACTTGCTAAAGCATTAAATTTGGAAAAACTCACGGTAAATAAGAATGAATCTTATATTCTTATGAAAGACTTAGATGATCAAGTTATTGGAACACTTCACAATGAAGAAAAGAAAAATACTCTTACACTTACTCAAAACAATTTACAACTACAAGTGAAAGAATATAAAAGTTATAGCCCATTCCCAAACAGCTTAATATACCAATTACTCATACTATCTGATGAAAATGTAGAAGCCTTATCCACAGTTTCCAAACAAATGAGTGTATATAACTTCAAAGTTACAGATTGGGAAAAAGCACATAATATCGGTTCATCGTTTATAACAAAAATCCATAACGATAATGCAGCTATTCAAGCAGAGCACCCACCTTTCCATGCAAGTGAAGCGAGCGATTCTCTATATAAGAAAAAACTAAATGTTGCCTCATTCTTCTTAATTGGTACTTTCTTAGGTGTTATTTTCTTTATCGGTGCTGGTAGTGTTCTTTACTTCCGAATGTATACAGATTTAACAAATGAGCAAGAAAAATATATAACGATTACGAAAATTGGCTTAACTGAGACTGAAATGAAACGTTCAGCGACAATTCAGCTTGCGATTCTTTTCTTCGTGCCTTACATTATGGCATCAATCCATACGATGTTTGCGACAAAGATGCTACAAGAAATATTACATCTCTCGTTCTTCGCTGAAATTACAGTCGTACTTATGATTTTTGGAACAGTTGAAATTTTATTTTTCCTTTTAATTCGTTCCTTTTATATGCAAAAATTATCACAACACATTAAGTTTTAAAAAGTAGAAAGGTGATTACTATGGAAGAAGTATTACACATAAAAAACGTCTCAAAAGTATATGAGGGAAAAGTCCCTCATACTGCTTTAAAAAATATAAATTTACACGTGGATAAAGGTGAATTCGTTGCCATTATGGGACCATCTGGTAGCGGGAAATCTACATTTTTAAACGTTATCTCTACAATCGATTCTCCGACTTCTGGTGATGTCGTGATTAACGGAAAAAAACCGCACACATTTCGTAGAGAGAAGTTAGCTATTTTCCGCCGCCAAGAGTTAGGATTTGTTTTCCAAAACTTTAACCTACTAGATACACTAACAATCGGTGAAAATATCGTACTACCTTTAACATTAGATAATGTTCCATTAAAAGAAATGGATGAAAAGCTTGATAACATTTCAAAAAAGCTTGGAATTGATCATATTTTGGACAAGCGTATTTTTGAAGTTTCCGGGGGACAAGCACAGCGTACCGCAGTAGCACGTGCTGTCATTCATCATCCTTCACTTCTACTTGCCGATGAACCGACAGGAAACTTAGATTCAAAAGCGGCAATTGACGTAATGGAGCTATTTACGAAATTAAATAAAGAAGAAGATGCAACGATTTTAATGGTTACCCATGATCCGTTTGCAGCAAGTTATTGTAACCGTGTTATTTTCATTAAAGATGGAGAGCTTTACAATGAACTACACCGCGGATTGTACCGTGAGAAATTTTATCAAGAAATATTAGATGTTTTAGCATTATTAGGAGGAAGACGTGGATGACATTTTGGCAATTCGCATTTAAAAATGTCTCACGTAATTCGAAAGCATATTTCGCCTACTTTGTAAGTAGTGCGTTTTCTATCATGGTTTTCTTTTCATTTACTGTATACGCGTATCACCCGCGGTTACAAAGTGTACAAAGTTTCCAAGAACGTGATCCTCTAATGAACTTAGCTAGTACAGCACAGCTTGTGATTGTTATGTTCTCGTTCTTCTTTCTCTTATATTCAATTGGAACATTTTTAAATGTACGGAAGCAGCAATTCGGGATACTCACCATTCTCGGTATCTCACAGAGACAATTAAAGAGACTGTTATTTACTGAAAATATGATAATCGGGATATTGTCTATCTTTATCGGCATTCAAGGTGGACTTGTATTTTCTAACTTTTTCTTATTAGTCACTTCGAAATTAACAAACGCGAAAGGTCTCTATTTATATTGGCCAACAGAAGCGATTATCGTTACAACCGTAACGTTTATCATCTTATTTTTAATCGTTTCTACATTTACACCAATGTTTATTCGTACTCGAAAAACAACGAAGCTTATTAAGGGCGTTAACAAAGAGAAGAGCGAAAAAAAACCATCTATACTGATTTCACTATTTGCTTTAACTTGTTTAGGACTATGCTATTATATTGCTGGTTATCCGCAAGGCTACATAACGGAAAAAAATGCACAAAATGGATCTGTATTCTTAATTATGCTATCTATTTTACCGCTTGTAGTAGTTGGGACGTATTTATTTTTTTCACAAACATTTCTTCTCTTTATCTATATTTTAAAGAAACGAAGAAAGTTTTATTTAAAACAAATAAATATGTTATGGATTTCAGATTTAGTTTCTCGTACACGCAGTAATATTAATGTACTCTTTATTGTTTCTATGCTATCTGCACTTGCATTTACAATTATTATCGGGTTATTTGCTGCAAACAATAATACGAAAGCACCCATACTAGAACGATATCCAATACCATTCACCTATACATCAGAAGGTGTTAATGCATTTGAACAAAAGCATATTACTACGATTGAAACTGAACTTACAAATGCTAATTTTCAATATGACAAATATAAGTTTACCGTTTTAAAAGATACAGCTTCAAAAGAATCAATTGCCATTATGAAAATGAGTGATTATAACGCAATAGCACAGCAATTAAACAGACCAAAAATCACTCTCGATTCTTCACAAGTTTATAATATTTCTCGCTATTCACCAGTGTTATTAAATCTCGTGTCTAACCCATTTGCGAAGCAGAACACGATTACACTTGGCTCTAATAAAAAGGAATTTCAAATTAAAGGTTTTATTAATAGAGGAATTGAGCCTCCCTTTGCATTACCTCACTTAATTGTGATGCAAGATGAAGTAATTGAAAATATGATTCCTCATATTGAAACAATTACAGTCTATAACTACTTCGTGGAAAATTGGGAAAATGCAATTGTCCCAACAAAAAATATATTAAAAAGCTTAAATCATGATGCAGAAACCTTGTATGAAGCACATAAAAATGAAGAAGATTTCATTAAACCATTTTATATTTATACAGCTACGGATGAACTCGTTCATAGTAAAGGAAATGCAGTCGCTCAATTCTTTATTTGGGCATTTCTCGGCTTTATTTTCTTTATCGGAGCAGCTAGTGTTTTATATTTCCGTATGTATAATGACTTAACAACTGAAAGACAAAAGTATATTACGATTACAAAGCTTGGCTTAACTGAATCAGAAATGTTTCGCTCTGCAACGATTCAATTAGGAATTTTATTTTTCGTTCCTTATGTCGTTGCTGGTGTTCACACATTATTTGCAGTTAAGTTTTTACAAAGCATGTTTTCTTTCTCCTTATTAAAAGAGACATGTATCGTACTCACCTTTTTCGGGATTATCGAGATCATTTTCTTCTTCTTAATCCGTTCTCTTTACATTAATAAATTATCACAGCATATAAAAATATGAATAAAATAGCCTTGTGCAATATGCACAAGGCTATTTTCAATAGTTTTTAATAATTAGCAGCAATATCCGCCGTAGCCGCCAGCATAACCGCCGTAACCACCATAACCACAACCGCCGCCTCCGCCGAAGCAGCTAGCACCGATGATAATTAATAAAATAAACAATACGATTAGAAGCGCAAAACCGCCTCCGCAACCATGTCTGCGGTTACAATCATCATGTCTGTGTTCACACTTTTCGCTCATTACCCTATTCCTCCTTTAGTATCATTCATAACAAGTTCACCTTGCTCTAAATGAGGGGATTCCATTTATATTATGTTTTCAGGGCGAATAAGAAGCTTGGCTTACCTAAAAACGGGCTTGTTTTAGGAATTGGGCTTTATTAAAAAGCGAATGAGCCTTATCCAGATGTAAGCATAAAACATTTGACATACTCTTAATTTCTTACTAATATTTAATTGAACGACCAATCAATTTTTTGATTATACATTCAAATTATATAAATTAGGAGTTGAATAGCGTGACTGATTCTTTTATTGCAGAGGCTAGGCGTGAACAAATTATTCTTGCATGTATTGATACATTAGAAGAGGTTGGATATAACAACTTAAGCTTAACGAAGGTAGCAAAAAAGGCTAAGATTAGTACCGGACTTATTTCTTATCATTTTAATGATAAGCTTTACCTTATGAATCGCACATTACAATTTTTAGTTGCCAAGCAACATGAATTTATTAGTAATCGAGTGCTATTAGCTCAATCTGAAATAAATAAACTAGAGGCTTTTATTGAAGCGCATTTGGCTTATCAAGAAACTCATTACAAAAATAATATTGCCTTAATTGAGATTGTCTTTAATGCAAGAAATGAAGAGAACGTTCCTTATTACAGAATCGAAGACGACGAAGAGGAGGATGCTCTTAGAACGATGTTATTAGATATTTTGAAGACTGGTCAACAAAATGGCGTGTTTTCCGATTCTTTCCAAACCGACACATTAGCTTCATTTATTTTAGGAGCAATCGAAGAAAGAATGCTGAAGGCAAATTCATCTATATCCATAGAAAATTACTCAGATGAGCTCATAAAAATGGTGAAGAAACTCACTGTTTAAAACATGCCTTGATTAAAAAAATATATATGAAAGGATGAACTACACATGAAAAAGGCATCTGTCATTGGATTAGGTTTTTTAGAAAAATTACTTGCTATAGTAAGTCCCATCCTTTTAGGCGTTATTGGATATTTTTCACCTAAATTAATAGAGATTATAAAAAAGATTCCTCTCTTTTCTGATTCAAAAATTATAGAACTTTTAAATTTTATTAATCCCTTCTGGCTTCCTATTATCCTCATGCTAATTGGTGTTATTGCAGGAATTTTATTTTCTTTAATTATTTATAGTGAAGCTTTAAAAATGAACATTACTTCGGAAAGCATTCACGTGAATAAGGACGATCAAAAGAAACAAATCACCAGATTAAATGTAAAAGCCGTTTTTGTAGATAAGCGTCAAGTGGTTATCATTGATCAAGAAGACCGCGAATGGTTACGTGAAACATCTGACATTACCCCAAGCAAAATTAAAGATACTTTCTTAATGCACGGCTTCCCCTGGGTGGAACAAGATCCTTATAAACATGAGTATAGCTTATGGAAATTAGAGGATGAGCGATTTAATAAAAGCATAAATACTATTTTGTATGAAAGACGCAATGCCCTTCGAGAAGGAAACTCTAAAAAAAAGAAGCATTTACGCAAAGATTTGAATGAGCTAGGAGTCTTTGTCAAAGACGATGGAGAAGATCAGTATGTCCGTTCTATTAAGTAATAGGACAATAGAAAAAAGATATAAAAAGCACCTTGCCCTGTATATTTGTAAGTAACTACGATCAAAAAATAGCAAAACCCACAGAGAAATTGAATTTCTCCTGTGGGTTTTATTAATTAAAATGGACTTTTCTCCCTAAAGAAACATATTCAACACAAGCGCAAAACCAAATGCAATAAATGATAACAATGTCTCGAGTACCGTCCACGTTTTAAACGTTTCCTTCACCGTCAAACCTAAATACTCTTTTACAAGCCAGAACCCTGCATCATTTACGTGAGAAAACATTAATGAACCTGCACCGGTTGCAATAACGAGAAGCTCTAAATTCACACCAGACATGTGCTGAATAACTGGTGAAACAATCCCTGCTGCTGTCGTTAATGCTACTGTAGCTGAACCTGTTGCAATTCGAATTAAACCAGCTACCATGAAAGCTAATACGATTGGTGATAACGAAATATGTTCTGCCATTTGTGCAATAGCTGTTCCAACGCCGCTTTCAATTAATATTTGTTTAAATCCACCGCCTGCACCAATTATTAAAATAATAGAACCGACAGGCAATAAACTTTCATCTGTTAATTTTTTAATCATCTTTTTATTAATACCTTGTTTGATACCAAGTAAATAAAATGCTGCGAAACATGAAATAAGTAAGGCGATTACTGGACTTCCTATAAACACGAAAAATTCAGTCAATTTTTTCGGTAATGAAATATATGGTGCAACTACTGATAAAATCATCAATACAACTGGTAGTAAAATAATAAAGAATGAAACTTTACGACTTGGCAAATCAGTTGAGACAGTCGTAACCCGAATAAGCTCTGGTTCATTTTCAGGTATCACCCTTTTATGTACCCACTTTGCAAATATCGGTCCTGCGATAATGGCTGTTGGTAACGCGATAATTAATGAATATAAAAGTACCTTTCCTAAGTTCGCGTTATAAATACCGATTGCTGTCATCGCCCCTGGATGCGGAGGCACGAGCCCGTGAACAATAGATAATCCTGCAATGACAGGTAACGCAATTAATAATATATTTTGCTTCGTCGTTTTTCGAATGGAAATAACAAGTGGTAATAAAATGACGATCCCCACTTCAAAAAACACTGGAATCCCTATAACAAATCCTGCAAATAACATAGCCCAAGGTAGTTTCTTTACACCGAAAAATCGAATAAAGAAATCTGCCACTTGCATGCCGGCCCCTGAATCGGACATCATTTTCCCTAAAATTGTTCCGAGAGCTAAAATACCAACTAAATGCCCTAGTACACTACCAACACCAGTTTCATAGGCAGTCACTATTTTCGTTAAGTTCAGTCCAGACATGATAGCTAAAAACAAACTCGCAACTGTTAAACTAATAAATGCATGCCATTTCCACCATGATACCCCTAAAATAACAATCGCAATTGCAAGTAACGTGACGATTAATAAGTATATATCCATCTCCCATTCTCCTTACTTTATAAAAAAAGAGGGAAAATCCCCTCTTTTTTATACGTCATAATTCACTACATAATGCTGCATTTCTGTATTGTAGTAGCCTTCGCTATATTCAATTACTTCGCCAACTTCATCGTAAGAATAACGCATGCGTTTTAATAGCGCTGTCCCCTCTTTTTCACCTAGCGCTTCTGCAACGAAACTAGGCGCGAGTCCAACTGCGAATTCATCTCTGAAGTTTTCTAAATGAATACCTCGGTCTTCAACTAAATCATAAAGCGATTGCAAGTCAAAATCCGATAAATCTGAACTTGCCATTCCTGCTGAGAAATAGTGCGTATAATGAATGTACGGTGCATCATTTAACGTATATAAACGTTCAATACGAAAACTCTCCTTACCGAATAATCGAAATGGCACTGTTCCTTCTTCATTCTGCACAATTTCTGCTTTTAGCAATTTCTTCTGTACTTTATATCCTTCTTCCACTAACACTTCAGTAAATTTCTTACCCTTTGACAGTTTTGTCGCAGAAGTATTGCGGATGACTTTCGTTCCTTTACCGCTTTTCTTTTCCAAATATCCTTCTTGAGCGAGTTCTTTAATCGCATTTCGCACTGTAATTTTACTCACTTTGAACTCTTCTTCTAACTGCGGTTCGGAAGGGATATTCGTATGAATCGCATATACACCATGCAATATTCGATCACGAATAATATTTTTTATTTGCAAATATAATGGTCCTTTTTTTCTCGTTACGTTCACCGTTACACCCACTACCTTTCTACATCACCTACTGATGCCGTCATTGCCCGAAGTATATCCTTCTCTGATGACATTGGCGTATCACCGACGATTGTATGTGCTAGCATTCCAGCTGCTGACGCAAATGAAACAGCTTTCTCTGGTGCGAACTCCTTTATCTCGCCATGAATAATTCCGCTCGTATAAGCATCTCCAGCACCTATTCTATCATATACAGAAAACGTAAGTGTTTTTGCAAAAGTGAACGTTCCATCTTTACATATAAACCCGCGAAGCGAATGTGTATTATCACTGTTAATAGAGCGATGAGTACCAGCGATTGTAGCGATATGATACGTTTCAGCTACCTTTGGAATAAGATCAACAAGTTGCGCCTCTCGCTCCGTTTCTTCGGTTTTTATTCCTAAAACAAACATTGCATCTTTTTCGTTCATCATAACGATATCAGCAAGTCCCAGCATTTCTTCATAATGCGGTTTTGCCTGTTCATATCCGTCTTCTCCCCAAAGTGATGGACGATAATTACAATCAAAAACGACGGTTCCTCCGTTTTCTTTAACTGCTCTCGCTAAAGACTTCATATGATGGCGCACCGTATCATTCATCGCAAGTGTAATACCGCAAAAATGAACGATATCAATTTCCTTAGCAATTTCTTCAAATTGGTATATCTCTTCAGACGCCGTATTGAAGCTACTTTCTAGTCGATTCGAATACGTAACGCGGCTTGCACGTGCACCGAATCCATTTTCTAAAAAATACATACCTACATATTTACCACCTCTTGAAACAAGAGAAGTTTGAATTCCTAACTTTTGAATGTAAGATACAGCTGCATCTCCAACCGAATTTTCCGGTAAAGTTGAAATAAGAAGCCCTTCATGCCCTAAGTGAGAAAGTGCCGCTACAACGTTCACACCTGTACCTGAAAATGAGTAATTTAACGTGTTAGCTTGCGACAACAATTCATATCCAGGTACTTGCAGGCGCATCATTACTTCACCGAACGCTGCAATTTTCTTACGCATATTGATCAACTAGCTTCTTCACGACTGCTAATAATTCACGCACATCTTCTACTTTCGTGTTACCAGTTTCTTTATCAATAATAGAAGAGTACACGTGCGGGATAACTTGCTCTACATTTGCCTCAAGCGCAATACGTACAATTGTTTCGAAGTTTTCTTTATCAATTCCGCCTGTTGGCTCTAATGCGAATTCTTCTTCCGCACAAGCTTTCGCAACTGCGCGATATTCTTCTTCATGGGCTAGCCCTTTCATCGGGAAGTACTTCAATGAATTTCCGCCCATATCACGTACAAGTGCAATCGCTGTTTTAATTGGAACGATTGCTTTTTCTTCTCCAGCCGCACTAATTGGGCCAGTAGAAATATTTACGTAACCTACTTTTCCTGTTGGCGATACTAAACTATTAATCCAGCTATCTTTTTCGCCAAGATTTGCACGTGTCGCTCCAACTGAAGGAAACACTTGGTTAATATGGCTACCAGGATAATGCTTCGCAATTTCAGCCACAACTGCCGCTTGGCGATTATCTCCTGCGCCTAGTCCGATTGATACAGCGTCATCAATTTCTTTTCCATATGCTTTCATAGCTGTAACAGCTTCTTCTACTGTTGGATAGTCTTTTGATAACACTCCCACTACTACATAACCTTCTGCTGCTTCAAAAATATCTTTCGCATTTTCTATATTGTTTGCCAATACATTTAATGCTACGCGGCCTTTATAAAAACGTTTTTGAATGTTTGTCATTTTAGTTTCCCCCTACAATTTCTCTCATTTTTTCTTCAATTACATGTATGTCATCACCTTGAAGTGGACGTGGATCGATATCAAAGAACCCTTGTCTTACTCCGTAATCACGTGTGTAAATTGCAATTTCCCCGTCGCGTAATGCAGCCACAACGTCTTTTGCCGATTTATTTAACTCTTTTTCGTTAATATGAATACGTGCTCTAAAGATTGCTCTTCCAGCTTCATCTTGAACGATCGTTACATTTACACCATTTAATTCTTTTAGCGGCATAAGTACTTGTAGCAATTCTTTTTCTTGCTCGCTCTTATCTTCTTTTACTCCGTACTCATCAAGTGCTTGAAGTAAACCAAAAGTTGTTTCTTTCCCAACTTTCATGCTTCTTCCGATACAATGTAATTGCACTTTCAGCCATTCAATATACTTTCTTTTACCGCCCACAATACCAGAAGTAGGTCCTTCAATTGCCTTTGAACCGCTATAAATAGCAAGATCTGAATACTTCACATATTTTTGAATGTCTTCTTCAGCTGCTGCATCCACGATAAGCGGTACGTTATTTCGCTGCGCAACTTCCCATGCTTCTTCAACAGAAATCATATTTTTTTGCACTGCATGATGTGATTTCACATACAGAATCGCTGCTGTATTTTCACCAATTGCATCTTCAATATGCTCTGCTTTCCCTTCATTTGCATAGCCAACTTCTACAAGTTTACCGCCGCCTAAGTAAATCATCGTTTCAACAGGAGCACCGTATTGAACGTTATGACCTTTTAACATAATCACTTCGTTTTTCGCGATTACTTCTTGATGAAGTCTTTCACTTTTACGGCGATTTCCTTCTGTAACGATACCAGCGATAGAAAGCGCAATTCCGCTCGATGCTGAATTCACAACGACCGCTGCCTCTGAATCTAGAATTCTCGCAATATGGTCTCCTGCTTTATCTACTAAATCAGCAATTTCCACATAATTTTGTCCACCATGTTTCATCGCATCCATTACCGTATCTGTAGGAGCAGATACACCTAAAATACTCATTCTACCGCTCGCATTAATTACTCTTTTTAATCCGTACTTAGCATTCAATGAATGACCCATTAATTACAACCCCTTTCGTATCAATCCTTCTTTCAGCAATGCGCTGATCCCCTTCTGAATCAATTAACGTAACCTTCTCATCTTTAACCGTAAATAAAGTTAAGTTTGCAATATCTCCTTCTTGAATACGGCCAAGCTCTGGTTTCTTAAGCCACTCTGCCGCATTTTTCGTAACCGCATCAATCACTTCTTCTAGCGGATAACCTAAGTAAAGGAATTTCGAAAGAACATGAGCCATACTATACACTGGACCGTGTATACGGTTCTTTCGGTAAATATCTGTACTAATTGTATGAAAGGCAATACCGTGACGCTTCGCTGCTTCTGCTACTTTAAAAGAAAAACTAGCATTACCGTGACCAACATCTAAATGTACGCCGCGATTCACTGCATCTAGTAACACAGGTAGCGGTTTTCCTTCTTCATCAAATAAATTATTTTCTTTCCCGTTTAAGTAATGTGTAATAACATCATCTTTTTCTAAAAGAGGTACAACTTCCTCAATGCGAGGAGGCGCTGAACCGATATGTACCATAATCGGTAATGATGTTTCACGGGATAAAGAGCGCGCTACATGCAG
The DNA here is from genome assembly GCF_052656585.1 of Bacillus sp. KNSH39. NCBI lineage: Bacteria > Bacillati > Bacillota > Bacilli > Caryophanales > Bacillaceae > Bacillus > Bacillus sp. KNSH39. The sequence continues at coordinate 3,225,468 of NZ_JBQXYO010000001.1, forward strand.
CGGTTCAATTCCACTATCACAAACGACGCTTTTACTCATTCTCGCCTTTAACCCAACGATTACATCTTTATACTTTTCTACTGCTTCTATTACTTTCTCTTTATCTATCCATTCCATATTGGATAATTCATCAATTCGTTTCAAACCGATGCGAGAAATATTTAAAAAGGCAAATAAATTTGTCTTTGCCTGTTCTCTACTTTTTACTAAATCTGCAATGCGATCAGCTCCGCAGCTACCCGCATCAACAATTGTCGTTACCCCTTGCTTAACGCCAATTTCATCCACTTCATCGCCATACGGATCAAACTCTGGAAAAGCATGAACGTGTAAATCAATCCAGCCACTCGATACGTAAGTACCAGAGCAATCAAGAACCTTTCCACCCTCACCAGCACCAGCTTTCGTCACCTGTGCGATTTTATTATTTTCAATTACAATGTCAATCTCTTCCCCGTTCACACGTTTCACATTACGTAGTACGAATCGTTCTGTCATTGTACTTCCACCCTTTTCTATAAGAAGCCATAAGAATACGCTTACATTAAAGTTTCATTTTTATATCTCTTTCACACGTTTAGCGTAACACAAAAAAAGGGAGAAGTAAATATAACGTTATAATGTTTAAAAGCGAATAAAAAGATGCTCCTCCAAAATGCTAATAGTATAGGAAATTATATCAACGATTTTTTGAATATATCTATCATAACTTACAATATATCAACGATTTTTCAATTATATCTACCGTAACTCACAATATATCAACGATTCGACAAAGAATATCGATTTACCGACAAAAAACATCAATCCCTTTCTTATATATACGAAGAGGTTGCTCCAAACGGAACAACCTCTTTCTCTATTCCTGAACCGTCACAATAACCCCATCCATATTGTTCCCGGAAATTTCATACTGCTTGTTTGCTGGAACGTTCACTTTCATATTCTCAGAAACTTTATAATAAGAAACAGTATATTTCTTACCTTCGACTTCAGTTGAAATCTCTTTTTCCTCTTTTAAAAACCCTAAATATTCCTCTAGTGTGAAATTCTTTTTTTGCATAATTGCGCTATGAGGTAAGCCTACATAACGTATATGCCATGGCTCATATTGAATGCCTGTAATGTTACTTTTATTTTTCGGATAACGTAATACAAAGCCATGCTTCCATACGTTCTCTTCAATCCATTTTCCTTCAGGCGCTTTCTCCATTTTCTTTTGAGTAGACCCAATGTCCAGTGATAATCCTAAGTTATGTTCACTGTATCCTGCTGGAAGTGCATAATTAGATCCCATTTTTTCATATAGCTGTTTTTGCTCTTGGAAATCTCTATAGCCACTACTAATCAAAAAATGGTTAACACTTTCTTTTCCAGCCGCATCGACAACGTTCAAAAACTTTTTCACAACATCCTTTGATAAACGAAGATTTCTATCAAATATTACATAGCCTCTCACTAATTCACTATTATGATTTACATTTATAATATCAGACCTAATACTATCTTTTTTTACTGGGTAATCCCTGTTAACTAATAATAAATCGCCCTTATAAATTTGTTCCTTCGTAATCTCTTTCCCATCGGTGTTTGCCGCCTTTACTAGCTCATCTTTCCCGATAATTTTAACGTCGATTTCCTTTTGAAATAACGGTGATATATAAACGCCTACACATACTGTGCATACTATAAAAAAAGAAATAAATACCCACTTTTTCATTTCTAGTTCCTCCTTAACGTAACTTACGTATAGAATAGAAAAAACTATTAAAATAAAAAGTGGGGTAAAGTTTAAATTTTTATTAAATTGTTACATTCTCGTCTTTTGGCAATCGTACTTCAAATATCGTTCTAACTACATTGCTCTCAGCAGAAATCGTACCGTTATGTTGCTCGACAATATTTTTCGCAATAAATAGTCCAAGGCCTGTCCCGCCACGGTTCTCAGTTCTTGCTTTATCACCTGTATAGAACATATCAAAAAGATACGGTAAATCTTCTTCCGGGATGCTATCTCCGTAATTCGTAATTTGTACGACAACTTCTCCATTATCAACATACCCATTCATATCAACAAATTGTCCATCATAGCCGTAACGAACGGCATTTGTTAACAAGTTTTCAAATACTCTAGCTAACAATTTTCCATCACCGTGCATCGGTAAATGAGGAGCCACATTCAATCTAGCTTCTAAATGATGTTTTTCTAATAACGGATACAATTCCTCCTCTAACTGTATAAGCAACTCACTTATATCAATCGGCTTTTTATCCAGCTTTAGCATGCCATAATTCATACGTGTAATTTCAAATAGCTCATCAATTAAACTTTCCAGTCTTTGCGATTTTGTATATGCAATTGTGGAGAAATGTTTAATTTGTTCTTTTGTTAAATTTTCATCTTTAAGAATTAAATCTAAATATCCTAACACGGATGTTAATGGTGTTCTTAAATCATGAGCTAAATTCACAACAAGCTGATCTTTACTACTTTCAGCAAAGTCTCCTCTTTCAACAGCTTCTTTTAACTTTTCACTTGCAACATTTATTTCACGCGCGATATTTCCAAACTCATCATTTGATGAAACTTGAACTTTATTCGTAAAGTTACCGTTCGCAAGATGATGAATCCCATTAGAAATTTCATCAAAGTATTTTAAATACGGTTTTGTCAAAAAGAAGAAAAAGATAATAGATAACGGAATAAAGAAAATTAAAAAGAAATTAATGTCTCCAAATTCCCTTACCATTGACCTAAATTGTGCTAAAGGCTCTTCGTAGCGAACCATCGTTTTATAATACAGCTGCAATCCTTTATAAATTATATAAGTTACAGTTGCTGCAAGTACCATACTTAACGCAAATAAGGCAATCATTTTAAATCGAAAACTTTTCATCATATTAGCCATTAAAAGTATAACCTACTCCCCACACTGTTTTTATTAATTTATCCTTTCTTTTATCTTCTCCAAGTTTCTTCCGCAACGTACGAATATGTACCATTACTGTATTTCCACCTTCATAATAATCGTCTGCCCATACGTGCTGAAAAATATTTTCTACATTGTACACTTTCTTCGGATGACTCGCTAATAAATATAAAATATCAAACTCTTTCGGCGTTAATTCAATTTGCTCACCATATACATCAACCGTCCTACGCTCGGGATTAATTACGACTCCGCCTAGTTCTAAAGCAGATTTACTCTCCGCTACTTTCGGTTGATTTAACGTAAAAAACCTACGCAGTTGTGCATTTACACGTGCAACTAATTCAATCGGTGTGAAAGGCTTCGTCATATAATCATCCGCGCCTAGTACAAGACCTGTCACCTTATCAAAGTCCGAAGTTTTCGCGCTTAAAAAAATAATCGGCATATGATGTTTCGTACGAATTTGACGCGTCACCTCATACCCATCCATTTTCGGCATCATAATATCTAAAATTACCAAGTCGATTGGCTGCGTTTCAATAATATGAATTGCCTCTTCTCCATCAGCTGCTTTCACGACGTGGTACCCTTCTTTTTCTAAATGTATCTCAATTAAATCAGCAATTTCTGCCTCATCATCCGCTATTAAAATTGAAATGCGCTTCATTTTACTCCCCCTTTTTCATTCCATTTTTATACGCTCGATTGTAAACTAGTCTATCCAATTTGTACAATACAAAAAGGCTACTCGTTAGAGTAACCTTGGTAAATAAAATTATATCAGCGATTTTCCAATTATATCGACCGTAACTCAAATTATATCAGCAATTATTGAAATATATCGACTTACCGACAATGAACGACAAAATCCTCTCGCTATTTGCGGGCATCCTAATGAAACTTCCATTTACCGCTCAAACACAATCCGCTGCTTCGTAATTTCTTCCAATCTTCCGCGATCTACTTCATACTCAGCATCAACGCTTTGCGGCACCATCACTTTCCCGCCCTCAAGCATCACTTCCGGCCAAATAATATCCTGCTCCCAATGTCTACTAGAAGCAGATATATCTCCTGGAATCGTAAAGTTAGGCAATGACGCAAGAGCAACATTTTGCGCTCGTGAAATCCCCATCTCTACCATACCACCGCACCAAACGGGTACGTTATGTTCCATACAATAATTATGGATTTGGATTGATTCTGTTAATCCGCCCACTCGCCCTGGTTTAATGTTCACAATTTGGCAGCTGCCAAGCGTAATCGCAACGCGTGCATCTTCTAAACTATGAATACTTTCATCTAAACAAATCGGCGTTTCAATTTTCTTTTGCAATTCTGCGTGATCAAGAAAATCGTAATCCGCTAACGGTTGTTCAATCATCATTAATTGGAATTCATCTAGTCGTTTCAGCCTCTCCGTATCCCCTAATGTATATGCTGAGTTTGCATCAGCCATTAACGGGATACCTGGGAACTCTTTACGAATCTCTTTCAATAATTCGTAATCATGCTCTGGCTTTATTTTCACTTTAAAACGCTCGTATCCTTCTTCCGCGTACTTCTCGATTTGTTTTAACATAACTGGAATCGTATTAAGGCCAATTACAACGCCGACTTCAATTTCAGACTTCGTTCCGCCAAGCAATGTCGCTAACGATTTCTTTTGACGCTTCGCATATAAATCCCAAACAGCCCCCTCTATTCCGGCTTTTGCCATTCGGTTTCTTTTTATATGTTGAAATAGACCCGGTACCTCATTCGGATGAGAAATTTCAGCCTTTAATAAATCAGGTATTAAAAAGTCTTGCAGTACATGCAGCGCTGTCTTCACCGTTTCTTCCGTATACCACGGTTCAGAGAATGCAACGACTTCCCCAAATCCAATGTACCCGTCCGTATCCTCTAATTCAATAACGATACTCTCACGCTTTTCGTAAGTCCCGTAGCTTGTAGCAAACGGGATTACGAGTGGCATTTCCGTTATATACAGTGTCGCTTTTTTTATTTCCACCTACATCTCCTCCACTAATTGTCTTAACTCTCGTCTTAACAATTTTTTCGAAGCGTTACGTGGTAATTCCTCTAAGAAACATGCTTTCTTCGGCACTTTATATTTCGCTAATTTCTCCTCGCAAAAATGAAGAATTTCTTCTTCTGTTACCGCCCCGCTTTTCACAACAAAAGCAGCTGGTACTTGTCCCCATTTGTCGTCAGACATACCGACAACGCCAGCTTCCGCTACTGCCGGATGGGAGAGTAACACTTCTTCAATTTGAGCTGGGTATATATTCTCTCCGCCAGAAATAATTAAATCACTGCGGCGATCTAATACGTATAAAAACCCTTCTTCGTCTAAATAACCGAGGTCGCCAGTATGAAGCCATCCGTTTTGAATAGTCTCTCGCGTCGCATCTTCACGGTTAAAGTAACCGCCTGTTACGTTCGGTCCTTTTACTACGATCTCGCCTTCTACTAACGGCGGTACTACTACGCCATCTTTTTCAATACGAAGTTGGCACTGAAATAGTGGTTTTCCAGCTGATCCTACTTTCGTTAACATGTAATCTGCGGATAACGTACAAATTTGCGAAGATGTTTCTGTCATACCGTACGTTTGATATACAGGAATTCCTTTTTCTACACATGCTTCTAATAGTGGTTTTGGCGCTGGTCCTCCGCCAAGTAACATGCATCGTAAAGAAGATGGATATGTCTCTGCCCCAAGTCGCTCTAATAAATCAGTTAACATTTTAGAAACGACAGAAATAATTGTTACTCCTCTCGTTTGAAGTGCTTTATGAATAAAATCAGCATCATATTTCGGAACAAGTAAAATACGCATGCCATACATAATGTTTTTCATTAAAAGAGATAGCCCGCCAACATGGAACATCGGCATGCAGGCTAACCAACAATCATCATCACGAAGTCCTAAATTAAGCGACGAACCGACTGCGCTTGCCCAATGATTGCCGTACGTTAAAATAACGCCTTTCGGTTTGCCTGTCGTCCCAGACGTATAAATAATTGTCATCGCTTCTTCTAAAGAAAACTCTTCTTGTATAGAGGCTTCCTCTTTTGGTCCATTCATCACTTCGGCTAATGAATAAACAGGAACATCTTTAGCATCAAAATCTTGATCCGTTACTAAACAAACAACTTCAGCATCATCCATTTGCCAAAGTAGCTCTTCTCTTGAAAGACGCGTATTTAAAAGCACAGCTACTGCACCTACATAAGATAGGGCGTGAATAACTGTAATCATCTCCATACCATTTTTCATCAGAACAGCCACCTTTTGCCCTCGCTCCACTCCAACATGCGTGAGGTGTTCACAAACAGATACTACTTTTTCATGCAGCTCCATAAAAGTAACTTTCTCTTCCTCTATTTCAATTGCAGTGCGATCTGGTGTTAAAAATGCACGTTGCATTAACCAATTTGGTATCGTCTCCATCATTCATTCTCCTTTCATGAAAGAAAGAGACTTGATATGATATCAAGTCTCTTAGTTGTTTTGTTTCCGGTTTGGTCTTATCCAGCTACGCCTCCTAGCCCCTTCCGTCTAAGAACCTTCCGCACGAGAAAGTAAAAAACACTTTCTGTGCGAAAGAACCTTAGCCTACGAGGCTAAACAGTCGGCTCCGCTTTTAAAACATCCAGCTACAGCAGCTAGAATGCTCGGTGGCTTCACTTCTTCCTACGAGGCAAAAAGCGCCTCTACGTCAGAAGCTCCATCCCCCTCACATTCTGAACGAGCTGCTTTCGCTTTTGGTTTCATCCAGCTACAGCGGCTAGAACAGTCGGTCGTTTCACGCCTTCCTACGAGGCAAAAAGCGCCTCTACGTCAGGAGTTCCAACGCCCTCTTGTTCTAAGCAAGCCGCTTCCGCTTTTGGTTTGATCACGGGAAACGAGGGAATTGACCGAAGTCCGGACTGCGTTTTTCTTTGAATGCGTCGCGACCTTCTTTTGCTTCGTCAGTTGTGTAGTACAATAACGTTGCATCTCCAGCTAGTTGTTGAATACCAGCTAGACCGTCTGTGTCTGCGTTGAATGCAGCTTTTAGGAAACGAAGTGCCATTGGGCTGTTTGCTAAAATTTCTTGTGCCCATTGTACTGTTTCTGCTTCAAGCTCTTCTAATGGTACTACAGTGTTTACTAAGCCCATATCAAGTGCTTCTTGAGCGTTGTATTGACGGCATAGGTACCAAATTTCGCGAGCTTTCTTGTGGCCTACCATACGAGCTAAGTAACCAGCTCCGTATCCACCGTCAAAGCTTCCTACTTTAGGACCTGTTTGTCCGAATACAGCGTTGTCTGCAGCGATTGTTAAGTCACATACGATATGAAGTACGTGTCCTCCACCGATTGCATAACCTGCTACCATTGCGATAACTGGTTTAGGAATTGCGCGAATTAGACGTTGTAAGTCTAATACGTTTAGACGTGGGATTTGGTCATCACCTACATATCCGCCATGACCGCGAACTTTTTGGTCGCCGCCAGAACAGAATGCACGTCCACCTTCACCTGTTAAAATGATAACGCCAACATTTGCATCATCACGAGCTTGTGCAAAAGCGTCGATTAACTCCATTACCGTTTTTGGGCGGAATGCGTTATGTACTTCAGGACGGTTAATCGAAATCTTTGCGATACCATTGTATGTTGAATAAATAATATCTTCGTAATTGCCTTCTTTTACCCATTCAATAGCCATTACAACTACCTCCTTGTATATTTCTGATTTCACCTATAAGCGTGGCTTCCTTCTTGCTGAAAAAAGTATCACTGCATAGTTTTTAGAAATCCCTTTACTATTGTATCAAACTTTTCCGGTTGTTCCACATGAATTGCATGGCCAGCACCATCAATTTTGACAAATTTCGCGTCAGACACGCAGTTTTCGATGTTTTTTAATATGCGGAAGAACTTTTCATCATATTCTCCGTTCATTAAAAGAACAGGTATTTTTAAGTTTTTCAGCTCATCCCACCATGAAGGCTGAGCCCCAGTTCCCATGCCGCGCAAGCTATTTGCGAGCCCTTTTGGGTTGTTAGCAAGTCGTTCTTTTCGCACCGCTTCTTGTACGTTTTTTGCTAAACGTTTTTGCGTTTCAAAAAGCGGAATATTTTCCCACATCGATACAAAAATTTCTATGCCTTCTCGCTCAATTTTATCGGCAAGTCGATCATCTTTTTCACGACGTTCTTTTCTATCCGCTTCGTCTTCGAGCCCAGCTGTACAATTTTCTAATAAAAGAGAGTGTACATAATCTGGATATAGACATGCCATCGTAATCGCCAGTCTTCCTCCCATTGAGTAGCCAAGTATATGTACTTTTTCAATATGAAGGTAATCTAGTAGTTCTTTCATTTGCAATGCCACATTTCGGATATCATAATGCGCAACATCTTCAGGACTCTCCGTCTTTCCGTGCCCAACAAGATCAACTACAATAACTTGAAACTGCTCACTCCATGAAGAGATAAAAGAACGCCACGTTTCCATGCTTCCCGTAAAACCATGAAGAAGTAGAAGTGGTTCCCCGCTTCCGACTACTTCATATTCATACGATACACCTTGCAGCGTTACGTTCATTTTGATTCACCTTGCAACGATGTAGTAATTACGTCCTGTGTTTTTGCCCATAACGTACGGTGCAATGTTAAGTTTTCATCACGATTCGTACAAATTTCCACAACGTGTAAACCTTCTGTCGTCGTTCCTTTTCGAACTTCTTCTCGGAATTGCTCCCAACCATTTACACGGCTAAATGAACCGCCGTACATTTTGACAACATGCTCATAATCAAGTCCAATTGGTGTTCCAAATAATGATTCAAAATGTTCCTTTTTCTCATACTGTGGTAAGAATGAGAAAATACCCCCACCATCATTATTTACAACGACAATTGTTATGTTTAATTCATGTAATTTCGCTGCCAACAGCCCGTTTAAATCGTGATAAAATGATAAATCACCAATTACTAATACAAGTGGATCGCAAATAACGCTTGCTCCTAGAGCTGTCGAAATGATTCCATCAATACCATTTACACCACGGTTTGCCATCACATGGATGTTTTTATCCGATGTGAAGAAGAATGAGTCTGTATCACGAATTGGCATACTATTGCTCGCAAATAACGTTGCGTCTTCTGGTAATACGCGCACAATATCTGTAATAACCTTTCCTTCAAATGCAGTTTCATATGTTTCCATTTCACGAAGCGTTTCCTTCGTTTTTTCGTTTATATGTTGCCACATTAGGGACCAATCATTCTTTTTCATAACTGGCATTTTTTCTATTAATGCCTTGCAGAATTCAATGTCACTTGCTTGTACAACTTCTGTCGCAACAAGAGCTGGATCTCTCCATTGTCCTGATTCATCGACAACGATATGAACTGCTTTTGTTTGTTTTTTTATGAACTGCGTTAATGATTTAGAAACAGGCATACCACCAAAGCGAATTAAAACGTCCGGTTTCCATGTTTCTTTTAACTTTTCATTTCGTAAAAATGTATCATAACAGTCAATTACCATCGTTTTATCGTGGTGTCCGCTACGAATATTAGAAAGTGGGTCTGCTAATATAGGATAGCCAGTTTTTTCAGCTAGTTGCGTTGCAAACATTGCGATTTCTGCATGACTATCATCTCCACAAATAATAAGCCCCTTTTCCATATGTGAAAGGCGCCCTACAAGAGAATCTACATATTCACTCGGCATCACCGCGTTTCCTTGCTGAACTACTCCTGTATATTCACTACGTCCTTTATCCCATAAGCTTTCTAGTGAGAAATCAGGGATAAGTGGCTCGCGAACTGGAAAATTAAGATGAACAGGACCCTGCGGTGCTAAACAAGCATTTGCTACTATACGCTGCGTCGTCATACGAGCGTAATGATACATCGCTTCACTTGCTTCTGGCAGTGCCATCTCTGTAAATTGTTTCACAAAAGTACCGTATAAATTAAATTGATTCATTGCTTGTGGTGCACCCACATCTCTTAATTCATGCGGTCTATCCGCTGTTAAGACGATAAGTGGGATCCTTGAATGAAAAGCTTCACATACAGCTGGATAATAGTTCGCTGCTGCTGTTCCTGACGTACATAATAATGCTACTGGGCGTTTTTTTGCTTTCGCAATACCGAGCGCGAAAAATCCTGCTGATCTTTCATCCACATGTAAATATGTGTTCATTCCTTCGTGTTGTTCCATTAGTAAAGCAATCGGCGTTGACCGTGAGCCTGGACTAATGACAACATCACATACATCTAGACGCGTCAGTTCATCCACGAACGCGCCTAAATAATATGATAATGCTTCTATATGATTGTTCATTTCATTAATTCCTCCAAAGCACCAAGCATCGGTCTAAACTTCAAACTTGTTTCTTCATATTCAAGCTGCGGGATTGAATCAATTACAATACCACAACCGGCAAATAAGGATGCTTTCTCGCCGTTTAATAATCCGCAGCGCAGCGCAACCGCAAATTCACCATTTCCTTCATCATCTATCCAGCCAATCGGTGCACCATACAACCCTCTGTCTAACAATTCAACATCACGGATCAGTTTCATCGCTTCCAAACGAGGTGTCCCGCCAAGAGCTGGTGTTGGATGTAATTCTTCTACCATTGTTAAAAGACTCGCATCGCCTTTTGCTTCTACAGGCGTATATAAGTGAATTAAGTTTTTCGTTGTTAATAAACCTGGGCTTTCCGGAATATTAACGTATTCGCAATGTTCATTTAGTACCGAGCGGATCATGTTAACAACATACCCATGTTCAGCTAAATTCTTTTCATCATGAAGAAGCGCATTACTATTTCGCTTACTTTCTTCTATAGAATGACCATGACCGATTGAACCCGCAAGACACATCGATGTAAATTTCTCATCTTCTTTGCGAATTAATCTCTCAGGCGTCGCTCCTAAGAAGCATGCTCCTTTATAATCAAAAGAAAATACGTAACAATCCGGTTGACCAATGCGAAGTGCTTCTAAAACAAGAGCAGAATCAATCGAATGATTCATCTCTACTTTTAGTTCCCTCGCCAATACAACCTTCTGCACGTTACCCTGCTTCATCTCATCTTGTACTTTTTCAATTGCTTTCATCCAGCCTTTCGGATCCACTTCTACTTTAGAAATAACAGTCAATTTCGATCCGTTTAGCGCACATTTACTCTCTCCCAAAATCTTCTCTTCTAAAGAAATCATTTCGTTAGAAAGAGTTTCTGCACAATCTGTTGCTGAAACAAATGTATTCATCGTTAACCATGCTTTTTCATTTTTTACAGTTAATAAAAATGCTGGTAGTGAAAATGTCGTATCTTTAAATTCTTTCCATAGGTCCGTTTTCTCTTTTTCTGGATCAAATGAAAAACCACCAAATAAAAGCGGACCCGTTCCAAATTCATATTCATCTCTTTGGACAAATGCATTCTCTTTTACTTTCTCCCACTCGTCGCGAGCGGTTTGAAAGCGCTTATGAGAAGAATTTGCTATAGTGAAAACAGAGCCAATTCCTGCAAATATTACATGCTGAGCCGGGTCTGCAAAATAACATCTATTTTCGAATGAAATCCTTTTTCCTGCTGCATAGAACAGAAGCGGATCCACCCAGTCTATTTGTTTTACAAAACTAACCAATGTTTTTTCGTTAGTTGCACGCTTGATAGCTGCAATAAGAACTTCTTGCAAGCCTTTTTGTTTCGTTTGAATCACAATTGTCTCCCCCCTATGGGCGAAAAATAGTCATAATTACGCTTGATTTTAAGATACACCTCAAACGAAAGGCCTGTCAACGTTTAGCATTTCTGAGAAATTCACCTTCTCTTCCTAGAAAATAAACGTTGACACTAAATGATGCTTTTTCTACACTTAGTTGTGTACAATATGTGACCAAAGGAGGATTCAACATGGAAATGAACGTCAAAACGAATTCCTCTCCTACGGCGCCAAAGCCAAGTAAGCAAACAGGCTGGCGCATCTGGTGGAGTTTACTACGTCCCCATACATTAACAGCCGCTTTCGTACCTGTTTTCATCGGAACAGCATATTCGATGCAGGTCGGAGGTATAAATCAAATACATCTTCCTCTTTTCCTTATGATGCTTCTTGCTTGTCTTCTCATTCAAGCAGCAACAAACATGTTTAATGAATACTTTGATTATAAAAGAGGACTCGATCACGAAGGTTCAGTTGGTATCGGCGGCGCTATCGTTCGCGATGGCATTCAGCCAAAAACAGTGCTTAACTTAGCATTTGGATTTTTCGGCATCGCAATACTATTAGGTGTTTATATTTGTATAAATTCTAGCTGGTGGCTTGCTGCAATCGGTCTTGTTTGTATGGCCGTTGCTTACCTTTATACAGGTGGCCCACTTCCAATTGCATATACACCATTTGGAGAGTTGACAGCCGGATTATTTATGGGTGTCATTATTATTGGGATTTCATTCTTTATTCAAACTGGAACTGTAACATCAGAAGTCATTTTACTATCTATTCCAAGCTCCATTTTAATTGGTGCCATTTTACTAGCGAATAATATCCGTGACTTGGATGGCGATAAAGAAAACGGTCGTAAAACGTTAGCAATTCTCGTTGGACGCGAGCGAGCGGTTGGTGTACTTGCTTCGATGTTCATCGTTTCCTACATTTGGACAATTGCTTTAATTATCGTGGGCATCGTATCACCATGGATGCTTATCGTATTTTTAAGTGCGCCGAAAGCATTTAAAGCGACGAAAGGCTTTATCGGCAAAAGCATTCCGATAGAAATGGTACCTGCGATGATTGCAACAGCAAAAACAAATACAATCTTCGGTTTCCTAATGGGAATCGGATTATTACTTGGATACTTTCTATAAAAGGAGCTGCTTATGCGGCTCCTTTTTCATATCTAAAATTCATCTCATAATTCCTACTCTCAACGCTCATACTATGTAAAGAAACTGAATTGTAGGAAGGTGGACGACTATGTTAACTCCACAACAAGTAGGTCAATTTAAATCCATTTTAGAAAAACAAAAACAAGAACTAGAGCAAACGATACAAACTCATGAAAATACAGATCGTGCTTCTGAACGTGACTCAGTAGGAGAACTGTCTAGCTATGACAACCATCCAGGTGATATGGCTACAGAGCTATATGAACGGGAAAAAGACTTCGGGCTTATTGAACTTTGGCATAAACAGCTTGAGGACACGAAACATGCCTTGCAAAAAATAGAAGCGGGTACGTACGGCATTTGCGAAGTGTCTGGCGAAGAGATTCCATTTGAAAGATTGGAAGCAATGCCGACTGCTACAACATGCATCCAGCACGCGACAAATAAGTTAAATATGAATACACGACCAGTTGAAGAAGAAGTGTTGTCTCCTTCTTTCCACAAGCATGATGAGGACGATTCTGTTGAGTACGATGCGGAAGATGCGTGGCAAGATGTCGCAAATTATGGAACATCTGAAACGCCGTCTGATTTAGAAAGACAAGATTCAAAAAACTATAATGGCATGTATGTAAATAGTGAAGAAAACGTAGGCTACGTGGAGGATTTTGAAAACTTTATCGGTACGGATATGTACGGGAAAAACCCACAAGTTTTCGCTACAGAAGAGCATGAAGAATATGAACAAATGCTTGATGATTTTGAAGAACGTACCTTCAAAGGTGAATTATCTTCAAATGAATCTAGTTCCAAAGAATAAAAAAAAGCATTCCGAAAATCGGAATGCTTTTTATCGCTAGCTAATTAGTTTTTTGTAACGTTAGCAGCTTGTGGTCCACGGTTACCTTCAACGATTTCGAAAGAAACTTCTTGACCTTCTTCTAAAGTTTTGAATCCGTCACCTTGGATAGCTGAGAAGTGAACGAATACATCGTCTCCACCTTCAACTTCGATGAAACCGAAACCTTTTTCGCTGTTGAACCATTTAACTTTACCTGTTTGCATGTCATGTACCTCCTAAATAAAAATGAAACTATGAATCCACATGAAAAGGTGGATATAAAGGACATGAATGTATAACAAGCTTACAGCCTTTAATTCAACGTGCTTTATTTCCGTACCACATTATGTAGCTCAATAGTGATTTCACTATATCACGCTATATCCAAAACGTCAAATGAGAACACTTTCATTCCACCATTTTTTTATAATTTTAATATAATGTTGAATTTCCATATTCATATATTATCCCGCCATTTGTGGACAGCTTGATTGGCGGGAGCTGATAATCAGTTTTGGCTGGTTCCACTTTATTTGAAAATTAACAAAACTAAAGTATTCTAATCCTATTAAATTCTGTACAATATAAGTATCTATTACATACGAGGTGAAAAAAATGAGAGCACACGAAATCGAGTATAAGTTATATGGCGATGATATGCAGTTTGTTGAAATTGAGTTAGATCCAGAAGAGAGCGTGATTGCAGAAGCTGGCGCAATGATGATGATGGAAGATTACATAGAAATGGAAACAATCTTCGGTGATGGTTCTGGCCCATCTGGAGGTTTATTCGGAAAATTAATGGGCGCTGGTAAACGTCTCGTTACAGGCGAAAGTATGTTTATGACTGTATTTACAAATACAGGTCACGGCAAGCGCCACGTCTCATTTGCTGCTCCTTATCCTGGTAAAATTATTCCTGTAGATTTAACAGAGTATCAAGGAAAAGTAGTTTGTCAAAAAGATGCCTTTCTTTGTGCCGCAAAAGGTGTTTCCATCGGAATTGAATTTACGAAAAAAATAGGAACTGGTTTCTTCGGTGGTGAAGGTTTCATCATGCAGAAACTTGAAGGTGATGGCCTTGCTTTCATGCACGCAGGTGGAACTGTATATAAACGTGAATTAAAACCTGGTGAGAAACTTCGCATTGATACAGGTTGTCTCGTTGCTATGACAAAAGACATTAACTATGATGTCGAGTTCGTTGGTAAAGTAAAAACAGCTCTATTTGGCGGCGAGGGTTTATTCTTCGCAACATTAGAAGGTCCTGGAACAGTTTGGATTCAGTCCTTAACACTTAGCCGCTTAGCAGCACGTCTTACAAGCCCAGCAGCGCAAAGTACTGGCGAAGGTAGTGTATTAGGTGGACTTGGTCGTTTATTAGATGGGAAAGAGTAAACTGTGCCCTTATGTAGGCATGGCCATCAACTAATAAAATAATAAAATTAAAACACCCTTGCTTGCAGTAATGCAGTGAAAGGGTGTTTTAATTTACGTCTACAAACGAGAAAAAGCAGTTAAAATAAAGTAATAAGGTTTACTTCAGGAAAATAAGGTATATTATATTTGTTGAATAGATTCTCTTTAGAGACAAGAAAAGTAGGTGAACAAAGTGGGAAAATATCAATTGGATTCCAAAAGTCAGGTAGCTGTGGCAAAGTTCCATGAAAAACAGAAACCTGCCAAATTTGATAAAAAGCAACAACTTGAAAAATTGCGTACGGAGTATTTGAAAAAGAAGCAAAAACAAACAGATAAATAATACGTTTTGTTTTTCAAATTTTTCTGTATATAGTGTAAACAAACACAAGAAAATAGGTAAGTTATTCATCGTTCAAATATATACAGGCTATTTTTTCAAACCTCTTACTTATGCAACTAACGCATGCGTCAGTTCATTAAGAATAACTAAAAAAGCCGATTCCTTGAGATGAAAAAGAGTAAACAGTGCCCTTATCAGGCACTGTTTTATTTTGACCTTATAATTTCCTCCACTGATTTAGATAAGCGATACAAGCTATTCCCCACCTCCAAAAGAATGAATCAAGTTCCTCACTGCATATATTAAACTATACTTTTTCTTAAGGAGGGCTTCCTTAATGCGTACTCCTTTATCCTTTGATAAAGACACTGCCATACTGTTAGCTTCTTGTTGTGAGTTAACGTATGAACAATATAAACAAAATGGCATTTTCGAAATACCAGATGGTTTTCAATATGTACAAGGGTTTCAAGGAAAGGCCATTCAAACAACAGAATGGTTCGGATTTATATTAGAATCTGAGGATACAATTATTGTTGCCTTCAGAGGCACTCAAACAGATCCAGATTGGATTATTGATTCTCTCGTCAATCAAAAACCTTATCCTTATGCTTTAAATGGCGGAAATGTCCATAACGGTTTTCTCTCTATTTATGAGTCTTGTCGTGATTCTATTATGGATATGCTCGTATCATTGCCAGCACATAAAAAACTGCTAGCTACTGGGCATAGTCTAGGTGGCGCGCTTGCCACATTACACATATTAGATGCACGTATAAATACTGCCTTCGCACAGTATGGACTTTATACATTCGCTTCTCCAAAAGTAGGAGATATCGCTTTTCGAAATTATTATAAACTACAAGTAGCTAGTAGCTTTCGTTTCGTCAACTTGTTCGATGTCGTCCCACTTCTCCCTCCCCGAAACATAAATTTTAATGATCATGATTGGGAGTATGCACACGTCCATCACAACATGACATTTACAAAAAACACAAAATCCATTACAAATAATCATTCCATTACAACATACAAAACATGTCTGACTTCTCATTTTTAACCAGTAAACAATTGGAAATAAAATATTCGTATACTATAATAATGTATGAAGTTATTTTTGGATGAGGGGACCTTACATGTTAAAATTTATCTTCGCACTTTTTCTTATTGTAATTTTTACGGTTACAGGTTTCTTTACATTTTCATACTTTGCGACAGGAGAGTATGATGGGGCAGGTATCATATATACCACTGTTCCATTTCTTTCTTAAGCAAAATAAATAAAACGAGCTTAATTTTATTAAGCTCGTTTTATTTATTAATATCCATTTTGTTGGTAAATCGATAATATATCTCCCAATATAGCAACCTCTTTAAAACTGTTTAACTGCATTACCGATACCCCAAATTTCATTACTGTACTGCAAAATCGTTCGATCGCTCGCAAAATGACCAGACTGTGCAATATTTAAAATAGACATTTCTAGCCACTTCGTTCGGTTCTCATAAGCTCTACCAACAGCTTCTTGTCTTTCAGCATACGGACCAAAATCTCGCAGAACGAAATATTCATCGTTTTGAATAACGAGAGAATCGTAAATTGCTTCAAATTCAGCTCCCGATTGTGCAAAGAAACCATTTGTTAATTGATCAACTATTTTTTTAATGTGCCTATTGTGGTGATAATAATCACTTGCACGATACCCACCATTTTGATAGTAATGAAGAACCTCTTCGGCCGTTAAACCGAAAATAAAACAGTTATCCTCACCGACCCGGTCTTTTATTTCAACGTTAGCACCGTCTAGCGTTCCGAGTGTAATCGCACCATTCATCATAAATTTCATATTACCTGTTCCCGATGCTTCTTTACTCGCCGTTGAAATTTGTTCACTTACATCCGCTGCTGGGAATATATCTTCAGCTAAAGAAACTCGATAGTTTTCTAGAAAGATAACTTTCATATATTGACTGACATACGGGTCATTATTTACTTTTCTTGCGAGTTCATTTATTAATTTAATAATTTTTTTCGCGTAATAATAGCCAGGTGATGCTTTCGCTCCAAAAATAAAAGTACGCGGATAAAATGTAAAACTAGCATCCTCTTTCAAACGGTTATACAAATATAAAATATGAAGAACATTTAATAATTGTCGTTTATAAGCATGTAATCTTTTCACTTGCACATCAAAAATAGAATTTGGATCAATGGTAATCCCCATTGTATTATGAATACGCTCCGCTAAAATCTCTTTACGCTCTTGTTTTACCTCTGCAAATTTCTCTTGGAAACTCGCATCATATTGAACTAATTGTAGCTCTTGAAGCTTAATCGGTTCTTTCTTCCACTCCGTTCCAATCGCCTCTGAAATGAGATTTGTTAACTGTGGATTTGCTTTCATAAGCCAGCGCCTATGAGCAATTCCATTCGTCTTATTATTAAACTTATCTGGATAAAATTCATAAAACAATCGCATTTCCCGCTGCTTTAATATTTCCGTATGAATTTTTGCTACACCGTTTACGCTATGGCTACCGACAATCGCTAAATGAGCCATTTTCACAAGGTCATGTGCAATAATCGCCATTGCTTCAATACGATCCCACTCATACGGATACTGTTCCCACAGTTCATGACAGAAACGTTCATTAATCTCTTCAATAATCATATAAATTCTCGGTAATAACGGTTTAAAAATGTGAATTGGCCACTTTTCGAGCGCTTCTGATAACGTCGTATGATTCGTATAAGAAATCGTCTGCGTCGTTATGTGCCAAGCTTCTTCCCATGCTAACTTTTCTTCGTCTAGTAAAATACGCATTAGTTCCGGAATTGCTAAAACCGGATGTGTATCGTTAATGTGGATCGCAATTTTTTCATGTAGTTGACGAAGGTCACCATATCTTTCTCTATGCATTCGAACGATATTTTGCAAACTTGCTGATACGAGGAAATACTGTTGTTTTAAACGAAGTATTTTTCCCTCATCATGCGTATCATCTGGATATAAAAACTCCGATACAGCCTCTGTTTCACGCTTATATTTCAAAATATCTTTGCAGTTTTGCGGGAAAGGAACTGGTTCAGCATTCCAAAGTCTAAGTGTATTTACAGTACTCGTCTCATAGCCAACTACCGGCACATCATATGGCACGGCCATAATGACTTCTGCATTTGTATGCCTAAACTCTAAACGCCCGTCAATTTCTAGCGGTTCAACACTGCCGAAATAACTTACTTCTACAGCTTGATCATACCTTCTTACTTCCCATACGTTTTCATGAAGAAGCCACTGTTCTGGAAATTCAACTTGATAACCATCAACAATTTTCTGATCAAACAAACCATGTTTATAACGAATTCCACAGCCGTGTCCTGGTAAGTTTAAAGATGCGAGTGAATCGAGAAAACAGGCTGCTAAGCGTCCAAGCCCACCATTACCAAGGCCTGCATCTGCTTCCACTTCTTCTAACTCTTGTAACGAAATCCCTAGTTCAGATAACCCCTGCTCGCATACATCTCGAATACCTAAATTCAAGATGTTACTTCCAAGCAAACGTCCAAGCAAAAACTCAATAGACAAGTAATACATTTGCTTTTGCTCTCCGGATCGATAACTCTCGTTCGTTGCAATCCATTGACTATTCATATACTCACGTACCATATGGCCGAGTGTATTATATTGATCACGAGTTGTAGAATCTTTAAAACTTTTACCATACATCGTCTCTAACTTTTCTAGAAAAGTTGATTTAAAACTTTCAACATGAGTAAACATTTTTTCACCACCTACATGTTATTCCATGAGACTTTTATACAATTCCTTATAAGCAAGAGCCGATTGCTCCCAGCTATAATCTTCAGTCATCGCTTGTTTTACAAGCTGCTCCCACACTGGTTTATCATGATAGAATTCAATTGCACGATGAATCGTATGCAGCATGTCATGTGCATTAAAATTCGTGAAACTGAAACCATTTCCTTCTCCAGTTTCTTCATCATAAGAATGTACCGTATCGTTTAACCCACCTGTTTCTCTTACAATTGGAATCGTACCGTATGCTAATGCGATAAGTTGTCCAAGTCCACACGGTTCAAACAGCGATGGCATTAAAAACAAATCGCTTCCCGCATACACTTGGTGAGCTAATTCTTCATTAAATCCGATATAAACTTTTACCTTCTCCGGATACTCATATGCCATCCACTCAAAGAATTGCTCATATTCCGAATCACCTGAACCTAAAATAATACATTGTACATCTTCTTCCATTATTTCGCGGAATACAGTACGTACTAAATCAAGACCTTTTTGCTTCGTTAATCTCGTTACCATTGAAATAATTGGTGTATCCTCTTTTTCTGGCAAACCAAAATAACGCTGCAAGGCGCGTTTATTTTCACTCTTTTCATATAATGAATCTGCATCATACTGGGCCTTAATATACGAATCCGTTTCTGGATTATATACGCTCGTATCAATACCATTTACAATGCCGCTAAGCTTATCATTATATTTTCGCAGTAATCCATCTAACTTCTCACCGAAAAATTCATATTGAATTTCTTCCTTATACGTCGGGCTCACCGCTGTAATTTGATCCGAAGCAATAATACCGCCTTTCATAAAGTTTACGTTTCCATAAAACTCTAGCTGCTCACTATGAAAATATTCATCACCAAGCTCTAACAAGTCGTACATCACTTCAGGAGGAAATACTCCTTGGAACTGCAAGTTATGAATTGTATATACCGTTTTAATACGCTCATATAACGGGTTATCTTGATACTTTTCACGAAGTAAGAAATTAACCATAGCCGTATGCCAATCGTGGCTATGAAGAACATCCACTTCAAAATCAAGGTGCGGAATACACTCTAACACCGCTTTTGAGAAATAAGAAAAACGCTCTCCGTCATCGTAATGACCATACAGAGAATCTCTCTTAAAATAATATTCATTATCTATTAAGTAATACGTAATTCCGTCTTGCTCACCTTTTAAAATTCCACAATATTGATTTCTCCACCCAAGAGGGACGTTAATTACTTTATGTAACGTACATCCATCTCTTAACTTTTGCGGAATGAGACTATAATTCGGAAGTATAATACGAACGTCCACTCCTAATTTTTTTAGCTCTTTTGGGAGCGCACCCGCTACATCAGCTAATCCTCCCGATTTCACAAACGGTACACATTCTGATACTGCAAATAAAATATTCACTTGTTGTCCCACTGCGCGAAAAGTTTTTATTACTCCTCTTGCAGCTTCCTCCCTTCGAGTTTTCATTTAAATTAAAACTTTAATCAGTGGAGGAAAAAGCCCCCACTGATTCTTTAGGAATAACTATTAATCGTACTGTTTTGTACGCTTCCTTTTTCTACAACATACGGCTCATCGGCGCTTCCTTTTAATACGACACCGTCGCCAATTTTCACGTCTTTATCAATAATAACACCGTCTATTATACAGTTATCTCCAATTTGGCTCTTTTGCATAATAATACTGTTACGAATAATTGAACCTTTTCCAATTTTAACCGAACGGGAAACAACACTGTTTTCGACTTCCCCTTCAATAATACTGCCATTTGCAATCATTGTATTTTTCACGACTGCACCCTTTAAATAACGAGTTGGTGGCTCATCTTTTACTTTCGTAAAGATCGGTGCTTCTTTCTTAAATAATTGCTTCCAAATAGCAGGTTGCAAAATTTCTAAGCTATGTTTATAGTAACTTTCAATCGAGTCAATAATTGCTACATATCCAGTATGTTCATATGTAGCAATGTGTAATGATTTCCCGCGCTTTTCTCTCACTACATCAAATAAACTGTATTGTTCCACACCTTTATATGACTCAAATAAGTCTAACAATAATTGTTTCTTTAACACGTATGTTTGAAGCGAAACCCCTTCATGGCAAACTTCTGTAATATCAGCTGCCGTATGTATATGTCGCTCTAACACCGCTTGAAAATTTAATGCTGTTACGAGATGGCTATTCGTAATAACAACGTACTCTTCTCTGCTTCTTAGAAAATAATCAATATGTCTTCTAAAGTGTGCAAAAGACCCAAATTCATCTTGGTCACATTGGCAGTTTGGCGGGAATAAAAATAGTCCGTCTCGTTTTCTATCTAAATCCCACTGTTTTCCTGAACCAACATGGTCCATTAACGAACGATTTTTATGGCTTGTAAAAACTGCCACACTATGAATACTAGAATTCACCATATTTGAAAGCATGAAATCAATGAGTCGATAACGGCCCCCAAACGGTAACGCCGCTAGTGAACGATGCCCTGTTACTTTCTTTAAGGAAGGAAAACTTCCCGTTGCATTAATAATTCCTAACATTTTTTCTCCCATTCATTTCATCCCCCTTTTCTATTTCCCTTCAGCAATTAATACTACATCGTCAACATTCTTTTCTGGACGAATGATTGTTCCATCTTCGATAACCATTTCTGATCCAACAATCGCTCTTTCAATCACAACATTTTTACCAATCTTAGCCCCTGGCATAACGACAGAATCAATCACCATACTTCCTTCTTCCACCGTCACTCCTTGGAATAACACAGAATGCTTCACGTCCCCTTCAATGACGCATCCTTCGTTAATAAGCGATTCTTCTACTTTCGCCTTTTCAGCAATATATTGAGGCGGTTCGTTTGGATTGACAGAGTAAATACGCCAATTACGATCGTTTAAATTCAGTGATGTTTCATCGCGAAGCAAATCCATATTCGCTTCCCATAAGCTCTTCACCGTTCCAACATCTTTCCAATATCCTTCAAACGGATACGCCATTAACTTCTTCCCTTCATCCAATAAAAGCGGAAGTACGTCTTTTCCGAAATCGTTACTAGATTCAGGGTTTCTTGCATCCATCTCTAAATACTCTTTCAAAATTGACCAATTAAAAATATAGATTCCCATTGATGCAAGATTACTTCTTGGAAATTGTGGTTTCTCTTCAAACTCAACAATCTCCATTTCTTCATTTGTATTCATAATGCCAAAGCGACTCGCTTCATCCCAAGGTACTTCAATAACAGAAATGGATACGTCCGATTCTTTCTCAATATGGTAATCTAGCATCTTACTGTAATCCATTTTATAAATATGGTCGCCTGATAAAATAAGAACATACTCTGGTTCATATTGACTTAAATAGTTTAAGTTTTGATAAATGGCACTTGCCGTACCTGTGTACCACTTCACACCTGAAGACTCCGCATAAGGAGGTAATACTGTGACTCCACCGCTTACTCGGTCTAAATCCCATGCATTGCCGATTCCGATATAATTATGAAGTTCTAGTGGTTGATATTGCGTTAAAATCCCAACCGTTTCAATACCAGAATTTGCGCAGTTACTTAGCGTAAAATCAATAATGCGATATTTACCACCAAATGGAACAGCTGGCTTGGCTAAATTTTTTGTTAATGCACTTAATCGACTACCTTTTCCCCCTGCTAGTAACATTGCTACGCACTTTTGTTTTTGAGCCATCTTGTTTTTTGCTCCCCTTTCTCGTCTTCACTGGTCGTAATATGGATACGCCAAATGGTGGAATTGTAATCTCTACATGTGCTGCTTGATTATGGTACGGTTCTAGAATCGTCTTAAGACGTTTCTTATTCACTTGCCCCGAACCGCCATATTGCTGTGCATCACTGTTTAAAATCTCGTTATAATACTCGAAATCTGGTACACCTACTTTATAGTTTTCATATGTAGCTTTCGTAAAATTACATACGATAACTAACGCATCCTCTTGTTTATCCCCTTGGCGGATAAACGAGAAAATACTTTGCTCGTTATTATTAGCATCAATCCACTGAAAACCTTCAGGCGAATGATCAAGCTGCCAAAGTGGTTTTGAGCGCTTATACAATGCTATGAGCTCTTTAAAGTAATCATGCATATAACGATGCATTTCAAAATCATGTAAATTCCAATCTAAATCTTCAAGGTCTTTCCACTCATCAAACTGTCCGAATTCCCCTCCCATGAAAAGTAATTTCTTTCCTGGGTGAGTAAAGAAATATCCATATAATAAACGAAGCTGAGCAAACTTATCCCAGTAATCACCTGGCATTTTATTTAATAACGACTTTTTCCCATGAACGACTTCATCATGAGAAAGCGGTAATATGAAGTTTTCAGAGTACGCATATAGCAAAGAAAACGTCATTTTCTCATGAATGTGTTTCCTATATTCAGGCGCACACTCCATATATTTCAGCACGTCATTCATCCAGCCCATGTTCCATTTGTAATTGAATCCAAGCCCACCTTCATACGTTGGAGTTGTTACAAGTGGCCAAGCTGTTGAATCTTCTGCCGTCATAAGAAAATCTTCATCCTCTGCAAACACTGCTTCATTCAACTCTCTTAAAAATGAAACAGCATGCTCATTACTTTGCTCTTGTCCTTCTTTATTCCAGTACAACATGTTCGCAACTGCATCTACTCTGAAACCATCAATATGGAAATATCTCATCCAAAATAACGCATTTGAAATTAAGAAATTACGTACCTCTCTCTTTCCTAAATCAAAATTGACAGTTCCCCATACTGGATTTTCTTGTACATCTTTATCTTTATATTCATAGGTCGGTGTGCCATCAAACAAATATAAACCGTGAGCATCTTTACAAAAATGCCCCGGCACCCAATCTAAAATGACACCGATTCCATATTTATGACATTCGTCGACAAAATACATTAAATCATGCGGTGTACCAAATCTACTCGTCGCTGCATAATATCCCGTTCCTTGATATCCCCAAGAACGATCATATGGATGCTCAACAAGCGGCATAATTTCAATATGTGTAAATTGATGTTCCACCACATATGGAATGAGTTCTTCTACCATTTCCCTGTAAGAATACAGTGTTCCATCTTCTTTCTTTTTCCAAGAACCAAAATGCAATTCATAAACTGTCATCGCTTCTTTATAAATCGATTTTTTCTTTTTCTTACGAGTCCAGTTTTTATCATTCCATTCATATCCCTTTATATCAAAAACTACAGATGCCGTATTCGGTCTTACTTCTGCATATACAGCATACGGATCTGCCTTTAAAATGACGTCACCAGCCAACGTTTCAATCGCATATTTATATATTTCTCCTTCTTCAATATGCGGTATAAACAAGGACCAAATGCCTTCTTCTGTCACTTGTAGCATTTTATGTTGCTCATAATCCCACTCATTAAAATCTCCAACAACACTCATTGCTTTCGCATGAGGAGCCCACACTGTAAATCGTACCCCTTGAATCTCATCTTCCGTCACAACATGTGCGCCAAAGATGTTATAACTTTCATAGTACTTTTCTGTATGAAACTCATCTCGTTTCACTTCTTCACAATTTATTACACTCAATATGCTCACCTCACTTAGATGACAGAATTTTTTATACTTTAACTATTTCTGCGAAAAACTGCAATATCCTTGTTAATTTATAAAAAATATTCGTTTTTTTCTTAAAAACGTTAGTTTTTCTTCACATTTCCGTGTAAAATATCGAATTTTGACGAATATTCATTGAAAACGCTTTATTATCCTTCTATATTTTTATCAATTATTTTTTCTCAACCTTTATTTTATTATGTTTATCCTATTTTTCATGCTATTTTCCACTCAAAATCAAAACAAAATAATCTGTCATAAAAAAATGTTTCTCAATATTTTTTGTCACAATTTTATTGAAATGCGAAATTCATAAGCATATACTTGTTCTCAATAAAGAACATTGTTCTTTCTTAACTACAATTCATAGCGGACTACTATGTTTACTTATTTATCCTTGTTGCGAACGGTTGCTATACAAATTTAACTAGGAGGCTTTCTTATGTCATTAAAACAAAAAGTAGGAATGGGAGTTATCACCGCTTCACTTGGCTTATCCCTTACATTCGGCGGTGTATTCGCCTATTTCAGTGATTCAGAAACATCAAGTAACTCATTTCAAGCTGGAACACTAGATCTTTCTATTAATCCAAGTGTAATCGTTAATGTGAAAGATTTAAAACCAGGTGATTTTATTGAAAGGAACTTCAAGCTTGAAAATAAAGGTACATTGGATATCGCAAAAGTAGCACTTGAAACATCATATGAAGTTACAGATGCAAAGCAAAATAATGACGGTGAAGATTTAGGTGATCACATTATCGTCAAGTTTCTAGTAAATGATGGACAGCCATCTAATCCAAACGATGATCATGAGATTGTGTGGGAAACAAAACTATCACAATTAAAAACTATGAAACCTGAAGATGTCGCTACGTCTCTAGAACGTCATAACTTAATAGATGGTATTAAATCTGGTGAAACAGATTACTTACACGTCCTCTTCTCATTTGAAGATAACGACCAAGATCAAAATAAATTTCAAGGTGATTCCCTGCAGCTAAACTGGACATTCCATACTGAGCAAACGGCTGGCGTGGAGAAATAATTTTTAAAAATATAAATTACCGGAGGCCTATAAATGAAAAAGAAAAATCGTTTTGTTACCGGAATTGTAACAGCTGGCGTTTTGTTTTCAACTGCTATTCCGTTCAATGTACTTGCTGAAAGTCCTATTAACCAAATTGAATCTTCAAATGCTCATTCTATATTATCTAAGCTTTCTAAAGAACAACGCCTGGCATTACAAACGGTAGATGCCAACCCTGGTTTTACAATTTCACCAGATATTAATACGAGTAGTTCTGAGCCTGTAAATATCATCGTAGAATTTCAAACTGCTCCAGTAAAGATTAATGAATTAAAACAAAAAGAAAAAGGATTACAGTCTGCTCCTGAAAATATAAAAGCACGTATTGATCAAGAACATGAAGAATTCGAAAAAGGACTAAAACGTCTTTATCAATTCAGCCCATCAGTAAAATCAGGAAACTTCCAGTCTGTACAAATTAAACGTTCTTATAAGCATGCGATAAATGGTGTTGCGATGACATTACCAGCAAATACAGTAGAAGAATTGTTACGAATTGGCGTTGTAAAACGTATTTGGAAAGATTACGAAGTGAAATTAAATTTACCAAAACAAGCTGAGCAAAAAGCGCCTCAAAAACTAACAGATAGCATCCCGCAAATTGGAGTAGATAAGTTACATAGTGAGGGCATTACCGGAAAAGGAATTAAAGTTGGTGTATTAGATACAGGTATTGATTACAATCATCCTGACTTAAAAGACGTATATAAAGGCTATCGCGCGAAACCTGGTGAGGACTCTAGCAAAGTAGACCTAAACTCAGTAAAGGGTTGGGACTTTATTAATAATGATGCAGATCCAATGGAAACTACTTATTCAGAATGGCAACAATCTGGTGCTCCTGAATTTGATAACCGTGGTTCTTCCTTCTACACAGCCCACGGCACTCACGTAGCAGGTATCGTTTCTGCCCAAAAGAAGAACCAATCTGATTCAGCAGTAAAAGGTGTTGCACCTGACATTGAACTGTATAACTATCGTGTACTCGGTCCATACGGAAGTGGAGATAGTTCAGGTATTATCGCTGCAATTGATAAATCCATTTCTGACGGTATGAACGTTATTAACTTATCGTTAGGTGATGATAGCAACAATCCACTCGATCCAACATCTATCGCTGTTAATAATGCAATGCTTTCAGGCGTTGTTACAGTCGTTGCTGCTGGTAACTCTGGACCAAATCCATCAACACTCGGATCACCAGGTGCTTCACCATTTGCAATTACGGTTGGAGCAAGTGATAGCTCTATTTCCTTACCGAAACTATCAGGTCATGCTGGACAATTACAATTTCCTAACCTAATTCTATTCGGCAAAAACTTCACTGATAAAATAGAAGATTTCAAGGGACAAACTTTACCTATTGAATATGTAGGAATTGGTACGCCTGACGAGTTTAGTAAAAAAGATGTAAAAGGAAAAATCGCTCTCGTTGCACGCGGTACACTGTCATTTGATGAAAAAATTGCTAATGCAAAACAAGCAGGTGCAAAAGCCGTTATTATTTATAACAATGTGGATGGAGAAATTCCTTTCTACGTTGGCGAAAGTACAAAATACATTCCAGCATTCCGCCTAACGAAAGAAGAAGGTGAAAAACTAAAAGCTCAAATCGAACAAGGTAGCACCTCCTTAACTCTCGATGAAATTAATTACATTCAAACAGAAGGCGATCATCTTGCAGACTTTAGCTCACGCGGTCCTGTTACAGCAAATGATGATATTAAGCCTGATATTACAGCGCCTGGTGTCGCTATCCTTTCAACAGTTCCTGAATATATTAACGACCCGCAAGAGGGTGAAAACTACGCTGTTTCCTATGAGCGTATGCAAGGAACATCTATGGCTTCTCCTCATATCGCTGGCGTTGCTGCTCTAATTTTACAAGAACACCCAGACTACTCTCCGTTCGATGTAAAAGCGTCTCTTATGAACACAGCTAATGATTTAAAAGAAAAATATTCCGTATATGAAGTTGGAGCTGGGCGAGTAGATGCTTACAACGCCGTTCGTACAGAAACAAGCTTTAAAGTATTAGATACGACACAAACTGTTGTAAATGATGAAGTAATTGAAGTACCCGAAGAAACTGGATCTATTGCATTCGGTAAGTTTTATCAAAAAGACGGTGAAGCTCTTGAACAAAAACGAAATATAAAAGTAACTAATCATAATAAACAAGAGAAAAAAGAATTTAAAACAGAAATTTCTTATACACCAGCATCGTCTACTATTAACGATGCTGTCGCAAACGGTGTAAAAATCTCTGCTCCAGAAACAATTACTCTTGATGCTGGCAAAACAGGTGAAATTGAAGCAAAAATTAATGTTCCAGCCGGTGTGAAACAAGGCCGATATGAAGGGTACATTCATATTACGAACACAAAAAATAAAGAAGAAACATATCAAATCCCATTCTCTATTCGTGTATCAGAGCCTGGTATTGAAAATGCAATACTATCAAGAAAAGCAATTTCAACTGATACATCTAAATTCAATCCATACGGTGAATCGTATGTTCACGGAGCATTCCAATTAAACAGCGAACTTGAAACGTTAGATCTTATCGTAAAAGATTCCAAAACAAATAAAGCTCTTGGCTTCATTGGAACATTAAACACGAGTGGCCTAAAAACTGATGTGTATTACTACTTAGATTCATTCTTTAATGGAAAAGTGTATCCTTTTACAAATGATCCTGCAAAACCAATCGGTAATGAGAAAATCAACTTACCAGAAGGAGACTACACAATTGAGTTTGTCGGTTATGATAAGGCTGGGAAAGCACGTGTAAAAGGTGATTATGTTGTAATTGATAATACACCACCAGAAGTGAAATTAACTGGATTAAAACCTGGTATTTACGAGTTAAATGAAGAAAATTATACAGTAGAAGATGGCAAAAAAGCACTATGGATTAAAGGAAACGTATACGATTCAAACGTTGATTACTTAAAAGGAAAAGGATTAAACATTACGCAAGAAGCGAATGGCGTTATGTACTATGACTATTCTCCATACTTGCATAAGTTTTTACCGATTAATGCAAATGGCGACTTTAAAGTTGGCATTACACCTGACTCCTTCAGAACGGAAGGTCCAATGAACACAGGCGTATATATTTTCGATTATGCAACTGCAGGTCCTGACTATCCAAACGGTGTAAATAACTACTGGTTTATCCCGCAAGGTGCTCAATATGCAAAAACTAGTTACGATAAAAAAGAATTATATAAAAATGACGAGTTCACAGTAACACTAAACGCGAAACACGTAAAACAATTTGTTGCTGGGCAATTTAATGTAAACTTCCTAGAGAAGAACTTCAAATTTGCAAATGCGAAATTTAATCCTGCTTTTGAAAAGCTACTTTCCCAAAAAGGGGTAACCGCAAAAGTAAATGAACCGAAACTAGAGGCAGGCTCTGTTACAGTTGGCGGAGCTATCGATGACAAAAATTTTGCTGGATTAGATGGTGATTTCCCGTTCATTGATGTAACGTTCAAAGTAGAAAATGATGAGTTTTATGAAGCAAACGCTCAATTAGAATCACCAATTTTTGTTTACTGGAAACAAGGTGAATCAGAACCAAATAGAATGCGTGTACTTCAAGATCAAACATTCTCAGTTATGTCCTTAAACTCATTAGTAGAAGGAAATATTAAACCTGGTGCATTCTTAAATGAACGCGGATATTTAGATGAAAAGTTCGATTATACAAAGCTTGGCGTAAAAGTATATGCGACTGATTCTTACCGTCATAAGTTTGAAGGCTCACTAGATAAATACGGATACTTCAAACTAAATGGACTTCCAGTTAATAAACGCGACTATAACTTATATGTAGAGGTGCCAGGACATTTAACAAGCCGCCTAACAACGAAACTTGGTACTGAAAAAGACGGTAAGTTGCTTGGCCAATATTATTATGCAAGACCTGACGAAAACCTTGCCGGCGATGTAAATGGTGATAAAGTAATCGATATTAAAGATGCTGAAATCATTGCTAGCAACTATGGTAAAAAAGGACTAACTGTAAAAGACGGAGATCTTAATAAAGATGGTATTGTCGACGAAAAAGATATTCGCTTCGTTGAAAAGAACTTCTTGAAAAAAGGGCCAGATGCATCTAAATCACAAACACCTGTAGAAAAATCAAAAAGCGGTACACTGGCAGATATTTTAAAGAAATTAGGATTAACGCCTAAAAAATAATAAAGTGAAACTTTAATCAATTGAGATTTTACTGCCCGGCAAATAGCGGAATAATAAAGAGCACTCTACGTAAAATAGAGTGCTCTTTTTCTATAAACGACCCTTATCCAGCAAAAGGGGTATATTGGGGATATACAAGGGAAACCGGAAAAGGAATTTATATTAAATTATATAAGTTCAGAGGTAAGAAGCAGTTTCCCACCTCTGAACTATTTAGCAATTATTATAGTACTGGTGCCATTGTTTCTTTTAATACTTTTACAGAATGAGCGAACTTCGCTTTTTCATCTTCATTTAGCTCAAGTTCTACGATTTCACGTACACCTTCGCGGTTAATTACAGCTGGAACACCTACGTAAGCATCTTTCTCGCCGTATTGACCTTCAAGGTATGCAGATACAGTTAATACGCTGTTCTCGTTGTTTAAGATTGCTTTAGTTACACGAAGTAGTGACATACCGATTCCGTAGTAAGTTGCACCTTTACGCTCGATGATATGGTAAGCTGCATCACGTACGTTTTCGAAGATTTTGTCTAAGTCTTCTTGTTTGTACTGTTCGTTGTTAGCTAAGATTGTTTCTAATTTTTGTACACCGATAGTAGCGTGGCTCCATACTGGAAGTTCAGTGTCACCGTGTTCACCAACGATGTAAGCATGAACGTTACGTGGATCTACATCTAAGTAGTCACCTAACATGTAACGGAAACGAGCAGAGTCTAAAGTAGTACCAGAACCGATTACGCGCTCTTTCGGTAAACCAGATTCTTTCCAAGTTACGTAAGTTAAAATATCAACTGGGTTAGTTGCGATTAAGAAGATTCCATCGAATCCGCTATCCATAATGCCTCGAACGATTTGTTTAAAGATCTTTGTATTTTTCTCAACTAAGTCTAAACGAGTTTCACCTGGCTTTTGTGGTAACCCAGCAGTGATAACAACTAAATCTGCATCTTTACAATCTGCATAGCTACCGCTCCAAACTTTTGTTGGTGATGGAGAGAATGGTACCGCATGGCTTAAGTCCATTGCTTCCCCTTCTGCTTTTGCTTCATTAACATCTACTAATACGAATTCTTCAGCTACACCTTGGTTGATCATTGAGTAAGCGTAACTACAACCTACAGCTCCTGTTCCTACTAATACTACACGATTGATACCTTTTTTCATGGTAATTTCCCCTCTCTATTGTTCACATATATTTTTTTATGATTGTTTAAGTAATTAATTAAAATACTAATTTAATGTTGTTTAACTTCTTTACATTCATATTGTAGCACGTATTATTGTGAATTACTTCACAAATTATGACCTATTTGTGAACTTTTTCACATAGAGTGTAAAGTTATTGGAATAGGTGTGGAATCCATTTCAATGGAGGCGTTTTCTTTAGATTGTGAAAGGGATTTTCTTGTGGTTTTTGTCGGTAAGTGAAATTATACCAGCGATTTTTAGAATATATCGACCGTAACTCCAAATATATCAGCGATTATTAAAATTTATCGATCGTAACTCAAATTATATCAGCGATTTTTGCAATATATCGACTTACCGACAAAACTCGACAATACTGACAACATAAAAAAGCTGTCTTCAGTAGATCACAGCTATTGAGAGAAAGCAGCTTCTTCTATATATTATTTATTTTCCACAGTAGCTCCCAGATGCATTTTCATCGGTTTCTCCAAGTGTAGGAGGCTACAGCCATACAGCTGGGGTAAAAGTTCAAGTTGAAGTTAATTCCTTCATATTCATACAGGTCCAAATAATTAACATGATTGTATTTACCGCTCTCTATGTACCCAACTGCAACAGCGAATACTTCATATTTCTTCTATTGCATAAAAAAGCAGACTATCCAAAGTCCATTTTTATACAACAAAAAAGAGATAGCAGATTATGCTATCTCTTTTAGTATGACCCGTACGGGATTCGAACCCGTGTTACCGCCGTGAAAGGGCGGTGTCTTAACCACTTGACCAACGGGCCAGTTCTGGCAGAGAAGAAGGGATTCGAACCCTCGCACCGCGTTCGCGATCTACTCCCTTAGCAGGGGAGCCCCTTGAGCCACTTGGGTACTTCTCTATAAATATGGCTCCGCAGGTAGGACTCGAACCTACGACCGATCGGTTAACAGCCGATAGCTCTACCACTGAGCTACTGCGGAACAATTATGGTGGGCCTAAATGGACTCGAACCATCGACCTCACGCTTATCAGGCGTGCGCTCTAACCAGCTGAGCTATAGGCCCATAATTGAAAAGCGGGTGAAGAGAATCGAACTCTCGACCAGAGCTTGGAAGGCTCTTGTTTTACCACTAAACTACACCCGCATTAAATTGTAAATGGTGAGCCATGAAGGACTCGAACCTTCGACCCTCTGATTAAAAGTCAGATGCTCTACCAACTGAGCTAATGGCTCATTTTGAAAGTGGTGCCGACTAGAGGACTTGAACCCCCAACCTACTGATTACAAGTCAGTTGCTCTACCAATTGAGCTAAGTCGGCTTGCGTTTTCAAAATGGTGGCTCGGGACGGAATCGAACCGCCGACACGAGGATTTTCAGTCCTCTGCTCTACCGACTGAGCTACCGAGCCTTTATGTAAAAATGGCGGTCCCGACCGGGGTCGAACCGGCGATCTCCTGCGTGACAGGCAGGCATGTTAACCACTACACCACGGGACCATTTGGTTGCGGGGACAGGATTTGAACCTGCGACCTTCGGGTTATGAGCCCGACGAGCTACCGTGCTGCTCCACCCCGCGATGATAAAATATTTACTTTAGAAAAAATGGAGGAGGTAGAGGGATTCGAACCCCCGCGCGACTCTCGCCGCCTGTCGGTTTTCAAGACCGATCCCTTCAGCCGAACTTGGGTATACCTCCGAGATATATACGTCTAATGGTGGACCTTGTAGGACTCGAACCTACGACCGGACGGTTATGAGCCGTCTGCTCTAACCAGCTGAGCTAAAGGTCCTTTATGGTAGCGGCGGAGGGGATCGAACCCCCGACCTCACGGGTATGAACCGTACGCTCTAGCCAGCTGAGCTACACCGCCATAAATGATATTAATATAAGTGGAGCCTAGCGGGATCGAACCGCTGACCTCCTGCGTGCAAGGCAGGCGCTCTCCCAGCTGAGCTAAGGCCCCATGTTTTTTAGGAATATCGGGAAGACAGGATTTGAACCTGCGACCCCCTGGTCCCAAACCAGGTGCTCTACCAAGCTGAGCCACTTCCCGTTAATAAAAGCGCGCCCGAGAGGAGTCGAACCCCTAACCTCTTGATCCGTAGTCAAACGCTCTATCCAATTGAGCTACGGGCGCATATGGTGCCGAGGGCGGGGGTCGAACCCGCACGGTGGTCACCCACCGCAGGATTTTAAGTCCTGTGCGTCTGCCTGTTCCGCCACCCCGGCATGTCATATTGAAAATTGGAGCGGAAGACGGGATTCGAACCCGCGACCCCAACCTTGGCAAGGTTGTATTCTACCACTGAACTACTTCCGCAAGACATGTATGAGTTATTTAATTAAAAGTGCGGGTGAAGGGAGTCGAACCCCCACGCCAAAGGCGCCAGATCCTAAGTCTGGTGCGTCTGCCAATTCCGCCACACCCGCATATTAATTTATTTAAGAAAAATGGGGCGACTGATGGGAATCGAACCCACGAATGCCGGAGCCACAATCCGGTGCGTTAACCACTTCGCCACAACCGCCATGATTTCTGGTGCCGACTAGAGGACTTGAACCCCCAACCTACTGATTACAAGTCAGTTGCTCTACCAATTGAGCTAAGTCGGCTAAATGGTGGAGGATGACGGGATCGAACCGCCGACCCCCTGCTTGTAAGGCAGGTGCTCTCCCAGCTGAGCTAATCCTCCATTTGCCTGGCAACGTCCTACTCTCACAGGGACAAGGTCCCAACTACCATCGGCGCTAGAGAGCTTAACTTCCGTGTTCGGTATGGGAACGGGTGTGACCTCTCTGCCATCATTACCAGACTGTATTCATTTAAGACAAGAATTATTATAACTCATTTACTTTCGAAAGTCAACAAGTTTTTTATATTCTTTCAAAACTAGATAACATTGCTTCATATTATATGGTTAAGTCCTCGATCTATTAGTATTCGTCAGCTCCACATGTCACCATGCTTCCACCTCGAACCTATCAACCTGATCATCTTTCAGGGATCTTACTAGCTTACGCTATGGGAAATCTCATCTTGAGGGGGGCTTCATGCTTAGATGCTTTCAGCACTTATCCCTTCCGCACATAGCTACCCAGCTATGCCCTTGGCAGAACAACTGGTACACCAGCGGTGCGTCCATCCCGG
>NZ_JBQXYO010000001.1:3265000-3867500 GCF_052656585.1 Bacillus sp. KNSH39
GCCGCTCAAATTGTATCAGGAATTGGTTTTTTAGGTGCTGGCGTAATTTTAAGAAGAGGTAACGATAGCATTGCAGGGCTCACGACTGCCGCTATGATCTGGGGTGCTTCTGGTATTGGTATTGCTGTTGGGGCCGGATTCTATATTGAAGCGATATTCGGAATGTGTTTCCTTATGATTAGTGTCGAACTTATACCACTCGCGATGAAATATGTAGGCCCTAGATCATTTCGTCAACGTGATATCGCTGTGAAACTTGTTGTACGAAATATGGACAATATCCCAATCGTAATTGAAGAAATAAAAGAAATGGATATAAAAGTTAAGAATATGAAGCTTAAAACATTAGAAAACGGTTCTCACTATTTACATCTTAAACTGTCCATTGATCAAAAAAGACATACTGCTGATGTTTACTATGCTCTCCAGCATCTTGAAAGTGTCCAACAAACTGAAGTGGAAAGTATGTAACATAAAACAAACTCTCTTTAATTAGAGAGTTTTTCTTTTTTCTATAATGGCAACAATGAATGTAGTCCTACAAAGTAAGGAGGAATAGGCAATTGAAATCCCGTCCGAATTTAGTAGATACATTTCGTGATTCCATTATTTTTCGTTTAATTTGTTTTATTATTGTACTGACTGCTTTTTCCGGTTTTCTTATACATAGATTAGAACCTTTTCATTTCACTACATGGTTTGACGGAATTTGGTGGTCAATCGTTACCATTTTTACAGTTGGATATGGAGACTTTGCTCCCCATACGACGATAGGAAAACTAATAGGTATAAGTATTATTTTATTAGGAACTGGCTTTTGTTCTTATTATATGGTGCTGTTTGCTACTGAAATGATTAATAAACAATATATGAAAATTAAAGGTGAAGAAGCCGCTACTTCTAACGGTCATATGATTATCGTTGGCTGGAATGAGCGCGCAAAACATGTTGTAAAGCAAATGCACGTATTACAACCAAACCTTGATATCGTTTTAATTGATGAAACACTTTCTTTACTCCCAAAACCATTTCATCATTTAGAATTTATAAAAGGTTGTCCGCATCACGATCAAACTTTATTAAAAGCCAATATTGCAACGGCACACACCATATTAATAACAGCTGATAAAGAAAAAAACGAAAGCTTAGCGGATACACAGTCCATTTTAAATATTTTAACTGCAAAAGGGCTCAACCCAAACATTCACTGCATCGCTGAACTTCTTACTTCTGAACAAATACAAAATGCAACGAGAGCTGGCGTGTCAGAAATTATAGAAGGAAATAAATTAACGAGCTATGTATTTACCGCTTCTCTTTTATTCCCTTCCATTTCAGGTGTACTATTTTCACTTTACGACGAAATCTCTGATAATAAATTACAACTGATGGAGCTTCCATCGTCCTGCACCGGACAAACTTTTGCCAATTGTAGCTATACTCTTTTAAAGCAAAACATTCTCTTACTAGGTATAAAGCGCGACGAACAATATATGATTAATCCAGTTCATTCCTTTGTTCTCATTGAAAGCGACATACTCATTGTTATTCACCATTAGTAAAATGACGCTCTAATTCTTGCATGAGCACTTTCCCAATATTGATATATTTTCTTTTCACATCTCCATCTGGATCTTTCGGCTCAGCAAATTGATCCATTCCACTCGTTCCAGCTGTTAAAGTATTCACATTATCATCTAGTTCGTCTTGATATACGTGCGAAAGAATATACGGCGTTCCAAGACGAACTATTACGCCTGGTACATCTAGTTCTCCATCAATGGCTGTAAATGGAACTCGTAAAAATTGATACCCATCTTCTTCATCAATTTTGTAATCGAAGCATCCTTTATCATAATCCCAATTACCACCGATACTATATCCAAGTGGTTTCATAATCTCTTCTAACTTATATAACGCATATGTACGTCCTTCTAAATTTGATTGAATCGGAATCAAGCCCATCCCTCCTAGACTTTTCCTTTAGCATACCCACTTTAGTTTGAATATACTGATGGACTTTTCGATAAAATAATAAAAAGCGACCGGAATCCGGTCGCTTTTTATTATTTTAAACGCTCTTCTAATTCTGCTTTTAATTCTTCAAATCCTGGTTTACCAAGTAAAGCAAACATGTTTTTCTTGTATGCTTCTACTCCAGGTTGGTCAAATGGATTCACGCCTAATAAGTAGCCGCTCATCGCACATGCTTTTTCGAAGAAGTATACAAGGTAACCGAATGTGTACTCATTTAATTCAGGAATATTTACGATTAAGTTTGGTACTCCCCCGTCGCTATGTGCAAGTAATGTACCTTCGTATGCTTTTGTGTTTACGAAGTCTACAGTTTCACCAGCAAGGTAGTTTAATCCGTCTAAATCGTTTTCTTCTGATTCGATTGTTAGTTCATGTGTAGATTTACCTACTTTAAGAACTGTTTCAAATAAGTCACGACGCCCTTCTTGAACGTATTGACCTAATGAGTGTAAATCAGTTGAGAAGTTTGCTGAAGATGGGAAAATGCCTTTTTGATCTTTTCCTTCACTTTCACCAAATAACTGTTTCCACCACTCAGCGAAGTATTGAAGTGCTGGCTCATAGTTAACAAGCATTTCAATTGTTTTTCCTTTATTGTATAAAGCGTTACGAACTACTGCGTATTGGTAAGCTGGATTTTCTTCTAGTTCTGATGTTCCGAAGTCATCATGACCAGCAGCTGCACCTTTCATCATCTCTTCAATATTTAAGCCACTTACTGCGATTGGTAATAAACCAACTGGCGTTAATACAGAGAAACGACCTCCAACATCATCTGGAATAACAAATGTTTCGTAACCTTCGTTATCAGCTAATGTTTTTAATGCACCACGCGCTTTATCTGTAGTTGCATAAATACGTTTGCGAGCTTCTTCTTTTCCATACTTTTCTTCTAATAACTTACGGAAGATACGGAATGCTAGTGCTGGCTCTGTTGTTGTACCTGATTTGGAAATAACGTTAATAGAGAAGTCTTTACCTTCTAATACGTCCATTAAATCTTTCATGTAAGTGGAGCTAATGTTTTGTCCAACAAATAGCACTTGTGGAGTTTTACGTTGTTCTTTAGAAAGCGTGTTGTAGAAAGAATGGTTTAACATTTCGATTGCTGCGCGTGCTCCTAGGTAAGAACCACCAATACCTACAACAAGTAAAATGTCAGAGTCATTTTTAATTTTTTCTGCGCATTTTTGAATGCGAGCGAATTCTTCTTTGTCATATTGAAGCGGAAGGTCTACCCACCCAAGGAAATCGTTCCCAGCTCCAGTTTTTTCGTGGATTGCGTGATGTGTTACTTTCACTGCATCACGTAAATAAGTGATTTCATGTTCACCGATGAAGGATAACGCTTTAGAATAGTCGAACGTTACATGTGTACTCATCTTTTTCCCTCCAATTATGGATATGTATTTCTGTATTCACTTTAGCGAAACTGAAGTTGTAAATCAAGCGATTAGGCAATTGTAAACGTAACCAATATATATTTTTTAGAAAAAGTTCATTTTTTGCATAAAAATTCGCATTTTTCGGTATAGATGTATATACATCCTTTTCTAAACATTTTTTATGTATAAAAACAACATAACTACCCCATTCTATAAAAGAGTTAATTAACTCATCGCTTGCTCATGCTTCACAATTAAGGGGGGCTTTTTCATGAGTACTTTGCAACGTATCGCATTAGTCTTTACTGTAATTGGCGCTGTGAACTGGGGACTAATCGGGTTTTTCCAGTTTGACTTAGTAGCAGCCATTTTCGGTGGACAAAATTCAGCTCTTGCACGTATTATTTACGGCATCGTTGGTATATCTGGGCTTATCAACCTTGGTTTACTGTTTAAACCATCTGAAAATCTTGGTACGCACCCAGAAACAAACGAAATTCGATAATCAGTATGTCCTTTCACCTCCGACATACGAATATGATTGCATGCAATCATATTTGCAAATATATATCATAAGATAAAGTAAAAGAGGAACGCTCATATGCGTTCCTCTTTTACTTTGTTAACTCGGACTCTTCAATCCATTCTGCCAACTTTTCTCGCAGCGTATTAAATCCGTCTTCAGATGGGTTCGGTATAAGAATCCTTCCTTGTTTTCTTTTCGCCGCTTTTAACGATAAACTCATTTTTCTGTGCTCTTCATCAATTGAAAGTACCTTTACTTCTACTGTATCGCCGACCTTTAAAAAGTCATGAATATCCTTTACATATCCATTTGTAATTTCAGATATATGCACAAGTCCTTGTGTTTCTGCATCTAACGCTACAAACGCACCGTAATCTTGAATTCCAGTCACTTTCCCTGTTACAACCACTCCTGTTGTATATTGTTCTGACATATGAAACACTCCCATACGTTTACCATTCTCTCTACAATTATAGAGAGCAAAGCAGATATATTTATTTTAAATATCCGATTGGTTAGTACGCATTCTAGATAACAATATCTAGAATGCGCATACCTTATATTAGTAAATTATACCACTATGACAGAACTCATTCAAAATTCATGAAAAATTTCCCTTAAAGAAGTATAATTCTCCAATATTGGGATAGACTACTAACACATGGCTTTCTAGTATTCCCCCCCTTTTATGGACAAAACGTATTACGTTTTGTCCTTTTTTTATTTTCAACAAACCGTTCCATTCTCTTCATTGCTTCCATAAGTTGTTCAAGCGACGTCGCATAAGAACAACGAATAAACCCTTCACCACTTTCGCCAAATACGCTACCAGGGACAACAGCTACTTTTTCTTCCAGCAATAACTGTTCTGCAAATTCCGCTGAAGATAATCCTGTTGAAGATATAGAAGGGAAAACATAAAATGCTCCGCCCGGCACATGACACGTTAAGCCCATTTCATTGAAAGATGTCGTCATAAAATTACGACGCTTCTTATAACTATCTCTCATCCGAATTACTTCATCATTCCCCGCACGTAACGCTTCAAGTGCTGCGAACTGAGACATCGTCGGTGCACACATCATGGAATATTGGTGAATTTTGAGCATCAATTCTGAAAACTGAACAGGGGCTGCAATCATACCGAGACGCCATCCTGTCATCGCAAATCCTTTTGAAAATCCTGAAATTAAAATCGTATGCTCGCGCATATTTTTAATACTCGCGAAACTTGTATATGCTTCGTCGTATACAAGCTCTGCATAAATTTCATCAGATAATACAATTAGATTGTACTTCTCAACAATCACTGCTATTTCTTCAAGCTCGAATTTATTTAGCATTGCACCTGTCGGGTTATTTGGTGAACAAAGTAAAATCGCCTTTGTTTTCGCTGTAATAGCTGCTTCAATTTGTTCTGGTTGTACTTTAAACTCGTTTTCTAGCTTAGTCTCCACAGGAACCGGAACTCCTCCAGCTAATGTCACAAGTGGTGCATAAGAAACGAAGCTTGGTTCAACAATGAGCACTTCATCATCAGGATTTATAATGGCACGCATCGCTACATCTAACGCCTGGCTCGCTCCAACTGTAACAATGATTTCATCACTTGGATCATAAGATACTGCAAATTGTTTTTTTAGATACTTTGCTATTTCTTGACGGAGCTCCAATAATCCTGCATTTGCTGTATATGACGTATACCCTTGTTCCAAAGAACGAATACATGCTTGCCTTACATTCCAAGGGGTAACAAAATCCGGCTCTCCTACCCCGAGGGAAATAACACCTTTCATATTTGCTGCTAAATCAAAAAATTTTCGAATACCAGATGGTTTTAAAGATTCTGCTGATCTAGATAGTTCAAATTGCTTCATGGTGTCACCACAATTCGCTTATCATCATCGTCTTTTTCATAAATAACGCCCTCATGTTTATACTTCTTCAAAATGAAATGAGTAGTTGTAGAAACGACAGATTCAATTGTTGCTAATTTCTCAGAAACAAACATCGCTACTTCCCCCATCGTTTTACCTTCTAATGTAATAGAAAGATCATATGTCCCTGACATTAAATAAACGGATTTCACTTCTGAATAACGATAAATTTGCTCAGCAACCGCATCAAACCCAACGCCGTGCTTTGGCGTAACTTTCACATCGATCATTGCCGTTAAACCTGTATGTTCTTTCACTTTCGTCCAATCGATATGTGTTACATAATCCACAATAATCTTTTCATTTTCTAATCTCGCAACCATCTTCTTTACTTCTTCTACTTCTATATTTAACAGCTTCGCTAATGTATCTACAGATAATCGACTACTCTTTTCAAGACAAGCTAATAATTCTAATTCTTTTTCTGTCACCATATAAATCATCCTTCCTTTTCGTTTGTGTCTAAATTATACAAATACCCTTTCCAGTTTGAAAAGAAGATTTTTCTATTGAATTATGTCAAAATAAAGTGAAACTTTAATCAGCGGAAAAATGCGTGATAAAGCGAAAGGGGATGGAACCGTGAAACCAAAAATTTATATTGCTGAACCAGTTCCGACATTTGTAGAAAACTATTTATCAGAACACTGTGATTATGAAAAATGGGATCAAAATGAGAAAGTACCTCGTGATGTTCTATTAGAGAAAATACAAGATAAAGATGGGTTATTAAATTTCGGATCTGCTATTAATGAAGAATTACTGACAGTGGCTCCTAACTTAAAAGTAGTGAGCAACATTTCTGTTGGTTACGATAATTTTGATTTACAAGCGATGAAAAATCGAAAGGTTATCGGAACGAATACACCATACGTATTAGATGATACAGTAGCTGATCTCGTTTTCGCCCTTATGCTATCAGCTGGGCGCCGCGTTTGCGAACTCGATTCTTACGTAAAAAATGGTGAATGGAACGCTGAAATCGGAAAAGAACACTTCGGACTAGATGTACACCATAGCACAATTGGTATTATCGGTATGGGCCGAATTGGAGAAGCCGTTGCAAAACGAGCAAAATTCGGATTTGATATGAATGTTCTTTACTATAACCGCCGTCGTAAAGAAGAAGCTGAACAAAAATTCGATGCTACATATTGTGATTTACAGACGCTACTGAAGCAGTCTGACTTTATTGTTCTTCTTACTCCATTAACAGATGAAACATATCACCTTATCGGAGAAAAGGAATTTTCATTAATGAAAGAAACAGCAATCTTCATTAATGCTTCTCGGGGGAAAACAGTAGATGAAGAAGCGTTAATCCATGCTTTAACAGAAAAGAAAATCTTTGCAGCAGGCATCGATACTTTTACACAAGAGCCAATTCAAAAAGATAATCCACTCTTATCATTACAAAATGTTGTGACTTTACCGCACATCGGATCTGCAACATTAAAAACTCGTCAGCAAATGGCCATGACCGCCGCTGAAAATTTAGTTGCAGGATTACAAGGAAAAACACCGCCTAATATTGTGCGCGGGTAATACTGAATAAACGAAAGGCAAGATGACATCGTCATCTTGCCTTTTTTTGTTAACATATTTTCTTCTTCCTTGGAGATGATATGAACAAAAATCAATGGAGTGACAAAAAATGAATCATAAATATACTTGTCCTTATTTCACTTTTTCCACTCGCGGCACTACTGTTCATTACGAATTGTATGAACATGATAATAAAACAGAACGCCCTACTTTCGTACTCGTTCACGGCTTTTTATCTTCCTCATTCAGTTACCGCCGTCTCATTCCTTTACTAGCGAAGGAAGGAACAGTCATTGCTCTTGATTTACCACCGTTCGGAAAAAGTGATAAGTCTCATCTGTTTAAGTATTCTTATCACAATTTAGCAACGATTATTATTGATTTAATTGAACATTTATCTCTCTCAAACATTGTATTAGTTGGGCATTCTATGGGTGGGCAAATTTCTCTCTATGTAAACCGTATACGTCCTGAACTCATTTCAAAGACGATTTTACTATGTAGCTCGAGCTATTTAGCGCGCGCAACCTTACCTTTACTATACTCTTCTTATTTACCGTTCTTTCATTTATACGTAAAGAACTGGATTATACGGCGCGGCATTGTTCATAACTTAATGAATGTCGTTCATGATCACTCATTAATTGACGATGAAATGAAAAAAGGTTACTCCGCTCCTTTTTATGACAACCGTATATTTCCCGCTTTAACTCGCATGATACGAGACCGTGAAGGTGACTTATCTTCAACTGAATTACAAAAAATCGAAACACCTATCCTACTCATTTGGGGTGAAAAAGACCGCGTCGTCCCTGTACATGTAGGTCATCGTCTACACAAAGATTTACCGAATTCGAAATTTATTTCTTACGAAAACACAGGACATTTACTACCTGAAGAAAAACCGGAACATGTTTATGAAGAAATTATGGCTTTTTCTGCGCAGTAATATAAAAAGGCTGTCGGAAATTCCGACAGCCTACAATGAACAACTTCCGCCTTCTTTTATTACAAGTAATTCCACAGCTAACTTCTCACATTTTTCAAGCGCAGGTACTTCCTCAAAAGACATAAAGTATATATGTTGAATCTTCTTTGCGATGTATTTTGGATCGTCAAACACACTTATGACGTTCACAACATCGCTCGCTTCTGTTTCATAAAACTCCGGTCCCATTTGAAACGGATCCCAATTCTTCACAACCTCTATCATCTTTTCATATGTACCCATTCGCTTCCCGCCTTTTCACTTTTTAATACTTTTCTTTATCCTATCACATCAGCTATTCTATAAGAAGAGAGAGAACTTTCATAACTTATTGGTTTTACAGAAGAAGGGAGCAAACTTATGCAACTATTTCATAAAGCAATCAATCGACGTGGAACGCATAGTATAAAATGGGATACATATAAAAACGAAGAACTTATCCATGCTTGGATTGCTGATATGGATTTTGAAGTACCAAAACCTATTCAAACTGCCTTAAAACAACGAATCGAACATCCGATTTTTGGCTATACACTTCCTCCCGAAAATATTGGGAATATTATTTGTAACTGGACAAAACAACAATACGATTGGGATATTCAAAAAGAATGGATTGTCTTTAGCGCCGGAATCGTTCCAGCTCTTAGTACGAGCATACAGGCTTTCACAAAAGAAAACGAATCCGTTCTCGTACAACCACCTATTTATCCTCCATTTTTCGAAATGGTCACAACAAACAACAGACAGTTATACGTGAGTCCATTACAGAAACAAAATGATACATATGTGATAGACTTCAAGCATTTAGAAAAGCAGTTTCAGCAAGGCATCAAACTCATGCTTCTTTGTAGCCCTCATAACCCAATCGGGCGCGTTTGGACGAAAGAGGAACTTGTACAGCTCGGATCGTTATGTACTAAATATAACGTAATCGTTGTGGCGGATGAAATTCATTCCGATATTATTTACGCAGATCATACACATACACCGTTCGCTTCTTTATCTGAAGAATTAGCAGCTCGCACGATTACTTGTATGGCTCCAAGTAAAACATTTAATATCGCTGGATTACAAGCATCGATTATTATCATTCCAAATGAAAAACTCCGTCAAGCCTTTACATCTATCCAATATAGACAAGGCTTTCACGGATTAAATATCTTCGCTTATACAGCGATGCAAAGTGCCTATACAGAATGTAATGATTGGCTAAACGAAATTCGATTATATATAGAAGATAATGCTCAATTTGCTTGTGAATATATTAAAACTCACATACCTGCTCTTTCCGTAACGAAGCCAGAAGGTAGCTTTTTATTATGGATTGATTGTTCTCGTCTAAAGCTTTCTCAAAACGAGCGTACTGCATTACTTGAGGAAAAAGGAAAAATCATTGTTGAACCTGGTGAGAAATACGGGTTAGGTGGCGAAGAACATATTCGAATTAATATCGGCTGTCCACGATCTGTTTTAGAAGAAATTTTAAACAGACTGCGTCATACGTTTTCATAATAAGAAAGGAGTCTGTCCCCCTAATCATTCTTGGAC
Source organism: Bacillus sp. KNSH39 (assembly GCF_052656585.1). Classification (NCBI taxonomy): domain Bacteria; kingdom Bacillati; phylum Bacillota; class Bacilli; order Caryophanales; family Bacillaceae; genus Bacillus; species Bacillus sp. KNSH39. The sequence goes on from NZ_JBQXYO010000001.1 coordinate 3,274,967, forward strand.
AGACTCCTTTGTAATATTTTGTCGGTAAGTCGATATATTTCAAGTTACGGTCGATATATTCCAATAATCGCCGATATAATTTGAGTTACAGTCGATATATTCCAATAATCGCTGATATATTTTCAATTACATTTCACAAAGAAAGCTACCATTCACGGTAGCTTTTACTTTTTCTTCATATCCGATGCTTTTTTTACAATTACGCCACAAGCAATTCGATCCCCTGATTTACCTGTCGGTTGAGTCATACCATCATCAGGGTTTTCTGTAATAATAATAGACGCTCCATCTTTTCTATGAATCGTCGTTTTTCCTTCTTCAAGTGTGATGTGAGGTGCATCGATTTCCGCTTTAATCTTTCCAGAACCATCTGCAACTACGTTCGGTAAATCACCGTTTTCTGCACCCTTCGGATTAAGAAGACCATGTTTTTTATCATCAGGATTAAAATGATTCCCGGATGATTCAAAACGAGGTGCCTTACACTCTCCAATTTCATGTACATGTAGTCCGTGTGGTCCTGGCGTGAAACCTTCTCCTTTAATCGTAATTTTCACGCCACTTGTTTGCTGCACTACTTTCGCAGTCCCTACTTCATCTCCTGAAGCATTATGTAATTTCACTTCAATTTCTTTCGGCTTTCCTTGGTCACAACCTGCCATCAGAAATAATAAACAACAACTGAAAAAAAGCCGTTTCTTCATTTTATTCCCTCCAAAATATATTCTGCCCTTAGATTGTCCGAGCATAGAGGGAAACATACAAAAATGCATTACTGTTTCTTTTCAGCTAATAGTTTTTCTTCAACTTTCTGCAATCGCTCTGCTTCTCTTTTTGATACACGAATAAACATGCGCCACGTGGCAATAGCACCGATAATAAATAGAACGCAAACAATCCCTGGAATAATATATTCTGTTTTATCTTCCGGAAAATATAAAGGCATCATATAGAACACTCCTTATTATAGGATTTATAAAACATCAGAATTTTCTGTTATATCATTTTAAATTATAGTGGAACCTATCCATATTCTCAAGGGGCGTTCTGAAAGCAAATGATTTCTTTGACTCCTTCTCCTACTTTCCTTACTATAAACTTGAGGTGAAAAATATGAGAGAAACATTTGAAATTGGCGAAATCGTTACTGGTATTTATAAAACAGGAAAATACATCGGCGAAGTTACAAATAGCCGCCCTGGCAGTTACGTCGTAAAAGTATTAGCTGTTTTAAAACATCCGGTGCAAGGTGACTTACATAACGTAAAACAAGCTGACGTACCATTTTTCCATGAAAGACGCGCTTTAGCTTTCCGTGAACAGACGAACATTCCAGAGCAAATGGTGAAAAAATATGAAGGAGAAATTCCGGATTATACCGAGTCACTAAAATTAGCATTAGAAACTCAAATGAATTCATTTTCTGAAGATGATTCACCTTTTGCAGAGCGTAGTCTAGAAACATTACAACAGTTAAAGAAAGACTACAAACTCTAAAAAACAAAACGACCAAATTACATAATGTGCAATTTGGTCGTTACTGTGTGCTCACTTTCTTTAACACTTTTGAAAAATCAACAAGTTCTCCTAATGTTGGAGGTGCTGGCTTTACTAAATACTCTTTATCTTTTTCTACTAGTTTAAAAATATTGTACGTCGTCATCGCATCATCAAGCGCACAATGATGCTTCCCTGTCCCTACTTTTCCATACGCCTCAATTGCTTTCCATAATCCTGTTTGATTTCTTTCTCCAAAAAACTTCTTATACTCAAGCGATAAATCACGACACTGTCCGAAGAATGGAAAAGCTATCCCTGCCATTTCACAATTATGTTTCAGCACTTTCATATCCATATTTCCCCACGTTACAATTGTCGGTTTACATTTCGTTTCGTATTCTGCAAGCTTCTTAACGAGTTCAGGAAATGAAATCCCTTTATCCACGACTTCTTGTTTTATTCCTAAAAACTTCTTACATCGATCCGTTAAAGAAGGAAATGTTTTCGGCCTGACATGTGATGAATACGTATCTTCTACCTTACAGCCAGCAACTGAAACGAGTCCTACCTCAATAATCTCTGGAAAAAATCCTTTCGGTTTCTTTCTATGCTGGGGCATCGTAAACTCAAAGTCTAAAAATAAAAATCGTTGTTCATCCATACGATCCCTTCCTTATCATTTTTGTCATTCCTTTCTATTTGACACTCCTACACGAACAAGCTCGAATGCTAATTCCATTTTAAATATTCAGATTGGATGTATCTTATATATATGTCAAATGCCCACAAATATTTTAAAAAATAAGAAAAAATGACCTATGCAGAAAATATGACAAAATCTCTCCTTTCATTTACATCCGCAGTTTTTCTACTTTATAATGACGTTATGTGTGTTTCATCTAGTTAATATTTGACACACTAAGAAAAATGAATGAAAGGAGATGAGATTTTTGCACGAAACAACGCAAGAACTCGCTAACTGGCAGTATTATTTTGCTATCGCAGTCTTTTTAATTACATATGCCATTATTATTTCTGAAAAAATTAATCGCGCTGTCATCGCACTTCTCGGTGCAGCATTCATGGTAATTGTGGGGGTCGTCGATTTACATAACGCCTTTACGAAACATATTGAATGGGGAACGATTACGCTACTCATCGGTATGATGATTTTGGTGAACATTACGAGTAAATCAGGTGTTTTCCAATACGTTGCCATTAAAGCAGCAAAAGGGGCACAAGGAAATCCAATTAAAATTTTAATTTCCCTTTCCCTACTTACCGCGCTTGGCTCCGCATTTTTAGATAACGTTACAACTGTACTTCTTGTTGTTCCAGTTACTTTATCTATTACGCGCATACTGCAAGTAAATCCTGTTCCTTATTTACTTTCTGAAATTATTTTTTCAAATATTGGAGGAACAGCAACATTAATTGGTGATCCACCTAACATTATGATTGGTTCTGCAAATAAGCATTTAGACTTCAATGCTTTCCTATTGAATCTAGCACCAATCGTAATTATTATTATTGCAGTTACAGCAACAATACTTTACTTCATGTACCGTAAACAATTAATTGCCGATCCTGTACAAGTTAAAAAATTAATGAGCTTAGATGAAAAACAATACATTAAAGATCCAGTATTAATGAAAAAATCTTTAACGGTACTTGGACTTACAATTGTAGGTTTCATGACTCATTCTATTTTCCATATTGATGCCGCTATTATCGCCTTAACTGGTGCTACTGTACTTATGTTAATTGGTGTGAAAGAACATGAAATTGAAGAGGTATTCGCAAGTGTAGAGTGGGTAACAATCTTCTTCTTCGCAGGGCTATTCGTACTTGTTGGAGGACTTATCGATATCGGTCTTATCAAAATGTTAGCTCAAAAAGTAATTGGTATAACAGGCGGAGATATTTCTTACGCATCCATCCTTATTTTATGGGTATCTGGTATCGCCTCTGCAACAATTGATAACATCCCATTCGTTGCAACAATGATTCCACTTATTAACGATATGGCAGTTGGGCTAGGCTTATCACCATCTGACGCACAAATCGATGTATTATGGTGGGCATTAGCACTAGGTGCTTGTCTGGGCGGAAACGGAACATTAATCGGAGCTTCTGCTAACGTAATCGTTGCAGGTATCGCGAGCCGCGAAGGACATAAATTTAGTTACATGGACTTCCTAAAAGTCGGTTTCCCAATTATGATCGTTTCATTAATCATTTCTCACATTTATATTTATTTACGCTATCTTATGTAGTAAAAAAAGCGCTCTGATAATCAGGGCGCTTTTTTACTTATATCTAAAATATATCGACTTATCAACAAAAAAGAAAAATCTACTCTTTATATCTCACCGGTTCATTTCGAATGATAAATAAATGAATCGGTAAGAACACTGAAAATGTGATTACATGAATAATCGTAAATAATATAGAGTTCGTTCCGTATCTGTCTAAAATAGCGTAGATAAGATAAATGGACAATACAATCGATACAGCTGTTGCTAGTAAACTTATAATTGGTACGAAATTAAAAATAAAACATGCAACGTATATACCGAATACTTTCCAACCTGCTTCTTCTTTCAAAAAATCTGGTAATTTATCTTTCGCTAAGTCACCCCATGTCTTACTATTCAAAAACGGAATAAACGCAAGCACCCCGTCCGTTGCACCATCATTTTTCGCCATCGAATAAAGTGCAAAAGCCGTTAACAAATATGAAATAATTGCCCAAATCAATATAACAAGAATAAACGCAAAACTAAGAGCAAAGAAACCTGCTAATACGCCTTGATCCTCCATCTTATCCTCTCCTCTCTACTTTCAACATATTTCATTACATTGCAAGTTATGTTTTAAAATTTATCCAAACTCTTTGTATAATAAGAGAAGAAAGAGAATAAGAGAGGAGCAACACTTATGCATCCATTTGTAAAAGCATTACAAGAGCATTTCACAGCTCATCAAAATCCTGAAAAAGCAGAACCTATGGCTCGTTATATGAAAAATCACTTCCTATTTCTAGGTATTCAAACACCGGAAAGACGCCAATTATTAAAAGACATCATTCAAATACATACTCTCCCAGATCAAAAAGACTTCCAAATTATCATACGTGAGCTTTGGGACTTACCAGAACGTGAATTCCAAGCGGCCGCACTTGATATTATGCAAAAATATAAAAAGCATATAAACGAAACTCATATCCCCTTCTTAGAAGAACTGATTGTCACAAAATCTTGGTGGGACTCTGTCGATAGCATCGTCCCTACATTTTTAGGCGATATCTTTTTAAAACATCCAGAATTAATTTCTGCCTATATTCCAAAATGGATTGCATCAGATAACATATGGTTACAACGTGCCGCTATTTTATTCCAACTAAAATATAAACAAAAGATGGATGAAGAACTTCTTTTCTGGATTATTGGACAACTACATTCTTCAAAAGAATTTTTCATTCAAAAAGCGATTGGCTGGGTCCTTCGTGAATATGCAAAAACAAATCCGGATGTAGTTTGGGAATACGTTCAAAACAATGAGCTCGCTCCATTAAGTAAGCGTGAAGCAATTAAGCATATTAAGCAAAATTACGGAATAAATAATGAAAAAATAGGCGAGACTCTATCATAGATAGACGCGTTCCTCTATTGAGATTTAAAAAAGAACGTGTTAGAATATGTTCATTATTATTAATATAAGTAGCGATGACGGACTTATAAGTACTTGCATAAAAAGCGATTCAGGGATAGTGAAAGCCTGAAGCCGCAAGGAAACGGCAGTCCCGAGCAATACATGATAAAGTGGATGCACCTTTTGTGTATCAACTAGGGTGGAACCGCGGGCAAACGCTCGTCCCTAGGCAAATAAGCCTTGGGATGAGCGTTTTTTTATGTTCTTTTTAGCATATACTGCTCGTTTCCAAAGTATCAGAGTATGTCATCGCCAATACGTTAACTTTCAAAAGGAGGATTTTCTTATGTATTCAATGGAACAAGTTGTAAACTTAGCGAAACATCGCGGTTTTGTTTTCCCTGGTTCTGAAATTTACGGTGGTCTTGCAAACACTTGGGATTACGGTCCACTTGGAATCGAATTAAAAAATAACGTTAAAAAAGCTTGGTGGAAAAAATTCATTCAAGAATCTCCACACAACGTTGGTTTAGACGCAGCTATTTTAATGAACCCTAAAACTTGGATCGCTTCTGGTCACGTTGGTAACTTCAACGATCCAATGATTGACTGTAAAAAATGTAAAGCTCGTCACCGTGCTGACAAATTAATTGAGGATGCTTTAGATGCAAAAGGCATCGAAATGGTTGTTGACGGTCTTACTTTCGACCAAATGGCTGACTTAATGAAAGAACATGAAGTAAAATGTCCTGATTGCGGTAGTGAAGAATTCACTGAAATCCGTCAGTTCAACTTAATGTTCAAAACATTCCAAGGTGTTACAGAGTCTAGCACAAACGAAATCTTCCTTCGTCCTGAAACAGCACAAGGTATTTTCGTAAACTTCAAAAACGTTCAACGCTCTATGCGTAAAAAGCTTCCATTTGGTATCGGCCAAATCGGTAAGAGTTTCCGTAACGAAATCACGCCTGGTAACTTCACATTCCGTACACGTGAATTCGAACAAATGGAACTTGAATTCTTCTGTAAGCCTGGTGAAGATTTAGAGTGGTTTGCATTCTGGCGTGAAACTTGTAAAAACTGGTTACTTTCACTTGGTATGTCTGAAGAGAGCATGCGTCTTCGTGACCACGGTGAAGAAGAGTTATCTCACTACAGTAATGCAACAACTGACATTGAATTCAAATTCCCATTCGGTTGGGGCGAACTTTGGGGCGTTGCATCTCGTACAGACTTCGACTTAAAACGTCACATGGAACATTCAAACGAAGACTTTAACTATATTGATCCACAAACGAATGAGCGTTACGTGCCATACTGCATCGAGCCATCTTTAGGCGCAGACCGCGTAACATTAGCATTCTTATGTGATGCATATGAAGAAGAGCAATTAGAAAACGATTCTCGTACAGTTCTTCGTTTCCACCCTGCTTTAGCACCATACAAAGCAGCTATCTTACCATTATCTAAGAAGCTATCTGAAGGTGCTACTGAAGTATTCGCAGAATTAGCTAAAGACTTCATGGTAGACTTTGATGAAACTGGTTCTATCGGTAAACGTTACCGTCGTCAAGACGAAATCGGTACACCATTCTGTATCACATACGACTTCGACTCAGTTGAAGACAAAGCTGTTACAGTACGTGACCGTGACACAATGGAACAAGTTCGTATGCCAATTAGCGAACTAAAAGGTTTCTTAGAGAAGAAAATCCAGTTCTAATTATAAGAAAAAGAGGCTGCTCGTAAGAGCGCCTCTTTTTTACTTTTCACGTTTTTCTTTAATTGCTACTGTACATCTTGATATACATAGTAAATCATCATTTTCATCAATAATACGAACATCCCAAACCATTGTCGATTGTCCTCTATGTATCGGTGTTCCGATCGCCGTTACAATTCCATCTTTCTTTGAGCGAATGTGGTTTGCATTAATTTCTAATCCGAAACAAATACATTTTTCTTGATCAATTAAATTATATGAACCAACACTTGCCACTGTTTCCGCTAATGCAACCGATGCACCTCCATGTAAAAATCCAAACGGTTGATGCGTACGCTCATCAACAGGCATCGTAGCAACTACCTTATCTTCTGTCATCTCTAACAACTCAATTCCAAGTGAATCCATTAAAGTTTTTGCCATATCGCTTCCCCCTTCTCTTACTTTAATTAAATGTATAATTTTACCTATTTATTTTCAAACTACTTATAACACTTATATAAGGAGGCTTCACCTAAATGAAACAGAAATTTTGTATATTACTGCTTATGTTCTCCTTGCTGACTATTGTACCAAATTGTGCAATAACAGCCAAAGCATCTAACCTGACAATCGATGTTAAGACTGTAACGCAAAAAGGTAAGAAACCTTATATAGAATATCAAATAAATAGGCCTTCTTTTCACAACTTTTCTGATTCTAAATTTCAAAATAAACTCAATTTATACTACAAAAAATCCACTGACAAATTTAAAAACAAATTAGAAAAAGAAGCAAAAAAATATTATAAAGAGACAGCAGGATCTAGTACACCCTTTCATCCGTACGTAGCAAATGTTGATTATAAAGTCTCTTTAAACAAACCACCTTTTCTTAGCCTATATGTGAATTACTATCAATATACTGGCGGAGCACACGGTCTTTATACGTGGAAGGCAAATACATTTGATTTAAACGAAAAAAAGGTGCTGCACTTAGACGATTTATTTCAACAAAAGGATAAATATAAAGATGTAATCCGTGCAGAGATTGTACGACAAATTAAACAAAATGAAAGCATTTATTTTCCTGATGCAACTGAAAAAGTAATGAGTATGAAAAAATTTCACTTCTTTTTAGAGCCAGACAATCTCGTCATTTATTTCCCTTTATATGAGATTGCTCCCTATTCAAGTGGAATTCCGCAATTTCGTATTCCATATACGTTGCTAAGAGACTATTTAAAGCCTTCTTATCAAAATATTTTGATTGACAACAAGTAAATATTTTCGCTACGATAATGTTAACCTAAAAACAACAGGAGGTTAACATTATGAGAAGATTTCATGTTTTAGATTTAGCATTAGCTGCCATGTTCGTTGCTCTTATGGCCATCGGTGCAAATATTGTATCTTGGGCACCTTTCTTACAAGTAGCAGGCATCCCATTATCTATGCAACCATTTTTCGCAATTTTAGCAGGTCTTCTTCTTGGAAGTAGACTTGGTGCCTTATCCATGACTGTATATATGCTCGTTGGCTTAGCCGGCGCACCAATCTTCGCTAACTTCAAAGCTGGATTTGGAGCACTTTTAGATCCTACTGGTGGTTTTATTATCGCATTTATTATCGTTGCTTACGTATCAGGAAAACTAGTAGAACAAAAAGAAAGACCCACTTTCATTACATTTGCAATTGCCTCTTTCACTGGAATTATTTTAACTTATATAATCGGTACTACTTACATGTACGGAGCAGTCAATCTCTTTATGGGCGGTAATATGAGCTATAAAGCTGCTTGGATGATTATGATGTGGTTTGCAGTAAAAGATATTGCATTTACAATTATCGGTGCTATTATCGCACCTCGCATATACTATGCTGTGCGTCGCTCTGCTTATCAGCATTCTCATTCGACGATTTCATAATAAAAAAGAGTTATTGCAGCTTGCTGCAATAACTCTTTTTTTATATTAAGACTCTTGATTCGCTTGTTCTTCTAAAATTTTCTTCATCATTGCAACCATGTCGTCACGTAATTCTGGGTGTTGCAGGGCCATTTCAATTGTCGTTTGAACGAATCCTAGCTTTTCACCTACGTCGTAGCGCTTTCCTTCGAAATCGTAAGCAAATACACGTTGGATTTCATTTAAGCTTTGGATTGCATCTGTTAATTGAATTTCACCACCAGCACCGACATGTTGCTGTTCTAAGAACATAAAGATTTCGGGCGTTAAAATGTAACGGCCCATAATTGCTAAGTTTGAAGGAGCTGTACCTTGTGCTGGTTTCTCAACGAAATTGCGAACTTGGTAACGACGACCTTCTTGTTCTAATGGATCGATAATTCCATAGCGATGTGTTTCCGACTCTGGAACAGTTTGTACACCAATAACAGAAGAAAGTGTTTTTTCATACTCATCCATTAATTGACGTAAACACGGTTTCTCAGCTTGGACAATATCATCACCTAGTAACACTGCAAACGGCTCATCACCAATGAATTTACGCGCACACCAAACAGCATGTCCTAGTCCCTTCGGCTCTTTTTGACGGATGTAATGAATATCTACCATTTTTGAAGAAGCTTGTACTTTTTCAAGCAACTCATATTTTTTCTTCTCTAATAAGTTTTGTTCTAGTTCAAATGCATTATCAAAATGATCTTCAATAGAACGCTTTGTTTTACCAGTAACGATAATAATATCTTCGATACCCGATTTCACTGCTTCTTCTACAATGTATTGAATCGTTGGTTTATCTACTATCGGTAACATTTCTTTCGGCATTGCTTTCGTTGCTGGTAAAAAACGTGTTCCTAATCCAGCTGCTGGGATTATCGCTTTTCTTACTTTTTTCATCACAAAATACCCTCTCTCCTGTCGGAATCAATAGCAAGCATTTCCTACATAAAACAAAAGGGAGATTTCGCTCCCTTTTGTTCCTTACTACTTAAAATTACTTTGTATTATAAACGATTCATAATGTCTTCTTTAATAGTAAGTAACTTTTGTTCACTATTTTGTAAAGAACTATCTTTTACACCAAAGTAAAACTTAATCTTCGGCTCAGTTCCAGATGGACGTAGGCAGAACCATGAACCATCCTCTAATTGATATTTTAACACATTTGATTTCGGTAAGTGAATCTCTTCTTTATGTCCATCTTGTAAAGATGTAACGATGCTTGCTTTATAGTCTTCCACTGCTACGACTGTTAAGCCTGCTACTTCTTTCGGCGGATTCTCACGGAACGTTGCCATCATCTCTTGGATTTTTTCAGCTCCATCTTTTCCTTTTAACGTTAACGATACAAGGTCTTCACGGAAGAAACCGTACTTCTCAAATACTTCTAATAGACCGTCATATAACGTTTTCCCTTGTGATTTATAGTATGCAGCTACTTCACATGCAAATAGGACAGATTGTACTGCATCTTTATCACGGCAGAATGGGCGGATTAAATAACCATAGCTTTCCTCATAACCGAATTGGAATTCATATTGTCCACTTTCTTCATACTGTCTAATTTTCTCACCGATAAATTTAAATCCAGTTAACGTATCAATTGTATCTAAACCGTATGCTTTTGCAATTGTACGACCAATCTCAGACGTTACGATTGTTTTTAATACGACACCGTTCTCCGGAAGCGTTCCGTTTTCTTTCTTTTGAGATAGTAAGTAATCAAGCATTAATGCACCTGTTTGGTTTCCTGTTAATACTTGGAACTCACCATTATGATTACGCACTGCTACACCAAGGCGGTCTGCGTCAGGATCAGTTGCGATTAATACATCTGCACCTACCTTTTCACCATCACGAATGGCATACTCAAACGCTGCGTGCTCTTCTGGGTTCGGTGATTTTACTGTAGAGAAGTTTGGATCTGGTAACTCTTGCTCTTTTACAACTGTTACATCTGTAAATCCAACTTCTTTTAAACCACGGCGTACAGAAATATTTGATGTTCCGTGCAATGGTGTAAAGACGATTTTTAAGTCTTTGCCGACCTTTTGCACCATTTCTTTATTAATGATGACATTGTTCAATTCTGCAGCATATGCATCATCTACTTCTTGTCCAATAATATGTAATAAACCGTCAGCTTTTAATTGCTCTACATCAGCGACTTCAACTGTTAATTCATCTTCTACTGCATTTACGTAGCTAATTAACTCATCTGCTTCTTTTGGAGGTAACTGTCCACCATCTTCACCGTATACTTTGTATCCGTTATATTCAGGTGGATTATGGCTTGCCGTAAGAACGATTCCACTTACTGTATGTAAATGACGAACTGCGAAAGAAAGTACTGGCGTTGGACGTAAGCTTTCAAACACATATGTTGTGATACCGCGTGCCCCAAGTGTAGCAGCAACTTCCATTGCGAACTCAGGTGATTTATGACGAGAATCATAGGCTACAACAACACCGCGTTTTTTCGCTTCCTCACCTAATTTTTCAATAAAGCTTGCTAATCCTTTTGTTGCTTTACGAACTGTATATACGTTTAAACGGTTCGTACCAGCACCAAGTTCACCACGCATACCACCTGTGCCAAACTCTAGATTTTTATAAAAGCTATCCTCGATTTTCTTCTCATCTTGCTTCATATTTTCTAGCTGTTCTTTTAATTCTGCATCTAATTGTGCGTAAGAAAGCCAGCGACTAAATTCTTGTTTCCAATTCATTCTTCTCTCTCCTCTCGCTCGTCATACCTTTATTATATGAAAAAAACATGCTGTATCTCAATATTTTATAAAATCTAGCAGGATTTTACTAGGAATATTTGTATACACTATTGTTAAATACTCCACTAAAGGGAATGAGGATTATGCACGAATGGGGCTTGTCAGAAGAGCTCAAAATACAAACAAAGCAAATGATTGAAATTGCTGAAAAAGAACTATCGATTATGAGGAACGCAATCGATAAAGAAGACGAATGTATTTTATGCAAAATGGAAGATATTCATCATATGTTAGCAAATGTACAAACATTGGCAGCTACATACTATATTCAGGCATATTTATCACCTTATACGGAAAGTTCATCTTTTATTACGACAGCTATCCAACACTTAAGCGCCAGAAAACATGGTGCTCTTATCGTTGTGGAAAGAAACGAGACGCTTGAAGCTCTCATTCAAACTGGAACGACATTAAACGCTCATTTAACTGCACCATTACTCGAATCAATATTTTATCCAGGTAACCCTCTTCATGACGGTGCCGTTCTCGTAAAAAATAATCATATTGTCTCAGCTGCTAATATTCTTCCTTTAACGAAAAGTACAGAAGTTGATCCTGAGCTAGGAACACGTCACAGAGCTGCAATTGGCTTATCAGAAAAGAGTGATGCACTTATATTAGTTGTCTCTGAAGAAACGGGCCGTACTTCTTTTGCTTTAAACGGGATTTTGTATACCATTTCTTTATAAACACTTTTTATCACTTTTTTGAACAGCACGGTAGTAAATGAAGTTATATCGAATTACCACCAAATACACCTACCATATCAATAGAAAAAGCTGTCTCCAAAATTTGAGACAGCTTTTTCTTCAAAAAAATTATTCTTCTACAAAATGCTCGAAAAGTATACGAATTACCTATACCATTGCTCGAGCTGACCATAAATTATTTGCTCAAAGGGATGTCTAAGTACACTTACTACTCTTTTTGTACTCAAAACATGTTTAGACCTCTTTCATAACAACTGTATGTTTTCTAAAATGCTTCACTTCTAGCTATTATTTTTTATCTATTTTTAATAAATAGTAAAAAAGGGTACTTTAGAAATCCTATCTAAAGTACCCTTTTATTAAAAATCTATTTTATTATAAAGAATAATTGGAGACTGCAAAATGATAAAAATATAGCATACTTTCAAAATTATTTATAATTATTAATATTAATATTAAACATAAAGCAACTACTTTTACACGTCTCATCACTTTAAAACCATATGCTAATAATAACGGTATTGTAAACAGCATATGTGCGCCATAAATAAATGCTTCAGATGCCCCAAAACCAATAATTCCATGTAAAACAATATTAAATAGTAAACAGAAACTTAAAAACCTTACGAAAGGCTCTTTTCTAAAGTTTTTCCATACAGCTACTATTATAAAAGTATACACAGATACAATCACAATCCACCCGATCATAGTATGCGATGGAAGTATATTTAATTGTGCGAATTGCTCACCTTGTCTTAAAGTAACTTCCGAGAATGGTCCAAAGATGAATGAAGATCCTAATAATAGATGAAATACTAATATACCTGATGGCTTAACGTATTCTGGTGAAAAACTCTGTCCTTGCGCAGCAAAGTCCATACTACCCTTTAATCCTTCGATAAGAACGACATTATTTGCGTTCATTGCTAATACAAACAGGACCACGACAATAACAATCGAAATACCAGTCCAAATAATTTTTTCCCGTAGTTTCTTATAACTCATCAGACTACCTAAAAACCACATAAACGAATTGGTTAATGTAACCCCTGTTATTACTATTGCCAACAATACATTCGCAATACTAAATCCTATTTTCGCTTCTTTTTCCCCTGTAATAAATGGATAGCATACAAAGCACATAAGTACCAATGTGAAATTTGCATAGCTAAAAGATTCTGGTGTCCACGTAATAACTAACATTGTAGCTGAAAATCCATACATGACCGCTAGCAAAAAAGAAACAATCGTATTCTTACAAATTTTACAGCATAATGTATAAATCATCACTACACTGAACGCGCTTAAAAACGTTTGAATAAATATAATACCATGTACAATATTCCCTACTTTTACTGTCTCCAGCATCCACATGAATTGTTGAATAAAATAATAAAGGAATGGATGTCGGAACCAGGTCGCCGCTGCTACATCTACTTTTTCAAGGAAAAAGGAGATGATATAATATCCTTGATCAAAAGAAAAATAGGTATCAACCACCCACGCTTCAATAAAAAGCTTAGAGTGAGTATCCATTTTCCAACCGATAAAAAAATAAAATGACCAATAAAAAATGAAAAGGACAAGGGCTAATATCCCCTTTCCTTTATAATCATTCCAAATATTCAATACTTCTTCTCCTCTCTACGGTAGAAATAACATAATTAGATGTGCCACGTACCCAATAACTGTTCCTAACACAAGCCCACCAAAAATCTCATGCCAATGATGTCCTTGACGCTCTCTTAATTTTTCTTCTTCCGAACTTATATGTTTATTCAACATTCTTGCATGTTTACCAACTGTACGGCGAAGTCCTGTGGCATCAATGATAACAATTGTTAAAATTGCCATCCCGATTCCAAACATCGGTGTATTAAACCCTTCATGAAACCCTATTGTCATGACCATACTTGATAAAATCGTTGTATGCGTACTAGGAAATCCACCATTTCCAACTAAACGAAAAGCATCTTTTCCAGAACGAAGATAATTCACTAAAAATTTCAATACTCCCGAAGCTACCCAAGCTATAAATGGAAGTATACAATATAAATATGTTCCCATTGCTTTACCTCCTATGATTTTGCAATAAATAAAATGCCAGCTACTATACATACCATTCCAGCAATTTTCATGAAATTGATTGTTTCACCAAATAATAATGCTGACGCAATAATAACAAATACATATCCGAAACTCACCATTGGGTATGCATAACTTAAATCAACCTTTCTCAGCACAATCATCCATAATAATGCACTTAAACCGTAAAAAGCTAGTCCGAAAAAGTTCGGTACGTTAATGAAATTCATAATACCTACAGCCGCTGAACTTTGTGATTTCATTGCACCAAATTTTAATAAAATTTGCCCTACAACTCCCATACCAACTGATAAAATAATCATTAAAAATTGTTGCATCTCTATACTCCTTAACTGTTTATATTCAAAAAATGTTTTATTCCAAATAAAAAACGTTTAAGACACTCCTCTTAAACGTTTTAACAAACCCGAATAGAGTAATTAAAAGTTCAATAGTATAATAATAACTGTTATCGCATATAACAACACTGTTATTAAAATATGCTGATCCTCTAATAAAACTTTATCTGGTTCTCCACCTTTATCTTCCATGTGAACTAAATATAAATAACGAAAAATCCCGTAAATTACAAATGGGATTGTCCACATTAAATAGATACTTTTCCCTGCATTAAAAGTAAAGATAGCATAAGTTACAATAGTTGCCGATGTAACAATTGTACTTAATTGGTCTAACAAAGCAGGAGAATAACTTTCTAATACTTTTCTATGAGAACCTTTATTATTCTGTAACAATACTAATTCATGTCTTCTTTTATTAATAGCCAAGAATAGTGACAGTAATAATGTACATAATAAAAACCACGGTGTAAATGGCACTTGAATAACTAATCCACCGGCCAATGCTCGTAAAACAAATCCAGCTGCAATAATTAAAATATCAATGATTACAACGTGTTTCAAACGAATTGAATACGCTACATTTAAAATAAAATAGACTGCTAATACTAAGCACAATAACGGATTTAATATATATGAAACTACTAAAGACGCTACTAAAATAACACAACCTGCCGTAATAGCAAAGTACGGATTTAATGCCCCTGATGCCATCGGTCGATATCGCTTAACAGGGTGTTGTCGATCTGCCTCAATATCCATAAAATCATTTAAAATATAGACACAGCCAGATATTGCACAAAATAGCGCAAAACAAATTGCAGCTTGTGCCACCATAGTTAAAGATACTTGTTTTATTGAAAAGACTAACGCTGCAAATACAAGCAAGTTTTTAGTCCACTGTTTCGGGCGTAACTGTTTAAAAAACAATACAACTATATTTTGTTGAGATAAAGTTCCTTCCCTCATAATAATAAGAGTGCTTCTATTTTTGTCACTCTCTTCTTTCCCTCCCTATTCAATTGTTATTTACTTCTAATACAGGAAAGATTATATCACATAAGTATAACATTGAAAATCAACTATTAAATACCAATAAAAAAGGCTGCCTCAAAAATTTGAGACAGCCTTTTCTTCAAAAAATTATTCTTCTCCAAAACGCTCCACAAGTGTTGCAAGTGTACGTACCATTGCACCAGTTGCTCCAGCTGGACCTAAGTCGTGCGCGCCTTTTGTTTCTGATGTTCCAGCGATATCTAAGTGTACCCACGGTGTATCTTCAGCGAATTCGCCTAGGAATGTACCTGCCATAACCGCATGTCCTTCACGGCCTGGTGAGTTATTTAAATCAGCAAACTTACTGTTTCTCACACGTTCTTTATCACGATCAAAAATCGGTAGTTGCCAAATTGGTTCATCTGTTTCCATAGAGGCCTCTAGTACTTGCTCAAACAACTCTTCATTATTTGTCATTGCGCCTGTCGTATGGTTTCCAAGTGCAACAATTACACCGCCTGTTAATGTTGCAACATCAACAAGGTAGTTTGCGCCAAGTTTTTTCGCATACGTAATACCATCAGCTAAAGCTAGACGACCTTCTGCATCCGTATTTAATACTTCAATTGTTTTTCCACTCATAGATGTGATTACATCGTCTGGCTTAAATGCCGTACCACTTACAACGTTATCAGTTGAAGGAATAACAGCGATCACATTTTGTTCTGGGCGCAGTTCTCCGATAATTTCCATCGCACCTAATACAGCAGCTGCACCGCCCATATCACCTTTCATACCAACCATGCCTTCACGTGGTTTTAAAGAATAACCACCTGTATCGTATGTAATACCTTTTCCAACGAATCCAATTACATCTGTCCACTCTTCTTTTCCTTTATAAATAAGAGCAATCATTTTGGGTGGCTCTGTACTACCTTGGTTTACTGCAAGTAACGCACCCATACCAAGATCTTCCATCTCTTCTTTTTCAAGAACTTTATAGTCCATATCATACTTCTCCGCTAATTCAACAGCATACTCAGCAAGCTTTGTCGCTGTTAATACGTTTGGCGGCATATTTACAAGTGTACGAGCTGAATTTGTTGCACTTCCATGTACGTAGCCAACTGTTAATGCGGCTTCAATTTCTTGTGCATCTTCCGCTGTAATAGCCGTGAACTTCTCTAACTCTACACGATCCTTTTTATCTGATTTATACGTTTGTAATTCATATGTACCAAGGCCTTGTACCTCTGCTGCAATATGAGCGACATCAATCGCGTCTAATTTCTCTGTTACGAAAGAATCAAGTAAGATTGCTGCATCTTGTACTTTTGCTGCTTGCAGTATTTTAAATGCCTTACCAAGAGCCGCACGTAACGTTTCTGTCGTATAAAACTCTTTCTTGCCTAAACCAACAAAGTAATAACGTTTCACATTTGTTTTTCCTAAGCTATGTACTTTCGAAATGGCCTTTTTCTTCGTAGATAATTCTTTCTCTTCTAGTAAAACTTGTAATTGTCCTTCAAACGCTTTGTCCAGTTCTTGTACAAAACTACTCATTTTCTCTTCTTCAAATAAAGCGACAATTACTGCTTCGTGACCTGCTAATTCTTTTTGTACTTGAAACATGTTCAGACCCCCTAAATTTCTCTACCACCATTATAACTTTATTTTCGATAAAATGCGACAATTCTAACTACAGTTATATGACGTGTAAAATCCCCTCTATTATGAAATAAGCCAAGAAAAAAAGTCTAGCGTAATTACGACTAGACTATCTTTGTTTTAAATATTGACCACGAAACACTTGCATCGTTTCGTCTTGATTTAACATCGTTAACTCTTCTTCTGTAAACTTACCATTTCCTACTTTTACTACGTACACATTTACTTTTTTCTTACCCCATTGGCTATAAACATCTTTCACCGTATCATAATATAGATCAAGACGGTTTCCTTTTATTGCACCGCCCTTATCAGCTACTACACCATACCCATAACCTGGTACGAATAAAATTGTTCCAATTGGGAATACGCGTAAGTCCGCTGCGATTGTGGAATATAAATCCCTTTTCGCCTTAACACCTGAATATGTAATACCATACTCCGGATGTCCCGGCCTCTTACCAGTTGACTCGATTCCCGACGTATAACCTGTTGCAGTCATTTCAATTGAACGATATTTAGACCAGTCGTTTGCCTGCTCTAAAGCATTTATCACTTCTTTACTCGGAGCAACATTTCTCTTAACTTCTGCTGCATGTACTTCTTTTGCACTCGTTCCCTCATACTTCTTTACAATCTCTAATAAAGAAACTCCTGTGAAAGCATTCCATGTTACGCATAATGCAATTGCAAGTAAACAAGTCATCATAATGCGAATACAATATCGTTTTAACATTTTTATATTCCACACTCCTTCATCGTTAATCATTCCCTATACCATGAAGGAATATGCAAAAAAATAATCTCCAACTTAATTGGAGATTAAAACATTTGATATCCGCTTTTCCGAAGTTTCTTGATTACGACTCCTGCTAAAGCAGCCCCTACTAATCCAGTAGATAGAATAAATACGTCTGCTTGTCCTAAGTGCGATACACTTGTCCCAAATGAAGAAAATGTTTCTTTCGGTTTTGAAAAATAATCCCACATACTCGCTTTATTAATAATAAGCATACAAACAATCGGATACACAATAACCATTACCCAAGTAGCTCGCAAAATCATGTTGAGTAAAAATCCAATTCCAAAGAACAAAATAAAAAATAACATCATTGAAATAAGTAGTACCGGTATACTCACTCTTTCTCCCTCTCCTTCGCACGTGCCGTAAATACGTGATAGGCTGTATAACCAAATGGTTCTCCTGGATTTAATGTTTTGTCCACTTCAAGATGTAGTTCTGATCTTCCTTCTAACAAATATTTAATAAGTACAGACGTATTCGGATCGTCCGCAATCTTATCTGGATGTAAGAACGCCACTTCAGACAATTCTTTCTCCTGTACAATAATATTTTCTCCTTCAGGCTCCAAAAGGAAAATAATCATATTATCACTAATTTCATCACGAATAACACCCGATCGAACACCAATGATTCCCTTCACATGAGCGACAATGCCTGTCTCTTCTAACACTTCGCGTTTCACAGCTTCATCAACTGTCTCACCTTCATTTACAAAACCAGCCGGTAAAGACCATTTCCCTTTTAATCCACTGTATTTCTTCTTAACAAATAGCCACCTACCATCTTTTGTAGCTACTAAACCACTAACAGCTAGCCATACCTTCCCTCGTTTCTCCATGATGTAATAACCTCCTCTTTCAGAACGGACAGAATATTCTTTCTTTTTATATTATACTATATTTTTAATATGAAAAAAGCAGAAACAGCTCTTAGCCGTTTCTGCTTTTTCTACTATATATTAAAAGAACTTTAATTTACCTTTTTTAAGAACTAATAAAGGTCCACCTAATAAGAATAGGTAACGGTTATCGATTACTTTCTTCATGAAGGAAGCTTTCCAACCTGTTAACTTTTTACCCATAACAACGCCCATTGCATCGTCATGACCTAAAGAACATACAGATCCTTTATTATCAAATGCGAATTTTTTCATTTCACCTTTACCACGAACTAATACAGTTAAGTTGTGTGCAATATTGTAACCTTGTTGAATTGCAATTTGTGCTGTTGGTGGGTATGGACGGTTAATTTCTTCATTAATGATTAACGCTGCGTCACCAACCATAAATACATCTTCGTATCCTGGAGCATGCATGTACTCATCAACTTTTACACGTCCGCGCATTGCTTCAAATCCAGACTCTTCCACAATACCGTTACCACGAACACCTGCAGCCCAAACTACTGTTTCAGACTTAATTAATTCAGTGTCATCCCCATTCGCAACGATAATACCTTCTTCAGTTGCTTCTTTAATTGCTGTACCGATGCGGAATTCTACACCTTTTTTCTCAAGTTGTTTTACAGCGTATTCTACTAACGCTGGATCGAAACCTGGAAGTGCTGTTGGAGCAGCTTCTACACAGATGATACGTGCTTTTTCACGTGGTACATTGTACTCTTTGCAAAGTTCAGGAACACGGTTTGCAAGCTCACCTACGTACTCGATACCAGTAAATCCAGCACCACCAACAACGATTGTTACTAACTCATCGCGTTGTTCAGTTGCATATTTAGAGAAACTAGCTTCCATATGCTCACGAATTTCACGAGTTGCATTAATGTTAGCGATTGAGAATGCATGCTCTTTTAATCCTGTAATTCCGAATGTTTCTGATTCGAAACCAAGACCAATTACTAAGTAGTCATACTCTAACTCGCCGTCTTTTAAGATAATGCGTTTTTCAGCAGCTTTAATTTCTACTACTGTGTCTTGTACAAAGTTCACTTTATTTGTATCAATAACGTCTTGAATATCTAGACA
The DNA here is from genome assembly GCF_052656585.1 of Bacillus sp. KNSH39. Lineage (NCBI taxonomy): Bacteria > Bacillati > Bacillota > Bacilli > Caryophanales > Bacillaceae > Bacillus > Bacillus sp. KNSH39. The sequence continues at coordinate 3,295,182 of NZ_JBQXYO010000001.1, forward strand.
GATTTTTTCATCTTGTAATGTACCAGCTGCGCTCTCGTGTAACCAAGTCGCTTGGTAGTGATAGCTGTTGTTGTTTACTAGCGTAATTTCAGCTTCATTTACAGATAATGCTTTTTGCAGACGAACAGTCGTAATCATCCCGCCATAACCTGCACCTAAAACTACGATTTTTGGAGTCTTCACCAAATCACAACCCTTTTCTTTATATAATAGTAATGAGAAATAATACCAAGTACTAAAAACTCTATTTGTCAAGAATGTGGAATTTATCACATTCTATATCATAACAAAACGCAGTCAAAAAATCGTACGAATTTTGTCATAGAAATTTAACATAATACTTCCCTATATTAGTCGGTTTTATTCCAGAATTCAAGCGTCTGGAGAATTATCAATATTTTAAAATAACATAGCGTTTTCAAGGGTTTTTTAGACTTTTTTTCATGTATTTTCCTTTCTGTATATTTTATACAATAAAAAAGAACCTATGCGAAAACTTACACACAATTCAGTCGTTTTCAGAAGTATTATGAACTCAAATATGCTATCATTTATTTGAAAGTGTCATCATTTGCAGGATTTTCGTGTACATATGAACAATATATGAAATCAATATCAAAATTCCATCTATAGGGGGAATGAAAGTGGCAGAAAATCAAAAAGTTTACGACATAACAATTATTGGTGGTGGTCCAACAGGGCTGTTCACAGCATTTTATGGCGGTATGAGACAAGCAAGTGTAAAAATCATTGAAAGCTTACCTCAACTTGGAGGACAATTATCCGCACTCTACCCTGAAAAATACATTTATGATGTAGCTGGATTCCCAAAAGTGCGCGCACAAGAATTAGTTGATAACTTAAAAGAGCAAATGAAGAAATTTGACCCAACCGTTTGTTTAGAAGAAGCTGTCGATACGCTTGAGAAACAAGCTGACGGTATATTTAAACTTGTTACGAATAAGCAAACTCACTATTCTAAATCAGTTATTATTACTGCTGGCAATGGTGCTTTCCAACCACGCCGCTTAGAATTAGAAGGTACAGCAAAGTATGAAAAGAAAAACTTACATTATTTCGTTGATGATATGAATAAATTTGCCGGTAAGCGCGTCGTAGTATTTGGCGGCGGCGATTCAGCTGTTGATTGGACAATGATGTTAGAACCGATCGCTGAAAAAGTTACAATCGTTCATCGCCGCGATAAATTCCGTGCGCATGAACATAGCGTCGAAAACTTAATGAATTCTCGTGCAGAAGTAAGTACACCGTATGTTCCAGTTGAACTCATTGGTGATGACAAAATTGAACAAGTCGTTCTTCAGCACGTAAAAACGGAAGAAAAAGTTATCATCGATGTTGATGACGTAATTGTAAACTATGGCTTCGTTTCTTCTCTTGGCCCAATTAAAAACTGGGGCTTAGATATACAAAAAAACAGCATCCTTGTAAATTCAAAAATGGAAACAAATATTCCTGGCATTTACGCTGCTGGTGACATTTGTACATATGAAGGAAAAGTAAAACTCATTGCTTGCGGCTTCGGTGAAGCACCAACAGCAGTAAACAATGCAAAAGCTTACTTCGATCCAAATGCAAAACTTCAACCAATGCATAGCTCAAGCATGTTTTAATATGTAAAAATAAAAGCTCCTTCCATACGTGGAAGGAGCTTTTATTTTATATACCACGAAAGCACACTGAATTCGATAAACTATCGAATTCAGTGTGCTTTTCGTCTAAAAAAATTATTGTTTTCTTCTTCTACCTAATACGAATAATACTCCGCCAACTAAGAATGAAATTCCAGCACCAACTGACATCATCCATGGAGACGCTGCCCCTGTTTTCGGTAATTCTCTTTCTGTTTTTACTTGCGGCTCTTTAATTAATTTTTCCAATCTTACTTCCGGTTTCACTTCTGGCTCCTTCGGTTCTTTCGGATCTTCTGGTTTCACTTCTGGCTCCTTCGGCTCTTTCGGATCTTCTGGTTTCACTTCTGGCTCCTTCGGTTCTTTCGGATCCTCCGGTTTCACTTCTGGCTCCTTCGGTTCTTTCGGATCTTCCGGTTTCACTTCTGGCTCCTTCGGTTCTTTCGGATCTTCCGGTTTCACTTCTGGCTCCTTCGGCTCTTTCGGATCTTCTGGTTTCACTTCTGGCTCCTTCGGCTCTTTCGGATCTTCCGGTTTCACTTCTGGCTCCTTCGGTTCTTTCGGATCTTCTGGTTTCACTTCTGGCTCCTTCGGTTCTTTCGGATCTTCCGGTTTCACTTCTGGTTCTTTCGGTTCTTTCGGATCTTCCGGTTTCACTTCTGGCTCCTTCGGTTCTTTCGGATCTTCTGGTTTCACTTCTGGCTCCTTCGGTTCTTTCGGATCCTCCGGTTTCACTTCTGGCTCCTTCGGTTCTTTCGGATCTTCCGGTTTCACTTCTGGCTCCTTCGGTTCTTTCGGATCTTCCGGTTTCACTTCTGGTTCCTTCGGTTCTTTCGGATCTTCCGGTTTCACTTCTGGTTCCTTCGGTTCTTTCGGATCCTCCGGTTTCACTTCTGGCTCCTTCGGCTCTTTCGGATCCTCCGGTTTCACTTCTGGCTCCTTCGGCTCTTTCGGATCTTCTGGTTTCACTTCTGGCTCCTTCGGTTCTTTCGGTTCTTTCGGATCTTCTGGTATCTTAAAATCTTCTTTTGTTTTCGGTAAAATTGTAACTGTAGGCTCAAGTGGCGGATTTATTTTATCGTCCACTACTGCTTTATTTGTTATCCCTTTACTCGGCGCTTCTTTTACCTTCGCGTTAAAAATAATACTACGTTCTTTCGTATCTGTAATTTCTAGATACTTGGCGATTACTTTTCCAAACTCCATTTTTAACTCTATTGGATTTGGCTCAGCCCCTTCAAATCTAATACTACCTTGCACGTATTCTAAACCGGCTGGAATTTCATCTTCTATTGTAACTACATCTAGTTTTCCGTTTTCCACCGTATTTTTGAAGCTAATTCGGTATTCTACTTCTTCTCCTAGCTTTGGCTCTTTATTACTTACTGTCTTCGCTGCTGTTAACTTACCATCTTTATATTCTGGCTTTATTTTCGCTGTCGGTTCTATAACTGGATGTTTCGGATCATCCACTTCAATAATCGCTTTATTTGTTATTTCTCCTCCAACTTTTGCTGTTTCTTTTACCTTTACTTTAAAGATGACACTTCTTTCTTTCGTATCCGTAATTTCTGGATACTTCACTGTTACTTTTCCATTCTCTACTTTAAGTTCTGTAGGCACAGGCTTATCACCTACGGCCTCCAGACTATCTTTCACATACTCTAAACCAGACGGAATTTCATCTTCAATCTTTACATCAACTAACTTCCCGCCATCTACTGTGCCGTTAAAAGTAATTCGATATTCAATTTCTTCCCCTAGCTTTGGTCCATGATTACTTACTTCTTTCCTTGCCTCTAGTTTCCCATCTTTATATTGCGGTGTGATTGGTATAAGTGACTCAACTGGCGGAGTCGTCGGATTATTATCATCAACAATCGCCTTGTTTACAATCTCTTTTCCTACTTGTACCGTCTCTTGTACTCTCACTTTAAAGATGATACTTCTTTTTTTCGTATCCGTAATTTCTGGATACTTTGCTGTTACTTTTCCATTCTCTACTTTCAGTTCCACCGGATATGGTTCCGGCCCATCAGACTTTATACTATCTTGTACATATTCTAAACCGGCTGGAATTTCATCTTCTACCTTTACCTCAGTTAGTTTTCCGTTCTCTACCGTATTTTCAAAGCTAATTCGATATTCTACTTCTTCTCCTAACTTTGGTTCATGATTACTTACTGTTTTTTCTGCTTGTAATGCACCATCTTTATATTGAGGCTGAATAGAGATATTCGGTTGCTCTGGTGGATTTATTGTATCTTCCACAATCGCCTTGTTCACAATCTCTTCGCCTACTTTAGCTTTTTCTTTCACTTTCACTTTAAAGACGATACTTCTTTCTTTCATATCCGTAATTTCTGGATATTCCGCAAGGACGATTCCGTTTTTCACTTTCACATACAACGGTTTCGGATTCTCTCCCTCGGCTCTTTCACTACCTTCTACAAACTCTAAGCCAGTTGGTAATTCATCCTTAATCTTCACCTTCGCTACTTTTCCACGCTCTACTACGTTACGGAAAGTAATTCGATACTCTACTTCTTCTCCTAATTTTGGAGCTGGATTATTTACTGTTTTCTCAGCTTTTAGTTTTCCGTCCTTATACTCCGGCGTAATAATCGCTTCTGGTTTTTGCGGCGGATTCTTCGGATTGTCATCATCCACAATTGCCGTATTCACGATTTTCTTACCGACTTTTGCTACTTCCGTTACTTTCACTTTAAAGATAATACTACGCTCAGCTGTATCAGTAATATTTTCATACTTCGCTGTAATTTTCCCAGCTTCTTCTTTTAACTCTACTGGCGCTGGCTCATTACCTTCTGATTTTAAACTATCCTTCACATACTCTAAACCAGTTGGTAATTGATCCTCAATTTTCACTTCTGCTAGTTTTCCGTTTTCTACCGTATTTTTAAAACTAATTCGGTACTCTACTTCTTCTCCTAGCTTTGGATCTTTTTTATTTACCTTTTTATCAGCTTTAACTTTACCGTCTTTATGCTGCGGGGTAATTTCTACTTCTGGTCGCTCTGGTGGATTTTTTGTATCATCAACAATTGCTTTATTTACAATTGCTTTGTCCACTTCAACAGAATCTTTCACCTTCACTTTAAAGATAATGCTTCTTTCTTTCATGTCAGTGATATTTTCATACTTCGCACTAACCTTACCAGCTTCTTCTTTCAACTCTACTGGTGCTGGCTTATCACCTTCTGCTTTTAGACTATCTTTCACATACTCTAAACCAGACGGAATTTCATCCTCAATTTTCACCTCTGCCAGTTTTCCATCTTTCACCGTATTATTAAATGAAATTCGGTATTCGATTTCTTCCCCTAGCTTCGGTTTATGATTATTCACCTTTTTATGAGTAGCAATTTTACCGTCTTTATATTGCGGTGTAATTTTTGCTGTCGGATCAATTACTGGATGGTTCGGATCATCAACATGGATAATCGCTTTATTTGTGATATCTTTACCTATTGCAACTGAATCTTTCACCTTCACTTTAAAGACGATACTTCTTTCTTTCGTATCCATAATCTCTGAATACTTTGCCATTACCTTACCATTTTCTACTTTCAGCTCCACTGGTTTTGACTCTTCACCTTCAGCCTTTTCGCTTCCTTCTACAAACTCTAATCCAGCTGGAATTTCATCTTCTATTTTTACCTCTGCTAGTTTTCCATCTTTCACCGTATTATTAAAAATAATTCGATATTCGATTTCCTCACCTAACTTCGGTTCATGATTACTTACTTCTTTTCTTGCCTCAATTTTCCCATCTTTATATTGTGGTGTAATCGGTACATAAGGCTCTTCTGGCAGATTCTTTGTATCATCTATAATTGCCTCATTTACGATTTCTTCTCCCACTTTTACGCTTTCTTTTACCTTCGCTTTAAAGACAATACTTCTTTCCTCTGTATCTGTAATTTCTGGATACTTTGCCATTACCTTATTATTTTTCACCTGTAGCTCTACTGGTTTCGGTTTAGAACCTTCTGCTGTGATGCTGCCTTCTACATACTCTAAACCATTTGGTAATGTATCCTTTATATTTACCTCTACTAGTTTTCCGTTTTCTACCGTGTTTTTAAAACTAATTCGGTATTCTACTTCTTCTCCTAGTTTCGGTTTATGATTATTTGCTACTTTCTGCGCAGCAATTTTACCATCTTTATATTGCGGAGTAATTTCCACACGAGGCTCTTCTGGCTCATTTTTTGTATCTACTACGATTGCTTTATTAACAATCTCCTTTCCTATTTCTGCCTCTTCTTTTACTTTCACTTTAAAAATAATACTTCTTTCTTTTGTATCCGCAATTTCTAGATACTTTGCCATTACCTTGCCGTTTTCAAATTTCAATTCTACCGGACTTGGTTTAGAACCTTCTGCTTGTAAACTGTTCTCCACGTACTCTAATCCAGCTGGAATTTCATCTTCTACTGTAACCTCTACTAGTTTTCCGTTTTCTACCGTGTTTTTAAAACTAATTCGGTATTCTACTTCTTCTCCTAATTTCGGTTTTTTATTGTTTACAAATTTCTCTGCTTTAAGCTTACCGTCTTTATATTCTGGCGTAATTGTTACTTCTGAAGTTGTTGGATCTTTTGTATCATCAACAACTACTTTATTGACAATGCCTTCACCAACCTTAAATTCTTCTTTTACTTTCGCTTTAAAGACGATACTTCTTTCTTCTGTATCCATAATTTCTGGATATTTTGCGATTACTTTTCCATCTTTCACTTTCAGTTCTACCGGATCTGGCTTAGAACCTTCTGCTCGTAAACTATCTTTCACATACTCTAATCCATTTGGTAAATCATCTTCTATCTTTACCTCTGCTAGCTTTCCGTTTTCTACCGTATTTTTAAAGCTAATTCGGTATTCCACTTCTTCTCCTAACTTCGGTGTTTCATTATTTACCGTTTTCTTCGCTTCCACTTTTCCGTCTTTATGCTGTGGAGTAATTTCTGCCGTCGTTGTTTCTGGCTTATTTTTCGTATCATCAATAATTGCTTTATTGACGATTTTTTTACCGACTTTCACTTCATCTTTTACTTTCACTTTAAAAGTGATACTTCTTTCTTCTGTATCCGTAATCTCTGGATACTTCGCCATTACCTTACCATTTTCAAATTTCAATTCTACTGGATCCGGCTTAGAACCTTCTGCTTTCACACTGTTTTCTACGTACTCTAAACCTTCTGGTAAAGTATCTTCTATTTTCACCTCTGCTAGTTTTCCGTCTTCTACCGTGTTTTTAAAACTAATTCGGTATTCTACTTCTTCTCCTAACTTCGGCGTTTCATTATTTACCGTCTTCTTCGCTTTCACTTTTCCGTCTTTATGTTGCGGAATAATTTCTGCTGTCGGTGTTTCTGGCGGATGTTTCGTATCGCTCACAATCGCTTCATTAACAATTGAATCGCTCACTTTACCTTTTACTTTCACTTTAAAGGTAATACTTCTCTCTTTTGTATCTGTAATCTCAGGATACTTTGCCATTACCTTACCGTTTTCAAATTTCAATTCCACTGGATCTGGCTTAGAACCTTCTACTTTTACACTATCTTTCACATACTCTAATCCATTTGGTAAATCATCTTCTATCTTTACCTCTGTTAGCTTTCCATGTTCTACCGTATTTTTAAAGCTGATTCGGTATTCCACTTCTTCTCCTAACTTCGGCGTTTCATTATTTACCATCTTTTTTGCTTCAAGTTTTCCATCTTTATACTGAGGAATAATTTCCGCAGTCGGATTAACTGGCTTATTTTGCGAATCATCAATAGTTGCTTTATTAATGATTTTTTTACCGACTGTTACTCCTTCTTTTACTTTCACTTTAAAAACGATACTTCTTTCTTCTGTATCCATAATTTCTGGATATTTTGCCATTACCTTACCGTTTTCAAATTTCAGCTCTACTGAATCTGTTCCGACACCTTCTGCTTTCAAACTATTTTCTACATACTCTAAACCTTCTGGTAAAGTATCCTCTATTATCACGTCTGTTAGCTTTCCGTACTTAACCGTGTTTTTCATACTAATTCGGTATTCTACTTCTTCTCCTAACTTCGGTGTTTCATTATTTACGCTTTTCTTCGCTTTAATTTTTCCATCTTTGTGTAATGGTGTGATTTTTGCTTCTGGTTCTTTCGGATGTTTCATATCATCCACAATTGCCTTATTGATGATTTCCTTACCTACTTCCGCTTCTTCCTTCACCTTTACCTTAAAGACAATACTTCTTTCTTTCATATCCGTAATATTTTCGTATTCAGCAATGACTTTTCCATCTTTCACACTTAACTTTAATGGAGCTGGTTTATCACCTTCAGCCTTTTCACTGCCTTTTACATACTCTAAACCGTTAGGAATTGTATCCTCTATTATTACCTTTTCTAGTTTTCCGTTTTCTACCGTGTTCTTAAAGCTAATTCGGTATTCTACTTCTTCTCCTAGTTTTGGTGATGGATTATCTACTGTCTTCTTCGAATCAATTATTCCATCCTTATGTTGCGGAGTAATTCTTTCCTCCGGCTCAATCGGTGGATTTTTCGTATCATCAACAATTGCTTTATTGACAATCTCTTTATCTACTTTTGCTTCTTCCTTCACCTTTACTTTAAAGACGATACTTCTTTCTTTCATATCCATAATATCGATATACTTAGCTTTGACTATCCCATTTTCAACAGCTAATTCTACTGGTCCAGGTGCTTCTCCTTCGGCCTTGATGCTATTTTCTACATATTCAAGACCTTTTGGAATTGTATCTTCCACTCGCACCTCTTCAAGTTTTCCGTTCTCAACCGTATTATGAAAACTAATGCGGTACTCGATTTCTTCGCCTAACTTTGGCTTCTTATTATTAACTACCTTTGTAGCAGCAATTTCACCTTTTTTACTTTGCGGTGTAATAACAACCTTTGATTCAACAGGCTCATTTTTCGGATCTTTTGCAATTGCTTTATTTACGATTGCCTCCCCTACTTTTGCCGAATCTTTTACTTTCACTTTAAAAACAATACTTCTTTTTTCTGTATCCGTAATTTCTGGATACTTTGCCATTACTTTGCCGTCTTCCACTTTTAGTTCTACTGGCTCTGGTTTTATACCTTCAGCTTTCAAACTATCTTTCACGTATTCAACACCTTTAGGTAGTGTATCTTCTACTAGCACCTTTTCTAGTTTTCCGTTTTCTACCGTGTTCTTAAAGCTAATTCGGTATTCTACTTCTTCTCCTAGTTTTGGTGTTTGATTCGTTACGCTTTTTTCAACATCCACTTTACCGTATTTATAATCCGGCGTAATCTTTTCTTCTGGATGCTCAGTTTGTCCATTCGGCTCACTCACAACCGCTTTATTAACAATCGTTTCTCCGGCTTTTGCCTCTTCTTTTACTTTCACTTTAAAGGCAATGCTTCGCTCTTTTGTATCCGTAATCTCTGGATATTTTGCGATTACCTTACCATTTTCTACTTTTAACTCTACTGGATTTGGTTCAGCACCTTCAGCTCTCTCACTGCCTTGAACAAATTCTAAGTTAGCTGGAATTTCATCTTCTATTGTAACTGCATCTAGTTTTCCGTTTTCCACCGTATTTTGGAAGCTAATTTGATATTCAACTTCTTCTCCTAGCTTCGGCTTTTTATTTGTTGCTTTTTTCTTTGCAGCAATTTTACCGGCCTTATGCTGTGGTGTAATCTTCTCTTCTAGATTCTTTGGTGGATTTGTTTTATCACTAACGGTTGCTTTATTAACAATTTCTTCACCAATTTTTGCAGTTTCTTTTACTTTTGTTTTAAAGACGATACTTCTTTCTTCCATATCCATAATTTCTGGATACTTTGCAATTACTTTTCCATTTTCAAACTTCAGCTCTACTGGCTCTGGTTTTGCACCTTCTGCTTTCAAACTATCTTTCACGTATTCAAGATTGCTTGGTAATTCATCTTCAATCGTCAATACATCTAGACGTCCATCTTTTGTCTTATTTTTAAATGTAATACGATACTCTACTTCTTCACCTAGTTTCGGTGTTTTATTAGATGCTATTTTTTTAGCTTCTATTTCTCCAGGGATCTCTTTTGGAGTCGTAACCGTAATATCTGCATCATCTGCAGTTTCATAATTTACCTCGGTACTATCTTGTCCCTTTACAACAACGATATTTTTTACTGTTGTATCTGATTGTACAGAATCTTTCACTTTTACTTTGAATGTAATAACGGTACTTTCACCCGGCTTTAAAACACCGCCGTCTTTAGCATTAGCACCTTCACCAACACGGAAATCAATTTGATTATTTACAAACTCTGCTTCATCATCGCTTGCATCATCTGTTTTATTTCCTTTATTACTTCCAGAAATATATTGTATAGATCCCGGAACATACTCTAAACGTTCATCTAATTTATCAAAACCTTTTACATTCGATACCGGTGCTTGGTTATTTTTCGTATCATTTTTCACTTCAATTTGATACGTAAACTCTTCACTAGCTTTAATTTCCTTAACTTCTTTACCGGTACTATCTAATGCCTTTTTATCAACTTGTAAGTTTGGAGCATTATGCTCTGTAACGAATGTGGCGTTATTTAATACGTAAATATCACCAGTAGCACCATTTGCTTTAAATTGCATTTTACCTTCTTTTAAATCATTTTTTACTTTAGCAGGTCCTTCAAGATGATACGTATGAATATCAGTACTAAATGAATTTGTCCAATCCGGATTATATCCTGGATATTTTTTCGTAACAAACTCGTTAGTACCATCCACTTGCACTTCTGTCATAGATGAATCATTAACATCATTTTTTTTACCGTTAATGTTTTCTAAATCTTTATAACCGAATCCAAAATCATACTGCCCAAAATCATAGGCATATATATCATTTTCAGCAGGATCTCCTTGTGACGAGAAATAACTAAATTTCGCCTTAAAAGCCCCTTCTTTTGGCGTGTTTATTTTATTAATACCAATAGTTGTCCAGGCTGCACTTTTTTGAGCAACTAACCCTTCCCAAATCTTCATATCTTTTACAGTTTCTTTATGGTTTTCATACACTAATATAAGATTCCAGTTGCCCCAGTAGTAACCACTGCCTTTTTCAAATTTAATTTGTGGCACATTCGCAACTGTCACCGTTTGAGAAATACCTTGCTTTGCAATTACATTTGTTACGTCAGCATATGCAACATAACCGGCACCAGCACCCGAGTAATTTGAAATATACGGTAAATAATCCGCTTTTCGTATACTATCAGCACTTACTTCAGCGTATCCTTTATTCCCCATTTTCATTTTAACGGGCTCTCTTACATCTGCATCGCTAACTCTATACTCTTTAGATGGATAAGTTGGCGTTCCCATAGCTGCTGTCCAAAATAAATACGCCTTTTTCACTTTACTTCCAGCAGGAATGTTAGGAAAAGCTCCTGTTGACGAATTAAAAGTACTATCATCGTTATCAACGTCCACAGTCATTTTATTCGTCTTATACCCCAGACTTTGTCTGCCATAATGATCGGTCGTCAAACCAAGTGTTACATTACCAGTCTGTACTAAATTACCAGGAGCAATTATAGAATACAACGGGTCTCCAAATCCTTGTTTATCTCCTGTTTGGATTTGAACCTTCGAAGCATTTTCTGACGCAGCTTGTACTTCTGCAACACTCTGCTTTACTGCCTCTTTTTCTGGCTGTTTCTCAGCTTCGGTTACTGGTTGTTCTGGTAGTTCTGTTTTTGATGTAGGGTTATTTTTATCTTCTACAGATACTTTTAGCTTTTCATCAACTTTTTTAATTGTATTATTAGCTGATGGGCCAACTTCTTTCTTACTACTGTCAGCCTCCTCATCGGCATTAGCTGCTACCTTTTCTTCAGAAGGGATTCCCTCAACGTCTACAGACATGTTTCCTATTTGTACTTGATCTTTTTGCACACTAATCTTTTGTTTGTATTCTTTATTAAAATGCTGCGTGCGGCTAGCCTTTATTAGCACCGTCATTTTTTCGTGTGATTTTAAATCTCGAATTTTAAGATTAGAAGAAAGAAGTTTTCCTCCCTTATCTTTTTCTTCTACATAGAAATCCGCTACTTTATTTTCAGGTAACTTCTCTCCGTTTACTTTCACAGATTGCGAGAGGAACGTAATTTGATTTTCATTACTTTGTTTAAGCACCAATTCTTGAATTGGTGTATCTCCCGTATTTTCAATCGTATATTGAAATACGTGCTCCCTCTTAGCTACTTCCCCCTTATATATTTCGGCATTTACTTGCTCTGCCTTAATTTTCACATCATTTCCTTGTAACTCATCCCAGCTTTTTTTATTTATCTCTGCAAAAGCACTGGGTGAAGGCAATATGATGGATAGGAGAAGTGTGATCATTGTTACGACATTAAAACACTTCAATACTTGTTTCATATTTTTTACCTTTCTCCTTTCTATATGCTTGCTATCCGTCTACTTAATTTCGTAGCCGTATACATAGCAATATATATCCACTCGCAACAATCCGACCTACGAAAATGTATTGTTGAATCCCAATGTCAACAATATAAATCTCATAGAATATTACTATTTTAATTTATCAAAAATAGCATATATATATCGGACACTTATACAAACCTTCACCATTTTTTAACATAGTAAAAAATGCCCTATTGTATAGGTTTATATAACAGTTAAAGGATACATAAAAATCTTAACATACTCCCAAATCTATTTGTACACGAAATAGAAATTTTACCATTTTTTACTTATTTTTATTTATAATTAAAATTTTCAAAAAAACTCCATATATAAAAATATGTTATATTAAAATCAGGAACGAATGTTCTTATTTTAAAGAAGGAATTTTCATGATTAACGAGCCCATTATAATGAAAAAAGAAGCTTTCCAAGCAATCGGCGTTTCAGTTACGACGACTAACGAAAGAGAGGCATCTACTAAAGGAAAAATCCCCGAGCTTTGGAACCGCTACTTCCAAGAACAAATGATGCATCACATCCCAAACAAAAAAACGAAAGCAACATTTGCTTTCTACTCAAACTACGAATCAGATGAAACTGGTACATATACATTCACAATCGGTACGCCCGTTTCTTCATTAGAAGACGTTCCTGAAAATATGACAACTTTAACAATACCTGCTGCTACATATGCGGTATTTACAACGAGAAAGGGACCAGTTGCTGAAGTCGTTTGCGAAGCTTGGGAATATATTTGGCAATGGTCGAAAGAAAATAAACGTGCCTTCACAACAGACTTCGAGCTTTACGACGAAAGAGCATTAGACCCAAATCATGCACAATTGGATATTTATATTGCGTTAGCCTAAAAAAAGATGCCCATTCGGCATCTTTTTTTGTCGTTAAATAGCTACTGGGCAAATTCATTATTATTGTCTACAATGAGAAAGTGCAGTATAGAAATATTAGAAACTGTATAAAGTGAAACTATAATCAGTGGGGACATCTCCCATTAAGTATTAGCCCTCACCAATCGGGCGTTTACTGGTTTTTTAGTTTAAATTTGTCACATAGAAAGGAAGCAATATGGAGGAACTACAACAAAATAAAACTGCTTTAGAAGGAAGCGGAAAACCGTTATTAAAAAATACGAATTTCCTTTTTCTTTGGGCAGCTACTCTTTTTTCAAGCTTTGCTTTAGCCTTTTTTACTTTTTCACAAACGTGGTACATAGCAAAAACATTAAACCTTGAAGCTTCACTCGGTGTTGTTTTCGTAGCTCTTAGTGTTCCAAGGCTTATTTTTATGATTATCGGCGGCGCTGTAGCTGATAAATTCCCGAAAAAAAATATTATGTTTTACTCCAATATTATTCGAGCGATTCTTGTCGCAACCATTCTCACATGGTTTATCGTTGGTGATGTAACACTATATACATTTGCTTTATTCGCTTTATTCTTTGGACTTGCTGATGCTTTTTTCTGGTCAGCAGATGGATCTATCTTACCTGAATTGGTAGAAAAAAGCCGGTTAACACAAGCGAATTCACTTACACAAATGACGAACCAAGCATCGGTCATCTTAGGCCCTGTACTTGGCGGAATTCTGATCAAATTTACAAACTACGAGACAATATTTTCTATTACAATTTTATTACTGATTGTCGCAGCCATACTCGTTCAAAAAATACAATTTACGATGCCAGAACTAAAAGATACAGATAAAGGTATGTTCACTTCCATTAAAGAAGGAATCTTATATGTAAAGGAATCGCCATTCCTTTCAACTTTCCTTATTTGTAGCGCTTTTTTAAATCTATTTTTAATCGGCCCGATGCAAGTTGGTTTCCCGCTTTTTGTTAAAAACGTGCTGCATGGTGATTCGCTCCAGTTTAGTTACTTAGAAGCGTCTGTCGGCGGCGGAATGGCAATCGGTGCGGTCATTGTCGGTTTAAAAAATATTAATCGTAGACGCGGTCTATTTTGCATTATCATGATGCTACTGTCTGGTGTCTTCTTCTTATCCATCAACTTTAGTACCGTACTATGGCAAGCATTATTAGCTGGCATGTTTTACGGTATTACAATCGCAATGGCTATCGTTCCACTGATGGCGATGATTCAATCGACAGTAAAAGAAGAAATGATGGGGCGCGTAATGAGTTTGCTTATGCTATCATCAATGGGCTTTATCCCGCTTTCTTATGCATTCACATCCATCGCGCTTGCAATAGGAATTCCAATCGTAACCGTTATGAAAAGCGGTGCAATCGCCGTTATTGTCTTCGTACTCTTTGTAGCGATTCGTGTTCCAGTTGTAAGAAAGTTTGATTAACTACTTGGAGTCATGCATTTACGCATGGCTCCTTTTTAAAAGGATCAAATAACGGTATCCCCTTACTTCTTCTCACAGCTGCTCCCCATTCTAATCCAACCTCTAAAAATAAATCCCGCACTGTACTATATAAAAGTGCCTTCACATTTTTACGGATTTCCCCGTATTTATACGCCCTCACAACACTTTTCACGCGCCAAATGAAATTCCCATACACTTCTTCATCAGCTAATATTTGCTCCAGTAAAACACCTTGCTCTAGTAATCCACTCTTTTTATATGCAAGTTCCACCTTACTCCAAAATATATTAATCTTCTTCGGATTACTCGTCATCGGCAGAAGTGCGTATATAAAAGGCTTCGGTATATCATGACGGCAATACGTCTCATCAAGCTCGTACGTTATTTTTCTTTTTTCTTTTATTTGTGGAATGTTTTTAGAAAGAATTGTTTCCCTTTCGCTTTTTTGCTCCTTTCCGCTACAGCCAGCTGTATAATCCTCACTTTCACATGCGGACATTTTCATACGGTCATCCATGCGGTCAATTGCAGATATAAGAAATACATATAAGTTCGCACTATATCCGCCGCGCCTATGTCTTTCTTTTGTCGCAACACGCTTTATAATTCCTAGTTCCTCTAACTTTGCAATAGAGCGGCGTACTGTACGAATACTCTTTCCAACATTTGTAGCAATCGTCTCCATTAATGGACAAGCAACCCCCACTGTTTTCTGTTTCTCATTCACTGCATACTTTCCTAAAAAATGAATAATGGTAGCATCCGTTTTATTTAATTGAAATCGATAATGTTTCAAAACTTGTTTTTGATATGTATTAAACTCTTCTTTACTTCGAAATTCACTGTATGGTTTCATTAAATTATATAAGCTTCCCATTTATATCACCTCATTTATAAGTAAGAGGCAGGAAGAGAATTTGGCGTGGAATTTAATATTTTTTTAATGGAGATGAAAATATGATCGTAATTAGCGCTTGTTTAGGTGGTATAGCTTGTCGATATGACGGAAATGACAATCTCGTTTCAAAAATAGAGGAGCTTTTGCAAAAAGAAGATACAGTCCTCATTTGTCCTGAAGTATTAGGAGGACTGCCAACACCTCGTCCTTCTGCTGAAATTATTGGCGGGAATGGCGACGACGTTTTGGACGGAAAAGCGAAAGTGATGACAAAAGATGGTGAAGATGTTACAGAAGCTTTCGTGAGCGGTGCTTATAAAGCGCTAGAACAAATTAAAAATTTACACCCAGAATATATTATTTTGAAAGAACGTAGTCCATCTTGTGGTAGTTCTACAATTTACACTGGAGAATTTAACGGGAATAAACAAACTGGTTACGGGGTAACAACTGCTTTATTCAAAAGACATGGATTTACAGTCATTTCAGAAGAAGATTTTGAGAATATAAAAAGGAATTGACCCTGTTCGTCAATTCCTTTTTTCTTTCTTATTTTGCACCTAATTTTTCTTTCACTTTCGCTGGAAGCTCGTCTTTCTTTACTTCTTCCCAAGCTGATACACCTTTTTTATCTGAGTGATATACGCGTAGGAATGCTTCTTTACGAAGATTTTTTTGAGCTGTAAATTCTAATTCTTTCTCTTTACCGTCTTTATCAAAGCCAGTCAACTTATATTCATAATCTTTAAATTTTTGACCATTATCAGCTTTACTATGAACTTCTTTTCCATCTACTGTAATTTGAACGTAGTACTCATCTTTACCCATACGGTTTAAATCACAACCAACTAACAAGCTTGCGAATACAACTAAAATACTAAATAGTGCAATGTATCTTTTCATTTCCTTCACCTCATATGTTTTTTCTTATATTCTTATCTTAAAGCCCAGAGCTTAAAGAAGAAATTCAAAAACATGACATGAACATTACACTTTTGTAAGATAATAATTATTTCTTCACTTTAGAAATTGTCATTCCATCACCAATTGGAACGAGTACAGATTGTAAATGCGGGTCGATTTCTATCATTTCATTAAACTTCTGTATAACGTTTTTGTTTCGCACGCTTCTCAGCTACACTACCGCCAATAACGTCTTTCACGCCAATTCCGCCACTTATCACGTAATTTCCTTATACCGTTTATTACGCCTTCTATTATACCCTCAATTATAATCTCTATTACAAGGTATCTTATTAAACTAATAATAGGTTTAATTACGTATTTCCTTATGAATTCAAGAATATCCTCCACCATATTTCCCTCCTTTTTTCAAAAAGGAAACTGCTACTCCTCCGCATCCTTTTACGTCCAGTTACAATTGCTGCCCTACTGCGGTATATATCAACAAAAATAATACGGCAACAACATCCACAATAACGCTATTGAATTTGGAGGAAGCTTCGGTAAATACTAATACTATAACATGGCTAAAAGAATTATTTTTTCATCTATATTTGGGGATGCTCCCAAAAACTTTATAAAATCAAAGACAACTTTACTACAACTCTTCCCGTAACTAATTTATTATCGTGGTAAACCGTCTTCCACTACATCCGTAACAGTTCCATTCGGTTCAAAGATTACACGTAATGATCCTTCTCCACCATAACCAGTATAGTCATATACTGAATAAGATTTATATTTCTCAATCACATGTGGCTGTCCAATTGCAGCTTTTACCTGATTCGCGGGCATACCTTTTTTGATTTTCAAATAGTGATTGTAACTTACTGCTGCCGAATTGTTATTTACATCTTTATACCACGGTACACGATCGTTTTTTTCTTCATATTCCTTTACAGGCTCTTCAATACGTTTCGTAGATACCCGATTCTCCTTATCTTTATCTGTATCCTTTATAGCAGTACGTTCAATATTCACAACGTAACCATATGTATTTAATTCAACCATAATTTCATATGTACCATCCGTATCTTTTTCAGTATAAAATACGCGTTTTTCATTATTATTATAATATTTTATGTTCTCACCATCGTAGTCAATCGTATTAAGAATATCCGTATACGTCATACCTTCCTCAATCTTTTGAGATTCGTCATGAGAAATATAACGCTTCTTTGATGATGGAGCATCCTCATTTTTAATACTTTCACGTTTACTCGTGGTCATAGGTGTTTTCTTCTGATCTTTTAATACTTCTTCACCTTCGGCCTTCGCTGGTTGCTTTGCTCCTACTTTTGTTAATACGTCTGTATCGCTAGAACAAGCTCCCAAAATCGATACTGTAGTCAACGCCACCCCTACTATAAGTACTTTCTTAAATAACTTCATTCTAATCCCCCCGGTGTTTTTTAATATCTAGTAATCAACGTAATTTAATGAATACGGAACTATTCAGTTCTATACAATTTGCTATAGCCTTCTCCCTCATACACCTTTTTTATATAAAGTGAAACTTTAATCAGCCCTCACCAATCGGGCTTTTATGGGATAAATCTACCTATTAGTAATAACCGGTGAAACTACAGCTAGTCCGAACACGATCGCCAATCATCTTCGTTACAAATATTAACATTAAATACAACTAATAAATAGTATATTTCTTCTATTTATTTACATTTCCGTTACGAAATCTTATCTTAAAACGAGCAATATGAAACTGGAATTCACAATATAAATCACATATACTATATATAATAACATTTAAATTAAATTCCAAAGTAACTTTACATGCATTTTCTGTTTTAACGCCAAAAGAAAAGACCTTTCTAACGATTTTATTCCATCGCTAAAAAGGCCTTTTCTATTTCGTCTAAAAACTTAGCATTCTTCTGGTTTACCAGCATTCGTCGCTGTACGGAAAGATGATCCACATCCGCATGATGCGATTGCGTTTGGATTGTCGATTGTGAATCCACCGCCAAGCATAGATTGTTTATAGTCAATTTTTACTCCTTTAACAATTGGAGCACTTTCTGTATCGATAACAAATTCAACACCGAAAAACTCAAGAACTGTGTCGTCTTCTTTTGGTTCTACTTCAAATCCTAAGCCGTAAGAAAGACCGCTACATCCGCCGCCGTGTACAGCAAGGCGCACATACTTCTCTCCATCTTCAGCATCTTTTAACATATCTTTAATTTGAAAAGCTGCTTGTTCTGTTACTTCAATCATGAAATACACCTTCCTTTCTGTTCTTAGTCCATTATACATCTTTACGCTTCTATCTTGTACTCATACACTCCGCGGCAAATTACTTCCGCAGGTCCTTTCATCAACACATTTCCTTCTTCAGTCCACGCAATCATTAAATCGCCACCAGCTAAATGAACAGTAATTTCCTTACCGCGTTCCATCTTTCCATTTAAAATAGCAGCTACAACTGCAGCGCACGCTCCTGTTCCGCAAGCTTGCGTTACACCAGATCCACGTTCCCAAACGCGGAAGTTCATCTCGTCATCATTCAAAATTTCGATAAACTCAACATTTACTCGCTCTGGAAACATTTCATGTGTCTCGAGGACTGGTCCAAGTGTTGTAAGAGGTGCTTTTTCTACATCATCAACCAAAATAACCGCATGCGGATTTCCCATTGAAACAGCTGTAAATGCATAACGATGATTATTATATAAGAAGTTTTCACGAATAAATGGCGTTTCACCTTCACCAAGCATCGGTATTTCTGCACGTGTTAGACGCGGTGCCCCCATATCGATTTTCGCTAATGTCACGACACCATCTTCTACTGTTACTTCAGCCGTTACAATACCAGCTAACGTTTCAATTGTGAAAACTGTTTCTTCTACTAGTTTATGCTCATACGCATATTTCGCTACGCAGCGCAAACCATTACCACAGCTCTTTCCTTCAGAACCATCATTATTAAACATGCGCATTTTCACCGGAGCTACGTCTGAAGGGCAAATTAAAATCATCCCGTCTGCTCCAATACCAGTATTAATATTTGAAACCTTTTCGGCCACAAGGGCTAAATCTTCTTCAGGAATTTGCTCTTCAAACATATTTACATATATATAACTATTGCCAAGACCATGCATTTTTGTAAAAGAAAATTGGCTCATTTATATTCACTCCAAAAATAATTTGTTATGTTAAGTATAAAATGCATGCTTTTAGAACACAATATGAATGTCCCCCGTTTCTCATATTTGACAACGTTTGGCGATGAGCCACTCTTACACAATTTGTGTAAGAAAAAAGCCCTTCTAAAAAGGGCCTTTTTTTATTTATCCCACTATTTTCAATTGGGGAAGGCTAATAATCAGCATTAGCCTTCCCCACAAAATAAAGTTTTATCTAATGGAAAAGGTGCTGCTAATCCGCAACACCTTAAAACATTGGATTTTCATCCAAATACTCATATACATTATTAACAAGCTCTTCTACTGTTGCACCTTGTACAACTTCACCATTTACAAGTGCAAACGGTCCTTCAAAACAAATACCACAATACCCTAGACAACCGTACTCCATTACATCTAAATTCGGATCTTTTTCTAATTTTTCTAGAGCTGCTTGTGAACCACTTGCAAGGTTACCTACACAAAATTCAATTAATGGTTTAATCAAAATTCTCCCCCCTGTACTACAAAACAAATTACCTTTTCACTTTATCTATAAGAAGAAAACTAAGCTGTTTCTTGTTGTTTTCGTTACACAGTCTAAACTATTTAGTTACTTCATTACTTCACTTCAAAGTAGATGACTTCTTCTATATAACATGCTACTTCCAATGAAATAGTAACTACAAAGGAAAAACAGTTTATTTTACTTTTCTTCTTATTGTACAACAGAGTATTCATTCATGCATTGTTATTTGTTCACAAATTCGATATAATTTGATTGAGTAAAGTCAAAATATTTTATTAATATAAAATTTTATGATTAGGGGATATTTCAACAGAAAAGGGGTAATCCATCATGAAACACCTCGTAATACTAGGTGGCGGCTACGGTGGAATGAGAATTCTGCAAAGGCTACTTCCAAGCAACCAACTTCCAGATGATGTACAAGTGACATTAATCGACAAAGTACCATATCATTGCTTCAAAACTGAATATTATGCATTAGTTGCGGGTACTATTTCAGAAACGCATATTCGTATACCGTTTCCTGAACACCCACGCCTCAATATTCAATACGGCACAATAACAAATATTGACCTCGAAGAAAAAGCTGTTCATCTCGATGGCGGCGAAGCAATCCAATATGATGACTTAATTATCGGACTTGGCTGTGAAGATAAATATCATAACGTTCCTGGGGCTAGGGAATATACACATAGTCTACAATCAATTGAACAAACACGTAAAACATATGAACAATTAAATAGTCTAGAACCAAATGCAACAGTAGCTGTTGTTGGTGCTGGCTTAAGTGGCGTTGAAGTAGCAAGTGAACTTCGTGAAAGCCGTTCTGATTTAAAAATCTATTTATTTGATCGAAAAGATAGAATTTTATTCCCGTATCCAGAGAAATTAAGTAGATACGTAGAAGAATGGTTCGTAAAACATAAAGTTAATATTATAAGAAACTCTAACATTACAAAAGTGGAACCAAATATTGTGTATAATCACGATGAACCACTTGAATGTGATGCAATTGTCTGGACAGCTGGTATTCAAGCAAATGAAGTTGTTCGAAACCTTCCAGTTGAACAAGATGGTAGCGGACGGGTTGTCTTAACGAAATATCACAATATTCCAAACAACGAGCATGTTTACGTTGTAGGAGATTGCGCAGCACTTCCACATGCACCATCTGCCCAACTTGCTGAAGGTCAAGGAGAACAAATTGTCCAAATATTATTAAAACGTTGGAATAATGAACCACTCCCTGATGAACTACCTGTTATTAAATTAAAAGGTGTTCTAGGATCTCTTGGTAAAAAACACGGATTTGGTTTACTCGCAAACCAACCGTTAATGGGACGTGTACCGAGATTATTAAAATCTGGTCTTCTTTGGATGTACAAATATCATAAGGGTTAATACTTTACAGGCTGTCTACTATGTAGGCAGCCTCTTTGCATCAGTTTTTAAAAATTATCAGACACATCTTTCTCAATATTTATAATGATTTATTTTTCATTTTTATATTAAAAACTACGGATAAACAGTGTATGCTATTTGTAAGTTGTTTTATTATTTCCTTGAAGACCGAATTCATTCGGTCTTATTTTTTATGTGATAAATACTTTTGTAGGAGGCATTACATTCCACTTATGAACTTATCGAAACTAAACAATCGAATAGAAGCGAAAAAGAAAGAGTTAATCTATCTCGTTGAACGATACGGATTGACTCATGATAAAGT
Source organism: Bacillus sp. KNSH39 (assembly GCF_052656585.1). NCBI lineage: Bacteria > Bacillati > Bacillota > Bacilli > Caryophanales > Bacillaceae > Bacillus > Bacillus sp. KNSH39. The sequence continues at coordinate 3,316,957 of NZ_JBQXYO010000001.1, forward strand.
GATTTCTTTCAGCCAAGAATTAGATCGTTTACTTAACTTATTAATAAAACTCAAGACGAAGAAAAAACGTTGCTCTTTATAACCGTTATCTTCTCTTTTTTGATACGATATAACTAGAATCAGAAAGGAGCGATTTATGTTTATATTAAAAAACGTTATATATAAAGATATACTACACATTCCTTATTTACAGATTCAAAAAGAAAAGATTACTTGCATTATCGGTGAAAGCGGAAGCGGAAAAAGCACGTTGCTTCGCATGTTAAACGATTTACAATCTCCAACATCCGGCACAATTGAATATAACGGAAAATTAATTTCTGATTATCATCCTATTCAATTACGTCGTGACGTAGTTATGCTTGGGCAAACTCCACCTATTTTTGATGGAACCGTTAAAGACAACCTATTAATGGGACTTCGTCTTTCTGAAAAACCATTTCCAAATGATGATGCCCTGCGGAGTGCATTACAAACCGTTAGCTTAGATAAGCAATTAGAAGATAGCGCCTCCTCACTATCTGGCGGTGAAAAACAAAGACTTGCCTTTGCACGTATCGTACTTATGGATCCGCCTGTCTATTTATTAGATGAACCAACTTCAGCATTAGACAGTGATACAGAACGCCGAGTTATGAAACAATTTACTGAACTAGCACGAAAAAAGAAAAAAACAATTATCTTCATCACACACTCACAACAACTTCCAGAAGAAATTGCAGACGACATTATTGAGATTAGTAAAGCAAACGGTGCAACTAGAAAGGAAGTGCTCTCTGTTGAAGGACGTTATTGAACTCCAAATTTGGCAACTTGCAGCTGCCTATATTTTCATTCTTATTTTAATTGGACTTGTAAAATTAAAAGGAATACCTCGCGAAAAACAAATCGCGCTCGCAACATTCCGTATGACGATTCAGCTCGTACTTGTTGCATATGTCCTTACATACGTATTTGAAAACAGTAATCCATTTTATACAATTGCTCTCATTACTTCTATTACTACCTTTGCAATTTTTAATATTTATAAACGAGTTAACATCCCAATTTCTAAAGAATTAAAACGAGTAGCCGCCCTTTCCATGGTCGCCGGATCAATTGGGCCACTTCTACTATTTATCTTTGTTATTATCGGACATGATCCGTGGTATGCTCCGCAATATATCGTCCCTATTACAGGAATGTTAGTTGGGAATGCCATGACTGGTGTTTCTCTCGGCGCAAATACGTTCTTAAACAATATGAAATCGCAAAGAGGTCAAATTGAAGGTGCACTTATGCTCGGCGCAACACCGAAAGAAGCAGCTGCTCCGCTCATTCGAGACGCTTTTGACTCTGCTATTTTACCAACAATTAATTCTATGGTCGGAATGGGAATTATAAGCTTACCAGGCATGATGACTGGTCAAATATTATCCGGTGTATCACCCTTCACAGCCATTCAATATCAAATCGCCATCATACTCGGTATTTCTGGAAGTACTGCCTTTGCTGTCATTATCTTTTTACAGCTTGGATATAAAACGTTCTTTAATAAGCGATGTCAATTGAAAGAAATTGACTATGGTGCACGGTGAATCGTGCGTAGTTCACGATGAATGAAATTATATTAACGATTTTTTCAATATATCTATCATAACTTGCAATATATCAACGATTTTTCAAATATATCTATCATAACTCAGAATATATCAACGATTTTGTACGAAATATCGATTTACCGACAAAAAGTGACATAATAAAAAGAGGAGGCTATTCGCCTCCTCTTCTATTTACTTACGCCTTCTTAACGAACTGTGATTTTAACTTCATAGCTCCGAAGCCGTCGATTTTGCAATCGATATCGTGATCGCCATCAACTAGACGGATACTCTTTACTTTCGTACCGATCTTCACAACTGAAGAAGTTCCTTTTACTTTTAAATCTTTAATAACAGTAACTGCATCGCCGTCTTGCAGAACGTTTCCGTTCGCATCTTTTACAACTTTTGCACCATCATTATTTTCAGCTTCTGCTTCTTGGCCCCACTCATGAGCACATTCTGGACATACGAAAAGAACGCCATCCTCATACGTATATTCTGAATTACATTTTGGACAATTTGGTAAAGTAGCCATAAATTCATTTCCTCCGTTCATTATTTATACGTAAAAATCAAAATTGATGTTTACATCTCGATAAATAAAATTTGTATAGCATTTCTTTATAGTGCCATAGTCTCACGTTATTGACAAGCCTACCTCAAATTCTCATTTTTTATTGTATTTTACAAAATTTCAATTTGTATGCCGTTTTTCTATTTGCTCTTCTACTAATTTTAAAAATCTTCGTTGTGCATTTTTATTTTTTACAAGCAATCGAACTCTTAGCTTACTTTGTAAATATGAGCGAACTTTGTAGTTCGTAATAAATAACTTTCGATACTTTTCGTCTTCATATATCATTCGAAACCATTCATACTGCTGCAAGTAACGTATGTTAGCATCAATCTTTTTCGTGTGTAAACCCGTACTTAAACTAATCGATCCTATTAGAGCTTCTATTAATACTGAAATCATTTCTCTCCCCCTAATAAACAAAAGAAGAACCTTCACAAGATTCTTCTTTTCAAAATGAACGAGTTCCCTCTAGAAACCCCAATTATTTTCTTCAATGTAAATTTGATATTCTTCTACTTCTTCTTCACTTAACTTCTTATTATTTTCATATACCTCTTGCCACTCGAAATAATCTTCATCGAAATAAACAGCAAATTTAATTTTCACGTTTTTCTTCTCTGTATAATCATAACCAGTAAACTCTACTACGTCATAATCTTTTTCTTTCTTCACAAACTTCCAAGTTGGATTATCAGTCATAATCTCTAAAGTAACCCCTTCGCCACTTGAACGAACAACGTTTTTAATATTCGGCTCAGTTGGTAAAAAGGACAGCCCGAACGCAGCTAATCCATACACAATCCCGACTATAATCTGTAAACCAATCATACCAGCAATACTCACGCCGCCCTTTGATTGTAAGAAATACGCCTTCTCATGATCAGACGCATCTTCTCCCTTACGAAAAACACGAACAGCCTGCTTATAATATAAACGGTTTCCTTGCCATCCAGTAAATATCATCATTCCTAATTGAAGAGCTAAACTAAATGTTACATAAATCCCATCTGGAATATCTATAAAAGGGGGTATAACTATACTAGGTATAGCCAATAACGCAAATATAATAAATAACTTATACATTTTACGATAAGCTAACCAAAAAGTTGGGAAGAAAAAGGCTACCCAATTCCATGTATTCCCTTGCGCTGGATTTTCTACTTTACCCCACTTAAAGTCATAATAAGCTGTATTCTTTTGAACAACTTTATGTAATTCTTGTGGAGAAATCGTTTCTTGTAAAACCGTGTCCTTCACGTACATCATCCTTTTCTTATTTCTATATACATTTATTGTATATGGACAAAATGAAGGAATCTAACAAAAAGTACACATATTTCATAAAAATGAACGGAAATCGAATATATTCCGACAATTATCCGTTTCTTATTTCATTTTACTTTTAAATATATTAAAATAATCATGTATCATATCTTTAATACACTAAGTTAATTATTTTATATATTCACTAAAAAGGATGCATCAAAATCATTTTTATACATCTTTTTTAGTGAATATATACTACTATTTTAAAACAAACATCTCGACTTAAGAGCGCTCACAAATTAGCCTTCTACTATTTCAAACATATTTCCACTTACACAACTAATGAATAGTCCATTATTACCTTCCTCAATTGATACAATAAAATCTATTACAACAACATTTTTAGGAAGTTTAATTATATTTTTTACTTCGCCACATTCAGCATCAAGTATTATCAATTCTAAATTTGAAGTTGCAATGTAAATTTCTCCATCTTTATATAACAGAACCTCTGTAATATCATGTAGAGTAGTATTGTTCCAAAGCACTTTACCTGTTTGAATATTAATACCACAAATTCTGCCTTCTCCTAAGGACAATACCATCATCTCTCCGATAAGAAATGGAGGCAATTCAATTTCAAAAGACATATTTACTTCATATAACTTTTGACCGCTCTTATGATCATAACATTGTATTTGTCTACTTACCCCTTCATATCCATACTCAGTTCTTGTTAATAGTATTTTTGCTTCCTTTGATTCAATGCAAGAGTACCATACCTCATCAAAAGCTTTTTCAAAAATTAAGTTACAGCCTTCTTTTCCATATTCCCACTTTTGTAATACCTCCATTGCTACACATATAAAATGTTCATTAGTTAAAGTAACTGGTTCATTTGGATTACAATCTTCCATCATTTGTTTCCATCGTGTAGAAGCATCTAATAATTGAATGGCAATTGCAACATTACTATATGCATCAACTTCCCCATCTTCATCAAAAGGATTCCCTGCTAATACATAGTAATCTGTGCCAAGATGGCACTGCAATTTTTCTCCTCCGACTCGAACATTCTTTTCCCATACTTTTACTCCACTTTCAAGCTCTAATAAAACATTGTAGCCTTCTTGTGTAATAACTAGTAAACGTGGTAACTCTTCTCCCGTAGTTTTTACATCTTGTATAATATGCCCTTCTATTTCTAAATCCCATAGAAGCTCCCCACAACTTGATGAAATAGCGTACAATTTCGCCATACTTTCTCCAAATCTATTTGCATACCAAATAATTACGACACCATTCACAGTAATGCAATTACAATCTTCTACTATTGGAATACGGCACTGCCAAATCTCTTCTTTCGTTTCACTATCGAGTTTACGAATTCTGTGGTTATTTTCCTCTACATAAAAGATACTCTTCTTATCATGAGATAGTACTGGAGTAAATATCGGTTCAACCTCTCTCCCTTTTAAATACTTCCATTTTAATTCATACTTGTCACTTGTAGAATGATAAGTTCGATACATAATTTCGTCATTTCCATTTACAAGTTTAGGAACAAATGGATCAATTTCTAACATTCTATGGTAAGCATCTTTGATTCGAAAAGAATCAAATCCACTCATGTAAATCTGCCCTATCTCCTTTTTAAGAAACGAAAAGAGTACTCGTAAAAATTGCTCGCTATCAACACTAGCTAACTTCTTGCCTCTCTGATTAATAATGAGAAACTCCCCATCTTTCTTCTTAAATTCCATCTTTTTTTCATATTCATTTAAGAAAATTGTAGCGTCATCATATCTAAAGACCTCGATACAAGCGTCAAACAACTGACAAATCGGGTCTATTATGTCTGTTTTTTCTTGAAACACAATACTCTCATCTATACTAAGTACTATTTCTCCGGCATTTTCTATCGGCAGTTTATTTAGTTCGATTTGAAACTTTTTCATTATTTCCTCCCTCTATTGCGTGTTATCTAAACTAACTATAATATATGACATAAGATTCTTAAAACTATTATTTGAGGTGACCGAATATGAAGAGTACAATTTGGGCAGACGATGACTATTTAAAACTAGCACCCATTAACGATGAACTAATCAAAAAAGCAGAAGAAGTACTGAACGTAAAACTTCCAGAATCATATATAAACCTTCTAAAAGAACAAAATGGGGGAACTCTTCGTCTCGATGTTCACCCTACTTCAAAGCCAAATTCTTGGGCAGACGATCACGTTAATGTATCTGGTTTATATGGTATTTCTTTTAATGAAAATGAATCTAGTATTTTAGAGAGCCGCTATTTAATTCGAGAATGGGAAATGCCTGAGAATATCGTACTTTTATCTGGTGATGGACATACATGGATTGCATTAGACTATCGAAATGTAGCTGAAAATCCTCCAGTTATATTTATCGATAATGAATTTGAGGAAATTATTGAATTAGCACCTAACTTTGAAAGGTTCTTACAAAACTTAACTACTTATGAATATGACGAAGAATAAGCCTGGCTCTAAAAAGGAGCAAGATTTTATTACAAATTTACACGCCACTTTAAAACCACTCGGCTTTAAGAAAAAAAGACATACATTTTTCAAAGCTGAAAACGGATTTTATAAGCTCATTAACATACAAAAAAGCCAGTTTGGAGATGATTTTTATATAAATATAGGAGTTCACCCTATCGGTCTCCCGCAGCTTATTACGAACCAATTACAAATAAAAGAAAACATTTCAATATTCGCTTGCATTCTACAAACAAGAATAGAGCCTATACATATCAAACAGAACCAGCTATTGCACAATGTTTCACATGAAACTATCAACATTCCGAATTACCTTTCTACTATTTTCGACTGGTTTCAAACGTGGGCATCTTATGAAAATTTAGTGGAAATAAATATACATTCCATTACTCCGATACTAGCTGTCGTTCCAATATTAGAAGAAAAAGCATTTCTACTTCTTACCTGTTTTTCTTTCTACAAATTAAAACAGTACGAACAAGCTAATCGCTACTTACAACAATATTTACATTGCACCGTGCATCTGAATACCGAGGAAAAAGAGCCCATATTCTTTCACGAAGTTGATATGTATATGAAAAAACTAGTAGAAAGTACAATGTAATTTCACATTGTACTTTCTACTAGTGCTTTATATTCCTCTTGTAACTTTTTAAATCGTTCTTCATACTTTTGCATCTTCACAGTATCCGTTTTTGAATTAAGGACTGGCCTTCTTCTCCCAGTCACCATTATATTTTTCCCATCTATTGCATCGTTCATATATACGTAAGGTTTAAAAGACTCGCATACCGTATATGGCAATGCTACAGAGAGTTTTGCATACTCTTCCACTTTAAATTGATTAGATAAGCTTAACTCCTTTAAATTTTTCAATTGCATTAACGGTTCTAATGAATCATCTTTAACCTTTAAATTCATCAAAGTAAGCTTTTGCAACTGCTGTAATTCAGCGAGTGGTTTTAAAGTTTGTACTTTCATCGCTGTATTTATTCCACCACCCATATAGAAGGTATTAAGTTGTGTGCACTTACTTAAAGCACTTAAATCTTCTAACTTAGAAAAATCATCAATTAGTAAGGATTTGAGTTTTTTATTATAATCAATGTCCCATAACGTCTTCGCTTTTGTATTCCAGCACATATACAACTGTTGTAAATTAGACAATTTCTGAAGGCTACTTAGATCCTCGACCCTCATTTCGTACACGTATAATATATCGGGACAAACATACGTAAGAATATGATCAAACTGCTTTTGATTTACTGTGAACATCCATAACTTTTTAACTTTCAAAGATGCTAGTCGTTCTATATTTTTTGTTTTCCCCTCAATCGCTACTTCTTCTAAATCACCAGCTATACCTGCTAAGTCTTTCATAATCTTCGGCTGATCACCAATCGGAAACATGTTATCCCCCCTACAACTCCCAAGTAATATTCATTTCTTCAAATGAATCCTTACTAACTTCCAATCCTTTACTATCTTCCGTTCCAATCATTGCTACTTCTTCTTTGGACAACTTAATTTCCTCATTTGGACTTTGGATTTTTTTCTTATACACGAGTTGTAAAAGCTCTATTTGTTCCTCTGTCAGTTCATACTCTTCTTCTAGTCTTTCTATTGCTGATGCTGTATCAAGTAATGGAATTTCTAATAAAAATCCGCCGTGCTCTTCCATCTCTTCAAATGAATCAATTGAATACGCACCGCTATCCTCAATCCAAAATGCAGTTGTAATAAAAGGAACTGTTTCGCCTTCTACTTCTTCTAATACGTATTGAAGTGCTTCTTCTTTCGCAATATCTATTACTTCCGAAGGTGCCCCTTCAAAATAATTTTTCGCATCAATCCACTCATCAATTCTCTCGCTATTCACATCTTGAAGACATACAATCGTGTAATTCGGATGAAACGTAATTGTCCCTTGTCCGCCTTGGCTATCTTGCATACTATAGTTAAATCCATCCCATGAACTTTCATGTGAGAAATCTGGACAATGCGCTACATTAATTGCATGGGCAATCGAATTTAAAACGCATCCTTTCCATAATTGTTCTCTATCTATATGTAATTTATATTTACTCATCATCTTCCCCCATGCGCATATTTTTTTCTATTATCTTTCCTCTACACAATACTTGTAAATACTTTTCTATCTACTACAAAATAAAAAAGACAATACACCCCACTGTATTGTCCATTTTCTTCCCTACCATTTCTCTCTACACGTCTCAATTAAATGCAGTAAGTACCTCTTCGTCATATCTGCCCTTCTCCACCTTGAGAGCATTCTCTTTTCTTTTGGATTGTGCCGTATTCTCGCTACTTCTTTTAATAAGAGCTCCCATTCTTCCGCTGAACGTTCTGACAAGTATTGCAATCCTCTATCTTTTGAAACGATTGTTTTATAATCTAGTGTATATAAAATGCGTCCCATCGTAACGACAGCTGATTCTACCCACTCTTCTATAAAAAATAAATATGGCTTCTTCGCCTTTTCACTCCAGTACTGTTCTACGTTGTATTTCATCGTATTTACTACATCATTCCATTGTATTTGCAGCGGAAGATCTTCTGCTTCTTTTCCTGTAACTGTAATGCCTTGATTTTTCAACGTCCACCATGTGACCGCATTAATGTCCCAATGACCAACATTAGCTTTACCATCTGCACAATACACGTACTCGTTCATTTCATCATTGTATTTCCCTAAGTCAGCAAGCGGAATATACATACCGTCCATTCTTTTACCTAGCGTATTGTCACTAAGTTTCTTATGTAGTTCCACAAGCTGCTGTTTTTCAGCTTCATTCACGGAATCATTTATCACTGTAACAAAATCAACATCGCTCGTTTCCTTATGAAATGCACCTAGTGCGATGGATCCGTAAATATATACCCCGACTATTTTTTCATCCAAAAAAATTTCTTTTAATTCTACTGTGTACCGCTCCATTAACTGTTGTACTTCCGTTGGTAACGCATGCTTCACTCCATTTTTCATATCTATCCCTCCAATAAAAAAGCCTTTGCAAATTCGCAAAGACTTCTTGTTTTATAAATATTTCTCGATTTCTTCATAAACATCCTTCAAACGAGGATTTCCTTCTCCAACAATTTCTCCATTTACAAGAACGACCGGATAAAATAAATCTTCTTCCACTACTCGCTCAGCGAATGCTTTTTTATCTGCATCTTCTTGTTCTTCTTGGAAATCAATATACTCGAAATTAAATTTATTTTCTTGTCCTTCATATTTACGACCAATTGCCGCTTGTAACCATTCAAACGTTTCTGTTGAAGATGGCATTCCGACGCAGCTCGCACAAATTACTTTCGTCCCATACACTTGAACATTAACCATTTCTTCTCCCCCACTTCTTGTCCCAACAGTATATTCAGATGTCTTATTACATAAGCACATCATTTTACAAACTTATTCCATACCCCTATACTGAAAAAACACGATACAATATTTCGACAATAAAACAAGAAGAGAAAAAATAGATTTTCCCCTCTATCTTGATTATAATAAAACTGATGAAAGGAGTCGATAAAAATGGAAAACCCACATATGCAAGAACAAGTATTAGAAGTATTAGATAAATTACGTCCATTCTTACTTCGCGATGGCGGAGACGTTGAATTAGTAGACATTGAAGAAGGTATCGTAAAACTACGCCTTATGGGTGCATGCGGAAGCTGCCCAAGTTCTACAATCACACTAAAAGCTGGTATCGAGCGCGCGTTACTTGAAGAAGTACCAGGCGTTATCGAAGTAGAACAAGTATTTTAATTAAAAGCGGAAGCGGCTCGTTCAGAACAGGAGGTCATTGGAGCTCCTGACGAAGAGGCGCTTTTTGCCTCACAGGAAGGCGCGAAATGGCCGACTGTTCTAGCCGCTGGAGCTAGATATTAATCTAAAAGCGGAAGCGGCTCGTTCAGAATCGCCTTCTAAAAGGAGACCAAATTTGGTCTCCTTTTTTTATTCAAATCACATTTATCCGTTAACATCATAAAACAAAATTGGAAATCCTTCTCAAAAAATGCGATAATTAATACTATATAGTGAATCGTTCACACATATACAGTAAAAAAACATAGGGGGGACGACAGATGCCAAAAATGGGGAACACTTTTGTAACAATCCAAGAACTAGAAAAGAAAAAAGAGTATTTATTAGGCCTTTCATCCGTTATACCAACATGGAATACAAGCTATCAATTTTTATTTAAAGAAATCCAGCAAGAATTATTGGGTAAAGTAAATGAAAAGCTCGAAAGGCATCAATTCGTTTTAAATATATGTACAGATCAGCAGGTAGGGGCATAATGTATTACATAAAATTGTGGTATATAAAAAAGAGACCTCACTCGGTCTCTTTTTTATATTTTTAAGATAACCAATCTAATTTTCTAATCCCGAGCTTATCTACTGGTAAACGAAGTGAGCCATAAAAGTGCTTCATAAATTGCTCTGAGCGGTTCACATCGTGTAAAATGGCTTCTAAGCGATCTCTATATATGCTTTTTTGTTCTTCGTTTCCAGTTTGATAATATCGTTCGACCGTTTCAAAATAGTGAAGCGGGAACAGGAGCCTTGCAAATAATAAACGCCAACCAAATGAGGACAGCGAGTAATTCCGTTCATAATCTGTAACAAATTGAACGATTGTTTGATCCCAGTCTTTCTTTTTTTCAATCATCATATAGCGAATCCATTCTGCTATATCTCGAGTTGGGTGATCATACACCCAATCAAAAGGAAGTTTGAGACGCTTCGTTTGATGCCATAATAAAGGTGTGAATCGTTCTTGGCAAATTGTCGCTGCATCCGTTAGTTGCGGCGTATCATCCATTTCTGTATCAACAACATATTGAATGGCATTTTCTGCAACTCCTAAGTAATACGGGAAGGATTCAATAAACAATTGATCGAATACGTCTGTAGGGTGGTTCATCACTTGTGATTGCCAAAACTTTTCTAACTGATCGAGTCTCTTTTCCCATAACGCTTTCCATTCACCAATGCGGCTTAATTGCTCGATTTCTTCTGGAAAGAATGCACCTCGTTTATGGAATATAGAAAGTTCACTCCCTAATGACGTAGCATGTCGTTCTAACGCTCGCATACCTTTTAATAAGCAGTAATTTTGTTCTTCTATCTCACTTACATAGTAGCCGTGTATAGTTGGAACGAAAGTCGCTACAGTTATATCCCCTTGCTGGTTCATATAGTCACTGAGCTTTTTCATCTCTACAAGTACTTCTTCCTCCATTTCTCCAATTGGAACAAGTACATAAATTTTGTTGCGAATCCAAAAGCTTTTATAGGGGCCAAGGGGGATTAATTCTTTAACATGCATGTGATAATGCTCATAAATATGCTGAATCATCGCAGTCGCCACCTATGGTTTTTCTTTATATATATGAGCTTGTGCTCGCCTTTCATTCCTATGCACATGATAAAGCAACGAAACGTATACAAATACTAAAAAGAAAAAAAGGTGATAAACATGAAAGAATCAAATCAACTACAAGAAAGAGCATTACAACTATTACAAGAACGTGGTGTAACAATTGACGATATTGCTGAACTTGTTCATTTTCTTCAAAAAAAATATCATCCAAATTTAGAGATGTCAGAATGCCGTTACAATGTAGAACGTGTACTATCAAAACGTGAAGTACAAAACGCACTGATTACTGGTATCGAGCTTGATGTCCTTGCTGAAAAGGGAATGCTAAGTGAACCGTTACAAGATATTGTAAAACGTGATGAAGGCTTATACGGAATTGATGAAGTTATCGCACTTTCTATCGTAAACGTGTACGGCTCTATCGGTTTCACGAACTTTGGATATATTGATAAATTAAAACCTGGTATTTTAGAATACTTAAATGATAAATCAACTGGAAAGGTGCATACATTCCTTGATGATATCGTTGGCGGAATCGCTGCCGCTGCTTCAAGCCGTTTAGCGCACCGAGCTGAGCACTCAGAATAATAATGTTTTCTAGGCCGTCAGTTTCATGCTGACGGCCTTTCGTATTCCATAAGCATAAATTCTCTTCCGCGACTCAAAAAAATAGTCCCTTGTTTAAATCCGATATTTTTATATAACGTAATCGCTCTTGTATTAAATGTTGCTACGCTTAATCGAAACATTTTTGCATTAAACTCTTTCGTGGCAAACGCTATTCCAGCTTGGAAGAATTCTTTCCCTATTCCCTTCCCAGTTAACGCCGGCTTCATGCCAAGTCCGATATCAATCACATCTTCTCCACCATATAAATTAGCATCTCTTCCACCTGGCACTTGTGCATTTGCTCCAAAACAAAAATAACCGATGAGGTCTCCTTGATCGTCACAACAGCCATAATACGTTCCATCTAATAGCTCTTCTATTACTTCTTTCTCGCCTGAAAAACTATATAAACTATAAGGTTCCTCGTACGTCCACGTATTTATCTCCATCGCTTCTTCTTTTGTTAACACATGTATATCCAACCTTCTCACTCCTTATCAAATTTCTATATATTTACTCATTCATTTTTCACATTAAATTTCCCTCTAATTGCAATATGCAGAATTACATACGCACAGCTATTAAACAGATGGTACAATTTATTTGAATCGCTGTTGCTACACTTCTTGATTAGAGAAAAGGCGTTAAAACGGAAATTAGCGTCTTATCAACCTCAAGCAATTGGCACATTTTGTCATCTTAAAAGACACTCGAACGAGTGTCTTTTTTTCTATATCCAACAAGGACTTACTCATTTCAAAGTATAAATACATAAAATAATGTAAATCATGACACGCATGAATCACTTTCTAAAAGTTATAAAGTAGATTCAAAATAAAAAAGCACTCTTAACTAGAGTGCTTTTTACTTTCAAACAAGGAGGCTACATATATGGATAGTACTCTCGTATTTAACTTTGGCATTGGTATTGTTATCATTTTATTCGTCTTCTTTGTACTTTGTATGAGCGGGGTATAAAAAGGCGATTTTCGAGCGTCTTTTTATACATACATATGTATTACTTGACTTCTATAAAAGTAGTAACCATAATAGTTACAGAAATACAAATAGCTATTCACATATCCACAAATAGGAGGAAGAAAAATGAAACATGTAATCGTTTATGCACACCCGAATACAGAAAGCTTCAACCATGCGATTTTAGAAACGGTAAAAAGTGAATTAGAAGGAAAAGGTCACGAAGTACGCGTTCGCGATCTATACGAATTAAACTTTAATCCAGTATTAGGCGCTTCCGATTTCATCTCATTTTCTCAAGGAAATACACCAGAAGATATTAAAGAAGAACAAGAACATATCTCTTGGGCTGACAGCATTACATTCATTTATCCAGTGTGGTGGGCGGGACTTCCTGCTATTTTAAAAGGATACGTTGACCGTGTATTCAGCCATGGATTTGCTTATGCTTACGGTGAAAACGGCATTGAAAAGTTATTAAGCGGTAAAAAAGGATTGTTATTATGTACAATGGGCAATACGAAAGAGGCATACACAGCAGGCGGCATGTTTGATGCAATGAAGAAAACAGCGGATGTTGGTATTTTTGAATTCACAGGTATTGAAACAATTGAGCATACATTCTATACAAGTGTCCCTTCTGTGGATAATGATGTGCGTAAACAATATCTTGAAGAAGTAAAAGACGTTGTGAATCGTGCATTCTAATAAAAAAACTCCGGCTTTAACAACCGGAGTTTTTTTATTTCATCATTAATTTCGGAATATATCTTTGAAGAATGCTTTCTAATTCATTCATATCTTCCTGTCTAATAAGTAAATTCACATTGTCATTCATTTTTTCTCGCCCGCGATATAAAAATATATTTTCTTTTGGATTTTCCCATGTTGATGTTTTATAGCCTTTCAATTCTTCATATGAATAAAAGTTTAATCCATCTATTACACCTTTTTCATATATTTGTACACTTTTAATAAGATGTATAGCTATTAAAGTCATAAAACAACTTGCTACAGCATGAATACCTAGCTGAATAAAAAACTGTTCAACTGTATCAATATCGCCACTTACGTACTGAGCATATATATACATACATTGTCCAATGAAATATGCTGGTCCAAGTAATGCAATCCAACGTCTTTTCACCCGAGGATACATTGCAATAAGTTTTCCTGCGCTTTTTTTCATTTCATTTATTATATATATTTTCCATAGAACAAAGAACAAAACGCATAATGTAAAAACAAGCATAATACATGACATCCAGTACATTCTTATTCCTCCCTTATATCAATACATTTAAATTTTACATTCCGCATACCTATAGTACATATGCAATTATGCATAAAAAATGCAGGTAACCTCTTCCGGCTACCTGCATTTCATTACATCTTCTCAATCCACTCCGTCAAGTTATGCACAACTTGCGTCGGTTGAATTTCGTATTCTGTTAACTTCTCCACAGTTGTGACTCCAGTGTGGACAAGAAGCGTATGCATACCAGCATTTATTCCTGCTAAAATGTCTGTATCGTAGTTATCCCCAACCATTAATGCTTCATTCTTTTCTATGCCAAGCACTTTCAAAGCTTGTTCCATAATGATTGATTCTGGTTTTCCGATAAAGATTGGATCCACACCTGTTGATACTGCTACAACTGATGTTAATGAACCATTACCTGGTAATAATCCTCGCTCAGTTGGGATGGCAATATCCCCATTTGTAGAAATAAACGTTGCGCCATTACGCACAGCAAGACACGCTTTTGCTAATTTTTCATATGTGATGTCACGATCTAAACCCACAACAACGAAATCAGGATTTTCATCCACAAGTTCAAATCCTTTTTCCACAAGTGCATCGTGTAAGCCTTCTTCACCAATCATATATACAGTTGCGTCTTGTTTACGTTCATAAATAAAGTTCGCAGTCGCCATACTCGTTGTGAATACTTGCTCTGCTTTCGCTGGAATATCGAAACGAACAAGCTTTTCTGCTACCTGTTCCGGTTTGCGAGTTGAGTTATTCGTAACGAATAAATATGGAATGCCGCGCTCTCCTAATGCTTTTACGAAGTCGCTTGCTTCTTCAATTTGTTCTTCTCCGCGATACATCGTACCGTCTAAGTCAATTAAGTAACCTTTATACATCGATTATGTCTCTCCTTCTATGCTAACGTTCTCACCTTATCATACCACTCTTATATTACCCGCTTTTCCAAAAGAAAAAAACGCTTTACCTTAAAGCGCCCCATAACGTTCATTTTTTCTCTTTTATTTGGTAAGAACAACTACAATCGCCCTCGCACATATTTGCTAGCGTTTTCACTTCTGCGTTCGTAAATAAACGCTTATACATTTCTTTTTCATCTTCACACACTTGCGGGAATCTCTCGGCAATTTCCTTTAACGGACAGTTTTGTTTTTCAATTACGAAAGATTTCTCTCCATCTCTCTTTATTTGAACCATATAACCATTTTTCTCTTGCATAGCTGCTATCTCTTGCACTTTATATGCTAAATTCTTTTGATTACTCACTCTCTTTTGTAACTGTTCTTCCATTCGCTTCGTTCTCTCTTTTAAAACGTAACGAAGTATTTTTTCATCGCCCATTCGAGCTAAATCTTCTAGCATATCAATCGCAAATTGCTTATACTCTTTCGGGAATGTATCTTCTCCCTTTTCGCTTAATCCATACAAATAAGTTGGTCTTCCGACATGTTGCCTTACCATCTTAGAATAAATGAGTCCGTCTTTCTCAAGATTACTTAAATGTCTTCGAATCGCCATTTCTGTAATCTCTAAAACGTCAGCTAGTTCCGCTACCGTGTGCTCTCCCTTTACTTTCAACAATTGTACAATCTCGTCTTTCGTAGTACGTGCTTCCCCCATACTTCACCCTTCTCCCTTTTCTTTCTCACATACAATATAAGATCCCCAAAAGGCATTCTCTGGGGATCTTATAAGCATAATTATTCTGGTACAAATGCAGATACAGGTCCTAATTCCTTTTCTAAATAACTGCGAATATTTGCTGGGTATTTCTCTACCACTGCAATATGTTTTTGAATCGTCTTATATAATTCATCATGATTCATTTGAATATAATCTTGCGTAAGCATTTTTCGAAGAAGGATAATTTCTTTCATCCCTTGTCCATCTTCTTCACTTATCACTCGCTCGTCCATTAAAATATCAATAATATCTTCATAGCTTCCTGGATCACGCATAATAAATCCATCAATCATCGCATTTCCTACATCTAATACACAATCAATAATAAGATGGGCTATGCGCTCTAATGCGTAAAATTCAAACTCGGTTTCATATATCTTTTTCTCTTGAAATGTACTTGTTGCTCGTTCTAAACATACTAGCATTTGTTCTATTTTCTTTCTGTCTACAAAATACATGAATGTCACCTACCTGGAAATTAAAGCATTTACATTTTAATTGTAACGCTTTCTTCTGAAAAAATCGACAATTTTTCGAATTCACCTTTTCTCCGTTATTTGTTATAGTTATATTTGTATGATTTTTGAAATTGGAGGAATGGAATCTTGGAACGTGAACTCGCACTAGAAATTGTCCGTGTAACAGAAGCAGCAGCCTTAGCATCCGCACAGTGGATGGGCCGCGGAAAGAAAAATGAAGCAGATGATGCAGCAACTACAGCAATGCGTGATATGTTCGATTCAGTAAACATGGCAGGTACAGTTGTAATTGGTGAAGGAGAACTTGATGAAGCACCGATGTTGTATATTGGTGAAGAACTAGGAACAGGTAATGGTCCAGAAGTAGACATCGCCGTTGATCCATTAGAAGGTACAAACATCGTTGCAAAAGGTCTTGCAAATGCAATGGCAGTTATTGCAATCGCAGACAAAGGGAACCTTCTTCATGCTCCTGATATGTACATGGAAAAAATCGCGGTTGGTCCAAAAGCAGCTGGTAAAATTAGCTTAGATGATCCAATTGAAAAAACAATTGAAATTGTAGCAGAAGCTAACAATAAAAAGATTCGCGATCTAACAGTTATCGTTCAAGAACGTGAACGTCATCAAGATATTAT
Source organism: Bacillus sp. KNSH39 (assembly GCF_052656585.1). Taxonomy (NCBI): domain Bacteria; kingdom Bacillati; phylum Bacillota; class Bacilli; order Caryophanales; family Bacillaceae; genus Bacillus; species Bacillus sp. KNSH39. Next base: position 3,334,001 of record NZ_JBQXYO010000001.1, read on the forward strand.
TGACCGTGTTCGTGCAAAAGGTGCACGCGTAAAATTATTTGGTGACGGTGATGTTGGTGCGTCAATCGCAACAGCACTACCTGGAACGGGTATCGACTTATTCGTAGGTATTGGCGGAGCTCCAGAAGGTGTTATTTCTGCAGCAGCATTAAAGTGCCTTGAAGGTGAAATGCAAGCTCGCTTAGTTCCAATGAACGAAGAAGAAGAAGCTCGTTGTCGTGAAATGGGATTAGAAGATCCTCGTCAACTTCTTATGTTAGATGACTTAGTATCTGGGGATGATGCAATCTTCTCAGCAACTGGTGTATCTGCTGGTGAGTTATTAGACGGTGTTAAATTCCTTGGCGGAGACTTAGCTGAAACATACTCTATCGTAATGCGTTACAAAACAAGAACAGTACGATTCATTAAAACGCATCACCATTTAGATCATAAGCCACACTTAAACTTAGATATTTAATAAAAGGAGCCATGTGTATGGAAGAACGTTTCTTTCTGTACGACGACACTGTCGCTACAAAAACTCGTTTCGTTAGCTTTATGGGAGAAAATGAGCGTCATGATTTAGCGCTATTATACTCCGATCGTCATTACGGTAAAACAATTGTCCTTGATATGCAGCGTAATAAATTCGCAATCATCGGCGCTGACGATTTAAACGAACCAGGCTACTTAGAGCACGCATTTTCTATGACTGAAGAAATTGCAGAAGAATTACGCTCATTTTTATTTGAACTTATATAATTTATCTTAGGCACCAGCTTTTTAGCTGGTGTTTTTCATTATAATTATTTTAAATTTTCAATCTTTTAATTATAATTAAGAATAAATCTATTTGGATGAACACTCCCCCACTTAGCAAAGCTTGAAGTGGGGGTTTCTAACGTTTCGACCTAACGGACGATTAACGTCAGGGGAGTTAACACATTAGCGAGCTGTTTCACACCTAACCCCTCTATCCCATTTGTCCATGCATTTGGGATTACTTTTCGTAAAATGTTAGCCGCAGCATTTACATCTGCATGAATTAAAGTTTTATTTGCTGAACAATATATGCCGCGCTTTATTCGTTTTCCTGAAAAAGTTGTATTTTGGTCATTTTCTCCATACGTTGGAATGAAGTCGTTATCCAGAAAACTTGCTTTCGATGTATATGATTCTTCAGTTACAATAACTTGAATGCCTACAGCATTTGCTTTGTATGTAATCATTTGAATCAATAAACTATGTGGGATATGACAAAACGATTGGTTATTTCTTTTTCCCATATTTGTTTCTTGTTTCCAACTTTTGTTTTGACCAATAACGATTTTACAAACATCTTCTTCTTGTGCTAGTTTTACGATATGGTGACTAACTTTATGGAAGACGTCTTTTATTTTCAAGTAACGTTTTTGATGAAGTTTTTCTATCCTTTTAGAAGTAAAAGGTCCTTCATTCGTTTGTTTTCCATTTCTAAGAATGCTTGTAAAATGACTCTTCATTTTGTTGTAATATTGATTTATGCTTTTGACATGTTTGCCCTTAACAAGGACAGGTTTCATACCTGTGTTTGTTACGATGGTTGCAAGGTTATCAATACCTAAATCAATACTCATATAACGAGCATTCTCTTCAATAATTTGTTGTTCAGAAGGAACATCAATTACCAATTCCACTACATATTCATTGTATTTTGGAATCACACGAACTTGTTTCAGTTTACCTTCAGTGAAACCTAGTTTCCCAATATTTAATTGCAATTTCGTCTTTGGAAACTTTAAAAATCTACTGTTTTTAATGATGCAATCTTGGTTTGTATACAGAATCTCTTTTTCAGAAGAACGAATATACTTTGGAATCCTAGGCATTCCAGCATATTTGTTTGGATTCTTTTTATAGTCTTTTAAACTAGCAAAAAAAGATTTCCAATTTTGGAACACACCTTGCATGATTGACTGGCTACATTGCGTAGGCAAAGCTCGATAATCATTTTGAATCATAGCCTTAAATAGTGCATCTAGAAAGTTGTAATCTACATAAGGTTTTTCAAAATTAGGTTCTGAAAACAAATTACATGTAATCTCTTTCTGTTCTTCTTTAGGCTTTAATTTCTCTTTTTCCAATTTCTTCTGATAGGCAAGAAGTTGTGTGTCATTCATCTTACCAATATTTTTATGAATATGATCCAGAACTTCTTTTTGCAATGGCTGTAACTCTTTTTCTTGTGTTAATCCAGTGTACACCTGGCGTATATAAAAGTTTGTAGTGTTGTACATATTCTTAGCGTTATGACAACATTCTTGAAAATAAGAATACATACGATGCCCTTTTTTAATCCAAATTTGAAGAGTTTTATAGTTTGATGGATTTTCTTTTGCCATTTTATTCACCTCCTTGTTAAGGATATTATAGTAAAAAAGAACATACGTTTCTGTTTTTCTCAAAAATAAAATATTTCTTTCGATTCACCTCACCACCTTCACTTACGTTTAGAGGTGGGGGTCCTCTCGAAAGGCATGATAGAAAGGACGTTTACGACGTATGCCAACAACTACTTTGTAATGGACCAGCAATTGGATAGCATTACTCTCAAAAAAGCACCGTGCTTTTTCAAGGGAGTAGTCTGCCCATTCCCATTACAAAGGAGCGTATTGCATCTGTAGTATGATGTTTACGGAGGTTCCTCTTTGGGGACCTCCTTTTATTCTTGTCTTTTTCTCATGCCTTCATACTACAAGACATCCAAATAGCTGTATTACGTTCCTTTACCACTACTATAAGAGGTGAAGGAAAATGCAGAAAGTACAACTTTCTTGGAGTTTATATGAAAACGAGCAAAACACAATCGAAAAATATTGTAAAAATTGCAGACGTACTACCCTATTTACCGACACAAATATTCGTAGGCATAACGCCAACGGAAAAAACATATACCGCTTTGCCATTTATAAATGTCCGAAAGACCATACGTGGAATCAAAAACTTCGTATTTATAAAGCATTTACTGATCACGTTGAAACAGTCGATATGACGCAGCAGGATCAGCCAGAAACAACTACTACCATTTCCATTACGCAACATCAAGAAAGCGGCATAACCGAAATCACGATCGTATTAGATATTGTTTTCGGTTCCCACCGCATCGATAAAGCCTTATCCACATATATTTCCGACTGGAGCCGTACACGCATTGTGGATAAAATTAAAAATGGGGATATTCAATTAAACGGACAACAAATGAAGCCAAATACAATACTTTCTGAAGGCGATCATATCTCGATTTGTTTGTAAGCAAAAATATGCAAAAAATCCTCTTACAATTGTAAGAGGATTTTTTTATTTCTTCACTTTTCGTAATACAAAATGTGCGCAACCGAAGTTACAGTACTCGTATAAATACTCCGTTAACGTACTAATTTTCGTATCATATGTCGCACGTTGGTTACTATCATCAAAGAATCCGCGCAATCTAAGTTGCTCATATCCCCAGTCCCCAACGATGTAATCATATTTATTTAAAATTTCTGCATAGCGCTCTTTAAATGCTTCTTCACTAAAACCGTCACGAAAGTTTTTAATTACTTCGTACTGAACATTATTAATGCTCACCGTAACATGAATCTCTTGCTTTTGCTCCATCATTAACTTCCTCTCTAAGCATTCTTCTTTTTATCGTATCACAAAGCATAACAACCAACAATTTCAAATACAAAAAATTGCAAATTAGTACATGCTATGGAGAAGGAGGTGATACATCGTGAAAAAACAAATTTTACTTTCCCTTCTCACTCTTTCCTTATTTGCAGGCTGCCAATCAGCGAACAAAGCTGAAATGGAACGTGAAGAAGGAAGCCGTGTTCTTGTTTCCAATAAAAACGACATGTATCATACGGAAAATACAAATACAAGACTCACAAGAGTCGGTTATTCTTCTAAACAAAAGCATGAAGTATCTAACAAACAAGTAGGGGCCATTAATCGCGAGAAGGTCGCTGAAATGATTACAAGCATGACAGTCAAACTTCCTGACGTTACAAACGCTGCTACACTCGTTACTGATGATGAAGTGTTCGTTGTATACCGTGCAAACACAACGGATCCAAAACTCGTAGCGGATCAAGTATATAGAGCTGCTTTGTCCATCGTTCCTCGCTATTATAAAGCATATGTATCAACAGACCAAAAGTTGATTTCTCAAATTCAAGGGCTTCAATCTGGCGCATTAAATGATACAGAATATACACAAAGCCTCGATATGTTAAAACGAGAAATGAGTAAAAATCCTCATTTGAACAATACGGGAGATCAGACTTTGAATGATATGATTAAAAAGTAAAACAGGTGGAGAAAATCTCCACCTGTTTTACTTTTTATTTTTTATTACGATCCGCATAAACCTCCATCGCATCACACATAAACTGCGCTAATCCCTCACCAAACTTATCGATATTTTTCGTAAAACGCTCATCAGCGACGTACATTTGACCGAGTCCTTTAAAAGCATCTAACGAATATTCACCGAAGTTTTGCAAGTAATCGTACCATACTTTAATAGCTGCCTGCGCCTCTTTAGAATCTGGTGCATCGTGTCTAAGCGTTGCTAAATTTCTATAAATAGCATTAAACTCCTCTTGGTTCTCTTTTGACATACCTTTTGCATATTCGTTCGCTTTATCTACAGCTGCGTCTCCCCATTTTTTACGTGCTTCTTCTTCATATGGGTTATGGCTGAAATCGAATCCTTCAAATTTCTCTTTATTCGTCATTTCAATCTCTCCTTTTGTATGCTGAATTGTTTTATCAATCGTCGCAATCACCTTATCTAATCTGGCACGCTTTTCAAGAAGCATCTTCTTATGAAGCTGTAGTGCCTCTTCGCGATCAAATGATGGACTCATGATAATCTCTTTAATTTTCTTCAAAGGGAAGCCAAGCTCTTTAAAAAACAAAATTTGCTGCAATGTCTCTAAATTTTCATTGGAATACAGACGATATCCAGACTCTGTCGTCTCGTCTGGGGTTAACAACCCAATTTCATCGTAATGATGCAGTGTGCGCACACTAATTCCAACTAAATCAGCTACTTCTTTTACTCTCATTGTCATTTGTATCTCCCCCTTAGTACATACGATAAAGTATGACGCAACGTTAGAGTCAATAAGTAAATTCATTTTCTTTCTAAAAGTTTCATCTCTCCCCTATTTCATGCATAATAGATATGTACATATATTAGAAAGCGGTGAAAGTATGGTTTCAAATACTGTAATTGCCAGCATCATTTTTCAACTCATTGTCTCGATTCTGGTCCCAATTATCGTACTCGTTTATTTCCGTAAAAAATATAATATGAATTGGAAAGTGGTCGGCGTTGGTGTTCTTATATTTATCGGATTCACCCAAATTCTTGAAACACCATTCCACCTATTTATGCGCGGTAATCCAACAATCGCTCCATTTTTAGAAAATCCGTTTGTCTTCGCATTTTATGGCGGATTGACTGCTGGTATTTTTGAAGAATTAGGACGCTTCGTTGCCTTCTTCTTCTTACTAAAAAAATATCTAGAATATAAAGATGGCTTCGCTTATGGAATTGGTCACGGCGGAATTGAATCTATTTTAATTGGCGGTTTTTCTGCATTACAAGCATTAATCTTTGCTAATTCTATTAACGATGGTAGCTTCGCTCGACTGATTGAACAAAAACCCGAGCTTAGCATTTTACAGGACATGTTAATTCAGCAACCTGCCTACTTATACTTCCTTGGTAGCTTAGAAAGAATTATGGCACTCGTGCTTCAAATCGCCTTTACAATGCTTGTTTTATACGCAGTCAAACAGAAGAAATATATCTTCCTAGTATACGCTATACTATTCCACGCATTTGTAGACTTTTTCGCGGCACTTTACCAAACAAAAACAATCAATATCTTTGTTGCCGAAGGAATTACCCTTCTCTTCACAATTGGGGCTGTCGTTCTTATTCGCAAGATGAAAGCGAAATTAATGAGTGTGCCGGAGTAAAAAATAACCCACCGATTGGTGGGTTATTTTTTATGGATTGTCGCAATGGTGATAGCTTTTTCCTTCTTGCAGCTCCCTCTTTGTTTCTGCATCTATAACGATGTACTTATGAAACTCTTCTACTTCATTTTGAGAAAAGGAAGCGAAAAAATAAACTTGGCGATCAGGATGAACAAAAAAATCTTGAAGCATCACACTACTCCGACAACCCATGGTTGTTTTTTGTAGGAAAGAAAATTCCTCATCAGCCACTTCTTTAAATAAGATTTTTTTCCGAACACTATATGCTGCATTATTGTATTCTTTATAGATTTTCTTATCTAACTGTTTATAAAAAACATCCTCACTCACAAATGACTTATTTCGATTGCTTGGATAATTTAGTTTTTGATTCGACTCTGCATAAGTTGTGGACAAGTGTATAAAAAAACAAAGACTAAATACAATACATATCATTTTATTCATGATTGCACCTCAAATGTTCATTATCCACATTACTTTTCCACATATTTAAATCAATATGCTGTTTCCAATAAAAAGGAATTATTTCTACATTTGTCGAAGTATATAGCGTCAACTTGAAAGATGGGGATGAATTATGAAGAAAATTATTGTAATACGACATTGTTCAGCAATTGGGCAAAAACGTGATGATGAATTAACGACCGATGGAAAAGACCAAGCAAACACCCTTGCTACATTCCTCTTAGAAAATACTCTACAAATCGATCATATTATTTCAAGCCCATTTGTCCGAGCTATCGATTCCATTCGGCCCTATGCGCTCCAAGCTAACTTATCTATCCAAGAAGATGAACGATTAACTGAACGCATATTGAGCAACATTCCAATGGATGATTGGATGCAAAAACTAGAATCTACTTTTACAAATATAGATATTGCCTTTTCAGGCGGAGAGTCAACAAAACAAGCAACAGACCGGGCCCTATCGCTTATTCAAGACGTTTTACAATTAAACCATACGACAACACTACTTGTTACACATGGCAATTTACTTACGCTCATTTTAAAGCATTTTGATCATACGATTGGCTTTAATGAATGGAGAACTCTAACGAATCCTGATATTTACGAAATTACAATCGACGAACAATGTATCATAAAACGCTTATGGGAAGCATCGTCCAAGTAATATCCCTTTCCAAAACATTCAGTTGACGCCACGAGAAGAGACTGTTCTAACAATAGAAAGGGGTATCATTTCATATGTACGAAGACGTACTTGCTTTACTACATAAAACAAATGTTTCTTATGAAAAATTCGAACACGAACCAGTACTCGATTATGAGACCGATCGGATCGTACGCGAGAGACTTGGCTTACAAGGCACTCCAAGTAAAAGCTTATTTTTAAAATCAAAGTCTGGAGATTATTACGTATTTTTTACGTTAGAGGGCACAAGGCTCAACCGGGGAGAGATGAAAGAACTATCAGGAGAACGCTTATCTCTCTGTTCTCCTGATGAACTGCGAGACAAAACTGGTTGTACGCCGGGATGTGTGGCTCCTTTCGGATATTCACACGATGTAACAATTATTGTGGATAACGCTATTTATACGTACGATAAAATTTTAATTACACCTGGTGTTCCTGAATTTACAATTGAATTATCCACAGAAGAATTAAAAAAGATTTTATTAACATGTCCAAATACCGTTTTAGAGTACAAACAAAAAGAGAGCTAATCATTAGCTCTCTTTTTTTCATTATTTAGCTTCTGCTGTTTTTTCTTTTGCAGAACGTACTTGCTCGTCCGCATGGTAAGAAGAACGCACAAGTGGGCCAGCTTCACAGTGGCTAAATCCTTTGCTAAGTGCAATTTCTTTAAGCTCTGCAAATTCTGCTGGTGGGTAATATTTAAGAACTGGTAAATGCTTCTTAGATGGTTGTAGGTATTGCCCAAGAGTTAAAATATCCACATTGTTTGCACGTAAGTCATCCATTGCTTCAATTAAATCTTCTCTCGTTTCACCTAAGCCCACCATAATGCTCGATTTAGTTGGAATATCAGGCTGCATTTCTTTCGCTCGACGTAAAAACTCTAATGAACGTTCATATTTTGCTCTAGCGCGAACTCGGTCAGATAATCGACGTACTGTTTCAATGTTATGGTTTAAAATATCTGGTTTTGCATCCATTAACATTTTTAAGTTTTCTTCTACTCCACCCATATCAGATGGTAATACTTCGATAGACGTGAATGGGTTTTTACGACGTACTGCGCGTACTGTTTCAGCAAAAACAGCTGCTCCCCCGTCCTTTAAATCATCACGTGCAACCGCTGTTATAACAACGTGCTTTAAGCCCATTTGTACTACTGAATCTGCTACGCGTTCTGGTTCTTGTAAATCAAGCTCAGTTGGTAAGCCTGTTTTAACCGCACAAAAACGACAAGCACGTGTACAAACCGCACCTAAAATCATAAATGTTGCTGTTTTTCTTACAGCCCAGCATTCATGAATATTCGGACATTTTGCCTCTTCACAAACGGTATGAAGATTCTTAGAACGCATCATTTTCTTTAAGCCTGTATAGTTTTCATTCGTGTTTAACTTAATTTTCAACCATTCGGGCTTGCGCTTATATTCTGTTTGTTTTGTCATGGTTATCAACTCCGCACAATATGAAATAGTTTACCGTGTTCGCTTCTTTCAATGTAACATATCTATTCTAACGTATGAAAGCGATTTGCTCAAATGAAGATTCTAAGATTTTTTCCAATCGTTCCCTATAATGAAATACTCCGTATATCCCACACTAAAAAGAGTGATGTTGTGAAAGGAGTCTATTTCATGCTTCGAAAAATTTCTCTTTTGCTTTCTATTTGTTTTCTTCTCCACCAAAACATCGCTTACGGTGAAGATAATCAGCAAAGCATATACGAAAAGCGCATGGCACTATATAAAGAAACCGAGCAGTCTTCAGGCATTCCATGGTATTACTTAGCTGCAATGGATCAATATGAAAGAAATATACGGAGCGTAAGAAAAGATATTCCGAAAAAACCAGATGCCATCATTTCCCTTTATTTCAAACCAGAAATATGGGCTGGACCTATTAATAGTAACGATACTCTCCCCCATACAATTTCTCTATTTGGCGGAATAGGTTTAGATGGTGACAAAGATGGATTTGCAAATGCAAATAGCGACCGTGATCTTCTGCATACCGCAGCGACTATTTTAAGGAAACAAGGAACGTCAGAAGACCGTATTAAAATTATGCTCTGGGAATATTATAGACGTGCAAAAACAGTTGATTTAATTAGCGAATATGCCCAAATTTATAAACATTATGGCCGTATTAATTTAGAGGGAAATGCTTTTCCTCTTCCGATCCGTAGTGACCATAGCTACCGTAGTACTTTCGGCGCTGGAAGAAGTTTTGGCGGCAGAAGGATTCATGAAGGAACAGATATTTTCGCCGGATATGGCGTGCCAGTAAGATCGACTTGCTATGGCATTATTGAAACGAAAGGTTGGAACCGCCTTGGTGGATGGCGCATTGGTATTCGCGACCTTCATAACAATTACCATTATTACGCTCATTTAGGCGGGTTCTCAAAAGAAATACAGCTTGGACAAATTGTTGAGCCAGGGAAAGTAATCGGATTTGTTGGTAGCACTGGTTATGGACCTCCTGGTACAGCCGGAAAATTTCCGCCCCACTTACATTTTGGCATATATAAAGACAATGGCTATACAGAATGGGCCTTCGATCCATACATGCATTTAAGCCTTTGGGAACGCAAAGAACGAGCAAATACAAAACGATAACCGTAGCTGCATTGCTACGGTTATTTTTTATCCATTAAAAGCCTGGCTGAGCCGGATTTCACTTTATTTACAACTAACTATCTGTTTTCTTTTTATCAGGTACAGCAACACTTCCACTTCCATAATACGTAGGCACTTCCCCTTGAACGATACGCGTCGCAATCGGAACATTTTGTTTCACCGTTATCTCTTTCGTATGAAATGGAATAATTACTTGCAATGTTACTTCCATTTCCATAACAATTTGAATCGCTGTAGTATTAATCCCATGCGGCTCAATTTTTTGTTTAATATCTGTATTCACATGCCCAATTGGCGTGAAATGAATCGGAATATCTGGTCCTATATTACCAAGAAGCGCATTATCAGTTACACGCCCAAAAGGAACTGCCATAGTCGCCCCGTTTTTTTCAGAAATACCTAGCTCCTTCAACTTCCCTTGTTCTACTTGCTGCAAATATTTTTCTATGTACGTGGTCGTTGACGTTACGATTTCATTTACTTGCTTTGCATTTAAATTAATTGTAGATACTTTTCCGTTTTTATCATTCTGTACTTTCATTAATGAATCTACATCGAATCCTTCATTAATTCGATCCTTTACTGCCTTCGTCATAATTGCCGTCGCCATTTTATGCGTCTCTACTTCCCCATATTTAATTAAGGTCGGCTGAATATTATTATTCACAATCCACAACCCTTGCGTAAGTAATATAACAAAAAGAATAAACGACATAAGCAGTATATACCGAAAGGCAATAGGTCCCCTTCGAAACCGCGAGTTTTTCGAGCGAAATATACTCATAAAAAAACCTCCTTCTTATATCATTTCTATGCAAGAAGGAGGGACGATATATGCTTATCTCATTTTTAATAATGCTTCTTTTCCAATCGTTCCTGCTGGAATGCCTAATGCTTCAGCTCCAGTCGTTACCGATTCTAGCGGCGCTTCAAGAAGTTGTTCAATCGTTCTTACACCAACCGCACGGCCAGCAATAATTCCTCGATCACCTAACTTCTCATTTAAAAGACCTACATCTAATGCACCACACATAATATATCCTTTATCGCTCATTACAGCTAGCAAATTTGTCTTTGGAAGTTTCACGCTAACCGCAATAAACGTATAATTATCAATTATAATTGGCTCCACATTAACCATAGTTCACACTCCTCTCTTTCTTATCTGTATGACAAGAGAAAAATGAGTGTTACAAGTTAACTAGCCTATAGTTTAACGGAAGATTTATAAGTTATTAACATATCTGTTAACACATCTCTAAGTAGTTCTGGCATATAATATTGTTTGTCAGAAAGTGTGGATAGCTCTGGGTATAAGTAGCCAAATGTAAACATATCAATTGTTCCTACTGTATATATACGATCTAATTCCAGCGATTCCCCGTTAATTAATACATCTTCGAGTAAAATTTTATTCCCAGGAATCGTATCTGGAATTACTTCTACACCCGCGTAAATCATTTTCCCCATCACTTTCCCACGAAATCCGAATCCTTTCACCTCAAGATTCTCCATATTCGGCTTACGTGCTTTCAAAATAACTTCTCTTAATATCTTTCCTGGAACTTTCAAAGCACACGGATTAATTGGATGTGGACAAATTCTGTGAATATCTCCGCGCGTTACGACACCCTCTTCTAACCCTTCAAGAAGTACACCAGCATTCACCATGCCAATTTCTGCACCGCACCATGTTTTCAGCGTACTTGCTAACATATAAGAAAACGGCGTCTCATGAAACCAATCAACCTGTAATGACTCTTTTAAATGAACGACAGGCTCTGCCATTATATGCTTACTTTCTTCCTGCAGTATTTCAATTGTGGATAACGGCTCGCTATAAGCACCTAACCGTTCCGTCTTAATCGCTCTACCGTCCTTTTTCAACAGCTTCTTCGTCTCTTTATCCACAGTAAGCTGCACGTGCCCAACGTAACGTCCCCACTTTTCACAGCAACAAAGTAAAGTATTATTCATTAGAACACCACGCTCAAATAAATGATGCGTATGTGCCCCTAAAATAACATCTATATCATAATGCTCTGCCATATACTCATCCATACTTTTTCCAAGGTGAGAAAGGACAACTGTTATATGAGCTTCATCTCTCACTTCTTCTAAAATAGACTCTAAATGGATAAGCGGATCTTCAATATGCCAATCGAGCATTTGATAAAACTCTGGATACGCAACAGTTAACCCGATAAAAGCAATCGTAATCCCATCTGTCGTTGTATGTAATTTATAAGGCTTTGCCCATGATGGACGTACACCTTCTTTTTCAAATAAATTTGCGACAAGTACTTCAAATCCAGCATCATCATAGAGCCGATTTAAATGCTCTTTCGCTAACGTAATGCCTTCATTATTTCCGATCGTTATATAATCATATAACGCCTCATTTAAAAGCTTCGTATTCCCAATCCCATTTGTCGCTTCCGAAATACTATGAAAACGATCCACATGATCGCCGATATCAATCGTCAAAACAGTCTCTCCCGCTTCCTGTCTTCGCTTTTTCTCCCCTAGAACAAACCGAGAAATTTGCGGCCAATTTTCAAAATGACTATGTATATCGTTTGTATGATAAAGGTGGATGATTGTTTCTTTATTTGTATTCAGAGAAAAAACCTCCTCTCAGTTCCTTACTGCCATTTACGCTATGCGTACACAATAATCCTGTAAATACTTTTCGTCTTTTCTTGCTATTTTACATTGTACTCGCATTGTGAGAAAAAGCAAAAGATTGTCCTTTTTATATGAGAAACTTTTGCTAATGCAGGAAATAATTCCAGATAGTGGAGGAAGGGGTGGATTTGTCAAAAAGTTTAATAGAGAATTCAGTAGGTGGTTGTTCAAGTGGATTTGTCAGTATCTTTGTCTTAAACCTAGTCGTTCTCTGTTCTTATAAAATATTTGGGGTATGTGAGGATTTTCTTTTGTCTTATCTTGTCGACAAATCGATATTCCTTGTCGAAACGTTGATATATTGAAATAATCGTTGATATATTCCCGTTTATGATTGATATATTTGAAAAATCGTTGATATATTTAGCTGAACACCCACCCGGGTATCCTCTCCCACGCCAAGACAAATCCGCAAAACAAAAAAGCGCCCTGCACAGCAGGACGCTTTCTTCATACATATATTATCCAGTTCCAGCGGCTAGAATGTTCGGTGACTTCACTTCTTCCTATGAGGCAAAAAGCGCCTCTACGTCAGAAGCTCCATCCCCCTCACATTCTGAACGAGCCGCTTCCACTTTAAATATGTCCAGCTTCGCCTCCTAGACCCTCATGTCTAAGAACCTTCCGCACGAGAAGATAAAAAGCATCTTCTGTGCGAAAGAACCTTAGCCAACGGGTCTGAACAGTCGGCTCCGCATTTCTATTTAACCGATAGAACCTTCCATCTCAAACTTGATTAGGCGGTTCATTTCAACTGCGTATTCCATTGGAAGTTCGCGAGTGAATGGCTCGATGAAGCCCATTACGATCATTTCTGTAGCTTCTTGCTCAGAAATACCGCGGCTCATTAGGTAGAATAATTGTTCTTCTGATACTTTCGATACTTTCGCTTCGTGCTCAAGTGAAACGTAATCGTTTTTGATTTCGTTGTAAGGAATTGTATCAGATGTAGATTGGTTATCCATGATTAACGTGTCACACTCGATGTTAGAGCGAGAGTTTTTCGCTTTTGGTCCGAAGTGTACGATACCACGGTAAGTTACTTTACCACCATGCTTCGCAATCGATTTAGAAACGATTGTTGAAGACGTGTTTGGTGCTAAGTGAATCATTTTCGCACCAGCATCTTGGTGTTGGCCTTTACCAGCAATCGCGATAGATAATGTTAAACCACGAGCGCCTTCGCCTTTTAAGATAACTGCTGGGTATTTCATCGTTAATTTAGATCCGATGTTACCGTCAATCCATTCCATCGTTGCGTTTTCTTCACAAACCGCACGTTTTGTAACTAGGTTGTATACGTTGTTCGCCCAGTTTTGGATTGTTGTATAACGGCAATATGCATCTTTCTTAATGATGATTTCTACTACCGCACTGTGAAGTGAGTTAGTCGTGTAAACAGGTGCTGTACAACCTTCTACGTAGTGTACGTGTGCGCCTTCGTCTACGATGATAAGCGTACGCTCGAATTGTCCCATATTTTCAGAGTTAATACGGAAATACGCTTGAAGTGGTGTATCAACTTTAACACCTTTTGGAACGTAGATGAATGATCCACCAGACCAAACTGCAGAGTTTAATGCAGAGAATTTGTTGTCTGTTGGTGGGATTACTTTTCCGAAATGCTCACGGAAAATATCTTCGTTCTCTTTTAATGCGCTATCTGTATCTTTGAAGACGATTCCTAGAGCTTCTAGGTCTTCTTTCATGTTGTGGTATACAACTTCAGATTCGTACTGTGCAGATACACCAGCTAAATATTTTTGCTCAGCTTCTGGAATACCTAATTTATCAAATGTTGCTTTAATTTCATCAGGTACTTCATCCCAAGACTTCTCAGATTTCTCAGATGGTTTTACGTAGTACGTAATTTCATCGAAATCTAAGTCGTTTAAGTCGCCGCCCCATTGTGGCATTGGCATTTCGTAGAACTTATCCAGTGATTTTAAACGGAAGTCTAACATCCACTGTGGTTCTTCTTTCATACGTGAAATTTCTTCAACGATCTCTTTTGTTAAACCGCGTCCAGCACGGAAAATCGAAACGTCTTTGTCTTTGAAACCATATTTATAATCGCCGATATCTGGCAGTTGCTTCGCCATGTTGGTGTGTCCCTCCTTAGATAACCTCGTTTTTAGGAACCTTTAACATTACTTATCTTCGTTTAAGCCCTTTTCTAACGCTTTCCACGCTAATGTTGCACATTTAATACGTGCAGGGAACTTGCATACGCCTTGTAATGCTTCAATATCTCCTAAATCGATGCTGTCATCGTACTCTTTTCCTAGCATCATGTCAGAGAAAATTTTCGAAAGCTGAAGTGCTTCTTCAATTTTCTTACCTTTTACTGCTTGTGTCATCATTGAAGCTGAAGACATTGAGATTGAACATCCTTCACCTTCAAACTTCGCCTCTTGCACAATACCTTCTTCTACTTTCATCGTAAGTTGAATACGATCGCCGCAAGTTGGATTGTTCAAGTTAACGGTAACACTATCTTCTAACACGCCATGGTTACGAGGATTTTTGTAATGATCCATAATAACTTGACGATATAACGTATCTAAATTATTAAATGACATTTGTGAAATACTCCTTTGTCTTGATTAGCGATTCAACAAATGTATCAATTTCTTCTTTTGTATTATATAAATAGAAGCTCGCACGTGCTGTTGAAGAAGCTTTTAGCCACTTCATAAGCGGTTGTGCACAGTGATGTCCTGCGCGAACTGCAATGCCTTCTACATCTAATACAGTCGCTACATCGTGAGGATGTACGTCTTCAATATTAAATGTAACAAGACCAGCGCGATGCTTTGGACCATAAATTGTAACGCCATCTACTTCTGATAGTCTTTCTAAAGCGTATTGCGCTAATTCATGCTCATGCTTTTCAATATTATCAAGACCGATTTCTTCTAGGAAATCAATTGCTGCACCAAGTCCGATTGCATTACCGATAATCGGTGTACCTGCTTCAAACTTCCACGGAAGCTCTTTCCACGTAGATTCTTGTAAATCTACGAAATCAATCATTTCACCGCCAAATTCAATTGGCTCCATATTGTTCAGCAATTCTTTTTTACCATATAATACGCCGATACCTGTAGGTCCGCACATCTTATGAGCAGATAATGCGTAGAAATCACAGTTTAAATCTTGTACATCCACTTTCATGTGAGGTGTACTTTGTGCACCATCAACGACCATAATTGCGCCATTTTCGTGTGCGATTGCTCCGATTTCTTTTACAGGGTTAATCGTTCCAAGTACGTTTGATACTTGCATAATAGAAACGATTTTTGTATTCGGTGTAACTGTTTGACGAACATCTTCTAAAGAAATTGTACCGTCTGGTTGAAGCGGAAGATATTTTAAAGTTGCACCAGTTTTCTTCGCAACTTGTTGCCACGGAATGATATTACTATGGTGCTCCATGTAAGAAATAACGATTTCATCGCCCTCTTTTACATTTTCAAGACCATAGCTAGCTGCTACTGTATTTAATGCAGTTGTCGTTCCGCGTGTGAAAATAATCTCTTCCATTGATTTCGCGTTAATAAACTTGCGAACTTTCTCACGTGCACCTTCATACGCGTCGGTAGCTTTCGTACCGAGCGTATGAACACCGCGATGCACGTTAGAATTATATTCTTTATAGTAACGTTCTAACGTTTCAATGACTTGAATTGGTTTTTGAGAAGTTGCTGCACTATCGAAATAAACAAGTTGTTTGCCGTTCACTTTTTGATCAAGAATTGGAAACTGTTTGCGTATTTCATGAATATTCATTAGCGAACTTTCCTTTCAATTACCTCAACAAGCTGTGCCTTTACTCCTTCAATTGGAAGCTCATTAACTACAGGTGCTAAGAATCCATGGATGACTAAACGTTCTGCTTCGCGTTTTGGAATACCACGGCTCATCAAGTAGTATAGTTGGACTGGATCTACGCGACCTACTGAAGCTGCGTGACCTGCCATTACATCATCTTCGTCGATTAAAAGAATTGGGTTTGCATCACCGCGTGCTTTTTCATCTAACATAAGAACGCGAGAAGATTGTTGTGCATTTGATTTAGATGCACCGTGTTCAATCTTACCAATTCCGTTAAAGATAGATGTTGCACTATCTTTTTGTACACCGTGTTTTAAAATCCAACCTTCAGAGTGTTTACCGAAGTGAACAACTTTAGTTGTAAAGTTTTGTGTTTGGTTACCACGGCCAATTGTTACTGTTTTCGTATCAGCATATGAACCGTCGCCCATTAAGTTGGTAACATTCTCTGAAATTGTGTTTCCGTCATTCATAAGGCCTAGAGCCCAATCAATACGGCCGTCGCGTCCTACAACGCCGCGGCGGTTAACGTAAGTTGTTACGTCTTTTGCTAATAGATCAACCGCACCGAATTTCACTTGTGCGCCTTGTTCCACGATTACTTCTGCTACGATATTTGCAATACCTTTAGCATTTTCATTTGCAACGTAGTTTTCTACATAAGTTGCAGTACTGTTCGCATCAGCTACGAATAATACGTGGTTATATACGTTAGCTTCTTCGCCGTCTACTAAGAATACAGCTTGAAGTGGAGTTTCAAGAACAACGTTTTTCGGAACATATACGAATGCACCGCCGTTGATTAATGCAGCATGAAGTGCAGTTAGACGATGCTCGTCTACTTTCACGCCGTCTTTCATTAAGTACTTTTGTACTAGTTCAGCATGCTCAGTTGCAGCTGTTACGATGTCTGTGAAAATAACACCTTTTTCTTTTGCTTCATCTGCTAAAGAAACGAACGCAGTTGTACCAGTGCGTTGTACTAATACGCTGTTATTTTCATCGATTAAGTTTTTCACTGCTTCTGGAAGTTCAGTTAAAGAACTTACAGGCTCTTGCTTAGCAGCGTCGCCTTTTCCGATAAAGTCCCATTTGTCAATTTTCGTTTTATCAGGCGTTGGCATTGGAAGTTCAGTTGCTTGTGCAAGAGCTTGTAAGCGGAACTCAGTCAACCAAGCTGCTTCGTTTACTTCGCTTGCGCGTTGACGGATTGTTTCTTGATCGAAAGGTAATGTACCGATTGTCATGTTTATGCTCCTCTCTTACGCTTCTTGCTCTGTTGTTTCGTCTTCAATACCTAATTCTTTTTTAATCCAGTCGTAACCTTCAGCTTCTAGACGTTGTGCAAGCTCAGGGCCACCAGATTTAACGATACGACCGTTCATCATAACGTGAACGAAGTCTGGAGTGATGTAGTTTAATAAACGTTGGTAATGCGTAATCATTAGGCAACCGAACTCTTCGCCGCGCATTTCGTTAATACCTTTAGATACAACTTTTAATGCATCGATATCAAGACCTGAGTCGATTTCATCTAAGATTGCGATTTTTGGCTCAATCATCATTAATTGAAGAATTTCGTTACGTTTTTTCTCTCCACCAGAGAAACCTTCGTTTAAGTAACGTTGTGCCATTTCTGGATCCATTTCTAGGAATTCCATGTTTTTATCTAATGTACGGATAAATTTCATAAGAGAAATTTCATCGCCTTCTTCACGACGTGCGTTAATTGCAGAACGTAAGAAGTCAGCGTTTGTTACTCCGCTAATTTCACTTGGATATTGCATTGCTAGGAATAGACCCGCTTGTGCGCGCTCGTCTACTTCCATTTCTAATACATCTTCACCGTCGATGATGATGCTACCTTCTGTTACTTCATACTTTGGGTGACCCATAATTGCAGAAGATAAAGTTGATTTACCTGTTCCGTTAGGTCCCATAATTGCGTGGATTTCTCCACCTTTTACTTCAAGGTTTACACCCTTTAAAATTTCTTTGCCATCAATTGATACGTGTAAGTCTTTAACCGTTAATGTAGAACCAGCCATCTCAATACCTCCATTAATCCTATATATACATTTTAAAAATTCCTAAAACGTTCATATTCTCATTTTATTCTCATTCTAATTTTATATCAAATAAAATGATATCGCAAACGACGAAAAAAAGTAACCGTTTTTTCACAAATGTATATAAGTATTTCCTTCACATCTTTCTATGATACACCTTTCTTCTTATTTATATAAAGAAAAAAGGACTGGTAATTTTCCAGCCCTTTCCTTATATTTATTCACTTACCGGAAGTACAGCACCTTTATATTCTTTATTAATAAAATCTTGAATTTCTTTTGAATGTAGCACTTCTACTAGCTCTTTAATTTCTTTTTTCTTCTCATCACCTTTACGAACTGCAATGATGTTTGCATACGGAGAGTCTGATCCTTCAATCGCAATTGCATCCTTTGTTGGATTTAATTTTGCATCAATTGCATAGTTTGAATTAATAAATAAAGCATCTCCCTCATTATTTTCATACAATTTCGGTGAAAGTCCAGGTTCAACATCTGTTTTAAATTTTAAGTTTTTCGGGTTTTCTACAACATCTTTTACTGTTGCTTTAACAACATCTACTCCGTCTTTTAATTTAATAACGCCACCTTTTTGTAACAATGCTAACATACGGCCTCGCTCCGCTACGTTATTACTCATAATCACTGTTCCGCCATCTGGTAAGTCTTTTAAGCTTTTATATTTCTTAGAATAAATGCCCATAGGTTCTAAATGGATTTTTCCTGCGTTTACAATTTTATATCCCTTTTCTTGAATTTCTTTATCTAAGTAAGGAATGTGCTGGAAGTAGTTCGCATCAATTTCTTTATCCGCTAAAGCCTTATTCGGCAACACATAATCTTGGAATTTTTTAATTTCTAATTTAATACCCTTTTTCTCTAAAATCGGCTGTGCCTTTTCTAAAATAACAGCGTGTGGCACGTTAGAAGCTCCCACAACAAGCTTATTCTCCTCTTTTCCTCCGCAAGCAGCTAATGTAAATACAGACAACGCTGTAACAACTGACAGTAGAACCTTTTTCATATGATTTCCCCTTCTCCCCAATGGTTATGTAGTTATAAAAAGAGCCGGCATACACCAGCCCTTTTCAGCAATTATTCTTTTACAGGAACAACTGCCCCTTTATATTCTTTATTAATGAAGTCTTCAATTTCTTTAGAATGCAATACTTCTACAAGAGCTTTAATCTCTTTCTTATCTTTATCGCCTTTACGAACAGCTACTATGTTTGCGTATGGTGAATCATTTCCTTCAATTGCAATTGCATCTTTTTCCGGATTTAACTTTGCATCAATTGCATAGTTAGAGTTAATTAAAACAGCGTCGCCTTCTTTATTGTTATACACTTGTGGCAATAAACCAGGCTCGATATCCGTTTTGAATTTTAGATTTTTCGGATTATCTGCAATATCTTTTGGAGTTGCTTTAACTGGATCTATTCCGTCTTTAATTTTTAAAATACCTTCTTTTTGTAAAATTGCTAAACCACGTCCATGGTCAGCAACTGAATTACTCATAATAATTGTCGCTCCGTCCGGAAGCTCTTTTAAGCTCTTATACTTTTGAGAGTACACACCAATTGGTTCTAAATGAATTTTTCCTGCTACTTCAAAGTCATATTTTTTATCTTTAATTTCTTTTTCTAAATACGGAATGTGCTGGAAGTAGTTTGCATCTAAATCCTTATCCGCTAAAGATTTATTTGGTAATACGTAGTCTTGGAATTTTTTAATTTCTAACTCAATTCCTTTTTTCTCAAGTAACGGTTTTGCCTTTTCTAAAATAACAGCGTGCGGTACATTAGAAGCACCCACAACAAGTTTCTTTTCATCTTTATCTTTCCCGCCACAAGCAGCTAACCCAAAAATTGAAGTTGAAATAAGTGCCGTAAGTAACAATTTTTTCATTTGAAGCATCCTCCCGTTTTTTATTATCGTTTATCTATTCGAGTCGTTAAACTATCACCAATCCACTGAATTAAAAATACAACTAGTAATACACAAATTGTCGCAACGATTGTTACATCGTTATTCCCTCTTTGGAATCCTTCTAAGTAAGCAAGTGTTCCAAGGCCACCAGCACCAACAACTCCTGCCATTGCTGTATAGCCTACTAAAGCAATTGTCGTAACCGTAATACCAGATACTAATGCTGGTAACGATTCTGGAATTAACACTTTCAAAATAATTGTGCTTGTTTTTGCTCCCATTGCTTTTGAAGCTTCAATTACACCTTTATCAATTTCGCGAAGTGCGATTTCAACCATTCTCGCGTAGAATGGTGCTGCTCCAATAATTAAAGCCGGCAAAGCTGCACTTGCTCCAAGAATTGTTCCAAGAAGAATCTTTGTGAATGGGATTAATAAAATAATTAAAATGATGAATGGTATAGAACGGAATATATTTACGAATGCTCCAATCACCGTATTAATTGATTTGTTTTCCCATAAATTATCTTTTGCTGTCATGAAGAGTAACAATCCTAAAATGAGTCCTAAAACAAATGTCGCAAGAGCTGCGATTGCCGTCATATATAACGTTTCACCAGTTGCTTCTAACATTTGATTCCAATCAACATTTGCAAGTAACTTATCCATGTGCAATCACCTCCAGCTCTACTTGATCTTGATGAATTCCTTCTATTGCTTGCTGGATCGCTGTTTCCTCACCATTTAAATGAACGACTAAACTACCGTAAGAACCGTTATTCGTTTGTGCGATATTTCCTTGCAAAATGCTAACTTCTATATCACTGCGTTGCATCAATCGTTGAAGCACTGGTCTTTCTACAGCCTCACCGATAAACTGCAAACGAATTACTTTTCCATCTGGATATTTTTCAATTAAACTTTCAATCGTTTCATTTGTATCTTCAGAATCCGTTAACTGCTGTACAAATCGTTTCGTAATATCTTGCTTCGGATTACGGAATACATCAAGTACTGGACCTGTTTCTACAATCTTTCCTTTCTCCATTACCGCAACACGATTACAAATCTTTCGAATTACGTGCATCTCATGTGTAATGAGTACAATTGTTAAACCAAGGCGCTTATTAATGTCTAATAGTAAATCCAAAATTTGATCTGTCGTTTCCGGATCAAGAGCTGACGTTGCTTCGTCACATAAAAGCACTTGTGGATTGTTAGCTAATGCTCTTGCAATCCCAACGCGTTGCTTTTGTCCCCCGCTCAGCTGAGATGGGTACGCGTCTCCTCTTCCTTCTAATCCAACAAGATGAATTAATTCATCAACACGTTTTCTTCTCTTCGCTTTATCAACACCTGCAATTTCAAGTGGAAACTCTATATTTTCACGTACTGTTCGTGACCAAAGTAAGTTGAAGTGCTGAAAAATCATTCCAATTTCTTGCCTTGCCTTACGAAGTTCGCTTCCTGTAATTGCTGAAATGACACGATTTGCAATTGTAATTTGGCCAGAAGTTGGTTTCTCCAACTGATTGAACAATCTAATTAAAGAACTTTTTCCAGCGCCACTATATCCGATAACACCAAATATTTCACCTTTATCTATTTTTAAATTGGCGTTATCTACAGCAGTGACATCACCGCTTTTCGCCTTATATATTTTCCTTACATTCTCTAATAGAATCATGATGTTCACCCCTTTTTTGTTTAGGTCGACTCCGCAATTTTTTATTTTTAATGCGTGTAGTCCACTGTTATCATTACTTTTATTATTTGAATGTCCTCCACATTCAAACAATAAAAAAACCTTTCTGCTTTAGAGAAGCAGAAAGGTTTTTATGCGTATATAACAACATTATCCCTCTCTCTCATCTCTCAAAGCATTTGCTTTGCAGGAATTGGCACCATTTCAACATAAGTTGACGGTTGCCGGGCTTCACAGGGCACAGTCCCTCCACCTCTCTTGATAAGAGAAATCAGATTCAATTTTCGTCTGATTTGAAATTTATGAAATTGTCTATATTTTATGACTTGAATTGTATCAATATACACTCACCATGTCAACAGAAATTTTCGCAAAAAATGAAACTTCAGAATTTTAAGCACCTACTGACATCGGTTTACATATATGAAACATCGATTCCACTAATAACATCGTTCGGTACGTTCCCGAATATTGTACACGTCCATCATTCATTAGCATTTGCAATCGTACATTTCCATTCACCAATTGTTCTATATCCTTTTCATCTAAGCAAATGATTTGTTCCGTTCCTCTTTCCTCATGTACCAACTCTATATAATCTCTTGAAATTTGTAACGAACAACTTTCATCTCCAAAGCGAAAATTAACAGTTTTTTCTTCTTGTCTTAAAAGCGGTTCTAAATGATATTGACCATTAGCGTAATTTACAAATGATTGAAGCAAAGAATATAATCTCACCCTAAATCACATCCTTCATATCACTTTCTATTACATATCATTCCCTCTCACTAAAGAGCAATCCTGTTATTTTCGCTCGACAAATACTGTATCCATCCTGCATCTCGACATATTTCCCAAGAAATATGTCGAGGCGGCAAAATTTTTGCCGCCTACTTTAATTCCGTATATAAATATTCAACCGAATGAAATGCGTATATCTTCTTCATCAGTGTCCCATTTTCAAAAACAAGTAAACAAGGTACACTTTCAATCCCATACTCTTTTGCTAAATGCGGAGCATAATTTAAATCTAACATCCCAATTTTCAAATCTTCAATTGTCATCTCAACCACTGTTAACATCTTTTTTGCTAATTGGCATGTTCCACACATTGGAGTATATACATATAATACTGTTTTTTCTTCGTTCTCTATTAGGGCTGTAGCTTCGGCTCCTGTCCAATCAATCACTTCTATCATTCCTTACCGTAAATATTCTGTATAAACGTCAATGTCGGCTCCCCATAATACATTTGCTAAGTGTGTAGATGGCGCAGTTGCCACTTCTCGGTACGAGCGATCAATATAGATATGCTCGGCTTGCGGGAATTCTTTTCGAAATTGTTTCCTTAACTTTTCTCCAGCATCATCAGCATCCACTAGCACATACACTTCCTTATCAAAAAATTGATCAACGAGCTCATCCATTTTCGACAAACCAATTGTACCATTTGTACAAACAATTTCCACCGGTTCACGAATAATAGATTCAATCTTTCTTCTATCTGATGTACCCTCTACAATAATGACTTTTTCTACATAAATCATATGTCATCACCCGATCACCATATACTATACAACCTTGAACTTAGTATATAGTATATTCGTTATTTTCATGTTGTTTCCTGTTTATTTTTGCAAAAGAAAAGCGCAAGCGGCTCGTTTAGATTGTGAAGACTTATGAAACCTTACCAAAAAACAGTTTTTCTCATAATAGCTTATTTATTTACATATAACTTGAATTTCATTATTTCACAAAAAATAAAAAAGGACAGCACAAAGGCTGTCCTTTAGTCGACTATAATTAGTCTTGGTTTGTCATTTCTGCATATTTTTCTGCAGTTAATAACTTCTCAACTTGGCTTGCATCAGAAAGTTCAACTTTAACCATCCATGCACCCTCGTATGGAGATTCGTTAACAAGTTCTGGTTGGTCACTTAATTCTTCGTTTACTGCTACAACTTTACCGCTTACAGGTGCGTATAACTCAGAAACTGTTTTAACAGATTCTACGCTTCCGAATGGCTCGTTAGCTTCGATTGTTGCACCTACTTCAGGAAGTTCAACGAATACGATATCGCCTAGCTCACCTTGTGCAAAGTGAGTGATACCGATAACAACTTCATTACCTTCAGTTTTTACCCATTCGTGTTCTTCAGAGTAACGTAAATTATTTGGAATGCTCATGACTGTACCTCCAGTGAATGTATTAATTATGTAAAAATACCTTATTGGTACTTTTTCCACACACTTTCAAACTGCTCTTCGTTAAAACCAAGTGTTACATTCGTTCCATCTGTTACAATTGGACGTTTAATCAACATGCCATCAGATGCTAAAAGCTCATACATTTCGTCTTCGCTTGCATCTTTCAACTTATCTTTTAGACCAAGTTCACGGTAACGCATTCCACTTGTATTAAAGAATTTTTTTAATGGTAATTCACTTTTTTCATGTAAATTACGTAAATCTTCTTTTGATGGTGGATTTTCAACAATATGAATCATCTCATATGCTACATCGTTTGCCTCAAACCATTTCTTTGCCTTTTGACATGTGCCACACTTTGGATATGAATAAAATGTTACTGTCATAAATTCACCTACTTTTTTACTAACCTTTACCTTTATCATATAGAAAACGTTTTATTATTTCAAACCATTATTCGCTAAACTTTTACTTATTTCGTGATAATTTTTAATAATCCTGCGGATTTTTCTTATTTTTCCGCCATTTGTTAAGAAAAAAATAAATATATAAATTTTTTAGATTCTGCACCAAACATATATCTTAAACAAGCGTTTGATTAATTCTCCATTTTCTTTCTTAACCTTTGAACTACAGGAGTTTCTTTCTACCGAACATACAGCTTAAACAAACGTTTGATTAATTCTCTATTTTTCTTTGTTAACCCTTGAGTTACATCGGTTTCTTCCTACCGAACATACAGCTTAAACAAACGTTTGATTAAAAAAATAAGAAGCCTCTTTTGCAGGCTCCTTCATTATCTATTTAAATAATCTGCAATTGTTTGAAATACGACGATATACATATTATGAATACTTTCTTCTGTATTTCCACCATTCGATAAACCAACTGCCCATTGTTGTCCTTCACCACTTCCGATATTCGCAAACCCTTGCGTATACATAGCATTTACATCATTTCGGGCACTGTTATACTCTATCCCTTTTGTAATAAAAATCGAATATGATTTATCTTGTAAACCGATAAAAAACACTGGTTTCTTTAGTGATGAAAATACATTTTTATATTGCTCTGTTGAGGCTTCTTGAAAGTGATCTTTCATTATTAGAAAACCATCTACTTCCTTAGATTTCTTTTCCAGTTCCTCTAACTTCATTTCCTCAAACTTTATATTCCTAAACGTATCTTTCGGTTTTTCTCCAACAACTCCAATTACGAGTGCTCTTCCGTTATATTCTAATTTCTCTCCTTCTTTATCCTTTGCACACCCAGCACCGACTAGGCATATCAATATAAAAAATAAGAAATACGATAAACGCTTCATTTAGCACCCTCCCCTTCTTTTTAGTCAAGTGACAAAAACGTAAGGTTAATTCAAGAAAATGTAAGTAAAATCGATAGCCCAATTCACGTTTCTATATTATAATCAATTGAATTTACTTACATTACTAAACATAGGAGATCAACATGAAGAAATTTAAACTTTCATCTTTTCTTCCGTTAAGTTATATACTTCTACTCGTACTCGTAAGTCCCCTTTACGACGTATTAAATAAATCGACTGTTCACGCAGTAGACGTTACAACTGTAGTAGATGATTGGATTCCATTTGTAAAAGCATTTATTATTCCTTATTTACTTTGGTTTCCATACTTATACGGCGCACTTATTTATTACTGTTTTGCTGACCGAAAGCAATATTATGTTACTTTAAGTAGTGTTATTTTTGGAAAGCTTGCTTGTTTTTCTATTTATTATTTTTGGCAAACAACTGTACCACGTCCGACTGTCGTTGGAACAGATGTATTTTCTGAACTAGTTCGCTATATTTATAGTATCGACCAGCCAGTAAACTGTTTCCCTAGCATTCACGTTCTTACTACATTTGTAATTATGTTAGCTGCCTTTAAGCGTAGAGAACAGCATGTTTTTGAATATTACATCCTTACTTTCTTCGGTACACTTATTATTTTATCAACGCTATTTACGAAGCAGCATGCCTTTGTAGATGCCGTTTCTGGAATGACGCTTGCAAGCATACTTTACTTCGGCGTTCAGCTCTTATTGGCCAAAGAACCAATAAGAGTTCCAGTAAAACAAAATCATAGAATGTAGCATGACAAAAAAGCAGACTGTGGCTTCAGTCTGCTTTTATCTATTATTAAGGAGATTTTCAATTTAAGATTGCGGTACAGTCATATCACCAGAATGAATACGACCTGCTTTTTTAAGAGCAATGTAAAGTATATAAGAAACAGCTACTGGAATGACGATATAAGTAATTACCATCGCCGGGAGAACTTCCCATCCTTGGCTGGAAATTAAATTAATTGGTGCTATAAGAGAACTTAATCCAAGACCTGCAATTTCCTTTCCTGCTTCCAGTTGGAAAATTAATGCTGATACTGGACCGACTATAGCACTGGCGACGACAGTTGGGACGAGAATCATTGGATTTTTAGTGATATTTGGTAACTGTACTTTCGGAGTACAAAGTGCTTGAGCTAATATGCCACCTAAATTGTTTTCTTTTGCTGAGATGACAGAGAATCCGATAAACTGAGCAACGCATCCAGCAAGAGCTGCACCACCTGCAACACCGTCTAAGCTAAGTGCAATTGCTAACGCAGCTGATGAAGCTGGAGAGATAAGTAATAGTCCCCAAACTACTGCAATGACGATAGAAGCGATGAATGGGCTACCAGCTGAGCTATCTTTAATAAACGCTCCAACTGCATTTAAAACAGGAGTAATATTATGAGATAACCAAATGCCTACTAAACCAGAACCTAATATGGCCGCAAATGGAACGAGCATCATATCTAACGCAGTTTTTCCGCTTAAACGTTTACCAATATATACAGCTAAAGTTGCTGTTAATAATGCACCGATTGGCTCACCTGTTTTAATAATTAGACCAGCTTCAGTAATCGAAATGGATCCGGCACCAATCGCTCCGGCTACCATCGCCGAGAAGATTACAAGACCGTTTGCACCGAGCATAAAAGCAATTCCAGCACCAATTGCCGGTGCCATTAGTGATTTTGCAACAACTCCGATTGTAATAAGTAATGGTATATCAACAATTCTTCCTATATTTTCGATCAGTAAACCAATTCCGAGGGATACGAAAATACCTTGTGCGATTCCAGCAGATGCTTTAAATACACGAGACATTATATATTCCTTCATTTGTTTCACCTTCTCCTATAAGTTAGTAACCAATTGTTTTCATATAATCACGTAAAATATCGTTTGATTTTGCGAATCGAGATTCTTCATCCTCTGTTAAATTGAGTTCTACAACTTCTCTTATACCGTCTCTAGTAATAATAGCTGGTACTCCTGTACAAATATCATATTCACCGTACTCACCATCTAAAATGGCTGATACAGCAATGACACGGTGATCATCATTAAAGATTGAACTCGCAATATATGCTAGAGAATTTCCAATCCCGTAATAAGTAGTTCCTTTACGTTTATAAATTTCCCAGCCAGCTTTTGCAGTCTTCTCAACAATTTCATCTAAATCTATTTCACCAAATCGCTCTTTTTGTTCTTCTAAAATTTGCAGAATTGGCTTTCCACCAACAGTTACATGAGACCAAGCAACCATTTGAGAATCACCATGTTCTCCTAATGAATACCCATGAATACTACGAGGATCTACATGTAGCATTTCAGATAAAATTGTTCTTAAGCGAGAAGAATCTAGTGATGTACCAGTACCGATTACGCGATTTCTAGGTAATCCAGATAATTTCCACACTTGATATGTAATAATATCAACTGGGTTCGATGCAAGTAAGAAAATACCATCAAATCCACTTGCCATTACACCACCAACAACACTTTCCATAATCTTCGCACTCGCTCCTAAAGTATCTAAGCGACTTTGCCCTGGTTTTGGTGCTGGCCCTGCTGTAATAATGACAATGTCCATATCTTTGCAGTCTTCATAGCTTCCTGCATATACTTTTGTTCTTGTATTTGTAAAGTTAATGCAATGTGATAAATCCATTGCTTCCCCAACTGCACGTTCATGATTTATATCAATTAATAATAGCTCTTCGCAAATCCCTTGATTTACAATGGAATACGCACAACTTGATCCAACTAATCCAGTACCGATAATTGCAATTTTTCTTGTATGTCTTTTCATAGCAATCTCTCCTAATTGATCATATAATCTATTTCTTTTGTTCTTTACATTCTTAATTATAGAGGTTCCCACGATAGAAACCATGGATACTTTGTGAAATATTGAACAAAGTTTTTGTCCTTTTTGTGAATTGTCATATTCCATTTTCGTCATATTTGTTACAACTGGAAAAATATTTATTATGTATTTATTGACATATACAAAAAGAAAACGAGCGAATAAATTCGCTCGTTTTCTTTTTCCTGTTATTCCGCACTTAATTGGCTTTTTAATTGCTGTACAATCATCGGATTAGCAGGTGCTGCCGGTTTGTAATAACTCTTTTGCTTTGCGTACTCATACATATTACGTTGGCGCGCCTCGTCTTGATTACGAATTTGAATTAACGTTTGATGTAACTGTTCATTATCAGACTGAGCAATATAATTTGCATAGCTTGTTAAACTTGCATTTAATCCTGCTAAATAATCATTTACCATATCTTTTTCATTCATTTTCCGCTTCCTCCTATCCTAGGAAAGTCATTAATTGCTGTTTCGTATTTCGTGCATCTTGCGCATCTTTTTGTAGCATTTGTTTCAGTTGTGGATCTGTACACGTCTGTGCATACTGCTCCAACTTGTTAATAATTGTTGCGTGTCCACCAATTAAATGACGTAAGTTTTCTACTTCAAGCTCTGTTAAATTTTGCATGGAATACTCCTACCTTTCTTTATTCGTTCACTGTTAGTATTTAGCTATTTTTTGATTGTATACATGAATTAACTTTTTCACGTGCATACAAAATAAAAGATGAATAGCTAAGCCATTCACCTTTTATACTGGTTATGTATTTATTTTTATAGAGATACAATCATACTTATACTCACAAGTAAGTTCCATACAATGTGTAAAATAATACTAGGTATAATAGATTGCGTCTTTTTGTATAACATTGCAAATACCATTCCCATAATCGTTGCTGTAATTAGAAGCCCCCCATGAAGAAGTCCAAAAATGAAGGAAGAGATAATGATACTAACTAAAAAATTATATTTCTTTTCTAAAAATCGATATAAAATACCTCGAAATAGAATTTCTTCTTTAACCGGCGTAATGATAGCAATACTTAACACATATATAATACTTTGTATGTTATTTTGAAGTCCTAAACCTCCTAATTGTTCCTTTTGTTCTGCTGCACTTTCAAAACTAAACACATGTAACATTAAATATTGTGATACTGCAATGATAATAAAACCAATTAATAGATATAAATATGTCTTCCCATTCTTCAAAACGGATACATCCCAAATGTATTTAATAAAATGAAGAACTGGTTTATAAGCTAATAAAACGATAGCAACAACAATTGCATCGAATAAGAGTAAGTAATATCCTTCTAATTTAGTACTTAATGCTTCTTCTCCATAAATCTCAAAGGCTAAACCAAGAAATAATCCTCCTAGGAGTGAAATCCCTATAATCATTGCTATCATTACAAATAGATTTTTATATGTTATATTCTCGATTTTTCTTTCCACATTATACGCCTCTAACACTGTTTTACCCACAGTATCCCTCCAGTTATTCTCATTTATCTCATTAAAATCCTTTAATTTAAATATAAAGATAATATAACAAATTTTTCAAAAAGAATAACATGCAATTTTACATATCATGAAAGCTTTGTATTATATAGTTTTTGGAATTAGATTACTATATAATAATTATTAGATGAAATTCCAAAAATTTCTTATCTATCCACCATAACCCTCGCATCATATAAATTTTATTAGTTAAAGGAGCAATGAACATGAAAACACATGACTTCCTTACAGAAATCCAGAAGGGCTCTGAGCCTAGTCCATCTCAAGATCCTACCGTATTCAGTTTCGTTTGCTTTTTCTTAGCCATATACACATTTTTCAAACCTGTAAAATAATATCATGTAATGAGAAAAAGCCTACCGCTCTTTTCGAATTATATGCACTAAAAAACCTTAGAATCACTTCTAAGGTTTTTGTTTGCCTCGCTTCTTATTCACGTAACCCTTTAATAAACGTTTCCAACAATACATGTAAACTTATATCTAAATCTAACGGCAAACCAAATCCGCCCTGTTGTTCAATCGAAGCAAATCCATGACAAATACTTCTGAATCCGCGTGTCGCATGAAGTGCATTCTCTCCTTCTAAGCCATACTGTTGTAAAACCTGAAGACAAAGCTTTACAATTCCGTCACCTGCTTTTCTTACTTCTTCATCTCGTAAAAAAGTTGCTTCATATAGTCCAGGATGTTTTCGGACAAATGCTACATACGCTTCTCCTAAAGCATGAATTGCTTCATCCATCCGTTTATCCTCGGCAGCTTCTTCTAGTCTGTTATGCAGCTTTTTGATTCCGTAAATGCCAAGATTTTTCCGTACATCTTGTAACCCTTTTACATGATTATATAGTGAGGGCGAACGTACCCCTAACGTTTGCGCTAATGAAGCTAACGTTACTTCTTGTACTCCATTTGCATCTGCAATTTCTGCTGCTGTTTCTACAATTTTTTGTAATGTAAGTCCGATTCTCGGTGACATCAATTAACCCTCTTTTCTACTTTCTATATTCCGCTTCGCTTCTTTAATAGCAAGCTCTATGAAAGCCACTGGATCGTTTATCATTTTTCCATGTCCTGCCGCAAGCAAGGAAGGCTCATATTCTCTTAACTTCTGTGCACTTTGTAATGATATTTCTTTGCTCCACGTTGCCATCGCCGGAAACGGAAACCAAAATTTCATTTGTCCTGAAACGGCCATACCTCCTCTTGTTTGGAATGCATCTCCGACAATAAGAGCTTTATTTCTTACATCAAGAAACGACATGGAGCCTGGCGTATGTCCCGGTGTCATAATCGCAAGAAGCGATCCAACTCGGTCGCCATCTTCTAATAAAATATCAGGTACCGTTTTTATCTTTTTAGGTACACCGCCTTTTATCGGTATATTCGGTTCATCCTTTTGTAACGTCGTATCTCCTTCTAACAGCTTTCCGTCCCGCTTAGAAATATAGACTGGAACATGAGGAAGTACTTCTTTTAATGCGTCTAATGCACCGATGTGATCATCATGCGCATGTGTTAATACAATCTTAGTAATTGGTTTTCCTATTTTCTCAGCCGCCTGTAAAATACCTTTTGCGCTATATGGCAAAGCCGCATCAATTAAAGTTAAACCAGCTTCTTCCTCCACAAAGTAACAATTCACAGGAAACACTCTTGGCAAAAATGACAATTGATATACCGTTTTTTCATGTATCATCCTCATAGTCCCATCTCCCTTTTCACAAAAACTAATACCATTAGTTTTATTATACTAATGGTATTAGTTTTATGTCACTAAAAAAATTTTTTTTCAAAAAAAGAACAGTAGCCGTATAAACAACTACTGTTCTTTAAAGATATTAAACTGTGTAACGCTCATCTTCTAAAATTTTCGCAGCGATTTCACGTTTCTTCGGAATTACGTTAAGTGGTGTGTGGCGAGTTAATTTACGTAATGATGATAACATCATGCGCAGCATGTCGCCGTTTTCAACTGCGATAAGTGTTTCTTTCGCATCTGCTTCGATTTCGTTAAATGCTTCTTGGCAGAATACTTCAGTGTATAACACTTTTTGTTTATTCTTTTCAAGACCAGTTGTTTTGATTGCTTTTTCTGTACGAAGAACAGCTGATTCCATTGCGTATAGATTGCTTACGATGTCAGCGATATTTACCAGAATTTCTTGCTCTTTATCTAATGCTTTACCGTATTTTTGAGCCGCTAATCCAGCTACCATTAAACCGATTTTCTTCGCATTAGTTACTAAATACTTTTGAAGTGCTAATGGCTCATCGCCTACTTCTTCTGGCATCATCATCATTAACTCTTCTTGTAATTTTTGTGCTTTTTGAAGAAGTGGTAATTCACCTTTCATCGCTTTACGTAAGAACGTACCTGGTACGATTAGGCGGTTAATTTCGTTCGTTCCTTCGAAAATACGGTTAATACGAGAATCACGGTACATTCTTTCAATCTCGTACTCTGCCATAAATCCGTAACCACCGTGAATTTGAACACCTTCATCTACTGTATAGTCTAATACTTCAGAACCGAATACTTTGTTTAAAGAGCACTCGATTGCATATTCAGCGATAGAAGCTGCTACTGCTTTACCATCTTTTACTTCTTCTTCAGATAATGTGCTCATGCGGCTTTCGAATAAACCTACTGTACGATATACAGAGCTTTCAGCTGCATATGTTTTTGCTGCCATATTCGCAAGTTTCTCTTGAATTAATGGGAAGCGAGCGATTGGTTGTTTGAACTGTTGACGTTGGTTTGCATATTGTGCTGAAATTTCTACTGCACGTTTCGCAGATCCAACTGTACCAACACCTAATTTATAACGACCGATATTTAAAATGTTGAATGCGATAATATGACCTTTACCGATTTCACCAAGTAAGTTTTCTTTCGGTACTAACGCATCTTCTAAAATTAACGTACGAGTTGAAGAACATTTAATACCCATTTTCTTTTCTTCTGGGCTTGTAGATACGCCAGCGTAGTCTTTCTCTACGATAAATGCTGAGAAGTGCTCTCCATCGATTTTTGCATATACAACGAATACGTCAGCGAATGCAGAGTTTGTAATCCACTGTTTTTCACCGTTTAATACGTAATGTGTACCTTCTGCATTTAAACGTGCAGTTGTTTTTGCTCCTAATGCGTCAGATCCTGAACCTGGCTCAGTTAATGCGTATGCAGCTAATTTTTCACCAGTTGCAAGTAATGGTAAATACTTTTTCTTTTGCTCTTCGTTACCGAATAATACGATTGGTAAAGATCCGATACCTACGTGAGCACCGTGAGTAATTGCAAAGCCACCAGCGCGAGAGAATTTCTCTGCGATTAACGCTGAGCTTACTTTATCAAGACCAATTCCGCCGTACTCTTCTGGTACGTCAGCGCCTAATAAACCAAGTTCCCCAGCTTCTTTTAAAAGACGAACTGAACGATCAAACTCATGTTGCTCTAAATATTCAAGCTCTGGAAGAACTTCATTTACAATAAAGTCCTCTGTCGTTTTTGCAATCATTTTATGCTCAGATGAAAAATCTTCTGGCGTAAACACTTGATCAATCGTAATCTCATCTACTAAAAAGCTACCGCCTTTAACCGCATTTCCTACTGTTTTTTCCATGAAAATTTCCTCCTTCATATTTTCATGAGCCGCCTCTCTCTTTTTGAAAGAAGCTGGCTCTCCCTTTTTTTATAAACCTTTGTTGCTTCCATTCTTTGCTTTAGCGTCGTCTCGTTCTGAACGAGCCGCTTCCACTTTTTATAGTAATTCAAATACTCCCGCTGCTCCCATTCCGCCGCCGATACACATTGTTACGATACCGAATTGTTCGTTGCGGCGTTTCATTTCGTGAATAAGAGATAGTGTTAGTTTTGCCCCTGTACAGCCAAGTGGATGTCCAAGTGCGATTGCACCACCGTTTACGTTTACTTTTTCTTCATCTAAACCAAGTTCACGAATAACTTGAATTGATTGAGAAGCGAATGCTTCATTTAGTTCAAATAAGCCAATATCAGATAGCTCTAAGCCAGCTAGTTTTAGCGCTTTTGGAATTGCAGCGATTGGGCCGATTCCCATTACTTCTGGTGGTACGCCAGCTACTGCAAATGAACGGAATTTCGCAAGTGGCTTCATGCCATCGCTCACTGCTTTTTCGCGATCCATTAATAGTACAGATGCTGCACCGTCACTCATTTGTGAAGAGTTACCAGCTGTTACAGAACCGCGAACGTTAAATGCTGGACGTAATTTCCCTAAAATGTCTAGCGTCGTCTCTGCTCTTACACCTTCGTCTTGTGCGAAAGTGATTGTTTCTTCTTGCAGTTTATTGTTTGATCCAACCGAGCGTAACGTTACATCTACAGGTACTGTTTCATCAGCAAAGTTTCCTGCAGCTAATGCTTTCGCAGCACGTTGATGACTTCTTACTGCAAATGCATCTTGCTCTTCACGAGAAATTCCATATTTCACAGCAACTTGCTCTGCTGTATGTCCCATACCCATATAATATTCCGGAGCCGCTTCTACAAGGCGACTATTCGGACGAACAACGTGTCCCATCATTGGAACTAAACTCATTGATTCCGCTCCGCCTGATAATACAGCTTCAGAGTGACCAAGCATAATGCGCTCTGCTCCGTAAGCGATACTTTGTAAACCAGAAGAACAGTAACGGTTAATTGTAATAGCTGGAACATCGTAAGAAAGTCCTGCTAGTCCGCCGATATTACGAGCCATATTTAAACCTTGTTCTGCTTCTGGCATCGCACAACCGAAAATTAAATCATCGATTGGTCCTTCATAATTTGCACGCTTTAACGTTTCCTTTACTACTAACGCCCCTAGATCGTCAGGACGAACTGTTTTTAATGAACCCCTCTTTGCTTTTCCAATTGGTGTTCTTGCTCCCGCAACAATGACAGCTTCTCTCATGAACGATATCTCCCCTCGTTATTAGTTACGTAATGGCTTTCCTTTTACAAGCATGTGCTGCATTCTTGCTTGTGATTTCATCTCACTTACTAAGCTAATAAATGCTTCACGTTCTACATCTAATAAATATTGCTCATCAACTTCTGTTCCGTACGGTACTTTTCCGCCCGCAATGACATATGCAAGTTTCTTCGCAATGTGAAGGTCATACTCTGAAATGTAACCAGATAAATGCATTGCTTCTGCACCAAGTGCAAGAGTTGCATATCCTGTTTCCCCAACAACTGGTATCTTTTTGCGGATTGGCGCTTTGTAACCAGCTTCATATAAAGCAAGTGCTTTCTGTTTCGCATCGTATAGTAAGTGATCACCATTCACACTAATACCATCTTTATCACCTAAGAAGTTATGAGAAACTGCTTCTTGTCCTGAAGTTGAAACTTTCGCCATTGCGACTGTTTCGAACACTTTATTTGCAACTTTTTGCAGATCAAACTCTACACCGTTTGCCATTTTGTTTAAGTGTTTAATGTATAGCTCTTTATTACCGCCTCCGCCAGGGATTAAGCCAACACCAACTTCTACTAAGCCCATATACGTTTCACTAGAAGCTTGAATGCTCGCTGCTGGTAAGCAAACTTCTGTACCTCCGCCAAGCGTCATACCATATGGTGCTGCTACAACTGGCTTAGAAGAGTACTTAATTTTCGTCATTGCATCTTGGAAGTTTTTCACAACTAACTCAATTTCAAAGTAGTTGTCGTCTTGTGCTTCCATTAAGATCATTGCTAGGTTCGCACCAACGCAGAAGTTCTTCGATTGGTTACCGATAACAAGACCTTTATAATTCTTTTCTACTTCATCAACAGCGTAGTTAATCATTTGCGTAATATCCATACCGATTGCATTGCTCTTCGAATGGAACTCTAAGCAAAGGATGCCGTCGCCTAAATCAATTAAGCTCGCTCCGCTATTTTTCTTTAATACACCATTTTTCGCTTTTAATTGCTTAAGAGAAATTGCTTTTTTATTACGCTCGATTAGCTTATATTCGCCATTATCGTAATAGTAGCTATCGCCGTTATCATGTTTATAGAAAGTAGTGAAACCTTTCTCTAACATTTCTTTCACCCAAGTAGGAACAACTACGCCGTTTTCTTCCATCTTTTGAACAGATTTTTCAACGCCGATTGCATCCCACACTTCAAATGGCCCTTGCTCCCATCCAAAGCCCCACTTCATCGCTTGGTCAATTGCAACGATATCGTCAGCAATTTCTTTATGAAGTTTTGCAGAGTATAAAAGAGTTGGTGTAATGATGTTCCATAATAACTCTCCTGCACGGTCTTTTGCGTATACAAGCGCTTTCAATTTATTCGCTAATCCTTTTTCTTGTTTACTTAACTCTACGGATGCAGCTTTTAATTTTTTACGCGCTTCGTATTCCATCGTTTCAGGATTTAATTCTAAAATTTCTTTTCCTTGTTTTAAGAAGAAGCCTTGACCCGTTTTACTTCCAAGCCATTTTTTCTCCAGCATGTCATGCATGAAAGCTGGTACTTTAAATACATCACGCTCTTCTTCTTGCACATTTTCATATACGTTATTTGCAACGTGTACGAATGTATCTAAACCGACAACATCTAATGTGCGGAACGTTGCGCTCTTCGGACGACCAATAAGTGGGCCTGTTACAGAATCAACTTCCCCAATGCTATAGCCGCGTTTTACCATCTCTTGAAGAGTAACAAGTAAACCGTACGTACCGATGCGGTTTCCAATAAAGTTTGGTGTATCTTTTGCGATAACAACGCCTTTTCCAAGAACGTCTTCGCCAAATAGTTTCATGAAGCTTAATACTTGTGGATCTGTTTCTTTCGTCGGTATTACCTCTAGAAGTTTTAAATATCGTGGTGGGTTAAAAAAGTGTGTGCCTAAGAAGTGTTTCTGGAAGTCGTCTGAACGACCTTCTGCCATTTTTTCAACTGAAATACCTGACGTATTCGAGCTTACGATAGAACCCGGTTTACGAACCGCATCTACTTTTTCAAATAGTTTCTTTTTAATATCTAAGTTTTCAACTACTACTTCAATAATCCAATCTACATCAGCTAGACGCTCAAGGTCATCTTCTAAATTACCTGCTTCAATCAGTGCTAAATTTCCTTTCACTGTCAGAGGAGCTGGTTTTTGCTTTAATAGTTTTTGCACAGCCGTATTACTAAAACGATTTCTCACACTTTTATGTTCTAATGTAAGTCCCTTCGCTTCTTCTTCTTTCGTAAGCGCAGGTGGTACAATATCAAGCAATAATGTCGGAATACCAATATTAGCTAAGTGTGCCGCAATTCCCGAACCCATTACGCCTGAACCTAGAACAGCAGCCTTTTTAATTTGGAACATCCAATTCTCCCCCTATTCTTGAATGAATGCTCATTCAATTTTTCGACATAAGTCGCAATCAATGAGTGAGCCTCTACTAATAAATATATGATACTGTTTAAATTTTCGCAATATATTTATTGATAAAATTTTCTGAAATAAATATTTTTCTTTCATTTGGCTATGCTATACATGTGTATTTTCTTTGTTTAAATGCACTTTTCCTTTTTATAATCTGACGAAACTGGAGGAATATATATGGCAAAACTTAAGAAGAACCCTTCAAAGGCTGGAATTAGTGCAGCTAGTGTAACTGGAAACGCAGGTCCACATAATCACGGTGTTGAAAAAGGACGCCAAGGTAATAACCAACAATATAAAAAGCATAATATGGGCGAAAAATAACGCTATATTTTTGGGCAGAGAACGTGGCATAATGATTAATGGCTGCTTTTTCTGCCCAATTTATTTGTAACAAATGAGGGAATTATAATGAAACGAACAATAGTTATGATTGTAATGATTGCCACACTATTTACAGGGATGATTTTCTTCTCTTATGCACAAAGGCAACAAGCTGTAAGAGCTGATCAACCTAATATTACTGGGCAATATGGAGTTACAATCGATGCAGACACAGGTGAAGTTTTGTATGGAAAACGCGAAGACGAACGCTCTTATCCGGCTAGTATAGCCAAAATGATGACAACCCTTCTTTTACTAGAGAATGTAAAAGAAGATGAAGAAATTACAGTTACAGAAAACGCAATTAAAACAGAAAGTCAAAGTAAGAAAATTAAACTTCGTGCTGGGGAAAAGTTAAAACGTGATGAGGCATTAAAACTGATGCTTATCATTAGTGCAGATCCAATAGCTGAATCCATCGCAGAACATATTGCAGGATCAAAAAATGAATTTGTGAAAATGATGAATGCTAGAGCGAAGGAACTCGGTACAAAGCATGCGACTTTCAAGAACGCAAGTGGTGCTGATGCACTTGGAAATAAAGTATCGCCATATGACATTGCTATTATTACGAAAGAAGCATTAAAGTATCCAGTTGTTTTAGAATATATGAATTCAACACGTACAACTCTACATACTTCAGAACGCTCTCCAAACATCGCAAACTACGGACGAGAAGAACTATATGACGATCCATATGCGATTGGAAGTAAAAGCGGTCTATCAGCACTTGGCAAATATACAGTCGTAACAGTGGATGAAAAAGACGGTAAACGCGTCATTAACGTCGTATTATCTTCTACTCGCGCGCAACTATATCCTGATACGAAGAAAATGGCACATTATGCATTTCAGCAATTAAAATAACCAAGGAGTATTTTCTCCTTGGTTATTTTTTAACCATACCTTTTAATACGAACGCAACGTTTGCTGGACGCTCTGCTAGACGGCGCATGAAATATCCATACCAATCGTTTCCATAAGGTACGTAAACACGCATTTTGTAACCTTCTTTTACTAGCTCAAGTTGACGCTCATTACGAATACCATATAACATTTGGAATTCAAATTGATCCCTTGGAATATTATGTTCTTCAGCAAGTTTTTTTGTATATTCAATAATTGCTTCGTCATGTGAAGCAATTGCAGTATAATTTCCATTTAATAAGTGCATTTTAATAATCTTTTTATAATTGTCATCTACATCTTTCTTGTCCGGGAACGCCACTTCTTCAGGTTCTTTATAAGCTCCTTTTACAAGACGTAAATTAGGTTTATAAGCATTTAAATCCTCAATATCTTTTTCTGTACGATATAGGTAAGCTTGAATAACAGTACCAATATTATCGTACTCAGATTTTAATTGTTTAAAGATATCAATTGTTTTACCGCAGCGTGTATAATCTTCCATATCAATTGTAACGAACACACCATTTTCTTTTGCAGCTTCTAAAATACGGCGCATATTGTTCATTACGATTTCATCAGAGATATCTAATCCCATAGAAGTCATCTTTAAAGAAAGCTGCGAATCAAGACCTTCTCTTCCAATTGCACGGATCGCTTCAATCGATTGGTTAGCCATTTCATTTGCTTCCGCTTCATTATCAACGAATTCACCTAAATAATCGATTGTTACACAAAGACCTTGCTTATTTAATTGTTGAATGGCAGCTGTCGCTAATTCAATCGTCTCCCCTGCGACGAAGCGACCTGCACCAAAGCGTAAACCGTACTTTTTAGCCAGTTTTGTTAGCGCTTTATTTTTAGATAAGAAAAGAAACGAATTTCGCATTAATTGTTCCATGTAATTCACCCCTATGACTGTAATTTATCTGTTTTTTACCCCTCTTCAAAATTATATCATTGTTTAAAATTATTGGATACAAATAATTATTTAGATAATTTATAAAATACTATAAAAACATTTAAAAACCTATATTTCTGCTTATAAATATACCCGAAATATTTTTCGACATTTAGAAAAATGGAGTTTAATAGGCATAAAATAGGCATGTCGAAAATATTCGACATGCCTATAAAATCCTTTATATTCCATGTAAATTATATAAGGATATTAATACAGAAAACTTGCGATTATATTTACCTCAAGTTTTTTTATTGCTCATTTCGCTTCTCTTCATTCAGCCTTTTAATATCTGTAATTAACTGTACCATCTCTTCTTTCGCATCTGGATAAGTTTCATTCCAATGCTTTACTAAAGCTGGCATCGTCTTAGCTATGTAAGAATACAGTGCCCACTTCTGTACCTGTTCTTTTCTCTCTTCATTGCTCTCTCCAAGTAACAGCTCAGTATATTTCTCCAGTAAACCATCAAACTGCTCGTTAAACTTTTCACTCATTTTATTTACCTCCTATATGAAAAAAGCAGCGAAGATCGCTGCTTTTTCTTATAATTTTGATCGAACAGAGTTTAATTTTTTCTCCATTGTGCTTACTTTATCACGACGATCATCAATACGAATAGTTGTTGCAACACGCTGTGCACCTTTCGTATATGGAACTTCATGCATTTGTTGTATTACTTCTAGAATGACAGGAAGATCTCCTTCAATAATTGTATTCATCGGTGTTAATTGATACTTCACGCGATCCGCATTTTTCTCTAGCACCTTTTGTACTTCTGCTACATATTCACTAACACTTGGATTACCTGTTCCTACTGGAATAATCGATACATCAACAATTGCCATAGTAGTCTTCCTCCTATAATCGTTTCTTATATATCCATTGTCTATTTTACCGAAATCCTCATCATTTTACTAATATGTTACTCTTCCACTTTAAACTGCTCGACTAATCTTTCTAAATCTCTCATATGTTCTGTCAAACTTTCCATCGTGTGAGCTACCTTTTCTAAATGATTCACCTGTGATTCCGTTGCAGCATGTACCTCTTCAGAAACAGCTGCACTTTCTTGACTCGTACCAGCAATTGTATGCATTACCGCTGTAATTTCCCCTTGCTCATAACCTATGTTATGTACCTCTTCTACAATTTTTTCAACTGAAGTACTAATCGTATTTACAACTGACATAATTGTACGGAACTCCATTTCCGCCTCTGACGTCACTTTATTTTGCACATCAGCAATGTCTTTCAATTTACTTACAACTTCTACAACCCTTTTTACTTCTAATTGTACATCACCAATCATCATTGTGATTTCTCCGGTTGCCTCTTTTGATTGTTCCGCTAATTTCCGAACCTCTTCAGCAACAACCGCAAATCCCTTACCTTGCTCACCTGCACGGGCAGCTTCAATCGATGCATTTAAAGCAAGTAAATTTGTTTGATCCGAAATACCTTTTATAAGCTCAACAACATTTTGAATCGATCCAACTCTTTGTTCTAACTTATCCGATGCTTCTTCTGTATGAACAACAATCGAAGATGATTGTCCCCTCGTACGGATTAAATTCCTCATTGTATTTAATCCTTGCTTAGATGCCTCTTCCGCTTTGCCAGCCACTCCTTTTATTTCACCAACGGAGCTATTCATTTGTTCTACTGACTCCGCCATATTCTCGAGCTGAGCTGAAACTTCATCCACACTATTCGCAAGAGTAGAAGCTCCTCCGCTCACATCATCCATCGCTCCTGAAACTTCTCTACTAGCCGCTACTGTTTCGTTCGTTAAATAATGTAAACTATTCGTTGATTGTTGCACCGTTGATACGCTGTTTTTAATTTTACTTACCATTTCATTCATTTGTTCAACCATATCATTAAAGTGCTTCGTCAACTCTCCAACTTCATCTTTACTTGTCACTTTCATTCGCAGCGTTAAATCGCCTTCTGCTACTTTTTGCACGTGATTCTTTAATAGTTGCAGTGGTCTTGCTAATCTTCTTGAGAATAAGTAGGAAGCTACGATTCCAACTAATAAACTAATACATGCCATTATAATAACTGTATTTCTCGTACTATTTAATAGCCCATCGATCGTTTCTTTCGGATAAAAGATTCCTATCGTCCATTTCATCGTATCAAATGATTGACTATAAACAACTACATCTTCACCTTTTATTGTAGTGACCGCATATTTTGTTCCCTCTTTATTTAAGCTCTTTATAAGCGGCTCTTTAGAAACATCTTTCCCTATCTTTTCTGGATAAACAAGAGCCATATTTTTATCATTTATAATAAACATTTCTCCGTCATTATTGTATTGAATATTGTGAAGCAACTTCTGAATCGTCCCAAGCGATACATCCATCGCAACAACGCCTAATACAGACCCATCTTGAGCTGTAATTGCTTTAGAAACACCTACACTTAACTTGCCTGTTGCAATTTCATAAGAAGGTTGTCCCCAATGGACCTTTTTTACATCAGCCTCTGAATCTTTATACCATGGTCTTGTCGTTGGATCGTATCCTTCTGGCACTTGCCCACCTTCAGCAAGATTGGCACTTAATGTTTTTTTATCTTTCGTACCAATATATAAATCTAAAATACCAGGATGATTCTTTTTATACTCCGCAAACTCTTTCGTTAAAAACGCTTCCTCTTCCGGAGTAACCCCACCTTGAAGCATATTACGAATCATCTCACTGTTCGCGTAATACCCCATATCTTCATCCGTTCTTTGAACAAATGTCGTAAGTTGCTCTGTCACAAGATCCATCGCATTTTGAGAATACTCGTCTAAGGAGCGCACTTCCTTTTCTTTCTGTAATTGATACACAGCTGTACCCAATATTACGAACATCATAGAAATAAGTACTGAAAACACTACCGCAATTTTTAAACGTAAACTTCTTAACATTTTCCCCCAAGCATCCCCTTCGTATTAAATTAAAATCTTATTAATCATTATATTAAGTATAATAGATAAAATTAAAAAATTGAAATTAATTCTCACCTTAATACAATTAGAAAACGGACTACCACTTGTGCAAAAACAAATAGTTCATTATCCTTAAAATATAATCTCATTCGTTCGGAGGGAACTATGTTACAAAAATTCGGTTTCTCACAATATGAAAGCCAAGCTTATGAAGTTGTCGTATCAAGCAATGAACCATTAGATGCTACAACAATTGTGAAGCATTCAGGTGTTCCAAAAGCAAAAATATATGAAGTACTAGCACGCCTAATCGATAAAGGAATGGTAATGGATTCTGTTTCAGAAAAGAAAAAATTGTATACAGCATTACCACTAAAACTAGCAATTGAAAAATTAACGACAGAATTCCAATCAAATATTAAAGAACTGGAAACAAATATATCAAAAAAATCATTTACAGATGACCGTGTGTGGAGCTTAAAAATGCAATCTTCTATTCGAGTTCAAAGTAAAGAACTCATTGAAAGTGCACAAGAATCAATCCGTATTTCAGCTTGGAATGATACTCTTTTAGAATATCTCCCTTTACTAGAACAAAAAGCAAAACAAGGTGTTCAAATTGAATCCCTTATTGTTGGAGAAGTAGAAACAGACTTAGAAAACATGCATTTTCTAATCCCAGCTGAAGAACCTAATGCATTAGAGCGCTACTTGCTACTTATCGTTGACAATCGTGAAATTTTATTTGCTGGCGTAGAACAAGAGTCATGGCAAGCGATGAAAACAATGTCACAACCTTTCGTAAAGTTCTTTACAGAATTTTTCTATCACGACGTTGCACTTGCAAAGATCACCCAGAAGCACCACGATCTCTTTATGGAAGATGATGAAATTAAGAGTTTGTTGATGAAGTTGAGATACTAATTAAATAATAAAAAGGAGTCTAATTTTTCACTTAGACTCCTTTTCGTTTTGTTCCTTTATCTCCATCAACAGCTCAATGATTTTCTCATTTTGCTCTACCTGTTTCTCTGAATTTTGATAGATGA
This sequence comes from Bacillus sp. KNSH39, assembly GCF_052656585.1. Taxonomy (NCBI): domain Bacteria; kingdom Bacillati; phylum Bacillota; class Bacilli; order Caryophanales; family Bacillaceae; genus Bacillus; species Bacillus sp. KNSH39. The sequence continues at coordinate 3,377,658 of NZ_JBQXYO010000001.1, forward strand.
AACGAATCCATCTAAAAACAATGATAACTACAAATAACGGCAATACTGTGAATATAAAACCAATAATTGAATAATCCATATACTATCACCTCGCTATATACCCTTTTCTCCATTTACCTACTAAAACCTGCAATTTTTTACAAATAAAAAAAGAACCTATCAAACGATAGATTCTTCTTTTACGAACTGAGTAGAGCGTCCTCTCGTAATCGAGAAAATCGCGCAAAGCAGTGCTAATATAATAAAGCCACCGCCTACCCAAGCATTATATATAACAGATGATTTTTCAATAACAACTCCGCCTACTGTTGAACCAAGTGCAATTCCTAAATGAAGCGCAGAGTTATTTAAACCTTGCTGAATACCAGCTGATTCCGGTGCAATTTCAATTAAATAATTTTGCTGTGCTGGTGAAATCGCCCAGCTCAGCATACTCCAAAGTCCCATCATAATGATGAAGAGCGGGAATGAGAATGTCATTAATGGCAGTATGAAGATTGCACACGCAAATACGATAATGATAGAAATAATACTTTTCTTCGATCCCCATTTATCAGCAAGCCAGCCACCGAATCCGCCGCCGATTACTGCTGCGATTCCGAAAATAAAGTAAAACACACTTATCCAGTTTGCTTCAACATTCATAACATCTTTTAAAAATGGTGTTAAATATGCATACAATGTTAAATGCCCCGTTAAAAACAAAAATGATGTTAACTGTGCACTTACAATTTTTTTATCTTTTAAAGTAGCAAGTTGTTCTTTTATTGATAATACCGATGTCGGTGGTACCTTCGTTAAGAACAATGAAATACAAGCTATTGCCATAACTGTTAACACAGAAATTAATACAAATGGTGCACGCCATCCGTATGCATTTCCGAGTACAAGACCGAGCGGTACTCCAAGTACAAGTGATCCACTAATTCCCATAAAAATGATTCCAATTGCACGCGCACGAAAATGCGGTTCTACTACACTAGACGCAAGTGTTACAGATAGTGCAATAATTAATGAACCACTCGCCGCACAAATAACCCTTGAGAACATTAGCATTCCGTAATTCACACTAAACGCGGAAATAATATTTCCGATTAAGAAAATCGATAATGCTCCAACATACAATGTTTTTCTTTCAAACTTCCCTGTCACAGCTAATAAAACTGGACCTGACAAAGCAAATACTACCGAAAATATTGTTATAAGCTGACCAGCTGCGCTAATAGATACTCCTAAATCATTGGCAACTAAATCGAGCGTTCCTCCTATAATTAACTCAACCGTTCCGACTACGAAAGCCGCGATAGCTAAAATATAAACACGAAAATTCAAGTCTTTCCCCACGCTTTCTATTTTGGTTACTACGACTATAGTAACCAAAATAGAAAGTGGACGCAAGTATAATTTTTTATAATAAAAAACTTCCCTCTTATGATATATCTCCAACATTTAAATAAAGATCCTTATCTGAAAAATTATCACTACTTCTATCCAATTTGTAATCAAACTAAGAAATATTAATAAAAAACAACATTCATTATTAAATTTATATATATAAATTTAATTTATAATAAACTTGATTAAATTTCCTATTATTTACAAACAAATTGTACCAAATAAGATTTTTCTTTACTAGACTTGTATTAAAATTACAGAAAAATTATTATTTTCTTGTAGAGTAAATACTATACTTTACAAACACACAATAGTTTGGAATATCAAAAAACTTAGGGGGAAAAGAAATGAAAAAATTAACTGCACTAACTTTGACAGCAAGTATTTTAGCTTCAGCTGGGCTTGTGCCTACATCATCTTTCGCAGCAAGTAACGAACTTCCGTATTTAAATGAGATTAAGAAATTGCAGCCAGACGTAAGTACAGAAGAGTTAATTTCAGATATTATTGAAGTTGCAAAAAATACGGGCAATACAAAAGAAGCTTTAGCAGAACAAATTTATAAAGAATTAAAAGCAAATCATGAACAAGGAGAACGAGAAGCTACTCAACGAAATAATAAAGATACTACTAATGTTCAATATGGTGCTAGCGGCGGAAATGTAAAAGTAGGAAATTCTAATATGGGCGACTTTTATTATACTGGATCTACAACTGCTTATATGAATCACGGACATGTCGGTATGTACTATAGTAAAGACTTGATTGTTGAATCTGTACCAGACAAAGGTGTGCGCACAATTGCTACTAATAAACGCTTAGTTGATAAAGGTGATGCAGTTGTCAAATCTGTAAATACTTCTTGGCAAAATAAAAATGACGCAGCTTGGTGGGCGAAAGATCGTGTAGGAAAGGATGACTATTCTTATAATTTCGCAAACAATAGAAATACTAGCCATTATGGCGCGAAGAATTGTTCTAAATTGATATGGTCTGCTTATAAATTACATGGTGGTTTAGATTTAGATAAAGATGGTGGAGCAGGTGTATATCCTCGAGATGTTAGAGATGCGCAAAAAACATCGTTAATTCGTAATATATAATTTTAAAACTGAAAGTGAAACAATTTATTTGTTTCACTTTTTGGTTAATTGAGGAGCAGAAGTGAAAATGAAAAATCACCGGAAAATAATTCTATTTTTTACGATTATTATAACGATTGCAGTATTAGCTTACTATTTATGTATAAAAGATAAGAATGCAAACTTAATATCAGATAAAGAAATACAAAATAAAAATTTTTTAGATGATAAAAAGGCTGTGCTTTACTTCTCATCCACTGCCGATCAAGATTTAGATGGTAAAGGCATTAGTTATGCCATATTTATAAATAAACAAGGCGTTGCTAGCGGATATAAAATGGGTGGTCTAGAGCTCGGCGGTATTGGTGTATCTGACGATAAAAAACAAGTTCTATTAGAGAGTAAAAATACTATAACATTTCTAGGAGAAAATCCTACTACTCATAAAATAAAATACCAACATACCGGTGATTTTAATGGATATTTAGCAAACCAAAAGATATTTGTTACTATTTACAATTCAGGAATGGACAAAGAGAACGGGAACTATAATTCAAATGTTTTATTCGGAAATGAAAAAGTTATTCATAAAAGTAATATCCCTCATTTCATTATTAGCTCTGGATTAGATGGGGAAAATATTTTAGTAGCCACTCAAGAATTAGTTACTAATAAATACGAATTGAAAAAATTAACGTTTAATGATGCAACAATGAATATAGAGAATATTACAGCGCTTAATATAAATGGAAAAGAGGACCATGCTAATCTTTCACCTATTTTAGTAGATTCAGAGAATTACTACATGGTTATGAGTACAATTGATAAGGATGATCCGCTAAAAGGGGAAACATTCTTGTTACGTACTAATAAAGCCACTTTAGAACAAAATACAATATTTATGTATAAAGAAGAAAACTCAACTGCAACCAGCCCATTTTCATTAGATAATTCCGCATATATATATAACAACGAATTATATTTTTTAAACGGTCTTGGTGATATATATACATATAACCCTAAAAATAATACGATGAGCCATAAATTCACCATAGATTACCATGTTAAAGATGGTGTTAGATATAATGAACAAACTTATTTCGAAAACGACTCATTATATGTTCTACGTTATGATGCAAAGCGCAATAATAAATACTATATAGAAAGATACAACTTAACAAACGGAAGAAAAGTATCCGAACAAGAAATACAAGGTATAGAATCTATACTCGCCACTGTGAAAGGCGGAAAGAAAGTTTATGCTTATGACTTTAAAATGTTACTACCCAAAACAGATAATTAACTATACTTAATTACCTGTTTCTAGGTTATAGAATAGGGTAATGTAATTCCCCATAATTCTAATTTTATACTTTCAAATTTTTTCATATAAAAAACAGGCGTATGATACGCCTGTTTTCTAATTATTAAACAGCAGTTTTATTCTTCTTATTTAAATACCAATATACCGGCAGTCCCGTAAAGACAATTCCAATTGATAAGAAACAACTTAGTGGATCGTTAATAATCGCACTACCGATTACAAAGAGTGAGCCCAAAATCGCAACGATTGGGACGATTGGGAATAACGGTACACTGTATGCACGCTCTTTATTTTTATTACGTTTTCTTAAAATGAAGACACCGATAAACGTCATTACGTAGAAAATATAAATAATGAATACGGAAATCTCAGATAGCTTATTTGGATCACTAATAATCATTAAAATAATTCCTAAAATGATTTCAACAGTAATCGCATTTGCTGGTGTTTTAAATCTTGGACTTTCCTTTGCAATAAACTTAGCAAATGGAAGTTGTCCACGTTCTGCCATCGACATCGGGATACGTGGGAATGTTAAAATCTTTCCATTTAAACAACCGAAAATAGAAACGATAATACCGATACTAATAATTTTCCCGCCATATTCTCCAAGTAGCATTCCTGCAGCTGTCGCTGTTGCATTTTCTCCAAGTTCTACAATTTGCGTTGCTGGTAATACATTCAATAACGCCAAATTAATTAATACGTAAGCAGCTGTTACAATTAAAATCCCAACTGTCATTGCTTTCGGTAATAGCTTTGTTGGATTCTTCATTTCTCCACCAATTGACGCAAGTAGAATCCAGCCGTCATAAGCAAATAATGTTGCTAAGATCGCCATCCCGATACTTTGATTTTCTGATATCGGCACAACTACGTTAAAGATATCGCTATTCCCTTTCCAAAAACCTAACACAACAATTAATACGATTGGAATCATCTTCCCGATTGTCGTGATCGTTTGGACGATACCTCCGTATTTTGTTCCCATACTATTTACAACGCCAAGGAACACAACTGTTCCAATTGCGATTGGTAAATTCCATACTTTATCTAAATAGAAAAAATTAATCATTAAAGAACTAAAGTATAACCCTAACGTTCCAATAATAGCTGGCCCATACACAATTGTTTGCATCCAGCCTGATAAATACCCCCAAAAACTTCCATAAATCTCCTCTAAATACGTATACAACCCACCATTTTTCGGGATTTGCGCTCCAATTTCGGCTACTGTTAAACCACTTGCTAACGTTAACAGACCACCAATTATCCAAGCAAGAATCGCCATATTAGAACTCCCCGAGTAATCTAATACGCTGCCTGGTTTCATAAACACACCAGACCCAATAATCGTTCCTACTACGATAGAAAGTGCTACCGTTAAACCAATTTTGTTCTTCTCATCATGATGCATGCTGCGTATCCTGGTTTAAAATTCTTATAAAAATCTATAAATTGTTGGCGAACCAAGTCAAATGCCAACTACCGAAAAGGAATCTCACCTTTTTCCTGTCCGTAAGGGTTGTGACCTTTTCATCCACCTATTGTGAAAGAATGACGGCAGGTTCCTGTTAGGAACGATCTGTCCTTGCATACTACCATTCATCCAAGTCAGTAGTATGCAAGAGGTTATAAGAAATAAACCAGTACCCCCCTTCTCATTTAAATTTTAAATACGAATTGTTGATTGCTCATATAAACAGTTTTATGAAGAATGCTCCACAATTTCCAATTGTGATATTCTTTCCACGTTTGAATTGTTTGTAACCATTTTTTATATACTTTTTGCGTATTCTTTTTACTTTCTTCCATGGAAGCAACAAGAATACGCAGTTTTGTTGTAATTTGGTTTTTTAATAATAATATAATCTCTTGTGGTACTTGTTCTTGCAATTCTAATCCACGTCTTGCGATCGCGAATGCGGCTGCTTCATGAACGCTAATACCGAAATTTTTACTGTATTTTAATTTTCCAATCACACTTGTATAAGCGGGGTTTACTGTTTTAACAGAAAATCCGTTACGAAGAGACATACGAATTAAACTGTTCAACATCTTTTTATACGTAAATTGATGGAAATTACGATTACTGTATTTATCAGTATCATGAGATTGTTGAAACTTTAAATCTTCTAAAACAATTCCACCTACATTGTTTTCCAATAACCATGTTTTAATTTGTTGTACGATTTGTCCAATTATCGTTGCGCGTTTGTTTGTTGAAAACGCATTCAGATTGTGTGGATAAAAAATTTTTGAACCTTTAAAATTACCTTGTTTTGTACATAAACTAACTGCAATACGGTCCGGATTTACATCAATTCCTGCAATTACATCTGATTGTGGTGTTTCCTTGAAATCTAGTACACGACCTATTTCTGTTTCATCAAACGTAATATTCACATAAAATTCATTTTGTTTACGAATGATTTCTACACTATATTTTTGATGCTCTATAATCGGTTTTCCTTTTGGATTTACACCGATTTGCTTTCCCATAACGACATTTGTGATTTGATGATAAAAATGATATGGAATGATAATCGGAACTTTGATTCGTGGGCTTTTTGTTTTTCCATTTGTTCGTCCTAATGGATTTGCAATTTCTAACCATCCTTGCCCACAATCATCAACTGTAATGCGCATGTTCAAATTCCCTTTTTTGCTTTTATCTCCGCGAGAATATAATTGTCGTGTCCGCAAATCTTTCCATTCTTGATTGGATATCTTATCTTTCATTCTTTCATAGAAATTTTTCCGCCCACCAAAAATAATAGGAGGTAATGTTTTATTTTTAATATGTTTTGCATACGTTTCAATTTTTTGTTCTAATTTTTGTTTTCGTTTTCTTAATCCAATTAGACAAGTTTCTAATGCAACTTGTTTAGGTCTTTTTTTGCCGCGTTCATAATCATCTATTTTTTGTAACGTCTTTTCTAACTTTTTTTGATTGTTTTCTAGGTAAACAGGAAGAAGTTCTTTTTGAGAGAAAAGGATCGTTTGCGCTTGTAAAATTGCATCTTCACAAAAACGTTTATTTAACAAATATTTAGGTTGTAGTTTTTTTATCAATTCTTTCTCGTTTTCGCCCTCAATCAAACGATTAAAACTATATCGTTTTGCACTTTCGAACGTACGGATCAAAGTAATTAAATCTTCCGTTTGTTCTTTTGTAATAGAATTGATTTTACAAGTACGTGTTGTTTTCATCCTTTTCCCCCCTTTTCATCACCTGAAAATATTATAGGTTGAATTCTGTAAAATATAAAACCTGTAATTGTAAATTTTTATAGTTTTTTATAGATTCTTATTTACTGTTATTACCTCCTTCCAATTCTAGTGTGATGCAAAAATGAAATAAAAAAACACTCCTCCCTAAAAAAGGGACGAGTGTTGTATTCGTGGTTCCACCCTTGTTTCAATTCGTAAAGTAACACACTTCACCAATTTCTCAAGTCTAAATAACGGTTTTTGCCGGCAAGCAATTACTAGATGCTCGTTCACTGCTGCAGTTCAGAGGTGGTAATCCATTTTTCCGTATTAGGAAGCTCACAGCCAAAGGCTTCCCTCTCTGAAAATCGTAAAAAATTGATCGTGTCCTCATCATCACTTCTTGATGTCGAATTTTGTAGTTATTGTTCATTATATTGAATTGTTAGAAAAAATCAATATATTTTTTATATAACATAGGAAATATTTCTCTTCTTATATTATAACAGAAGATACAAAACTTCCCTATTTCCCTAAAAATGGTATAATCCGTTTAGGAGGTGCACCAATAATGATTGCTGTCTTTTGTATCATTGCTACGTTTCTCTCTATTCTATTCGCTATCATGCATCGGCACAAGTATCCTGGTTATAGCATTTTAGCGGTAGCTATTATACCAGCTGTTTCCTTCTACGTATTGGGTAAATATCAATATACGGAAGTGTTTATCGGTTTTGCAATCTTCTACTGCATCTTCGGATACATACTAACAATGAAAAGAATTTTATTGAATCATTAAAAGGGACCGATTTCTGCTGACAGAAATCGGTCCTCGCACGTACCTTCCGGTTGCCCACACGAAAGATACATAAATCAATTATTTATCTTCTTTTTTCATAAAAAACTTATGGTGCGGTAAATCAACATTCAATGCCTCTAATTGTTTCTTTTCGTTGTCTAAAATCGCTTTTGCTTTTGTTTTTGTTGCTTCATCTAATCCAGCAAAGATGTCTTCATGCTTCTCTTTCTCTGGAAGTTTCACACCTAATTTTGTTAATTCTTCTTTTGCTTGCTCATGCGTTAATTTTCCGGATTTCTTTTGCTCTAAAATTGACTTCGCTTTCTCTTTTGTCTGTTCATCTAAGTTAGCAAACATGTCTCCATGTTTACCTTTCTCCGGCATTTTCACGCCTAGCTTTGTTAATTCCTCTTTTGCTTGCTCATGCGTTAATTTTCCAGATTTCTCTTGCTCTAAAATGGACTTCGCTTTTTCTTTCGCCTGTTCATCTAATCCCGCAAACATTTCTTTGTGCTTACCCTTTTCTGGGAACTTCACGCCTAATTTTGTTAATTCTTCTTTTGCCTGTTCTCGTGTTAATTTACCAGACTTCTCTTGCTCTAAAATGGACTTCGCTTTTTCTTTCGCCTGTTCATCTAATCCTGCAAACATGTCTTTACGCTTCTCTTTCTCTGGAAGCTTTACACCTAGTTCCTCTAACTGTTTCTTTGTATCGTCCATAATTGTTTTTACTTTTTGTTTTGTAGCGTCATCCAAATCCTTTTTCGCCGTTTTTGCAGGCTGATCCACTGCTGGAGTATTCGTTGCCGCGAATGCCGGAATGCCGACTCCTCCAATGATTCCGAATGATAAAGCACCTGCAATCGCTAAATAACCAACTGTTTTCTTCTTCATAGGAAATTTCCTCCTTCATATTTCTAATGCATGTACACTTTCGTATACAATGCCTATAGTAATGTCGGTTTCTTAACATTTCCTTAACGATTTAACAAAAAAACACCGCTCGTAATGAGCGGTGTTTCTCTATGCTTTTTGTAATTGTAACTCTTCACGTTCCATTATTTTTCTTAATACAATTGTTTGTGTCATTGTAAATAAGTTACCTGTTATCCAGTACAACACAAGTCCTGATGGCGCCGCAAACCCCATAAATAGAATCATTGCCGGCATCATAATTTGCTGCATCTTTAGCATCTGTACTTGTTCTCCAGGTGTAATATTCGATTGGAAAACTTTCATCTGAATAAATGTCGTTAACGCTGCAATAATCGGTAATATATGATATGGATCTGCATGTCCTAGGTTCACCCATAAAAACGAAGATGTGCGAATCTCTTCAGTTCTGCTAATCGCATAATACAAAGCAGAGAAAATCGGCATTTGTATTAATAATGGCCAGCAACCAGCAAGTGGATTCCAACCGCCTGATTTCATTAGTTCTGACATTTCTTTTTGATACTGCTTTTGTTTTTCAAGGTCTTTGCTTACATCACCGTACTTTTTCTTTAGCTTCTGCAATTCAGGTTGCATTTTCTTCATTTTCGCTTGGCTGCGATATTGCGAAACAGCTAATGGAATCATTGCTGAACGAATAACGAGCGTCATAATAATGATAGCAATCCCAAAGCTAGCTCCAGGTATATGATGAGCAACAAATTGAATCATAAACGAGATTGGATATACAAAATAATGATCCCAAATTCCCGTACTATGTGCATCAATTGGGGCTGCATTACTGCAACCAGATAAAACAAAAACAAATAATAATGATAAACTAACGAGCACAGCTCGGTATGATTTTAACATGTTCATTCCTCCAATGTTTCGTAATTATTTAGCGAAACATTGGCGTATACGGACCGACCTCGTCATTCTCTTCACTTGATTCTTGTCTACGTACAGAACGAATCATTCCATATTTATAAAAAATAGAAAATAGCGGTACATTTCCCGCACTATCTTCACATGTATCAACTAACGCAAAAGCTCTTTGTCTACTGCTTGATGCTTGTTGACGCACAAAGCGAGAAACATTAGCAAGGAAGAAAACTTCTAATAAACAAAGTGCCGTCGTTACAAACGATATATATAGAATTGCATCCTGCAATAAAAATTCCATCGCTTCACATCCTTAATAAGGTCATTTTAGCACATCGGGCAAATATTCTCTATTTCCTTTTATTTTCAAAAAAAGTATTTTGCATATTTTCTCAAGAAAACAATAATTAAGAAACGTTGTATTCGCTTTCTTTAGCATATTCACACACATCAATGAATAGGCTTGATTTATTAGAAATTTATAAAATTTTTGCATTATAATAAAACTATTGCCAGTTTTTGAAAAAACCTTTATTCTCTTCTTGTAATCAAAAATGAATATGGAGATGAAACATACTATGGGTCAACTAGGAGACGCCGATTACGTTCCCGACACCGCCTTTTTATCCTTCCCAGCAGCTAAAACATTTCACTTAGAATTTATGATACAGTTGGTTGTTATTTTTATAGCTTCTATTTTGTATGCAATTTCTATGAATATGTTTTTTATCCCGCATAATATGATTAGCGGTGGATTCGCTGGTGTAGGGATGATTATCGGTTATTTAATGCACTACAATATCGGTGCACTTATCTTTTTACTAAACATTCCTCTTCTTATTTTAAGTCACTTTTACTTAGGCAAGAAGACAACCTTTTTAACAGCTTACTTTGTAGCTGTATCATCGTTAGCGATGAACATTATCCCGGTACACCAAGTTTCAGACGATATTTTACTTTCTTCTGTATTCGGTGGTGTCATCTGCGGAGCAGCTTCAGGAATTATATTCCGATTTGCTTCTTCAACAGGTGGTTTTGATGTTGTTGGATTGATTGTAGCGAAATATCGAGATGTTTCAATTGGAGCAATCATATTTGTATTCAACTTAATCTTACTTGTAGCAGCAGGTTTTATTTTCGGATGGGATATTACACTTTATACGTTAATTAGTCGATTTGTAGTCAGCAAAGTTATCGACGCTGTGCATACGAAACATATTAAATTAACGATAATGACTATTACAGAAAAAGGCGAGGAAATAAAAAGCGCACTACTACATCACGGCATACGCGGGGTGACAATGGTAGACGCTGTCGGCGGCTATACAAACCATAAGAAAAAAATGATTTACACTGTCGTGACTCGCTATGAGTTAGGCGAAATGAAACGTATTATCCGTCAAGTGGATAACAAAGCATTTATGAACATTACTGAAACAGTTGAAATTGTCGGCCGTTTCAAACGCATATAAAAAGGTTAATAAATTAAAGGGCATAACATATTAGTCATATATAATATGTTATGCCCTTTGTTATTCAACTAACGTACCTTTTAGCATAATAAAATCACTAAGTTTATTACTACAAATCGGAGGATAGCATTCCATATACAATACTATCTGTCCATTCATCTTTATTCCAAAAATCTTGTATGAAATGGGCTTCCTTTCTCATACCTATTCGTTCACACAATTTTTGTGAAGCTGTATTACGTGCATCAAGATTAGCCTGTATACGATGTACATTACATTCATTAAATAATTTCAATACCAAACTACTTACTGCTTCTGTCGCCAAACCTCTCCCAGCTACTTCATTTGAAAAACTATAACCAATCTCAACAGTGTCTTTCATATTTGTGTACCATACGGATAAATCACCAACTACTTTAGTTTTGTATATAACTGCCAAACTTAATATTGTTTCTTTAGTAAGTACATTATTTGCTAACTTCTTATTAAATCTTTTCTGCATGTCTTCATGAGTCCACTTATTATGTAATAGGAACTTACATGTATCATCACTATTATAAATAGCAAATACATCCTGTAAATCAGTACTCTTAAAAGGTCTAATTATTAATCTTTCTGTTGTGAACTCCAAGTTAGCTCTCCTCCCTTACATTCATGCTATAAAACATTTTTTATAGTATTTAAGCCTCATTCTTAGATCTCACCTTGATTACATATTTCATCATAATAAATTAAAATCCTTCTTCCACTAAACTGCACCGTTAATGGTATTTCCTTGCGCTTTTTATTTTTTACACTTATTACAAAATCAGATAATTCTATTATTATGTCCCTAAATGTGTTATAATGAAAGCAGACTCACAAAAAAAGAGTATATAGACTTGGAAGTTTCTCTTATTTTACAAGCAAAAAGAAACGAGCAGTCGGGTATATTTCAGACACCATACACGTAACGGTTTAAACAACCGATCATCTTAGTTACTCTTCAATGATCTTTTTATAAAAAGATACGTACAATTAAAACTCACTTCAATATACTATACCTACCTTTTTGACTTCCAAATCATCTTATTACATAGGGAGATGAACATATGAATCAATATATACGATATACAATAGCTGTCCTGTTTGCTATTATCGGCGGAACAATCTGCTTCTGGACAAACACTCAGCTTGGAGAGAATATCATCTTTAATGGAATCGAAACACTTGTAAGCGCTTCAATTTTAGGCGGATACATTTACTTCCTCTTCAATCCAGAAGAAAACGCTCAAAAAACAATGTTATTAACAATGATCGGAATCGTTGGTGGATGTATTTCCTACTCAATGACAAACTATACATTACCACTTCAATTAAGCTCAGCTTTCTTCCACGGTCTATGGACTTGGTTCATTGCATTCTGCCTAGCAGACGTATTCAACCTTTTACAAGACAATGAAGAAGATAGCGGTCGCCAAATTGAAAGTAACTCTTAAGCTGGAAGATACTCTTCCAGCTTTTTCATGTTGGTTTGCATATCCCCGCATCACGATAAAAAGAAGTTACCCTCACGGCAACTTCTTTTCCACATACCCCACTTCGTATTCACTAAAATATATCAACGATTTTTTTCATTATATCAACGATTCGACGTAGGATATCGATTTACCGACATCCTTCGACACTCAAAACGCACAACATACCCTATCCCCCAAGCAACTTACTGCCGAACTCTACGATTAAAAAGATAATTAATAGGATCGCGAGTATCTTTAATGCTACATATGCCACTTTAAAAACAACATAAATGAGCAAGACTATCAAAATAATTGATAAGATTTCCATATTTACTTCCTCCAAGCTTTGCTCTTCTTATCTCATTTTACTCGCCCTAGGCTGTTTATGGAACGGCATAAGATGACATATAAAAAAGAGGATACCTCACCCATCGTAAGATACCCTCTCTTTCAGCTGCTCAAACCATTCTCTTTCTACTTGTAAATATCCCATCTCACTCTTCTCGGCGCTCTTTAATTCTTGATCGGCTTTCTTCATATAAGTACGGGACGCTTCCATATTACCCTCTACATATCTAATAATTCCTTGTGTACGGTAATATCCACTTAGGTCCATTTTTGTAATAGCCTTTGCATGTTCCTTTGCTTCTTGCAAAGAAAGACTATCCATCTGATAAAGGGCTTTATATAAAAGGTACCAACTATGAAAACTACTAACGAAAAACTTATTTTCTTTCGTTACAGGTAGTTGAACAATTCGTTCTATATACGGTATCGCTCTTTCCATTCCCTCTTGATCTGCACGAGCAAAAAAGACGAGCATAAGTCTACTCATTATCTCTCTTATCCCTTTATTCTCTTTTATTTTCTCCTCACTCAATTCTACTAACCTTTCATCCCAATCTTTCGGTCTTTTATAACTAAATAACTCACTCGATATTTGAATCTCATATAAGTGATTTCTAGCTCTTTCATCATCTTTAATTAAAATAAGAAATTGCATCCCATCACTCATAAGCATTCCTTTTATCGGCACAATTGTAACCGCAAAGATTGCAAAATGGAAAAAGGAAAAATATAAAAGATATTGATAATAACTCACCATATATATGTAACCGGAAGTAATACCAAATAGTAAACTCGTAATCGGTCCACCTAAAGTGAGCCACGCCCACTTTTTCGAAAGATTCGGTGTCTCTATAGAAGGTGGTACTAGTGTTGCAACGCCTCCAAAGTACGCCCACAATTTATTTTCTCGAATGCGTAATTTTCCTTTTTCTTTTTGAATAGTAATGGGTCCTACTGTCATAAATTTAAATGTCAAACCACCTATTACACCAAATACTACATGTCCTAGCTCATGAATGGCTAACACTAACAATGAAATTCCAACTATTGCCCATAAGTTCAAAATTACTTCTAATTTCCCAGTTCGGATTACTCCGTATAAAATGGACAGAATTAGCGCCACTGTCATTGAGCCAGCTGGCCTTCTTAAAATATCCACCTTTTTCTCCCCTTAATAAATCATTTTTCTTTGCATTTCGTACATGAACTTCCCGAGATGCAATATCCAAATAAATGAGATTAAGCCAATTAATACAAAATCGATATCACTAGCAGCTGTATATATAACGGCAGCCCACCATACATATGCCAATATTGTATTCGTAAATTCATACGCTTTATATCCAGCCTCATGCACAATGTGCTTTAATCCTTCATCTGCGTTTTTCGTCCACATTTTCATAGATTCCATATACGTTACACCTTGTTCAGGATATAGCTTATTATAACGATTTTTTGTTATAAGTCCGATAATTACTACAGTAGTTAAACAAACAATAGAAGCCACTAAATTCCACACCGCAAATGAAACATTTGTATCCTGCAACAGTGCACGTCTACATGTAATAACTGCATATACAAACCATGCCTGCGTAACTATATCGCCTACACGTAAATATATACTTATAATGCCTAATTTTCTGCCTTGTACGCTCTCTTCTTCATCGCGTGCCTCTGCTAACATACGTGTATTCTTCCAAGTATAGTACATCATTAAGATTCCAAAAATAGTACATATACCTATAAATGTATTGGATGATAATTTTCTCGGTTCATCCGAGAGTAAATTTAAAGCTATATAAGACGTTAAAAAGCCGCCCATCATACTTAATGCTATTTTCCCCACAGAATCAAATTGTTTTTTTCGTTTACTCTTCATCGTCCTCTTCCCCCTCTACTAACGTAAATATTTCCTCCACCGGTACATTGAAAATTTGTGCGATTTTTAACGACAATACGATAGATGGTGCATAATCCCCGCGCTCAATTAAACTAATCGTTTGCCGTGATGATCCAATCGCTTTCCCTAAATCCCCTTGTGATAAACGATGCTTTGCTCGCAATTCCCTCACTCGATTTTGAAGCTTCATGTCTTCCCTCTTTTTCATTTATTTAATTAAAATTGTAAATAATATCCTTATTTTTGTCAATTATAATTGTCATTACGACTATAATAATTGACAAGATACTTATTTCTTATCCTGTATCAAATTCCTATAAAGAATGTAAAATGTGCATTAAACATAGTCTTAAAAATAAAAAAGTCAGTGCTTTTGCACTGACTTCCTAAATTCTGACATAGAATGGATTTCATATTAACTTGCGTTTTGTAGTAATACTCGTTTTAACTGCTTACGGAAACGAATACCTAACGTAACCGCTACAATCACAATAACTCCAAAAATGATTTTACCGATATGACCTTCTAGCACTCCAAAGATATCATGTAAGTTTCCACCTAACCAGTAACCACCGATTAAGAAGAATGATACCCAAAATAGAGCACCTGAATAAATTGTAATGGCAAAACGACGGAATGGTAAATTAATAATTCCTGCAAAGTATCCTGTGAAATGACGTACACCAGGAATAAAGAAACCAATAAAAATTAAGAAGTACCCATACTTATCAAACCACATTCTCGTTAAGTCAATTTTTCTTTGCGTTAAAAATACGTATTTCCCATACTTTTGAATGAAAGGCATACCTAATTTATTTCCTAAAAAGTATTGAATCGTCATTCCTACACTTGTCCCAATAAAGGATAGAATAATTAAAATCGGTAAACTTAAATCACCCTTATGTGCTAAAAATCCCGCATATGCTAACGTTGGCTCTCCCGGAAACGGAAGTGCAATATATTCTAACAGCAAGCCGACAAGTACAACATAGTACCCGTATTGCTGAAATAATTCATGAATCCATTCCATGTCATCTCTCCTTTCAATCACGTACAACTTCTTACTATTATTGTATAAAAAAATTGTCGAAATAACTATCACAATAGCTTACATTTTTATTACATTTTTGTAAGGGTCACACTAGTGATTTTCGTTCTTTATTAAATAGTAAAAATCATTTTTCAAGTCGAAATAGCGAAAAGGCGCATTAATAACATGCAAATTTTATCCATTTTTTAGCACTAAAAAACCTCTCTTATTTTGTTCTCAATAAAAAACCATCACAAACTCATGCTAACTTCATATTAGCTTCATATACGTATTGTAAGATTATATCGGAATTTGTTGAAAAATTTAACCAATATATGACTAAGCATTAATTTGAATAAATATAAGTCGTTTTTCGAAATTGAAAAAAGGGTGAATACGAAATGGAAGCATATAAAATGCACGATTTTATTAATACAAATGTTGAATCTCATCAAAATGAAACCGTTTTTAATTTACAAATCTGTGAAACAAGTGAATTTGACGTAAGTTTAACAAAATCTACAACACTATCTTTTATCGTTTCAAAAAAGAATATTAAAATTGTCACGAAAAAATGGATTAATTCAAATCAAGAAAGCATGATTGGCAAAAGCTACATCATTCCAACAAAAGCTTTTCATTATTTCTTACCAATCATCTCTGAAAATGAAGATGAGCTAAATATTCAAGTTCAAAGTTTTGGACTACGTGGTGAGCTTTTATTAAATGAAAGATTACTTATTGATAACAACAACAAACACAACAGCAAAATCACTACATTCTTTGAAACATTAGATGAAAATGTAAATAAAGCATTACGAGGATTACAACTTCATTGTATGTAAGACTCTTACGATAGTAAAAGGAGAATAACAATGAAAAAATTATTATTAAGCGCACTATTATCATTAGGATTTTTAACTCTTCCATTCTCTAGCGCAGAGGCAGCTACAACGAAAGATCAATTAATCGTAGACACTCAGTTAAATAAAATGGATTATTATCAGGATGGAAAATTTATAAAAAGTTTTACTGTCGCTACTGGAAAAGCTGCAACACCTACACCTAAAGGCACTTTTCAAATCGTAAATAAAATTAAAAATCGCCCTTATTATACAGGCAAAATTAAAGGCGGCGATCCACGTAATCCACTTGGTGACCGTTGGCTCGGATTAAATATGGCAGGAACTTACGGAACAACTTATGCGATTCACGGAACTAACAATAATCAAGCAATCGGCAAATGGACAACACTTGGTTGTATTCGTATGTATAACAATGATATACACTGGTTATTTGAGCGCGTTCAGCAGCAAGCTACTGTCACTGTAAAATAGCCTAAAAACAAGATTTATGTGTAGCCAAGAATTTTATGTCTTGGCTTATTTTATTTATTCATTTACAGTAGCAAAACAACTGTATTTACATATATAATAGGAATAGATTTGATTAGCTAATATTTAAACATTGATAAACGTAGATATTAAAATTATACAGTTATAATGTTTTATAAATTTTATAATACATACTATAATAGAACTACTGTAATTCTGAACTATTCAGTAACACTAAACTATTCCCCTTGCTACCTTCATGATTATTTTATAGCGGGGGCTTATTATATGTATAAACAATCTGAGTCACTCGAAAAATGATGAATTCGAATATTGCAGTAAAAAGCGTTATTTAGGAGGTGTTACTATGACGCATATACTGGTGATTGAAGACAACCCAGATATACAAGAACTTATTCGTGAATTTCTAATGGCACAAAACTTTACAGTTGATGTAGTTGGTGCTGGAACAGAAGGTATTCTTCTTTTCCAAAAAAATTCATACGATCTTGTCCTCCTCGATGTAATGTTACCAGATATAGATGGCTATAGTATTTGTAAAATTATGCGAGGACAATCTGATGTACCAATCATTATGTTAACAGGCTTACATAATGAAGAAAGTGAAATTAAAGGATTTGAGTTAGGTATTGATGACTATATTACGAAACCGTTCCATTATACTGTATTTATTAAGCGTGTAGAGGCTGTATTAAGAAGGGCAGCAACGAAGGAAGCAGAAGCTGCAACTATACTACAATTCCATGAATTGATGTTAAACTCTACAGCATATGCAGCTTATGTTCATGGTAATCAAATTGAATTGACAACAAAAGAATTTGAAATTATTTATACTTTACTGCAAAATCGAGGAAAAGTATTATCAAGAAGTGATTTGTTGAATAAGGTATGGGGCTATGAACATTATGGTGATGTAAGAGTTATAGATACACATATTAAAAACTTAAGAAAAAAATTAGGAATTCCTTATATTAAAACGGTGAAAGGCATTGGCTACAAAATCGAATCGTAGCAAAGACAACATCACCAAAAATATTTTCATCAAAACCTTATTATTTTGTATTCTTTTATCACTTTGTCTTTATCAAATTATTTACTTTCTAGCTTCAAACTACGATAAAGAACGTTTTGCGAAAGAAAATGGAACGCCGACTACAGAACAGGCCGATTCAGATAAGCAAAACGACGGAAGTAAAACGAAGCAAAATAAAGCTGTGTCAGAGGGGAGCATTTCTAATTTCCAATCTTCTATTATAGATTATAAATCTCTTTCTACAGCTATCAATCACCTTTTGCAGCCTAGCCAAACTGTAAAGGCAAAAGAACATACACAAAATCTTTCGGGGAAAAATAGCACTTCTAATCCGCCTACAGAAGCAGAAAAGAAAGCCGCTAATAATGATGCCTTACATACACAAAATGCAGCAAGTAAAACAAATGATACAAATGATAATCCAAAGTTAGCAGATGCGTTGCAGCAATTAGCTCCACATATTGGCGCGACAATGCTTGCATTATCACTACTCGGATCTTTAATTTATACAAAACTAATTGCCAAACCTTTTCAATATATGAGCGATGCTTTAAAAGATATTATGAATCTTGATTTCTCAGATAAAAAGCTACTTAACAAAAATACAGATCAAACAGATTTTAATTTGCAAGTAGCTGCTTCACAAGTACCAAATATTGTGAAGAATTTACATGCAAGCAATCAAGATTTAAGAAATGAGCTCAAGAAGGAACAACAATTAGAACAATCTCGTAAAGAATTTATGTCTATGGTATCCCATGAATTAAAAACACCAATCGCAGCCGTTATGGGACAACTAGATGGCATGATTCACGGAATTGGAGCTTATAAAGATAGAGATAAGTATTTGAAACGTTCCTACGAGATGATGCAAGACATTAACATATTAACGGAAAAAATGTCGGAATTATCCAAAATACAAAACCCTCAATTTAAACCTAATTTAGAAGTCATTTCTTTATCTAATATTATTGAGGATGTTATGAAGAAAGTAGATTACTTTGTATCTGTAAAACAATTAAATGTACAATCTAATATTAAACACGACGTACAAATTTTAGCTGATCCTAAATTTATTCAAACTGCTATTTTTAACATTATTTCAAATGCAATTCATTATACAATCGACCATCAGCACGTATATATAAAGCTTTATGAAAAACCAAATGGTTACGCATTAGAAGTATTAAATACAGGTTCACAAATTGATGAAGATAAACTTGCTCATTTATTTGAGCCTTTCTATCGCGCAAACCCTGATAAACACGGTTTAGTACAAGGTAGTGGTCTTGGATTATATATCGTGAAACAAATATTAGATAAACATCAGTTTCCTTATGGGATACAAAACACGCCTCAAGGTGTAAAATGTTCTATTGTATTCCCAAAAGCAATGTAAAAACCTACTACAATTTCATACCCCAAATTCATACTTCGTATGAGTGGCGGAATTTTGTAGAGTATATGACTCTGTTTCGTTCGCCCGTTATCCTTATTTGGATAGCGGGCGTTTTTTATTACTTAAAAGGAGGATTTTTTATGGAAAAGTTTAAATATTCATTGCTCGTTTTATTCGGTGCTTGCAGCTATGGCATACTTTCAACTATTTTCAAACTCGGATTCATAAATGGATTTTCAGCACATCAACTATTAGGGGGACAATATGTCTTCGGATGGATTGGACTATTTCTACTCGTTCTTTTCTTTTCACGTCATAAAGTAACAAAAAAACAATTCTTTTCCTTACTAACCGTCGGAACAACAATGAGTATGACCGGGATTTTCTACGCTATTTCTGTAGAAGAACTACCCGCATCTATCGCTGTCGTCCTACTCTTTCAGTTCACTTGGATTGGTGTCATTATCGAAGCAATTGCAAATCGAACATTTCCAAGCCGCGATAAGATTATATCTATCCTTATTTTATTTGCTGGTACATTGTTTGCAGGTGGTGTATTTGAAGGCCTCGGACAAAGTTTTTCTACGAAAGGGATTATCTTTGGACTATTAGCTGCTGTCTCTTTTTCATTCTATGTTTTTGCAAGCGGGCGCGTCGCTACGGATGTTCCGCCTTATACGAAAAGCTTCCTTATGACAACAAGCGCTACTCTTATCGTATGCCTATTCTTTCCGCCAACCTTTTTAACAGACGGTGCTTTGCAAGCCGGTCTATGGAAATATGCTTTCTTCCTCGGATTATTCGGCGTTGTTGTACCTGTCATTTGTTTTTCAATCGGTGTACCAAAGGTTGGAACAGGGCTTGGTACAATATTAGGTGCAGCTGAATTACCAACTGCTATTATTGCTTCTATTACACTTGTACATGAAGTCGTAACGTTCATGCAGTGGATTGGAATTATTTTCATATTAGTTGGGATCTTCACTCCTCAGCTGCTTACGGCTAGGAAAGAAAGGAAACAAAATCGCGTGCATAGCGCTTGAAAAAATACAGAATTTATATAAAAGATATAACTACAATTAAAATAAGTAAATTTATCTGGAGGTATAAATGACTATTTTAAGCATCGTATTTTTTGCTATTATGTGTATCTTCTTCCTAATAAGATATATGAAAGAAAAGAAATTTTACGATTTACTTCTCATTCCCGTTTGTATATATGCAGGAGCAGTGAAAACTCCTTTCGTAGAGTACTTAAACTTTAATACTACATTTAAAATAACGTATGATATTGCAGCTATTATTCTTGTAATCCTTGCTGTACTTTTCTTTTTGAAAGATAAGAAAGAGAATCATACTGCATAACAAAAGACCTTTCATTTACTTGAAAGGTCTTTTTCTCTATCTCATTTTACCGCTCCATACAGCTTCTCTATCTCATGCTCAATTTGTTTTACATCGATTCGCTCAAATAATGGCTGTACGCTATCAATTCTACTTGGCAACGTATTTTGCGGTTCCCAATTTCGTTTCACAATCGACAATGTGTTTCGAACTCTTTCACTTGAAAATGGTAAAAACGGTTCAAGGAGATTTGCAAAATTAGCGATAAGATACACACAGTTATAAATCGTTTCTTCACATGAAACTGGATCATCTTCTCTTTGTTTCCAAGGCTGCTTTTCATCAAAGTATTTATTTGCAAAACGTACTGCATCAAATATTGTTTCTAGCGCCACCTTAAATTTAGTTTGCTCAATCGCCTCTCCTACACGCTTATATAATCCTTCTACTTTATCTTTCAGCTCTACCTCAATACTCCCCTTCGGCACGATACCACCATAATATTTTTCGATAAACTTTAATGTCCGGTTCACAAAGTTCCCGTATGCACCTAATAATTCACTATTATGACTGTAAATAAATTCCCGCCATGAAAAATCAGTATCGCGATTTTCTGGTGCGTTGACGGTTAAAAAGTAACGAATAGAATCTGGATCATAGCTTTCTAATATGTCAGGCACCCATACTGCCCAATTTTTACTTGTAGATAATTTTCTTTTTTCAACTGTTAAATATTCATTCGAAACGATATGACGCGGGATTGCTTCCTCCCCTATTCCAAGTAATACCGCTGGCCAAATGACGGAATGAAACGGAATATTATCCTTTCCGTGCACATAATATGTTTTCGCTTCGCTATCCCAAAACTCTTGATCATCTTTCCCTGTTTCTTCAGCCCAATGTTTACTCGCTGAATAATAGCCTGTCACTGCTTCAATCCATACGTAAATTTTCTTATCTTCATACCCTTCTACTGGAATTGGTACCCCAATTGGTAAATCACGTGATACGGCCCTATCTAGTAATCCTTCCTTTACATATCTCTCTGTTAGTTGAATCGCATTGTCGCGCCATGTCCCTGTTTGCTTGGCAATTTCTACAGCCCTTTTAATTTGCTCCTGAAATGTATGCAATGCGAAATAGAAATGCTCTGTTTCCTGTACGGATGGTGTACTACCACATAACTTACATTTCTTTTCTAACAAATCGAGTGGATCTAAAATAGCAGAACACGCATCGCATTGATCTCCTCTTGCTGCTTCATGGCAATGTGGACATATTCCTTCTACATAACGATCCGGTAAAAACTGCGTACACGTTTCACAATACGCTTGTTCCACTATTTTTTTATAAATATGTCCTTCTTCTAATAAACGTAAAAAAACATTTTGAACCGTTTCATGATGGTGCTCACTATCTGTACGTGTATAGCAATCATAAGTAAAACCAAGGCTACGAAAACATCGCTGGAACTCTTCATGATACTGATCAGCAATTTCCTTCGCTGTCACACCTTCTTGTTTTGCTCTAATTGCAATCGGTGTTCCATTACAATCACTTCCCGAAACATACAACACATTCTCACCTTTGGACCGGTAATAACGTGCTAAAATATCTCCAGGTAATAAACTCGCAATATGGCCAAGATGTAATGAACCATTCGCATACGGCCAAGCGCCCCCAATAAAAATACTCATCTTACATTCCTCCTTTAAAATATAAAAAGCCCCACCCCTATCTTAAAAAAGATAAGGGCGGGGCTGTATAAACAGTCGCGGTACCACCTTATTTCGCCAATTACTCACATAATTAGCCTTAACAAGTACGGAGCTCTATGCTCTTATACTGTGGTTTTGATAACGAGTACCAACTCTCGTCGCCGCCTACTATTATCATTTGATAAGTTCAGGACGAAGCTCAAAGGCCATTGTTCAAATGAATATTCTTGCTTCTTCTCAGCTACCGAAGCTCTCTGGAAAGAATGTGTTCATCCTACTTTTCCTTTTCAACGCTTTTACGTATAACAAGTATTGTACGACTTAATCACAGAAAAATCAAACTTTTATCCAGAACGAAAAGGAAATCCCACCCTCCCGCCGAATACCTATACGTTCACAAAAGGAGTGATAACATTGAACCAAAAACAACTAAGCACTATAAATGAAAAAAGCTGGAATACAGCTGCTTATGAAGCTTGGACGAATCGCCATGGGGCGCCAGAGGATTATGCAAAAAAAATTATGGAAGATCCCACACGCGAAGTAGCACATTATTTACCTTACATACAATCTCCAAAAGGAAAACGTATTATTAACTTACTCGGCTCAAAAGGAAATAAAGGTGTTGCTCTCGCTCTTTTAGGCTCTGACGTAACAGTTGTTGATATTTCAGCAAGTAATGCAAAATATGCAAATGAACTTGCGGACGCAGCAGGTGTCTCTATCCAGTATGTCGTTTCTGATGTATTAAATGTGCAGCTCTCCGAATCATTTGATATCGTATTGCTGGAACTTGGTGTACTCCATTACTTTCTAGATTTAAAACCACTCTTTCAAAAAATTGCTACTTTACTTAAGCGAGATGGAATGCTTATACTTCGTGACTATCATCCTGTTTACACAAAATTATTAGGAGTCGACCACCCATCATTTAAGGCCAATGGAAATTATTTCGATGAAGAATTAATTGAAGATGATGTTGCTTATAGCATCCTTCTTACAGAAGCACAGAAAGAATCGCTACCTAAAACAACCATCCGTCGCTGGACGCTAGGAGAAATCATTACAACACTTGCGGAAGAACGTTTTAAAATCGAAAAACTAGTTGAAGAACATGGATCTCATCAAAGATGGGTCTTTCCTTCTACTGCACCAGAAGGAATCGAAGAACGTATCCCTGGTCTATATACAATAATTGCGACAGCATGCAAAAAAGGATCCCTTCACGGATAGGATCCTTTTTGCATGCTCACGCATATAAGTTGAGGTTGGAGATTACCATAATTCTGTAGAATAGGACACAAGATATTTCAACATTTCGTCTCTGACTTACGTCGTCAAAAAGGGGTATGACCAACATAACGAAGAGTAATGTTTTTAGTTGATACTGATAATCGTTATCAACTAATTAGAAGTATACATGATGTCATTTCAAATTTCAATAGCATTTCTAATATTTATTTATGAATTTTATGATATGCAAATGTATACATTTTAAGAACTTTTTCTAATACTAATCTGACTCCTTCCATTATCTGCTATAATTTTCATTGAACAGATTAATAACTTCATAATAATGTTTTTATTAATTTTGTTTTAAATATCTATAAATCATAATAAACAGTTTAAATGAGGGTAGGGGTAACGATGAAATATGTTAGTATTCGAAAAAAACTACTGTTCACACTCTTAAGCATTTCTTCTTTATTTAGTATTGCTCTTATTGTTATTCTTTCATTCGCCATGAATCAAGCAAGTGAAATCGAAACGTTAAAAAATGATGTATCAAAAAGAGCGACGATTTTAAAAGAACGTGGCGATTGGTTCCAAGCACAAGTTGCTGGTTTACAAGAATATTTGCTATCACATGATCAAAAAGGATTAGATAAGTTCAATCGAGAAGGGAAAAAATTAGCTGATACTAGAGAGAAAGTAACAAGTGACAAGAAGCTCCCAGAAGGAATGAAAGAAGCTATTTTAATGGGTGGAAAATGGCGTAGCGTCATAGATAATGAGGTACTACCTCTTGCGCGTGAAGGAAAATGGGACGAAGCATCCAAAATTGCTTTATCACAAACAGATTATGTAAATGATCTTTTAGGTCGTTTTAATAAATATACAAATGAAGAGAATGAGAAACGTGACGCATTAATTGCTGATGTCGAGTCTTCTTCATCACTTATTCAATATATTATTTTCTTCTCACTTATTACATGTACATTAACGTCTATCTTATTAGCATGGTGGTTCTCTGGTAAACTCGTTAAACCAATTCGACAAATTGATGAGAAGTTAAAAGAATTAGCTTCTCAAGACGGAGATTTAACGGCTAGATTACACGTAACAAGTAAAGATGAAATTGGTGACATTGCAAATTCCTTTAATCAAATGCTCACTAACTTACAGCATATAATAAAACAAGTTCAACAAACATCAACAAGTGTAAAAGAAGCTTCCGAAAATGTATTTATCGAAACAACCGCTTCTATGGAAAATACCGCAAGAATCCAAGAAACTATGAATGCTCTTGAACACAATATTCGTTCACAAGTTTCTAGCATTGAAGAAAGTTCAACCGCAATGGATGACATGGCAACGAGTGTTCAGCGTATCGCTGAGTCCGCCTCTTCTGTTACTAGTTTAGCTGTCACAACTTCAGAAAAAGCAGATGATGGGAATAAAGTCATTGAGAAATCTATTACACAAATGCATACAATTAACGAAGCTGTTAACGCTACATCACAAGTAGTTGAGCGACTCATTACACATACAAACCATATTGATACTGCACTTCAATCTATTTCGAATATCGCTGAGCAAACAAATTTGCTCGCTTTAAATGCTTCTATTGAAGCAGCTCGTGCTGGTGAACACGGCAAAGGATTCGCTGTTGTTGCCGATGAAGTTCGAAAACTTGCTGAACAATCTCAACTAGCCGCAACTGACATTAACCATTTACTTCATCAAATTCAAGCTGATACAAAAATAGCAAATGATATGATGACACAAGGTCAAGCAGAAGCTTCTGAAGGAATTACGGTTATTCGTACCGCCGGATCTTCATTCTCAGAAATTGTTAACCACATTAACAAAGTCTCTACACAAATGCAAGAAATGTCTGCAACTGCTGAAGAGATGGCTGCAAGCTCTGAAGAAATGAACGCAGCTTTAAATAATATCGCTTCTATTTCAAACGAAGTTGCTGCAGAAACATCACAAACAGCGCATTCGGCTGGTGATCAAGTAAACAAAATGAGTATCGTGGCTAACAAATCATCTGAAATGAAAACAATCGTACAAGAACTTGAAGTTCTCGTCTCTCATTTCAAAACAAACGCTTAAAGTGAAAATGACACGAGCTCAAAGGTATAGGAATGAAAGTTTTACAGTCTCTCTTTTTTCACTTTAAAATATCTCTTTCTATCTCTCATTCCGTCTGCTATAATTCCTAAAGGAAATAAGAAAGCTTTATTCCAGCTGGAGTAAAGCTTTCTTTCAATTTTTTACATTTATTAATTCTAATACTAAGATTTCACAAAGGAGGCTTTTAATTATATGAATTTTGTAAGTATCAGAAAAAAACTTATGTTCATGATGGGAACGATTTGCGCTTTATTTGGTGTCGCCTTAGCATTTATTTTATTTTTTGCTATCGACCAATCTCGTAAAGCTGAAACATTACAAAAAGAAATTTCTCCACTGGCAACAGAATTGAAAGAGCGTGGAGACGCTTATCAAGTACAGCTCTCTGCTTTAAGAGGTTATTTACTACAACATGATCAAGTCGAATTAGACAAGTTTAATGAGATGAGTAAACGTCTTGAGGATTCAAAAGATAAACTTCTTTCTAATCCAAATCTTTCTTCGTCCGTAAAAAGTACAATGGAATTAGGGTCTACTTGGAGAAAGTTCGTTGAAGAAAAAGTATTCACTCTTGCAAAAGAACAAAAATGGGAAGAAGCTTTACAAGTAGCTTCTTCAGAAAACGGAACGGTCTATAAAGTAATTGGTGACTTCACAAATTACAGTAATGAACAAGCTAAATTACGTGAACAATCTATTGAACAAATTGATCAATCTTCACTAGGAATTGAATATGCAGTCTTTCTATCACTTGTTATTTGTATTGTCGTTGCAATTATTCTTGCATGGTGGTTCTCTGGTAAACTGGTGAAACCAATTCAACAAATTGACACGAAACTAAAAGAATTGGCCTCTCAAGAAGGTGACTTAACGGCACGTCTACAAGTAAATAGCAACGATGAAATAGGTGCTATCGCAACATCATTTAATAAAATGTTAGAAAACCTACAACATATTATTAATCGTGTTCAAAAAACATCAGTGGAAGTACAAACCGCTTCTGAAAATATGCTAGAAAAAACGAATACATCACGTGAGGCGACATTAAGAGTCCAAAGCTCGATGTCCAACTTAAATGCAAGTATTCAATCACAAACTTCTAGTATGGAAGAAAGTTCAACTGCAATGGATGATATGGCAGTAAGTGTTCAGCGCATTGCCGAATCTGCTTCATCTGTAGCGGAACTTGCTGTTGCCACATCTGAACATGCTAGCGATGGAAGTACCGTTATCCAAAAATCTGTTTCACAAATGACAACAATACACGAAGCTGTAAATGCTACGTCAGAAGTGGTTGAACGTCTAATCACTCATACGAAATATATTGATACTGCTGTACAATCTATTTCTAATATTGCTGAGCAAACAAACTTACTTGCTTTAAATGCTTCTATTGAGGCAGCTCGTGCTGGTGAGCAAGGAAAAGGATTTGCTGTCGTAGCTGACGAAGTTCGAAAGCTTGCTGAACAATCTAAAACAGCTGCAACAGACATTAATCAATTACTACATCAAATTCAAAATGATACAGAAACTGCTAGCTCTATGATGTCTCAAGGCCGTTCTGAAGCATTTGAAGGTATCAATGTTATTCGTGAAGCTGGTACTTCTTTCACAACAATTGTAGAACAAGTAAATAAAGTATCTACTCAAATGCAAGATATATCAGCAACTGCTGAAGAAATGGCTGCAAGTGCTGAAGAAATGAACGCTTCACTTAATAACATCGCTTCTATCTCTACTGAAGTATCGAGCGAAACTGCCGCAACGGCACAATCTGCTGAAAAAAAAGTTATCGTTATGAATGAAATGGCAGTAACTGCTGGAAAAATGAAACAAACAGTTGAAGAGTTAGATCAACTCGTATCTCATTTTAAAACAGAATAGATGTTCAAAAAATATCCCTTCTTTGAAAGAGGGATATTTTTTTGAGCTCATTTCCTGCACATTATGCTCATTTCCGTTATAATGAGAATCGATATCATTAAAGTGTAGGAGGGGCTGCTTATGTCACAAGAAGCATTTGAAAATAAATTACTTGCCAATTTAGAGGCTGTTATTGACCCTGAACTAGGTGTTGATATCGTTAATCTTGGATTAGTTTATGATGTTACAGCAGATGAAAATAATAATGCTGTCATTACGATGACTATGACTTCTATCGGTTGTCCAATGGCTGGGCAAATCGTATCAGACGTTAAAAAAGTATTATCAACAAACGTACCTGAAGTTAATGAAATAGAAGTAAATGTCGTTTGGAATCCACCGTGGTCGAAAGAACGTATGTCACGTATGGCGAAAATCGCATTAGGTATTCGCGACTAAATAAAGTGGAAATTTCATCATTTGCGGATAGCGGGATAAAGAAAAGACCTGACTAGGATGTCAGGTCTTTTCTCTTATTATTTTACACCTACTGCATCATAAGCTTTCGTTACAGCTTGTACAGCTTTAGAGTTTTTACCGTATAAATCTTCAGCTGACTGAAGTGCAGCTTGACGCATCATTTTGAAGTCAGAGTTTGCAGTTAAATATTTCGTAAGCGCACGGTAGTAAATTTTTTCTGTCGCTTCACGGCCCACACCAGTTACTTTCACGCCGTAATGATCTCCGCCTTCAGATACTAAATATGCAGCTTTATTGTTAATACTACTGTTAATATGAACGCCGCCATTATCAGCTGTTCCAGTATAACGTTTACTATAGTGATCTGGGTAACCTTCACTTGGTTTTAATGGGTTTGGAATAGATGCTGGATCTTTTAGTGAACGAAGTGCATCGCCTGGTTTATCAGGTGTATAAATGTCAGCACCTAAATCCCAGCTCTTCTTCTCAACCATAACACCCATAATATCAGATAACGATTCATTTAACGCCCCTGACTCATTTTTGTAAACAAGGTTTGCTGTATGTTCAGTTACAGCATGCGTTAATTCGTGACCGATAACATCAAGTCCAGCAGATAATGGAATGAACGTTTTTCCATCGCCATCACCGTACATCATTTGCACACCATTCCAAGCTGCGTTATTCCAGCTCTCCCCTACGTGAACAGTTGAAATAAGTTTCGCACCTTTATCATCGAAAGAGTTACGATTAAATGTCTTTTTGTAGTAATCATATACTTTTCCTGCATTTACATGCGCATCAACTGCAGCTTTATCTTCGAAGAACTTAGATTTACTTTCAACTTCTTCTCCTGTATATCCAAGCCATTGTGAGAATAAATTAAACCAGTTCTCGTCCATATTTTCTGCATCAAATGTATGAACACCTTGTCCTCGTTTACCATCAAACAAGTTGAATTGTCCTGTTTTCGTATCTTGAGCAATTTCAAATGATTGTCTAGCACCTAATACTCCGTAACCAAATCCAGTAATGTTATCTACAGCGTTATATTTCTCAATAACATTTCCATTCGTTGCATCAACAAAATAATGCCAATACCCTGGAGCTGGTTTTGAAATCGATGCCTTAACTAAGTATGCAAGGTAGTAATTACCGTCTTTTTCATATACAAATAAATCTTTTTTCACACCATCATAACTCTTTACTTTACCAATTTCTTTCTCAATATCTGCCTTTGCAATTGTTTCTGCTTGTTCCGCAGTAATGCTTGCAGCTGCAGGAATATTTTTATCATCTAAATTCGGAATAACTTGTCCGAAGAATGCTTTTACATTATTCTCTTTATCAAGTGTAACAGTTTGATCAGAACCGTACACAGGAATGTTATTATGTTTCTCAACTAGCTTCACATGTGTCGTATCAGATTCAGCGTCTTTTTCTTCCCCAACGATATTAAAATGCTTTTCAATATTTCCTGCTAATTTAAACATATCTTTCTTACTCTCTAAGTATTGAAAGACTGTCTCTTTTTTATCTAGTCCTTCCGGTGCTTTCCATTCTTCACCTATGTATGCAGGTGTTTTAAATTCTTGATGATATTGAATTTTTTGTTCTTCCGCTTTCGTTGTCGTTGCCCCAAACGCTCCAAATCCCCCGGCGATAACAGTTAACGCTAATGCTGATGAAATGACTTGCTTTTTCACTATAACATTCCCCATTCCCATAAAGATTTTTGACACTTTTATACAATTCTTATTTTCCCAGCTGATACCTCTACCTAAAATTTGAGAAACATTTTTCAGACAATTCCAATCAAAAAAAGAGGACATCTATCGGATGTCCTC
Organism: Bacillus sp. KNSH39; assembly: GCF_052656585.1. Classification (NCBI taxonomy): domain Bacteria; kingdom Bacillati; phylum Bacillota; class Bacilli; order Caryophanales; family Bacillaceae; genus Bacillus; species Bacillus sp. KNSH39. The sequence goes on from NZ_JBQXYO010000001.1 coordinate 3,407,940, forward strand.
TTTTCTATAAACCTTTTATTGTTTTTTCAATTCAATTGCTAAATAGTGTGATTGCTCTTTCGCTTGAATATGAATATCTTCTTCTACAGATTCTGCTGCATCCCGCATAACAAACGTTTCACCATTTATTACACTGCTTCCTTCAATTTGTACAAGGTACAATTGACGGCCTTCTTTCACTGGAAAATGAATTTCTTTTCCAGCCTCTAATGATAAAGAATATAAATTCGCATCTTGGTGAATTTGAATTGGTGCATTTCCTTCTACTGAAGATACCATATGGAACCATTCATTTTCACGCTTGCTCCAATCAAATTTAAACTCACCATAGTTTGGTTTATGATCTGCGCGGTCTGGTAAAATCCAAATTTGTAATAAACGCAGCGTTTCATCGCCTAAATTATGCTCGCTATGAAATACACCCGTGCCAGCACTCATATATTGAACATGTCCACGCTCAATTGTTCCGCGATTTCCCATGCTGTCTTCATGTGTTAAAGCACCATCTACAACGTAAGAAATAATCTCCATATCACGGTGCGGATGCATATCAAAACCAGTTTGCGCCGCTACTAGATCATCATTAATAACACGTAACGCTCCGAAGTTCATGTTATTTGGATTATAGTAATTGGCAAAAGAAAAATGAAAATGTGTATTTAACCAACCATGATTTGCTCTGCCCATATTTTTATGATCAACTTTTCTAAACATATCCTTCACCTCATACTATCTCGAATTCGAGATTTATTTTAAAATTTTTTCTTACTGTAACTTTTTTAGTAGTATTAATAATTGCTTTTGTTCCTCTATATTTAAATTATGAAACTTCTCTGCTTGGAACGTTTCTTGAGGTGGGACGATTTCCTCATATAAAGCTCTTCCCTTTTCTGTTAAAGAAATATATTTCGTAGTACCCTCTTGTTCACGCAAAATCCACTCAAGCTGCTCCATTTTATTTAAAAGCTGCGTTACATTTCCTTTCGTAACAAATAGCTTATTTCCAAGTTCTTGCTGCGTTAAACGATTATGTCCTCCAACTTGAGCTAACACATCAAACTGGGCGGCAGATATATTCCATTTTTTCAAATGCTGATTCGTCTCACGAATACTCTTATTATAAAAGCGTGACAAACGAAACCATAATAGTAGCCCTAGTCTATCTTCTGTTTTCATTTCATCACCTCGCTCGTTTCATATCATTAGTTTAGAACTAAACTTATTAAAAGTCAAATACTTATTTTTTATAAGCACAAAAAGCACAGCGCTATTTCTCCACTATGCTTTACATTAACTTTCTACTCTTATATTCATCCAATTTCCTCTCCGCGAACTTCCTCGCATCTTTTTCAATCCACCGCTCTTCGTACCGTTCACTTCCCACATACAATATATCTCTCTTATGCTGCATCGCATGGCGGAATTCATGCAGTAGCGTTTTGAGAACTTGATCATACTCTTCCCACATACAAACGAAAATTAATTGCTTTTCTTTATGATAAAAACCACCTACTGGGAATAGGAACTCTTCTTCCTCTTCCCCTAATGATAGAAGCACATCATTTGCATCACACGTATCACAAAAAATAACGGGCGTTTTACATACTCCAATAAGAGAAAACAAATCCTCTCTCAACTTTTTGACATCCCAAGGAAGCTCCGAATCCAACACATACCAATTCTCTACCTGTTGATATACATTTTGAAACTGGAGTTCCATTTCTCTTTATTCCCCTTTCCAAGCACCCTTTTTCTATATGTATGCCACAATATGATAAATATTAAACGTATTCTTTCATCCTTGAAAAAATGCCAATAAGAAAGGAATCTACGTCGACATAGATTCCTTTTCTGTAATCACTTTTTTTTCATCATTTTTTTTAATACAAAATAACCAATTGCACAAACAATAGCAGCAAGTGCAAAGTATTTCACATATGGCCCCGCAACTTTATTAATACTTTCCCACTCTGTTCCTAATTTAAAACCTAAATATACAAACACAATTGACCACGGAATAACAGCTAATGTAGTTAGCGTAATAAACTTAGCATGTGACATTTTCGCAATACCCGCTGGTATCGAAATAGCATGCCGCACAACCGGAATAAAACGTGCGGTAAAGATAACGCCAGTTCCATAACGATTAAACCAATCTTCAGCATAATCAATATGTTTCTTCTGAATTAAAATATATTTTCCATATCGCTCAAGAACAGGTCTTCCTCCATATCGACCAATCCAATAAATGAATAGTTGTGCAATTACACCACCAATTGTACCGAACGCGACAGCGCCCCAAAATGTAATGCTTCCTGTTGATACTAAATAACCTGCATAAGACAATACGATTTCACTTGGAATAACCTCTAGCATTAATCCAAGCATAATTCCCCAATAACCAAGTCCTTCTAAAAAAACTAAAACCGAATGGATCAACTCTCCTAACATCATGTACCTCTCTTTACTGTTTTCATTACAAAAATGAAAGTACAAGCAGGAAATATCTTGTACTTTTATTTTTTAAAATTTAGTTTAGTTAGTCTTCGTATCCCACTTAAAGATTTTATTTAAGAATTTATATACATTCTTCGACTCTTTTGTCAAAAGTGGGCCTAAAATGGATAGTATAAGCACGTATAGTGCTGAGAATGGTTTCAGTACTGACATTAAACCACCGGCGATACCGATATTAGCCATAATGATGGAGAACTCTCCTCTTGAAACGATTGTTAATCCGATATTTGTTGATGCTTTATGAGATAATCCAGCTTGTCTTCCTGCAATCATTCCTGCTACAAAGTTACCGATTATCGTAAGAAGGACAGCACCTAACGTTAACCATATCGCTCCGCCTAATGAGAACGGATCAATACTTAACCCGAAGCTGAAGAAGAAAATAGCTCCGAAAAAGTCTCTAAATGGAACAACAAGATGTTCAATTCGGTCACTATGCTCTGTCTCAGAGAAAACTAATCCTAGAAGAAGTGCTCCAATTGCTTCTGCAACGTGAATTGTTTCTGAAAAACCAGCAATGAAGAATAATGAAGCAAATACTACAATAATAAAGATTTCATCTGAGCTAATATTGAGCAATTTATTTAATAACGGCGTAGCCTTTCTAGCTACTATAAAGAATAGAAGCATATATCCTAAAGCAATTCCAATTGAAGTAAGGGCACCTAAGAAGGAAGCGTGATCCCCTAGTACTAAACCAGAAACAACTGATAGGTATACAGCAAGGAATATATCTTCAAACATAATAATTCCTAAAATTAATTCGGTTTCATTATTACCAGTTCTTCTTAAGTCCACTAACACTTTAGCAACGATAGCGCTAGAAGAAATCGTAATAATACCCGCAATAATTAAGATCTCTAGTAATGGGAATCCCATTATAAATCCGTATAACAAACCAAGTGAAAAGTTAATTAAAATATAAATCGTTCCGCCAATCGCAATAGAGCGTCCAGATTTAATTAGTTTTTTCATTGAAAATTCTAATCCTAGATAGAACAGAAGGAATAGAACCCCAATCCGTCCAAGGAAGGAAATTACACTTGCACTTTCAATAAATTTGAGATCGATAACACCTATTGTCGGTGCATGCGGTCCTACTAACATTCCAAGAACGATTAGAAAAGGAATTACTGAGAATTTAAATTTTCCAGCAATTACTGCTGCAATTGCCACTAAAACTAAAGCTGTACCAACTTCAAAAATTAACGTATCCATCTAATCAGTCCCCCCTATTTGAAAGTAATTCATTAATGATTTTTTTAATTTCTTCTCTCTCACCTGAAACTACAAGCATATCTCCTTCTTCAATTACTGTTTCTGGTCCTGGATTAAATAACTTCTTCATGTTCTTCTTCATAACCGCGATTATTGTTACGCTATATGTTTTTCTTATTTCAAGATCGCCAATTGTTTTTCCGATTGCTGGAGCTGTATTCTCCACTTTGAACCACTCAATCGCTAAACCTTCAAAAACCATCTCAACATTTTCTAACGCCCTAGGCTTATATACCATTCCACCTAATATTGCAGCGATTTGTCTCGCCTCTGAGTCACGTAGCGAAATACTTGAGATGCTTTCTTCATGATCTGAATCAAAATGATACATTTCTCTACGACCATCATCATGAATGACAATTACCATCTTTTCGTTACCTTTCGTAACGATTTGAAACTTATAACCAATACCTGGAAGTTCACTTTCTCTAATATTCATTTTTAGCTCCTCCATAACTTATTTATTTTAATTTTCTGTTTTTCTGTCTTTTATTCATCCAATCAACTTTAGAAATTCTAACCACTCAGGATATTTGTGATTTGGAAATCTTTTATTGTAATAATAAGTGGACCCTAAAAAGATACTTAAAGATGTAATGATAAAAAATATATTACTTCTCATTTTCAAACTCTCAAGGCTTACTTTCCATAAAGAATTTTCTTTCAAATTATCCCCACCTTCTCGCTTTAAATTTAGTTTTTTAAAATGTAAATAATTCTAAAAATATTACGATGTAACATAATCATAACACAAAAATGATTTAAGTAACATAATTTTTTAGAAAAATTGATTCTCGTATATTTTTTGCATATAATTTTCTTATTACGAAAAAAAGGAAGTGTATTATATGGTTGATATCTTTAGCAGATTCCTTGAGGTAACGAATAATATTTTATGGTCATATATTCTTATTGCAATGCTAATCGGCTTCGGTCTTTACTTCTCTTTTAAATTAAAATTTGTCCAAATTACTCATTTCAGTGAGATGGTCAGCTTAATTAGTAAAGGGTTTAATCGAAAAGAAAAAAAGAAAGATAGCATCTCACCATTCCAAGCATTTTGCTTAAGTGCAGCAGCACGTATCGGTATCGGAAACTTAGCTGGTGTAGCATTAGCAATTTCAATGGGTGGACCTGGCGCAATATTTTGGATGTGGTTTATCGCAGTTATCGGAGCAGCTACTAGTTTTGTAGAATGTACACTTGCGCAAATTTATAAAGTAAAAGATGGAAGTAGGTTCCGTGGTGGACCAGCATATTACATGGAAAAAGGGTTAAACAAACGCTGGATGGGCGTCTGGTTTTCACTTCTTATTACAGTTGCGTACGGATTAATTTTCAATTCAGTGCAAGCAAATACAGTAACAATAGCGTTTGAAAATGCTTTTGGACTAGAGCGAACAATCGTAGGAGCTCTATTAGCCTTATTAGTTGCAGTTATTATTTTTGGTGGTATTAAGAGCATTTCACGTATTACAGAAATGATTGTTCCGCCAATGGCAATCGTTTATATCGGCGTGGCTATTTTTGTCGTTATTAACAACTTCAGTATGTTACCAAGCATTTTCATGGAAATCTTTAACGGTGCATTCGGTTTAGACCAAGCCATCGCTGGTGGTATTGGAGCAGCAATCAAGTTCGGAATTCAGCGCGGTTTATTCGCTACAGAAGCGGGAATGGGTAGCTCTCCTAATGCAGCAGCAACATCTGATGTATCTCACCCTGTAAAACAAGGGCTTGTTCAAGCGTTAGGCGTTTTCGTAGATACATTCTTAGTATGTACATCAACAGCATTTATCGTATTATGTTCTGGACTTTACAAAGGATCAAATTTAGAAGGTATCGAATTAACACAAAACGCATTAAGTTCACAAATTGGACCGTGGGCAAGCACTTTCTTAGCGATTATTATTTTCCTATTCGCTTTCAGTTCACTTCTAGGAAACTACTATTATGGTGAAACAAATATCGCATTCATTAAAGAAAGTAAAACATGGTTAATGATTTATCGTGTTGCAGTTGTCGGAATGGTATTCTTCGGATCAATCGCTGCTCTTAAAACAGTTTGGAGTTTAGCTGATTTATTCATGGGACTAATGGTATTCACAAACTTAATTGCCATCTCATTCCTTAGCAAATTTGCTTACGCTGCATTAGTAGACTATTTGAAGCAAAAGAAACAAGGAAAAGATCCTGTCTTCGTTGCAAACTCTATCCCTGGCTTAAAGAATACAGAGTGCTGGGATGGGCAGGATGTAGAAGAAAAACAAAAGGCCGTTTAACAAATAAAAGCGGAAGTGGCTCGTTCAGAACAGGAGGGTATTGGAACTCCTGATTACGAGGCGCTTTTTGCCTCGAATGAAGGATTGAAACAACCGACTGTTCTAGCCGCTGGAGCTGGATATCATTTAAAGCGGAAGCGGCTCGTTCAGAATCGCAGGACACTTCAAGCTCTCGACCTTGAAGCGCTTTTTGCTTCGAGCGAGAGAGCGAAATGACCGGAGATTCTAGCCGCTGGAGCTGGATATTAATTAAAAGCGGAGGTGACTTGCTCAGAACAGGAGGGCATTGGAGCTCCTGACGAAGAGGCGTTCTTTGCCTCACAGGAAGGCGCGAAATGACTGACTGGTCTAGTCACCGGAGCTGGATATCACTAAAAGCACAAGCGGCTCGTTTAGAACAAGAGCCATATCTCAAACAAAGGCCCTATTACTTCACCGTAATAGGGCCTTTTATTTACAACAGTTCATAATTTGTTCAAATTAATTCCAGCAAAAGGGTTGATTTATAGAGATTACTAGATTATAATTATTATAAATTAGTAATTGATATCACATAACAACTCAAAAGGAGATTGATCATAATGAACAAACAAGTAATCGAAGTATTAAACAAACAAGTAGCAGACTGGAGCGTTTTATTCACAAAACTTCACAACTTCCATTGGTACGTAAAAGGACCTCAATTCTTCACATTACACGAGAAATTCGAAGAACTTTACACAGAATCAGCTACTCACATCGATGAAATTGCAGAACGTATTTTAGCAATTGGCGGCAAACCAGTAGCAACAATGAAAGAATACTTAGAACTATCTTCTATTCAAGAAGCAGCATACGGAGAAACTGCAGAAGGGATGGTCGAAGCAATCATGAAAGACTACGAAATGATGCTAGTCGAACTGAAAAAAGGCATGGAAATCGCTCAAGACTCTGACGATGAAATGACATCTGACCTACTACTAGGCATCTACACAGAACTAGAAAAACACGCTTGGATGCTACGTGCGTTCTTGAATCAATAATAATTAAAAGCGGAAGCGGCTCGCTCAGAATCGCAGGACACTTCAAGCTCTCGACCTTGAAGCGCTTTTTGCTTCGAGCGAGAGAGCGAAATGACCGGAGATTCTAGCCGCTGGAGTTGGATATTACTTTAAAGCGGAAGCGGCTCGCTCAGAACAGGAGGGTGTTGGAACTCCTGATTACGAGGCGCTTTTTGCCTCGAATGAAGGAGTGAAACAACCGACTGTTCTAGCCGCTGGAGCTGGATATCATTTAAAAGCGGAAGCGGCTCGTTTAGAGTCGCTTTTTTATGTAATGGTCGCACTTAACGGTACACGAAATTATATCAACGATTTTTCAAATATATCGATCATAACTCGCAATATATCAACGATTTTTCAAATATATCGATCATAACTCGCAATATATCAACGATTTTTTCATTATATCGATCATTACCCGCAATATATCAACGATTTGACAAAGGATATCAATTTGCCGACAAATCACGACAATATCAGCGCCCCTCTCCCCTACTTTTATCAATATATTACAATCTCATCTATGTTAAAATATAGGAAACACCCTTTAGTATCATAGATCCAAAAAGCTTTTCCAAATTCATCATTTACTACTTAAATGACGGGAGTGGTTCAGTTGAAAGACTACTTAATTAGAGCATTTTTTGCGTTAATAACAGTTGGGATTCTCTTACTTATAGCTAATATTTTCAATATACGTGTCGAGGTTAAGGACTATGCTTTCCTCGTTGTCGTAGCAATTGGTGGCGGCTGGGGTGGCTGGTACCTGTATAAAAAACAAAGCAATCAAAATGATAAAGGCATTCCAAAGTAATATGGAATGCCTCTTTTATTGCCTTCTGTAATAAATAATGAAATTCAGACCACTAATACAACCAATCGCAATAAACATACAAAACGATTGTGGATCTCCACCTAGATTATACTCATCAACGATAAATCCGGACATAAACAACGTTATCGCTGAAACACCGATACACAATACCGAGATAAACCAAAGCGAAAATTCATTAATCAACTCTTTCTTCTGTCTCAAAACAATTAGCATAACAAGAATAGACGCTGCTAAAATACTTTTAAAAACCGGACGTAAATATACGAACTCCTCCATCTATCTCTCCTTTCCCCAAAACATTACATCTAAACATTAACATATTTAACCAAATTAAAAACACATGCCATCTTAAATTAAAACGACATGTGTTTCCGTATTTGCTATGATAGTTGCTTCCACTTCGTTCCCAAAACAGGACGCTCATAATTTTGGATTGCATGAATTAGTTTATCTGCTGTCTCAGCTGAAACGATCAATTCTTTATTTGATGAATTCATAAATCCTTCTTCTGCTGCACGTTCAACCATTTGCAAAATTGGTCCGTAAAAACCTTTTATGTTTAATAAACCAACCGGCTTATTATGTATACCAATTTGTGACCAACATACAACTTCAAATAGTTCTTCAAACGTTCCGTATCCGCCTGGAAGCGCAATAAAAGCATCTGCAAGCTCTGCCATTTTCGCTTTACGTTCATGCATCGTCTCTACTTCAATTAATTCTGTTAATCCTGTATGCACAATTTCTCCTCGAAATAGACCGCGCGGCATAACACCTGTTACACGTCCACCTAAACGAAGAACTTCGTTTGCTACTTCTCCCATTAATCCAACGCATGAACCACCGTATACAAGCTCATACTCGTTCTCAACAAACATTTTACCTAACTGAATTGCCTGCTCTTTGAATTCTGGTCTCTCCCCTAAATTAGAACCTGCAAACACACAAATCTTTCTCATTCCTACACCCCGAAACTATATATTGTTATGATACAATTGACATTGTACAACATATTGAGGAGATGAGGAAGAAATGGATATCGTTGCATTTCAAAGATGGGTTGAGGAATTTTACGAAAAACGAAGCTGGTCACAGTATAATGCCTTTATTCGCTTAAATTTCTTAACCGAGGAAGTTGGGGAAGTTTCACGAGTCGTTCGTGCTATTGAAATTGGCCGCGATCGCCCTGATGAAGATGTGAAAACAGAAGAAGAGCTAAAACAAGAACTAAAAGAAGAACTTGGCGATGTACTATCTAACCTTATTATTCTTTCGCAAAAATATGATTTAGACTTACAAGACATTATGGACGCACACGTCGCAAAGCTTTCAAAAAGGTTCGAAGTATCTAAATGAGAATATTATCAATTATGGTATAATATTCTTGTCACAATACTAAGGGGGATTTTATGTTATCAAAAAAATTGCACGACGCATTAAATGAACAAATGAACTTTGAATTTTACTCTGCCCATGCTTATATGGCAATGGCTGCTTACTGTACAGCTGAGAGCTATGATGGATTCGCTAACTTTTTCCTTGTACAAGCTGAAGAAGAACGTTTCCACGCAATGAAGCTTTACAACTATATTAATGACCGCGGAGAGCGCGCTATTATTACTGGATTTGATAATCCGAATAACGAATACGAATCTGTATTAAACGCTTTTGAAGTCGCACTTGAGCACGAGCGTGAAGTAACGAAACGTATTTACAACTTATCTGATATCGCTTGGGACGAGCGTGAACATGCAACAATTACATTCTTAAAATGGTTCGTTGACGAACAAGTTGAAGAAGAAGCTTCATTCGATAGCATCATTCAAAAATTAAAACGTATTACAAGCGATTCAAACGCACTGTTTATGCTAGATGCTGAATTAGAGAAACGTACATTTACGCCTCCAGCTGAGTAATATTTCAATCACCTTAATACATGTATTAAGGTGATTTTTTTGTTTGCTCTCTATCTTAAAATCACCTTAAATTTCCTCATATTTGACATAGTGCCAGATATAAAATGGTATTATTTTCAATATAAAAACGAATATACGAGGAGAGGAAAAATGAATCAACGTGTAGAAGCTGTTGATGCAATTCGTGGTTTTGCTTTGTTTGGCATTTTACTAGTCAATATGACATTAATTCAATTTGGGTTCTTCACCAGTGAAAAACCAACTTATCTATTTGGCGATCTTGATAAAGGTGCTAATTGGTTTATTCAATTTTTCGGCACACATAACTTTATATCCCTATTTTCTTTTCTATTTGGGCTTAGCATTATTTTGTTACAAAAAAGTATTATCACAAAAGGAAAAAAATTCTTCCCCACATACATAAGACGTATTATCATTCTTTTACTACTCGGCTACATTCACGGCACTTTTGTTTGGGAGGGAGATATTTTATTTGCATACGGAATAATCGGGATTTTTTTAATGATATTCATCAATCGAAAACCGAAAACTTTGCTTATTTGGGCGATTATTCTACTCGCACTTATTACACTTATGTCTTATCAAACTGATCCATCTACAAATATAAATGATTTCGCACCTTATACTGAAAAAGAACATAAAGTCCATCAAACTGGAAGCTATATGGATCACGTCAACTTTAGATTGACTGAAAATCCTTTTGATTACATGGGAATTGACGGTGCATTCGGATTATTTTTCATATCAGTTTTCGCAATAATTTTTATGTCTCCACTGTTCCTACTCGGAATGTATGTAGGGAAAAAAGGCTGGCTATTTGAGGTCAGTAAACATATACCTGCTGTCAAAAAAATATGGTTTGCCACCGGTCTCTTCTCTTTTACAATTAAAATCTTAGCTATGTTCATAAAACACCCGGTTTTAATTATGTTACAAGATGGCCTTACACCAGTAACTATGACCTTCTTTTACGGAAGCACAATCATTTTATTATTCCATTACAAAAAAGCAACCCGTCTACTAACATACATGGCGAACATGGGGAAAATGTCCGTTAGTAATTACTTAGCGCAATCTATTATCGCAACAACCATTTTTTACGCATATGGATTTGGCTTATACGGGAAAATCGGCTATTTCTTCGGTATTCTTTTAACCATCGGAATTTATACAATTCAATTATTCGTTAGCACCTATTGGCTCCAGAAATACCGAATGGGGCCAGTGGAATATGTGTGGAGACTGGGAACTTATTTAGAGAAACCACGTTTTAAAAGAGACTTGGATAAAGCAAGTTAAACAAAAAAAGCAATGAGCCTACGCTCATTGCTTTTCTTAATTTATTAAAGCATAACCCCAACGATAATCGCTGATAATATACTTACTAACGTTGCACCGTATACAAGTTTTAAACCGAATGATGATACAACGTTTGCTTGTTTGCCATCGATACTCTTCGTTGCACCTGCGATAATTCCGATAGATGAGAAGTTCGCAAATGATACAAGGAAGATAGATAAAATACCTACTGTACGAGCTGATAAATCACCAGCTACTTTACCAAGATCAAGCATTGCAACGAATTCGTTCGTTACTAATTTTGTTGCCATAATTTGTCCTGCTTGTAACATCTCTGATGTTGGAATACCCATTACGAATGCTAATGGTGAGAAGATATATCCTAAAATGCTTTGGAATGTGATTCCGAAAATTGAATCGAATACACCATTAATTGCTGTAATTAATGCCACGAAACCGATTAACATCGCCGCTACTGTTACAGCGATTGAGAAACCAAGCATAATATATTCGCCTAACATTTCAAAGAATGTTTGTTTCTTGTCTTCTTGTAATTCTAAAATATCGTCTTCTTCTTTTACTTCATATGGATTAATGATATGAACGATAATAAATCCACTGAATAAGTTTAATACAAGTGCTGTTACTACATATTTTGGATCAATCATTTTCATATAAGAACCGACAATTGACATCGATACTGTAGACATTGAAGATGCACAAAGTGTGTATAAACGATTTTTCGGTAATTTGCTTAGTTGATCTTTTACTGTAATGAATACTTCCCCTTGACCAACGATTGCAGCTGCTACCGCATTATATGATTCTAGTTTTCCTAAACCGTTAACTTTACTTAATAGGAAACCGACTGCACGAATGATAATCGGTAAAACTTTAATATGTTGCAGAATCCCGATTAATACTGCTAAGAAAATAATCGGTAATAATACTGTTAAGAAGAATGGTGCTTGTCCATCGTTTGCTAGACCACCAAATACGAAATTAACCCCAGCTTCCGCAAATTTTAAAATAGCGCCAAATCCATCTGCGATCCCTTTTACTAATACAAATCCGACCTTTGTATTTAGTAAGAAATACGCAAGTACCAATTGAATGACAAGCATAAGTGCAATTGGTTTATATTTAATTTTCTTACGATCTGAACTAATAAGGAAACCTAGTACAAACACTACAAGTAAACCGACTAGAAACATTACGAACTTCATATGTGAATCCTCCACTTCTCCCACGAGTTATTGGTCGTATAACGAATGACGTCTGACCATTGTTGTTAAAAAAATTTAAAACCCCTAAAACTATTCAACTGTCATCTAAAATCAGTAAGCGTTTACATAAATTGCAATTTATAAAAGGTAGCTTCTTCTCTCCTACCATACTTGAAAGTCTGAAATTGATACCACCTACAAATCAAATTGTAAGCGTTATCTAGACGAAATGCAATATAAATTTTAAAAGATTTTTATATGTTAATATATTCCTAATTAATTGGTTTTTTCATGTAAATTTACCATAAAAAAATAGCCCTAGCTATGAGCTAGAGCAATCCTTTTTTTATAACATAACACCAACGATAATCGCTGATAGAATACTTACTAACGTCGCACCGTACACAAGGCGTAGACCGAATGATGATACAACATTTGATTGATTTTCATCGATACCTTTTGTTGCACCTGCAATAATTCCGATAGATGAGAAGTTCGCAAATGATACAAGGAATACAGAAAGAATACCAACTGTACGAGCCGATAAATCACCAGCTACTTTTCCAAGATCAAGCATCGCAACAAACTCGTTTGATACTAATTTTGTTGCCATAATTTGTCCCGCTGTTACCATTTCTGCTTGCGGGATACCCATTACGAATGCTAATGGTGAGAAAATATATCCTAAAATAGCTTGGAATGTAATACCGAACATTGAGTCAAACAAGCTATTGATTGCTGTAATTAATGCTACGAAACCAAGTAACATAGCTGCTACTGTAATCGCAATCGTGAAACCAAGCATAATGTACTCGCTCAGCATTTCAAAAAATGATTGTTTTTTCTTATTTTCTAATTTCAGTGTATCTTCTTCTTTTGTAATATCGTACGGGTTAATAATATGAATGATAATGAAACCACTAAATAAATTTAATACAAGTGCTGTTACTACATATTTCGGTTCGATCATTTTCATATAAGAACCAACGATTGACATCGACACTGTCGACATAGAAGATGCACATAATGTATATAAACGATGTTTTGGGATTTTACTTAATTGATCTTTTACTGTAATAAATACTTCTGCTTGTCCAACAATGGCAGCTGCTACTGCGTTATATGATTCTAGTTTTCCTAGACCATTTACTTTACTTAACAACGTACCAATAGCACGAATAAATATCGGTAAAATTTTAAAGTGTTGCAGAATTCCGATTAAAACCGCAAAGAATACGATTGGTAATAACGCTGTTAAGAAGAATGAAACCTCTCCTTTATTAACAAGACCACCAAATACGAAAACGATTCCAGCTTCCGCATATCCAAGAAGTGCGCCAAATCCATCTGAAATTCCTTTTACTAAAATATAACCAACTTGCGTATTTAATAAGAAATAAGATAATGCTAGCTGAATAATAAGCATAATTGCGATTGGTTTATACTTAATCTTCTTTCGATCGGCACTTATAAGAAAACCGAGTACAAATACAACGAGTAATCCTACAAGGAACATAACAAACTTCATTAATAAAATCCTCCATTTAACTCTTCATTAACGTTGAACGTCTGACCATTCAAAACAAGAAATAATCCGAACTTTCCATTTCTCCTCCAAAATCTTCAATCGGATAGGAAATATCATAAAACCTCTTATTTCAAAGGCATTTTCCATTCTAACACAAATCACAAATCATATCCGCACTTTTCTTTAAAAAATTACATTTTATTATAAAATGTCTATGAATGTTCGTCTTTTACTATCTGCAAATAGTTGAATAAAACAAAAAAAGAGCATCAAGTTTCACTTGATGCCCTTTTCATTATACCGCTTTTTCTTTATCAGCTACCGCTGACTCATCCCAACACTCTGTATTGTTCAAACCTGGAATAGACTCCGCATAAAAGACTGGATCTTTCCCTTGTTTCTTTTGCTTAATATAATCTGATAACGCTGCGAAAGCATACTTAGAAAGGAATACAATTGCTACTAAGTTAATAACAGCCATAATTCCCATAAATAAATCTGCTAAATCCCAAACGATTTGAATTGTCGCTACAGATCCTAGCATAACCATACCAAGTACAGCAATGCGGTATGCATTTAATAGCACTTTACTTCCATTTAAGAATTCAATATTTGTTTCACCATAGTAGTAGTTACCTACTAATGAACTGAACGCAAACAAGAAGATTGCCACTGCTACAAATATAGAAGCCCATGGACCGATATGTTGACTTAACGCCTGCTGCGTTAATTGAATTCCGTTTAAATCAGCTGCATTATGCACATCTGATAAAAGAATAATAAATGCTGTACAACTACAAATTAATAATGTATCAGTAAATACCCCTAAAGTTTGAATGAAACCTTGTTTAACTGGGTGCGTTACGTTTGCAGTCGCTGCTGCGTTCGGCGCACTACCCATACCTGCTTCATTTGAGAATAACCCACGTTTTACCCCTAATAAAATCGCAGCTCCTAATCCTCCGCCTACTACTTCTTTAATTCCGAAAGCATGTAAGAAAATTTCTTTAAATACATATGGAATTGCCGTAATGTTTGTTACAACAACGAATAATGCCACTGCTACATAAATAATTGCCATTACTGGAACAATCATTTCAACCGCGCGAGCAATTCGTTTTACTCCACCGAAAATAATAACTGCAAGTAAACCAGCCATAACAAGACCTACTAATCTACTATCTGTTTTGAACGCCCCATCAAAGGCAGCCGCTACAGTATTAGACTGTACAGCGTTAAAAATCAATCCGAAACTTACTGTTATTAGAACAGAGAACACAACACCTAACCAGCGTTTCTTTAAACCCTTTTCCATATAATACGCTGGGCCCCCACGGAATGCATTCCCATCTTTTACTTTATAAATTTGCGCTAATGTGCTCTCTACAAATGCAGAAGCACCCCCAATTACCGCGATTAACCACATCCAAAATACTGCTCCTGGACCACCTGCTGAGATCGCAATAGCTACACCAGCTAAGTTACCAGTACCTACACGAGAAGCTGTACTCATACAAAACGCTTGGAATGATGATACGCCGCTCTTCTCTTTTTGCGCTTTCCTCGTTTTCGAGCTTGCCCCATCCCCAAGCAAACGAATCATTTCACCGAAGTAACGAACTTGGACAAATTTCACACGAAATGAAAAATAGAGTCCTAACCCAATTAACATCGCAATAATGATATATGACCAAAGGATATTATTTATATCCCCAATTACCTTAGCTAAAAAATCCATAATTGCATTGCCCCCTCTTCCTAACAATAAGAAAATTATATTCTAAAAACTTTTAGTAATCAAGAACTTTATGTTAGATTTTATAACATGAGTACGTTAACTCTTTTAACATACGTGTTTTTTACATGAAAATATAGCCATTACATGCATTTATCCAATACTTAATAACTTATCCTATTCGACCAGCCATACTTTTAAAACAGGACGTTCCCCACAAATAACGAGAGAGAGAAACAAACAAAAAAGTTATATTAATAATTACCTCTCACCCTTTTCATCATTTACTACAACAAAAAAGGCGAGCATCGAATTTACCTCGATGCTCGCCTTTTCAATTACACTGCTTTTTCTTTATCTGTTACCACTGGCTTATCCCAGCACTCTGTATTCGTTAAACCAGGAATAGAATCTGCACTGAAGACTGGATCTTTCCCTTGTTTCTTTTGCCTTACATAGTCTGCTAATGCCGCGTACGCAAATCGACCAAGAAGTGTAATCGCAATTAAGTTCGTGATTACCATTAGACCCATAAATAAGTCTGCCATATTCCATACAACTTGAAGCGTCGCAACAGAACCGAATAATACCATTCCAACTACCGCAATACGGTAAATTGTTAACCACGTTTTGCTTTGTTTAATGAATTCAATATTTGTTTCACCATAATAGTAGTTTCCTAAAAGAGAACTAAATGCAAATAAGAAAATAATAATCGCTAAGAAGCTACTTGCCCATGGGCCGATTTGTGAGCTTAATGCATTTTGCGTTAATTCAATACCTTCTAAATTCGTTGCTTTATATGCACCAGAACATAGTACGATAAATGCTGTTGATGTACATACTAAGAATGTATCTACTAAAACGCCGATCGTTTGAATAAAACCTTGTTTTGCTGGATGCGTTACATCAGCTGTTGCTGCCGCGTTCGGCGCACTACCCATACCTGCTTCGTTCGCAAATAATCCGCGCTGAATACCATATTTCATCGCAGCACCGATACCGCCACCTACAGCTGAATCTAAACCGAATGCACCTTTAAAGATTTCCGTAAACACATCAGGTATTAAATAGAAGTTTTTAATGACAACAAAAATAGCTACCGCAATATAAACAAGCGCCATTGGCGGAACAATCATTTCCGACATACGTGCAATACTTTTTACACCACCAAAAATAATAACCGCAACTAATGCAGCTAATACAATACCAACAATATAACGCTCTAAACCAAATGCATTTTCAAACGCTAATGTTACTGTATTCGCTTGTACTGAGTTAAAAATTAAACCGTAACTAACTGTAATAAGGATAGAAAACCAAATTCCCATCCAACGTTTATTTAAACCTTTTTCCATATAATAAGCAGGACCACCACGGAAGCCACTGCCATCTTTTACTTTATAAATTTGGGCAAGCGTACTTTCTACGAAACTTGAAGAAGCCCCGATAATCGCAATAACCCACATCCAAAATACAGCTCCAGGTCCCCCCATAGATATAGCTAATGCTACACCAGCTAAGTTACCGATACCAATACGAGCTGCTGAACTCATACAAAACGCTTGGAAAGAAGATACACTACCTTTTTTACGCGTCTTTCCAGTTAATCCATCACTCATTAGTCGAACCATTTCCCCTAAATGAGTAATTTGTACGAATTTCAATTTAATAGAAAAATAAAGACCTAAACCAATTAACATCGCAATAAGAATATATGACCAAAGAATTGTATTTGTTGATGAAATAAATTGCTCTAAAATATTCATACAATTAACCCCTCCTTTTCTCCATAAAACGAATTATATTTAAAAAACATTCAAAAATCAACATTTTTCGACAATTTGCAATTTCCAAATATTAGCCAGGTTCACAGTAACAATGTCCTTATGACTGACTACCCTCCCTCTAACTGTGCATACTAAAACAAAAAATAAATTCACAAACAACCCTATTGACAAAAATACCAACCTGTAACTATAATGATTACAACAGGTTGTAACAAACCTAATTACAACAAATTCATTTACTTTCAGATATACACTTTAACAAAACACTTTGGAGGGATTTATTATGAAAATCGGAATTATCGGAGCAACTGGTAAAGCAGGAAGTCGTATTTTAAAAGAAGCATTGGATCGCGGACATGAAGTAACTGCAATCGTAAGAAACGCTGCAAAAATTACAGAAGAAAACGTAAAAGTTTTAGAAAAAGACGTATTTTCTCTTACATCTAACGACTTGCAAGCATTCGATGTAGTTGTAAATGCATTCGGTGCTCCAGCAGGACAAGAACACCTTCACGTAGATGCAGGAAACGTACTAATTGAAGCGATGAAAGGTGCACCTAACACAAAATTACTTGTAGTTGGTGGCGCTGGAAGCTTATTTGTAGACGAAGAGAAAACAACACGTGTATTTGAGACACCAGGTTTCCCGGAAGAATACCTTGCAACAGCTCAAAACCAAGGTAAAAACTTAGAAATCTTACAACAAACAAATGATATCACTTGGACATTCATCAGCCCTTCTGCACTATTCGCATTAGGAAAACGTACTGGTTCTTATAAAGCTGGTAAAGACAACCTTCTTGTGAACGCAAAAGGTGATAGCTACGTAAGTTACGAAGACTTCGCAGTTGCAGCACTTGATGAAATTGAAAACCCAAAACATGTAAACGAACGCTTCACAGTAGTTTCTGAAGCTGAATAATAAAAAAATCTCGTAAAACATTATGTTTTACGAGATTTTTTTATTGTTACACTTGTTCTAAACCATTTGGAGTAATCTTAAAGGAAATTTCTTGCCCCTTCATCGCATCCTCTTTTTTAACTAACTCATTCTTTTTGTACCAATTCAAACGACTCGGTTCCGCATGGTATACTTTCAGCACATCTCCATACTCAAATGCCGTTCCATTTACTTGCCCAGCAAAATTCTTTGAAGTCTCTTGTCCTTCTGCCGTTACATGCTTTTTCTTATTTCCATTTTGATCATAAATCGTAAGGCCTATATACTGCTCATTTACAAAGCGATAATGAATCTCCTCATTTGTAAATGTTGCATGTAATTTCTTTTCAGCGTGGTTTAACGTAACAATTGAACGTGTAACATCGGACACACCTTGATAGACTAGACTATCCCCATATGTCACTTCTACAGGAACTTCCGTCACCTTCTTATTTCCAAATCGATCTTTCGTTTCTACTTTCACTTTTTGCTGACCAATTTTTGTCGTATCTATTTCCCCTACAAAACCTACTACTTCTCCACCCTGTACTTCAACAAAGTTCTTCGCGTCTAGCGTTTCGCTATTTGTTCCGATTACTACTTGCTGCGGATTTGCTTTTACTGTTTGCTCACCGTCTAATCTT
The DNA here is from genome assembly GCF_052656585.1 of Bacillus sp. KNSH39. NCBI lineage: Bacteria > Bacillati > Bacillota > Bacilli > Caryophanales > Bacillaceae > Bacillus > Bacillus sp. KNSH39. The sequence continues at coordinate 3,426,991 of NZ_JBQXYO010000001.1, forward strand.
TCAAATCCATTTTCAGTTATTTTGAAGACTAATTCCTTTATCTCTTTACTTTTTCCTTCGCCCACATATACATCTTTTTGATACCAATGTAAACGAGAAGATTCCGCATGATATACTTTCACTACATCTCCATACTCAAATGCAATTCCATTTACTTCCTTAGCAAATTCTTGCGTATTCTCTAAACCTTTTACTGCTATATTTTTCTTCACTCTTCCTTCTTTATCGTACAATGTGAATTCAAAATACTTTTCATCTTTAAAGTAATCATGAATTAGGTTCTTTGTATCTGTCGCACTCAGTTTTTTCGTATCATGATGCAAAGTTACAATTGATTTCAAGTCACCATCTCTATAGCTCAGCCCATATACAAGTAGGCTATCTCCATATGTTACTGTTAGAGGAACTTCTGTCACTTTCTTATTTCCAAATCGATCTTTCGTTTCTACTTTTACTTTTTGTTCACCGATTTTTGTTGTATTTGGTTTTTCTACAAATCCAACTACTTCTCCATCTTTTACTTCAACAAAGTTTTTTGCATTTATTTTCTCTACATCTGTTCCGATTACTACCTTCTGTGGTACTGCCTTTACCTCTTGTAAAGTTTCCATTCTTTCAAAGCCTTTTTCAGTTACCTTGAAGAATAATTCTTTTTCTACTTTCGCCTTACCTTGGCCAGCAAGGCTATTATTTTGATACCATTTCAAGCGGTCCGGTTCTGCATGGAATACTTTTACTACATCACCATATTCAAACTGCATTCCACTCACTTGCTCCGCAAATTTCTTTGAAGTTTCTTGTCCTTCCGCTGTTACACGCTTTTTTGTGTTCCCATTTTGATCATATAGCGTAATCCCCATATACTCTTCATTTACATAACGATAATGAACAGGATTACCTGTAAACGTTGCGTGCAGTTCCTTTTTATCATGTTGCAATGTTACAACCGAACGTATTGCATTATCATTAGCATGAAATACTAAACTATCTCCATAAATTACTTCAAGCGGCACTTCTGTTATCTTCTTATTTCCAAAAGCATCCTTCGTCTCTATTTTTACTTTTTGTTCTCCAATTTTTGATGTATTTGGTTTTTCTACAAAACCAACCACTTCTCCATCTTTTACTTGTACGAATTCTTTCGGATCTAGTTTGTCTACATCCATTCCGACTACTACTTTTTGCAGTTTCGCCGTCACTTCTTGTAAACTATCTTTTAATTCGAACCCTTGCTCAGTTATTTGGAATAATTTCTCTTTTTTATTTTTAACTTTTCCTTGATCTACAAGTTCGTTATTTTTAAACCACTTCAAACGGCTTGGTTCTGCGTGGAATACTTTTATTACATCACCATATTCAAAATCCAATTCATTTAGTTCCATCGCAAATCTTTTTCCCGTTTCTTGTCCTTCTGCTGATACACGTTTCTTTTCAATCCCATTTCGATCATATAGCGTTAAGCCCATATATTCTTCTTTTTCAAAACGGTAATGTATTTCATTATTAGTAAAGTTTACATTTAATTTCTTCTTATTGTGGTGAAGTGTCACTGTCGACATTACATCATCTGAAAGTCCTTGAAAAACTATACTGTCATCATAAAATCCGTTAACTTGGACAGGAATTGAATTTTTATTTCCTTTCTCATCCCCAATTTCTACTAACACTTCCTGTTTCCCCTTCTCTAATTTAGGCCATACAATCTTTCCTGTTACTTTTACATTCTCACCTAAATTTCGAACAAGCTTACTTGCTTCATTCTCGTCAGAATCTGTACCAACTAAAAGATTTTGTACTTCATTAGCAGGTTCACCATACGGAACCTTATACAGTTCAACTTGCTTCTCACGAATATCATTACTATCTGTAGCTTTCCAGATTTCCTTTTCTAATTTAGGTAACTTTGATTTTTCTATTTTCTCTCTAATATCATCATTTGGTGTTAATCCCCACTCCTCAAAGAAAGGAATTAAATTTTGCCCTGCCACTTTTGATGTCATATAAATAAATAGCTGCTTTTTCTCTTCATCAGAATGAGGCATTTCACTCTGAGGTAACAAACGATAAGCTTGATGTAACCTAGGATAAAAATGTTCTCCATACACTACATTTAATTGCCAAAACATTGTAAGAGGATTAATGTCATCAATGAATCTTTCTGCTTTAGGCTTCTCTAAATACTCAAATGAGTTTTTATAGTGCTCATCCATTTCTAATTGATTCCCTAACGCCTTTTGAACAGCTAATGAGTAAATATTTACTGTTACTTCCCTTACTTTAGACCACTTCCACGGTTCTTGCTGATGTAAATGACCAACTTCATGCCACGGTCCCCATCCATCCTTCTCAAGTACCTCTATATCTAAAACTCTATTCATTGCAGTTGGAATATATCCTGTATGATAATGTTTCGCAAACATAAAGTCCCCTTTAGCAGGCTTCCGTTTTTCAACAAACTGAACATAATGAGTTGGAGATTTTGCAACCCCAACACTGTCCTCAGATAATCCTGCCACTGCGTTTTCTAAACGGATAATCTTATCATGCAATTTCATTAAATCTGTTGGATCCGTATTCTTCATATATTTCTGCACAGAATCGTAAGTAGTAGTAATTAAGCTTCTCTCACCTTTTAATTCAACTGCATAAGGATCCTTATATTTTTTTAACATTTCATCCCAATCTTTTTTCGTATGCTTACCTAAAATAAATAAAGGAAAGTGACTACCACCATTTGTAACGGAAGCTGTTACTTCTCCTTCGTTATTCATATTATAAAAATATAAAATACCGCCTCTTGAAGATGAAATAACATTTTTTCCTGGTTTTAAATCAAACTCCTCTGGGTCCTTTTCATCATAAGATCTCGTTCCAATAAAACCTTGGATAGACTGCGTTCCTTTTATGTCAATTGTAATCTCTTCATTTGGCTCTGCATAAATTCCAGTCGGTTCATTAGCGGAAAGTTTCCAAGTAACTCTTAAACGATTATTTTCTTCTTCTACGCTACCTTTCCCCGGCAACTGAAATACTCTCTGCTCAAATTTATTCTCTTCTAATTTCCCACCTTTATTCTCTTCCAAAGGCGCCGCATATCCTTTTGATGCTTCGAAAGCTACTGGTGATAATAATGTAGATATACATATACCTGCTACTAATACCCTACTCTTTTTCTTCTTTGACATAATCTGTGTCCCCTGTCCTTTTTTTAGACAAACCATCCTATATATTCGTTTAATGAAAAATCCTATTATCTTTATAAAAACATTTAACGAATAGACTAACACCTCGCGCACCTGTATCTATTACTACCGCATTTCCCTCCATGTATTCGCTTTCTTACATTGTACAATTTTTATGTAATATCCCCTCCTCACTTCTCTCTATTTGTGATGAGTTCTCTTGCTACATAAAAAAGAGAATAGTAAAAGATATTTTTCAGTATTGTCATCTATACATCTAAAAATGTGAACAACAATAGAGTTTTACATTTTCTTCATATATGACCATCTATAGGTAGTTTTTCCAACTGAATTGTACACGCTTTACACTTTGTTTGATAGCCTCTCTAATTAGAATAATGTTACAATTTCGTGAATAAAATCCATTTATTGTAACGTTTAGATTTATCCATATTTTATTATTTTTAAATACTTCTTCAAACGTTAAAATAGTGTTTCACTCGATTAATTATTATCTTGATATATCTTTAAAGAATTCATATGAAAAAGCATTGGCATATACCAATGCTTTTTCATTATCTCTTTTGATTCGGTTTATGCGGTTCATTTGGAGTATATGGCTTATTTGGTTTATTTGGAGCCTCAGCCTTTTTCCAACTTACCGCTAACTCTGGACTTGTTTTTTCTTCACTACGCTCAAGTAATACTACTGCATTTTGAATAGTCGGTGTACCTTTATGCGCAATCCCTTGTAATTTCGTTAAATTTCCTGATACTTTAAAGCTAAATCCACCAGCTGGTGTTTGTTTCGGAATTAAAATGCGGAACTTTTCTCCTACATTAAATTCTGTTTTTGTTTCGCCTTTTTCATTTGCAAATTTCACGCCCGCTGGTGCACCTGTTGCTTGCACTTTATACGTTCCGCTTTTTGCATTTGTTTCTACTGTATATAAGCCTGTTTCAAAGAAATCATTTTTTAAGACTGCTTCTTGTTCTTCTGTAGGAGTTACACTCATCGTAATTTCTTGTAGCTCTTCGCTAGCGTTTGCTTTTGCAACGATATCTTTTGTTACTTTCTCTACATTTTTATTTCGGAAATCTAAATCATTAACATCAATTTGTTTTAACGCATTCCATACTGCAAGCTGCGTTGCGTAATGCGCCTCTCTCCAATCAGATACCCCTAATTCTTGTGGACTCTTTTGTGGATATCCATTCAATAGTACACGGTACACATTAATATCCACTTTCCCCATTTCCGGTAAATCTTGACCGCTTGGAGATTTCAAATCTACATTTAAGCAAAAAGCAATTTTGCCATCTGCCGTTTTAATAAGCTCTGTTCGAATTGGCTTCTTCTTGGACTTACTATAACTCCAATTCATTTCATACTTTGTATGGTCCATCACTTCTGCGAATGCTTTTTGAAGTGGGAATAACACAAATAAAACACTTAAAAACATAGCTAAAAGTTTGAACGATTGCTTTATATTCATGTTTACAGCCCCTTAATAACAAACTTAATACTAAGTAGTATTTATTTAGAAACTATTTTTATGCACAAAAAAAGAGTGCTTTTAAGCACTCTTTTTTCTTACCTTAATCTTAGAAATCGAAGTTATCAGGATCTGGACCAACGCGATGATTTTGATTTAACGCATCGATTTTTTCCATATCTTCTTTCGTTAATTCAAAGTTAAATACATCAGCGTTTGCAATAATACGGTGTTCTTTCGTTGATTTTGGAATTGTGATTACTCCATTTTGAAGATCCCAACGTAAAATAACTTGAGCTGTTGTTTTACCGTGTTTCTCAGCAATCTCTTGTAATGTTTCGTTATCTAATAATTGACCTTGCATTAGTGGTGACCATGCTTCCATTTGAATACCTTGTTCTTTACAGAAAGCTTGTAGTTCTTTTTGTGTTAAACGAGGGTGGTATTCTACTTGGTTAATCATTGGTTTAATTTCTGCATCTTTCATTACATCTTGTAAGTGATGGATTTGGAAGTTACTTACACCAATTGCACGTACGCGCTTTTCTTTATAAAGTGTTTCTAGCGCTCTCCATGTATCTTTATATTTTCCTTCTGAAGGCCAGTGAACAAGATATAAATCTAAATAATCTAGTCCTAATTTTTTTAGACTCTCTTCGTATGCAGCGATTGTTGTTTCATACCCTTGATCTGCGTTCCATACTTTTGAAGTAATAAATAATTCTTCTCTTGCAATACCAGTCGCTTCAATACCTGCACGAATTCCTTCACCTACAGCTTTTTCATTTCCGTAAATTGCAGCTGTATCGATGCTGCGGTATCCTGCTTTAATTGCTGATTTTACAGCTTCTACAAGTTCTGGTCCTTCTTCTACTTTAAATACACCTAAACCGAACCAAGGCATTTCTACACCGTTATTTAATACTGCTTTACTTTGTAAGTTTTTCATTTTATTTTCTCTCCTTTTATTTTACTTGATCTCTTTTTTCTAATGTCATGCTCCACGCTGTTAAAATAACAGCGGCTACTACCATAAGGCCACCTACCCAAGCAGTATGGATTAATCCTAATGAATTCGTTACAAGGCCACCTATATAAGAACCTAAAGCGATCCCTCCGTTAAATGCGGCAATATTAATTGCTGAAGCAACATCAACCGCACTCGGAACAAAGCGCTCTGCCAATATAACTACATATACTTGTAGCCCCGGAACATTCATAAATGCGAATAGTCCCATGAAAATAATTGTGATTAATCCAGCTACTTTAAATGGCGCTGTAAATGTTAAAACAAATAATATAATCGCTTGAATCAAGAACATGTAAAATAGCGCTCGAATCGGATTATGATTCGATAATTTTCCGCCGACCATATTCCCTATCGCAATTGCGATTCCATACACTAATAAAATGATAGTAACAGTACTTGCTTCAAATCCTGTTACTTCTTGTAATAACGGAGATAAATACGTAAATGTTACGAATGTACCGCCGTATCCAAGTGCAGTAATAATGAAAACAAGTAATAGTCTTCCATTTTTAATTAATTTAAATTGATCACGAAACGATACAGGTACACCATTTTTTAAATTAGATGGGACGAGTATACTGTTTGCGATGAAAGCAATAATTCCAATTACAACAATCGCCATAAATGACGCTCTCCAGCCAAATTGTTGACCGATAAATGTTCCAATTGGCACACCAGTAATAGTCGCAACTGTTAATCCAGTAAACATAATCGCAATTGCGCTAGCACGTTTATTCTCTGGTACGATTGCAGCTGCAATTGTAGATCCAATTGACATAAACACACCATGTGCAAACGCAGATACAATTCTTGCAATAATTAATACAGTGAAGCTTGTTGCTACCGCCGCAATGCCATTACCAATAATGAAAATAACCATAATCCACATTAATAATGTCTTTCGCGACATACTAGCCGTTAACGCTGTTAAAACAGGAGCTCCTACCGCTGCTCCTAACGCATATAAGGAAACCGTTAAACCGGCTGTTGTAACCGAAACATTTAAATCTTTTGAAATAGATGGTAGTAAACCGACACTAATAAACTCGGTCGTACCAATCCCAAACGCACTAATTGCTAGCGCTAATAAAGCAAACATACTTCTTCGGCTCGTCTGAGCTTCCGAAGATGGTACTGTATATGAACTCAATTGAATTCCTCCTTATTACAAGAAATCCAATCATAATAGTATGATAAAAAGGCCCTTTTATCTTCTAAAAAATATATTTCATACTTACAAATGCTATTATGAATGGTTTCATTCCTTTTTTGAAGAACGCACTTTAAAGTACGATAGGCACTAAAAAGTAACATAGTCACTTTTTGGTACCGTACTACTCATTTGCCTCTTACATGTGCTATTATGAAACATATTTAACATAATAAAAAGTACGTACTTTAAAGTGCTATAGGTACTAAAAAGTAACATTTGTATGATTTAACTTATTTTACTTACAAAGGGAGGATTTCATATGAAGAAATACAATATTCCTGTAGAGGCGACTTTAGAAGTTATCGGCGGAAAATGGAAGGTTGTTATCCTTTGTCACTTAACGAAAGGTACAAAGAGAACGAGTGAACTAAAACGTTCCATGCCTGGTATTACACAAAAAATGTTAACACAGCAATTACGTGAATTAGAAGACGACGGGGTCATTCAAAGAAAAGTATACAACCAAGTCCCACCGAAAGTAGAATATTCTCTTACCGACTACGGTTGGTCTTTAGAATCCATTCTTGATTCTCTTTGTTCTTGGGGCGAATGCCATCTTGAAAAAGAAGGTAACACATCGATGCTAATTGCAGAAGGTGAATAATAGGAAAAAGGAAAAAACGAACATGAATTTGTTCATTTTTTCCTTTTTTTCTTTATATATATGTACATTTCTAACTGGAACAAAATATTTTATACGCTTTCATACCTTGTCAGCACTACGTTATACACTCAATATCAAATAATTAGGAATCATTTTTATGTTAACATAGGTGTATATAGTATATAATATAGGATATATATTATATACACTTTCCGGTAACGGAGCTTTTCCATTATGCGGACAAGCCATGTATCGGACAGTTCATAAATAATAAGTAAGACGTTATGGTTTTAGATTTATGTCAGCTTACTTGCTGTCATAAATTTAAAGGCATTTTATTGTGTTTTGTGAAACTTTGTATAAAGTTTCGTAACCGTTTACTATCTTACTTATAAAAAATAAGAGTATTGCTATCGTAAAGGAGAATTGGAGATGCCAGAAACTATGACTCAAACAAAGCCAGAACAAGAAACTGTACAAATTTCTGCTAGCCAAGGACAACTTGATGTACTTGATCAGTTGTTAAAACCTGAGGTACAAGAATCATTAACAACACTAGTAGAACAGCTTCCAAAATTAACTGAGCTTGTTAACATTTTAACTAAGTCTTATGACTTCGCTCAAACTGTTGCTACTGATGAAGTATTAAAAAGCGACACTGTTGGTGCAATCACAGAGCTTGTAGAACCTGTAAAAGATACAGTGAAAAGCATGGCTGCTACTGCAATCGAAGCGAAAGATCGTGCTGACGAAAGCAACGAAGTTATCGGCCTGTTCGGTCTATTAAAATTATTAAAAGATCCACAAGCACAAAAAATGTTCCGCTTTGTGAACGCATATCTTCAAATTAGTGCAGAACGTAACAATAAATAAGTTAACTTATAACAACAATTAGTAAAGACGGGGGATATCATACTATGTCAAAACAAATTGTCATCTTAGGCGCTGGTTATGGCGGTCTTCTTGCCGCTTTAAACGTACGTAAATATTACAGTAAATCAGAAGCACAAGTTACAGTGATTAACCAATACCCAACGCACCAAATCATCACTGAACTACACCGCCTTGCAGCTGGTAACGTGTCTGAGCAAGCAGTTGCAATGCCACTTACAAAGCTTTTCAAAGGTAAAGATATCGATCTTAAAATCGCAACAGTTGAGTCATTCTCAGTTGATAGCAAAGAAATCAAACTAGCTGGCGGCACTACTTTATCTTACGATGCACTTGTAGTTGCTTTAGGAAGTAAAACTGCTTACTTCGGTATTCCAGGACTAGAAGAAAACAGCATGGTATTAAAATCTGCTGCTGATGCAAACAAAATCTACAAACACGTTGAAGACCGTATTCGTGAATACGCGAAAACGAAAAACGAAGCTGATGCTACAATCGTAATCGGTGGTGGCGGATTAACTGGCGTTGAGCTAGTTGGTGAGCTTGCTGACATTATGCCTAAACTTGCAAAAAGCCACGGCGTAAATCCAAAAGAAGTGAAACTTCTTCTTGTTGAAGCAGGTCCAAAAATCCTTCCAGTATTACCAGACCACTTAATCGAACGTGCAACTACTAGCCTAGAAGCGCGCGGCGTTACATTCTTAACTGGTCTTCCTGTAACAAACGTTGCTGGCAACGAAATCGACTTAAAAGACGGTCAAAAACTTGTTGCTAACACATTCGTTTGGACGGGCGGCGTACAAGGTAACCCATTAATCGGTGAATCAGGTCTTGAAGTTAACCGTGGACGTGCAACAGTTGATGCATACCTACAATCTACTTCTCACAAAGACGTATTCGTTGCTGGAGACAGCGCTGTTGTCTTCGCTCCAGACGGACGTCCATACCCACCAACTGCACAAATCGCTTGGCAAATGGGTGAGTTAATTGGATACAACTTATACGCAGCACTAGAAGGCAAAGCATTCGAAGAGTTCGCACCTGTAAACTCTGGAACACTTGCTAGTCTAGGACGTAAAGATGCGGTTGCTACAATTGGAGCAAGCAATACTCCACTTAAAGGCTTACCAGCATCATTAATGAAAGAAGCAAGTAACGTTCGTTACTTATCACACATTAAAGGTCTATTCAGCTTAGCTTACTAATCTGAATATAAGCCCGAATCATGCCCTGCATGGTTCGGGCTATTTTTATCCCGCATTAACGGGCAGTAAAACCTCCACCTTAAAATACAGTGAATGCAGGGATGAAGTTGGAAGATTAACTGCCCGTAAAAGCCCGATTGGTTCAACTAATAATCAGTGGGGAGGAACACCCCCCACTGATTAAAGTTTCACTTTATCCGTAATTTTCTCTAACTTATTTATTCGGCAGAAGAATCGTATAACCCTTTTAATTATCTAAATTTACTGATTATTTTATGTCCAAATTGTGTATACGAAAAGATGGAAGTATTCTTCCTACTCCCATCCTTTCACACAAACTATTCGCCTAACTTCACAAGGCTGTAATTCTTCTTCCCTTTACGGATAATAATAAATCGTCCATCAAATGAATTTTCTACAGTAACATCCGTACCCACATCTGTTACTTTCTCACCATTCATAGAAATCGCGCCATTATTAATATCCTCACGTGCTTGTCGTCTAGATGGTTCAATTCCTAAATCAACTAGCCACTCTACGATGTTTTTCGTCTCTTTTGAAGACTGGAATGTTGGCATCTCTTTAAAACCTTGTTCAATTTCATCAGCTGTTAACGATTTAATATCTCCGCTAAATAACGCTGCTGTAATTTTCACAGCTTGCAGGAATGCTTCTTCTCCATGAACGAATTTCGTCATTTCTTCTGCTAGTACTTTTTGTGCTTCACGTTTATGAGGCTCTGTTTCCACCTTAACCGCTAATTCATCAATACGCTCTTTCGTTAAGAACGTAAAGTATTTCAAGTATTTAACGATGTCACGGTCATCTGTATTTACCCAGAACTGGTAAAATTCAAACGGTGTCGTTTTTTCAGGATCAAGCCAAACCGCACCACCCGCTGATTTACCAAACTTCGTACCGTCCGATTTTAATAATAACGGAATCGTTAATCCGAATACTTTCGCCTCATGACCCTCTAACTTACGAATTAAATCTAAACCACTCGTAATATTTCCCCATTGGTCACTACCACCAATTTGCAGTTGAACATCCTCTTTCGTGTATAAATGATGGAAGTCCATCGCTTGCAAAATTTGGTACGTGAATTCCGTGAAAGAAATACCTGTATCCAAACGGCTTGCTACAATATCCTTCGCTAACATGCTATTGATGCTAAAGTTTTTCCCGTAATCACGTAAAAACTCAATAATATTTATTTCATGTGTCCAATCATAGTTATTTACCATCTTCACTTCGCTATTTCCACCAAAATCAAATAGCTTTTTCATTTGTGCTGTTAACGCATCTACATTATGCTGAACCACTTCTAACGTTTGAAGTTGACGCTCTGATTGACGTCCACTCGGATCACCAATTGTTCCTGTTGCCCCGCCAATTAAAATAACAGGATGATGACCAGCTAATTGGAATCTCTTCATCATCATAAACGGAATCAAATGTCCGATATGCATACTATCACCAGTCGGATCAACTCCGCAGTATAGTGAAATCTTTTTCTCTTCTACTAACTTACGTAAGCCTTCTTCGTCAGTCTGTTGATTAACGGCGCCGCGCCATTCTAACTCATCAATGATATTCATCTTTTGTCATCCCCTTTATTTTTTTAAAACAAAAAATCCCTATGTCTATGACATAGGGACGATTATTCACCGTGTTACCACCCAGTTTGTATAAATAGCATAGCTACTCATACCACTCTTAGCAATAATATCGATTGCCAGTCCGCTTAGCATTACCTAAGATACTCCAGAGTGTAATTCACAAGTTTGTTTGTGCTAGGTTCCAGCAACCCCTAGCTCTCTCGTTAACAGTGACAAACTGCTACTGGGCTCTTTCAACGTATGTTATTTGTTAAATTATTAGCCATTATATTGAATTGAAAACAAATTGTCAACAATACCCAAATATTATTTTAAAATAATTCATATCTTCATACGTATTTCTTTATTCCTTATCTTCTCCAATAATCCTTACTTCTCGCTCCAACTTCACGCCAAATTTCTCTTCAACTGTCTTTTGTACGAAGTGAATTAAATCGATGTAATCTTGTGCTGTTCCGTTATCAACATTCACCATAAACCCAGCGTGTTTTAAAGAAACTTCTACTCCACCAATTCGCTTACCTTGTAGTCCTGAGTCTTGAATTAACTTACCAGCAAAGTTATTTGGTGGGCGCTTAAATACGCTACCACATGAAGGATATTCTAGAGGCTGTTTTGACTCACGTTTAAACGTTAAATCATCCATTTTTGCTTTAATTTCTTCATGTACACCTTCTTCAAGTTCAAATCTCGCTTCAAGAATAATGTAATGGTTGTTCGCAAATACACTCTTACGATATCCAAATTCAAATGCTTCTTTCGTCAAAGTACGTAGCTCTCCATCACCTGTCATTACGACAGCTTCTGTTAATACAAACGAAATTTCACCGCCGTATGCACCAGCATTCATATATAATGCTCCGCCAACTGAACCTGGAATACCACAAGCAAACTCAAGACCCGTTAAGTTATGGTCTAAGGCAATACGTGATACGTCAATAATTGCTGCACCACACTGTGCTACAATCGTCGTTCCTGTTACAGTAACACCTGTAATATGAATTAAACTTACTGTAATCCCGCGAATTCCACCATCTTTAATAATGACATTCGATCCATTTCCTAAAAACGTAACTGGAATATTATATTCGTTCGCATATTTGATAACTTCTTGAATTTCATCATAATTTGTAGGCGCAACAAAAACATCTGCTTTTCCGCCAACTTTAATATGCGTATGATTCTTTAACATTTCATCTTGTTTAACATGTCCTTCAGGCAATACCGTACTTAAATATTTATAAACCTCTTGCATATTCATTTTACGATTCCTCTATTTCTATATTCATTTTATCCCGTTATACGGGCCCATAATATCCCCACGTACATGAAAGAACCTAAAGTGGTGGATACAGTGTACCCAAAATCAATTCGAGACACCTATAAACCTCTTAATTTATAAGAGGTGCCACTCATATTAAAATATATATTGCATAATAAAGCAACCCAAATGGACTACTAAACTTGACATGTCATCAGAAAGACAACAATTTGTAAAATATGTGACTTTTTCAAAACACTATCCCTCAGTATCTTACTATACCACACAAAAAGAAAGTGGTATTTTTTTGTACTTTTTACTTTATTTACATCAATAAAAAAAGAGCACATCCGACAGAATGTGCTCTTTCTATACTCTTTATATTACTTTTCGTTCTCTTCTTTTTCTTTATCAAACCATAACAGCTCATCGTTATCAACTTCACCATTATAATTGATTAAAATTTCTTCTCCTGCTTTTATATCCTTATAAGCATAGAAGTTAAACGTATGGTTCTCGAAGACAATATCATACGTTGCATTCGGTGTATATGAATGATTAAATAACATACCGTATCCTAAAAGGATTGCCGTATGATTGATTCCATACTCAAATGCGTAGTCAGCAAGTAATGTTTTCTCAATATGTTCATGCTGTTCATTCGGATAAGAGATAACTGGTGCTGCGTGTATCAACTCACCTTTTTTAATATCACGAGTTGCAAATACACCTCTATTAAATTCTCCATCACTAAGTTCAGAAGTCTTAACTTCGATCATATGCGTCACCTATTTAATTCTTTCTTTGAAGTATTTTAATTCCGCTATTAGCTGAATTTTATCTCCTTAAGCTTGGCAGAAAACGCGCAGAAAAGCAATTAAATTCCTATCAAGTATTCGTTTCAATGAAAAAAGAGCACATCATTCGTGCTCTTTCCAAGCAATATTACTTTTCTAAAATATCTTCTAACAACTTCACTTGCTCGCTAACAGTTTGTAACGTCTTCACTGACGTATCATTTCGATATTTTTCTTCTTCCACACTCGCTAGCACTTCTTCTGTAGCTGTAGAAGTTTGCTGAATTACGTTAGAAGCATGCGTAACATCCTTTACGATATTCGTCGTTTTAACTTGGAAACTTTCTTGATGAACAACAACCTCTCGCATTACTTCATTAATCGCATCAATAAACTTCCCTAAATCAGTTACATTTGTTAAAACGCTTGCTAACATCTCGTTACATTCTTCTTGTACTCTTTCTGACTTTTCTACTTGCACTTCTACCTTACTTGCTTGATTACTAAACTCCTTCAAAATCCCTTGAATTCTTCCCGCAGAACGATTTGATTCTTCAGCAAGCTTTAACACTTCACTCGCTACAATAGCAAAACCTTTTCCATGCTCGCCTGCCCTCGCAGCTTCAATATTTGCATTTAAAGCTAGCAAACTCGTCTGACTTGAAATATTCGTTATTACATCTACAATTTCATTAATTTGTTTCGATTGCATCATTAAATCTCTAAATATAATTCCAGACTGTGAAACAACATCATTTAAACTTCTCATGTTAGTTTCAAAATTTCTTAGAGTATGTACACTACCTTTTGAAATTTCTAAGCTTTCATCCACACGAGCCGATGCAGTTCTTACTTGAGAGATGATTTGTTCAATATTTCCTTCCATATCATTCAATACTTCTACCGAACGATACATCATCTCTGATTGTGATTGCGTACCAACTGCCACCTCTTCAAAGGCAAAATTAATTTCACTCATCGATTCCATCGACGTGTTCATATTTTGTCTTAAATGATTGAAATTACTATCTAGTTTCACAACTGTTTCTTCAATAAGTCTTTGCGTCTCTTCTAACTCCTGAGCTTTTCTCATTACTTCTTGCTTCTCATCACTTAAACGAAGGAGCAGATTAGAACCGATTTTCGTGACGCCCCACATAGCGATTGTTACAATCGCTAACAAACTTGCGAAATTAGCAGCTTCAGACGAGGCTGTATAAGCAAAAAATTGCTCCGGCCAATAGCTACAAAGGATAAATGTGATCACAACAGCTACCCCGCCAAGAATTAAAATGAGGCGCTCACTTAAGTAAATAAGTGAAACAGCTAATGTAAAATAGACCATTTGAAATACAGCCGGGCTTTCATTAAAGGCTTGTACCATAATGTAAGACATTGTAAGCAACATAAATGTCATGATATATTTATACGCTGATTCCATACTTTTTATAAAAGTAAAAAGCGTTCCAAATGCAACGACAGAAATACCACAAATCCAAAACGCTATTGCTCTCTCTGTAAAAATATATCCATAATACCCAATTGCGATTATCCCAAGAAAGAAACTACAAATCGTTATAAACAGTAATAAATGATTTTTCTGTGATTCTTTCTCAAGGTTAGAAAAACAAGTCCTCTTTAACCACTCCATATGAAGCCCCACCTTCTACTTATACATATCAATTACTTCAGTTTAAATACCGCACTTACTGGGTTATGATCGCTATTTTCAAACTTTAAATCTTTCCCTTGTACATTTACAATCTCTACATTCGGTGAAACGATAAAGCCATCAATAATAGTGACGAAATTTTCACCTTCTACATATTTCTTTACATCATCTCTCACAGTCATAACAGACGGATCTACAGCCCACTTAAAGCCACCGTCTGTAAAGTCCTTCGGTAACTCTACTAACCACTCAGGGCGCTCTTTCACAAACTTCGGATCACTTAATTGAGCGTTTGAAACTAATTGATTCCAATCTCCGCCCATTATTACGTAATCACCATTTTCATAATGCTTGTTCATATATTCTTTTAAGTACTCTACTTGCTGTTTTCTAATTTTCCCGCCTTCATCATAAGCAGACAAATGTAAATTTACGAGTCTAACATGTTTCCCATTATTAACAGGAATTTTATATTCCACAATTGCTCGATCTAAATCAAACAAACGCTTTGGCCAAGGCTCCATTCCAGGAAGCTGGAACCTCTTCGCTTCTTGAACAGTGTATTTAGAAAACGTACTTAATCCAGCCTCCGCATATCCCATTGGATTTATTATTGGCACTGGAACCCATTTCGTATCGTAGTTCTTGCCAAATGACGAAACATAATCAGGTAATCCTTTTTTCAAAAATTCATGTTCATTTACATCAAATGAACGAAGTGACTTTATATCAACTTCTTGTAATAGTGCAAAATCACTATTCTCATTTTGTAAAAACGAAAGCATATTCTTTAAATTAGTTTCCGTTTGCTCTTTACTACTTGAACCAGATCCCTTTCCACCATCCATAAAGAAATCTTGATCCTTATCTAACCCAGCATATCCAATATTAAATGTTGTAACTTTAAACTCATTTCCAGTCGCTAATACGCGCTCCTTATTATTCTCCACCTTCAAGCTTATAACATCAGCAGGCTGTTCTTTAGTAAGTGTCATATACGCTAGAAATCCTCCTACAATGCCCGCTACTACTAAAACACATGTAAATACGATTTTTAAAAATTTCTTCAAATAAATGACTCCTTTTCACGCGAATTTATTTTTCTTTATTTTCAGTCAAATAAAACAAAACGACACACATAAGAAACATTTTATCATAATTAAAACCGTATATCACTATATTTAGTTGATAAGTAATCGATCCCATTTTAATTACTTGAAAAACCTTCAGACATCAAAAAAAGAAACGTTACACCCACCTCCTCACTGGAATTTAAACGGTATATTTAGTACACTATATGTAATAATCCTAGGCGATGGAGTTCGCCATAAACGCTGCTTAGCTAATGACTCCTACCAGTATACATACTGGTAGGAGTCTATTTTTTTGAGCAATCTATTTAAAGAGGTGAGAAAATTGATTTATATTATCGTCGGCATTGCCGGTATATTAGGAGCTCTTTCTCGTTATTATTTAGGTCTTAATATCACCACATTTTGGCATCATTCATTTCCATTAGCAACATTACTCATTAACTTAATCGGTTGCTTCTTCTTAGCGTGGCTAACTACTTATATCGCCCGGCTAAACATCTTACCTTCAGAGGTCATCACAGGCATCGGAACTGGATTCATCGGTTCCTTTACGACTTTTTCAACATTTAGTGTAGAAACTGTGCAATTGATCAATCATTCTGAGTGGAGCATAGCCTTCTTATATGTATCATGTAGCATACTTGGTGGCCTCATTATGTCTGGCCTTGGCTATACACTTGGAGATTTCTTAATTAAGAAATCTCTTACGGAAGGTGATTACTCATGATAGAAGCCTTATTAGTCGCAACAGGAGGATTTTTCGGTGCGATTACACGATTTGCAATTAGCAATTGGTTTAAGAAAAGAAATAAAACACAATTTCCACTTGCTACATTCCTTATTAATATAACAGGGGCGTTTTTACTTGGATATATAATCGGCAACGGAGTTACTACAGGCTGGCAACTATTATTAGGTACTGGATTTATGGGTGCATTCACTACATTTTCTACGTTTAAACTAGAAGCCGTTCAACTTCTCAATCGAAAAAATATTAGCACTTTCCTTTTATACTTAAGCGCTACGTACATAATTGGTATCCTCTTCGCATTCCTTGGAATGAAGCTAGGCGGAATATGAAAAAAAGCGACTCTATTGAGTCGCTTTCTTTCATAAGAAATATGTCCCGCCATATGGAATAGAAAATAAACCAGCTGGATGTACATCGTAATGTACAATTTGCATCGGAAGCTGTGAATACGGCATATACTGACTTTGCATCATTTGTGCAAAATATGCTTGTTGTTGCATTTGAATAGCTTGATTCATAGCATGAATTGTTCCCTGTGCCCCAGCCAGCGTAATAGCTGCTCCTACTTGTCTTCCATTATAAAAATGATGGTTCATCATGATTCATCTCACTTATTCTTTTTCTTCCATATGGTATGTTTCTATTTCATAGTGAGTATTTTGTCCCTATTGGTAACCCCTATTTATTGCCCCTTTTCAGCTTTGAAGTAATAAATCCAAATAATAATACGCCAATACCACTAAGGAACAATACATAACTTATCGGTACTAGGAAAAAGAAAGGTTCTTCAAGGAATCCATCCGCTCCTACTTTACTGTTTGAAGCATGTATAGTTAAAGAAATAATCGCTAAAATCATGAAAGAAATAGCTACTACGTATTTATTTTTCATTTCACATTCTCCTCTACTCATGTAATTCTCCTTAGATTCTTAACATCATATTATCCAAAAAACCATTAACAGTCAATAATTATTTATCGTTTAACAATAAATAATTATTGACTAGAATAATAACAAAAAGGTTTACGAAGCATATTAAATCACTTCGCAAACCCTCTGTATTATAAATATTTACACTTCAAACCTCTTGCTTAATACAATATACATTGCGCAAAATAGCACGAATATCCCAGCATAAATTAACAAAATCTCTACACTAAACATATCCGACAATGGCCCAAATATTATCATTCCTAGAGGAAGCGCGCATGAATTCGCAATTTGTACAAGACTGAACATCCGTCCGTGCATTGATGGTTCTACTTTTTCCTGCAATAACACAGTAACTGGTGTATTGAAGCACGGCATCGTTATACCAATTAAAAAATTAAAGACTAAATATATAATAAATATTGGTGCTATTCCGAGTCCAATCATAAGCAGTCCATATAATGCACAAGCTAGCGCTGTTGTATACATACGATTACGAAAACCACCCCACGCCGCAATTAATACGCCACCAGCTGCCGCACCCGCACTAAAGGTCATCTCACTAGCAGTAAGTCTCCACATTTCGGCCCCGAAAGAACGAGTTACCATTAAAGGTGTTAAAAAAGCAGCTGGACTTATTAAAATCATGACGATAATTAATAAAACGATTAGCCTTTTAATAAATACATTTTCTTTTAAATAAGAGAATCCTTCTTTAATTCCTTGTAGATTAGATTTTTGCTTATTCTCTGCATTCACATGTCCCTCTACCTGAATGATAAACATAATACTAATTCCAATCATACCCGTAATAACATCAATAAAAAATGTTGTTTCAATGCTAGCAATAGAAAGAATCATCGCACTTGCTGCTGGAGAAAGAAACATAATTAAAGATGTAATACTGCTATTTATTCCATTTACTTTCATAAGATACTCTTTCGGAACGATTTGCGGAATTAATGCATTCACAGCTGGCGTTTGTACTCCTGTTCCAGCTGAACGAATGAGTAACACAATAAAAAGTAACCAAATACTTTTATATCCTGTAAAAAATAAAATTGCTAAAACTAACGTCGCAATCGCTATAATTCCGTCCGATAACATAATCATCTTTTTACGGTCATAACGATCAATCCAAACACCTGCAAACAAAGATATCGCAATTTGTGGTAGAAAACCGCAAACAGTTGAAATAGTCAACATCACTCCTGATGATGTTGTAAGGGTGATATACCATATAATCGCGTATTGTACGAGAGAGGAACCGAACAACGAAATAGTTTGAGCGGTCAAAAATAATATAATTTTCGTTTTCCAATTGTTTTCACTCATATGTTTCACACCCCCTTAACTATTCCTGTCTCTATATGAAAGATGCTATCTGCCCAATCAAGATAAAAACTCGCTTCGTGAGATACGAGTATAATGCTGCCCTTAAACTTAATTAGCGCCTTTTGCAAAGCTTCCTTCGCTTCTGCATCTAAATGATTTGTCGGCTCATCTAAAATTAATAAGTTACAAGGTGATAATAATAATCCGCACAGTTTCACCTTCGATTGTTCACCACCACTTAACGTACGAATTTCTTGCGAAACGTGCGTATCCTTCACTCCACACGCAGCTAAATGATGGCGTATTTCCTTCATATTCAGTTTAGGAAACTGTTCTGAAATAATTTGAAGCGGCGTTAAAGAATCATTGCTCCAATTTAAATCTTGCTCATAATATCCAATCTTTATTTGCTCTGAAAAGTGAAACTCTCCAGAAATACTAGCAATATTTCCAACGATTGTTTTTAATAAAGTAGATTTTCCTACTCCATTGAAACCTGTAATAACAAGTTTTTGCCTACCCATTACTGAAAAATTCAACTTTGGTAAGAGAGCGAAGTCGTAACCAACTTCAAGGTTATTTACTTCAAGAACTGTCTGAACTGAAATGGGAAGTTCCTGAAAATGAATAGACGGTTTATGAGTAAAACTTGGTGGCGCAATTCTTTCCATACGCTGTAATTGTTTTCGACGACCTTGCGCTATTTTTGAATTCACCCCAGCAATATTTCTACGAATATACTCTTCCGTTTTTTCAATTTTCTTTTGCTGTGCATAATATTGGCGAATATAATCTTTTCGCAAATGCTCCTTTTGTCCTACAAAATCTGAGTATTTACCGTAATACTTCTTAACTGTTCCGAACTCTACATCACATATGCAAGAAGTTACCTTTTCCAGAAAATCAAAATCATGTGATATGACCATAAACGCTCCTTCAAAATTCATTAAATAATTAGCAAGCCACTCCACATGCTCCTTATCAAGAAAATTCGTCGGTTCATCTAGTAATAAAATATTAGGCTCTTCTAATAAGAGCTTCGCTAAAATTACCTTTGCACGCTGCCCTCCGCTTAATTCACCAATAACACGATCCATCCCAATCACATCAATACCTAAGCCGGATGCCACCTTATTCGTAATACTATCTACTGAATAAAAATCATGAGCCTCGAGCAGTCCTTGAATTTCTGCCGCTTTCAATAGTTGATTTTCATCTCCGGTCATCGCAATTTCTTCATATAACTTGTTCATTCTCTTTTCCATTTCATACAAATCATAAAAGGCTCTCTTTAAATATTGAGAAATGGTATAACCCTCATCAATTTCTGCGTATTGATCAAGATGTCCAATTTGAATATTTGGTTGCCACTTTATGTCTCCCTTATCAGAAATAATTTCCCCCACCAATATTTTCATTAATGTGCTTTTTCCTGCACCATTCTGTCCAACAATTCCCATATGCTCCCCTTTATGCAAATCAAAAGAAGCATTTTCGTATAATACTTTATCTATAAAACTATGTGATAAACTTTCCACTTTAAGTAAACTCATTTTTATTCCTCTTTTCCTCAAATTAAAAAAAGCAGAGAGATAGCGTCATTCGACACTAGCCCTCTGCTTCGTGGTTTTTCCTATACTACTCCAATTTACAGTAAAGACTCATCGGAATAATATACACAAAGGGCCATAGACAAAGCATTGTCTATGGCCCCTTAATCTATTTTATACACCAGCTGAAAAACCATAACGAAATAAGCATAGATAAACTATACTTTTTTAGAAAAGTTATTCAGCCGATGAATATAGGGGATTTATACCCCTTGATTAAGCTCCGTACAACGCTTCACCGTATACATTTGTGCGGAGCAAAGTTTTCTAATGAGTTTTACAAATTTTATATAAAGCATATTCTGCACCTTCCTTAATACTTAAAAGGGATTTTAGCATACGGTTTTACGAAACGTCAACATTACTTCCGAATCTTTCAACTACTTGTTTTCAAAATATTGCTTCTGAAACATACACATTCTTATCGCATTATGATAGTTACCATCAACGAAAAACTCATCGATAAGCTCACCTTCTACCATAAACCCAACTTTTTTATAAACATGTACTGCCTTTTCATTTTCCTTATCCACAACTAAATAAATCTTATGCATATTTAGTACGGAAAAAGCGTAATCCATCGCTAAACGCGTCGCATCCACTGCATAACCATATCCTTGATAATTCGGATCAATAATGATTTGGAATTCTGTTCTACGGTGAATATAATCGATTTCTACTAACTCAACTAATCCAACCATTTCATTGTCTTTCTCAACGATAAATCGGCGTTCGCTTTGATCATGTATATGTTTATCGTATAAGTCTTGCAGCTCCACAAATGCCTCATACGGCTCTTCAAACCAATATGACATAATATGCGCATTATTATTCAGTTCGTGTACGAACTTTAAATCTTCTCGTTCCAATGGACGTAACTTCAATTCCTGATTCATTCCTATAACCTCCAAGTAAAAGAAACCTCTTCACTTAATTTCTCAATTTTTTTCGATTTCAAACGCCCTAATTTCATTGTAAACTTTCAAGCAACTTGAAGGTCAAGATGTAACAATATTATGCCGAAATTTATAACCAATTAATAAAGAATGTAGACATTTACAATAACTTAACGAAAAAAGAACAGTCTTTTGGCTTTCCAAAAATCTCAGTAAGATAAAATTATAAATATATCATCGTTAAAAATTAAGAAAGGGAGATGAACCTATGAGAATACAATATAGAAAGTATGCATTACCTTTAATCTCGTTAGTCTTATTTACTCTTATTGGTTGTACTAATAATGAGCAAAAAAACGATAAAAACGAGACATATACTTTTGAGGCTTCTAAAAAACGTGGTGATGTTATTGAAAAAAACGATAAAGTTTATAATATAGAGAAATTAGATACTTTCGTAAAAAACTATAATTCAAATAAAGACGATTCCGTTAGAATTACTAAATTTAATACCAAGGACGAGCCAGTTATTATTGATTTAACTGTAAAAAAAGAAAAGGAGTCTACCTCCGTCTATTATGATGTTGACTATACAAAAACAAATGAGAAACATAGTGAAAATCAAGAGATTCAATATTCGAACAATACATGCCAAAAAATCACAAAAGATATTGAAGACAACAAAGTAACTTATAAATTAGAATGTCCTGACACTATTCATTTGATTACAGCCACCCAATTATAGGATGGATAATTGCAAATAAAAAAGTAGTGCAAACTTATGTCTGCACTACTACTCTTTTCTCAAATCTCTCATATTCGATATGTATAAAGCAATAACTAAAACAAGAATTGCTCCTGCGTATAATAACGTCTCCATCGGTTCCTCATGAGACACAATAATTAATCGAATTAAGGCCGTAATTCCGATATAAATAAAATAACGTAACGGGAAATGATAGTTCGATTTAAAATACTTAATAATTAATGCAATGAACTCGAAGTATAAGAAATAAACGATGATACTTTCAACCAATTTATATGACGTATACTTCTTCGCTGAAAATATGTATTGAATAAAAGTAATCGTCTCATTAATTAAAAAGATAGATAAGACAATGGATAATATAATTAGCGCTATATTTAATATCCACTGTAAAACACTCGCGATAAAATGATCAATATTGAATGATTTCATTGTCTCATTAAACTCCCCTTCGTATAAGTACATATTTATTATAGCAAAATTATAATTGAAGGTGCGTTAAATCATATTTTCGTCCTTTATTAGTGCCGGTGTGTGGGATGTTCATTGTTTTAAGGAGTCTATGAACTGTTGCACTCGATTGAACGTGGAGAAATTCCTTTAACTGCATATTTGTACAAGTCCTACTAATAAGAAGTACATAATCATGTATCGCATCCTCATGTGCTACCTTAGAGATAGCTTTACAATTTGAACAATACCACCCTTTTTTTATTTTCAACATCGGCATTATAGAACAGACCTCACATCGTACGCCGTTTAACAATTCTCCTTTTTTAATTTTAAATTGTTCGAGGATATTTTGCTGTAATGGAGTATGATTCCTTACTATTTGACAAATAAGATCGTCTACATTTTTTATAGTTTTTTTCTTATATTTGCTCTCAAACCATTTTATTTTATGAGGTAAATTTGCACTGTGTATAATTTTATTGGGGAGATTATCGTCTGAAGATTTAATAATAGTTCGTGGATTACTAATAACAACGAGTGATTCAATCGGAAAACGAGAAAACCCATTTAACCTTAACCATTTTCTAAACTGTTCCTCTTGTCTTTTCACTTGTAAAATTGGATCTGGAAACCCTTCTGGATTCCCCTCTGATATTCTAATAAGCTGGTTAAACTTTGAATCAAATAGTAACGTACCTGCTATATTTTTTATTTCGAGGAAAAGAAGAAAATATGCTGAAATGATAATCGTATCAATTTGAAAATGGTGATTTTGATCAGACAACCTTATATCGTGCAAAATACTATATGTTTCTTCTGGCAAAAAACTTAATGGATAATTGATAGCTTGTTCACCTTTGTAACCCGCTTTATGCTTCGCTAAACTTTCTGCAACCATATCCCGTTTCGGATGGTGAGCAGGTAATCTTCTAGATAACGCTTCTAATTGTCGTAAATACATCGGCATTTGTCGTTCTTTCACAATCATTTTTAGCCCTCCTCAAAATATATCAACGATTTTTCAAATATATCTATCATAACTCACAATATATCAACGATTTTTTCAATATATCAACGATTCGACATAGAATATCGACTTACCGACAAAAACCGACACAACATACACCCATAAAATCCTATACACAGTATAGCATCACATCTAAAATCGCACTGTAAGCATAATATGAATCCGCCCATTTAATTACGTCGTTTTCAAAATGAGAAATTTACATTCACCCCATGTAAAAGACCTTTTTATAAATATGAACAAATTTTAGGAATTAGTTTATCTTTTTTTAATGTTTTATTTAGAGGCAGTTTATAGTCGGGTATTAACATAAGAAACGTAGCAACTAAGTTCATATATGACGCACTGCTACTATAATCGCTAACCGTACTACTTGAAATCATAAAATAAGGAGACGATAAAACATGAACAAAAAAGCAAAAGCACTATCATCCGTACTGCTCGGATTCACATTAGCATTAACAGGGTGTGCTGGTACTAAAGCTGAAGAAAATCATGGGAAACAAAAACAAGAACAAGTTGCTAAAGAAACAAAAAAGGAAAATAAATTAACTAAAGGGCAAAAAATGGCTAATATTCTTAGCGAGACAAATTGGCAAGGTACACGAGTGTATGACAAAGATAAGAATGACTTAACAAAAGAGAATGCAAACTTCATTGGTCTTGCAAAATATGATGCGAAGTCAGGCAGATATGAATTTTTTGATGCTAAAACAGGTGCAAGTCGTGGCGATAAAGGCACTTTCTTTGTCACAAATGATGGGAAGAAGAGAATATTAATTTCAGAATCAATGAAGTATCAAGCTGTCGTTGACATGACAAAACTAAATAAAAATGTATTTACTTATAAACGAATGGGTAAAGACGCTAAAGGTAAAGATGTAGAAGTTTTCGTTGAACATGTCCCATATAAAGAAAAAGAACTTTCTTTCACTGATCCGGACAAGCAGCTGAACACGACTACAGGAGATATTGTTAAAAACGTTGATGGAGATAAAATTTTAGGCGGTACCCTTTGGCACGGAACAAAAGTAGTAGATGAAGCTGGTAATGATGTAACACAGTTTAATTCGAATTTTATAAGTCTAGCAAAATTCGATGACAAGTCTAATAAATATGAGTTCTTCAATAGCGAAACAGGTCAAAGCCGCGGTGACTATGGCTACTTCGATGTTGTACACGAAAATAAAATAAGAGCCCATGTTTCAATTGGAAATAACAAATACGGTGCAGCTCTTGAACTTACTGAACTAAATAAGAATAAATTTACGTATAAAAGAACTGGTAAAGACCAAGCTGGTAAGGATATAACTATATTCGTTGAACATGAACCTTATAAAGGTGATATGAAACCACAATTTAGTTTTTAAATACGTTTGATTAAAGATCCTGTACTGAGTTGCAGGATCTTTCTTATTAAGCAAGAGAACGAAAAGACGAAAAACATATAGCTTTTCGTCTTCACAATATTCCCACCTTATAGTTGATGATTTACAAAACCTAAAAACATACCGATACAAAATAAAATAAATCCAATTAGAATTAAGGGAAGAGTGAAGCCACCCCAAGCTGGTTTATTAGCAAACGCCCTTATTTTAAAATTAATCCTCGCTAAAGACATGATAACGATACCCGCTATTGATAAAATTGTAGTTACATAAGTCATCTAGAATAATACTCCTCTTCTATATTGATTTTATATCTCTGCAAACCATCTACATAAGTGTTACAGTCCACTATTCATACATGTCATCCCAATTGTAGCAATCCAGCTTTGTGCCACATCATTTGTAAAATTCATTCTTCATTCCTAAAAAAAGACAGAACCAGACGGTTCGGTCTTTTTTGTTTTATAATAATCTCTTTTATTTTTGCTATAATACCTTTTTCTTATAAATCTTACGCTAACACAGCTTTTGATTAACTTATCCTGAAATATTATGAATTTGCGTTCAACTTATCTAAAATACCTTTATCTATTTTTGCTTGATTCACTTTAGCTATTTTAGAAACAATCCCACGGCGATCTTCCCAATCAATCAAATAATATTGATTTTTTTCCAATTCATTTTGCAAGGAAATTTTCAGTTCTCTTTCTTCCCCTTTTTTATCGTACACCTTCTCATCGTAAACATGATACGTAAGAACTTCTCCATTACTCAATTTTTCGTTTTCTACTTTAGAATCAGTCGTTACTTTTACATAATATTGTTTAGTCAAATAGTATCCATTCCCTGACTTCATATAGTAGAAAGCACCTCCTACTATAGCTAATAACACAAAAATTCTCATGATCCATTTCATATGATAATACCTAACCTTTCTATTCTACTTGTAAGATTTATACCCGTTAAAATATAAATCTTCCTTACCTTAAGTATGCTTTAACCATAAAGATGGTACAATCCAGTTTCCTTACACCCACATTACATTTTTGTAATCCTATCATTTTACAAAAGTTTCTTAAGTTGGCCCAAAACAAAGGAACATAAAGTTTTATTCCTCCAATTGCCACACTTTTAGCAACACTTGTCCAAGTAATAGGAATTTCATTTCAATCCATTTTACGTGAAGAAGTAAATCAACGCCGATTAACTATATTAGGAATTACATTATTAATCAGCCCTCATCAATCGGGCTGCCCGGCAAATAGAGGAATAAAATTTGTGACTAAGTAAAAAAGCGCCCTACTTATAGGGCGCTTTTTTTATACTTAATGACTAATACTAGCTGTTGGGTATAATGTTGTTCCTCCAATTGAAACTTTTATTTCATTTGTTAATGGAACGTTTTGTTCATTAATAATTGTTCTCCACCATTCCCATGCAAGACCTGTACATTCTCTTGCTACAATTTTTATATTTTTTGAGTTCGGTGGAAGAGGGATAACTGTAGAGTAATGAGCCGTTTTGTCTTTTCCGCTACCATCCCATGTTTTATGTGTTAGTACTTCGTTACCCTTTTGGTCAAATGTGAATTCATCCCAAGATACATCAAATTGAGCAACGTAAGCACCGTAATGATCAAGTGTCATTTTAGCACTTGAATATTCTGTAGTTGTCGTCTCAATATAATCTGTATTGTTATGAACAGCAGCAGTTGCATTATCTTTTAAGAAAGTACTTGTATATGAAATTGGGTATGCTGGATTTTTAAGACTTAATTCAGCATTATCTTTAATAATATTTCGGATTTCATTGAAATCTTTAGTAACAACCTTGTTATGCTCTTTCGCATCTCCGCCTAATACTACAGCAGTAAAGGTACTTTCTTCAAAAATATCTTTATACTGTCCACTTGTTTCAACACTGTTATCCTTAAGTAAGGCTTTAAAAGCAGCTTGTACATCTTTGCTCTTAGATGTTGTTTCTAATTTTACATAAATCGTTCTACCATAAGCTACATTTGAAACCATAACAGGTGGAGCCGAATTACTTACGCCTTTTCGAGTTAACTCATCAAAAGTAACGCTATTATCAAAAAGGTCGGATGGATTGTTAGGTAGTTCAGCACTTACCGTATAAAATATTTGCTTATACGCCGCTACCATCACTTTTTTCTCTCCATTTGCAACCGCATTAAAATCAATGTTTAGACTGTTATCAAGATATTTAGCGTTAACATTAAGAGCGCTTGCGATTTGCGATTTACTATAAACCATGGATTCCGTATACTGCATTCTTGCAGGCAACGTATGTGTTGTAGAATACTTTTCATTCCAAGTAGATACTAAATCGTCTACTGCTCCAGCTACATTACCATATGTCGGATTTTGGACAGTGATTGTATTTTCTTTTCTCATGCCCGGTAAGTCTATACTAATATTCAAAGGCTTTCTCTTAGCCACTAATAAACTCGGTTGATTGTCTGCAAAAGCTTTATTTGCAAGTTGTACAGCTCCTGGATACGTGCGATTCACTACAGAATCAATAATTGAAATATCGACTGGTGACGTTGTAAGTGATTTTTTTTCGCGTTCTACTACTACAAATTTACCATTTGAATTGATACTTTCTTTCGGAACAAAACTCTCTACTTTATCACCATTTACAGCTAAAACCTCTTGATTATTATATTTAAGATTTGCTATACCAGTATCAATGCCACTAGCATTTTTGGTTACATCAGTTGCATTACTTGCTTGTGTTTCTGCGAAGGAAATAGATGAATAATTAATAGTGCATAGACTAACTAATAAACATGCAAGGAACTTTCTTCTTTTAGTGTTTTTCTTAATATTCAGAAAAATCACCCCGTTCTTTTTTTAGTAAAATATAATAATGATTGCTAACTAATAAATTTACATAAATGCTTTTAAAAGTTCTTGAATTAACGGGATTACGCCACCTACAAATTTTAAAACTGCCATTGCGATTTCCATATTATTTCCTCCTTTTTATTGCTACGAAATTTTGATTTATCTTTATGCCCTCATTATAGTGACCCCTTACACTTTTATCAATACACTCTGATATGCAATATTACATATAAAAAAACAAGCTGAATTCTTTTAAAAAGTTATACAGAGATATTTTTTTCGTTTGGTACATACTTGAAAAGGTGAAGCATTCTTTTGCATTTTATAAGTAATCACATAAAAAAGCTGCTGCCTATAAAATACAGACAGCAACTTTAACTAGAGTGGCTTGCATAATCTGCGCAAGCTACAGTATTTTTTCACATTTTATAACTAATAAACTGCTATTGGCCCATAAGGACCATTAATAATTTCTATTTTTGTTTCAAAAATATCTGTCAAAAGTGTTGAGTCCATAACCTCTTCTACTGTTCCAAAAGCAGCAATTTGTCCATCTTTCATAGCACAAATTTTATCCGAGTATTTAGCTGCAAAATTTATGTCATGCATAACCGTCAAAATTGTTCTTCCAAATTCATTAGCTGCACGTCTTAAATGCTCCATCATTTGAACAGAACGAGCAACATCAAGGTTGTTCAAAGGTTCGTCCAAAAGTACATATTCCGTCTCTTGGCACAGTACCATCGCTACATATGCCCTTTGTCTTTGACCACCAGAAAGCTCATCTAAATATCTATTCTCTAAACTAGTTAAATCTAAGAAATCGATATATTTAGAAATGATAACCTCATCTTCTTTAGTCAACCTTCCCTTTGAATAAGGAAAGCGCCCAAATCCAACTAATTGTCTAACTGTAAGCCTAGTTACAAAATGATTTTCTTGTCGCAATATAGTCAAAACTTTTGCTAAGTCTTTCGATTTAGATTCAGAAACATCCATATTTGCTACCTGAATTTGGCCTTCATCCATATCTAAAAGTCTGCCAATCATCAAAAGTGTCGTTGACTTTCCAGCACCATTTGGTCCAATTAAAGAAGTAAAGCCTGCTTTTGGTATTTCAATATCCAAAGGTC
Organism: Bacillus sp. KNSH39; assembly: GCF_052656585.1. Lineage (NCBI taxonomy): Bacteria > Bacillati > Bacillota > Bacilli > Caryophanales > Bacillaceae > Bacillus > Bacillus sp. KNSH39. Next base: position 3,456,217 of record NZ_JBQXYO010000001.1, read on the forward strand.
CTATTTTTACCTTATCAGTATAGAACTTTTTAACATTATCAATTTTTATCATAAAGCCCTCTTCCTTAAAACTATAGTTAAGAATATGATTCCACCAAATAATTCAATAATAACTGAAACTACACCTTGAGCATGGAATACATGATACATTAAAAAGTATGCGCTCGTCATTATTAAAAATCCTATAGCAAAAGCCATCGGAAAAATATATCTATGATCATAAGTTGACGCTGCCTGATAACTCAAAGTTGCTACTAAAAATCCGTAGAACGTAAGTGGCCCAATTAGAGCTGTTGAAATGGACATTAAAATCGCTACTAATACAAGCGTATAAATGACACTAGGTTGATATTTAACCCCAAAAGAAGTAGCAACATCCTTTCCTAGTGACAAAACATTCAAATTCTTAGAATGAGCAAAAATCAATACTGCTACAATTATGATCATAGGAATTACAATAGGAAAATAAGCAGGATCTGCATGATTAACAGAACCAAATAATCTAGCTTGTAAAATATCAAATTCTGAAGGCGCAAGTAGTTTTCTCATGAAAGTTGACACAGAATTTAGCCCGGTACCAATAATAATTCCAACTAAAAGCATAAGTTGTAAATTCCCGTATTTACCGGAAAGTAACCATCCATAAAGTATCAAACTCATGAAGACCATAACAACAACTTGGAATAAAAATGATCCAATTCCATTAAAATTTATTAACGCACTAGCACCAAAGAAGAATACTGTACTCGTTTGAATTGCTGAATAAAGTGATTCGAAACCTAAAAGCGATGGAGTAATAATTTTATTATTCGTAATAGATTGGAAAGCAACTGTCGACAAGCTATGGCAAACCGCAGCAATAATCATTGCAACAATAGCTACTATCCTTCTCTTAACGACTGGGATAAAAGAAGGTGAATCTATCGGAACTGGATTGTTATAAACTAAAAGTCCATATGAAGAAAGAAGACCTAAAGCAATCAATGTTATCAGTAAAATCCAATAACGTCTTGCTTCCTTCTTAGACCGAAAAGCGCTAGCTGATCTACTTTCATTATGAAGGCTAGAATCGATTTCGACATTTTCTTTTTTTCTATATTCTAATGTGATCATCGTAGCCTCCTTGGTTTTCTTTGTCTCAATAAAATAGTAATAAACACGACTGCTCCCACTGTTGCAAGTATTAAAGAAACAGGTAATTCAAAAGGCTGTATAATTGTTCGAGAAATGATGTCACAGGCAGTTATTGATCCCATTCCGATCACACAAACCCAAGGTAAATTACTCCTAAGATCATCACCTCTAAACATTGAAACGATATTTGGCACAATTAATCCTAAGAAAGGTAAGTGTCCAATAACAGCTGCAACAATTCCAACTGCAACAGAGATAAGAGCAGTCCCAAAAAGAACAATTCTATTGTAATTAACTCCAAGACTTGTTGCGACATCTTCTCCTAGTCCAGCTAAAGTCAATCTATTAGCATACATAAAAATAAGAAAAGTAATGATAACAATCAGCCATAAATATTCATATCTTCCCACCTGAATGTTAGCAAATGAACCGACAAACCAAGTTTCAATACTTTGCGTCTTTTGAAAAAGGAGTCCTAAAAAAGTAGACACTGCAGAAATTACTGCTCCAAGCATCAATCCAATAATCGGAACAATTAAAGACGAACGAAGCTTAACTCTTCTTAAAAATAGAAAGAAAATCATAGTTCCTATAAAAGAAAAAATGATTGCACCAGTCATTCTTTGAACTAAAGTCGGGGCAGGAAATAATAAATACACAAAAAGCAGGCCTAAGCCTGACCATTCAATAGTCCCCGTTGTAGTAGGTTCAACAAAGCGATTCTGTGTAATGAGTTGCATGACGAGCCCTGCCATCGCCATCGCAGCTCCAGTAAGCATTAATGCAGCTGTTCTCGGAACACGAGTTATGAAAAACATCTCTGTCCCGTCCTCTTGTCCACGTATATCATAAACTCCAGTAAACAGTGATATAATCCCTAAAATTATAACAACTATAACTGCTATTATAAAAGGTTTTGTCCATATTTTATTTTGATTATAAAACTGGGGTTGAGAAATATTCTCAACCCTAGAAATCATATTTTTTGACACTGTTTCGTACCCCTTTACACTACTTAGCTAAAGTTTTTGCCATATTTCCAAATAACTCTATATAAGTTTGAATTGATTCATTTGTGTAAGTATCTTCTGGTGCATAAATAACTTGTTTTTTAGAAACAGCAGTTGTGTTTTGAAGAGCAGGTGATTTAGAAATAACATCCTTAGCAGGTGTTGACTTAGCTGCATCAGATGTTGCAGCATCACGATCTAATACGAAAATCCAATCAGGATTTGTTTGTGCAATAGCTTCAACAGAAACGTCATCACCTTTATGACCTGCAGTAGAATTTGAAACTTCTAACGCTGGAGTCCAACCGAAAATTTCATACATTGGTCCCCAAACACGACCAGAATGTGGAGCAGCAAAACCAATATTACCACCAGTAACGATAACACTCATAACTTTATCTTTTCCGTTATAAGCAGATTTTGCTTTTTCAATAGATTTATCAAAATCAGCTACTAATTGTTTAGCTTCTTTATCTTTATTAAAGATTTTTCCTAAAGTAACTGTAGAATCTTTAAGTCCTTTTACTAAGTTTTCGCCAGGCTTAGTAGCTTTCTCAGAAACATCAAAATTAAGATCAATAACTGCTGCATTTGGTACTAATTTTTTGATTTCTTCGTAATGGTCAGCAAATCTTTGACCAACAATTACAAGTTCAGGATTTGCCGCTGCAATAATTTCTAGATTTGGTTCACGGTGATTCCCAATATTTTGAACTTTTTCATCCTTTTTATATGCTGAATCAGCAGGCATGATATCCTTTGGAGCAGCCGCTAATTTAATTCCCCAATCAGATAAAGTTTCAAACGTTCTGTTATCCAAAGCAACTACATTCTTTGGGTTTACAGGGACTTTAACAGTTCCATGAGCATCAGTGATTTCAACCGTTTTTGGCTTATCACTACCATTATCTTTATTATTAGCCTTCGAAGTTTCTTTACTTGAATCTGAGCAAGCTACTAACATTAAAGTGAAAACTGCTAGAATACTCACTAATTTTAAAAGCATAGATTTTTTCATATGTATACTCCTTATAGTGTGATTTATTTCGAAAATGATGACATCCATAGATTGAATTAGAAGGTAACTTTTATTCAATTGAATCGCTATTGATAATCATTTTCATTTGAACATCCTGTTAATTAGTATAGTCATTAATTCTGTGAAAATCTTGTGAATCGTATGAATTCATAAAATCAAGCATAAAAAGTAATATGTGCGGTCAGGACTGTTGATTAACCTTCATTAAATACTTTCTCAACAAATACGGGACAGAGACCTTCCCTTACAAAATACGCGCAGTAATAGCTAATATTTCACAGAAACTACTTTATTATCTTATTTTTATCATTCAACCATTGAATAGCCTCTGCCATGTATCGTTTGAATATATCTATCTTTCTTCTCGCACTTTAGCTTTTTTCTTACATACCCAATATATAAGTCTACTACATTCGGATTTACTACTACGTCATATCCCCAAACTTGATTCAAAAGCATTTCACGGCTTAATATCGTATTTTTATTCTTAATTAAAAATACAAGTAAATCGTACTCGCGCTTCGTAAGCGAGAGATTTTTGCCACCTTTTTTCACAATATTGCTAGATGCATCAACAAAGAGATCTTTAAACTGAAAAAAGTTTGTCTCATTTTGCTGGTTATAGTCACTTCTTCTTAAAATAGCTTGAACTCTCGCTACTAATTCTTCCTTCACAAATGGTTTTCTAATATAATCATCTGCTCCTGCTTGTAACCCTGCTATGCAATCCTCGCTAGAAATATTGTTGGTCACAATAATGATTGGTGTCGTTTTAACAAGTCGTATTTGTCTACAAATTTCTGGTCCCGATATACTTAATGAATCCCAATCCAATATGATAATATCCCAATCTTGCTCATATGCTATATTTAAACCTTGGTTTTCATTGTGAAGTTTTAAAATGAAATGGCCCTCTTGCGTTAAACCGCTTACGATTTTCTTTGCTGAAGACCGTTCATTTTTAATCACCAACACCTGCTTCACCGATGGTTCACCTCTACTTCAATATAAATTATTTAGATAAAAAATTATCCCGAAAAAATAATTTAAGATTTATAAATTTAAAACCCCTAAATAATCCATTAAAACAGTTTATTAGGAGAACTCTATATAATCTTACAATAGGTATGGATAAAAACACAAAACATATGAAGATTCGAATAAAGTGAAAAAATAATAAGAACTCAACAATTGGGCGTTTACTAGCAGCTATATTATCTACCTGCTTATCGTCAATAACCATTTCTTCATTTTCTATTTCAGGGATATCGTCCCATCAACTTCAGCATTCTATAAAACCACAAACAAAAAGAACCATAACCTTGCCAACCTGGCAAAGTTATGGTTCATATCATACAAAATAAAAAAACCACCAAATATGTATTGGTGGAGACGGTGGGAGTCGAACCCACGTCCAAAAATATCGGCACTTAAGCTTCTACGAGTGTAGTCGATATATTAGCATTTCGCGAACTCTTCGGCCTATCGACAGGCTTCCAAGTTGCTAGTCTGGTTGTTCTCTTCCTTTGTCCTCAGACGGCGAACTCCGGCGTAGTCCACTTAGTTTGAGTCCCTTACCCTACCACATGGACGATGGAGGGAGGAACCTTTAGTGCAATTAAGCAGCTAAAGAAAGATTGTTTTGTTTGCCAATTATAGGCTTTGACGTTTTAACGAGGCCGATCCCCTCGACTCGCAACCTAAGCTCGAACTATCCCTGTCGAATCCGTAACGTCCCCATGATAAAAATGGAGCATACGAAGAAAATATCGTGATAGCTACTAAGAGCTGTTTTTCAATGTGCAACAACCTTACATAAATTATTATAACATACGCGCTCCATTTTACAAATGTAAATATCTGTATTACATCTTTTGGCGATCACGGAACGCGCGTGCAATTTCACGTTTAGCTTCTTTCTCTTTTAAATCGTGACGTTTATCGTATTGCTTCTTACCTTTTGCTAAACCAAGTGCCATTTTTGCAAATCCATTTTTCAAATAAATTCTAAGTGGAACTAATGCGTAACCTGTTTCTTTCGCAGCGCCCGCTAGTTTATCAATTTCTTTTTTATGCAGAAGTAATTTTCTCGTACGAAGTGGATCATGGTTGAAACGATTCCCTTGTTCGTACGTATTAATGTGCATATTATGAACCCATACTTCACCATTATGTACACGTGCAAACGCATCTTTCAAGTTTACGCGTCCAGCGCGAATCGACTTAATTTCCGTTCCTTGAAGGACAAGCCCTGCTTCGTATGTTTCTTCGATGAAATAATCATGAAATGCTTTTTTATTCTGTGCAATAACCTTACCTGTACCCTTTGGCATATAACGTCCCTCCTCTATTTTTACTATTGTAACAAATGTTAATAAAAAGCGAAAGTGGCTCGCTCAGAATCTTTGGACATTAGAACTCCCGACAGAGGAGCGCTTTTTGCTTCATCCGAGGGAGTGAAATGGCCAACAGATTCTAGCCACTGTAGCTAGATTCCATCAAAAAGCGAAAGTGGCTCGCTCAGAATGTGAGATGGATGGAGCTTCTGACCTTGAGGCGCTCTTTGCCTCTCGGGAAGAAGTGAAGCCGCCGAACATTCTAGCCACTGTAGCTGGATTCCGATAAAAAGCGAAAGTGGCTCGCTCTCAAGCCACGAAGAAAAAAGAAAACGGCCCCGCTTTTCATCAAAGCGAAGCCACTCTTTTCTTACTTACGCTTTTTCTTTTTCTTCTTGAATCCTGGTACGTTTTCGAAGAATGCTTTTTTCTTCTTACCGTTACCATCTTTTTTTCCCGGCTGGCTAGCAGAAGCGGATGCAGATGCAGATCCTCTTCCTTTTCCTTTACCACCACGGTCAAATTTTCTACCTGTGCCACGTTCACCGCCGCGCTCATTACTGCGCTCGCTACGTCCACCGCGTTTCTTTCTGCCTGTTCTTGGCTGCTCGATAACGACTGGACGATCTTTAAACTTACGGCGAGGTGTGCCTTTCATGCCAACGATTTCAAAGTCGATTGCACGCTCGTCTTTGTTTACGTTAATAACGCGAATTGTAATTTCGTCACCGATGCGGAATACGTTTCCTGTACGTTCTCCGATCATAGCGAAATGTTGCTCGTCATAACGGTAGTAATCATCCGTTAAATAACTAACGTGTACAAGACCTTCAATTGTATTTGGAAGCTCTACGAATAAACCGAAGTTTGTTACAGAGCTAATCATACCGTCATACTCTTCACCGATCTTATCAACCATATACTCTGCTTTTTTCATCTCATCTGTTTCACGCTCTGCTTCAACAGCACGACGTTCCATATTAGAAGAATGCTCTGCAATCTCAGGTAATTTTTCACGCCATTTTGCTTGCGTTTCGTTGTCGACTTTACCGTTAATAATGTATTCACGAATTAATCTATGAACGATTGTATCTGGGTAACGACGAATTGGTGATGTGAAGTGTGTGTAGAACTCAGTTGATAAACCGAAATGTCCTAAACTATCCGCATCGTAACGAGCTTGCTTCATAGAACGAAGCATAACTGTTGAAATAACTACTTCTTCTGGCTGTCCTTGAACCATTTCAAGAATTTGTTGTAGCGCGCGAGGATGCACTTCATTCGCACGTCCTTTTACTGCATATCCGAAGTTCGTTACAAACTCGAAGAAACGCTCAAGCTTATCTTCTTTCGGATCTTCATGGACACGGTACATGAATGGTACGTTCATCCAGTGGAAGTGCTCTGCTACTGTTTCATTCGCAACAAGCATAAATTCTTCAATTAACTTCTCTGATACAGAACGATCGCGCATGACAACGTCTGTCGGTTTTCCTTCTTCATCCACTAATACTTTCGCTTCTTTAAAGTCAAAGTCAATTGCACCACGGCGCATACGTTTTTCACGTAAAATTTGTGCCAATTGACCCATCTCTTTAAACATCGGTACGAGCGGCTCATAACGCTTAATTAACTCTTCGTCCTCATCTTCTAAAATGCTTCTTACGTCAGCATAAGTCATACGCTCTGTTGTTTTAATCACACTTTGGAAAATCTCGTGTTTAACAACATCACCTAAGTTGTTGATTTCCATTTCACAAGATAATGTCAGACGGTCTACTTTCGGATTTAATGAACAAATACCGTTAGATAGACGGTGTGGAATCATCGGAATTACACGGTCAACAAGATACACACTCGTCGCTCTTTCCGCTGCTTCTACATCAATCGGAGAACCTTCTTGAACGTAATGACTTACATCCGCAATGTGAACGCCTAGCTTGTAGTTACCGTTCTCAAGCTTCGTTACTGTAACAGCATCATCTAAATCTTTTGCGTCTGCACCGTCAATCGTTACGATCATTTGGTCACGTAGATCACGGCGATCTTTTAAATCTTCTTCTGAAATCGTTTCTGGTACACTGTTTGCATGTTCCATCACTTCTTCAGGGAACGCTAAAGGCAAGTGATGTTTATGAATGACAGATAAAATATCTACTCCTGGATCATTTTTATGACCTAGAATTTGAATAACTTCACCTTCTGCACTTAAACGATTCTCTGGATAGCTCGTAATTTTCACAACTACTTTATGACCTTCTACAGCGCCCATAGATGCACTTTTCAATACGAAAATGTCACTTGTCCAGCGCTTATTGTCAGGTATAACGAACCCAAAGTTTTTCGATTCTGTATATGTACCAACTAACTCTTTCGTTCCGCGTTCTAAAATGCGTACAATTGAACCTTCTTGACGCGAACCACTCGATTGGGAACTAAGGCGTGCTAATACTGTATCGCCATGAAGCGCACCGTTTAATTCTGTAGGCGGTATGAAAAGGTCATCGTCTCCCGTTTTCTTCTCATCTGGTACAACGAATGCAAAACCACGTGCATGTCCAATTAACTTACCGCGTATTAAATTCATCTTTTCAGGAAGACCGTAACGGTTGCTACGAGTACGAATAACAAGTCCCTTCTCTTCCATCGTTACAAGTGCCTTTACGAAATCTTTAAAGCCCTCAGAACCTTCAATTCCAAATGCCTCTTCTAACTCTTGTATCGTTAGCGGTTTATACGCTTCTTCTCTCATAAATAATAACAACTTATCAATATGTTCTTGTATGATTTCTTCCAAGCAAAAATACCTCCTTTAAAACCTTATATTATTTAGTGTATCCGAAAGATAGGGGATGTATAAAGTGAAACTTCAATACTCCCCTTATGATTTTTACAGTTTTCACAAAAAATTCCTTATGAAAAAAAGAGGCAACTAGATCTTACCAATCTAGTTGCTCCAAGAAGTTATATACATCCTCATGTAGCTCGTCACGTTGTTTATCAAGTGTAATGACATGCGTAGAGTCTTCGTACCATTTAATGTCTTTTAACGTAGATTCTACACCGTTATAAATAATGTTAGCACTATCTGTATTAATCATTTCGTCATGACGTGCTTGTACAACAAATGTTGGCGCATAAATCATATCCACATTGTTACGTACGTCAGCAATTAATTGTTGTAATGCTTTTAATGTATTCATCGGTGTCTTTTGGAATTCCAACATTTCTTGTTCAATTTGTTCTGGTGATTTTTGCTCACGTTTTTTATATTCGCGGGCATATGCCAATATACCTTGGTACATCGTTTCTTCGCTCTTAATATACATAGGTGCACACATTGGTACTACACCTAAAACCGGTACTGTATAACCCAATTTTAAAGAAAATACGCCGCCAAGTGACAATCCAACAACAGCAATTTTCTCAAAACCTTTATCTTTTAAAAGCTGATATGCCTCCGTTACATCTTGCCACCAATCTGTAGGACCTGTATGAACAAGCTCTTCTGGTGGTACACCGTGCCCTTTATAAATTGGCGCATGACAAGTGTAGCCTTTCTTTTCTAAGAAACGCCCTAACATACGTACATCAGCTGAGTTCCCTGTGAATCCATGTAGTAATAAAACAGCGCGGTCTCCACCCTCAAATGTAAATGGTTTCGGAGATGCTAATTTCATCATGTACTTCTCCTCTTTCTCTTCTGTAATCTAGTCGTATTCTTTCTATATCTTAGTGTACCATATTTATATTTCTATAATCTAATTAGAAACATCTTTCAAATGGCAAAACAAAAAAAGAAGAACCATTAGTACATTTTACTAACGCTTCTTCTTTCAATTCTATAAGTTCAAGTACGTAACACCAATTGTTAATGCGAAGAACAATACAGCTAAAACAATTGTAATGCGGTTTAATACCGCTTCAATCCCACGTGCTTTTTGCTTACCAAATAATTGCTCTGCACCGCCTGAAATTGCACCTGAAAGGCCTGAGCTATTACTAGACTGCATAAGTACCATAACAATCATTAAAATCGATACAATAATAAGTAAAACTGATAATAACGTATGCACTTGGCGTACCTCCTACAAAGATTCAGTTATTGTAACTGTAGCATAAATTCTATAGAAAAGCGAGAGCTATAGAGGCGCTCTCGCTTTTCTTCTATTACATAAACATCATCGCAAATAACGGTCCAAGTAAACATGTCAAAATTGCTGTTAATGTCATTGTTACCGATCCAATAACACCTTCATGTTCGTTATTTTTCATCGCTCTCATAACACCCATAATATGAGAAGCACATCCAAATCCGATACCTTTACCAACTGAGTTTGTAACACGACTCCATTTTAATAAAAGGGGTCCTGTAATCGTTCCAGTAATACCTGCGATAACAACGAAAGCTGCTGTTAAGGAAGGTACACCACCGACTTGCTCTGAAACACTCATCGCAACTGGCATTGTCACCGATTTTGGTAAAGACGATAAGATTAAGCTTTTATCCGTTCCCATAAGTGAAGCAATCGCAAAATCACTAGCGATTGCAACTGTTGTACCTACCAATACGCCACCAGCAATCGGTACAACATATTTTTGCAGAACATGACGTTGTTTATAAAGAGGAATTGCAAATGCTACAACACCGGGTCCAAGTAGCTTTGCAATCCAGCCACCACCACTTTCCATATAATGTTGATATGGTATATCAAGCACGATAAATAGGAAAGCCATTAATCCAGTTGCTACAAGCATTGGAATGGTGAATGGTGTTGGAAATAATTTATAGATTTTTTTAGATAATTGATATAATAGCACCGTAAAAAGAACCCAACCGACTCCGATTAATATTTGGCTCATCGCGACTCTCTTTCCTTCCTATTCGCAAGATATTGTCCTGTATGTCCTGCGACAATAATAATTAAAAACGTACTCGCTACAACTGTAATGAAAAGAGAAATTCCTTTACTCATAAAAAAAGCACCGTAATTCATTAGGCCAAGCGTTGGCGGAATTAATAAAAACGGCATAATAGCAACGAGTGTTTCTGCTCCTAAATCGAACCATTTCACTGGAAGAACTTTTAGGCTAAGTAAAACAAGTAAGAGGAACATTCCAATCAAACTTCCTGGAATCGGAATATTTAACATTTCTTGCACCCAAGTTCCAACCATATAAAACACGTAAAGAGCAGCAATTTGGACAAGAATCTTTGTAAATTTCATGTTCATCATCCCTCATGTTTATACGATCTTCTGTTAATATCTTTATCATAGTATAAATTGTAAAAAGCTGCAATTTATCAACTTGACAGCAAAAACAGCCTATGTTATACGCTTACAACCTTGATATGACTGCATTTCCAAATGAAAATTACGTCAAAAACCTTGACCTAATATAAAAAGTTTTTATTTTCTGAATTTAAAAGACTATTATTTCAATAAAATAATCTTTTTATTCTTAAACTTACATATATATAAAGTGAAACTTTAATCAATGAGATTCCCCTCATCCTTATTGATTATTAGCCCTCACCAAGCTGGTTTGTACGGGATAAACAAGATAGGTGGTGAACATATGCCCAAAAAAGTTCTCATTTTTTGTGATCCTGGGATTGATGATACGATGGCTCTCCTCTTAGCATTCTTTATCGATGAAATAGAAATCGTCGGTATCGTTGCTGATTACGGCAATGTTCCAAAAAAAATGGCCGTAGAAAATGCTCATTTTTTTAATAACGAAACAAAGAATAGAAATATCAAGATATTCGGTGGTTCAGAACGTCCCCTTACTGGTGCCCCACCTGCGTTTTTTACGGATGTACATGGAAAACAGGGGCTCGGTCCAATTATTCCAAAGGTGAATGTGACTAACGGAGAAATGGAGAATTTTTTTGAAGTCATTCCTCTTATTGAACAGTATAAAGATGAATTAATTATTGTGAGTTTAGGAAGACTTACCTCCCTAGCAATTTTGTTTATCATGTGCAAACAGTTAATGAAACAAATTAAATCTTACTACGTAATGGGCGGTGCCTTTTTACATCCTGGTAATGTTACCCCTATTTCCGAAGCAAACTTTTATGGCGATCCTACTGCCGCTAATATAGTCCTTCAATCCGCAGTTAACATGTACATATACCCATTAAACGTCACTCAATACTCCATCATTACACCAGAAATGGCAGAATACATTGAGGCAAAAGGAAAAGCTCCACTTGTCAAACCGTTATTTGATCATTATTACTACGGATATTATAAAGACGCCCTACCACATTTAAAGGGGAGCCCCTTCCATGACACAATGCCAATACTCGCTTTATTTGATAACTCTATGTTCACGTATCATAAATCACCTATTGTTGTCATGACAGAATCCTCTGCACAAGGAGCAAGCATAGGGGAATTTCGCTCTCTAGTGAACCAGAAGCCATTTATTGATTGGCCGGTTCATCAAATCGCAATTGATTTTGACTATAACCGCTTCTTCAAACATTTCATGTCACTTATGACGGGTGAACAATTTTAGCATAAAAAAACAGACCGCGATTTCTCACGGTCTGTCGTTTATTTTCTACAATTATCGTTTGATGTTATAGAAAGATTTGATACCATCGTAAACAGCTACTTCGCCTAGCTCGTCTTCGATGCGTAATAATTGGTTGTACTTAGCAATACGGTCAGTACGGCTCATAGAACCAGTTTTGATTTGGCCAGCGTTAGTTGCAACTGCGATGTCAGCGATTGTAGCATCTTCAGTTTCACCAGAACGGTGAGATACAACTGCTGTGTAACCAGCACGTTTAGCCATTTCGATAGCTTCGAAAGTCTCAGTTAAAGTACCGATTTGGTTAACTTTAATTAAGATTGAGTTAGAGATACCTTTTTCGATACCTTCAGCAAGTTTTTGAGTGTTAGTTACGAATAAATCGTCACCAACTAATTGTACTTTATCACCGATACGCTCAGTTAATAATTTGTGACCATCCCAGTCGTTTTCGTCTAAACCATCTTCGATAGAGATGATTGGGAAGTCTTTGCAAAGCTCTTCATAGAAATCAACCATTTCTGCAGAAGTTAAGCCAGTACGGCCTTCGCCTGCAAGGTCATATTTACCAGTTTCTTTGTTGTAGAACTCAGAAGAAGCAACGTCCATTCCTAAGAATACGTTCTCGCCAGCTTTGTAACCAGCTTTTTCGATAGCTTCGATGATTACTTCTAGAGCTTCACGGTTAGAACCAAGGTTTGGAGCGAATCCACCTTCGTCACCTACTGCAGTGTTAAGACCTTTGTCATGTAATACAGCTTTAAGTGCATGGAATACTTCAGCACCCATACGGATTGATTCTTTGAATGTTGGAGCACCAACTGGTAAGATCATGAACTCTTGGAAGTCAACGTTGTTATCAGCGTGAGAACCACCGTTGATGATGTTCATCATTGGAGTTGGTAATTGTTTTGCATTGAATCCACCAAGGTAACGGTATAATGGAAGACCTACGAAGTCAGCTGCTGCGTGAGCTACTGCCATAGATACACCAAGGATAGCGTTAGCGCCTAGTTTACCTTTGTTTGGAGTGCCATCTAATTCGATCATAGCACGGTCGATACCAGCTTGGTCAGTTACATCGAAACCTTCGATTTCTGGAGCGATAATTTCGTTAACGTTGTTTACTGCGTTAATAACACCTTTACCAAGGTAACGAGATTTGTCACCGTCACGTAATTCTACTGCTTCGTGTTCACCAGTAGATGCACCACTTGGTACGATAGCGCGTCCGAAAGCGCCGCTTTCTGTATAAACTTCTACTTCTACAGTTGGGTTACCACGAGAGTCAAGGACTTCGCGAGCATAAACATCAATAATTGTTGGCATAATAAATTCTCTCCTTTTTATATAAGCAAATTATTTAATAATTGTTTTACCTGTCATTTCTTTCGGTTGTTCCACATTTAAAAGTGTAAGCATTGTTGGAGCGATATCACCTAAGATACCATCTTCACGTAATTCTACGTCGTTCTTAGTAACAATGAAAGGAACCGGGTTAGTTGTATGAGCTGTCATTGGCTCTCCTTCAGAAGTTAATTCTTCATCCGCATTACCATGGTCAGCAGTAATAAGTGCTACACCATCTTTTGCAAGAATCGCTTCTACAACTTTTCCTAAACATTCGTCAGTTGCTTCTACTGCTTTAATTGTTGGTTCCATCATCCCAGAATGGCCAACCATATCACAGTTCGCAAAGTTAAGAATGATAACATCATGTTTATCATTTTCGATTTCATTTACTAAAGCGTCCGTTACTTCGTAAATGCTCATTTCAGGTTTCAAGTCATACGTTGCAACCTTTGGTGAGTTAATTAAGATACGCTCTTCTCCTGGGAATTCAGCCTCACGACCACCGCTAAAGAAGAATGTAACGTGCGGATACTTTTCAGTTTCCGCGATGCGAAGTTGCTTTAATCCCGCTTGCGCAACAACTTCACCTAAAGTGTTATCAAGGTTCATTGGCTTGAATGCCACGTAACCATCTACAGTTTCACTGAAGTGTGTCATACATACGAATTCTGGAATGTGAGGTACTTTTTCACCACGATCGAACTCACGGAAGTCTTCGTTTGTAAATACACGAGCAATTTGAATTGCACGGTCTGGACGGAAGTTATAGAAGATAACTGCATCATCATCATTGATTGTTGCAACTGGCGTGTTATCTTCGTTAACAATTACAGACGGCAATACGAATTCATCATAGATACCGTTCGCATAAGAGTCTTCTACACACTCTTCTGCTGATTTATAAGTAGGGCCTTCACCATTCACCATAGCACGGTAACATTTTTCTACGCGATCCCAACGCTTGTCACGGTCCATGGAGTAATAACGACCAGAGATAGTCGCGAATTGTCCTACTCCTGTTTCTTTAATTACTTCATTTGTTGCATCGATATAGCTTTGTGCTGTTTTTGGTCCAACATCGCGGCCATCTAAGAATGCATGAATGTATACTTTCTCAACGCCTTCTTTAGCTGCTAAGCGAAGAAGAGCAAACATGTGATTCATGTGACTGTGCACACCACCGTCAGAAAGTAAACCGAATAAATGAAGTGCAGTACCTTTTTCTTTTACGCTTTTAATTGCACTTTGGAACGTTTCGTTCTTATCGAACTCACCTTCACGAATTGCAACGTTAACGCGTGTTAAGCTTTGATATACAATGCGGCCAGCACCGATATTTAAGTGACCAACCTCAGAGTTACCCATTTGACCTTCTGGAAGACCTACTGCCTCGCCACAAGCTGTAAGCGTTGTGTGAGGGAATTTGTTCCAGTAACCATCAAAATTAGGTTTCTTAGCTTGTGCTACAGCATTCCCGTAAGTTTCTTCACGAAGTCCGAAACCGTCAAGAATGATTAAAGCTGTTGGCTTTCTCATTTTACCGCCCCCAGAAGACCTAAGAACGAAGCTGGCTCTAAGCTAGCACCGCCAACTAAAGCGCCGTCGATGTCAGATTGTGCCATATACTCTTTAATGTTTTCTGGTTTTACGCTACCGCCGTATTGGATACGAACAGCTTCTGCAGCTTCTGGAGAAACAGCTTCTGCAACAACTTTACGGATGTGCGCACATACTTCGTTTGCATCTGCAGAAGAAGAAGATTTACCTGTACCGATAGCCCAGATTGGCTCATAAGCGATAACAGTTGCTTTAACTTGCTCTTCTGTTAAACCTGCAAGTGCTTTTGTCACTTGACCTGCTACTAGATCAAATGTTTTTCCGCTTTCGCGCTCTTCTAAAGTCTCACCACAACATACGATTGGTGTTAAACCATGTTCAAATGCTGCGATAGTCTTTTTGTTTACTGACTCATCTGTTTCAGCAAACATTTCACGACGCTCAGAGTGGCCAAGTACTACATAGCCAACTTTTAAGTCGCTAAGTGCTACTGGGCTAATTTCGCCAGTGAATGCACCATTTTTTTCGAAGTGCATGTTTTGTGCACCTACTTGTAAGTCAGTTCCTTCAGTTGCTGCTACAAGGCGCTCTAAGAATAGAGCTGGAGAGCAAACTACTGCATCAACAGCTGAAGCTGCTGGGATTTGACCTTTAACTTCCTCTACGAAGCTAACTGCTTCTGATAGAGTTTTATTCATTTTCCAGTTACCTGCGATAATTGGTTTACGCATGCTTTGCACCGTCCTTTTTCTTTGGCTGCTACTTATTTGTCGTTAAGACAAACTACACCTGGAAGCTCTTTACCTTCCATGAATTCTAATGACGCACCGCCGCCAGTAGAAATGTGGCTCATTTTATCAGCCATACCGAATTTTTCAACAGCTGCTGCAGAGTCACCACCGCCGATAACAGAGTATGTATCTTCTGCATCTGCTAATGCTTGTCCTACTGCTTTTGTACCTTCTGCGAATGGAGTCATTTCGAATACACCCATTGGTCCATTCCATACAACAAGCTTAGAATTTTTAATTACATCTGCATAAATTTCACGTGTTTTAGGACCGATGTCCACGCCTTCCCAGTTAGAAGGGATAGAGTCGATACCAACGATTTTAGTTGTTGCAGTTTCAGAGAATTCCTCAGTGATTACAACATCAACTGGCATGTAGAAGTTTACGCCTTTTTCTTTTGCAAGTTGCATAAATTCTTTAGCTAGTTCGATCTTGTCGTCTTCACATAGAGATAGACCAATTTCATGACCTAAAGCTTTAACGAATGTGTAAGCAAGTCCACCACCGATGATTAAGTTATCTACTTTGTCTAATAGATGACGAATTACACCGATTTTATCTTTTACTTTCGCACCACCGATAATAGCTGTAAATGGACGTTCTGGGTTAGAAAGTGCTTTACCAAGTACATCTAACTCTTTTTCCATTAATAGACCAGATACTGCTGGTAGGTAGTCTGCGATACCTGCTGTAGAAGCGTGAGCACGGTGAGCTGCACCGAATGCATCGTTTACGAAGATGTCAGCAAGTGCTGCAAATTCTTTCGCAAGTTCTGCATCGTTCTTTTCTTCGCCCGCATAGAAACGTACGTTTTCAAGAACTAATACGTCGCCTTCGTTCATTGCTGCAACCATTTCTTGTGCAACTGGTCCGAATGCTTCGTCCGCTTTTTTAACGTCTTTACCAAGAAGCTCGCCTAAACGTGCTGCTACTGGAGTTAAACGCATTTCTTCTACTACTTGACCTTTTGGACGGCCTAAGTGACTTGCTAAAATAACTTTCGCACCTTGCTCTACTAAATATTGAATTGTAGGAAGAGCTGCACGGATACGAGTTTCATCTGTAATTTTGCCTTCTTTCATAGGTACGTTGAAATCAACGCGGCAAAATACACGCTTACCTTTTAAATCTACGTCACGAATTGATTTTTTGTTCATTGGATTTCCCTCCGACTACTAGTTAGGATTGACAAAACCCACTCAAAAGCTTAACACATTTGCTTTTAAAACGAAAGAAGAGAGAGAGGGAACAAACCCTCTCCCTCGTTTTGTCATTGATAACTTATATAATTAAGAATTAAAGACCTTTTGAAGTCATGTAAGCTGCTAGGTCTACTACGCGGTTAGAGTAACCAGTTTCGTTATCGTACCAAGAAAGTACTTTAACCATGTTACCTTCCATTACCATTGTAGATAATGCATCGATTGTAGAAGAAGCTGTACATCCGTTATAGTCGATAGATACTAATGGCTCTTCGCTGTATCCAAGGATACCTTTTAATTCGCCTTCAGCTGCTGCTTTGAATGCTGCATTTACTTCTTCAACTGTTACTTCTTTGTCAAGTTCAACAACTAGGTCAACTAGAGAAACGTTAGCAGTTGGAACACGTACAGCGCCACCGTTTAATTTACCTTTAAGTTCTGGTAATACTAATGCTACAGCTTTAGCTGCACCAGTAGATGTTGGGATCATGTTTTCAGCTGCTGCACGAGCACGACGTAAATCTTTGTGTGGTAAGTCTAAGATTTGTTGGTCGTTAGTGTAAGAGTGAATTGTTGTCATCATTCCGCGTTTTACGCCGAATTTTTCGTTTAATACTTTAGCGAATGGAGCTAGACAGTTTGTAGTACAAGAAGCGTTAGATACTACGTTGTGGTTAGCTGCATCGTATTGTTCGTGGTTAACACCCATAACTACAGTGATATCTTCGTCAGAAGCTGGAGCTGAGATGATAACTTTCTTAACTGATCCACCTAAGTGTTTCTCAGCGTCTGATTTTTTAGTGAAACGGCCAGTAGATTCTACTACTACTTCTACTCCGTAGTCGCTCCATGGTAATTGAGCTGGGTCACGCTCAGCGATAACTTTAATTTCTTTACCGTTAACAACGATGCTGTTTTCGTTAGCAGATACTTCTGCATTTAAAGTTCCGTGAACTGTGTCATATTTTAAAAGGTGAGCTAATGTTTTAGCATCTGTTAAGTCGTTGATTGCTACTACTTCTACCTCAGAGTTGTTAAGAGCTGCGCGGAATACGTTACGTCCGATACGTCCAAATCCATTAATACCAATTTTAGTCATTTGAATTTCCTCCTTGGGGGATTATATTAAAGGGTAAAACCCTTTGTTAACTGTTTTGCTGCACCTTCATCTGTAATTAGAATTGAAGTGTGCCCTTGTTTAATTACAGCCTGTATTGCTTTTGCCTTTGAAGAACCTCCAGCGACTGCAACAACGTGAGATACATTTTGTAAATCCTCTAGTTGCATACCAACTGTTCTTACTTTATGAACAACATTTCCTTCTTCATTAAAGTAGTAACCGAAAGCTTCGCCAACTGCTTCGCTTGCCTGAATCTTTAACCAATCTGCTTCTGAAGTACTTCTGCGACGTGCCATTGTTAACGCATCACCTATTCCATGAATGACGATATTGGAAGATCGAATCAACTCAAGAACTTCTTTCACGGAAGGCTCTGTCACAATAGACGCATATGCTTCGCTACTAACATGGTCTGGAACATACAATAAGCGATAATTACTCATCGTATTTTGCGCCATCTTGGCACAAATGGTATTGGCTTCTAATTCGACGCCTTCTCCAATTCCACCACGTGCTGGGACAAATAGCATATGTAAATCTTTGCAATCAAGTTGCATCATGTCCGCAGCAGCAGCTAGCGTAGTTCCTCCAGCCACAGCAACGATATTATTCGCTGTCAGACGGTCTTTTATACAAGTCACACAAGCACGGCCCATCTCCAGTTTGACCCAAGGTGATTCATCACTATCACCAGGGACAACGAAAACTTCATCCAAGTCTAATGTTTCCTTAAGTTGCTTTTCTAAAACCTTTAACCCGGAAATTTCTTTCATAAAGTCTTCCAAAGCAAGAACTAAAGCTGTTCCTTCTTCTGTCAAAGTCATTCCAGAAGAAGCGACGTGAACTAAGTTTTGTTCTTTCAAAACTTGAACTTCACTTCGCAATACTCGTTCTGTCATACCGAGACTTGCTGATAAGTTTCTTCTTCCAATCGGCTGCATGAGCCTAATGTATTGAAGAATTTGCATTCTCGTTTGCATAACAGGTAGCAGATCAGGTAATAATTTTTTTGTGTTCTGAATCCATGAGCGCATATCTTTTCTCCTCACTACATCGGTTCATTTTTCCTTCGTGGTCACTTTACGTCCCGTAGTGACATTTTGTGTCCCACATAGGTTAAAAAAATAATCCCTGCTACGTGTATTATTGTAACAGGAGATAGAAACTTATTCAACTCTTAACTGCATTCTTTATATAGTTTATTATGACACCTTTGTGAATGTTACCATATTCTACTTGTTTTCCGTCCATTTCTACAACCGGAATCATTAAGTGATATTTTTCTAAAAGGTCATTATCTTCATATATATCTATTTCCTCGATTTGAAAAGAATATTCACATTGTACTTCCTGTAAAACTTGTTTCGCCTTCACGCAAAGGCCACAATCTTTTTTAGTATACAGTACAACTTTCATCTTCTTCACCTATCCGATCGTTTTTCGTAATGACGAAGCTGGGATATGCATTTGTTCTCTATACTTCGCCACTGTTCTTCGAGAAATAACAATTTCATGCTCTTCTTCTAATAATTTTGAAATCTTTTGATCTGAAAGTGGCTTTTTCTTATCCTCTGCCCCAATTAGCGTTTGAATAAATTGTTTTACACGTTTTGTAGAAACTGCTTCATCTTCAGTCGTCGAAACGGCATTGCTAAAGAACGATTTCATCTCAAATAAACCGTGTGGTGTTTGCACATATTTATTTCGCGTCGCACGACTAATTGTCGATTCATGCACACTTAACTCTTCCGCTACCTCTTTTAAAGCGAGAGGTCTTAAATACTCTGGACCTTTCCAGAAGAAATCACGTTGTTTTTCCATAATAATAGTCATTACTTGCAGCAGCGTCTGTTTTCTCTGCTTCAAACTGCGCATAATCCACTGCACATGCTGATACTTTTCTGATACGTAAGATGCTACTTCACTTTCACTATTATTAAGAAGCGCACTATATTCAGAATGAATTTCAATTCTCGGCATATTTCTCTCATTCATTTGTAAAACGAGGCGATCGCCATCTTTTTTCACCGCCATATCAGGCACAATATAAAGTGGTTTATCTGAAGAAAACGCAAGACCTGGTTTTGGTTGTAATGACGTTATACAATTTACCGCACTCTGTAATTCCTCATTACTACATTTCAACACTTGAACGAGCTTTCGCCAATCTTTCTTCACAAAATAAGCGAAATGATCTTCTACAACCTCTTCTGCTAATCCATTCCGCCTTTGTAAGCGCTTCAATTGCAAAGTTAAACATTCCTGAATATTACGCGCCCCTACCCCTGCTGGTTCCAGTGATTGGACAAGCTCTACAGAGCGGTCGACTACATGAATATGCGCAGAAAGGAGCTCTGCTAACTCTTCATTCGTTTCTTGTAAATATCCATTTCCATCCATGTTCATAATAATGAAAGAAGCTACTTTTCGCTCTTCTTCATCTATTTTATAATACTGTATTTGATTTAATAAATGTTGCTGAATCGTTGTAGAATCCACACTGTAGATCTCCATCTGATTCTCGACTTGTTTGCTGGTACTTTTACTGTTGTTAGAGCTCTTTTTCTTCTCCCTCTCAAAACCACCTAACTCAATAAGGGGATTCTCTAACGATTGCTCATACAAAAACTCCGATAATTCTTGTACATTATACTGGAGCATTGTAATCGCTTGCCTTAACTCTTGTGTCATTGCCAAACGTAAGCTTTGTTCTTGTAAAAGACTTGCCTTCAAACTAATCTCCCCCTTGTTTCTATTGTACAATAAGTTTGGTAAAAGGAGAATCCTCACGCAGACACCCATTCCAAAATATTATTAATTTATATGTATTAATGAGATTTACAACTTACAACCTAAATTTGAATAATATTGAAAGAAAATAATAAACTCAATTATTTGTTACCACATACTAATAGTAACCCTTAATTTTATATATAACAACATTAAATTTATCTCTGTTCAATTCCAAAATAAAAAGAGCAGTTTAGGTATAGTGACACTTCACTATGCCTAACTACTCTTTTACGATACTTAATTAAGAAAGAAACCTCTTATTTAAAGCTAAGGAACTTTGATTCCTAATTACATAGGAATCATAGAGATAATCGTTCGATTCACTAGACGCTCCTTGAATTCCTCTCATCTCTTCCACAGACAACTCAACTATTTTTTTCACGCTTCTCTCGTTATTACTATCCATCATTTTTTGTTTTCTTTTCGAAAAAAATCCCATAATTTATTCCCCCCTGCAATTAATTATTTTTTAACAATTGAATGAATTTAAGGCTCTTACCACTTCTTAATACACCTTTCGGATAGACCTTCGCTGCAAACATAGCAATTAAGCTAATGCTAGCCAGTAATACAACCATAGATGTAATAATTTCTAAACTCCCAACGGATCCATTAATAATCCTAACTACCATACTAATTGGGGCTGTAAACGGAACATATGATGTCACCCTTGATACTAGCCCTTCAGGGTTATCAAGTACTACTAATAACTCCACCACTAAGCTTCCCATCAATATAAGAGTAATCGGCATCGTTGTTCCGGATAATTCTTCTGGCCTGCTTACCATAGAACCAAACACTGCGAAAAGTGCCGCATAAACGAAGTAACCGAGAACAAAATATAACAAGAAATATGCAGCATGCTCACCTGTAATCATATTTACATCAATATTCACTCCAAAAAACGAATCCGATACCTTAAAAATTCCAGATTTAATATATAGCGCCATACTAAGGAAGAAAATAAATAACTGTGTCAAACTAGCAAGACCGACTCCTAATATCTTCCCAAAGACCATGTGAACAGGCGACACCTTCGTTACCATCACTTCCATAACACGCGACGCCTTCTCTGACGCTACCGCTGTAGCAATCGCATTTCCATACGAAGTAATTGCTAAGTACATAATCGCCACTAATAAATACACCAGTAAGAATGAGCTTGTTTCTTCGTTATTTAAGTTTTGCTTTTTCGCTTGCACGTTCATCGTCAGTGATTTCACAGCCTCTTCTGATAACTGTTGTTTAACTACCGCACTTTGAAAATACTGATTTTGTACAAATACCTGCGCACTTTGAATCAACTTAGGATTATCCACCTTCATAAAGTAATCTAATACTGGTTCAGCACCCGCACCCTCTTTTAATATAAAGAGCGCTTCGACTTTCTTATCTAACAAATCTTGCTTATATTGATTTAATTTTGTTTTATCACCTAAAGACCAATCCCATTCTGGAAGAGCTTTACTAAGATTAGATTGATCCAAAGTAACATTAGGTGCTTCGGAAATAAATACAACTTTTGCTTTTTCTTTCTCTCCAGAAAACTTTTGTACTAAAGTTGGAAAGGAGAATAAGAATATCCCTCCCCCTATTAATAACAATGTCATCCCAATAAATATTTTCGCCCTCACACGATCCCAATACGTTTGCCCTAAAACAATCCAGAAATTCCTCATTACTTATGCACCCGCCTTTTCAACAAAGATTTGATGTAAAGAAGGTTCTTTAATAGAAACATCTCGGATATATTGTTTAGTTTTAATGTCTTCAAGCAGCGAAAATGCATCCTCTCCATCATTAACTTTAATCATGAACGTACGATTAACTTTTTCAAAATTGAAATTTTTCTTCTTAAGAATCGGTTCAATATCCCCTTCCGTTTGTAACGTCATATATTTGTATTGATAACTTTTCTTAATATCTGACAAGGCACCCGATAATACAATTTGACCGTTTTTCATAATACAAATTTCCTCACAGAACGTTTCTACACTGTCCATTTGATGACTACAAAAGATAATCGTTTTTCTTTGCGCGATTAACTCAAGTACAACATTTTTTAACATCTCTGCATTTACAGGATCCAATCCACTAAATGGCTCATCTAGTATGATGAATTCCGGATTATGCAATATCGCTGAAATCAATTGAATTTTTTGTTGATTTCCCTTTGACAATTCCTCTGTTTTCTTCTTTAAATGTGGTGTCATTTCTAATTTTTCTAGCCACTGTAACGCATGCCTTTTTGCAAGATTAGCTGGCATTCCTTCTAACTTGCCGAAATACACCAATTGCTCCACTACATTCATTTTCGGGTATAATCCACGCTCTTCTGGTAAATAGCCAATAGATAGGTCTTTCTTTGAAAAAGGGCGATTATTCCATAGAATTTGGCCGCTATCCGGTTTGATTAAATCTAAGATCATACGAATCGTTGTCGTCTTACCAGCACCATTTCGGCCCAGCATCCCTAAAATTCCACCTTCTTCTACACGTATATTTAAATCATTAACGGCTTTATATTCACCAAATGTTTTATTTAAACCTTGAATTTCAAATGCCATCCATAACAGCTCCTTTTAGCTTTTTACGAAATAAATAACCGCCATTCCTAATACCATCCCGCCTACCATCAACAAAAACTTTTTCATAACTATTTCCTCCTTCATTGACTTGTTAAGTTGTATCTTTATCATAGACTTCTTTCTGATGCTATTGTCCGCAATCCGTACTGTATTTACCGTAAAAAAAGCGAACCACTCTTATGTGGTTCACCGCAATTTCAACAGATGAAGTTGATTGTATGAAAACTTCTTAAATGTTATTATAAAAATATTCAGAAATTAAACGATATACCTACAAAGAGAGGTGTCCAAACCGTTGCAGATACAACGTAACTTCGTTTTCATTTTATGTGTAACTATCCTGTATTTTTGTTTACAAGGCTATATCTTATATAAAATAAACCAACCATATAGTGGCGTTCTTATTTCTAAAACAGACTCAGCTACATACACAATAGCAAAAATTAAATCCTCCGGTTGGGCTTTTCATACGGACTTAAAAGAAGGAGATATAATCTATTCGATAAATAAAGAAAAGCCTCATTTAGGAATACTTCCTGGATATCAAAACCAATCACTAAATGCATCTGAAATACAAGTTAAAAAAGGCGATATCATCCAAACTTATAAAGGAACACAACATTTTATTGATTCTCGTGACAAAATTATTTCTATATACTTTCCCTTCCTACTCGCTTTTATTTGTTTAGGGTTATCTATTTTTCTTTATACAAAGAAGCCTTTGAGCCGGGAAACATTCTTTTTGATTACGTTTCTATTCATGACTTCCTCAAGTCTTCTAATCGCAGTTGAATCTGGTAAAGGTGATTTTATCGCCCTCATTATTTTAAGTATTGTATTTCAAGGTACACCTATGTCTCTCATTTTATTATTGAATGAGTTATTCAAGAAAAAGCAACTATACGTCATTTCTATGAGATTTCTAAAAATCGATATTGCAATTGGCATTATTTTACTATCACTCTCTATTTTAACGATGTTCATTCCGTTTCCCGTAGTTAATACCGATGGATTAGAACTAATTTACCTTTCAATAAATATTATCTTTTGCATATATTTTTTAATCCGTGCCTATATCAAATATCACAATACAGTACATAAACCATTTTTAAAATTAATGCTCACGATTCATTCCATTGCCTTCTTTCCGTTCGTTACACTCTATGCCCTTCCAGATGCAATATTCAGTACACCGATTCTCTCAGCAGATATTGGAGCTATGTTCCTAATCGCTCTTCCAATCGGTTATTTTTATTTAGTAGCGACGAAGCAGATTTTTGATGTAGATTTTGTATTTGATCGTTTACGGTATTACGCATTTCTGTCATTAATCCCAACTCTATTAATTGCAATCATTACGAGCTGGAGCATTTATTACAAAGACAATTTTCTCTCTCGACTGCTGCAAAGTTTTATTATTATTTTTCCGTTAAATATTCTATTTCTCATATTAAAAGAAAGATTAGATTTTACATTTCGTAATCACCTCTTTCGGACTAAAACAAACTTATACGTAAACATTGAACAGTTTACCGCACAGCTATCATCTATTATGAAAACAGAAGAGTTAGAGAAAAAATTCACTAATGAAATCGTTTCGATGTTGAAACCTTCTTTTATTCAATTTGTTCAATATGATATGAAAGAAAACACATATACACAATGCAACGGATATGGACAACCGAAAGATTTCACACTTTCTAAAAAGAAAAAATGGAGTATGGCAGCATTACTAATTAATGATTTATTAGAGGATGATGGATGCATCGGTATTTACTTATACTCTACTAAACATATAAAACACTACATCTGGATTGGAAGAAAAGTGAATAATATTAAATATAATACGCATGAAAAATCATGGTTCATCACTGTCACGACATACGTCCGTCTTATTTACGAAAACTTGTATACCATTAATGAAATTATTCATTCTCTAGAGCAGGAGAGTTTAGAATCCAAAACAAATTCTGCAAGCTTATCACGCCTACTCTTTCAAATTTCTGAACAAGAAAGGCGCCGACTCGCTTCAGATTTACACGACTCTGCATTACAAGATCAAATCGTATGGTACCGCAAACTAGACTCTTTACTAAAAAACAAATCCGTTCCACTAGAATTAAAAAATGAACTAAAAAAAATCCACTTCGGTATGCACGATGTAATACAACAAATTCGCGACACATGTAATGAATTGCGTCCATCACTTTTATCAGATGCTGGTTTAATTGGTGCATTAAGAGAATTGCTAGCCCAAACACGATTACGTGTGCAGTTTCAAATTCAATTTGATTATGAATCAATTCAAGAACATCATTACGATTTTGACAAAATTTTATCTTTATATCGTATCATTCAAGAACTACTAACAAACGCAGATAAACATTCCGAGGCAACCATCGTATCGATTTTTTTATGGGAAGAGAATAACTGTATTTTCCTAGACTACCGAGACAACGGCAAAGGTTTTAATATAGACACTCCCCACTCTCCTAAGCAGCATATGGGGCTTTCCGGTATAAAAGGAAGGCTTCAATCAATTGGTGGAGAAATACATATAGTATCCGAAGCTAAAAAAGGACTTCAAATAAACATTACAGTTCCGAGGTGGTAAATAATGATTCGAGTATTAATTGTAGATGATCATCAAATTGTAGGCGAAGGAACAAAGAGCATGATTGAATTAGAAGAAGATATGCAAGCAGAATATATTTTAAATGAACAGGAAGCACTTATAAAAAGTGATGCTACACCTTTTGACGTATACCTCTTGGATATGAATATGCCCAATTGCAGTGGTATTGAACTCGCCCAGAAAATATTACATATTCAAACAGATGCAAAAATCATTTTATATACAGGTTTTGAATACGTATCCCAATTCAATTTATTAATAAACTCTGGTATCAGCGGCATTATTAGTAAATCAGCTTCTCAGCAAGAGCTATTAATGGCAATTCGTGCAGCTGTAAACGGATATACTTTACTTCCTATTTCGTTATTACGTCAACTACGTACAGACGATATAACGACTCAACAACTTGAAAATAAAACCGCTCTTCTTACACAAAAAGAATTAGAAATCTTAGAATCCGTCTCTAAAGGAAGTAGCAATAAACAAATTGCTGATGAACTGTACATGAGTTCAAGAGCTGTAGAATACAACCTAACAAAAATCTTCAAAAAATTAAAAGTAGGATCACGCTCCGAAGCTTTAACAGAAGCAATGAGACAAGGCATTTTGAAAGTACACATATAAAATGAGACTTCCATCAGTTTGTTTTGTTTAACCCTCAAATAATGAGATAAACAAAAAAGTCCTAACCTACAAAACGTAAGTTAGGACTTTTTGACGCGCCCAGAGGGATTCGAACCCCCGGCAGACGTGGTACCGGAAACCACCGCTCTATCCGACTGAGCTATGGGCGCATGATTATAGAAAACACTTCATTTTCTTCTCATAATAATAGCAATAAAATCCATCTAAATCAATAAAAATATCCCCGTAATACCTTATGCATCTTAGCTAAAAGCATATAAAATCTATTTCACCCCTAAATTTTCCAATCATAAATTCACCCCAACTCACAAATTATAATCTTTGAATTGATATTCCAAAGGGGGCTTCATTCAATGACTGTAATTACGAAACTAAAGCAAACTGTTTCTGGATTAAAAAGTGCACAAGCTAGCTTAGAGGGATTCGCTCTTGATACGGATAACCAACAAGCGAAGCAACTTTTCCAAACAGCTGCGCAGCAAACACAAACGATTATCGATTCTTTAAACCCACGCGTTGAAGAAGTCCAACAAGAAGAACCACAATACTCACAGCAATAACAAATCAGTCTTGCTGTGAAATAGAAAAAGGATGATATGCAGTCATCCTTTTTCTATCACATTACATATTGTAATAGAAATGGAATGATAATTATGCGAAAACTCGGCCTCATAACCGCATTATTTGCACTTCTATTTAGCTCTTTTACCGGATGTGATAATAGTCCTTTAGATAAAAAAGTGAAAGAAGAAGCAAAACGAACGGAGAAAGAAAAAGGTCCAAAGTTAACAAAGACGAGTACGGAATCCTTTAATCAATCTATATCACAAGGAGCGAAAAAAAGAGCTCTCGCTATGGATGAAATTATAAAAAGCACAGCAGTGAATTCAAATTTAGATCTCTACATAGCAGTTACACCTGAGCATCACGAAAGGTTTGGATTAAAACCTCTTCGTAAAAAGCTTCAAAAGCAGCTAAGTGATGAGCATCCTACTTTCGATGTTCGTGTCAGTACAGATAAAAAAATCTTTATGTTACTCGAAAAACTCGAAAGAAAAATTAAGGAAAAAGAAGTATCTAAAGATGAAATTAATAAACAATTAAAATTCATTGGTAAAAAAATGGAGTCTAACACTTAACGCTTTTTAAAAGAAAAGGAAGGATTGCAATGGCTAGTAAAGATAAAAACTTAACCCCTGTACAACAGGAGTATAAAAAATTCGAACAAGAACGCGAACCGAAACGACCTGTCTTAAAAAATTGTATAAAAGCCTTTTTCGTCGGTGGTTTTATTTGCTTCATCGGACAACTCATTTCTACTTTTTATATCACATATTTTGATTTCACTGAACGCTCAGCAGGCAATCCAACAGTCGCAACTCTCATTTTCATCTCCATGTTACTAACTGGATTTGGTATATACGATCGTTTTGGACAGTTTGCCGGAGCAGGTACAGCTGTACCTGTTACTGGATTTGGTAACTCTGTTATTGCCGCATGTATTGAGCATCGAACGGAAGGATTTGTCCTTGGCGTTGGCGGCAATATGTTTAAACTAGCTGGTTCTGTAATTTTATTTGGTGTATTTTCCGCTTTCGTCATCGCACTTATTAAAACTATTCTCGTTCAATGGGGAGGGCTATAAATGTTACAAGGACACCGAACGTGGGTATTTGAAAACAAACCAGTCATTATCTCAACAGGGGTTGTCGGTGGACCATTTGAAGCAAAGGGGAACATCCCAGAAGACTTCGATATCCTTCATGAAGATTTATGGCTTGGACAAGATTCCTATGAAAAAGCACATAAAATTTTATTCGAAGAAGCTTGTAGCCGCGCTACTGAAAAAGCAGAACTTCGTAAAGACGATATTCAATTCGTACTCGCAGGAGATTTAATTAATCAAATCACTCCAACAAGCTTTGCTTGCCGCACACTTGGCACTCCTTATCTCGGACTATTCGGGGCTTGCTCTACTTCTATGGAAGGTTTAGCACTTGGGGCAAGTATCGTAAATGCAAAAGGTGCAAAATATTTATTAACTGGAGCTTCAAGCCATAATACTGCTGTAGAAAAACAATTCCGCTACCCTACCGAATACGGCGGACAAAAGCCGCCTACTGCACAGTGGACAGTAACCGGAGCAGGAGCCGCTATTTTAAGCGATACTGGACACGGTCCAAGAGTAACCTCTGCAACAATCGGACGAGTGATTGATATGGGATTAACGGATCCGTTTAATATGGGAGGCGCAATGGCTCCAGCTGCAGTTGATACAATTGAAGCCCATTTACGTGAACGCCAAATTGATGCCTCTTACTACGATTTAATCGTAACAGGCGATCTCGGACATGTAGGACGCGAAATTGCTTATGACTTACTACATAAACACGGAACGAAAGTAACGAGCGAACAATTTCAAGATTGCGGAATTATCATTTACAGAGAAGGACAACCTGTCATAGCTGGTGCTAGCGGGCCTGGATGTTCCGCAACAGTCGTGTATGGTCATTTATTAAATCGAATGAAAAGAGGAGAGTTCAAAAAAATACTTGTCGTTGCGACAGGCGCTTTACTATCTCCACTTACATTCCAACAAGAAGAAACAATTCCATGTATCGCTCATGCCGTTTCGATTGAATTTGGAGGTGCAACGCAATGATTTTTTTCTGGGCTTTCGTCATTGGCGGACTCATATGTGTAATCGGCCAACTTATGTTTGATGTCGGCAAACTAACACCCGCTCATACAATGGCAACACTCGTTGTTGCTGGAGCTATATTAGATGGATTTAATTTGTATGAGCCATTAATTGATTTCGCTGGAGCCGGGGCAACTGTACCTATTACAAGCTTTGGTAATGCCCTCGTTCATGGCGCAATGGAAGAAGCTGCAAAACATGGCATCGTTGGCGTTATTACCGGCATGTTTAAAGTAACGAGCGCCGGTGTATCAGCAGCTATTATTTTCGGCTTCATTGGAGCATTATTATTTAAACCGAAAGGATAAGAGGTATTTATATGACTGTTATCGCTAGCGTAAAAACTTGCCTTGCTAGTGTAAGGGGCGCCCAAGCAAGTTTAAGCTCCCTTTCATTAAATTCACAAGACGAAGAATCAAAACGCGTATTTCATGAATGCATGTTAGAAATGGACAGCGTCATCGCTGATTTAAAGGATAGAATTTCAGTATTAGAACGTGAAGAACCTCAATATAAAGGGTTTTAAGTAGACTGGAGGAAACGACTATGTCTCACCTGCCGGAATGGACACTTGTCATTCTTCGCTCTGTATTCATATTAATTATTTTATTCGCTATTACGAAATGGTTAGGGAAAAGACAAATCTCTCAGCTTTCCTTTTTTGAATACATAGCCGGAATGACGATTGGTGACATCGCTGCCCAAGTATCTACAGGGCTCGATTCAAAATTTTTTCACGGCGTCTTTGCGATACTCATTTTCGCTGTGGTACCTTTTTTAACAGGAATCCTCTCTTTAAAGAACAAAACAGCTCGGGACTTCTTTGAAGGGAAATCTACCGTATTAATAAAAGACGGAAAGATACTCGAAGATAACTTGAAGAAAGAAAAATATACGAGTGACGAATTACTGGAACTTCTCCGTGGAAAAAGTGCGTTCAGCGTAGCTGAAGTCGAATTTGCTGTCTTAGAACCGAGCGGAGAATTAAATGTATTATTAAAGAAAGATTCTCAGCCACTTACAGCAAAAGACATCGGTTTAAAAGTACCAAACGAGAAAGAACCACAAACTGTTATTATGGATGGAAATGTACTAGATGAACCTCTTTCAGCAAGCGGACATAACCGCGCTTGGCTACATTCAGAATTAGAAAAACTCGGTGTTGTTATTGAAAATGTCTTCCTCGGTCAAGTGGATTCATACGGACAACTTACTATCGACATTTACAATGACAAACTCCAAATGCCTTCTCCTCAAAACAAACCTTTATTATTAGCATCTTTAAAAAAATGTCATGCTGATCTTGAACTATTTTCCCTAGAAACAAAGTCGAAGTCAGCAAGCGAAATGTATAGTAAAAACGCGAAACAAATCGAAAAGATTTTAAATAAAGTAACCTATCTTTTAAAAGACTAATTATCGAAAGAACGCTTCAGTTAAAAGGCGTTCTTTTCTTTTTTCTCCAGTTTTCGTAACGTTTAAATTTATGTAATTCGGTTATGATGTTGAAGATACATAAGCAGGGAATTTCGAAAACATAGCGAATATTTCATGGTACAACTACATATTTTTTTGATTTAAAGTGGTTTCGTTTGACCTTTATTGACCATAATTGTATTATAAGACTAAGAAAGCTTTATAAGGAGGAAATAACAGATGAATTTAATTCCTACAGTAATTGAACAAACAAATCGTGGAGAACGCGCTTACGATATTTACTCTCGACTATTAAAAGACCGCATCATTATGCTTGGTAGTGCAATTGATGACAACGTAGCTAACTCAATCGTTTCCCAGCTTTTATTCTTGGAATCTCAAGATCCAGAAAAAGATATTCACATCTACATCAACAGCCCTGGTGGTTCTATCACAGCGGGTATGGCAATCTATGATACAATGCAGTTTATTAAACCACAAGTATCAACAATCTGTATCGGTATGGCTGCATCTATGGGTGCATTCTTACTTGCAGCAGGTGAAAAAGGAAAACGTTATGCACTTCCAAACAGTGAAGTAATGATTCACCAACCACTTGGTGGAGCACAAGGTCAAGCGACTGAAATCGAAATCGCTGCAAAACGTATCCTATTCTTACGTGAAAAACTAAACCAAATTCTTGCTGACCGCACTGGTCAACCACTTGAAGTACTACAACGCGACACAGACCGCGACAACTTCATGACAGCAGAAAAAGCTTTAGAATACGGTTTAATCGATAAGATCTTTACAAATCGTTAATAACTAAAAGCGGAAGCGGCTCGTTCAGAATCACAGGACGATGGAGCCCTGATTCCGAGGCGCTTTTTGCCTCGAATGAAGGGGCGAAGCGACCGGAGATTCTAGCCGCTGGAGCTGGATACATAAAAAAGCGCCCTATTACAGGGTGCTTTTTTATTATCATGCACCTCCTTCTGGATACCCACCCTGGTATTCACCTAAATATATCAACGATTTTTCAATTATATCGAACAAAACTTAAATTATATCAACGATTTTTTTAATATATCAACGGTTCGACACAACATATCGATTTACCGACAATCTCCGACAAGGACAAACCAGCTAAATACCCCTCCCCGCTAATCCGCACAAACAACAAAACAAAAAGCTATCGCATATACGCGATAGCTTCTTATTGTACATATGCAGCTAATGCTTCTAAAGCCTCTTCTGCATCTGAACCTTCTGTTGTAATTGTTATCATGCTTCCAGTTCCAATTGCTAAGCTCATAATCCCCATTATGCTCTTTGCATTTACTGTCTTTCCATCTTTCTCGATGAAGATATCTGCATGAAAGCGATTTGCCTCTTGTACAAACAACGCAGCCGGACGTGCTTGTAAACCGTTTTTTAATGAAACCTGAACTCGTTTTTGAACCACAGCTCCATTTCCCCTTTAACCTCTTATTTTTTTACTAACGTTTCCCCCGCGCGTAATTTCTCTGCGATTTCATCGATTTTACGCAAACGATGATTAATACCCGACTTACTAATCTTCCCCCCGGATACCATCTCACCTAACTCTTTCAATGTTACATCTTGATAATCTCTTCGTAATTGTGCAATCTCTTGTAATTTATCCGGCAAAATATCAAGACCAACTGTCTCATCAATATAACGAATATTTTCAATCTGTCTTAGTGCTGCACCAATTGTTTTATTTAAATTAGCTGTTTCGCAGTTCACTAAACGATTTACAGAATTACGCATATCACGTACGATTCGAATATCTTCAAATCTTAAAAGTGCATTATGAGCACCTATAATATTTAAAAACTCTGTAATTTTTTCTGCTTCTTTCAAATACGTAATGTACCCTTTTCTTCTTTCCAACGTCTTACTATTTAAATCAAATCCGTTCATCAGTTCACATATAGCATCATTATGTTCCTTATATAACGAAAAGATTTCTAAATGATAAGATGATGTTTCTGGGTTATTTACTGAACCACCTGCTAAAAATGCACCACGTAAGTACGATCGTTTACAACATTTTTTCTCAATCAATTCTTGTGATATATTTCGAATAAATGAAAAGTCATCTCGAACGATATGAAGATCAGCTAATATTTCGCGAGACTTCTCAACAAGCCGCACAATATATACATTATTTTTCTTCAAGCGCATTTTTTTACGGACAAGCAATTCTACCGTCACGTCATATCCTTTTTTCAAAAGCGTATAAATCCTTCTTGCAATTGCCGCATTTTCCGTTTGAATATCGATAGATAGACGACGGTTTGAAAAAGAAAGCGACCCGTTCATTCGAAGTAACGCTGATAATTCTGCTTTCTCACAGCATTCCTTCATCTCAAGATTCGTCAACTCTTTCTTTGTTTCTGATGCAAATGACACAGTCAACACCTCCTTATACGATTATTATGGAACAAAATTCTTGTCCTATATGAATGAGGAGCGCTACCTCAAACGAGGCAACGCATATTTATAACAATGAATATAAAATGGACGCTAACTTTAACGTATCATGCCTTACAACATGATCATCATACTTCGCTAATCCCTCTTGAATAACATCAATATTATTTTCAACAAAACGTTCTTCATCCACTACAACTGGTGTAGACATTTCTTCCTCATATGACTTGCGTAATTCACAAGGAATCTCACGGTTATTTACAATTGCAGTATTGATAAATGGTTGCCCTAAATGATCGTGTAACGCCTGCACATGATCAAAAGCAGTATATCCCATCGTTTCACCCGCTTGTGTCATAACGTTACATACATATACCTTCTTCGCCTTTGCAGCAAGAACAGCGTCTCCAATTTTGTTAACAACTAAATTGGGCAATATACTCGTATACAAACTTCCAGGACCGAAAACAAGTAAATCAGCTCGTTTAATCTCAGCCAACGTTTCATGCAATGGCTCTACATCTTCTGGAGTTAAAAAGACACGATTAATCTTCTTTCCGTAATAAGGAATCTTTGATTCACCTGTTACAATTTCCCCATCTTCAAGTTCCGCATGAAGTACCGCACTTTGATTCGCTGCTGGTAATACACGTCCTCTGACATTTAATACTTTACTTGTTTCTGTAATTGCATGGAAAAAGTCTCCTGTAATCGAGGTCATACCTGCCAACAATAGATTTCCTAACGCATGACCTTTCAGTCCGTCTCCTGTTGTGAAACGGTGCTGAAATAAAGCTTCCACCAGTGGCTCTACATCCGATAACGCAACAAGTACGTTACGGATGTCACCTGGAGGTGGAATTTCTAGCTCATCACGTAATCTACCCGAACTGCCACCATCATCAGCAATTGTAACAACTGCTGTAATATCAACAGGATATTGCTTTAATCCCCTTAATAAAACAGAGAGTCCAGTTCCGCCTCCCATGATGACAATTTTAGGCTTTCTCTCTTTTTTCATCCCTTAATGGCCCTTTCTCTTCTCCACATCACGATGAGATACATGAACACTATACTCTGGTTTCAAATGTTTCCCAAGGTATTCTGTAAGCGTAACAGAACGATGCTGTCCACCTGTACATCCAATTGCAATTACAAGTTGACTTTTGCCTTCTCTTTTATAATGAGGCAGCATGAAAGTAATCAGATCCGTCAACTTCTCTAAAAACTTATGTGTCTCATTAAATTTCAGTACATACGAAGAAACTTCTTCATCTAGTCCTGTTAATGGCTTCATGTGTGGAATGTAATATGGATTTGGTAAAAAACGAACATCAAATACTAAATCTGCATCAATTGGAATACCGTACTTAAATCCAAATGACATAACATTTACACGAAATGCTTGCTCAGTTTCTGTTGAGAACAAGTGAACAATTTTTTCACGTAATTCTTTCGGTTTTAAATCCGATGTATCAAGCACAATATTCGCTCGTGCCTTCATATCTGTTAATAAATTACGCTCTGCTTCGATTCCCTTTAACGGCAAACCAGTTGGTGCAAGTGGATGCGAACGTCTCGTTTCTTTATAACGAGTTACAAGCGTACTATCTTTCGCATCTAAAAATAAAATATGAGGAATAATCCATGTACGTTCTGATAAATCATCAAGTGCTCCCCATAAATGTTCGAAAAACTCGCGGCCACGTAAATCAATACCAAGTGCCACTTTATTCATTTTCCCTTTTGAATCCGCCATAAGCTCAATAAACTTTGGCAATAACATCGGTGGTAAATTATCCACACAAAAATATCCTAAATCTTCAAAACTTTGTAAAGCTACTGTTTTTCCAGCTCCAGACATCCCTGTAATAATTACCATTTTTATATCATTATTCTCTGTCATTGTATCCTCTCCTTGACGGTTTAACTCGGATCTAATCGATATGAAAGCAACTCAAAATCTGGGGTATATACAAATGTACCGTAGATTATGCCATTTCCTTTAATTAAATAATCAATAATGTGATAATCTCCTGGCGCCATTGCTAAATCATCAATTTTATCAAATGTATGCCAACCAATGATGCCTTCTTCGCTCTCTAGTTTGTTTTCTCCTGCAAAATCTGTCGCTAAAAAGGAGAACATCATCCATTCAGAAACAACTTTATCACCTTCTTGGATGACAAAGGTGAAGACCCCCTTTAACGCTGGGTTTTTCAAATAAATACCTGTTTCTTCACGATACTCGCGAACAACGGAATCTCTTACAGTCTCACCACGCTCCATTTTCCCGCCTGGTGCAACCCACCAATTTCGGCGAGGTTTTTGGAGTAAGAGTACTTCATTATCTCTAATTAACACACAGTTTGTCACTCTTTGCATGTTTCTTCACCTCAGCTACTTGCAGTAAAATTTCTCACTGCATACTTCTTTCATTATACTATCAAAAACAGTTTGCTACAACGAAGGAGCCAGTCCTCTTTCGCTAAGCATATGCTACTCAGCAATTTTAAAAAAGCTTTCTATAACAAGCAATGTAAATGCTTATACTTTGAATGAATAGCATAAAAAATCCCCTTAACGCTTTTTATCGCCAAGGGGATTAAAGTACTTATTTCTTACCGAAATAAGTAACAATCGCAAATCCTAAAACAAAGGTAATAATTGAACTTATAATTGAAAATCCGCCAGTCGGAATCCCAGGGAATACAATTACAATCGAACCGATTACAAGTCCAATAATTGCCGCAAATGTCATACTTTTATAACGATCTAATAAAAAACTAATGCCTTTACTACTTACAACAAATCCAACCATAACACCAGCACCGATAACCACGATTAAAGGTAAGTTAAGTGTAGTTAAAGCGTTAATTGCTGTTGGATACACACCAATAATTAATAAAATAAACGATCCACTAATTCCAGGAAGCAGCATGGCCATACTAGCCATCCATCCTGCGAAAAATAAACCAATTGCATTTAAAATTGTTAACGTCGTAATTGGATCTGCTGCCTTATCTGGTTTAAAGAAAGCTGTAATCGCAACAAGAATTGCTGCAACTATTAATAAAACGATGTGCTTACCTTTAAACGACGACTTTGCATCAGCTTCCCTCATTAACATCGGTAATATACTAATAATTAAACCGAGGAAGAAAAATTGAGTCGGTTCATAATGATTTGCAAGTAAATATTTAATAACGTGACTTAACGTTAAAAATGCCGCTGCCACACCAGCTGCAAGTGGAATTAAAAATCCTAAATGTTTTTTCCATTCACGACTAAAGAATCCACTAATTGCCGCAAGCAATTGTTCATAAATCCCTAACACAACAGCGATTGTACCGCCGCTCACACCAGGAATTAAATCACTAACGCCCATACAAAATCCACGATATATATTACGCCATTCCATACTGAATAAATTCCTCATTTCTTATAGTGATTTTTTCCGTAAAGTCCAGTATATCAATAAGAAAGCTTATAATCCTTATATTTTTTGACAAAACTTTGACATTTTCACACAAAAAAAGAAGAAAGCTCCTGTCGGTAGCTTTCTTCTCACAAGGTATATTATCCCTTATTTTTCTGATACAGTTTTTAATTCCTCTAATAATTCTTCTACGTAATGTTGTGCACTTTGCGCTGCAATACTACCGTCACCTGTTGCAGTTACAATTTGACGAAGCATTTTTTCACGAACATCACCAGCTGCGAAAATACCAGGAATTTTCGTTTCCATACGCTCGTTCGTTTCAAGGTAACCATTTTCATTTGTAATACCTAGTTCAACAAATGGTTTTGATAAAGGTAACATACCGATGTATACGAATACGCCGTCAGTTTTGACTTCTTTCTCTTCTCCACTATTTACGTCCACAAGTGTTACACTTCCTACTTTACCACTTGCTTCGTTGATTTCTTTTATCGTGTGGTTCCAAATGAAATCTACTTTTTCGTTTTGGAAAGCACGGTCTTGTAAAATTTTCTGTGCACGAAGCGTGTCACGACGGTGAACGATCGTTACTTTTGATGCGAAGCGCGTTAAGAACACACCCTCTTCAACAGCAGAATCTCCGCCGCCAATTACGATAAGTTCTTTTCCTTTAAAGAATGCTCCGTCACATACTGCACAATATGATACACCGCGGCCGCCAAGTTCTGTTTCACCCGGTACACCAATTTTTTTATACTCTGCACCGCTTGCAACGATAATTGCACGTGCTTTATATTCTTTTTTACCAGCAATAATTGTTTTGTATTCCTTACCATCGATGACTTCTTTCACATCACCGTATGCATATTCAGCACCAAATTTCTTCGCATGCTCGAACATTTTATTTGATAAATCTGGTCCTAAAATAGACTCATAACCTGGGTAGTTTTCTACATCTTCCGTGTTTGCCATTTGGCCACCTGGAATACCACGCTCAAGCATTAATGTGCTTAAATTTGCACGAGATGTATATACTGCAGCTGTCATACCAGCTGGTCCTGCACCAATAATAACGACATCATAAATTTTTTCTTCTGACACACTATTCACTCCTATCCATTCCTACACAATTAAGTTACCCTCATTATACTGTTAGCATCATTTTTTTCCCAATGATTTGCTTATCTTATGTGTACGTACGCTTAACAGCTTGCACATACTTTCGGACAGTCGCTACAGATACATTATATACATCTCCAAGCTCCGACTGTGTCATTTTATTTCCTTGTTCGCCGCGTACAATGTATTCAATCGCAGCTGACCAGCCGTACACATTTGTAAATATGTCTCCAGATGTATATAAACGTATGAACGTACAAAACCAAAAGTGTAAACACTCTTCAATTAATTCATCATCTTTTTTCGTATAATTGTATAATGCATCCGCGATTCTCGCGCACTGCTCAAATTGCTGTAAATCAGCTGGAATACTCTTATGACTATTAAGTAAAAAGAAGTACTTTGCAAGTTGTGATACGATGGGAACACCGTTCTTCGCTTGCGTTATATCAAAGAAGAATCCCACCTTCTCCGGCGTTGACAATTCATTCATTAAATATAAAGCTAGCATTTGTTCTTCTAGCGTCGCACTTTGCTGAAATGATTTTCGTAATTCTTCAAATAACACGTTTTGTCCTTCATCTGCTAAATTCAGCGCATTCCACGGTTCTTTTCCCTTTTTATCAGGATGCAATTCCACGACATATTGCCACATTTTTTCAGCTAGTTGCTGATCTTTCACCATATAAGCAGAATATGCAAACCAATAATAAAAACTAACGTCTCCCTCATATCCTTGACGCTTTAATAGTTTGAACCATTTATATGCATGCTCGAAATAACCAATTGTTGCAAGTGTAGTTCCCAGTTTCAAACGATGTTCAAATGAAATTGGATATACTGAAACTAGCTGTCCTGCTAATGCTTCTACTTGTTTATGCTCTCCAATTGAATATAGAAAAATAAGTGTATTACAAAGCGCATGTATATTACCAGGATTTTTCTCTAAAATCATTTCTGTTAACTTCAGCGCTTTGTCTACATTACCCGATTGAAAATGTGCAATGGCTAAATTATTATGACCTGACCAAAATTCCGGATAATCTTTCGTAACAATTTCTAATGTAGCAATTGCTTCTTCTAATTGTCCATTACGAATATAACGATTCGCTTCTTCCTGCATAACAATTAAATCATCTTCATCTTCAATCTCTTCCGCACCCATTGCTTCTTCTTCCATAATCTCTAGAAGTTCTAATGTATCTTCTACGAATTCCTTCTCTTTTGCAACTTCTAAATAGCGATCCGCATATTTCTTCGCCTGTTGAAATAACCCCATATATGCATAATTATTTGCAATAAAATAATAGCACTGTTCAAGTTCAGGATTAGATCTAACTAACTTTAAGAAGGTTTGATTCGACTCTTGATATTCACCAGCCTCAGATAATACTGTTGCTAATTGACATAAAATAAACGGCTCCTTCTCACTTTGTGCCGCTCTTCGAAAATATTTAATTGCATCTTG
The DNA here is from genome assembly GCF_052656585.1 of Bacillus sp. KNSH39. NCBI lineage: Bacteria > Bacillati > Bacillota > Bacilli > Caryophanales > Bacillaceae > Bacillus > Bacillus sp. KNSH39. Next base: position 3,495,575 of record NZ_JBQXYO010000001.1, read on the forward strand.
CAATTTTTGTCCTTTGTAAGCTCTCATCCCTTTTTTATAAAAGAAGTCCGCTAATTGATTAAAAGAGATAACTTGTCCGTTCTCCTTATATATCCTTTGATTTTTCCCCATATATCCTCCAGTTTTTTGTTTTCTTCGTTCACACATTCTTCTATCTATAAGTATAAACGATTCCGTAAAAAACAAAACAGTATATTATACTCAATTATTTCCTTTTTATTCATAAAAAAAGAGGAGAAATGTTACATTTTCACCATGAACCTTCTCTGGCGGTCATTTGCTCTTTCGTATAAATAATACGCATTGGATTTCCACCTACGAAAGCACCGCTCGGTACATCTCTATGAACAAGTGTGCCAGCTGAGACAGTCGCACCGTCTCCAATTTTCACACCTGGTAATATTGTTACATTCGCTCCAATCATCACTTCATTTCCAATAACGATTTCCCCAAGTCGATATTCACGAATTAAATATTCATGTGCTAAAAGCGTTGTGTTATAGCCAATAATCGAATTCTCTCCCACAGTTATCTTTTCTGGGAACATAATATCCGGCATTACCATAAGCGCAAATGATGTTTTCTTTCCTACTTTCATCCGTAAAAAAGTGCGGTACAACCAATTCTTCACAGATAAAAATGGCGTGTAACGTGCAATTTGGATAATAATAAAGTTTTTCATTACCTTCCAAAAAGACACTGTTTTATACACATTCCATAATGAATTTTCTCCTGAAACAGGATAGCGCGTTGTCCGTCGCACTTAGCTCGCTCCTCTACTAACTTACTTGGACCTTTATGAACGGTTCATATTAGACAAAATCGGTAGCAAATCACTCATTTTATCTAGCATAAAGTCCGGCTTGTAAGCCTCTAAATACGCTCTACCTTTCAACGTCCATGAAACCGCAGCTGTTTTCGTCCCCGCATTTTGACCACCGACAATATCATGATGATTATCCCCAACCATCAATGCTTCTTCTGGTTTTGCATCTAATAATTCAAGCGCTTTTTGAAGTGGCTCTGGATGTGGTTTCACATGCTCTACATCATCAATTGTCACGACAACATCAAAAAATTCATCAAGCTTTGACAACTGCAATCCCATCTCAACGGTTTGTCTTGCTTTCGTTGTAACAATACCAACTTTATAACCTTGCTTCTTCAACTCTCGAACTGTTTCATATACAGTTTCATATTCTTCTACTAATTCATCATGATGATCATGGTTAAATTCGCGATAACTTGTAATCATCTCTTCAACCTTACTTTCATCAATCTTACTGAAAGTATCATGTAAAGATGGACCGATAAATGGCAATACATCTTCACGCTTATATTGATTTGGATAATATGTATTTAAAGTATGTAAAAAAGAAGAAATAATAAGTTCGTTTGTATTAATTAAAGTTCCATCTAAATCAAATAAAACTGTATTTATTCTCATCGCCTTAGTCCTTTCGCCTTCCTGAATATGAAAGAAGCAGCATCTTATAATAAGATGCTACTTGTCTCTAATTTTCTAAATATCTTTTATCAGCTTGCCCCATTTTTCGTCTCACAATAATGAAAATAATAGAAATAACAACAAGTCCAATTGACATTACTTGTGCAATACGAAGTGGTCCTAGCATTAAACTATCTGTACGTAAGCCTTCTACGAAGAAGCGTCCTACTGAATACCAAATTAAATATGTGAAGAATAATTCCCCGCGACGTAAATTCACTTTTCTTAATGCAAGTAGTAAAATTACGCCTGCAAAATTCCATAATGATTCATATAAAAACGTCGGATGATAGTACACACCCTCAATATACATTTGATTAATAATAAAATCCGGTAAATGAAGACCTTCTAAAAACTGTCTCGTTACTTCATCACCATGCGCCTCTTGGTTCATAAAGTTTCCCCATCGGCCAATTGCTTGTCCTAGTAAAATACTTGGTGCAGCAATATCAGCCAACTTCCAGAAAGAAAGTCCGCGTCGTTTCGCAAAAAGAACACCTGTAATAACAGCCCCGATTAAACCACCATGAATCGCCAAACCACCTTGACGAATATTAATAATTTGACTCGGATTTTGTGCGTAATATTCCCATTCAAAAATAACATAGTACATTCTCGCAAAAAGAATAGCGATCGGTACTGCAATTAATACAAGGTCAACAAATGTATCTTTTGGAATACCTAGCCTTTCTCCCTCGCGAGTTGCCAGCCAAAGACCTAATAGCACACCTGTACCGATAATAATCCCGTACCAATACACAGGAAACGGCCCAAGTTGGATAGCTACACGGTCAAGCTGTGGTACAGAAGCTAACAGCATATGTATATGACCTCCCTCTCCAAAGTTTACTCCTGATTTCCTAACTCAATTGCACTCATTAATCGTTCAGAGAACTGCTGTGCTGCATTGACTCCCATACGTTTTAAACGGAAGTTCATCGCTGCTACTTCAATAATAACAGCCAAGTTTCGACCAGGACGAACTGGAAGTGTAATCTTCGTAAGCTCTGTATCAATAATTTTCATCTTCTCTTCATCAAGACCTAAGCGATCGTAATTTTTCTTTTGATCCCAAATTTCAAGATTAATAACAAGTGTAATACGCTTATAATTTCGTACTGCCCCTGCACCGAATAACGTCATAACGTTAATAATACCTAGACCACGAATTTCTAATAAATGCTCGATTAAATCTGGTGAGCTTCCGACTAACATGTCTTCATCTTCTTGACGAATTTCTACACTATCATCCGCAACAAGACGGTGACCACGCTTTACAAGCTCAAGAGCTGTCTCACTTTTACCAACACCACTTTGACCTGTAATTAAAACACCAACACCGTAAATATCTACTAACACACCATGAACAGCAGTTGTTGGTGCTAACTTACCTTCTAAATAGTTTGTTAAACGACTTGATAATCTAGTTGTCGTTTGAGAAGAACGTAATAAAGGCATACCTGATTCACGTGATGCTTGTAATAACTCATCTGGTACATCTTGATTACGAGTTACAATAATACATGGCGTCTCCTCAGTACAAAGCGCTTTCATTCTCTCTTGTTTTTGCTCTGACGTTAACGTGTCAAAGAACGTAAGCTCCGTCTTTCCAAGAAGCTGCACACGATCTGCTGGATAATATGTAAAAAATCCTGCCATTTCAATTCCAGGTCGTGATAAATCACTTGTATCAATCGGACGATGAATGCCTTCTTCACCACTGATTAACTCCAATTGAAATTGTTCAATTAAATCTTTTGTCCTTACTTTCGGCATATGTATAAACCTCCACTCCGCTGCGGGTTCAGTCTCGTTTGATGTAAAATTCCATTCTATCGGATATTGTACCATTTTTTTCTGGAAACAAGAAATACGGTTTCTAATAAATAGAAAAAAACATTTCATACGAATAATGAAATGTTTTTCTTTTTGTCACTTTCTCTTTTTTTCATATAGAGGTTCAACAATTGCCTTTTCAATTATCATATTAAAAATTGAAATACAAATTGCCGCAACAATCGCTACACCAAATCCTGATATATTAAAAGCATCTCCTAATAATGAATCTGCTATTTTTAACGTAATCGCATTAATAACAATTAAGAAGAAGCCGAAAGTTACAACAGTAATTGGTAGCGTAATTAAAATTAAAAATGGCTTTACGAACACATTTAAAACCGCCAATATAATACTCGCAATAATTGCAGTTTGTATATTTGCTACGTAAAATGCATCTGGTGCAATCCCTTTTAAAAGTCCCGATACAGCGATTAACACAACGCTATTTACAAGAAGTGATACAATCCATCTCATTTCGTTACACATCCTTTTAAACATATATATTTCATCATACGCTAATAGATAATAAACGCAAGTATGATACAAACACTTATATCAACTTATTCTATCTTTCATGCTTGTATACCTACTAACATGCTTACCAGTTTTTCCTCGTAAAATAAAAACCGAGCGTCATTTCCACTCGGTTTTCATCAATAAACTTATTGCGATAACTCTACTTCTTTTATTTTCTCTTTCATTCTTGCTTTATCACGATTTAAAATCTCTTTTAAATACTTACCTGTGTATGAGCGTTCTTCTTTCACTACTTGCTCTGGCGTTCCTGAAGCAACGATTTGTCCACCTTTATCTCCGCCCTCTGGTCCAAGGTCAACGATATAATCAGCTGTTTTAATTACATCTAAATTATGTTCAATTACAAGTACCGTCTCACCGCTCTCAACAAGACGTTGCAGCACTTCTAGAAGACGTGCAATATCATGCGCATGCAAACCAGTCGTTGGCTCATCTAAAATGTATAACGTACGACCTGTAGAACGACGGTGTAATTCAGAAGCTAATTTCACACGCTGTGCTTCCCCACCAGATAACGTTGTTGCTGGTTGACCTAATTTCATATAACCAAGCCCAACATCTACAAGCGTTTGAAGTTTACGCTTAATTTTAGGAATATTGGCGAAGAATTCTACTCCATCTTCAATTGTCATCCCTAACACTTCAGAAATATTCTTATCTTTATATTTCACTTCTAACGTTTCACGATTATATCGTTTACCGTGACAAACTTCACACGGAACATACACATCTGGTAGGAAATGCATTTCAATTTTAATAATTCCATCACCACGGCACGCTTCACAACGGCCACCTTTTACGTTAAAGCTGAAACGTCCTTTTTGATATCCGCGCACTTTCGCTTCATTCGTTTGGGCAAACACATCACGAATATCATCGAATACACCTGTATACGTTGCTGGATTTGAACGTGGTGTACGTCCGATTGGCGATTGATCAATATCGATTACTTTATCTAAATGCTCAAGACCTTTAATCTCTTTATGAGTACCTGGCTTTGCTTTCGCTTTATATAACTTTTGTGCTAACGATTTATATAATACTTCATTAATCATCGTACTTTTACCAGAACCAGATACACCCGTTACCGCTACAAACGTACCAAGCGGGAATGACATTTTCGCGTTCTTTAAATTATTCTCTTTTGCACCGACAATCTCTACTTTACGTCCATCACCTTTACGTCTTTCAAGTGGAACTGGAATAAACTCTTTACCACTTAAATACTTCCCTGTTAATGAATTCTCATCTTGCATAACTTCAGCCGGTGTCCCCGCTGAAACGACCTGTCCACCGTGAATACCTGCACCAGGCCCTATATCAAGTAAATAGTCAGCAGCCATCATCGTATCTTCATCATGCTCAACAACGATTAATGTATTACCTAAATCGCGCATTTCTTGCAATGTACGAATAAGACGATCGTTATCGCGCTGGTGTAAACCAATTGAAGGCTCATCAAGAATATAAAGTACGCCAGTTAGACGAGAACCAATTTGCGTCGCTAAGCGAATACGCTGCGCCTCACCACCTGATAACGTACCAGCCGCACGACTTAACGTTAAATAATCTAAACCAACGTTCACTAAGAACCCAACGCGCTCCTGAATTTCTCTTAAAATTAAATGAGCTATTTTTTGTTGCTTCTCCGTTAGCTCTACATTCGAGAAGAATTCTTGTACTTCTTGAACTGAATACTTCGTTACGTCAGCAATCGTTTTATTGCCAACAAATACAGCTAAACTCTCAGGCTTTAAGCGTCCACCTTTACACTTTGGACAAGCTTGTTCTGCCATATACTTTTCCATTTGCTCACGAATGTAATCGGAACTCGTTTCACGATAACGACGTTCAATGTTTGGAATAACACCTTCAAATAAAATCTCATTTTCCTTTACTTGACCAAATTCATTTACATAGCGGAAATAAACTTTCTCTTCCCCGCTTCCGTACAACACTTTATCAAATAAATCTTTCGGTATATTTTTTACAGGCACATCCATATCAACGCCGTAATGATTACATACAGATTGTAAAAGTTGTGGGTAATATTGTGAACTTGTTGGTTCCCAAGGCGCAATCGCATGTTCATTTAATGATAAATCCCAGTTAGGAATAACAAGCTCTAAATCTACCTCTAGCTTTGAACCAAGTCCATCACAAGAAGGACATGCTCCGAACGGACTATTGAATGAGAACATACGCGGCTCTAATTCTCCAATTGAAAAACCACAATGCGGACAAGCGTGATGTTCGCTAAACAGAAGTTCCTCTTCTCCCATTACATCGATTAACACTCGTCCCCCGCCAAGCTTTAATGCACTTTCAAGTGAATCAGCAAGACGGCTTGCGATTCCTTCTTTTACAACAATACGGTCAATTACAACTTCAATGGAATGCTTCTTGTTTTTATCTAACGCAATATCTTCAGATACATCAAGCATTTCACCGTCAACGCGAACACGAACATATCCTTGCTTCTTAATATCTTCAAGTACTTTTACATGCGCACCTTTACGCCCAGAAACGATAGGCGCTAACACTTGTAATTTCGTACGTTCAGGATATTCAAGAACGCGGTCTACCATCTGCTCTACTGTTTGTGACGTAATTTCAATGCCATGATTCGGACAAATTGGCGTACCAATTCGTGCAAATAATAAACGTAAGTAATCATAAATCTCCGTTACCGTTCCGACAGTTGAACGTGGGTTACGACTCGTCGTTTTTTGATCGATTGAAATTGCTGGTGACAATCCTTCAATCGTGTCCACATCCGGCTTATCCATTTGTCCTAAAAACTGGCGCGCATACGCAGATAACGATTCTACGTATCTGCGCTGCCCTTCTGCATAAATCGTATCAAATGCTAATGATGATTTCCCCGAACCAGACAATCCCGTTACAACGACAAGCTGATTTCTCGGAATGGTTACATCAATATTTTTTAAGTTATGTGCTCTAGCACCTTTTACAACGATAAAATCCTTGCTCTTACTCACTTTTTTCACCCTTCCGCTTTTAATTCTAATAGTAAATCTCTTAGTTCAGCTGCACGCTCGAAGTCTAACGCTTTTGCTGCTTCTTTCATCTCTGCTTCCATCTTCGCAATTGTCTTTTCGCGCTCTTTTTTCGTCATTTTCTTAGCAGGAGTTGCTTCGTATGTTTCTGTCTCTTCAGCAGCTGTCGTTGCACGGATAACATCACGAACGCCTTTTTGAATCGTTTTCGGCGTAATACCATGCTCTTCATTGTAAGCTTCTTGTATACTACGACGACGCTTCGTTTCTTCAATCGCAATTCCCATAGATTTCGTTATACGATCTGCATACATAATAACGCGGCCGTTTTCATTACGCGCGGCACGACCGATTGTTTGAATTAATGAACGTTCTGAACGTAAGAACCCTTCCTTATCAGCATCTAAAATCGCTACAAGTGATACTTCTGGAATATCTAATCCTTCTCGCAATAAGTTAATACCGACCAGTACATCAAATTTACCGAGGCGAAGATCGCGGATAATTTCAATACGTTCTAACGTTTTAATTTCAGAGTGAAGATAGTTAACTTTAATTCCTACATCTTTTAAGTAGTCCGTTAAATCCTCTGACATTTTCTTCGTTAAAGTCGTAATTAATACACGTTCATTTTTTGCAATACGATCTTGAATCTCTCCTAATAAATCGTCAATTTGCCCTTCAATTGGTCGTATATCAATTGGTGGATCTAAAAGCCCTGTTGGACGAATAATTTGTTCTATTACTTCTGGCGACTGCTCTAACTCATACGGTCCTGGCGTTGCTGAAACATAAATAACTTGATTCGTTTTCTCTTCAAACTCATCGAATGTGAGCGGTCTATTATCTAAAGCTGACGGCAGACGGAATCCATGATCCACAAGCACTTGCTTACGCGCTTGGTCCCCGTTATACATCGCTCTTACTTGCGGTACTGATACGTGCGATTCATCCATAACGATTAAGAAATCTTTCGGGAAATAGTCTAATAGCGTATACGGCGTTGCCCCCGCTGGACGAAGTGTTAAATGACGGGAGTAGTTTTCAATACCTGAACAAAATCCCATCTCGCGCATCATTTCTAAATCATAACGTGTACGCTGTTCTATACGCTGCGCTTCTAACAACTTGCCGTTATCATTTAATTCCTTTAAACGCTCTTCTAATTCTTTTTCGATATTTTCAATAGCGACCTTCATCTTTTCTTCACGTGTAACGAAGTGAGATGCTGGGAAGATTGCTACATGATCACGTTCTGCTAATACTTCACCTGTTAACGCATTTACTTCACGAATACGATCGATTTCATCACCGAAAAATTCGATTCGAATACAATGCTCATCAAGTGATGCCGGGAAGATTTCAACTACATCTCCTCGCACACGGAATGTACCACGCTTGAAATCAATATCATTACGTCCATACTGTACATCAACAAGTTCACGAAGCAATTGATTACGGTCTTTTTCCATACCAACTCGAAGCGAAACAACTAGCTCGCGGTATTCTTCTGGAGAACCTAAGCCATATATACACGAAACACTCGCAACAATAATTACATCGTCCCGTTCAAATAATGCAGACGTTGCCGAGTGACGCAATTTATCAATTTCATCATTAATCTGCGCATCTTTTTCAATAAACGTATCTGTTTGTGGTACATACGCTTCTGGCTGATAATAATCGTAGTAACTAACAAAATATTCAACTGCATTATTCGGGAAAAAGTCTTTCAACTCACTATATAACTGCCCTGCTAACGTTTTATTATGAGCCATAACAAGTGTTGGCTTTTGCACTTCTTTAATGACATTTGAAATCGTAAATGTCTTACCCGTTCCTGTTGCTCCAAGCAACACTTGCTTTTTCTTTCCACTATTAATTCCCTCTACAAGCTTCTCTATAGCTACCGGCTGATCACCTTGCGGGGAATACGCTGAGACAATTTCAAATTGACGTTCCAAGAAAATCCGACCTCCTCATAAAAATCTGTATTATTATTTTACCACGAATACCTATAAAAAACCTAAAAAAACGAACAGATATTCGGTAAAGTTTTCGACAATATACACATAGAAAAAGGAAGGAGTAAATACTTCCTTCCTCTACTAACTCTATTTTTTTGATACATATAATAAGTCATATCCATTGCGTCCATCTTCATTCATACAATCCGTTAACCGATAAGTACTTTCTGATTCGCGCTGCTCTTTAACAATACTTTTACAACTATCTTTATGTAATCCTTTATGGTCACCAGCAAACTTGTCTTGTCTACTATCTAACACATAAAGGATATCTTTCCCACTATGCTCTAACGTTTGAAAAACCGGGTCACCTTCATCGGTATACTGTACAATTCTTATTTTATCAACTTCCCCTTGATCAACGTTCATAACGAACTGTTCGAATTTATCTAGATTGGAAGTTCCTACTCCCTTTACAATGACATCATTCTTCTTATCAATTGTAGTGCTAGATGGTGAACATGCTACTAAACTAAAGAGAAATAGACATATACAGCTGATTCTTTTTTCTATTGTCATCCTCTCCTATAAAAATTATTTGTATACCAGAAAAGCTACTTTCAACTATGAAAGTAGCTTTTCTTTTCCTTTCTCCTTCTTCGGAAAAATCACATATGAAAATGAAATTGCTGTATCAACTAAAAATACAATCGCCCACACTTGGCTCACGCGACTTGCAGCTTTATTTAAAACGATTCCCGATTCTAACCAATTACCCCATTGTTCAAATGGAATAAATCCATACGCGAAGAAAAAGAATATGTGCACACCAACGAATAAAACAAGATGTAATACCCAATTTTTTATTTCCTGCTTTGCATAGGCCATGCCTGTTAATTCTACCTGTTCTTCAATAATAGGCGCCGGTTCATTACGCCATTTCGCAACTGATTTTTGTGCAAATATATCAAGCTTCTTCAAATCCTTTTTCCCGTAGAAAACTGCATACAATAAAATAATTACAGTAATAATTTGAAAGTTAGAGAACTTTCCTGTTTGATAATAGTCCACTACTCCTAAAGTTAAAATAAACACTTCATTTACGAGGAGTACAATTCCCATAATAAAACTCGCCTTTTTCAAACGGAATCCGTAGCGAAGTAAAAAGAAACCGATAGCTGATAACCAAAATACAATTTCTGCCCCAATTAAAAAATACCAACGATATTCTGCGAGTATGCTCATTTATCCTTCTCCCTTTCATCATAAATACGAAAAGCCTCATCCATATACACTAAAAGTTCTTCTTCAATTGGATACATGCTCATTTTCTGTGAATCTTCCTTCGATTTTCTAACTTCCCATAACTTATCTAAAAACGCTTCATCACCATTGGCCATTTCTAAACACTTCTGCATTAATCTCTTCATTGCCCCTTGTACCTCATCACTAGCAGCTTCTTTACCGTCTTTCATAAAAGTGCGTAATTGCTTTAATAAATCTACCCATTCTAAAACATTCGGATCTTCCTTACTCATGTTTGGTAAATTATGAAGCAATTTTTGTTCTTCCTTTGAAAATACTTCATTTTGAAATATTTCACGTATACGAGGAGACTGCTTCGAAAGCTGAATCAGTTCAAACATAACTTTCCAATCGAGTTCTCCCTCCACATCTACCGAATAAACAACTGCTTGTAAAACACTCTCCATTCGATTAAATTTCTTTTGTTCTTCCTGTACAAACCGAAGTTGTTTTTCAAGCGAATTTTTTAAATCCAGCTCACCTTTTACTAACATATTCGCAGTTTCTTTTAATGAAAATCCCATTTCTTTTAAAAATAAAATTTGTTGCAAACGAATAACGTCACTTTCACTATATAACCGATGTCCACCCTCTGTTTTTCCGCTCGGCTTTAATAAATCTATTTGATCATAATAACGTAGTGTACGTACTGTAACCCCTGTTTCTCTCGTCAATTCTTGTATTGAAATCACTACCATCACCTCTTCCCTTTCATTATAAAAGATGACGTTACGTAACTTTCAAGCTTTTTGTAAAAAAAATACAAAAAGCTGTTTATACAAAATGTATAAACAGCTTTTATGGAAATAACCCCTTTTGTATGGCGCGCCCACAAAATAAAATAAGTGCTCCAACAACAACACTCGTTGCCGTTTTATGATAATGGGCTAATAATAATAAATAATACGATAAACCTACAGTACCAATCATAATACAAATACTCGGCACTGGATTACGAGAAAAGTTTTGCATTCCCCAAAGAAGCGAAAATATAGCTGTAGCGACACATAACACCGGTAATCCCATCCCAGTTCCCCTTTTTCTATCTATTATTCCTTGTTGCTAACACACTCGTTGATGCGATACTAATTAATAAATCAAAACCAATCCTTATATATTTAAACGTTTACTCTAATTGAAATCTCTCAAGCTTATCATTTATTTTCTTTCTCCTTACTCCAGCGTAAAGATTTCCTCCACCTTCACCCCAAAATATTTGGCAATTTTTAAAGATAACTCTAGACTCGGATTGTAATGATGATTTTCAATCGCCACTATCGTCTGCCGCGTCACCTGCATCGCCTTTGCCATTTCAACTTGTGTTATATGATTTTGCTTTCTTAACTCTTTTATTTTATTTTTCACACCCATAGGATCCACCTTCAAAAGTAAAGATATCTTTACTTAAATTATAAATATTTTCCAGTTATAAGTAAAGATATCTTTACAAATTTTAGAAAAATGTTTCATTGAACATCTACTCTAACAAAGTACAAGAGTAATTCAATTTATATCAGCGACTTTCTAAATATATCAGCGCAACTTGAAATATATCGGCGATTTCCCAAATATATCAGCGCAACTCCATTTATATCGGCGATTTTCCAAATATATCGACATCCGTAGCGCTACTATAAACATAAGAAAAAGCTGTCCCCAAGCACCTTCGGGAACAGCTTTCTCCTCTACTACATAAATCCTAACGCATATACAAGAACGTATCCAAGAACCGATAAGCAAACCGAGCCAATCAGCCCCGCCACAAATGCTTTACTTCCTAATTTACGGAACGTTTTAAACTCTACATTTAAACCGAGCCCTGCCATCGCCATTGCGATAAGCATGTAAGCAAGAACAACAATGTATCCCGCAACAACTTCTGGAATAATCCCGAGCGAATGCACTGCACTCATCGCTAAGAACCCGAAGATGAACCATGGAATTGGAAGGTCGCGCCATGATCTTTTTTCCTCGCTACCTTCACTCTTACCAAACCATAATCCGATTAAAATCGCTACTGGTACAAGCATTGCAACGCGCGTTAGTTTCACGATAACTGCGATATCTACAGCCGTGCTTCCTCCTGGCGCCGCAGCCGCAATTACGTGAGCAATTTCATGCAGTGTCGCCCCTGAGAACACTCCATATCCGTATGGAGATAAACCAAGCACTGGATATAATAACGTATAAATAAGCGTAAATATTGTACCTAAAATCGCGATGATCGCTGCTCCAACTGCTGTTTCGTCATCTTTTGCTTTCACTTGCGGTGCAATTGCCACGACCGCGGCCGCGCCGCAAATTGCTGTACCGCATGCTGTTAAAATCCCAAGTTTCTTTTCTACTTTAAATACTTTCGTTAGTCCGTATACAACAAAAATAGTAAATGTAATAACAACCGCCGCGATGACCAATACTTTCGGCCCCGCCTTCGCAATATCAACAAGATTTAATCGCATTCCAAGTAAGATGATCCCAAAGCGCAGTAACTTCTTACTCGCAAAGTTCGTTCCTGCAATCGCATCATGAGGAACTCCAATTGCAGCGCGCCAAACCATCCCAATTAGAATAGCAATTACTAATTGTCCCATAATATTTAAAAATGGAAGCTCCGCTAAATATTTCGCGGCAATTGCGATTAATAATGTAATCCCAATTCCTTGCGAAAATCCAAAGCCCTTCTTCTTTTGTATAACAAGTGTTTGTTCCACCTTGTACCACCCCAATAATCGTATTGGAACATGCATGTTCTTTCTACTTACATTATAAGAGAGTTTCTATAATAAGTTTAATACCAATACCGAATCTCTATCATCAGAAATACTTATGATAAGATGATAGAAAAGAAAGGAGCCCATTATATGAACGTAGACATTTTAAAAATTTTTGTTACTGTCGTTGAACAGAAACACTTCTCCCGTGCAGCAGAATTATTAAACCTTTCACAGCCCGGAGTAAGTATGCATATACGCAACTTAGAAAACGAATTTGGCACTACACTTATTCAACGCTCCCCGAAGCATGTCCAAGTTACGGAAGCTGGAAACATATTATATATACATGCAAAGCAAATGCTCTCTCTTTACGAAGATGCTAAGCAAGAAATTAATGAACTACATAACGTTGTAACAGGAACACTTCGCATCGGTGCTAGTTTTACAATTGGTGAATACTTACTTCCAAAAATACTCGCTAACTATGCGAATGAAAATCCACGCGTCGAAGTGCATACCTTTATCTCAAATACAGAAGAAGTTTTGCAAAGTCTTCGCTCTAATCAAATTGATATCGGCTTAGTGGAAGGGCAAGTCGTATACGCTGATGTTAACGTTGAAACATTTATGCAAGATGAAATGAAGCTCGTCGTTCCGCCAAATCATCCACTACTCCGCACAAAGGAAATAAATGAAAGCACACTCCAAGATCAAGTATGGGTACTAAGAGAAAGTGGTTCTGGTACACGCGCTTATAGTGACCGCTTTATTCATCAACACCATTTAAAAATGAAACGATTCTTTACATTCAGTAGTATCCAAAGCGTAAAGGAAGCTGTTAGTGCCGGGCTTGGCATCGCTATCCTTTCTGATTGGACTGTACGGAAAGAGCTATTAGCAAAAGAACTATTCCACGTCGAAGTTCCAAATGAACAACTAATCCGTCCGTTTTCCATCGTACGCGGTAAATATTTCATTCTATCTAAAGCCATTCAAGTGTTCTTAAATCATGTAGATTCTTTTGCGAAAAAACAGAGTTGACCCTCACATTAGTGTGAAGGTTTACAATACATGTAGAAGGAGTGAAACGCATTGCGAATTGGAGAATTATCAAAAGAAACTGGCGTTAGTGAAAGATCACTAAGACATTACGAAGAAAAGGGCTTACTCCCTACTAAGCGCCTTGCAAATGGTTACCGTGATTTTGATGAAAGTGCCATCGAAAAAGTGGAGCTTATTCAAATGTACTTACAAATTGGCTTAAATTTAGAAGAGACGGCAAGGATGCTGCGCTGCCTTGAAATTGAACCGCACCTGTACGACAATCCGTGTAGCAGTATCCTTACGCTTTACGAAGATAAACTCAATGAAGTAACAAAGCAAATCACATTACTTTCCAACATCCAAGCGAATTTGCAAAAACACGTTTCACTCCTAAAACAAGCAAAAGAAAAGGAATGATTACATGTTTGTTATACATGGCAGTTCAAGACAAAACGGAAATACGGAAGCTTTAACACATATGATGATTGATGGAATTGAAACAGAACAAATTTATTTACGTGATCACACAGTCTATCCTATTACAGATAAGCGTCATGATGCAGAAGGATTCCAACCTGTAAATGATGACTACGAGCAGTTAACGAAACGCATGCTAGAGCACGACACGATTATCTTTGCTACACCATTATATTGGTACGGAATGAGTGGACATATGAAAAACTTTGTTGATCGCTGGTCACAAAGCTTACGCGATACATCTCTTCATTTCAAAGAAAAAATGAAAGGCAAAAAAATGTATGTTGTCATCGTTGGCGGGGATAATCCAAAGCTAAAAGCATTACCGCTTATTGCTCAATTCCAATATATCTTTGATTTTGTTGGTTCTTCATTTGAAGGTTATGTTATTGGAGATGCGAATGGACTGGATGAAATTAAAAACGATGCTGAGGCGCTAGCAAAAGCACAATTGTATAATAATAAATTCAAAAATAGCGAACAGAAATAAGTTTGACAAACCCTTTTGTATGCGCATACAATAAAAGTAATATTATGAAAGGAAGGTACTTTGACCAATGAAGTTCTAATTCTCTTATTTATTTCATCCATCACAAATAGTGAACAAAAATGATGAAAACTAGCAGGGGATTAGTCTGTCCATTTGTCGATACTTTCTTTCGAAACGATCATGTAAAAAATCGTTTATTTATGTACGATTTTTTACATACAAGGGCGACGTTTATCCTCTCTAGTGAAACTAGGGAGGTTTTTTTATGACTATTTTATTCGCACGTAATATTGAAAAGAGCTTTGGTGATCGCACACTATTTACATTACCATCACTGGAAATTCAAGCACAGGATCGCATAGGAATTGTCGGAGTCAACGGAGCTGGTAAATCTACGTTATTGCAAATATTAAGTAAAGAAATAGAAGCTGACAGAGGCATAGTAACTCATCATAGTTCTATCGCCATCATTCCTCAGCTCAGCGAAGAACTACCGGAAACCACTTCTTCTCTCGCAAAAGGAAAATGGAGTATTTCAAACGTTACCGACGCAATGAGTGGCGGTGAACGAATGCGACTAAAGATTGCGCATGCTCTCGAACAAAATGCAGGCATTTTATTCGCTGATGAACCAACAAGCCACTTAGATATGGTCGGTACAGAGCAATTAGAAAAGGCACTTTCATCTTATAAAGGGGCACTTGTTTTAATATCGCATGACCGTGAATTTCTAGATAATATATGTACCAAAATTATTGAAATTGAAAACGGTATTATTCAAGAGTACAAAGGTAATTATTCAAACTATCGAAAACAAAAAGAACGTGAACGAATACAAAAACAAGCAGAATATGAGCAATATATACAAGAAAAAAATCGTTTAGAACAGTCCATTCTACAAAGAAAGCAACGTGCTTCTAACATGAAAAAAATCCCAACACGGTTCAGTTCATCTGAATCTAGACTTTATAGGTTAAGTGGGGCTCATGGCCAAGAACAGGTTAGTAAAGCAGCGAAAGCATTAGAGACACGTCTCGAAAAACTAGAAAAGAAGGAAAAGCCAAAGGATCTTTCTCAAGCTCAATTTGACGTGCAATACCATACACCCATTCATAGTAAGGTGGCAGTACAATTCAATAAAGCAACAAAGAAAATAGGCGACCGTATACTATTTAAAAATATGAATGGAACTATTGCTCCTGGTGCAAAGCTTGCCGTTTTAGGGGCAAATGGAAGCGGCAAAACCACTTTGTTCAACATGCTTCTCACAAACGAGCGTGGCATGCAGCTATCGAAAAGTTGTAAAATTGGATACTTCGAACAAACATTATCTATTTTAAAAACAGATAAAACCATTTTAGAAAATGTTCTAGAAGAAACAAACTATACAGAAGCATTCGTTCGCACAATACTTGCACGACTTCTATTCCGCCGTGAGGATGTTCATAAACCTGTGCACGTTCTAAGCGGGGGTGAACGAATGAAGGTTGCACTCGCAAAAGTATTTTTAGGAAACTATAATATGCTTCTGCTAGATGAACCGACAAACTATTTAGACTTAGCAACGCAAGAAGAATTAGAAACCATGTTACAAGAATATCCTGGCACAATACTTTTCATTAGCCATGACCGTGCCTTTATTCGCTCTGTTGCAGACCATATTCTACAAGTAGATGAGAATGAACCTAGAGTATTCCACGGTAATTACGAGCAATACACAAAAAGAACCACCGGAGATTCTGTAAACGTTACTGAGCAAGAGTTGTTACGATTACAAACAAAATTAACAGAAGTCATCGGCCGAATTTCCATACCAAATCATCACAATGATATCTCATCTCTCGAACAAGAATACGAAACATTATTAGTTAAAATCCGGAAATGTAAAGAAGCACTCTAATGTCTTCCCTATATATCGACGGGACCTTCCGCATTTCCCAAGAAATATTGAATCTTCGACATAGCATACAAAAAGCCGTGCATCAGCACGGCTTCTCACTTTAGATACGGACAGCAGTCCCGCTCACAGCAACCATTAGCATCCCTTCGCGAACTACTTCGTAATCTACGTCGATACCAACGATGGCATTCGCATTTTTTTGTCTTGCAAGAGTTTTCATCTCTTCCATTGCGATGTCACGTGCTTCTTTCAATTTGCTTTCGTAAGCGCCTGAGCGACCACCGACAACATCACGGACAGAAGCGAAAAGATCACGAACGATATTTGCACCCATAATCGCTTCTCCATTCACGATATCGACATAATCAATAATCTCTTTCCCTTGAATTGTAGAAGTTGTTGTTACAATCATACTGTACAGCCTCCCATATGAGATTTTTACCTACTTATGGTGCACTAATTCAGTACAAATTATATTTACGAACTAAACTGAGCTTCGTATAACCTACTGTATCCTCCGCCTTGCTCAATTAATTCATTATGTGAACCTTGTTCTGCAATACCATCTTTATTTACAACGACGATGCGATCTGCATTTTTAATCGTTGCTAGTCTGTGAGCGATAACTAATGTTGTACGACCAACAGATAGCTCCGCAAGCGATTTTTGAATCGCAAGTTCCGTCTCTGTATCTAACGCAGAAGTTGCTTCATCCAATATTAAAATTGGCGGGTTTTTCAAGAACATACGAGCAATCGCTAGACGCTGCTTTTGCCCACCTGAAAGTTTCACGCCGCGCTCACCGATAACAGTATCTAAACCGTCCGGCTGTGAGTAAATTAAATCTTCTAACTGCGCACGTTTTACTGCCTGCCAAATTTCAGCTTCTGATGCTTTTAAATTTCCGTAAGCGATATTTTCACGAATTGTTCCTGAGAATAAGAACACATCTTGCTGCACAATTCCAATTTGCTTACGAAGTGAAGATAATGTCATATCTTTCGTATCAATTCCATCAATTTGAATCGATCCAGATGATTGCTCGTAAAAACGTGGTAATAGGCTACATAACGTCGTTTTCCCAGCTCCTGATGGTCCAACGAACGCAACTGTTTCACCTGCATGTATTTTCAAACTAATGTCATTTAAAATCGGTTCTTTGTTTTCATATCCAAACGTAATGTTGTTATATTGAATATCACCGTGTACATGCTTCACTTCCATTGCATCTTTAGAGTCTACAATGTCAGGCTCTGTTTCAAGAAGCTCTACATATCTTTTAAAACCGGCGATTCCTTTCGGATAGCTTTCGATTACCGCGTTAATTTTTTCAATTGGGCGGAAGAAAATATTCGTTAATAGAACGAATCCGATAAATCCACCGTACGTTAATTCTCCTTGCAGAACAAACCATGTACCACATATTAAGACGAAGAGCGTTACGAGACGCATGAGCATATAACTAATCGACGAATTTAACGCCATAATTTTATACGCCATTAATTTCGTTGTACGGAAACGAGCGTTGTTCACAGCAAATTGCTCTTTCTCAAACTTTTCATTTCCGAATGCTTGTACAACGCGAATACCACCAACGTTGTTCTCAATACATGCATTGAAATCAGCAACATCTGAGAATAAACGTCTAAATGTACCTGTCATTTTTTTATTGAAGTACAGCGCTAACCATAATAGGAATGGAATGACGAAGAACGTTAATAACGCTAACTTCCAGTTGATCATCATCATAAATGAGAATGCCCCAACTAAAGTCATTACGGCGATAAATAAATCTTCTGGTCCATGGTGAGCAATTTCCCCAATTTCCATTAAATCGTTTGTAAGGCGTGAAATTAAATGACCTGTTTTATTATTATCAAAAAATCTGAATGATAGCTTTTGAATATGATCAAATAATTTCTGCCTCATATCTGTTTCAATGTTAACACCAAGCATATGTCCCCAATATGTAACGACATATTGTAAGCCTGCATTTAACATATAAACTGCGAGTAAACCGAAACAAGCCCATAAAATAAGCGTCCAGTTTTGCCCTGGCAATAACTTATCAATAAATTGATTTACGATAAGCGGGAAGCCGAGTTCTAATAATCCTGCGACAACCGCACAAGAAAAGTCGAGTATAAATAAACCTTTATACGGTTTATAGTACGAGAAAAATTTACGCAGCATATCTTACCTCCATTTTCCAAAATTAAAAAGACTCCCTAAATGATAACCATTATCAAATAATTATTCAAGTTATCCGTCTATGAAACTGAAAATAAGCTTTGCGATAGTTGTCGTTTTTTGCTGGAAAGTCGATATATTTCGAGTTGCGCTGATATAAACTTCATTTACTAACTACTCTCCCATCCCCAAAAACAAAAAAGGTACCACCACAAGGTGATACCATTCCTTCTATTACATCGCTTCCGAATCCCACTCATGCTCCTGTTCAACGAATACAATACCTAATTCGTGATGTCCACCAGCATATAATGCAGTTTGTGCAAGACGAAGCTCACCATTTGTATCTAATACTTCTAATTTACAAAATGCTCCTGTCGTCTTCGTTTGAAGCGCATCATAAAATTCCTCGGCGCTTTTTGGAATGACTCCATTTACTTTCGTAATAATTTCTCCAGGCAGTAATTTCAGCTCTGCTCCAATTGTATTTGGAATTGTATCTAGTACAACGAGCCCATCATTGCGTGCAGCAAAATACGCTGGTCTTGTTTCATCGGCAATTTTTTCTTGCATCGAAATTGTGAAACGCCCAAGCATAGCGACTCCCATCGCGATAATTGCAAGTACGTGCCACCAGTAACTTGCGATTCCTAAAACGAGCACAAGTCCTGCTAACCCATAAACACGTCTTCCTGTAAATAATAAAGCTTCCGTCGGCTCATAACTTTTAATATTTCTCATAAATCCAATTAAAAATGGAACGAGGAATAGAGAATATGTATTTGAACCTATTGAAACGACAGGCCACCATGAAATAAACTGCGTTACCGCATCACCCGGTACAAGAATAAAAATAGGAACGATCCATAAACGCTTTGATTCGTGTAAACCAATCTTTAATCCACGCTTCCCCTGCCTAATCCTCGGCGTCGAATATCCTACTGCGTTTTTAGAAATCAATAAGCCTTCTACAATAAGCATAACGCCTAGTAAAATAACAAGGGATACAATGGTACTCTCTTCACCTTCTCGAAGCTGTAAAAAGGAAACTGGTAGCTTAGAAGATAATAGAACACATACAATCGCAATGCTAAATGTATAAGCCGCCGATAAATATCGATACATAGCCGTTAATCCAAATAGTAACGTCCAAATTAAAATGGCCCATAAGCTTGCTTTAGAAACAACAAGTCCAAGCCCAATCGTAATAATAGATACTACTAATCCGTATCCAATCCCTGCAAATAGAGAGGTTCGCAGTTCAAACCAAATATCATAAACTTTAAAAGAAAAATCTTTTCGTTCTCTTAACATACGTAAGTATCCAACGAAGATACTACTTATTACAAATATATAGACAGCAGGGTGTAAGAAAAAACGTCCAACTGCCCGCATTATTTCAAAAATCCATGCCTCCATGAACCCATTCACCACCATTTATATCATTCTTTCTTTTTATATTATCATAACTAAACAAACGTTTGTTTAACACAAAAAAATACAGGCAGCAAACTGCCTGTATTTCTTCTTATTTTGCCATTAATTTTAATGCTGACTGTAATTGTAGATCATTTTCTCCAGAACGGATTTTTTCGATAATTTTAGTTTGAATCGCTTCAGCTGTCTTTTTATCAAGCTGTCCTGTCGCTTCCATTTCATTTGCATTTTGGAATGCTTTCAGAGCCGATTCTGTCTCTTTACTAAAGTATCCATCTTCACGACCTGGTACATAACCTAAGCTCTTAAGCATTTCCTGAGCATGTTTTACTTGTACATCATTTGAATTGTATGAAAGTGTTTTTTCAATTTGAATTGGTGTCGCATGATAATAATTTGGTTGCTTCACTTCTACTGTTGGCGCGATTCCTTTTTTATGAATCCAGTTCCCATCCGGTGTTAACCATTTAAACATCGTTAATTTAATGTTGCTGCCGTCTTTAAATGGAACAGCTTGCTGGACAGTACCTTTACCAAATGTCTTTTCACCAATTAAATCGTATCCTTCTCCTTCTTTTAACGCACCTGCTAAAATCTCTGAAGCAGAAGCACTTCCATTATCAATTAATACTGAAATTGGATATGGTTTTCTCTCTTTCAGTTCCGTAGAGAATTTCTTCTTCTCACCATTTCGCTGCTCTACTTGTAGCATCGGCTTTTTATTCGTCATAATTTCCCCTAGTATATCTTCTACACTATTTAAGTAGCCACCAGGATTACCACGCACGTCAATAACTAAGCCTTTTATATTTTTCTTCTCTAACTCTTTTAACTGATCCTTAAATTCTTTCGCTGTATTTTCAGCAAAAGAAGTGATTTGCATATAACCGATATCTTTTCCGCTCTCTTGCTTCACAGAACTAAACACTGTAAAGATCGGAATCTTTTCACGCTTAATTTTAAATACAATCGGATCAGTTACTCCCGCACGTTTAATTTCAATTGCGACAGTCGTTCCCTTTTTACCACGAATTTTTAATACTGCTTCTTCACGTGATAAGTCTTTCACACTGTTTCCATCTACAGATAAAATTTGGTCATTCGGTTTAATTCCTATCTTTTCTGCTGGTGAACCTTTAATTGGCGATACGATAATAAGCTTACCGTCCGTCTTGTTCACCTCAGCCCCAATCCCCTCTAATTCGGGATCAAGCGATTCACTAAACTGTTTGGCTGTTTCTTTATCCATATACGTGGAATAAGGGTCCTTCAGCGTAGACAACATACCTTGTATTGCACCTTCAACTAACTTTTCATCTTTCACGTCTTCCACATAACGTGAATCAATTAGTGCATACGCCTCATTAATTTTTGCCAAATTCCCTTGCGCAGTGCTAGCATTCCCACTCGAAATTGTTTGCGTTACTTCTGATGGGTTAACCCCAAATACAGACATGCCTGCAAACATTCCGCCAGCACCAATTAAAAATGCAACAACCATTCCAATAATTGCAACTCTACGTTTCAATGCGGAATTCCCCTTTCCAAAACACACAGGTGGTGTAGCAAAAGGCATCACACAGTGTGTGATGCCTTTACCTATTTCTACTATATGATAAGCTTGTACGAATTATGTTTGCAACTTTTTATACTTTTAAGAAGCGACGAATTGACATTACACTTCCCCACATACCGATTAAAGCACCGATTAACACTAGTAAACCAGCTAATTGGAATACGAATGGACTGTATGGTAGAAGCTCGAAAATTGTTCCGCCAAGTTTTTCATTAAACACACCTTGCAACGAATTATACGTAATTAGAATTAGGCCAATTGGAATAATTGATCCTAATACTCCTAAGAATAATCCCTCTAGCAAGAATGGCCAACGAATAAACCAGTTTGTTGCACCAACAAGTTTCATAATTTCAATTTCTGTACTACGAGCATAAATTGTAATTTTAATTGTATTAGAGATTAAGAACATCGCTGTGAATAAAAGACCAGCAATTAACGCAATCCCAATGTTACGACCAGTTTTTACAGTATCAAATAATCGTTCAACTTGCCCTTTTCCGTACTGAACATTACTAACAAACTGCATTTTTTCAACCTTCTTCGCGATTGTCGCTGTATCGGTTGGTTCTTTCGCTTTTACAACGAATACGTTTTTAAGTGGGTTATCTTGTTCAAATAACTCAAACGTTTTTCCACTATCACCTAAGCTTTTAATTAAACGTTTTAACTCTTCTTCTTTAGAAGAATATTTAATAGAATCTACTTTTGCAATCTTACTCATATCTTCTTCTAATTTCTTTTGATCCGCTTCTTTTGCAGCTGGATCAATGTGTACACGAATCTCTACATCTTGCTCTACTTTCGTCGCAAAATGGTTCATATTCATAATCGCTGTTAAAAAGACACCTACAAGTAATAATGTAACTGTTACTGCACTAACAGAAGCAAATGTCATCCATCCGTTACGTGATAGATTCTTTACACCTTCTCGCAAATGTCGACTAAGGGTCTTAGCCTTCATATCCGTATCCTCCCTCAATCTCATCTCGAACAATTTTTCCGCCTTCAATCGCGATTACACGATGACGGATTGTATTTACGATATCTGCATTATGCGTCGCCATAACAATCGTTGTGCCGCGCTCATTAATGCGAGTAAAAATATTCATAATATCAAGAGCTGTTTCAATATCTAAGTTACCTGTTGGCTCATCGGCAATTACAACCTTTGGTCTATTTACAATTGCTCTTGCAATAGCCACACGTTGTTGCTCCCCGCCCGAAAGCTCACTTGGAAGTGCATCTGCACGATCTTCAAGGCCTACAAGACCTAGAACTTCTGTTACACGCTCACGAATTGCATCCGGTTCTTCTTCAATTACTTCTAAAGCAAACGAAACATTCTCATATACCGTTAATTTAGGTAGCAATTTGAAATCTTGGAAAATCACGCCTAATTGACGACGGAAATACGGAACATCTCTTTCTGCCAATGTTTCGATAGTAAGTCCATTTACATTAATAGATCCTGTAGATGGTTTCTCTTCACGATACATCATTTTAATAAATGTAGATTTTCCGGCTCCACTCGGTCCAACTACGTATACGAATTCACCTTGTTTAATGTTAACTGTAAGACCAGCAATGGCTTTCATACCATTCGGGTACTCCTTATAAACATTCGTCATTTTTATCATTATTTATCACCCAATACTTAATGATTTTTTTCGAAATACTTTTCTGTACATCTGAAAACAAAAGACATCCTTCATTTTCATTTAGTCATCCTTGTTGAAGATAGTTTACTTATGCTTTCTCATAAGCAATACCACTCTATGTAATATATTTCAGCAAAATTCTACAAACCCCATTGTAACATCAAACGGTTTCCAATTTGGATACATTTTTGTTACAGTTATGTTACATACCAGAAAAAAGGAAAACGAGTTGACTATATTATCAACTCGTCCATTTCACCTTTTTTATTTATGTTCAGCTAACCATTCAGACACTTTTTTCGCATCTTCACCTTGAATAAGTCCTGGTGACATTGAACCGCGGCCTTTTTTAATAATCTCTTCGATATCTGCAGCGTCGTACTTACCGCCTACTTTTCTTAAATCAGGTCCAGTTGCCCCTGATAAATCTGTTGCGTGACATCCCGCACAACTTCTTTGGAAAATTTGTTCTGCGCTGTCTGTGCTTGCAGACTGTTTCGAAGACTTACTCTCTTCTTTATTTCCGCATGCTCCTAAAGCAAAAACAACCGATGTCCCTAACGCAATAGCCAACAATTTCTTTTTCACTTCTATCGCTCCCCATTGTTGATATTCTTTTTATTCATAACACACTCATTTTCATTATAAGCATTATCTTTATATAGAAAAACTAAGGTGTATTTCATATTCCTCAAAAATACAGTGAGAACCTTGATAAAATAATGCTTTCATAAGTTGTTTCAATTCTGTGAACAACTAAAAAAACTCCTATAAAGCATCCTTTTTAAAAGGAAAATTAGAAAGTTCTATATAAATCTTTACCATATTACCGATCTATTTTACTATTCTCTACTTTTTACAAAACAATATACAGCATTGTAATCTACATATAATCCCATCAAAAAGAGAAGTTGTCGTTTCCAACTTCTCTTCCTCTTTACTTCATCTATAAAAATAAAATCAAATTCTTTATATCCTCTATTGTCCTCAGCATGCGCCAACAATTTCGTTGGCTTTTTTTCGCTTATTAGATGCGAGAACGTAAGTAAGCATCAATAAATGGATCAATCTCTCCATCCATAACAGCTTGTACGTTACCAACCTCCGTATTTGTACGATGGTCTTTTACAAGAGAATACGGGTGGAATACGTAAGAACGGATTTGGCTACCCCATCCGATTTCTTTTTGCTCTCCGCGAATTTCATCTAATTCTGCTTGTTGCTCTTCTAGTTTCTTTTGATATAATTTCGCTTTTAACATTTTCATCGCATGCTCACGGTTTTTAATTTGAGAACGCTCCGACTGACATGTTACAACCGTATTTGTCGGTGTATGTGTAATACGAACTGCTGAATCTGTCGTATTTACGTGCTGTCCACCAGCTCCACTTGCTCGGTACGTATCAATTTTCAAATCTTCTGTACGTACTTCGATTTCAACTTCATCATTGAACTCTGGTACAACTTCACAAGATACGAATGATGTATGACGACGCCCTGAAGAATCGAATGGTGAAATACGTACAAGACGATGTACACCTTTCTCTGCTTTTAAGTAACCGTAAGCGTTATGACCTTTAATTAATAAAGTTACACTCTTAATACCAGCTTCATCACCTGGTAAATAGTCAACCGTTTCTACTTTGAATCCGCGTTTTTCAGCCCAGCGTGTGTACATACGTAATAGCATAGAACCCCAGTCTTGTGACTCAGTTCCACCTGCACCTGGATGTAATTCTAAAATCGCATTATTTTTATCATAAGGATCACTTAATAGTAACTGAAGCTCATACTCATTCATTTCTTGAATTAAGCCTTTTACTTCTGATTCTAATTCCTCATGTAAATCTTCATCATACTCTTCTTTTAAAAGCTCATGCGTGATTTCTAAATTTTCGAACGTCTCATCTAACTGACGGAACTTTCCAACCATATCTTTTAACGCATTCGCTTCATTAATTACAGCTTGTGCTCCTTGTTGGTCATCCCAAAATCCTGCGCCCATCATTTTCTCTTCTAATTCTGCAATTTGTTTCTCCTTAGTAGGGAGGTCAAAGAGACCCCCTAAAAGCCGCTAATCGCTTAGCCATTTTCTCTAATTCCTGTCTAATTTCTACTAATTCCATTTCCTTCACCTCTATGTAATTGCTGTTACTTTCGTATGAAAACAAGGGAAACTCTCTCCACTTATTACGGAGAGAGTTTAATCCTTCTTAATTATACATTTTTGATATAAAAGTTTGCAAAACAGCCAAAGCTACAGTCCTATATTACTGAACGATACCACAGCAGTTTTTATATTTTTTACCACTACCACATTTACATAAATCGTTGCGGCCCACTTGGTCACCTTTTACAACTGGCTTTTTCTTTGCTTCTTCGCCATCGCTAGAAGGATGAACAGCTTCACCTTGAACAACTTCTTGACGTTCTAAGTTTTGTTCAATTTCAGCTTTCATAATGTAACGAGAAATTTCCTCTTCAATAGAAGCAACCATTGACTCGAACATCGCGAACCCTTCCATTTGGTACTCACGAAGTGGATCGATTTGACCGTAAGCACGTAAATGAATACCTTCACGAAGGTGATCCATCGCATCAATATGCTCTGTCCATTTCGTATCTACAACGCGGAATACAACAACCTTCTCAAACTCACGCATTTGCTCTTCTGGCATAAGCTTTTCTTTTTCATTGTATCGCTCAATTAATTTCGCAATAATTGGCTCGCTCATTTCCTCAGGAGCAAGGCGACGTAATTCTTCTTCTTTTACATCTCCGTCTTGAAGAAGGTTTGTATTTAAGTAGTCAACAAGACCTTTAATGTTCCAATCTTCTTCAATTTCCTCTTGTGTATGAAGAGCAACAGCACGTTCTACTGTAGATTTCATCATACCTTCAATGATGCCGCGTAAGTTGTCAGACTCCATTACCTCTTGACGCTGTTTGTAAATAACTTCACGTTGCTGACGAAGTACATCATCATATTGCAGTAACTGCTTACGTGCATCATAGTTATTTCCTTCAACACGTTTTTGTGCAGATTCTACCGCACGAGAAACCATTTTACTTTCAATCGGCTGAGAATCATCCATACCAAGGCGGTCCATCATTGCTTTCATATTATCTGAACCAAATCGGCGCATTAATTCATCTTCCATCGATAAGTAGAACTGCGTAACACCAGGGTCCCCTTGACGACCAGCACGACCACGTAACTGATTATCAATACGACGACTTTCGTGACGCTCTGTACCGATAACTGCTAAACCAACGTTTTTCACATCGTCTCCAAGCTTAATATCTGTACCACGACCTGCCATGTTCGTCGCGATTGTTACAGCACCTTTAATACCAGCCTCTGCAATGATATCTGCTTCACGAGCATGGTTTTTCGCATTTAAGATGTTATGACGTACACCTTTACGCGTTAACATTTTTGAAATAAGCTCTGAAGTTTCAATTGCAACTGTACCTACAAGAACAGGTTGTCCTTTTTTATGACGATTTACAATATCCTCAACAACAGCATTGAACTTACCTTCCATTGATTTAAAGATTAAATCGGCACGATCATCACGAATAATCGGTTTGTTTGTCGGAATTACAATAACGTTCATATTGTAAATGTTACGGAATTCCTCTTCCTCTGTTTTCGCTGTACCAGTCATACCAGATAATTTTTCATACATACGGAAGTAGTTCTGGAATGTAATTGTTGCAAGCGTCATGCTTTCATTTTGAATTTCTACACCTTCTTTTGCTTCAATCGCTTGGTGTAATCCTTCGCTATAACGACGACCTTTCATAAGACGACCAGTGAATTGGTCTACAATTACGATTTCGCCTTCTTGTACAACATAATCTGTATCACGATGCATAACAACGTGTGCACGAAGCCCCTGATTAATATGGTGAAGAAGTGCTACATGTTTTAAATCGAATAAGTTTTCAATATGGAAAGCTTTCTCTGCTTTCGTAATACCATCTTCTGTTAGCATTACATTTTTCGTTTTCACATCAAATGAATAATCTTTTTCATTTTCTAACGTACGAACAAATGCATTTGCAAACATGTATAGCTCTGTTGATTTTTGAGCTTGTCCTGAAATAATAAGCGGCGTACGTGCTTCATCGACTAAAATAGAATCGACTTCATCGATAATAGCAAAGTGAAGTGGACGTTGAACGCATTGCTCTTTATATAAAACCATGTTATCACGTAAGTAATCGAATCCAAGCTCATTATTTGTGCTATACGTAATATCAGCAGCATAAGCCTCTTGTTTCTCTTCGCGTGACATACTATTTAAGTTAATTCCTACCGTTAAGCCAAGGAACTCATGAAGTTGTCCCATTTCGCTCGCATCACGTTGTGCTAAATATTCATTGACTGTAACAACGTGAACACCTTTTCCTGTTAAAGCATTTAAATATACAGGTAATGTAGATGTTAACGTTTTACCTTCACCCGTTTTCATCTCAGAAATATTCCCTTCATGTAAGGCAATACCACCCATTAACTGTACGCCATATGGACGCATTCCAAGAACACGAGTTGCCGCTTCGCGAACAACTGCAAAAGCTTCAGGTAGTAAATCATCTACTGTTTCACCTTTTGTTAGACGTTCTTTAAATTCAAGCGTCTTTCCTTTTAATTGTTCATCAGTTAGTGGCTTAATAGATGACTCTAATGCATCAATTTGCTCAACTGTCTTTTGCATACGTTTAATTTGGCGTTGATTTACATCAAACACCTTTTTTAAAATACCGATCATAGGAAATACGCTCCTCTTTTTATTAAAATAAAACTTCCGATTGTTTTTCTTTTTCTCTATTACAATCAGTCGTTATAAAAATCAAATGTATGTTATGCCAATTTTTCTCCTAATTAAAAAAACTAAAATGTATATACCTAATGATAATTGTAACACTTGTCTTATAACTATGACAACAATCGGCAAGATGTCGGGCCTCATATTCAGAAAAAGTTTTTATTTCATTTGTTACGTTCCTTTTCTCTGTCTCGCTATTTCAATTTCACGTTACAAATTTCGTATTAAATCTAAGTCATATTCTTTCAAGTTTCCTTTTAAAGAATATGACTACCAAAAATTCCTTAATAAAATCTAAATCAACAATTACAAAAAGCCGGAAACTTCGCAGGTGTAGCATCCATAGATACTTACACCTACAAAAAAAACCCGACTTTAAAAGATATTGTTATGTTGCAAGATCTACAAACAACATTAAAATATAGCTGTATCAATCATAAATTTTATTAATTTATCGGTATTTCTAATTCATGATATTTCCCTTCCTTATCTTTTATACACGAAATGAATTTCACTTTAGTTGATTCATTTGAAAAGTTTTTATAATTTTTATAAGGGTCATCTCCTATAAAATAATTTGTCCCTATATACCCTCGTACTGTTTTACCAGCAGGTATTACAGGATCAAACTGATATTTTTTAGGTAATTCCATTGAATAAGGGATTAAATTATAAAACTCACCTATTTTAGAATAAAACATTGTATCGGAAATAGACTTATTACTAAGCAAGTTAATATCTCGATTTGTTGTATTTGTAATATCTAAAGGTAAAACATACGTCACTACTTCACGGTCTTCATAGGGGTCATAAACTTTTGTAGGATCAAGAGGATTAAGTGCATGAAACGTAACTCCTTGCCCATCTTCAAAAGTTCTATTAGATAAAAACTCATCTTTTACCACTTTATAAGATTCATTATTAAGATTTAATGTTTTAAATCTTAATAAACTAGCAAATATACATAGCAACAGACACAATCCAATACTTATTAAGATATGTTTTCTCGTCACTCTTAATCTACCAACTTTCCATTATTAACATGTACAATACGATCTACCATTTCATTATCTAGAACATGCAAATCATGACTGGCTACAACAATAGTCGTTCCCTTGGCTTTTTCTACTTTCAAAATATCTAAAACATCTTTTATCCCATCACTATCTAAAGCATTAGTTGGCTCGTCTAATAACAGTAATTTTGGTTGTTCCATTAAAGCTTGCGCTATCCCTAAACGTTGTTTCATACCTAAAGAGTATCTTTTATACTTTCTCTTATCTGTTTTATCAAGCCCAACCCTTTGAATAATATTATAAATCTCCTCATCGGAGATTTTATTGTTAATCGATGATAAAAATTTCAAGTTCTGAAAACCAGTATACCCTGGAATAAAACTTGGATATTCAATCAATATTCCCATAGAATCAGGAAATTGCTTTTGTTTTCCAATTATTTCATTATCTATATAAACAACTCCAGAATTCAAACGCATTAACCCTGAGATAGCGCGTAAAATCATCGTTTTACCAGAGCCATTATGCCCCTTCAAAACTAAAAATTCGCCTTTTTTTACTGACAAATTAATATTATCTAACACAACATTTCCTTTTAATCTTTTCGTCATACATTCACATTTAATATAATTGTCCATAAATTATTCACCTATCACATCTAGTTTTTTAAAACAAAAACTACCTAATAAAATCATTACAACAACAATTACTACCCCTATTAGGAGTAAATCATTCCATTGAATAGATTGATTATTACCTAAAGTCAATTGAATTGAACTGTGATCAACAAAATACCAACGATTTGGCATAACAAAAGAGCCTAAAAAATAAATACTATGAAAGAAAATAGACAAAAATAGGTACAACAACATTAGTACAAAAACAATAGTTATCGGTATATAAAAAGTTAAAAACTCAAAAATCAAAGCTAATAAAAAACTTATAATTATTTGAATTAGCATAGTACCTAATATTTTATAAGAAAATTGACTATATAAAGAACTCTCGCCAAAAGTAAGCAAATAGTACACCGTAAACCAAATAAAATACATAACAACCCAAATACAAACTATGTAAAAAAACAAAGATAGCATTTTCGTTAACCACAGAAAATGCTTCTTCTTAACACGAGGAAATAAATAAACACCATTCTGTTGAATATCTGAAAAAGCAAAATTGCCTACAAGCAACAAAGGAGTGATTTGAAAGAATATCCAATAAAAAGGGATAGAAAATCGCCCCTCCTTATAAAAATAAGATAAATCCACAAAGTCTACTCCATGAAAAAATCGATAAAAGGTAACATCTACTAATACAGATTCTTTACCATTACTAAGAGGCTGATTGTATAAAAAAGCAATTGCAATAATAGCATAAATTAAGAATAAAAAAGCCATTATCTTGATGGAATCTCGAAACCTTACATGTAAATCTCTTTTTAACAAATAATATAAGATCATAATGTAAACTAGATCACCTCTGTCTCATCATTCATAGAAATATAACTTTTTTTAGATAAAATCCATACACTTATAAAAAAGATAAAAAGACAGACAAATAAGCGTATACATATACCAGTAGCATCTTCAAAGACATTTATATAAAAAGCATTTGTAAATAAAAATCCATGTAATATAAATCTATCTAATAAAACAGCAGTAATCATACATATTATTACAAGTAAACTAGGTAAAAATAATTGCAATAAAGCACTTATCATACATATAAAAACACTCGCAAATAATTGAATGCAAAATAATAATGGATAATTTACATCAACACTAGTTACAGCCATCATATTTGACATCAAAAACAACTGTAAAATCATACTCCCAGCAAAAAAGTAAACAAAAACAAATAGCTTCAAATAATATATGGAAACTAATTTCAATGCATTATTCACTCTGTAAACAACATAAATACTAAAAAAATTCGACATAGAATATACAGAAAAAACGATAGTTAAAGGAATAAATATAGTCGATAAATTATAAAACGACATAACCTTATACAAAACTTCCAATTCGTTCATTTTCTCTTTTATAATTCCGGTTTCAAAATAATTGAACAAACAACCAATGATACTGACATTAAGTAAAAAGAGAATACTTAACCAAACATATTTCATCCTTATAGTTTCTTTCATAACATTATAAAAGAACATGCTTCCTACTCCCCCGTAAATAAAGAACTACAGAACAAAACCAAATACATAACAGTACACTAAGAAAAATTTGTAATTCAAAAAAGCCAAAATCTTTAATTAAATAATCTTTAGGATTGAGAATCCCTTTTCCAATACCAAGCCAAAAAATATGTAAAATAAATGGAACTAAATAAACAAAATAAACTCGTTTTATAAAAAACGAAACTGATAAAGCTAAACTCGAAAAAACTGCACCGTATAAACTATTTAAAAATACATACATTAGAAAATATAAAGTAGGATACTCATAATAAACCGTATTAAATTGAGCTGTTGGTGAAACAGTAGCCGCCATATAATTTAATATCGGATGCGGAGCAACTGTCGGATAAGTCATCGCATATAAATAAAAATGAAATAGTAAAGGGACACTTATAATAAAAAAAGATACTATAAAATTAATACAATAAAGTAATCTAAAATAATGACGCGTTCCCATCTTAGAAATGACAGGATAAATAAATCCATAATTTTTATCAATTCTATAAATCCCAGCTACAGCCATTGCAGAAATCATAGGAAATATAAGTAGATAAAATTCACTATAAAATGGTAATCTATTAAAATGTAAAATGTTAGATAAATATGGAGATACCTTTATAATCCCAGCATCATTAAATCCTTTAGTTGTCACAAACATAGCAATATATTGAGCAATAACAATTACTAACATAATAAATACAGACAACCAAAACATCCTACCTTTTAAAATCCTTCCTAAAAAGTAACTCATCTATAGCTCCTCCATAAACCATTAAATTTAAATCTTTTTTAATATGAACAATTGATCCGCAACACCATAACATTTATTTTCTTTATTTAACCAAATGTAACGAAAAGAAACATTTGCTCTCTCTCCTTCAAATTTAGGAAACTCAACTTCATACTGATAAACATCATTTGTACCTTTTCTTTTTACACTCTTAACTTCTTGTTTCCACTGAATTATTTTTCCATCAATTTGTTCAATCCGTCCCAAAAGATACGTTGGTTTTTTCTTATTCGTCACACCCGTTAAAAAAACATAATAATTTTCTGGTATCACTCCTGACTTTAATTTTTTATTTGAAAGCTTATCCTCTATTAAGCTATCATTTCTTTCTATTTGACCTTGAAAGAAATCATGACCATTTTCACTTTTTAAAAACACTTGTTCAACAATAGTATTTTTCTTAATTTCTTGTAACTGAATACTTTTCAAATTATCTTTTTCCGTTAAAGTATCTTCAATATTTACAATCGGTTCATCTACTTTCTTTTGACAAGAAACTAAGAAACTAATACTCAATATAAAAAAACAAACTAAAATATATCTTGAGATAAACCTCATTACAACTCCTCCTATTTTAAAAATGAAATAGCAGGAAAAGCCGTATAATCAAGACTCTGAACTATACGACTTTTTCTAGTACTACACAATAAATAATTTCAATTTATAATTTCTAAATCAATATTCAGTGTAAGGTCCACTTGGTCTTACACTATCAGGACTCCAAGCAGTAGGATAAGCATTATTTTCTCTAGAATAACCACCAAATCTCACAGGTACATTTTTTCCATAGTTTTCATATGCGTAATTTTGGAAAAGATACGTTTTACCTGGTTTCACCGTTCCTTCATGCTTACCCGACTCACCTGAAACATTTACCCAATCTCTATTACCTTTACCTTTATTTTTATCAGCTTCTGTCCAAACGTTAAAAGAACCACCGCCCTTCTCACTACTCTTTACACGCATATACATAGAAGTAGGTGTCTCTTTAGGACGTGCATTAGTAAAATCATATGCATTCCAAAGTCTAAAGGTAAATTCTACATGATCATCCTTTGTATCAGCCTTAGTAGGTTCGGTTAAAGCAAAAGTACTAGCTAAAATACCTAACGATAAAACAGATCCAAACATAAAACGACTTTTTTTCTTAATGCTCACTAAAAGCACCTCCGATAATTTGTAGCATTATATTGATTTTATTTTTTTACTAAAGAAACAAACTAAATCTATATAATGCAATTTTAAGATAACAAAAGCAAAATACACTATCAATTGATTCCAGAAAACTTAATATTTTATTTACAATTATAAAATATTGCTAAATTAAACAAAATTAGTATACTCCTAACAAGTACATACTTATGGAGATAATCACATTCAAAATCTCAATACAAAAAAGCGCAGCCATTTCGGCTACGCTTTCGAATTATTATTTAGTTTCGATTAAACCGTATTTCCCATCTTTACGGCCATATACAACATTAGTTTCGTTTGTATCAGCATTTGTGAAGACGAAGAAATTATGTCCTAGCATATCCATTTGTAGGATTGCCTCTTCAACGTCCATCGGTTTTAAATCGAATCGTTTTGTACGTACAAGTTCTAATTCATCTTCTTCTACCTCATCCAAAACAGCTACTGCTTCCGGAAGGATAAAGTTCGTTTTTATAGAACCTTTCTCACGTAACTTACGATTTACTTTTGTTTTATGTTTACGAATTTGTCGCTCAATTTTATCAACTACTAAATCGATAGCAGCGTACATATCGCTATTAGTTTCTTCTGCACGAAGTAATAAATCAGTAAATGGGATTGTTACCTCGACACGTTGCTTGTCAGAGTATACTTTTAAATTAACTTTAATCTCTGGGAATGTATCAAAATAACGCTCTAACTTACTTAGTTTTTTCTCTACATATTCCTTTAATGCTGGAGTTACTTCAATATTTTCACCACGAATGTTGAATTTCATAGATGAATTCCTCCTTTCAAGCCTATGTACTATAATTTCGACATTGGCTTAAAAACTCCTTCTAACTTTTTTAAAAAAATTAGTGGAATTGCGATTTTTTTATCGTTTTTTGTTGAAATGAAAAGATGCATCGTTTCTATCTTTATTTTATCCTATTAACATCGTGAATAACGAATATTTCTGTGGACAATTCGTTACAGAAAAGAAACAACTTTTTGACAACTTACCCTATAACAAAAACCCCTTGCGAAAAACAAGAGGTTCTACTACATATATATAACGTTGCCACAAACGCAGCTTTCTCTTCCCAAAACAATATACCCTACAGTTTCACAACATTAGCTGCTTGTGGTCCACGTGCTCCATCTACAATGTCAAACTCTACTTGTTGCCCTTCTTCCAATGACTTATACCCATCTTGTTGAATAGCAGAAAAATGGACAAATACATCGTCACCATCTTCACGCTCAATAAACCCAAATCCCTTTTCTGCATTGAACCATTTCACTCTTCCTTGCATGTTCATTCCATTCCCTTCACTCTAAAAATCAGGGCATTCGCCCCATATTTTGACTATAACGAATGACAACATATGAAGTCAAAGAAGACTTATCGCCTT
Organism: Bacillus sp. KNSH39; assembly: GCF_052656585.1. Lineage (NCBI taxonomy): Bacteria > Bacillati > Bacillota > Bacilli > Caryophanales > Bacillaceae > Bacillus > Bacillus sp. KNSH39. The sequence goes on from NZ_JBQXYO010000001.1 coordinate 3,530,659, forward strand.
TTTATTATCCCTTTCGACACTGTCATATTAACTTCTACAAAGTGTCAAACTAGATACTTCCCTTGCCCCTCTTTCATATAACAAACTTCCGATTTGCCTAACTGTAATCCCTGTCGTATACACGTCATCAACGAGTAAAATATGTTGCCCAGAAAACATCTCTTCTCCCTGAAAATAAAAAGGATTGCTTCCTGACACCCTTTCTTTACGTGTCTTCTTACTTTGCTTTTCTGTTTCCCTTCTTCTTAATGATGGATAAGAAATTTTGACAGGCAAACAAGTTGCTAATAACTCAGCTTGATTAAAACCACGTTCAATTTCCCTTTCCTTACTAAGCGGAACAGCGATAACAGTTGAAACATTGGCAAAACACTTTTGAAATAAACTTCGAAAAGGACGATAAAAAATGTGCACTAACTCTGCATCCCCCCGAAACTTAAACTGCGCTACTATTTCTTTCATCTCATCATCATACATATATAACGAACGGTTTTTAAAAGAACGATACTTCTCCTCTTTCATCCACCTTATACAATCTATACAAATACCGTCTTCTTGAAATGAGACAGGAACAAATTCTAAAGGTCGCCCGCACTCCATGCAAATTTCTCCTATAATATAGGAAAGTTTCTGCTCACATCTATCACATATATATTTTCTATGACACTTTACAAAAAAAGTGTACCAACTAACCTTTTCTACAAAACACTCATCACAAAGTAAACAATGCATTAATCGATCAATCCTTGTTCTTTCGCATTTTTATTCATACCTTGAATATGTTTTTTCGCGCGCACCATCGCCTCTGTCTTGCCATAGTGAAAATAAATGACCTCTCCATATGGTGCTTCAAAGCTCCGCCCTGCTCGGCCCGCAATTTGTACGAGCGCACTTTCTGAAAATATTTCTTCTTCCGCCCCTAAAACTGCAACTTGCAAATTTTTCACCGTTACGCCTCGCTCTAAAATTGTCGTTGTAACTAATAATGGGATTTCTCCCTTTCTGAACGCTGCGACTTTCTCTTTTCTCATCGGATCTTCTGCATGTACCCCTTCAACTTTATTATGCAATGATTTCAATAACGAGCTTATTTCTTCTATATATCGTACATGGGGAACGAATAAAAAAACAGGATACTTTTTGTTTAAGTACATCTTTAACCATTGTAGTAAAACTCGAGGAATTCTTTCACGGTTGAGGCTTTTCTTCCAATTTCCGCACCAGCAAAATAGAGGAACTGGCAACGGATGACGGTGATATCGTCCAGAAACAATAACACCTTTTTGTTCACCTTTTCTAAATTTTCGCTTCCACGTTTCATCTGGAGTCGCAGTTAAATAAATACGCGCCGCTTTTTCTTTCATCGCTTGTTTTACCGCGTACTGTAACATTTGATCTGCACAATATGGAAAAGCATCTATCTCATCTACAACTATGACATGAAACGCCCTATAATAACGTAATAATTGATGCGTGGTCGCAACGACTAGTACTGCATCTTTTTCTTTATCTACACTCCCTCCATATAAAGCCGCTACCTTTATATATGGAAATACTTCTTGTAATCTCGGTGCTAATTCCAAAACAACATCCGTTCTTGGCGTTGCGATACAAACTCTTTCTCCTTTTTGAAGCGCTTCGTTAATACCGTAAAACAACATCTCTGTTTTCCCAGCCCCGCATACAGCCCAAATAAAAAATGATTCTTTTTGCTTAATAGCCTCTATAACTCCTTGCGCCGCCAAATTCTGGCCAGTAGACAACGTCCCGTTCCACTGTAACAAATTTGAATTCTTTTCTCTCTTTCTTTCAGCAATCCCGCGAACAAGTACAGCACATTCACTTACTCTCCCCATCGTTATACACTTCCGGCAATATGTGCACACTTTACTGCACCTTTTACATAAAAACGACGCAAATAGCCGCCGATCTACATTTCCACAGCGTTGGCACATATATTTAGAATTCTTCTTTTTTACACCTTGTACACATACGATCTCTCCCTTCTTTTTCAAATCGTTTAATTTCCTCTGTAAATCTGAAGAAAGTTCTTCTAATAGCAACTGTTTCCCCGCTACCATCAACAATCACCTCCAGCACTACTATAAACCTTTCTCATCATCTCGTAAAAACTCAAAAAAGCCGATAACCTACTTATAAAATAGTAAGCTATCGACTTTATACACTTTTTTTATTGAATTATAATTCTATAATCTTCCGTAACCTAAGAAATGTTTTTGGTTGTAAGAGCTATTTACGCTACCATAAGCAACGCCTGTTGACTCATCAGCAGCATGAATCATTTGACCGCCACCAATGTAAATTCCAACGTGAGATACGCCCGCTCTATATGTGCCTTGTAAGAAGATAAGGTCTCCTGGTTTTGCTTCAGATGGGCTGATTTTTTGTACAGAACTCCATAGACTTCTAGTATCTTGACGACCTAAACCGTAAACGTAAGAGATTAAACCACTGCAGTCAAAACCACCGTTTGAAATTGACGCACTACCCCATACGTATTTTAGACCTACTAAGCCTTTAGCTTTTTCAACAACATCTTGTCTTCCGCCACCATCATTTGTTACTACTGGTGCTGGTTTTTTCGCTTCTTCTTTTTTAGGTTCTTCTTTTTTAGACTCTTCTTTTGGAGCTTGTACAGCATTATTTGCTGGAGCTGCTGGTTGAGCTTGCGTTTGTGCTGGTTGAGCCGCCGCTGGTTGCTGTGCTGGCTGAGCTTGCGCGTCTTTAGCAGCTTGCTCTGCTTGCTTTTGAGCAGCAGCTTCTTGTGCAGCTTTTTCTTGCGCTTCTTTTTCAGCAATTTGTTGTAATTTTAATGCCTGTTGCTCAAGCTCTTTTAATTGGCTTTCCGTACTTGTCATTGTAGTTACAACTGTTTCCATTTTACCGCTTAAATCATTTACTGCAGTTTCTTTTTTCGCTTTTTCAGCGTCAAGATCTTTCTTAGCAGTTTCAATTTGAGCTTGTGCTTCTTTTAATTCTTTTTGTTTCTCTTTTACCGTTGCAACATCTTTTTTCACACTAGCTTGATCTTCTTGTTGTGTTTTCATGATATCTTCATCAGACTCAAGAATTTTAGAAACAGAAGTTAAACGATCAACTAAATCTGCAATGTTTTTAGAGTTTACAAGAACTTCTGTTACAACGTTCGTATTTGGTTGTTCTTGAAGTGCAACTAAACGCTTTCTTAATAGTTCTTCACGTTTTGCAATCTTTGTTTGTAATTCTGCAATATCTTTATTTTTCTTTTCAATTAATTGCTCAGTATCAGCAACTTTTTTCGTTGTTTCATCAAGCTTTGCAGCATTCTCTTGAACAGATTTATCTAAACCTTGAATTGTTTTGTTTAAGTCATTCATTTGCTTTTGTAATTCATCACGTTCTTGTTGTTGTTTATGTAAAGTGTCATTTTGTGTATTAATTTGTGATTTCACGTCAGAAATTTTATCTTCTGCAAATACATTTGGTGTTAGCCCAGAAAACATTAACCCTGCAACTAATGCGCAAGATGCCATTTTTAGCTTTTTCATTTTATTTTTTACACCGCTTTCTTTTTTCTTTTTCCGTATATAACCTATAAAATTTATACCATAATTCGGGATTTTTTTTGCTAATGTTACGTTTTTGTAAAACAAATGTAATATTATATGTAGCTCTAGCGCAAAATTCGTATATTTTTGTATGTGTGTGTAGAAATTTACATACTTTTCTTACTTCTATAAACAAAGAAAAAACGTAAGGAATCCCTTACGTTTTATTAAATATACGAATACAAATGAAATGCTACTTCATCCATTTCTCAGCCCAATTTTGGACCTCATCCATAACACTTTCTAACGCTTTCCCCTTGTCAGTTAAGCCATACTCGATTCGAACTGGTACTTCTGGATAGACATTACGAACTACAATGCCCTCGCTTTCCAATTCCTTCAAACGCTCTGACAACATACGATCGCTCATATTTGGGATAATATCTGCGATTTCTCTAAAACGTTTCGACTCTTCAAGCAAAGATTTAATAATTAAGCCAGTCCACTTCTTACTAAGCAGAGTAAAAGCTGACTCAAACTTTGGACATAAACAAGAATTATGCTCCATATGTTTCACCTCTCTTCTATTATAATATAGTTTCTTGTAAAAAGTAAGTTATAAAACTTTCCTCATTATTTTATTTTACGTACATTTTACCATTTCCAAATATTAACTTGTCAACTAAACGTAACATACCCGTAAAAAAACCCTCTTAAAAAGAGAGCTTTTTATATCTTTATTACTTCGTATACCATCCAAGACCTAATGCACCTTCACCTAAGTGCGTACCAATTACAGCTCCAAAATAACCTGTACGAATTGTGACGTGAGGATATTTTGCTTCTAATTCTTTCTTCCATTCATTCGCTTCTTCTTCACGTTGTGCATGAATGATAACTGCTTCCATAGGTACACCTTTACTTGCTTGCTCATCAAAAATTTCAATGATACGTTTTAATGCTTTTTTACGTGTACGAATCTTTTCAAACGGAATAATGATTTTATCTCTAAAATATAAAACTGGCTTCACTTGTAACAGACTGCCGATGAAAGCTTGCGCGCTATTCAATCGACCACCACGTTGTAAATGATGTAAATCATCAACTACAAAATAGGCGTCCATCGTTTTCTTCATTTCATCAAAACGAGCGATAATCTCTTTTGGGTTCTTTCCTTCACTTGCTAACTTTGCACCTTCACGCACATAAAATCCTTGTACTTCACAACTAATTTCAGAGTCATACGTGTATACATCAATACCCTCTACCATCTGTCCAGCTGTCGTTGATGTTTGATATGTACCACTAATTCCACTTGATAGGTGAATACTAATAACTGCATCATAATCTTTAGCTAGTTCTTCATATAGCTCAACAAACTTTCCGATTGCTGGTTGAGAAGTTTTTGGAAGTTCCTCTTGTTCACGTACTTTCACATAAAAATCATCTGCTGAAATTTCAGCTTCTTCTTGATAAGATTCTGTTCCAAACACAACGTTTAATGGAATCATATATATATTGAGTTCATCACGAATTTGCTTCGGTATATATGCCGTACTATCAGTAACAATAGCTATTTTCATTTTCGTACCTGCCTTATAAAAAGTTTTATTTCCTAATTTTACACGAAAACTACAAATGGTGCATCCATACATGAAAATGCCGGTTGAAATTATACCTACCATCTCGACAAATTACAACAAAAAGATAAAATACTCACCAAAAACTTCAGCATATTTAGAAAAAATGTTTGAATATAAAAAGGCTCGCTTTTAAAATGGAAAGTACTAGTCATTTTGATAGATAGGGGCGTACACAAGTGCTATTACAATATTTAACAATCAAAGACTACGGCGAACACGAAATCGTCATTCAAAAATCAAGATTTATTTGTTATATTAGCCGAGCAACGACTGAGGAAGAGGCTCAAGAATTTATACAAAAAATAAAAAAACAACATTGGAATGCAACACATAATTGTTCCGCTTATTTAATTGGCGAACAAGATCATATTCAAAAAGCAAATGATGACGGCGAGCCTAGCGGTACAGCTGGCGTACCAATGCTGGAAGTACTAAAAAAACGTGGACTAAAAGATACCGTTGTTGTCGTAACACGCTATTTTGGTGGCATTAAACTTGGTGCAGGTGGATTAATTCGTGCATATGGAAAGTGTACAAGCGAAGGCATTAATCATGTCGGTGTTGTCCAGCGAAAACTAATGCGTGTGATGCAAACCGAGATTGATTACACATTACTTGGCAAAGTGGAAAATGAATTACGCAATTCAAAATATGCCATTAAAGATATTCATTATCTAGAAAATGTCACATTTGATACGTATGTAGAAGAAGACGGCAAACAAGCATTTACAGATTGGATGATTGAATTAACAAACGGGAAATGTACAATTACAGAAGGAGATATGTTGTACTTAGAACAAGATGTTATCTAAGCATAACCCTATTTATCACCTTCAAAGATTAATGTAGTGAATTACTTCCCTACAAATGAACTAACGAACTAAGGAGATTATATATGGAAGAACGTTATTATCATCTCCAAAATAGCAGAATAAAAAAGAAGCGAAGAAGGAAACTTTTCTTCTTCCTTATTTTCGCATTTTTATTTGGCAGTATAGGAGTTTATGTATTAAATTCTTACTCTTCTCTTATGGGGATATATAGTGGTTTTACTCGTGAAAAATCAGATTTAAGAGACAAAGATGTAGAAATTACAAAAGAACCTTTTACAATTCTCATTATGGGTATAGAAGATTATGCGACAGATGGTCAAAATGGTCGTACAGACTCATTAATGTTTGCAACAGTCAATCCAAAAACGCAAAAGATTTCACTTATGAGTATTCCTCGTGATTCTCGAGTTAAAATTGTTGGCAAAAATAAGGAAGACAAAATTAACGCTGCCCATGCTTACGGCGGAGAAGAAATGGCAATCAAAACTGTCGAAGGCTTTCTAAAAGTTCCTGTAGACCATTATCTGAAAATTGATTTCCAAGGCTTTAAAGGTATCGTTGATGCTGTTGGCGGCGTTACCGTTGACGTACCCTTCGATTTCTGGGAGCGCTCTGACGTGGATTACTACAAAAAAATTCAATTTAAGCAAGGACAGCAAAACTTAAACGGTGAAGAAGCACTTGCTTACGTCCGTATGCGAAAGCAAGATCCAAATGGCGATTATGGTCGAGCTGCTAGACAAAGACAATTACTGGCCGCTGTTGCTCATAAACTAAACTCCACCTCTACTGTATTTAAAATTAAAGATTTAACAGCTGTCGTTGGAAAATATATAAAAACCGACATTCCTATTTCAGACGGACTTGCTCTTTACAATAAACTTTCTGGATTTGATCCTTCTACAATGCAAACGTTAAAGCTTGAAGGCGAAGACAAAAAGATAGGCGGTATTTATTACTTCCTTCCAGATCCAATCAGTGTAGAAACGGTGCGTAACGAAATTGAAAAAGAATTAGGAGGAAAAGCAAAAAATCCAAATATAAAAAACAACTCAAATCCTGATTCAAATTCAAGTTCTACCTCTAACGAACAAACAAAAAAAGAGACAAACCAAAATAACACACCAACTGATCCGCCACCTTCTACAAATGCTCATGCAGAGTGGATTATGCGCAATCAGCCGTAAAAAAAGGCCCAATCTATCCGATTGGGCCTTTTTTTATTTACTTATTAAAGTGTTGTAAAATCGCTTCTACAATACGCTCTGATGCACGACCATCACCGTAAGGGTTAGATGCTTTCGCCATCTTATCATGAGCTTCTTTATCTGATAACAACTCATCAGCAAGACCAAAGATTGTCTCTTCGTCTGTTCCTGCTAATTTCAGCGTACCTGCTTCAATACCTTCAGGGCGCTCTGTTGTATCACGAAGAACAAGAACTGGTACCCCAAGTGATGGAGCTTCTTCTTGTACACCACCAGAATCCGTTAACATTAAGTATGAACGAGCTGCAACATTGTGGAAATCAATTACATCTAGCGGCTCAATTAAATGAATACGGTTATGTTCACCTAAAATTTCATTTGCTATTTCACGAACAACAGGGTTCATATGAACAGGGTACACAACTTGTACATCTTCATGCTTATCAACAAGACGCTTAATTGCACGGAACATATTACGCATCGGTTCACCTAAGTTTTCACGGCGGTGAGCTGTCATAAGTACAAGACGATCATTTCCAAGTTTCTCTAGTACAGGATGACTATATGTTTCTTTTACAGTCGTTTGTAGCGCGTCAATCGCTGTATTTCCTGTAATGAAAATACGTGACTCATCTTTATTTTCCTTCTGTAAGTTCGTTGCTGATTTTGCTGTTGGTGAGAAATGAAGATCCGCCATTACACCTGTTAATTGACGATTCATCTCTTCTGGGTATGGAGAATACTTATCCCACGTACGAAGGCCCGCCTCAACATGACCTACTGGAATTTGATTATAAAAAGCAGCTAAGCTTGCAATAAATGTTGTTGTTGTATCACCATGTACAAGTACAATATCCGGCTTCGCTTCTTTCATTACTTTATCCAAACCTTCTAAACCACGCGTTGTAACATCAATTAAAGTTTGGCGGTCTTTCATGATATTTAAATCGAAATCTGGCGTAATTCCAAAGATACTTAATACTTGATCTAACATTTGGCGATGCTGTGCTGTTACAGTCACAATCGATTCAATTTTTTCTGGGTGTTTTTGCAACTCTAATACAAGAGGTGCCATTTTAATTGCTTCTGGACGTGTCCCGAAAATTGTCATTACTTTTAAACGTTCAGTCATGTGATTGCCTCTTTTCTTTCACTAATTACAGCTTCTATTATGACATATAAAAATATGCATGAGTACATCCCTTTTTAACGCATAATAGAAACATGTCTATTACAAATACTTTTTCTTCCCACCGAGTAATAATCTATCTTTTGTTTCTTAACATCTTCATCAGTATAACAATTTCTCCCATCAAATAAAATAGGCTCCCTCATAAGTTGTACGTACTTTTCTAACGGATAAGTTTGAATATCTTCCCATTCTGTTACGATAAAAACCGCACTCGCATCTCTAATCGATTCATCTATACATCTACTATATTGTATAGCATCTCCAAATATATTTTTTACATATTGAATTGCCTTTGGGTCGTAAAGAACAATTTCTGCACCTATATTAAGTAATGCTTCTATTATAATAAGAGATGATGCCTCTCTAATATCATCCGTATTCGGTTTAAAGGATGCGCCAAGAACTGCAATCCGCTTTTTACTCATGTTCATAACTTTTTTCGCTTTTTCAATCAATAGCAGCTGTTGCTTATTATTTACTTCAATAACCGCTTTTAACAAACGAAAATCATGAGCAACATTTCCCGCAATTTGCACCAGCGCTTTCGTATCTTTCGGAAAACACGACCCTCCGTAGCCAATGCCCGCATTTAAAAAAGATGCACCAATTCTCTTATCCATTCCCATCCCTTTGGCAACATCCAATACATTCGCGCCTACCTTCTCACATATATTTGAAATTTCATTAATGAAACTAATCTTTGTAGCTAAAAAGGCATTCGACGCGTATTTAATCATCTCTGCACTTTTAATATCTGTAACATACGTTTCTAAACATAATTCACTATACAAACTCTCTACTCTTCTTGCTACTTCCTCGCTATCCGCTCCAATTACAATACGATCTCCATGAAAGAAATCATAAATACCTGAACCTTCACGCAAAAACTCTGGATTCGATACGATATGTACTGTATGCCTCCCTTTTAACTTCTCCTCAATCCATCCCTTCATTACATCATTTGTACCTACTGGAACTGTACTTTTCGTAACAACAATAATATCGTTCGTCGCATATAATCCAATATCGTTACAAGCACTCTGAATATACGTTAAATCTGCCGTCCCATCTAATAAAGGTGGTGTTCCAACTGCAATAAATATAAACTCTACATCATCAAATGCCTCTTCTTTATTTGATGTAAAAATTAAAGCATTATTCTCATATGCATAATTTATTAATTCATGTAATCTAACCTCATAAATAGGTAAATCCCCTTGTTTTATCCGTTCAATTTTTTCATCATCTATATCAAAACATGTAACTGAATGCCCTAATTTTGCCAATCCTACTCCTGTAATCAATCCAACATATCCAGTACCTACTATCGTAATTTTCATTTCCTTTTCGCACAGGAATTTACAATAGAAAAGATATGAAATATAGAACTCTCCCTGCGCTTCCCCCTCTCATATTAAAAATGAGAAAACCCTTTTCCTTCTTCATTATATGAATTACTTCCCTTACTTTTTTTAAAGTTTTTGTAAAATTAAATGCACTATAAAGTAAAACTTAATCAGTGAGAATGAGGCTGCCAGGTCACGTGTAATAAATTCCCACATTTTAACACGAAACTTACTGATTTCTACGTGCAACACTTATAATACTGAAATAAAAGTATTCACTATCGAAGAAAAAGAGGAAATGTCACATTCCGAAGTCCAGTACGATTAACCTTCTCATATGATTCAACATTCTATATACAATTGTCATATATTCTATTCGCTTCCATTAACCGTAAAAAGAAAAAAAGATTGAATTCTAATCTTTTTGTGATACCATATGTTATGAGCCTGTAAATAAACATCATAATTTTCAGATAAATATATTTTCAAAAAAAAATTACGTTAGACTATAAAGGGTGGGGTATTAATGGACTCACAAGTGATTTATGCCATTTTGGCATCTTTCATCACTGTACTTGTCGTTACTCCTTTAGTTATTAAATTAGCTTTTAAAATAGGAGCGACAGATAAGCCAAACGCACGTAAAGTGCACCAAAAGATTATGCCACGTCTTGGCGGGTTAGCAATATTTATTGGTGTAGCTGTAGGATTTGTTGTCGGCGGCTTATATGAGCAAAGAATGTTATCGATAACGCTAGGTGCGATTATCATTGTAATCATCGGAATTTTAGATGATATGTACGAGTTATCTGCGAGAGTAAAATTCGGTGGACAACTGTTAGTTGCCATTATGATTGTAAAAAGTGGATTATTAGTGCAAGTATTATATATCCCATTCCTTGGGGATACTGAACTTGGATGGCTTGCTTATCCAATTACAGTATTTTGGCTTGTAGGTATTACAAATGCAATCAACTTAATTGACGGCTTAGATGGATTATCTGCTGGGATTTCATCTATCGTACTTGCAACACTAGCATATATGGCCTTCACTAGCCCATGGGGTACTGGAACAGCTATTATCTTGCCACTCGCATTAATTATATTAGCAAGTACAATTGGATTTTTATTCTACAACTTCCATCCAGCAAAAATTTTCATGGGAGATACAGGAGCACTATTTTTAGGATACTGTATTTCTGTTATATCGTTACTTGGATTATACAAAAGTGTAACGTTATTCAGTTTTATCGTTCCAATTATCATTTTAGGTGTACCTATATTTGATACGATCTTTGCAATCATCCGTCGTATCGTAAATAAAAAACCTATTTCAGCACCAGATAAATCGCATTTACATCACCGCTTACTTGCAATGGGGTTCTCTCATCGCAAAACGGTACTAATTATATACGCATTCGGTATTTTCTTTAGTGTAAATGCCATTATTTTCACTAGTGCAACGTTATGGCTATCCATTATTCTTCTTTTCGCTTTGATTTTCTTCACAGAAATCATCGCTGAAATAATCGGGCTTGTACATGAACGCTACAAACCAATCATTTCCTTTTATAAAAAAGTGAAAAAACGAGAAGACTAATTGTAGTATAGCCTTTTCAATTATGAAATATTCAAATAGCATCCTCTTTCTTATAAGAGGATGCTATTTTTTATTCTCATTTTATATTTCCAAAATATAGATTGTTTGAGAGTTCCTCTATTGGAGAAAGATATACATAATAAGAAAAGTATCAAGTTTTCTTTTTTACATCTTGATTGTCAAACTGAGGGTGAATGTTATGATCAAGCGAGTATTTCAATGTATTATTTTATTTTTAACGATTACTATGTACGTATCATCTAATACTGAAGCAACAACTGTTATTCCTGCTGAATATCATCCAAATACTGAAACAACTTCTCCTACACAAAAAATTGCGTACTTAACATTTGATGACGGACCAAACAAATATACTACACAAATTTTAAACATCTTAAAAGAAAAGAACGGAAAAGCAACTTTCTTTGTTATTGGTGGAAAAGTACCACATTATAAAAAGACAATGCAACGATTAATTAAAGACGGACATTATATCGGACTTCACAGTATGTCACATGATGTAAAACGCCTTTACACTGGTGACCCTTCCACTTTAATTGCAGAAATGGAGCAAACACAAAGCATTGTCCAGCAAGTTACGAAATTAAATACACATCTCGTTCGCGTTCCATATGGTAGTATGCCTTACTTAAAAAAGAATTACCGTGACGCACTTGTATCGGCCCAGTATAAAATGTGGGATTGGACGATCGATACATACGACTGGAAAAGCTATGACAATCCTTCTGCCATACTCGAAAGAGTACGTAATCAAAGTGATGAACAAGTCGAAGTCATTTTAATGCATGATTCGAGTGTAACCGTACAAATACTGCCAAAAGTAATTGATTATTTACAGTCACAAGGATACAAACTTCTTCCCTATAATCCTTCTTCTCATCTCAAGGTAAATTTTTGGAAAGACACAAGATTGTAACAGCTTTAGTGCCTATGTGCTAAAGCTGTTTTATTTTTCTCTTCCCACCCTTCCCATTTTTGTGTAAAATTTTAAATAGTGATGAAGTTTCGAGGTGAATAGAAATGAAACGAATAGATCTCATTTTTAACGCAATACAAAAAGGCAATTATACAGAAGGTGTAACCGCATCAGAACTCGCTACATTTCTGCAACTAGATCGCGCCAATGTAAGTAGCGATTTAAACAAACTTGTAAAAGATAAACGTTTATTAAAAACAAATACGCGACCTGTTCGTTTTTACATAGAAACGAACACTTCGTTGGAAACGCATTCAAAAGACATAACTTCATTAGATACATTTGCAATTGAAAATACGAGCCTTAAAATTGCAATTGAAAAAGCGAAAGCTTCTATTCTCTATCCTCCAAACGGTATGCATACTTTACTACTGGGAGAAACAGGGGTCGGAAAGTCTATGTTTGCTTCTTTAATGCACGAATATGCAATTGAAGTTGAACAGCTTCCCAAAGATGCACCATTTATCGTCTTTAACTGTGCTGATTATGCAAATAATCCACAGTTACTACTCGGGCAATTATTTGGGATTAAAAAAGGAGCTTATACAGGAGCAAGTGATCAAAAAGGGTTAATTGAAAAAGCACATGAAGGAATTCTTTTCTTAGATGAAGTACATCGCCTGCCTCCAGAGGGACAAGAAATGCTTTTCACCTTTATTGACCGCGGAGTATACCGCCGCCTTGGAGAAACAGAGAACGAACGTAAAGCACAAGTATTAATCATTACTGCAACAACAGAAGAACCAAATTCATTTTTATTAAAAACATTTACAAGACGTATACCGATGACTGTTACGCTGCCACCACTTCGTGAGCGTACACATAAAGAGCGCTTTGCTTTACTACAGCTATTTTTCACAAATGAAGCAATTCGTCTGCGAAAAGACATTCACGTTAGCCCAAATGCAATGCGTGCTTTCGTCTTTTACAATTGTCCCAATAACATCGGTCAATTAAAAACAGATGTTCAAATTGCCTGTGCGAAAGCCTATTCTGATTTGGTCACAAAGAAACGTGATTCTGTCTATGTTTCAAGTACAGATCTACCTTGGTATATGAAAGAAGGGTTGTTCATTGAAAGGAAGAGCCGTCACTTATACCAAATACCAAATGAAACATTTGTATTTACAGGTGAGGAAGGTTGGAGTAATCATAAAACAGAAGATGAAAAACGCTCTTCTATTTACGATTATATTGACTATAAATACGAAGAACTTCAAGCACGTGGTATTGAAGAGGAAGAATTAGAATTACTAATAGAAAATGATGTTCAAAGCTTTTTCGTACAATATTTTAACCAAATATCCAAAAAAACAAGCCATGAAAATGTTTTTAAAATTGTGGATCGTAATATCGTTTCCGTATGTGAAAAAATAGCGGAACTTGCTGAAAAGCATTTATCTAAGACGTTTGATGAAAAAGTATTTCTTGCTTTAAGTTTACATGTACAGACAACTCTACAACGTTTACAAAGCGGAAAACAAATACATCACCCACAATTAAATCAAATTCGTACGAAATATAAAGAAGCTTTTTCCGTAGCTATGCAATGCATTCAACTACTGGAGGAAGAATTACAAATAACAATGCCTATTGATGAAGCTGGCTTTTTAACAATGTTCTTCGTTGTTGATCCAATTCCTGCCTCACAAACAGAAGTAAAAGTATTAATATTAGCACACGGTAATGGCATCGCAACTGAAATGGCAAACGTTGCAAACGAACTTCTCGGTATTGAGGAAGTAACCGGTATTGATATGCCGTTACACGAATCACCGAAAGATTTCTTGGAACGTGTGAAAGTGTATATGAAAACACTACAAAATGTAAATGGGCTTCTCTTACTTGTCGATATGGGGTCACTTGCTTATATCGGTGACATATTAGAAACGGAGTTCAAAATCCCTGTACGTGTTCTCTCGATGACGAGCACACCACATGCACTAGAAGCAGCTCGAAAAGCTCAGCTCGGTTATTCATTAGATGCGCTGTATGAAACAGTAAAAAATTTAACACCGTTTTACTTAAACGTACAAGAAGAAAAGAAAAAACCTCTCTCTCCAATGAAATCTGTTATTTTAACAGCTTGTTTAACTGGTGAAGGAAGTGCTTTAGCTATTCAAAAAATGTTAGAGAACTATTTACGATTTGATAAAGACTTAATTGAAATTATTCCGATTAGTATCGTCCATGAAAAAGATTTAACGAAAATGATCGAGAACATAAAAAAAGAGCGTAATATCATTTGTATCGTCACGAATTTCGATGTGCAAGTGCCGTGCTTAACATATCATTTCCAAGACATCGTAAACTACACAGCGATTCAGCCCATTCAAGAATTAATTACGTATGAAGAAACATATGCAAAAATGGCGGATATTCTTGAACAACAAATGCAGCGTAACGATGGGGCATTACTTATTAAAACAATTCGTTACGCATTAAATACAATTCAAGAATTAATTTCCTTACAGCTAACTCCTGATAGCTTAATGGGGGTTATTCTGCATATGAGCTGTATGGTTGACCGTCTTCAAAAAGGAGAAAGCCTTCTTCCTCACCCTGATAAAGAGAAAAGAAGACAAGATGAATACTGGATGTATATGAAAGTAAAAAAAGCATTGCAACCGATTGAAAATACATTTGAAATACAAATACCTGATGACGAAGTATTTTACGTTATGGACTTCTTTATTAAAAATCAGCCTGTTAAAAATTAATTGAGGCCGTTTTTAAAAATATCGACCGTAACGTGAGTTATATCAGCGATTTTCAAAACATATCGATTTACCGACAATAATCGCTAAAACTAGCACCTTATATAATGAGAAAAGGCTGTTCCAACATATGGACAGCCTTTTCCTCTACTTCTTTACTTTTCTAACTCGCCCTCTTATTTCTCCTCTTTTTTGTGATTTCGTATGAACATTAACATATACATTTGCTTGAATAATTTCTTGAAGTAAATGTACAAATGATTTCCCTTGTAAAGGTCCCTCAAAATCCTCTACATTCACTACACCAGTAATACTTCCCTCGTTCAAACTAATCCCTTGCTCCAGTGGACCATACAAATATAAAACAACAGGACCAATTTGAGTAGACTTCCCTAAATGAATTTGACACGATGTAACCTTTTCTATATTTTTTAGTATTACTCTGTAATGCAATTTCGTTAAATCATCACTAAAAATAAACTCTGCTACCCCAAAAGCTTCTGTATTTACAGGAGGCACTTCCCTCTTACCTGTTAACCTGGCAAAGAAATGTGTTGTCATAAGGCATTCTCCTTATATAAATTTCCCAGCACTACTTCTACTACTTTATGGTTTAGACATAATCATTTATGACTTTTTCAATTTTAATTACAAAGAAAAGATTCACAAAATCTTTACATTAAAATCGTTCCTGTAGATTGAAAGTCTCTTGTATAATGCACATAGAAAAACATTATAGGAGGTTATTTTGAAAAAAAACAAACACATCTTTCACACATTATTAGAGATTTTTCTCGTCTCATTTAAATTAGGACTTACTTCATTCGGCGGTCCTGTCGCTCATCTCGGCTATTTTCACCACGAATATGTGCAAAAAAGAAAATGGATGGATGAACGAAGCTATGGAGATTTAGTAGCGCTATGTCAATTCCTTCCTGGTCCTGCCAGCAGTCAAGTCGGTATGGGGGTTGGATTATTAAGAGGCGGACTATTAGGAGCTATTATTTCATGGATTGGATTCACTTTACCGTCTGTACTTGTTTTGGTTTTCTTCGCCTCATTCCTTAATCAGTTCGATCTTGGAAGTGCTGGCTGGATTCATGGACTAAAACTTGTAGCAGTAGCTATTGTCGCTCATGCCATATGGGGAATGGCGCAAAAGTTAACTCCAGATCGCAACCGTGCGACGATTGCGATTGTAACTGCCGCAATTGCCTTATTATGGCCAAGTAGTTGGACACAAGTCATCCTTATTATAATATGTGGCTTTATCGGCTGGTTTTTATATCGCAACCAACCAATTAGCCAATCTCAAAATATAAAAGTACCTATTTCAAAAAAAATAGCAGTTTCTTGTCTCGTCTTATTCTTTGGACTATTACTACTGCTACCAATATTAAGACCGTTCTCTTATTACATCGCTTTATTTGATAGTTTCTATCGCTCTGGCGCACTTGTATTTGGAGGAGGACACGTCGTGCTGCCCCTTCTTGAAGGTGAGTTCGTACAAAACGGGATGATGACGAAAGAACAGTTTCTAGCTGGATACGGATTAACACAAGCAGTACCAGGACCACTATTTACATTCGCCTCTTATATAGGAGCAGTGTTAAACGGGACGCTTGGGGCAACACTCGCAACAATTGCGATTTTCCTTCCTGCTTTCTTACTCGTTATTGGTGTTTTACCATTTTGGAACAGTGTGAGAAAAATATCTTTCATACAAGGCGCACTACTTGGAGTCAATGCCGCTGTTGTCGGTATTTTAATTGCCGCTTTTTATGATCCTATTTGGACGAGTACAATTATAAATGCTTCAGATTTCGTTTTCGCTTCGCTTCTTTTTTGTTTACTAGCTTTTTGGAAAACGCCACCTTGGGTTATCGTTATACTGGGAGCCTTTGGCGGATATATTCTGTCCATTTTATAAATAAAAAACGACGGCATGATGTAGCCGTCGTTTTTTCTATTAAAACTTCACAAGCTCTATGCCTTCTGGCAACTCACTCTCTGTTAAAATACGCAATTCCTTCACACGATCCATTACGTAAGAAGAACGCTTCACAAGCTCTGGATCAATATAAGCTGGATGAACCATAATTTCTACCGTTTGTTCACCTTGTACTCTTTCTTTTAACTTCACAAAGTAATCTTCCGTCACACCATCCGCATAAAAGTCACTGTAAAACACATCAGAAAATGGATGCACCGCTCTATCTTCCTCACAACGACGAATCGGAACATTATATTTAGCCGCTAATCTCTTAAGAACATCATGTAAAATCGGTAAACCATGCACATGATGATGACTATCTAAATGAGTTGGTGTTAATCCGTAAGATAAAAACTTCTCAATTTGAGCAGTCCATTCTCTCTCAACTTCTTCTGGATTTATATTCCCTTCCCTTACAACACTTTGTTTATGAAACGATCCGTTTTCCCCTACGAGTGACGGTACATCCTTTAACAGTGGTTCTCCTGCCGTTAATACGAGATGTACGCCTACTCCGAGTAGGTTGTACTCTTTCGCTAAGCGTACCGCATGCTCTGTTCCTGGCATATTCATCATCATCGTCGTTGAATTTACAAGTCCATTTATATGCCCATCAATAATGCCGTAATTTGTACCTTCTGTAAGACCGAAATCATCTGCATTTACAATTAACTTAATCATCATAATACCTCCTAATAGAATAAAAAAAGCGGGCTAAATAGCGCCGCTTTTACTTCTCTACCTTTTTGAAGAACTGCGGAAGATACTCTTTATGTGCTTCCAACATTTCATCTAAAATTTGTTTTGCAACTTTATCTGATGGTACAAGTGGATTGATTGTCATAGCAAGCAGCGCCTTATGATAATCCCCTGTAACAGCAGCTTCAATTGTTGTGCGCTCGAATGATTTAATTTGTTGTACTAAACCGCGAACTGGTACTGGAAGGTCTCCAACTGCAATTGGTTTTGGGCCTTCTTTCGTAATAATACAGTTCACTTCAACAGCTGAATCATGTGGTAAGCTTGCAATTGTTCCGTTGTTTCGTGTATTAACAGGCTGGATATCACCTTTATTATTGTAAATAGACGTAATTAAGCTACATGCTGCATCACTATAATAAGCTCCGCCACGTTTTTCTAATTGTGGTGGTTTAATATCTAAGTTCGGGTCTTTATATAACTCAAATAAATCATTTTCTAATTGTTTTACTACTTCTGCACGTGTACCTTTTTCAACAGAAGCTTCTTTCTCTTCTTCTAACATTTCACGTGTTTTGTAGTAGTAACGGTGGTATGGACATGGAATTGCACGAAGTCCTCGAATAAAGTCTGGTTCCCAGTTAAGCGCTGCGATATTTTCCATCGTAATTTGCTTTTCTGGATCTGTCACAAGCTCTAACACACGATCCATTACACTCACGCCATCTAAATATACGTCTAATCCATATACCATATGATTTAAACCTGCGAAATCAACGTGAACACGACTCGCATCTACTTCAAGTAATTTTGCAAGACCCATACGAATTCCGATTGGAACGTTACATAGACCAACTACTCTTTGAATATTTGTATAACGAAGAACAGCTTCTGTTACCATACCAGCTGGATTTGCAAAGTTAATTAACCATGCATTCGGACAGAGCTCCTCCATATCTTTACAAATATCTAAAATAACAGGAATCGTTCTCAACGCTTTGAATAAACCACCAGGACCATTCGTTTCCTGACCGATTACATCATATTTTAATGGGATTGCTTCATCTTTTGCACGTGCTTCTAATAAACCAACGCGAAGTTGTGTTGTTACGAAGTCAGCATCTTTTAATGCCTCGCGACGATCAAGTGTTAAATGTACCTCGATTGGTAAACCTGATTTTTTCACCATACGTTTCGCTAAGTTACCAACGATTTCTAACTTTTCTTTTCCTGCCTCAATATCTACTAACCAAATTTCACGAACAGGCAGTTCATCATAACGCTTAATAAATCCTTCAATTAACTCTGGTGTATAACTAGATCCACCGCCGATTGTAGCAATTTTAATTCCAGTCATGTTTTATTCCCCTTTCGCTTCAAGCTTTTTATAAAGATCGATAAACTCTGCTGCTAATTCTTTCACTGTAATCGCATTCATTAAATGATCTTGTGCGTGAATTAAAAGAACACTAACCTCTGTTTTTTCTCCTCTTGCTTCTGATTGTATGAGCTCTGTTTGGAAATGATGCGCTTCATTAATCGCTTCTTTTGCCTTTACCATCGCTTCATCTGCTTCTACCATTTTCCCCTGTTTGGCAAATTGAAGTGCCTCCATCGCAAAGCTTCGTGCGTTACCACTATTTAAAATCAATTGGAATGGAATTTGTTCTGCTGTAGTCATCATAATTACCGCCCTCTCTATAAGGTTCAACCGATTTAAATACCCCTTCAGTTTGAACATTTCTATTACATTATTATTTTATGAATGATAGTTTGGTGTTCTTGTAGATGAGTTTCATCTTTTTGAACATGATATAAAGGTAATTGTTCTCACAGATCATGTTGTCTGTGAGAACAATTATTATGTTACATAGGTACAGAGTTGTTATTTCCTTGTGCTGCTTTTTCAGTACGAATAACTGAGCGATCGCATGCGACAACGAATGGGAAGTAAATCGCCATTGCAATAACAAAGTTGAATAATTGTAAAATCGCACCAGAAGGATGTAAACCTGTTACAAGATATCCACTAATAATTGGTGGAACGTTCCATGGAACCATCGCTACTGTTTTTGGTACCCATCCTAAGTAAATTGCTGTATAAGATGTAATAACTAACACAACAGGTGTTAATACGAATGGGATGAATAAAATTGGATTTAAAACAATTGGTGTACCAAAGATTACTGGTTCATTAATGTTGAATGCACCTGGCCCAATCGATAGGCGAGATACACCACGTAATTGTGCACTTTTCGCTACAATTAATACAACAACTAAGAATGCTAATGTTGCACCAGAACCACCAAGATATACGAAAGTATCAAAGAACGGTTTTGTAACAATATTTGGAACATCAAATGCAGATGTACCATCTTGGAATAACTTAATATTTTTCTCTAATGCCGGTAAGTAAAGTGGCTCAATAATACCCCCAACAATATTTGGACCATGTAAACCAAAGAACCAAAGTACATGTACTAATAATGCAATAACAATTGCACTTGGTAACGTACCCGCTAAACCTTGTAATGGGACTTGTAACGTATTAAAGATATACTCATGAACACTTGTACCTGCTAGTTTTACTGCTAATTGAATACTTGCAACACCTGTTAAAATCACAAATGCTGGAACTAACGCAGCGAAAGATTTCATTACTGCTGGTGGTACACCGTCAGGCATTTTAATTGTAATGTTTCTTTGTACGAAGAATCTAAATACCTCTGTAACTAAGATTGCAACAATTAATGATACGAATAAACCTTGTGCACCAGTCCAAGCTAAGTTTAAACCGCCCTCTTTTGGTGTTGTTGGTGTAAGAATAACTAAAGCACCAAATGAAATAATACCAGCTGACAATCCATCAACACCGTAAGATTTTGCTAAGTTATAACTTGTGGTAACCGCAACCATCAGAGCTAATACCCCAAAGGATCCTGTCCACATGCCACCACCAATTTGTGTCCAAGTTTCACCGAATAAATCTTTCATAAAATCTTGGAATGCTGGAATTGGTAAACCATTAACTAGTACTGCCATAGAACCCACTAAAATAAGTGGCATAACTGCAATAAATCCGTCACGGATCGCAGCTAAGTGACGTTGCGACCCGATTTTACCAGCAATCGGAACCATGTACTTCTCCATAAATGCAATAAATTTTTGCATTTCGCTTCCCCCTAATTATTTTTTAAGTGTTAATGCATGATCTAAAACTGCTTCTCCATTCATCATGCCGTAGTGCATTGGATTGATAACGTCGATTCCAACGTTTTTCTCATCAGCAAGCGTTTTCATTGAAGAAAGCATGTAACGAACTTGTGGTCCTAATAATAATACATCTGCTTGATCGATATTTGTTTTTACTGCATCCCCAGATACAGCCCAAATCTTTCCTTCTAGACCGCGAGCTTTTGCAGCCGCTTCCATTTTTGTAACTAGTAAACTTGTAGACATCCCTGCTGAGCAACATAATAAAATATTCATTTGAAAATCCCCCTTGTGTAGTATAAAAAATTTATGTTTTATTTATTTTTCTTTACGCTA
Source organism: Bacillus sp. KNSH39 (assembly GCF_052656585.1). Taxonomy (NCBI): domain Bacteria; kingdom Bacillati; phylum Bacillota; class Bacilli; order Caryophanales; family Bacillaceae; genus Bacillus; species Bacillus sp. KNSH39. The sequence continues at coordinate 3,551,984 of NZ_JBQXYO010000001.1, forward strand.
TTTATTAATGCAATTAGCGTGCCAACTTTTTAAAACCACTAAAATCAGTGCTTTTTCGACTGTTTTCTTTGTGTGTTAACGCTTTCAATTAGTGTGTCGTTCAAAAAACACACAGTGTGTTATAAAACAACACGCTTTTAACACATAACTGTATGAAAATAGATTAGTGTTTAGTTGTCTAGTTGTGTTTAATATGAAAAAACACTAAAAAACTTTTTTATCGTAGGAATCTAGTAAAAAACAACATTTTCTTGGGCTCAGTCTTCTATCTATTCTATTGTCCAAGCAAACTCTACTAGATTACATAAAATAAAATAGAATAAAATAACACAATTCGAAAGGGGATTCCTATGCCAAAACATAGAAAACAAAGCAAAATAAAGATTTATAGAATAACAAGCTATAAAAAAGACAAGCGTTCTGAATTAGACTCTGACAAATTTGAACTAGAACAGCAGGACAAGCATGATATACAAGAAAAACAAGATAAACAGGACAAACAGGATGAGCAGAATAAGCAAGATAAGCAAGTACAATCGGAAAATGTAATTATAGTACCTACAGATTCACACAGCTTAGATGTGTGGGATGAAATTTCTCTAAAGGAAATACAAGCTGGTGAACATACAAATTTATTTAAAGAAAAGAGTAATTACCAAAATATTAATTTAGTCCAAGTAAACGATGTTCGCTTATACTTGGACAAGCAACTACAATTCAGCTCCGTCGATGAGCAAATTTATCATGAAGCACTTGTACATCCAATTATGTCAAAAGTAATCGATCCAAAACGTGTTCTCATATTAGGTGGTGGCGATGGTCTTGCCTTACGAGAAGTTTTGAAATATGAAACTGTGCTACATGTAGACCTTGTTGATTTAGACGAGGCGATGATTAATATGGCACGTAATGTTCCAGAAATAGTATCTTTAAACAAAAATGCTTTTTTTGATAATCGAGTGAACGTGCACGTATGCGATGCAAAAGAATTTCTAAATTCACCTTCATCTTTATACGATGTAATAATTATTGATTTTCCAGACCCAGCGACAGAGTTGTTAAGTACTTTATATACAAGCGAACTATTTGCTCGTATAGCTACATTCTTAACAGAAGATGGTGCTTTCGTCTGTCAATCTAATTCACCTGCTGATGCACCTCTAGTATATTGGAGTATCGGTAATACAATTGAACACGCTGGATTAACTGTAAAAAGCTATCATACAATCGTTCCTTCTTTCGGAACTGACTGGGGATTTCATCTTGCTACTAATTCTGCACATGTACTCGATCAAATTGAACAATTATATGTAGTACCAACTCCTCGAACATTGCCTGCTATTCTTTTTCCTTTATTTCAATTTAAAGAAGAACATCTAGAACAACGTAACCTCGCTCTTTTAAATTCAGAATCAAATCTTATCTTACATCAATGCTACGAACAGGAAATGAAGTTTTGACGATATTAATAGTAAGGAGTGCTGCCCTATGGAATACTCTACCTTTGGCAAGCATATAATAGTGGATTTATGGGGAGTGGACTTTTCCCTATTAGATGATATGCACTTTTTAGAATATCATCTAGTTACAGCTGCAGATTACTCTGGTGCCCATGTTTTAAACGTAAGTAAAAAAGAGTTCCAGCCATATGGTGTTACTGTATTAGTGTTATTATCAGAAAGCCATCTTTCCATTCACACTTACCCGGAACAAAATTTTGCGGCTATTGACTGTTATACTTGCGGTACAACCGTTGAACCACAAATAGCGATTGATTATATCGTAAATATATTAAAACCGGAACGGATGCATATAAAAAGATTAATTCGTGGTATAGGAGAAATTGTTACTGCCGATTAATTATAACTCTTACTCATCCGAAAAAAGGAGGATTGTAAAATACCATCAGTGGGATGAACATTCCACTGATGGTACAGGCACATACATAAAATGAAATTTTAATTAGTGGAAGTTTTACTGCCCGTTAATTCGAGATAAAAAAACCTTGCATAAGCAAGGTTCATTCATCCACCGACATCTTCCTATATAACTCTACAAACTCACTCGCTAATTCTTTCACCGTAATTGCATTCATTAAATGGTCTTGTGCGTGTACCATTAAAAGAGTAACTTCGGTCTTTTCACCACCAGCTTCTTTCTGGATAAGCTCCGTTTGTACACGGTGCGCCTCTTTTAATTCCTCTAGTGCTTCTTGTAATTTAGCTTCAGCTTCTGTAAACTCCCCACGCTTCGCACAATCAATTGCTTCCATTGAACAACTTCTCGCGTTTCCCCCATGCAAGATTAAATGAAAAGCTTTCGTCTCTATCGTATCCATTTTAGTTCTTTACTCCCCCTTTTCTTCCGCCAGTTTTTGTTTATCCCATATTTTTAAGAACGGTAAATAAATGAAGAATGCTAGCGCAAAGTTAACAAGTTGTAAAATAACACCTGAAATTTTCCCGCCCGATCCTAAATATCCACTAAAAAGAATAGGTGTCGTCCAAGGTACAGCGGCCCCACTCGGACGTGCGACCCATCCCCATTCCATTGCAAAGTACGAAACAATTGTTAACACAACTGGAACTAATATAAATGGAATTAGTAAAAGTGGGTTCATCACAATCGGCATACCAAAAGTTACCATCTCATTAATATTAAATATACCAGGTGCAATTGACAATCTCCCTAAACTTTTTAATTGTTGACTTCGTGCAAATAGTAACATTCCGACAACTAGAGCAAGCGTTGCACCAGAACCGCCCATATAAATCCATAAGTCAAAAAACTGTGCCGTAATCGTATTTGGTACATCTTGCCCAGCTTGAAAAGCGACTCGGTTTTGATCCATTAACGACAACCAAACGGGGCTCATTACACCACCAACAATAGTAGCACCATGAATTCCACACGACCAAAGAACATGAACGAGAATAACTGCTATTATTGCGCCCCAAAGACTAGCACCAAGTACACTAAGTGGTTCCTGTAAAATTTGTCCTACAATATTATGGATACTGCCAAAAGAAGTATTTTCTATAATTAAGCGTAAAATCCAAATAACTGTTACAACAATAAATCCTGGAACAAGTGCCGCAAATGAACGCGTGACAGCTGGTGGAACTGTCTCTGGCATCTTTATGATTATCTTTTTTTGTACAATAAATCGATAAAGTTCAGTAGATATAAGTGCAATAATCATTGCTACAAATAACCCTTGGCTTCCCATTAATGCAGCTGGGATAGCGCCTTCTACAAGTACACTTTCTTTTGTACTTGGTATAATATATGCAACTTGAAATGGCGTCGCAAGTAAAAACGTCACAAGCGACAATGCCCCGGATGCTAAAGCATCCACTTTATAATACTCTCCAAGCCTGTAAGCGATTCCAAAAACAGCTATTAAAGCCATTATATTAAAAGTTGCACTAACTGGATACCCTAAAGCTCTCTGCCAATTCTCACCAAACAAACCTGCCATAAACTCGTTATATCCGGGTATTGGCAGTGCACTAATAATGAGGAAAAACGATCCAATAATTAAGAAAGGCATCGTTAAAATAATTCCATCTCGAATTGCTTGTAAATGCCTCTGCTCTGCAACCTTCCCTGCTACTGGCATCACGTACTTCTCTAAAAACCGTATCATCTATCCCACTCTCCTCATGGTTTCATTGACAAAGCTGCTTGCAAGATAGCTTCTCCATTACAAAGTCCGTAATGAACGGATTGAATGACATCAACAGGTATCCCTTTATCCTTACATAATTCTTTCATTTTCGGTAATAAATAACGTACTTGCGGTCCAAGTAAAAGGACATCAGCTTTATCAATATGACTATTCACTTCAGAACCTGATACTGCCCAGATTTTCACTTCTATCCCTCTTGCCTCTGCTGCTTTCTCCATCTTTGTAACAATCAAACTGGAAGACATTCCCGCTGCACAGCAAAGTAAAATATTCATCCCGCTTCCCTCCCCTTTTTTCTCTACCTAAATTATGGTGCACTCCTTGCCACCACTAGGTTACAAATATATATGTCTAGATTTCCTGCTGTATGCCGAGCTTAAAAACAAAAATTTCTTGGTTTTCGCGCTATTCCATCTATCCGTATTCTCCTAGTAAAGAGAACTCTAACTCGCTATAATGATTCAGTATGACTTTTTTTAATTGATAGGAGGATATATTTATGAAGGCATATCGCTTTCCACTTATTTTATTATCTTCTATCCTAATTGGTGGTTTCATTGGTTATTTCATGGGTGCCGATGCAGTTGCTTTAAAGCCGCTTGGTGACATTTTCTTAAACTTAATGTTTACGATTGTTGTACCTCTAGTGTTCTTTAGCATCGCATCGTCTATTGCTAATATGGATGGATTAAAACGTTTCGGTAAAATTATGTCTAGTATGGCTGGGACTTTCTTATTTACAAGTATTTTAGCTGCTATTTTTATGATTATTGTTGTGAAAATATTCCCGCCAGCACAAGGTGTTGTACTAGAACTAACACAACCTGACAAAGCCGGCAAAGCTGTTAGTGTTGCAGATCAAATCGTCGGTATTTTAACAGTATCTGACTTCTCGAAGTTACTATCTCGTGAAAATATGTTAGCTCTTATTTTCTTCTCTATCTTAATGGGGATTGCAACTTCAGCAGTTGGCGAAAAAGGAAAGCCATTCGCTACATTCCTACAGGCTGGTGCAGAGATTTCAATGAAGGTTGTATCTTTCATTATGTACTACGCCCCAATCGGACTTGCTGCTTACTTCGCAGCATTAGTTGGTGAATTCGGACCACAACTTCTTGGAACTTACTTCCGAGCGGCAATGGTATACTATCCAGCTTCTCTAATTTATTTCTTTGTATTCTTCACATTCTATGCATACCTTGCAGGTCGCAAGCAAGGTGTACAAGTATTTTGGAAGAACATGGTCTCTCCTACAGTTACATCACTTGCAACTTGTAGTAGTGCCGCAAGTATTCCAGCGAACTTAGAAGCAACGAAGAAAATGGGTATTTCTTCAGACGTTCGTGAAACAGTTGTCCTTCTTGGTTCTACACTTCATAAAGACGGCTCTGTTTTAGGTGGCGTATTAAAAATTGCTTTCTTATTCGGTATTTTCAACATGGAATTCGAAGGGCCGAAAACATTAGCAATCGCACTTGTTGTTTCTTTATTAGTAGGAACAGTAATGGGTGCTATTCCAGGCGGTGGTATGATTGGTGAAATGTTAATCGTATCTCTATACGGTTTCCCGCCAGAAGCACTGCCAATTATCGCAGCAATTAGTACAATCATTGATCCACCTGCAACGATGTTAAACGTAACAGCAGATAACGCTTGTGCGGTAATGACAGCTCGCCTTGTAGAAGGTAAGAATTGGATCAAAAACAAATTTGCTTAATAGAAAGAGGATGCTCGTTTAGAGCATCCTCTTTTTGTCTTTATTTATTGATTAGTCGATACCACTCATTCTCTCTCGCCACAAATTTGTTAAAATCTTCACAAATATTCCACATCCATTATCCATTCTCCGTACTATAATCATGTATGGAAAAGGAGATGGAAACGATGACACAAAGCGCACCTGAATTTAAAGTTTTGCAAAGCATTGCATTTCTCGCTGTCGTTTTGCAAAGTTCCTTATTATATACAATGAATCAAGGAAATGTCTTACTTGAGCAATCCCTCATTATGGGCATGCTATTTAATCTTGCAAAATTCTCAGCACCAGCATTCATATTTATCGTTGGATTTCACTTAATTCGTCACTATACGAAGCAATTAGTATATAAAGAATATATTTCTGAAAAAGCGACACACTTACTCATTCCTTATTTCTTTTGGTCTATTCTTTACTTATTAACAACAAATGATCTTATTACATTACAAGGCGGAATAAAAAGTTTATTACTCGGAACAGCCGCGCCCCATCTTTGGTACGTTATTATGATGTTCCAAATTCACTTATTGTTCCCTTTACTATGCACACTTTTTTATTGGTTTCAAAAACGAACAGAAAATAAAAAAGACATATATAAATATATGACCTTTTTCGCTTGCCTATATTTTCTGTTAATGTGGTTCTCTTCTCACTATATTTTTAATGGAGAAAAATTAACAAGCTCAACAATTTTACATTATACAGATCGATCATTTCTATTCTACTCATTCTATTTCGTTATGGGTGGCATTGCCGCTGTAGCACTAAAAACTTGGCGTCTATTCGTCATGAAACATATCCCGCTTATAACAATATTATTTTTCATCTTATTTTTATTCATCAATTATGAGTTGTTTAGTTTTTACGGAGCAAACTCTATTCATTTAACTGTTTCTACCTATTTAAAACCATCTATGTTTTTATATATCGTATGCGAAATTATCATACTGTATGTGTTATCTATTATGATAGTACAGCGTCGTGGTTTCTTATATAAAACGTTACGTTTCATTGGAAATTACACGTATGGTGCTTATTTAGCTCACTTATTCTTCTTGCAACTATGCACAAAGTTTCTTTCTTTATTCACACTGCAAGAAAATACTATATTATATAGCCTATTACTATTTGTGTTAACGGCTATTATCTCTATTTCAACAATGGTCATTTGTAGCACAATACCATTTCATACTTGGATTACAGGTCCTTCTCCTACAACAAAGATGAAATGGACGAAGGTTGTATTCCGAAAAAATCATAAAAAACTATTCAAGCCATATATTTGATATAATGATACGCATATAAAAAGAAAGCGAGAGACACCTATGATTAATCAAGTTGGACAAATTATGCTATATGTAAATAACCAAGACGAAACAGTACAATTTTGGACAGAAAAAGTAGGGTTCCAAATCATTGCGGAAGAAAATAACGGAAATGGCTTCCGCTGGATTGAAATTGCACCGGCGAAAGAAGCAGGAACAAGCATCGTCCTTCACGATAAAGCGTTAATCGCGAAGATGCAACCTGAACTAAACCTAAATACACCTTCACTTATGTTCTTCTCAAATGACTTAGACCGTCTATATAAAGATCTTTCTGAGAAAAATGTCACAGTTGGACAGGTTGTAGATTTACCTACTGGTAGAGCATTCAACTTTGCTGATAATGAAAATAATTACTTTGCAGTAATGGAACGCAAATAGCGAACTAAAAAATGGTTAACCTTTCATACGTATTACTTGAAAGGTTAACCATTTTTTCCTGCATTAAAGGGCAGTAAAAGCCCAATTGGTTTAACTAGTAATCAGCGTGGGGATGCCCCCCCACTGATTACAGTTTCACTTTATATTTTCTCTATCGTTTTACGTTTTTTCCTTCTGTATAAAGCAAATAGAACTGCACCGACAATAATTGCACCAGCTCCAATCATCCGTTTATCTACTCCAACAACTTCCTTAATCTCCTCTTTTTCCTTTTGATCATACGGAACACGGTGACCACGAACTAGTAACCTATGAGTATTCACACCATATGGCGTACACGTAATTAACGTCACATAATCTTGATTTTCAACAACTGCTAAATCATCTGTCTCTTCCGGTAGCACTACTTTAATTTGATCCACCTTATACGCCAGTACTTTATCTAAAGAATGAATATAAAAAACATCTGATTTCTCTAATTTATCCAAGTCTGTAAATAGTACAGCAGAAGGCAAACCTCTATGCCCAGTCAAGATCGAATGCGTTCCTTCCCCACCAACTGGTAAGGATGAATTTTCTATATGACCTACTCCTCTATTTAAAACACTCTCTGAAGTTCCATGATATATAGGCAATTTTACATTAATTTTCGGTATTTCTACATACCCCATTACCTCGCCGATATTTAACATATCTACATAAGAACTTGAATTTCCACTGCCATCTGAACTAAATGGATCTGTAACTGTCCTTTTCTCATTTTGTAATTTTTCATTGTACTCTTTCGCTTCTTTTTCTCTACGTTCAATCTCTTCTCTTTGCAACTCTTTCACTTTTTCGTCATATGTACTCACTTCAGAATAATGCGCTCGTGTCGCTAACCAATTACTCACCGTCGGGTATAAAAAGATACTAAGTCCCACTAAAAAAATACATCCAAAAATAATATTACGTTTCATAATATACCCCTTCTATTATGTAGAAATAGAAAATAGAGAAAAGAGGAAGATATTCTTTCTTCCTCTTTTCAACCTATATCAGTGCACTTATTGAGCTTTCCTTCTTAAGAACATAAACGCCGCCCCCATTAATACAAGGCCAACTACTGTAAATAGGATTGTCCCGATTCCACCTGTTGCAGGAAGGATCCAACCACTCTTATTATTTTCTACAGTTAAATTTACCGTTTGGTTATCTTTATTAATTGTTACTTTAATTGGCTCTCTTAATTTTTGATAAGATTTCACTTCACCCTTATCATTCTTATAAGTCGGTGCTTCAATTTCGACGATTTCGTATTCACCATAAGGAATCTCTGCCCAATTAATCATACCCTCTGCATTAGATTCGCCCACTTGTTCCACACCATTTACTTTTATAACGTTACCATCTTTATCTTGAAGTTTAAATTTTGCACCTTTTAATACTTCTTTACTTTCACCGTCAATTTTTTTCAATGAAATCTTACCGGCAGTTACTACAACTGTTACAGGAGGTGTTGTTGTTTTATCCCCTGGCTCTGGTGTTACTTTATCACCAGTTTCATAATCAATATTCGCGATATTCTCTATTTTTTCTCCGCCTTTAATATCTGCATTTACTTTCGCCTTAATTTGTAAGTGTAGTTCCTTTTTACCTTTTAAAGCCTCAAAGTTCTCTACAGTAACTGTCACCAATTGACCTTCAGCCGTTTTTGCACCTAATGTTACTTTTACTACATCCGAAGGTACTTCTTTACCATCAATTGTAACAACTGGTGTACCGATAATCGTTAATCTTGGATCAACTTTATCTGTTACAACGTATTTCTTGTACGTATGAATATCACCTGGTAGTGTCGTTTTAATGTCATATGTAAATTCTTCATTTACGTTAATTGGTAGTCCACTTAAATTACCATTGATTTTCTTATCAATTGTCGGTTTTTTATAGTTTGTAATTTCCTTTAATTTTACGATTTCACCATAACCTGCTTGACCATCTTTAGGAAATGCACCTGATTTTTCAACTTTGAATTCATATTTTTTAGGATCTAAAACATATCCTTCTAACGCTTTCGACTCTTTGAAGTAATATTCTCCATACAGTAAACCGTCAACACGGATTTTACCTTCTGCATCTGTCTTTAAACCTTTTAATTCTTTTCCATCTTGCGTCGTTACTACTTTATCAGTCTCTTTATGATATAACGTGAACTCTACATCTTTTAATGGCTTGCCTGCATCATCTTTTTTCGTTAATTCTACTGCTCCACGTTTAATTTCATTTTTAGGATAAATATGAACATCATAGTTTAACTTTTTACCTTCTTTATCAGTCATTGGGATATCAATTGTATATGGTTCAGTATTTAAATTAACGTTTACTGGACCACTAATTTCTTTTACCAAATAACGACCGATTGGAAGATTGTCAAATTTCACAGTACCATCTTTACCTGTTTTAGCAATAAAAGGCTTTGCATTTTCAACTTTCTTTACAGCTTCTTTTACAACTTCTCCATCCTTTGTCATTACTTCAAAAGATTCAATTTGTAAAACTTCATATTCTACGCCTTCTATTGGTGTTGCCCCATCAGGAATTTTCTGGCCATCTTCACCAGTTCCTTCTTCACCTTTCTGTCCGTCTTTTTCATGCGCATATTTATGAATTGTTAAAGACCCCTTTGTTTTGGCCTCATTTGCTGCGAATGCACTCGGCAGCGTTGAAAACATTAATATAAATGCTAAAACCATACTAAATACCTTTTTCATACTTGTATTGCCCCCTTTGTATTTTATAAATTACTATCTCCTTTTCGGAAATAAAGAAATAACGTTAACGCTAGTAATATAGTGCTGAATAAATAAAGGAAGTTTGTCCCTACTCCTCCCGTATTCGGGATTACCCATTCACTCTTGTTATTCTCTATTTTCAACTTTTGCAAAGGTGATATAAGTTCTACCTGAATTGACTCCTTTAAAACCATATAGCCTGTTGGAGCTTGTACTTCTTTAATTTCATATTTACCGAATACTAGCGGTTCAGAAATTGCTTTCCCATTTTCATCGGTTAATAATTTCCCTACTACATTTCCATCTTTATCAATAATTTGGAACTCTGCATTTTTCAGTTTCAATGTATTATCTTTTGCATCTACTTTTTCAATTTCAATCTTTCCTGACGGAGGAGGTTCCACCACTATTTCTACTGATGGTTTTTGTGGAGAAATATTATCACCCGTTACCTTACCTAGGTTCAGTATTTTATTATCTTCATAACCATCTTTTATCTTCACTTGAAATACGATGGTATGCCATTCTGTATCTTGAACATCTCCAAGTTTCCCTATTATTTTCCCGCTCTTATAATGACCTTTGTCTTCATCTTCAGCATCTGTTACTGTCTTCCCATCTACTCGAATTGTCCCTGGTACATATTCCACACCTTCTGGTAATTGGTCTTCTACTACACCATTTTTTAAGATGCTATCTTTCACTGTATTACGCACCTTAATCGTATATTCAATCGTATCCTTTACCTCGTACTTATTCTTACCTTGCTGCGTGTTCTTTACTTCTTTCACTGCTTCAATTTTCGGATCTTTATAATCTATCTTCACTAGTTTCTCTGGTTCTTGAGGTATAACATTCTCTCCTGTTACTTTACCTTTGTTTACTATTTCTTTCCCTGCTTGCTCCGACTTCACTTTCACATGAAAGACAATCGTATGCCAGCTTGTATCTCGAATATCTCCGAACTTTCCTATTACTTTGCTAGACTTATAATGACCGCTATCCCCATCTTCAGCATCCGTTACCACTTTTCCATCCACCCGAATCGTTCCGGGTACGTATTCCACACCTTCTGGTAACGGATCCTCAATGCTAGCATTTTTTATGACACTATCTGTCATACTATTACGCATCTTTACCGTGTATTCAATCGTATCTCCTACTTCATATTTGCTTTTGCCTTGCTGTAAGTTTTTTGCTTCTTTCACTGTTTCCATTTTCGGATCTTTCGGTTCTATCACAATAGATGCCTCTGGTTCTTGCGGGGGAATATTTTCTCCCATTACTTTTCCGACATTTCGAATTGTCTTATCTAACTGATTCGATTTTACTTTCGCTTGGAAGGTGACCGTATGCCATCCTGTATCTGTGATATCGCCTAAATTCCCAATTATTTTCCCTGTCGTATAATGGCCGCTATCTTGATCTAAAGCGTCCGTCACCGCTTTTCCATCTACCTTAATGGTTCCTGATACATAATCTACTCCGTTTGGTAATGAGTCTTCTATTATAATTTTTTTTGCAATGCTATTTGCAATTTTATTGCGCATTTTAACTGTGTATTCAATCGTATCTCCTACTTCATACCTACTTTTCCCTTGCAGGTTTTTCACTTCTTTAACTGACTCTATTTCAGGATTTCTTGCTATGACTTCATTTACAACTTCATTAGAATTTGTATATTCTTTTACACCCTTCAACAAGTTTCCATAATCTATTTTTGCTTTATTTATCACTTGCTTTCCAATATAAGTCGGCAACGCTTTTACTTTAAATTGGACCGTAATTCCATCTGGATCCTCTTCAGTATTTTGTAAATCCCCTAATTTAACATTAACCATCTTATCCTTATAAGAACCTGCATCATTATCATTTTGATCTGTTAATGTTTTCTCAACTCCATCTATTTTCATCTTCATAGAACCAGGTACATATTCTGTTCCTTCTGGAATCATATCAGTGAATAACGCTTCACCGGCAATGTCGCCACCTTCATTTTTAACATTCACTGTGTATGTCAGCTCATCTCCCGCATACACTTTTCCTTCTGGGCTTACAGATTTTGTTGCTGTAACACAAGGTTCTGTTCCAAGAAAAATATCATCTAAGAAGTTACCTACTGATAGTACATTTCCAAATGATTTAACAGCCTCAAAACCAAATCGAGTTAACGTTTGGCCAGCTGGAACTGTATAAGTTCCGCTATAACGTCCCCACGCCTTATTATCATCTTCCATTGTTTGAATAGTAGGTAAAGAAGATATATTTGTACTTGCTGATCCGATACGAACTCGCATCGTATCTTTACCATCTCTTCCTCTATGAGCTAACCGCCAATAAATTGTTTGCCCTGGTGTTGTTTTCACATCCTGATATAACATACCAGGCTCTCTTGCATTCAATTCAGCAAATTGCTCACCTTCTGCTGGAAGTGGTGAAGCCAATGGTATTCTATCTCTCGTTCTCCAAATCTCTATTACTTTATAACGGTCTGTCGTTCTCCAGCCCTCTACTTTGTCTTGATCAATAAAAATGTCTCTAGTTATTTTTGGCTTTTCAAATCCGCCATTTTTAAGTACAACTCTATTTTGCTTAGCACATGTATTATCTACCAAACTTGCTGGTCTCATATCTTTTATCCAAGAAAATGTTCCAAGTCTCTCCTCTTGAACCTCTGCAGGAATATTTTTTGCTACATTTTTTCCATACGGCGGACCTGGGTCAAAATCTTTCACAGTTTCCGGATTCGATAGCTCTATCGCAGAATCTGTCTTCGTATCTTTCGGTTGTTCTGCTGTAGAATCTACTTTCTTATCTTTCGGTTGTTCTACTGTAGAATCTACTCCCTTATCTTTCGGTATAGATTCCGTCTCTGCGTGCATTGTTATGTTGCCAATTAAACTGATAGGTATATCCGCGAACACTAATAAAAGCATTAACAATACTAAAAAGGATTTTTGTCTTCTTAGCTTCTTTTTTCGCCTCCATATGTTCATATACGATATCCCACTCCTCCCCAGATTTCTCGACTTGTTACTACGTCATGTGCATTGTACTTTCCATTTCAAAAAGGAAAATTAATTTACATCATTAAGAGTGAGAATTGGTAGTTTGCAAAGGAACGGTTCATCATTATACGTATAAGAAAATTTACTGAATGAGCATCCAGTCAAAAGTTCAAACAATCTAACATATAAACTATGTACGCCTTCTCTTCCTACCCTAAAAACATTTGAATACCTTTCCTTCCATGTAAAACAATGCCAATATTTAATTTGTACGTTCATTATATTTATTTCAAAAAAACATTTCCACAATATTCTAACAATTGGCATACTCCGATTTTAGAATATTCAAACTTCTATAAATGTAAATATATAATAAATTGCAAAATAAAAATAAGCTATCCGAAAAAATCGGATAGCTTATTTCATCTTAAGAAACTTGTTCTACATTCGTTTCTCTATGCTGTATATGACTCGTGATCCAAGCAATTCCACCGGCAACAACGAGATAACATAACAATATTAAAATTTGCATTTGTAATTGCGACCAATCTCCTAAAGAAATAACATCTTGTAATCCTCTAAGAGAATGAGACATTGGGAGAAACTGTCCAATTTTGCTAAGAACAGCTATGTTTAATTCTCCTGGGAAAGTACCTCCGCTCGTCGCTAATTGCAGGACAAGAAGGGTTACCGCTAAGAACTTTCCAACAAGACCAAATACTGTTACTAACATAAGAATAAATGTCATGAACGTAAAGGAAATAACAATACTTGATAAAACAAAGAGTGGCACACTTGCGACTTCTAATTTCATAACCCCTAGCACAACTACATCTACGAGTAGCGCTTGAATAAGTCCAATTAAATATACCAATCCTAGTTTATTAATAAAATGTACCGTTCCGCTTACCTTCATATTTTGTCTGCGGCCAAGAGGTAAAATATTCGATGCCATAATTCCGCCAACATAAAATGCAAGTGATAAGAAATATGGCGCAATGCCTGAACCGTAGTTAGGCACGTCAGAAACTGTTGACTTCACTAACTGAACTGGCTCTGAGAACATCGTATTACGTGCATCATCATTACGAACATCCGCTATCTTCTCTGCGCCCTCTCCCAATTTCGTAGAAAGTTCTTTCGCACCATCATCAAGTTTAACAAGTCCATTTGTTAATTTACCAGCACCGTTATTCAGCTCCGTTCCACCACTCGCAAGCTGATTTACACCTTCTTGCAATGATGTAAACCCATTTCCCCACTTCGTAAATCCATCAGCCAAATTCGATGCACCATCTGCTATCTTTTTCGTTCCAGCAGTAGCTTCATTTAACTTAACTCCGAATGTATTCATGCCTTCTTCAATCTTATGTTGACCGTCAGCAATCTTCTTCGCACCTTGTGTCAATTGTTGTTGGCTATTATTTAAAGTATTTGTTGCTTTAGCTAGTCCATCAGACGTAGCAACAATTTTTTGAAAAGCGGGATCTTGCTGCACTTCTGGATGATTTTTCACGTACTCTTCTAATTGTTGTTTTACACTATTTGCCGCATTGTCCGCTTTCGCTTGCCCTTCAGCAAGTTTTTCATTTCCATTCACCCATTCATTTGTACCAGCACTTAATTCACTAATTCCTGATTGTAACGTTTTTTCACCTTGTGCTAGTAATTCCATACCACTATGAAGTGATGTCGCTCCTTGACTCAGCTCATTTGCTCCCCCGGTTAAAGCAGATTGACTGGATGCAAGCTTGTCACTTCCTTCTTTCAATTTCGATGTCCCATTACTTAAACGATCAATACCATCCGCAAGCTGATTCGCTCCATTTCTTGCATCGGTCGTTCCTTCATGTAACTTCTCAGCACCATTACTTGCATCACTCAATCCTTGTGCCAAATCTTGAAACTTTGAAAAGACACCTTCTGTATAAGATTTCGTAATACTGTTTGAGATTTTTGTTTTCATATTTTCAACAGCTGTCGTTCCAATTTGAGCTGCTACAAAGTTTTTACCTGGATTTACTTTGTACTGCAACTTTGCCGGCTCTGGTTTCTCATCCATAAGTGTACTTACCTTTTTAGAGAAATTCTCTGGAATCGTAACAACCATATAATATTTATCTTCTTTTAACCCTTCATCTGCATTTTTTTCTGATACGAAATGAAAAGCTAGTTCCTTATTCTCTTTTAAATTTTTAACAAAATCGTCTCCTGCATGAATTGTTTTTTCATCCATCATAGCACCCTTATCTAAGTTCACAACTGCAACAGGTAATTTATCTAATCTTCCGTACGGATCCCAATATCCAGCTAAAAAGAATCCTGAATAAATTAACGGAACGATTAATAAAAAAATTAAAGCGATACGTCCATGTTTATGGTGCCACATCGCTTTCCAATCTTTAAATATAAGTTGAATTCCCTTCATGAAACATACTCCTTCTCCGAATTTAACACCATTAGAATGGTTTAACAGATTTACTATACACGTCACTTTCCATACTGTATAATACATCTTTAATTATCAATTCATTCCTTTTGGTCTATAGAAAGGAGATTCGAAATGGAACTGCTCCAGTTAAAATACTTTCAGACAGTTGCACGACTAGAACATATGACAAAGGCAGCTGAAGAATTGCATATCGCACAACCTTCACTCAGCAAAACAATCGCTAGACTCGAAAAGGATTTAGGCGTCCCTTTATTTGATCGCCAAGGTCGACAGATTACTTTAAATTCTTTCGGAAAAGTATTTTTGAAACGAGTAGAGCGTATTTTTCATGAATTAAGCGAAGGGGAACGAGAAATTAAAGATTTAGCCGAATTACAACAAAGCTCTATTACACTAGCCGTTTCTATTCCGAGAATATTACCAGAACTACTTGGCTCTTTTTTACTAGAACATCCTAACGTTCGGTTCCAACAATTTCTGGCATCCACTCCTTCTATGAAACGACAACTAGATAATATAGAAATTGACTTTTGTATCTCCTCTGTGCCAATTGAAGGAGAAGAAATTGTTTGGGAACCACTTATTACAGAAGAAATTTTCTTAGTCGTCCCTTCAGGCCACCGTTTATCAGGCCGAGAAAATATCCACCTCCATGAAGTAAAGGACGAACCGTTCATTAGTATGAACACTGGCTATGGATTTCGACACTTAACAGATGAATTTTGTAAAGAAGCTGGTTTCACTCCGCATATTGCTTTTGAAGTCGATGAACCGACCGTAATTAGCGACCTCATTAAGCAAGGTCTCGGCATCGCTTTTGTTCCAAGTTTAACTTTATTAAAAAACTCTACTTTAGCATCAAGCAAGTTGCGTATTATTGAACCCACTTGTCAGCGAACCATCGGATTAAGTTGGTCAAAAAAACGCTACTTATCAAAAACAGCTCGGCAATTCCGTGAATTCGTGATTGACTACTTCTCTAATATTAGGACGTAAAATTATATGAACAAATAAAAGGTGCCACCCTCATATGATGGCACCTTTTATTGTTCACTCTTTTTTTAATTCTATTTCAGCTAAAAGTGGTAGTACGTTATCAAAAATATGCGTATTATTATTTTCACCTGTTACATATCCACCGTAATATCTACTAAATACGTTGTCATTTCGGAATGTGGCCATATGATCATACAATTCCTTCGCAAACTTTGTATCACCTGTTTGTAGTACGTACAAAATCGTTAGTCCGTACGCGGCCGGCGATTCATAATTCACAGTTTGTTTTCCCGTTTCTAAATTGTAACGACCGTATAGCTTTCCATCCTCCTGGAACTTCTTCTTTATAAATTCCAAATAAGCAGCTGATGAAAGACCACCTAAACTTCGATGATATGCAACGTATGATTGGTCAATAAGATTCACTTCTTTATCGTACGTAAATGTACCATCTTCTTTATACTCTTTTGGGAATGCCCAGCCATGCCTTGGATAATCTGCTAAAAATTGAACGACTTCCTGATATTGCTGAGCAGAAACTTTGCCGTACTTCTTCATATAGGAGAATGCACGCGGATTTATGTATGATGTTGTTACAAAATTATTTTGTTTTCCTGCATCTGCATCATAATAATCAACATAATAATTATCTTTTTTATTATAACGAAGTACAGCATCACTTAATTGATCGGCAAGGTTTTTATAACGCTCTTCCTTATACATTTCATAAGCACGATATAATTGTTCTATAATACGAAGATCATCTATAAGTGCATTTGTAGCTGACTGCCTCTCTCCCTTTTCAGAGAGTTTCCATAAAACGATATGATTCTTATATATGAAATTATCTTGAATAACCTTTACTTGCTCATCAAATAACGCCTGATCATCTTTATCAAGTGTATACTGTAACCATAATCCCGCCGATTCTGATAAAGCTTCACGTCCCTTAGCTTCACCCGTACCTGCCTTAGTATCTACTAAACGATACGTGGCAAGTGTTCCATTGTCATTCACCATATGTCTTAAAATAAAATTTTCTGTACGGTTTCCTTGTAAAGCTGACCAAAATACAATTCCACCTAAAGCGATTAAGAAGATAACTCCAATCCCTATATATAAACGTTTCCGCAATCTTTTCACCTCCCTAGTAAGGCTAACCTTAATTTTATCAGAACATACATAAATTTAAAAAAGACAATCTATTAGATTGTCTCCCGCATTTCTATCCCCCGCAAACCTCTTTAGAAGGTTTATATAGCGATTGTACAAGTCGATCATATTCACGACGTGTAATTTCTTTATTATATAGCTTCAATAATAAATCTCTATGCTCTTTTGAAAATGCCATCTTTTTAATGACTTCAGGATACATAAAACACCCTCTCCATTTCACATAAACTTCTTGATTCCGAAAAAAGAACTTATGTTCGCATAAAAGATTATAAAAGATTCCTGAGCAAAAAACAAACAAAACATGACCAACTATTTATTTCTTTCTATTCAAAATATTACAACATTATATTATCATATTCACTTTTTAAATACATATATATTTTTGGTAGTTTTTTTGAATAAATCTTCCAATTCAATCAGAAAATAATGGCAAAAAAGAAGAGGAGTTTACATATGGATACGGTAACATTAGCAAGAGCATTTTTTGGTTCTTCATTAGCATTCCACATTATCTTTGCAACACTTGGGGTCGGTCTTTCATTGATGATTTTTATAAGCGAAATACTCTATCACTGGAAGAAAGACTCCGACTATGCCATTATGGCGAAAAGATGGACAAAGGCGTTTGCTATTCTTCTCGGTGTAGCAATTCCAACTGGAACAATCGTTGGTGTGCAAATCTCACTTCTTTGGCCTGGTTTCGCCAAAATTGTTGGGCAAGTTATTTCTGTTCCCTTCCAAATTGAGATTTTCGCCTTCTTTTTGGAGGCTTTATTCATGTCGATTTACGTATATGCAGCTGATAAACTTCCTCCATTTATGAGATTAATCTCGCTATTTTTCGTCATGCTTGGTGCCACGGCATCCGCCGTGCTCATTACATCAGCAAATACATGGATGAATACACCAGCAGGCTTTTCAATGAATCCAGATGGATCTGTTTTTAACGTTGATCCGTGGAAAGCTTTCTTTAATCCGAGTTTTGGCACAAGTGCATTCCATGTCGTTATTACGGCTTATGCAACTGGTGCGGCTGTCATTGCTTCTATCGCTGGATTTAAATTATTGAAGAAAAATTTAAGTACACGTGAAATTGCTTATCATAAAAAGGGGCTACTATTAGGGCTTGTCGTGACATTTATTACAGGCGCTACGATGTGGCTTTCAGGGCACGAATCGGCAATCGCCCTACATAAACACTCACCTGAAAAACTTGCATCTGCTGAAGCTTTATTTGAAACGACATCACACGCACCGCTATCCATTGGCGGGGTTGTGGATCCTAATACACTTGAACTAAACTATGCACTTGAAATCCCAAACATGCTTAGCTTATTAGTGGGACTAGACCCTAGCACTGTCGTAAAAGGTCTAAATGAATTCCCACAAGAAACATGGCCACCATTTTATACACATACACTGTTCAACTTAATGGTCGGCACTGCTGCGTTTACCTTTGCAGTTGCAGCAATTGCTCTCTTATATTGGTACTTCGTTTACCGAAAAAAGGGGACAGAACTACCGAAGTGGTTACTTTGGGGGGCTGCCGCATGCGGACCAATTATGATGCTCGGTATTGAATTCGGATGGATTTTCAGTTGTAGCGGTCGTCAGCCATGGACAATTTATGGTATGCAACGTACAGTCGATGCTTCTACTCGCGCTGATTTCGTCGGTCCTTTATTTGTTTTATTCATCATTTTATATATTGGACTCGCTATTTTAACAGTCTTTGTTCTACGGACATTCTTTAGAAGACATCCATTAAAGAATGATTTACAACACCAAGGAGGCGATTCTCGTGCATGAGGAAAGTATTGCAATCATCATCTTATGGGCCCTTATTTTCGTATACAGTATATTAGGGTCCATCGATTTTGGAGCTGGTTTTTGGGGCATGGTATACGCAAAACATCCAACGCTCGCTGCCAAACTTGCGAATCGGTACTTATCACCAACGTGGGAAGTAACAAATACGTTTCTTGTTTTCGTCGTTGTCGCATTTCTCGGCTTCTTTCCGAAAGCGGCCTTTACTCTTGCGACAGTAATGTTCGTACCAGTTATGTTAATTTTAGTGCTCGTTGCAGTACGTAGTACGTTTATGGTATTTGCTTACTCCTTACCAAAATATCAGTACCTTCTTCGGGTTATTTCAGGTATTACTGGTCTCTTAATTCCAGCACTATTAATTACCGTTTTACCCGTTACAGAGGGAGCCTATATTACAATGTCTGAAGGAAAAGAAGTACTCCTGTATGGAAAACTTCTTTCTAGCCCGGTTATCTACTGTTATATGCTCTTCGGACTAACGTCTGAACTGTTTCTCTCCTCTCTCTTTCTCGCTGATTTTGCGAGAGAACAAAGTTCAGAAGATACGTATAGAATTTATAGAAGAAATGCCATCATCCTTGGTCCTGCAACACTCGTTACAGCGATCATCGCTCTCGTTGTAATGGATCCAGAAACACATTGGCTTATGCAAGGATTAATAAAGCAATTCCCGTGGTTTACAGTTTCTATTGTTTTATTCGTTATCGGATACTCGTCCCTTTGGTGGACAAACAAAAAATACAATACACTAGGATACCCTCGCATTGCCGTTTTAGCTGTCGTCGCTCAATATGCATTTGCAAGCTACGCTTACGGCGTCGCCCATTTACCGTATATTATTTATCCTGACGTAACTGTATTTACAAGCTTTACAACGACAGAAACGTTCTATGCACTGCTCATTCTATACGCAATTGGGATTGCAATTTTATTACCAGGATTTATTTTCTTCTGGAATTTATTCTTGAAGGATCGTACTTTTTTGAAGGAAAAATAATATAGTCTTGGAGTCTGTCCCAAAAGGCATTTTGGAATAGACTCCTTTTGTCATGTTTTGTCGATAAGTCGATATATTTTAAAAATCGCCAATATATTTCAATAATCGCTGATATATTTTAAGTTGCGCCAATATATCTCCATAATTGCCCATATAAATTTCATTTACTATTTTACTGCCCCAATAATTTATAGATTCCTCTCATAATAGTTATTTCACTATTCGTGACACTTGTCCTTTAGCATGAAAAACACATATTCGGTTCATCTCGTTATACGTCTAGTTCTTCTTATTTTTCGCTGAATATACTACCAATATAAACTTGAGACAAGCTACATCTGTTCAAGGGAAAATAGAAAGGTAGGCAAAATATGAGCATTGAAATATGGATTACTATTATTGTATTCTTCTTAACGATGATTGTTATCTTTTGGCGGCCTCGCGGTTTAAATGAGGCGTGGCCAGCAGCAATTGGTGCTGGCATTATCCTAATCACTGGACTTGTGTCAAAACCAGACGTCATAGATATTGTTAGTAAAATAGGAGGGGCCTCCATAACAATATTAGCAACTATTGTTATGGCAGTTATATTAGAAAGCTTCGGCTTCTTCCATTGGTCCGCAGCGAAACTGGCAAATCTAGCGAAAGGTTCTGGACGCCGTCTATACTGGTATATTCAATTATTATGTTTTCTTATGACTCTTTTATTTAATAACGACGGTAGTATTTTAATTACAACTCCCATTTTAATTCTTCTTCTAAAAAACCTTCAATTAAAACCACATCAACAAATTCCTTATTTATTAAGCGGAGCTTTAATCGCTACCGCATCTAGTGCACCAATTGGTGTAAGTAATATCGTAAACTTAATTGCATTAAATATCGTTAATATGACTCTTTATATGCATACTGCTATGATGTTTGTACCTGCAACATTAGGCTTATTATTTATGTCATGGCTCATGTATACAGTTTTGAAGAAAAAACTTCCGAAAAAATTACCTGTTTCTTCATATGATATTGAAGAAATTTTCTTCACGAAAAACTTCCATCCACTAAAAGGAAATAATTCTGTTGATACGAAACAAAAACGGACAAGATTCATGTTAAAAGTATTAGGTTTCGTCTTCCTGATGCGCTGTCTTCTATTCGTTGCATCCTTCTTATCCATCCCAATTGAAATCGTTGCAGTACTTGGTTCACTCGTTCTTCTCATTTGGAGATGGTACTACTTACGAACAAATCCTGTCGACATTTTGAAAAAGACACCGTGGCACATTTTAATTTTCGCCTTCTCTATGTACGTCATTATTTACGGACTCCACAACGCAGGATTAACAGCTGCACTTGTACAATGGCTCGAGCCAATTGTGAATCAGCATCTACTCTATGCTAGCTTTGCAATGGGCGGACTTGTATCCATCCTCTCTAACGTCTTCAATAACCATCCTGCCCTTATGATTGGTACAATCACATTAACAGAAATGGGACTAGATCCAGTCACATTAAAAACAATCTATCTTGCAAACATCATTGGTAGTGACATCGGTTCACTATTACTACCAATTGGTACACTAGCTTCACTCATTTGGATGTATATTCTGAAACAAAACAAAATTAAAGTAAAATGGAAAGACTATTTAAGTGTATCCCTTATCGTTATCCCGCTCACAACAGTCGTCACACTATTCCTCTTATTCTACTGGGTACATCTCTTCTTTGCCTTATAAACAACAGAAGCCCCATTTGCTACCGTCTTAGCAAATGGGGCTTCTTCTATAATAAAGTTAGGTACTACAGTGTGATCAATCAAGTAAAGAGGTGTAACATATTATTGATATAAATGACTACCAGCTTCTTTAAATTCTTCTGCTTTCTCTTTCATTCCTTTTTCAATTGCTTCTGTCGTTTCTAAATCATTTTCTTTTGCATACTCACGAATATCATGCGAAATTCTCATACTACAAAACTTCGGTCCACACATTGAACAGAAGTGAGCTGTCTTTGCCCCTTCTGCAGGCAACGTTTCATCATGATATTCCATCGCACGTTCAGGATCTAAAGATAAATTAAATTGATCGCGCCAACGGAATTCGAAGCGTGCTTTTGAAAGTGCATCATCACGCTGATGAGCCGTTTTATGTCCTTTCGCAAGATCAGCCGCATGCGCTGCAATTTTATACGTAATAACACCCGTGCGTACATCATCTTTGTTTGGCAAACCTAAATGTTCTTTCGGCGTTACATAACAAAGCATCGCTGTTCCAAACCAGCCAATCATCGCAGCTCCAATTGCAGATGTAATATGGTCATAACCTGGTGCAATATCTGTCGTTAGCGGCCCAAGTGTGTAAAACGGCGCGCCCTGACAAACATCAAGCTCTTTCTCCATATTCTCTTTAATTAAGTGCATCGGTACGTGTCCAGGTCCTTCAATCATAACTTGCACATCATGTTTCCAAGCAATTTTGGTTAATTCGCCAAGTGTTTCAAGCTCAGAAAACTGTGCTTCGTCATTTGCATCTGCAATAGACCCTGGACGTAATCCATCTCCAAGAGAGAACGAAACATCGTACTGCTTCATAATTTCACAAATCTCTTCAAAGTGAGTATATAGGAAGTTTTCTTTATGATGGAATAAACACCACTGCGCCATAATCGAACCACCGCGCGAAACGATACCTGTCGTACGCTTTGCCGTGATTGGAATGTAACGAAGCAATACACCAGCGTGAATCGTAAAGTAATCAACGCCTTGCTCCGCCTGCTCAATTAACGTATCACGATATACTTCCCACGTTAAATCTTCTGCAATTCCGTTTACCTTTTCAAGCGCTTGATAGATCGGTACAGTTCCAACTGGTACAGGTGCGTTACGAATAATCCACTCACGCGTCGTATGAATATTTTTACCTGTAGATAAATCCATAATCGTATCTGCACCCCAGCGCGTTGCCCATGTCATCTTCTCTACTTCTTCTGCAATCGAAGAAGATACAGCTGAGTTTCCGATATTCGCATTTACCTTCACATGAAAATTACGCCCGATGATCATCGGTTCAGCTTCTGGATGATTAATATTCGCTGGTAAAATAGCGCGGCCTTCTGCGATTTCCTTACGAACAAACTCCGGCTCTACCCCTTCACGAATCGCAACATACTCCATCTCAGACGTAATAATGCCATTACGTGCATAGTGCATTTGCGTAACGTTTGCACCTTGCTTTGCTCTAAGTGGCTTGCGATCCATCTGCGGGAAAACAGGTGTATGTTTCGAAGCCACTTTCACACCGTCATCCTCTGGTTTCACTTCACGCCCTTCGTATGCTTCTACATCACCACGCCCCATAATCCAAGAATGGCGCGGCGTTGGAATCCCCTTTTCTAACTCCACTTTATACTCAGGATCCGTATAAGGGCCGCTCGTATCATACACACGAATTGGCGGATTTGGAACGCCATTTGTTTCGCTTTGTTCAATCTCACGCATCGGTACTTTCATGCCTTCTCGTGGCCCATCCACATATACTTTCTTACTCCCTGGTAAACTCGATTTCAATTCAATTTGCTCAGCTGAAACAGATTGTTTCATAATTTTTGTTGCCCCCCTGTACGTGACAAGGACGAGATATGGCCAGCGTATGCCAAAATAAAAAGAGCCAGGTCCATAAAAAAATAAGGACCTGGCTCATAAAGACATCATTATGTAAAGCCGTTAACTTCCCTACGCTGGTACGAGCCAGATCAGGTCCAAAGGGTTAAGAAGTTCACGCGCTTCTCTCTCAGCCTACGCATACGTTAGGCACCCCTAGTTTATCACTGATTTAATTTTCAATACTTTCCCATCATACACCATAATCTGAAAAATTCAAAGCTTATTTCTTTTGCTCTTTACGGAATCATCCACGTTAAATAATACGCCTGCACATACGTCATAATACCAACAATAATTACGAAGAATAAGCTATGCTTCACTGTAAAACGGAACAAATCCGATTCTTTTCCAGCAAGACCAACCGCTGCACAAGCGATCGCAATCGACTGCGGGGAAATCATTTTACCTGTTACACCGCCTGTTGTATTTGCTGCAACGAGAAGCACTTCAGATACGCCGACTTGCTGCGCTGTAATGGCTTGTAAATTTGAGAACAGTGCATTTGCAGACGTATCAGACCCTGTTAGGAATACGCCAATCCAGCCTAAGAATGGTGAGAAGAACGGGAATAGGCCGCCAGTTCCGGCTAATGCTAACGCTAACGTAGAAGATAGACCAGAATAGTTTGCGATAAATGCAAACCCTAGTACGAATCCGATAGATAGAATTGGCATTTTTAATTCGCTTAACGTTTCTTTAAATGTCACTACTGCATCTTTTACATTCATTTTCAAAATAAACATGGAAATGATACAAGCAATTAAAATCGCCGTTCCGGTTGCTGATAATACATCAAACTTCAAAATTGCCTCGTAAGGCGTTGATTTATTTACAATCGGCTCTGCTTTCATTACTAGATTATGCAGACCTGGAATTTCAAACTTAAATACAAGACTTGCTAAAGCCCCTCCTGGAGCGAATAATGCCTTAAAGAAACTTTGGCTCCAAATGACTACCATAACCGTTAATACGATAAATGGAGACCATGCCTTCACTACTTTTCCAAACGTTAATTTCGGCATCGATGCTACTGTCGTTGTTGCTGCTACTTCACTATTTGCTTGCCCGGATTGATAAATTTCTTTCGGCTGCCAAACTTTTAAGAACAGCGCTAAACTAATTAAACTTACAAGTGCCGATGTAATATCCGGAAGTTCTGGTCCTAAAAATGTCGCTGTAATGAACTGCGTAATCGCAAATGAACTACCCGCTACAAATAACGCAGGCCACGTTTGTCGTATCCCCTTAAATCCATCCATTAAAAATACGATAAAGAATGGCACAAATAATGATAGGAACGGTAATTGATGCCCAGCCATTTGTCCAATTTTATGTGGATCAATACCTGTTACTTGTCCAGCAACTGTAATCGGAATTCCCATCGCTCCGAACGCCACTGGTGCAGTATTTGCAATCAAACAAAGACCTGCTGCGTATAAAGGATTTAACCCAAGCCCCGCAAGAAGTGCTGCTGTAATCGCTACTGGTGCCCCAAATCCTGCCGCTCCTTCTAAAAATGCTCCAAATGAAAATCCAATTAAAATAACGAGTAGACGATGATCGTTCGTAATCGATAATACCGATGCACGAATCACATCGAATTGACCTGTTTTCACAGAAATTTTATATAAAAATACCGACATAATGATAATCCAAGCAATTGGCCATAATCCGTATAAGAAACCATATCCGGTCGCTGCCATTGCCATCGTGAACGGCATTTTATAAGCGAATAACGCTACTAAAACTGTAAGTACAACTGTAATAAATCCTGCCACATACCCTTTCATGCGGAAAACTGCTAAAGCTAAGAAAAAAAGATAATCGGAATAAGTGCTACCGCTGCCGAAATCCAAATGTTTCCGAATGGATCATAAACTTGTGTCCATGTGTTCATTGTTCTCTCCCCCTAAAGAATCCCCTTTTAAATAGAATAACCTCATCAATAGACTATCAGGTCATCATACCTTTAAGTCTAAAATAAAAAAACGTTTAAGAAAACGTTTTCAACAACTTTCATTTATACTGTACCATAACAATTTCCATTAAAAAAGATTTTTTTGAAAATTTTATCATTTGACGAAAAAATCTTACAAAATCGTCATGTTCCTGTAATGTTCATCGATAGAAAGCTTGCAAAATTTATTGCATAATAATAGTATAACAACGGACATTATTTATGAGGTGATATATATGAATGGAAACAAAATATTAGCTGCTTTATCGTACTTTAGTGTACTATTTGCCCCTATCTTATTCCCAATTATCGTTTGGATTGTGGGGGACGCTGAAACAAAGCCACATGCAAAACGTGCTCTATGGACACACATCATTCCAAGTATTGCTACATTTATCGGCGTAGCCATTTTAGGAATTATGGGCATGGGATCTGACCAAGCAGATGTAACACTTGGAATTGGATCAATGATTGTCTTAGCTATTTGCGGAATCATCAGCTTATACTACTTCATCTGGAACATTGTAAAAGGAATTAAAGTACTGAAAGCTTAATTTTAAACAAACGTTTGTTTAAAAAAGGACCCTTGCAAATTGCAAGGGTCCTTTTCCTAATTCGTTCACTTTATCTTCTGCGTTTCTTCTTTTTTCTCATCATTTTCTTTCGGCGTGTATTCACTTTATCCGCTATAATGTGAAGCGTACTTGCCACAACAATTCCCATTAAGAACGTTACAATTTCAACCTCATGTTTCTTCGCAATTTCTATTAAATTACCATCCAGTGCGATTACATTTAATAGAAATAAAAATGGAGAAAAGACGATTAACATGTACGCAATACGAATCACATCACCAAGTATAATCGTATGCGTAAAGAAAGATCGATGCGGCATTACTTTTTTATAAGGATACCAAAATATACGTAAGAAACCCCATTTGTTATAAGCATTACTGTACGTATCTAAATCTGGTGTTAAAAATGAAGTACCTACTAAAAAACCAATTGCAAAAGTTAATAAAAAATCAAAATTTGTTAATCCATACGAAAAGAGAAAAAACAAAACAACCGGAAGGGATATTAAGTTTATTTTCGTATGCGTTCTTCCTGATGGCATAATGCACTTCCTCGCTTACGTTCGTCCTGTCACCTTATGACAGGTTTCACCTATTGACCTAATTTCTGATCGATAAATGTTGTGTCTATATCCGAACCAAACCATTCTGCCAACTTCACTCGTGCCTTATCTTTCACATCTTCATTGACGTATAACGACACCTGTATTAGTGCGGCCGTTAACGCCCCTAAATCATCCGTATAGCCAATTCCAGCAATGAAATCTGGAATCGCATCAATCGGTGCAATAAAATAAGCAAGTGCTCCAATTACAATAATTTTCACTCGTTTTGGAACATCTGGTCTTTGCAAAACGTAAAACAGTAATAAACTTGCATAAATGACCGACTGCCCTGCTTGCTTTGCAACATGTTTTACTTTCTTCCAAAACGCTTCAACTGAAAATTTTTGTTTCATGTAAAAAGCCTCCCTATTTTTAAAAAGAAATAAGCTACAATATGTTATCAGTAAAAGTTCATGGAAATTACACAAAACCTATCAATGAACTTTTATTGTAACAAACAAACTAAAAAAGAACAAGTGTTCGTTAATTTTTACACGATTTCCTTCATATAATAGATTTCTAGATAACCCTTACCCATCTTCGTTTCTT
The DNA here is from genome assembly GCF_052656585.1 of Bacillus sp. KNSH39. NCBI lineage: Bacteria > Bacillati > Bacillota > Bacilli > Caryophanales > Bacillaceae > Bacillus > Bacillus sp. KNSH39. The sequence goes on from NZ_JBQXYO010000001.1 coordinate 3,579,710, forward strand.
ATTTCTCAACAAAGAAAATTTTCACTTCTACTTAACATTCTGCTCTACCTTTGTTATATTTTCTAGTTGACGGACATATAAACGAATGTTAAAGTTTTCTCTGGTAGTGACAAATCTTATACAAAAAATGTAAAATGTTATAGTGTTTCTCAGAAATGAATTTTGTTGTATAATACAGAAATGACGTTATGCTTATGAGCAACAAAAGAAACCAAAAGGGTATGCATAGTTATAGTCGTATATGGGTGAATATAGAACCTTTAATTATGGCCAAGAAAACTATGTATTTTTTATTTTAGCATTTTTCGCTCCAAAATCGACCAAGCCTGATAGAGAAAGGGTGGAAATGAATGAAAGAAACCTTGAAATCACAATTTCAAAATGTGCGTTTCACTGTATTCGTAGCTTTAGCCTTATGGCTGAAAACTTACCTTATTACACGCACAAGCTTTGACTTAAAACTTGAATCTTTCATGCAAGAATTCATTTTATTCCTTAGCCCATTAGCAGCATCATTACTGCTTGTTGGTCTTGCATTATTTGCAAAAGGGAAAAAACGTAACTATATAGCACTTGGAATTAATTTTGTCTTAACAATCGTTCTTGTTGGTAACGTAATGTTCTACGGATTCTACAATGACTTCGTTACATTACCGGTGCTAGGACAAACATCTAACTTCGGAAGTTTAGGTTCTAGTGTGAAAGAATTATTTAACTACAAAATTATCCTTGCATTTGCAGACATTATCGTTTTCTTCGTTCTATTAAAGAAAATGAAGAACTTTGCACCTACAGAGCGTGTAGCACGCCCGATGCGTTCTCTATACTTCGTATCAACAGTTGCTATTTTCTTCGCAAACTTAGGACTTGCAGAAGCTGAACGCCCAGAACTATTAACACGTTCATTCGACCGCGTTATGCTTGTTAAAAACTTAGGATTATATGTACACCAAGTATACGATCTTGGCTTACAAGCAAAATCAAGTTCACAAAAAGCGTTCGCTGACGGTAGTAAATTACAAGAAACAGAAAACTACGTAAAAACAACACAAAGTAAACCAGATCCAAATATGTTCGGTACTGCAAAAGGGAAAAACGTAATTGTTGTCTCTCTTGAGTCATTACAAACATTCTTAATTGGTGCAACAGTTAACGGACAAGAAGTTACACCATTCTTAAACCAATTTACGAAAGAAAGTTATTACTTTGATAACTTCTTCCATCAAACTGGTCAAGGTAAAACATCTGATGCTGAATTCCTAGTAGATACTTCGTTATATCCACTAGACCGCGGTGCTGTATTCTTCACACACGGTAACAATGAATATACAGCAACTCCAGAAATTTTACGTCAGCAAGGGTATCACACGTCGGTATTCCACGCAAACAACGCAACATTCTGGAACCGTAACATTATGTATCCAGCACTTGGTTATGATCGTTACTACAACGAACTTGACTACAAGATTACGCCAGAAACAAAATTAAACTGGGGATTAAAAGATATCGAGTACTTCGATCAATCTATTGATATGTTAAAACAAGTGAAGCAACCATTCTATACTCGCTTCCTTACTTTAACGAATCACTACCCATTCACTTACGATGACAGTACAAAATTAATCGACGAATACAATTCTGGTGATGGAGTATTTGACCGTTACATGGTAACTGCTCGTTACTTAGACGAAGCAATGAAACACTTTATTGAGCGTCTAAAAGCAGAAGGTATTTACGACAACTCAGTAATCGTATTCTACGGTGACCACTACGGTATTTCTGAAAACCATAACCGTGCAATGGCACAGTTCTTAGGAAAAGAAGAAATCACTGCATTTGACCATATGAACTTACAAAAAACACCGATGTTTATTCACGTTCCAGGTCAAAAAGAAGGTAAAACAATTTCGAAACCAACTGGTGAAATTGACATTAAACCAACTATTCTAAACTTACTTGGTGTAGATTCTACAAATGACGTTCGATTCGGTCATGATGTATTCTCACCTGATAATAAAGGATTCGTTGTTCTTCGTGACGGTAGCTTCGTTACAGATAAATACATGTACACAAACAGTACATTCTATGACCGTGCTACTGGCGAAGTTGTACAATTACCGAAAGAAGAATCTCAACCACTAATTGATCGCGCCCAAAATGAATTGAACATGTCTGATAAAATCATTGAAGGTGACTTACTTCGCTTCTCTGAAAGTAATAAGATCAAAACTGGTGAAGTAAAAACAGTTATTAAAGAAGAAAAGAAGAGTGCTGAGTAATCTCAGCCTCTTTTTTTATTTTCTTCCATACAACTACTTATATTCATTAACTTTAAAATTACATAACCTTTACCAAATATTCACATAGTGTTAATGAAAAATCTCTATAATAAAATATGTAAACGAGGTTCTACATATTTCTTATCTCTCATCTTTCGTAAGATCCCTTAAAGAAGTGTGTAAATCTTTTGTTTCTACTTTCTTATAATTGTCTTTCAACATGTTTTGTTTCCATACACAAAACATTCAACGAGACAATGTCCCTATGAAAGATAGCTACCCTCCTTGTGCAGCATTCCATAAGAATGTTGCTTTTTTTTATTTAAAAGCAGGATTCTCATTCTTATTTTCGAATTTGTATATACAAAATGCTGTAAAGTGAAACTTTAATCAGCCCTCACCAATCGGGCAGCTACGGGCAGTTATTCGCCCAATTCACTTCTTTGCTCCACCCGAATTTTTAAGTAGGAGTTTTACTGCCCGTTAATGCGGGGTAAACCATCCTTACTTCTCTATGATTTACAAATACATATACGGTCATATGTAGAGAATTGCTTACATAAAAATTACTATAGTGATTTTTATCTCGCATGAATGAAAGTTTCACGTTACTTACGTACTTACGAAAGGATGGGACGGAAATTGGCATACGAAAAATTTGTACTTTGGAATGATGAAGTTATTGATACAACAAAACAACAAACGTACATAGAACTTGAAGAAAGAGGTTTGCAGTTCGGAGATGGTGTCTACGAGGTTATTCGCCTATATAAAGGGAACTTTCACTTATTAGATCCGCACATAACGAGATTATATCGATCCATGGAAGAAATAGAATTATCGCTCCCTTTTTCAAAAGCTGAGCTCATCACTTTACTTTACAAATTAATTGAAAGAAACCATTTCCACGAAGATGGCACAATTTATTTGCAAGTATCTCGTGGTGTACAAGCTCGCACACATGTATTTTCATATGACACCCCTCCGACAATTTATGCCTATATTACAAAAAAAGAAAGACCAGCCTTATGGATTGAATATGGTATACGCGCTATATCAGAACCCGATACTCGATGGCTACGCTGTGACATTAAATCATTAAATTTATTACCAAACGTACTAGCTGCTACGAAAGCTGAACGAAAAGGCTGTAAAGAGGCACTTCTCGTAAGGAATGGTATTGTAACGGAAGGAAGCCATTCCAACTTCTTTTTAATTAAAAACGGAACTCTTTACACACATCCAGCCAATCACCTTATTTTAAATGGCATTATTCGTCAATATGTCCTTTCTTTAGCGAATACTCTTCACATACCTGTACAGGAAGAACTTTTCAGCGTTCGTGACGTTTATCAAGCAGATGAATGCTTTTTTACAGGCACAACGATTGAAATTTTACCAATGACCCACCTTGATGGAACCGCGATTCAAGATGGGCAAGTTGGGCCTATCACCAAAAAACTGCAAAAATCATTTAATCAAATCTTGTTACAATCCAATATGGCATCTTCTTAAACCCGAATAATTTCTGTCCTTTCACATTCAATATATGCATTTAAATGGAAATCAAGGTGTAAATTTATGCCTTGATTTTTTCTTGTAATCTTTTTGTCATATTCAGATTCCCACATAAGCCTTGACAGTAATCGACATGCTCTTTAGAATTTTTAACAGTTGGTAAATATTTCTTCACTACATTACAGACAGAAAGGAATCGACAAATTATGAAAAAGTATCTTGCCGGTCTTGCGGCAGTGTCTGTAGCAGGAGGAGCAGCACCTACACTTGATAGTGTTCAAGCTGCACCTGAACAAAATACACAAAAAGCTGCTACAACTGTCCAAGCTTCTGCGTCAAACAACTCATCTTATACGGTAAACGCGAGCGTCTTACATGTTCGTGCGGGATCAAGCACTTCTCACGACATCATCTCACGCGTTTATAACGGTCAATCACTAAACGTGATTGGCGAAGAAAATGGTTGGTTCAAAATTAACATTAACGGAAAAACAGGCTTTGTTAGTGGCGAATTTGTATCAAAAAGTGGAGCAGCAAACAACAATGTAAGCACAGGTGGAAACAATAAAGTTACCGCTGATGTATTACGTGTACGTACAGCTCCTAACACTTCTAGTTCTGTTTCTGGACGTGTATATGCAGGACAAACATTAAACGTAATTGGACAAGAAAATGGTTGGGTGAAAATTAACCATAATGGACAAGTAGGTTATGTAAGTGGCGAATTCGTATCTGGCGTTTCTTCTACTGGGGGTTCTTCAAACAACAATACGAATAATAACAACCAAGAAGTAAAACCAGCAAGCGGAAACTATACAGTAAATGTATCTTCCCTTCGTGTTCGTACAGGTCCTAGCACTTCTCACACAACTGTAGGTTCTGTCAAAAAAGGACAAGTAGTACAAGTTGTTGGCGAAGTTCAAGATTGGTTCAAAATCAATTACGCAGGACAAACTGCTTATATAAGCAAAGACTACGTAACAAAAGGCGGTTCTAACGAAAACGTTACAGAAGGCAACAAACAAGAGCAAAACAATAATGGAACTATTCAAACTGGCGGTTCTTATGTAGTTAACGCTACATCTTTACGTGTTCGTACAGGCCCTGCCGCTTACCATAGTGTAATTGGTGGCGTTTTAAACGGTACAACATTAAACGTAGTTGGATCTGAAAACGGTTGGTTTAAAGTAAATTACCAAGGAAAAACAGGCTTTGTTAGCAGCGAATTTGTAAAATTCGTTAAAGGTGGCACTACTACTCCTGAGCAACCAAAACAACCTGAAAAACCTAACCAAGGTGCAATTGGCGACTATTACATTAATGCTTCTGCACTAAATGTACGTAGCGGCGAAGGTACAAATTATAGAATCATAGGCGCACTTCCACAAGGTCAGAAGGTTCAAGTAATCTCTGAAAACTCTGGATGGAGCAAAATTAACTACAACGGTCAAACTGGTTATATCGGAACACGTTACCTATCTAAAACACCAGTTGGAGGCGCAGTAGATAATAAGCCTAACAATAACCAAAATAACAATCAAAACAATAACAACAATAATAATACAGGTAATAATAGCGGCGACAGTTCTTCCGTACTTGCATATGCAAAATCAATGCAAGGTGTACCATACGTTTGGGGCGGAAGTTCTGCTAACGGTGTTGACTGCAGTGGTTACATCTACCACGTATTTAAGAAATTTGGTCATAACATTAGCCGCCAAAGTGTTGCAGGATATTGGAGTAGCCTACCAAAAACTTCAAGTCCACAACCTGGTGACTTAATTTATTTCCAAAACACTTATAAATCTGGTCCTTCTCACATGGGTATCTACCTTGGGGGCGGATCATTTATCCAAGCTGGAGATAACGGTGTAGCAATCGATTCATTAAGTAAATCTTATTGGAAGAGCCACTTCTTAGGATACACGAAAGCACCTTAATTAATAGTTTCAAAGCCTTCTAGTTTACTAGAAGGCTTTTTTGCTATGAGTTCAACATATTACTCCCTTTCTCCTACCTTCTCTCTACAAAAATAATGTATCCATTCTTCCATTTCATACACTTTATTCTGCAAAAACAATGCATAACGTTATCATAATGTATATATTCCCATAAAAAACATAACCTATTTCATGTCTATTTATTTCATATGTGTTTTTTTGAAGAATTTTCTTTTTATTTAAACTTTTCATTAGACGTTTGACCTCCGATGTCCATTATGATAAGTTACTTAAGATGTTATATTCGTAAACGTATAGACAACTGGTTTATACACTGTTTTTACTATGAGGAAGGAGCATACACTGCATGAATCTTTTATGGGGAATTGGCGGCGTGATTGGAGTATTAGCAATTGCATTCTTACTATCTTCCAACCGCAAAGCTATTAATTGGCGCACAATTTTAATCGCGCTAGCATTACAAATGTCATTTTCATTTATCGTATTACGATGGGATGCTGGTAAAGCAGGTTTAAAACACGCTGCTGACGGTGTTCAAGGATTAATTAATTTTTCTTACGAGGGAATTAAGTTCGTTGCTGGGGATTTAGTCAACGCAAAAGGACCTTGGGGATTTGTATTCTTTATTCAAGCACTACTTCCAATCGTATTTATTAGTTCATTAGTAGCAATCTTATATCATTTTGGTATTATGCAGAAATTTGTTAGCGTCGTTGGTGGCGCATTAAGTAAACTTCTTGGAACTTCTAAAGCAGAAAGCTTAAACTCAGTAACGACTGTATTTTTAGGACAAACTGAAGCTCCAATTTTAATTAAACCTTACTTAGCACGTTTAACAAATAGTGAATTCTTCGCTATTATGGTAAGCGGTATGACAGCTGTTGCTGGATCTGTTCTCGTCGGTTATGCAGCAATGGGTATTCCGTTAGAGCACTTATTAGCAGCTGCAATAATGGCAGCTCCATCAAGCTTATTAATTGCGAAACTGATTATGCCTGAGACAGAAAAAGTAGATAATAACGTTGAACTTTCTACAGAACGTGAAGACGCAAACGTTATCGACGCAGCTGCACGCGGTGCATCTGAAGGTATGCAACTTGTTATTAACGTAGCAGCAATGTTAATGGCTTTCATCGCATTAATCGCTTTATTAAATGGATTATTAGGATTGATTGGTTCTTGGTTCGATATTAAACTTAGCCTTGATTTAATCTTCGGTTACTTATTATCACCATTTGCAATCTTAATCGGGGTTTCTCCTGGTGAAGCTGTACAAGCAGCAAGCTTTATCGGTCAAAAACTTGCAATCAACGAATTCGTTGCATACGCAAACTTAGGACCACACATGGCAGAGTTCTCTGACAAAACAAATCTAATTTTAACATTCGCAATCTGTGGATTCGCAAACTTCTCTTCTATCGCAATTCAATTAGGTGTAACAGGAACGTTAGCTCCTACTCGCCGTAAACAAATTGCACAATTAGGGATTAAAGCAGTTATCGCTGGTACATTAGCGAACTTCTTAAATGCAGCAGTTGCAGGTATGATGTTCCTATAAACTTATATAGAGTCTTCTCTTTCTACAAGAGGAGACTTTTTTCATGCAATCCAAGCGTCTTTTGTGCATCTATTAATCAATTTATGCCAAATATAAGAACATTATGATACAATAATGTTCAAGTCTTTTTATTTTTCTAATGAAAATAGCGATACTACTTGTCGTTGCCCTTCAAAAGAATGTAACGACATGGTCAATTTCTTAATAATTGTGCATACTACAAGTATCTATGGATGAAATAGCTTTAAGGAGGAAAGTTTTGTGAAAGATAAGTTCTATAAAATCCTCTCTATGTGGATTTTACAAATTGTATTTTATTTTACTACTGTACATGTGACGAAATATGAGCATGCGCTCATTTTTACAATAATATACGTAATCGTAAATGTACTATTCTTATTTTTAGCTGACAAAACAGCATTTGTTTTCTTCATACTAGGAACCATTATTTCCGTATTTTATTTGTTCTATCAAGCATGGCTTCATTTATGGAGTACATCAGATCAATGGCAATATATGATTACCCACTTCCTGATGGCAGCTAACTTCTTCATTGTATATATAACAACTCACCTATTGAAAAAAGTGATTCATGAAAATAAAACTTTAACTGAGCGTGTGAGAACATTAGAACAATATATTGGAGAATCAAAATTACTAACAAGACAAGAATTCGAGAGACGCCAAGCATTATTAACAACTGCAATGAATCGTCGTAATGAAACAGGCGTTATCATTTACTTTGATTTCACTTCCTTTAGTAAATATACGAAGGAAAGTGTTATGGACCGTGTAGCTTCCTTATTAGTTGAAACGGTAAGGAATGATTTTGACCTTGCTGCTGAATATGATAATAATACGCTAGTTATTTTATTACAAAACACAAATGAAGCTGGTGCTGACATTGTAATGAACCGCCTAAAGCCAAAAATGGAGCAATGGCTTGCTGCTGAAGCAATCCGAGATATAAAAATTTCACGCGAGCACATTGGAAACAAAGGACAGACACTGTTATGATGACTCTCGTTATACTTCTTTTATTCCTTCTGTTTTGCGTACTCGTTTTTTGGATTAGTATCACATTTTCAATTAAATATGTACTTATTTTTACGGCCTTTCTATTCTCTGGTTTACTCGTTTACTACTCTTTCTTAACAATTGCGGGCTTAATTCATCGAAATAGCAAACGAAAAGATCGTACGCTAGAACATTATCCGAGCGTCGATATTTTCATACCTGCCCATAATGAAGGCGTCGTTATTAAAGATACTTTAGAGGCGATGGCGAAGATTGAATATCCTGGAAAGCTAACTATTTATTTATTAAATGATAACTCTCAAGATGAAACACCTGAAATCGGCGATGATTTCGACAAAGCTTATGCTCATATTCGTCATATTCGTGTTCCCCCCGGTGAACCGAAGGGTAAATCACGTGTACTAAACTATGGGCTTAGTATTTCAGATGGTGAATACTTCTGTGTGTACGATGCAGATAACCAACCTGAACCACACGCACTGCGAATGCTTGTAGAGCACGCTGAAACAACTGAAGATGCTGTTGGAGCTGTTGGACATGTTCGTACAGTAAACGAAAAGCGAAACTGGCTGACGCGAATGATTTCACTGGAATTTCAAATCTTCCAGCTCCTTATGCAATCTGGACGCTGGTTACTATTCCAAACAGGCTCACTGACAGGAACAAATATGCTTCTTCGTCGCTCCGCACTAGAAGAGCTTGGTGGCTATGACCCTTATGCAATTGCAGAAGATGCTGAATTAACATTAAGAATTACACAAAAAGGTTATCTCTTACCAATCGTCCCAGAATCAGTTACTTGGGAACAAGAACCAGAGCATTTAAAAATTCTTATTAAACAACGTACACGTTGGCTCCAAGGGAATTTATACATTTTAGAAAAAATGTTCTCGTCATTAAGTTTCTTTAAAGGAAAACTTCTCGTCCATTCCTTACAACAAGTTCTAGTGTATGTTGTATTTTGGCTATTCCTAATCATTTCAAACGTTTGGTTTGTAATTGGGCTACTCGGGATATTCCAAATTCAATATAGCATTCCGCTACTATTTATGTGGTATGTCGCATATATTACATATGTTTCTCAATTATTTAGTGCCCAGAGTGTCGAACGAACCTTTACACCGACTAATATTTTTATTAGCGTTATTATGTACTTTACGTACGCACAGCTCTTTACGTACTTATTTATTCGTAGCTTAATCTTATACTTACGTGCAAAGAGCAAGAAACAAGTCATTGGCTGGGATAAGACAGTTCGATTCAAAAAAGAGAAATAATAACAATAAGCACAGAGCGCCGTATGCTCTGTGCTTATTTATTGCCGTATAAATTATATATCAGACAATACCCCTTAGCTGAAAGTAATTTCACGTCCATCCCCCAACGAACGATCGACCTTCATTTATATACGAAAAAGTGATTGCTATTTTTGTAGAACCAATTGCTTCTCTTGCTGTTCTTTGCGCGTTTCAGTCTTAGGTTCCGTGCTTTCTTGGACACTACGATGTGCCACACGTTTCAAACAAATATGCTTCCACTTTCTTTCGTAACGTTTCATTATTCTAGATGTCCCCCTTGAATGCGCTTTAAAACTATTTGAAATCGCTTACAGGAAATAATATAGCACATATATATAAACGTGACAACACATTTCCGACATATTTTTGACAAAAATACGAATAGAATTCGTAAGGTATCGAATATTGTCGAAACCTATCGTTTTTTCTTCGTATAAAAGGCATACTACTTATATGGTAAAGTATTTTATTTCCCCTACCCGCATTTCAAATTCCTTCTATATAAAGTGAAACTTTCATTAGCCATCACCAATTGTACTTTTACAGGCAAATAGAGAAATAAAAAAGAGCTGATATGAAATCAGCTCTTTTCCTTCTATTATTAATGACGCTTCATACGCCCTTCTTTTTGTAACTCTTTAAATAATGCTGCCATCATAAAGAAAATAACGAAGACGAACGGGAATGCTGCAATGATAGCTGCCGTTTGTAAGGCTTCTAATCCGCCAATATATAATAGCGTAGAAGCTATCGCGGCTAGAACGATACCCCAAATCATTTTAATACGATTTGGTGGGTTTAAACTACCATGTGTCGTTAACATTCCTAAAACAAATGTTGCAGAGTCTGCCGATGTAATAAAGAATGTTGCAATAAGTAAAATACCTAAAACTGATAAAGCTGATCCAAAGCTACCCATCTGATCGAACATAGCGAATAATCCTACTTCTGTTCCCATTTCTTTCACTTTGTCGAAGATATGTGCATCACCAAACAGCTCCATATGAATACCAGTACCGCCGAACACAGAGAACCAAAGTGCACCAATTACGGTCGGCACAAGTAACACACCGATAACAAACTCACGAATCGTACGACCTCGTGAAACACGAGCAATAAACGTACCTACGAACGGTGACCACGCAATCCACCATGCCCAATAGAAAATTGTCCATGACTGAATCCATTGATTCCCACCTTCGTCTAATGGACTTAAACGGAAACTCATACTTGGCAATTCCTGAATATAAGAACCGATTGTTGAAGTGAAGTAATTCATAATAAAGTTTGTTGGACCTGCAAATAATACAATGATCATAAGTGCAAATGCAAAAATAATATTCGTATTACTTAAATATTTAATTCCTTTATCAAGACCTGTTTGCGCAGATAACATAAATAATACTGTTACGATTGCAATAATAACTAACTGAGTCGTTAATGAGTTCGGGATAGACGTTAAATAACTAACACCACCTGCAATTTGTTTCGCACCAAGACCTAATGACGTTGCAACACCAAATACAGTTGCGAAAACAGCTAACACATCAAATGAATGAGCAATACGCCCGTGTTCCCCGCCCTTAAATAACGGACCTACTGTCGCACTAATCGTACTTGCTTTTCCTTTTCTAAAGGTAAAGTAAGCAATACATAACGCTACAAACGCATATAGTCCCCAAGGATGTAATCCCCAATGGAAAAATGAAAAACGCAGTGCAAGGCGCGCACTTTCCTCAGTTGCACTATCTCCAAACGGAGGTGCGTATAAATGGTTTAATGGTTCGGCAACGCCCCAGAAAACTAAGCCAATACCCATACCAGCACTAAATAACATAGCAAACCATGTCATATAACTATAATCAGGTTCGTCATCATCTTTCCCTAAACGAATAGAACCGTATTTCGAAACAATTAAAAAGATAGACACACCTAAAATAATAGAAACGGAAATAATATAAAACCACCCGAACTTACTAACTAATGCAGTTTGAATTGCGGTTGTTACATTTCCTAAGCTACCTTTTCCAATAATAGATTCGGGAATAATCCCCCAAATTGTAAATGCAATACATAATGTTAATGAAACGATGAATGTTTTTGTCAGTTTCCTCATCAAATCCCCCTTCGTAGGTTTCGCTTTTGTAAATAACATAAATTCCGATATGTAAAATCGGATAGAAAACTATAATTTTGCGGTGATTTTCTTACTTTCACCTTCACCAATTCGAATTCTTATGGACAGCCTTACCTTTCGTATAACCTTTTCACTCTGCAAGAGCTACAAGTTAGAAATACTGCTGTCAAATTGTGTGAGAAAAACGCGGATAGGAATGTATTTTCCTAAAAAAGGATGTGTTACATATGTAAAAAAGGGCAAAATCCTTCCTTGCAACCCTTTCGTTTTGTAACAATTATGCGGTTTTTTTGCTAGTATATAGCACGTGTTTATAGCTTCACAAACAAAATGTTTATGTTTATATAACTATATTACCCATAAAACGGTAAAATACTCAAGGAATGTAATCGTTTAGTAAACATCATGTAACATTCCTGTAATATTTTTATTTACGTCGAAAAAAACATGTTGTATTAAATATTTTGAATATAACTAGAAACCTATGAGTCATATAGAATGAAAAACGCTTTCCTATATTTTTTGTTATATTACAGGATGTTAACGACTTATTACGAATGGTTTGTAATTGTGTGTTTTCCCCAAATCCGAAAAAATCTGTTGCTATAATGAGGACACGAAAACAAACGCAATGGAGGCTATCATGAAAAAATTAATTGGTATAGCAACAGCAGCAGTTTTTGGTCTTGGGATTTTCACATCATCTGCTAATGCAGAAACTGTTGTAACAACAGACGTACTAAACGTACGCGAAAACCCTACTACTGAATCAAAAGTTGTCGGTAAATTACTAAACGGTAATAAAATAGATGTTCAAAATACAGAGAACGGATGGTCAAAAATTACTTTAGACGGTAAAGACGCATTCGTAAGTGCAGAGTTCACAAAAAGCATCTACTACGTAACAGCTAACGTATTAAACGTACGTGCTGAAGCGAACACAAACTCAGAGGTTCTTGGAAAGTTGAAGAAAGACGATGTAATCGAAACAACGAACCAAGTACAAAATGAGTGGTTACAATTTGAATATAACGGGAAAACAGCTTATGTTCATGTTCCTTTCTTAACAGGTACAGCACCTGTAATTGAGAAACAAGAAACAACTGCTCCTGCTAAAGCTGCAGCACCAGCTAAGGCTCAAGCACCTGTAGCACAAGCAAAACCAGCTGCTAAGCCTGCTGTGAAAGCTGCTGAAACTAACACACCATCTGGTGGTCGTGAGTTAACAGTTGTAGCTACAGCATATACAGCTCACCCGAGCGAAAACGGTGGCACATATGGCGGCCGTGTATTAACTGCAATGGGTCATGATTTAACTGCGAATCCAAACATGAAAATGATCGCTGTTGACCCGAAAGTAATCCCATTAGGATCTAAAGTATGGGTAGAAGGTTACGGAGAAGCTATCGCTGGAGATACTGGTGGTGCAATTAAAGGTAACCGTATTGATATCTTACTTGGATCAGATAGCGCTGCTCAAAAATGGGGACGCAAAACTGTTAAAGTGAAAATTTTAAAATAACCAATGACTGCTAAATTACAAGCCGGTTCTCTTTATTGAGAGCTGGCTTTTATTTATTTATAATACATATAAGGAGGCTACGCCCATGAATGTACAAGCAAAAGTAGACTGGATTGGTACGCCAAAACCGTACATATATAAAGATGAAGTAACATATAACGCTACTTCTATTGATTTTTCACTCGCTGGCGATGATAACCGCTATAAGTTAATTGTGCTCAAGTCTGAAAACAATACACATTACAAAATTGTGCAATATGGAATAAAACCAGGCTCTCAAAAGCCATTTCCTATCGACATTCCATTTGAACAAAATATGTTGCCAATTATAGAGCAAATATTACATGATCCATATGTACAAGCGATACTAAAGGAAACACACTCATAATTGTAAAAAAATATATCAACGATTTTTCAATTATATCTATCATAAATCGCAATATATCAACGATTTTTCGATTATATCTATCATAACTTACGATATATCAACGGTTCGACACGAAATATCGATTTAGCTACAAAAAAGAAGCTGTTCAAATATTGAACAGCTTCTCTCATATTAACGAGTTGGACCAGATACATCTTCTGATTTCAACGTATTATTTGCACCAAGAGAATGATACAACATCTTTCCATTTCCATTCACAGTTACAATATGTTCGTTATTAAAACTTTTGAACTTCACAGATCCATCACCGTAACGAATATGATACTCTTCATATGTCGTTACTTTATATTTCGTAGCACTTTGACGCTCTACATTACGAACTTCCATCGTTAATAAGTCTTCTGTAATTCCTTTTTTGTGTAAATACTGTATATAATCACGGTCTTCCTTATACGATTTTCCGCTCTTATCATAATTATTTTCAATTAAACTAAAATCATTTAATGAAATTGCACGTACGTTATCATAAATATGATTTCTTACAAATTCGCCCACTGCTGAACTTGATGTTTCTTTCGGGAATTTTAAGTAATATGTGCTTTGGTCTCCAATTTTAACACTTTCAGATTTCATCACACCAAAATCAGTAGTTTTCTCTAAATGTACTTCTACTGTTTCATCTGTGGATACAGGGCCAAGCTTATAACTTCCATAATTTAATTTTCCACGTTTTTTCCCATTCACAAATACAGTTGCATCACTTTCATCAGAAGAAATGCTTACATACTTGCCTTCAAGCGATAAATCCACTTTCACCTTCTCGCTCTGTTCATCCGCTAAATCTACTTCTTTCTCTGTTTCTAATTCAGTAAGTTCTGTCTTCGCCGTTGCCTTTACAACATATGTACCTGGGAAGTATGGCCCCAACTCTTTCGAATTTTTATCACTAGAAAGCTCTGTTTCTTTTTTGTCATTCACATATATTTCTGCATTCTTTGCAGTTGTACTTACATTCATATAATAAGATTTCATGCTGAACTTATACTTTGGATATAAGAACCACTCTTTTCCCTCTTCTACTATTTCCCCGTCTTTAAATGCAGGTTTATCTTTTGTTAACTTTTGATCTACTGTCTCTTTCTGTAAATAAGACAGTAATTGTTTATTGTAAGAAGGATTCTCTTTTAAATAACGCATGTACGCTTTAATATCCTCTGTCTTAATCTTTAAGCTTGAATCATTTGCTTTTACAAACTCATCAATTGCATTAATATCTTTCTTTTGGAATGCTTCAATCATTACATTTACTTGCTTTTCTTTTGAAAACTTATATGCTCCAAATTTATATGCCCCAAATAATAATGCAGCAATAATGGCAAAACCAATGATTAAAAATAAATTTTTCTTACTTTTCACTGGTTTTGTCTCGCTTTGTAATTCTGTATATGAGGCAGCAGTGTTATCAACGATTACTTCTACTTTACTCCCACACTCAGGACAAAAGTTCAAATGGTCTGCAACGTTCTTTTTACATGTTCCACAAAACTTCAACGTGCTCTCCTCCTATTTTTTAGCTAATTTCATTCCAGCAAATGCTGCTACATATGTCACAATAAAACTAAACAAAATTAAATATGTAAATGAATTTTGCATAGATAGTACTGTTCCGCTTGTTCCAAATAAACTTGTTACAGTTCCTGAAACATTAATTTGGAACTTAGAAATCATATTCATTACAATCATCATAATTGTGTAAGAACCACTGCATACCGCTAATGTAATATATATATTGGCAGTCGGTAATTTAGCTAACTTTCTTCCCGCTCTAAACATAAAGAACAATGGAATAATAAGCAGTAATAAACCATAATGGAATACGTTATTCACTCTATCAAATTCTGCAAGGCTTTCCTCATTTGCTCCTTTTGAAATCAATATCTCTCTAAGCTCTACGCCATTTACAGAGACGCCTGATATAAATGAAAACGATAGTGTGCTCTCATGTGCATTTGATTTCTTACCAATTCTAGTAAATTCCTTACTAAGTGCTGGACTTGATACTTCTAACGGCGCAAAATGAGCCATACTCCATAATTGAGGTGTTAACTCTAATGCTAATAATGTACTTTCAGATTTTAAAGTTGTTATTTCTTTTAATGGTTCAATACCGTCTTCCTTACTTACTAACGCCATAATACAAACCGCTACTGCTGTTACTAAAAGTCCTTTTATCATAGCCGAAACACCGTAATAAACAGACGTTCCATATGGCATTAACTCTTGAAATGCTGCTGCCATATTGTTTTTGCTTGTATGAGCAATAAATCCTAATAAGGTAAATAATGTCCCACATACAAAACCACTCAATAAACTCTTCATCGCTGAATAGCCAACCGTAATCTTACCTGCTTCTGAGAATGGGATTGCAAAAGATTGTGATGCTATAAAACTTATAATGAATAAAAAGACTCCATAAATAATACCAACTGTTGCTGCCATAAAGATTTGATCTTTAATCGTTTTCGCAACATGCTGTTTCCCTAACCAAATTCCTGTACCAGCGAAAATAATAAATGGAATGATTAATAATAATGTAAATGGAGTATGCCAAGATAAAGAAAATATCAATCCACTATCATCGTTAGCTGTAAAACCAAGTAAATGGTAACTTAACATCGTAGAAGTTGCACTCGAATAAAAACTTGGCAACATTTCTAATTCTTTCGCAAATTTGCTAAACATCTCACTTAACATAGAGGCAAATAATAAACTACCAATCCAACCAGCAATTAACATGAGAATACTTGCAACAGCCCCACCAATAAAACCTTTTTGTAAAACGGCTTTATCTGCTTTAAATTCAACTTTAGGAGCACCATCCATTGTAGGCAATTTTACAGTTTGTTCTTTTTTCTTCACAACAGATAAAGAATACCCACACTTTTGACAATATAAATTTTTTTGAGCATTTTCACTGCCACAACCTCTGCAGTATTTTGCAGTATCTTTTTCTAATGTTACTGCATCTATAGCTCCTGCAATCTCCATACTACCTTCATTTGGGCAATAATTTACTTCTTCACCATGTTGTTTTCCACATGTGCGACAATACATTTAATTCACTCCCCACTTTGCTTAATTCCACAAACTGGACAGTAAGTAGAGTTTTTATCGATATGCTCATTACATGAAATACAATTTACCGTTTCACCTTCATTTTCTACTGTTAACATCGGGTTAGGCTTTCCACACGAACCACAAAACTTATCATTTATTGATAAAGGTCCACCACATTCACATGTAGCTTTTTCACCTTGTTGTTTTTGCAATTCAACAATGCGCTTTCTTGCTTGATAAATAGCTACATCAAATTCTTGAACTGGAGCAATCATTTCTTTTAAGCTCGCTTCATTTACTCCACTTCCTCTTAATTGAACATACACTTGCTGTCCAACCTCTAATAGAACCTCTGCTTTTTTCTGCATTTGCACTTGCATTCCCTTTTTCAATTGAGCAATTTCTTGTGCAACTTGCAACTTCATTTTCCCTTGTTCTATTCCTTCTTGTAACTTATTCATTCCACTACCTAACTTCGTCTGTAAATCTGACAAATCATTTCTCCTCCTATACATATATATTTATATATGAAATTAACATTTTATATATTACCATGATTTTCAAGTTATGTAATCCAAATTTCATTTTTTCTGTTTTGAGCATTTTTTGTTTATAATGGTAAAGGAAAGAAATATGTGTACGGAGGAATATTATGCTGCAACACTCTATTAC
The DNA here is from genome assembly GCF_052656585.1 of Bacillus sp. KNSH39. Classification (NCBI taxonomy): domain Bacteria; kingdom Bacillati; phylum Bacillota; class Bacilli; order Caryophanales; family Bacillaceae; genus Bacillus; species Bacillus sp. KNSH39. Next base: position 3,597,198 of record NZ_JBQXYO010000001.1, read on the forward strand.
GAAAGATGAAATTATGATGATTGCGAATGAGTTCGTTCAAGGACTAGATCCACAGCAAACAGCTGATAAGGAACATGTCGCTACAGCTCGGCACCTATATCGTAGTGGTGTTGTCTACAACGTTGACTTTGATGGTTATACACTATCAGGAACTGTAGATGCGGAAGGCAACGTATATAGCGTTCATATTCCGATTCGTAATGTCGCTGAAAGTTATTGTGATTGCTTCGCACCAACACAATGTGAGCATATGCTCGCTGTATTACTATCTGCAGCGTCTAGTTTCGGGCAAGTAGGAGATGTATTAACTTTATTTAAAAATAATACGAAACCTTCCCTTCCTCCTATTCGAACTGCAAGACAAGTATTGCAATCATCAGCTTTTGAAGAAACGGATTATAAAAGTTGGGAATCATATTTTGAAAAAGAATATGAATCATTTAAAAAAGAACAAGCTCGCCTTACTTATAAACAAATGTATTTTCTTATGAGTATCTTTACAGATTTCTATACGAAACTTGAGCGGAAAGCTCCGCGCGTCATCGCCATACATGAATTATTCAGGTTACATGCAGTACTTTACTGCTTTCAAAAATTATTAGAAGAAATTCAGGCATTCGAAGCAAACAAAACGTATTCTTATCACCAACCTGTTAATGTCGTTCGCCTATTTGTAGATAAAGTGGAATCCATCGTTCGGGACTTACAATCAGAAGCGATTCCTTCAGAATCTGAAATAATTTTGCAAGAAACAGCTCGTCTTGTTCATGAAGTATTCTTCTCTACCGACGCTTATACGCAAGAGCGATTTTTCATTTATCGCCACATATGGAGTGAACTTTTAAACAATAAAGAGAAAATGCAAGAGGAAGAAAAACGAATCGATACGAAAATTAATCCACTATCTAAAGCGTTAGCGTCTTCTCACCTTCTCTTTTTAAATGAAGAAGATCTACTAGCGATGGACTTACTAAAGAAACAACCTGCTTCTGTTGTGAGTCTATACTTCTATTGGTTAGAAGAACTATTAAGTGCCATGCAGTGGGATCGTGCGAAAAACTGGCTTTCCTTTACGTATAAACAAGTAAAGAAAACGATCCAAGATCACGAAAATACGATTTTTATAAAAGATATCGTTCGGCTATTTGTAATCATGTATGAAACATACGCAACACATACAAATGAACAAGCTGGTTTTGAAATGATCTTGCAGGAACTATTACCGTATAGTTTCACAAACTATGAACAGTACGTACTCGCGAAAAAACAGTATCGTACATGGGCAGAGCTCCATCTCTTATATGGGTTTGAAGCAATTGAACTGTTAAAAGAACCACTGAAAGATATTGAAAAAGAAGCGCCAGAAGCAGCACTTCCTCTTTATCATCTTGCTGCTGTAGAAGCAATTGAAGAACGAAATCGTAAATCATATAGACGCGCAGTTCGTTACTTAAAGAAATTACGTACATTATATAAACGATTAAAACGCACCGATGAATGGGATGCTTTCATTATTCACATCGCCAATCTCCATTCACGTCTGCGTGCACTACAAGAGGAATTACGGAAAGGAAAATTAATCGATGATCAATCAAACTGAAGTAACAATTAGGCTCCAGCATGTTAGTCAAGGTTGGTTCCTTTGGGGAGAAGATGACAGCGGTACTCCATTATCCGTAACAAGTTGGAAACGACATGCATTCACATGGCACTCCACTTCTTTCTACGGTACGTTTCTAAAAGAAGCAACCTTCGAAGGAAAACAAGGTGTGCTACTAACAAATGCACAAGCCTTTGAATACATTGCAAACAAACCGATGAATTCCTTTGCACATATTCAACTGAACGGCCCTATTACAGCACTTACAAAAGATGCAAATGAATTATGGGATGCCTTTACGAGTGGTAGCTTCGTACCAGATATCGAGCACTGGCCCAAACAACCATCTTGGAAAGTTCAAAATACGCCAATTGAAGATGACACATTAGCATCTCTCTTCTCAGCAGCAGTTAATGAAAGCATATTACAAGATAATCGCTCAAATGACGGCTGGGAAGATGCTAAAAGACTATATGAACATTACGACTTTACGAAAAGACAATTGGAAACAGCACTACATGAAGAAGATTGGCTTCGAAAAATTGGTTATATTGAAGATGATCTTCCGTTTACAATCGGACTAAGACTGCAAGAACCACAAGAAGAATTTGAAATGTGGAAACTTGAAACAATCGTGACACCAAAGCGCGGGGCGCATCGCATATATGTATATGAAAACATCGATTCCTTACCGAAAAGATGGCACGATTACGAAGAACGGATTACAGAAACACAAGAAGGTTTTAGTAAGCTCATACCGTGGTTAAAAGAAGGAGATACATTCCGAAATGAGCTCTTTGAAACAGAAGCTTGGAACTTCTTAACAGAAGCAAGCGATGAATTACTTGCAGCCGGCATTACAATTTTACTACCATCATGGTGGCAAAATTTAAAAGCAACAAAACCGAAATTACGTGTTCAACTGAAGCAAAATACAGTACAAACACAATCGTTCTTCGGTATGAATACGCTCGTTAATTTTGACTGGCGAATTTCGACGAACGGCATTGATTTATCAGAAAGCGAATTTTTTGAACTCGTTGAACAAAACAAACGTCTATTTAATATAAACGGTCAATGGATGCGACTAGATCCAGCCTTTATCGAAGAAGTAAGGAAACTCATGAACCGTGCCGATAAATACGGACTAGAGATGAAAGATGTCCTGCAGCAACATTTATCAAATACGGCTGAAACAGAAATTGTAGAAGATGATAGTCCGTTTACTGATATTGAAATTGAACTAGATGGATATTATGAGGAACTATTCCAAAAGCTGCTTCATATTGGAGATATTCCAAAAGTAGATGTCCCTACTTCACTAAACGCAACACTTCGTCCGTATCAACAACACGGCATTGAATGGTTATTATATTTACGAAAGCTTGGATTTGGAGCATTGCTAGCTGACGATATGGGACTCGGGAAAAGTATTCAAACAATCTCTTACTTACTATATATAAAAGAAAATAATCTCAAAACAGGCCCTGCATTAATCGTAGCGCCGACATCTGTTCTTGGAAATTGGCAAAAAGAATTTGAGCGTTTCGCACCGAATTTACGTGTTCAATTACATTACGGAAGTAATAGAGATAAGGGCAATTCTTTTGAAGATTTCCTTCAATCAGCAGATGTTGTATTAACATCTTATGCATTGGCTCAACTCGATGAGGAAGAACTAACTTCATTATGCTGGGATGCTGTTATTTTGGATGAAGCACAAAATATTAAGAACCCACATACGAAACAGTCCAAAGCAGTACGAAACTTACAAGCAAATCACAAAATCGCTTTAACTGGTACGCCGATGGAAAATCGCCTCGCTGAACTTTGGTCCATTTTCGACTTTATTAATCATGGATATCTCGGAAGCTTAGGGCAATTCCAACGTCGCTTCGTCACACCGATTGAAAAAGATCGTGATGAAGGAAAAATCCAGCAAGTTCAACGGTTTATCTCACCATTTTTACTGCGCCGAACGAAGAAAGATCAAACGGTCGCATTAAATTTACCAGATAAACAAGAACAAAAAGCTTACTGTCCTCTTACTGGTGAACAAGCTTCCTTATATGAACAACTTGTTCAAGATACACTGCAAAATGTCGAAGGATTAAGTGGAATTGAAAGACGCGGCTTTATATTACTTATGCTGAACAAGCTAAAACAAATTTGTAATCATCCAGCTCTTTATTTAAAAGAAGAAGAGCCACAAAATGTCGTTGAACGCTCTATGAAAACAAAAACGTTAATGGAGCTCATCGAAAATATAAAAGATCAAAATGAAAGTTGCCTAATCTTCACTCAATACATCGGCATGGGGAACATGCTAAAACGTGTGCTAGAAGAAAAATTCGGCCAGCGTGTCCTCTTCTTAAACGGTAGTGTGCCGAAAAAAGATCGCGACAAGATGATTGAGGAGTTCCAAAACGGAACGTATGACATTTTCATCTTATCCTTAAAAGCTGGCGGAACAGGATTAAACTTAACCGCTGCCAACCATGTCATTCACTACGACCGTTGGTGGAATCCAGCTGTGGAAAATCAAGCAACAGACCGCGCATATCGCATTGGTCAAAAACGATTTGTTCATGTTCACAAACTTATTACAACAGGAACATTAGAAGAAAAAATTGATGAAATGCTAGAAAGAAAACAATCTCTAAACAATGCGGTCATCACAAGCGATAGCTGGATGACTGAACTATCAACAGACGAACTAAAAGAATTACTTGGTGTATAAAGTGAAACTTGAATCAAGCCAGTTAAGTGGAGTTTTACTACTCGCAAAAAAAGGCGCTAATCTCAAATGAGATTAGCGCTTTTTTCTATTCCAAAACCAATTACTTATTATAATTCCCGTTAATCCGCCGCACGTATCAAGCAATGAATCTTGCCACATTGGTGTGCGGTCTCCCGTATACCATTGGTGAATTTCATCAAATGTTGCATAACCCGCAACGAAAAGAAGGGCATATATAAAACATCTTTTCCTCGAATGACCTGATCGATGAAAAGCGTAATAAATCAATGAACCTAGCATAAAGAACACCATAAAATGAGCACCTTTACGAAGGAAAAACTCAATAAATCCGCCTACACCTTTATTCGCAATACTAACAGGGGTTCCTCCACCATAATCAATAGATACCCATGAAAAATGCTCTTTCACAAATTCAACATTTACATATTGTTCAATATCTGAACGCATATCCTGCTTTTTATATGGTTGTGCCGAAGAATAGAAAATCAGCCCCATCCATAGTAATACAGGAATCCAAAATAACCATTTACGATTCATTATCCAGAATTCTCCTCTCTTAATCTTTTAAGGGTACCAAAAAAAAGAAAAAATTTCACGCCAAAACATGACATTTGTACCCTATTTATAAAGTGAAAGGAGGTGATACACATGGCAATTGAAACAATCGTAATGGATTTAACTTTACGTCTTGTCTTAAACAACGGATTAGATAAGAACGGCAAAACAGTTTTCAAGAGCAAACAATTTAAACGTGTTAAAACAAATGCGAGCTTAGATCAAGTACACAACGTAGCTCATGCTCTAGCTTCCTTACAAGCATCACCACTTCACGCTGTACAACTTGTAAGCACATCAGATCTTTCTAAACTATAAAGTAAAACTCGGATCAGTGGGGATTTTAATCATCCCCGCTGATTATTAGACCGCAATTTAACCGGCAGACCCAAATCCCATAAATAGCTTGATAAATACAAAGGAGGGAATAACACATGCAAGTACTAGAGTTGATTTTCGCAAAAGAAGATGGAAAAACAGTCGTTTTTTCTATCGATACGCCCATCACACCAATCGATGCACAAGTCGTAAATCAAGTAATGGATACAATCCTCGCCTCATCTGTATTTTCATCCATTGATGAAAATACACGAAAAAAGGGAGCTCGCCTTGTAGAAAAAAATGTATCTGAAGTTCCAATTACTCTATAAAATGAAAAAGACGAATCTGCATCATTTTGCAGATTCGTCTTTTTTCTTCGGCATTTCAATCGGAATAAAAATCTTTGAGAAACCGACGCATACGTACTTATAATGTTCTTCACCTATATCAAACTCAGTCGTATATGTTGAGAAGAATATATAATCATTTCGCTTCGTATAATGATCAATTAATAACCCAACTTGTGGCTCAACATACTTTTTCGCTAACTTTTTACCGGCCGATGCCAAGTCGCCAAGGAGACCCTCTTCATTCTCTTTTTGAACTTCATCTAGCTTCTTACTCACATCATTACGCTTCATAAACTGCTTCGCTGCCCATTCTGTATATTCGCCCTTACTCGGATTACTGTTTGCTAAATATACTAGGAGAACGACAACTAAAGCCATAATAATATACTTTTTCTTCATACTATATCACCGCCTACTCTTTTCTATTTTCATATATATGTACAAGCGATGCAAATTAGAAAGACTATCACCTATTGATTGTAAACGAATAGCCAAAATTTACAATACAAAACAAAATATTAACACCGAGTTTACTTATTCCGTATATAATTATATTCGAAATATTAATTTCATAAGGGAGGACTTAAAATCATGAATGATGAAAATAACATTATTATTTCTAGTTCTACTATGATGCTTGTTCCATACAATCACCCTTATTATCGTACAAAACTTATCGACAGTAGCGGAAATGATCTTCGTTCCTGCCAAACCGCATTACAACTTATCAAAAAATCTTGCTTAACCCATATTCACTCTACTTATCAAGGTAGACGTAATGCAGTCCAAACAAATTTTAGATTCAAACAAAACGTTCCAATTCCAATTAATCATCGGGAATACATTTGTACTTTTCCAACAGAATCTCCTTCATCTCCAAACTGTATATGGCTATTTTATAACCACATACACGATATAGACTTTTGCCAAAAGATTAAAAAGGCTAAAATACATTTTTCAAATGGCACTACAACAACAATATCTATCAGTCCCCATAAATTGCAGCAACAATTATTAAAAGCTGGATACATACTATCTCGTATGAACATGCAAGATTCACTACAATTTAAAAACCCCTTGTTACATTTACTACATTAAACTAACAAATAGAATGGAAAGCAACATCTCTTGCCTTCCATTCTTATATTAATATTTATCCTCTTACACTATCTCGCATTTTCTCAAGTGCTTGCCGATACATCCATCTTACTTGATAATATGTCATTTCCGTCTCTAAAGCGATTTCTCCCATCGTCTTCCCTACAAAAAAACGTTCAAAAATAATATACTTCTCCTTCTCATCTAACACGCTCATAAAATCCTTCACTCTTATTTCAACATCCTCAAAATGAAAGATATCCTCATACTCACCTACACATACACATCTCTCCTGCACTGCGAACTCTTTCTTCAATCTCTCTAATATATAACCACGCACCGTTACAACTGCATATGCAGGGAAATACCCCTTCTTTGCATCAAATCTTTCATACGCATGCCAAAGACCAATTAAACCACATTGATAATACTCTTCATAATCTTTACGAATACCTAATTTCTTTATTTGATTTACAATCATCCCTTCATACAAAACAACTGCCTCTTTAAAAGTCGCTGGCTTCACACAGTACCCGTTTCTAAAAGGTATACCTTTCTAGTATTCCGCGGTACCTTCACAATATAAAAATAAAGAAAAGATTTCACTGTGAGTCATTTCAAATACTACCGACGGAATCTGAAATTACACTATGTAGAATTTGAAATTCTGTTGGTGGTATTTGAAGTAAGGGTAAAAATAAAAAAGGTGACTCTTGGAAGAGCCACCTTTTCTATCTTATTTCCTTATTGGAACATACCTTGTAAAGCTCCGATTCCAAGAGTTAAAACAAAGAAAACAATAGTAATAATTGTTGCCTGCTTTTTAGTCAAACCTGCTGTAATTTGAAGACCTAGCCATGTAACTACATATCCCCAAATTGTAAACACTTCAAATTTACTTACAATACCTTTTACAACACCACTACTCGAGGCGAAAATTGGTCCTAGGCCAGTGTACATTTCTTGACCCGATCCACCTAAAATATAAGCTAAAATTATATTTATTAATACACCAATTAATGAAATAACACTTGAATATACAGTAATCGCCAATAATTTTTTATAAGAAGTATCATTGCTCATAAACACCATTAATACTTTATACACTACAGCACTTAGTAAGAAACTAAATCCCATACCAAGAGCACCTACACCGAATCCCATACCATATGTCATTCCAGCTGAAACAGTAACACCTAACTCCTTATTGAGCTCAATTGCTTCAGGTGTTAGAGAATATACATAAGCAGCAAATCCCCCAATAAGTCCACCTAATAAAACAAGTAGCCAAAACGCTCCCCAAACTGCATTACTCGTTTTCATTCTTTCGAACTGCACTCCAGGAGAAGTGATCATTCCGAACAATGATGGCTTTTCTCCACCAACTTTTTGCGTATTCAAATTAGCTTCCATTATAACGCCTCCTTCTATTTATATAACCCGTTCTAACGGGCGGTTCACTTCCTCACGCAAGAGGCTACGAACCGCCCACTAGAACGGTAATGTGTAGTTCTACTACACTATTAATTACTCATAACGCAATGCTTCAATTGGATCTAATTTCGCAGCTTTGTTCGCTGGAATTAATCCGAAAATAATACCAAGTGTCATCGAGAACAGTACGCCTCCAACGACAACTTCCCATGAAACGAGTGGTGGCCATTTTGCGAATGTAGAAACGATATATGCTCCGCCATACCCAAGGCCAATTCCGATTAAACCACCTAGAAGCGTCAACATAACTGCTTCAATTAAAAACTGTAATAAAATTTTACTACGCGTTGCTCCAAGCGCTTTACGTATCCCAATTTCGCGCGTACGCTCCGTTACAGATACAAGCATGATGTTCATAACACCGATACCACCAACGACTAATGAAATACCAGCGATACCACCGATGATCATTGTCATAATGTTAGTAACTTTAGAAACATTTTCTTGGAATTCTTTTAAATTAACCAGTTCATATTTACCCGGAATTTCACTTGGCTTACGGCTATTTAATACATCAACAGCTTGTTTCCCTGCTGCTTCTAAATCGTCTACATTTTTAGCTTGAATTGCGATACTTTGAATTTCATCTGTTCCGTATAAAACAGGCCATAACGTAAGAGGGATTAACGCTTCTTCCATTTCAAATCCCATAAATTCATTATCAGATGTATACACACCGACAATTTGCATCGGTTGTCCTTTCATCTCAATAATTTGTCCTACTGGATTTACACCCTTAAATAACGTCTCTTCTGTTTTTGTACTAATCATCACAACGTTATTTGCATGAGAAATATCTGATTCATTTAAAGTATGTCCCTTTACGACCTTTACTTTATTAACCGCAAAATATTCATTATCAAGACCAATAACATTCAAATTTGCTTTTTTATCATTTACATCAAGCACCTCTGTCGTCTGGTTTGTCGTAATAACATGTGAAACATCTTTCACTTGTTTTACTTCCAAAATATCCTCTTCCGTTAACTTCGGCATTTCAAATCCACCTATAGCAAACTCATCATTAATATCTGGTTTAAATTGAATTGGCATAAGGTTATTACCACCAGAACCTGCGAATTTCGACTTCAGCATCGCTTCTCCGCCTTGCCCAATTGCAACGACTGTAATAATCGAACCTACCCCGATAATAATACCGAGCATCGTAAGAGCTGAACGTAATTTATGAGCTAAAATAGAAGATAGGGCAATTTTTATACTATCTAGTAAACTCATACCGCACACCTTCTATCTTCTGTAACTTTCCCGTCTCGCAGTACAATGCGGCGGGAAGAATACGCTGCCACTTCCTCTTCATGCGTAACCATAACAATCGTCGTACCTTCTGCATTAAGCTTCGTGAAAATATCCATAACTTGCTCACCAGACTTCGTATCAAGTGCACCAGTCGGTTCATCAGCCATAATGAACGTTGGATTATTTGCAATCGCTCTTGCAATCGCTACACGCTGCTTCTGTCCACCTGATAACTCATTTGGTAAATGATGCACGCGATCTGCCAATCCAACTTTACCTAACGCCTCCAAAGCACGCTTGCGACGCTCCGCTTTCTTCACGCCACCATATACGAGCGGAAGCTCAACATTTTCCACTGCGGAAAGACGAGGTAGTAAATTAAAATGCTGGAATACAAAGCCAATATATTCATTACGAATTAAAGCAAGCTTTGACTCGTCTGCTGTTAAGATATTCACATCGTTCAGCATATATTCGCCTTCTGTTGGACGATCTAAGCAACCAATAATATTCATAAGTGTCGACTTACCAGAACCAGACGGTCCCATAATCGAAACGAACTCACCGCTCTGAATTGTTAAACTAATACCATGCAAAATCGGCACTGCCAATTTTCCTTGATAATACGTTTTAGCAATATTATTTAACGTAATCATTTCTCTTTCACTTCCATTCCGTCATACACATCGTCGGAAGGATTTTTAACCACCTTTTGCCCCACTGTTACGCCTTCAGTAATCTCTGTCCAGTCTCCATCAGTAGAACCTTTTTTCACATTTTGTTTACGAAGCTTTCCTTTTTCCTCAACATAAACAAATGCATCATCGCCTTTTTCTACAATGCTTTTACTTGGAACAGCAATCATCGTCTTATTCTCTAAGTTTACTTGCAGAGAAACGTGATAACCTGGAGATAAACCATCTTGACTATCAAGGCTAGCTTTATATGTATACTGAGACATATTTTGAGTTGCTTCACCCATGCCGCCAGCTTGCGCCATCTCTGCACTTGTTGGGAACTCACTTACCTCTGTAATCTTACCTGTCCACTTCTTCTTATTATTTGCTTTTGCAGTTACAGTGAATGTTTGATCCTTTTGGATTTGTGACTTTTGAAGCTCAGTTAACGTACCTTGAACTTGGAATGGATCTTTAGAAGCTACTTGTAAAAACGCTTTTCCTTGACCACCTAACGCTTGAGATGAACTTTGTGCCGCATCTTTATCTAACTTTTGAACAACACCAGCAAAATTGCTATAAATCGTAAGTTCTTTCTGCTTCTTACTTAACTCTTCTTTCTGCAACTTTCCTTTTTCTTTCTCAAGGTCAATTGTTTTTTGTCCTATCTCTAACTCGTTTACTTGCTCGTCCATCGGATCTGTTACTTCTTTCCCCGCTCCGCTATCTTTCGCCTTCTTAATTTCTTTCTTCAACGAATCAATCTTCTTTTTCCCTTGATCATAACGCATATCCGCCATCTTCTGATCAAGCTCAGCTTGCTTCATTTGAAGGTTAATCTCTTCATTATCATAAGAGAATAACTTCGTGCCTTTCTCTACCTCTTGCCCTTCTTTTACCTCAATATCTTTCACTTTCCCTTTGGCCGGATCTGCATAGAAGCTTTCAATATTACCAGGCTTCACCTGACCAGAAATTAACTTCGTATTATTCAGCTTACGCTCTGTCACTTTCTCAAAACTTACAGCATCAGCATTTGTTGATGCGCCCTTCTTCTTACCTTGCATAACAAAAATATTAATTGCCGCTACAATAACAATTAGTGCAATAACCCCAATAATAATCCATTTCTTCTTCTTGTTTGGAGTACGAACCGTATTTGGTAACATATTCTCTCTCCCTTTATAAATTAATAGTTTAATAAATAACATAATTGTATAAAACTTTCTGAAAATAAACTGTATATTATTACAATCTTTTTACAAAGTTTTACACATCCATTTATATTGTAACAAAAATTCCAATGATTAGAAATATGACATTATATCTTTTAAGATAGATTTAAGGAAAGATTATATTATATAGAAAAAGCCATCCAAAATGATAATTGGATAGCTTTTTCAAACAAAATATTATGCTACTTTAGGGTCTTTTCTCTCATGTCCACGTTGAACAATAAATAAGAAGATTGTTGATAAAACCGCTCCTGTTAATAATAAGATGAAACAACCATCCCAGCCAGAACTATCAACAATAACACCAATTGCTGCGTTAGCTACAAGACTTCCGCCTACATAACCAAATAGACCACACATACCAACTGTCGTACCTACTGCAAATTTCGGTACTAATTCCATCGCACTTAAACCGATTAAGAACTGTGGTACATAAATTAAACAACCGATAATAGAAACTGCAATACTTACAACAAGTACGCTAGTTGCTTGCCAATATATAAACGTACCAATAACAACTCCAACCATACTAATAATACATAATGGCATACGTTTTCCTTTAAATAATTTATCACTTAAAAAACCAACGATTAATGAACTTGGAATTGCCATACCTTCAAAGATTGCATATGCCGCATGCGCTTCTGCTTTTGAAAATCCTTTAACTGTCGTTAAATAAAGTGGAACCCAGTTAATAACACCGAAACGAATTAAATAAACAAAAGCATTCGCAATACATAAGAACCATACAAATTTATTTTTCACTACATACTTCATTAAAATTTCTTTTGGTGACATCTTGTTAGCATTATCTGCTTTTTCAAGATTTTCATAGTCATTACGATACTCATCAATTGGAGGAAGACCTTCAGATTCTGGTGTATCCTTCGCATTGATCCAAACAAGAACTGCAATTACCATTGCGATAATCGCTGGGAAAATAAATACGCCGCCTTGCCAATGATTTTCACCGAAAATACCTACACCAATTCCGACAAGTGGTGGCACAAGCATTCCACCAACGTTATGTGAAATATTCCAAAGACCTGTTTTCGTACCACGTTCTTTCTTCGAGAACCATTTCGTCATAACAATACTACAAGGTGGTGCTCCCATACCTTGCACAATACCGTTAACAACAAGTAATGTAACAATCATCCCAAATGATGAGGCAAAACCGAAACAAATATTTACAAGCCCTGATAAGAATAAACCGACTGCGATAAAGCGCTGGGCGAAAGCTTTATCTGATAAATTCCCCATAAAGAACTTACTAAATCCATAAACAATTGCCATTACTGAACCTAGTAGACCAATTTCAGCTGTACTAAAACCATATTCTTGTACTAAATACGTACTTGATAACGTAAAGTTACTACGAACTAAATAATAAGCAGCATATCCAACTGAAATGCCGATTAAAACACGAATACGTAGTAATCGATATACACGGTCGATCATATCCGCTGGCAATCTTTCAATTGCAGGTGCTGGCTTGAGCCATTTAAACATATATTTTCGTCTCCTTTTCTCACTTCAGAGAGAGACGCTGTCTATTCCATATCTCGATTATTCCGCTATTTGATATATTTTGGTTTGTTCTTCTAACCGGCTGTCCTTCTATTTCTTTCTCATTCTTCGCAAACATCGTTGGTACGCCAAACGACACTTTTTCTAAAATATGCCCCGCTTCTTCTGATAAACAATAATCAATAAATAAATCCGCAATAATACCACTCGGTGCACGTTTTAGTTTCGAAATCGCATTAACAGATAACCCTGTTTGCTCAGGTTCGTTACTTAAAATCGGAAAGCCTTGTTTTTGAAGCATTCTCTGATCTCCCATAAAGTTGATGCCTATCATATATTCACCGCTCGCAACAAGTTCTGCTGGGATGTAACCATTCACTGTTACTTCTCCAACTTGTTCCGCCAGATTCTTCACATATCCCTTCGCTTCCTCTTCACCTAACATATCAATAAGTGATTGAAAAAACGTATATGCTGTACCTGAAACATTTGGATCGGGCATGACAATCTTTCCTTTATATACTGGATTCAATAAATCTTTCCATCTTAACGGATACGAGAGACCGAGCGGCGCTATTTCCTCGTTCCACCGCTCTTTATTAATCGCAATTGCCAGCTTCTCCACTTCATAACCGTACCAATAACCATCTTTATCTTTAACAGTTTTTGAAATACGATTTGCATGTTGGCTTATCACAGGAATAGAAAGATTTTTTTGCTTCATCATTTGATGCGCATCTACTGTACCGCCAATAATAATATCCGCCTTCGGATTTCCGGCTTCTTCTTCCACTCTACGAAGAAGTTCTTCTGTTGAAAGACGAATAAATTCATACGTACATCCGCGCGGCTTACAAAATGATGAAAGTAACGCTTCACCAACTTCCTCACGAGCCGCTACATACGCAACAATATGACGATCATCCAAAATAGGGAGACCATTTTTACTATATTTAATAGAGGTTGTATCTCGAGAGCAACTAGACATCGCTCCTCCAATTACTAGCAAAAAGAAGAAAAAGGCTATCTTTCTCATGACGCATTCTCCTTTACGAATAACTCTGCTAGAGAGCTTTTCATATACATGACATTTCCGTTATTATCACCGAGATATTGCACAACAAAGTACGATGGATACACAGAAATCGTAAGAATATCTTCACGATCATTCTTTACACGCTTACCTGTTTTATAAGCTGTAATATAAGCAATCGGTTCATTCTGCGATTGTAATAACTTCTGAATTTCTCCGTAATCTGTAATTTGCTTTGCGTATCGAATAGAATCAAGTATGTGCGTAAGATTGATAGTACGTACCACATCACCTTGACGTACTACGATATCCTTTGCTGAAGCAAAGAAATCACTAATACGCTCTGGTGTGTAATACAGGCTTAATAAATACGTTTGAAGTGCTGAAATCATCGGATCCATGCCATTCTTTCCGTATACATTTTCCCCATACTGGAACAAGTCACCTACTGCAAAAGTACGCTTATGTCCATTCAAGTACGTTACTTCTCCAGTAAATACTTGTTCTTGGCTCTTAACGTCCTCAGGCTCTATTCGAATTCGGTCAAAGAATGAAACAATCGTATGCAAACGAACTTCATCCGTTACAACAATTTCTCCCCACTTTTCATGTCTTACTTTCACTTCAATTGGAAGAGATTCATTCACCCTTTGTAAAACGGCTTGTTTATCATTTACAATGTTGATTCGATTATAGATTTGCTTCTCCATAACATAAAACAAAACAAGAGAAACAATCATACAAATGACAAACATAAGAATTTGAAATGATAGCCTTTTCATTTCTGCCTACCTCCAAGATAAAAAAACGTTGTTTCGAAAATACCGCATAATTGTTTCATAAATGTATCATTTAACCGCTTTCAAGTTTTTTATGTCTTCCATCCTTCTCGGAAGCAAAAATGTAATGAATATTGTAGTACCTATTTCTTCACTACTCTCAATCCGCATGCTTCCGCCCTGCTTATTCATAATCTCCTGACAAATATACAAACCATAACCATTCCCATAACTAGAAGGAAGTGCCTTTCCTTTCGGAGACTCATTCCACTCTGCAAGCACCTCTTCATCTATACCGATCCCATCATCATGAATAAAGACCTTCGCCTCATGCTCATTTACAATTACATTCATACGAATGTGCGAAGCATCACTATACTTAATTGCATTATCAAGCACATTTAAGAAAATTTGCTTCGTCTTATCAAAATCCGCAACAACATGTACATCTGTTAACTCATTTATCACTTCAATTTCAAACTGATTTAGACGAGGCTTCACAATTGAAACTGCTTCCTCTGCCAATTCCTTTATATTCACAACTGTAGGAGACACTTCAAACGTACTCGTTCCATATTTCGAGGACTTAAGCAATTCCTCTACAAGTGATAATAAACGCTCACTTTCCACCGCCACATAACGAAGACTTTCCTGTATATCTTCTTTCGATTGTAACTTCGGAATTAAATCAACATAACCGATAATTGCCGTTAGCGGGGTTTTTAACTCATGCGTAATACGGTCTAGGAAATCTTTCTGCTTCTCTTTCTCCTCCTGCAATTGCTTAATATGCAGCTCAATTCCATCGGCCATCGCATTAAAAGATGCTGAAAGCTGAGCGATTTCCACGTACTCATTTAACTCAATCTTACTCTTATAATCACCATTCGCGAGCCTCTGTGCCATTTGTCTCAACTGATCAATTGGTTTATGAAGAGACTTCGCTAAACGAATCGCAAAGAAAATACCGGTAGCTACTAGGCAAAGAGACGTCATTAAGAACGTCCAGCTCACATTTGTTAACACTTCCTTCTCACCCGTTAACTCATTTATAAAACGAATACTTCCAATGACATCGTTTCCATAATAAACCGGGCTTGAAAACAAAAGAATGGGAGCGGGATCCGCCTCCTCAAAAACATAAGACTTCTTCCCCTTCAAGGAACTCTCAATGTCGATGTTACGGTGAAGCAATGCTCCTTTTTGTGTATCTGCAACAACATCGCCATTCTTCCCGATCATCTGCACACGGACATCCATACGCTTCGCTAAATACGACGCAATTAAAAGTGAATTCGGACCAAGCGTATCCACTTCTGCTTCCTTCTCTAAATAATTCATCGTATAAATTTGCGCTTCTACACTTAACTTTTCTAAAGAATCTGCTGCGTTATGATACATATTCTTTTCTAACGTAATATAAACAACTGCATATAAAAGAACAAAAATCGGAATTAACAGCCCAACTATTCCAAACACCATATTTCGCTTTAAAGACATACCATCACCACTTAACAATCCAGTTTATAGCCAACGCCATAAATTGTCTTAATATATTCTCCGCTCGTCCCAAGCTTCTTTCGAAGTCTCTGCACCATAATATCAACTGCTCTCGTATTTCCGATATACTCAAATCCCCATACTTTCTCAAGCAACTCATCCCTCATAAACACACGCTGCGGATTTGAAACAAACAACTGACATAAATTAAACTCTCGGTACGTTAACTGAATCTCTTGTCCACTCACATGTACCTTTCTTTCCTTAGGACAAATCACGATCTCTCCAGCCTCAATTACTTCATGACTTACCGCAGTCTCCGTCTTCTTTACACGCCGCGCCATATTCTTAACTCGAAGAATAAGCTCCGCATAATTAAATGGCTTCGTCACATAATCATCAGCACCCAGCTGCAAGCCAAGCAACTTATCATTCATCTGACTCTTTGCCGTTAACATAAGCACCGGAATATCCCTATCCCTCTCACGGAACAAGCGAAGCAACTCATACCCATCCGTGTCCGGAAGCATAACATCCAAAATCAATACATCCGGTCCTTCATTCCATCGCTCTAAAGCTTCTCTCCCATCAGCCGCTGCCAACACTTCATAACCTTCCATCTCCAACTGCATCCGAATCAAATTACGAATACTCGATTCATCATCAACCACAAGTATTTTCATCATTCTCCTCCTTCCATCATGTATTATAGTACAGTTTAGTATAGCAAAAATCGTACAAAAAAAGAGAGGGTATTGTCGAACATATTTTGTCGACGATACTCTCTCCCCTTTTATTATTTAGCTACAAAATAATCCGTTACATATTGTGCCCAAACTTCATGACCTTTAGCAGTTGGGAAACCAAACTCTTCTTTTAAATATGGTAGGATAGCCTTTGTCGATGCATCTGGCCATGCTCCCCAATGATCAATATATGTATAATTATTTTGCGTTGCAAATTGTTTTAATGCTTCAATCGCTTTCGGATAATTTTTCGCACCATACACTGGATTTGATGGTTGAATCATAATTGTAGCACCCTTTGCACTAGTAGAAAGTGCTTGAACGAACTTCTGTGTATTTGCGACAGAGTTTCCATTACCAGTTTTACCGTTGTCAGTAATAAATGGTGGCTCAAATAAAATTACATCTGGATTCTCTTTCGCAATCTCTTTATCACGCTTATTCGCAATTAACTCTTCTGTGCTTTCACCCTTATATTCCTTTACAGTCACATTCCATAAACCTTTACCGTAAGCAGTTTCTAAATTAGACGTTAACTTAGCTGCCCACGCACCTTTTTCAGATGAAGAACCTTCATCACCAACAATAACAAGATTTACTGCCTTTTTATCCTGCGCAGCTTTCTTTAACTTCTCTTTCACTGCATCTGGCAAGTTCTTCGCATATGCTTCATTAAAAGATAACTTCGCATCTTGTTTCTTCTCTTCCTTTTTCTCTTCCTTTTTCTCTTCTTTCTTCGCTCCACTATCTTTCACTTCAGCCTTTGTTTTCTTTACTTCACTCGTTTGTCCTGTTGCATTCGCAATCTTCTTATTCCAGTACAGTTTACCACTCACAATCGAAGCGACAAACAATACAAAAATAACAAGGACAAGTACCGCTTTCTTATTCATCGATTCACCTCATCTATTAATCTCACAATATATAATACTAATATAAATTCATGCAAAAATAAACCCAACTCCTTCCAAAGGAGTTGGGTTATTACATATTACTTAGTCACTTCAAGATGCGCTCTTAATTTATTCGTTAAATCTTGTTTTGCTGCCTCTGGAACGTAGTAGTACCAAATACCATCAGCTGCTATGTGACCGTCACCTGAGATTTGGATATCTTCACTATTCTGCAGACAATCTTTATAATTCTTTTGCATATCAAACATTTGATCTTGCGTTAAGTTTGTTTTCACGTTCTTTTGGATTGCTGTTAACACATCACCATAGCTTGATAAAGAAGAGAAACTTGCGCCTTTCTTAATAACAGCTTGCATCACTTGACGTTGACGCATTTGACGACCGAAGTCACCTCGTGGGTCTGCTTTACGCATACGTGTGAATGCTAAAGCTTCATCACCTGTTAAGTGTATATTTCCCTTGGCGAAATGGTGCTTATCTTGTGTAAATTCTAAATCATTATTTACATCTACACCACCAACTGCATCTACAATATCTTTAAACCCTTCCATGTTTACTTCAATATAATAGTTAATAGGAATGTTCAAGAATTTTTCCACTGTCGCTACAGACATGTCTACGCCACCAAATGCATAAGCATGATTGATTTTATCACTTTTCCCTTTTCCAACGATTTCTGTATATGTATCACGAGGGATACTTACTGTTTTCATTGAATTATTTTTAGGATTTAATGTGATGACCATTAAAGAATCTGAACGTCCTTTGTCTTCACCACGTTCATCCGCCCCTAATAATAGGATTGAAACTGGTGCTGATTTACTGATTTTTTCTTCTTGTTTATTACCTTCATCACGCTTTAATGGTTTATGAACTTCATCTAATGTTTTTGAGACTTTTGAGTACACATTATAGGCATATACTCCACCACCTATAATCATTACTCCTATAATCCCCAGTATCCATAATAGGATTTTCTTTTTCATTGCTATAGACCTCTTCTTTCATTTATTCTGAATAAATGCTCAGATAATACTTAAACTAATTTAGTCTATTATACTAAGAATGGAATTCTATAACTAGTATATTCTCTGCTCAGTAACCAAGCTTTTAATCATGTTACTTTATAATAATCTACATACCAATTAGCAAATTCTTGCAAACCTTTTTCAATAGATGTCTCAGGTTTAAAATCTACAGCTTTCTGCAATAAATTAGTTGATGCATAAGTAGCTGGTACATCTCCGGGTTTAATAGGCTCAAATACTTTTTCAAATACAACTTCTCTTCCTAAAGCTTTCCCTAACGCTTTTTCTAATGTCTCAATAAATACCATTAACTTTTCAGGATTGTTATTCCCTATATTAAACACTTTATGCTCCACATCACCTTTAGGCGGATTACTTAAAAGACGTTGGATTCCTTCAACAATATCATCTATATAAGTAAAATCACGATATAAGTCATTTTCAAAATCACCATTATTAAATATATTAATTGGTTCCCCAGCAAAATATTTATCAGCAAATCCAAAGTACGCCATGTCCGGACGTCCCATAGGACCGTATACCGTAAAGAAGCGAAGTCCGGTAGCTGGAATCTTATACAAGTGACTATATGTATGAGCCATAAGTTCATTTGATTTCTTAGTAGATGCATAAAGTGATACCGGATTGTCTACAAAATCTGTTTCCTCAAATGGAACCTTTTTATTAGCACCGTAAACAGAACTTGATGATGCATATACAAGATGATCTACTGGATAATGTCTACACGCTTCTAGGATATTATAAAAACCGATAACATTACTTTGAATATATACATCTGGATTTTCAATAGAATACCTTACACCTGCTTGTGCAGCTAAGTTTACAACAATATTCGGCTTATACTCTTCAAAGACCTGAGTAATCATATCCTTATCAGAAATATCACCTTTAATAAAAGTAAATTTCTCATACGGTTTTAGTCGCTCTAAACGAGCATATTTAAGATTCACATCATAATATTCATTTATATTATCAACACCTATTACTTGACAGCCTTGTTCTAATAATTTTTTTGATAAAAAGTATCCAACAAAACCCGCAGCACCAGTAATAAGATATACTTTACTATTATCTAGAGGATTGTAACTCAAAGTTATCCAACTCCCTTACACGTTCTCTACTTGTAGATTTTCTTCCAATAGAATGATACTCTACTGCAGCTTCTTGCATCAATTGAATATCATAAATATTTCTTCCATCATAAATTAGTGGTGTTCTCATTAACTTTTTATACATCTCTGGAGTTAGTTCCTTTACTTCTCCCCACTCTGTGAAGATAAAACAAACATTTGCCCCTTCTAAAGCTTGTTCAATATCTGTAACGTATGTGATATTTCCATTTTTATTTTTTCCCTCTGGATACACTTTCGCAAAATTATTTGCACCGACTGGATCAAATGCATAAATATCAGCACCTTGCTCTAACAATAGAGGAATATTTTCAAGAGATGCAGCTTCTCTTAAATCATCTGTACCAGGTTTAAATGTTAAACCTAAAACCGCTACTTTAAGACCGTTAAAAGTAATTAACCTTTGACTTGCTTTTTTGTATAATAAAGTCTTTTGATCTTTATTCACATCAATTGCAGCCTTTACTGTTCTTAACTCATAACCATTTTGTCTAGCTAAATATTCTAATGCTTTCGTATCTTTAGGGAAGCATGATCCTCCAAAACCGATACCTGCATTTAAAAACTTACTCCCAATACGCTCATCAAAGCTCATACCTTTTGCAACATCTTGAATATCCGCTCCGACCAATTCACAAAGATTTGCAATATCATTCATGTAAGAAATTTTAAGAGCTAGGAAATCATTAGATGCATATTTAATCATTTCAGCTGAACGTCTGTTTACTGAAACAATAGGTAAATGAAATGGCTTATAAAGATTCGTTAATACTTCTTCTGCCCATTTACTTTCTGTTCCAATAACAATTCTTTCTGCATATAAAGTGTCATGAACAGCAGAACCTTGTGCTAAAAACTCTGGGTTCGATGCCACTTCTACCTTGACATCGTTAACTAAAAAGTCTTGAATAAACTGCTCCACCTTATCATTTGTTCCAATTGGAACAGTTGATTTTACAACAACGAGACAATCTTTTTCCACACTTTCAGCAATTTGTTTTGCTACAGTTGCAATATATGAAAGATTTGCAGAACCATCAGCTTGTTCTGGAGTCCCAACTCCAATAAAGATAGCATCTGCCTCTTTATAAGCCGACTTGTAATCTGTCGTATAATTAATTCTCCCAGCAGCATAATTTTTCTGCATTAATTCTTCCAAATTAGCTTCATAGATTGGCGAAATTCCAGATTTCATTAAATCTACTTTTTTCTCATCAATATCAACGCAAGTTACTTGATGACCAACTTCGGCAAAGCATACGCCTGCTACTAAACCAACGTAGCCTGTTCCTGCCACTGCTATCTTGTACATAACTCTATCCTTTCTTTACTGTATATTGGTATTAAAAAACTTACTTTCACTCTTCACGTAAGCTCTTTATATTATTCCTAGTAAAAACATGTTGAACATAAATTTCAACTCATTATGTCGGAATCTATTTACAGTCATTAATTTAATAGGACTTTCTTTATTTTATTTCCCTCTTAAAATCTTCTTAAGATTCTTTATCTTCCTCATAAATAGCACTAATTTCTCAATCTTAGGATTAATTATATTTCTTGAATCAATATTTAAGGCCTCAGAATAATTAATTATACTATCTCTATTTTCTAGTATAAATTCTTCTATTTTTTGAAAATCATTCTCCTTTAGATTATTCGAATGAATACAAACTGTAAGTAGACCAAATGGGATTTTCAATGGCTTTGAAGCTTGACAAGGTAAGAATTTCAACCCTTTATAATCATATGGGTACAAAGAATAACCATCTGTCACATATCTAAATTCCAAATCCTTAAGTACCTTTAATGTACTTAAGTCATATGAATGTGCTGGTGCCATAAAAACATCACTGAAAACACCTTTTTCTTCCATTATCTTCTTCCCATTAGCAATCATACTATACTGCTTCTCATATTCTAATCCAGCAAATTCGCTATATTTATTAATATTAAGAATACCACTATTATCTGTATTAAAAATATGTTGATATCCATGCTGTGCTACAATCCAGCCATTATGTTGAAGGGATTTTACTATATCCCAAAACTCAGCTTTGGCAGTAGAAAGTTTTAATTGTGGGTCTTTATTATCTGGCACAATTCCAATTAATGGTTTAATATCATTTCTATTTAAAATACTGCAAAATTTATCAAATTTTACCCAATCCATATCAGGTGTAATATCGTCCATACGGAAACAAATTTTCATAATCAACACAAGGGTTTCCCGCTTATGCTTCAGTCACCCCTTCTATTTTAATAATAAAAACCTATAATTATTAATTTTTTATCATCTTTTTAATTTTTAGCATTGTGCAAACTAGTTTTCCTTTAAGAGTTACGGGTAATAGACTATTATATGAGTATTCTATTTCTCCACCAAATCCAGCTTTAAATTTAGCGATTGCCCTCACTTCTTCCGCTTCAGAGTATCCTCCCCAGTCATAAATTTTCATACTTTTTTCTTTGAACATTAAAATATCCTTCCAATGTAAAAATCTATTTGCTCTACCAATCATTGCTCTTTCTTTTTTATCCTCAGTATTTCTAAAAGCAGATGCTGAATATAATAACCTAGTTCGACTCTCGTCCATTAAATATGCGTGATAAACTAAATCATTCCCTTGAAATTTTGCTTTAGTAATTACAAGGGCATCTTTTTGAGCGTACGCATGTAATGTAATTTCATTGCATGGTGCTAACCCCTTAGTTAATGCAAATTCATTATAAAATTGCATAAATTCATCTAATTGATTATTATCTAATACTTCAAATTGAATTTCTTCCCTAATAGATTTATTTATTTCATTTCTACCATTTTTAGTTATTTTTCGAAATAACTCTTCCTCATCGTTTTCCAAATCTGATATCAATGTAGTAAATTTCTCGCAAATAAACTTCGATTTAATACCTGATTGATGAAAATAAACAATATCACTACCTGATTTCCTTATATCTGTAGTAGTTTCTTCAAAAAACCAAATTGATTTAATTTGCAAAGATTTTTTTTGATAATTAATTTCTAAAATGATAATCACCTCAAAGTTACTTTATATATTCACGATTTTATAATTAATAAATTATTATAAAACTAGAGTATTTCATGCCGTATTAATTAATTTTTATTTTCTTTTTTACATGAGTTTTTAAAACCTTAAGTAAATATTTAAACTCATCTGATCGCCAAAAAACACATAAAAAGATAAGGTTTGTTAAGACACTGCAAATAATAAGCTTAAGTAAAAAGGAACTTATAGAATCTCCATCTACTAGATTACATGCTGACCATGTGACAGCTCCTGTAACTATAACCGTTATAGTATAAGTAATGTACTTCAAAAAATAGGGTTTAACAGATTTTCTAAAACCATATTTAAATAACATATATGGTTCTACCCAAAAACAAGTACTCAGAGTACTAATAATAGTGCCAATAAATATCCCAATTATCCCAAAATATTTACCTAATATAATTGAAGCCAACAGATTGATACCCGCTTCAAAAAAAGGTTTATAACGGTCATACCAATAAAGCCCTAATGCATCCCTGAATGTCAAAACACTCTTTCTCATACCAGTAAAGTAAAAATTCACCACTATTACTAGCACTATACCTAAAGAAAATAAGTATTCTTCCCCTAACCAGAGCTTTAAGAATGGATTTAATAGATTAATTAGTGCAATTGCTGCAAAACCATGAATCCAAAATCCTATGAGATTTAAACACCTAAAAATAAAATGTGACCTCTCTCCTGATTCGGTTACACCTAAATTCCCTACACTTGCCGTCACTGCTTGAAACATTATACCAAAAACCGTATTTAAAGCACTTGTTATTAAAAGATAATTCGAATACAAACCAACAGCAACTACACCAACAAACTTAGAAATCAACAAACTGTCCGTACCATTAACCACAATTCCCCCAACATTATGGCCCATCATTGCTTTAATATTTCGAGAAATTGTTCCTTTTGTTTCTTTATCTAAGGGTAAAATATCCTTCTCTCTAAGATAGGGATATAATGTATTTGCCTTTCTTGAAATAGCTATATTCTCCATGAAAGTGAAACAAAGTTGCAATATTAAATAATATAGGTAATTTTTTGTTATCAAAAGAATTATTATCTGCACAACGTTTAAAATTAGAAAAAAACCATAACGATAAAACGTCGCAATATATCTCTTTTGATCCGCTATAATTAAAGAGCGTTTATACGAAAAAAAATAAGACATGGCCGAATTTAGTACAAATAATACATATATAAATTCTATATATGGAATATCTGGCATATCTTTAATTATAAAGTTAAGAAAGGGTGTTATGATAACACCTGTAATCGCAATAAACATCCCTATAGTGATATAAGCTTTTTTATATAAGCTCATTAATGTTTTAATTTTAGGAACGTCTTGTTCGGAAAGCGGTTTATAAAGACTATATACAATCGCTGCTCCTACGCCTAATTCTGCAATCGAAAGCATTGATAATATATTGGAAAATAATCCATTAATCCCTAAATACTCCGAGCTAAGTGTTTGTACAAAAATCATACGTGTAATAAAGCTAATAATTAAAGCTAATACCTGCCCAATTACGGCATACTTTATATTTTTTAAAGAATTTCCTGTTCTTGACATAGACCCACCACGTTTTCCCAAAGACTAATATTTCTAAAATTAAAATTCTAAATCCTACTCATCTTTCATACCTATTGACTTTTTTCTGATACTCTTCGCTGCTAAATTTGTTGATATATACGAGAAGATAAGTAATGGTATGAATAAACTTGTTATTAAGTTAATAAAAATTACAAAGTTATATATAATAAGCGATAAAGAAGATATTAAAACTCCTACTATATACACATATTTACTAAGCAAATTAAAGCTTTGTTGCATCCTTACTTCCAAGTTAATTGCAAGATAAACTATAAAACAGGATAATACAGGAGATAATAATGTTCCAAAATAGTAATATCCATGTCCTGCTGAAGGAATAATATGTCCACTAAGTGATGAGTTATAATAGTATTCAGCATTAAATAAGGCTTTTATGTTAACGTGCTCTTTAAAGAAAACTGCTACACCTGTGATTGATTTTCCTATATCAGGAATAATGCTAGAAAAGTGGCCATATCCTAAATTTATAGCTGCTGCAAAATTGACTGGGCCTGTAAAATATGCTTGAACTGTCTTAGATATGCCAATCCATACATTTTCATTAGGTTCATTAAAAACACCTGTAACTACTAGTAATCCCCCCACCACAAAAACAAATAAGCCCAGAATTAAGATTAAATTTAAGGATTTTTTCTTTTTGGGATGCAGATAATATAAAATAAAAAGTAAAGAAATAATAGAAAACACTGTAAATGCTCTATCTAAAGTTATCACTAGGCCAAAAAGAAGGATAATCATCAAAGAAAGAAGAAATTTAATATTTGAAGAAAATCCTTTGAATTGATTAATTTTCAAAATAAAAATAATAGGTAGAATAAATCTTAAGGTATCAACACATAACTTAGATATGGAATAATACGAGTTAGGGACTAGTTGTTCCATCATTCTTATCAATTCATCAGTCTGTTGTAATGATTCCGATGAGGTAGTTAAAAAGAAAGAAAACATATGAATTAATAACGGTTGTTTAACAAAACAAACAATCGCTACCCCTAATATTATAAAAATTAAAATCCAAGCCCACCTATAATTAATTTCAAAAAAATATTCTTCTTGCGTATTTTTTTCTTTTTGGTTCTTTTTTCTAATTAAGTTAAACATGTAAAAAGTAAACCATATACAACACATGTCATAAATCATGATAAAGATAGCCTGATTCATATTATTATAGATATCATAATTTGTGGCTTTGGCCTGATAATCACCTAAAAACATAATAAATGGAACTATCGAAAATCTAAAAAAGTAACCTAAATATAAAATCCAAAATGTGATTTTCTGTTTAAAATCATCATAAATACATAAAATGGCATATGAAAGTATACAAAAGGATAATGGTAAAAATGGTAGCACACCATAGTATGTGGGTTTTTGACTATCCATCCATATAAATATCGACAACATTATGGAGAAAATAGCAAGTAACCAAAACAATAATTTTATTCCGTTTAATCCTTTTTCACTTTTTTGTGACATCGTTATGACATTCATCTTTAATTCCTTTCCATTCTTGCTGATTCTGATATATGTACGCTGGATTTCAACCTCCTTGCACAATTTATATCAGATATTTAGTCAACTTTATTTGCTCAATTGTTAATATAGAAATTCTCTAACCAAAGAGCGCTACTTTTAATATCATATCCAGCTTCAGAAATTTCTTTGTAAGTATTTGTTCGCTCATATCTATTATTTAATTTTAAAATTTCAGCTGCCCAAATATCTTTAGTTTGTTTTAATGATACTTCTTCTATTAAATCTGTCACAAAGGCCTCTTTCGGAATACGATCAGACACTATACACTTTAATCCAGCTGCTTGTGCCTCTACAGCAACGATTCCTAACCCCTCAAAATTTGATGGGAATACAAATACATCCATTGCTTGCAACAAATCTGGTATATCAGATCGAATTCCTGTGAAAATCACATTATTCTTTAACCCCATTGATACAACTCTTTTTTTTATTTCTTCTCTTAGTTCTCCTGTCCCAATTAACAGTAACTTAGAATTTTTATTTTTATCACATACTGCTTTAAAAACTTCTAATAAAAATTCATGGTTTTTTTGATATGTAAATCTTCCAATGTGTCCTATCACAAAATCCTCACTAATATCTAATTCTTTCCGTTTCTCTTTTCTTACTTCCGTATTATATACATATCCTTCGGCTTCAATAGCATTTTTTACAGTTATATATTCATCATTTTTTTCAAATAACCACTTACCCGCTACATCTGAACATGCAAATTTATAATTAGATATTTTACTTAGGATTGGTTTATTTATATAGTGAAGGAGTTTAGTAATCTTAGCATTACCTTTCCATTCATTATGGCTATGTGCAATAACCTTAGCTCCAAATAATTTAGCTATAACTACAGGAGCAATGGAGCTACAAGTATTAAGGTGAATATGAACATATGAATAATCTTTATGTGCTTTGAAAAATTTAAGTAAAGAGTAATAGTATTTTAAACCAAATTTTCTAGGAGGTAGTTGATAGACGTTCCCTCCCCCTGCTACAATTTCTTCCTCAAAACAAATATTCTTCTCGAATTTCAGAAAATCTATTTGTACTTTATTTCGGTCTATATTCCTATAATAGTTCATAACAAATGCTTCAATTCCCCCTAAATCGGAGGACATACCAACATATAATACCTTTAACATCTTCTTACCTCACTAATATAAAATTTCTCTAACCATGAAACACTCTCACTTATATCATAACCCTTTGCTACAATTTCTTTATAGGTATTCCGCTTTTCATATCCTTCAACATTTTCTAAAGTTTTTTCTGCCCAATAATCAGCACCATCTTTTAATGAAATTCCCTCTACCAAGTCTGTCATAAACACTTCTTGAGGAACAGCGTCAGATACTATACACCTTATCCCCGCTGCTTGGGCTTCAACTACAACTATCCCTAAACCTTCAAAATGCGAAGGAAATACGAAAATATCCATTACCTGTAACAGATCTGGTATATCAGATCGCGCCCCAGTAAAAATAACTTTATCCGATATTCCCATCAGAGCAGCATCTTCTTCTATCTTTCTCTTTAACTCTCCATCTCCAACTAACAGCAGAGTAGCATCTTCCCTTTTTTCTTGGATAGATTTAAAAACTTCTAATAAAAATTCATGATTTTTTGGGTATGCAAAGCGACCTATATGTCCTATAACAAGTCGATCGTCAATACCTAACTCTATTCGTTTTTCTTTTCTAATAATAGGATCAATAATATACTTTTCAGCCTCTATGGCATTTTTTATGATTTTATAATTTTTTTTGGTACTTACTTTATTACCGTATAGCCATTTACCCGCTTCTTCAGAACAAGTAAAAAGATTATCTACCGTATATCTTAAAGGATATTGCAAAATATTTTTTACAACAGAACTTATTCCCACACCTGAAGAAGTACTATGACTATGAATAATACTCCTTAGCCCATATTTTTTAGCAATACTTAAATATATAGTAGCTGTACTTCTTACGTGTCCGTGAATAATTTTATATTCCCTATGTTCCTTAAAAAAATTATGCCATGCTTTTACATAAGAAAAGTGATTTTTCCCTCTATATCTCGGAAGTTCATATACCCTCCCTCCAAGTCTTAAAATTTCTTCCTTATAATAAACTTCACCTGGCTTATCTATAATAAAATCAAATTGTACCTTTTCTCTGTTAATATTTCGATAAACGTTCATAATCATAGCTTGAGAGCCACCATTATTAAGACTACCTAAAACTTGTAATACTCTAATCGGTTCCATAATATCCTCACTAATTAGTTTAATATGAAATTATTTGGTTTTCTCTTTTCTGAACGACTATTGAGTCATTAGGAAATGTTCCCTTTATTACTGAACCAGCACCTATAACAGTATTATCACCAATGATTGTTCCTCTCAAAATCACTGTATTTGCCCCGATCCACACATTATCCCCAATAACTACTGGTGATGTTTTATATTTTAAAGCTTTAACGCCATCAGGATTCCTAAAATCATGATCATGATCATAAATTAATACGTTCGGTCCGAATTGACAATTTTTACCTATTTCTATTTTATGATGAGAAATCACTAAACACCCATGATTAAATCCTGTATTATAACCTATTGAAAGTTCAGCTCCTGATCTAACACATAACTTAGAACCGCTACGTGCCCTAACCATTTTTTGTAGATTTAATTTTGAGCCTTTCCCCATCTCGATTACCACTTTAGGTGATATTAAATGAGGAATTTTAAAACTTAAGTTACTAGCATGAAATATTTTCATAAAATATAACTTAATTGAAGTAAACCCAATACATATACCTGCTCTAAAGTATTTTTTCAGCATATTTAAAATCACTCTTTCTATACATACTCAAACTTCTACCCATCCAGAATTAATGATAGCAGTAAAAAACACTTTCTAAATAGTCCTACTTTTTATGCAAACCCATAATTTCAATCATATGTTTATTAACTATATCCACTGAATATTTTTCCCTACATAACTCTAAACTATTTCTAGACATTTTTTGTACTTCTTCAGGACTATTAATCATAAACTTAATTTTCTCAGCTAAACTTATACTATCCCTTGGCTGAACTAAAAATCCATTTATACCATCTACTACTGCATCTCGACAACCAGGCCAATCAGTTGTAATAATAGGTCGCGCCATCGCCATTGCTTCTAAAATGGTTCTTGGAAGGCCTTCCCGATAGTACGTAGGTAAAATAAAAACTTTTGCTTCCTTTAAATAAGGAACTACATCTTTTGTTTCACCAGGAAATTCAATAGATCCATCCGAAATATATGGTTTTAACTCCTCTGGCGTTATTGCACCAATTGATTTGTCAAATCCGCCAAGTAGAATAAATCTTGCATCCGGATATTCCTTTTTCACCATTCTTGCTGCCTCTGCAAACTCAAATACGCCTTTTTCTTTTATAATTCTGGCTATCATTAAGAAAATAGGTTGATCAGGTAATTCATTGCTATTAAACCTTTCCATGTTTACGCCAGAACCATTTACACGGATCGCCTTTTCTTCAGGAAGATATCCCAGTTCAACAAATTGCTTTAAATCATCACTGTTTTGAAATATTACCTTATTACAGCCTTTAAAAGCCTGCTTATATAAAGTTCCTGTAATTTTTCTTAATATTGTCGCTTTTAAGCTTTTAGAAGCATAAACTCGACCTAATCCGGTCACCATTGGATATATCTTTTTTACACCAGCACTATAGCCTGCTAAACTACCATAAATAACTGGCTTTATGGTGTAATTAAATATTAAGTCTGGTTTTTGAGATTTAATTACATTCTTTAAATCCTTATAATATTTAATATCACCTAAAATGCTAGTATTGTCCTTGATGAATGGAATTTCTATAAACTCCACTCCTAACGCCAATACCTCTTCTATATGCTCTTTATCCGGACCAATAGCAACAACTTCATGTCCCTGTGAAATGATTTCCTTAATAAGGTCTCCTCTAAAATTAAATAAAGTCTTATTTTTGGGTGATATCACCATTACTTTCATATGTTACACCTCTTCTAAACTATCAAAGTTTATCTCATATTTTTTTCTAAATTTCTCATGATTAAATTAAATAGTCTTTCATTAATCTTGTCAGATACAAATGAGTTATGAGGTGTCA
Organism: Bacillus sp. KNSH39; assembly: GCF_052656585.1. NCBI lineage: Bacteria > Bacillati > Bacillota > Bacilli > Caryophanales > Bacillaceae > Bacillus > Bacillus sp. KNSH39. Next base: position 3,627,584 of record NZ_JBQXYO010000001.1, read on the forward strand.
CAATCACCTTGTCTAATTCCCATAAATCATTATTATATGGCAATGGCTCTTCTTTAAATACATCAAGGGCAACCCCAAGAAACTTATCTTCATGAAGCGCCTCTATTAATGCTTCTTCTTTTATAATTGCACCGCGAGAGACATTAACTAAAATGCTTTTCTCTTTCATCGCAGCAATCTTATGGTTATCAATTAAATGGTATGTTATTTCCGTAAGTGGAAGTGTTAAAATAACAATATCACTCTTTTTTAAAGCCTCTTCTACCTCATCAATAAAGTAAAATTCATCAATAAGTTCAGACTCGTTCTCTCTTCTTCCCACACCAATTATATTTACCCCAAATACTTTAAGCCTCTTTGCTATTTCCGAACCAACATCGCCGAAACCAATAATTGTAGCTGTCTTTCCCGTTAACTCTATTATATCCCTACATTTTTCCCATCTTCGTTCGAACTGTGCCTCATAGAACCCTCTACTATTTTTATAGATTTCTAAGACCTTTAGTATTACCCATTCTGCCATTGGTATACTATAAATTCCCTTAGCGCTATGTAGTACTATCCCATGATCCTCAATATAACTAAGCGGCACCCTGTCCAGACCAGCGCTGGTCAACTGAATGAATTTCAGACGTTCAAATTTATTAATATCATTTGAAAGAAATAAACTATTACAAACCACAGCATCAATATCAGACACATCTATTTGTAAAGGGATCCTTTCATCCTGAATAAAAATGATTTCATACCCAAGTAATTGAAGCTGCTTTAGCTGTTCTTCACTATATTTATATGCTCCAGTAAGCAATAATTTCATACGCACTTCCCTCACCAAAATCTATTCTTTTACTATAGAGTAAACCAATTCATTCACCTTACTATGAACAGTTTTTTGATTTTCATCAAAAAACTTTTGTTCTTCTTTTGATAATGTATCCTCATACTCTCTAATTTTTCTTATTCCAGATTTAAAAATTTCTGTTATTTCATCAATTCCCGAAATCTTAGAGGTATTACAAAAACTTCTAGATAGGATAGCCATATTTGATCCTAAACGAAAATGTTCTGCAATAATGTTTTCTGCTGGAAGTGCCCCTTGTCCAAGTTGCGCTATGCCCCCAAATCCATATAAAATTTCTTTCGCCTTAAATTTATTACATAATGCTTCAACGGTACCATCTACTAATAATTCAAACATAAATTTCTTATTATAACTCAGATGAAGATCATTTAACCCTATATGGACATAATTAACCCCTTGTACTTTTAAAATATCATCCATATTTTCCACTGCTTCTGCAGTCTCACACAATAGACAAACCTCAGCCCTATCATCTATAAATTTAACAAATGTTTCAACTTCTTCTTTTGTTTTAAAAAAAGGGAGCATCACTATATCTGCTCCATCTTGAATTACTCTATTTATTTCATCTTCTGATCCATCGTAAATTGGGTTAACTCTAACTAGTAATTTTGATTTTTTTAATACCTTTTTAATCTTTCCAACATCATTAATACTATGCCTCGATATCACCGTATCTAAATGTCCTTGTCTTGCATCCTTACCATTAATTTCAAGATCAATAAAAATCCAATCTACACCACTTTTTTCAGCTATTTTAGCAACCTCTTCTTGATTTGTGATATACATTAACTTTAAAGTCATTTATTTTTCACCATTCTCTCTTTTAATTACCTATTTTTTAATATCAGACCGATTGCTCTTAGCAGTCTCTCCAACATTAATATTGTCCTGCATGGTCAAAACCTTAAAAATGGTTTTAAAAAATATTTTTATATCAAAAATTAATGATAGACTATTTACATATTCTACATCATATTCAATTCTTTTATCCCAGGGTACATCCTTACGCCCATTAACTTGTGCCCACCCCGTAACTCCAGGCCTAACATTAAACCTTTTTTTCTGTTCTGTAGTATATTCTTTGAGTGTCCATGGATGATACGTTAACGTTGGGCGTGGTCCAATAATCGACATATCACCTTTCAGAATGTTAATAAACTGTGGAAACTCATCAATACTAGTTTTTCTAATAAATTTACCAACCTTTGTTACTCTAGTATCACCTTTCGTTTCATAAACCCCACTTTTTTCAGCGCCAATACACATTGAACGAAATTTATATATTTTAAACACCCTACCATTTAATCCAAGACGCTCTTGTTGAAAAATAATTGGACCTTTAGATTCTAATTTAATTGCCACAGCCACCAGCATTAAGAGTGGTGAAAGAATTATTAATCCAGTTAAAGATAAAATAATATCTAATAACCTCTTAATCTTTTTATAAATCATAATCTGCACTTAACTCCTTTTCTTTACTTCTACATATAATTTATACAATTTTTATAATTTCTATTTAGAAATATTCCCTTAATATCAAAGATTTTAAATTAAAATCTACTAATTACATACTAAATACCTATATTTATTTAACTACTTTTTTAGTATTTGCAATGTCTAATAATCTTATCCTTATTTCTTCTTTAGCCATATTCTCAAATTCATCCATGAATTGTCTCAGAATCATCGAATCTATCAAAACAGCCTTTCCAATATGAATTTTAGGAAATACCTGCTCTGGATGAATTTCACCTTCATTTAATAACTCTTCATACATTTTTTCCCCTGGTCTTAATCCAGTAAATTCAATTCCGATTTCTTCAATAGAAAAACCTGAAAGAGTAATTAAATTTTTAGCTAAATCCACAATCTTTACTGGATCTCCCATATCTAATACGAATAATTCTCCCCCTCTAGCCAGTGTGCCTGCTTGAATAACTAATCTTGAGGCCTCCGGTATCGTCATAAAGTAACGAATCATGTCGGGGTGAGTAACTGTTACAGGTCCACCTTTTTGAATTTGCTTCTTAAATAGTGGGATTACACTTCCCCTACTTCCAAGAACATTACCAAATCGAACGGCAACGAATCTTGTATTAGTACTTACAGCTGCCAAATGCTGTACAAGCATTTCTGCAAATCGCTTTGTAGCCCCCATTACATTCGTAGGATTTACAGCTTTATCTGTAGAAACCATTACAAACGTATTCACTTTAAACGTATCTGCCGCTTCAGCTACATTTTTCGTACCAAAAATGTTATTTTTCACTGCCTCTTCTGGATTACGCTCCATTAAAGGAACATGCTTATGTGCAGCCGCATGATACACGATATATGGTTGATGCTTTTTCATTATTTCAAATATTTTATGACGATCTTGAATATCAGCAATTTCTGTTGTTATTTCCACAGAATCTTTATAAGTAACTCTCATTTCCATCTCAATATTATAAATGCTGTTTTCACCATGTCCTAAAAGAACAATTTTAGCTGGCTTGTATTTCATCACTTGACGACAAATTTCTGATCCGATTGATCCACCAGCGCCCGTTACTAAAATAGTTTTACCTGTAATTTTCTCCCCAATTCCAGCATCATCTAGCTTTATTGGTTCTCTCCCTAATAAATCCTCTACTTGTACATCACGGAATTCATTGACAGAGAGTTTACCATCTAAAAGGTCTTCTAACATCGGCACAATTTGCGTTTTCGCTTTTGTTTTTCTACACTTCTCAAAAATTTCATTGATTTGACTTCTATTTAATGAAGGAATTGCGATAATAATATGTTCTATATCATTATCTTCTACAATTTCTTGAATATGAGTTGTTGTTCCAACAACTGGCACATTATAAATTTCTAATTTTTGCTTATTTCTATCATCATCAACAAACGCAATTGGATATAAATCTGCTTCTTTATTATGCTGTAATTGACGTACTACCATCGTTCCTGCTGAACCAGCACCGATAATTAATGTTCGTTTTTTATCAGTAGCTTTTGTAATATATGTATCACGGAACATACGCCATACGAAGCGAGAACCGCCAATTAATAATAAATGCAACATCCATGCAATTGCTAAAATTCGAACATAAATATCGTGATTTATAATTTGTTGAACAATTGCCGTTACGATAATCGAAAGCGTTATCGCTTTAAATATTTGTTTTAATTCTCCAATACTTGCATATTCCCAAGCCTTGTTATAAAGCTTATAAATAGCTGCAAAAATATGATGACTACACAATAAAGTAATAGAACTAATAATTACTGTCGTAGGAATTTTATTTAGTACATTTGGATGTACAAACCAATAACTTAAATACACGGCAGTGAGTACAATAAATGAATCTAATAAAATTAATAATGAGAGCCGTTTTCGATAACTCAATATATCTGTTCCCTTCTTTATATAATTCTTATCTTATTCATAATAAAAAAGGACATTCCCTTATGAATGTACCTCTTCCTTTTTTACAAGCTCTTTCATATACTTCATCAACTCTACATTTAATTCTTCATTTTGTAGCGCTATCTCAATCGTCGTCTTAATAAATCCAAACTTCTCCCCGACATCGTAACGCGTACCTTCAAAGTCATAAGCAAATACACGTTGAACTTCATTTAATCGTTGAATTGCATCTGTCAATTGAATTTCCCCACCAGCACCTGTTTGTTGATCTTCAAGGAGCATAAAGATTTCTGGTGTTAATATGTAACGTCCCATGATTGCTAAATTTGATGGTGCCGCTCCTTGAGCTGGTTTTTCCACAAATTGACGTACTTGATAACGGCGATCATTTTGTTCAACTGGATCGATAATGCCGTAACGATGTGTTTCATTTTCAGGTACTGTTTGTACACCAATAACAGATGAGTGTGTTCCTTCGTATTGATCCATTAATTGGCGCAAACATGGCGTTTCTGCTTGAACAATATCATCACCAAGTAATACTGCAAACGGCTCATTTCCAATAAACTTACGTGCACACCATACTGCATGCCCTAGACCTTTTGGTTCCTTTTGTCTTATGTAATGAATATTAATTTTTGAGGAAGCTTGTACTTTTTCTAGCATGTCATACTTCCCTTTTTCTAGTAAGCTTTGCTCTAATTCAAAAGAATGATCAAAATGATCTTCAATAGCACGTTTACCTTTTCCAGTAACAATAATAATATCTTCAATTCCTGATTCTATCGCTTCTTCGACTATGTATTGAATTGTCGGTTTATCAACAATTGGTAACATTTCTTTAGGCATTGCCTTTGTTACCGGTAAAAATCTTGTCCCCAGTCCCGCAGCTGGAATAATTGCTTTTCTTACTTTTTTCAAATCTAGTACCCCCAAAATATATTATTATATACAAATGTAACAATAACAAAAACCCTATCTATGGAGTCATAGTTATAACTCCATAGGTAGAGTTTCTACCATAAATAATTTATGGGCATCTAACCCATCCTCACGTCATACTCCCGACGACAAGCGTCTAAGGTAGGTGCGAAATAAAAATTTCTACCCACAGCACGACCGAGTGTCCCCGTTGATAACGGTTAGGAGACATCACCCAAACTCTTCAATTAAAAAATACCGAACAATTTTTTACGACGAATTTGTTCTGGATCTTCTTTGTAAATTGCTTTCCCACTAATTAATAAGTACGGATTTTCTTTTAAATCACTCATAACATTCATTCCGAATTCTTTCTCAATTAGTTCATAACTTTCTGCTAAATGAAATCCTCTCGATGTCGTGTTATGCGCATCTGATGCGATCATATGTGTTAAATTATGTTCCACAAGCTGTAGTGAGAATTTTTTAATCTTTTTACCAAATTTCCCAAGCAAACTACCTGCCGTTACTTGCGTTAACGCACCTTTATTTACAAGGTTATATAACTTATCTGGCCGCTCGATTAACTCGGCATTACGTTCCGGGTGAACAATAATTGGAACCATTCCTTTTACACGTAATTCGTATAATAATTGTTCGGCATAACGAGGTACGTGATTCGATGGAAATTCAATGAATATATATTTATTTGTTTCATTTAAAGTAACGATTTTACCAGCTTCATAGTCTTCTAATAAATCGCCATATAACCTGACCTCTTGCCCAGGTAAAATAGTAAGTGGAATATTATGTTGTTGTAGTTCATCATTTAGTTGTTTTACGTGATGAATAATTGAGGTACGTTCATTTACATATTTTCCATTTTGATGGTGCGGCGTTGCGACAATTGTAAGTATTCCTTCTGAAACGGCTTGTTGTGCCATCGCTAAACTATCTGTTACTGTCTGTGCACCATCATCGATACCAGGTAAAATGTGACAATGTAAATCTATCATTTGTTTCATCCTCCCTCTCTCCTATAAAGATCTTTTTTCCCTTGAATATGAGATATTGCTCATATTCAAGGGAAAAAAGGAGATATGTTTCAACCATATCTCACTCTTTTAATTAGTTTGCACCGTAGTAATAATATAAGCCGTTTTCACGTTCACGATCGTTTAGAACAACGCCCAACAATTTACCTTTAGCCGATTCTAATAATCCTTTTGCTTTCACTGCTGTCTCTTTTTCTGTTGATTCACTACGAACAACAAGAATAGACGCATCACATACATTTGCCATAATTTGCGCATCGGTTACAGCTAAAATTGGCGGCATATCAAAAATAACTAAGTCGTACATACTGTATGCTTGTCCAAGAAGTTCTTTCATTGATTTTGAGCCTAACAATTCGGCCGGGTTTGGTGGGATTGGACCACAAGCTAAAAAATGTAGATTGTCTACAGATGTAGTTTGTACACATTTTTCTAAACGTTCACTATGTGTTAGTACATTCGTAAGTCCAAAAATGTTATCTACTTGGAACATTTGGTGCATTGCTGGTTTACGCATATCTGCATCAATTAATAATACTTTTTTTCCTTGTTGGGCAAACACAACTGCCATATTCGCTGTCGTTGTCGTTTTCCCTTCACTTGGGTTTGCAGACGTGACCATTAATGAATGTAAATTCGTATCTACAGCTGCAAATTCAATATTCGTTCGAATATTACGATATTGTTCTGAAATTGGTGATTTCGGTTGTTGATGAGCAATTAATTGACGGCGTTGACGATGATTCTTTTTCTTTTTAAATAAATTAAGAGCCAATTGTTTGTCCCCTCACTTTTCTTGATGATGGAGCGTGTGATTTCACGTTCATTGTTTCTTCATCCATACGAGCTACAATCCCTAACACTGGTAAGCCAAGTAAGCTTTCTACATCTTCTTCTTTTTTCACCGTGTTATCTAAATATTCTAGTAAAAATGCAAGACCAACTGAAGCCATTAAACCAACAATGAAAGCAATCGCTACATTAAGCATAGGCGCTGGCTTAATCGGAGATTGATTTTCTGCAACTTCAGCTTTAGATATTACTGTTACGTTATCAACGTTCATAATTTTTGCAACTTCACCTTTAAATACATCTGCAGTTGCATTCGCAATATCACTAGCTCTTTTAGGGTCTTTATCCTCAGCTGTTACAGCGATTACTTGTGAATCCTTTTCATTCGTAACATTAACTTTTTTTGTTAACTCTTGCGCTGTCATGTTTAAATTTAATTTTTCATTCACTTGTTCTAAGATTACTGGACTTTTAATGATAACCTTATATGTATTCGTTAATTGAATATTCGTTTGGACTTCACCGGCTTGAATCATTGCCCCTTCTTGTTTCTTCTGGTTAACAAGAATTTGCGTCGAAGATTGATAGATTGGTGTCATGAAGAAAAAGCTAATGATAGCACTTACAATAGCTGCACCAAATGCGATTACGAGGATCATTGCTAAACGTTTTTTTAAGATATGAAATAACTCTTTTAGACTAATTGTTTCTTCCATAAGTTCCTCCAACTTTCTAAAATTTACACATAGGAAAAATTATAACATATAAATCTTACATTTTTTATTTTTAATAATTCAGTTCTATATTTGTTCACAACAAACAAGTTTAATCTTACAAAATAATCTTAAATATGACAACACATTCCAATGATTTCCCAAAAATTTTATCATATCATGCTTTTTACAATGTATAACTTGATAAATAATTTTCAGAAATCAAAAAAAGCCAACAAAAATTTTGTTGGCTTTTTCATATTTTAATAATAACCATACTGCTCTTTTTCTTCTCTTTTATCGTTTAAAACGACACCAAGTAGTTTGCCTGATGCTTTATCTAATATTTGTTTCGCTTTTACGATTTTATCTTTTTCCGTCTTTTCACTTCGTACAACGAGTACGATTCCATCACATTTATTCGCAAGTATTTGTGCATCTGTAACCGCAAGGACAGGTGGTGTGTCAATTAATATAATATCAAACATGTTATATGCTTCTAGCAACGCCTCGTCCATTGCCCGGCTCCCTAATAGTTCTGCTGGGTTTGGCGGGATTGGACCTGCTGCCATTAAGTATACGTTCTCTATATCTGTTTTTTGAATGCATTGCATAAGTTTTGCTTGTCCTGATAATAAGTTCGTTAGCCCATTTGAACTATGAATGGCAAATAAGTTTTGTATCGTCGGCTTACGCAAGTCAGCTCCAATTAATAAAACTTTCTTTCCTTGTTGTCCGAAAACAACTGCTAAGTTTGAGATTGTTGTTGTTTTCCCATCACCTGGATCGGCTGAAGTAACAATAATAGAACGAATATGATTATCTACAGATGTAAACTCAATGTTTGTACGAATGTTACGGTATTGTTCTGTAATACGCGATTTAGGCTCTTTATGTGTAATTAATTGTCGTAATGGTTTTCTTTTCTTTCTCCCGAACATATTCATAATCTCCTTTTGTGAAATGCGACATTTCCCTTTTCTCTCTCTTATGCTCGATTTCATACGTCTAATTAATATTCTTGCTGAGTTCCCCACATTTCATCATAATCAATAACATCCTACTTTGTCTTATTTAAGTACCTTAACAATATGACAATGCCCTTATTTCTTTATTACCTTTATCACTTATCCTGTTTTCTAGATAAATAATAAAGTAAGTATATGGTAATTACCATCTATTTACAAGGTGTTTTCTGATTAGTTTGTATATTATCTTTTCATCGTTATATAACAGTAAATAAAAAATCCCCTTGTCTTTTCACAAGGAGATTTTTTAGTACTATCTATTCTTTTTTATCACCAATCGCAAATGTAATTTCTGCCTCACATGCAACTTCACCATCTACTGTTGCGATTGCTTTTCCTTTTCCAATTGGGCCGCGTACGCGTGTCATTTCTACTTCTAGACGAAGCTGATCGCCTGGGCGTACTTGTTTTTTGAAACGGCAATTGTCGATACCTGCAAAGAAAGCAAGTCTTCCGCGGTTTTCTTCTTTCTTTAATACTGCAACTGCTCCGACTTGCGCTAATGCTTCTACAATAAGTACACCAGGCATAACTGCATAGTCAGGGAAGTGTCCGTTAAAGAATTCTTCGTTTGCGGATACATTTTTAATCCCAACCGCTCTTTTGCCTTCATCTACTTCTAATATTTTATCAACAAGTAAAAATGGATAGCGGTGAGGAATGATTTCTTTAATTTGTTCTATATTTAGCATGTAACAATCGCCCCTTTTGTAATATTGGTCTTACCACTTGGACATATTGCTATTATCCCATTTTGTTTATTGTTTGTCATTACAAAGTAACATTTTATATTTAGCACAACTTCCAAAAAAAATGCACACACTCTATTCCATTAAAATAGTTGCACATTTTTGCAACTGACACGGAGGTGGAAAGGAGTGTATGCCCAAATTAGGGAAAGGCAATATGTATTGAAACATTATTTGCCTTAATGTCGTATTCGACTCATTATATTATAAACGTTTTCAATTAAGGAAATATTAAATTTAACCATATATATGAATATTTTACCTGTTTCCTTCATATTTCTCTATTTTCCTTCCATTTTCGCAAAAAATCAAAATAAAAAAATATAAAAACGAAAAAAAAGAACTAAGGCATTAGCCTTAGTTCTTTCAAATTATCTCAAAGCACGCTTTGGTAATCTGTCGATATTCTCTAACATAATACCTGTACCAACCGCAACGCAGTGCATTGGGTTTTCAGCAATTAATACTGGTACTTTTAGTTCTTCTGCTAGAAGCATGTCGATACCGTGTAGTAAAGCTCCACCGCCTGTTAGAATAACACCGCGGTCGATGATATCTGCAGATAATTCTGGTGGTGTGCGCTCTAATACACCTTTTGCAGCTTGTACAATAACAGCTGCATTTTCTTTTAATGCTTCTGTAATTTCTTCAGAGCATACTGTAATTGTACGTGGTAAGCCTGTTACCATGTCACGTCCGCGAATTTCAAGCTCTTCGCTACGTGCACCTGGGAATACTGTACCAACTTTAATTTTAATATCTTCTGAAGTACGTTCTCCGATTAATAGCTTATACTTACGTTTAATATAGTTTAAGATCTCCATATCAAACTTATCGCCAGCCATTTTGATAGAGGAAGAGGTAACAATATCACCCATAGATAGTACAGCGATATCTGTTGTACCTCCACCAATATCAACAACCATGTTACCGCTTGGTTGGAAGATTTCCATACCAGCACCAACTGCGGCTACTTTTGGTTCTTCTTCTAAAAATACTGTTTTACCACCTGAACGTTCAGCAGCTTCACGAATTGCTTTTTGTTCTACTGATGTAATATTTGTTGGACAACAAATTAAAATACGAGGTTTTGAAAAGAAGCTCTTTACGTCCAATTTGTTAATGAAATACTTTAACATTGCTTCTGTAATTTCGAAGTCTGCGATTACACCATCTTTAAGTGGACGAATTGCTACAATATTACCCGGCGTACGTCCCACCATACTTCTCGCTTCTTCACCTACTGCTAATACTTTACCACTATTACGATCGATTGCCACAACAGATGGCTCATTTAATACAATACCCTTACCTTTAACATGAATTAATACGTTAGCCGTACCTAGGTCAATTCCGATATCTCGCGCAAACATTCCCGTTTTTTCCTCCTCGATATTCAAAATCAGGTTACACCCGAATTCTTTTCACCTAATTTCTGATTTTATCATAAATTTAACAGAAACGTAATATTCGCAAAAAGAATTCTTCTGAAAAATATTACCGAATGTGAACGGAATGTTTGCTACTGTAACATTATTGACGTACAGGCTTCTCTACATCTTCTTTTCTATACTTTTGCTTTGTTGCTTCTCCACCTCTTAAATGACGAATAGACTTATGATAATCAAGAATTTCTTTCACTTCATTTGCGAGCTCTGGATTAATTTCTGGTAGACGTTCTGTTAAATCTTTATGGACTGTACTCTTTGATACCCCAAATTCCTTTGCAATGACACGCACTGTCTTTCTTGTCTCCACGATATACTTACCAATCTTGATAGTTCTCTCTTTGATGTAATCGTGCACACCACTCGCCTCCCTAATTTGGATGTGAGAAGGGTGAAATGAGCCTCGCTGCATACGACTAAGAAGTAAGTGTGAGTGCTGTTTGTAAGCGTTAAACATTCTTGGATTTATAATGAAATGATTCACGATTTCTCACCTCAAACACTCTCTTTGCTTTGGTTTATACCATTGTATTGCCCGCACTACTGATATATGCTACATGTTCACTATTTTTGCGGACTAAGTTAAGAAAAATTACGTTTTTTTGTGAGAAATACGTTAACAGTGACTATTTTGGCGAAAAAAATGACACCTTATGTATAAGGCGTCATTCTTCTCTTTCAAACTCTTCTTCTAATAATTGATGGTGGGGAACCTCTTTCTTACCGGCAATATAATAATATAAGGTGAATAAAACAAACAATAAAATAATAGCAGTCGACAGAACAAATAAAAATGACACAGTATCCCCTCCCTTTTGTAATATATATTCGAGAATCTCGTCATTTTTCCTTGTTTTTGCAACTTTTTTCTCGAAATTGAGTATTTTTATATAAAAATAAAAAAATCAGCTCCCCTAGTGGGAACTGATTTTTTCACTTTCTTATTCTTGTGAAGAAGAATCGTTAGATGATTCTGTAGAACCATTTGTTGATTTTTCTTCTTTCTTCGGTTCTTCTTTTTTGTCACTAGTTGAACCGCTTGTTGATTTCTCTTCTTTTTGAGACTTGTCTTCTGTTTTACTTTCTGGTTTCGTGCTCGTTGACTTCTCTTCTTTTTGAGATTTGTCATCAGCTTTTTTACCAGAAGCATTCGTAGCCTTTGCAGCACCTGCATCAGCTTTAATTTCTGTTACTGATTTATTTAAGTAACGTTCAGGGTTCACAGCCACATTGTCTTTACGTACTTCAAAGTGAACGTGAGAGCCTGCCTCTTTATTCATTGCACTTAGACCGGATGTTCCTAATACTTCACCTTGTGCAACTCTTGCACCTTTTTCTACTTTCACACTGCCTAAGCTTTGATAAGATACCGCTACACCATTTCCACTATCAACTGTTACAACATAACCAAGAAGTGAATCTTTTTCAGCTTTCGTTACTGTACCACTTAAAGCAGCAGCAACATTGAATTCTTTTCCATTCTTCGCAGCAATGTCAATTCCTTTGTTCGGGGAATATGTGTTGTTATAAAAGACAAGTGCTTTTTCTTGTTCCGCCTCAGTTGCTGCATCTTCATAGAATTTCTTCTGTACGACTACTTCCGCATTCGCGGCAGCTGGCATTTTCACTACTTCTGAAGATTTCGTTACTGGTACTGCTGGATCTTCCGATTGTGTATACGGTGTTGCTTGATCGTGGTTTGGATTCTTCTTCGGATTAGCTCCTTGGAACCATAGCGCAACCATTAAGATTACCGCTGCACAAGCAATGTATAGTGCCGGAAACACCCATCTTTTTTGAAATAAATGTACTACCTTTTGCGACTTTTTATTATTTCTTCCTCGCATTCCATCATCACCTCAGCAATCATTTTGAACAATATTCACGTATCCTATACAACGTATAACTAATTACTTTTCGACAAAATCTGTAAAAATATGTATAAGAACTGTAAAATTTCCGAGGAAATGATAGAAAAAAGAAAAAACTGAGCACTTTTAGCTCAGTTTTTAGTCTAATTGTTTCTTTTTATATACGATTAAACATACAACGAGCGATATAATAAGCCAAACTGCAACATTTAATACATGCCCACTAATACTACTAAATCCCGCCCCACCTACTAAGCTTTTAAGTGCTTTCACAATATGAGATGTTGGAAGATATCCAATCATCGTCTTAATTACTTTATTTTCAACCATTGGCTCAAACTGTACAGCCAAATACATCGTCATTAATATCGGCATTCCAATTATTGATGTTTGTGGTACAGAAGATGCAAGTAATCCGATCATTGTTCCAAGTACGATAAACAAAATAGTTCCGCATAAGAATATCAATCCTACCAATGGAAGGTTAATATTTAACTGATCTAAAATGAATAAATTTGCAATACAAATGACCATTGTCAGACCCGATGTTAATAAACTCTTTCCAAGTAGAACTTCAACCGAAGATGCCGGTGATAGCATTAATACACGCAATGTATGTTTTTCTTTTTCTTCTGCAATTACCATAGATTGAACAAAGCCTGCGACAAATAGGAAGGCCGTTATAGTAGTAATACCTAACATTTCCTTTCCCACTCCAAATCTGCTAAACAAAAATGAAAGTATAATTGGTAAAAATGCCATTAACAACACTTGTGAATTTGTCTTAAAATCTTGTATTTCTTTTCTAAAAATAGCTGATACACGTCTCATTGAAAATGTCATTATAATCCCCTCCCAGTAACTTCAATAAAGATATCGCCTAGCGTTGGTTCGTGTGAATGAATAGATAACAGTTCGCCCTTTTTCATCCATTCTGAAATACGATTTGCGCCTAATTCATCTTTTTGCACTACTTCTTTTCGTTTACCTTTTAATACGACCTCTATTTGATCCTTAGCGTATTGTAAGCGCAGGTTCTCTGGCGTATCGAGTGCTACAATTTCTCCGCCACAAAGGAAGGCAATGCGGTTACAAAGCGTTTCTGCTTCATCCATGTTGTGAGTCGTTAAGAAAATCGTCGTTCCTTCTTCATTTAAGTCTTTTAAGATTTTATGAATGTTTTGTACGTTTACTGGATCAAGTGCAGATGTTGGTTCATCTAAGAAGAGGATATCTGGTTTATGAAGGATTGCTCTCGCTAGTGTGACGCGTTGCTTCATTCCCTTTGATAGTTTCTTTACTGGTGTTTTTTTATCATCTAATAAATTTACTTGTGTTAGTACTTCATCGATTCGTTCTTTTTTGCAATCGTATAAGTCACAAAATAATAGTAAGTTATCATAAATGCTAAGTCTTTCATATAAGCCGCTGTTATCTGTTAAAATACCAATTCGTTTGTAATCGATGCTACTTGGTCCTGTAATATCTTTCCCTAATACTCTTACCGTTCCAACACTATGAAGCAATTGAGAAGTTAAAATTTTTACTGTTGTCGTCTTACCAGATCCACTCGGTCCGAGGAATCCGAATATCTCTCCTTGCTTCACCTCAATATTTACATTTCGAAGTGCCGTTTTTCCACTGAAACTTTTCATTACATCTTTCATTTCAATTGCCAATGTCATTTCTTCATCCCCTTTGTTTTTCTTCTTTATAGATAAAAGTCGCTTTAGCGCTTTTCGTTCGTTTGTTTCGCTTTTCTTGACTCAATCATATGAAAAACAAAGGGATTACGCAGTAAAATACCGGTAAAAGGAGTATTTTTACCGGTGAATGAATCGCATGTTGAGCTTATTGGAGCACTTTTTATAGCACAATCACACCTTTTAATTCATCCATGCGTCCTTTTGAAAGCGGGATTGAACTTTTTCTTTCGTCGTCTAAAATTAAGCTAAAACTGTTACGAGTCCAAGTAATCACTTCTCGCACTCTTTGTAAATTCACAAGATACGAGCGATGACATCTAAAGAAACCAAAACCTGTTAACCTTGCTTCTAGTTCGCTTAATGTTAATGTACATACGAAATCTCCTTCACGAACGTGAATATGTGTCACTCCGTTTTGCGTTTCAATGAAATGGATTTCCATCGGATCAAGTAAAATGATTTTATCGTTCACTTTCGCAGGTATTCTTTCTAACTTCATTTGCGGAATTATTTGAACGACCTTCTCTTCATCGACTTTTTCTGCTTCCTCTTGTTCAATTTCTACTTTTTTCACACCATCATTGTTTAGTATGTATACATCTTCCGTTAACGAAAGGGCATCGGATAGGAAAGATGACGTAATAAAAATCGCCTTTCCTTGCTCTTTCATTTTCATGATTGCTTTTCGAATAATAACCGTACTCTCTATATCTACATTTTGCTCCGGTTCTTCCAAAATGATTAAATCCGGATTATGAATCATCACTCGTCCGATATGAAGACGGCGTTTCTCTGAAAATGATAATTTTTCTATTTTAACGTTTAGTTTATCTAGGAGACCAACAGACTGCACAACTTCTTCTATACTTATCTTTGATTCATAAAGCCCTAATAGAAATTTGAAGTATTCTTTCACCTTCAAACGATCATATGCCTCATCTTTCAAAAAACAAAAACCGATGCGGGAATAATTTTTCTTTCCAATTGCTTCTCCTTCAAACAGTACATTGCCAGTCGACGCCTCTTCTTCACCAATAATGATGCGGTGTAACACTTTAGCTGTATGATTATTGCATTGCAAAACAATACATTGTCCCTTCTCCACCTCTAGCTCAATTGCCGGTAACTGGTTCGCCTTCCCTAATTGTTTCAACTCTAGTAACGCCATTTCATTTCCCCCAAATGCCTTTTTATCCTATTATATCAAACAGTTAATGGAAAATTATGATATTTTAAACAGAAAAAAATAGGTGCCAGAGTTCTGACACCTATTTCTTCACCATCAATTTTCCTTCATAATCATTCATCGTCTTTATTGCAACGCCTTTATAGTAATGAGCGACGATATCTGTATATTTCTTTCCTTCCGCTGCCATGCCGTTCGCCCCGTATTGACTCATACCAACGCCGTGACCGAAACCTTTCGTCGTAACGATGATTTTATCTCCTTGTTGTTTCCACGTAAAATCAGAAGAACGTAAATCTAACTTTTCACGAACTTCTTTTCCAGTTAATGTTTTTCCTTGAAAAGCTACATCCTTTACGCGCTTTCCTTCCGTAAGGTCTTTAATATTGCCAACCTTTCCGTCTGCTAGCACTTTCACACCGAGACGTTTTTGAAAATCAGCTACTGTAAATGTTTGCTCGCTCGTAAACTTTGGAGAGGCTTGATCCCACGGACTATCTACACTTTTCAAGTACGGATAATCATTTCCCCAATAGTCAGCTGCATTTTCTGTTCGACCATTACTCGTTGAAAAGAAGGATGCTGAAATTGGTTTTCCATCATACGTTAAAACTTGTCCTGCTGTTTTCGAAACGGCTTCTTCGATTTTCTTCAAATTATTTTCGTAGTTATTACCCCATTGCTTCTTCAATTCATCTTTGCTTTTGTACACTTGATCTTTCACCGTATCTGTCACGTCCGCATTATTTTTCTTTCCTCCGCTTAGCATACGTTGTACTACAAATGTTCTCGCTGCTAATGCCTGCGCCTTTAGTGCCTCTATTTCAAAACTGGCATTCATCTCAGAAGCTACTACACCTGTCACATACTCCTCCACTGGTAATGTTTCTACCTTCTTCTGTTTTTCGCGATATACAGCAACTTGAACAGCTGTATCTACTTTTCCTGGAGCTGGTATGCTTTCTATCGCTGGAGGAGTTTTAGAGGCCGTTTCTTCCCCTACTTTTGCTTTCGCAAATGGAATAACAAGGGCTGCAGGTACAATGATAACGAGCGCTATTAAGAGCGCTACTGTAATAAAAAGTGGCTTTGAAAATTTCATCCTATTTTCCTCCAATATAAAAGCTTTACTCCATTCATTCTTATGGAACAACTCTTTCTTTTAGAACATACTTAAGGGGAAGAGTATAAAACAGAAATTTTCTAAATATTTTTACTGGTACGTGCATAAGTATAGAATTTATTGACTATAACAGTAATAACCAAAAAAAATAGCCCCTATGTCAAAAGACATAGAGACTATTTTAATTAAGCGTGAAGATCAGAAACTTCTTGTTCTTTCACTTCTTCTACTTTTTCGTTTACACGTTCAATAGTTGCACCTAATGCAGCTAATTTCTTATGGAAGTTTACATAGCCACGGTCAAGATGTTTTAACTCAGTTACACGAGTATAACCTTCTGATACTAAACCAGCTAAGATTAATGCAGCTGCAGCACGTAAGTCAGTTGCTGCTACTTCAGCACCTTGTAAGCTGTTTGGACCGTTCATAATAACAGAACGACCTTCAATTTTAATATCAGCATTCATACGACGGAATTCTTCAACGTGCATAAAGCGGTTTTCGAATACCGTTTCTGTAATCATGCTTGTTCCATCAGCTTGTAGTAATAATGCCATCATTTGTGATTGCATGTCTGTTGGGAAACCTGGGTGAGGCATAGTTTTAATATCAACCGCTTTTAACTTATCTGGGCCGATAACACGTACACCTTCGTTTTCCTCAATAATTTTAACACCCATTTCTTCCATTTTCGCTGTAATTGAGCGTAAATGTTCAGGTACAGCATTTTCAATTAAGATGTCTCCACCAGTAATTGCTGCTGCAACCATGAATGTTCCCGCTTCAATACGGTCAGGAATAATAGAGTGGTTTGCACCATATAATTTATCAACGCCTTCGATACGAATCGTTCCAGTTCCAGCTCCGCGTACTTTCGCTCCCATCGCATTTAAGAAGTTAGCTAAGTCAACGATTTCTGGTTCTTTCGCTGCGTTTTCAAGAATTGTTGTCCCTTTTGCTAATGTAGCTGCAGACATAATGTTTTCTGTCGCGCCTACGCTTGGGAAGTCTAAGTAGATTTTAGCTCCTTTTAGTTCTCCCTCAACATATGCCTCAACAAAACCGTTACCAACCTGTACTTTTGCTCCCATTGCTTCGAAGCCTTTTAAATGTTGGTCAATTGGACGTGAACCAATTGCACATCCACCAGGAAGTGCAATACGAGCACGACCGTTACGTGCTAATAATGGTCCCATTACTTGAACAGATGCACGCATTTTACGTACATATTCAAATGGTGCTTCAATGTTTAGTTCTTTAGAAGAATCGATTGTTACTTGATTATTTTCAAATACGACTTCAGCATTTAAATGACGTAATACCTCATTAATTGTGTATACATCAGACAAAACTGGTACTTCAGATAGTACATTCTTTCCATCACTCGCTAATAGGGCTGCAGCGATTATAGGTAATACAGCATTTTTTGCGCCCTCAACACGCACTGTGCCGTTTAACCGCTTTCCGCCACGGACGATGATCTTTTCCAAATTATTCCCCTCCGTGTCCTTTTTTCAGTATCTATTCACTCAATACTCAGAAGTTATGATCGGTGTGCCAACCACAATTGTATCTTTGTTGTCTGTAGAACGTATTGCTATTTGCACATTTATTTTCTCTCTATTTGTTGAAAGAGCGTCATCCCACTTTTTATTGTATGCGGAGACTGACACAAATGCTCTTTCTTCTACTTGTTCGATCGCTCTTGCTGAAAGATCTTTCAAAACCTGATTGGTTTTATTTTGCAAAACACCTTCAATCTTATCATTCAGTACACCTTGAACACAAGTGTAAATTATAGGTTTTTCACTAAAAATTTTATTCATGTTTTGAACATACTTCGGGTCCCATTTCGCCCCACTTACTTCAAAGATAATGAAAGTGTTTTCTTTAGTATTTTCTTTACTCCAAGTTACTACTACTCGTTCTTCATAAGAAGAAAGCTTTTTATAGGATGTAGCTTTATATCCATCTGGAGATTGCTCTACTTCCCACTTTTGAATATTTGCCTTTTCCTTCACATCGTTTAACAACTTTTGAAACGTATGTATGTTAGAAATTGTTTTTGTTTCTCTCGCTAACCATGACCATTTTTCTACTTTAGCATCATTTTTCTCTAAAGCCTTGATCATGCTCTCCATTTTATGTTCATCGCTTATCGGTTTCATCTCTCTATATCCAACCAAAAATAAAACAACACTAAGTGCAACAATAAGAATGGCTTTAAGCTTCAATTTCATCCCCTCCTATCCCCATTGTTAACGGAGATTTGAGGTTCTATACACTTACTTTACTAAATACGTTAAACTCTTCGAATAGCCTAAATAATCAAGGAAAAAGTTACTTACAGATGTCCCAATTGCAATTGTAATTAAGATGAGTAATACTCGCGTCTGCAGCACTTTTCCGGACTTCATTAAACGCTCAATGTGAATGCCTTGTAAGGCCCACCACGTAATGGTAATAAACAATAAATGCGAAACAATGGCAATCAGTGCTTGTTGCCCTAAAAGTTGTGCCAAAAAATCGACCCCTTTTTACTCAGCTACTACTTATGAAAGAATATAAAAACGATACCATAATAAGTAGGAGCTACACTTTTTCAAATGCACATAGACATCTTACATTTTACATCGTGATTTTCTTTCCAAAAACGTATATCTACATTACAAGTTAACACAAAATAAAAAGCGCAGAGTACTGACTCCACACCTTTTATTTTCACTATTGTACCACGTTCCCTAAGAAGAAGAAATCTTTCATTAATGGAAAATATTCATAAAAGAAATTGTACCCAATCATCGGCATAATCCCTAGTATTACAATCGAAATTGCACAAAGACTCATAACAACCTTTATATTTAACGGTAACCGTATTCTCTCTTCTGTCTCTCCGGTGCGGAAAAACATTTGTTGTAAAATACGGAAATAATATACGAATGAAACAACTGTCGTACCCATCATAATCGAAGCTAGTACGTAATGTGCTGGCTCTACATGAAGTGCGCCTAAAAAGATATTAATCTTTCCAATGAATCCAGCTGTTCCTGGTATCCCAGCCAACGATAAAATAAAAATTGTCATCATTATCGCTGTAAATGGCGACCTTTTATATAAACCTGTGAAAATTGTTATATTTTCCTCATCATTTTGTAAGATTAAGCCGTGGATAATGGCAAATGCGCCTATATTCATAAGCATGTATGCCAGCATATAAAACCACATGCTATCCATCGTAAATGGTGATAATGCCACAAGTGGAACGAGTAAATACCCCGCATGTGCAATGCCTGAATAAGCAAATAAACGCTTTATATTGTATTGTTTTAACGCGACTACATTCCCAACAATCATCGTAATACTTGCTAGCACCGCAATATATATACTCATATGCCCATATAAAGATTGCATATCTCCTTGTATTAATACACTTGCAAAGATCATAAGGAACAAACGAATAATGAGTAGGAACCCGGCAATTTTAGAAATCGTTCCAAGAAAAGCAGTAACAGGTGTAGCCGCTCCTTCATACACATCAGGTGCCCACATATGAAACGGCACTGTGGCAATTTTAAATGAGAGACCAACTAGCAATAAAAGAAATGCGAGAGCTAACAATAACTGAATACCACTAGCGAGTTCCCCAGTGAGTACCTTTTGCATATCTACAATGTTAGTTGAACCTGTAATACCGTATAAATAACTCATTCCGAAGAGCGTAATCGCCGTTCCAATTCCTCCGCTAATGACGTATTTCATTGCCGCTTCATTTGATGCACGGCTCTTTTTTCGTATTCCTACTAAAATATAAGAAGAAAGTGAAAGTAACTCCAAACCAACGAAAAGGGTAATAAAATCTACACTAGAAGCCATGAACATCGCACCAAGAAGTGCCATTAAAAATAAGTAATAATATTCACCTTTATCTTCGATTGGATTCTTCTTATCATCGCTCATTGCGGTGCATAAAATGAGGGCTGAGGCACCTAATAGCAACGTTTTAAACCCTTTTGAAAATCCATCTAACACAAACGATCCATTTAAAATATCTCCTGCCGGTTCGCTATATAGAGTAATTAATGACACGATTGCTAATACGATGGCAGCAATCGCACCAAGAGCTACATATCTATGGTTCAGCTTAAAAAACAAATCACATATGGAAAGGAGGATGGCGGCGCCGAGAATAATAAATTCTGGCACCATTAGATGCCACGATAAGCTAAATAACGTATTCATATCCATCCTACTTCACCCCCAATGTTTTCAATGTATTTTGAAGCGGATCCCCTAGTATTTCTGGCATAACTCCAATTGCAATAATACAAAAGATAAGTAGTAAAACAGGGACATACTCCCATCCGTGTATATCAGATTTTGCTTCCCACTCTTTCTTTCCAAATGTCACTTGAAGTGTCGCCCTTAATACATATACAGCGGTTAAAATGATGCCAATCACACCGACTGCAGCAATGACGGGCTCTCCTTGAAATAAACCGAGAAAGGCAAGAAATTCACTAACAAACCCAGACATCCCTGGTAATCCGAGCGATGCCATTCCTCCTGCTAAGAAGAAGCCGCTAAGTACTGGGACACTTTTTGCGAGTCCACCAAGCGCTGTAATGTCTGATGTTCCGAAACGTTGTTCTATAACACCGAGTAAGAAAAACAGCAAGGCTGCAATTAAACCGTGCGATACAACCTGGAATAACGCTCCTTGTGTACCAGGTGCATTAAGTGACGCAAGTCCCATTAACACAATTCCCATATGCGAAATACTAGAGTAAGCCAGTACTTTCCTAAAGTCTGTTTGGATGAGCGCTAAAAAGGCACCGTATAATAAATTAATTACGCCTAATATCGCAATTAGTGTTGCAACATCGTGAAAATATTCCGGGAATAGCCCTTTCCCGAAGCGAATAATACCGTACGCTCCAATCTTCAGCAAAACACCCGCATGAAGCATAACTACAGCTGGATGCGCTTCTATGTGTACATTGACCATCCAGCGGTGCAACGGAAAAACAGGTAGTTTAATTGCAAAAGCAATCATTATGGCAATAAATACACTAAGCTGCAAACTACTTGGGATGACGAGTGCTCCCTCTGCGTTTACGCTTCTTAATATCTCTTTCAGCTCCACAATATTTGTTGTACCTGTTTTCGCGAACAAAATTGAGAAAACAATGAGCAAAATAGCTGAGCCAATACCGTTATATATTAAATAACTATACGCAGCCTTTTCACTCGACAATTTTCCCCACTTTCCAATTAATAAGAACATTGGTGGCAACGTAATTTCAAAGAAGATAAAAAACAACATTAAGTTTTGAGCAGCAAAGACGCCGAGCATTCCTATTTCTAGCATGAGTAACAGCATATAAAATGCTTTTAAATTTCTTTTAATAGAAAAGGCTGCAATTGCTGCAAGCATCGCTAGAAGAGCCGTCAGTACCATCATGACAAGTGACAAACCATCAATACCAAGCTCGTAATAAATAGAAAACCACCTTTTATCTACCGCTGTAAAATCGCCGAACTTAATCCATTTCACTTTTTCATCAAATAGTGACAAATTCTTTCCAGAAGCATATGTACAAGCGAGGACGATAGCGATTCCAAATGGCAGTGCCGTTCCAAATAAGCCAAGCGCTCGCACTGTACGCAATTCCTTTTTCGGTGTTAATACAAGCAATAAAATTCCTAAAAGCGGGGAAAAAATGAAGAACGTTAACAACAAATCATTCATCGTAAATCCCCTCCCGTATAGAGCAAAATAATGACGAGTACAGCGAGCGAAACCGCCGTTACAGTACCGTACACTTGTACATTCCCGTTTTGAAGTTTCGATCCAAGGTTACTTGTGCCTCTCACTACACTTGCAATTAAAACTGCAATTCCTTCGACTACATACACTTCAAATAAGCGAAGCACATGAGCGATTCCTTTCGTAATAGGAATCACCGTCATGTTGTATAGTTCATCCACATAATATTTTTCTTTCAAAAGATTATAAAGCGATGTTTCCGTACCCCCAGCCCAATTCCTAGAAATTGATTTCTTCCTATATATGAAATATGCAAGAGCGATTCCCGCAAATGAAACGAGTGTCGCAACAATCATAATCCAAACTGGTCCATGCGTTTCTTCAACCTTAAACCCTACATCTTTCGTCAACCAATCTCCGAGAAACGTCCCAAACCATGGTGTATTTATATATCCTGCCACTACTGCGAGAACGCCGAGAACAATCATTGGATACGTCATAACGCGAGGCGATTCATGCACTTCTTCCTTCGTCTTCGTTTCTCCAGTAAAGACAAGAAAGTAAAGGCGGAACATATAAAACGCTGTTAAAAATGCCGCAATTACTGCTAAAGTAAATAAAACGTAATTGCCATTCATCCACGTCGCCGCTAAAATTTCATCTTTGCTGAAAAAACCGGAAAGCAGCGGAACACCGCTAATGGCAAGGGTACCTATTAAAAATAGCGTACCAGTTACTTTCATCTTCTTCTGTAAACCGCCCATTTTATTAATGTTTTGCGTATGCACAGCATGAATTACACTTCCTGCCGCCAAAAATAGTAGTGCTTTAAAAAAAGCATGTGTCGTTAAATGAAATATACCAGCTACATAACCGGCAGAACCTAGCGCGAGCATCATATACCCGAGCTGGCTAACTGTAGAATAAGCAAGCACCCTCTTTATATCTGTTTGCACAAGACCGATAGAGGCCGCAAAGATTGCAGTGAAAGCTCCAACGATTGCCACTGTCTGCATCGCCACTGTACTTGCTGAAAATAGAGGGAACATCGTCGCTACTAAATATACGCCAGCTGCGACCATCGTCGCCGCGTGAATAAGTGCCGAAACGGGTGTTGGCCCCTCCATTGCATCTGGCAACCACGTATGAAGCGGGAACTGACCTGATTTCCCCATCGCCCCGATAAAAATTAATATCGCTGTTATTGTAATCATGTAAGGAGGTAGATCCCCTGTATAAATCGCCCTAAATATTGCGTCATATTCAAAACTACCTGCGTACCAAAAAATTAAAATCATCCCGATAAATAAACCAACATCCCCAATACGGGTCATAATAAAAGCCTTTTTTGCAGCAGCCTTCGCTTCTTCTTTAAAGAAATAAAAACCGATAAGTAAAAATGAGCCAAGGCCAACTAATTCCCAAAATATATAAAGTTGTAATAAATTCGTTGATATAACAAGCCCTAACATCGCAAATGTAAAGAGTCCTAAATATGCGTAAAAGGTCGGTAATCGTTCATCACCTTTCATATAACCTTTCGAATACACATGTACAAGTAGACTCACAAGCGTCACGATAAATAACATTAAAGCTCCTAATGCAGTCACTTCAAAGCCGAATGATATATCCACATCTCCAGCTCTAAGCCACACCCACTTATGCTTCACGCTTGCTTCTGAAAACCTTTCTATTAACACAAGTACCGCAAGTATAAAGGAGAGAAAGACGAAAAAAATACTAAGTACGCTGCTTCCTTCTCTAATTTTCTTCCCGAATATAATAAGTAACAAAAACGAAACGAGTGGGAAAAGCGGTATGAGCCATGCATAATCGATCATTGTTTCCTTCCCCCTTTTTCGGTCACAATGCTATCCTTTGAGCGTATCCATTTCATCCACCTGAACTGTCGTACGATTACGATATAAAGCAATTAAAATAGCGAGTCCTACCGCCGCTTCCGCTGCCGCTACAGCCATCGTAAACAGTGAGAAAATTTGACCTGTTAAATTCGGAAATAAGCCTAATTTACTAAACGCCACTAAGTTTAAATTGGCAGCATTCAGCATTAATTCGATACAAACTAATACGATTACTGTATTCCGCTTTGTTAAAGCTCCAAATAGACCGATGCAAAACAAAATAATCGCAAGTGTTAAATATGCAGAAGCTGGAACGCTACTCATTGGAATCCTCCTCTTTCTCGTCCTTTTTCGCAAGTATAATTGCGCCAACGAGTGCTACAAGTAAAATAACTGAAGTTAGTTCAAATGGAATAATATATTTTGAATAGAGAAGCGTACCGATTTGAAGTGTGTTGTTTTCATGGAGAGGTAAACTTCCTTGTGTGCTTTCATTTGCAAAATCAACATTATTAACAGCGAAATACATAACCGCTCCAAATGCTACAACTGCAAAGAAGATAATCCATTTTCGAAGAGTAAGACGCGATTCATTTTCCGCGTTATGTTTCGTTAACATAATGCCGAAAATCATAATAATTGTGATTGCACCAGAGTAAAGTAAAATTTGTGCAACGCCTATAAATTCGGCTGACAAAAGAAAATACAAACCTGCAATGCTGAGAAATGTCAGAACGAGAGCTAGCATCATGTGCATAACTTTCGTTAAGTTCAACATAAGAACAACGCCGATAATTGCAGACAAGGATAGTATAAAGAATGCTACAAACTCGCCATTCATGCCTTATTCTCCTTCCTGACGTTTTCGTCGTTTTCGTCAAGCCACTGCAAATTTTTAAATAAGTCATCACGTGAATATTCCGCGAGTTCAAAGTTATTTGTCATGACAATTGCCTCTGTCGGACAAACTTCTGTACATAAATCACAAAGAATACAAATTTCAAAATTAATATCATACGTGTCGATAATTTTTCCTTTTTTCGTAGGATCCGGATGTTTCTTTCCTGTTAACTGAATACAGTCTGTCGGACAAATGTTAGAGCACTGATTACAAACAATACATTTCTCCGGATAAAATTTTTGAATCCCCCGAAAACGGTCTGGCAACGGCAACGGTTGATTTGGATAATCATACGTTACCTTCTTCTTGCTCAAATTACTTAATGTATATTTTAACCCTTTAAATAGTCCTTTCATCTCTTACTGGCACCCCCCTCATAGATTAGAAGAATAACTCCTTAATCAATGCCGTTAAGAAAATATTTGCAAGTGCAATCGGCAATAATACTTTCCATCCAAACTCCATTAACTGGTCACCTCTTATACGCGGGAACGTAACGCGGAACCAAATTAATAGAAAGACTACACTGCTAAATTTCAAAGCAAACCATACGGCACCTGGGATAAATCCAAGAAACATGACTGGATTCCATCCGCCTAAAAAGAGCACTGTAATTAACGATGCCATCCCGAAGAAATATACGTACTCTGAAAGCATGAAAAACGCCCAGCGAAAACCTGAGTATTCCGTATGATATCCAGAAACAAGTTCTGACTCCGCTTCCGGCAAATCGAATGGCGTCCTATTTAACTCTGCAACTGCTGCGATTAAGAAAACGACGAATCCAATTGGCTGTACGAAAATGTACCAGACCTTCTCCTGCGCCGCTACAATCTCATTTAAATTCAGACTACCAGCTAGCAAAACGATGCCAATTACACTCATTACGAGCGGAATCTCATAAGAAATCATTTGCGCCGCCGCACGCATCCCTCCTAAAAGGGAATATTTATTATTCGATGCCCATCCCCCAGTTACAACACCTATCGTCGTAATACCGGAAACAGCAATATAATAAAGTAGCCCGACTCCAATATCTGCAAATTGAAATTTATCAGTGAACGGGATAACCGCAAGCACCATAAATGCTGGTGCAAATGCAATGACAGGCGCTAATATAAACAGCGGTTTATCTGCTGCTTTCGGAATACTATCTTCTTTCAATAATAGTTTTAAAACATCAGCTACCGTTTGCAGTAAACCGAATCGGCCTCCAACCTGGTTTGGCCCAATCCGCCCTTGCATAAACCCCATCACTTTCCGTTCTGCCAAGATTCCATATGTAACGAAGCCAAGGACTGCAAATAGTAGAAGCACCGCTAATCCGAAAAAAATGAAGAAATTCGTCCAGCTTGAAGGTGATTGTAAGAGCGCCTCAATCATTAGCCATCAACCTCCCCAAGTACAATATCAACTCCACCTAAAATCGTAATTAAATTAGCGATGTTTTCACCTTTCAATAACTTCGGTAAAATTTGCAAGTTATAAAAAGATGGCCTACGAAACTTCAAACGGTACGGCTCTTTCTTTCCGTCACTTGCGATATAACAACCAATCTCTCCGCGCGGCGATTCGATACGTACAAATGCTTCTCCCTTAGGTGCCTTAATAATTTTCGGTACTTTTGCCAGCACAGCTCCATCTTTCGGGAACTGCTGAACCGCTTGCTCAACAATCTTTAAAGACTCCTCGATTTCTTGCATTCGGCAAACGTAGCGATCCCAAGCATCTCCCACGCTTCCAACAGGAATATCAAAATCAAAACGATTATAAATCGAATACGGCTCATCTTTGCGAAGATCCCAGTTTACTCCAGTGCAACGCAAATTTGCTCCGCTTAAAGAATACGAGATCGCTTCTTCCGCGCTATATATACCAACGCCTTTCACACGATTTAAGAAAATCTCATTACCGCTAACAAGATCATGATAACCTGCTAATTGCTCCCTCATATACGGAACAAACTCTTCCACCTTTTCAATCCAACCATCTGGCGCATCCCACTTCACACCACCAACTCTCATATAGTTAAAAGTAAGCCGTGCCCCGCATAATTCATTTAATAAATTTATAATCATCTCTCGTTCACGAAACGCGTACAAAAACGGGCTGACCGCTCCTATATCAAGAAGATTCGTCCCCCACCAAACGAGATGGCTCGCAATTCTTCCTAGCTCCATCGCAAGTACTCGCAAGTATTCGGCACGCTCTGGAATTTCAAGCCCCATCATCGTCTCTACAGCATGGCAAATGACGTAATTATTCGTCATGGCTGATAAATAGTCCATTCGATCTGTATAAGGGATAATTTGCGTATACTGTAAGCTCTCAGCGATCTTTTCCGTCCCGCGATGCAAATATCCAATAACAGGTGTAGCTTCTTTAATAATTTCCCCGTCAATCTTAATTACGAGCCTGAACACACCATGTGTACTCGGATGCTGAGGTCCTACATTCAAAAGCATCTCTTCCGTGCGGATCATAGCTACACCTCCACATCATACGGTTCATAGTCTTTTCTAAGCGGATATCCTACCCAATCATCTGGCATTAAAATACGCGTTAAATTCGGATGCCCTTTAAATACAATGCCGAGCAAATCGTATGCTTCTCGCTCCGGCCAGTCAGCTCCTTTCCAAAGCGCTGTCACAGATTCGACTTGCGGCGCTTCCCGGTCTAGCTTTACCTTCACCGCTACCGATTGTTTCTTGCCATATGAAAACAAATGAACATACACTTCCATATGTGTCACAAAATCCGTCGCATGTAGCTCTGACATATAATCAAAAGCAAGTCCCTCATGGAATCGCAGTGACTCCATCACTTCATAATACTTTTCGGGATCCACCACAAGAGTTGGCACATCCTTTGACAGTTTATTAATGTAGGAATCTACTAATGCACCCTCTCCTAACTTCTCCCTAATAGCCTCAACATACTGATTTAAATACGGCTGATTTACGGACGGTTCTTCCTGCTTCGGGTCATCCTCTTTCTTACCTTCAGCTCCCTTTGTCTTCGCTCTTGCAGCCGCTGCTGCTTTCGCTTTTGCCGCTGCAATTGCCTTTGCCTTTTCATCTCCCGAATCCCCATCACCTTGCGAGGCTTTCTGCTTCGCCAATGCTGCCGCTTTTGCCTTGGCTTTCGCTTTTTCTTCTTCCGTTACTTCTTCGGTTCCTTCTCTTTTCTGCTTCGCTAATGCTGCCGCTTTTGCTTTTGCGGCTGCTGCTGCCTTCGCCTTCGCTTTTTCTTCTTCCGTTACTTCTTCTGTCCCTTCTCTTTTCTGCTTCGCTAACACTGCCGCTTTTGCCTTTGCAGTTGCTGCTGCCTTCGCCTTCGCTTTCGCTTTTTCTTCTTCCGTTACTTCTTCGGTTCCTTCTCTTTTCTGTTTCGCTAACGCCGCCGCTTTTGCTTTTGCAGCTGCTGCTGCCTTCGCCTTCGCCTTCGCTTTCGCTTTTTCTTCTTCCGTTACTTCTTCGGTTCCTTCTCTTTTCTGTTTCGCTAACGCCGCCGCTTTTGCTTTTGCGGCTGCTGCTGCCTTCGCCTTCGCCTTCGCTTTCGCTTTTTCTTCTTCCGTTACTTCTTCTGTCCCTTCTCTTTTCTGCTTTGCTAATGCTGCCGCTTTTGCTTTTGCGGCTGCTGCTGCACGTCGTTTTGCTTCTTCTATAGTAATATCATCATTTTTTGGTAGCGCTTTCTCTTTTTCTTGATCTTCCTCCTCAAGTTCACTTATTTCCGCCTCGTGTTTCGCTACAAGGCGTTTTCTCGCTTCTTCTTTCGCACGCCTAGCTGCTTCTTTTTTCAGATCCTCTAAATCTTTATTTGGATTACTCATTTATTCGTCACCTGCTTTCCGGTCTTTGCCTCGTAACGAATTTTCTCTTTTAATTTATTAATTCCATAGATTAAAGCAGCTGGATTTGGGGGACAACCAGGAATATACACATCAACTGGTACGATTTGGTCTACACCTTTCACAACAGCATATGAATTTACATACGGACCACCTGCTGTCGCACAAGATCCCATCGCAATAACCCATTTCGGTTCGGGCATTTGATCATATAAACGCCGAACAATAGGAGCCATCTTCTTCGTTACTGTTCCCGATACAATCATGACGTCCGATTGCCTTGGTGAAGTTCGAAAAAATGACCCAAATCGATCTAAATCGTAATGTGATGAGCCTACCCCCATCATTTCAATTGCACAGCATGCCAGTCCGAATGTCATCGGCCATAAAGAGTTGCTCCTCGCCCATCCTTTCAACTGTTCCAATGTAGAAAAAAAGATATTTCGTTCTAATTCTGCTCGCTCATTTGGATGTAATTCCTCAAAATTTATAACCATTGTAACACCTTCTTTTTCCAAGCATACGCTAATCCAACTAGCAACATTACAACAAAGATGAGCATTTCAATTAATGCAAATAAACCTAGCTTGTCATACGCAACAGCCCAAGGATATAAAAATAAAGTTTCTACATCAAAGATCACAAACAATAAAGCGAAAATATAATAACGAGCATGAAACCGAATATTTGCATCATGAAAAGGCTCAATTCCACTCTCATACGTCGTCGCCTTTGCTGCACTTGGTTTATTTGGGCGCAGCATCCTTCCTAATGTAAGAGCCACTACCGGCAGCAATATACCTAATAGCAAGAAAATCAAAACGATCATATAACTATTTTCATATACACTTGCCATTGTGAAACCCTCCCCCCTAAATTAAGAACAAGTTCACATAGTAAACAATATGTCCTAGTTGCAGTAATTATTATTTTTAAATTTTTCTAAATAATGCAACTATTCTAATCATTATAGCAAACTTCAAATTCCTATGTCGATATGTTGGGAGACAGAAACAAGAATTATTAAAATCTATCTTTACAACTTGCTATAATTGTGCAAAATAAATATAAAACTTATATATGCTTTTCAAGAAACCGTAGGTGATATAAATGAAAAAACAAACACATGTAAGTATTCTTATAAGCATTGTATTGCTGTCTATAACGCTTCACTATGTAGCAATGCCTTTTGTATATGAATACTCATTTCCTTTTCAGCTATTAATCGGAACGAGCACCCTATTAATTGATATTATCGCTTGTAGTTATATACTTTATTTTTCAAACATGAAAGAAGGGCTATCTCGTTTATTTTGGATCATATTATCTGTTGGAGCTCTCTCTTATTTTATCGGTGATATAGTCGTTGCCTATCAGCGTTTAATTGTAAAGGACTTCTATACGTTCGTTGATCCATCTGACTTTTTTTACTTACTTTTTTTAGTTAGCTTTACGTTTGCCTTTCTATACGAAATCATTTATAACCGAGATTTATTAGAAAAACTTTTTATGCTATGTGATATTTGTATTATCGTTACAGCCCAATTTACTTTAAGTTACTACTTACTTATTGAACGAACTATTCATATCTTTACAACATCCTATATCGACATATTTGTTCAACTTACCTATCCAATGGCTGATTTACTCTTTCTCTTAATAGGAATCAACCTTTTATTCAAACCACTATCCTTATTACCTAAAAAGGTCGGTGCACTTCTTGGCAGTGCTTTAATTTTATATGCTACTACAGATGCGATTTATGCTTATATAAAATACTTCATACCAGAGTATTCTATGTTTACAGTTACGCCTTTCTATCAAGTAACCTTAGTACTAGTAGCAATCGCCTGTATTCTCCATACAAAAAAGCCTGAAAAACAAGAACAAGTACTACTAACACCTAAAATTGGCGAATCAATCCGATTATCATTACCGTATATTTCTGTAGTAATGCTTATTGTTTTTATATTAGTTGAATACGTTTTTGCGCCTATTATAGTAATCGGACTTATAATAACTTTTTCTTTCGTTCTCATACGTCATAGTTTAGTTCGAAAACAAAATAAAATATTATTGATCGCTCAAATGCAATTCAACTCAGAACTCGAGAAACAAATTAAACTACGTACAGAAGATTTAGTAGAACAGAAAAATGAACTCTATCATAATCAACAAATGTTTAAATCTTTATACGAGCATCATCCAGATCCAATTTTCACATTAGATTTGTACGGTAATTTTCTCAAAGTAAATAACGCTGGTACTACTTTACTCGGTTATCAAACGAATGAATTATTAAACCAGCCTTACTATTCACTCATATACGAAGAAGATTTAGAAGAAATGATTAACGCCTTTCATCGCGTGAAAAAGGGATATTCGATTTCTTTAGAAATACGGGCTTACCATAAAAACAGAGATATTTACTACTTGCACGTTACCGCCGTACCGATCTTTTTAAAGGAGAAAATTTCTGGGGTTTATTTAATGATTAAAGATATTACGGAAAGCAAACAACAACAAGAACAAATCAACTTCCTAGCATACCATGATACTTTAACAGAGCTTGCAAATCGTCGTGCATTTCATCAACATTTAGAACAGGCAATTGCGCGAGCAAAAATATCGAAAAAGCCTTTTGCTGTTATGTTTCTCGACCTAGACCGTTTTAAAGTTATTAATGATACCCTCGGTCATCGAGTAGGAGACCTATTGCTCATCGCAGTAGCAAAAAGGCTCGAAAGAATAGCAACATCAAATATGAAACTCGCGCGGCTAGCTGGGGATGAGTTCACAATCCTTATCGAGAATTACAAAAAAAAGCCAGATGTCCAAAAAATAGCTGATAGGATTGTAGCGGCCATGAATGAGCCATTTGAAATCGAAAATCAACATTTACAAATCTCACCGAGCATCGGAATTGCAATATATCCTGAAGCAGGTGAAGATGCGCTATCCATTTTGCAGCATGCTGATATGGCCATGTACGAAGCAAAGAATAAAGGAAAAAACGGTAGCTCTCTTTACACGAAAGAACTATATAAAAAAATGGAACGAAAAGCTCGAATTGAAAAAGATTTGCCAATCGCTTTAGTAAACAAAGAATTTTATCTCGTTTATCAACCACAAATTGATACGACAACAAATAAAATTATCGGTGCTGAAGCTTTAATACGATGGAAACACCCGCTATTAGGTGACATTTCACCATGTGAGTTTATTCCAATTGTAGAAGAGACGCCACAAGTAGTCCCACTTGGACATTGGGTATTACAAGAAGCTTGTCTCCAATTAAAAATATGGCATACCTTTGGCTACCAAAATTTAAAAATAAGTGTTAATTTATCCGCAAAAGAATTCCGGCAAGATCAATTAATCGAAAACATTTCACAAATATTAAACGACGTGCAAGTCGACCCAAAATATGTAACCCTTGAGTTAACAGAAAGAATTGCAATGATTGACGAGAAAGAAACGTTATTGAGACTGAAGCAATTAAAAGAGTACGGTATCCAAACTTCCATTGATGACTTCGGTACTGGGTATTCTTCTCTTGCTTATTTATCAATTTTTCCAATCGACACATTAAAAGTACCGAGAGAATTTACACAATTAGCTGATCATCGTCCTGAAGAACGAGCCATCGTTTCTACAATACTTTCCCTCGCAAATACTTTAAATCTTTCAGTCGTTGCCGAAGGAATTGAAACCGAAAAACAACTTAAGTTTCTGCAAAAACATAACTGTAAATATATGCAAGGTTACTATTTCAGTAAACCACTTACTAGTAATCAATTTATAAAATTTCTACAAAAAAACCCCAGTATGAACAAATAATTCATACTGGGGGTTTTATAGTGCTAAATTTTTTTCTCATAATATTCTTCTGCAATCTCTTCGTAAAAAGCTGCAGATGTCGTATAGAAATATGGAATTAACCATAAGAATCCAATCCCTAACGTAATACAACTTAATATAAACCAGCCAATAAAACTTAAACATAAAATGAAATACTCCATCTTATGTCCATCCATCATACGACGACTTTCTGTAATAGCTTGGTTCAGTGAATACTCAGGATGATCGTTTATAATAAAGTATGTCATCGCATAAGAAAATGATTTAATAATACCTGGAATAATGAACAATAACGTCCATAAGAAAAGATAAAGATTTACTAATAAATATAATAAAAATGATTTTAGAAATCTCTTTCCCTCTGAAAACCAAATGAATACATTACCAATACTAGCTTGCTTTTCACGAAGGATATTTAAACCAAGGTAATATCCACCTAAAGTTAACGGTCCAGTTACAAAAAATGAAAGAATATTCGTTGAAAGTGAACCATTTGTTTTTTGCCAACCGAAAATTAAAGAAAATCCCCAATCAACACTAAAACTAAAAGCCGTGATAAGAATTGAAATGAGTAGTGTAGCTCCAACAGCTAATCCCCATTTCCCTTCTAATGAATCTAGTGCTTCTCCTTTTAAATCACTAATCATGCGTAGCCTCGCCTCCTATACACAATAATTCTATTAGTATAGCATGTTCCTATTGAAATTCACCTTTTGAAATGTAGCGATAAAAGTGTGCTGTCGTCGTACTCATATACGGACTAAGCCAAAGAAATCCTATTCCAAAAGTAAGCAGCGCTAAAATAGCCCATCCTATGAAGCTCAGCCATAAAAGAAACAAATCTAACTTATGACCCTTCATAAGATTCTTACTTTCCTTCATCGCCTGCGAAACACTATATTCTGGATTTTCAATCATCACATAGTACGTCAGTGCATAAGAAAAATACATCACAATCATACCAACAATTGAAATTGCTAATAGTACGAAGAAAGCTATTGCAAATGACGTATTCCCTTCTTCACCTAACAATGCAAATAAGCCTATTAACAGCATCGGAATCCATGTACCTGTATATAACAAAATCGCAAGCATTGCCCACATTGTTTTCATCATTCTTTTAAAGCCACGAAATCCTTCGAATAAGTAATCTACTTTAGCATCTTCTCGTTTACTAATCTGTAAAAATACATTTGTATAACCATATGACGTAATCCCATACGATGCGTTACTCAAAATTATCATAATGCAATAAAAAATTCCAAAGGTAATACCTGCTCCAATTGACATCGTTTCCTCTTCAAATGATCCAGTTAAGCCTGCAACTGAGAGAAATATAATAATTCCTGGAATTAATAGTATAAGCATTGCAGCCAGCGAAACAACATAACTTAAAATAAAATATAAAATTGTTGATCCAACACCTAGTCCCCATTTTCCCTTTAAAGAGTACAATGCTTCTCGCTTCATTTCACCAATCATTGATCCATCCCCTTTATGAAATATAAATTGTTGTACACTTCTACTTATACAAGCATCAATATAATTATACCAGTTTTGTAAAATTATCCATAAAATACACAAAAAAAAAATCCGTAAAGGCAAAGCCCTTACGGATTTTTTTACTTCATATCGGAAACGTTCAAACGGTTCACAGCACGTTGTAATGCCATTTCTGCACGTTTAAAGTCAACATGTGCTTGTTTATCTTGCAGACGTTGCTCAGCGCGACGCTTCGCTTCATTTGCACGATGGATATCGATATGGTTTGCTTCTTCAGCAGATGATGATAATACAGTCACTTTATCTGGACGAACTTCGATAAAGCCACCGCTTACTGCTACATAATCAGTGTGTCCACCATTTTTCAGACGAACTGCACTAATTTTTAATGGTGCAACAGTTGGAATGTGACCTGGTAAGATCCCCATTTCCCCACTCTCTGCTTTTACACTTACCATTTCTACTTCTTTTTCGTAAACCGGTCCATCAGGAGTTACAATACTGACTGGAAATGTCTTCATACTTCGTCCCTCCTAAGGCCTTACGCCATCATTTTCTTCGCGTTTTCAATAACTTCTTCAATGCCACCTACTAAGCGGAATGCATCTTCTGGAAGGTCATCATATTTTCCTTCTAGAATTTCTTTGAAACCACTAACTGTATTCTTTACAGGTACGTAAGAACCTTTTTGACCTGTAAACTGCTCAGCTACGTGGAAGTTTTGAGATAAGAAGAATTGAATACGACGAGCACGATGTACAACTAACTTATCTTCTTCAGATAACTCATCCATACCTAAGATAGCGATGATATCTTGAAGCTCTTTATAACGTTGTAAAGTTTGCTGTACTTGACGAGCTACTTCATAATGCTCTTCTCCTACGATTTCTGGAGAAAGTGCACGAGATGTAGATGCTAATGGATCTACGGCTGGGTAAATACCCATTTGCGTTAAACGACGCTCTAAGTTTGTTGTTGCATCTAAGTGAGCGAACGTTGTAGCTGGTGCTGGGTCAGTATAGTCATCGGCTGGTACATATACCGCTTGGATAGACGTGATAGACCCTTTATTTGTAGATGTAATACGCTCTTGTAATTGACCCATTTCTGTTGCAAGTGTTGGTTGGTAACCTACCGCAGATGGCATACGACCAAGAAGGGCAGATACTTCAGAACCCGCTTGCGTGAAACGGAAGATGTTATCGATGAACAGAAGTACGTCTTGTCCTTGCTCATCACGGAAATGCTCAGCCATTGTTAAACCTGTTAATGCAACACGTTGACGTGCTCCAGGTGGCTCGTTCATTTGTCCGAATACCATCGCAGTTTTCTTGATTACGCCAGAATCGCTCATTTCGTGGTATAAGTCATTACCCTCACGAGTACGCTCACCTACACCAGCGAATACAGAGATACCACCGTGCTCTTGTGCGATGTTATTGATTAATTCCTGAATTAATACTGTTTTACCTACGCCGGCACCACCGAATAGGCCGATCTTACCACCCTTAATGTAAGGAGCAAGTAAGTCTACTACTTTAATACCAGTTTCAAGAATTTCTACTTTAGTAGATAATTCTTCGAATGCAGGTGCTTGACGGTGAATTGGATCACGGTGTACATCCGCAGGAAGTTCACCATCTAAGTCAATTGCATCACCTAATACGTTGAATACACGTCCAAGTGTTGCATCACCAACTGGTACAGAGATTGCTTTACCAGTATCTTCTACTTCTGTGCCACGAACAAGTCCATCTGTGGAAGACATCGCAACTGTACGAACTGTATCATCACCTAAATGAAGTGCAACTTCAAATGTTAAGTTCATGCTTCCGTTTTCGTTGCTTTGTTTTACCGTAAGGGCATTGTAGATTTCTGGTAGCTTTCCGCCATCAAACTTAACGTCTACAACCGGACCCATGATTTGCGTAACGCGCCCTTTATTCATCGGGTTCCCTCCTAGCTTTCTTTTAATTAGCTACCTCTATCAGAGAGGTTAGCTTTTAATTTTTTATTAGTTTAGCTTACGCGACTCTCCTGAAAGAGCCGCTTCCGCTTTTTATTGAATCCAGCTCCAGCGGTTAGAATGTTCGGTGGCTTCGCTTTTTCCTACGAGGCACAAATCGCCTCTACGTCAAAAGGCTCCATCCCCCTCTCATTCTGAACGAACCGCTTCCGCTTTTTAATACTATTCTAACGCTGCTGCTCCACCAACGATTTCCGTAATTTCTTGCGTAATCGCTGCCTGACGCGCACGGTTGAATGAAAGTGTAAGTGAATCGATAACTTCCATTGCGTTGTCTGTAGCACTCTTCATTGCTGTCATACGCGCTGCGTGCTCACTTGCTTTACCGTCTAGTAATGCACCGTACACTAAGCTTTCTGCGTATTGTGGCAATAGTACTTTTAAAATTTCTTCTTCAGAAGGTTCGAATTCATAAGCTGTCGTCGGTTTGTCAGACGCCACATCAGTAAGCGGTAAAATTTTATTTTCCGTTACCTCTTGTGAAATTTTACTTACGTAATGGTTGTAGTAAATGTACAGCTCATCATAAGCACCATCTGCGAACATCGCAATTGCTCGAGAAGCAAGGTCTTTAATATCAGTAAATGATGGGTGGTCAGATAATCCAACTACTTCATCAATAATGTTAAAGCCGCGACGTTTTAAATAATCACGTCCTAGTCGTCCAAGCACAATAATAGAATATTGGTTTGAATCCATATTATGACGTTCACGAATTACGTTACTTACTGTACGTAATACGTTACTGTTATAACCACCTGCTAGTCCGCGATCAGACGTAATAACGATGTATCCTGTACGCTTTACAGGACGCGCATTTAGCATTGGATGATTAATCCCTTTGCTTCCTTGCGCAATGCTCGCTACTACTTCTTGAATCTTTTCCATATACGGAACGAAAGATTTAGCATTTTGCTCTGCACGGTTTAACTTAGATGCAGATACCATCTCCATCGCTTTCGTAATTTGACTCGTTTTCTTTGTCGAGTTAATCTTCGCTTTTATATCGCGTAAAGATGCCACAGGTTTTCACCACCTTTTTTCCGGAAGTTGGCACGATTAGTAAGAATCCTCTTCCTAATCTACGTTGCAAGATATTCTTGCTCATGATTGAAGGAAAAGAATAGGTGCACCTACTCTTTTCCTTTACATGACCTTTAGCAATCTCAGAGCCCGAGATGCCTTTTATATATACTATCTAGCTCCAGCGGCTTGAATGAGCCGCTTCCGCTTTTATTAATCTAGTTCCGCCTCCTAGCCCCTTTCGTCTAAGAACCTTCCCCACAAGAAGGTAAAAAGCACCTTCTGTGAGAAAGAACCTTAGCCGATGGGGCTGAACAGTCGGCTCCACTTTTTATTATTATTCAGAAGCTACGAATACTTTTTTAAATCCATTGATTGCTGCTGCAAATTTGTCGTCATCCGCAAGTTTCTTAGTTGTGCGGATTTCTTCTAATAAGTCAGTCGCATTAGAATCTAACCAAGCATGGAATTCTTCTTCAAAACGAGTGATATCTACTACTGGGATATCATCTAGGAATCCACGTGTTAAAGCGTAAAGAATGATAACTTGTTTCTCTACACGTAACGGTTTGTGTAATCCTTGTTTTAATACCTCAACAGTACGAGCACCACGGTTTAATTTCGCTTGAGTTGCTTTATCAAGGTCAGAACCGAACTGAGCGAACGCTTCTAACTCACGGTAAGATGCAAGGTCAAGACGAAGTGTACCTGATACTTTACTCATTGCTTTAATCTGAGCAGATCCACCTACACGAGATACAGAAGTACCCGCATCGATCGCTGGACGTACGCCAGAGAAGAATAGGTCAGATTGTAAGAAGATTTGTCCATCCGTAATAGAAATTACGTTTGTTGGGATGTATGCTGATACGTCCCCTGCTTGTGTTTCGATGAAAGGTAGTGCAGTTAAAGAACCGCCGCCTTTTGCATCACTTAATTTTGCTGCACGCTCTAATAAGCGAGAATGTAAGTAGAATACATCCCCTGGGTAAGCTTCACGACCTGGAGGACGACGTAATAGTAATGACAGCTCACGGTAAGCCGCTGCTTGTTTTGATAAGTCATCATATACTACTAATACGTGTTTACCATTGTACATGAACTCTTCACCCATTGTTACACCAGCATAAGGAGCTAGGTATAATAATGGAGCTGGTTGAGAAGCAGATGCAGTTACAACGATTGTGTATTCTAATGCACCGTGCTTACGTAGTGTTTCTACTACGTTACGTACAGTTGATTCTTTTTGTCCAATTGCTACGTAGATACAAATCATGTCTTCATCTTTTTGGTTAATGATTGTATCAAGTGCAACTGCTGTTTTACCAGTTTGACGGTCACCAATGATTAACTCACGTTGACCACGGCCAATTGGTACAAGAGCATCGATCGCTTTAATACCTGTTTGAAGTGGCTCATGAACAGATTTACGATCCATTACACCTGGTGCTGGACTTTCGATTGGACGAGTGTTTGTTGTATTGATTGGGCCTAAACCATCAACTGGTTGACCTAATGGGTTTACAACACGACCAATTAGTTCTTTTCCTACTGGTACTTGCATGATGCGACCAGTACGACGAACTTCGTCACCTTCACGGATTTCTGTGTAAGGTCCTAAAATGATAATACCTACGTTGTTTTCCTCTAAGTTTTGTGCTAGTCCCATAACGCCGTTAGAGAACTCTACAAGTTCACCAGCCATAACGTTATCAAGACCATGAGCACGCGCGATACCGTCACCAACTTGGATAACTGTACCAACATCACTAACTTCGATTTCAGACTGATAGTTCTCGATTTGTTGCTTTATCAGTGCGCTAATTTCTTCAGCTCTGATGCTCATGTGCTTCACCCCTATCTATTCTTCATTAATTCACGCTGAATACGTGCTAATTTTCCTTGTAAACTTCCGTCATAAATGCGATTTCCAATACGTACTTTAATTCCGCCTAGTAAATCTTCATCTACAACATTTTTCACGCGAATTGCATCTTTTCCCGTTCTCTTTGCAAATGCTTCAGCAATGTTAAGCTTCTCTTCTTCTGATAGAAGACGAGTAGAATATACAGTTGCATCCGCTACGTTACGTTCTTCATTAGCAAGAACAACATATTCATCTGCAATTTCAGGTAAGATATCAATGCGTTTGTTATCAATTAAAATATATAACGTATTTAAAATAGATTCAGAAACAGATCCGAATACGTTTGCAAGAAACGTTTTCTTTTGTTCCTTTGAAATGTTCGGTTGCGTTAAAAAGCTATGTAGTTCTCCGTTCTTTACATAAACGTTTTGTACAAGGCGTAATTCCTCTTCAAACATTTCTAATACGTGTTTTTCTTTTGCAATTTTAAAAAGAGCGACAGCATAACGTTTTGCTACAATCCCATTGCTCATCGCGCTTCTCCTACTTCTTTAATATAATCGCGAATTAACTTCACTTGATCTTCTTCTTTTAATTCTTTTTCAATTACTTTAGAAGCAATTTGAACAGATAAAGAAGCGACTTGTTCTTGTAAAGCAGCAATTGCTTGCTCTTTTTCGCGTTGAATTTCTTGTACAGCAGATGCTTTAATTGATTCTGCTTCTTCTTTCGCAGCAGCAACAATAACATCCTTTTGATCTACAGCTTGCTTTTTCGCTCTTTCGATTAACTCTTGTGCTTCAACACGCGATTGTTTTAACATCTCACGTTGTTCTTCTACTAATTTCTTCGCTTCAGCATTATTTCTTTCTGCAGCGTCGATTTCATTAGCAACGTGCTCTTCACGTTCTTTCATAATTCCCATTAAAGGACCCCACGCAAATTTGCGTAGCATTACTAATAGAAGTAAGAAAATGAACAATGTATAAGCAATCGTTCCAAATGGAATGGAAGCTCCTAATAATAAAGTTGGCACAAGGATTCACTCCCTTCAAAATATCTAAATTGATCATATGAAAAAAAAAGACATACGTTTCGTTCATAAAGCAATGGCGAAGAAAGTTCGGAAAAACACTCTTCGCCATCTATGTAAGGGGAGTCTCCCTTATTTGTTCATTACGATGAATGCAATAACTACACCGATGATTGGAAGTGCCTCAACTAAAGCAACCCCGATGAACATAATTGTTTGAAGTGCGCCTTTTAATTCTGGTTGACGAGCAACACCTTCGATTGTACGTGATACGATAAGACCGTTACCAATACCTGCACCTAATGCTGATAAACCAATTGCAATTGCAGCTGCGATTACACCTAAACTCATTTAATTTGTCCTCCTTTGTATTATAAAAAAATAAATTTTTTCTTACTTAAATTATATTAATGGTCATGGCTTACTTTATGAGCCATATAAACCATCGTTAACATAACGAAAATAAATGCTTGGATTGATCCAACGAATACACTGAATCCCATCCATGCTAACATTGGTACAAGCGCACCTAATGCCCCAAGGACTGATGCTCCGCCCAACTTAGCAAGTAATCCTAATAAGATCTCACCTGCATAAATGTTACCAAATAAACGAAGACCTAACGTTAATGTGTTAGCAAACTCCTCAATAACCTTTAATGGGAATAAGAATTTCATAGGTTGGAAATAACCTTTTACGTACTCTTTCGTACCCTTCATCTTAATTCCATAATAATGGGTGAGGGTAACTACCATCACGGCTAATGTTAATGTAACTGCTGGATCAGACGTTGGTGATCTCCACCATGCAATATGTTCGCCAGCTTCAGTTGCTGAATACATGAATGGTAAACCAAGGAAGTTCGATACGATGATAAACATGATAAGCGTAACGCCAAGCGTTAAGAAACGTCCACCTGTTTTCCAGTCCATCGTACTATTGATAATCCCTTTCACGAAGTCAAACACCCATTCCATGAAGTTTTGCATCCCGGTTGGGCGAAGAGCTAAGCTGCGAGTTCCGATAACAGCGATTAAGAAAACAATAACTGCTGCTACAGTAACCATCATAACTGATGACAAATCGAACGTTAAACCTAGAAATTCAACTAATTTACCGTGTTCCACTAGTAATTCACCTCTCTTCCCTGCTCTTATACTCTAAATAAAGAAAATCTATGATCATGACAAGGTATCCTGTCAGCAATCCTACACCTAGGCCCCACATCGCGATTAACTCTTGATATTTGGCTGCAAATAAAATTAATAACCCAATCGTGGCGAATCTTGAATATGTACTTACCGCTGTTGCCTTGAACTTCACGTTTTCTCCATTTGTTACGCGATCTAGCAGCTTGTCTGTTCTACGTGCAATGATGCGCAAACTAAGAAAACTGAAAATCGTACCGATAATCAGTCCAAGAAATACATCCTTGTAAGAGGTAAATCCCCATCCTAGCACTAGAAGCGCAAGCAAGTAGTACATATATTTCTTTTGTCTTTGGACAAGTCCATGTACGTCTATCATCATTGCTCTCCCGAATAGTAATGTCGAATGAGTCGAATCATTGCGTATATCCCTGTTCCTAGTCCGAGTAATAACCCTATAATAAGAAACAACGGAAACGTTCCAACCTTATTATCAATCCACTGCCCACCAAAGATTCCAACAAGAATAGAACCGACTAATTGAGCAAGAATACCTGACATTAAAGCATAAGCTTTTATATGGCTGCGATCGTTTTTTTGCAAGGATTCATCCCTCCAATATGTAACCCTCATTCACGATGTGTTAATAATAACTCATTTTTTTGCATAAATCCTATACAAAACAAAAAGTTTACATTTTCGTCACGGAATAGATGTAATTTTGTCACTGAAAGCCCTACCATCTATCCCCGTTGTTAGCATACAATAGGGTATTAACAGTGTCAACGAGAAATCGTAAAAAATCTAAAAATTTGAGTATTAGGCATTTCCTCCCAAAAATGAAAACGTTCCCCTTCTAAATACTGGTTACATATATGCAATTTCTAACAGTTTTCTCTTTATAATAGAAGGAAATGTTCACAAGTTTGTCACTATTATATTTTCGAGATATAACGCTTTTCTTCCATAATATAGTGTTCCTCAGACGTAAGACTTCTATATTATATGTGAGGTGTATGCAACTTATGTTGTATATACGATGTATATTTATCCTCTCCCCCTCCCCTACTTGCTTACAGCAAAAAAGACGAGCTGGGGAATCTCCCCTGCTCGTCAGTTGTCTTACTTCGTTCCGAATAAACGGTCACCAGCATCACCAAGACCTGGTACTACATATCCGTGGTCATTTAATTTCTCATCTAATGCTGCTACATAAATATCAACATCAGGATGTTCTTCTTGTACTACTTTTACCCCTTCTGGAGCTGCAACGATACACATTAATTTAATTTGTTTCGCACCGCGCTTTTTCAGAGAGTTAATTGCTTCAGCCGCAGAACCACCTGTTGCTAGCATCGGATCTAGTACGATAAAGTCACGCTCTTCTACATCCGTTGGAAGTTTCACATAGTATTCTACCGGTTGCAATGTTTTAGGGTCACGGTATAAACCAACGTGTCCTACTTTTGCTGCTGGAATTAATTTCAGAATTCCATCAACCATTCCTAAACCTGCACGTAAAATCGGAATTAAACCAAGTTTTTTACCAGCGATCACTTTTGTTGTCGCTTTGCTTACAGGTGTTTCAATTTCAATGTCCTTAAGTGGAAGGTCGCGAGTAATTTCGAAAGCCATTAAGCTTGCTACTTCGTCCACTAATTCACGAAAATCTTTCGTACCTGTATTCTTATCGCGAATATATGTAATCTTATGTTGAATTAACGGGTGATCAAATACATACAGTTTTCCCATGTGAATCTCTCCTTTAGATGATATTCATGCGTTTGCACGCTTTTTTACACTATTTACGATTGTAAAGAAAACGCTACTAATATTCAAGGGCAAATTTGGCAAAATCATGATTTTACAATGAATCTATCTAGTATCTTTACCAATTATGGGAGCTGTATCCTTCATTATATCGCCAAAATTTATTCATCATTTGTATACATACTTTAAAAATAATATATGTCCAAAAAAAAGACCGCCAAAACAATTAAGTCTCGGCAGTCTTCTTCAATCTATTATAGATTTGGATACATTGGGAATTTGCTAGTTAACGCTTCTACACGCTTACGTGCTTCTTCTAATGCAGCTTCATTTTCATGATTTTTTAATGTATAAGCAATAAGTGACGCAATTTCATCCATTTCTTCTAAACCGAAACCACGAGATGTTACAGCTGCTGTACCGATACGTACACCACTTGTTACAAATGGGCTTGCTGTTTCAAATGGAATTGTATTTTTGTTCACTGTAATACCAACTTCATCTAATACGTGCTCTGCTACTTTACCTGTGATTTCTAAGTTACGAACATCAATCAAGATTAAGTGATTGTCTGTTCCGCCAGAAACAAGTGTAAGTCCTTCTTTTTGAAGACCTTCAGCTAAGCGGTTCGCATTGTTAATGATATTTTGTGCATATGTTTTGAAATCATCTTGAAGTGCTTCACCAAATGCAACAGCTTTTGCAGCGATTACGTGCATAAGTGGACCACCTTGAATACCAGGGAAGATTGATTTATCAATTTGTTTTGCAAATTGCTCTTCACATAAAATCATACCACCACGCGGACCACGTAACGTTTTATGTGTTGTCGTTGTAACGAAATGTGCATGTGGTACTGGATTTGGATGTAAACCAGCAGCTACTAAACCTGCGATATGTGCCATATCAACCATTAAATAAGCGCCCACTTCATCTGCAATCTCACGGAATCGCTTGAAATCGATAACACGAGGGTATGCACTTGCACCTGCAACGATTAATTTTGGTTTATGTTCTTTCGCTTTTGCTAATACATCATCGTAATTAATACGGTGAGAGTCAGCAT
This sequence comes from Bacillus sp. KNSH39, assembly GCF_052656585.1. Taxonomy (NCBI): domain Bacteria; kingdom Bacillati; phylum Bacillota; class Bacilli; order Caryophanales; family Bacillaceae; genus Bacillus; species Bacillus sp. KNSH39. Next base: position 3,672,136 of record NZ_JBQXYO010000001.1, read on the forward strand.
CCACGCCATATTCTACGAAATTATATTGTACTCCACTGAAGTTAACAGGGCTTCCGTGTGTTAAGTGACCACCATGAGATAAGTTCATACCAAGTACTGTATCGCCTTGCTCTAAAATCGTGAAGTATACTGCCATGTTCGCTTGTGCACCAGAGTGTGGTTGAACATTTACGTGCTCTGCGCCGAAAATTTCTTTCACGCGATCACGTGCGATATCTTCTACTACGTCTACGTGTTCACAGCCACCATAGTAACGTTTTCCAGGATATCCTTCAGCATACTTATTCGTTAAAACAGAACCTTGTGCCTCCATTACTGCTTCACTTACAAAGTTTTCCGAAGCAATTAACTCAATCTTTGAACGCTGTCTTCCTAGTTCTGCCTCAATTGCAGCAAATACCTTTTCATCTTGACGTTTTAAATGATCCACCAAAATCCCCCTTTTCTGAACGAATTACATCGATTCCCAACAGTTTTTTCTTATTTATTCAGAAAAAACGAAAATTCAGGTTGTAATTCTTTCGAACCTTCATGTTTTCAACTACATTCTAACATGACTTTCTATATCATAAAAGAAAAAAAAGACCGAAAATCGGTCTTTTCTTTCTTCTATTACAAAGTCAGACAACATACCTTTTATCTTATGATAAACAGGTACTATATGACTTCCTAATTTCTCATATTTAACGGCAAGTGGTAGTCTCTTCCACTGCCGCATAGACAGCACGTGCTCCACCAATTAGTTTTCCACGTGTTTTGGCCATCGTTACATGCGCACTTCCAATTTCCTTCACACTTGTACGAACCGGAACAGCTACATGCTTTAAATGCATACCGATAAATGTATCACCAATATCCATTCCTGCATCAGCTTTAATAAACTCAACTACTACCGGATCTTTCAAATTGTGATACGCGTATGTCCCCAATGCACCACCTGCTGATCTAACAGGCGTAACTGTTACAATTTCAAATTGATATTTTATCGCTACTTCTCTCTCAACTACTAAAGCACGGTTTAAATGCTCACAACATTGAAACGCTAATTCAATACCTGTTTGCTCTTGAAATTGTTTTAACTCAGAGAAAATCGCCTCTGCTACTTCCATCGTTCCTGATGTTCCAATTCTTTCGCCTAGCACTTCGCTCGTGCTACAACCCACTACAAAAATTTGACCGCTTTGTAATGAAGCTTGTTCTTGGAAATCAGAAAGCGACATTTGTAGCTGTTCTCTTACCTTTACGATTTCTGTCATTACGCCTCTTCCTTTCACAGGTTGGTTCACCAAATTATATTTCACACTACTGATAGTTAGAATCTATTACTTTGTTTCGTATGTTTTAATTTTTCCTACGCGGTTTTCGTGACGACCACCTTCATAATCAGTTGTTAACCAAATTTTCGCGATATCACGCGCTAGACCAGCACCAATTACACGCTCGCCCATTGCTAGCATGTTAGTGTCATTATGCTCTCTCGTCGCTTTCGCGCTGAAAGTATCATGAACTAACGCACAACGGATACCATTTACTTTGTTTGCTGCGATTGACATACCAATGCCTGTCCCACAAACTAAAATACCACGATCTACTTCACCATTCGCTACCATTTCAGCTGCTGGAAACGCAAAGTCAGGGTAATCAACAGAACCAGCTTCACATTCACAACCTAAATCAATATATTCAATATTTAACTCTTCTAATAAATTTACAAGTTCTTTGCGGATATTCATACCGCCGTGATCAGATGCTATTACTACTTTCATTTTTACCCCTCCAAAGTTTCAATCAATTACCTTCATTTCACACTCGCTACCTCATATAGGAAGAAGTGATCTCCAATATCGTATTATACACGAAACATCAACCTACTGAATGTTTTTTCAGTAAAGTTTGTACAAGTTTTTCCATCTCATCTAACGTTTCTTTATAAATAGAAAGCGAGCCTCCAAATGGATCTGAAATGTCATTGCCTATACCTTCAGTTAATCCATATAACGTATTTAATTTCTTTTCAACGCTCGGATAATGCCCAAGTACAATTTGCTTATGGTTTTCTGTCATCGTTACGACAATATCAGCCCAATCAAGCAAAGTTTCATTTACTTGCTGCGCCGCATGATCAATTGAAATTCCTTTTTCAGCTAAAGCTTCCTTCGCATGTACCGATGCATCGCTCCCAGGATAGGCGAAAACACCAGCAGATTGCACTTCAAACTTATCTCCTCCGTGATGACGAAGCAACGCCTCAGCCATTGGACTACGACATGTATTGCCAGTACAAACAAATAACACTCGTTTCATTCAAACCCACCCCTATATTCGATTTCTTATCATTCATCATAACTTACATTAGAATAGAACAAAAGAAATGTGAATATACAAAAGGCGCATTTCTCTTATATTTTTTCTAAGAAAAATGCGCCTTATCCACATATATGTGAAACCCTATTTCCAAGTGCCTAGAGTATTTTAACATACATACTGAACACGCAACAAAAATAAGGAATCCATTTCATACGAAACGGATTCCTCTTATATTGCAATTATTTCATTGTAACTTTCATTACTTCTGTTGAACCTTTTGTAGCTGCTACGCCTACAGTTGTCTTAATAGACTCAGCTGCATCTGTGTTTGTAATAACAATTGGAGTAATTGTGCTTTTCGCTTTTTCACGAATTAATTCTAAGTCGAATGAGATTAATTTATCTCCAGCTTTCACAGCTTGGCCTTCAGAAACGTGAGCTTCGAAACCTTCACCTTCCATTTTTACAGTTTCTAATCCAACGTGGATTAAAATTTCTGTACCGTTTTTCGCTTTAATTCCGATAGCATGTTTTGTGTGGAATAATTGTACGATTTCACCATCAACTGGAGATACAACTACACCTTCAGTAGGATCAATTGCAACACCGTCACCCATCATACGACCAGCAAATACTGGATCTGGTACTTCTTCAATATTTTTCACTGCTCCAGTTAATGGAGCTACGATTGTTTCTTCATTTGTTTTTGAACCAAGACCGAATAATTTTTTAAACATAGGATAGTCCTCCTTATAATTTACCTAAAAGTTTATAGGGCAATCCCTAGTAAAACTCGGGATACATGTAAGACTTCATACTTCGAATATTATACTGTAAAAACGCTTTCGAAATAAATTATGTCATTACTAATAGACTCTTATTGTAGCGCTTCACAAAATTCCAGTCAATTCTGATTGTCTGAATAACAATTAGAAGTTAACTTCTATTTATATTTTCTCTTTTTTTGCCCAACTTGTCTAGAGGTCTTTACTACATTTTATTTTTTGTTGTTAATTTGTAAAATTTAATTCAAACTTTTTTCAAAATCCACTTGACTATAGTAAGTAACTATTTTATTATTACTTACATAAGGTAAGTTAATAACTTTTAGGAGGTTTTTAAAATGATGGATTTCGGTCTACTTATTATTCGTCTTATTATAGGAATTACATTCATGGGTCATGGCGCTCAAAAATTATTTGGTTGGTTCGGCGGTTACGGTTTAAAAGGAACAGGTGGCTGGATGGAGTCAATCGGTTTACGTCCTGGTGTATTTATGGCATTTATGGCTGGCGCAACTGAATTACTAGGTGGTTTCTTATTCGCATCAGGTATTTTCATTGTAGTTGGTTCATTATTTATCGTTGGAACAATGTTAATGGCTATCTTCACTGTTCACGGAAAAAATGGTTACTGGGTAACACAAAACGGATATGAATATAACTTAATGTTAATCGCTGTCGCTGTTGGTGTAGCTTTAATCGGACCTGGCGCATACGTTTTACTTTAATTTTTATCTCAAATTTGAGATTCTCGAAAAAGAACTTACTTCATTACAATTGAAGTAAGTTCTTTTTATGAAACAAAATATTATTTCCAGCAGGATTTTCTCATCGTTATCTTGTAAACAAACAATAAGTATTCATATTTAGAAAGGGGATTACAAGCATGTTATCCATTAATCCAAATGAACAAACTGAAAAAGATAATTACAAATTACTTACCGGAAGTATCATCCCTCGTCCTGTCGCATTCGTTACTTCTGTAACAAAAGAAGGTGTACTAAACGGAGCACCATATAGTTATTTCAATATTGTCGCTGCTAATCCACCACTTATCTCAGTATCTGTACAACGAAAAGCAGGAGAAAGAAAGGACACTTCCCGAAACGCAATTGAAAAAGGAGAATTTGTCGTACATATTTCTGACGAATCATATGTAGCAGCAATTAACGAAACAGCAGCTAACCTCCCGCCAAATGAAAGTGAAATTGAACTAGCAAAACTAACACCAATCGAAAGTGAAGTCATCTCTGTTCCAGGTGTAAAAGAAGCAAATATTCGAATGGAATGCGTATTAGAACGTGCAATTCCACTTGGCGGAACGGAAGACTCACCAGCTTGTGATCTACTAATTGGACGCGTCGTTCGTTTCCACGTTGCCGAACATCTATATGAAAAAGGGCGCATTCACGCAGAAGGACTCAAACCAATAAGCCGCCTAGCAGGACACAACTATGCAAAATTAGGAGAACAATTTGAATTGGTTAGGCCAGTTTAAAAGTGGAAGTGGCCCGTTTAGCTCTGACCAGCTAAGGTTCTCTCGCACAAAAGGTGCTTTTTACCTTTCGTGCGGGAGGTTCTTAGATGCGAAGAGCTGGCCACTGGAACTGGATAATATCTAAAAGCGGAAGCGGCTCGTTCAGAATGGGAGGAGGATGGAGCTTCTGACGTAGAGGCGCTTTTTGCCTCACAGGAAGACGCGAAGCCACCGACCATTCTAGCCGCTGGAGCTGGATAACATCTAAAAGCGGAGGCAGCTAGATTCCTCCCATCACTCAAATATAAAATCCCCTGCTTTTTAGCAGGGGATTTTATCATTGTAATTCTTCCTTCTTTTCCTCTAAAGTAGGCATTTTCTCTTTTTTCGGCTTCCCTAGCTTAATTACGAAGAAGTATAGGGAAAGCAATGTAATAAGAAAAACAATTAAAAACGGGTACGGAGAGTAAAAGGCACGCGCCGCCTCAGTCTTTCCCGCAACAAATTTCAATGACTCAATATCTAAAAACTCAGCAAACATTTGTACACCGAGCATACTAAACCAAAAAACAAAAAAACTAATAATAATACCAAAAACTTGCTTCAATCTCGTCATTCATCTCATCCTTTCTATATCTGTAATTTTTAGCGTAATAAATATAGTACAAACAAAATATTCACAGAAAGGAACTATCTCACCATTCACGAATTAACTTAATCCAACCTAACATCGAAATTTGCAAAATAATACCCCAAATTATAAGTCTTCTTAGCCATCGAGGAAAGAAGGTTAAAAATTTAACATACCATTCCAATAGCTTGTTCATAATTCCCTCCTACATAAAATTATATAGGAAAAAGGATATATAATCCAAACCCAACCAAAATGATACCACCTACTATCTCACCGTATGTACCGAGCATATCTTTCGCATGTCTCCCAATTAATAAACCAATCCACGCTAATAACATGCTAACAAATCCAAACAGTAAAATCGTAATAATTGTCTGTGCCCCATAAATACCAAGACTAAGCCCTACTGAGAAACTATCTATACTGACGCCAAATGCAAATACGAATAAACTAATTCCAATAGGGGCAGTTCTAGTCTCTTCATTTTGTAAAATGGTCGAATATACGATATAAAACCCTAGTCCGATTAATAAAATAGCACCCGCAAAATGTGCGATATCTCCATATTTCTCTGATAAAAAACGACCTAGTACCATTCCTATAAACGGCATAATAATATGAAATATCCCTATCGTCATACCAATATACAGGATTTGTCTTAACTTTAGGGGCATCATCCCCATACCAAGACTCACCGAGAACGCATCCATCCCTAAGGCGAATGCCATAATTATTAAAGGTATTAGCTGTTCAAACGTCATTCATGCCCCTCCTTGGACGTGCTACTTCACAATATGCTTATCCAAGGAGAAATATTCTGTTTGCTAATCTTACCTTATCATTCAATAATAATATGATGTCCTGCCGCTTTTGTTAAACGATTCATAATTGCATTCCCTATTCCTTCATTAGGGAATGACTCACTAAAAATAACATCCACTTCACTTGCATCAAATGTTCTAAGTACATCATATAATTTAGTCGCAACGCTAGCTAAGTCACTTCTAACACCACAAGATAATATAACATCTGCACTATATACATGCTGATACTCTTCTGTCGTTAATACGCCTACTTTAAATCCTTCTTTCTTTTTCTCATCCACAAGATGCTGAATAAACTCACGTGAGCCCTCGACAATACTAAGTGGTGCTTTCGGCGCATAATGTGTGTATTTCATTCCAGGCGATTTCGGTTTTTCCTTCTCATCCTTTAAAGCTGGATCTAAAGAAACAGTACCTATCACCGCTTCTAATTGTTCTTTCGTAATCCCACCTGGACGTAATATTGTTGGAACCGTGCTTGTACAATCAATTACAGTTGATTCAACGCCTACTCCAGTTGCACCACCATCAACAATACCTGCAATCTTCCCATTCAAATCTTCATATACGTGAGAAGCTAATGTTGGACTTGGACGCCCTGAACGATTCGCACTTGGTGCCGCAACAGGTACATTCGCCTCTTCAATAAGAGCAAGTGCAATTGGATGATCAGGCATTCTTACTCCAACCGTATTAAGTCCTGCCGTCACCTTCTCTGAAATTCCTTCTTTTCTCGGCAAAATAATTGTTAATGGTCCTGGCCAAAAATGCGCCATTAACTTCTCTGCAACTGGTGGAATTTCTTTCACAATCCCATCTAACTGAGATTTTGTACCTATGTGGACAATGAGTGGATTATCACTCGGTCTTCCTTTCGCTTCGAAAATTTTCGCGATTGCTTCATCATCCATCGCGTTTGCCCCTAACCCATATACTGTTTCCGTAGGGAAAGCAACCGCCTCATTTTCTCTTAATAATTTTGCTGCTTCTTGTAACTGTGGATAATATTTTTTTCTTTCCACAACATTATCCACAACCCACATATTTGTATGCATTTTTTTCCACGTCCTTTTCTAGCCTTAAATACTTGTCTATTTTTAGTTTACTATGAGATTTATCCAAAAGACAAACAAGGTTTATCCACAAAATGTGGATAAACCTAATTAATCCGTGGATAACTTTGTGAATAGCTGACAATTTAGTATTATTGCATTCTGCTCTTTTATATTTTTACAAAAATGTTCTAGCTGTTGAATTCCCTCTGGAACCTCATCCTTTTCTATAGTAAAAAAGTCAAAGAACTGAAAGATCGGTACAGATTGTGGATGATTTGTTAGTAAGTACAATTGTTGAACACTTTTTTCTTTCATATACTGCAAAAACATTTCAAAAAAATATAAGAAAGTCTGTTTATCCACATGAGGTGTGAATAAACAAGAACGAATAAGTACATCTTCCCCACTTTGTTCATAACCAATTACAGCTCGTATTTCTTCCGCCTCTTCCAAAATCATAAATTGTGCGTACAACTCATTTATTTTATCATCTTTTTTATTAGCTTGTCCGAAAAAAGAATGTAATCTTTCCACATCTGCTTTCGTAGCAAAATACACTTTCTTCATAATAAATCCCTCCTCATTTTTATATATGAGGAGGGATTTATTAATAGTACTATTTAGAGAATAAAGATGTAAAAGCTTCTACAATAAACAATTTAACTTCTGGCTTTTCTTCTTCCTCTTCTACTTTTACATACTCATTTTGCTGTTCTTGTTTTTTCTCCACAGATTTCTCCACTTTTTCCACATTTTTTGTTTCTTCTTTACTTACAGGCTGCTCTTCGACTTTTGTTTCATTTTTCACTACTTTCTTTTCAGAAGCTGTTACTTTTTTTACTGCTTCCCGCTTTACAACTTTCGTTTCTTTTACCTCATCCTCTTTTTTCTCTTCTACATTTACTACTTCTTCATTATCTATTTGTTTTACTTGCTCCTCTTCAGGAGATTCAGCCTTCACAACATGTTCTTCTTTCCTTACAGCTGTACCACTTGAAAAATCTAAGAAACACATCGGTGGAAATAATACACACCACCAGTTTGCCCCTTCACCTTCCCCAATTGTAATTAAGACTGCTTCATATTCCCCTGCCGGATAAATAAAATTCCCATATACCTTTGTAGGAAACTTTACATTCTTACTAAATTTCACTTGAAATGATTCTTTACTTCCTTCTCTTTTTAACGTATTTTCCACCGTTTTCTCGATTTCTGGAATATGACTTTGAATTACTTTGCGCGCCTCTTCAAATGAAGTTAAATCCGCTACCCATCCATCAATTTGTGCTTTTACTTCATCACGCACTTTACGCTTTAATGCCTGGTCTTTATCTGAATCACTATTTGCTAAAATTCGTAATCGAACGGCCTCTTTCGGAATAACTGAAGGCCCTTTCGCATCAGCTTTCATATATCCAAACTGCACAAGTAACTGTGCACCAATTAATAGTATAAGAAGATAAGCAATAACTTGTTTTTTCATTTCCTCCACCGTCCCTTCTACAAACAGTGTGGACAGACTTTCATCTTTCTAAACTATTAAATTCAAAATCTATATGAATTTTTCCACAAAAAAATAGAGTAAGGTGTGAACCTTACTCCATCTCTGCAAATACCATACGATCTTTTCCGTTAATATCGAAAACAACCTCAACATGAGCATGTGGAAAAGCTTGTTGTAACAATCTTTTTACATCCTCACCTTGTCCTACTCCAATTTCAAACGCCACAATCGCTTTCTTCTGCAACACATTCGGCAATTCTTCCATAAAACGGCGATAGAAATCTAATCCGTCTTCACCACCAACAAGTGCTCTCTTCGGCTCATGCTCTTTCACAACTGGAGAAAGACCACGCCAATCCTCTTCCGGTATATATGGAGGATTTGAAACAACAATATCTAGCTTTTGACCCGTTTTATGAAATGGTGACAATAAATCACCGTGATAGAACGTTACTTCTGCACCTAAAGCTTTTGCATTTTCTTTTGCAACTTCAATCGACTCTTGTGCAATATCTACTGTATACACATGAAGATTTTTATTTTCTAAAGCAAGCGTAATAGAAATCGCTCCACTACCTGTACCTATATCTGCTACATGTAGTTTCTCATCACCAAAATGGCGCTCGATTCTTTCTAATACTCCCACTATAAGCTCTTCTGTTTCCGGCCTTGGTATTAATACTTCTTCATTCACAAAGAAAGACCGTCCATAAAACATTTCATAACCAATCATATATTGAATAGGAATACCTTCTACATGCTTATGGATAAACTCCGTAAAGCTTTTCTCTTGTTCCTCAGTTATTTCTTCACGCATATTCATAAGTAATCCTGTTCTGTTCACCTTTAATACATGACAAAGGACAATTTCTCCCGCATTTTCATCTCGTCCATTTTCCTGTAAAAAAGAAGAAGCCCATTTCAGGGCTTCATAGACACGCATTACTCAGCTGCCTCCATCTTTTGAGCCTGATCTTCCATCACTAAGGCATTGATGAAATCATCTAACTTACCTTGTAAGATTTGATCTAGCTTTTGAATCGTTAAACCGATTCGATGGTCTGTAACACGGTTTTGCGGGAAGTTATACGTACGAATACGCTCTGAACGATCTCCCGTACCAACAGCTTGTTTACGGTTTTGATCATACTCAGCTTGCGCTTCTTGTCTAAACTTATCATAAACACGTGCGCGTAATACTTTCATCGCTTTTTCTTTATTCTTGATCTGTGATTTCTCATCCTGACAAGATACAACTACACCAGTCGGTAAATGCGTTAAACGCACCGCTGACATCGTTGTATTAACGCTCTGTCCACCAGGTCCACTAGAAGCGAATGTATCAACACGAACATCTTTCTCATGAATATCAATTTCTACTTCTTCTGCCTCTGGTAATACAGCTACAGTTGCTGTAGATGTATGAATACGTCCACCAGATTCCGTTTCAGGAACACGTTGTACACGGTGAGCACCATTCTCGAATTTCAGCTTCGCGAAAGCACCTTTACCATTAATCATAAAGATAATCTCTTTATATCCACCTAACTCTGTATAGCTAGCCTCAATAATCTCCGTTTTCCAGCCCTGTACCTCAGCGTAACGGCTATACATACGGTATAAGTCACCAGCAAATAAAGCTGCCTCGTCTCCACCAGCAGCTCCACGAACCTCAACGATAACGTTCTTATCATCATTAGGGTCTTTTGGAACAAGTAAAATTTTCAGACGCTCTGATAATGTTTTATCTTGTGATTCTAACTCAGAAACTTCTTCTTTTACCATTTCACGCATTTCTGCGTCTAACTTATCTTCTAACATTGCTTTCGCATCTTTTAATTGCTCACGAACATCCTTATACTCACGATACACCTCTACCGTTTCCTGTATATCAGACTGTTCCTTTGAATATTCACGAAGCTTATTTGAATCACTAATAATCGCTGGATCACTTAACAATTCATTTAACTTCTCATAACGATTTTCTACAGCTTGCAAACGATCTAACACATCATTCACCTCTACATCCTAGTATCTAATACAAATAGTATATGGTACTTACTCAAAAAAACGCAAATTATATTTAAAAGCGCAAGCGGCTCGCTCAGAATCGCAGGCCATTGGAGCTCTCGACCTTGAAGCGCTTTTTGCTTCGAGCGAGAGAGCGAAATGGCCGGAGATTCTAGCCGCTGGAGCTAGATAATATATTTAAAAGTGGCAGTGGCTCTTTCAGCTCTGACCAGCTAAGGTTCTCTCGCACAGAAGACGTTTTTTGTCTTCTCGTGCGGGAGGTTCTTAAACGCAAGGACCTAGGAGGCGGAGCTAGATAATATCTAAAAGCAGCGGATCACACCACTCACACTCTCTATTTTGAAAAAAACCCGCCTTGCGCAGCGAGTTTTACTTATCTTTGTTTGCAGGTACTGCATGACAATGACGACAACGTGGTTCATACGATTCTGAAGCTCCAACTAAAATAATTGGATCATCAAATGCCGCTGGTTCTCCATCAATTAATCGTTGTGTACGACTTGCTGGAGATCCACATACAGAACATACTGCTTGTAGTTTTGTCACATGTTCAGCAATCGCCATCAGCTGAGGAACTTGTCCAAATGGTAGACCACGGAAATCTTGGTCTAAACCAGCTACAATGACACGATAGCCACGATTTGCCAATACTTGCACCACTTCCACAATGTCCCCATCAAAAAATTGCACCTCATCGATTGCAATAACATCCAGCTCTTCTGTAATATGTTCAAATATATCCTTTGAAGCTGAAACAGGAACTGCTTTTACCTTTAATCCGTTATGTGATACAACATCTTCTTCACTATATCGATTATCAATACATGGTTTAAATACAATTGCATGTTGTTTTGCAAATTGCGTACGGCGCACACGGCGGATTAGCTCTTCTGACTTGCCAGAAAACATACTACCGCAAATCACTTCAATCCAGCCATTTTGATTTATTAAGTACATGAAGCTCTCCTTTCATCTACTTTTCAGTTAAAAGTAGGGTAAAGGTATAATATTTTCGCAAAAAAAACAGACAAGCGAATACATACACTTGCCTGTTTTATGTTTTTATTACTTAAGACCGTATTTCTTATTGAAGCGGTCAACGCGTCCGTCTGCAGTAGCAAACTTCTGACGTCCAGTGTAGAATGGGTGAGAATCAGAACTGATCTCAACTTTTAGTAATGGATAAGTGTTACCATCTTCCCACTCAACAGTTTCGTTAGATCCTTTAGTAGATCCGCTTAAGAATTTGAAGCCTGTGTTTGTGTCCATGAATACAACTTTCTTGTAATCTGGGTGAATTCCTGCTTTCATTCTTTTCATCTCCTTCCGCCCTGAATCATTTTCGAAACAGAGTTTTTCATCTTCAGCTGCATACACAACTATATTGATGAAACACATATGATGAAATTATAACAAGGCTAACTTCATTTTGCAACTACCTGTTTTTGTCTTTTGAAATTAAAAGTGTAGACGGCTCGTTTAGCTCTGACCGGCTAAGGTTCTCTCGCACAAAAGGTGCTTTTTACCTTTAGTGCGGGAGGTTCTTAGACACGAAGAGCTAGCCGTCGGAACTAGATACAATTTAAAAGCAGAAGCGGCTCGTTCAGAATGGGAGGGGGATGGAGCTTCTGACGTAGAGGTGCTTTTTACCTTGTAGGAAGACGCGAAGCCACCGACCATTCTAGCCGCTGGAGCTGGATATTATCTTAAAAGTGGAGGTGGCTCGCTCAACTCTGACCAGTTAAGGTTCTTTCGCCCTAAAGGTGCTTTTTACCTTTCGGGCGGAAGGTTCTTAGATGCGAAGAGCTAGCCACCAGAACTGGATATTACTTAAGAATCCAGGACACTTCGAACTCTCGATCTTGAAGCGCTTTTTGCTTCATGCGAGAGAGCGAAATAACCGGAGATTTTAGCCGCTGGAGGGAGCTCATCCAGCTCTGACTAGCTCAGGTTCTTTCACTTATTTCTCTCTTTAATATCACCTAAACAGCATAAAAAACTCGCTTACTATAAAATAAGCGAGTCTTGATTTTTTCCCTTTACTTAGTTGTTACATACCTTTTCGAGTCTGCAACAATGTTTTGTAAAAACTCTTCATTTGTCTTCGTTTGACGAAGCTTACGTAAGAAACTTTCAACAAAGTCTGGTGTATCACGCATTGTCTTACGAATGCCCCATAACTTGTCTAAATGTTCTTTTGGAATTAATAGATCTTCTTTACGTGTACCAGAACGACGAATATCAATCGCTGGGAAGATACGACGTTCAGCTAATGAACGATCTAAGTGAAGTTCCATATTTCCAGTTCCTTTAAATTCCTCGTAAATAACATCGTCCATACGTGATCCTGTATCAACAAGGGCTGTTGCTAAAATTGTTAAGCTACCGCCTTCTTCAATATTACGTGCAGCTCCAAAGAAACGCTTCGGTCTATGGAAGGCAGCTGGATCGATACCACCTGATAATGTTCTACCACTTGGTGGAATAACGAGGTTGTAAGCTCGAGCTAAACGGGTAATACTATCCATTAAAATGATAACATCTTTCTTGTGCTCTACAAGACGCATCGCACGTTCTAACACAAGCTCAGCTACTTTAATATGATTTTCTGGTACTTCATCAAAAGTAGAACTTACAACATCTCCTTTAACAGAACGTTCAATGTCTGTTACTTCCTCTGGACGCTCATCAATTAAAAGTACAATTAGTTCTGCTTCCGGATGATTTGTTGTAACACTGTGCGCGATTTCTTTTAATAGACTTGTTTTACCAGCCTTTGGAGGCGCAACAATTAAACCACGTTGTCCAAATCCAACTGGTGCGATTAAATCCATGATGCGTGTCGGTAACTTTTTCGGTTCCGTTTCCAATTTCATTTGGCGATCTGGGTATAATGGTGTTAATGCAGGGAAATGCACACGCTCTTTTGCTGAATCTGGATCATCTCCGTTTACAGCTTCAACTTGTAATAACCCAAAATAGCGTTCATTTTCTTTCGGAGGTCGTACTTTACCAGAAACCTTATCTCCATTACGTAAATCGAAACGACGAATTTGCGAAGCTGAGATATAAATATCTTCTGAGCTTGGAGAATAGTTGATAGGACGTAGGAATCCAAATCCTTCTGATTGAATAATTTCTAATACGCCTTCCATGAAAAAGAAACCTTCTTTTTCTGCTCGAGCTTTCAAAATAGAAAAAATCAGCTCTTTTTTCGTTAACTTGCTATAATACGAAATCTTAAATTCTTTCGCAAGCTCGTATAACTCTTTTAATTTCATGTTTTCTAATGCTGCAATTGACAAATTCATTCAGACACCACACTTTAACGTTATTCTCTTTTTTCATGGGTAAAGGGAAAAAATACGGAAGGCAAATAATTAATAATGAAAGGCAATAAGTTCAAGTAGGGTAATATTCACTATTGTAACCCTTTTATCTAGTTTTAATCAATACGTTGGAACACAAATACAAGAAGCGAAGACAAGAAAATTTGTCTTCGCTTCTTATTTAATTTAGTTCCAGCTCCGATAGTTAGAAAGATCGACCATTTTAACCTTTCTGAAGGAGCTGCTTACGCTTTTTATTTAATCTAGCTTCAGCAGCTAGAATGGTCGGTGGCTAGAAGGGTCAGTCATTTCACCCCTTCTGAGCAAGCCACCTCCGCTTTTTACTTAATAACCAAGTTTGGTTTTTTATTTAAGCTATGACGACCATCTACGAAGCGAACTGTGCCTGATTTTGCGCGCATAACAAGGGATTGCGTTGTTCCTACGCTACCTTTAAATTGAACACCACGTAATAGTTCTCCATCTGTTACGCCTGTTGCTGCAAAGATTGCATCGTCACCTTTTACTAAGTCCTCCATGCGAAGGATACGATTAATGTCTTCTATGCCCATTTTTTTACAACGTGCTAATTCAGCTTCGTTTTGTGGCAATAGTTTTCCGTGAATTTCTCCACCTAAACATTTTAAAGCAACTGCTGCTAATACACCTTCAGGTGCTCCACCAGATCCAAATAAAATATCTACACCTGTACGATCAAACGCTGTATTAATCGCTCCAGCTACATCTCCATCATTAATCAATTTAATGCGCGCACCAGCTTTACGAATTTCTTCAATAATTTCTTGATGACGTGGACGATTTAAAACTGTCGCTACAACATCTTCAATATCTTTATTTTTCGCTTTCGCAACTGCACGTAAGTTATCAATAATAGGCGCATCAATGTCGACCGCCCCAACTGCTTCTGGGCCAACCGCGATTTTATCCATGTACATGTCAGGGGCATGTAACAAATTACCGTGGTCTGCAATTGCAATGACAGCAAGAGCATTCCAGCCACCAGCTGCTACGATGTTTGTCCCTTCTAAAGGATCAACCGCAACGTCTACACGTGGTCCATATCCTGTACCTAATTTCTCTCCGATATATAGCATTGGTGCTTCATCCATCTCACCTTCACCAATTACAACTGTACCTTTCATCGGAATTGTATCAAATACATCACGCATAGCTGATGTTGCTGCACCGTCTGCCTCATCCTTTTTCCCGCGCCCCATCCAACGCGCTGATGATAAAGCTGCAGCCTCTGTTACACGTACTAACTCCATAGATAAACTTCTTTCCACGATAATCCCTCTCCTTTAAGCCTTTATATTTCTGCCGTATTTTGTGAACCGTGTTTTTCTATAAAGTGTACTTCCGCAAGTAGTGATGCTTCGCTTCCCCCTTGCGGAAGTATCACTTATGCGTTCTTCATTTCTTCAATTTCTTGCTTTGTCATTTGTTCTCGCCAAATGTTTGCACCAAGCCCTTTAAGCTTGTCCACTATATTCTCATAACCTCGATCAATATGCTCAAGTCCTGTTACTTCTGTAATTCCATCTGCCATTAACCCTGCAATAACAAGTGCCGCTCCTGCTCGTAAATCACTCGCCTTCACTTTTGCACCTTGCAGTAACACAGGACCAGTTACAATTGCCGAACGACCCTCTACTTTAATTTGAGCATTCATACGACGTAATTCATCAATGTGTTTGAAACGGGCACCGTAAATTGTATCTGTTACAACTCCCGTCCCGTGTGCCTTTGTTAAAAGCGTCGTAAACGGCTGTTGTAAATCCGTTGGAAAACCTGGATATACAAGCGTTTTGATATCAACTACTTTTAACTTTCTATTACCGTTCACCGTAATTTGATCATCGTTCGTTTCAACTTGAACACCAGCTTCTCTTAGCTTTGCAGTAACTGATTCTAAATGCTGAGGAATAACGTTATCAACCGTTACTTCTCCTCCTGATGCAGCTCCTAGAATCATATACGTACCAGCTTCAATACGATCTGGGATGATAGTATGGTGACAACCATGTAAAGAGTCAACACCATCTATTCGGATTACGTCAGTACCAGCACCTTTAATACGTGCTCCCATGCTTGTTAACAATGTAGCTACATCAATGATCTCAGGCTCTTTCGCTGCATTTTCAATAACAGTTCTACCTTTCGCTCGTACAGCTGCTAGCATAATATTAATCGTAGCTCCTACACTAACAACATCTAAATAAATACGTGCCCCGCGTAGCTCATCTGCTCTTAAATAGATGGCACCTTGTTCATTCGTAACATGTGCACCTAGCGCTTCAAACCCTTTAATATGCTGATCAATCGGCCTCGGTCCTAAATGACATCCACCCGGAAGCCCAATAACAGCTTTTTTAAAACGGCCAAGCATTGCACCCATTAAATAATAAGAAGCGCGCAATTTTTTCACTTTTCCATTTGGCAAAGGCATTGCAACCATGTTAGAAGGATCGACTACCATCTCTTCCTCCTGTCCATAAGTTACTTTCCCTCCAATTTCCTCTAGTAAGTCCCCTAACATTTTCACGTCCGAAATATTAGGGACACCACCAATAGTTACTGGAGTATCTGCTAAAATTGTCGCTGGAATTAATGCAACGGCACTGTTCTTTGCACCACTTACTCGAATTGTTCCATTTAAAGCTCTTCCGCCTTCAATTAGCAATTTTTCCATATTGAGCTCCCTTCTTGTGAATGTATTTACTTTCTATCTTTTTATAGAAAGCTCCCCTTAAGAATCTCAATTACTCTTTCCATCCCAAAACTCAATAAATAGGAAACCATTATCTTCATTTCTCCTGTAGCACGAATAGATAAAGATCAACTATTCATCGAATTCACTTTATCAATTTAGATACGTTATCACATTTATTAATAGGACTATGCACATTATTTTCTATTTAAAAACCAAAAATGATAAAATCTTTAGACTTGTTCACGCTTTCATTATACAACGAAAGGAAACCGTCTAAAAGACTAGACGGTTTCCAAAACGGAATTTTATTCTTACGCTTTACCGTTAGAACCGAATTCGCGAATTTTACCAATAACAGTTGCTTTGATAGCGTCGCGGCCAGGTCCGATAAATTTACGAGGATCGTAAACTTCTTGGTCTTTGTTTAATACTTCACGAACAGCTTTTGTAAACTCGATTTGGTTCTCAGTGTTTACGTTGATTTTTGAAGTACCTAAAGAGATAGCTTTTTCGATATCAGCAGTTGGGATACCAGTACCACCATGTAATACTAAAGGTACGCCAGTGAAGTCACGAACTTGTTCCATTTCAGCGAATCCTAAGTTAGGCTCACCTTTGTAAGGACCGTGTACAGAACCTAAAGCTGGAGCTAGGCAATCGATACCTGTTGCTTCAACAAGGTGCTTACACTCTGCTGGGTCAGCGTAAATTACGCCTTCAGCGATTACGTCGTCTTCTTGTCCGCCAACTGTTCCAAGCTCAGCTTCAACAGATACGTTACGAGCGTGTGCGTATTCTACTACTTGTTTAGTAGTTTCAACGTTTTCTTCGAATGGGTGGTGAGAAGCGTCGATCATTACAGATGTGAAACCTGCATCAATTGCTTCTTTACATTTTTCGAAGCTTGAACCATGGTCAAGGTGAATCGCTACAGGAACAGTGATGTTCATTTCTTCGATTAAAGCTTTAACCATAGCTACAACTGTTTTGAAACCAGTCATATGACGAGCTGCACCCTCAGATACACCTAGGATTACAGGAGATTTTTCTTCTTCCGCAGCAGCTAAGATAGCTTGAGTCCACTCTAAGTTGTTCATGTTGAATTGACCAACTGCGTATTTTCCTTCTAGTGCTTTGTTTAGCATTTCTTTCATAGAAACTAAAGGCATGGTGAATCCTCCTAAAAAACGTTTTTTGTATCCGATAAGTTCTTATCGCTGGTAGTATGACCAGAATAAGGTAAAATATGTATATCTACATACCGGACTTTTTTCTACACTCAATAGGATAACAACTTGTACTCAAAAACTCAACCGTATTCACCTGCACAATAGTCCATGTAAACGCTTTTTTCCATATTTTTTATAAAAAATTCATTTTTATGCCTCTACAGCGAGCTCATTTCTCACAGCTTGACGAATTTCATCAATATCAAATGGTTTAGCAAAATGCATTAAAGCTCCTAAATCTTTTGCTTCTTGGATCATATCAAGCTCTCCATAAGCAGTCATTAAAATTACTTTAATACTCTCATCAATTTCTTTTACATGCTTTAAAATCTCTATACCATCCATGCCTGGAATTTTCATATCTAACACTACTAAATCTGGATTATCTTTTTTCACGATATCTAAAGCTTGAAATCCATTCGCTGCTTGGAATGTCTGATAACCTTCTTTTTGGAACACTTCATGTAATAACACACGAATCCCATATTGATCATCAACGATTAAAATTTTACCTTCCATAATTCCCAACCTTTCTGTGTAAGTACAAGATTTAAAGCTTCTTATATCTTAACGATTTAATTTCGCTATTCTTTGGCAAATTCCTTCCTATTCTTTCTTATTTTACCGTTTCCTATTTTGTTATGCTACCCTACGATTTCACCTTTCTAAAAAAATAAATTATAATGAAAGCCGGCAAACACGTACGAAGGGAGTAACATTATGTTAAAAATTTTTTCAACTCAATTAAGTGGTTATTTCTCCAGAGTTTCTCAAAAAGAAGAAATGAATATAGAAGATAGCGCTCGTTTACTTGCTCAAGCACTAGTTGGCGATGGTTTCATTTATTTACATGGTACAAATGAAATGGAGGGCGTTGTTGCCGAGGCACTATTCGGTGCTGAACCAATGAAGCAAGCAAAACGCTTATTTGAAAATGGTAAAGAAGCAGAAGTAACCTCTGCGGATCGTGTACTTCTTATTAGCCGTTTTTCAACAGATGAAGCGGTTGTAGAAATTGCAAAAAAACTACAAGAAGAGGGACACTCTATTGTCGGCATTTCTGCTCTTCAAGAAGGTACGGAATCACTCGAACGATATACAGACGTACATATTGATACAAAACTGTTAAAAGGTCTTATTCCAGACGATGAAGGTAATCGCTACGGATTCCCAAGTTTAATAGTAGCCTTATTTGCTTATCACGGGATTAAATTTACAATCGATGAAATGTTAAATGAATATTAAAAAAAGCGCCTTATTTCAGGCGCTTTTTTTATTACTTGCTCTCTTTATTCGTAATAGAAGCTCTTACGAAGTCATGGAACAATGGTTGTGGACGGTTTGGACGAGAAACAAGTTCTGGGTGGAACTGTGCTGCCACGAACCAAGGATGATCTTTTAATTCAATGATTTCAACTAGACGACCGTCTGGGCTTGTACCAGAGAATACAAATCCTTCTTTTTCCATATCCGGACGGAACTGGTTGTTGAACTCATAACGATGACGATGACGTTCATATACAACCGGCTCATTATAAGCATTGTAAGCATTTGTTTCTTCAGCAAGCTTACATGGGTATAGACCAAGACGAAGTGTACCACCTAGGTCCTCTACATCTTTTTGTTCTGGTAATAAGTCGATGATTGCATATGGTGTGTCAGGGTTGATTTCAGAAGAGTTAGCACCTTCTAAACCTAATACATTACGTGCGAATTCGATTGATGCAAGTTGCATACCTAAGCAAATTCCTAAGAATGGAACTTTGTTTTCACGAGCATATTGAATCGCAACGATTTTACCTTCTACACCACGATCACCGAAGCCACCTGGTACAAGGATACCATCTGTATCGCCAACTAATTCTTTTACGTTTTCTGCTGTTACGTGCTCAGCATTTACCCATTTTACTTCTACATCTGTGTCGAATGAGTAACCAGCATGACGAAGTGCTTCTACAACAGAAATATAAGCATCTTGAAGTTCTACATATTTACCAACAAGAGCGATTTTTGTTTTCTTAGAAAGATTACGCACTTTGTTAACTAGAGCAGTCCACTCTGTCATATCTGCAGCTGGATTGTCTAATTTTAAGTGGTCACAAACGATTTGGTCCATATTTTGTTCTTGAAGAGATAATGGAACCGCATATAAAGTATCTGCATCGCGAGCTTCGATAACTGCTTTTGTATCAATGTCACAGAATAACGCAAGCTTGTCTTTCATATCTTGAGAAACAGGCATTTCTGTACGAACAACGATAATGTTTGGTTGAATTCCTAAGCTACGAAGTTCTTTAACACTATGTTGTGTTGGTTTTGTCTTCATTTCACCCGCTGCTTTTAAGTACGGGATTAACGTACAGTGAATGTACATTACATTGTCACGACCGATGTCGCTCTTAATTTGACGGATTGCTTCTAAGAATGGTAGAGACTCGATGTCACCAACAGTTCCACCGATTTCTGTAATAACAACATCCGCATTTGTTTCACGACCAGAACGATATACGCGTTCTTTAATTTCGTTAGTAATGTGAGGAATAACTTGAACTGTTCCTCCTAAATATTCACCGCGACGCTCTTTTTGAAGAACTGAAGAGTAAATTTTACCTGTTGTTACGTTGCTGTATTTGTTTAAGTTAATGTCGATAAAACGCTCATAGTGACCAAGGTCTAAGTCAGTTTCTGCGCCATCATCTGTTACGAATACCTCACCGTGTTGATATGGGCTCATAGTCCCTGGGTCTACGTTAATGTATGGATCAAACTTTTGAATCGTTACGTTTAAACCACGATTTTTTAAAAGTCTTCCAAGAGATGCTGCTGTAATACCTTTTCCTAAAGACGATACTACACCGCCTGTTACAAAAATATACTTAGTCATGAAAAAGCTCCCTTCTATTTTGCTGTTATATAATCACCGTTGCAAAGCGCAACGTATGTAGATAACACTGTATCCATCTTATTGTTAGACTCTTTTTATTTTCTAAACAAAAAACAAAAAAGAAAATTGCTCCCCTCATCACAAAAAGTAATAAGTAGGGAGCAATTTTCTTTTATATTTACACTTTAAAAGTATTATCGTCCTTTTTTAAAGAGCCCAAAAATGATTCTACATGGACGATAATGAAAAGTCAAGAACTACAGTTCTTCCTCTTCTTCTTCTTCTTCAGTTTCGTCATACTCAAGTTCTTCTTCAGCGAAGTCGTCGTCATCTTCGTCTAAATCATCAAGATCGTCGTCATCTCCGTCTTCTTCTTCAAGAACCTTGTCCAAAT
The DNA here is from genome assembly GCF_052656585.1 of Bacillus sp. KNSH39. Lineage (NCBI taxonomy): Bacteria > Bacillati > Bacillota > Bacilli > Caryophanales > Bacillaceae > Bacillus > Bacillus sp. KNSH39. The sequence continues at coordinate 3,693,320 of NZ_JBQXYO010000001.1, forward strand.
CTTCTACATCATCATCTTCGTCTTCATTTACATCTGCATCGTCGAAGTCATCTTCATCTTCTTCAATGTAGTCGTCAAAACCGTCTTCTTCAACTTTACGTTTCTTCTTCGGTTTTGGTTGAGGCAAGATTTCTTCATCAATTTGCTCGTATGGGTACCAGCTGCGTAGCCCCCAACGATTTTCTCCTAAATTAATGAAACGTCCATCGATGTTTAAGTCTGTATAAAATTGTGCGATTTTCGCATTAACTTGCTCTTGAGATAGTCCCAGCACTTGAGCGATTTCTTGAACCAACTCGTTGAATGTCGTTGCTTGTTTTTTATCCCCTAAAACGCTATGTACAACTTCAATCATTGAACATTCTTTTAGCTCTTCTGGTGAATATTGCTTAAAATCCACTTATGCGGCACTTCCTTTCATCAAATATAACCTTATATATAACGGCCTGCTTAAAAAAATCCATACTATTCATTATAAACAAAAGTCGCACAAATATGCTACAAAAAAAACGGGAAACTTTTATAGGGTAGTAAAATTATAATTTGTCTGTTCCTTATTTCGGAAGCATATGGGCCCCTTGCAATACATACCTAATTTGCATTTCTGTATATTCTTCGAGCGTATACAGTTTTTGCAGCGCCCAGCGTCTAAATCCCCACATCTGTCCTTGTATAAAAATATTATGGGCAAGAAGCTGTATTTCTTTTTTATTTAATGTAAATGTTCCATTTTCCGTACACTGTTCTAAAATATTCTCGAACATTCCTACCATTTGAAACTCCTTTTCTAATACATACGGAAGTGATTCTTTCGGTAAAAAGCGTACCTCTTGATACATTATCAATACTTCTTCCTGTAATTCATCCATCACTTTAAAGTAATTCGTTATTGCTATCTTTAAACTTTCTACACTCCCTTTTTCTGTACAAACTACTTCCTCTAATCTTTCTTTTACATGTTCATAAATACTATCACAAACTAAATACAAAACATCATCTTTTGTACGAATGTACTCATAAAGTGTCCCTATACTAAATCCAGCCGCTTTTGCAATTTCTCTCGTTGTTGTACGCGGAAATCCTTTTTGTTTAAACAGTTGCACCGCACCTTTAATCATTTGCTCACGTCTTAACGCAACTAATTTTTCATCTTTCACCGATGCATGTACATTATGTTTAACCATTCCCTTCACCTCTCTCTATTATTTTTTGGAAGGAAAAAGCGTAGGAAAATACCTACGCTTTCGTTCCTACTTCGTTAACATACGAGAAATTACAAGCCTCTGAATCTCTTGTGTTCCTTCATATATTTGTGTAATTTTTGCATCTCGCATATAACGCTCTACTGGATAATCTTTCGTATAACCGTAACCACCAAATACTTGCACCGCTTCAGTCGTCACCCTCATCGCTGTATCTCCTGCAAATACTTTTGACATCGCTGACTCTTTTCCATACGGAAGCCCTTCTGATTCAAGCCAAGCCGCTTGATATGTTAAAAGGCGTGCCGCTTCTACATCTGTTGCCATATCCGCAAGTTTAAAGCCAATCCCTTGCTGCGCCGCAATTGGTTTTCCAAATTGATGGCGCTCCCTTGCATATTCTACAGAAGCATCTAAAGCCCCTTGTGCAATACCAACAGCTTGCGCCGCAATACCGTTACGACCTCCATCTAATGTTTGCATCGCAACTTTAAACCCTTGCCCCTCTTCTCCAAGTAGATTCTCTACAGGAATACGGCAATCTTCAAACATAATTTCAGTCGTTGGTGAAGAGCGAATCCCTAGCTTGCTCTCCTTCTTCCCAACTGAAAATCCCGGTGTATCACTTTCTACAATAAATGCACTCGTACCGCGCTGCTTTGATTCAGGATCAGTTAGCGCAAAAACAACGTAAATATCAGCAATACCGCCATTTGTAATGAAAATTTTTGATCCATTTAAAATATAATGGTCTCCATCTCTCTTTGCGATTGTCTTCATTCCACCAGCATCCGATCCAGATCCTGGCTCCGTTAAGCCGTATGCACCAATTTTCTTTCCTTCAGCCATCGGTCGTAAAAACTTTTGCTTTTGCTCTTCCGTCCCAAATTTAAAAATTGGCCATCCCGCAAGTGAAGTATGCGCGGACAGTGTTACGCCTGTTGAAGCACAAACGCGGGATAATTCTTCAATAGCGATTACGTACGCTAAGTAATCGCTTCCAATTCCACCGTACTCTTCAGGCCACGGAATACCGGTTAAACCAAGCTCTGCCATTTGATCAAATAATTCTCGATCAAATCGCTCTTCCTCATCACGCTCAGCTGCTGTTGGTGCCACTTCATTTTTAGCAAAATCTCGAACCATTTTTCTTATCATTTCATGTTCTTCTGATAGTTTAAAATGCATCTCCGTCTCCCCCTCGCCCTTTTATAAAGCACGGCTAATAACAAGTTTCTGTATTTCACTTGTTCCTTCATATATTTGCGTGATTTTCGCATCACGGAAAAATCGTTCTACTGGATAGTCTTTCGTATAACCGTAACCACCGAACACTTGCACCGCCTCAATCGCGACTTCAACCGCTGTCTTAGAAGCAAATAATTTCGCAATAGATGCTTCTTTACCGCATGGTAATCCCTGTGCCCTAAGAGATGCCGCTCTATATACGAGTAACCTTGCTGCTTCGACACTTGTTGCCATATCTGCAAGCTTGAAGCCAATCCCTTGCTGCGCCGCAATTGGCTTCCCGAATTGCTCTCTTTCTTTTGCATAATCAATTGCACAGCCAAGCGCCGCTTCAGCAATTCCTAACGCCTGCGCACCGATTCCAATTCGCCCAACATCTAAATTCGCCATTGCCACCTTAAATCCTTGTCCTTCTTCCCCAAGTAAATTCTCAGCTGGCACTTTCATATCTTCAAAAGTAAGTTGTACTGTACGAGAACCGAGAAGTCCCATCTTATGTTCATCTTTTCCAATGATTAAACCAGGTGTATCTTTCTCTACTATAAATGCAGAAATACCACTTTTTCCTGCCTCTGGATTTGTAGAAGCGAATACAATGTATGTACTTGCTTCACCACCATTTGTAATAAACACTTTCGATCCATTAATAATATAATGATCACCTTTTTTCACAGCTCTTGATTTCAAACTCCCTGCATCTGATCCTGCATTTGGCTCTGTTAAAGCAAATGCACCTAAATATTCCCCAGTTGCAAGTTTAGAAACATATTTTTTCTTCTGTTCTTCTGTTCCGAAATATAAAATCGGATTCATTCCAACTGACGTATGTACAGCTAAAATTACACCAACTGTTGCACTTACCTTTGAGATTTCCTCAATTGCTAGAATGTAAGATATAAAGTCCATTTCTGCCCCACCGTATTTTGCAGGCGCTGGAATACCCATTAATCCAAGCTCACCCATCTTTTGCAAAATCTCTTTCGGGAACACCCCTTGTTCCATACTAGGAACAAAGGGAGCTATTTCCTTCTGTGCAAAATCCCGAACCATTTTCCTCATCATTTGCTGCTCTTCATTAAAACGAAAGTTCATATATTCCGCCTCCATTTGCTATATATCCTTTAAATAATTTGGTAAGACCACTATGTTGTAACAAAGGGGGCATTTATTCGTAAACGTAGAATCCACGACCTGTTTTACGCCCTAACCATCCTGCATTCACATACTTACGTAATAACGGACATGGGCGATATTTACTATCTCCTAATCCTTCATGCAACACTTCCATAATGTATAAACACGTATCTAAACCGATAAAATCGGCGAGTGTCAAAGGCCCCATCGGATGGTTCATACCAAGCTTCATGACTTCATCAATTGCTTCTTTCGTCGCTACACCTTCATATAACGTATAAATTGCTTCGTTAATCATCGGTAGCAAAATACGATTTGATACAAAACCTGGGAAATCATTCACTTCAACTGGTACTTTCCCAATTTTTTTCGTAATATCTTCAATTGCTTCATATACCGCATCATCGGTAGCCAAACCACGAATAATCTCAACAAGCTTCATAACTGGAACTGGATTCATAAAGTGCATACCGATTACTTTTTCCGGACGCTTCGTTACCGCTGCAATTTCTGTAATTGGCAGAGATGACGTATTCGTTGCTAAAATTGCGTGTTCTGGAGCAATTTCATCTAGATTCGCAAAGATTTTCTTTTTAATATCCATTTTCTCAACAGCTGCTTCAATAATAAGATCCGCTTCTTTCACACAATCTAAATCAAGCGTTACTGTAAGACGATTTAATGTGGCTTCCTTCTCTTCTTCCTTCATACGTCCTTTTTCTACTTGCCGTGCTAAGTTTTTCGTAATGATAGCCAATCCTCTATCTAATTGCTCTTGCTTTAAATCTTGTACCTTCACGTCATATCCTGCCATTGCACATACTTGTGCAATTCCTGATCCCATTTGCCCTGCACCAATTACAACAATGTTTTGTACACCCATTTTTTCTTCCCCCTTAATTGTTAATAAATTTTATACCCTCGAACTTTAATTAGTGAACTTCAATCATCACTGCGTCCCCTTGACCGCCACCGCTACAAATCGAAGCAATTCCAATTCCGCCGCCGCGCTGCTTAAGTGCATGGATTAGTGTAACGATAATGCGCGCTCCGCTTGCTCCAATTGGATGTCCCATCGCTACCGCGCCGCCATTTACATTCAATTTTTCCGGATCAATTCCTGCGATTTCTGTACTTGCAATTGCTACCGCTGCAAAGGCTTCATTAATCTCGAATAAATCAATGTCTTCAATTGTCTTTCCTGTTTTTTCAAGCAATGCGTTAATTGCATAACCTGGAGTTCTTGGGAAATCTTTAGATTCCACTGCAATTGCTGTATGCGCCAAAATTGTCGCTAATGGCTTTCTTCCTTCTTGCTTCGCTCTGTCTTCGCTCATTAATACAAGTGCTGCACCACCATCGTTTAGTCCCGGCGCATTACCAGCTGTCACCGTCGCTGTCTTATCAAATACAGGTTTTAACTTTGCTAACTTTTCAATCGTTGTATCTTCACGTGGCGCCTCATCCTTTGCAACGACAATAGGATCGCCTTTTCTTTGCGGAATCGTTACTGGCACGATTTCCTCTTCAAAACGCCCTTCTTTATGCGCTGAAACCGCACGCTGATGGCTACGATATGCCCATTCATCTTGCGCTTCACGAGAAATTCCATCTTCCTTTGCAACTTCTCCGCCATAAACGCCCATGTGTGTACCTGAAAATGCGCATGTTAAACCGTCAGCTACGTTTAAATCAATAACTTCGTTGTTGCCCATTCTGTATCCCCATCTTGCTCCACGTAAAATGTAAGGACTGTTACTCATCGACTCCATACCGCCAGCTACAATCAGTGATTGATCGCCAGTACGAATAATCTGATCCGCTAACGTAACCGCACGAAGCCCTGATGCACAAACTTTATTCACTGTTTCCGTCTGCACTTCCCAAGGGATTCCAGCAGCCCTCGCAGCTTGGCGCGATGGAATTTGTCCCTGCCCACCTTGAATAACCGTTCCAAATATAACTTCTTCAACATCACTAGCCGCAACATTTGCTCTTTCAAGTGCTGCTTTAATTGCAATTCCTCCAAGTTCCGTCGCTTTTACATCCTTTAAAGATCCTCCAAATTTTCCAACTGGTGTTCTTGCAGCACTTAAAATAACTGTTTTACTCATGTTTCTTTCCCCCATTTCATTTTTTAACACTGAGCGCTCGCTCGGTATCCCTACGTTGAGAAGAGGTGCAATCATTGCACCTCCTTCTAAAGTTGTATACATTCTTACAAACTACATTGCTTCTTTTTTCTGTCCGATAACAGATCGTTCTAAAATCTCTGTCACATCAAGAGTTTGAACTTTCTCTTCTACCTCTTTCGCTTTCGTTCCATCACTGATCATCGTTAAGCAATATGGACAACCTGTACCGATAATGGATGGCTGTACAGCTAATGCTTGTTCTGTACGAGCAACGTTAATACGAGAACCTGTTGTTTCTTCCATCCACATTAAGCCACCACCTGCGCCACAGCACATTCCAGTTTCACGGTTACGTGCCATTTCTACAAGATTCACTCCAGGAATCGCTTTCAAAATGTCACGTGGCGCTTCGTACACTTCGTTGTATCTTCCTAAATAACAGGAATCATGGTACGTAACTGTTTCTTCAATAGCGTGAACAGGCTTTAAGCGCCCTTCTTTCACCCACTGAGCTAACAATTCTGTATGATGATAGACTTCTGCTTGCAAGCCAAAGTCCGGATACTCATTTTTAAATGTGTTATAAGCATGAGGATCAATCGTAACGATTTTCTTCACTCCTGCCTTTTCAAATTCTTCGATATTCTTTGTCGCCATCTCTTGGAATACAAATTCATTTCCGAGGCGGCGTGGTGTATCTCCAGAATTCTTTTCTTTATTACCGAGAATTGCGAATGAAATACCTGCTTCGTTCATTAACTTCGCAAACGATATCGCAATCTTCTGACTACGATTGTCGTATGATCCCATTGAACCAACCCAGAATAAATACTCGAATTCCTCCCCAGCTTTTGATTTTTCTTTTACAGTTGGAACTGTTACTTCGTCATCACCTTGGCGCCATGTTTCACGCTCTTTACGGTTCAGACCCCACGGATTCCCTTGACGCTCGATATTTGTCATCGCGCGTTGTGCTTCCGCGTCCATTTTTCCTTCTGTTAAAACGAGATATCGACGTAAATCAATAATTTTGTCAACATGCTCATTCATAACTGGGCATTGATCTTCACAGTTACGACACGTTGTACATGCCCAAATCTCTTCTTCTGTAATAACATCTCCGATTAAACTCGGATCGTAAGCGAGCGTTGTAGACGCTGATTCTTGTTGTCCTTTTCCAGCTGCCATCATCGCTAACTGATTTCCTTGTGTATTATTGAAGGCAACTACTGGAACCCACGGTGCTTTTGATGTTACCGCAGCTCCTTTATCAGTTAAATGATCGCGAAGTTTTAAAATTAAGTCCATCGGCGATAACATTTTTCCTGTTCCTGTTGCCGGACACATATTTGTACAACGGCCACACTCTACACAAGCGTATAAGTCAATAAGTTGATTTTGTCTAAAGTCTTCAATTTTACCAACACCAAATGTTTCTTGCGTTTCATCTTCAAAATCAATCTTTTCAAGCTTCCCTGGGTTTGAAAGACGACCGAAGAATACATTAGCTGGTCCTGCAATTAAATGCGCATGTTTTGATTGTGGAACATACACTAAAAACGTTAACAAAATTAGTAAATGCACCCACCAAGAAAAATAGAACACTGAAATGGCTACGGTTTCATTTATCCCGCTAAAAACGTAAGCGATTGCAGAAGCAATTGGTTCACTCCATGAAAGCTCCTCGCCATGCCAGATAAGTCCCATACCGTTACCAAGTAGCACAGAAATCATTAAGCCACCGATAAAGATAAGAACAAGACCTGATTTGAAGTTACGTTTTAAACGAACAAGCTTTTCTACATAACGTCTATGAAAAGCCCAAAATACTGCAATTAAAATAACAAGTGTGACAATTTCCTGGAAGAATGTAAATGCAGGGTATAGTGGTCCAAGTGGAAGATGTGATCCTGGTGCGAGTCCTTTCCAAACGAAGTCAATTGCTCCAAATTGGACAAGAATAAATCCGTAAAAGAACATAACGTGAATGATGCCGCTTTTCTTATCTTTCAGCAGCTTTTTTTGACCGAAAACATTGACCTTAAGGAGATCCCAACGCTCTTTAAAACGACGGTCAAATTCAATTTTTTTTCCTAATTGTATGTAGGCCATTCTCGTCCGTATAAGATATACAAACAAATATCCTGCATAAGCAATAACAGCAATGGCAGCCAGCCAATTAATGATCAGTAAGCTATTCATTTTTATGCTACCCCTCTCTTTGTAAGCCCTCTTTCTTTTTTGAATCTTCAAAAATATATAATTTTCTGAATTATATCCCCTATCCCCATTATATAATGAGTGAGCATTCAGTCAACAGTTTTTTGTTATAGAACAACACATTTTTTCATAAAGCTGTTTATTTCGGTGAAACTATAAAGTGAAACTTTAATCAGCAGGGGTGGTTCATCCCCCGCTGATTATTAGTTGAACCAATCGGGCTTTTACGGGCAGTTGATTTCCAAACTAGCTTCTGCTTATTCATCAATTTTTGAAATAGGAAGCTTACTGCCCGTTAAAACGGGATAAAGTGAAACTTTAACCAGTACAAGATCTATCCTCTAAAGAAATTTATAATAACAGCCGTGCTACCCGTATCATTTGTAACACACTGAAGGTGAAAAGAATGCGAAGGAGGGAATTCACTAATGCTCTACTTATCTCTTTTGTTAATATCCGTTGCTCTTTGGATTACAATTGACCTTTCATACGGGAGACTTCTTCATTTAAAACGAGTAAGCTCTCGCACTTTCCCTTTACGTCAAAGTGATTTTCACCTTTATACATACGGGAAAGATTTGTATGACGCTTTATTTACTGATATAAAACAAGCACAGCATCACATTCATATTTTATTCTTCATTGTAAAAAACGATAAAATCAGTCGTGAATTTTTAAAATTGCTGATTGATAAGGCTCAGGAAGGAATTGAAGTACGACTTTTACTTGATCGATTTGGCAGCCATTCTTTATCAAACGAAGCTATTCGCTCCCTGCAAAAACATGGTGTATCTTTTTCATTTTGTCATAAGGTAAAATTTCCTCTGCCTTTCTTTTCTGCCAATCAACGAAATCATAGGAAAATTACAGTGATTGATGGGAAAACCGGCTATATCGGGGGATTTAATATCGGTGAAGAGTATCTAGGGCATAATGAATATTTAGGATTATGGCGAGACTACCATTTACGTCTTACAGGAGAAGGGGTTCAAGATTTACAAAAGCAATTTTTGCATGACTGGTTTGATGATACGAAACAAAATTTATTAGATGCTTCTCTTTATTTTCCAAAACAAAACCCAGGTACCATCCTGCATCAATTTATTCCGACTGATGGGGCTTATTTACAGCATACTTTTTTACATTTAATTAACGCGGCAAAAAAAGAAATCTGTATCGGTACACCATATTTCATTCCTGGAAAAAAAATTATGAATGCCTTATTAAAAGCAAGAGAAAGAGGGGTTCAAATCACAATTCTTGTTCCAGAAAAAGCTGATCACCCTCTTGTTCGAGAAGCCAAATTTCCGTACTGCCGAAAATTAATACAGGCTGGTTGCAATATTTATGCATTTCAACAAGGTTTTTTTCACGCCAAAATTATTATAGTAGACGATGATATTTGCGATATCGGAACAGCAAACTTTGATATGAGAAGTTTATATATTAACCATGAAATAAACTGCCTGTTATATAATAAACATTTCATTCAAACAGTAAAAAAGAAATTCCATGAAGATCTAGAGAATGCATCTGTACTTTCCTATAGCGATGTAAACCCGCCTTCTCTTATCGATAGAGGAAAGGAATGGATTGGAACAATGTTTGCTTTCTTTTTATAGGAAAGACAATGAATAAAAGAGGTGTATCTCATATGCTTATACGGTTTGGATATGTCTCACATGCAATGGCACTCTGGGACTGTTCTCCTGCCAAAACAATGACGTTTACAAGCTTTAAGAAACTCAGCAAGCAAGAGCGAGAAGACAAACTGTACCATGTTATAAGGCAAAATTTAGAGCACACAATACGTATCCTTCATTACAATATAGCGCATGAAATCCCACTATATCGCCTATCGTCTTCCATCGTCCCACTTGCAACACATCCCGAAGTCGAGTTTGACTATATTGGGGTATTCACACCACTTTGGCGTAAAATAGGGGCTTTAATTAAAGAACACAATTTACGAATAAGTTTTCATCCAAATCAATTTACGCTATTTACAAGCGACAAGCCACATATTACTACTAACGCTATTACGGATATGACTTATCATTATAAAATATTGGATGCTATAGGCATTGCAGATTCTTCTTACATTAATATTCATGTAGGTGGAGCCTATGGAAATAAAGAAAAGGCAATTGAGCGCTTCCATGAAAACATAAAAAAACTTCCTACACATATAAAAAAACAAATGACTCTTGAAAATGATGATAAAACCTATACAACCGCTGAAACTTTATCAATTTGCCAAAAAGAAAATATTCCATTTGTATTTGATTATCATCATCATATGGCCAATCTTTGCGAGGAACCACTAGAAGAGTTGCTTCCTGCAATTTTTGAAACTTGGTCACATACAAATATCTCTCCTAAAGTTCACATTTCCTCCCCGAGATCGGAAAAAGAATTTAGGGCTCATGCTGAATATATCGATTTAGAGTTTATTAAGCCTTTCTTACACATTGCAAAAAAACACAATCATAATTTCGATATTATGATTGAAAGTAAACAAAAAGACTTAGCACTATTCCAATTAATAGATGAACTTTCTGCTATAAGAGGAATTAAAAGAATAGGTGGTGCAATGTTACAGTGGTAAATTGTAACTTTGCACCATTTTTTCAAAAAAGTAATTTTTATAGTAAAAAACATCCTATTTTATATGCTATTATTTAAATTAGCATTCCCTCGAGATTCAACTTTATTGAAACGGAGTCATAATATGATTAATCAAAAAAAATATGTACAATTTGTCATAATATACATATCTATATTTGCTCTTTGGATACTCTTTATTCCAAATGAATCGCATATAAAGGAGATTGGAATTCTTTTCTTATTCTGTTTCGCTGCACTTTTTTCTTGTCACTGTTTATATAAAGCTATTAAGAGAATGAAACGCAGCGATAAACTATTTTGGATTTTATTACTATGTACTTGCCTATGTGGGTTAGTTATGGAGATAACCCTATTTCTTAGTTCACTTTCTATACATGATCAATCTATATTTTCATATAAAGCATTACCTTTTTTTATCATACAATATATTTTGCTCTTTGTTGGATTTGCTATAAAGTTTATAAAAAATTATTCTATTAAGGGGCTTTCTCAATTTTCATTCGATAGCATCTTTATTATTATTATGAACATTTATTTCACCTTAACTTTTATCTTAGACCTTTCAAGCTTCCGCATGTTAACAAAGGATACTTGGATTTTAATTGGGTATTTCATTGCACAATCATTAGTAATTTACGCCGTTATTAGCCTATATAGAAGAGAACAATATTCTTCTAGTAGAATTGCATTAATTATCGGTTTCACTATTATACTCGTATACGGTTATATTCATCTGTTTCAATTGAATTTTGGGATGAAAACTTCTGCTGAAATTAATTATTTAATACACACTGCTTCTATTTTATTAATTGGACTTTCTTCCATACTATATATTTTAGATAAACCAATGCAGCATGAAACGAAAACAAAATATTATCGATTCGATTATGTACGTTTTATACTACCTTATTTTAGTATAATTATTACTTTTTCTTTTATTATCATTCAACCTTGGGATGATAAATTCATGTTAATCGGTCTCGTATTATCACTTATTTTGTTATTCTTGCGGCAACTTTACATGTGGAAAGATAATCAAGCACTAATTCATACATATGAACAGTTGACTACACAACTAGAGGACGAAGTTGAAGAAGGTGCATTTGCATTATCAAAAAGTGAACAACGTTATAAATCTTTATTCGAGGACCATCCCGATGCCGTTTTCTCTTTAAATATGAATGGCATTTTTCAACAATCTAATAAGGCGTGCGAAAGCTTATTTACTGCCTATTATTGCGAAGTGGCAAGCTATTCTCTGGTACACTTCATTGATTCAAAAGACCACGAACTACTAAAGAAGGCTTTACAAATTACAAAGGAAGGTAGGCCACAAACGTTAGAAGTTCGTACAAAAGAACAAGAAGGCTATTATTATTATCTCCATATTACACTTATCCCTACTTTTATAAACAAAGAAGTGGTCGGAATGTTTGGGATAGCACGTGATATTACCACCTTATATGAAAAACAAAAACAAGTAGAACATTTAGCCTTTCACGATGCACTTACTGGATTACCAAATCGTCGAAAGTTCGAAAAAGATTTAAAAGCCATTTTAAATACAGCCCAAACTAACGCAAATGATGTCGCCGTCATATTCCTTGATTTAGATCGATTTAAAAAAATTAACGATAGACTTGGCCATGACGTTGGAGATTTATTATTAATTGAAGTAGCAAAAAGATTACGCGGTTGCTTGCGTTCAAAAGATATCGTCGCTCGCCAAGGTGGAGATGAGTTTACAATTCTATTACCAGAAATGTACTCAGAAAAAAGTGCAATTTTTATAGCTGAACAGATTTTAACTATTTTAAACAAACCATTCTTCATTCAAGGCGAAGAACTCTCTATTACACCAAGTATCGGAATTGCGATGTACCCTGATTATGGAACTGATGTAAATGAGTTAATGAAAAATGCTGATATGGCTATGTATCGTGCGAAAGCAAATGGAAAAAACAGATTTGTTTTCTTCTCAAAAGAAATGAGTATCGCTCAAAATGAAATTCAATTCTTAGAAGGTGAGCTTTCAAAAGCATTACAACAAAATGAATTTTTCCTTGAATACCAGCCACAAGTAAGCACAAAAACAAAACAAATTATCGGTTTTGAAGCATTAATACGTTGGAAGCATCCAAAACTCGGTATCGTATCTCCTGCCCAATTTATCCCTCTAGCAGAGGAAACTGGTTTTATTATTGAACTTGGCAATTGGATTTTACGTACTGCTTGTTTAGAGGCAAAAAGATGGCATAATCAAGGTTTCTCTCACTTAAAAGTTGGTGTAAATTTATCTGTTGTTCAATTTAACCATGCAGATTTAATCCCAACTATTTCAAAGGTATTGGAAGAAACAGAACTGAAACCAGAAGCACTAGATATTGAAATTACGGAAAGCATCGCAATTAATCAAAATCAATCTGTAGTTGCAAAACTAGAACAACTTCAAAATCTCGGTATTCAAATTTCAATCGACGACTTTGGAACTGGTTATAGTTCTTTAGCTTATTTAACAAAATATCCAATCAACACATTAAAAATCGCTCGAGAGTTTATTTGTGGAATTACAACTAGCCCTTTAGAAGAAGCAATTGTCTCTTCCATTATTACACTATCAAAACAACTAAATTTAGAAGTGATTGCAGAAGGTGTAGAAACGGAAGAAGAATGGGAATTTTTACATAAACAAAATTGTGATCACATTCAAGGATTCTTTATTAGCAAACCTGTTTCTAGTAAAGACGTTTGGATGTTACTCCATAAAAAAACAACCGCCTAAGTAAGACGGTTGTTTTTTAATATTCAAAAGGTAAATCTTTAGCTAATTGTACCTCTTGATCGTTATGAGAAATTATATGGCTTTTCTCTAATGCCGTATCGCCTAATGAAATACCCCATGCCATCGCTAACGTTAATAAACTACCAATAAGTAATTTCTTCATATTCCATCACCCACATTTTTTATTTTAATATATCATGAAAATTTATCTCTATTATATGCAATTATGCATACCCATTTTTTAGGATATTTATCTACTGATTTTATTTACGAGAGCTTCTTTATATGTATGCATTTCTAATATATCAAAAAAGAAGCTTGCCTTTTTATATGCATCTTCAACCTCTGCCCCATCGTACTCCAACTTCCCTAGGCATTCACCTCTTTGATAATATAGCTGTCCAATTAATGCCATACTATTAATTCGGCATGATATTTCAATCGCTTTATTTACTTGATAAAGTGACTCTTCATATTGATTATCTAAATATAATGCTTTCGCATGATTATATCTTACCTTCACTTCAAATTCTTCATTATCATGCAATACCTCTAATTGTTTTAATATATCTTCAAATAACTCAATACTCTTCTTAAAATAGCTATTTTCAGCATAAATATTTGCAATCGCATTTTCTATATAAAGATTTTGGTATACGTCTATTCCAGCTAACTGTTGATTTAACAATTTTTTTAATTCTAAAATACAATATTCGTAATCGATTTTCTTTAATATGTAAGCTGCTACATGATATTGCCATTGAAGAAATTGCTGGAATTCAGGATGATATTCTTCCTTTTTCAGCTCATTCCATACTTTATTATAAATTTCTTTATATCTTTTTTGCTTACAAAGCATAATGATTTGATCTTTAAACTGTTTTTTTCTTTCAATATCGGAATAAATGAGTACCTCATAAAAATGAATAATAGGAACTTGTAATTTTGCTGCGATACCTTGCAATATATCCATACTTGGGTATACCGCACCCGATTCAATTCTACTCACTTCCGATTGATGACATATATTATCGGATAACTGTTTCTGTGTTAATCCTCTCATCACCCTAATTTTCTTAATTTCACTTCCTAATTTTTCTGCGTGCATACTTACTCACCATCCCATTAGAACAATCTAATTTTTTGAGTTGTCATACCACTACAATAATGTGAATTCGACAATTTTTGATATGAAATAATGCATAATATATATAAAATTCGGCAAATTTTTCATACAATTCATCTCACATACAATAATAGATTAGGAGTGTTATAGATGAATTATAGAAAACTTGCTAGTGCTTTCGTTACATTCGGTCTTCTTTGCCCTTTATCAACAGAAGCTATTCATGCTCAAGAATTAGACAAAAGTGCAGTCAAGGTTGAAATTGCTCAGCCTGGTTTAACAATCGGGAAATTAACACAACCTCAAAATGATACGAAAGAAAATATTGCTAAAAAGTATTTAAAAGGTGAGGTAAATGGGGCGAAAGCTCAACAAGAACAAGTCACTACTGAAAAAAATGTAGATTTCCAACCTACAAATAAAGAAACCAAAGAAAATCAAACCGAAGTTCGCCTTGCACAAACATATAAAAACTATAAAGTATATGGCCAAGATCTCATTGTAAAAGTAGATAAAAATGGAGTAATCACAACTGTTAGTGGTAAAGTTGTTCAAAATTTAAATCAACAACCTAATCTTACTATAACAAATTTTTTGTCGAAAAATGAAGTAAAATCTAAATTACGCGATATAGTTCAAATTCCAAGCGATGCAGTTGAGACAGAATTCTCTAGCGAAACCGTTGTTTATAAGAAAAAAGATGGCTATTATACATTCGCAACTGTTATTACATTTACTTATGAAAACAATGAACAAATTATAAACGGCAATGCTATCGTTGATTTAAAAACTGGAGAAGTACTTTTCCAAGAAAAGTTCATTAAAAACAAAGAGAATAAGACTATAAATCAAGTAACATCACCTAGATTATCCCCTGCAAGTGAGCAAGGAACTGGGAAAAATGCACTTCAAGAAAACATCTCTTTCAATATTGCCAAAGGAACTGATGGAAAATTTTATTTAGCGGATTTATCACGCGGAAATGGTATTTATATTTATAATGCAAACTACGCCGATTCCCTTGGAGGATATAGTCAAGCTGGTTATCCAGGGACACTAATTTCAAGTAGTACTCCTAATTTTGCAGATAAAGAAGCCGCGGGCGCTATGAAGAACATGAGTGATATTTACGATTACTTTAAGAAAGAACATAATCTAAAAAGTTACGACAATAAAGATTCAAAAGTTGTTGCTAGTGTACACGGTTTTGATTCTACTGAAGTTAGTGATGGTGTAAAAGAAGACTATGTAAATGCATTTTGGCATCCCGCTTGGAACCAAATGGTATTTGGTGATGGTTTAGACGGAAAACTAACATCCGCTCTTGATGTAACAGCTCATGAATTTGGACATGCTGTATTCAGTGGCACGACGAAAAATAAAGTCGTGAGATATCCAAGCGCTGAAACATCTGCACTAAACGAGGGATTAGCGGATTTCTGGGGTACACAAATCGAATATTACGTAAAGAAAGATAAAGGAAACTGGATTATGGGCGATACATTAGGTGGCCTAACAATTCGTGATATCCCAAGGAAAATTGGTGACGGCGGTCATAAACTATATACAAATTTACAAGATTTCTATAACGATGGTAATAATCAAGAATCACACGTGAATTCTGGTATTATCAGTCACGTATTATATCAATTAGCTGAAGGTAAAACATATAACGGTGTTGCTGTTCAAAAACAAGGAAATGAAAAAGTAAGTAAAGTTGTTATGCGTGCATTGCAAAATTATGCAACTTCCGCTGAAGACTTTGAATCACTTCAATCTCATATCGTACAAGCTGCCAAAGATTTATATGGCACTGCCGTATCAAATGAATTTGCAAAGGCATTTGAAGCACACGGTTACAAACCGTTACAAAAAGTAAATCAAGTAATAGAAGTACAATAATTATAAAAAGAAGGTTACCTCTCATAGGTAACCTTCTTTTTATATCCAACCCTTTTCTTCCGCAATTGTAATTGCCTCAATTCTATTTTTCGCATCAAGCTTCGCTAATACTTCAGAAATATAATTACGTACTGTACCCGGCGAAAGATAAAGTGCCTTCGCAATTTCGTTTGCCGTCTTTCCTTCTTTCGCAAGCAACAGTACTTCCTTTTCGCGATCTGACAACGGATTTTGCTCCTGCCATAAGCCAAACATTAAATCTTGGGAAACCTCTCGTTTCCCCTTCATTACATTACGAATTGCTGCCGCTAAATCTTCACTTGGGCTATCCTTTAATAAATAGCCGTGCACACCAGCTTTCATTGCTCTTTCAAAATATCCCGGCCGTGCAAATGTTGTTAAAATCATTACTTTGCATGATGATTTTTCTTTCTTTAAAGTCTCAGCGACATCCAATCCACTTTGAATCGGCATTTCAATATCCATAATACTTACATCTGGCTTTAACGATTCAATTAATTCTAACGCCTCTTCCCCGTTCGCAGCTTGCCCAATTACTTCGATATCATCTTCTAGATCAAGCAGGGCCCCTAATGCACCACGAAGCATCCGCTGGTCTTCTGCAATAATAATTCGAATCATGCCCTCACCTCATCTTTTCCTGTTCTAATAACAACTGGAACTTTTACCGTTAATAACGTCCCTGGATTGATTGTACCTAGTTCAACAAATCCATCAATAAGAGCAATTCGTTCTTTCATGCCGCGAATACCATTTCCATCATGATTTTGATCTGTTAAACCGATTCCGTTATCTTCTACTTTCAAAATCAGTTCACCTTGTGATTCTAATACAGAAACTGCGCACCGCGTTGCCTTACTATGTTTTACAACATTTGTAACGGCCTCACGTAAACACATCCCGACAATATTTTGTTCAATTGGTGATAACGAGCTCGATCTTGCTTCTTGCCTCACTTCTAATTCAATATTAGCTGCTTGTAAGATCGCTTTTATTTGCTCTAGCTCTTCTTCTACCGTAATCATACGCATATCAGAAATTAATTCTCTCAGCTGTTTTAAGGCTGTACGAGACGTTTGTGTAATTTCCTTCGCTTCCGCACTTGCACGCTCTGGATTTTTCACAATTAACTTCTCTACAAGCTGGCTTTTCAAAGTAATAAGAGATAACGTATGCCCTAATGTGTCATGAAGATCTCTTGCAATCCGCTGCCGTTCTTCACGTTTTACTAATTCTTTAATTTGCTCGTTCGCCTGATCCAATTGATTTCTTAACATCTTTTTCTGATTAAAATTGCGCATACCAAATGGCGTAAGAAGCATTAAAATAAACATTGGAACGATATTTACTAAACTTGTAGTTGTTAGTTGATTCATATTTACAAATAAAAATGCTCCAAGCATGATAACTAACGAACATAACAGCACTCGAAATACTTTCTTATTTGGCGCAAATCCCATCGCACTTGCTGTGAAAAAGCCAAAAAATATCATAAAAGGATTATAAAATAAAGCAAATAAAAAGATGAGTACCATTTGAATACACGCCCAAAAAACAAACGTCCTCTGAACAAAATAAAGCTGACGGTATGTGACGATAAAAATTATCAACATACCGCTTCCTATTACAAGCTTCCATCCTGATGCCTGCGCTAAGTGATAAATTGGAAATAATAGATAAACAAACCACATATACGGGAAGAATCCCATATGTTTCGGAAAAATCTCAATCCTCTTCTTCTCTATCATTTATACCGCTTCCTGTCTTTTTCTTATATATATTGATACTACAACAAATATAAGGAAATAACCTCCTAATACCGCGATATTTTCCCATCCAATTGATTTTCCAGCTACAATATCCCACGCACCACTTCCGAAATGGTATGTCGGTGTCCATTCACCAATCGTTCTTAATATTTTGGGGAATACTTCAATCGGCATCCATAACCCGCCAACTATAGCTAAACTCATATTTAAAATATTTGCTAAGCCAGCAGCTGCGTCCGCCTTCTTAATGGAACCTATTACTGTTCCTAACGCTAAAAATGGTGTTACCCCTAACAATAACCATAATCCCGCACCAATCCATTGCCCTACCGTTAACTCAACATGATTAATTAGTATCCCTGCAATAAAGATAACTAATATTGAAAAAGCATTTACTACTGTTTGAGCGATAATTTTTGCTGTTAAATATGCTCCCTCTGGAAGCGGTGTAATTTTTAGAAGATGTGTCCATCCTTGCCCTCTTTCCTGAGAAAGTCTCACACCGAAACTAAAGAGTGCAGTCCCTACAATACTGAAAGTTGCCATCGAAATTAAATAATGTGCTTTCCACGCATCTCCGTTTTGTGGTACTTGAACAACATTTGTGAAAATGTAGTAAAACATAACAGGCATTAATAATGAGAAAAAGATAAATAATTTATTGCGGAATGTACGTAAAATTTCTATTTTGCATTGCATCCATAATGCTCTCATGCGATTTCCTCCTTCTGATTTGCGACAAACTGTTCGAATGCTTCATCAAGACTTCCACGTTCAACTGAAACATCTGTTACAGGTAAACTCTTTTGATAAATGGCTTTTAAAGTTGCATCCGTATCCTCCGTTGTTAAAATGAAGCGTCCTTCGCTTGACTTTACTTCTGTTACATTTGGTAATTCCTTTAGTAATTTTGTAGGAATGCTTTCCTTCGAGTAAAATGTGATTGTTTTTCGCGAAATCGTCGCTTTCATTTCGTCTGGTGTACCATCTGCGATAATCTTTCCGTTCGCAAATAATAAGATACGATTTGCTAAAGCATCTGCTTCTTCTAAATAATGCGTCGTTAAAATAATTGTTTTCCCTTCACTTGCTAACTTTCGAATCGTTTCCCAAAACATTCTTCGAGACGTAATATCCATTCCGACTGTCGGCTCATCTAAAAATAACAAATCTGGATTTCCCGCAAGTGCAAGCGCAAAATTCAACCTTCTTTTTTGCCCACCTGATAACTTCTCACATCTTTGCTTTCGCTCTGGTTCTAAATTTGATAACTGCAGTAACGTTTCTTTCGCTATAGGATTCGTATAATAACTACGGAATAACTCGATTGCCTCTTCCACCGTAATACTATCAATGACACTTACTTCTTGCAGCATCGCACCGAGGCTATTACGAACATCTCTATGCTTTGGACTCTTTCCAAATATAAAGACCTTACCTTCTGTCGGGTCCTTTAATCCAAGCATCATCGACATCGTCGTTGTTTTCCCCGCACCATTCGGACCAAGTAACGCTACTATTTCCCCTTTATTTACATGAAATGAAACATTATTTACTGCGTTTTTATGTTTAAATGTTTTAGAAACACCATTTACTTCAATAATCTTTTCCATCTCTCCACCCCCGCTGTTTCTTATATTTACATTGTATTACTTGGAAAACTTAGGAAACAGTATGATGCGTCATGACATCGATATGACAATTGTCATGTATTCTTTATGAGAGGAATCAACCCGCATACCGCAAGCGAGTAGCAGGACGAAAATAAACATGATACAATCGGATAAGATATATATTCGAGGAAGGACAGTGGTTTTCATGATTATTCGTAATGAACAAGATTTAGAAGGCTTACGAAAAATCGGCCGCATCGTTGCGCTTGCACGTGAAGAAATGAAAAAACAAGCGAAGCCAGGTATGACAACGAAAGAGCTTGATTTGATCGGTAAAAAAGTATTAGATGAGCATGGTGCTATTTCTGCACCTGAAAAAGAATATGATTTCCCAGGTGTAACTTGCATTAGTGTAAATGAGGAAGTTGCTCATGGTATTCCAGGAGATCGCGTATTAAAAGAAGGCGACTTAGTAAACGTCGATGTATCTGCTGCACTTGATGGCTATTATGCAGATACAGGTATCTCATTTGTTCTTGGAGAAGACGAAGCAAAAGAAAAGCTTTGCCAAGCAGCGGTTGATGCATTTTGGGCAGCAATGAAAAAGGTTAGAGCTGGCTCAAAACAAAATCAAATTGGTCGTGCTGTTTCAAACTTCGCACATAAAAGTGGATACAATGTTATTCAAAACTTAACTGGTCACGGCATTGGTCTTAGCTTACATGAAGCACCAAATCACATTTTAAGTTACTATGATCCAATGGATAATGCGCTTCTAAAAGACGGTCTTGTTATCGCTGTAGAACCGTTCATCTCTATGAAAGCTGATCATATTATTGAACGTGGTGACGACGGCTGGACATTCGTTACACCCGATAAAAGTCTTGTTGCACAATGTGAACATACGGTTGTCGTAACGCGCGGCGAACCAATAATTTTAACAGAAATCTAATACCAAAAACGGCTGTTTTGTAGATTTATTCCACATAAAACAGCCGTTTTTATTTTTGGGAAAATATGTGAACTACTGTTGAACTCTTTATCATTTAAGTATATAATCTTTAGCGGAGGTTACTTAAGCTTATCTTTACTAAAAAGATATTGTAACTAAAAACACCTTCTTTCTTATTGTTTAAACAGTCTCAAAAATGACCGTAGTAACGTGTTAGTCGAATATTCTGTAATCCTTATATTCCTCTAACAATGTAAGAAACTATCATCTTTCAACTTCGGTCCACTAATCGCACAACTCTCTTTAGACAAAATAAATGACTATTTTCAAAGTACGTATTGTCTTCATTCTGACCAAAACCAACCCTATCTAGCTTTTTATCTCCACATAACTTTAAGGCAAAAATAAGCCTTCACAAAGGGATACACTACATTGGTTAGTATGTATCGTAAAACTTACCTTTATAACCATTCTTTTTTACTAGATATACATGAAAACTATCTCACATATAAAGGTCTGATATCATTCTTTATATCAGTATTTTTTTCGACATTTTTTGTCGAATTGTGTATATTTCCATAGAACTGTGTAAATATACATTTTGTTTTACGTTAAACAATTTTACTTTGAACATAATCCTGTTTGTCTGAGAACGCGTATAGAAACGGAGGGATAGCAAAAATAAATAGCTTATAACAAATACTTTTAATATTCCATTTGTTCATGTGGAATAAGTCCCCAATGGACAAATGAATGTTCAGAGGAGGAAAAATGAAAAAACTTTTCAATGTATGTTTAATTGTATTCGTACTATTTTCGCAACTTGCTAGTTTTCCATACAATCAAGTAAAAGCGGAAACCTTAACAGGAGATTCCTTATTTGACACTGTTGAAATGAAAGATGCAACGAATCATATTATTGACGAAGCATTAAATCCTAAAAACTTAATAAATGCAGGATCAATCATTCACCTAGAATATGCTTGGTCAATAAAAGATCATCAAATTGCACAAGAAAAAGATGCAACAGTTCTTCAAATACCTAACGCATTAAAAGTAAAAAATGACCAACAAGGAAACTTGATGGCAGATCAACAAATTATTGGTCAATATTTTGTTACGGCAAACGATAACAAAATGAAAATAGTCTTTAACAATTCAGTAAAAGATTCAAAAGGTGTTAAGGGAAAAATTAAATTTGACACTGTATTCAATCCAGATTTAAAACCTGGCATAAAAGCCGTCCCACTCACTTTCCCTCTAGGTACAGTAGCTAAGACTATCTCAGTTCCTGTTCAAGTAGATAACCCTACTTCACCTACTATTAATAGTGATGATGCTAAGCAGACTACCGAAGAGCAAATGAACGGTGACGCACAGCAACCTACTGAACAGCCAAAAGATGGTGAAACACAGCAGAAACCTGCGGAACAACCAAAAGATGGGAATCCTCAGCAGCCTGCGAAACAGTCAAAAGATGGTGAGACACAGCAGAAACCTGCGGAACAACCAAAAGACGGGAACACTCAGCAACCTGCGGAACAGCCGAAAGACGGGAATCCTCAGCAGCCTACTGAACAGCCAAAAGATGGCGGGACACAGCAACCTACTGAGAACCCTGGTGATAACACAACAGGGCAACCTGTTGAAAATCCAGACCCATCACCTAAGCAAATTAAAGAAAATATTTTAACAAGCGTAAAATTAACAGATAAAGACGGAAAACCATTTAATGATACAGATAATCGTCCAAATCCTGATTCTGCTGCCAATATCGATTTTACATGGGAAGTTTTAGAATCATTAAAAGTAAAAAAGGGAGATTACTATATTTTCCAACTTCCGGAATATTTTATCGTCCACAACACCATTACACAGCCTTTAGTTGATGGAACAGGACATGAAATTGGGACGTTCGTTGTTGACTTAAACGGAAAAGTAACTATGACTTTTAACGAGTACGTTGAAGACAATCCTAATATAGATGGTCATTTAAAAGTTGGTACGGAATTCAATAAAACAAAAATTAAAGGGACTACGGAACAAAAAATTCCTTTCCCAATTAAAGAACAAGACGTTATTATCGAGCTTGATTTCAAACCTAATGTAAAGAAATCTATGAATAAAAAAGGTATACCTGATAGACCGATTAATACGAATCAAATCAATTGGACAGTCGAAATGAACAAAACAAAAGACATTCTTACAAACGCTGTCTTCCAAGACAATATTCCAAATGGAGCCAGTCTCAATGAAGATTCTATTAAGGTTTATGAGTTAGAAGTAGATATTAACGGGAAAACGACTCGTGGAGCCGAAGTTAGTAAAGAAGAATATACACTCACTTCATCCTCCGATAAATTAAATATCGCTTTTAAAAATGAAACGAAAAAAGCATATCAAATTGAATATGCGACAAAAATTACTGACGAAAGTGTTACTAGTTTCAAAAATGAAGCAAAAGTATCCAGCAAGAATCAAGGAGATGTATCCGCAAATGCAACTGTAACTGTTTCACGCGGTACACATCTAGAGAAAACTAGTAAATATAATCCAAAAACACAAACAATTGAATGGACAATTACTTTCAACGGTGACCAAAGAGATATTAAACAATCTGATGCGCTTTTAAAAGACATCTTGGACAAATCTCATAAAGTTGATGCAAGTTCTATCGTGGTTAAAAATGCTTCTTATGATAATAACGGAAAACTTGTTACAGGTGACAACGCCACAAACTTTACTGTAAAAGAAACCGATGAGGGATTTGATTTACAATTTAATGAAGATATTAATAGTGCCTATGTGATTACTTATACATCGAAAGCCAAGAATGATGTTATACAAGATGGCGAAATCGAAAATACAATTATTGCAGATGGAAAATGGAGTAAAACAAACAAAGTTACATTACAACAACAAAACATCATAAAGAAACATAATAAAAATGCAAACGATACAGATTACAATAAGAAAACAACGAAATGGACAATTATTGTAAATGATAACAATTACGTGTTAAATGATGCTGTTATCACTGATACGTTTGACTATAGTGGACTTACATTACAAAAAGATAGTTTCAAAATTACTGATGGATCAACTGAACTGAAATTAGACTCTGATTACACACTTGATGTAACAGCTGACGGATTCAAAGTAACACTAGCTGGTAGTTATAAGTCTAATATGGATAAAACTTTAACCATCACGTACACAACAGACTTTAATTACGAGACTCTATCTAAAAAGGATGATAATAAATCATTCAAAAATACAGCTGAGTTATCATGGAAAGATATAAATGGGAACGATAAAAATAGTAAATCTCATGATAGATTCAATCCTGACGGCTATACAAAAGGAAACGGATTTAAATACGGTTCTTACAATGCCCAAACGAAAGAAATCAAATGGGACATAGGGTTTAACTATAATAACAGGACTATTAAAGACCCTTCTATCGTTGACGTACTAGAAAACAATCAAAAACTTATACCAGACTCCATTGAGATTCATCATATGGAATTAACTGGTGGTGCAGACGGTTATAAATTAGGGGCACTTGTTTCCCCTGACGAATATACGGTAGAAAATGCAACGAAAGATAATAAAAATACATTAACGATTCATTTTAAAAATGAAATTAAAACAGCGTACCATATCAGCTTTAAAACTTCACTTGCAGGTGAAGAAATTAATAAGCGCTATGATAATTACGCCAAATTAAAAGATGGATCGGAAACTATCGCCAATATTCATGGTGCATTCGAGATCAAAAATGGTGGTAGCGGCGTTACGAAAAAAGCAAAACAAAATGACAAGTACATTGATTGGAGCGTTTCTATTAATGCAAGTCAATCAACGATTGAAAATGCTGTCGTAACAGACGATCCGACAGACAATCAAATTCTCGATGAAAAGTCATTCCACCTATATGGGACAACAGTAGCCGTGGATGGCACTTTAACGAAAGATACAACAAACGAATTAAAAGAAGGAAAAGACTATAAACTCAAAATAACAACAGACAACAATACGGGGAAACAACAATTTACAATTGAATTTCTTCATACTATTGATCGAGCTTATATTTTAGAATACCGTTCACTCATTAATGCAGATAATAATGAAAAGGTAAGCAATAAAGCGAAGATTACTGGTAATAGTTTGAAATTAACAGAAACTGAAAAAATTGAAGAAATAGTAGTTAAAGTATCTTCTGGATCTGGAGGCGGTTCTGCTACTAAGGGACGCGGAAACCTTCAAATTAAAAAAGTAGATAATGCAGATCCAAATAAAATTTTATCTGGCGTAGTATTTACTTTATTCGATCGCACAGGTACAACTGCTATTCGAACAATTACAACAGACAAAAATGGTATCGCTCAGTTTAACAACTTAAAACGCGATGAATATCTGCTCAGAGAAATGAAAACTCTTGATGGCTATGTCATTAGTAAAGAATTAAAAGCAGGTAAACTTGTTAAGCTTGGTGCAGAAGAAACTACAACATATACTCTTAAAAACGAGAAATTTGTTGGAAAAGTAGTACTTACAAAGACTGATGCTCATAACAAAGAAAAGCTTAAAAATGCAGTTTTCTCTCTGCTTGATCAAAACCATAATGTCATTCCTGAACATAAAGAATTAATAACAAATGATAAAGGACAAATTACTGTAGATAATTTAAAACCAGGAACTTACTACTTAAAAGAAATAAAGGCTCCTGAACATTATCAATTAGATGATCGACTTATTGAATTTACAATCGAGGAAGATCAAACAACAGTAATTAATAAAGAGGCCCAAAACAACTTGATTAGAGGCTCAGTTATCCTAACAAAAGTTGATAAAGAGGGTAATACTTTAGAAGGTGCAGTATTTAGTGTACGGGACCGAAATAACAAAAGAATTCCTGGTTATACCAAATTAACGACAAATGGTAACGGACAAATCGAAGCGAAAAATTTACTTCCTGGAGAGTACCAATTTGTTGAAGAAAAAGCACCTGAACATTATGAAATAGATAAAAAACCGCTTAAATTTACAGTTGAAAAGAGCCAACAGAAAGCACTTACTGTTACAGCGACAAATCACCTCATTAAAGGTGGTGTCACTTTAACGAAAGTCGATGATGTCGATGGTACTGCCCTTGAAGGTGCTGTATTTAAAATTGTCGATGCGAATGACGAGAAACAAGTAATTCGTGAAAATATAAAAACAGGTTCAGATGGAAAAGTTACCGTTAAAGATTTAGAGCCTGGTGCTTATAAATTTATCGAAACAGAAGCTCCTAAGGATTATACGTTAAGTACAAACCCTATCGAGTTTACAATTGATAAAAGCCAACAAGCTCTTGCTACTGTTACGGCAAATAACAGCTTAAAAACGGGCGAGGTTGAATTATTAAAAGTTGATGAGTTTGGTGAGAAAAAACCACTAGAAGGTGCGGTATTCAAACTTGTCGATACAAATAATAATGACGTTTCCCCTCACACTAACTTAACTACTGATAAACACGGTAAAGTTAAAGTTAGTAACCTACGTCCTGGTACGTATAAATTTATTGAAATAGCTGCTCCTGAACATTACGTTTTACGAGCAGAACCTATTGAATTTACAATCGATAGAAGTCAGAAAGAAACTCTACTTGTGAAAGCTGAAAATGCTTTAAAACCAGGAGATGTTGAATTAACAAAAGTTGATGATATCGATGGTACAGCTCTTGAAGGTGCTGTATTTAAAATTGTTGATGCAAATGATGAAAAGAAAGTTATTCGCGAAAATGTAAAAACTGGTGCGGATGGTAAAGCTATCGCTACTGGCTTACGCCCTGGCGATTATAAATTTATCGAAGTAACAGCACCGAAGTATTACGACAAAAATACAAAACCAATTAAATTTACGATTACAGAAAGTCAAACAACTCAGGCTACTGTTACCGCTAAAAACAGCTTAACAAAAGGCGGTATTGAGTTAACAAAAGTGAATGCTGCAGATGAAAAGGAAACACTTGAAGGTGCAGTATTTAAAATCGTTAATAGAGATACTAATGAAGATGTTCGTACGGACCTTGTTACGAATAGTAAAGGAATGCTAGTTGTAGATGACTTACGTCCTGGTAACTATAAGCTTATCGAAACAAAGGCTCCAACTTATTACGATGTAAATGTAGAACCAATTGAATTTACAATCGAAAAAGGACAACAAAAACTCCTTCCACTTACATTTAAAAATAGTTTAACGAAAGGAAAAGTTAAACTTATTAAAGAAGATGATGTGGAAAGTAGTAAAGCTCTTGCCGGCGCTGTATTCACATTGCAAGATGCAACTGGCAAAGAAATTATGAAAGATTTAACAACAGATGATTACGGAGTATTAGTTATTCCTGATTTAGCACCAGGGGATTATCAATTTATCGAAACAAAAGCCCCTGAACATTATAAATTAGACAAAACACCTATTAAGTTCACAATTAAAAAAGGTAGTAAGGAAGATCTTCCTATCCCTGTTACTGTAAAAAACAGTTTACTTACAGGTGGCGTCACTTTAACAAAAGTTGATGATGTTGATGGCACTATTCTTGAAGGTGCAGAATTTATAATCGTTGACGCTCATGATACTAAAAAGGTAATTCGCAAAGGTTTAACGACTGATAAAAACGGTAAAATTTCTGCTTCTGATTTACGTCCTGGAGACTATCAATTTATTGAAGTAAAAGCTCCAAAAGACTATACCTTAAGCAAAGACCCTATTCCATTCACTATCGAAAAAAGTCAAAAAGAGAATATTACTGTTACTGCTACTAACAGTTTAAAGAAAGGTGCAGTAACATTAACAAAAATTGACGACATCGATCGTACGATGCTCGAAGGTGCAATCTTTAAGATTGTTGATATGAATGGTAAGGAAGTTCATACGAATCTTGTTACAGATAAAAACGGTAAAATTTCTGTTTCTGATTTACGCCCTGGAGACTATCAGTTCATTGAAACAAAAGCTCCTGAGCACTATGTATTAGATGAAACAACGATTCCATTTACAATTGAAAGAAGTCAAACGAAAGAGATCAATGTTACAGGCAAAAATGCTTTGAAAAACGGTAGCGTTGAACTAACAAAGATTGACGATATTGATATAAATACAAAACTTGCTAACGCCGTATTTAATTTATTAGATGCAGACGGAGAGCTAGTTAAAGAAGGCTTAAAAACAAATGATGAAGGTAAAATTGTTGTTGAAAACCTACGTCCTGGTACGTATCAATTCGTTGAAACAATTGCTCCTGAACATTACGATTTAGATAAAAGACCTATCGTATTTACAATTAAAAAGAGCCAAACTGAAACTCTTCATGTCACTGCTACAAATACTTTAACAAAGGGTGCAGTTAAACTTTCTAAAGTTGATGATGTTGATGGCACTGTTCTTAAAGATGCAGTATTTAAAATTGTTAATATGAATGGTGATGTAGTTCATAAAGACCTTGTTACAAATGAACAAGGAATAATCGAAATTAACGACCTACGTCCTGGTGATTACCAATTTATCGAAACGAAAGCTCCGAAGCATTACGTTTTAGATGAAACACCAATCAAATTCACTATTGAAAAAGGACAGAAGAAAGCTATTTCTTTAACTGCTACAAATAGCTTAAAACAAGGTATTATCGAATTACTTAAAGTTGATGATTTAAACACTCAAACAAAACTTGCTGATGCGGTATTTAATTTACTGGATCAAGATGGCAAAGTACTTAAAACAGATTTAAAAACAAACAGCGAAGGTAAAATCGTTATCGAAAACTTACGTCCTGGTACGTATCAATTCGTTGAAATAACGGCTCCTGAACACTATGATTTAGACAAAAAACCAATTATATTTACAATTGAAAAAAGCCAAAAAGATATTGCTACCGTTACTATGAAAAATAGTTTAACAAAAGGCGGCGTGGAACTTTCTAAAGTGGATGACGTCGATGGCACTACTCTTGAAGGCGCAGTATTTAAAATTGTGGATATGAATGGTACTGTAATTCGCAAAAATCTTGTTACGAATCAACAAGGTAAAATTAGCGTTTCTGACCTACGTCCTGGTGATTATCAATTCATCGAGACAACGGCTCCGAAACACTACGATTTAAACAAAGAGCCGATTCCATTCACAATTACAAAGAGCCAAGCTGATCCTATCTCCGTTACAGCTACAAATAGCTTAACGAAAGGCGCTGTGGAACTTTCTAAAGTGGATGATGTAGATGGTACTGCTCTTAAAGATGCGGTATTTAAAATTACTGATCTGAATGGTAACGACATTCGTACTGAGCTTACAACAGATGTACACGGAAAAATTTCTGTTTCTGATTTACGTCCTGGGGACTATCAGTTTGTTGAAACGAAAGCTCCTGAACACTATAAATTAGATAGTACACCTATTAAGTTTACAATTAAGAAAAGCCAAAAAGAAAAGCTCCAAGTTACTGCTACAAATAGCTTAACTGAGGGTGCTGTAGAATTAGTAAAAGTGGATGATATAAATCCAGATACAAAACTTTCTGATGCAGTGTTTAACATCATCGATGCGAAAGGTAAAATTGTTCGCACTGATTTAACTACTGATAAAGATGGGAAGATTACTGCTACGAACTTACGCCCAGGAGACTATCAATTCATTGAAACGAAAGCTCCGAAAGATTACGATTTAAATAAAACACCTATTAGCTTCACTATCGAAAGAAGTCAACTAACTCACGCTTCTGTTACTGCTAAGAATGGCCTAACAAAAGGTGGCGTGGAATTAACGAAAGTTGACTCTATAGATAAGAAAGAAATGCTAGAAGGTGCGATATTTAAAATTACTGATCTGAACGGTAACGACATTCGTACGAATTTAGTTACCAATAAAGACGGAAAAATCATCGCTAAAGACTTACAACCAGGAGACTATCAATTTATTGAAACAAAAGCTCCTAAACATTACGACTTAAATGAAGAACCAATTAAGTTCACAATCGAAAGAAGTCAAACAAAGCATGTCTTCGTTACAGCTATTAATAGCTTAACGGAAGGTAGTGTTGAGTTAATTAAAGTTGATGATGCCAAGCAAAACACAACACTTGAAGGTGCAGTATTTAAAATTGTTAATAAGGATGGACACGATGTTCGTACCGATTTAACTACTGATAAAAACGGCCGTTTAGTTGTGGGTGAATTACCGCCAGGAGACTATGAGTTTATCGAAACGAAAGCTCCTGAACACTATGACTTAAACAAAACACCTATTAAGTTCACAGTTAAAAAAGGCCAAGAAAAAATCGCCTCTGTTACTGCTACGAATAGCTTAACTAAAGGCGCAGTTGAATTAACTAAAGTTGATGACATCGATGGTACTACTCTTGAAGGAGCAATCTTTAAAATTGTAGATATGGACGGCAAGGATGTTCGTTCTGATTTAACTACTGATAAAGATGGGAAGATTTCTGTTTCTGATTTACGTCCGGGAGATTATCAGTTCATTGAAACGAAAGCTCCAACTGGCTATGATTTAAACATTAAACCAATTCCTTTCACAATTACGAAAGGACAATCTCAGATTACCTCTGTTACAGCTTTAAATAGTTTAACAACAGGTTCAATTGAGTTAACTAAAGTTGATATTGATCACCATGGAACACTTGAAGGTGCCATTTTCAATATTTTAGACCAAGATGGAAAAATCATCCGAGAAGGTTTAAAAACAGACCAACACGGAAAAGTAATCGTAAATGATTTGAAACCTGGTAATTATCAATTAGTAGAAACACAGGCTCCTAAAGGCTATCAATTAGATGCATCACCAATAAACTTTACAATTGATAAAGCCCAAGCTACACCACTACAAATTACAGTTTCAAATAAAAAGATTGAATCTTCGTCAGGTGGAGATGACAAGCCAGTTACTCCTCCAAATAAAGAAGAGAACAAAGGCAATGAAACATCTGAGAAACACGAAAACGGAACTTCCGAAGAAACATCGAATAAAACAGATAACAAACAGCAAGATGATCGAAATACGGATAAACACCTTCCAAATACAGGTCATAAAGAAGACCCTACACAAACAGTAGGTATCCTTCTTCTACTAGCTGGATTATTAAGTATTTTGGCTACAAAACGCAAAAAAAATTATTAATAATTTTTTCACATCCAATCAATCTCTCAATTGATTGGATGTTTTTTTATACAAAAAGGACGATACATAAAGTATCGTCCTTTTAACGGGGTGAGGCTGCCCAAAAGTACGGAAAACCTTTGAACAGCCTCTTATTTTCATATGGATGCCTTACATATATCACTGATAATAATTATGAAATGCGGAAACATAATTACCATCAACTGATTCAAACATGAGAAATGAAACCCTACAGTGGTTCCATTTCTCTACATAATCTAAAGTTTGGGTACACTAGATTCATGCAATGTAGGAGCTTTCAGAGTAGAAAGCGAACCTTCGTTTAAAATGATAGCATACATATCTTCCTCAAAAATATGCAAATATGCATATATTGTTTTTATTTCTCAATGTCAGAATATTGAAAAACAAAAGACTCGAAGGTAAAATAAAGTCATTATCCGTCTTCTTTTGTCAGTCACAGAGAATAGAAGAATAGGAGAGGAAAAAATGAGAAAATCATTGAAACAAAAAATAGTAAGCTCTTTGCTTGCTGTATCACTCGCTGTTAGCTTAGCTCCAATTGGGCAAGCAAAAGCGGATTCCACGTCAGAGGTTACACAAACTCCATCTATTACAAAACAGATTGATCCAAACCGCGCGATTGAACATGTTCGTTTCTTATCTGAAACAATTGGTCCTCGCCCCGGTGGAACAAAATCCGAAGAATGGGCTTCTCGTTACATTGGTATGCAGCTTAAATCAATGGGCTATGACGTAGAATATCAACCATTTCAGGTGCCCGATCAATACGTTGGATTCATTGAATCACCACTATCAACAAAACGTAATTGGCAAGCTGGTGCTGCTCCTAATGCACTCATTTCTACAGAAGCTATTACAGCCCCCCTTATCTTTGTTCAAGGTGGGACAAAATTAGAAGATATTCCAAATGAAGTAAACGGTAAAATTGTTTTATTTGAAAGAGGAACGACAGTTACAGACTATAATAAACAAGTTGAAAATGCTGTTAGCAAAGGTGCAAAAGGTGTTCTTTTATACAGTTTAATTGGCGGACGCGGAAATTATGGACAAACCTTCAATCCCCGCCTAACGAAAAAGCAGTCTATCCCTGTCTTTGGTCTTGCTTATGCGCAAGGAAATGCATTTAAAGAAGAAATCGCTAAAAAAGGGACAACAATTCTTTCCCTAAAAGCGAGACATGAATCTAAATTAACATCTCTAAATGTTATCGCCAAAAAGAAACCAAAAAAGAGTACAGGTAATGAGAAAGCAGTCGTTGTAAGCTCGCACTATGATAGTGTTGTCGGAGCACCTGGCGCAAATGATAATGCTTCTGGAACTGGATTAGTATTAGAACTAGCTCGTGCTTTTCAAAATGTAGAAACTGATAAAGAAATTCGCTTTATTACCTTTGGTTCTGAAGAAACTGGATTACTTGGTTCGGATTATTACGTGAATAGTCTATCCCAGAAAGAACGCGACCGTATTTTAGGTGTCTTTAACGCCGACATGGTTGCAACAAATTATGATAAAGCAAAGAATTTATACGCTATGACACCTGATGGCTCTACAAACTTTGTAACAGACGCTGCCTTGCAAGCAGGTAAACAACTAAATAATGACCTCGTCCTACAAGGTAAATTTGGTTCTAGTGATCATGTTCCATTTGCTGAAGCTGGTATTCCTGCTGCTCTATTCATTTGGATGGGTGTCGATAGTTGGAATCCATTAATCTATCATATTGAGAAGGTATACCATACACCTCAAGATAACGTATTAGAAAACATTTCACCTGAACGAATGAGAATGGCATTAGACGTTATCGGAACAGGAGTTTATAACTCGCTTCAAAAACCTGTTCCTCAAACTGAACAGAAAGCTGCTTAATCATTTAAAAGACCACTGATTTTATCAGTGGTCTTTTATTGAGAAAAAATATATATGCATAAAAGCATATTTTATCCTACCCATTATCGTATACAATATTAATTGTAACAACACCGATTACAACTAATAAGGAGGCTTTTTCTATTATGAAAAAAATGATTTTAGCAGGTGCATTAACTTTAGCAGGAATTACTGGAGCTACTGCGTTTATTCCTGAAACAAAAGTCGCTGCTGCCGCTCAAGAACAAAGCTTTACAAAATTTTATTCTTTGCAAACTGGAGGTAGTTCTGAACAAGAACCTATTTTCCTTCAAAAAGGACAAGAACTAACAATTCATCCTAACAGCAAAACTCCTAGTTACAGTGTTTATGACTCAAATCATAACCTAATTGGACGTTATTCTGATGGTTACGGCCGAATTTTCACTGCAAAAACAGATGGAAATATGTATGTTCAATTTCATGCACCTTACGTTTACTATAGTCCTGTTAGTTTTTCTGTTACTTATACTATTCAATAAAAAAGAGGTCCTTTATAGGGCCCCTTTTATTTCTCTTGCCAATTCACTTTTACGAATCCATCTTTCACTTTTAATCCACTTATATTCAATACATACTCTTCATTTGCTTTTAAAGTAACTGTAAAACTACCTTTTTTCGATTCACAGATTTCCTTTAACTCTTTTATACCTTCTCCTCGTCTTTCATACACGCTAAAGCATAAGTTCCCTCGTTTTGCATCTGTCTCATAAGAAAATGTCACTTCTGTGTCCTTCTCATACTGAAGTTCAATATCTTTACCGGCAATATCCCATGATGAGAATTTCGCCTCGTAACTTGTCTCCCCTTGCTTCTCATTTTCTAAATATATATCTCCTGCTTTCCACGCGTCATCTAACGTTTGTGCAAAAGCAAAACCACTAAGTAATACAAACATTGTACTTGCCAATATCGCAACTAATGTTACTTTCTGTTTTTTAACAAAGTTCATCTTATATTCTCCTTCAACTTTCTTTTTACTTCTTCTTACCATATATAACAAAAAACCGATAAAAAATGGAAATATAACCGCTAAGACACTCCATCCTTTACTCATTTGATGTGCTTTAGCATCTGTATATACCCATGATGCAACACATATTAAAAGTGCTATAAAAGCTAAAAACATCGTCACTCCAGCTACTTCAAATAGTACAAACGGATTAGCGAACTCATTCATGTAATTTATACTCCTTCTTTAAAAATGACTGTATTACAACATATATCGGAATGTATACATGCATCATAATCACAATGGCTATTAACATAGGAATTTTATAATCCAAATGAGTGACAAATTGTTCTATAACAATTGTTAGCAAAACAATCCAAATGGTATGAATACAAATCATCCATTTCCTCTCTAACTTCTGAGCCTTTCGCACGCCCTGCTTCGTGTTATTTATTAGCTCTTCGCTTGGAGTTATCCCTTCTGCTAAACTGCTCTTTATTTTCTGTTCAAATTTATCTTCCTTCATGAACGAACCCCTCCAAATGTTCTCGCATTTTCTTTTTCCCATAATTAAGCCGATACTTTACCGTACCAATCGGTATATTTAATATTTCGCTCATTTCTTTATAAGAGTATTGTTCATAATAGTAGAGTACGAGCACGGTTTTATATTTTTCATTCAATAGCTGTATAACTTCCCGTATCATTTCCGCTTCCACTTTTTGAATAAATTCTTCTGATATATTCACATCATCTGCGAAATCTATTTCTCCACCATCCTCTTTATGAAACAAATCCAATATTCGATCTTTCCACCTTTTTTTCTTACGATAAAAATCATAAAACGTACGAACACAAATTGTAGTAATCCATTTTTTATAATTCTCCACGTAAGAAAGTTGGTGCCGCGATGAAAAAACTTTTATCCATGTCTCTTGAAAAATATCTTCCGCGTCTTCTTTCGTCTTTGCTAACTTATAGCATAAGGAATATATTTGCTTCTTATATATATCAATTAATTCTTCTACCTTTTCTTCCATCATAAGCCTCCTGTCATTTATATAAGACGACGCAAATTCCCTTTTTGTTTGATAAAATTTTATTTTTTATTATCTCCACATAAAAAGGCAATCACAACATCGTGTGATTGCCTTTTATTTAAAAACGAAAGTCCGCTTCCGCTTTTCTTTATGTCCAGCTCTGCCTCCTAGCCCCTTCTGTCTAAGAACCTTCCCCACTAGAAGATAAAATGCATCTTCTGTGGGAAAGAACCTTAGCCTTCGGGACTAAACAGTCGGCTCCGCTTTTCTTTATTGCCTAGCTCCAGCGGCTAGAATACTCGGTGGCTTCGCGCCTTCCTCCGAGGCAAAGTACGCCTCTCTGTCAGGAGCTCCATCCCCCTCCTATTCTAAACGAGCCGCTTCCGCTTTTCTTAATTACATTTTTTCTGGTGCAGATACTCCTACGATTGCTAATGCATTTTGAAGTGTAGTGCGTACTGCTTTCATTAACTCGTAACGAGCTTTACTTAATTCTAAATTATCTTGGTTTAATACTTTTTCTGCATTGTAGAAGCTGTGTAATGTTGCTGCTAATTCAAATGCATAGTTTGTAATACGGTGTGGTAGACGTTTTTGTGCTGCATCCGCAACTACCGCTGGGAATTCACCAAGTTTTTTCAGTAACTCTACTTCTTTTTCAGAAGTAACAAGTTTGTAGTTAACGTCTCCGCCTGTAGCTAATCCTAATTCTTCACCTTGGCGAAGGATGCTGCATACGCGAGCGTGAGCGTATTGTGCATAGTATACTGGGTTTTCATTAGATTTTGATACAGCTAAGTCCATATCGAAGTCTAAATGAGAGTCACCGCTACGCATTGCGAAGAAGTAACGCATTGCGTCCACGCCTACTTCTTCCATAAGCTCACGAAGTGTAACTGCTTTACCCGTACGCTTACTCATCTTCATTTTTTCACCATTTTGGTATAGTTGTACCATTTGGATGATTTCTACTTCAAGCGTGTCTTTATCGTAACCAAGTGCTTGAATAGCAGCTTTCATACGTGGGATATAACCGTGATGGTCAGCACCCCAAATGTTAATTAACTTATCGAAACCACGCTCTAATTTATCACGATGATACGCGATATCTGGCGTTAAGTATGTGTAAGAACCGTCATTTTTAATTAATACACGGTTTTTATCGTCACCGTAAGTCATTGAACGGAACCAAGTTGCACCGTCTTCTTCAAAGATCTCGTCGCGCTCTTTTAATACAGCAAGTGCTTGATCAATTTTCCCGTTTTTGTATAATGATGTTTCTGAGAACCATACATCAAATTTAACGCGGAAGCTTTCTAAGTCTTTTTGAAGTTTTGCTAATTCATATTTTAAACCGTACTCACGGTAGAATTCATAGCTTTCTTTTTCATCAGCTTTCGCATAACGATCACCGAATTCTTCTGCTAAACGTTTACCAATTCCAATGATATCCGCACCATGGTATCCGTCTTCTGGCATTTCTTTTTCTAAGCCTAAAGCTTGCATGTAACGAGCTTCAACAGAAAGAGCTAAGTTATGAATTTGGTTACCAGCGTCATTAATGTAGTACTCACGAGATACATCGTATCCTGCTTTTGCTAATAGGTTACATAAAGTGTCACCTACTGCCGCACCTCGTGCATGTCCTAAGTGAAGGTCACCTGTTGGATTCGCAGATACGAACTCAACTTGTACTTTTTCACCTTTACCAGTATTCGTTTCACCGTAAGCTTCACCAGCGTTTACGATTGTTGGAATTAAATCTGTTAAGTAGCTATTATCCATATAGAAGTTAATAAAACCAGGACCAGCGATTTCGATTTTTTCAATAGAAGCTTTTGCTTTATCGAAGTTTGCAACTAGTTCTTCTGCAATCATACGAGGTGCTTTTTTCGCAACGCGTGCAAGTTGCATTGCCATATTTGTAGAGAAGTCACCATTTGTTTTATCTTTTGGAGATTCTAATACAACGTTTGGAATTTGTTCTTCTGTCGCTAATTCTGCCTTTAATACAGCAGCCTGAATTTCTTCTTTAATCAATCCTTTTACCTGTTCTAAGGAATTCATTATTTTGCCTCCTTCAAATTAATTGTAATAGTATATCTGCCAGCTTCTTGTTCACTTAGAAGCAATGCGTACGTTAAGAAGAGTTGTCCTTTTTTCTTTTCATCCGACCATTTAAAAAGAACGTTATCAGTCTTTGTTTGCAATGCAAACGTACCAAGTTCACTCGTATACGTACCAGTTGTCCATTCACCTTTCACATGCGTCTGACGCATAGAAACAGCACCTGAACGCATAATGAGAACTTGTTCATCTTGAATTTTAATAATTGTTTTCACTTCGCCTTGTTCGTTCGGCTCCTGGAATGTTACATATGTACCTTGACCTTTTACATAGTATTGACCATTTGCTTCAAAAGCAACGGTTTCCTTCCTCGCCCCTTCACGGATTTCTGTTACGAAATGAACGTGTACCGGCAAGCCTGCAAGTTGTTTCTCCACGTCTTGCACACCTTTCAAATGTTATAGATATTAAATACTACTTATAATAAATCACTTTTCCTATCATATCAAAAAAAGACTCTGTCTGTCTGCTGAAAAATCAGGAAAACTCCATTTCAAAAAATAATTCACTTCTACTTTATTTCATATGATAAAATATTTTTTAAATCTAAATATTCTTTCAATTGAAGAGGTGAATGTAGTGATACCAACAAAGTTAAAAAAGGGTGCTGAAATACGAGTGATTTCACCATCGTGTAGTTTAAGTATTGTTTCAAATGAAAATAGAAAACTTGCTATAAAAAGATTAACTGACATGGGCTTTCAAGTTACATTCTCAAAATATGCTGATGAGATAGATCGATTTGCTTCCTCCTCTATTTCTTCCCGCATTCAAGACCTCCATGAAGCATTTCGAGACTCTAATGTAAAAGCTATTTTGACTACACTTGGCGGATACAACTCAAATGGTTTATTGAAACATCTCGATTATGATTTAATTCGTGAAAATCCGAAATTTTTCTGTGGTTATTCTGATATTACTGCCTTAAATAATGCAATTTACGCAAAAACAGGGCTTGTTACATATTCAGGACCCCATTTCTCTTCGTTTGGAATGGAGAAAGGGCTCGGGTATACAACCGATTACTTTTTAAAGTGCTTAACTTCTAATGAGCCTATTGAAGTCCTTCCATCTGAAACATGGAGCGATGATTCTTGGTATATAGATCAGGAAAATCGAGAATTTATTAAAAATGAAGGATATGTTTCAATTCAAGAAGGAGAAGCTACGGGAGATATTATCGGTGGCAATATGAGCACATTTAACTTACTGCAAGGTACACCATATATGCCAAATTTAAAGGAGAAAATTTTATTTATTGAAGAAGATAGTTTAACTGGAACATCTACTCTTAAAACTTTTGATCGTTATTTACATTCCCTTATGCAGCAGCAAGGTTTTGAATACATAAAGGGAATCGTTATAGGAAAGATGCAAAAAGGTGCAGAATGTACGATAGAAGACATTCAAGAAATGATTGCTTCAAAACCTGAACTTGCACATATCCCTATCATTGCAAACGCAAGTTTCGGGCATACAACCCCGATTTTCACTTTTCCAATTGGTGGACATGCAAAAATTATTTCTCACAAAGAGAAGACATCTATCACTATTTTAACGTACTAAAAAAGGAGCGAATGAGTCGCTCCTTTTATGGTTTTTCTATTTTTTCCAACGCTTTTTGCGGAATGGATTCTTTCGGGATTTCAGCCCATCCTTTTCCTTGCATACCTTTTGCATAAATTTTTATAAACGCCCCCGTATGCAATTCACGGTTCATCATTCTTTTAATAACTTGTAACTTTCCATCTTCTGTATACCCTTTAAAAGTATACAAGTATTCTCCGTCTTTTTTCTCACCTTTATCTATAACCGCATAATAATCTTGTATTTCTTTATTTGAAAAGAAGTTGTCTACAAAAGCATGTACACCTTCTGTTTTTGTGTTCAAATAATACGCTGTTCCACCTAGAATAATGGCGAATACAGCTAAAACTTTAATTACCAATTTCATACATGAACCTCCTGTTTGCACTTCTTTCTCGCTAGTATTATATCTATACTTGTATTATACGGAAAAGAGCATACTATACTCTATCTAAAAGTCTTACACTTTCCTTACATTATTGTAAGGGATTTTTTCTTACAACCAGTTCCCAAGAAAAAATTTTTCCGTTTCATACACTTTTATATTATTATTGAATGATACGAATTTTTATTACAAAAATCAAAGGAGACAGTTTTCAAATGGCTATCTTGCAAGGTTTAGCACTATTACTTGTTGTACTTTGTCTATTTACACTTTTCAGTTACCGTGCGCCTTACGGAATGAAGGCGATGGGCGCTTTAGCTAATGCAGCAATTGCAAGTTTTCTTATTGAAGCATTTCACCGTTATATAGGTGGAGAAATGTTTCATAATGACTTTTTACAATCAGTAGGAGAAGCTTCCGGTAGTATGAGCGGTGTCGCAGCAGCGATTTTAGTCGCATTAGCAATCGGTGTTTCCCCCGTATATGCTGTTTTAATTGGTATCGCTACTAGTGGATTTGGTATTTTACCAGGATTTTTCGCTGGATACGTTTGTGCCTTCGTCGTGAAATTTCTCGAAAAGAAATTACCAGCTGGTGTGGAATTTTTAGCAATCCTATTTATCGCTGCACCAATCTCACGCGGAATGGCAATGCTTATGGATCCGCTCGTTAACGCCACACTTGGTAAAATCGGTTCTATGATTTCAGTTGCAACTACAGAAAGTCCTATCATTATGGGTATTATGCTTGGTGGATTAATAACAGTTATTTCTACCTCTCCACTGAGTTCTATGGCACTAACTGCAATGCTTGGATTAACAGGTTTACCAATGGCAATTGGTAGTCTGGCTGTAGCAGCTTCAGCCCCAATGAACTTTATTTTCTTTAAACGCTTAAAAATTTGTTCAAAGAAAGATACAATTGCTGTAGCAATCGAGCCTTTAACACAAGCCGATGTTGTTTCAGCAAATCCGATTCCAATTTATGCGACAAACTTCGTTGGCGGTGCACTTGCTGGTATTATTACCTCTCTGTTCCAGCTCGTTAATAATGCACCAGGAACAGCATCACCAATCCCAGGACTTCTTGTCTTATTCGGATTTAATGACGTTGTAAAAGTAACAATTGCTGCTATATTATGTGGGATCGTTACCACTATTGTCGGATACATCGGATCTATTGTGTTCCATAAATATCCGATCCGCTCTGCTGATGAAATTCGCGGAGTTACTTCGGAAGAGAAGGTTGCATAAGAAAAAGAGCTATTCCCATCGTTTAGGAATAGCTCTTTTTTGTGTCGCGTAACAGTAAATGAAATTATATCGGCGGTTTTTTAATATATCAGCGCAACTCGAATTATATCGGCGATTTTTTTAATATATCGACTTACCGACACATAACGAAAAAATAAGAGCCCTCTAATCATATAGAGGGCTTTTATTTTATCTAGCTGCAGTGGCTAGAATGATCGGTGGCTTCGCTTCTTCCTTCGAGGCAAAAAGAGCCTCTACGTCTGAAGCTCCATCCCCCTCACATTCTGAGCGAGCCGCTTCCGCTTTTATTTCTATCCAGTTACGCCTCCTAGACCCTTGCGTCTAAGAACCTTCCCTGCCAAAAGGTAAAAAGCACCTTTTGCAGGAAAGAACCTTAGTCACCGGGTCTAAACAGTCGGCTTCACTTTTATTTTACCCAACCGAGCAGCATTTCCCGCACGAATTTGCTTGCTGCGACTGGTGTTTGATCACTATGGTCGTAGACTGGAGCTACTTCTACCAAGTCTGCTCCAACTACATTTATATTTGAATTTGCAATTGCTACGATGGAATCTAATAATTCTTTAGATGTGATACCGCCAGCTTCTAACGTTCCTGTTCCTGGAGCGTGAGCTGGGTCTAATACATCAATGTCGATTGTGACATAGACTGGGCGGCCAGCAAGTTTCGGTAATACTTCTTTTAACGGTTCTAATACGTCAAATTTGTATAAGTTCATACCTACTTCTTTCGCCCATTCAAATTCTTCCTTCATTCCAGAACGAATTCCGAAAGAATATACGTTTTCCGGACCAATTAAATCACACACTTTACGAATTGGTGTAGAGTGGGATAAAGGCTCCCCTTCATACGATTCACGTAAATCAGTATGAGCATCCATGTGGATGATTGCTAAATCCGGATATTTTTTTGCCATTGCCTTAAAAATTGGCCAAGACACTAGGTGCTCACCGCCGAGACCTAGTGGAAACTTATCGGCATCTAAAAGTTTTGATACATACTCTTCAATCATGTCTAAGCTGCGTTGTGCGTTTCCGAATGGTAATGGGATATCACCCGCATCAAAATATTTTACCTCTTCTAGTTCACGATCTAAATACGGGCTATATTCTTCAAGACCGATTGATACTTCACGAATACGTGCAGGGCCAAAACGAGATCCCGGACGGTAACTTACTGTCCAATCCATAGGCATCCCATAAATAACTACCTTTGACTCTTCAAAACTTGGATGACTTTTAATAAATACTTTACCTGAATAAGCTTCATCAAAACGCATATTCTTTTCCTCCTTATGTGGAACTTAAGGTATCCCAACCTTTCACTATTTCTCAAATTTGGAGCGAATTGCTCCTCTTTCTCGATTTACCGGGTCTTCTTTTTAACAACAAGAAGACGATTTTCTCTACAGAAGTGTAAGTAGCTAGCATGTTCAAGTCTTCTGGACAAACACCTTAAATGAGCTACTTACACTTTATTTGTTTGATACAATTCTCTTACTTAATTAAATCGCCAACAAATTTCGGTAATGCGAATGCTGCATTGTGTAATTCTTTTGTGTAGTATTTCGTTTCGATTTCGTGGAAACGCTCTTCACTTACTTCTAATGGATCATGTTTTTTAGATCCAATTGTGAACGTCCAAAGACCACTTGGGTAAGTTGGAATGTTTGCTGTGTATAAACGAGTGATTGGGAAGATCTCTTTTACGTCTTTAAACACAGTTGTAATTAACTCTGGTGTGAACCAAGGGTTGTCCGTTTGTGCAACGAAAATACCATCTTCTTTTAACGCTTTTGAAATTCCAGCGTAGAAGCCTTTTGTAAATAGGTTTACTGCTGGTCCTACTGGCTCAGTAGAATCTACCATAATTACATCGTATTCATTTTCGCTTTCTGCGATATGTAGGAAACCGTCTCCTACTTTTACTTCTACACGCTCATTATCTAATGCGCCTGCAATTGATGGTAAGTATTGTTTAGAGTACTCAATTACTTTTCCATCGATTTCAACAAGAGTTGCTTTCTTTACACTTGGGTGTTTTAACACTTCACGAATAACACCACCATCACCGCCACCAACAACTAATACGTTTTCAGGGTTTGGATGTGTAAATAAAGGTACGTGCGCTACCATTTCGTGATAAACGAACTCGTCCTTTTCT
This sequence comes from Bacillus sp. KNSH39, assembly GCF_052656585.1. NCBI lineage: Bacteria > Bacillati > Bacillota > Bacilli > Caryophanales > Bacillaceae > Bacillus > Bacillus sp. KNSH39. The sequence continues at coordinate 3,735,682 of NZ_JBQXYO010000001.1, forward strand.
GTTGTCATAACCATGCCATCTAAAATAAGCATGTTTCCGAACTCTTCCGTTTCAACCATATCAAGTTTTTGGAATTCTGTTTGCTCCGTATGTAATGTGCGGTTAATACGCGCCGTAATCCCAAAATGTTTTGTTTGTTTTTCAGTGAACCATAGTTCCATCGTACAATCACGCCTTTCAATGCAAATTTATAATAGGGACATCATTAATGTCCCCTAACAAAAATAAAACAAAACATCCAAAATGTATAGTTAAAAGTACAAAAATACCGAAAATATATTTTAGTCAGAGGGTTCTAACATATGTGCGGAAAGGGTTTGCACCGTAAAAGGAAAGAAAACCCTTTCTTAAGAAAGGGCTTTTGTCTCTATTTCTACTGGTTTACGAATTGGAATTAGGATCATAATACAACCAACTAACACCACAATTCCACCTACTAAAAACGGACTTTGTGGTGAAACAGTATGACCGATAATTCCTGATAAAATCGGAGCAATCGCACCACCTAACCAACGAACAAAGTTATAAACACCTGACGTAACAGATCTTTCATAAGGTGAAATATCCATTACATAACTTGTGTATAATGCATTGTTTAAGCCAGACGCCAATCCTGATAAAACGATAAGAGTAATTTGTAACCACATAATTTTCACAAAGAATAGTGCAATTAAGAAAATCGCAAATACGAGTAAACTACCCTTCAATAATGTTTTTGGTTCATATTTCCCTTCTAGCTTATGTGCTAAAATTGCAGAACCGTAAGCTAACGCGAGTCCCCATCCGCAAAATACAAAGCCTAATTGAATAGCTGATAAATGCATAATAAGTGGTGAATATGCTAACACGACAAAAAATCCGTAGTAGTATAGCATCCCTGAAATGGCACCTTGCATAAATGGTTTATACTTCACCAGGTTAAGTAATTCCCCTACGCCAGCAGCCTTACGCTTCACTTTTCGTTCTGGTTCTTTTACAAAAAAGAATACTAAAATAAATGCTAAGAAAATTAAAATACTCGTCGCGAAAAACGGATAACGCCAAGAATGACCACCTAATATCCCACCTAATAACGGTCCGCCAGCCATACCTAAGCCGATAGCTGCTTCGTATAATCCTACTGCTTCATGAACTTCTTTACTTAATGCAATCAATAAAGTCATCGCCGTCGCGAAGAACATCGCATTCCCTAATCCCCATCCAGCGCGGAAAAGAGATAATTGAGCAATCGTTTGTGACATACCACATATAAACGCAAATACAGTCACAATCGCAAGACCGATTGTCATCATCCGTTTATCACCAAATCTCGATGCAAATATACCAGCTGGTAACATCATAATTGCCATCGTTAAAATATAAGCGGTAAATAACATTTCAACTTGCCAATGCGATGCACCAATTTTCTCTGCAATAATCGGCAAAATTGGGTCGACTACTCCTATACCCGAAAAGGCAAGGAAGGTAGCCACCACTGTAATCAATCTCCCTAGTTTTTGTTTGCTCTCCATTTTGATTACTCTCCTTTTGTGCTCTCTAAAAATGTTATTGCACGATGTAAACTATCTTCTAGTTCTGCCTTTACACGTTGCATTTGCTCCATTTTTTCGTCTAACGTTTGCACTTGTTTTTCAAGCATATCTTTAATTTCTTGAATCACTTCACGATCACGAGGATTTTCGCTATTTCTTCTTTGCTCCATTCTTTCTTTTAGTGATAAGAAATGCTGCATTTCTTGAAGTGTGATTCCTAGCACTTCTTTCGCTTCTACAATTCTTTTAATTCTGGCAATATCCTCATCCGTATACAGACGGATATTTCCCTCACTACGTTCTGGGGGATGAATTAAACCAATTTCCTCATAATAACGAAGTGTACGTTTTGTTAAACCGACTTGCTTTGTTACTTCATCAATTTTATACATGTTTATTCCTCCCTTCACTTGATTATTACATTTTACGTTAACGTTAACTTTTCTGCAACTGTTAGACTTTTGTAAATGTTTGTCATATTCAATTGTATTTTCCCTAAAGCAGTTTCATAATAAAAGAAAAGAGATAATAAGGAGAATTTCACATGAGTAAACCACTTATTTTCGCTCACCGCGGAGTAAAAGGAACACATCCCGAAAATACGATGATTGCCTTCCAAGAAGCAGAACGCATTGGTGCTCACGGAATTGAACTCGATGTCCACTTATCAAAAGATGGTGAACTTGTCGTAATTCACGATGAAACCGTCGATCGTACAACAAATGGCGTTGGACTTGTTTCTGAAAAAACGGTAGAGGAACTACAATTATTGGACGCTGGTAGCTATAAAGACCCTTCTTTCCATGAAGCAAAAATCCCAACGTTGCGTGAGGTTTTCATTTGGCTTTCCACAACGAACTTACAACTAAATATTGAATTAAAGACAGATGTTATTCATTACCCAAATATTGAGGAAAAAGCTGTTGCACTTGTGCGTGAATATCATCTTTCTAATCAAATTGTATTTTCATCATTTAACCATGACTCTGTTTCATTATTAGCAGAAATTGCTCCTGAAATCCCAAGAGCAATTTTATATGATACACCACTTACTGATCCAATTTCCGAAGCAAAACATAGAGAAGCAAGTGGATTACATCCAAACTTCCAGTTATTAACGAAAGAATTTGTGCAGTTAGCACAAGAGCAAGGATATGTTTTCCGTCCATATACAATTAACGAATACAAAGATTTACAAACTATGATTGATTATGGTGTAGATGTCATCATTACCGATTGGCCAGCACGTGCCTTTGAGCTCCTTTCTTAATGGAAGGAGCTTTTTATTTTCGAAATTTCATTGTTTAAAATAAACGAAAACCCTCAATACTAATACAATAACGCTTGTATTAATGAGGGGCTGAAAAAAGATGGATCAAACTATGAATCCAAAACTTAAAAAATATAAACGTCTTTTCTTCACCGCAATGTTTTCGTGCGTCCTTTTCTTCGTTTTTTCTTTTTTTGTTATTATTATAGTTGCAAAAATTATGGGACCTCCTCCTGTTGCGGTTCCGCAAACAAGCGTCTTTTACGCAAACGATGATACTGTTATTGGACAAAGTAACGAAATTCAAAAACGTTACAATGTCTCTCTTAATGAAATTTCACCTTATGTAAAAGAAGCGACCCTTTCTATTGAAGATCAAAGATTTTATAAACATCACGGCTTCGATGTGAAACGGATTGCAGGTGCAATTGTTGCTGATTTAAAAGCGATGGCAAAGGTACAAGGAGCTAGTACAATTACACAACAATACGCGCGTAATCTGTATTTAGATCATGATAAAACGTGGAAACGAAAATTATTAGAGGCAATGTACACTATCCGCCTTGAAGTAAACTATAATAAAAATCATATTTTAGAAGGATATTTAAATACAATTTATTACGGACATGGCGCTTATGGCATCGAAGCTGCGTCCCGTCTATATTTCGATAAAACGGCAAAAGAGTTAACATTAGCAGAAGCTAGTATGCTGGCAGGTATCCCGAAAGGGCCAAGTGTCTATTCTCCCTTTTTGAAAGAGGATCGCGCTAAAGGACGACAAGCTCTCATATTAGATGAAATGGTGAAGCAAGGATATATTACGAAGCAACAAGCAACCTTAGCGAAGAAAGAGACACTAACTTTTGCCTCATTAGATACGAAAAAAGTAGCAGAGGTCGCACCATATTTCCAAGATGCTGTACAAGCTTCGCTTCTTCGTGATGTTGGATTAGACGAACAAGCTTTACAACGAGGTGGCTTACGAATTTATACAACGCTAGACCCTAAACTACAAGCTGTAGCAGAACAAGCTGTAAAAGATCATATACCTGACACAACAAACATACAAACTGCTCTCGTCTCTATGAATCCAACGACAGGTGAAGTGGCTGCTCTTGTTGGTGGAACTGATTATAATATGAGTCAATTTAACAGGGCTACACAAGCTGTTCGTCAGCCTGGTTCTACATTTAAGCCATTTCTATATTATGCGGCATTAGAACGAGGATTCACGCCTGCTACGCGCTTAAAAAGCGAATATACTGTATTCACCCTAGGTGACGGCGTTTCAAAGTATAAACCGAAGAACTATAAAGATTATTATGCAGATGATTTCGTAACGATGGCACAAGCTCTCGCAGTCTCTGATAACATTTATGCTGTGAAAACGAATTTGTTTTTAGGAGATGACACGCTAGCAAAAACAGCGAAACAATTTGGAATTAAAAGTGCATTAAAAGATGTGCCTTCTCTAGCTCTCGGTACATCACCAGTAAAACCAATTGAAATGGTTAACGCTTATAGCATGTTCGCAAACGGTGGAAAAGAAGTAAAACCTACTTTCATTCGCCGCATTATGGATCATGAAGGAAATATATTATACGATGCTCATTTAGAGAGTAAACAAGTTCTCGACAAGAGCAAAGCGTTTGTAATGGAAGAAATGATGACTGGTATGTTTAATAAGAAACTAAGCAGTTATGCTGCTGTAACTGGCCAATCGATGTTATCAAAATTATCAAGAACATATGCCGGCAAATCTGGTTCTACTGAAACGGATAGTTGGATGATCGGATTTACTCCGCAAATCGTAACAGGTGTATGGGTCGGATATGATCAACCTAAATCTATTTCAAATGTAGCAGAACAGGGGTATGCGAAGAAAATATGGACTGATACGATGGAGAAGGGCTTAGATGGACAGCCTAAAAAAGAATTTAAACAACCAAGTGACGTCGTAGCGGTTAATATCAATCCAGAGAACGGTAAAATTGCTACAAAAAATTGTCCTATTTCTGTGAAAATGTATTTCGCTAAAGGTACCGAACCGACTGAATATTGTATGGATCACGTCGATGATAAAGAAGAATTTGAAAAAACGACTGAAGAAAAGAAAAAAACAAGTTGGTGGAAAAAATATCTTCCTTGGTAAAAAAAATAGCTGACGGGCATCCGTCAGCTATTTTTTATTCACTTAATAATGCACGGCGCAATTCTTCACTAGATTCGTTCCAAATCGCTTCATTATGTTCTTTCAAGAACGTACCAAGTACCTTTTTAGATGATTCATCCATATGGTCAACCATAATGTGACGCTTCAATGATTTATCCATTTTATTTACGTGTTCTGGAAGTGATTTATATCCGCGGCGAATCTCACGGTCAACTGTCATTTCACAAGCTGTTACACCTGCATAATACGCACCTGTCGCAGTTCTTTCAATTGTTACCCAAACAAGCCAAAATGGTTTTCCATTTGGAACTTCATCTTTATTTGTTAAAAACTTAATACCTTTTTCTACTGTACTACGCGCATGCATCGCACCGATATCAACGAATGCAGTCTTCTCTAGTACATCAACAAATACAGGTGAAATGTTTTCTAAGCTTAATGCTCCAACACCAAATCCACCATGTCCATCTGTTGAATCATTTTTCACGATATTAAAACCGATTTTTTTCTTTTTCTCTGTCATATGTAAAATCCTCCTCACTTAAAAATTATAAAAGGCCAAAAATAGGCGCAATGATGCTGTCTAAAAATACAAATACATGCGGAATAACTACCTGGAAAATAGGTTGAATTGTGTAATTACTAAGCGGTGTAATAACGAGAATTAATAACGCAATTGCCCCGTATTTTTCATACTGTGTCATTTTTGCGCGAATATTTGCTGGCGCTAAATCTTCCACTACGCGATACCCATCAAGTGGCGGGATCGGTAATAAGTTAAATACAAGTAAAACGATATTCAGCATAATAAAAATCTGGAAAAATTGAGCTAACGTATCTGCCACTGCAGATGGAATTGAGTATAATACACCAAATTTTAATAAGCTATACCAAATAATTAAACCAATTGCACTCAAAATTAAGTTACTAATCGGCCCTGCAATTGAAACTAATATACCTGCCAGACGCGGTCTTTTAAAGTTATATGGATTAACAGGAACTGGTCTTGCCCAACCGAATCCAAGAATTAATACTGCAATCAAACCGATAGGGTCTAAATGGGCCATCGGTGATAACGTTAAACGCCCTTGTCTCTTTGCTGTATCGTCCCCAAATTTATATGCAACATATGCATGTGCAAATTCATGAACGGATAGTGCAATAATAATTGCCATTGCTACTAACGGAATTTCGTGCAATGGATATCTAAATAACTGATCCATACTTCATCTCCTCTTCCATATGTCAAAAAAAGAAATTATTTGTTTTTTCGATTGTTCTTCCCCATAATCCGCTATAATAAGAGTGTAACTTACATAAAAGGAGCGATTGTACATGCCATACGTAACAGTGAAAATGCTAGAAGGACGCACAGAAGAACAAAAGAAAGCTCTTGCTGAGAAAGTAACAGCAGCAGTAAGCGAAACAACTGGTGCTCCTGAAGAAAACATCGTTGTTTTCATCGAAGAAATGTCTAAAAACCATTATGCAGTTGGCGGAAAACGCTTAAGCGACAAATAATTTCAAGTTTTTTCATAAGAAGCAGCCATTAGCTGCTTCTTATTTCTTTCCTTCTAACAACTCAATAATTCTCTCTTTATATTTTCCTTTTCTTCCATCTTCATAGATTAAATCATGTGGATAGAATAGCTTTTGATCCGTTCTTTTCTTACCTGTAATCGCCTCAACAATATCCGACTCACGTGAAAGCTCTCTAAGCTCTCCGTTTGGCATAAGAAGTAGGATTGGTAGACGCTCCTCTTCTTCTCCTGCACGATAAAAGTCATACGGTAAGTCTGATGTTGAATCAACTACTAAATAATACTCCGGATCAAGTCCAATCTTTTTAAATAAACTACTTAATTCCATCCAATTATCTAAACCGTGTTTATCTGTAAACTCTACATATTTAAATAGATTTCGATTCATAAAACGGCGGCATAAATCGCTTAAAATTGGATCTTCTTCTTCCTGCCATACTTGGAAGTAGTAATACATAACGTTCTCGTCTAACTTTAAATAATCCTCTACTGTTACTTCTTCTTCAAATAAAGAATAGAAATGAACAGGATGATTTTTGAATGTATAATACTTCTCGTGCAGTGATTTCGCACGGTGTAAAATCTTCGTTAAAATAACTTCTGCACTTCGTGTTACTGGGTGGAAATATACTTGCCAATACATTTGATAACGACTCATAATGTAATGCTCAACAGCATGCATACCACTATTTTTAATGACTACTTGATCCCCATACGGGCGCATTACACGCAGTATACGTTCCATATCGAAGTTTCCGTACTTTACGCCTGTAAAATAAGCATCTCTTAATAAATAATCCATACGATCCGCATCAATTTGGCTCGAAATCATACTAATTGCTAATTTATTAGTAGACGTTTTTGCAATTACATCTGCTACCTTTTGTGGAAACTCCTTATCAACACGACTTAATACATCATTAATCTCCGTATTGCCAACAATAATCTTTTGCGTAAATTTCTCATGATCTAATGAAAATACTTTTTCAAACGAGTGAGAAAATGGGCCGTGACCGACATCATGAAGTAATGCCGCACATAAACATAACAATCTATCTTCAGCATTCCAATTTGGTCTGCCATCAAACACATCATCAATCATACGACGAATAATTTCGTATACACCTAACGAATGAGTAAAGCGACTATGCTCTGCACCGTGAAATGTAAAAAATGTCGTTCCAAGCTGCTTAATACGGCGCAAGCGTTGAAATTCTTTCGTTCCGATTAAATCCCAAATAACACGATCACGCACGTGCACATATTTATGTACTGGGTCTTTAAACACTTTTGTTTCGCTGAGTTTGTCGTTTAAATATACCACTTTCCGACATCCCCCTTTCTTTACTACATTCTTACTTTATATTATAAACGAAATGAGAAACAGAAAGAAATGAAAGACTGTATTAATTCCCTTTATAAAAAGAAAAAATCACCTTTACCGAAGTAAAAGTGATTTCCTTTATACATTATTTACCTAAAACGAATTCAGCAACTTCGTCTAAGATCATATCTTTCCCTAATGGGAAGTAACCTTTGTTTAAGTCTTCATTTTTAATTGTGAATACGTGGTTGTTTTTAACAGCGTTCATGTTTTTCCAAATTGATTCTTCTTGGAATTCTTTCAAGCGCTGAGAACCGTCACCAGTTGTAAATACGAATAAGTAATCTGGGTTGTAATCGATTAAAGCTTCTTTTTGTACTTGTACTAGTGGTTTATCAGTTGGTGTACCTTTAACTGCTGGTAGTTTTAAGTCATTAAAGATTACGCTACCGTAACCGTAGTCACCGTATACGCGGAAAGCATTTGGATATGCAGCCATTTTCATAAATGTTGCTTCACCAGTTTTAGCGACGATTTTGTCATGTAATTTGCTTGCTTTTTCATCATACTTTTTGAACCATTCTTTTGTTTCTTTTTCTTTACCGAAGATTTGACCTACTTCTTCAAATTTTGGACGCCATTGATCTAATGGAGTGTTTAACATAACTGTTGGTGCAATTTTAGATAATTGATCATAAATCTTTTCTTGACGATTATTTACAAGAATTAAATCTGGTTTTGCAGCAGCTACTGCTTCGATGTTAATTTTATCGCCCCAAGCAGAACCAACTGGTTTAACGTCTTTTAGTTTCTTTTCAATATGTGCATCAATTTTTTCTTGAGATGTATTAGCAGTAATAACCGGTTTCATACCGAAAATTAATAATTCTTCTGTTGAACCACTAAGGTCAGCAATTTTCTTTGGGTTTGCAGGAATTTTAATTTCCCCTTTTGCATGTTTTACAGTGCGCTCTTCAGTCTTTGCATCTGCTTTCTTTTCTTCTTCTTTGTTAGAACAAGCTGCAAATAGTACAGAAGTCACAACTAGTACCATTGCTAATAGTGCCATTTTAAAATTCTTCATGTTCCCACTCCTTCTAGCTGTATTTATCTTATAAGTTACAACGAACTATAAGAAACAAAGATAACAAATAATTAATATATATTTATTAATTGTTGTTAATAACCCATTCTAACGGGCGTTCAACTTCCCATTCTTATATAAGAAGCTCAACGTCCATTAGAAGTCCCCCTCTTCACGAGGGGGTTCTACTTATGCTTTTTTACGCAATTGATTACTAATCATCGCTAAATCATATGTTAAACAAATTGGCTTACAGTTTACTGGACATGGAACGATTTGAGCTTCAATCTCAAATACGTTACGAAGTGTTTCACTTGTCATAACTTCATCTGGCGTTCCTTGTTTCATTAACTTACCTGCTTTTAATGCAATCATATGATCGGAGAAACGAGAAGCGTGATTTAAGTCATGGATAACCATAACAATCGTTCTACCTTCTTCTTCATTTAACTTTTTCAATAAGTTTAATACTTCTAATTGATGAGCCATATCTAAGTACGTCGTTGGTTCATCCAATACAAGTAATTCTGTTCCTTGTGCAAGAGCCATTGCAATCCAAACACGTTGACGTTGACCGCCTGATAGCGCTTCTGCTGGACGATTCGCAAATTCTTTCATTCCTGTCACTTCAAGTGCCCAGTTAATATAGCGATAATCCTCTTCTTTCAACGTGCCAAACCCTTTTTGATGAGGGAATCTTCCATATGACACAAGCTCAAATACAGTAAGACCCGTTGGCACTTCTGCAGTTTGTGGTAAAATCGCCATTTTCTTTGCAATTTCTTTCGTTGGCTGTTTCTCAATTGCTTTTCCGTCAAGATAAACAGTACCTTGCTTTGCCTTCAAAATACGAGACGCCGTTTTTAATAATGTGGACTTCCCACAACCATTTGGTCCAATAATTGTTGTAATTTTCCCTTCCGGAATTTCAACTGTTAATCCATCAATAATTAAACCTTCATTATAGCCAACCGATACCGCATCCACCGCTAAAGTTGCCATACGAAAAGCCTCCCTTTATTTTGTCCTCATAAGTAAATAAATAAAATACGGTGCACCAATTACAGAAATAACAAGACCGACTGGTATTTCTGAAGTTGTTAGTACACTTCTTGAAATTACGTCTGCGAATAAAAGTAAAAACGTTCCTATTAGCGCAGCTGTGGGCAACATAATTTGATGTTTACCACCAACAAGGCGCCTTGCTAAATGCGGGGCCATTAAACCGATAAAGCCAATTCCGCCGGCAACAGCAACAGATGCCCCTGCTAAACAAACTGCAATAAATAATAATTTACGTCTTTCTTTTTCTACGTTTACACCAAGGCCAACTGCTGTAGAATCGCCTAGGTTCATTACATTTAATATGTGTGCTTTACTTATAGCAAGCGGTAAGAAAATAACCATCCATGGAAGTACACTTAATACGAATTTCCAATCTGTACCCCATAGACTTCCCGCCAGCCAAATCGTAGCAAAACGAAAATCGTTAGATGTCATCTTCATAGAGAAAATTAAACTAACAGCTCCAAATCCAGCTGCAACGGCAATACCGACTAGTATTAATCGAGTCGATGAAACGCCGTCTTTCCATGCTAGTAAATAAATAATTACCGCTGCTAATATTGCTCCAACTAGTGCGAAGAATGGGAGAATGAATACAGATAAAAATGTACCAGTCCCTACTTTCCCGAAGAAGAAGTAGACGAATATAACAACTGTTAATCCCGCTCCAGCATTAATACCTATAATACCTGGATCAGCAAGAGGATTTCGTGATAAACCTTGCAAAATCGCGCCTGACATAGCTAAAGCAGATCCGACTAGTATAGCAATTACCATACGCGGCATACGGAATTCAAATAAAATAACAGACTGATCTTCAGCCCCTAGTCCAACCAATGACTTTAATACGTCCATTGGCGGGATTTTAAAAGTTCCTGTATTTAAACTAATAAGAAATATAGAAACGATTAGTCCTACTAAAATCGTTAATATAGAAATGTTCTTTTTTGTTAAGACACTCGTCCTCACATCTTTCCTCTCCCTTCATTACGTGCTAAGTAGAGGAAGAATGGAACCCCAATTAGCGCTGTAATTGCTCCAATTGGCGTTTCAAATGGCGGGTTAATAACGCGAGATAACATATCTGCACATTCAATTAACAGCCCACCTAAGACCGCAGAACATGGAATAACCCATCTATAGTCCGAGCCTACGAGGAAACGAGTCATATGCGGAATTACAAGACCAACAAATCCAACTGATCCTGCCATGGAAACTGCGGAACCCGTTAAAACAAGAACAAGTACTGTTCCGATAAATTTAATCAATGTCGTATTTTGACCAAGTCCAATCGCAATTTCTTCACCGAAGCTCAAAATTGTAATATATCTCGACATCATAATTGCGATAAAAAGACAAACAAGGCCAATTGGCACTAACATATTAATACTTTGCCATTTCACTCCAGCGACTCCGCCTGCATTCCACATACTCACCTCTTGGGCAAGATTGAAATACAATGCGATTCCAGATGAAATTGCCCCTAATAAAGCACTAATAGCTGCACCTGCTAAAGCTAATTTCACAGGTGTTAATCCACCTGGTGAAGAAGATCCAATTCCATATACAATGCTTGCACCAAACGCAGCTCCAATAAAAGATGCGATAACAAACATTAAATAAGGTGAATTAGGGAAAAATGCATACATAATTGCAATTCCAAATACAGCTCCATCTGTAATCCCCATTAACGATGGTGAAGCAAGTGGATTTCGCGTCATACCTTGCATAATTGCTCCTGATACCGCTAAAAAGGCACCTGCAACTACGCCCCCTATTGCTCTAGGCATGCGAAGCTCTTGAATTACGTTATGATGTGTAATAGATCCATCAAACTGAAATACAGCTTGCCATACAGTCTTTAAACTAATATCTGCAGCCCCAAAAGAAATAGAAACTGCCATGCTTAAAGCTAACAAAATTGTACCCGCTACTAAAATAATAGAAGCGATGAGCGGTCTGCTCTTAATCTCTTTAACATTCTCTTCTTGCTGTTCTATACTGCTTGCGCTCGCTTCCATCCCTCAACCATCCTAACCAACAACATATATTTATTGAAATGAAATTTATTCTCAAATAGTAATAAAAAAATTAGGTGAATTGTTATTTCCCTGATAATGATTCTCAGAATCAGACACTTCTATTCTACCTATCGCTTTAAAAGACTGTCAACCATTATTTTGAAATATAAATTTATACAAATTGGTATTTTAATACAAAAGTTATGTTCATCCTTTAGAAAATGTTCGTCCACACAAGAGTACTTTCGCAGAATAAATCATTCCTCTTATGGGCATAAAAAAAGAAGAGTAATCTTTTCACTCTTCTTTTTCTTACTTATTTAACTTTGCTTCAATTTTCACGATTAACTCATCTTCTGTTGGAGCCGCAACTGGACGGTTATTTACAAATGCGAATGATTTTTTACGACCAGGACCACAGTAAGACTGACATCCAACTTCAATCGTTGCACATGAATCTACTTTTTTTAACTTCGGAACTAACGTTTTAATGTTCGTTGCCTGACAGTCATCGCACACGCGAAACTCGTTTCCCATTACATAACACTTCCTCTATTTTAAACTTTTCTCAAGTACATTTAAAAATAAACACTAAATGGTATTTTACCGCTCTTTGAAGCTCGTTGCAAGTTTCCCTACAAAGCCTATTCTCTACATAATGATATATATTTATATGCTCTCCTACAGAAGCGCTCACCATTCATGGGAAAATTTTTACCTTTCATCGAAATCTACCATATTTTTAAAAGCTTTGTATAAAAGTTTATTTTTTTGCCCATTATAAAAATAGGAAGTTCATAAAAAGAAAGGGAGTTGAATCTATGAAAGTAAGACAAGATGCTTGGACAGATGAGGATGATTTATTACTTGCTGAAACGGTACTTCGTCATGTTAGAGAAGGAAGTACGCAATTAAATGCATTTGAGGAAGTAGGGGATCAGTTAAATCGTACATCTGCTGCTTGTGGTTTCCGCTGGAATGCTGTTGTTCGCTATAGCTATGAACAAGCTCTTCAACTAGCAAAAAAACATCGTAAAGATAAAATGCGTGCTGCAAGCGGTGAACAAGCGAAAAAACGTTTACTTTATACACCACCAGCTTCAGATTCGATAACTGATTATGAAGAATTAGTACAAGAAGAATCAATCGTACAATATAAAGAAGCTATTCCATATCAAGAATCTACTGCTCCTGCTGCAAGAGGCTCTATGACAATGCAAGATGTTATTTATTTTTTACAAACAGTCGGATCTTCAAATATAAAAGTGACAGCTCTTGAAAACGAGAATACGAGATTGAAACAAGAAATTAAAGCACAAATCCTTCGGAATGAGGAACTAGAAAAGAAACTAGAAAAATTAGAAAAGCAATCTCATACTGTACAAGAAGATTACGAAACACTTATGAACATTATGAACCGTGCTCGTAAATTGGCAGTCATGGATGACGAAGAACGTTCTCAAACATCTTTCCGAATGGACCGAAACGGTAATTTAGAAAAAATTGCAGAATAAGAAGGATGCATGCAATGCATCCTTTTTATTATTTCACCTTTAAGCTCCCCCTTTATATGTGAGAAAACTCCATTCTTCATTTTTTGCTATAATAGAGATTGTCATTTTAAAGATAAGGGGTTAGTTATATGAGCAATTCCCGTTCCATTTTATCTCAGCCAGAGTGGCGCATTGTAGATCAGTCTAGTTTGGGACCAACATTCCATGCACTTCAGTCATTCGCAATGGATGACACATTATGCACAAGCATTGGAAATGGCAAGTCAGCCGCAACAATGCGTTCTTGGGTTCATCACAATACAATTGTCCTTGGCATTCAAGATTCACGCCTTCCGCATTTAGAAGAAGGTATTTCTTTTTTAAAACAACACAACTTCAATGTTATTGTTCGTAATTCTGGCGGGCTTGCAGTCGTGCTTGATGAAGGTGTTTTAAACGTATCACTTTTATTCCAAGAAACAGAAAAAGGTATCGATATTGATCTTGGATACGATACAATGTGGCATTTGATTAAGGAGATGTTAAAGGATTACGACGTTACTATCGAGGCAAAAGAAATTGTTGGCTCTTACTGTCCTGGTAGTTATGACTTAAGTATTCGCGATCAAAAATTCGCTGGTATTTCACAACGTCGTATTCGCGGGGGGGTCGCTGTCCAAATTTATCTCTGTGCTACCGGAAGTGGCTCTGAGCGTGCCGCACTCGTTCGTGATTTCTACAACCTAGCAATTCAAGGAGAAGAAACACGCTTTACGTACCCTGAAATTGTACCAAGTACGATGGCCTCACTCTCAGAATTACTTGGCGAAACCATTACAGTACAAGATTTAATGATGCGTCTTTTAAAAACATTGCAGCAATTCGCTTCAAAGTTAACACCATCTCAATTAACAATAGACGAGATTCCTTTATATGAGACGAATTTACAACGTATTATTGATCGTAATAATAAAGCACTTGGCTTAGAAAAATAAAGACCGTCGCTATTATAGCGACGGTCTTTATTTCAATTCATTATAGAATTAAAGTGCTTGAGCTGCTGTAATTAAAGCTAACTTGTACACTTCTTCTTCGTTACATCCACGAGATAGATCATTTACAGGCATGTTTAAGCCTTGTAAGATTGGTCCTACTGCTTCGAAGTTACCTAAACGTTGAGCGATTTTGTAGCCAATATTACCAGCTTCTAAGCTTGGGAATACGAATACGTTAGCATCACCTTTAATTGTAGAACCTGGAGCTTTTTTCTCAGCTACAGATGGTACGAATGCAGCATCGAATTGGAATTCTCCATCTAAAGTTAACTCAGGAGCCATTTCTTTTGCAATGCGAGTTGCTTCTACAACTTTTTCTGTTTCTGGAGATTTCGCAGAACCTTTTGTAGAGAAGCTTAACATAGCAACGCGTGGATCAATGCCGAATAACTCAGCAGTTTTCGCACTTTCGATACCGATTTCAGCTAAATCTTGGCTGTTTGGTGCAATGTTAATTGCGCAATCAGCGAATACATATTTCTCTTCTTCACGTACCATGATGAATACGCCAGAAGTTTTTGTAACGCCTGGTTTTGTTTTAATAATTTGAAGTGCTGGACGAACTGTATCAGCTGTAGAGTGAGCTGCACCACTTACTAAACCGTGTGCTTTGCCCATGTATACAAGCATTGTACCGAAGTAGTTTTCGTCTTTAAGGATTTTGCGAGCGTCTTCTTCAGTTGCTTTACCTTTACGGCGTTCAACGAAAGATGCTACCATTGCATCCATTTCTTCGTATGTAGCTGGGTCGTAAATATCAACGCCTGCTAATGTTAAATTCATGCTAGCAGCTTTTGCGCTAATTTCTTCCTTATTACCAACTAAGATTGGTTTTACTAACTCTTCTTTCGCTAAACGCTCTGCAGCGCCTAAAATTCTTTCATCAGTTCCTTCAGGAAGTACGATAGAAATGCCTTTTCCTTGAACTTTTTCTTTTACTGTTGTAAATAAGTTGCTCACGAATAAACCCTCCTACATATGTTAAAAAAACTCTATCTTTAAGAATACTGCTTTTCTTCTATATTTTAAACTTATAGCTCCCAAAAAATAGATAAAATAAAAATGATTATATTTTCATAAAATTCAGCCGTTAAATTCACCTTGCTTAAACACTTAAATGTGACAATTTTATGCGCCAAGGTTTTATATAGATGATTTTAAAACTATATATGCTATAGTTAACGTGTAAAACTATCATTAACTGAGGTGAATAGAATGAGTGAAGCAACAACAACGTTAGATGGCTGGTATTGTTTACATGATTTACGTTCTATTGATTGGGCTGCATGGAAAACATTATCTAGCGACGAACGCGGACAAGCAGTGTCTGAATTTTTAAATGTCGTTGAAAAATGGAACGAAGTAGCTACTGCGAAAAAAGGTAGTCACGCAATGTATACAGTTGTTGGCCAAAAAGCTGATATTATGCTTATGATTTTACGTCCAACAATGGAAGAGTTAAATGAAATTGAGACAGAATTGAATAAAACAACTTTAGCTGAATATATGGTTCCTGCATATTCTTACGTATCTGTTGTTGAATTAAGCAACTACCTTCCAGCTGATGAGGATCCATACCAAAACCCGCAAATTTTAGCTCGTTTATATCCTGAATTACCGAAAGCAAATCATATTTGCTTCTATCCAATGGATAAGCGTCGCCAAGGTGATGACAACTGGTACATGCTTCCTATGGAAGAACGTAAAAAAATGATGTACAGCCATAGTAAAATTGGTCGTCAATACGCAGGTAAAGTACGCCAAGTGATTTCAGGATCTGTTGGATTCGACGATTTCGAATGGGGCGTAACATTATTCGCTGACGATGTTCTTCAATTTAAGAAACTTATATACGAAATGCGCTTCGATGAAGTAAGTGCTCGTTATGGTGAATTTGGAACATTCTTCGTTGGAAACATTTTACCAGACGAAAAAGTAGAGAAATTTTTACACATATAAATGGTGAAAAGGAACGAAATTCGTTCCTTTTTTTATTCTTCTCTATATTTATCCTCAAAAATCTCCTTTTTTCTACACTTTTGAAGAAAAACCAACATTTTTTCAAATTTCTTGTAAAATTGTAACCTTTTTATATGTAAAGATATGCTAAAATGATACGAGCTATATGCTAAATAACGATGCGAAGGTGATAATCTATATGAAAAAAATCTTGTCTATTTTACTATTGCTTGTATTGTCAATTTCTTCCTTAGGAGTAACAACATC
This sequence comes from Bacillus sp. KNSH39, assembly GCF_052656585.1. Lineage (NCBI taxonomy): Bacteria > Bacillati > Bacillota > Bacilli > Caryophanales > Bacillaceae > Bacillus > Bacillus sp. KNSH39. The sequence continues at coordinate 3,752,466 of NZ_JBQXYO010000001.1, forward strand.
CCATGCGGAAGAAAAAATACATATTGAGGCGGCTGCTGCACTTTTATTTGATGCAGATACAGGAAAAATACTTCACGAGCAAAATCCAGATGAATTGCTAGCTATTGCTAGTATGTCAAAATTAATTGTTGTTTACGCTGTTTTAGAAGCAATTAAAGAAGGAAAAATCACATGGGATACGAAAGTAAATATTTCTGATTACGCTTATGAAGTCTCTCGTAATAATGAATTCTCTAATGTACCGTTCGAAAAAGGACGTCAATATACTGTAAAAGAATTATATCATTCTATTGTTATATTCTCTGCAAATGGATCTAGTATTGCTTTAGCAGAACTTCTTGCAGGAAGTGAGAAAAACTTCTTAAATCTTGCAAATGAACATGCTAAAAAGCTAGGATTAAAGAAATATAAATTTGTAAACGCTACTGGCTTAAATAACGCTGACTTAAAAGGAAAACATCCTGAGGGTACTGATCCAAATGCAGAAAACTCTATGTCAGCTCGTGATATGGGTATGCTTTCAAAAGCAATGATTACAAAGTATCCAGAAATGCTAGAGGATACAAAACAAAGATTTAGAAACTTCCCAAACAATCACCCAAAACCAATTCGTATGGAAAACTGGAATTGGATGTTACCAGGAGCTGCTTTCGCTTATGAAGGTACTGATGGTTTAAAAACCGGAAGTTCTGATACAGCTGGATACGGATTTACCATTACTGCTAAACGTGGTGATGTACGTCTTATCTCGGTTATTATTAAAACAAAATCAATGGATGAACGTTTCACGGAATCTCGTGAATTAATCGAATATGGATTTAATAACTTTGAAAAACAAAAACTAAAAGTTAATAAAAACAATACAATCTCTGTAGTAAAAGGGAAAGAAGACCAAGTAACTGTTGCACCCGAAAAAGAAATAACAGTAATTGCGAAAAAAGGTAGCAAAGAGCCTTATAAAATTGGAACTGAATTAGATAAATCTCTTTCTGAAGATGGACATTTAGTTGCCCCTATTAAGAAAGATACCAAAGTAGGCTCAATTACTTTAGAATCAACTGATAAATATGGTTTCTTAGACGGTAGTAAAAGTATGAAAGTTACTGCAAAAACGACAGAGGAAGTTGAAAAAGCAAATTGGTTTGTGTTAACAATGCGCTCTATTGGTGATTTCTTCTCAAACTTATGGTCTAAAATTTTTTAATAAAAAAGCTGGCTCACGCTAGCTTTTTTTATTTTCCACTCTCAATGTAAAACTTCGTTTGGTTGTCATATCTGAGTCCTTTTTCTCATACGTATGAACTAGTAATTGTTACACACTTCATCTAGAAATAAAGTGAAACTTTAATCAGTGGGGGAATCCCCCGCTGATTATTAGTTGAACCAATCGGGCGTTTACGGGCAGTTTGATCTCCCATCTAATTTCTTTACTTCAACCAAATTTTAGGGCAGGAGTCTTACTGCCCGTTAATGCGGGATAAACCTCTTTCCAAAAGGTATTACAAAAAGAGAGGTGACACATAATGGGCGTTATTGCTTATAACGAAGAAGATGTAAAGTTGTTGGCTAGACTGATGCGTGCTGAAGCCGAAGGAGAAGGGCAACAAGGAATGTTAATGGTCGGAAACGTTGGAGTAAATCGTGTCCGCGGAAATTGTTTAGATTTTAGAAAAATACGTAATTTACGTCAAATGGTTTATCAAAATCCTGGTGGTTTTGAGGCAACACAAAAAGGGTATTTTTATCAAAGAGCCAGGGAACAAGATATCGCCTTAGCAAGGCGAACTATTCAAGGACAACGTTTTTGGCCCGCTAACTTTGCCTTATGGTTCTTTAGACCTGAAGGTCCTTGTCCGCCAACTTGGTATAACCAACAAAACTCTGGTCGCTTCAAAAAGCACTGCTTCTTCCAACCATCTGGCGAAGACTGCCCTAGCGTATATTAAGAGATGAAAATGAGGAGGGATTTTTGAATGGCACAGCAACAAAATCCGTACTATGGAACAGGTTTTTATCAACCATCTGGAACTTATGTACAACCGCAACAAATGACTCAACAACAGCAGCAAGCGATGCAACAACAAACAGCTCAAGCTGCGCAAGCTCAATATGCAATTTCTCAAGGCATGTTACCTCTAGAGCAATCCTATATTGAAAATATCCTTCGTTTAAACAAAGGTAAGCAAGCTACAGTTGTAATGACTTATGAACGTGGCAGTTCCCTTGGTACACAATCTTATACAGGTATTATTGAAGCAGCTGGCCGTGACCATATCGTTATTAGTGAACCGCAATCAGGAAAACGCTATTTACTATTAATGATCTACTTAGATTACGTAGAATTTCCAGAAGAAATTACGTATTTACCTAGTCAACAAGCAACTTATACTCCAAGACCATAAAAAAAGCTGGCAAATGCCAGCTTTTGTTTTTTATAATCCTTTTACAACTGCAGTCCCTACTAGAATCCACGCCACAATAAACGCTACACCACCAAGAGGTGTAATTGGGCCAAAGAACTTAATGCCTGTCGTACTTAATGCATACAAACTACCTGAGAACATAATAATCCCAGCTACCATTAGCCAACCAGCAGTAGTTAAAAGTGATGATTGAACCTTATCCATCAATAAAGCAACTACGAATAATCCACCTGCATGAAACATCTGATATGTAACGCCTGTTTTCCAAACTTCTAACATTTTCGCAGAAATTTTATTTTCTAAACCGTGTGCTCCAAAGGCCCCTAACGCAACAGATAGCCCCGCTGCAATACAACCTAGTAAAAAGAAAATTTTCATCTTAATTCCCCTTTTTTACCTTTATCATAAGCAATTTTTTCATATAAGCCAAACGATTTATCTCCTAAAAATCAAATAAAGAATTACCGTTTGCATCACTTTCTTTTATATATACCGGCTCCCCAGAAACAGGTGCAATTGGTTGCATAGTTGTTACTGGTTGTGATCCAATTACTTGCGATGGAATTTGCGGTTCTCTATATGTAGATGTTTCAACTTGTTCATCTAATAATAAGTCACATAAAGCACGCACAACTAATAAATGTTCTTTTGACTTTTGTCCTTCACTACTTTTTGCCTTCGCAATTTCATTCGCCATTTTATTTAAAATCTTGTCGCTAGATATTTGCATTCCTTCTCACCTCGTACTTTGTAATTCTTTCTCGAATTGCCCCAATTTCTCTACTGAACCAAATACTATTATCATATCACGTTCTTTCAATTTTTCCTGCCCTGCTGGATTATGTATAATATCCCCATTTCTTGAAATCGCTAATATTGTTACATCAAACTGATTCCTTACATTACTCTCTAGTAACGATTTACCAACTAATATTGAATCTTTTCCAACTAGAATTTCTTCAATGACAAATGACTGTTCTATTCCATACAACACTGTATCAATATAATGAACGGTTAATGGATTTGCAATACCTTTTGCGATATGAATACCCGCCATACTAGATGGATTAATAACCTTATTTGCACCGGCACGCCTTAATTTCTCTTCAGTTTCTGGCTTTTCAGATCTCGCCACAATTTTAATCGTATCGTTTAACCCTCTTGCTGTTAATGTAATAAATACATTTTCGGCATCATTTGCAACAATAGCAACTAAACCAGCTGCTTTTAAAATTCCGGCATTATGTAATACTTGATCTTCCGTTGCATCTCCATGTACAAATAAAAGCTTTTCCTGCTCCAATATACTTTCATCTTTATCAACAACGACAAATGGAATATTCTTTTCTTGCAATTCATGTACAACTTGAAGCCCCACTCTACCGCAACCACATACTATAATATGATTTTTCAACTGCGCTATTTGTTTATCCATCTTCTTCCTCCGTACTGCATGAAATAAATTCCCTTCAATAATCATAGCTGCCACTACCCCAATTGCATACGTAACAATACCTACGCCAACAGGAATAATAAGAAGCGCAAATACTTTCCCCGCTTGCGTTACAGGAACAGCATCTCCGTATCCAACAGTCAATACAGTAATCATTGTCATCCAAAATGCTTGAAACAAACTAATCTCTTCAATCGTCATAAATCCTATCGTTCCTAGAATTACAACAAAAGTCATACATATAACTGCTATCCATAATTGCTTACGTGCATTCATACCGTGTTTCAACTCTTTTCTCTATCTACAATCTTTGCCAGTGGAAATAAAATACGTATATACTAGATACGGAATCTATGAAAGAGGTTGATATAATGAAGACATTTCTTTCCGCCTTACAATGGGCACTATTTATTTTAGCTGGAAGCCTTATTGTACCAATTAGTGTCGCAACTAGTTATGGTCTTGATGGCGCTGAAGCTATCGCATTCGTACAAAGAACGTTATTTGTTCTAGGCTTTGCTGGTCTCTTGCAAGCTATATTTGGGCATAAACTTCCTATTCAAGAAGGTCCTGCTGGCCTTTGGTGGGGAATTTTCTCCCTTTACGCAAGTTTAGGCGTCGTATTATTTGGATCAAGCAATGAGACACTTAAAGTTCTTCAATATGCTTTCTTATTAAGCGGTATTATTTGTATTATTCTTAGCGTTTTTGGACTTATTGATAAACTCGTTCGCTATTTTACACCGACAGTCATTGGAACGTATTTATTTCTTCTTGTCGCGCAGCTTAGTGGCTCCTTCTTAAAGGGAATGTTTGGCCTTGATGGAAAACATACAGAAGTACAACCTAACGTATTTATTCTTTCACTCATTGTTATTTTACTATCCTTTTTCATCATGAAGCTACCTATTATTGGACAATATTCCGTTCTTTTCAGTATCGTATGCGGCTGGATATTATTCGCATGTTTCGGATTATCTAATCCAATAACACCAGTGACAGACATAATCCGTTTTCCATCCTTATTTGTTTTCGGAATGCCTCGTGTTGAATGGAACATGGTAATTACGGTCATTTTCGTTACACTCTTACTTCTAACAAATATGTTAGCAAGTATTCGCGTTGTACAAAAGGTTGTCTCTAAATATGAAGAAAACGCTGCATCAGATCGTTTTAAACAAGCTGGCATTATAACAGGAATCAACCAATTGCTAGGCGGCCTATTTTCAGCTATTGGGCCTGTCGCTATTTCTGGATCAGCAGGTTTTATTGCAACGACTAATATTTATAAACGTCTCCCGTTTATATTAGGGTCAAGCTTTATTATTGTTGTTAGTATATTTCCAAAGATTACTTCATTCTTTGCAGCAATCCCTGTTGCAGTTGGTTATGCCGCTATTTATCCTGTATTCGCAAGCATGATTGGTCTCGCCTTTCGAGAATACGAAACTGTCCAGGATAAAGAACGATTATTTAAAGTAGCCGGTCTTTCAATCTTTACAGGAGTCGGAGTTATGTTTGTTCCAGCAGGAGCATATTCCACACTTCCACCATTTCTAGCATCGTTTTTAAGTAATGGTCTCGTTCTTGGATCTGTAATGGCAATCTTGCTAGAAATACTATTTTCTCGTTCCGCTGCAAAACAAATATCGTAAATTGGAAAACTTCCATTATTGCACTCTACCTTTAGAGTTGTTACGATAAAATCAAACTTTAATCATTGGGGTTTTATTCTTCCCCAATGATTATTAACCAATATTATGAGCAACAACTCATAATAATTTATCTACTTCTTTTCAAAGAGGTTTGATGTCTTACTATTATTCCTCAACATCTTCATGAACATGTATTTTGATTTCAATTAAAGAAAGGAATTTTCTATATGACTTATAAAATGATTGTTTTAGATTTAGATGATACTTTATTACGTGATGACCATACTATTTCACCTCGTACGAAAGAAGCGTTAATGACTGCACAAGAGCAAGGGGTAAAGGTTGTACTTGCTTCTGGACGTCCAACGTTTGGTATGCGCAATGTAGCCAAAGAACTTCGCTTAGAAGAATACGGCAGTTTCATTCTATCTTTTAATGGCGCAAAAATTATTAACTGTAAAACAAACGAAGAAATCTTTAGTAGTACACTATCTCCTGAAATCGTTCACAACCTATTTGAAATTAGTAAAACTGAAGATGTATGGATTCATACTTATATGGGCGATGATATCGTAACGGAAGAAAATAATCCTTATACTGAAATTGAGGGCGATATTACTGGTATGCCAATTGTTGTAGTAGATGACTTTAAAGCCGCAGTTAAAGAGCCTGTAGTAAAAGTATTAATGAATAAAGAAGCTGAACGCCTTGTTGAAGTTGAAAAGAAACTTCAACAACAACTAGAAGGCCAATTAAGCGTGATGCGTTCGAAACCATTCTTCTTAGAATTTACAGAAGCCGGTGTTACAAAAGGAACGAGCTTAAACAAACTGATTCAAAAGCTTGGCATTAAGCGTGAAGAAGTTATCGCAATGGGCGATAGCTATAACGACCAAGCAATGATTGAATTTGCTGGTCTTGGCGTTGCAATGGGCAATGCACCTGATGATATTAAAGAAATTGCGAACTACGTAACAGATACAAATATGAACGATGGTGTTGCAAAAGTTGTAGAGAAATTCGTTTTAAAAACGGATGTACTTGTTTAATATTTTCATTCACAAAACCTATTTGAAGTCAAATACTTCAAATAGGTTTTTATTTAAATTCTCATGCTTTTGTGACTATATTTTGAACTTTGCACTATTCTCGTAGTGTAAACTTTCTTTTTGTATATAATGAAACAAAATAGACTATTTTATTTTGAAAAAGAATACAAATTTACTATATACAAGCATACGTTAAAGGAGGCTACTTTATGTTATCTACACCAATCGGACGATTAAGAGCAATTGGACTAGTTGAGGGTATTTCTTTCCTATTACTATTATTTGTAGCAATGCCATTGAAATATTTTGCAGGATTTGCAACAGCTGTTAAAATTACAGGCATGGCTCATGGTGTTCTATTTATTCTATTCATCTTTGCAGTAATTCAAGTAACAATCGTACACCGTAAATCAATTTTATGGGCACTTGGAGCATTCGTTTCATCAGTTATCCCATTTGGTACTTTTGTACTAGATGCAAAATTAAAGAACGAGCAACACTGATAATAAAAAGGTAGTTAACAACTGTTAACTACCTTTTCTATTTATAAATTTGGAATTTCCCAATCAATTTCTCTTTCGCCCATATTAGCTAAAATTGTATTTATTTTAGAATATGGCTTACTACCAAAGAAACCACGTCTTGCCGATAATGGGCTTGGATGTACAGATTCGATAATATGATGATTCGGATTCGTAATTAATTTCTTCTTCGCCTGCGCATGGCGCCCCCACAATATGAAAATAACTGGCTTTTCACGTTCGTTCAACAGTTCAATTACACGATCTGTGAAGTGCTCCCATCCTTTTCCCTTATGAGAATTTGCTTCGCCTTGACGAACTGTTAATACGGTATTTAGTAATAATACTCCTTGTTCCGCCCATTTTACTAAATAACCGTTATTCGGGATTTCATAACCATATTCATCTCGAAGTTCTTTATACATATTTAACAATGACGGTGGTGTTTTAACACCAGGTTGCACAGAAAAGCTTAAACCATGCGCTTGATTCGGTCCATGATATGGATCTTGCCCTAAAATGACAACCTTTGTATTTTCATAACTTGTATACTGAAGAGCGTTAAAAATATCTTCTACCTTCGGATAAACAACATGCGTGCTGTATTCTTCTGTCAAAAAACTGGATAGAGTAAGATAATACTCTTTCTCGAATTCTGGTGCCAATAGTGGCTCCCAATCATTCTTTAAAACATTTTCCATACTGTCACTTCCTGTCTAATTAATTCACCATATCCTGTCTTGTAAATACTACGAACGAAATAACAAGAGAAATAACTGCCCAAACAGTTAAATTCATCAAAGAAAACCCCATCGATAAACCTTGTAATGCAGGTAATTTTCCTGATAAATAATCCGTTAATGATAAATTCACACTAAAAATATATTTGGCGCCTTCCCAAGATGTTGCGAACGAGCTTAAAATACCGCCTGCAATTAATGCAGCTAGCATAACGCCCATACCAGCTGGTGTATTACGAATTAAAACAGAGACCATAAATGATATAGTTCCGACAACGATAGCAACAAACCAGGCTAGTCCATACGCCATTAAGATGTATTGCCACTGCGGAATAAGATGTACAAAGTTCGTATTTAACGTTTCCTTATCAATGACGAATCCTGTTAAAACAGGTAAATTCCATCCCGAGTACCCAAATACAAGCCCTGATAATATGTAAGCAAACAAACCTACAAGAAACAGTATGAGCGAAATGAAAAATAACATCGTCACGTATTTACTAAGGAGTATTTTCCAGCGCCGAATCGGCCGCGTAAGTAACATCTTCATCGTCCCATCACTTCGTTCTCCTGAAACGATATCAATGGCGACAATCATTACGAGAAGCGGAATAAATAATGTAATTCCTTGTTCAATAAATGCTCTGACAAAAGTCGGTGCACCCGGTGCCATCGGATTAATATTATGATCTAAATAATATTGTTGTTGCTCAACTCTTACCTTTAACCAATCACGCCATTCTTCTGGCAACCTAGAATTGTTCAACCGGTTCTGAGAATCAACAATTTGCTGTTGCAATGAAACCTTCCAATCAGTTGTACCGAGTCTTTTTTGTGTCGTTTCTATTTCACGATACTGCGCGTACACAAAAAGCGGGATCAAGATTGCTAAAATAAGCATGACAACAAAAATACGTTTCTTGCGGTAAATCTTTTCTGATTCATTTAAAACTAGATTCGCAAATTCACGCATGCTGCTCACCCCTTGTGAGTTCAATAAATAAATCTTCTAGCGTAAATACAAGCTCCTTAACGCTATGTACATCTATTTCATTTGCGACAAAGTGTTTATTCCAACTACTTATAGATGCAATATCCATGCGGCATAGTAATCGATCGCCTTCTACACTCACTTCCCTTACTTCTTCGGCCGCTTCTAGCATATCTTTCGCCTTAGAAATCGGTGTAACAATCCATTCTACATGATCACTTGCTGTTTTAATTAATTCTTCAACCTTGGCAACTGTTATCATCTTTCCTTTATGAATAATAGCAACGCGATCGCATATCATTTGCACTTCACTTAGCAAGTGACTTGAAATAAACACGCTCATATTTTCTTCTTTCACAAGCTTATGTATAAATTCCCTAAGTTCTCTAATCCCTGCTGGATCTAAACCATTCGTTGGCTCATCTAATATGAGCAATTTCGGATTCCCAAGGAGCGCCTGTGCAATTCCAAGGCGTTGTTTCATACCAAGTGAGTACGTTTTTACCTTGTCATGAATTCTTTCATCTAAATGAACCATTTCAGCAATTTCGATAATACGTTCATCTGATATATCACCTAACATACGAGCAAATTGCTTTAAATTTTCCCATCCCGTTAAATATGTATACAACTCTGGGTTTTCAACGATACTCCCAATTTGACGCATCGCTTCTCTGAAATTTCCCTTAATCGAATAACCACCGATAGAAATCGTACCTTCTGTCGCCTTAATCAATCCGACTAACATTCGAATGGTAGTCGTCTTTCCAGCACCATTTGGTCCTAAGAACCCGAACACTTCTCCTTGCTTTACATCAAAGGAAATATTCTCTACAAGAGTCTTCTTTCCAATTACCTTCTTCAAGTCTCGTACGGAAAGTATCGTCGTCATTTTACCCCTCCTTGTTCTAGTTTTAATTTACTTACAACATTTTGAACTAAACGTTCTGCCATATACGTATAACCTACTTCGTTCGGATGAAAATGATCAGAGTATAATAAATCTTTCCCGCGGTTTTGGAATAAATCAAATGTCGGTGTAATATACACATTTTTATCGTTTAGCGCTAATTTCTCTAAAGATGCATTCCAGTCCACAACAATGTTTGAAGACCCTTTTAAATCTTCTACATCTTCAAAAGGATTGTATAAACCAAGCCAAAAAATCGGACTATCTGTATTTAATTTACGAATTTCTTCTATAATTTTCTTTGCTTCATTTTGAAACGTCTCTGTGTCAGGACGATACGTCTCTAAATCTATTTTCCCAAGTGATTCCCAGCCTGGGAACAAATCATTTCCACCAATCGTTAACACAATTACATCTGCTTGCTTAATTGAATATTGAGCGCCATTACTTTCAATTTGTTTTAATAAATCGGGCATTTTTGCACCACTAACTGCTAAATTTGTTAATGCAATTTTTTGCTTATAATCTTTTTGTAAATCCTCTTTCATTCGCCCAACATAGCCAATTCCTTCTTTATCACCAACGCCACGCGTTAATGAATCACCTAAACTAACGATTTGTAACGTTCCCATTTTCTTTTTCTCTTTTGCCACTACATCGGTCTTTTTAATTAAATTTGAAGCTTTCGGATTTAATACATCATTTACACCTGAAACAAAGCCATATGCAAATAAACAGAAAGATGCAATTGTAATGAGTAGAATTACTTTTACTACTTTTGATCTCATATCAAAACCCCTTTTAGCCCTCATAGATTGTCCATAATTATACCAAACGAAATTTTGAAAAGCGATTTTCACACCTTCTCAATTATGTCGTTTCTCTATCTACTAACTCTGGTAATAACTCTATATGCTTCACATCTAATTTCTCTTCATTAATCTTTTCATATAATAATTCAAACGCTTTCACTCCAACGTTTTTACTAGAATGCGAAATCGTCGTTATACCCAATATATCTGCCACCTCTTGATCATCACACCCGATAATCGTAATATCCTCTGGAATACGAACTCCTTGTTTTTTTGCTTCTGTAACCATCCCCGCTGCAATATGGTTACAAGATACAAGGAACGCCGTCGGTTTTACTGACATATGAGCCCATTCTCTAATTACATTGCGTCCATCTTCCACTGTAAAACATCCCTCAAATTTCCAGGTCTCTAACGGTGTTACGATACTCTGTTGAAGCGAATCTTCGTACGCCTTCTTTCGTCTTTGGCTATTAACGCTATTACTTCTTCCAATACAATATCCAATACGTGTATGACCGGCATCTATTAAGCTTTTCATCCCACGTGAAAATACTTTGTAGTAATCGATATGGACACTTGAAATATACTTCGAATCTATTTCTTCACACATAACAATCGGACCGAATTTCGTATATTCTTCAAGCTTCTCCTTACTATTTGTCCGAGAACAAATAATAACCCCATCAAGCTTTTTCATTTTTAACATATTCAAAATTTCTAGTTCTCTTTCTTCGCTATAATTCGTCTGGCAAAGCATCATATTATAATTATTCTTTGCTGTCTCTTTTGATATCCCCTCGATAATAGCGCTATAATATTGATCATTTACGTGTGGCAATAAAACGCCAATTACATTCGTTTTTCCTTTCACTAAATGAATTGCATTCACGTTTTGCGTGTAATTTAATTCTTCTATAATCGCTAAAATTTCTTTTCGTTTCTGTTCATTTACGTACGGATGATTATTTAGTACACGTGAAACAGTTGAAACAGATACTCCAGCAAGTTCAGCAATCTTTCTTATATTTGTCATCTCATTTTCCCCTTCTCACAAAAATTCTTCCTTGACCTGGTAAGCTTTCCACAATATATCCTTTCCTAGCAAATACATTTAGAAAGGATATACAACTATGCTTCGATTCAAATTAGAATATATATTTTTCATTGGCGGTTTACTCATTCTTGCCATCGGTATTAATATGATGACGACAATTACTTCCTTTGGACTTAGCCCTTATGATTCCTTCTTTATTGCACTATATCAAAATTTTGGGATAAGTATTGGTTTTTGGATTTTCATGATTAACTTTGCCTTTACACTTATCGTACTCTTTTGGAATGGAAAACAAATTACAATCGGTACAATTGTAACGATGGTTCTTATTTCTCTTTTTGTTGATTGGATTGGTTCCATTACAACTATTATGGACGCTATCCGCTCTCTTCCAAAATATATAACACTTATTTGCGGAAATCTATTCGTTGGAGCTGGAATTGGTCTTTACGTCTCTACAAACCTTTGTGCAGCGCCTCAAGAAGCTTTCGTTTTAACGGTTGCCGAGAAGAAAAAATGGACGTTTAGAAGAACAGAGATTTCATTAGCCTTTTTATTTTTAACGTTAAGCTTTTTATTAGATGGACCTATCTATTTTGGAACAATCATCTTATCCTTTACAACAGGCTGGATTATCCAAGCATTTATTCAAGTTGGTACGCAGATTTTAAATAGAAAAGAGCCTATTAAGCAAGCTGCTTAATAGGCTCTTTCTGTTTTATGGTAAGAGATACTACTTAGCATCCCCTTCAATTCGATAGTTCGCTTTCAAACAATCTATTTCTTCATACCCTTGCAACGTATGTAGAATATAATCATAATCAGCAAGAGACGCACGATGCGTTACAATTACAATTTCAGCCTTTCCTTTCTCTTCAAGCGGCATTTGAATAATTTTCTCAAAGCTAACTCCGCGCTCAGAGAACAATGAAGTAATTTTTGCAAATACACCAATTTCGTCTTTTACATGCAGTCTTAAAAACTTTTTCACGACAATTTCGTCTGGCTCTTTTAATACTTTTTGATATTGTGGGACTACAGCACTATTTCCTGTTACCCCTAATCTAATATTTTGCATTACAGCAACTAAATCCGAAACAACAGCTGTCGCTGTCGGTAAACTTCCTGCGCCTGGTCCATAAAACATCGTTTCTCCAACTGCTTCACCGTACACATACACAGCGTTATATTCATTTTGTACTGCCGCAAGAGGATGTGTATTTGGAAGTAAAGTTGGTTCAACTGTAACCTCCAATTTTTCACCATCTCGTTTTGCAAGACCGATTAATTTAATTGTATAACCTAAGCTCTTACTGTATTCAATATCTTCCTCTGTGATAGAGGTAATCCCTTTTACTTTCACATCTCCAAGCTCTACATTTGTAGAGAAACCGAGGGTAGCTAAAATCGTCATTTTTCTTGCTGCATCTAAACCTTCTACATCTGATGTTGGATCTGCTTCTGCAAATCCAAGTTGTTGGGCTTCTTTTAACACGTCGTTATATGCTCTCCCTTCGTCTGACATTTTCGTCAAAATAAAATTTGTTGTTCCATTTACAATTCCCATTACTTTCGTAATAAGATCTGAAGAAAGTCCTTCTACGATACTGCGTAAAATTGGAATTCCCCCTGCCACACTCGCCTCATAGAATAAATCAGCCTTATTATCTTTTGCTGTCGCTAATAATTCAGCTCCATGTAATGCCATTAAGTCTTTATTTGCAGTTACAACATGCTTTCCGCTTTTTAAAGCTTGTAAAATATATGATTTTGCATCATCAATGCCACCCATCACTTCAATGACAACATCAATATTTGGATTATCTAAAATTTCATTTGCATCTTGTGTTAATAGAGTAGAAGGTACCTCTACCTCTCTCTCTTTCTCAATGTTTTGCACTAATACTTTCGTTACCTTCACTGGACAACCTACTTGGTGTATGAGTCGTTCTTGATGATCCGTAATAATACGAACCACACCACTGCCAACTGTCCCAAGACCTAATAACCCAACTTGAATTTCTTTCATAGTACTGTCCACCCCTCAAAAATTGTGTTTAGATGAAATTATATGAGTAAAAAATCTGAAAAACAATGTATTTTGAACATTCGGAAAAATAAAGGTTAATCTTTACAAGGAAAACGTTGCCACGTGTTACACAATCTTTCTTTACAATATATAAGGGGTTTCTTGATACACGTAATAATTCAACCAATTAGAAAACAATAAATTACCATGACTCCTCCACCTAACAAGCGGCTTTTCATCTGGATTATTATGTTTAAAATAGTTTTTTGGCACATCAATATTTAATCCCTTGTCACGATCTCGTTCGTATTCTTGTTTTAACGTCTCACAACTATATTCGCTATGTCCAAGAGCAAACACTTGCCTTCCTTCTGGCCCAATAACAAGGTGAACACCTGCTTCTTCAGAGTTTGCTAACAATGTTAATTCTTTCACTCCTCTAATATCATTCTCTCGTACTTCTGTATGACGAGAATGCGGAGCAAAAAACAATTCATCAAATCCTTGTAATAATTTCACATGTTGCTCGCAAACTTCATGTTCAAATACACCAAACATTTTTTCCTTAAGGGGATACTTTGGAACACCATAATGATAGTACAAGCCAGCCTGTGCCCCCCAGCAAATATGGAGCGTAGATGTTACATTCGTTTTTGAATACTCCATAATATGTTTAAGCTCTTCCCAATAATCTACCTCTTCAAAAGCAAGGGTCTCCACTGGCGCTCCTGTAATAATGAGCCCATCAAACTTTTCATTTTCAATATCACGAAACGTTTTATAAAAGCTTGTTAAATGTTCTTGCGTTACATTACGCGATAGATGTGATTCCATATGAAGCAAATGAACATCTAATTGTAACGGTGTGTTTCCAATTAAGCGAAGTAATTGCGCCTCTGTGTCTTGCTTCGTCGGCATTAAATTTAATATAGCAATTTTTAAAGCACGTATATCTTGTGTTTCTGCCCGCTCCTTCGTCATTACAAAAATATTTTCTTTTTGCAACACTTTGCGAGCCGGTAAATCTTTATCAATTATGATCGGCATGTGTTTTGCCTCCAACTAGAGCTGCTTCCAAATCTGCAATAATATCAGAAACATCTTCTATACCAACCGATAAACGAATTAAATCAGATGTAACACCCGCTAAACGCTGATCTTCAGCATTTAATTGTCTATGCGTCGTACTAGCAGGATGTATAACGCAAGTTCGTGCATCAGCTACGTGCGTTACAAGAGTTGCTAGTTTTACATTTGCGATAAATTCTTTTGCTGCTTCTAATCCGCCTTTAATACCGAAAGTTAAAACACCACTAGCACCTTTTTTCAAGTACTGTTGTGCTAATGAGTAATTTTCATTACTATCTAAGCCTGGATAATTCACCCATTCAATACGTTCATGATTAGCAAGCCACTTAGCAACTGCAAGAGCATTTTCACTATGACGTTCCATTCGTAAATGCAATGTTTCTAAGCCAATATTGCTAATATATGCATTGAATGGGCTCATACAATTTCCATAATCTCTTAATAGCTGAACACGTGCTTTCACAATATACGCTGCTGCACCAAAGTTTTGAACGTAACTTACACCGTGATAACTTGGATCTGGTTCAACAAGCTCAGGATACTTTCCATTTGTCCAATCAAAGTTTCCACCGTCAATTACAATACCGCCTAAAGAGCTCGCATGCCCATCGATATACTTCGTCGTAGAATGAACAATAATATTTGCCCCATGTTCAAATGCCTGGCATAAATAAGGAGTTGCTAATGTATTATCAACGATAAAAGGTACCTCTAATTCTTTAGCGGCAGCTGAAAATTCTTTAAAATTTAAAACATTCATCGCTGGATTTCCTAACGATTCTGCATAGATAAGTTTCGTCTTGTCATTAGCAAGCGCCGTGATTTCATCTGCCGTTAAATTTGGATTAAAGAACGTAACATCAATGCCAAGCTTACGTAAACTCACCCCAAATAAATTAAACGTTCCCCCGTAAACAGTTGAAGAGCAAAGTAAATGGTCTCCACTACTACAAATATTTAAAACTGCGAGCATAATAGCTGCTTGCCCAGAAGCCGTTGCAACAGCTCCTACACCGCCTTCTAAATCTGATAATTTCTGCTCAAATGCTGCTAGAGTAGGGTTTCCAATACGTGTATAAATATATCCTTCTGCCTCTAAGTTAAATAGAGCTGCTAAATCATCCGAAGTATCGTATTTATACGTTGTGCTTTGATAAAGTGGTAAAACACGTGGTTCACCATTCTTTGGCGTATAGCCACCTTGCACACAAATTGTTCCTTTTCCCCATGATTCTCCCATCTCTCATTCTCCTTTCTTTTATACAAAATAAAAAACTGCCCCTTTCCTGAAAACAAGAAAGGAGCAGTTTGAAAACACGCTCTAAAGGCTCTTTCTTATCTCTCAGGATTACTACCTGCAGGATTTGGCACAATTCCGTTATACGGCTGTTGCCAAGGTTTCATCGGGCCTGTCCCTCCACCTTTTCTTGATAAGACTATGCAATTACCGTTGATTTTATAGCAATAATTTCCTAATGTCAAACAGTTTTTCTGAATGTTCTAAAATAAATGTTAACAGTTTCATATAAAGCAACAAAAGAAATATATTCTAATCTATTTCAAAAAAGACCTTTAAAAACCTCAAATCAGTCTATAAAATTAAATAAGTAATTTAACCTATAAATTCAAATTCCCCAAAAGTTAGCCTATATGTTGAATAGGCCATCTTCTCAAAAAGATACTATATATATTCAATCCATTTTTCACTAGTATATTTCACTTTTTTCCCTACTAAGATTTACATAACGGAGGTATAACATGACAAATAAAAAAGATATGCATTACATACTTGCTCTATATGGCATTCTTCTAGGATCTATAGTAGGAGCTACAGTCTGGTTATTTTTAGTCACAATAAATATTGGAATCCACTTTATTTGGGGATACTTGCCTGAAGTTCTCTCTTTTCCCTCTTATTACACCCTTTGCGTAACAATAATTGGCGGGGTCCTTGTTGGTCTATCACAAAAACATTTCGGTACATACCCACGCCTTATGCCTGAAGTAATGGCTGAATATAAAAAAACTGGTCGAATCGAATATCGCTTTGTCCATCGGGCTACTTTAACAGCGATTATTGTTTTAATTTTCGGTGCTAGTCTTGGTCCAGAAGCCGCACTAGTTGGAATTATAGGCGGACTGTGCACATGGGTAGGGGATCGCTTTAAATTTGCCTTAAAGAGTATGAATGAGCTAACCGAGATCGGAATTGGCGCTACTTTAAGTGTCATTTTTAACGCACCATTATTCGGTTATTTAGCACCAAATGAAAATGAGGGGGAAGAAATTGCTGCTTTTTCTAAAGGAAAAAAGGCGATTGTATACTTAGCTACTACTTTCGCAGGTTTTTCTGTTTATTTACTACTGAGTAAACTTGATAATCGTGGATCCTTTATTGTTGATTTCGGGGAAGGTACACTTTCTTTCAATGAATGGATTGCATTTCTTCCACTTGCTAGTATCGGTGCTATAGTTGGTTTCTTTTATTTCAAGTTAGAATTCACATTAGAAAAGTTAATTCACCCTTTTAGAGAATACAAGCTGACACTCGGAATTATCGGTGGTATTTTATTAGGAATTGCGGGAACCTTTCTTCCGTACACATTATTTTCAGGGGAACATCAATTAAAAGAATTAGTTGTTGAATGGAGCCATTTATCTTTTTGGATACTACTTCTTTCAGGGATTTTAAAGTTGTGCATTACTGCCGTTTGTTTGAACACAGGGTGGCGAGGTGGACATATCTTCCCAATTATATTTTCTGGGTCAAGTATCGGATACGCTGTAGCATCTATTCTTCCTATAGATCCAGTAGCATCTGTTGCCATCGTAACAACAGCAATTTCAAGCTATGCGTTACGAAAGCCAATAGCTATAACATTACTATTACTTATGTTTTTCCCGCTTAATTTACTATTGCCCATGCTTGGTGCAGCTGCTATCGGGAATGCCTTTCCACTCCCAAAACATAACGAAAATAAAAATTAATAAAAATAGGCAGTGGGGACGAAAGCTCCACTGCCTATTTTTTTATTACACATGCTGCTTCAATAATGCTTCTAACTCCTCAAAATTATGCACTTCATATGTCGGTATAATCCCACTATCATTTAATTTCCTTTCTGGATTAAACCAACAAGTATCAATTCCCGCTACATATCCACCTTTAATATCAGCGCTTAATGAATCACCAATAATCAGCCCTTCTTCAGGTGCAAAGTTAGGAATCCGTTCAAAAACATAATCAAAATACTCTTTCATCGGTTTTTGAAAACCCGTATCTTCCGAAACAAAGACATCTTTAAATAATGAATGTAACCCTGCATTGCGCAAACGTTTATCTTGCGTCTTAGAAACACCATTTGTCACTATATACAATTCATACTCCCCTTGAATTTGATTTATAAATTCAAATGCACCTTGCATGAGTTGATTTCCTTCTTCTAAGTAGTTACGATAATTATTTTCGAATAATATTCCATTTACTTCTTCTCCATACTCTTTAAACAACAGAGAGAATCGTGTATTTACAACTTCATTGCGTGATAGTTCACCTTTTTCAAAAGCATCCCAAAGACCTTTATTTATTTTTTTATAACGAGCCTCTATCTCGTCTGTTAAAGGGATTCCCTTCTCTTCAAAAAGTACCCGTAAAGCCACTTTTTCAGCCTTTTGGAAGTCTAGTAATGTATCATCTACATCAAATAACAATGTTTTATATTTTTTCATAAATTCATCACACTCTCTTTTCTACAAAAACAAATTTACATAAATCGTATCATTCCTTCTTGTAAAGATAATAGGAGATATCTCATACTATACATAGGGGTGAAAATATGAAAATCAGCAAAAATGAGGAAGAAATTTATCAATACATGCGAATCCATCAATTCCATACCCTATTTTCATTTCATGTCTTGCCATATGTAGAGCTGCATTCTTTTCAAACGAAAGAGATGATATGTAGTGAAGGAAATGCTCTCCCTTATCTCTATTACTTAATTTCTGGGAGAGCCAAAATATATATGAGTCATAAAAACGGGAAGGTTTCATTAATTAATTTTATTCAAGCACCATCTTTTATCGGGGAATTAGGATTAATAGGGGTAGAAAATATTACTAAGTCCGTTGAAGTACTAGAAGATTGTGTGTGTTTGGCACTTCCTCTTAAAGATTGTCAGCAACTTTTATTACAAGATGCAACGTTTTTACAGCACTTATGTAAATTTATTGGAGAAAAGACAATTACTCGCACTGAAAATTACGCAAAAAACTATAGTTATCCTTTTGAAAATCGATTAGCTGCTTTTATTTTATTAACAGAGCAAAATAATTGTTATATAGAAAAGCATACCGAGGCCTCGGAATATTTAAATGTCAGCTACCGTCATCTTTTATATGTATTAAATCAGTTTTGCCAACAAAATTATTTAAGAAAAGAAGGCCGAACATATTATATACAAGATCGAAATACATTAGAAAAGCTTGCTGATGAACTAAAAATATAAAAAAACAGCATTAACATATAAACGTTAATGCTGTTTTTTCGAGTGACGAGTATCATTTTAATTAAAATTTACTTGCTACTTTAGCTGCTTCTTCAAGACCTGCAGCGATGATTTCTTCTGCTTTATCTGGGAATTGGTTATGCCCTTCAATAACTACTGTTTCCATGTTTGTTGCGCCGAAGAAGCCCATCATACTTGCTACATATTTAACAGCCATTTCTACCTCAGCTGCTGGCCCTTCTGAATATACGCCGCCTCGTGCATTTAATAATGCAATCTTCTTATCTCCGATTAGGCCAACTGGACCCTCTGGCGTATATTTGAACGTTTTACCAGCACGGTTTAAATAATCAATATATGTGTGCAATACTGCTGGAATCGTTAAGTTCCATAATGGGAAGCCGAAAACAACTTTATCAGCTTCTAGGAATTGATTTAAATACTTATCAGCAACTGCTACTGCTTTTGCTTCTTCTTCTGTTAAATCAAATCCTTTACCTACCTTGAATGTACCATTGATCATGTCTACGCCTACGTATGGTAATTCTTCTTTATATAAATCAAGTTCTACTATTGTATCATTTGGGTTTGCTTCTTTATAGTTTGCTAAAAATGCCTCATATAATTTTACACTAACTGCTTGTTCCGCTGGACGGTTATTTGCTTTAACGAATAAAACTGTTGCCATTATTTATTCCTCCTAGTACTCACTCTTATGTTGTTATATGCTTTCAAAAAAGGTATCCCTTGTAATTGTTGTTTTGTTGCTTACAAACATATTTTATCTTTATATAAAGACAATTTCGTCCTCACATAGACGTATTTTTCCATAAAAAAAGTCCACCTTCTAAAGGCGAACTTGGTCTTACGACTTTCGTCTTATACAATTCCATTTTTAACTGCATATAATGCCGCTTGCGTACGATCAGATAAATTCAACTTACTCAAAATACTACTTACATGCGCCTTAACCGTCTTTTCTGTAATAACTAAAACAGATGCAATTTCCTTATTGCTCATCCCTTTCGCTAATAGCTGCAATACTTCATTTTCTCTCGCTGTTAGCACATCCACTTGAATAGAAGATTCTTCTTCCTTTTCTTCTACAGGTAATGTTTGAGAGAGAAGAGCATTTGCTATATCCGGATGTAATTGAATATTACCTTTATATGCGCTTCGAATAGCCTCAACAAGCTGATCTGGTTCTACATCTTTTAAAATATACCCACTTGCTCCAGCCCTTAATGCAGGTAACACATGCGCCTGATCAGAAAAGCTAGTTAATACAATTACTTTCACATTTGGATACTCTTTTTTTATATATGCCGTCGCCTCAACACCATCCATTTCAGGCATATATAAATCCATTAATATAACATCGGGATTTGTTTCTCCTACTTTCACTAACGCTTCTTTCCCATTATTCGCTTCTCCAACTAACTCTAAATCTTCCTGTGTACTTAAGAAAAATGCTAATCCTTTTAAAACGACTGTATGATCATCAACTAACAATACTTTTATTTTCACAAACTTCCCTCATTTTCACATCATAATGGTACATTTACTTTTACGCTCGTTCGTTTATTACTACTTACAATTTTAATTGTTCCACCAACTAATTCTACTCTTTCACGCATCGTAGTCATACCTAGTGATTTCTTTTCTTTTATATTCTTTTCCACAAAGCCCTTTCCTTGATCAACTATTTCTAATGATACATTTTTCTCATTCACTGTAAAATAAATCGTCGCTTCTTTTACACCTGCATGCTTACTTACATTGTTCAGTGCTTCTTGGCCTATGCGCCACAAAGCTTCTTCTACTACACGAGGTAAATCACGAACACCCGTAACTTGCTCCCTAATTTTCAGTCCCAAATTTTCACCGTACTGCTTTAGAGCTGGCAATAATCCTTTTTCTAATCCTGCCGGACGAAGCTGCCAAATTAATGTCCTCATTTCTTTCAAAGCTCCTTGCGCAAGTTCACGCATCTCATGCAAAGATTGATCTACCTTTTCATTTTTACCTTTTAAAACTGCCTCGGCGCCTTTTGTCATGAAGGTTAATGAAAATAATTTTTGCGAAACAGAATCATGTAAATCTCTTGCTAACCGATTTCTTTCTTCCATTCGTACAAGTTCACGGCGCTGCTCGTTTAACCTCAAATTCTCTATTATTAACGAAACATGGTTCGATAATGCTTGAATTACATCTATTGTATTAGCATCAAACTCTCCATTATTCAAACTAACACATAAAACACCAAATATATGGTTTTGAATATGTATTGGTGTAGCAATAACAGCTCGATTTAGATGTACATTATGTCCTATTTGATGTTTTATTAGAACTGGTTCATCTTGTTCTAACGCCTTCTTGGCCGCCTCTTTTACATCCTCTTGTAACTCTTCCTGAACGTAAGACGCTCGCAGAGATAATTCTTTTTCCTCCCTAATAAAAAGCGCTACTTGATTCCATTGAAATACTTCACCTACGTGATTTACCACCTTTTCAGGTAGTACATTAAACTTATGAATCATTTTTAAATCTTGAATGAAACGCTCTAATTTCACATAATAATGTGCTCTTCTCTTTTCATTTTCATATAATTTTGTTCGCTTTAAAGCCGTACCAATTTGGAAGGCAACCGATTGGAGTAATACTAATTCTTCTTCTGAAAAATGTGTTTTACCCGGACTTGCAACATTTAACACCCCAAATTTTTCTCCCCCAGCTTTTAAAGGAACCGTAGCATGATGAAGAATGCCCTCCGTATCCCCCCAATTATATTCAATTGCATTATTAATTCTTTTACATTCAATAATATTAACGGCTCTCTCTAATTTTCCATCTACAAAACCTCGTAAACACCAACATTCACCTTCGCACATCGGGCGTTTATTTTCATATGTAAGTGCCTCTGGTAATTGATAATCAATTAACTTCGTATACTTCCCATTTTCATCCGCAAGAAAAATCCATCCTGTCGTTAAACCTGTTACACTTAGCAATTTCTCGAGGACAGCTTGCAATACATGATATGTATCATTTGATGTATTTAATGTTTCTGCAATTTCCTTTAATATAACTAATTCATTCGTACGATTATCTCGAAACATACTCATTCTCCTGCATACAAGATTTTAAATAGCTCTTAAAATAAATCATCTACTTTTCACTTTGTACTTATTCGTAACATTGATATAATGGTGAAAACATAGTTTTCATTATATCACTCGAGGGGGCTTTCATAATGACATTAAATAAAGCACTTACTATCGCTGGTTCTGACACAAGTGGCGGTGCTGGTATACAAGCAGATTTAAAAACATTCCAAGAACTGGGCGTATACGGAATGACATCTCTTACAACAATCGTAACGATGGATCCACATAACGGTTGGGCACATAACGTATTTCCAATCCCAGCTTCTACATTAAAACCACAATTAGAAACAACAATTGAAGGTGTTGGCGTAGACGCTTTAAAAACAGGTATGCTTGGATCAGTAGAAATTATTGAAATGGTTGCAGAAACAATCGAAAAGCACAATTTCAAAAATGTAGTAGTTGACCCTGTTATGGTATGTAAAGGTGCAGATGAAGCATTACACCCTGAAACGAACGATTGCTTACGTGACGTTCTTGTGCCAAAGGCATTAGTTGTAACGCCAAACTTATTTGAAGCTTACCAATTAAGCGGTGTGAAAATTAATTCTCTTGAGGACATGAAAGAAGCAGCGAAGAAAATCCACGCTTTAGGTGCCAAATACGTACTAATTAAAGGCGGAAGCAAACTTGGTACGGAAACTGCAATCGACGTCCTATATGATGGAGAAACATTCGATCTTTTAGAATCAGAAAAAATTGATACTACAAATACACACGGCGCAGGTTGCACATATTCTGCTGCAATTACAGCAGAACTTGCAAAAGGAAAACCTGTGAAAGAAGCAGTAAAAACTGCTAAAGAATTCATCACAGCTGCTATTCGTTACTCATTCAAAATTAACGAATACGTAGGTCCAACTCACCATGGTGCATATCGTAAATTCGTTGTATCAAAAGAACTTGTCTAATATATAAATAAAAACACTCACAAGGTTCATACATTGCCTCTGTGAGTGTTTTTTATAAGCTTTATGTCTTCCGGTCATCTTATCTTTAAGATGCAGAGCTGACCTTATTTCTACCATTTCGTTTCGAGTAGTATAACGCATCATCCGCCGCTTGAATAAATTGCTCTGATGCCCCTTCATACTCTGAAACCCCTACCGAAACTGTAATTTTTATTTTTGTTCCATCTAACAATTCAAATGAATGTTTTTCAACAGCTATACGAGTTTGTTCCCCAACATGAATTCCATAAACCATTCCTTTCCTTGGTATCAAAAGCGCAAACTCCTCTCCACCCTTTCGAAAAACCAAATCCGGAAATGCTGACATTTCTCGCAAAATATGCCCTACTTGTTTTAACACTTCGTCTCCCGCTGGGTGCCCATACGTATCATTTACATGCTTAAAATGGTCAATATCTATAAGTAGTAAACAAAGTGAATCGTTTTTCAAGTGTTTATTACTAATATGACGATTCATCTCTAAATCAAACTGCCTTACGTTTCCTAGACCTGTCAATGCATCTATCGTTGCGTATTGCTTCATCGTTTGAAATAGCTCATTGGATTGTAAAACATAATTTGCACTTATGAATGTTATGTAACCTGTAATAATACTAGAAATTAAATATAATCCCACTATGTGGATCTCTTTAATTAACCATATATATAACGCTGGGATTAGAATAGATAAAATATATGCGTGTAACCATACCCACTTTTCCCCTAAAGAAAGCTTCATACGCGAAATAAAGATACTCCCTATTCCTATCGCAATGATTGTATAAAAGGCCACTTGAGAAGCTAATGAATAATCCATAAACAACAGTCTAGTTACTAAAATCATAATAATTGTTATGGTACTCGCTATCGGCCCTCCAATAATAACAGCTAGAATAACAGCTAAGTAGCGTAAATCCAATAGGATGGTACCAACACGAACACCGAAATACATTAGTAATATACCTAGTATCCCAGTAAAAATGCCTACTACACATTTCTGCCCAAAAGAGAATCCTTCTTTTAACGGCTTATCTCTTAAAAGCTGACCTCCAACAAAAATAAAGGAAAGAATAATTGTTGTATTTACAAATAAGTCCCTTAACATAAAATGATCTCCTTACTTTTCTATCTATCCCTTTCCTTACTTTATTGTATACGAAATCCCTATAATTCCCAAAGTTTTTATTTATTTTTTGCTGTTCCACGTGAAACAGCAAAAAATAAAAAGGGCGAAAACTCGCCCTTTTTCATTAACAACAGCGTGATATTTTTCCGCCCTTTGCGTTAAATCTTGCTTCTTGTGCCTCAGCAAAAAATTGCTTTTGACATAAAACCTCTTCTTCAGGATGATGCTTTTTCATATGCTCCACATATACTTCATAACTTGGTACCCCAACGAGCAAACTAATAAAGCGCTTCCTTTCCCCCCATACTTGCCACAGCTTTTTAAGCATAGTTCCTCGACTCACTTTCATCTCTAGGAATATATGGTGCCTCTTTTAACGGCATTGGCTTATTTCTTAATACTTGTATCCAAATTCGAAGTGCTGAAATTAACACAGCGATTACAACTATCATAAAAATCCCACAAAGCGCTGCATCAATATAATCATTGAAAATAATTTGCTTCATTTGAGCGACATTTTTAGCTGGCGCTAACACTTTTCCCTCATCTAATGCTCTCTGAAATACCTTTGCATGCGATAGAAATCCAATTTTAGGATTTTCATGAAATAGCTTTTGATACCCCGCCGTCATTGTTACAATCAGCAACCCGACAGTTGGAATAAGTGTTACCCAAACGTACGCCTTTTTTCCCATTTTGAACAAAATTGTCGTTCCAAGTAATAATGCAATACCTGCTAGCATTTGATTTGCAATACCGAAAAGTGGCCATAATGTATTAATTCCACCGAGCGGATCTATTACCCCTTGGTATAAGAAATATCCCCACCCTAATACACATAATGTTGTAGCGATTACATTTGCTAATGTAGAATCCGTTTTCCCAAATGGCTTATATACATGCCCTAAAATATCTTGAATCATAAATCGGCCGACACGCGTTCCGGCATCAATCGTTGTTAAAATAAATAGGGCTTCAAAGAGAATCGCAAAATGATACCAAAATGCCATCATGGCCGTTCCACCTATTACTTGTGAGAAAATATATGCCATACCTATCGCTAATGTTGGCGCACCACCTGTACGTGATAAAATCGTTTGCTCTCCAACATTTACAGCGAGATCTTTTAGTTCATTTGGTGTAATAGCAAATCCCCATGAGGAAATAACTTGAGCTGCCTGCGAGACATCTGTACCGATAAGTGCTGCGGGACTATTAATTGCAAAATACGTTCCCGGTGTTAATACACAAGCTGCAATCATCGCCATCGCTGCTACAAACGACTCCATTAACATTGCTCCATAACCGATTGGCTGTGCGTGTCCCTCTTGCTCAATCATCTTCGGCGTCGTACCTGATGAAACAAGAGCATGGAATCCAGACACTGCACCACAAGCAATAGTAATAAATAAGAAAGGGAATAGGTTTCCAGAGAACACAGGACCAGTTCCATCAATAAATTTCGAAACTGCTGGCATTTGTAAATCTGGTGCTACAATTAAGATACCGATTGCTAACCCTACAATTGTTCCGACTTTTAAAAATGTACTTAAATAATCACGTGGTGCTAAAAGCATCCAAACTGGTAATGCAGATGCAATAAATCCATATACAATAAGCATAATAGCAATTGTTTCACCACTAAATGTGAACATACTTGCAAGTGTTGGATTTTCTGCTACATACTGTCCTCCAACAAGAGATAAAATAAGTAGGATAATACCAATTACTGATCCTTCTCCAACACGACCAGGCCTAATATAGCGCATATAAACTCCCATTAAAATAGCGATAGGAATCGTTGCTGCTATCGTAAACATTCCCCAAGGACTTCCGATTAGTGCCTTTACTACGACCAACGCTAATACTGCTAATAAAATAATCATAATTCCTAAAATACCTATCATTGCAATTAGTCCTGTAACAGGTCCAATCTCATCTTTAATCATTTCTCCTAACGATTTACCATTACGTCTCATTGAAGCAAATAAAATAACAAAATCTTGGACAGCCCCCGCAACAACTACCCCAACAATAATCCAAATGGTCCCTGGTAAATACCCCATTTGTGCCGCTAAAATCGGTCCTACTAAAGGTCCCGCTCCAGCAATCGCTGCAAAGTGATGTCCAAACAATACCCACTTATTTGTTGGAACATAGTCTTTCCCATCATTTAATGTATGGGCTGGTGTTTGCCGATTATCATCTAAATTAAAAACCTTTCTCGCTATAAATCTACTATAAAAGCGATAAGCAACTGCATATACACATACGGCAGCTACTAAGAGCCATACAGCATTAATGGTTTCACCTTGTGATAAAGCTATTACCCCAAAAGCACCTGCTCCTACTGCTGTAATAACGCCCCAAAGTAAGATCGATTTCAATGTCTTCACATACAATTCCCCCAATACTATTTCTTAGTGGAGATTGTACTAAATTTTCTGAATATTTAACTTGAATCCTCCCTATCATGAAGGATTTTCAGTTTATCATGTTAAAATACTCTCATTATCTACTATAATTCAATGTTATTTCGAAGGCGTTTTACATAATTACGACTGACTGGAATCGGTTGCTCATCATACCTATCTAAATACAAATTATACGTGCCATTATAATAAGGTTTCAGTTCTTTTACATATGACATATTAATTAAATAGCTTTTATGTACACGTAAAAAATCATATGCATTTAGCTTATTTTCTAATTCCTGAAGTGTATATGTTGAAATATACTGATTATTCGTTGTGTAAATTGAAACAGTTTTATTTTCTTTATTTTTACTTACATATACGATATCTTCTGGAAGAATATATCGTATGCCCTCTTGACTTTCTATCGGTAGTTTTCGCAAATAACTCTTTGCTTTCTCACCTTGTTCTTTACCTATTTTATATAAAAGAAATTGTAAATCTTCTTCACGAAATGGTCGCAATAAATAATAAAATGCTTGAAAACGAAAAGCTGTAATAGATTCTTCTATGTTTTCACCTACAAAAATAAATTTTGTATAGCAATTTATTTCTCGTAATAAACTTGCATATTCAAAACCAGTACCATCTAGTAATTTGGAACTTAAAAAAACAAAGTCTGGTATATGTTTTTTCATCATAAATAAAGATTCTGTTCCTGTCTTTGCTTCAAAACATTCTACATTTCTCATATTTTCAGTGAAATTTTCAGCTAACTCTCTTCTCTCTTCTGCCTCTTCCATAATCAGTAAAATTTTCATTTCTTCAACCACCTAATTCTTTGTCCATATGTCCTGTTGTATACATTCGCTTTTATAAGAAATAATCCCTTTTTCTTACTATACCATTATTTATCTAAAAAAACAGAAAAAAGGAAACCACTTCGGTTTCCTCTCCCCCTTTATCCCGTACTAACTGCCTATAAAGAGACAAGTAGTGTAGGATGATAAACGATCCAGGATACGTTTAAATTTTCACTTTATACTAATTCTCGTTGCTTCGTTTCCTGTCCAAGTATTATTACAGCGAATACACCAATTAAAATTGATCCACAGAAAATCGTAAATATTAATGATAGTGAAGCTTCTGAGGCAACTAAATATCCCACTAATAGTGGCCCAAGGATACCACCGATACGACCAAATGCTGCTGCCATCCCTGCACCTGTACCACGAATAACCGTTGGATACTGCTCAGGTGTATAGGCGTATAATGCTCCCCAAGCACCTAAGTTAAAGAAGGATAGTAGCATACCTGCCACAATTAATACTGTTAATGAATCCGCAACCCCAAACAAATAAGCACTGCAAGCTGTCCCAATTAAATACGTAACCAAAACAAATTTACGACCGAGACGTTCAATAAACCAAGCAGCGGTGAAATATCCTGGAAGTTGAGCTAATGTCATAATAAGTACGTATTGGAAACTTTTTATTAAACTAAATCCTTTTAGCACCATTACACTCGGTAACCAAAGGAACATTCCATAATAGGAAAAGACAACACAAAACCATAGAATCCATAGCATAATTGTTGCTTTACGATATTCCCCAGACCAAACTGATTTTATATTTTCAATAACAGATGGCCTTTTTTCAACTTTTTGGAACCTTGGGGAATCCGGTAAATTCCATCTTAAATATAAAGCATATAGTGCTGGAACTGCACTCAATACCATCGCAACTTCCCAACCATATTTAGGAATAACAAAATACGAGATAAGAGCTGCAATTAGCCATCCACCTGCCCAAAAACTTTCTAATAACACAACAATTTTCCCACGCTCATGCGCTTCAACACTCTCTGATACTAGTGTAGAGGCAACTGGAAGCTCTCCGCCAAGCCCCATACCAATTAAAAAGCGTAAAACGAGAAACATTGCAAGTGTTGTTGTTAATGCGGTTAAACCACTACCGATAGAAAATAACAATAATGTAATAATAAAGACTGATTTCCGCCCTATTTTATCTGATAGTATCCCAAAAATAAGCGCTCCTACTGCCATACCGATTGAGTTAATACTGCCTATCCAGCCCATTTCTTGCGTACTTAATCCCCAATCCTTTTGCAAGGCTACCATTACAAATGAAAGCATTCCAACATCCATTGCATCAAATAGCCATCCAAGCCCAGCTATACCAAGTAGTTTGCGCTTCGAAATTTCTTTTACCTTGCCCACTAGAAGTCCTCCTCACACAGGTGTCTTTACACATCATTTTACATGTGTGAATTGTATAAGTAAAATACTTTTGTGTAAAAAATTCTCCTTCATCATTCCCAAAAAGTAAAACGTCTATCCCGATTGGTGAGAGCTAATAATCAGTGGGGATGCCTCACTAATTAAAGTTTCAATTTATTAAAAATGAACAAATAAAAAAAGCAGCGATATTTCGCTACTTTTTCGAACGCATTACTTCTTTTAAAAATTCCGCTAATACTAACTGACGACGCCAGCGTGTTGGATTACTGCATAATCTATAAAACCACTCTAAATGAATCGCTTGAATCCATTTTGGTGCACGTTTTACCTCTCCAGCCCATACGTCTAAACTTCCACCCACTCCAACAGCCATTTTCGTTTCTAAACGATGCTTATTGTTTTGGATAAAGTTCTCTTGTCTCGGGAAACCAAGTGCAACAAGTAATAAATCTGGTTTTGCTTCTTGAATGCGAGAAATAATATTCTCTTCGTCTTCTTGTTTAAAATAACCATCTTGTATACCGGCGATGGATACAGCTGAATATGTCTTTGTTAAATGATCTGCTGCAGCTTGTACAACATGCGGCTTTGCACCTAATAAGAAAACAGATACCGGCTTACTATCTTCTGATAACTTCGCAAGTAAATTACACATTAAATCAAAACCTGCTACACGTTCTTTTAAAGGTGTACCAAGCATCCCGCTTGCCTTTACAACCCCAATACCATCAGGTGTAATTAAATCTGTATTCAATAATGTTTGATAGAACTTTTCATCCTTTTTTGCGCACATAACAATTTCAGGGTTTGCTGTTACTACCTGAAACGTATGGGTTCGCTCCGCTTCTAGTTGTTCTTTTAAATATTGGACCGTTTCATCCATTGTCATTGTAGAAAAAGGAACGCCTAGAATATCAACTGTTTGTACTGCCATAGTTAACTATCCTCTCTATCATTACAAGTTTTTCGCTATTAATTGCTTATATGTTTCCTTTGTATCTTCATATAGTTTTTGAAGTGAGAAGTTCATAGTAGCATGCTCATAAATATGTTTACCCATTGCTGCTAACTCTCCAGTTTTCCACTTATCATACGCTTCTTCTAAAGCTAATGCCAATGCCTTTCCATCACCTGTTGGCACAATCCATCCGTAAGTTTCATCTACGATTAATGGTTCAATTTCTCCAGCCCTAGTCACAATTGATGGTACGCGTTGATTTGCCGCTTCTAATAAAACTAGTGGGAACCCTTCACTATGGGAAGTTAATAAATTTACATGTGACGACGCAAATAATTGTTTTACATCTTGACGATGTCCTAAAAACTCTACTTTATCGTTAATCCCTTTTTCAGTAGCTAATGACTTTAGATTTTCTTCTAATGGGCCATCGCCAACTAATAATACTTTAATTTTCTCTAATTTTGTTTGTTGTAACGCATCGAATAAAACTTCATGTCCTTTGACAGGATGTAATCGTGCTACTTGGATTGCCGTAAATACATCTTCATCAATATTGAACATTTCTTTTTTATTATAACCTTCTGCTTTTTCCTTATCGTATTCAATTCCATTATAAATAACATGCATCTTTTCATTTGAAATACCTAATGCTGCCAGGCTTTTTTTCAATCTATTCGTTACAACGAAAAATAAGTCTATATTTTTTAAGGCTTTCAAATTTAATTTCGTAAAAATCCAACCTTTTAAGCCCTGTTTAGTAAAGTCTTGAAACGGATCACTATGAATAGTCGTTACCCATTTTGCCTTTATTCTCTTTTTCATTAAAGAAACATAGAAATTAGCCCTGGGGCCATGTGTATGAACTACATCAAATTTTTCTTTATTAATAAATTCACTTATATTCTTTAAAATGGATAAATCATAGCGCGATTTTTGTGAAAACACATGGACTTTTATCCCTAACTCCCTTGCTTCCTTCGCAACAATTCCATCTTCAAATACTGCTAATTCTACTTCACCAGTTGGAAACTGATCGAGAAGTGAAATAATATGTGTTTTCCCTCCCCCATCTTCTGCTCCTGCATTCATATGCAATATTCTCATATTTTTTCCTCCTTTAAATCCTCGCTACGTTTCCATCTATTTTTATTTTACTGTACTAAAAAATAAAAGCTAACAAAAGTTAGCTTTTATTTTTATCATTCAATTTCTAGGTCTACTATTAGATAAGCTAACACCACTACAAAGTAAATTCCAACTCCTGGTGCTGTTAAAATATGTCCTGCAATATAAGCAATACCTAACGCTAACAATAAGCTTGCTGAAATCATTCCATATTTTATATTAAATATGTCCTTAAATCTCGTAGCAAATGCTAGTAGAATTCTTAGCCCGTAATAAATAAATGGAATCATTAGTAATACAAAGCCAATAATTCCGAAATCATAAAACCAATCATGGAAGTCCATTTCAATTAGTTTTGGATCTGGCTGCTTTTGTTCATTGTATTTAAAGTTACCTGCATAACCCATTCCTAATAACTTTTGTGACATTGGCGCTTCTTTAAAGAACTGCTTATGTCTTTCTTCATATACTTGACGTCCACTGAAAATAAGGTTTTCTTGATTTTCTTTCTTTTGTTCTTTCTCAAGTTCTTTCTTAACTTCTACTTCTATCTTCGCTTTTTCTTCTGGCTTTTCAACTTTATGGTGATTTTCTTCTTTTTCTTTAAGTTCTTGTTCTTTTTTCAGCTTCTCTTTAATTTCTTGTTCTTTTTGATCTTGTTGTGCTACATTTTGCTCTGTTAAATAGTTATTGTGAATACCCATATTTTGCGCTAATGGTGTTTGTTTAAACGACCCAACTACACCGGCTAATAGGATAATAGCAATTACTGCGTTAAGTGCAAGAGATTTTTTGTTCGGGTTTTTTCTATCAAATAATAATTGTAGTACAATGATTCCGATTGCTGCCGCTAACGTAACACCAATTGAGCCCATTCCTACTTTCGTACCAACTTGAATTAAAGAGTAAATCATTAAAAGTGATGGAATCCAATATAAAATATGTTTCCAGCTCTTTGTTTTTTGAATAGAATATAGTACCACAATAGGGAAAATAATAGCTAAGATTGAACCTAGTTCATTCCCTGCATAGAACCAACCTCGAGAACCAACCTTCATCCATTCATAACTACCAAAGTCAGTAGATGTTGAAATAGAAATAACCATAATTGCATTAATGATTAATGTAGAATATACAATACTATTTCGAACCTTATCACTAATATTAACTGTCTTTTTCAATGATTTTAAAGCTAAAATGTATGATCCCAGCATAATATATATATATAATGCTTTCGCAACGAATTTAACTTCTTCACTAAGTACAATAGGATCCTTAACTATTTTGTTATTAATAAATCCTACCCCTAAAACTCCGGCTAATAATATAAGGTAAATTAAAAACTTTCTATTTTCCTTCTCTTTTGCCTGAATTAAAATGTAAATACCACCAACAGCCATAATAAGGAATCTTACTAAAATCCCAACGGTAGCATTTGACTTTAATAAAGTGATGCTAAGAGACGTTAATAAATCTAAAACAGGCTGTAAAATAATAAAAAAGAGCAAAAAATGCTCAAATCTAACCCTAGCTTGATTTGCTAACATTCCAAGACCTCCATACAAAATCTTAACATTATCTTTTAATCATAATTTATTATCGTTAAAACACACCTAGCAATTATAACATAACTCATATTTAAATTGAGAACTATTTTTATACCGAAACTAGCCACTCCACCTTAAGTAATAATAGAAAATATTATCCTTTAGCTATCCTTCCCTATCTCTATAAAAACTATCTAACACCCTTTCACTTATTATCAGCATTATAGTAACATTTATTAATCCTTGTATTAATATATAAAATTTAATAATTACAAAATGACATCTACTTGGCTATCCTACAACTAAAGATTAACTTTGCTTCATTTTCCCCTAAACATTTTCAAACGCTTTCTTTATGTATTTTATCCGTTTTTCTACATGTAACGAAAAGTAATTGTTATTTCCAATACTTTAGTGTATATTTTTTCTCTGGAACATCTTTAAGAGGAAGGGATTAAGGCCATGTTATTAATCGATATATTTACGTTTCTTGGCATTATCGCCGCTGCCATTTCTGGTACATTAGTTGGTTTAAAAAAAGATTTAGATTTATTTGGTGTCCTTTGTTTAGCTGTAGCTACTGCGCTCGGCGGCGGTATTATTCGTGATATCATGATTGGTAACCTGCCCCCTGTCGCATTTGTAAAACCCATTTACTTTTTCGTAAGTGTATTATCAGCATTATTTACTTGTATGTTTTTTGAGCGCATCAATAAACTTCAAGTCGTTATTATGCTTTCTGATGCTGTTGGCTTAGGCGTTTTTACAGCTATTGGTGCAAATGCGGCAATGTCACATCATGTTGACGCCTCATTTCTAGTTGTTTCAATGGGAGTCATTACAGGTATTGGAGGCGGTATTTTGCGTGACATTTGTGCTCAAGATATCCCTTACGTATTCCGAAAAGAAATTTACGCAATCGCTTCTATCTTAGGAGCAATTAGCTTCCTAATCACACACGCTATGGGGGCGCACGTATTAGCTTTCTATGTTTGTTTATTAGTAACATTCGTTATTCGTGTCGTCACTGTAATATATAATGTGCATTTCCCTGTTTTCTTTAAAACACATGCTAAAATTAATAAAGGCCATTAAGAGAATTCTAGATAGAATTCTCTTAATTTATATACTATTCAACGAACTAATATAGAGTAATTATATATAAGCATATATAATTACTCTATATTAGTTTTAAAATTGAAAACGTTTTATATACAGGGGGAAGAATGATGCTTGGGGTTTTCAAAAAAAATATTAATAAAACAAATGCCAGTATAATCGAATTAAGTAAGGACCAACAAATAACTTTTAATGTACCTACTAATTCTGAATTAAAAATTCAAATGGATATGCTACATATTTCAAAAGAAGATTTACAAGTTGTAAAAGTACTACAGCCTTTTATTTATGCAGAAATTGATTGGATTACTGAAAAATTCTATGCCAACATTACAAAACAACCTAATTTAATTACTATTATTGAGCGTTACAGCTCTATTCCAAAACTAAAACAAACTTTAAAAACACATATTAAAGAATTATTCAGCGGCAATATGCATGAAGATTTTATTGAACAGCGTGTTAGGATTGCCAAAAGGCATGTACAA
Organism: Bacillus sp. KNSH39; assembly: GCF_052656585.1. NCBI lineage: Bacteria > Bacillati > Bacillota > Bacilli > Caryophanales > Bacillaceae > Bacillus > Bacillus sp. KNSH39. Next base: position 3,786,860 of record NZ_JBQXYO010000001.1, read on the forward strand.
ATTGGTTTACATCGAAAATGGTATACTGCTGCTTATCAAGAATTATTCCGCTCTATCATGAAGATTTTACAAACAAAATTAACAATAATCGATGATTTTTCCTATTCTATAAATGTCATAAATAAATTATTCACTCTTGAACAAGAACTTGTTCTTGCAGCTTATGAATCTGAATATGAAAGAATGCAAAAAGAGCATGAGAAAGAAAAAGAATTAACTGCTATGACAATTACGCATATCGCAACAGAACTAGCTGCTGTATCTGAAAAGACAAGCTCTTCTATTCAAAAACTAACCGCTAAGTCTGAAACTATTGTAGAGATTGCTAAAACAGGTACATCATTAGCTACAACATCTGAAGAAAAAGCGAATAAAGGGAAAGAACAATTAAACCAGCAAAACAAACGAATGGGATCTATTCAAATGAATATGGAAACAATTATTACAGATACTCATGAACTTCTTGATATTTCTAACAAAATTAACGAAATCATAGATATCGTTAAATCAATCGCGGAGCAAACCAATTTACTCGCACTCAATGCTGCTATCGAGTCTGCACGTGCTGGAGAATTTGGGAAGGGGTTTTCTGTTGTTGCTGGTGAAATACGAAAATTATCAGAGCAAACGAAAGAATCTATCTTTAACGTTACAAAGCTCGTCGAAAAAACAAATGAACAAATTATCCGTGTCTCGTCTTCCGTGAAACAAATTAGCTCTCTCGTATCAGAAGGAACGGATAGTATGTCGGCAACAGATCGATACTTCGAAGAAATTGTAAAAGATATGTCTAACTCAAAAGAACAGAATAAGAAAATTGAACATGAGCTACAAGCTATTTCACAAGTAATGAAAGGAATTCAAGATGATTCCTCACAAATGGCTCTAACAGCCGATAATTTACAACTAGAACTAAATCGATAAGATAAAGTGAAACTTTAATCAGCCCTCAACAATCGGTCTTTTACAGGCGGTCCGCCCCCACCTAACTTCTTTGCTTTCGCTGATTTTGAGGTGGGGGGCTTACTACCTGGAAAATAACGGGGTGAAATTCAGGTCCGGCATACTTTCCATTTTGCACTGACTACTAAATTTCATCTTCCATCAAAAAAAAGAATCCAGAATGGATTCTTTTTATTTTCTGAAAAATATTTTTTGACAATACACATAACTCATATAAACACCAAAGCTCTGCAAAATAAACAATGCCGGCATAATTACATTGTAATATACCATATCTACTTGGAATAACTTTAACAATACGTAGCCACTAATTAAAAATAAGAACAACATATATCCCTCATTTTGTTGTTTCTTAATAAGGAAGTGTAATAGAGCTATAGTCATAAACAATGTTACGGCTATATATATCAGTTTTTCACATTTGAAAAGAATAGAATTTATTCCCTCATCTGAAAACTGATTTATCATCGGTTCTAAAAGTTTAAATCTTTCTCCCTCAATCTCTTTTAACTTTTGATCAATATGCTCTGTTACACTTTGATTTTTCGATATTTTTTCTTCATATTGCGTTTTTCCAATTAAAACAGATTGAACATACGTCTCATTCGCAATCGTATATTGTGACATTCCCATTGTCTTAATTCCATAATTCACACCAAAATGGGCACTATAAAATAGAATAAGTATCCCTATCATCTTTAGTAACACCTTTTGTTTCGTTGCCGATTGAAATACTTCGATTAATAATACATATACCGTGATAAAAATAGGAAGAAATAATCCCATTGGAAAAATCATATTACTAAATACAAATAAAATCGCTGAAAACACCCACATATAAGGATGATCTAATCCTTTATATAAAAGTATGTAACAAGCAAAATAAAATAAAAATATTGCAAGTGACTCAGGAGTTAATACGGGACTCATGAATATATTGGGAATATACAGAGCATAAAATATAGAAGCAATACGCCCGCATTCTTCTCCAAAAACCGTTGCTGCAATACGATAAATAAAAAATGCAGTTCCTGCGCAAAATAACACATTAAATAGTTGTAAAGCGAATAATGTATCACCAAATATACGAATAATTACTGACTCATATATAATAAAAGGCAAATGAGTGACAGTCCCTATATTATTACCAATTGCAATCTGCTTTGCAGACTCATACATCACTTTCATATCACCAATTATTGGAGCATCTACAAATAACAGCATACTAAGCCTCACAACTATAGATACACTTATAAGAAAAACAAGAAATTGTTTATCTGTGAAACGATATTGTAGAATTGATGCCACTAACAAAATGAGTATGACGAAAATTGCCAATATGATTGTTACACTTGCTGTACTTCCTCCAAAGAATTGCTTACTTGTCTCAAATGCTGCCCAACAACTATAAACAAAAAATGCGAGCATCGCACCGATCGTAATTTTATTGAAGAAAGATGAAAAATTTGTTTGTATATGATTCATATGTCCATTGCACCTCTATTTCCATTCATAACAAAACGATTCTATCATGAATGGGTACACGGCTGATAGAGAATTTCTATGACAAATACATAGTCATTACTTTTTACTTGCAATGTAAGCGAATCCTCTTTTACACTACATTTTAGATAAAATAAATTTTCTTTCAGTTACATGAATACAAATACAGAAGTTTAAATAATACTCTTTTGGACTACACTTTACTTCATTAAATATCTAATATGAGTACTAAGCTTACACATATTATTCTGATTGAAAACAGACTATAGGGGCTGAATATATGGAAAAGAAATTCATGCGAGAATCTAAAGCAATTAAGACAACACGTGTTTTTCCTAACGATTTAAATAATCACCAAACACTTTTTGGGGGGAAATTATTAGCAGAAATTGATAGTATTGCTTCAATTGCGGCTGCAAGACATAGTCGTAAACATTGCGTAACAGCATCTATTGATTCAGTTGATTTTTTAACTCCAATTCACCAAGCTGATTCTGTTTGTTATGAAGCATTCGTATGTTATACAGGGAAATCTTCAATGGAAGTTTTCGTAAAAGTAATTGCAGAAAATTTATTAGCAGGCGAGCGTAGAATTGCTGCTACTTGCTTCATTACATTTGTAGCAATAAAAGATGGAAAACCTTCGTCCGTACCACAAGTACTCCCTGAAACTCAGGAAGAACATTGGTTACACACAACCGGTTTAGAACGCGCGGAAAACCGAAAAAAAGGACGTTTAAAAAGTAAAGAGATGGCTGAAGTTTTAACTTTAAGTAAGCCTTGGAATATTTAACATAATCTTCTCATCGTACATGCACAGGCTCTTCCTTGCATGTATTTTTTATTATAAAAAATACTATCGCTTGCCTTTGTATTCAGTGGCCTCCCCCTAAAATCACCCATCAGTTTTTCCTTTATTTTCTTATACTTTTAATGGTATATTAAGTAAAGTTGTTTATAAATAACCATAATATAGTTAAATATGTAAGGGGTGGTGCGGTAATGTCTATCGAGGTACCAATTTCAATACCAAAAACTTTGATTATTATTCCAGCCTATAATGAGGAAGAAGCAATTGCAGATACATTAACAAGATTACTAGAACTAAAACAACATTTTACAGCGTTAAGCATTTGCGTTATTAATGATGGTTCACAAGATAAAACAGCTCAAATCGTAAAAAATTTCCCTGTTCATCTTATTAATCTACCATATAATCTGGGCATCGGTTCTGCGGTACAAACTGGCTATAAATACGCATATGAGAATGGATATGATATTGCAATTCAGTTCGATGCTGATGGACAACATAATCCGGATGATTTATACAAAATTATTCAGCCTATTGCTGAAGGTCAATGTGATATGGTGCTAGGTTCACGCTTTACAGAAAAAACAGCTTACAAAGGTAGTATTTCAAGAAGAATCGGTATTTTTTATTTTACTGCCCTACTGAAAGTATTAACGAAACAAACATTTATGGATCCAACTTCTGGATATCGTGCTATCAATCGAGAAGTAATTACGATTTTTGCGCACAATTATCCAAAAGATTATCCAGAGCCAGAAGTTCTTATTCATTTAAAAAAGAAAAAACTTCGTATTAATGAGATATCTGTAAATATGCAAGAACGACAAGGTGGACAATCTTCCATCACACCTCTTAAATCTGCATATTACATGATTAAAGTAAGTCTTGCTATATTGATGCAAAAAATCGTGAAAGGTTGATAGTGAATGCATATAATTACCTTTTCATTCATCTTTATTTTGTTATTATTCTTCTTAATTATTAATTCTATTCGTCGCGGGGCTTTAGAAACAAAATATGCCGTTTTATGGATTTTTGTTTGTGTTGCAATGGCTATTTTAAGTTCTACTGATAAAATTATAAATTGGATTGGAAAACTATTAAAAGTAGAATATCCACCATCCATCTTATTCTTATTTGGATTATTATTCTGTTTCATCTTAATTTTTGACCTAACAAGAAAAATTTCTAAGCTACACCATCAACTTGTAACAATAACGCAAGATTATGCGTTATTAAAGCAAAAGTTAAACGTAACAAAAACTGAAACTGATAACAAATAGCTTTCCATTCAAATATGAATATATATAAAAAAACATCTTAATTTCTTTAAAAAATTAAGATGTTTTTTTATTTCAAACTATTTTTTGCTAATTAATAATTTACTAATTTTCATAACCGTTGCCACGGTTCCTACTCCAATTATAATAAATAAAAATGGAATTAATGGTAATGCATATCTTTCATATGCGGCATAAAAACATGTCAAAGCTGTTTGCAGTAAAAGAATTGACCATAAAAATGTAGTCTCTCTCCACCTTTTTAGAAGGAAGATAAATGAAAGTATCGTACATATTAAAAACATCGTCTTAATAAAATTATGTATTTCATTCATATCTTTTGCAGAAACATTGAATACTTCAATATTATGCTCTATAGAATAATACGGTTTTTTCCACATAATTTCTGGCTTCAAGATTAAATAACTCTCTATCATGGAATTCCTATCTGTTTTCCACCATTCTTTCATTCTATCTTTCGCTATTTTTTCTTCTAATTCCATAAACTTATGTGCTTCCAGATTAGGGTACTTTGCGTTTAATTCTACTTCAAGTTCTGCCATATTCTTACCTTCTGGGTAACCTTTACCTTGATACGTTCCAAGTAATAATGGATTCCCTGCCCCAGCAGTTAGTGGAATAAACTTATCAAATTGAATGTAATTGCGGGCCCACCATGGTCCAAGTACAATAAGTCCTATTCCTATACTTATAATCGCTTGCTTCATCATAACGCGGAATGGATAGCGCTTCATTAAGAGATATATAAATAATGGTATTGGATATAAAGCAACTTGTACGCGTAAGTACAATGCTAAAAAGTAGAAAATTAATACAATTAGAAAATGTTTCGTTTTATGAGTATCAGCTAATTTTAAACTCCAATATAATAATCCCAATGAAAAGAATAGAAACGGTCCTTCTGTTAAAGTTAAATTTTCTACAACAATCTCTGGAGGATACACAGCTAATAAGAAAGCACCTATTAATCCTGCAGCGGGATTCAATAAATAAGTACCAATCTTATAAGTTAGTAAAATACTAAGTACCCCTAATAGGATAATAATTAATTTAGCTACAAAAAGACCTTCATTGCCATTTCCAAAAAAGTAAAATACAGTAGCTAAAAATGCTGGAAAAGCTGGCATAATATGAATAGTTGGTTTATCCGGCTCATGATATGTTAACATTCCTGTTTCCAATAAAATGGTTGCCGTTTTTTGATAACCTAGATCATCACTTGCTAGGGTCAAATCTGCACCATGTGTTTGTAAAGTTGCAAAACGAAGCACAAAACCAATTATCATAATAATCCCTAAAAGGATTACATTAGATTTGCGAGTAAATCGCCTTAACATCTCATCTTCTCCCTTCAAATACATAATTTTCAAATTATATTTCTATATTTTTACAAGACAATATATTCTATAATAAATACTTTTTATACAAAGTACAATAATAGAAAGTTGATTTACAAAGTTTATATGCGTTAAACTGATACAGATGTTCTTGTAATCTTCTTCCTTTCAAAAGGCTTGTATATATGGTGCAAGACATAAAAAATTTGAGGAGATAAAAATTCTATGATGGAACAAAAACAACTTGTTTCTGTTGTCATACCCCTGTATAACACAGAAAAATATATTGAAGAAACGATGCAGTCAATACTGGATCAAACATATAAAAACATTGAAATTGTAATTGTAGATGATGGAAGTAAAGATCAATCACCTTCTATCGTAAAAAATCTTGCGGAAAAATATCCGGGTCAAGTAAAATACGTTCACCAAAAAAACCAAGGTGTTTCAGTAGCTCGTAATACAGGGATTGAAAATGCTAGCGGAGAATACGTGGCTTTCCTTGATAGTGACGACTTATGGCATCCAACTAAAATTGAGAAACAAATCGAGAGTATGCATAAAAACAACATGGACGCGTGCTATTGTGGTTATATGAATTTCTACGAAGAAACAGGCGAAAAGGTTGAGCATACAACAAACTTTATTAAAGGTGATATGGCAAAAGCATTCTTAACACACCAAGTTGTTGCTCAAACAAGTACTTGGATTTTCAAACGCTCTATCGCAATGAATCATAATATCCGTTTTACACCAGGATGTAGCTGGGGAGAAGATTTGGAGTTTTTATTTAAACTAATGAGTGTGACAAATGTATGCTATGTCGATGAATACTTAACATATTATAGAATCTTATCAGAAGGAAATCTTTCTTCTAAGTATAAAGATTATGAATTAAAAACGACAAAAGAGTTGGAAGTATTCAATCGTATGAAAGATTGGGTACATAACAAATCTCAAGACTTCATTACGAAAGACCCTCAGTCACTTATTGAGATTCTTGAGACTTATTTATTCCCTTATACTGTTATCAATAATGCTTGTATATACATTAAAGAAAACTCTCAATTAAATAATGCCCAAGTTCAATTAATCAAAAAAGATATAAAGAAATATTGCCATAAAATCTATTCAAAAAACGGAAAGCGTAGTAAAAAACTATATGCAATGCTTTGGTTTGTACGAATTAAATTTCTGTTTTCTTAAACTGAAAATATAGTACTCACCTCTCTTTCCGTAAACAAATCAAATTTACAAATAGGACAAACGAAAAAGGTCCTAAAGAATAGAAAGGTTTTTTCTCATGAAAACAAATAAGATTCTTAAAAATGCCTCCTACCTATTTGTAGGAAATATTACTGTTCGATTTGTACTTGCTATCGCGACGATTCTCTTCGCAAGATACGTTTCTCCCGGTGAGTATGGGATGTTCACAACTGCATTAGCAGTTTCCGCTGTTATTTGTTATTTCACAGATGCTGGTTTGACACATACGTTTATGCGTGAAGGAACGAGAAAGGATGCAAATATTAGCGTACTAATCAGTAGTTATTTACGCATTCGTTTCGTATTAGCTGTCGTAATTTCTGTACTCTTCGCTATTTTTGCTCAGTTCTTCTATACTGATGCCTACCTACGCGCCATGGTATATTGGGTTGTACTACCAACAATGTTTGGAGCAACTTTACAAGGCGTTGGAATGGCTTATTTCCAAGTAACAGAACGTATGCAATTTACAGCGATTATTTCTGTACTACAAGGTGTAACAGCCGCAGCTGCGCTTCTACTCGGAATGTCGTTGAAATGGTCACTTATGACGGTCGCTGCTATGTATGGGATATCTAGTCTTGTAACAGGAGTCATCGCCTTCATAATGGTACTCCGCCATACGACAGTTCATAAGGGCTGGGACAAAGGGATTTTAGATCAACTGCTGATTTTCACAATCAATGGCATTATCATTATGCTTTTACCGCAGTTAGGCCCTATTATATTAGAAAAAGTTTCGACGTACGAGCAAGTTGGATTCTTTGGAGCTGCATCAAAAATACCTGCAGTCCTTTATCAAATACCTGGTGTAATTGCAGCAGCCTTTTATCCAAAATTATTTGCGTTTGGAAATGAAAAGAATATTGATGAACATAGAAAACTATCTCAGTTTGAATTAAAACTGATGTCTTTTTTAGGAATGGGAATCTCCATTCCATTTATCGCTGATCCAAGCTTTTGGATTGTTACTTTATTAGGCAAAGAATATGCGCCAGCTGGTGATGCTCTTGCCATTTTAGCCTTTATGGTCATTTTACAATCTATTAACTATCCACTTGCTGATAATTTAACGACAATTGGTCAACAATGGAAACGCGCAACAACAATGGGAATCGGACTAGCTGTTGCCGTTATAAGTTACATCGTCTTAGGTAGTCAGTTCGGAATGATGGGAGCAGCTATTGCCGCTATCCTTACCGAGATTACGTTATTAATCGGATTCACTCTATTTGTTCGTAAAGGCTTCTCGTTACTATTTAAAGGGATTATATTCAATACCTTAGCCTTTATCATCAGCTATATTCTATACCGTACAATATTAATTACCTTACCGCCATTAGTTGCTTTAACAATTACTGGTATATTATACGGTATTATCGGTCTTGCAATCGATCCACAAATACGCGGATTGATTTTAGGATTTATAAATAAAAAGCTGGCTCGAAAATAAATAAAAATAAAAACTTCAAATCAAATTTGAAGTTTTTATTTTTATCTTCTTCACTTAGAAAATGAGCCCTTTTTCAATCTATATCTTAAATTGACTTGCCTTTCTGGAATGATTATACTTGGAAACGAACAGCACTAGATGTACAACACCTATTATTAAGGTAATTCATAGTTAATTCTTCATGTAAATATTAACTATTTACACCCTAAATTTACCACACATTGCACCAATAAACACTTTATTAATACTATTAAAAATCGCCGATTCATACACAGTTTTTCTTCATCCTAAAACGATATCCAGAGATGAAGAATGTGGCAATTGCATTTAAGGAGGCTTATTTATTTAATGACTTCAGAAGTAAATAAAAGAACATTTTTCACTAAAAGCACACTTATTATTATTCCATTATTAATAATATGTGCATTTGCTTTTCATTACTTTTTCCTAAAATCAGACAATGTATTTTCTAGTACAGGAGATGCATTATCACAATTTAGTTTCTTTACATTCCTTTTACAACACGCATTTAAAGATGGAAATTTATTTTGGTCTTGGGATTATGGCTTAGGTGGAGATTTATTCGGAGAATTTAGTTATTACTATAGTACAGCACCATTTTTCTGGCTTACGCTTCTACTTCCTAAACTAAATTTTGACCAAATCTTTGAGATGAAACTATATATGAGTATTTTAAAGAGTACATTAGCTATGTTATTCATGTATGGTTCTTTACGTTATCACAATAAAACTATTTTTTCTTCTTTCATTTCTGCCATTATATATGGAGGATGTGTAACTTTCATTCGCCATTCTTTATTATGGGATTTCATGGCAGATGCTATAGTGTTTTTACCTTTAGTAATATGGGGATTAGATAAATATATTTTAGAGCGAAAAAAAGGGTTATTCCTGTTTGCAACAGCACTTATGCTTGCATCAAATTTCTATTTCGCTTTCATTACTAGTATTTTTATCTATATTTATGCCTTTTTCCAATATTTCGCTACACAGCAGAACAAAACAATTAAAACATTTATAATTTATTATATTAGAATTGCTTTTCTATATGCTTTATCACTAGGTTTATCTGCTGTTTGCTTTATACCATCTGTAAATGGTGTATTTAGTTCCGATCGACTCGCTACAAAATTTACTATACCGTTATTGTTTGAAGGTACGTTTTATAAAAACTTAATGGAAAGTATCTTTTTCATTAATAATACAGAGGATTATCAGCTTGCATTCCCTGTTTTCATCCTCTTCCTTATTACTAGCGCGCTTCTAATACGCAATAAACTTATCACAAATAAATTAATCTTTACTGGGTTTATGTTAGTGCTATATATGCTTCCATATACGTATTCCGTATTTAATGGCTTTTCTGCCATGCAATACAGATGGTTTTACTTATTTGCATTTGTGGTTGCACAAACTGTCGCCTACATTTTAGATTGGATGCTACTCAACAAACAAAAGGTCAATTCTTTAATAGGTCCTTTGCTAGCAACAACATTATTTATTTACGCATTCTATAGAAAAGTAAATATAAATGCACAGCCGCTACAAACAATTGATAAAATTTTAATTTGCACTACTGTATTATCTATTATTACAATATTACTATGGCGCTATTTATCAAAAGTAGCCTTACAATGTTTCATTGTATTAAATGTACTCGTCAATGTAATATTTATTAATTACTTCTATTCAGATTTTGCTCTTAGTAAACACTTTAATCAAGCTGGCGTGACAAAAGAATCATTACACGGGCCAGGTCTTGATAATAAGGATGAAATTGACGCAATTCGTTATATACAAAATCAAGATAAAGATTTTTATCGAATTATCAATCCAAACAATAATTATAAAAATACGCCGATGTTGCAAGGTTATCATGGTACAAGTACTTATCAAAGCTTAGTCAATTATCATGTTCATGACTTTATGAAAAATAAGTACAATGTTTTCCAAGGATACGATAGTCCATCTATGTTCTTCCAGTTAGATAAACGATTATTCCTTGAGAACATGCTAGGGGTAAAATATTATGTACTAAGTGAAGGTGCTAATAAAACCGAAATTCCTTATGGTTATAAGCATTTACAACAAGTAGGTCCTTACAACATTTATAAAAATGAATTTGCACTACCATTAGGCTATGTATACGAAGCTGGAATAAGTGATGAAGAATTTTCAAAACTTAATTTTGCCGAGAAAGATCAACTTTTATTAGATGCTGTAGTTGTAAATGATGTTGGAAGTCTCCCACTAAAACAATTTAATACAAAACAGCTAGATTCAAAACAAATTAAGATTAATCCAAATAAAATGAAGTGGGAAAATATAGAGAAAGAGAAAGATATACTCACTGTTCATGAAAATGGGCGTATAATAGTACCTATTGATAATAACGATATGTTAGGTGATCTTCTTGTTGAAATTAAAATTAGAAATATAAACAAGGAATCATTTGGGGTTACCGTGAATGACAAATCTATGATAAAAGGTAATGAAGATGGAGCTTATGCTTATCCGCTAGAAAGATTTGTTTACAACTTAGGAAAAGATGCAAAGCCAACCGAGCTAATCATTTCTATTCCTACTCCTGGTCAATATGAGTTGAAAGATTTACAAATCAACAGTACTAACTATCAGACTGTCCCGAAAAAAGTAAATACTTTAAAAGAAAATAGCCTACAAAACATTTACTATGAAGGTAACTCCTTAAAAGGTGATATTAATTCCACTAAAGATGGATTACTATATTTATCGGTACCATATAGTAAAGGATGGTCAATAAAAGTTGACGGTAAAGAAACGGAATTTACGAAGGCTAATTCCGCCTTTATTGGCGTTCCTATTTCCAAAGGGCAACATGTAGTTGAAATGAAATACGTCACACCTTATTTCAAAATGGGTCTCGTTATTTCTATCATTTCATTTATCATTTGCATCTCGCTTCTAGTTCTTGGAGATACGAAAAGATATTCAAAATTAAAAAATCGTTTTAAAAAAAGGTATTAAAATGAAGTGAAGTAAAAGTTGAAGATGATTGCTTCACTTTTACTTCATGCCCACTTTAAAATTACACCTAAGGAGGTCCTAACATGACCCTTTCAATAGTAGTACCATGCTACAATGAAGAAAAGGTGCTTCGTGCCTTTTATTCAGAGACTTCTCTTGAAATTCATAAATTAACTACCGATTATGAATTTGTTTTTGTTAATGATGGTAGTAAAGATGATACATTAAATATTTTACGTGATTTAGCTAGTGCAGATTCATCGGTACACTATATATCATTTAGTCGAAACTTCGGAAAAGAAGCTGCAATGTTAGCTGGTTTAAAATATGCTACAGGCGATGCAATTGTTATTATGGATGCTGACTTACAACACCCTCCTACGTTAATAAAAGAATTGTTAGAAGGATATAACGAAGGCTACGACCAAGTCATTGCAAAAAGAACAAGAACTGGTGATTCACCTGTTCGCTCTTTCGTCTCTCGTCTTTACTATAAGGTGATGAATAAGTTTGTAGATATTGAATTAGTAGATGGTATTGGTGACTTTAGACTTTTAAGTCGAAGAGCAGTGGATTCTTTAGTGTCTTTAAGTGAATACAACCGATTTTCAAAGGGTTTATTCTCTTGGATTGGTTATAACGAATTAATCATTGAATATGAAAATGTATTACGTTCTGATGGAGAAAGTAAATGGACCTTCTCGAAATTATTAAATTACGGAATTGATGGTGTAATTTCATTCAATAATAAACCGTTACGTCTATCTATATATCTCGGATTACTAACAACCATTTTAGGACTTTTATACGTAATCACTACGTTCGTTCAAATCATCCTTGGTGGTGTGGAAGTTCCTGGTTACTTTACTCTCATTTCCGCTATACTATTTATTGGCGGTATTCAACTCATATTCCTAGGTGTGATTGGTGAATATATCGGTCGTATTTATTATGAAACAAAACGTAGACCGCATTTTATTGTAGCTGAAAAGAAAGTTAGTGAAGTTAAACAAAAGGCATAACCAAAAAGTTACTTCTGTAGGTAGAAGTAACTTTTTTATATACTAACATTTACAAACACTTCTTTTGAAAAAATATACATTTTGAAATGATGGCATTATATGAAAGAATTTAGTATCATGATTCAAGGTACTATTTCAAGTTGGACGGAGGATACTATGAGCTTATTAACAGTTGAAAAATTAGGACATACATTTGGCGATCGTACATTATTTAAAGATGTATCTATGCGATTATTAGCAGGTGAACACGTTGGATTAGTTGGTGCAAACGGTGTTGGTAAATCAACATTCATGAATATCATTACTGGTCAGCTTATTCATGACCAAGGTCGCGTAGAATGGACACCGGGCACACATTATGGCTACTTAGATCAGCATACTGTTTTAACGCCTGGGCGTACAATCCGTGACGTACTAGCGGATGCATTTTTACCGTTATTCGAAAAGGAAAAAGCTTTAAATGAAGTTACAGAAAAAATGGGAACTGCTACACCAGAAGAACTAGAAGAACTTCTTGAGCAAATGGCAGAAATACAAGATGCACTTGAAGCAGGTGGTTTCTATTTACTAGATATGAAAATTGAAGAGGCTGCACGTGGTCTTGGAATTGATGCAATTGGTTTAGATCGTGATGTTTCAGCACTAAGTGGTGGACAACGTACAAAAGTATTGCTTGCAAAGCTATTACTTGAACAGCCAGAAGTGTTATTGCTTGATGAACCTACTAACTATTTAGACGTTGAACATATTCATTGGTTAACAAATTATTTGAAAGAATACCCACATGCATTCTTATTGATTTCTCATGATACGGAATTTATGAATAAATGTGTTGATGTTATTTTCCATCTAGAATTCACAAAAATGACACGCTATACAGCGACATATGAAAAATTCCTAGAACTAGCAGAAATCAATAAAAATCAACATATAAACGCTTATGAAAAGCAGCGCGAGTTTATCAAAAAGCAAGAAGACTTCATTGCAAAGAACAAGGCTCGTTATTCAACGACAGGTCGTGCAAAGAGTCGTCAAAAACAACTTGATCGCATGGAACTTATTGATCGCCCAGAAACAGCGATTAAACCTGAATTCTCATTTAAAGAAAGTCGCGCAAGTAGTCGCTTCGTCTTTGAAGGTGAAAATGTAGAAATCGGATATACGCATCCTCTACTACCAAAGCTATCAATGACGATTGAACGTGGTGAAAAAATTGCTATTGTTGGATGTAACGGTGTTGGTAAATCAACGTTGCTAAAAACAATCTTAGGTAAAATTAAACCTTTAAGCGGTAAAACAAGTCTTGGTGACTTCTTAGAGCCTGCATACTTTGAACAAGAAGTTAAAGCTGATAATATAACACCAATTGATGATGTATGGAATACATTCCCTGGCCTAGACCAGCATCAAATTCGTGCGATGTTAGCAAAATGCGGATTAAAAAATGAACATATTTCTCGCCCATTAAGTCAATTAAGTGGTGGAGAACAAGCAAAAGTTCGTTTATGTAAGCTAATGGGTGAGGAAAGTAACTGGCTATTATTTGATGAGCCGACAAACCATCTTGATGTTACAGCAAAAGCGGAACTTAAGAAGGCTATGAAAGCATATAAAGGAACAATTCTCCTTGTATGTCACGAACCGGACTTCTATGAAGATTGGATCACAAAAGTTTGGGATGTTGAAGAATGGTCTCAAAATAGTAAGTAGTCTTTAAGAAAAAACTCCTTGTGTAGACAAGGAGTTTTTTACTTATTTTTATTAAGAATTTTTTATATTGTAGTATCCTATAAGGCGTAATCGAAATTCTTTTAATTCTGGATACGCCTCTAAATTTGCTAACATACCTCTAATTACCGGAATTCTTGGATTAAGCAATCGTATTTCCGCCTCTAAAACATCTAATGTAACCAACAGCTCATCATCCTCTAATTGATCAGCTAAAGTGCGCTTAAATACAATAATCTCTTTTAAAAAATGTTCTTTAACTTGTTCCTTAATAAGCTCTGATTTACAAAGGAATTCTCCAAGCTTTTCTTCATGTAAAATAGGTTCTTCCGAAGATTCTACTAAGCCATCTACTAAATTATCTACTCTTTTTAAAATAAAAGCAGCTACATACGATAAATCAATTTCTGGTGCTTGTAAAATAATTAATTCTAAATACCCACGGCATATGCCTTCTACCATAATTACTAAATCCAATAAATATGGCATAACCTTTTCACCATAAATGGACAATAAACTATTCCGATAAAATGCATGAGACTCTAACTTCATCCGCATCATAAATTCTTCTACTTCTTTATTAAACGGAATCGCATTTTCTCTCGCATGCATAATAATAAATTCTTTATGCTTTTGTATATCATTAAACTGACAATGTAATTGTTTTGCAAATTTTTCACGTGGTAATAAAGACTCTTGTTCAATATCCAGCATTTTCTTTTGGATTTTGTCATAATAATATCGAAGTGTCGCTAATAAAAGCTCATCTTTCGATTTAAAATATAAGTAAAAAGCTCCCTTAGATATACCACTAGCTGTCACAATTTCCTGCACTGATGTCGCATTTACACCCTTAGTAGCAAATAACTTCATAGCCGATTCTATAATTAAACGCTCTTTTTCTTTCATATCTTCTCTCCTAAATTTAATCTCGCATCTTATTATAAATGTATTATACCATCTCTTTTTATTGACGATTGACCAAACGGTCAGTTATATTATGTATTAGACTGACCAGTTGGTCAATATAATAAAAAGGGAGCGCAAACATGAACAAAATCATCAATTTCTCGTTAAAAAATAAGTTCGCAGTTTGGCTACTAACCATTATTGTTACTATTGCGGGGATCTACTCTGGACTCAATATGAAGCTGGAAACAATCCCTGATATTACAACACCGATTGTGACAGTAACTACGGTCTATCCTGGTGCTACACCAGAAGAAGTAGCTGATAAAGTTTCAAAGCCGATGGAAGAACAACTACAAAATTTAAGCGGTGTTAACGTTGTGAGTTCATCATCTTTTCAAAACGCATCTTCTATTCAAGTAGAATACGATTTTGATAAAAATATGGAAAAAGCAGAAACAGAAATTAAAGAAGCTCTCACAAATGTAAAACTCCCAGAAGGTGTTAAAGATCCTAAAGTTTCACGAGTAAACTTCAATGCCTTTCCAGTTATTTCGTTAAGCGTGGCAAGTAAGAATGAATCTTTAGCTACCTTAACTGAAAATGTAGAAAAAAATGTTGTACCAGGATTAAAAGGACTTGATGGTGTTGCATCTGTTCAAATTGCTGGCCAACAAGTAGATGAAGTACAGCTTGTCTTCAAGAAAGATAAAATGAAAGAACTAGGACTAAGTGAAGATACCGTAAAAAATGTGATTAAGGGATCGGATGTATCTTTACCACTTGGCTTATACACATTTAAAGACACGGAAAAATCAGTTGTTGTAGATGGCAATATTACAACAATTAAAGCGTTAAAAGAACTTAAAATCCCAGCTATACCTTCCTCACCTAACGGTCAAGGTAGTCAAAATGCTGGCGCTGGTGCACAAACGCCGCAAATGAATCCAGCTGCTATGAACGGGATTCCAACAGTTACATTAGACGAAATTGCTGACATTAAAGAAGTTGGGAAAGCAGAATCTATTTCTCGAACAAATGGAAAAGAAGCAATTGGAATTCAAATTGTGAAGGCCTCTGATGCAAATACAGTTGATGTTGTAAATGCAGTAAAAGATAAAGTAAAAGATCTTGAGAAAAAATATAAAGATTTAGAGATCATTTCAACATTCGACCAAGGTGCACCTATTGAAAAATCAGTTGAAACAATGCTGAGCAAAGCAATTTTCGGTGCTATCTTTGCGATTGTTATTATTATGCTGTTCCTACGAAATATTCGAACAACGTTAATTTCTGTCGTTTCAATACCACTTTCTTTATTAATTGCTGTTTTAGTCATAAAGCAAATGGATATTACGCTTAACATTATGACACTTGGAGCAATGACCGTTGCTATAGGCCGCGTTGTCGATGACTCAATTGTTGTTATTGAAAATATTTACCGACGTATGTCGTTATCAGAAGAGAAATTACGTGGAAAAGATTTAATTCGTGAAGCTACGAAAGAAATGTTTATCCCAATTATGTCTTCCACCATTGTAACAATTGCTGTATTTTTACCGCTTGGACTAGTAAAAGGTATGATTGGTGAAATGTTCTTACCATTCGCCTTAACTATCGTCTTCGCTTTATTAGCATCATTACTAGTAGCAGTTACAATCGTACCGATGCTAGCTCATTCCTTATTTAAGAAAGAGAGCATGAGGGAAAAAGAAGTACATCATGAAGAAAAACCAAGTAAATTAGCAAATGGGTATAAACGCATACTTGCATGGGCTTTAAATCACAAAATTATTACATCAAGTATCGCTGTCCTTCTATTAGTTGGTAGTCTTGCACTTGTACCAGTTATCGGTGTAAGTTTCTTACCTTCTGAAGAAGAAAAAATGATTATTGCAACATATAATCCTGAACCAGGTCAAACGTTAGAAGACGTTGAAAAAATTGCAACAAAAGCTGAGAAGCACTTCCAAGATAATAAAGACGTCAAAACAATTCAGTTCTCATTAGGTGGAGAGAATCCAATGAGTCCTGGTCAATCAAACCAAGCAATGTTCTTCGTGCAATATGATAACGACACGAAAAACTTTGAAAAAGAGAAAGAACAAGTCGTTAAAGATTTACAGAAGATGTCTGGCAAAGGCGAATGGAAAAACCAAGACTTCGGAGCAAGTGGCGGTAGTAACGAAATTAAACTATACGTTTATGGAGATAGCTCAGAAGACATTAAGCCTGTCGTAAAAGATATTCAAAATATCATGAAGAAAAATAAAGACTTAAAAGATATAGATTCTAGTATTGCAAAAACATATGCAGAGTACACTTTAGTCGCAGATCAAGAAAAGCTGAGTAAAATTGGCTTAACGGCTGCTCAAATTGGAATGGGACTTTCTAATCAACATGATCGCCCTGTTCTGACAACAATTAAAAAAGACGGTAAAGATATCAATGTATATGTAGAAGCTGAAAAACAAAATTATGAAACAATCGATGACTTAACAAATCGCAAAATTACAACACCACTTGGTAATGAAGTAGCTGTGAAAGATGTTATGACTGTAAAAGAAGGTGAAACATCGAATACAGTAACACACCGAGATGGACGTGTTTATGCAGAGGTTAGTGCCAAATTAACATCTGATGACGTTTCAAAAGCATCTGCTGCAGTACAAAAAGAAGTAGATAAAATGGATCTTCCTTCTGGTGTAGATGTTTCTATGGGCGGTGTTACTAAAGATATTCAAGAATCATTCAAGCAACTTGGCCTAGCGATGTTAGCTGCGATTGCCATTGTATACTTCGTTCTTGTCGTTACATTTGGTGGTGCCCTAGCACCATTCGCAATTTTATTCTCGCTACCATTTACAATTATTGGGGCTCTTGTTGCCTTATTAATCTCTGGTGAAACATTAAGTGTATCTGCAATGATTGGTGCGCTTATGTTAATCGGTATCGTTGTAACAAACGCAATCGTGCTTATCGACCGCGTTATTCATAAGGAAAATGAAGGACTATCAACACGTGAAGCTTTATTAGAAGCTGGTGCAACACGCCTTCGTCCAATTTTAATGACTGCAATTGCAACAATCGGTGCTCTTATCCCGCTTGCATTAGGATTTGAAGGTAGTGGCTTAATTTCTAAAGGACTTGGCGTAACGGTAATTGGTGGATTAACAAGTTCAACGTTATTAACACTTCTTATTGTTCCAATCGTTTATGAAGTATTAAGCAAATTTAAAAAGAAAAAAACAAAATAACAAAAAAATAACCTCGCTAACTGCGAGGTTATTTTTTATTTCCAAACAAGATTAGGAAATCGCCATAGCCTTCTTTCTCTAATTCCTCTTTTGGAATAAATCGAAGAGCTGCGGAATTAATACAGTAACGAAGGCCATTTGGTCCTGGACCATCTGGAAATACGTGCCCAAGATGTGAATCTCCTTCTTTACTTCTCACTTCTGTACGTGTCATATTATGACTCACATCCATCTTTTCTTTCACACTTGCTGACATCACTGGTTTTGTAAAACTAGGCCATCCACATCCACTATCAAATTTATCTAGAGAAGTAAACAACGGCTCACCTGAAACGATGTCTACATAAAGACCTTCCTCTTTATGGTTCCAATACTCATTTCGAAATGGTGGTTCTGTACCATTTTCCTGTGTTACATAATACTGCATCTCATTGAGTTTTTCTTTTAAATGAGCATTATCCTTTGGCCAATGTTGCTTAATAAAAGCATCTCGTCCTGAGCCTTTACGATATAACTCATAGCGGAATGTGTTTTTCTTATGGTATCCTTGGTGATATTCTTCAGCTGGATAAAATGTAGCTGCTGGTAGTATTTTTGTCGCAATTGGTTTTGAAAAGCGTCCACTCTGCTCAAGCTCTTCTTTTGAGGCCTCTGCTTTTTTATGTTGTTCTTCATTATGATAAAAAATCACCGTTTCATAAGACTGTCCGCGGTCGTGGAATTGTCCACCAATATCGGTCGGATCAATTTGTCTCCAATATATATTTAACAATTCCTCATACGGCATTTTATTTGCATCAAATGTAATTTGTACTGCCTCATAATGTCCCGTCGTTTCTGAACATACTTCTTTATACGTTGGATTCTCTTTATGACCACCTGTATAGCCAGAAACAACCTTTATAATCCCTTCCATTTCTTCAAATGGCGAAACCATACACCAGAAGCACCCTCCAGCAAATGTAGCCAATTCTACCTTTTCATTTACAGCCATTACTTCACCCCTATTCTATGTTCTGCTTACAGTATGGCATAAGAAACATCATATTATAAAAGAAAAAGCACCGAACATCGATGCTTTTTCTTTACTTCACTTTATTTTTTCCAACATCCTTCTCCATTTCATCACTTGTCACGTCTAAAACATCTAATAAGAAGATGAAGATTGGAATACCGATAATTAATCCCCATACACCTAAGAAGTGTTCTGAGAAGATTAATACCATAAATGTATAGAAAATCGGTAAATTTGTTTTTTGCGACATAAACTTCGGGTTTAATACGTAACTTTCAAGCGCATGAATCACTGTTACGATAACCAAAATATAAACAACGTACATGATACCGCCAATATTGTAAGCAATCATACAAAGTGGGAATAACGAAATGATAACCCCCGCTACTGGAATTAAGCCAAGCAAGAAAATCATTAACGCTAAACCTAATAATTGCGGGAATCCTAATATCCATAATGCGATAACTGAAAGAACACAGTTAACAACAGCAATTAAAAATTGCGCTTCGATTACCTTTCCAAATGAACGTGCAAATTTCTTTCCGAAGTACTCAATTTCAGTATAGAAAATTGCAAGCCTGCTTTCTTTAAACTTTGCAGTAAAACCGACAATACGAGATTTTTCTAATAAGAAAAACAAACTCAAAATTAAAGAAAGTAAAACTTGAAGGCCAAATTTACCAACATTCGTAATCGATTTATACAAAATGTCTACGCCTTGTCCTACATATTTAGAAAGCTCCATATGATTGACAGCATTAACTGCATACTTAATTAGTTCACTATCTGGTGGGTTTCTTAAAAATACATTGAATTGGTAAATCAGTTGTGAAATTTGTATCGTCAATACTGGTAAATATTTAAATAGCGTAATAGCAATTCCACCAATTAACATTACATATAGAAATGCTATAATAATTTTTCGATTAATAGGCATGAAATGATCTAATTTGCGTGAAATAAACTTTTGGAATCGATCCATTAAATACGTGAGAATAAACGTAATTAATATTAAATTCAACATACTTTGCAGCCCGTATAACACGAGAGCAAGTATTACTAATACGAGTAACCTCTGAAATCCTTTGCTTTGAAACAGGTTTTTTATTTGCATAATCGACGAATACTCTCTCCTGTCCTATAAACTAAAACGTTAATAAGTAGATTTCTCTCTCTTTTCTACTTTTAATTATTCATTCATATTAAGATTTTTATAAACTCATTATATGCCTACCTTACCAGGTATATAGTAGCCTACTTCTTATTTTACAATACAATGACCTAATTCAAAACGTATTCTACATAGTATTAATGAAGATTTAAGGAAACTTACATTTTTTAATAGGTCTTACCACTACTGTAACATAAAAAGCAAGCTATCAGTAGAAATCTGTTCTACAAATAGCTTGCTTTTCTTATTTTTTAAGTAAGTTTTACTATCCAATGAATGGCATGAACATTGGGATGACAACTACTGTTACAACCCCAACTACCGTTACAGCAATACTTGCCATCGCTGCCTCTACCTCACCCATTTCAATTCCTACTGCAACTCCTAATGCATGACCCGCTGTTCCAAGTGCTAAACCTTTTGCAATCGGATGTTTCACTCTAAATGTTTTTAAGAATAATGCTCCTAATGCGTATACGATAACTGCGTTGAAAATAACTGCAAACGATGTAATTGCTGGAATACCACCAATACTTTCTGAAATTGGTAACGCAATTGCTGTTGTTGCTGCTTGTGGTAGCATTGAATTCATTACTGCTGTATCTAAACCGATTGCTTTTGCAACAATGAACACGACAATTACTGAGCAAATAGATCCAACCACGATAGCCGATAAAATTTGCCACCAATATTTTTTCAACTTATCAACTTGTTTATATAGTGGGATAGCGAATGCAATTGTTGCTGGCTCTAAGAAGAAACTAATCATTTTTCCGCCAGTATTATATTCTTCAAAAGTAAAGTTACCTACCTTTAGAAATACAATCCCTAATACCATCGCTACGAATAATGGTGTAAATAGGAAGAACCCTTTTGAATGCTTGAATAATAATGTTCCGATTCCGTATGCGATTAATGAAACGACGATTCCGAAATATGGAGTCATTGTGCTTGCCATGTTCATTACCTCCCAACAATATATAAATACAATGGTTACGCAACCTTTCCGTGCTTGCGTCCTTTATTTACTACTTTCAATTCTTTTGTATCTTCTGTTTCTTTTTCATCTTTTCCTAAAATAAATTGTGCAAATAATCCTGTTACAGCGAGTAAAATAACTGTCGCTACAACAATTACAGTTAAAATTTGTACAAAGTATTGCCCCATTACACCAAGAGAATTAATAACTGAAATACCTGATGGGACGAATAAGAATCCAATAATACCTGTTAAAGCTGTTCCGAGTGATTCAACTTGCTCCAATTTAATAACTTTTAAACATAATAGACTAAATAAAATAACTAACCCGATTACCGATGAAGGCATTGGAATTGGTAAATGTGTTGCAATAATATTAGAAATTAACATAATAGCTGAAAATATGAATGCTTGTGATAAGAAACTATATACTTTTTTCGTACTCATTTTGGCCACCTCTTTCGATTTGGTACCTTTATTGTATAGAATATAACCGCCTAAGTAAGCGTTTACATAACAGAACGTCAAATATACAGAATCAGTTACAAATATAAAAGGATGAAATACAAAAGCTGCTCCTTAAATACGAAGCAGCTTCTTGAGTTCTTTTGCATATGTACGACTAACAGGTACTTTTGATCCTTCTTTCATAATTAAATTATAAGTAGAGTTAAACCATGGCTGAATTTCAGTAATATGATTAATATTTGCAATAAAGCTACGATGAACACGCATGAAACTTACTTGCGGCAACTTCTTTTCCAAAATCACAAGTGTATCGTGTGTTACATATGTTTCCCTCATTGTTTTTACTGTCACTTTTCCGTCCACAAGTCCTACATATACAATATCTTCAATATTAACAAGTACGATTGATTCTTCAATTGGTAATGCTAATTTATGCATCTCTACTGTTACATCTGTCCCCTTTATTTCGTGCTTCGTTTCTATTTGCGATTGTTTTTGTTTTTTATACTTCTTTAATGTCTGCACAATACGCTCTTCATCAAATGGTTTTAAAATGTAGTCTAACGCATCTACTTCAAATGCTTGCAGTGCATATTGATCATAGGCAGTAGCAAATACAATTGCAGGTGGATTTTTCATCTTCTTTAATATATTGGCGATTTCAAATCCGTTATCATCGGATAATTGAATATCTAAAAACACAATATCTGGTCTACTTTGCATTAGTTCTTCTAATGCGTCTTCCACACAATCAGCCTCACCAATTATCTCAACTTCTTTCGTTCTCTCTAATAAATACTTTAGTTCATCACGTGCTAACATTTCATCGTCAACTACTAATACTTTTAACAATCTGTTCTTCCTCCCCTACTTTTTTTGGAATAACAAAAGTAATCTCTGTCCCCTCATTTAATTCACTTTCGATATGAAGCATCGTTTCTTTTCCAAATAATCCAATAAGACGTTCATTAATATTATATAAAGCTGTTCCAGTCCCTTTCTTTGACGAAACTACCATCTTTCCTAATTGTTCTAAACGTTCTTCCTCAATTCCCTGTCCATTATCTTTTACTTCAAAATGAACCATACCCTCTTTTTCAAAAACATGCACTTCTACTTCACATACTGGTTGCTTCTTCGGAAAAGCGTGTCGCAATGCATTTTCAACCAATAGTTGAAGAACAAATGGTGGTACTAAAGTTGTCTTTAGCTCGTCCTCAATATACATCTTTACCTCATACTTATTTGGGAACCTTGCTTGTTCTAAGGATAGATATGCCTGTACATGGTTTAATTCTTGTTCTAGTGGAATCAATAACTGACGTGCCCCTTGCAAATTACATCGGAAATATACGCTAAGCTGTAATAATAACTTCCTTGCTTTTTCTACATCTGTTCGGCATAAAGCTGATACTGTATTAATCGCATTAAATAAAAAGTGCGGGTTAATTTGCGCTTGTAATGCTTTTATCTCCGCATCTTGAAGTAATTTACTTTGCAACTCAGCTTCTCCTAACTCTAACTGCGTGGAGAATATTTTTGCTAACCCTTCTGCTAATTCTTCTTCAACGCGACTTAACTGGTTAGGATTTTTAAAATACAGTTTTAATGTCCCTATCGTATTTCCATGCGAAGTTAGTGGAATAACAATCGCCGCTTGCAAAGGGCATCCTTCATGTTGACAATTAATGACCTCACGTGATTTTGCTTTCATTATTTGCCCTGTATGTAAAACTTCTTTCGACAAACCAGTTATTAAACTATGTGAAGGAATATGGTGATCTGATGCTAATCCAACATGAGCTAATATTTTCTCTGTATCTGTTAAGGATACCGCATCTGTTCCTGTAAAACGGTGAATAATTTGTGCCACATGCTTACATGATTCTTCTGTTAAGCCTTGGCGAAAATATGGTAACGTTTTATCTGCAATACGTAATACCTTATGAGTCTGAAGTGCCTTTGCGTTCTCTTCCTGACGCAAAATAGCTTGTATCATAGAAAGTAAAATAAAACTTCCAAAACTATTTACAAGGATCATTGGTATCGCAATTGTTTTCACAATGCTCATTCCATCCTCTACAATTAATAGGATCATAATCATTTCTAAAGAAACGATAAAAACACTTAAAATCGCTGAAAACTTAGGAGTAATTGTACGATTATACTTTTTGAAAATGTATCCAATATACCCCGTTATAACACCTGCTAAAATTGACGAGATTGCACAACTTAGAGCTGTCGTCCCTCCAAGCATATAACGGTGAATACCAGCAATTGATCCTACCCCAATTCCGACGATAGGACCACCAAGCAATCCACTAATTCCAACACCCATAATACGTGTATTCGCAATGGTACTCGATGATGAAACACCTTGTAACCAATTTTCATTCATAATCGTATTTCCTGCTATTTCAATCCCAGTGTAATTGCTTACAATTGTAAATACCGAAAAAATACAAATAAGCTTAAGCTTATCTACATAGCCATCCTGTTTATGAAGGAGGCGTCTGAAAGTTTTAATATGAGAGAGTAAAAATCCTAAAATAACTATAAGTCCGACTCGTTCAATCATCATGAGTACTAAATTTAGCATCTTTGATTCATTCCTTTTTATTTAGTTAGTTTTATTATGGAAAAATAATGAAGTCGGCGTCAAGAAGAACGAAATGTTTTTTGAAATATTTTACACATAATAACTTCCTCTTTATTTGACAATACATATAGAAGAGTGCTAAAAATAAAGTAATATAATACAGTCCTTTAACCCAACCCCGTGAGGTTGAGAAGGAAGTCGGAATACAATATACGTATGTTCTTTTCTTGGGGATACGTATGCTTT
This sequence comes from Bacillus sp. KNSH39, assembly GCF_052656585.1. NCBI lineage: Bacteria > Bacillati > Bacillota > Bacilli > Caryophanales > Bacillaceae > Bacillus > Bacillus sp. KNSH39. The sequence goes on from NZ_JBQXYO010000001.1 coordinate 3,811,914, forward strand.
TTGGGCCTTCTCATCATATCAGGTGAGAAGGCCTTTTGTTATTCTTCCATAGCGACTGTAGAAAATAAGGAGGAGTAATAATGAACGTCACTACTGATGTACAACAAACAACAGAGGAGACAAAAGCGAAAAGATATAAAACATTATTTGGTTCTGCGCTAGGATATGCAGCAGAAGGTTTAGATATGTTGCTATTATCGTTCGTACTTGTCTATATTTTAAAAGAGTTTCACTTAAGTCCTGTTGAAGGTGGAAACTTAACTTTAGCTACCACAATAGGAATGTTAATTGGTTCTTATTTATTTGGATTTATTGCTGATTTATTTGGCCGTATTCGTACAATGGCCTTCACAATCTTACTGTTTTCACTAGCAACCGCACTCATTTATTTCGCAACAGACTACTGGCAATTATTAATTCTGCGCTTTTTAGTTGGAATGGGAGTTGGTGGTGAATTCGGAATCGGAATGGCCATCGTAACAGAAACATGGTCTAAAGAAATGCGCGCTAAAGCGACATCTGTTGTTGCACTTGGATGGCAATTTGGTGTACTGATTGCTTCACTCCTTCCAGCATTTATTGTCCCACACTTTGGATGGAGAGCCGTTTTCTTATTTGGATTAATTCCAGCTTTACTAGCTGTCTATGTCCGTAAAAGTTTAAGTGAACCGAAAATATGGGAGCAAAAACAACGCTACAAAAAGGAGCTATTGCAAAAAGAAGCTGCAGGTAAATTAACAACTACTGAAGCAGAACAACTAAAACATATAAAAAAATTTCCACTTCGAAAGTTATTTGCCAATAAAAAAGTAACAATTACAACAATTGGTCTTATTATTATGTCGTTCATCCAAAACTTCGGATATTACGGAATCTTCACATGGATGCCCACTATTTTAGCAAATAAATATAACTATACATTAGCAAAAGCAAGTGGCTGGATGTTCATTTCTACCATCGGTATGCTAATTGGAATTGCAATCTTTGGTATTCTAGCTGATAAAATTGGTCGACGTAAAACTTTTGCAATCTATTATATTGGCGGTACAGTATACTGTCTCATTTACTTCTTCTTATTCACAGATTCAACATTATTATTATGGGGAAGTGCATTGCTTGGATTCTTTGCAAATGGAATGATGGGAGGATTTGGAGCAATTTTAGCTGAAAACTATCCTGCTGAAGCTCGCTCTACCGCCGAAAACTTTATTTTCGGTACAGGACGTGGACTAGCTGGATTTGGGCCTGTTATTATTGGCTTACTTGCTACAGGTGGCAACCTACTTGGAGCATTGTCCTTGATTTTTATCATCTACCCAATCGGGTTAATTACAATGCTACTATGTGTACCAGAAACAAAGGGAAAAGTATTAGATTAAACGTAAAAGAGGAAGCATCTCATTTAAGATGCTTCCTCTTTTACGTTTTTATTTATTTTGATTTACTAGCCTTCTGAAATAAGAATGCAGTTTTATCTTCTTCTTTTACAATACCTTGTTTTAATGCTAATTCTCCCGCAACTTTAGGCGCTAACCATAGCATTGGGAATAACAAAATTGATACCGGAACTGCCGTCACCACGATAAACGATTGTAGCGCATTAATACTTCCTTCACCCATATATAAAAGAATTGCTGCAACTGCGCCCATAATAAGCGACCAAAAAATTCGCAAACTAATTCTAGGATCTCCGTCTCCAGTCACTGCCATTGAAATGGAATACGCCATTGAATCTCCTGTTGTCACTACAAATAAAATTGTTAATAAAAGAAATGCTGGTCCAATAATATTAGAAAGTGGCAATTGCCCTGTAATTGCAATCATAGCTGCCGGCATACCAGATTCACTTAATGCGTCCGAGATAGACCCAGGATTCATCAACTCATAAAACACGCCTGATCCACCTAATATAGTAAACCAAAATGTTGTAATAATAGGTGCGATAATTCCAATTGCAACGATGATTTCTCGAATCGTTCTCCCTCTTGAAATTCGACTCACTAAAATTGCCATCATTGGTCCGTATCCAATAAACCATCCCCAGAAAAAGATTGTCCAAGATCCTAACCAACTTGTATCACCACGGTATGTGCTCATCGGTATAAACTCATTTACATAAAATCCAAACGAAGAAACAAACGAATCAATAATAAATCCACCTGGCCCAAATAGTAATATGAATGCCATTAACACAATTGCTAATCTAACATTTAAATTACTTATAATTTGAATCCCTTTATCAATACCTGTTACTGCCGATATGGTAGACACGGCCACCACACAAACAATAATTGCTAATTGAGTAGTAAACACATCAGAAATTCCAAATAATTCTTGTAATCCATAACTTGCTTGTAAACCTAAAAATCCAATTGGGCCAATTGTACCTGCAGCTACTGCAATAATTGCAGCTGCATCAATTATCGTTCCAAGCAGGCTCTTTCTTAATTTTTCCCCAAAAATAGGATATAAAAGTGTTCGAGGTTTTAGCGGCATATCTTTATGATAATGTCCATACATCATAACTACCGCACTAATTGTACCTAAAATCGTCCATGCTAAAAATCCCCAATGCATATAACTTTGTGCTAAAGCAGGCATGACTGCTTCTTTCGTTCCAGCAGATATACCATCATGTATTGGTGGCACCGTCATCAAATGATACATTGGCTCTGCTGCTGCCCAAAAAACGCCACCTCCAGCAAGTAATGTAGACATAATAATAGCAAGCCATTTTGCCGTACTAATCTCAGGTTTTTCTAATCCCCCAAGCTTAACTCTCCCATATTTGGAGAAAGCCATACACATCGCAACAATAAATGTACCTAATAATAAAACTTGCCAGAAGGCACCGAAATATTTAATTGAAAAAGCGAAACTTTTATTAATCGCACTCTCTACATAATCCTTGTTCAAAAAAACTGCAATTACAAATAATAAAAGTGAACCACCACTAATAATAAATACAGGCCAATCAGTTTTTCGACTCTTCATCCTCATTTATACTTCCTCCTTCCTCAGCAATCTAAAAAAACAACTTTATTATGTTTTATTGTTTAAACCTAAAACATAATAATTATATATGCATAACATTTTATCGACTTCCCACATACTTATGTTGTCCCTAAAAATATGCCAAATCCCTTATTAAAAAGAAAAATTCTCTTCCTCTTACATAAAAAAGCAAAACAAAAGACCTTATATTTCTATAAGGTCTTCGAAACAGAAATTTGATTATAACATAAGGTACTCCATGGTTCAAAAAGCCTCTTCCAAAAATAACCGAGAGTAAAGGCTTCCATTTGCTACATAACAGTAATTAAAAAAAATATATTTTGCAGAAAAAAACTGCACTAAATATTATTTATGAAAGAAATTTGGCTTCAAAATTTCATTCGGATACGGTTTATGATAAATGTGAGTGGTAGCTGGAGATAATGGCGGAATAAGCCATACCCAATTACCTGTTACAACACGACCACAAGCAGCTTCTTGCTTCTCAAATTGCTGAAATTGTTGTGCAGCAGTATGGTGATCAACAATACTAACCCCTTGTTTTTTAAAGGAGTGTAGTACGGCAATATTCAACTCAATTAGCGCCTTATCTTTCCATAAGGTACCGTTTCTCGATGTATCTAAATCCATCATCTCCGCAACAGCCGGAAGTAAATTATAACGATCATGATCTGCTAAGTTGCGCGCCCCAATTTCTGTTCCCATATACCATCCATTGAACGGAGCGGCTGTATAAGAAATACCGCCAATTTCTAAACGCATATCTGAAATCATTGGAACACCATACCATTTTACTCCAAGTGATGAAATAGGGTATTCTGGGTGTTCAATTGGCACTTCCTTTACTTCTTCTCTCGGAATTTCTTTATATGTAGGCGCCTTCCCGTTTATAGAGAACACAAGTGGCAATACATCGAAATTCGTACCTTCTCCTTGCCAACCAAGCCCCTGACAAAGGTCCGTAAATGTAGCGGAATGAGAATCACCAATCACTCCCGTTTCTGTTTTATATCCTGCATATCGAATCAATTGGTGATTATAAATTCTTATATTATTTTCTTCACCTTGATATTGCTTAAAAATCGTAATGGTTGGTTTAACTTTCCCGTCGTTCGTTGCATATTTAATATGATGAATTAATGCATTATATACACCCTCTTCATCATTTACTTCGCGCGCATCTAATATGTGCATCTTACTCCAAAATAGTCTTCCAATACATCTATTACTGTTACGCCATGCCATTCGTGAACCATGAACAAGTTCTTCAAATGTATGCTCATATGTCCCTGTCTTCTCTATCTCAATTTGAATTTCTTTTATACGTTCTTCTATCAATTGTTCTTTATGAAGCTCCTTATAACAAATCGTAATAAAATTACTTGCTTCCTCTATTAATTGTTTCGTTTTACTCATAAACAATCTCCTTCTATTTCAACAAAACCCTGCTACTTTACAGTATAAGCAAAAAGGATAGGAGTCACAAATGAAAGTGAGAGTGTTACTTTTATTGTAATATTTTTCAGAAAATTAATGGATTTACTATTGACTTATATGGAAAATGGGTGTATTTTTGACTCAGGTAAAGTATTTTTACCTAGACCAACTTTTTAAATAGAAAGGAGGTAATGTTATGTCTTCATTTCAATTGCCAAAGCTTTCATATGACTATGATGAACTAGAGCCACATATTGATAGCAATACACTTTCCATTCATCATGGAAAGCACCATGCGACATACGTAAACAATTTAAATGCTACTTTAGAAAATTATACTGAATTACATAATAAATCTTTAGAAGAATTGCTATGTAATTTAGATACTTTACCGAAGGAAATTGTTACAGCTGTACGAAATAACGGTGGCGGTCACTATTGTCATAGTCTTTTTTGGGAAGTGATGAGCCCACGAGGTGGCGGTGAGCCTAATGGAGACGTTGCAAAAGTAATTGATTATTATTTCAATACCTTTGACAACTTAAAAGATCAACTTTCCAAAGCAGCTATTAGTCGTTTTGGAAGTGGCTATGGATGGCTTGTTCTTGACGGTGAGGAACTCTCTGTTATGAGTACACCAAATCAAGATACACCTTTGCAAGAAGGGAAAATCCCCTTACTCGTAATTGATGTATGGGAGCATGCTTATTATTTAAAGTATCAAAATAGGCGCCCAGAGTTTGTTACCAACTGGTGGCATACAGTAAACTGGGACCAAGTAAACGAGAAGTATTTACAAGCAATACAATCAAAAAAACATTAGTCGTACGTATAAGGTAAATTTGGTAATGTAAAATCAGTATTGTCGAAATCCTCCAGAATCCCCCGGATTGCCACCGGGGGATTTATGATTACTTCATTGTATTTATATAATGTTTTAAAACATTTTTCATTTCTAGTTTCAGCTCTCGGAACAAAAATCCGAATTCACGAGCCTTTCCATTATGTAATGTACAGTTAGTTACCTCATTATAAGGAGCTATATTTTCCCCAGCTTTCTGAATGAGTGCTTTTATTCCTGTCTTCTCTTCTATGAAATGAATAATTTCTTCCGTAGAAACTACCCCGTTACTACAGGCGTTAATTGGCCCTTTCACATTTTCCATTCCGCACCAAGCTAGAAACTCTCCTGCCTCTTTTTCATGTATAAATGACAAAGTTCCATCTACATGATCCACAACGATAGGTTTTTGGTTCACAATACATTCAACGTAAAATTGTAACCTTTTCGTATAATCGTTTTCTCCAATAACAACTGGAAAACGAACTGCAACAACTGGGAATGTTGCTTGTTGAAATACAACGGCTTCAGCTAATCTCTTTCCTTCACCATAATTGAAGTCATTCCTATCTCCATACGCGATTGCATAATCGTACGGATTAAAGTCTTCTTCTGATAAGCTTAGGGCAGGTTCATAGACGGCCATTGAAGATGTCATAACATATTTCTTCGTTTTCCCTCGTAACACTTCACATGTTATCTTCGCTGCATTCGAGCTATAGCATAAATTATCGTATACAATATCATAACTTTTTCCTTCTAGACGCTTTTCTAGTAGCTTTCCATCTTCTCTATCAATAATTATTCTTTTTACTGTGCTACCAAAAGAATCTTCAGTAACTCCCCTCGTCGCAATCGTTACATCGTGCCCCTCTTGCAAAAGTGCTTCTACTAAATGTTTACCAAAAAATCTTGTTCCCCCTAGCACCAATACTTTTTTCAACTTCATCATCCCCATTTTAGCAAATTGTAAAATACTACCTCTCTATTATAAGTGCCAACATATAAAAAGCATGGAATTCGTTTAACGATTCCATGCTTTTCTACAGAAAATATATTAACGTACTCGATATTTATAAATACAATAACAGAAGTACAAAATAGAAATTACTGATACATAAACCCATAGTTCATATACAAATCCCTCTCCCCACACTCCCATAAAATAAAAGAGTGAAGGTAAAGTCAATGTTACCCATGATTGTACGAAGGCAATCCTTCCAAGATATTGATTAATGTTCTTCTTTTGTGTATTTAATACAAAGAATAAATACCAAAGTAATGCCCACATAAACCACGTTAACGCATTAACAACATCATGGAATTGAACAAATGAAACAACCATATAGAATAAGGCTATAATTGCTACCCAAATACAAAACCATCCTAGACCACTACTATCCATTCCTTTTATAAAAGTAACACCTACATATAAATAAGTTAATCCAAATAAGAAAGTAGCCGCATATGAATACACTGTCCAATTGCTTTGGTCAGAAATCATGATCAAATAAAACGGAATAATAATTTGTAGTGCACCCACAAATAAATTAAAAACACCCGCACTTTTCATCTCTGCTTTCCCTAATATAACAAGACTATTTAAAAATAAAGCTGCCCCTGAAAGTAATAATCCTACATAACCCATATATATTCGTGTGAAAATCTTTACCTTTCACACTTTTAACCTCCCCACACTATAAAGTGATACTTATATTATTTTTCTTCCCATTTAAAACTACATACATAATTTTTCATTCAAATAAGTCAGACCTCCTACCTCAAAAAGGAGCGAACTTAAAACGCTTTCAATAATAAATAATCCTATTAAAACATGAACTAGGATTCCTTGATTATAAACGGACTCTAGCAATGATACAAGTGTTGGAATACTTTTCAATAATACGCTTTCAATTTCTATAAAAAATTAATAAAATAATACATTCCTCTATCTCATTCTACTACCTTCTAGCATAAGATATTGTAAAATCACATCATTTAAAACAGCGAACGCTCTTTTCTAGGTTCGCTAATAAAATTAATAAAAAATGACCTCTTGCTTTTATGCAAAGGTCATTTTTTTATATACATCATTAAACTTCTAAATAGCCATTTTTATTATTTGATTGCCATTTCCAAGAATCTGCACACATTTCTTCTAATCCACGTGTTGCCTCCCAGCCTAATTCACGCTTTGCTTTCGATGCATCAGCAAAACATACTGCTACATCACCTGGGCGACGCTCTGTAATTTTATAAGGAACTTTCTTGCCCGAAACTTTTTCAAACGCTTCAACCATCTCTAGTACACTATAGCCCATACCTGTGCCCAGGTTATAAGCATCTACTCCCGTTGTACTCAATACTTTCTCAAGCGCCTTTACATGACCATTTGCTAAGTCCACAACATGGATGTAATCACGGACTCCTGTTCCATCTTTCGTTGGATAGTCATTTCCGAATACGCTTAATTCTTTTAACTTACCTACCGCTACTTGCGTTACATATGGCATTAAGTTATTTGGGATTCCATTTGGATCTTCTCCGATACGCCCACTTTCGTGTGCACCAAATGGATTGAAATAGCGAAGTAATGCGATACTCCATTCTGCATCTGCAAATGCTACATCACGCATAATTTGCTCAATCATTAATTTCGTTTGACCATATGGATTTGTTGCACTTAATGGAAACTCCTCCGTAATCGGTGACGTTTCCGGGATACCATATACAGTTGCAGATGAACTAAAGATTATCTTCTTTACATTATGTTTCTGCATTACTTCACATAGCACTAACGTGCTTGTAATGTTGTTATGATAATATGTTAATGGAATCGCTACTGACTCCCCTACAGCTTTAAATCCTGCAAAGTGAATAACTGCTTCAATTGCATTTTCTTCAAAAATTGCGTCAAGCGCTTCGCGATTTAAAACATCTTCTTTATAAAACTTAAATTGTTTTCCTGTTATTTCTTTCACTCGATTTATAGATTCTACCGAGCTATTCGAAAGATTATCCACTACTATAACTTCGTAACCGCTATTTAGTAATTCTACACATGTATGACTACCAATATATCCTGCTCCACCTGTTACAAGTATTGCCATAATTATAGTCCTCCATATTTCATTCATTATAAACTTCTCAAAGTATATCACATATTTCTTATCCTATGTTTAACATGCGAACACAGAAACTTACATTTTATCCCATAATAAATTTATAACATATACGATTCTAATCAGGTAATAAAAAAACGCCACATAATTTTTATTATGTGGCGTTTTTTTATTAAATTACATAACAATATACACTTAGAAAATGCGCAAGACTACCTAATAATACAAAAACATGAAAAATTTCATGATGCCCCATATATTTAAACTCTAACCATTTTGGCTTTGTTCCATAAATAAATCCACCAATTGTATAAAAAATGCCCCCAAGTACTAAGAAAATAATGCCTCCTGTACTTAAATTCTCAGCTAACGGTGCAAAGAATAACACAATTAACCAACCCATCGTAATATAAATTGCTGTCGATAACCATCTTGGACAATTAAACCAAAACATTTTAAATACAATGCCACAAATCGCAGTTGCATAGACTAAACAAAATAATAGTAAACCACTTGCTGAATTTAATGTAATTAAGCAAAAGGGTGCATATGTACCTGCAATTAATATAAAAATCATAGAATGATCTAGCTTCCTAAAGAAGTAAATAACACGTTCATTGGCCACAACACTATGATACACAGCTGACGCCGTATAAAGGACCATCATTCCAATACCAAACAAAATAACAGCTGTAATTGCAGCAAATGATGGCATCTTGATAGAAACTTTCACAAGCATAGCTAATAAGGCAATAAATGATAATATTGCTCCACCTAAGTGAGTAAATGCATTAACCGGTTCCCTTACATAAGTATTCATAATAACACCCCTCATATAATTACATGTAGTTTTGATAACTACATGTAATTATATACACATTTCTTTTTAAGGTCAACATTTACAATTCATTTGTTTCGTAATACCATATTTAAAGATATATTAAACATTAAGTTCCACTAAGTTATAAAAGTGAGGGATTCTACGTGGAAAATATAAATGAATTACTTGAGACATTGCATTTAGAAAAAAACATTAAACTTGAGGATATTCCAAATGTTGACTTATATGTAGATCAAGTTGTTCAACTATTTGAGAATACTTATGCAGATACAACGAGAACTGATGATGAAAAAGTATTAACTAAAACCATGATTAATAATTACGCAAAAGGAAAACTATTCATCCCCATCAAAAATAAAAAGTATTCAAAAGAGCATATGATTTTAATTAGCCTAATTTATCAATTAAAGGGAGCTCTCTCCATTAACGATATAAAAAGTTCATTAGAAACTATAAATGACTCCTTATTAAATGATGATTCATTCGAATTAAATACGTTATACAAAAATTATCTTGCTCTTACTGAAAGCAATGTCGAAAGCTTTAAACAAGACGTAAATAACCGTGTTACAGAAGTAAATGAGATTTCTTCCTTAGAAGATACAAAGCTAGAAAAATTTCTACTACTAACATCCTTCGTGACTATGAGTAATATGTATAGACGTTTAGCGGAGCAACTAGTGGATGATTTAAAAGAATCATAAATAAAAAACTATCCACCTATTAAAGTGGATAGTTTTTTATTTACTTAATTGCTTCATGAACTTTTAGTTGTTTCCCTTTAATCGTTGTAGTCTTCATGACTTTCAAGACGAGTGGTCCTTTTCCATTTAATATTTCAACATAAGAAACATTATCTTGTATCGTAATAATACCTATATCTTCTGCTGTAACACCTTTAATTTTAGCAATTGTACCGACGAAATCTACCGCCCTAATTTTCTTTTTCTTCCCGCCATTAAAGTACAGCTTCATAATGCCTTTGTTGATGTCTGCATTTTTATCTTTCTTTATAATTGGTTTAGCATGTATCTTTTCTTCAAATGCAGCTTTCTCTTTCATAACTTCTTCTTTTGAAGGTCCAATTGCCTTTGGAATTTCAAATCCAATATACTCCTCAATCTCTTCTAAAAATCTATTTTCATATGGTGTTATAAATGTAATAGCTTTTCCACTATTTCCAGCTCGTCCCGTTCTTCCAGTACGATGTACATAGCTTTCTTTTTCAAGTGGAATATCATAATTAATAACATGTGTAATATTATCAATATCAATTCCTCTCGCAGCTACATCTGTTGCTACTAAATAACGGAATTTTCCTTTTCTAAAATCATCCATGACTTCAAAACGATCTTCTTGTACCATACCACCATGTATTTTGTCACAGGGATAGTTAGCTCGTTTTAATTGTCTATATACATGATCTACATTTTCTTGTGTACGGCAGAAAATAATACAGCTATCAGGATTCTCAATCGTTGTTACATCTTTAAGTAGTGAAAGCTTCTCGTCTTCTATCACCTCAAAAAGAGTATGTTCAATTTTATCCGTCGTAATCCCAGCCGCTTTAATTTCAATATGAGTTGGTGAATTCATATATGTACGAGACAATTTCTCAACATCTTCTGGAAGTGTTGCTGAAAATAACATCGTCATTCTTTTTGTAGGTAATTCATCAATAATTGCCTCTACTTGATCGATAAAGCCCATATTTAGCATCTCATCTGCTTCATCAATAACTAAATACTTCAAACACTCTAAAGAAAGGGTACCCTTCTCAATATGATCCAACACACGACCAGGAGTCCCAACTACAATATGTGTCTTTTGCTTTAATTCTAATTTTTGACGTGCAAATGGAGATTTCCCATAAACTGCCGCAGCCTTAATCCTTTTGAATCGACCTATATTTGTAATATCTTCTTTTACCTGTACCGCAAGCTCTCTCGTTGGTGTTAAAACTAATGCTTGTGGTTTATTCTCTTCCCACTCCACCATTTCACAAAGTGGAATACCAAATGAAGCTGTTTTTCCACTTCCAGTCTGGGACTTCACAACAAGATCCTTCTTTTGTAATGCAACTGGAATAACCTCACCTTGTACTTCTGTTGGATGATCATACCCTAACCCAGTAAGTGCCCTTACAATTTCCTTACTTAATTTATAATCAGAAAAACTTTTTTTACTCATATATTAACCTCATTTTATTCTGTATTATTTTCTTTTTTATCTTTTGTATACGTTACTATCACCCTACTTATTATACTTGAAACCTCACATAAAAGGTGAATCATGCCAGATTCATCTTTTTATATAGAAAAAAACCTTTTCATTTCATATATTGTTCAACTACTTGATAACATCTTTTGCTCGTATTGTTAGCATTAACCTTTTTATAGTATCCTACATCCAATCAAAAAAATAAAAAGAATACATACAACCTTGTATAATTATCTTAATTTTTCAACCCTTCCCATAAACGAACAATAAAAACAAAAAAATGTTTTAAATTCGTTTTTAACGTTTTTTTTCAGATGTAAAATCTACTTTTTTAAAAAATGTTAAGAAATCCTTTGACTTCTTAATAAAAATAATGTAAATTATCCTATGGACGAACATTTTTGATTAATAAAAATAAAACATTCGTATTTTAGGGGTGTAAATGATGGAAAACGTATTTGACTATGAAGATATTCAATTAATTCCTGCAAAATGTATTGTAAATAGCCGCTCTGAATGTGATACAACTGTCACTTTAGGAAAACATAAATTTAAATTACCTGTCGTGCCTGCAAATATGCAAACGATTATTGATGAAAGAATTGCAACTTATTTAGCTGAGAACAACTACTTTTATATCATGCATCGTTTCCAACCAGAGAAACGAATCTCATTCATTAGAGATATGCAATCACGTGGATTAATCGCTTCTATCAGCGTTGGTGTAAAAGAGGACGAATATGAATTCGTACAACAATTAGCTGCTGAGCAACTTACACCTGAATATATCACGATTGATATCGCACACGGTCATTCTAATGCTGTGATCAACATGATTCAACATATTAAAAAACATTTACCAGAGAGCTTCGTTATCGCTGGAAACGTTGGAACTCCAGAAGCGGTAAGAGAATTAGAAAATGCTGGTGCCGATGCAACAAAAGTTGGTATTGGACCTGGTAAAGTTTGTATTACTAAAATTAAAACAGGCTTCGGAACTGGTGGTTGGCAGCTAGCTGCACTTCGCTGGTGTGCAAAAGCTGCAAGTAAGCCAATTATCGCTGATGGTGGTATTCGTACACACGGCGACGTAGCTAAATCTATTCGCTTTGGGGCAACTATGGTCATGATCGGTTCTCTATTCGCTGGTCACGAAGAGTCTCCAGGGGAAACAATTGAAAGAGATGGGAAACTTTATAAAGAATACTTCGGTTCTGCTTCTGAATTCCAAAAGGGTGAGAAGAAAAACGTTGAAGGTAAGAAAATGTTCGTTGAGCATAAAGGTTCTTTAGAAGATACGTTAATCGAAATGGAACAAGATCTTCAATCTTCTATCTCTTACGCTGGCGGAACAAAATTAGACGCTATTCGTACTGTAGATTATGTTGTCGTGAAAAACTCGATTTTCAATGGTGACAAAGTATATTAATTCTTAAATTGACTCGAAGGACAAGCATTTTCATGCTTGTCCTTCTTTTTTGTATATGAAAATGTAAAACATTTTAATTTAACTGAATTTTCTAGTATCATGTGTTTAGATAGTCTTAATAAGGGGGAGATACGACTTGAAAAATGTAATAGAAAATCGCCTTAATCGCGCAGAGGTACCTGCTGAACTAACATGGGATTTATCCGATTTGTATAATTCTGATGCCGAATGGCATACTGCATTAAACGCATTGGAAAATGATATACAGAAACTTGATTCATTTAAAGGGCATTTACATACTAGCTCCCACACTTTATTAAATTGCCTACTTTTAGAAGAAGAGCTTTTAATGACGTTAACAAAACTGTACTCATATGCAAATTTAAAAGAAGCTACTGATCGTACAAATCCAAGTATTCAAGCGAACTCTTCCAAAATTTCTGCTTTATGGACGAAAGTACATACTGCACTATCCTTTATTCATAATGAAATCCTCTCATTCGACGAAGGAACAATTGAAAGATGTTTAACTGAAGAAACAAAACTCGAACCTTTCCGTAAATCTTTACTAGAAATACTACAAAAAAGACAGCACACACTCTCTCCTGAAACAGAAGAAGCACTTGCTGCACTTGGCGAAGTTCATAGTTCTCCATACAAAATTTACGGCATGACTAAATTGGCCGATATGGATTTCACTTCTATACAAGACGAACAAGGAAACGAACTTCCTGTTTCATTCTCATTATTTGAAAGCAGATATGAATTTTCTCCAAGCACATATATACGTCGAAAAGCATATTCATCATTTGTTTCCACACTAAAACGATATAAAAATACAATTGCCACAACATATGCTACTGAAGTAAAAAAACAAGTAACACTTTCTCGTTTACGTAAATATGAATCCGTTACTCATATGCTATTAGAACCACAAAAGGTTCCACTTGAAATGTATAACAACCAACTTGATATTATTTATAAAGAACTAGCACCTCATATGCGCCGTTTTGCAGATTTAAAAAAGAGAGTATTAGGACTCGATCAAATGCTTTTCTGTGACTTACATGCACCTTTAGATCCCGAATTTAATCCGGCGATTACTTATGAAGAAGCAGGCACGCTCATTCAAGATTCTTTAAAAGTATTAGGCGATGAATATAGTTCCATAATCCAAAAAGGATTCAAAGAAAGATGGGTAGATCTTGCAGATAACGTAGGCAAATCAACAGGGGCATTTTGCTCAAGTCCATACGGCTCTCATCCCTATATTTTAATTACATGGCAAAATACGATGCGTGGATGCTTTACATTAGCACATGAATTTGGACATGCTGGTCATTTCTATTTAGCAAATAAAAACCAACGTATCATGAACGTACGCCCATCTATGTACTTTGTTGAAGCACCATCAACCATGAATGAATTACTATTAGCTCAGCATTTACTAGCGACTACTGACGATAAGAGAATGCGCAGATGGGTCATTCTACAACTACTTGGCACATATTATCACAACTTTGTTACTCATTTACTTGAGGGTGAATATCAACGTAGAGTATATGCTCTAGCAGAAAAAGGACAGGCCCTTACAGCTACAACTTTAACTGAAATTAAAACAAATGTCCTTTCGACATTCTGGGGAGATTCTGTAGAAATCGATGAAGGTGCGGGCTTAACTTGGATGCGTCAGCCTCATTATTATATGGGTCTATATGCTTATACATATTCCGCAGGCCTCACTGCATCCACTGCAGTAGCTCAAATGATTAAAGAGGAAGGACAACCTGCTATTGATCGCTGGTTAGATGTGCTTCGTGCTGGTGGTACAATGAAACCACTTGAACTAATGAAACATGCCGGAGTAGATATGTCAAAACCAGATGCAATCCGTAAAGCTGTTTCTTACGTTGGTTCATTAATTGATGAATTAGAGCATTCTTATCAAGAATAAAAAAATAAGCCCTCGCTTTAATGAGGGCTTATTTCATATTTACTTCCCAAAACGTTTGCGATATCCACATTTCCTGCAAAGTTCTTCAACCGCAACTCTTTTCGAAAATCCATCGACAATGTTTGTTGCCCTTTCACCTTCAATAATGTTAGAAAATGAATCATTATTAATATTCCCAAGGTTAATAATCCCTTCACCATCTAAACAACAAGGAATAACTGTTCCATTCGCTAAAATACCCGCTTGATTACGAAGTCCATGACAGAATCCTTTCCCATCATCCTCTTCCTCATGTAATGCTGGCCACTGGAATTCATAGTCTTGATTAATAAAGACACGTTCTGCAATTTTTATACCTTTTCCTGGTGTAAGCTTCTCTTCAATTTGATAAGCTAGATCAAATTCATTTTCAATTATAGATAATAACTCTCTATTTTTCTGGATTTCAGCATTTGTTTTATTATCCTGAGTTAAATTCCATAACCTTAACGATACAATTAAATCTGATTGACTTGTCGCTTCCCTAATGAAGGAAAGTATACTCCTTACATAGCCCTCTTTATCTTGCGAACCTGGATGTCCATCAAAACTATGCAGTGAAAAATTCATTTGTCTTAACGCAGGCTTATTTAACAGCCTATGTCTTCTCTTATTAATTAACGTTCCGTTCGTTGTAATATTAACTTTAAATCCTTTTTCATGACTTAAGTCTAATAGTTGATCTATTTTCGGATGGAGCAACGGCTCACCCTTCACGTGCAAATAAATGTAGTCTGTGTGAGGTTTAATTTGGTCTAATCTTTTAGCAAAATCCTCCACAGAAATGAATTGCTTCTGCCTTTCCGTCGGCGGACAAAAGCTACACGCAAGATTACATACACTCGTAATCTCCAAGTAAAACTTCTTAAACTTCTTCACCTTTAATTCCTCACTTCTCTAACTACTTATACTTTTTCCTCTTCATATTACAGCATATTTTTATGGAAATAGAAACATACTTATTTTAGGAAATCTACACACCATCTAATAATATTTAAAAGACCATCGGTAATTTTTGTCCAATGGTCTTTTTATCCTTTTATATACAAAGAATAAATTTATTTATGATACGGCTCATCGTAACTATTCTAAATAAGGTTATTTTTTATTATTTTCATAATTAAATTTAACAAAAAAGGTAGTGCCTTCCGATCCTGTTTGAATTTCTATTTTTGCATTATGGCGGGCAGCAATGGCATAACATACACCTAACCCCAATCCAGTTCCATTATCTTTGGTCGTGTAAAACGGCGTACCCAGTTTCTCTAATACTTCAGACCTGATACCTTTTCCTTGATCCCGCACTGCAAGCACCACACAATTTTGACCTTCCTTGTAAGTGCTAATGGTTAGAACTTTCCCTGTATTCATCGCTTCTAAGCCATTACGATATAGATTCATTAATAATTGCCGTATCTCATTACGATTTAAAAGTAATTCTGGAATGTCATTTGTATCGACTTGAATATATTTATTTTGATTGTACGTATCAATCTTTATTAAAGGAATAATATCGCGGATAATTGAATTTAAATCTAACATCTGCAAATCCAATTTCCTTGTATTACCCATTGAGAGAAATTCAGTAATAATAGAATTGGCACGGTTAAGTTCTTCAATCATTAAATGAAAGTACTTATTATGTTTCTCATAGGTATTCTCTTCTTTTAATAACTGTAAAAATCCCAGTACTGTTGTCATTGGATTTCTAATTTCATGGCTGATACCTGCTGCCATTTGCCCTATTAAATCTATATTGGATAATCTTTTCAATTCCTGTTCATATTTCTTTTTTTCCGTTATGTTTTTAAAAATACAACAAATACCATCATCATATGGGTATGCAATAACTTCGTGCCAATATTCATCTGCAGTAGAAAGAAATTCGAAATGAACTGTAGTTCGCTCTGACATCGCACGATGAAATTCCTTATACATAACTGTTTCAATTTCACTCGGGAAAACATTCCATATATTCTTTCCTAATACATCTTTTGCTGTTTTTCTTTTCGGAAAATATTGGTGCTTATTTACGTACGTAAATTCCCATTTATTATTTAAAATAAAAAATCCATCCGTAATACATTCAATCACACTTGTAACTTTTTCATTAGCAGCAGCTAGCTCTCTCGTTCGCTCTTCCACTATGCTCTCTAGTTGATCCATATACAACAAATTCGAAAACGTAGGGGCTGTGGCATCAACGATAGATTTTGCTAGTTGAAGTTGGGAATCATCATAATTGTGAGCTTTTCCTTCTTTGCCAACGACTATTACCCCTAATACTTCTCCCATTGAAACCAATGGAATCATCAATAGACCCTTACTATCTATATTTTTTGTTTGAATAACCTCTTGGATCTTGGCTTCATAGCTTTTCTCTGTCCAATCCGCTTCTGTCCAATGACAGTCCTTACTTAATTTCGTTGTTTTAATTGTTGTTTTGTCTAGCGGATCTAGAAGATGAGCAGTCATATTTTTACTCTCTAAAATCTGTTCTAGGTAAAAAAAGCATTTATCAAAACTCTCCTGTATCGAGGAACACATCGATAAATCACGTGTAACATTTAGTAACAGTTGTTTCTCAGCAATAAGGTTTTCCTTTTGTTTTAAATTATTTGCGTTTTGAATTGCAACCGCAGCCATATTTACATAAGCTTCAACACTTTGAATTTCTGAATCTGTTAAGTTCATCGGAATTCCATAATCAAATAAAAAAACCAGACCAAATAAATCTTGCCCAAATGAGATAGGCAGAGCTAATAAGGACTTAATTTTGAATGCATTAACCGGTCTCGGATCTGGTCGATGATCCTTTGAGGTATCAGGAATATAGATGGTTCTTTTCGTTTCAATAACTTCTTTTGCCAGTAAGTCTATTTCAGGATCAATTACTTGAGTATCGAGCGTTACACCATTTATAGTCTCTGGTTTTCCTGCAAACCCTCTAAATGTTCCATCTTCCTGGGGTAAATAAATTCCAACAGCGTCGCACCTAACAATCTCCTCTGATATCGCCATTGTCACACGCTGCAATACGTCACGTAGTTCTAATTTCGTATTTATTATTTTTGTTATATTCGCGAGCCTAGAATATCTCGTCTGATCACTTACCATTCACATAGCCTCCAGTTATAGGCATAATAAAATAAATATGATAATATCAGTGTTTTATATAGAATACATCACTTATGATACGGTTCACCACGATTAATCCGAAACGCTCTATACACTTGCTCAAGCAACACTAATCGCATTAATTGGTGTGGCAATGTCATCTTTGAAAAAGAAAGAGATTCATTTGAACGCTTCATCACTTCTGAGCTTAGTCCAAGTGATCCACCAATTACAAATGCGACTTTACTCTTTCCGTATGTAGCAAGGCGATCTAGACTTATCGCGAATTCTTCTGATGACTTTTGCTTTCCTTCTATAGCTAATGCAATCACATGTGTGTCATCAGAAATTTTATCCAGTATACGTATACCTTCTTTTTCCTTTACAATTAACATTTCTGCTTCACTTAAATTTTCTGGCGCCTTTTCATCAGGCAATTCAATTACTTCTACTTTTGCGTATGCAGATAATCGTTTTAAGTATTCTGCTATACCTTGTTTCAAATATTTTTCTTTTAATTTCCCAATTGAAATAATCGAGATATTCACACGTATCCTCCACCTTACAAACATGTTATCCACAAAACTTATCCACATATCCACAAATACTACCCACATATTGTGTGAGAATCTGTGTTCGATACAACATATGTCGCCTCATTTTGACAAAATTCACATGTTTTTTTCTCTTTTTCCGAGTTATCCACATTGTTGATAACTGGCGCAACTTCACACTCATCCACAATGATATCTAACGCTAATTCAACATGCTCTAAACAACAAGGTAAATTCATTTTCTTCACCTCACTTTTCTACAATAGAAAACAGGAGGTAGGCCCTCCTGTTTTTAATACTTTTGAATGCCTAATTTCACTGTTGTTGTTACTCTTTTTGTGCCACGATAAAACGTAAGAGTCATTTTATCATTAATTTCCTTATCATATAAGGCCGTACGGAATCCAATAATATCGCGAATCGGTTTTCCATCTACCGCCACAATAACATCATGTTCTCTTAAACCAGCATCCGCACCTGGCGAAGGACTTTTCACATCCAAAATACAAACTCCCTCTGTTACAGTACCTGGTAAATGTAATGTTTTTGACCAATAATAGTTTGGAATTTCATTTAATGACCTAAGTTCAATCCCAACATATGGTCTTCTTACTTTTCCATACTTCTCAAGTTCATTCATAATCGGAACAGCTCTAGTCACCGGAATAGCAAGGCCGATTCCTTCTACTTCTTTTGCAGCAATTTTCATTGAATTAATACCAATTAATTGTCCTGCTGCATTTACAAGCGCACCGCCACTATTCCCCGGATTAATCGCTGCATCTGTTTGTAACACTTCTACTTGCCAATCATAATGTCCATCTTGATCTAAATCTACAGGGACAATACGTTCATTAGCTGAAATAATACCTTGTGTAACTGTTCCAGAAAATTGCAGTCCAAGCGGGTTTCCAATCGCAATAACTGGCTCTCCTCTGCGAACAGTATTAGAATCGCCAATTTCAATTATTTTTTTCACATGCTTTGCATCTATTTCTAATACAGCTAAGTCTGTGACTACATCGGTTCCTAATACTTTTCCAGGAACCTTCTTACCGTCACTTAGACTTACTTCAATACGATTCGCTCCAGCTACAACATGATTATTCGTTACAATATAAGCTTGACCATCTGTCTTTTTATAAATTACTCCTGATCCTGTACCGGCCTCTGAATCTGCCTCTGAAAAGTTATCTCGTTGAATATTAATAACACCCACAACAGCTTCAGATGCACGATCAACAGCATCTACAAAGCTAATCTGTTTAATCCCTTGAGTTTCGGCCATATTACTTCCGCTTGCTTCAGCTTGCAGAAGCGTATCAGCAGAATTTGAAAATAAAGGCGCTCCAAACGCGAATAAAGAAGCTCCTACAATTGTTCCCGCTATACTAGAAAGAACTATACCTTTGTGCTTCTTTTTTCCTGCACGTTTCATACGATAATTTTCTTCATCAATAAAGGACATATTTGTTCACCTATCTTCCTGAAAACAACTATATTCACCTTTATTGTTTACTAAAATGAAGAATTATACGTATTGAATTTTTGTAGGCATTTTTGGATCTGTATCGTGAATTTCAAAGGATTCACCCACTCCAAATCCTTTTTCCTCTAGTACTTGTGATACTGACATACGCGCTAGTTCTTTCATGTTATTATCTAAGCTTAAATGGGCTAAATAAATATGCTTTGTCTCATCTGTAATTACATCTGCCATCGCTAATGCAGCATCCTCATTACAAACATGCCCAACGTCACTTAAAATACGTCGTTTAATGCTCCATGGATAACGTCCCATACGAAGCATTTCTACATCATGATTACTTTCAAATACGAAAGCATTAGCTCCCTTAATAACGCCTTTCATACGGTCACTTACGTATCCCGTATCTGTAATAAGCGCTAACTTCCTATTATTGTTATGGAAAGCATAAAACATCGGTTCTGCCGCATCATGAGAAACTCCAAATGACTCGACTTCAATATCACCAAAGGTTTTCACATCACCAACTGAGAAAATAAACTTTTGTTCAGTTGGGATATTTCCTATTAAATGTTCCATTGCATTCCATGTTTTCTCATTCGCATAAACAGGTAAATCATATTTACGTGCCAGTACACCTAAACCTTTAATATGATCACTATGCTCATGCGTTACAAGAATACCTGATACATCATTTATATTCAGTTCTGCTTGTTTAAATAAAGCCTCTGTTGCTTTACCACTTAAACCTGCGTCGACTAGTAATTTTTTTTCATCGGTTCCTACGTATAGCATATTTCCTGTACTTCCACTTGCAAGTACGCTAAAATGCAACCCCATTCTTTCTCACTCCAGTATGTTCATCAACCACTTGATTTTCCTTTTCTCCTAATTCCATAACTTGTCCTTCAATTGCATTCACAAAGAAGTCCTGCTTCTGTTCCGTTTTCAAATTCCACGTTGGAGCCAGTACTTGGTTATTAGAAGTAGATGCGGTAAGAGTGGCATAACCAATTTGTGCTTCTTTAACATGCGTATTTCCATGAATTTTATTTTTTAAATACAAATTTTCTAAAGCTGTTTGAGCCGTAATAATTTCTTGCTCTTTCGTTTTTTCACCTTCGCCCATTTCTTTTAAATCAGTTAGCATTGTCTGCGTATATGAAACAAGTTCATTTTTTTCATTTAATTCCACAACAATCATCGCCTGATTATTATAGAAAATAGGCTTATCTTTATATTTTTGGAAGAAATAAATTTTAGAGTCTTTCACCGCTCCAAATTCATACTTTTGTCCATCCAATACATAGTTCTTCAAAAATTCATTATACTTATCTTTTGATAATGATTTCGTATTTAAAAAAGGCTCTTTTAGCTTACTTTCTATCTTGTACATATTTTGTATATGCACTGTTTGATTTTTCAAAGACTGTATATCTTCTTCTTTAAAGGCTTTATTTTCTGCTCTAATAAATGACTCTTTTTTCGGTTCTTTAGGGATATTTCCCATCGTAATTTTGTTTGCTTTTAATTCTTGATCTATCTTTGTTTCTGCAATAAGCTCCAATTGATTACTATCTTGCTTTTGAATGAATTGGAAAATGAGAAAGAGGTCCAAAACAAAAAAGGTCACAATAAATATGGTTTTAATCCGATCCCAATCCATTTAGTCCTCCCTCACTCCACTCATAGATTTTCTGTTTACCTGTTTCATCTTCAACAAGCTTTACATACCAAATTGGTTGTAATCGAACTACTTGTCCATCTAGTAATAACTTGTATCCAATACCAATATCCTTAATTACTTGTTTCTTTATCTCTGGATTATTTTCTAGGGATGCTATTACAACATGCCCTGACGGAAGAGTAACCTTCTGTTCTATACCTTTAGTATTTAAAGACAGCAACGGTCTTTCATATTCCATTACTTCTTCTGATCCCCATATTTGTCTCAATTCAGCTAATCCATCTTCATTGAATACTGAATATCCATCTTCATTTAAACGAAATACTGTCTCTCCTTTATTCATATAGTCCAAACGATATGAATCCAAACTTCCACTGTGACCACTTACGAATTCAAAGCTTTTTTGTAAAAGCATTAAATTATCTATCGTTTTCTCAGTTAAGACAGAAGAGTTTTTATACTTTAGCATGTGACGATCGTTTTCAATTTCCATGGATCTAATACCATCTGTAAATGTTTCTTTCGACATCTCGGTAATCGGACTTAAATAACGAGGATCACTAAACAGAGCATTCTTAAACGTATCAACTGCTAAATTAGATGAAATATATGTTATATTGTTTAACTCTGTCGTTCCATCTGGTAAAAATAACTTTTTCATATCATTAAGTTGATAATCAAAATAAGGCTTTGCTGATACTATAAATTGATTTTGGGCATTTACAATATCTTTTAAATACACGCCACTTAATTTTGCCTCGTATATTTTAAAGTTATCACCATCAGAAACAAAGTTAATTTTAATTTCTTGATCCTTACTTCGAGAAGGATCGAGGAGAATACGATTAAAATGTTTAGGCTTATCTGTACTCTTCTCTTTCATGTTAAACATGGATTTTACTGCATCAAATGGGATATCGGTAGGGAAAACAAGTTCAACTTTCCCTTCACCATGCACATATGAAAGGAAATCACCCTTAGTGATTGATATCTCTTTAAAATCATGTAGTTCCCCTACTTCCAGAGGCTTATAGATTGATTCTATATCTGCCTCTCTTCTGCTCCCATAATGATTTTTATCTTTATGCACGATGATAGAAGTAGGACGGACAACATCGGAAATTTTAGTTTGGTTCATTCCTTCATTTCCCTGCACAAATTTCGCGTTTTGCATGGATGTAGAATCTGGCACATACGTCCATAGGTTAAAAGTAAGAAATAGGCTAATTACAACTAGGTTAATTAAAACTATTGTTTTAAAGTTTTCCATACTCATTCCCAATCGTCCTCTTCATCTGCTGCCATTGGTAACGTGAAATAAATAGTTGTCCCTTTTCCTTCTTCACTCTTCGCCCAAATAGAGCCACCATGTGCCTCAATCATTTCTTTTGCAATTGCTAATCCAAGCCCAGTACCACCCATTTGTCTTGAACGAGCTTTATCTACGCGATAAAAACGTTCAAAGATTTTATCAACGTTTTCTTTTGGAATACCCATTCCTTGGTCACTTACACTAATTTCTAATAAATCACCGCGATCACGTAAACGATATGTTACTGTTCCACCTTCTGGTGAATACTTTAATGCGTTAGAAATAATGTTATACAGCACTTGAGTAATTTTGTCAGTATCCATATCAATAAATCTAGATTTCTTAGAGAAAGATCGTTTGAAACTTACATTTTGCTCTTTAGACATTTCAAAGCGATCAATAATATTATTAAAGAAATCAGTAAAGTCGACCCATTCTTTCATTAAACGATGCTCTGTACTATCAAGTTTAGATAGCTGTAACAACGCATTTACAAGTCTAATCATTCTTTCTGTTTCTTCTTGTGTAACCGTTAAAAATTGTGGTGCAATATTTGGATCCTGCCATGCTCCATCTGTAAGTGCCTCTAAATAACTGCGCATCGTCGTTAATGGCGTCCTTAATTCATGAGAGACATTCGCCACAAACTCACGGCGTTCCCGTTCTATACGCTCCTGCTCTGTTACATCATATAGTACAGCAATTAAGCCGTTTGCCTTCCCTGTTTCTTTTTGAATAACAGAAAAACTAGCACGTAAAATATATGGTTCGTTTCTCGTACTAAAATCTAATAAAACAGAATCTGGCTCTTCATATAAATGATCGAGCGTAAATTCTTCCTGTATCCCTAATACCTCTAAAACAGATTGATCGAGCGCTGTTTCACGAGAAACATTTAACATCTTTTCCGCAGGATCATTTAGTAAAATAATATCCCCTTTTCGGTCAGTAGCAATTACTCCATCTGTCATATGTGATAAAACAGATGATAATTTACGCCTTTCACTTTCTGTAGAAGAACGAGCTTGTTGTAATTTTTTTGATAAATTATTGAAGGATAATGCCAGTTGTCCAATTTCATCATGGCTATGCACTTTTACTTTTCTCGAATAATTTCCTTTTGCCATTTCGATTGCTTGTCTCCGCATATCTGAAATTGGTCTTGTAATTGTTTGAGCCAATAAAATCCCAAGTACGGCCGTTACTAATAAAGCAATTACTGTTCCCGTAGCAAAAATTTGATTTATATCCTTCATTTGTTTATATACATCTTCCATAGATGCCACAATGTAAATAACACCAAGCGCATCCTTACCGTTATCATCTAGAATCGGAGTAAGCATAACTTGAACACGATGACCTGTACTACCATCCTTCTCAATTTTCACTTCCGGCTTTTTTTGTACTAACACTCGCTGAACAGCTATATCAGTTGATGTTCGATTCACCTTATTCTGCTTTGATTCATCTGAAATAGCCAGTAACTTTCTGTGCGAATCAAATACACTTACCTCTTGTATAACTTTCTTCTGATCAGAGGCAAATTTTCGAATTGAAGTTTTAATCGTTTCATCTGTTGACTCTGTTTCTGCTTTTGTATAACTTTTTTTAAACTCTTGCTTCAAATTATATGATAATAAGTTTGTTTGCTGCGTTAAAGAATCCCTAAAACCTTGTACTAAGCTCTTCTCTAATTCCCTTACGAAATATACTCCAATAACTTGCATCGCTATTAATATTAATAGCATATATATAAGCACAAATTTTAAATGAATAGATTGAAAAAAACCAACTTTCTTCATATACTATTCCTGCTCTGGGTCACGCAAGTAATACCCTACTCCACGTCTAGTTACAATTAAAGTAGGATGGCTTGGATTATCTTCAATTTTTTCACGCAAACGACGTACTGTAACGTCTACTGTGCGCACATCTCCAAAATAGTCATAACCCCAAACTGTTTGTAATAAATGTTCGCGTGTCATAACTTGTCCTAAATGTTTCGCTAAATAATGTAGCAACTCAAATTCACGATGTGTAAGCTCGATATTTTCCTCGCGCTTCGTTACACTATATGCATTTGGATTGATCACAATTGGTCCAATAACCATTTCTGTATTTTCTTCTTTTTCCGCAGCACCACCTTGTTGATGGCGGCGTAAATTCGCCTTCACACGAGCAAGTAATTCCCTCGTACTAAATGGCTTCGTTACATAATCATCTGCCCCAAGCTCGAGCCCTAATACTTTATCAATCTCAGAGTCCTTTGCTGTAAGCATAATAATCGGCATTTCTGAGCTTTTACGTATTTCACGGCAAACCTCTAAGCCATCTTTACCTGGTAGCATAATATCTAATAAAACCATATCTGGTTGCTCTTCATTAGCCTTTTCAATTGCTTCATCACCATCATGCGCCATTACTATTTCAAAACCTTCTTTTTCTAGGTTAAACTTCAAAATATCTGCAATCGGCTTTTCATCATCAACTACTAAAATTTTCTTTCCCATCATCGTCTATTTCCTCCTTATAAAAATATGGTCAATAATCCCTAAACATATTGATGTTTACATAGTATGTCCTATATGACCGCATCCTTTGTTTAAGTATTTTCTCCTCTATTCTCATAGACTCATGTATGATCCACTTTTACACGGCATCCTATACGATCTATAGAAAAACCTCTAGCTTCAACTGCTAGAGGCTCCTCGTTCTATTTTAAAATAACTACTCAGTTTTGTAAAATTACATAAATAAAAAGGATATTAAGTGGGCCCACTTAATATCCTGAGAGTGGCTCGGGACGGAATCGAACCGCCGACACGAGGATTTTCAGTCCTCTGCTCTACCGACTGAGCTACCGAGCCAAAACTATATATAAAACCACTAATGGTGGTATAAACAAAAGTGGCGGTCCCGACCGGGGTCGAACCGGCGATCTCCTGCGTGACAGGCAGGCATGTTAACCACTACACCACGGGACCAAAAATAAGCAAAAAAAAACATGACCCGTACGGGATTCGAACCCGTGTTACCGCCGTGAAAGGGCGGTGTCTTAACCACTTGACCAACGGGCCACGAAAAATAAAATGGTGAGCCATGAAGGACTCGAACCTTCGACCCTCTGATTAAAAGTCAGATGCTCTACCAACTGAGCTAATGGCTCATACTCACCAACGTCATATTTTCGTGACGACAAGATGTATCATAACATGTATTCTGTATTTATTGCAATACTTTTTTTGTTTTTTTATAAAAGAATAAGAAAAAAACTCATGCAGACATGAGTTTTTTTTTCAAAAAATGTTAATTAAGCTTCGTATACGTTACGTACAATATTTGTTTGGTTACGATCTGGTCCAACTGAGAACATAGATATTTGAATTCCTGTTAACTCAGAAACACGTTCTACGTATTTTCGTGCATTTTCAGGAAGTTCATCTAATGATTTTACACCAGTAATATCTTCTTCCCAACCTGGAAGCTCTTCATATACAGGCTCACATTTCGCTAAAATGTTTAAGTTAGCTGGAACTTCATCAATAACTTCGCCATTGTATTTGTAAGCTACACAAATTTTAAGAGTTGGAATACCTGTTAAAACGTCGATAGAATTTAATGATAGATCCGTTAAACCACTAACACGACGTGCATGTCTTACAACAACGCTATCGAACCAACCTACGCGGCGTGGACGACCAGTTGTCGTTCCATACTCGCGACCAACTTCACGAATTTGATGACCAATTTCATCATGAAGCTCAGTAGGGAATGGACCATCACCAACGCGGCTTGTATATGCTTTACATACACCTACAACGCGAGTAACTTTCGCAGGACCAACTCCAGTTCCAACTGTTACACCACCAGCAATTGGGTTAGAAGATGTAACGAACGGGTACGTACCGTGGTCAATATCAAGCATAACACCTTGCGCACCTTCAAATAATACACGGTGATTATTATCTAATGCATCATTTAATACAACAGACGTATCACATACATATTGCGCGATTTGTTGCCCGTACTCGAAGTACTCTTCGAAAATTTCTTCTACAGTGAAACCTTCTGTATCGTACATTTTTTCAAATAAACGATTTTTTTCTACTAAATTGCGCTCAAGCTTCTCTTTAAATGCTTCACGGTCTAAAAGATCAGCCATACGAATACCAATACGAGCAGCTTTATCCATATATGCAGGACCGATACCTTTTTTCGTTGTACCGATTTTGTTATCACCTTTACTTGCTTCTTCTAACTCATCTTGTTTTAAGTGGTAAGGTAAAATAACATGTGCACGGTTACTTACACGTAAATTATCAGTACTTACACCACGATCGTGTAAGTATTTTAACTCTTCAAGTAATGCTTTTGGATCTACTACTAATCCGTTTCCGATTACACAAATTTTCTCTTTATAGAAAATACCAGATGGAATTAAGTGTAATTTATATTTAACTCCGCCGAAAACAATTGTATGTCCCGCGTTATTTCCACCTTGATATCTTGCAACTACTTCCGCATGCTCAGAAAGAAAATCAGTGATTTTACCTTTTCCTTCGTCGCCCCATTGTGTTCCTACAACTACTACTGAAGACATTATTAAAGCACCTCCGCAATTTTCAAACGATCTATTCAAACAATATAATTGTACCAAAACCGAAAGAGAAGTCAACCGAAAAGCGAACATTTTTTCACAAAAAAACTTTTTCGTTCGTAAGAATTATATATTTAACTTATGAAAGCCTTATCTTTCTTATAAAAAAAAGAAACACATCTTATTATAAGAAATGTGTTTCTTTTTTATACTGCCTTTATGCCGGTGGAGCATGTCCATCCTCAAAACGACGTTCTAAGTTAACGAACTTATTGAACTCTTTGACGAATGCAAGTTCCACTGAACCTACTGGACCGTTACGTTGTTTTGCAATAATAATTTCAATTGTATTTTTGTTTTCCGTTTCTCGATCATAGTAGTCTTCACGATATAGGAAAGCTACAATATCAGCATCCTGCTCAATACTTCCAGATTCACGAATATCAGACATCATCGGGCGTTTATCTTGACGAGATTCTACACCACGAGATAACTGTGATAAAGCAATAACAGGCACTTGCAATTCACGCGCAATCCCTTTTAAGGTACGAGAAATCTCAGATACTTCCTGCTGACGGTTTTCTCCTGATTTCCCACTTCCTTGAATAAGCTGCAAATAGTCAATCAAAATCATACCAAGACCTTGTTCTTGCTTTAATCTACGGCATTTTGCTCGAATCTCATTTACTTTAATACCTGGCGTATCATCAATATATATACCAGCATTTGAGAGACTCCCCATTGCCATTGTTAATTTTGCCCAATCATCGGAAGTTAATGAACCAGTACGAAGTCTTTGTGCATCAATATTCCCTTCTGCACAAAGCATACGCATAACAAGCTGATCAGCACCCATCTCCAAACTAAAAATCGCTACATTTTCATCCGTTTTCGTCGCTACGTTTTGTGCAATATTTAATGAAAATGCCGTTTTCCCTACTGATGGACGTGCTGCCACGATAATTAAATCATTTCGTTGGAAACCTGCTGTCATCTTATCTAATTCAGTAAACCCAGTTGGTATCCCAGTAACTTCACCCTTTTGATTATGCAAAAGTTCAATTTTGTCATAAGCATCTACAAGAACATCTTTAATGTTTTGGAATGCTTTTGCATTCGTTTGATGGGATACTTCTAATATTTTTTTCTCAGCCTCGTTTAAAAGACCATCCACATCATCTTCTCTCTCGTATCCATCCGATACAATATGAGTCGCCGTGCGAATTAAACGACGTAAAAGCGCCTTTTCAGCGATGATGCGTGCGTAATATTCTACGTTAGCTGCAGTTGGCACAACTTCTGCTAACTCTGCTAAGTAAGAAACCCCACCAACCTCTTCTAGTAACCCTTGATCAGCCATTGCTGATGTCATCATTACTAAGTCGATCGGCTCTCCCTTATCAGATAGCCCAAGCATGACTTCAAAAATCTTTTGATGTTTCGTTCGATAGAACGAATCAGGTACCAATAACTCTGATGCTGAAGTTAACGCATCTTGATCAATCAATATGGCCCCTAAAACCGCCTGCTCAGCCTCTATATTATGCGGAGGGGTACGATCAGCAAGTACATCACTCATACGCAATCCTCCTTGCTTAATTTATTTTTATTGTTCACTAACATGAACTTTTACTGTTGCTGTTACTTGTGGATGCAATTTCACAGTAACGTTTGTATAACCTAGCGCACGGATTGCATCGTCCATTTCAAATTTACGTTTATCAAGTTTAATCTTGTGTGATTTTTGCATTGCATCTACGATTTGTTTGCTTGTGATAGAACCAAATAAACGGCCACCTTCTCCAGATTTCGCCTTTAATTCTACAGTTAATTTCTCTAAAGTCTCTTTTAACTCTTTTGCATTTTCAAGCTCTGCTGCTGCATCTTTTTCTTCTTTACGCTTTTGAGCTTCTAAAGTTTTCATACTGCTATTTGTTGCTTCAGCAGCTAATCCTTGTTTTAGTAAGAAGTTATTTGCATAGCCATCTGGTACGTTTTTTACTTCTCCTTTTTTACCTTTACCTTTTACGTCTTTTAGAAAAATTACTTTCATGATTGTGTGCCTCCCTGTAAATAGTCATCAATAACAAATCGAAGCTTCTCCTCAGCTTCATCTACTGTAACATTTTTCATCTGTGTGGCTGCATTCGTCAAATGCCCGCCACCGCCTAAGTTTTCCATAATTAGCTGCACATTCACTTCACCTAAAGACCTGCTGCTAATTCCAATGAGATTCTCGCCACGTTTCGCAACAACAAATGATGCAATAATCCCTGTCATCGTTAATAACGTGTCTGCCGATTGCGCAATAAGCACTTGATCGTAGTAATCATCACTATCAACTTTAGCAATCGCAATTCCATTTTTATAAATGTACGCATTTTTTATAGCTTTTGCAACCCGTAAATACTGATCCATATCTTCCTTTAAAAGTTCTTGTACAAGTACAGTATCTGCACCATGTGAGCGTAAATAAGAAGCAGCATCAAATGTACGAGCCCCTGTCCGGAATGTGAAACTTTTCGTGTCGACAATAATACCCGCTAACAATGCCGTCGCTTCTAACATTGTCATCTTTAAATTTTTAGGTTGATACTCAAGTAATTCTGTAACCAATTCTGCCGTTGAAGAAGCATATGGTTCCATATAAACTAGCAATGGGTCTTCAATAAAATCTTCTCCACGGCGATGATGATCAATAACTACTACATTTTCAATTTTATGTAACAGTTTTTGCTCCATCACCATAGAAGGTTTATGCGTATCGACAACAACAAGTAACGACTCATCATTTGCAAATTCCATCGCTTGCTCTGGAGTAATAAAATGAGACCATAACTCCTCATTTTGTTTCACTTTGTCCATCAAACGCTTAATTCCTTTATCGGAATCATTTTCATCTAACACAATATATCCTTTACGCTCATTTAATTGAGCCACTTTTAAAATACCAATCGCAGCACCAATTGCGTCCATATCGGGAGCCCTATGCCCCATAATAATGACATTACTACTTTCTAATACTAAATCCTTTAACGCATGCGAAATGACCCTGGCGCGTACACGGGTACGTTTTTCAACCGGATTTGTCTTACCTCCATAGAACTTAACTTTACCTGTCGCTTGTTTAATAGCTACTTGGTCTCCCCCACGCCCAAGCGCAAGATCTAAACCAGATTGAGCCATTGCTCCAAGCTCTGATAAAGGTAAATCACCTGATCCGACACCCACACTTAATGTAAGTGGTATATTCCTTTTAGATGTTTCTTCACGCACCTGATCTAAAATGCTAAATTTCCCTTTCTCCATCTGCGTCAAAATACTTTCATTTAGCACAACGAAGAATCTTTCTGAAGATGCACGTTTTAAATAAGCACCATACTTAAGTGCCCATTCATTTAGTCGCGATGTCACAAGACTTGTTATATTCGTACGTAATTGATCATCTAATCCTTGTGTAACTTCATCATAATTATCCAAATAGATGACAGCTAAAACAGTCCTTTGATCCTCGTACATCTTTTCGATTTCTGTTTGTTCCGTTACATCAAAGAAATAAATTAACTTTTCTTCTTTCCTTACAAAAACGCGAAACTTTCGATTATTTAAAGAGACTATATCATCAGAAGTTTCTCCTTTAATGAAAAGAAGTAATGTTTCTGATACATCGTAAAGGTGCCATCCAGCTAATGCGTGCTGTCCCAGACATGAAGATAAATAAGGATTTGCCCAATCAATCCCATAATCCTTATTGTATAACAAAATACCAATCGGCATTTGGTTAAATGCTTCATTACTTACTTTCTTTACTCTTGTAATCATATCTGTCGTATGCTTTTCGAAATTCCTTTGAAAATTAAGTTCAAATCGTATAACGATAAAGAATACGATACAAAAAATGACAAAAGCAGCTATACCCATAATTAAATGAAAATAACAGAGAATTGAAATGAGCACAAACACAAAAAATGCCAATACATAAACAGGATATAAAAACCACTGTTTCTTATCAAATTCAGGCATGTATACAACTCCTATAAAGTAAAACTAACTTACCTTCCAGTTAGTTAAACAGATTAAAATAGTATAAGGAATATTATTTTATCCCCCTATTTTAGAACGCAATGAAATCCCTAAGTCAATTATACCTAAGATTGTCACAAGAGGAAACAGCATCGGAATAAACATGCATGCAATAAAACTAATAATAGGAACCCCTTTAGTAAAACCTTTTCTATACGCTAAAAAGGCGATAAATGTCAGACCTTGCAGTACAAGCAATAGTGCAAATATGACATTTAGGTTAGAAAATACCATATGTAAATATGATGTTGGTTCTACTTTTATAAAAGTTGCTAACAAAATAAATATAACGTAATACCAAATGATACTCTTTGGTAATTGTATATCTTTAAATTTAGGCCAAGATATAACTTCATGTTTTAACTTTTTCAAAACACTACCTGATATTATCACTGTAATCCAAGAAAAACATACTGAAACTAGCACAAGTATACTTGGAAGTAACGATTGTAATATATCATTCATTTGTGCAAGTAGCTCTTTTTGTTCCTTACTAATCGGCATACCTGTAGCACTTACTATCTTTTCGCTTTTCGCCATACTTTCACTAAACATACTTTGCATTTGCTTCATTATATCTATGTTGAAAAACTTTATACTCGCAACATAAATAAGTACAAAACCAATTAAGTATGCAAGCGTCCCCGCTATTAAGATTTCAACTGGCTTTTTTCTTGTTTTATACATATATCCTAAAACAATCCCTATCAATCCAAACATAATTGTCTTCACTAAATTCAGCGGTTGACTCACAATAATAGTAACAAAAAGTGCTGCTACAAAAACCACGAGCACATTAGATAGTTTATGTCTTATCATTAATAGTATAAATGGTAACGGCAACGCAAAAGTTACAACTGTACCCAAAATCGGAACATACATAGATATAAGCAATAAAATTGCATATATAGCTAATAATGCTGCACCTTCTGTAATAAACTTTGTTTGTTTCACATTTTAACCTCTCTTTCAAAAAGAAAAGCATAGCAAAATGCACAGTAGAGTCCGACTCTACTGTGCATTTCATACGCTATTATTCACCAACATATGGTAAAAGTGCCATTTGACGAGCACGTTTAATTGCAACTGTAAGTTTACGTTGGTATTTTGCGCTTGTTCCTGTTACACGACGAGGTAAAATTTTACCACGCTCAGAAACGAAACGTTTTAATAAATCAACATCTTTATAGTCAATGCGAGTGATGCCGTTAGCTGTGAAGAAACACACCTTACGACGTTTCGCACGTCCACCTTTGCGTCCTGCCATGTCTATTTCCCTCCATTCTTTGTTAAAACTAACAAATTTACTGTATTAGAACGGTAAATCGTCGTCGGAAATGTCGATCGGTTGACCTACATTTGAAAATGGATCGTCATTCTTCGTAAATCCAGAGTTACCTTGGTTACCTGAATTACTAGATTGACCAAATGGGTTAGAGCCTTGGTTACCGAAACCAGCTCCTGATGGTTGCTGATTAAATGAACCACGTTGCTCCCCACCGCCATTACGCGGCTCTAAAAATTGCACGCTTTCCGCAAGAACTTCTGTTACGTATACACGTTTACCATCTTGTCCCTCGTAATTACGAGTTTGAAGACGCCCATCTACGCCTGCTAAGCTACCTTTTTTCAAATAATTTGCTACGTTTTCTGCTTGTTTACGCCATATTACACAATTAATAAAGTCAGCTTCACGCTCACCTTGCTGATTGGCAAATGCGCGATTCACAGCTAACGTAAAAGTAGCTACTGCGACACCATTGGGCGTGTAACGTAAGTCAGGGTCCTTAGTTAAACGACCAACGAGGATAACACGATTCATCAATCGAACCACTCTCCCTTATATATCAATTATTTTTCTTCTTCTTTAACAACGATATGACGAAGGATGTCTTCGTTGATCTTAGCTAAACGGTCGAATTCGTTAATCGCTTCTGCGTTAGATTTCACGTTTAAGATCATGTAGAAACCTTCACGTAAGTCGTTGATTTCGTAAGCTAAACGACGCTTACCCCACTCTTTCGTGTTAATGATTTCTGCACCATTGTTTGTTAAAACACCTGCAAAACGTTCAACTAAAGCTTTTTGAGCTTCTTCTTCAACGCCAGGACGAATGATGTACATAATTTCGTACTTTCTCATTACACTTTCACCTCCTTTTGGTCTAAACGGCCCGTAATGGGCAAGGAGCAATTAATTTATAGTAATTACTCACGAGTTTAGATTATATCATAGTAAGTTATATGAATCAACTCACCAATACATAAAAAACTTGGCAAACATATAATATATTTGCCAAGTTCATATCTTTATTTTTCCTAGGAAATATTAAATTAAACGTTAAAACGGAAGTGCATAACATCTCCGTCTTTTACGATATATTCTTTTCCTTCTAAACGTACTTTTCCAGCTTCTTTTGCAGCTGTCATAGAACCGTTTGTCATTAAATCATCGTAAGAAACTGTTTCTGCACGAATAAATCCACGCTCAAAGTCTGTATGAATAACACCAGCACATTGTGGTGCCTTCATTCCTTGTTTAAATGTCCAAGCACGTACTTCTTGAACGCCAGCTGTAAAGTACGTAGCAAGTCCTAATAGGTCATATGCTGCACGAATTAATTGATCTAAACCAGACTCTTCAATTCCTAATTCTTCAAGGAATACTTTTTTCTCTTCTTCGTCTAATTCAGCGATTTCTGATTCGATTTTTGCACATACAACGATTACTTGAGAATTTTCATTTGCTGCAAATTCTTTTACCATTTGTACGTATTTATTTTCCGAAGGATCGATAATATCGTCTTCACTTACATTCGCTACGTATAACATTTCTTTTGTTGTAAGTAAATGAAGGCCTTTAACAATCTTCATCTGCTCTTCTGTAAATTCAACAGTACGAGCTGGTTTTCCCTCTTCAAAAGCTTCTTTTAAACGAACTAAAATTTCATGCTCATATACCGCTTCTTTATCTTTTTGTCTTGCTAATTTCGCAACACGCTCGATACGCTTATCAACAGACTCTAAGTCCGCTAAAATTAGCTCTAAATTGATTGTTTCAATATCATCAATTGGATCTACTTTCCCTGAAACGTGCGTAATATTTTCGTCTTCAAAACAACGAACAACTTGGCAAATTGCATCTACTTGACGAATGTGAGATAAGAATTTATTTCCTAAACCTTCACCTTTACTAGCACCTTTTACGATACCTGCAATATCAGTAAACTCGAATACAGTCGGAACAGTCTTTTTCGGCTCTACTAATTCCGTTAATTTATTTAAACGCTCATCTGGTACTTCTACAATCCCTACGTTTGGATCAATTGTACAGAATGGATAGTTCGCAGATTCTGCTCCTGCTTGTGTAATTGCATTAAATAAAGTGGACTTCCCTACGTTAGGTAATCCAACAATCCCAGCCGTTAATCCCATATTTTTCACTCCTATGTCTCAATCTTTCATCATTATAGATAGTAACGAAAAAAATGACAAGTTTCCGCCAAACGAAAAAAAGTAACAGTTACCTACTGTAACTGTTACTCTTCCTCTATTCTTCGTGCTTCACAAGTATTTTTTTCACCTTACGATCAAACTCTCTTCGAGGAATCATTACTGAATGGTCACACCCCTCGCACTTAATGCGGATATCCATTCCCATACGAATAATTTTCCAACGATTCTCGCCACATGGATGGGCTTTCTTCATTTCCACAACATCATACAAGTTATATTCCTTTTGCTCCATTCTCCAAACTCCTCTCCATACTAAATTGCTTTTCCACTAACTAATTCTTCACGATTATATAAAACCATACGTGGATATGGAATTTCAATTCCATGTAAATCAAGACGATTTTTAATCTCTTTACGAAGTGCCCTTGCAATAACTGCATGTTGCATCGGTTCTACTTCAGCAATAACACGTAATATAACTTCTGATGCAGCTAATGTTTGCACACCTAATAATTGAGGTGTTGTTACCATTTTTTCGTACTTTGAAGGTAATTCTACTAATAAATCTTCAATAACTTGCTCTGCTTTCGCAATATCAGCCTCATATGAAATAGATACATCAACAAACGCTACACTATTACTAACTGAGTAGTTAGTAACTTGAATAATACTTCCATTTGGTAAAGTATGAATTTCACCTGTCCAACTCTTTACTTTCGTTGTACGAAGTCCAATTTCTAAAACGACTCCTTCAAATTGACCGATTTTAACATAATCGCCAACTGAAAACTGATCTTCTAACAAAATAAATAAACCTGTAATAACGTCTTTCACTAAACTTTGAGCACCAAATCCGACTGCTAAACCAATTACCCCAGCACCCGCTAATAAACCTGATGCATTAATATCAAACACACCTAAAATCGCAATTAGCATAATGAACATAACAACGTACGCTACAATATTTTCAAGTAATTTCGCTACTGTAACTGTACGACGTTCTGAAATTTGAATTGGAGAACGACTCCCCATACGAAACGCATTTCGTACAACCGCCCTTGCAATTCGCACAACAACTGCACCAATTGTTAAAATAATACATATTTTTAATGTCGCAACTCCAATATGAGCCCAACGATCAGCATCTAATAAATACTGTTTCATAGAATTAAACCACTTCGCTAATAAATCCATGTACCTCTACCTCTCTAGCTAAAATTTCTTTTTAGTTACCCTTATTATTGTATCAGAAGTCCCCTAATTGCTGAAAAAATTTTATGATTTTAATCCTATTTTATCCCCGACATCCAGGTATAAAATGGAACGAATATATATATACTAGTACTATTATTTCCGTTTTCATTCACATTTTGCAAAAATTACGCACTTATAACTTTCCATTTTCCTCACCATATAACATATATTGAAAATTTATTAAAAGGATGGGTGCTTCATGAATATTGGAAGTTTTCGCTTACCATTTTTTGAGAAAGAAACTCAAAACGTTATGCACCAAGATCTAGAAGCCTCTGAAATAATCAGTAATTTCTTACTTACCCATATTCCTATTAAAACTAATATACCACTTATTCTCGTTTGTATCGGCACAGATCGCTCTACAGGTGACGCACTCGGCCCATTAGTTGGTACAAAAC
This sequence comes from Bacillus sp. KNSH39, assembly GCF_052656585.1. Classification (NCBI taxonomy): domain Bacteria; kingdom Bacillati; phylum Bacillota; class Bacilli; order Caryophanales; family Bacillaceae; genus Bacillus; species Bacillus sp. KNSH39. The sequence goes on from NZ_JBQXYO010000001.1 coordinate 3,848,758, forward strand.
TTGAACAAATAGACATCCAAAACCTCCAAGTATTCGGTACACTAGATGAGCCAGTACATGCGCTAAATTTAGAAGAGAAAATTCAGAATATACAGAAAGAATATCCTACTGCATTTATAATTGCTGTTGATGCATGTTTAGGAAAGTCCCAAAATATCGGATCAATCACTACTGGAAAGGGACCTAGTAAACCTGGAGCTGCTATGAATAAGAAATTACCTGCAGTTGGTGATTTGCACATACACGGTATCGTCAATCTAAATGGGTTTATGGAGTTTTTCGTTCTTCAAAATACAAGATTAAGTTTAGTCATGAAAATGGCTGATGTAATCGCAAAAAGTATAAAAGAGACGGATCAAAAATTATCCGCATTAAAAAAAGCAAACCATCTATAAATAATAAGATGGTTTGCTTTTTAATTTTTCTGTGCTAATAGTTCTAAAATACGATTTAAATCTTCTTTATTAAAAAATTCAATTTCGATTTTACCTTTTTCTTTTTTCGTCTCTTTAATTTTCACATCTGTGCCAAACTTTTCTCTTAAGAACGTTTCACGTTCTACGAAAAATATATTTCGCTCTTTTTTCACTTTTTTTGTTTCACGTGAAACGTGTTGATTAATCTCTTGGACGATTTTCTCTAATTGACGAACATTTAATCCTTCTTTTTCAATGCGTTTCAATAAGGACTTCAATTGTTCTTCATCTTTTATCGTAAGTAAAGTTCTCCCATGAGCCATTGAAAGTTGACCATTTGCAATCATATCTTGTACGAAAGAAGGTAGGCTTAATAACCGAGTATAATTTGCAATGTAAGGTCTGCTTTTACCAAGACGTTTCGCTAATTGTTCTTGCGTTACATTTAGCTCATTCATTAACATCTGGTATGCCATTGCCTCTTCCATAGGATTTAAATCTTCTCGTTGTAAGTTTTCTAACAAAGCAAATTCCATCATTTGCTGTTCAGTTAATTGTCTTACAACCGCAGGTACTTTTTCTAAACCAGCCTCTTTTGCAGCACGAAATCGTCTTTCACCTGCAACAATTTCATATCCTTTAATACTCTTCCTAGCAATTAATGGTTGTAGAATACCGTGTTCCTTAATCGAAATTGCTAATTCCTGAATCGCCTCTTTATTAAAGTGTTTACGCGGTTGATATGGATTCGGCCTTAATTCAGTTACAAGAATCTCCTGAATTGTTTCCTCTTCTTTCACATCTAAATCAGGAAAAAACACATTAATTCCTCTTCCTAATCCTTTAGCCACCTGCAATCACTTCCTCTGCTAAATCTATATACACTTCTGCTCCTCTTGATTTAGCGTCATACTGCATAATAGGTTTCCCATGACTTGGAGCCTCGCTCAAGCGTACATTACGCGGAATAATCGAGCGATATACTTTATCCCTAAAATACTTTTTCACTTCATCTATAACTTGAATCCCTAAATTTGTACGGGCATCCAACATTGTTAACAATACACCTTGAATTGCTAAATTTTTATTTAAATGTTTTTGTACAAGTCGAACTGTATTTAATAGCTGACTTAACCCTTCTAGTGCGTAATATTCACACTGTACAGGAATAATAACAGAATCTGCTGCTGTTAATGCATTAATCGTTAATAACCCTAAAGATGGGGGACAGTCGATAATAATATAGTCATATTCATCACGAACTGGCTGTAATGCTCTTTGCAAACGTACTTCCCGGGAAATAGTCGGTACCAATTCAATTTCAGCACCAGCCAATTGAATTGTAGCGGGTAGAACATCTAAGTTTTCAGTTGCGGTTTTCTGTATAACCCCTTGAACATCTGCATCTTCCACAAGAACGTTGTAAATACATTGATCTAATTCAGATTTTTCAATTCCCACACCAGTCGTTGCATTTCCTTGAGCATCAATATCTACAAGAAGGACTTTTTTACCTACTTGCGCCAATCCAGCCCCTAAATTAACAGATGTTGTTGTTTTTCCAACACCGCCTTTTTGATTAGCAATAGCAATGATTTTTCCCATGATGTCACCTACTTTCAACCTTTCTATCTTATTCTAGTAACAATTACGTTTATTGTAACATGAAATAAAACTTTTTCTTTTACGTCCTTTATTAAACTTCAAAATTTATTTCTAAACTCCTTCTTCATTTAACAAGAAAATATAGTAAAAGAGACCTCTCCAATAGGATAAGGTCTCTAGCACGTCATTATTATTTTTTCTTTGGAATTTTAATTGTAATTTGATAGTACTCATCAAATTCTTCTTCCTCAGAATTAACATTCAAACCACTTTCAGTAACCATTTGTAAAGATTGTCTAATTGTATTCATAGCAATCCTCGTATCTCGACTTACTGCTTTTTGCTTTGCCTTACGCTTCGGTTTCGCTTCCTCTAGTAACTTCGCAATTCGTTCTTCTGTTTGCTTTACATTTAGTTGTTTCTCAACAATTTCCTGTAAAACCTTCAGTTGTAATTCCTCATTTTTTAAAGGAATGAGAGCGCGGGCATGACGTTCTGTAATGCTTTTTTCTAATAATGCACTTTTTATTTCTTCAGGCAACTTTAACAAGCGCAACTTATTTGCGATTGTAGATTGTCCTTTTCCAAGTCTTTGTGCCAATGCTTCTTGTGTTAAATTATGTAACTCAATCAGCTTTTGATATGCCACAGCTTCCTCGATTGCCGTTAGTTCCTCACGTTGCAAGTTTTCAATTAAAGCTACAGAAGCTGTCTCTGTATCATTTAAATTCTTTATAATTGCAGGAACCTTTTCCCAACCTAACTTTGTTGCCGCGCGAAAACGTCTTTCTCCAGCAATAATCTCGTACTTATCATCCTCATATTGCCTTACAACAATCGGTTGAATAAGTCCATGTGTACGAATTGTTAATGCTAGCTCATCAATACGCGCATCATCAAAAACTGTTCTTGGTTGATAACGGTTAGGGGTAATATTTACTATCGGAATTTCTTGTATTTCTTCATATACCTTTTTATCTATCTCTTCATGGCTTTCGTCTTGTAATTCGAATTCGCTCTCTTTATCTCCAAAGCCAAATAAACGAGAAAACGTATTTTTCATACATATTCCACCACCTTTTAGGCCTATTGACTATTCTCCATAAAATGTTTCCTATGAAACATTTACGTTTTCATTTATATAATTTAATCTTACGTCTAATAAGATTTATTTTTCAATAGGTAATTTATTGGGTGTTCCCGGTTTGCGTGGATATTTCTTTGGTGTCTTGCGCTTTTTCTCGATTAATAAAATATTACGTTCACTCTCTTCAAATGGCAATTGGAACGTAGACATCTCTTTCAACTCTCCGCCTAGCACCTCTAAAGCATACTTGCCATTTTCAATTTCTTCGTTTGCTGCTGCACCTTTCATTGCAATGAATGTTCCTCCAACTTTTACAAGTGGTAAACATAGCTCACTTAATACAGAAAGACGCGCAACTGCACGTGCCATTACAATATCGTATGATTCACGTACACCTTCTTTTTTCCCAAATGTTTCAGCACGATCGTGACAAAATGCAACATCACTTAATTCTAACTTTTGGGCTAAGTGATTTAAGAAATTAATACGTTTTTGCAATGAATCTACAATTGTTACTTTTAAGTGCGGGAAACAAATTTTTAAAGGAATACTTGGGAATCCAGCCCCTGCACCAACATCACAAATTGAGAATGGTTTTGAAAAATCATAATAAAAAGCAGCTGTAATGGAATCAAAAAAGTGTTTTAAATATACTTCTTCTTTTTCTGTAATAGCCGTTAAGTTCATTTTTTCATTCCACTCTACTAATGTTTCAAAGTAGATTTTGAACTGCTCTAACTGTCTAGAAGAGAGGGTGATTCCCTTCTCTTCTAGCATAGATTGAAATTGTTCTATGTTCATCTAGCAATATCTCCTTACTATTTATTGGTTCGATACGCGTGCAATTTTTCCTTGTTCTATATACACAAGTAAAATGGAAATATCCGCTGGATTTACGCCAGAAATACGTGAAGCCTGCCCCATTGAAAGTGGACGAACATCTTTCAATTTCTGTCTAGCTTCTGAAGCAAGGCTAGAAATCGCATCATAATCAATATCTACAGGGATTTTTTTACTCTCCATTTTCTTCATACGCTCTACTTGCTGTAAAGATTTTTCAATATACCCTTCATACTTAATCTGAATTTCAACTTGTTCTTTAACTTCATCACTTAATTCTACTTCACTTGGTACTAAAAGATGAATATGCTCATATGTCATCTCTGGACGACGTAATAAGTCACTTGCACGTATTCCATCTTTCAATTCACTTCCGCCAATATTGCGAATTAATTCTTGTACTTCAGGACGTGGTTTAATAATAATGCTGCTTAACCGTTCCTTTTCCTGTTCAATTTGTAATTTTTTATTTGTAAATCGCTCATAGCGCTCTTCTTTAATTAATCCAATTTCACGACCAACTTCAGTTAAACGAAGATCAGCATTATCGTGGCGTAATAATAGACGGTATTCTGCACGAGACGTTAATAAACGATATGGTTCATTTGTACCTTTCGTTACAAGATCATCAATTAAGACGCCAATATAAGCATCCTCGCGACCTAAAACAACTTCTTTTTTACCTAAAGAACGGCATGCTGCATTAATTCCAGCCATAAGCCCTTGTCCTGCCGCCTCTTCGTAACCAGAAGTTCCATTAATTTGTCCTGCTGTATATAAATTTTTAATCTTTTTCGTTTCAAGTGTTGGCCATAGTTGTGTTGGCACAATTGCATCATATTCAATTGCATAACCTGTACGCATCATTTCAACATTTTCTAGGCCTGGAATTGTTCTAAGCATGTCACGTTGTACATCTTCTGGTAAGCTTGTGGATAAACCTTGTACATATACTTCTTGTGTATTACGCCCTTCTGGCTCTAAGAAAATTTGATGGCGTGGTTTATCATTAAATCTTACTACTTTGTCTTCAATAGAAGGACAGTATCTAGGGCCTGTTCCTTTAATCATACCAGAATACATAGCTGAACGATGTAAATTTTCATCTATTAAACGGTGTGTTTCTGTACTTGTATATGTCAACCAACATGGAATTTGATCCATAATAAATTTCGTTGTTTCAAAAGAGAACGCACGTGGCTTATCATCACCTGGTTGAATTTCTGTTTTACTGTAGTCAATTGTATTACTGTTTACACGCGGAGGTGTCCCTGTTTTAAATCTAACAAGATCAAATCCAAGTTCCTCTAAATGCTCAGATAATGTAATAGACGGTTGCTGATTATTTGGACCGCTTGAATATTTTAAGTCGCCCATGATAATCTCGCCGCGTAAAAATGTTCCAGTTGTAATTACAACGGTTTTTGCTGTATATTCTGCACCAGCTTGTGTAACTACCCCTTTACATACACCTTCTTCAACGATTAAACGCTCTACCATTCCTTGGAACAACGTTAAGTTTGGTGTTTCTTCAATTGTTTTCTTTAATTCATGTTGGTAAGCGAATTTATCAGCTTGCGCTCGAAGTGCACGTACGGCTGGTCCCTTACCTGTATTTAGCATACGCATTTGAATATGAGTTTTATCAATATTACGTCCCATTTCTCCGCCTAATGCATCAATTTCACGAACAACAATCCCTTTTGCTGGTCCACCAACAGAAGGGTTACATGGCATGAATGCTACCATATCCAAGTTAATTGTTAACATTAATGTTTTTGAGCCCATTCGTGCTGCCGCAAGACCAGCTTCACATCCTGCATGACCTGCACCGATTACTATGACATCGTATGAACCGGCATTGTATCCCATTGTTTATTCCTCCTAATAATCTCTATCTTTCTACAACTTCACTATATTATTTTCCTAAACAAAATTGAGAGAACAACTGGTCAATTAAGCTTTCATGCACTGTGTCCCCAGTAATTTCACCAAGTATTTCCCACGTTCTTGTTAAATCAATTTGTACCATATCAATTGGTACACCATTTTCAATCGCCTCAACTGCATCACCGATTGTTTTTCCTGCTTGTGTTAATAATCCAATATGTCTCGCATTAGAAACATATGTCATATCTGCAGAATCGATTGTTCCTTCAAAGAATAAATCAGCTATTGCCTTTTCGAGTTCATCTATTCCTTGTTCCTCAATTAAGGATGTTGTAATAACACGATTTCCCGCGGCTAACTCTGTAACACGTTCCATATCAATCGCTTGCGGTAAATCAGTCTTATTCACAATAACAATAAAGTCTTTTCCTTGTACCGCACGGAATAGATCTTCATCCTCATTTGTTAAAGCCTCGCTATAGTTGACAACAACTAATACTAAATCCGCTTGGCTCATCATTTCTTTTGAACGTTCCACACCAATTCGTTCAACAACATCTTCTGTCTCCCGAATACCGGCTGTATCTATAAGTTTAAGAGGTACACCACGCACGTTAACGTACTCTTCAATAACATCACGAGTTGTTCCTGCAATATCAGTTACAATTGCCTTTTTCTCCTGAACAAGACTATTTAATAACGATGATTTCCCAACGTTAGGTCTACCGATAATTGCTGTAGCAATACCTTCACGTAAAATTTTCCCCTGTTTTGATGTTTCTAATATTTTTTCGATTTCCGAACGAACATGCGTCGCTTTCTCAATTAAAATATTATGTGTCATCTCTTCTACATCATCGTATTCTGGATAATCTATATTTACCTCAACATGAGCTAATGTTTCTAATATTTCTTGACGCAAAAGACCAATTAATTTAGATAATCGCCCTTCCATTTGATTAATTGCTACATTCATCGCACGATCTGTTTTTGCTCGAATCAAATCCATAACAGCTTCTGCTTGTGATAAGTCGATACGTCCATTTAAAAAAGCACGTTTTGTAAATTCGCCCGGTTCTGCCAATCGTACTCCTTGTGCTAGAATAAGTTGCAATACTTTATTTACTGAAACAAGTCCACCGTGACAGTTAATTTCCACTATATTTTCACGTGTAAAAGTCCTTGGTGCGCGCATAATAGACACCATAACTTCTTCAATAACTTGATTTGTATCTAAATCAACAATATGACCATAATGAATAGTGTGAGAAGGAACCTCTGTTAAATCCTTCCCCTTAAAAATACGATCAACTTTCTCAACCGCATCATCCCCACTTACTCGAACAATGGCAATTGCACCCTCTCCAAGCGCTGTGGAAATCGCAGCAATTGTATCAAATTCCATGTCCTTTCACCTCACTTGCTTATTTATCTCTATTTCAACATGATTATTTCTTTCACTAAATTATTAGGATACCATAACGAACCTATCTACAAAAGAAGAATAACTCATTTTATTATATCCCCATGTAAAAAACACTAAACTTATTCACAGTGGATAAGTTTAGTGTTTTTTAGTTATCCACATCTATTTTCCGCTCAAAAAAACCGGCACTCATTTGAGCAACCGGTCATTTAGGAGATATTACAACATGCCGATGTGGTTCATTTCCTTCAGAAGTTGTATTGATACCTTGATGATTTGATAATGCCTGATGAATAATTTTTCGTTCAAAAGATGGCATTGGTTCTAAAATAACTCTTTTTTTCGTATTAAATACTTGTTTCGCTAATCGATAAGAAAGTGATTCTAACGTACTTTTTCTTTTACTACGATAATTTTCAGCATCTAGTGTAATACCGATATACTGCTTCGTGTTACGATTCGCGACAAGTTTTGTTAAATACTGTAAAGAGTTCAATGTATTACCTCTTTTACCAATTAAAACACCTACATTATCACCAGAAATTGTAAATTCGATTTCGCGTCCTTTTACAATTTTACTAATCTCGACTTCCACACCCATATCGTGAATAACATTTCTTAAATATTCTTCACATTCTTGAATTGGATCTTTCTTCAATACAACTTCTACTACTGCAGGGCGATTCCCAAATAAACCTAAGAATCCCCTTTTACCCTCATCGACAATATTTATATCTACTCGATCTTTTGATGTATTTAATTGCCTTAAAGCATCCTCTACTGCCAGCTCGACTGTTTGTCCTTTAGCAGTAATTACACTCACTTGCTTGAGCCTCCAGCCTTACCAGCCTTACTAGCCTTAATCTCTGGCCCTTTAATAAAGTACATTTGAGCAATACCAAAGATATTACCAACAACCCAGTAAAGTGATAATGCAGCTGGGAAGTTAATTGCAAAGATTAAAATCATAATCGGCATAAGCCAAAGCATCATTGCCATTTGTGGATTTTGACCAGCTGTTCCTGCCATTGCAAGCTTTTGCTGAATAAATGTCGTAATTGCTGCAACGACTGGTAAGATATAGAACGGGTCTGCATGTCCTAAATCGAACCATAAGAAACTATGTTGTTTAATTTCAGCTGTTCTCATAATTGCATGATAAAAAGCGAACAGAATTGGCATTTGAATAAAGATTGGTAAACAACCAGCTAATGGATTTACACCATTTTTTTGGTATAACTGCATCATTTCTTGCTGCAGTTTTTGCTGTGTCGCTTGATCTTTAGAGCTATATTTCTCTTTTAACTTCACCATTTCCGGTTGTAACGCTTGCATCGCTTTCGTACTCTTCGTTTGTTTAATCATTAATGGTAATAACGCAAAACGAATGATAAGAGTCGTAACAACAATTGCTAAACCATAATTACTGTTAAATAAGTTTGCAAAATACGTGATTAACTGAGAAAGCGGGTATACGAAGTATTCATTCCAAATTCCAGTGCTTTTTGGTGTAATTGGCTGATTTACTTCACTACAGCCAGCAGTAATCGCCATTAATGCAATAAGCATGGCTAGTAAACCTAATTTCTTTTTCAAAGCCTACTCCTCCTTGTATCGGTATGTATATAGTGTAATTCATTTCCTTACGCTACTTTTTTATTCTTTTCATACCAGAGCGTTTAAAGACATGAATTAAGCTTTTCTTTACTTCTTCATATGTCATCTCTGCACAAGGCTTCCTTGCTATTATAACAAAATCTTTTCCAGAAGCTATCTCATCTTTTAACTCTGTAATAGCCTGACGGACCATGCGCTTAATTCGATTACGAACTACTGCATTTCCTATTTTCTTGCTAACAGAAAGGCCGATGCGAAAGTTTGGCTGTTCTTCTTTATCTAATTGGTATACAACAAACTGACGATTTGCATTTGATTTTCCTTTTTGAAAAACCGCCTGGAATTCATCATTCTTCTTTATACGATGTTTTTTCTTCATATCAATTGACACTCCTGTATTTCATCAGCGGAAATTCACTATTATTAGAAAAAAAGACCACTGAACGATCAGTGGTCTACGCAGATAATACTTTTCTTCCTTTACGACGACGAGCTGCTAGCACTTTACGTCCGTTCGCTGTGCTCATACGGCTGCGGAAACCATGTACTTTGCTGCGCTTACGTTTATTTGGTTGGTAAGTTCTTTTCATTATATGACACCTCCCTGAGGAATATCTGTTAAAGACAGTCCTATAAATTATAGTTAATTAACTAGGAAAATGTCAATGGTTCTAGAAATTTTCATCAAATATTCATTTTGAACCTATTCACATACTTTTTCACAGCACCTATATTTCCTTGTGGATAAATATTTTTTCGCGCTTTTTATATCCACAAACTTTTTTCGCACTTTTACACAGTATATCGTGTTGTGGACAAGTTTATTCCACAAGGTATTGATTTTGTGGATAACTTTCTTAAATTCATTGCTATAGCCACTTTTTTTTGATATTATAGTTGTGTTTTCACTTTGAATAAGTTTTCCACATCTTTATCTTATCCACAATTTGTGTATAACATGTGGACAGTTTTAATCACATGTGGGTAAATAGTTGTCCACATTTGCTTTTTTTGTCGAAAACCCTATCTCATATACAAACGACGTTTTTAGGTTTTAAAATACGTTTCGTATAAATATACATTTTATATTTATTAGGTTGTACATTTGTTGCGCAACCTTATTCTTTTACCAACTTAGTAAAGGAGGGACACCTTTGGAAAATATCTCTGATTTATGGAATAGTGCCTTAAAAGAATTAGAAAAAAAGGTAAGCAAGCCTAGTTATGAGACATGGTTAAAATCCACAACGGCTCATAACTTGAAGAAAGACGTATTAACGATTACAGCTCCGAATGAATTTGCTCGTGACTGGCTAGAATCTCATTACTCCGAACTAATTTCAGAAACACTATACGATTTAACAGGGGCAAAATTAGCAATTCGCTTTATTATTCCCCAAAGTCAAGCTGAAGAGGACATTGATCTGCCTCCAGTTAAGCCGAATCCAGCACAAGATGATTCAGCTCATTTACCACAGAGCATGTTAAATCCAAAATATACATTCGATACATTTGTTATTGGCTCTGGTAACCGTTTTGCCCATGCAGCTTCATTAGCTGTAGCTGAGGCGCCAGCTAAAGCGTATAATCCACTCTTTATTTACGGGGGAGTTGGACTTGGAAAGACACATTTAATGCACGCAATTGGTCATTATGTAATTGAACATAATCCAAATGCAAAAGTTGTATATTTATCATCAGAAAAATTTACAAATGAATTTATTAACTCTATTCGTGATAATAAAGCTGTTGATTTTCGTAATAAATATCGTAACGTAGATGTTTTATTGATAGATGATATTCAATTTCTTGCTGGAAAAGAACAGACTCAAGAAGAGTTTTTCCATACATTTAATGCATTACACGAAGAAAGTAAACAAATTGTAATTTCTAGTGACCGACCACCAAAAGAAATTCCAACTTTAGAAGATCGTCTTCGTTCCCGCTTTGAATGGGGACTTATTACAGACATTACGCCGCCAGATTTAGAGACACGAATTGCGATTTTACGCAAAAAAGCAAAAGCTGAAGGGCTTGATATACCAAATGAAGTTATGCTTTATATCGCAAATCAAATTGATTCAAATATTCGTGAATTAGAAGGTGCACTTATCCGAGTTGTAGCTTATTCATCTTTAATTAATAAAGATATTAATGCTGATTTAGCAGCTGAAGCACTTAAAGATATTATTCCAAATTCTAAGCCGAAAATTATCTCTATTTATGATATTCAAAAAGCTGTCGGGGACGTTTATCAAGTGAAATTAGAAGATTTTAAAGCGAAAAAACGTACAAAATCAGTTGCGTTTCCTCGCCAAATTGCAATGTATTTATCGCGCGAACTTACAGATTCCTCTTTACCAAAAATAGGTGAAGAATTTGGTGGACGTGATCATACAACAGTTATCCATGCCCATGAAAAAATCTCTAAACTACTAAAAACCGATACGCAATTACAAAAGCAAGTTGAAGAAATTAATGGTATTTTAAAGTAGTAGCTGAATAGTGTGAATAACTTACCTTGTTTTACGCACAGTCTATCCACATGTAGATAGACTGTTTTTACATCCTTTAGCGGGGTTATCCACATATCCACAAGCCCTATTACTATTACTACTATTTTTTATCTTTATTAATTAAATAAAATCTTATACTTACCGGAGGTTTTTCTTTATGCGTTTTACAATACAAAAAGACTATCTTGTAAGAGGTGTACAAGATGTAATGAAGGCAGTTTCTTCTCGTACAACAATCCCAATTCTTACGGGAATTAAAGTTGTAGCAACTGAAGAAGGAGTTACATTAACAGGAAGCGATGCTGATATTTCAATTGAATCGTTTATTCCAGTCGAAGAAGATGGAAAAGAAATCGTAGAAATAGCTCAATCAGGAAGCATTGTTTTACAGGCAAAATATTTTAGTGAGATCGTAAAAAAACTACCTAAAGACACTGTCGAAATTTCTGTAGAAAATCATTTTATGACAAAAATAAAATCTGGAAAATCAGAGTTTAACTTAAATGGTTTAGATTCTGCAGAATATCCGTTATTGCCACAGATTGAAGAACATCATGTATTTAAGATACCAACAGATTTACTTAAACATATGATCAGACAAACTGTATTTGCAGTTTCTACTTCTGAAACAAGACCAATCTTGACAGGTGTAAACTGGAAGGTATATAACAGCGAGTTAACTTGTATTGCAACAGATAGTCATAGGCTGGCACTTCGAAAAGCAAAAATTGAAGGACATAACATTGCAGATGAATTCCAAGCTAATGTTGTTATCCCAGGTAAGAGCTTAAATGAATTAAGTAAAATTTTAGATGAGTCTGAAGAAATGGTAGATATCGTTATTACGGAGTATCAAGTATTATTCCGTACAAAACATTTATTATTCTTCTCAAGATTGTTAGAAGGGAATTATCCTGATACGACACGTTTAATTCCGGCAGAGAGTAAAACGGATATTTTTGTGAATACAAAAGAATTCCTACAAGCAATTGATCGCGCTTCACTATTAGCAAGAGATGGCCGCAATAACGTTGTTAAATTATCAACTTTAGAGCAAGAAATGCTAGAGATTTCTTCGAATTCACCAGAAATCGGAAAAGTTGTTGAAGAAGTACAATGCGAAAAAGTAGATGGAGAAGAGTTAAAAATATCTTTTAGTGCAAAATATATGATGGATGCATTGAAAGCTTTGGATAGTACAGAGATTAAAGTTAGCTTTACTGGGGCGATGAGACCGTTCTTAATTCGTACAGTAAATGATGATTCAATTATTCAATTAATTTTACCGGTTCGTACTTACTAGGTAAGGAATAAGGGTTGCTAGTTTAAAGATGCTAGTGGCCCTTATTTGATTTTTGGGTATTACTTTCCTAATGCTAGTTTATTTAGTACAATGAAAGAATGAACACTTTCAGAAAGTGAGCGATTTTATGAAACGTATTAAAATTTCAACAGAGTATATTACACTAGGACAATTTTTAAAGTTAGCTGATGTAATTGATACAGGTGGCGCTGTAAAATGGTTTTTACAAGAATATGAAGTGTACGTGAACAACGAACTTGAAAATAGAAGAGGTCGCAAACTATATGCGAATGATGTTATTGAAATTCCAGGAAGCGGAACTTTCCAAGTTCAGGCATAAAGGGGGAGCCCTTTGTTTATTTCAGAAATACAATTAAAAAACTATCGCAATTATGAAAAATTAGAGCTTTCCTTTGAAGATAAGGTAAATGTAATTATCGGCGAAAATGCGCAAGGGAAAACAAATTTGATGGAAGCTATTTATGTTTTAGCGATGGCGAAATCTCATAGAACCTCTAATGATCGCGAACTTATCCGCTGGGATGAAGATTTTGGTCAAATAAAAGGGAAATTACAAAAAAGAAACAGTTCTTTGTCTTTGGAATTAAATATTTCGAAAAAAGGTAAAAAGGCAAAATTAAATCAACTTGAACAGCAAAAGTTAAGTCAATATATTGGCGTGATGAACGTTGTCATGTTTGCCCCAGAAGATTTAAATCTTGTAAAAGGAAGCCCTCAAGTAAGAAGACGCTTTTTAGATATGGAATTAGGACAAATAGCTCCTGTATATTTGTATGAATTAAGTCAATATCAAAAGGTGCTCACGCAACGAAATCACTTGTTGAAAAAAATGCAAGGGAATAGTAAGAATGAGGAAACGATGTTGGATGTATTTACACTTCAACTAATTGAGCATGGTGCGAAAATACTGCAAAAACGTTTTGAATTTTTGCATTTGCTACAGGAATGGGCAGCTCCAATTCATCGAGGTATAAGCCGTGGATTAGAAGAGTTAGAAATTGTCTATAAACCAAGTGTAGATGTATCAGAATCAATGGATTTGTCGAAAATAAAAGAAGTATACTATGAAAGTTTTCAATCTGTGAAACAACGTGAAATTTTCCGTGGTACGACTTTAATTGGTCCTCATCGTGACGATTTACAATTCTTCGTTAATAGTAAAAATGTTCAAGTCTTTGGTTCGCAAGGACAACAACGAACGACCGCACTATCCCTAAAATTAGCTGAAATTGAATTGATTTATTCAGAGGTTAAAGAATATCCAATCCTTTTGTTGGATGATGTTTTATCAGAATTAGATGATTATCGTCAATCACATCTTTTAAATACAATTCAAGGAAAAGTGCAAACATTTGTTACAACGACGAGTGTCGACGGAATTGAACACGAAACATTAAAAGAAGCGAAAACAATTCATGTAACGAACGGCACTGTAGATTGTGAAATAGATAGGGAATAACCCCTGTTTAAATGGAAAAGTAGGTGATCTTTGTGTCAATGGAACAAAAGCAAATGCAAGAAAATGCATATGATGAAAGTCAGATACAGGTGCTTGAAGGACTAGAGGCAGTTCGGAAACGCCCTGGTATGTATATTGGATCTACAAGTGGAAAAGGGCTTCACCATCTTGTTTGGGAAATCGTAGATAATAGTATTGATGAAGCACTTGCAGGTTATTGTGATGAAATTAATGTTAGTATCGAAGAAGATAATAGTATTCGTGTAACGGATAATGGGCGTGGTATTCCGGTTGGTATACAAGAAAAAATGGGACGTCCAGCTGTAGAAGTTATTATGACTGTTCTCCACGCCGGTGGTAAATTTGGCGGTGGCGGTTATAAAGTTTCTGGTGGTTTACATGGTGTTGGGGCATCGGTTGTAAATGCTCTATCAACAGAATTAGAAGTATTTGTACATCGTGAAGGTAAAATCCATTACCAAAAATACGAAAGAGGTATTCCGGTTGCGGATTTAAAAGTCATTGGTGACACCGATCAAACAGGAACAATAACTCGATTTAAACCAGATCCGGAAATTTTCCAAGAAACAACAGTATACGATTTTGATACGCTAGCAACTCGTATGCGTGAATTAGCGTTTTTAAATCGTAATATTAAATTAACAATTGAAGATAAACGTGAACATAAGCAAAAGAAAGAATTCCATTACGAAGGTGGAATTAAATCATACGTTGAGCATTTAAATCGCTCAAAACAACCGATTCATGAAGAGCCTGTGTACGTAGAAGGTTCAAAAGATGGTATTCAGGTTGAGGTTTCTCTTCAATATAACGAAGGATACACAAATAATATTTACTCATTTACGAATAACATCCATACGTATGAAGGTGGTACACATGAGGTAGGTTTTAAAACAGCTTTAACTCGTGTAATCAACGACTATGGTCGTAAAAATAGCATTTTAAAAGATGCGGACAGTAATTTAACTGGTGAGGATGTTCGTGAAGGTTTAACAGCAATTGTATCAATCAAGCATCCAAATCCACAATTTGAAGGACAAACGAAGACAAAACTTGGGAATAGTGAAGCGAGAACAATTACAGAGTCTGTATTCTCAGAGGCATTTGAAAAGTTCTTACTAGAAAATCCTAATGTAGCGCGAAAAATTGTAGAAAAAGGTACGATGGCTGCACGTGCACGTGTAGCTGCGAAAAAAGCGCGTGAATTGACACGTCGAAAGAGTGCGTTAGAAGTTTCAAGTTTACCTGGTAAATTAGCTGATTGCTCTTCGAAAGATCCAGCAATTAGTGAAATTTACATCGTAGAGGGTGACTCTGCGGGTGGATCTGCAAAACAAGGACGCGATCGTCATTTCCAAGCAATTTTACCGCTGAAGGGTAAAATTATTAATGTGGAAAAGGCGCGCTTAGATAAGATTTTATCAAATGATGAAGTTCGTACAATTATTACGGCAATCGGTACAAATATTGGTGGAGACTTCGATATTGAAAAAGCACGCTATCATAAAGTTATTATTATGACCGATGCCGATGTTGATGGTGCACATATTCGTACCCTATTATTAACGTTCTTCTATCGTTATATGCGTCAAATAATTGAGTGTGGTTATATCTATATTGCACAGCCGCCATTGTTTAAAATACAACAAGGTAAAAAAATTCAATATGCTTACAACGATAAGGAACTTGAAAAAATCTTAGCTGAGCTACCAGCCCAGCCGAAACCAGGAATTCAACGTTATAAAGGTCTTGGGGAGATGAATCCAACTCAGCTATGGGAGACGACAATGGATCCAGAAGTACGTTCGTTACTTCAAGTTTCTCTTCAAGATGCAATAGAAGCAGACGAAACGTTTGAAATTTTAATGGGTGATAAAGTAGAACCGCGTCGTAACTTTATCCAAGAGAATGCAAAATACGTGAAGAACCTTGATATTTAAATGAGTAATGACAGGAATCTAAGTATTCCTGTCTTCTACATATAAATCAATGTATGTGTAACGGAAATGTAAGAGGAGGTGCTCGTTGATGTCAGACAATCAACAACAAGCACGAATTCGAGAAATTAATATTAGTCATGAAATGCGTACCTCATTTTTAGATTACGCAATGAGTGTTATCGTATCTCGTGCATTACCAGATGTTCGTGATGGATTAAAACCTGTGCATCGTAGGGTTTTATATGCGATGAATGATTTAGGAATTACAGCTGATAAAGCGTATAAGAAATCAGCACGTATTGTCGGTGAAGTAATCGGTAAGTATCACCCTCATGGTGATTCAGCCGTTTATGAAACAATGGTACGTATGGCGCAAGATTTTAGTCAACGTTATATGCTTGTAGATGGGCATGGTAACTTCGGTTCTGTAGATGGAGATTCAGCAGCAGCAATGCGTTATACAGAGGCAAGAATGTCTAAGATTTCTATGGAATTAATACGTGATATTTCAAAAAATACAATTGATTATCAAGATAACTATGATGGTTCCGAAAGAGAACCGATAGTACTACCAGCGCGTTTCCCTAATTTATTAGTAAACGGTACAACAGGTATTGCTGTTGGTATGGCAACAAATATACCGCCGCATCAGCTTGGCGAAGTAATTGATGGTGTGCTGGCATTAAGTCATAATCCTGATATTACTATCGCAGAATTGATGGAATATATTCCTGGTCCAGACTTTCCGACGGCAGGTTTAATTTTAGGAAGAAGTGGAATTCGAAGAGCTTATGAAACAGGTCGCGGTTCCATTATGCTTCGTGCTAAGGTTGAAATTGAAGAGAAGTCAAACGGTAAACAATCTATTATCGTAACTGAACTACCTTATCAAGTTAATAAGGCGCGATTAATTGAAAAAATCGCAGAATTAGTTCGCGATAAGAAAATTGAAGGTATTACAGATTTACGTGATGAATCAGATCGTAATGGTATGCGTATTGTCATGGAAGTACGTCGTGATGCTAATGCAAACGTACTATTAAACAATCTATATAAACATACAGCGCTTCAAACAAGTTTCGGTATTAATATGTTGTCTCTTGTAAATGGGGAGCCACAAGTACTAAATTTAAAACAAAATCTATATCATTATTTAGAGCATCAGAAGGTAGTAATTCGTAGACGTACTGCTTATGAATTAGAAAAAGCAGAAGCACGTGCTCATATTTTAGAAGGATTACGAATAGCTTTAGATCATCTTGATGAAGTTATTACGTTAATTCGTAGTTCAAAAACGGCAGATATTGCAAAGCAAGGCTTAATGGAACGTTTTGGTTTAAGTGAGAAACAAGCGCAAGCGATTTTAGATATGCGTCTGCAACGCTTAACTGGATTAGAACGTGAAAAAATTGAGCAAGAATATCAAGACTTAATGAAGTTAATTGCTGAATTAAAAGCGATTTTAGCAGATGAAGAAAAAGTTCTTGAGATTATTCGTGAAGAATTAACAGAAGTAAAAGAGCGTTTCAATGATAAGAGACGAACAGAAATTACAATTGGCGGTATGGAATTTATTGAAGATGAAGATTTAATTCCTGAACAAAACATTGCGATTACGTTAACTCATAACGGTTATATTAAGAGGTTACCAGCTTCTACGTACAAAACACAGAACCGTGGGGGACGTGGTGTGCAAGGAATGGGTACGAATGATGATGACTTTGTTGAACATTTATTAACAACGTCTACTCATGATCATATTTTATTCTTTACAAACAAGGGTAAAGTATACCGTACGAAAGGATATGAAATTCCAGAGTATAGTCGTACTGCAAAAGGACTACCAATTATTAACCTATTAGGGGTAGATAAGGGTGAGTGGATTAACGCTATTATTCCGATTCGTGAATTTGGTGACGATCAGTTCTTATTCTTTACGACAAAACAAGGGGTTTCTAAGAGAACGCCACTTTCATCATTTGCAAATATACGTACAAATGGTTTAATTGCAATTTCTCTTCGTGAAGAGGATGAAGTAATATCTGTACGTTTAACATCGGGTGATAAGGATATTATTGTCGGGACAAGTAACGGTATGCTAATTCGTTTCAATGAACAAGATGTTCGTTCTATGGGACGTAATGCTGCAGGTGTTAAAGCTATTACGTTGGGCGATGAAGACCAAGTTGTAGGTATGGAAATTGTCGAAGAGGATGTAAATGTTCTAATTGTAACGAAAAATGGTTACGGAAAGCGTACACCGATTGATGAATACCGTCTGCAAAGTCGCGGTGGTAAAGGTCTGAAAACTTGTAACATTACAGATAAGAACGGTAAATTAGTAGCTGTTAAGTCTGTTACAGGTGAAGAAGATATTATGTTAATTACAGCGGCAGGCGTTATTATTCGTATGCCAGTTGATCAAATCTCTCAAATGGGACGTAATACACAAGGTGTTCGTCTAATTCGATTAGAGGAAGACCAAGAGGTAGCGACGGTAGCAAAAGCACAAAAAGATGAAGAGGAAGAAACGAGTGAAGAGGTTTCTTCAGAAGAATAAGAGAGGGGATTTTCCCTCTCTTTATTTTTTTATAATAATACT
>NZ_JBQXYO010000001.1:3870000-3887500 GCF_052656585.1 Bacillus sp. KNSH39
CCCGTAGTCGAAACTTCGTTCTCTCTTGAATGTATCCTGAGTACGGCGGAACACGTGAAATTCCGTCGGAATCTGGGAGGACCATCTCCCAAGGCTAAATACTCCCTAGTGATCGATAGTGAACCAGTACCGTGAGGGAAAGGTGAAAAGCACCCCGGAAGGGGAGTGAAAGAGATCCTGAAACCGTGTGCCTACAAATAGTCAGAGCCCGTTAACGGGTGATGGCGTGCCTTTTGTAGAATGAACCGGCGAGTTACGATCCCGTGCGAGGTTAAGCTGAAGAGGCGGAGCCGCAGCGAAAGCGAGTCTGAATAGGGCGTTTAGTACGTGGTCGTAGACCCGAAACCAGGTGATCTACCCATGTCCAGGGTGAAGTTCAGGTAACACTGAATGGAGGCCCGAACCCACGCACGTTGAAAAGTGCGGGGATGAGGTGTGGGTAGCGGAGAAATTCCAATCGAACCTGGAGATAGCTGGTTCTCCCCGAAATAGCTTTAGGGCTAGCCTTAAGTGTAAGAGTCTTGGAGGTAGAGCACTGATTGGACTAGGGGTCCTCATCGGATTACCGAATTCAGTCAAACTCCGAATGCCAATGACTTATCCTTAGGAGTCAGACTGCGAGTGATAAGATCCGTAGTCAAAAGGGAAACAGCCCAGACCGCCAGCTAAGGTCCCAAAGTGTGTATTAAGTGGAAAAGGATGTGGAGTTGCTTAGACAACTAGGATGTTGGCTTAGAAGCAGCCACCATTTAAAGAGTGCGTAATAGCTCACTAGTCGAGTGACTCTGCGCCGAAAATGTACCGGGGCTAAATACACCACCGAAGCTGCGGATTGATACCAATGGTATCAGTGGTAGGGGAGCGTTCTAAGGACAGTGAAGTCAGACCGGAAGGACTGGTGGAGTGCTTAGAAGTGAGAATGCCGGTATGAGTAGCGAAAGACGGGTGAGAATCCCGTCCACCGAATGCCTAAGGTTTCCTGAGGAAGGCTCGTCCGCTCAGGGTTAGTCAGGACCTAAGCCGAGGCCGACAGGCGTAGGCGATGGACAACAGGTTGATATTCCTGTACCACCTCTTTATCGTTTGAGCAATGGAGGGACGCAGAAGGATAGAAGAAGCGTGCGATTGGTTGTGCACGTCCAAGCAGTTAGGCTGATAAGTAGGCAAATCCGCTTATCGTAAAGGCTGAGCTGTGATGGGGAAGCTCCTTATGGAGCGAAGTCTTTGATTCCCCGCTGCCAAGAAAAGCTTCTAGCGAGATAAAAGGTGCCTGTACCGCAAACCGACACAGGTAGGCGAGGAGAGAATCCTAAGGTGTGCGAGAGAACTCTGGTTAAGGAACTCGGCAAAATGACCCCGTAACTTCGGGAGAAGGGGTGCTTTCTTAACGGAAAGCCGCAGTGAATAGGCCCAAGCGACTGTTTAGCAAAAACACAGCTCTCTGCGAAGCCGTAAGGCGAAGTATAGGGGGTGACACCTGCCCGGTGCTGGAAGGTTAAGGAGAGGGGTTAGCGTAAGCGAAGCTCTGAACTGAAGCCCCAGTAAACGGCGGCCGTAACTATAACGGTCCTAAGGTAGCGAAATTCCTTGTCGGGTAAGTTCCGACCCGCACGAAAGGTGTAACGATTTGGGCACTGTCTCAACCAGAGACTCGGTGAAATTATAGTACCTGTGAAGATGCAGGTTACCCGCGACAGGACGGAAAGACCCCGTGGAGCTTTACTGTAGCCTGATATTGAATTTTGGTACAGTTTGTACAGGATAGGCGGGAGCCATTGAAACCGGAGCGCTAGCTTCGGTGGAGGCGCTGGTGGGATACCGCCCTGACTGTATTGAAATTCTAACCTACGGGTCTTATCGACCCGGGAGACAGTGTCAGGTGGGCAGTTTGACTGGGGCGGTCGCCTCCTAAAGTGTAACGGAGGCGCCCAAAGGTTCCCTCAGAATGGTTGGAAATCATTCGTAGAGTGCAAAGGCATAAGGGAGCTTGACTGCGAGACCTACAAGTCGAGCAGGGACGAAAGTCGGGCTTAGTGATCCGGTGGTTCCGCATGGAAGGGCCATCGCTCAACGGATAAAAGCTACCCCGGGGATAACAGGCTTATCTCCCCCAAGAGTCCACATCGACGGGGAGGTTTGGCACCTCGATGTCGGCTCATCGCATCCTGGGGCTGTAGTCGGTCCCAAGGGTTGGGCTGTTCGCCCATTAAAGCGGTACGCGAGCTGGGTTCAGAACGTCGTGAGACAGTTCGGTCCCTATCCGTCGTGGGCGTAGGAAATTTGAGAGGAGCTGTCCTTAGTACGAGAGGACCGGGATGGACGCACCGCTGGTGTACCAGTTGTTCTGCCAAGGGCATAGCTGGGTAGCTATGTGCGGAAGGGATAAGTGCTGAAAGCATCTAAGCATGAAGCCCCCCTCAAGATGAGATTTCCCATAGCGTAAGCTAGTAAGATCCCTGAAAGATGATCAGGTTGATAGGTTCGAGGTGGAAGCATGGTGACATGTGGAGCTGACGAATACTAATAGATCGAGGACTTAACCATATAATATGTAGCAAATGTTATCTAGTTTTGAAGGAATATGCCTTCATAGTTTGGTGATGATGGCAGAGAGGTCACACCCGTTCCCATACCGAACACGGAAGTTAAGCTCTCTAGCGCCGATGGTAGTTGGGACCTTGTCCCTGTGAGAGTAGGACGTCGCCAAGCAACTAAAAACACAAGTCATTTGACTTGTGTTTTTTTATTTCCCATGAAATAGATTTGGTTCCATTAATAAAAAATTTGAAATATAGTAAGGGATTTTTTGAGCAGAAATACTTAGAAATTGATAAATAAATGGATAATCTTCAGAACCATAACTTCCAAGTAAGTCATACCACCAATCTGTTTCATATCTAGAAATCATGCTTAAATTATAGAGCAATAAATAATGAATGAGGAGTTCAGGTAATATTGGCTTAGGATTTCTAGGGTCAGTCGTAAGTGGCAAATAATAAGTATTAGTAAGATGTTCATAGTATAAAGGAGTACTGTACATAGGATTCCATGATTGAATAGGCGCTGTAAAAAGTAAATTCGATTCATTAGTCTTCTCAGGTACGTGTTGTATTGATAAATGCTTACAAGATGTTTCAATGTAACGAGAAAATCTCTCTTTAGTCATATGTAATCGATCTAGTAGGTTGACTGAAAAGGAGAGCTCATTTTTAATTGTTGAATCAATTTTATATAAAGTTGATCCTTTTTGACTATAACGAAATAAATTTTGTAATTCTGGAATATTTCCCATTAGTTCTAACATGTTAAATTTTTCTGCTTCTAAGTGTTTCATGTGAAACAGTTGTTCTGCAACATGAGTAAACAATCCGTTTTTTTGTACCTTCACCTCATCTTCTAAAAATTGATACCCTTGTTTTTTTCGTTTGCGAGTTGTAACGCCATGAGCTAAAACAGTAGTGGATTCAGGATAGTTAGGGTCAATAGTTAGTAGGCATGCTTTAAACAGTTGACTAATTCCATAAAATAACAACATTGGTTGAATGGAAAATGGAGCTGTCTTATATAATTCATAATAATTTTTCCCGTGTTCTAAGTAATAAATAAAGGGATAACAATTTTCAAAACTTTTTTTTTCTGCATCCTGAATAGAGGATTTTTCATAACAACGGGCAAGATAACGTTGTACGTTTTGAGATGAAAAAAAGAAACTTAACTGCTGCCAAGTACAAGATGTTTGATGCATATATTACGCTCCTTTTATTGTCTAAAAATTCTAACATATATATACGTCCTTGACAGTATTTTAACCAATTGATAAGCTACTAATAATAATTTCTGGTATCATAGGGGGAACAATTATGTGGGAATCTAAATTTGTTAAAGAAGGTTTGACTTTTGATGATGTATTACTTGTACCAGCTAGGTCAGATATATTACCAAGAGAAGTAAGTGTTAAAACAGTTTTATCTGAAAGCTTACAGCTAAACATCCCGTTAATTAGTGCAGGAATGGATACAGTAACAGAAGCTGACATGGCTATTGCAATGGCTCGCCAAGGTGGTTTAGGAATTATTCATAAGAATATGTCTATTGAGCAACAAGCAGAGCAAGTTGATAAAGTAAAGCGCTCTGAAAGCGGCGTTATTTCAGATCCTTTCTTCTTAACTCCAGAACATCAAGTATATGATGCAGAACATCTTATGGGAAAATATCGTATCTCAGGTGTACCGGTTGTAAATAATTTAGATGAGCGAAAATTAGTTGGTATTATTACAAACCGTGATATGCGCTTCATCCAAGACTACTCAATCAAAATTTCTGACGTAATGACAAAAGAACAATTAATTACAGCTCCAGTTGGTACTACACTGGAAGAAGCTGAAAAGATCCTACAAAAGTATAAAATTGAAAAACTCCCTCTTGTTGATAATAACGGTGTATTACAAGGGCTTATTACAATAAAAGATATTGAAAAAGTAATTGAATTCCCAAACTCTGCTAAGGATAAGCAAGGACGCTTATTAGTTGGAGCAGCAGTTGGTGTAACAGCGGATGCTATGCTTCGCATCGATGCATTAGTAAAAGCTAGTGTAGATGCAATTGTACTTGATACAGCACATGGACATTCTAAAGGTGTTATTGATAAGGTAAAAGAAGTTCGTGCTAAATACCCATCACTAAATATTATCGCTGGAAATGTTGCTACTGCTGAAGCAACGAAAGCATTAATTGAAGCTGGTGCAAACGTAGTTAAAGTTGGTATTGGACCAGGTTCTATTTGTACAACACGCGTTGTAGCCGGTGTTGGTGTACCACAATTAACTGCAGTTTATGATTGTGCAACAGAAGCTCGTAAACACGGTATTCCAGTTATTGCTGATGGTGGTATTAAGTACTCTGGTGATATGGTGAAAGCTTTAGCGGCAGGAGCACATGTTGTTATGCTGGGTAGCATGTTTGCAGGTGTTGCAGAAAGCCCTGGAGAAACTGAAATTTACCAAGGTCGTCAATTTAAAGTGTATCGTGGTATGGGTTCTGTCGGTGCGATGGAAAAAGGAAGTAAAGATCGTTACTTCCAAGAAGGTAATAAAAAGCTTGTCCCAGAAGGTATTGAAGGACGAGTGCCATATAAAGGACCTTTAGCAGATACAGTTCACCAATTAGTTGGTGGCTTACGTGCAGGTATGGGATATTGCGGAGCACAGGATTTGGAATTCTTACGCGAAAATGCACAATTCATTCGTATGTCAGGTGCTGGCTTACGTGAAAGTCATCCTCATCACGTACAAATTACAAAAGAGGCTCCAAACTACTCATTATAATGTCTTATATACAAATAGACAGAGATTTGATATCTCTGTCTATTTTTTTTTGATTATGTTAGAATAACGGTTATGTGAGTACATAGATATTGGGGGTAGCAAAAGTGAAAGGTATGTTTTGCAAAAGATTCATTGCTTTGGTAACAGTGCTTACACTAGCTTGTAGCATTTTTATGCCATATAGCAATGCATCAGCTGAAACAGGAGCCGCTTTAAACATTGAAGCAGGTGCGGCAATTTTAGTAGAAGCGAATTCTGGGAAAATTTTATATCAAAAGAATGCAGATGAATTATTATCCATTGCTAGTATGACAAAGATGATGAGTGAATATTTAGTTCACGAAGCAGTGGATAAAGGAAAACTTAAGTGGGACCAGAAAATTAAGGTTTCTGAATATGCATATAAGGTTTCACAAGATGCTTCATTATCAAATGTTGCATTAGAAAATGGTGGCTCTTATACAGTAAAAGAGTTATACGAAGCAATGGCAATCTTTTCTGCAAATGGTGCAACAATTGCATTAGCAGAAGCAATTGCAGGTAAAGAAGTAGACTTCGTAAAAATGATGAATGACAAATCGAAAGAACTAGGGTTAAAAAATTATAAATTTGTCAATTCTACAGGTTTAACGAATAAAGATTTAAAGGGAATGCATCCTGAAGGAACAACAGCGGATGAAGAAAATAAAATGTCTGCAAAGGATGTTGCAACTTTAGCACAACATTTAATTAAAGATTATCCAAAAGTGTTAGATACAGCAAAAATCCCTAAAAAAGAATTCCGTCCAGAAAAAGAGAAGTTTGGAATGTCGAACTGGAACTGGATGTTAAAGGGCTTAGTTAAAGAATATGATGGCGTAGATGGCCTAAAAACAGGCTCAACTCCAGAAGCAGGAGATTGCTTCACTGGTACGGTTGAAAGAAACGGAATGCGTTTTATTTCTGTAGTTATTAAAACAAGTTCTCATACAGCACGTTTTGATGAAACAAAGAAGCTATATGATTATGGATTTGCTAACTTTGAAGTGAAACAAATGTATAAAAAAGGTTCTTCAGTAAAAGGACAAGAAACAGTACGAGTAGAAAATGCGAAAGATAAAGATGTAGCAGTTCAAACGAAACAAGCTATTTCACTTCCAGTGCCAAAAGGAAGTAAAGATGTTTATAAAACAGAATTAAAAGAATCAAGTAAGGGACAAGAAGCACCTATTAAAAAGGGAGCTGCGCTTGGTCAAATGGTAATTACGCCAAAAGATACAAACGACCCTGGATTTTTAACTGGTAAGTCACTGCAAGTGGATCTTGTAACGACATCTGAAGTAGAAGAAGCAAACTGGTTTACTCGTGCTATGCGCGGAATTGGTTCATTCTTTAGTGGTATGTGGAATAGTGCTGTTGATACAGTAAAAGGTTGGTTTTAAAAGCTCCTCACGATAGGAGCTTTTTTTATTCCTATTTTTCATACCGACTTTATGAAAAAGTAGTAGACAAGCATCTGATAGTTAGTGGTAGAATGTAAGAGTATTCTTAATTTTCGCCTTTAACGGGGGAAAGCAATTCACCTAGGGGGGTTTTTGTACATGACAAATGTAACAGGGACAGAACGTGTAAAACGTGGAATGGCAGAAATGCAAAAAGGCGGCGTTATTATGGACGTAGTTAACGCTGAACAAGCAAAAATTGCAGAAGAGGCAGGCGCAGTTGCCGTTATGGCATTAGAGCGTGTACCAGCAGATATTCGTGCAGCAGGTGGCGTTTCTCGTATGGCAGACCCAACAATTGTTGAAGAAGTTATGGGTGCGGTGTCAATTCCGGTTATGGCAAAATGCCGTATCGGTCACCTTGTAGAAGCACGTGTATTAGAATCATTAGGGGTAGACTATATCGATGAGAGTGAAGTATTAACTCCTGCTGATGAAGTATACCATTTAAATAAACGTGATTACACAGTTCCATTTGTATGTGGTTGCCGTGATATCGGAGAAGCTGCACGTCGTATTGCAGAAGGTGCATCTATGCTTCGTACAAAAGGTGAACCAGGAACAGGAAACATTGTAGAGGCAGTGCGTCATATGCGCCAAGTCAATGCAGAAATCCGTCAAGTTGCGAGTCTACGTGAAGATGAGTTAATGACATATGCAAAAAATACTGGCGCTCCTTACGAAGTATTACTTGAAATTAAACGTCTTGGTCGCTTACCAGTTGTAAACTTTGCGGCAGGTGGTGTAGCAACACCAGCAGATGCAGCATTAATGATGCAACTTGGTGCTGATGGGGTATTTGTTGGATCTGGTATCTTCAAATCAGAAAACCCAGAGAAATTTGCACGTGCAATCGTTGAAGCAACGACTCATTATGAAGATTACGAACTAATTGCAAGCCTTTCTAAAGGATTAGGTAATGCAATGAAGGGTGTCGAAATTTCAACGTTATTACCAGAACAACGCATGCAAGAGCGTGGATGGTAATTAAAGGAGAACTTTAAAATGGTGAAAATCGGTGTACTAGGTCTTCAAGGTGCAGTTCGTGAGCATGTAAAATCAGTTGAAGCAAGTGGTGCAGAAGCTGTTGTTGTAAAGCGTATAGAGCAACTTGAAGAGATTGATGGTCTTATTTTACCGGGCGGTGAAAGTACAACAATGCGCCGTCTTATTGATAAGTATGCTTTCATGGAACCACTTCGTACATTTGCAAAGTCTGGTAAACCAATGTTTGGTACATGTGCAGGGATGATTCTTCTTGCGAAAACACTTATTGGCTATGAAGAAGCACATATTGGTGCTATGGATATTACAGTTGAGCGCAATGCGTTCGGACGCCAAAAGGATAGTTTTGAGGCTGCGCTTTCAATTGAAGGCGTGGGTGAAGACTTCGTTGGTGTATTTATCCGTGCGCCGTATGTTGTAGAAGTAGCTGATAATGTTGAAGTGCTTTCTAAGCATGGTGACCGAATGGTAGCGGTAAGACAAGATCAGTTTTTAGCTGCTTCATTCCATCCGGAATTAACAGATGATCATCGTGTGACAGCATACTTTGTTGAAATGGTAAAAGAAGCGAAAATGAAAAAAGTTGTATAAGTAACTTGCAACTTGTATAAGATTATAGTAAATTGATGGTAACAATTTTATAAAATAAGCGTGTTGATAGGAAATAGTAACAAATGTCGTTTCTTATAGAGAGTCGATGGTTGGTGGAAATCGATAGAAACAGTTTGTGAATCCATCCTGGAATGGAATGTGGAATATCTTTTGGATTAGTAAGCATTCCCGGTGAAGAGCCGTTATTTCTACTTGAGAGGAAAGCGGTAATGCTTTCAACTAGGGTGGCAACGCGGGTTAACTCCCGTCCCTTTATATAGGGACGGGAGTTTTTTGTGTTTTATAAAATAAAAGGAGGAGTATATAATGCTTGATATTAAATTTTTACGTACAAACTTTGAAGAAGTAAAAGCGAAATTACAGCATAGAGGCGAAGATTTAACTGATTTCGGACGTTTTGAAGAATTGGATACGAGAAGAAGAGAACTACTTGTTCAGACAGAAGAATTAAAAAGTAAACGTAACGAAGTATCTCAACAAATTTCTGTATTAAAGCGCGAAAAGAAAGATGCAGAAGCTCTAATTTTAGAAATGCGTGAAGTTGGAGAAAAAGTAAAGGATCTTGATAACGAACTTCGTACAGTTGAAGAAGACTTAGAAAGATTAATGTTATCTATTCCAAATATCCCTCATGAATCTGCTCCAGTTGGTGAAACAGAGGATGATAATGTAGTAGCACGTACTTGGGGAGAAGTGAAAGAATTTACTTATGAGCCAAAACCACATTGGGATCTTGCTACTGATTTAGGAATTTTAGATTTTGAACGCGCTGGGAAAGTAACAGGAAGCCGCTTCGTATTTTACAAAGGTGCTGGTGCAAGATTAGAGCGTGCTTTAATTAGCTTTATGCTTGATCTTCATACTGATGAGCATGGATATGAAGAAGTATTACCTCCATATATGGTAAACCGTGCAAGTATGACAGGAACAGGACAACTTCCAAAGTTTGAAGAAGATGCATTCCGTATTGAAAGTGAAGATTACTTCTTAATTCCAACAGCTGAAGTACCTGTAACGAATATGCATCGTGATGAGATTTTAAATAAAGAGCAATTGCCTATAAGATATGCTGCATTTAGCTCTTGCTTCCGTTCTGAAGCAGGTTCAGCTGGGCGTGACACACGTGGTTTAATTCGCCAGCATCAGTTCAATAAAGTAGAGCTTGTGAAGTTCGTAAAACCAGAAGATTCTTATGAAGAGTTAGAAAAGTTAACAAATGATGCAGAACGCGTGTTACAATTATTAGAGTTGCCATATCGCGTTATGAGCATGTGCACAGGCGATTTAGGATTTACAGCAGCGAAGAAATACGATATTGAAGTATGGATTCCAAGCTATGGCACATATCGTGAAATTTCTTCTTGTAGTAATTTTGAAGCTTTCCAAGCGAGACGTGCAAATATCCGTTTCCGCCGTGAACCAAATGGAAAACCAGAACATGTTCATACATTAAATGGATCTGGTCTTGCAATTGGACGTACGGTTGCAGCTATTTTAGAGAACTACCAACAAGAAGATGGTACAATTATAATTCCAGAAGTTCTTCGCCCTTATATGGGAGGAAAAACAGTTATTAAGTAAATTTAAACATTCATCGGTATGAGTGATTGGTAATTATGAGCGTTGTCAGTACTGTAATGTAGGAAGGGGAAAGTAAAATTTTCCTTTCCTCATAATTTATTTTAGTAGGGTTGACTAACTGTTTTTCTTTTGATATTATATTTGATGTCAATATGGAGGTATACCCAAGTCTGGCTGAAGGGATCGGTCTTGAAAACCGACAGGCGGCGAGAGTCGCGCGGGGGTTCGAATCCCTCTACCTCCTCCAGATATAATTGACAACAGCGCATATAAGTGGAGATTGGAGAACTCGTTACCAACACGTAACGAGTTTTTATTTTAAAACCAATCATAAAGTATGGTGTAAGGTAATTTTGTCCTTATTACACACTCATATTCCGATGATTATCTTCATAGATATGAAAGGAGTCAACATGGATCTTATTATACAAACGTTTCCTTTAGATGGAAAAACTTTATATTATGTACAATGTCCTGTCTGTAAGAACAATAGAATTTTAAACAGTGGTGCAAACGTATCACGCATTATTAGTGATGATACATTCCGTAAACTTTGTGGTTGTACTTGTGATGTAAAACCAGCTACGAGTAAAGTAGAGGCGCCAAAACAAGTTAAAAAAGCAGCTGTAAAGAAAGAAGCAGCTCCAAAACGTACAGGTAAAGTATTAACGGCAGTAATTAACGGGAAAGAAATGACTGTTAAAGAGATTGCTGAAGCATACGATATTAGTACAAGTACTGTTCGTCAGCGCATTAACGCAGGAAAACCTGAGAGTGAAATTATTGCTCCAACAAAGAAGAAGTAATTTAATAGGAAAACCCGTGCATATGCACGGGTTTTTTATTTTACAAGTTTACGTGTTTGTTTTAAAAAATGGCCAATTTTTTTTATGATTGGTTCGATTGAATCACCATCTTTTAAAATATCGTACTCATTAATATTTAAGCGTAATACAGGGCATGAATTAAAGTTGTTAATCCAGTTTTCATAACGTCCATGCATTTCTTTCCAGTACTCAATTGGTGTTTGCTGTTCCATTGGGCGCCCGCGTTCTTGAATACGATCGACAATATCATCGAAAGAACCTTCTAAGTAAATTAATAAGTCTGGATGAGGGAAGTAAGGAGTCATGACCATAGCGTCAAATAAACCTTTGTATGTTTCATAATCAGTTTCCGTCATTGTTCCTTTTTCATGATGCATCTTTGCGAAAATTCCAGTGTCTTCGTAAATGGAACGATCTTGAACAAAACCGCCACCATATTCAAAAATTCTTTTTTGTTCTTTAAATCGTTCTGCTAAAAAGTACACTTGTAGGTGGAAGCTCCAGCGAGTGAAGTCCGCATAGAACTTGTCCAAATATGGATTGGAATCTACTTTTTCAAATGATGTGCGATAACCTAAAGCATTAGCTAATGCAGTTGTCATAGTTGATTTACCCACACCTACTGTTCCGGCGATAGTGATTACTGCGTCATTGGGTATATCATATTTTTGCCTTAAATTCATTATTATTTCGACTCCTTTAAGAGAGTATTTTGAAGGGCAGATAGGATAACGTTTAAATCATCAGGATTTTTTACAAAATCCATATCGTCGCCATTAAATTTCAATACTGGTATTTCCGGATGATCTTTTTTAAAAGCATCCATTGCTGTTTCATAATCTTTTGTGAGCTGTAGTAAGTAATTTGGATCCATGTTTTTTTCAAATTCTCTTCCGCGCATGGCGATTCGTTTTTGCAATGTCTCTAGGCTAGCTGTTAAATAAACAATGACATTTGGCACAGGCATATCTTGTGTAAGGATACGATAAATTTGCATGTATTTGTCATATTGAGAGTCTTTTAATGTGCGGGATGCAAAAATTAAATTTTTAAAGATATGGTAATCCGCTACTACTGGTTTCCTTTGATTCAAGTACTTTATGTTAATGTCTTCTAATTGTTTGTATCTATTACAAAGAAAGAACATCTCTGTTTGAAAACTCCATTCGTCGATGTCTTCATAGAACTTTCCTAAAAAGGGATTTTCATCAACAATCTCTTTTAGTAAGTGGAGTTGCATGTGAGTTGAAATTTCCTTCGCAAGTGAAGTTTTTCCAACACCAATTGGTCCTTCAACCGTGATAAATGGTACTCCGGTCACGCTGTTTCCTCCTTTCAATCAGTGATTTACCGTGACTACTAAAAACACAAAACAGAATTATTGTAGCACAAGAGGGAAGCGAGCGGGTTAATTTGATATAAAAAGTTAGAAAATAGATATATGTATTAATTAAATTTTATTTTGGTTGATGATGTTATATTTGCTTTCAATGTAGTTTCCATTATTTTTAAAGCATGTATATTATCTTGGTCGTTGTTAGAGGCGATACAATCCTGTGGTACATACAATTTATAATTTCTCATATGAGCATCATTAGCTGTAAATAGGATACATATATTTCCGGCAACCCCTGTTAATATTAGATTTTCTATTTTTAAATAACCTAGTAATGAATTTAAAGGTGTTTCATAAAAAGCGGAATAATGTGGTTTAATAAAAATGTACTCATCAAAACTTGGAGCAATCTTATGGATTATATTTTCGCTATATTCATTTGTGCAATGAGTAATAAGTTGGTCGATATCAGATCTCCAAAGTTGATAATGGTCATTAACGTAAATTATAGGATAGCCAAAGGATTTCATTTTTTTCTTTAATTGTAAAATAGGGTTTGTTATAGTTTCGCATTTTTTAGCTAGAATGGGTCCGTGGGAAAATTGAAAGTCATTAATCATATCGATAATGAGCAAGGCGGTATTTTTCATATGTAATCCCCTCTCTTTTTTCTTTTAGGGTGGATTGAATTTGTAAAAGTTATCCCCTGTGTAGTAAATGGAAATAAGTGTACTTTATTTGTAATGAAAGGACTATGTTATGGAACAAGATCAAGATATTTATTTTATGCAATTAGCGATAGAAGAAGCTAAAAAGGCAGAGGAAATACAGGAAGTACCAATTGGAGCAGTTATAGTGTTAGATGGTGAGGTAATTAGTGTTGCCCATAATTTAAGGGAAACTGAGCAAAGATCAATAGCTCATGCTGAGTTGCTAGCGATAGATGATGCATGTAAAAAATTAGGGACATGGCGTTTAGAAGATGCAACATTGTATGTAACATTAGAACCTTGTCCAATGTGTGCGGGTGGAATTGTTTTATCACGAGTGAAGCGAGTTGTATATGGTGCAAGTGATCCGAAGGGCGGATGTGCAGGGACATTGATGAATCTTTTAACGGATGAACGCTTCAATCATCAATGTGAAGTAGTATCTGGTGTACTAGAGGAAGAATGCGGTACGTTGTTAACAAACTTTTTTAGAGAGCTTCGTAAAAAAAGAAAAGCAATAAAAAAATTAGAGAAGAATACTGGGAACTAACGTATTTGCATTTTCTAAAGAAACAAGTTATACTGATAATGCCTTTAATGAAGGCAACCGAATATTGGTTTTAACTTTGCCGTGCTAAGCGGGGAGGTAGCGGTGCCCTATACTCGCAATCCGCTCTAGCGAGGCCGAATCCCCTCTCGAGGTTATGTTGCTGTAAGGTCTGCCTTAAGTAAGTGGTGTTGACGTTTGGGTCCTGCGCAACGGGACCCCGTGAACCTTGTCAGGTCCGGAAGGAAGCAGCAATAAGCGGGTCTTCTCGTGTGCCGCAGGAGTGCCTGAACCGAGCTAACTGCTTGAGTAACGCTTATGGTACGTAATCGACGGAGGGTGCACGGCAGTTATATATGTATACAAAACTCACCTTAATACAAAGGTGAGTTTTTTGTATAGAAAATAACTTTTGGAATCTATAAACAGAATGGGTTATAATAAATGAGATAATAACCTTTGAGGGAGGCCGTATTTTCGTGTCATACCAAGCGTTATACCGAACATGGAGACCGCAAAAGTTCGAAGATGTAGTCGGTCAAAAGCACGTGACAAAAACGTTGCAAAATGCCCTTCTTCAAGAGAAAGTTTCACATGCTTATTTATTTTCTGGCCCGAGGGGAACAGGAAAAACGACAATTGCAAAAGTATTTGCAAAAGCAATTAACTGTGAACATGCTCCGGTAGCTGAACCTTGTAATGAATGTCCTTCTTGTTTAGGAATCACACAAGGATCCATTTCAGATGTATTAGAAATTGATGCGGCTTCAAATAACGGTGTAGATGAAATTCGAGATATTAGAGATAAAGTAAAATACGCTCCAAGTGCTGTAGAATATAAAGTATACATTATTGATGAAGTTCACATGCTTTCTATGGGTGCATTCAATGCGCTTTTAAAAACCTTAGAAGAGCCGCCAGGACATGTTATCTTTATTTTGGCGACAACAGAACCTCATAAGATCCCACCTACAATCATTTCACGTTGTCAGCGCTTTGAATTCCGAAAAATATCAGTGAATGATATTGTTGAAAGATTATCAACGGTCGTGACAAATGAAGGTACGCAAGTGGAAGGTGAAGCATTACAAATTGTTGCGCGTGCTGCCGAAGGTGGTATGCGTGATGCGCTTAGTCTTATTGATCAGGCTATATCTTATAGTGATGAGATTGTTACGACAGAAGATGTATTGGCCGTAACAGGATCTGTTTCTCAGCAATACTTAGGCAATTTAGTAGAGTGCATACGTAAAAATGATGTATCAAGAGCATTGCAAATCATAGATGAAATGATGAGTAAAGGGAAGGATCCAGTTCGTTTTATGGAGGATTTCATTTACTATTATCGTGATATGCTTTTATATCAAACTTCATCACAACTAGAACATATGTTGGAACGAGTAATTGTAGATGATCAATTCCGTAAGTTGAGTGAAGAAATGCAACCGGAAGTGATCTATGAGATTATTCATACCCTTAGTAAGGGACAACAGGAAATGAAGTGGACAAATCATCCGCGTATTTTCTTAGAAGTTGTTATGGTGCAATTGTGTCAACAGTTTATGATGCAAGCAAATGGTACAGATCGTTTGCAAGCAATTATGAACAGGATGCAGCAACTGGAGAAAGAGTTAGAGCAAGTCAAAAAGAACGGTGTGCCAGCAGGTGTACAACAGGAAGTAAGAGAGACACGTGCAACACCAAAACCGGTACGAACAGGAAGTATGAAAATTCCTGTCGGACGTGTAAATGAAGTATTAAAACAAGCGAAGCGTCAAGATTTAGAACAATTAAAAGCTGTATGGGGTGAGTTGTTAGGAAGACTCAAATCATATAACAAAGTAGCGTTTGCCGTTTTACTTGAAAATAGTGAACCAGTGGCAGCTTCAGATGACACTTACGTTTTAGCATTTCAATATGAGATTCACTGTAAGATGGCGAGCGAAAATCGAGAAGCTATGGATACAGTAGAACAAGCTTTATTTGAATTGCTAAGTAAAAGGTTAAATATGATTGCCATTCCAAAAAGTGAATGGGGTAAAATCCGTGAAGACTTTTTACAACGTGAAGGTGGAGAGTCTGAAGAAAGCCCGGAGAAAAAGGAAGACCCTCTTATAGAAGAGGCAGTGAAGTTAGTAGGGCAAGAACTCATTGAAATAAAAGAGTAATAATAATTAGGAGGAATTAATTATGATGCGTGGCGGAATGGGAAATATGAATAACATGATGAAACAAATGCAAAAGATGCAAAAGGACATGGCGAAAGCACAAGAAGAGCTTGGTGAAAAAACAGTTGAAGGTACAGCTGGCGGCGGAATGATTACAGTTATTGCAAATGGTCACAAGCAAATTCTTGAAGTGAAGATTAAAGAGGAAGTTGTAGATCCAGAAGATATCGAAATGTTACAAGACTTAGTATTAGCTGCAACAAATGATGCACTTAAAAAGGCTGATGAGCTTTCAAACTCTACAATGGGTAAATTTACAAAAGGCTTAAACTTACCAGGTGGAATGTTCTAGGAGGATATTGATACATGCATTATCCAGAACCAATATCAAAACTAATCGATAGTTTTATGAAGTTGCCAGGTATCGGACCGAAAACAGCGGTTCGATTGGCATTTTTCGTATTAGATATGAAAGAAGATGATGTGTTAGGTTTCGCGAAAGCACTTGTAAATGCGAAGCGAGATTTAGCGTACTGTTCTGTATGCGGACATATTACTGATCGTGATCCTTGTTATATTTGTAATGATTCACATCGAGATCAATCAGTTGTTTGTGTCGTGCAAGAACCGAAAGATGTAATCGCGATGGAAAAAATGAAAGAGTATCAAGGTGTATATCATGTGTTACGTGGTGCGATTTCTCCTATGGAGGGAATTGGACCGGAAGACATTAATATCCCGCAACTCTTAAAGCGACTACATGATGAAACGGTACAAGAAGTGATATTAGCAACAAACCCTAATATTGAAGGGGAAGCTACAGCGATGTATATCTCCCGCCTCTTAAAACCTACAGGCATTAAAGTAACTCGTATTGCACATGGTCTGCCAGTTGGTGGAGATTTAGAATATGCAGATGAAGTGACATTATCCAAAGCGTTAGAAGGGCGCAGAGAAGTATAAGAGGAGAAACAAAAATGTTCTTTCAAAAAAAGGGTAAATTGCGTAAAGAGTATGACGATAAGTTAATTGTACTTTTGGAAAAAGTGAAGAATGAGTGGTTACGTCAGAAGAGAATGGTCGAACAAAGTGTAGAACCGTCTCAAGATGTCATTTGTTCTTTGAAAATAGCAGAGGCGAAATATTTCTTTTTGTTGAAAGAAGCAAAGCGTCGTCCTGTAAAAATGGAACAATGGTAAAAGGTTCTGCTTTCTAAGCAGGCCTTTTTATTTTGTTTTTTAAGTGCTGAGGTATTGTTTTATTTAGTTTATATGAAAGAGATGCTGCATATGATAACTGTTCTTTTTTATTGTCTTGTCCCATACAAATAGATGTATAGGTCATTCATAAGGAGGAAAAAATGAATTCTACAATTATTATTGTTGGTATTCTTACTTTAGTATTTATTTTTCTTGTTTTTGGTGTTGCCTCTAAGCCATTACGTTTTATAGGTAAGGTGATTTTTCATGTTACTTTAGGAATAGCATTGCTTTTTATCGTAAATGTTGTAGGGACATATTTTGATTTTCATATCCCAATTAACATGGGTACAGCAGCAATAACGAGTTTATTAGGTCTACCGGGTGTGGCAGCATTAGTGATTATTAAGCTTTATATCATGCCAAGATAAAATTATTTTGGCATTTTTTTAAAAAGTGTTGACTATTAAATGATTAATATGGTAAATTAATAAGCGTCGTCAGGAACGAAAGAAAAAAATTGTTGACAGATTTAACGCAAAATGTTAAATTATAAAAGTCGCTGAAACGCGATATTGAACTTTGAAAACTAAACGAAACAAACAACGTGAAACGTCAATTTTTATTTTAGATGCTAGACAAACTAACTTTATTGGAGAGTTTGATCCTGGCTCAGGATGAACGCTGGCGGCGTGCCTAATACATGCAAG
>NZ_JBQXYO010000001.1:3890000-3940000 GCF_052656585.1 Bacillus sp. KNSH39
CCCGTGCGAGGTTAAGCTGAAGAGGCGGAGCCGCAGCGAAAGCGAGTCTGAATAGGGCGTTTAGTACGTGGTCGTAGACCCGAAACCAGGTGATCTACCCATGTCCAGGGTGAAGTTCAGGTAACACTGAATGGAGGCCCGAACCCACGCACGTTGAAAAGTGCGGGGATGAGGTGTGGGTAGCGGAGAAATTCCAATCGAACCTGGAGATAGCTGGTTCTCCCCGAAATAGCTTTAGGGCTAGCCTTAAGTGTAAGAGTCTTGGAGGTA
This sequence comes from Bacillus sp. KNSH39, assembly GCF_052656585.1. Taxonomy (NCBI): domain Bacteria; kingdom Bacillati; phylum Bacillota; class Bacilli; order Caryophanales; family Bacillaceae; genus Bacillus; species Bacillus sp. KNSH39. Next base: position 3,890,271 of record NZ_JBQXYO010000001.1, read on the forward strand.
GAGCACTGATTGGACTAGGGGTCCTCATCGGATTACCGAATTCAGTCAAACTCCGAATGCCAATGACTTATCCTTAGGAGTCAGACTGCGAGTGATAAGATCCGTAGTCAAAAGGGAAACAGCCCAGACCGCCAGCTAAGGTCCCAAAGTGTGTATTAAGTGGAAAAGGATGTGGAGTTGCTTAGACAACTAGGATGTTGGCTTAGAAGCAGCCACCATTTAAAGAGTGCGTAATAGCTCACTAGTCGAGTGACTCTGCGCCGAAAATGTACCGGGGCTAAATACACCACCGAAGCTGCGGATTGATACCAATGGTATCAGTGGTAGGGGAGCGTTCTAAGGACAGTGAAGTCAGACCGGAAGGACTGGTGGAGTGCTTAGAAGTGAGAATGCCGGTATGAGTAGCGAAAGACGGGTGAGAATCCCGTCCACCGAATGCCTAAGGTTTCCTGAGGAAGGCTCGTCCGCTCAGGGTTAGTCAGGACCTAAGCCGAGGCCGACAGGCGTAGGCGATGGACAACAGGTTGATATTCCTGTACCACCTCTTTATCGTTTGAGCAATGGAGGGACGCAGAAGGATAGAAGAAGCGTGCGATTGGTTGTGCACGTCCAAGCAGTTAGGCTGATAAGTAGGCAAATCCGCTTATCGTAAAGGCTGAGCTGTGATGGGGAAGCTCCTTATGGAGCGAAGTCTTTGATTCCCCGCTGCCAAGAAAAGCTTCTAGCGAGATAAAAGGTGCCTGTACCGCAAACCGACACAGGTAGGCGAGGAGAGAATCCTAAGGTGTGCGAGAGAACTCTGGTTAAGGAACTCGGCAAAATGACCCCGTAACTTCGGGAGAAGGGGTGCTTTCTTAACGGAAAGCCGCAGTGAATAGGCCCAAGCGACTGTTTAGCAAAAACACAGCTCTCTGCGAAGCCGTAAGGCGAAGTATAGGGGGTGACACCTGCCCGGTGCTGGAAGGTTAAGGAGAGGGGTTAGCGTAAGCGAAGCTCTGAACTGAAGCCCCAGTAAACGGCGGCCGTAACTATAACGGTCCTAAGGTAGCGAAATTCCTTGTCGGGTAAGTTCCGACCCGCACGAAAGGTGTAACGATTTGGGCACTGTCTCAACCAGAGACTCGGTGAAATTATAGTACCTGTGAAGATGCAGGTTACCCGCGACAGGACGGAAAGACCCCGTGGAGCTTTACTGTAGCCTGATATTGAATTTTGGTACAGTTTGTACAGGATAGGCGGGAGCCATTGAAACCGGAGCGCTAGCTTCGGTGGAGGCGCTGGTGGGATACCGCCCTGACTGTATTGAAATTCTAACCTACGGGTCTTATCGACCCGGGAGACAGTGTCAGGTGGGCAGTTTGACTGGGGCGGTCGCCTCCTAAAGTGTAACGGAGGCGCCCAAAGGTTCCCTCAGAATGGTTGGAAATCATTCGTAGAGTGCAAAGGCATAAGGGAGCTTGACTGCGAGACCTACAAGTCGAGCAGGGACGAAAGTCGGGCTTAGTGATCCGGTGGTTCCGCATGGAAGGGCCATCGCTCAACGGATAAAAGCTACCCCGGGGATAACAGGCTTATCTCCCCCAAGAGTCCACATCGACGGGGAGGTTTGGCACCTCGATGTCGGCTCATCGCATCCTGGGGCTGTAGTCGGTCCCAAGGGTTGGGCTGTTCGCCCATTAAAGCGGTACGCGAGCTGGGTTCAGAACGTCGTGAGACAGTTCGGTCCCTATCCGTCGTGGGCGTAGGAAATTTGAGAGGAGCTGTCCTTAGTACGAGAGGACCGGGATGGACGCACCGCTGGTGTACCAGTTGTTCTGCCAAGGGCATAGCTGGGTAGCTATGTGCGGAAGGGATAAGTGCTGAAAGCATCTAAGCATGAAGCCCCCCTCAAGATGAGATTTCCCATAGCGTAAGCTAGTAAGATCCCTGAAAGATGATCAGGTTGATAGGTTCGAGGTGGAAGCATGGTGACATGTGGAGCTGACGAATACTAATAGATCGAGGACTTAACCATATAATATGTAGCAAATGTTATCTAGTTTTGAAGGAATATGCCTTCATAGTTTGGTGATGATGGCAGAGAGGTCACACCCGTTCCCATACCGAACACGGAAGTTAAGCTCTCTAGCGCCGATGGTAGTTGGGACCTTGTCCCTGTGAGAGTAGGACGTCGCCAAGCAACTAAAAACACAAGTCATTTGACTTGTGTTTTTTTGTATTGTTAAAAAGAATGGGAAAGAAGTAATGGAAATACAAACACGTTGCCCAAGAGTTAATCATATTATATAAAAGATGGGTGTATATTTTTCTGTAAATTGTTAAGGATTAGAAGTATAAAATAGGTTCACTTAAATAGGGAGGGAAGATTATGAAATTACAAAGTGAAGTTTGTATTGTTTGTGAGACAAAAAGAAAAGAAGGTATATATGTTTATAATAATTTAATATGCCATGAATGTGAAAAGGATATGGTGAATACAGAGACAGATGATCCGAAATATATATATTATTTAAAGCAGCTTCGAAAATTAGAAGTATCATATTTTTAAATAGGCATATGCCTATTATTTTTTTTGTTCTGTATAATAGATAGAGAATGAATAATAAGGAAGAGATGTAGATGAATCAAAATCGTATGCCTTTATATGAGGCGTTAATAGAGTTTAAAGAAAGAGGGCCGTTATCCTTTCATGTTCCTGGTCATAAGAATGGTTTAAACTTCCCTCAGGAGGCAATAAGAGAGTTTAAAGGTATTCTATCTATTGATGTAACTGAATTAGCAGGACTAGATGATTTGCATAGTCCGTTTGAATGTATAGATGAGGCACAACAATTATTGGCTGAAGTTTATAATACAAAGAGAAGTTATTTTTTAATTAATGGTTCAACAGTCGGGAACTTAGCAATGATTTTGTCTTGTTGCGGGGAACATGATATTGTTCTTGTACAAAGAAATTGTCATAAATCAATTATTAATGGTTTAAAACTTGCAGGAGCAAATCCCATTTTTTTAGATCCATGGATTGATGAAGCTTATAACGTACCAGTGGGAGTTCGTAATGAAATTATTAAGAACGCAATTGGAAAGTATCCAAATGCGAAAGCACTTATTTTAACGCATCCTAATTATTATGGTATGGGGATGGATCTAGAGGCAAGCATCGCTTTTGCACATGCACATAAAATCCCTGTTTTGGTAGATGAGGCACATGGGGCACATCTATGTTTGGGAGAACCATTTCCGAAGTCAGCATTAACATATGGTGCAGATATTGTAGTTCATTCTGCACATAAAACATTACCCGCAATGACAATGGGTTCCTATTTACATATAAATAGTCATTTAGTAGACGAAGATAAGGTTACTACTTATTTAAGTATGCTACAATCTAGTAGTCCATCGTATCCAATTATGGCTTCCTTGGATATAGCACGCTTTACAATGGCGCGTATAAAAGAAGAAGGTCACAGTGAAATTGTTGAGTTTTTACGAAGATTTAAGGAACAATTACGTTCTATTCCCCAAATCGCCATTTTAGAATATCCGTTGCAAGATGAGTTAAAGGTCACCGTACAAACTCGTTGTCAGTTATCAGGGTACGAATTACAGTCTGTATTTGAAAAGGTCGGTATATATACAGAGATGGCTGATCCGTACAATGTCCTATTTATTTTACCCTTACAAGTAAATGAGGGATATATGAAGGTTATAGAGATGATCCGAGTAGCATTGCAACATTATGAGGTGAAAGACAAGAGGGAATCTATTCGTTATACTTATAATGGTGAATTCTCTCTTTTACCGTATACGTATAAACAACTAGACGGATATGAAACAAAGATAGTATCTATAGAAGAGGCTGTTGGAATGATAGCGGCGGAAATGGTGATTCCGTATCCACCTGGAATTCCATTAATTATGTATGGAGAGAGAATTACTTCAGAGCATAAAGAGCAAATTATGTATTTAGAAAGAGCAGGAGCTCGTTTTCAAGGTAATACGAAATATATGAAAGTGTATGATATAGAAAGTAGGTTTTAGGATGAAGGGATTATTTGTAACAATTGAGGGCCCAGAAGGTTCAGGTAAAACAACGTTAATTAAAAGCTTATTGCCATATTTTGAACAAAAAGCACAGAAGGTAATGGCGACAAGGGAACCAGGCGGTATTGCAATTTCTGAGGACATTAGGACGATTTTACATAAACAAGAATATACGATGATGGAAGCACGTACAGAAGCGCTTCTTTATGCTGCTGCGCGCAGACAACATTTAGTAGAAAAAGTTATGCCAGCACTTAATGAGAACTACCTCGTGTTATGTGATCGTTTTATAGATAGCTCTTTAGCATACCAAGGCTATGCAAGAGGATTGGGTATGGATAAGGTATTTGAAATAAATCGTTTCGCAACAGAGGACTGTATGCCTAGTTTAACAATTTATCTAGACATTGAGCCTGAGGTTGGTTTGGCTCGGATTGAAAAAGATGCAGGACGTGAAGTAAATCGACTAGATATGGAAGATATCTCTTTCCATAAAAGTGTGCGCGAAGGGTATTTACAAGTTGTAGAACGTTTCTCGGATCGTATTGTATTGGTAAATGCTGATCAACCGATGGAAAAACTTATAGAAGAAGTTGTTCAGATTATAGAAGATAAATTGTTATAATAGAAGGAAAGAATGAAATAAGTGAGGTATGCATTATGACGAAGACGTGGGAGCAGCTTTCTGCTATACAACCCATCGGTGTAAAAATGTTGATGAATAGCATTGCAAAAGAGCGTATATCCCACGCTTACTTGTTAGAGGGAGGGAAAGGGACAGGAAAGTTTGCGACAGCAATTCAAATGGCAAAGAGTTTCCTCTGTTCTGAGCGGAATGGAGTAGAGCCCTGCCATGTATGTACAAACTGTAAGCGAATTGATTCAGGTAACCACCCTAACTTACATATTGTAAAACCAGACGGATTATCTATTAAGAAGCAGCAAATTCATGATTTACAAGAAGAGTTTTCCAAAACAGGATTAGAGGCAAATAAAAAAATATATATTATTGAGCACGCAGATCGTATGACAGCAAATGCGGCAAATACACTTTTGAAATTTTTAGAAGAACCAAGTAGTGATACAACTGCTATTTTACTTACTGAACAAAGTCATCAAATTTTAAATACGATTTTATCTCGCTGCCAAGTTGTTACGTTTAGACCGTTACCTACGGAATCTTTAATTAGAAGATTACAGGATGAAGGGATTACAGCATCTTTATCGACACTTGCTGCTCAACTTACAAATAGTTTTGATGAAGCTTTAGCTTTATGTAGTGATGAATGGTTTGCACAAGCACGAGCTTTAGTGATAAAATTATGTGAAGCGCTCGAAAAAGATAAAACCTCTATTTTTTTTGTACAAGAAAAATGGGGAAAACACTTTGGAGAGAAAGAACAATTACAGCAAGGTTTAGATATGTTACTCCTTATTTATAAGGATTTATTATATGTTCAACTTGGAGAAGAAGATCGTCTTGTTTTTCATGAGCAGAAAGAGATGTTTGAATCGTTTTCCTATGCTCAGAAGCGCATTGTATCAGCTCTCTTTAATATATTAGAGGCAAAAAATAGAATCAACGCTAATGTAAATGCGCAGCTTGTGTTCGAACAGTTAGTGTTGCGGTTGCAGGAGGGATGACCGTTTTGTATGATGTAGTAGGTGTTCGCTTTAAGAAGGCCGGAAAGGTATATTACTTTGATCCAAACCAGTTCGATATCTCTGAAAATGAGTTTGTCATTGTAGAAACGGTAAGAGGTATTGAATACGGAAAAGTAGTTATTACCAAAAAACAAGTTGATGAAAACGACGTTGTATTACCGCTAAAAAAGGTTATTCGTATTGCAAATGAAAATGATCGTACCATTGTTGAAGAGAACAAACATGCTGCCAAAGAAGCATATCAAGTCTGTCAACAAAAGGTAGTAGAGCATAATCTTGATATGAAACTTGTAGATGTAGAGTATACATTCGATCGTAATAAGATTATTTTCTATTTTACTGCGGATGGTCGGATCGATTTCCGCGAACTAGTGAAGGACTTAGCCGCAATTTTTAGAACAAGAATTGAACTAAGACAAATTGGTGTTCGTGATGAAGCGAAGATGCTAGGTGGTATTGGTCCATGTGGTCGTATGCTTTGTTGTTCTACTTTTTTAGGGGATTTTGAACCTGTATCCATTAAAATGGCAAAGGATCAAAATTTATCATTAAATCCTGCAAAAATCTCTGGTTTATGTGGTCGCTTAATGTGTTGCTTAAAATATGAGAATGATGAATATGAGGCAGCAAAGGAACAACTTCCTGATTTAGATCAACGTATACAAACCCCGCATGGTACTGGCCGTGTTATCGGATTAAATATTTTAGAAAGATTAATTCAAGTGGAACTAGTAGACAAGGAACGGATAGTAGAATATACGTTAGATGAGTTAGTGAATAAAGGGGTCGTTTCGAGTCAAACCACAGATTAATGAGGTGGGTGCTTGTGGAGAAAAAAGATATTTTTGAATCGGTTTCTAGTATGGAAGAGCAAATTGGACATTTATATAAACAGTTGGGAGAGTTAAAACAGCATCTTGCAGAGTTGTTGGAAGAAAACCAGCATATAAAAATGGAAAATAACAATTTGCGACACCGTTTTGAAGAAGTGCAGAATAAAGAAAAACAAAAAACTCAAAAACGTAAAGAAGTGAAGCCGAAAACAGATATTGGTGAAGGCTATGACAATTTAGCGAGACTATATCAAGAAGGTTTTCATATTTGCAATCTACATTATGGAAGTGTACGTAAAGAGGGAGATTGTTTGTTCTGTCTTTCATTCTTAAATAAAAAGTAAAATTACCTTTCCAATTATAATTGGAAAGGTAATTTTTTATACATGAAATAGGGTAGGTTAAGGGTAAGAAAAGGAGCAGTATATGAATTTATATGAAGATGAACGTTTAGATTACTTATTAGCACAAGACATGAAGATTATACAAAGCCCATCAGTATTTAATTTTTCTTTAGATGCCGTTTTACTCGCAGATTTTGCATGGGTACCAATTCAAAAGGGGAATTTACTTGATTTGTGTACAGGTAACGCGGTTGTTCCCCTTCTATTAAGTACAAGAACAAAAGGAAATATTACTGGTGTGGAAATTCAAGAACGCTTATATGATATGGGAGTAAGAAGTGTTCAATACAATGGATTGGAAGAAAGAATTCACCTCATACATGGAGATTTGAAAGATATGCCAGAGAAACTTGGGCGTCATCAATATGATGTTGTTACATGCAATCCACCATATTTTCAAACACCTCAAACTTCAGAGAAAAATATGAATGAACATTTAGCGATAGCTCGTCATGAAATTATGTGTACATTAGAAGATGTTGTATCTGCAAGTAGTCAGTTAGTAAAACAAGGTGGGAAAGTAGCGTTTGTACATCGTCCAGGGCGATTACTAGACATTGTCACATTAATGCGTAAATATAAAATTGAACCAAAGCGTGTGCAATTTGTTTATCCTAAGGTTGGAAAAGAAGCAAATACATTGTTAATTGAAGGAATTAAGGATGGAAATGCAGATTTGAAAATTTTACCGCCTCTCGTTGTATATGAGAACAATAACGAATATACAAAGGAGCTACGTTCAATTTTATATGGAGAAGAATAAGCACTTTTTTTATGTGGTAGAGTGCTCTGATGGAAGTTATTATGCTGGATATACAAACCATATAGAAAAGAGAATTCAGACTCATAATAGCGGCAAAGGGGCTAAGTATACACGCGTCAGGCTTCCTGTCGTTTTAAAATATGTAGAGACCCACGATGATAAGCGTACAGCTATGCAAGCGGAGTATTACTTTAAGCAATTAACGAGAAAACAAAAAGAGGCATATATGCAAAAAGGAGAACGCTATGTGGCAACAAAAAAGCTTTCAACAAAATGAAAAGGGAGTTTTATATTTAGTACCAACTCCTATTGGAAATCTAGAAGATATGACATTTCGTGCAATCCGAATTTTAAAAGAAGTTGATTTAATTGCTGCTGAAGATACGAGACAAACGAAAAAACTTTGTAATTATTTTGAAATTGAAACACCTGTCACGAGTTATCATGAGCACAATAAAGAAGTAAGTGGGAAGAAACTATTAGAGAAATTAGAGGATGGAAAGAATGTAGCACTTGTTAGTGACGCTGGTATGCCGTGTATTTCTGATCCAGGTTACGATATTGTCGTTGAGGCAGTAGCTGAGCAATATCATGTAATTCCGCTTCCTGGAGCAAATGCAGCCCTTACAGCATTAATTGCATCCGGTCTTGAAACAAAGCAGTTTTATTTCTATGGTTTCTTGCAGAGAAACAAAAAGGAACGGAAGATGGAGTTAGAAAAGCTTCGTTATGTACAAACTACAATGATGTTTTATGAAGCACCTCATCGTTTAGATGATACTTTAATTTCGATGCAGGAAGTGTTGGGAAATAGAGAGATTGTATTATGTCGAGAGTTAACGAAAAAATTTGAGGAATTTATTCGAGGAACAATCGAAGAAGCAATTGAGTGGACGAAGCAAAATGAAGTACGTGGTGAGTTTTGTATTTTAGTAGCTGGTTCAACAGAAGAACCTGCTCCAGAAGAACAATGGTGGGAATCTCTTTCGGTATATGATCATATTGAATATTATATAAATGAAAAAAGTATGAATTCAAAAGAAGCGATTAAAACAGTCGCTAAAGATCGAGATTTGTCGAAAAGAGATGTATATCAAATCTATCATGTCGATAAAAAATAAGCTTCTCATAATTGAGAAGCTTATTTTGCTGTTTCGATATAATCTTGAAGTTCGTTTAAGATTTGCTCAGCGCCTTCTTTGCTTAAGATGATTTTACCTTCAGCTAAAGAAAGGTTACCGTCAGATACTTCACCAGTTACTTGGCAAGTCATGTTTGGTTTATATTTCTTTAAGATGATTTTTTCGTCATCAACATAGATTTCAAGAGCGTCCTTTTCTGCAATACCTAAAGTACGGCGTAATTCGATTGGAATTACTACACGACCTAATTCATCAACTTTACGAACAATACCAGTAGATTTCATAATTTTTTTCCTCCTAAATAAATAGTTTATAAGTTTCGAGTCTATTTTTAGATTCGTCATTTTTCGACAAAATACCCTATGGACATATGATACCAATCATTTACATTTCCGTCAATTCTTAAATTCTATATTTTTTAAAAAGATTTATAGATTTCTTATTTCTTATATATAATAGATTGAGAGGAAATTCCACAATTATTTACATTATTTTCTGAAAAAATAATAAATTAAAAGTGGATATTGTATATTTTTTTGAAATATGAGCAATAGATGATAAAGATATTGAGCATTAAGACCTAAATTGAAAATTAGGTTGGCGTAAAGAAGATAAGTTAGATTTGGGCTGCTCGTAAAAGCCCAATTAACGTGGGCTAATAATTAGTGGGGAGGAACAAAAACCCTACTGATTAAAGTTTCACTTTATATATGAGTTTTTGATATACTGTTTATAAATACATATGAGGTTATTCGGGAGGTCCAAAACAATGACAGAGGAAAATAAGTCCTTTTATATTACTACCCCAATTTATTATCCAAGTGGAAAATTACACATTGGACATGCTTATACGACAGTAGCAGGAGATGCGATGGCACGATATAAGCGTATGCAAGGTTATAATGTGCATTATTTAACAGGAACTGATGAACATGGACAGAAGATCCAAAAGAAAGCAGAAGAGTTAAATATTACGCCACAGGCATATGTTGATAACATTGTTGCAGGAATTAAAGAGCTTTGGGAGAAGATGGATATTTCTTATGATGATTTTATTCGTACAACTGAAGATCGTCATAAAGATGTTGTCGAAAAAATCTTTAAACAATTAGTAGATCAAGGTGACATTTATCTTGATGAATATGAAGGTTGGTATTCTGTACAAGATGAGACGTTCTATACAGAGCATCAATTAGTAGATCCAATTATGGAAGGCGACAAAGTAGTTGGAGGAAAAAGCCCAGATAGTGGTCATGATGTAGAACTTGTTCGTGAAGAATCTTATTTCTTTAGAATGGGTAAATATGTCGACAGACTATTAAAGTTCTATGAAGATAATCCACATTTCATTCAGCCGGAGTCTCGTAAAAATGAAATGATTAATAATTTTATTAAACCGGGATTAGAAGATTTAGCAGTTTCTCGTACTTCATTTGACTGGGGAGTTCGTGTTCCTGGTAACCCAAAACACGTTATTTACGTATGGGTTGACGCATTATCTAACTATATTACGGCGTTAGGTTATGGAACAGCAAATGAAGAGAAATATAAAAAATTCTGGCCTGCAGATGTGCATTTAGTTGGGAAAGAAATTGTTCGTTTCCATACAATTTATTGGCCGATAATTTTAATGGCATTAGATTTACCTCTTCCGAAGAAAGTCTTTGCTCATGGCTGGATTTTAATGAAGGATGGAAAGATGAGTAAGTCAAAAGGAAACGTAGTAGATCCAGTTACATTAATCGATCGTTACGGATTAGATGCATTACGTTATTACCTACTTCGTGAAGTTCCATTTGGATCTGATGGCGTATTTACACCAGAAGGATTTGTGGAGCGTATTAATTTCGACTTAGCAAATGACTTAGGTAATTTATTAAATCGTACAGTAGCTATGATTGATAAGTACTTTAACGGAGAAATCCCTGCATTTAAAGCAAATGTGACGGAATTTGATGAAACGTTAGTAGCGTTTGCACAAGATACTTTGAAAAAAGTAGAAGAAGCAATGGAGGATATGGAGTTCTCTGTAGCGTTAGGATCTATTTGGCAACTAGTTAGTCGTACGAATAAATATATTGATGAAACACAACCATGGGTATTAGCAAAAGATGAGAATGATCGTGAAAAGTTAGCCTCTGTAATGGCTCATTTAGCAGAAGTACTTCGTCAAACAGGTATTATGCTTATGCCATTCTTAACAGTAGCACCAAGCAAGATGTTTGCTCAGCTTGGCCTTACTGATGAAGCTCATAAATCTTGGGAAAGTCTATCTACAATTGGCTGCATTCCAGCTGGAACAAAAGTAGAAAAAGGAAACCCAATTTTCCCTCGTTTAGAAATGGAAGTGGAAGTAGAGTACATTAAAGAACAAATGAAAAGCTCTGCTCCTAAAGTAGAAGAGAAAAAAGAAGAAGAACCGAAGGTAGAAGAAATTACAATTGATGATTTCTTTAAAGTAGAATTACGCGTAGCTGAAGTACTATCTGCTGAACCTGTGAAAAAAGCAGACAAGCTGTTAAAAATTCAACTAGACTTAGGTACAGAAAAGCGTCAAGTTGTTTCTGGAATTGCAAAATTCTATTCGCCGGAAGACTTAAAAGGTAAAAAGGTTATTTGTGTAACAAACTTAAAACCTGTAAAATTACGCGGTGAATTATCGCAAGGTATGATTTTAGCGGGTGAAGAGAATGGCGTATTGTCATTAGCATCAATTGACCAAAATCTACCAAATGGTACAAAAATCAAGTAATTAAGACAAGAAAAGAGATGTTTCACGTGTAACATGTGTGAAGCGTCTTTTTTCTTTTTACACTCTCTATTTTTGCATTAAGATTGTAGTATTGTTATCGTTAAGTTATTAAAGAACTTATTTTTGTAGAATAAACTTGATTTCAATATAAAAGGAGTTATGTATTATGTTGTTTGATACACATTCACATTTGAATGCAGAGCAATTCGAAGGAGATTTGCAAGAGGTTATTGCCCGAATGAAAGAAGCGGGAGTTACTTATACAGTTGTTGTTGGTTTTGATGAAGTAACGATAAAAAAGGCGATGGAATTAGCTGAAGCCTATGATTTTATTTACGCTGCGGTTGGGTGGCACCCAGTTGATGCAATCGACATGACAGAAGAACATTTAGCTTGGTTAGAAGAACTTGCTTCTCATCCTAAAGTCGTTGCACTTGGAGAAATGGGCTTAGATTATCACTGGGATAAGTCTCCAAAAGAAATACAGAAAGAAGTATTCCGTAAACAAATTGCATTAGCGAAAAAAGTAAAATTGCCGATTATTATACATAACCGCGATGCAACTCAAGATATTGTTGATATTCTAGAAGAAGAGAATGCAGCTGAAGTAGGAGGCATTATGCATTGCTTTAGCGGCAGTGTAGAGGTAGCAGAGCGATGTGTTGATATGAACTTTTTAATTTCGTTAGGTGGACCAGTTACATTTAAAAACGCTAAGAAGCCGAAAGAGGTTGCTACGGAGATTCCATTAGAGAAATTGTTAATAGAGACGGATTGTCCGTATTTAACACCGCATCCATTTCGAGGGAAACGAAATGAACCGAGTTATGTAAAACTCGTAGCAGAAGAAATTGCGAATTTAAAAGGGATTTCTTATGAGGAAGTAGCAGAAATGACAACTAAAAATGCAAAAGTTTTATTTGGTGTTGAATAAAAAAGAATGGGGAAACCTGTTCTTTTTTATTTTGAGAAAAACTAGTAGAAGTGATGAAGAAAATAAATGTGAATGATGAAGTGTTACAATAAGGACAGAGAACAAAGATTTTTCTATTCTATTTTTTAAAATATAAGAATGGGGAAAATAATAATGGAAAAGTCGTCATTTTTTTGTTTTACTAAGTAGAGACGAAATGAGTGTGGAGGCAAGCATGAAAATAAAAGAGATTATCGTTGTAGAAGGTAAAGATGATACAGTTGCGATTAAGCGTGCTGTTGATGCGGATACAATTGAAACGAACGGTTCAGCAATCGGTGATCATGTTATTGAGCAAGTTAAATTAGCGCAGCAAAAAAGGGGCGTTATTATTTTCACAGATCCGGATTATCCTGGAGAGCGTATTCGAAAAATTATTTCTGACAAGGTTCCTGGCTGTAAGCATGCCTTTTTACCGAAGGAAGAAGCGCTTGCTAAAAGGAAAAAGGGTGTTGGGATCGAACACGCTTCTAATGAGTCGATTCGCCGCGCTCTAGAGAATATACATGAAGAAATGGAAGCTTACACAAGTGAAATTAGTTGGAGTGATTTAGTCGATGCAGGCTTAGTGGGCGGAGAAATGGCAAAGAGCCGCAGAGAAAGAATGGGTAAGCTATTAAAGATTGGTTATACAAATGCAAAACAGTTACATAAACGATTACAGATGTTTCAAGTTTCAAAGGAATCATTTGCAGAAGCTTATAAGCAAGTAATACAGGAGGAAAAAAAATGAAGGATATCGCAACGCCAAATCGTACAAAAGACATTGTTGAAAAGTATGGATTTTCATTCAAAAAAAGTTTAGGACAAAACTTTTTAATTGATACAAATGTATTAAATCGTATTGTCGATCATGCAGAAATTGGTTCAGAAAGTGGTGCAATTGAAATTGGACCAGGTATTGGTGCATTAACAGAGCAATTAGCAAAGCGTGCTAAAAAAGTAGTGGCTTTTGAAATTGATCAAAGACTATTACCAATTTTAGATGAGACGTTAGCGCCATATGGTAACGTTACAGTTATTAATAAAGACGTACTAAAAGCAGATGTACATGAAGTATTTAATGAGCAATTTGAAGAAGGGCAAGATGTAATGGTAGTAGCTAACTTACCATACTATATTACAACGCCAATTTTATTTAAATTGCTTGAAGAAAAGTTACCAGTTCGTGGATTTGTTGTTATGATGCAAAAAGAAGTTGGAGATCGTTTAGCTGCTAAACCTGGAACGAAAGAGTATGGTTCTTTATCGATTGCTATTCAGTATTATACAGAAGTTGAAACAGTTATGACTGTACCGCGTACAGTGTTTGTCCCACAGCCAAATGTTGATTCTGCAATTATTCGCCTTCTAAAGCGTCCGAAACCGGTTGTAGAGGTGACAGATGAAACATTCTTCTTTGAAGTAGTACGAGCAAGTTTCGCACAGCGCCGTAAAACTTTGATGAATAATTTATCAAATAATTTAAATGGTTTCCCGAAAGATAAGGAATTATTGGATCGAATTTTAACAGAAGTAGGAATTGATCCAAAGCGAAGAGGCGAAACGCTATCTATTGAAGAGTTTGCAACATTAAGTAATGCATTAGTTCTTCATAAATTATCATAAGAATATGAAAGGGACAGTTCAACTTGAACTGTCCCTTTTGTCACCTTTCTCTCTTTAAATTCATACTTTAAAAACAGGTAAGATGGCCTAATGAGTTTGGAGGTAGGAGAATGGTTTTACATGTTGGAGAATTAGTGGAACGATATTCTCATAAGAGGGATATTCTTTTTCGTATTATAGAAATAAAAGGCGAGATAGCTATATTGTTTGGAGAGGAAATTAGACTGGTGGCGGATGCGCCACTTGAAGATTTAATTAGTATAGATCAAAGAGAACATAAAAAAAGGGTGAAGCGTGAGAAAGAAACAATGGAGCGCACGTATCGTTTGTTTCAACAAGATTATGTACTGATGAAACAAAGGCATGAACATACTTCAACTGGTGGATACACAAGTGAGGTGAATTATTTTCAAATGCCGGGACGTGTATTGCATATAGATGGAGACCCTTTATATTTGCGCAAGTGCTTAGATTTATATAATAAAATTGGCGTTCCTGTTCAAGGTATTCATTGTAAAGAAACGGAGATGCATGAAAAAGTAGTAGACTTAATAGATCACTTTCGCCCAGACATTCTCGTTATTACAGGGCATGATGCATATACAAAATCAAAAGGAGTGAAGGGAGATTTAGCGGCATATAGGCATTCAAGACATTTTGTACAGGCTGTTCGTGAAGTGCGAAAAAAATATCCATCATTGGATCAACTTGTTATTTTTGCTGGGGCATGTCAATCACATTTTGAGGCACTAATTCGTGCAGGGGCCAATTTCGCTAGTTCACCATCTAGAATTAATATTCATGCACTAGATCCTGTATATGTAGTTGGTAAAATTAGTTTTACTTCATTTATGGAGAGAGTCAATGTATGGGATGTCGTACGTAATACAATTACTGGTGAAAAGGGACTAGGTGGAATTGAAACGAGAGGGATTTTACGAACGGGATTACCTTTTCAACATTACGAAGAGTAAGCAGGATACATATGTATCTTGCTTTTTTGTATGGAAGGATTTAAATGAATTTGGATAAAAAGAGGTAAGAACGTGCAGACTACGTAATGATACTTTTACAATATAGTATTTCTTCTATCTATTCAAACGCAGGATGATATTAGCTGTGAATCGCGGTTAATAATTAGGATAGATATATCGTGCTTTAAGTGTTCAATCTAAATTACAGCGAGGTGTAGCGAAGTATATGTCAAAACGTTTAGATGAAATTAAAAGCGAATTAGATCACCATCTTGGACAGCGACTTATGTTAAAAGCAAATAGTGGAAGAAGAAAAACTGTGGAGCAATCAGGTGTACTAGCAGAAACATACCGTTCCGTTTTTGTTGTACAATTAGATCAACAAGAAGATGCGTTGCAACGTGTATCTTATAGTTATGCAGATGTTTTAACAGAGACAGTAGAGTTAACATTTTATGGAGACCCTCATAATGAGGTCATTTTATAATCCGTATATCATTACATATATTCCCATAAATGAAAAGCTATATTATTTTGCATACTAACTATACCGTAGCAAAATAAGGAGGGACTCTGCATTGAGTAGACGAAGAGGTGTCATGTCAAACCAATTTAAAGAAGAGCTAGCAAAAGAGCTTGGCTTTTATGATGTTGTTCAGAAAGAAGGATGGGGCGGAATTCGTGCGAAAGATGCTGGTAACATGGTGAAACGTGCTATAGAAATTGCAGAACAGCAATTAATGAAACGAAACCAGTAGTTGTAAGATACTTTCTATGCTACGGTAGCCGAGGAGACATTCCTCGGCTTTTTGTACTCTAAAAGGTGCCATCATTTTACATAAGTAGTTTCATTCTGAATGCTTTTCGTTATAATTAGGGAAGTGTCATCGTCTTACTATAAATTTATGGTAAAATAAACGATAAAAGATTGAGTACATAGAGTGGGTGAATAGATTGAAGCTACTAGTGAAAGCACCAGCAAAGATTAATCTGTCGTTAGATGTACTGGGAAAAAGACAAGACGGATATCATGAAGTGAAAATGATTATGACAACCATTGATTTAGCAGATCGTCTAGAACTAACGGAATTAGCAGAAGACCGTATTGAAATTTTATCCCATAATCGGTATGTCCCAGACGACCAACGAAATTTAGCTTATCAGGCAGCGAAATTATTAAAAGAGAAGTTTAATGTAAAAAAAGGTGTATCTATTACTATTGAAAAAACGATTCCAGTAGCAGCTGGATTAGCAGGTGGAAGTAGTGATGCAGCAGCGACATTACGTGGTCTTAATAAATTATGGAATTTAGGGCTTACAATTGATGAGTTAGCAGAGCTTGGCGCAGAAATTGGATCAGATGTATCGTTCTGTGTATACGGAGGCACAGCAATTGCCACTGGAAGAGGAGAGAAAATTGAGCATATAAAGACTCCGCCTTCTTGTTGGGTTATTTTAGCGAAACCACATATAGGTGTATCTACTGCTGATGTGTATGGAAATTTAAAGTTAAATCGAGTTACACATCCGAATGTAGATAAAATGGTTGATGTCATAAATTCTGGTGATTATAAAGGAATTTGTGATACTGTTGGTAACGTTTTAGAAGATGTAACATTTGGAATGCATCCTGAAGTTGCCCGTATTAAATCACAGATGAAGCGATTTGGAGCGGATGCTGTATTAATGAGTGGAAGTGGTCCAACTGTATTTGGACTTGTACACCATGATTCACGAATGCATCGCATTTATAACGGATTAAAAGGATTTTGTGAACAAGTCTATGCGGTACGTTTATTAGGAGAGCGAGAAACGCTTGAATAAAGACGTATAATACGTTATGATTTGTTTAGAATATTCGTGATTTGAGGTGAGAGTATGAAAATTAGAAGAAGTACAAGATTAGTCGATATGACTTATTACTTGCTACAAAACCCTCGTCAGCTAGTATCTCTCACTTTTTTTGCTGAAAGGTATCAATCGGCTAAGTCTTCCATTAGTGAAGATTTAGTTATTATTAAGCAAACGTTTGAACAACAAGGGGTCGGCACATTGCAAACGATACCAGGAGCAGCAGGAGGAGTGAAATATATACCGTATATAAGTGAAGAAGAGGCAGATCTAATTATTGATGAGCTTTGTGGCTTATTTGAAAACCCAGATCGTATTTTGCCTGGCGGTTACTTATACATGACAGATTTATTGAGTAATCCTCGCCATATTAATGGCGCAGGTCGTTTGTTTGCTTCTGTTTTTGCTAGGCAACCAATTGATGCAGTTATGACGGTGGCAACGAAGGGGATTCCACTTGCTTATGCAGTGGCAAATTACTTAGATGTACCAGTTGTAATTGCAAGGAAAGATAATAAGGTAACAGAAGGTCCGACTGTTAGTATTAACTATGTGTCGGGTTCTTCTAAACGAATTCAAACAATGACGTTAGCAAAACGCAGTCTTCCAGAAGGGTCGAATGTTTTAATTATTGATGACTTCATGAAAGCTGGCGGAACAATTCAAGGTATGATGAGTATGTTAGAAGAGTTCAAGGCTAATGTTGTTGGTATTGGTGTATTAGTAGAATCCACAGATATTGAAGAACGACTAATTAATAATTTTGTATCATTAATTCGTCTATCGGAAGTTGATGTGAAAGAAAAAACGATTCAAGTGGAAAAAGGGAATTATTCTCTTGCGCCATTTGATGAAGGGCTTGTAGAGGCGGAATAAAAGATAGAGCAGATAGCTCTATCTTTTTTTATTTTATTTATAGATTATAAAATAGATGGACAAACTGCCTTTCGTACACTATTTTTAAAGAGTAAAATAAATAATAAAAGGGTGAAAAGTATGAAAGTTGTTCAAACAAGCAAGGCACCACAAGCAATTGGACCTTATTCACAGGGGATTATTGTAAATAACATGTTCTATAGCTCAGGACAAATTCCATTGACGGCAAATGGGGAGCTTGTAACAGGAGATGTAACAGTACAAACAGAACAAGTATTTCAAAATTTACAAGCGGTATTAGAGGAAGCAGGTGCTTCATTTGATACAGTCGTAAAAACAACAGTATTTTTAAAGGACATGGATGATTTTAATGCTGTGAATGAAGTGTATAGCTCTTATTTCTCTACTCATAAACCAGCTCGATCTTGTGTGCAAGTAGCAAAATTACCGAAAGATGTTTCCGTTGAAATTGAAGTAATCGCCCTAGTTAAGTAACCTTTTGTAAGCGATAACCTCCACTAATCTCTATATTCAACTACTTTAAAAATTTTTATCTTAAAAATTTTTAAAAAATTAAAGGGAAAATAGAAAATTTGTGGAATTTATACAAATATATCGCTTATTTAGAAAAGGGTGGTGAACACAAGATGGAAGTGACTGACGTAAGATTACGCCGCGTAAACACAGAAGGCCGCATGAGAGCAATTGCCTCTATTACTCTAGACCATGAATTTGTTGTTCATGATATTCGTGTAATTGATGGTAATAATGGATTATTTGTAGCAATGCCAAGTAAACGTACTCCAGATGGAGAGTTCCGTGACATTGCACATCCAATTAATTCTGGTACACGCTCTAAAATTCAAGATGCGGTTTTAACAGAGTATCATCGTTTAGGCGAGTTAGAAGAGGTTGAGTTTGAAGAAGCAGGTGCTTCGTAAAATTCGAATGAAAAGGGCTTTTGACAAAAAGCCTTATAATTTTGTAGCAAACTCCTGTAAGCATTTACAGGGGTTTGTTTTTTTTGCTTTATATTTGGAAACTGCATAATTTATTAACATAAAAAGAAGAAACTACTAATTTTTTCAAAATCATTTTAAATAGTATAGCTTATTTCTTAAAAAAGATACTAAAGAGTAAAACATCTTATAAGAATTATGGTAAAATTTAATAGTTAAAATGTGTTTCTTGAAATATATGATGATTTAGGATAATATCTTTAATGGATAAATAGGTTGCGATGGAGGGTCTATATGTCAAACAGATTTGCAGTGATTCTAGCTGCAGGTAAAGGCACACGTATGAAGTCTAAGCTATACAAAGTGCTGCATCCTGTATGTGGAAAACCTATGGTACAACACGTAGTCGATCAAGTATCTCAATTAGGATTGCAGAAACTTGTAACGGTTGTTGGACATGGTGCTGAAATGGTACAAGAACAGCTAGGGAACGTAAGTGAATTTGCATTACAAGCAGAACAACTTGGTACAGCACATGCTGTAGATCAAGCTGCAAGTGTACTTGCAAATGAAGAAGGAACAACTTTAGTTATTTGTGGTGATACGCCTCTAATAACTGCTGAAACAATGGAAGCATTACTTCAGCAACATAAAGAAGCAGGAGCAATGGCGACGGTGCTAACAGCATACATAGAAGAGCCTGCTGGATATGGCCGTATTGTTCGTAATGAGAATGGTCATGTTGAAAAGATTGTTGAGCATAAAGATGCAAATGAGAAAGAATTAGCTATTAAAGAAATCAATACAGGTACGTATTGTTTTGATAATAAGGCTTTATTTGCTTCACTTTCTAAAGTTTCAAATGATAACGTGCAAGGTGAATATTACCTTCCAGATGTTATTGAGATTTTAAAAAATGAAGGTCATATCGTATCAGCTTATCAAACAGAGCAGTTCGACGAAACGTTAGGTGTTAACGACAGAGTCGCTCTATCGCAAGCGGAAATTATTATGAAAAACCGTATCAACCGAAAGAACATGGTAAACGGTGTTACAATTATTGATCCAAGTAACACTTATATTTCTGCTGATGCAGTTATCGGTAGTGATACAGTTCTTCATCCAGGAACAATTATTGAGGGGAACACTGTAATTGGCTCTGATTGTGAAATTGGACCGCATACAGTAATTCGCGATAGTGAAATTGGAGATCGTACGACAATTCGACAATCTACTGTACATGATAGTAAGCTTGGTACAGAAGTATCGGTTGGTCCATTTGCACATATTCGCCCAGATTCAGTTATTGGAGACGAAGTACGCGTTGGAAACTTCGTGGAAATCAAAAAAACTGTCTTTGGTAATAGAAGTAAAGCTTCACACTTGAGTTATATCGGGGATGCACAAGTTGGAGAAGACGTGAATCTTGGTTGTGGTTCAATTACGGTGAACTATGACGGTAAGAATAAATTCAAAACTGTGATTGGTAATGGGGTATTTATTGGATGTAATTCAAACCTTGTTGCTCCAGTAACAGTTGAAGATGGTGCTTATGTGGCAGCAGGCTCTACAATTACAGAGAATGTTCCATCAAAAGCATTATCGGTAGCACGTGCACGTCAAGTTAACAAAGAAGACTATGTTGATCAATTGCTGAATAAGAAAAAATCATAATGTGGAGGGTTAATCTAGATGTCGACTCAATATCTAAATTCTAATTTGAAAGTATTCTCTTTAAACTCTAATAAGGAACTTGCTGAGCAGATTGCAAAGCATATTGGAGTAGGGCTAGGAAAATGTTCTGTTGATCGTTTTAGTGATGGAGAAGTTCAAATTAACATTGAAGAAAGTATCCGTGGTTGCGATGTATTCATTATTCAATCTACAAGCTTCCCAGTAAACGAACATATCATGGAATTACTTATTATGATTGATGCATTAAAACGTGCATCTGCGAAAACAATTAATATTGTTATTCCTTACTATGGTTATGCGCGTCAAGACCGTAAAGCGCGTTCTCGTGAACCAATTACATCGAAACTTGTAGCAAACTTGCTTGAAACAGCAGGTGCAACTCGTGTAATCACTCTAGATTTACATGCTCCACAAATTCAAGGATTCTTTGATATCCCAATCGACCACTTAATGGGTGTACCGATTCTTTCAGATTACTTTGAAACAAAAGGTCTTAAAGATATCGTAATCGTGTCTCCTGACCATGGTGGTGTAACTCGTGCAAGAAAAATGGCAGATCGTCTAAAAGCGCCAATCGCTATTATTGATAAGCGTCGTCCTCGCCCGAACGTATCAGAGGTAATGAACATTATCGGTAATATTGAAGGTAAAACAGCGATTTTAATTGATGACATCATTGATACAGCTGGTACAATTACATTAGCAGCAAACGCTCTTGTTGAGAACGGTGCTTCTGAAGTATATGCTTGCTGTACACACCCAGTATTATCTGGTCCAGCAATTGAGCGTATTCAAAATTCAAATATTAAAGAGTTAGTTGTAACGAACTCTATCGTATTACCAGAAGAGAAGAAAATCGACAAAGTACATGAACTTTCAGTTGCTCCATTAATCGGAGAAGCAATCATTCGTGTATACGAAGAAGAATCTGTGAGTGTATTATTCAATTAATTGGATAGAATGAGACGTAACCAAAATTGGTTACGTCTTTTCGTATCGAAAAAAGAAAGTAGTGGTACAAGAATGAAATTGATAGTAGGACTTGGGAACCCAGGTAGAGAATATGAATTAACAAGGCATAATATTGGATTTATGGCCATTGATGAACTTGCGAAGCGTTGGAACATTTCTTTGAATGAACAAAAATTTAAAGGTGTATTTGGTGCAGGGTTTGTTAATGGAGAAAAGGTAATCTTATTAAAGCCGCTAACATACATGAACTTATCTGGGGAAAGTATTCGTCCACTCATGGATTATTATAAAATTGATGTTGAGGACTTCGTTGTTATGTACGACGATTTGGACATTCCTGTAGGTAAATTGCGTCTTCGCATGAAAGGTAGTGCTGGTGGACATAATGGTGTAAAGTCAACGATTTCGCACCTAGGAACACAAGAATTTCAACGTATCCGTATGGGAATCGATCGCCCGAAAAATGGAATGAAGGTAGTCGATTATGTATTAGGACGCTTTACATCTGAAGAGATTCCGGATGTTAACCATTCTATTGAAAAAGCAGCGGATGCATGTGAAGAGTGGCTAAATAAGCCTTTTCTCCAAATCATGAATACTTTCAATAGTTAAAAATGAGATTGGGAATATTTCTCTTTTGTTTTACCCATACTAGTAGTAATTGAATTTTTAGGAGGCTAGTATGGAAGGGTATTATTATTGCAGACACTGCGGAGGTAATGTAGGCTCCATTAACGCAGAAAAAGTATATAGCGACGTTTTATTTCAACTAACAGAGCAAGAAGTAGTAGAAATGATTCATTTTCATGAGAATGGAAATATATATATAAAAACGATTTGTGAATCGTGTCAAGAAACGCTCGCATCTTATCCTGAGTATTATGAGTATGAAAAATTTCTGCAATAAAATGTTGTCGCTTTGGCATGTCCAAAGCATTTTTCTGTTTTCCTTTTCCAAAATATTTGCATAAAATAGAATGACTTGCTCTTTATGTTGAGAGGAGTTTTAAAAATGATAGGTTTATTAGAGCAATTTTATAAAAATGAAGAGATACAATCGGTTATTAATGGATTAGAAGATGGGTTAAAAGAACAACTTATATCAGGGATGGCAACGTCTTCTCGTTCGTTATTAATGGCGGCTTTATATAAAAAAACAAAAAAATCACAATTAATCGTGACACATAACTTATACCAAGCACAAAAAGTACATGAAGATTTAGTGGCATTACTTGGTGAAAAAGATGTGTGGCTATATCCAGTGAATGAACTGATAGCATCGGAAATTGGGGTTGCAAGTCCAGAATTGAAGGCGCAACGTATAGAAGTGTTAAATCGCTTGGCTGCGGGAGAGAATGGAATCATTGTAGCGCCAGTGGCAGGATTGCGTAGATTTTTACCAATAAAAGAATTGTGGAAGCAAAAGCAAGTTGAAATCAATCTAGGGCAAGAGATTGATTTAGATGCGCTCTTGCATACTTTACATCATATTGGCTATGAACGTAAGTCGATGGTAGAAGCTCCAGGGGAGTTCAGTTTGCGTGGGGGAATATTAGATATTTATCCTTTAACTGAAGAACTACCATTTCGTATTGAATTCTTTGATACAGAAGTCGATTCTATTCGATTATTTGATGTGGATGAACAGCGTTCTCAAGGTAAAAAAGAAAGCGTTAGGTTTGGTCCGGCAACAGAGTTTTTATTTTCACAGGAAGAATTAAAATCAGGAATTCAGCATCTTGAAGAAGGTTTAACTAAGACGATGCAAAAACTTTCTGATGATAAACTAAAGACTACAGTGCTTGAGACGGTAAGTCATGAAATTGAGATGTTGAAAAACGGGCAAAGTATAGAACAGATGTTTAAATACTTATCTATTTTCTATAAAGAACCTGCTAGTCTGATAGATTATTTACCAGAAGACGGTGTTGTAATTTTAGACGAGATTTCCCGTATTCAAGAAACAGCATCGCATCTTGAAACAGAAGAGGCGGAATGGTATATATCGCTTCTTGGTGAAGGAACAATTATTCAAGATTTATCTTTCTCTCACCCATTCGAGGGGTTTCTTCATCATAAAAAAAGAAGTTTTGTATATTTAACGTTATTCTTGCGTCATATCGCACACACACATCCGCAAAATATTGTTAATGTAACATGTAAAACAATGCAAGATTTCCATGGACAGATGAATTTGTTAAAAACAGAAATTGATAGATGGAATGAAGGGCATTTTACGACTGTTGTACTTGGAACAGATGATGAACGTGTGAAAAAATTACAACATATTTTAAGTGATTATGATATTGAGGCAGATATTGTAGAAGGTACAGATATCTTATTGCCTGGAAGGTTACAAATTGCTGTAGGTGATTTACATGCAGGATTTGAAATGCCGATGCAAAAGCTTGTTGTCATTACTGAAAAGGAGCTTTTTCATAAGAAAGTTAAAAAATCACAACGTAAACAAAAGTTATCGAATGCTGAACGTATTAAAAGTTATTCGGAATTAAAAGTTGGAGATTATGTAGTTCACGTAAATCATGGTATAGGTAAATTTTTAGGTATTGAGACATTAGAGATTAATGGTGTTCACAAAGATTATTTAAATATTAAATATCAAGGTAATGATAAGCTATACGTTCCAATTGAACAAATTGATCAAGTCCAAAAATATGTAGGATCTGAAGGTAAGGATCCGAAAGTTTATAAATTAGGCGGTAATGATTGGAAAAAGGTTAAAACGAAAGTTGAAAAATCTGTACAAGACATTGCGGATGACCTAATTAAACTATATGCTGAGCGCGAAGCTTCAAAAGGCTATGCATATACGCCAGATACGGCAGAACAACAAGAGTTCGAATCCTCTTTCCCATATCAAGAGACAGAGGATCAGTTACGTTCTATTGACGAGATTAAAAAAGATATGGAACGCGGACGCCCGATGGATAGGCTCCTTTGTGGTGACGTAGGGTATGGAAAGACTGAAGTGGCTATTCGTGCGGCATTTAAAGCAATTATGGATGAAAAACAAGTTGCAATTTTAGTACCGACAACGATTCTTGCGCAGCAACACTATGAAACAATTCGAGAGCGTTTTCAAGATTATCCGATCAATATAGGCTTATTAAGTAGATTCCGTACGAGAAAACAACAAAATGAAACAATTAAGGGCTTAAAGGATGGAACAGTAGATATCGTAATCGGAACACATCGTATTTTATCTAAAGATGTTACGTATAAAGATTTAGGGCTTCTTATTATTGATGAAGAACAAAGATTTGGTGTAACACATAAAGAAAAAATTAAACAATTGAAGGCAAATGTTGACGTATTAACATTAACGGCAACTCCGATTCCGCGGACGCTTCATATGTCTATGCTTGGTGTGCGCGACTTATCTGTTATTGAGACACCACCAGAAAATCGTTTCCCAGTCCAAACGTATGTAGTCGAGTATAATCCAGCGTTAATGCGAGAGGCAATAGAGCGAGAGCTTGCAAGAGGTGGTCAAGTTTACTTCCTATATAACCGTGTAGAGGATATTGAAAGAAAAGCAGATGAAATTTCGATGTTAGTTCCAGATGCCCGCGTAACGTACGCACATGGGAAAATGAACGAAAGCGAATTAGAGTCTGTTATGCTATCATTTTTAGAAGGACAGCATGATGTTCTTGTAAGTACAACAATTATTGAGACGGGTGTAGATATTCCGAATGTAAATACGTTAATTGTATTTGATGCAGATCGTATGGGATTATCACAGTTGTATCAGCTTCGTGGGCGTGTTGGACGTTCTAATCGTGTTGCGTATGCATACTTTGCGTATAAACGTGACAAAGTGCTGTCAGAGGTTGCAGAGAAGCGTCTACAAGCAATTAAAGAGTTCACGGAACTTGGATCTGGTTTCAAAATTGCGATGAGAGATTTATCTATTCGTGGAGCAGGTAATTTGTTAGGGGCAGAACAGCATGGATTTATTGATTCTGTCGGATTTGATCTATATTCGCAAATGTTAAAAGATGCAATTGAACAGCGTAGAGGAACAGATGGGGCTGAAAATATAGTTAATGTTGAAATTGACTTAGAGGTAGATGCATATTTACCAGATGCTTATATTTCAGATAGTAAGCAAAAAATTATGATGTATAAACAATTTAGAGGTGTTTCTGCAATTGAGGATATTGAAGAATTGCAGGAAGAAATGATCGATAGATTTGGCGATTATCCACAAGAAGTTGGTTATTTATTACAAATTGCAAATATTAAAGTGTTGGCAATGAAAGAACAAATTGAATTAATTAAGCAGAATAAATTTGAAGTAACATTCCTGTTTTCTGAACAAGCAAGTCAAAATATTGATGGTGGAAAATTATTCATGCTCGGAAATAGTTTTGGACGTATGATCGGTTTAGGAATGGAAGGATCTCAATTGAAAATTGTTATGAAAACAAATGGCTTAGAGACATCGAAGTGGTTAACAATTGCTGAAAATTTATTAAAAGGCTTACCAGATGTAAAAAAAGAAGTAATAAATGCCTAAAATAAGATAAAAAAATACAATTCGACGTGCATAGAAGAACTAATGTGTAAAATACTATGTCTAACAGTTGGTGATTTTTACATGAACAGGTAAATTCACCACTTTGATCATCAGTAGAAAGTGAGGCAGCATTAGAATGAAAGCAACTGGAATCGTACGTCGAATTGATGATTTAGGCAGGGTAGTAATCCCGAAGGAAATTCGTAGAACTTTACGTATTCGAGAAGGAGACCCACTAGAAATATTTGTTGATCGCGATGGAGAGGTAATTTTAAAGAAATATTCTCCAATTAGTGAGCTAGGTGATTTTGCAAAAGAATATGCTGATGCTTTATATGACAGCTTAGGACATAATGTGCTTGTGTGTGATCGAGATTCTATCATCGCAGTATCAGGCGTATCGAAAAAAGAATACTTAAATAAAAGTGTTGGCGATCTAATTGAAAAAACGATGGAAGAACGAAAGTCTGTTATTATGACGGATGAAAGTGATATTTCCATTATTGATGGTGTAACAGAAAAGGTTCATTCTTATACAGTTGGACCGATTGTTGCAAACGGAGATCCGATTGGAGCCGTCATTATTTTTTCAAAAGAAGCCATTATAAGCGAGATCGAGCATAAAGCGGTTAATACTGCTGCCAGTTTCTTAGCGAAACAAATGGAACAGTAAGGGTATATTGATTTTAGAAGTAGCAATCTTTCCTAATTATGATCTTTCTTTTTGAGAAATCAATTATTTGGAGATATATGTATATTGAATGAAGGTAGCACTTTGCTACCTTTTTTCGTTGAATATTTTTAACATTTAGGAACTCATTATTACCCGTGTTGGTAAGGGAGTTTGTTCTTTTCTTTATGATATAATACGAGAGGTGAGAATAGAAAAAGGAGTTTTCTTGTATGGAAGCGAAGAAGTATCAAGCCTTTTGGCGTGGGGCTATTATATTAACGATTGCAAGTTTCGTTACAAAAGTATTAAGCGCTTTTTACCGTATTCCATATCAAAATATAGCGGGGGATATTGGGTTTTATATTTACCAACAAATTTACCCGTTTTATGGATTTTGTTTAATTTTAGCTACTTATGGATTTCCTGTTATCATTTCGAAAATGGTTGCAGAACGACTAGAGCGGGGAAAACAAAAAGAAGCAGAAGAAATTATTTGTGTATCTTTTTGGTTCTTATTAGGGATTGGTTTTATAGGCTTCTTTACATTGTTTTTTGGGGCCGAAACAATTGCGGTAGCTATGGGCGATATACACTTAGATAAGTTACTACGTGTTATTTCATTTTCATTCTTATTGATGCCATTTTTGTCTGTAGCAAGAGGGTATTTTCAAGGATTCAATAATATGATGCCAACGGCTGTTTCGCAAGTAATAGAACAAACAATTCGAGTTTCTATTATTGTATTTTTATCGCTATTCCTAATTGCTCACGGATTTGATTTATATACAGTTGGTGCAGGGGCTATGTTAGGCTCAATTGCGGGTGGACTTATTGGGATTATTGTACTTATATTGTATATGCGTCAAGATTTTCGTTCTATATTCTTCAAAAGTGCAGCGAGAATTAAGGGTAAAAGGAAGATAGTTAAAATCCTTTTTTGGCAGGGGTTAGCGATTTGTGTTAGTAATTTAGTGCTTATTTTTATACAGATGGCTGATTCAGTGTCCTTTTACAGCTTACTTATTGGTGCGGGAGAACAGGCTGAAAATGCAAAGGTATTAAAGGGTGTTTATGATAGAAGTATTCCGCTAATGCAATTAGGTACTGTTGTGACGACTTCTTTCTCGTTGTCACTTATTCCGATTATTACAGCGGCGAAGGAAAGAGGAGATCTTTCCTTTATTCAAGAAAAGGTAAAGTTAGCAATGAAAATAACATTTGTTATTGGACTTGCAGCAGCTATTGGACTAACTTGTATTATTCAACCTACCAATATTATGTTGTTTGAAAACAGTGATGGATCAGATGTTTTATCTATTTTATCGTTATCTATTTTATTTAGTTCATTGTCAATTACGACAGCTTCTATTTTACAAGGATTAGGGCAAACGTTTAAGCCAGCGTTATTTGTTGTATTTGGAGGTTGCTTAAAGTTAGCGTTAAATTATATATTCATGCCTTATTTTGGTGTGAAAGGTGCAGCTTTTGCGACTTTATGTGCGTTAATTATAATCTCTGGATTAAATAGTTTGTTGCTTACGAGAGCTGTATCAGGGTCACTTATCAATAAGCGAAATATGTTAGGGATAGTAATTAGTGGTATCTGTATGGGGTTTGTATTAATGATGTTCACACGTGTGTTACAGATGTCTGGATTAGTAATTAATACGGAACATAGAGGAAGCGCGACGCTTGAAGCGTTGTTAGGTGTAGCCATCGGCGGATTGACATATATGTTTTTTATTTTGAAATTACGTGTATTTACAAAAAAAGAATTAGGAACCGTTATGAAACAAGAGAAAAAAGAAGGTTCATTGAAGAAGAGTGGATAGAGGTGACTAGTTGTGAGTGGAATCATTACTATTTTAGGTTTAGGAGCTGGTGAATTAGATCAGCTAACGATGGGTGTATATCGAAAAATAAAAGAAGCAGACCATCTGTTTGTTAGAACGAAGGAACATCCAGTTATAGAAGAATTGGAGAAAGAAGGCGTACAATATACGTCTTTTGATGCTGTATATGAAGCGCATGATACGTTTGAAATTGTATATGAAACAATTGCGAATAAATTGCTAGAACAAGCTGAAGGTACAGAAATTATCTATGCTGTTCCCGGGCATCCACTTGTAGCAGAAAGAACAGTTCAGCTACTGTTAGAAAAAGGAGAAGTTTCAAATGTTGAAGTGCGAATTGAGGGTGGACAAAGTTTCCTTGATCCTATGTTTGCAAGTCTAAAGATTGATCCGATTGAAGGATTCCAATTACTTGATGCTACATCATTTGAAAGAGGGCAATTAGAACTGCGTCAACATTTAATCTTTTGCCAAGTATATGATGCATTCGTTGCATCTGATGTGAAATTAACATTAATGGAGATGTTACCAGATGATTATGAAGTGTATATCGTAACAGCTGCAGGAACTTCATTTGAACAAGTAAAGAAGGTACCGTTGTACATGTTAGATCATGAAACGGAATTGAATAATTTAACGAGTGTGTACGTGCCGCCAGTTCAGGAGCGTGCGTCCTTGTATCAACAGTTTGATGTTCTTAGAGAAATTATTGCGGAACTTCGTGGTCCAAATGGTTGTCCGTGGGATAAAAAGCAAACACATCAATCATTAAAGAAATATTTAATTGAGGAAGCTTATGAAGTGTTGGAAGCAATCGATGAAGAGGATGATGATCACTTAGTAGAAGAATTAGGTGATATATTATTACAAGTTATGCTTCATGCTCAAATCGGAGAAGATGAAGGTTGGTTCTCTATAGATGATATCATTCGAACTCTATCTGAGAAAATGGTTCGTCGTCATCCGCATGTGTTTGGAAATACGGATGTAAACAGCGCTGATGAAGTGATTGCAAATTGGGAAGAAATTAAAAAACAAGAAAAAGGATTCGTGAAAGAATCTGTTTTAAATGGCGTTCCAAAAAGTTTGCCGCAGTTACTACGCGCCTATGAAATTCAGAAGAAAGCTGGTAAGGTTGGATTTGATTGGGTTGATGTGCAACCGATGATAGAGAAAGCTTTGGAAGAATGGCAAGAGTTCCAACAAGAGGTTACAAATATGGATGAGGAAAAGATGCTGGGTGAGTTTGGTGATTTACTATTTGCATTTGTTAATATAGCTCGTCATTACAAAATAGATCCAGAAGAGGCGTTACGTTCAACTAATGAGAAATTTACTGGTCGTTTTTTATACATGGAGGCAAAAGTAGCTGAAATGAATAAAGAGATGAAAGATTTATCATTAGAACAGTTAGATGTTTTATGGGAAGAAGCGAAACAAACAGAGCGTTAATAGGGGGATTTGATATGCGTCTAGATAAGTTTTTAAAAGTATCACGTTTAATTAAAAGAAGAACATTAGCGAAAGAAGTAGCTGATCAAGGAAGAATATCTATTAATGGCCAAGTGGCAAAAGCGAGTTCTGATGTGAAAGTAGCTGATGAATTAACAATTCGTTTTGGTCAAAAAATAGTGACTGTGAAAATAAATGAATTAAAAGAAACAACTAAAAAAGAAGATGCAGCAAATATGTATAGCTTAGTTCGTGAAGAAAAAGTAAAAGCGGAAGAAGGCTTGTTCTAAAATCATGTATCCCCTCATACATTACTATTAGCTAGTAAAAACCTATGGGGGGATTTACGTGAATAATGGTTACTCACCTACGTCTTCTAATCAACAAAATGTTTCTGTAGAGCATGACATTATTATGCGTGGCAGGCGTATAATTGATATTACCGGTGTGAAGCAGGTAGAGAGTTTTGATAGCGAAGAGTTTTTACTAGAGACCGTAATGGGTTTTTTAACGATTCGTGGTCAAAATTTACAAATGAAAAATTTAGATGTGGAAAAAGGTATTGTGTCGATTAAAGGGAAAGTTAATGAGATGCTGTATATTGATGAAAATCAAGGGGAAAAAACTAAAGGTTTCTTTAGTAAGTTGTTTAAATGAGCTTAACAATTCAGTTGTATACAATGCTTTCAATGATTGGAATGGGTGCTTGGATTGGAGCGTCTTTAGATACATATCAACGTTTTTTAAAGCGCCAAGAACGTAAACGTTGGCTTGTATTTATACATGATATATTATTTTGGAT
Source organism: Bacillus sp. KNSH39 (assembly GCF_052656585.1). NCBI lineage: Bacteria > Bacillati > Bacillota > Bacilli > Caryophanales > Bacillaceae > Bacillus > Bacillus sp. KNSH39. Next base: position 3,921,105 of record NZ_JBQXYO010000001.1, read on the forward strand.
TGTCCAAGCATTATTCGTCTTTTATGTATTGCTTCTCGTAAATGAAGCTGAGCTACGTATATATGTGTTTTTGGCATTATTATGTGGTTTTGCGGCATATCAAAGCTTATTGAAGGCACTATACATGAAGCTGTTAAATTTTCTCATCTATATTTTTATGCAAACAACATATTTTTTTGTTCGAATTATACAGCTACTCATGATAAAACCTGTTATTATTATAGCGCAGCTATTTATTGCATTTATATTATTCTTATTTCGTATACTGCTTTCAATTGGACATGTGTTATGGAAAATGGTGATTTGGATATTACTTTTCATATGGAAAGTTTTTTTCTGGCCTGTTCGATTTATTGCTTCGCTCATATGGAAACTTCTCCCTAATCGTGTTAAACTTTTTATAGTGAAACATATAGGGTTCCTGCAATATATAGCAAAATTGAAGGGACATATCTTCCAACTATGGGAGCATATAAAAAAGAAGTTAGGGGGACCTCGGAAATGAGGGAACTGAGACAAAGAACAATCGAAAAACAGAGTCCAAATCCTGTTAAAGAGCATATAATACAAACGGATGAGAACAGGAAGCGACTTTATCGCCGTTTAGCGGTTTTTCTTGTCTTTACTTTTACAATTATTGCGAGTATTAGTGTAACGTTTTATCAACAAAACAGTTCCATTAAAGCAAAAGAAGCAAAAGTTAAGGACATGAAAAAAGAACTGGATTCATTAACGAATAAAGAAAAAAGTCTAAAAGACGAAGTTCAAAAGTTAAATGATGAAGAGTACGTATTAAAGATTGCTAGAAGGGATTATTTCTTCTCTGGTAAAGGGGAGATAATTTTTCCTGTTTCTAAGTAGAGTATGTCTTATTGACACTATATTTTAGGATTATATATAATAAAGTAAAATTTGACTTTTTAACCACTAAGGAGGAGCATTTTTTTTATGTCAATCGAGGTAGGCAGCAAGTTACAGGGTAAAGTAACAGGTATTACAAATTTTGGGGCTTTTGTGGAGCTGCCAGAGGGCTTAACGGGTCTTGTTCATATTAGTGAAGTTGCTGATAACTATGTAAAAGATATTAACGATCACTTAAAAGTGGGCGACCAAGTAGAAGTAAAAGTTATTAATGTTGAAAAAGATGGAAAGATTGGTTTATCTATCAAAAAAGCGAAAGAACGTGAAAAAACAGAAGGAGATCGTCCACGTGGTGAATACCAACGCGGTGGTGATCAACAACGTTCTGGACGTCCACAACGTAATAATCGCTCTTTCAACAGAGATAATCGCGGTGGCGGTAACGACCGAGCTCCGAAAGAAACATTTGAGCAAAAGATGGCACGCTTCTTAAAAGATAGCGAAGATCGTTTAACTTCTTTAAAGCGTAACACAGAGTCTAAACGTGGTGGCCGTGGCGCGCGTCGCGGATAATAAGGACGTTTAGTTTTTAACATATAGAGAGGTACCCAGAGTAATGTCTCAGGGTGCTTTTTTATATGTAAAAAATATTTTCAAAAAAGTTTTTGAGATGTATTGACTTTAATTAGTATCTGATGTAAGATACTAATTGTCCGTTAAATAAGACGACATGGCGGTGTAGCTCAGCTGGCTAGAGCGTACGGTTCATACCCGTGAGGTCGGGGGTTCGATCCCCTCCGCCGCTATATTTAATTTAACGGCCCGTTGGTCAAGTGGTTAAGACACCGCCCTTTCACGGCGGTAACACGGGTTCGAATCCCGTACGGGTCATCTAAAAAGATCATGCAAATTTGCATGATCTTTTTTTGTTAAATAAATTAAGATATACAACACTTCTACAAAATCACCCTATATTTTCTGAATGTTTAATTAAAATATCGAAAATAACTTACATACCCTGTATATCTGTAGAGTTATTTCGAATAAAAAGTCGAACGATTATAAAAGTGAAAACTGTTGTTTTGACAAAAAAACCAACAATCATCTTTTATAATGACAGTAATTAAACTATGCAGGTGGTGTTAAAAATATGCCTAAAGCAGGAAGGAATACTATGAATACAAGTGCATTGGCAATGAATGAGAGTCAGCTTGATGGAATAAAGTGGACGAGTAAGTTGCGAATGAAATTTGAGCAAGTTTTCTTTAGATGGGGATTTATTATTGTTGTTATTGGTTTTCTTTTGGGACGAGCATATATATTAACAAATATTTTACCGTTTGCACTGCCATTTTTTGCTGCTGTTTATGTTATGAAGCGGGATAAGATGCCGCTAGCATTTTTAGCTCTAATGGGAGGAGCTCTTTCAGTATCGATAGATAATTTGTTTTTTACCTTTGCATCTATCTTTACCTTCTTCATTTATAATATCTTCTTTAGTCGATTTACACGTAAAACTGTTGGACTTGTTCCATTTCAAGTATTTATCTCCGCATTAACCGCACACTTAGTTGTTGTATATTTTGCACAACAAACTGTCACCATGTACGATTTACTCGTTAGTACCATTGAGGCTGGGCTTAGTTTTGTATTAACTATGATATTTTTACAAAGTGTCCCACTTTTAGTGGAAAGGAAAGGAAAACAACAGGCATTAGAGACGGAAGAAATTGTTTGTTTGATTATATTACTAGCATCTGTTTTAACGGGTACAACAGATTGGTTTGTATATGATGCTTCTATTCAACATATTTTTACAAGGTATTTAGTGCTAGTATTTGCATTTATTGCGGGTGCTGCCACAGGGTCTACAGTGGGGGTTGTAACAGGACTAATATTAAGTTTAGCAAATGTGTCTAGCTTGTCTCAGCTTAGCCTTCTTGCTTTTTCTGGATTGCTTGGTGGATTGTTAAAAGAAGGAAAGCGTTTAGGTGTTAGTTTAGGTTTATTAATTGGGACAAGCTTAATTACATTATATGTAGACAAACAGACAAATATTGTAACAACTTTAATTGAGTCAGGTGTAGCGATTGTTATCTTCTTATTAACACCGAAGCTTGTTTTGGATCGTATTGCTAAATTTATGCCAGGTACACAAGAGCATTCGCAAGATCAACAACAATATTTAAGAAGGATGCGTGATGTTACAGCAAATAAAATCAACCAATTTGCAAATGTATTTGCTGCTTTATCTAATAGCTTTTCTGTATATGGGTATGTAGAGGAAGAAGATAAAGAGACAGAAGCAGATTTGTTTTTGAGTACAATTACTGCGAAAACATGTCAAACATGCTTTAAAAAGGATCAATGCTGGGTAGTGAATTTTGATAAAACGTACGATTATATGAAACAAATAATGAATGAAACGGAAGAAGGAACCCTGCAACATAATCGTAAATTAGTTCGTGAGTGGGACAAGCATTGTGTGAGAGGGAAAAAAGTGACGGATTTAGTAGCCGGTGAATTAGATCACTTCTATGAGGGACAAAAATTACGAAAACAAATGAAGGAAAATCGTAGAATAGTAGCGGAGCAACTATTAGGTGTATCAAAGGTTATGGAGGATTTTGCTAAGGAGATACAACGAGAGCGTGAAAATCATCAAGTGCAGGAAGAACAGATTATGCAAGCGTTCCGAGATTTTGGTGTCGAAGTAGAGCATGTTGATATTTATTGTTTAGATAGAGGAAGTATTGATATTGAAATGTTAATTCCAGTTGCATCTAATGAACATGGTGAGTGTGAAAAGTTAGTTGCACCGATGCTTTCAGATATCCTTAAAGAAAATATTGTCGTTAAACATGAAGAAAAGTCTTCTTATCCAAATGGCCATAGTTTAATATCATTTGGTTCGGCGAAGACGTATTCTCTTGATACAGGATTGGCTACAGCTGCAAAAGGCGGTGGATTTGTTTCGGGTGACTCTTATGCGATGATGGATTTAAGTGTTGGTAAATATGCACTTGCGATTAGTGATGGTATGGGTAATGGGCAAAGAGCTCATATGGAAAGTAAGGAAACGGTGAAATTATTACAAAAAATACTCCAATCAGGCATTGATGAAGAAATAGCAATTAAGTCTATCAATTCAATTCTTTCTTTGAGAACGACAGAAGAAATGTTTACGACATTAGATTTAGCTATGGTAGATTTGCGGGATGCGAGTGCAAGGTTTTTAAAGATTGGATCGACGCCGAGTTTTGTTAAACGCGCAAATAATATTTTGAAAATTGAAGCGAGTAATTTGCCGATGGGAATCATCGAAGATGTTGAAGTTGATGTGGTGGGTGAACAATTAAAAACGGGCGATATTCTTATTATGATGAGCGATGGGATTTTTGAAGGAGCACAGCATGTGGAGAATCATGAATTGTGGATGAAACGAAAAATTAAAGAATTGCAAACCGAAGACCCGCAAGAAATTGCTGATATCATTATGGAAGAAGTGATTCGCTCTTGTGATGGTTATATAAATGATGATATGACTATTGTAGTGGCAAAAGTGAAGAAAAATATGCCGAAGTGGGCTACGATTCCGATTGTAGGAATGCAGGCGCAGTAAAATATAAGTGGAATGTTTATCTATAATTTGATTTTAAAAACCTAGGTGAATACCTAGGTTTTTTTGTGGGAAAAGGTAATGTTATTAATTTTGTGAATATACACGGAGGATGTAAGATAAAAATGTAATTTTTGTATATCTTTTTTTTGCACAATGTTTGTAAAAGTTGTACCATTGTAGACAAGGTGACTAAGGTTGCTGTTCTTGTTTAATGAAAGGTGATTGCGAAGTTGAAAGATACATTTGTTGAAAAAGTAGATGACTTTGTAAAGCAGCATGATGTATTAAAGAATGATTCAACAATTGTTGTGGGAGTTTCTGGTGGTCCTGACTCGTTAGCGCTTTTATATTATTTATTAGAAAAAAGAGCGGAAAAACAGTTGGAAATTGTAGTTGCTCATGTGGATCATATGTTTAGAGGTGATGAATCTTATGAGGATTTACAGTTTGTGCAGGGCCTTTGTGAAGAACTGGGAATTATTTGTGAAACGATAAGGATTAATGTATCACAATATCAACAGCAATACGGAATGAATGCACAGGTTGCTGCGAGAGAATGCAGATATGCATTTTTGGAAAGAATAATGAAGAAATATGATGCGAGATATGTTGCTCTTGGACATCATGGAGATGATCAAGTCGAGACAATTTTAATGCGTCTTGTAAGAGGGAGTACTCCGAAAGGATATGCAGGAATTGCAGTGAAGCGTCCTTTTCATAATGGATATTTAATTAGGCCGTTACTTGGCGTAACGAAGGAAGAAATTGTTGATTACTGTAATAAGCTAAATTTAATGCCACGTATAGATCCGAGTAATAAAAAGGAAGTATATACAAGGAATCGATTACGTAAATATGTCCTTCCTCATTTGAAAGAAGAAAATCCACAAATGCATGAGAAATTCCAAAAATTTAGCGTGCAGATGCAAGAGGATGAGGCTTATTTGCAGGAATTAGCTTTTGAGAAAATGAATAAAGTAATTACAAAAAAAAGTGATAAACAAATTAGCTTATCAATTCCTGCCTTTGAATCCATGTCTATGCCTTTACAAAGAAGAGGGATTCAACTAATATTAAACTATCTTTATGAATATAAGATTCCATCTTCTCTTTCTTCTATACATATTGACAAGTTGATTGAGTTTTTTAAGCGGACACAACCTTCAGGTTCACTTGATTTTCCGGGTGATTTGAAAATTGTTCGTTCATACGAGGAGTGTAGCTTTAGATTTAAACAAGAAATTGTCTCTCCTTTTTCACAAGATTTATTAGTACCCGGGACCATTACGCTATTGAACGGGGATGAATTTGTAACAGAGGTGAGCGAAGATATACCAAGTAACATGAATGAAACAGTATTTGTTGCTAAGTATAATGATATATCATATCCACTTCGTATTCGTTCTAGAGAAAATGGAGATCGCATGTCAATACAAGGTATGAATGGCACGAAAAAGATAAAAGCTATTTTTATCGAAGCGAAAGTACCGAAAGAAAAAAGAGAAGAATGGCCGGTCGTTTGTGATGCAAGTGGGACTATTATTTGGGTACCCTTGTTGAAACGATCTGCATTTGCAATTTCGAAAGAGATGGCAAAGAAGGATAAATATATGATTATTCACTACAAAAGCAAGGAGTCTTCCGGGAGGATAATGAAATGATGAATCAAGATATCGAAAAAGTATTAATTTCTGAAGAGCAAATACAAGAAAAGGTGCGCGAACTAGGTGCAATTATTGCAGAGGATTATAAAAACACAGTACCTCTTGCAATTGGTGTATTAAAAGGCGCAATGCCATTCATGGCAGATTTATTAAAGAGAACAGATACATATCTTGAAATGGATTTTATGGCTGTATCTAGTTACGGTCACTCTACAGTTTCAACAGGCGAAGTGAAAATTTTAAAAGATCTTGATACTTCTGTAGAAGGTCGCGATATTTTAATCGTCGAAGATATTATTGATAGTGGTCTTACACTAAGCTACTTAGTAGACTTATTCAAATATCGTAAAGCGAAGTCTGTAAAAATTGTTACATTATTAGATAAGCCAACAGGCCGTAAGGTTGATCTGAAAGCGGATTATGTTGGATTTACTGTTCCACATGAATTTGTAGTAGGATATGGATTAGATTATAAAGAGCAATACCGTAATCTTCCTTATGTAGGCGTATTAAAACCAAGCGTTTACTCAAATTAATTAAATATAGGCTTCACAATTGTATAGGAAAGTTTTTCTATGTTACGATTTACTATAGTGTTTATGCCGTGAGAGGAGGTTAGGAATGAATCGTATCTTCCGTAATACCATCTTTTATTTACTGATATTCTTAGTAGTAATTGGAATCGTGAGCTATTTTAATGGTTCGACACAAAAAACGACATCAGTTAGCTACGACAAATTCATTACTAAACTAGAAAGCGGTGAAGTGCGTAATGTGCAACTTCAACCGAAAAATGGTGTATTTGAGGTAAAAGGACAATTTAATAACTCTAGCCAAGGAGAACAATTTGTTACTTATGCACCAAATACTGAGGAATTACAAAAGAAAATTAATGATAAAGCGAAAGGTGCCGAAGTTAAGTATCAACCAGCAGAAGAAACAAGTGCTTGGGTAACATTCTTTACTTCAATCATTCCATTTGTCATCATCTTCATTTTATTCTTCTTCTTATTAAACCAAGCTCAAGGCGGCGGTAGCCGTGTTATGAACTTCGGGAAAAGTAAGGCGAAGTTATATAATGATGAAAAGAAAAAAGTTCGTTTCAGAGATGTTGCTGGTGCGGATGAAGAGAAACAAGAACTTGTTGAGGTAGTTGAATTCTTGAAAGACCCTCGTAAGTTCTCTGAAGTTGGTGCTCGTATTCCAAAGGGTGTCCTATTAGTTGGACCTCCAGGTACAGGTAAAACTTTATTAGCACGTGCTGTTGCAGGTGAGGCTGGCGTTCCATTCTTCTCTATCAGTGGTTCTGACTTCGTAGAGATGTTTGTCGGTGTCGGTGCATCACGTGTACGTGATTTATTTGAAAATGCAAAGAAAAATGCTCCTTGTATCATTTTCATTGATGAAATTGATGCAGTAGGTCGTCAACGTGGCGCAGGTCTTGGTGGTGGTCATGATGAGCGTGAGCAAACATTGAACCAATTACTTGTTGAAATGGATGGATTCGGTGCAAACGAAGGTATTATTATCGTTGCTGCGACAAACCGTCCAGACATTCTTGACCCAGCGTTATTACGTCCAGGTCGTTTTGACCGTCAAATTACAGTAGATCGTCCAGATGTAAATGGCCGTGAAGCTGTACTGAAAGTACATGCGCGTAATAAACCACTTGATGAGCATATTAATTTAAGAGCAATTGCGACTCGTACACCAGGATTCTCTGGTGCGGATCTTGAAAACTTATTAAACGAAGCTGCTTTAGTAGCTGCACGTCAAGATAAGAAGAAAATTGATATGAGTGATATCGATGAAGCGACGGATCGTGTTATTGCAGGTCCAGCTAAGAAAAGTCGTGTTATCTCTGAAAAAGAACGTAATATCGTTGCTTTCCATGAAGCGGGTCATACTGTAATTGGTGTTGTTCTTGATGAAGCAGATGTCGTTCATAAAGTAACAATTGTCCCTCGTGGTCAGGCTGGTGGATATGCGGTAATGCTTCCGAAAGAAGATCGTTACTTCATGACGAAACCAGAGTTACTTGATAAAATCACTGGTTTACTTGGTGGCCGAGTAGCTGAGGAGATTGTATTTGGTGAAGTGAGTACAGGTGCTCATAATGACTTCCAACGTGCGACTGGTATTGCAAGACGTATGGTTACGGAATTTGGTATGAGTGACAAACTTGGACCGATGCAATTTGGTAGCTCGCAAGGTGGTCAAGTGTTCTTAGGAAGAGACTTCCACTCAGAACAAAACTATAGTGATGCGATTGCACATGAAATCGATATGGAAATGCAATCAATTATGAAAGAATGTTATGCTCGTGCAAAACAAATTCTTACTGAAAACCGTGATAAACTAGATATTATCGCACAAACGTTACTTGAAGTAGAAACGTTAGATGCAGAGCAAATCAATCATTTATGTGATTACGGCAGATTGCCAGAACGTCCAACATCTTCAGATGATGTGAAAGTAAACATCAACATGAAGAAAGACGATGAAGATAAAGAAGATAAGTAAGAAGTGAAGGAGTGACTATCGTCACTCCTTTTTTGTTTGTTAAAATCTTTGTTAATTACTATTGAGAACTTAGTGGATAAAGTAATTTAAGTAAAACTAGTATTAAAAATTGAAATAGAGAGCAATCTTTTTGTAAAATGATGAGGATAGGAAAGCTGATTATATAAGTATGTGTGATATGATGTTTTTATAAGTTTTATACATACTACACAAATATAGATTAAATAAGATAAGTGGTGAGAATATGATTTTTGTATTGGATGTAGGGAACACAAATGCTGTACTAGGTGTGTTTGAAGAGGGGGAACTTCGTCAGCATTGGCGCATGGAAACAGATCGTCATAAGACAGAAGATGAATATGGAATGCTTGTAAAGCAATTGCTTGAGCATGAGGGTCTTTCGTTTGAAGATGTGAAAGGTATTATTGTGTCTTCAGTCGTACCACCAATTATGTTTGCTTTAGAGCGCATGTGTGAAAAATATTTTAAAATTAAACCGCTTGTAGTAGGGCCTGGGATAAAAACAGGACTAAATATTAAATATGAAAATCCGCGTGAAGTAGGCGCAGACCGAATTGTAAATGCAGTAGCAGGAATCCACTTATATGGAAGTCCGCTCATTATTGTTGATTTTGGTACGGCTACTACATATTGTTATATTAACGAAGAAAAACATTATATGGGTGGAGTTATTACGCCAGGAATTATGATTTCAGCAGAGGCTTTATATAGCAGAGCAGCAAAACTTCCTCGTATCGAAATTACAAAACCAAGCAGTGTTGTTGGGAAAAATACAGTAAGTGCGATGCAATCTGGTATTCTTTATGGTTATGTTGGACAAGTGGAAGGTATTGTTAAGCGTATGAAAGAAGAAGCTAGACAAGAACCTAAAGTTATTGCAACAGGTGGATTGGCAAAATTAATTTCCGAAGAATCGAATGTAATTGATATTGTAGATCCGTTTTTAACGTTAAAAGGTTTGTATATGTTATATGAACGTAATGCAAATTTACAGCATGAGAAAGGTGAATAAATACGTATGAAAGATTATTTAGTAAAAGCGTTAGCATTTGATGGAGAAGTGCGTGCGTATAGTGTATGTACAACAAATACAGTAAGTGAGGCGCAAAGACGTCATGATACATGGAGAACAGCTTCAGCGGCACTAGGGCGTTCTTTGACTGCGGGTACAATGATGGGCGCAATGTTAAAGGGTGAGCAAAAGTTAACGATTAAGGTAGAAGGTAACGGTCCAATTGGCCCTATCTTAGTAGATGCTCATGCAAATGGAGATGTACGTGGTTATGTAACGAATCCGCATGTTGATTTTGAAGGAACAGAACAAGGGAAGTTACGTGTATATCAAGCGGTAGGTACAGAGGGGTTTGTAACTGTAATTAAAGATATTGGAATGCGTGAGCCGTTTATTGGTCAATCTCCAATCGTTTCAGGAGAATTAGGAGAAGACTTTACGTATTATTTTGCAGTTTCTGAACAAACGCCTTCTTCTGTAGGTGTTGGTGTTCTTGTAAATGGAGATGATAGCATATTAGCGGCAGGTGGATTCATCCTTCAAATTATGCCGGGTGCGCAAGATGAAACGATTTCATTTATTGAAGACCGTTTACAAAAGATTCCACCTGTATCAACGTTGATTGAACAAGGTCTTTCTCCGGAAGAGCTACTATATGCAGTTCTTGGAGAAGATAAAGTAAAAGTATTAGAAACAATGGATGTTCAATTTAATTGCACATGCTCACGCGAGCGTATTGAGAGTGTATTAATTAGTTTAGGTAAAACAGAGTTAGAGCAAGTTCGTGAAGAAGAGGAAGAGACAGAAGTTCACTGTCATTTCTGTAATGAACGATACAAGTTCTCTAAAGAAGATATTACAAATTTAATCGAGAATTTGTAATAAGGGAATTAAGAGGAGCAATCCTCCAAATGAATTGACAAACAGGGAATTTTCTGACAAAATCTAAATATAGATAAAACCAATAAAAATACTCGGTGTTAGGAGTGACAGGAATGCGAGTGGCACAATCAGTTTCAGAATTAATCGGGAAAACGCCGATCGTTAAGTTGAACCGCATCGTAGAATCAGACAGCGCAGATATATACTTAAAATTAGAATTTATGAATCCGGGGAGTAGTGTTAAAGATCGTATCGCATTAGCTATGATTGAAGATGCTGAAAAAAAGGGATTATTAAAAGAGGGCGATACAATCATTGAGCCGACAAGTGGTAACACAGGAATTGGTTTAGCGATGGTAGCGGCTGCTAAAGGATATAATGCAATCTTAGTAATGCCAGAAACAATGAGTATTGAGCGTCGTAATTTATTACGTGCTTACGGTGCGGAATTAGTATTGACTCCAGGGCCTGAAGGAATGGGTGGAGCAATTCGTAAAGCGACTGAATTAGCAAAAGAACATGGCTACTTTATACCACAACAGTTCAAAAACCAATCGAATCCAGAAATTCACCGTTTAACAACAGGTCCAGAAATTATTGAACAAATGGGCGACCAATTAGATGCGTTTATTGCAGGTATTGGTACAGGTGGAACGATTACTGGTGCTGGTGAAGTACTGAAGGAAGCGTATAAAGATATTAAAATTTATGCAGTAGAACCTGCAGATTCACCAGTATTATCTGGTGGGAAGCCAGGTCCACATAAAATCCAAGGAATTGGGGCGGGATTTGTTCCGGAGACGTTGGATGTAGAAGTATATGATGAAATTATTCAAGTGAAAACAGAGCAAGCATTTGAATATGCGAGAAGAGTGGCTAAAGAGGAAGGTATTTTAGTTGGTATCTCTTCAGGCGCAGTTATTTATGCAGCAACAGAGGTTGCGAAAAAGTTAGGTAAAGGGAAAAAGGTACTTGTTATTATCCCGAGTAACGGTGAACGTTATTTAAGTACACCACTTTATCAATTTGAATCCTAATTAAACGCGATTGAAAAAGCATCCTTGAAAAAGGGTGCTTTTTCTTTTGGGATTGGAAATAGGAAAAGAGTGAATGACTAGAAAACTTCATGTAAAATAAGAGGTAGTATAATTAAATTATTTTCACTAGCCTTCGAGTATAATCAATCTCTATATAAATAACTTATGTAGTTTGAGCTGGTTTATCTAAGAGGGTGGGATAAAAGAAGACGGGGTGTTGATATGCAACGAAGAAAATCTTTAGCGCTTTCTATTCCATATCAGTTAGATTTCTTTAAGCAATATAAATTTCTTTCTCAGGGTAAATCGCAACATATTTTGTTAGAAAGCGGCCGTGGCGGTCGTTATAACATTGTAGGGCTGAACCCAGTAGCGGTAATCCGAGGGAAGGGTGAAATGTTACATATAAGTGAAAGTGGTAAGGAAACAATAAAACGAGGGAATCCGTTAGATTTAATGCAAGAATATATGGAACAATGGAAGACGGACTATAACCCAGAGTATCCGCCTTTTCAAGGTGGTGCAATTGGCTATTTCAGTTATGACTGTATCCGTTATATTGAAAAGCTGCCTTCTCTTGCGGAAGATGATATTGATATACCTGACATCTTCTTTTTATTATTTGATGACGTATTTGTCTATGATCAAAAAGAACAAGTGTTATGGGTTATTACGCATTATGTAGATAAATATGAAGAGGCGAAAGAACGGCTAAATGAGTGGAAGAGTCTTTGGATGACAGAAGCGCCTGAAGTGACCGTGCCCTTTGAAAGTCCTGAAAAGAAAAGTGAAGCAGTTGCTTTTACTGAAGCTGGCTTTATGAAGGCAGTTGAATGTATTCAAGAATATATTGGAGCGGGTGATGTGTTCCAAGTAAACTTGTCGACGAGACAAGAAAGAACGTTACAGACACACCCACTAGAAATTTATACAAGTCTTCGTGAAATTAATCCATCTCCATATATGGGTTACCTGGAGCTTGGGGATTTTCAAATCGTTAGTGGATCGCCAGAGTTGTTAATTAAGAAACAAGGAACTGAAGTAAGTACAAGACCAATTGCTGGAACGAGATCTAGAGGCGCGGATGAGCAAGAGGATGAAGAATTAGCAAGAGAATTAATTGAGAACGAAAAAGAAAGAGCAGAGCATGTAATGCTTGTGGATTTAGAAAGAAATGATTTAGGACGTGTTTGTAAATATGGCACTGTAGAAGTAGATGAATTTATGGTAATTGAGAAATACTCACATGTTATGCATATTGTTTCTAATGTGCGTGGTGAGGTGGAAGAAGATAAAGATGCTTTTGATTTAGTGAAGGCTGTATTCCCTGGGGGAACAATTACTGGTGCCCCAAAAATACGTACGATGGAAATTATTGAGGAACTAGAACCTGTTCGAAGAGGGATTTATACAGGTTCAATCGGTTGGATTGGTTATTCTGGAGATACAGAATTGAATATTGTAATTAGAACACTTCTTGCTAAAGATGGAAAAGCTCATGTACAAGCAGGGGCGGGAATTGTAATTGATTCAAATCCGGAAAATGAATATAAAGAGTCGTTAAAAAAGGCGATTGCTTTATGGCGTGCAAAAGAACGTAGTGAAGAAACGGTTAGGTGAGAGAAATGATATTAATGATTGATAATTATGATTCTTTTACATTTAATTTAGTGCAGTTTCTTGGAGAACTTGGACAAGAGCTCGTTGTTAAACGTAACGATGAAGTGACTATTTCAGATATTGAGAATATGAAACCAGATTTTCTAATGATTTCTCCAGGTCCGTGCAGTCCTAATGAAGCTGGGATTAGTATGGAAGTTATTAAATACTTTGCTGGAAAGATTCCGATTTTTGGTGTTTGTCTAGGGCATCAATCCATTGCACAAGTGTTTGGTGGAGAGGTTGTCCGTGCAGACCGATTAATGCATGGAAAAACGTCGCTTATGCATCATGATGGAAAGACGATTTTTTCGGATATTCCTAATCCGTTTACTGCGACGCGCTATCATTCCCTTATTGTTAAGAAAGAGACGTTACCCGATTGCTTAGAGGTAACATCTTGGACAGAGGAAGGGGAAATTATGGCACTTCGTCATAAGACATTACCGATAGAGGGTGTGCAATTCCATCCAGAATCTATTATGACTTCTCATGGGAAAGAGCTGTTGCAGAATTTCATTCGTAAATACAGTCCAAGTGCGACATTATGTTAATTTACGTAAATGGTCAGTATGTAGAAGCAAGTGAAGCGAGAATTTCTCCTTATGATCATGGTTATTTATATGGTCTTGGAGTTTTTGAAACGTTTCGTATTTATAATGGTCATCCTTTCTTATTGGATGATCATTATAACCGTTTAATAGAGGCGCTGGATACATTGCAAATTAAATGGACAATGACAAAAAATGATGTGATGCTTATTTTGAAAGATTTACTCGCTAAGAATGAATTGAAGCATGCATATGTACGTTTTAATGTATCGGCGGGTATAGATGAAATAGGATTACAAACGGAAATGTATGAAGAGCCTTCTGTTATTGTTTTTATAAAACCTTTAACAGCTCCAGGGGATGTAGTGGAAAAAGAAGGTGTTATTCTAAAACAAGTGCGAAATACACCGGAAGGGACATTTCGCCTGAAGTCTCATCACTATTTAAATAATATTTTAGGGAAGCGTGAAATTGGAAATGTTGTGAGTAAGGAAGGTATTTTCCTCACTGAAGCAGGTTATGTTGCAGAGGGCATTGTTTCGAATCTATTTTTTGTGAAAGGTGATGTTTTATATACACCTTCGTTAGAGACAGGGATTTTAAATGGTATCACTCGTGCGTTTATTATAAAGAGTGCTGAAGAATTAAATATAGAAGTAAAGGAAGGTTTCTTTACAAAAGATGAGCTACTTTCAGCGGATGAAGTCTTCGTAACAAACTCCATTCAAGAAATTGTTCCGCTTTATCGTATAGAAGCGCAGGATTTCCCGGGTAAAGTAGGAGTGGTTACAAAAAGTTTAATGTACCTTTATGGAATGCAAAGAGAGAAATTATGGAGCAGAAATGAATTACGAAGAGGAGATGTGTAGTTTGAAGTGGGATTATGATTTGCGCTGCGGCGAATATACATTGAATTTAAATGAAAAAACATTAATTATGGGGATTTTAAATGTAACACCAGATTCGTTTTCTGATGGTGGGAGTTACAACGAGGTAGATGCTGCGGTACGTCACGCAAAAGAAATGCAAGGTCAAGGTGCTCATATTATTGATATTGGTGGCGAATCTACTCGCCCAGGTTTTGCTAAAGTATCAGTAGAAGAAGAAATAAAGCGAGTTGTCCCGATAATTCAAGCAGTTTCAAAAGAAGTAAAATTGCCTATATCTATCGATACATATAAAGCTGAAGTTGCAAAGCAAGCAATTGAGGCTGGTGCTCATATTATTAATGATATTTGGGGAGCGAAGGCGGAGCCAAAAATTGCTGAAGTCGCAGCTCATTATGATGTACCCATCATTTTAATGCATAACCGCGATAATATGAATTATCGTAATTTAATGGCGGATATGATTGCTGATTTGTATGACAGTATTAAAATTGCTAAAAATGCTGGTGTGCCAGATGAGAATATTATTTTAGATCCAGGTATCGGTTTTGCTAAAACACCTGAGCAGAACTTAGAGGCGATGCGTAATTTAGAACAGTTAAATGTGCTAGGTTATCCAGTTCTCTTAGGTACTTCGAGAAAGTCCTTTATTGGGCACGTATTAGATTTGCCAGTGGAGGAACGCCTTGAGGGAACAGGAGCTACCGTTTGTCTTGGTATTGAAAAGGGCTGTGAGTTTGTTCGTGTCCATGATGTGAAAGAAATGGCGCGTATGGCTAAAATGATGGATGCGATGATTGGTAAGGGGGTAAGGTAATTGGATAAAATTTATATCCATGATATGGAGTTTTATGGTTATCATGGTGTGTTCCCAGAGGAGAATAAATTAGGTCAGAGATTTAAAGTTGACTTAACGGTGGAGTTGGATTTAAAGCGTGCAGGGGAAAGTGATGACTTAGAGCATTCGGTCAATTATGGAGAGCTTTTCGAATTATGTAGAAAAGTTGTTGAGGATAGAAAGTATAAGCTTGTGGAGAGTATCGCTGAAAATATTGCTGCAGATATATTAAAACAATATGAAAGTATTTCACGCTGTACAATTAAGGTAATTAAGCCGGATCCACCGATACCGGGTCATTATCGTGCTGTAGCAGTAGAAATTACGAGAGAACGTCCATGAACAATATAGCTTACATTGCATTAGGGTCAAATATTGGAGAGCGTTATACGTATCTAACTGAAGCGATTCAGTTTTTAAATAAAAATCCTTATATTCAGGTTGATGATATTTCATCTGTATATGAAACTGAGCCAGTTGGCTATACTGACCAAAGTTGCTTTTTAAATTTAGTTATAAAAATTTCTACCAATTTATCACCACAAGAGTTATTGAAAGTAACACAAAAAGTAGAAAATGACCTAGGAAGAAAAAGGGAAATTAGGTGGGGGCCGAGGACTATCGACCTTGACATTTTACTTTATAATCAAGAGAATATTGAAGCAGAGAATCTTATTGTTCCGCATCCGCGGATGTTTGAAAGAGCTTTTGTTATCGTTCCGTTGTTAGAGATTAATCAAGACATAAAACAAAATATTTCACGTTCACAAGTAGAAGAAATGAAAAGGCGAGAGGGAGTAACGGTATGGAAGCAGAAAAATGGGGAAGACGCATTCGTGCTTTTCGAAAGCTAAAAGGCTATACACAAGAAGGTTTTGCTAAAGAACTAGGGGTATCTGTATCTGTTTTAGGTGAGGTTGAGAGAGGGAATAGATCGCCTTCTCAAGATTTTGTAGTAGAAGTTGCTAAGGCATTAAATGTTTCGATAGAGGAATTAATGCCAAAGTGATTGTACAGGAAGGAGTAGGTTGATTGTTAAAGATTGCAAATATCGAGATGAAAAATCCGGTTGTACTAGCACCGATGGCGGGAGTGTGTAACTCTGCATTCCGTTTAACAGTAAAAGAATTTGGTGCCGGCTTAGTTTGTGCTGAAATGGTAAGTGATAAGGCAATATTACTTAATAATAAAAGAACATTAGATATGTTATATATCGACGAGAGAGAAAAGCCATTAAGTTTACAAATTTTTGGTGGAGAGAAAGAAACTCTTGTAGATGCTGCGAAATATGTAGATAAATATACGACAGCAGACATAATTGATATTAATATGGGTTGTCCAGTGCCGAAAATCGTTAAATGTGATGCGGGGGCAAGGTGGCTTTTAGATCCGAATAAAATATATGAAATGGTAGCAGCGGTTGTAGATGCTGTAGAAAAGCCGGTTACAGTTAAAATGCGTATCGGTTGGGATGAAGAACATATTTTCGCAATAGAAAATGCTAGGGCTGTTGAGCGTGCTGGTGGCCAAGCTGTGGCGGTTCACGGACGTACACGAGTGCAAATGTATGAAGGAAAAGCGGATTGGGATATTATTAAACAAGTAAAACAATCTGTAAATATCCCGGTTATCGGAAATGGTGATGTCGCAACGCCGCAAGATGCAAAGCGTATGCTTGATGAAATTGGTGTAGATGGTGTTATGATTGGTCGTGCGGCTCTTGGAGATCCGTGGATGATTTATCGTACGGTAAAGTATTTGGAGACAGGTGAATTAATGCCGGAACCAACAGTGCGCGAGAAAATTGATGTATGTATGTTACATCTAGATCGTCTTATTGACTTAAAGAACGAAAGTGTCGCTGTAAGAGAGATGAGAAAACATGCAGCTTGGTATTTAAAAGGTGTTCGTGGTAATGCGAGTGTACGTAATGGTATTAATGCTTGTAACACACGGGAAGACCTTGCGAATGTGTTAGGTACATTTGTAGAAGAAGTGGAAGCGAAACAACAAACAATTTACGTTGGTTAATAATGGACATAGGAGATTGACATTCTTCTATACACTTCCTATAATTACGTGAAAGAAAGAAGAGCTGCCAGTTAGTTGCTGGCAGTTTTTCTAGTTGAGTAGAAAATGCTATACTGTATATATTGTAAAATTAAATAGAGCTGGAGTGATATCAATATCATGGATAACATGAACCACGAAGAATTAAACGACCAATTGATTGTTCGTCGTGAAAAGCTACATAATTTACGTGAACAAGGAATTGACCCGTTCGGTAAAAGATTTGAACGCACAAATTCAACAACTGATTTAGTGAGTCTATATGGAGAGTTCTCTAAGGAAGAATTAGAGGAGAAGGAAATCGCTGTTTCTATCGCTGGTCGTATTATGACAAAACGCGGAAAAGGGAAAGCTGGATTTGCACACGTTCAAGATTTACATGGACAAGTTCAAATTTATGTTCGTAAAGATGCTGTTGGAGATGACGAGTACGAATTATTTAAAACAGCAGATTTAGGTGATTTAGTAGGTATTGAAGGTAAAGTGTTCAAAACAAATGTTGGAGAACTTTCAGTAAAAGCAACAGGCTTTACGCTATTAACGAAATCTCTTCGTCCATTACCAGATAAATACCATGGATTAAAAGATGTTGAACAACGATACCGTCAACGTTACTTAGACTTAATTACAAGTATGGAAAGTCGTGAAACGTTCGTTACTCGTAGTAAAATCATTCGTGAGATGAGAAGATACCTAGATGACAACGGTTATCTTGAAGTGGAAACACCTATGATGCATGCAATTGCAGGTGGAGCTTCTGCGCGTCCTTTCACTACACATCATAATGCGTTAGATATGGAATTATATATGCGTATCGCAATTGAGCTACATTTAAAGCGTCTTATTGTGGGTGGTTTGGAAAAAGTATATGAGATCGGCCGTGTATTCCGTAATGAGGGTGTATCAACTCGTCATAACCCTGAGTTTACGATGATTGAATTATATGAAGCATACGCTGATTATAAAGATATTATGAAGTTAACAGAAGATATGGTTGCTCATATCGCGAAAAAAGTACTGGGTACAACAACAATCCAGTATGGTGATTATGAAATTAATCTAGAACCAGAATGGACACGTCTTCATATGGTAGATGCGATTAAGCAATACTCTGGAGCTGATTTCTGGAATCCGATGAGTGTAGAAGAAGCGCGTGAGCTTGCAAAAGAACATAATGTAGAAATTAAAGATACAATGGAAGTTGGTCATATTATAAATGAATTCTTCGAACAAAAAGTAGAAGATAAATTAATCCAACCAACATTTATT
>NZ_JBQXYO010000001.1:3950000-4010000 GCF_052656585.1 Bacillus sp. KNSH39
AGGTTAAGGAGAGGGGTTAGCGTAAGCGAAGCTCTGAACTGAAGCCCCAGTAAACGGCGGCCGTAACTATAACGGTCCTAAGGTAGCGAAATTCCTTGTCGGGTAAGTTCCGACCCGCACGAAAGGTGTAACGATTTGGGCACTGTCTCAACCAGAGACTCGGTGAAATTATAGTACCTGTGAAGATGCAGGTTACCCGCGACAGGACGGAAAGACCCCGTGGAGCTTTACTGTAGCCTGATATTGAATTTTGGTACAGTTTGTACAGGATAGGCGGGAGCCATTGAAACCGGAGCGCTAGCTTCGGTGGAGGCGCTGGTGGGATACCGCCCTGACTGTATTGAAATTCTAACCTACGGGTCTTATCGACCCGGGAGACAGTGTCAGGTGGGCAGTTTGACTGGGGCGGTCGCCTCCTAAAGTGTAACGGAGGCGCCCAAAGGTTCCCTCAGAATGGTTGGAAATCATTCGTAGAGTGCAAAGGCATAAGGGAGCTTGACTGCGAGACCTACAAGTCGAGCAGGGACGAAAGTCGGGCTTAGTGATCCGGTGGTTCCGCATGGAAGGGCCATCGCTCAACGGATAAAAGCTACCCCGGGGATAACAGGCTTATCTCCCCCAAGAGTCCACATCGACGGGGAGGTTTGGCACCTCGATGTCGGCTCATCGCATCCTGGGGCTGTAGTCGGTCCCAAGGGTTGGGCTGTTCGCCCATTAAAGCGGTACGCGAGCTGGGTTCAGAACGTCGTGAGACAGTTCGGTCCCTATCCGTCGTGGGCGTAGGAAATTTGAGAGGAGCTGTCCTTAGTACGAGAGGACCGGGATGGACGCACCGCTGGTGTACCAGTTGTTCTGCCAAGGGCATAGCTGGGTAGCTATGTGCGGAAGGGATAAGTGCTGAAAGCATCTAAGCATGAAGCCCCCCTCAAGATGAGATTTCCCATAGCGTAAGCTAGTAAGATCCCTGAAAGATGATCAGGTTGATAGGTTCGAGGTGGAAGCATGGTGACATGTGGAGCTGACGAATACTAATAGATCGAGGACTTAACCATATAATATGTAGCAAATGTTATCTAGTTTTGAAGGAATATGCCTTCATAGTTTGGTGATGATGGCAGAGAGGTCACACCCGTTCCCATACCGAACACGGAAGTTAAGCTCTCTAGCGCCGATGGTAGTTGGGACCTTGTCCCTGTGAGAGTAGGACGTCGCCAAGCAACTAAACACGAGTCAAATGACTCGTGTTTTTTCGTGTTTTCTTTTATAATCCATAGTAATTAAAAAAATATGCTTAAATAATTACTATTTTGATTAAATGCAGGGGAATGTGGCTAGGATAGTGAATAAGCAAAAGAGTTGCAAATTTTATTAATACGTATATAATTAAAGTCAAAGATAGTCAAAGTCAATAAAGGTGGCGGATAAATGAGAAATATATCTGATATCATTGAGCAATATCTAAAGCAAGTTATTGACTTAAGTAATAATAATGTGATTGAAATCAAAAGAAATGAGATTGCGGATCGATTCGAGTGCGTACCATCTCAAATCAATTATGTAATCAATACCCGTTTTACATTAGAAAGAGGATTTGTAGTAGAAAGTAAACGTGGTGGAGGAGGTTACATTCGCATTATAAAAGTCAAACTGCATGATGATATAGACATTATTGATCAAATGCTTCATATGATTGATCATAGCGTTGCACAAGGGAATGCAGAGAGTATGATTATACGTTTATTAGAAGAGGGAATCATAACAGGCCGTGAAGCAAAATTAATGTTAAGTGTACTAGATCGTTCTGTATTATCAATGGATATTCCTTCTCGAGATGAACTTAGGGCTCGAATATTATGCGCAATGTTAAGAACACTGAAATATAAATAAATACAGCTTTTGTAAAAGAATGATAATTAAGATAGGGCAGTTAAATATTGTAGAAGTTTTGAAAAAGAGCATGTACTTTTATCTGAGTGGATTAAGGAAAGAGGACAATCTAGTAATGTATGAAAAGTATCATGAGGTAGATCGTTCCTGTTGTAAAGGTGGGGATATTGATGACTTGTCAAAACTGTAATATAAGACCAGCAACTTTACATTATACAAAAGTAATCAACGAGAAGAAGGCGGAAGTTCATCTTTGTGAGCAATGTGCGGAGCAAAGTGGCTATACGTCTTTCTTTCAATCATCACAGTCTAACTTTTCATTTCATGATGTATTTGCTGGTTTATTACACGGTGAATCAACAATGTTTGGAGAAGGAAAAAACGGGTTTTCAAATACAAATACAGTAAGATGTCCAGATTGTAAGATGACATATGAACATTTTACAAAAGTGGGACGCTTTGGTTGTGCTTCTTGTTACGATACATTTAAAGGACACTTAAACCCATTGTTAAAGCGACTTCATGGTGGACATACAGAACATTGTGGAAAAATTCCGGAACGAATGGAAGGAAATATCCACTTAAAGAAAGAATTAGATGAACTAAAACTTATTCTGAAACAATATGTACAGAATGAGGAGTTTGAGAAAGCTGCTGAGGTAAGAGATGAAATTCGAGGGCTTGAAACTCAGCTTAGTGAGCATAGAGAGGGGGAGTAGTTCTATGTCACTGGACAAAATTATGAATGAAGCGATTAGTCCATGGATGAAGGGGGATGGCCCTGATTCTGATATTGTTTTAAGTAGTCGAATTCGTTTGGCTCGTAATTTTAAGCAATATCAATTTTCTACTATGCAAAACGAAGAGGAAGCTCAAAAGGTTCAAGAATTATTTAAAAAGAAATTTATAAATAAAGCGGTAGAGCCCTTTGGGAAGTTTGGACTATTAAAAATGAATGAACTAACTCCTCTTCAAAGGAGAGTTTTAGTCGAAAAGCATTTAATTAGTCCAAATCTAGCAGGGACCGAATATGGAGCATGTCTGTTATCAGAAAGCGAACACATTAGTGTGATGCTTAATGAGGAAGACCACATTAGGATTCAGTGCCTATTTCCAGGACTACAGTTATCAAAGGCTCTTCAAAGCGCCAATCAAATAGATAATTGGATTGAGAAAGAGGTTGAATATGCTTTTGATGAATCACTTGGATATATTACGAGTTGTCCTACTAACGTTGGTACAGGATTAAGAGCTTCTGTAATGATTCATTTACCAGGGCTGGTTTTAACAAAAAGAATTAGCCGTATTATACAAGTAATTCAAAAATTAGGTTTAGTAGTAAGAGGAATATACGGTGAAGGTAGCGAAGCGTTAGGTAATATATTTCAAGTATCAAATCAAATGACGTTAGGGAAATCCGAAGAAGATATTATTGCAGATTTAAAGAGTGTCATGCAGCAAATTATACAACAAGAAAAATTGGCCAGAGAATTAATTGTACAAAATTCGAGCATTGAGCTTGAAGATAAGGTTTATCGTTCTTACGGTATACTAGCAAACAGTCGTTTAATTCAATCTGCAGAAGCGGCAACTTGCTTATCGGATGTACGACTCGGTATTGATCTAGGATATATAAAAGGTATATCGAGAAATATTTTGACTGAGCTAATGGTTCTTACGCAACCTGGTATTTTACAACAATATGCAGGAGGACCTTTAGGACCAGAAGAAAGAGATTATCGAAGAGCAACCTTAATCCGTGAGCGATTACGTATTGAAAAAAACTAAGCGCAAGTAGGAGGCGATTTCTATGATGTTTGGAAGATTTACAGAAAGAGCACAGAAAGTATTAGCTTTATCTCAAGAGGAAGCAATTCGCATTGGGCATAATAACATTGGAACAGAACATATTTTACTTGGGCTTGTACGCGAAGGTGAAGGAATTGCAGCAAAAGCGTTAATTGCTCTTGGATTGAGCCCGGAGAAAGTGCAAAAAGAGGTAGAAGCGTTAATTGGACGTGGAACAGAAGCTTCTCAAACTGTACATTATACACCTCGTGCTAAAAAAGTTATTGAATTGTCTATGGATGAAGCGCGTAAGCTAGGACATTCTTACGTTGGAACAGAACATATTTTACTTGGCTTAATCCGTGAAGGTGAAGGTGTAGCGGCACGTGTATTAAATAATTTAGGTGTAAGCCTCAACAAAGCAAGACAACAAGTGTTACAACTTCTTGGAAGTAACGAAGCAAGTTCAGGTCACCAAGGTGGTTCATCGACAAATGCAAATACACCGACACTAGACAGTTTAGCGCGCGACTTAACAGTTGTTGCACGTGAGAATCGTTTGGATCCTGTTATTGGACGTAGTAAAGAAATTCAACGTGTAATTGAAGTGTTAAGCCGTAGAACAAAAAACAATCCAGTGTTAATTGGAGAGCCTGGTGTAGGTAAAACAGCAATTGCTGAAGGGTTAGCACAGCAAATCGTAAATAATGAAGTTCCTGAAACGTTAAGAGATAAGCGTGTTATGACACTAGATATGGGGACAGTGGTAGCTGGGACGAAATATCGTGGTGAGTTTGAAGATCGTTTAAAGAAAGTAATGGATGAAATACGTCAAGCAGGGAATATTATTCTATTTATTGATGAACTTCATACATTAATCGGTGCAGGTGGAGCAGAAGGTGCAATCGATGCATCGAATATTTTAAAACCATCTTTAGCACGCGGAGAATTACAATGTATTGGTGCGACAACTTTAGATGAGTATCGTAAATATATTGAAAAGGATGCAGCTTTAGAGAGACGTTTCCAGCCAATTCATGTTGATGAGCCGAGTCTAGAAGAATCAACTCAAATCTTGAAAGGGTTACGCGATCGTTATGAGGCGCATCACCGTGTGTCTATTACAGATGATGCAATTGATGCAGCTGTAAAACTTTCTGATCGTTATATTACGGATCGTTTCTTACCGGATAAAGCAATTGATTTAATTGATGAAGCTGCTTCAAAAGTTCGCTTGCGTTCTTATACAACACCACCAAACTTAAAAGAGCTTGAAGTGAAGCTTGAGGAAATTCGAAAAGAAAAAGATGCGGCTGTACAAAGTCAAGAGTTTGAAAAGGCTGCTTCCTTACGTGATATGGAACAACGCTTACGTGAGAAATTGGAAGATACAAAACGTCAGTGGAAAGAGCAACAAGGAAAAGAAAATTCAGAGGTTACGGTAGAAGATATTGCAAATGTCGTTTCTACATGGACACGTATCCCTGTTTCTAAACTTGCACAAACAGAGACTGATAAATTATTAAACTTAGAATCCATTCTTCATGATCGTGTCATCGGTCAGGATGAAGCTGTAGTGGCTGTAGCGAAAGCTGTTCGTCGTGCAAGAGCAGGATTGAAAGATCCGAAACGTCCAATTGGTTCATTTATTTTCTTAGGGCCAACAGGTGTAGGTAAAACAGAATTAGCAAGAGCATTGGCAGAATCTATGTTCGGTGATGAGGATGCAATGATTCGCATTGATATGTCTGAGTATATGGAGAAACATTCAACTTCTCGCTTAGTTGGTTCTCCTCCAGGATATGTTGGGTATGAAGAAGGCGGACAATTAACAGAGAAGGTTCGTCGTAAGCCTTATTCAGTTGTCCTATTAGATGAAGTAGAGAAGGCACATCCTGATGTATTTAATATTCTACTACAGGTATTGGAAGATGGTCGTTTAACTGATTCTAAAGGACGTACAGTTGATTTCCGTAATACGATTGTTATTATGACGTCTAACGTTGGTGCTGAGGCGTTAAAACGTAACAAACATCTTGGATTTAACGTACAAGATGAAAGCCGTGATTATTCGGATATGAAAGGTAAAGTAATGGATGAGCTGAAAAAGGCATTTCGTCCAGAATTCTTAAACCGTATTGATGAAATTATCGTATTCCATATGCTTGAGAAAAAACATATTCAAGAAATTGTGACTCTTATGGTAAATCAGTTAGTGAATCGCTTAAAAGAACAAGAAATTGAATTGCACTTAACAGAAGGAGCGATTGCAGCTATTGCTGATAAAGGATTTGATCGTGAATATGGTGCTCGTCCACTACGTAGAGCAATTCAGAAGCATGTAGAAGATAGACTATCGGAAGAACTTTTAAAAGGTGCTATTGAGAAAGGTCAAAAAGTTATCTTTGATGTAGAAGGGGAAACATTTGTCATTCATAGTGCTGAAAAGGTAAAATAAGTATAGACAAACTAAGAGGGCTACGAGATAGCCCTCTTTCTTGTACGAGAAGGTCAAATGTTTATAGATGAAAGCGAAGTGAAATATAAAAAGATATGGCTAAAAAGAAAACAAAATTCACATGTCAAGAGTGTGGTTATCAATCACCAAAATATATGGGTAAATGTCCAGGGTGTGGTCAATGGAATTCGCTTGTTGAAGAGATGGAACCCGTTGTATCATCCAGACGCCTAAATTATGCAAATGCAATTCAAACAGAAGTAACAAAACCAAGACGTCTTACAGAAGTAGAAACAAAGTCTGAGGCACGTATTGAAACAAAATTTCAAGAGTTTAACCGTGTACTAGGTGGCGGAATTGTAGATGGATCTTTAGTACTTATTGGTGGGGACCCTGGGATTGGAAAATCAACGTTATTATTACAGATTTCCTCGCAATTAGCAGATGCTTCATATGATGTATTGTATATATCAGGTGAGGAGTCAGCAAAGCAGATTAAACTTCGTGCAGATCGTTTACATGTAAATGGTAGTAATCTATTTGTTGTATCAGAGACAGATTTACAGCGTATTGCAGCACATATTGAAGAGATGAATCCTGCTTTTGTTGTTATTGATTCTATTCAAACGATACATTTACCTGAGGTGACATCAGCTCCTGGTAGTGTGGCGCAAGTACGTGAATGTACAGCAGAATTAATGAAACTTGCAAAAACAAAGGGAATCCCAATTTTCATCGTAGGACATGTGACAAAAGAAGGTGCAATTGCGGGACCGCGTATGCTAGAACATATGGTCGATGCAGTTCTTTACTTTGAAGGAGATCGACACCATACATATCGTATTTTACGAGCTGTAAAGAATCGTTTTGGTTCTACGAATGAAATGGGTATCTTTGAAATGAAAGAACTTGGCCTTGCAGAAGTCTTAAATCCTTCTGAAATTTTCCTTGAGGAAAGACCAGTTGGAGTTGCAGGTTCAACAGTAGTTGCCTCAATGGAAGGAACAAGACCAGTTTTAGTAGAAATACAGGCATTAATTTCCCCTACTAGTTTTGGAAATCCTCGAAGAATGGCGACAGGAATTGATCATAATCGTGTCTCGCTTATTATGGCGGTACTAGAGAAAAGAACAGGTTTACTATTACAAAATCAAGATGCGTATTTAAAAGTAGCTGGTGGTTTGAAATTAGACGAACCGGCAATTGATTTAGCTGTCGCCTTAAGTATAGCTTCAAGTTTTAGAGATAAATCTACGGCACCAACTGATGCGGTAATAGGAGAAGTTGGATTAACTGGAGAAATAAGAAGAGTATCAAGAATTGAACAACGTGTACAAGAAGCAGCTAAATTAGGATTTCAACGTGCTATCATTCCTAGAAAAAATTTAGGGGGATGGACAATTCCAGAGGGGATTGAGGTTGTAGGTGTTTCTAATTTGGGAGAAGCGCTTCGTTTGACATTAGGAGGCTAGGCTATGGAAGAAAATAAGCAACGTGTCAAAAGTATGATTAACATTTTACAGCTCGTGGCCCCAGGAACACCACTGCGCGAAGGGATAGATAATGTACTTCGCGCACAAACGGGGGGACTAATTGTTCTTGGGTATAATGAGCAGATTAAAAGCATTGTTGATGGTGGTTTTCATATTAATTGCGCATTCTCTCCTGCTAGTTTATATGAATTAGCAAAAATGGATGGAGCACTTATTTTAAATGAAACTGGAAGTAAAATTTTAATTGCAAACGCACAGTTAGTTCCAGATTCATCTATTGATTCTATTGAAACAGGTATGCGTCACCGAACAGCAGAGCGTGTAGCAAAGCAGACGGGCAGCCTTGTTGTGGCCATTTCACAAAGACGTAATGTAATTACGCTATATCAAGGGAACTTACGTTATACATTAAAAGATATAGGTGTCATTTTAACGAAGGCAAATCAAGCAATTCAAACGCTAGAAAAATATAAGGCTGTATGGAATGACGGCATTACGAATTTGGGTATTCTAGAATTTGAAGAGGTCGTTACAATGTCCGAGGTGGTTCACGTTTTACATAGTGTTGAAATGGTGCTGCGTATTAAAAATGAAATATTGAGCTATATTCATGAGTTAGGAACAGAAGGTAGGTTAATTCGTTTACAGCTTACAGAATTACTAGCTGATTTAGAGGCAGAGGCAGCATTGTTAATTAAAGATTATCACCAGGAGAAAACACAAGACCATCATCAAATCTTGAAAAAGTTACAAGATCTTGCAAATACACAACTTTTAGAGGATAGTGATTTAGTTAAATTGCTTGGCTATCCAGGACAAACAAGTTTAGAAGAAAGTGTGACACCTAGAGGGTACCGAATCACAAGCAAGATTTCTCGTGTTCCGCCACTTATTATCGAGAATTTAATTAATCGATTTAAAACATTGCAAGGTGTTTGCCGAGCAACTATTAATGAATTGGATGATGTGGAAGGAATTGGAGAAGTGAGAGCGAAGAAAATACGAGAAGGTCTAAAAAGAATTCAAGAGCATCTCTATATGAGTAGACACAATTAAGAATATTACATTGATTCTATAATATAACGACACTAGAACATTTTTGGTATATGATATGATATATTGGTAAATAAAACTATTTACAAAAAAACACGTCCGCTTTTGCATTCGGCGTTTTGATTAGCGAAACAATGGTTAATAATGAGTAGGAGGTGGTTGGATGTTAAAACGGATTGTACAGCTCTTCTTTTTAGTGATCGGGGGAGCGTTAGGGATTTACTTAATCCCAAAAATTATTAATGTATTAGATATCGGTGCGGTTCCTTTGTTGGAAGGATCGTATGTTCGTGCAATTATTGGTGCAATTATTTTATTTTTAACAACATTTTGGCTTGTAGATTATATTGTTCAACTTATTAAGCATATTGAAGAGGCTCTGGTAAAGGCGCCTGTAGCAGATGTTTTATTTGGTACATTAGGATTAATCTCTGGTCTTATTGTTGCATATTTAATTTTGATACCAATTCGTGAATTTACAATTCCAGTTATTAGTACGGTGTTGCAAGTGTTCTTCACCCTTTTACTTGGATATTTAGGATTCCAAGTAGGATTTAAAAAGAGGAATGAATTGCTAGGATTATTTACATTACCCCAACGCGGAGGTAAGAAGAAAAACAATAGTGAGAATGAAGAGGTAGAGGTCGAAGCAGAAAAATCTACGACTCATTGGAAAATTCTCGATACGAGTGTAATTATTGACGGACGTATTGCAGATATTTGCCAAACAAAGTTTTTAGAAGGAACAATTGTCATTCCGCAATTCGTATTAGAAGAGCTTCAGCATATTGCCGATTCTTCAGATGCTTTAAAGCGTAATCGTGGCCGCAGAGGGCTAGACATTTTAAATCGTATTCAAAAGGAGATGCCAATTCCGGTAGAAATTTATGAAGGCGATTTCGATGATATCCAAGAAGTAGATAGCAAGCTTGTAAAGTTGGCAAAAATCACTGGTGGAACTGTAGTAACAAACGATTTCAATTTAAACAAAGTTTCTGAATTACAAGGGGTTACGGTGTTAAACATTAATGATTTAGCTAATGCGATTAAACCAGTCGTACTCCCTGGTGAAGAATTAAGTGTTTATGTTGTGAAAGATGGTAAAGAACAAAATCAAGGTGTTGCATACTTAGATGATGGTACGATGATTGTAGTAGAAGATGGTAGAGAGTATGTGGGTTCACAACTTGACGTACTTGTTACTAGCGTATTACAAACATCGGCTGGTCGTATGATTTTCGCAAAACGTAAATTGCTAGAAAAAGCATTATAAGTAGAGGATTATTAATATGTATACATTAATTATTCCGGCAGCGGGCCAAGGAAAACGAATGGGTGCTGGTAAAAATAAGTTATTTTTACTTATAGATGAAGTACCAATTATTGTGCACACATTGCGTGCTTTTGAAAAAGATAAAGCGTGCAAAAGTATTATTATGGCAATTAACGAAGAAGAACGCCCGTATTTTGAAGAGTTAATGCAGAAGTACCAGATTGAAAAGCACGTACAATTCATTCAGGGTGGAGCCGAAAGACAAGATAGCGTCTATAACGCACTTCAGTATGCGAGTGGTGTCGAATATGTTCTTGTGCATGACGGGGCGCGCCCGTTCGTAACGAATAAAGTGATTCGCGATGTATTAACTGCAGCAGAAAAATATGGAGCTTCCATTTGTGCAGTGCCAGTAAAAGATACTGTTAAGAAAGTAGAGCAGGGTGTTGTTGTAGAAACGGTAGAGCGATCTCAACTTAACGCTGTACAAACACCACAAGGATTCTCTGTTTCTCTTTTGCTAGAAGCTCATAGAAGCGCAAAGCAAAGTTGTTTTCTTGGCACAGATGATGCAAGTCTTGTAGAACGTGTTGGGAAGCGAGTAGGTGTAGTAGAGGGGAGTTACTATAATATTAAAGTGACGACTCCGGAAGATCTATTAATTGCTGAAAGTTTCCTACGTGTTCAAAAGAAATAACATTGATGACGTGTTAATAAAGAAAAGCTCGGCAACAGCCGGGCTTTTCTTTATAAGGATAGCGATATAATATAGAGTCATAAAGCTCAGTAGTTTAGCTTAAGGAGGAAGTAAGGATGTTTCGAATTGGACAAGGTTTTGATGTACATGAATTTGCGGAAGGGCGCCCGTTGATTATCGGTGGAATTACAATTCCACACGAGAAAGGATTAATCGGCCATTCAGATGCAGATGTATTGTTACATACGATTGCTGATGCATGTTTAGGTGCGATTGCAGCAGGAGATATCGGAAAGCATTTTCCTGATACAGACCCAGCTTTTAAAGATGCAGATTCAGCTGTATTGTTACAAAAAGTTTGGGAATTTGTGCGTGAACAAGGTTACGAGTTAGGAAATTTAGATTGTACAATTATTGCTCAAAAACCAAAAATGGCACCACATATTGAGAGTATGCGTAAGCGCATTAGTGAACTGTTAGAAACGTCTATCGATAACATTAATGTAAAGGCAACAACAACAGAAAAATTAGGATTTACAGGTAGAGAAGAAGGGATTGCTTCTCAAGCGGTTGTTTTATTACAGAAAAAATAATGGTTTTTAATTCGTAAGATGGATAATCACATTTTTTTGGTGTACAATTATAGAATGTGTTGACATTAAGAATGGAAGGTGTACCAATTATGGAAAAGCAAGTGAGAGTGCGCTACGCGCCAAGTCCAACAGGACACTTACATATCGGAAATGCGCGTACGGCATTATTTAATTATTTATTTGCTCGTCATTTAGATGGCAAATTTATTATTCGTATTGAAGATACTGATGTAAAACGTAACGTGGCTGGTGGAGAAGAAAGCCAATTAAAATACTTGAAATGGCTCGGTATGGACTGGGATGAAGGTGTTGATGTTGGTGGTGAATTTGGACCATATCGCCAAACAGAGCGTTTAGATATTTATAAAAAATTATATGAAGATTTATTAGAGCGTGGTCTAGCTTATAAATGTTATATGACAGAAGAAGAGCTAGAAGCAGAGCGTGAAGGACAAATCGCTCGCGGTGAAACACCTCGTTACGCAGGTAACCACCGTGAATTAACTGAAGAACAAGTGAAAGAATTTGAAGCTGAGGGACGTATTCCAAGTATTCGTTTCCGTGTACCAGCTGATCGTGACTACACATTCAAAGATATTGTAAAAGATGAAGTTGCGTTTCATTCAAATGATTTCGGTGATTTTGTTATTGTGAAAAAGGATGGAATTCCAACTTATAACTTTGCAGTAGCAGTAGATGATCATCTAATGGAAATTACACATGTACTTCGTGGTGATGATCATATTTCAAATACACCGAAACAAATGATGATTTATGAAGCTTTCGGCTGGGATATTCCACAATTCGGTCATATGACTCTAATTGTTAATGAAAGTCGTAAAAAGTTAAGTAAGCGTGATGAATCTATTATTCAATTTATTGAGCAATATAAAGAGCTTGGGTATCTTCCAGAAGCAATCTTTAACTTTATTGCACTACTAGGTTGGTCTCCGGTAGGAGAAGAAGAAATCTTCTCTAAAGATGAGTTTATCAAAATGTTCGATGCAGCTCGTTTATCAAAATCACCTGCATTATTTGATTCTCAAAAACTAAAATGGATGAACAACCAGTATATGAAAAAGCAAGATTTAGATACGGTTGTAGAGTTAAGCTTACCGCATTTAGTGAAAGCTGGACGTGTGGGAGAAACTTTAAGCGAACAAGACCAAGCTTGGATTCGTGATGTAATTGCTTTATACCATGAACAAATGAGTTTTGGAGCTGAAATTGTAGAGCTTTCTGAAATGTTCTTTAAAGATCATGTTGATTATGAAGAAGAAGGACAAGAAGTATTAAATGGTGAACAAGTACCTGAAGTACTTCGGGCATTTGCTGGTCAAATAGAAGCTCTAGAAGCAATGGAGCCAGCAGCAATTAAGGCAGCGATTAAAGCAGTTCAAAAGGAAACAGGACATAAAGGTAAAAATTTATTTATGCCAATCCGTGTTGCAACTACAGGACAAACGCATGGTCCAGAGCTTCCGAATGCTATTGCACTTCTTGGAAAAGAAAAAGTTTTAAATCGTCTTCAAAAAGTAATTGGTTAACATTTTCTAGGTTTAGAAATATAATAAGTATACCTAAAACCTAATAAGGAAAAGCGACGAGAAGG
The DNA here is from genome assembly GCF_052656585.1 of Bacillus sp. KNSH39. Taxonomy (NCBI): domain Bacteria; kingdom Bacillati; phylum Bacillota; class Bacilli; order Caryophanales; family Bacillaceae; genus Bacillus; species Bacillus sp. KNSH39. The sequence continues at coordinate 3,962,855 of NZ_JBQXYO010000001.1, forward strand.
AGAAGTAGAAAATCAGGCTTTTTACAGAGAGAACCACCTTTAGGCTGGGAGTGGTTTATAAGCGGATTTTTGAAATGCCCCTTCGAGTCTTCTGCTGAACAGCGAATTGCTTCGTGGGATGTCTTAGGCCGCAAAGTAAGCAGAAGCGGTTTACACCGTTATCATGGATGAGTTTGAGGCTTTTTTAAGCCTAAACAGAGTGGAACCGCGCTTAAAAGGCGTCTCTGTCAATATGACAGAGACGCCTTTTTTTTATACCGTGTAAATAGGTATGAATATAGAATTTATCTCCTTATATAAAGAATTAGGGGAGAAGTGATGAGTTAGGGGAGTTAGTTCGCTCGACAAAAAAGCAGCCCATAAAGGGGAGGGAACACCGATGTTTAAGAGGCTTCGGGAAGATATTGAAGTCGTTTTTGAACAGGATCCAGCGGCAAGAGGTTATTTCGAAGTCATTTTAACTTACTCTGGATTACATGCAGTTTGGGCCCATCGAATTGCACATGCTTTTTATAAAAGAAATTTTTTCTTTCTTGCACGTTTTGTTTCACAAGTGAGCCGCTTTTTTACTGGCATTGAGATCCATCCAGGAGCAACAATTGGTCGACGTTTTTTCATAGATCATGGAATGGGAGTTGTAATCGGAGAAACTTGTGAAATTGGTGATAATGTAACGATTTATCAAGGGGTTACATTAGGTGGTACAGGAAAAGAAAAAGGAAAGAGGCATCCAACAATTCAGGATAATGTATTAATTGCGACGGGTGCTAAAGTTCTTGGTTCTATTACTGTGGGAGAGAATTCTAAAATCGGAGCAGGGTCTGTCGTATTAAAAGAAGTTCCTGCACATTCTACAGTTGTAGGTATACCTGGCCGTGTCGTTATTCAAAATGGAGTAAAGATTGGTCAAGAATTAAATCACTCTGACCTTCCGGATCCGATTTTTGATAAATTAAAGGCTATGGAAGTAGAACTTGATAAATTGAAGAAACAATTGGAATTAAAGGTAGAAAGGAAGGATAAAAATGACTATTCACATTTATAATACGTTAACACGTCAAAAAGAAGAGTTTGTTCCATTAGAAGAAAATAAGGTAAAGATGTATGTATGCGGACCTACAGTTTATAACTACATTCATATTGGGAATGCAAGGCCTCCTATGGTATTCGATACAGTGCGTCGTTATTTAGAATACAAAGGATACGATGTGCAATATGTATCTAACTTTACGGATGTAGATGATAAATTAATTAAAGCGGCAAATGAATTAGGTGAAGATGTACCGACAATTGCTGATCGTTTTGTTGAAGCGTACTTTGAAGATGTAACAGCACTAGGTTGCAAACACGCAACAGTTCATCCTCGTGTAACAGAAAATATGGATATCATTATTGAATTTATTCAAGAACTTGTGAATAAAGGGTATGCATATGAATCAGAGGGTGATGTGTACTTTAAGACGAAGGAATTCGAAGGTTACGGTAAATTATCACATCAACCAATCGCAGATTTACGTCACGGTGCTCGTATTGAGGTAGGGGAAAAGAAACAAGACCCTCTTGATTTTGCTTTATGGAAAGCTGCGAAAGAAGGAGAAATCTTCTGGGAAAGCCCTTGGGGGCAAGGACGTCCAGGATGGCATATTGAATGCTCAGCAATGGCGCGTAAGTACTTAGGGGATACAATTGACATTCATGCTGGTGGTCAAGACTTGGCTTTCCCACATCATGAAAATGAAATTGCGCAGTCAGAGGCATTGACTGGAAAAACGTTTGCACGTTACTGGATGCATAATGGATATATTAATATTAATAATGAGAAGATGTCTAAATCGCTTGGTAACTTTATTTTAGTTCACGATATTATTAAGCAATACGACCCGCAGTTAATTAGATTCTTTATGTTATCAGTACACTATCGTCACCCGATTAACTTTAGTGAAGAGTTATTACAAAGTACGAATAATGGACTGGAAAGAATTAAAACAGCTTATGGAAACTTAAAGCATCGTATGGAGAGTAGTACGGATTTAACGGATCATAATGAGAAATGGTTAGCTGAAATAGAGAAATTCCAGACTGCATTTGAAGAGGCAATGAATGATGACTTTAACACTGCAAATGCAATTACCGAATTATACAACGTAGCAAATCATGCAAATCAATATTTACTTGAAGAGCATACATCTAAAGTTGTGATTGAAGCATACGTAAAACAACTGGAAACGTTATTTGATATTTTAGGATTAGAATTATCAAAAGAAGAATTACTGGATGAAGAAATTGAAGAGCTTATCCAAAAGCGCATTGAAGCTCGTAAAAATCGTGATTTTGCATTGTCTGATCAAATTCGTGACGATTTAAAAGAACGTAATATTATTTTAGAAGATACCGCTCAAGGTACAAGATGGAAAAGAGGATAAGGATGATCGATGCAAAGCAATTAAACAGCTTGGCGTTAGCGTATATGGGTGATGCGGTATATGAACAATATATCCGCTATCACCTCCTTCAAAAAGGAAAAGTTCGCCCTAATCAATTACACCGCTTAGGGACGAGCTTTGTTTCAGCAAAAGCACAGGCGAAAGTTGTTTATCATTTATTAGAGACGGCATTTTTGACAGAGGAAGAAGAGGCGGTATTAAGAAGAGGGCGTAATGCAAATTCAGGTACAGTTCCGAAAAATACGGATGTACAAACATATCGACATAGTACAGCCTTTGAAGCGCTAATTGGTTATCATCATTTATTAAATAATCGTGAAAGATTAGACGAAATTGTATATAAGGCAATTGCAGTTTTAGAAGAAAAGGAAGGGGGCACATCATCATGACTAGTGAATATATTATCGGACGTAACCCTGTAATTGAAGCGTTAAGATCAGGGAGAGATATTAATAAAATTTGGATCGCAGAAGGTGCTGCCAAAGGACAAGTACAAATTGTACTAGCGTTAGCGAAAGAAAATAAGATTATTTTACAACATGCACCAAAGAAAAAGTTAGATCAATTAGTTGAGGGTAATCATCAAGGTGTAATTGCTCAAGTAGCTGCATATCAGTATGCAGAGTTAGAAGATTTATTCAAAGTGGCAGAAAAACGTAATGAAGATCCATTCTTCTTGATTTTAGATGAGATTGAAGATCCGCATAACCTAGGTTCTATTATGCGTACTGCCGATGCAACAGGAGCTCATGGAATTATTATTCCGAAGAGAAGAGCTGTGGGACTTACAGCATCAGTTGCGAAAGCATCAACAGGAGCGATTGAATACATTCCTGTTGCGCGCGTAACAAACTTATCTCGTACAATTGATGAATTAAAAGAGCGTGGACTTTGGATTGCTGGTACAGATGCTAAAGGGAAAACGGATTACCGTAATTTAGATGGTACAATGCCGATTGGGTTAGTAATTGGTAGTGAAGGAAAAGGTATGAGTCGTATTATTGGTGAAAAGTGTGATTTCTTAATCACTTTACCGATGGTTGGTAAAGTTACATCCTTAAATGCTTCAGTAGCCGCAAGTTTGTTAATGTATGAGGTATATCGTAAACGTCACGAAATTGGTAAATAAAAAATGAACGATATTTTAATCGTTGACGGTTACAACATTATCGGAGCTTGGGGAGATTTGAAGAAACTGCGGGATGTAGATTTACAATCATCAAGAGATGCGCTTATTGATAAGATGGCGGATTATCAAGGTTATACAGGTACAAAAGTGATGATAGTCTTTGATGCCTATACAGTCCATGGTATTGAAAAAAAGATGAAACAATCTCGTGTAGAAGTAATATTCACACGAAAGAATCAAACTGCAGACGAAAAGATAGAGCAACTTGCGATAGAGCTTAGAAATATAAATACACAAATATATGTTGCGACTTCGGATTATACAGAACAATGGGTTATATTTGGGCAAGGTGCCCTTCGAAAATCTGCGCGTGAATTAGAGTTGGAAGTACAAGCGATGGAACAACAAGTAAGAAGGCGCACAAAAGACACGAAAGAACAGCAGCCCGCCATGCGAAAGATATTTAGTAAAGATATTACAGAAAAATTAGAAAAATTAAGAAGAGGAGAGCGTTGAAGCATTGACGCTCTTTATCTTTTTACTGTATAATATTGCTAAATAAATAGCGGTCGGAGGGATCAAGGTGGAAGCAGGCTTCGTAAGTATAGGCGACGTTACATTTCGTGATTTAGAGGATGAGGCAATCGTTGAGTTAGTTCGAAAAGGTAATACTGACGCTCTAGAATATTTAATTCACAAGTATAAGAACTTTGTTCGTGCGAAATCAAGATCTTACTTTTTAGTGGGTGCCGATCGAGAAGACATTGTTCAAGAAGGTATGATAGGGTTGTTTAAAGCAATTCGTGATTATAAAGAGGACAAGCTGTCTTCATTCAAAGCATTTGCTGAACTATGTATCACTCGACAAATTATTACCGCTATTAAAACGGCAACAAGACAAAAACATATTCCTTTAAATTCGTATGTGTCTTTAGATAAGCCGATTTACGATGAGGAATCTGATCGAACGTTATTGGATGTTATTTCTGAAGCGAAGGTGACTGATCCTGAAGAGATGATCATTAGCCAGGAAGAATATACAGACATAGAATCGAAAATATCTGAATTATTAAGCGATTTAGAAAGGAAAGTGCTTTCTTTATATTTAGATGGTCGTTCTTATCAAGAGATTTCAGAACAGTTAAACAGGCATGTGAAATCTATTGATAACGCTTTACAAAGAGTAAAGAGAAAATTGGAACGATATATGGAAATGAGAGAAAGTACAACTTTAAATTCATAAGAAGTAACAAGTGCTACAGGTGTAAAATAAATCACCTGTTTTCTTTTGTAGAGAGTACAAAATGCATGTCATTGACATTGTCTTTTATTGTATGATACATTTTTAGGGACATAATGTTACAAGGTTGGTGTAACTAATGAGGAAAAAAGTTGTACTCTCATGTGAAGAGTGTAAAAATCGAAACTACTCTACTATGAAAGATACGAGCTCAATAGAGCGACTTGAAATAAAAAAGTTTTGTAAAACATGCAATCAGCATACAGTTCACAAGGAAACAAAATAAATAATTGAAATAATACACTGGAGGTCCCGCAGATGCGTTTAACGAACTTTTTCGGCGATGTAGGTCGCGAAATGAAAAAAGTAAGTTGGCCTAAAAAAGATGAATTACTCCGCTCAACAGCGACTGTTGTTGCTACAGTTGTGTTCTTTGCGATTTTCTTCGCAGTAGTTGATATGGGCATTTCTTCTTTAATTCGGTTAATTCTTGGTTAATTCTTGAATAAGAAGCACTTATCCATGATATAATGTTATTTATAAGAACTGTGTAAAAGCCCGGTGAACGGGTTTTTTCATTTGCGCAAAAAAATGTACGTCAGGGAGGGAAGGACGCTCGTCCTAAATGAATGGAAAAAAGTTGGTATGTTGTCCATACTTATTCTGGATATGAAAATAAAGTAAAAGCAAACCTAGAGAAACGTGTAGAATCAATGGGTATGCAAGATAAAATTTTCCGTGTTGTTGTCCCGGAAGAAGTAGAAGTAGAAATGAAAAACGGAAAAGAAAAATTAATGAAAAGAAAAGTGTTCCCAGGTTATGTATTAGTAGAATTAATCATGACTGATGACTCTTGGTATGTTGTACGTAACACGCCGGGTGTAACTGGGTTCGTTGGTTCTTCTGGTTCTGGATCTAAACCATCACCTCTATTAGAAGAGGAAGTTGTTACCATTATGAAACATATGGGAATGGACAACGAAGTGGTTGATTTCGACTTTGAACTTCATGAGACAGTACGTGTAAATGAGGGGCCATTCGCAGATTATACAGGTGCTATTGAAGAAATTGATGTGGAGAAGAAAAAGGTTAGCGTGCTTGTGGACATGTTTGGTCGCGAGACTCCAGTTGAACTTGACTTCCATCAAATTGAAAAATTATAAAATGAAACTTGAAATGAATTGTAAAAAGTGATAATATCTTTTAAGTCAGTACGTCTTCGTTATCGGAGACGTTTTTTGAAAGATTTTATCCTTACAGATAAAATATGACGTGGGAGGGCAAATCACTGTCCAATTGACCACATCACGGACTTAAGGAGGTGTGTCTCGTGGCTAAAAAGGTAATTAAAATGGTAAAGCTTCAAATTCCTGCAGGTAAAGCTAACCCAGCTCCACCAGTTGGTCCAGCATTAGGACAAGCAGGTGTTAACATCATGGGCTTCTGTAAAGAGTTTAACGCTCGTACAGCAGATCAAGCTGGTCTTATCATCCCTGTTGAAATTACGGTATTTGAGGACCGTTCATTCACTTTCATTACTAAAACTCCTCCTGCTGCTGTTCTTCTTAAGAAAGTAGCTGGTATTGAGTCTGGTTCTGGTGAACCAAACCGTAATAAAGTGGCAACTGTTAAGCGTGATAAAGTACGCGAAATCGCTGAAACTAAAATGCCTGACCTAAACGCTGCTAGCGTAGAAGCTGCAATGCGTATGGTTGAAGGTACTGCACGCAGTATGGGCATCGTTATCGAAGACTAATTCGATTTGTTTTAAAAAAGGTTGCGGGTCTGGAATTCCAATTCGCAACCTTTATTATCGTAAATGATTATCGTTTTTAAATAAATGGATGGCGCTCATCCTCAGGTTATACCTGAAAACAGGCGTAAACGTGGGAGGTTATTCCGCTAAAACCACATTCGAGGAGGAAATAAAAATGGCTAAAAGAGGTAAAAAGTACGTAGAAGCTGCAAAGCTTGTTGATCGTGCAGCTGCTTACTCTGCAACAGAAGCAGTAGAATTAGTAAAGAAAACAAACACAGCTAAATTTGATGCAACTGTAGAAGCTGCATTCCGTTTAGGTGTTGACCCTAAGAAAGCTGACCAACAAATCCGTGGCGCAGTTGTTCTTCCACACGGTACTGGTAAAGTACAACGTGTATTAGTATTTGCTAAAGGTGAAAAAGCTAAAGAAGCTGAAGCTGCTGGAGCTGACTTCGTAGGCGATACTGATTACATCGGTAAAATCCAACAAGGTTGGTTCGATTTCGATGTAGTAGTAGCAACTCCTGACATGATGGGTGAAGTTGGTAAACTTGGTCGCGTATTAGGACCTAAAGGTTTAATGCCAAACCCTAAAACTGGAACAGTTACTTTCGATGTAACTAAAGCTGTTAACGAAATCAAAGCTGGTAAAGTTGAATACCGCGTTGATAAAGCTGGTAACATCCACGTTCCAATCGGTAAAGTATCTTTCGAAGATGCTAAATTAGTAGAAAACTTCAAAACAATTGCTGACACTTTACAAAAAGTTAAGCCAGCTGCTGCAAAAGGTACTTACATGAAGAACGTAACAGTTGCTTCTACAATGGGACCTGGCGTACGTGTAGACGTTTCTACATTAGCGTAAATTTTGGAAGTTGACTTCATAAAGAAGTTTTAATATAATCATTTATGTTGTGAATTTAATTAGTGTACCGTAGACAGTAGGTGTCAATAGACTTAATTTCCTACCTAGGTGTTAATATACGAAGCGGAATCTTTTTTCTGTGACTATATGCCTCCATGTCTACAAGTTGGGCATGGAGGTTTTTAGTGCACTTTCGGTACATCTTCTATATAATCTACAGGAGGTGTAATAACATGAGCAAAGTAATCGAAACTAAACAACAAGTTGTAACTGAAATCGCGGACAAACTTCGCGCTAGTAAATCTACAATCGTTGTTGACTACCGTGGTTTAACAGTTTCTGAAGCAACAGAATTACGTAAGCAATTACGTGAAGCTGGCGTTGAGTTCAAAGTTTACAAAAACTCTCTAACTCGTCGTGCTGCAGAATCTGCTGAAATGGCTGAGTTAAATGAATTCTTAACAGGACCAAACGCAATCGCGTTCAGTAACGAGGATGTAGTTGCTCCTGCGAAAGTATTAAACGACTTCGCTAAAGATCATGAAGCTTTAGAAATTAAAGCGGGCGTAATCGAAGGTAAACTTGTAACACTTGATGAGGTTAAAGCAATCGCTACTCTTCCATCACGTGAAGGCTTACTTTCTATGCTTCTTAGCGTTCTTCAAGCTCCAATCCGTAACCTTGCACTTGCTACTAAAGCAGTTGCAGACCAAAAGGAAGAGCAAGGCGCTTAATTTTTTAAAAGATAATTACGTATTATCGATAAAACAATACAAACCTATTTAAGGGAGGATATTTACAATGACTAAAGAACAAATCATTGAAGCAGTTAAATCTATGACTGTATTAGAACTTAACGACTTAGTAAAAGCTATCGAGGAAGAATTCGGCGTAACTGCTGCTGCTCCTGTAGCTGTTGCTGGTGGCGCTGGAGAAGCTGCTGCTGAGAAAACTGAATTTGATGTGGAACTAACTAGCGCTGGTGCACAAAAAATCAAAGTTATCAAAGTTGTTCGTGAAATCACTGGTCTTGGCTTAAAAGAAGCTAAAGAATTAGTTGACAACACTCCAAAAGTAATCAAAGAAGCTGCTGCTAAAGAAGAAGCTGAAGAAATCAAAGCTAAACTTGAAGAAGTTGGCGCTGCTGTAGAAGTTAAGTAATTAACTTTTGATGCTTTAAAAAAAGCTCGCTCTCATGCGAGCTTTTTTTTTAACTGTAAAGAAAAGAGGTGGCCATATGGCAGACCATTATTTTTCTAACGACCCTTCTAGTAAAAGTGATCGTAAGCGATGGGAGTTTGACCTTCGTGGATCTCGATTTACTTTCTTATCTGACCATGGGGTGTTCTCGAAAAACGAAGTGGACTTTGGTTCCCGTCTTTTAATTGAAGCGTTTCAAATGCCAGATATTAAAGGTAATATATTAGACGTAGGTTGCGGATACGGTCCTATTGGTTTGTCGTTAGCGAAAGAGTTTCAAGGTCGTGAAGTTCACATGGTGGATGTGAATGAGAGGGCACTTGGGCTTGCGAAAGAAAACGCCGCTAATAACAAAATCGAGAATATACGTATTTTTCAAAGTAGCGTCTATGAAAATGTAGATGGTAAGTATGCTGCTATTCTATCTAACCCTCCAATTCGTGCGGGTAAAGATATCGTACATGAGATTTTAGAAAAAGCTGTGGAGTATTTAGTTCCAGGTGGAGAACTTTGGATTGTTATTCAAAAGAAACAAGGTGCACCGTCTGCGCTAAAAAAACTAGAAGAAGTATTTTCTGAGGTTGAGGTTGTAGAAAAGAAAAAAGGATATTATATCATAAAATCAAAAAAACGTTGACGGTTATTTTTGGCTATGTTAACATTATACAATGCCAATATATGATTTTCTGCGTTGAGAAAGATGTATATTTTTGTTTCTCTTGGAAAAGATAGTAAAATCAGCAGATTATGAAACAGAATGATGGTTTTCTTATAGAAGCCATTTTTCTTTTTTGAGCAGGTAGAAAGACTCAACGTATTTATCTTTAAGAGAAAGAGACTACGCTAATAGCAGTAGTTGTATTTATTTGTGATTTTGCACAAATTTTTTTGTGCATTTATAATACTCATGATTTGAGGGGTGAAGCAGTTGACAGGTCAACTAGTTCAATACGGACGCCACCGCCAACGAAGAAGTTATGCCCGTATTAGTGAAGTATTAGAGTTACCAAATCTTATCGAAATTCAAACCTCTTCTTATCAGTGGTTTCTTGATGAGGGTTTGCGAGAAATGTTCCAAGACATTTCTCCGATTGAAGACTTTACGGGAAATCTATCGCTTGAATTTATCGACTACAGCTTAGGTGAACCTAAATACTCTGTAGACGAATGCAAAGAGCGTGATGTGACGTATGCAGCACCACTTCGTGTAAAAGTGCGTCTAATCAACAAGGAAACTGGTGAAGTAAAAGAACAAGATGTGTTCATGGGAGATTTCCCACTCATGACAGAGACTGGAACATTCGTAATTAACGGTGCAGAACGTGTTATCGTTTCCCAGTTAGTTCGCTCTCCAAGCGTATACTATAGTGGCAAAGTGGATAAAAACGGAAAACGTGGTTTTACTGCTACTGTAATTCCAAACCGCGGAGCTTGGTTAGAGTATGAGACAGATGCTAAGGATGTTGTATATGTGCGTATTGACCGTACGCGTAAACTTCCTGTAACTGTTTTGTTACGCGCATTAGGGTTTGGCTCTGATCAAGAAATCACCGAGCTTTTAGGTGATAACGAATACTTAAGCAACACATTAGAAAAAGACAACACAGATAGCACAGAAAAAGCATTGCTTGAAATTTATGAGCGTCTACGTCCTGGTGAACCACCAACAGTAGAAAATGCTAAGAGCTTACTTGTGTCTCGTTTCTTTGATCCAAAGCGCTACGATTTAGCAAATGTAGGTCGCTATAAGATCAACAAGAAGTTACACATTAAAAACAGATTGTTTAATCAACGTTTAGCTGAAACATTAGTGGATCCAGAAACTGGTGAAATTTTAGCGGCAGAAGGAACAATCTTAGATCGTCGTACACTTGATCGCATTTTACCTTACTTAGAGAAAAACATTGGATTCAAAACAGCGAAACCAATGGGTGGAGTGGTAGAAGGCGATGTTGAGCTGCAATCTATTAAGATTTATGCTCCTGAGTCGGAAGGCGAACGCGTAATTAATGTAATTGGTAATGCAAACATTACTCGTGATGTGAAACACATCACACCAGGTGATATCCTTGCTTCTATCAGTTACTTCTTCAACCTACTATACAAAGTAGGGGATACAGATGATATTGACCATTTAGGAAACCGTCGTCTGCGTTCTGTTGGAGAACTGTTACAAAATCAATTCCGTATCGGTCTTTCTCGTATGGAACGTGTTGTTCGTGAGAGAATGTCGATCCAAGATACAAATGCAATTACACCACAGGCACTAATTAATATTCGTCCTGTTATTGCATCTATTAAAGAGTTCTTCGGAAGTTCTCAGTTATCTCAGTTTATGGACCAAACAAACCCATTAGCAGAGTTAACTCACAAACGAAGACTATCTGCATTAGGACCTGGTGGTTTAACGCGTGAGCGCGCAGGCTTTGAAGTGCGTGACGTTCATTACTCTCACTACGGTCGTATGTGTCCGATTGAAACACCAGAGGGACCAAACATCGGTTTGATTAACTCATTATCTTCGTTCGCGAAAGTAAATGAGTTTGGTTTCATTGAAACACCATACCGTCGTGTTGACCCAGAAACTGGTCTTGTAACAGGGCATGTTGATTACTTAACAGCAGATGAAGAAGATAACTATGTTGTAGCCCAAGCGAATATGAAATTATCTGACGAAGGTGAATTCCTAAGTGAAGATATCGTAGCTCGTTTCCGTGGTGAAAACATTGTCACAAATAGAGAACGCATCGACTACATGGATGTATCTCCAAAACAAGTAGTGTCGGCAGCGACAGCTTGTATTCCGTTCTTAGAAAACGATGACTCTAACCGCGCACTTATGGGAGCGAACATGCAACGTCAGGCGGTTCCGTTAATGAATCCGGAATCTCCGATTGTAGGTACAGGTATGGAGTACGTATCAGCAAAAGACTCAGGTGCTGCAGTAATCTGTAAACATCCTGGTGTTGTTGAGCGCGTAGAAGCACGTGAAGTTTGGGTACGTCGCTATGTAGAAGTTGACGGTCAAATAGTAAAAGGCGACTTAGATCGCTACAAAATGCAAAAATTCATTCGTTCTAACCAAGGAACTTGTTACAACCAACGTCCAATCGTAAGTGTTGGAAATGAAGTTGTAAAAGGTGAAATCCTTGCGGATGGTCCTTCTATGGAATTAGGTGAACTAGCACTTGGACGTAACGTGCTTGTTGGCTTCATGACTTGGGACGGTTATAACTACGAGGATGCGATCATCATGAGTGAGCGCCTTGTAAAAGATGATGTGTACACTTCTATTCATATTGAAGAATATGAATCAGAAGCTCGTGATACGAAGCTTGGACCAGAAGAAATTACACGTGACATTCCAAACGTTGGGGAAGACGCATTACGTAACCTTGACGAGCGCGGTATCATTCGCGTTGGTGCTGAAGTAAAAGATGGAGATTTACTTGTTGGTAAAGTAACACCTAAAGGTGTAACAGAATTAACAGCTGAAGAACGTCTATTACATGCTATCTTTGGAGAAAAAGCGCGTGAAGTACGTGATACATCACTACGTGTACCACACGGTGGTGGCGGTATTATCTTAGACGTAAAAGTATTCAACCGTGAAGATGGCGATGAATTGCCACCAGGCGTGAATCAACTTGTACGTGCATATATCGTTCAAAAACGTAAAATTTCTGAAGGTGACAAGATGGCCGGACGTCACGGTAACAAAGGTGTTATTTCTCGTATTTTACCAGAAGAAGATATGCCTTACCTACCAGACGGTACGCCAATCGATATCATGTTAAACCCATTAGGGGTACCATCTCGTATGAATATCGGTCAGGTATTAGAGCTTCATCTTGGTATGGCAGCAAGATACCTTGGCATTCACATTGCAACACCAGTATTCGATGGTGCTCGTGAGGAAGATGTTTGGGGCACAATTGAAGAAGCTGGTATGGCAAATGACGCGAAAACAATCCTGTATGACGGACGTACTGGTGAACCATTCGATAACCGCGTATCTGTTGGTGTCATGTATATGATCAAACTTGCGCACATGGTTGACGATAAACTTCATGCTCGTTCTACTGGACCATACTCACTTGTAACGCAGCAACCTCTTGGAGGTAAAGCTCAGTTCGGTGGACAGCGTTTCGGTGAGATGGAGGTTTGGGCACTTGAAGCTTACGGTGCTGCTTATACTCTTCAAGAAATCTTAACAGTGAAGTCTGATGATGTTGTTGGACGTGTTAAGACTTATGAAGCAATTGTTAAAGGCGAAAATGTTCCAGAACCAGGCGTTCCTGAATCATTCAAAGTATTGATTAAAGAGCTGCAAAGTTTAGGTATGGACGTTAAAATGATGTCTAGCGACGATACAGAAATTGAAATGCGTGATACAGAAGATGACGATGATCATCAATCAGCAGATAAATTGAATGTCGAAGTTGAGACAACTAAGGAATAATTGGGATAACCTGTAGACTAAAAGGGAGGTAGGCCCCTTGATAGATGTAAATAACTTTGAATATATGAAGATTGGACTTGCTTCACCTGACAAGATTCGTTCTTGGTCATACGGTGAAGTTAAGAAACCAGAAACTATTAACTATCGTACGTTAAAGCCTGAAAAAGATGGCTTATTCTGTGAGCGTATTTTCGGACCACAAAAGGACTGGGAATGTCATTGCGGAAAATACAAACGTGTACGTTATAAAGGTGTAGTTTGTGATCGATGTGGCGTTGAAGTAACGCGTGCAAAAGTACGTCGTGAACGTATGGGTCATATCGAATTAGCTGCTCCTGTATCTCATATTTGGTATTTCAAAGGTATCCCGAGCCGCATGGGACTTGTCTTAGACATGTCCCCTCGCGCGCTTGAAGAAGTAATTTATTTCGCTTCTTATGTTGTAACAGAAAGTGGAGATACACCACTTGATAAGAAGCAATTACTTTCTGAAAAAGAATACCGTGCATATCGTGATCGATATGGTAGCACATTCCAAGCTGCTATGGGTGCAGAAGCAATTAAAAAGCTACTACAAGACATCGATTTAGATAAAGAAGTAGACTTCTTAAAAGAAGAATTAAAAACAGCACAAGGACAACGCCGTACTCGTGCTATTAAACGTCTAGAAGTATTAGAAGCATTCCGTAACTCTGGAAATGAACCGTCTTGGATGATCTTAGATGTTCTACCAGTAATCCCACCAGAACTACGCCCAATGGTACAGTTAGACGGTGGACGTTTTGCTACTTCTGACTTAAACGACTTATACCGTCGTGTAATTAACCGTAACAACCGTTTAAAACGTCTATTGGACTTAGGTGCACCAAGCATCATTGTTCAAAACGAAAAACGTATGTTACAAGAAGCTGTAGACGCATTAATCGATAATGGTCGTCGTGGCCGTCCAGTTACTGGGCCAGGTAACCGTCCATTAAAATCACTATCTCACATGCTTAAAGGTAAACAAGGACGTTTCCGTCAAAACTTATTAGGTAAACGTGTTGACTACTCTGGTCGTTCTGTAATCGTTGTAGGACCGAACTTAAAGATGTATCAATGTGGATTGCCAAAAGAAATGGCGCTTGAACTGTTCAAACCTTTCGTAATGAAAGAGTTAGTTGAAAAAGGATTAGCACATAACATTAAGAGTGCGAAACGTAAAATCGAGCGTGTACAACCTGAAGTTTGGGACGTTTTAGAGTCTGTGATTAAAGAACATCCAGTACTTCTAAACCGCGCACCAACACTTCACCGTCTTGGTATCCAGGCGTTTGAACCTACATTAGTAGAAGGTCGCGCAATCCGTCTTCACCCACTTGTATGTACTGCATACAACGCGGACTTTGACGGTGACCAAATGGCCGTTCACGTACCTTTATCATCAGAAGCTCAAGCTGAAGCTCGTCTTCTTATGTTAGCGGCACAAAACATCTTGAACCCGAAAGACGGTAAACCAGTTGTTACTCCATCTCAGGATATGGTATTAGGTAACTATTACTTAACACTTGAGCGTGAAGGTGCAATCGGTGAAGGTATGGTCTTCAAAGATGCAAACGAAGCATTGCTTGCATATCAAAATGGATATGTTCATCTTCATACACGTGTTGCAGTAGCTGCAAGTGCAGTAAACAACGCAACATTTACTGAAGAGCAAAAGAGTATGCTTCTATTAACAACAGTTGGTAAATTAATATTTAACGAAATCTTACCAGAGTCGTTCCCTTATATTAATGAACCAACAAATTCAAACCTTGAAAAAGAAACACCAGCGAAATATTTCGTTGAAAAAGGTGCGAACATTAAAGAAATTATTGCTAGTCGCGAAGAAGTGGCGCCATTTAGTAAGAAGATCCTTGGTAACATCATTGCGGAAGTGTTCAAACGTTTCCAAATTACAGAAACGTCTCGCATGCTTGACCGTATGAAAAACTTAGGATTCAAGTACTCTACAAAAGCTGGTATTACAGTTGGGGTATCTGACATTCTTGTATTAGGCGAAAAAGATGAAATTCTCCACGAAGCACAAGCAAAAGTAGATAATGTAATTAAACAATTCCGTCGCGGTTTAATCACGGAAGAAGAACGTTACGATCGCGTTATCTCTATTTGGAGTAATGCAAAAGATGTTATCCAAGGAAAACTGATGAAATCCTTGAATAAACGCAACCCAATCTTCATGATGAGTGACTCAGGTGCCCGTGGTAACGCATCTAACTTTACTCAGCTTGCTGGTATGCGTGGTCTTATGGCCAATCCATCTGGTCGTATCATCGAACTTCCAATCAAATCGAGTTTCCGTGAAGGTTTAACAGTACTTGAGTACTTCATCTCTACGCATGGTGCGCGTAAAGGTCTTGCCGATACAGCACTTAAAACTGCCGATTCTGGTTACTTAACACGTCGTCTTGTTGACGTTGCACAAGATGTAATCGTTCGTGAAGATGATTGTGGAACAGATCGCGGTTTATTAATTGGTGCGATTAAAGAGGGTAATGAAGTTATCGAGTCATTATATGATCGTCTTGTTGGACGTTTTGCAAGAAAAACTGTAAAACATCCTGAAACAGGTGAAGTATTAGTTGCTGAAAATCAATTAATTACTGAAGATATCGCTCATATCGTTGAAAATTCGGGTGTTGAAACTGTAAACATTCGTTCAGCGTTTACGTGTAACACTCGCCACGGTGTATGTAAGAAGTGTTACGGTCGTAACTTAGCAACTGGAACAGACGTAGAAGTAGGAGAAGCGGTAGGTATTATCGCAGCTCAATCTATCGGTGAGCCAGGTACACAGTTAACGATGCGTACATTCCATACAGGTGGGGTTGCCGGAGATGATATTACTCAAGGTTTACCTCGTATCCAAGAGATCTTCGAAGCTCGTAATCCGAAAGGTCAGGCAGTTATCAGTGAAATCGACGGTGTTATCGCAGCGATCAACGACGTTAAAGATCGCCAAGAAGTAGTTGTACAGGGTGAAGTTGAAGCTCGTACGTATGCTATTCCTTACGGTGCTCGTCTGAAAGTAACTCCAGGACAGCCAATTAGCCACGGTAAAGAGTTAACAGAAGGTTCTATTGATCCGAAAGAATTACTAAAAGTAACGGACATTACGGCGGTTCAAGAATACTTATTACGTGAAGTTCAAAAAGTATACCGTATGCAAGGGGTAGAAATTGGTGACAAACACGTAGAGGTAATGGTACGTCAAATGTTACGTAAAGTTCGTGTAAGTGATGCAGGTGAAACAGATGTATTACCAGGAACATTACTAGATATCCATCAGTTTACTGATGCGAATGCTAAGGTCTTACTGCAAGGTAAGCAACCAGCAACAGCTAGACCTGTTCTACTTGGTATTACAAAAGCTTCACTTGAAACAGATTCATTCTTATCTGCAGCATCGTTCCAAGAAACAACTCGTGTCTTAACTGATGCAGCAATTAAGGGTAAACGCGATGAACTTCTAGGATTAAAAGAAAATGTTATTATCGGTAAACTTGTTCCTGCTGGAACAGGTATGAATCGTTATCGCAAAGTGGATCTTGTAAAAACAACACAAGATGACATGAACGTAGAAAACGATGAGGTTTATGTGGAACAGTAAAATTTTCCGTCATAAATTTTGTATAAAAACAATTAATCTTAGTTGACATTGTATGAGTCAAAATGTTACTATAATCAAGGTTGCTCCTGAACGATGCTTTGGAGGATATTTATATGTCTTATCAAAAAGTATCAACTGCTGAAAATGTAGTCGTTGGTCATAAACGCACATTGGAAGCAATCAAAAATGGTACAGTTAAAGAAGTTGTCATCGCAGAGGATGCTGACATGCGGTTAACCCATGCTATCATTCGTATTGCAATGCAATATAACGTGCCCATAACAAAAGTTGAATCAGTTCGTAAGCTTGGTAAAGCTTCGGGGATTCAAGTGGGAGCTTCAGCAATAGGAATAATAAGTTAAAACTGTTTTTGTGAGGAGAGAGCATTTGCTCTTCCTTGCAAAAACTTTGTTTTCAACTAATAATGAACCACCTGGATATGTGGTCATACAAACATGCGAAGGGAGGATAATCAAATGCCTACTATTAACCAATTAGTGAGAAATGGTCGTACTGATAAAGTATGGAAATCTAAATCACCTGCGTTAAACAAAGGTTTTAACTCTTTAAAGAAAAAATCAACTGATATCTCTGCACCTCAAAAACGTGGTGTATGTACTCGTGTTGGTACAATGACTCCAAAGAAACCTAACTCAGCGTTACGTAAATACGCTCGTGTACGTTTAACAAACGGTATCGAGGTTACAGCTTACATCCCAGGTATCGGTCATAACCTACAAGAGCATAGCGTAGTATTAATTCGCGGTGGTCGTGTAAAGGATTTACCGGGGGTACGTTACCACATCGTTCGTGGTGCGCTTGACACAGCTGGTGTTGACAAACGTATGCAAGGACGTTCTAAATATGGTACTAAGAGACCAAAACCTGCTAAAAAATAATAACTTTAAAATGAAAGGAGGAACTCAATATGCCTCGTAAAGGACCTGTTGCGAAACGTGACGTGTTACCAGATCCAATGTACAATTCGAAGCTAGTAACACGCCTTATCAACAAAATGATGGTTGACGGTAAAAAAGGTAAATCTCAAACAATTCTTTATAATGCGTTCGATATCGTAAACGAACGTACTGGTAAAGAGCCAATGGAAGTATTCGAGCAAGCTCTTAAGAACATCATGCCTGTTCTTGAAGTACGCGCTCGTCGTGTTGGTGGTGCTAACTACCAAGTTCCAGTTGAGGTTCGTCCAGAACGCCGTACAACTTTAGGTCTTCGTTGGTTAGTAAACTACGCTCGTCTTCGTGGTGAAAAAACTATGGAAGAGCGTCTTGCTAACGAAATCTTAGATGCAGCTAACAACGCTGGTGCATCTGTTAAGAAACGTGAAGACACTCATAAAATGGCAGAAGCTAACAAAGCATTTGCTCATTACCGTTGGTAGGATTCAACGTAAAATAAATGTAAGCATAAACCGCTTTATTTGTCGCTTATGGAAGTGTGGAGAGGGAGAATGCCTCTCCCTTTCATCGGGCGCTCGTTTTACATAATGAGAGTACTGGACATACTGACATGTGTAACAATATAAAGTGGCTTTTTTGCTACTTAAAATAAAAAAATCCAATCCATATATGGAAGGAGCAAGACACCAAATGGCAAGAGAGTTCTCTTTAGAAAACACTCGTAATATTGGTATCATGGCTCACATCGATGCTGGTAAAACAACAGCAACTGAGCGTATTCTGTACTACACAGGACGTATTCATAAAATCGGTGAAACTCACGAAGGTGCATCTCAGATGGACTGGATGGAGCAAGAGCAAGAGCGTGGTATCACAATTACTTCTGCTGCAACTACAGCACAATGGAAAGGTCATCGTGTAAACATCATTGATACTCCAGGACACGTAGATTTCACAGTAGAAGTAGAACGTTCTTTACGCGTACTTGATGGCGCTGTAGCAGTACTTGATGCGCAATCTGGTGTAGAACCACAAACAGAAACTGTTTGGCGTCAGGCTACTACTTACGGCGTACCTCGTATCGTATTCGTTAACAAAATGGATAAGATCGGTGCAGATTTCTTATACTCTGTAGGAACAATCCACGATCGTTTACAAGCAAACGCACATCCAATTCAGTTACCAATCGGTGCTGAAGATGAGTTCAATGGTATCATTGACCTTGTTGAAGAGTGTGCTTACATGTACGGTAACGATTTAGGAACAGACATTCAACGTGTTGAAATTCCTGAAGAGCACAAAGAATTAGCTGAAGAATACCGTGGAAAACTTATTGAAGCGGTAGCTGAGCTTGATGAAGAAATGATGATGAAGTACCTAGAAGGTGAAGAAATCACTGTAGAAGAGCTTAAAGCTGGTATCCGTAAGGCTACAACTTCTGTAGAATTCTTCCCAGTAATCTGTGGTTCTGCATTCAAAAACAAAGGTGTTCAAATTCTGTTAGACGCAGTTATCGACTACCTTCCATCTCCACTAGATGTACCTGCTATCAAAGGTACTCTACCGGATACAGATGAAGAAGTAGAACGTAAGTCTAGCGATGAAGAACCATTCGCAGCTTTAGCATTCAAAATCATGACTGACCCTTATGTTGGTAAGTTAACGTTCTTCCGTGTGTACTCTGGTGTGTTAAACTCTGGATCATACGTGAAAAACTCAACTAAAGGTAAGCGTGAGCGTGTAGGTCGTATCCTACAAATGCACGCTAACAGCCGTGAAGAGATTTCAACAGTTTACGCTGGTGATATCGCTGCTGCTGTAGGTTTAAAAGATACTACTACTGGTGATACTCTTTGTGACGAGAAGAGCCTTGTTATCCTTGAGTCTATGGAATTCCCAGAGCCAGTTATCTCTGTAGCTATCGAACCAAAATCTAAAGCTGACCAAGATAAAATGGGTACAGCATTATCTAAGCTTTCTGAAGAAGATCCAACATTCCGTGCTCACACTGACCAAGAAACTGGCCAAACTATCATCGCTGGTATGGGTGAACTTCACCTTGATATCATCGTTGACCGTATGCGCCGTGAATTCAAAGTGGAAGCAAACGTTGGTGCTCCTCAGGTAGCATACCGTGAGACTTTCCGCGCTGCTGCGAAAGTTGAAGGTAAGTTCGCTCGTCAATCTGGTGGTCGTGGACAATTCGGTCACGTTTGGATTGAGTTTGAACCTAACGAAGAAGGTAAAGGATTCGAATTCGAAAACAAGATCGTCGGTGGTGTAGTTCCTCGTGAATACATCCCAGCTGTTGGAGCAGGTCTTGAAGATGCACTTAAAAATGGTGTACTAGCTGGTTATCCACTAGTTGACATTAAAGCTGCATTAGTTGACGGATCTTACCATGATGTCGATTCATCTGAGATGGCGTTCAAAATCGCTGCATCTATGGCACTTAAAGCTGCGGTTTCTAAATGTAGCCCAGTAATTCTTGAGCCAATGATGAAAGTTGAAGTTGTAATTCCTGAAGAGTACATGGGTGACATTATGGGTGACGTAACATCTCGTCGTGGACGTGTAGAAGGTATGGAAGCTCGCGGTAACGCACAAGTTGTTCGCGCTATGGTTCCACTTTCTGAAATGTTCGGTTATGCAACGTCATTACGTTCTAACACTCAAGGACGCGGAACATTCTCTATGGTGTTTGACCACTATGAAGAAGTACCAAAGTCTGTTTCTGAAGAAATTATCAAAAAAAATAAAGGTGAATAATTGATTTTTATCGATTGTTCAAGTATAACTACTTATGTAAGCTTAGAAAGTGGGACGTAAGTTTCACTTTCTAGTCTAAATATAAAATAACCTATATAAACTAAGGAGGAATTTAGAATGGCTAAAGCTAAATTCGAACGTTCTAAACCCCATGTTAACATCGGTACAATCGGCCACGTTGACCATGGTAAAACTACATTAACTGCTGCGATCACTACAGTTCTTGCAAAAGCTGGTGGTGCTGAAGCACGCGGATACGATCAAATCGATGCTGCTCCAGAAGAAAGAGAGCGCGGTATCACAATCTCAACTGCACACGTTGAGTACGAAACTGAAACTCGTCACTATGCACACGTTGACTGCCCAGGTCACGCTGACTATGTTAAAAACATGATCACTGGTGCTGCTCAAATGGACGGCGGTATCTTAGTAGTATCTGCTGCTGATGGCCCAATGCCTCAAACACGTGAGCACATCCTTCTTTCTCGTCAAGTAGGTGTTCCTTACATCGTTGTATTCTTAAACAAATGCGACATGGTAGATGACGAAGAATTATTAGAATTAGTAGAAATGGAAGTTCGCGACCTATTATCTGAATACGGATTCCCAGGCGACGACATTCCTGTAATCAAAGGTTCTGCTCTTAAAGCTCTTCAAGGAGAAGCTGATTGGGAAGCAAAAATCATTGAATTAATGGCTGAAGTTGATGCTTACATCCCAACTCCAGAACGTGAAACTGACAAACCATTCTTAATGCCTGTAGAGGACGTATTCTCTATCACAGGTCGTGGTACAGTTGCTACTGGTCGTGTTGAGCGCGGTATCGTTAAAGTTGGTGACGTAGTAGAAATCATCGGTCTTGCTGAAGAAAATGCTTCTACAACTGTAACTGGTGTAGAGATGTTCCGTAAACTTCTTGACCAAGCTCAAGCTGGAGACAACATCGGTGCTTTACTTCGTGGGGTTGCTCGTGAAGACATCCAACGTGGACAAGTACTTGCAAAAAGCGGTTCTGTAAAAGCTCACGCTAAATTCAAAGCTGAAGTTTTCGTATTATCTAAAGAAGAAGGTGGACGTCACACTCCATTCTTCGCTAACTACCGTCCTCAGTTCTACTTCCGTACAACTGACGTAACTGGTATCATCCAATTACCAGAAGGTACTGAAATGGTAATGCCTGGTGACAACATTGAAATGACTATCGAACTTATCGCTCCAATCGCTATCGAAGAGGGAACTAAATTCTCTATTCGTGAAGGTGGACGTACAGTAGGTTACGGTGTAGTTGCTACTATCGTTGAGTAATCTTAACTGATATAAAAAAACCTAAGGGATTTTCCCTTAGGTTTTTTGTTTGCGTTTATATAAGGAAGAAGAGGGTGTTTTTTGTTTTGACGAGTTTCTTCTATAGTATTATAAAAACGACAAAAGATAATCCAGAAACTGTAAAATGAATTCTGTTAGATGAAAACTTGAAATTCTTTAAAGTGCCATGTATAATAGCAAAAGTAGAGAAAAGCAGATGCAAACAAAAAGATGCTTGCATCTAGACGAATAACATTGTATAATAGACAATGTTGGTCTTTGACTGCGATGAAGTGGAAGGTTGCTGACACACCCGGCCGCTTTGCCATGGCATGGTGTGGGGAAATTTCCATGGAGAAGGTCTATTTTAGAAATAGGCGAACGAAGGAGGGAAAATAATGGCAAAAGAAAAAATTCGTATCCGTTTAAAAGCTTACGATCACCGTATTCTTGATCAGTCAGCTGAGAAAATTGTAGAAACAGCTAAGCGTTCTGGGGCAACAGTTTCTGGTCCGATCCCATTACCAACTGAAAAAACTGTTTACACAATTCTTCGTGCTGTTCATAAGTACAAAGATTCTCGTGAGCAATTCGAAATGCGCACGCACAAACGTCTAATCGACATCGTGAGTCCTACTCCACAAACAGTAGATTCATTAATGCGTTTAGACTTACCATCTGGTGTAGATATCGAAATCAAACTATAATTTATATAACTTAAAAATGTAGGAGGTGTAACTCATGACCAAAGGAATCTTAGGAAGAAAGATCGGTATGACTCAAGTATTTGCTGAGAACGGTGAGTTAATCCCAGTAACAGTTATCGCTGCTAATCCAAACGTTGTTCTTCAAAAGAAAACAACTGAAACTGATGGCTACAATGCAATCCAGTTAGGATTTGAAGATAAACGTGAAAAGTTAACTAACAAACCTGAACAAGGCCACACTGCTAAAGCATCTACAACTCCTAAGCGCTTCATTCGCGAAATCCGCGATGCAGACGTGGACGGATTAGAGGTTGGTCAAGAGGTAAAAGTTGACGTATTCGCTACAGGTGAAATCGTTGATGTAACAGGAATTTCTAAAGGTAAAGGTTTCCAAGGTGTTATCAAACGCCACGGACAATCTCGCGGACCTATGTCTCATGGTTCTCGCTATCACCGTCGTCCAGGTTCAATGGGCCCAGTTGCTCCGAACCGTGTATTCAAAGGCAAAAAACTTGCTGGACGTATGGGTGGAGACCAAGTTACTATCCAAAACTTAGAAATCGTTCAAGTTGACACTGAGCGCAACTTATTACTAGTAAAAGGTAACGTTCCAGGTGCTAAGAAATCTCTTGTAGTTGTTCAAGGCGCTGTGAAGGTTAGCAAATAATTCACAATAGGAAGGAGGAATTCCAATGCCAAAAGTTACTGTATATAACCAAACTGGTTCACAGGTTGGTGAAATCGAATTAGCTGAAGCTATTTTCGGTATCGAACCAAATGAAGCTGTACTTTTCGAAGCTGTAATGATGCAACGTGCATCTTTACGTCAAGGTACACACAAAGTAAAAACTCGCTCTGAAGTTCGCGGTGGTGGTCGTAAACCATGGCGTCAAAAAGGAACTGGACGTGCTCGTCAAGGGTCTATCCGCTCTCCTCAATGGCGTGGTGGTGGTACGGTATTCGGACCTACACCAAGAAGCTATGCGTACAAACTTCCTAAGAAAGTTCGTCGTTTAGCAATCAAATCTGCATTAGCTACTAAAGTAGTTGAGAACAACATTGTAGTTCTTGAAGACCTAGTGTTAAATGCACCAAAAACAAAAGACATGCTAGCAGTACTTAAAGGATTAACTGTTGAGAAGAAAGCTCTTATCGTAACTGCTGATGCAAACGAATCTGTAGAGTTATCTGCTCGCAATATCCCTGGAGTAACAGTAATCACTGCTGATGGCGTAAACGTTTTAGACGTGCTTCATCATGATAAGCTAATCATGACAAAAGCGGCAGTGGAAAAAGTAGAGGAGGTGCTTGCATAATGAGAGATCCTCGTGATATCATTAAGCGCCCAGTTATCACTGAACGTTCTATGGAAATGATGGCTGAAAAAAAATACACGTTCGATGTGGACGTTAAATCTAATAAAACAGAAGTTAAAGATGCTCTTGAAGCGATCTTTGGTGTTAAAGTAGAAAAAGTGAACATCATGAACTACAAGCCGAAAGCAAAACGCGTTGGTCGTCACGCTGGTTTTACTAGCCGTCGTCGTAAAGCAATCGTTAAGCTAACTGCTGACAGCAAAGAAATCGAAATCTTCCAAGGCGTTTAATTCTTACTAAAGAAGGAGGGAAATTGAGATGGGAATCAAAAAGTATAATCCAACTACTAACGGTCGTCGTAATATGACTACGAATGATTTCGCTGAAATCACGACTGATAGACCCGAAAAGTCATTACTTGCTCCTTTAAGCAAGAAGGCTGGTCGTAATAACCAAGGTAAAATCACTGTACGTCATCAAGGTGGCGGACATAAGCGTCAATACCGTATCATCGACTTTAAGCGTAACAAAGATGGAATTCCAGGACGCGTTGCTACGATCGAATACGATCCAAACCGCTCTGCGAATATCGCATTAATTAACTACGTTGACGGTGAAAAACGTTACATTCTTGCTCCTAAATCTTTAGAAGTAGGTATGGAAGTTATGTCTGGCCCAGAAGCTGACATTAAAATCGGTAACGCATTACCATTAATCAACATTCCAGTAGGTACTGTTGTTCATAACATCGAGCTTAAGCCTGGTCGTGGCGGACAATTAGTTCGTTCTGCTGGTACATCTGCTCAAGTACTTGGTAAAGAAGGTAAATACGTACTTGTACGTTTAACTTCTGGTGAAGTACGTCTTGTATTATCTGCTTGTCGCGCTTCAATCGGTCAAGTAGGTAACGAACAACACGAACTTATCAAAATCGGTAAAGCAGGTCGCTCTCGCTGGTTAGGTAAACGCCCAACAGTTCGTGGTTCTGTAATGAACCCTGTTGATCACCCACACGGTGGTGGTGAAGGACGTTCTCCAATCGGACGTAAGTCTCCAATGTCTCCATGGGGTAAACCAACTCTTGGATTCAAGACTCGTAAGAAAAACAAAGCGTCTGACAAATTTATCGTTCGTCGTCGTAAAAAATAATGGGATTGTAGTACGGTTCATTTCTAGAACCGTACGTCAATCACGAAGGGAGGCACCAAAATGGCTCGTAGCTTAAAAAAAGGACCATTTGTCGATGATCACTTAATGAGCAAAATGGAAAAATTAGTTGCATCTGAGCAAAAACAAGTTGTTAAAACTTGGTCTCGCCGTTCAACAATCTTCCCTCAGTTCATCGGACACACAATCGCTGTATATGATGGTCGTAAACACGTACCTGTGTACATCACTGAGGATATGGTTGGCCATAAGTTAGGTGAATTCGCACCAACTCGTACGTACAAAGGTCACCTTGCTGACGATAAGAAAACTAGAAGATAATGAGAGGAGGCACTTCAATGCAAGCTAAAGCAGTAGCGAGAACAGTTCGTATTGCTCCTCGTAAAGTTCGTTTAGTAGTAGACTTAATCCGAGGTAAGCAAGTGGGTGAAGCGATTGCTATCCTTAACCACACACCAAAAACTGCTTCTCCAGTTGTAGAAAAAGTTTTAAAATCTGCAATCGCAAATGCAGAGCACAATTATGAGATGGACATTAACAACCTAGTTGTAGAAAAAGTTTTCGTTGACGAAGGTCCAACGTTAAAACGTTTCCGTCCACGTGCAATGGGTCGTGCAAGCCAAATTAACAAACGCACAAGCCACATCACAGTTGTGGTATCAGAAAAGAAGGAGGGATAATCGATGGGTCAAAAGGTTAATCCAATTGGTCTTCGTGTCGGCGTTATCCGTGACTGGGAATCTCGTTGGTTCGCTGAGAAAGATTACGCTACATTATTACATGAAGACATCAAAATCCGTGAGTACATTAATGTACGCTTAAAAGATTCTGCTGTTGCTAAAGTAGAAATCGAACGTGCAGCAAATCGTGTAAATGTTACAATTCACACTGCAAAACCTGGTATGGTAATTGGTAAAGGTGGTACTGAAGTTGAAGCACTTCGTAAAGCTCTTAACCAATTAACAGGCAAGCGTGTACACATCAACATTTTAGAAGTTAAGAGAGCTGATCTTAACGCTAAATTAGTAGGCGAAAACATCGCTCGTCAATTAGAAAACCGTGTATCATTCCGTCGTGCACAAAAGCAAGTTATTCAACGTGCTATGCGTGCAGGTGCTAAAGGTATTAAAACACAGGTTTCTGGTCGTCTTGGCGGAGCTGATATCGCTCGTGCAGAATCTTACAGTGAAGGAACTGTTCCACTTCATACACTTCGCGCTGATATTGACTATGCAGCAGTTGAAGCTGATACAACATACGGTAAATTAGGCGTAAAAGTATGGATCTACCGTGGAGAAGTCCTTCCTACAAAAAAGAAAGCTTCTGAGGAAGGAGGAAAATAATATGTTAATGCCAAAACGCGTAAAATATCGTAGAGAGCATCGTGGTAAAATGCGTGGTCGTGCTAAAGGTGGAACTGAAATTGCTTTCGGTGAATTCGGTTTACAAGCACAAGCTGCTTCATGGATTACAAACCGTCAAATCGAAGCTGCTCGTCGTGCAATGACTCGTTACATGAAACGTGGCGGTAAAGTATGGATTAAAATTTTCCCTTCTAAACCTTACACTGCAAAACCTCTAGAAGTACGTATGGGTTCCGGTAAAGGGGCACCAGAAGGCTGGGTAGCAGTAGTAAAACCTGGGAAAATTATGTTCGAAATCGCGGGTGTATCTGAAGAGGTAGCACGCGAAGCATTACGTCTTGCAGCTCACAAGTTACCTGTGAAATGTAAATTCGTAAAACGTGAAGAAAATGGTGGTGAATCTAATGAAAACTAATGATATTCGTGAATTAACCACTGCCGAAATCGAAACAAAAGTTAAAGCTTTAAAGGAAGAGTTGTTTAATCTTCGCTTCCAACTTGCTACAGGACAATTAGAGAATCCAACTCGCATTCGTGAAGTGCGTAAAGCAATTGCTCGTATGAAAACTGTAGTTCGTGAAAGAGAGATCGGAATTAATCGATAAATTGAGGGGAGGTTTGCATAGTGAGCGAACGTAACCAACGCAAAGTTTATACTGGTCGTGTAGTGTCTGACAAAATGGACAAAACGATTACAGTTTTAGTTGAAACTTACAAAACTCATTCCTTGTACGGAAAACGTGTTAAGTATTCTAAGAAGTACAAAGCCCATGATGAGCAAAACCAAGCGAAACTTGGCGATATCGTTAAAATCATGGAAACTCGCCCGCTTTCTGCTACTAAGCGTTTCCGTTTAGTTGAAATCGTTGAAGAAGCGGTTATTATCTAAATAGACGAATCGGAATTTTTAGTCCGAAGGGAGGTTTCATAACATGATCCAACAAGAATCTCGTTTGAAAGTTGCTGACAACTCTGGTGCACGTGAACTTTTAACAATTAAAGTATTAGGCGGCTCTGGTCGTAAATATGCTAACATTGGTGACATTATCGTTGCTACGGTAAAACAAGCAACACCAGGTGGCGTTGTTAAAAAAGGTGACGTTGTTAAAGCAGTAGTAGTACGTACGAAGAGCGGAGCTCGTCGTCCGGACGGTTCTTACATCAAATTTGATGAAAACGCAGCGGTTATCATTAAAGACGATAAGAGCCCACGTGGTACTCGTATCTTCGGACCAGTAGCTCGTGAATTACGTGATAGCAACTTCATGAAGATCGTTTCTTTAGCTCCAGAAGTTCTATAATTTAAGGTATTGCCTTGCTAAGGAGGTGCAGAATTAAGATGCATGTAAAAAAAGGTGATAAAGTACAGGTAATCACTGGTAAAGACAAAGGAAAACAAGGCGTTATCCTTGTGGCTTTCCCAAAGCAAAACCGTGTTATCGTTGAGGGTGTCAATATCGTTAAGAAGCACTCTAAGCCATCTCAATTAAATCCACAAGGTGGAATTATTACTAAAGAAGCACCTATTCACGTTTCTAACGTTATGATTTTAGATCCGAAAACAGGTGAACCTACTCGCGTAGGCTTCAAAGTAGAAGATGGTAAAAAAGTTCGTATTGCAAAAAAATCTGGTGAATTATTAGATAAATAATTTTCTTAAGAAAGGAGGTCACTTCATTGAATCGCCTTAAAGAGAAGTTCCAAAAGGAAATTACTCCTGCTCTAGTGAGCAAGTTTAACTATAAATCTGTAATGCAGGTACCAAAAATCGAAAAGATCGTAATCAACACTGGTGTTGGTGACGCGGTATCTAACTCAAAAGCGTTAGACAACGCAGTAGAAGAATTAACACAAATCACAGGTCAAAAACCTGTTGTAACTCGTGCTAAAAAATCAATCGCTGGTTTCCGTCTTCGTGAAGGTATGCCAATCGGTGCGAAAGTAACTTTACGCGGCGAGCAAATGTATGAGTTCTTCGACAAATTAGTATCAGTTTCTTTACCACGTGTACGTGATTTCCGTGGTGTTTCTAAGAAATCATTCGATGGTCGTGGAAACTATACATTAGGTGTTAAAGAGCAACTTATTTTCCCTGAGATTGATTATGATAAAGTAAGCAAAGTCCGCGGTATGGACATCGTAATCGTTACTACAGCGAAAACTGATGAAGAAGCTCGTGAACTTTTAACACAATTCGGTATGCCATTCCAAAAATAATGGAAGCCAACGCTAAGTAGAGGAGGCGAAAACGTGGCTAAAAAATCTATGATAGCGAAACAAAAGCGTACTCCTAAGTTTAAAGTACAAGAGTATACACGTTGCGAACGCTGCGGTCGTCCGCATTCTGTATACCGCAAATTTAAACTTTGCCGTATTTGTTTCCGTGAACTTGCATATAAAGGTCAAATTCCTGGTGTTAAAAAAGCTAGTTGGTAAAACCCACAAATGGGAAGGAGGTAAAACACATGGTGATGACAGATCCAATTGCAGACATGCTTACTCGCATCCGTAATGCGAACATGGTACGTCATGAGAAATTAGAGGTTCCTGCTTCTAAAATCAAAAAAGAGATCGCTGAACTTTTAAAACGTGAAGGTTTCATTCGTGATGTAGAATACATCGAGGATAACAAACAAGGTATCCTTCGTATTTTCCTGAAATATGGTGCAAACAATGAACGTGTAATCACTGGATTAAAACGTATCAGTAAACCTGGCTTACGCGTTTACGCTAAAGCTGACGAAGTACCACGTGTACTTAACGGATTAGGTATCGCTCTTGTTTCTACATCTAAGGGAGTAATGACAGACAAAGACGCTCGTCAATTACAAACTGGTGGAGAAGTAGTAGCATACGTTTGGTAATATATATTTAAAACGAACGGAGGTGTGACCACATGTCTCGTATTGGTAAAAAGATTCTTGAAATCCCTGCAGGTGTTACTATTACAGTTGCAGAAGACAATACTGTAACAGTAAAAGGCCCTAAAGGTGAATTAACTCGTACTTTCAATGCTGATATGCTTATCAAAATTGAAGAGAATACATTAACAGTTGAGCGTCCATCTGAACAGAAGGAACACCGTGCATTACACGGTACAACTCGTGCTTTAATCGGAAACATGGTTGAAGGTGTAACTGAAGGTTTCGCACGCGGACTTGAATTAGTCGGTGTTGGTTACCGTGCTCAAAAACAAGGTGATAAACTTGTATTAAGCGTAGGTTATTCTCATCCAGTAGAAATGACTCCGGAAGCAGGTCTTGAAGTTGAAGTACCTGCACCAACTAAGATCGTAATTAAAGGTATCGACAAGCAACGTGTTGGCGAATTCGCTGCTAACATCCGTGCTGTACGTGCTCCTGAGCCTTACAAAGGTAAAGGTATTCGTTACGAAGGCGAAGTTGTTCGTCGTAAAGAAGGTAAAACTGCTAAGTAAACCCGTTAGGTGAGAGAAAGGAGTGACAAGAATGATCACTAAAGCTGATAAAAATGCGACTCGTAAGAAAAGACATGCACGTGTACGTGCTAAACTTACTGGTACTGCAGAGCGTCCACGTTTAAACGTGTTCCGTTCTAACCAACATATTTACGCTCAAGTTATTGATGATGTGAATGGTGTAACGTTAGTAAGTGCATCTACTCTTGATAAAGACCTTGCTCTTAACGGTACTAGCAATATTGAAGCTGCTACGAAAGTTGGAGAATCAGTTGCTAAGCGTGCTGTAGAGAAAGGCGTTAAAGAAGTAGTATTTGATCGCGGTGGTTACTTATACCATGGCCGTGTTAAAGCTCTAGCTGAAGCTGCTCGTGAGGCTGGATTACAATTTTAATGGTCAAAGGAGGGAAAATTGATGCATCGCATTGACCCAAGTAAATTAGAACTTGAAGAACGTGTAGTTACGATAAATCGTGTCGCGAAAGTTGTTAAGGGTGGTCGTCGTTTCCGCTTTGCTGCACTAGTTGTAGTTGGCGATAAAAACGGTCATGTTGGATTCGGTACTGGTAAAGCACAAGAGGTACCAGACGCAATCCGTAAAGCTATCGAAGACGCTAAGAAAAACTTAATCGCTGTACCATTAGTTGGTACAACAATTCCACACACAATCAACGGTCATTTTGGCGCTGGTGAAGTATTCTTAAAACCTGCTGCTGAGGGTACTGGTGTTATTGCTGGTGGACCTGTTCGTGCGGTCCTTGAATTAGCTGGTGTACAAGATATTCTTTCGAAATCTCTTGGTTCTAACACACCAATCAACATGATTCGCGCTACTGTGAACGGATTAAGCGAACTTAAGCGCGCTGAAGATGTTGCAAAATTACGCGGTAAATCTGTAGAAGAGCTACTAGGTTAAGGAGGGAAAACAAATGGCGAAAAAGTTAGAAATTACCCTCACTCGTAGTGTAATTGGTCGTCCACAAGATCAACGTGCGACGGTAGAAGCTTTAGGTCTTAAAAAGTTGAATTCAACTGTAGTTAAGGAAGAAACTCCTGCTATTCTTGGTATGATCAACAAAGTTTCTCACCTTGTAACTGTAAAAGAAGCTTAAGGATAACTCATTAATATAAGGAGGTGCCTGGGAATGAAACTTCATGAATTAAAACCTGCAGAAGGTTCTCGTAAAGTACGTAACCGTGTCGGTCGTGGTATCGGTTCTGGTAACGGTAAAACTGCTGGTAAAGGTCATAAAGGACAAAACGCACGTTCTGGCGGCGGTGTTCGTCTTGGCTTCGAAGGTGGTCAAACTCCATTATTCCGTCGTTTACCAAAACGCGGCTTCACAAACATTAACCGTAAAGAGTTTGCTATTGTAAACTTATCAACGTTAAATCGTTTTGAAGATGGTACAGAAGTAACACCTGAATTATTGCTGGAAACTGGCGTTATCAGCAAGTTAAACGACGGTGTTAAAGTTCTTGCAAGCGGAGCAGTAGAGAAAAAACTAACTGTTAAAGCGCACAAGTTCTCTTCAAGTGCTAAAGAAGCAATTGAAGCAGCTGGCGGATCAGTTGAGGTGATCTAATGTTTCGTACAATCTCCAACTTTATGCGCGTTGCTGAGATAAGACGTAAAATATTATTCACTTTAGCGATGTTAATCGTATTCAGGATTGGCACGTTTATCCCCGTGCCATTTACAAATGGAGACGTACTGAAGGCACAAGATCAATTAAATGCTTTAGGTATTCTAAATACATTTGGCGGTGGAGCCTTGAAAAACTTCTCCATCTTTGCGATGGGAATCATGCCGTATATTACAGCATCCATCATCGTGCAATTATTGCAGATGGATGTTGTTCCTAAATTTTCGGAATGGTCGAAGCAAGGTGAAATGGGCCGTCGTAAATTAACGCAATTCACGCGTTACTTTACAATTGTTCTTGCGTTTATTCAGGGGTTTGGTATGTCAATCGGTTTTAACGGTATGGTAGGTGGACAATTAATTTTGAATCCAGGTTGGAGCACTTATTTATACATTGCTACGGTACTGACTGCTGGTACTGCATTTTTAATGTGGTTAGGTGAACAGATTACAGCTAAAGGTGTAGGTAATGGTATTTCCATCCTTATCTTTGGCGGTATTGCCGCAGCGATCCCAAGTGTTATATCTCAAGTGTATCAGCAACAGTTTCAAAATATCGGAGATCAATTGTTCATGAGTATCGTTAAAGTTGCATTGATTTTACTAGCTGTGCTAGCAGTTATTGTGGGTGTTATTTTCATTCAACAGGCTGTTAGAAAGATCCCAATT
The DNA here is from genome assembly GCF_052656585.1 of Bacillus sp. KNSH39. Lineage (NCBI taxonomy): Bacteria > Bacillati > Bacillota > Bacilli > Caryophanales > Bacillaceae > Bacillus > Bacillus sp. KNSH39. The sequence continues at coordinate 3,994,898 of NZ_JBQXYO010000001.1, forward strand.
CAATATGCGAAGCGTGTAACAGGAGGAAATGGTGGTTATGCTGGAGCACAAAACACACATTTACCGCTTAAGGTAAATAGTGCTGGTGTTATTCCAGTAATTTTTGCTGTTTCATTCTTAATTACGCCTCCGACTATTGCACAGTTCTTCCCGAAACATGATGTATCGCAGTGGATTATTGCAAACTTTAACTATTCTCACCCAGTGGGAATGATCATATATGTTGCGCTCATTGTAGCCTTCACATATTTCTATGCATTTGTTCAGGTTAATCCAGAGCAAATGTCAGAGAATCTAAACAAGCAAGGTGGATATGTTCCAGGTATTCGTCCGGGTAAGAATACGGAACAATATCTAACAAAAATCTTGTATCGTTTAACCTTTGTAGGATCAATTTTCCTAGCAGCGATTGCAATCTTACCAGTTATCTTTACGAAATTGGGAAATCTTCCTCCATCTGCACAGATCGGTGGAACGAGTATGTTAATCGTTGTCGGCGTTGCTTTAGAAACAATGAAGCAGCTAGAAAGCCAACTGGTAAAACGCCATTACAAAGGGTTTATCAAGCAGTGAGTAAGTGGGAAGAATTGTCTTCCCTACATGCTCATGTACTCTGAGGGGGAACAAGGATGAACTTAATTTTAATGGGGCTTCCTGGTGCTGGTAAAGGTACACAAGCCGAACAGATTGTTGCCAAGTATAACATCCCTCACATTTCAACAGGAGACATGTTCCGTGCAGCTATGAAGGCTGAAACTGAAATGGGTCTACAAGCAAAATCTTTTATTGATAAAGGTGCACTTGTTCCAGATGAAGTTACAATCGGAATCGTTCGTGAACGTTTAAGTCAAGACGACTGCGTAAGAGGTTTCTTACTAGACGGTTTCCCACGAACTGTTGCACAAGCATCAGCTCTTGAAGAAATTATGAAAGATCTTGGCAAAAAAATCGACTATGTTTTAAACATTAATGTGGATTCAGGGTTGTTATTAAAACGCCTTACAGGCCGTCGCATTTGTAAAGAGTGCGGTGCGACTTACCACTTAGAATTCAATCCACCAGCAAAAGCTGATGTGTGCGATAAATGTGGTGGCGAATTATATCAACGCTCTGATGACAATGAAGAAACTGTAGCAAATCGTTTAGATGTAAATATTAAGCAAACAAAACCTTTGCTTGATTTCTACGAAGAGCTTGGTTACTTACAAAGCATTAATGGTGAGCAAGATATCAATAAAGTATTTGCTGATATCGATGTTCTCATCGGAGGCTTAGCGTAATGATAATCTGCAAAACTCCTCGCGAGATAGAAATCATGCGAGAAGCTGGCAGGATCGTTGCTTTGACTCATCAAGAGTTGAAACAGCACATTACTCCAGGAATTACAACGAAAGAGCTCGATCAAATAGCGGAAAAGACGATTCAAAAATATGGTGCTACGCCATCTTTTAAAGGATACAACGGATTTCCGGGGAGCATATGTGCTTCTGTAAATGAAGAGCTTGTACACGGAATTCCAGGGAAGCGCAAGCTCAAAGAGGGCGATATCATCAGTATCGATATTGGTGCGAAATACAATGGGTACCATGGAGATTCTGCATGGACGTATCCAGTTGGAAACATTTCTGAATCTGTTCAAAAGCTACTTGATGTCACAGAAAAATCGTTGTATCTTGGTCTAGAACAAGTAAAACCAGGCGAGAGATTATCAAATATCTCACATGCGGTTCAAACCCATGCTGAAGAGAATGGATTCTCGATCGTTAGGGAGTATGTTGGTCACGGAATCGGGCAAGACTTACATGAGGACCCTCAAATCCCGCACTATGGTCCACCAAATAGAGGCCCTAGATTAAAGCCGGGAATGGTCATCTGTGTTGAGCCGATGGTGAATCAAGGAAGACGATATGTAAAAACACTATCTGATGACTGGACAGTGGTAACGGTAGATGGTAAATGGTGTGCCCATTTTGAGCACACGATTGCTCTTACAGAAGCAGGATACGAAATCCTTACCACTTTATAAGTAGCTGGCTCTCCGGGATTTCAGAGCAGTGTAAAATGTTACTGATTTGAAGAAGGGAGAACTATTGAATGGCTAAAGATGATGTAATTGAAGTCGAAGGTACCGTTCTTGAAACGTTGCCAAATGCTATGTTCAAAGTAGAATTAGAGAATGGGCATGTCGTATTGGCTCACGTTTCTGGTAAAATCCGTATGAACTTCATTCGTATTTTACCAGGAGACAAAGTTACGGTAGAATTATCTCCGTACGATTTAAATCGTGGTCGTATTACGTACCGTTTTAAATAATATAGCACTCCGTAATCTTTAAGGAGGTTCGAGACATGAAAGTAAGACCGTCAGTTAAACCAATCTGCGAAAAATGTAAAGTTATTCGTAGACGTGGAAAAGTAATGGTTATTTGTGAAAACCCTAAACATAAACAAAAACAAGGTTAATCAGAAGGAGGTGCATTCGTAATGGCACGTATCGCAGGTGTAGATATTCCTCGAGACAAACGCGTTGTTATTTCTTTAACTTACGTATTCGGCATTGGTCGCACAACTGCTGAAAAAATTCTTGCTGAAGCAGGTATTTCTGAAGAAACACGAGTTCGTGATTTAACGGAAGACGAATTAGGACGTATCCGTGATATCATCGATCGTATTAAAGTTGAGGGAGACCTTCGTCGTGAAGTATCTCTTAACATCAAACGTCTAATGGAGATCGGTTCTTACCGTGGTCTTCGTCACCGTCGTGGTTTACCAGTTCGTGGTCAAAACTCTAAAAACAATGCTCGTACACGTAAAGGTCCACGTCGTACAGTAGCAAATAAAAAGAAATAATAAGTAAAGGAGGTTGAACTAACAATGGCACGTAAAACAAACACTCGTAAAAAACGTGTGAAAAAGAATATTGAAGCTGGTATAGCTCATATTCGTTCTACTTTCAACAACACAATCGTAACACTTACAGATACTCACGGTAACGCACTTTCTTGGTCTAGTGCTGGTGCACTTGGTTTCCGTGGATCTCGTAAATCTACTCCATTCGCTGCGCAAATGGCTGCTGAAACTGCTGCTAAAGCTGCAATGGAACACGGTTTAAAAACTTTAGAGGTTACTGTTAAAGGTCCTGGTGCTGGTCGTGAAGCTGCAATTCGTGCTCTTCAAGCTGCAGGTCTAGAAGTAACAGCAATTAGAGATGTTACTCCAGTTCCTCATAATGGATGTCGTCCACCAAAACGTCGTCGTGTGTAATTTTTCTGTATAGAATTTTCCCTTTTGTCTATAATGGATATGATGCATTATCGAGAAATTTCGTACAGAAACATCGCTTGTTGTGCACAATCGGGAACTGCCTAAGGGGGACTTTCGGTTAGACAGGGGTTATACCTTTGTTTAACCGGGGTTTCGACGTTTTGAAGGAGGGTTTAGTTAATGATTGAAATCGAAAAGCCGAAAATCGAAACGGTTGAACTTAACGAAGATGCTAAATATGGTAAATTCGTAATTGAACCGCTTGAGCGTGGATATGGTACTACTTTGGGTAACTCCTTACGTCGTATTCTTTTATCCTCACTCCCTGGTGCCGCTGTTACTGCTATCCAAATCGATGGCGTATTACATGAATTTTCAACAGTTGAGGGCGTAGTAGAAGACGTTACGACGATCATCTTAAACTTGAAAAAGTTAGCTCTTAAAATCTACTCTGAAGAAGAGAAGACGTTGGAAATTGATGTACAGGGCGAAGGTATTGTCACAGCTGCTGATATTACTCACGATAGTGATGTAGAAATCTTAAATCCAGATTTACACATTGCAACGTTAGCAAAAGATGCGCATTTCCGCGTGCGTTTAACTGCAAAGCGTGGCCGTGGGTATACGCCAGCTGATGCAAATAAAAGCGAAGATCAACCAATAGGAGTAATTCCTATTGATTCTATTTATACTCCAGTATCACGTGTGACTTACCAAGTGGAAAAGACACGTGTCGGACAAGTGGCTAATTATGATAAGCTTACGCTTGATGTATGGACGGATGGAAGCATCGGGCCAAAAGAAGCTATCTCTTTAGGTGCCAAAATCTTAACTGAGCATTTAAATATCTTTGTTGGTTTAACTGATGAAGCACAAAATGCTGAGATTATGGTCGAGAAGGAAGAAGATCAAAAAGAGAAAGTTCTTGAGATGACTATCGAAGAACTAGACCTTTCTGTTCGTTCTTATAATTGCCTAAAACGTGCAGGAATTAATACTGTACAAGAGCTTGCGAACAAAACAGAAGAAGATATGATGAAAGTTCGTAACTTAGGACGTAAATCCTTAGAAGAAGTTAAACATAAACTTGAGGAATTAGGTTTAGGTTTACGTAAAGACGACTGAGGATTTAAACCCATCAACAAAGGAGGGAACTACGAATGGCATACAGAAAATTAGGCCGTACAAGTGCGCAACGTAAAGCTATGTTACGTGATTTAGCTACTGATTTAATTATCAACGAGCGCATCCAAACGACAGAAACTCGTGCAAAAGAACTTCGTTCTGTAGTGGAAAAAATGATCACTTTAGGTAAACGCGGAGATCTTCATGCTCGTCGTCAAGCAGCAGCTTTCATTCGCAATGAAGTAGCTAACGCTGAGACTGGTCAAGATGCACTTCAAAAACTATTCGCTGATGTAGCTCCACGCTATGCTGAGCGCCAAGGCGGATACACTCGTATTGCAAAAATTGGTCCACGTCGCGGAGACGCAGCACCAATGGTAATTATCGAGTTAGTATAATGATAATTAAAAGGGCAGGACAGTTCTTTTCAAGAAACTGGTCATGGCCCTTTTTTTTAAATATAAAAATAGGCTAACTTGGCGAAGGAAAGGGTGCCTTTTATTGAAAAAAGAGAAACTTCGGATAGAAAATATATCATTTCAATATCCTGGGGCAGCCACTTATGCATTAAAAGATGTTTCATTTTCCTTATATGAGGGAGAATGGGTATCTATTATTGGACAAAACGGTTCAGGAAAGTCTACACTTGCAAAATTATTGAATGGTTTGTTTTTGCCAGAAGCAGGGACTATTACAGTAAATGATACAATGGTTTTATCAGAGGAAACGGTATGGGATGTTCGAAAACAAATTGGAATGGTATTTCAAAATCCAGATAATCAATTTGTTGGAACGACAGTGCAAGATGATGTTGTATTTGGCTTGGAGAATATCGGAATGCCAAGAGAACAAATGATTGAAAGATTAGAACAGGCCTTGCAACTTGTCCGTATGGAAGATTTTCTTAATGATGAGCCTCATTCCTTATCTGGTGGGCAAAAGCAGCGAGTGGCAATAGCAGGCGTTTTAGCACTTCAACCATCTATTTTAATATTAGATGAAGCAACGTCAATGTTAGACCCTCAAGGGAGACGTGAAGTAGTAGAAACGGTTAGACAACTTGTTACTCAAAAAGGTATTACCGTGTTATCAATTACGCACGATTTAGAAGAAGCGGCACAGTCAGATCGTGTCATTATTTTAAATAAGGGAGAAATATTAGAGGAAGGGACTCCAGAAAAAATTTTCAAATCCTCTCATATGCTCCAAGAAATTGGCTTAGATGTACCGTTTTCGGTGAAAATAGCAGAATTATTAAAAAGAAATGAAATTCTCTTGCAAAATACGCATCTTACAATGGAAAGCTTGGTGAACGAACTTTGGAGATTACATTCCAAAAAGTAGAACATCGTTATCAATATAAAACTCCATTTGAAAGACGCGCACTTTATGATGTAGACGTGTCGTTTCCAAGTGGGGGCTATTATGCCATTATCGGTCATACTGGTTCAGGAAAGTCGACGATGATTCAACATTTAAATGGTTTATTGCAGCCGACAAATGGTACAGTTCAAATTGGTGAACATTTGATTTCGGCAGGAAAGAAAGAAAAAAAGCTAAAGCCACTACGTAAAAAAGTAGGGGTTGTCTTTCAATTTCCAGAACATCAGTTGTTTGAAGAGACTGTGGAGAAAGATATTTGTTTCGGCCCTACTAATTTTGGAGTATCTGTAGACGAAGCAAGGCAAAAGGCTAGAAAGGCAATTGAACTTGTAGGGCTAGAACCAGAACTGTTAACACGTTCTCCGTTCGAATTAAGTGGTGGACAAATGAGACGTGTTGCTATAGCGGGTGTACTGGCAATGGAACCTGAAGTGCTTGTATTAGATGAACCTACAGCAGGACTAGATCCAAAAGGGCAGAACGAACTTATGGAGATGTTTTATAAGCTGCACAAGGAGAAGGGTCTTACAGTCATCCTTGTAACGCATAATATGGAGGATGCTGCTCAGTATGCGGAGCAGATTGTAGTTATGCATAAAGGAACGGTCTTTTTGCAAGGAAGTGCAGAGGAAGTATTTTCACATGCTGATGAACTAGAGAAAATTGGTGTGGATCTTCCTATGTCATTAAAGTATAAACGTGCAATTGAAGAGAAGTTTGGTATTTCAATTCCAAAGGCTACCTTATCTTTAGAGGATCTTACTCATGAAGTTGTGCAGGTGTTACGAAAAGGTGGTCATGAATCATGCAGCAGTTGATTATTGGGAGATATATCCCGGGGAATTCACTTATTCATCAACTTGATCCACGTACGAAGCTGCTGATTGTCTTTTTATATGTATTTGTTGTTTTCTTAGCAAATAATGCGATTTCATATGGATTTTTATTTTTATATGCACTCATTGCTTTATTTTTTGCAAAAGTGCCGATTCGTTATGTACTTTCGGGCTTAAAACCAATTTTATGGATTTTTCTTTTTACATTTTTCCTGCATATTTTTACAAATAAAGAGGGGGATGTACTATTCCAGCTTGGTTGGTTTTCGATATATGAAAAAGGATTAGAGCAAGGGATATACATTTCTGTACGATTCTTCGTTATTATTTTAATGACGACATTATTAACGTTAACGACGACACCTATTGAAATTACAGATGGTTTGGAGACGTTATTAAAGCCGTTGAAGCGTATAAAGGTTCCTGTTCATGAAATCGCATTAATGATGTCAATTTCTCTTCGTTTTATCCCGACATTAATGGATGAAACGAGTAAAATAATGAAAGCACAAGCGTCACGTGGTATTGATTTTGCCGGGGGACCGATAAAAGATAGAATGAAAGCTATTATTTCACTGCTCGTTCCTCTGTTTATCAGCGCTTTTAAGCGTGCAGAGGACTTAGCCATTGCGATGGAAGCTCGTGGATATCAAAGTGGTGAAGGACGTACTAAATTTAGGCAACTACGCTGGAAAACAAGCGATACAGTAACGATTGTCAGCTTATTTTGTTTAGCTTGTATTTTGGCATGGGTGCGATCGTAATGGAGAATAGAGAAATGGATAGAATAAAATGTACGGTTGCATATGATGGCATGCATTTTTGTGGTTATCAAATTCAGCCGAACCATCGTACTGTTCAACAGGAGATAGAAAAAGCATTGCAGAAATTGCATAAGGGAGAACTTGTTCGTGTTCAGGCATCTGGTAGAACAGATTCTACAGTTCATGCAAAAGGACAAGTAATACACTTTGATACTCCTTTGTCTCTTGAAGAGTGGCAATGGAGTAATGCTTTAAACACAATGTTGCCAGATGATATTGTTATTAGGCAAGTAGAGAAAAAAACAGAAGAATTTCATGCACGTTACGGTGTTGAGAAAAAAGAATATCGTTATCGTGTATTATTATCAAAGACTGCGGATGTATTCCGTAGAAATTACGTATATCAATATCCATACCCGCTCGAAATCAACTCTATAAGAAAAGCAATTCCTTATTTTATTGGAACGCATGATTTTACTTCTTTTTGTTCGGCAAAAACTGACAAAAAAGATAAAGTGCGAACAATTTATGAAATCGAGTTAATTGAACAAGATGATGAAATAATTTTTCGTTTTGTAGGTAATGGATTTTTATATAATATGGTCAGAATTATTGTTGGTACGTTACTTAGCGTAGGGCAAGGAAAGCTTGATCCTGATAGCATTCCAGAGATTTTAGCGAAACAAAATCGTCAGTTTGCTGGAAAGATGGCTCCAGGTCATGGGCTTTACTTGTGGGAGGTAAACTATAACAACTAATCCTGGTGTAACATTTGCTTGACATTAGAAACTCAAAAGTATATCATAACATATGGTATTGTTTCTAAAACCACGATTAGCCCCGGAAGGAAATCGTGTTTAAGATAAACAATAGATTTTTTCTATGGAAAAGATAACGAGGAGGGAAACACATGCGTACGACTTTTATGGCAAAAGCTAACGAAGTTGAGCGTAAATGGTATGTGGTTGATGCTGAAGGTCAAACTTTAGGTCGCCTTGCTAGTGAAGTAGCATCCATTTTACGTGGTAAAAACAAACCTACATTTACACCACACGTTGACACGGGTGATCATGTAATTATTATTAACGCTGAGAAAATTCATTTAACAGGTAATAAATTAAACGATAAAATTTACTACCGTCACACTAACCACCCAGGTGGACTTAAGCAAAGAACAGCTCTTGAAATGCGTACAAACTACCCTGTACAAATGTTAGAGCTTGCAATTAAAGGCATGCTTCCAAAAGGACGCTTAGGCCGTCAAGTTTCTAAGAAACTTAACGTGTATGCTGGAGCAGAGCATCCACACCAAGCACAAAAACCAGAAGTTTACGAACTTCGCGGATAATTAATTAAAGGAGGGCTTACTTTGGCACAGGTTCAATACTATGGCACTGGACGTCGTAAGAGTTCAGTAGCGCGCGTACGCCTAGTTCCAGGCGAAGGACGCGTTATCATTAACGGTCGTGATTTTGAAAACTATATCCCATTTGCTGCATTACGTGAAGTAGTGAAACAACCTCTAGTTGCAACAGAAACTTTAGGTAACTACGATGTACTTGTAAACGTAAATGGTGGTGGATACACTGGTCAAGCTGGTGCTATTCGTCACGGTATTTCTCGCGCTTTATTAAAAGCTGATCCAGAATACCGTCTAACACTAAAACGTGCAGGTCTATTAACTCGTGACGCACGTATGAAAGAGCGTAAAAAATACGGTCTTAAAGGCGCACGTCGTGCACCTCAGTTCTCAAAACGTTAATTTTTGCGAACTACAAACCCCAACCATTTTGGTTGGGGTTTTTTATGTTTCATTCCTCTTTTGCAATTTTTATAGCTTGGAATATTTTAGTGCTACCGCCGCGCGTATGCTTCTTCTTTAGAAGTTTAGACTAATACGTATTAGGGAGGTTTATAAGTACTATGAATGTCATTGTCAGCTTACAAGAAAAACAAAAAGAAAAGCAGTTAAAATACGAGCGGAAGATGTTGCGGGAATTATCATTAAAAACATTGCGTTCAAATATTCGTGATGCCTTTCAAATGCAAGAGCTTCATCGTCAGTATGAAGATTACTGTATTGAATTAGGGATAGAATCTTATTTATTAGGAGCGAGATACAGTAAATTTGGTTATTATGGTGAATCGTTTTTTGATGTGAAATATAGAGCTTTAGAAGAAGAACAACAATTAACTGAAACGCTATTTCAATTTTTAACGAGTATGACTATGCGAGAAATAAAGTTGAAAGATGAGGAATTACTTTTTGAATCTTGTCAGCAGTTTATAGGATTGTGGTGGCAAGAAGGGTATGAAAAAGGTGAAAGAAGATATCGATTAAAGCTTCATTAAGACAAGCATAAACTTTCCTCTTGTCCCATATAAGTAATTAGAGGGACTAGCTGGAGGAGGAAAGGTATGAAGAGAATTCGAATTATCTCTTTTGCACTCGCTGCGGTTGTATTGTTTTTTTTAGTCAAGCAAGAATTTCAAATTACAAAATCGTGGCGAGCTTGGAATTTACCCTTATCAGGGAAAGTAATTGTATTAGATGCTGGGCATGGTGGACCAGATGGAGGGGCTGTTGGTGGAAAGGATATTATAGAAAAGGATATTACGCTTGAAATTACAAAAAAGGTACAAGACTATTTACAAGAACAAGGTGCACTAGTTATTTTAACGCGTGAGGGAGATTATGATTTAGCTAACAAAGATACAAAGTCATATAGTAGACGTAAAGCAGAGGATTTAAAAAAACGTGTAGAAATCATCAATAAACCTGATGTAGACTTTTTTGCAAGTATTCATTTAAATGCTTTAACTAGTAGTGGATCGAAAGGCGCACAAACGTTCTATTACCGCTCTTCGATTGAAAATGAACGTGCTGCAAAATTTATACAGGCTGAATTGAGAACAAGTTTAGAGAACACGAATCGTTCTGCTAAGACAATTTCGCATGTGTATTTATTAAAGTATTCTAAAACACCAGGTGCTTTAATTGAAGCCGGCTTTTTATCGAATGTGAACGAAAGGTATATGTTAAATTCGGAGAAATATCAGCAAAAGGTAGCAGCTGCAATATACCGTGGTATATTACGTTATTTCACGGAAAAAGGAAATCCTCCAGAATAAGGAGGATTTTTTTGAGCTTCTCTCGTTAACGAAGTTTTCGGAAAATATGTTATACTGGAAATGTAAACGCATTTATTTCAAGAATACGCAGAGATAAATTCAATTAACATTACGTTATTTTTCATACAGGGGGCTGGGCTAATTATGGTAACGAAAGAGCAAGTGGTTGAAGCGTTAGAAGGGATTGTAGATCCGTTTTTACATAAAACATTAAAAGAAACAAGTGCAATTAAAGAGGTAACAGTCAAGCCAGAGAAGGAACATGTGAGTGTTAAAATTGCAATCGTAAAAACCGGTACAGCGGAACAAATGCAGTTGCAGTCTGGAATTGTAAAGTTAGTAAAAGAACTTGGGGCAGCAACAGTTGGACTTCGTTTTGCAGAATTTACAGAAGAGGAATTAGCTCAGTTTGCACCGGAACAAGAAGAAGAGCAAAGTGAATCTTTATTGTCACCTAATTCAAAAACAACATTCTTAGCAGTAGCGAGTGGAAAAGGTGGCGTGGGAAAATCAACTGTTTCCGTTAACCTTGCAGTTGCTTTAGCTCGTTTAGGAAAAAAAGTTGGTATTATTGATGCGGACATTTACGGTTTTAGTGTGCCAGACATGATGGGGATAGAAAAACGTCCTATCGTAAGAGGTGACAAGATAATTCCGGTGGAACGTTTAGGTGTAAAGGTAATCTCAATGGGCTTCTTTGTAGAGGATAATGCACCAGTTATTTGGAGAGGACCTATGCTTGGGAAAATGTTAAACCACTTCTTCACAGAAGTAGAATGGGGCGATTTAGATTATTTAGTACTAGATTTGCCACCAGGCACAGGTGATGTTGCGTTAGATGTGCACTCAATGTTGCCATCTTGCAAAGAGATTATTGTAACGACGCCTCATCCAACAGCTGCGTTTGTAGCAGCGCGTGCTGGAGCGATGGCATTGCGCACTGAACATAGTATTCTTGGTGTTGTTGAGAATATGGCATATTTTGAAAGTAAGGTAACTGGTGAGAAAGAATATGTATTTGGAAAAGGCGGGGGAGATAAGTTAGCTACCGAATTACAAACGAATGTTCTTGGTCGTATTCCACTGCAACAACCCGATTGGAATAAAGAAGACTTTGCTCCTTCAGTATATGAAGATACACATACAACGGGCATTATTTATAGTAAAATAGCTGAAACAGTAATTGATAAAACAGCTGTTACACAAAAATAAAGTGAAACTTTAATCAGTGGGGTTCACCTGTTACTGACAACAATAAGGCTTTTGTTGCTAGTAAACCTTTCGCTTAATTAGAGGGGGCCATTTTGTCTGTTAATAGCAAGATAAAGTAATAACGAGTGGACAATATATAAATTGTCCACTCGTTATTATAGTTATTATTTTTTACTGTTCTTCCTTCTTCTCGCCTTGAGAACCACCGTCACCGCCTGCTTCTTTCTTACCAGATCCGCCTTTTTCAGCTTTTTGCACACCTTTACTAATGATATCAATCATCTTGGCTTGGAAGAGTGGACTTTCAGCAGTTTCTGTTAGTACTTGTTGTAGATATTGACGGTATTCTTTACTCTTCATTGTTTGTAACATCATTTTTTCTACTTCAGGATTTTTCATAATTTCTATAACGCCTGCTTGGTATTCAGGGTCTTTTAATAAGGTTTTCATTAATTGAGTTTGTTCTTTCCCCATACTTTTAGCAAATTTTGATGAGAACTCAGGATCTTTAAAGAGCTTTTCCCAGAATTGTTGCCCTTTATCGGATACCATGGCATCTTCAATCGTTTTCTTTACTACTGTTTCATCTAGTATGAGTGCTTGTTTCATTTTTTCATCAGTTAATACATCTTGAATAGCTTTCTTACCTTGATCTGTTTTTAAAATATCAACAATCATTTTCTTTGTTTGATCGTAATCTAGTTCGGATTTCGTTTCTTTTCCTTGTGCGCATGCTGCAAGTGCGATAAGTAGAAAAGAAGAAACGAAAATGAATAGCATCCGTTTCATAAGTTGGAACTCCTTTCAGCACAGTTCTCTCTTTTTAATATAAATATCTTTAAGGAATTTATACATGAACATGGCTAGCTTTTTGAAATTGTCATTGATACAATTTAATTAGAAATATAAGGATAATGGGGGATGTGTTGTGAATAGCCGCAAGTGGGTACGACTATTTTTAACGACGTTGTTTCTTGGTGGGATTAGCACAGTTATTATTGGTTTTGTTTTGGAGTGGGACAAGTACAATGAATTTTTTCGAAATTTCGACGGTAAGGAGATTTTAGCAGTATCTTTCTGGCTGATGGGTGTAGGATTTATTTTTAGTGTTATAAGTCAAATGGGATTCTTTGCATATTTAACAATTCACCGTTTTGGACTAGGGATGTTTCGCTCATCTTCTTTATGGAATGCAGTCCAGCTCTTCTTTATTGCATTCGTATTATTTGATTTTGTGTATTTAAGATCTGTACTTATTGCAAATGGGGAAGTCTCGTTAGGGAATAATATACTTGTTGCTGGAATGTTATTTGTGTTTGGAGCAATTGTTGCTTATGTAAAAAGTAAAGAAACAAATAAAAAAGCATTTGTGCCAGCTCTGTTCTTTATGGTTGTTGTAACGATCCTTGAATGGGTACCGGCGCTTCGGATTAATGATACAGATTGGTTATATTTAATGGTTATACCGCTATTGTTATGTAATGCATATCAATTACTTGTATTACATCGTTTAATCGGAAAAACAAGTAAATCAGCTTAATAGAGAGGTTTTATACAACATCAGTTATAATGTTGTAAATGGTATGATTAAAAAAGCTCTACCACCTTCTTGAAAGGTAGTAGAGCTTTTTATGCGTGAAGAGTAGTAGGGAAGAAGCTACTTCACATCTTCACTTTTCGTACTTGTGTTGGAAATAAGTTGTGAAACGGATATTTGCTCATATCCATCACTTTTTATTTTTTGCAGGAGCAGCGGTAAAGCTCTATTTGTTTGAAGGGCAGAATCGGATGCGTGTAATAACACGATATCTCCACCTTTCAAATTATTAGAGACAGTGGAAACGATGTTATTTACACCTGGGTTTTTCCAATCGTTTGAATTATTACTCCAATGTACGACGGTGTATCCAAGTGATTCTGCGATTTTAAGGGTTGCTTTGTTAAATTCGCCACTAGGTGGACGTAACAGCTTGACTTGTTTTACACCAAGTTTCGTAAAAACATCTTGTGCTCGTAAAAGGTCTCGTCTTATTTCATTTGTCTCTAGAGAAGTATAGGATGTGTAATTGTACCCCATACTACCGATTTCGTGTCCATCTTTCATGATTCGCTCTACAATATCGGGGTGTCTTTCGGCCCATGCAGCAGAAAGGAAGAAGGTTGCATTCTTAATTTCTTTTTCTTTAAGAGTATCTAGGATTGGAATTGCTTTTTTGTCTCCCCAACTAATATCAAACGTAAATGCAACTTGCTTTTTAGCGGTGTCTCCTTTGTAAATTACTTTAGGGCCTGTAGCAGTTGAAAAAGCAGATTCATGTGAATATGTTTTTAAAAAGAGTAGCCATGCTGTAAATAAGGACAGTATCACTATTAAGCTAATGTGTTTAAAATTTCTCTTACTCGTAATAAAAAAGAAAAACATAATATTACGCCCCTTTGTCCAATCCTTTTCAGTTACATATATGCTGGAAATATAAAAAAGAGAACAAAGGATTAATATCGTAAGTAGTGGATATAATGGATGATAGGATTGTGATAATTGAAAATGAGCGGAACGTTTATTGTTGCGTAAGGAATTATTGAGGTGATTGTTTGCTTGGGCTGATGTTGACAAAAGAAGAGAGAAAAGAAATGGAATACATATTGAAGAGAGAATTAGAGGAACTTTTATTTGATTTTGAAGATGAGCGTATTCATGAAGTTGTAAAAAAAGCTATGGAAGAAAGATATAAAATCATTTTCTGTTTATTTCGGAGAGTAGCTAACACAGAAGAATGTATTCGTTATGTAAGAAAAAGAATTTTTTATTAAAAAGTGTTGACGTTAATAGTTTGTATATGTTAAATTAATAACCGTCGCTGATGCGGAAACGCAGAAAACGACAAAAAGAAATTGAAAAACTTAGTTGACATTAACTAACGAAGATGTTAACATAAGGAAGTCGCAAATGAGCGACCAAGTAGTTCTTTGAAAACTGAACGAAACAAACAACGTGAAACGTCAATTTTTATTTTAGATGCTAGACAAACTAACTTTATTGGAGAGTTTGATCCTGGCTCAGGATGAACGCTGGCGGCGTGCCTAATACATGCAAGTCGAGCGAATGGATTAAGAGCTTGCTCTTATGAAGTTAGCGGCGGACGGGTGAGTAACACGTGGGTAACCTGCCCATAAGACTGGGATAACTCCGGGAAACCGGGGCTAATACCGGATAACATTTTGAACCGCATGGTTCGAAATTGAAAGGCGGCTTCGGCTGTCACTTATGGATGGACCCGCGTCGCATTAGCTAGTTGGTGAGGTAACGGCTCACCAAGGCAACGATGCGTAGCCGACCTGAGAGGGTGATCGGCCACACTGGGACTGAGACACGGCCCAGACTCCTACG
>NZ_JBQXYO010000001.1:4012500-4105000 GCF_052656585.1 Bacillus sp. KNSH39
TGACTCTGCGCCGAAAATGTACCGGGGCTAAATACACCACCGAAGCTGCGGATTGATACCAATGGTATCAGTGGTAGGGGAGCGTTCTAAGGACAGTGAAGTCAGACCGGAAGGACTGGTGGAGTGCTTAGAAGTGAGAATGCCGGTATGAGTAGCGAAAGACGGGTGAGAATCCCGTCCACCGAATGCCTAAGGTTTCCTGAGGAAGGCTCGTCCGCTCAGGGTTAGTCAGGACCTAAGCCGAGGCCGACAGGCGTAGGCGATGGACAACAGGTTGATATTCCTGTACCACCTCTTTATCGTTTGAGCAATGGAGGGACGCAGAAGGATAGAAGAAGCGTGCGATTGGTTGTGCACGTCCAAGCAGTTAGGCTGATAAGTAGGCAAATCCGCTTATCGTAAAGGCTGAGCTGTGATGGGGAAGCTCCTTATGGAGCGAAGTCTTTGATTCCCCGCTGCCAAGAAAAGCTTCTAGCGAGATAAAAGGTGCCTGTACCGCAAACCGACACAGGTAGGCGAGGAGAGAATCCTAAGGTGTGCGAGAGAACTCTGGTTAAGGAACTCGGCAAAATGACCCCGTAACTTCGGGAGAAGGGGTGCTTTCTTAACGGAAAGCCGCAGTGAATAGGCCCAAGCGACTGTTTAGCAAAAACACAGCTCTCTGCGAAGCCGTAAGGCGAAGTATAGGGGGTGACACCTGCCCGGTGCTGGAAGGTTAAGGAGAGGGGTTAGCGTAAGCGAAGCTCTGAACTGAAGCCCCAGTAAACGGCGGCCGTAACTATAACGGTCCTAAGGTAGCGAAATTCCTTGTCGGGTAAGTTCCGACCCGCACGAAAGGTGTAACGATTTGGGCACTGTCTCAACCAGAGACTCGGTGAAATTATAGTACCTGTGAAGATGCAGGTTACCCGCGACAGGACGGAAAGACCCCGTGGAGCTTTACTGTAGCCTGATATTGAATTTTGGTACAGTTTGTACAGGATAGGCGGGAGCCATTGAAACCGGAGCGCTAGCTTCGGTGGAGGCGCTGGTGGGATACCGCCCTGACTGTATTGAAATTCTAACCTACGGGTCTTATCGACCCGGGAGACAGTGTCAGGTGGGCAGTTTGACTGGGGCGGTCGCCTCCTAAAGTGTAACGGAGGCGCCCAAAGGTTCCCTCAGAATGGTTGGAAATCATTCGTAGAGTGCAAAGGCATAAGGGAGCTTGACTGCGAGACCTACAAGTCGAGCAGGGACGAAAGTCGGGCTTAGTGATCCGGTGGTTCCGCATGGAAGGGCCATCGCTCAACGGATAAAAGCTACCCCGGGGATAACAGGCTTATCTCCCCCAAGAGTCCACATCGACGGGGAGGTTTGGCACCTCGATGTCGGCTCATCGCATCCTGGGGCTGTAGTCGGTCCCAAGGGTTGGGCTGTTCGCCCATTAAAGCGGTACGCGAGCTGGGTTCAGAACGTCGTGAGACAGTTCGGTCCCTATCCGTCGTGGGCGTAGGAAATTTGAGAGGAGCTGTCCTTAGTACGAGAGGACCGGGATGGACGCACCGCTGGTGTACCAGTTGTTCTGCCAAGGGCATAGCTGGGTAGCTATGTGCGGAAGGGATAAGTGCTGAAAGCATCTAAGCATGAAGCCCCCCTCAAGATGAGATTTCCCATAGCGTAAGCTAGTAAGATCCCTGAAAGATGATCAGGTTGATAGGTTCGAGGTGGAAGCATGGTGACATGTGGAGCTGACGAATACTAATAGATCGAGGACTTAACCATATAATATGTAGCAAATGTTATCTAGTTTTGAAGGAATATATATTAAAATTTCTTCTTGACATTTCGAAAGAAATGTTTATAATGGTAAAAGTCTGGTAATGATGGCAGAGAGGTCACACCCGTTCCCATACCGAACACGGAAGTTAAGCTCTCTAGCGCCGATGGTAGTTGGGACCTTGTCCCTGTGAGAGTAGGACGTTGCCAGGCTAATATTATTCCGCAGTAGCTCAGTGGTAGAGCTATCGGCTGTTAACCGATCGGTCGTAGGTTCGAGTCCTACCTGCGGAGCCATTATGCTTCCATAGCTCAGCTGGTAGAGCACTTCCATGGTAAGGAAGAGGTCACCGGTTCAAGCCCGGTTGGAAGCTTGGGAATAGGTTTAAAACTTTTTTGGCCCGTTGGTCAAGTGGTTAAGACACCGCCCTTTCACGGCGGTAACACGGGTTCGAATCCCGTACGGGTCACCACTTTTGGAGGATTAGCTCAGCTGGGAGAGCACCTGCCTTACAAGCAGGGGGTCGGCGGTTCGATCCCGTCATCCTCCACCATATATATTTAAAATGTCGGAGGGGTAGCGAAGTGGCTAAACGCGGCGGACTGTAAATCCGCTCCTTCGGGTTCGGCAGTTCGAATCTGCCCCCCTCCACCATTTTCTTTAAAATAACCTGAGAGGGTTTATTTTTTTGAAAAGATAACCATACTAGTAAATATTAATGGGCTATAGCCAAGCGGTAAGGCAACGGACTTTGACTCCGTCATGCGCTGGTTCGAATCCAGCTAGCCCAGCCATTTACGAGCCATTAGCTCAGTTGGTAGAGCATCTGACTTTTAATCAGAGGGTCGAAGGTTCGAGTCCTTCATGGCTCATCATTTTTGCGGAAGTAGTTCAGTGGTAGAATACAACCTTGCCAAGGTTGGGGTCGCGGGTTCGAATCCCGTCTTCCGCTTAATTAATAAGGGGCCTTAGCTCAGCTGGGAGAGCGCCTGCCTTGCACGCAGGAGGTCAGCGGTTCGATCCCGCTAGGCTCCATCTAAATAAAAAAGCTTACATCATACGATGTAAGCTTTTTTTGTGTTTAAAAAGACAACTTTTATACTTGTCGTTTAAAATGAAGAAAACGTAAAAATAAGGGATGGGGAGATAATTGTGAAAGTTGTTATTGCATCTGATTCATATAAAGAAAGCCTAAAAGCTATAGAAGTATGTGGAGCTATTGAAAGAGGTTTTAGAGCAATTTTTCCTAATGCAGAGTATGTGAAAATACCAATTGGAGATGGAGGAGAAGGGACGGTTGAATCACTTGTTGATGCTACAGGGGGGAGAATTATATCAATTAGTGTGACAGGACCGCTTAGAGAAGGTATACAAGCTTTTTATGGCATTTCTAAAGATAAAAAGACAGCGTTTATTGAAATGGCAGCAGCATCAGGATTACAGCACGTTCCAGTTGAAAAGCGCAACCCACTTATTACAACGACAAAAGGAACAGGAGAACTTATATTACATGCGCTAGATCAAGGAGTGGAGTACATAATTTTAGGACTTGGAGGAAGTGCTACAAATGATGGCGGGGCAGGTATGTTAGAGGCTTTAGGAGTAAGGTTTATAAATGGTAAGGGTGAAGTAATAGATCCATCTGGAGGCACATTACACTCGATTGTTACTATTGATTTTTCACGAATGGACCCACGCTTAAAGGGGGTAAAGATAGAAGCGGCATGTGATGTGGATAATCCATTAGTCGGAATGCAGGGAGCATCTTTCGTATTTGGGAGACAAAAGGGTGCAAATATCGAGATGATGAAAGAGCTAGATGAGAATTTACAACATTATGCGAATATGCTTAAACGATATGTATCTTTTGATGTATCTGAAATACCTGGTGCAGGGGCAGCGGGAGGAATGGGAGCGGCTGTTATTTCAGTGTTAAAGGGAGACTTGCGTAGGGGCATTGAAATTGTATTAGATTATACAAATTTCGATAAACATATAGAAGATGCACATCTTATTATAACTGGTGAAGGTAGAATAGATAAACAAACTGCATATGGAAAGGCTCCTGTGGGTGTTGCGGGGCGTGCAAAACGTTTTTCTGTGCCTGTAATTGCTATTGGAGGGTCTGTATCATCTGATTATTCAGCTGTGTACGAGAAAGGAATAGATGCGGTATTTAGTATCACAACGAGACCGATGACACTAGAAGAAGCATATAAAGTAGCAGAAGAAAATATTGAAATGACAACGAAGAATATTGCAACAGTATGGAAAATAGCATCAGAAAAACACTTCTAAATATAGGAGTGTTTTATTATTATTATTTAATAATAGTGATTGCGATTGTTTCATTAAGTTAACTTTATACATAGAATAGTCTTAAAATTTGGTTTTCAACGTGAATATAAGTGAATAAATTGTATATCCATACAGAAAAATGTCGAGTTGAGTCAGACTATATAAAAGATTTAAAATATTTAGTGAAGGCATAAAAGGGGGATACTATCTATGAAAAAAGAAATCTCAGTTATTGGAGTTCCAATGGATTTAGGACAGATGCGTCGTGGAGTTGATATGGGACCGAGCGCGATCCGTTATGCAGGGGTAATTGAAAGAATTGAAGAAATTGGATATGACGTTAAAGATATGGGAGATATATGTATAGAGAGAGAAAAAGAGATAGATGAAAATACAAAATTAAGAAACCTTACACAAGTTGCAACTGTATGTAATGAATTAGCAAGTAAGGTGGATCATATTATAGAAGAAGGTCGTTTTCCACTTGTATTAGGTGGTGACCATAGTATTGCTATCGGTACATTAGCTGGTGTAGCAAAACATTATAAAAACTTAGGCGTTATTTGGTATGATGCACACGGTGATTTAAATACAGAGGAAACTTCACCATCTGGAAATATTCATGGTATGTCACTTGCAGCAAGTTTAGGTTATGGACATTCTTCACTTGTAGATTTATACGGAGCATATCCAAAGGTGAAAAAAGAGAATGTCGTAATTATCGGTGCGCGTGCATTGGATGAAGGAGAAAAAGATTTCATTCGCAATGAAGGTATTAAAGTGTTCTCAATGCATGAAATTGATCGTATGGGGATGACGGCTGTGATGGAAGAAACAATCGCATATTTATCTCATACCGATGGTGTACACTTATCATTAGATTTAGATGGTCTTGATCCTCATGATGCACCAGGTGTTGGAACGCCTGTAATTGGCGGTCTATCTTATCGTGAAAGTCATTTGGCGATGGAAATGTTAGCAGAAGCTGATATTATCACATCTGCTGAATTTGTTGAGGTAAATACGATTTTAGATGAGAGAAATAGAACGGCAACAACAGCAGTTGCTTTAATGGGTTCTTTATTCGGTGAAAAACTAAAATAAATGTAAGAAAAGCAACTGAGAAGTTGCTTTTTTTATTTGAAAATAAGCGTATAATAATGATTTATATTATACTGTACAATAAAAATGTTTGACATCTTACCAATTTGAGCTAAAGGGGGTTGTTTGTAATTGTCGTTTGTTTCATGTATGGTATAATTAACTAGTTGTTGGAAATACATACAGATAGAGCATAAAACAATATTTCAATATATGGATAGAATTGCTCGTAAGTAGGAGGAAGGGATAGCATGCCTTTTGAAGATACGACCATTTTGAAATATCTTAGTACGGCATTAGATATTGCCATTGTATGGTTTATTATATATAAGCTAATTCTTATAATCCGAGGGACGAAGGCTGTTCAACTTTTAAAAGGGATTACAGTTATTATCGTCGTTAAGATGATCAGTATTTTCCTTGAATTGCGTACGCTATCTTGGCTAACTGAACAAGTATTAACGTGGGGATTTTTAGCCGTTATTATTATCTTTCAGCCAGAATTGCGAAGAGCACTTGAGCAGCTAGGGCGCGGGAGTTTATTTTCGCGTGTTGGAACGCATGAGGATGATGAACCTGAAATGGTTGCAACAGCGATAGCAAAAGCAACCGAATATATGGGGAAACGTAGAATTGGTGCATTAATTACTTTGTCAAAAGAGACCGGTATGGGTGATTATGTGGAAACGGGTATTCCGCTTAATGCAAACGTATCATCGGAATTACTTATTAATATTTTTATTCCAAATACACCTCTTCATGACGGAGCGGTAATTATGCAAGGAAGTACAATTAAAGCAGCAGCATGCTATCTTCCATTATCAGAAAGTCCGTTTATTTCTAAAGAATTAGGAACTAGACATCGTGCTGCAATGGGAGTTAGTGAAGTTACTGATAGTATTACAGTAGTTGTGTCTGAAGAAACTGGTCAAATTTCTTTAACGAAAAATGGTAAGTTGCATCGTGATTTGAAGACAGAACAGCTGAAAGATATGTTATTAGCTGAATTTAGTGGAAACGAAAAAACGACTTCTTCGTCTTTATGGAATTGGAGGAGAAAGCGTCATGGATAAGTTAATGGAGAATCATTGGTTTTTAAAAGGGATCTCATTACTATTGGCGTGTATGCTTTTTATGTCAGCGACGTTAACTGAAAAAAATACGACATCAGGTATATTACCTTTTGCAAATGATACGAAAGAAACATTAACTAATTATGCTATTAATCTTAAGTATGATGAGGAGAAATATATTGTAAGTGGTATTCCGGCAGAGGGCGTTAAAGTAAAATTAGAAGGCCCAAAAGCATCAGTTGCTACAGCAAAAGCAAAAAAACAATTTGACATACCGGTTGATTTGCGAGATAGTCCAAAAGGAACTTATGAGATTTCTTTAAAAACGAACGGGCTTCCAGATGATGTGAAAGGAACAGTTCAGCCATCAACAATTAAAGTTACTCTTCATGAAAAGGCGAGAAAATATGTTCATGTAGATCTGAAATTATCAAATGAGGATCAGATGCCAGCGGGGGCTACTCTAGAAAAATCAAGCCTTAAACCGGATACTGTTGAGGTAGTTGGGACGAAAGAAGAAATTGAAAGCATTTCCTCTGCCAAAGCGTATGTTGATTTAAAAGGTGTTAATAAAACTGTTACAAAAACGCCCGAAGTTACATTATACAATAAAGAAGGAAAACGTTTAAATGTAAGAACAAGTCCATCTAAGATTAGTGTAACGTTGAATGTGGCAACGCAAACTACAGCCAATAATACTGAAAAAACTGTTCCTGTAACGTATACGAAGAAGGGGAGTTTAGCAGAAGGATTGGCGGTTACAAATATCAGTGTTGAACCGAGAGAAGTAACGATAGCTGGTCCAAAAGATATTTTGGATAATATACAATCGCTAGAGGGGGTCGAAGTAGATCTTAGTCAATTGACAGAGTCTACAACATTCGATGCCTCTGTTTTATTACCCAAGGGTGTAACAAGTGCAAAACCGAATCAAGTGAAGGTTTCGGTGGGAGTGCAAAAAACAAAACAAACGAAAACAAAAACGATTGATGGTATCCCAATCCAGAAAAATGGACTGTCTAAAGATGTTACTGCTCAGCTACTTTCGCCGCAAGATGGAAAGATAAGTGTTGATATTTCAGGAGAAGCAAGTATAGTAGATAAAATAACAGCTGCTCAAATAACAGCGGTAATTAATCTGCAAAATGTATCCTCAGGGACGAAAGATATTTCCATTCAAGTGAGCGGTCCTGGTAATATTTCAATAGAGCCAAAACAAAAAAGTGCTAAAGTTACTATTGTGAAGAAAGAAAAACCAGATAAAGAAGTACAGGGTAACGGTCAACAACCGGATTCAAATACGGATCAAGAAAATCAAAATGAGAAACCAAAAAATCCTGAACCTGATTCAGAAAAAGAACAGGAAAAGAATCAAAACCAAAATCAAAATCAAGATAAAGATAAAGAAACGAGTCAAGAACCAACAGTAGATAATCAAAAAGAGCAAGAAAAAGGAGCGAATCATAATGGGTAAATATTTTGGTACAGATGGAGTACGCGGAGTTGCAAATAAGGAGTTAACACCTGAATTAGCTTTCAAAATTGGACGTTTTGGTGGTTATGTATTAACAAAAGATACAGATCGTCCAAAAGTAATTATCGGTCGTGATACACGTGTATCTGGTCATATGTTAGAAGGAGCTTTAGTAGCAGGTCTATTATCAACTGGAGCAGAAGTAATGCGCCTTGGCGTTATTTCTACACCGGGCGTTGCTTATTTAACAAAAGCACTAGATGCACAAGCGGGTGTTATGATTTCTGCATCTCATAATCCAGTACAAGATAACGGTATTAAATTCTTTGGTTCAGACGGCTTTAAATTAACAGATGAGCAAGAAGCTGAGATTGAAGCTTTATTAGACAAAGAAGTTGATGAACTACCACGTCCGACAGGTACTAATCTTGGACAAGTGAGCGATTACTTTGAAGGTGGACAAAAATATTTACAGTACATTAAACAAACTGTTGAAGAAGATTTCTCTGGCCTACATATCGCTTTAGATTGTGCACATGGTGCAACTTCTTCTCTAGCTCCATACTTATTTGCAGACCTAGAAGCTGATATTTCAACAATGGGAACTTCTCCAAACGGTATGAATATTAATGAGGGTGTAGGATCTACACATCCAGAAGGCTTAGCTGAATTGGTAAAAGAAAAAGGTGCGGACATCGGACTTGCTTTTGATGGCGATGGCGACCGTTTAATTGCTGTAGACGAAAAAGGAAACATCGTTGACGGTGATCAAATTATGTTCATTTGTGCGAAATATATGAAAGAAACTGGTCAATTAAAACATAATACAGTTGTTTCAACTGTTATGAGTAACTTAGGTTTCTACAAGGCACTTGAAGCAAATAATATTACAAGTGATAAAACAGCAGTTGGTGACCGCTACGTAATGGAAGAAATGAAGCGTGGAGGTTACAACCTAGGTGGAGAACAATCAGGCCATATTATCTTACTTGATTACATTACAACTGGTGATGGAATGTTAAGTGCACTTCAACTTGTAAACATCATGAAAATGACGAAAAAGCCATTATCTGAGCTTGCAGGAGAAATGACGAAATTCCCACAATTGTTAGTAAACGTTCGTGTAACAGATAAAAAATTAGCATTAGAAAATGAAAAAATTAAAGAAATTATTCGTGTTGTAGAGGAAGAAATGAACGGTGATGGCCGTATTCTTGTTCGTCCATCTGGAACAGAGCCACTTATTCGTGTAATGGCAGAAGCACCAACACAAGAAGTTTGTGATGCATATGTACATCGCATTGTAGAAGTTGTGAAAGCTGAAGTTGGCGCTGAATAATTAGCTGAATTTATATGAAAAAGGAGCACAAAAAGTGCTCCTTTTTCATATGTTTTATAGACGATGAAAAAAATTTCATTGACGGTTTATCCATGTTTGTTATAAGATGGTCTTGTTCTTTTTCTCAAAGGAAATATTGTAAATTATAAAAGCGCCAGAACTACAAATAGTGTAGTTGACGAGGTGGGGTTTATCGAGATTTCGGCGGATGACTCCCGGTTGTTCATCACAACCGCAAGCTTTTACTTAAATCATTAAGGTGACTTAGTGGACAAAGGTGAAAGTGTGATGAGAGAAGAGGAACGGATGAAAACTAGCTGTATAAGTATATACGGACTTAAACCCAATCGAGAGGAAGGTGAAAGCCGTTACAAGCTTACAGGGCTAGCAATATGTAATCCGTTTTTTAGTATAAATAAAAATGGTATCGGACTATGTCGTTACATGTTCGCAGAGCAGTGTAAGCATTTGTAACGGCGACTAAACATGTGTGGAATCGTAGGATTTATTGGAGAGCAAGATGCAAAGGAAATTTTATTAAAAGGTTTAGAAAAGTTAGAATATCGTGGATATGATTCAGCAGGTATTGCAGTACAAGCAGAGAACGGTGTTGTTGTATACAAAGAAAAAGGCCGTATCGCAAAACTTCGTGAAATCGTAGATGAGAACGTAGCAGCAAGCGTGGGTATCGGACACACACGCTGGGCTACACACGGTGTTCCAAGTAAAGTAAACGCGCATCCGCATCAAAGTACATCAAAACGCTTTACATTAGTTCATAACGGTGTAATTGAAAACTATGAATTAGTGAAAAAGGAATATTTACAAGATGTAACGTTCGTAAGTGAAACAGATACAGAGGTTATCGTACAGCTTATGGAACAACAAGTGAGCACAGGATTAAGTGTAGAAGAAGCGTTCCGTAATACGCTATCTCTTTTACATGGCTCTTATGCAATCGGATTACTTGATGCTGAAAATCCAAACATGATTTATGTTGCTAAAAACAAAAGCCCGCTATTAGTAGGTGTTGGTGACAACTTTAATGTTGTGGCAAGCGACGCTATGGCGATGTTACAAGTTACAGATCAATTTATTGAGTTAATGGATAAAGAAATCGTAATCGTAACGAAAGAAAGTATTACAATTAAAAACTTACAAGGTGAAACGATTGAACGTGCACCGTTTACAGCGGAATTAGACGCAAGTGATATTGAAAAGGGAACATATCCTCATTTCATGCTTAAAGAAATCGATGAGCAACCACTTGTAATCCGTAATATAATTCAAAAGTATCAAGATGAAAATGGCGAAATTGAATTAAATCAAGACATCCGCAATGCGATCTTAGATAGCGATCGTATTTACATCATTGCATGTGGAACGAGTTATCATGCAGGTCTTGTTGGAAAACAATTTATCGAGAAGTTTGCAAAAATGCCAGTTGAAGTACACGTGGCAAGTGAATTCTCTTACAACATGCCATTATTAACAGAAAGACCATTCTTCATTTACATTTCACAAAGTGGTGAAACAGCTGATAGCCGTGCAGTACTTGTGCAAACAAATGAAATGGGCCATAAAGCATTAACAATTACAAACGTGCCTGGTTCTACGCTTTCTCGTGAAGCTGATTATACACTTCCGTTATACGCTGGACCAGAAATTGCAGTTGCATCAACGAAAGCTTACACAGCACAGCTTGCAGTACTTTCAATTTTAGCGGCTGATATTGCTAAAGCAAAAGGTGAAGTTCTTGATTTCGATTTAACACACGAACTAGGACTTGTAGCAAATGCAATGATAGAACTTTGTGATCAAAAAGAAGAAATGGACGCATTAGCAAAACAATTTTTAGCGACAACGCGTAACTGTTTCTTCATCGGACGTAGCGTAGACTTCTACGTAGGATTAGAAGGTGCGTTAAAACTAAAAGAAATCTCTTACATCCAAGCAGAAGGATTCGCTGGAGGAGAGTTAAAACACGGTACAATCGCTTTAATCGAAAATGGTACACCAGTTATCGCACTTGCTACACAAGAGCACGTAAACCTTGGAATTCGTGGTAACGTGAAAGAAGTAGTAGCACGCGGGGCTAACCCATGTATCATCTCAATGAAAGGCTTAGAAATGGAAGGTGACAGCTTCGTATTACCAGCTGTACACGAAGCGCTAGCACCGCTAGTAGCAGTTATTCCATTACAACTTATCTCATACTACGCAGCGCTTCACCGCGAGTGTGACGTTGATAAGCCACGTAACTTAGCTAAGTCTGTTACTGTTGAGTAGGAGATTGGTAGGTTAATAAATATAGTTATACGTTTGAAATAAATTAAAACTAAGAAAAAACTCTGTAAAAATCATTTTACAGAGTTTTTTTAGTTATTTATTGTTTTACATAACAAATTGTTACTTGTTCGTCTATGTGGAAAATCTGTAACGCTTTACCATCTAAATTTTTAACCTCATATGATGAATAAATAGGTCTTTCCAATTTCACTTCTTGACCATTTTGAGTTCCTTTTTCCACCATTAGCGTTAACTGATGGGAAGAAACGTCTGCTTGGTATGTTCCTGTTAAGTAATTATCTTTATTTGGATAAGAACCATTTGCATATGTTTCAAATGTCTTATCTGCTTTTAGGACTAACGTAGTTTTGACTCCGTCTCCGTAATCAATACCCCAATTACCTACAAGCTCTGTACCGTCTTTATAGTTGTTCTGTACATTCTTAAACTTAGCGGAATCCTCATCTGGTGTATCAATTTTTCCTTTGAATATACCAGTTTTATCTTGGGTACTGTATGTTTTAACTGTATTACCACTAGATAAACTCGGTGAGTTAGAAGAACTAGTACCACTTGTTGTAGAAGTAGTTGTTGAACCACCCTTAGCTTCCGCTTTTAACTTATTAAATACAGGTTTCCAAATGCGTTTTGCTTCATCTAATTTATTGTTTGCTTTATCTATGATTGCATCATCCGTATCTTTAAGTGTTTTAGAGTAATCAAATAACTTCGATACTTCTTTGAAAGATTCTTTTAACTTTTGAACAGCTTTTACAATTTCCTTATGATCTTCCTTGTATTTTCCTGGTGCATCTATACGCTCTATTGTATTAAATACTTTATCTAAGTCTTTAATACTATCTCGTACCTCTTCATTTGACTTACTTCCCTTTTTATTATCCCTCACAGAAGCATCATAGTAATCTAGACGTCTTAATAAGTCTTCTTCAATGTCTACCATAAGTTGTGGGTAATCCTCAGGCAAAACCATAATCATCTTAACATCTTTACTTTCTTCTTTTGAGTTAGTTGATTTTTCCTTTGTTTCAGATGATTTACCTTCTGTCTTAGTTTCTTTACTTTCTTGTTTACCAGATTCAGCATTTGTTTTTTCTTTTTCTCCAAATAAATTTGTTACACTACAAGCTGACATAGAAACTACTAATCCAGATGCTAGTAAAATTTTACCTGTACTCTTTTTGAAATTCTTCATATGATTTTTCAATTCTCCCTTTCAAAACATAAAATAGATGTGCTTTAGCCCCTTTAAAACTAAAAAACATACCCCTTCTATATTTATTTTATAATACCTTTCTACGTATAATATTTTACAATTAATTACAGATACGGTCAAAATTTATCTTAGTTTAACGATGTTCACAAAAAAGATGCGAAGCTTTATTCCTTCAAGTAAAGATTCTAAGTGAGTTTTGATTAAAATTTTTTTATAAAAATCTCATACTTAGTTAAAAAGAGTGATTCTATTTTGATCAATCGTTTTTTCAAAATGAATTTTTTTGTTGTTAAATAAAGATTTGTGACTTCATTTTTATCAAATTTTATTCCAAACCAATATATAGTTATAGCTTTAAAATAAATTTACAAATTTGTATCTAAAAGGGGTGTTTTTGTGTCGAAAAAGAACATCTAGAATTGGTAAGTGGATAGAACTCCATAAATTAAAGTTTTACTTTATCGACTTCACTTTTATTTATCTGAATTTTCCGTTATCATTTTAAGTATTCGTGAACAATTTCCTTTATTACGGCAAAAAGAGACGAGAGATTTATGGACATTTCAAGGGGGGATATTGATGAAAGTGAATGAAAAAACATATCTAAGTATAGAAGAGATTATTTCATTGCCAACCGTATCAAGTACAAACATAAGTGATGATGGTAAAAACGTAGCATTTGTTAAGAAGACGGCTGATTGGAAAGACAATACATATAGGAATCATGTATGGATATATGAAAAAGATAAGAAGCAGAGTTACCCATTATCAAATGGTGATATAGATAGTACACACCCATTATGGTCTCCAGATGCTAGGTGTATCGCATATCTTAGTCCAGTTGGTGATGGGAAAAATCAGATATTTGTTAAGTCACTAGATGGTTATAGAGAGGTTCAAATTACCGATGAGAAAGAAGGAGTCAGTACATTCAAATGGGGTCCTACTGGCAAGGGTCTATATTATGTTACGCAGTCAAAAGAATGTGAGGAGATAAAGAAACGTAAGGATCTATATGGAGATTTTCAACATATAGGTAAGGAACACCAGAATAATTGTTTATATTACATTGAAATAGAGAAGGTGATACAAAGTGATACAGATGAACACAAGAACAGAGTTGTTTATCAATTAACGGATGGTAAGGATTTTCATATCCATGAATTTGATATTTCAAATGATGGTAAAAAGGTTGTATTTATGGCGACACCAAGCTCAAATATGGCAGATTATATAAATGGAGATCTATACATACTCCATATTAAAGCTGGAGAGCTACAAAAGCTGAATGTGGATAAGTTGTTGGGAGGGAGTGTTTGCTTTTCTCCTGACGGCAGTGAAATATGTTACACAGCAAGCATAAGAGAGAAGGGTTACTATAGAAACCATATACAAGATAGTACGTTAGAGATATATGATATAAATACCGGAGAGCTAATTCAACCTTTAACAGATTTTGATAGTACGGTTATGCCATTACAGTGGACAGCTAAAGGGGTTTTAATTAGGTGGCAGAATAAAACGAATTATCTTATTGGATTGCTAGCCGAAGATGGCACTGTGGAAATATTAAGCGAAAAAGTAGATGGCTTTATAATGGATGCTTCTATAACAAAGGATGGCAAACATATATCCTACAATAAGGCTATAACAAATGAAACCTTTGAAATCTATTTAGACGATAAAAAAATAACGGATGAAAATAGCTTTTTCAAAGGGAAACTTAGAAGTAACAGGGAAATCATCTCATGGAAAAGTAGCGATGGTCTTGAAATAGAAGGTGTTTTATCAACGCCAGTAGAGTTGGACACTAATAAAAAATATCCTTTATTAGTAGTAATTCACGGCGGTCCGGCTTGGGCATCTTTTCCGATATTTTCAGACTGCTTCAATGAGAAATATCCGATTGAACAGTTTGTTGAAAAAGGCTTTATCGTTTTAGAACCAAATTACAGAGGAAGTTCAGGTTATGGTAATGAATTTTTAAAAGCTAACTATAGAAAACAGGGGATTGCTGATTACGATGATGTTATATCTGGAGTGGATGAACTAGTAGAAAAAGGGATGGTAGACAAGGATAGAGTAGGAGTTATGGGATGGAGCAACGGTGGATATGTATCAGCTTTCTGTTCTACGTTTAGTAGTCGGTTTAAAGCTATTTCAGTTGGCGGTGGAATAACTAACTGGAGTACCCATTATGTAAATACAGATATACCTTACTTTATTAGAATGTATTTAGGAAATACTCCATGGAATGATCCAGAGATATATACGAAGACATCACCTATGACGTATATTAAATCAGCTTGTACGCCTACCTTAATTCAACATGGGGAAAAGGATGCAAGAATTCCAATTACAAATGCATATGATCTATATCAAGGATTAATGGATATGGAAGTTGATACAGAATTAATTATATTTAAAGGAATGGCATATAGTTCTGACCAACCAGGAGTTCATGTGGCTATTATGAAGCAGAACTTAATGTGGTTTTCACACTATATTCTTGGAGAGAGTATGGAGGGTTTTAGGACTTTGTAAGGGATGTTTGTACAAGACATAAGGTTGAAACGGTCTTCATATTGAGATGATTTATTATAAAATATATACTTAAACTACTATCAGTACATAAATCAGGGAGGACTAATATGACAGGAAATAAAAATGACTTACTAGTAGAAAAACGTGAAGAGTTATTGAAAGTATTGCAAGCTCGTTTTGAGAAAAACATGAACCGCCATGAAGGTCTTGAATGGGCTAAAGTTGAAGCGAAGCTGACTACTAATAATGAAAAAATGTGGTCACTTAACGAAATGGAAGTAACTGGTGGTGAACCGGATGTTGTTGGTTATGATGAAGAAAAGGACGAATATACTTTCTATGATTGTTCAAAGGAGAGTCCTAAAGGCCGCAGAAGTCTTTGTTATGATCTTGAAGCGTTAGAATCAAGAAAAAAACATAAACCAGAAAATAACGTTATTGATGTTGCCAATGCTATGGGCATTGAATTATTAACGGAAGAACAGTATCGGGAATTGCAACAACTTGGCGATTTTGACATGAAATCATCAAGTTGGGTACAAACACCTTCAGATATTCGAGAACTCGGTGGTGCTTTATTTTGCGATTATCGCTTTGGACATGTTTTCGTGTACCATAATGGAGCAGACTCCTATTATGCTGCTAGAGGATTCCGTGGCTCGTTAAAAGTTTAAATTAGGAGAAATAAGAAAAAGAGCCTATATTCAGGCTCTTTTTCTTATTTATATTTTAAAAGTAAACTGTTACTATGCAGTTTTACTTAATTTATATGTTCCGTGGTTGTTTTTACGGAAAAGTTTAGGGAAAACATAGCCATCTAATCCAATACGTCCAGCGTTCTGCCCTGCAACTAAAATGAACATAGTCAAAATAAGCAGGTTTGGGTTTACACTAACGGTTCCACTTAATAAAAATGAAAGATTCATTATGATTCCGAAAAATGCAGCTGTTTTTGTTAATCCGCCTAAAATTAAACCTAGACCTACTAAAATTTCTCCCCATTGAACTAAAAAGCTAAATAGGTCTGCGTTTGGAAGGACAAAATGTTGAAGAAAATCTGCCCACCAACTTTGTACTGCAGGGTGGTCACCTGATGCTTGAGCAATAGCACCCTTTAGAAAGCCACTTGCGTCAAAAGATTGTCCGAAGACTTTGCCTATCCCAGCAGCGAGCCATGTATACCCTATGTAAAGCCGTAAAAGTAATAATATGAAAGTAGCACGTTTATCAGTTCTTAAAAAATTGATAACCATTGAAATCCCTCCAATATTGTATTTACAAGTTTATTATATATTCAATGTGAAAAGATTCACAATGGATATAATGTGAACAAATTTATGATTTTTTATTTGTAAAATTGTACATAAAGCATTTTGAAATTTATTTTTGGAAGGTGAAGAATAAATGTGGTATGGGAGCTATCTATTTTAGTAGAGAGCTCCCAGAGTAAACAGATTCATGTAGTTTCTTTAGCATATCTGGGCATTACGTATTATTTCTCTGGTTTTATATAAGGAACAACTTGCGCAGTCACCCCTACAGAAGCACCGCGAATAAAGTCTTGGTTTTCTAATGCCTTAAAGTTTTCGGTTTTTCCTGTTAGCATAACACCTAAAATTTTCACTTGATCGAATGGTTTGTTTTTGTTTGCTTTTAAAAACTTCTGGATATCTTCGTCATGTCCATCGTCATCGTATTGGTTAAGTGAATCAACAAACTCTTTGTAAGCTTCTTCAGGAGATGTGTCTGGATTGAATCCGTAAACGGGCATACCGGCAGGTCCTTTACTTTCATCTCCAATGGGTGAGGTCATATATAGCCATACGATATTTAAGTTATCTGGTATTTTTGTTTGAACTTCTTTTAATGTATAGGGTTGATTGAAAGAGATGGCAACTTCGGCAACATAGTTGTTCATTTGTGAAACTTCACCTAATTCATTTTGGACACCATCATGATAATCTTTAATATTCGGGTTATAAAATGTCGCAAATTTATTTTTTGTTTGTTTATCGTACTCATAAAATTCTGCATTGGACCTGGACCAATAAAAACCAGGCGTTAATTCATTGGAATCGATATTGATACGGATCCAACCATAGGAGCTTGTTAATGTGTTCCATGGGACGATATAACCATTAATATTTTTGGAACGATTTGATATAATATTGCCGCCAAACATAGATGAATTACTCGTTACTTGAGAATCAATTTGCACATTTGGTTCTGCAATTGCGTTATGTAAAAATAGTCGTTCGTGAAGCTTCGTAGAGCTTTTCGCCGCGAAGTAATTGCCCACTTTATAAATGATAGGGATAAGTATGATGACAACGATAATAGAAGTAATGATGATTTTAAGTAATTGTTTCCTTTTAGCTTTTTTTAACGCATTTTTTAAAGAAGTATCCATTAAGGTTTTCCCCCTACTGTAGAATGAATTGTTTTACGTGCGCGATGTAATTTTTGTTTGACGCTGTTAACTTGAATATCGAGTATTAGGGCGATTTCTTCATATGAAAAATCATAATAATATTTTAAAAAGAAGGCTTCTTTATATTCTGGTTTTATATCTTTTAATAAATAGAAAATCTCGTCTTTATTTAAAACAGCATCCAATTCTCGGTCTGTATATTGTAGTTTTGAATAAATTTCTTCAGTTAAATGGATATTTTGTTGCTCTTTTTTTCTCTTCAAGTCAATGTATTCATTTAATGCGACCCTAAAAAACCATGGTCGTATGCTACTCTCGGTTAGGTCATCTAGCAACGTATATACTTTATAGAAAGTATTTTGGATGATGTCTTCTGCATCTTCTTTTATAGCCCCTTTCGCTAATAATAGTTTGAACACTTCCTCTCCTAAATTGATAAGATAGGAGGTCAATATATTTTCTTTTCCCATCATTTTTCCTCCCTACACTTATACAACGAATAGGTAATGATAAATGTATACACTTAAATTTAAATTAGTTATTCACTATGGTTTATAGTACACGGTACTTTATAAATAGGAGTGGTTCTTTTATTTTTTGAAATATTAAATCTTTAGTGCTAAAATAAAATTTGGAGATATATGTAAAGGAGACAAAGACTCAATATGTGGATGAACTTGTAATGATTAGAAACTAGATAGATGAATTTTGCTCTCATAAGCGAGGGTTTATTTAGTCATCTGTAAATCATTCAAGGAATGCATATTTGGATTGTACATCCCTTTTATAAGGATAGGTGCCTATTTTATGTATCTGTCTTTTTTGTGGGAAAGTTTATATCTCTTATATAAAATATGCGTCCTTTAAACTTGGAGGAGTATATGATGAACCAATTAAAAAATAAAGTAGCAGTTATTACAGGGGTAAGTCGTCTAGATGGTATAGGCGCAGCGGTTTGTAAAGAATTAGCTGAATCAGGATACGATATATTTTTTACGTATTGGACAGCTTACGATAAAGAGATGCCTTGGGGCGTTGATAAAAATGAACAAATACAATTAAAAGAAGAGTTACTAAAAAACGGTGTTAAAGTCTCAAGTATGGAGTTAGATTTAACTCAGAATGATGCACCGAAAGAGCTTATAAATAAAGTTACTGAACAATTAGGGTACCCTCATATATTAATTAATAATGCAGCATATTCTACGAATAATGATTTCTCTACGTTGACTGCTGAAGAATTAGATAAGCATTATATGGTGAATATTCGTGCGACTACATTGCTCAGTAGTCAATTTGCCCGAGGATTTGATAAAAAATCTGGTGGTAGAATTGTGAATATGACTTCGGGGCAATTTCAAGGTCCTATGGTAGGAGAACTAGCGTATGCAACAACGAAGGGAGCTATTGATGCTCTTACTAGTACGTTGTCAGCAGAGGTAGCTCATTTAGGAATAACAGTGAATGCAATTAATCCAGGACCAACTGATACAGGATGGATGACTGAAGAGATAAAACAAGGGTTAAAGCCGATGTTTCCTTTTGGCAGAATTGGTGAGCCAAAGGATGCAGCTAGACTCATTAAATTTTTAGTAAGTGAAGAAGCTGAGTGGATTACTGGGCAAGTTATTCATTCAGAAGGTGGATTTAAAAGATAAAAAAGAAGGTATCTCACCTTAGTGAGATACCTTCTTTTTTAATCTTTCTTCAACCTTCGTGCAATACCATTCCCTAAAGACTGTAATCCTTGAACGAGGATAATTAAAATAAAGACAGTTGCATACATTACTTCAGGTTCATAGCGTAAATGTCCGAAGCGATATGCTAAGTCCCCTAGCCCACCAGCGCCTACAAGACCAGCCATTGCTGTTGCGCCGATTAAGCCAATCGTTGCAATTGTTAATCCAAGTACAAGGGAGGGACGAGCTTCTTTCACCATAACGTGCCAAATAATTTTTATAGTAGAAACGCCCATCGCTTGATAGGCTTCAATAACGCCGCGATCTACTTCTAATAAAGCAGTTTCCATTAATCGTGCAATATAAGGGGCCGTGAATACGACAAGCGGTACGATTACGCCTTGTACACCAATGGAGGTTCCCATTAGAAACTTTGTAAAAGGTAAAATGAAGAATAATAGAATGATAAATGGAAGAGAGCGAATGATATTAATAATTGTATTAAGAATTGGGTAAATGATTTTATTTTCGTGCTGCCCACCAGGTCTTGTTAAAACAAGTGTGACACCAAGTGGTAGTGCAATAAGGATAGAGATGAATAGTGAAATAGATGTCATTTGAAATGTTTGAATGGTTGCTTCCCATATGACTTTACCCCATTCATCCAAAAAGGACTTGTTTCCCATAATCTGTTCTACCTCCTTCTACGATGATTCCTTGCTCTTGTAAAAATGATAAAGCACGGTGGATTTCATTTTGTTCCCCTTGCATATGAATGACAAGTTTCCCGTATGCCTCATGTTTTAACTGTGTAATATTACCGGATAAAATATTTGGATACACTTGGAAACGTTTTGTAGCGATAGCTAACGCTGGTTCACCAGAAGAATTTCCTATAAATGAAAGTGTTACGATTTCTCCGGTTCTTTGTAGTTCTTTTTGTACTTCAGCTGGGATTTTTGCTGCAAATGCACTATTTACAAATTTCTTCGTTGTTACATGTTGTGGGTTTGTGAAGATCTCCTTCACAGTCCCGCTTTCAATTACTGCTCCATGTTCCATAACAGCAACTCGGTCGCATATACGTTGGATGACATTCATTTCATGTGTAATTAATAAAATTGTAATCCCGATTTCCTCATTAATCTTTAATAATAGGTCAAGAATAGAATCAGTTGTTTCTGGATCTAAAGCACTCGTTGCTTCGTCGCTTAATAACACTTCCGGTTCATGTGATAGTGCACGTGCAATGGCAACACGTTGTTTCTGGCCACCAGAAAGTTCACTCGGATAGGCATCTTTTCGATTAAAAAGATCGACAATACGTAAATACTTTTCTACCCTTTTTTCAATTTCTAATTTTGGAACGCCAGCAAGGCGTAACGGTAATGCGATATTTTCATAAACGGTAACAGTTTTGAGCAAATTGAATCCTTGAAAAATCATCCCGATTTTTTGTCTCGCTTTTGCTAGTTCTTTTGTAGACAGTGTTGTTAAATCTTGCTCGTTTACAATAATATTTCCTGTCGTTGGTTTTTCTAATAAATTTACACAGCGAATTAATGTACTTTTGCCAGCGCCACTATATCCAATGATTCCAAATACTTCGCCCTTTTTTACTTGGAGGGAAGTGGACTTAAGAGCTTCCACATTCCCCTTTTTTGTTGTAAATACTTTGGATACATTTTTTAATTCAATCATTATCGTCAGCTCCTACCAAGACGGTAAAACAGAACCATCAAATTTTTTCTCGATAAATTCTTTTACTTCTTTAGATTGATAAGCTTTCTTTAATTTATTTACAACAACATCATCTTTATTTTCAGTACGAACAACGACCCAGTTCACATAAGGCGAATCTTTGCCTTCACGGAAAATGGAATCTTTCGCAGGGCTTAATTTTGCACCTAATGCAAAGTTTGTATTAATTGCAGCTGCTTTTACTTCACTTAGTTGTGTTGGTAATTGAGATGCCTCTAACTCAACAATCTTTAATTTTTTTGGATTTTCAATTACATCTTTCGCAGTCGCTTTTTCTGTCGCTTTTGGATCCACTTTTAAAACCCCTGCTTTTTCAAATAACTTTAAAGCACGAAGTTCATTCG
Organism: Bacillus sp. KNSH39; assembly: GCF_052656585.1. NCBI lineage: Bacteria > Bacillati > Bacillota > Bacilli > Caryophanales > Bacillaceae > Bacillus > Bacillus sp. KNSH39. Next base: position 4,033,827 of record NZ_JBQXYO010000001.1, read on the forward strand.
TTGGGTCATTTGGGACAGCGATTGCGTCGCCATCTTTTAATTCTTTTACATCTTTTATGTCTTTAGAATAGACGCCCATAGGGAATGTTACTGTTGAAAATACTTCGGTTAATTTCATATTACGTTCAGCTTTAAATACGTCTAAATATGATTTCGTTTGATAGCTATTTACATCAAGGCTTTTTTCATCGAGGGATACGTTTGGTGCTACATAATCATTAAATACTTTTATATCAATTTCGAGACCATCTTTCGCTGCAACTTCTTTTACCTTTTCAAAAATCTGCTCATGCGGCCCGCCTGTTACACCGACAGTAATCTTTTTCTCATCTAACGCTTTTACTTGTTTATCTGAACCTGCGCTACATGCGCCTAATAATAGTACCGCTCCGCTTACAATGCTTAATAATACTTTCTTCATCTATGATTCCCCCTTCATATACGTTCCAAAATAAAAAGCACCTCTCAAAATAAGAGAGGTGCCGAATAGACGAAATAGGTTCCTCTCTTATCTTCCAAAACGAAAACTCGTTTTGCAGGAATTAGCACCTTAGCTTATACGTTATAAGCTCGGTTGCCGGGCATCATCGGGCCAGTCCCTCCGCCACTCTTGATAAGAGTATGTGTATGTAGTTTTTTAATATGGTACTAATAGTAAATCTTACAAAAAAAATTGTCAATGTTATTTTCAGAAAATATTTTATTTTATGGTAATCGAAACGTTCCCCTTTTTATGTCCTTTTTCTACATATATATGAGCTTCAGCAATTTCTTCTAATCGGTAAGTTCTATCAATAACAGGCTTTAGCTTTTCTGTTTCAGCTAGTTGTTTTAGTAGGTTCATATCTTCTTTACTGACTTTTGCCATCATTCCGTTCACAGATACATATTTTCCATTAGGCATTAATGCATCTGTACAAAGAGACTTATTATATTTTCCAACTGCATCAAATATAATGTCATAGTGCTCGCCCCGCTTAGTAAAATCTTCTTTCATATAATCAATTACGTTGTCTGCCCCTAAAGCTGTTACTAAATCGAAATTCGAACTACTACAAATGGCTGTGACAGTCGCCCCGAAGTATTTCGCAAGTTGTACGGCAGCTGTCCCTACTGACCCAGAGGCGCCGTATATAAGTACTCGTTGCCCTTTTTTTATCTGTCCTTTTCTAAGGAAGTGCAATGCTGAAGTTCCGCCAAAAGGAATAACGGCAGCTTCTTCATATGTCACATTGGTAGGTTTTAATGCTATTAATCCACTTTCATGCACGCATGTGTATTCGGCATAACCACCAAGGTTTAGTTCTGTTAATGCAAAAATTTGATCTCCTTTTTTAAATTGAGTTACATCTGTTCCAATGTCTTCGATTTCACCGGATAACTCTACGCCAAGTATAGGTTTTCTCGGTTTTCTGAAACCTAATATGATCCGCATAGGAATCCAAAATAAGAGGGGGCTATTAAAGCCACGTATTCTACAATCTCCAGTCGATACACTTGTTGCGTGAATTTTAACTAATACTTCATTTTTTTTAGGTTTAGGCTTTTCTATATTTTGAAGTTGGAGAACATTAGGTGGTCCATACTTTGTGCAAATAATAGCTTTCATAATGACCTCCTGAAATGAGTTGTTATTATTTACATCATATTTAAACTTTTTCTCAAACATGTTGCTATATAGGAAATAAATTTAAAGAAGAATATTACGAATTATATAGATTTCATAGGAAAAGAGATGATATTATTTTTGGGAAGGAGGGGACGTTATGAAAAAAATTATTTTAATTTCAAGTTTAGTACTTGCAGTCGGTCTAGGAGTAGGGTGTAGTAATGAGAAAGCAAAAAAGACTGATGAACCGAAAAAAGAAGCTGTGCAGAAAGAAAAGGAATTAACAGCGAAGGATGTTTTTAATAAAGCGAATGAAGCTTTTAAAAACGAAGAAAATGTAACGATGACATATGATGTGGGAATAAAGGCTGAAGGAACAGAGATGAATGTAATAAAGGCCAAAATGCAATTAGAGCCGAAGAAAAAAAATTCTCGTTCTGAAATGAATGTTTCTGGTACAGAGGTTGTTGTTTATGATGTGGGTGGCAAAATTGCTGGTCAGTTGAAAAATCCTAATACGGGTGAAGTTATGTCTGTACCAGAGGAACAATTAAATGCTAACGGAATGAATGCGACTCAAGGAATGGTAGATAATTTAGAGATTCCATCGGAAATTTTAAATAAAGTGAAGATGGAGAAAAGTGGAGATAATTATAAGCTGAAGTTTGCATTAAAAGGGCAAGAGACAGAGAGTATGTTAGCTAGTATGGATGAAAAGCAGAAACAAATGCTACAAGGCCAAAATGCAAAGATAGAAGAAATAGATGGAGAATATATTATTACAAAAGATTTTAAATATGAATCAGCAAAGATAGATATGGTTATGAGTAGCAATGGTGAGGATAAAGCGCACATTATTACGGATGCGAAGTTTACATCGTATGATAAATTTGATCCAATACAATTGCCAGCAGCAAAGTAATCACTGTCAAGAGAGGTACCTGAAAGAACAGGTATCTCTTTTTGTTGCTAATAAGGAGAGTGTCCTTTGAAAAAAAGAAAGATAGTAGTGGTCATTGTTGCATATACGGTTTTGCTTGCAACGTCTGTACATACGTATAAAAAACAAATTGATCATCCTATTATGAGTGATGTAGGTAAATTGCTTCCGACAAAAATAAAACGTGTTGAAAGTGCTACGGAAGAGCACTCGTTAATAAAATTAGTGCGAGATGCAAAAGTTTCAGGAGAGAAAATTTCCATTGCAGGCATGCAACATAGCCAAGGAGGACAGACATATTATCCAAATGGCACGATGCTCGATATGAAAGGATATAATAAAATATTAGAATTTGATCCAGAGAAGAAGCAGATTACAGTTCAAAGTGGTGTCACGTGGAATGATATTCAGAAGAAAATAAATCCATATGGCCTTGCGGTACAGGTCATGCAGTCTCAAAATATTTTTACTGTTGGTGGTTCATTAAGTGTAAATGTACACGGGCGTGATATTCGTCATGAGGCACTAATTGATACAGTAGATTCATTTAGATTGTTAATGGCAGATGGCACGGTACGTAATGTAAGTAGAGAAGAAAATGCAGAGTTATTTCCATATGTCATTGGGGGTTACGGTTTATTTGGAGTTATTTTAGATGTGACGCTGAAGTTAACAGATGATGAATTATATGAAATGCACACGAGAATGATAGATTATAAAGAATACGTATCTTATTTCAAAGAGAAAGTGAAAAGAGATGAAAATGTTCGTATGCACTTAGCGCGTATTTCTGTTGCTCCAAATTCATTTTTAAAAGAGATGTATGTGACAGATTATACTTTGGCACAAAATCAAAATATGAGAGAAGAGTACAGTGAATTAAAGGAAGAAAATATTATAGCGGTACCGAAATTTTTACTTGGATTATCACGTTATAGTGATTGGGGAAAGAATACATTTTGGGATATACAAAGAGGTTATTTTGAACGTACAGATGGAAAGTATGAGACGCGTAATAATGTTATGAGATCAGATAGTGCTTTTATGGAATATGAAAATCCAAATAGGACCGAAGTGTTACAAGAATACTTTGTGCCTATAGATGCTTTCACGGAGTATATAGATGATTTACGTAACGTATTAAATGAAGAAGAGTTTAATTTACTCAACATTACGATTCGTTACGTGGAAAAGAATGAAAATGCAGTTTTGTCCTATGCGAAAGATGATATGTTTGCGCTGGTTCTTTTGATTAACCAGGGACGCTCAGAGAGTGAGATAAAGAAAACAGAGGATGTCATTCGGAAGATGATTGATGTTACTTTAAAGCATAACGGTAGTTACTATTTGCCGTACTATTCTTATCCAACGAAAGAGCAGTTAAAGAGGGCATATCCTCGTATTGAAGAATTTCTCAAGAAAAAGAAGGAAGTAGATTCAGAAGAGAGATTTGTGAATTTATTTTATAGGGAGTATACGAAATGACATATAGAAGATTTGTGGCTTCGCAAAGTATCATCATGATGGCAGGAAGTATGGTATTTCCTTTTTATATATTATTGCTTCGAAACGTTGGAAATAGCTTCTCGCAATTTGGCTGGGCGTATGGCTTATTTGCTTTAACATCAGCACTTGTATATCCACTAGTGGGAAAGATATCTGATCAAGTAGGTGATAAAAAATTATTAATCATATACGCTTGGTCCATGGCAATCTTAATGCTTTGCTTTCCGATTGCCACGGAAGTATGGCATGTATATATTCTTCAAATTGTAATGGGCATTTTAGGTGCTGTGCAGCGTAATACTGAGAAGACTTCGTTAGCACGAAAGGTTGCGCAGGAAAAGGCTGGTTATGAGATTGGAAAATACCATGTGTGGACATCCATTGGCGGAGCAGTAGCGGTTATTGCCACGGGATATTTAGTAGATTTCTTTACGATTGGTACAATTTTTTATATTGCATCTATTCTATATGTAGTGAGCGGGATTGTATTAAGTAGTAAAAAAATATAACTATTCCTATTTTCACCTTAATACCCTTTATTTGTTATACTAAAAGGGAATACAAAAGAAAAGGGGACAGTGCCTTTGATGAAATTTGTAGTTTTAGCTATTCTTACTTTGTTTTTGATTCCATGGACAAGAAGTAGTAGTAAGCTTCGAGCAGTGGATAAGAAGGGAGATAAGAAGGTTGTAAAGGGTAAGAAATCATCTATTTTAGTTATTCCTGTTTTATTTTGGATAGGTATTGCAATCTATGAATACTTTTGGCTAATTGATGATCGGGTAGACTCGATTCTTACTCATTATTCTGTTGCAGTAGCAATTTTAATTGGGCTTGTTTTATTTTCACAAGATCAAATAGGGAAATTAGAAGGCACATTAAAAGGACTTCTAATGTTTATTTTACTCGCAAGTTACGGCTACTTTGGTTATTTGCATGATATAGTAATCTCGCAAAAGAAATATGATTCTGTTGTTAAGGTAGAGAAAGATATTTCAGAGCCATTTACTGAAAATGACCAGCCGTTTACAGTGCCGCCAAAGACAGCGGAGAATAAGATGAAAAAAGTATTTGGTGATATTCCAAAAGTAGCTTATTTTGAGCTAGGAGAATTAACGCCACAAATGGTAAACGGCGAGGCTTTATATGTAGCGCCGATTGAAGTTTCAGGATTTTTTAAAGCGCGTAAAGCTGAGACAATTCCAGGGTACGTAACGATGTCAGGTACGAATCCTGATGCGGAAGCGAAACTGCACCTCGGTTATAAAATGAAATATGTGCCAAGCATGTTTTTTGGTAATAATTTAGAGCGTGTGGTAAGGCAAGCAGAACCAAATTTAATCTTTAAAGGAAAACCTAAATTTGAGGTTGATGATAAAGGAAAACCATATTATACAATGACGTATGGTGAATTTATTTCAGGAAGATCTGGATTTGAGGTAGAAGGTGTTGTCGTAGTAGATGCACAAACAGGTGAAGTGAAAAGATATGATAAAGGAAAGGCACCTAAATTTGTTGATGGTGTATTAAATCATGAGACTGCATCTACGTTAAATACGTACTTTGGTAAATATATTCACGGATTTTGGAATACGAAATTCTCACAAACAGATATGAAAATTCCGACTGAGTGGGGAACGAAAGAAGGCGTGACCCCGATCTTTGGTAAAGATGGAACACTGTATTATTTTACAGACTTTACTTCTCCAAAAGAAGGAGTAGATTCAGCCCTAGGCTATTCATTAGTAGATGCACGCACAGGCAAGCTATATTACTATAATGGAAAAGAAGTAAAGGGGATTATGGATGGTTCAGCAGCTACAGAAGTAGTAGATAATTCCTTTAAGAGAGAGAAATGGCATGGGACAATGCCTGTCATTTATAACGTATACGGTAAACCAGCTTGGATTATTCCGGTTGTCGATGACGGAGGCCTAGTACGTGCACATACAGTTGTATATGCTGCTAATGCAAAAATATTTGCGACAGGTTCTTCGCAGAAAGAAGCGCTTGAGAATTATAAAAACGTAATGAGCGGTAATGGTGATACATTTAGACCAACCTCAACAGGAAAAGAAGCGCAAAAAGAAGGTATTGTACAACGTGTATATAAAGAAAAATCAGGTGAAAATACAATCGTGTACGTACTTTTAGAGAATGAACAAAAGGTATTTATGATACCGGTGAAGAAATTCCCATATGCTATGTTTACAGAAGTAGGAGACCCAATTCAAATTACATATTTAGATACGGGAGAGATGATGTCCTCAGTATCTAAATTTACGAATAGCAATGTGAAAAAGTAAAGCGATAGAATTTCTATCGCTTTTTTTACATTATGAAAGAGGAAAATGCGCTGTACTTGACGTATGTTTATGATGTAACTATAATTGTTACGATTCAGTTTGTATAGGAAAGGGTGAATTGAAAAAGTGAATGAAGTTAATCACGAAATATATAAACCTGTAAAGGCAAACAGGTTATGGATGATTCTTGTATTAGGAACACTTACGGCGATTGGACCATTATCTATTGATATGTATTTGCCTTCATTACCGAAGTTAACGGATGATTTGCAAACAGGTGCATCCCTCGCGCAGCTTACATTAACAGCTTGTTTGCTTGGGCTGTCAGTAGGACAATTATTTGTTGGCTCAATTAGTGATATTTACGGAAGACGCAAACCTCTTATTATTGCTCTTATTATTTATGTTGCTTCTTCTTTACTTTGTGCTGTTGCGCCATCTATTTGGACATTAGTGTTATTGCGCTTCCTACAAGGAGCTTCAGGATCAGCCGGGATTGTTATATCACGTGCGATGGTACGTGATATGTATTCAGGTTCTGAAATGACGAAGTTTTTCTCACTGCTTATGTTAGTAAACGGAGCAGCGCCTATTTTGGCACCGATTATTGGGGGGCAATTATTACAGTTTACAACGTGGCGCGGTGTTTTCATCGTTCTTGGAGCAATAAGTGTATTCATGTTAATCTCAGCTACTTTTGTATTGCGTGAAACATTACCTCCTGAAGAAAGAGAAACGGGTGGTTTGTCAGGGACTTTGGCGACGTACGGAAAATTGTTAAAGGACCGTCTGTTTATGGGATATGCATTGTCACAAGGATTAGTAACAGCGGCAATGTTTGCATACATTTCGGGCTCACCATTTGTGTTGCAGAACATATACGGAGCATCACCACAGCAATTTAGTTTATTCTTTGCGATTAACGGCATCGGTATTATTATTGCTAGTCAGGTAACGGGTCGTTTAGCGGGGAAAGTGAATGAGAAGACATTATTTGTTGCTGGTATTATTATCGCAGCTGTTGGTGGCCTATCTTTACTACTGACAATCGTACTAGGAATAGGTTTAATCGGTGTTTTATGTTCGTTATTCCTTGTCGTATCAAGTGTCGGGGTTGTATCAACAACTGGGTTTTCATTAGCGATGAGAAATCAGAAACAAGCTGCAGGAACAGCATCAGCTTTATTAGGCTTATTACAGTTCATTTCAGGAGCTCTTGTTGCGCCGCTAGTAGGTATCGGTGGAAGTAATACAGCATTACCGATGGGGGTTGTTATTGCGCTTTGTGAAGTAGGAGCAGTGTTATGTTATCTATTTATGGCCAGAAGAAGTGAGAAGCAGTTTGAACTGCAGCAAAAACAAAATTTAGAGGCTTAACAAAAAAGAACTGATTCAAAGGGAATGTTTGAATCAGTTCTTTTTTTCATTTCTTTGAAATACCTCATACATATTATTCATGATCGTATCATATAAAACAGCAAGTTTATCCCACACCCAGCGATTACTATCGACTTCTTTTTCCCCACAGTCGATAATATCGGTATGGTCAGTAATTTTATACGCTTTTTTAACGATAATAGGAGCAATCTTCGGTATACGTGGGATTTCCTTTAAGGTATCTGCAAAGTTTCCAATGTAGACATGACCGATGATTTCGATTGTTAATGATTTATCCGATATATTGAGCACGGTATGAAATTGATTTGTATGTTGTTGTTTTAAATATTGAGCTAACTTAAATGGAGCATGCTTCTTCTTTAATACGCGGCGAAGGCTCTCTGTATTTTCGATATGAAGTGATTTTTCGCGAATAAGGACACGAATATCTTCTCCCATAAAAGGTATTGTGTTGTACATAGATGATTCTCCTTAAAACCTTACATATGTTTGCGTTATGCATATGTAAGTCTAGCATGGTTTGTTCTTTATGTGTGCTTACAGTTTTGTAAGGTGAGTAGTAAAGCAGTGCAAAAGTTATTTGTATAAAGTGACGATACTGTGACAAACATGTTGGTATACATGTTACGATGTCGTCTTAAGTGTAAAAAGTAGGATGTTCTCGGTATAATAACAAGTGGAGATAAAAGAAACTATAATGAGTAGTAGCTGTAGATAAAAGGAGAAGAAGAGATGAAGAAGGTTTTGGGTATTGCTGTAATGGGAAGTATGATCCTTCTAGCAGGATGTAATGGAAATAAGGATACGAAAGAACCGAAAGAAAAGGTAGAGCAATCTACAGAACAAACAGAAGAAATGAAAGAATACCTTGCAGTACATGAAAAATACGATTTGAAAATGAATAAAGAAATTAATAACGCACTGCAGTTATTTGAAGTGGCAAAAGAAAAGGGCGGTAAGGAAATAACGACTGCTACATATAAAGAAGATGTGCAAAAGGTAACAACTAGCATGTTAGAAGATATTGATCATATACGTAAAGAAATTCGTGTTCCAAAATCGAAAGAGCAAGAACATGAGGTATATGTTGGTTTCTTGAATGAATCAGAACAAGCAATGAAAAAATTACAGAAGTTAGCTAAAGAAGAAGATTCATCGTTGATTCGTGATATAGAAATTAATTTTGCAACAGCATCGACATACTATAAACGTTTTCAAGCAGAAACGAAAAAATAACCTTGCCTATGCAAGGTTATTTTTTCTTCTTGCCATCTCCATCTTCATCCTCGGATACTAATATCTTCTGTTCTTCGTGAAATTCGGAAATAGTTTGCCCGGTAATATTATCGAAAGGGGTATAAAAAGAAGTGATACTTTTCTTTTTGATGAAGAGTTTGTAGAAGCCGATGATGACAAGTATAACGATTGTTAAGGGTAATCCTATAGTAGCTAGAAGTAAGGGGTCCATCTTATAACTCCTTTCATATCTTTTTTTATTATAAGCGAAATACGATATAGATAAATAAAAGTATTAAAAACTGATTTTTCTAAATATATCCAATTTGATTGACTTTTCATTTTTTCAGAATTATAATTCGAAATATACAATTTGAACCAAATAATAATATAGCAATTTACTTATCCAGAGAGGTAGAGGGACTGGCCCTATGACACCTCAGCAGCGGGTTCTGTAATAGGAACACCGTGCTAATTCCAGCAAGCAAGTCTTGAAAGATAAGTGATGGGCCTTTGTTTATTAAGCCTTGATCTTATTTTTTAAGATCAAGGCTTTTTGTATTCTAAAAAGAGAAAAGGGAGTAATGGAAAAAGTACGTTTATAAAACTAAGTAAATATATGTGTTTAGGGGGTTATTAGGGTGTATGTAATTAAAAAATTATCAGTTATGGTGTTCACGCTATGGGTTATTACGACGGTGACATTTCTAATTATGCATATTATTCCGGGGGATCCATTTTCATCAGATGCAAAAATCTTTCCTGAAGAAGTGATCCAAAACATGAGAGCGAAGTATCACCTTGATGAACCGTTATGGAATCAATATGTTGCTTATTTAGACGGCGTAGTTCATTTTGATTTTGGTGAATCTGTTCAATCAACCGGGCAAGGTGTATCAGAAATTATAACAACTGGTTTTGGTCCATCAGCAATTATTGGTTTACAAGCACTTATTATTTCATTGCTAGTCGGAATTGCTGCAGGTACATTTGCTGCTCTCTATCATGGGAAGGTAATTGATTACGGTGTAAGTTTACTTGCCATCCTCGGTATTTCTATTCCGAGCTTTATTTTAGCACCACTATTTATACAAGTATTCGCTATTCAATTCGAGCTCTTACCAGTAGCTTCTTGGGGTACATTTGAACATACGGTATTGCCATCCTTTGCATTAGCGTTAGGACCAATCGCAGTGATTACAAGATTTGTTCGCTCTAATATGATCGAAGTACTGCAGAGTGATTATATTAAGTTAGCGAGAGCGAAAGGTATACCGATTAAGAAGATTATTATAAGACATGCTCTTCGAAATGCAATTGTTCCGGTACTTACATTTGTTGGACCATTAATGGCGGGACTTTTAACAGGTACTTTCGTTATTGAAAAGATTTTTTCAATTCCTGGTCTCGGAAAATATTTTGTAGATAGTATTTTTAATCGAGATTATCCAGTGATTATGGGAACAACCATTTTTTATAGTGCACTTTTAATTGTATGTATTTTTATTACAGATATTATTCATCGTATTGTTGATCCACGTATTCGTTCTATTACGTAAGGAGGGGGATGTTTAGATGGGAGCTTATGAAATTAATGACCAGTTATTAACAAATGAAGAGAAGAAAGAATTAACGATAAATAAAGATCAGCAAAAGATTAGCCGAAAGAAAGAAGTGTTTCGTAAGTTTGTATCGAATCCAATCGCAGTTTTAGGATTAGTGACGTTATTACTCATTATTGTTTTCTCACTTGTTGGTGAAAGTTTAACGCCATTTACTGCGAGTGAACAAGTAAAAGAGGCAACAAACTTACCACCTAGTAGTGAGCATTGGTTCGGAACAGATGATTTGGGAAGAGATATATGGGCACGTACTTGGGCTGGTGGGAAGATTTCACTAACAGTTGGATTAGTAGCAGCTGCCCTCGATATAGGTCTTGGTGTACTGATTGGTGGATTTAGTGGATATGTGAGAGGACGTAATCGCCTTGGAACGCTAATTGATGAGTGGATTATAAGAGGAATTGAAGTATTATACGGCATCCCATATTTATTAATTGTTATTTTACTATTAATTGTTATGAAACCAGGTCTTTTCACCATTATTATCGCTCTTGCATTAACGGGATGGATTGGAATGGCTCGTCTCATTCGAGCACAAGTATTGTCTTTAAAACAACGAGAGTTTGTTATTGCAGCAGAGCGATTAGGTACATCACATATGAAAATTATATATGGGCATTTAATTCCGAATTTAACAGGGATTATTATCGTGAATTTATCATTTACAATTCCAGCAGCTATTTTTTCAGAATCATTTTTAAGCTTTATCGGACTAGGAGTGCAATCACCGGCAGCAAGCTGGGGGACGATGACGAATGATGCACTTGGGACATTATTGAGTGGGGAATGGTGGCAGCTATTCTTCCCAGCAATCATGATTGCTCTCATTATGTTCGCATTTAATGCAATTGGTGATGGTTTGCAAGATGCGATTGATCCAAAAATCGTCAAACGAAATCGAAAGGAGAAAAAACATGGCACAAATCTTATCTTTAGAAAACGTAACGTTAGCCGTTGAAAAAGAGAATAGTAAGCAAGCGATTGTGAAACATGTTTCCTTTTCTATTAACGAAGGTGAAATAGTTGCACTTGTAGGAGAAAGTGGTTCGGGAAAAAGTGTCACAGCACAATCCATTATCGGCTTGAATCATGAATCAATTCATATCGATGATGGGAATATAGCTTTCCAAGCAAAGGAATTAACGAATTTACAAGAGTCAGAATGGAATCAAATTCGCGGAAAAGATATTTCCTTTATATTTCAAGATCCGCTTTCATCTTTAAACCCAACGATGAAGGTAGGCAAACAAATTACAGAAGTAGTTTTGCAACATGGGAAAAAATCGAAAAGAGAAGCGAAGGAAATTGCGATTAACTTGTTAACAGGTTTAGGGATACATGAAGCAGAGAAACGCTTTGAACAGTACCCACATCAATTAAGCGGAGGTATGAGGCAGCGTATTTGTTTAGCAATTGCGTTTGCTTGTCACCCAAAGCTTGTAATTGCAGACGAGCCGACAACAGCGTTAGATGTAACGATTCAGAAACAAATTATGGGGCTATTAAAAGAAAGAAAAGAAAAACAAAATACGAGTATTTTATTAATTACACATGATTTGGCACTTGTACGTGAAGTAGCTGATCGAGTAGTTGTTATGTATGGGGGACGTGTCGTTGAAAAAGGAACGATAGAGGAAGTGATAGGTTCCCCTAAACATCCATACACAAAAAGCTTACTACAAGCAATTCCGAATATGGATGATTCTGAAAAGGTATTACGTGCTATAGAAGGAACGACACCTTCCATTGAAACATTAAATAGCTTTGGTTGTCCTTTTGTAAATCGTTGTCCAGTAGCGATAAAAGAATGTATTCATCGTTTTCCAGAGAGAACCACATATTCTAAGGAGCATAGTTCACATTGTTGGCAACATGTTCTAGAGCATAATAAAGCGAAATCAAAAGAGAAGGTGAATGCCTCATGACGACAGATTTAATTACTATAAAGCAAGTAAAGAAAACGTATGGAAGTAAAAGTAAAGAAATCACAGCGTTAAAAGACATATCACTTTCTATTCCGAAAGGAACAACACTTGGCATTATTGGTGAAAGTGGTTCAGGAAAAACAACACTTGGTAAGCTCATAGCTGGGATCGAGAGCCCAACGTCTGGTGAAATTGATTATAACGGTCAAGTCGTTCACAAGTTGAAGGCAGCTCATAAACGTGATTTCTTACAGAAAGTACAGTTCATTTTTCAAGATTCCACAGCAGCATTAAATCCGCGCTGGAAAGTACGCGATAGCGTAACGGAAGGTTATATTTCATTCCGTTTAGGTGATAAAGGATTAAAGGATAAAGTAGCAGGTGATGCGCTAGAACGTGTGGGATTAGATAGACGATATATCGATCGCTATCCGCACGAATTTAGCGGAGGACAACGTCAACGAATTGCTATTGCAAGAGCGTTATTGTGTGAGCCAGAAGTATTGATTCTTGATGAACCAATTTCAGCATTAGATGTTTCATTGCAAATTCAAATTGTACATCTGCTGCAAAAAATTCAAAAGGAACAAGGCTATACATATTTATTTATCGCACATGATTTGCCGATGGTTCACTATTTATGTGAAAAAGTGGCTGTCTTATATAAAGGAGAACTTGTTGAATTTGGAAATACGGACGAAGTGTTCCGTAATCCACAACATTCTTATACAAAAACATTGTTAGCATCAACACCAAAAATTTCGGGTTAAAGGAGAGTGTAGGATGAAGAAGTTTTTACTGTTTATCATTATGACTGTTTTAGCGATTACTTCGGTCGCTTGCGGTAAGAAAGAGACGCAAAAGGCGAGTGCTGGTAAGGGAGAAGGCGATCGATTAGTAACGAATATTGGTAGCGATCCATATACACTTGATTCCGCTATTGCGACAGATAGTACTTCAGGTTATGTAATTGGACATTTATTCTCAAGCTTATATACACAAGATAGTGATGGAAAATATCAAAATGAATTAGCAGAGAAAGAAGAAGTAAATGCTGATGGAACTGAGTATACAATTCATTTAAAGAAAGATATTAAATGGTCAGATGGTTCTCCTATTACAGCAAATGATTTTGAATTTGCATGGAAGCGATTATTAAATCCGAAAACGGGTTCTATGAATGCGACAGAAATGTATTTTATTAAAGGGGCAGAGGCATACAATACTGGAAAAGGTGAAGAAGGACAAGTTGGTATTCAAGTTGTTGATCCTCAAACATTAAAGGTAACACTTGAGCACCCAGTGTCTTCCATTAAACAAAAATTAGCAAGCTCATTATTCATTCCATTATCAAAAAAATCAATTGATGATAATAATAAATTAAAAACAGATCCAAAAGAGTTAATTACGAACGGACCATTCACATTAAAAGAATGGAAGCATAATCAGGCTATTACGGTACAAAAAAATAAAGAATACTATGATAAAAAGGTAACATTAAAAGAAATTGAGTTTCGTATTATTCCAGATTCTAAAACAGCGTACCAATTATACAAATCAAAAGAATTAGATTTACTAAGTAGTTTACCGCAAGAAATGATTGAGAAAGAAAAAGGAAATAAAGAATATAAACGTGTTGCAGGATTTTCATCTTATATTTATTCGTTTAACGTAGAAAAAGAGCCGTTCACAAATGCGAAAGTACGTAAAGCATTCTCATTAGCAGTTGATCGTAAGTTTATTGTTGAAAAACTGTATAAAAACAATGCACAAGAAGCAAATGCATTCGTTCCAGAAGGAGCAAAAACACAAAGTGGGCGTGATTTCCGTAAAGAAAAAGGTGGTTACGTTAAATTTGATCCAGCAGAAGCGAAAAAATTATTAGAAGAAGGTATGAAAGAACAAGGCTGGTCTACATTACCTGAAGTAACATTAAAATTCACTACAGATACACAACATAAAAAAGTAGCAGAAGCAATGCAAGAAATGTTTAAGAAAAATCTTGGCGTAGATATTAAATTAGAAAATAAAGAGTGGAAGAGTTACATCGACACATATAAGCAAAGTGATTTCCAATTAGCTTATATGGGATGGGGCGGTTCTCTATTAGACCCAATTACTAAATTAGATTTATATGCAGGTGATGGTCCAAACAATTATGCAAAATGGCATAATAAAGAATTTGATGCTTTAGTGAAGGAAGCAGAAGTAGAACAAAATGAAGATAAGCGTTTTGATTTATTGCATAAAGCGGAAGATATTATGTTTACAGATTCACCATTAATTCCAATTATATTCCCGTCGGATTCCTATTTACAAAAACAAACGGTATCTGGACTTCAATATTATGTTGGATCTAAACCAGATTTAAGATATGCAAAAATAAAGAAGTAGGCAACCGCCTACTTCTTTATTTTATTTCTCTTTTATATTCTTTTTTCGTTCCATCAGAGAAGACAACTTCTAAATCGAATTTTTGATAGTCTTTATCAAGTTTGAACACGTTCACTACTTGATCGATTACTTCTTGGTCAGGAGTATCTTTATCAAATTTTAATTCTTGTAGAAGTGGGCTTAATTTTGTGATAGCCTCGTCTCCTGTTAATTTTACATCTGCTTTATGATCTTCAATTTTTGCTTCCATTTTCTTGTCAGCTGCTACATTTTTATAGTCTGCTTCGTAGTCTTTCTTTGTATCTTGGTAGTCTGCCTTTAAATCGAATTCATTGAAGTTTAGTTTTAAATCTGCAGGAGCCTCATTTTTTGCTTCTTCAGTCGTCTTTTTATTAGAAGTTGTGTCTTCTTTGGCAGGAGCTTTACATCCTGTTAATGCAGGTACTAGCATAAGAGCTAATAAAACTGATAGTAGAATTCTCATTATAAATTCCTCCTTATGTAAATTCGTTCTATACAAGTTTTTCCCAAAAACATGTAATTATGTATGTGTTGAAAATAAATTATTATCCTGCAGTCACAAGGACTAATCCGCAATTTAAATCAAAAACGATTTGTATGTATATGGTAAATTGAAGTTGTGAGGGAGGGGCTAAAATGCATGAAGAATATAAAGAGATAATAAAAAAATCAATTGAATATATAGAGAATCACTTACATGAGGAGCTTACAACAGAAAGAGTGGCATCCCACAGTGCAGTATCGATGTACCATTTTCATCGCATCTTTCAAAGATATGTTGGGATGAGTGTAACAGATTATATTCGAAAGAGAAGGTTAACTCATGCTGCGCAAGTTTTAGTGTCAACGGAGAGAGCTGTTATTGATATTGCAGTGCAATACGGTTTTTCCTCACAAGAGGCATTTACGAGAGCTTTTAAAAGAATGTTTCAATTACCACCAAAGAAATATCGAAAGTACTTTCAGTCATTTTATATAGAAAGAGAGGGTGTTTCAATGCAAAAAGGTATACCGAAAGGATGGATCTTAAGTGGAAGTCATCCTGCTGAATATGAGATGGGTTTAGATTATGAAGTTGTCCATCAAGGAAAAGTATCTGCATACATAAAAGCAAAAGAGAATGTTACGCATGGAGGATTTTCAACATTAATGCAAATGTTCCGAGCGGATAAATATGTAGGGAAGAGATTACGTTTTACAGCATTTATTAAGAGTGAAAATGTAAGAGATTGGGCAGGATTGTGGATGCGAGTAGATGGAAAAGATACAGAACCGCTCGCTATG
The DNA here is from genome assembly GCF_052656585.1 of Bacillus sp. KNSH39. NCBI lineage: Bacteria > Bacillati > Bacillota > Bacilli > Caryophanales > Bacillaceae > Bacillus > Bacillus sp. KNSH39. The sequence goes on from NZ_JBQXYO010000001.1 coordinate 4,050,068, forward strand.
GATAATATGCAAAATCGCCCCATTAAAAATACGAATAACTGGCAATCGTACTCGGTTGTATTAGATATAAAAGAAGAAGCACTTGGTATTGCATTTGGTGTTTTATTATCAGGAGAAGGTTGTGTGTGGCTAGATAGTATTCGATTTGATGAAGTAGATGAAAAAATCCCTTCAACAGATTTGGCAGAGAACTTTTATGAAACACTTTTAGAAGATCCGGTGAATCTACAGTTTGAAGAAGTAGAAAAATAAAAACAAGGAGAAAAGATATGCTCAAATATGTAAAACTAATAAGTATTAGTTTAGTAATATCGTCTTGTATTATGGGAATTAATTATTTAGTTAGCTATCTTTGGTCAGGGCATATACCTTCTTTGACGTGGAGAACATATTTGATGTTTGTGTTTATATTTATGATGAGTTTTGGTTCAATGCAAAAAGAAGGAAAAGAGGATTATTGACAATAGTCTTTTTCGCCTTTCTTTCATTAACACAAATGGTTGTAACTGTGCCACATGAAATGCTTTCTAAAACATATCAAACAATTAGTGAATTATTTCCTGCAACATATGCAGCGAATGGCTATTATACAATAATATTTGGAGGAGTTAGTTTAGAGAGAAATATTATTTCATTATTAGTTATTGTATTGGTTACACAATCAGTAGCAGTGATGACTTTAGCTATAAAAGGAATGGTAAAGGGAAGAAGAAGCTCTGTAGTTAAAGAAGTATAAAATAAAAAGGTATCCTCGGTGGGATACCTTTTTATTAGCACTTATTATTTTGTAACTTCTGTCCACTTGTAGTTAAACTCACCACCGAAGTCAGTTGTTACAAGTCCTTTAATGAAAGAGCGTTGTAAGTAAGAACGGCCTTGTTGGTATAAAGGAGCGACAGCGCCGTCTTGTAATAGAATTTTTTCAGCTTGCTTCATTGCTTCAAAGCGTGCTTTTTCATCGCCAGCTAAATCTGTTTTCACTTTATGAATTAGCTCATCGTACTCTTTGTTAGAGTATTTATCGAAGTTATAAGCACTATCTGTTGTAAATAAATCTAAGAATGTAATTGGATCAGCGAAGTCAGGGCCCCAGCCGTCAATACCAATTTCATAGTCACCACTTAATAGTAGTTTCAACTGTTGTTTACGTGGTTGTGGTTTTAAATTCACTGTTAATCCATCTAGGTTTTTTTCTAATTCACCTTTTAAATATTCACCAGTCTTTTTAGCTAAAGCATTGTCACTTGTTAATAGTTCGATTGTTACTTTGTCAGTACCAAGTTCTTGTTTTGTTTTTTTCCAGTTTTCTTTCGCTGTTTTCACATCATCCTTGACTAGATTTCCATTTTCTTTACGGAAGTCATTGCCTTCTGGACTCTTTGCAAATTTCGCAGGAACCATTCCTTCAGCTGGAATAGCACCGTTATTTAAAATTGTTTCTACGTAAGCCTTTTTATTCATTGCGCCGTTAATAGCAAGGCGTGCATGTTGATTTTTTAATGTTTCATTTTTCTGATTTAGTCGTAAGAATTGAATGCCGACTTCAGCGCGTTCCTTGAAGTTTGGATCGCTCTTATATTTATCAACAAACTCTGCAGTTAAAGCAACGCGATCAATTTGTCCTGAATCATATAAGTTCACTTCTGTAGACTTATCTTTAACGACATTGAAGTTGATTTCTTCTAATTTTACCGTTTTAGCATCCCAATAGTTAGGGTTTTTCTTCAATTGGAAACTTTGTTCGTGTTTCCAGTTATCTAATGTGAAAGCACCGTTGTAAATTAAATGATTTGTTTCTAAACCGTATTTATCGCCCTGAGACTTTAAGTACTCTTCATTAATTGGCAAGAATGTTGAGAATGTCGTTAAGCTTAAGAAGTAAGGAACAGGACGGTCTAGTTGTACTTCTAACGTTTTGTCATCAACAGCTTTGACCCCTAGTTGATCAATTGGTAATTGTTTTTGGTTTATTTGTTTCGCATTCTGTACATCGAAGAATAAGAATGCGTATTCAGCTGCTGTATCAGGATTTACGGCACGTTGCCAAGCAAAGACGAAGTCCTTTGCTGTAACAGGAGTACCGTTTGACCATTTTGAATCACGCAGATGGAATGTATATTTTGTTTTATCGGGACTAATGTCAACCGACTCAGCAACACCAGGAATCGGTTTGTTATCTTCTCCCATTGCATATAGCCCTTCAAAAACATTACGCATTACGTTCATGGATTCCCCATCCGTTGCTTTTGCAACATCCATTGTTGGAATTTCTGAAGCGAATGATAAGTTAATTGCCTGTTTATCAGGTGCTTTATCGTTTGCTTTCGCTCCGCTTGCATTATCTTTATTTCCCCCGCAAGCAGTTAGTAATAGACTTGCCCCTAAAACAGATGCAACAACAGGTACAACTTTTTTCTTCATTGTTCGTTCCTCCCTAAATGTGTTGTTCGTAACGTCATAATGTCCGTGTCTTGAAGTAGCTATAGAAGGAGATAAAACCTATTATAAATATTTGTTTATAGGTAATCAGGTGTTCTATATGTATATACATGTCGAACTATAATCTATCGTTATATGTTTCAACGTAGTAGACATTATATTTTGATGGTGAAATATTTTGTTTCTTTGATTATTTAGAATATTAACACTGAAAAGAACTATATGTCAATAATAAAAATAGATTGTTAATTTATCAGAATAATATATTAAAAAAGCAGATTCTCATGTGTGAGAGAACCTATTTTTAATATATTTTGCTAAAAAAACAATTGGTGTGGGCTAATAATAAGTGGGGATGAAGAAACCCCCGCTTATTAAAGTTTCACTTTATTTTTCAATTTTTGTCCACTTGAAGTTTAATTGACCTGCAAAGTCTACTTGCACAATTCCTTTCACATAAGAACGTTCTAAATAAGATTCGCCTTTTTGGTAAAGAGGAGCGATAACAGAGTCTTTAAATAATATTTTCTCGGATGCTAGTAATGCTTCCCAGCGAGCTTTTTCATCACCAGCTAAAGTTGTTTTCACTTTTGCTATTGTTTCATCGAATTCCTTATTAGAGTAATGATCTAAGTTATAAGGGTTATTCGTTGTAAATAGCTCAAGGAATGTAATTGGATCCGCAAAGTCAGGGCTCCAGCCATCAATTCCGATTTCGTAGTCACCTTTTAATAAAAGCGAAACTTGTTGCTTACGCGGCTGAGGTTTTATATTTACTATTAATCCATCTAGATTCTTTTCTAGTTGTCCTTTTAAGAATTCACCAGTTTTCTTATCAAGGTCAGCATCACTCGTTAATAATTCTAATGTTATCTTTTCAGAACCAAGCTCTTGTTTAGCTTTTTTCCATAACTCTTGTGCAGATTTTGTATCAACTTTTGTTAAATCGCCGTTTGCAGTACGGAAGTCTTTTCCTTCAGGTCCTTTTGCAAAGTTTTTTGGAACGAGACCAAATGTTGGTGTAGAGCCATCATTTAATAACGTATTTACAAAGGATTTTCTATCAATTGTTTGATCAATTGCTTGGCGTGCAGAAACGTTTTGAAGTACTTTGTTTTGTTGATTCATACGTAAAAATTGTACGCCTACGTTTGGACGTTCTTTAAAGTTAGCATCCTTTTTATATTTATCGACGAAGTCAGATGTTAGTTTTATACGATCTAATTGTTTTGACTCGAATAAATTTACTTCTGTTGATTTTTCTTTTACGACATTAAAATTGATTTCTTCTAGTTTGACAGTATCTTTATCCCAATAGGTAGGGTTCTTCTTAAATTTAAAGCTTTGTTCGTGCTTCCAATCGCTTAGTGTAAAAGCTCCATTGTACAAGATTGTATTATCTTCTAAAGCGTACTTATCACCTTGTACTTTAAAGAATTCCTCATTAATTGGTAGAAATGTTGGGAACGCTGTTAAGCTAATAAAATAAGGAACAGGACGCTCTAATTCTACCTCAAACGTATGGTCATCAACTGCTTTTACACCAAGTTGGTCGGCTGGAAGTTCTTTGTTGTTAATTTTTGTTGCGTTTTTAATATCAAAGAATAAAAATGCATATTCAGAGGCTGTTGCTGGATCTACGGCACGTTGCCAAGCGAACACAAAATCTTTAGCTGTAACAGGAGTGCCGTTTGACCATTTTGAATCTCGCAAATGGAATGTGTATTTCGTTTTATCGCCACTTACTTCATGAGATTTTGCAACACCAGGAACAGGTTTGTTACCTTCACCAAGATTATACAAACCTTCAAATACGTTTCTCATTACTTGACCAGAATCAGTATCTGTAGCACGAGCCGTATCCATTGTTCGTATTTCAGTAGGTGAAGATAAGTTTAAAACCTGTTTACTAGGTGCCTCGTCTTTTGCATTTGCTCCGCTTGCTTCGTTTTTATAACTACCGCAACCAGTTAATAAAATACTTACTCCTACAACTGATGCAATACCGGGTACAAACTTCTTTTTCATTTGATTTTCCTCCTAAATAATTAAGTTTGGATGATGATGAGGGAAATGAAAAATAAAAAATCCCTCTTTTCATATTGAGAAAGAGGGATTTTTACGTACAAGTTATGCACCCGTATATAAACGAAGTCCCTCATTCTATCTTTCAAGCATAAAGCTTGCAGGAAGTGGCACAGTATTCAAAATGAACCTGTTGCCGAGGTTTCAAAGGGCCAGTCCCTCCACCTCTCTTGATACAATGAGTAAACGAATAAATTTTATTAATTTTTGTGTTTCTTTGATAATTCAAAATCTTACACCTTGAATAATGAAGTGTCAACTAAATGAAATATAGTTTAAATTTTCAGTTTTATTAAATAGAAAAACCACTGCATATGGCAGTGGTTTTTCTACTAGAAGTTAAAGTTATCTGGATCTGGACCAACGCGACGATCTTCATTTAAAGCTTGAATTGCTTTCATATCATCAGCACTTAATTCAAAGTCGAAGATGTTTGCATTTTCAATAATGCGATGTTCTTTAATTGATTTGGGAATTGTTACAACTTCGTTTTGTAAATCCCAACGTAAAATAATTTGCGCAGTTGATTTATTATATTTTGTCGCAATTTCTTGTAACGTTGGATTATCTAGTAGTTGTCCTTGCATTAATGGTGACCAAGCTTCAAGCTGGATATTATGTTCTTTACAGAATGCATGTAGCTCTTCTTGTGCTAAACGTGGGTGATATTCCACTTGGTTGACCATTGGCTTAATTTCAGCAATTTCAAATACGTCTTGTAAGTGGTGAATGTGGAAATTACTCACACCGATAGCGCGAACACGGCCATCTTTATAAAGTTTTTCTAATGCTTTCCATGATTCAGTATATTTCCCTTTTACAGGCCAATGTACTAAATATAAATCTAAATATTCTAGACCTAATTTCTCTAATGTAGTTTCAAATGCTTGAAGTGTTGTTTCATATCCTTGATCGCTATTCCATACTTTTGAGGTAATAAATAATTCTTCACGTGAAACACCGGATTCACGAATCGCTTGTCCAACGCCTTCTTCATTTTGATAGATTGCTGCAGTATCGATGCTGCGGTAGCCATTTTTAATTGCTGCTTTTACAGAATCAATTACTTCTGAACCATCTTCTACTTTAAAAACACCTAAACCAAACCAAGGCATTTTTACACCGTTATGTAATGTTGTATAATCTTTTAAACTTGTTAAAATCATATTATTTCCCCCTAGCTTTTTTGTTTGTTGCTTCTACTGCTTTTTGAATTGCCTCTGAAAAATTATATTCGTATAAAGTTTTGAGACCCTCAGCTGTGGAACCACCTGGCGTTGTTACTTGTTCGCGAAGGTTAGCTGGATTTTGCGTTTGTTCAAGCATAGAAGCAGAGCCAGAAATCATTTGAATGACAAGGTGTTTTGCGGTTTCTTCATCAACTCCATAACTTTTTGTTGCTTCAATTAAGCTTTCAGCAAAGTAATAAAGGAAGGCTGGTGCACTTCCAGTAACTGCAGTAAGCTGATGAACTTCTTCCTCAGTACAAAGTTGCGAAGTACCAATACCTTTTAAAAGTAGTTGCAGGGTTTCTTGATGTATCTCGTTTACTGATTGTCCCATTGTATATAAGGAGATAGACTTTCCAATTTCAGCAGCTGTATTAGGCATAATCCAAGCAACAGGCGTGCCTTTTGGGAGTCTAGCTTCTAAATAAGATGGTCCAATGCCAGCTGCTACTGTTACGACTAGTTGATTTGATATTAACGGAGATAGCTCAGCTAATAACTCTTCATGAGCCGAAGGTGGCATTGCTAAAACAACCGTATCAACAGATGTAACATGCTGTTTCCAATCTGTTGTAGTAGACACATTATATTGATGTTGTAACTGTTTTAGCTTTTCTATGTTGCTTCGGTTAGAGACGATAATTTCTTCGATGTACTCTTTGCTTGTTTTAAGTAATCCGGAAAATATAGCTTCTGCCATACGACCGGCACCAATAAATAAAATTCGATGTTTAGTTAGCATATCCTTTATTCCTTTCTAGTAGAGATATGTTATAAAAACGATATCATCTTTAAGAGAATTTTGTAAAAAGAAAAGACTTACCGTAGATGGAATGGATAATGAGAAGGAGGAAATTCATGCTAATATTAGCTATTATTAATCTCTTTATATGTGTAGCTGGTTTGCTAGAGTGGAAGAGCAATTATAAGGGGCAAGAACATACAAATAATTATATCTAGAAAATAATTAGAATTAAAAAACCCCTGAAGTACATATGCTTCAGGGGTTTACTAATAGAATATAAGATTATGCTTTTGTCATACCAAGTAATACAGCGCCGCCGATAATTAAAACACTACCTAGTGCAATAAAGATCAATTGACGTTTTGTTTTCTTTTCACCTAAGAATACAATCGCACCGAATGTTGAGATAACGATTCCAGTTTGAGATAATGGGAAGCTTGTTGCTACTCCAACACGTGGTAATGAAAGAAGTAAGAATAAGTTTCCAGTTCCCCATAGTAAACCAGACAAAGCATTACGGATTGCATATTTGTTAAATGGTTTATGTTTAGACGTCAGTACAACCGCACCAACAAACATACCAACTGCTTGTGGTAAAATAGCAGACCAACCATCGATATTATACCAACGAATAATAATTACATATACAAGATAGCCGAAAGTAGAAACAATTAAAGTAAGAAGTCCTTTTTTCAATTGTCCAGGTGGCTGAGCATTTTCTTTATCATCTAATGATGTGAATACAACACCAACTACGATTAATAGGATTGCAATCGTTCCCAGAATGATCGTTGTAGTAGTAGTCCACTCACGGAAAGCGATAACCCCAAAGATAGAAGTTGCAACAAGTTGCATACCAGTAGAAATCGTTACAGTAGTTGAAACACCTAGTTTTTCAACTGTTTTTAATTGGTTTACTTGTCCTAAAGCCCAGAATAAACCTGAAATAAAACCAACAATTAAGATTGTCATTGTTAAAGCTGGTTGAGTAAATACATACATAATTGTTGCGAAGAATAGAGCACCGATTGTCATACCTACCGTTTGGCTATATGCACCACCGCCCATTTTTACGCTTACTAATAAGATGTTTCCCCATGCAATTGCAGGAAGAAGCGCTAATAAAATGTCCATTACAAGACTCCCTTCGGTTTGCTATACCAATATAGTTACATATCGTTCTAACGATCGGTAATGCCCCACTAATAGAGTAGAAGATTACCGATCGCTAAAACAGGATGAAGAATTCACGATATAAATGCGTTTTCATTTCTTCATTTTTTGAAACACCTCCATATAATAACAGGAAATTGCCTATTTTAGAAAGTGAATTCAAATAAAATGTATATTTTAATAAGAGGTAAAATTCAGTTATTTCCCGGTGGTATATTTTATTTCCTAAGAAATAAAGAAGCAGCTTCGAAAAAAGCTGCTTTAAGAGTTAGTAATTCTTTTATTAATAAGTTGAATACATAGTAGAAATACGAGTGACATACCGATAGTAATAACTACAAGTGTCCATGCGAGTTGCATATTACTTGCATCAATAGCCATGTAAATTGCAGTTGGGATTGTCTGTGTTTTACCAGGAATGTTCCCGGCAAACATAAGTGTAGCACCAAATTCACCGAGCGCGCGGACAAAGCTCAAAATCATCCCGCTTAGTAAGGCAGGAAATGCGAGCGGAAGTGTAACGTGCAGAAAAACTTGATATTCACTTGCGCCAAGGTCACGAGCACTTTCTTCAATTTGTACATTTGCGATAGAAAATCCCGTTTTCGCTGATTGGTACATAAGCGGAAATGCAACAACTGTAGAAGCAATAATCGCAGCAGTAGATGTGAACATAATAGACTGCTGAAATAATGATTCAACCCACCTTCCGATCGGGCTGTTGTTTCCAAAGATGATAATGAGAAAGAAGCCGATAACAGTTGGTGGAAGTACCATTGGTAATAAAAATATGGTTTCTAATATTACTTTATATCGCCATGAGGAGCGAGCTAGTGCTCGCCCGACAATTGTCCCTAAAATTGTAACGAGAATAGTGGCGCATGCAGCTACTCTTAAAGATAGAAAGACAGGCGATAAAATAGCATCAATGCTCATAGTAATTACGACAGGACTGTAAATCCATATTTTTTAAAGATAGATTGTGCATCTTTTGACTGCAAATACTCATAAAATGAAGTCGCCTCTTTCTTATGTTTAGATTCCTTTATAACACCTAAAGGATAGTGGATTGGCTCATGAGAAGTAGCTGCTGCTGTCTCACCAATCTTTACTTTATCCGAAATGAGAGCATCTGTTTTGTATACGATACCAGCATCGACATTCCCTGTTTCTACATATGTTAACACTTGGCGAACATCTTTTGTAAATACGACTTTATTTTGAACATCATTCCAAAGGTTTTCGTGTGTTAGAGAAGCCTTTGCATATTTGCCAGCAGGTACAGATTCAGGTGTACCAAGTGCAATTTTTTTTATTTTTTCATCTTTTAAATCTTGAATTTTTGTAAGAGAACTATCTTTTGGGACGACTAGAACGAGTTCGTTTCCAAGGAGATTTTTCCCCTCTTTTTCATTAATGAATCCTTTTTTTACAAGGGTTTGGAATTTATCTTCTGCTGCTGAGAAGAATAAATCAGCAGGTGCACCTTGTTCAATTTGTTGTTGAAGTGCTCCAGAAGCACCGAAGTTAAAAGAAAGTTTGATATTTGGCTCTTTTTCTTTATATTGTTTTTCGAGTTCTTTTAATGCATCTTGTAAGCTTGCAGCAGCTGAGATAGTCAGTTCAACTGGTTTATCCTCTTTAGCAGCTGACTTTGTATGCTTTTCCCCACTTGTACAAGCAGCGCTAAATATAAGAAGGAAAGAAAGTATAAGTGCCCCGATGGAACGTAATATAAATTTATTCATAAAAAAATCCCCTTTCATTTTGACACATCTAATTATAACTAAATATAACTAAATATAACTAGTTATAATTGAATATAATTTGAACATATGTCTATTTTTAAAAAATAGGAGAAATATTCTTTTCTTTGTTACAATGAAAGGAGAAAGTGAGGAATCGTCTATGGATCATCATTCCTACACAACGGAAGAAGTAGCAAAGCGATTAAAAGTATCAAAATTAACTGTATACGACTTAATTAAAAAAGGAGAACTTCCTTCTTATAGAGTTGGTAGACAGATGCGCATTGATGCAGCAGATTTAGATCAATATATAAAGCAAATGAAAACAGGGAAAGTACAAGTTAATCCTGTGAAAAACGATGGTAGTAGTATCTTGAACACGTGTATTATTAGTGGTCAAGAACTAACGTTAGATATGTTAGCTAAACGTATAGAAAATCGTTTGCCAAGTTCTAATGTTTTAAGAGCGTATCAAGGTAGCTTAACGAGTTTAGTGAAAATGTATCAAGGAGAAGGAAGTATCGTTAGTTTGCATTTGTTTGATGGTGAAACGGGTACATATAATATTCCTTACGTAAAACGTATTTTAGTAGGACAGCCATGTCTTATGATTAATTTATTGTCCAGAAATGTAGGGTTTTATGTTCAAAAAGGAAATCCGAAGAAAATAAAGACATGGGCTGACATATCCGGGTCCACTATAAAGTTTGTGAATCGAGAAAAGGGTTCTGGTATTAGAGTGTTAGTGGATGAACAATTACGAATCCGAAAATTAAATAAAGCTGATATTAGTGGATATGAATGGGAAGAATCGAATCATCTTGGTGTTGCCACGCAAGTTGCAAATGGAAAAGCTGATGTAGGAGTAGGTTCAGAAAAGTTTTCGCAAATTGTAAATGTGGACTTTATTCCAATCATGAAAGAACAGTATGATTTAGTAATTTTGAAGAATAAAGAAAATGAAGAGCTGATTGAAGTTGTGAAAGACATTCTGCAATCGGAAGAATTTCATAATGAATTAAATGCGATTGGCGGATATGATATTACGAAAACAGGTCAAATTGTATATGAAATAAAGTGAAACTTTAATCAGTGTGGGGGTTCTTCATCCCCCACTGATTATTAGCCTTCACCAATCGGACTTTTATGGGCAGCCCGACCCCCACCTAATTTCTTTGCTTTCGCTGAATTTTGAGGTGGGGGTCTTACTGCCCATTAAAGCGGGACAAACTAAAAAGCTGCTTGTCTATAAGACGAGCAGCTTTTTCTATATATAAAGGGGTTTGGGGAAACAAAGTGTTAAATAAGACCTTGAGCAAGTGTATAAATGAAAGCCGTAAGAAGAGTAGCTCCACTTGCAAGTCCGATAAAGTCTGATTTGTTGAAAGTAATGTTGTTCATTATAATCTCTCCTTATTTGTTTAATGTAGTTGCAACAGCTTTTGCATCGACAAGTGCGGATAGCACCATGCCCATTGTATTTAAAAATTTATTTGATTTCATATTGTTCATCATGCGTATCCGCTCCTTTTCGAATAGTTGTTGCCCTGCTTATGTCTTAATTATAGGGAATATGGATACTTCCAACTATCGAATTAGCTTACGAAAGACTTACACTTTTGTAAGAAAAAAAGACATTCATGTAAGAATGTCTTTCACAGCATATTGATATGATGATGGTCTTCAATAGTTTTTAAAAAACTACGCATTGAATTCGTCATATAGCTATCTTTACGGCGTATGAAAACCGTTGAAATACTGCCGTATTTTTCAGGGATTGCATGACAATGTACCTTACCTGCTTTAGAAAGATGATGGACAGCAGACTGTGGTACGAGTGTAATTCCGAGACCGAGTGCAACACTGTTTAATATTGTCTCTAATATATTGAATTCCATAATTCTTTTTGGTAGCAAACCTTCGTCTTTAAGCCAACGTTCTAGTTTGGAGCGGTATCCACATCCTTGGTTAAAAACGAGTAGAGGCGTTGTTGTAAATTCTTCTATATGAAAGGCTTTATTTTGTGTTATAAGCATTAATTTCTCTGTACTAACATCGTATTGTTCGATTAGTGGATGTTTAATAGGACCTGATATAAAGGCGCCATCTAATTGATGATCAAGTACTTCTCTAATTAATTCTTCTGTTAGACCCGCTTGTAATGATAAATCGACATTCGGATAGCTTTTATAGTAAGAAGATAAAATGGTAGGCAGTGTACTTACTGTTTCGACTGTACCGATTTTTAATATACCAGAAGGTGTTTCGCTATCTAAAAATACTTGTTTTAGTTCGTCGACATCTTGCAAAATTTTACTAACATAAACGAGCATTTTTCTTCCTTCAGCTGTTAAAGTCATTCCTCGTTTATGGCGGTAAAAGAGTGGGGTTTTTAATTCGTTTTCTAGTTGTTTAATACGTGCAGTTACATTTGATTGTACATAATTTAATTCCTTTGCTGCGCTACTTACACTACCCTGATCGGCAACGCTTTTAAAGATTTGTAAGTCTCTTAATTCCATTTTGTAATCCCCCTTGATGTTAACTATCATTATAAATGATAGTTAACATCATTTTGAATCATTTTACGTGATATATTTTTTCTTTTACAATTCTCTTTGTGCAAATAGAAAGAAACGGGGGATTGCGGTGAGAAGAGGTCAAATGATAATAGGGGCTTTGGCGTGTTTAATTGCGAGTATGTCATGGGGAGCGATGTTTCCAGTTGCTGATCATGCGCTAGAATACATAGATCCATTTTATTTTTCGCTTATTCGCTATGGAGCAGTGGCGATAATGCTGATTGTATTGTTGTTAGTGAAAGAAGGAAAACAGGCATTTTGTTTAGAGGGAAGAGGAAAGTTACTCGTCTTTTTTGGAACGATGGCATTTACAGTATATAATGTCCTCATATTTTTAGGGCAAATGTTAATGGGTAAGTCGGGTGTAATGGTAGCTTCCATTATGGAAGCACTTATGCCGATGATTTCTATTTGTATTTTATGGGGATATAAGCATATAAAACCGAAGAAGTATATGATAACGAGTATGGTTATTGCTTTTGTAGGAGCTGTGTTTGTTATTACAAAAGGTGACATGAGTTTCTTTGTAACATTGAAAGATAATATGTTCCCATTAGCATTTATATTTATTGGTGTTGTAGGGTGGGTTATTTATACGATGGGTGGTCAAACTTGTAGTGATTGGTCAACATTACGTTATTCTACGTTGACGTGTGTATTCGGTACGACTGTTACAGGAATTATAACGGTAATTATTACGTCGCTTGGATATATTTCAGTTCCGAGTATGGGAACGATTTCTATTGTGAAATATGATTTGTTATTCATGATGACATTGCCAGGTATTGTAGCGCTACTTGCTTGGAACTATGGTGTGAAAATTTTATCATCCATTAATGGGATTTTATTTATTAATTTTGTACCAATTACGACTTTAGCTATTATGATGATGCAAGGGTATCAAATCACAATGTTTGATATTATAGGGACTGTACTTGTTATTGCAGCGCTTATTCGCAATAACGTTTGCCAGAGAAAAGAAGAAAATATAAATAAGAGAGTTTTACAAGAAGAACAATTACGTCAAGCTGTTTAATAGGCAAATGGAGGATTTCACATGTTAGAAAGTTTATTGTTTTTCTTCGCCGTCGGAGTTGCCTGTGAGCTTGCAGCAATTAATCGAAATGGTCGTAAAAAGATAAAACAACAAGCTGAGCTGATACAGCTTTTAAAAGAATTGAAAGAAAGAAAAAATTAAAAAGACGACCGGGCATAGACGGTCGTCTTTTTCTATATAAAGGGGAAAGGGGACACAAAGTTATACAAGCGTAGCAGCGTAAATGAAAGCAGTAAGAAGAAGAGAGCCGCTAGCTAATCCTAAAAAATCTAATTTGTTAAAAGTAATGTTATTCATAATACATTCTCCTTACTTGTTTAATGCAGAAGCAACAGCTTTTGCATCGAAAAGAGCCGATAATACCATGCCCATTGTATTTAAGAAATTGTTCGTTTTCATTTTGTTCATCATATTGATCCACTCCTTTTCGAATAATTGTTGCCCTGTTTCTGACTTAATTGTATGAAATATAGTAAGAAGTAACTATCGAATTAGCTTACAAGAAAATTACACTTTTGTAAGAATTGAAATTTAACAATTCATCCTTAATTTTATTACCAACTCCTAAAACTTAGTGTTATAATTATTATAAGAATATGATTATACTTCGGATGTTTAGAAAGGAACGAAATAAATGTATAAACCAATTACATTTTTGTTGAAATATATATTTAAAACAGCTGGGAAAGTAGAAGTACAAGGAAGAGAAAAGCTACCAGAAGGTGGACCCTATGTTGTTGCATGTACACATACAAGTTTTATGGATGTATTAATGTTAGCTACAGGGATGTATCCAACTCAAATTCATTACATGGCCAAAAAAGAATTATTTGAAGGGAAATTCAAAAATTGGTTCTTTAAAAATGTAAATGCATTCCCTGTAGATCGTGCGAATCCAGGACCAAGTACACTTAAAATTCCATCACGTTTATTAAAAGAAGGAAAGGTAGTAGGGATTTTTCCGAGTGGAACAAGATCAGCGGAAGATGTTTCATTAAAAGCGGGTGCTGTGACAATTGCGATGCGTTCCAATGTTCCGTTAGTACCAGCAGCTTATGTTGGTCCATCAAGTGTAAAAGAATTAATAAAGGGGAAAAAGGCACAATTGATTTTTGGAGATCCAATTCAAATTGAGGCTGGAGAACAAATAGATCGAAAAACCGCTATGAAAATGATGACGGATCAATTAAATGAGAAGTTTGAGGAGTTAAAAGAAGCTTTGCAATCAAATCAAAAATAAGAAAAGACGACCGGGCATAGACGGTCGTCTTTTCTATTACTATTTATAATAAAGGGGAAAGGGGACACAAAGTTATACAAGCGTAGCGGCGTAAATAAAAGCAGTAAGAAGAATCGAGCCACTAGCTAGTCCTAAAAAATCTAATTTGTTAAAAGTGATGTTATTCATAATACATTCTCCTTACTTGTTTAATGTAGAAGCAACAGCTTTTGCGTCGATAAGAGCGGAAAATACCATGCCCATTGTATGTAAGAAATTGTTCGTTTTTATTTTGTTCATCATATTAATCCGCTCCTTTTCGAATAGTTGTTACCTTGTTTCTGACTTAATTGTATGAAATGTTGCGGAAAGTCACTATCGAATTAGCTTACAGAAAAATTACACTTTTGTAAGAGAAAAGAATGAAGGTGTAATGATAAGAAGATTTGACATATGTTCATGAGATTCATTAAGTTAAAGGTAGAGGTGAGTGTATGGCTAATATTAAAGATATTGCAAAGATGGCGGGAGTTTCAGTTACGACTGTTTCGAGAGTGTTGAATGATCACCCATATGTAAGTGAAGAAAAAAGAAAAGCGGTTATAGAGATAGTTGAGAAATTGAATTACTCGCAAAACGCAAATGCTGTTCATTTATCAAAAGGAAAAACGAATATTGTTGGTGTGATTTTACCGTATATTAATCATCCGTGTTTTGATGCGATGGTGAGCGGAATGATGGAGGCTGCGTTAGCGCATAATTACAGGGTGCTACTTTGCCAAACGAATTATAATAAAAAAGAAGAAATGAAAAGTTTACATATGTTAAAAACAAAACAATTGGATGGTCTTATTATTTGTTCACGTGCAAATGATTGGGAAACGATAGAACCGTATGCTTCTTACGGCGCAATAATTGCTTGTGAAGACAATGATATTTCAAACATCTCAAGTGTATATACGAATCATTCAGCGGCCTTTCAATTAGGAATGGATTATTTGATTGAGAAAGGTTATAAAAAAATTGGTTATTGTACGGGAAGAAAATTAGGGCCGAGTAGTCAAAAGCGTTTTGATGTTTATAAACAGCAATTGCAATCTATAGACGAAGAGGTTAATGAAGAATGGATTTTTACAGAATGTTTTACACTAGAAGATGGTGTAAAAGTGGCTCATAAGTTAAAAGAGATGCAGGATCTTCCTGAAGCATTAATAGTAGCAGGTGATGAAGTTGCGATTGGGGTTATGACAGAGGTTGAAAAATTAGGGATTCAAGTTCCTGAGGATTTAGCGATTATTGGCTTTGATAATCAACCTATCTCGCAAGTGTTACAATTGACAACTATTGATCAAAATTTAAAGGAGATAGGGAAAACTGCTTTTGAAATGTTGCATAGAAAAGTGAATGACGAGAGTTCTGAACAAGAAAAGCTGGAAATTCCATACGAACTTGTGGAACGCTCTACAGTTTAATCGTAATCCGTTATGTGTATAATCGCATAACGGATTATTTTTTTGAAATATCTTTGACAGGAAACGCGTTTCATACTTTATAAAGGAGTTAAACCGGTCTGTAATAATCCATGGATTCTTTTCAAGTGTTAATGCAGTGAATAGAATTTGGAGGAATATGCATGAATGAACTTTTATCGAGTATGAAAAAGTATGTAGATGATGATGAAAAGATTCTGGCTTTTGTGGTAGGGATATTTGAGAAGGATAATTTTATATTATCGTATCAACATGGGGTTTTTGTTGCCACTACTAGACGTCTCCTTTTTTACGGGAAATTTCCGTACTATTCTTCAACATTTAAAGAGTATTCATATTTGTATATAGATAGCATAGATTTTCATCCGTATTTTGAATTTACTTGTGGTCATGAAACCATTCGCGCTAAGTATATTCAGAAAGGGAATGTGGAGCGATTTGTCCGTGCAGTTAGAGCAAATATGAATAATTAATCAACCCTCTGTTTAAACATGATATTTCAATTTTTAAGAGGGAAAATGCGGAATAAAAACCACTTCTAAACCTCTAGGAGATAGTGATACAATGTCAAATGGGGGGAGGGTATGAACTATGGTTAATCAACGTATAAAGGAAATAACACTAATTACAATTGGTTCATTATTATTCGCAATTGGTATTAATTACTTTGCAATTCCAAACCGTTTATCGGAAGGTGGAATTATTGGTTTAACGGTTGTTACGTACTACTTATTTGATTGGTCACCAGGAATTGTGAACTTTGCTATAAATGCAATTTTACTAGCTGTTGGTTATAAATTTTTTGATAAGAAAACAATGATTTATACAATTTTAGGGATTGTAGAAACATCTTTGTTTTTATACGTTACAGAACATATTGAGTATCATGTAAATAGTGATACATTATTAGCAGCTTTATTTGCTGGTTTATTTGTGGGAATTGGATTAGGTTGTATGTTCAAAGCCGGAGGTACATCGGGAGGATCAGCAATCTTAGCTCAGTTAGCAAATCAATATTTAGGTTGGAGTGTAGGTAAAGGCGTACTAATTATTGATATTGTTGTAATTGCTGGTTCTGTATTTATAATAGGGCAAGAAAAGGCGATGTATACACTTGTGGCTGTGTTCATTGGAGCGAAGGTGATTGATTTCATTGTAGAAGGAATGGATACAAAAACGGCTGTTACAATTATTTCGAATCAACCAGATTTAATTCGTGAAGCTATTACGAAAAATATGACACGCGGTGTTACTGTATTAGAAGGGCGCGGCGGATATACTGGTAAAAATAAAGAAGTTTTATATGTTGTTATTAATAAACAAGAGCTTGTTAAGTTAAAACAAGTTATTAGCCGGGTAGATGAAGATGCTTTCGTTGTTATACATGATGTACGTGATGTACTTGGCGGTGGCTTTAAAGCAAGCTAAAAGGTGAACGAGCAAATTCGTTCACCTTTTTTAATTCTTACAAAAATGTAAGTGTAATGTAATGAGATTCAATAGTAGATTTTATTCCCCCTTTTTAAAATGGATGTATATATATCCTGCAGAGGAGGAATGTTTATTATGAAGAAAAAAATGATCACTACTATAATAGCGATGATAGTGATAGTAGTAATGTTACTGCCTACGAAACTTGGACCAGTTATCGATAAATATAATCCATTTTATAAGACGAAAGAATACTATACGGTTGTGAATACAATTGGTCAGCATATTGGTGATGAGTGGTATGAATATGAATTTATTGCATTCGATGAACGTGGTAGAGAGCAGAAAATAAAGAAAACGGTTAAGCATATGTTAAAGAGAGATGAAGCATTAAAGGTTTTTGCAAAAGGACGTTACGGTGAATCGATTGAAGAGATTGAGGTTGCAAATATTCCTATAAATGCGAAGAGCAAACTTTTAACGATGAGATAGTGAAATATACCCCCGGCTATTTTTTGTCGAAAATAAAAATACTGGGTAAGGGTATTTTTGAGATTAACAAAAAAGCCTTAGTCCATATAGACTAAGGCTTTTTTATTATATAAAGGGGAAGGGGGTACATTGTAGTAGCATGGGTGAAAGGTATAAGAAGAGTAGCTACTAGCAATGTAATTTGGTTATGTGAGTGTTCTTCTTATTTGGCTTACTTTCTAACTTTATTGTACGAAATATAAGTAAGGGGAACTATCGAATTACATTACACATAACTTACAAACATGTAAGCCTTCTGTAATGTAATTCGATAGTTAAAAGATAGTAATTTTCATATAGTGTAACTAGAAAGTCTCAATGTATTACTTTCTGTTTGTAATGAAGAATGAAAAACCAACTAATTTTTAATAATCCTCATCTGAATAAAGATGGGGATCTTTTTTTAAACCTTACAACATTGTAAGGTTTACGTAAGTTAATTCGATAGTAAATTTGTCATATTTTTTGCATAATAGATACAGATAGAAAAATAATTAGGGATCTAGTAAGAAGGGAGAAGAATGGGATGCGTAAAGAAGAAGTAGTGAAGTTACCAATTAAAGATTTCTGTAGCTACTTTACTGTTGCCGTAGTGTGTATTGGATTATTTGATATCATAACAAACTTAATTGTTAAATAATATAGATGCTAAAACAAGAAAGGAAGTCCTTTCTTGTTTTTTTATGGGGGCATAAAGATGAAATGGATTGATAGTCATATACATGTTGATCAATATAAGGATGAAGAGAAGAGCAGATTGCTAAAAGAGGTGGAAAATAGTAAGGAAATAAAGGGGCTTATTGCGGTATCTATGAATTATCAATCTTGTAAGGAAACGTTATCTTTAGCGAAGAAGTATCCCTTTATATATCCAGCGATAGGGTTTCATCCAGAGCAACAGATCCATAAAGAAGAGTGTGAACAGATTTATCAACTTATTGAACAGAACGCAGAGGAAATTGTTGCGATTGGTGAAGTAGGTTTGCCCTATTATTTGAGAAAAGAAGATGAAAGAATTGCTGCAGATCCATACATAGCTGTATTGAAAAAATTTATAGAACTAGCTAGTAAGTATAATTTGCCGATTGTATTACACGCAGTTTATGAAGATGCTGACATTGTATGTGATTTGCTAGAGAAATATAAAGTTTCACGTGCACACTTCCATTGGTTTAAAGGAAGCGATGAAACAATGAAACGGATGATGAGAAATGGTTATTATATTTCGATTACACCGGATGTTTTACATAAGGAGAAGATTAGAAAAATCGTTTCGTATTATCCGCTTGAATATATGATGGTAGAAACAGATGGTCCGTGGGAATTTCAAGAAGATGTTATAACGCACCCAAGAATGATTCGAGAGGTATTAAAGGAAATTAGTTCTATAAAAAACATATCCATTGATAAGGTCGCAGAAACAATATATGAAAATACAAGTCGATTTTATTTGAAAGGATAGGAGAATTATAGTTTTAATCATGTAACGGAAGAAGTAAAAGTTGAATTTATTTAATAAAATGCCACGGTTTGATATAGGACAAAAAACCACCAAGCGGTCCGCTCGGTGGTTTTGTATTAGGATTCTAATTTTTTCGCACGTTTTAATAATAAAAGAAAGACAATGATAACGAACCCCAGTATAAGGAAGAAGCCATATTGCTTTATATAATCAATTATGTCATTCGCACTGGTTGGTTTTTCAACGTGAATGCCGTCTTTATTCGTCGTAATATGAATATCTTTCATTTTTACTTCATTCTTTTCCTTTTGTAAATCAATCCATTCTATATTTGGAATACTTTCTAGATCCTTTAACACTTCTTTTAATGGTTTCGCACCTAAGTAAGGATGATAGAATGCACCAATAACTCCATCGGATAATTTAGAAACAGATAGAGCACGCTCTTTCATTTTAGCAGTAGTTTGTGGCGTATCTTCTTCAATAAATCCGACTGTTTCAGGCAATAGTTTCATTCCATGTAAAAATGATGGAGTACTTGTATAATATGGTGAGTGCATGGATTTCCAAGTTGTATCATTTAACTGTAGTTGTCCTACATAAGTTGAAAAGTACCTTGATAATATTTCATATCCTTTTTGAGACATCGTGTAATGAGGTGCTTCAAAGGCAACAGGATATAGTTTAGCATCTACAAGTTCTTGAATTCCTTTTTCGATATGATCTTTCGTATATTTTTCCTCGAATTCTTCCCCTTTTTTTACATATTGGTTATATGCCTCTATATTTGGAAAGTCATCTTTTGTCTTCGGTTTTTCATGCTTCGGTTGGCGAATTGGTTGATCTGTTTTTACATCCCAAAATTCAAAGCCTTCACCTGTTTCACTGTCATAAAATTGGTGAGTATAACCATGCATAATAATTGCTGCACCATCATCTTGCATAGAGCGTAAAAGATCAACTAGTTCTGGTTTATCTTTTAAATGTATTATCTTTCCTGTATCTGGATCTTTATATACCGGAATAACAGTAATCATGTAAGGCATCTTTTTCTCTTTTAGTAATTCAGCAATTTCTTTCAATTGATTTATATCTGCTGCGGGGTGAACATCCTCAAGGCGTAAATAAGCTTCAACTTTATTTTTCGTTGGTTTTTGGCTGAAATAAGAAAATAACATTTCACCGACGTAATGAGACATCCAGTCAAAGAGGTTAGGTGTTGCAACATAATAAGATGTTTCATGCTGAACGATTAGTGGGTTAGTGTTATTTGAGCTTAAGGCGTTAGCAAGCACAGTTCCATTCGTATCAAATGATTGAATTAATCGTTCCTCCTCTAAGGTATTTTTTAGCTTCTTGCCTGGATATTCAATTTTATTAACTCGTATATCATCACTATTCAAAGTAATGAAAGAAAAACGCTTAGATAATTGTTCAACATTTTGTCCTAATACTAATACAGGGCCGGAGAAGTTTTCTAGAAATTGTTTCGTTTCATCAGAAAACGCTTCTTTTGTTTCACCGATATAAACAATATGTGTATAGGAGGATACGTTATTAATTGAAGTTGCTTCTTTTAAGTTTTTTACGGTTATATCATTTGTAAAATGTCCTAATTGAGTATTAAGGATTTGGACATTATTTGAAAATTTATCGTCTTGTGTACTATACAAAACAAGTACTTTTGGTTTTGATGATGTTTGTGCAGAGGTGTAGGTAGGGATGAGTAGTAAAATGCTGAACAAGAGTGTTAGGCATTTTTTCATTTTGTATGCTCCTATTCTATATATAGAGTTCAGTTTACAATTATATACAATAAATGCGTTATAGTCTATGAAAGTTACATTTTTGCACGTATTTACCAGCTGTTTTTTCACAAAATCGGTCTAAAGCATGATGATAATATGTATAGTTATTTGCTATGATAAAAGAGTAATAGAATGTAGGTAATTGTAAAGGGAAGGCTGAAAGGGGACAAATTTCAGCGGAGAAAGAGGTAGAGGTAGTGAAGAAATTCTTTGTAGGATTTTTAGTTGTTCTTGGAGTATATTTATATTTCCAAGGAAAGTCTGAAGGAATGGATAAGCTAGTGAATGGAACAAGCTATGTTGATTCAGAAGAAGCAAAACAGATGAAACAAATCATTATAGAGGAAGCGAAGAAAGTAAATCTTCCAGAATGGATACCTCTTGCAATTGCCGAGCATGAAAGTCGATTAAATCCAAGAAGTGTTGGAGATAATGGAACTTCATTCGGATTGTTTCAACTACACCGCGGCGGCGGGCTTGCACCAGAGCATTTAACTGATGATGAGCTGAAAGATCCACGTACAAATGCGCAAATTGCAATGCCGCATTTAATGAAAGGATATAAGCGTGGGGTGCAAAAAGGTTTGACTGATTTTGCATTACTGAAATATATAGCGAATACATCTGGATGGCCAGGGAATTTAGGGCCAGAGTGGACGGATAATAACATGAAGTATAACATCGGATTAGAAGATGTGTACTATCGAAATAAAGGTGTAATAAAAGAGTAGGTTTTGATACCTACTCTATTTTTTTTGATAATCGTGTCATTTTGTGAAATACTCCGCTAGTTGTATTTTTACGTCTTCTAGTTTTGTAGAAACTTGCGGTATTTTATATCCTACATACAGCGGTGAAACGACAAACCTAGGAACAACTTTACAAATGATTTTTCCATTTAAGTAATAGAAGAATAAGTTATAACTACTGCATCCTTTATGGAAATCTGTCAGTATGTAACGTACAGTTTGCTGAATGTAATTTGCCATTTCATCTATATATGAAATGTTATCAATGATTATATTGAATTCAGTGAAGCCAATAATGGGACGCTCTGAAATATTAAGCTCAATGCATTCATTTTTTTGAACAATTAACCCTTGGAAATTTTCTTCTTCAATATTTTCAAGATAATCTACATATTTCATTCCGATAATTTGCATGTGTGCATGATGCAAACTTCCACCTGAAAATGGACCGTGATTTTTATATAAAATCACAGATGCGAACTCCTTGTTCTTCTGTAAGTGTAACCAATGTTGAATAGAAAATTGCATTAATTTTCTCATATGTTCTTCTGTATATGTTGCGATATGATCTTCGCAATTATCGGTTTCGATTAACACTGTTTGAAATGTATCTTGTAATGTAGGAAATTTATTTTTTAACCAAATAATAGAACCATCAGTTGCTAAAATATCCGTTAATTGTTCTTTATTGCAAAATGGACATGCAGCGCTTCTATTCCGAATACTTTCTGGTTTTTGTTTACCGATATCGTTTAAAAAATATAGTTGTTGTGTATCCATTTGTATATATGCCCCTTTAAAATATGTGTAAAAATCCCGCTTAATACATTCGGGAAAAGGAGAAGGAAATCCTCTAAAGGAATAGGGGAAAAATAAAAGACAAGATATCCTCATTACGATAGGGTACCTTGTCTTTTATTTTTTCTCTAATAGTGTGTATGGATAATATAGAACATTTTCATTATTTTTCTTTTTTCTCTTTTTTATTGTGTATAAGGTAATTGCTGTGCTTGCAATTATAATAATGGCTTTCTTCATATTCATATACCCCTTTTTATTGTTGGTTTAATTCTTGGCTAACTGCTTTTGCATCGACTAAAGCGTGTAAAATCATTTTCACCATGTTCATCATATTTCTTCACTCCTTTTTATAGTTCATTTAGTTCTTTTACAACTGCTTGTCCGTTCACTAATACCTCAAAGATTGCTTTTACGATTTCTTTCATCATGTTTGTTTCCTCCTTTTGCTTGTCTCGCTTGTTTACATCTTTATTGTATAGGGAGGCATCTTTTCGTACTATCGCTTTCCATTACGTGAACATAACAGTTTTGTAAGATTTGATGTCACTTATTGAAATGTTTAGTCTATCTTCATTATTTTCAGAAAAATGACTATTCAAACATGAAATTGGAAAGTATAATAAAGAAGTAAGTATTAAATTCCGTACGAAAGGGGTGAATGAGATGAAACGTTCTTTAGCTGCACGTGCCAAATTTTTAGATTTTATCTATTTTTGTCGTGCGATTTTTCATGATGTAGTTGTTAACGGGATACGTATGCCCTTTTTTAACAATTGCATAGTGACTATTGAACGATAGAAATCTCTTCACCCATTTTTAATAAACGTGTGAAAAGGGAGCTATTTGGCTTCCTTTTTCTATGTCGAAAAACCATGGGGAATGTTTCTTTCTCATGGTTTTTTATATTGAAAGGAGTACGGAAAATGACTATTTGTAGTGTAAATAATGTAACGAAATCTTTTGGTGGAAACACCATATTTGAAAATATATCGCTTGAAATAAAGAATGGTGAACGTGTTGGATTAGTTGGTCGTAACGGTAGTGGGAAGACAACAATCTTTGGGCTTCTAACTGGAATGGAGAGTTTGGATGCAGGAGCCATTCATATGAAGAAAGGTACACGTATTGGTCATGTCGCACAAATTCCGAAGTTTGATGAGGTTATGACTGTATATGATGTATTGAGTTCTGCTTTTAAAGTAGAAAAGGAATTAGAAAAAGAAATGCATGCTTTAGAAAAAAATATGGCGGTGGAACAGGAACAATCTGCTTTGGAAAAGCTAATGGAGAGGTACGGAGTAATTCAAGAAAAATTTGCATTTCTCGGTGGTTATGAAATCGAGGCAAATATAATGAAGGTAGCAAATGGCTTACAAGTGACAGACTTATTTTCAAGAGTATTTACGGAATTAAGTGGAGGAGAACAGACGAAAGTAAGCCTTGCATATATGCTATTGCAGAAACCAGATTTACTTCTATTAGATGAACCAACAAATCATTTAGATTTATTTGCAGTTGAATGGTTAGAGCAATTTTTAAAAGAATACACTGGAACAGTTATAGTTATTTCACATGATCGCTATTTCCTTGATGAAGTTGTAACGAAAATTTTTGATTTGGAAGATGGAGAGATTCACGTGTACCATACGAATTATTCTCAGTTCGTTGAGGAGAAGGAAGAAAGATTACTTCAAGAGTTTCAAGCTTATCAGGAGCAACAAAAGAAAATAAAGAAAATGAAAGAAGCAATTAAGCGTCTACGTGAATGGGCAAATCAAGCGAACCCTCCGAATGAAGGATTGCATAAAAGAGCGAGAAATATGGAACGTGCGTTAGAACGTATAGAGAAATTAAAGAGGCCAATTTTAGAACGAAAACAGATGGGTCTTCAGTTTGAAGGGCAAGAGAGAAGCGGGAAAGATGTTGTTGTAATGAAAGAAGTGAGTAAAGGTTTTGCTGGACGACCTTTATTTGAACAAGCGAATTTACATGTTCGTTTTCAAGAGCGTGCGGCTATCGTTGGTCGTAATGGTACAGGAAAGACTACATTATTAAAACTACTATTAGAAGAAATAAATCCAGACGTTGGTGAAATTCGAATTGGTAGTAGTGTCAAAATTGGTTATTTATCACAGCATACGTATGGAAATGTGAAGAGTAATGTATTGGAAGCGTTTAGAGAGTATGTAGCTGTAACAGAAGGAGAAGCAAGACATATATTGGCTAAGTTTTTATTTTATGGTCCAGCAGTATTTAAGAAAGTAACGCAACTGAGCGGTGGAGAAAAAATGAGGTTAAGACTTGCGCAACTTATGTATCAAGACATCAATTTTCTAATTTTAGATGAGCCGACAAACCATCTTGATATTGAATCAAGGGAAGTTTTAGAGGAAGCCCTTGAGCAATATAATGGAACAATCCTAGCTGTTTCACATGATCGTTATTTTTTAAATAAGTTATTTGAAAAGACGTACTGGATTGATGAATGTAAATTATTTGAGTTTGCAGGAAACTATGCATGGGCTCGTCAAAAATGGGAAGAAAAGCTTGAGAAGCAAGTAATAAAGCAAAAACGCCAAGGGAGAAAGAGTGTTGAAATGGTTCCAGTAAAAGAGAAAAAAGCTAGGAATCTTGAAGAGATTGAAAATGAGTTAATGCATGTAGAAGAAGATATATATGCAATAGAATGTGAAATGGAACATGTAGCTGATGTTGAAAGACTTGAAAAATTATATGAGGAAAAAACGATGAAAGAGTTGTTACGAGCGAAGTTATATAGTGAGTTAGAGAATATTGTGGAGTAAAGAGTAGAAAGCCACTTCCTTTCAGTTTTGTTGGAGGAAGTGGCTTTTTCATAATGATATTTTGATTTAAAGATTAAATGAAGCGATGTGTTTCACGTGAAACAGTAACTTAGATAAATCCGTGTTCCTCAATTTGCATAGCTTGTGAAGCGTATGAAATGATAAGGTGAAAAATAAATGTCATTAGTGGCTTTTCAATAGGAGTAATCACAAAAACAAAGGCTAATTATTTCCCGAGAGATAAAGTGAGGGCTTTTACGGGCAGCCCGACCCCGACCTAACTTCTTTTGCTTTCGCTGAATTTTGAGGTGGGGTTCTTACTGCCCGGCAAATAGCGGGATAAATATGTATAAAAGAGACTAGTGAATGAAAACGAAAAGAGAGCAAAGTTACAGCTTTACGCGCTGAACCCTGCTCTCTTTTTGCGTGGCATCTTCTCTCGTTGAAATTATAATAGCGATCCCGAGCATGATAAAAAAAGCTAAAAAGAGGACGAACTTTGGGAAGAACGGGAATAGTAATAACGCTCCGACTATCATAATTGTTAATAATACGTAGTGCAGGACGTATTGGAATAGGTTGTCCATATTTTCGCCCCCTTTTTGGTAATTGTTTATTAGTATTCTATGTTTCATGTTGAAGGAATAGAAGTAGATTTTTAAGTTTTTTAATACGAATTATAGCTGAGTTTTCTTAAAGTATAAATGTAGAGTGATAATTTTGGAAAAATTCTCAAAATATTTATTTAGAAAGAATTGACAAAACATAATGAACGATATAAGCTAATAACCATAAAGTCTACCGGAAAAGTCGGAATAAGATTGTTACCCCTCAAAAACATCTATTTTTTTACGATTAAAACCGACTTTTCCGATTGGCTATAAATGTTGCTGTGGGAGGCATACATAAGGTAATTCGTTCAGAGGGTATAATCATAAAAAGTTAGGGTGGGGACAATGAAGAAAAAGACAAAAAAATGGGCTGGTGTATTTTCGGTATTAATGAGCAGTTCGCTTGTGTTGTCTGCTTGTGGGGGACAGGAGGACGCGGCTTCTACGGAGCCGGTTAAACAGCAGGATTTAAAAAATGTGAAAATTGAAAAGATCGCTGCGACAGATAAAACGAAAGTGCCAGACAAAGCGAAGAATAGAAAAGATACGTTAGTAGTTGGTATTAGTAAGCCAGGCGGCGTATTTTTGCCATACTTCCAACAAAATGGTTGGGATGGAAACGTAACTTCAGTTATTTTTGCATCTCTTGTATCAACCGATAAACAAGGGAAACCAATTCCAGAATTAGCTGAGAAGTGGGACGTTTCTTCTGATCAGTTAACATATACATTCCATTTACGTAAAGATTTGAAATTTAGTGATGGATCGCCATTAACGGCGGATGATGTAGCTTTCACATTGACGCTTTTACATGATAAGGCATATGAAGGTGAAGTAGATATCTCTCAATATGCGGTTAAAGGTGGTAAAGAATATAAGGAAGGAAAAGCAACTTCAATTGAAGGTATTCAAGTTGTTGATCCACAAACAATTAA
The DNA here is from genome assembly GCF_052656585.1 of Bacillus sp. KNSH39. Lineage (NCBI taxonomy): Bacteria > Bacillati > Bacillota > Bacilli > Caryophanales > Bacillaceae > Bacillus > Bacillus sp. KNSH39. Next base: position 4,076,967 of record NZ_JBQXYO010000001.1, read on the forward strand.
AATTACAACTGAAAAAGTGAATTCACAAGCTATATTTGTTTTAGGAGGTACAGTACTATCAAAAGCTTATTATGGAAAAGATTATAAGCAAAATACAAGCTTAGATTACTTAAAAGATTTATATGGAAAGCCATTAGCTGCGGGTCCATATAAATTTGAAAAGTATATTCCAGGTCAAGAAGTTCGTTTTGTAGCAAACGAAAATTATTATGCGGGTAAACCAAAAATTCAAAACTTCATTTATAAAATTACTTCTGGTGATACGAAGCTTCAGTTATTCCAAACAGGAGAAGTTGACCATACTGGCTTAGGTACTGGTGATGAGGTTCTTGAACAGGCTAAGGCTTTAGAATTCGCCAATATCCAAATCGAAACAGCACCGTCATTTAGTTATATTTATATGAATAATAATAAGCCTTATTTAAAGGATAAAAAGGTTCGCCAAGCACTTATTTACGGATTAGACCGCAAAAAATATGTTGATACAGCGTTAAAAGGATACGGTACAGTAGCCAATGTACCAATTCATCCAACTTCTTGGGCTTATACGGAAGAAGGAGTTAATAAATACGAATACGATAAAGAAAAAGCGAAAAAATTATTAGATGAAGCAGGGTGGAAAGTTGGTTCGGATGGAATTCGTGAAAAAGATGGTCAAAAATTAAAACTTTCTTATTTCGGTCCAAGTTCGGCTAAAGATAGTGATTTATTAATTCCGATTGCGAAAGAGAATTATAAAGAAATAGGTGTAGAGTTTAATCCTGAATTTATGGACTTTAATACGATGCTTTCTAAGGTAAACAAAGGGGATTATGATTTAGCTTCTGTTTCGACACCGATTACAAGTGATCCGAGTGAAACAGCTGGTGAATATTTGTCTACTGCAAATGAAACTAGTCTTGGTTATAAGAATGCAAAAGTAGATGAGCTAATTCAAAAAGGTATTGAAACTGTAGATATCGAAAAGCGTAAACCTATTTATAAAGAATTGTATAAAGAATTAAGTGATGATCCACCAGTAATTCTATTAAACTACCGTAGAACAATTACTGGTTATAACGGGAATATAAAAGGAATTGATCCTGAAAAGTACAACAGTATTAGTGCAAACTTACCAGTATTATCATTTGAAAAATAACGATAAGAATGTATAAGTAGAAGACATTTTTTCATTCGGTTAGTAATGTGCCGCTTTGAAAAAATGTTCTTCTATTTTAAGCATAAGATTGGAGAGAAAAAGGGTGAAAACATATATTGTTCGTAGGTTGTTACAAATGATTCCTACACTGCTTGGTACATCAATTATTATCTTCGTCCTGTTCGCACTTCTTCCTGGGGATTATATTGATTCAAACCCGAAAATTACACCGGAAAGAGCAGCTGAACTGAGGGAGTTATATGGGTTGAACAAACCAATTGTTGAGCGTTATTTTCATTGGTTAGGTAATGCATTGCAAGGGGACTTTGGCTTCTCGCTTCAATATCAAGAGCCTGTAACGTCATTATTAAATAAATTTATTTGGAATTCTTTTAGTGTAGCAATTATTGCATTGTTTTTTATTTGGCTAATTGCACTTATTATCGGTGTATTCTCGGCGACGAAGCAACATTCTTTATTCGATAAACTTGTAACAATCGGTGTTTTTGCAGCAATGTCATTCCCTTCATTCTTTATCGGTTTGTTTTTAATTAAGGTGTTTGCGGTTGACTTTAAGTTATTACCGATAGGTGGAATGATTGATGTTGGCAGTAATTCAACAGGATTTGCTTACGTGATAGAAGTTGCAAAACATATGATTTTACCAGTATTTATTTTGACACTTCTTGGGGTCGGCTCGCTAACTCGTTATTTTAGAACAAGTATGTTAGAGGTTGTAAGACAAGATTACATACGAACAGCAAGAGCGAAAGGTTTGAAGGAGAAGACGGTTATTTATAAGCATGCATTAAAAAATGCAATTTTACCGGCAATTACGTTATTAGCATTTGAATTACCTGGATTGTTTTCTGGGGCAATTATTATTGAACAAATTTTTAACTGGCCAGGGATTGGTAATATTCAATTAGAAGCATTAAATTTCCGTGACTATACAGTATTGATGGCATTTACGATGTTTCTTTCTTGTTTAACAATCGTTTCAAACTTTTTAGCAGATATCGTATATGCAGTTGTTGATCCAAGAATTCGGTTGAAGTAAGGGGGGAAAGAAATGGAGACTGTTACAGTAATTACAGAAAAAAAGAAAAAAAGAGAAGAAATGAATCATCACCATGGCGACAAGCTTTTAAAAAGATAAAGAAAAATAAGATGGCACTTGTAGGGTTTTATGCATTAATTTTTATGTTTTTATTTTGTTTTATCGGTCCGTTCTTTTCTCCATATGCATCAGGAAAAATACAAGTTGCGCTCATTAACAAACCACCTAGTTTTTCTCATTGGCTTGGTACAGATCAATTAGGAAGAGATATTTTAACAAGGCTTATGCAAGCGGGACGTATTTCATTAACCATTGGTTTAGCTTCAATGGTTTTATCGGTTATACTTGGAGCTTTATTAGGAGCGATTGCAGGTTTTTATCGTGGTATTGTGGACAATATTATTATGCGACTTGCAGATATTTTAATGTCGATGCCAGGATTACCGTTACTTATTATAATGGGTGCGATTTTATCAGAGTGGAAAGTACCGTCTGATTATCGTTTGTATGTCATTATGATTATTTTAAGTTTAGTAGGTTGGCCAGGGCTTGCACGCCTTGTAAGAGGGCAAATTTTATCACTTAGGGAGCAAGCATTTATGCAAGCTGCGGATGTGTTAGGAATAAAAGATTACCGGAAAATTATATATCACTTAATACCTAATGTTTTACCTATTTTAATTGTCGTATCTACATTAGGTGTTGCAGGTTCTATTTTGGGAGAATCCGCACTAAGTTACTTAGGTCTTGGAGTCGTTCCACCTACACCATCATGGGGGAACATGATTAGCGCAGCTAACTCATTAATCGATTTCCAAAAGCGTCCATGGTTATGGATTCCGCCTGGTTTTGCAATCTTTATAACAGTTGTATCAATTAATTTACTTGGTGATGCACTTCGTGATGCATTAGATCCAAAGATGAGACGGTAGGTGAGGAGATATGAGTAAAGCGGTAGTAGAGCTGAAAGATTTACAAACACACTTTCAGACAGAAGAAGGGACAGTAAAAGCTGTGAATCATGTTAGTTTTTCTGTTCGAGAAGGTGAAACTGTTTGTGTTGTAGGTGAATCTGGTTGCGGAAAAAGTGTAACGGCGTTATCTATTATGGGACTTATTGCTGAATCAGGCAGTGTAGTAGGTGGAGATATTTTATATGAAGGAAAAAGTCTTTTAGGAATGAAAGAGAAAGAGCTTCGTAGTTTACGAGGGAATGATATTGCGATGATTTTCCAAGAACCGATGACATCGCTAAACCCCGTCTTCACTGTAGGAGAGCAAATTGTAGAAACGTTAAGGGAGCATGAATTACTTAGTAAAAATGAAGCATATAAGAAGGCAATTGAGTTAATTCGTAAAGTTGGCATAGCCCGCGCTGATGAAATCGTCCATTCTTATCCGCATGAACTGAGCGGCGGGATGTTACAACGTATTATGATTGCTGTTGCACTTAGTTGTAATCCTAAGTTATTAATTGCGGATGAACCAACAACAGCTCTTGATGTTACTATTCAGGCTCAAATATTGGATCTACTAAGACAAGTGAAAGAAGAATTTAAAACGTCGATTTTATTAATTACACATGACTTAGGTGTCGTAGCGGAAATGGCTGATTATGTTGTCGTTATGTATGGCGGGAAAGTTATTGAAGAAGCCCCAGTACTAGAGATATTCCAAAATCCAAAACATCCTTATACGAAAGGATTATTGAAATCAAAACCAGTAATGGGAAAACGAATAGATAAACTATATTCTATTCCAGGGCAAGTTCCGAATTTAGTTGGTTTAGGTGAGTTTTGCTACTTTAGTGGGCGTTGTGAGCATTGTATGGAAATATGTGAAAAAGAAGCCCCAAATCTAAATGTAAATGATGAAAATCATAAAGTAGCTTGCTGGCTATATGAGGAGCGTGCGGAACAATGAGTGAACCATTATTAGAGGTGAAAAATCTAAAGACATATTTTCCAATTAAGGGTGGCGTATTTAGTAGAACAATTGGGCATGTAAAAGCGGTTGATGGAGTAAGTTTTACTATTAATAAAGGTGAAGTGTTTGGTCTCGTTGGCGAATCAGGGAGCGGAAAAACAACAATAGGAAAAACAATTTTACGCCTCGTTCAAAAAACGGAGGGAGAAGTGAAGTTTAAAGGGAAAGATGTTCATTCTTTATCCAAGGATGAATTAAGAAAACATCGCCCTAATATGCAGCTCGTTTTCCAAGATCCATTTAGCTCATTAAATCCGAGAATGAGAATTGGAGAAGCGCTTGGAGAGCCAATGTTGGCCCACGGATTAGCGACGAAAGAAAATGTTCGTGAAAAGGTAATTGAAGTATTGGAGTTATGTGGGTTAGCTCCTTATCATATTGACCGGTATCCCCATGAGTTTTCTGGTGGACAACGTCAGCGTATCGTAATCGCAAGAGCTATGGTATTAAATCCGGAATTTATTGTAGCTGATGAACCTGTGGCGGCACTAGATGTATCTATCCAAGCACAAATTATTAATTTATTTAGTGAGTTACAAGAGAAAAAGGGATTATCTTATTTATTCATTTCGCATGATTTAAGTGTAGTAGAACATTTATGTACGAAAATCGGAATTATGTATTTAGGTACGATTGTGGAGACAGCACCGCGTGATGAGTTATTTACCAATCCGCTACATCCTTATACGAAAGCATTGTTATCAGCTGTTCCAATACCAGATCCAACAGTGAAGCGAGAGCGAATTATACTAGAAGGGGATATTCCAAGTCCAGCAAATCCACCTTCGGGCTGTCGTTTTCATACACGTTGCCCATTTGCGACGGATGTTTGTAAAAAAATAGTACCAGAATTCCGTAATGTTGGTGCAGAGCATTTTGTTGCTTGTCATCACGTATAAAAAAGGACTCTTTCAAATTGAAAGAGTCCTTTTTTTATTTACTAGATGAAGTTTGTTTCAATACAAATTGCTCGATTGCGTGAGCAACACCATGTTCATTGTTTGTTAGTGTTACAACATCACATAGCTTTTTTACATCTTCTTCAGCGTTGCCCATTGCAACAGATAAGCCTGCTACTTCTAACATCGGTACATCATTAAAATTATCACCAATAGCAACTGTATCTTCAATAGGGATATTAAAATGAGCTGCCATCTGCTGTATCCCGTTTCCTTTATGTCCATTCTTATCCATAATTTCTAAGTTAGTAGGAGCCGATGCTGTAACCATAATATCAGCATCTTCTTGTAATATACTTAATAGTTGTGCGCGATGCGCTGCATTAAACGTTAAAATGAAGAATTTAGATATTTCTAGTTCTTGGTTATTTACAACATCTTCTATTTTTTTGAAATCAGTAATTAGGTTCGATTTCTTTTGCTTTTCTGTAATTCGTTCAAGTTCCTCTAATGTAACATCAAGCGCATGCTTATTTTCTTCGAATGCTTGCATCACTTGATCTTGCCATGTATATGGAGAATAAACTCCTTTATTCGTATATAGCTTATATGGGAAACCTTCAGATTCTAGTAATTTTGCAAGTTTGTAAACTTTGTCGTTTTGTATACAACGCGAGTTAATTACTTTTCCATCCACATAAACAATAGCCCCATTGCTTGCTCCGACTGGAAGAGATAATTTATATTCTTCCAATAGCTTTAAAGCATCCTCTTTCGCACGACCAGAACAGATCATTACAATATGACCAGCTTCTTGTGCAGTTTGGATTGCTTGTAGGTTTTCTTTGGAGATTTCAAGATTAGATGATAGTAGTGTACCATCCATATCTAATGCGATTAATTTCAAAATGACCACCTCTTTGTTTTTATTATACATAGTTATATAGAGGAAACATATAAACTTATCTTGGAAAGACGGTATTTTATCTCATATTAAAAGTAAGTAAAGATTAGATAGGTTTAGTGTCACTAAATAAACGATTTGTAACAAAAATAGAGAGGAATATGATGACATTTCACTTTATGACTGTAATGTTACACGAATGTTACAAACGTGAACTAAGTGAAAAGTGCATTAAATAAAGGTTTTTGAGGGTTATTATAAAAAAACGTAAAAAAAGTGTAATAAATTTTACGTAATTATATTGCAACGTAATAATAGTTATGTTACATTAATGTTACAAACGTTACGTTATCAAATTTAATGTAACGTTAACATAAAAACTATGAAATAAACATTTCTTAGAAATTACATATAGATAACTTATAAAAAGGGAGGATAAATGATATGAAAGAGCAAGTATTACAAGTAACAAAAGGTGATTTCGTAGGATCAGCAAGTGGAGCGGTAGTATTAACAGCATTAATCGTATTTCTATCAAGCGTATTAGTATAATAGAAGCTTTGTAACAAAAGAAAAGGAAGGGAGAATGAAAGGTATGAAAGAGCAAGTATTACAAGTAACAAAAGGTGATTTCGTAGGATCAGCAAGTGGAGCGGTAGTATTAACAGCATTAATCGTATTTCTATCAAGCGTATTAGTATAATAGAAGCTTTGTAACAAAAGAAAAGGAAGGGAGAATGAAAGATATGAAAGAGCAAGTATTACAAGTAACAAAAGGTGACTTCGTAGGATCAGCAAGTGGAGCAGTAGTATTAACAGCGTTAATCGTATTTCTATCAAGCGTATTAGTATAATAGAAGCTTTGTAACAAAAGAAAAGGAAGGGAGAATGAAAGATATGAAAGAGCAAGTATTACAAGTAACAAAAGGTGACTTCGTAGGATCAGCAAGTGGAGCGGTAGTATTAACAGCATTAATCGTATTTTTATCAAGTGTATTAGTATAATAGAAGTTTTAAATCAAACAAAAAAGGAAGGAGAATGAGGGATATGAACAGTGAACAAGTGTTTCAAGTAACAAAAATAGATTTATTAGGATCCTTAGGTGGAGCGGTAATATTAACATCATTTATTCTATTCCTTGCAAATGTATTAGTATGAGATATATAAATACAATCATTCAAAAAAAATAAAGACTCTAACGTATTAGTAAGTAGTTAATATGTTGGAGTCTTTTTTATATTCTTCTTATATCCCCTCAAGTATTAAAGTTACCTCATTATCCAGCATGCATGGCTAATTAAACGTTGCGGTTGAAACTTGATTCAACGAATAATCAAAAATCCACTGAATAAAATCCCGCTTTATTTCAAAGAGAAAAAAGTCGAATTTTATATGTAAGAAAAAAGAGGAATTTGACAGAAAAGATAGAAAATTTTAAAGGTCAGAATTTGTTAGCTTGCTAACTAATTTCTATTAATTAACGTTGGAAGCGTTTTCGGTTGGTTTTAAGTATGGACCATTTAATCTATTTACAGGGGGATGAAGATATTATGAAACAAAAATCTATGGATACGCTAGCTGCACAAATGGAGGACTTTTTTCCAGTACGTGATGTAGATCATTTGGAATTTTACGTAGGGAATGCAAAGCAATCGAGTTATTATCTTGCGAGAGCGTTCGGATTCAAAATTGTGGCTTACTCTGGATTAGAAACTGGAAACCGTGAAAAGGTATCTTATGTTCTTGTGCAAAAAAATATGCGTTTCGTTGTGTCTGGAGCTTTAAGTAGTGAAAATCGTATTGCAGAGTTTGTAAAGACTCATGGTGATGGCGTGAAGGATGTGGCACTACTTGTTGATGATGTTGATAAAGCATACTCAGAAGCAGTGAAACGTGGTGCCGTCGCAATTGCTCCACCGCAGGAATTAACAGATGAGGACGGTACATTGAAAAAAGCAGTTATTGGTACGTATGGTGATACAATTCATACGCTTGTAGAGCGTAAAAATTATAAAGGGGCATTTATGCCAGGATTCCAAAAGGTAGAATTTAATATTCCATTTGAAGAGTCTGGTTTAATTGCTGTTGATCATGTAGTTGGTAATGTTGAAAAAATGGAAGAGTGGGTTAGTTATTACGAGAATGTTATGGGCTTTAAACAAATGATTCATTTTGATGATGACGATATTAGTACAGAGTATTCGGCGTTAATGTCGAAAGTTATGACGAATGGAAGTCGTATTAAGTTTCCTATTAACGAACCAGCAGATGGAAAGAGAAAGTCACAAATTCAAGAGTATCTAGAATTCTATAATGGAGCTGGTGTACAACATCTTGCTTTATTAACAAGTGATATTGTTAAAACAGTTGAAGCGCTTCGTGCAAATGGGGTGGAGTTTTTAGATACACCTGATACTTATTATGATGAGTTAACTGCACGAGTTGGAAAAATCGATGAAGAAATTGATAAGTTAAAAGAATTAAAGATTTTAGTAGATCGTGATGATGAGGGTTACTTACTACAAATCTTTACGAAACCAATTGTAGATCGCCCGACTTTATTTATTGAAATCATTCAACGTAAAGGTTCTCGTGGATTTGGTGAAGGAAACTTTAAAGCGTTATTCGAATCAATTGAAAGAGAACAAGAGCGTCGCGGAAACTTATAAGATTTGTATCCACCAGCAAAAGTCCCTTTGCTGGTGGAAATTTCATTTTTATAAGGAGGAATCAGGATGAAATTTGTTACATTTCGTCTTCCTTCAAAAGAACTACGGGCTGGATGGCTTGAAGGTGACAAAGTAATAGATATGAATCTTGCTAGTGAAGGGAAAATCCCTTCTTCTATGATTGCTTTTTTAGAGAAAGCGGATGAGTATGTAGAAGTAGTGCGGAATATTAAGAATCCAAATAAGGGTATATATGCTTTAGAAGAAGTACAATTGACAGCTGCTCTTCCTAATCCGAGTAGTATTCGAGATTTTTACGCATTTGAACAACATGTAAAAACAGCTCGCGGACGAAGAGGATTAGATGTTGTACCTGAATGGTATGATATTCCGGTTTTTTATTTTACTAATCATCGTGCTGTAATTGGTTCCAGTGATTTTGTAATTGGTCCGAAAAAGTCTAAAAAGCTTGATTATGAGTTGGAGATTGCTTGCGTAATAGGAAGAGAAGGGCGAAATATTTCTCGTGAGCAAGCAGAGGAATATATTTTTGGTTATTGTATTATGAACGACTGGAGTGCGAGAGACTTACAAGCAACAGAAATGAAAGTAGGTCTCGGTCCAGCGAAAGGAAAAGACTTTGCAACTTCTTTAGGAGCACATCTTGTTACGAAAGAGGAATTAGACGTTTATCGTAATGGTGATCGATATAATTTAGAAATGACTGCTCATGTAAATGGAAAACTATTATCAAAAGGAAACTTCCAAGATATTTACTATACATTTGCTGAAATGATTGAACGTGCTTCAGAGGACGTTACGTTATATCCAGGAGATGTGATTGGTTCTGGGACAGTAGGAACAGGATGTATTTTAGAACTGGGTACAGAAGAGTGGCTACAAGATGGAGATGTTGTAGAACTGTCGATTACTGGTTTAGGTACACTACGTAATACAATCAAAAAAGAAAAGGAAGCGGGTGATGGGCATGTTTTATCGTCACATGGGAGAACTACCTCATAAACGACATGTACAATTTCGTAAAAAAGATGGATCGCTTTATCGTGAACAGGTAATGGGAACAAAAGGTTTTTCTGGTACGCAGTCTATTTTGTATCATCATTATATGCCGACAGAAGTAGGTCATTCTGCATTATCGCATTCTTGTCAGTTGCAGTATGAAGAGGATGTTGCTCTTTCTCATCGCCACTTTCGAACGAAAGAAAGTAAAAAAAGTGGTGATGCAATAAGTGGACGGAATTTCATACTTGGAAATGAAGATTTATTAATTGGAGTAGTGAGTCCAACAGAAAAAATGGATTATTTCTATCGTAATGGTGATGGCGACGAAATGTTATTTGTTCATTATGGAACAGGGAAAATTGAAACGATGTTTGGAACGATTCACTATAGAAAAGGCGACTATGTAACGATTCCAATTGGAACGATTTATCGTGTTATTCCAGATGAAGGAGAGACTAAGTTTCTTGTTGTAGAGGCGAATAGCCAAATTACAACGCCGCGTCGTTATCGAAATGAATACGGACAATTGTTAGAGCATAGTCCGTTTTGTGAAAGAGATCTTCGTGGTCCAGAAAAATTAGAGACATATGATGAAAAAGGCGAGTTTGTCGTAATGACAAAATCAAGAGGCTATATGCATAAACATGTTTTAGGACACCACCCGTTAGATGTTGTGGGATGGGATGGCTATTTATATCCGTGGGTATTTAATGTAGAGGATTTTGAACCAATTACAGGGCGCATTCATCAGCCACCGCCAGTACATCAAACATTTGAAGGACATAATTTTGTTATTTGCTCTTTCGTACCACGTTTATACGATTATCATCCAGAGTCAATTCCGGCACCATATTATCATAGTAATGTTAATAGTGATGAAGTTCTTTACTATGTAGAAGGAAACTTTATGAGTCGCAAAGGTGTGGAAGAAGGTTCTATTACACTTCATCCGAGCGGGATTCCCCATGGACCGCATCCGGGGAAAACAGAGGCAAGTATAGGGAAGAAAGAGACGCTTGAATTAGCTGTTATGATAGACACATTCCGTCCGCTTCGTATTGTAAAACAAGCACATGAAACAGAAGATGAAAAGTATATGTATAGCTGGATTGAACAAGGTTCATATACTGTGAAATAAGTAAAAAAGGCATGCTCTCAATAAGGGGGCATGCCTTTTTCACGGAATCGACATGTATAATAATACCAAAAAAATAATGGAAAGATATATAGAAAGAATAATAAGGGTCGTGCATATTCAGAAGAATTTCTACTTGTTTCGACAAAAGTATTGACTAGGAAAAGCGTAATGAGTAAAATAAAAAAGCGAATTAAAAATTTTCAGAAAATTTAAAACTTGGAGGAGTGAAAGATGAAGCAAATTTTTCAAAAGAAGCCAATTGCAAAGTTAATGCAAGAAAGTAAGCAAAAAACGTTAGCAAGAACATTGGGCGCGCTAGATTTAACTATGCTTGGAATCGGAGCAATTGTTGGAACTGGTATTTTTGTTCTAACGGGTGTTGTGGCAGCGAAACATTCTGGGCCAGCTATTATATTATCATTTGCGATTGCCGCTCTAGCTTGTGCCTTTGCTGCATTTTGTTATGCTGAATTTGCTTCTTCAGTTCCTGTCTCGGGCAGTGTGTATACGTATACATACGCGACGATGGGGGAAGTATTCGCATTTTTAATTGGCTGGGACTTAATGCTGGAATATTTACTTGCTACATCTGCTGTAGCGAACGGTTGGTCTGCATATTTTCAATCTTTATTAAAGGGGTTTGGAATTCATATTCCGACTATTCTCTCCTCGGCTCCTGGTACAGGTAAGGGTGGAATAATTGATCTACCTGCAGTTCTAATTATTTTAGTGATGACAGTTCTTTTATCTAGGGGTGTTCGTGAAAGTGCACGAGTAAATAATATTATGGTATTTATTAAAATAGCAGTTGTTCTTATTTTTATCTTTGCTGGTTTTAATTATGTGAAACCTGAAAACTGGACGCCTTTTATGCCATTTGGTTTAGATGGTGTAATGGCTGGAGCGGCTACAGTATTCTTCGCATTTATAGGATTTGATGCAGTTTCAACAGCGGCAGAAGAAGTGAAACGTCCGCAACGTGATTTACCAATTGGTATTATTGCATCGTTATTAATTTGTACAGTTCTTTATATCGTTGTTTCGCTTATTTTGACAGGAATTGTTCCATACGGACAGCTAAATATATCAGATCCAGTTGCTTTTGCACTTCAATTTATTGGACAAGATGGTTTAGCGGGGGTAATTTCAGTAGGAGCAATTACAGGAATTACAACAGTAATGCTAGTTATGATGTATGGGCAAGTTCGTGTTTCTTATGCGATGAGCCGAGATGGTTTACTGCCGAAGCGTCTTGCTAAAGTTCATCCGAAATTTAAAACGCCATTTTTAAATACATGGACAACGGGAATTATTGCGGCACTGATTTCAGGATTAATAGATTTAAATGTTTTAGCACATCTTGTAAATATGGGGACATTGTCAGCATTTGCACTCGTAGCTGTTGCGGTAATCGTAATGAGAAGAACACATCCAGACTTACCAAGGGCATTTAAGGCTCCGCTTGTACCATTTTTACCAGCATTAACAGTGATCTTCTGTTTATACTTAATGCTTCAATTATCGGGGACAGCATGGATTAGTTTTGGGATATGGATGGTTATTGGTATAGCGGTTTACTTCTTATATAGCCGAAAACATAGTGCTTTAAATAATAGTAAAAAAGAAGAAGATGTTGCAAATTTATAAGCGAAAAAATCCATTCTAATTCTGTTAGAATGGATTTTTTTATTTGAAAATTTACATTTTTCTGAACTTATTATAAGATAATTGTTGGCTAACTAAAGGGGTGAAATGATGAAAAATACGTGGCGTGAGTTAAGGGAGATGGACCGTAACGTATGGATTCGATTTATTGGAGAGACGTTAAATGGAATTGCAATGATGATGTTAATGCCTTTTTTTGCATTATATTTAAAAGATAAGGTAGATTCGTTGTTGGAAGTTGGGGTTATTATGGCGCTTTCTCCAATTGCTGCAAGTTTTGGATCACTTATAGGAGGGAGAATTGCTGACATATATGGAAGAAAGCCTATTATGATATTTTCTATGGCAAGTAATGCATTATTAATGCTCGGTTTTCTATTTATAGAAGGGTTTATTCCATATGCAATTTTATCTATTTTTTTAGGGTTGAGTAATTCTTTATTTCACCCAGCTGCATCAGCTATGGTCGCGGATGTAACGGCACCAGAAAAAAGAACAGAGGCATATGGTTTATTACGAATGGGACACAATATAGGTGCTGCGATTGGTCCGATAATGGGAGCATCAGTAGTTGTGTTGTCAAAGAACCTTGTGTTTATTATTGCCTCTTCTACAATGCTATTTTATGCGTTACTTGTATTACTTCTTATTCAAGAGACGATGCCAAAGAGGACAGATAAGGAAGAACATAAAGAAAAGGAATCTGGGGCAGTTTGGAAAATTGTAATGCGAGATAAGGCATTAATGATTTACTTATTAGCAGGTATTATCATTTCGATGGGGTTTTCTCAAACGGAAGGCATGTTGCCACTACATTTTGATAATGAAATGAAGCGTATTTTTGGAACGAATAATCCATATCCATATTTAATGGCGTTAAACGGACTATTAGTTGTTTTATTCCAGTTTCAAATTTCAAAATGGGCTACGGATAAACCGGTCGGGAAGACGATGTTATATGGTGCATGTTTATTCGGGATTGGATTATTTTTTATAGGGTGGTTACCGAAGTGGTTTGGAGAATTTAATACAAATGCTACAATTATTTTAATAACACTACTGTTCGTTTATGCTTTATATACGTTAGGTGAAATGATTATGTCGCCTGTACAGATGACATTTGTAGCAAATTTGGCCCCTGAGCATTTGAGAGGGACTTATATGGGAGCTGCAAGTTTGCAGTGGATTACAGGAAGCGCATTTGGTCCACTTTTGGGCGGTTTTTTATTAGATCGATTACTTGGTCACTTTCTATTTACAATTTTAGCTGTAGGATGTGTAGTTGCAGGTATTGTATATGTTTCTTTAGATCGCCTTGTTGAGCAAAGGCAAAAAGACACACTAACCAAACAATCTTCTTAGTGAATAGATGACATACACAAAAAAGGGGATTTCTACATATTTTAGGTACATAACTAGATTAGATTGCCATTTTATTTTGTGTAGCTATATAGAAAATGAAATGAAAAACCAATAAGTGATGTTATTTAATTATTTATGGAAGTTACATTTTATTTCAAATAGGAACTACCTATTTTTATAAAAAGTGCTAAAATAGAAAAATGAAAACAATTGGTTAGGGTGATTTCATTGACGAAAATTAAATTAGGTTTATTATATGGTGGAAAATCAGCTGAGCATCAAGTTTCGCTACAGACGGCTCTTGCTGCTATTAAAGCGTTAAATCAAGATAAATTCGAGATTCATCCAATTTATATTACAGAACAAGGTCAATGGGTACGTGGTGAGCGTATTGAAGGCGAAGTAACAGATGTTGAAGCTTTAAAAATGAGCGGTGCAGAAAATGCGATTTCTCCGTTATCATTAAGTACAGAAATTATCCCATCTGCAGCTTCTGAGGAGAACGCTATTGACGTTATTTTCCCATTACTACATGGACCAAACGGTGAAGATGGAACGGTTCAAGGACTATTAGAATTAATGAATATCCCTTATGTAGGAAATGGTGTTCTAGCATCATCTGCTGGTATGGATAAAGTTGTTATGAAAAACATCTTTGCAGAGGCTGGTTTAAAACAAGCAAAATATGCATCCTTCATTCGTAGTGCATGGGAAAAAAATCGTGAGGAAGCTTATTCTAAAGTAGAAGATAAGTTAGGATATCCTTGCTTCGTAAAACCAGCGAACCTTGGTTCAAGTGTTGGTATTAATAAGTGTAAAAATCGTGAAGAACTTGAGGATGCATTTGTAGAGGCATTCCAATTTGATCGCAAAATTATTGTAGAAGAAAATATTGTAGGTCGTGAAGTAGAAGTTGGGGTACTAGGTAATGATGAGCCGAAATGTTCAGTTGTAGGTGAAATCGTTCCGAAAAAGGACTTCTATGATTATAAGTCGAAATATATCGATGGTGATACGGCGCTAATTATTCCAGCTGAAATGACAGAAGAAGAATCTAATGTAATTAAGCATGATGCGATTATTGCATTCCAATCATTAGACGGTGCAGGTTTAACGCGAGCTGATTTCTTCTTAACGAAAGATGGAGAAGTGTATATTAACGAAGTAAACACAATGCCAGGATTTACACCGTTCAGTATGTTCCCTCTATTATGGCAACATACTGGGTTACCGTATCCAGAATTAATCGAAGAGCTAATTCGTTTAGCGATTGAACGTCACGAAGAAAAACAAAAAATTAAATATACAATCTAACAAAAAAGGAGGAAGCACTATTCATAGGAATAGTGCTTCCTCTATGTAAGGAGCGTTTATATATGATAAAGCGAATGTTAAAGCAAGTGGAACAGATGGTAAATGGTACTGAATTAGCAGAGCAATATGAGGGAATTACTATTCAAGGCGTGTCTATTGATACGAGAAAAATTGAAAAAGGAAACTTGTATGTTCCGATTCAAGGGGAGCGCTTCGATGGACATGCTTTTGTAGATAAAGCTGTTGAAAATGGAGCTGTGGCTACATTATGGATGAAAGATGTAGCGAATCCACCTGAGAATCTTCCGGTTATTTTTGTAGAAGACACGCTATCGGCATTGCAAATGTTAGCGAAAAACTATCGCGATCAATTGGATGTTAAAGTTGTAGGTGTAACGGGTAGTAACGGTAAAACATCTACGAAAGATATTGTAACAAGTCTTCTTGCGACTAAATTCAAAGTGCAAAAAACAGAAGGGAACTTCAATAACCATATCGGATTACCTCTTACCATTTTAAACTTAGAAGAAAATACAGAAGTAGCAGTATTAGAGATGGGTATGTCAAGCCGAGGCGAAATTGAATTCTTATCTAAGTTAGCTCGTCCTAATGCAGCTATCATTACAAATATTGGTGAGGCACATTTAATGGATTTAGGATCTCGTGAGGCAATTGCTGAAGCGAAATTAGAAATTGTTACAGGATTACAAGAAGGTGGCGTGTTCGTATATAACGGAGATGAGCCTTTATTAACGAATCGTGTTCCTGGAATGAATTTAGCAGCAGAAACGGTTACGTTTGGTGATGCAAGAGCAAACGATTATTATCCAACGACTGTAACATTACAAGCAACTGGGACACATTTCAAAATGAATAGAGATGAAAATATTTCATTCTACTTACCGGTGTTAGGAAAACATAATGTGTATAATACACTTGCTTCAATGGCAATTGCGAAACATTTTGGTGTAACGTGGGAAGAGATGAAAGAAGGTTTAGTAACACTTCAAATGACGGGCATGCGTATGGAAATTGTGAAAACAAATAGTGGTTTAACAATTATCAACGATGCTTATAATGCAAGCCCGACGGCTATGGAAGCAGCATTCCATTTAATGAATGGTTTAGATGGTTTTGCTAAAAAAATCGTTGTGCTCGGTGATATGTTAGAACTTGGAGATCAAGAAGTACAGTTCCATTATGAGGTAGGAAAATTAATCGATCCAGCAAAAATCTCACATGTATTCACATACGGTAGATTAGGGGCTCAAATTGCTGAAGGAGCAAAAATTAATTTCCCTAATGAACGTGTAAAGGCGTATGATAATAAAGAAGAGTTAGTAAAAGATTTACAAGCAGTAGTCGATGTGAAAGATGTTGTATTAATAAAAGCATCTCGCGGTATGAAATTAGAAGAAGTAATTACGATGTTGAAATAATTGGTGTATATAAATAGGGATGATAGTTACGAAAATAGAAGAAACTTATAATAAGCGCTTACAGTAAATATAAAAAAATAAAAGTGAAGAAAAAAACTCTGAATATGAAAATAAGGTAACAGTTGGGTTTGCTTTTTACACATACAAAACTTATAATTGATAAAGTGTAATAACGTTTAGAAGTATTTTCGTGAAGAATATACGCCCGTTTATATACGTGAGCATTCAGGAAAAGGGCTTTTCCGCAAATTCGGAAAACGCCTTTTTTTAAATGATAAGTATAGGATAGAAAAGGAGAAGTAACATTGACAACATTTCGAGAATTAGGATTAAGTGATTCTTTACTGCAATCTGTTGAAAGTATGGGCTTTGAAGAGGCTACACCAATTCAAGCTGAAACAATTCCACATGCATTGCAAGGTAAAGATATTATTGGGCAAGCGCAAACAGGTACAGGGAAAACAGCAGCATTCGGATTACCACTATTAGATAAAGTGGATACACATAAAGAATCGGTTCAAGGTATTGTTATCGCGCCAACGCGTGAATTAGCAATTCAAGTTGGAGAAGAATTATACAAAATTGGTAAGCATAAACGCGTTCGTATTTTACCGATTTATGGTGGTCAAGATATTAACCGCCAAATTCGTGCTCTAAAAAAACACCCACACATTATTGTTGGTACGCCGGGTCGTATTTTAGATCATATTAACCGTAAAACACTTCGTCTGCAAAACGTAGAGACAGTTGTTCTTGACGAAGCAGATGAAATGTTAAACATGGGCTTCATTGAAGACATTGAAGCAATTTTAACAGATGTGCCAGAAACACATCAAACATTACTATTCTCAGCGACAATGCCGGATCCAATCCGCCGTATTGCTGAGCGTTTCATGACTGAGCCTCAACACATTAAAGTAAAAGCAAAAGAAGTAACAATGCCAAACATTCAGCAGTTCTATTTAGAAGTGCAAGAAAAGAAAAAGTTTGACGTGTTAACACGCTTATTAGATATTCAATCTCCAGAGCTTGCAATCGTATTTGGTCGTACAAAGCGTCGTGTTGATGAATTATCAGAAGCATTAAACTTACGTGGTTATGCTGCAGAAGGTATTCACGGTGATTTAACTCAGGCGAAACGTATGTCTGTATTACGTAAATTTAAAGAAGGTTCTATTGAAGTTCTTGTTGCAACAGACGTTGCTGCGCGTGGTCTTGATATTTCAGGCGTAACGCACGTATATAACTTCGATATTCCACAAGATCCAGAATCATACGTTCACCGTATCGGTCGTACTGGTCGTGCAGGTAAAAAAGGTATTGCAATGCTATTTGTAACACCACGTGAATCAGGACAATTAAAAAATATCGAGCGTACAACAAAACGTAAAATGGACCGTATGGATGCACCGACACTTGACGAGGCATTAGAAGGTCAACAACGTTTAATCGCTGAAAAGCTTCAAAGCACAATTGAAAATGAAAACTTAGCATACTACAAGCGTATTGCAGAAGAAATGTTAGAAGAAAATGACTCTGTAACAGTAGTAGCTGCTGCTTTAAAAATGATGACTAAAGAGCCGGATACAACTCCGATCGCTTTAACATCAGAACCACCTGTTGTTTCAAGAGGCGGCGGTTCTAAAAAACGCGGCGGTAACGGAGGCGGATACCGTGATGGTAACCGTAATCGTAGTCGTGATGGACGCGGCGGTGGCGATGGACGTAATCGTGACCGTAACCGTGATGGACGTAATCGTGACGGAAACCGTGATCGCAATCGTGATGGTAACCGCGATCGTAATCGTGATGGTGGTAGTCGTGGTCGTAGAGGTGAAGGCCAAGGTCGCCCTGGTTCTTCAAATGGACGCGGCGAAAGAAAACATCATAGCCGTCCACAAGCTTAATAAAAAAAAGAGAATGTCCTTTGTGGGCATTCTCTTTTTTTATTTCTATAATTGTGCATACTACATAATAGTTATGATAGAAAAGGGGCTGTTATATGCTTGTAAGGCTTGGTTACGTTGCGATGAGTGTGCATTTGAAGAATGCATCTCCATCTCAAACGATGACGTATGCACAGTTTCAGAAATTAGATGATCGTGATGCTGCAATTCGTAAGCTTGAAAGAATTGCTAATTCCAATTTAGAAAATTGTTTACGTTTATTAAAGCATAATAAAGGGCATGACATATCTTTCTTTCGGCTCAGTTCAAAGCTCATTCCTTTAGCGAATCATGAGGAATTGCTAGAGTGGAACTATATTCGTCCGTTAAAAGAAAATTTAAAAAAACTAGGTGAATATGCAGTTCATATGAATATGAGAATTGATTTCCATCCAGATCATTTTGTTGTACTAAATTCACCTGAAGAGAGTGTTTTTAAACAATCTGTAAAAACATTGCAGATGCACAAAAAATTATTAAAAGGCATGGGGATTGAACATAAGCAACGATGTGTACTGCATGTTGGAGGAGGATATAAAGATAAAGAACTTGCATTAGAGCGCTTTATAGAGAATTGGTCGAATGTCCCAAGGGGTATTCAAGAAATGATTATATTAGAAAATGATGATACAACCTTTACGTTAGAGGAAACATTATATTTAGGAGAAAAATTAGATATTCCCGTCGTATTTGACTTGCATCACCATATGATGAATAATGAGCAAGAAGATTGGTATGAAGATTGGGCACGTGTTGTTCATACGTGGGAAACGTCTTTGTTGCCGATTAAAATGCATATCTCTAGCCCTAGAGAGGGAAAAGATCCAAGAGCTCATGCAGATTATATTAATGTAGACGCATTTTTATCTTTTTTAAGAAGGATAAAGGGAAGTGTTCCGCAAATTGATTGTATGATTGAGGCGAAGATGAAGGATGAGTCTTTATTTCAATTAATGAGAGATTTAAGTGAACAAGTAGATGTAGAAATTATCGATGGTGCAAGCTTTTATATTAAATAAGCTTTGCACCATCGTTTTTTTTTGTTAAAAAAGGGGTTAAAATGCCACCGGTTATTAAACCTGTTAAATGACTGATCGGATTGGCAGAAGGGTTAAAGAAAGTAAATAGCAGTAATAGAAGTATCATAATTGAGAAAATGGCAATTTCTTTTGGTTTTGAAGAGCGGTATCGATTGTACAATAAAAATAACTGTGCACCTAATAGTCCGAAAATACCACCTGATGCACCTGCGTGAATATATTCAAGCGGCATAATAATATAAGAAGAAATATTTCCAGAAATTCCAGAGAGAAAAAATAGAATAAAAAAAGAAAAGTGTCCGAGTTGCTTTTCGATAGAAGAACCAAGAGCAAACAAAAAAATACTATTAGAAAGAAAATGTTGTAAGTCTACGTGTACGAGAAGAGAAGTTATGACACGCCACCATTCTCCTTTCGCGATATATTCATTAGAGGCTGCCAGTGGTAAGAGAAAAAAGTCGCCTAATATCATCATGACTAAATGAATAAGCAGTAAGGTAAGAATAGTCGGTTGTAAAGAAATATGAGTGGATCTTATTAGCATACGGTTACTATCACCCCTTTTGCATCAGAAAGATTCTCTGTTATTCTTATCAATATGAAAGAAGAAAGTTAAATAGAAGAAGGGGATTTTGAAATGATTATAGGGATTGGTATCGATATTATTGAATTAAATCGTATTGAAAAAATGCTAGATGGAAAGCTTAAATTTATGGAACGTATTTTAACGGAAAATGAACGTAATGTTGCTATGGAGCTGAAAGGAAGTCGCCTTACAGAGTTTGTAGCTGGAAGGTTTGCAGCGAAAGAGGCGTATTCAAAAGCTGTAGGTACTGGTATCGGAAAAGAAGTGAGTTTTTTAGATATTGAAGTGAAAAATGATGAAAGAGGTAAGCCAATTCTGATTACAAGTACAGAGTATATTGTTCATTTATCAATTAGTCATAGTAAGGAATTTGCTGTTGCTCAAGTTGTTTTAGAAAGCTTGTCACGCTAGTCTGCATATTTTATATCTTTGTCTCATATATTTGAGGTAGCGATAAGGAAGGTACATCTTCCATTCATTTATAGGGGCAAAGGGGCTGAATTGATGAAAAGGCGTCTGTTTTTAGTTCTTGTCGGTTTGTTGACCGTTTTTGTGTTGGCGGGTTGTATGGAAAAGAAGCAAGATGATGTCGTGAGAGATTTAGAATCAAAAGTAAAAGGGATGAAAAGTTATCAAGCTGAGGCAAAATTATCTATTAAAACAGGCAATGAGCCTCAAGAGTATAACGTAGAGATTTGGCATAAGGAACCGTCTTTTTATCGTGTGAATTTAAAAAATGCAAAAAAAGATCAGAGCCAAATTATTTTGAGAAATGAAGAAGGTGTATTTGTATTAACGCCAGCACTTAATAAGAGCTTCCGTTTTCAAAGTGATTGGCCGCAAAATAGTAGCCAGGCTTATTTATATGAATCACTTGTAAGAGATATTTTGCAGGACAAGAAAAACCTTACTTTTGAGAAAACAGATAAGTATTATATTTTTAAAACAAAAACAAACTATCAACATCAAAATATGTTGCCGAGACAAGAGATTACATTGAATAAGAGCGACTTGACTCCAGTTTCAGTGAAGTTAATGGATAATGATCAAAATGTTCTTGTGAAAGTAGATTTCTCTAAAGTGAAATTCGATGCGAAATTTGATAAAGGTGCATTTGATACGAAACAAAATATGTCTAGAGCGCAGGTAGATGTTCAAACAACAGCGAAAGAAGACAAACCGTTTGCTATTTTGTATCCACTTGATACACCACAAGGTATGACTCTGCAAGATGAAAAAGAGTTGAAGACAGACAGTGGCAAGCGTGCGATACTCACATACACTGGAAATAAGAAATCCTTTACTTTAATACAAGAAAAGGCAAAAGTTGCAGAGGCATCATCAGCGGTAAGTGTAAGTGGAGAACCAGTTGATCTTGGATTTACGATTGGTGCATTAACGAAAGACTCTGTAACGTGGTCGCATAACGGAGTAGAATATATGCTCGTGTCTAAAGGTTTAGAGCCGAAGGAGCTGTTAATGGTTGCTCGTTCAGTTACAGCGAAGCAGGTGAAGTAAACTTCTTAGACGTGGTGATATATGTGCACCACGTCTTTTCTTAGTTTGAAGGTGGATTTCATAAAAGAAGCATATAAAAGAATAAGCTTCGCATATCGTGTATAAGGAAGTGTATTTATGGAAGAAGCACCATTTTACCGTGACACTTGGGTGGAAGTGGATTTAGATGCCATTTATAACAACGTTACACATATTAAAGAGTTCATCCCAAGTAATGTAGAGATTTTTGCTGTAGTTAAAGCAAACGCATATGGGCACGATTATGTACCGGTGGCTAAAACGGCATTAGAAGCAGGTGCAACAAGGTTAGCTGTTGCTTTTTTAGATGAAGCTTTAGTGCTTCGGAGGGCTGGTATTACTGAGCCGATTTTAGTGTTAGGTCCCTCGCCGCCGCGTGATGTAAATGTAGCTGCTGAAAATGATGTAGCGCTAACGGTTTTTCAAAAAGAATGGGTGGACGAAGCGATTAAACTTTGGGATGGTTCATCTGTAATGAAATTCCATATTAACTTTGATAGTGGTATGGGGAGAATTGGAATACGTGAAAGAAAAGAGCTAAAAGAATTTTTAAAGAGTTTAGAGGGTGCACCGTTTTTAGAGTTAGAAGGAGTATACACGCATTTTGCAACGGCAGATGAAGTTGAGACTTCGTATTTTGATAAGCAATATAACACGTTCTTAGAGCAGTTAAGTTGGTTGAAAGAATTCGGAGTGGATCCTAAGTTTGTTCATACAGCTAATAGTGCTGCGACGTTACGTTTTCAAGGGATTACATTTAATGCAGTGCGAATTGGGATTGCAATGTATGGATTATCTCCTTCTGTAGAAATACGTCCTTTTTTACCATTTGAATTAGAACCGGCGCTATCACTTCATACGAAAGTCGCTCATATTAAACAGGTAATTAAAGGTGATGGAATTAGTTATAACGTCACCTACCGAACGAAAACTGAAGAATGGATTGCGACTGTAGCGATTGGCTATGCAGATGGGTGGCTTAGGAGGTTACAAGGATTTGAAGTGCTTATAAATGGTAAAAGGGTACCGATTGTAGGGCGAGTAACAATGGATCAGTTCATGATTCATCTTCCTTGTGAAGTGCCACTTGGTACGAAAGTTACGCTTATTGGAAGGCAAGGAGATGAGTATATTAGCGCTACAGAGGTTGCGGAATACTCAGGGACTATTAATTATGAAATTATTGCAACGATCAGTTTCCGTGTGCCGAGAATATTTATACGGAATGGTAAGGTTGTAGAGATAATTAATTACTTGAACAATATATAGAAGGTAGTATGATTGCTTCTTGTCATTGGAGTGACTGTTCATTGCTGGATAATAAGCTCTTTTTGATGAGAAGCTTTTTACTTATAATCATTTTTTATATAAGTTGCACGTAAGTTTTGAAGAGGAGTTCTATTGTTTTTAGTTAGTTATGAGATAAAAAATTTAAGAAGATGAATGTTTTGTTTGTGAATTGGAAAACATAAGCAAGGAATAAGGAAGTCTTTGCAACAGGCTCCATACAATGGTATTATTACAATAGGTGTCATATATATATTTGGGTGTGTAGTTGACGGTGGAGGTGTATTTTTGTGTCCGAATCAAGTGTAACTACTGAAATCGTGGTTCGGTTGCCAAAGCAAATGGTAACGGAATTGGACGGAATTGGAAAACAAGAGAATAAGAATCGCCATGAACTAATTTGCCAGGCAACACAATTGTTATTGCGTCAACATAAGACGAAGAAACGCTACCAACATGAATCAATGCGACGTGGGTACATTGAAATGGGAAAAATTAATCTTGGTATTGCATCTGAAGCTTTCTTAGCAGAGTATGAAGCAGCTCATACAGTAGAACGCTTAGTTAGCGGGGGGTAATATTTTGATTGTAAAACGCGGCGACGTGTATTTTGCAGACCTTTCCCCAGTTGTTGGTTCTGAGCAAGGAGGCGTTCGTCCGGTTCTTGTCATTCAAAATGACATCGGAAATCGTTTTAGTCCAACGGTGATTGTAGCGGCTATTACTGCACAGATTCAAAAAGCGAAATTACCCACTCATGTGGAAATTGATGCGAAAAAGTACGGTTTTGAGAGAGATTCTGTTATTTTACTTGAGCAGATTCGAACAATCGATAAGCAGCGCTTAACGGACAAAATCACTCACTTAGATGAAGTGATGATGATTCGTGTAGATGAAGCGCTACAAATTAGTTTAGGACTAATAGATTTTTAAATCGGCAGTTTAAGTTGCTCTCTTTGAAGGGCAACTTTTTTTATTATAGAGGAGGTTACGGTTGTATATGGAAATGGTAGATAATCGACAAGCGTTAATGAAAATGTTAGTGAAAGAATTAGGCTTTACCGAAAAGCAAGTTCGTCATGTTATTCAATTAACAGAAGAAGGTAACACAGTTCCATTTATTGCTCGTTACCGAAAAGAATGGACAGGCTCTTTAGATGAGGTGCAAATTCGTACGATTTTAGAGAGATGGCAATATATGATGCAACTTGAAGATAGGAAGGAAGAAGTTCTTCGTCTTATTGATGAGAAGGGGAAACTGACAGAAGAGCTACGACAGCAAATTGTTAAAGCTACAAAGTTGCAAGAAGTAGAAGATCTATATCGTCCATATAAAGAGAAAAGAAGAACGAAAGCGACAGTTGCTAAAGAAAAAGGATTAGAACCATTAGCTGAATGGTTATTGTTATATAAGAAAGAAGATCCGGCTAAAAAGGCAGTGGAATTTATTAATGTAGAGAAAGAAGTGCAATCTGCAGAAGAAGCTTTACAAGGTGCACAAGACATTATTGCAGAAATGGTTTCAGATGAAGCTGCGTATCGTAGTTGGATTCGAAATGTTACTTTTAGAAAAGGTGTTATGTCTTCTTCCGTGAAAGATGAAGAAAAAGATGAAAAGAATATATATGAAATGTATTACAGTTATGAAGAACCATTGCAAAAAGTAGTACCACATCGTGTATTAGCAATGAATCGTGGCGAGAAAGAAGATATATTGAGAGTTGCTGTTGTTCCGCCAGTAGATGAGATAGTAACCTTCTTAAATAAGAAAGTAATTCGTGATAACGATTCGAAAAGTGCACATTATGTACAATTAGCGATTGAAGATGGTTATAAACGATTAATTCAATCTTCAATCGAAAGAGAGATTCGTAAAGAATTAACAGAAACAGCTGAAGAACAAGCAATACATATTTTCTCTGAGAACTTACGTAACTTATTATTACAACCTCCGATGAAAGGGAAAGTCGTGCTAGCGGTAGATCCGGCATATAGAACTGGTTGTAAATTGTCTGTAGTAGATGATACGGGGAAAGTACTACATATCGATGTTATTTATCCGCATCCACCTGTTCGTAAATATGATGATGCAAAAACGAAAGTTCTTTCTATTATAGATAAATATCAAGTTGAAATGATTGCAATTGGTAATGGGACAGCATCTAGAGAAACAGAAGAGTTTATAGTAGATGTATTACAAAGTGTGAATCGAGATGTCTTTTATATTATTGTAAATGAAGCGGGTGCTAGTGTATATTCAGCTTCTGATTTAGCCCGTGAGGAATTCCCAAATTTACAAGTTGAAGAGAGAAGTGCCGTTTCTATTGGGAGACGTCTGCAAGATCCACTTGCTGAACTTGTGAAAATTGATCCTAAATCAGTTGGGGTTGGACAATACCAACATGATGTATCTCAAAAGAGACTGAATGAGTCATTAACATTTGTAGTAGAAACAGCTGTTAACCAAGTTGGGGTTAATGTAAATACGGCTTCGGTTGCATTGTTACAATATGTTTCAGGTTTATCGAAAACTGTTGCGAAAAATATTGTAGCAAAGAGAGAAGAAGATGGGAAATTCACGAAGCGCACGGAATTAAAGAAAATCCCACGTTTAGGTGCAAAGACTTATGAACAATGTATAGGTTTCTTACGTATACTAGAAGGAGCGAATCCATTAGATCGAACAGGTATTCATCCAGAGCAATATAAAAATGTTGAATTGTTATTGAAGAGTCTAGGGTTATCGATAGATGACGTAGGACAACCGCAATTACAAAAGAGATTGGAAGAAGTAGAGATTTCTAAGTTATCTCAAGAAACAGGAGTTGGGGAGCCGACGTTAGTTGATATTATAGATGCGCTTATTAGTCCTGAACGAGATATGAGGGATGAGTTGCCTAA
The DNA here is from genome assembly GCF_052656585.1 of Bacillus sp. KNSH39. Classification (NCBI taxonomy): domain Bacteria; kingdom Bacillati; phylum Bacillota; class Bacilli; order Caryophanales; family Bacillaceae; genus Bacillus; species Bacillus sp. KNSH39. Next base: position 4,102,861 of record NZ_JBQXYO010000001.1, read on the forward strand.
ACCACTTTTGAAAAAAGGGATTTTGAAATTAGAAGATTTAAAACGTGGTATGGAACTAGAAGGAACAGTTCGTAACGTTGTTGATTTTGGTGCTTTTGTTGATGTTGGTGTAAAGCAAGATGGTTTAGTACATATTTCTAAACTTAGCAAACAGTTTGTAAAGCATCCGTTAGATGTTGTATCAGTAGGGCAAATTGTAAAAGTATGGGTAGATGATATTGATACAAAAAAAGGACGCGTTGCACTATCTATGTTGCCGATTGAATAGTAAGAGAAGAGAGCAGATGAAACTGCTCTTTTTTTATGAAATAAAAAGTGTAATGGATTATGAGCTTTGATGTATTTTGCTATAATAAAACCAGCATTCATTTAATAACTTAATTTGATACCGGTTTTTTTCGAAATATGCACGTTGCATTTGTTTTTTTAGCCACGTAGGCATAGGAATCCCTCCTTGTTTAATCCTGCTCTCAAAAATCTAAAATGCTATTGATGAGAGGTTGGTGAGTGGATTTCTATTCATGTTTTGTTTTTAGAAACCACGCTTCTTACATGAGGATGGGTATATGTACTATTTAATATATGTATAAGAAGGGAGAAAAGTGTAAAAATATTTTTTTGTTTAGGAGGAATGAGAGTGGATGAGCAAGAAATTCAGCGACTAGTGGAAGAAGTGTCACTACAATACTTTGAGATGCCGTTCTTACATAAAGCGGTGTTTAATAATAGATTACGTACAACTGGTGGGCGTTATTTATTGAAGAGTCATAATATCGAACTGAATTATCGATATTACGAATTGTATGGTGAAGAAGAGTTAGTCGAGATTATTAAACATGAGCTTTGTCATTATCACTTACATATTGCAGGAAGAGGGTATAAGCACAGGGACAGGGATTTTCGTGAGTTGTTAAAGAAAGTTGATGCACCACGTTTTTGTAAACGAATGATTAATGAAGAGAAGGAAAAAAAGATTTATAAGTATGAATGTATGGAGTGTTCACTTCAATATGTAAGAAGGCGTCAAATAAATATAAAAAGATATGTCTGTGGAAAGTGTAAAGGGAAACTCAAACCGATATCGAAAACATCTTGACAGTAAAAACGCAATCCAGTATATTATAAACATGTCACGTTTGAACAAGATGTTGTTAAAAACTTCTTGACTTACAGAGACAATTTTTATAAGATACAAATTGTCTTCATTATTCCGCAGTAGCTCAGTGGTAGAGCTATCGGCTGTTAACCGATCGGTCGTAGGTTCGAGTCCTACCTGCGGAGCCATACAGAGAAGTACCCAAGTGGCTCAAGGGGCTCCCCTGCTAAGGGAGTAGATCGCTAACGCGGTGCGAGGGTTCGAATCCCTTCTTCTCTGCCATACATATTGGCCCGTTGGTCAAGTGGTTAAGACACCGCCCTTTCACGGCGGTAACACGGGTTCGAATCCCGTACGGGTCACCACTTCGGAGGATTAGCTCAGCTGGGAGAGCACCTGCCTTACAAGCAGGGGGTCGGCGGTTCGATCCCGTCATCCTCCACCATATAATTTTATATGAATAGTATTGTCGCGGGGTGGAGCAGCACGGTAGCTCGTCGGGCTCATAACCCGAAGGTCGCAGGTTCAAATCCTGTCCCCGCAACCAAATGGTCCCGTGGTGTAGTGGTTAACATGCCTGCCTGTCACGCAGGAGATCGCCGGTTCGACCCCGGTCGGGACCGCCATTTTAACTTCTGCTATATAGCAGTTGTTTTTTATTGGACATTATGTTACAATAACATTTGTCTTTGAAAAGAAGATAATTATTTCGATGGGCTATAGCCAAGCGGTAAGGCAACGGACTTTGACTCCGTCATGCGCTGGTTCGAATCCAGCTAGCCCAGCCATTTACGAGCCATTAGCTCAGTTGGTAGAGCATCTGACTTTTAATCAGAGGGTCGAAGGTTCGAGTCCTTCATGGCTCACTTTTGTTTTTTCCGCGCGGTCGTGGCGGAACGGCAGACGCGCTAGGTTGAGGGCCTAGTGGGGGAAACCCCGTGGAGGTTCAAGTCCTCTCGGCCGCATCAAAAAAATCTTAAAAAAGTGCTTGCATTTGAAAATGTAGTATGATAAGATAATTGAGTCGCCAAATTACAACGACGA
>NZ_JBQXYO010000001.1:4107500-4125000 GCF_052656585.1 Bacillus sp. KNSH39
TCCCTAGTGATCGATAGTGAACCAGTACCGTGAGGGAAAGGTGAAAAGCACCCCGGAAGGGGAGTGAAAGAGATCCTGAAACCGTGTGCCTACAAATAGTCAGAGCCCGTTAACGGGTGATGGCGTGCCTTTTGTAGAATGAACCGGCGAGTTACGATCCCGTGCGAGGTTAAGCTGAAGAGGCGGAGCCGCAGCGAAAGCGAGTCTGAATAGGGCGTTTAGTACGTGGTCGTAGACCCGAAACCAGGTGATCTACCCATGTCCAGGGTGAAGTTCAGGTAACACTGAATGGAGGCCCGAACCCACGCACGTTGAAAAGTGCGGGGATGAGGTGTGGGTAGCGGAGAAATTCCAATCGAACCTGGAGATAGCTGGTTCTCCCCGAAATAGCTTTAGGGCTAGCCTTAAGTGTAAGAGTCTTGGAGGTAGAGCACTGATTGGACTAGGGGTCCTCATCGGATTACCGAATTCAGTCAAACTCCGAATGCCAATGACTTATCCTTAGGAGTCAGACTGCGAGTGATAAGATCCGTAGTCAAAAGGGAAACAGCCCAGACCGCCAGCTAAGGTCCCAAAGTGTGTATTAAGTGGAAAAGGATGTGGAGTTGCTTAGACAACTAGGATGTTGGCTTAGAAGCAGCCACCATTTAAAGAGTGCGTAATAGCTCACTAGTCGAGTGACTCTGCGCCGAAAATGTACCGGGGCTAAATACACCACCGAAGCTGCGGATTGATACCAATGGTATCAGTGGTAGGGGAGCGTTCTAAGGACAGTGAAGTCAGACCGGAAGGACTGGTGGAGTGCTTAGAAGTGAGAATGCCGGTATGAGTAGCGAAAGACGGGTGAGAATCCCGTCCACCGAATGCCTAAGGTTTCCTGAGGAAGGCTCGTCCGCTCAGGGTTAGTCAGGACCTAAGCCGAGGCCGACAGGCGTAGGCGATGGACAACAGGTTGATATTCCTGTACCACCTCTTTATCGTTTGAGCAATGGAGGGACGCAGAAGGATAGAAGAAGCGTGCGATTGGTTGTGCACGTCCAAGCAGTTAGGCTGATAAGTAGGCAAATCCGCTTATCGTAAAGGCTGAGCTGTGATGGGGAAGCTCCTTATGGAGCGAAGTCTTTGATTCCCCGCTGCCAAGAAAAGCTTCTAGCGAGATAAAAGGTGCCTGTACCGCAAACCGACACAGGTAGGCGAGGAGAGAATCCTAAGGTGTGCGAGAGAACTCTGGTTAAGGAACTCGGCAAAATGACCCCGTAACTTCGGGAGAAGGGGTGCTTTCTTAACGGAAAGCCGCAGTGAATAGGCCCAAGCGACTGTTTAGCAAAAACACAGCTCTCTGCGAAGCCGTAAGGCGAAGTATAGGGGGTGACACCTGCCCGGTGCTGGAAGGTTAAGGAGAGGGGTTAGCGTAAGCGAAGCTCTGAACTGAAGCCCCAGTAAACGGCGGCCGTAACTATAACGGTCCTAAGGTAGCGAAATTCCTTGTCGGGTAAGTTCCGACCCGCACGAAAGGTGTAACGATTTGGGCACTGTCTCAACCAGAGACTCGGTGAAATTATAGTACCTGTGAAGATGCAGGTTACCCGCGACAGGACGGAAAGACCCCGTGGAGCTTTACTGTAGCCTGATATTGAATTTTGGTACAGTTTGTACAGGATAGGCGGGAGCCATTGAAACCGGAGCGCTAGCTTCGGTGGAGGCGCTGGTGGGATACCGCCCTGACTGTATTGAAATTCTAACCTACGGGTCTTATCGACCCGGGAGACAGTGTCAGGTGGGCAGTTTGACTGGGGCGGTCGCCTCCTAAAGTGTAACGGAGGCGCCCAAAGGTTCCCTCAGAATGGTTGGAAATCATTCGTAGAGTGCAAAGGCATAAGGGAGCTTGACTGCGAGACCTACAAGTCGAGCAGGGACGAAAGTCGGGCTTAGTGATCCGGTGGTTCCGCATGGAAGGGCCATCGCTCAACGGATAAAAGCTACCCCGGGGATAACAGGCTTATCTCCCCCAAGAGTCCACATCGACGGGGAGGTTTGGCACCTCGATGTCGGCTCATCGCATCCTGGGGCTGTAGTCGGTCCCAAGGGTTGGGCTGTTCGCCCATTAAAGCGGTACGCGAGCTGGGTTCAGAACGTCGTGAGACAGTTCGGTCCCTATCCGTCGTGGGCGTAGGAAATTTGAGAGGAGCTGTCCTTAGTACGAGAGGACCGGGATGGACGCACCGCTGGTGTACCAGTTGTTCTGCCAAGGGCATAGCTGGGTAGCTATGTGCGGAAGGGATAAGTGCTGAAAGCATCTAAGCATGAAGCCCCCCTCAAGATGAGATTTCCCATAGCGTAAGCTAGTAAGATCCCTGAAAGATGATCAGGTTGATAGGTTCGAGGTGGAAGCATGGTGACATGTGGAGCTGACGAATACTAATAGATCGAGGACTTAACCATATAATATGTAGCAAATGTTATCTAGTTTTGAAGGAATATACCTTCAATAGTTTGGTGATGATGGCAGAGAGGTCACACCCGTTCCCATACCGAACACGGAAGTTAAGCTCTCTAGCGCCGATGGTAGTTGGGACCTTGTCCCTGTGAGAGTAGGACGTCGCCAAGCTATTTATATTGTCGCGGGGTGGAGCAGCACGGTAGCTCGTCGGGCTCATAACCCGAAGGTCGCAGGTTCAAATCCTGTCCCCGCAACCAAATGGTCCCGTGGTGTAGTGGTTAACATGCCTGCCTGTCACGCAGGAGATCGCCGGTTCGACCCCGGTCGGGACCGCCATTTCATATAAAGAAAAGAACGAAACAAGTTGTTTCGTATTTTTTTATTTGTTTTAACAAAAAACTAATAAAGACAGTCAAACTATCCTTAGGACAACTCCTAAGGACTTTTTTATATATTCAAAACCTGTATAATAAAGAGCAGAGAACATTGTGAGTAAAGTAGGTGAAGTCTGTGAGTAAATATGAAGTAACAACAAAATCTTCTGAGGAAACACAAAGGTTATCAGAAAAACTAGGTGAGCTCGTAGAGGCACAAGACGTAATTATTTTAGAAGGAGATCTTGGAGCTGGTAAGACGACTTTTACAAAGGGACTAGCAAAAGGTCTTGGAGTGAAAAGAGTTGTAAATAGTCCTACCTTTAATATCATTAAAGAATATAAAGGAAGATTACCGCTATATCATATGGACGTGTATCGCTTAGCAGAAAGTGAAGAGGACTTAGGCTTTGATGAATATTTCTACGGTGAAGGAATTACGGTAGTAGAATGGGCTCATTTAATAGAAGCATATTTACCGAATGAAAAGTTACAAATTAGTTTATTCCATGCTGGAGATGACACAAGAAAAATTATACTCGAGCCAATTGGAGATCGCTATATTAGATTATGTGAGGAGCTATTACAAGATGAAAGTACTAGCAATTGATACTTCAAATTACGTAATGGGTGTATCCCTTATTGAGGAAGAAAACGTAATTGGGGAAATCATTACAAATTTAACAAAAAACCATTCTGTACGTCTTATGCCAGCTGTAGAGAAACTGTTAAAAGAATGCGGTGTAAAACCGAAGGAATTAACTAAAATCGTTGTAGCTGCTGGACCTGGATCCTATACAGGTGTTCGTATAGGCGTGACAGCGGCGAAAACATTAGCTTGGTCACTTCAAATACCAATTGTAGGTGTATCAAGTTTAGAGGTAGTAGCTGCAAACGGTGCTAACTTTAACGGGTTAATTTGTCCTTTATTTGATGGAAGACGTGGGCAAATTTATACTGGGTTATATACATATGAAGGAGAGCAGTTAACTTCAATAGAAGAAGACCGAATTATTCTTATTGTAGACTGGTTGCAAATGTTAAAAGATAAAGGACAGCCTGTTTTATTTATCGGTAACGATGTTAAATTGCATAAAGAAACAATTATAGAACATTTAGGTGATCAAGCTGTATTCGCTCCATTTACTAAAAATAACCCAAGACCAAGTGAGCTAGCATTCTTAGGATTACAAAAAGAAGAACAAGATGTGCATACGTTTGTTCCAAGCTATCTTCGTTTAGCTGAAGCTGAAACAAAGTGGTTAGAAAGTCAAAACAAGTAGGAGCTTGCAGAAGATGGATATGATATTTAGAAAGATGGAGCTTGATGATATTGCTCAAATTGTAGCTATTGAAGAAGCGTCTTTTTCAACTCCTTGGACTGCAGATGCCTTTCACCGTGAATTAACGATGAATGAACATGCACATTATATTGTGTTAGAAAAAGATGGTCGTGTAGTCGGGTATTGTGGATTGTGGATAATTATTGATGAATCACATATAACAAATATAGCTATTTTGCCAGAATACCGAGGTCAAAAGTTAGGAGATGCCCTATTGAAAGCAGTTATTTCTGAAGCGAAAGAACTAGGGGTAAAAACAATGACACTTGAAGTACGTGTATCAAATGAAGTAGCAAAGCAGTTATACAGAAAATACGGATTTCAAAATGGTGGGATTCGTAAACGATACTATGCAGACAATCAGGAAGATGGTCTCGTAATGTGGGTGAATATATAATGGAAAAAAATACGATTATACTTGGTATTGAAACAAGTTGTGATGAAACAGCAGTAGCAGTTGTTAAAAATGGAACGGAAATTATTGCGAATGTCGTTGCATCACAAATTGAAAGTCATAAGCGTTTTGGCGGCGTTGTACCAGAGATTGCATCCCGTCATCATGTAGAAGAAATTACAGTTGTGTTAGAAGAAGCTTTAAAGGAAGCAAATATCACATTTGATGATATTGATGCAATTGCTGTAACAGAAGGTCCTGGTTTAGTAGGAGCACTTCTAATTGGAGTAAATGCAGCGAAGGCAGTAGCGTTTGCACATGATATTCCGTTAGTCGGTGTTCATCATATTGCTGGTCATATTTATGCGAACCGTTTAGTAAAAGAAGTTCAATTCCCGTTATTATCACTTGTTGTATCTGGTGGGCATACAGAACTTGTTTATATGAAAGAACATGGTTCATTCGAAGTAATTGGTGAAACACGAGACGATGCAGCTGGAGAAGCATATGATAAAGTAGCTCGTACGTTATCTATGCCATATCCAGGTGGTCCTCATATTGATCGCCTTGCACATGAAGGAGAACCGACAATTGATTTGCCTCGTGCATGGCTAGAACCGGATTCGTATGATTTTAGCTTTAGTGGATTGAAATCAGCAGTTATCAACACTGTGCATAACGCAAAACAGCGCGGTATAGAAATTGCACCAGAAGATTTAGCAGCAAGTTTCCAAGAAAGTGTAATAGATGTACTTGTAACGAAAGCAGCTCGTGCAGCAGAAGCTTATAATGTAAAGCAATTACTTCTTGCTGGTGGAGTAGCTGCTAATAAAGGACTTCGTGCGCGATTAGAAGAGGAATTTGCACAAAAAGAAAACATTGAATTAATTATTCCGCCGCTATCTTTATGCACAGATAATGCAGCGATGATTGCAGCGGCAGGGACAATTGCTTATGAACAAGGTAAGCGTGCAACATTAGCCTTAAATGCAAATCCAGGATTAGATATTGAAGCATAGTTATACACATAATTAACCACAGGTTGTGGATAAAACCCATATTATCTGTTGATAATGTGGGTTTTATTGTGTATATAAAATGTTGATAACTTTTTTATTGACTGTGGATAATGTGGAAAAGTTATTTTGATGTTTATTTTATAAAGGTGGATATGTGTATAAACTTGTGGATAAATAGGTTGATGTCAGACCTTTGAATTTGTTCTTTTTCGGGAAATAAAAAGCAAGAAGATATCCCCGAAAAACATTTTGAAACATCTCCCCATTATAGAAGATGCTAATATTGTCAATCTTTGTCGTTAAAACGATATTTCGTGTCGAATTGTTAATATATATAGGGTTACAATAGATATATTTAAAAAATCGTTAGTATATTCTAAGTTACGATAGATATATTCAAAAAATTGTTTAAGTAATAAAAAAAGATGTCACATAGTCAAAAGTCCTGACTTATGAGACATCTTCCTTATTTAAATATGCTTATACATGCAGCTCTTCCCATTCTGCCATACAAGTTTCAAGTTGTTCTTGTAGCGTTTGCTTTTTAGTTGTAATTTCACTAGCTTTTTCATAATCTGCATATATTTCTGGTAAGCAAAGTTGATCTTCTAACGTAGCAATTTCTTCTTCTAATTCCACTATACTTTGTTCTAGCTCTTCAATTTTTCTAGTGCGTTGACGCTCTAGTTTTTTACGCTCTTTTTCTTCTAAATAATTTAATTTCTCTTGTGCAATCACCTTTTGAACAGGAACGTCACTTTCTTGCTGTTCAAGTTCTGCACGTTCAATCATTTCATTTTTCTTTTCAACGTAGTAATCGTAATCCCCTAAATATTCCTGTGCACCTTCTGTTGATAACTCAACCACAGTCGTTGTTACACGGTTAATAAAGTAGCGGTCATGTGAGACGAATAGAAGAGTCCCTGGGTAATCAATTAAAGCATTCTCCAAAATCTCTTTACTATTTAAATCAAGGTGGTTCGTAGGCTCATCTAGAATTAACAAATTTGACTTTTGCATCATAAGTTTTGCAAGAGCTAATCGAGCTTTTTGTCCACCACTAAGGGAAGATACTGGTTTCAGTACATCATCTCCTGTGAATAAAAAATTCCCAAGTATAGTACGGATTTCTTTTTCCGGTTGCAGTGGATATTCATCCCATAGTTCATTTAAAACCCGTTTAGAAGATGTTAAGTTTGCTTGTTCTTGATCATAATAACCAACAGATACATTTGATCCGAAAGAAACATCACCATTTAATAGTGGTAACTTATTCACAATGGATTTTAACAATGTGGATTTCCCAATTCCGTTTGGACCAACTAAAGCAACACTATCTCCGCGAGTTAAGCGCATAGTTACATGTTCAATTATAGGGTTTTCATCATAGCCGATGGTTGCATCATTTACTTGTAAAACATCATTTCCACTTTGTTTTTCAATATCGAAGTGGAATGATGCTGACTTAGAATCCCCTAATGGTCTCGTTAATAATTCCATTCTGTCTAGTTGTTTCCGGCGACTTTGAGCACGTTTCGTTGTAGAAGCGCGAGCTATATTCTTTTGAACGAAGTCCTCAAGTTTTGCGATTTCATCTTGTTGTTTTTCGTAACGTTTCATTTCTTGCTCATATAATGCTGATTTTAAGTCTAAATATTTACTGTAGTTACCAACAAATCGTCTGCTTTCTTTATTCGAAATTTCATATACTTGTGTAACGAGTTTGTCTAAGAAATAACGGTCATGTGAGACGATTAATATTGCGCCAGGATAACCTTGCAAATATTGCTCAAGCCATGTTAATGTTTCGATGTCTAAATGGTTTGTAGGCTCGTCCAAAATAAGTAAGTCTGGTTTTGTTAATAATAATTTCCCGAGAGCTAATCTTGTTTTTTGCCCGCCGCTTAAAGTAGAGATCGTCGTCTGGTGCGTTTCAACTGGGAAGCCAAGGCCGCTTAAAATGGAGCGAATATCCGCTTCATATTGATATCCACCTTGATCTTTATAATTGAGTTGTAGTTGGTCATAATCAGCTAACAATCTTTCATATGTAGCTTCGTTTGAAAAGTTTTCTTCTTTTCCCATTTCTTGCTCAAGCCTTCGAAGTTTTGTCTCCATTTGCTGTAAGTGGGTAAAGACGGTTAGCATTTCATCCCAAATTGTTAAAGACGTTTCTAGTCCAGTATTTTGAGCTAAATATCCGATTGAGACATCTTTCGGTTTTATAATTTCGCCACCATCATGAGATAATTCACCAGCGATAATTTTTAATAATGTAGATTTTCCTGCTCCATTCCTTCCAACTAATGCGATACGATCTTTTGTTTGTACTTCCAATTTTATGTTTGCAAGAATCGTTTCTGCACCGTATAATTTCGAAAGCGCGTTTACTTGTAATAAAATCAATGTTTTCACCTCAAATAATTTCTTAACTTTGCCATGTTTATATTTCTCAATCATACTAAAAATAGTGTATAGTTTAAAATAAAGAGAGAATACTTCTTCTCTTTATTATACAAGGAATTTAATGAGTGCTAAACTTCTGTATTTGATTAAAGTATATGAATAAAGATAGGAAGAGAGGAGAGGTCATATGGATCAGCAAAAGATTCCACAAGCCACTGCTAAAAGATTGCCTCTATACTATCGATTTATCCAAAACTTATCTCTTTCTGGTAAGCAGCGTGTTTCATCGGCCGAATTGAGTGAGGCAGTAAAAGTAGATTCCGCAACAATACGAAGAGATTTTTCGTATTTTGGAGCGTTAGGGAAAAAGGGATATGGATATAACGTAAATTATTTATTATCATTTTTCCGCGAAACACTTGATCAAGATGATATAACACGTGTAGCACTTATTGGAGTAGGTAATTTAGGGACCGCTTTCTTACATTATAATTTCACGAAAAACAATAATACAAAAATTGAAATGGCATTTGATGTTAGTGAAGAGAAAGTTGGAACAGAAATCGGGGGCATTCCTGTATATCATTTAGATGAATTAGAAGAGAGATTATCAAATGATATACAAGTGGCAATATTAACAGTACCGGCTACAGTAGCACAAGCTGTAGCAGATAGATTAGCTGAAACAAGCGTGCACGGTATTTTGAATTTCACACCAGCGCGATTAAACGTATCAGAGAATATTAGAATTCATCATATTGACTTAGCTGTAGAGTTACAAACATTAGTTTACTTTTTGAAAAACTATCCACAATAAAACGCAGAGGAAGCGACCTCTGCGTTTTATTATTGTTTCTTCTTTGTGAATTTAACTAATATAAGGCGAAGTGCCAAATTAAAATCAATTGTTGCCATAACTGCAAATAGTATTGTCCACATATTCCAGATTGTATCTGTCACGTTCGTAATGGCGAAGCGTGTAAAGATACATCCAAGAAGGAAGTATAGTGCAGCCATGAACAATGGTGAGTTTCTCATACAAAAAATCCTCCGATAAAGCCTTGCATTTTTTCAGCTTCTTTAATCATTTCTTGAATTTGTTCATTGCTCATAAAAATTTGCCCAATAGCGACTAATGTATTCATCGCAACATGAGCTGCAATCGGAACGATAATACGTTTCGTCTTCACATATAAGAAGGCAAATACGAGCCCCATAGCAGTGTATACCAATAAGTGAGTAAAATCAAAATGAATTGCTGCGAATACAAGCGAACTAATGATAGCTGCGATAAAGAAGTTAAACTTCTTATAAAGCGTGCCGAATAGAATTTTTCTAAATACGATTTCTTCTAAGATAGGTCCAATTATAGAAACAACAATAAGGAACCAAGGTGTCGTTCTTGCAATTTCCATAAGTTTCATTGTATTTTCTGAACCTTGTTTAATTCCTAGCAGCTGCATCTCGATCATACCGGCAACTATTTGTGAAAAGAAAGCTAAGAAGAACCCGATAAAAATCCATCCAATAGTAGCTGGAACAGAAGAGCGCATTGCATCTAAATGCCTGTCACGAATATCTGTTCTAAGTAACCAAAGTACGATACATAATGCAACAAAGAAGCTAATAATTGCCCAGTGTCCTGTTATGATTTGTCCTTTTTCCTCAATGGTAAATCCTCTATTATCATAGAGTCCTGTTTTTAGGAGAAGTGGTAATCCAACAACGCCAGATAACTGCATTAAAATGTATGTAACGATAATCCACCAGTATTGTTTCTTCAAATGGTTTAACCATCCTTTCTAACTATAGTGTATGAGATAAGTTAGGATAACATGTAAATATGCTACCTACGATATAAACCTCTTGAATTATGTTTTTTTCGTAAATCCTTATTTGAAATTATAATAGAAGACAGGAGAAAGTTGTATGTGTAGCGAAAACAACTTAGGGTGTCCTTTCATATTGTAACATACGAGCAGTGGAAACAACGATTCATATAGTAAAGGCAGTATTGTATATAGAAAGTTTATATAGTGATTTGCGAAAAAATTATGATTTTTTTACTTGCAAAAGAAATTGAGATTATTTATTATTATAAGTGTGTTAGCACTCGGATGACTTGAGTGCTAATAAAAGAAATTTACATAACAAAATGAGGAGGTTATTGTTCATGCTAAAGCCATTAGGTGATCGCGTTGTAATTGAGCTTGTTCAAGCAGAAGAAAAAACAGCAAGTGGTATCGTATTACCAGATACTGCAAAAGAAAAACCACAAGAGGGTAAAGTTGTTGCAGTAGGTACTGGTCGAGTGCTTGAGAATGGTGAGCGTGTTGCTTTAGAGGTAGCAGCAGGTGATCTTATCATCTTCTCAAAATATGCAGGTACTGAAGTGAAATATGAAGGTACAGACTACTTGATTTTACGTGAAAGTGACATTTTAGCAGTTATCGGTTAATTATATAAATCTTAAAAAATCCAAGGGGGTCAATTATTATGGCAAAAGATATTAAATTTAGTGAAGAAGCACGTCGTTCGATGCTTCGCGGTGTCGACACTCTTGCAAACGCAGTAAAAGTTACGCTTGGACCAAAAGGTCGTAACGTTGTACTTGAGAAAAAATTTGGTTCACCACTTATTACAAATGATGGTGTAACAATCGCAAAAGAAATCGAATTAGAAGATGCATTCGAAAACATGGGTGCGAAATTAGTAGCAGAAGTTGCTAGCAAAACAAATGACGTAGCTGGTGACGGAACAACAACTGCAACTGTATTAGCGCAAGCTATGATTCGTGAAGGTCTTAAAAACGTAACAGCTGGTGCGAACCCAATGGGTCTTCGTAAAGGTATCGAAAAAGCTGTTACTGCTGCAATTGAAGAATTAAAAACGATTTCTAAACCAATCGAAGGCAAATCTTCTATCGCACAAGTAGCTGCTATTTCTGCAGCTGACGAAGAAGTAGGTCAATTAATCGCTGAAGCAATGGAGCGCGTTGGTAACGACGGCGTTATTACTTTAGAAGAGTCTAAAGGATTCACAACAGAATTAGACGTAGTAGAAGGTATGCAATTTGATCGTGGATATGCATCTCCTTACATGATTACTGATTCTGACAAAATGGAAGCAGTTCTTGATAACCCATACATCTTAATTACTGACAAAAAGATTTCTAACATTCAAGAAATCTTACCAGTATTAGAGCAAGTGGTACAACAAGGTAAACCACTTCTTATCATTGCTGAAGATGTAGAAGGCGAAGCTTTAGCTACATTAGTAGTGAACAAACTTCGTGGTACATTCAACGTAGTAGCTGTTAAAGCTCCTGGATTTGGTGACCGTCGTAAAGCAATGCTAGAAGATATCGCAATCTTAACAGGTGGCGAAGTAATCACTGAAGAATTAGGTCGTGACTTAAAATCTGCTACAGTTGAATCTTTAGGACGCGCTGGTAAAGTTGTTGTTACAAAAGAAAACACAACTGTAGTTGAAGGTGTAGGAAGCACAGAACAAATCGAAGCTCGCATCGGTCAAATCCGTGCGCAATTAGAAGAAACAACTTCTGAATTCGATCGTGAAAAATTACAAGAGCGTCTTGCTAAACTAGCAGGTGGCGTAGCAGTAATTAAAGTAGGTGCAGCAACTGAAACTGAGTTAAAAGAGCGCAAACTTCGCATTGAAGATGCACTTAACTCAACTCGTGCAGCAGTAGAAGAAGGTATCGTTGCAGGTGGTGGTACTTCACTTATGAACGTATACACAAAAGTAGCTTCTATCGTAGCTGAAGGCGACGAAGCAACAGGTATCAACATCGTACTTCGCGCACTAGAAGAGCCAGTTCGTCAAATCGCAATCAACGCTGGTCTAGAAGGATCTGTAGTTGTAGAGCGTCTAAAAGGCGAAAAAGTAGGCGTTGGTTTCAACGCAGCTACTGGCGAATGGGTTAACATGCTTGAGTCTGGTATCGTAGATCCAGCTAAAGTAACTCGTTCTGCACTTCAAAACGCAGCATCTGTTGCAGCTATGTTCTTAACAACTGAAGCTGTAGTTGCTGACAAGCCAGAACCAAATGCACCAGCAATGCCTGACATGGGCGGCATGGGCATGGGCGGTATGGGCGGAATGATGTAATTCCGTTTGTCCTAAAAAACATCCATTTCTATATAGAAATGGATGTTTTTTTATGTTTTTTAGAAAAGGAAATGAATTTCTGTAGAATTTTGTCGCTTTCTCTCTTGACCATATTGATACTTCATTGTTAGAATCTAGGAAGATAATATAAAACGATCCTTCATATATCCTCAATGATATGGTTTGAGAGTCTCTACCGGGTTACCGTAAACAACCTGACTATGAAGGCAGTGTGTCTTATATTTATAAAGAGCGGAGACTATCTTTCTTTATAAAGCCAGACCCCTGCCTTTTCTTTGTTATGAGACTAGAGGCGGAGGACTGGCTTTTTTTATTATATTGGTAATGCTTTTCGCCAAATTGGTGAAAATATTTATATACGAGAACTAACGTTGGGGTGATTATTTTGAAGAAACAACACGATACAATTATCGTTTTAGATTTTGGAAGTCAATACAATCAGTTAATAGCACGTCGAATTCGTGAGTTCGGTGTATACAGTGAACTTCATCCACATACAATTACTGCAGAAGAAATTAAAGCAATGAATCCAAAAGGGATTATTTTCTCTGGTGGACCAAATAGTGTATACGGTGAAGGTGCATTACATTGTGATGAAAAAATCTTTGAACTAGGTTTACCAATCTTCGGTATTTGTTACGGTATGCAGCTTATGACGCAACACTTCGGTGGTAAAGTAGAGCGTGCAAATCACCGTGAGTACGGAAAAGCTGTTCTTAAAGTAGAGAACGAATCAAAATTATATGCGAACCTTCCAGAAGAGCAAGTTGTATGGATGAGCCATGGCGACTTAGTAACTGGTTTACCTGAAGGATTCGTAGTAGATGCAACAAGTGAGTCTTGCCCAATTGCTGGTATGAGCAATGAAGCGAAAAACTTATACGGTGTACAATTCCACCCAGAAGTACGTCACTCTGAGCACGGTAACGATTTAATTAAAAACTTCGTATTCGGTGTATGTGGTTGTTCTGAAGGATGGAACATGGAGAACTTTATTGAAGTAGAATTAGAAAAGATTCGTGAAACTGTTGGAGACAAAAAAGTACTATGCGCACTTAGTGGCGGTGTAGACTCTTCTGTTGTAGCAGTATTAATTCATAAAGCAATTGGTGATCAATTAACATGTATTTTCGTTGACCACGGTTTACTTCGTAAAGGTGAAGCAGAAGGCGTTATGAAAACATTTAGCGAAGGCTTCCATATGAACGTTATTAAAGTGGATGCAAGAGACCGCTTCATGGACAAGTTAAAAGGTGTAGAAGATCCAGAACAAAAACGTAAAATCATCGGTAACGAATTCATTTACGTATTTGATGATGAAGCGTCAAAATTACAAGGTATGGACTTCTTAGCGCAAGGTACACTTTACACAGATATCGTTGAGAGTGGTACAGCAACTGCGCAAACAATTAAATCTCACCATAACGTTGGTGGACTTCCAGAAGACATGCAGTTCAAATTAATTGAGCCTTTAAACACGTTATTTAAAGACGAAGTACGTGTATTAGGATCTGAATTAGGAATTCCTGATGAAATCGTATGGCGTCAACCATTCCCAGGACCGGGTCTTGGTATTCGTGTATTAGGTGAAATCACAGAAGAGAAATTAGAAATCGTTCGTGAATCTGATGCGATTTTACGTGAAGAAATTATTAAAGCGGGCTTAGACCGTGAAATCTGGCAATACTTCACTGCGCTTCCTGGTATGCGTAGCGTAGGTGTTATGGGTGACGAGCGTACTTACGATTACACAGTAGGTATCCGTGCGGTAACATCTATCGACGGTATGACAGCTGACTGGGCACGTATCCCTTGGGACGTATTAGAGAAAATCTCTGTACGTATCGTAAACGAAGTAAAACACGTTAACCGTATCGTGTATGATGTAACGAGTAAGCCACCAGCAACTATTGAGTGGGAATAGTATTTATAAAAAGGTCCATCTATTGCTTATACATAGGTGGATCTTTTTTATTTTGGTGTTAATACGAACAAAACTATAAAAGTTTATAAAAACGTTCGTTTTTAAATTGACAAAACTACTTCGTCGAGTTAATATGATTATGTAATTCAAACAAAAAGTGAATATTATAGCCGTCGTATAATATCGGGGATATGGCCCGAAAGTTTCTACCTAGCTACCGTAAATGGCTTGACTACGAGGCGTTTTTATAAAGGTGAGGGGAATCTTATCTTTATTCATAGAACGCTTCCATGTATATATGCAATGGAAGCCTTTTTTGTTTCTCGGGATAAAAGAGGGCTAGGAGAAATACGGCGAGTAATCATATAACGGGGGAAACGTAGGATGAAACGCTATTTTCAGTTTGATGAGCTCGGTACGAATTATAAGACTGAGTTCATAGCAGGGTTAACGACATTTCTATCTATGGCTTACGTACTATTTGTCAATCCTGCTACGCTGTCGCTTGGAAATGTTAAAGGGTTACCACCAGGTACAGGGATGGATCCAGGTGCAGTATTCGTTGCTACGGCATTAGCGGCAGCGATCGGTTCGTTAATTATGGGTATTTTCGCGAAGTATCCAATTGCTTTAGCGCCAGGTATGGGAATTAACGCGTTCTTTGCTTATACAGCAGTGTTAACGATGGGGATTCCATGGCAAACAGCAATTGCCGGAACATTAATGTCAGGTATTATCTTTATTATTCTTACTGCTTCAGGTATTCGTGAAAAAATCATCAATGCAATTCCATCGGAGTTAAAGTTTGCAGTAGCAGCAGGTATCGGATTGTTCATTGCATTTCTTGGATTCCAAAATGCCGGAATTATCGTGAAGAATGATGCAGTTCTTGTTGGGTTGGGGGACTTAACAAAGGGTACAACGTTACTAGCAATCTTCGGGGTTGTTACTACGATCATCTTCATGATTAAGAAAATTAATGGTGCAGTATTTTACGGTATGATTCTTACAGCGATCTTAGGAGTAGCAACAGGATTAATTGATACTCCGAAAGCTGTGGTGGGAGCAATACCGAGTCTAGAACCAACGTTCGGCGTGGCGTTAACGCACTTCGGAGATATTTTCACAGTTCAAATGGGGATTGTTATTATAACGTTCTTCTTTATCGATTTCTTTGATACAGCAGGTACGCTTGTAGCGGTTGCAAATCAAGCAGGATTAATGAAGAACAATAAATTACCACGTGCAGGAAAAGCGTTATTTGCAGATGCGATTGCAACTGTAATTGGTGCGATCTTGGGTACATCAACAACAACGTCTTACATTGAATCGTCTGCAGGGGTAGCAGCAGGAGGACGTTCTGGATTTACAGCAGTTGTAACAGCAGGATTCTTTTTACTGGCACTATTCTTCTCGCCATTACTAAGTGTTGTAACGCCAGCTGTAACGGCGCCGGCTTTAATTATTGTAGGAATCTTGATGGTTTCTTCCTTAGGGGAAATTGATTGGAAGAAATTCGAGATTGCAGTGCCAGCATTCTTTACAATTATCTCTATGCCACTTACGTATAGTATCGCAACTGGGATTGCGATTGGATTTATCTTCTATCCAATTACAATGGTTGTGAGTGGTCGTCGTAAAGAGGTTCATCCGATTATGTATGTTATGGGAGTTTTATTCGTACTATATTTCATCTACGTTCGTAAATAAAAGGGGTTTTTTAAAGGTCTAGACTTAAGGGGAGTCTAGACCTTTTTTGCGTCTTCAGAAAATCTTAAGGATTTCCGAGCGTTTTTCTTCAGAAGTTTTCCTATAATAGAAGTTAGGGATTAAAAAAGTGATGGGGGAGATATTGTGGCACACGAAACAATACTTGTCGTAGATGATGAAAAAGAAATTCGGAATTTAATTACAATCTATTTAAAGAATGAAGGATATAAAGTATTACAAGCAGGAGACGGAGAAGAAGGATTACGTCTATTGGAAGAAAATGAAGTACATCTAGTCGTATTAGATATTATGATGCCGAAAGTGGATGGTATTCATATGTGTATGAAGGTAAGGGAAGCGAAAGAAATGCCTATTATTATGCTTTCTGCCAAAACGCAAGATATGGATAAGATTTTAGGATTAACAACAGGGGCAGATGATTATGTAACGAAGCCGTTTAATCCGTTAGAGCTAATTGCACGAATTAAATCTCAGTTACGCCGTTATATGAAAATGAATGGTTTCGCTATTCAAAATGAGGACGAGTTAGAAATTGGGGAGATGAAAATCAACATCTCGACCCATAAAGTTATTGTAGAGGGAGAAGAAGTGAAACTAACTCCGAGGGAATTTTCAATTTTAGAATTGCTAGCTAGAAATCCAGGTATGGTGTTTAGTGCGGAGCAAATTTATGAAAAGGTGTGGAACGAACGATCTTTCCAGTCTGATAATACTGTAATGGTGCATATTCGAAAAGTGCGTGAAAAGATTGAGGAGAATCCAAGGAAACCTAGATATATAAAAACAGTATGGGGAGTGGGGTATAAGATTGAAAAAGATATTTAATCCGTTTACTTATATAAGGAAAATAAGACAATTAATTGAGAAATTAGTAAAGAGCGTACGAAAGAGTATAAGGATTCAATTGATTACTACTTTTGCTGCTTGTGCGTTATTAGGAGTTTTGTCAGCAAAGGCAGCAGCACCGTTTTTTGAGAATGCGAATCGTCAAGCAACTATCGATTATCGGGCTGGTATGGAACAAATTAATCACCAAGCTCAAGGAGCGGCAAATAGTTCGGTTCATGAAAATAAATTAGAAGCTATATCAAATATGATCGAAATGGAGAACCAAAATTTAGAGCAAGGGTCTAGAGCTTTGAAGATATTGGTTACTGATGAAAGTGGTAAAGTTTTATATAAAACAAAGCAAGCGCAAGAAGAGCAAATCGATTTGCATAATACGATTCGTAATGCAGCATCATTCGCGATTAATTATACAGATGGTAGAAATGTATTTGAAAGTACAAGAAAAGAGTTTATATCTTTTTCACCTATTACTATTGAAGGAAAGAATTTGTACATGTTTGTTAGTGGAATTCCAGAGGGAGAGGTAATATATGATACGCAAGAAGGACCATTCCCATTTTTAATTGGTGTACTTGTATTCATTTTCTCTTTCTTCTATATAACAAAGAGAAAGATGAAGCAGATTGAAGCAATGGCACAAGGCGTAAAGGAAATAGAAAGAGGTAACTTAGCCTACCGCATTGAGAAAAAAGGTGAAGATGAGATTGCAGCTTTAACGGAGAATATTAATAATATGGCAGAAGAGCTTATGAATAATATAGAAAAGGAACGTAAATTAGAAAAGCAAAAGAATGAGCTTATCACAAATGTATCGCATGATTTGCGTACACCACTTACTTCTATTATGGGTTACTTACGATTACTTCGA
>NZ_JBQXYO010000001.1:4130000-4132500 GCF_052656585.1 Bacillus sp. KNSH39
TCCGGTGGTTCCGCATGGAAGGGCCATCGCTCAACGGATAAAAGCTACCCCGGGGATAACAGGCTTATCTCCCCCAAGAGTCCACATCGACGGGGAGGTTTGGCACCTCGATGTCGGCTCATCGCATCCTGGGGCTGTAGTCGGTCCCAAGGGTTGGGCTGTTCGCCCATTAAAGCGGTACGCGAGCTGGGTTCAGAACGTCGTGAGACAGTTCGGTCCCTATCCGTCGTGGGCGTAGGAAATTTGAGAGGAGCTGTCCTTAGTACGAGAGGACCGGGATGGACGCACCGCTGGTGTACCAGTTGTTCTGCCAAGGGCATAGCTGGGTAGCTATGTGCGGAAGGGATAAGTGCTGAAAGCATCTAAGCATGAAGCCCCCCTCAAGATGAGATTTCCCATAGCGTAAGCTAGTAAGATCCCTGAAAGATGATCAGGTTGATAGGTTCGAGGTGGAAGCATGGTGACATGTGGAGCTGACGAATACTAATAGATCGAGGACTTAACCATATAATATGTAGCAATGTTATCTAGTTTTGAAGGAATATGCCTTCATAGTTTGGTGATGATGGCAGAGAGGTCACACCCGTTCCCATACCGAACACGGAAGTTAAGCTCTCTAGCGCCGATGGTAGTTGGGACCTTGTCCCTGTGAGAGTAGGACGTCGCCAAGCAACTTTAAGACGAGTCAGAATGACTCGTCTTTTTTGTGTTTTATAACTTCTTTTCAAAGCTAAATATTTTGAAGTGCTTCTCGCTTTTCAAAAAGGTTTTTGAGTACGTAGCTATATAAGTTTTATTCAATTTCTTTCGTGATTCTTTATATGTAATTTAAGATTTTCTATTTTATTTCTTAAAGATAGGATTCATCAGTGTGTTAAAATAGTACAGTTGTTTTTGATGTACTTTAATATAAGAAGATTTAAGTTAGAAAAGGAGATAATATGAAAAAGATAAGTATAATTACTATAGTAGTCTTAGTCCTGCTAGTAATCGTGTATATGTTAGTTGGGAATTATTTTTATAACTACGCGTTAAATGCGAAACAAGAAAAAGAATTTTTGCAAGATAATCCTCATTTAGTAGAAACGGTAAATGCGTCGGGAGATGTATTGGCTGCAAATGAAGAAAAGAATGCAAACTTCGTATCGAAGTATAAACCTAACACATTAACTATACGTTCTTTCGATAAATTAAATTTAAAAGGTTATGAATATATGAATGAACCATCCAGTCATAAATGGGCAATTGTAGTTCATGGATACAATGGTAGAGCATCAGAAATGACGAAATATGTTCGTAACTTTTATGAACAAGGCTATAATGTCATAGCACCAGACCTTCGTGGACACGGAAATAGTGAAGGGGATTATGTTGGTATGGGTTGGCATGATCGTAAAGATGTTTTGATTTGGATTCAACAAATCTTGAAGAAAGACCCTAATGCTGAAATAGCTCTATTTGGTGTTTCAATGGGCGGGGCAACTGTAATGATGACTTCAGGAGAAGATTTACCTTCTAATGTTAAAGTTATTATTGAAGATTGTGGATACTCAACTGTTATTGATGAATTTACTTATCAACTAAAAGATTTATTCCATTTACCGAAGTTTCCTGTTATGAATGCGGCAAATATGGTTACTAAATTAAGAGCTGGTTACGATTTAGAAGAGGCTTCAGCTGTAAAACAAGTAGCGAAAAGTAAAACACCTATGCTGTTCATTCATGGGGATGCTGATACATTCGTTCCTTTTGAAATGTTAGATGAAGTATATAATGCTGCAAAAGTAGAAAAAGAGAAATTAATTGTTCCAGGTGCTGGACATGGAGAAGCGGAGAAAGTAGATTCGAATAAATATTGGAATACTGTATGGAAGTTCGTAGGGAAGTATATTCCGGCATAATTAAAGTTGTTGCATATATATAGACGATAATCGGAGGGATAATAGTTAATCCTTTTGATTATCGTTTTTTTTGTTAATTAGGTATTCTGCTATAAGTGTGTTTTTGTATGTACTATATGAAGGAGATAGAGCAAAAACTTTTGAATTCCTTAATCTCAGTGCTACAATGATTGAAAACTAAATGTTAATGAGGTGTTTTTTATGAAAATTGAAGTATGGTCGGATTTTGTATGTCCATTTTGCTATATTGGGAAACGTAGATTAGAGATGGCTTTAGAACAATTTCCACATAAGAAGGATGTTGAAGTTGAGTTTAAAAGTTTTGAATTAGACCAAAATGCTCCAATCTATTCTGGAACAAGTATTAATGAAGTACTTGCATCAAAGTATGGAATTAGTATTGAAGAAGCTAAGCGTAATAACGTACAGTTAGGAAATCATGCAGCTAGTATGGGTTTAAGTTTTAATTTTGATGAGATGAAGCCGACTAATACTTTTGATGCGCATCGTCTTGCTAAGTTTGCAAAGAATCAAGGGAAAGAAAAAGAGATTACAGAAAATTTACTTTTTGCATATTTCACTGAATCGAAAAATTTAAG
>NZ_JBQXYO010000001.1:4137500-4142500 GCF_052656585.1 Bacillus sp. KNSH39
TCGTGGGCGTAGGAAATTTGAGAGGAGCTGTCCTTAGTACGAGAGGACCGGGATGGACGCACCGCTGGTGTACCAGTTGTTCTGCCAAGGGCATAGCTGGGTAGCTATGTGCGGAAGGGATAAGTGCTGAAAGCATCTAAGCATGAAGCCCCCCTCAAGATGAGATTTCCCATAGCGTAAGCTAGTAAGATCCCTGAAAGATGATCAGGTTGATAGGTTCGAGGTGGAAGCATGGTGACATGTGGAGCTGACGAATACTAATAGATCGAGGACTTAACCATATAATATGTAGCAAATGTTATCTAGTTTTGAAGGAATATGCCTTCATAGTTTGGTGATGATGGCAGAGAGGTCACACCCGTTCCCATACCGAACACGGAAGTTAAGCTCTCTAGCGCCGATGGTAGTTGGGACCTTGTCCCTGTGAGAGTAGGACGTCGCCAAGCAACTTTAAGACGAGTCAGAATGACTCGTCTTTTTTGTGTTTATAAAAATAAGAATGGCTGGTAAATCTCAGTTTATTAAAATTTCACTTTATTGTTCACATCAACAAGTTCAAAACGCTCACAGACGAGTAACATATCTTCAGAGAAATTAAGACCAATCTCATTTAGTTCCTTTGTAAAAAAACGAACATGGGTGTCTCTCCAGTAATTATAAGTACGATCTCCTTCGCCTTCAGCGATAGCGAATTCTTCGCTTACTTCATTCATTGGTGTTACAGTTACTTCTATTGTCTTAATAATAGCTACAGGTTCATCATTACTATTGAGTATAATACTATAATCATTAGTAGTCGGTAGCGATTCATTTTCTAATTCATAAAAAATGTGACCGGAGCATGTAGCTGTTTTAATACCGTCAATTACTAGTTGTGCAAGATAATTAGGGGCATCCCCAAATTGCCAAGCTGTAACAGATTCTGGTTTTTTGTTGTTTCCCCAATAAGTATCCCAATATGTCTGTGCTAATTGATTCATTTTTATCGTCACCTCACTCTAATTAATATTTAATCTCTTTATAATTCCTAGGAAATTTATTTATTTGTTATGCCTTTGTACTTATTTTTAATTTGTATCAGTGTTTTGCAAATTAAAAAGATACTATGTGGAGTGAATATAGTTTGTAAATATGTTCTGTACATATATGGGATCTTTAATTTTCCAATTGCATTTTATGATAAAGGACATAGTTACTTAAAGAACGTTCAGATTATGAATGGTAGTTTATTATCACTATGCCATATTGAAGTGAGTAATACTAGAGTTGAAATAGATAAAAAAACCGATATTCTAAATTGAATATCAGTTTAATAATATGTGACTTATATGAATCTATAGCAATACGAAAAGCGTAAATAAGATAGCCAACAAAATACGGTAGTATGCAAAAGGTTTTAAACCTATCTTCTCTAAAAGCTTTAGAAAAGTTACTACTGCTAGCATCGCTACTATAAAAGAGGTAATGAATCCTACCGCGAACATAGGGATGTCATCGACACTTAAATACTTCCAACTTTTTAGTAAGTCTAAGCCTGTTGCCCCAATCATTACAGGAAGAGCTATTAGAAAAGAGAATTCAGATGCAGTCTTATAATTTACTTTTGCTAATAGACCTCCAGAGATAGTAGAGCCAGCTCTAGAGAAGCCAGGGTATACCGCTAAGCACTGAAATAATCCGATTGTTAAAGCTTGGCGGTATGTTAAATCGTCCAGTGAATAGGCTGCTGCCCCTTTCTTTTTTACTTCTGCAAAGATCATAAGAATTGCCCCTGCTACAAGTCCAATCACAACAGTGTATGGCTGGAATAAGTATGTTTTAATAATATCATGTAGTAGCAAGCCAGCAACCACTGCCGGAAATACGCCAAGAAATACATGGAACGCGTTGAATTTTTTTTCTTTCTGTATAAGAGGTTTAATATTACATAAAGAAACGAGACGTTTATGATATAAAATTGCAATAGCTAAAATTGCGCCTAGCTGAATAACAATTTCAAACGTTTTTGCTCTTTCTCCCTCAAAGCCTAATAAATGCCCGACTAATATAAGGTGGCCAGTAGAAGATATAGGTAAAAATTCAGCTAATCCTTCTACAATACCGAGTATGAAGGCAATAATGATATCGCTCATAGTTTCACTCCTATACATTAATGAATGTCTACTTTTTTAAAATAGAATAGTGTTGCAATAAATCCGGAAATTGTCGTTACTGCAATGATGATATAAGAATACTCTGGTGGATATGTCGGTTGTAATTCGTTATTTGCGATATCTAGAGTAGCGGTCCACGGAAATAAATCTTTATGCTTGGAGTTTACGAGCATAAGATTAGTCATTGTAATAATGACTGTTAATATAATGGGTGGTACATAGCTCTTCATTACAAGAGTTAGTAGCACAATAGGTGAAGACAATAGAAAGAGAAGTCCACCACATATTAAAAATTCTAGGAAAGAACCTAAAAGTAAAGAAATGTTAAAACCAGGGAAGTTCCCCAATAGCCCTAATATTAAAGTAAGTGCCCAAGCGACTAAAGTTAGCATCATAATCCAAAGAAAGAGAATGATGAATTTACTTGTAATAAAGCTAATGCGTGACACGGGGATAGTTAGTAAATTTTTCAGTGTATCTTCTGTATATTCGCGGGTAAGCAAATAAGCAACCACTACTCCATATAAGGGGAATCCTATAACTAAAGTAGTATATAAGTTAACGTCAGTAAATAATTGATTGAACCAAATAGTTGGAGTTGGCTGTTTTGTTTTTATATGTATATAAGAGGCTACTACAACTAAGAAAGGTGCGACACCAGCACCAATAATGCTAATTAAAAACATATTAGAGCGTTTTAGTTTTAAGAGTTCTGTATAGAGTAGATTAACCAATTGTTCCACCTCCAACTAGTTTGGTGAAATAATCTTCTAGTCTATCTTCACTTATCATCATTTTTAATACTTCAATATCGTTAAGAACGAACGTTCTGTTTATGTATCCTTGTTGTCCAAAATGAGAGTAAATACGAATATTTCCTTCATCATGTACTTCATAATCAAAAATTTGAAGATGATTTTCTAATAACATCACAGCTTTATCGTCATTATTCACTTGAAACTCTATGTACTTACGGTTTGCTTTGCGCAGCGTATCAAGAGAAACTTCTTCTAGTAACTTTCCTTCATGAATAATTCCGATACGATCAACTAACTGTTCTACCTCGGCTAATATGTGACTAGAAATCAGTATTGTTATATTTCTTTCTTGAGCTAAAGAATGAATAAGTTTTCGCATTTCTTTAATACCAATAGGGTCTAGTCCGTTAGTTGGTTCATCTAATATGAGTAGCTCAGGATAATGGAGAAGAGCACGCGCAATTCCTAAGCGTTGCTTCATTCCTAAAGAATACTTTCCTACTAACTTTTTTGTCTCATGCTGCAAACCTACTATTTCTAATGCTTCTTCGATAGCATTCTTTTTGTGAACCCCAATTATTTTTGCATTAATTAATAGGTTTTCTTTTGCAGTTAAGTTTTCATAAAATCCTGGAACTTCAACTATAGAACCAATTCTGCTTAAAATATCTTTTTGATTTTGGAATAAGTTCTCTCCGAATATTTCAATCGTTCCACTTGTAGGCTTTATAAGACTAAGCAGCATGCGAATGGTTGTTGTTTTACCAGCACCGTTGCGGCCTATGAAGCCATAAATCTCCCCTTGTTGAACATTAATATTTAAATTATCTACTGACTTTTGATTGCCATATACTTTAGTAAGGTTAGTCGTTTTTATAATTGTATTTATAGGAGACACCAGCTTTCTATAAGTTCTTACTTACATCATAAAAAGGAAGGCTTAACTGCATATTAATCATTTCTTAACTATTTCTTAAAAGTATTGTGTTTTGGAATAGAAAAGCCAAAAGTAGTTCGTTTCCATGGAGTACTTTCAACCCATATATGTCCACCGTTTTTCTCAACGAGCGCTTTGGAAATAGAAAGCCCGAGACCGCTACCACCAAATGAAGAGTTTCTTGATTGTTCGCTTCGGTACATTCGCTCAAATACGTTTTGTAAATCATGTTTTGGAATACCAGGGCCTTGATCCCAAATATGAAGTTCGTATTCTGCATCAGCTTCTAGCAATTCGACTCCTATTGTTTTCCCATCCTTTCCGTAATAAATTGCATTTTTCATTAAATTACCGATAATCCGCATAATGCTTAGATGATCTGCGATGATAGGACAAGTAGACTCTGGTATGCGAATTTGCAGTTCGATGTTATGTTTTGAGAGCTCAGGTAAAAATTCAATTAAAACTTCTCTAGTAACTTCAGAAAAGTCGAGTTCTTCTTCTTTTAGTGGAAATTCATTAGCGTCTAGCTTCGCCATATTGAATATTTCATCAACTAGGTGCTTTAAGTTATTTGATTTCATATAGAGTATTTTAAGATATTCTTGTTTTTCTATTTCAGAAGCAGCAACTCCGTCTTTCAAAGCATCTATATATCCGATAATGGAGGTGAGTGGTGTTCGTATATCGTGGGAGATACTAGACAAAAGTTGTTTTCTGGATTCCTCGGATCTTTTGGCTTCAATTTGAACCTGCTCTAATTTACCTATTAGCTCGTTTATTGAAAAAACGATATTATGTAATGAGTGGTCATTGCTTGTGAATAATCTCGTTTGTAAGTTTCCTTTTAGTACACGACTTAATTTAGTATCCATTGCTTTGCGATGTTGAATGAATTGTATTCTTGAAAAGAAGAGATAAATTGTAATTAAGATAAGGATAATAAATAAAGACATTGTGATTCTTGGATCCATTTGTATGTTTAAAATCCCGCAAATGATAAGTTGTAATGAAATCAGGAAGAGGGTTTTATCAGTCTTCAAGCTTTTCACCTACAAACTTATAACCAATTCCCCATATAGTCTGAATGAATTTTGGATTGGAAGGGTCAATTTCTATTTTCTTTCTAAGTTTTCGAATATGTACCATAAC
>NZ_JBQXYO010000001.1:4147500-4155000 GCF_052656585.1 Bacillus sp. KNSH39
CTTATCGACCCGGGAGACAGTGTCAGGTGGGCAGTTTGACTGGGGCGGTCGCCTCCTAAAGTGTAACGGAGGCGCCCAAAGGTTCCCTCAGAATGGTTGGAAATCATTCGTAGAGTGCAAAGGCATAAGGGAGCTTGACTGCGAGACCTACAAGTCGAGCAGGGACGAAAGTCGGGCTTAGTGATCCGGTGGTTCCGCATGGAAGGGCCATCGCTCAACGGATAAAAGCTACCCCGGGGATAACAGGCTTATCTCCCCCAAGAGTCCACATCGACGGGGAGGTTTGGCACCTCGATGTCGGCTCATCGCATCCTGGGGCTGTAGTCGGTCCCAAGGGTTGGGCTGTTCGCCCATTAAAGCGGTACGCGAGCTGGGTTCAGAACGTCGTGAGACAGTTCGGTCCCTATCCGTCGTGGGCGTAGGAAATTTGAGAGGAGCTGTCCTTAGTACGAGAGGACCGGGATGGACGCACCGCTGGTGTACCAGTTGTTCTGCCAAGGGCATAGCTGGGTAGCTATGTGCGGAAGGGATAAGTGCTGAAAGCATCTAAGCATGAAGCCCCCCTCAAGATGAGATTTCCCATAGCGTAAGCTAGTAAGATCCCTGAAAGATGATCAGGTTGATAGGTTCGAGGTGGAAGCATGGTGACATGTGGAGCTGACGAATACTAATAGATCGAGGACTTAACCATATAATATGTAGCAATGTTATCTAGTTTTGAAGGAATATGCCTTCATAGTTTGGTGATGATGGCAGAGAGGTCACACCCGTTCCCATACCGAACACGGAAGTTAAGCTCTCTAGCGCCGATGGTAGTTGGGACCTTGTCCCTGTGAGAGTAGGACGTCGCCAAGCAAGCTTAAGACGAGTCAGAATGACTCGTCTTTTTTGTATGCTTTCATACCTCTATCAATTGCATTTTTAACCCCTTCTAAATAAGAAAATCCATATTTTTTATCTGGCTCTAAGTAAGTTCCTTCCGCCCACTCGTTCCATGCGTTAATAAATAAAAACTCGCTGTTATAAAAAGAGTAAGTACGATGAATTTGCTTGCTTAAATATATGGTGAACTTTTCAGGGGTAGAACCTACAAAGATGCTGCTATTTGCGTTTTTACGTCGTGCAGTATTATCCCAATCAACAAAAGCCCCGGGAAATGTTTTTTTCTTTGGGAGCGATCGTTGTAATATATACATCCATACTTTATCGTAGTCCCAAACATTTAATTGCATATCAGAATCATATATTACCTTATTTATGTCTGAAGAGCTATCATGGGCAATTGTATAGAAAGGTTCAAACTGAATGCTGGCATCGAATCCATTTATATTAGGTAGTGGAAAACTGTTTAATGTTTCAGCAAAGTATATACCTTTTAAACCATTTTCTCGCGCTAATGCATTCCAGTAATTAAGCATTTTTTCACAATCAGGAATATGTCCTGGACGATAAATAATGAATAGAGGTTTATCATCTATATAAATATATCTCTCATCTTGGAAAGCCTGTAATAAATAATCAAAGTGTTCCTTCCAATCAGATATATCTCCGTAGTCTTGAGGCATTAATATATGTTTATCGAGACCATCCCAAGATTTTGTCCATGGTTCATTTGCCCAAGAAAGACAAAAAGGGAAGTCAGGTTCCTTCATCTTTAGTACCTCATTAAAGGGTGTTTCTAATAGTCTTTTTCCCTTAAACCAGTAATGATAATAACAAAAACCATATATACCGTATGCTTTAGCGATTTCCGCTTGCCACTTTCTTACGGAGGGGGTAGTTAAGTCGTAATAAAAATCTTGATAAGGTTCCCTAGGTTGATAATGTCCTGAAAATAAAGGTTGTGCACTTTTAGTATTTGTCCATTCAGTAAATCCTTTCCCCCACCATCGATCATTTTCTTTAATTTGATGGAATTGTGGTAAGTAAAAAGCGATTATTTTCAAGTTATATCCCCCTCATGTTTTTCGTAGTTCAAGTGTTGGGAAGTTATTCTTGATTTGGTGAAGCAATTTTAAAACAAGAGATATGTTATCTGTTTACTGTCTTTTTATGGTATGTATTGGATTTTTTTAAGCTTACTTAATAAGAGAGTATTAGGTAATTTGATATATAGCTGAAATAGAAAGTGCTTTTCGTCATGAAATTTATTACGTTGAATGAAAGGAATTAAATTTTTTGAAGGACAAAGAGGGCCTGTGGTAATCGATTTACATCATCAAAAAAGTCTTGTAGCTTTAAATATTTCTCATAATGATTTTCAATATAAGTCCTAGGTATAACAGTTTCTCCGTAAAAACTACTATTTCTAACATCTCCTGCACCAGTAGGACTGTGAACAAATTTGCCGTTTTCATAATCCGAGATGGCGCGATGTATATCTGGAAAAGCTTGAGATAAAGTTTTATGCCATCCTGTTTGAATTAATTCAGGATGTTCTTGGAATTGTTGACAAAAATCAAGAAAATAGCGCGCTTGTGTTGTTGCGATGAAGATTCCACCAGGGCGAAGAACTCTTGAAAATTCTTTTACCCAATTTTCGGCAGTTGCTTCGGATAAATGTGAGAATACAGAATAAGCGAATATGATATCTAATGAATTGTCACTAATAAATTCTACAGGGGGATGTGGACTTGCTGTTTTATATATCCCTCTTCCTAGTGTTTCATTACAAAGTGTGATCATCGCAGGATCGACATCAATGCCAAGTAAATTTTGATCAGAGGCATCTTTAAATAAGAAGCGTATAATTCTTCCCCATCCGCAGCCGAAGTCTAAAACTTTACTTTCTTTATTCAAGGGAACCCCTAAATTTTGGGCGTATTCTTTTATATGTCTATAAAACAAATATGCTTCGTAAAGAGCATGTTCATAGGAAGCACCTACAAATTGTTTTTGAATTTCTTCAGGAGGAAACCTAGGTACGGGAACCCCATTTATCGTTGTTTGTGAACAACTTTGTATAAATAAATTTAGAAGTTCGACATCAGATAGTGAATTAACAAGATGATCAAAATCACTTCCTAACTTAAATTTATTCATTTGTTAAACCTCCGAATTATATAGTGATTAAACTTTATTTTCTTGCTTTTTACTAATAAAAACATGTAAAAATTCAGCATCTAACCCTAGTGATCTATCCTTTTGTAAATAAACAATGGTATACATGTTTGCGTGTGTATAAATATATTCAATCATATCCTGCCCCCAATCGAACGTTACTAAAGATCCATTCTCATCAATAGGGTTTCCATGATAAATGGGCTCTTCAATATATTCAATCACTTCTTGATTCATTCTTGCTCTTTGCACAGTTTTTGTGAGTGTATGATACCAAGGGACAGTAAATACATGAGCGCCGCCAGGTTTTAATACTCGTTCTATTTCTTTAAAGGCTTTGTTTGGCGTCATTACATGCTCAAAAACGTCTTGAGTAATGAATAAATCAAAAGATTCATCTTCAAAAGTCATGTCTTCTAAGTTCTCACATCTAATACCTTGAAAGTATTGGCCAAGAGGATAATTTTTAAAGTATTGAGAATAAGTATAGTTTTTACAGTTTTTTAATAGTAGCTGAGTTGTAATTCCTCCAGGAGAGGATTCGTGGATACTATAGGAATCCCATTTTGGAAAAAATGTATGCAAAGCATGGATTAAAGCTCGCTGCCTTGGTATAGAGTTACATGTAGAACATAAATAATGATCTCTAAGCCAATCATTATGCTCTATAAATGTAGCTTTCTTTTCGCAAATAACGCAGTACCCATTATTGTGTTTCAAATTGATTTCCACACGACATCCCTCCTATGTTAAATGCAATCTATTTATGGAAAGTATGATACACGTCAACAATCAGCGAAATCAAAGGGGGAATGGGTGAAAGTTAGGTATTTTTTAAAATTGCGATTAGGAGAAGGGAATAATCAGTTGAAGAGAACCCCCAATCGAATTAAAGTTTCACTTTATGCTATGCGATGCATCAGCTTTTATTCATGGGAAAATGTATAGACTTAAAATATCCCTTTCGTGTATGGGTACATTTCAAAATCCTGTGCGTATATTTCTGTAACTAAATCCATAGTTTCTTTATCATAAAAGCTTTCGTATGTTGGAAATCGTGGGAAGTCTGTATCTGTAATGCTAAGTTCTGCATAGCTCCCTGCATAAATCATCTTGTGTGCGCGATGATGATCTGAATTTGTAAGAAGTGCTAAAGGGGATTTTATCAAATCGTACGTGTGTTCTAGTTTGGTGATTTGTGTATTAAAATCTTCTAAAGGAATATAACATTGGATGAAGTTTTCTTCACCAGGGACGTATTGTTGACTAAAATGTATATCTAGCGCTAGAGAATTGGAGCTGAATGCCTGAACGTAATATAAAAATTGTTTAAATGATATTCCTTGATTACTATATTTGTCATTATAAAAATAATGACGGATACTTTCCCATTGAGGGCTAGCATATGGGTTGTCAGCAAGTAATAGAAATGAGCTGACAGCCCTTGTATAGGGATTTCGCACAAGTTTACAAACATCCTTTTTACCCTCTAGAAGACCATTTTGTAACTCGGGTATGTAATTTGTATTGTTCTTATACACCCAGAACTCATAGTAATGAATAAAGTCATTGTATTTCTTTGCTTCAGTAAATAATCCGATTTGAAAAAAGAACCAATTAGCTAACGCGGTGCATCCGCTTCTATGACTCCAAAATAGTATAATCGGAAAGTCTTTATGGTAATGTGGAATTCGATCTTTATGTAGAATTACATGATTTAAAAGTTCTTGATTTATATTTTTCATGAGTTCAGCACTCCTTTTTGGGAAATTTGTGTATGTAGACGTTTTTTTTATGGGTTAAACAAGTGAGGATTGTTTATTAAATATATTCATGGGGATGAGTAAATATTATGAGTGTTTTTGCAGTCAACCTGAATAAGGAAGCTATTCTAAAATGAAAATAGAAAATAAAGATAATGAAAATTTATAACAAACATACAATGATAAGAAGATGAATAATCGAAATGATCCAGTTTATTTGTGTATATTTTTAGGTTTGGAGACGGGAAAAATTTATTACTAGAGAGATGATATTATGAGGAAGAATAATTATTTAATAGTAGGTGGAAATAGTTTCATTGGTATCAACCTCGCATTGGGTTTATTGAAACAGGGGCAAAATGTAAAAGTATTTTCCAGACATATAAATAATTTTCCTCAAAATATTGTAAGTGAAGTTGAATTTATTAAAGGTGATTTAAAAAATGTTGAGGATATATATAAGGCTTTAGTGAATATAGATATTATTATTTATTTAGCTGCGACGTCTAACGTAGCAACTTCAATTGAAGATGTTTTCGGTGATATTAATAGCAGTCTATTTTTTCTTAATTTCATGGAAAGTGTTAAAGATTTTCGTATTAAAAAAATTATATTAGCTTCTTCGGGAGGCACAGTTTATGGTGAACCTGAATATTTGCCTATTGATGAGAAACATCCATTAAGACCACTTTCCCCGTATGGAATAACAAAAGTTTCGCTGGAGAATTATTTGTATTTTTATAAGAGAAAATATGGAATAGATTATGTTGTATGTAGATATTCTAATCCGTATGGAAAATACCAAAACCCCTTAAAAAAAGTAGGGGCGATAAATTGTTTTTTGTACCAGCATCTCAGTAATGAAAGGATTCATATATATGGGAATCCAGAGGAGATTATTAGAGATTATATTTATATCGATGATTTAGTTGAAATTACTATACAACTAGCACAATTAAATCAATTGAAATCTTGCGTATACAATATAGGGAGTGGCAAAGGTCTTTCTTTAAAACGAATTATAGTGGAATTAGAGAAAATAACAGAAAGAAAAGTGGATTTTATCTGTTACAAACAAAAACAAGAGAACGTTCAAAAAATCATTTTAAATATTGATAAGATAAAACAAGAATTGAATTGGGAACCTAAAATAGATTTTAAACATGGGATTAGATTAAATAAGCTATGGATTGAAGAGTTCTTATATAGTAAAAAATAATAACCCACACTCTACTTGTATAAGCAGAGCGTGGGTTATTATTTTGCTTCTTTTTCTATAACCCAAAGGTCTTGATGTTCCCACCAAAATCCTTCAGTATACTTTTTGATAATTGGGTTATGGGGTAATAATTTAATTTTGTCACACACGTAAGAGGGACTAACTATCGTTTGTCCGTATTGATTCACATCTAAATCGAATTGTTCACTAGAAGAGAGAAACCAATAGCCCTTTTCATTTAAATTTGGAAACCCGAAGTATTTTTTGCTTTGATAGCCATGGGTTGTGAAAATGAATAAACCACCAGGTGAAACAGCGTTATATAATGTTTGCAGCCAACGAAACCAAGTTGTATCAGGCATATGAGAGAAAAAGGATAGACAAAAAACGATATCGTACGTAGAGGAGTCCAATTTTAACTGTTCAGGCTCAGGATGAGATAATATAGAAGAATTATTTAATTTGTTTTCAATAAAGGAAATAGCCTCTTCGTGTATATCGCAAGCGGTTATACTCAAATTCGCTTGTAGATTTAATAAATGACGTGTTACGCAGCCGTATCCGGATGCAAATTCTAACAATTTAATTGGATTGCCTGTAGGAGGATAAAGGGAAGTAATTAAGTTTAAGAGTATTTGTGCTGAGTTTTGCCCATCTTTAAAGTAGTAATCTATCGCTTCTTTTTTTGATGGGAAGACGGGATTAGTGACAATGAACTGAAAGATATGATCCTCAGGATGGATACTTGCATTTACATTATAGTTGTGTGCGATTTGAGAAATTAAATCTTTATGTTCCTCTATAAAGTCTTTCAAAGAGTATTCCTCCCTTAAGTAATAGTAGCAACTTACTAGAGATATTGATGGCATAGAAAGCACATGTTTAAATTTTTAAGTATGCTTTAAGATGCTTTCTATATGTATACATTTTCATTTTAGAAATGTCGTCGATAGTAAATCTTTCTTTAATGAAATTTTGCATTTGTACAACTTCATTGTAATGGGAGTATGAATCTTCTGTTCTCGTTACGCTATTTAAATGTCGTCTATGATAGTTTAAGGGGGATGGATTGAAGTAAATATCTCCCTCTGTAAGAAGAGAAACATAGAAAAACCAATCACCAGCTATTTTGAACTTCTCTAACTGTTTTTCTGTTTTCTTCATATCTATATTTTTAAAAACTACACTTGAAACATTAGGTATAGTGTTTTTGATAAGTAACGTATCTTGTATTTCTTCGACGCCTTTTCGAAAATAGGGGCCTTTCCATTTTTCTTTATCGATATCATTTGTGTAATTTAAATAATGATTAGCCAATACATTTCCTTGTTCATCAATTTGTTTTGATTGTGTGTAACTTAAGGTAATATTATTATTTATATAAAACCCCTGTATCACCTCTTGTAAAAATGTCTTATCGCATAAGTCATCGGCCTCTGCGATCCAAATATAATCACC
>NZ_JBQXYO010000001.1:4160000-4162500 GCF_052656585.1 Bacillus sp. KNSH39
ATTCCTGTACCACCTCTTTATCGTTTGAGCAATGGAGGGACGCAGAAGGATAGAAGAAGCGTGCGATTGGTTGTGCACGTCCAAGCAGTTAGGCTGATAAGTAGGCAAATCCGCTTATCGTAAAGGCTGAGCTGTGATGGGGAAGCTCCTTATGGAGCGAAGTCTTTGATTCCCCGCTGCCAAGAAAAGCTTCTAGCGAGATAAAAGGTGCCTGTACCGCAAACCGACACAGGTAGGCGAGGAGAGAATCCTAAGGTGTGCGAGAGAACTCTGGTTAAGGAACTCGGCAAAATGACCCCGTAACTTCGGGAGAAGGGGTGCTTTCTTAACGGAAAGCCGCAGTGAATAGGCCCAAGCGACTGTTTAGCAAAAACACAGCTCTCTGCGAAGCCGTAAGGCGAAGTATAGGGGGTGACACCTGCCCGGTGCTGGAAGGTTAAGGAGAGGGGTTAGCGTAAGCGAAGCTCTGAACTGAAGCCCCAGTAAACGGCGGCCGTAACTATAACGGTCCTAAGGTAGCGAAATTCCTTGTCGGGTAAGTTCCGACCCGCACGAAAGGTGTAACGATTTGGGCACTGTCTCAACCAGAGACTCGGTGAAATTATAGTACCTGTGAAGATGCAGGTTACCCGCGACAGGACGGAAAGACCCCGTGGAGCTTTACTGTAGCCTGATATTGAATTTTGGTACAGTTTGTACAGGATAGGCGGGAGCCATTGAAACCGGAGCGCTAGCTTCGGTGGAGGCGCTGGTGGGATACCGCCCTGACTGTATTGAAATTCTAACCTACGGGTCTTATCGACCCGGGAGACAGTGTCAGGTGGGCAGTTTGACTGGGGCGGTCGCCTCCTAAAGTGTAACGGAGGCGCCCAAAGGTTCCCTCAGAATGGTTGGAAATCATTCGTAGAGTGCAAAGGCATAAGGGAGCTTGACTGCGAGACCTACAAGTCGAGCAGGGACGAAAGTCGGGCTTAGTGATCCGGTGGTTCCGCATGGAAGGGCCATCGCTCAACGGATAAAAGCTACCCCGGGGATAACAGGCTTATCTCCCCCAAGAGTCCACATCGACGGGGAGGTTTGGCACCTCGATGTCGGCTCATCGCATCCTGGGGCTGTAGTCGGTCCCAAGGGTTGGGCTGTTCGCCCATTAAAGCGGTACGCGAGCTGGGTTCAGAACGTCGTGAGACAGTTCGGTCCCTATCCGTCGTGGGCGTAGGAAATTTGAGAGGAGCTGTCCTTAGTACGAGAGGACCGGGATGGACGCACCGCTGGTGTACCAGTTGTTCTGCCAAGGGCATAGCTGGGTAGCTATGTGCGGAAGGGATAAGTGCTGAAAGCATCTAAGCATGAAGCCCCCCTCAAGATGAGATTTCCCATAGCGTAAGCTAGTAAGATCCCTGAAAGATGATCAGGTTGATAGGTTCGAGGTGGAAGCATGGTGACATGTGGAGCTGACGAATACTAATAGATCGAGGACTTAACCATATAATATGTAGCAAATGTTATCTAGTTTTGAAGGAATATGCCTTCATAGTTTGGTGATGATGGCAGAGAGGTCACACCCGTTCCCATACCGAACACGGAAGTTAAGCTCTCTAGCGCCGATGGTAGTTGGGACCTTGTCCCTGTGAGAGTAGGACGTCGCCAAGCAAGAACCTAAGTCATTTTGACTTAGGTTTTTTTGTGTTTATTTTTATTATTTTTAATTTAAAGGTAAGAATTACCTTTTCAAGAATATAGTCCAGATGTAAAAAGAATGTTTGTGATCTTACATAACCTTTTGTGCTTTTAAAGGATTTTACATTAGAAAAAATCTATAATTAAGGTAGTTAACATATATTTTTGATGGGTGTGGGGAATTATGAAAGAAATATGCATGTTATTAGTGGCTGTTATATTATGGGGCACAGCCATTGCGCCAACAAAATGGGCGTTAGAATCTATTCAGCCGTTTACTTTGTTATTTATTCGTCTTTTCTTTGCAGGTGGAATTTGTATGATATTCTCATTTAAGGAACTACAAAAATCAGTTGTACATAAAAAAGTTCCATGGAAAAGAATGAGTTTGTTAGCTTTTACCGGTGTAGCTGGTTATTTTATGTTTACATCCTACGGCATTTCTTTAACCAGTGGATTACATGTGAGTATTATAGATGCTGCGTTACCATTGGTTACAATTCTTTTTTCAGCACTCTTTTTAAAAGAGGAAATTCGATTGAATTATTGGATAGGAATTATATTGGGTGCTATAGGAGTACTCTTTATTACGATTCCATCTAAAAGTGCTAATCAAGAAGTGTCCTTAATAGGAGATATACTAATATTATTAAGTACTTTTCTATTTGCTTTCTACACAGTTTTGCTAAAACGACCAAAACAAGAACAGTATTTATCAAACGAGGTTTTTACAACATTAACTTTAATTATTGGAGCTGTTATTCTCTTACCGTTTGCACTGGTAGAAATTTTTTATTACGGTCTCCCAAAAGTTGAAACTTGG
>NZ_JBQXYO010000001.1:4167500-4387500 GCF_052656585.1 Bacillus sp. KNSH39
GTAAGGCGAAGTATAGGGGGTGACACCTGCCCGGTGCTGGAAGGTTAAGGAGAGGGGTTAGCGTAAGCGAAGCTCTGAACTGAAGCCCCAGTAAACGGCGGCCGTAACTATAACGGTCCTAAGGTAGCGAAATTCCTTGTCGGGTAAGTTCCGACCCGCACGAAAGGTGTAACGATTTGGGCACTGTCTCAACCAGAGACTCGGTGAAATTATAGTACCTGTGAAGATGCAGGTTACCCGCGACAGGACGGAAAGACCCCGTGGAGCTTTACTGTAGCCTGATATTGAATTTTGGTACAGTTTGTACAGGATAGGCGGGAGCCATTGAAACCGGAGCGCTAGCTTCGGTGGAGGCGCTGGTGGGATACCGCCCTGACTGTATTGAAATTCTAACCTACGGGTCTTATCGACCCGGGAGACAGTGTCAGGTGGGCAGTTTGACTGGGGCGGTCGCCTCCTAAAGTGTAACGGAGGCGCCCAAAGGTTCCCTCAGAATGGTTGGAAATCATTCGTAGAGTGCAAAGGCATAAGGGAGCTTGACTGCGAGACCTACAAGTCGAGCAGGGACGAAAGTCGGGCTTAGTGATCCGGTGGTTCCGCATGGAAGGGCCATCGCTCAACGGATAAAAGCTACCCCGGGGATAACAGGCTTATCTCCCCCAAGAGTCCACATCGACGGGGAGGTTTGGCACCTCGATGTCGGCTCATCGCATCCTGGGGCTGTAGTCGGTCCCAAGGGTTGGGCTGTTCGCCCATTAAAGCGGTACGCGAGCTGGGTTCAGAACGTCGTGAGACAGTTCGGTCCCTATCCGTCGTGGGCGTAGGAAATTTGAGAGGAGCTGTCCTTAGTACGAGAGGACCGGGATGGACGCACCGCTGGTGTACCAGTTGTTCTGCCAAGGGCATAGCTGGGTAGCTATGTGCGGAAGGGATAAGTGCTGAAAGCATCTAAGCATGAAGCCCCCCTCAAGATGAGATTTCCCATAGCGTAAGCTAGTAAGATCCCTGAAAGATGATCAGGTTGATAGGTTCGAGGTGGAAGCATGGTGACATGTGGAGCTGACGAATACTAATAGATCGAGGACTTAACCATATAATATGTAGCAATGTTATCTAGTTTTGAAGGAATATGCCTTCATAGTTTGGTGATGATGGCAGAGAGGTCACACCCGTTCCCATACCGAACACGGAAGTTAAGCTCTCTAGCGCCGATGGTAGTTGGGACCTTGTCCCTGTGAGAGTAGGACGTCGCCAAGCAAGAACCTAAGTTATTTTGACTTAGGTTTTTTTGTGTTTATTTTTATTTACCGAATGCTATAATCCGTAAATTTAATAAAGCTACAGACGAAAAAAGAATGAAGTAGAGACTCTTTAAAATAATAGTAATGATTTTTTGTGTTCCTGATTTTCCTAATGTCACTAAAGTAATACTTAAAATAGGACACATTATTTCTATCATAAGTATATATTTTAAATAATGAGATGCTATAAATAAATATTTAATAATTACAGAAATTACTGCAATAGAGAAAAATAAATAGGATAATAGCCAAGTTCTTTCTTTAACAGTTATCCTCCTTAGAAATTAAATCGTTATAATAATACAAGAGTGTATATATTTTGATTAAAAACATACTGAAGTGCTATTTAAACGATAAATACATAAAATAGATCTCTAGAAATATATATTCTAATTCCCTTTTCTTCTTGTATATAGTTGCAATTCTTCTTTTGAATATAACTAAAACACGAACGTTATTGACTGCTAATAAAAAAACATTCGATTATTTATTGACATTGTTTATGAAATATTGTTAATATAGCCATAGAAACAATAATATAAGACCTCATATAATCGCGGGGATATGGCCTGCAAGTCTCTACCTAACGACCGTTATTCGTTAGACTATGAGGGAAAGTCACTCGGTATTTTTCTATTCACAAGGGATACGTATGCCTGAGTAGAGCGCTTTCTCTCATAGTAAAAGAGAAACTGTTCTATTTCAGGCTTTTTTTATTTGAATCGGGGGGATTCTAATATGAAATCACTAGTTGGAGTCATAATGGGAAGTACGTCAGACTGGGAAACAATGAAATATGCTTGTGACATTTTAGATGAATTAAATATACCGTATGAGAAAAAAGTTGTATCCGCTCATCGGACTCCGGATTATATGTTTGAATATGCAGAGACGGCTCGTGAACGTGGATTGAAAGTTATTATTGCTGGAGCTGGTGGAGCAGCACATTTACCAGGAATGGTTGCAGCGAAGACAAATCTTCCTGTAATTGGAGTTCCAGTTCAATCAAAAGCATTAAACGGCTTAGATTCATTATTATCCATCGCCCAAATGCCAGGAGGTGTTCCAGTTGCAACTGTTGCAATTGGTAAAGCCGGTTCAACGAATGCTGGATTACTTGCCGCACAAATACTTGGATCATTTCATGATGATATACATGATGCATTAGAATTGAGACGAGAAGCGATTGAAAAAGATGTGCGTGAAGGTAGTGAGCTAGTATGACGAGAATCATTTTACCTGGAAAAACAATCGGTATTATTGGAGGCGGCCAGCTAGGAAGAATGATGGCATTGGCAGCTAAGGAGATGGGATATAAAATTGCTGTTTTAGATCCTACAAAGCATTCGCCATGTGCACAAGTTGCTGATATTGAAATTGTTGCACCATATGATGATTTAAAAGCAATTCAGCATTTAGCAGAGATAAGTGATGTTGTCACATATGAATTTGAGAATATTGATTATAGATGTTTACAATGGCTTGAAAAACATGCGTACTTACCACAAGGTAGTCAGTTGTTAAATACAACACAAAATCGTTTTACAGAAAAGAATGCGATTGAGAAGGCTGGGTTACCAGTAGCAACGTATAGATTAGTTCAAAATCAAGATCAGCTTACAGAAGCAATTGCTGGGTTATCATTCCCTTCCGTCTTAAAAACGACGACAGGTGGATATGATGGGAAAGGACAAGTTGTTTTAAGAAGTGAAGCTGATGTTGAGGCAGCAAGAAATCTTGTGGATAAAGCAGAATGTATTTTAGAGAAATGGGTGCCTTTTGAAAAAGAAGTATCAGTTATTGTGATTCGTAGTGTAAGTGGTGAAACAAAAGTGTTTCCAGTAGCAGAAAATATTCATGTAAATAACATTTTACATGAATCTATCGTTCCAGCTCGCATTACAGAAGAGCTTTCTCAAAAAGCAATTGCGTATGCAAAGGTACTTGCGGATGAATTAGAACTTGTGGGAACACTAGCTGTAGAGATGTTTGCTACAGATA
Source organism: Bacillus sp. KNSH39 (assembly GCF_052656585.1). NCBI lineage: Bacteria > Bacillati > Bacillota > Bacilli > Caryophanales > Bacillaceae > Bacillus > Bacillus sp. KNSH39. Next base: position 4,170,803 of record NZ_JBQXYO010000001.1, read on the forward strand.
ATGGTGAGATTTATATTAATGAATTAGCGCCAAGACCTCACAATTCAGGACACTATACACAGGATGCATGTGAAACGAGTCAATTTGGTCAACATATTCGAGCAATCTGTAATTTACCTCTAGGAGAAACAAATTTGTTAAAACCAGTTGTCATGGTAAACATTTTAGGCGAACATATAGAAGGGGTCCTAAGACAAGTGAATAGATTAACCGGGTGCTATTTACACTTGTATGGAAAAGAAGAAGCAAAAGCACAGCGAAAAATGGGGCATGTTAATATTTTAAATGATAATATTGAAGTCGCTCTAGAAAAAGCGAAGAGTTTGCATATTTGGGACCATCAAGAACAACTGTTGGAGGGAAAAAGATGATTAGTCGTTATACACGCCCTGAAATGGGTGCGATTTGGACGGAAGAGAACAAATTTAAAGCGTGGTTAGAAGTTGAGATTTTAGCTTGTGAAGCATGGGCTGAGCTTGGCGATATTCCAAAAGAAGATGTTAAAAAAATTCGTGAACATGCATCATTTGATATTGATCGTATTTATGAAATTGAAAAAGAAACACGTCATGACGTAGTTGCATTCACTCGTGCTGTATCAGAAACGCCAGCATTAGGCGAAGAACGTAAATGGGTTCATTACGGTTTAACATCTACAGATGTAGTAGATACAGCATTATCTTACATCTTAAAACAAGCGAATGAAATTATATTAAAAGACTTAGAGAACTTTGTAAGCATTTTAGCTAACAAAGCGAAAGAGCATAAATACACAATCATGATGGGAAGAACACACGGTGTTCATGCAGAACCAACGACATTTGGTTTAAAACTTGGTCTTTGGTATGAAGAGATGAAACGTAACGTAGAGCGTTTCAAACAAGCTGCTGATACAGTTCGTGTTGGTAAACTATCTGGTGCGGTTGGTACATATGCAAATATCGATCCATTCGTAGAAAAATATGTTTGTGAAAATTTAGGATTAGAAGCAGCACCAATTTCAACACAAACATTGCAACGCGATCGTCACGCACACTACATGTCAACACTTGCACTAATTGCAACATCTATCGAAAAGATGGCAGTTGAGATTCGTGGTTTACAAAAGAGTGAAACACGTGAAGTTGAAGAAGCTTTCGCAAAAGGTCAAAAGGGTTCTTCTGCAATGCCACATAAACGTAATCCAATTGGTTCTGAAAATATGACTGGTTTAGCTCGTGTTATCCGCGGTTATATGATGACAGCTTACGAAAATGTTCCATTATGGCATGAGCGTGACATTTCTCACTCGTCGGCAGAACGCGTAATTTTACCAGATGCTACAATCGCATTAAATTACATGTTAAATCGCTTTGGTAATATTGTTAAAAACTTAACTGTATACCCAGAGAATATGAAACGTAATATGACAAGAACATACGGCTTAATTTATTCTCAGCGCGTAATGCTTACACTAATCGACAAAGGTATGGTACGTGAAGAAGCTTATGATATCGTACAGCCTAAAGCGATGGAAGCTTGGGAAACACAAGTACAATTTAAAGAGCTTGTAGAAGCTGATGAGCGTATTACAAGCAAGTTAACACAAGAAGAAATTAATGAATGCTTCAACTATGAGCATCATATGCAACACGTTGATACAATCTTTGAACGCCTTGGATTAAACGAAGCGTAAAATTTCATATGGCACAGAATAGAGTCATTCTGTGCCATTCTTTATAAAAATATTATTCACATTTTTCAAACTACAGGGGGCTTGCGAAATGCAAAAGCTAGAATTGCTGTATGAAGGTAAGGCAAAAAGAATTTATCGTACAGAATCAGCAGATATGGTTTGGGTAGAGTACAAAGATAGTGCGACTGCTTTCAATGGGGAGAAAAAAGAGACGATTACAGGAAAAGGTCGTTTGAACAATGAAATTACAACTTTATTGTTCAGAAAGTTACAAGAAGTGGGAATTAAAACACATTTTGTTGAGAAGTTATCTGAAACAGAACAACTTGTTAAAAAAGTGAGTATTATTCCTTTAGAAGTTGTCACAAGAAATGTAATTGCAGGAAGTCTTTCAAAACGATTAGGAATGGAAGAGGGAACTGTACTTGCAGAACCAATCGTAGAATTTTACTTCAAAGATGATGATTTAGGAGATCCGCTTGTAACGGAAGATCATATTCGTGTATTAAACGTTGCATCGCCAGAGCAAGTAAGTGTATTACGAGATATGGCTCTACAAATCAATCAAGTGTTGATTGATCATTTCGCAAGCTGTCGTGTAAGATTAGTAGATTTCAAATTAGAGTTTGGTGTAACGGAAGAAGGAGAAATCATTTTAGCGGATGAAATTTCACCAGATACTTGCCGTTTATGGGATGAAACGAGCAATGAAAAGTTTGATAAAGACGTATTCCGTCGTGATCTTGGAAATTTAACAGATGCTTATGAAGAGATTTTAAAACGTTTAGGGGGAATTTCACATGTATAAAGTTAAGGTATATGTAACATTAAGAGAAAGCGTATTAGATCCACAAGGAACAGCAGTAAAAGGAGCACTTCATAGTCTTTCATTCACAGAAGTACAAGACGTTCGAATCGGAAAGTACATGGAACTAACAATTGATAAATCTGTATCTGATTTAGATAGCAAGGTAAAAGAAATGTGTGAAAAACTATTAGCGAACGTTGTAATGGAAGACTTCCGTTATGAAGTTGAGGAGGTTGTCGCACAGTGAAATTTGCCGTAATAGTATTTCCGGGTTCGAACTGTGATGTCGATATGTTCCATGCAATTAAAGATGAGCTTGGCGAAGAAGTAGATTACGTTTGGCACGATACAGAGAATTTAGATGAATATGATGCAATTCTACTACCAGGTGGATTTTCTTATGGTGACTACTTACGCTGCGGTGCTATCTCTCGCTTTGCTAATGCAATGAAAGCAGTGCAAAAAGCTGCTGAGCAAGGAAAGCCGATTTTAGGTGTATGTAATGGATTCCAGATTCTTGTTGAATCAGGATTACTACCAGGAGCGTTAATAAGAAACGAAAACTTAAAATTTATGTGTCGCACTGTTCAGTTACGTGTTGAAAATAATGAAACGATGTTTACATCACAATATGAAAAAGATGAAATAATTAATATTCCAATCGCGCATGGTGAGGGGAATTACTATTGTGATGAAGCGACTCTTAAACAATTAGAAGAGAACAATCAAATCGCATTCCGTTATGTAGAAAACCCTAACGGTAGCGTTTCAGATATTGCTGGTATTGTAAATGAAAAAGGAAATGTACTTGGTATGATGCCGCACCCAGAGCGTGCTGTAGATGAATTACTTGGCGGTGCTGAAGGGTTAAAAGTCTTTCAATCTATCTTAAAACAGTGGAGGGAAACATATGTCGTTAATGCTTGAACCAAATCCAACACAAATTAAAGAAGAGCGTATATATGCGGAAATGGGGTTAACAGACGAAGAGTTTGCCATGGTTGAAAAGATTTTAGGTCGTCTGCCAAATTATACAGAAACAGGGTTATTCTCTGTAATGTGGTCTGAACATTGTAGTTATAAAAATTCAAAACCAGTGCTTCGAAAATTCCCAACAACAGGTGAGCGTGTTCTACAAGGGCCTGGGGAAGGTGCTGGAATTGTAGATATCGGTGATAATCAAGCAGTTGTATTTAAAATGGAAAGTCATAACCATCCTTCAGCTATTGAACCATATCAAGGAGCTGCAACAGGTGTTGGTGGTATTATTCGTGACGTATTCTCTATGGGAGCACGTCCGGTAGCTCTATTAAACTCACTTCGTTTCGGTGAATTACAGTCACCACGTGTGAAATATTTATTCGAAGAAGTAGTAGCAGGAATTGCAGGATACGGTAACTGCATCGGTATTCCGACTGTTGGCGGCGAAGTACAATTTGATCCATGTTATGAAGGAAATCCACTTGTAAATGCAATGTGCGTAGGTTTGATTAACCACGAAGACATTAAAAAAGGGCAAGCACATGGTGCTGGTAACACAGTAATGTACGTAGGAGCATCAACTGGTCGTGACGGTATTCACGGTGCAACATTCGCGTCGGAAGAACTATCTGAAAGCTCAGAAGCGAAACGTCCAGCGGTTCAAGTAGGGGATCCATTTATGGAAAAACTTCTTATTGAAGCGTGTTTAGAATTAATTCAATCTGATGCACTTGTTGGAATTCAAGATATGGGTGCGGCTGGTTTAACATCATCATCTGCAGAAATGGCAAGTAAAGCAGGAATGGGTATTGAAATGTACTTAGATGATGTACCACAGCGTGAAACAGGAATGACACCATATGAAATGATGCTATCTGAATCACAAGAGCGTATGTTAATTGTCGTGAAAAAAGGTAGAGAACAAGAAATAGTAGATTTATTTGAGAAGTATGGTCTTGCAGCGGTTACGATGGGGAAAGTAACAGAAGATAAAATGCTTCGTTTATTCCATAAAGGTGAAAAGGTAGCTGAAGTTCCAGCAGATGCTTTAGCAGAAGAAGCACCAATTTATCATAAGCCATCAAAAGAAGCAGCATACTTTGCTGAATTCCAAGCAATGAAAATGGAAACGCCAAAAGTAGAAAATTATAAAGAAACGTTATTCGCTTTATTACAGCAACCAACAATTGCAAGTAAAGAGTGGGTATACGATCAATACGATTACCAAGTTCGCACAAGCACAGTTGTTACGCCAGGTTCAGATGCTGCAGTTGTACGTGTACGCGGTACAGAAAAAGGATTAGCAATGACGACAGATTGTAACTCTCGCTACATTTATCTAGACCCAGAGATGGGCGGTAAAATTGCAGTAGCAGAGGCAGCGCGTAATATCGTATGTTCTGGCGGAGAGCCACTTGCAATTACAGATTGCTTAAACTTCGGTAACCCAGAAAAACCAGAAATCTTCTGGCAAATTGAGAAATCAGTAGACGGTATGAGTGAAGCTTGTCGCACATTACAAACACCAGTTATCGGCGGAAACGTATCGATGTATAACGAGCGTAGTGGTGAAGCTGTATATCCAACACCAACTGTTGGGATGGTCGGACTTGTGCATGACTTAAAACATGTAACAACACAAGAGTTTAAGCAAGCTGGTGATGTAGTGTATGTAATTGGTGAGACGAAAGCTGAGTTTGGCGGAAGTGAATTACAGAAAATGATTCACGGCAAAATTTTCGGTCAATCACCAAGTATCGATTTAGATGTAGAATTAAAACGCCAAAAACAAGTATTAGAAGCAATTCAAGCTGGTCTTGTTCAATCTGCACATGATGTTGCTGAAGGTGGTTTAGCAGTTGCGATTTCAGAAAGTGCAATTGGTGCTAAAGGCTTAGGTGCTACTGTGAAATTAGATGGAGAAGCAACAGCTGCATTATTCGCTGAATCACAGTCTCGCTTCGTGATAACTGTAAAACGTGAAAATAAAGAGGCGTTTGAGAAAGTGGTAGAAGCAATCCAAGTTGGAGAAGTAACAAGTACAAATGAAGTAACAATTCATAATGAAGAAAATGAAGTATTACTTACAGCAAATGTAGATGAAATGAGAAAGGCTTGGAAAGGGGCAATCCCATGCTTGCTGAAATAAAGGGGTTAAACGAAGAATGTGGCGTTTTCGGAATTTGGGGGCATGAAAATGCAGCACAAGTTTCATACTACGGATTGCACAGTTTACAGCACCGTGGGCAAGAAGGCGCAGGCATTGTCGTAAATAATGGGGAAAAAATCGTCGGTCACAAGGGGTTAGGTTTAATATCAGAAGTGTTTTCAAGAGGTGAGCTAGAAGGATTAAATGGAAAATCAGCGATCGGACATGTACGATATGCAACAGCTGGTGGAAGTGAAGTTGCTAACGTTCAACCATTGTTGTTCCGTTTTTCCGATCATAGTATGGCGTTAGCTCATAACGGAAATTTAATTAACGCAAAAATGCTTCGTCGTGAATTAGAAGCAGAGGGCAGTATTTTTCAAACTAGTTCAGATACAGAAGTACTTTTACATCTTATTAAACGTAGTACAAAAGATTCTTTAATTGAAAGTGTAAAAGAAGCTTTAAACAAAGTGAAAGGTGCGTTTGCGTATCTTTTACTAACTGGAAATGAAATGATCGTTGCATTAGATCCGAATGGGTTCCGTCCGCTTTCAATTGGAAAGATGGGGGATGCTTACGTTGTAGCATCTGAAACATGTGCTTTTGATGTAGTAGGTGCAACATACATTCGCGATGTAGAACCGGGTGAATTACTTATCATTAATGATGAAGGAATTCACGTAGATCGTTTCACAAACGATGTAGAACATGCAATTTGTAGTATGGAATATATTTACTTTGCACGACCAGATTCTAATATTGCTGGTGTTAACGTCCATGCAGCACGTAAGAATATGGGGAAACGTTTAGCGGCAGAAGCTCCTATTGAAGCAGATGTTGTTACTGGTGTACCAGACTCTAGTATTTCAGCTGCGATTGGCTATGCGGAGGCGACAGGTATTCCATATGAGTTAGGATTAATTAAAAATCGTTACGTTGGACGTACGTTTATTCAACCTTCTCAAGAACTGCGCGAGCAAGGGGTTAAGATGAAGCTTTCCGCAGTAAGAGGTGTAGTTGAAGGGAAACGAGTTGTTATGATTGATGACTCTATCGTAAGAGGAACGACAAGTAAACGAATTGTTCGTATGCTTCGTGAGGCTGGAGCGACAGAAGTTCACGTAAGAATTGCTTCACCACCTCTGAAATATCCATGTTTCTATGGCATTGATATTCAAACGAGAAAAGAATTAATTGCAGCAAATCATACAGTAGAAGAAATCCGTGAAATGATCGGAGCAGATTCTTTAACATTTTTAAGTGAAGATGGATTAGTAGATGCAATTGGACGTCCATATGAAGGGAAATATGGCGGCCTATGCATGGCTTACTTTAATGGGGACTATCCAACAGCTCTTTATGATTATGAGCAAGAGCTTTTAGAAAGCATGAAATAAGAAAAGTGAGAAAAGCTTCTACTTCTTTTGATGTAGGAGCTAGATCCTTTCTTAAAATAGCCCGCCCTGGATGGGGAGAAATTAAAAGACGAGGTGTAAATAACGATGGCGAATGCATATAAGCAAGCAGGAGTAGATATTGAAGCTGGATATGAAGCGGTATCTCGCATGAAAAAACACGTACAAACAACTATGAGAAAAGAAGTACTAGGCGGTTTAGGCGGTTTTGGAGGTATGTTTGATCTATCAAAATTTGCATTAGAAGAACCTGTATTAGTATCTGGAACAGATGGCGTGGGAACGAAATTGATGCTCGCTTTTATGGCAGATAAACATGACACAATTGGTATTGATGCAGTAGCAATGTGTGTAAATGATATTGTTGTCCAAGGAGCAGAGCCGCTTTTCTTCCTTGATTATATTGCTTGTGGTAAAGCTGAACCTAGTAAAATTGAAAACATCGTCAAAGGTATATCAGAGGGCTGTCGCCAAGCTGGTTGTGCATTAATCGGTGGAGAAACAGCTGAAATGCCAGGAATGTATTCTACGGAAGAATATGATTTAGCTGGTTTTACAGTTGGGATTGTTGATAAAAAGAAAATTGTAACAGGTGAAAAGATTGAAGCTGGTCACGTGCTAATTGGCTTAACATCTAGCGGTATTCATAGCAATGGTTACTCTTTAGTACGAAAAGTGTTATTAGAAGATGGGGAACTATCTTTAGAGCGTATTTATGGCCGCTTAGAACTACCTCTTGGTGAAGAATTATTAAAACCAACGAAAATTTATGTCAAACCTATTTTAGAACTATTGAAGAAACATGAAGTATACGGTATGGCGCATATTACAGGTGGTGGATTTATTGAAAATATTCCACGCATGTTGCCAGAAGGAATCGGTGCTGAGATTGAACTAGGATCTTGGGAAATTCAGCCGATCTTTAGTTTGCTTCAAGAAGTTGGAAAACTGGAAGAGAAAGAAATGTTCAATATTTTTAACATGGGTATTGGTATGGTAGTAGCAGTGAAGGAAGAAGATGCAAAAGATGTTGTTCGTCTTCTTGAAGAGCAAGGAGAAATGGCTCGTATTATTGGACGTACTATACAAGGAGCTGGCGTTACTTTTAATGGGGGCACAGCACTATGAGTAGATTAGCAGTTTTTGCTTCTGGAAGTGGATCTAACTTTCAATCTCTCGTTAATGCGGTAGAAGAAAAAAGATTGGATGCAGAAATTAGTTTATTAGTATGTGATAAATCAGAAGCACGAGCTGTTGGAAGGGCAAATTATCATCATATTCCGTGTTTTGCTTTTTCAGCGAAAGCATATGAGTCAAAAGAAGCGTTTGAAAAAGAGATATTAAAGAAGCTAGAAGAATATGAAATTGATTATGTTATTTTAGCTGGATATATGCGTTTAATCGGGCCGACGTTACTAGAAGCATACGGCGGGAAGATTATTAATATTCATCCATCATTACTACCGAGCTTTCCGGGTAAAGATGCTGTCGGTCAAGCGTTAGAAGCAGGTGTGAAAGTAACTGGAGTAACAATTCATTATGTAGATGCAGGTATGGATACAGGGCCAATTATTGCACAAGAAGCAGTGGTTGTTTCTGAAGGGGATACGAGAGAAAGCTTACAAAAGAAAATTCAACAAGTTGAACATAAATTATACGTAAATACAGTGAATCAAATTGTTCAGTCTGTGAAAGAATCAACTGTTAACTAACATACAACCAGGGGTGAAGGATAAATGAAAAAGCGTGCATTAGTAAGTGTTTCAGATAAAACAGGAGTAGTAGAATTTGTTAAAGGGTTACTAGAACAAGGGATTGAAGTTATTTCAACAGGTGGTACGAAAAAGTTACTAGAAGAAAATGGCTTACAAGTAATTGGTATTTCTGAAGTAACTGGTTTCCCTGAAATTATGGATGGCCGTGTGAAAACATTACATCCAAATATTCATGGTGGTCTATTAGCAGTTCGTGATAATGAAACACATGTAACACAAATGAATGAGTTAGGTATAGAGCCAATTGACTTTGTTGTTGTTAACTTATACCCATTTAAAGAAACAATCGCTAAGCCTGATGTAACATTTGCTGATGCAATTGAAAATATTGATATCGGTGGCCCAACAATGATTCGCTCTGCTGCGAAAAATCATAAATTCGTATCGGTAATTGTAGATCCAGTAGATTATGATATTGTGTTAGCAGAACTGAAAGAGAACGGTGAAGTAGCAGAGGAAACAAAACGTAAACTAGCAGCGAAAGTATTCCGTCATACAGCAGCGTATGATGCGTTAATTTCTAACTACTTAACAGAGCAAATGGGTGAAGAAAGTCCAGAAACATTAACTGTGACATTTGAGAAAAAGCAAGACTTACGTTATGGCGAGAACCCACATCAAAAAGCAACTTTCTATAAAGCGCCATTCGCAGCAACGTCTTCTGTTGCATACGCAGAACAATTACACGGTAAGGAATTATCGTATAACAATATTAATGATGCAGACGCAGCGCTTAGCATCGTAAAAGAATTTACAGAACCAGCAGTAGTAGCAGTAAAGCATATGAATCCATGTGGTGTTGGAGTAGGAACTAATATTCACGAAGCATATACTCGTGCTTATGAAGCAGATCCAGTATCAATCTTCGGCGGTATTATTGCAGCAAATCGTGAAATTGATAAAGCTACAGCAGAAAAGTTACATGAAATTTTCTTAGAAATTGTTATCGCACCTTCGTTCTCGCAAGAAGCTTTAGAAGTGTTGCAAAGTAAGAAGAACTTACGTTTATTAACTATAAATATTGAAAAAGCGACAAGTGCAAGCAAAAAACTAACTTCTGTACAAGGTGGACTTCTCATTCAAGAGGAAGATACGTTATCATTAGATGAAAGTACAATTTCAATTCCAACGAAACGTGAACCTTCAGAGCAAGAATGGAAAGATTTAAAACTAGCTTGGAAAGTTGTAAAACATGTGAAATCAAACGCAATTGTTTTAGCGAAAGATGACATGACAATTGGTGTCGGTGCGGGACAGATGAACCGTGTAGGTTCTGCAAAAATCGCAATTACACAAGCTGGTGAAAAAGCACAAGGTAGCGCGCTTGCATCTGATGCTTTCTTCCCAATGCCAGATACATTAGAAGAAGCAGCAAAAGCAGGAATTACAGCAATCATTCAACCGGGCGGATCAATCCGTGATGAAGATTCTATTAAAGTGGCAGATACTTATGGGATTGCTATGGTGTTCACTGGCGTACGTCATTTCAAACACTAATAGAGGATGTTTAAAAAGTCCGGTCGAGATAACCTTTTATTGATATGAAAAAGCAAACTAGGAGCATAGCTTCTAGTTTGTACTTATTTAATTATTGGGGGATGAAATATGAATGTTTTAGTAATTGGCCGCGGTGGGCGTGAGCATGCTTTAGCTTGGAAGTTTGCACAATCTGAAAAAGTAGAAAAGGTATATGTAGCACCAGGTAATGAAGGTATGAGAGATGTTGCAACACCAGTTGATATTGATGAAAATGATTTTGATGCATTAGTTTTATTTGCAAAAGAGAATAATGTTGAGTTAACTTTCGTTGGACCAGAAATTCCGCTTATGAATGGAATTGTTGATTGTTTTAAAGAAGAGGGACTTCGCGTATTTGGTCCGAATAAAGCGGCTGCTGTTATTGAAGGTAGTAAAGCTTTTACAAAAGAGCTTATGAAAAAGTATGATATTCCAACTGCGGCGTACGAAACTTTTACAGATTATGAAGAAGCAGTACAGTACATTCAAAAAGTTGGTGCACCAATCGTTATTAAAGCTGACGGTCTAGCTGCGGGTAAAGGGGTAACGGTAGCAATGACGCTTGAAGAGGCATTACAAGCTGTGAAAGAAATGCTACAAGATGTGAAATTCGGCGCGGCAAGTAAGAAGGTTGTTATTGAAGAGTTTTTAGATGGACAAGAATTTTCATTAATGGCATTCGTGAATGGAACAACTGTACATCCAATGGTAATCGCCCAAGATCATAAAAGAGCTTTTGATGGTGATAAAGGTCCAAATACGGGTGGAATGGGTGCATATTCTCCAGTACCACAAATTCCAGAATCAGCAGTTCAAGAAGCGATTCAAACCGTATTGCATCCAACTGCTAAGGCGATGATTGAAGAAAACCGTTCGTTTACAGGTATTTTATACGCAGGTCTTATTTTAACAAATGATGGTCCGAAGGTAATTGAATTTAATGCACGCTTCGGTGATCCTGAAACAGAAGTTGTATTACCTCGATTAGAAAACGATTTAGTTGATGTATGTAACGCTGTATTAGATGAAAGTGAACTAACGTTACAATGGTCAGAAGAAGCGGTAATCGGTGTTGTACTTGCTTCTAAAGGATATCCAGAAGCATATAAAAAAGGTGATATTATTAGCGGACTAGATGCACTGCAAGATGTGATTGTTTTCCATGCAGGTACAGCAATGAAACATGGGGACTTTGTAACGAACGGTGGCCGTGTATTATTTGTTGCTTGTAAGGCAAATAGTTTACAAGAAGCAAAAGATAAAGTATATAAAGAAATCGGTAAAATTGAGAGTGATGGTCTATTTTATCGAAGTGATATAGGATATCGTGCAATTGGGCATGAGATGACGAAAAGTTAATATGTAAAAATCCCGCTGAGGAATCAGCGGGATTTTTTATGCATCTTTATCTTTTTTTAATTTCCCTTTTTGCTTTGCCATTTCTCGAAGTAAATACTCGATGTGTGCATTGACGCTACGAAATTCATCATTTGCCCATTTTTCGATGACTGCGTGTAATTCAGGATCAATACGTAATGGAAAGCTTTTCTTTTTAGCCATAATTACTTATAGCCCTTAGTATAGGCTTCCTGTATTAATAACTGGCTGCGCACCTTTATCTGAAACGATGGCAACTAATAAGTTGTTTACCATATTTGCTTTACGCTCGTCATCGAGTTCTAGTACGCCTTCTTCATCTAACATATGGATGGAATCTTTCGCCATCTTCACAGCACCTTCAACAATTTCTTTTCTAGCAGCTAATACTGCTTTTGCTTGCTGGCGTTGTAGCATTGCATGGGCAATTTCTGTTGCGTAAGCTAAGTGCGTTAAACGAGTTTCTAATACTTCTACACCAGCAATTTCAAGACGCGCCTCTAACTCACGTTTTAATTCTTCAGAGATTTCTTCAGTATTTCCGCGTAACGTAACGCAGGTTTCATCTTGGAAATTGTCATAAGGATATTTTGTTGCAACATGGCGGATTGCCGTTTCGCTTTGAATTTCTACAAATCGATCATAATGTTCAACACCAAACATTGCTTTTGCAGAATCAACAACTTTATATACGATAACAGCTGCAATTTCAATTGGATTTCCATCAACGTCATTTACTTTTAATTTTTTACTGTTAAAGTTTTCAACACGTAAAGATACAGTTTGACGGAATGCGAACGGAATCGTTAAAAATAAACCGTTTTGACGAATGGTTCCTAAATAATTACCGAAGAACGTAATAACCTTCGCTTGATTCGGTTGAACAATACCGATACCTGTAGCGAGAACTGCGGCTAATATAATAGTTAGTGCCGCTCCTATGAAAATTTCTTGTGCAAGGAAAAATACACCGATAGCAGCTAAAATCAAAATTCCAATAATACCGAGAAAACCATTTACATAAAATACTTGTTTTTCTTTCATATGATCGCCTCCTGATATAAAAATGATATCACTTTTATATCATTTTAAGCAAGAGGTATGCACCTAATTTTCTGAATTTTATTGATTGATATCTTTTATATACATTTTAAGGCCGAAAAAGAGAATGTACGTTCTGTTTTATGGTAAAATAAAGAAGACTTAACCGCCCACTGCAGCAGCTAAGTCCCTTTGAGAGCATCTTGCATCGTGACAAATGATTCAAAGCGGTTTTGCCAGGATTATATTTTCAATCGCTGACTCAATCTCTTTGTCAGAAGCGTCATAACTTCCTTTTGACTTTGGCTTGTCATGAGTGGAAGTTTGATTCACTTCTTCTTTAGCATGTCCTTTTTCAGCAAAATTCATGCTAGGCATTTTAAATGCCCCCATATTCATGTATTTTCCGAATTTCCACATTTCAACAACAGGGCAGAAACGAACAATTCCTTCTGCAACTTTCATTGCACCAATCCATAGAAAAATGTTAGACCAAGTGCACCACGGCTTGCGTACAAGTTTAGTTGCACTACATCCGAAGAGGACAAGCCCAAGTGTAATTCGAATTAGAGCGTTTATTGTCCCGATATTTTGCTTCATTAGAAAAACACTCCTTTTTATGAAAGTTGAAATAGATAATACTATTTCTTTTATTAGTATCCCGTTTGATTTTTGGGATATGTAATCCAACATTTGACGTGGAAAAAGATGTTGGAATGTGCGTGTGTGTAAGTAACTTTTTTTGTTATAATGAAAGAATGCATAAAAGGAACTTCAAAATTAAATCCTCTAGTTTAAAAAATATGGAAGAGGTAATTCCAAACTTAATTCTCCGTTTTAAACAAATATTTAAGATGAAGTTAAAACAATAATGATGAAAATAAACTGTTATTTTGAACAGAAATATATATAACTAGAGAAAAGGAAGGGTGTTTTCATGTACGATATTTCCGGATGGAAACATGTATTTAAGCTTGATCCAAATAAGGAGTTAAGCGATGAACATTTAGAAATGATTTGTGAGTCTGGAACTGATGCGGTTATTGTAGGCGGAAGTGATGGAGTTACAATTGATAACGTATTACACATGCTAGTTAGCATTCGTAGATATGCAGTTCCTTGTGTATTAGAGGTTTCTGATGTAGAAGCAATTACACCAGGATTTGATTTTTATTACATCCCAAGTGTTTTAAATAGCCGAAAAGTAGAATGGGTAACAGGTGTTCATCATGAGGCATTGAAAGAATTTGGGGATATTATGGACTGGGACGAAATTTTTATGGAAGGGTATTGTGTTTTAAATCCAGAAGCGAAAGTAGCCCAGCTTACAGAAGCGAAATGTGATTTAACAGAAGATGACGTTATTGCATATGCTCGTTTAGCAGACAAGTTATTACATTTACCGATATTTTATTTAGAATATAGCGGTACGTATGGAGATGTTGAACTTGTTAAAAATGTAAAAGCAGAATTGAAACAAGCTAAGTTATACTATGGCGGTGGTATTTCTAATGCAGAACAGGCGAAAGAAATGGCACAATATGCTGATACAGTAGTTGTTGGAAATATTATTTATGATGATATAAAATCGGCGTTAAAAACAGTTAAAGCAGTAAAAGGAGAGTAGGTGCAGGCGTATATGAGTATGACAGATAGATTATTAAACGGTTTAAATCCACAGCAACAAAAAGCAGTCCAAACAACGAATGGACCACTTCTATTAATGGCAGGTGCAGGTAGTGGTAAGACACGTGTGTTAACACATCGTATTGCGTATTTACTTGGTGAAAAAGGTGTAGCACCATGGAATGTACTAGCTATTACCTTCACAAATAAAGCAGCTCGTGAAATGCGTGAGCGTATTGATACACTTGTGGGACCAGAAGCAGAAGATATTTGGATTTCGACGTTCCACTCTATGTGTGTACGTATTTTACGACGGGATATCGATCGTATTGGTATTAATCGTAACTTTACAATCTTAGATTCAGGCGATCAGCTAACTGTAGTCAAAAAAATTATGAAAGAGCGCAATATTGATCCGAAGAAATTTGAGCCGCGCTCTATTTTAGCGGGTATTAGTAATGCGAAAAATGAACTGTTATCTGCGGATAAATATGCAAAAAAAATTACAATGGCTGATCCATATGAAAAATTAACGAGCGATGTATACACAGAGTATCAAAAACGTCTTTTGAAAAATAATTCATTAGATTTTGATGATTTAATTATGACCACGATTCAGTTATTTGAACGTGTTCCAGAAGTATTAGAGTTTTATCAGCGTAAGTTCCAATATATTCACGTTGATGAGTATCAAGATACGAACAAAGCGCAATATCTTCTTGTTAAACATTTGGCAGCGCGTTTTAAAAATCTTTGCGTTGTAGGTGACTCTGACCAGTCTATTTATCGCTGGCGTGGTGCAGATATTTCTAACATTTTGTCGTTCGAAAAAGACTATGAGAATGCACAAGTAATTTTGTTAGAACAAAACTATCGTTCGTCACAAAATATTTTAAATGCAGCGAATGCTGTTATTGAAAAAAATACGAATCGTAAGCCGAAGAAATTATGGACAGACAATCAAGTTGGAAGTAAAATCTCGTATTATCGTGCTGCAACTGAAAAGGACGAAGCGTATTTTGTTGCGAAAAAAATTCGTGACGATATTCAAATGGGGAAACGAAAATATACTGATTTTGCAGTGTTATATCGTACGAATGCTCAGTCTCGTATGGTCGAGGAGATTTTCCTTAAATCTAACATTCCGTACAAAATTGTCGGAGGTACGAAGTTCTACGATCGTAAAGAGATTAAAGATATTTTGGCGTACTTACGTTTAATCGGTAATCCAGATGATGAAATTAGTTTTGCACGTATTATTAACATGCCAAAGCGTGGTATTGGTGCGACTTCTATCGATAAAATTATTAATTACGGTGTGCAAAACGGAATTTCATTAACTGCTGTATTGGATGAAATTGAGCATGTTGGAGTAAGTGCAAAAATTACAAAGGCAGTAAAAGAATTTGCGAATTTATTAAATAACTGGGTAAATATGCAAGAGTATTTATCTGTTACAGAATTAGTAGAAGAAGTTATTGAAAAAACAGGCTATCGCGATATGTTGAAAAATGAACGTTCTTTAGAAGCGGAAGGTCGTTTAGAAAACTTAGACGAGTTCTTATCTGTTACGCAAACATTTGAATCTCAAAGCGAAGATAAGAGCCTTGTTGCATTCTTAACAGATTTAGCACTTGTTGCTGATATTGATCGTGTAGATGAAGACCCAACTGCTGGTGAAGAAGTTATTTTAATGACGATGCACTCAGCGAAAGGATTAGAGTTCCCGGTTGTGTTTATTGTTGGCTTAGAGGAAGGGATATTCCCTCATACTCGTTCTCTTATGGAAGAGGATGAAATGCAAGAAGAACGTCGTCTTGCTTATGTAGGTATTACCCGTGCAGAAGAAGAGCTATATTTATCTAACGCGCAAATGCGTACTTTATTTGGTAGAACAAGTATGAACGCTGCGTCTCGATTCATTACAGAAATCCCGACAGAACTAGTGGAATCATTAAATGAAACAGCGCCAAAGCGTGAAACATCGTTTGGTGCAAAAGGCAGAACGGCAAGTAGCGGCAAAACGACAATCACAACGACAACACGCTCTCGTTCAGCTTTCGCGCGCCCTGCAGCTAAGACGACAGGCGGCGAACAAATTGGCTGGGCAGTAGGAGATAAAGCTTCCCACCAAAAATGGGGAGTCGGTACAGTTGTAAGTGTAAAAGGTGAAGGTGATGCAAAAGAATTAGATATTGCATTCCCAAGCCCAATTGGTGTTAAACGTTTGTTAGCAAAATTTGCACCTGTGACGAAACAATAGAAAGGAATGAGGATATGTCAAAAGAGATAGCAAAAAAACGTATAGAAGAACTGCGTGATTTATTAAATACATTTAACTATCAATATCACGTATTAGACAATCCTTCTGTTTCTGATGCGGAATATGACCGTAATATGCAGGAGCTTATAAAATTAGAAGCAGAGAACCCAGAGTTTATGAGTGAAGATTCTCCCTCCGTTCGCGTTGGGGGGACTGTTCTTGATATATTTGAAAAAGTAACACATAAGTCACCAATGTTAAGTTTAGGAAATGCATTTAACGAAGGAGATTTACGTGATTTCGACAGAAGAGTACGTCAAGGAATTGATGGTGCGAATGTAAGATATATATGTGAATTAAAAATTGACGGGCTTGCCGTTTCGCTTCATTATGAAAAAGGACGCTTCATTCAAGGGGCGACACGTGGTGATGGTGTAACGGGTGAAGATATTACTCAAAATTTAAAAACGATTAAAGCTATCCCACTTCGTTTAAATGAAGAAGTAACGTTAGAAGCACGAGGCGAAGCTTATATGCCGAAGCGTTCATTCGTTAAACTAAATGAAGAAAAAGAGCAAAATGGAGAAGATGTATTTGCGAATCCGCGTAATGCAGCAGCAGGTTCAATACGTCAACTTGATCCGAAAATTGCAGCGAAGCGTAACTTATCTATGTTTGTGTATGGTCTTGCGAATGTAGAAGAAAAAACAATTCCATCACATAGTGAATCGCTTGATTTCTTAGGTGAACTTGGATTTAAGACAAATCCAAATCGCCGTACATGTGAAAAAATTGAAGAAGTTATAGCTTATGTAGAAGAATGGCAAGAAAAACGTCCGCATCTTGATTATGAGATTGATGGAATTGTTATAAAAGTAGATGATGTTGCCCTTCAAGAAAGTCTAGGAACTACAGCGAAGAGTCCAAGATGGGCGATTGCTTATAAATTCCCGGCTGAAGAAGTTGTAACGAGATTAACAGGCATTGAATTAAGTGTTGGCCGAACAGGAGTTGTAACACCGACTGCAGAACTAGAGCCAGTGAGAGTTGCTGGTACGATTGTTCGTCGTGCTTCTTTACATAACGAGGATTTAATTCGTGAAAAAGACATTCGAATTGGTGACTACGTTGTTGTGAAGAAGGCTGGAGATATTATTCCTGAAGTTGTGAACGTTATTTTTGATAAGCGTACTGGTGAGGAAGAAGAATACCGAATGCCAACTCATTGTCCAGCATGTGAGAGTGAACTTGTTCGTTTAGAAGAAGAAGTAGCACTTCGTTGTATAAATCCAACTTGTCCTGCTCAAATTCGAGAAGGGTTAATCCATTTCGTTTCAAGAAATGCAATGAATATTGATGGACTTGGAGAACGTGTCATTACACAACTCTTTGATGCTGATTACATTCGTACATTTGCTGATTTATATGCATTGACGAAAGAGCAATTATTACAGTTAGAACGTTTTGGTGAAAAATCAGCAACAAACTTAATACAAGCAATTGAAAATTCTAAAGAAAACTCGTTAGAGCGATTATTATTTGGTCTTGGAATTCGCCACGTTGGAGCAAAAGCAGCACGTACATTTGCAGAGCACTTTGAAACGATGGATGAGCTTGTAAAAGCAACGGAAGAAGAACTAAAAGCAATTAATGAAATTGGCGAAAAAATGGCTCAATCTGTTGTGACATATTTTGATAATGAAGATGTATTAGAGTTATTACAGCAGTTTAAAGAGTATGGCGTGAATATGACATACAAAGGTATAAAAATTGCAGATTTACAAAATGTTGAATCTTACTTCGCAGGAAAAACGGTTGTTTTAACAGGTAAGCTAGAAGTTATGGGACGAAGTGAAGCGAAGAAGAAGATTGAGGCATTAGGTGGAAAAGTAACGGGAAGTGTTAGTAAGAGTACGGATTTAGTTGTTGCAGGTGAAGCGGCTGGTTCGAAATTAGCACAAGCGGAGAAACATAATGTTGAGGTTTGGAATGAAGAGAGGTTCTTACAAGAGCTAAATAAGTAAGAGGTGCAAACTTACCATGAAAAAAATAGCATTAGCGGTATTAAGCCTTGGCCTACTTGTAAGTGGGTGTAGTGCAGGTGCCGACAAAGATGAAAAAGTGGCTGAGAAATCGGGGAAAGCAAAAGAACAATCAGTTGTTCCAAAATACGCTATTTCGGATGAATATTATAAGACGACTATTCCATTTGATGGTGGAAATGCACGTGGTTTAGTGGTGCAAGGGTTAAATAGTCGTCTTGATATAGATGAATTTGAAACAGGGTTAATGCGAATTGCAAAAGAATCATTTAGTACGAAAGATAATTTTTTAAAAGGCGGAAAAGCTCTAGATACTCAAACTATACAGATGCTTGTTAAAAGAAAACGTACAGATGCTGAACAAAAGGAACTAGAGGACAAATTAAAAAAAGATGCAGTTAAATTTCCTAATATAGGATTAAACCCTGCATTAGGAACAGGATCCGAATCACTAGAAGTGAAAAATAAAAAAAATCCAATATATATTTCAAATATTTTAGAGCATGATTATTATGTGAAAAAAGGCGATAACGGCGAGGAACGCGTTGGTATGGTAGTTGGATTAGCAATGAATTCTGTTCAATATTTTAACGAAGAGCATGGTTATCCACGTGAAGCTGCAATCCCGGATGAAAAGATGTTAGCTGAAGGGAAAAAAATGGCGCAAGAAATTTTGAAAGTCATACATCAAAAAGAACCTGAAACCAAAAATATTCCAATAACATTTGCGATTTATCGCCAAGCTCCAAAGTCTTCGCTCGTGCCAGGTAACTTTGTTTCTTATGCAAATGCCGAAAAAGGTAGTGAAACGGTTGAAGATTGGAAACAAATTAATGAAAAATATTATTTGTTCCCATCAGAGCAAGCGAAAACAGATAATAAACGTGAAGACCTTGCAAGAGTATCCAACTTTAAGGCAAAACTAAGCGATTATTTCCAAGGCGACTATACAGCTGTTATTGGTACTGGTATGTATAGAGATGATGAATTAAGAGAAATGAAGCTTGATATTCCTGTCCAGTTTAATGGAAAAGCTGAAATAGTTGGTTTTACACAATATGTGGCAGGGCTTGTTATGGAATACTTCCCGAATTATATGAAAGTACAAGTAACGATTAAATCTGTAGAACGCCCAGAAGCTATTATTATACGTGAAGCAAAACAAGATGAACCACTTGTGAAGATTTTAGATTAAATATGAAGGCTGTTCCTCTATGGAACAGCTTTTTTTCTTATGTAATTTTGTTATAATTTAAAATGTTGTAAAAAATAGGGGTAAGGGGTAAATCTCATGGAAGAATTAAGTTTTCAAGTCATTATTTTATTAATTGCATTCGGTTTTTTAGCAGCTTTTATTGATTCCGTTGTTGGAGGAGGAGGGTTAATTTCGCTTCCTGCGCTTATGTTTGTTGGCTTATCGCCAGCTTCGGCAATTGCAACGAATAAATTAGCGGCAACAATGGGGACGTTTACGAGTGCGATGTATTTTATTCGATCAGGAAAAGTTGATTTTAAAATTGTAGGAAAGTTAATCCCGTTAACTATTGTTGGAGCTGTTGCAGGTGCTTTAGTAGTAAAATTTATTCCACCGGATATTTTACGCCCATTAGTACTTGTAATGTTGGTATTTATTGCTATTTATATTATTGCAAAAAAGAATTGGGGAAGTGTGTCTACCTATAAGAAGATGACGCAAAGAAAAACATTAATATTTTTCTTTGCTATTTTAATGATAGGATTTTATGATGGATTTTTTGGACCAGGGACAGGGTCGTTTTTAATTTTTGCATTTTTATTAATTGGCTTGGATTTTATTCAAGCGGCAGCATCTGGAAAACTTTTGAACTTTGTTAGTAATATTGTATCTTTAATTACTTTTTTATTTTTAGATATAATTCATTTTGAATACGGTATTATCATGGGATTATCAATGATCTTAGGTGCTTATTTTGGATCGAAGTTTGCGGTTCAAAAAGGTGTTGGATATGTAAGGACTTTATTTTTATTAGTTACTATATTATTGATCGGGAAAAATGTTTTGGAATATACTCATATTTTGTAGATTCATACGCATGTATGAATCTCTTTTTTATTATATTTTAAAAATTTATTAATTTTTAAAATATAAGTCTAGGAATATTTGAATAAATCTAAATTATCGTGTAGAATAATGTTGTAAAATGTAAACGTTTTTCTAAGGGGAGGCTAAAAAAAATGGTAGTAGCATACAAACATGAGCCATTTACAGATTTTTCAGTGGAGGCTAACAAATTAGCGTTTGAAGAAGGTTTAAAGAAAGTAGAATCTTATCTTGGACAAGACTATCCATTAATTATTGGGGGAGAAAAAATCACTACAGAAGACAAAATTGTTTCTGTAAACCCTGCAAATAAAGAGGAACTTGTTGGTCGTGTTTCAAAAGCAAGCCGTGAGTTAGCTGAAAAAGCAATGCAAGTAGCGGATGAAACATTCCAAACTTGGAGAAAATCAAAGCCAGAAATGCGTGCAGACATTTTATTCCGTGCTGCAGCAATCGTTCGTCGCAGAAAACATGAATTCTCTGCTATTCTTGTAAAAGAAGCAGGTAAGCCATGGAATGAGGCAGATGCTGATACAGCAGAAGCAATCGACTTTATGGAATATTATGGTCGTCAAATGTTAAAATTAAAAGACGGTATTCCAGTAGAAAGCCGTCCAATTGAATATAATCGTTTCTCTTACATTCCATTAGGAGTAGGTGTTATCATTTCTCCTTGGAACTTCCCATTCGCAATTATGGCAGGTATGACAACAGCTGCTTTAGTTTCTGGTAACACAGTATTACTAAAACCAGCTAGTACAACTCCTGTAGTAGCAGCGAAATTTATGGAAGTATTAGAAGAAGCTGGCTTACCAGCTGGCGTAGTAAACTTCGTTCCAGGTAACGGTTCTGAAGTTGGTGACTACTTAGTAGATCATCCTCGTACACGTTTCGTAAGCTTCACGGGATCTCGTGATGTAGGTATCCGCATCTATGAGCGTGCAGCGAAAGTAAACCCAGGACAAATTTGGTTAAAACGCGTTATCGCTGAAATGGGCGGTAAAGATACAATCGTTGTTGATAAAGAAGCAGATCTTGAATTAGCAGCTAAGTCTATCGTTGCATCAGCATTCGGATTCTCAGGACAAAAATGTTCTGCATGTTCTCGTGCAGTAATCCATGAAGATGTATATGATCATGTATTAAATCGTGCTGTTGAATTAACAAAAGAATTAACAGTTGCTAACCCAGCAGTATTAGGTACAAACATGGGTCCTGTTAATGACCAAGCTGCATTCGATAAAGTAATGAGCTATGTTGCAATTGGTAAAGAAGAAGGTAGAATCTTAGCAGGTGGCGAAGGAGACGATTCTAAAGGCTGGTTCATCCAACCAACAATCGTTGCTGACGTTGCAGAAGATGCTCGCTTAATGAAAGAAGAAATCTTCGGACCAGTAGTAGCATTCTGTAAAGCGAAAGACTTCGATCATGCACTTGCAATTGCAAATAATACGGAATACGGTTTAACAGGTGCTGTTATTACTAACAACCGTGACCATATTGAAAAAGCACGCGAAGACTTCCACGTTGGTAACTTATACTTCAACCGTGGATGTACTGGTGCAATCGTAGGTTACCAACCATTCGGTGGCTTTAACATGTCTGGTACAGACTCTAAAGCTGGTGGACCTGATTACTTAGCACTTCACATGCAAGCAAAAACTACTTCTGAAACTTTATAAGAAATAGTAGAGGAGCTCTTCACAGAATGTGAAGAGCTCCTTTTAAAATTGAAATCCTATATATTACCATCGTTCGAAGGGAATGAGCTAAAACCTATTAATAGCGGGATAAACATGTGAACAGAAATAAAATGATGAGAAAAGTTGACTTATTAGTCATATTTTTTAGTATTCATTTTGAGAATTTCCTGTATAATACAATTTGAAAGAAAATCTATGGTTCGACAAGGAACACTCCTTTCGGTTTTGCTCACTGAAAGGAGTGTTTTTTTATGTAGCTAAAAATTCTTGCGTGCTTATTACATTTGCATATACGCCATTTAAACTAGCTAAAATTGTATTGTGAATGTAAACAGCTGGTATAGTAGCGTTCTTAAAAGACAGGTCTTTTGTAGCACAAGCATCATGTATAACGGTACATTGAAAGCCAAAATCGAATGCAGCCCTTACTGTAGCATCGATACACATATGAGTCATCATCCCACATACAACGACATGTTCAATATTTAAACGTTTTAATTGCTCTAGAAGATTAGTTTCTCGGAAGCTATTTGGATAATGTTTGACTATAACTGTTTCTTCTCTAAGTGGACGTACGCTTTCGTGAATATGTACACCTTCTGTATTAGGTAGGAAAAAAGTAGCGTCATCTTTTATAGCTACGTGTTGGATATGAAAAATAGGTTCGCTGTTTGTTCTAAAGTGTTGTAATAACTGATTAGCATATTCGCTTGCTTCTACTGGATTACGCAATTCCATCTTTCCATTTGGAAAATAATCGTTTTGAATATCGATGAGTAAAAGAGCTGTTTTCATATATTTATCTTCCTCCGAGTTTCATATTCAAATAAATTTATTCAATTCGTAGAGAAGATTCTCCTGTTTAAAAATATGAGGAAGAAGAATTTTAAATAACCTTGAAAGTTACTATTTTCTCATGAATTTTCATCTGAAAATTTTAATAAAGGAATAATTAATATTTTTCTAAAAAATGTATTGACTCTTATTATTCTGAGTTCTATAATGAGAATTAATTAAACGACAATTAAATCGATACATTCTTATCCAGAGAGGTGGAGGGACTGGCCCTACGATACCTCAGCAACGGGTTTTTTTAATACCGTGCTAACTCCAGCAAGCCATATAAAGGCTTGGAAGATGAGAAGATGTGAACGAGTACATATAAGTGCTCTCCTTCTTATCTTTATGGTTGATAAGAAGGAGAGCACTTTTTATTTTACCTCGAAAGCTCTGCTTCAAGTTTTTACAGCATATAGGAGGGGAAAAAATGATTTCTTTTAACAATGTAAGTAAAGTGTATGAATCAGCTGGGCAATCTGTTCATGCGGTGGAGGATGTAACATTATCAGTTGAGAAAGGCGAAATTTTTGGCATTATTGGTTTTAGTGGCGCTGGAAAGAGTACGTTATTACGCTTAGTAAATATGTTAGAGAGACCGACGGCAGGAACGATTTCAATAGATGATAAAGATATTACATCATTATCGACGAAAGAATTACGTAAACTGAGACAAAGAATCGGAATGATTTTCCAAAGTTTTAATTTATTTAATTCAAGAACAGTATTTGGAAATATTGCTTATCCATTAAAGTTAGCGAAAGTACCAAAGAATGAGATAAAAGAAAGAGTAAATGAACTGCTGAAGTTTGTAGGGTTAGAAGATAAAGCAAACTATTACCCAGAGCAGCTATCAGGTGGACAAAAGCAGCGTGTGGGCATTGCTAGAGCACTTGCGACATCGCCAGATATTCTTATATGTGATGAGGCAACATCAGCCTTAGATCCAGAAACAACGACAGAAATTCTAAACTTATTAAAGAAAGTAAATAGAGAATACAATTTAACAATTCTTCTTATTACACATGAAATGCATGTTGTGAAAGAAATTTGTCACCGTGTAGCTGTAATGGAGAAGGGAAAAGTTATTGAAGAAGGAAAACTGTTTGATGTTTTCACGCAACCAAAAACAAAGACGACTCAAAACTTTGTACGTTCTGTCATTAATGATCATTTACCGGAAAGTGTTCTAGCGAAAATTCAAAATGGTGGTCAAATTTATCGTCTAACATTTACTGGTGAGGAGACAGGACAGCCGGTACTATCATATATCGCAAAAAACTATAACGTCGATGTAAATGTACTGTACGGAAATATTATTGAACTTCAAAATGTGCTATTTGGAAATCTTCTTGTAGAGTTGCAAGGGGAGCAGAGGGAAATTCAAAAAGCATTACAACATCTAAGACTGCAAGTGCAGCTGAAGGAGGTAGAAGCTCATGCGAGTTGATTGGAGTATATTTTGGCCGCGCATACTAGATGCGACGGGGGATACCCTCTTAATGGTAATTGTAACCCTTATATTTGCTACAATTCTTGGTATACCTCTAGGTTTACTTTTATATGTAACGAGAAAAGGAAACTTTTTAGAAAATAAATGGGTCTTTTCTATTCTTAACATCATAATTAATACAATTCGTCCGGTACCATTCATTATCTTTTTAGTAGCGTTAAGTCCACTAACGAGAAGTGTTATCGGAACGACGATTGGAACAGCAGCAGCAATTTTCCCGATGACGTTAGTCGCATCAATTGGTATTGCTAGAATGGTTGAAACAAACCTTGTTTCCGTTCCGAAAGGAGTAATTGAAGCAGCGCAAGCAATGGGCGCCTCGCCAATTAGAATTGTTTTTGAAATCCTTGTACCAGAAGCGTTAGCGCCATTAATCTTAGGTGTCACATTTATGACAGTTGGTTTAATTGAATTTTCTGCAGTTGCTGGGCTTGTCGGTGGTGGCGGTCTTGGTGATTTAGCAATGACATATGGTTATCAACGTTTTGATACATCAGTTATGTTCGTAACGGTCGTGTTACTTATTATTCTCGTACAGATAGCTCAAAATTTAGGGAATTACTTTGCGAAAGTCTTGTTACGCAGATCATAAAAAGGAAGAGAGGAAAAGAAAATGAAGAAAATTTTAGCATTTGCATTATCAGCGATTGTAGGGATTTCGGCGTTAAGTGGCTGCTCGGATGCAGGAGCAAAAGAGAAAACAGTTCGCATTGGTGTAACTGGAACGGATGGAAACGCTTGGGAAATTGTAAAGGGAAAAGCTGAAAAAGAAGGGATTAAAGTTAAACTGATTGAGTTCTCTGATTACACAACGCCAAATAAAGCGTTAGCTGATGGAGATATTGAACTAAACTCATTCCAGCATATTGCGTTCTTAGAGCAATTTAAAAAGGAACATAAGTTAGATATTACAGCTGTTGGTACAACACAAATTGCACCAATGGGTTTATACTCTGAAAAATATAAGAAATCAAATGAAATCCCAGATGGTTCAGAAATTGCAATTCCAAACGATCCAACGAACCAAGCACGTGCATTAAAACTTCTTGATGCAGCTGGATTATTAAAGCTGAAAAAGGATTTTGGTCTATTTGGAGATCCAAGTGGTATTGCTGAAAATCCGAAGAAATTAAAAATTACACCGGTTATCGCACAGCAAACACCTCGTGTGTTAAAAGATGTAGCGGCATCAGTTATTAATAACGGTGTTGCTGGTCAAGCTGGATTAGATCCAGCGAAGGATCCTATTTTCTTAGAAGATCCAAAGAATGAAAATGCGAAGCCTTATATTAATATTTTCGCAGCTCGTACGAAAGATAAAGATGATCCAACACTGAAAAAAGTAATTGAATTATACCATTCAAAAGAAGTAACAGATGCAATTAAGAAAGAAACAAATGATGGTTCAATTTCAGTAGATCTTTCACTTGAGGAGCTTGAAAAAATCGTAAAATAATGACTGGGTTTAATGGACTAACAGAAGGAACCCCTCCGCTGTTAGTTCGTTCAACATATAAACTTAACAAACAAACCCTAATTCTGTACCTTCCAATTTTGTATAACGTAGAATCCAATGTTTGTTAAGTAGAGTAATGGACCAGGAGTTTTCCTGGTCTTTTTTTATGAATGAAAATAGCTAGCGAACAGTAAGGTAATCTGAAAAACCAATTGTTTAGATTGTTTTTTCAGATTAGGCAGAAAACTTTCTTTAAAATATTATTCTTTTATGATAGATTTATAAATATAAAACTAGAATTTACATAAAAATCCATCATGGTAAATATACTTATCTATAATGGGTATACAGCTAACGAGGGGGAGAACGATGAGAAGACGTAATACGCAAGCGTTCACATTTTTAGCATGGACTTCATTTGTTTGTGCGCTTTCAGGTATGCTAATTGGGATTTATACGTTAGATGAAACGCTTAGTGTAAAAGGATACTATTTAATTGGAACATTATTTTTAACGATGTCTTGTTTTGTATTACAAAAAACAATTCGTGATAATGAAGAAGATAACGAGAGATTTCCAAAAAATAAACCGTTAGATAAAGAGTAAATTGTAAAGAAAGGCATTTGCCTTTCTTTTTTTATGTAAAAATGGCGTAAGTACTCTGTGTTGACTTGCTTGAAGTACTGAAAATTTGGTATCATCAATAGTATTGTAGATTGAACGATATATTATGGAGGTGGCCTAGCCGTGTCAAGAATTTCCGTTGAGAATGTAAAGCACGTAGCACATTTAGCACGTCTTGCAATTACTGATCAAGAAGCAGAAAAATTTCAAAAACAACTAGATGCAATTGTTACATTTGCAGAACAGTTAAATGAATTAGATACAACAGATGTAAAACCAACAACTCATGTATTAACTATGAAAAATGTTATGCGTGAAGATGTACCAGAAAAAGGTTTACCAGTTGAAGAAGTATTAAAAAATGCACCGGATCACAAAGATAATCAAATCCGTGTTCCAGCAGTATTAGAATAGAGGAGGGGAATTTCGATGTCATTATTTGATCATTCAGTATCAGAGTTACATAAGAAGTTAAACAACAAAGAAATTTCCGTTACGGATTTAGTAGAAGAATCTTACAAACGTATTGCGGATGTTGAAGATAACGTAAAAGCCTTTCTTACATTAGATGAAGAAAATGCACGCGCAAAAGCGAAAGAATTAGATGCAAAAATCGGCGCTGAAGATAATGGTTTATTATTCGGTATGCCAATTGGTGTAAAAGATAACATTGTAACTAACGGTCTTCGTACAACTTGTGCAAGCAAAATATTAGCAAACTTCGATCCAATTTATGATGCGACAGTTGTGCAAAAGCTAAAAGCTGCTGACACAATTACAATCGGTAAATTAAACATGGACGAGTTCGCAATGGGTTCTTCAAATGAAAACTCAGGATTCTACGCTACGAAAAACCCATGGAACTTAGATTACGTTCCAGGCGGATCTAGTGGTGGTTCTGCAGCAGCTGTAGCAGCAGGAGAAGTACTATTCTCTCTAGGTTCTGATACGGGTGGTTCTATCCGTCAGCCAGCTGCATATTGCGGTGTTGTAGGTTTAAAACCAACTTACGGACGCGTATCTCGTTACGGATTAGTAGCATTCGCATCTTCACTTGACCAAATCGGACCGATTACACGTACAGTAGAAGACAATGCATACTTATTACAAGCTATTTCAGGTATTGACCGCATGGATGCAACTTCTGCAAACGTTGAAGTTGGAAACTATTTAGCTGGTTTAACAGGCGATGTTAAAGGTTTACGCATTGCTGTACCGAAAGAATACTTAGGCGAAGGTGTTGGCGAAGAAGCTCGTGAGTCAGTACTAGCTGCTTTAAAAGTATTAGAAGGTATGGGCGCAACTTGGGAGGAAGTATCTCTTCCACACTCTAAATACGCTCTAGCAACGTATTACTTACTATCTTCTTCTGAAGCATCTGCTAACCTTTCACGCTTTGATGGCGTGCGTTACGGTGTTCGTTCTGATAATGTAAATAACTTATTAGATCTTTACAAAAACACACGTAGTGAAGGTTTCGGTGATGAAGTTAAACGTCGTATTATGCTTGGTACATTTGCTCTTAGCTCTGGTTACTATGATGCATATTACAAAAAAGCACAACAAGTACGTACATTAATTAAGAACGACTTTGAAAATGTATTTGCTAACTATGATGTTATTATTGGACCAACAACACCAACTCCGGCATTTAAAGTGGGAGAAAAAGTTGACGATCCAATGACAATGTATGCAAATGACATTTTAACAATCCCAGTAAACTTAGCGGGTGTTCCAGCGATTTCAGTTCCATGTGGATTCGGTGCTAACAACATGCCACTTGGTCTACAAATTATTGGTAAACACTTCGATGAAGCGACAATTTACCGCGTTGCACATGCGTTTGAGCAAGCAACAGACTATCATACAAAAAAAGCAAGTCTGTAAGGAGGCGAGCATAGATGAATTTAGAAACAATTATTGGTTTAGAGGTTCACGTTGAGTTAAAAACAAATTCGAAAATTTTCTCTGCGAGTCCAACAGAATTCGGAGCGGAGCCAAATACACAAACAAGTGTAATTGACTTAGGATACCCAGGGGTACTTCCTACTTTAAATAAAGAAGCAGTTAACTTTGCGATGAAAGCTGCAATGGCATTAAACTGTGAAATCGCAACGGAAACGAAGTTTGACCGTAAAAACTATTTCTATCCAGATAACCCGAAAGCTTACCAAATCTCTCAATTTGATAAGCCAATTGGTGAAAATGGTTGGATTGAAATCGAAGTAGACGGCAAAAAGAAACGTATCGGTATTACACGTCTTCATTTAGAAGAAGATGCTGGTAAATCAACGCATACAGCTGATGGTTCATTAGTAGACTACAACCGTCAAGGTATGCCTTTAATCGAGATCGTATCTGAGCCAGATATGCGTACGCCAGAAGAAGCATATGCATACTTAGAGAAGTTAAAATCAATCATTCAATACACTGGTGTATCTGATTGTAAGATGGAAGAAGGTTCCTTACGTTGTGATGCGAACATTTCTCTTCGTCCAGTTGGACAAGAGAAGTTCGGTACAAAAGCGGAACTGAAAAACTTAAACTCATTCACTTACGTACAAAAAGGTCTTGAGCACGAGCAAGTGCGCCAAGAAAAAGAACTGTTATCTGGTGGTATCATCCAACAAGAAACACGTCGTTATGATGAAGCAACGAAGAAAACAATCTTAATGCGTGTGAAAGAAGGATCTGACGATTACCGTTACTTCCCGGAGCCAGACTTAGTTGAACTTTACATTGATGATGAGTGGAAAGAAGCAGTTCGAGCTTCTATTCCAGAACTTCCAGATGCACGTAAAGCTCGCTACGTTGCAGAACTAGGCTTACCAGCTTATGATGCACACGTGTTAACATTAACGAAAGAGATGTCTGATTTCTTTGAAGCAACTGTTGCAGACGGTGCTGATGCGAAATTAACATCGAACTGGTTAATGGGTGAAGTACTTGCATACTTAAACAAACAACAAAAAGAATTAAAAGACGTTGCATTAACGCCTGCTGGTTTATCTAAAATGGTTCAATTAATTGAAAAAGGTACAATTTCTTCTAAAATCGCGAAGAAAGTATTTAATGAATTAATTGAAAAAGGTGGAGACCCAGAAGAAATCGTTAAAGCGAAAGGTCTTGTTCAAATTTCTGACGAGGGTACACTTCGTAAAGTTGTAACAGAAATTCTTGATAATAATGAGCAATCTATCGAAGACTTTAAAAACGGTAAAGACCGTGCAATTGGCTTCTTAGTTGGTCAAATTATGAAAGCTACAAAAGGACAAGCAAATCCACCGCTTGTTAACAAAATCTTACTTGAAGAGATTAATAAGCGATAATAGTAGTAACTTTTAAAGATTAAGCAGAAAAACACCCGTACATGGGTGTTTTTCTAGGTTAATCAAACGTTTGTTTAAATGAGACAAAATCGTTTAAACAAACGTTTGATTAACTGTCAAAAGTGGAAAAATGTTTGTATAGCAACTATGGTATGATAGTTGCAAAAAGGTGGGAATAATGATAAATCTAAACATAGAGGTTTTTTTCATCTCATGAAATAATAGATAGTTATTATTCGTTATATGTAAATTTTTATGGAAGAATGGATAGAAATAAAGTGAAACTTTAATCAGTGGGAGGTTCATCCAACACTGATTATTAGCCCTCACCAATCGGGCATTTACTGCCCGCAAATAGCGGGATAAATTTGGGGGTCAAATAAAAAAACATTGAAATGAATATTTACTTTTGATGGACTACACGAATCGGGTTCTTACTGCCTGTTTGAGCGGGATAAAAGAAGGATAGCAAGATGAGAGGAGGTAGGCATGGGAATACTGAATAGAAGTTCAGTATGTTCTTTTTCGATACATAAAGAAATTTCCTGTGCTAATAAATGATGAAGCGAGCAAGAATTATTTATAATCCTACTTCTGGGCGTGAGCTATTTAAGAAGAGCTTACCAGAAGTATTACAAAAATTAGAACAAGCTGGCTATGAGACATCTTGTCATGCGACAACGGGTCCTGGAGACGCTACTGTGGCGGCGAGGCAAGCTGCGGATCGTAAGTTTGATGTTGTTATTGCGGCTGGTGGCGACGGTACGTTAAATGAAGTAGTAAACGGTTTAGTTGGGCATGAATTCCGTCCGAAATTTGGAATTATTCCAGTTGGAACGACAAATGACTTTGCACGTGCAATTGGTGTACCTCGTTCTATTGAAGAGGCAGCAGATATTATTTGCGAAGGAAAAACAGTGCCATTAGACCTTGGTAGAGCGAACGATACATATTTTATTAACATCGCTGGTGGCGGTCGTATTACAGAATTAACATACGAAGTACCGAGTAAGTTAAAGACAGTATTAGGGCAGCTTGCTTATTACCTAAAAGGTATCGAGATGTTACCATCATTGCATCCGACATATGTTGAAATTGAGTATGATGGAAAGTTACTACAAGAAGAAATTACGATGTTTTTAATTACGAATACTCGTTCAGTAGGTGGATTTGAAAAGGTAGCACCGTATGCATCTATTAACGATGGGTTATTTGACCTATTAGTACTGAAAAAAGGTTCTATCGCTGATTTAATTAAAGCAGCAACACAAGCACAACGTGGTGAACATATTAATAATCCAAAAGTGTTATATACACAAGCGAACCGAATTAAAGTACATTCACCAGATAAACTAATGATTAATTTAGATGGTGAGTATGGTGGAGATGCACCGATGGAATTCGAAAATATATATCATTGTTTAGAACTATTTGTTCCTGAACATCAAGAGGATGCCCTGTAAAGGCATCCTTTTTTACTTTGTTAAAATGAATTGTAAATTGGGAGTTAGTTTGATTTTTATGGTATTTTTACAATTCTTTTATTTTACATCCATACTTTATTGATACACTAGAAGAGATAAGAAATGAGAGGTAGGATGCTATGGAGAAGGTAAAAGCAATACTATTTGATAAAGATGGGACATTAATGGATTTTCATTCAATTTGGATAAAAGTAGCTGAAGAACTTGTAGCTGAATGTATAAGTTTATATCATTTACCAAGTACAATAGGGCAGACCTTATTAGAAGAGATTGGTGTAGAGGGAGCATTTGTTAATCCAAGGAGTGCAATAGCTGCTGGAACAAGCCTTGATGTAGCGAAGGGGCTTTGTAATTATATTGAGTCTGCTAGAGAAGAAGAGATGCATCAGTGGGTAAGTGAGAAGTTATTTTCCCTTATGTATGAGCATCGTTCGCATATGAAAATGACAGCAGACTTACCGAAAGTGTTACAGGCATTAAAAGATAAAGGATTTATATTAGGGGTTGTCACGGCGGATGATTTCGCACCAACAGAATTATTTTTAAAACAATATAAGTTGGAGAACTTTTTTGATTATATTATAGCCTCGGATACATTCCCTGCGCAAAAACCAGATAAAAAGATTATAGAAGTGTTTTGTGAGAAATTTAATTTAGAATCATGTGAGGTTGCGGTTGTTGGAGATACGCCAACTGATTTACATTTAGCTAAAAATGGCGATTGCTATGCAATTGGGGTGCTATCTGGTACAGGAGACCGTCCAACATTAGAACCACTTGCTGATTTAGTGTTAGATTCTGTTGGAGAGTTTATTTCTCAATCGGGTGAGTTTTTCTGGGAGAAAGAAAAGTCTAATGTGTAAGGAAAATAAGTCTATAAAGACTCTTAATGAGTCTTTATAGACTTATTTTTTATGCCTGGATACAAAGAATATAGGATAAATGCTAGAAAAGAAAGTTGGCATATATTTTGCAATAAAAAGAGAAAACAATGTAAAGAAAAGGATGGGGTACGCAATGAACACAAAAAAATTTGCTAAAGTAAATGAACAAATTCCAGGACCGAAAGCGGCATCTTTATTAGAACGCCGTCAAAATATAGTACCAAAAGGAGTAAGTAACGGCATCCCAACGTTTGTACAATCTGCCAATGGTGCTCTTGTAACAGATGTTGATGGCAATCAGTACATTGATTTTGCAGGAGCAATCGGGACAATTAACGTAGGGCATTGTCATCCAACGGTTAAAGAAGCGCTCCATAAACAAGTCGATCAATACATTCATACTGGATTTAACGTCATGATGTATGAGCCATATATTGAATTAGCAGAAAAGCTTGCGGCATTGGCACCAGGAAGTTTCGATAAGCAAGTCCTGTTTTTAAATAGTGGTGCAGAAGCAGTTGAGAACGCGGTGAAAATCGCTCGTAAATATACGAAGAGACCTGGTATTATCGCATTTTCTAAAGGTTTCCACGGGCGTACATTAATGACAATGACGATGACAAGTAAAGTGAAGCCATATAAATTTGGGTTTGGTCCCTTTGCTCCAGAAGTATATAAAGCGCCATTTCCATACGAATACCGTCGCCCAGAGGGATTAACGGAAGAGCAGTATGATGATTTTATTATTGAAGAGTTTAAGAACTTCTTCATATCGGAAGTAGCACCAGAAACAATTGCAGCTGTTGTAATGGAACCTGTTCAAGGGGAAGGTGGATTTATCGTCCCAAGTAAGAAATTTGTTCAAGAAGTACGCCGCATTTGTTCAGAGAACGGCATCTTATTTGTAGCGGATGAAATACAAACAGGCTTTAGTCGTACAGGAAAATATTTTGCAATTGATCACTATGATGTCGTTCCAGATTTAATTACAGTGTCTAAATCATTAGGTGCTGGTGTACCGATAAGTGGTGTCATTGGACGTAAAGAAATTATGAATGAGTCTGCACCAGGTGAACTTGGTGGAACGTATGCAGGAAGTCCATTAGGATGTGCGGCTGCATTAGCTGTTCTCGATGTAATAGAAAATGAGAAATTAAATGATAGAGCGATAGAATTAGGAAAAGTCGTAATGAACCGATTCGAAGAGATGAAAAATAAATATCATTGCATCGGTGATGTGCGTGGGTTAGGCGCAATGTGTGCATTTGAGGTCGTTCAAGATCGTAAGACGAAAGCACCTGACAAAACGTTAACGGCTAATCTATGTGCAGAAGCAAATAAGCGTGGGTTACTGTTATTATCAGCAGGGACATATGGAAATGTTATCCGTGTGTTAATGCCTTTAGTTATTACAGATGAGCAACTTGAAGAAGGTTTAACAATAATTGAAGAATCATTGCAAGCTTGTTATGAGCAAACAAACATCGCTCGCGTTTAAAAACTGAAGTATAAATAGCAAACATTCTAGCTGACTCTATATTAAATGCAGAAAATTCACTTTATAATAAAGGTAGTGAAGTGGATCGATGGATTTGAAGTTAGGGGTGGCTAGGATGGTTGCAGAAAAGGAACGAGTGTTAATGGATTTAAAAGATGTATTTGAATATGCGTTTGACGAAATTTTTGTTACAGATGAGCAAGGGATCGTTGTGCGTGTAAATAGTACATGTGAAAGGCACTACCAACTAGCTGCAGAAGAGTTAGTTGGTAAGCATGTAAAAGAACTACAAAAGGATGGAATCTTTTATCCATCAGCGACATTAGAAGTGATTGAAAAAAAGAGGCCAATTGAACTCGTTCAAACGACAAAATCAGGAGAGTATTTACACGTTCGTACAAGGCCTGTTTTTGATGATGAGGGAAATTTAAGAAGAGTGATTAGTTATTCTCGCGACCTTACTGAACTCTATCAATTACGTCAAAAGGTAGAGGAAATGGATAATCAGCTAAAAACATATAAAAAAGAATTAAGAGAAACATATGAGCATGAAGGACTTATTTTTAAAAGTCTAGCTATGCAAAAAATAGTCGATACAATCAAAAAAGTATCTGTAGTGGATAGTACTGTTCTCGTTTTAGGCGAGACTGGAGTAGGAAAAAGTCGATTAGTACGCCATTTACATGAAGTGAGTCACCGTAAGCATGAAAGTTTCTATGAAATTAATTGTGCGGCATTACCAACTAATTTAATTGAATCGGAGCTTTTTGGATATTCAGGTGGATCTTTTACAGGTGCGAATCGTGAAGGGAAAAAGGGACTATTAGAATCCGCGCATAAAGGAACTCTTTTTTTAGATGAAATCGGTGAAATGCCGCTTGAAATTCAAGCGAAGCTTTTGCAAGTATTGCAAGAAAAAACATTTCGTCCTATAGGCGGAAGAGAATTAAAAAAAGTAGATGTTCGAATTGTGGCGGCAACAAATAGAGATTTAAGCGAGATGGTGAAACAAGGAACATTTCGGAAAGATTTATACTATCGTTTGAATGTCATTCCAATTGCAATTCCCCCGCTTAGGGAAAGAACAGAAGATATTTTGCCGCTTATTTATCATTACTTGCAGCACTTTAATAAAAAGTACGGACGTGATGTGAAACTAGCGCCGAGTACGTTACAAATGTTTGTTGGATATCCGTGGGAAGGGAACAATAGAGAAATAGAGAATGTAATTGAGAGAATTGTTATTACTGTTGATGATGTTGTAACGGTAGAGGATTTGCCACTCTCTATGCAAGAGGCTGCAGTTGAACAATCGGGGCAAAGCCTTTATAAAATGCTGGAAGAGGTAGAGAGAAATATAATTCTTAAAGCGTATAAAACGTATGGATCAAGTTATAAAGTGGCTGAGTTTTTGCAAATTAGTCAATCTGCTGCTACTAGAAAAATTAAGAAGTTCATAGAGGAGGAAGAAAACATTGGATAAAAAGGCGACTTTCGTAAGTATAGATAAAAAGGCGATGTATATAAATGGTGAGTGGATTACACTACAAGAACAAATTGAAGTAAATAATCCTGCGACGAAGGAAATATTTGCAACTGTACCAAAAGGCGGAGTAACAGAGGCAAAGCAAGCTGTTGATGCTGCACATGAAGCTTTTAAAACGTGGTCTAAGTTAACGGCAGCAGATCGTGCAACGAAGTTAAAAAAGTGGTTCATGCTTATTGATGAAAATAAAGAAGAGATCGCAGCGATTATGACGAAGGAACAAGGGAAGCCGTTTGCAGAAGCGCTTGGTGAAGTAAATTATGCAAACAGTTTTGTTGAATGGTATGCAGAAGAGGGGAAACGCGTATATGGTGAAATGATTCCTGCTGCTCATCCGAATAAGCGCATTTTAGTTATGAAGCAACCAGTTGGCGTTATGGCAGCTATTACACCTTGGAACTTCCCAGCTGCTATGATTACGAGAAAGGTAGCCCCAGCGCTTGCAGCAGGCTGTACAGCCGTTGTGAAACCGGCAAGTCAAACGCCATTAACTGCATTGAAATTAGCTGAATTAGCCCATGAAGCAGATATTCCAAAGGGCGTAATCAATATCGTAACAGGTAGTGCAAAAGCAATTGCTGATACATGGATGGAAGATGGTCGCGTTCGAAAAGTGTCCTTTACAGGGTCAACGGAAATCGGGAAAGAGTTAATGGCTAGTGCGGCGCAAACGATGAAAAAAGTTTCGCTTGAGTTAGGGGGACACGCTCCGTTTATCGTAATGAATGATGCAGATTTAGATAAAGCAGTAGAAGCGGTGATTGGTTCGAAATTCCGTAATGCAGGACAAACGTGTATATGTACAAACCGAGTATTCGTTCAAGAAGAAGTATACGAAGTATTTGTAGAGAAGTTCCAAAAGGCAGTAGGGCAGTTGAAAGTAGGAGACGGTTTCGGTGACGGAACGACTGTCGGGCCACTTATTGATGAGAATGCAGTTTCAAAAGTACAAGAACATATTGAAGATGCTATTCAAAAAGGTGGAACAGTTTTATATGGTGGTCAAAAGGTCGCAGAGTTAGAGGGACATTTCATTCAACCGACTGTAATTGGGTTGGCAAATGATACGATGCTTTGTATGAATGAAGAAACATTTGGGCCAGTGGCACCAGTTGCGAAATTTAAAACAGTTGATGAAGTAATCGAACGTGCAAACAATACACCATACGGTTTAGCTGCGTATATTTTCACGAAAGACATTAGCCAAGCATTCCAAATTAGTGAAGCGTTAGAGTACGGTATTATCGGTCTAAACGATGGACTTCCATCAGTTGCACAAGCACCATTTGGTGGATTTAAAGAAAGTGGTATCGGTCGTGAAGGAGGCCATTTCGGCATCGAGGAATATTTAGAAATTAAATATATTTCATTGGGACTATAAGTAGTATACTAGAATCTCTATAAGGTAACAGAGAAGGAGATTCTAGTATGGTATATTGGCTATTATTACTTGTTACAATTATTTTTGAAGTAGCTGGAACAATTGCGATGAAACTATCAAATGGTTTAACAAAGCTCGTTCCAAGTGTACTGATTTTCGTGTTTTATGGGATTTGTTTCAGCGTGTTTGCCATCGTTGTGAAAAAGATTCATTTAAGTATTGCTTATGCTATTTGGTCTGGCGTTGGAACATTACTTATTACAATCATTAGTGTGTACTTTTTTAAAGAGCATATTAGTTTATTTCAAGCATTTTGTATTCTTTTTATTGTTTTGGGTGTCATTGGGCTTAAGGTTTCATCGGCATCATGAAAGCTATCTTTTGTAGAAGATAGCTTTTTTCTATTTGTGCAGTTAGCAATTAATACGACAAAATATGACAAGAAAGAGTAAAGCGTTTTGTTATGATACATATGAAATATTGTCTTATGTGGAGGAAAGAGTATGTTAAAAAAGGTAAGTCAAATTGTTTTAATTTTTGGCATAGCTTTTAGTTTAAGTGCTTGCACTGAGACTAAAGATAGTAATGAAAGTAAACAAGAAGATGTTCAAGATAAAGTGTATAAAATAGGGGAGACAGTAGACGTAGATGGTTTGCAAGTAACTATCGATTCAGTTAAATTAGGATATCCGGATTATGATGAGAATAAAAAGAAAGAGGAGATTTTGGGGATTATTTTCAAAGTAGAAAATAATAGTAAAAAGGAAATACCTTTTGCATTTTATGAATTTGAGATTACCGATAAGAAAGGTACAAGATTTAAAGAATATAATAACCCTGATAGCTTTATTAGTAAAAAGTTAGCACCAGATGAAAAAATTCAAGATATAATGCTATTTGACGTAGCGAAAGAAAATACGTATATCGCTACGTATAGACCGGAGTTTACGCATGAAAATAGAACGATAAAATTTGAATTGAAACCAAATAAATAAAGAAACACATTGGATTATCCAATGTGTTTCTTTATGGTAATAAATTTAAAACGCCCAGTTACCTTTACGGAAGATAGGCTCATGTCTGCCATCAGCAGTAATACCGTCAATATCAAGCTCAGCTGATCCAATCATGAAGTCGTTGTGTGTGATACTAGCGTTTGCGCCGTTTTCAGCAAGTTCTTCTTTAGACATTGTTTTTCCGCCAACTAAGTTAAATGCATAAGCATTTCCGATTGCAAGGTGGCAAGATGCATTTTCGTCAAATAGTGTATTGTAGAATAAAACATTTGTGTTTGAAATTGGTGAGTCATGAGGTACTAAAGCTACTTCTCCTAAGAAGTGAGAACCTTCATCTGTTTCTACTAAATGTTTTAAAGCTTCTTCACCAGCTTCAGCTTTATAGTCTACGATACGCCCGTTTTCAAATGTTAACGTGAAATTATCGATAATATTACCTGCAAATACTAACGGTTTTGTACTAGAAACTTGGCCGTTTACACCTGTTTTAAGTGGCATTGTAAATACTTCTTCAGTTGGAATATTAGCCATAAATGGTACGTTCTTTTCATTTAAGCTACCAGCACCAGCCCATACATGTTTTTCTGGAAGTTCGATTGTTAAATCTGTTCCAGGACCTGTATAGTGAAGAGCTTTATAATGCTTTTCGTTTAAGTAATCCACTTTTGTATGTAATGTTTCATCATGTTCTTTCCATGCTTCTACAGGATTTTCTAAATCAGCACGAGTAGCTTTGAAAATAGCATCCCATAACTTTGCTTCTTGTTCTTCTGGCGCTACGTCAGGGAATACTTTCGCAGCCCATTCTTTCGTAGGAACAGAAATGACACACCAACTTACTTTATCTGCTTGTACGTAATCACGGTATACTTTCATTGCTTCTCCAGCTACTTTATGAGCTGTTGCAATACGCGATGCTTCTACACCTTTTAATAAATCAGGGTTTTCTGCATAGATAGACATAAATGCAGCGCCTTCTTTTGCTAATTCTTCACGAGCATGTGCTTTCCAAGATGGAAATTCAGCGAAAGCTTCTTCAGGAGCTAGATCGAACTTTAAGCGTGTTAACGTCTCATCATTCCAATCTACATATACGTGTTTTGCACCAGATTTATATGCTTTTTCTGTAACGAGGCGTACAAATTGTACAGCTTCAAGAGGTGCACTAATTGATAAAGTTTGTCCAGGTTGAATATTAACACCAACATTAACTGCAAGAGCAGCATATTTCTCTAACGTTTGTTCAAATGACATATGTATAATCTCCTTTAATTTGAAAGATTTCTTACTATATATAATACAAGAAAATTCTAAAAATATATATAAATATAAAGTAAAAAGAGAGCTCAAAATGTATTGAGCTCTTACATTTACTTAATTGAGGAAGCAAACTGCTCTACAGTCGTTGTATGGTGTATACGAACGCGCTTCATCTTTAACAATTCATCAGGTTCACCCTTCGTAATGAATTGCCCAGGCTTTGTCGTCGTCGCAAATTGATAATACTTCTTCGTTTCTGCAACAACCTTATCATCTACATGACCGAATGGATAAGCAATCGCGATAACAGGCTTACCTGTTATTTTTTCTAGCTTTTCTTTTGAACCTTTTAACTCTTCCTCATAGTTTGTAATTTTCGGTAAGTCTGCATGTGTTGCAGTATGAG
The DNA here is from genome assembly GCF_052656585.1 of Bacillus sp. KNSH39. Taxonomy (NCBI): domain Bacteria; kingdom Bacillati; phylum Bacillota; class Bacilli; order Caryophanales; family Bacillaceae; genus Bacillus; species Bacillus sp. KNSH39. Next base: position 4,210,493 of record NZ_JBQXYO010000001.1, read on the forward strand.
ATTGCACCGAGAAAATGCCGGAATTAACCATTTCTTTTATTTCAGAAGTAGACAATGCTCCTTCTACATCAACGTTATCAACAATCATATATTCTGTTGCTGCCGGTTTAAAAGTATCATCTTTTAGCTTTTGTAAAACGCGAAATGCATTCATATTATTTTTCATACCGTCATCAAATGTAACGAAAATCGGCTTATTTACTTTATTTATATCGCCCCAGCGTTCAAACGTTAACAGCGTATAACCATTGCCCTTTAAATGTTTCATTTGTGCTTCAAAGTTAGCTGGTGATACGAATAAGTCTTTAATACCTTGACCATGATAATCATCAATTGCGTGATACATAAGAACAGGAACCTTTTGTTCGAAAGTAATAGTAGATTTCGTAAGCGGGATTGTTTTCCCATCTTCTTTCATTCCTATTGCTTCAATTTGGAACTCACCGCGTTTTCCTTCAAATTCCTTTATATCAAAAGGAAGTGTGAATTGTTTCTCTTTTTCTTTAGAAGAAAAAGATTTAGCACGTTCCTTTCCATCAGCTGTGCGCCAAATTTTATATTGTACTTCATTTAAAGAATCTTTTAAGTCTGTAATATGAATACTTGTGTTTGTAGATTCGTGTGTGATGGGAGTATAAGAAATTTTACCTTGTTCTTGTAAAGTCTCTTTTTGTATAGCTACTTCTTGAACCTTTTTCTCTTTTTTAGGTTCTTGGCTTACATTGCTAGTATTGCAGCCTGCTAGAATGGCAGACGTACATAAAGCAATTGCTGCGTATTTTCTCATAAAAATCACCTTCTATTGTGTAGTATGTTGCATATTGACATTAAAATCCCCACCGCTATAAGAGTGGTGGGGATATACCCTTGTTCATCATATCATTTGAAGAAAATGAGGGGAATATGATTTTTAGGAGGCTATTAAGGTAATAGATTAGTGACTTTGAATAGATGTATTTTTTTGTTTCTTATTAGAATTAATAATAATATAACCGACTACAAAGATAAGAGGAATAATGAAGACATAGATAGGCATTCCCCATACATAATAGCTTTTCAGCGTTAAGACTAGTAAATGTAAGAAATCGAAAATTGCGTGGGCTTTCATAATATCCTCCAATGGTTTTTTGAAAATTATAACATTTTTAACTTGTTATTTGTATAATTTGGAAAGTGATTTAAGCTAATTTTAAAGTAAGAAGAATACATATTAATATGCAATTTTGCATAAGAATATATATTTTATTAAAATATAAAGATTTTATACTATAATGAAAACCGCTATAAAACTAAGTAAGAATAATGTATGGAGTGGAGAATAGAAATGAAATATAAAAAAATAATATATATCTTTTTCATATCGCTATTTATAGTTGGTTGCCAAAGTGAAGTGAGTAAAGCGAATAGCGTGGAAGAGTATATTCCATCGCATCTTATTAATGCGGAAGTGACGGCGGATATTATGACAATAGAGATGGAACCAGATACTCTTAAAAAGGTAGGGAGTATTGGTCAAAGAATGAGAGAGCATCTAGCGAGTAATATGGAATGGTATTTAAAATATGTAGAAGAACATGCAGAGAAAAAAAGTTTTCCATATCACCCTAATTTCGGTGTTACAAAAGAAGAGTATGAGTTTGTACTAAATGCAATTGATCAAAGTAAATTGGTTAATACAAAAGATGGAAAGCTGAAATTTAAGAAAAAAAATGATCATGAAGTAGAGATTTTTTCAAGTGAAAGTATAAAGCTCCTTAAATATGTAGTTATTAATACGAAGAAGAATACAGTAAAAACATCTCTAGGCGAATGTGAATATTTTGGAGAAATACTGGCGTCACCAGAACAGAAGTTAACTGGTCCTTGGCACGGAAAACAATGGATGTTAAAAAAAGATGATTTAATATATATATTTTCTTTAGGGAAAATGGAAGCAGAAAATAAATCAATTATTGATATTTCGGTGAAAGGTAAATATAAGGGGGAAATTATTAATAAGGAAGAGGCATTAGAGTTTTCTTCAGTTTCTTAAATGATGATAATAAAAAAATCACCTTGCTGTCTAAGCAAAGGTGATTTTTTATTAAATAAACAATCCAGCGATTGTCGCAGATAAAATAGAAGCAAGTGTTGATGCAAATAGCATTTTCCAACCAAATTTAGAAACAACGCTTCCTTGCTTTTCAGAAAGGGCACGGATTGTACCAACGATTGCACCAATTTGGCTAATACTTGCGAAGCTAATTAAGAATACTGTAACGATTCCAACTGTACGTGGAGCTAATGTTGTAGCTGTGTCTTTTAAATCAAGGATTGCTACAAACTCATTTAAAACAATCTTCGTACCCATAATACCACCAGCTGGGATAATATCTTGAGTTGGAATACCCATTAAGAATGCGAATGGAGAAAGTACGTAACCGAAGATTTGTTGTAAAGTAACAGCATGTCCCATTGCGCCTGAAGCTGCACTAATTACGTAGTTTACAACTTCCATCACACCGATAAAGGCGATCATTAATGCGGCAACGATACCAGCTACTTTTAAACCATCAAGCGCACCGTTAATCATTGCGCCGATAAAGCTGTCCCCGAATAGAGTTCTATCAAATTTCTGAATCACTTCATCTTCTTTCTTCGTATCAACTGGTGTTAATAACGAACAAACGATTAAGCTTGAGAATAAGTTTAGCGGAAGAGCTGCCAGTACGTATTTTGCATCTAACATCATTACGTATGATGCTGTAACAGAAGCAGAAACGGAGCTCATCGCAGAACAACAAATGATAAACATACGGTTTTTATTGAAATGCTGTAAATCGTTTTTAATAACGATTAACGCTTCACTTGAACCGAAGAATACAGAGTTTACTGCGTGGAATGACTCAACACGTGGTAAACCAGTAATTTTTGAAATAGCACCGCCGACAACGCGAACGATGAATGGTAAAACACCTAAATAACTAAAGATTGAAAGTAGTGCTGAGAAAAATACGATAATTAATAATACGTTTAAGAAAAAGACAAAATCTCTGTGAATTCCATTAAAGAGAAAATCGACACCTGTCGTACCAAGTTTAATTAGTTTGTTGAAAACTTTACTAATGAAAATAATGATTTGTTGACCAATCTTTGTAGCAAACATAAACCAACCAATTAAAATTTGGAAACCAATCATAATTGCAATTGCACGGAAGTTGATTTTACTTTTGTTGTTTGACAAAGCAAAACATAAACCTAACACGGCAATAATACCGATAATGCTCATTACATATTGCATGTAGTTGCCCCTTTCAGAAGTTCGTATAAAGTTTGTACATAAAACGCTCGTTATATTACTAAAAATAAAGGAATGAGGTTTTATGTCATACGTAAGATGTCTGACCTTTTAGAAAAATAAAAATAAAAAAAGACCCATATGGATTCACTTTCATCTATGAGAGAAAGCTAATCAATATGAGTCCTTTTTTGCGCATAGGCTAATATTCATTAGTTTTCCCCATAGTCCAGCAATTTAAGGTTGCCGGGTAGAAACTCTCGATCCATATTATCAAGTATATATGAGGTAACATCGTCCGTATTAAATTAGTAGTAGCGTAACATTAACAGAGAAGTATCGTCAATAGCTTTTTTTCTTCCAATAGAAAAAGACCATATAAGTATGATAAAATGTAACGCAGTGTTATGAAAAAGAGAGGTCGGAAAATGAGTACTAAAATGACGCCACCAGTTGAGAAAAACGAGTTTATAGATGTAATATTTGAAGATTTAACACATGATGGTGCCGGTGTTGCGAAAGTAAAGGGCTATCCTATTTTCGTTAAAAACGGATTACCAGGTGAAGAAGCGCAAATTAAAATTATTAAAGTGAAGAAAAACTTTGCATTTGGTCGTTTAATGAAGCTTCATACAGAAAGCCCATATCGTAAAGATGCTGAATGCCCAGTATATAATCAGTGCGGCGGTTGTCAGCTTCAGCACTTATCATATGAGGGACAATTACAGGCGAAAGAAAAGCAAGTACGTGACGTTATGCAGCGCATTGGAGGACTAGGTGATGTTCCTGTTCATCCTGTACTTGGCATGCAAAATCCGTGGGTATACCGTAATAAAGCACAAGTACCAATCGGAGAACGTGAAGGCGGACTTGTAGCTGGTTTCTATCGCCAAGGAACGCATGATATCATTAATATGGAATCATGCTTAATTCAGGCAGAAGAAAACGATACATTAATTCAAGAAGTAAAACGTATTTGTGAAAAGCACGGTATCACTGCGTACAACGAAGAGCGTAACAAAGGAACACTTCGTCACGTAATGGCTCGTTACGGGCAAGTAACAGGAGAAATTATGCTGGTCTTCATTACACGTACAGCAGAATTGCCGAACAAAAAAGCAATTATTGAAGAAATTGCAGCGAAATTCCCAGAAGTAAAATCGATTGTTCAAAACGTAAATACGAAGCGTACAAACGTAATTTTCGGAGACAAAACGACAGTATTATACGGATCAGAATATATTTATGACTTTATCGGTGACATTAAATTTGCGATTTCAGCACGTTCATTCTATCAAGTAAATCCAGAACAAACGAAAGTGCTATACGATAAAACGTTAGAATACGCAAAATTAAACGGTAACGAAACAGTAATTGATGCCTATTGCGGCATCGGATCAATCTCGTTATTCCTAGCGCAAAAAGCGAAAAAAGTGTACGGCGTTGAAATCGTCCCAGAAGCAATCGAAGACGCAAACCGAAACGCAGCACTAAACAACATGACAAACGCTGAATTTGGCGTAGGAGAAGCAGAAGTAGTCATTCCAAAATGGTACAAAGAAGGCGTAATCGCCGACACAATGGTCGTAGACCCACCGCGTAAAGGCTGTGACGAAGCATTACTAAACACAATCATCGACATGAAGCCAAACCGCGTCGTATACGTATCATGTAACCCAGCAACATTAGCACGTGATTTAAAAGTACTAGGAGAAGGCGGATATAAAACGCAGGAAGTACAACCTGTTGATATGTTCCCGCATACGACGCATGTGGAGTGTGTGGCTTGGCTTAAGTTGGTATAAATAAAAGTAGGTGGTAGCGAGAATCTATAAAAGATTCTCGCTGTACTGTCTGCTTTTATTTCAATTCTTTTAATGAGACGGTGTAATATTTCTGGGGTCAAAACATTAATATGTGAATAATTCTCTAGTTTTTTGATGTTGTCGTTTCTGGCTGTTCTTGAAACGTCATCTGCGGTTCTAACTCTCTAATTCTAATTTAGCATTAGATACCCCTTTTAAGCTGCCCTTATTTTGTTACACTACTATTCTGTAATCTTCTCAAGAAATCATTCCATCAGCTAAGAATCGAATAAGGGTTATGTTGTCTCATTCGTATGATTCTTTGCTTTTTGCATGCAAGACGAGTGTGAAATTAATAAATTAAGATCGTTTTATTTAGAGATTTAAGGTTTTGTGTGGTCCATATAAGTTTTATGGGAATAATTTAGCAACATTCTATGACGATTTTAAAGTAAGGGGGATTTTCCTTGAGTTTGAATAGTGAAAAATTTTAAATGAAAAGCACAAAAGAAAATGAGCTGTATACATAATTTTTAGAGTTTAAAGATACTTATCAATGAAGTTTTAAATATATCAAATGTTTTAGTTAGTCCTAATTTTTATTAAAGGGTTTTCTTATGCTAAAATTGTTAATAATAATATTAAATGACCTTAAGGGAGCTAAGTATGAAAAAGAAGAGGAGATCATTAATCGAATTTAATAAAACTATGTCACAAAGCTATTTAGTTGAAGAAAGTATTAATGGACAATTTGGCATCGGAGAAGAAGATGAGGGTAACAATTTATCCTATATTCCAGAAGAAGAGAGGGAAGTTTTTATAGATAGGGCTCAATTATCTATTTTCGAGTTACATCGTAGATGCCGGAGAGGAGATATTATTCTCCAGCCATCGTATCAGAGAAAAGATGTATGGACTAAACCCAAAAAATCAAAACTTATTGAATCAGTTCTAAGGAATATACCTGTTCCTTCTATTTATTTTGCAGAAACAAGAGAAGGTAGATGGGAAGTAGTAGATGGTCAACAGCGCCTGACATCTTTCTTTGAGTTTTTAGATAATCAATATCCTTTATCACAGTTACCTGTATTAGCGCAATTTGAAAAAAAATACTTTAAGGATTTAGACAGTTACCAAAGAAAGATTGAAGATTACCAGTTGCATATATTTATTATTAAGAAGGAATCACATCCAGATATTCGATTTGATATATTTGAGAGAATTAATGAAGGTGCGACCCAATTAAATGCTCAAGAGCTTAGAAATAGTATATACAGAGGCATCCGGGTAAAATTATTAATAAGATTATCTAAAAATCCAAATTTTATTAAATTAGTGAAGGGTAATTTACAGGAAAAAAGGTTAAAACATCAAGAAGCTGTATTAAGATTTATTTCTTTCTATATTAAAGGACCTGGTGGGTACAATGGCAACTTAAATTCATTTTTAAATAGTACACTTGATGAAAACTTAATAAATGAGCAGAATATTGAGGAACTTGAAAATGTGCTTAATGTTACAATGAGCACAATTTATGAAGTTTTTGGAAAAGATGCATTTATTAAAGCTAATTCTCAAATTAAGAGAATAAATATGTCTCTTTTTGATATTTTATCGTATTCTTTTGCAATTTATGAAGCTGGTGTAATACTCGATCATAAAGAAGAAATTGTAAAAGGATTAAATATATTAATCCAAAAGGACGATGAATTTAGACGTTCTATCACATCGAATACACTAACTAAGAAGAATGTTACTTATAGATTTAATAAGTGGTTGGAATTTTTCGAGAAAATATTGAATGGAGAAAATTACTATGATCAAACATTTTGAAGTGAAAAATTTTAAATGTCATGAAGAGAATAATCATTTTGAATTGCCAGGTATAACAATTGTTTCAGGAACTAACAATTCTGGTAAATCCTCTTTATTACAGTCTATTTATTTATTAACTCAAACAAAATCCAAAGGTTATTCTATATTAGCTGTAAATGAAGAATTAAAATTAGGGAGTTTTTCAGATATACTTAGCAAAAATCAACCAAATACCGAAACAATTGAGCTGTCTTTTACCTTTGAAGAGAAAGTCTTAAAAAAATATAATGTTGAGGAATTAATTGTTAATTTAGCTTATAAAAATCCGAGTGACTTTTCGAAAATCAAAATACCCTATTTTGAATCAAATCCAGTTTTATATTTCATGGAGATATATTTTAAAAAAGAAGGTGAAGAATTAGACACAATTACCTTGGAAATTGTAGATGAAATAACTCCAAATATATTGTATAAAATAGAAGGAAAAGAGGATGCTGGTTTTTGTAAAATTAATGGAATAGTGCCTGAACCTATCATATATAGAGCTCCTAATGAAGAAGAAAGGATAATTTGTTCACCTACTTTAGATAAAATTAGGGGCTTTTTGAGATTAATTAATAATGAAAATATAAAATATATAAAGGCTTTCAGATTAGATGATTATATAGAAGGCGGTACATCTTTAAAAAATAATTTAGGTTTATCGGGTGAATATACCGCTGAAGTAATTCATAAGTATTGGAATAATCCGGCTGATTTCCATAGTGAGACAGGGATGGAAGCTTTAACGTTTTCTAGGGTTTTTGATCAATGGATCAATAAACTGTTAGGTGATAATTATAAAATACGCTCTAATTCATTAGATAAAGATAGATTTAAAATTACTATACAAGAAATCAAAAGTGGGAATGAGTTCACTTTGAATCAGGTAGGATTTGGAATTTCTCAAATTCTTCCGCTTATTACGCTTTTATTGACAAGTAAAAGAGATGAGATAATTTTAATTGAGAATCCAGAGGTGCACCTTCATCCTAAATTACAATCCTTGTTTGTAGACTTATGTATTTTCGTTTTAGAGAACGGAAGGAAGTTAGTGATAGAAACGCACAGTGAACATATTATTAATAGATTACGGTATAATGTTAAGAGAACTCCGGTTTTATTAGAAAAAATTAATATTTTATTTTTTGAAAAAGAGGATGCTAGTATAATTTACTCGGATATAGAAATAACAAAAGAAGGTAGATTGGCTTATTGGCCTACAAACTTTTTTGATCAAACATATAATGATTTATTAGGATTGATAGAAGAATGAGTAGCTTTTATTTAAATCATAGTGTCTTAGCGTGTCAAAAAGAAGAACAAGAAGTAAAAATTAAATTAAAAGAAATTGTCGAATTGATAAGCTACTTAAAAATGGAAAAATTTCAAGTGTTCGTTTTTTCTAACTTATGGGATGTTTCAGTTTTAGGAGGCACTCTGAGGTCCTTTTTACACAGTATGCCTAATCAGGAAGAGGCAAAACTAATAATGCTAGGTCTTGTAAATACTGGTCCTTTCTATTATGAGGACGTAGCTAGTAAATCTTTAATTATGACTCCAATTGTAACAAGTAATAGCTTCGTATATAAATTATTAACTATTTGCTTTAATGAAAAACATTCATTAATAGTATCCTTGAAAGAAGAGAAAGATTTAATTGCGAGGAAGTATCATATTTCTGAAGATTATCATTCCCATGAGGTAGATAATTATATTGGTAAAGATGAATTACCAGCATATTTTGAGTCTATAGATAGACCTAATAACATAGATGATGTATTTAGAAAGGTCTCTGAAAAGAGAAGCAACATTGTAATCTTAGATAAAGCAAAAAAAAGTGCTAGGCAACATAACTTTCAAGGTAGATTTTTGGATGTAATGAATGGCTTATTGGCTCTAGCAGACATAGAGTTAAATTTATTATTAGAAGATGTGTCTGATGAAGAGAGGAAGAAAATCTTTTTGGATGAAACTAAGCTTAAGATCTCAGGTGAATCTGATGAAACATTGAAGGTTCGTAAATATAAAGCCGAAAGAGAATGTGTTATCCCAGGATTAGGGAAAGAGGTGTTTGCATGGCATGTGAAAATTGGTAACAAAACTAGGATTCATTATTATATTGATAAAGATACTCAGCGAGTATACATAGGGCATTGTGGTAAACATCTTGGTACAGTTTCCCACAATTCTTAATTAATCAGTTGAGTTGCATTTTTATGCCTAGTTTTTTTAAACGTGAGTATTAAAATCGCTTATCTTAATCCCATTTTAAAACTCACTTGTACAGCGCGAATGTACTATTTCATCCTAGTTTGACTTTTGTAGATAATTAAATTAATAAATTCAATGATAATAATTGATTACGAGAGGTAAAATATATTAATTGTAAGTGGATAAGAACATATCTTTTAATAAGTATTTATTAGAATTTATAATTGGAATATTTATATTTTATAATTTATAAAAAAAGAGGCAATTAAACTTCGGTGGAATTGCCTTTTATGTTCCTTTAAATTTAATAAAATGAGGGATATCTATGTCGAAAATTCAACCTGAAAAGTATTATGAAGCTTGTATTACTCATCATTTAGTTAGCCATTTTGAGTATATGCTAGATAAAAAAATCTATCCTTTTAGTATCAGTCAGATTGAAGAAAAAATAGAAGGGTATGATTTTGGTTACAAAGTATCACAAAAATCATTCTTTATACAATATAAAAAACCTTACAGATTAATCCCAGAAGATACATATCATTGGAAGATTGACATAGAACAACTTCGAACAATTAATAGCAGTACAAATGGTATTAATACATATGATGCACTACCATCTTTTTGGGATGCTATGGACTGGTATGAGGCCTTGGATAATACATTTTTCATTGGTGCTCTAAGTTTAGAAAATCAAATAAAGAAAATAAATGAGGGGAAAATTGTAAAAACGACTTCAATTAGTGTAGAGAAAATTCGACTTGATAATTGGAAGAAGATAAGCCATATTTTTATACAATCTTTGAATAACGTAGCTGTGGATAAAACTGATATAAATTATGGCATTGATACTATATTAAGAAATTAGGTGAAGATGCTAAAGTTTCTACATGGTTGTATATTTTGGAGGGAGACTGATGAAATATAAAAATTTTGAGGTTTTAGGTAGTTATAGTTTAAGAGATGGTGGCTATATAAATTTTTCTATGGGGAAAAATTTGGAGTTAGGTACAGAGATAAATACTTATATACATGAACTGTTCCATATGCATCTTACTAATTGCTCAAATTTAGGCTTCTTATTACTCTTATTTGAAAAAGAGTGTAACCTTGCCTTAGAGGAACTGGATAAATCACATTATAATAAAATTCGGGAGTTGTCTACAATTATTTTTAACCGTACAGTCAATGTGCAAGAGATTTATGCTAATAATCAAGAATTACTGTGGATTGAAAAAAATATTAATTTGGAAATTAAGAAAGAGTTTTTTGAGCGTAAACCTAAATATTATCAAAAATACTGTAGTAAGATGAATATCATCACTAATAATCAGAATCTAAATAACGAAGAAAAAAGATATTGGATTGAGAGAATATGTTTACACTCATTGAATATACAAATTTATTCAGATGAGTTTCTAAATTCTTTAAAGTCTAAAAAGAATTTAAGTGAGTATTTTTCTAAGGAAAATCACCCCGATACAAGACTTGATAAAGCTTTAGAAAAGTATTCAAGAAATGAAAACTTTGAGGAAACCATTGAGATAAAGTTACATAAGTGTGTTTTTTAGAATGAAAGATATGGGTATAATTAAATATTTAAACAAAAAAATAAACGAATTTAAAAATACAGAAAATATTTCTTGGTGTGGGGATATTTTGGGTGAAATAAGTATGAAAGAATTTATCCAGTTAAATCAAAAAAAATGGATGAAAAAGTGAGGTTATTTGATTTTAACAATTTTCCAGTAATAAAAGTCGAAAATATATCTAATTATATAGATTTAGGTGTTTTCGCTATCAAGAATTGTAAAAATATAATTGATAAGGAGAATTTCTATTTTATAACGGGAGCATTAATTGAGTCAACGCCATCATATGTAAGCGATGAAGCTCCACTGGAATTCTTAAATAGCCATGAAATTAAAGTCATAGGTATATCAAGTGATGAATTTGACATACCTAAAATGAGACCTACCTATATAGAGGTCAATCACGCTCCGATAGTTGTGTTAATAGATAGTTATAGTAATGCTAGAGAGATAATTAATAAGATTGTAATGGAGGGGGAGTTGTATATAGGGGATCTTTATGATCAAAGCACGAAAAATTTTTCTACAACTTTATTTTTTAGAGAAAGAACGAAACCAAGAGTGATTTTTATTTTTCCGACTTTGAAAAAATTATCTATTAGGTTAATGAAAGATTTAGGGATAGAGAGACAGTTAGTATATTCAGATAACGAAAAATTCACCAAAATACTATCTTTATTTGGAAGCGAATTAGAAATGTTAAAATTCGCTAAATGGATATTTAGCTTTATTATGAAAAGTAGCTGTAGATTTACAGTTTTAGAAGATCCTGCAACAAAAATGATCTTTAATTTAACTAGATCGTTATTTAATGATGTTATGAAAATTAGAATTCCAGATTATTATAATCAGTGGGCAGCTCTTCCAACTAAAAAAACTGTTGGGAGCCATATTATGCTTTAATGGAATTTGAAAATAGAGAAAATACAGGTTTTTTTAAAACTATTAATCAAAATGCTTTGATTTTTTTCCTTGATAAAAATAGCGCTTTGAATTATAGAAAAAGGTTACTAAAAATGGATTCGGGATTTTCCAGATTAGAGGTAGTAGGAATAGATAGGCATTATTGGAATGCGGCTAAAAAGCATTTTAAAGAAATAAATATAAATATTTTCATATGCTTGGATGCAATACAAAATTTAGGTGAATTTGTAGATTTTCAAAAATTGGATAAAATAATAAATGATTAAATATTTACAGATTTATTGTTTTGTGAAGGCGAGTTAGTACACTATACATTTTATTTATAAAAATACGACGCAGAAACAGTTTTAGTTATAGTAAACATTGTAGCTTTTCACAAATTATATATGCCAAAATACATTTGTGTTTGATAATAAGTTATTAGGCATGATATAAGTGTAACATCGGGCTTTATATTTTTTATTGAGAGTTTGAAATTGCATTCATATTGAGAGGATTTGAATTTGAAATGATAGATAATTTTTGGCGTGATTTACCACGACCATTTTTTGTACTTGCACCAATGGAAGATGTGACAGACGTTGTTTTCCGTCACGTAGTAAGTGAAGCTGGTCGCCCGGACGTATTCTTCACAGAGTTCACAAACTCGGATAGCTATTGTCATCCAGAAGGTATGAAAAGTGTACGTGGCCGTTTAATTTTTACAGAAGATGAACAACCGATTGTGGCACATATTTGGGGAGATAATCCTGAATATTTCCGTCAAATGAGTATTGGCATGGCAGAGCTAGGATTTAAAGGTATTGATATTAATATGGGTTGCCCAGTACCGAATGTAGCATCGAGAGGAAAAGGTAGTGGCCTTATTCTACGTCCAGATGTTGCGGCAGAACTTATTCAAGCCGCAAAAGCGGGCGGACTACCTGTAAGTGTAAAAACGCGACTTGGCTTTAAAGAGTTAAGTGAGTGGGAAGAGTGGTTAACACATATTTTCGAACAAGATATTGCAAATCTTTCTATTCATTTACGCACAAGAGAAGAAATGAGCCAAGTAGATGCGCATTGGGAACTAATTCCGGAAATCAAAAAATTACGTGACCGTATCGCACCAAATACGTTAATAACAATCAATGGAGACATTCCTGATCGTCAAACTGGGTTGGAACTTGCTGAAAAATACGGCATTGATGGCGTTATGATTGGACGAGGTATCTTTAAAAATCCGTTCGCTTTTGAAAAAGAGCCGAGAGAGCATAGCAGTAAAGAACACCTTGATCTTCTAAGACTACAGCTTGATCTTCAAGATCAATATGCAGAAGTACTACCACGTTCAATTACAGGACTTCATCGCTTTTTCAAAATTTATGTAAAAGGCTTCCCTGGAGCTGCTGAACTAAGAAATCAATTGATGAGCACGAAATCAACTGATGAAGTGCGTGCGTTGTTGGATAAGTTTGAGGCTAGTGTTGGTGAGGTTGAGGGTAGTGAAATGGTGTAACTCCCCTGAAGATAGAGGGGAATAGATGGTATTAATTTGTGGGTAGTTGTTTAGTTTAGTTTTAAATTCTTTTGCAGAAGGAAACTTTTATTTTGATAAAGTTTGTTTTTTGAAAGAAAAAGGTTTAAGAATGTAATAAAACCATTAATATCTTACACTCTGCATAGGTGGGAGTGGAGGGCTTGGTTTGAAATAAATAGCTGAAAAGGTAAGGCATCGTTATCGGTGCCTTACCTTTTTATTTTAGGTAAATTGAAGAGGGATATTAGAATTAATTTGAGTTGTATTTATTGAAACCATTCTGCTATTTTTAGGGGTATCGTTATGATAAAATATTAAGAAATCTAATTTTATAAATAGAGGTGGATAATGTATCATTTATCAGAATTTAAAGAACAATTAGGCGTGTATTGGGATTTAATAACGTTATTTTTAGGGGCGGTCTTAGGAATAATGATTCCAGCTATGTATAAACAAATATGTCATTACTATAAAAGATTAAGAGTAAAATTAAAATTGAAAAATTTGGCTGGAATAGAGGATTTAAATATTTTAAAGATAAGCAGTGCGAATCCTTACTATGGGAATAATGATATAAATATTAATGTTGGTGAAAGGTGTTTATATATTGGATTTCCAAAAAAATTGTTAGATCAGGTTTTAAAACACGATGAAAAGTTCGAGATACATGCAGATTGCTCATTTGATGGATCAAAGATGTTTGAAGATGTTATAAAACAGACTGGAATTTCTGATTTGAATGCTCTTATCGAGAAACATAAGGATATTGTTGCACAACAGTTTGTTAATCAAGAGGAAGGATGCTTGTTTAATAGACCTAAATTTGGAGTTTATAATATGAACACAGATCAGCGTAAGGGCTATGAGGAAGTACCGGAAGTGAAAATGGAGTTGTTTCATACGGATTATTTTACTCATCGGGTTGTTAGATCAATTTATGGTGAATTAAAAGAGCGTGGAGATATGATTTTAGATTTAGACCAAGAAAATATGAAAGAAGGCTTGAAAAAATATAATTTCTTTACAACTTCATTGGGGATTAATGCCTTTGTTATAAGTGATTCTAAAGATGGGGAAAGTATTATTTTTAGCAAACGTGCCCAAGGAGCTGCGTATTCTGAAAATGCTTATAAATATAACTCTACGGTTATGGAGGGGATATCCCAAACAGATTACAATTCGTATGAGGTATCTTTGAAGAAAGCATTAGAGCGAGGAGTCTACGAGGAATTGGGGATATCCTCTAGTCTTTGGGATAAGTTTGAAGCGGACTATAGATTTTTTGACGTTTTCTTGGAGAAAAATTACTTTGAAATTGGAATAACAGCTTCTGTTAGATTAAATACTTTATTTGAAGAATCGATTAAAGATTTACCTGGTCAGGATAAAGAATTAGAAATAGGTAAATTAGTGGCTATACCAAAGCGTAAAAGAGAATTAGAGAAATTTATAAATGAAAATGATATATATAATCAGGGGTTATTTACTTTGAAAATGATTTGTGCGAGAGACTTATTGTTTTTGATGTTGAAAAGAAAGTCTTAAAATTTTAAAGGGTTAACTATAGAGGAGAAGAGAGATTTATTGTATTAATAAATTTCTATATAAAAGATAGGCATATGTTGTAGAGTGCCTACCTTTTATATAGTGAGTAATTTTTCGCTATTTAAGGTTTGTATACTTCCACAAGCATTAATCCACTCAAGACTACAAAACCTCCCCCTAAAATGTTAAAGTAGTAACTTGACGACATTCATTTACACATGCTAAAAGCATTACTATAATCAACTTTTCAGGAGGAAACACAATGGCAATGAGCAACAACGATATATTAAAAAGAGTAAGGTACGCTTTAGATATAAGAGATATAGATATGGTAGAAATCTTTAAACTTGGTGGTATGGAAGTAACGAAAGAAGACGTAGTTGATATGCTTACAAAAATAAAGAGAGCACCTCAGCATGAATCTGAAAATGATGATGTAATCGAAGATGAGTACGTATTAACATGCGACATGATGATGTTAGAGGCATTTTTCAATGGATTTATTACTTTAAAAAGAGGGAAGCAAGATCCGAAACCAGGACAACCGGCACCTGTACAAAGCAAAGAGAGTGCGAATAACCTTCTTCTAAAGAAAATGAAAATTGCACTATCTTTAACGAGTGAGGATGTACTTGATATATTAGATAGCGTAGGCGTTACGGTAACAAAGGGAGAACTAGGTGCCCTATTAAGAAAAAAAGGCCATAAAAATTACAAAGAGTGCGGCGATAGATACGCAAGGAATTTCATTAAGGGATTAGGTGTAAAGTATAGAGGGTAATGAGTCCGATGAAGCGGTAAATGATATAATAGGTAGAGTAGGGCGTTTGTGTCCTATTCTTTTTTATTTGTAAAATAATACACTAGGTGATGAAATGGTACATACATATTTAGGTGAAACAATTAATTTTCATATAACTTATAAGAAGAAAAAGTCGGTGCGTCTTTTTGTAGATTCGTACGGAAATGTGGAAGTGCAGGCTCCGAAAGGGACGCCTGTTGAATACTTAGTCCAGTTGCTAGAGGAGAAGTGGGATTGGATTCAGAAAACACGTAAGGAAATGCAGGAGCGAGCGCTTGGACCACAGGAAAAGGATTATGATCAAGGAGAGGGCTTTCTGTATTTAGGAAATACGTATCCGATACAGATCTCCCAAGATACAAGTATTACACAAGACAATGCAGTGTTTGAAGGGAATAAGCTACATATTTATGTGAAAGAGCTTAAGGATGAGAAAATACAACAAGCATTAAAACGATTTTACTATAAGCAGTGTAAGTCATTAGTAGAGAAAAGTATTAAAGTGCATCAAAGTAACTTCAAAACAAAACCACGTTCTATTCGTATTACAGATAGTAGTCGTACGTGGGGAACTTGTGATTCAAATTTACAGCTAACATTCAATTGGAAGCTAGCGATGGCACCACAGCGAGTAATTGATTATGTAGTTGTTCATGAAATGTGCCATATGGTTCATTTAAATCATGATCGCTCTTTTTGGCGTCTTGTCGGGAAGATAATGCCCGATTATAAGGAAATGGAGAATTGGTTAGCGTTATCTAGTTGGAAGATGACGGTTTAGTAGGAGTTCCCAGCCCGAGGTATTGTGTAAATGAATATTATTATTTGAATCATATAGAGTTATTAATTTTCAGTGCATTGTGATATTATCAAGAATATAAATGGATTAAAATGGAATATTATTGTGGTGGGAGTGAGAAAATGCAAACAAATAATGTGAAATCAGTCCTTGAAGCGTGGCGTTTGATAGAGTCATTAAATCCAAGTGAAGTTCCTGGTAAGGAAGAAAGAATAAAAAAGAGTTATTTTAAAGATAATCAAGATAGAAATAGAACACAGTTAATACAACTTGAGGAATACCCTTGGGAAGAAAATCAATTGAAAGATGATGAGAACTATAAAGTGCAATATCAGTACTATATGTCTTGTTTTGAACATTATAAACTAGTTGATTTTATAAGGGGAATTTTAAAAAATAGTGACGAGGTTATTAATAAAGATTATAAAACATTATTTGGCTTTTCTTTTTCTGTAGATGATGAAGGGAACTATATTACAGGTTCAATATTTGTTCCTTTGCTTATGTATGTAATGAAAAGGATGATACAGAATACGGAAAATTATTATAGTAATCTTCTTGTTCAATTTGAAGGTCAATTAAAGTTGTTTGAGGAAGAGATAAAAAATACTTTTATTAATGGAGTAACAAGCGAGGCCTTAATCAAAGTTCAGCAAATTTACCAACGTTATTTTTATCAAGTAGAAGATAGTAATATAAATTATTTGGAATTGAAAGTAGTTAAAGCGGATAAGAAAGTTCCTATTCAAAACTTTAATAGTTTTTATTTAAGAGATTTGGTTAATATATTGGAAAAAGGGGAAAATGAAGCGCTTCGTCAGTTTATTGAGGGAGTGAATACTGAACAACGTATAGATATAAATGAGAATCGGGAATATATCGAAACGATTTTACAACCTAGCCGTATACCCGATGGACGTTGGCCATCACCTGTAGAACATAGATTATCATTGATGCAGCAAGTAGCTGTTAACCAGATTTTAAATAGTAATCAACAAATTAGTTCTGTTAATGGGCCACCTGGAACAGGTAAAACTACATTGTTAAAAGATATTTTTGCAAATATTGTAGTTGAAAGGGCAAAGGAAATAATAAAGTTTAAAGATCCTACCCAAGCATTTCAAAAAGAGAAAACAATTAAAGTAGATGACTATCATTATCCAATATACATATTGGCTCCTAATTTAAGAAAATATTCAATGGTAGTTGCATCAAGTAATAACGGGGCTGTTGAAAATATTTCAAAGGATTTACCAAAAGAAAAAGAAGTAATACGTACGTCTAATGAAAAGGGACCGAATCATTATGATGCTTTGTATGCTGAAGAGGCAAGCGAACTAGAAATGTATTCATCGGTAGCGCAAGATCTTTTAGGAGATGAGATAAAAACATGGGGCCTATTTTCAGGGGTTCTTGGGAAGTCAGAAAATATTTATAACTTTGGTCAAGCCTTGTATAAATCAAAGGAGAATGGTAAAGGATTTATACAGCAACTAGAAGAAGAGAGCAAAATAATAACATTAGAAAACTGGGAAAATGCGGTTGAAGATTTTCAAAAGTTTTTTGAATCGATACTTAAGAAAAAAGAAGAACTTCAAAAATTCTCTAATAATTATAAGGTGAATTTATCTTTGAATGACTCATTAGAAAAAAAGAAAGAACAAATCCTTATATTTGAAGAAGAGAAAACAAAGATAGATGACAGATGCGAGTATTTAGAAGTGCAAAGAAAGCTGACAGAGCAACAAATTCAAATGGTACCTAAGCTATCTTTTTTTAAAAGGCTTTTGGGCAAGAAAAATGTTAAAAAACTGGAGTTAGAAAAGGAATTAAATGATATTATTTGTGAATTAAAGGGAAAACAGGAAGAAGCTTATTTAAAAGGGGAACAAATAAAAGATAATAAGAAAATAATAGAGAAAATAAAGGTAGAGAATTCTATTTTTATAGAGCAACAAAATTATTATAAAGAACAGGGTGTAGTACTACCGAGTGAAGAGTATTGGTCAAATTCAAAAGAGGCATATGAATATCGTCAACTAAATACAATTTGGCTTACCGATGAATTGAACTTTGAAAGAGGCTTGCTGTTTTTAAAGGCTATGAAAATTCATAAGTTACTACTTACGTTCAATTTTAAAGCGATTAAATCCACTATACGTTTACTTAATAATCGCACAAAGTTAGATTTGAATGATGCGGAGAATAGAAGGTATTTAAAAAATATTTGGGAAACAATTCATTTAATTACACCTTTAATTAGTACGACTTTTGCAAGTTTTAGTTCTATGTATAAAGGTATAGAAAAGGATAGCATTAATTATTTATTTATAGATGAAGCAGGACAGGCAAGTCCGCAACAGGCAGCTGGTGCTATATGGAGAGCAAAGAATGTAATAGTAGTTGGGGACCCTATTCAAATTGAGCCAGTTGTCACAATCGACCAAACAATTTTAGGGGATATTAGAAAATATTTTAGTATAGATAATAAATATATTGATATGGGAAGTTCTGTTCAAACATTGGCAGATTTAGCAAATCCATATGGTACATTTAATAATTCTGGACAATGGATTGGAACACCATTATGGGTTCATAGAAGGTGTTTAGATCCAATGTTTACAATAGCTAATGAAATAGCTTACGAAAATAAAATGGTATTAGCTCAAAAAGAGCGAGGAAAGAGTGTGTGGTTTGACTGTAAAGGTTTGACCACAGATCGCCAATTTGTAGAGCAACAAGGAAAATTAGTAATAGAGCATATTGTGCGCCTATGGACAAATATTTCAAAACCGCCAAATGTATATATAATTTCTCCTTTTACTGCAGTAAAGGATAGTATGAAACAAGAGTTGGAAAGTAAATTGAAGGATATGAACATCTCTCGTACGTTAATTAAAAATTTCTTAAAAAATTCTATAGGTACTGTTCATACATTTCAAGGAAAGGAAGCAGATGTTGTTTATTTTATAACTGGCACAGATATGAATAGCGATAGTGCGGCTAATTGGTCATGTTCGAAGCCTAATTTGTTAAATGTTGCAGTTACAAGAGCCAAAAAGGAATTTTATGTGGTAGGTGATTATAAACGATTTTCTCAGAAACCGTATTATAAATCTATAGTAGATAATGTAGATAATGTTCAGAGGGAAAATATCCATTCAATGAATAAGTAAAATTATTTATAGGTTATGGGTACGTTAAAACAAATGACCAATGAGAAGTAAGATGCATTGGTCATTTGTTTTTTTATAATAGGTGATTATTTGGAGAATTTAACGAAAAAAGTATTATTTAGTTTTACCATCTCATACCCACGATACCCCTCCGAAAGCAACGCCTGCTGTCCAACAGCGTCACTCATCGGAACACTCTTAACATCCGTCCAATTTCTTTCCTTGCCTCCACGCAATTCCTTCACAAAAACATACCGCATACTCCCGCCATATTTCATCTTCAATGCAGCAATCTCCATTCCTTGCGCAAATTTATCCTTTAAACTAGGAATGTTAAAAGGAGCAACGGTGCAGCAAACGTAATCGTATTTGCTATCTTCGTTTTGTAATTCGTCCATGATAACTGTCGCCAATATTTTTTGCATCCCATTTCCTCGGCAGTTCGGATGAACGTTTGAGATTTCTTGATAGATGACGCGATGTAGTTCGCTTTCTGCTATGCCAATATCAAGTCCTAAATGTTCTTCGTCGATAGGAGGGACGAGTAGGGCACGAAATGCGATGAGCTCGTTTTGTATAAAGGCACCGATCATCATCCCGTTTCCTTCTAGAATGTATTGAAATTCTTCTAGCGAGAGTGGTTGTAAACGACTTTTATCTTCTAGTGCTTCAACTACAATGTTTTGTAGTGATAAAATTTGTTCGATGTGCTCTAGTGATAGTAATGTAACGTGAAATGATTCGTTATTTTGTTTTAATGTTCCTTCGTATAGAACCGTCATATGATAGTCCTCCTTTAGCGTACAACGTCTTGAAAGACGGTTAGTTCTTGTAGTGTATCTTCGTTTATTTCAATGCCGAGTCCGGGCTTTTCGTTTAAGCGAATGAATGGTACATCATAATGTAAGTTTCCGATGTCTTTTGTGAATTTTAATGGCCCTGTTAGCTCTACGCTCGTAATGATTTTCTTTGAGAAAGCGACATGGAATCCTGCGGAAGAGGCAACAGATGATTCGACCATTGATCCCACTTGGCATTCAATGCCTGCCATTTCTGCTTGATGAGCGAGCTTTACAGCTGGATATATGCCGCCGCATTTCATTAGTTTTATATTTACTTTATCAGCAGCTTCTAATTTAATAATTTGGCGCATTTCACGAGAACTTTTTAATCCTTCATCAATCATAAGCGGGAGGTCTGTTTTAGAACGAATATGAGCCATGGCATCAATATCGTCCGCGATAACAGGTTGTTCAATCCAGTCAATGTTTAAATGTCCTAATGAACGTAGTGCTGTTAATGTGTTTGCGCTATTTTTCCAGCCTTGGTTTACATCAACGCGAATAGCGATGTCATTTCCTACACGTTCTCGTACAGCTTCAATACGTTTTACATCTTCTTTTACATTTGTACCAACTTTCATTTTGAAAGATTGGTAACCTTTTTGAATCATAGAAGCAGCTTCTCCAGCCATGTTTTCTGGATTGGCAATACTTAAAACGTGAGTGACAGGGAATTCTTCATGGTAGCGCCCGCCAATTAATTGATATACAGGTTGATTTAGTTTTTTGCCCATTATATCAAAACAAGCAATATCAATTGCGGCTTTCGCTGTTGGAACACCGTAAATTGTATTGTCCATCATGTCGTGTATTTTTTCGATATTCATTGGATTTTCCCCAATTAGAGCAGGGGCTAGCGTATGTTTTAAAGTATGGAAAGTACTTTCCCATGATTCACCTGTGACGTGATCATCAGCAACGCCTTCACCGTAACCGATAATACCTTCATCTGTTTCCATTTTGACGATAATAGAGGGCATATCAGAATAAGAGCCATAACTAATAACAAACGGATTGCGAAGCGGTAAACGAATTGCGTAAAGATGAATAGCTGTAATTTTCATTGAATAGAAACCCCTTCCTGTTTACAATAGTTTTATACATTTGATATAGTTGACGTTAAATAGTCGTTAATTAATGATAAGGAGTTAGAGAAAATGATGATAAAAATTGCAGTTGTCGGTTCAAAGGAATTTATGGACAACCTTTTTCCTATTGCTCAAAAATTAGAAGGAATAGAAATTGATCCATATATTTACCTTCATCCGGCGGAATCTTCTGAACTATTAAAGTGTTTAAAGCCTTGTGATGTCATCTTTTTCTCAGGTGCTTTACCTTATTATATGGCAAAAGAAATAAGAGAACAATTACGAATTCCAAGTACATACTTACAGCAAGACGAGACAACTGTCGCATCTTCAATTCTTTCTATCATGTATCATCAAAGTATTCAACCACATAACATTTCCATCGATTTAGTAGACCGCTCGTTTATTACAAATGTGTTCCATGATATCGGTATAAAAGAAAGCCCGCAAGTGTTGGATTATGAAAATATGCTGTGGAGTAAAGATGAGATAAATAGAGTTATCGATTTTCATGTAGCTAAATATCAATCTGGAGAGGCTCATTTAGCTTTAACTAGTATTCACGCTGTTTACGACGAGCTTCAAAAAATAGGTGTTCCTTCAGAGCGTATGATTGATCCAACACAATCCATTATACATGGGCTAAAAGATGCAAAAATAAAAGCTGAGTTAGCAAAAAGCTATTCAGCTACTGTTGGTGCTTGTATTATTTCTTCCTTAGAATTACGAACGAGTTTGCTTGAAAAACTAGATGTCATTTCAAAAGAACTACGTGGTTCATTTAAACAAGTGGATGAAATGACATGCATTTTGTATACAACTCGTGGTGATATCGAATCAATTATTAAAACAAATGCGATAGATAACTTGTTTGCGAGCGTAGAAGAAACGATAGCTATTGGATTTGGTTATGGGAAAACCGTGAAAGAAGCGGAGCAAAATGCAAAAATCGCTCAAAGTTTTGCAAAGAACAATCCAATAAATCGTTGTTTTTATATACTAACAAGTGATAAAGATTTGTTTGGTCCGTTCCCGAAAGAACAGAGAGTACAAAGTTTGAAAAATGATAATCCGGAACTAATGAAAATAGCGAAGGAAACAAAGCTTAGTCCGGCCAACTTGTCAAAAATCATTCAATTTAGTCAATCGCACCCGTCATTGAAGTTTACAGCAGCTGATCTTTCTGAGTACTTACAAGTGACTCGAAGATCGACAGAAAGATTGTTAAAGAAATTAGTTGATTACGGGTATGCTCATATTTGCGGCGAGGAAATGCCCTATCAACAAGGGCGACCTCGCGCACTATATGAACTGAATTTACCGCTATTTTTAAGCTTCTAGTTGAGCTTTTTGTTTCTTTAGTAGTTCTGCTTTTTCAATGTCTGATAGTTTTACAATTGTGAAGCCTGTTATACCATAAATGATTGAGATAATAGGTACGATGAAATTCAAAATAGCATAAGGAGCATATTCAAATGCACCTACGCCAAGTGTTGCGAGAATAAATACACCGCACGTATTCCAAGGAACGAAGACAGAAGTTAATGTTCCACCATCTTCTAATGCTCTGGATAAGTTTTTTGAATGTAGTCCTTTTTCCGTGTATGCATTTGCGTACATTCTTGAAGGGACAACAATTGAAATATATTGTTCAGAGCAAGTAAGGTTTGTTGCAAAACAAGATGCGATAGTAGAAGCGATAAGCCCTTTTGCTGATTTCGCTAACTTTAAAATTTGATTTACAATTGAGCGAAGAATACCTGTATGTTCTAATACTCCTCCGAAAGTCATAGCGACAATTGTCATAGAGACTGTATTCATCATCGAATCTAAGCCACCGCGGTTAAATAGTTCGTCTACTAGCTTGTTTCCAGTGTCTATAACAAATCCAGCTTGGAGTGCACCGACAGATGCTGAGACAGAACCACCTTGAATAAAGACTTGTGATAAGAATCCTAAAATAATACCGACGAGAATCGCTGGTATAGCAGGGACTTTTTTAGCGACCAATACCATAACGACTACGGGTATAATGAGTAGAAAAGGCGAGATAACAAAGTTTTGTTGCAATACTTGTAACGTTTGATCGATAGTCTTCGCATCAATATTGTTAGCGCCGAAGCTTCTTCCTAAGACCGCGTAGACGATAAGAGTAATAATTAAACCTGGAACTGTAGTAAATAACATATGACGAATATGTGCGAATAAATCTGTATTTGTTAATCCTGCGGCTAAGTTAGTTGTATCTGAAAGCGGTGACATTTTATCGCCAAAATAAGAGCCTGAAATAATGGCACCAGCAACCATTGGGGCTGGAATTCCCATACTTAGGCCAATTCCCATTCCAGCAACACCAATTGTGCCCATTGTAGACCAAGAGCTACCAATTGCTAATGCTACGATAGAACAAATGACGGTAATGGAAACTAAAAATAGTGATGGAGTTAAAAGTTTTAAACCGTAATAAATCATCGTTGCGACGATTCCACCGCCAATCCAAGCACCAATTGTTAAGCCAACAAGAATAATAATGACGATAGCGGGTAATGCAAGACGAATCCCTTTATACATTGCTTCTTCAAGATCATTCCATTTGTAACCGTAACGCCAAGCGACAATAGAAGCAACGGTTGTACCAACAATAAGTGGAACGTGAGGGGTTTGTTTTAATACAACAATTGTAACCATCATAACTGCAACGGTAATGATAATAGGGATAATCGCTATTCCAAAAGGTATTTCTTTTTTCATAAAGTTCCTCCTTGTTACGTATGTTTGTTTGTATTTTTAGAATTGTCGTAAAATAGACGTTTATTAGGTTATGATAACTAAAAGTTTATGTAAGCGTCAACATAAAAAACAGAAAATAAGGAATGTTCTAGTTGTTTGTTTAGTTTGTAATATAAGTGCAGAGTAAGCTTTTTAAGTATTTAAAAATAAATAATTGACTTTTTTCTTAAAATTCAATATGTTCATAAAAACATCTGTTTTTCATAAGTATAATTAACCCGAATCGTTTGTAATGTGGGAAGGAGACTGGAACGTTGAAAACATTAGAACTACAAGAGCGCTTAACGGAGATTTTTCAGCATTTACACGAAAACCCTGAAGTAAGTTGGAAAGAATATGAAACGACAGCGTATATTACTGACTTTTTAAAAGAAGAAGGAATTTCATATAGAACATTTGATGATTGTCCAGGTGTAATTGCTGAGATTGGAGGCGGGAATCCAGTTATTGCGATTCGTGCTGATATGGATGCACTTTGGCAAGAAGTAAATGGAGAATTTAAAGCGAACCATTCATGTGGCCATGATGCTCATATGACCATTGTAATGGGACTTATTTTACAATTGAAAAATATGAGATGGAAAAGTGGTACGGTTAGATTTATTTTTCAGCCAGCAGAAGAGAAGGGGAATGGTGCTTTGAAGATGGTGGAGAAAGGTGCTGTAGATGATGCTGATTTCTTATTTGGCGTCCATCTAAGACCAATTGAAGAACTATCTTTGAAACAAGCAGCCCCATCTATTCGTCATGGAGCAGCAGGATTTTTAGAGGGTATGATTCATGGGGAGGATGCACACGGGGCAAGACCACATCAAGGTGTGAATGCAATTGATGTCATTTCCATGATTAATATCGGTTTGAAAAATATTTGGCTGCCACCGCAAAGTTCTTATTCAGTAAAAATGACGAGATGCCAAGCTGGTGGTGATAATTTAAATATTATTCCGGGAAATGGTCATTTCAGTTTAGATGTAAGAGCAGAGAGTAATATACTATTAGAAGAATTAAAGAAAAAGATTGAGCATGTAATAGAATCAGCTGCATCGATGGGATCAAAAACTTCATACGAATGGATGGATCTTGCACCAGGAGCAGAGGTTTCCGAAGAAGCAGAGCGCTTTATGCGTAAAGGTATTCTCGAAGTGTATGGGGAAGAGAGATGCACAGGGCCTCTCTATACGACAGGAAGCGATGATTTCCATTACTATACAGTGAAAAGACCACATTTAAAAGCTGTCATGCTTGGACTAGGAGCAGACCTACAACCTGGATTACACCATCCGTATATGAGGTTTGATCATAGTTGTATTATGGATGGGGTAGAAATATTGAAACAAACTGTATTGAAAGTGTTAGAAGACAGGGGCTAGAGAGCTCCTGTTTTTTTGTCGTGAATTGTCGGTAAATCGATATATTTGAAAAATCGTTGATATATTTGAAGTTATGATAGATATATTGAGAAAATCGTTGATATATTTGAAGTTATGATAGATATATTGAGAAAATCGTTAATATAATTTCACGTACCTATTAATTTGATGAAAAATGAGCCTCCAGTACATGGTGTATAATAATAAGTACCATTTTTTAATAGGAGAAAACGAATGAACGAACAATATTACGATGCAGTTTTACATATAAAAACAGTCGGTGAGCAAAAAGGGTTTAACAAGTCTATGCATTATCATCGCTATGAACCGACACCGTATAGCGGGTTAGATGAGTTATTGAATCAATATGAAATACGAAGTAGCGACCGAATTGTAGACTTTGGGTGCGGAAAAGGGCGATTAAACTTTTATATGCATCATAAATGTGGTGCTTCAGCAGTTGGAATTGAAATGAATGAAGAGTTTTATAAAGAAGCGATGGATAATCGAGATCGTTATGCACGAAAGGCACGAAACAGTAAGGGGAAAATTCAATTCCAATGTTGTTTAGCGCAGGAATATGAGATTGATCCACATGATAATAGGTTTTATTTCTTTAATCCATTTTCTGTACAAGTGTTTATGAATGTAGTAAATAACATTTTGCTTTCAGTAGAAGAAACGGGGAGAGAAGTGGATATTATTTTATATTATCCTTCTGAGGACTATATTTTCTTCTTAGAAAATCAGACTGCGTTTGAGCTGAAGAAAGAAGTTAGATTGCCAGGTGCTTATGAGAAGAATGGGAATGAGAGGTTTTTAGTTTATACATTAGGGTAATAAAAAAACAGGTGCCAAGGCACCTGTTTTTTTATTAGTTACGGATTAAGTAATCAAATGCACCTAAAGCTGCGTTTGCACCTGAACCCATAGAGATGATGATTTGTTTGTACGGATTATTTGTACAGTCACCTGCAGCAAACACTCCTGGTACGTTTGTAGCGCCGTGCTTGTCTGTTACGATTTCACCGCGAACGCGTTCAACTGTTTCGCCTAACCAGTCTGTGTTTGGTACAAGACCGATTTGTACGAATACACCTTGTAATTCAACGTGATGAACTTCTTCAGTTTCACGATCGATGTAAGAAATACCGTTTACTTTATCAGTACCAGTGATTTCTTTCGTTTGAACGTTTTTCAGAACAGTTACGTTTGGTAAGCTGTTAAGACGCTCTTGTAATACAGCATCAGCTTTTAATTCTGGCATGAATTCAAGAACAGTTACGTGCTTAACGATACCTGCTAAGTCGATAGCTGCTTCAATACCAGAGTTACCTCCGCCGATAACTGCTACGTCTTTTCCAGTGAATAATGGACCGTCACAGTGTGGGCAATATGCTACACCTTTATTTTTGAACTCAGCTTCACCTGGTACGCCAACATTACGCCAGCGAGCACCTGTAGAAACGATTACGCTCTTACTTTTCAGAATAGCGCCGTTTTCAAGTTCCACTTCAATAAGTTCTTTTTTCTCTAAACGTTTCGCACGTTGTAGATTCATTACATCGATGTCGTATTCTTTTACGTGCTCTTCAAGGCTTGCTACTAGCTTAGGACCTTCAGTCTTTTTCACGCTGATGAAGTTCTCAATGCCCATAGTATCCATTACTTGACCACCGAAGCGCTCAGCAACGATACCAGTGCGGATGCCTTTACGTGCTGCGTAAATTGCTGCACTTGCACCAGCAGGGCCGCCACCAACAACAAGAACATCGTATGGATCTTTATCAGAAAGCTCTGATGCATCTGGACCGTTACCCATTTTAGCTAAAATTTCTTCAAGTGTCATACGACCGCTTCCGAAAGATTCGCCGTTTAGGTAAACAGTTGGTACTGCCATAATGTCTTTGCTTTCTACTTCCTCTTTGAATGCAGCGCCATCAATCATAGTATGTGTAATACCAGGGTTAAGAACGCTCATTACGTTAAGAGCTTGTACAACATCAGGACAGTTATGACAACTTAGGCTGATATAAGATTCAAAATGATATTCGCCTTGAATGTTTTTAATTTGATCGATTAATTTTTGTTCAACTTTTGGAGCGCGTCCACTTACTTGTAGTAAAGCTAACACTAATGATGTAAATTCGTGTCCTAATGGAATACCAGCGAATACGACACCAGTGTTTTCACCAGGGCGGTTTACGCTAAAGCTTGGTGTTCTCTCTAATTCAACTTTTTCTACTGTAATCTTAGATGACATAGTAGCTAATTCGTCTACTAGAGATAACATATCTTTAGATACGTTATCGTCTCCTGCGCTTACTTTAAGTAAAATATCGTTCTCCATTAATTGAAGGTATTGGGATAGTTGTGTTTTTATATCTGCATCTAGTATCATTTTGATCGAACTCCTTAGATTTTGCCTACAAGGTCAAGGCTTGGTTTAAGTGTTGCAGAACCCTCTTGCCATTTAGCTGGGCAAACTTCACCTGGGTTGTTACGTACGTATTGAGCAGCTTTAA
The DNA here is from genome assembly GCF_052656585.1 of Bacillus sp. KNSH39. NCBI lineage: Bacteria > Bacillati > Bacillota > Bacilli > Caryophanales > Bacillaceae > Bacillus > Bacillus sp. KNSH39. The sequence continues at coordinate 4,238,615 of NZ_JBQXYO010000001.1, forward strand.
TTTTGTTAACAAGAATGCTTGCGTCACGGCCGATACCGTCAGCATTGATTTCCATAGATTGGATAACGCCGTCTGGATCGATGATGAATGTACCACGAGCAGCAAGACCTTCTTCTTCCATTAAAACGTTGAAGTTTGTAGTGATTGTGCGAGTTGGGTCACCAATCATGATGTACTCGATTTTGCCGATAGTTTCTGAGCTATCATGCCATGCTTTGTGAGTGAAGTGAGTGTCTGTAGATACAGAGTATACTTCAACGCCTAAGTCTTTTAGAGTTGCGTATTGGTTTTGTAAGTCTTCAAGTTCAGTTGGGCAAACGAATGTGAAGTCAGCTGGGTAGAAACAAACTACACTCCATTTTCCTTTTAAACTTTCGTCAGTAACTTGGATAAATTCTCCATTATGGTAAGCATTAGCTTTAAACGGTTTTACTTCTGTGCCGATTAATAACATATTAAAATTCCTCCTAAATGTTGGTTTTGAGCATCAAAAAATAGTGTGCTCATAAAATATATTTTTTAATTAACTATAATAATTCTAATTCGATATTAATTATCATATAGAAGTGGTTATTTTGTCAAGAGAATAAACCAACTTTATACCGATTTAATTAATATTTATTCTCAATTAAGGCTAACAGAGAATGGAAAGGTAACTTTAAGTTTATAAATTTTCAATGATTGTTTGAAAGAGTAGTGTGTATGTTAGAGATATGGTGTAAGTGTAAATTCTTAGGAAGGAAATATTTCTTAGAAGTTATGTATTTGAAAAGGAACTGCTTACTTCTATTTTACAAAGAATTGTGCGATAAATAAAATAAAATGAATCGAAATCTTTTTGAACAATTTTTGTCATCTCGAATATATAATTAGGAAGTATATTACGCTGATAGTTAGAAATATTGACTCAAAGTGCTAACGAGATATAATAAAACCTAGATATACCTTTCAAAAAGAAGAATACATATTTATAGGATGAAAAAATTCAACCTATTATTTTTTATAGCTTTTAGAAAACGCTTACAATTAGTGTGGAGGGGAAACCATGTCTAAGTTCATGAAGTATTTTTTAATGGAAGCTAAAGATGTGATTGCATATGTGAAAGAGAAATTATCTAAGTTTGAACATGCAAAGGGGTTACAGTGTAAAGAAATAGGTGATGGCAATTTAAATTATGTGTTCCGCGTTTGGGATGAAAAAGAGAACATGTCTGTCATCGTAAAGCAAGCTGGGGATACAGCTCGCATTTCAGATGAGTTTAAGTTGTCGACGAATCGTATTCGTATAGAATCAGATGTTTTGCAGTTAGAGGATGAGTTAGCACCTGGACTTGTTCCTAAGGTGTATTTATTTGATAGTGTGATGAATTGTTGCGTAATGGAAGATTTATCGGATCACACAATATTACGTACAGCACTTATAAATCATCAAATATTTCCGAGGCTTGCTGACGACTTAACTACTTTTATGGTAAATACACTTTTATTAACATCGGATGTTGTAATGAATCATAAAGAGAAGAAGGAACTTGTGAAGAATTATATAAATCCTGAATTATGTGAGATTACAGAGGACCTCGTATATTCAGAACCATTTACAAATCATAATAAGCGTAATGAGTTATTTCAGTTAAATGAGGGATGGATTAGGGAACATATTTATAGTGATAAAGAGCTTCGTATGGAAGTAGCGAAACGTAAATTTTCTTTTATGACGAATGCACAGGCATTACTTCATGGTGATTTACATACTGGTTCTGTTTTTGTAAGAGATGATTCTACAAAGGTTATTGATCCTGAGTTTGCTTTTTATGGACCTATGGGATATGACGTTGGGAATGTAATGGCGAATTTAATGTTTGCTTGGGTGAATGCAGATGCAACGATGTCACCTGGAGCTAAGAAAGATACGTATATGGATTGGTTACAAACTACGATGGTAGAGGTAATTGATTTATTTAAGCAGAAGTTTTTAGGTGCTTGGGATATTCATGTGACCGAGATTATGGCGAAGGAAGAAGGCTTTAGCGAAGTCTATTTGCAATCTGTATTAGAGGATACAGCTGCAGTGACAGGTCTGGAATTAATTCGCCGTATTGTTGGATTAGCGAAAGTAAAAGATATTACTTGTATTGGGAATGAGGAAGCACGTGCTAGAGCGGAGCGAATTTGTCTTCAAGTAGCGAAGGGTTTTATTTTACGAGCGAATCAATATAGAACGGGCACAAGTTTTGTAGAAACGTTAAAAGAACAGTCAATGCACTACGCGAAGTAAGGGGAGAATATGATGGAAGAGCAATTAATACCAATTCAGTGGAAAGATGATGCTTTAGTTTTGTTAGATCAAACGTTATTACCAAATGAAATTGTCTATGAATCTTTTAAAACAGCTGAAAGTGTGTGGGATGCGATTCAAGTAATGAAAGTACGAGGTGCACCCGCGATTGGTGTTTCAGCTGCTTATGGAGTGTATTTAGGGATAAAGGAATTTGCTGAAAGTACGGAAGAAGGATTTATGGATGAAGTAAGAAAGGTATGTACATACTTGGCGACATCAAGACCGACTGCCGTAAATTTATTTTGGGCACTTGAAAGAATGGAAAGTGTAGCGACAGATAATATTCATTTATCAATCTCACAGCTGAAAAATAGATTACTAGAAGAGGCAAAAGAGATTCATAGAGAAGATGAAGAAATTAACCGTCAAATTGGAGAACATGCATTAACATTATTCCATGATGGAATGGGAGTATTAACACATTGTAATGCTGGTGCGTTAGCGACAACTAAGTATGGTACCGCGACAGCTCCCATGTACTTAGCGAAAGAAAAAGGATGGGACTTAAAAATCTATTCTGATGAAACACGCCCTAGATTACAAGGTTCAACGTTAACAGCATTAGAACTGCAGCGAGCAGGCATTGACGTTACTGTTATTACAGATAATATGGCAGCTATGGTCATGTCACAAGGGAAGATTGATGCGGTAATTGTTGGATGTGATCGTGTGGCAGCAAATGGTGATGTAGCAAATAAAATTGGCACGTTAGGCGTATCTATTTTAGCTAAGTACTACAACATTCCGTTTTATGTAGCAGCGCCAACACCGACAATTGATTTAAAGACATCGACAGGAAAAGAAATTCCGATTGAAGAAAGAGATGCTTCTGAAGTGATTAATCGCTTCGGAAAATATTCAGCTCCGAAAGAAAGTAAAGTATATAATCCAGCATTTGATGTTACTCCACATGAAAATGTAACAGCGATTATTACAGAAAAAGGGATTGTAAAGGCACCGTTTACGGAGAATTTAAAAAAGCTATTTCAATAAGTAGATAAATGTAAAAGTCAGTCATCATAAGCTTCATACTTAGGGGGATGTATATGTTATTACAAAAAGAAAGAGAAGAAATTGTAGCGTATGGAAAGAAAATGATTTCTAGTGGTTTAACAAAGGGAACGGGCGGTAATATTAGTATCTTTAATCGTGAACAAGGTCTTGTTGCGATTAGCCCAAGTGGTTTAGAGTATTATGAAACAAAGCCTGAAGATGTAGTTATATTAAACCTAGATGGTGAAGTAGTAGAAGGAGAGAGAAAACCATCAAGTGAATTAGATATGCACCTTATTTACTATAGGAAGCGTGAAGATATAAATGCGCTTGTGCATACACACTCTCCTTACGCGAAGACGATTGCATCATTAGGATGGGAGCTTCCTGCTGTATCGTATTTAATTGCTTTCGCAGGACCGAATGTGCGCTGTGCACCGTATGAAACATTTGGTACGAAGCAATTAGCGGAGGCTGCTTTTGAAGGCATGATTGATCGCCGTGCTGTTTTACTTGCAAATCACGGTTTAATTGCTGGTGCAAATAATATAAAAATGGCGTTTACTGTTGCAGAAGAGATTGAGTTTTGTGCTCAAATTTATTATCAAACGAAAAGCATTGGGGAACCAAAGCTATTGCCAGAAGATGAGATGGAGAATTTGGCGAAGAAGTTTGAAGGGTATGGGCAGCAGTAGAATGAAACAAAAACACCCTCAAGAAATCTTGAGGGTGTTTTTTAAGCTTTTTTAAGCAACAAATACATAAAGTAAGGAGCCCCAATTAAAGCAACGACAATACCTGCTGGAATGCCATTAGGATCAACGATATTTCGTCCGATTGTATCTGCTAATAATAATAGCCATCCGCCGATTAAAAGGGCGATAGGCATGAAGATTTGATGTCTTGGACCTACTAAAGATTTCGCGATATGAGGAGCCATTAATCCGATAAAGCTAATTCCTCCTGTTACGGAAACAGCTGCGGCTGCAAGTGCAACGGCTGCAACTAATAAGTACCTGCGTTCTTTTTCAATTTCAATTCCAACGCCAATTGCGACTGGTTCGTTTAATGCTAAAATGTTTAATCGATTTGCTTTATAGAAAACAAACGGAATGAATACGATTAACCATGGGAGCATTGCTAAAACGAAAATCCAGTCATCTCCCCAAATATTTCCGGCAATCCATTTTGAGATAAAGTCCACTTTCATACGATCAGCGGATGAAATAAGGACAATCATCGCTCCAGATAGTGCAAATGCAAAACCGATACCAGTTAATGTTAATCGTATTGGTTGAAGTCCAGTTGATTTACTATATGAAAACACGTAAATTAGAACAGCTGTCAGAAATGCCCCAATAAATCCAACGACAGGTAGTAAGTAAAGAAATGAACCTACGTCTATTGGAAAGTATAAAAAGAAAATAGCAACAGCAACACCAGCCCCAGAGTTAATACCAAGAATACCAGGTTCAGCTAAATCATTTCGGGTAATTCCTTGCAGAATAGCCCCTGATAAAGCGAGAGCCATACCAGCTAATAATGTAATGACAATTCTAGGTAGTCTTAAAGAGTATAAAACAAACTCCTCTTTAAAAGTCCCTTGCCCCATTAATGTTGGGAGTAGTCGATCATAAGATAAAGATGCTGAACCAAGTCCCATTCCAACTACAATGGTTGTGATGATTACTATAAGTAAAGCGAGTATAATGAGACGCTGTTTTCTTAAAATAGATTGCATCATGAGAATGTTTTTCCTCCTTTACGTACAATGAATAGGAAGAATGGTAACCCTACAATCGCGACAATTGCCGCAACTGGTGTTTCGTATGGAGCGTTAATAGTACGTCCGATTGTATCTGCAAGTAGCATAAAGGATGCTCCAGCAATTGCTGACATCGGTATAACAAATCGGTAATCTGGACCGACAATTGGGCGTACCATGTGAGGTACCATTAAGCCGATGAATGCCATATTTCCAACAAGAGCTACAGATGCACCTGCAAGTAAGATAATAATGATAAATAAAATAGTTTTAATAACAATAATTTTTTGACCTAGTCCAATAGCCACTTCCTCACTGAAACTAAGAACTGTCAATTTTTTTGCTAGTAAGATAGCGATAAAGATACTAATTGAAATGACCGGAATAATAATTTTTAATTGGCTCCAAGTTGTTCCAATTACGCCCCCAGCAGTCCAAAGTGATACATCTTGTGAAATTTTAAAGTAAATGCCGATTCCTTCTGAAATTGCGAGTAGAAATGCTGAAACTGCAGCGCCCGCTAATACAATTCGAAGAGGAGAAAGGCCGCCTTTTTTCACCATACCAATTCCAAATACCATAATTGCGCCAATTGCAGCACCGATAAAGCAAGCTAATGTTAAGTAAAGATAGCTGATGGAAGGGTTGAAAGCAAGTGTCAGTGCAAGCGCAGCATTTGCTCCACCAGATAGCCCTAATAATCCAGGATCCGCAAGTGGATTTCGTGTTAATCCTTGCATAATTGCCCCAGAAACGGCTAATCCAGCTCCTACAAAAATAGCAGCAACTTCACGTGGTAAACGTATTTCTCGAATAATAGATATTTTGTCTCCTTTAGCGGAGGAAGTGAGTGCTAACCATACATCTTTTATCGAAGTATCTGCAGCACCTAATACCATTGCAACCATAAAAATAAGAAAGAATGCAATTAAGCTTAAAATTAGTTTGTATGTAAAAGCTATAGAACGTGGATTGTCATGATCTTTTGTCATTCGTTTCACATCTTTTCTGTTCATAGAATAAAGGAAGAGGAATTCTTAAATTAAGAATTCCTCATGTTTGTATTATTTACCAAGAAAGCTCTTCTTGAAGAAGTCTAGTTGGAAATCTAATGTAAGTGGATCATTGAAATAGAATTCCATCATGTTTGCTTCATATACGCGATTATTTTTTACTGCTGGGATGTTTTTATATGATTCTGTCTCTTGGAATGAGTTATCAGTATCTTTGTTTTTACTTACGATTAAGTAATCACCAGCAAATTCAGGTAATACCTCAGTAGATAATGCGTAGTAACCTTCTTTTAATGCTTTCTCTTTTACTTTTTCAGGCATTTTTAATTTCATTTCTTGGTACAGGATTTCTGTTCCACGGCCCCAGTTCTCGCCGTATACATAAAGCTGTTTGTTGAAGTTTTCTACAACAGAAACTGTTGCATCTTCACCGATTTTTGCTTTAATTTCTTTACCAGCTTCTTGTGCACGTTTCTTGAAGTCATCAACCCAAGTTTTTGCTTCTTTTTCTTTATTTAATAACTTACCGATTTCTAAATGCTGTGTTAAGTAATCAACTTTTCCGTAAGTGTATGTTACAGTAGGCGCGATTTTCTTTAACTTATCGACATTTTTAACATTTGATAAACCGATGATTAAATCTGGATTTAGTTCAGCGATTTTTTCAACATTTTCATCAGATACTTCAGCAACATCTTTAAGTTTGCTATCAAAACGTGGGTTTTGTTTAGACCATGAATCTACCCCAACAAGATTTACACCTAATGACATTACGTTACCAGCGAATGATGATAATACAACAACGCGTTTTGGATTTGCAGGAACTTCTACTTTTTTACCATCTTCAGATTGGTATGTAATTGTTTCTGATTTGCTACCTTTTGCATCGTTCTTTTTGTCTGTAGAGCTATTGCTACAAGCGCTCATAACAAGAACGAAAAGGACTGTTAGTGAAATAAATAACTTTTTCATCGTCTTTCTCCTTTAACATAGATGATATGTGTATACAATAATTTGTTTAACTGCAATCTTTTTGAAATAGTAGTGGTAATGCAAAATAATTTATTAAAAATCTTGAATATGAGATTTTATAATATAGTAATAACCATATTAACGAAAGAAGATGTAATCTCAAATTTGCTAATTATTAACAAAATGATAATGATTATCACTATTGATTCTTTAAATAATATAATTTTATATAGGTGTATTGTCAATAGTAATTTTGATTGTAAATTTTGCGGAAACAGGTTATATTTTATTGAGAATGATAATCAACGATTAATAGCTGAGGAGTGAGCACGAATGAATCGAGAAGAATTGTTTGATGTAACCGTGATAGGCGGAGGACCTGCAGGGCTTTATTCAGCTTTTTATAGTGGACTCAGAGAAATGAGAACGAAAATAATAGAATTTCAACCACATTTAGGTGGAAAAATACATGTGTATCCGGAAAAAATGATTTGGGATGTAGGAGGACTATTGCCAGTTACAGGTGATAAGTTAATTGAACAACTTGTACAGCAAGGGTTAACATTTAAGCCGGAAGTTGTATTAGATACAAAAGTAGAATCGATTATTCGTAATCAAGATGGTACTTTTACATTAAAAACAAGTACTGGCGAAGAACACTTTTCAAAAACAGTTATCGTCGCAACAGGAAGTGGTATATTGAAACCGCAAAAGTTATCTATTGAAGGTGCTGAGCGATTTGAAGTATCGAATTTAAATTATACAGTTAAATCTTTAAAGCGTTTCAAAGGTAAAACAGTTATTATTTCCGGTGGAGGCAATTCTGCTGTTGATTGGGCAAATGAATTGGAACCAATTGCGAAAAAAGTGTATGTAACCTATAGAAAAGAAGAATTATCTGGTCATGAAGCACAAGTAAAACAACTTATGAACAGCTCAGCGGAGTGTTTCTTTAATACATCGATTACAAAATTAATTGCCGGTGATAATCATGAAGCGATCGAATATGTAGAATTAACAAATCATGAAACAGGTGAGGTTTCTCATTTACCTATTGATGAAGTTATTATTAATCATGGATATGAACGCGACATTACATTATTAGAAAATAGTGAGTTAGACGTTGCAATTATAGATAATTATTATATTGCAGGTAATGCAAATAGTGAGTCTTCAGTAGATGGATTATATGCTGCTGGAGATATTTTAAAGCACGAAGGGAAACTACACTTAATTGCAGGTGCATTCCAAGATGCTGGAAATGCTGTGAATAAAGCAAAACAATTTATCCAACCAGATGCAAGTGAGTACGGAATGGTTTCTTCTCATAATGAAGTATTTAAGAAGAGAAATCGCGAACTGATTAAGCAGATGATGAAATAATAAGGAACAAGTATACCCCCACGTATTTCTCTATTCAAGTGAATGAGAGATGTACGTGGGGGTTTTCCTGTTTACTATATTTTCTATCATTATAATGACACCGGTTTCATCAGTTTATATGATATGAACATTTTATTGGTAAAGCATCCTAGAAAACAATTTAGCTATGTTTTGCTTACACAGAACATGGCTAAATTACGCTGTCCCTTTAGCGCGTTTATTAGGAAATGGCATATTTAGTATAGAAGCAATATACTGTTTTCCGTGTTTTCGAGCCAATGATTCTAATATTTGACGGACGCGTTTTGTAAGATGACCTTGTTTTTGGATGGCTTCACAATATGCGTCATAGAAGGCATATTTAGCCCAAAGGAAATCATCTTGTTGGAATAAGAAATGATTTTTGTACCATTCACCAATTGTATGATAACAATTGTTTTCATGTATTGCTGTGCTTTGAGAAAGAAAACGATCAGATAAAGATACATTCAAATGAGAAATTGTGTTTTCTGTTTCAACTTGCAGTGTTTTTTCTAACATTGTAATGATGTGACGAGTAGCCATATGTTAACTCTCCTTTGTGTAAATGGGTAATACCATTCTATATTTAAAAAATTCTTACTATATAATACTATACAATATATGGAATGCATCTACCTGCTTTTTGAACTGCATTTACAAAATCTTTTTTATTTGTTTACAAAAATAAAGTAAAGTAAGATACAGTATAGATGAAAAAATAATAAAGGAATGAACGCATTGTATATAACAATAGAAGAGACTGCGGAGTATTTGAATTTACCAAAATCGTATATTGAAGAGTTAATTCAGCAAAAGAAAATTCGTGCGCTATTCGATGGAGAGCAATATTTAGTAAATAAAGAACAATTCAATACGCATTTAGAACAAATGGAGAAATATAAGCAATTAGTGGAAGAAATATTGAACGAACCAATTCCAGAAGATATGGATGTTAAAGACGAAGATTAAACTATGGGAAATCCCTTATGAAGATATGCAGAAATGTATCTTCATAAGGGATTTTTTGTTTGAAGATATCAAAAACATAAGGAGTTCTTAGCCTTTCTTCAAATTTTGATAGGTAGTAGTCTACCATGTTAAAAGCATATTTTTTTCTAGCTAGGACAAACATAGAGAACGTAACCTGTACAGATACATATACTATCAGTGCAAAAGCTTATAAATTAATGGAAGGGGTTTTCTCGTGAGTTTATTTCATTGTGATTTTTTGAAAGACTTAATTGGATCTTTTGTGAGAGTAAACAGGGGTGGTCCAGAATCTCAAAAAGGAACAATAATATCAGTATGTCAGGACTACTTCGTATTGAAGAATGAAAAAGGTGAGCTTTATTACTATCAACTTAAACATCTAAAAAGTATTACAAAAAATGCGAAAGAATGTGGATCAAGTGATTGTGAGTGGGAAGATTGCGCCTGTGCAGAAGATTTTGAAGCACTACTTGAAAGTTTCAAATATTGCTGGGTGAAAATTAATCGCGGCGGTCCAGAGAAAGTGGAAGGCATTTTGCAAGATGTTTCTTGTGACTTCGTAACATTAATCGTAAAAGAAGAAATTATATTAATTGCAATAAAGCATATTAAAAGTGTTAACTATAATGCTTTAGCATGCGGAGAGAGTGATGAGAGCGACGATAGTAAGGAAAGTAGCGATAATTCAGGTCGTGCTCGTGCACAAAGACAATCAAGTAGAGGAAGATAATAAGAAAGGGGGATACGAAATTGGAGAATGTATTATGCTGTGACCAAATTAAATGTTTAGTTGGTGAGACTGTAAAAGTAAACCTTCGTGGACCAGAAAGTCGAGTTGGTGAGCTCGTATCGTTAGGAAAAGATTATCTAACGTTACAGTTACCTCATGGTGAATTAGTATATTATCAGTTGAAACATGTGAAGAGTCTAGTGAAGAAAGTGAAAGAAAGTAAATGTGGCGATTGCTATAGTTCATGTTTCTGCTCTGATGAGGATACTTTTTTAGATATATTAAAAGACTTGAAGTATAAGTGGGTAAAAATTAATCGTGGCGGTCCAGAGTGTGTGGAAGGTTTATTAAGTGAGGTACACCATGGCTGTATTACACTAGTAAACGGTGATGAAGTTATTTATGTAATTAAGTCTCATATTAAGAGTGTGAGTCAAGTAGTTAAATGTAAAAAGAATGAAGATGAATAATGTTTAATAAATAAGAGGGGCATTATGAGGGAAAGAGAAGAACAATTTCTTATTTCGATAGTATGAAAAGGAATTACTTACTATTAAAACAGAACTTTGCCCTGATTATTTTTTTAGAAATGGAAGACAGATAAGAAGAAATTCGTAGGAAGGAGGATATAGATGAATGAGTTAAACAAAAGTATTGGAGAAAATATATATGTTAAATTAATCGGTGAAAAAAGATTTAAAGGTGTATTAATTGATGTAGGAAATGATATCGTTGTTCTTTACAATGGACAAGACTACGTATATATATCTTTATATCATGTACAATATTATAAGTTTTTAAGATCAAATGATGAAGAAATCTCAAAACCAGATGTGGATTCTGTAATTAAGAGAGAGTCTCCTTCAATTTCTTTGAGGAAAGTATTAAGTACATCTAAAGGGATTTTTACGGAAATTTATGTAGCCGGAAATGCTCCAATACATGGTTATGTTACAAGTGTGATGAACGATTATATTGTTTTTTATAGTCCAGTTTATAAAACTGTATATATATCTTTAAAACACTTGAAATGGTTAATTCCGTATAAAGAAAATCAAGTGCCTTATGCCCTCAATAAAAATGAACTCCCCGTGAATCCGTTAAATATTACGTTAGCTCGAACGTTTGAAGAACAGCTTATTAAAATGGCTGGGAAAATTATGGTGTTTGATTTAGGTGAGGAGTCCAATAAAATTGGAAAAATGGCGAAAATTGATGAAGGTCATATTGAAATATCAAAAGCACGTGATGCGAAAATGTATGTAAATATTCAACATGTAAAATCTGTCCATTGTCCGTAAGCTAGTTGAAAGGGCTGGCTTTTTCTTTTATATGCAGAAGAAAAGGTCGAGCCTATTTGTTTTAGTTTAATTTGGAGATGAGGGGAAAATGAATTGAATATAAGCATAGTATAGTGTGATTTTTTAAAAGGTAACTTTGCACTAACTTATAAACATTGTGTACGAGCTATCTTATTATATATTCAATTTATTTTTTGAGGAGGAGCTGCTCAACTAATTTATTAAAGGGGTTTTGTTTGTGGAGCAGTTTCCGAATTCGTTATCAATTACATTGCTTGGTAGTGCTGGTGGAGCAGCAAAAGCAGTTTTAGCAATTTTAAATCAAGCGATAGCAAATGAAAAAGATCCAATTTATGAAGTATTAAAGAATGCCAAATTTCATTTGGTGGATATAAAACAAAAAGATAGGACTTATTATGATGAGTTGTTTTCGAATCTGAAAGGTCAATTATATTTATATGAAATAAACCTTCAAAATGTAGTGGAATTTAAACAACATTTAAAAGAAAAAAGAACGAGTGTTGTGATTGATGTTTCAGGGGCAGATACAATTAGAGTATTAAGCTGCTGTAATGAACTAGGAATTTGTTATATTAACTCAGCCTTGGAAAATGAGGCAGTAGATCAGGACGATAGCTTAATTGGCTTTCAGCTTACGGAAAGATATACAAGGTTTGAGAAGGAGAAAGAGAAATTTACAAATACAAAAGCGATTATAGGTTCAGGTATGAATCCAGGTGTTGTTCAATGGATGGTTGTTGAACTTATGAAGGAACGACCAAATGAAAGGCCAAGAGCATGTTATATTGTAGAACATGACACGTCATTTTTGAATGATACAGCACTTATAAAGCCACATACACTTTATGCTTCATGGGCAGTAGAGCGATTTTTAGATGAAGCAATCTGGAGTTATCCGATGTATATGAGCCATCATCGTCCTCTTTACTTTTATGAAGATGTATATGCTTCAGAGTATAAAGTGAAGTTAGGAGAAAAAGAATTCTATGGTTGTTTAATGCCACATGAGGAAGTATTAATTTTAGGGAAAAACTTTAATATGGAAGTTGGTTTTCTTTACCGAATTAATGAGTATACAACAAATATAATTAGACAGAACTTAGATCAAGTAGAAGATTTATGGAACTGGAATCGTAAAGTGTTTAATCCAGCGGAAGAAGAGGTTGCTGGAGAGGACTTGGTCGGTGTGTTACTCGTTTATGAAAATAGTGAGACATATATGTATAATGTGATGAATAGTAGCCAAGTTTTTCGTAAATATAAAACGAATGCAACGTATTTTCAGGTAGGGTGCGGGATTTATGCGGGCTTGTCCAGTTTACTTTTAGATCAATTTGAACAAGGTGCTTATTACGTTGAGGAGTTGTTATTAAATACAGAAAGTAAGTACGGTGAGTATTTAAATTTATATATGAAGGATTTTGTAATAGGGCATAATAATTTTACGGATGGATTGTTACATGACAGGGTAAGATGGATGTAAGTTGTTACCAAAAGGAAGGAGAGATCTCCTTCCTTTCAGTATTATAAGGTTAAATATTGCCCTGAAAGCAATTTCATACTTATACTTTAAGGAGATAACAATGAAAGTTTTTTGTATCGATCAAGGGGAGTTTTTATATGAATAAATACAAGAGCTTGATTTATGAAGAAAGAAGAGCCTTAAAGGTATTTATATTATTATTTTATATTATATTCTTTTTATATGACGCTATATATTATTTTGTATATCCTGCTATGAATATTAGTGGAACAGCGGTAGGTTGGCCAGAAGGTAGTCTTGGGATAGGTGTGCCTATATTTGTAATAGCATTATTTCCTATTTCTATATATCTTCAAAAAAGAGGGTATGTATATTCTGTAAAATATTTATTTTTATTTGGGTACATGTTTATCAATCTTGTGAATAATTTAATGATTTATTTACGAACGGATAGACCTTTTGAACATGGCAGTATGGTAGAAATGTTATTAATTTTATTTGCCCCGGTTTTCGTGAATAGAAAATACTTTTATTTAGTGTCCTTTAGTGTAATTGGAAAGTACGTATTTTTCACATTGCTATTACAAGATTTAAAAGTGATAATTCCACTTGTTTTATGTGTATTTTATTTCATTATTTCACATTCTTTATTAAAACGATTTCAATCTTATGTAAGAACAGTGGTTGAAATGATGAACAATATGAAAGAGACGGAAAATTTAGCTGTGATTGGGACTATGTCTACAACAATTGCTCATGAAATTCGAAATCCGTTAACAGCGTTAAAAGGGTTTACGCAAATGCAAAAAGAAAGAAATCCAACTGATACGATGAGCTACGACATTATGCTACAAGAAATTGAAAGAGTCAATGGATTTGTTAGTGAATTGATGTTGTTAGGAAAACCAAAGCCAACAAATTATGAAAGGTGTAATATACGAGACATCCTTCTATATGTTGTGCATCTAATGGAAAGTTATGCAACGCAATATAGAGTTAAATGTCATTTACAAGTAGATGGGAATTTACCGGTTATAAACGGTGATGATAAGCAATTAAAACAAGTGTTATTAAATATCATTAAAAATGGAATAGAATCAATGCCAGAGGGTGGAGAAATTCATATCCGTGCATATCAAAAAACGCAAGGACATTTGTGTATTTCTGTTGAAGACCAAGGATTTGGTATAGAGAATGAGAAGTTAGAAAAAATTGGCAAGGCGTTTTACACAACAAAGGAGACTGGTACAGGACTTGGATTAATGATTACATATAAAATTATTAAGGAACATCAAGGGAGTATCACGATCCAAAGTAGTGTAGGAGTAGGAACGAAAGTAGAAATTTTTTTGCCGACCTTTTAATGTATTGGGAGAAAAGATTTTTCAGAAAAGTGTTCTTGTTGTGTAAATATAAACATTTTATAAAATGTTTCAAGAAGGGTTTTTTTTATAAAATACTTCGTTTATAATGGAGGAAAATATCGACATGAGATTGATTGCTCATGTAGCGGTTCAGTAGTGTTATGAAAAGATAAGAAGGGGTGCACACGCATCCTTTTTTCTATGCAGATATTATGAAAGAGGTGGTATGATGGAATTAACATTAAATTCGACTGTATGTTTACACACGATTCAATTTCGAAAAGAGCAAAAGAATTATATTGTAAAAGATACAATTACAGGAGAAAAATATGAAATGCCGCCACTTTGGATTGATGCATTGGCAATGATGCGTGACGGTTTTTTATTGGGGGAAATTGAGGAGAAATTAAAAGAAGAGTATCCATCCGAAGAAGTGAATATGTTAGCATTCACGAGGCAACTGTTAGAACTAGAACTTGTTGAAATGGTAGATGGAGAAGAGATAGCTTGCACAAAGAAGAAAGAGATAGATTGTTTAGCTTGGGTGCGTCCTCGTGTGGAACAATTCTTTCTTAATTTAAATAGAAAATATAGAAGCAAAGACCAGTAGTGGCCTTTGCTTTTTTTATAGGCTATGTTTAAAAAATAACAGCAAATGCTCTTGCGAAAGCACCGTCACTATTTTTAATTTTTAAAGGTGCTGCTGAGAAAAAGAAACGTTTTGCTTCGATAGCATCTAGATTTGTTAAGTTTTCAATTAAGTAAATATCATTCCCTAGTAATATGTGATGAATCGGTGATGTTTCTGTTGTGACTTCATCAGGAGAAATGAAATCTAAACCGATAGATTTTACTTTTAATCGCACTAGTTCTTTAGCTAATTCTTCAGAAAGATAAAATGCTTCCTTCTCATAAGCTTCTGTATTCCATTTTGTGGATAGATTAGAATGAAAAATAACAATATCACCTTCTTTTATGTCAGTATTATGCAATACTGTCTTAGGTAATTTTCGCTCTTGAATATGTGTTACATCTATAAGAACAGCTTCACCTACAAATTGATCCAGCGGTAATTGATCGATGGTCGTTGCGCCTGAAATAAAATGCGCAGGAGCATCACAATGCGTGCCAACATGAACGACAGAATGAAAATCTGTAACTTGATATCCTGATTCTTCAACACTTGTAACAGCTTCTAGTTGTATTTTAGGTGTTCCAGGAAATTGAGACATATTATTTTCAAATGTTTGTGATAAATCAATTACTTTCATTTTACATACCTCCAATATATGTTTTTCAAATAATAAAAAGCTCATCCTTCAGTATCAAGAAAGATGAGCTTTACATGCTAGTTGAGTTTTATCTTCCAAAATGCATTGCATTTTGCAGGAATTAGCACCTATTCAGTTTGTATAAACTGAGGTTGCTGGGCTTCAAAGGGCCGGTCCCTCTGCCTCTCTTGATAAAGAAGTATTCAGTTTTTAAAATCGGAATTTTCCGATAGTTAAATTGTAATTCATTTCCTTTTTGCGTGCAATACAAAATAGGTATTCACCCAAATAAAGCTGCTCGCATATTGTAGCTTATGTAAATAGAATGCTGCGAAGGAGTGAGTGCAGTGACAGGAAATGTATTAAATTATTATGCTGGTGGTAATACAGCTAGGGGATTTCACAATTTATACGAAGAGAATTTAAAAGGATTAGACAGATTATTTATCTTAAAGGGTGGCCCAGGAACGGGAAAATCTTCTTTAATAAAGGCAATAGGTCGTGAATGGATTGAAAAAGGATATGATATTGAATTTTTACATTGTTCTTCTGATAATAAATCGGTTGATGGTGTAATTATCCCAAAATTAAAAGTAGGAATTGTTGATGGGACATCGCCGCATGTTATTGAGCCAAAAATGCCAGGAGTTGTTGAAGAGTATATAAATTTAGGAATTGCTTGGGACTCAGATAAACTAAGAAAGCAGAAGTTAGAAATTGAAAGATTTGTTTCAGAAGCAAGCAAAGCTTTTCAGTCTGCTTACGCACGTTTTAAAGAGGCATTGGTTATACATGATGAGTGGGAGAAGATATATATTGATAATATAGATTTTAATAAAGCAAATGAACTAACCAATCAGCTAATCCAGAAATTATTTGCAGATAAAAGCGGGAGACAATCGCTTGTAAAACATCGTTTTTTAGGAGCTGCTACACCGAAAGGAGCAGTTGATTTTGTTCCTAATTTAACAGAAGGGTTACCACATCGTTATTTTATAAAAGGGCGCCCAGGCTCTGGAAAATCAACGATGCTCAAAAAGTTAGCTAAGGCAGCTGAAGAAAAAGGGTTTGAAGTTGAAGTATATCATTGCGGATTTGACCCGAATAGTCTTGATATGGTTATCGTAAGAGAATTAGGATTTGCAATTTTTGATAGCACCGCACCACATGAATATTTTCCAAGTCGCGAGGGTGATGAAATTATTGATATGTATGCCCTTATTGTTACGCCAGGGACGGATGAGAAATATGCGAAGGAAATTCGTGATGTCTCCATTCAATATAAAGCAAAAATGAATGAGGCGATGTCTTTCTTAGCGAAAGCAAAATCGGTTCGTGATAAATTAGAACGAATTTATATTGCTGCTATGGATTTTTCAATAGTAGATGCATATAAAGAGGAGATTCAAAAAGAGTTTGAACGAATTGCTGCTACTGTAATTGAACAGCAACAATAGACGTTTCATTAGGCTGTCAGTAATTTCTGACAGTTTTTTTAGTATGTAGTAAAATTAATAGTGTATTGTCGAATTTCCAAGGAAATAATCAAAAAATGGAGATGTTATGAAATGAGAGAGAAAATCGAGTTGGAGTTAGAAAGAATTGAAAAAGAGAATGATGTAAAAATTTTATTTGCGGTGGAATCAGGGAGTCGTGCTTGGGGGTTTCCATCGAAAGATAGCGATTATGATGTTAGGTTTGTTTATATACATCCGGTAGAATGGTATTTATCAATTCATGACAAACGAGATGTAATTGAGTATCCAATTAGTGATGATTTAGATATAAGTGGTTGGGATATTAAAAAGGCGTTGCAACTATTCGCGAAGTCGAATCCTGCTTTACTTGAGTGGATTCGATCACCAATTTTTTATTCGAAAAACTCTAATTTTCCAGAACTACTTCAACAGATGAGTGAGAAGAATTTTGATCCAAAAGCAACGATATATCATTATTTACATATGGCTTCGAAAAATTATCGTGAATTTTTGCAAGGTGAGAATGTAAAGCTGAAAAAGTACTTTTATGTATTACGTCCCATTTTAGCTTGTAAGTGGCTAGAAGAGAAAACGACTTTACCTCCTGTAGAATTTGATCGATTAATTACAGAATTATCATTAGAACGTAGCGTATTAGATGAAATTGAAAAGTTGTTAATAAAGAAAAAAGCAGGTACTGAATTAGATGTTGGATTGAAAATTAAGGTGTTAAATCAATTTTTAGAAGAACAAATTCATTACTATCAGCAATATGTAAAAGGAATTGAAAAGGGATCAGGAATCGATATTGAGAGTTTAAATACATTGTTTCGAGATATGTTGTTTGAAGCATATGAAAAAGAGCACAAGTAAGTTTGTGCTCTTTTTATTTTGTAGGAATGAAGAAAACAGATATAGCTGCGATAAGACCTGCAAAGGAGAATAAGTAAAAATTCCATGCTAAGTCATATTGCATTGTCATAATAATACCGACGAGAATTGGGCCAGCAATTGCACCAACTCGGCCAAGCCCCAGTCCCCAGCCTAAGGAGGTAGCTCGGATATGTGATGGGAAGTATTGTGTTACATATGCATTTAATATTTGAGTAATACCGACTGATCCAATACCAGCAAGGCCAATTAAAAGATAAATGATTGTAACAGATGGTTTGATTGTTAATAGTCCGATACATATGGCTGCCATAAGATAAGAGATGCTAATAACAATTTTTGCTCCTATACGATCAGCAATTGCTCCAGCGAATAGTGCGCCGATAGCTGCGGTAATATTTAGCATAAGTAGAAATGACAGACTAGACCCAAGAGGATATCCTGCCTGGCGCATCATCTGTGGTAACCAAGTGTTTAAACCATATATTAAAAACATTCCCATTATATAAGTGATCCAAAAAAGTAGCGTTGCTTTTATGTATTCTTTTGAGAATAAAGTAAAAAATCCATTTTTCTTTCGTATAGTAGATGGGTCTTGATGAGTTTTATCTTTTACATGAAATTCAATTTGAAAACGATTAAGAATTTGGTTCACTTCTTCTTGGCGATTACGTGATAATAAAAATTGAATGGACTCGGGTAAATAGCGAATAATGAAAGGAATGAGGAGTAGTGGAATCATTCCGATACCAAACATAATTCTCCATCCGAAATCTTCTAACATAAGCATGGACAAAATAGCACCTAACACGATACCTAAAGGATAGCCAGTAAACATAAGAGCATAAATAAAAGATTGCCTTTTTTTTGGTGAATATTCAACAGTAAGTGCTGAAGCTGTTGGGATAACACCGCCTAATCCGATTCCTCCTATAAATCGAGATAATCCAAATAACTCAGGAGAAGGAGCGATAGCCGCTAAACCCATTGTGATAGAAAAAAGTGCTAAACAGCATATAAGCGTCCATTTACGCCCAATTAGATCTGTAATCGTTCCAACTAGAATAGCCCCAATAAACATCCCAAATAAAGCATAGCTTGCAATTGTACCAGCATGCGCTGGTGATAGCGCCCAGCTTTTGTCTTCTAGGAGCTTTGGTAGAACGGCACCGTAAATACCTAAATCATATCCATCAGCTAAAATGGCTAGCCAACAAATAAAAACAACAAGTTTTGTAATAGAGCTTGGAAAGATAGTTTCTGTAGATTCTAGATGAGGTGGAGCTGAAGGTTGCATAATATTCACCCCTTTTAATTTGTAGATGAATATATTATTTTATTTAATGTTAATATTTTCCTCCTTGTGTCGAATTTTATCTGAAAAGGGTTTATAACAAATAAAGAAGTTCAACAGTAATTTTGTTGAACTTCTTTATTTGTTTACTCATTATCAACTCGTTTTAACGGTTGATCTGCTGGGCCTTCAAGAACGTCTCCCTCAATTGAAAAACGAGAACCATGGCAAGGGCAATCCCAAGTACAATCACCATTATTCCATTCAACTTCACAGCCGAGATGTGTACAAGTTGTATCGACGATATGTAATTTTCCTTCTTTGTCCTTATAAGCACCTGCTCGTTTACCGTTAACATGTACGACAGATCCTTCACCAACTTCGAGATCTTCTGGCTTACGTAATGCGGTTTCAATCTTTCCTGCAATTAAATGTTTCGCAACATCAATGTTTTGGGAGAGGAACGTTTTTATATCTGGATTTGCATGGAAGCGTGATGGTGCATACAGTTCTTTATAGGGACTGTGAACTTTTAGGATGGAGTCCTTCAGTAGGTGAGCGGCAGCAGTTCCAGTTGTCATTCCCCATTTGCGATATCCAGTTGCAACAAATATATTTGGATTTCTTTCGTTAATATGTCCGATATAAGGAAGCTTATCTAGAGTAATTAAATCTTGTGCTGACCATCTATAAGGAACTTCATCTATTCCAAAAGTGGCTTCAGCAAAAGAATAGAGTGCTTCATAATGAAGCATCGTATTTATTCCCTGACCTGTTTTATGACTCTCTCCGCCAATCAAAATTAATTTTTCTCCATTGTTTGTTATATAGCGTAAGGAGCGCTTTGGATCATCAATACTTAAATACATGCCACCTGGATACTCCGTTTTTGCTTTTATTGCAAGAGCGTAGGAGCGTTCTGCGTACATTCGCGTAAAGAAAAAGCTATTTGCATCATAAAAAGGAAAATGTGAACAAGAGACGACATATTCACAAGTGATATGATGGCCCTCTTTTGTAATTATTTGTGAATAATCGCCCTTTTCCACATCCATAGCTGTTGTTTGTTCGTAGACCTTTCCGCCCATCTCCACAAACTTTTCTAAAAGTGTTTTTAAATAAAGAAGGGGATGGAATTGTGCTTGATTTTTCATTACAAGCGCAGATTGTACTGGAATAGGAATCGATAGAGATTGAACATAGTCACAAGGTATATTTAATTTTTGATAAGCTTCATATTCTTTCGATAAATTTCTTAATCCGTTATCAGTAGTTGTATATAAATATGAATCTTCATTTGAGAAATTACAGTCGATTTTATATGTTTGAACAGTTTTATTTATGAATTGTAGAGCCTGATTATTTGATTCATAGTAAAGCCGGGCCTTTTCTACACCGAAATGATTTATTAATTCATCATAAATAAGATCATGTTGTGCTGTTACTTTCGCTGTTGTATGCCCAGTCGTTCCATTTAAAATACGACCAGAATCAATTAAAACAACATCGATGCCTTCTTTTGCAAGTAAATAGGCAGTAGTAATACCTGTAATACCAGCACCGATAATAGCAACTTTCGTCTTTATATTTTCGGATAAACGAGGGAAAGTAGGAAACTGAGTAGATTCAATCCAATAAGATAGCGGCAGTTGTGGAAATGTATCACTTGTCATTGCGGAAACCTCCTGATTTTAGAACAATTTTCCTTTTAATATTTCCATATTATATGAAATTCATGTGTGTTGTTTTAGAAGTAGTCTATTTTTATTAAAAGAGGTTATAAATTATTTTAATATAATTAATTAGGTGGGGCATTATGATGTAGTAGGATTTATATAAAACTAAATTCAAGTGATTCTGTTTGTTGATTACATAGGGAGTTATTGAATGAGATAGAGTCTATGGCGTTTAAGAAAATGTCTATATATAGTGGGTAAATCCTTATGGAATCTATACATTTTCTTTAGTGAAATAAAGTATGATTATAAAAATATAACCACCTTTTATTACTAGGTCATAAAAGGTGTTGACAATATAGAAATTCTATTGTTATGATTCATCATGTGGAAAGGTTGATAGAGAGTAAAAAGAGAAATGTTTTTCATTGATAATAAAAGCGAAAAATAAGTGACGATAGAGTGAGTATATTTTCCTTATAGTAGATGCTTTTTGGATCATCTAGTAAAATCAATCTGGAAGCAAGAATTGATATATGTAAGTTGCGCAAGGCGCGGCATAAGAAAGGAGCAAAAGGATGAAGGAGCTTCATACGTTTGGGTGGTATGCAGCACGTGTATCACCACATTTGCCGAAAAAAGCATTTAAACCAGTGCCTACTCGTTTATTTGGTGGACTGGCTTATTTGCTTGTGGCATTGGCGGGATTAATATCGATTGGTGTATTTGAATTGAATGTGTGGGCGAATCTAGGAATTGCGATTGTTCTTGGATTATGTTTTGCTTCACTAGGATTTTTAGGGCATGAAATTTTACATGGAACTGTTGTAAGAAAGGCATGGCTTCGTGACTTCTTAGGCGCGATTGCATTTATGCCATTATCAACAGGGCCAAAGCTTTGGAGAAAGTGGCATAATGCAACGCATCATGTTCATACACAGCATGAAGAGAATGATCCAGATGCATGGCCGACACTTGAGAAACTTAAGAAGAGTAAGTTTTTGAGTTGGGTATATCGTATGCCTTTACATGTACGTTCATTCTTTAGTTTTTTGTCACTAACAATTCAATTTACATTGCATTCGACTCGAATGTTCTTTCATTTTATAAAAGAGTTCAAGTCATCCAATCAAAAATCTGTATGGCTTCAACTTCTTTTGCCTTGGACAGTTTGGATTAGTTTATTGTTTATTATGGGACCTGGAAAATGGTTATTTGCATATGTCATTCCGTTGTTAATTGCTAACTTTATTGTAATGGCATATATCGCAACAAATCACCGCTTAAATCCAATTGTTCCAGTAAATGATCCGTTAGCAAACTGTTTGTCAGTAACAGTGCCGCGCTGGGTAGACGTTTTACATTTCAATTTCTCATATCATACAGAACATCATCTGTTTCCCGCTATGAGTTCTAAATACTATCCGTTAGTAAAAGAGAAGATTAAAGAAATGTGGCCGGAACGCTATCATGAGATGCCGATGACAAAAGCTTTGGCAGCGCTATGGAATACACCACGTGTGTATTATCAAGGAAGTGAATTAGTGGATCCGCATAGAGAGCATTTCTATGGTTCTTTAGGAAATGGACTAGATCCTCATAATATTTCATATCGTGAGGAACATATAGAAGAAGAAAAGAGTATTAAAAAAGTAAATCAGTAAAAATTAATATATTTTTGCAATGAAAAAGCAAGCCATCTCAGGCTTGCTTTTTCTTATAAAGAAACTTCCTTTTTGTTCCTTTTATGGACTTGGACGGAGTTAGTTTCTTTTCGTTGTAGTCGTTTTTCTAAAAGATTAACAAAATAAGTAAATAGAAGAACAAGTATGAGATAGTATGCACCAACGATTATGTAAGTATCTAATTGTTGGAAATTACCTGCTGCAATTGATAAACCTGAACCCCATAATTCGGACATTCCTACATAAGCAACAAGTGAAGAATCTTTTAATCCGATAATAAATTGGTTTCCTAGAGGAGGAAGAGACAGACGAAATGCTTGTGGTAATATAATTCGTCGCATAGCTAAAGGATAAGGCATGCCTAAAGAGCGAGCTGCTTCTAATTGTCCCCGGTCAACGGATTGAATAGATCCACGGAAAATTTCCGTAATATATGCTCCGTTATGAATTGCTAAAGCGATTGCACCTGCCCAAAAAGGGGTGAAAACAACAACGGATGTAATTCCAAAATAGAGAATGGCAATTTGAACAATTAAAGGTGTACCACGAATAATAGCAATGTAGACATGAGCGATACTATTTAAAACTTTATTGTTAGAGATTCGAAAGAAAGCGAATAATAATCCAATTAATGAACCGAGTACTAGGGAAGTTAATGTTAATTGTAATGTGACAATAGTAGCCTTTAAGAGTGTGGGATAGGAAGAGATAAAAATTTCAAACATGCGTTTCACCTCATATTGTATAGATTTTAGTAGAGAATGAAATGCCCCACATAAAATGAACATTTAATCAGTGGGGCATTGTTTATGAATCTTTTGAATGGCTAACTTACTTCGTTTTTTCCTCTTCACCGAGAATATTACGCCCGAACCATTTTTTACTGATCTTTTCATACGTACCATCTTTAATGATTTCATCTAACGCTTTATTTACTTTCTCAACCATTTCTTTATCATCTTTGCGAATAGCAATTCCCATTTCATCAAGATTTAATGGTTTTCCGGCTTCTTTTATCTTCGATTTTCCTTCTTTTATCATACGTAGACCAACCATTTGATCCGTAATTACTGCGTCAACACGCCCAGGCTCTAAGTCCATAAGAGCAGTAATATCGCTGTCATATTCTGTGATTTGATCTGTATATTTTGCAACAAGATTTTTAAAGGTACTAGCTTTTACAACACCAATTTTCTTACCTTTTAAATCTTCTGGAGAAGAGATAGCGGTATTCTTTTTAGCCACAAAAATTTGGGCGCCAGAGCGATAGTACGGATTTGAGAAACTAACAGCTTTTAAGCGCTCCTCTGTAATTGCCATACTACCCAGTATTACATCATATTTCTTCGCTTGAAGACCTTGAATCAGCGTTTCCCATGGGTTTGTAACGGGCGTAGCCTTCATGTTCATCTTTTTAGCAAGAGCTTCACCGATTTCTACATCAAAGCCGACAAGTTTGCCGTCATTTTCTTTATAGTTAAAAGGTTTGTATAATCCACTCATCGCATAGCGAAATTCTTTTTCACTATTTGATGAAGTAGTAGAGCTTTCTTTGCTACAAGCTCCTAGTATGAAGGATGTACATAGTGTAATGCTCGCAACAATGGTTAATAGTTTTCTTTTCATAAAACCCCTCCTATATATTGATCATACGGATGGTTTTTTAGTATGTTATTGAAATATTTTATTTGGATGATTAGTTGTGCACCGTATGAATGTATTCCTTTTCGTTTGAAACAAAAGTTACATTATAAAACGTTGCGTAAAAATTGTTTTGCCCGTTCATGTGATGGAGCTGAAAAGAATTGTACTGGCGGAGCATCTTCTACAATCTTTCCATCGTCCATAAAGATGACGCGATCAGCTACATCTTTTGCGAAATTCATTTCATGAGTAACAATAACCATTGTCATCCCTTCTTCAGCAAGTTCTTTCATAACTTGCAATACTTCTCCAACAAGTTCAGGGTCTAAAGCTGAGGTAGGCTCATCAAATAGCATAATCTTAGGGCTCATTGCAAGAGCTCGTGCAATGGCAATGCGCTGTTTTTGACCACCTGAAAGAAGATGAGGAGTTACATCCGCTTTATCTTGAAGGCCGACTTTTTGGAGAAGTTGATTTCCAATATCCTGTGCATTTGCTTTCTCTAATTTTTTTACGTGAATAGGTGCTTCTATGATGTTTTCTAGTGAGGTCATATGAGGAAAGAGGTTAAAGTGCTGAAAAACCATACCGACATTTTCACGGACTTTATTTAAATTTGAATGCTTTGGATCAATTCGCTCACCTTGTAAGTGAATTTCGCCTTCATCGTACATTTCTAAAAAGTTAAGACAGCGAAGTAATGTACTTTTACCAGAACCACTGGCACCAATTAAAACAACAACTTCTTTTTCTTTTACTTCTAAATCAATTCCTTTTAACACATCAAGTGAACCGAATGATTTTACTAGATTTCGAACTTGAATCATACAAAACCCCCAGTTAAAAATATATTTTACAAATGTTGCCCTGTATTTCTGTTATTAGTCATAAATTGTCAGAATCCTTTATTTTTTTCGTGCAATTTGATATTCAAAGAAATAATGATTTTTAAAATCTTTATATCCTTCTATAATGAAAATATGGATAATAATATATAGGTAGTATTTATATTGCTTATAAAAAGGGGGAAAGGGAAGATGGAAAAAGAAAGAAAAACATTTTCTTTTGGATTACGTACACAACTTATGCTATTCACTACAGTTTTAGCTTTCATTACATATTCAACAAGTATATTTTTTATTTACGTGATATACGATTATTTTCAAAGTTATGTAAGTCAAACTGTATATAATATTATCGTTATGTTATTAGGGGTAGTATGGTCTGGAATTTTAGCATATGGAGCAGCCGTATTTTTAATTAAACCGCTTCGCAAGTTAGAGGAAGCGGCAAGAAAAGCAGCTGAGGGTGATATTCGTGAAGATGTTCCATTACCGAAGACAGATGATGAAATTAAATCTTTAAGTGTTGCATTTAATATGATGTTAGGAAACTTAAGGGGCATGGTAAAAAATATTGATACAACATTTTCGTATACAAATAATCAAGTACAGCAGATTAGAAAACAAACAGGCGAAGCAACGAGACAAGCGCAAGGTGTATCTGAGACACTTGCAGAGATTTCTTCAGGCGCTGAGCAATCAGCGGCATCAATTCAAGCAATTGTTTCTGCTGTTGATACAACGACTTCTATTGCAAGTGAAGTAGAAGAAAAAGCGAAGCAGTCTGATACATTGTCTTCAGAAATGGTTGAAGCTTTAGGGCATAGTACTCGTGTCTTTACGTCTTTAATTCAAGGTATTCAAACATTGGCAAAAGAAAATGAAGATTCAATGCAAAATGTACAGAAGTTAGAAGAACGAATGAAACAAGTAGAACATATTGTGTCTGTTGTGAGTGCGATTGCTAGCCAAACGAATTTATTAGCACTAAATGCTTCTATTGAGGCAGCTCGCGCAGGAGAGCATGGAAGAGGCTTTGCGGTTGTTGCGGAAGAAGTACGTAAACTTGCTGATGAAAGTGATCATTCTGCAAGAAACATATCGCAGTTATTACGGAATATGCAAGATGAAGTACAACAAGTTGCAATGAAAATGACAGAACAAGTGAAAATAGCTAAAGAAGAGGCGAAACGTGGGGAAGCTACGGAATTAATTTTAAAAGAAATGTCATCAAGTGTTATGGAAGTAGCCGATGCAACTCAGCAAATTAGTAGTTATATGAATGAACAAGTGAGCCATATTCATCAAACAGGAGCACAAACAAAAGCTGTAGCAGCAATTGCTGAAGAAACGTCAGCTGGTTCGCAAGAAGTAGCACGTGTGACGCTACAACAATCTAAAAATATGATAGTAATCGATCAATTATTAAAGGATTTAGAGAAGCAAGCAACTGATTTGAAACAAACAATTGAACGATTTTCAATGTAAAAGGAAGAACAGAATATTGTTCTTCTCTTTTTTATTTAGCTTGATTTAATATTTACAGTTAAACTATGAACGTTTCCGCAACATTCTTTTCTGTCCCTTTCGGATGAAAATTATAGCGAGCTATAATATTAAAAGGGGTGTCTTTTATGAAAAAAGAAAAAAGACAACGGTTAATTAAACAATTTGTAAAGGAGTATGAAATAGATAAGCAAGAAAGATTAGTAGAATTGTTAGCAAAAAAAGATGTATTAGTAACACAAGCTACGGTTTCTCGCGATATTCGTGAGTTAAACTTAACGAAGGTACCTTCTCAAGAAGGATTAATGATATATAAAGTTTTCTCAGAAGAGCATTTACAAACTGATATAAAGTTAAAGAAAAAATTACGAGAAGTTGTTTTAAAAATTGATTGTGTAGATCAATTAATGGTTATTAAAACATTACCTGGTAATGCACATGTTATTGGTGTTTTATTTGATGAGTTAGATTGGAAAGAAAAAATAGGATGTATATGTGGAAATGATACATGCCTTATAATTTCACAGTCGAAATCAGATAGGGAGATTATAGAAGAAAGATTAAATTTAATTATTTAGATGCAAAAATCCTGTTTTTAATAAAATTAAAAACAGGATTTTTGTTTAAATACGGAAGTTAAATATTCAACATATATGCGTAATATATGTATTTTTTATTGAGAAAGCAAGATAGTTTGTTATAAAAATACATATTCGTATGATTTTAAAAAAATAACTTGTTTAATATTTCACAATGATAATGTGGATGCTTTCACAAAGATGAAAGTACAGAGCATTTATTATGTACTTGTAAGACATCAAACATATTTAAAAGGAGGTACAACAAATGAAACATCCGATACATGTTACTTCAGAAATTGGGGAATTACAAACGGTTTTATTAAAACGACCGGGTAAAGAAGTGGAAAACTTGACGCCAGATTATTTGCAGCAATTATTATTTGACGATATTCCATACTTACCAATTATTCAAAAAGAGCATGATTATTTTGCACAAACGTTACGCAATCGGGGTGTTGAAGTTCTTTATTTAGAAAAACTAGCCGCGGAGGCGTTAGTAGATAAAAAACTTCGAGAAGAATTTGTTGATCGTATTTTAAAAGAAGGACAGGCCGACGTAAATGTTGCACATCAAACTTTAAAAGAATATTTACTTTCCTTTTCAAATGAAGAATTAATTCAAAAAATTATGGGCGGTGTACGGAAAAACGAAATTGAAACAAGTAAGAAGACACATTTATATGAATTAATGGAAGATCACTATCCGTTTTACTTAGATCCAATGCCTAATTTATATTTTACTCGTGATCCAGCAGCTAGCGTGGGCGATGGCTTAACGATAAATAAGATGAGAGAACCAGCGCGTAGACGTGAATCATTATTCATGGAGTACATCATTAAATATCATCCAAGATTTGCAAAACATAATGTACCAATCTGGTTAGATCGTGATTATAAATTTCCGATTGAAGGTGGCGACGAGCTAATTTTAAATGAAGAAACAATTGCGATTGGAGTATCTGCTCGTACTTCAGCTAAAGCAATTGAACGTTTAGCTAAAAATCTCTTTAGCCGACAAAATAAAATTAAGAAAGTGTTAGCAATAGAAATTCCAAAATGTCGAGCATTTATGCATTTAGATACAGTATTTACAATGGTTGATTATGACAAGTTTACAATTCACCCAGCCATTCAAGGGCCAAAAGGGAATATGAATATTTATATTTTAGAAAAAGGATCAGATGAGGAAACTCTTAAAATTACACATCGTACTTCTTTAATGGAAGCATTAAAAGAGGTATTAGGCTTAAGTGAATTAGTTCTTATTCCATGTGGAGGAGGAGATGTAATTGCTTCTGCTCGTGAACAATGGAATGATGGCTCGAACACATTAGCAATTGCGCCAGGTGTAGTTGTTACATATGATCGCAACTATGTATCTAATACGTTATTACGTGAACACGGTATAGAAGTGATTGAGGTGCTAAGTTCGGAATTATCTCGTGGTCGTGGGGGTCCACGTTGCATGAGTATGCCAATTGTTCGTAAAGATATTTAGTATAAATAACGGAGAAAGTAGGGATGAATTATGTTAATGACTAGACCAAATTTAAAAGGAAGAAGCTTTCTAGCAGAAAAAGATTTTACACAAGAAGAATTGTTATATTTTCTAGATTTGGCAGCAGAATTAAAAGAGAAAAAGAAAAATGGTATCCCGCATCATTATTTAGAAGGTAAAAATGTAGCGCTCTTATTTGAAAAAACTTCTACTCGTACGCGTTGTGCATTTACAGTAGCATGTACAGATTTAGGGGCAAATCCTGAATATTTAGGGAAAGGTGATATTCAACTTGGGAAAAAAGAATCTGTAGAGGATACAGCAAAAGTGTTAGGGCGTATGTTTGACGGAATTGAGTTTCGTGGATTTAATCATGAAACTGTAGAATCTTTAGCACAAAATTCTGGTGTGCCAGTTTGGAATGGATTAACAGATATATGGCATCCAACACAAACACTAGCAGATTTATTAACAATTAGAGAACATATAGGGAAATTGAAAAATGTGAAGCTCGTTTACGTTGGCGATGGGCGAAATAATGTTGCTAATAGCTTACTAGTTGGTGGAGCAATCGTTGGAATGGATGTACGTATTTGTACACCGGAATCTTTATGGCCTGCACAAGAAGTAATTGATTTAGCAAAAAAATATAATGAACAAGTAATGATAACAAGTAATGTGGAAGAAGCTGTTGCGAATGCAGATGTAATTTATACAGATGTATGGGTGTCTATGGGGGAAGAAGAAAAATTTGCTGAACGTGTCGAGTTATTGAAACCTTATCAAGTAAATATGAAAATGATTAAAGCAACAGGGAATGAAAACGTGATTTTCTTACATTGTTTACCTGCATTTCATGATGTTGAAACGATGTATGGCGAAGAAGTTTATGAGAAATATGGGTTGAAAGAAATGGAGGTAACTGACGAAGTATTCCGCAGTAAACATTCAAAAGTATTTGATCAAGCTGAAAATAGAATGCATACAATTAAAGCGGTTATGGCAGCTACTTTAGGAAACATGGAGTAAAGAAGAAAGGGAGTCTTCCTTTCTTCTTTCTCCTCCTTTAGACACTATCATTCACTATTGCTTTTGTATTGTTATTGCAATTAAAGAGAGGTGAGTGGAATGGGTGAAGATAAGAAATTAGGGTTGTTTACACTAACGGCTCTTGTAGTTGGGTCTATGATTGGCGGTGGAGCCTTTAATTTAGCGAGTGATATGGCAAAAGGTGCTGGTGCTGGAGCCATTATTATTGGCTGGGTTATAACAGGAATTGGGATGATCGCACTCGGATTATCTTTTCAAAATCTAACTGTAAAACGGCCAGATTTAGATGGTGGTATTTTTAGCTATGCAAAAGCAGGGTTTGGTAATTTTATGGGGTTTAATAGTGCGTGGGGATACTGGCTATCTGCTTGGCTTGGGAATGTAGCTTACGGTACATTATTGTTTTCTTCATTAGGATATTTCTTCCCGATCTTTGAAGGCGGTCAAAATGTAGAATCCATTATTGGTGCAAGCGTATTATTATGGTGTGTTCACATGTTAATTTTACGTGGAGTTCAATCAGCAGCACTTGTGAATTTAGTAACTACAATCGCAAAATTAGTACCTGTATTTGTATTTATTGTCATAGGAATCTTTGCGTTTCATATTGATACGTTCTTAGATGGATTTTGGGGGCAAACTGGTTCTTTTTCATGGGGAGCAGTTGGCAGCCAAGTTAAAAGTACAATGCTTGTAACTTTATGGGTATTTATTGGGGTAGAAGGGGCTGTTGTTTTATCCAGTCGAGCAAAAAATAGAAGTGATGTAGGGAAAGCAACCGTTATTGGCTTAATTGGTACACTCATCATTTACATTTTAATCACATTATTGTCTCTTGGACTTATGCAGCAAGCAGACATTGCAGGTTTGAAAAATCCGGCTATGGCTTATTTGTTTGAAAGTGTTGTTGGAAAATGGGGTGCTATCTTTATTAATTTAGGTTTAGTCATCTCTGTATTAGGTGCTTGGTTAGGTTGGACTTTGCTCGCTTCTGAAATTCCATATTTAGCGGCTAAAGATGGAGTATTTCCAAAATGGTTCGCAAAAGAAAATAAAAATAAGGCTCCAGTAAATTCATTATGGATAACAAATGGTTTAATACAAATATTCTTGTTAACATTCGTCGTTTCTGATCAGGCGTATAACTTTGCATTCTCTTTAGCATCTTCAGCTATTTTAATCCCATATGCTTTTTCAGCATTTTATCAACTGAAGCATAGCTTAAAGTCTGAAGAAGCAGATCGAAATAAAAATATAATAATTGGCTTGATCGCAAGTATTTATGGCGTGTGGTTAGTTTATGCAGCCGGTTTAGAGTATTTATTATTAACAATGACTTTATATGCGCCAGGTATTTTTATTTTTTACAATGTTCAAAAGCAAAAGAGTTCGAAGCAAATATTTACTCGAGTGGAATTAGCATCATCCGTAGCAATTGGTGCTTTAGCATTCTTTGCGATTTATGGATTAATTACAGGCAGTATTACTTTATAAAGCGCTGTGAAAGCGAAATCAACTGGAGGGCTGGAATATGGCACGAAGAAAAATTGTAGTTGCACTAGGGGGAAATGCGATACAGTCTGGAGAAGCTACTGCGGGAGCGCAGCAAGAAGCGTTGGAAAAAACGGCAGAACAACTTGTGAAAATAATGGAAAATGATGTGGATATAGTAATTGCGCATGGAAATGGCCCACAAGTGGGGAATATTTTATTACAGCAAAAAGCTGCAGAAACGGAAAAGACACCTGCAATGCCATTAGATACTTGTGGGGCAATGAGCCAAGGGATGATTGGATATTGGATGGAAAATGCAATTGAAAAGGCATTGAAAAAACGGAATATAAACAAAGATGTAGCAACGGTTATAACACGTGTTGTTGTGGATAAAAAAGATGAGGCATTTAAAAATCCAACTAAACCAATTGGTCCTTTTTATACAGAAGAAGAGGCCAGAAAATTAATGGATGAAACAAAAGCAGTGTTTAAAGAAGATGCTGGTAGAGGATGGAGACGTGTTGTTCCATCACCGAAGCCTGTAAGTATTCATGAACATAAAGTGATTAATTCTTTGGTCGAAGATGGAAACATAGTGATAGCTGTGGGCGGAGGTGGAATTCCAGTAATTGATTCTGAAGAAGGGTTAAAAGGAACTGAAGCGGTTATCGATAAAGATTTCGCTGCGCAGAAATTAGCAGAATTAGTAGATGCCGATACGCTCGTTATTTTAACTGCAGTTGATTATGTGTATGTAAATTATAATCAACCGAATCAAAAAAAATTAGAGCATGTCACAGTGAATCAATTAGAAGAATATATTGAAGAACAACAATTTGCTGCGGGAAGCATGCTTCCAAAAATCGAAGCTGCTATTAATTTTGTTAATACAAATCCAAAAAGAAAAACGATTATTACGTCTTTAGAAAAAGTATATGAAGCACTAGAAGAAAAAGCCGGTACTATTATTTCAAAACAGAATGTATGCATGTATGTTTAAATTATTATGTACGCTACTTAGTAGTAAAAAAAGAATGAGGTTAATAACTTCATTCTTTTTATTTATTAATATTTTTTGTACTCATTGTTCATAAAGTTTTCATGATGAAATCTGAATATACAAGTTAATTATGATAAAATTCAAATTGAATACGCTTTCTTGATTTTTCGCTCCAACATACAGCAAGAGAGAGGGAATTTTATGAATAGACGGAACGTAGTGAAAGACTTAAAGCAGTTCGAATTATTTGCTCATTTAACAGAAAAAAAATTGAAAGGCTTAACAGAGTTTGTTTATTGGCGAACTTATAAAAAAGGTCAATTTTTATTTTTAGAAGGGGATTCAAGGGAAAGAATTTACTTCATGTTAGATGGTTTTGTAAAGTTAGAGCGGGTTAATCAAAATGGGAACTTATTATACGATGACTATGTAAAGCGGTATTCTATTTTTCCTTATGGTGGTATGTTTACAGACAGAGGATATAACTATACAGCAGAAGCAATGACGGATGTGGAGGTATATTATATTCCAACGGTAATCTTTGAAGATATGGTAAAGTCCAGCAGAACACAATTGATGTACGTTGTTCAGCAATTATCATCTATATTAAAATTGAACGAAAATCGAGTGCAAAATATTACAATTCCTAATGCACAAGATCGTGTTATCCAAACGTTAAATTATTTAATGCAGGATTTAGGAGAACAGAGTGGAGAAAAGATTGTAATTTCATGTCCACTTACAACAATTGAAATATCCAAAATATCTGGAACATCTCGAGAGACAGTTAGCAGCGTATTAAAACAATTAAAAAATGATAGCATTGTTACAATTTTAGATAAAAAAATTACAATACATGATCCAACATATTTTGAAGAAATCTCTATGTGAAAATTGTATATTGATTTTTTAATTCATATTGTATATTAATAAGGTTCTTTATATATTTATAAGGAACTTTTTTACGTTATCCTCTATAAAAAGATTGTATAGTATGGTAATAATAGCTAAAATCGATAATAAAATACAAAGTGAAGGGGAGAAAGAATGATTCGTATTGAGTATGATCGATTAGTAGCTATTTGTTACAGTATAGGGGTTTTGTTATTATTAAAAATTCCAAATGATAATGAATTAATTGGGGAAAAACTATTCAATGTCTATAAGATTCCGATACATACGTATGTTTATATGGATTATAAAGTCTCAAATATATTGATTGTTTCTTTCATACTACATGTAATTGCATTTATATTATTTTTAAAATGGCTAGGAAAAAAGGAGTCTAGTACATTTAGAAAAATGAATAAAATAAAAGTAGTAGGTACTAGTATTTTGATTGTAATGATGCCGTTTATTTTAAATACAATCCTCCAGACATTGAATAAAACATGGTATTATGCAGGAAAAACAGGGGTAGAAGCAATAGAATATAAAAAAGAAGATAGCCAGTGTAGAATGGAGAAAAATGGAGAGAATATCCAACCGAAGTGCATTGTTACTTTAAAAAATTATCGTAATCATTCACAAGCATTAAAAGTTGTTTTATATGATAATGCAAACGAGAATTCAAAAAGCTATCCAGTACCGAAACCAGTCTATTTACAAAAACATGAGACAAAGCAATTTGAATTTCAAGTTCCTGTTTCTTATAATAGAGGTATTGAAAAAGATAAAGTACCAAATATTAAATTACATTCATTGCATGAAAATGATACGAAATACAATTAATCTGTAAGTAAAAGTTTATGAGTAGGAGCAAGAATTTGAAACGATATAGAAAATCAACTTGAATCATCCAACATACTGCGAGGTAACGGTATATTGGATGATTTTTTTATGTTATCCCCTTTTTTCACGTATGAAAAGGAGGAATACTTTGTTGGAAATGAAAAACATCACAAGGATCATACATAGTTTTTACTTTACGTAATCTGTGAAAGTTAGAGCCATAATAACTAGTTTGCCAATTTTTAATGTCGATATCGGGCCAGTTCACATAGTCACCTAGTGTATAAGGATCTAAGCTTTCTCGTAAACCTTTAACCCAGCGTATATTTCGATTTTCTTCATCATCGCATTTCCAAGAGGTAATGTATTCTTGAGCGATAATTGCTTTACGATGAAAATAAGCCGTTTCATTCGGCGAAATATTTTCAACAGCACCTATGAGCGATTGATGCCAAATACTAGCATCTTTATTTGGTGCATGAGAAAGAAAGGATTGCATGATTTGAATGCCTTTAAGGGGAATAGGTTTATAGACATAGGAACCAGAGCGCTTAAAATTTTCAGGGATGTTACCTCCATTAAAAAATTCAACAGCCTTTATATAAGGAACTTCTTCTATAAAGAGAGAGGGGCTACCAGTTTCAAGAAGAGGGGATAATAGGGAATGGAGTTCAGAGGGAGAACCGACAAACTCGCCTTGTGCTTCAATTTTATTTCGTTGCTTGGCGAATAATTCGATCGATGAAGTGAGACGTTCATCTATATAAGGTGCCCAGTTTTGCCACGCTTGAAATGCAGCAATAAAGTCTTCCCATTCCCATGTAATTGAGAAAATTGATACATTTTTTATCGGGTGGACTCGAAAAGTTAAGGAAGTGACAATTCCGAAGTTTCCACCACCGCCACCACGGCATGCCCAAAAAAGGTTAGAGTTTTCTTGTTCATTTGCACGAATGAGTTTTGCACCAAATTTTCCACACGCTTGTACCATTTCCACTTCCATTAATTGATCACATGTTAATCCAAATAAGCGCGAAAGCATACCAATACCACCGCCAAGTGCTAATCCAACAACTCCAACGCTTGCACTTGTACCAGCAGGAATTGTAACACCGTAATTCCAAAGTTCTTTATAAACAGTGCCAAGATTTGCACCAGCCTCAATTGTTGCTGTTAATTTCTCTGTATTAACAGTAATGCGATGCATTTCACTCACATCAATAATAAGTCCTCTATTTAAAAGAGAAAAATTTTCATAGCTATGACGTCCACTTCTTAACCGAAATGGTATATGACGTTCACGTGCCCATTTTAAGGCGTTACAGACATCCTTGTTATTTTGACAAAAAACAATAATACAAGGGAGTTTTGGAATACTTAAATTTAAATTCATTCGGGCTACGTCGTAGTCAGGATCTGTGGGAACAACGATACGACCTGTTAATTTTGTTTGCTTCAATTTATTACTCCTTTCTAAAATAATCAGAGTTTTTTATTAATATATGAAAAATGTCTGTAATACGCGTGGACAAGGAGAGGTGAAGAATGAGATTTACCTTTGTGAGAAATAAATAAAGCATAAGAATAAAGAATCTACATAGAGTTCAATGAAAACAGTTGCAAACTGTTCATATTTTGTTATGATAGTGTTACGAAAACGTTTGCATAAAATTTCCGATGGGATGCAAAAGGAGAGAATGACTATGAATAAGACATGGTGGAAAGAAGCGGTTGCTTATCAAATTTATCCACGAAGCTTTATGGATTCAAATGGTGATGGTATTGGAGATTTACAAGGTATTATTGCAAAACTGGATTATTTAAAAGATTTAGGTATAGATGTAATTTGGATTTGTCCAATGTATAAGTCGCCTAATGATGATAATGGTTATGATATTAGTGATTATCAAGATATTATGGATGAGTTTGGTACAATGGCAGACTTTGATGCTTTACTAGATGAAGTTCATAAGCGTGATATGAAGCTTATTATTGATTTAGTTATTAATCATACGAGTGATGAACATCCATGGTTTATTGAATCACGTTCATCTAAAGATAATCCGAAGCGTGATTGGTATATTTGGCATGATGGTAAAGATGGTGCGGAGCCAAACAACTGGGAAAGTATTTTTAATGGTTCGGCATGGGAATATGATGAAGAAACAGAACAATATTATTTACATTTATTCTCACGTAAACAACCAGATTTAAACTGGGAGAATAAAGAAGTTCGCGAAGTACTATACGATACGGTTAATTGGTGGCTTGATAAAGGTATTGATGGTTTCCGCGTTGATGCGATCAGTCATATTAAAAAAGAAGAAGGCCTCAAGGATATGCCAAATCCAAAAGGGTTAAAATATGTGCCATCTTTTGATAAACATATGAATGTGAAAGGTATTCAACCTTTATTAGAAGAGCTAAAAGAAAATACATTCTCTAAGTACGATATTATGACTGTTGGTGAAGCAAATGGTGTTAAGATTGAAGATGCTGAGCTTTGGGTTGGAGAAGAGCAAGGTAAGTTCAATATGGTATTCCAATTTGAACATTTAAGTTTATGGGATGCAGAGAAGAAGAAAGACCTTGATGTTGTAGGATTGAAAAAAGTATTAACGAAATGGCAAAAAGGATTAGAAAATAAAGGATGGAACGCTTTATATATTGAGAATCACGATAAACCACGTATCGTTTCAACATGGGGAGATGATAAACAATATTGGCGTGAAAGTGCAACAGCTCTAGGGGCGATGTATTTCTTTATGCACGGTACACCTTTTATTTATCAAGGCCAAGAAATTGGTATGACAAATGTTCAGTTACCAAATATTGAAGATTACGATGATGTAGCAATTAAAAATTTATATCGCGAGAAAATTGCAGAGGGCGTACCACATCAAGATATGATGGAGATTATATGGGCTTCTTGCCGCGATAATTCACGTACACCTATGCAGTGGAATGATGAGATGAATGCTGGTTTCACAACAAGTACACCTTGGTTTAGCATGAATCCAAATTACAAAGAAATTAATGTTGAAAAGCAAAAAAATGAAGAAAAGTCTATTTTCAATTTCTATAAGAAAATGATTGCCCTGAAAAAAGAGCACGATGTACTGAACTATGGTACGTATGATTTACTTTTAGAAGACGATCCACAAATTTATGCATATACACGTACGTTACAGGATGAAAAAGTCATTGTAATTAGTAATATCTCAAAAGAGGAAGCTGTGTATAATGAGGGTTCATTTGCACTAGAACGCAAACGTTTGCTTTTAAATAACTATGAAGTTGCGGAACATGAAGAAGTAACAACAATTGCTTTAAAGCCTTATGAAACAAGGGTTTATCGCATTTCATAATAAAAAAGGATGCTCTTTGAGCATCTTTTTTTATGAAAAAAAATAAATTTCTATTGCAAAGTGAAAACGCTTTTATTAAAATAGATTTATGAAAACGGTTGCGTAAAGATAAAAATAAAGTAACATAAGGAATCGTTTTCATAAAGGGAACAGAAATTATAATTTAAATCATTATGTTTTTATAAATAAAGGGGAGGAAGAACAGATGAAAATTACGTCTTTTGATTTTTGGCAAAAGTTCGGGAAAGCGTTATTAGTTGTTGTAGCCGTAATGCCAGCAGCTGGTTTAATGATTTCCATCGGTAAGTTAATTGGTATGTCTGCTGGGGATGTTAACGCAGTTCATACAATCGCTCGCGTAATGGAAGACATCGGTTGGGCAATCATTACAAATCTACACATCTTATTCGCAGTAGCAATTGGGGGATCTTGGGCGAAAGATCGCGCGGGTGGTGCATTTGCAGCGCTATTAGCATTCGTCTTAACAAACCGAATTACAGGAGCTATATTTGGGGTAAACGCTGAAATGTTAGCGGATTCAAAAGCGAAAGTTTCTTCAGTAATAGCGGGAGATTTAATTGTAAAAGATTACTTTACTTCTGTACTTGGTGCACCTGCATTAAACATGGGAGTGTTCGTAGGGATTATCACAGGTTTCTTAGGAGCTACTTTATATAACAAATATTATAACTATAATAAACTGCCACAGGCATTAGCATTCTTTAATGGAAAACGATTTGTACCATTCGTTGTAATTCTTTGGTCTACAGTTACTGCGATTGTATTATCACTTCTATGGCCATTCATCCAAAGTGGGTTAAATGAATTTGGTCGCTGGATTGCAGCTTCAAAAGATAGTGCACCAGTTGTTGCACCGTTTGTATATGGAACGTTAGAGCGTTTATTATTACCATTTGGTTTACACCATATGTTAACGATTCCGATGAACTATACAGAGCTAGGCGGAACATATACGATGCTAACTGGTTCAAAAGTTGGACAAGTTGTAGCAGGACAAGATCCATTATGGCTTGCATGGATTACAGATTTAAATAATTTATTAGCAAATGGAGATACGAAGGCATATAACGATTTATTAAATAATGTTGTACCAGCTCGTTTCAAAGCTGGACAAGTTATCGGCTCAACAGCAGCTTTAATGGGAATTGCATTTGCGATGTTCCGTAACGTTGATAAAGAAAAGCGTGCAAAATATAAACCAATGTTTTTATCAGCAGCATTAGCAGTATTCTTAACAGGTGTAACAGAACCAATTGAATTCATGTTCATGTTTATTGCTCCAGTATTATATGTTGTATATGCTATTACAACAGGACTTGCATTCGCGCTAGCTGATTTAATTAACTTACGTGTTCATGCATTTGGATTTATTGAGTTAATTACTCGTACGCCAATGATGGTTAACGCAGGTTTAACAAGAGACTTAATCAACTTTGTTATTGTTTCATTAGTGTTCTTCGGTCTTAACTTTACACTATTTAATTTCTTAATTAAAAAATTCAATTTACCAACACCAGGGCGTGCAGGTAACTATATTGATAATGAAGATGAGGCATCAGAAGGAACAGGAAATGTACAAGACGGTTCATTAGCAACAAAAGTTATCGATTTATTAGGTGGAAAAGAAAATATTGCTGACGTAGATGCTTGTATGACACGCTTACGTGTAACAGTAAAAGATTTAGATGTTGTTGCACCAGAAGCACAGTGGAAACAAAATGGTGCTTTAGGACTTATTGTAAAAGACAAAGGTGTACAAGCGGTATATGGTCCGAAAGCTGACGTATTAAAGTCAGACATTCAAGATATGTTAGGTGCGTAATAATATGAAATTGCTAACTTTAAACTGTCATTCTTGGCAAGAAGAGAATCAAATAGAAAAGATACAATACCTTGCTAAAGTAATTCAAGAAGAAGAGTACGATGTCATCGCATTGCAAGAAGTAAGTCAGTCCATACAAGCTGAAAATGTATGCGGTAACAAGAAAAAAGATAATTTTGGACTTTTACTATTAGAAGAGTTAAAAGCGCTACATGTAAAAGATTACAATATTACTTGGGATTTCTCTCATATTGGTTATGATGTGTACGAAGAAGGATTAGCAATTATAACGAAGCATAATATTATAAAAGAAGATACGTTCTTCATTTCAGAAAACGAGGATACAACGTATTGGAAAACGCGTAAAATTGTAAGTACAACAATTGCTTATAATGGTAAGGATATAACGTTTTACTCTTGTCATCTCGGTTGGTGGAATGATGAAGAAGAGTCATTCAAAGGTCAAGTCGATCGTTTGATGGAGCGTGTAGATAGCAATAAGCTCGCCTTCTTAATGGGGGATTTTAATAACAATGCTCGATTGAAAGGCGAAGGTTATGAGTATATGATGCAAAAAGAGTTGTATGACACATATGAATTAGCAATAGAGAAGGATGAAGGAACGACTGTCCAAGGTGAGATTGCTGGTTGGGATGAAAATAAACATAATTTGCGAATCGATCTAATATTGTGTAACCAAAGTAAAAAAGTTCATTCTTCAAAAGTTATTTTTAATGGTACAAACAGAAATGTAATTTCAGATCATTTCGGTGTAGAGGTTCAATTGGATATATAATAGAAGAAATCCTCACAGAGAATAAAAGCTGTGAGGATTTTTTTTAGGAATACAAGTATTTCCAAGAGAAAATACTTGTATTTTTTATGACATTTCATATATATTTGTTATTATTGAATGTAAAACCGATTTGGTCATTTTGTATTCATACTTTGACTCACTTCGTTATATAATGAAGTAAGTGAAAGTTAATGGGAAAAAATAGTACGTTTTTGGTTAATACACGATGTAGAAAGTGATATAATTGCAAAATGTATGTATCATTTTCTAAAGAAGGAAAAATATATAATTAGGTGATAACTTCTATGAAACAGATTTGGCGTATTTATAAGACAGATTTACGGAATGTAGCCAAACATTGGGCTGCAATTGTTATTGTTTTAGGATTAATGATTTTACCATCGTTATATGCATGGTTTAACATTAAAGCTTCTTGGGATCCATATGGAAATACAAAAGAGGTTCCCATTGCAGTTTCTAACCAAGATGCAGGCTCTAATTTAAGAGGGAAAGATATCAATATCGGGGACGAGATTGTAGATTCTCTGAAGAAAAACAAAAATCTTGGTTGGAAGTTTGTAGACGAAAAGCAGGCAATTTACGGAGTTGAACGCGGGGATTACTATGCAAGCATTACAATCCCAAAAGACTTCTCTGAAAAAATTGCAACTGTTCTGGATGAAAATCCACAGAAACCAGAACTGGATTACTATGTAAATGAAAAGGTAAATGCGATTGCACCGAAAATTACAGCAAAAGGTGCATCAGGTATTACGGAAGAAATTAGTAAAAACTTTGTTAAAACAGCAAACGGTGAGATTTTTAAAATTTTCAATGACCTTGGAATCGATTTAGAAACAAACTTACCAAGTATCGAAAAAGTAAAAGATCTTGTATTTAAGTTAGAAGCGCAGTTCCCAGAAATGAATACACTTATGGATAAGGCGTTAGATGATGCAACTCGAGCAGAAGATGTTGTGAAAGTGGCGCAAAAAGATTTACCTGTTGTAGAGAGTGTAATAAATGATGGGCAGGAAGCATTGGCGAATTTAGATAAGTTCTTTGCAAGACAAGATCAAACATTAAAAAACGCTCCAGGAACGATAAGAAATGATTTAGTAGCAGCAAAAGGCGTTATGGATAGTGCAGCTGCATTTACTGACTTTTTAATGAATCCAGGTGTAGAACTAAATATTCCTGACTTGTCTGGAATGAATGGATTACCTGAATTCCCAGCGAGACCAGATCTTTCTAAGTTGAATAGTGATGGTTATAAGAGTATAGCGCAAAATATTAATCAAACAGTAAATAATGTTTTAAGTTCATCACGTGCAGGAACAGCTTATGGGAAAAGTGTTTTAAATGGATTGCAAAATGGTCAGTTTGATCCAGAACAAGCAAAGAGAGATTTAAATGCGGTATCAGAACGATTACAAACTGGTACAGATGGTATTTCATATCTTATTAATTTCTTTACTGAACTTCAAAA
This sequence comes from Bacillus sp. KNSH39, assembly GCF_052656585.1. Lineage (NCBI taxonomy): Bacteria > Bacillati > Bacillota > Bacilli > Caryophanales > Bacillaceae > Bacillus > Bacillus sp. KNSH39. The sequence continues at coordinate 4,280,126 of NZ_JBQXYO010000001.1, forward strand.
ATCGGCGACTACTGATTTTGGTCAAAGCTTTTTCAAAGGGCGAGTGGATCACTTAACTAATGTTAAAAAAGGTATGGAAAATGCAAATAACGGTATTAAAGATATTGTAAATGTTATTGGCAAAGGACAAGAAGTAAAGAAAGATGTAACAGATGTAGCGAATCAAAAATTAGATGCAGCAAATGGATTAATTGATCAAGCTGAAAAAGATTATAATGAAACGTTTGTAGCAGATTATAAAAAAGCAGTTAGCACAGTCGATCAAGCTAAAGTTGATGCAAATGCAGTATATGATAATGCAAAAGCAGATTACGATAAAGTAAAAAATGGTATTGAGGGTGCAAAAGCAGATTTACAGAAAGCAAAAGAAGATGTACAAAATAGAGGTATTAACGGTTTAGATTCAACGAAAGTAGCTTTAAATAGCTTAAATGGTCAATTCCAATCTGGAATCGGTTTAATTGATGATATGATTCCAGTTCTAGAAAGTACAAATAAGGTTTTAGCGGATGTAAATAGTGATAAAAACCTTAATAATGGAATCGCAAAATTAAACAAAGCGAAAAGTAGTCTGCAAAAAGGTGTAGATGCAACGAATAAGGGGATTACACTTCTTAACAATGGCCAGAAACCTACAAAAGATGTAATTGAAAGTATTAACAACGCTGCGAAGGGCGGATCAGCTCAATTAACAGATGTATTATCGACGTATGATTCAGAAATTGTACCTAATTTCAATACAGCAATAGCTCGTACAAAAGAGATGTCGAAAAATACAACTCAAATTTTAAATGATGCAGACAAAAAGCTTCCAGATGTTAAAAAATTACTAGAAGATTCATCAAAAGGTTTAGTAGATGGTAAAAAGAAATTAGCAGACATTAAAGCTGAAATGCCGGAGACTGAGAAAAAGATTAAAGAATTAGCAGATAAAATTCGTGATTTTGAATCTGAAGAGGATTTAAAAGACATCATACGTTTATTGAAAAATGATGTTGAAAAGCAAAGCGATTACTTTGCGAATCCAGTAAATTTAAAAGAAAATAAATTATTTGCGATGCCGAATTACGGTTCAGCGATGTCACCATTCTATACAGTGCTTGCATTATGGGTAGGCGCATTATTAATGGTTTCATTATTAACGGTAGAAGTACACGAAGAGGGCGCGAATTATAAGAGCCATGAAATTTACTTCGGACGTTTATTAACATTCTTAACGATAGGTCTTTCACAAGCGTTTATCGTATCGATGGGAGATATATTCTTACTCGGTACGTACGTAGTCGATAAGTTCTGGTTTGTGTTATTTAGTTTATTTATTGGTGGAGTCTTCGTTTGTATCGTATACTCACTCGTTTCTATTTTCGGAAACGTTGGGAAATCGATGGCGATCATTTTACTTGTACTACAAGTAGCAGGATCGGGCGGAACATTCCCAATCCAAATGACACCAGCGTTCTTCCAAGCGATTTATCCGTTCTTACCATTCACATACGCAATTAGCGCAATTCGTGAAACAGTTGGCGGAATGCTTTGGGATATCGTAACGCGAGATTTACTTGTGTTAAGTGCTTTCGTAGTAGTTATGATTGTGGCTGCGTTATTACTGAAAACACCAATTAACAAATCAAGTGAAAAATTTGTTGAGAATGCAAAAGGAAGTAAAATCATTCACTAAAATAAAAGGTTCCTACCGATAGAGGTAGGAACCTTTTTGTTTAATCAAATTTTAATTTTTTTAATGCTTCCGCAAATGGGTTGTTTAATGGTTCTTCCTCTTTGTTCTGTTGTTTCATATATTTTTGAACGTCGCGCTTATCAGCTTTGTTTCCAGATTCTTTTTTACGTCTTTCTTGGAATGTTGATAATTTCTCACGATAGCCACATTTACATGCGAAAATTTGGCCTGCACCCTCACCACGTAATTCTAGTTTCTTCTTACATTGCGGACAGCGAGCGTTTGTTGTACGAGATACATTTTTACGATGACCACATTCACGATCTTGGCATACGAGCATTTTTCCCTTTTTGCCGTTTACTTCTAGCATTGGTTTACCGCAGTCTGGACAAGACTTCGTTGAAATGTTGTCATGTTTATATTTTTTATCACTCGATTTAATTTCAGAAACAATTTCTTTCGTATAGTTCTTCATTTCCGAAATGAATACTTCTTTCTTTAATTTTCCTTTTGCAATTGCTTCAAGTTTTTGTTCCCACTCACCAGTTAGTGTAGGTGATTTTAATTCTTCTGGTACTAAATCAAGTAATTGACGACCTTTTGATGTAATGTGAATATCTTTACCACGTTTTTCAATTAAGAATGAATTGAATAGCTTGTCGATAATGTCTGCACGTGTCGCTACAGTACCTAATCCACCAGTCGATTTTAACGTATCAGCAAGTTGTTTATTTTGCGTATCCATATATTTTGTAGGATTCTCCATTGCTGAAAGTAAAGTCGCTTCGTTAAATCGTGCAGGTGCTTTTGTTTGACCTGATGTTTGCATAATTAACTTTACAGCTAATGTATCGCCTTTCTCAATGTGAGGTAGAAGTTGCTCTTTTACGTCATCAGTTACATCATCATCTTCAAAGCGATTTTCATATACTTCTTTCCAACCGGCATGTAGAATTGTTTTTCCGCGCGCAATGAACGTTTCATTGCCAACCTTTGTGCGTAACGTTAGTTGCTCATATTCGAATGCCGGGAATAACACAGCTAAGAAACGTTTTACAACTAAATCATAAATTTTGCGTTCTTTATCTGTGAATGCTGAGAAGTTAACGTATCCTTCTGTTGGAATAATCGCATGATGATCGCTTACTTTACTATCATCAACAAATGATTTGTTAGGTTTGATAGGCTTTTGTAATACTTTATGTGCGAAGGGACGGTATTCTCCAACACCACATGCTTTTAGACGTTCTGGAAGTGTTCCAACGATATCAGATGAAATGTAGCGTGAATCTGTACGAGGGTACGTTAGTACTTTATGCTGTTCATACAATTTTTGCATAATATTTAATGTTTCTTTAGCAGAGTAACCGAACTTTTTATTCGCATCACGTTGCAATTCAGTTAAATCGTAAAGACCAGGAGAGAATGACTTCTTCTGTTTCTTATCAATTTCCACAACAGTAGCATTTTGTTTATCTAAACGTTTTACAATACCATCGATTTTTTCTTTATTAAAACTACGGCTATTGCCATTTGCATCTTGCCAAGTAAGTTTGAGCTTCTCCATTGTTTGAGCTTCGATGCCGTAGTAAGTTTGTGCTTTGAAGTTCTTTATTTCATCCTCACGACTAGCAATCATAGCAACAGTAGGGGTTTGTACACGGCCGCAATTTAACTGGGCATTAAAGCGAGTCGTTAAAGCACGAGTTGCATTAAGACCGATATACCAGTCAGCTTCTGAACGCGCAACTGCTGAAGCGTATAAATTGTCATAGGCTTTACCTGGTTTTAAATTTGCAAAACCATCTTTAATTGCTTTATCGGTTACAGAAGAAATCCATAAACGTTTGATTGGTTTATTTAGCTTAACTTTATCGATAATCCAGCGTGCGACTAATTCCCCTTCACGTCCAGCGTCTGTTGCTACAATAATTTCATTTACATCTTTTCTAAGTAGCTGACTTTTTACAGCATTAAATTGTTTACCAGTTTGTTTAATAACCGTTAATTTCAAACGCTCAGGTAGCATCGGTAAATCTTCTAAATTCCACTTTTTATATTTCACATCATAACTTTCTGGATCTGCTAATGTAACGAGATGACCTAAAGCCCAAGTTACAATATATTTACTACCTTCAAGATAGCCGTTTCCTTTTTTATCACACTTCAGTACACGAGCAATATCTCGTGCAACGGAAGGTTTTTCAGCGATTACAACGCTTTTTGACATATTAAAAACATCCTTTCAAATTTCCATAAGTTAAATATAGCATACATCTTCTTGAGATTCAGTTTCGCTCCATATTTCAGCTGTTTTTAATGGAGTTAACAAAATCCCAACTGATTAAAGTTTCACTTTATCAGTTGCCTCTATATCAAATAGAAAAGTAAAGAACTTGTTATTTTACTAGAATAAGAGTAGACTTTGAAGTAGATGAATAAGAAACACATGGGAGTTTGTGGATACAAACTGAGAGTATGGCTACTAGTCCGTCATTGACCATTTGAACCTGTTGGATAATGCCAGCGTAGGGAGAGTGTAAAAGCACATATTCAGGCACTTTGCGTACGCGCAAAGTGTCTTTTTGTGTATCTCCCATCATTATAGTTAGGAGATGAAAAGGATGAATATGAAAGAAATTAGTAAAGTAGTGGATTTGGTGAGAGAATCTAATCCGCTTGTTCATAATATTACAAATGTTGTTGTAACAAATTTTACTGCTAACGGTTTGTTGGCACTTGGGGCATCGCCTGTAATGGCGTATGCGAAAGAAGAAGTAGCAGAAATGGCTAGCATTGCTGGAGCGTTAGTATTAAATATGGGGACACTTCGTCCTGAAGAAGTAGAAGCGATGTTACTCGCGGGTAAATCAGCAAATGCGAACAATGTGCCAGTACTATTTGATCCAGTTGGTGCAGGAGCAACTTCGTACCGAACAGAAGTTGCGAGACATATTCCGGCTGAAATTGAGTTAGCAATTATCCGCGGAAATGCAGCTGAAATAGCAAATGTTATTAATGAGAAATGGGAAATTAAAGGGGTAGACGCTGGTACTGGAAATGGAAATGTTGTAAGTATTGCAAGGCAGGCAGCAGATGAACTAAATACAGTTGCGGTCATTACTGGAAAAGAAGATGTTGTTACAGATGGAGAGAGAACTATTGTTATTCGAAATGGTCACCCTATTTTAACGAAAGTTACGGGAACAGGTTGTTTACTAACTTCTGTAATAGGAGCATTTGTAGCAGTGGAAAAAGATTATGTAAAAGCAGCAGTAGCAGCATTAACGTTTTATGGTGTAGCTTCGGAACTGGCAGCTGCTAAGACCGTGGAAAAGGGACCTGGTAGTTTCCAAATTGAATTTTTAAATCAGTTAGCGAATACTACTTCTGGTGATATTGAGAAGTATGGAAAGATTGAGGAGTTAGAGTAAGAGGGAGTGAAAGAAATGGCACGCATTGAAATAGATAAAATGTCTAAGCTATTGCAAGTGTATTTTATTATGGGAAGTAATAACTGCACAAGGGATCCTTTAGCTGTATTGAAAGAAGCGTTAGATGGTGGAGTGACAATTTTTCAGTTTCGCGAGAAGGGGGAAGGTTCTTTAATCGGAGAAGATAGAGTGCGCTTTGCAAAAGAATTGCAGACGCTTTGTAAGGAATATAGCGTTCCTTTCATTGTAAATGATGATGTAGAATTAGCCATTGAATTAGATGCAGATGGTGTTCATGTAGGACAAGATGATGAAGGAATTACATCTGTTCGTGAAAAAATGGGAGATAAAATTATCGGCGTATCTGCTCATACAATTGAAGAAGCACGCTTTGCAATCGAAAATGGAGCAGATTATTTAGGCGTTGGACCTATTTTCCCAACGAGTACGAAAAAAGATACGAAAGCGGTTCAAGGAACGAAAGGATTAGCCTATTTTAGAGAACAAGGAATTACAGTGCCAATCGTTGGTATTGGTGGGATTACAATTGAAAATACAGCGGCAGTTATAGAAGCGGGTGCGGACGGTGTTTCAGTTATTTCAGCAATTAGTTTAGCTGAATCGGCGTATGAAAGTACGAGAAAATTAGCTGAAGAAGTAAAGAGAAGTTTGTAGGGAAGGACGTGTAGCATTTCAAGTGCTGCATGGAGAAATAGACTGCCCCAAAATTTAAACAAACATTTGATTAAAAAAGCACAAACCTTTTTAAATAAAGGTTTGTGCTTTTTCTTTAAAACATAATTGAAATTAAGAGCATTCCAATTCCGATAGAAGTGAATGTTGCGATTAGACCTGGAATCATAAAGCTATGATTTAAAACATATTTTCCAATGCCAGTTGTACCAGTACGATCAAAGTTAATGGCAGCAACGATTGTGCCGTAGTTTGGAATGAAGAAATATCCGTTTACTGCAGGGAACATCGCAATCAGTAGCGCTGGTGGAATACCAAGGGATAGTCCAAGTGGCATTAAGGCACGAACAGTTGCTGCTTGGCTGTACAGTAAAATAGATAGAATGAATAGTGCGATGGCAAATAGCCAAGGTGCACTTGTTACTAAATGCTGAATGGATCCTTGAATCATATTTAAGTTTCCATTAAAGAAAGTATCTCCCATCCAAGCGATACCGAAAATAGCAACAACTGCTGTTGCCCCCGCTTTAAAGACGTTACCAGACACAATGCTTTCTACATTTGGTTTACAGAAAATAATAATAAGAGCCGCGATAGTTAACATAACCATCTCAATTGTATTCGGCATGGAAAGACGGGCTAACTTCCCATCAACTATCCATCCTGGACGAAGTGCTTCAAATGAACCAAGAAGTACAACAAGGAAGGTTCCTACAAGGAAAAGGATAACTGATAATTTTGCGCCCTTTACACCTACAAATTCTTTTTTCTCTTCAAGCTTAGGAATCATTCCTTCTTTTAATCGTTTTAAGTATTCAGGGTCTTCATTTAATTCTTTTCCCATCTTACTAGCAACGAATGCTGCTAACATACAAGCAATGAAAGTGGAAGGAATACTCACTTTTAAAATATCTAATAAAGTGATTTTATAGTCAGCTAACATTGCTAAAAGAGCAACTGTGGCAGCTGAAATTGGACTAGCTGTAATTGCTTGTTGAGAAGCGATTACGGCAATCGACATTGGGCGTTCCGGTCTAATCCCTGATTCACGAGAGACTTCTGCAATAACAGGAAGTACAGAATAGGCAACGTGACCAGTACCTGCACATAGTGTGAATAAATAAGTAACAATTGGAGCAAAAAAAGTAATACGCTTTGGATTTTTTCGTAATGCCTTTTCAGCTAGATGAACAAGATAGTCCATTCCTCCAGCAGCTTGCAAAGCACCAGCAGCTGTAATTACTGCCAAAATCATAAGCATTACATCGATAGGAGGCGCGGTTGGTTGTAGGTGGAAGACAAAAACGAGTATTGCCATACCAACTCCACCCATTACTCCTAAACCAACTCCGCCTAGGCGTGCACCAATAAAAATACAGAGTAACAAGGTAAGAAATTGTAGCCAAAACATGATAAACTACCTCCGAAATTCATTAGTTAAGATATATTCGAATAGTTTAATTTGAATGAAAATTAAATAAATACCCGAAGAAATCCTTGTTATTTATACATTTTTTATTATATAACACAAAAAAAGTAACATTCACGTACTTTTTGAAATTATTTCGAAAAAGCAATGCATTAAAAATTTGTATTTATATCTCTAAATAAGTAGACATTTTGATTTATATGTTGTAATCTTTGAAAGAGAATAAATTAATTCTCATAGAACTCCCATATCGTTCAACTCGTTCAGCGAGAAAGGCAAACTGATGGAAACATGAGGACGCAAAACTACAGGAGCTAAGGTCGAAAGGCTACGCTAGCCAGTTACCGGACGGATAGGGTTGGTCTTGGCCAATGCTTTTACATTGGCTTTTTTTTATTCTCGAACATATTGAGAAACATTTTCAAACAAAATATCCATATATTTTGTTTTTTTGTTTGTGTTGATTAAGGAAGGTGGATATTAATGAAAAAATATTGGCATAAGTTATCGTTCCTTCAAAAGAACGTCTTATTAACCGTATTAGTTATTTTGACACTTGTTGGAAGTATGGGTGCATTAAGTTTCAATATGTTTCAAAATAGTATGATGTCTTTATTTGAAAGGCAGTCTATTGAAACAGGAGAAATAGTATTGAAAAAACTGGATGTAGAATTAGTTAGAGACATGGCGAAAGATCCTACAGCCGAAAAAGTGAAAAAAGAAAAGTTAACAGAGAAATTAGATGAAGTATCAAAAGAATTGAAAAGCGTTGGACAAACGTATGTTACAGGAGCAAAGCCGAATGAAAAGCGAGAATTACAACTCGTTGGTTTGACTACAGAGTTAACAAATGCGTTTCCTATAAAGCCGGGAGATTATTATGAACAACCCGCTCATTGGATGAAGGCATACGATAAAGTGATTGATACGAAAAAGGCTCAAATGACAGAAGTATATGAAGATGAAATAGGTTCGTGGGTGACAATATTAGAACCAATTACAGATGGAGAAAACAATATTATTGCAATTGTTGCCGCTGACTTAGATGCTTCCATTGTTCCTATTACAAAAGAGAAGTTTATGATACAGGGTTTACTCTTTATCATTATTTCATTAGCAATTGCGACTATTACTCAATTCTTTATCGTGCGTCACTCGCTAGCTCCATTAAAAGATTTACGAGAAGGGTTACGTAAAATTGGTGAAGGTGACTTGAGTATTAAATTAAAAGAAAGACCAGATGATATTGGAATTATTAATGTTTATTTCAATAACACGATTGAAAAGTTTAAAGGGATTATAGATAAAGTAAGGCAAACTGCTGAGCAAGTTTCTTCTTCTTCACAAGAATTGTCGGCGAGTACAGAGGAAAACAGCATGGCAGTTCAAGAGATTGCAAGTTCTATTGAAGGTTTAAGAGTAGGGGCACAGTCTCAAAAAACTTCAGTACAACAATGTTTAGGGATTGTACATGGAATGGAAGATAAGGTAGAAGAGATAACTGGGGCTGCGAAACAAGTTGCGGTTGCTTCTGAAGGTATGGAGCAACATTCAATTGAAGGTAATGAAGTGATTGGACAAATTATTAATCAAATGAGTTTAATCCAAAATGCAGTACAAGATTTATCTTCCATCATTTATTCGTTAGAAACAAGGTCAAAAGAAATTAGTGATATCGTAACTGTAATTACAGGCATTTCAAATCAAACAAATTTATTAGCTTTAAATGCTTCTATTGAGGCTTCACGTGCTGGAGCAGCTGGAAGAGGGTTTGCAGTTGTTGCTGATGAAGTACGAAAATTAGCAGAACAGACGGAAGCGTCTGCTAAAGATATAGCGAAATTAATTGGTGAAACACAAGCTGAGACAGAAGATGCTGTAGTTTCCATGCAAAAAGGTTCAAAAGAAGTAGAAACTGGAATTTCGCTTGTTCAAAGTAGCGGAGATTTCTTTGAAAAAATCTCAAAATCAGCGCAATCTGTTACAGATCAAGTAAAAGCTGTTTCTGGTAATTCGAGTGATATTTTACAAAATAGCCAGAATATTGTTCAAGTCGTAAATGAATTATCACATATTGCAAATACTTATGCCAACAGCAGTAGTAATGTTGAAGAAAGCATGAAAGAGCAAGAAATATCAGTACAAGATATTGCAGAATTAGCGACTTCTTTAAGTTGGCTCTCTCAGGAATTACAAGAGCTTATTGGTGAGTTTAAAAGCGAATAAGGAGAAAGTTCAATTCTAATCAAGGGCGTATCTCCGCTACTGATTATGAATTGAACGAATCTGCCCTTTAATAAGGGATAAAAAAGGTGTGAATTTTCACACCTTTATTATATTTAAGAGAGGAATTTACATAAATATGAAATTAGCAATTTCTTATAGTGAGATGGTAAAAGAATTTTTAGGAAAAGTAGAAGGAAGTATTAAAATACCTAAAGATGTGCAAGGAACAGAACTTAGGATAAAAAGGAAAACGGAACTGTTTTCAAATTTGACTCACATTGTAGATTTAATAGGAGCGACTGCAACGTGGTTATATCATATTTCTAAAGAAAAACATATTGTCGTGCTTTATCATGTAAGAGGAAGTTTATTTCCGATTACTATTGAAGTTTCTAATTTTCTCTCCTATGAAAGTTTAAATTTACAAATTGAAGAGCAACTGGAGCAAATTAAAGAAATGAATGAGGAAGAAATAGAAGAGTTTCAAAACGGTAATACGTTATATGAAATGTCACCTATTATTATTGGTGAAACATATTATGAGCTAAAAGACACGAATACATTACAATTTGTATTTAGTAAAAATATGCAAAGTGTAGAAATAATATTTAATAGTGTTAATTGGAAAGAGACAACAATTACTCGTTATGCACAACAAATACAAGGTGTTTTAATTAATAAATCACAAAATAATAATAAACATATAAATAATTTTAATGTTATTACAGAGGCCGAGATGGCACTTTATAGTCAAGTGAATGATACGACAGCAGTATATCCTGAGAAAAGTATCGTCGATATGTTCTATAATACTGTTACTCAATTTCCAAATCGTATAGCTTTATCTTCAAGGGAAGGTACTTTAACTTATGAGGAGCTAAATAAAAAAAGTAATCAAATAGCTCATATGTTAATTAAAAACGGCGTCCAATTAGGAGACTATGTTGGAATATTTATGAAACGTAGCATAGACACAGTAGTAAGTATGGTAGCTATATTAAAAGCTGGTGCAGCGTATGTTCCGATTGATCCAGATTATCCGGAAAGTAGAATACAGTACATTATTCAAGATAGCCAAGCGAAAGTTATATTGATGAAAGAGACGCCTATAACATGTGATGGGGTTCAAACAGTTTCAATGTATGATAGTGAAACTTATGAAGATACAGATGTAAAGTTGTCTATTCATTGTGATGATGTAGCTTATATGATTTATACATCTGGTTCAACAGGGAATCCAAAGGGAACGATGTTAGCTCATAGAGGCGTTGTTAATCTGTATACTTGGATGAAAAAGCAATATGAATTGACAGAAGAGGATGTATTTGCCCAATTTCCTTCCTTTAGTTTCGATGCTTCTGTATGGGAGTCATTTGCTTCTTTATTCTGTGGAGGAAACTTATATGTACTATTAGAGGAAGAGCGATTGTCTGTAGAAGCATTTGCAAATGCAATCTATAAAGTGAAAGCAACTTCAATCTTGGCATTAGCAACAATTTTTGTTCGACAAGTAGCAACTTATTTAGCAGAAGAAGATATATATAAGCTAGCTTCCCTAAAAAGAATTGCGATTGGCGGTGAAATGTTGCCTGTAGAGGTTATTAAATTGTGGAGAGAAAGAATAGGTACAAATGTTGAAATTCATAATGTATACGGACCGACAGAATGTACTGTAGTGACGACAACCTATAAAATACCTAGTCAGTTAAATGAGGATGTTGCGAGTATTCCCATTGGTAAACCATGTGCTAATTATCAAGTTATGATTTTGGATGAGAATATGAATCTTTGTCCAATTGGTGTACCTGGTGAATTATATATAGATTCAGTGGGATTAGCAAAAGGGTATTTTAATAAGCCTAATAAAACAATTGAAGCTTTTATTCCGAACCCTTTTAATCCTATAGTTAATATATATAAAACAGGGGATATCGTTAAGTTGCTAGAGGATGGAAATATAGAGTTTTTACATCGGAAAGATGATCAAGTAAAAATTAGAGGACATCGTATTGAACTAGGCGAAATCCAAAGTGAAATTTCTCAAAATCATAATATAAAAGAAAATGCTGTTTTTGCTAAGAAGAGTAAGGAAGGTAGCCAATATTTAATCGCGTTCTATACAACTTTAAATAAAAAAGAAATACCAGAATTAGTTTATCAGTTACAAGAGCAATTACCAGATTATATGGTGCCATCTAAACTAATTTATATTAATGAATTACCACTTACACCTAATAAAAAGATTGATGTTAAGAAGTTAGCTCAGTTAGAAGAAAAGTATGAACCGGTTCGGCTACAAGAATATGTTGCACCTTCTAATAAAGCAGAAAAACAAATAGCGAACGCTTGGGCGGAAGTATTAGGAATTTCAAAAGTTGGAGTGCATGATGATTTCTTTACAATTGGTGGACATTCATTAAAAGTATTACGAGTCTTAACATTGTTAAAAGAAGATTTCTCACATTTAACAATTCAAGATTTCTTTAAAGAAAGAACGATATATGGATTAGCTCGAATTGAGCGAGAAGTAAAAGTAGAGAAAGAAGAAGTATTTCGTGAATATAAAGTGATTCACGAACCAGATACTATCACGTATGCAAACGTTTTGGAAGAAAACCAGATTTCAAATGTCTTTTTAACAGGAGCTACTGGTTATTTAGGATCACACATATTATATGAATTGTTGAGAGATACATCTGCTACTATTTATTGTTTAGTAAGACCAACTAAAGATGTGCAGCAAAGAATTATAGATACATTAACAGGCTACTTTAATGATATATGTGAAGAATGGTTACAGCGTATACAGGCCGTAGCTGGTGATCTTGGAGAACAGTATCTTGGGATGAGCGAAGAAGAATTTATGTTCATCAGTTCTAAGATGGATACGATAATTCATTGCGGTGCAGATGTAAGACATTTTGGAGATGTAAAACAATTTGAAAATATAAATGTCCAAGGAACTAGCCGTATGCTAACATTAGCGGAGAAAGGTGCTACATTCCATTTTATTTCTACAATTGGTATCCCGTTAGAATTAGCGGTAGATCAATGGGATACATACATGAAAACTGGTGATTTTAATTACAGTGTAGACTTAGAGAATGTATATTCAAATAGTAAACTACAAGCGGAAAACATTGTTCGTGAAGCAATGAAAAATGGTTTGCGTGGAAATATTTATCGTGCAGGTAATTTAGCATGTCATTCAGAAACAGGTTCGTTCCAACAAAATATTGAAGGAAACGCATTTTATCGTCTTATTAAAACAATGCTATTAATTGGGAAAGCACCAAATGTGAAGTGGAAAGTTGATTTCACACCAATTGATTTTGCTAGTAAATCAATTGTATCGTATTTGCAAGATGCGCAAATTATAGGAGAGACGTTACATATTTGTCATCCACATCAAATTGAGTTTGAACAATTTATACAGCTAATTGGAGAGTGTGGATACAATCTTGAAATGGTTCCACTTTCAGAATATGTAAATACCGGACTTGCATTAGCGAAGGGAAATGAAGTAATAGCAGAGTTAATTGCTTCTCAAGTTGCAGGAGATGGAGCGCAGCAATCTGAAATTGTAATGGGTACGCGTAGAACGAATAAATGGATTAAGAAAAAAGAATTGATAGTACCAGCAATTAATAAAGAATTTATTCAGCAGTTATTAGCTCATGGTGAAAAAGTTGGTTATTTTCCAAAAATAATGAAATGATTATGCATGCTTTTGTTTGTTCAATAAAATAAATCATGCTACAATGAAAACGAATTAAGGACCGGGGAGCCAATTGGCTGAGAGGATGTAAGTAAACATCGACCCTCAACCTGATCTGGATAATGCCAGCGTAGGGAGTTACTTAAAGTGATGTAGCATATGTTATTCTGTAATAACTTGCATACAAGGCTTTCCTACGCAGTAGGAAAGCCTTTTCTTATTTTTGAAATTTATTTTTATAAGGGGGATTTTATTATGTCACAACAAGTTACAATGTCATTTTCAGTAGTACCACAAGCAAAAACGAAAGATGTATATTCTGTTGTCGATAAAGCAATTGAAGTTGTGCAACAATCGGGAGTTCGTTATGAAGTAGGGGCAATGGAAACAACTTTGGAAGGAGAATTAGATGTACTTCTTGATGTCGTTAAACGTGCGCAACAAGCTTGCGTCGATGCTGGAGCAGAAGAAGTGATTACTTCTATTAAAATCCATTATCGTCCAAGCACTGGTGTAACGATAGATGAAAAGGTTTGGAAGTACCGTGATGAATATGCAAAACCAGAAGCAATCTAAACTTATTACAACTATTTGGCTTATCCTTCTCATTGCGATATGGGAAGGATCTGTTTCATTATTTAAAATCGAACCGTGGATTTTACCAAAGCCTTCTGCCATTGTTCAAGAATTAATTGGGATGAAAGATTTACTATTACCAAATACGATGCAAACACTGCAGGAAGTTATAATTGGACTATTCTTTGCAATTTTATTGGGGACGAGCATCGCAATTATTATGGACGTTATACCGTTATTTCGTATTTTAATAAATCCATTGCTCGTTATTTCGCAAACAATTCCAATTGTTGTACTTGCACCGCTATTTATTATTTGGTTTGGATATGGGATGTTGCCGAAAGTAATGGTCGTAATACTCGTTTGTTTCTTCCCAATTGCGCTTAGTATTTTAGAAGGTTTTCAAACAGTAGATAAAAACATGTTGAAACTGTTACAAACAATGAAGGCGACAAAATGGCAAGTTTACCAGAAAGTAAAATTTCCAGCAGTGCTTCCATACTTTTTCTCAGGTTTAAAAATTGCAGTTACATATAGCGTAATGGGGGCAATTATCGGAGAATGGCTCGGTGCAAGTGAAGGATTAGGCGTTATGCTTACGAGGGCTACAAAATCCTTTTTGACTGCCCGAGTATTTGGTGTTGCAGCAATCATCGTTATGGTGACATTATGCCTGTATTTTATCGTAGAGTTTATGGCAAGAATAACAGCACCATGGATATATAGAAAGGACGGCAGAAAATGAAAAAAGGTTTGAAAGTTATGTTAGCTGCCTTAGTAGCGGTAGGTGTGGCTGGATGTAATCCGGCGAAGAAAGAAGAAAGTGCAAGTAAAGATCAAAAAGTAAAAGTAGTATTAGATTGGTTTCCAAATACGAATCATACTGGCTTGTATGTAGCGCAAACGAAAGATTATTACAAAAAGCAAGGATTAGATGTAGAAATTATTCAACCAGGTGACAATGTAACAGCAGAGCAAATGATAGCATCAGGAAAAGCAGACTTCGCAATAAGCGCACAAGAAAATGTAACGTTAGCTCGTGTGGAAGGAATTCCTGTTGTATCTGTAGGAGCGATTATTCAGCATAACACTTCAGCGTTTGCATCGCTTAAGAAAGATAATATGACGTCACCGAAAGATTTTGAAGGTAAACGTTACGGCGGCTGGGGAGGACCAGCGGAAGAAGCGACATTAAAGACGATTATGGATAAACATCAAGCTGATTTTAATAAAGTTGAAAAAATCATCTTAGGACAAACAGATTTCTTTAAATCAATCGGTCGTGATGCAGATTTCGAATGGATTTATTACGGTTGGGATGGTATTGAAGCGAAGCGCCAAGGAAAAGAGTTAAATACGATTATGGTGAAGGACTTAGATCCAGCGCTTGATTTCTATAGTCCTGTTATTATTACGAGTGAAAAACATACGAAGCAAGATAAAGACTTTGTGAAAAAGTTTATGAGTGCAACGACAGAAGGTTATAATTTTGCAATTAAGGAACCGAAAGAGGCTGCTGATATTTTAATTAAAGCTGTTCCAGATGTAAATAAAGATTTAGTTCAAGAAAGCCAAAAATGGTTAAGTACGAAGTATCAAGATGATGCTAAAGCATGGGGAGTACAGAAGGAAGAAATTTGGACGAATTACATGAATTTCTTATATGACAACAAAGTTATTAAAAAGAAAATCGATGTAAAAGATGCTTTTACAAATGAATTCCTTCCAAGTGAAAAATGAGCGGATTACAAATAAAAAATATAGTGAAATCTTTTGACGGAAAGAATGTATTAGAGAATATTAGTGCCTCTATACAAGAGGGAGAGTTTGTTTCCTTTGTAGGACCAAGTGGTTGCGGGAAAAGCACATTATTAAACATGATTGCAAATGTTGAAAAACCAACAAGCGGGAACGTAACGTATAACGATAAGCAAGTACAAGAGCAAGATGTTGTTAGTTATATGCCACAACAAGATTTATTACTACCGTGGCGATCAGCTTTGCAAAATATCGTTCTTCCGTTAGAAATTGAAGGAAAGCCGAAAAAACAAAGGCTGACAGAAGGAATGGAAGCATTAAAGCAGTTCCAACTAGATGAATATGCAGACCATTATCCAGATGAATTATCTGGTGGTATGCGTCAAAGAATTAGTTTTCTGCGCACATATTTATGTGAAAAGCCAATTATGCTGCTGGATGAGCCTTTTGGTAAATTAGATGCATTTACAAAAATGGAAGTACATAGCTGGCTTTTAAACTCTTGGCATCAAGAAAAGCAAACAATCGTTATGGTGACACATGACTTAGATGAGGCAATCTTGCTTTCAGATCGCGTATTTATTTTATCTCAAAGACCAGCGTCAATAGTTGGCGAGGTACAAGTGAAATTACCTAGGCCGAGAACGATGGATATGTTAACATCACTCGAATTAAAAAAGGATAAAGAAGAGATTTTAAGTGTGTTAGCTCCTTATATGAAAAAATAGAAAAAGCTGATGTTTTAATTTTAGACGAACCGACTAATCATTTGGATGTAGAAACTAAGATGGCTTTACAGGAAGCGTTACAACAATACAAAGGAACGGTTTTAATTGTCTCACATGAACCTTCTTTCTATGAATCGTGGATAACAAAAGTATGGAATATAGAAGATTGGAATACTGAACAATATGAATAAAGAAAAGGCATTAGCTTTTAGGAGCTAATGCCTTTTCTTTGTGATTAACATGATTTTCGAGAACTCTTACATGAGAATTGTATGAAGAAGCACTCTTATGGTGCGCTTATAAGCGTGCTTTTTCTTTTGTTATATTTATAATACGAAAGCCTTTCCCTAACAGGTGACTATCTTTCTTTATATATATAGATAGTTCAAAATGGAATGAAAATAATTCCTTTATGTAAAGGATAATATGGATATTATAGGAAGACAATAGAAATTAAAGGAAATTCATGTAAAATTCAAATGAACTTCATATAAACTTCATATTAGAAATTAAATATAATTATAATAGGTTATTATGATATTTTTGATTTTTCGTAAAATTAAAAGTTTGAATTTAGGAGGTATTGCTCAAACCTAAATTCAAACTTTAGTGAATTAATTAATGGATATTACGTCTAGTTTTCGCTAATGACGGTATTTAAAAGTTCGGCAGGATTACCTGTTCCTGCACCGCCAATTGTAATAGATCCACCAGGAGGAATTTCACCATTCCATCCTGCGTTCGTAATTACATAATGATTATTTGTTTTACTACTAATTTTAGAATCCCAAACTTGTGTTAAATTACCGCTATAATCAAATTCTAATTTCCAATTTTTAATAGGAGTCGTTCCATTATTTTTGATTATAATCGAGAAGTTATAACCGCTGCCCCAATTCGAAGTGACTGAAAATGTAGCAGTACCATTTCCATCAGGAGGTGTCGTATTAGCTTCATCCGTTTTGACAGTAAGAGCGGTAGGTTGTGATTTATTTCCAGCAGCATCTTTGGCAATTATTGAAAATGTGTATTCCGTATTAGGTTTTAAGTTTTTAATTGTAATGCTATTTGTTGTTGTACTCCATTTCTCTTCTCCAGCAGTAATTTCATATTCCATAACTCCTACGTTATCAGTAGATGCAGTCCAGTTTAATTGAACTGAGTTTGAATTTTTATTCGTAACTACAACGTTTTTAACATTCGTTGGTGGCTCAGTATCTTTTTGACTAATAGGTCCACCAAGTAATTCTTTTACTAGCGTATCAAGTAATTTTGGACCACTGCAACTATATTTTGGACTTGTACGGCAATCTCCGCTTAGTTCCCAAAACATTGCTCCACTTAAACCTTTCGTCTTTATATAGTCTGTTTTGTATTTCATAGATTCATTGTCATCGTAGCTAATAAATGTGCCTGTAGTTGCATTATATAAATAAGGTACTTTAGCTGTGTCATTCCAGTAGCGTACAAAACCATTTTTATTAACGTAATTGGCTGCTAAATCACCGTAATCATACACACCTGTGTCACCGGTAGAATAATCATCCCAAGTACCTTTAGAAGCAAGTTTCCCATCACTACCTGGTTTGCAAGGTTGATATTGTCCGTTATTTTCTTTGCCACAACTTTTCCAGCCACGTCCGTAAAAGGGTACGCCTAATACTAGTTTATCGACTGGAACACCTTCATTTGTATAAACATTTATAGCACCATCTACGTAAAAATTCGTATTTGCTGCTGGGTCATTTGGATCCTTATATAGAGCTGCATTATGATTAGAAGTAGCTTCCCATCCGCCGTGGAAATCATATGTCATAATATTAATCCAATCGAGTATTTGAGAAATTTTCTTTAGCTCTGTATGATCAGCGTAGCGTTGGCTTGCGCCTGAAGCGATTGTTAGTAAATATTGTTTGCCATCTTCAGCACCTGCTTTATTCAAAGCATTTCGGACATCTTGAAGAAGGAGAGTGAAATTTTGTTTATCTTCAGGACGATAACTACCACCAGGAATCGTTTCAACGCCCGGATATTCCCAGTCTAAATCTACGCCATCAAACCCATATGCGCGAAGAAAAGCTACTGTAGATTCAGCAAATACTTTTCTTGTTTTTTCATCAGCGGCCATATCAGAAAAGCGGTTAGACCAAGTCCAGCCACCAACGGAAATAATTGTTTTTAAGTGAGGATATTTAGCTTTTAATCGTTTTAGTTCCCCGAAATTTCCGCAACGGGCATATTTATCGCAATCTTCCCAAGTTGTCCCTGAGCCAGGATACGATTTGGTAACATCAGCCCATGGTTCACCGAGTACGAGAGTACCATTAGGAACCTCTTTATTTTGCAATGGTACACCAGATTCTTTACAGTTCCACGTTTGTTTATTTGGATTATCAGGATGAGTAGAAGGGTTTCCATGTTTTCCATTCCAACAAATATCCGCGAAAGCATAGTTAAGGTGAGTAAGCTTTGATGCATCAATGTCAGCAACTTGATAATTACGTCCGTAAACGCCCCACGAAGGAAAGTACCCAACAATTTTTTGACTTTGCTTTGGTGAATCTGCTAATGCGAGATTTGGAGTAATAAAATTTGTGAGAAAAAGAGGTAAGAAAAGTAGTAGAGATAGTAATAGCAGTGTGAATTTTTGAGACCTCATAGCCATTTCTCCTTTCAAAATAAAAGATATATTTAAAGGCATACGCCAATAAACCAAAATGAATCTAGACGTATGAAACATCTAAATAAAATGATCAGACATCACGAAGTCTATACAAGGGAGCTGGGGGTGATTAAATCGTAACAAATGTAAGATTTAGTGTAAACGCTTTATTAAGTTGAAAAAGACTTTCTCAATACAAAAAGGCTTGAATACAAACTATATATGAAAACGAAAGATTGGTATGGGAAGAAAAAGCTCATTATAAATAAATTTGAGAAAAAATTGTATGGAGCCAATTATTAAAGACGTAGAAAGATCAGGAAATATCATGTAAAATAATAGTAAAAATATGTAAAGGAGGGAATAGTGTGGATGTGTTTTTGAACATTGCTGAAGAAAAAATTCGACAAGCAATACGGAATGGTGATCTTGATTATCTTCCGGGAAAAGGAAAACCACTACAATTAGAAGATCTTTCAATGGTACCTCCAGAACTTAGAATGAGTTATAAAATTTAAAAAAATGCGGGAATGATTCCACCAGAAATGGAACTACAAAAAGATATATTAAAAATAGAGGATCTAATTGCTTGCTGTTATGATGAAGAAGAGAGAAAGAAATTACGAGAAGAGTTTACAGCAAAAACTCTTCGTTTTCAGCAGGTAATGGAAAAGAGAAAGATTAAAGATAGTTCAGCTTTTCGTATGTATCAAGGCAAATTATTTCGTAAATTACGCTAAGAGGGATAAGATGACTACATTTAAAACGATAGAAGAATTAGCGACCTATATCGAAGAACAACAATTGGTACTTCTGTTTATTAAAACGGAAAATTGTGGTGTTTGTGATGTTATGCTAAGAAAAGTAAATTGCGTATTAGAGAATTATGATTACGTAGAGAAAATAGAGATATTACTACAAGACATGCAAGAGATTGCGGGGCGATATGGAGTATTTACAGGGCCAACAATTTTATTATTTCATAATGGAAAAGAAATTCTTCGTGAATCACGCTTCATTTCATTTGAAAATCTAGAGAGAATCATTCAATTATTCGAGGAATAGGGGAGGCTTTTATATGGGATTTATTATTGTCATACTATTATTTGTTGTAGTTGGAATAATCGTAACAGCAGTTCGATCGAACAAAAAGAAGGTGAACTTGGCGAAACAAAATAACATACATAATTCATCTAACAGCTCATCACCATTATTTTTCTTTGCTGGATCGGATAATGATAGCTCGCATGATGGCGGTTCACATGATTGTGGAGGCTCTTTTGGGGGAGATAGCGGAGGAAGCTGCGGTGGCGGTGGGGATTGATGAAAATGCGCCTTATATAGGCGTATTTCTTTTTAAACAAACGTTTGATTAGTCGGCTTACATATACATAAACACAGTTAAACAAACGTTTGATTAATATTTTTAACATACTAAGGGGAATGGAAATGAAAAGGGAACCGAAAGTGAAAAATAAGGGGAAAGTAGTGTTATTTTTATTAGCTGCGGGAGGCGTATTTCTTGTTAAATTAGCATTTAAATTTGGAACAATACATATGATTCGAACTTGGTTTGAAAGTACGTTTTCTTAAATAAGGAATATAGCCTCTTGCGATAGAGGTTTTTGATTTGTTATTATTAGACTGAACGGTCGGTTTAAAGAGGTGTGAATATGAGAAGAAGCGCAGAAGAGATAAAGAAAGAAATTGCATACAAAGCAGAAAGTCTATTTTCACAGAAGGGCTACGCAGCTACATCTATGGAAGAGATTTGTGAAATTACAGAGCGAAGTAAAGGAAGTATTTATTATCACTTTAAAAGTAAAGAAGAATTATTTTTATTTGTAGTGAAACAGCATACGTATGATTGGCTTGAAAAATGGAATGAAAAAGAGAAGTTGTATAGCACTAGTACTGAAAAACTATATGGTCTCGCGGAATATCATGTAGAGGACATACAGCAACCAATTTCAAATGCCATAGAGGAATTCTCTATGAGTCAAGTTGTAAGTAAAGAGATTTTGGAGGAACTATTAGCTTTAACTAGAGAATCATATGTTATGTTTGAGAAATTAATTGAAGCAGGTATACAGTCTGGAGAGTTCCGTGAAGATAATACTCGTGATCTTATGTATATTGTGAATGGATTATTATCAGGGCTTGGAGTACTTTACTACGAGCTAGATTATAAAGAGTTGAAGCGTATTTATAAAAAGGCAATAGATGTATTGTTAAAAGGAATGGCAGCTGAATAATAGGTCAGTTGCTTTTCTTACAAAATAAATTAGACTGAACGGTCGGTTTGTGAAAGGGGAATGAAAATGAACGCTTTATTTAAAAACCGAGCATTTATGCTCGTTATGGCGTCTGATATTTTACAACAATTTGCAATTTGGATCAGAAATATGGCTCTTTTGTATTTTATAATGGAGCGAACGAATAATGATCCGGTTTCTGTTTCTTTGTTATCAGTTATGGAATATGCACCTATTTTTATTTTCTCGTTTATCGGTGGTGCGCTAGCTGATCGCTGGAATCCGAAAAGAACAATGGTCACTGGAGATGTGTTGAGTGTACTGTCTATTATAGGAATTGTCCTGTTGTTAAAGCTGGATTATTGGCAGGCTATATTTTTTGCAACACTCATTTCCGCGATTGTAGGTCAGTTTTCTCAGCCCTCATCTTCGCGTATATTTAAGCGCTATGTAAAAGAAGAACAGGTAGCAAATGCGATTGCATTTAACCAAACATTACAGTCATTATTTCTAATTTTTGGACCAGTGGTAGGATCGCTTGTGTATACACAACTTGGTTTATTTACGTCACTATATAGCTTAATCATTTTATTTTTGTTATCTGCTATCGCCCTTTCATTTTTACCAAAATGGGTTGAAAAAGAGCAAGTGGCGAGAGATTCATTAAAAAATGATATAAAAGAAGGTTGGAAGTATGTTCTTCATACGAAAAATTTACGTATGATTACGATCACTTTCACCATTATAGGCTTAGCTGTTGGATTAACAACTCCATTAGAGGTGTTTCTTGTAATAGAACGCCTTGGAATGGAAAAGGAAGCAGTTCAATATTTAGCTGCAGCTGATGGAATAGGTATGTTAATTGGTGGTATTGTTGCTGCAATTTTCGCTTCAAAAGTGAATCCGAAAAAAATGTTTGTATTCGGTATGGGCATATTAGCAATGTCATTTTTAGTAGAAGGGCTATCTACATCATTTTGGATTACTAGTTTCATGAGGTTTGGAACAGGTATTTGTTTAGCTTGTGTTAATATTGTTGTCGGTACGCTTATGATTCAACTTGTACCAGAAAATATGGTTGGAAGAGTAAATGGGACGATTTTACCACTGTTTATGGGGGCAATGCTAATTGGAACTTCACTAGCTGGAGGATTAAAGGAACTAACTTCACTAGTTACTGTGTTTTGTATAGCAATGGCACTTATTTTATTAGCGATAGGGCCAGTTCTACGTATGCAAATAAAAAAAGAAGATGTTGCTAATAAAGAGGCACTAACAAATTCGTTAGCTTCGAAATAACTATTGTAAGGGAGCAATATTGCTCCCTTTTTCTTTGAGGAACTTTTGACAACTATATGAGCCAATTATATACTGATGTTGTAAAAACGATTTTACAGGTTAGGAGCAATGGTGTGAAAAATCAAATCTATGAATTACGCACTGAAAATAATATTTCACAAGGCGCATTAGCTGATAAATGTAAGGTTTCTAGACAAACGATAAATGCAATTGAGAATAATAAATATGATCCAAGTTTAGCGTTAGCATTCCGTTTAGCTGAAGTATTAGGAACAACTGTTGATAAATTATTTTTGTACAAGCAGTAGAGTCGTTCATTATAAGTCGCACCTTTAAAAATAAAAAAGATCCTCTTCTTATGAGAAGAGGATCTTTTCTTATAGCGTTTTAGTCTTTGGACTAGGTGGTGTAACGGATGTATTATTTTCTGGAACTCTAGTTAGTAAGAATCCTCCGATAATAAACAGAACAATAATACTAAGAACACCAGCGTTTGTTTTTCCTGTTAATTGGGTTGTAACACCGACTAATACCGGACCCATAATTGCGGCAAACTTGCCAAATATATTATAAAATCCGAAGAATTCATTAGCAGATTCTTTAGGTACTAGTTTTGCAAAGTATGAACGACTTAGTGCTTGAATACCACCTTGAGATGTAGCAACTAACATTGCTAAAATCCAAAAATCAAGTGTCGTTTTTAAAAAATAAGCATATGTGCAAATAATGATATAAATAATGATACCGACATATAACATTTTTTTACCAGTAAATGTTTCAGATAATTTTCCGTATAGTAAAGCAAATGGACAAGCGACAATTTGTGTTACAAATAATATGATTAATAGATTCGTTGCACTAATACCGAGATCGGTTCCGTAAGCGGTAGACATAGTAATAATTGTGTCGACTCCGTCAATATAGAAAAAGTAAGCGATTAGAAACATAAATACAGTTTTATATTCTTTAATATTTTTAAAAGTATCAGCAAGACGTTTGAAGCTCATTCTAATAGGTCTTGGATGACGCTCAATATAGTGTGTTTGCTCTACGTTTTTTAGCATTGGAATTGTAAATAATCCCCACCAAAGAGCTGTTATTGCAAAGGAAATTTGACTAGCAATGCCGACCGATAAGGGAATAGTTCCTTTTTGGGAAAGAATAATAAGAGCGATACAACCGATAAAAGGAATTGTACTCCCGATATAACCTAATGCAAATCCTCTTGTAGAAATTCGGTCCATTCTATCTTCAGAAGTGACGTCTACTAAAAATGCATCATAGAAAATATTTGCTCCAGCAAAGCCGATTAAGGCGAGCATATAGCACCCTAGCAATAAGTACCACTGAGAGGTTGGAACGACTGCTAACATACTTGTAAATACGATACCGAGTCCAAAGAAGAATGTGAAAAAACGTTTTTTAAATCCTTTATAATCAGCAACTGTGCCAAGAATAGGAGCAAGTATAGAAATTAAAAGTGTTGCGAATGAGTTTGCATATCCCCAATATGCTGTTGAAGTTGCCCCAGATAGTCCAGCTTCTTTTGCAGCTGCTTTAAAGTAAATTGGAAATAATGCAGTTGTAATGACGAGCGAGTATACGGAGTTCGCCCAATCGTATAATATCCAGCTTTTTTCTTGTCTGGACATTTTTTTCATATAATGTTCCCCCTTAAATTTGTTTTACTAACAGTGTACAAAAATAAAAATTATAAAAAGAGAAACAGTGATGAAATTTACATAACTTTTACATATATACACTGTTCTTTACAATTGGAGTAAATCCTCTACAATTGCTCCGTCTGTTTCACCTAAGTGTAAACCGAGTAGTCTAGCGATAGTTGGGCCCTCATCAATAAGTCTCATATACGGTATGGTAATGCCGCTTTTTATCCCTTTCCCAGCAGCGATAAAAATTGTTTCATAGTTAGGTTTTGTTGGAGAGTATCCATGCGTACCAAATGTATATTTTTTACTAGGCGTAACATCTTTTTCGGTAATTTCTTTTATAAAATCTCCTGTATAGTTTTCAGTGAAATAATACCCTTCTCGTGCTTCTAACATGAATAAACAATTACCGTCTGCACCGCAGTCTTTCGCAGCTTCATCATGAAGTATAAATTCAATTCCGTTTTGTTTATTTTGAAGTAGCTCTTCAAGGAGTAGTTGTACCTCCCGAATTGTATCCGTATCATTTTTGTCCTTTACATATACATAGGCAGAGCCGTCGCAACTTTGGCAATAGGCTTTCCAGTCTACTAATTTTCTTTTTTTATTAAGAGATATAAGTCCTCTTTGATGGAATAGCACATTTAATTGTATGGATTTGTTTTCACTTAAAGCGCTATGATCACCAAGGGCAATAATTGTACTTTCTTCGTATAAGTCACTTTCTTTTAGTGCTTGAATAATTTTCCCTAGACGTTCGTCGTGTCTCTGGATAGCAGCTATTGTTTCGTTAGATTCAAAGCCGTGATAGTGTCTTTGTGTGTCTAGATCGGTGAAATGTACGAACATGATATTAGGCTTTTTCGTCTGGATTGTATGCACAGCAGAGGCGAGGGCGAAATCATCCAGCTCTGGTTGTGATAAACCATTTCTTATATGGCCGAAACGACGATTTAAATCTAATTGGTATAGTGGGCTACCGCTAAATAAGGAAACTAACACTTGATTTTGCCAAGGTCTATTTGGAAAAATTTCTGGTAAATTGTAATCGATGTTCGCTCTTCCAGTAACAGGCCATAGAAGGGCAGCTGTCGTTAAATTTGCTTTGCGCGCTTCATCATACAATGTTGTTCCTTTTATTGATTTTCGGTACCAATGCCAATCAGGTGATTCACGCCCTGGTTGAAGTAACGTATTGCTAACAACACCGTGCTTGTTAGGGTAATTACCGGTTACGATTGTTGAGTGGCTTGGATATGTTACAGAAGGATAAATTGGTTCTACTTTTTCGACAACCGTGCCCTTTTTTATTAGAGATTGGAAATGAGGTAGTTTTTGTAGTATAGGAAAATCTAAAGCTGATAAACAGTCGAATGATAAAATAATGACATGGTTTGTTAATGCTTTATCCATAAAGTTCCCTCCTGATTATATAAAACCTATTCTTATATATTACTATTAATACCTAGTAATAAAAATATATTTTTATGTGAAAATTTATTATTTATTTTCAGAAAAATTAAACATATAATTAAGTATAAGGGAATCTATGGAAGGAGGAAACACTATGGATTGGTTAGATGGATTTGGTATCTTTTACATCATTGGCGGAATCACGATTATCCTTGTATTTGCTATTTCATATTTACTAAAGAAGCGGTTTCCAGACAAACAGTTCGATATTATATTTGCACTTAGTTTAATACTTCTTTGCTTAGCGTCCTTTCCCGTTACAATGATTGTTATTGGTGGGTGGGAAGGAATGGGATATGGATTTATTGGTTTCTTCGTCCTACTTGGTACACTTATCGGTATGATTGCACATCAACTTGTGAAAATTACGCGGAAAAGCTACGTATAAAACTGCAAAAAAATGAAAAGAATATATAAAAATAAGAAAATTAGCTATTGTTTTAAAAAAGAATTTGTATTATGATAATCAACAAATTTATTTCGTTATAACGATGAAAAAGGACTAGTACATGTTCAACCTTTTTAGCAGAGAGAGAATCCGTCAGGCTGAAAGATTCTTAAAAAGGCAATATGGAACCTGCCTTTGAGTTCTGCATATGCAGCGGGAATTTCCCGTTATCAAAAAGAGAGCATGCGCAATTTTTGTGCATGAATCAGGGTGGTAACGCCGACAAAGCTCGGTCCCTATTTAGGGACGCGGGCTTTTTTGTATTTTCTAGAAGGAGGAAGACTGACTATGGCAAAAGAACAAGTGCAAGCCATTACGAAGATGGAAGAGGACTTTGCGCAGTGGTATACCGATATTGTAAAAAAAGCCGAACTTGTTGATTATTCAAGTGTAAAAGGATGCATGATTTTACGTCCGTATGGTTATGCCTTATGGGAGAATATGCAGAAGGTGATGGATGAGAAGTTAAAAGAAACTGGCCATGAAAATGTATATATGCCAATGTTTATCCCAGAGAGTTTATTGCAAAAAGAGAAGGATCATGTTGAAGGATTTGCTCCTGAAGTAGCATGGGTTACGCATGGTGGAGATGAAAAGTTAGCGGAAAGACTTTGTGTACGTCCTACATCTGAAACTTTATTCTGTGAGCACTTTTCAAAAATTGTGCAATCCTATAATGATTTGCCAAAGTTATATAATCAGTGGTGTTCAGTAGTTCGTTGGGAGAAGACAACTAGGCCGTTCCTTCGTACGACTGAATTTTTATGGCAAGAGGGTCATACAATCCATGAAACGGCAGAAGAATCGCAGGCTGAAACATTAAATATTTTAAACTTATATGCTTCTTTCTGTGAGGATTATTTAGCAATACCAGTTATTAAAGGACAAAAAACAGAAAAAGAGAAGTTTGCTGGAGCAAAGGCAACTTATACAATTGAAAGTTTAATGCATGATGGAAAAGCACTTCAAACAGGAACCTCTCATAACTTTGGGACGAATTTCTCAGAAGCATTTGATATTAAGTTTTTAGATCGTAACGGTAAGTGGCAATATGTGCACCAAACATCTTGGGGTGTATCAACAAGAATGATAGGCGGGCTAATAATGGTTCATAGTGATAATAATGGACTTGTAATGCCACCAAAAGTCGCTCCAGTGCAAGTTGTTATTGTACCAATTGCTCAGCATAAAGAAGGAGTTTTAGCAAAAGCAACAGAGTTACAAGCACATATTCAAAAGGTTGCACGAGTAAAAATAGATGCTAGTAATAAAACACCAGGCTGGAAATTTAATGAGTATGAAATGAAGGGGATTCCAATTCGATTAGAAGTTGGCCCTAAAGATATTGAAAAGAATCAAGTTGTACTTGTAAGAAGAGATACGAAGGAAAAAGAGTTTGTACCAATGGATCAATTAGAAGAACGTATTCCAGCATTACTTGAAGAAATTCATATTGCTTTATTTAATAAAGCAAAAGCATTTCGCGATGAGAATACGTATGTTGCGACAAATTTCGAAGAGATGAAAAAAATAGCTGATGAAAAGCAAGGCTTTATTAAGGCAATGTGGTGCGGGGAATTAGCTTGTGAAGAAAAACTAAAAGAAGAAGTTGGCGTATCTTCACGTTGTATGCCTTTTGAGCAAGAGCATTTAGCTGAAGAATGTATTTGTTGTGGTAAAGAAGCTAAACAAATGGTGTATTGGGGAAAAGCGTATTAATACTTTTTCTGATAGGTGATAAAAGGACTTTGGGCTGCATAATAAAATGTAATCCAAAGTCCTTTTTAGTTTTATACAGTATTTCATGTACTTTTTAGATGGAAGGATGTTGTTCTTATTTTACGTTTTTACGACGAATAAACAGTAACATACCAATTAGGAATGTTGAAAGCCCCATTAAAATAGATATAGGGTAATGCGTTGCAGTATTAGGTAATTTATCACCTTGTTTTTTCGTATTATCTTTTACATTACCCCCTTGAGAACCGTTGCCCTCCTGAGAATTGCTATCGCCTTTAACACGATTGCCACCTTGAGAGCCATTACCCCCTTGAGAACTGCTATCACCTTTAACACGATTGCCGCCTTGAGAGCCATTGCCGCCAGAACCGTTACCACCAGAACCGTTACCGCCAGAACCATTGCCACTAGAGCCATTGCCGCCAGAACCGTTACCGCCAGAACCATTGCCACTAGAGCCATTGCCGCCAGAACCGTTACCGCCAGAACCATTACCGCCAGAACCGTTGTCACCAGAGCCACTGCCGCCAGAACCGTTGCCACCAGAACCATTGCCACTAGAGCCATTGCCGCCAGAACCATTGCCACCAGAACCATTGCCACTAGAGCCATTGCCGCCAGAACCGTTGTCACCGGAACCATTGCCACCAGAGCCATTGCCGCCAGAACCGTTGTCACCGGAACCATTGCCACCAGAGCCATTGCCGCCAGAACCATTACCGCCAGAACCGTTGTCACCAGAACCGTTACCGCCAGAGCCGTTGCCACCAGAACCATTGCCACCGGAACCGCTGCCGTCAGAGCCACTACCACCAGAACCGTTACCGCCGGAACCATTGCCACCAGAGCCACTGCCACCAGAACCGTTACCGCCAGAACCATTGTCACCAGAACCAGTATCGTCCTGAGAACCGTTATTTCCTGGAGGTATATTATTATCCTTTGAGTTTCCTTCTGCAAAATGATCGCTATTTTGTACAATAGCGTTTGTTAATGGTTGGAAGTTTTCAGTTGCAGCATTACCGATATTTAAACCGCTAAAAAAAGATAAAGAGAGTGTTGATGCTAAAATGAAGATTTTCGTCATGGTTTTCCTCCTAAGAGATTAATGTTCCATCTAAAATACATCCCTTTGTAATATTTCTTAGGAAAAAGAGTTTTATGCAAAAAAAACTATATATAGAAAAAGGTGGTGTATTTGTCAAAGCAGAAAAGAGTTAATGTAGATTTCCTACAAATAGTAGAGGGGGAGAATTTACATTCATAACGGTAGAGGAAGTGGCAGCAGATGAAAGAGTATATAGCGTTTGATATTGGCGGTACGCAAATTAAGTATGGTATTGTTTCAGAAATAGGGAGAGTATTAAAGCGTCAAACAGTTGCAACAGAAATTCATTTAGGCGGAGAACAAATTATTCAAAAACTTATATATGTATCCAAAAAAATAATGAATGAACATACTATTGCCGGAATCGGTATTAGCACTGCGGGAATTGTTGATATTAATAAAGGAATTGTGACGGGAGGTGCGGATCATATTCCGGGATATAGTACTATTCCTATTATTGATAGATTGCAAGAGATATTAAAAGTTCCAGTATCGATTGACAATGATGTGAATTGTGCAGCGTTTGGAGAAAAGTGGAATGGTAGTGGAAGAGAGAAAGATAACTTTATTATGCTCACCCTTGGAACAGGGATTGGGGGAGCAATTTTTATAGATGGAAAATTGTACCGAGGACATTCATTTAGTGCTGGTGAATGGGGGAATATGTTAATAGAAGAAAAAACGTTTGAAGAGGTTGCTTCGATTTCAGGATTAATTCGACTTGTAAGCAAATATAAAGGCAAAGGCAAGTGGAATGGGAAAAGAATTTTCGAGTTGTATGATAAAGGAGATCGGGAAGTTGCTCAAGCAGTTGGGATTTTCTTTAAACATTTGGCAATCGGAATTAGTAATCTTGCTTATATTTTTAATCCAGAAACGATTATTATTGGTGGAGGAATTACCGATAGAGGAAATGAGTTTTTAAAAGAAGTAAAAGAAGAGGTCAGTAAATACTTAAATCAAGAGATTTATAATAATTGTGAGATTGAACTTGCGCAAAACGGTAATTGTGCAGGAATGATTGGTGCTATTTACCACTTCTTACATCATCATAAGTAAATTATATGAATGTTTTCATATAACTGAGAATTTATCCTTTTTATCGCTAGGTAAATAATGCTACAATATAAGAGAAGAATACAATATTTTCCGATTCGGAAAATGCTTTGTAGAAAGGGAGAAACTTCATGCCTATTATTTTAGAAAAAGGTCAAAAGATCGATTTAACGAAAGGACAACCAAAAGTAGCAAAACTACAGGTTGGCTTAGGCTGGGATCCAATTGGGCAATCAGGTGGATTTCTGTCTTCATTATTTGGAAGTAAACCAAATGTAGATTGTGATGCATCTGTTGTTATGTTAGAAGGAGATCGTTTTTTAAACAAAAATGATTTAGTTTACTTCGGAAATAAACTTTCTACTTGTGGTAGTATTATTCATTCAGGAGATAATTTAACAGGTGAAGGCGCTGGTGATGACGAAACAATTTTCGTAGAATTACATAAAGTTCCAAGCCGTATTAATCGTTTAGTATTCGTTGTAAATATTTATGACTGTGTAAATCGTCGTCAAGATTTCGGGATGATTCGTAATGCATATATTCGTATTCAAAACCCGCAAACTGGTGAAGAATTAGCACGCTATAATTTATCGGATAATTATGCTGGCAAAACAACTCTAATTGCAGGTGAAATGTATCGTCACGGAAGTGAATGGAAGTTTTCAGCAGTTGGAGAAGGCACGCAAGATAAAAACTTAAGTGAGATTGTATCACGTTATCAATAAAATAACCGAGGAGGAATTGTATATGGCATCAATTTCATTGAAAAAGGGACAAAAGGTAGACTTAACAAAAACGAATCCAGGTCTTTCGAAAGTTCTTGTAGGACTTGGTTGGGACACGAATCGTTATGACGGACAAAACGATTTCGACTTAGATGTTAGTATTTTCTTAGTAGGCGCGAATGGTAAAGTTTCAGGAGCAGAAGATTTCGTTTTCTATAATAATCCAAAAGGTGCGAATGGTGCTGTAGAGCATTTAGGAGATAACCGCACTGGTGAAGGTGAAGGCGATGACGAAGCGATTAAAGTAGATTTGAAAAATGTTCCTGCTCACATCGAACGTATTTGTTTCACAATTACAATTTATGATGGAGAAGGCCGTAGCCAAAACTTCGGACAAGTTTCTAATTCTTTCGTACGTATTCTTGATGAAGAAAAGAATGCAGAATTAATTCGTTACGATTTAGGAGAAGATTTCTCTATTGAAACAGCCGTAGTAGTAGGTGAATTATATCGTCATGCAGGTGATTGGAAATTCAATGCAATCGGAAGTGGATTCCAAGGTGGATTAGCGTCTCTATGTAATAACTTTGGTTTAGATGTAGAGTAATAGATTTGATTTATATATCCATCGGTGAAATGTATGTTTACTGATGGATATATTTTTAAAGATAAAAATATAGAGGTGAATATAGATGGTTATTCAATTACAAAAAGGCCAGAAAATCGATTTAGGTAAGACAAGCCCTGGTTTAACAAAAGCAGTAATTGGTCTTGGATGGGATATTAAATCTTATGACGGCGGAGCCGATTTCGATTTAGATGCATCTGCCTTTTTATTAGATGCAAACGGAAAATGTACGAAGGAAACTGATTTTATCTTCTATAATAATTTACAGTCTCCTTGTGGATCTGTTTTACATACAGGAGATAACCGTACAGGTGAAGGTGAAGGTGACGATGAGCAACTTGTTGTGGATTTGAAGAAAGTTCCAGCAGATGTGCACAGAATTGCTATTACAGTTACGATTTATGATGCAGAAGGCCGTAGTCAAAACTTTGGGCAAGTAGGAAATGCGTTTGTTCGTTTAGCGAATGAAGAAACGAGTGAAGAAGTTCTTCGTTTTGATTTAGGGGAAGATTTCTCCATCGAAACAGCAGTTGTCTTTTGTGAATTATACCGTCATAATGGACAGTGGAAGTTTAATGCAGTAGGAAGTGGATTCCAAGGTGGTTTAGGTGCGCTTGTAAGAGCGTATGGCTTGGATGCATAGAAAGGAAACGATATTCGTTTCCTTTTTTTGACCTTTCTATAAATCTAGCAAAGAATAGGGGATAAAGGTAAGATGAGTATTTTGCAAGGAATCCTTGATACGTATGCTCAGTTTTTCGACTTGGACATGTGGATTAAAGTGTTGCAGGATCCAGTATCTTGGGGATTAATTGGTACACTTGTTGTACTCGAAGGATTATTATCTGCTGATAACGCACTTGTGTTAGCGGTAATGGTAAAACATCTTCCGGAAGAAAAACGTAAAAAAGCATTATTCTATGGACTTATTGGAGCTTATGTGTTCCGCTTTATTGCGATTGGAATCGGAATGTTCTTAATTAAATTATGGTGGGTAAAACTTCTTGGTGCACTTTACCTTGCTTGGTTATCAGTAAAATACTTTATTGATAAGCGTAAAGGTGCAAGTGAAGAAGACGAAGCTCACGGTATGAATCAAAATAGTATTCTCTTTAGAATGTTTGGTGTCTTCTGGGGAACAGTTGCGATGGTTGAATTAATGGATATCGCATTCTCTGTAGATAGCGTACTTGCTGCATTTGGTGTATCTAATGAAGTTTGGATTTTACTATTAGGCGGAATGCTAGGTATTTTAATGATGCGTGGTATTGCTGGTGTATTCTTAAAATTGTTAGAGCGTATTCCAGAGCTTGAAACGACAGCATACATTTTAATCTTAATTATTGCAGCAAAAATGTTACTGTCTTTAATCGAGATTGAGATTAGTCATACACTATTCTTTATTATTTTAGTTGTAGCATTTGGAGCAACATTTATACTTCACTACATGAAGAATTCTGGACAAGCTAGAGAAGAAGTTGCAGCTACTAAAGAAGACAATAAATAATTGAAATGGGTTTGCTCGTTTTGCGAGCGCCCATTTTTTATAACCAAAAATAGTTTATAATAGAAGAAGGACTTAGAAAAAACGTAAATGTTTTTGGAGGTGAACTGTTGTGTTTTCACGTTTTACACTTCAACCATATGCATTAAAAGATGAATCAGATTTAAAGCAATTTGAAACGCTTTTAGAAAAACGCCCACAATATGAGCTGACAGAGAATGAGATGAAATTTAGTTATATAGCATGTCGAATCCTTGGCGTTCCTAATGATGTAGATGAATATTTTAATGAACTGTTTGATTATAGTGAAGCGAAAGGAATCGAAGTTTTACACGAACAAAATTTAAACAAAGTGATTGATTCGGAAAAGCTTCGTCATATTCAAGAAGTGTTCGGATTACATCAAGAAGCACCAAATGGTCTGACAGTAAATAGGCTAGTTGCACACTTATCTGGGAAACAACTTTTACCGAAAGTAGACAATCCTGATTTACAGCATTACATACATACGACGTTTATTTCACTATTGAAATTATATGAGAAGCAACATAATCAGTCGTTAAAGACAGAAGGCTTCCGTCGTTTCTTAATCGACATAATTAAACTAAGCGAAAATTACGTAGCGAAGTGGTTCTCTACGATTAATTATAAGAAACAAATGCCGCGTATCATTTGGTACGGTGATGCACAGGAAAGCCGTATATATTTCTTATACTTTCTTATTATGCTCGGTTGTGATGTGCTTTATTATCACCCAGAAGGAAAAGATGGATTTGAAAATATTGATGAAGAGGGAAGAACTTTTGTTGTATCTCATTCAAGTCGCATTTCGCTTGAACCATTCCCTGATCGTCGCCGTGAGCGTGTTGCAACAGTAGCGTATCAAGCTTCGAAAGAAATTGAACAAGTACTTCACCACGATAATTCACTGCTGTACAAGCCGTGGCAATTCCGTTCCTATACGCCTGTAGCTCGTACGTTAAAAACGACATATGATGAACTCTTTTTAATTACGAAAGAAAAGGCATTTGTACGCCCAACATTCTTTGTTGAAAATAAACATATTTATATTCCTTCTTTATTTGCGAAAATATCAGGCGTTTCAAAGAATGATAAAGAATATTTTCAACGATTAAAGGCTGTTACATCATTTGATAACAGTTTATTAATTAATACATTCCCGTTTACGAAAGAGCAAAAAGCAAACTTCCAATATCATTATCGAGATGCATTGGACCGAGCTGGAAAATTGCATCCTGATCTAATTATGAATAGCCATTGGTGGCCGCATAAGCGTTTACCGGAAGGTTTACAGCATGGGATTGCAGAGGCGATTATCCATACGTGCGAAAGTGAAATGTGCAAACCAATTGCGAAAGAGACGAAACAAGATGTAGCGCTATATGTTTTCGCACAACTTTCTCAAATACCACCCAATATTTTAGAACAGCTTGAGAAATTTGATTATTCACAAGATGTACCGAAAATTGTTATATTTAATAATGAGAAGAGCGGAGAATTAACTCGTTCTGACGCTGTTTTATTACTATTTTTAAATCAAATTGGAGTAGATGTATTCCATTTCAATCCCACGGGCAGAAACGATATTGAACCATATGTTGAAGCGGGAGCATTTGATTCCCATTGGCTTGAAGAAGTTAATTTCGATCTTGAGTTTCATGGTTCATCAGCCTATAAAAATTTATCACAAACAATAAAAGGACTATTTCGTCCATTTTTATAAGGAAAGGGAGAATACCATATGAATAACCCAGTCGTACTAGATTCGAAAACTGAATTGAATGAGCAAACCGCACAAGATGTTCGCTTGCAACTTAGACAAGATGCAGATGTGCAACGTATTTATAACGCAGTAGATATTAAAGATCAATTGGAATTAATTGAACTTGGAAAAGAACCTTCTATGGAAATTTCACGTTTTGCTGATCAAATTTTACATACAATGTCATTATCAAAGATAGAAGATTCTGGTGAATTGTTAAAGCAGCTTGGTAAAATTATGGACCGATTTGATAGTAAAGACTTTGCGGAAGAAAAAAGTGGTTTCTTCTCACGTATGTTCAAAAAAGCGGATAAAATGATAGAACAAATCTTTAGTAAATATCAAACGATGGGCCGCGAAATTGATAAAGTTTATGTGGAAATTACGAAGTACCAAGATGAGATGAAAAAATCAATTGGTACGTTAGATGGCTTGTATGAGCAAAACTTAAAATATTATTTAGACTTAGAGAAGTACGTAGTAGCAGGAGAAATGTTATTAGAGCGTTTAAATACAGAGTTAGTTCCGATGTATGAAGAGCGTGTACGTAATAATGATCAATTAGCAGGTATTGAATTAGAGTCGCTTAAAAACTCTGTTGAAATTTTAGAACAGCGTATTGACGATTTAGAAAAAGCACGTATGGTTGCGTTACTTACAGCACCACAAATTCGTATGATTCAACGTGGTAATAATAAATTAATTGGTAAAATCAATACAGCATTTATTACAACGATTCCTATCTTTAAAAATGGTATCATTCAAGCGGTAAATGCCAAGCGCCAAAAGCTTGTTGCAGATTCTATGGCTGAACTGGATCGCCGTACAAATGAATTACTTAAGAAAAATGCACAAAATATCGCAACGCAAAGTGTAGAAGTAGCGAGATTATCAGGTTCTTCTAGTATTAAGATGGAAACACTTGAGGAAACTTGGAACATTATTTCAAGAGGTATGCAAGAAACACAACAAATTGAAGAACAAAATAAACGTGAGCGTGAAGAAAGCCGCAAGCGTATGGCTACATTAACAGAGAATATCAAAAAAGAATTACAAGGATAAAGTGAAACTTTAATCAGTGGGGTTTTGTTCATCCCCACCGATTATTAGCCTTCACCAATTGGACATTTATGGGCAGTTAATCCATCACCTAACTTCTTTGCTCAAACTGAATTTTGAGGTGGGAGTTTTACTGCACGGAAAATAGTAGGATAAATGAAAAGGCAATGAGGACTATTCCTCATTGCCTTTTAGTTTCTCTTCACTAATTTAATAATCTCATTCAGAATAAGTGGAATGATACTTAATAAGAGAACAAATCCCCAATCTCGCATCGTTAATGCATGTACACCGAATATATTTGCAAGGGGCGGGATGGAGATGATACAAACTTGCATAAGAACACCGATAAGAAGGGAGAAAACTAAATATTTATTTGTAAAGATCCCAATTGAAAAAATTGATTTCGTTATTGAACGCAAGTTAAATGAATGAACGAGCTGAGAAAAACTAAGAACGACAAATGCCATCGTTTGAGCGTGTAATAGAGCATCGTCATCAATTCGCTTTGGGAAAAGAGGAAATAAATTTGTATCTCCAGTATAGAATTTTGCTCCGACGATAAAAGCTATTAGAGTTAAAAGTCCAATGATAACTCCATTGAAAATCAGGAAAGGAACGCTGCCACTAAATAAGCTTTCTTTCGCATGTCGTGGTTTTTCCTTCATCACATCTGGATCTTCAGGATCAACCCCAAGTGATAATGCAGGCAGTGTATCTGTAATTAAATTCACCCACAAAATATGAATAGGTCGTAGTGGTGTTGCCCAGCCGAGTAAAATCGCTAAAAATAAAGCGATAATTTCTCCGAAGTTACAAGAGAGTAGGAAGAGAATTGATTTTTTTATGTTACGATAAATATTTCTACCTTCTTCAACGGCTTTCACAATAGATGAGAAATTATCATCTGTTAACACGACGTCTGCTGCCCCTTTTGCAACGTCTGTTCCTGTAATGCCCATCGCAACGCCAACATCAGCTTGCTTTAAAGATGGTGCATCATTGACACCATCACCAGTCATAGAAACGATATTTCCTTTCGCGCGTAATGCCTTTACAATTTTCACTTTATGCTCTGGAGAGACTCTAGCGAATACATTTAAATGATTAATTTTGCTAGCTAGTTCTGTATCAGAAATGTTATCTAATTCAGTTCCAATCATAATTTCCGATATTTCTTCAGCAATGCCAAGTTCTTTGGCAATTGCAAAGGCGGTATCTTTATGGTCACCAGTAATCATAACTGTGCGAATACCGGCTTTTTTACATTCTTTAATTGAATCTTTCACTTCAGTTCGTGGTGGATCAATCATACCGACAAGACCAATAAAGATAAGATTTTTTTCAAGATGATTTATATCCACATCGTTTGAATCGTATTGTTTAAATGCGAATGAAAGTACTCTTAAAGCTTCTTGAGACATTGACCCAGCGGCTTCTAATATTTGATCTTTATCAGCATCTGTTAGAACCTCGATTTTACCGTTTTTAAATATGTGGGTACATCGAGGTAAGAGTTTGTCGATAGCACCTTTCGTCATGCTATAGTAGCTTTCATCATATGTATGCACGGTTGACATCATTTTACGATCTGAATCGAAAGGCAGCTCATTTACACGTTCATGTATTTTTTCTAAATGATCTTTTTGCATATTAAAGGTGGTTCCGGCAACGAGAAGAGCAATTTCAGTCGGGTCTCCCGTTTGTGATTCGTTATTGTAAGACGCATCATTACATAGCACCATATTTTCTAACAATAGACGTTGCGCATCATTATTTACATTTAAACTTTCTAAGCGATCGTATGTGTTATCACTATAAAAGTGAGTAACGGTCATTTTATTTTGCGTTAACGTACCTGTTTTATCTGAACAAATAATTGTGACAGAACCGAGGGCTTCAACAGCTGGTAGTTTCCGAATGATAACGTTTTGTTTAATCATACGTTGCACACCAATTGCAAGAACGATGGAAACGATAGCTGGCAAACCTTCTGGAATAGCTGCAACGGCTAAACTAATTGCAGTCATAAACATTTCTAGTGTATCTCGTCCTTGTAAAAAACCGATGAGAAACATCACGATACAAATAGCTACAGCAACAAAGCCTAAATACTTTCCGACTTGTGCTAAGCTTTTTTGAAGTGGTGTCATATCATCGTCAGCTTCATGTAACAAGGTAGCAATCTTACCAATTTGTGAGTTCATTCCAGTTTCAACAGCAACACCGACGCCTCGTCCATATGTAACAAGAGTAGACATAAAGGCCATGTTTTTTTGATCGCCGAGTGGTACTTGCTCATCACGTTGCATGGAAGGGTGGTAGATTGCATCTTTATCAACAGGGACAGATTCACCAGTTAGAGCAGATTCTTCAACTTTTAAATTTGCGGTTTCAATAAGGCGTAAATCGCATGGGATATATCGTCCGGCGTCGAGCATAACGATATCCCCTGGAACGACGTGCTCAGATGGAATTTCTTTTAGTTCACCATTTCTCTTGACGATAGCTTTAGGTGTTGCCATCTTTTTCAATGCCTCTAAAGCTTGTTCTGCTTTCGATTCTTGGACAACACCGATAACAGCATTTAAAACTACAACAAGCGCGATAATACTGGCATCCGCCCATTCACCTACAAAGGCAGAAATAAGGGCAGCAATAATAAGGACATATACGAGGACGTCATTAATTTGGGCGAAAATACGCTGCCATAAAGTGCGTTTTTGTTTTGTAGCTAATTCATTAGAACCGTATTGCTTTAAACGTTCACTTACAATCTCATCTGTTAAACCGTTTTGTTCGTTTGTTTCTAGGTCAATCAATGTTTGATCTTTCGTCTTACTGTACCAATTGCTCATAAGTAAGCACCTCCAGTAAAAACAGTTAGCAATGGTAGTGTTGCTATTATTTGTGAGTAGTATGTATGGAGAAAAAATCTAAGGTGAGGTTCTACTTCTATTGTACAATATTTTACAGTTGGTTGAGGGAAAGAGAAGAGTTGTCATGAATTTGTTGGAAATAAAAAAGAGCCTCATAATAAGAGAGGCTTTTTTACTTTTTAATTAATGTACCTAATTCTTCTGTAATAGCTTGCATTTCACTA
Organism: Bacillus sp. KNSH39; assembly: GCF_052656585.1. Classification (NCBI taxonomy): domain Bacteria; kingdom Bacillati; phylum Bacillota; class Bacilli; order Caryophanales; family Bacillaceae; genus Bacillus; species Bacillus sp. KNSH39. Next base: position 4,318,882 of record NZ_JBQXYO010000001.1, read on the forward strand.
ATGCTGAATGTTTCACGTTTCATAACATGATCATAAATGTCACGTAAATCTTCGTACATTTCTTCGTTAAAACTAGCAGCTCTCATCGCTCCAGCATTAACCATACGTAATTTTTCTTTAATAGCTTCGACCATGTATTCAACGTTTTCTTCTGACTTTACGGATAAATCCACCGAAGTGTCCCCCTTTAAAATAACATAAGGCTATCTTAACATTTTTTATCATTTTCGTTAATGAATCTTTTCAATCCTATTAAATTAGTAGGGATTTCCTTTATATTTCATAATTGGTTGTTTATACTATAAGTATATATGAAGAAATGCACCAAGAAGGGAAGAAACAAAAACATGGTTCAAGTATTGTTTGTTTGTCTTGGGAACATTTGCCGTTCTCCGATGGCAGAAGCGATTTTTCGAAATCTTGTCGTAAAAGAGGGACTTGAAGAGAAAATTGTCATTGATTCTGCAGGAACTGGAGATTGGCATGTTGGTCATCCGCCACATAAAGGAACACAAAAAATTTTAAAAGAAAATGCAGTCACTTTTGAAGGAATTAAAGCAAGGCAAGTAGAAAAAGAAGACTTAACAAAGTTTGATTATATTATTGCCATGGACAACAAGAATATAGCAGATTTAAAAAGTTTAGGTAAAACTGGAGGCTATATTGGTAGGCTGTCCGACTTTGTTCCAGACGGTGGCTGGACAGACGTTCCTGACCCTTACTATACAGGGAATTTCCAAGAAGTATATGACCTTGTAACAGAAGGGTGTGCAAAGCTATTAGCTTTCATTCGAAATGAACAAGGAATATGAGGAAGCTTAGAAAGAAATACTTTCTAACATAAGAAATGAAAGGGTGAAGGAATATGGCAAAGAAAAATAATATTGCTCGAAACATTGCGATTGGTGTAGCTGCAGGTGTAGCTGTATCCATGTTAAAGAAAGAAAACCGCGAAAAAGTAAAAAATACAGCAGAAAAAGCAAAAACAAAGATGATTGAAATTGGTGAAAATGCAAAGATCAAAGAAAAAGTGCAAACTGTTACAGATAAAGGACGCGAACTTGCAGATTTCAATGTGGTAAAAGCGAAAGTAGCAGAAATTAAAAAATTAACGCCATCTGTTGTAGAGACGTTAAAAGAAACGAAAGAAATTTTTAGTAAGAAAAAAGTTGAGCCAGAAGAAAAGCCAGAAACGATTGAAATTCAAGCTGTATCTCCAAAGGTAGATGAGTTGAAAGTAGAAGAAGAGCCAATAGTTGCTGAAGATGGTGGTATGAAAGAAGCGCGTGAATTATTTATGAAAGACTCAAATGCAGTGGAAAAAAAAACTGAAGCGTACATTGAGTTAAAGCAAGATAAAGAAGAGAAGAAAAGCGTTTAAACATATATGAGAAAAATTTTAGAAAAGGTGAGAAGAAATCGTACTTATTCGTTTGGTAAAGATTTATATGACCGGACGATGCGCGATGATGTAGCGGGCTTGGCAGCACAGCTCGCTTATTTCTTCTTGCTTGCAATTTTTCCTGGGCTCGTTTTCTTAATTACGCTTCTTGGATTTATTCCCATTCAAACAGAGGATGTGCTTAGTTTATTAGAGGTTTATGTACCAGATGATGCAATGAACTTAATTGAGGTAAATGTAGATAAAGTTGTAAACCAGCAAAATGGTGGTTTATTATCATTTGGTTTATTATCCATGTTATGGTTTGCCTCAAATGGTGTTAATGCGGTTATGAATGCTTTTAACCGTGCTTATGACGTGAAGGAAACACGTTCTTTTATTACAACAAGAGCGTTATCAATTGTGTTTACATTAGCTATTATTTTTATGATTGTCTTTGCGTTAATTGTTCCGGTATTCGGACAAGTTATTGGAGCAGCAGTGTTTAAAGCACTCGGTTTATCAGATAGTTTTTCTTTCGTATGGAGCATTACACGATTAGTAGCGAGTTTCTTCGTGCTATTTGCTTTGTTTAGTTTCTTATATACATTTGCACCAGATCGAAAGTTAAAAAGAAGAGAAGTTATTTCAGGGGCGTTATTTGCTACTGTAGGATGGATTGTGGTATCGTACTCATTTGCTTATTATGTAGATAAGTTTGCAAATTACGCCAATACATATGGTGGTCTTGGTGGTATCATTATTTTAATGTTATGGTTTTATTTAACTGGATGGGTAATTTTACTTGGCGGTGAAATTAATGGTTTACTCCACCATTATAGAACCGGTGACAATAATTCCCGTAATGAATAATGAGTTCTTGTTCCATAATAAAAAGGAACAGGGGGGATATTTCATGAGTAATAATAAAAAGAACCATAATAATAAAAGTAATAATAAACAAAAGAGCAGTTCGCATCCAAAGCATAAAACGAGTAGCAGTGCGAACGGTCATAATAGCTATCACTAAAAAAAACGGGTCCTCTATGAGGGACCCGTTTTATTTGCTTCCTTTTAGTAATCGTAAGCCATTCAAAATGACAAGAATCGTACTTCCTTCATGACCAATAACACCGAATGGAAGAGCTAAAAATTGCAAGAAGTTTGAACAAATTAGCATGGCAATAACGGCTAGCGAAAAGATTACGTTTTGCTTCACAATACGGTTCATTCGTTTTGATAAACGAATTGCTTGGGAAAGGCGAGATAGTTCGTTCTTCATCAGTACAACATCTGCAGTTTCTAAAGCTACATCTGTGCCTTCTCCCATTGCGACACCAATGCTAGAAGTAGCTAGGGCAGGTGCATCATTTATACCGTCTCCAACCATTGCTACTGTACCGTATTTTTCTTTTAACTTTTTAATCGTTTCAACTTTTGTTTCTGGTAAGCATGATGCGTAATATTCCTTTATATTACTTTCAGAGGCAATTGCTTTTGCCGTTTCTTCATTATCTCCAGTAATCATAATTGCTTCGACACCAATGCTTTGTAAATCACGAATAGCAGCTATTGTTTCTTGGCGAAGCGTATCTTTTAAAGCGATAAGTCCAAGAATGCCTCCCTCATCACTAATATAAACGACAGTTTTACCTTCCTTTTCAAGTGAGGCAGAAATACCATTATGAAATGTTTTTGTTTCTTCACCGATAAAATCAGCTTTACCTATTTTATAAGCGTTGTTTTCGAATATTCCTTTTAGCCCAAAACCAGTTACATCTTCAACCTTTTCTGGTTTTTTTAATGTAATGTCGTACGCATGTTGTGCATATTTAACAATAGATTCAGCCAAAGGATGTGTAGAGTGACTTTCAATTGATGCTGTAATAGAAAGTACTTCTTTTTCTGTCATATTTTCTCGAACATATATATCTGTTACGGTAGGTTTTCCTTCTGTTAATGTTCCTGTTTTATCAAAGGCGATTGCTTTTACTGAAGCGAGACGTTCTAAATGTATGCCACCTTTAAAGAGAATCCCATTTCTTGCTCCGTTAGAAATGGCTGATAACGTTGCTGGTGTAATGGCAGCAACGAGTGCACAAGGAGATGCGACTACAAGTAAGATCATAGCGCGATAAAACGTTTCATTCCAGCTCCAGTCAAGTAAGAAATGAGGAACGAACATCATAAGCGCAACAACGAGTAGTACACCTTTTACGTATGTTCCTTCAAACTTTTCGATGAATAGTTGTGATGGTGATTTTTCACTTTGTGCACTTTGTACGAGACGGATAATCTTTTGGAATAATGTTTGATCGCTCGGCTTCGTAATTTTAACTTCGATAGCACCACGTAAATTTACAGTACCGGCAAATACTTCATCGCCATGTCTTTTCTCATTTGGAATAGGTTCTCCTGTGATTGCTGCCTCATCGATATTTGTTTCACCGTTATGAATCGTACCGTCAGCAGGAACACGTTCACCGGGTTTAATTAAAATAATGTCGTTAATTTGTAACTCTCCAACAGGAACACGTTCCTCAGTTCCGGTGGAAATACGTAATGCTTCTTCAGGCTGTAAGTCAAGAAGAGCGGAAATTTCTTTTTGGCTCTTACTTAACGTATAAGATTCCATAGCACCGCTGAGTGCAAAGATGAAGATTAAAATAGCCCCTTCTGCCCAGTAGCCAATAATTGCAGCACCAATAGCTGCAAAGAGCATTAGCATTTCAACATTTAGCTCTTTTTCTTCAATCGTATCTTCAATTCCTTCTTTTGCTTTTGCATATCCACCAACTATATAAGCAAGGATATAGCAAGTAATACCTACATTCATTGCATCGTTCTTTGTAAATAACCAACCAACTAAAATAAAAATACCAGATGCTACTGCAAATACAAGTTCATAATGTTTTTTTAATGTGTCCCATAAAGAGGGATGAGAAATTGTTTCTTTTGCGTGTAACGTTTTTACTTCTGAGTTCATTACTACTCGCTCCTTCCGAATTCTTATTGAGAAAAATAATCAAAATCGAAACCCCTATAAAACGACGAAAGCTGCCATCCATAATGGATAGCAGCATTTCTGTTGAATCTGTTTTTAATCGTTCTTATGTTATAATTATTCTATAGTATATCATATGTTTTTATGAGATGGTACGGTTTTGTTTCAAGTATAAACGGAAAACTTGTGTTTTCGCAATTCCTTTGGTATATATGAATATTGTTCATAAAAAGGTCGGAAAGGAAGACAACAAGTGAAGACAGAGAAATTTTTTACCCATCCGATTGGCGTATTTATTGCTGCAATAGTAGCAACTTTTTTATGGGGAAGCGCATTTCCTTTTATTAAATTAAGTTATGTTGAACTTGGAATTCAACCACAAGAAGTTGGAGAGCAAATATTATTTGCCGGTTATCGTTTCTTTTTATCTGGATTCATGCTCTTATTATTCTTTAAAGTGTTAGGAAAAGATATGAGCTTCAAAAAAGGAACGGGGAAACAGTTAATACAAATTGGTTTATTCCAAACGTTTCTTCAATATATCTGTTTTTATATTGGAATGAGTTATAGTTCGGGAATTGAAGGAGCTATCATTTCAGGGACATCATCATTCTTTCAAATTTTACTCGCCCATTTTTTATATAAAGATGATGCCCTCAATATGAGAAAAATAATTGGCGTATCGATTGGCTTTTGTGGCGTCGTTTTAGTAAATATGCCGAGTGATGGTAGCTTATCATTTCATTTTGGAATCGGAAGCTTATTACTTCTTAGTGCAGCAATGCTGTATTCATATGGAAACATATTAGCGAAAGAAGGTAGTAAAACGTTAGATGTTGGCTATATGACAGCATACCAAATGATGTTTGGTTCTATAGGATTATTATGTATAGGGGCTTTACAAGTTGGAGTAATGCCATTTACATTTAGTCTACATGCACTACTTATGCTGATTTATTTATCTTTCTTATCTGCAGCTGGTTTTTGCATTTGGAATACAATTATGAAGTACAATAAGGTTGGAAAAGTATCTATGTATATGTTCTTTATACCCGTATTTGGTGTGTTATTATCGAGCATGATTTTAGGTGAAGCAATTCATTCATTTGTGTTACTCGGTTTAGCATGTGTAGCCGCGGGAATTATTGTGGTAAATCGGACGCCAGCTAAGCAAAAAATAGAGAAAGAAAAACAAGTAGCATAGAAAGCAGAAAAGCGATTACAATGGAAGAACAGTACTGTTCTTCTTTTTTTATAGAAAAAGGATAATAGACTAAGTGTAACGAAAAAAGATACAAAAAGCATTTATTGAGGAGAACATATTATGAATCTACTTTACGTGGTGTTAATTGGGCAAATACTTCTTTTTTTAATTGGTGCAATTTATGCAATGCGGCAGACAAAAAGAACGAAAGATAATATGCCGTTACCTTTAGCAATCCGTCTTATTCTTAGTTTTTCTTTAACAGGTAGTGCAATTTGGATATGGTTACAAGATCCATCTGTAGAGTATAGTACGTGGGTTGCACTTGGTATGACTTTATCGACTGTGGGAGATTTGTTTATGGCTGGGCTGATTCCAATTGGTCACAGGTTAATTGGTGGGATGGTTACTTTCGCTCTTGCTCATTGTTTTTATGTAAAAGCATTTTTGCAAACAGGAATTTCGTGGAATGGTTTTTGGATTGGCTTACTCGTATATGGGCTCTTTCTAATTGTAGGATGGTTCTTCTTTATCCGAAATGATAAACAGGATAAATTGTTTACGATAGGAGCTCTAATTTACGGATTGTGGGTTGGAGGAATGGCTTGCTTTGCATTCGCCTTATATTATGAAAATACAGGAATATGGTGGATACCAGCGTTTGGTGGTTTACTGTTTGTGATTTCTGATTTTATTATTGGCGTGACAGATATCGGAGGGCGTAAATTGAAGTATGAGCCACTTTGGATTTGGTTTACATATGTAGCTGCTCAAATGTGTATTGTATATGTGGGATTATAAAAAGATACTCTCAAAATAGTGAATAGACTATTTTGAGAGTATCTTTTTTGCTTGTTTAATTTGATCAGTATTACCATTTTGAAATTTCTAATATTATAATTTTATAATTCAGAATTTTGTAGAAAAATATCGGTTGTATTATTTATAATAAAAGTAAAAAGATGATGAGATGGTGAAATGATGCAAAAGAAAAAACGTTGGCGTGAATTCTTTGGAACTATTGCAATTGCATGTTTATTGGTGTTTTTGGCGAAAATTTTTGTGTTTTTCCCTACGACTGTAAAAGGAGCATCTATGAGGCCAACGTTGCAAGATGGAGATAAGGTAATTGTTAATAAGTTAGCAAAACAATTTGAAAGCTATGGGAGAGAAGATATTATTGTTATGAAAACAGATAATTTTTATGTCAAAAGAGTGATTGGATTACCTGGAGATATAATTGAGATGAGAAATGATCAATTATATGTAAATTCTGAAGTGAAAGATGAAGAGTATTTGGATAGTAATAAAAAACAAGCAGAAAAAAAACTTATGAATTTAACAGAGGACTTTGGACCAATTACAGTTCCCGAAAATAAGATTTTTGTTATGGGAGATAATCGCTTAATAAGTAAAGATAGTAGAAATGGTTTAGGTTTTATTGATAGAGAAGATGTGTTAGGAAAGTTAGCAGGCATTTATTATCCGTTTGAACATATGAAAATAATAAAGTAAAAAACCAAGCAAGTTTTAGTTTGCTTGGTTTTTTTGGTTAAACAGTAGGAGATTCGTTTGATACAAAAATATCTTCATGTTTCTTTGTAGTACTTAAAACGAATTTATGTTGTAGCAATTGTAGTTTAAATAACGCCAAAGGATCATGATATGTTTCTGGATTGCTTCTTAGCGTTGCTAATGTTTGCTCGTCTTCCTTTATCTCAAGTTGAGCTGCATCTACATTTTGTTTCAATATATTAAGTGGATCTTTGAAGAACATCATGATATCACGTTCTAATGCACCTTCAAATACTTCAAATTGAAGGAAGAATTGTTTTGAAATTGTGTGAGCAATTTCTGTATAGTCTTCTGTTTCAATATATTGTTTATATTTGTTGGCGAGCATAGATTGGTTTTTTTGCATATTACCAAATAATTTTCCGGCACTTTTTAAGAAAAACTGTGTCGGTGTAAAGCGTAATAAAATATTGATGTTCGTTACTGTAATTCGATTTGTCATTCGTACAACATCTCGATTCCAATCATCTAATAATTTGAAATCGCAAGGAAGTTTCATACGTTCTTCTTTATATAATTTATTAAACGTTTCACTCATTTCATCTAAATAAGCTTGAGCTTGAATAAATTCATTATGTGCTGTTTCAATCCATTCTTGAATAGACCCAGTAAATTTAGGAAGAAGTACCTGTTGTACATGCTTTTGAACTCGTTCATTCATTGCAGCATTTAATTCTTCATGAACTAATTTGAAATCACTATCTTCTTGAACAAGATCAGAGCAGCTCTGTAATAATTCAGGAATTTGAGAATGTATATCTCGTGTAATTTCTTCTTTCGTTAAAAGATAGGATTCGGTAATAGAACGAATTTTATCTTTTTCAAGAGCAGTAAGGTTATTAATAAATCCAGTAAGTTTCACTGAGATGTGTTTATTCCAGCGTACGGATTTTACTAATGTATTTTCTAATTCCACACGTTCATTTATGAGATAAGCAATTGTCTTTTGCGTAAACCATATTAGCTTTTCTATACGTTCTTTTTCTATATCGCGTTTTGCAAGATTAGAAAGAATAGATTCTGTTACATCTCCAAGTTGCTGGCTACTCTCTTGCGAAGGAGAGTATGGGAAGAATTGTGCATCTGGAAAATGTACTTTAAGTTTACTAATTAGTTTTTCATCAGTAGTCGTATTATTTGTGTGTGATACGAAGTGAATTTGTAAGTTTGGTACTTGTTCACGTAAATAAATTAACGTATCAATTTCTTGACTATGCAATGGTGAAGAAGAATTTAATACGTATACAAGGCTATCTGCTGCTTGTAAGTATTCAAAGTATGCATTGTTTTTATCCAATTGTCCTTGAATAGATGGTGTAATAAGAAATGTAAACTTATTTTTTCTTAAAAACCTACTTGGTAGCTTAATTTCTATACATTTTTTCTCAAGTTCTGACTGAGCAGATGTAGCCGTTATTTGATGGAATTCATCAAGGTTAGGGATATTTCTTATATCTAACTCGGTAAATTCTGTTATTTCAGTTTGACTAGCGTCTTTAAATAGAATAGGAGTTGTTAAAGTTTCAGTTAAGATGTTCTCTCCCAATATTGAATTAACAAATGATGTTTTATCATGGTCACTAGTTCCAGCTATTAGTATTGGTGTGACATTTAAATCACATAGTTCATGGACGAGTAGCGTAAATTGATGACTTAAATCTACATCATTTTTCTCAGCCCATACAGCGATTGTTTCGAATAAATGAGAAACTGTTTCCATATTTACATCTGCTTCAGCTGATGTATTAGAAAGTAAGGATCCAGCACTTTTTACGAGTAATGATTCTAAAGTTGTAGGTGAGACTTCATTCCATGCTAACACTGCTGCAGAGACAACTAGAGAATCTTTTGCTTTCGTTAAACTGAACCAATTTGTTAATAAATTTGGTACAAGTCCGTTTAATTCATGCATAAAATGATTTCCGGTAATTAATGCAAAGTATGTTTCTTGGTAGCGAGTAGAGATTTCATTCCAATCGTCATTATTGTCTGTTTCAATATGCAAGAATAAATGATTAATACTTTGAATCCAAGGAAGGTATAAGGATTCATGTTGATAGCTATTCCAAAGAGCAATAACAAGTTCTTTAAATTGAGCTTGATCAACAGCATATAGAGCTTTTAAAGACTCATAGAAATATTCAGGCTTAATATTTTTAGTAAATCCTTTGTTTATGTAATTTATTAATGTATCAAACCAGTGTAAAGATTGTGTTCGAATACCTTCTTGAACAGCTAGTTCGATAGCGTTGTTCCAATCTTCTTGTTTTTCATAGAAAGAACGTGCAATTGCAGTAATATTTGGGTAATCCGGTTGGAATGCAACAGCTTCACTAATCGTCTTAAAAGCAAGTCCTAAACGATCTTGTTCGATATAAAGAGAAAGAAGTTGTAATGAAACTTCCATCGTAAGAGTTGTATCTTCTGTTTGAATAGATTGATAAATTTCTTCTGCCTTTGGTAGGAATCCTAGTTCAAAATAAGCATCTGCAATATTTTTTGTTGCCCAAAGTGCAAGAGTATTATTAACTTTTTCCCATTTAAATATAGCTGCTTCAAAATCTTTATTTTGATAATAAAATTCACCTTGAGCAAATCGAATATTAGAAATGTTGGAGAATTCATTTTTAGATTCATTTATATATGCTTCACCGAGTACTTCCGATGCAGGAGTAGAAGTTTCTTCTGTTAAAAATGTTTTATAGTAAACTTTTTGAATAAATTGATTTTCAATGGTCATGTTCGTTCCCCCCTGTATAATTTAGAAAAATGATGTTGTATGTAAAAGGGTTCATGTTCTTTTAATAGGTAGAAGTTGTATTATATAGACCAAACTATGTTTTTGCTAGATATATCATTTTTCTTGAGAGTTAAACCGTTGCGAAAAGTAACTTTCCTTTATTGTAACAAAAAAACACGCATATGAATTTTTATTTTTTATCAGGACATTTGCAGGCAGTAAGAATCTAATCTCAAAATTAGTGAATGTAAGTGAGTTATGTGGGAGTCGGGATGTCTGTAGAAGCAAGATTGGCATAGGTTAATAATTACAAAACTCCCACTGATTAAAGTTTCACTTTATCTCTGTTAAAGGAAAGAATAGAAGTAGAGTTCATTATAAAAACAATGTATAGTGAATATGTATACCATGTTTGCCTTAAAGATAGAAAGGGTACAATGTGGAATAACGACCGTGCATAGGATGTGTCTTCCGAATGGAACAACATATTGGCGAGTTAATCGCGCATTATGGCTATTTTGGAATTGTTATAGCTTTGGCTGGTGGGATTGTTGGATTACCGATACCAGACGAGTTTTTATTGACCTTTGTTGGTTATAATGTTTCAAAAGGAGTTATGTCAGGAACTGCTGCTTTTTTAAGTGGGCTGGCTGGTGCGATGTTAGGGATCACGTTAAGCTACATATTAGGTTTAAAACTTGGGCTCCCTGTTTTAAAGAAATATGGGCCGAAAATTAGAATTAAAGAACATCACATTGAAAAAACACATATTTTATTTGAAAAATATGGGCCATTTCTTTTAATGATTGGTTATTTTATACCGGGCGTACGTCATTTAACAGCATATTTTGCTGGGGTATCAAATTTGACACTTTGGCGTTTTTGTTTGTACGCTTACGGTGGTGCGCTCATTTGGATAAGTGTTTTTATTGGGCTTGGCTGGAAGTTAGGCGAGAAGTGGCGCTTCGTTGAGTATAGTTTACATCATTATGGAATATGGATTTTATTAATTTCAGCAGTTGTTACATGTTTTGTATGGTTGTACATAAAGAAAAAGAAAAACCGCTAATAGCGGTTTTTTTAGCTGAAAGCAATAAATAATACACCAGCTGTAATAAAGACTACACCAACGCCGGTCATAAAGTTTAACTTTTCACCGAGGATAATCATAGCGAGAATGATAGAAAATACGACGCTTAATTTATCGACAGGAGCTACTTGTGAAACCTTTCCTGTTTTGAGGGCAAGAAAATAAAATAGCCATGAAGAAGCACCTGCAATCCCACTTAATGTGATAAATAGCAGTGCTTTTTTATTTAGCAGTACGTCGCCGATATTTTGAAATTTACCTTGTATGATAATAACGCCTATCATAAATAATGCCATAATAATAGATCGAATTGTTGTTGCAACGTTTGCATCGATGCCGTCTAAACCAAACTTTCCAAAAATCGATACAAGGGCAGCAGCAATTGCTGATAATAGTGCAAATAAGAGCCACGAACTCATAGTAAAATTCCTCCAATCTTACAGTATTATACATGAAAATGATTCTCATGTATAAAGTTGAAGCAATTGAGCTTATAGGAAGCACGACTTCAACTTAACTTCTTGCTCCACCTGAATTTTAAGGTGGGAGTTTTACTGCCTGTAAATAGTGGGCTAAATAGCGAAATAATCCCCACCTTATATTTTTAATAAGGTGGGGATTATTATACTACTCTGCAATTTCCTCATATAAAAAGTACGTTACATTATAAATATGTTCTACTTCATCGTCTGTCATAAACAGTAATTCGTCACGCTCAATCCCTTTTTTCTTTTCAATAAACTCAATCATGTTTTTGCGTTCTTCTCTCTTCATCAATTTTATTTCTCCTCTCAATCTGTTTTAATACAGTTTATTTAAGTTAATGCTATTATATAACAGAATCTTTAGAAAGTTCCACCTATTTTATTGTTTTTTTCAAAAGAACTTTTCGACAAAACAAGCCCACCTAAGGGGGGCTTGTTTTATTTTATAGTCGTAAAAACTCAGGCTCCGTCGTACCGGCACCATCGATGTAATAAATTGTGTCGGGGTTGATTTTTATCAATACGTAATTAGGGTCTTCAGGGCCGAGTAACCAACGTTTTAAGCTATTATTCCAAAACTTGTTTTTTAATGTCGAGTCTTCCTCAATTGAAGCCAATCCTTCAACTTCAATATAATCTTCATCTAATTTTTTCCCTTCTCGTCCGAGTAGTACATGGACATTAGGATTTTGTTCAATATCTGTTATCTTTTTTGATTGTCGATCTGTTGCAACATACAGTACAAAATCTTCATGGAAAAACATCATAAAGGCGCTATGAGGTTTCTCATTTCGTACTGTAGATAATACACCAGTACGTTGACCTTGAATAATAGTTGCGATTTTTTCTTTTAAGTGCATAATTTTAACCCCTTTTCACAATTTATAATTCTGTCTGTTTAAACAAGATAATTTAAATATCTTTCATACTGTTTTCTTCAATCCGATTTTTTAAACGTAATTGTGATGAAATCGGACAAGTTAGGAGAAGAATAATAATAATATTGAGGAGAAATACATACGATGGAAGGATGAAAAACATGTTTAATAAAATATTTCTTATAGTAGCGCTTATAGGTGTACCACTATCTGTACTTGGAAAAACACTTCATTGGCCAGAAACAATTATGTTCGCTGTGTATTGTGTTACGATTATCGCATTAGCTGGTTTTATGGGTAGAGCAACAGAGAGTCTAGCAATTGTTTCTGGTCCTAGAATAGGCGGATTATTAAATGCTACTTTCGGTAATGCTGTTGAACTTATCATTTCAATTTTTGCACTTCAAGCAGGGTTAATTGAAGTGGTGTTAGCTTCTTTAACGGGATCTGTACTTGGAAATTTATTATTAGTAGGAGGGTTATCCTTCTTTGTTGGAGGTCTTAAATACAAAAGACAAAGTTTTAATGTATATGATGCAAGGCATAATTCAGCTTTATTAATATTTGCTGTTGTTGTGGCCTTTGTTATTCCAGAGATCTTTTCAATGAAGATGGACGCTGGCAAGACGTATCAATTAAGTATAGGTGTTTCTATTATTATGATTATCATGTACCTTGCTGCATTACTATTTAAGTTAGTTACGCACCGTGGTGTATATCAACATAAAAGTGACGAAGTAGCGCATGAAGAAGAGCCAGAGTGGTCGAAAGGGAAGGCGCTACTTATTTTAGCGATAGCAACACTAGCGGTAGCTTATGTGTCAGAGGCACTCGTGCATACTTTTGAAACTGTTGCAAAGTCATTTGGCTGGTCAGAGTTATTTATAGGAGTTATTATCGTTGCAATTGTTGGGAATGCAGCGGAACATGCGTCTGCAATTATTATGGCTTATAAAAATAAAGTAAATATTGCAGTTGAAATTGCAATAGGCTCTACATTACAAATCGCCATGTTTGTTGCTCCTGTATTAGTATTACTATCTATGTTCTTCGCGCAAAGGATGCCTTTAGTATTTACCATACCAGAACTTGTGTCTATGATTACAGCCGTTTTCTTAACGATTGCGATTTCCAATGATGGAGATACAAACTGGTTTGAAGGAGGCACTTTACTAGCGGCGTATGTCATTATGGGAATTGGTTTTTATTTATTATGAAAAATAGGCATAACAATTGCGCTCAGAGAAAACAATAAACGAAGTAGTATATATACCTACATAGGAAGGAGCCAGACAGGTGAAACGAGTATACAGCATATGTCTTTCAACTATGGTCTCGTTTATTTTATTATTTCCTAACATGAGTTTTGCAAAGACAACAGTAGGAACAAAAATGCCTTCATCTGTTTTAAATATTTCAAAAGACAATACATTTCCAAATGATGCGCAAGATTTGCCACGTTTACAACCAAGTAAATTTGCTCAAGAGCTATTGAAAACGGCTAATATTAAAATTGAAAATCCAGACTTAATTCGGATGTTTAATGAAACGACAATTTCAAATGCGCCACTTGCAGTAGGGTATCGGGCAAAAATTTATTTAGGTCAATGGGCCTTACATTATGAATCAGTAGACACATCGATTAATTGGGAATATAAACAAGTGAATCGAAATGTGTATGATAATCGCGGAGGAGACCGTTTATATCCACTTCGCTATAAGCAAGAAACACAAAAGACGGTTGAAGGCGATTTAACAGCAGATATGAAAGATGCAGCAGATGTGAAAAAAATGATGCTTCTCAAAGCACTTGAAAAAGTACAATTACCTCTTTCGTTTAAGACAACTATTGGTTATGGTACTGGACATGAGCGTGTGTATAATATTAGTCCGAGTCAACTTGGATATTTATACGCTTATACACCAGCAGTAAATGAAAAGGGAAAAGTAACATTTGGAGAAGTGTATCTTGTATTAAAGGGAAATCAAAAAAGACTTGTTGTGAAAAATATTACTTCTCAAGGAATTGGAGCGGCAATTCCAATTCATGATCATTTGTTTTTTAAATTTATTTCTTCTTCTCACTCGCAATAACATAAAAAACGTCAGCTTATAAGCTGACGTTTTTTTTATAATGTAATGTTTGCTGTTTTTGATAAGAAATCTTCTGTCGGATAGTAGCTGTTTTTTACAAGAACATTTGGTCCAAGACATTTTACTGCAGGACAGTGGCAGCTTAATGATTTTGCTGTTTTTGAAGTGCTCCATTTTTCATACGCTTCTTGTAATGTGTTTGTTTGTATGTTTCCTAGAAGTGGAACATCACCAAAGTCCGTCACAATAATATTTCCATCGAAAATATTTACATTTAAACGAGAACGGCCATCTGGATCATTACGAACAGTTACATTTTTGCTCTCTTGCAATTTTTTAAATGTAGCTATGTCTTTTTCGTCATCGCTACAAGCATAGAAAGGTAAAGTTCCAAATAGCATCCATACATTTTCATCGCGAATTTCTAGTAAATGTTCAATCGCATCACGAATTTCAGCTTTTGTTAAAATCTCTAGATTACTCGCGAAGTCACTTGGATACATTGGATGAACTTCATGACGTTTACAGCCCATCTCTTCGACGATTTGGCGGTGAATATGTTCAATATGTGGTAGAGTTCTTTTGTTTAGCATTGTTTCGGCCGATACAAGTACACCTGCATCTGATAGAGCCTTACTATTTGTAATCATTCTTTCAAATAATTTTGCACGTTGTTCGTAAGTAGGCTTACGCTCCATCATGGCAAATCCGCCTTCAACGAAGTCATCAATTGTTCCCCAGTTATGAGATATATGCAATACGTCTAAATAAGGAATAATCTGTTCGTAACGTGCTAAATCTATAGTTAAGTTAGAGTTGATTTGAGTGCGAACGCCTCGTTCATGGGCATATTTTAAGAGTGGTGTTACATAGTTGTCGACGGATTTTTTTGAAAGCATAGGTTCGCCGCCAGTAATACTTAAAGAACGTAAATGAGGAATCTCATCTAATCGTTTTAATAAAAGATCCATCGGAAGCGGATTTGGGTCTTTCGGCTGTAACGTGTAACCAACAGCGCAATGCTCACAGCGCATGTTGCATAACGTCGTCGTTGTAAATTCAACATTTGTTAATAGTAGTTTGCCGTACTCTTCAAGGTCCATATACGCTTCCCATGGATCGTAAGAAGGAGTAATCGGCTTCATTTTTTGTGATATCGTCATATGAAATACTCCTTTGACTATTGAAATAACAATTTGTCCATTCTCTATAATAGAAGAATATGTGCTTTTTATAAAGTGAAACTTTTTAGCATGGAAAGAGAGAGGGCTTACATTATAGTGGATGACTGTGACAAAATTGATGAAATTTCATGCCCATAGCAATCGTTTTTGCGGTATAATAAAAGCAACTCGAATTAAAAGGAGAGTGCCTTCATGGGAAAAGCAATTCAAGATAAAGATACACAATTAGTATATTTAAAAGAACGTTTAAATATGTTCATTGAAGTAATTGATACAATTGAACCTGAAGAAGTAGAATTAGAAGATGTAGATCGTCTTCTTGCAATGTTAGATGAATTAGAATTAAAATGTGAGCAATTTAAAAAAGACGAATAATATATTAAAAAGGCTACCAATTCCAATTTGGTAGCCTTTTTCTGTTCGGGTAATAGAAGGACGATAGAAAAAGAGGTATAATCAAGTTGTGAAAAATTTCATTTATGCTCTAATAGCGTGAAACAAATAAATAGCTAAAGAGCATAACAATTGAATTTTCAGCTCATAACGTTTTGGTAGCGTTCACAATTGAGGGGGAAGTAACAATGGAAAAGCTTCAAGAAAGCATGTATCAACTAATTGTTGAAACGTCAACGAACTTACCGAAAGATGTTCGTCGTGCGATTCAACAAGCGAAAGAGCGAGAAAATGCAGGGACTCGTTCTGCGATGGCACTTGGCACAATTACAAATAATATTAAAATGGCTGATGATAACATCTCGCCGATTTGCCAAGATACAGGGATGCCAACGTTTAAAATTTATACACCAGTTGGTGTGAATCAATTAAAGTTGAAGGAAGCTATCTATAATGCGCTTGAGCGGGCGACAAAAGATGGTAAACTTCGTCCCAATTCTGTTGATTCTCTTTTTGGAGATAATAGTGGAAATAATTTAGGACCAGGTACACCGGTGATTAAGTTTGAACAATGGGAAAAAGATTATATTGATGCACGTTTAATCCTAAAAGGTGGTGGCTGTGAGAATAAAAATATTCAATATAGCTTACCGTGTGAACTAGAAGGACTTGGACGAGCTGGCCGTGATTTAGAAGGGATTCGTAAATGCCTTCTTCATGCAGTATATCAAGCACAAGGGCAAGGATGTAGCGCTGGTGTAATTGGTGTTGGTATCGGGGGAGACCGCACATCAGGTTATGAATTGGCAAAAAATCAATTATTCCGTACATTAGATGATGTCAATCCAGTACCAGAGTTACAACATCTTGAAGAGTACGTATTAGAAAATGCGAATAAGCTTGGCATTGGTACGATGGGATTTGGCGGAGAAACAACTTTACTTGGTTGTAAAATTGGCGTCTATAATCGTTTGCCAGCTAGTTTCTATGTATCTGTTGCGTATAATTGCTGGGCATATCGTCGCCTTGGTGTGAAAATCCATCCTGAAACAGGAGACATTATGGATTGGCTATATCAAGAAGGTGAAGATACACTTCAGCATGAAGTACAAGAAAAAACAGAGCAACGTGAGATTGTATTACAAGCACCAATTACAGAAGAGCAAATTCGTGAACTTCGCGTTGGTGATGTTGTAACAATTAATGGCATGATGTATACAGGTCGTGACGCAATCCATAAGCATTTAATGGATAATGATTGTCCAGTAGATTTAAATGGACAAATTATTTACCACTGTGGTCCAGTTGTTGTGAAAGATGAAAATGACAATTGGCAAATTAAAGCGGCAGGTCCAACGACAAGTATTCGTGAAGAACCGTACCAAGGCGATATTATGAAGAAATTCGGTATTCGCGCTGTCATTGGAAAAGGCGGTATGGGTGCGAAAACATTAGCGGCTTTAGAAGAACACGGCGGTGTATATTTAAACGCAATCGGTGGTGCAGCGCAATATTATGCTGAATGTATTAAAGAAGTGAAAGATGTTGATTTCTTACAATTTGGTATTCCGGAAGCAATGTGGCATTTACGTATCGACGGGTTTAAAGCAGTTGTAACGATGGACTCTCATGGTAATAGCTTACATGCAGATGTTGATAAAACATCACTTGAAAAATTAGCTAGCTTTAAAGAGCCAGTATTTAAGTAAATAAAAAATGCATCTCGAATGATTCGAGATGCATTTTTTTGGTATATATAGAAAAACATGTTCAGCATGAAAGAATGTGTAGCAACAGAAACTACAAGTACGATTATATATGGAAAGGAGACTATTTATGAAATATAAATGGTTATATATCGGTCTCATTTTTTCAATTATGATGGCACTTGTTCCAGTTTCAGCACTGGCTTATACAAATACTCCACATAACTGGGGAATCCCGCGTCCTAAAAATGAAACAGTACCAGATGCAGGAAAGTTATATACAGATTTACTACAAAAAAATGGCGGGTTTTATTTAGGAGATACGAAGAAAAAAGATATTTATTTAACATTTGATAATGGATATGAGAATGGATACACAGGGAAAATATTAGATGTATTAAAAGAGAAAAAAGTACCAGCAACTTTCTTTGTAACGGGGCATTACATTAAAACACAAAAAGATTTATTGTTAAGAATGAAGGATGAAGGACATATTATTGGAAACCATTCTTGGAGTCATCCTGATTTTACAGCGGTAAATGATGAGAAACTTCGTGAAGAATTAACAAGTGTAACGGAAGAAATTAAAAAAGTAACTGGGCAAAAAGAAGTGAAATATGTACGTCCTCCGCGCGGTGTATTTAGTGAAAGAACGTTAGCTCTTACGAAAGAAATGGGCTATTATAATGTATTTTGGTCACTTGCATTTTTGGATTGGAAAGTGGATCAGCAAAGAGGATGGCAATATGCGCATAATAATGTTATGACGATGATTCATCCAGGATCTATTTTATTACTTCATGCAATATCAAAAGATAATGCAGAAGCACTTGCGAAAATCATTGATGATTTGCGCGAGAAAGGGTATCATTTTAAAAGTCTAGATGACTTAGTAAAAGGCAATCAACCGTAAGCATGTATGCTTACGGTTTTCTCATGCTATAATGATGTGTAAAAAGGATGGGGAAACGTATGTGGAGCGAACATGTTACGTTAGAGTATCCGTATCATTTTGAAGAAGTATTAAAACGTTTATCTTTTGATCCTCTTAACGTCATTCAATTAGATGAGAAAGTTATTTATATCCCGCTTTGTATAGACGAGGAACAGGTTGTTGTTCGCTTACAAGGGATTGGTACTGTTCAAAATCCACAGTTTTGGATTTCTAGTCAGACAGGAGATCCAGAGAAAGTCATGAAACGAATGAGGGCCATTTTTCATTGGAATGAACCGTTTCAAGATATACAAAATCATTTTTTAAACACATCATTACGTCCACTATTTGAAACATATGCTTATACTCCAATTATTTTAGAATTTGATTATTTTGCTTGTCTGCTTCGCTGTATCATTCACCAACAAATAAATTTGAAATTTGCTACTGTGTTAACAGAACAATTTGTGAAACGGTATGGAACAGAGAAGAACGGTGTATTCTTTTTCCCCACTCCGGAAATAGTAGCAAATATTTCAATAGAAGAATTGAGAGAGCAGAAGTTTAGTCAGCGAAAGGCTGAATATATAGTAGGATTAGGTCGAAGTATTGTCAGTGGTACATTAAATTTAGCGAGTATAGAAAATGGGACGGAAGAAGACATTTCAGCACAATTGTTGCCAATTAGGGGAATTGGTGCATGGACAGTGCAAAACTTTTTAATGTTTGGGCTTGGACGGAAAAATATGTTCCCGAAAGCGGACATTGGGATTCAGCGTGCAGTGCAAGGTATATTTCAATTAGATGATAAACCTGATGATGCATTTTTAGAAAAAGTGAAACAAGAGTGTGAACCATACTGCAGTTATGCAGCGTTATATTTATGGAAAAGTATAGAGTAGAGGTGTAATAATGATACAAAAGCAACATGAGAGTAAGTTGGAAGTTGGTCAAACGTTTCCTGTGACAATTAAACGTCTTGGGATTAACGGAGAAGGCGTTGGTTATTTTAAGAGACAAGTTGTTTTTATTCCAGGGGCATTACCAGGAGAAGAAGTTGTTGCAGAAACAACGAAAATTCAGCGTGGCTTCGCTGAAGCGAAAGTGAAAAAAGTTCGTAAAGCTTCACCGCATCGTGTGAAAGCACCGTGTCCAGTATATGAGGAGTGTGGCGGTTGTCAGCTGCAACATTTAGATTATAAAGAACAATTGAATCAAAAGCGTGATATCGTTGTACAAGCATTTGAGAAGTACATGAAAAATAGTATGGAAGAGAAAATTCGCCCAACGCTTGGCATGGAAAATCCATGGCATTATCGTAATAAGAGTCAATTACAAGTGGGGCGTAAAGACGAAAAGGTTATTACAGGGCTGTATAAACAAAACTCACATCAGTTAATTGATATCGCTCACTGTATGATTCAACATAAAGCAACGAATGAAGCGACAAAAGTTGTAAGACGTATTTTAGAAAAATTAAATGTTTCTATTTACAATGAGAAAAAGCAAAAAGGTTTAGTACGCACAATTGTAACACGTACTGCAGTTCAAACAGGGGAAGTACAAGTTACACTTATTACAACAAAAGAAGAATTACCAAATAAAGAACAATTTATTGCAGAAGTACAAAAACAGATGCCAGCGGTTAAATCAATTATGCAAAATGTAAACTGGCGTAAAACATCTGTTATTTTTGGCGACAAAACATTTAAATTAGCTGGAAAAGAAGTCATTCAAGAAACACTTGGCGATTTATCATTTGAATTATCAGCACGTGCATTCTTCCAGTTGAATCCAGAGCAAACAGTTGTTTTGTATAATGAAGCGAAAAAAGCAGCTGCGTTAACAGGAAACGAGAAGATTGTGGATGCGTACTGTGGTGTCGGTACAATCGGTCTTTGGCTTGCAAATGATGCAGCGGAAGTACGTGGTATGGATGTAATTCCAGAAGCAATTGCAGATGCAAGAAAAAATGCAAAGCGTCACGGATTTACAAATACGAAATATGAAGCAGGTAAAGCTGAACAATGGTTACCGAAATGGGTAAAAGAAGGATGGCGTCCAGATGTAATTGTTGTCGACCCACCACGTACAGGTTGCGATGATAAATTACTGGAAACAATTTTAAAAGTGAAGCCGAAACAAGTTGTGTACGTGTCTTGTAATCCTTCTTCATTAGCACGTGATGTACAAGCATTAATGAAGAGCTATGAAGTGGAGTATGTGCAACCAGTTGATATGTTCCCGCATACAGCTCACGTAGAAAATGTAGTGAAGCTTGTTAGAAAGTAAAGTTTATTAATATTCCCTCATGGTATGAGGGAATATTTTCTATGAAGGAGAATATTATGCATAATTATAAATTAACGATTCAGTACGACGGCGCACGTTTTAAAGGATGGCAACGTCTTGGTAATAACGATAATACAATTCAAGGAAAAATCGAAAGTGTCATATCTGAAATGGTCGGAAAAGAAATTGAAATTATCGGTTGTAGTAGAACAGACGCTGGTGTACATGCTTTGAATCAAGTTGCTAACTTTCAAAGTGATGAGAAGTTAGTGGAACATAAAGTGAAAAAATATTTAAATCAATATTTACCTAACGATATTAGCATTACGAATGTGGAAGAAGTACATGATCGTTTCCATGCTCGTTACAATTCTAAAGCAAAAACATATCTGTATAAAATTTGGAATGAAGAGCATACAAATCCATTTATGCGTAAATACAGCATGCATGTGAATAAAAAATTAAATGTGAAAAGCATGAAAGCAGCTGCAAAACATTTAGTTGGTTCACATGACTTTACTGCTTTTTCAAATGCGAAATCAAAGAAAAAATCTATGGTTCGAGAAGTATATACACTTGATGTGATGGAAGAGGCAGGGTTTGTACAAATTAGAGTAAGTGGTAACGGCTTCCTTCATAATATGGTAAGAAAAATTGTCGGGGCATTAATTGAAGTTGGATTAGGACAATTAGATGCTGAAGCAATTCCAAACATTTTAGAGGAAAAGCAGCGCAATCAAATTAATTGTCTTGCTGAGGCAAGTGGGTTGTATTTAGAGAATGTTGAGTTTTAATGGCAAATAAAAAAATCGGGCTAAGTAGCTCGATTTTTTTAGTATTAAGAAGATTTTTCGTTTTTTATACGTATCTTCAAATTCCAAAAAGCAGCAAGCATAATAGCTGCAAAGGAGCCAAAAATTGTTCCTAATAGCTTTGCATAAGGAGAGCTGCTTACATCGGCATTAATGAATAACATCATACAGAGCATGGCAGGGAAAAAGTATAAGTATTGTAATAACTTTAATTTTTTATCATTACTCATATATATAGCCCCTTTCTAGCATGTTATATGTTTATTATAACATATTTTACCAAGTAATTTTTACACTTGGAGACATGTTTATTTCATATGTGTAAATGCAGTTTTTTAATTCGATATTGTAAGTTTTGCCTACTTAATCCTAAAAATTTTGCAGCTTGTGAGATGTTGCCATGATTCTCTTTAAGAATTTGGTTAATGTAGTTCTTTTCCATTTTTTCTATTGTGTGTTTTAAAGTTTTAGGTGCATCAGTATTGTGAGTAGTTAGTGCATGTTGCATATTGAATTCTGTTTTTATTCGTTCGCGAAAGCGAGTAGGAAGATGAAACGCTGTAATGATGGTTTCATCTTCTATCAAGTTCATGGAACCTTCAATTATATGTTCCAACTCCCGTACGTTTCCAGGCCAATCGTAGGCATAGAAAAATTCTCTTACATTTACATCTACATCGGTTACGTTGAGCCCGAATTGAGTATTATATTTTTCAATAAAGTGCTGAACAAGAGCTGGAATATCTTCTTTTCTTTCACGTAAAGGCGGAAGACATAAAGTAACGACGCTTAATCGGTAATATAAGTCTTCTCTTAATCGATTATGTGCGATGGCTTCAAAGGGATCTTCATTGATAGTTGCTATAATGCGAACATCAATTTCTTTTTCGTGTGTACCTCCGATTCTTCGTATTGTTTTTTCTTGTATAGCCCGCAGCAACTTAGCTTGAAGTATTGGGCTTAATGAATTGATTTCATCTAATAACAAAGTTCCTCCGTTTGCTTCTTCGAATAAGCCTGATTTATCTATTGCTCCTGTAAAGGCACCTCGATTTGTGCCAAATAGTAGGCTTTCCATTAAGGTATCAGGTATAGCGGCACAGTTTTGTGAAATAAAGGGTTTTGTTGAACGCTGACTTTCATTATGGATGCTTTGTGCAAATAGTTCTTTACCAGTGCCTGTTTCTCCTACTAGAAGTATGGAGGAAGATGTACGAATTACTCTTTTTCCTTCTGTAATGATTGATTGAATGGCTTCAGAATCACCAATTATGTGATCAAAGGTAAATTTAGTACTTTGTTTTCGAGAAGGACCTATTTTTATCGTTTGCTTTAAGTTACTAATTTCTTTTGATATTTCAATAGCGCCTTTAATTTTTCCATGTTCTATTATAGGGAAAGTATCGTTAATCGTTGTAATTTCTTGTCCTTTATTGTTAAAATACGTTTGTTTTATATTTTTCTTTGTTTTTCCAAATTTTAATGCCTCTATAAGAGTACTATTTTTATTTTCCTCAAATGCGAATACTTCTAAAGGACTTTTATATAGCACATCTGAGCGCTCCATTGATTCAATTTCCATCATTTTGCGGTTATAGATAATCGTCTTACTTTCCTCATTAATAATATGAATTCCGATGTCGAGTTCATTGAGTAAAGTTTCATATAGCATATTCATTTCAATGATCTGTTTTAAATTAATTTCTTCTGTACGCATAGATTATCTTCTCCTCATTCCACCCTATGAAGACTGACTTTTTATAATTTTATTAAAATTCTTATAAAATCGCAAAAATTTTTTGCTATTTTCCTTTTAAAATCTCTGAAATGATAGAAAAATTTTGCGGTTATGAAGTTTTTTTTTTGAGAAACCTTCATTTTAAATAGGAATTGGAGATTGGTACGCATTTTGCATAAATAATAATTGATATATCTAAAGGAGGGATATGCAACGTTTCAGTACCAACTAATAAGAAGGAGGAGTGTATAAAGTGAAGACGGTTATAGAATGCGTGTATAGTCCTTGTTACGGGAAAGTAGAGAAGTTATTTGTTACGGAAAGTTCTTACGTATACGAGTGGGAGAAATTAGCATTAATTGAAACAATAGATAAACAGAAAGTAGAAATTAAGATAGGGATCAGTGGTTATATTGAATCATTAGAAGTAGTAGAAGGACAAGCTATTGCTGATCAAAAGTTATTAATAACAGTAAGGGATGACCTTTTAGTAACAGGCAGTGATTAATGTAAGTGACGTGTATTTTTGCTCTTTTAAATCATTATTTTTACGGTGAATAATTTTAAAAACGCTTACATTAAATGGGTTTACAAAGTGAAAAGGGGGGATTTATATGATGAATCAAAATCAAGGATTAAAAAGAGAATTGAAAAGCAGGCACATATTTATGATTGCACTTGGAGGCGTTATTGGTACCGGTCTTTTTTTAGGATCTGGGTATACAATTCATGAAGCTGGGCCTGGAGGAGCGATTGTAGCATATCTTGTTGGAGGATTTGTTATGTATTTAACGATGCTCTGTCTTGGAGAGTTAGCTGTTGCAATGCCTGACGCAGGATCTTATCAAACGTATGCGACAAAGCATATTTCTCCTGCAGCAGGTTATGTAGTTGGATGGATGTCATGGTTAAACTGGTCAGCTACGATAGGGATTGAACTAATTGCAGTTAGTATTTTAATGAAACGATGGTTTCCTGATGTACCTTCATGGATTTGGTGCGTAGTGTTTGCGGTACTCCTCTTTGCTATTAATGCGTTATCTTCAAGAAGTTTTGCGGAAGTTGAATTTTGGTTTGCAAGTATTAAAGTAATTACGATTATTGCATTTATTATTTTAGGCGGGGCAGCAATGTTTGGTTTTCTAGATATGAAAGGAAATGAACCAGCGCCGATGTTCTCTAGTTTTACTGATTATGGTGGATTGTTCCCCAATGGATTATCAGCCATTTTAATTACGATGATTGCAGTTAATTTTTCTTTCCAAGGAACAGAATTAGTTGGTATTGCAGCAGGTGAGAGTGAAAATCCAGAGAAAACAATCCCGAAGGCAATTAACAATACAGTTTGGCGTATACTTGTTTTCTTTGTACTATCTATTTTTATTCTTGCTGGACTATTCCCTTGGCAACAAGCGGGAGTAATTGAAAGTCCATTTGTAGTTGTATTTGATAAAATTGGTATTCCTTATGCAGCAGATATTATAAATTTTGTTATCATTACAGCAGTGCTATCCGTTGCGAATTCAGGGTTATATGCAACTTCTCGTATGCTATGGTCTATGTCTAATCAAGGAATGATTAGTCCGATTTTTGGTAAGTTATCTAAAAACGGTGTTCCTATTTATGCATTGATTGTAAGTACAATTGTAGGTTGCCTTTCATTACTATCAGGTATTTATGCGGAAGATACAGTTTATTTATGGCTACTTTCTATTGCCGGGTTCGGGGCGATATTAGTTTGGGCATCTATTGCTCTATCTAACTTATTAGCTAGAAGGTCATACATAAAGCAGGGCGGGGATGTGAAAGAATTGAAATTTAAAACACCATTGTATCCATTTGTACCACTTCTTGCGTTAGTATTAAATTTAACAGTAATCGTTGGAATGGCCTTTATTCCAGAACAAAGAATGGCATTGTATTGTGGTATTCCATTTATGATTGTTTGTTTACTGTTTTACCGTGCGACAAGAAATAAGGCACGTAAAGTAGAACATATTGAAAAGACAAATACGACGGAAGTAGAGAGCTTATAATATGAATTAATTTGGAGACTGTAAGATTTGTAAACAGTCTCTTTTTTTGTGAAAATAAAGCTGGAAACATACTATGTATGCAAAGGGGAATTAGCGATGAATCCAGAAGTTTCGCAGTTGTTAAAACAAATAGATTCAAGGAAAGAGGAATTGTTAGAACTTACAAAAACATTAATTCGTTTTGAAACACCAGCACCGCCGGCGAGAAATACAAATGAGGCACAACAATTTGTTGCAGAGTTTCTAAGAGAACAAAATTTTAGTGTTGATAAATGGGATGTATATCCTAATGATCCGAACGTTGTTGGTGTGAAAAAAGGGGCAAAAAGTGACTCATATAAAAGTCTTATTATTAATGGACATATGGATGTAGCTGAAGTATCGGCAGATGAGGCGTGGGAAACAAATCCGTTTGAGCCATTTATAAAAGATGGTTGGTTAGTTGGACGTGGTGCAGCTGATATGAAAGGGGGACTAGCTGGAGCGCTATTTGCTATTCAGCTATTACAAGAAGCTGGTATTGAATTACCTGGAGATTTAATCTTTCAATCCGTAATTGGAGAAGAAGTTGGAGAAGCTGGTACACTTCAATGCTGCAAAAGAGGTTATGATGCTGATTTTGCAGTCGTAGTGGATACGAGTAATTTACATATGCAAGGACAGGGCGGCGTAATTACTGGCTGGATTACTGTGAAAAGCCCTCAAACGTTTCATGATGCAACGCGTAGGCAAATGATTCATGCTGGAGGACGTTTATTTGGAGCGAGTGCAATTGAAAAAATGATGAAAATTGTGCAAAGTTTACAAGAATTAGAGCGTCATTGGGCAGTTATGAAAACATATGAAGGCTATCCGTCTGGAACAACAACAATTAATCCAGCTGTTATTGAGGGTGGAAGACATGCAGCTTTTATTGCGGATGAGTGCCGGTTATGGATAACAGTGCACTTTTATCCGAATGAAACACATGAACAAATAATAAAAGAAATTGAAGAGTATATCGTTAAAGTAGCAGCTGCCGATCCATGGCTAAGTGAAAATCCACCACAATTTAAGTGGGGCGGAGAATCAATGATTGTGGATCGTGGCGAAATTTTCCCTTCTTTAGAAATAGATAGTGAACATACAGCTGTAAAAACGCTTAGCTCAGTACATGAATCAATTCTTTCTAAAAACGCAATTTTAGATATGTCTGCAACGGTAACGGATGGTGGTTGGTTTAGTGAATTTCATATTCCAGCGATTATATATGGACCAGGTACATTAGAAGAAGCACATTCTGTAAATGAGAAAGTTGAAGTTGAACAGTTAATTGAATTTACAAAAGTGATAACAGCATTTATATATGAATGGTGCCACACGGAAAAATAGATTTGTACAGTAAAATCGTACGAGTATGTATACTTGTACGATTTTTTATTGAACTATTTCAGTGTTGAATATAAACAACTGAAATAGTTCTTTATTTTTCTATGTCTTTCGTTTCATTTCAATTAATTTCTCTCTCGCTAATTCAACGGCAATCGCATCATCTAAATAGCCAATTGGAAAGAGATAGTCGGGAATAATATCTGTCGATAATATGAAATAAAGTAATGCGCTCCCAAGAACTGCACGTTCTTCTTTTGAAATGGTTTCATTACAAAATTGTTGATACATATCTGTTAATTGTTCAATAAAAGGACCAGCACTATCAATTTGCTCTAATTTGCTTGCAAAACTGTCATGAATACGTTTTTCGCCTTCTGTTGTCTGGGCATAGCGTTCGTAATTTTCGAGTTCTTGTTTTACGCGAGTTGTAGTGTAATCGAAATCGAATAAGTTAGAGGATTGCAGAGTTTGCTGAATGGTATCAAGAGATGTGTACATATCCGTCTTTTCTTTATTAATGTGAGGAGAATCAGGATACATTTCATCAAATAACAATTGGGGTGGAACTTGCAGACATTCTGCGAATTTTTGTAGGTGTTTTTGTTTTGGCGGTTGTTTACCATTCATAATTCTTGAGATTGTTGCGGGATCAATATTTGTAAGCATTCCGAGTTGGCGCATAGATAAGGCACGTTCTTTTAAAAGTTTTTTTATTAATCTACTAAGCCGCTCATTTGGATTTTCTTTAGGCATAGCGAAGGCACTCCTTTTTATTGTTGAAAAAATGTTGAGCATTTATTACATGTATATGAAACAGACAGGCACAGTTGCTCAACATTTTCATAAGATGCATGGAAAAGTGAGGAAAAGGGGTGGCTATTTATGAGTACGGCAGGTCTATTTTCAATTTTTTTAATCGGGATTGCTTCTAATTTAGATAATGCAGGTGTTGGGATTGCATATGGCATTCGTAAAATTAGAATTTCGTGGTTCAACAATTTTATCATCGCATTTTTTGGGTTTGTATTTACTTTATTAGCTGGATTTTTTGGGAACTGGATTGCGTTATTTATTTCAGAGTTTACAGCAAACCTGATTGGAGCAATCGTTTTAGGGATAATCGGGGTGTTTATTTTGTGCCAGCCTTTCTTGGGGCAAAGAAATACCGTAGGCTCTAAAGATGGTAATGTACTTATGGGAATTTTACGTGATCCAGAAAAAGCAGATTTTGATGGTTCTAAAACAATTAGTTTTTCAGAAGCAATTGTATTAGGGATTGCGTTGTCTATTAATAATATTGCAGGTGGATTTGATGCTGGGATAACAAATTTAAATCTTTGGCTTACAGCGACTATTTCTGGGGTGTTTAGTTTTATTTGTATTAGTGGTTTTGCGTATGTAGGAAAACGATTTTTAGCAGAATACTTAGGGAAATGGGCGACAATTATCGCAGGAGTATTATTAATTCTTATTGGGATCGATCAGTTGTTGTAAGGAGAGTAGAAAACAAGGTTCGAGTATTTCCTTGGAAATACAGCAAGGGATTGCATATATCGACGTACTTTTCTCCATACTAATACGGATTTCTTTTAAGAAAGGGGGATTTGTATGGGACGCGGGAAAGCATTTGATCATAAGAAAAAAGGGCATGATCATCAACCACCTAAAGGTGCGTTCATTCATAAAGATGTAAATGAACATACTTTGGAAGAGGAAGAGCTACCAGTAAATATTGAGGCGTATAAAAATAGTTTAAAAAAACATTAAAAGCACCTACATAGGTGCTTTTTTACCGTATATCTTCAATTAATTGTTCCGATTCTTCATGCATACTGTACTCACTTAATACTTGAATGCAAAGCCATTTTAATTCCTCAATCGTATGCTCAAGTTCTTCAGGAAGCACGTGATAAATGTCTTCAAGTCCCATCCCGAAATGAATAAGTTCAAGTACTTGATCATCGATGTTCCGATCCATTAATAATTCAAGTACTTCTAAATTGAATATGTATCGGTGAGCTTCGTCGAGTGAAACAACTTTTAACTTCAAGCTTTCTACAATACTCAATATAAAAAGAAGGATTGTTTTTTCAAGAACAGGTTGTTTTCCCATTTGAAATATTAGTTTCATCTTTCACACCTCCACATATAGCGCTAGGTTGTACTATATTATTCAGGAGGGGGGAACAAATATGCATGATATAGAGAAACTTTCAGCACTGTTTTTATAAGAAGATTGATAACTCACAAAAGTGAGGTTTTGGCGAAATAAAAAATCCTGCTAGTATAGCAGGATAACTCGCGATTAAAAAATGCTCCAACCTTCTTGAGCAGAAAGAAGTTCAAGAATTTTAAAACCAGCAATACTATTTCCGTTTGCATCTAAAGCTGGTCCGAAAATACCGATTCCCATGTCGCCTTTTACGCAGCCAAAAATACCACCGGCTACACCGCTTTTTGCAGGAATACCAACACGAATTGCAAATTCACCAGATTCGTTATACATACCACATGTGACCATAAATGTTTTGCAAATTTTTGTAATATGTTTAGGGATGATTTGTTTCTTTTTATATGGATCATATCCATCCATTGCAAAAATTAAGCCGATACGTGCTAAATCGATGCAGTTTACTTCAACTGCGCATTGACGAGTATATAAATCCATAAGTTCTTCAATATCACAATCGATAATTCCGTTTTGTTTCATATAATAACAAAGTGAACGGTTTAGGTAAGCTGTCTCTAGTTCTGAATCGGCAACTTTAGAGGAATAATTAATAGTAGGATTATCTGTTATTTCACGTACAAAATGAAGAATACGTTCCATTTTTTCCTCGTTATCTTTTCCTGCTAACATGCTTGTAATAGCTAATGCTCCTGCATTTATCATTGGATTAAGGGGTTTGGACGGACTTGTTGTTTCTAACTTAATAATAGAATTAAATGGGTCACCCGTTGGTTCCATTCCAACTTTAGAAAATACATATTCTTCACCACGGTCTAAAAGGGCAAGGGCAAGTGTAATTACTTTGGAAATACTTTGAAGAGTAAATAGTGTTTGTGAGTTGCCTGCATGGATATATTCTGTTTCTTTATGGAAAATGGCAATCCCTAAATCGTCTGGATTTGCATTTCCTAGTTCGGGGATATAAGTAGCAAGTTTTCCTTTTTTTGTATATGGTTTTACTTGTTCTAACAACTGTTGTAAGTTGTTTGTTTCAATGCACTGCATAGTACCAACGCTCCTATTTTGAATTAACTAAGTTTACTTTTCCCGATATGCTCGGAAATAAATAATAACATGAAAAAGTGGAATGATAAAACGAAAGTTCAATGTGATATAATAGGTCTTTCGTTTCGAGTATTCTGTATTTTAAAAAGGAGAATTTTCCTTTTATATAACAGTTTGGAAATAGGAGATTTATCCATAAAAAGTTCAGAAATAAAAACTACACATCTATACAACTATATGTTATTATGGTTATGTAATAGAAAGCGTTTTCTAAAGCGTACTTATAATGATAACGATTTCATAAATTTAATTAGGGGGAATTAAAATGTTGCAGTTTTTACAACGTATTGGTAAAGCTTTAATGCTTCCGATCGCAGTACTACCAGCAGCAGGATTATTGCTTCGTTTAGGGCAACCAGATGTATTTGATATTCCTGTTATGGCACAGGCCGGCGCAGCAGTTTTTGATAACTTAGCACTTATTTTTGCAATTGGTATTGCAATCGGTCTTTCAGTGGATGGTAGTGGTGCAGCAGGTCTTGCAGGTGCAATTGGTTATCTTGTTATGAAAAATAGTATTGATGCACTTAGCAAAGGGTATTCAACTGCTGAATTACAAGGTAAATTAGGTAAAGTCCAAGATTTAATAGGTAATAGCGCAAATGTAGATCCATCTAAGCTTGCAGATACAATGACACAAGTATCTAAGGCTGCTGAATTATCGACTAAAGTAGATATGAAAGTTTTAGGTGGTATTATTGTTGGTGTTATAGCAGGACTTCTTTATAATAAATTCCATAAGATTAAACTTCCAGAATGGTTAGGTTTCTTTGCTGGAAAACGTTTCGTTCCAATTGTTACATCAGTTGTGATGCTGATATTAGGAATTCTATTTGCACAAATTTGGCCAACAATTCAAAATGGTATTGATGCATTAGCTCATGGAATTGTTAATTTAGGTGCAATTGGTTCAGGATTATTTGGTTTATTAAACCGTTTATTAATCCCAATTGGTTTACACCACGTAATGAACACATACTTCTGGTTTGTATTTGGGGACTTTACAAATGCAGCAGGTAATGTTGTTAATGGTGATATTGCTCGTTTCCTTGCAGGTGACAAAACAGCAGGTATGTTTATGACTGGTTTCTTCCCAGTTATGATGTTCGGTTTACCAGCAGCATGTTTCGCAATGATTGCAGCTGCTAAACCAGAAAAGCGTAAAGCAGTTACTGGTATGTTAGCTGGTCTAGCATTAACTTCATTCTTAACTGGTATTACAGAGCCTATTGAATTCTCATTCATGTTCTTATCACCAGTATTATATGGTATTCATGCTGTACTAACAGGTCTTTCTTTATTCATTACAACATCACTTGGCATTCATGATGGTTTCTCATTTAGTGCCGGTGCAATCGATTATGCTTTAAACTTCGGTATTGCAACAAAACCAGTCTTACTAGCAGGTATCGGTTTAATTTACGCAGCAATTTATTTCATAGTATTCTACTTCTTAATTAAGAAGTTCGATTTAAAAACTCCTGGTCGTGAAGATGACGATGAGTTAGTTGAAGATGGTGATGCACCAGTTGCAGGTTCAATTGGTGAAACTTACGTAGCAGCTTTAGGCGGAAAAGAAAACTTAACAGTTATTGATAACTGTGCAACACGTCTACGCTTACAAGTAAAAGATGCTGGTCAAGTAAATGAAGCAGCATTAAAACGTGCTGGTGCAAAAGGTGTTATGAAATTAAGTAATACTAGTGTACAAGTTATCGTAGGTACAAATGTTGAATCTGTTGCCGATGATATGAAAAAACACGTATAAATAATGAGATAAGAGGATGTCCCAAAAGATTGATAACATCAATTTTTTAGAGGATATCCTCTTTTTTTTGTTAATAATTTAACGGGAATCTTACTTTTGTAAATTTTCTTTTTCTTTTTTGTACATATAGGTTGGTAATATGTGCAGTGCGTGATAAAGTAGGGATGATATAGAATGGATTATCCATAATCTACTAAAACGAATCTTTAGTAGAGGAATTAAATTATTGGTGAGTAAGGGGAAAAAAGCAATTATGGATCAGGAAAAAAATAATGCGAATGGGAAAGCACATCGGCCGATTGTATACATAAAAAGAACAATCATTCTCGTCTTACTATTATCACTTGTATATTTCATGTATACAAAAATTGTTGCGCATAATAAGAAAGAAGAAACTTTAAAAGCGGCAGCAGAAATGAAGAAACAAGAAGAGTTAAAAAAGAAAGAAGAAAAAAAGAAACAAGAAGTACAGAAGCAAAAACAAAAAGAGCAGGAAGAACAAATGAAGCAAGCGCAAGCAGCGGAGAAACCTGCTGAAGGACCACCTCAAGAAATTAATGAAAACGCTCAATTGGACCAGTATTTACAAAACGCAGGATTTAGCGGGACAGCTGTTATTGTGAAGAACGGAAAAGTTCTTCTGAATAAAGGGTACGGTATGGCAAATAAAGAGCAGCAAGTACCGAATAATTCAGAGACGACTTTTTATATTGGTTCTATTTCAAAGGCGTTTGTAGCAACTGCTATTATGCAATTGAAAGATCAAAATAAATTACAAGTAGAAGATACTGTTGCGAAGTATATTCCAGGTTTTCCACAAGGTAATAATATTCAGCTAAAACATCTATTAACACATACATCAGGGATTCCCGAATATGAGCAGGGAAAAGAAGATATTTCTCATGAAGAACTGATAAAGCGGATAGGAAATCAAAAGCGTATTGGTGGTCCGGGAGAGAAGTGGAAGTATTCTGATTCGAACTACTCTATACTTGCTTATATTGCAGAGAAGGTAAGTGGGCAGTCACTCGAAGAATATATTAAACAACATATTTTTGCTACTGCGGGTATGAAACATTCTGGCTTTGGCACAGCGTTAGAACAAACAAGATTCCCATCAACGGGTTATAAAATAG
Organism: Bacillus sp. KNSH39; assembly: GCF_052656585.1. NCBI lineage: Bacteria > Bacillati > Bacillota > Bacilli > Caryophanales > Bacillaceae > Bacillus > Bacillus sp. KNSH39. The sequence goes on from NZ_JBQXYO010000001.1 coordinate 4,351,998, forward strand.
TAAATAATAATATGACAACACCTAATATTCCAAGCATGTCACAACTTTATGGTTGTGGTGATATATATACGAGTGCACATGATTTATATTTATTTAATGAGGCGTTATACTCTGGAAAATTAATTTCAAAAGAGAGTTACGATCAAATGTTTACGGGTGGAAAAAAGGATTACGGGTTTGGATGGTACGTAGACCCAGGAAGCTATTCGAATCATGGTGTAATGCCAGGTTGGAATTGCTTAAACGGATTTAGTAAAAATGGTAGTGTATATGTTGTTTTATTATCTAACATTCAAAATAATATTAAATCATTTGGTAAAGTGAATAATGACATTTATTCGATATTGCGGAATATTGAAGTGTAAGAAACTATCCTTTTGGATAGTTTTTTTTATGCTCTGAAACAAATATTTCTTTTAGAAAATGTATGTCTTACCTATCACAAAAATATCCATTTTGTATACATTAAGATGTATGGATGTAAAATTTTATAATCTAAAAATAATAGGAGGAGAAGTGTATGTGTCTGTTCAGAAAATATTGGCATAAATTATCAAGATTGTTTAATAGACAATTAGATTATTTTTTAGATAATAAGTTATTGCCTGCTGTGGAAAGACTTTTATTTTCACAAAACTTCGCGAGATTTATTCAAAGAAACTCTAAGCAAGCTACGGAAGAGGTTATTGAATCAAGTAGATTTCAATCTATTATTTGTAACATTTTAAAAGAATGCAATACATCACCTTTTAAAGAAATTGCAAAGCAGTATTTAGGTAAAAACGTAGAAATTACGGTGACAGTTGGACAATTAACAGGTGTTATTGTAGCAGTTGGTGATGACTTCTTAACATTGCAAGAAGGAATAGGAACAGAGGTTTTATTACCATTTATAAGTATTATATCAATTAAAGAAGCTTAAGAAAGGAGAGTTATATATGTTATTTACTGATGAATTACGTAACCATGTTGGCGAACTAGTGCAAGTTGTGACAGCTGTAGAAATCATTGCAGGCGTTCTTTTATCTGTGACGGATGGGGCAGTAATTGTTCGTACTTCTCCTTCTTATGGACCACCAGAAGATGTAGTTGTGCGTATTCCTATTATTGCTTATGTTCGCTTGGAAGGGTAAGAGTGATACAAGTATGAGAGTGTCAGTTGTTATTCCAGTGCATAATGAAGCAAGTACTTTATCAAAAGTTTTAGTAGAGGTAAGAAAGCTCGAACCATATGAAGTTATCATAGTAGATAATGGATCTACAGATGGGACGAAGGAAATAGCATTACAGCATAATTGCCGTGTAATTTATTATAGAGATTCTCTTGGTAATGATGTGGGACGGGCAATTGGTGCTAGAGAAGCAAAAGGTGAGATTGTTTTGTTTTTAGATGGTGATATCGTCATGAAAAGTGAAGAATTATACAATTTTATTAAAGGAATACGACAAGGGCATGAGATTGTTTTAAATAATTTAACATGGTCCGTTTACTTGAAGATGAGACCGCATTATACGACGGTTGGAAAATATATGTTAAATCGTTATTTGAACAAGAAAGAGTTTGTTGTAGGATCTTTAATTGCAATACCACATGCGATAAGTCGTAAAGTGATTGAAAAACTGGGGTGGTGGAATTTAGCAGATCCAGCATTATTTCAAGCGATGGCGATGTCTAGAGGAGTAGATATTTCTGATATGGCTTCAGTTGATGTCATCTACACAAATAAAGTTCGACCTGTGCATACTGGTACATCACCTGGCTCTCCTTATCCGAAAGCGACTAGTCGTATTATGGGTGATCATTTGCGAGCTTTACAATACGTAATCGAAACATATGGTAAACGCGGTGGTTTTTCAGAGAACAATAGAGATAGAGAGTTTGTAGGAAAGTATAAACCAGTTTTATTACAAAAGAATAAAGCGAAATATAGTGCCATTATCCCAGTATCAGAAGAGAAAATAACCATAAGGTCTGTTATAAAAGAAGTGAAAGAAGCAGGTGTAGATGAAATTATAGTTGTCGCGAATGGAGCAGATGTTGAGACTGTTAAACAGGCAAAGCTAGAGAATGTTATTGTTGTTGAATTTACGAAGGCGCTTGGACATAATGTAGCAAGAGCAATAGGTGCCATGCATGCTACGGCAGATATTTGTTTATTCGTTGATAGTGATCTTGTTATTCCAGCAAAAAAACTCACTCTATTTTTACATGCTGTTGAAGATGGAAATGACGTGGTGTTAAATGATTTACAATGCTTATTAGATATGTTTCATCCAGCAGATCCAATTAGTATGGGAAAATACTTTGTGAATTTGATAGCGAAACGACCAGATTTATGGAATAACTCACTAACTGCTGTACCACATGCCATTCATAAGAAGGTAATAGAGAAAATAGGATATGATTCCCTTATCATTCCGCCATTAGCACAAGTGAAAGCTATTTTAGAAGGATTCTCTATTACAACAGTAGAGTTAGTAGATGTTATAAAAACAAATCGCGTACGTCCAGAGCAACACGAATTTGTAAATGGGCGTATTTCAGCATTTGATCGTATTTTCGGTGATCAACTTGAAGCGGTTGCGTATTTATTACAATGTACGGACGAACGTGGTGGTTTTACAGATGGAGATAGAGATAGAGATGTAATTCAACAATTGAGAAGGGAAGAAGAGAATACAAATGAATAGTAGTAAAGTAGCTATTATTGGGCTAGGGTATGTTGGCCTTCCTTTAGCGGTACATTTTGCAGAAAGAGGGCATACAGTACTTGGATTAGATAAAGATATTAGAAAAATAGACTCAATTATAAAAGGAGAAAGTTATATTCCGGATGTTTCTTCTAAAGAGTTACAAAGTTTATTGACGAAAAAAAAATTAACAGTAAATACACCGGATCAAGGCATTGCTGATTTTCAAAATAGTGATTATGTTATTGTCACTGTCCCGACTCCAATTAATGAACAAAGAGAACCAGACTTAAGTGCCCTCATTTCAGCTTCGCATTATATACAACAAAACCTTCAAAAAGGACAAACCTTCATTTTTGAAAGCTCCACATATCCAGGCACACTTGAAGAAGTCATCCTACCTATTATTTCTCAAAATGGTAAAAAGGTAGGGGAAGATTTCTATATCGGATATTCCCCTGAGAGAATTGATCCAGCAAATAGTCAATATTCAGTTCAAGCTATTCCAAAAGTTATTAGTGGACAAACAGAAAAGTGTAAACAAAAGGTAAAGGATTTATATAGTACCATTTTTGACGAAGTTGTACCTGTTAGCTCTCCGAAAGTAGCAGAGATGTGCAAGCTATTTGAAAATATTCAGCGCTTAGTTAACATTTCTTTAGTAAATGAACTAAACACACTATGTGAAAGTTTAGGCATTGATTTTTATGAGGCCATTGAAGCGGCATCTACAAAACCATTTGGGTTTACTCCGTATTGGCCAGGGCCAGGGATAGGGGGACACTGTATTCCCGTAGACCCTTTATATTTTCAATGGAGAATAAAAAAGAATGGGGCAATTAGTCAATTAATTGAGGCTGCACATATAATTAATGAAGAAATGCCAGAGAAAATGGTCCGCAAAGTAAAAAGTGTGGTGCAATCACCCGCAACGGTGTTAATTGTAGGGATTGCGTATAAAAAAGATGTAAATGATTTGAGAGAATCACCAGCGTTACCGATTATTCAATTATTAAGAAATCAAGGATACGAGATAGAATATCATGATCCTTATATTTCTTTCGCGGAAATTGGAGATAAGGTGTACCAATCTGTTTCTTTAGATGAAGAAAAAGTTAAAAAAGCGGATTGTATTTTAATTTTAACGGATCATTCTAATATTGATTGGAAGCTTTTTAAAGGAATGGATCGAGTAATAGATACACGCGGGATTGTAAAGAAGGTGAGTAAATGAGTAAGAAATGTTTAATTACAGGTGGGGCCGGATTTATCGGGTCGCATTTAGCTGAAGAGTTGATGAGAAGAGGTTATGAGGTCACTGTTGTGGATAACTTTTATAAAGGTAAAAATAAGTACCATAAAGAGTTAATGAAAGAAATCCGTGTTATTCCAATAAGTGTTTTAGATAAAAATTCTATTTATGAATTAGTAGATCAGCATGATGTCGTGTTTCATTTAGCAGCAATTTTAGGTGTGAAAACAACAATGGAAAAAAGTATAGAGCTCATAGAAACGAATTTTGATGGGACAAGAAATGTTTTACAAGCAGCGTTAAAAGGAAAGAAGAAAGTAGTTTTTGCTTCTACTTCAGAAGTATATGGTAAGGCCAAGCCGCCTTTCTCTGAAGAGGGAGATCGATTGTACGGGGCAACTTCTAAAATTCGTTGGAGTTATGCAGTTTGTAAAACGTTGGAAGAGACATTATGTTTAGGGTACGCATTAGAAGGTTTACCAGTAACGATTGTTCGATACTTTAATATTTATGGTCCAAGAGCGAAAGATGGTCCATATGCAGGAGTAATCCCGCGATTTATCCGCGCGGCACTGCAAGGAGAAGACATTCTCGTATATGGAGATGGAAAGCAGACACGTTGTTTTACGTATGTAAGTGATGCGGTAGAGGCAACAATTCGGGCAATGGATGAGAAGGTAAATGGTGAGATTATTAATATAGGTTCTGAGAATGAAAAGAGCATAAAAGAAGTAGCAGAAGTAATTAAAAAATTAACGAATTCTTCTTCGAAGATTGTCCAAGTGCCTTTTGAAGAAGTATATCCTCATGGTTTTGAAGAAATTCCAAATAGAAGACCAGATGTAACAAAATTAAAAGAGCTTGTTCAATTTCAGGCGAAAGTAACGTGGGAAAACGGATTGAAGGAAACGATTAAGTGGTTTCGTGAACAAAACAATGGCTACTAAGTCATTATCTGTTATTATTCCTGCATGTAATGAGGTCGATACGATTTCAGACGTTATTCAATCGGTAAGACCATTAAATCCAGTAGAAATCATTGTAGTAGCAAACGGTTGTAATGATGGAACAGAAGATGTTGCAGATCGTTTAGGGTGTAAAGTAATCAAGCATACAGAGCTACTAGGGAACGATGTTGGACGTGCAGTCGGCGCAAAACATGCGATAGGTGATGTATTACTATTTATAGATGGTGATTTTGCTATTCCAACTTCAAAATTAAAATTATTCCTTAATCCGATTTTATACGATCAGGCAGATGTAGTTTTAAATAATTTGGATGCATTATTTTTAAAAAGGCAAAAAACCACTTCTATTACAGTATGGCGCCAAATATTAAATGCAATGTTAGAGCGTGAAGAATTAAAAATGAATTCTTTATTAGATGTACCTCATGCGCTGACGAAAGAAGTCGTTCAAAGCATCGGATATGAATGTTTTGTTAATCCTATTGTGGCTCATTTACGCCTAGTTCAAAGTAAATGGAGAATTAGTCGTCATTGTGCTATTGACGTTATTACGCCGAATAAATTTCGTCCATTCCAGCATGCTGCATATGGGACAAATCTTTCCCAATCTGAAAAAAGAATGATAGGTGATCATATAGAAGCAGTAGCAGAACGGATATTAAGCAGTGATGAGCGCGGAGGATATTATGATGGAAATAGGAAAAGGGATAGTGTCTATCATACTTTAAGTTTTGAAGAGTTTTATCAAGGGTGGGGTGTTACATCTGATTTCTATAAAGGAAAGCAACTATCGGTTGTTATTCCCGTACAAGATGAAGAGAAAACAATTGGAAACGTTATAGAAGAGCTTCGCAAAATTGAACCCTTCGAAATTATCGTTGTCGTAAATGGTTCGTCAGATAAAACGAAAAAAATTGCAAAAGACAAAGGGGCAACGACAATTGTATATAAAGAAGCACTCGGAAATGATGTGGGGCGCTCACTTGGAACGTATTTTGCAAAAGGAGAAATTGTGTTATTTATAGATGGCGATTTTGTTATTCCAGCGAGTGAGCTATATCCTTTTGCGAAAGCTATTGCAGATGGAACAGATGTTGCATTAAATGATCTAAATCATTATTTAGATTTAAGAGTACCGCTTCATCTTGTAACTGCATTTAAATATGCATTAAATTTAGCTTGTGATAGAAAAGATCTAGGCGTAGGCTCTCTTATCGCTGTACCGAATGCGTTTAGCCGTAAGTGTTTGAAAGAAATTGGGTATAGATCTTTACTGGCGCCGTGTGTAGCCCAAGTGAAAGCTATTCTTTCAGGATTTGAAGTTGCATGTGTAAGTCGTGTTGAGGTCGATAAGATGAACCGTATTCGTCCCAGTGAACATTTTGCTAAAATAGGTCATCCACCAGCTGTACTTCGAATTATAGGTGATCATATAGAAGGACTAGATCAAATAATTGCATTAACAGACAATCGTGGCGGATTCTATGATGGCAATAGAAAAAGAGATGTTTTATAGAAGTAACAAAAAAAGTGTACAACATGTGTACACTTTTTTGTTCTGTTATAAAAACTATAACAGATTAGGAGATAAGAGTGTTACAGCTCTACAATGGGTATTGTTCTTATATTACAAAATAGGACTCGTATATAAGGATACCAAAAAAATACAATTAAGGAAAGGGTTAATTTTAAAGACTTTTAAATGAAGTTAACACTATATATATAGTAGTTTGCTCAACATTTCACAAACATGTCACAACTATTTCGTTCACTTTCGTAAAAAAGTAGTATTCTAAGTGTGTAAGCTGTTATATAAAAAATCTTAGTCCTGTACTAATCAAAAATGGAGGAGATTAGGATGACTCAAGTATTAGAAAATGTTAAAAACGCATGGGAAAACTTTAAAGGTGAAAAATGGAAAGCAGAGATTGATGTTCGCGATTTCATTTTAAATAATGTAAACGTTTTCGAAGGGGACGAATCTTTCTTAGCAGAAGCAACTGAAGCAACGAAACAACTTTGGGATCAAGTAATGGATTTAACAACGAAAGAACGTGAAAACGGTGGCGTTCTTGATATGGATACAAAAATTGTTTCTTCTATTACATCACATGACCCAGGATACTTAAATAAAGATATTGAAAAAGTAGTCGGTTTCCAAACTGATAAACCATTTAAACGTTCTTTACAACCATATGGTGGTATTCGTATGGCAGAACAAGCTTGTGAATCTTATGGATACGAAATGGATAAAGAACTTAGTCGTATTTTTAGAGAGTGGAGAAAAACTCATAACCAAGGTGTATTTGATGCATACACACCAGAAATGAGAAATGCACGTAAATCAGGTGTTATTACTGGTCTTCCAGATGCATACGGACGTGGACGTATTATCGGTGACTATCGCCGAGTAGCGTTATATGGTATTGATCATTTAATTGAAGCGAAAAAAGCTGATTTGAATTTAACTGGTGGTGTAATGAGCGAAGATACAATGCGTTTACGCGAAGAGTTATCCGAGCAAATGCGTGCACTTCAAGAGTTAAAAGAAATGGCTGCTTCTCATGGCTTCGATATTTCTAAGCCAGCAACAAATGCACAAGAAGCATTCCAATGGTTATACTTCGCATACCTTGCAGCGATTAAAGAACAAAACGGAGCTGCAATGAGTCTTGGACGTACTTCTACATTCTTAGATATTTACATTGAAAGAGATTTAGCAAATGGTACTTTAACAGAAGAAGAAGTACAAGAAATTGTCGATCACTTCATTATGAAATTACGTCTTGTGAAATTCGCAAGAACACCTGATTATAATGAATTATTCTCTGGTGACCCAACTTGGGTAACTGAATCTATCGGTGGTATGGCATTAGATGGTCGTCCATTAGTAACAAAGAACTCATTCCGTTTCTTGCATACATTAGATAATTTAGGACCAGCTCCAGAACCAAACTTAACTGTTCTTTGGTCTAAACAATTACCAGAGAACTTTAAAAACTACTGTGCGAAAATGTCTATTAAAACATCAGCAATTCAATATGAGAATGATGACATTATGCGTCCTGAATACGGCGATGATTACGGTATTGCATGTTGCGTATCTGCAATGAGAATCGGTAAACAAATGCAGTTCTTCGGAGCTCGTGCAAACTTAGCCAAAGCATTATTATATGCGATTAACGGTGGCAAAGATGAAAAGTCAAAAGCACAAGTTGGTCCTGAGTACGCACCAATTACTTCTGAAGTATTAAATTATGAAGAAGTTATGCATAAGTTTGATATGACAATGGAATGGTTAGCGGGTCTATATTTAAACACATTAAATGTTATCCATTACATGCATGATAAATATAGCTATGAACGTATTGAAATGGCACTTCATGATACAAACGTTCTTCGTACAATGGCAACAGGTATCGCTGGTCTATCTGTAGTAGCAGATTCATTAAGTGCAATTAAATACGCAAAAGTAAAACCAATTCGTGATGAAAATGGTATTGCAGTTGACTTCGAGATTGAAGGAGATTTCCCTAAATACGGTAACAATGATGATCGTGTAGATGAGATTGCTGTAAATCTTGTAAAAACATTTATGAATAAACTTCGTAAACATAAAACATACAGAAACTCTGTTCATACAATGTCAATCTTAACAATCACATCTAACGTTGTTTACGGTAAGAAAACTGGTAATACTCCAGATGGCCGCCGTACAGGAGAACCATTTGCACCAGGTGCGAACCCAATGCATGGACGCGATACAAAAGGTGCATTAGCTTCATTATTATCTGTGGCTAAATTACCATATGAAGATGCACAAGATGGTATTTCTAATACATTCTCTATTATTCCGAAAGCACTTGGTAAAGAAGATGATGTACAAGTACGTAATTTAGTATCAATGCTTGATGGCTATGCAGTAAAAGAAGGGCACCACTTAAATATTAACGTATTTAACCGTGAAACATTAATGGATGCAATGGAACATCCTGAGAAGTATCCACAATTAACAATTCGTGTATCTGGTTATGCTGTAAACTTTATTAAATTAACTCGTGAACAACAAATTGATGTAATTAACCGTACAATGCATGAAAGCATGTAAATGAAAAAAGGTGTCCCTTCGCTCTTAATATATAGCGAAGGGAGGCTGTTTCAATAAAGGAGGAAGTAACATGGTAAAAGGAAGAATACATTCTGTAGAGTCTTGTGGTACTGTTGATGGCCCGGGGATTCGTTATGTCATATTTACACAAGGGTGTTTATTACGTTGTCAATATTGTCATAATGCTGATACGTGGGAAATCGGTAAAGGTAAAGAAATAACAGTTGAAGAAGTGATGCAGGATGTGACATGTTACCTTCCATTTATTGAAGCTTCCGGAGGCGGTATAACAGTTAGCGGTGGAGAGCCATTATTACAGCTAGACTTTTTAATTGAGTTGTTTAAAAAGTGTAAAGCGGCTGGTATCCATACAACAATCGATTCTTCTGGTGGTTGTTATTCTGAGGAACCAGAATTCCAAAATAAGCTAGATATTTTAATGGATTATACAGATTTAGTTTTATTGGATCTGAAACATATCGATTCCAAAAAGCATCGTAAATTAACAGGGAAACCAAATGAACATATTTTACAATTTGCTCGTTATTTATCGGATAAGAATAAACCGATTTGGGTACGACACGTATTAGTTCCTGGTGTTACGGATAATGAAGAGGATCTACAAAAACTATCTAGCTTTATTCAAAGTCTGTCTAATGTTCAAAAAGTTGAAGTGTTACCATATCATAAGCTTGGTGTATATAAATGGGAGGCGCTTGGACACAAGTATCCACTCGCAAATGTAGAACCACCTACTGAGAAAAATGTAGAACATGCTAAATATATTTTACAAGCGGTCTAATCCAAATATTGGATTAGGCTTTTTGCTTTCTTTACAATAAAATCTAGAGTATATATTGATAAAAGAGTATACTGAAAGTAGAATATCCATAATTTTGTACGGAATAAATGGAGAAATTTACATAATTGTAAAGGGAAATCAAAATAGTAAAAAGAATTAAGAAGTAAAAGAGTGAGTATCATGGAATAGAGAACATTTGTAAGTTATTGCGAAAGCTCTTATAGGAAAGTATAATGTAAAGATATGAGCACAGATAGGATTAAGGGGTCAATCTTATATGCTTTGCATATCCACGACAGGTACATAGCTGAAAGGGAATTATTAGAATCTGTTTATGTAATTTTTAAGGAAAATGTTTTTCCTATTGTCGTATATGCAATATGGAGAAACAAAAAGCTAGGAGTGGATTTGTTTGATAAAAAACCCCAAGGTTTTAATATTAACTGCACATTACGGTAATGGTCATGTGCAAGTAGCAAAAACATTAGAACAAACATTTCGCCAAAAAGGAATTGAAGATGTTATTGTATGCGACTTGTTTGGAGAATCACATCCATTTATAACTGACATTACAAAATATCTATATTTAAAAAGTTATACAATAGGAAAAGAATTATATCGTTTGTTTTATTACGGGGTAGAAAAAATTTATGATAAGAAAATAGCATCTTGGTATGCGAACTTTGGAAGAAAACGTTTGAAAACACTATTACAGGTGGAGAAACCAGATATTGTAATTAATACATTTCCAATTATCGCTGTACCAGAATTGAAGAAACAAACAGGTATTTCAATTCCTGTCTATAACGTATTAACGGATTTTTGCGTGCACAAAATATGGATTCATCGAGAAGTAGATCGTTATTTTGTTGCAACGGATCATGTGAAAGAATTGATGGTTGATATCGGTGTACCTGCGGAACAAATTGTTGAAACAGGAATTCCAATTCGGAGTAGTTTTGAGTTAAAGGTAAATCCAGAAATCATATATACTAAATATCAGTTATGTAAGAATAAAAAGATTTTACTAATTGTAGCAGGTGCTCATGGGGTATTAGGAAATGTAAAAGAACTATGCCAATCATTTATGTCAGTGCCTAATTTACAAGTAGTTGTTGTTTGTGGGAAAAATGAAGCTTTAAAACAGGATTTATTAAGTTTACAGAAGCAAAATTCCGATGCATTAAAAGTGTTTGGGTATGTTGAAAATATTGATGAATTATTCCGTGTTACTTCTTGTATGATTACGAAGCCAGGCGGAATAACATTAAGTGAAGCAGCAGCGTTGCAAGTACCTGTCATTTTATATAAGCCTGTTCCAGGACAAGAAAATGAAAATGCGATGTACTTTGAAAGAAAGGGAGCAGCAGTTGTCATTCGCGATGATAGTGAGGTTTTTGCAAAAACAGAGGCATTATTACAAGATGATGTGAAGCTTCTTCAAATGAAAGAAGCAATGAAAAGCATCTATCTTCCAGAGCCAGCTGGTCATATTGTAGATGCAATTTTGGCAGAAAATCATGCAGAACCGCGTCATATACCTATTAAATCACCTGCTCTTGCACAATCTTTTACTTAATATGAAACCCTCTTTGTATATGTAAAGAGGGTTCTTTATTATTTTCAAAGAAAATTCAGCCAGTTATCCACAAAAGGATTGCGCTTTCATTAAACAGTAAAGTCGGAATATTAACAACTATATCCACATTGTCCACAATTTTTAGAAAAATATCCACAATTAAAACAGCTGATATATGCTTTAATATAGAAAAATATTAAATATTTTTGAAAATTACTAACAATTCTGTTGGTTTTGTGGATAAAGTTGTCCACAGCAAAAAAGCCCCTTATGTATAAGGGGCTTTTTTGCTTACTTTTATCAATCGAGAAAATTATGTAATGAAAATGAATAATTAGGGGGGAAACTTCTAATTATTCATTTTCACTTTAAATGCTTTTCGAGCGATATCCTGCTGCACGATCTGCTTTTTGAAATTCGCGTTGATAGAGAACTTCTTGTGTACTAGATAATGTGTTTTTTGCTTTATCACGTTTCTTTTTATCCATTACAAATCACCTCGTGTCTTAAAGTTACTATTTATCGTTTCCAAAGACATGAGGGGATATACGCATATGGAAAATGTTAATGATTGATTATCATTTCAGAAAATTTAGATTATGCTTCTTTTAATTGATGAGCATCTTGGAAGGTTGTATCTCGCATTGTAGCAAGTGTGTATTGATCTTTTGGAATTTCATATAAGTTATATACTTCTTCGTTTGCGTTAATTTCATCATATACGGCTTTTCTTGTTTCGTTTGCTAGATTCACATATTGCAGTTTTTCTGCAGCTTTAATAGAACGAATATTTATTTTACGAATACGCATGAAAATTGTTTCAATATCTAATTCATAGAAAAGTTCACTAAAAAATGAATCTTTTGCCAATTTATTATAGCCTTTTCCATGATATGGTTTGCCAAGCCATGTCCCGAGAAATCCAGCTTTTTCTTGCACATCAAATAAAGTAATTGTTCCGATAGGGTTACCCCATTCATCTAAAATTGTGCGTGAAATTAATTCACCGCGCTCTTCAGCTTCAATCGTTTGTTTTGTTAAGAATAAATATTCTTCATAAGAATAAGCCTTTTGACGCACAAAAGGGAAGACAGCTGGATCCACCATTAACTCGTATAGAACGTGGCTGTCGTGTAAGTCGCGTTTTTTCAACATACTAACTCCTCCTCACACGAGGGTAGCATGACGAAAAAACACCCCACCCTCGAAATTTTTATATCAATCTTTAAAAAATTTCGGGGTGGGAATCGAACCCACTAGAACCAGTTTCTAACGCTGGTGGCGCACCATTTGCCTTCCCCATTCATCAATTTGAAAATGATAATCACGACACAAATTGATTATGGTTTCATTCAGTTTATAATCGTATAATACTTTATCTAGTCAAAAAAATAAACTAGTTTTTTTTATTTTTTTTGTAAATTATTTTTCCATCAATCATAGTTAGTACAGGCTTGGCTAAATAATGGAAAGGATGATGAGTCCATAACACGAGATCGGCGTCTTTTCCAACCTCGATGCTTCCAATTCTATCCTCTAAACGCAAATTTCGCGCTGGGAATATGGTAATTCCTTCTAGTGCTGTTTTCTCGTCTAATCCTTCTCTTACTGCGACAGCGGCACAAATATTTAAATATTGAATGGGTGTATAAGGATGATCTGTTGTTATAGAAACTTCCACACCATTTTTAGATAATATATGGTAAGTATCCCATGTCTTGTTTTTTAGTTCGATTTTAGAACGACGTGTCAGAGTGGGACCAACTGAAACCTTCAAATTATGTTTCGAAAGCTCTTCAACAAGAAAGTGTCCTTCTGTACAATGTTCAATACGTAGATCGAGGTTGAATTCCGTTGCAAAGCGTAGCGCAGAACTAATATCATCTGCTCGGTGAGCGTGGATACGTACGGGTATTTCACGACGTAATGCTTTTAAAATAGGAAGCATTCGAAAATCAGCTTCGTGCCCGTAGTGTTGTGCTTCATAGAATGATTCCCGAAGTAACCCCATAATCCCCATACGTGTAATGGATTCTTTTGTTCCATTACTATGGACTTTTTTAGGATTTTCTCCAAAGGCAATCTTTAAACCAGCAGGTTCTTGAATAATCATATGATCAATACAAGTTCCAGCTGTTTTTATTACACAAGTAGTCCCCCCGATAATATTTTGACTGCCAGGCATAACGTGGACGGTTGTAATTCCGTTTTGTACAGCGTCTTGAAAGGCGATATCCAAAGGGTGGATTCCATCTAAAGAACGAATATGTGGTGTTGAAACTTCAGATGTTTCATTGGCATCATTTCCAGCCCAACCAGTGCCTTCATCATAGAGACCAAGGTGAGTATGGACATCAATAAAGCCAGGTAAGAGATGGAGTGCTCGTGCATCTATAACGGTCATATCTTGAGTAGGTTGAATAAAAGGTTTGACCTCGGTAATTCGCTCTCCTGTAACGAGTACATCGCCTTGAAACTTTTGAGATGTAATAGGGTATACAATGGCTTGTTTGAGCAATATTTTCATAGGTACCTCATTTCTGTTACTTTATAATGCTAATGGAAGTTAAGGGAAAGTAACTGAAAGGTTATTTGTATGGTAATGCTTCGGATCCTAGAAAATGAAAGTTTTGAAAGAGCCCATGTAAAATTGTGTTTTAGAAGTACTACATTGTATGCGAAAGTATATTTTGTAATGCATGGTCTATTGCCGGAAATGTGTATTGGTATCCATGTTCAATTGCCTTAATGGGTAATACACGTTGCCCTTCTAGTACAAGTATGCTCATTTCACCTAATAAAGTTTGAATGATAAATGAAGGTACAGGCAACCAATGAGGCTTGTTCATTATAGTTGCAATGTTTTCTCCAAATTCCTTCATTCTTATGGGTGTTGGTGCTGTCATATTAAGAGGACCATCAATTTCTTTTTTGTGTATGATGAAATCCATCATACGAACGACGTCGTCTATATGAATCCATGATAACCATTGCTTCCCAGAACCAATGGTGCCGCCGATATAGAATTGATAGGGAAGTAGCATTTTTGGAAGAGCTCCTCCATTTGCACCTAATACGACTCCAAATCTTGCGTAGATTGTTCGTATTCCGAGAGAACGTGCTTTAGATGCTTCTTGTTCCCATGAATATACTGTATTTGCTAAAAAGTCATTTCCAGGAGTCTCATGCTGTTCTGTAAAAGACTCTATTTCAGATGTTCCGTAGTATCCAATAGCACTTGCGTTAATAAATGTGTGTGGCTTTGTATGGAGTCCCTGCAATTGTTTAATGAGTCCTTTTGTTGTTTGAATTCTACTGTTTAAAATGGCTTTCTTTTGTTGCTTTGTCCATCTACTATTAATAGACTCTCCGGCTAGATTAATAACTACATCAATAGAAGAGAGGGGGAAGGTTTGTAAATCTGGTGTCCATTGAACATACTGAAGGTTAGGGTCGGAAGTTTCAGTAGTTTTTTTTCGTGTGAGAATGTAAACAGTATATCCTTTTTGAATAAAAAAAGTAGAAAGGGATTTACCGATAAAGCCTGTACCACCAGAAATTGCGATTTTCACAAGTATTTCCTCCTCATTATATATATTCTTGAAAAGAAAAAATGTTCCTCGACTATGTTAAAATAATAGAGAGGTGAGAGTATGGCTGTCATTACAAAAATAGAAGTACAAAAACGATCGAAAGAACGATTTAATATTTATATTGATAAAGGTCAAGGCGAAGAGTACGGATTTAGTGTGGATCAAGTAATCTTAATAAAACATGGATTACAAAAGGGCTTAGAAATTGATGAAATCGAGTTAGGGAATATTTTGTACAATGAAGAAGTACAAAAAGCATATTTACAAGCAATCTCCTATTTATCCTATCAAATGAGAACAAAACAAGAAATAGAAGATTTTTTACGAAAAAAAGAAGTGGGACAGGCCATCATCTCTGAAGTCGTTTCGAAATTATTACATGACCGATATATTAATGATAAAGAGTATGCTGTTTTATATACGCGAACGCAAAGTAATGTGAATCGAAAAGGTCCAACTGTTATTAAAAGAGAGTTATTAAATAAAGGTGTTCAGGATTTAATTATTACACATAGTTTACAAGAATATCCGAAGGAAAAGCAAATTGAGAATGCCTTGTTTCTCATAGAGAAGAAGAAAAAATCTTATCAAAAACATTCTTTTTTACAAATGAAACTAAAGTTAGATGAGATGCTTGTTCGAAAAGGATATTCTAGAGAAGTAATTCAAATTTGTTTGGAAGAATTGAAAGACGAAAAAGATGACGAAAAGCAACAAGAAGCGTTACACTATCATGGGAATAAATATTATGAGAAATATAAGAAGCATGATGGATGGACATTTGAAAACAAGATGAAACAAGCGTTATATCGAAAAGGATTCTCTATTGATGAAATCGAGATATTTTTGCAAATGAAACGCGAAGAGGAATGAGGAGAATAAGATGAATATGCCAAAACGCTACAGTGAAATGACACCGCATGAGCTAAGGGAAGAAATTGGCGCTTTGAAGGAGCAAGCAGTAAAAGCTGAGCAGCTTGGGATTGTCAATGAATTTGATGTATTAATGAGAAAAATGGCAATGGCTCGTGCTTATATGACGGATATAAACAAGTTCCATATTGGTGAAACATATGAATTAGTAGAAGAACCTGGTGTATTATTTAAAATTACGTATTTCAATGGGGTATTTGCTTGGGGATATAAGCAAAATGATAATGAAGAGATTGGCATACCAATTTCCTTATTGCAAGAAAAATAAAAACCAGAGAGCACATATCTCTCTGGTTTTCATCTTTGGTAGGCGTTAAAGGAGATAGGAGATTCTAAAATTGGCGTTTTTTACATTCATTTGCCAATATAATGAGAGACTGGGTTTGTTGCGTCTGTCCGTTAACTTGCGCTTTCGCATGTTTTGGACGAGTCCACGTATGGTTAAATAATTCAGAACGACTATCTAAGCGATCACGGTAGCTCATCTTTATCACCTCGTGTAGGAAGTTAATTTAATTTGTACTACTCTTCCTGCTGATTTGCAGCACGCATACGTTCTTGTGGGTGCGTGTTAATTGTGCCGTTAGGTCGTTTCGAAGCGAAGCGTGATTTCGCTTTCGGTTGACCGTCGATTTTGCTGTTGTTTTTTGACTCAGACCAAAATTCGGCTTGTTTACCCATTGCGAACGCCCTCCTCATTATCGGTTGATACCTTTTTAAGAAGTATCAATTATAGAATGTGCAAAATTGAAGAAACTATCCTTTAGAAATGAAGGGATAAATAGGTAAAAGGAGATTATAATATGAATGATATTTATGAAACATTAACGAAAGAATTATTAGACAAGAATGACAAGCTTTCTTACGCACAAGCTCGTGCGTGGGTTGAGTTACTATGGGAAGATTTTCAAACAACTTATGCAAAATCAGGTCGTTATCAAGGCGATGAAATGACGGAACAAGTGGTACGATCATGGATTAATAATCATGGTGTACGCCTTCATGAAATGCGGACAAATAATCCGAAGTATAGTCATTTAATTAATCAAGAAGATCATTTGAAACATTAAAAAAAGCGACTTAAGTCGCTTTTTTTAATGTGGAAGTAATTCCAGTTTTTTTCGAAGCTTTTCTTCACTAAAGATCCATCCTGTATAGGAATTAATAATATTTAAATTGTGGTCGAGCTGAACGATTGCAACAAATGGATAATAATCTTTACTTCGATATCGTAAATCAATGAATCGTACTTCATAATAATGGTCATGATCAAAAATATCCCAGCGATATACAGGAGAGAAAGATAGGAAGGCTGAGATGTTTTCATCTTGTTTAGCTGCTCGCATAATATTGTTGTCTGGGAACGGTACCCGATCGAACTTGTCATATATCATGATGTTACCACGGTGCCATCTCGCAACGTAGTAATAATCAGCCGTAACGACTGCTAAATGGTAATGATAAAATCGGTAAGAAGGAGAAATGATAATCTTTTCGACATTTTTGAAACGTTTGTGTACAACGCTTCTTATATTTCTGTGCATCATAATCCGTCCGATATAGTAAACAATCATTAATATATATGCCGCTAAAGCTGTATATCCCTTATGAGAACCGACGAGCATGCAAGCAATTGCAAGTATATGGATAAAGAAAATTACGGTATCGAATGTATTAATTATGCCAAGTGCGACCCATTTTTTTGTGAAAGGTCGTAATGCTTGTGTACCATAGGCGTTGAAAATATCTACAAAGACGTGAAGAAAGACGGCAATAAATGACCAAAGTAGTAGATGAAGATATGGAGCTTCTGAAAAGAAGGCGAAAGAGATGCCACTTATAAGGAATGACCAAAGAATTACCGCGGGAATAGAATGAGTAATCCCACGATGATTTCTTATATATTTAGCGTTATTACGCAATTTTAGAACTGTGTCAATGTCAGGAATGTTGGAACCAGCAATTGTAGCAAGCATAACAGCTTGGGGGCCAATATCACTTTGTGCTATGGCTGGATCTAATGTTGCTAAGCTACCTAAAGTGATACCCATAACAAGGTGAGTGGCTGTGTCCATAGAAATCCACCTCCGTTTTTTATTAATGTAACTCTTTTTATTCGATACCTCAAGTCCTTTGCCTTCTATTTCCTATGTCATCTTACTTAAATTTTTTCCTAAAATCTTTATAATAGTACTTATATGCAAAAAAATGAGGGGGATCAAGTTTGACACTTGAAATACTAAACAATTTTAATATAGAGCAGTTTCAAAATGATTTAATTGGTTGGTTTGAAGAAGAACAGCGTGACTTACCGTGGAGAAAGAATAAAGATCCATACCGTGTTTGGGTTTCTGAAATTATGTTGCAGCAAACAAGAGTAGAAGCTGTAAAACCATATTACGCAAATTTTATGGGGAAGTTTCCTACACTTGAAGCGTTAGCGAACGCAGATGATGAAGAAGTATTAAAAGCATGGGAAGGTTTAGGATATTATTCTAGAGCACGTAATTTACATGCGGCAGTAAAAGAGGTAAAAGAAGTATACGGCGGGGTTGTACCAAGTGATGTAAAGAAAATTGAAAAGTTAAAAGGAGTAGGACCATATACAAAAGGTGCTATTTTAAGTATCGCATATGGTATACCAGAGCCGGCAGTTGATGGAAATGTTATGCGTGTATTATCTCGTATTTTATCAGTATGGGATGATATTGCAAAACCAAAGACTCGAAAAGTTTTTGAAGAGATTGTGCGTGAAATTATTTCAGTAGAAAACCCATCTTATTTTAATCAAGGATTGATGGAATTAGGTGCATTGATTTGTATTCCTAAAAATCCATCGTGCTTACTTTGTCCTGTGCGTGAGCATTGCAGAGGATATGCTGAAGGTGTTCAAAAAGAATTACCAGTAAAGAGTAAAGCGAAAGCTCCTAAAATGGTACCTATTGTTGCAGGCGTACTTCAAACTGAAGACGGTCGTTACGTTATTAATAAACGTCCAAGTACAGGTTTGTTAGCTAACATGTGGGAGTTTCCTAATGCTGAACTTGGAGAAGGTATTCGAAATCAGAAGGAACAGCTTATAGATTATATGAAAGAAAAATTTGAGCTCGAGGTTTCTATTGATGAATACGCAATGAATGTACAACATACGTTTACACATCGTACTTGGGATATATTTGTATTTTACGGAAAAGTAACCGGTAATATTGTTGATACAGATACATTAAAATTTGTATCGAAAGAGGTATTTGAGCAATTACCTTTCTCAAAATCACACCGTACTATTTATGAAAATTGTGTGGAGAAAATTACAATGCAATAAATAAAAAAGTGTTCCCAATCTAGGGAACACTTTTTTAATCGTAAGAAATTTTTGTCCCATGAGTCCAACTAGCTTCACCTTCTTGTAAGCCGCCTCTTGATTCAATTTCTACTACAATTTCTTTGTAAATACTCTGCCCTTCTACATTTAAATAAGGCAGAACCTGTTGTAGTGAGTGATGAAAATAAGCTAATTCATCTTCTTTCCATTCATTTTTTGAAATCATCGTTAGTTCAGTCATATCGCGTCCTATATACATATTTCCACCTCCATTTCTTATAGTTTGAATAAGTAACAAAAGATATATGCGGAAATTATTCAAAAGAAAATTACGGATAGCTTCTAAGTGAATTGGTTACATTATTGATTGTGGAGGTGAGAAAGATGAGTAAAAAACAACAAGGTTATAACAAGGCAACTTCTGGTGCTAGCATTCAAAGTACAAATGCTAGTTATGGTACAGAATTTGCTACTGAAACAAATGTACAAGCAGTAAAACAAGCAAACGCACAATCAGAAGCAAAGAAAGCACAAGCTTCTGGTGCACAAAGTGCAAACGCTAGTTATGGTACAGAATTTGCAACTGAAACAGACGTGCATGCTGTGAAAAAACAAAATGCTAAGTCAGCTGCAAAACAATCACAATCTTCTAGCTCAAATCAGTAATGAAAGAAAAACACTTCTCTAATTCGGGAGAAGTGTTTTCTTTTTGCGTGGATCGTTGTAATGAAAAGAAAGCGAACGACATAACTTCTAATAAGTCAACAAATGTAGTCAAAGGAGAAGGAAGTTAACAATTAGAATTATGTAATTAGGAATAATAACTGATGAATAAGTCCAAAAGGGGGTAAGTAATGAACGATTTTGATAAGTTGGTAGGGGAGCAATTAGAAACGATGGATGAATTGTTAAAGTTACAAGCACATCTAGAGAAGTATCAACAAATTGAAATGAATGAAAAAGATACGTGCGATAAAAAAGAACTGCATTTTATCCGCCAGGAAATATATAGAACAGAAGTAGCGTTGAAGATGTTACATGAGAAATTTGAAGAGCAAACGAATAGTGTAATTCAATCTTTTGCAACTGAAAAAATGATTTCAAATTTAGGATAAGATATATTGTTATCTTTAGGTGAAAAGTCCTTCTTTGTATGGAAATAGAGAAGGGCTTTTTCTATTACATGTCCTCGCTTATAAATAATACAGTACAATCCTTTTATCTCCTAAGAAGCGGTGGGGCATAGTATTCAACGATAAACCTCCTACATATTCAGTTTGAAAAATAGAGTCTTATCCCTTTAGTTTTAAAATTTCGACAAAAAAGTTATAATAGAAAAAAAGTGAATGCCGTTCAAAGGGCATTTGCAGTTGAAAGAAGGGAGCATATATGGGATTTCCCAAAGAAGGAGAAAAAGTACAAATACATAGTTATAAACATAATGGCTCCATTCATAGAATGTGGGAAGAAACAACAATTTTAAAAGGGACACAGAGTCTTGTAATCGGAGCGAATGATCGTACAGTAGTTACAGAATCGGATGGCCGAACATGGATTACTCGTGAACCAGCAATTTGCTATTTTCATGCCAACTATTGGTTTAATGTGATTGGGATGCTTAGGGAAGATGGCGTATATTATTATTGTAATTTAAGCTCACCTTTTGCGTATGATCCTGAAGCATTAAAGTATATTGATTATGATTTAGATATTAAAGTATATCCAGATATGACATATACGCTTCTAGATGAAGATGAGTATGAAAAACATAGTGAAATTATGCAGTATCCACCTGTTATTGATACAATTTTAAAACGAAATGTAGCACATTTAACACAGTGGATTCATCAAAGAAAAGGTCCATTTGCACCAGATTTCGTAGATATGTGGTATGAACGATATTTAATGTACAGAAATTAAAACAAACCTGCAGGGGGCTTCCCGGCAGGTTTGTCCTATTAGAGGGGGGATTATGTGCAAGGCATAAAAAGATATTTACAATTTGTTAAACCATATCGGTGGCTTATTGCTATTACAATTATTATTGGACTAGTTAAGTTCGGTATCCCACTTATTATGCCGTGGTTATTAAAGTATATTATCGATGATGTAATTCAAGGCGCTGGCTCACTTCAAGATAAAACATCTCAATTAATAACAGCGATTGGAATTGCTTTCTTTATTTTTGCGGTATTAAGACCACCGATTGAATATTATCGTCAATATTTCGCCCAACGTATCGCAAATACAATACTGTATGATTTGCGGAAGCATATTTTCGGTCACTTACAAAAGTTAAGTTTACGTTATTACTCCAATACAAAAACAGGGGAGATTATTTCGCGTGTCATCCATGATGTAGAACAAACGAAAGATTTTGTAATTACTGGTTTGATGAACGTCTGGTTAGATACTGCAACAATTGCTATTGCTATCATTGTTATGTTTTCTATGAATATAAAATTAACATTTGTTGCGTTATTGATTTTACCTATTTATGTAATTGCAGTGAAATATTTTTTCGGACGTCTTCGGAAATTGACGAAAGAGCGTTCACAAGCGTTAGCGACGATGCAAGGGTATTTGCATGAACGTATTCAAGGAATGCAAGTGACACGTAGCTTTGCGTTAGAAGAGTATGAGGGGAAGCAGTTTGAAAAAAGAAATAATGAATTTTTAACGAAAGCATTAACCCATACAAGTTGGACGGCAAGAACATTTTCGGCAGTAAATACGTTAACCGATTTAGGTCCGTTACTTGTGATTGGTTTTGCAGCATATGAAGTAATTCAAGGACAGTTAACGCTAGGAACGATGGTAGCTTTTGTTGGATATATGGATAGTTTATATAGTCCGCTTCGCCGCCTTGTTAATTCATCTACAACATTAACACAATCTTTTGCATCGATGGACCGTGTGTTTGAACTGTTAGATGAAAAATACGATATTGTTAATGTGCCAAATGCGGTACAAACGAAAAAATTAAATGGAGAAATTGTATTTGACAATGTTTCTTTTCGTTATAATGTAGATGAAAAAGAGATATTACACAACTTGTCATTAACTATGCAGCCTGGAGAGAAAGTAGCGCTTGTAGGAGCAAGTGGGGGAGGAAAGTCATCTCTTGCTAGTTTGATCCCGCGTTTCTATGATGTTTCTGAAGGCACGGTTTATGTAGATGGCATAGATGTAAGAAAGTATAATATGAGAAATTTGCGTAGTCATATTGGAATTGTACTGCAAGATAATTTATTGTTTAGCGATACAATTGGAGCTAATATTTTATATGGAAATCCGAAGGCTACAGAGAAAGAGGTGATTGCAGCTGCTAAAGCTGCGCAAATTCATGATTTTATTATAGACTTACCAGATGGTTATAATACTGTCGTTGGAGAACGTGGTGTGAAGCTATCGGGCGGGCAAAGACAACGCGTGGCAATTGCACGAGTGTTTCTAAAGAATCCTTCGGTACTTATATTAGATGAAGCAACTTCAGCATTAGATTTAGAAAATGAAAGGTATATTCAAGAGGCGCTTCAGACGTTAGCTGCTGACCGGACAACGATTATAATTGCGCATCGATTAGCGACGATTACGCATGTTGATACGATTATTTACATTGAAGACGGTGAGATTAAAGAGACTGGTTCTCATGAAGAGTTAATGCAAAAAAGAGGATTTTATTACAATTTATATCAACTTCAACATATAACAGAAACAGCTCCTTTAGCATAAAAGGAGCTGTTTTTTTATTCGTCTTCTTTTTTATCATCGATTTGGAGTTCTTTTTCTGGTTTATGGTATGTGTAGAAGCTATCTACAAGCAAATCTAAATGCTCTACTTCTTCACTATAGTTAATGATGGAAGAAATAAGAGGGAAGAGATGTAACCATGTTTTATATGCTTCTTCATCGTCTTTATTTTGATATTCCATAAAGATATCAATTAATTCTTGTTTACCTGTTTCAACTTCATCAAGCATTTCGACTGATTGTTGTTTTTTTGCTTTACCAATAAATTTTAATAAAACTTGTTCATGATAATGCGTTAATGAGTCAAGTTCGTTTTGGATAGATTCCTGAAATTCTTCCGGCATATAGCGCAGTTCATTTTCAGTACGGTGTAATGATTTTAACGTACTTAAAGCACGGCTTGTTGTCGCTAACATTTGTCTGAATAAAACGAGCTTACGAATTTTTGCGAACTTTACTTTTTTCGTGTAGCTTCTTTCTTCTTTATACAGCAAATAGTAATGGTTTAGTTTGATCATTTTTTCTTTCATACGATCAATATCAGTTTTTAGCGTTGTAAAATCAGAAGCCTGCCTGCTATTCATTCGAATCCATTTTACAATTTCTTCTGTATTATCAACGATACGATGATAAAGTTTTGTTTCATATTTTGGCGGCATAAATACTAAATTTACAAGTGAAGCCGCAATAATACCAATCATAATCGTCGCAAATCGAAGTAAGGCAAAACTAAAGAAATCTTCGCCTTGATACTCCATAATGGCGATAACTGTTACTAAAGCAATTGATATTGTGTTTTCTAATCGTAATTGTAATGTAAGAGCAATTACTAATATACATGTTAATCCAATAATAAAAGGATTATGTCCAAAAGCAGTAGCAAATGCGATAGCAAATATCGCACCAATTACATTTGCTTGAATTTGTTCAAGTGCTGTTAAATAAGAACGGTATACAGACGGTTGAACAGCAAAGATAGCTGAAATTCCCGCAAATACCGGACTCGGTAATTGAAGTAAAATACAAGCAAATAAAGCTAACGTGATGGCAATACCCGTTTTTAAAATGCGAGCACCAAGTTTCATACCCTTAATAAGATCCTTTCTCTTGTCATAATGAATGTACAACATGATACTATACATTCATTACAATATGTTAGCAAGTGATATTTTAGTGACGTTAAAAGAAATTAGTGTTCATTTTATCCCGCTAATTGTGAGTAGTAAGATTCATGCCTCAAAATTCAGAAGCTGGATGCCGGTAAACGTCCGATTGGTGTAGGCTAATTAAAGTTTCACTTTATAATTTTTCCTAATTCCTTTTAAACATCAGTTTTTAGTAAAAAAACCTGCTGAATTTCAGCAGGTCTCAAATTGTTACTATAGATTACTATGAGAAGCGTACTTCGTCAATTTTTTCTTAATAATGAAAATTACTCATTTTACTCTGTTGAGATAGATGGATCTGCCTGTTCTTTTTTCGGGATAATCTCAAAAAACTTGTTCTGTATATCATCTAATAATGGTGTTAACAAAGCAACTTCCTCATATTGCTCGTGCTCGTTTAGTACACGAATATAGTCTAGCAATAATTCAGTTACATCTTTCAAACCATTTTTACTAATTGGTTGTAATGTAACATTTGCGCCTTTTGCGATTCTTCTTTTTAAGGCCTGTTCTGTTAAGCCTAAGTTTGAATCACGACGCAAATAAACAACACCGCCAGTCATGCCAGCGCAAATCCATGGACCAGGGTCACCTAAAACAAGCGCTCGCCCGTTTGTCATATATTCAAAAGCAAAACCTTTAATATTGGAGTATGCACCTATATTTCCTTGCTCTTTTTCACGGAGTGGTTTTGTTATTCTACCTCCAATTATCATGTCTGCCCCAGAAAGGCGAATGCCAGCGCGAGCATCAGCGTTCCCTTGTACGTATAGTGCCCCTTTTTGTGCACCATATCCAAATCCTTTTCCGACAGAACCGTTATAATATACTCCGTCTTTTCCTTTTGATTTCGTTATATAAATCCCACCACCAAAGGAAGTTTTACCAATGCCATCTTGTGCGCCGCCATTTACGTGTATAAATAAATTTTCACTATTGTAAGCACCTAACCCATTTCCGGGAATAGAACCATTCGTATACTTTAATGTAAGTGGTTCAAGTTGAGTAGCTTCATATAGTTTACTGCGAACGCGATAACATGATTCTAGACCACCCATAACGCGTTGCTCTACACCAACGCCTACCAATTCTTTTGAGTCAGCGGAATGAACTGTCTTAAATTGTTTTTCCGGTACGCCTTCTGTTGTTGTAACAGATGGATGTTCTATTATTTGTAGTAAATTACGTAAGTTTAATAAATTTTCGCCTCGAACTTGCTCTAATAAATCAGAACGCCCAACAATTGCTTGTAAATTTGTATAACCAAGCTGTCCTGTTAATCGTTTTAGTTCTACACCGAAAGAGGTGAATAAATTTAGCAGGCCAGCAACTGCGCTTTCTAATTCGCGTGGGACGAAGCGGCGTAACCCATGTTCTTTTGCTTGTGCTTCAGACTCGATTTGTGTCGCAATTCCAACATGGCAAGTATCTAGATGGCACCCACGGCAAGTAGTACAGCCGATTGCAATCATTGATAGTGTGCCAAATCCAATACGGTTTGCTCCGAGGAGCATGATTTTCAAGGCATCATTTACACTTCGAATACCACCATCTGCCCAAATCTCTACTTTATGTCTCATGCTTGCTTCTAATAAAGCGTTGTGAGCGGCTTTAACACCAATTTCTACAGGGAGACCTACATGCTGCAATGCGTGAATACGTGCAGCGCCTGTTCCGCCATCGAATCCGCTAATGTTAATAAAATCAGCGCCAGCTTTGGCGATACCGACAGCAATTGTTCCGATATTAGGAACAACAGGGACTTTCACGGCTACTTTGGCAAGTTGATTAGCTGTTTTAATTTCTGTAATCATTTGAGCTAAATCTTCAATTGAATAAATATCATGGTTATTAGAAGGCGAAATTAAATCTGAGCCGATTGTCGCATTACGTGCTTCAGCGATTTTGGCTGTCACTTTTGAACCAGGTAAATGCCCACCTTCCCCAGGCTTTGCGCCTTGACCGATTTTGATTTCAATTAAGTTTGATGAGTTTAGTAGTTCGGCATTTACTCCAAATCGCCCAGATGCTACTTGTTGTCCACGTGTATGTGGATATTTTCCAATCATATCTTTAATTTCGCCGCCTTCACCGTTCAAGCTAATCATATTTAGCTGATCGGCTGCTTCTGCATATGCGCGAAAGGCAATTTCGTTTTGAGAACCAAATGACATAGAACTAATAATAAATGGTAAATTATGATTTTTGATGCCGATAGATACTTCTTCAGTTGGAACGACATGTTTTGTTTGTTTCGTTTGAACAAGGTGTCTGATTGCGATTGGATTATTCTCTTCTAGTTCACTTAACTTGTCACGGTAATCATCATAAGAATTTCCTTTTGCAACATCGCCGATTGCTTTCCAAATTCGCGGGAATATATGAAATGATTTTCGCATTCTAATTTTAGGATTGTTATAATCCTCTGCTCGTATTTTTGCATCTTCAACAAGTGATTCAAGTGAAAAGGCTAAATCATTTGAACCGAAGAAATTTGTAATCTGTAATATATTTGCGATTTCTTCATGTAATCCAATAGATGAATAGAGACGTCCGTAACCACGTAACTCATGAATTCCAATTGTTGAAATGACTTTTTCTAATCCTTTATTAAGTGCATTATATAGATTCGTAATTGGTGTTTTTGTTCCATCATTTACAGTCGCGAATAATAAATATGGATTAATACCATCTGCTCCTAATCCATATAGCGTGACAATGTCATGTAAGGAGCGAAGAGCACCAGAACGTATAACGAGAGAACAATTGCGGCGTAATTTATTTTCACTTAATGCTTGATGTACTTTAGCAGTAACTAAATGTGGATCAATCCACAATCGTTCATTTAGATGGGCTTTGGCGTCATCTAATACTAGTAGGGAAGCGCCATTGTTAACAGCAGCTATCGCTTCAGAACTAATGCGGCTTAATGCGCATTGCAGAGTTTCTGACGAGCTGAATGTAGCAGAGATTGTGGCGATAGAGTTATGAGTCTTAAATAGCTCTATGAGTTGTTCGTACGTAATTGTGTGTAATTCCTCTGCAATAGGTTGTGCCACGCTGCCTTCTAAAATAATTGGTGAAAGCATTTCAACTACAAATGGCCGTTTTGCGCCGCTTAATAAACTTGGACGCTCTCCAAGTACAGTACGTGTAGAGAAGTGTTCAATTTCACGGTCACGGTCAATTGCAGGGTTTGTAACAACAGCTACACTTTCTTTAATAAAGTCAGCGATATTTCGTCTATCAGTATCGAGTGCGGCAAGTGGTGAGTCATGCCCAAGTGAGCGTATTGGCTCAACGCCTTTTGTTGCCATCTGTTCAAGAAGTTGAATATGTTCTCGGTCCCATCCGAAAGCGACGTATTGTTTCGTTTCAACTTGAACAGAATCACATAGCCCTTGGATTTTTTTCGTTTCAGGGATAGATAAATTTAAATGGTAATTGGTAGTATCAATTCGCTTTTTAAAACGGTTATATACTTGGATTTGATATTTGTCATATTCATAAAGAACAAGTTCATCTTGTTCATTCCATTTTAATCCGACTTTTTCTCCAGGAGCGAGTGGTTTTGGTTCTGCTACATATTTAGTTGGTGATACAACTCCAGGTTCAGAAGAGAAAATATAAGAGCTCTCTGTCTCTACTTTCCATACTGGGCGTAATCCAAGGGAATCAACGCTGAAAACAGCTTCATCTTTAAAACGGGAAATGATGCCAGCTGGTCCTTGTGCAAAATGTCCCCATGCTTCACGTATATACGTATATAAATCTTGTAAAGGTGTTTCATAAAGTTTAATTTCATTAATAATTGGTGGGAATAGAATTTCCATTGCTTCAAATAAGCTGTAGCCGTATTGAACAAGTAGGGTTTCTAAGGTGCGGTTTAAATCTTGAGAGTCACTGCCTCCTGCAGTAAGTGGTACATCAATCATTTCAGCTTGATCGCGTAATTTCGCAATTGTGTTAATTTCACCATTATGTCCGAGAATGCTAAATGGTTGTACACGAAAAAAATTAGATAATGTATTAGTAGAGTAGCGGTTATGTCCTAATGTCATAGTTGAAGCGATAAGCGGATGTTGTAAATCATTATAGTAGGCAACAAGCGTATCACCAGCACCTAGAACTTTATATACAACATGATCATGACTTAATGAAGCAACATGAATTGCTTCGTTTTCCTCTATTTTTATTGTGACAGAAAATAATGTTTGCTCAATATTTATAATTTCGTTTTCTGCGATAAGGGCAACTTGCCAAAATAAAGGTTCTTCTTGTTTACCAAGTGGACCGAGCGCATCTGAGTTTGTTGCATCGTCACTTTCGAAAATAATAGTAAAGTTTTTGTTGTTTAATTGCGTACGAATATAATCTTTTAAGGCAGTAATGTTTTCTTTTTTATTTAGAAAAAAATGTCCAACGATAAAGTGGGGATGATCCACAATCGTTGGATTATATCCGCTACTTTTTAGTTTTTCATTCCAAAGTGTTTTTGGTATATCAATGTGAATGCCGATGCCATCGCCCTCGCCATTAATGAAACCAGCTCTATGATTCATTTTGACGAGTGATTGTATGCAAAGGTCAATGTTTTCTTTTGTAGCAATTTTTCGTTTCTCCATAACGGAAACGATTCCACACGCATCATGTTCTGCATTTCTATAATCTCGAAATAAAGACGGTGTCCATGTATTTTTTTTATTGAGCATCCGTCAATCCCCCCTCTTGTAAAAGTTAGAATAATCTTACTATTTAAGGCGCAAATCACCTTGTACACAGAGATAGTAATGCTGTAAAAGAATATAAAACAGATAATTATGAATAATTATACTATTAATACGTAATTTATGAAATAGAAAAAAGGAAAAAAGAAAGGTGAGCTTTCTTTTTTCCTTTTAATGACGGGATTATTTATTGTCTGCTAGGGCAGCAAATGCTCTGCCGACAGCTTCGATTGTATATTCAATATCTTCTTTTGTATGTTCTGTAGTTAAGAACCATGCCTCGTATTTAGAAGGTGCTAAGTTAACTCCTTCTTGAAGCATAAGCTTGAAGAATTTACCGAACATTTCACCGTCTGTATCTTGTGCGGCATCGTAATCTTCAATTGTATTAGTTGTGAAGTATACAGTTAAAGCCCCTTTTAGACGATTTAATGTAATGTCGATATTATGTTTCGCTGCTTGCTCTAAAATTCCTTTTTCAAGCATTGCACCAAGTTCATCTAATTTCTCATAAAGCCCTTCTTGTTGAAGTACTTCTAGACAAGCGATACCTGATGCCATAGAAGCAGGGTTTCCTGCCATTGTACCAGCTTGGTATGCAGGTCCAAGCGGAGCAACTTGTTCCATAATTTCTTTCTTACCACCGTAAGCACCGATTGGTAAGCCACCGCCAATAACTTTACCAAGCGCTGTTAAGTCAGGTGTAACACCAAGTAAGTCTTGAGCACCGCCGTACATAAAGCGAAAAGCAGTAATAACTTCATCATAAATTACTAGTGCGCCAGCTTCGTGAACAAGTTCATTCACTTTTTCAAGGAATCCAGGTTTAGGCTCTACAATACCGAAGTTTCCAACGATCGGTTCTACAAGGATAGCTGCTACTTCATGACCCCATTTATCTAAAGCTTCTTTTAAAGTTTCTACATTGTTAAATGGAACGGTAATAACTTCTTGTGCGATACTTTGTGGTACGCCAGCTGAGTCAGGAGTTCCTAAAGTAGAAGGGCCAGATCCAGCTGCCACAAGTACTAAATCAGAATGACCGTGGTAACAACCAGCAAATTTCATGATTTTTGTGCGACCTGTATAAGCACGAGCAACACGAATCGTTGTCATCACTGCTTCTGTACCAGAGTTTACGAAACGGACTTTATCTAATGCAGGCATTGCTTCTTTTAACATTTTTGCGAATTTTACCTCTAGCGCTGTTGGTGTTCCATAAAGTACCCCATTTTCAGCAGCTGTTGTAATTGCTTTTGTTATATGCGGATGAGCATGTCCAGTAATAATAGGACCGTATGCTGCTAAATAATCGATATATTTATTTCCGTCTACATCCCAGAAATAAGCGCCTTTCCCACGTTCCATAGCAACAGGAGCGCCGCCGCCAACTGCTTTAAAAGAACGAGAAGGACTGTTAACACCGCCAACGATATGCTCTAAAGCTTCTTTATGTAATGCTTCTGACTTTGTGAAATTCACTACAATTCATCTCCTTACAAAAATCTATGTATTATTCTAACATGTTTTTCGAAAAGACGTATTGTTTGTGATAGCGAAGGCAGTTGGGTAAACTATTCGTTGTGACATTTAGGAGGGGGGTCCGATTATGAAATCGGTAATTGAGGTACAAGGGTTACGTAAAGAGTTTACAGCCTATTCAAGTCGTCCGGGCTTAAAGGGTGCATTTCGCGATTTATTAAATCGTAATTATAAAATAGTACCAGCAGTAAATGATGTATCTTTTACTGTAAAGCAAGGTGAAATGGTTGGTTATATCGGTGAGAACGGTGCTGGTAAATCAACAACAATTAAAATGCTTACGGGGATTTTAACTCCGACATCAGGGCAAATCACAGTAAATGGAATGAACCCACATAAACAAAGAGAAGAATTTGTAAGAACAATTGGTGTTGTTTTTGGACAGCGTTCGCAACTTTGGTGGGATATTGCAGTACAAGAATCGTTTCGTTTATTAAAGAAAGTGTATGGTGTATCAGACGCTCAGTATAAGGAGCATATGGAGCACGTAATTGAAACGTTAGATATAGGTCCCTTATTAGATAAACCAGTTCGAAAATTATCTCTTGGTCAAAGGATGCGTTGTGAATTAGCGGCAGCCTTAATTCATAATCCACCGTTATTATTTTTAGATGAGCCAACAATTGGGTTAGATGTACTTGTGAAATTGAAAATACGTGAATTTTTAAAAGAAATGAATGAACGTTATAAAACAACAATTTTATTAACAACACACGATATTACTGATATTGAAGCTTTATGTGAGCGCGTTATCATGCTGGATGAAGGAAATATTATGTATGACGGTTCTTTAAATAATCTTCGTACGCAGTGGGGAGCGGAGAAGGAAATTCACTTTCAGTTTGTTGCACCAGTTTCCTATCAGGCTTTATCAATGGTTATGCCAGATAATCATGTCGTTTGGTCGAAAGCAAAAGAGGAAAATGCATGGGTTGCAAAAATTCCGAATGAAGAAGTTATTATTTCAATGCTTATTTCTAAAGTAGTACAAGCCTTTCAAATTAAAGATTTAAAAATTAACGAAGTGTCTACAGAGGAAATTATTCGTAACATTTATGAAGAAGGTATTACGCATGGGTAAGTATATTGAAATGATTCGAATTCGCTTTTTAATGATGCTTGCGTATCGTACAAATTACTATAGCGGGATTTTAATT
The DNA here is from genome assembly GCF_052656585.1 of Bacillus sp. KNSH39. Classification (NCBI taxonomy): domain Bacteria; kingdom Bacillati; phylum Bacillota; class Bacilli; order Caryophanales; family Bacillaceae; genus Bacillus; species Bacillus sp. KNSH39. The sequence goes on from NZ_JBQXYO010000001.1 coordinate 4,383,591, forward strand.
TATACGATTAATATCGGTGCTTACTATTTTTTATGGCAAGCAATTTATAGCGGAAAAGAGAATATTGAAAGTTTATCTATTTCGCAAATGACCACGTATATCGCAATAGCGTGGATGGCACGTGCCTTCTATTTTAATAATATAGATAGGGAAATTGCGATGGAGATTCAAGAAGGACGTGTGGCTGTAGAATTAATTCGTCCGTATAACTATTTGGGAATGAAAGTTATGCAAGGTCTTGGCGAGGGAATATTCCGTTTTGCCTTCTTTTCCATTCCAGGCATGGTTATCGTTACGTTATTATTTTCGTTGCAAATTACAACAAATTTTCAAACTTGGTTATATTTCTTCTTATCTTTAATATTTAGTTTTATTATTAATACACAAATTAATTTAATGACGGGAATGCTTACGTTTTTCCTATTTAATAATAGTGGGATTATGTATGCAAAACGCGTTGTTATTGATTTATTTTCAGGTCTATTATTACCAATTAGTTTTTATCCGCTATGGGCCCAAAAAGCAATGATGTTTTTACCGTTTCAGGCTATTAGTTATATTCCAAGTATGATTTTTTCTGAAGGCATACAGGGGAGTAAGTTGTATGAGGCTTTAGTATTTCAAGTGATTTGGGCGATTGTACTTATTATTCCAATTGTACTCATGTGGAGAACGGCGAGAAAACGTCTAATTGTACAAGGGGGATGATGAGATGCTATATATAAACTTATTTTTACAATATGCAAGTCAATATATAAAAACAAAATTGGAGTATCGAGGCGATTTTATCGTTGGTTTACTTTCTGATTTATCGCTTCAAGCAATTAATTTAATATTTATTCTCGTTGTATTTGGGCATACACAAGCATTGAAGGGATGGAGTCGAGAAGAAGTAATCTTTATTTATGGTTTCTTTTTAGTACCATTTGCCATCTTTTCAGCTTTCTTTAATATATGGGATTTTAATGATCGATACATTATTAAAGGGGAGATGGATCGTGTATTAACGCGGCCGATCCATAGCCTATTTCAAATTATATTAGAAAGAATGGAACTTGAATCTTTAATTGGAGCTATTACAGGGATTGTTGTAATGGGATATGCAGCTGTGGAGTTACAATTATCTTTTTACTGGTATGATTTCTTCTTATTTATATTGATGGTAGGAGGGGGAGCACTTGTATATGGAGGGATATTTGTTACGCTGGCGAGCCTTGGTTTTTGGTCGGATGCGAAAAGTTCAATTATGCCTCTTATGTATAACATAGGTAATTACGGGCGCTATCCTGTTAATATTTATAATCGTGTAATTCGTTTCATTTTAACGTTTGTTTTACCGTTTGCGTTTGTTGGAGTATATCCAGCGGCATACTTTTTAAGAAAAACAGAATGGAATAGTTATGCATTTGCGACGCCAATTGTTGGTGTTATCTGTTTTACGATTGCAATCACCCTGTGGAACCAAGGGGTAAAAAGGTATCGTGGCGCGGGTAATTAATTATAGAAGCTTGTTCGTTTCTAAGGGATAAATCAGTTCTCCACCTCATACATATAAAATGAGGTGGAGGACATGTTATGGGGATTTATTCTATTAATTGCAGCAATCGCTATTTTGAAAAGTGTCCAATTATTATGGAGTTCCTATTCGGATTCAACGCGTTTTTTTTCGCTCTATAATTTGGCCACATTATTTTTAATCTATACAACAGTACTAATCGCATTTGGATTAAGTTACGTTGTATTAGAGGAAATGGGTTTCGCAGTTTTGAAAGAGGACGGAGAAAGTTTGAACGCTCATTCTTTTCAACTCGTCGAAGTTTGTTTATATTTTAGCGCAGTTACTCTATTGTCTGTTGGATATGGTGACATATCTCCGATTGGAATTGGGCGATGGATTGCAATCGCAGAAGCGCTAATTGGATATACACTCCCTTTTGCTTTTGTGATGAGGTCTGTAATAGACAATGAAAAATAAGGAAGCATTTGTTATAGTAAAGGAAAAGAGTAGGAGTGATAACTATGATTACAGTAGGAGAAATGGCACCAGAATTCACATTAGAGGGAAGTAACGGAGAAGAAGTTCGCCTAGCTGATTTCCGCGGTAAAAATGTAGTTCTCTATTTTTATCCGAAAGATATGACGCCAGGATGTACAACTGAAGCATGTGATTTTCGTGATGCGTATGGAGTATTTCAAGAGAAGGATACGGTTATTCTTGGAGTAAGTCCTGATTCAGCGAATAGACATTTGAAATTCATTGAGAAACATGAATTGCCATTTACACTTTTAGTAGATGAAGATCATAAAGTAGCAGAGTTATACGATGTTTGGAAGTTAAAAAAGAACTTTGGGAAAGAGTATATGGGAATCGAGCGTTCTACATTCCTTATTAATAAAGACGGTGAACTTGTAAAAGAGTGGCGTAAAGTGAAAGTGAAAGGACATATTGAGGATGTTCTTTCTTATATAAAATAAATCTACATTGGAGATAAAATATGCAGAAACAAGGCAAGTGTCTATACATATTTTACTGCCTTACATAAAGTGGAAGTGTAGGGCATACCTCCTCAGATGATAGTATTCCAAGTGCGATTATGTCGCACTTTTTTCTATGGAATATATGAAGAAAAAAGGGAAAGATACATAAAAACAAGTCCTGAATATAAAAATAAACTACATACTTATAGTAGAAATATTGACGATTTATAAGAAAAGGAGTACACTCTTTATAAGAATTATAAAATAATAATCCGTATAGAATCGGGGTGCATGACGGTGGTCAAAGAAGAATTAAAAGAAGCGCTAGAAATGCTGAAAAATACGGGTGTACGCATTACTCCACAGCGTCATGCTATTTTAGAGTACCTTGTGGAATCAATGACGCACCCAACAGCGGATGATATTTATAAAGCATTAGAAGGTAAGTTTCCAAATATGAGTGTTGCAACTGTCTATAATAACTTACGTGTGTTTAAAGAGGTTGGACTTGTAAAGGAATTAACTTATGGAGACGCTTCAAGTAGATTTGATTATGTTACAAGTCAACATTATCATGTGATTTGCGAAAAATGTGGTAAGATTGTTGATTTTCCTTATGGAGGCTTGGAAAAGCTGGAAGAGGAAGCTGCGAAAACGACAGGCTTCGTTATCAATAGTCATCGCTTAGAAATTTATGGCGTTTGTCCAGAGTGTCATAAGGCGTAATATATAATAAAGAAAGAGGCTGACGGCTATACGTCAGCCTCTTTCTTTATTATATAAGGATTAGCGTGAGGTTAATCGGGATTTACAGTGCTAAGTTAGTAAGAAGGGTTAGATAAAAGTTTGTCGAATTTACTTTGTATTGGTGGAAATGAATTCTTGGAGGGGACATTTTGAAGAAATATGAGATTAAAAATAACATTCCAACATTGGAAGAATATAAATATTTATGTGATTCTGTGGGATGGACTAACTATATGAACTTTGAGGTGGCGGAAATATCACTTCAAAATTCGATTTACTGTATAACAGTCAAGGATAATAATCAAATCATCGGCATGGGGAGAATTGTTGGTGATGGGGCTATCTATTTCTATATTCAAGATATAGTGGTTCATCCAGATTATCAAAAGAATGGTATTGGAAAGAAAATAATGAATACTTTAGTAGAATACTTAAATGGGAATACTCCAGATAAAGCATTCATTGGTTTGTTTGCGTCGCAAGGTAAAACATCATTCTACGAAAAATATGATTTTAAAGATTATTCGCCTAATATGACAGGGATGTTTACTGTTATTTCGAAAAAATAGGTGTAATAAATTTAATAAAACAATTAAAAAGTTGATTTTTTAAGAAATCAACTTTTTAATGAGTTGAAACGTTTGTAGTGTTGCAAATTCGTATTTCCCTTGATACTTATGATTTA
>NZ_JBQXYO010000001.1:4392500-4597500 GCF_052656585.1 Bacillus sp. KNSH39
CGGTCCCAAGGGTTGGGCTGTTCGCCCATTAAAGCGGTACGCGAGCTGGGTTCAGAACGTCGTGAGACAGTTCGGTCCCTATCCGTCGTGGGCGTAGGAAATTTGAGAGGAGCTGTCCTTAGTACGAGAGGACCGGGATGGACGCACCGCTGGTGTACCAGTTGTTCTGCCAAGGGCATAGCTGGGTAGCTATGTGCGGAAGGGATAAGTGCTGAAAGCATCTAAGCATGAAGCCCCCCTCAAGATGAGATTTCCCATAGCGTAAGCTAGTAAGATCCCTGAAAGATGATCAGGTTGATAGGTTCGAGGTGGAAGCATGGTGACATGTGGAGCTGACGAATACTAATAGATCGAGGACTTAACCATATAATATGTAGCAATGTTATCTAGTTTTGAGAGAACATAAAAAACTTGTTGACTTTTAAAGTAAATAAGTTATAATAATGATTGTCTCAAAAGAATAATGTCTGGTAATGATGGCAGAGAGGTCACACCCGTTCCCATACCGAACACGGAAGTTAAGCTCTCTAGCGCCGATGGTAGTTGGGACCTTGTCCCTGTGAGAGTAGGACGTTGCCAGGCAATATTATTCCGCAGTAGCTCAGCGGTAGAGCTATCGGCTGTTAACCGATCGGTCGTAGGTTCGATTCCTACCTGCGGAGCCATTGGAGAGCTGTCCGAGTTGGCCGAAGGAGCACGATTGGAAATCGTGTATACGTCACAAGCGTATCAAGGGTTCGAATCCCTTGCTCTCCGCCATAGGATTTATAATATTTGGCCCGTTGGTCAAGTGGTTAAGACACCGCCCTTTCACGGCGGTAACACGGGTTCGAATCCCGTACGGGTCACCACTTTGGAGGATTAGCTCAGCTGGGAGAGCACCTGCCTTACAAGCAGGGGGTCGGCGGTTCGATCCCGTCATCCTCCACCATATAAATTTTATATGAATAGTATTATCGCGGGGTGGAGCAGCACGGTAGCTCGTCGGGCTCATAACCCGAAGGTCGCAGGTTCAAATCCTGTCCCCGCAACCAAATGGTCCCGTGGTGTAGTGGTTAACATGCCTGCCTGTCACGCAGGAGATCGCCGGTTCGACCCCGGTCGGGACCGCCATTTTAATAAGGCTCGGTAGCTCAGTCGGTAGAGCAGAGGACTGAAAATCCTCGTGTCGGCGGTTCGATTCCGTCCCGAGCCACCATTTATTTTAATAAAATACGCCGGCTTAGCTCAATTGGTAGAGCAACTGACTTGTAATCAGTAGGTTGGGGGTTCAAGTCCTCTAGCCGGCACCATGTAAGTTTCGGAGGGGTAGCGAAGTGGCTAAACGCGGCGGACTGTAAATCCGCTCCTTCGGGTTCGGCAGTTCGAATCTGCCCCCCTCCACCATTTACATAGGGGCATAGTTTAAAGGTAGAACTGAGGTCTCCAAAACCTCCAGTGTGGGTTCGATTCCTACTGCCCCTGCCAAATATATTTACACAACATGGCGGTTGTGGCGAAGTGGTTAACGCACCGGATTGTGGCTCCGGCATTCGTGGGTTCGATTCCCATCAGTCGCCCCATTTTTATTTTAAAAATTACAAATAATCTAATGGATACTTACATATAATTAAGTAAGAATTCGATGGGCTATAGCCAAGCGGTAAGGCAACGGACTTTGACTCCGTCATGCGCTGGTTCGAATCCAGCTAGCCCAGCCATTTTTGCGGAAGTAGTTCAGTGGTAGAATACAACCTTGCCAAGGTTGGGGTCGCGGGTTCGAATCCCGTCTTCCGCTCCAATAAAATTTAATATGGCGGCATAGCCAAGTGGTAAGGCAGAGGTCTGCAAAACCTTTATCACCGGTTCAAATCCGGTTGCCGCCTTTTCTTTTGTGCCGATGTGGCGGAATTGGCAGACGCGCACGACTCAAAATCGTGTTCCTTCGGGAGTGTCGGTTCGACCCCGACCATCGGTATCATGAACGGCGTAATAAAAGACTCTACACCAAATGTGTAGAGTCTTTTTATGTTTTCATCATACTATAAAATAAGCAAAAATGGTGTGTTGGTGAAATGGTTATAAATGATTAAGGTAAACTTATTCATTTAGTACATGCGATACAGTTGGGGAAAGCTACAAAACAATAAAGGGATAAATTTTTATCCCTTTATATAATTTCATTATTTTATAGAGAATTTCTCCAACCTGGTGACATGAAGTTAAATCCGACGCCACCAGTAGATATTAGTACATGATCAGCTGTTAATTTCGTAATTTCTAAGAACTTCTTTTCAAACTCTTCTCTGTTGTATTTGTACATAGTTGAGTGGCATGACCACATGTGCGTTGAAGTACTCAACCAGTCTCCTAATTCCTTTAATTCAGGAAACGACTCAAATCGAATTGGTTCATCTAATTTCATGAATCTCACTTGATAGATAGTTGGGTTTAACTTCTCTCCTATTCCTTTAAAAGCATGTGATTTTTTGTCTTTGGAATGTGTCATAATTCACCCTCCATCTTTTCTTCAAATTTTTTCCTATTTTTATTGTACAACAATAGAAAACAATTATGGGAATAATATGGAAATGTTTATTGGCAATATAAAAAGACTGTAACAGAAATGTTAGAGTCTTTTTGTTAAATTATACTATGTGCTTCTAAAATTCGTAATAAACGTAGGAATTCATGTATAATATAACTTGTCGAAAGAACAAAATGATAGTGATTTATATTATGTCTGTAATATGAATCAAAAATGAACTTTTTATATTTCTTTTAAAAATGTGTTGAACACACATTATATTTCATATTAATATTTTTATGTAGATTTAAAACGGGAAAGAGAGTGGAAAGTATGGGCCGTAAATGGAACAATATTAAAGACAAAAAAGCATCAAAAGATGCAAATACAAGCCGTATATACGCGAAATTTGGGCGTGAAATTTATGTGGCAGCAAAACAAGGCGAGCCAGATCCAGAATCAAACCAAGCACTAAGAGTTGTATTAGAGCGTGCGAAAACATACAATGTTCCAAGAACAATTATTGATCGTGCAGTTGAAAAAGCAAAAGGCGGTTCAGAAGAAAATTATGACGAGCTTCGTTATGAAGGATTCGGACCAAATGGAGCTATGGTTATTGTAGATACACTTACAAATAACGTAAACCGTACTGCAGCAGATGTACGAGCTGCATTTAGCAAAAATAGTGGTAATATGGGTGTGAACGGTTCTGTAGCTTACATGTTTGATGCGACAGCTGTTATCGGCCTTGAAGGTAAAACATCAGATGAAGTTCTTGAAATTTTAATGGAAGCAGATGTAGATGCACGTGACATTCTAGAAGAAGAAGATTCTGTTATCGTGTATGCTGAACCAGATCAATTTCATGCAGTACAATCTGCACTTAAAGGTGCTGGCGTTGAGGAGTTTACAGTTGCAGAATTAACAATGCTTGCACAAAGTGATGTAACACTTCCTGAAGATGCTCAAGCACAATTTGAGAAAATGGTTGATGCATTAGAAGATTTAGAAGATGTTCAACAAGTTTATCACAACGTAGACTTAGGAGAGTAATACGATAGATGACCCTTTTCGCTTAGCGGATAGGGTCTTTTTTATGAAGTTAATTAAGGTGATGAAGTATTAAAGGTATTTTGTTGTAGGTAGGGAATATAATTATAGGGATATATAAAATATTCATTATCTCTAGGAGGCTTAATATGGAACATAAGACACCAAAGCATATCGTTGCTGTAGCCGGTTATTTAACAAATGGAAAAAATGAAGTGTTATTAACAAAAGTGCACTGGCGAGCTGATACGTGGGAGTTGCCAGGAGGACAGGTAGAAGAAGGCGAAGCGCTCGATCAAGCTGTCTGTAGGGAAATAAAAGAGGAAACAGGGTTAACGGTGAAGCCTATCGGAATTACAGGCGTTTATTATAATACTTCTATGCATATTCTAGCTGTTGTTTTTAAAGTAGCATATATAAGTGGTGAAATAAAAATTCAACCTGAAGAAATACAAGAGGCTAAATTTGTTGATTTAAATGAAGAGAACATAGATGAGTATATAACGCGTCCTCATATGAAATCCAGAACGCTTGATGCAATGAGAGCAACACATTTTATTCCGTATGAAACGTGGGAAGTACAGCCGTATAATTTAATAGGAAGATTGTAAAGAAAAGAGTAGCCGATTTGAGATACATTCGAATCACTACTCTTTTTTTGTATACTGTTTAAGAAAAAGGTCAAAATAATAGTAGCACTAGTATTGATTTTAAGAACGTTTGTTCTGTATAATAAATCTATATGTTATATACATTTAGATTACTAGATAGTCAAAAGTATATATATTTGTAGATGATATAATTAAAGTGTAAAGTGAAAATATAATAGTCTTAAGGGTTTCTCTTTTATTGGTTATTCGTACTTTAACATAACCTATATTCAATATTTCAGATGAATAGTAGATAAAAAAAGACTGTGATACAATACTTTTTTATCCCACTATTTGCTAGGCAGTAAGCTTGATTAATGAGGACCGATTAAAGTTTCACTTTATACCTTACAATGATGTAAGGTACGTGTAAGAGAAATCGATGGGATATTTTTTTACAACAATGTATTCTTAAAGTAAGAGTTATATGCTGTGTGGAAAAGAGGTGTTCAAGATGAAAGAACGAGTATTATCTAGGGTGAACTATCATCAAAAAGTTGCATTAAATCCAATGACTAAACTTTTTTATAAAGCCATTATATTATTATTATTGTTAAGTTGTACGTTATTATTCATTGGAAATGTAATGATTGAGAAAAGTGATATTAGTAAATTACATGTACCGGCTAAGTTAGAGGTGCCAGAATCATTAACACATGCATTTATTGCGACAGAAGATAAAAGATTTTATCATCATAACGGTTTAGATTATATAGCAATTATTAGGGCCTCTGTTGAGAATATAAAGGCTGGTGGTGTCGTGCAAGGAGGAAGCACAATTACACAGCAGCTATCTAAAAATGCCTTTTTAACGAATGAACGTACATTTTCTCGGAAGTGGAAAGAGATTTTTTATACGAAAAAAATTGAACGCACATTTACGAAGGATGAAATATTAAAATTATATGTAAGTAATATTTATTATGGAGAAGGAGCATGGGGAATTGAAAAAGCAGCAAACCTTTACTTCGGTAAAAAGGTGAACCAATTAACGTTGGCTGAAAGTGCAATGATGGCTGCTGTAGTAAAAGCACCTGCTTATTACTCACCTGCCCAAAATTATGATAAAGCAGTAGAGAGACGTAATGTCGTTTTGAGACTAATGGAGAAAGAAGGCTATATAAGCCATGATGAGTATGTTCAAGCAGTTAGTGAGAAATTGGTAATTCGTCATGATATAAAAATAGAGCAGTCGATGTTAAATAGCGCGCGTAAAAAAGCAGTAAGTTAAGAGAAGTTCCTACAGAGGAGCTTCTTTTTTTGAATAAATTGTGACAAATTGTGACACAATATCGTCACAATTATTGTGTTTTTGTAATTTATGTGAGCGTGTTCATTGCGTGACGTATATAAGTGTTGATATTATGTGTATTGTGTACAATGCTGTATACAGAATATGAATTTAAAGAGGAATGTATATGAAATCAAATAAACTCATGGCTCTTGGTATAGTTTTTTCTATCGCAGTATTGATTGTAATTGGAACAATTGCGTATAGCATCATAAATGACAAAAAAGATAAAGGGAATGAGATGTTTGCTTATTCTACGCAACAATCTTTAGGGAAAGATGATGCTCCAGTTAAGGTAGTTGAATTTGGAGACTTTAAATGTCCTGCTTGTCGTACTTGGGATGTAACAGTATTACCTCGATTAAAAGAAGAGTATATTGATAAAGGCAAAGTGCAGTTATATTTTATTAACTTCCCATTTATCGGAAAAGACTCAGATTTAGGTGCAGCAGCTGGTGAAGCAATTTATAAACAAGATAAAGATTCATTCTGGATTTTCTATGATGAGATTTATCAAAATCAAAAGAAAGATACGGAAGAATGGATTACAGAAGATTTGCTTCTTAGCATTGTGAAAGAGAAACTTCCAAAAGTTGATGTAGAGCAATTTAAGAAAGATTTACACAGTAAAGACATTAAAGAAAAAGTAAGTAAAGATTCAGATCGTGCTCAAAAATTAAAAGTTCAAGGTGCTCCTTCTGTATATGTAAACGGAAATCTTGCAAATCCTGATTTTGATAGTATGAAGAAGGCAATTGATAAAGAATTGAAAAAGTGATGAGGTCTCTCATCACTTTTTCGACTTTTTTCGATAAAATTCTTGCCTCTACTTTTTTTACATGCTATACTATTTTACATAAGTTATTCTAATATCTTATATGTAATTCATATTTGCGGGTGTAGTTTAGTGGTAAAACAAGAGCCTTCCAAGCTCTGGTCGAGAGTTCGATTCTCTTCACCCGCTCCAAATTTTATTAAAAGTTTTTCTATAAATTGTGATCAACGCAGTGTTTCGTTTCCGAGATAAACGAGGCATTGCGTTTTTTAATGTTTGAAAAATATAATTACATGCGAAAATAGAAGTAAATGATAGTATTCCAAACGTGAATTACTAACCAATAGAGTGGTTACATAAGGGGTGGATTCATCTGAGGAGGCGATTAAGAGTGGATTTTGAACAATTAAAGCAAGATGTAATTGCGTATAGTAAAACAATTGGCATAGATAAAATAGGCTTTGCGAGCGCTTCTCCTTTTGAGGAATTAAAGCAGCGCTTAATCCAGCAACAACAATTAAATTATCAATCTGGATTTGAAGAGCCTGATATAGAGAAGAGAACGAATCCGCAACTGTTATTACCGGGTGCTAAATCAATTATTGCGATTGCTTTAGCATATCCTTCAAAATTAAAAAATGCACCATTAAGTAAGCGTGGAGAACGCCGTGGGATTTTTTGTCGTGCTTCTTGGGGACAAGATTATCATCTTGTTTTACGAGATCGTTTGCAAAAATTAGAGGCATATTTAATTGAAAAACTTCCCGATATAGAAGTGAAGTCCATGGTTGATACAGGTGAATTAAGTGATCGAGCTGTATCAGAGCGTGCTGGTATTGGATGGAGCGGTAAAAACTGCTCTATTATTACACCTGAATTTGGTTCGTACGTATACTTAGGGGAAATGATTACAAATGTTCCATTCCCGCCAGATAAGCCGATAGAAGATCAATGCGGAGGCTGTACGAAATGTATCGATATTTGCCCTACCGGTGCTTTAATACAGGGGGGACAGTTAGATTCGAAGAAGTGCATTGCGTTTTTAACACAAACGAAAGGATTCCTACCTGAAGAATATCGCGATAAAATAGGAAATCGCATATATGGATGTGATACGTGTCAGACTGTTTGTCCGAAAAACAAAGGAATGGATTTTCATAATCATCCTGAGATGGAGCCGGATCCTGAGCTAGTTAAACCATTATTAACGCCACTTTTAACAATTAGTAATCGTGATTTTAAAGAGAAATATGGGATTATGTCAGGGTCATGGAGAGGGAAAAAACCACTGCAAAGAAATGCGATTTTAGCATTAGCACATTTTAAAGAAGCATCGGCAATTCCAGATTTAATTGGTGTTATGAAAGATGACCCAAGACCGGTACTACGCGGAACGGCAGCATGGGCACTTGGGAAAATTGGCGGAGATGGAGTAGGCGAAGCGATTGAGAAAGCGATGGAACGTGAGAAAGATGAAGAAGTGCTTCATGAAATGAATCGCGGGCTTGAATTGTTAGCACAGAAAAAAGAGTAGATAATATTTCCCTTTTTCATATTGTAATATGGGAGGGAGACAGAATGGTTGTAAAAACGAAGATTGAAAACCAAGTACAACAATTTTTAGCATATATAACGGAGAAAAGAACGAATGTGGATGGTATTGCTGAGGATTTACTACAAATGGCACTGAGAAAGAAACAATTGTTTCAAAGGCGTAGTGCACATATAGTGAAAGCAACTGCGGATGTTTCTTTCATTAGACAATTAAATAGTAATGACCATCAAGAAATTGATTATCAAATACATTTTAAATATTTAATTAAGCATAAAGAATTATTTTATATTGAAGAGGAACAATTAAAACGAAGAGTTTGTTTAAATAATAGTCGAATTATAGGCGATTCTGCTATTGAAGTGTCAGAAGAAATTAGAATGGGTGAGACATTAGAAAGGGATATTACGAAAGAGAAGTACGGTTCTTATCAGTATAATCGTTTAGAGGCAGTGAAATATGCAGAGCGTTGGTGGGATGACCGGAATCCTATGTATCGTAATTTCCCTGATAATTGTACGAATTTCATTTCTCAATGTCTTCATACTGGAGAAGTACCTATGAACGGGTATCCTAATATTCGTAAAGGATGGTGGCAAAGGGAGAATCAGTGGAGTTGGAGCTGGGCTGTTGCACATTCTTTTTATTGGTATTTGTCAGGTGCTACAACAGGACTTCGAGCAGAGGCGGTAGAGAGGCCAGAAGAACTTATTCTTGGAGATGTCATTGCTTATGATTTCGAGGATGACGGAAGATGGAATCATACGACGATTGTAGTAGCAAAAGATGCAGATGGTATGCCGCTTGTAAATGCACATTCAGCGAATAGCCGTCGACGTTATTGGAACTATGAAGACTCTAGTAAATATACACCACAAATGAAATATAAATTCTTTCATATTATTAATGGGTAGAGATTTTTCGCTCAAGTGGTATAATACGTAGTAGACAAAAAACAGAGGTGAATATCGCGTGGGAGTACATGTTGTTTTATATCAGCCAGAAATTCCAGCAAATACAGGGAATATTGCTCGTACTTGTGCAGCAACTGGAACAGAATTACATTTGATTAGACCGCTTGGATTTTCAACGGATGATAAAATGTTAAAGCGTGCAGGATTAGATTATTGGCAGCACGTAAAAATTACGTATTATGATTCAATTGAAGAATTTTATGAAAAAAATAAAGACGGTGAATTCTTCTATTTAACAAAGTATGGCGAGAAAGCTCATACAGCGTTTGACTATAGCAAGCGTGAGAAGGATTACTATTTTGTATTTGGAAGAGAAACAAACGGCTTACCAGCTAATGTAATCGAAGAAAACTTTGATCATTGTTTACGTATTCCAATGACAGATAAAGTACGTTCATTAAATTTATCTAATACAGCAGCAATTTTAATTTATGAAGCGTTCCGTCAACAAAATTACCCTGGATTAGATTTAGAAATCGTTTATTAAAAGTCGCCATATGGCGACTTTTTTTTATAAAATAAAAATAATATATAATCATACATTTAAAAGAGAGGACATAATCATATAGAATGGGATATATGATTAAAAATAGATAAGACGGGTTGAGATAAATATGAAGGAAGAATATAGTAATCAAAATACCTTTTTAAGTATGATAGATATGGATTTAATTAGACAAGGATTATTACATGCTATTCAAGATTTAGTATTCATATTGAAAGTTATTGATAATGAAACGTTTCAATATATGTATGTGAATAAAATAGGAATGGATTATGCTAGGTTAAGCGAAGAGTGCTATGGAAAAACTTTTGCAGAAGTATTACCAAAAGATATAGCGGGGATATTGCAAAGGCAATATGCAAAAGTAGTGAGAGAAGCGAAAGCACACACCTTTTGTGATGTAGTCAATTTACCAAAAGGTGAGATACATTATGAATCTTCACTTAATCCTGTCTGCGACGAAGAAGGAATATGTCAATTTGTTATTTGTATTACAAGAGATATTACAGCTCAAATTGAGGAGAAGACAAAGATAGAGGAAAAACAAATGTTATTTAAGTCGTTACTGGAATATAATAATGACTCAATTATATCTATAGATTCTATAGGGAGAGTTACATATGCAAATCCGGCAACGTATGAAATATTTGGATACCGGTATGAGGAATTAAATAATAAATTTATTTTTGAATTCATTAATAAAGAATATGAAAAAGATTTTCAAATTATATTTAAGGGATCGATGCAAGGAAAAGCAAAACAAATTGTTTCAAAGAAATATGTTCATAAAGAAGGGTACGAGCTATATATTTCTTTGAGAACTATCCCGATTATTGTGAACGGTGAAATTGTTGGGATTTATATTGTTACGAGAGATGTTACAAGGCAAGTATTAAACGAAATGCGAACAGAATATTTAGCTTACTATGACCAGTTAACGGGATTAATGAATAGAATTTCATGTACAAATAAGTTAAATACTTTTTTAAATGAGAGTGTAAATTTTGCGCTTGTATTTATAGATTTAGATGAGTTTCATCGTATTAATGATACATTTGGTCATAAAGAGGGAGATAAAGTATTACAAAAAGTTACAGAATGTTTAAGCAATCTAAAAATAGAAGGTATGCACTTATTTAGAGAACACGATGATCAATTTGTTATGTTGATAGAAAATATAACGAAAGAATATGTAGAGGAAGTTGCAAAAAGCATACTGAAAAATATTAGTGAATATTTTGTAATCGAAGAAGAAGATGTATATTTAAGTGCATCAATTGGAATTGTAATGGCTCCAGCAGATGGAGAAGATGAAAAAATACTATTTCAGAGGGTCGATGCTGCTTTAGAAAAAGCAAAAGAAAAAGGAAAAGGACATTATCATTTTTATTGTAGTGGATTAGACTGTGAGCGTGAACAAAGGTTTATAATAGAAAACCAGTTACATCGTGCTATAGAAAAAAATGAATTTTTCTTATATTATCAGCCACAAATTAATATTGAAACGAAAAAAATAGCTAGTATGGAAGCTTTAATAAGGTGGGAGAATAAGGAATTAGGATTTGTTTCTCCAAACCAATTTATTCCGTTGGCAGAAAGAACAGGATTTATTATTAAGCTCGATGAATGGGTAGTAAATCAAGTGTGTCAGCAACTGCGCGAATGGTTAAATAAAGGATATGAAGTGGTCCCAATTGCGGTTAATATTTCAGCTAGACACTTTCGTTCTATTACATTAATAGAGATGATTACACGGGCTTTAAATAAGTACAATGTATCAGCTCATTTATTAGCGATAGAGGTTACAGAAGGAGCTCTTATACATAAAGATATATCAAAGAGAGTGTTACTACAATTAAAAGAACAAAATTTAAAGATTCATTTAGATGATTTTGGAACAGGCTATTCATCTTTAAGTTATTTAAAAACATATCCAATTGATACTTTAAAAATTGATCGTTCTTTTATGGAAGGTATACATATAGATGAACGTGATACGAATATTACAGCTGCAATTATTCATTTAGCTCATACTTTAGAATTGAATATAATTGCAGAAGGAGTAGAAAAAAGGAGCAAATACAGTTTTTGAAAGAAAAGAATGTGAAGCTTGTACAAGGTTATTATTATAGCCGACCACTATCCAAATATGATATGGAAAATATGTATTATAAATAAAAAAATGATGTGCTAAAAGCACATCATTTTTTATGTGTACCTGGTTTGTCATTGTAACCGGATGTAAAAATAGCTGTAAGAAATGTGAGTGATACACCTAAAATTAATAATAATTTCATACTAATATCCTCCTTACTGTTTTCGGTTTATGAGTTTTATTTATTATCCAAAATGTATGTAAGGTTCTTAGAAGAAAAGAATTTATTTATAATGAATAGCAGTGTAAAAATGTTAATACCTATATTATACAGAATTTTCTTTGAATTTTGGAGAGAATTTTAGCGTGCTATTATATATTTCGTTTTGATTTAAAGAATGTTTAAGGACATCCTAGCATACCTTTTATAATAATCCGATTGAACAAGGAGATGGGGGAGGAGCTATAATGGATATTCTAAAAAAGATTGAACAGCATCGAGCAGCAGAAGAACGTTTACAATGGGAAGGTACGTTTGCGGAGTATTTGGAGCTTGTGAAAGAAAGACCATGGGTGGCTCAAACAGCACACTCTCGCATTTACAATATGATAAAAGACGCTGGAATTGAAGAAGTTGATGGTAGAAGAAAGTATAACTTCTTTAGTAATCAGCTCTTTGGATTAGAGGATGCTCTAGAACGTCTTGTAGAGGAATATTTTCATCCATCTGCAAAACGATTAGATGTTAGAAAAAGAATTTTATTATTAATGGGTCCTGTTAGTGGAGGGAAATCAACGTTAGTTACAATGTTGAAACGAGGATTAGAAACATATTCAAGAACAGATCGCGGAGCAATTTTTGCAATTAAAGGATGCCCAATGCACGAGGATCCACTGCATTTAATTCCACATCATTTACGAGATGATTTCTTTGATGAGTATGGGGTTAGAATTGAAGGGAATTTATCACCACTAAATGTCATGCGTTTAGAGCAAGAATACGGATCAAGAATTGAGGATGTAGTTGTAGAGCGTATTTTCTTCTCTGAAGATCGCCGTACAGGGATTGGTACATTTAGCCCGTCTGATCCAAAATCACAGGATATTGCAGATTTAACAGGTAGTCTGGACTTTTCTACGATTGCAGAATATGGTTCAGAATCAGATCCGCGTGCGTATCGATTTGATGGAGAATTAAATAAGGCAAACCGAGGAATGATGGAGTTCCAAGAGATGTTAAAATGCGATGAGAAGTTTTTATGGCACTTATTATCGCTTACGCAAGAAGGGAATTTCAAAGCGGGAAGATTTGCGCTTATTTCAGCAGATGAATTAATTGTAGCGCATACGAATGAAACAGAGTATCGCTCATTTATAGCAAATAAGAAAAATGAAGCATTGCACTCAAGAATTATTGTAATGCCAGTTCCTTATAATTTACGAGTAAGTGAAGAAGAACATATTTATGAAAAAATGATTCGTGAAAGTGATGTATCGAATGTTCACATTGCACCACACACACTTCGCGTTGCAGCAATGTTCACTATTTTAACTCGTTTAAAAGATCCGAAGCGTCCGGATATTGATTTAATTAAAAAGATGCGTTTGTATGATGGAGAAACGGTAGAAGGTTATAATGCGATTGATGTAGAAGAATTACAACGCGAATATCAAGATGAAGGTATGAAGGGTATTGATCCTCGTTATGTCATTAACCGAATTTCGTCTACAATCATTCGAAAAGAGGTACCATCTATTAACGCGTTAGATGTACTTAGATCTTTAAAAGATGGGCTAGATCAGCATCCATCCATTAGTAATGAAGACCGTGAACGTTACATGAACTTCATCTCATTAGCGAGAAAAGAATACGATGAAATCGCGAAGAAAGAAGTACAAAAAGCGTTTGTTTATTCATATGAAGAATCAGCTAAGACGCTTATGGATAATTACTTAGATAACGTTGAGGCGTACTGCAATAAATCGAAATTACGTGATCCGTTAACAGGAGAAGAAATGAGTCCAGATGAAAAATTAATGCGCTCAATTGAAGAGCAAATTGGAATTTCAGAAAATGCTAAGAAAGCGTTCCGTGAAGAGATTTTAATTCGCATTTCTGCTTATGCCCGTAAAGGAAAACGCTTTGATTATAATTCACATGAACGTCTTCGTGAAGCGATTCAGAAAAAACTATTTGCTGATTTAAAAGATATAGTGAAAATTACAACATCAACGAAAACGCCGGACGAAAATCAGCTTAAGAAAATCAATGATGTTGTTGCGCGTTTAATTGATGAGCATGGTTATAATTCTTCTTCAGCAAATGAATTACTACGCTATGTAGGTAGCTTGTTAAACAGATAGTTTGATAACAAAACGCTGTCTCTTGTATTTTGCGGGACAGCGTTTTATTATCCGTTCATATGTGTATAAAGTGTCATACCTTGTCCAAATGTAATAAATTAAGATGCAATTTTATGAATTTATTGTCAATTATTTTTACAATATGCATATGATAGAGTAACCAACCATTCATACGAAAAAAGCCAACACAATACAATATGTTGCAAAGTAAAAATGTGTGCAACAATGCATTGTGTTTCTTTCTTATCAGTGGCTGAATATTTCTTTCTATTTATGTGAGTGGCAAAATTTTGTTTAGGATGCTCGGGGTATTGTATGAAAAACGTTATAAATGTTTATGGGATGATTTTCTGTGGGCAGTTACCTTTCAAATATTCTAGCTTGCATATTACAGAACAAAATTTATAGATTGCTGTTCATACAGGAAGACAATTACAGTAAGGAGGGAAAGGAATGGGCGAAGAAAATCAACCAAATTATACGATTTCACAGGAAAACTGGTCCCTCCATCGCAAAGGATATGACGACCAACAGCGCCATCAAGAAAAAGTACAAGAGGCAATTAAGAATAATTTACCCGATCTTGTAACAGAAGAAAGTATAGTTATGTCTAATGGCAAGGATGTTGTAAAAATACCAATTCGTTCTCTAGATGAATATAAGATTAGATACAATTATGATAAAAATAAACATGTTGGGCAAGGAAACGGTGACAGCAAAGTTGGTGATGTCGTTGCGAGAGATGGATCAGGTGGTCAAAAACAAAAAGGGCCAGGAAAAGGGCAAGGAGCAGGAGATGCAGCTGGGGAAGATTACTATGAAGCTGAAGTCTCTATTTTAGAATTAGAGCAAGCGTTTTTCAGAGAGTTAGAACTTCCTAATTTAAAGAGAAAAGAAATGGATGAAAACCGGATTGAACATGTTGAATTTAATGACATTAGAAAAACAGGATTATGGGGAAATATCGATAAGAAACGAACAATGATATCCGCATATAAACGAAATGCGATGGGTGGTAAAGCATCTTTTCATCCAATTCATCAAGAAGACTTAAAGTTCCGCACTTGGAATGAAGTATTAAAGCCAGATTCAAAAGCTGTTGTATTAGCGATGATGGATACGAGTGGATCGATGGGAATATGGGAGAAATATATGGCACGTAGCTTCTTTTTCTGGATGACAAGATTTTTACGCACAAAGTATGAAACAGTTGATATTGAATTTATTGCTCATCATACAGAAGCGAAAGTCGTTACAGAAGAAGAATTTTTCTCAAAAGGAGAAAGTGGCGGAACAATATGTTCTTCCGTATATAAAAAAGCATTAGAACTTATCGATAATAAATATTCACCAGACCGCTATAATATTTATCCATTCCATTTTTCAGATGGTGATAATTTAACATCAGATAATGCTAGATGTGTAAAACTTGTTGAAGAATTAATGAAGAAGTGTAATATGTTTGGGTATGGGGAAGTGAATCAGTACAACCGCCACAGTACACTCATGTCAGCCTATAAAAATATTAAAGATGAAAACTTTAGATACTATATTTTAAAGCAAAAAGCAGACGTATTTCATGCGATGAAAAGCTTTTTTAGAGAAGAATCAGGTGAGAAAATGGCATAACCTCTTTTAAAGAGGTTCTTTTTTTGTAAACTTTTTATTTTTTTAGTTGACAATGATAATGAAAATCATTATCATTTATTCGAGAAATGATTACATTTTGAATTATATATTTCAGAGGAGATGTAAAGTTGAAACAAAATAAAAGAAAACGTATAAATGCAATGATTATAGCGGCGGCGTTATCACTTCCGTTTGCTGTGTATTCAACACCTGCTTTAGCGGCAGTAGCAATTGAGGCGAATAAAACTGGACAAGGTTTAGAAGATGGTACATATGACGCTGTTATTAAAGCGTATAAAGATAAAACGAATGAAGAGTCTATGGCAGCTGTTTATATAAAGGATCCGAAATTAACAATTGAGAATGGAAAGAAAATTGTAACAGCAACGTTAAGTGATAGTGATTTCTTTCAATACTTGAAGACAGAGGATATTCACACTCCAGGTGTGTTTCATGATGTGAAAGTAATATCAGAAGACAAAAAGAAAAATGGAACGAAAGTGATTCAGTTTGAAGTAGGGGAATTAGGAAAAAGGTATAATATGCGAATGCATATTTATATTCCAACAATGGCCTATGACAATAAGTACCAAGTACAGTTTGAAGTAAATACATTGAATTTAGATAAAGATGTTCCAGAAGCACAAAAGGAAAATAAAGAGGAGAAACAAGATGAAAACGGAAATGTAATATTAGATAAGCAATTACAAAAATATATTAATAAATACAACTTAGATAGAGATAATGTTGATGCGCCAATCACAAAGAAAGATTTATTAAAAATTAAAACGTTATCCATTTATTCTGGTAAAGGAATAAATGAAATAACTGGTTTAGAGTATATGACAAATTTAGAGAAGTTGACGTTACGAGAGTCTAATGTAAAAGACATATCAGCCATCTCGAAATTGAGAGGTTTGAAGTACGTTGATTTAACGTCTAATTCAATTGAAAGTATTCACCCAATTGAGCAGCTAGAGAATATTAATATGCTTTTTTTAAGAGATAATAAAATTTCTGATCTTACACCATTAAGTAAAATGAAAAAAATTAAAACATTAGATTTAATCGGTAATAACATTAAAGATATCCAGCCATTATTTACATTATCAACTATGAAACAATTATACTTAGCAAATAATCAAATCAGTGATCTTACGGGAATTGATCGATTAAATAATGTGGAACTATTATGGATAGGGAACAATAAAATTAATAATGTTGAATCTATTAGTAAAATGAGTAATCTTATTGAACTAGAAATTTCTGATAGTGAAATAAAAGATATATCACCATTATCTCAATTAGGAAATTTACAAGTGCTGAATTTAGAAGAGAATTATATCTCTGATGTATCGCCGCTGAGCACCTTAACAAATTTACATGAGATAAATCTTGGAGCTAATGAAATTTTTGACGTAAGGCCTGTTGAGGAATTAGGTAAGCGAATTTCAATTGACATTCAAAGACAAAAAATCTTTTTAAATGAAGCAAGTGTAGATGAAGAAATAAAAATCCCAGTATACAACCTTAAAGGAGAGCCACTTCAAAATATTAATCTACAAAGTGAGGGGGCTACTCTGAATAACGGATTTATAAAATGGAATAGTCCTGGAGAAAAAATATATGAATTTAAACTAGATACTAATTCTACTGAAAGTAAAATAAGATTTAATGGCACGGTTATACAGAATATAGTTGAAAAACAAAAAGAAAGTCAAAATGTAATTCTCGATAAAACTTTACAACAACATATTAATAAAGAGAATTTAGGTAGAGAGAATGTAAACGCTCCTATCACAAAAGAAGATTTATTACAGATTAAAAAACTAGAGATACTTAAAGAAAAAGGAAATGAGATAAAAGATATAACAGGTTTAGAATACATGACGAACTTAGAAAACCTCACTTTAGAAGGAGTAGGCCTGAAAAATATTGAGTTCATCTCAAACTTGAAACAATTGAATAATGTGAATATATCTCATAATCAAATTGAAGATATAACACCACTATCTTCATTGGAAAATTTACAGTGGTTAAATCTTGCGGACAATCATATTAAAGATGTAACGGTTATTGGTTCCATGCTAAACTTATTTAGCTTAAATCTAGCTGGGAATGAGATTCGTGATGTAAGGCCGTTAATACAATTAGGTCAGTGGTTTACAATTGATGTTGGAAGACAAAATATCATTTTAAATGATGCAAAAATAAACGAAGAAATTCAAGTTCCTGTATATGATTTAGAAGGAGAAAGTATTGAAAATATTCAATTGGCAAGTGAGGGAGGGACGTTTAATAACGGAGTAATAAAATGGAATACCCTAGGTGAAAAGGTGTATAAATTTGATTTAGATTCTGATGAAATTAGCATCAGGTTTAACGGAACAGTTATACAGAATATAGTGGAAAAAGAAGAAGAAAAAGAGCCGGTAAAAGAAATTGAAGAAACAAAAGAAGAAGTGAAAGAGCCGGTAAAAGAAGTTGAAGAAACAAAAGAAGAAGTGAAAGAACCAACAAAAGAAGTTGAAGAAGCGAAAGAAGAAGTAAAAGAGCCAACAAAAGAAGTTGAAGAAACAAAAGAAGAAGTGAAAGAACCGGTAAAAGAAGTTGAAGAAGCGAAAGAAGAAGTAAAAGAGCCAACAAAAGAAGTTGAAGAGGTAAAAGAAGAAGTAAAAGAACCAACGAAAGAAGTTGAAGAAACAAAAGAAGAAGTAAAAGAACCGGTAAAAGAAGTTGAAGAAACAAAAGAAGAAGTAAAAGAACCAACGAAAGAAGTTGAAGAAACAAAAGAAGAAGTAAAAGAACCGGTAAAAGAAGTTGAAGAAACAAAAGAAGAAGTGAAAGAACCGGTAAAAGAAGTAAAAGAGGAAGTAAAAGAGCCAACGAAAGAAGTTGAAGAAGCGAAAGAGGAAGTGGACGAGCCAACAACAGGAGTTGAAGGATCGAAAGCGGAGGTAAAAGAAACAGGAAAAGAAATTGAAGGTTCAAAAGACGCGGTAAATCAATCAGCAGTAGTCCAAGAACAAAACGTGAATAATCAAGTTGTGAAAGAAAATAAACCAGCTGTTAATAAGCAAGAAGAAAGTAAGAAATCATTAGGAGCAACAGGTGGACAAGAGAATACATCAACATTACTTTCAGGCATAGCGTTAGTTCTTTCAGCACTGAGTATGTTTGTATTTAGAAAGAGATTATTTAAGAAATAAAAAACGTTTTATCTTATTATAACGTAAGGTGATTATATGAGTTTTTGAGAAGACATTATCATGGCGATTTCATTTTGAAATATGCTTATGGTGATGTCTTTTTTAGAAGGATATAAATGGAAAAGGTGTGAATATATTAGTGAAGGAGGAGAGGTTATGTATGTCAGTTCTATTTTGAAAATTGAAGAGGTGGCAGCATTTATTGCGAATATGAATAAAGATGCTACTCATCATGTTGGCTATTGTGGAGATGAGAAAGAGGAGTTGTTACAGACAATTATTCATGATTTTTCAGATATAGGCTGGGAACAATCTTTTGTTGCTACTTATGAGAATAATAATTTAATAGGTTTATTAGGATTTGATGTGGATGAAGTAAAGAAATGTGCAGAGATATGGGGGCCGTTTATTATCGCAGAGAATTGGGAAGAAGTTGCTTTACATATGTGGAAGGAACTTATAGAAAAGGTGCCTTTTCATATTGAGAGATTTTATGGTTTTTATCATGTGGAAAATAATAATTGTGCCCGTTTAATGAGGAATTTACATGCAAAAGAACAAGGTCGACATAGTATTCTCGTTTTAAATAATATTGTGGAGCACCGTATTATATGTAATGTAGAAGAGGCTTTACCACAAGTGTTTGAGCAGTTTATCGCTTTACACAATCATGTGTTTTCTAATACGTATTATGACGGAAACGAAATTATTGAACGTTTAAGTAATACGAATAAATTATTTGTAAGTATGAAGAATGATAAGTTAGAAGGTTATGTATATGTGGAAGTAAATCCAGAGTTTCAAGAAGCGAATATCGAATTTATTGCAACCGCTGAAAATAGTAGAAGAAAAGGTGTCGGAGAGCGGTTATTACAAAAGGCAATTCAGTATATTATTTCCTTCCAAGGAATGAAGGAGATAGAATTATGTTTGAATACGAATAATGATCGTGCGATGAAATTGTACAAGAAAGTAGGATTTGAGGAGAAGGCATGTTTACAACACTATATAATAGAGTGAAAACCCATTCGTATGAAAATTATATTTCATACGAATGGGTTTTATTAATCTACTTTTCCCCCAGTTGTTACGGATTCAGAAGTAATTTGAGGTGCTAATCGTTACATAACCTTTTTTATTTTTTGAGATACTTCTTTTGTTTGCAAATTAACATCTTCTTTTCGCAGCTCCTTAAAGAGCGAAATGACCATAAGAACGACTACGATAGAAAATGGTAGTGCTGCGATGATAGCTGCGATTTGTAGTGCATTTAATCCTCCAGCTTGTAATAAAAGAGCGGCAATTATCGCGATTGTTAATCCCCATATAAGTTTTAAACTATTTTTCGGTGATAAGCTTCCGTTACTCGTTTGCATTGAAACAACAAATGTTGCTGAATCGGCAGAAGTAACGAAAAATGTGGCTACTAAAATTAACCCGATAATCGTTAAAAAGGTAGAAAATGGTAGATGTGAAATAACAGCAAATAATCCAATCTCTGTACCATTTTTTGCAATTTCATCAGCTATTCCAAGCGATTGGAACATTTCCATATGAATTGCGGTACCACCAAATACTGCAAACCAAAATGTACAGATAAGAGTTGGGACTAATACAACTCCAAAAATAAATTCTTTTATTGTGCGTCCTTTAGAAATACGTGCGATAAATGTGCCGACGAATGGAGACCAAGAGATCCACCATCCCCAATAGAAAATAGTCCAGTTTTCAATCCAAGAAGAAGATTTTTCACTAAATGCTCCTAAATTTAATCCCATACTAGGTAAAGCGCCGATATAAGAACCGAGTGTAGATGTGAAATATTTCATAATAAATACAGTTGGTCCTAAAAGTAAGAAAGAGATGAGTAAAATACCTGCAAGAGAGAAATTCAAGTTACTCAAATATTTAATCCCACGATCTAAGCCAGTTTGTGCACTTGTTAAATATAAAACAGCGAAGATAGCTATAAGTACGAGCTGAGTAAGTAAAGTGTTATGAATGGAAGGGAATAAATAGCTTAATCCTCCAGCAATTTGTTGAGCACCAATCCCAACAGATGGTACAATGCCAAACACTGTGGCTAAAACAGCTAAAATATCAACTGTTTTTCCGATACGGGAATTTTTCGATCGATTAAATAATGGAGTAACTGTAGCCCCGATAGTGCTACCTTTTTGTTTGCGGAATGTGAAATATGCAATTGTTAAAGCGACCATTGCGTATAGTGACCACGGAAAGAGTCCCCAGTGGAAAAATGAATATTGCATAGCGAGTTTGGCGCTTTCTTCTGTACCTGCTTTTCCTGTTAACGGATCTGTAAAATGTGAAATCGGTTCAGCGATTCCATAAAAGAGGAGTCCAATTCCCATTCCTGCCCCAAACAACATGGATAGCCAAGATGGATAATTATATTTTGGCTTTTCTCCATCTTTACCGAGACGAATAGAACCGTACTTGGAAAATGCTAAATAAGCAGCCAAAATAATCATTGTAGTCATAAGTAGAGAGTAAAACCATCCAAATTTATTGAGGATAAATGAGTTTAAAGAAGATGTAACACTTTGTAAATCGTAGCCTTGTATCCAACTTGCTGGGGTAATTCCCCATATAATGAATAATGTTGTTAGCAAGAAGGAGATATAAAATACACTGTTTTCTTTTTTTATCATAGAATCCCACCCTTATTTAATAAAGTTAACAATTATAATAATCATAACAATTAAGTTTTTAATTGTCAAAAAATTCCCTTTTTATAATGTGAAAGGATGCAATTTGTTTTAGGGAGGTAAAGAGCAATGCGTTCACGATATGTACAAATTATAGGAAGAAATAATATGAAATATTGCATTTTATATTGTTACATCCAGATTTTGTGTTAAATTCTTGAATGGAATATTAAAATAGGGGGTCAGGATATGAACAAGAAATCAAAGATCAATAAAGTGATGCTTAGCATTAGTACAATGGCTTTATCGTTAGGCGCACTTCAAACTCATGCAGCAGCGGAAGAAAAAGTACCGTATAACGTGTTAAAAACGAAACCGGTTGGAATTGAAAAGTCGGTAGATGAAGTTGGACATATTTCAAAAGTTGATGAAACTTTATCATTTCAAGAACGTTTAAAAGTAGGAGATTTTTCACAGCGACCAGCATCTATTACGAAGAAAACTGCAGTAAAGCAGGTTAAAGAAAGCTATTCAATGGCTGATTTAAACAAAATGAATGACCAAGAATTAGTTGAAACGTTAGGCAGTATTAAATGGCACCAAATTACAGACTTATTCCAGTTTAATGAAGATGCAAAGGCTTTTTATAAAGATAAAGGAAAAATGCAAGTCATTATAGATGAATTAGCTCATAGAGGTAGTACATTTACGAAAGATGATTCAAAAGGAATTCAAACGTTTACTGAAGTGCTGCGTTCAGCTTTTTATCTTGCATTTTATAATAGTGAATTAAGCGACTTAAATGAAAGAAGCTTCCAGGATAAATGTTTACCTGCTTTAAAAGCAATCGCAAAAAATCCAAACTTTAAGCTTGGTACAGTTGAACAAGATACAGTCGTATCTGCATACGGTAAATTAATTAGTAATGCTTCAAGCGATGTTGAAACGGTTCAATACGCATCGAATATTTTAAAGCAATACAATGATAATTATACTACTTATGTAAATGATCGAATGAAGGGACAAGCAATATACGATATTATGCAAGGTATTGACTATGATATACAGTCGTACTTAACTGAGGCTCGTAAAGAAGCGAATGAAACGATGTGGTATGGAAAAGTAGATGGGTTTATTAATGAAATAAATCGTATTGCTCTTCTAAATGAAGTAACGTCAGAAAATAAATGGCTCGTTAATAATGGAATTTATTTTGCTAGCCGTTTAGGGAAGTTTCATAGCAATCCAAATAAAGGATTAGAGGTTGTTACACAAGCAATGCATATGTACCCGCGCTTAAGTGAACCGTATTTTGTTGCGGTAGAACAAATTACAACAAATTATAATGGTAAAGATTATAGCGGGAATACAGTAGATTTAGAGAAAATACGTAAAGAAGGAAAAGAGCAATATTTACCAAAAACGTATACATTCGACGATGGATCAATTGTGTTCAAAACAGGAGATAAAGTATCAGAAGAAAAAATTAAGAGACTATATTGGGCTGCGAAGGAAGTAAAGGCACAGTATCACCGTGTAATTGGAAATGACAAAGCGTTAGAGCCAGGAAATGCGGATGATGTATTAACGATCGTAATTTATAATAGTCCAGATGAATATCAGTTAAATAGACAATTGTATGGATATGAAACAAACAACGGTGGAATTTATATTGAAGAGACAGGTACATTCTTTACATATGAGCGTACACCAGAGCAAAGTATTTATAGTTTAGAAGAGTTATTCCGTCATGAATTTACTCATTATCTGCAAGGGAGATATGAAGTTCCTGGTTTATTTGGAAGAGGAGATATGTATCAAAATGAAAGGCTAACTTGGTTCCAAGAAGGAAATGCAGAGTTTTTCGCAGGATCTACTCGTACGAATAACGTTGTACCAAGAAAGAGTATAATTAGCGGATTATCATCTGATCCTGCAAGCCGTTATACAGCAGAGCGTACACTATTTGCTAAATACGGTTCTTGGGATTTCTATAATTACTCGTTCGCATTGCAGTCTTACTTATATACGCATCAGTTTGAAACATTTGATAAAATTCAAGATTTGATTCGTGCGAATGACGTGAAAAATTATGATGCATATCGTGAAAATCTAAGTAAAGATCCTAAGTTAAATAAAGAGTATCAAGAGTATATGCAGCAGTTAATTGATAATCAAGATAAATATAATGTACCGGAAGTAGCAGATGATTATTTAGCTGAACATGCACCGAAATCGTTAACTGAAGTGAAAAAAGAAATTAGTGATACGTTGCCTATGAATGATACAAAAATGACAAAACATAATTCTCAATTCTTTAATACATTTACATTAGAAGGTACGTATACAGGTAGTGTCACAAAAGGTGAATCAGAAGATTGGAAAGCAATGAGTAAAAGAGTAAATGAATCTTTAGAACAATTGGCGCAAAAAGAATGGAGTGGCTACAAAACTGTTACAGCATACTTCGTCAATTATCGTGTGAATAGCTCAAATGAATTTGAATATGATGTAGTCTTCCATGGAATCGCAAAAGATGATGGAGAAAATAAAGCTCCAACGGTTAATATAAATGGCCCTTATAGCGGTCTTGTAAAAGAGGGAATTCAATTTAAAAGTGATGGCTCAAACGATGAAGATGGAAAAATTGTTTCTTATTTATGGGAATTTGGAGATGGAAGCACAAGTGCAGAAGTGAATCCAGTACATGTATATGAAAGAGAAGGTTCTTATAAAGTATCGTTAAGAGTAAAAGATGATAAGGGAAAAGAGAGCAGAAGCGAAACAACTGTTACGATTAAAGATGGAAGTTTAACAGAATCAGAACCAAATAATCGTCCAGAGGAAGCAAATCGTATCGGGCTAAATAGTACGATAAAAGGTAGTCTTATTGGCGGGGACCACACTGATGTTTATACATTTAATGTAGCATCAGCGAAAGATATCGACATTTCTGTTTTAAATGAGTATGGAATTGGGATGACATGGGTACTTCACCATGAATCAGATATGCAAAATTATGCAGCTTACGGTCAAGCTAATGGGAATCATATAGAAGCAAAATTTAATGCAAAACCAGGTAAGTATTACTTGTATGTATATAAATATGATAATGGCGATGGAACATACGAATTGTCAGTAAAATAAGTGATTTTCCAATGTATGTTTAACTTTACTTTTTGTGGAAAATAGTATATTATATAGATATATAATATATCGGTTATTTTCTAGGAGGAGCCTGTCACAATAGGTTTCTCCTGTTCTTTTTTAGGGGCCTGTTTTACAGGCTTTTCTTTAAAGAGTAAATAACTGAAAATTAAGAACTATAATCTTTGAAAGAGGTGGGGCATACACATAACAAAAAAGGGATTGTTTAAGAAAGGGGGATAAGAAATGGTCTTGTTTGGTTATCCACTTGAAACAATTTATTTATATGGATTTATTATTGCTACTATACTCACTGTTATTTATATCTTCTTTGGAGATATATTTGAATCGATATTTAGTTTTGGGGGCGGATCTGTATCCGTTGTTACTTTATTACTTAGTTTCTTCGCCATGTTATGTGGGCTTAGTTATATAGGAGAGTACTTATTTTCCTTTAATAGTATTACTATTTTCGGGGCTGCATTTGCTATATCTTTTATCGGTGTTTTCATCATGAAAATACTAATTTTAAAACCGATTGCAGAAGCAGAACAAAATACCGTACAACGTATGGATGAATTTATCGGTTGCAAAGGAGAAGTCATTACGACAATTCCTACAGAAGGATTTGGTGAAGTATTAATTTTATCCCAATTTGGAAGTAATGCAATCCCAGCTAAAACTGTTGGAAAAAAAGATATTTCGCAAGGCACAGAGGTTATTATCGAGGGAGTCCAAGATGGTGTTTTACTTGTACAAAACATCGCTTATTCTTTAAAAAAACCAAAATTATAAGGGGGAATTTACATGACGATTCCATTAATTATCGGTGGAGTTTTACTGGCAATTTTAATTCTACTCATTTTAGTATTCATTACGAAGTATCGTACGGTTGGTCCAGATGAAGCGTTAATTGTTACAGGGAACTGGCTTGGTGGAGGAAAGAATGTTGTTACCACTGATGATGGAAAGAAGATTAAGATTATCCGCGGGGGCGGTACTTTCGTAGTTCCAATTATGCAAAGAGCAGAGCCTTTAAGCCTATTAAACTACAAATTAGAAGTTGGTACACGTGATACGTATACGAAGCAAGGTGTTCCAGTTACAGTAAATGGTGTTTCTATTATTAAAGTAGGTTCTACAATTGAAGAAGTATCTACTGCAGCTGAGCAATATTTAGGAAAAGAAACAGAAGAGTTAAAAGTAGAAGCAAAAGAGGTTTTAGAAGGTCACTTACGTGCAATCTTATCTTCTATGACAGTAGAGGATGCGTATAGTAATAGAGAGCAATTTGCTCAAAAGGTACATGAAGTAGCTTCTACAGATTTAAAGAAGATGGGACTTCGCATTGTTTCTTTCACAATTAAAGAAATAATGGATAAAAACGGATACTTAGATGCGCTTGGTCAGCCGCAAATTGCGACAGTTAAGCGTGATGCAACAATTGCAAATGCAGAGCGTGAAAAAGAAGCACGTATTGAAAAAGCACGTGCTGAAAAAGAGGCAAAAGAAGCAGAATATCAACGTGATGCACAAATCGCTGAAGCTGAAAAACATAAAGAATTAAAAGTACAGTCCTATAAGAGAGAACAAGAGCAAGCACGTGCAGATGCGGATCTTTCTTACGAATTACAACAAGCGAAAGCACAACAAGGTGTTACAGAAGAGCAAATGCGCGTTAAAATCATTGAGCGTGAAAAGCAAATCGAGTTAGAAGAAAAAGAGATTGCGCGTCGTGAAAAGCAATACGATGCAGAAGTTAAGAAAAAAGCAGATGCAGATCGTTATGCTGTTGAGCAATCAGCAGAAGCAGAAAAAGTAAAACAAATTAAAAAGGCAGATGCGGATCAATATAAGATTGAAGCTGAAGCGAGAGCTCGTGCGGAAGAAGTACGTGTGGAAGGTTTAGCGAAGGCGGAAATCGAAAAAGCGCAAGGTCAAGCGAAAGCGGAAGTACAAAAAGCGCAAGGTACAGCAGAAGCAGATGTTATTAGATTAAAAGGTTTAGCAGAAGCAGAAGCGAAACAAAAAATTGCTGAAGCATTTGAATTATATGGTCAAGCGGCAATTATGGATATGGTTCTTAAAATGCTTCCAAGTTATGCGAAGGAAGTTGCAAGTCCGCTTAGTAATATTGATAAAATCACAGTTGTCGATACAGGCGGCGGTGGTAAAAATAGCGGGGCCGGAAAAGTTGCGGGCTATGCGACTGATTTAATGGCAACGATGCAAGAAACGTTAAAGGCTTCTTCTGGAATTGACTTAAAAGAGCTATTAGAAGGATTTGCAGGAAAAGGAGCAGTGCAACAATTATCAAGTGATAAACCTGTTGTATCTGTAGTAGATAATAAGAAAAAAGAAGTAGATAAAGAATAGTAAGGTGGAAAGAACCTCTAGTAAGTGAAATACTAGAGGTTCTCCTATGAATTATAACATTTCGAATAATATACATTTTTATACATTGTTTTAATTATTTAATTTATATAGAATGAAAAAGATATGTATCAATTCTTTAGATGTATAAAAAGATAGAGAGTCTCATTGATACATTTAAATCGTATTATTTTTATAGAAAGATTAAATGTTAATTAATTACATTTAAAACGGTATGGAGGGGTAGAAGTATGTTTCAAGGGAAATTAAGGAGTAGTAGTTTAAAAACAAAGTTACTTGTATCATTTATTATTATTTTAATTCTTCCAAGTATTGTAATTGGTTGGACGTCTTATCAACAGGCGAAGACGAATTTTAATGAAACGATTTTAAACTCGGCGAAAGATAATATAAAAATTTTGGATAATGTAATTAATAAAGAATTGGATAGTAAAAAAGTAGATGCAACTTATTTTACGAAATTATTCACACAATCAAGTTACCACGCAGATCAAATTCAAAACATACAAAATAAACTAGAAGAATACAATAAACTGCATCCAGAAATGGAAGCAATCTATACAGGATCTGGTAATGGACAGTTCATTCAATCACCAGCTATTCAGATGCCAGATGGATATAATCCTACAGAAAGAGATTGGTATAAAGAGGCCGTGAAGAAAAGTGGAGAGGTAATTGTAACTGCTCCATATAAGTCAAAAACGACAGGGAATATTGTTATTACACTAGCAAAACAAAACGAGGATAAAAGTGGAGTTCTTGGGATTGACTTAATCATTAATAATATTGTTACTACTTCCAAGATGGTTAATATTGGTAAGGAAGGATATGTAGCGATATTTGATCAAGATAAAAATGTAGTAGCGCACCCGAAAATGAAGCCAGGAGAGAAATTAGAAGAGAAACTTAGTAAAGAATTGTATAAACAGGAAGCTGGGGATTTTCATTATTCATTAGATGGTGAAGATCGCAATATCACTTTTAAAACGAATAAGAAAACTGGGTGGAAAATAGCAGGAATTATGCCTTCCAAAGAAATTATCGAAGCGGCTGAACCTATTTTCTATAAAACAGTAACTGTTCTTGGAATTTCACTAATAATCGGTGGGATTGTAATTTACTTCATAATTGCGTCTATTATTAAACCGTTAAAACAACTTGTCATATCATCGAAGAAGATTAGTGAAGGTGATTTAACAGAATCAATTACAGTTCATTCTAAAGATGAAATTGGACAGCTAGGAGAAAGTTTTAACGAGATGGCTGCATCGTTACAAAGTGTCATTTCCAATATAAACACTTCAGCAAGTCATGTAGCGGCATCTTCAGAAGAATTAACAGCTAGTATGAAGCAGACAAGCGAAGCAACGGAACAAATTACACAGGCGATAGAGCAAGTATCAAGTGGTGCAGAAATACAAACGAAAGAAGTTGAAGAAGGAGCAACATTGTTAGAAGAAGTTACAGAAGGAATTCAGCGTGTTGCAGATAGTTCTTCATTAGTATCTACAGCCTCTATGTATACGAAGAAAAAAGCTGAAAATGGTGGGAAGTTAGTTGAACAAACTGTGAATCAAATGCAATTAATTCATGAGTCTGTTTCACAGTCAGACAAAATCATTGGTTTGTTAGACGATAAGTCGAAACAAATTGGAGCAATCCTTGAAGTGATTCAACATATTGCAGAACAGACAAATTTATTAGCGTTAAATGCGGCAATTGAGGCTGCGAGAGCTGGAGAGCAAGGAAGAGGATTTGCAATTGTAGCAGATGAAGTGCGAAAGCTAGCAGAACAATCAGGACAGTCTTCTACGGAAATTGGGAAACTAGTGAAAGAGATTCAATTTGATATAAAAGAAACAGTAAGCTCTATGAATCAAGTTGGAGCAGAAGTACAATCAGGACTTGTAGTTGCAAATGAAACGAAGCAAAGCTTTGCCGAAATATTGAAGTCTACAAATGATACAGTTGTACAAATTGATAGCATGGTAGATGTAGCAAAACAAATGACGGTAGATGCAAAACAAGTAAGTGCATCTATTAATGAAATTGCAGCTACAATTGAAGAAAATGCAGCAAGCGTTCAAAATATTGCTGGTTCTTCAGAAGAACAATTAGCTTCAGTAGATGAAATAAATGCAGCAGCAGTCCATTTATCACAAATGGCAGAAGAATTACAAGAGATGATTAGTAAGTTTAAAGTGTAATAACAAATATTAAGAAACGAGGTAATAATTTTACTTCGTTTCTTTTTTTATGAAGAGAAAAATAAAGAAATATAGAGTAACCGTGTTATGATTAAGTATAATTAAAGAGACTGTATATTCTTTAAATTCTATCTTTAATCATGTTAGGGGAATGGTTTTGAAATTAAAAAAATTAAAACTCCAACCGAGAATTACATTAACTATTAGTACACTTATTTTAGTGGTACTTCTGCTAACGAGTTATTTATTTTATTACATATTATCTGAAACGGTAGAAGAGCAAATTGGGAAACGGGCTTTGCATGTTGCGAAAACAGTTGCCGCGATACCAGAAATTCAGGAAGCTTTTCAAAAAGAAAATCCAGCTTCTATTATTCAGCCAATCGCAGAAAAAATTCGAATGGATACAGAGGCTGACTTCATTGTAGTTGGAAACAAAGAGGGGATTCGTTATGCGCATCCTGAGCGAGATAAAATAGGAGAAAAAATGGTTGGCGGAGATAATAAAGGCGTTTTATTAGAAGGAAAATCATATGTTTCGAAAGCAACTGGATCATTAGGCCCTTCATTACGCGGAAAAGTTCCAATCCGTAATCAGGAAAATGAAATCATTGGTGTGGTGTCTGTTGGATTTTCAATGGCTGATATTCATGGAGCGGTAGAAGTGTATGGAAAGCGTGTATTTTGGATTACAATAATAGGGCTATTAATTGGAGTAATCGGCTCTATATATTTAGCGGCAAGTATAAAAAGAATGATGTTCGGGATGGAACCAGAAGAAATTTCATCTTTATATGAAGAGCATAGTACAGTGATTCAATCTGTACGTGAAGGGATTATTGTAATCGATAAAAATGGCATGATTAGTTTAGTCAATCAAGCAGCTTATGATATTCTTTCGCTAGATAAACAACAAAATATTATTGGGGAATTTATTTTAAATGTAATTCCTAATTCAACGATACTAGATGTACTTCAAACTGGTGAAGAACAGTTTGATCGCCAATTAAATATAAAAGGACAGGCTGTTATTGCGAACCGTCTACCTATTAAAGTAAAGAATAAAGTAACTGGTGTTGTATCGAGCTTACGTTTGAAATCTGAAATGGATCAGTTAACAGCAGAATTATCTCAGACGAAGCAATATACAGAGGCATTACGAGCGCAAGCGCACGAATATAATAATTTATTGTATACGCTTTCAGGTCTTATTCAATTAGAATCATACGAAGATGCTTTAGAGCTTATTCATAAGGAAACAGCGGTATATCAAGATTTTGTTCAATTTATTATGAAGCGGATTCAAAATCCATGGCTAGGTGGAATTTTAATTGGATTTTATAATAGAGCACGAGAGTTGAAGATTGATTTTATGCTAGATAGAGAAAGTGGTTTAGAAAAATTAAGTCCACATATTGAGAGTAATTATGTCGTTTCTATTTTAGGAAATTTAATTACGAATGCATTTGAAGCAATTGAAAAAAATGAAGAGAATGATAAGAAAGTAAGGATGTTTGTAACTGATATTGGAGAAGAAATATTAATTGAAGTGGAAGATTCAGGGCAAGGGATTCATGATGAAATAATTACTAGCATATTCTATAAAGGCTTTTCGACGAAAGAAGGAGGAGAGCGAGGATATGGATTAGCAAAAGTGAAAGAGTTAGTAGAAGATTTAAATGGAAGTATTGCAATTGAAAAAGGGGATTTAGGTGGTGCGTTATTTATTATTGCACTACCGAAAGAGAGAGGCGAATAGTAATGGGTGAGGAGATTGAAGTATTAATTGTAGAAGATGATATTCGGATTGCTGACATTCATCGTCGTTTTACTGAGAAAATTGAGGGATTTAAAGTAATTGGAACGGCAACGACTGGAGAACAAGCGAAAGAATGGCTAGAGCTTGTGAAGCCACAGCTTGTTTTATTAGATGTGTACTTACCTGATATGCAAGGAACGGAACTTGTCACATATATTAGGCATCATTTGCACGATACAGATATTATTATGATTACAGCGGCATCGGAAACAGATGTAGTGAGGCACGCCCTGCGGGGCGGAGTAACAGATTATATCGTAAAGCCACTAATGTTTGATCGATTTAAAGCAAGTCTGGAAGGCTATCAAAAAAAGATTATACAGTTAAAGAAAAATAATCAATTATCTACGGAGCAAATTGAATATTTATGGTCTCAAAGAGGGGTGAAGGGAGATCAAATAGAATATGCCCCGAAAGGGATAGATCCTTTAACTTTAGCGAAAATAAAAAAGCATATGTTAACAGTTAATGAAGAAGGGATTACAGCAGAGGTGCTAAGTTCAATGGTAGGCGTAAGCCGATCAACGGCAAGGCGTTATTTAGAGTATTTGATATCTGGGAAGAAAGTCCACGCAGAGCTAATATATGGAAGTGTTGGGAGACCCGAGAGACGTTATTTTCTTGTTTCTTCATAATAAAAAACAGTAGAGGATTTTATTCCTTCTACTGTTTTTTTGCATCTTATATTGGAATAATCCCAATTACAATTCCGGTAATTAACATAACCATTGTCGTTCCAACGGCCCACAATAAAGTGAAGCGTTGATGTTCACCGAAATCAACTTTTGCCATTCCGACCAATAAATAAGTGGAAGCGACAAGAGGACTTAATAAGTGAACGGGTTGCCCAAGTAAGGAAGCGCGTCCCATTTCAGCTGCACTAATTCCGTAAGTAGCAGCAGCTTTCGTCAAAATAGGTAATACCCCGAAGTAAAATGCATCATTAGACATGAAAAATGTGAATGGCATACTGAGAAGTGCTGTAATAATTGGCAATTGTGGTCCAAGTGCATCTGGTATAAGAGTTACTACACTGTTAGCCATTGCATCTACCATTTTTGTTCCAGATAAAATACCAGTGAAAATACCGGCAGCAAATACGAGAGAAACAACTGCTAATACATTCCCAGCATGAGAAGCAATACGTTCTTTCTGTTGCTCTAAGTTTGGATAGTTAATCATAACAGCGATAGCAAAAGCGACTGTAAATAAAACAGGTAATGGCATAACTTCTAGTATGAGACAGACAAGTAATGTGGCGGTTAATAAAAAGTTAATCCATAGAAGTTTAGGGCGTTTATGCACTGCTGCTTCGACAGTTGCAGCTTGCTCATCCATTGTTTGCATTTGTTTTAAATACTGTACATCCATAATTCCTAAACGTTTTCTTTCTTTTTTTCCAAGATAGTAGGCAACGAAAACAACCCAAATTGCACCAGCAATCATTCCTGGAATAAGAGGTGTAAATAATTCGGAAGCCTCAAGCCCAAGTGCGCTCATAACACGAGCTGTGGGTCCACCCCAAGGTGTAAGATTTGTTACCCCTGCCCCTAACATAACAACTCCAGCTAATATGAGGGGGTTCATTCCAAGGCGCTTATATAGTGGATACATTGCGGAAACTGTAATCATGTATGTTGTTGTACCATCACCATCTAGAGAAACGATAATAGTTAATATAGCCGTTCCGACAACGATTTTTAAAGGATCTCCTTTTACAAATTTTAAAATCTTACTAATGACAGGATCGAATAAACCGCTATCAATCATAATCCCAAAATATAAAATAGCGAACATAAGCATAATACCAGTAGGTGCTAATTTTTGGATCCCCTCTAACATCATAGGTCCCATATCGGCATAGAATCCGCCAATTAATGCAAAAACACTCGGAATTAATATTAATGCTACTAGCGCTGACATACGTTTCGTCATAATTAAAAACATAAAGACAAATACCATCGCAAATCCAAGTAGTGCTAACATGTAATTTCCCCCTCAAAAGAATGATTGCGCTTTCAAAATAGAATAAAAATTCAGAAAAAGGTTTTTTATTTATAATAAAAGCATCTATTCAAATGGTAAATAATTTGAAAAATAACATCATTAGAAGCATAATTTTTATTTTGTTCATTTTGTTCACGGTAGTTAATTTGAATTTTTAAAAAGTAAGCTGCTTCTCGTAAGAATGGTAGAATAAGATGAAAATAGTGAAGTGTGAAATAGGGAGTAGATGTTATATGAAAACGAGAATTGAAGAGATTTATAGCTCTTATGAAGGAAAAGTAGAGGAGATTTTTATTAATGAATCTTCTTACGTATATGAATGGGAAAAATTACTGATGATCCGAAAAAATGACGGTGAGCTTAAAAAAATTGCAGTCGGGATTAGTGGAAATATAAGATTGGTAAATGTAGAAGTTGGACAGGAAATTAGTGCGGATACATTATTAGTTAAATTAGAAGATGATTTGTTAATTACAGGTTGCGAGTGATGAGAGATGTGTAGAAATAACTACACATCTTTTTTTGTTTCCTATATTACAAAAAGCACATTGTTTTTTCACAAATCTCACACAACCTTTTGGTATTCTTTTCGTGGAGTATACGGTTTCTAGGGAGGAATATTGATGAAAGTAAAATATGTCGTACTTGCTATATGTTTATGTTTCGTATTTACGGTAGTCGGGTGTGGGAAAAAGGAAACAGCAGCTGTTGCCATTGATGAGAAACATGATAAATGTGATATTTGCCAAATTGGGGTAACAGATAATCAATTTGCAACAGAAATTATTTTAGAAAATGGAAAAGCGTTAAAGTTTGATGATATCGGTTGTATGTATAAATGGATGGAGATCAACTCAGATGAAAAGACGAAAGAGAAATTTGTCCGAGATTATGATTCGAAAGATTGGATTTCGTTAGAAGACGCTACTTACGTATATGATAAAACAATAACGACACCGATGGCTTATAATGTCATTTCATTTAAAAATAAAAAAGATGCAGAGAGCTTTGTATCTAACTATAAGGGGAAAGTTCTTTCGTATAAAGAGCTAGCAGAGCATAAATGGGAAATGAATAAAGAGATGATGGGGAAACCGAAAGCAGGAAATCATGGTGGACATCATTAATAGAAAAAGACAACTATGTAGTTGTCTTTTTCTATTATTACTCAGGTGCAAATATAGAAAAGGTGTAAAATTTTTAGCAGAACGGTTACAATGGAATATAGTAACCTAAAGCAATCATTTATGTACTTTTTAGAAATGTATACAAATGCGGTAAAAACGTGCTAAACTAATTGCTTCATAATGTTAATGATGGGGCCATCAGGCGTATCATTTCAATAGGTTGAGAAACATAGTATAAGCTTAAGATAATCCGATTAAAGAAGGAATCTAAAGGGCTTATGGATAAATGTACTCAAGAAGAGTTATTGTATGTGATGGAGGAATGGTTAAGAAAACATTATCTTTCATAGGAGCTGTAGTTGTGAGAAAACAAAAAATTTTATTATGTATTTTATTAGGACTTTTAATGACGGTAGTGGCTTGCGATAAGCAAGAAGAACCAGAATCGAAACCGGTTCATGTGAAAAATGAGAAGAAAAAAGAGAAGCATAAAGAACAGGAAGAATCTAAAGAAGAGAAAAGTATAAATTTAATGGACAAACAGTTGTTACTTTCAGCTACTCTTGGAGACACAGAGACAGCTATGAAGTTGATTCAGGATGGAGCGAATATAAACGTAGAAGGTGACAACGGAGAAACGCCTGTCCTTGCAGCGACGTACCAAAATCATGTAGAGACAGTTAAAGCATTAATTGGTGCAGGTGCTAATATTGAAATTAAAGATGAGAAAAAAAGTAATCCACTTCTTTATGCAAGTAGAGAAGGATATACGGATATTGTAAAAGTATTAATTAATGCAGGAGTTAATACGAAAGAAACGACTAGGTCAGGTGGGACAGCACTTATTTCTGCATCTGAGCGTGGCCATGTAGAGGTTGTTAAAGAATTATTAGAGCATACAGATATTGATGTGAATTATAAAAATGAACGTGGTGGAACAGCGTTATTAGAAGCAATTGTATTAGGAAATGGTAGTGAAAACCATAAGAAAGTAATTCAATTACTTATTGATCACGGTGCAGATGTAAACATGGCTAACAAGGAACATCTGACGCCACTGCAATACGCTGAAAAAAGAGGTTTTAAAGATATTGTAAATATGTTGAGGGTAGCTGGAGCGAATGAAGTAGTACAGCCACAACAACCAGTAGAGTAAAAAACGAAAAATAATCCCATTTAGATAGACAGAATGAAGAAATCAGTTAGTATGATGGATTCAGTAATGTGTATTTGAATGGGATTTTTATTTTGAACATGAAAAATAGATTATGAATGGATGGTAAATGGAGTAAATAAGGAGGCAACCTTATTTGGCAATTGTAAAAAATGAAAAAGTAGTTTCTGTTTGTTGCAGTGCCAGAAGTACGCCCGTAGCTGCTGAGGCAAGTGTGGAAACTTTAGCGGAGTTTCAAGGGAACGGATATGGTACTGATGTTGTTACAGCCTGGGCCATATCAATACAAGAGAAAAGGCGCATTCCACTTTATAGTACTGCTTGGGATAACTTTAGTTTGCAAGCAGTGGCAAGCAAACTAAAAATCATTAACTATGGAATGGATTTACATATTGATTGAATTTTAAGTATTGTTTCGTTCTATTTATTTATATTTTAATATCTAGATTAATGTAAATAATGATATGGTGAATATTAACATTCGATTAACACCTAATTAACAATCTATCAAAACTGACTTAATAAATGCGTAATATAGTAAAGGTAACAAAATAACTAGGGTAGAGAACATTTGAGAACACCCACTTACATATAATGTGCCACTTTCTTAGGTGTGCTCTATTCCCTAGAGTTCAAATAAGGAGAAAGGCGTTCTATGTAAGTAGGTGTTTTTAGTTTGGATAAAAATAGAACAGTTAGGTGGAATAAATGTTTAAAGAACCTTATATTGCGATGATAAAGGATTGGAAAGGATACAAAGCATACAAAAAATTGCCGAAAACAGTTTTTCTTATGACTGGTTCAATGCTGGAATTACCAGAGCGTGTATATGAATTGCAGAAACATGGACATGATGTATTTCTTCATTGTGATTTTATACAAGGCTTAAATACGAATACAGAGGAAGCGCTTTTGTATATTCAAGATGTTATCGGGGCACAAGGTATTATTTCAACAAAGGGTTCAACAATTCGAAATGCTAATAAAATTGGATTGAAAACAATTCAACGTATTTTTATTGTAGATACTTTATCTCTTACTAAATCAATTGAAAATTGTAAAACGACTAAACCAAATGCAGTAGAGATTATGCCGGGGATTATGCCTTCTATTATTAAGCAGCTAGTAGAGGAAATAGAGTTTCCTATTATTGCAGGAGGGCTGATTCAAACGCGAGAAGATGCGGAAATTGCAATTCGTGCAGGAGCAAGTGCGATTTCAACAAGTCATTATGAAGTATGGATACAAGAAGAAAAAAGGAGTGCAACCTTGTGATTGAATTGAAAAATGTTTCAAAGGTATATAAAAATGCAGAAGAGACAGCGGTTAAAGGCATATCGGTTCATATTAAGAAGGGTGAATTTTTTGTTTTAGTTGGACCTTCGGGATGCGGGAAAAGCACATTATTACGAATGATCGCTGGCTTAGAAGAGATTTCTTCAGGAGATTTAATTATTAATGAGCGTGTTGCAAATGATCTAGAGCCGAAAGACCGTAATCTATCAATGGTATTTCAAAATTATGCATTATATCCACACTTATCTGTAGAAGAAAATATTTTATTTGGACTTAAGGTAAGAAAAGTACAAAAAGAAGAGCGACAAAAGCGATTAATGGAAGCTATTGAAATGGTAGGACTGAAAGAGTATGTGAAAATGAAACCAGGCCAATTATCAGGCGGACAAAGACAGCGTGTTGCACTTGCCAGGGCAATTGTGAGTCAAGCGCCAATCTGTTTAATGGATGAACCACTTTCGAATTTGGATGCGAAATTACGTGCGCAAATGAGAATTGAAATTAGAGAAATTCAGCAGCGATTAGGAATTACGATGATTTACGTTACCCACGATCAAATAGAAGCGATGACTATGGGTGATCGTATCATGGTTTTAAATAAAGGAAGTATACAGCAAGTTGGAACACCACTTAACATATATAACGAACCAGCAAACGAATTTGTTGCAAGCTTTATAGGTTCTCCTTCTATGAATATAAATGATGGGGAAGTAAATAAAGAAAAAGGTGTATTACATATAGGACAATTGCAAATTCCATTATCTATTAGACAGTTAAAGCAATTACCAGAAGGAACAATTCGCATAGGCATGCGCCCTGAGCATATTGCACTGTCTGAGGAGGGACAAGAAGTGACGTTGCAATCTGTAGAAGTATTAGGGAATGAATCTATATTGAACTTTGCGGTAAATGGAACAACTTGGAGTGCGAAAGTTATCGGACAGTTACTCCTGAACAAAGGTGACAAAGTAAAATTATTATTCTCGCAAGAAAAGTTATGCTTCTTTAACGAAAACACGAATGAACGCTTAAAAGTGGTAGCTGAAGAAGAGTTGAAAGTGGTGGCGAAATAATGATCGAAGTAAGTAAGTTACCAGTTCAAACAAAGGTGTCAAAAAAGAAAAAATTATGGGAGAGAACGAAAGATTTAAGAATAGGATTATTGTTTTTGGCGCCATCTATTTTGCTATTTTCGATTTTTCTGTTCTATCCATTGTTTAGGACGATTTATTATAGTTTTTATTTAACCGATATACATGGAGAAGCTAATCTTTTCGTTGGCTTAGAAAATTATCAATATTTATTCTCTGATCCAGCCTTCTACAAAAGTATAAAATCAACTTTATTATTTGTTTTATATACAGTTCCTACGAGTATTATAT
This sequence comes from Bacillus sp. KNSH39, assembly GCF_052656585.1. Classification (NCBI taxonomy): domain Bacteria; kingdom Bacillati; phylum Bacillota; class Bacilli; order Caryophanales; family Bacillaceae; genus Bacillus; species Bacillus sp. KNSH39. The sequence continues at coordinate 4,430,323 of NZ_JBQXYO010000001.1, forward strand.
TTGCTTTGTTTCTTGCATTGATTGCAAATGGAAAGGTAAGAGGTATTGGGTTATTCCGAGTTCTGTTTTCTTCGACGATGGGAATATCAGTAGCTGCTAGTGCAGTGATTTGGCTATTTTTATTTCATCCAAGTGTAGGATTATTTAATAATATATTAGCCTCTATGAACCTTCCTGCAATCGCATGGTTAACGAGTCCGGACTGGGCACTATTCTCTGTATCAGTTACAACAGTTTGGGTGAATACAGGTTTTGCATTTTTAGTTATATTAGGTGGTTTACAAAATATTGATACGTCTTTATATGAGAGTGCATCTATAGATGGTGCTAGTTATTTATATAAGCTTCGCCGTGTTACATTACCGATGCTATCACCAACTTTATTCTTTATTGTAACAGTAACATTAATTAGTGCGTTCCAAAGCTTTGGACAAATTGATATTTTAACGCACGGTGGACCAAATGATGCAACGAATTTAATTGTGTACTCGATTTACAAAGAGGCGTTTGTGAATCATCAATTTGGAACAGCAAGTGCACAAGCGATGGTATTATTTGTTTTCATTTTCGTTGCTACATTACTTCAATTTAAGTTTGCTGAGAGAAAGGTGCATTATAAATGATTGTTAAACAGTGGAAACAAAATTTCCTATTATACATGCTACTCATTATTAGTGCAGTGATGGTATTTTTTCCTGTACTGTATGCATTTTTAATAAGCTTTATGACACCAGACGATATTCAAATGAGAAGGTTATTTCCGACCCAGTTTACTTTTGATAATTTCATTAATATTTTTCAAAAAGTACCGCTTTTTACATACTTATATAACAGTTTAATTGTATCGACAGTCGTTATGATTGGACAACTTATCGTATCAAGTTTAGCAGCTTATGCTTTTGTTTTTCTTCAGTTTAAAGGGAGAAACTTAATTTTCTTCCTGTTTATTTCAACGATGCTTATTCCGTGGGAAGCAACGATGGTGCCTAACTTTTTAACGATTCAAAACTTTGGCTGGATCAATAGTTTCGCCGGGATGACAGTGCCGTTTTTTGCAACAGCTTTCGGTATTTTCTTGTTACGTCAACATTTTATGACACTCCCGAATGAACTGAAAGAAGCTGCTTTTATTGAAGGGATTGGAAATATAAGATTTTTATTCAGCGTTGTAATACCGTATTGTAAAACGAGTTTTATTACGCTTGGAGTATATAGCTTTTTAACAACATGGAATATGTATTTATGGCCACTTTTAGTGACCACTGATGAAAAAGTAAGAACAGTGCAAATCGGTGTAAAGCAGCTTCAGTCTCAAGAAGTTGCAACTGATTGGGGAAGCGTAATGGCCGGTGTTACGGTTATCGTTATTCCAACATTGATTTTACTATTTTTAGGGCAAAAGCAATTACAACAAGGATTAACAAAAGGTGCAATTAAATAACTAAGAGAAGGTGAGATTTAAATGAGTCTAGTTAAAAAAGGTGCTGCTCTATTAATGGTAGCAACAATGGTATTATCTAGTGCAGCTTGTTCAAATAGTAAAACAGAGGGAAAACCTGAAGTACAGGCAAAAGTAGCACCTGTTGAAAAAAATGGTGATAAAACTGTAATTCGCTTCTGGCATGCGATGGGTGGAAAAACACAAGGAGTATTAGATGGTCTTGTTGCAGACTATAATAAGTCGCAAAATAAATATGAGATAAAGGCAGAGTTCCAAGGGACATATGAAGAGTCTTTAACGAAATTTAGAACGATGTCTGCAACGAAAGAAGCGCCAGCTCTTGTTCAATCGAGTGAAATTACAACGAAATATATGATTGATAGCAAAAAAATCACACCAATTGATAGCTGGATAAAAAAAGATAAGTACGATACGTCAAAATTAGAAAAAGCAATTACAAATTATTATTCAGTTGATGGAAAAATGTATTCTATGCCATTTAATTCATCTACACCAGTATTAATTTATAATAAAGATGCTTTTGCAAAGGCGGGCTTAGATCCAGAGAAAGCTCCAAAAACATATGCGGAATTACAAGAAGCAGCGAAAAAGTTAACGATTAAAGAAGGCGGAAATGTAAAACAATATGGATTCTCCATGCTTAACTACGGTTGGTTCTTTGAAGAATTGTTAGCGACACAAGGTGCTTTATATGTAGATAACGAAAACGGCCGTAAAGATGCTGCAAAGAAGGCGGTATTTAACGGTAAAGAAGGACAGAAAGTATTTGGAATGTTAGATGATTTAAATAAAGCTGGCGCACTTGGAAAGTATGGAGCAAGTTGGGATGATATTCGTGCCGCGTTCCAATCTGGACAAGTTGCTATGTATTTAGATTCTTCAGCAGGTGTTCGTGATTTAATCGATGCATCTAAGTTTAATGTAGGTGTTTCATATATTCCGTATCCTGAGGATTCGAAACAAAATGGTGTTGTTATTGGTGGAGCATCATTATGGATGACGAATATGGTTTCAGAAGAAACGCAACAAGGTGCTTGGGACTTTATGAAATATTTAACGAAGCCAGACGTACAAGCAAAATGGCATACTGCAACAGGTTATTTCTCAATTAATCCAGATGCATATAATGAGCCATTAGTAAAAGAGCAATATGAAAAATATCCACAGTTGAAAGTAACAGTAGATCAATTGCAAGCGACGAAGCAATCTCCAGCAACACAAGGGGCTTTAATTAGTGTATTCTCAGAATCACGAGATGCAGTTGTAAAAGCATTAGAAGCGATGTATGACGGGAAGAATAGTAAAGAAGCGTTAGATGAAGCTGCCAAAGCAACAGATAGAGCAATTAGCATTTCAGCTCGTACGAGTCAAAAATAAGAGAAAGCCGTATCCTTAAAAGGGATACGGCTTTCTTTATAGGGAGATAAGGGATCAAAGAAATGATGAAGTCTTATCTCTTTTATATGAGTAAAGGGTCTAGAGTGAATGTTGTCCTTTTCATTATTTATTTAACTCCATTGCGACTTGTTTACCATTTACGAAAACCTCTACTACCGCTACTACAACGTCCATTACTTTTTTCATCTCTCATCTCTCCTTATTTTTTGTTTCATTTCTTACTCTCAGTATAAGGAAATACAGTAATTACAACTATCGAATTGGATGACAAGAGACTTACATTGTTGTAAGGATAATAGTTTAGTTTGTAATAAAGTGAAACTGTAATCAGTGGGGGGCTTACTGCCCGTTAATGCGGGATTTTAATTCTGAACTTTCTGTCGTTTTGAACTATAATTAGAAAGAGGGGGGGATAATATGAAAAGAATTCTTGTTATTAGTGATATTCATGGAGAGATAGAAAAGTTCGAACATTTATTGGAAGAAGCTCAATATGATGCGAAACAGGATCAATTAATCTTACTGGGAGATTATGTAGATCGTGGTCCAAATGCGCGTGCTGTAATTGAAAAGGTAAGAGAATTGAAAAAAGAGGGAGCACTCATTTTAAAAGGAAATCATGAAGATATGATGATTAAGGCGTTAACGACAAATGAGGAACGTTCATGGAACCATTGGGTAAAAAGAAATGGTGGAGATAAGACATTATATAGCTATGGATTTGTAGAAGAAGATATTGCGGTTAATGAGAAAGACTTCCAAAAACCGATTTTACACTCTCGTGTATTAGAGGAACATATAAAGTTTATTCAAGAATTAGATCATTACATTGAAACAGAAGAGTATATATTTGTACATGCTGGGGTTGAACCGATGAAACGAGTTTCTGAATCTGAACCATATACATTAATGTGGATCCGTAATGAATTTCATAATGGATATAGCGGTGAAAAGGTTATTGTATTTGGGCATACGGAAACAAAAACGCTTCATGGTAGTGAGGATTGCGGAGTGTATTTTGGTAGTAATCGTATTATTGGGATTGATGGCGGGGCTGTGTATGGCGGTCAGCTAAATTGTTTAGAGTTGCCGAGTAAAAAGGTATATGTAATAAAAAATTGAAAGAGATAAGAGGAATCTTATTTCTTTCAATTTTTTATTAAGCTAAATTTAAGACAAAGTTTTTATAATAAAACTTCAAAATTTTAGAAGGAAATAGTTAAAAATGAAATTACGTAATGTAACTACATTCTTTTGTTATGAAGAGAAGAAATGTAATAATAAATAGAATTGAACTATTTGATGGAAGGTGAGAGCATGCGTTTACTTGTAGTAGAAGATAATGCTTCGTTATTAGAGTCTATCGTACAAATTTTACGTGATGAATTTGAAGTAGATACGGCAATAAATGGAGAAGATGGATTGTTTTTAGCTCTTCAAAATATATATGATGCAATTTTGCTGGATGTGATGATGCCAGGGATGGACGGATTTGAAGTGATTCAAAAAATACGAGATGAAAAGATTGAAACACCAGTCCTGTTTTTGACAGCGAGAGATTCTTTAGAAGATCGGGTGAAGGGATTGGACTTTGGTGGAGATGACTATATTGTTAAGCCATTTCAGGCCCCTGAATTAAAAGCGAGAATTCGTGCTTTACTACGCAGAAGTGGTAGTTTAACAACGCAGCAAACAATTCGCTATAAAGGCATTGAATTGTTCGGAAAAGATAAAGATGTTCAAGTAGATGGAAAAGGTATGAAGTTATCATTAAAACAATATGAGCTTCTAGAGTACCTTGTTCAAAATAGCGGAAAGATTTTAATGCGTGAACAAATTTTTGATCGTGTTTGGGGATTTGATTCAGATACGACAGTAGCGATTGTAGAAGTGTATGTGCATCATTTACGTAAAAAATTAGAGCCATTCGGTTATCAGAAAGATATTCAAACCGTTCGAGGTATTGGATATATATTAAAAGAACAATGAAAAAAGGAAGTATGTTTCAAAAAACACGCATTCGTTTGACTATAGTGAACTCATTAGTATTTATTCTATTAATAGGTATATTAGGCAGTATTATTTATTCGTACACATACAAGCGTATTTATAGTGAAGTAGATCAATCTATAAAAATGATAGCTCAGTATAGAGAAAAATTAGATGTTAAAGTACCACCAAGAAAACGCATGGAGAATATCCAAATTGGAGATCCGCGAGTAACTAGAATAACTTGGAATGGGAAAATAGTGAAAATAGAGGGCGATAACCGTAAATTCCGTTCTATTTTTGAAGAGAATTTGGAAAGTTTTTCTCCCGAAAAATTAGAGGAGTTACAAGATATTGAAGTACAAGGACGATATTTTAGAGCATTTTCGCTTCAAAAAGATGGAGAAATAGTTCAAATCGTGCGAGATATAACAGCGGAAGAAGGAATGTTAAATACTTTATTTTTAATTCTTGTTATAGGTTGTAGTATAGGAAGCCTCTGTGCGATAGGTATTGGCTTTTTCCTAGCTGGTAGAGCACTTGTACCTATTCAAAGTTCATGGGAGAAACAGCAACAATTCGTTTCTGATGCATCACATGAACTCAGGACACCACTTGCAGTTATTCAATCAAAAACGGATGTTTTATTCCAGTCACCATCCGCTACGATAGAAGAAAAAGCGATGGATATTTCTACAATTTCAAAAGAATGTAGGCGGTTATCGAAACTCGTTAGTAATTTATTATTGCTAGCACGTTCTGATTCTAATCAAATTGAGATGGATAAGAAAATATTTGAACTTGATAAATTGTTAGAAGAAATAGTAGCTCCATATAAAGAGATTGCTTCTTATCAAGAAAAAGAAATGATGCTAAAAGTAGAACGTGGTGTATCTTTTATGGGGGATAGAGAGCGGATTCATCAAATGATGGTCATACTGTTAGATAATGCGATGAAGTATACAAACGAAGGTGGGCATATTCAAATTGATTGCACGCAAACGAGTAGTTCAATTCGCATACAGGTGAAAGATGACGGGATAGGAGTGAAAGAAGAAGATATTCCGAAATTATTTGATCGTTTTTATCAAGGGGATAAAGCAAGAAGTACGTCAGAAGGAGCTGGATTAGGTCTTTCAATCGCAAATTGGATTGTAGAAAAGCATTACGGAAAAATATCAGTAGAGAGCAAATGGGGAGATGGCACTTGTTTTGAAGTGATTTTCCCTAAAAATCAAAAAATATAAGTAAGAAGACGACCTTGTTTTTACAAGGTCGTCTTTTTTTAAGGGAAAGTTAAGAAACTATTTATATTATGTATGGCATAAAGAAAGTTCGTTACATGAAGAAGAGATTAGGTGTATGTGAGTGGGGTTTATCAATCATAATGTTATCTCAAGCAGCGATGAGATGTATGTATAGTATTAAAAAAACTAGGGGAATGATGGGAAAGAAAGTATAAGAGGGAGGAATTAATTTTGAAAAAGAAAATGATGACGGTATTCACTATTGGAGTAATGAGTTTAAGTATATTAGGGGGGGCCTCTCCTTCTGAAACACAAAAAGGAAAGACAGATTACACGCAGCGCAGTAAAGAACAATTGAACAATGGTAAGATACATGCAGTGCATACAGAAGAAAAAGCAGAGAAACTAGGTATTGAAACGGAAGGAAAAGAACAAATTACACTAGAAAAAGAAATTCATGAAACAGAAGTAGGAAGGGAAGCAGAGCAGTTAGGCATATCGATTGAAGGAAAAGATGTTGGGATGCTGTCAGAAGAAATCTATGAAACAAAAGTAAAGCAAGAAGCGTTAAAGCTAGGTATATCTATAGAGAATACATCAATTGTAGATTTAATTACTCAAATTAATGCGATTAAAATTAAAGATGAAGCAGATAAATTAGGTATTTCGACAGATGGAAAAGAAATCGAAGACATCGCGGAAGAAATCTACGGAAAGAAAGTAAGAGAAGAAGCAGGAAAGTTAGATATTTCTCAAAAAGGAAAAGAAATTGAAGAGTTAGCACAAGAAGTGTACGAACAAAAAGTACAAGAAGAAGCAAAAAAACATCATATTGATTTGTATGGTAAAGATATATATCAAATATTAAGAGAAATTAATGAACAAAAGGTGCTACAAATGGCAGATGAGCTTAATATGGATAAAATGAATATGAATATTCAAGAGTTAGCGGAAAAGATAAAAAAAGATCAGCCTGAAAAAGGAAAAGAACTAAATTTTGTACCGATGGTACGAACGGATGCTGACGCATTTTATTCTTATTTAACGAATTAATAAGGGTGTGAAAGCGATAAGAAAATTGAAGTGGTATATATGTACAGCTTTACTAGGTGCAGCAATATGGAGTGTATATACAAATGGAATTCCAAAGTATGTAGAGAAGTTAACATTCTCAAATATACAAAGAGGAAAAGAAACGGAGTTTAGTAATAACGATGAAAAAGTCATCTTAGCAAATGTTCCCTTAATTCAGCAGTTACCAGAATTGGATAGAGGCTGTGAAGTGACGAGCTTAGCGATGATGTTACAATACGCTGGTGTTTCAGTGGATAAGATGACATTAGCAAATGAAATAAAAAAAGTTGATTTTATAGACGATGGTGTGCGCGGGAATCCGAATGAAGGATTTGTAGGTAATATTTATACATTTTCTGAATCGGGATATGGTGTATATCATGGGCCACTTTTTCAGTTAGCGGAAAAATATTTACCTAATAAAGCTGTAGACTTAACAGGGAAGAATATAGAAGAAATTTATAAGAGTATAAAAGCAGGGCAACCTGTAGTCATGATCACAAATGCAACATTTGCACCATTAGATGAAGCTGAATTTACTACATGGGAAACAAATAGTGGAGATGTTTCTATTACGTATAATGAACATTGTGTTGTACTTATTGGGTATGATCAGGAATCTGTATATATTCGAGATCCACTTGAGGATAGCTTAGATGTAAAAGTACCGAGAGAAACCTTTGAACAGGCATGGGTACAAATGGGAAGTCAGGCAATTAGTTATGTAAAGAGCGCTAAATAAATTAGGACGAAGAGTTTTAGTAATATGACTATAAGGCGAAGGGTAAAGATTTGAGGATTATAAGAGAAGTTTTATAGAGTAGAAGCTGTTAAGAAATAAGAGAACTTTAGCATATATAATGCTAAAGTTCTCTTATTTTTATGATTAAAATACGTATAAGGAGTGGATATGCAAAAATGCATAATTGACGAAAAAATTACATATTATCATTATATATTGTTTTATATATATTAATTGTATAAAATGACACAAGTATCCACATTACATAAAGGAGGCTTATTATGCAAAAAATATTTAACTGGGTTAAATGTATGAGTATCAATAAAAAATTAATCATTTCATTTTTTATTATTTTAACTATACCAGGAATTATTATCGGTGGTGTTTCATATCAAACTGCCAAAACAAATTTTGAGCATCAAATGACAGATAAGGCAAAGGAGAATATTTCGATTTTAAATACTGTTATTTCTCAAAATATAGAAGAGAAATTTGTTGATGCGACGTACTTTGCAGACATCTTAACAGAGGATACATATCTAAATGGACAAGAAGAAATAGTAAGAACGAAGTTAGCACAATATATAAAGCTTCATCCAGAAGTAGAAGGTATTTATATTGGAACAGAGACGGGAAAGTTTATAAGAGAACCATTTATTCAAATGGCTGATGGGTATAATCCAACAGATAGATCTTGGTATAAAGAAGCACATGAAAATAAAGGGAAAGTAATTGTTACTGCGCCATATCAGTCAGCATCTACAAAAAATATGGTAGTGACGATTGCGAAAGAAGTAAAAGATGGTAAAGGTGTTATAGGAATTAATTTAAATTTAGATAACATCTTAAAAATTTCCAAAATGATTAACATTGGTGAAAAAGGTTATGCAGTTATTTTAGATCAAAATAAGCAAATTGTTAGTCATCCATCTAGAAAACCAGGTGCAAAAGTTACTGATCCTTGGATTAAACCAATTTATGAAGATAAACAAGGAAATGTGTCTTATACAGAACAAGATGATAAAAAGAATTTAATCTTTGCAACAAATGAGAAAACGGGCTGGAAAGTAGTTGGTGTTATGTTCGATGAAGAAATTACCCAAGCTGCCAGTCCAGTGTTTTATAAGACTTTGATTGTCATTGCTATCGCTATTGCATTTGGTAGTATATTAATTTATTTCATTACAAAGTCTATTACAAGGCCATTACGAAAAATAGCTGAATCGGCATATAAAATTAGTAAGGGAGATTTAACAGAGAAAATTACAATCCATTCCAAGGATGACATAGGGAAATTAGGGAATTCATTTAATGAAATGTCTACGTCTTTACAAGATGTTATTACCCAAATTAGCTTTTCAGCAGAACATGTTGCAGCATCGGCAGAAGAGTTAACAGCGAGCGTACAGCAAGCAAATGATGCGACAGATCAAATTACAATTGCAATGGAACAAGTATCAGGTGGGGCTGAATCACAAAGTCAAGGTGTTGAAGAAGGTGCGGCTACATTGCAACAAGTAAATACAGCAATTCAAGATGTAACTGGAAGCGCAGAGTCAATTTCTATTTCCTCATTACATGCGCGAGAAAGAGCTGAAGAGGGAGAAGATTTAGTTGAACAAACTGCAAAACAAATGCAGTCTATTTCTAGGTCGGTATCCGAGTCAGATGCTATTATTAAACTGCTTGATGAGAAATCAAAGCAAGTAGGAGCTATTTCTGAAGCAATTCAAAACATCGCAACTCAAACAAACTTATTAGCTTTAAATGCGGCTATTGAAGCAGCAAGAGCAGGTGAACAGGGGCGAGGATTTGCTATTGTAGCAGATGAGGTTAGAAAATTAGCAGAGCAATCAGGAGAGTCATCTGGAGAGATTGCAAATTTAATTGCAGAAATTAAGGCGGATATTGAACATACTGTTAAGGCGATGGATAATGTGAATGGAGAAGTTCAACAGGGCCTTGATGTTGTAACAAAAACGAAAGTAAGTTTTACGGAAATTTTAAGTTCTACTACACATATTGTTTCTCAAGTTAATCAAATGGTAGAAACAACGAAGAGAATTGCTGGGGATGCAAATGAAGTGACAAATGCTATTGATGAAATTGCAGCTGCTGCAGAAGAAAATACAGCTAGTATGCAAAGTGTTGCAGCTTCAACAGAAGAACAGGTTAATTCCATGGAGGAAATTAGTTCAGCTTCGCAAAACTTAGCTGAGATGGCAGAAGAACTACAAGCGATGACTAGTAAATTTAAAGTATAATAACAGCAGATAAGTAAGGTGAAAATAATATCACCTTACTTATTTTTCTATTCAGCAATTAGGGGAGTCATTAACGGGATGAAAAAAAGAAAAAGACTATGGAATTTATGGAAAACGATTACATTGTTAGTTTGTACAGTTGTAATTTTTTCTTTACTTGTGACAGATATATTAATTAGTCATAATGTAGAACGGACGACGGAGGATAGCCAAGCAGAGAAGGCAAAAACAATTGCACACATTGTGGCGAATGATTCGATTGTAATCGATGGTTTGGTTGGGAAAGCAGATACCTCTGCAATCCAAACGTATACAAATAGAATATTACAAAACACAGGTGTTCAGTTTATTGTAGTTATGGACATGAATGGAATAAGAAAGTCACATCCAAATCCTCAAAAAATAGGGCATCATTTTATTGGGGGAGATGAAGGGCCTGCATTGAAAGGAAAAGAACATGTATCGTTAGCAGAAGGAACTTTAGGTATTTCCATGCGAGTGTTTGTACCAATATTTTCTGAAACAGGTGAACAACTTGGAGCTGTGGCTGTTGGTATTTCAGCAGATAATGTAAAAGAGAGAGTTAAGGAAAGTAGACATATCATTTATATTGGTGTCGGAGTTGGTGTATTAGTCGGAATTATAGGAGCAATATTGCTAGCTAGACATATAAAGAAAAGTTTATTCGGTCTTGAGCCGCACAGGATAGCAAAAATTCTTGAAGAAAGAAATACGATGCTACAATCTGTAAAGGAAGGTATTATTGCTGTAGATAAAGAGGCTAGAGTAACATTAATTAATAATGAAGCGAAACGTCTATTTAAAAAAAGCGGACTTGAAGAAGATTTTATCGGTAAAGATGTTGAGTTGTATATGCCAAATTCACGTATAAAAGAAGTATTGCAAACGGGAGAAGTACAATTAAACGAAGAACAAAATATTTATGGAATTACGATTGTGACGAATCGAGTTCCTTTATATGTAAAAGGAGAAATAGTTGGTGCAATTGCAACATTTCGTGATAAAACAGAGATTAGAAAACTAGCAGAGGAACTAACTGGTATTAGACTATATGCAGAAGCATTACGGGCACAATCTCATGAGTTTATGAATAAGATGCATGTCGTATTAGGGCTTACACATATGAAGCAGTATGAAGAATTACAGAAGTATATAAGCGGCATGGTATCAGAGCATCAATATGAAATTGGTGGAGTTATGAAAAGAATAAAAAGTCCAGTATTTGCTGGTTTTTTACTAGGTAAGCTCAGCTATGCTAGAGAGAAAAATATAAAATTAATTATAAGTGAAGATTCTTATATGCCGGAAATAGATGATGAAAGTATTACTCATGAACTTATTACGATTGTCGGAAATTTAATTGATAATGCATTAGAGGCAGTTACGAATTGTGAAAAGAAGCGAGTTGAAGTTAAGATACAACATGGGGATATACTAACTATTACAGTACAAGATACGGGAAAAGGTATACAAGAAAAAGAAATAGAGCAATTATTTACGAAAGGTTATTCCACAAAGGGAGATAACCGCGGTTATGGTTTGTATCTTGTAAAAGAAAGTATACAGCGAATAAATGGGGAAATTCATATGCATTCATTAGTAGGTAAGGGAACAACGATAACAATTGAAATACCTAAAGGTAGGGATGAGAGGCAAATATGATTAAAGTTTTAATTGTAGAAGATGACCCGATGGTAGCAATGCTAAATACGCATTATTTAGAGCAAGTAGGAGGATTTGAACTTGTTCAAGCAGTTAACTCAGTAAAGTCGGCGATCGAAATATTAGAGAAATCACGAGTAGATTTAGTATTACTTGATATTTTTATGCCTGAAGAGACTGGTTTTGAGCTTTTAATGTATATCCGGAACCAAGAAAAAGAAATTGATATTATAATGATTTCAGCTGTACATGATATGGGAAGTATTAAAAAAGCATTACAATATGGTGTAGTAGATTATTTAATTAAACCATTTACATTTGAACGATTTAAAGAGGCATTAACTATATATCGAGAAAAACTTACTTTCATGAAAGAACAACAAAAAATTAGTCAATCGGAATTAGATTCGTTAATTTTACAAAAAGAAAAAAGGGAGCCTACTGTCACGAAAGAGCTTCCGAAAGGGTTAACGAAGCAAACGTTGCAATTAATTTGGCAGAAGATCGAGTCGTTGAATGGAAGAGTGTTTACAACAGATGAAATGGCACAATTAGTTGGAATTTCAAGAGTTTCTATTCGAAAATATGTAATGTTTTTGACTGACATTGGAGTGTTAGAAAACGAAATGATGTACCAACATGTGGGCAGACCTGTAAGTAAATTAAGATGTGTTGATCAAAAGAAAATAGAGTTTTACGTATAAGCGACTTAATATAAGTCGCTTATACTTTTTTTAATTACAAAATCAATTACAAAACTTACAAAAACTATTTTTACTATTGAAAGCGTTTTAATATTGTTATTAAGAAAACGAGGGGGTGCCATATGGGAATTCAAAAGAATGTGGAAGCGGTATCATTTTCTGAAGGAAATGAAGTACAAAGAGAATCTTTCGCTTCTAAAATTATGAATGTAAAAATCGGTGTTATACCTTTACCGTTATATGTAGTATTGGCTGCTATTATTTATGGGGCATCTGTATATAATAAATTGCCAGCAGATATGATTGGTGGATTTGCAGTTATTATGATCATGGGGATTTTCTTAGGCGATATTGGGATGAGAATTCCAATTTTAAAAAATATCGGCGGTCCAGCAATACTTTCGTTATTTATTCCATCATTACTTGTATTTTTTAACTGGATGAATCCAGCTTCAATGGAAGCTGCGACTATGTTAATGAAAAAATCGAACTTTTTATATTTATATATTTCTTGTTTAGTAGTCGGAAGTATTTTAGGAATGAACCGTAAAGTGTTAGTACAAGGTTTCGTTCGTATGTTTATTCCTTTAGTAGTAGGGACGTTAGCTTCTGTAGCAGTAGGGTTATTGGTCGGTTCATTATTTGGATTTGAAATGAAGCACACATTCTTCTTTATCATCGTACCAATTGTGAGTGGTGGTATCGGGGAAGGGATTTTACCATTGTCGCTAGCTTATAGTGATATTTTAAATGAATCATCAGCGACGTTTGTATCACAGCTTATTCCAGCAGCTATTATTGGAAATATGTTCGCAATTGTAAGTGCAGGGTATATGAAGCGTTTAGGTGAGAAGAAACCGGAGCTTAGTGGTAACGGTGTATTAGTGAAAACAGACAATCAAGCAGAATTATTAAAAGAACAAAATACAGAGAAGCCAATTGACTTCTCATTAATGGGAGCAGGTTTATTAATTGCGTGTACGTTCTTCATCTTTGGAGGATTTGCTTCTAAGTTCATCGGTATTCCTGGGGCAATCATTATGATTTTTTCAGCAGCACTTGTGAAATACTTTAAATTAATGCCAGCAAAAATGGAGCAAGGAGCATTCCATTTATATAAATTTATTTCGAAGAATTTAACTTGGCCTTTAATGGTTGGATTAGGATTGCTATATATTCCGTTAAAAGACGTAGCAGCAGTTCTTTCAGTAGGATATGTTGTTGTGTGCGCATCGGTTGTTCTTACAATGGTAGCATCAGGTTTTCTTGTAGGGAAAGTGATGAAGATGTATCCAGTTGAATCGGCGATTGTAACTGGATGTCATAGCGGTTTAGGCGGAACTGGAGATGTTGCTATTTTATCGGCTTCAAATCGTATGGAATTAATGCCGTTCGCGCAAATTTCAACTCGTTTAGGCGGGGCGGCAATGGTTGTAACGGCGACAATATTATTAAAAATGTTTTCATGATCAAACAAGCTAGCTATATTCATATAGCTAGCTTGTCAAATTAAGGGGAGATTATAAGTATGTTAGCAAATCAAATTAATGAAAGATCATTGTTATTGCATAAAGAATTAGTAGGGAAAATTGAAATTACAAGTAAAGTGGAGGTAAATTCAGCGGATGATTTAAGCCTGACGTATACACCAGGTGTAGCGGAGTCGTGTAAAGCAATTGCGGCAGATGAAGAAACAGTGTATGACTATACAGCACGTGGCAATATGGTGGCAGTTGTTTCAGATGGAACAGCGGTACTCGGTTTAGGAAACATTGGACCGAAAGCGGCTATGCCTGTTATGGAAGGAAAAAGTATTTTGTTTAAGAAGTTTGCGAATGTAGATGCTTTCCCATTATGTTTAGGCACAACGGATGTAGATGAAATCGTTACCCTTGTAAAAAATTTAGAGCCTACATTTGCAGGGATTAATTTAGAAGATATTGCAGCACCGCGTTGTTTTGAAATTGAAAAACGATTAAAAGAAGAAACGAATATTCCTGTATTCCATGATGATCAACATGGAACAGCTATTGTCGTTTTAGCAGCTGTTATTAATGCATTAAAAGTTGTTAGCAAACAAATGGATAATGTGAAAATCGTTATTAACGGTGCGGGTTCGGCAGGAATTGCAATTGGAAAATTATTATTAAAGGCTGGTGCAAAGCACATTACGTTAGTTAGCCTAGAAGGTATTGTTTGTGAAGGTGAAACATGGATGAACGAAGCACAAATTGAAGTTTCAAAAAAGACAAATCGTGAACATGTGCGTGGAACGTTAAAAGAAGCAATTCACCAAGCTGATATTTTTATTGGCGTATCTGCTCCTAACGTATTAACGAAAGAACTTGTACAGACGATGAATGAGAAAGCAATTGTGTTTGCAATGGCGAATCCAATTCCAGAAATCTTCCCTGAGGATGCATTAGAGGCTGGGGCAGCTGTAGTAGGAACTGGACGCTCGGATTATGCGAATCAAGTAAATAATGTATTGGCGTTTCCCGGAATATTCCGCGGTGCGTTAGATGTGCGCGCAACTGATATTACAGAAGAGATGAAATTAGCGGCAGCATATGGGATCGCTAACATCATTACTGATGAAGAACGTAATGCGAATTATGTAATCCCGAATCCATTAGATAAAAGAGTTGTTCCAAGTGTTGCAGAAGCAGTAGCGAAAGCAGCTATTGATTCAGGCGTGGCACAAATTACGAAAATACCACGTTATTAATAGCGAAAAGCAGTGCCTAAAAGGCACTGCTTTTTTGAGATAAGAAATCAAAATAATGAAGAAGTGTAGAATTATTTATGTTTCTTCATTATTTATTTAATTCCATTGCAACTTGTTTACCATTCACTAAAACCTCAGTTACTGCTACGATCACTTCTATCATTTTTTTCATCTCTCATCTCTCCTCGTTTCATTTCTTACTTTAAGTATAAGAGAAGAGAGATAATTCAACTATCGAAGTACATGACGTAGAAATTACATTGTTGTAAGAAAGTGGTTTATTTTTGTCACTTTACTCAGCAGTGATTACAAACTGATCATAATATTTTTCATTCACATATATATTTAATAACCATAATCCAGATGAAGGTAGTGACATAGTGAGAGGGAGTTCGTTTGTAGTAGAATCGATTGTATTTGAAGTAGTCCAAGTTTGTTTGGAAGTTTCTTTTTGAAAGAGTACTTGTGTCGGAGTTACAGATCCTTGTTTTAGCGCAATAATAGACAATTTTCCAGTTGGTATTTCAGAATCTAGAAAGTGCCACATTATTTCATTTTGTTCATTTGCGATAATAGGACTATCAGCCATTGCGACTTTACCTTCGATGCCTTTTAAAGGCATTTTTCCTTCTACGAAAGAAGGTGTTTCTTCCCAATTTACATCTTTTAAAACACTAAGGTGAAAGAAGGAAGGTGCGTTCACTTGAGTGGATGACGTTGCTATTACGTCTTTTTTTTGTTCTTTTGAATCCGGTTGCGTTTGTGTGCATCCAGTGATGAGGAAGGAGAGAAGTAGCATAGTTCCGATTTTTTTCATGGTGCCACACTCCTAGTTTTTATTGTTAGTGTAATTGTATTTGCTAGAAGGCGGGACAATTCCTTTAAAGTATAAAAAGAGGTCGTAAGTTTTGTACGACCTCTTTTGACATTTTTATCCCGTAAAAGCCCGATTGGTGTAGGTTAATAATTAGTGGGAGATAGTCCCCACTAATTAAAGTTTCATTTTATATTTGTTCCGTTGTATAGGTTGGTTCGGTTTCTTTTTGAGGCATCGTCAAAAAAATAACGGACAGAACGATACATACGCCGCCTAATAATTGATATGTTCCAAAAGATTCATTTAGCCAAGTGATTGAAACGATGGCAGCTACAAGGGGTTCAATGCTAGATAAAATGCTTGTTTCTGTTGCTGCTAAATATTTAAGACTACCGATATATAGAAGGAAAGAAAGGGTACCACTAATAATGATAAGAATAAGCATAGAAAAAGTTTTTAGTGTAAGGGTTTGTGAAAATTGATTCCACCCGAATGAACGATTATAAATAAGTAGTGCAATTCCTCCGATTAACATCCCCCAACCAATTACTACAGTTGTCCCGCATTCTTTAATGAGAGAAGCCGGATGAAGGGTATAAAATGCAAATCCGATTGCTGTTAATAGTCCAAAAATAATAGCTTCTTTGGATAAAACAATATTTTCAATTGAGCCATTTGTAATAATAAAGTATGTTCCTATTAGCGCGGCTATAATTGCGAATAGTTGCATGGAAGCAGGGAATTTTCTTTGTTCAAATGCAACATACATGGTAATAAGAACAGGACCTAGAAATTGAAATAGCGTTGCTGTGACTGCATTACTAATATGAACCGTTTCGATAAAGGCGTATTGCGCACCGAGCATGCCGAGAATAGAGAAAATAATAAGTTGTATAGAATATCTAGGGTGTTTCCAAATTTGAAATATGTTTTGTTTCTTTATAAGTAAGAAAGACAAAATAAATATTCCTGCAAGCAACAATCGAATTGTTAAAAAATCAATTGAGGATACATTAGTATGTTGAAATAGCCACTGAATCATTGGACCAGATAATCCCCATAATGTAGCCCCTGTAATAATCATAATGAGTCCGATACGTCTACCATTGTTCATTATCATGTTTCTCCTCTCCAGTATTTGATTTTTTATGTGTGACATGATAAAAGGAATTATATATAACTTCTGGTACTGTAAAAAGTATCAGATTTTAGTTTTATTAAGGGGTCAGATATTATGTTAGAATTAACGCCTAATTTAAATATGAATAGTAAAAAGGCATTGTATGTGCAATTGTATGAGTATATAAAAAAAGAAATTAAAGATGGATCGATTGTCCCTTTTACGAAATTACCGGCTAAGCGAAAGTTAGCGATACATTTACAAGTAAGTAAAAATACAGTAGAGGCAGCGTACGAACAATTACTGGCAGAAGGTTATATTGAGTCGATAGCGAGAAAAGGTTATTTTGTATGCAAGATTGAGCAAATGGTTCATATAGAGGATAGCGGAGATAGAATAGAAGAAGTACCGTTTCAGGAGAAGAGTTATAAATTTGATTTTACACAAACAGGAATTGATACAAATGCTTTTCCATTCAATATGTATCGGAAAATTGTAAATGAAATATGGCAGCCGCATAATAACGAACTTCTCTTTCTAGGACACCCTCAAGGAGAAGCGAGCTTAAGAGAAGAGATTACGAATTATTTGTATGAATCTAGAGGTGTACGTTGTTCAGCTAGTCAAATTGTATTAGGAGCGGGAACACAAATATTAGTGAAACTATTGTTTCAATTGTTAAAGGGAAGCAATTATGCAGTTGAAAACCCAGGATATCATAGAAAGATGGTTGTTTTTGAACAGGGAGAAGCAAGAGTCCAAATGTTATCTTTAGATAGAGATGGAATTTGTATTGCAGATTTAGAAAATAGCAATGCGAATGTTGTATTTGTTACACCTTCCCATCAGTTTCCATATGGAATGATTATGCCTATTACGAGAAGGATGCAGCTTTTACAATGGGCAAAGAAAGAAGAGAGCAGGTATATTATTGAAGATGATTACGATAGTGAATTTCGCTATTCTGGAAAGCCTATACCGGCGCTGCAAGGGTTAGATACAGAGGGGAAAGTTATTTATATGGGGACGCTATCTAAAGCATTATTACCATCGCTACGGATGAGCTATATGGTGTTGCCGAAGAAATTAATTAAAAAGTATCAACAGCAATATTTATTTTATACACAAAGTGTTTCAAGAATGGACCAAGAAGTGATTAGAAGACTTTTAAATGAAGGCTATTGGGAAAAACATATTCATAAAATGCGTGTCGTCTACCGAAAGAAGAGAGATCGACTTGTTTTTGAAATAGAGAAGTATTTCTCTAATCGTGTTGAAGTGATAGGAGAAGATTCAGGATTACACATTTTATTAAAAGTGCATAATGGAATGCGGGAAGAAGAATTAATTCAAGAAGCTGCGAAACATAGTATCAAAATATATCCTGTGTCTACGTACTATAAAGACGATACTGCACCTGAAAATGTAGTTTTACTTGGGTTTGCGATATTATCAGAGGAAGAAATTGCGAAAGCGATTCAATTATTACACACGGCATGGTTTACAAGAAAGTAAAAAACATCCTCCAAACATGAGGATGTTTTTTATTATTTATTTTCATCTAAGAATAAGACCATATGCTCTTCGTCCCAATATTGTCCGTTATATTTTAATGAACGTTCTTGTACACCGAATGTTTTAAAACCTAATGATTCATAAAGTTTTTTCGCTCCATCGTTGCCAACAACAACATCAAGCATAACTTGTTCTACTTCTAAAGATTTAGCAAGCTCAAGACATTCTTTAATAAGTGCTTTTCCTGCTCCAAGTCCGCGCGCTTTTGGAGATACATATACAGAACCGATTTTAGCTTTATGTTCTTGTTTTACATATGGTTTCGTTTCCAGTGTTGCAACCCCGATTAATTTTCCATCTTTAAATGCACCTAGCGTATAGTTTTCATCTTGTGCTAATTTTTGTGCTTTATATTCAATCGCACACTCTTTATTAATAATATCTTCATAAGAAGAGCTGAATGCTTCAGGGTTTTGCTTTAATCCTTCTACGCGAAGTTCTAAGTAAATTTCTGCTTCGTCTTTTGTTAATACATGGATATCCAATTATATCACCCTCCAAATCTTTGCAAATGTACCTTTATTTTATATTGAAATAAGAATAATTTCAAAAGCTTAGCTTATATGAGCTGTTTTTATGAACAAAATAACACCAGTAGTGTTTACTGCTACTGGTGTTTTCACACGCATATTATTCAAAAGGTAGCTCGATTATAAAGTTTGTTCCCGCTCCTAATTGGCTTGTTACTAGAATAGAACCGTTATGCAATTCTACAATTTCCTTTGCAACAGCTAGCCCGATACCTTTTCCGCCTGTAGCTCGTGTTCTAGATTTATCGACACGATAAAAACGGTCAAATATATGCGGGATATCTTCTTCAGGAATACCTTCACCTTCATCTTGTACACTTATTGTAAAAGAATCTGTTTCCATGAGTACACGTATCGTAATGGCTGTGTTTTCTGGCGAATGTTGATAAGCGTTGTGTAATAAATTTAACATAACTTGTTCCATACGTCTTTCGTCTATACAAACTTCTAAATCATCTTTGCAATATACATGAAGTTGCATTTGCTTATTTGTTAATGTTGTTTTTGTTTTTTCTACCATTCGTTCTAAAAATGGCTGAAGAAGCACTTTTTGTTTTTTTATAACAAATTGGTGTTGTTCTAATTGTACAAGCATAAATAAATCTTGGACGAGATCGGTTACACTATCCGTTTCATCCTCAATAATTTGTAAGTATTCTTCTCGCTCCTCTTTTGTTAAAGAGTCTCTCTTTGCTACCTTCGCATAACCTTTCATATAGGTCAATGGAGTTAATAGTTCATGAGCGACACTAGCGAGAAATTCATTGCGCTCTTTTTTCATATACGTAAGTTCACTCGATAAATCTTCAATTGTTTTTGCTAAACTTCCGAGTTCATCATTTCGTTTAATACCTAATTGAATTGGCTTGTTTAATTTTGACATTTTTTCTGTCGCTCTCTTCATTTTTACAAGTGGTTCTGTAATAACGCGTGAAAAAACAAAGACAGAAATTGTTGTTAAAATAATTGTTAAAACGCTAATGATAAGAAATTGGTTCATGAGTTTAAGTAACATATTTTCTAGGAAAGATGTTTTTAATAACATATATAGCTTTCCTTGAAACTTTGTTGTGTTAAGTGGGCTTACTGTTGTGATGAACTTTGATTTTTTCCAGTTCCTTTCAACGACCAATCCGCCGTCTGGGACAGTTTCTGTTTTACAAGTAAGTTGTTTTTGCATATCTTTTGTTACGGGTTCTGAGGTGGAAATAATTTTGCCATTATGGTCAGTAATAATGATAGCTATATCGGAGTTAGAAATTGATTCCGATTCAACTAAGTGTGCAGCCTCATTCGTAATATCGAACTCAGGGTACACAGGACGTTTAGGATTTTTATTATGTTCAGCGTGTTTCATTTCTTTATAATATTCATCCCGTCTCTCGCGGCTTTTAATTTTTTTACTATAGCGATTACCTTTCTCTAAAAGAGCATCTGTTTCCTCTACAATACGCATTTTTGAAAGGCTTTTATAAAAAGATACGAAAGCAATTGTTTCAATACATAAAGCTAATATTAAAAAGTATGTCCCAATTTTAAGGGAAAGTTTACTCATTTTTTCACCATACCTTATTCATAATAAAGAGTCAGTGGTATACGATTTCCCACTGACCGAAGTAATTATTCACTTTTCCATTTATATCCGACTTTATAGACCGTTTCTAGGTAATCTTCAATCGGAAATCCTTTTTTGCGTAGTTTATCACGGATATTACGAATGTGTGAGTCAATTGTTCTATATTCGATATCTGTTTCATAGCCCCAAATTTTTTCGATTAAATCATCTCGGCTATAAGCACGGTTTGTATTTTGTAAAAATAGTCCGAGTAACGAAAATTCGATAGGAGTTAATGAGATTTTTTCATCATAAACTGTGACAGTATGTTTCGTTTTATCCCACTCAATACCATTGAAACTAACAAAGCCATCTTTTTTTGTACGGCGTAATATAGCCTCGATTCGTGCGACTAATACATGCTCATCAAATGGTTTTGTAATATAATCATCTGCGCCCATCGTGAGGCCTTTCACCATATCGTAGTTTTGGTTGCGAGCTGTTAACATAATGATAGGAACGTTGGAAATTTGACGAATTTGATAGCAAGTATCCCATCCATCCATACTTGGCATCATAACATCTAATAAAATAATATCGAATTCTTTTTGTTCGATTAATTTTAGTGCTTCAAGGCCAGAGGTAGCTTTCATACAAAAATAGCCGCGAGGGCTTAAGAACAGATCTAATAATCGTAACATACGTTCTTCATCGTCTACTAATAAAATTTTTACCATAATCTTGTGCACCCCAAACTGTTCATTCTACTTGTATAGTTTACATGAAAATAATAAAAAACTCTTTTTATGTGATTGAATGGAGGGCTGATTTTTTCGCTCAGAGTAATTGACATAAAAAATGCACTAGTTTTGCACAACTATTTTTTATAATAGAAAACGTAGCGACACAAAATACCCTATGTTGCGACATAACGTCATGTCATTTTATTTATAAAATGACAATTCCATTCTATTGTGTATGTGAGATAGAGAGGGTTTTCGTATTCACCTCGCATCGGATAAGAAAAATTTCCTATCTCACACTTTTTTTAAAAGGAGATCATACACATGAATTCAAAAGAAGAAATTTCAAAAAAAGAAAAGCAAGATCGTAATACGGTTGTCATGTGCGTTGCCGTATCTATGGTTATTATTATAAGTTGCGTAAATAAAATTTTGGGGATTTTATAATATAAAAAAAGCTGATTGCTTCTTAAGAAGCAATCAGCTTTTTTCATTGTTAGGGGGAGTGTTCATATAATAAACCAAGGTAAAATTGCTAATCCAGAAGTTACAATTGCTGTAGTAAATATTAAAAGCATAGCTCGTTTGTTTTGTTTCATGTCACATTCTCCTCTACATATCAAGTACATGCGATCAGCGTGGGATGTAGTTCCCCACTGAGTAAAGTTTCACTTTATATTTTTAGTATAATGAATGGAAAGGTTTGGTACGATCGATAAAGGTGACATGAAGATTACATTGTTGTAATGAAAAAAGCATCTTTCTTAATAAAAAGATGCTTTTGGAAAACTATATTGAAGTATTAATCATTTAAGAACAGAACCATATGTTCCTCGTCCCAATATTGACCGTTATGTTTTAATGAACGCTCTTGTACGCCGTAAGTCTGGAAACCTAATGATTCATATAATTTTTTTGCACCAGCGTTACCAACTACAACATCGAGCATAAGTTGTTCTACATGTAATTTATCGGCATTTTCAATAATTGCTTTAATAAGAGCTCGTCCTGCTCCAAGGCCACGCGCTTTTGGGGAAACGAAAACGGAACCGATTTTTGCTTTATGTTCTTGTTTAATAAAAGGCTTTGTTTCTAAAGTAGCAATGCCGATTAAATCATCATCTTTGAAGACCCCTAGAGTATACTTATCCGGATTGCTTAATCGTTTTGCCATAGCAGCTACAGGATCCTCATGTTTCAAAACGTCTTCATAGGAAGAGCTAAAAGCTTCCGGGTTCTTCGTTAAACCTTCCATACAAACTTTTAAATATATTTCTGCGTCCTCTGTCGTTAATAAGCGAATTTCCATAGTTGTAACCTCCTTGGTCGATTTCAAATAAAATAAATCCATTACTTTTATAAGAGTGTGTATGTGTTTTGTTAGCAGTCTCTTTTAATTTGTAAAAGAATGAAAAGATATATGCTACAATGTTTTGTTTTTTAATATGTAATGAAATTATATATTAACTTTATTAACTATTCAAGTGTTTAATATGTTACATTTTTATAACTAAAATAACTCCTCGATTGAGGAGTTATTTTTTAAACATTGGATTGATAGCCATCAATTCGTTTTTGATGTGTGTAAATATTACAAGAGTCATTTCTAATAAACCCTACGACTGTAATGCCTAAATCATGGGCAAGTTGCAATGCTAGTTTTGTTGGGGCAGATTTAGATAGAACAATTTCACATCCGATTTTTGAAACTTTGAGTAAAATTTCAGATGAAATACGTCCGCTAAATGCGATAATTTTTCCTTTAACAGATATATCATTGCGTAAACAATGACCGTATATTTTGTCTAATGCATTATGTCTTCCGATATCCATTCTTGATAGAAGGATATTATTTCGATCACATAGCGCGGTATTGTGAACACCACCAGTTTGGCGAAAGGTAGTGGAAGATTGTTGTAAAGTATTCATTAAGTAAAAACATTCTTCAGGAGTAATTTTTACATGTATATCATGTAAGTCTTTTGCTTTTGCCGCATCGTTTACGAAAATAAAACCTTGTCTACCTTTTCCGCAGCAAGAAGTGACGTATCGTTTATTATATAAAGTTTGATAGAGCGGATTCACTTTTGATGATTTTACATGGACAATTCCGTTATCTTTTTGAACCCATAGTTCTTCAACATCGTTATAGGAAGAAATAATCCCCTCAGAAATTAAAAAACCAATTACCATATCTTCAATATAATTTGGTGTGCATACGACTGTTACATATTCTTCACCATTCAATTTAATAGTAATAGGAGATTCTGTAACAATCTCATCAAGTTGTTTTGAAAATGTACCAGATTGATAACGTACAATTGTATAAGTCTCTTGCGTAGGCCCCATATTTAATTCCCCTTTTATATGTATTTCTCTCCCACATTTATCATAAAACAATGGGAAAAATAAAAACACCTATTAACAAGAAGATCACAGATTATTTTGGTTATTATTGTATATGTACGATATAATAGAACTGTAGAATAGTGATATTTTCAAGCTTTCGTAGTTATACCTTATAACATCTAGAATCGACTTCATAAGAAAGTATTTGGGTAGAGCGTTTCAAAAAAATGTACAGTAATGCGATTTTGAAAACGGATTCATGATTGTGTTGTACAGTTGGTTGTAAGGAGAGGGGAAACTATGGCAGAACAGACAGTCCGTGTAACCGTCGATGGTAAAGAATTTTCTGCATCAGGTGAAAAGACGATACTACAATTATTTAACGAGAGTAATTTGGAACATCCTCAAATTTGTCATGTACCAGAAGTAGATCCAATTCAAACTTGTGATACGTGTATTGTAGAAGTAAATGGAAAGTTATTGCGTGCTTGTTCAACGAAATTAGAGAACGGTATGCATATCGAAAGACAGTCCCAGCGTGCAAAAGAGGCACAGACTGAGGCAATGGATCGAATATTAGAGAATCATCTACTGTATTGTACCGTTTGTGATAACAATAATGGTAACTGTAAAGTCCACAATACAGTACATATGATGGGAATTGAGG
Source organism: Bacillus sp. KNSH39 (assembly GCF_052656585.1). NCBI lineage: Bacteria > Bacillati > Bacillota > Bacilli > Caryophanales > Bacillaceae > Bacillus > Bacillus sp. KNSH39. Next base: position 4,454,970 of record NZ_JBQXYO010000001.1, read on the forward strand.
AACAGAAATATCCGTATGAGCCAAAAGTAAGTGCGTGTGAAGTGGATATGTCACATCCGTTTTATCGATATGATCCAAATCAATGTATTGCTTGTGGACAGTGTGTAGAAGTATGTCAAAACTTACAAGTGAATGAAACTATATCGATAGACTGGAGCTTAGACCGTCCACGTGTTATATGGGACAATGGTGTAAGTATAAATGACTCATCTTGTGTAAGTTGCGGGCAATGTGTAACAGTATGTCCATGTAATGCGTTGATGGAGAAATCAATGTTAGGTGAAGCTGGATTCATGACAGGATTGAAACCGGATGTGTTAGATCCGATGATTGATTTTGTAAAGGATGTAGAGCCGGGATATAGTAGTATTTTAGCAGTTTCAGAAGTAGAGGCTGCGATGCGTAAGACGAAAGTGAATAAAACAAAAACAGTTTGTACATTTTGTGGTGTAGGTTGTTCATTTGAAGTATGGACGAAAGACCGCCACATTTTGAAAGTGCAGCCTGTTTCAGATGCGCCGGTTAACGGTATTTCAACATGTGTAAAAGGCAAATTTGGATGGGATTTTGTAAACAGTGAAGATCGTATTACAAAGCCATTAATTCGCCAAGGGGATATGTTTGTTGAAGCTTCATGGGAAGAGGCTCTTGAAGTTGTTGCATCCAATATGCAGCATATTAAATCAGAATATGGAAGTGATGCATTTGGGTTTATTTCTTCTTCGAAAGTAACGAATGAAGAAAATTATCTTATGCAAAAACTAGCCCGTCAAATATATGGAACGAATAATGTAGACAACTGTTCCCGTTATTGTCAATCTCCAGCAACAGACGGTTTATTTAAAACTGTCGGTATGGGCGGGGACGCTGGAACAGTGAAAGATATTGCGGAAGCAGGCCTTGTCATTATCGTTGGAGCAAATCCGACAGAAGGACATCCTGTACTTGCAACGCGTGTAAAACGTGCTCATAAATTACATGACCAAAAATTAATTGTGGCGGATCTTCGTAAACATGAAATGGCAGAGCGTGCGGATTTATTCATTCATCCGCGCCAAGGAACTGATTATGTATGGCTCGCTGGTATTACGAAATATATTATTGATCAAGATTGGCACGATAAAAAGTTCATAGCTGAAAATGTGAAGAATTTTGATGAATATAGCAAAATGGTAGAAAAGTATACGCTTGATTATACAGAAGAAATTACGGGGATTTCGAAAGAAAATCTGAAAGAAATGGCTCGTATGGTATATGAAGCAGATGGTACTTGTGTACTTTGGGGAATGGGTGTAACTCAAAATACTGGAGGAAGTACAACTTCAGCAGCAATTTCAAATCTATTGCTTGTTACAGGTAACTATCGTCGTCCTGGTGCAGGAGCATACCCATTACGCGGACATAATAACGTACAAGGCGCTTGTGATATGGCAACATTACCAAACTGGCTTCCAGGTTACCAAGCGGTTTCAGATGATGCGCTCCGTGCGAAATTTGAAAAAGCATACGGTACTACAATTCCGAAAGCACCAGGCTTAAATAATATTGCAATGTTACTTGCGGCAGATGAAGGAAAACTGCGTGGTATGTATGTTATGGGTGAAGAAATGGCTTTAGTAGATTCGAATGCCAACCATGTACAACATATTTTAGCAAATTTAGATTTCCTTGTTGTTCAAGATATGTTCTTATCGAAAACAGCTCGTTTTGCTGATGTTATTTTACCGGCAGCACCAAGCTTAGAAAAAGAGGGAACATTTACGAATACAGAGCGCCGTATTCAAAGATTATATGAAGTATTGAAGCCGCTTGGTGATTCAAAGCCAGACTGGTGGATTTTACAAAAAGTAGCTCGTGCGCTTGGCGGGGACTGGAATTATGAAAGTCCAAGTGAAATCATGGATGAAATTGCATCGCTTGCACCTTTATATTCTCAGGCAACATACGATCGTTTAGAAGGATGGAATAGTTTATGTTGGGGTAGCCATGATGGTAGCGATACACCGCTATTATATGTGGACGGATTTAACTTCCCGGATAAACTAGCTCGTCTATCATTAGATGAATGGGTACCACCAGTTGTAGCGCCAGATGAGTATGATTTACTTTTAAATAATGGTCGTATGTTAGAACATTTCCACGAAGGGAATATGACGAATAAATCGGCTGGTATTTTATCTAAAGTATCTGAAGTGTTCGTTGAAATCTCGCCTGAACTTGCCCTAGAGCGCAATGTGAAAGATGGTGGTCTTGTAGAATTAGCATCACCATTTGGGAAAATTAAAGTACAGGCACTTGTTACAGATCGTGTAACGGGGAAAGAGCTATATTTACCGATGCATGCAACGGTAAATGAAGAGGCAATCAATATTTTAACTGGAACGGCGACAGATCTTTATACGTGTACACCAGCGTACAAACAAACGATGGTAAAGATGCGTGTATTACGTGAAAAAGGGAAGCGTCCGTTACCATCTTCAAACCCGAGAGATAAAAAGCGTAATCCGCAAAACGGTGTTGAAATCCAGCAAAAATGGCAAAGAAAACAATACGTATCACTTGTGGACTAGGGGGCGGAGATAGTGGCGAAAGAAATTACTGTAATTAAAAAGAAAGTTGTAACAGAGGAAGAACAGAAACAGCAAGTAGCAGATGAACTTCTAAATGAGCTATCTAATAATCGTGAAGCAGTAGAAGAAACGATGCAGCTTTTAGCACAGTTGCAGAAGGCTGGTATATTAGATGCGGCAATTAGTTTACTTGCTGCGAAGGAAGATGTTTCAAAAATCGCTGTGGAGCAATTAAATCGTGAACCCGTTAAAAATGCGTTAAACAATATGATGGGGGCAGGAGAAGCGTTATCTTCAGTTGACCCAGAAATAACGAAGCAAATTACGTCAAGTTTAGTTACAGGATTGCAATTTGCAACAGACGAATTAAATAGTGGTAAAAAAACAAAAGTGATGGATTTCTTTAAAGTATTAAAAGATCCAGATATCAATAGAGCTATTACATTCGGTTTTAGCTTCTTGAAAGCATTTGGACAAGGGTTAGAGAAAAAATAGAATAGATGAAAAAAGTGATGGGAAGTAGCCATCACTTTTTTCATTATATGTATAAGAGTGTTCATGTTAAGCGGAATATATTATTATTAAAAAGATGGATTAGAACTGGAAATATGGAATCCATCTCAAATACCGTTTTAGAATTTGGAGGAATATATGCAACACCGTAAAAAACTATCTATACCAGGAGTAATGAGACATTCCTTTCAAACAGTTAAATTTGCCTTTTGGAATGTATTAACTTTTCAACTTGCTTATAAATTATTAGCAGCGATTGTGTTTGTTCCGCTATTTGGAATCATTTTTAATAAGTTATTGTATTTTGGTGGTTATGCAAATGCGACAAATGATGAATTATTAGCGTTTTTAAAGACGCCTTATGGCATCTTAGCAATCGTAATTTTATCATTGTTAGCACTGTTTCTTATCTTTACAGAATTTGCGGTGCTTATTATTATTTCGTATTTCGCTCATAAAAGACAGAAGGTGAAATTACGTCCGATTTTATATAAAACGGTAACGTATTTACCTACTCTTTTCACATATTGCTTACCAGGATTTATTTTATATGCTGTCGTATTGTTGCCTCTTTTAAATATGGGATATGAAACGGCATTAATCCCGCAAATTCAAATTCCTAACTTTATTACAGGAGAGCTGTTTAAGACAACGATGGGACAAGTTGGTTATTACACGTTCTTTGCTGTAGTCGCGTATTTGAATCTTAGATGGATTTTCGTTCTACCTATTGTTGTTTTAGAGCAAAAACCATTTCGCGTGGCAGCACGTAAAAGTGCAACTTTAGTAAAGGAAAGCTTTTTTAAAGTACTATTCTTTTTAGTAGGATTTTTTATTTCAATTGGAATTGTATATGTCATGTTTTTGGGAATGTATTTATTGTGCCTATGGGGTGTTTATGAATTTACAAACCCGAAAGGAACATTTGCATTATTAGCTGAATCAACGATTTCTGTATTTTTAACGAGTACATTGTATTTATTCAGCTTTATCGTGACGCCATTTTATATTATGGCGATTACGCGATTATACTTACAAAAGGTTCCAGTTGAGGATGTTTTATTAGAAGAAGGATTAGATTATTCGAAAACGAAAGCAGATAAATGTTTCTTCCAAAAACATCGTTGGAAATTCATTGGCGTATACATTGTAGGGATTATTACTGCGGGAATGGTCGTTGCCTTCATTGTAACGTTTATTTCAAATTCGTATAAAGAACCGATTATTATGGCGCACCGCGGGTATATATCAAAAGGCGTAGAAAATACGAAAGAAGCTGTGCAAGGTGCTATTGATGCAAAAGCAGACTACGCTGAAATAGATGTATTACAAACGAAAGACGGTGAGCTAGCGGTTATACATGATTTGAAGCTGAAACGTCTCGCAAATGCTAATGTGCATGTGTCAGATTTAACGATGGCGGAGTTAAGGCAGCTTACCCTTAGTCAAGATGGACTTTCAGGACAAATAAGTACACTTGATGAAATCATTAAGCTAGCAAATGGCAAAATCAAACTTAATATAGAAGTGAAGCTTCATGGGGGCGAAAAAGATTTTGTAAACAAAGTCTTAAAAACGATTAAAGATAATGAATTTGAGAAGCAATGTGTAATTCAAACGTTACACTATCCACTTATTAAAGAGTTTAAGCGTGCAAATCCAGATATAAAAGTAGGGTATATACTGTATGCAAGTAGAGCTAACTTAAAGAATGTGAAGGCTGACTTTTACGTAGCAGAAGAATATATGTTAAATAAGAAATTAGTAAAAGAAGCAAGGAAGTTAAACAAACCAATTTACGTATGGACAGTAAATGATATGGAAAATTTAAAGGCATATTATAAGTTAAACGTAGATGGTATTATAACCGATTACCCTGAAGATGCACGTGAAACAATTAAGATGTTAAAAGAGCAAGAAGCGGAAGAAAGTGATCTGTTTGATAAAATTACTGAAACGACAGATGATTTATTTTCTAAGTTATTTATAAGTTACCCAGCTGCTAGCTAAATGCTAGCAGCTGTTTTTTTGTGAAAAGAATATATCTCTAAAGTATTGAGTAAAGTAATAACTGTATATGTATACGTTATCGCTTAGGTTTCTTACATTGTTAAATTATTGTCAAATAATAAATGATTGCTGTTTATTTTGAAGCAGTATAATAAAAATAGAGTGAAAGATAATGGAATGACACGAAACCCCTAATAGAATCAATGTTTTATATATTTACACTATTCTAAATATAAAAACTTTAGGAAAATGATATGTTAGCGTTTTCATAACTTTTAAGTTATGCTAGAATAAGGACATAAGTTATTAATTATTACAAAAAGAAAAAAGAATCTCTTTTTTCTGTTAATTATAAGGGGGCATTTCATTATGCGTATTGGGGTACCAGCAGAAATTAAAAACAACGAAAACCGTGTGGCAATGACACCAGCAGGTGTTGTACATTTAATTCGTAACAATCACGAAGTATTCATTCAAAAGGGTGCAGGTTTAGGGTCTGGTTTCACAGATGCTCAGTATGTTGAAGCGGGAGCAAAAATTGTTGATACAGCTGAAGAAGCTTGGAATATGGAAATGGTTATGAAAGTTAAGGAACCAATTGAAAGCGAATACAAACACTTCAGTGAAGGCTTAATCTTGTTCACATACTTACACTTAGCTCCAGAGCCAGAATTAACAAAAGCTTTAATCGAGAAAAAAGTTGTTTCTATCGCATATGAAACAGTACAATTAGAAAACCGTTCATTACCATTACTTGCACCTATGAGTGAAGTAGCTGGTCGTATGGCTGCACAAATTGGTGCACAATTCCTTGAGAAAAACAAAGGCGGTAAAGGTATCTTACTTGCAGGTGTTCCAGGGGTTAAACGTGGTAAAGTAACAATCATCGGTGGTGGACAAGCTGGTACAAATGCTGCTAAAATTGCAGTTGGACTAGGTGCGGATGTAACAATCATCGACTTAAGTGCAGAACGTCTTCGTCAATTAGATGACATTTTCGGAAACCAAGTAAAAACTTTAATGTCTAATCCTTACAATATTGCAGAAGCTGTTAAAGAGTCTGATCTTGTAATCGGTGCAGTATTAATCCCAGGTGCAAAAGCTCCAAAACTTGTAACAGAAGAAATGATTAAATCAATGGAACCAGGTTCTGTTGTTGTAGATATCGCGATTGACCAAGGTGGTATTTTCGAAACAACTGACCGTATTACAACTCATGATAACCCAACTTACGAAAAACACGGCGTTGTTCATTATGCAGTTGCAAACATGCCAGGTGCGGTTCCACGTACATCAACTCTTGCATTAACAAACGTAACAGTACCATATGCAGTACAAATTGCTAACAAAGGCTACAAAGAAGCTTGCCTAGGCAACTCTGCATTACTAAAAGGTATTAACACATTAGATGGCTATGTAACATTCGAAGCAGTTGCAGAAGCTCACGGTGTAGAGTACAAAGGTGCTAAAGAATTATTAGAAGCAGAAACAGTATCTTGCTAATAGAAGCATTATACAAAACAAAATCGAACAATATATAAAACAACATGATAAGAGCTAAGAGTGAAGATCTCTTAGCTCTTCTTGGCAAAAGGGGGCATACATCGTGGCCAACCTATTTAAAAAGAAATCCGTTACGCAATTGTTAGGGGAAAGTAAAAGTAAAACTTTGACGAAAACGCTAGGGGCATTTGACCTAACAATGCTAGGGATTGGTGCGATAATTGGTACAGGAGTTCTAGTATTAACTGGATTAGTAGCAGCAAGAGATGCTGGTCCAGCAGTTATTTTTTCATTCATGATTGCAGCCATCGTTTGTGGATTTGCAGCATTATGTTACGCAGAGGTTGCTTCTACACTTCCTGTTTCAGGTAGTGTGTACACATACTCATATGCAACAATTGGTGAGTTTGTAGCTCATTTAATGGGATGGACATTACTATCCGTATATGTTGTAACGACTGCCGCAGTAGCTGGCGGATGGACTGGTTACTTCCATAACTTAGTGAGTGGATTAGGGCTTGAAATTCCAAAAGCACTGCTAACGATTCCGTCTCAAGGTGGTATGGTGAATTTACCAGCAGTTATCGTTACATTAGTTATAACTTGGTTATTATCAAGAGGTACGAAAGAAAGTAAACGCGTGAATAACATAATGGTATTAATTAAAATTGGTATCGTTGTTTTATTCATTGCAGTTGGTGTATTCTACGTGAAACCAGAAAACTGGATACCATTTGCACCGTACGGTTTAAGTGGAGTTTTCGCGGGGGGAGCAGCAGTATTCTTTGCTTTCTTAGGATTTGATGCATTAGCAACTTCTGCTGAAGAGGTAAAAAATCCGCAACGTGATCTACCGATTGGTATTATCGCTTCGTTAGTCATTTGTACAATCATTTATGTTGTAGTTTGTCTCGTTATGACGGGTATGGTTTCTTATAAAGAATTAGATGTACCAGAAGCTATGGCATATGTGTTAGAAGTTGTAGGACAAGATAAAGTAGCAGGTGTAATCGCAATTGGAGCTGTAATTGGTATTATGGCAGTAATTTTTGCTTACATTTATGCAACGACACGTGTATTCTTTGCGATGAGCCGTGACGGTTTATTGCCAGAATCTTTCGCGAAAATTAATAAAAAGACAGAAGCGCCAACATTTACAGTTTGGTTAACAGGAATTGGTAGTGCTTTAATTGCTGGATTTATCGATTTAAAAGAATTGTCGAATTTAGCGAATATTGGAGCGTTGTTAACATTTGCGATGGTTGGTGTGTCAGTTATTATTCTTCGTAAAACACATCCCAAATTACAACGTGGATTTATGGTACCACTTGTACCGATCTTGCCGATTATTTCGATTGCATGTTGTCTATTCTTAATGGTAAATCTACCATTAAAAACATGGATGTACTTCGGTGCTTGGTTAGCAATTGGAGTAGTTGTATACTTTGTTTATTCGAAAAAACATAGTCATTTAAAAGACGATGGAAGTTCGCAGGATAATTTAGAACAAGCTAATTAAAAGCTTAATTAAAAGGGATATAAGTATAGTAAGCCTTGTGCGTCTAGGGAGCGCACAAGGCTTTTTCTTTTCTTGAAATAAAGGGAATGTATATTACTTTGTTGAATTTTTATGTCGGAATATGAAAAAGGGTGTGCGAATTGTGCATCCTTTTTTGTATGAGAATATAGAGGGTGCGGAAAATATGTATACGACTTATTAAAATGTGAACGGAATGTTCATAAAAAAATTCAGATTTCATTGACACATATGATTAGGCGCTCATATAATAAGAGTATAAGATATATGAATGATTGTTCATATGTTCAATTAAAGAGGTGAGCTATAATGGCTGGAAATAAAGTAGAAACACCACAAGAGACATGTTCTCAAACGATAATTCATGAAGAAGTTGTAGAGCAAGTAAAACAAACAATTCCAACTGATGAAAGTTTAAGTAAAGTAGCAGAACTATTTAAAGTATTAGGTGACCGTACACGTACGAGAATATTACATGCGCTATTTGAAGCTGAAATGTGCGTTTGTGATTTAGCTTATTTATTAGGAATGACACAATCATCTATTTCGCATCAGCTTCGTGTGTTGAAGCAAGCGAAACTTGTGAAGAATCGTAAAGAAGGAAAGGTTGTTTATTATTCGTTAGCTGACCAGCACGTAATTCATATCTTCGAGCAAGCGTTTGAACACGTAAACGAAGAAGAATAAAAAGAACGCGAGGAGGGAGAACGATGGCTGAAGCGTTAGTGAAAAAGAAACTGATGTTAGAAGGTTTAGATTGTGCGAATTGTGCAATGAAAATTGAAAAAGGTGTTGGGAATATAGAAGGAGTAAATTCTTGCTCTGTAAACTTTGCAACAAAGACAATGATTTTAGAAACGGCACAAAATAAAGAAAACGAAGTTGTTACGGAAGCAAAACAACTCGTTACAAAATTAGAACCGCATATTAAAGTGCAAGAAGAACAAAAAAATAAAATTGCTAAAGAAGTATTTATATTAGAAGGTTTAGATTGCGCGAACTGTGCAATGAAAATTGAAAATAAAGTTAAGGAAATGCCAGCTGTCTCAGAAGCAACTGTTGATTTCGTATCGAAGAAACTACGAGTAGAAGTTGCGAATAAAAGAGAACTAGAAGCGACTGTAGCAAATATAACAAATGTCGTTCAAAAGTTAGAGCCAGACGTGAAAGTTGTTCGTGAAGAGAAGAACGGTCATGACCACGGGCATAGTCATGATCATGGTGAAGCAAATGTGAAAAAGATGGTAGGGAGATTAGTGGTCGGCGGAATTTTGACAGCAATTGCTGCATTAGCGGGCTTACCACAAATGGTAACAATTCCGTTATTCGTCCTTGCTTATTTATTAATAGGTGGAGATATCGTTTGGAGAGCGGTAAGAAACATAACTCGTGGCCAAGTATTTGATGAAAACTTCTTAATGGCAATTGCAACTGTAGGAGCTTTTGCAATTCAACAATACTCAGAAGCTGTAGCAGTAATGCTATTTTATCAAGTAGGAGAACTATTCCAAAGCATTGCGGTAAACCGCTCTCGAAAATCAATTACTTCATTAATGGATATTCGTCCTGATTATGCGAATGTAAAGGTTGGAAATGAAACGAAACAAGTATCACCAGAAGATGTACAAATTGGCGATTATATTATCGTTAAGCCAGGTGAGAAAGTGCCGTTAGACGGAAAAGTAATTGAAGGAACATCAATGGTAGATACTTCAGCATTAACAGGTGAATCTGTACCACGTGAAGTTGAAGTTGGAAATGATGTATTAAGTGGCTTTGTGAACCAAAACGGTGTGTTGACAATTGAAGTTACAAAAGAATTCGGTGAATCAACTGTATCGAAAATTTTAGATTTAGTTCAAAATGCAAGCAGTAAAAAAGCACCAACGGAAAACTTTATTACGAAGTTTGCACGTTACTACACTCCAGTTGTAGTTATTACAGCGGCAATCATGGCGTTTATTCCACCACTTATTTTAGAAGGAGCTACATTCTCTGAGTGGATTTATAGAGCTTTAGTGTTCTTAGTAATCTCTTGTCCATGTGCGTTAGTTGTATCCATTCCTCTTGGATTCTTTGGAGGTATTGGTGGTGCATCTAAAAGTGGTGTGTTAGTAAAAGGTAGTAACTATTTAGAAGCTTTAAATGATGTGAAATATATTGTTTTTGACAAAACAGGAACATTAACAAAAGGTGTTTTCAAAGTTACAAAAATGGAACCGAGCGAAGGTACTACAAGTGAAGAGTTATTAGAGTATGCGGCATTTGCTGAAGTATATTCTAACCATCCAATTGCCCAATCTATTCGAAAGGCATATGGAAAATCAATTGATGAAAAAATAATCGATGATTATAACGAAATTTCTGGTCACGGTACAGTCGTAAAAGTACAAGGAAAAGAAATTTTTGCAGGTAATGCAAAATTAATGAGAAAAGAAAATATTGAATTTAAGCAACCAGAAACAGTAGGTACATTAGTTCACGTTGCTGTAGATGGAAGATATGCAGGTTATATTGTTATCTCTGATGAGGTAAAAGAGGATTCGAAACAAGCGATTCAAAAGTTAAAAGAACTAGGTATTAAAAAGACAGTAATGTTAACTGGTGATGCAAAACCAGTTGGTGAAGCTGTTGGTAAAGAATTAGGCTTAGATGAAGTTCATGCGGAATTACTACCGCAACAAAAAGTAGAAGAGATTGAAAAAATTGATGCAGCGAAGCACGGAAAAGAAAAAATTGCCTTCGTTGGTGACGGTATTAACGATACACCAGTATTAGCCCGTGCAGACGTTGGTATTGCGATGGGTGGTTTAGGGTCAGATGCAGCAATTGAAGCGGCAGACATCGTTATTATGACTGATGAGCCTTCAAAAATTGCGACAGCTGTAAAAATTGCAAAACGCACAAGAAGTATAGTGTGGCAAAATATCATCTTTGCTCTAGGTGTAAAAGGGATCGTTTTATTACTTGGTGCCTTTGGTATTGCAACAATGTGGGAAGCTGTTTTCTCAGATGTTGGTGTGACACTACTTGCAGTGTTAAATGCAATGCGTGTATTACGAGTGAAAGATTTATAAAAAAGAGGACGCGAACTGGTATTATCCCCTATAGGTAGACAGTAAAAAAAGAGTCCATCTGATATGATGGACTCAATACTGTTTTATCTGGAGGGGATTTTTTTATGGCAAGAAAAGGACAATCATTTCAAAAATATACAGAAGAACTAAAGCAAGAAGCAGTTCGTCTTCGATTAGAAGAGAGAAAATCATTGCGAGAAATTCGTGAACAACTCGGTGTGAAGAGTGATGCTCAGATTATTGAGTGGGTAAAACGTGCGCAACAGGGGGAGTCCTTTGAGGATCAACGTGGTGTCTGGAATCGAAAGAATTTTAATAGTCTAGAAGAAGAAAATGCTTATTTGAAGGCGCAGGTTGAGTATTTAAAAAAGCGCAATCCAAATCTACACGGGAAGGAATGGTCCTAAAGAAAGAACGATTTTCTCTTATCGATTCATTACGCCAAGCCTATCCACTTCGATGGCTGTTTCAAATCGCGGAAGTTTCTAAGGCTGGCTACTATAAATGGCGGAAATATCATAACGTAGAGCGTTTACGTCAGAAAAGGGATATGTGGCATAAAGAACATATTTTATCTATTCATCGTCAGCACCCTTACTATGGGTATAAACGCATGACTCGTGCTTTAGCTCGAGAAGGAATGGTAATGAATCATAAACGTGTTCGCCGTCTCATGAGAGAATTAGGCATCCAATCTATCATCCGGAAAAAACGTCCATTTTACGGAAGGAAAACATCGGTGATATTTAAAAATCATTTGAACCGAGAGTTTCAAGCGGACAAACAAAATCAAAAATATGTAACGGATATTACTTATGTACGAATTGGAGACCAGTTTGCTTATTTGTCAGCCATGTTAGACCTATATAACAATGAAATTGTCGCTTGGAAGCTATCTCGAAGAAATGATTTAGATTTGGTTTTAACTACATTACAACAATTAGAGGGGAAATCCTTATCCATTAAGCCCCTTTTACATTCAGATCAAGGGTTTCAATATACATCAAAATCTTACGCAAAGCAGTTAGAAAGATTAGGATTTGTCGGTAGTCATTCTAGACGTGGAAACTGTTTTGATAATGCGTGTATCGAATCATTCTTCTCACATTTAAAAACAGAGAAGTTGTATTTAGTGCGCCCAAAAACATATGAAATGGCTTATCAAGCAATTCAAGAATATATTCAATTCTATAATACAGAAAGGTTCCAAGAAAAACTTCACGGCCTTTCCCCGATAGAATATCGGGAAAAGGCCGTGGCATAATACTCTTTTTATTACTGTCTACTTGACAGGGAGATGACCAAACCGCGTCCTCTTTTTTATTGGTGATTTTGTTGAAATTGACTCAATAAAATAATATCAAATATTATTTTACTTTAAAATAGTATAATATTAAAATTTACAAATAAGATACATTCGTCTTATTATTTTAATATATTTTTTACAAATATCCATATAGTATTGAAAAAACAGAGAAGGGGAAACTTCTCTGTTTACTTTTGTATGTTTTTTTCAACTTGTTCTCGAACTGTTTGAATGTAATTCATTTTATGATCCCAGCACTCTTGGCTTAAATCGACAGGGTATTCTTCAGGGTTTAAAGTTCGCATATATTCTTCCCAAAATAGAGAGAGGCTCTGTTCATTATATTTTTGAATATCTAATATACTTGGTAGTTCATATGTTCTTTCACCGTTAACGAAAATGTCTTTATGCAGTTCACGGGCTTCAAAGTTTGTTACGAATTTACTTATATATGTGTGAACTGGATGGAACATTTTTAAGCGCTCTTCTTTTCCTGGTTCTTCAGAATCTAACGCAATATAATCGCCTTCTGCATGATCGTTAACCCGATTGATAATACGATAAATTCGTTTCAGTCCTGGAGTGGTAATTTTTTCAGGGTTAGATGAAATTTTAATTGTATCATTTAATTTTCCGTCAGTATCTTCAATCGCAACGAGTTTGTAAACAGCCCCCAATGCAGGTTGCTCAAAGGACGTAATTAATTTCGTTCCAACGCCCCATACGTCAATTTTTGCTCCTTGAGATTTAAGGTGCATAATTGTGTATTCATCTAAATCGCTAGAAGCGATAATTTTTGTATTTGTAAACCCTGCTTCATCTAGTAGTTTTCGTGCCTTTTTCGATAAATAAGCCATATCACCACTATCAAGACGTATGCCATAGAAATCAATACGATCCCCAAATTCTTTTGCAACACGAATCGCATTTGGAACACCAGATTTCAATGTGTCATATGTATCAACGAGAAAGACGCACTTTTTATGAGTTTCAGCGTATTTTTTAAACGCGACGTATTCATCGCGATATGCTTGAACGAAAGAGTGAGCGTGTGTGCCAGCTACAGGAATCCCAAAGCGTTTCCCAGCACGAACGTTGCTTGTAGAGGAGAAACCACCAATAAAGGCAGCACGCGTCCCCCAAAGGGCAGCATCGAACTCATGGGCACGTCTTGTGCCGAACTCTAAAAGCTCATCATTACTTGCAGCATGTTTCATACGTGCTGCTTTTGTGGCAATTAATGTTTGGTAATTCACAATATTTAAGAGGGCAGTCTCAATAATTTGTGCTTCACCAAGTGGTGCATCAACACGTAATAAAGGCTCGTTATTAAATACAACTTCACCTTCTTGCATACTGCGAATCGTCCCAGTGAATTTCATATTTTGTAAATAATGAAGGAATTCTTCTTCGAATTGTAATTCTGCTAAGTAAGCGATATCGCTTTCAGTAAAACTGAAATTTTCTATGTACTCTACAATTTTCTCAAGGCCAGCAAAAACAGCGTAGCCGTTCTCAAATGGAAGCTTTCGAAAATATAAATCAAAAACAGAACGGCGATTATGAATACCATCTTTCCAATATGTATAAGCCATGTTGATTTGATATAGGTCTGTATGTAAGGCATAACTATCGTCTTTATAATGAGTCATCGCGAGAACACCTCCATAATTTGGTTATAGTATACCAATTTTTCACCATTCGTAGCAAAGAAGAGATATTGATGTGAAGTCAAGAGAGAAAAAAATGAAATTATGCATATTTTTTAGAAAATTTATATTTATCAATTTATATTTCTCCAAATTTTATGTATTATTAGAGTAATGGGGGTAATGAGAATGGAGGAGGACAATGCAACAAACATTAGAAAAAATAGGCAAACAAGTCTTTTATAAACGGCTCCAGCAAAAAATGACACAAGAAGAATTATGTCAGGGCATTTGTTCTGTCTCATACTTAAGTAAGATCGAAAATGGAAAGATCGAAGCATCAGAAGAAATTCTACAATTGCTCTGCACAAGACTAGAAATTGCTGTGACGGATTTGAGAGATGTAGAAGAAGATGTGAAGGGGAAGCTAGATGAATGGTTAAATGCACTAGTTCATTTAGACAAGCAACAAGTAGAACGTATATATGAAGAGTTGCAAGGTGAAATGAAGCATGTGTTGGATTTTGAAATTATAAATTATTATAAGTTACTTTATACGCGGTATTTAATGATGAAGCGAGATTTACCTGCTGTAGAGGAAGAATTGGATAAGTTGAAAAAGGTATATAAGAAATACTCACCTTTTCAGAAGATGTTATATACGTATAATAAGGCGTTGTTATATTCTGTGCAGTACAAATATACACAAGCATTAGAATACTTGTTAAAGACAGAAGCGATGGCGAAAGAGTTAGGTTATTATGAAACAGGAATATATTATAATTTAGCGCTAACTTATAGTCAGATGGAAATAGACCACATGACATTATACTTTGCTAACGTGGCATTAGAAGGCTTTAAAAGTGAATATAAATTTAGAAATATAATTAATTGCAAGTTTTTAATTGCTTTTAGTTACACTAGAAAAAAACAATATAACGAAGCTATGGAAATTTATAATCATATCATAAGGGAAGCGACTTCTTTTGCTGATAAAGATAATATTCTATCTATTGCTTTGAATAATATTGGTTACCTGTATTATCGTCAAAAAAATTATACCAAGGCAAAAGAGTATTATATAGAATGTTTAAAGTATAAAAAAGAAGAGGATATGAACTATATTGATGCTATGTATGAGCTTTCGTTACAGTGTATTCAATTAGGAGAAATCGAGGAAGCGGCTAAATGGATTGAAAAAGGCATCATTGCCGCAAGGAAAGATGATAGATATAAAGGGATGCTATATTTATTATTAAGTTTACGATATAAGTATTTTGAAGAAAGAGATGTTTATAAAAAATTTCTAGAAATAGAAGTAGTTCCTTTCTTTAAAGCAGAGGAAAATATAAAAGATTTAAAGAAAATATACTTAGAACTAGCTGAATACTTAGAAGAATGTTCAGATTTTAAAGAAAGTAATCGCTACTATAAGTTAGCGATAAACTTATTAGAAGAATAAGGAGGAGAAATAGTATGAAAAAGTTAATTGCAGGAACATTTGTAGTTATGGCGATTGCGGCGGTGGTATTGGATATTCAGTATGCGTGGAAGCCAGATACTCTTGGCCAAGAAGCTAAAACAGTTCAACAAATTAATTCATAATTGAAAACCCTTTCCAACCGGAAAGGGTTTTTTCAATATTTGTTCCTCAAAATTCTACAAAACTTGAGAAAATAATTATTTGAATTTTTAGTATATTAATAGTGGAAACATAATGCTAATATAAAACTACTCTTTTTCAAAAAAATTTTTTATTAGGGGGAAGGTTCATGAAAAAGAAAAGTTTAGCGTTAGTGTTAGCGACAGGAATGGCAGTTACAACATTTGGAGGGACAGGCTCTGCATTTGCGGATTCTAAAAATGTACTCTCTACGAAGAAGTACAATGAGACAGTACAGTCACCTGAGTTTATTTCTGGTGATCTAACTGGAGCGACTGGTAAGAAAGCGGAATCTGTTGTGTTTGATTACTTAAATGCAGCAAAAGGTGATTACAAGCTAGGGGAAAAGAGTGCGCAAGATTCTTTCAAAGTGAAACAAGTGAAGAAAGATGCTGTAACTGATTCAACAGTAGTACGTATGCAACAAGTTTACGAAGGAGTACCTGTATGGGGTTCTACTCAAGTAGCTCACGTAAGTAAAGACGGTTCTTTAAAAGTATTGTCTGGAACAGTTGCACCTGATTTAGACAAGAAGGAAAAGTTGAAAAATAAAAATAAGATTGAAGGCGCAAAAGCGATTGAAATCGCGCAGCAAGATTTAGGGGTAACACCGAAATATGAGGTAGAACCAAAAGCGGACTTATATGTATATCAAAATGGTGAAGAAACAACATATGCATACGTTGTAAATCTAAACTTCTTAGATCCAAGTCCAGGAAACTACTACTATTTCATTGAAGCAGACAGCGGTAAAGTATTAAATAAATATAATAAATTGGATCATGTAACAAATGAAGATAAATCACCAGTTAAGCAAGAGGCTCCTAAACAGGATGCGAAAGCAGTAGTAAAACCTGTAACAGGAACAAATAAAGTAGGAACTGGTAAAGGTGTATTAGGAGATACAAAATCACTTAATACAACGTTATCTGGTTCATCTTACTACTTGCAAGATAATACGCGCGGGGCAACAATTTTCACATATGATGCGAAAAATCGTACTACATTGCCAGGAACTTTATGGGTAGATGCAGATAATGTTTTCAATGCAGCGTATGATGCAGCAGCAGTAGATGCTCATTACTATGCAGGTAGAACATATGATTATTATAAAGCTACATTTAACAGAAACTCTATTAATGATGCAGGAGCTCCGTTAAAATCGACAGTTCATTACGGAAGTAAGTATAATAATGCATTCTGGAATGGCTCACAAATGGTATACGGAGATGGTGATGGTGTAACATTCACTTCATTATCTGGTGGAATTGATGTAATTGGTCACGAATTAACGCATGCTGTTACTGAAAATAGCTCGGACTTAATTTATCAAAATGAATCAGGAGCGCTAAATGAAGCAATTTCTGATATTTTTGGTACTTTAGTAGAATTCTATGATAACCGTAACCCGGATTGGGAGATTGGTGAAGATATTTATACGCCTGGTAAAGCAGGAGATGCGCTTCGCTCTATGAGTGATCCAGCGAAATACGGTGATCCAGACCATTATTCTAAGCGTTACACTGGTACTAGTGATAACGGTGGGGTTCATACAAACAGTGGTATCATTAACAAACAAGCTTATTTATTAGCAAATGGTGGTACGCATTCGGGTGTAAC
The DNA here is from genome assembly GCF_052656585.1 of Bacillus sp. KNSH39. Lineage (NCBI taxonomy): Bacteria > Bacillati > Bacillota > Bacilli > Caryophanales > Bacillaceae > Bacillus > Bacillus sp. KNSH39. Next base: position 4,472,418 of record NZ_JBQXYO010000001.1, read on the forward strand.
TGTAACGGGCATTGGTAAAGATAAGTTAGGTGCAATTTATTACCGTGCAAATACACAATATTTCACGCAATCTACTACATTTAGCCAAGCTCGTGCTGGTGCAGTACAAGCTGCAGCTGATTTATATGGTGCGACTTCTGCGGAAGTAGCAGCAGTTAAGCAATCATTTAGTGCTGTTGGTATTAACTAAGGATTTAAAGGATAGCTATTAATAAAATACCTCAAAAATAAAGAAGGAGCCTATGCTCCTTCTTTATTTTTTTCTCCATTTTTTCCACAAATAATATAATCCGATACAACCTGCAATTGTCACAATCCACTTTGCTTCATTTGTTCCGTTCATGACATGATAGGCAGAATATACTTCGATTAACAATGCCGGTATTTTCCCTATTGTGCTGGCAATACTGAAGGAGAGTAATGACATCTTACCTAGAGCCGCAAATAAAGTCACAATACTTGATGGGATGAAAGGTATCAAGCGAAACGATAGAACGAGTAGAAAGGCCTCTCTACCTTCTACATAAAGAAGACGCTCTACCTTTGGGTATTTATTTACTTTATCGTGAGTGAACTTTTGAAGGCCCATGCGGTAAATATAAAACGAGATAATAGCCCCTAATGCTTCGCCTACGATCGAAATAACAGTACCATTTGTTACGCCAAAGAGCTGTATATTAATGGCGGTTAAAAAAATACTAGGGATAAAACCTAAAAGACTAATGATGATGTTAATTAAGATACTAAGTGGAATTGCGATTGAATAGTATTCTGTTAAGAAATTTTGAATCGTTTCAGCCATTGTTTAAAATCCTTTATCTTTTTTTGCATTACACCACATTTCGTTTGTATAGGCAAGGGTAAATTTACATAATGTAGAAAAACGTTGATAAGAAGGTGTCTTTATACCTTATATGGGTATTAGGTATATGAAAATAGGGGTATTTTAAAATATTTTTAAAAATACTATAAAAACCTTTGTATAAAAGAGTTTTATAGTTATGTTATCTGTGATTTCATCTGGGAAATAATCGAAAAATATAGGGGGTATATATTATAAAAGGCAAAAATAGAGGGTTGATGAAATTGCTGGGGTAAATATGGAAAAATAGATGAAAAAAATGAAAACTGATAGATTTTTTCGTTGTGAAATTGACTTTTAGTGAAGTTGCGATAATAATCATGGAAGAGGTGATATGATGAAACGAATAAGTAGTCTTTTCTTCAGTAGTTTATTGGCATTAATGCTGATCTTAAGCGGATGTGCAGGAAAAGAACAAAAAACAGAGAAACAGACAGGGAATCAAGCTACATCGGTAGAAAAAATTAGTGATAATATTTTAGATGAAATGGAAGGACCACCTAAAAATGGTCATACGATTGAAAGACATGTAGGCAAGTCAGAAGAGGATTTGAAGAATCGCTTGAAGACAGATAAAGTGTCAGCCGCAAGTACATACTATGATAAAGAAACAGCGACGAAAGCTGTAAAAGATAGCTTGAAGCAACATGACAAGGAAATTCAAGATTGGTTAAAAAATTCTAAAGAGGCTCGTCTCGTATTAAATACAACTCATTCATTTCCTGTTGGAAAAACGGTAATAAAGAAAAATATGAGTGTAAAAGACAAGTTAGTAAAAACTGTTACTGTTTTAGCAAGAGATAAGTCAGGAGAATTAGGGTTTAAGATTATTACTTCTTATCCATCTGATAAATAAGAAGGGGGAGTACATTATGTATACGACATTACAATACTTTCTTAAATCGTACTGTACGTTAAGTATTCATGAGGATGAAATAGTAAGCGTGATGGAAGAGTTTATTGAACAAGAAGACGAAGAAATTGTTTTGAAATTACGTGATGAATTAATAAATATGAAGAAAAAGAACGCGTGGGAAGAGGCGTGTGTATTAGCTGCGAAGCAAGGAAATCGTATGTGGTCTTTAGAAGAAACGAAAGACCATCTTGAAACTTTTTTACTATTACTGCAAAAGAAAAAGGCGTGATTAAATCACGCCTTTTTCTTTATGCTATTCGGTTGATATTATCTATTCTTTTGGAGCGCTTTTATATACGCTTTTTGAAATTTGTCCATTTGATATTACTTCCCCGTTTTGTGTTACTTTTTTATACGTAACCGCGGTGATTTTATCACTAGTTCTACTAATTACTTGAGAAGAAACTTCAACATTTTTACCAGTATTTGTACCGAAAATGCGTGTAGTAATACTACCTCCATTTGAAAATGCTTGAATATAAATATGATTGCCTGTATTATTTTTAAATTTTAAATCTGGACCATAATCTGCTACTGCTGCATCTTGTCCAAGTGGTAAATAATTTACTGGCATAGAATGATTGCTTCGAGAAACAATGCCTAAATCTGCCCTTAAAGCTGCACTGTATAATGTACTACTGACTTGGCAAACTCCTCCGCCTGCACTTTGTATTACTTTACCTTGTGAATATACTGCTGCAGATTTATAACCATGTGCAGCATCAGTTACGCCAACGCGACCGTTAAAACTAAATGTTTCATCAGGTGCGACAATAACCCCACTTAAAGTATTAGCTGACTTATTTACGTTAAATGATTGATTTCCGTTACGGCCAGCCATTGGAGTAGAATATTCAGCAATGACTTCTTTAATACCCATTTTCTGTATGTCTTCTGTAGAACGTTCTGGTTTTATGAATGTAACTGGTAATGTAACATCTGATTTACCAGTAGTAATAGCTTCATTTGTTAAACCGCTTAGTTTCCCTTTATCAATTTTTTCTCCGTTTTGGCTTTGACTAATATTTACTGTTGAGCCTTCAATACTTAATTCTGCGTTAACAGGATTTTTTAATGTTTCATTATATTTATCTTTTATAAAGGTTTCATAAGCTGTTGCATTTAATTGTGGTGTTAATTTATAGTCACGTTTTAATTCACCGTTTTCAGCTTGCTTACGCATTTTGTAACGATTCATTACGTTTCCTTCTTGTTCTTTGAAGATTTTGTCAATAATATCTTTCTCTTTATAATTTATCCCTAAATCTTTCCATGTGTAAGTTTGTTTATCGTTTTGGAATATGTAGGTAAGGGATTTTTGATCTAACTCAGTTACCTTTTGATTAATAATTGCTTGAATATCCTTCTTATTTTTTCCGTCGAGAGAAATACCTTCAAATGTAGTATTTGGTAATGCAGTAGTATCTAATTGATTATTTAATTTGGATACATATTGATATCCTCCAACACCGCCTACACAAAGTAATATGCCCCCAGCAATTGCAGAACCAATCAGTATTTTACTTAGCTTCATTTATTTCCCCCCAGAAATTTATGTATAAATATATGTATTACATTTTTTGTATAAAAATGATGAAAATAACATTATGTACGTACTAGTATACTATTATTTTCACTGTGTGTGTAATGTTTTCATAAAAAATGTTACACCGCTGTAATAATTGTCACTTCTTGTCACAATGTGTATGAAAAATATGTTGAAAAATATAATAAAAAGGCTGTCTAGAAAGATCTAGCAGCCTTTTTATTATAATTTTTTATGTTCATTTTTATTCGTAACACCGAGATGTTTTTGAAGGGTAGTTGAAATAGTATCGACGCTTTTTTCATTTGGAACGTAATAATAAATACCACCTATATATTTATCTGTACCCTCTACTTGCATTTTTTCCATTTTTAAATTTGAATCCATTGAATTTTTTGTAATTGTCATCATATCATCAAAAGTTAAATTAGTTTTTAAATCTTTATCGACAGCGTCTAGTAGGCCACCGATTTTATTAATGGAATTAAGAGATAGTGCCTTTTCAGCAATGGCCTCTAATACAAGCTGTTGACGTTGACCACGCATATAATCACTATCGATATGACGAGTTCTAGCTAGTGCCAGTGCCTCTTCTCCATTTAAATGTTGACGTCCTTTTTTTAGATGAATGGCATCTGCTTCATCTTTACTATTTTGCTCTGTGAACTCAACTGGAACGTCTACAGTAATACCACCAAGAGAATCAACAATTTTAATAAAGGATTTAAAATTGAATTTTACATAGTAGTCAACTGGAACATCTAAAAAGTTCTCTACCGTATCAATTGTGCTGTCTACACCACCGAATACGTGCGCATGTGTGATTTTATCGTATTTATCACGTGATTTAATGTAGACGCGTGAGTCACGTGGAATGCTTACAAGTTTAACGGATTTATCGTTTTTATTAATTGTTGCAAGTAATAACGCATCTGTTCGAGTTGCTTTTCCATAACCTTTTTCCCTAATATCACTTTCATCAACACCCATAATTAGTACGGAAATATTGTCGGTCATAGGTTTAACAGCTTTTTCACGTTTACTGGACTTATCTCCTCGACCTAGTTCAGCATAAGCGTTATTTAAGACGGACTTTGCTTTACTGTATATATGGAAGGAGTAGCCTCCTGCTCCAAGTGCTACAATTAGTAATGGAATAAGAAGGAACCAAAGTAGGCGTTTTTTCTTTGAGCGTCCTTTTTTGGCTCGCGTATTGTTGTTCGTGTCGGATTTCATCATTTTTTCTCCTTTAAAACTATCAAAGTGTATACATTTAGAAGTGTATTCAAACACATAAAAAATATTTTACGCTAAATAAAAGCGATTGTACATGTATAAAAAATAGATGTCTTGATTATTTATAAGACACCTATTCGTTATTGTATACAAAAGATAGGGATAAGAAAATGATAAAATTTTACCTAATTACAACATAATGCTTACGATAATTGCAGATAAAATACTAACGAGAGTAGCTCCATATAGTAATTTAAGGCCAAACCTCGCAACAACGTTTCCTTGTTCTTCGTTTAGTCCTTTTACCGCACCTGAAATAATACCAATGGAAGAAAAATTGGCAAAAGATACAAGGAAAACAGAAATAATACCAACTGTACGGGGAGAAAGGCTATTAGAAATTTTACTAAGGTCCATCATTGCGACAAATTCATTCGTTACAAGCTTCGTTGCCATAATGCTGCCAGCCGCGACAATTTCAGAACTGGGTACACCGATAAGGAATGCGATAGGTGCAAATACATAGCCGATTAATTGTTGGAACGTAATACCGAATATAATGAGGAACAGGTCATTAATACAACTAATTAATGCGACGAATCCGATGAGCATAGCGCCGACAACAATGGCTACACGAAAACCATCAAGAATGTATTCTCCAAGCATTTCAAAAAAGCTTTGTTTTTCACCTTTGATTTCTAAAATATCTTCGTCATCTTTAACGTCGTAAGGGTTAATGATGAGTATGATAATAAAACCGCTAAATAAATTGAGAACGAGTGCAGTTACTACATATTTAGGTTCAATCATTGTCATATAGGCACCTACGATAGACATAGATACGGTTGACATAGCAGAGGCACAAAGTGTATAAAGACGGTGTTTTGGAATTTGAGCTAATTGTTTTTTCACTGTAATAAAAACTTCTGATTGGCCGACAATGGCAGAGGCGATAGCGTTGTAAGATTCTAATTTACCAAGACCATTTATTTTACTAAGAAAGTACCCGATCCAACGAATAAAAAATGGTAATATTTTAAAATGTTGTAATATACCAATTAAAACAGAAATAAAGACGATTGGTAATAATACAGTAAGGAAAAATGGCATTTCACCTTTATTTGCAAGACCACCAAATACGAAATTTATTCCATCAGCAGCATACTCGAGTAGCTTGGTAAACAAACTGGAAATGATTCTAATAAGTATGAGGCCGATTTCTGTATTTAATAGTAAATAGGTTAAAATTAACTGTATAATAAGCATGATAAAAATTGGTTTAAATTTAATATGCTTCTTATTATTGCTAGCAATATAAGCGAGCAAGAAAACAACAATTAGTCCGACGAAAAAAGTAATGAATTTCATGGTAAGCCCCCCTAAAAGAGATATTCTGCTATATATGTTTTTCATTTCAAGGGAGAATATGCATCTTTGGTAAAGAAAGGAATAGAGAGAGCATGAATATATGTAGAGTGCATCACGTTGCAATTATTTGTTCGAATTATGAGACGTCAAAGGATTTTTATACTAGGATATTAGGGTTTAAAGAGATAAATGAAGTATATAGAAAGGAACGAGATTCTTATAAATTAGATTTATGTGTAGGAGAAGAGTATCAAATCGAATTATTTTCATTTCCAAATCCGCCTGAGCGTAAAAGTTTTCCAGAAGCAGCCGGTCTTAGACATTTAGCATTTGCTGTTACAAATATAGAAGAAGCTGTGAAGCATTTAAACCAATGTGGTGTTGAGACGGAACCGATCCGTATTGATGAAATAACGGGGAAGAAATTCGTCTTTTTCCAAGATCCTGATGGTTTACCTTTAGAATTGTATGAGGTTTGAAAATTGGTGGATTTTATATAGAGTTGCTTTCCAATAATTGAAGAAACTAAAGTGAAACTTCTTTTTAAAAGGAGGTGTAACTTTAGCTAAGAAAGCTAAAGAGCATATGTGGATATTTTAAAATTATTGATGGTAGTCATTCTTATTGGGTTAACAGCATTTTTTGTGGCTGTTGAATTTGCAATTATTAAGGTACGTAGCAGTCGTATTGATCAACTCGTTAGCGAAAAAAGACGAGGTGCACTGGCAGCTAAAAAGGTAACTTCAAATTTAGATGAATATTTATCGGCCTGTCAGCTAGGTATTACAATTACTGCTTTAGGGCTTGGGTGGTTAGGGGAACCAACCATTAAACATTTACTCGAGCCGTTGTTTTTAAAATTAAAATTCTCACCTGCAATTTCCAGTACAGTTTCATTTATTATTGCCTTTGCAGTAATTACATTTTTACATGTTGTCATTGGGGAACTTGCTCCAAAGACATTTGCTATACAAAAAGCAGAACAAGTTAGCTTATTGTTATCGAAACCACTTATTTATTTTTACCGAGTTATGTATCCGTTTATTTGGGCTTTGAATGGTTCAGCGAGGGTTGTAACTGGTTTATTCGGATTACATCCAGCTTCTGAACATGAAGTAGCTCATTCAGAAGAAGAATTAAGGTTAATCTTATCTGAGAGCTATGAGAGCGGAGAGATTAACCAAAGGGAATTTAAATATGTAAATAATATTTTTGAATTTGATAATAGAGTAGCAAAAGAAATTATGGTACCTCGTACGGAAGTTGTAGGCTTATATGAGGACGAACCATTTGAAACACATATTAAAGTAATCGCGCAAGAAAAGTATACGAGATATCCTGTATTTGGTGAAGATAAAGATGAAATTATTGGGATGGTTAATGTAAAAGATTTATTTATTCGTTATATGGATGGTAATCGGGATGAAGAGTGCTCAATTATGCCATATACAAGGCCAGTTATTGAAGTGCTAGAAAATATTCCAATTCATGATTTACTATTACAAATGCAAAGAAAACACATTCCATTAGCTGTATTGTATGATGAATATGGTGGTACAGCTGGGATTGTTACACTAGAAGATATTTTAGAAGAAATTGTTGGAGAAATTCGAGATGAATACGATGAAGATGAGAATCCTCCTATAGAGCATATAAGTGAAGGTTATAAAATCGTAGAGGGAAAAGTGCTTATTAGTGAAGTAAATGATTTGCTTGGCATACATTTAATTGCTGATGATGTAGATACAATTGGTGGCTGGATTATGGTACAAAAACAAATCGTTGCTGAAGGAGATATTATTGAGAAACACGGTTTTTATTTTAAAGTCCTTGAAAAGGATATGCATCAAATTAAACGAGTGGAAATAAGGAAAGTAGAAGAATGATTTTCTATAAACTTTAATAAAAAGGATATACAGAAAAATAAATGTTTGCGCTTTCAAAAAAGGTGCTATATAGTGAAGGTGGATACTGAAAAATTCTTCTGAATGATACTCGTGTTTTTAGAGGGCGGATTTTTTGGATAAGGATTTAGAATGAAAAAGTATAGGTGATAAAAATGATAGCAACGAAGGATATACGTATAGAAAAAGATTTTTTAGGTGAAAAAGAAGTACCAAGTGTAGCTTATTATGGTGTACAAACATTACGTGCCGTAGAAAACTTCCCAATTACAGGATATCGCATTCATCCATCACTCATTACAGCAATGGCAATTGTGAAAAAAGCGGCGGCGCTTGCGAATATAGATACTGGTTACTTAGCTAAAGACATTGGACATGAAATTGCAGAAGCAGCGCAAGAAATTGTTGATGGAAAGTTTCATGATCAATTTATCGTGGACCCTATTCAAGGTGGAGCCGGAACTTCTATTAATATGAATACAAATGAAGTAATTGCGAATAGAGCGTTAGAACGTATGGGATATGAAAAAGGGGCGTATGCGAAAATTAGCCCAAACACTCATGTGAACATGGCCCAATCAACGAACGATGCGTTTCCAACAGGGATTCATATTGCAACTCTTATGATGTTAGAAAAGCTTCTTATTACAATGGAAGAACTTCATTCTGCTTTTCGTAAAAAAGCAAAAGAGTTTGATCATGTTATTAAAATGGGACGCACACATTTACAAGATGCAGTTCCAATTCGCCTTGGACAAGAATTTGAAGCGTATAGCCGAGTGCTTGCGCGTGATATAAAAAGAATTAAACAGTCTCGTCAACATTTATATGAAGTGAATATGGGCGCGACAGCTGTTGGTACAGGATTAAATGCAAATCCTATGTATATTGAACAAGTGGTAAAACATTTAAGAACGTTTAGTGGATTCCCACTTGTTGGTGCAGAGCATTTAGTTGATGCAACGCAAAATACAGATGCATACACAGAGGTATCTGCAGCACTTAAAGTATGTATGATGAACATGTCTAAAATTGCAAACGATCTTCGTATTATGGCGTCTGGTCCACGTGTTGGGTTAGCTGAAATTCAATTGCCAGCACGTCAGCCAGGTTCATCGATTATGCCAGGAAAAGTAAATCCAGTTATGGCAGAAGTGATTAACCAAGTCGCATTCCAAGTAATCGGAAACGATCATACAATTTGCTTAGCATCAGAAGCAGGACAATTAGAGTTAAACGTAATGGAGCCTGTGCTTGTATTTAATTTAATTCAATCTATTAGTATTATGAATAATGGATTCCGTGTATTCCGTGAATATTGTATTGAAGGAATTACGGCAAATGAAGAATTGCTGAAGCAATATGTTGAGAAAAGTGTTGGAATTATTACAGCAGTTAATCCTCATATTGGTTATGAAGTAGCATCTCGTATTGCACGTGAAGCAATTGAAACAGGGAAATCTGTTAGGGAGTTATGTTTAGAACATGGTGTACTGACAGAAGAGGAATTGGATATTATTTTAGATCCATTCGAAATGACTCACCCTGAAATTGCTGGAGCTTCTTTATTAAAAAATAAAAAAATGTAATGTGAAAAACACCGATCCACTTGGATCGGTGTTTTATTTTTAAAAGATATTAAATACAGCGTTTAATTGAAGTAAGCTAATAACAGCTAAGAAGATTAAACTGTATTTCATTGCTGTCTTAAATAGAGCAGATTCTTTACCAACTAGTCCAACTGCGGCACAAGCAACTGCTACAGATTGTGGTGAAACCATTTTTGCCATTGTACCACCTACTACGTTTAAGGCAACGAGTGTAGAAGGAACGATGTTTAACTGGTCTGCTGTTACTGCTTGAAGTGGTGCGAATAAAGAACCACTTGAAACTACTGAACCTGTAATGAATACGCCAATCCATCCTAAGATTGGAGAAAGAACTGGGAATGCATTACCAGTAGAAGAGAATGCAAGTCCAAGTGTAGATGACATACCAGAGTAGTTTTCTACGTAAGCTAAAGCGATAACGCTACAAATTGTATATACTGGAGCTTTTAATTCTTTCATTGTTTCAATCATTAATTCTTTAACCATTTTACCTTTTACGCGGTAAACGATAAGTGAAACGATAATTGCTAGTACAATCGCAGTAGTTGTAGAAGAGAATACATCAAATTTGAAAACAGCTGCGAAAGGTGTATCAGCTTTTGTAATTGGTGTAGTTTTCATAACAGCATTATGAAGACCAGGGAACTGAATGTTAAATACTAAGTTTGCTAACGCACCATCTGGAGCAAATAAAGCTTTAATCGGTTTTAAGTTAAAGATTGTTACAAATGCAGTTAAGAATACGAATGGAGACCAAGCGTATAAAATTTGATTGAATGTATGTGATACTTTAGTTTCTTGTTTTTCTTCTTTAGTAGAAGATTTTGGTTGCCAAACACGTAAGAATAATGCAAGAGCAATCATACTTACAACTGCTGCGAAAATATTAGTAAGTTCTGCACCTAAGAAGTAAGTCACAGCGAATTGAGTAATAGCGAAAGAAACACCACTTACAAGAATACCTTGCCAAGTTTCTTTAATACCTTTAATTCCATCGACCATTGAAACAAGTAAGAAAGGTAAAATAATACTAATGAAAGGTAAAATAAGAACAGTTTGACGACCAATAGTTAATGCGTCAAGTTGAGTTAATTGTGCTGGCACTGTAACTGGAATACCCATAGCACCCATAGCACCACCAGCAATATTAGCTACTAAACAAATACCTGCTGCTTTTAATGGATTAAAGCCCATACCTACAAGTAGTGCGGCTGTAATAGCAACTGGAACCCCTAGACCAGCTGCACCTTCTAAGAAAGCACCGAAAGAATAAGCGATTAATAATACTTGTAAACGTTGATCATTTGTAATGCTTGAAATACTATCGCGAATAATATTGAATTGCTCTGTTTTAACAGTTAATTTGTAAAGGAAAATTGCGGCGATAACGATAGTACAAATTGGATAAAATCCAGATAAAACACCGAATCCAGCAGATGCTACAGCTACTGTTGCTGGCATTTTATAAACAAATATTGCAAGGATAATAGCGACAATCACACTATAAAGACCAGCCATGTAACTTTTCATTTTGAATCCCATTAAACAAATGATGAAACAAAAGATTGGAAGTGCTGCGATTAGTGCAGATAACCAAATATTGTTTAATGGGTCATAAATTTGTGTCCAAGTACTCATAATAATGACAACTCCTATCTATTATATGTGAAGAAATTCACATTATTTGTGAAACTATTCACAATCAACTTACATGCTTAGTATATTCTCCTTCAACACTATTGTCAACGTAAAAAAGTATAATTATTCCATAATAGTGTTAAAAGAAAAGCTTTGTTCATAAAGTAGACAAAAAACACACTCAAATGAATTTAAGTGTGCTGTATAAACTATTTGCATATTATTTTGCTTATTCAGCTGGCATGTTTCCTATAAGTGTATATTAGATGCCATCTTTTATATCGAGTATAAAGTTTGATATATGAACTGATCTGTCCTATTTGATCTAGTGTGAGGGAGGATTGGTGAGTGGATTTAAATAGGAAGTTTTGCACAACAGTCCAACCGCTTGCAATACGAATAAAAAATTAGAAACAAATTTTTAATATCACATCATCTCTTTTTACTGAAAATTCCTTTTAGCGTAACAAAGAGGTTAATTATAGTTCAACTACATTACGATAGGTTATCAATTATAGACGGTATTTTACAATACCGTTACTGTGCGTTTCAATGAGGTGAAAATATAACAAAAAGCTTGATAAAACAACGTTTGCAAGCAAAGTATTCGTAGGCCATTATTTTGCTTTTTCGTTATATCATATAGTATAATATTCAAAATCAGCAAGGATTTTTTCCTGAATTTTTGCTGATAAAGATGGAAAAATTTTTCGGCTTTATAGGTTGATAAAGTTATGTCGTAACAGGAAATATAAGAACAGATATATAAATAAATAAAAAGAACATAAAAACGCAAATAAAAACGAAAATGAGGGGAACTTTATGAGCCAAAATCAATTCGAATGTCGTATTTCAGAAGAAGATGTACAAATGTTAAGAGCGTTAGCTCACCCACTTCGTCTACGTCTAGTAATGGAACTTATGCAAAGAGGAACATGTAATGTAACACAACTACAGGAAGTATTAGAAATTCCGCAATCAACGGTTTCACAACATTTAACGAAGTTAAAGCAAAATAAAGTAGTGCGCTTTGAAAGACGAGGATTAGAAGTGTATTATCAAATCCATAATGATAAAGTAAGTGCGGTAGTAAAAACATTATTTTCTTAAAATTTGAATATTATGGAAAAAGACGTATGGAATATACGTCTTTTTTTATTTGTCAGAAAGGTAGCGAGAGAGTAAATATTAGCATGTGAGGAAGAAATGACTATCAATCAACATGCTGCCTTACGGAATATATTCTAAAAGGAAAAGAAAAAATAGAAAGGAGTGTAGTAAGCAAAAGGAGGGACAGTAGTATGGATGTGAAACGTGTGAAACAAATTTTATCTTCTTCAAGTAGAATTGACGTTACATATGAGGGCGTACCAGTATGGATTGAGAGCTGTGATGAGCAGAAGGGGAGTGCTCAAGTGTATGATGTATCTAATCCTGGTGAGAGCGTTCATGTGGACGTGACAGCTTTAGAGGAGAAATAATAAAAAAGACGCTTCTCAATTGAGAAGCGTCTTTTTGTTATTCCATCATATGTGCAATTTTCTTAGAGAACATAAGAAGTACTAATCCCAGTACAATTACGATAATACCGATACTTGCGAATACTTCTAAATATCCTAAAGATTGAGTGAAAGCAGCTAATTGTCCTGCTAATAAGTTTGCGCAGCCAGTACCAGCTAACCATACCCCCATTAATAATGATGCTAATTTAACAGGAGCGATTGCACTTACCATAGATAATCCGATAGGTGATAAGAATAACTCACCGATTGTATGGAACATGTAAGTGAATACAATGAATAGTAAGTTTGCCTTTATTGTAATATTACTTTCATCGCTACCAGTTTTTAATACAGCTAAAGTTAGAACTAGATATCCAATTCCTAGTAAAATCATACCTAATGCCATTTTTGTTGGGATTTTTAAATCACCATTTTTTGTTTTCGAAAGTTTAATCCATAATGCAGAAACTGGTAATGCTAATAAGATAATGAATAGTGGGTTTACAGATTGGAACCAAGGTGTTGGAATTGTAAATCCACCGATTGTACGATCTACGAACTTATCTGTGTAAAGTGTTAAAGAACTACCAGCTTGCTCAAATCCTGCCCAGAAGAATACTACGAAACAAGTTAAAATTAAAATTGCAGCAGTGCGTTTTTTCTCTTGTGTTGTTAAAGGTTTTTTCTCAATTACTTTTGCATTTTTTTCTTTAGATTTTTTCCCTACAACAGTTGTTCCGATAGATCCTAAGTAACGAGGTGCTAATAAGTTAAAGGCAATCTGACCAATGATCATACCGATACAAGCTGTTAAGAATCCATATTTATAATCTGCGAAATAACCGCAAATGAATGGAGCAACAAAAGCCCCTAAGTTAATTCCCATGTAGAAGATAGTGAAGGCACTATCACGACGAGAATCGTTTTCGCTATATAATTGACCTAATAAAGTCGAAATATTTGGTTTGAAGAATCCATTACCAATAACTAATAATCCTAATCCTAAAAATAGTCCGGTTTTTGTGTTCATTGAAAATAGTACAAAGTTACCAAGTGCCATGATGATACCACCAATAGTAATGGCATGTCGCTTCGTAATGAAATGGTCAGTTAACCAACCACCGATAATCGGTGTGAAGTATACTAACATTGTGAAAATACCGTAAATTTGAACTGCAACTGCTTTATCAAATCCTAAACCGCCGCTTACTAAGCTCGTTGTTAAATAAAGAACTAATAAGCCACGCATTCCGTAATAACTAAATCTTTCCCATGCTTCTGTAAAGAACAACAAGTATAACCCTGGTGGATGTTTTTTTGGTGATTGTTGCTCTCCAGCTTTGTCTAATTTTAAAGCTGCATCCATTTTTGTTTCCCCCTAATCCTGTATAACGGATATTTATGTAATCATTTTAATTTACAAAATATTTAGAAGTCAATAGAATTATATGGAAATAGAAAGAAAATTTCTAAAAAAGTTCTATTTTTCTTCGACCGTTACTGTATTTTGCCCTGAAAACGAGATGATAAGCGTTTTCAAATGTAATAATTGAATTCTAAAAGAAAATAAAATAGTGATTAATCAGAAAATTTAGATTAAAATATTTATTCTGATATAGAGAAAATATATTCTATTTACTTTTATAATATAACATATTGGGAATAAAAATACAAAATGAAATAATGTGACACTTCAGTGAAATAGAAAATAGCCAGCACCATAGGAGGGTGCTGACTAGAGGTGTATTATTTAACAAAGCGCTTTTCGATGTCATCTAGTAATAGGTTAGCAGCAATTACACCGCCAGCTGTATTCCAAATAACATCGTCGACTTTGTATGCTTTACCATTCTTTACGGCATTTAAATTTTTAAATAGAGGATCGTTTATATATTCTTTTTCTAGTTCAGATCCTTTTTTCTCATTTCCTTTATCGAATGTGAAGTAGAATAATACGTCACCATCCATAGCAGAAATACGCTCTTTAGATACGTTACGCTCTGCAAAATCATCTTTGTTTTGATCTCCAGGACGTTTAAATCCAAGTTCTTTTAAAATAACACCAGAGAATGTATCGCCATGATAAATACGAACATCACCAGGCATGAAACGAACCATAGAGATTTCTTGATTTACTTTATCGCCAAGTTTGCCTTTTAAATCTTTCATACGTGATTCGTAATCAGCTACAACTTTTTGACCTTCTTTTTCTTTATTTAATGCTTTTGCATAAAATTTGAAGTTATCTTTCCATTCACCACGTAATGTTTCTGAGAACACAGTAGGTGCAATTGCTTTTAATTGTTCGTACACTTTTTCGTGGCGCATTTTGTTACCGATAATTAAGTCTGGTTTTAAAGAAGCGATTGTTTCAACGTTAACTTGTCCTTCATCACCAACAACTTTTACATCTTTCATTTTATCCTTAATATGTGGATACCATGGGTCACCAGTCCAAGACTTTACAGCACCAACTGGTTTCACACCTAATTCAAGTAAAGCTTCAGTTCCTTCATTTGTTAAGATAACTACACGTTTTGGATTAGCAGGAACTTCTGTTTTACCCATTGCATGTTCTACAGTAACCACTTCTTTTTTATTATCTTCTTTTGTAGATTCTTCTTTGTTATTTGATTTTCCACAAGCGCTTAAAAGCATTGAAAATGCTAGTAAAAATACAAATACTGTAAACGATTTCTTCCGCATGAAATTCATTATGTACCCCCTATATGTTGAGAATATTTTTCAATAGCAAGCATGATATTAAGCCTTTATCTTTTGATTGTCAATACATATGGGTGAAAATAATTCTCATTTCCGTTGACAATGAGAATTAAGTTGAAATACACTAACAACGTATCATTATACATTGAAGGGGAAACGCTGCATGTTATTAAAAACAAATCGAGCAAAATGGATTGGATTATTTGTTGGAATCATTGCAGTCGTTATTTGTATTTGGGGAAGTATTATTTTCGGATATACAAATACGAGTTGGAAACTAGCATTGGATGCTTTTTTCCATTTTAACGGTTCCAATGAACATATTATTATTCAGAATGTACGTCTGCCTAGGGCGTTAATTGCAGCTAGTGTTGGTGCTAGTTTAGCCATTGCTGGTTGTCTTATGCAAACTTTAACTAAGAATCCACTTGCTTCTCCAGATTTTATTGGATTAAATTCAGGTGCTGCGTTCTTTATAGTTGTAGCAATTGTAATCTTTTCAGTAACATCATTATCAGCTTTCACATGGATTGCCTTTTTAGGAGCGGCGGTTGCAGCTGTACTTGTATTTGCTTCTAGTTCTTTAGGAAAAGAAGGGACTACTCCTCTTAAGTTAACGTTAGCAGGGGTCGCAATTAGTGCGTTATTTTCATCATTAACACAAGGATTACTTGTGTTAAATGAAAAAGCACTTGAAGAGGTATTATTTTGGCTTGCTGGATCTGTGCAAGGGAGAAAGTTAGAAATTTTACAATCTGTATTCCCATATTTATTAATAGGATGGATTGCATCTCTTATGATGGCAGGGAAAGTAAATACATTGATGATGGGAGAAGACGTCGCGAAAGGACTTGGACAACGCACAATTTTAATGAAATCGTTCGTGTTACTTATTATTGTACTGTTGTCTGGTGGTTCAGTTGCGGTTGCTGGTCCAATTGGATTTATTGGAATTATTACTCCGCATTTTGCTAGATTTCTTGTTGGAGTTGACCACAGATGGAGAGTGCCTTATAGCGGATTGTTAGGTGCAATACTACTAATATTGGCTGATATAGCAGCAAGATATGTCATTATGCCACAAGAAGTACCAGTAGGAGTTATGACAGCATTTATTGGAGCACCGTTCTTTATTTATATTGCACGTAAGAGAGGGCTTAGCAAATGAAGAAATATATTCCGTTTCGTATAGGAAAAGGCGAGCTCTCGTTTTTAATGTATAAACGAGCTTGTCTCGTCTTGTTAAGTTTACTAGTTGTTTTAGTAGGATTATTCTTTGCGAGCGCAGGTATGGGGGACATGAAAATTGCTCCTTATGACGTATGGCAAGCAATTACTGGAAATGGCGATGCGATGTCAAATATGGTTGTAAATAAGTTTCGTATGCCACGTATTTTAATTGCTATCCTCGTAGGAATTGCGCTTGCAGTAGCGGGCTGTATTTTACAAGGGCTCGTTCGAAATCCACTTGCTTCTCCTGATATCATCGGGATTACGGGCGGGGCAAGTGTTGCAGTTGTATTATTTTTAGCGCTATTTAGTGATAAAAATAATGCGCTAACTGTAAGCATTCATTATATGCCGTTAGCAGCTTTTGCAGGAGCAACGATTGTAGCGGTTTTTGTATACTTATTTGCATGGAAAAATGATGGATTATCACCAATTATTCTCGTTTTAATTGGTGTTGGATTTTGGGCATTAACGAAGGCGGCAACAACATTATTTATGTTGTTAGCACCAATTTATCAAGCGAGCCAAGCGAATGTATGGATTACGGGTACCGTTTATGGCTCTTCTTGGCAAAATGTTATGGTACTTGCACCGTGGGTTCTCATTTTAACGGTAATATCATTTATAGCTGCTAGACATTTAAATGCGCAAGAGCTAGGGGATGATATTGCGGTAGGACTTGGTGTTCCTTTAACGAAGTCACGCGTATTCATGTTATTACTTAGTACGGCTTTAATTGGGGGAGCAGTTGCCTTCGCCGGAGGGATTGGATTTGTCGGTTTAATGGCACCTCATATTTCACGAAGGCTAGTTGGTTCTTTATACGGTGCATTGCTCCCAGTTGCAGCTATTGTCGGTGCAATTCTAGTACTTGCTGCAGATTTAATAGGGCGTACAATTTTCACACCACTTGAAATTCCAGCAGGGGTATTTACATCAGCAATTGGTGCACCTTATTTTATTTATTTACTTTATAAAAGTCGGAATTCATAAAGGGAGATGAATATGCAAAAAGCATTGGAGACGAAACGCTTGACGTTGTCTTATGGTGAAACAATTATTATTGATGAGTTGAATTTTGAAATTCCAAAAGGTGAAATTACAATCTTTATCGGTTCCAACGGTTGCGGGAAATCAACTTTATTACGTTCACTAGCTAGATTATTAAAGCCAACAACTGGTGACATTTTGTTAGATAATCAAGCTATTCAAAGTATGCAAACGAAGCAAATTGCTCGTCAAATGGCAATTTTACCGCAAGGACCGCAAGCACCAGAAGGGCTTACAGTATTGCAACTTGTAAAACAAGGACGCTATCCATATCAAACATGGCTGAAACAGTGGTCAGAAAAAGATGAGGAAATGGTACAGAAGGCACTTGCAGCAACAGGTATGACAGAATTTGCTGAGCGTGATGTGCATGCTCTTTCAGGTGGGCAGCGTCAACGTGCTTGGATCGCAATGACACTTGCACAAGATACAGATATCATTTTACTGGATGAGCCAACTACATACTTAGATATGACTCACCAAATTGAAGTGCTAGATTTATTATTCGAATTAAATGAAACAGAACAAAGAACAATTGTTATGGTATTACATGATCTGAATTTAGCATGCCGCTATGCAGATAACATTGTAGCAATTCAAGATAAACAAATATATGCACAAGGTAAACCTGAAGAAGTGGTAGATGAGAAACTAGTACGTGATGTATTCCGAATGGAGTGTCAAATTAGTACGGATCCGTTGTTTGGAACACCGCTTTGTATCCCTCACGGAAGAGGAAGACGTGTAGTTAAAGAAGTTGCTCAGGCAATGAGATAAAAAAACGATGAGTGATTCATCGTTTTTTTTTATTTGGTACAAGAAAATAAGAGGAAGAGAGGAATACGTAAGCGACGTTTATACTCTTCTTCATCTTGAAAATAGGTTGGATTTGGTGTAGCTTCTTTTAATGATGTAATGGTAAATCCGGCTTGCTGTAATAATGTGAAATACTCTTCCGTTGTACGATGATATTTAATAACTTCTTGGTCAATTCATGGTTCAACCCGTTTGCCTAGTTTAAAGTAATCATCGACGAGCCAACTCGTTCTTTTACCACTTGTTTGTAAGCTTTCAAATGAAGAAGTAATAACGGGATGTTGAACGCTAAAGGTAAAGGTGCCATTTGTTTTTAAAGTTTGAAATACATTTTGAAAAATAGTATCAAGATGTTCAATATAATGTAAGGCGAGTCTAGATGTTACTAAATCAAAAGTGGAAGAGGGGTAGGTATAATCTTTGAGGTTTAAAAAATGAACAGATCCATTTTTATTTTCTAGTTGTTTTTTAGCTTTTTCATACATAAGTTTGGAGCCTTCAATGCCGGTGTAAGAGTAGCATCCCTTCTCTAATAATTCCGCGCCAAACTTAGCATCACCACAGCCTAAATCGAGAATTTGTTTTCCTTGTACATGACCAATGAGCTGAAAGAATACTGGTTTTTCAATGGATTCATTTGGGCTATTTTCTCGGTATCTTCGTTTCATATATTGTTCGAAAAATGCTGTGTTATTGTATACATCAGATTCTGTAAATGCCATGTTTGAAACCTCCCGAAATATTTTTTTAATTCTATCAAATATGAAAAGTAAATGATAGATTTATTGTAATGAATCATATATAATCTAGAATTGTAAGCGGTTACTTTAAACTATTTTTCTATAATAAATTCTGAAAACGTGTTAAGCTAGTAGAGGGATTATTAGAACTATTAAGACAATAATCCGCTTACATGAACGATGGGAGGCTTCACGATGTCTAGTAAAACACTTGCGAAATTTTTAGAAGAAAATTTAGAGGATTTAAAATCAAAGGGGCTTTATAACGTAATTGATCCGCTTGAGAGTTCAAATGGACCGATCATTACAATTGGCGGAAAAGAATATATTAACTTATCTTCAAACAACTATCTGGGATTAGCAACAGATAGCCGTTTGCAAGAAGCAGCAATTGGTGCTATTCATAAGTACGGTGTTGGAGCAGGGGCTGTTCGTACAATTAACGGTACTTTAGATTTGCATATTAAGTTAGAAGAAACAATTGCAAAGTTTAAACATACAGAAGCAGCAATTGCTTATCAATCAGGATTTAACTGTAATATGGCAGCGATTTCAGCTGTTATGGATAAAAATGATGCGATTCTTTCAGACGAATTAAATCATGCATCTATTATTGACGGTAGTCGTCTATCAAAAGCAAAAATTATTGTTTATAAACATTCTGATATGGAAGATTTACGCCAAAAAGCAATCGCGGCGAAAGAATCAGGTCTTTACAATAAATTAATGGTAATTACAGACGGTGTCTTTTCGATGGATGGAGATGTTGCAAAACTACCAGAAATTGTTGAGATTGCAGAAGAGTTAGATTTAATGACATACGTAGATGATGCACACGGTTCAGGTGTACTTGGAAAAGGTGCAGGAACTGTAAAGCACTTCGGTCTTTCTGATAAAGTTGATTTCCAAATTGGTACATTATCAAAAGCAATTGGGGTAATTGGTGGATATGTAGCAGGGAAACAAAACTTAATTGACTGGTTAAAAGTTCGTTCACGTCCATTCTTATTCTCTACAGCATTAACACCAGCTGATGCAGCAGCTTGCATGAGATCAATTGAAATCTTAATGGAAAGCACAGAGTTACACGATCGCTTATGGGAAAATGGCCGCTACTTGAAACAAGGATTAAAAGAACTTGGCTTTAACATTGGGGAAAGTGAAACGCCAATTACACCTTGTATTATTGGGGACGAAGTATTAACACAAGAATTTAGTAAACGTCTAAATGAAGAAGGTGTATACGCAAAATCTATCGTGTTCCCAACTGTAGCAAAAGGAACAGGGCGCGTTCGTAATATGCCTACAGCAGCTCATACGAAAGAAATGTTAGATGAAGCAATTCTTAAGTATGAAAAAGTAGGAAAAGAAATGGGCATCATTTAAGTAACGACATCTTTTGAATAGCTTGCAAATGAGGAGTGGGGAAAATGAAAAAAATTCTAGTAACCGGTTCTTTAGGGCAAATTGGTTCTGAACTAGTAATGAAACTTCGTGATGTATACGGCGCATCAAATGTTATTGCAACAGATATTCGTGAAACAGATAGTGAAGTAGTAACGTCTGGTCCATTTGAAACGTTAGATGTAACAGATGGACAAAAACTACATGATATTGCAAAGCGTAATGAAGTAGATACAATTATTCATTTAGCAGCTTTACTTTCAGCAACAGCAGAAAAAAATCCGTTATTTGCATGGAATTTAAATATGGGTGGACTTGTAAATGCTCTAGAAGCAGCTCGTGAATTAAACTGTAAGTTCTTCACGCCAAGTTCTATCGGTGCATTTGGTCCATCAACGCCAAAAGATAATACACCGCAAGATACAATTCAGCGTCCTACTACGATGTATGGGGTAAACAAAGTGGCAGGGGAATTACTATGTGATTATTATCATCAAAAGTTTGGCGTTGATACGCGCGGTGTGCGTTTCCCAGGTTTAATTTCTTACGTAGCTCCTCCAGGAGGCGGAACGACTGATTATGCAGTTGAAATTTATTATGAGGCGATTAAAAAAGGTGCATACACCTCATACATTGCTGAAGGAACATATATGGACATGATGTATATGCCTGATGCTTTACAAGCGATCATTTCATTAATGGAAGCTGATCCAAGTAAGCTAGTGCATAGAAATGCATTTAACATTACAGCAATGAGCTTCGAGCCAGAGCAAATTGCAGCGTCAATTCGTAAACACATTCCGACGTTTACAATGGATTATGCAGTAGATCCAGCTCGTCAAACAATCGCTGATAGCTGGCCAAACTCTATTGATGCAACAGCAGCAATGAAAGAGTGGGGCTTTAAAGCAGAATACGATTTAGACAAAATGACAACTGACATGCTGGCTAAGTTAAAAAAAAAGCTCACAGCTGAGTTAGTGATGAATTAATAGGAAGAGTCGATTCTTAGGAATCGGCTCTTTTTGTTTGTATTTTGGTAATATACAAATAATTACAAATGTGATAGAATGAGTTAATTTGTGTGTAAAGGGGAGACAGGGAATGGAGAAATGGGAATTAGCAAAGGAAATTTACAGTACGTCACGTTTAACGGGAACATTTAAGCTTCGATCAGGACAAGTATCAAATCAATATTTTGATAAGTACTTATTTGAATCTAATCCAGTACTGTTATTAGAAATTACTAAACAGTTGAAAGAGCTCATTCCTCCTGATACAGAAGCACTCGCTGGTTTAGAGATGGGAGGAATTCCAGTAGCAACAGCATTATCTTTACAAACAGGTATACCGGTCGTATTTGTAAGAAAAGAAGCGAAGAAGTACGGCACATGTAAGTTAGCAGAAGGCGTTAATATTGCTGGGAAAAATATTTGTGTTGTTGAGGATGTTATTACGACAGGTGGTCAAATATTATTAAGCACGAAAGATTTAAGAGAACTAGGTGCGAAAGTACATCATGTTCTAGGTGTGATTGAACGAACGAAAGAGGGAAGAGAAAACTTATTAGCAGATGGTTTACAACTACATTCTTTATTTACAATGGATGAGTTAATTGAAGGAGAAAAGCAACATGCAAAGAGTTGATGTCGTATATGCACTAATACATGACGAAGAAACAGATAAAATATTAATGGTACATAATGTAGAACAAAACGTTTGGTCATTGCCAGGTGGGGCTGTGGAAAAAGGTGAAATATTAGAGGAAGCACTAATAAGAGAAGTGAAAGAAGAGACAGGTTTAACTGCTACGTTAGGTGGACTTGTTGCGATCAATGAAAAATTCTTTGAAGAATCAGGGAATCATGCACTATTTTTTACATTCCGAGCGAATGTAGAAAAAGGTGAACTTATTGCGGAAGATGAAGGTGAAATTTCTGCAGTAGAGTGGGTGGATCGAACAATTGCGAATGAGCGCTTCCCATACTATGACGGAGGATTTGAATATTTGTTAGAAATAGCCATTCCATACAAGTTTCAACCAGAAACAAAGTAATTGAACGAAAAAACAGGAGCCACAAGGCTCCTATTTTCTATTCAATCGTCTTCAGTAATAATTTTTTCAGTAATGGTTTAATCTTCAGTCGTAAATCTTCAGCGTGATTTGCAACTAAGAAGTGATGGTTATAAATGTTTTTCATCAATTGATAAGTTGCTTCTTTCGCTTCGCCTTCTTCGATGAAGATACCGATTACTTCCATACCACTTTTACGCGCGAGTTTAACAGCTTCATGCGTATCTAAAATTCCGTCTTGTTGATAGTCTAGCGCAGAAGGCTCACCGTCTGTGAAGACTAGTAAGAATTTATGTTTCTCAGGTCTTTTGGCAAGCTTTTCAGAAACGATACGAATAATATATCCGTCGCGGTTATCTTCTTCTTCACGAAGTTGCATAATTTCTGGACCAACGTTTGGTAACGTTGAGTTTTTATAATTTACAACTTCATGGATAACGTTCGGCTTATCTTCAGGTTTAGCGCTAGAGGCATCCTCCCAAAATCCGCTAATAGCGTGCGGGATTTTTAAAGATTTTAAAGCTTCATGGAATAGTACAACACTCTTCTTCGTTTCTTCCATTTTGTTATACATAGAACCAGAACAGTCAACTAACAGTTGGAATGCAACGTCGAGCTCTTGTGATTCTTGCCCTTTTTTATAAAACATGCGAGGCTGCTTTTCAGTATAAATACGAAGGAATTTCTTACGAAGTCTTCCGTAATATTTATCACTATTTGCATTCGTTTTATTTTCAATCGTTTTTTCGATAATTTTCTTTAATTCTTTTACATCTTTATTAACGACTGATTTGATAGCTTGGTAATCCTTTTTCTCATCAGGATTTGGTTTACGTGCTTCTTTAAATGTATGAGAAGCGCCAGTGTTATATTTACCATATGCACCATCATTTTGACTAGAAGCGTGTGAAGCCCTTGCTTCTTCTGTATCAGCGCCATCAAAGTTGGATTGTGTACTTTTTTGAGAAGTACCTTGTACAGAACCAAGTGCTTGGTCGCCATCTTCTGATTCACGAGCAGTATCGCCCATCATGTTTGTTTTTGTTCCGCTTTCTAATTCAAAGCGTAAAAAGTTCTCGTTTTCGTTATTTTTATTTTCACGATGCCATGTGGAGAAACTTTCATCCATTTTGTTTTTATTTTCATCGTCATCTATAAGCTGCGTATCATCATTTGCTAAATCTTCGACGCGACAGTTCTTTTCGTCTGCAAGAACAGATAAATAAAGCGGTGCATGTCCGAAATAGTTGTTAAGCATATCACTTTCAAGAAGCTCCTCTAAGCGGTAGCGAATTTTCTCAACGATATACATAATATCTTCCGTATTACGAGCTTGGAATGTTTCATGCAAAATAGCTTCAATTTGTTCGAAATATTCATTATTAAACATTTCATATTTATCGCTCGTTAATGAAAGATAGCATAGGCAAAATAGACGATCACCGTGATAGTTACGAACGCGATTGATTTCATTTTGTGAGCTAAAGTAATTGCGATACATTTCTTTTCTTCTTTTAAAAACATGCTTCGTGCCAGGACGTAAGTTCTTTACAATTTCCTCAACGCGTAAATCTTCTAATAGAACAAATAATTGTGTTAAAAACTTTTTTAGGGGCGATTCTTGCAATTCAATCGCATAAGAACGAATTAAAGTCATGTCCGAGTAATGTTTATTACCAAGTGCTTTTAAGAACACTTCGCTTTTTAATCCGATTACTGTATCTTCTTCTTTTCGATCATCCCAAAAGTGACTAATGACAACTTTCTTTTCAATTTCGTCGTAGTATGCTTTATAGCCATATTCAAGATAGGCATCGTCTTCTTTTAGAAGGGCATACATTAAGTTTTCCATTTGTAGAAACAGCGACGCATCAATTTTTTTGTCACTAAAAATTTGTCTCATAAATTATCCCTCAAAGAAATAACTTTCTGCTAATTCACGGACAGTCATTTGTTCTGTTTCATCATTAAGTTTTGCAATTATGCTTCGTTCAATCGCTCGCATAACAGGAATATATACACCTAAATCACATGCGTCGATAATGCCACGAATACTTGCCGCTTCTTCACTTACACGTCCATCGCGAGCTAAAGGCATAAGGTCGCTTGCAAAGGCAACGAACTTTTCAATGGTTGCAACATCTTTTAATTTTGATTCTGCTAATAATAATTCTTTTAATGTATCACCTTGAATGTAAGGAACTTCAATAATAACAAAACGGTTTTTTAACGCTTCGTTTAGTTCACTTGTTCCAACGTAACCTTCGTTAATCGCAGCAATTACACGGTATTCGTCATCACCGTATACAACCTCTTGTGTAAATGGGTTTGTAATCATTTTACGGTAATCTAATGCGCCGTGAAGAAGTGGTAACGTTTCAGGTTTTGCCATATTGATTTCGTCAATATATAGGAAGTGACCGTTCTTCATTGCTTTCATAAGAGGACCGTTAACGAATGAAACTTCAGATGCACCATCTTTCGTTTGTAGTGTGTTGTATCCTAAAATACCCTCTACATCTAAGTCGACAGAGCAGTTAATGCTATGCATTGGTTTTTGGAATAAAGAAGAAAGAGTTTCCGCTAGTACTGTTTTACCACTACCAGTCGGTCCTTTTAATAGAATGTTCTTGCCAAGAAGAAGTGCTGTAATCGCATCTTCAATAATGCTATTATCAGACGCTTTATATATTTTCGTTCCGATTAAATGTGCGTTTTCACCAGCTTCTTGCTTATTCTTTTCATGAATCGTAGAAAGCTGTTGTTTTAAATCAGCATGTATATGAAATTGTTCTAACATGTATTTCCCACCTAACATTATTTTCATAAAGTAATACATCTTATGATAACTTGTTTTAATATGGTATGCAAAGAAAAGGAAGGAGGATAAAGGGAAAAGAAAAAGCAATCAAGATGAAGTTGATTGCCTACAGTAAAGGAGAAATGAGCCTCATGAAAGACTCCAATATGCGTTTTTTTATACTTCTTTTTTGGAAAGAGTTCCATTTAATTTCAGTTGAATGTTTAAAATCTTCTTCAAAATCACGTTTAATATCGTGAACTGTTTTTGATTCATAAAGTACACTAATAATTTCGTAATTCAATTCAAAGCTACGTACATCCATGTTCGCTGTTCCAATAGTTGCAATTGTATCATCAACGAGTACAATTTTTGCATGCATAAAACCATCTTTATAACTGTAAATAGAAGCACCAGCTTTTAAAAGCGGAGTGAAATAGGATTGAGATGCTTGATCACTAATGATGCTATCACTTTTACCTGGATATAAAATCCGTACATCTATTCCGGCAATTGCACTTAAGCGTAATAATGTTAAAGTTTCTTGATCTGGAATAAAGTAGGGTGTAGCGATCCAAATGGATTTTTTTGCAGAGCCCATAACAGCTAATAATGTATTACGAATACTTTTATCATCGGAGCTTGGTCCGCTTGCTACGATTTGAACAGCACCTTCTGCATTTGAAATCTCTTTACCTGGGAAGTATTGTCTATTCATGAATTGATCCCAGGAATAAGTATTTAAACCACTAGAGGCATAGAGCCAGTCTTCTAGAAAGATTGCTTGTAATTTATATAATGCTTTTCCTTCTATTTTTAAATGACTATCACGCCAAACAGGAAATTTCTTGGAACGGCCAAGATATTCATCACCGACATTGAGTCCTCCGGTAAAACCAATTTCGCCATCTACAATAACAATTTTTCGATGGTTACGATAATTGACAGTTTCAAGTAACCAAGCTGAAAAAATAGGGTCAAATTCTACAATTTCAATCCCAGCTTCTTTCATAGGTTGCAAAAATCGTCGTCTTAACGTATTACTTCCAAGGCCATCATAAAGGAAGCGTACAATAACACCATCTTTTGCTTTTTGTATTAAAGCATCTCGAACTTTTGTACCAATTTCATCAGATTTATAAATGTAGTATTGAATATGTATATGATGTTTTGCTTGCTCTATAGCTCGCAAAATTTCTGAAAATGTTTGATCTCCGTTTGTTAAAAGTTTTGTAGTTGTTTTATCTGCAGCAGGACCGCCTCCAAATTTTTGTATGACTTCTGTTAAATGTATGGAACGTTCATTTAGTGGGACTGTGAGTAATAACTCTAGTCTTCTTCCTTCTAATATTTCACGGAATAATTTTCTTTGTTCTTCTGAACGATGGAGATGTTTTTTTCTTCTCCAGCGGCTGCGCCCGAAAATAGCGTATAATAGCACACCTATAATAGGAAGAAGTGCTAATACTAAAAACCATGCTAATGTACTTTGTGGAGATCTATTTTCTATAAAAATAACGAATGAAATTCCTACGATTGTGATGGACCATAGAGCACCGACAAATGTATATAACGAGATATACGATGTATTTAATAGGAACAGAACGATAGATACAATTGTAAATATTAATAGTAATTGAACGATAGGCTTCTTCATTTCTATATAATTCCCCTAATCTTTTTTCAATATAGACTTCTTAAATAGAAGATGTAATATGACATCTTTATTATAAGGTGTTTTGCTTTTTTTACAAAATATAGACATTTCACCTATACTTTCCGCATTTGTCCTACATACAGTGTACTATCCCATTTTTTATCCCACTCTTAACGCATATGAAAATGAAAAAATCGAAAAGGAGCGGAGAAACATGAATTATATAGAAAATAATGGATTGTATTATCGAAATCATCATGGAGGACACAATCATGGTGGGCACAATCATAACGGTGGACATCATCATCATGGAGGACACAATCACTATGATCACCATCATCATCACGGAGGCGGATGGGGCTGGGGTGGTGGTAGTTCATGGGGAGGCGGATTTTTCCCTGGAAGCTTTGCAGGAGGAGTGTTAGGCGGACTAACAGCTGGTGCATTAACAGGTGCAACAAGTGGAGGGTATTATCCGGCTCCATATCCAGTAGCTTATCCGTCGCCATACCCTGTAACGTATCCAATGCCATACCCAGGTTATCAGCAAATACCATATTCGTATTAAACTAAAAAAGAGGCTATCCTCTTTTTTAGTTTAATACGGTATTTATTTATAAAATACTTCCAAAATTAAGGTGAAAATATGTTAATATTTTGTTATTGTAATTCAAAAACATATACATTGATGTAGAGTTTTATATTATTATTCGTGAATAGTTATGTAGTATGTTCTAATTTCTATTTCGTTATTAAAAACAAAGAGATCAGATGTGAGTGGTATTAGTTGGAAACAAGGCTTGCATAGAGCCACTTAAAGGGATTGCAGTATAATAAGGTACGAAATAATTAGGGAGATGAGAAGCTACTATTTATAATTAGAACGGTATAATATTGCTTTTTATTACAAATAATATTATGTTATTTTAATCGGTCTATTCAAAAAGATAATTTATGTAATGGGCTAGTATTAGAAAATGAAATATCTCTATTTCTATGAAGAGAAACAGGTTGTGTTTTAGTCAGATAGAAGCAAGGAGAGATGCGCATGCTAGAACAGAGAGGTCATGCATTATATGACTCTTCATTGCGAGATTTAAAGTTAGCATTAGATGAGTCTTCAATTGTTGCAATTACAGATCGAAAAGGTCTTATTACATATGTAAATGATAAATTTTGTGAAATCTCTAAATACAAAAGAGAAGAATTAATTGGAAAAGATCACCGTATTTTAAATTCAGGACATCATCCAAAAACCTTTTTTCAAGACTTATGGAAGCGTATTTTGAATGGGAAAGTATGGACAGGTGAGATTCGGAATCGAGCAAAAGATGGTACATATTATTGGGTCAAAACAACAATTGTTCCATTTTTAAATGAAAAAGGAGAGCCATACCAGTTTATCGCAATTCGAAATGATATTAGTAGTAGAAAAGAAGCGGAACATAGATTGCGGCTAAGTGAAAGTCGTTATAGGGAACTTGCCTATCATGATGCTTTAACGAGTTTGCCTAACCGTTTACAATTAATAACGACCGTTAACGAATTGATTGCAGATAAAAAAGAATTTGGTATGATTTACTTTGATTTGGACCGTTTTAAATTAGTAAATGATACATTAGGTCATATGATAGGGGATTTACTTTTAAGTGAAGTTGCTTCAAGGTTGCATTATGTACTAGGAGAGAAAGATGTTCTGGCTAGGCTAGGTGGCGACGAATTTGTGCTGTTAACAAAAAATCATAGACAAGATGATATGAGTCAGTTAGCGACATCTGTGTTGTCATGTTTTCAGGCACCATTTATGCTGGAAGGCCATGAAGTATACATTTCAGCTAGTCTAGGACTTTGTTCTTATCCACAAGACGGACAAGATGTGGAAACGTTATTGAAAAACTCTGACTTAGCTATGTATAGTGCAAAAGAACAGGGGAGAAACGCTGCGTGTTTCTTTACAGATGAGCTACGCGCGAAAATAAATCGTAGAATGAAAGTTGAGTTTGCTTTGCAAAAGGCAATTCGTGATGAAGAGTTAGATGTAGCATTGCAGCCTATTATTGATTTGAAAACGAAGAGATATTCTGGTATAGAAGCTTTAGTACGTTGTATGACAGAAGACGGACCTATTTCACCAAGCGAATTTATCCCTGTAGCTGAAGAGTCTGGACTTATTATAAAACTAGGAGACTGGGTATTAGAAAAATCATGTCGCTTGTTTAAAACATTGCCGAATTATCAAGAAGGACTAAAGTTATCTGTGAATTTATCTATACAACAATTAATGCAGAAACGTTTTATTTTATCAGTACGTAGCATTTTAAAGAGAACTGGTTTTCCTCCGAACCGTTTAATATTAGAAATAACGGAAAGTATTGCAGTCCGCCATTTTGATTATATTATTGCTACATTACAAGAATTAAGAAATATGGGTGTTTTAATTGCTTTGGATGATTTCGGAACTGGCTATTCTTCCTTATATTATTTAAAACAACTACCACTGGATATTGTAAAAATTGATCGTAATTTTATTCGTGAATTTCATTATGATCACGCACAACCAGAACGAACGATTGTAAAATCCGTTATTGAAATTGCTCATAGTTTAAATTTAGCAGTAGTTGCTGAAGGAGTAGAAACAGTAGAGCAAGAGAGTTTGTTACAATCAATGAGCTGTGATTATGTACAGGGATTTTATTATGCGAAACCTTTATCTGTAGGAGAGCTAAAAGAAAAGTTAATTACAGATTTTTAATAAAAAAGAGAAGCCAGCAGCTTCTCTTTATTTAATCCGTTTTTTGTGAGTCTTTCATTAGTACTGGATAAAGAATAAGACCTAATACGAACAATCCAATTCCTAAGAAGAATGTTTTTAAATCAGCAGTTCCCGTTTTGATAACCCAAATGGAGTATATCAACGCTAATGTAGTAATGATTCCATCTTTTATTCGAGAACCTGGCAGTATATCATACGTTTCTCCTGTAATAACTAATTTTAATTGGTACAAGGTAGAAACAAGGTATGGAATTAAATAGGCTAATGTTGCTACGACGATAGCGAAACTATACGCTTCTGAAACAGTACCAGAAATCGTTGAAAATAAGAAAATTTGCGTCATTACATTTGTAATCAATAGTGATTTTGAAGGACTACCTTTTTTATTTGTTTTCCCGAAAAACTTAGGGAAAAGTCCATTTTTTGCTGCCTGGTAAGGTACTTCTGAACTAACAACAATCCAGCCAACTGTAGATCCAAATAAAGATATAAGAGCGAGTAAAGCCATTATATATGCACCTTTATTTCCAATTGCTAAATTTAATGCGTCTACTAATGGTTTTTGAGACTCTTTTAAAGCATCTTGCGGAAGAGCTCCCATTGTAAGTAAAGTAATTGACATGTAAATAAGAAGAGCGATAATTAATCCGAAAATCGTAGCTTTTTTTACATCGCGCTGTGATTTTGCACGATTAGAAAGCATAACTGCTGATTCAATACCGATAAATGCCCAGAGTGTTGCAATAGCAGCTGAATTGATTTGTCCACCTAATGAGATTGATTGTCCTGCTTCATTCATAAAGGTTTGACCGTCTCCGAAATTAGAGGCGTTGAAAATGAATAATGTAATTACAATAAACATTGTAAATCCGATAATTTTTGCAATGGTAGCAAGTAGA
The DNA here is from genome assembly GCF_052656585.1 of Bacillus sp. KNSH39. Lineage (NCBI taxonomy): Bacteria > Bacillati > Bacillota > Bacilli > Caryophanales > Bacillaceae > Bacillus > Bacillus sp. KNSH39. Next base: position 4,503,167 of record NZ_JBQXYO010000001.1, read on the forward strand.
TTCATGTTTCCAGCTCGATCAATATTTTGAGAAAGAATATATTGAATTCCCCACAGCATAAGGCTACATACGAGGAAAGTTAATCCTTTTCCGAGTTCCAGTGAAAATCCATTTATTGAAAAAAGAATTTGCTTACTTTGTAAAACTGGAAAGAATGTTGATAAATATCCAGCAAAGGAAATAATAACAGATGCTGTTGCAGCCCAGTTAGCAGCCCAATATCCCCATGCCATACTATATCCTGCAACTTTACCAGCTTTTTTTGAAGGAAACATCGCTTGAGCATAGCTTTGTGGTCCAGCTTTTAATTCTGGTTTCCGAATCGCTAAATTTCCAAATACAAGTGCAATCATAAATACGCCAAGGCCTGTAATACTCCATGCGAGTGTAGAACCCATTGGCCCTGATACTTGTGCTAAATTTGCTGGAAGCATAAATACGCCACCGCCAACCATATTCCCGATAACAAATGCTGTTAAAACCCATAATCCCCATTTTTTCGTTTCCATTTTTGTTAACTCCTTTGTAGTAAGTTTTGCTTAAACATCATTTTTTACTAGCTTTTTGACAATAAAAAAAGAGCCATGTAGATAAAAAAATACCTACATGGCTCTTTCGCCAAAGCGTAGGTACAACGGGAATAACCCTTGTACCTACGCGTAATTTTTCCGCTAGGTTTCAAGGGTTACGTATGATGATGATGTTTTTGTGCAAATGTAACTACAGTTGTTGTATAAGTAAGCATAGTTCTTTGCTCCCTTTCTCCTCTGATTTTGAAGTTAGTATACTACATGTTTTTTTGAATGAAAAGAAAAATATAAAAATTTTTATAAAAATACGTTTTAAAGATTAAATATTTACCTATATTTTTCTTGTACTGGAAAATAAGTGAGAGATTGGCAGAAGAGTGAAGCATGTTATAATACATATAGAATTAGAAGGTGACAAGGGGCTATTGTAGATGATGAGTAAGTATGAACAAATTTATACAGAAATCAGTAAATCTATTGATAATAAACAATTAAAAGAGGGATGCAAAATCCCATCAGAAACAGAATTAATGAAGCAGTATGAGGCAAGCCGAGGCACGGTAAGAAAAGCTGTAGATTTACTGCAAGAGCGTGGATATGTGCAAAAAATTCATGGAAAAGGTGTTTTTGTTTTAAAGCGAAAAAATATTGAATTTAATTTTGGCGGTATTGTAAGTTTCCAAGAAGAAAATGAACGTTTGGGACGTCATTGTATTACGGAAGTTGTGGAAATGGACAAAGAAAAAGCCACAAAAGAAATTGCGAAATTATTAAATGTAAAAGAAAAAACAGAGATTGACCATATTAAACGTGTACGAAATATTGATGGAGAAAAAGTAATTTTAGATATAAATCATTTTGTATCTGAGTTTATTCCAGGATTAACGAAAGAAATTGCAACTGCATCGATTTATAAATACATCGAGAAAGAGCTTGGGCTACATATTAGTTATTCGCAGAGGGTAATAGAAGTACAGCCATGTACAGAGGATGACAGAAAGTATTTAGATTTAAATGGAACAGACTATGTTGTCGTTGTGAAAAACTTTACACATTTGTATGATGGAAGTCAGTTTGAATATACAGAATCACGCCACCGTTTAGATATTTTTCACTTTTCGGATGTGGCACGCAGGAAGTAAAGAGGTGGAACAAAATATTGTTTCATCTCTTTTTTTTATAAAAAAAACACAAACTCGTATATACGAGTGTTGACTAACTTATATATACGAGTTAATATGTAATTGTAAACGGTATCAAAAAAAGAAAAGAGGGACGGGAATATGGGGAAAGACTATCGTAAAACAGCAGAGGAAGTGTTGCAGTATATTGGTGGGAAAGACAATATTGAACAAGCTGCACATTGTGTGACGAGGCTCCGTATCGCTTTAAAAGATGAAAGTAAAATAGATAATGATAAATTACAGTCTGTTTCATTAGTGAAAGGAGCGTTTCATAACGCTGGTATATTTCAAGTTGTAATTGGTCCAGGGGATGTAGATCGTGTTTACGCTGAATTGATAACGCTTGCAGGTATGAAAGAATCGACTGTAGCGGACGTAAAAGACTCTGGAAATCAGAAGTTAAATCCAGCTCAAAAGTTTGTAAAAATATTTTCGGATGTATTTATGCCGATATTACCAGCGATCGTAACAGCTGGTTTACTAATGGGTATTAACAATCTATTAGGCGCAAAGGACTTATTTTTTGATGGGAAAAATTTATTAGATGTTTATCCGAACTTAGGCGGGCTTTGGGATTTAATTAATATGATGGCCAATACAGCATTCGTATTCTTACCAGCACTTGTCGGTTGGTCAGCAACGAAGCGTTTTGGTGGTAGTCCAATACTAGGGATTGTTATGGGATTAATGCTTGTGCACCCGGCCTTATTAAACGCTTGGGACTATGGAAAAGCAGCGACTGGTTTAGAGGGTCAAAAGATTGAGTACTTCAATATTTTAGGACTATTCCAAATTGAGAAGGTAGGATATCAAGGACAAATTTTACCTGTTTTAGTAGCAGCATTTGTATTAAGTAAAGTGGAAATTTTCTTAAAGAAACATGTACCAAATGCAATTCAATTATTAGTTGTACCAATTACAACAATCGTTGTGACAGGTGTGTTAGCACTAGGAATTATCGGTCCGGTTACACGTCATATTGGAGATTTATTAACAGTAGGATTAGTAGGTGTATATGAAACAGTACCAGTAGTTGGAGCAGTATTATTTGGAGCGTTATATGCACCGCTTGTAATTACAGGTATGCATCATATGTTTATTGCAATTGATTTACAATTGATTGCACAACATGGCGGGACATTTATTTGGCCGATGATCGCTCTTTCTAACATTGCGCAAGGTAGTGCGGCACTTGCGATGTTCTGGATTTCTAAAAATCAAAATGATAAAAGTATGGCATCAACATCAGCCATTTCAGCATACTTCGGTATTACAGAACCAGCGATGTTTGGGGTGAATTTACGAAATAAGTTCCCGTTCTATGCAGCGATTATAGGATCTGCTGTGGCAGCGATATTCATTACATTAAATGGTGTATTAGCGCCTGCTATCGGAATTGGCGGATTGCCAGCATTTATTTCTATCATTCCGAAATCGATTCCAATGTTTATTGTAGGAATGATTATTGCAGTTGTAATCCCGTTTACTTTAACATGGTTATTTGCAAAAAGAGTCAAACAGAAGTAGGAGGAAGTTAAACATGAAGGATTGGCATAAAAGTGTAGTCTATCAAATTTATCCGAAGAGCTTTAATAGTTATTACAATAGAGAAACCGGGGATATAAAAGGTGTTACAGAGAAACTAGATTATTTAAAAGAACTCGGAGTGGATTATATATGGTTAACACCGATATACCAATCACCACAAAATGATAATGGATATGATGTAAGTGATTACTACAGCATTGATCCATCTTACGGAACGATGGAAGAGTTTGAAGAACTTTTAGCAGAAGCGAAAGTACGTAACATTGAGATTATGCTTGATATTGTTGTAAATCATAGTTCGACTGAACATAAGTGGTTTAAAGAAGCGAAGGAAGATAAAAATAGTCCATATCGTAATTACTATATTTGGCGTGATGAAAAAAATAATTGGCAGTCTAAGTTTGGTGGATCTGCTTGGAAATATGATGAGAAGACGGAGCAATATTATTTACATTTATTTGATGAAACACAAGCTGATTTAAATTGGGAAAATGAAAAACTTCGTGAAGAAGTATATGATATGATGCGTTTTTGGCTGGATAAAGGAGTAACAGGATTCCGATTAGATGTCATTAACTTAATTTCAAAAGACCAATGTTTCTTAAACGATGAAGGTAGTACTGCGACAAGTGATGGACGCAAGTATTATACAGATGGTCCGCGTGTTCATGAATATTTACAAGAGATGAACCGAAATGTTTTTGCAGGAAAAGATGTAATTACAGTTGGAGAAATGTCATCTACGACAATTGATAATTGTATTAAATATTCAAACCCTGAGCGTAATGAATTAAGTATGACGTTTAGTTTCCATCATTTAAAAGTAGATTATCCGAATGGTGATAAGTGGACGAAGGCTGATTTTGATTTTATTAAATTAAAAGAGATTATGTCTAGCTGGCAAATTGAAATGCAAAAGGGCGGAGGATGGAATGCGTTATTTTGGTGTAATCATGACCAGCCTCGCATCGTGTCACGCTTTGGTGATGATGGAAAGTACCGAAACGAATCTGCAAAAATGTTAGCGACAGCCATGCACATGCTGCAAGGAACGCCTTATATTTATCAAGGGGAAGAAATCGGTATGACGAATCCTAAATTTGAGTCCATCGAGCAATATCGTGATGTGGAATCGTTAAATATATACGATATAAAGCTAAAAGAAGGGCTATCAAAAGAAGAGATTATCGGGATTTTAAAGCAAAAATCTCGTGACAACTCTCGCACTCCGATGCAGTGGAATGAAGAGATGAACAGTGGTTTTACAACAAGTACACCTTGGATTTCAGCGGCTGAAAACTTTAAAGAAATAAACGTAGAGAAGGCATTAGAAGATAAAGAGTCCGTATTTTATCATTATAAAAAGTTAATAGAACTTAGAAAAACATATGATGTAATTACAGAAGGAGAATATGCTATTTTGGATAAAAATGATCCTAAAATTTGGGCATATACTCGTACTACAGAAAGTGAAGTACTACTTGTTATAAATAACTTCTATGGAGAAGAAATAACGTACTCTGTACCAGCGCACGTTCAATTAGATGGAATGAAACAAGAAGTACTACTGTCGAATTATAAAGATGCTAGCAAGGATATTACAAAACTTAGCTTAAGACCATATGAATCAATTGTGTATCGATATACGAAATAAAAGGTTGTATGCCGCATGGGCATACAACCTTTTATTTTAGGACACCACTGTACAAAATGTTTACCTCTACCTCAGGTTTGAATTTTACTTTTGCATAATCTTTATTCCAATTTTTCTTCTTCCATAAGTCAGGGTGATAGGCGATAAGGTGTCTGCCGATACCGAAAGCATCACAGTTTGCTTTTTGTAACTTTTTCGTTATCTTTTTAGCTTCTTTCGTAAGTTGTGTAGACAATTCTTTATTTAGTTTTTTTCTTTCATCCATTTTGTAAAGATTATCTCTCGGAGCTTCAAGCGCTATAACTTTTAGTTGGAGCTTAATGTGAGCATAAACATTTCCTTTTTTATCTGTTGTTATTTTTAAGTCGCGTTTTAACTTTCGATTGCTAATTTCCATTGTTAAATAATCAGATGTTTTCTCTGATTCATCGCTAGTAAGCTTTTGGGTTATACGGGCACTTGTTCCCATTTTTCCAGTTAATAATACGAATAAAACAGATTGTTTCAAAGGTAAATGCCCAGTTAATTTATCATTATTAAATAAAGCTAGACCGTTTGTAATCACTTCTTTTCCTTTTATTTTTATAGAAGGGAGGGTAAAGTCTTTACCGGGATCTAACATTTTTGTAGCAGCTGTTTCTAAAGTTTCTTTTGGAAACACACTCATATCTTCTAAACTTTTCACTTTTTTCTTTAGAAAATCTCCAATTAGTAAATTTCCTACTTTCTTTTTTTCTAGTATCTCGGATGTTTCACCATCTACTGCAATAAGTTTTACTAAAGCAGTTGGGTTTGTTGGGTCCCGAAAGCTGACATCTAAATAAGGTAATATACCTTTTTTTAGGATTTTGGTTCCGAGTAATTGAACGCCATATTTAAAATAGCGAATATTCCCAGTCACATTTTTTTTTAGGGCATCGCTTGTATCCCTTATGTTATGCCCGTTTGCTGAATGTATTTCATTTTCGAATGAAGATTGCTCGCCGCTTGAACTTTTTACGAGTTCAAGCGTTTGCTGAAGTTTATTCTCTTCCGTAATATCATAACCAATGCTATAAGCTAATCTGGCTTCTCTTAATGGCTCTTGATCCCAACAGCCAGAAAGGAGGGAACTAGTACATAATATAAAAAGTAATTTAACTCTTTTTTGGAACATACTGTTCTCCTTTCTTATTTCTTATTACTGAATAAAGTAGAAATAAAAGAGGGAGGACAACGATGAAAATATACGTGAACTTATCAGTGAAAGTTGAAATTACTTTTAATTCTTCAGGTGTATCTATAAATAAGGCTACACTAAAAGCAATAATACCGACGATTGGAACAGCTTTTTTATGATTAGCAAGATTGAATATATGCCCAACTCCGATTGAAGCAGCGCAATAATAACTAGCAATAGAAGCCACAACTGTTATCATCCATATTGGTATGAATAGTAAATCCGTCCGGTCTATAATCCCGATATGTAAGGAGCGTAATAAGTAAGCAACTGGTTCTGGAATAAGCTCGATTTGTTTTGGGCTAAATACGATATAGCAAATCCAAACAGTAAAAGTATAAAAAAGAGTTACAAATCCGTTAGCGATAGAAATTGCCTTCAGTTTTGCCACAGAACTCCCGTTTACTTTTGGGAAAGCGATAAGAATGATTTCAAAACCATACATGGCTGTAATTGTTTCCTTGGATGCTTGAATTATATTCCACCAGCCGGCTTCTGTAATGGGAAAAATGTAAGAGAAATCAGCTCGGGAAAGCCCTAGGGCAATTAAAAGAGCCATGGGCAAAATGAGAATAGAAGCCATGACATAAAATCGTACGATGACTTTAAATGTATTATAGGCTATATAGCAGCAAGCTATCGTAAATAGTAAGAGAATTGCGTACCAAGGGGTCGCTTGCAAAACCCACACTTTAATGACATTACAAGCATTTAACATAACTGTCATACCGATAAGAGTAAAATAAAAAACATAAGCAAAGCCTAATAGTTTTCCAAACTTATTACCAAATAGCATACAAACACTTTCATACATATCTGCATCAGGGAATCGTTTTAAGAAAAGCCACATTAGTAAAATAATAAGCTGAATCGCAAGCCCGGCGATGAGCGCGGAAATCCATCCACCACCTTTTGCTATTGGGTGAAGACGGTTAGGTAGAGAAAGGATACCAACTCCGATTTGGCATTGAATAACGAAAAAGGTAAATTGAACGAGCGAAATTTTACTTTGCGTGTTTGTCACCGTCCTCATCCTCTCTCGTTACATGTTGTCGTTGCATTTTTTTCGGTTTTGGATCATTTGGTCGTTCCCAAAACGACCAAATTGGAAGTCTTACAAAAGAATCTTTCATATCTTTTATCCGCATCGGGGCAACAGGAGAAAGATATGGCGTATGAAATGAATGTAATTGACATAAATGAACGAAAGTTATAATTAGACCGAATGATATTCCGACGTATCCGAATATAGCAGCAAGAATCATTAATGGAAAACGAAGAATTCGAACTGCTGAACTCATATCGTTTGATGGAACGAGAAAAGATGAGATGGCAGTTAAAGCTACAACAATGATCATCGTATAAGAAACAAGTCCAGCTTTTACAATCGCATCACCAATTACTAAACCACCTACAATACCGATTGTTTGTCCAACTCGGCTTGGCAAGCGAATACCAGCTTCCCGTAATAACTCGAAAATTAGCTCCATTAAGAGAGCTTCAAAAATAGGAGGAAGTGGTACTTTCTCTAATGAAGCTTTAATTGTATACACAAGTTCAAGCGGCAATACATCAGGATGAAAGGCTACGGTTGCGATATATATAGCTGGTAAGAGAAAAGCAATTAAGAAACTCACTAAGCGAATCATTCGGACGAAAGATCCAACAATCCAGCGGTTATTATAATCATCTGGTGATTGATAGAAAGCGAATAACGTAACAGGAACGATAAGCGCTGTGGGATCTCCATCAGATAAAATAGCAACTCGTCCTTCCATTAAATTTGCAGCGGTCCTATCTGGACGCTCTGTATTTAATTGCTGCGGAAATGGTGAGAAAGACGTATCCTCTATAAATTCTTGTATATATCCTGGAGGCATAAGTGCATCTGTCTTAATCGTTTCTAACCTTCTTTTTACTTCTGTAACTAAATCGTCATTCGCTATGTTTTGCATATAAGCAATTGCCACTTTCGTATGCATTTCTTCACCAAGTGTGAAATATTTAACGACGATATTTGGACTTTTTATGAGCTTACGAATCGAAGCTAAATTAGTTGCTAGATCCTCTACAAAACCAGTATGTGGACCGCGCACAATCCCTTCATTATCAGGCTCTGCTATATCTCGCTTTAAAGATAAAGCTGTTTCGAAAATAAAAAAACTGTCGACGTGTTCATGAAAATATAAGGATTTACCTTGTAATAAAAGCTGCACACCATAATTTAAATTCGTTTCTTTTTTCATATTTAATGTGGCAAAAGCTTTATCTAAAGCCAAATCCGACCGAGTTAATAAAGGCTCAAGAGCTAATTGGTGAATCAAATTTGGGTCTGCTAAAGATTCGATATATAAGATTGTTCCTTTTCCGTTTTGAAATGGGACATCTAATTTTTTTATATCATCTGAGTGACATAGCTTATTTTCAATGTAATTAATATTTTCCGGAAGTGATGGAAACATATGCTTTTGGCCCGTACTCTCTTGTTGTTCTTTTTTCTCTGTCATAATTTCCACCTCTTTTAGATAAAGTTACTTCTGTTAATTTTTGCTTTTTGTGAGAAATTTATGCTTGGATTATTTTTGACAAAGTAGCTTGAAAGTTACGTTACGTCATCTTTTATACTATAGAAAATAGGGTATAGGGGATGATATAAATGACTTTGAGGGATATGTGGGGATGGAAAGAAATTTTATATTTATTTATGTTTGTATTTGTTATTGTTCCAGTAACTGTTGAATCTCTTTTTTATAAATATATTTTAGAAATAATAGGTAACTCACTATATGCTGGAGTATTAATGGGCTTTATAATGGCAGTGATATTTACTACTGTAGTTTATCTTTTTTGTATCAAAAGATATAAACTCTCGTGGAAAGATATTGGAATTCGGAAGCTTTCATGGAAAGATCTTTTATGGACAGTTGGAGCGGTTATTTTCTTAATTGTAGCTAGTATTGCTGTATTAGTGATAATGGAGAAAATGGGTATTTCCTTTGAAAATAGTAAGACGGAGACGGTCCAAAATGATAAATCAATCTATTCATTCTGTATCGTGGTAATTGGAGCAGCAATTATATCACCAATCTATGAAGAGATTTTATATCGAGGTGTTTTTTATACATTTTTTCGTGATAGATATGGCATGTGGGGCGGTATGTTTATTAGTTCCATAATATTTACCGTTGTCCATATCCCTACATATAACACATTACTGGTGAATTTTTTGAGTGGGGTAGTATTTGCATGGTTATATGAGAAAACAAATTCTATTTTATCAGCTATGATTGCCCACGCATTATTCAATTTCATAGCAGTACTTCTAACATTTGTGTCGAATTAAGAAGATATATAGGAGGGATATATATGGAAATAGCTGTAGAACGTGTTTTTACGAAAGAGATTTTAAAAAGAGCAGCGAATTTGTTTCATGTAACAGTGGAAGACAAGCCGCTTGGAGATTTTGAGAATTATATTTTTAAGGCGAAGGGTGATAATGATGAAGACTATGTATTACGTTTAACGCATTCGTCGCATCGCTCTAAAAAAGAAGTCGAGGCTGAACTAGATTTTTTACGATATGTTGCAGAGAACGGAGCAAAGGTAGCAGGCCCCCTGTACTCAACGTTTCAAAATCTTGTAGAAGAAATCGGAGCAGAGGATGAAACTTTCTTTTTCGTTTCCTTATTTACATATGCAAAAGGTGAGCAAGTAAAAGGAGAGGAATCACCATATTGGGGAGAGGCTTACTTTGAAGCATGGGGAAAAGCGATTGGACAACTGCATCGTCTAACAATGAACTATCCTAAAACGGATCATCGTGATACGTGGGAAGAAGATGAGAGTGGGATTGTTAATGAATTAGAGGATAATCAAGTGAAAAAGATTGCTGCGGTATTAATGGATGAGATAAAGGCTCTTCCAATTGAAAGAGAAACATTCGGCCTTATGCATGGTGATATTCATCCAGGTAATTTTCATTATGATGGAAAAGAGCTAACAATCTTTGATTTTGATGATGCGGCTTATAATTACTTTATACACGATTTAGCAATGGTTCTTTATTACTCTGTTCTATTTACAACGTGGACAGCGGAAGAGAAGACAGACTTTGCTCGTAAACAGTTACAAGTGTTACGGAAAGGCTATGAGTATGAGCACAGACTGGCGGATAGCTGGTATGAATCATTACCACTATTTTTACGTTTGCGTGACATAGGTCTATACGGCACGCTTCAAAAGAAATTTAAAGGGAAAGATATGCCAGATAACTTCTTGAAATTATCAGAAGAGCTATACGAAAGAATTATAAAAAGAGAAGCAATTGTGAATATATAATACATTTAGTTCAAAACAAAGTATATAAAACAAATATATACTTTGTTTTTTTATACAAAAATATGTTTACTTTATTAAAATAATATTGTCCTAGATTCGGTATACACTTATAATTTTATATATATTCTGAATATTCTTTATAAAAGAGGAGGGGGAATGTTGGAAGCTTTCGTAAATTGGTTAAATAATATTGTTTGGAGTCCAGCACTTGTTTATTTATGTTTAGGAGTAGGTTTATATTTTTCTATTCGAACGAAGTTTTTACAAGTAAGACATGTAGGAGAAATGGTGAAGCTGACATTTCAAGGAGAAAAATCAGAAGCTGGTGTTTCTTCATTCCAAGCGTTAGCACTTTCGTTATCAGGACGTGTTGGAACAGGAAATATCGCTGGGGTAGCGACAGCGGTTGCATTCGGTGGACCAGGAGCTGTATTTTGGATGTGGGCAGTAGCCTTTTTAGGTGCAGGATCAGCTTATGTAGAATCAACACTCGCGCAAATATATAAGACGAAACATCAAGGGCAGTTTCGTGGTGGACCTGCTTATTACATCGAAAAAGGTCTAGGTGTGAAATGGTATGCTTTAGTATTCGTTGCAGCGACAATTCTTGCAACTGGGCTTTTATTACCGGGCGTGCAAGCAAATAGTATTGCTGTAAGTTTAGAAACGGCTTTTGGTATTAATACTACCGTATCAGGGGCTATATTAGTTGTCGTATTAGCTCTTATCATTTTCGGTGGAGTAAAGCGAATTGTTAACGTAGCGCAAGTTGTCGTACCGTTTATGGCAATAGGCTATATTTTAGTAGCTTGCGTCATTGTTGCTATGAATATTGAAAAATTGCCAGAAGCATTTATGTTAATTATAAGAAGTGCATTTGCATTAGAAGCTGCTTTCGGTGGTATTATCGGTTTAGCAATCTCTTGGGGGGTAAAACGTGGTATTTATTCCAATGAAGCAGGACAAGGGACTGGACCACACGCAGCAGCTGCAGCCGAAGTATCACACCCAGCTAAGCAAGGGTTAGTACAAGCATTTTCCGTTTACATTGATACATTATTTGTTTGTTCAGCAACAGCATTTATGATGATTATTACAGGCATGTATAACGTATTTGATGCAAGCGGAAAAAACTTTATCGTTAATAAACTAAACGGCGCTCAGCCAGGACCAGGATATACGCAGGCGGCGGTAGAATCTGTTTTCCCTGGATTTGGAAATGGTTTCGTTGCAATCTCGTTATTATTCTTCGCGTTTACAACAATTATGGCGTATTACTACATTGCAGAAACGAATATCGCGTACTTAAATCGTGATAAAGACCGTCCTTGGATGTCTATGGTATTAAAATTTGTATTTTTAGGAGCTGTATTCTACGGTTGTATAAAAACAGCAGCAACGGCTTGGGCTTTAGGCGACATTGGGGTAGGAATTATGGCATGGGTAAATATCATTGCGATTTTATTGTTACAAAAACCTGCATTAGTCGCATTAAAGGATTATGAAAAACAGAAAAAAGAAGGAAAAGATCCAGTATTCGATCCAGGGCCATTAGGAATTAAAAATGCTGATTTTTGGGAGCATGAATACGGGAAAGATAAGAAAGAAGAAGTATCTTAATCGAATAAAAATGAAGAAGCAAAGGGAAACCCTTTGCTTTTTTTATGGACAAATTGAAGCTAAAAGTTATTTTTGGGACTATTTTTGAATATAAAAAGAATGTACATGCATTGTTAGGGGAAGGGGGAGTATGTTGATAGAATTTCGTAATGTAAATAAATATTATGGTAACTTTCAAGTTTTGAAAAATATTAATGTGCAAGTGAAAAAAGGTGAAGTAGTAGTAGTTGTCGGGCCTTCAGGATCAGGAAAAAGTACATTGCTTCGATGTATAAATCAATTAGAGGCAATTACAGATGGAGAATTAATTGTACAAAATACAGAGGTACACAATAAAAAAACGGACATGAATGACTTGCGGCGAAATATTGGAATGGTCTTTCAACATTTTTATTTATATCCACATAAAACTGTTCTTCAAAATATTACACTAGCACCTATTAAAGTAAATAAAATTTCAAAAGAGGAAGCTGAGAAAACGGCGATGTTTTATTTAGAGAAAGTAGGAATCCCTGAAAAGGCCAGTGTATATCCACATCAATTATCTGGTGGACAACAGCAACGGGTGGCAATTGCTAGAGGACTTGCGATGCAGCCGGAAATTATGCTATTCGATGAGCCTACGTCTGCTCTTGATCCAGAGATGATCGGGGAAGTACTTGATGTTATGAAAACGCTAGCTAAAGAAGGGATGACGATGGTCGTTGTCACGCATGAAATGGGATTTGCTAGAGAGGTAGCAGATAGGATCTTATTTATGGATGATGGCCAAATTATTGAAGATACAACACCGGCGAACTTTTTTGCAAACCCTGAACAAGAAAGAGCCCGTTTATTTTTAAGTCGGGTACTAAATCATTAGAGGAGGAATTTCATGCTTAAAATGAAAAAGTTATTTACTTTAATCGTATTTTCATGTTTATTCGTGCTTGTTGTTGCTGGATGCGGAAGTAAAAAAGATGAGGCGAAAGAAACGAATACGAAGCAAGGCGGGGCCGTTGAGCAAATTAAGAAGCGCGGGAAACTAGTAGTTGGGGTGAAGAATGATACGAACTTATTTGGATTGAAAAACCCTTCCACAGGGCAGGTAGAAGGATTTGATGTTGATGTTGCAAAGGCGCTTGCCAAAAAAATTCTCGGAGATGAAAAGAAACTAGAATTAAAAGAAGTAACGTCTAAAACGCGTATTCCACTACTGAAAAATGGTGACATTGATGCAATTATCGCAACAATGACAATTACGGAAGAACGTAAAAAAGAGGTCGATTTTTCAGATGTATATTTTAAAGCAGGGCAATCGTTACTCGTGAAAAAAGGGAGCGAAATTAAAAGTATTGATGATGTGAAAAAGGGTGTGAAGGTGTTAGCCGTAAAAGGTTCAACATCGACAAATAATATTCGTCAAAAGTCACCGGAAGCGACTGTATTAGAATTTGAAAATTACAGTGAGGCATTTACGGCGTTAAAAGCAGGAAAAGGTGATGTTTTAACGACAGATAATGCAATTCTTTACGGCATGGCAAAACAAGATTCAAATTATGAAGTTGTAGGGAAAATTTTTACGGATGAGCCGTACGGAATCGCAGTGCAAAAAGGTGCAGATGATTTAGCGAAAGAGATTAATAGCTTGCTAAAAGATATGAAAGCGAATGGAGAATACGATAAATTGTATGAGAAATGGATTGGGCAAAAACAAGAGAAGTAAAGTGAAACTTTAATTAGTGGGGCTTTATTCCTATTGAAGAGTAAGAGTGAGAGGATGAGGGATGCTCATCCTCTTCTTGTAAAGAAAGAGGGGAGAATATGTGCCTGATTTTTCTATATTAACGAATAACATTGATATGTATTTAGAAGGGTTTAAATATACAGTTATGTCTAGTGTAATTGCATTGATAGGTAGTTTTATTTTAGGAGTAATTTTGGCAGTAATGCGTATTGCACCTATTCGCATTTTAAATTGGATAGGATCAGCTTTTGTGGAGTTTGTAAGAAATATTCCACTTGTATTAATTGCATTTATATTCTATTTTGCTTTACCTGTAATAGGAATTACTTTAAATGGTTTTGTAGCAGGAACAGTTACGCTTACGGTATATACGGCAGCTTTTATTGCAGAAGTAATTCGCGCTGGTATTTTATCCGTTGCAAAAGGTCAAATGGAAGCAGCACGTTCCTCAGGATTAACGTATGTACAGGGAATGTATTATATTGTTTTACCCCAGGCGATGAAAATCGTAATCCCTCCTTTAGGAAATCAATTTCTCAATTTAGTAAAAAACTCTTCCATACTCGGAATTATCGCTGGTATGGATTTAATGTATCAAGGAGATTTAATTTCAACGAAGACATTTGTTACGTTCGATGTCTATATATTTGTCGGAATGTTTTATTTAATATTAACAATTCCGCTCAGTATGCTAGTGCGTTATTTAGAAAAACGCTTAGCAAAGGAGGCGGTGTAAATGGATTTCAAGGGAGCAATTACAGGAGATCATATTCTATTTTTATTAAAAGGATTACTTATAACATTAGAGGTAGCGCTCATAGCAATTGTACTTAGTTTTATTATTGGAAGTGTAATCGGTATATTGCGCTACACGAAAATACCTGTCGTCTCACAAGTATTAGGAGTTATAGTTGAAGTGATTCGAAACTTACCACTACTGTTAATTATATTTTTCACGTATTTTGCACTTCCAGAAGCAGGCTTGAAATTAGAAATTATAACAGCTGCAATTGTTGCTTTAACAATATTTGAGGCAGCAATGATATCTGAAATTGTTAGAAGTGGTCTATTGTCTATTGAAAAAGGGCAGGTTGAAGCTGCAAGATCTTCGGGATTAACGTATGTTCAAGCGCTTTGGCATATTATTTTGCCACAAGCATTAAGGAGAATGGTTCCGCCGCTTGTCAGTCAATTTATTTCATTGCTGAAGGATACGTCGCTAGCGGTTGTTATATCACTCCCTGAGCTTATGCATAATGCTCAAATTATTAGCGGGCAAAATGTGAATTACATGATTCCGACGTTTATAGTAGTAGCTTGTATGTACTTTATCGTAAATTATAGTTTATCAATTTTATCGAGAAGATTAGAACTCCGTTGACTCTTACAATATATGTAAGGGTTTTTTCCTTGTTTCTCCTTATTTTCCTCTAAATAGAATCTAAATCTTGCAATAATTCGATTTTTATATTGTTTTATCAGAAAAGTTTTAATTTTATATAGAAAATGTAATCGCTTTCGTGTATATTTTTATTATCAGAAAATTTTAACAGGATATAGGGGTATGGTAGGGGGAGGATTTAGATGCAGCAACCAACGAATGAGAAATTACATCGTACGATGAAGAGTAGACATTTATTTATGATCGCACTTGGTGGTGTAATCGGAACTGGTTTCTTCTTAGGTTCAGGTTACACCATTAATCAGGCTGGACCAGGGGGAGCCATCCTTTCATATTTAGTAGGCGGATTTATTATGTATTTAACAATGCTTTGTCTTGGAGAGTTAACGGTAGCGATGCCGGTTTCAGGATCTTTCCAAAAGTATGCGACGAAGTTTATTGGACCAGGAACGGGCTTTATGATTGGCTGGTTATACTGGCTCGGCTGGGCAGTAACAGTGGGTCTAGAATTAACGTCAATCGGTTTAATGATGAAAAGATGGTTTCCAAATGTTGATGTTTGGGTATGGTGCCTTGTATTCGGCGTTATTTTATATGCTTCAAACGCAATTTCGGCGAAAAGTTATGCTGAATTAGAATTTTGGTTCTCTAGTATTAAAGTAATTACAATTCTTGCATTTGTTGTGCTTGGTGGTAGTGCATTATTAGGATTTATATCATATGACGGAAAAGAAGCAGCACCTCTTTTCTCTAACTTTGTAAGCGATGGTGGACTTTTCCCGAATGGACTAGCTGCCGTATTACTTACAATGATTACAGTTAACTTCTCGTTCCAAGGAACAGAGTTAATCGGAATTGCAGCGGGAGAAAGTGAAAATCCAGAAAAAACAATTCCACGTGCGATTCGTAATACAGTATGGCGCATTATGTTATTCTTCATTTTAACAATGACGATTTTAGTAGGATTAATTTCTTGGAAAGAAGCAGGCGTAATTGAAAGTCCATTCGTAGTCGTATTTGATAAAATTGGTATTCCATACGCAGCTGATATTATGAACTTCGTTATTATTACTGCGTTATTATCTGTAGCGAACTCTGGATTATATGCAGCGACGCGTATACTATGGTCACTTGCAAATGAGGGAATGGCACCAACTTCCTTCCAGAAAGTAAATAAGCGTGGTATTCCAATTACAGCGCTAGTCGTAACGATTGCGGTAGCGGGATTATCTCTATTCACAAGTTTCCTTGCAGAAGATACAGTATACATGTATTTATTATCGATAGCTGGTTTATCGGCTGTTTCAAGTTGGATCATTATTGCTCTATCGCAACTTCGCTTTAGAAGTCAGTATATAAAAGGCGGAGGAAAGTTAGAGGACTTAAAGTATAGAACACCACTATACCCAATTGTCCCGATTTTAGCCTTAATTACAAATAGCATTGTTGTTATTAGTTTAGCGTTTATTCCTGAACAAAGAATGGCGTTATACTGTGGTATTCCATTTATCATTTTCTGCTATATATATTATTATATTAGTAAGAAACGGCAGAAACCGATGAAAGTGGAGATGGAAAAAACAAATGAAACTAACAATCAAACACGATGATATAGAAGCAGATTTATCGTATGGTCAATTAGCGATTGGAAAAGAAAACGGGTATTCACCGTTACAATTACTCATTTCTTCTATCGCAGGATGTAGTGCAATTGTCTTTCGAACAATTTTAGAAAAGAAACGTATTACATATGATACGTTTACAATCGAAACTGAAATTGGTAGAAGTGAAGCTTTATCGAAGCCAGTTGAAAGTGTTCATTTGCACTATAAAATTAAAGCAGAAAACATTACAGAAGAGCAGCTGGACAAGGCGCTGCAACTTGCAGTGAAAAATTGTACGATTGTTCAATCTGTAAAAGATAGTATAAAGGTTACGGAAACAATTGAACTAATAAAATGAAACATAAAAACGTGAGAATACGGCTCTCACGTTTTTATGTTTTTAATAAAGGGAGAAAGTATGATGGAATGTTTAGGTTGTAAATTAGCAAATGAAGAGGAAAAAATATATAAAATATATGAAGATGACTATGTAACATGTTTTTTAGATCATGAGCCTTTCTATACAGGACATACTTTAATTGTGCCAAAGCAACATGTTGTAGAAGTAGACGAATTAGATGATGTTGTAGCAAAATCCATTATGGATGCTTCTAAGCTGATTGCAAAAGCGATTAAGGTATTATATAAACCTGACGGAATTACGATTTGTCAAAATGGTGGAATCTTTAATGAACTTACGCACTATCATATGCATGTTGTACCGAGATATAAAGAGCGTTCATTTGCTGAGTTTTATACGGTACAATCGGGAGAAAAGAAGAATCATAATTTGGAAGAAATAAAGACGTTGTTAAAAGAAGAGATAGAGCAAGTGTTGCTGACTGAAAAGGCATAAGAGGAATGTTCTTTATGAAACAGTCAGGAAAATTCGAATAAACAAAAGCCCGATTTCTTAGTTAAAATAGAGAAATTGGGCTTTTGTTTATTCTATTATTAAATTTTATATATAAAAAGATTTTGCAGTGTCACAAAGTTACAGTGCTCATTCGTTATATAGAGTGAGAGGAGGAATTATATGAAAGTTACAAACAAAGATTATGAAAAGATGGAAGAGCTATATGAGTTGTATGAACAAAAAATTTATTATGTAGCTTATTCTATTTTAAATAATATTCAACAGGCTGAAGATGCGGTTCAAGAGACGTTTATTACTCTTTATAAGAACTTGGAAAAGCTCCATAGCTTGAGCACTGAAGAGCTTAAACGCTATATTTTGAGGGTCGCGAAAAACAAGGCGATTGATAGTTACCGGAAAAATAAACGACATGAAACATTTTTAGAAGAATATGAAAGAGAATCAATAGAAGCAGTAGATGAAAATATTGAAGAGTGGGAAAAACGTAAAATGTCTGAGGTTCAAATTGATACATTGCTAAAAGAGTTAAATGAATCTAACAGACAGGTGTTTAAGTACAAAGTCTTCTATAACTTAACGTATCAAGAAATTTCAAGTGTAATGGGGATTACGGAGGCTAATGTCCGCAAGCAGTTTGAACGCGCTCGAAAACGAGTCCAAAATATGATAGGAGGTATACAACATGACGAATTCAAAGAACTCCAAAGAAATATATGAACTTGCTGAAAAAATTGCTTTAGATGATTTTGATAAATCCGAAGAACAACATGAATTTTCACATACATATACGCGCAAAAAGAAATTGTTTATGGAAGAAATGAAGCTGAGAGGCGAGCGACCACAGAAAAAGCGTAAAAGACATCGTATGTTAATCGCTGCTGCCTGTTTATTAATTGGTATGCCAACAACTGTTTTTGGTGCAGTGAAAGTCTATAATATGATTGTTCAAAAACAAAATTACGAAGTAAATGTTTCCTTAACAAATAAGGATTCGAAAAAGAGTAATCAGTGGTATAAGTTGAAGATTGGTAAATTGCCAGAAAATATGGAAGCAATTGATGATAGTGCTATGAAATATTCATTTAAAGATAACGACGCAATGGGCGGGTTTTCATTTGTTCTTTCGAGAGTGGGAGAAAATGCGGATTTTCAAACTTTATATTCAAAAAGTTATGAAGAAAAAGAGATAAATGGCAGGAAAGCAGTAATTGTCCATAAAGAAACTGGAAACAACAACGTAATGTTTGACAGAAAGGTCTTTCTCTTTTTTGAGAAAGAAGGGATTATGTTAGAAAGTTATATTGGATCCGATGTAAACGAAGAACAAATGATAGATGTGTTAGGGAGTATTTCACTTGAGCCTACGTCAAAAGAAAAGGCATCATATATAGCAGATTATGATGAAAATCGCTTTACCAAAGCAGCTGAACCGAAAGAAAATAAGGTGATTCCATTAAAAAAAGATAGTAAACGACTATTTCATATAGGACAAAAGGTTCCAGTAACGATATCTATGGATAACAGCCAAATTGAATATGTGATAGAAAAAGTTGAAGTCTTTGATTCAATTAAAGATTTTAAACAAGAGAATTTTAATGAACTTGGCCTAGAGATATTAAGCAAGAATAAGGCTTTAGATCAGATGGGAAAATTACTATCGTACAGACGAGATGAATAT
The DNA here is from genome assembly GCF_052656585.1 of Bacillus sp. KNSH39. Classification (NCBI taxonomy): domain Bacteria; kingdom Bacillati; phylum Bacillota; class Bacilli; order Caryophanales; family Bacillaceae; genus Bacillus; species Bacillus sp. KNSH39. Next base: position 4,522,547 of record NZ_JBQXYO010000001.1, read on the forward strand.
AAATTAGGGAATGGTAAAGATTCAATTGATACATTAGTAGATTCGAAATTAGTTAATGTTAAATTTGTCTATTTAACAACAACAGTGAAAAATATTGGTAAAAAGTCGACTGAAGAAATCTATATGCATCCATCCATAAAACAGCTTAAATTTGAAGGGAATGCATGGAACTACGCTAAAGAAGAGGGAATGGACGCAACGCGTATTATGACGGGTGAAGTTGATTACTTGGAACCTCACGGAGACGGGAAAAGCTTTTATAATATTGGCAGTATCACACCAGGACAAACGGTGAAGGTTAACTTAGGTTATTTTGTAGATGAGGATAAACTAGATTCAATCTTTTTGGATGCTTTCCATTACAGAGGGAATGGTGGCACTGAAAATATGAATGCGGAATATCGTTGGTGGATTGATATTCGTCAATAGTAACAAAGAGACTAAAAAGCTGCTTACATCTAGCAGCTTTTTTCGTCTTCATACATATGTAAAATTTCTTTCGCACGTATACGTAAACCATCTATCAATTCTTTCGGTTCTAACACTTTTGCATCTTTTCCAAGCCTATAAAATAAAGGCGTAATAAAATTAATTTCACCTTTATCAATTGTTGAATGTATATATCCTGTTCCGTCCTCATTTACTACAACGAATTCTTCAAGGTAAGGCACGCTTTTACATTGGCGCACACCTTCTGTCGTTAATAAAACATGTAACTGGATAGGAATGTTTATGACGTTAGAGCTAGAGTCAAACCATTCTTCTAAATTCATGAACGTACTTTCACTTTCTTCTGTTGATAATATAGAAAGAATACGATCAACGCGATACAGTAATACTTTTTTTCTACTGAAGTCATAGGACGGTAAGTACCATAACCCGTCGTGAGCATATACACCAATCGGATGAACATGTTTTGTTTTTATCCCTGATTTAGATTCGTATTGAAAGTGTAAATTTTTATTTTCAATAGCCGCTGTTAACACTTCGTTTAAAAGTGGGGTCTCAATTGTTCTCTTCGGATTCCAAAAGGCGATATAAGAACGTATTTTATCAACTTTCACTTTCGCATCATGTTGTAGGGAGCTATACAGTTTATGTGTAACGGAATTGATTTCTGTGTTAAAAGGTAAGTCGCGATAGTAACTTAAAGATTGAAAAGCAAAAAAGATAGAGACTGCTTCTTCTTCCGTAAATAAAATAGGCGGAATTACTCTATTCGTTAATACTTTATAGCCGCCGTTACGACCTTGTTCTGCGTAAATGGGCAACCCCATATCACTTAAATCTAAAATGTATCTATGAACCGTACGAACGGAAATATTAAATTCATCAGCTATTTCTTGAGCTGTAAATGTTTTTTTCGCAGAAGCAAATATAAGAATATCTAATAAGCGTTTAGCTTTTGACAAATGTATCACCTTTTCTTTTTAACGTGACATAAATTGTCATGTTTTATTGTTAGTATATTGTTTACATCATATGTTATCAAGATGAGATACAAGGAGGAAAAGATATGTCACGTGAAATAGTTTTATTTATAGCGGCGAGTTTAGATGGATATATTGCGAAAGAAAATGATGATTTAGAGTGGTTAATGGAAACGGAAGGAGAGGGAGATAATGGTTATACAGAAATGTACGAAACGATTGATACAATAATTATGGGAAAGAAAACGTACGATTATGTAGTAGAGCATACGGAAACATTCCCGTACTTAGATAAAGCATGTTATGTTTTTTCTCGTTCAGAAAAAGGTTCAGACGGAAACGTGGAATTTGTAAATGAAGATGTAGTGGAGTTTACAAAAAGGTTAAAAGCACAAGAAGGGTCTAAAATATGGATGGTTGGTGGAGGAGAGCTACTGAGAGAATTCTTTAAGAATAATCTAATTGATGAATATGTTGTTACGATTACACCGCATATATTAGGTTCTGGAGTTCCGTTATTTCAAGACAAGAACCCAGAAATTAATTTAACTTTGACGGATACGAAACGTTTTGGGCAATTTGTAAATTTATATTATAAAGTAAAGTGATAAAGTGAAACTTTAATCAGTGGGGGTTTTGTTCATCTCCCACTGATTATTAGTTGAACCAATCGGGCTTTTACGGGCAGTTGATCCCCTACCTAACTTCTTTGCTTCCGCTGAATTTTGATGTAGGGGTCTTACTGCCCGTTAATGCGGGATAAAGAAACACGACTACTGATGGTAGTCGTGTTTCTTTATAGATGGCAATGAAATGATAAAGCAAGACCCGTAATCGACTTCGCTCGTTACAGTAATATTTCCGTCGTGTAGTTCTACAATTTCTTTTACGATAGATAGCCCTAAACCAGTTCCGCCTGTAGATCGTGTTCTTGCTTTATCGACACGGTAAAAGCGGTCAAAAATGTGAGGGAGGTCTTCAAGCGGAATACCTTCGCCTTCATCTTCAATTGTAATGGAGATACGTTTATGTTCTTCTGTAATAGAAATGTTTATATGAGAATGCTCTTTTGAATGTCTATAAGCGTTATTTAAAATATTCACAACAACTTGTTCGAATCGTTGTTCATCTAAGTTTACTAGCAGTGTAGGAGGACAAGAGAAAGAAACTTTAATGTACCTTTCTTTATACATGGCGTTTACTTTTTCACATATACGCGTAAGGAAGGTGTGTAAATGCACTTCCTTTACTTGAATAGAAAAGTTATGTTGTTCCATTTGTGCAAGTGAAAATAAATCTTGAACTAAGTTTGTAATGTAATCAGACTCATCTTTTATAATTGATAAATATCGCAAACGTTGTTCAGAAGGGGTGCTTTCTTTTAAAGCAATGTCAGCATAACCTCTTACGTATGTTAACGGTGTTCGTAATTCGTGAGCAACACTTGCTAGAAATTCACTTCGCTCTGTTTTCATATAATGTAGATCATTTGCGAGCGTCTGAATAGATGATGCTAGTTCACCAATTTCATCATTTCGAGTAGTTGTTAATGAAACAGATAAATCACCTTTACTCATTTTTTCAGTGGCATGTTTCATGTGTAACAATGGTTTTGTTAATAATCGAGATAATAGGAAAATTGTGATGACTGTGAGTAGAAATGTGATGGCACCAGCAATAATGAATTGTTTTGTTAATCCATTAACTAACTTTTCAATTGATTCTGTTCCAAGAAACATGTACACATAGCCTTCATGTTTTCCATCTACTACAATGGGGCTAACTGTACATATATAATTAGATGTTTTCCAATGATTTTCTATAATCGCTCCATTATGGTCTGTTCGAGTTTGCATTTTACTAATATGATCGTTTATAGTCGTGTTTATTTCGTTAGATTTAGCTAGTATTTCTTTATTTGCATTTGTAATAACGACAGTTGTTTCAGCTTCAGATTCCATTAATGCTACGTGAGAGATGGTTTGCTCATCGTAATATTTTTCAAGTACATCTCGATGACTATTTCCTCGCTTTAATAAAGCTGTCATTTCTTCATTTACTCTAGTGTTTACAAGACTATAATAGAGCAAAATAAAGAGAACACTTTCAATTAAAAGTGTAACAATTAAAAAATAAAATCCGAATTGAATTGAAATTCGTTTCATCGTTTTGCCCCTTACTGTTCAGTATCAATCCATCGATAACCTACTCCATACACGGTTTTTAAATGATGATCAATAGGGAAATTTGCTTTTCGCAATTTATCACGTAAATTACGAATATGTGAATCGACTGTGCGATCTTCTGTATTTGTGTTTAACCCCCAAATTCGTTCGATGAGCTGATCACGGTTTAATACGTAGTTTACATGGCGTAAAAATAATCCGAGTAAAGAAAATTCAATTGGTGTGAGAAGGAGTTCTTCATTATGGACAGAAACGAAGTGTTTTGTTTCATCCCATACAATACCGTGATATTGGATTTGTTTATGTTCATTTGTACGTCTTAAAACGGCTTCAATTCTTGCGAAAAGTTCTTCTTCATGGAAAGGTTTCGTTACGTAATCATCGGCTCCAATTTTTAATCCTTGAACGACATCTACTGTTTGATCACGAGCTGTAACCATAATAATAGGAATGTTACTAAAAGATCGGATTTTTTTGCACGTTTCCCATCCGTCCATCTTTGGCATCATAATATCGAGTAAAACAAATTTAAAGTTTCGATTTTCTATATGTAAAATAGCTTCTTCTCCTGAAGTCGCACATACGCAGTTATATCCAATTGGTGTAAGATAAAGCGTTAATAATTCAAGCATTCTCGGTTCATCGTCTACGAGCAGTATATCAATCATAGAGAGCCCTCCATATTTATAATCGTTACTTAAAGTGTAATGCAAAATCATGAAGAAATGGTGCAGATTATGATGTGTCTGCATAATTTCTTCAGAATTGCTTGTTATTGTGGAGTTGAAATTACATTTTAGGTAATCATATTGGCTCAAAAATGATTAATACGGAGGCGGTATAGTGAAAAAAATGACCCGAATTTTTGGGATAACAATAATTACAGCAGTTGGTCTTGCTGCATGCGGACAAACGAATACAGACCATAAAAACCATGAATCTACAAAAGAGAAGAAAACAGAGCAAAAGGAAATGAAAATGAATCAGGAGGTAACGGCGCCAAAAGAAATGAACCAAGGTGCATCTAATGATTTATTAACGACAAGTTTAAAAAATGTAACGAGATTAAACACAAACGACCCTTTGCAAATGGCAGTATTAACTTCACAAACGATATGGCCAGCAACTCATAAGGAGAATCAGCCAGGTGCTGTTATTTTAGTACCAGCAAGCGAGTGGCAATTAGGTATTGCGAGTGCAGACCTTATTCATCATCCGAATAACGGGCCGATTTTATTTATAGAAAAAGAAAAGATACCGGAAATGACGTTAAAAGAAATAAAACGATTAAATCCAATCGGAACGAAAGATGGAACACAAATTATGGTGATGGGGGATGTAGGTACTAGCGCGCTTGAGCAATTAAAAGGTTATAAAGTAAAACAAATAAAAGAAACAGATCCAGCTATATTTGCGAAGGATGTTGATAAGGAGTATGCCGATATAACAGGAAGCTACCCAAATAGTGTTATTATCGGTTCGTCTGCAGAAGAAGGACGTTTATATACAACCCCCGCTGTAAATTGGATTTCTCATATGCCGGAACCACTACTCTATACAGAAAAGAATAAAGTGCCAGAAGCGACAATAGAGGCACTAAAAATGAGAAAAGATAAAGCAAATATATATGTATTAGGGCCAGAAAAAATTGTTTCAAAAGAAGTAGAAAAAGAGCTAAGCAAATACGGGAAAGTAACGCGTATTAGTGGAGAGACCCCTACAGAAAACTCGATTGCGTTCGCTAAGTTTAAAGATGAAAAAACAAAATTTGGCTGGGGATTCACAAAACCTGGTCACGGTTTATCATTTGTTTCAAGTAAAACACCAGATTTAGCAGTTGCTGGGGCACCTTTTTCACATATGGGTAAACATGCACCTGTTGTATTATTAGAAGAAGGTAATGCTTCACAACCAGTGTATGACTTCCTTGCAAGCATTCAGCCGAAGTTTAAAGATGATCCAACACTTGGACCATATAATCACGGTTTCTTATTAGGAAATACGAGTGATATTTCATTTGAAACACAAGGAATACTAGATGAGAGGTTAGAAATTGTTCAGGAAAGTGGTCAAGGACACGGTGGACATTAATGAAATGAGAAAAGATGCTACTAAGGTAGTGTCTTTTTCTTTAGGAAACTTTTACATAGCAAAAAATCTTCTACTCGTTATATAATAGCTTTCGTGCAGTCGGCTAGATTTTCTTATGGAGAAAATCAAATTATAAAGGAGTAGAGGAGTGATATTTTGTTTCAAACGATAAAAAATGACTGGTTTTCTAATGTGAAAGGGGACGTGTTATCAGGAATTGTCGTTGCTTTAGCGTTAATCCCTGAAGCGATAGCCTTCTCTGTTATTGCAGGCGTGGATCCGACAGTTGGACTATACGCAGCCTTTTGTATTGCAGTTACCATTTCATTTGTTGGCGGAAGAACTGGAATGATTTCAGCTGCAACAGGTGCAATGGCATTATTAATGGTAACGCTTGTTAAAGATCATGGTTTGCAATATTTATTTGCTACAACAATATTAACAGGTATTGTCCAGGTTATTTTTGGCGTGTTCAAACTGAGCTCATTTATGAAGTTTGTTCCGAAATCTGTTATGAGTGGTTTTTTAAATTCACTTGGAATTTTAGTTTTTACAGCGCAATTGCCACATTTTAAAAATGCAACTTGGCAAATGTATGCACTCGTTGTATTAGGACTTGCAATTATATATTTATTTCCACGTATTACAACGGCTGTACCTTCTACGCTTATTTCAATTATTATTGTGACGAGTATTGCACTTATGAGCGGATTACAGTTGAAAACAGTAGGAGATATGGGAAGCCTGCCGAAAGAATTACCGTTCTTTAGTATTCCTGACGTGCCTTTTACACTTGAGACATTAGGGATTATTTTACCTTATGCAGTTATGCTTGCAATTATCGGTTTACTAGAATCATTATTAACAGCTTCAGTTTTAGATGATATGACGCATACGGAAAGTAATAAGCATAAAGAGGCACGCGGACAAGGGATCGCAAACATTGTTGCTGGTTTCTTCGGAGGAATGGCAGGTTGTGCAATGATCGGTCAATCTGTTATTAATATTAAATCAGGTGGACGAGGTCGCCTGTCAACATTTGTAGCGGGCGGATTTTTAATCGTATTACTATTCGTTTTAGGAGATTATGTCGTTCATATTCCGATGGCAGCTTTAGTTGCAGTTATGATTATGGTTTCAATCGGAACGTTTGATTGGAACTCTGTAGCAACGATTCATAAAGTGCCAAAAGGGAACGCATTCGTCATGATCGTAACAGTCGTGGTCGTTCTTATCACTCATAATTTGGGATTAGGTGTAATTATCGGAACAGTAATTAGTGCGGTTTTATTTGCATTCAATATGGCAAAGATTCACGTGAAACATTTATATATTGAAAATAAGAAAATATACGAAATTCACGGTCAACTCTTCTTTGCATCTACAGCAGATTTTATAAATGCTTTTTCATTGGATGAAGATATAAAAGAAATCGAAATGAACTTTACTCATGCGCACGTATGGGATGATTCGGCAGTGGCATCAATTGATAAAGTTATTATGAAATATGAACAAAGTGGCGTGAAAGTAAGTATAACAGGATTAAATGAACGTAGCTCAAAACTTGTTGCAAATTTAGCTACTTATAATAAAAGAATTGCTAGTTAAAAGCCTCCTTTTTAGGGGGCTTTATTATATAATACGAGTAGGATAACGAAAAGGGGATTCAGCATATGTACAAACAAATTATATTAGCATGTGACGGTTCTGAACATGCACTTCGAGCAGCGGAACATGCAACATATATTGCAAAATGTAGCGAAGAAACAAATGTTGAAGTTGTGTACGTAGTAGATAATAGAACGGCAAAATCAGATATTATACAAGGTCAAACAGATTTAGAAACAATATCAGCTAGTCGAAAAGATAAATTAAAAGAGATTGAAGGTTTATTAAAGAAAGAGAACATTTCTTATACAATTACGATATTACATGGTGATCCTGGAGATACAATTGTTCAATATGTGAATACAGGAGATATAGATCTTGTCATTGCTGGAAGTAGAGGGCTCAATACACTGCAAGAAATGGTGCTGGGAAGTGTAAGTCATAAAATAGCAAAGCGTGTGAAATGTCCAGTGATGATTGTAAAATGAAATAGAATGTAACGAAGACCTTAGTATAACTGAGGTCTTTTTTTATGTATAAATGACTCTTATCTGTGGAAATACTAGATATATAAGTTGAAAAGATGTTAACTTACAAATTTGTAAGTTAGTTGTTAGAGAAATCGATGTTATGAAATTTTTCCCATTGGTAAAATAAAAGTATCAAAGGGGAGATAGGGAGGATGGAAGCAATGAAATCATTTCAAAATTTGTCATATAGTCAAGGTGTCAGTCTTATTTGTTTAGGGGGATTTGCTGCATCTGTTACGTTAGCCGTTTTAATAAAGGTGTTTCATCAAATCTTTTAATCGTATAGTAGGGAAGGAATGGGTTGTTATCATTAGTAGGAACAGCAATGAAAATAAAAAATAGCTCTTAGCATGTATGTAAATGCTAAGAGCTATTTTTATGCTTGTTATATATTATTTAAGCTTGTTTTGATTTTACTGACCCTGTATTTAAAGTAAGAGCAAGGAAGAACATTGCAAGTACGCAAGATGCAAGTAATAAGATGAATCCGCCATCCCATCCGAATGCATCTACGATAAAGCCCATAGCTGCACTAGCGAAAGCTGCTCCGCCTAAGTAACCGAAGAATCCAGTTAAGCCTGCTGCAGTTCCAGCAGCTTTCTTTGGTGCTAAATCTAGAGCGTGTAGACCAATTAACATAACCGGTCCGTAAATTAAAAATCCAATTGCGACAAGTGCGATACTATCAACCATTGGATTACCAGGAGGGTTTAACCAGTAAACAAGAACTGCGATAAATACACCAACCATAAATAGAATACCAGCAGGTGCACGACGTCCTTTAAATAGTTTATCACTCATCCATCCGCAAAGAAGTGTACCTGGAATACCAGCCCATTCATATAGAGCGTAAGCAGTACGTGAGCTACTATGAGTAAAGCTTTTTTCTTCTACTAAATAAGTAGGAGCCCAGTCTACAACGCCGTAACGTACGAAATATACGAAAACGTTCGCAATAGCGATGTACCATAAAAACTTATTGTTTAATACGTATTTAAATAAAATTTCCTTTACTGAAAGTTCGCGTTCGCGATCTTTTACTTTTTCATCTGGTGGATATTCCCCAGTATGTTCTTCAATAGAAGGTAGTCCACAAGATTGAGGTGTATCTTTCATCGTAATTAATACATAAATACCAACTAAAATTGAAAGAATACCTGGGAAGTAAAAAATACTTTTCCAGTCATCTGCGAAGAAGTATAAGCCTAATGTTACAAGGGAAGGCATAAGCGCTCCGCCAACATTATGAGCGACGTTCCAAATAGACATTTTTGTACCACGTTCGCTAATAGAGAACCAGTGAACCATCGTACGACCACAAGGAGGCCATCCCATACCTTGTACCCATCCATTTAAAAACTGAAGTACAAACATAAGTATAATGCTCGTTGTAATGAAAGAAAATGAGCCGAAAATAATATTAATGATACCTGATAAAAATAGCCCAGCTGCTAAAAAGTAGCGAGGATTACAACGATCGGATACGATACCCATAAGAAATTTACTTAATCCGTAAGCAATAGAAACTGCTGAAAGGATAACCCCAAGTTCCCCTTTACTAAAGCCTTGCTCGATTAAGTATGGCATTGCTAGTGAAAAGTTTTTTCGAACAAAGTAGTAGCCTGCATAACCGATGAAGATACCTAAGAATACTTGTAAACGTAATTTACGGTATTCGCTATCAACGCGATCAGCTGGTAAGCGTTCCGCGTGGGGCGCAGGTTTAAATAATTGTGTGAAAAACATAAAATGAAAATCCTCCCCTAATTAATTCGAAGCGTTTTAAGACAGAGAATATAAAAAGGCCATGAAATATAAAAAAGTTTCCTTTTTTATGATTCATAGCCGTGTACTCCGTTTCTCCGTGACTGTCAATATTAACTTCGTCGAAAATTATACAACTTTGTGACAAAAATGTAAACGTTTTTATGAATAAAAGTATTGACGGATTTTGTTCGCGGGATTAATATTTAAATACGTTAAATATTTTATTGTTTAAATAAGAGGTGGATAACATGCCAAATGATATGACGCATATCGATAAAATTCAAGCTCTTGCCTTTTCGATTGGAAAGAAAATGCAGACGGAGTTATTAGAACAAATGCAAGCAACAGGACTTACACCACCGCAGTTTTATATTTTAAAGATTTTAGATCATTATGGGGCTTCAAGAGCGACAACATTAGCAAAAAAGATGTATGTGAAGCCTAGCGCAATTACAGTGATGATTGATCGTCTAATCGATCAAGAACTTGTAGAACGCTATCACGACAAAGATGACCGTCGTGTTGTCATCATCGAGTTAACGAAAAAGGGGAAAGCTAGAGTAGAAGAGGCAATGACAGCTCGCAACGAGCATATTGCAAAATACTTTTCACATTTAGAGTTGCAAGAAAGAGAAGATTTATTACGTCTCTTTGAGAAGTTAGAAACCATTATTTGCGGGACACAAGAGAAAAAAGAGAATAACTAAGAGGAATTGAGGAGATTACATGGAGCAACAAGAAAATCAAAATAGAAAGTTGTTGTTAATCGGTTTAGTAATCGCGATGCTATTTGCTGCATTAGATGGAACAATTGTTGGTACAGCAATGCCACGTATCGTCGGTGACCTAGGCGGATTAAGTTTAATGACATGGTTAACGACAGCTTATATGTTAACATCAACGACAGTTGTACCAATTGCAGGTAAATTAGCGGATTTACTTGGTCGTCGTAACGTATATATAACAGGGCTAGTTATTTTCATGATTGGTTCGGCGTTATGTGGTATGGCGAATGGTATGACAGAATTAATTATTTTCCGTGGTATTCAAGGTCTTGGTGGCGGTATTATGATGCCAATGGCTATGATTATTATTGGAGATATGTTCACGGGAAAAGAACGTGCGAAATGGCAAGGTATTTTTGGTGCGTTATACGGTCTTGCTTCTGTAATTGGACCGCAAGTTGGTGGTTGGATTGTAGATGCAGTGAACTGGAGATGGGTATTCTACATTAACTTACCGGTTGGTATTTTAGCAACAATCTTTATTGCAATGGGATTAAAATCACATAAACAAACAGGACCAATTAAAATTGATATCGCTGGAATCTTTACGATGATTCTAGGTGTTGTAAGTTTATTACTTGCGCTAACGTTTGGCGGAAAAGATTATGCATGGGATTCTTGGCAAATTATCGGTTTATTCGCACTAGCTGTAATTGGTATCGTTAGCTTTGTTATTGTTGAAACGAAAGCTGAAGAGCCGATTTTACCAATGCATTTCTTTAAAAATCGCACATTTACAATACTGAATGCGATTGGATTCTTTATGAGTATTGGAATGTTCGGCGCGATTATGTTCGTACCATTCTTCATGCAAGGTATTGTAGGAGTAAGTGCTGCTGAATCAGGAACAATTATGACTCCAATGATGATTACAATGATTGTAATGAGTATTATCGGTGGGCAACTTGTATTAAAAGTTGGTGTAAAACCACAAATTATCGCAGGTATGCTTATTATGGCCGGTGGTTTTTGGTTATTAACAACGATGGATATGCACACAACGAAGCTTACAGCTACTTCTTATATGATGGTTATCGGTTTAGGAATGGGTCTTGTAATGCCGACATTAACATTAGCGTTACAAGAAAGCTTCCCGAAAAAAGACCTTGGTGTCGTAACGTCATCAAGTCAGTTCTTCCGTCAAATTGGTGGAACATTTGGTATTACAATTTTAGGATCAATTATGAATAACACTTCAGGTACAACGTTAACAAATAAATTAGTACCTGTATTAGATACATTCCCGAAAGAAGCGGGACAAATGGTAACGAAATTTAAAGATATGATTCACACAGATCCACAAGGTTTATATTCGATGCTATTTAGCCCAGAGGCATTAAAACAAATGCCAGAAGCGTTTGCTAACAGCATTGTACCTATTTTGAAAAACTCTTTAGTAGACTCGCTTCATACTGTATTCTTAACAGGATTAGTATTTATCGTAGTAGGTGCCATCTTTACGATTTTCTTACAAAAAATTAAACTATCAGATCGTAAAAAAGATGCTGAAGAGCCTGCTGTTGAAGAAAAAGAAAAAACTGTATCATACTCGTAATGAAGAAGCATCGCCTTATGGCGGTGCTTTTTTGAGTATAACCTTAAAAGCTTTTTAGTGAGAAATGATTGACGTATTTTTAGAAATACGTTATATTATTTTCTGTAAACGGTTACATGAAATGAGGAGAAAAGAGAATGAGTACGATTAAAGACGTTGCGAAATTAGCGGGAGTATCTGTTGCGACCGTTTCCAGAGTTCTAAATAAAAATGGATATGTTCATGAAGATACATTAAAAAAGGTAGAGCGTGCAATAGAGATGTTAGATTATAAGCCTAGTACAGTAGCGCGTTCACTGTATAATAAAAAGTCTCGTTTAATTGGCTTAGTTGTTCCGAATATCGTGAATCCGTTCTTTCCAGAAGTTGCACGTGCCGTAGAAGATGTAGCACATAAACAAGGTTACACAGTTGTTCTTTGTAACTCTGATGAAAGTTTAGAAAAAGAGAAACAATACATTGATGTACTTAGACAAAATAATGTAGATGGATTTATTGTAGCAACGAATCCACAAAATAGTGTTAATTACATGAATTTATCTGTTCCGGTTGTTGCGATTGACCGTATGTTTAATGAGCGTATTCCTACTGTATATGCAGATAACTATGCAGGAAGTCAGGCTGCGACAAAGTTGTTACTAGATAAAGGATGTAAACATATTGCACATATTCGCGGACCACGTGATGTGAGTACTGCAAATGAACGTTTTGAAGGTTTTGTAGACGTTATTACGCAAAATAATCTTTCGTATATGATTGCGGAGAGTACGTTTGAGCCAGCAAATAGTGAGCGTGTAGCGATGGAATTATTAGAAGAATACCCGCATATTGATGGTATTGTTGCTGGGAATGATTTAATTGCGATTGGTATTGTAAAGGCTGCACTTCAAAAGGGGATTGCCATTCCAGATGATTTACAAATTATCGGATTTGATGGCATTTCTTTAACGGAAATGATGTATCCATCTATTACAACAGTTGCACAACCGATATATGAAATGGGGAAAATTGCAACAGAGTTGTTGTTAGAGCAAATGGAAGGAAATACATTAGAAGAGAAACACTATCGTTTGCCAATTGAAATTATAGAACGAAATACAACGAAGTAAGGAGATGAAACAGATGCCAAATATTGCAGTAGTAGGAAGCATTTCAATGGACTTAGTGGCTGTTTCAAAAAAACGGCCGAAAGCAGGAGAAACAGTAATTGGTGAAGCGTTTCATACAATCCCAGGAGGGAAAGGGGCAAACCAAGCAGTTGCTGCAGCTAGGTTAGGAGCAAATGTAGCAATGGTTGGAGCGGTAGGAAATGATGATTATGGAACAGTAGTTAGAAAAAATTTAGAGAACGAACGCATTTTTATCGATTATGTGGTACCGGTTACAGATAGAACGACAGGAATTGCTCATATCGTTTTAGCAGAAGAAGATAACAGTATTGTTGTCGTACAAGGGGCAAATGCTCTTGTAAATAAGTCAGTTGTAGATCGCTCCAAAGACCTTCTTGTAAAAGCGGATATGGTTGTTCTTCAACTAGAAATTCCACTTGAAACAGTAAAATATGTATTGGCTATTTGTGAGGAACATAATATTCCTGTTATGTTGAATCCAGCGCCAGCACAAGTTTTATCAGAAGAAATTTTAGAAAAAGCAACTTATATTACGCCAAATGAACATGAGTGCCGCATCGTATTAGATGATTTTACATCACCAATTGAAGATTTATTGGCGAAGTATCCAAATAAATTATTGATGACAGAAGGTTCTAACGGTGTTCGTTTCCATAATGGAACAGAGATTGTACATGTTCCTAGCATTGCTGTTGATGTAGTGGATACAACTGGAGCTGGTGATACATTTAATGGTGCGTTAGCAGTTGCACTTTCTGAAGGGGAGACACTTCAAAAAGCAATTCGTTTCGCGAATATTGCCGGTGGTCTTTCTGTAACGAAACTTGGGGCACAGGGCGGTATGCCAACGAGAGATCGAGTACGTGAAGTGCAGGTGATTGTTGGATGAAAAAGCATGGTGTATTAAACAGTGAAATCGCGGCAGTCCTTGCTTCACTTGGGCATACAGATACGGTTGTAATTGCTGATTGCGGTTTACCAATTCCTGACGGAGTAAAACGAATTGATTTAGCTGTTGAGATTGGAAAACCGAGTTTTTTAGAGGTGTTACAAGTTGTAGCTGATGATATGGCAATCGAAAAAGTGACGTTAGCAGAAGAAGTCATTATAAATAATGCGGAAGTAAATAAAGAGATCGAACGGAAATTAATAGAGCCAGCATTTGAGTATGTATCTCATGAACAATTTAAAGAGCATACAAAGAAAGCGAAGGCAATTATTCGTACAGGCGAGGCTACGCCTTATGCAAATGTAATTTTACATGCAGGCGTGATTTTTTAATAAAGGGAAGTGATGGGAATGCATATTGAAATGAAAAACATTTCAAAGGCGTTCAATGGCAATCCTGTTTTGAAGAATGCACAGTTTATGATTGAAACAGGAGAAGTCCATGCATTGATGGGGGAAAATGGAGCGGGTAAATCAACGCTCATGAAGATTTTAACAGGTGTATACAAAAAAGATGGTGGGACAATCAAGATTGATGGGCAAGAGCGCACCTTTAAAAATGCGAAAGAAGCTGAAGAGTACGGCATCGCATTTATACATCAAGAACTAAACATATTGCCGAATTTAACAGTAGCTGAAAATATGTTTCTCGGTAAAGAGTTAATGTATGGGAAAACAGGTATTTTACGCACTCGACAAATGAACGCGATTGCGCAGCAGCAACTAGCAGAGCTAGGGCTGCATGTAAGAGGCGCTATGTTAGCAGAGGAATTATCGGTTGGACAACAGCAAATTATCGAAATTGCGAAAGCATTAATGACAAACGCGAGCGTTATTATTATGGATGAACCTACTGCGGCACTGACGGATCGTGAAATCGAAACGCTCTTTACAGTAATCAATAAGTTACGTAAAGAAGGTGTTTCATTCGTGTACATTTCGCATCGTATGGAAGAGATTTTCTCAATATGTGATGCTATTACGATTTTGCGTGATGGAGAATACGTGGGAAAGAGATTAATTCCAGAAACATCATTTGATGAAGTAGTGAGTATGATGGTGGGGCGCAGCATTGGTGAACGTTACCCAGAGCGAAATAGTCAAATTGGTGATGTCATTTTTGAAATGCGTAATGGAACGAAGAAAGGGAAATTTGAAAATGTTTCGTTTCAAGTGAGGAAAGGTGAAATCCTTGGTGTAGCTGGTTTGATGGGGGCTGGTCGCACTGATATTATGAAAGCGATATTTGGTTATGAACCTTTAGACTCTGGACAAATTTTTATAAATGGACAAGAAGTAAAGATTGATAGTCCAATAGATGCAATTAGACAAAGAATTGCTTTCATTACAGAAGATAGAAAGTCTGAAGGATTAGTGTTAGATTTTTCAATTCGAGAAAATTTAGCTTTACCGAATTTAGAAAATCTTTCAAAGGGAAGTGTTCTAAGCAATGAGCTAGAACAACAGTTTACAGAGGATATGATGAAGCTTCTTAATGTGAAAGCATCTAGCGGGGAGCAGGCAGTGAAATCTCTTTCTGGTGGAAATCAGCAAAAGATTGTAATCGCAAAATGGCTAGGCATTCATCCACAATTACTCATTTTAGATGAGCCAACAAGAGGTGTTGATGTTGGAGCGAAAAAAGAAATTTACTCTATTATGAATAAGCTTACAGAGCAAGGCGATGCCGTTATTATGGTATCATCTGAGCTTCCGGAAGTTTTAGGGATGAGTGATCGAGTTCTTGTTATTCATGAAGGAAAAGTCGGCGGAATTTTAGGGAAAGATGAGGCATCACAAGAGTCTATTATGGCACTAGCTACAGGGGGAGAGTAAGGATGGCTAAGAAGGGGAATGTATTACAACAACTCGGTTCTTTAATCGGTTTAGTATTAATTATCGTCGTAATTACAGCTTTAAATCCAGCGTTCATTGAAATTCCAAATTTATTTAATATACTGCGTCAAGTATCGATTAATGCGCTTATTGCATTTGGAATGACCTTCGTAATTTTAACAGGGGGTATTGACTTATCGGTAGGTTCTATTTTAGCATTATCAAGTGCACTTGTTGCTGGAATGATGGCAAGTGGCATGGATCCGTTCCTTGCAATGGCAGTTGGACTATTAGCAGGTCTTGTAATGGGAATTGTAAACGGTATCATCATTGCGAAAGGAAAAGTAGCTCCATTTATTGCAACTTTAGCAACAATGACTATTTTTCGTGGGTTGACGCTTGTTTATATGGACGGACGTCCGATCACTGGTCTTGGTGATCATTTAATGTTCCAAATGTTTGGCCGCGGTTATTTTCTTGGTATTCCGGTACCAGCTGTTACAATGATGATCGCTTTCGCAGTACTGTACTTCATTTTGAAGAAAACGACATTTGGTCGCCGTACATTTGCAATTGGTGGAAATGAAGAAGCAGCAGCACTATCAGGTATTAATGTTACGAGAATTAAAGTAATGATTTACGGTCTTTCCGGAATTTTGGCAGCGCTTGCAGGTATTGTCTTAACATCACGATTAGATTCTGCACAGCCGACTGCAGGTACTTCTTATGAATTAGATGCAATTGCAGCAGTTGTATTAGGTGGAACAAGTCTTTCTGGGGGAAGAGGATGGATTGTTGGTACATTCATCGGTGTACTTATTATCGGTGTACTAAATAACGGTTTAAATTTATTAGGTGTATCTTCTTTCTTCCAACAAGTTGTAAAAGGACTTGTAATCTTATTAGCTGTATTAATTGATCGTAGAAAAGAAGCGTAATGGAGGAACAGTTCATGAAGAAATGGTTACTTATACTCGTTGCATGTATTATGGTCATTACTGCTGGTTGTTCAATGGAACCGCCAGAATGGGCAAAGGATTCTAGCGATAAAGGTCGAAATAAAACTATTAAAGTTGGATTCTCTGTTTCAACTTTAAATAATCCCTTCTTTGTAACTTTGAAAAAGGGGGCAGAAAAGAAAGCGAAAGATAGTGGCATCGAATTGATTGCTGTTGATGCGCAAAATGATGCAGCAAAGCAAACGAACGATGTTGAAGATTTAATTCAAAAGGGTGTCGATGTAGTTGTTATTAATCCGACCGATTCAGATGCTGTTGCTTCAGCAGTAAGTGCAGCAAACGCAGCAAATGTTCCTGTTATTACAGTAGACCGCGTTGCGAATTCAGGTAAGGTTGTTTCTCACATTGCATCTAATAATATCGAAGGTGGTCAAATGGCTAGTGATTACATTCGTGAATTAGTCGGCGAAGGAGCAAACGTTGCTGAGTTAGAAGGAATCCCTGGATCGTCTGCTGCTCGTGAACGTGGGAAAGGATTCCATAACGTAGCCGATAAGTCTTTAAAAGTAGTTGCCAAACAAGCGGCTGATTTTGATAGAGCGAAAGGATTATCTGTTATGGAAAACATTTTGCAAGCAAATAGCGATATTAAAGCCGTGTTTGCTCATAACGACGAGATGGCATTAGGTGCACTTGAAGCATTGAAGTCTGCTGGAAAAACAGATGTAGTAGTTGTTGGATTTGATGCAACAGAAGATGCTGTGAAAGCGGTTAACGATGGGCGTATGGCTGCAACAGTCGCTCAAAAACCAGAATTAATCGGAGAGAAGGCGATGCAAACAGCAAAAGAGATAACACAAGGTAAAAAAGTGGACAAATCTATTCCGATTGAATTAGAGCTTATTAAGAAAAATAAATAAATATAAAATGAAAATTAGGAAGGAAGAACAACAAATGAAATTCTTTATTGATACAGCAAACATTAACGAAATTAAAGAGGCAAATGAATTAGGCGTATTAGCTGGAGTAACGACAAATCCATCACTTGTAGCAAAAGAAGGCGTAGATTTCCACGAGCGCATTCGTGAAATTTGCAACGTTGTAGAAGGACCTGTAAGTGCAGAAGTAATTAGCTTAGAAGCTGATAAAATGATTGAAGAAGGAAAAGAATTAGCGAAGATTGCTCCAAACGTTGTTGTAAAAGTTCCAATGACAACAGAAGGTTTAAAAGCAGTAAAAGCGTTCTCTGATTTAGGAATTCGTACAAACGTTACATTAGTATTCTCAGCAGTTCAAGCATTACTTGCTGCTCGTGCTGGTGCAACGTACGTTTCACCATTCTTAGGTCGTTTAGATGATATCGGTCATAACGGTATGGATTTAATTCGTCAAATCGCAGAAATCTTTGCAATTCATGGTATCGAAACAGAAATCATCGCAGCATCTGTACGTCACAGCGTTCACGTAACTGACGCAGCATTAAACGGTGCACATATTGCAACAATCCCAGCAAACGTAATTGCTTCATTAGTGAAGCACCCATTAACAGATCAAGGAATTGAGAAATTCTTAGCTGATTGGGAAAAAACACAAGAGAAATAATAGAAAAGCAAGAATCCTAGTTTAATTGACTAGGATTCTTTTTTATTTAAAAGAATTTTCATGCAATTTTGCATATTGTCTTTTAAATTTGTTATATAAGATATTTAATATATATCACATAACTCTTTATTTTTAATATTTCGACATAAAGTGAAACTTTAATCAGTGGGGGCTTTGTTCATCCCCCCACTGATTATTAATTGAACCAAGGGATAAAAAGATAGAGGGTCTGACCAGAAAACTGGAGGGCATGATTCTATAACAAAAAGCTTAATGTTTATAGAATTATGTCTTTTTATATAGGGAGGGTAGTAAACAGAGATTTGGACAAAAATGCACCGATTTATCTGAATTTTAAGTTTTATAAAGGGGAGAAATGGAATGAGAAGAAAAGCACCATTTAAAGTGTTGTCATCATTAGCAATTGCGGCAATTATCGGATGTACATCTGTAATGAGTGCTCCGTTAGCATATGCAGAAACGGTAGCAAAAGAGAAAGATAGTGTATCTACAACACCAATTGATTACAATTTAATTCAAGAAGATCGTTTAGCGGAAGCTCTGAAAGAAAGAGGAACAATTAATCCAGCATCTTCTAAAGAAGAGACGAAAAAAGCTGTTGAGCAATATATTGAAAAGAAACAAGGAGATCAGGCGAATAAAGAAATTCTTCCAGATGCTCACTCACAAGAAACATCTGATTTCACAAAAAAAGTAAAAGAGAAAAAGATGGAAGAAAAGGAAAATGTAAAAAAGGCTGAAAAAAATGTTAGCCTTGAGCAAAAGCCAGAACCAAATAAAAAGCAATTGAATGGGCAAGTTCCAACTTCAAAAGCAAAGCAAGCTCCATATAAGGGATCTGTTCGATCGGATAAAGTATTAGTGTTACTCGTTGAATTTAGTGATTATAAACATAATAATATTGATCAAACACCAGGTTATATGTATTCGAAAGACTTTAGTAGAGAACATTATCAAAAGATGTTGTTCGGTAATGAGCCGTATACTTTATTTGATGGTTCAAAAGTAAAAACGTTTAAACAATACTATGAAGAGCAGTCTGGTGGTAGTTATACGACAGATGGATATGTAACGGAGTGGCTAACTGTTCCAGGAAAAGCATCTGATTATGGAGCTGATGGTAGCAGTGGTCACGATAATAAAGGTCCAAAGGGTGCACGTGATTTAGTGAAAGAAGCTTTGCATGCAGCTGCTGAGAAAGGACTAGATTTATCTCAGTTTGATCAATTTGATAGATATGATACAAACGGGGACGGGAATCAAAATGAACCTGACGGTGTAATTGATCATTTAATGGTAATCCATGCTGGTGTTGGTCAAGAAGCTGGTGGCGGTAAATTAGGTGATGATGCGATCTGGTCACATCGTTCAAAATTAGCAGTAGATCCAGTAGCGATTGAAGGTACGAAATCAAAGGTAGATTACTTTGGTGGTAAAGTAGCAGCACATGATTACACAATTGAACCAGAAGATGGAGCTGTAGGTGTGTTTGCACATGAATTTGGACATGATCTTGGATTACCAGATGAATATGACACGAAATATACTGGAAATGGTTCACCAGTCGAAGCTTGGTCATTAATGAGTGGAGGTAGTTGGACAGGGAAAATCGCAGGAACAGAGCCGACTAGTTTTTCACCACAAAATAAAGACTTCTTACAAAAGAATATGGGTGGCAACTGGGCAAAAATATTAGAAGTAGATTACGATAAAATTAAGAGTGGTGTGGGAGTTCCTACCTATATTGATCAAAGTGTTACGAAATCAAATCGTCCAGGCGTTGTACGTGTTAACTTACCAGGTAAAAGTGTTGAAACGATTAAACCGGAGTTTGGAAAGCATGCATATTATAGTACAAGAGGCGATGATATGCATACAACGTTAGAGACACCATTCTTTGATTTAACAAAGGGAACAAATGCAAAATTCGATTATAAAGCAAATTATGAGTTAGAAGCAGAGTGCGATTTCGTCGAAGTATATGTAGTAACAGAAGATGGAACGAAAACATTAATTGATAGACTTGGGGAAAAAGTAGTCCAAGGAGATAAAGATACAACAGATGGGAAATGGATTGATAAATCATATGATTTAAGTCAATTTAAAGGCAAAAAAGTGAAACTACAATTCGACTATATTACAGATCCGGCTGTAACATATAAAGGTTTTGCGATGGACAATGTAAATGTAACTGTTGATGGACAAGTTGTATTTTCTGATGATGCAGAAGGACAGTCTAAAATGAATTTAAATGGTTTTGTTGTTTCTGATGGGACAGAGAAGAAAGCTCATTATTACTACTTAGAGTGGAGAAATTATGCGGGATCAGATAATGGTTTAAAAGCAGGAAAAGGTCCAGTGTATAATACAGGTCTTGTCGTTTGGTATGCAGATGATAGTTTCAAAGATAACTGGGTTGGGGTGCATCCAGGTGAAGGATTCCTTGGTGTTGTAGATTCTCATCCAGAAGCGCTAGTTGGTAATTTAAACGGAAAACCAGCATACGGTAATACAGGCATGCAAATTGCAGATGCAGCATTTTCATTTGATAAAACACCAGCATGGAGTGTAAATTCATTAACACGTGGTCAGTTTAACTATTCTGGATTACAAGGTGTTACAACTTTTGATGATTCAAAAGTATATAGTAACAAGCAAATTGCAGACGCAGGAAGAAAAGTTCCAAACCTTGGACTTAAATTCCAAGTTGTTGGACAGGCAGAAGATAAATCGGCAGGCGCTGTTTGGATTAAACGTTAATAACATAAAAGCACATTCTTCATATGAAGAGTGTGCTTTTTAATTTGTACAGTAAGTTATTATTTTAGTTTATGTAATACAAGTGTTTATTCATGTGTAGTGTATCAAATTATGTGGGGAAAGGAAATATTTCCGAGGAAATTGTCGAAGTATCGTCGGTATTTATAAACTTTCTTTTTAAAAGAAGCGATGTATTATTGCCTTTACGGCTCAATTTATTTACATTGTTATTTGGTTATACACAAAAGTAATATATTGGGCAAAAAAGAGTTCTATTCAATAGGGCTCTTTTTATAGATAGAAAGGAGTAAGCGATAAATGAAAGAAGTTATTGAATGTCCACAGTGTGAAGGGGATATTACTGTACAGCATATTATTGATCTCCCGCATCCTTTTTCATTAAGGTGTCCACATTGTAAGGTGAAGTTGAAAGAAATCAGGGTAACGCCATGTTTAATATTAGCGATGATTTGTATAATTCCATTGTTTATTATTATTGGAGAGAGTATTAAGGAATTACTAGTAAAATATTTTTCTATTGTAGACAATGTACCAACTGTACTTATTTTCTTTTTATTTTGTTATCCATTGTATTATTTCTATGAAAAATATAATGCTATATTGTTTATTAAATATGGTTTGCTGAAAGTTAAAAGTTAAATTGAATAGGAGATTATCATTATGCTTTGGAAAATATATTTAGTTATTGTAGCAATGTTAGCTATTATTTCGTTAGTAAGGGGTATGTTTCAAACACCAATTCAAAAGTTTGACTTTGTAGTATCTATTATTACGTGGATAGGGCTCTTTGGTTTTGTATTTGATATACAAATATTAACCTCAATTGTTTGGAAATGTATCTTCTTGTTTAGCGTCATTTGGACTTTAACTGCAGTTTTTGTTTTTCGTTTATATGAAGAGCGAGATGAGCCATTACCTTTTATATTTAAATTAATTGGCATTATTCCAACGCTTCCATTATATTACGGATTATATCAATATGCATTTTAAAAAAGACAACGATGGATTATCCCATCATTGTCTTTTTTACTTTGCTTCTTACATAAATCATCCCAGCAAATGTTAATAAAAATGCTGTCCCGATAATGAAGCTGATGCTAGGTGATGCTCCGATTGCGCCGACTGTAAAGGAGCCAGCAACAACTCCTAATGAGAAGAAGGCATAAAATAATCCGAATGCCTTTCCGCGATTATCGTCTGTAGTATTTTCAACGAGTAAAGCGTTAATAGACGGAAAGAGGATTGCGAATCCAATTCCATAAATCATCATTACGATAAAGAGCATACCTTTTGTAGCAAATAATCCGAGTAAAGATAATGCGAATGCCATAACTGCAATTCCGATTAGCATTAGTTTCGAACGATTAAATCGATCGTAAATACGATTTGTTGGAAGCAAGAAGAAGAGGATAGCAGTAATACCGAATACACTTAACATCATGCCTGTTGTAGATGCTTTAAGCGCTAATGCCTCAACTTTTACTGGTAACATATAAGTGACAATCCCTTGTGAAAACATTAATGTGAAAGCACCAATATATGCTTGTAATAACGGTTCTGATTTTAAAAGTTCAACCATATCTTCTTTGTTCATCATTTGCGTTCTTGATGTATCTTTTCTTGATACGTTATTTGGTAAGAAGAATAGAGATACGATTGTACCAAGAGCCATTAAAATAGAAATAGTAATGAAGACCCACTCTACGCCAGCTGTTGCTTTCATAATACCGCTGAAAGCAGGTCCTACGATTGCGGCTGTTCCAACAGCAGCACCAGATAGAGCCATTGCTTTTCCTTGTCTTTTTGCATTTGTTTGTTTTGATAAAAATGTAAAGGCAGCAGGAATTAAAAAGCCATCACTAAATCCATGCATAAAGCGCACAACTAATAGTTGTTCACCACTTTGAACAACGGTGTATAACAAGACTATGAAACTCGTAATTCCCATGCTTATATAAAGGATTTTTTTTGCACCAAATTTATCGACAGCGGCTCCAGCAATAATATTACCGATCATATTAGCGAATGAGTACATACCGACAACTAGCCCGATAATAAGAGGAGTTCCTCCAAGGCTTTGAGCGAAAGTACTCATAATAGGTAATTGTGAAAATGTATCTAAAAATGCCACGATAACGATAAAGTAAATAAAATATTTCAAGCGATATTCACCTCTCCTATGCTATTATGGCACAATGCTAATTTCACCTGCAATGAAATTGAATTAACAGATGTGGAAAAAAGTACAAAGTGACAAAATATTGAACGTTATTTGTAAAAAATTAGTGGGAACGTGATTGTTTTTTTGAAATATATGGATAGAAGTATTATAATAGAATTGTAAACTTCACCAGGTTAAGTATATACATAGAGAGGGATGTATAAAATGAAAGCACTACTTTGGCATAATCAACGTGATGTACGAGTAGAAGAAGTACCAGAACCAACAGTAAAACCAGGAACAGTGAAAATCAAAGTTAAATGGTGTGGTATTTGTGGGACAGACTTGCATGAATATTTAGCAGGGCCTATTTTTATTCCAACAGAAGAACATCCATTAACACATGTGAAAGCACCTGTTATTTTAGGTCATGAGTTTAGTGGTGAGGTAATAGAGATTGGTGAAGGAGTTACATCTCATAAAGTGGGAGACCGCGTTGTTGTAGAGCCAATTTATTCTTGTGGTAAATGTGAAGCTTGTAAACATGGACATTACAATGTTTGTGAACAACTTGTTTTCCACGGTCTTGGCGGAGAAGGCGGCGGTTTCTCTGAATATACAGTAGTACCAGAAGATATGGTTCATCACATTCCAGATGAAATGACGTATGAACAAGGTGCGCTTGTAGAACCAGCAGCAGTAGCAGTTCATGCAGTACGTCAAAGTAAATTAAAAGAAGGGGAAGCTGTAGCTGTATTTGGTTGCGGTCCAATTGGACTTCTTGTTATCCAAGCAGCTAAAGCAGCAGGAGCAACTCCTGTTATTGCAGTTGAACTTTCTAAAGAACGTCAAGAGTTAGCGAAATTAGCAGGTGCGGATTATGTATTAAATCCAGCAACTCAAGATGTGTTAGCTGAAATTCGTAACTTAACAAATGGTTTAGGTGTAAATGTTAGCTTTGAAGTAACAGGTGTTGAAGTTGTACTACGCCAAGCGATTGAAAGTACAAGCTTCGAAGGACAAACTGTAATTGTTAGTGTATGGGAAAAAGACGCAACAATTACTCCAAATAACTTAGTATTAAAAGAAAAAGAAGTTATTGGTATTTTAGGATACCGTCACATCTTCCCAGCTGTTATTAAATTGATTAGCTCTGGTCAAATTCAAGCAGAGAAATTAATTACGAAAAAAATTACAGTGGATCAAGTTGTTGAAGAAGGATTTGAAGCACTTGTAAAAGATAAAACACAAGTGAAAATTCTTGTTTCACCTAAATAAGATAGAATCGAAAAGAGTAGCCCTTTTCTAGAAATAGAAGAAGGCTACTTTTTTTCTGTACAGAAAGGTGATAGACTTTCCTGTAACTAAAGGTATTTTGTTTGGAAGGGGAAGTCTAATGCTTTCATTTATGTTGACATTGAAACGGATGCTAAAAGCTTGTTTGCGAGCATGGAAAGATAAAGAATTTCAAGTGTTATTCGTATTAACAATTTTGACATTAATATCTGGTACAATCTTTTATAGTACAGTGGAGGGGTTACGTCCTCTGGATGCTTTATATTTTAGCGTTATGACGCTGACTACTGTCGGTGATGGACAATTTAGTCCCAAAACTGACTTCGGAAAGATATTTACGATATTATACATATTTATAGGGATCGGATTAGTGTTTGGATTTATACATAAGTTGGCAGTTAATGTACAATTGCCAAGTATATTATCGAATAGAAAAAAAGAGTAAAGCATGTGTATGCTTTACTCTTTTTTTACATTAGTTTAGACAAGCCTTAATAATAGTTTATTAAAATGAAAGTGTATTCATTCATTATATTCACTGTGTATAAAGTTATAATGATATGAACATTTGCATATTTTAATTTAGTGATAGAAATTTCGTGAAAGGTGGGATATTCTAGTCATAGGTTAACCGGACGACATCATAGGATCCTAACAAAATGTTTACAATAATTCAATTATAAAATGGAGGATTTTATATGAAAAAGAAAGTACTTGCTTTAGCGGCAGCTATTACATTAGTTGCTCCATTACAAAGTGTTGCATTTGCTCATGAAAATGATGGGGGACAGAGATTTGGAGTTATTCCGCGCTGGTCTGCTGAAGATAAACATAAAGAAGGCGTGAATTCTCATTTATGGATTGTAAACCGTGCAATTGATATTATGTCTCGTAATACAACACTTGTAAAACAAGATCGAGTTGCACTATTAAATGAATGGCGTACTGAGTTAGAGAACGGTATTTATGCTGCTGACTATGAAAATCCTTATTATGATAATAGCACATTTGCTTCACATTTCTATGACCCTGACAATGGGAAAACTTATATTCCGTATGCAAAGCAAGCAAAGGAAACAGGAGCTAAATATTTTAAATTAGCTGGTGAGTCTTATAAAAATAAAGATATGAAACAAGCGTTCTTCTATTTAGGATTATCTCTTCATTATTTAGGGGATGTAAACCAACCGATGCATGCGGCAAACTTTACGAATCTATCGTATCCACAAGGATTCCATTCTAAATATGAAAACTTTGTAGATACGATAAAAGATAATTATAAAGTAACGGATGGAAATGGATATTGGAACTGGAAAGGTACGAATCCAGAAGATTGGATTCATGGAGCGGCAGTAGTTGCGAAACAAGATTACGCTGGCATTGTAAATGATAATACGAAAGATTGGTTCGTGAGAGCTGCTGTATCACAAGAATATGCAGATAAATGGCGCGCTGAAGTTACACCAATGACAGGTAAGCGTTTAATGGATGCACAACGTGTTACTGCTGGATATATTCAGCTTTGGTTTGATACGTACGGAAATCGTTAAGTATTTAAAAAAGGTCAAATCTCAGAATAGAGTATTTGGCCTTTTTATCACTATACAATACATGGAGGTATGAAACGTGAAAGGTAAATTGCTAAAAGGTGTACTTAGCTTAGGTGTTGGTTTAGGAGCTTTATATAGCGGAACGTCAGCTCAAGCAGAAGTGTCTACAAATCAAAATGATACATTAAAAGTGATGACGCATAATGTATATATGCTATCAACAAACTTATATCCGAACTGGGGACAAACTGAGCGTGCTGATTTAATCGGGGCGGCAGATTATATAAAGAATCAAGATGTAGTTATATTAAATGAAGTGTTTGATAATAGCGCTTCAGATCGTTTATTAGGGAATTTGAAGAAAGAATATCCAAATCAAACAGCAGTATTAGGTCGTAGTAGTGGAAGTGAATGGGATAAAACGTTAGGAAACTATTCATCTTCAACTCCTGAAGATGGTGGCGTTGCGATTGTGAGCAAATGGCCAATCGCTGAAAAGATTCAATATGTATTTGCAAAAGGATGCGGGCCAGATAATTTATCGAATAAAGGATTTGTATACACGAAAATTAAGAAAAATGATCGTTTCGTTCACGTGATTGGGACGCATTTGCAGGCTGAAGATAGTATGTGCGGAAAAACTTCACCAGCATCTGTACGTACGAACCAATTAAAAGAAATTCAAGATTTTATTAAAAATAAAAATATACCAAATAATGAGTATGTGTTAATTGGTGGTGATATGAACGTAAATAAGATAAATGCAGAGAACAATAATGATTCAGAGTATGCATCTATGTTTAAAACATTGAACGCTTCTGTACCATCTTATACTGGACAAACAGCGACTTGGGATGCAACGACAAACAGTATTGCAAAATATAATTTCCCTGATAGTCCTGCCGAATATTTAGATTATATTATTGCAAGCAAAGACCATGCGAACCCATCGTATATAGAGAATAAGGTGTTACAGCCGAAATCTCCACAATGGACTGTTACATCGTGGTTCCAAAAATATACGTATAATGATTACTCTGATCATTATCCAGTAGAGGCGACTATTTCTATGAAGTAGTTTCAAAAAGTTTCTTCGTAAAGAAGAAACTTTTTTTATTTACAAACAGGAAAATCATACTTTCTTTCCAATATGTATAAGACATATTGAAAAGAGGAGAGAAAAATGTGGATCGAGGAATTTTTAAAGAAGTTCCATTACCGTGTGCATTTTTGGATGAAGTGGCTTTAGATAGAAATATTCAATCGATTATAGAGTTAAGTGGAAATAAGAAGATTCGTATAGCGAGTAAATCGTTACGTTCTGTTCCGATTATGCAAAAGATTTTAGCTGCAAATGATCGATTTCAAGGTATTATGTGCTTTTCACCTAGAGAGGTTTTATTTTTAATAGAACAAGGATTTAATGATTTATTGCTCGGATATCCTGCTTATGATGAAAGAGCTTTGTGTGAAATTAGTTTGCTAACAAAGAAAGGTTTCATTATAACTTGTATGGTGGATTGTGAAGAGCATATTGTGTATTTAGAAAAAATTGCTGAGAAATCTAAAGGATGTTTTCGTGTTTGTTTGGATATTGATATGAGTAGTCGTTTCTTTCAATTTCATTTTGGTGTACAAAGATCCCCAGTAAAAAATGTGCAGGATGCGTTGAAAGTAGTAGAAAAGGTGAGAAGGTCATCATATTTAATGTTAGATGGTGTGATGGGTTATGAAGCTCAAATTGCTGGGGTGGGAGACCATATACCGAATCAATGGCTGAAAAGTAAAGTGATTTCGTATTTAAAGCAGAAATCAGTGCTAGAAGTGAAAGAAAGAAGAGAATATATTGTAAAAGCAATACAAAAACTTGGTATTGAGCTAAGGTTTGTAAATGGAGGCGGAACAGGAAGCATAAAAACAACTGAGAAAGATAATTCAGTTTCAGAGATTACAATAGGTTCTGCTTTTTATTCTCCGAAGCTGTTTGATTATTATAAAGAGGTGAAATTTCATCCAGCGGTCGGATTTGCTTTACCAGTTGTGCGTAAACCAGTCCCGTTTATTTACACTTGCCTAGGTGGTGGATATATTGCTTCAGGAGCAGTTGGAAAAGATAAAGAGCCTGAAGTTTGGAGACCGAAGGGTGCAAAACTATTAGCTTTAGAAGGTGCTGGCGAGGTACAAACGCCAATTTTTTATAGCGGCGAGGAACGAGTGGATATAGGAGAGTCCATTTTGTTTCGTCATAGTAAGGCTGGTGAATTATGTGAGCGCTTTCCTTTTTTGTATCGTGTCAAAAAAGGAGAGATTGTTGGGGAGTATTCAACATATCGGGGGGATGGCCAATGCTTTCTATAAAGGGACAAAAGTGGAGGAATTGGACAGGGAATGTAGAAGGAACGCCGCATTATACGATGTATCCAGAAAGTATACAAGATGTAGTAGAAGTAGTGGGGCTTGCACGAAAAAAGGGGCGGAAAATTCGTGTTGTTGGTTCAGGACACTCGTTTACACCCCTTGTGCAAACCGAAGAAGTTTTAGTTTCTTTAGATGAATTGAAGGGCATTGTGAATATTGATGAAGAGAAGATGGTCGCTGAAGTGTGGGCAGGAACAAAGTTATATGATTTAGGGAAGTTACTTGAGGAAAAAGGTTATGCGCAAGAAAATTTAGGGGATATTGATTCACAATCTATTGCAGGAGCGATTAGTACGGGGACTCATGGAACGGGTATTACCTTTGGGAGTTTATCAACACAAGTTATAGAGATTACGGCCGTTTTATCTAATGGTGAGAGTATAGTTTGTTCGGAAGCTGAGAACGTAGAATATTGGAGAGCGTTTCAGTTGTCACTTGGAATGTTAGGTATCATTGTAAAGATAAAATTGAAGGTTATTCCAGCGTATTCACTCGTTTATGAAAGTGAAAAACAGTCATTATCTACTGTAATGAATAAACTAGAAGAGTATAAGAAGCATCGTCACTTTGAATTTTTTGTTTTTCCTTATTCTGATGAAGTACAAGTAAAACTTACGAACGAAACAACGCATACAGGCAGTGATTTGAAATGGCATAAACTAAAGGTGGAGTTACTTGAAAATAGGATGTTCTCTTTGCTATCTAAAGGGTGTAAATGGTTTCCTTCTATAAGTAAAGGAGTGAGTCGATTATCAGCTAAGGCTGTACCAAACACAAAAATAATTGGACCGAGCTATGAAGTATTTGCTACATCACGTACGGTACCATTTTATGAAATGGAGTATAGCATTCCTTCAAAGTATATGAGGACGGTTGTAGAAGAAATCTCAAATCTTATTGAAAAGAAAAAGTATAAGGTGCACTTCCCGATCGAATGCCGCTATGTGAAAGGTGATGATATATGGCTTAGTCCAGCCTATGGAAGAGATTCAGCGTATATCGCTGTTCATATGTATAAAGGTATGAAATATGCTGCTTACTTTGGCGAAGTGGAAAAAATTTTTCTGAAGTATGAAGGGCGTCCGCATTGGGGGAAAATGCATACATTATCGTATGAGCAATTACAAGATATATATCCAGAGTTCCATTCGTTTTTACAGGCGAGGAAGTCTCTAGATGAACTTGGAATGTTTTTTAATCCTTATGCAGAAAAGTTATTTATCCCGCTATTTGCTGGGCAGTAAGACCCCCACTGATTAAAGTTTCACATTATGTATATAAAAAAGCTGACAAATAATTATTTGTCAGCTTTTTTTAGTGTAATTGCATTTCTTGTATGACTAATATGTTCATAAAATAGTAGTTTATCACGGCTAAATACATGCAGTAAAACATGAATAATGAATAGGCCGTTAATGATAAATAGGAATAACAATGTAACGAGTAATACTAAAGGTTCTGTATGATTTAACATAGAGCTACTAGAAAGAATATAATTGATTCCGCCTAACGCAAAATAAAATATACCGTAGCGAATAAATAGTTCTTTTAATGTAATACGATCTGATTTTCCTTTCAGATGAATGCGAAGCAATGCTTTCCCAATTGTTTTTCCATTTGTAAAGTATGGAATAAGAATAAAATAAATAAGGATTGAACACGTAATGAAAATGAGTTCATACATATTCGTGTAAGATTGCATATTAGAAACGAAGAAAGAATTTCCTTTGTTTTTAACGACAGGTACGACGATAGATAAGAAAATCCAATCAATTTGCATCGCGATAAGGCGACGAATGAATCCGACTGGTTTCGTTTCCAAATCAATATGACTATCTAACTCGTTTGTCTTCGGAAGGAAGTACGTAAATATTGGTGCAATGATAAAACCAATTACGCCACCTAATGTATTTAAAAACAAATCATCGATATCAAATAATCGGTATGCACAATTGTATATACCGTATAATCCAGTCACTTGTGTTAGCTCGAAAAATAGTGAAAGGAAAAAGGAAATGCAAATTGTTTGTAAGAAACTACGTCGGAAATAATAACGTAAGTAAATACCGAATGGAACAGTTAATAGAACATTAAATGCAACTTGTAAAAACGCAGACTCTTTTAATAAGTAGAAATAAGTAGCTGGTTTCGTTAAAACTGCCGATGTATGACTACTAATCTCTTGTATGAAATAAAATGGTGAGAGTTGCATGTGTTGTGTATTAGCTGGTTGTAGGCTACAAGTATCAAACGTTTGTGGTAACGGCAAAATAACAAGAAAATAGGCATTTAATAAGTAAAGTAATAATGAGTATAAAATAAATGAGCGCCATTTATTTAAATAACCGTATTTTCGATAATTAAATATTAAAAAAGGGATTAAAAGAAACATTGCTAAAAAGGGGAATAAAATAAATGCTGTTTTTACTGGAAATAAATATGCAGTCAAAGTAAAACTCCTTTCAATGAAAATTCGTTTATCATTATAGCGCTAAAAATATTTAAATACAAAGTTAAAATCTTTCGAAATAGAAATAATTACTAATTTTATAGGAATTAAGTTATAATAAATTTAATATGAGGATATTATGATTATGTAAGTTGAGAGAGGGTACAAGAGATGCGATATGAACTTTTTTCTGTAAGTGGGGATCATATTACGACTTTTGAAAGTGCATGGCGTTTTCAGGAGGGAGAACAGATTTTTGTTCATGATGATCAAACAAAAAGAAACTTTATTATTATTCGTCTGACGCATGATGTATTTCAACAAAATAAACATGTTATTCGTTTGTATTGTCAAGAGAAGAAAGTGTATGCATAAGAGAAGCCCTCTTACAGTATGAAAAGTAAGAGGGCTCTTTATCCCGCTATTTGTGGGAAGCACAATTGGTGAGGATTAAAGTTTCACTTTATCATTTTGCCCCTCGTAAGGAATAAAAAGAGAAGGGTTAATGCACATAGGTAGCATTTGATTTGGAAGAAAGTATATAGCCTTGTATTTTGTGCTTCAAAGTTACATGGCCTTCTCTTTGAGAAAGCCATGTATGGTAATCTTGTTGTGTTTTCCATAACAGACGAATCATATATTCTGCCTTATCATTTGTAAGATGAACATGTGAAAACTCTATGTTAATACAACCGTTCGTTCCAGGGGAAGGATAATATTGTTTAAGCCCATAAAGTAGCTCATTTTCATATTCGTACTTAATGTGAATGAGTTTAGTAACTATAAACATATAAACACCTCTTTTACGATAATAGTAGGAAAGATAGAATTACTGTAATAGTAAACTTAAATAATATTATACTATTCAGAAAATTCTAAGTAAATAATAGATTTTAACTTAATAGAGGTATAAAAAAGCGAGTCATTCTATTACACTAGATGACTCGCTTTCAATTTGTAAGTTTTACTTTATAAGAAAATAAGAGTAAGTACACCTACGATAATACAATAGAAAGAGAAATATTTTAAATTTCCTTTTGCCATAATGTTCATAAACCATTTTAGTGAAATATACGTCATGATAAATGTTGCGATGAATGCAACGACATATGGTACGAATAATGTGTCTAGATTTGGATCATTTGCAATGTCTGTAATGCTTAACAATAAGCCACCTAAGCTAACAGGAATGTATAGTAAGAATGAGAAGCGAAGTGCTGTTTCTTGCTTCATACCAAGTAACATTGCTGCTACGATTGTGGCACCAGATCGGCTTATTCCGGGAATCAGTGCGCAAGCTTGTGCTAATCCGACGATGATTGCATCTTTCATAGAAAGGTCGCCATCATTTTTACGACCGCGTAAATTTCTAATAATCCAAAGGCCGACAGCAGTAATAAGAAGGGAAATCCCAACCATCTTCACACCTTTTAAGTACTGATCGATGTAATCTTTAAATAAAACACCAATAACACCTGCTGGAATGGTTGCAATAACAAGATAAATAATAAAGAAGAAATCTGATTTTGCGTCTTCTGCTCTTGTAAATATATAAGAGAGACCATTCTTCGTTAGACGAATTAAATCATTTCTATAAATAAGTAATACAGCTAATAATGAAGCTGAATTAACAAGTAGTTCGAAGCTAAACCCTTCTATTTTTAGTCCTAGCAAATGTTGTGCTAAAACGAGATGACCACTTGAAGAAATCGGAATTGGTTCTGTTAGTCCTTGGAACAGACCGAGAATTAAATATTTTAAAACGTAGTAAAATTGTTCCATAATAACCTCCTTGTTTATTAGTTGAAAGAAACAACTTTTCCATTATAACAAAGATATGGATGAATATTGAAAAGAAATAAATATTCAAAATAAAATAAAAATCCCTTATAGCAGTATAAGGGATTTTTATTTTTAATTAAGAAGTTACTGTTTCTTGAAGACTTTTAGACAATTGAACATCGACTTTTTCAGCATCATGAATATGATTCATAATAGTAGTATTTAATTTTTGGAACATTTGTTGTGTGTTAGCGAATTCTCGTAATATGTCATCATTACAAGACTTTTGGTTTTCGATAGCCTTAATAACATTTGTAGCACCATTTTGTAACGTTTGAATCATAACTAAAATATTTTCAATTCTAGCATTTGTATCGGCACTCATTTCTACACCTTCATCAACTAAATGTAAATTATCTTTTGTGTTATCATATGCTTTTTCAATTTCTTCTTGAATTTTTTTCGTTAAGTTGCCGATGTTTTTTGTACTTTCTGCTGTACTTTCCGCTAGTTTTCTTACTTCATTGGCAACGACAGCGAATCCCTTACCATGCTCTCCAGCACGCGCGGCTTCAATACTCGCATTTAAAGC
The DNA here is from genome assembly GCF_052656585.1 of Bacillus sp. KNSH39. Classification (NCBI taxonomy): domain Bacteria; kingdom Bacillati; phylum Bacillota; class Bacilli; order Caryophanales; family Bacillaceae; genus Bacillus; species Bacillus sp. KNSH39. The sequence goes on from NZ_JBQXYO010000001.1 coordinate 4,556,024, forward strand.
AAGTAAATTTGTTTGTGCTGCAATGTTTTGAATGACTTCTACAATTTGCTCGATTTCTTTTGAGCGTTCGCTTAGATGATTCATACTATTAGACGTGCGTTGAGATTGTTCACCTAATTTATTAATTACAATAAGTAAGCGGTGAACGGATTCTTTTCCTTCATTAGAGCAGTCAATAATTTCTGCAATAGACTGAATTAAGCTTTGTTCCTTTTGTAACATTTCATTATTTAACTCATTGGAATGTGTCGTACGTGTTGAAACATTTTCGAAACATGAACTTAATTGTTGAACTAAGCTTTGAAGTGTATTGTGTTGGTTATTTACAAGTTGATGCTCTTGGACAACGCTTTGTACACGATCGTGGATAGTAGAAATAGTCTCTTGTTTTTCAATATCTTTTTGTTTTAATTCTAATTCTAATTCTTGTATACGCTCTTCTAATTGAGAAATTGTATGTTGGAGTGATTTTTTTTGAGTAAACATGTATTTATTTCAACCGCCTTCGAAAGTTATATTTTCTCTATATTTGGATTTTAGCATCTTTTGTATTTTTTAAATATAGGAATTGTTAAATATTTAAGAATCTATTACATTTTATTCATAATTCTCTTTTTTTCGTCACGAAAAATAAACTGTATTTAATCGTTTTGTAAACAAACTGTAAAATAAATCATGTATAACTGTATAAGAAGGGAGTCGGATTATGAACTATTTTAAGCGAATCAGCTGTCTAGTATTAGCAGGAATTATCGGTCTTTCTAGTACAGTCGCTGTTAAAGCAGAGTCAAACGACGAGAAACTTAACAACATGCAACAGCAATTGCAACAAAACGATGCAGAAATGCAAAAGAAAGAGCAAGAAAAGCAAGCTGTTAGTAAAGAAATTAAAGGTATCGAAAACGAACTACATAATTTAAATAATACAATTGCAAAAAATAAAGAGGATCAAGCTGCTATTCAACGTAAAATCGATGAAACACATAAGCAGATTGAACAAAAAAAGGAAGAAATTGTCGTTTTAGAGGATAAAGTCCTTGCTCGTAAAGATATTATGAGAAAACGTATGGTTTCTGTTCAAAACAGCTCAAATACAAGTTTAGTAGTAGAAGTTGTAGTAGAGTCAAAAAACTTTGCAGACTTCTTACAACGTATGAACGCAGTTTCTACTATTCTAGAAGCTGATAAAGAAATTTTACGTCTACAAGAACAAGATCTTCGTCAAATTGAAGAAGATAAGAAAACAATTGACGAAAAAGAAGCATCTTTAGTAGTAGACAAACAAAAATTAGCAAAAGCGCAAGCTGAACTGCAAGATAACTTGAAAAAACGTCAAGATAACTTACAAACAGTTCAAGCTAAATATAATGAGGTTGCAAGTCAACTTAATTTAGCAGCGGAAGAAAAAGCTAAAATTGAATCAAATATGAAGGCAGTACAAGAAACAATTGCTCGTGAACAAGAAGCAGCAAGAATTGCGGCGGAAGAGCGTGCAAAAGCAGAAGCGGCTGCAAAAGCAGAGCAAGAAGCTTTAGCGAAAGCACAAGCGGAAATTGCTGAAAAGCAAAAGCAAGAAAAAGCTAATAAACCAGCTGAACCAGTTGCTAATAATAATTCGAAGGTAGAACCTGCAAAACCTGCACAACCTGAACCATCTTCTAAGCCAACTGCTGGTGGGAAAGAACTTTATGTACATGCAACAGCTTATACAGCAGATCCAGGTGAAAATGGCTATGCACCAGGTCAACAAGTATATTCTGCATGGGGAGGCTATAATCTAACTGCAAACCCAGGAATGAAGTTGATTGCGGTGGACCCATCTGTTATCCCATTAGGTTCTCGTGTATATGTTGAAGGATACGGAGAAGCAATTGCAGCAGATACTGGTGGCGCGATTAAAGGTCACAAAATTGATGTTTTAATGCCAGATAAAGCTTCGTCTAGTAAGTGGGGCAGAAAAAATGTTAAGCTTACAATTTTAAACTAAAACGTAATCCAACTTTACAATACGTAAAGTTGGATTTTTTTGTAAGAATAATGTTAAGTTGAGTTTACATTTTGTTAAGGATAGCATACAATGATGGTGAGAGGTGGTAAATTTGACCATTTTAAACAGAGTAAAAGAATTAAGAGCTCGTTTTAACTTTACACAAAGCGTATTAGCAGAAAAGGTTGGAGTAACGAGACAAACAATTGCAGCAATTGAAAAAGGGGATTACGTTCCTTCGTTGTTATTAGCACTTACGATTTGTGATGTGTTTCAGTTAAAGATGGAAGATGTGTTTGTTTTAAATAAGGAGGGGGAAGAGGATGAATAGAATTGTTTTTTCTTATATTATAAACGTGCTTTATACTGCTTTAGCATGCTGGACACTTGTTGAATTTTATAGTGTCATTACAGAGTTAGCAGATATAATTAAAAACGAGAAATTCCCGTTTGAAGTAGCGGTTAATGGAGTACCATTCATTTTATTATTTATTGGAGCAATTATAGTTACAATTTTTTATAGAATTCAAAAGAAAAAATATAAGAATTTATCTTTTTGGATGTATCCATTATTATTTCCACTAGAAGATGAACGTGAAAAAGCGATTACGGATAAAGCTTGCCGAACAACATTTGTATCGTTATGGTTTGTGTTACCTTGTGCAGTTGGATTTTTAACTTTTTCGCCTATTATTAATGAATATCTTCCTGGATACCCATTATATATTCTATTTTCGATTTTCTTTATTCAAATGACAGTATTTCACGTATCACTATACAGAAATAAATTAGCTTAAAAAGAAACCTTCTTGCATCGGCAAGAAGGTTTCTTTTCAAGCTAATACTTGTACATATAGCGATATTATTTTATCATTTTATATAGAGTAAGATTTTGTAAGGGAAAGGAACTGTGTATGAATAAGCAAAGAATTTATAGTATAGTAGCAATTCTGCTATTTGTTGTAGGTGGCGTGTTAATTGGAAAGCCATTTTATGATGGATATCAGGCTGAAAAGAAACAGACTGAAAATGTGCAGGCTGTTCAAAAGATGGATTATGAAAAGCATGAGACGGAATTTGTAGATGCTTCCAAAATTAATCAACCAGACTTGGCGGAAGTAGCGAATGCATCATTAGATAAGAAACAAGTAATTGGTCGTATTTCGATTCCAAGTGTTTCAGTAGAACTGCCTGTTTTAAAAGCTTCTACTGAAAAAAACTTATTATCAGGTGCAGCGACAGTAAAAGAGAATCAAGTTATGGGAAAAGGAAATTACGCATTAGCAGGACATAACATGTCTAAAAAAGGTGTTTTATTTAGTGATATAGCTTCTTTGAAAAAAGGCGATAAAATTTATTTGTATGACAATGAAAATGAATATGAGTATGCGGTTACTGGTGTATCTGAAGTGACTCCTGATAAGTGGGAAGTTGTAGAGGATCATGGGAAAGATGAGATAACGCTTATTACATGTGTATCTGTAAAGGATAATTCTAAGCGTTATGTTGTTGCTGGTGATTTAGTAAGAACGAAGGCGAAGAAGTAAAAAAGAAGGTGAACTCTTTAAAGAGTTCACCTTCTTTTTTACTAATGTTGAGAAATAATAGAATATTTTGGTTTTGTATTTAAATATTATTCTATTTATGTATAATAAAATTAGGATTCTATATTTTGGGAGGAACAAGAGTGAGACAACAGGTGAAGAAACTTCTTTTAACAACGAGTATAGCGTTATTGGTAGCTCCGATTTCAGCTTATGCACATCCAGGGCGTACAGATGCTAATGGCGGACATACGTGTCGTACAAATTGTGAGAAATGGGGATTACAGTACGGGGAATATCATTATCACAATAAACCAGCTTCTAGTAGTGGCGCAACGAGCCCAGCTCCTAGCCAGAATAATAATAGTGCTGTAGAAGCTGAGAGACAAGCAGAAGCACAGCGCAATACCGAGGCGGAAAAACAACGTGCTGCAGAAGTGCAACGCAACGCTGAGGCGGAAAAACAACGTAATGCAGAAGCACAGCGTAAAGCTGAAGAAGAGAGACAACGTGTAGCCGAGGAACAAAGAAAAGCTGAAGAGGCACGTAAGCAAGAGGAAGCGCAGCGCCAAGCTGATATGGAAAAAGGTCAACTTGAAGGTCAAAAGAATGGAGAAACTGATTTTAAAGCAGGAAAAAATGATGCAGAAGTGCATGTAGCTGGAAAATCTGATGCATATAAACAAGCGTTTAAAGCGACTTATGCAGCCGTATGGTCTTTAGAAGAGCAGAAGAAAACGCATTTTGAAAAAGGAAAAGAACAAGGTTTAGCACAAGAGACGATGGACGATAGTCAAGTTGCTCCAGAGTTTAAGGTAAACTTTGCAGACGGATTCAAAGTAGGGAATAAAGAAAGAACAGAAAAAATTGAAAAAGAGCAAGCTGAGTTAGGGGAAAAGACAGGGAAAGAACTAGCTGAAAAGAATCCTGGAAATAGAGAGAAAGAAGTATACGTGAAGGCATATGAAACAGCGTATGAAAAAGGCTATAAGTCTACAAAAAAGGTAGTAGAAAATGCTGGCTATAAGTATGCATTTGAAAACTATGATTTAAAAGTTCCTGCTAAGTATGAAAGAAATGAATTGTTAAAGAAATGGTTTACTGAAGGATTTAAATCGAATAAAAAAGCAGCGGAAATTCGAGAAGAAGGGTATAAAAAGGGAGACAGCTGGTTCTCATTCTTCTATAAGAGTTTCGTACCAAGTGAATATAAAGAACATAAAGAGCTGTACGAACAAGCAATTGAAAAAGGTAAAACAGCATAAAAAAAGATGAGGAGAAATTCCTCATCTTTTTTAATCCATCCATTTCACTAATTTCTTAGAAATTAATAATAAAACACAACCTAGTACGATTGCCACAGCGCCAATAACTGTGAATACTTCAGCGTATCCAAGTGAAGTTGTGAAGCTTGCAAGTTGTCCGCCTAAAATGTTGGCGATACCTGAACTTGCTAGCCATACACCCATTAGTAAAGATGCTAATTTTACCGGAGCAAGCGCACTAACCATTGATAGTCCGACAGGTGATAAGAATAGCTCACCTAACGTATGGAAAAGATACGTAAAGACGATAAACAGTAAGTTTGCTTTTTCTGTAATGTTATGTTCATCACTACCTGTTTTTAATGTAGCGATAACGAGAATGATATAACCAATACCGAGCAAAATCATACCAAGTCCCATTTTAGTTGGGATTTTTAAATCACCCTGCTTGCGAGTTGCAAGTTTTGCCCATAATGCAGAAATGACTGGAGCAAGTAAAATAATAAATAATGGATTGACCGATTGGAACCAAGATGTTGGAACTTCCCATCCGAACACAGAGCGGTCTACAAATTTGTTTGTATATAATGTTAATGAGCTACCAGCTTGTTCAAAGCCAGCCCAGAAGAAGACAACGAAGCATGTTAAAATGACGATAACTGCGGTACGTTGTTTTTCTTTTTTTGTTAATGGTGTATCTCCTACTGATGGTTGTCCAGCAGCTGTTTGTAAATCGCGAGTTGGTTTTTTACCGATATTACCAAGGAAGCGATTTGATAGTGTTGTAAATAAAATTTGTCCAATGATCATTCCGATTGAAGCGGCTAAGAAACCGTAACGGAATCCGTAATGTACAACGCCATCAACTGTTGTTTTGAATAAATTTTCTGATAAAAATCCGCAAACGAGTGGAGCTAAAAATGAACCGACGTTAATACCCATATAGAAAATGGTAAATGCACTATCACGTTTTGGATCGTTCTCTTCGTATAATTCTCCAACCAGTGTAGAGATGTTCGGTTTGAAGAATCCGTTACCGATAATAATAAGCGCTAATCCGAGGTATAGGCCTAATTGGTTTTGCAAGGCAAATAGTGTAAGGTTACCGATTGCCATTGTTATACCACCAATTGTGATTGCTTTTCGTCTACCTAGAAAACGGTCTGTTAAGTATCCACCAATCATTGGTGTGAAATAACAGGCTCCAGTATAAAATCCGTAAATAGAGAGTGCCCATGCGGGACTAAACCCAAGACCACCGCTTACTAAAGCTGTCGTTAAATATAATGTTAATAATCCTCGTAATCCATAGTAACTAAATCTTTCCCACATTTCTGTAAAGAAGAGTAAGTATAAACCTGGAGGATGTTTCTTTTTTCTTTGTTGTTCTCTTTCTAGTTGTATCGCTGATTCCATGTTATTTTCCTCCTGACACAAACAAAAACAAAGTTAATAATTTTGTACATTTAATATTTTACTTTATTAACTATTATAAGTCAATAAAGGTTGATTTTTCAGAAGAAATTGGAAAAGAGGAATAGCTATAGAATGGGTGTTTCTTTTGTGATAGACTATGGACTATGTTTTCTTTGTAAGGAAGCGGGTTATTGTACTTTTTTATATGTGAAATTGATTTCATAAAAGATGAAATTAAAGAAGGAGAAAGAAATGAAATTGTTACAGAAAAAAGAAATTTTACTTATTAGCCTTATGTTATTCTCTATGTTCTTTGGAGCAGGGAATCTGATATTTCCACCTTTCCTTGGGTATGAAGCAGGAGAACATGTTTGGATTTCATTAGTAGGGTTTATTATATCAGCAACAGGTCTTCCTATATTAGGTGTTATCTCTATTGCAAAAGCAGGAAGTTTTCAAACGTTAGCGGGTAGGGTTCATTCTTCATTTGCAATTATTTTTCCATGTATCGTGTATGTATTTATTGGACCTGGGCTTGGTATACCCCGTGCGGGAAGTTTAGCTTTTGAAATGGGGCCAGGTCAGTTATTCCCTGAAGCAGGAAACGGATTATTATTGTTTTACACAGTTATTTTCTTTAGTATTGTTTACTGGTTAAGTTTATCCCCATCTAAATTAATGGGGTTGTTTGGAAAAGTCTTGACGCCGTTATTATTATGTATGATTGCACTCATTTTTATAAAGAGTATGTTTACAACAGTAGGAGATATGAAAGAACCAATAGGGAACTATGGCCAAGCTCCTATGTTTCAAGGGTTTTTAGATGGATATTTAACAATGGATGCGTTAGCTGCTTTAATCTTTGGAATTGTTATTGCAAATGCATTACGTGCAAAGGGTATTGAAGATGATAAAGGTTTAGCGAAATATATGAGTATTGCTGGAATTGGGGCAGGACTATTATTATCTATTATTTATGTCATCCTTGGATATGTGGGGGCAATTAGTGGCTCATTAGGAACATTTGATAACGGTGCGAAAGTGTTAGCACAAGTTATGATTACATTATTTGGACAGGGCGGAGTCGTTTTATTAGGTCTTATTTTTACTATCGCGTGTTTATGTGTTTCAATTGGACTTGTTACGTCTTGTAGTCAATTTTTTGCGAGTGCATTTCCGAAAGTATCTTATAAATTGTGGGCATTTATAGTAAGCGTTGTTAGTATGATTTTAGCTAATTTAGGGTTAACGCAAATTTTAAAAGTATCAGTACCAATTCTTGGATTTATTTATCCAATTGCGTTAACGCTTATTATTCTAGGGTTATTCCATCAGTATATTGGAAAGTATGCATACGTATATGCAGTAACTGTTTTGGTTGTAGCGATATTTAGTGCAATTGACATTTTAAATAAAAATGTAATGATGAATCAGTGGACGTCAGCATTAAAATACATCCCGTTTTATACAGAAGGTGTTGGGTGGATTGTTCCAGCTATTGTAGGCATGTGTCTTGGTTTTATCGTTAGCATTTTTCTAAATAAGAATAAATGAGTAAAAAGGTGTTTTCCTATTTTGGGAAGACACCTTTCTTTTTTTGGAAAAATACTATTGAAAATGAATAGACTAAGAGTATGATAAAGATAATTGGTAATATATAGGTTCAATGAGAGTTACGAATAAGGGGGGAGCGTATGAAGAAGGATTTGGATAAGAAAATAGAAGCACTCGAAACGGCAATTGAAACAATTCAAGAAGCACTTGCTGAATTAAAAGTAAAGCAGAGGGAAATAGAAGTAGAAAACGCTCAGCAACATGTTAGTAAGAACAAGAAAGAATATATTGAAACGGTAATGGAGGAAAAGCCAAAAGAAGAAATAGTTAAGATAAAAGAGCCTTTGCAAGAACCTGAGTTAAAACAAGTAGATATATCGGCTTTTAAACCAGAGCCATTTAATATTATTAAGTTTTGTCAGACGTGGTTACCGCGTGTATTTGTCGGTATTATGTTGCTTGGAGTGATCTGGTTATTTAAAGCAGGGGTAGATGCTGGTTTATTAACACCAGCGATACGAATTGTGTTTGGTATCGCATTATCTATCGGGTTGTATTATATAGGAGATATTCAAATTAAAAGAGAGCGGCAAGCGTTAGGATTAGTATTAGCTGGAGGAAGTATTACCGGGATTGTTCTAACGACGTTTGCAGCACATTATTTATATGGATTTATTCCGGCAAGTGTCGCGTTTCTCTGTAATATTGCATGGGTTATTTTAGGGATTTATTTAGCGAAAAGATATCAATCGGAATATCTCACTATTTTCGTAGCGGTCGGTGCGTTCTTCGTACCATTCTTGTTAAATAGTACGACTCCTAATCCTTATATTTTCTTTGGATATGAGACAGTATTAACACTTAGTTTATTATGGTATGCGTTGAAAAATCGTTATAAATACTTATATATGATTTCTTACGCTGTTGCTGCCATTGTCCTTTTCGTTTTCTTTGCTGTTATGTCAATGTTAGTAGAGAACTTGCAAATACAGTTAACGATTGTATATGGTTTGATTCATTTACTATTATTTTGGCATATGTTTACGGAGAGAAGTTTTATACTAGAACCACGTTTGGCGATATTTAGTGCGAATGCAGTGTTCTTTATACTAGCTATTTCAAAAATACCTGATTTTACAACATGGGGATTAATTATTAGTGCACTCGTGCATGCCGCTATGTTCGTATGTGAATATAGGAAAAATAGACATTCTACATTTACAAATCTCTTATTTGGTTTCGCAATGGGAGCATTTAGTTTAGCAATTTTATATGAGTATAGTTTAGTGAATGCAGCGATTGTACTATTGTTACAAGGTTTCCTCGGCATGGTCACTTCTATTAAAGTAAAACAACAGATAAAATTGTATGTTAGTGCGACGGTTTACGCAATTGGAATGATACAGACTATTTTTAGCCCGTTTGATCAATTTATTTCGGCAGACTTTGTTGCTCATCTTATTTTAATAGGAACGTTCTATTATTGCATGAGAGAAGCGAAAGAAGTATTAGCGAGCTTCGGCAAATATATGTATTCTATAGTGCTCTATTGGTTTATGATAATTGTATTTATTACAATTACGAGAATCGGTGAAGTTTTATCTGCAGATGGAAGCGTAATTAGTGTATCAGTATCGTTATTATGGATGGTATATGCATTATTTGCGGTTTGGTTTGGAAGAAATAGAAATATGGATGAAATATTATATGCTGGTTTAGTCGTTTTAGTCGTAACGGTAGGGAAGTTATTCTTACTTGACTTACCAGAGGTATCGATGATGATTAGGGCAGTGTTATTCCTAATCGTCGGTAGTATAGGTATCGTTATTTCAAGAATGTTTTTCTCGAAGGAAGAGAAGTGAGAAGAAGGCAATCCATGTATGGATTGCCTTTTTTATTATTTCTTATTAATCGTTACAGTTTCATTATATTTCGTTGTTGTATTTTGGCGTAGACGAAGCGTTGCTTGTCCAGTTGTATTTGAATCAATCTGTACATTTACAACTTTCTCAGCAGAGCCTAAGCTGTTTGTTGTGAAAGAAAATGCACTACTATATCCGAAAGTAGATGGCCAAGTGCCGTTTGCATTTTGTACTTTAGCCACTTGTGTTCCACCAGTAGTGAAGATACCTAAAGAATAGTTGTTATACGTTGTATTAGGTAGTAAGTTATTTACTTGAATCTTCATTTGGAAAATTTCATTGTTTGGTAGAATGCTAGGGTGTGTAACGACGTAGTCGCTTGTTGTTACCGCACCGTTATAACCGTATGAACCTGGTTTAAAAGTATTTGTATTAAACCATTGATAACCTGCATTTGGTGCACTCCAAGGTTCAGGTTGTGGTTCTGTTGATAAGCTTGGCTGTTCAAATGTTTGTAGAGCTGTAGGTGAATCAAGTTGTAAACCATTTACTTGATCTAAACTTGTAAATGTCTCTTTATTTGATAACCAATTTACGATGTTTTCTAATAAAATCGCATCGTTTTCTTCTTTATAACCATCGTAAGTTTTCTTTGTTTGGCCAGAATCTTCACGAACGTATTTTGGCGTAGCATCTTCAACAGGAGAAGAGTCACCAATAAAGGCAGCTTTTCCAAGTCCTACTTTTGCGATAGCAGCATATGGGCCTTCTGCAATACCACCGCCATTATAAACGCCACTATCAACAGCGTTATTCCATTTTGATGGATTTTCTGGAAGGTAAACAAGTCCTTTTGCTAGTTTTGGGTTTGTAATTGCTAGAGTAGAACCAGCATGCATTGCTACAGACGAAACACCTTTTGTAATTCCGAAAGATTGTTCAGGCGATACAATTGTTTTCGCTGAAACATCACCAAGTGCATTGTAGCGGAAGCGAATACCGAAGTTGTCAGAGAGCCAATCAGAGCTTTCTACTCCTTGCATAGCTTGTGAATTAGCTTCTTCATTAGACATTCCTTTTGCTGGATTATCCCAAGCACCGCGTCTATATCCATTAAATACTTCAGAAGAGTCCCAGCGATTTTTATTACGATCTGCATTGTAATGATCAGCAATAAAGAAGATACTACCACCATTTTTTACATATTGTAACATAGCGTCCTGCTCAGATTTTTTGTAAGGAATATTAGCTTCTGGAACGATAAATACATTGTAATCTTTTAAGTCTTCGTACGTAATAGGTGTTGATTTACGAAGTTCCTTTACGTGATATCCGTTTTTTGCAATGCCGTTTCCGAAGTCAGAAAAGCCGCCGTCAATAACCCAGTCAGCTGTCCCAGCAGTTTGACCGTGTGTATTATCGAATAATACTTTTTTCCCATTGTTTTGATTTACAACTTTTGCAGCAATTTCAGGAGCTGGGTCTACAGAGCTTTCGGCATAAGTAGACGATATGAACGAGGTCCCTATACTTAGTGTAATTGCTGTTGCTAAAGAAAATGTAATCCATTTTTTATTCTTCATAGAAGAATCCCCCTAATAATAAATATATGTGCTTTAATAATGTAATTTATTTTTCTGTAAAAATAAAGACGGAAAACATAAAAAATATTAAAAAATTGTAAAAATACCGTGAATTTTGTTGAGAAATATTTATATAGATATAAAAACATCCCTTCCAAGTAATAAGGAAGGGATGTTTTGCTTAACTAATTTTTGAGTTAGGTGTTTCATCAATCTTATGAAACCCTTTCATGTAATATACGATTGCTAAGCCGATAAGCCAAATTGGGCCGACAATCAATGCAATTCGTGTATCTTCTGAATACGCCATTATACCTAATACTAATACAAGGAAAACGAGTGAGAAATATGAGCTTAATGGGTATAAAGGCATTTTATACGATAACTTTTGTTTATTTTGAGTAGGCAAGCTTTTACGGAATTTAATTTGAGCGACTAATATAATTCCCCAAGTCCAAATTGCACCGAAAGTTGAAATGCTAGTAAGCCATGTAAATACCTTTGCAGGTACGAGATAGTTTAATATAACACCAATTAGTAAAACGATAGCAGTTGCTACAATTCCTTGGCTTGGAATGCCATTTTTATTTAAACGACCAAATCTTTCAGGAGCTTTTTTCTGCTGAGCTAATGTATATAGCATACGGCCTGTACTAAATAAACCACCGTTACAAGAAGAAAGAGCTGCTGTTAATACGACAAAGTTAATAATACCTGCTGCTTTTGCGATACCAATTTGTTGGAATGTTAATACGAATGGACTGCCTTTCTCACCAAGTTCGTTCCATGGATAAATTGCCATCATAACGAATAATGCCCCAACGTAAAAGAGTAGAATTCTCCAAAATACGTTATCGATTGCCTTTGCGAGTGTTTTCTTCGGATTTTGAGCCTCACCAGCTGTAACACCGATTAATTCAACGCCTAAATAAGCGAATAGTACCATCTGCATGGAGAGTAGTAACCCAGAAAATCCATTTGGGAACCAGCCACCATGTGACCAAAGATTTGAAATACCAGTAGCGATACCACCGTTTCCGAATCCGAATAAAATAATACCAGCTCCGACTACTATCATACAGATAATTGTGACAATTTTAATGAGAGCAAACCAAAACTCAAGTTCTCCAAATACTTTTACCGATAAGAAGTTAAAAGCGCTCATTAATAATAGAGCAAGTAATGCCCAAGTCCAGCGCGGGATATCTGGGAACCAGTACTGCATGTAAATACCAGCTGCTGTAATTTCAGCCATACAAGTAACAACCCATAAGAACCAGTAATTCCAACCAGTAATATAACCAGCGAGTGGTCCAATATAATCATATGCATATTTACTAAAAGAACCAGCAACAGGTTGTTCAATTGCCATTTCCCCAAGCGCTCGCATAATGAAAAAAATAACGAGACCGGCAATCATATAGCCTAGCAAAATAGAAGGACCTGCTAGTTTAATGGCGGAAGCGGATCCTAAAAATAGCCCAACGCCAATAGCTGAGCCCAGTGACATTAAAGTAATATGTCGTTCTTTTAAACCACGATTTAAAGTTCCAGATTTGTTTGTGTGCTGCATAAGAAGAATCCCCCTTGTAGAGTGAACGATATTTGAATGCGTTTACTAAATATTTAACTATTTCAAATTATAAAACATTTCTATCTGTTATGCTACAAAAATAATCATAATGAACTGTACTACATCTGTACTTGTCAGACTTAAACTTAAAATTCTAACTATTAGGGAATATATTGACTCTTCTTTTTATTGATTGTTAAGATTAAGTATTATATTTTCTCACATACTAGTAAGAAAAAGAATGTGTGATAATAATTCAGGTGTAGGAAGGGTACATAAGCATGTTTCAATTACAAAAATATAACACTTCTGTGAAGCAAGAGTTTTTAGCTGGCATCACAACTTTTTTTACATTTGCGTATATTCTTGTCATCAATCCAAAAATATTATCTGATGCAGGTGTACCATTTGACCAAGCGTTTACAGCAACAATTATTGCAACCGTTGTTGGAACAGTAGGTATGGCGATTTTCGCGAATTACCCGATTGTTATTGCTCCAGCTATGGGAATGAATGCATATTTTGCTTATTCTGTTGTACAGAAGGCAGAAGGGATTACATATGTAGTTGCCTTTTCAGCTGTATTTGTAACGGGGATTATTTTTCTTTTATTATCTTTTACTTCGTTTAGGCAAAAGTTAATTTTAGCAATTCCTGATAGTTTAAAGCATGCAATTGCAGGTGGAATTGGACTATTTATTGCTTTTATTGGATTGCGCCTTTCTGGAATTATCGTGGATCATCCGTCTAATTTAGTTACGATTGGTGATTTTCATTCTCCAGCTGTTATTTTAACTTTAATTGGTTTAATATTAGCGGCGGTATTAATGACATTGCGTGTGAGCGGTGCATTATTTATTAGTATGATTGTGACAGGAATTATTGCCTTCTTTACAGGGCAATTGAAGTTTGCTGATAAAATTGTGGCGATGCCTCATTTACCAGAGGGTATCATCGTTTCAAACCCAATCAATGCCTTTTCAGATGTAATTGAATACGGATTATACGGCGTTGTATTTTCATTTTTACTTGTACTTTTATTCGATACAACAGGTGCATTACTTGGTTTAATTAAACAAGCAGGTTTAATTACAGACAATACAGAGAAGCGTTTTGGTAAAGCGTTTATTGCAGATGCAATTGGCGGGACTACAGGTTCTATCTTTGGAACAAGCCCAACAGCAGCGACGATTGAATCGTCAGCAGGTATTGCTGCAGGTGGTAAAACTGGGTTAACAGGGATTGTAGTTGTTGGTCTAACAATTATAACGGCATTTTTTAGTCCTGTTATTGCTTCTTTATCAAGTGTAGCCGCTATTACAGCTCCTTCATTAATTATAGTAGGTAGTTTAATGGCACAAAGCATTCGAGATATTAATTGGAATGAATTTGAAGATGCGTTACCAGCATTTTTAATTTTTATAGGTATTCCGTTAACATCTAGTATTGCGAATGGAATTGCAATTGGATTTTTAGTGTATCCAGTCTTGAAAATTGTGAAAGGGAAAGGGATGGAAGTGCATCCGTTACTCTACTTATTTACAATTTTATTTGGATGTCATTTATTCTTATAATATAGGAGAGGGGGCTTCTTATGAGGGGCTCCTTTTTTGTGTATAATAAAGTGAAACTATAATCAGTCACGCAAAATATAAATTACTTAATGGAATATATATGTTACAATATGGATGGAGGGGGAACATGAATGGCTGTAAGTAAAATAAAAGTCGCGCGTGTTCAGTTAGATTTAACACAGCAACAATTAGCAGAAAAAGTAGGCGTTACAAGGCAAACGATTAGTTTAATTGAGAAGGGCAAATACAATCCGTCTTTAGATTTATGTTTGAAAATTTGTTATGCAGTAGATAAAACTTTGAATGATTTGTTTTGGGAGGAAAAGGAGTGATTCGATGAAAATTGTGAAAGATGAACGTTTAATGATTGAGGGGTTAAAACATATTAGATTAGTTTTCATCTTACAAAATATTTTCATACTAGGTATTGTTTTTTATCGCTACGTTTTGCAAGATGCAGGATACGAAAGTGTTTCGGATTTATTAATGGTATTTATGGGTGGGATTGTAGTTATTAACTTTTTAAATCTGAAAAATTCAGTGGAAGTGTATGAGCATACAGGGGGAGTATCACGTAGCTATTTCATGAAACTATTATTAATTCCTGTAAGTATTGTTATTGGGATTTTAGCTATTTGTATCGTTGTAACACCAGATATTTCGATAAAGGAAATTAGTATGACAGGATTTATTATGTTTGCTTGTTTTTTAGTTCCTAGTCTGTTTATATACATATATATGAAAAAGATAAAAAGTGAAGATTGAAATATAAGAAAAGCTTTCCCGTATTGCGGAAAGCTTTTCTTATATTCTTTTATACAGTACTTTATGAAGGCCAATTGGTTCAATTTCAAAGATTTCACCATGTTCTTGGAAGCCTAAGCGCTTGTAATAGTCAGCTACAGTAATTCGGCCATTACACCATAGCATATTTGCTTGACGCTCTTGTAAGATTTGTTCTGCTTTCTGAATTAAGGAGCTTCCAGCGTGGTTGTTTCGAAACTCAGGCAATGTGGCCATTCCTCGTAGACGATAATGCATACCTGCTTGTAAGTCGGGATGCATTTCCTTTGAGAAAGAAGCGATACTAATAAGTTGATCGTTTATAAATGCGCCTAAGTGGAAGGTGTCTGTTTCATAATCGGAAGGGTATTTACAATCTGTTAATGTTTGATTGGGGCGTAAAATTTTTTGACGTAATACGTAAGTTTCAGATCCCTCAATATTTTTCACGGTAATCATATTAACATCCTTTCTTATAACGCTTTTTCTGTTAATTGTATAAAGAAATAGGCAGGTGCGGCGAGAAGTCCGAGTATGCTAGCAGTTCCGAGAAGGAGTGAAAGTAGGAGGCAAGAATATTTTATTCCATTCGATTTTTTCCATCCGTAACTACAAATCTCAATACTAACACCGATGAGAATAATGGCAACGAGTATTTCGGCTAATAATAAGAGAGCTAAAGTTATAATAGACATAATGTAATCCATCCCCATAATATGTGATAGTAACATTTTACCATATGAAATGGAAAAAATGCCCCTCAATTATGTGAGGGGCATTTTTTTATTCTAATATGTTTTTTAGTGTATCGATATGTTCTTTTGAGCCTGTTACAAGTAATGTATCACCGTGTTGTAGTCTTGTATCCCCATGTGGGATTAATGCTTTATTTCCACGATAAATTTGAATGACTAGTACATCACCTAAAAACGGAAGGCGACGAAGTGCAACGCCGTTATATTTATTGCTCCGTAGTTCAACTTCACGGACTGTTTCGTTTGCTGTTGTAATTAAGCGAACGAGACTAGGTTTATCAATAAGCGCACGTAATAAAATACGTGTAGAGTTAATTGTTGAGAATACAGCGATATGTTCTTGCGTTGCTTTTTCTTGTAGAAGTGGATCTTCTACACTTGCAATAACATGTTCAACACCTAGCTCTTTTGCATGTTCTGCCAATAATAAGTTTTGTTCATCATCACTTGTTGCAACAACGACGCGATCTGCATCAAATGCTGTTTGTTCAGTTAATGATGCGATTGTGATGTCATCTAATTTCACGATAGGGAAGTCATGTGATGTCGCTTCTTCATCATTTATTTTGTTTTGACGCATCATATATAGCGTTACGTCATAATCTTCTCGTTTTAAATCTAGTGATAACGGAAGGGTAATTCTGCTCGCGCCAATAATAGCTACTTTTGGTTTTGGTGTTTCTACTTTTGGGAACATTTTTTTAAACAATATAGGTGCAAAAATACAAGTAATAACTGCGCTTAAAATAAGAGAGGCAGATAAACTTGGACTGATGATCTCCAGTTTTTCACCAATTTGTGCAGCCGCAATAACTAAAGAAAGTGTCGATGTTAATAAGATTGCACTTCCAAGTACGATATTACGTGGATACCATTTTCTTAAGACGAGTGATGGTAAGAGTTTCGAAATAAAGAGTCCTACAATTAAGATTGGAATCATTAGCATGCTAGAAGGTTCTTTGAAAATAGACCACACCTCTAGATTTACACCAACCATTACGAAGAAAATAGGGATGAAGAAACCATAGCCGATAGAATCAAGTTTTTCCACCATATCTTCATTTGGTGATAATAACGATACAAGTACACCTGCTAAGAAGGCGCCTAAAATATTTTCTGCTCCAACAGATTCCGATAACCCAACTAAGATTAAAATGAGTGCAAAAACAGCTCGTGTATCAATTTGTACACTACCAGCTTTTAAACTATCTAAGTATGGAATGTTTTTAAAACGTTTTGCAACGAAGTAAATAACAATACCAGCGCCGAATAGAAGAAGAAGAAGCCACATGCTTTGGCCGCTTTCGGAATTTAATCCGACGAATACAGCGAGTAAAATCATTGTAACTAAATCCGCAATAACAGCGACTAATAAAATGATTTGCCCAATTGCTGTTTTTCCTAAGTTATTCTCTTTTAATGTTGGTACAACAACACCTAAAGAAATAGTTGAAATAATTAAAGTCATGAACATTGCATTATCTACGAATCCTAGCCATACGAATAGTAATGATAGGGCATAAGATAAGATGAAAATAAATAAGAAGATAATGCTTGCTGCCTGAAATGTATTTGGTTCGTTTGTCGTATTTTTTTTCCCTTTTTGTTTAAAGATAGAAAAATCAATTTCTAAACCGCTTAAGAACATGAGGAAGATAAATCCTAATGTTGATAAAACTTGAAGCCATATATCTGGCTCAATAATATTAAACCCACTTTTACCTACAAAGATTCCTGCAATAATTTCTGCAACGACCACAGGAAGTGCTTTTAATTTAAAGCGTTGTAACAAAAGGGGAACGAAAAACGCGATTGCAACGACAACCATAAGTGATAGAACAGAAGTATGATGTTCCATTGCGTTCTCTCCCTTCAAATAAATATAGTACCTATTTAGCCATATAATAGGTAGAAAAGCAACGCATATGGATTCGATTTCATAAAGAAAGACTTTTCTTAACATTTGTCATAATAAGTATATTTTTCATGATTATGCTGTTAATTCCGTAATGTGGATGTAATAGAGGGGATAAAAAAAGACTGCTGAGGAATCTCAGCAGTCTTTTTCATGTACATTACATTGAGAAGAAGATCCATACAGTTAAACCAACTGTTGCAGTTGCAACGAAGAAACTGTATATCATTGTAAGAATTTGAACTCTTCCTTCTCCTTCTTTTAAATGCATGAACATAATTAATTGTAACAATGCTTGCGCAACAGCCATTATGATAATAGTTGTTAAGACTGTTGAAAGTGGCAATGTTGTGTAAAGTGCCACGTATAACGCTAGAAACGTTAATGCAAGCGATAAAATAAATCCGAAAACGTGTGACCAAGGGAATCCGCTATGCGCATGTCCGTTTGCTTGATTGTTGTTTTGAGCCATTTACGCCACCATCCCGTTCAAGTAAACTAGTGTGTAAATAAAGACCCAAACAAGATCAAGGAAATGCCAGTATAAGCTGATAATGAATACTTTACGAGCTGTAACTGGTGTTAAACCTCGTTTTAAAATTTGGATAATAACACAAATTGCCCAAATGATACCGCCTGTTACGTGGGCTCCATGCGTTCCAAGAAGAACGAAGAATCCAGATAAGAAAGCACTTGTTTGAATTGTTGCGCCTTCACCAATGTACATAATGAACTCTTCGATCTCGAAGAATAGGAAACCTGCACCTAAAAGTAATGTAAGGACGAACCATCCAAGCATCGCTTTTTGGTTATGCTTACGCATTTCATGAATTACGATACCGCATGTAAAACTACTTGTTAAAAGTAGTAATGTTTGAATTAAAAGCGTTTTAAGTTCAAACAATTGCGCTGGTGTTGGGCCATCTGCCGTACGACCAGCAAGGACTAGATAAGAGGCGAAAAGTGTTGCGAACAGCATAATTTCAGCCCCAAGAAAAATCCAGAATCCTAGGATATTCAATCTGCTTTGTTCGGATTGATATTCCAAAGGTAAGCTTTTATCTAAAGCCGCCATGTCATTTCACCTCTCATGCTATATGTTCTGTTTTTTTAATTTCATCAACACTGATATAGTAGCCTTCATCATAATCGAATGAACGATAGATTAAGCAAGCTAAAATACCAATACCACCGATTGCTGCAAGCCAGAACCAGCTAAATACTAATGCGAAACCTGCAAGACCGAAGAATCCAGACGCAATAATAGGCACACCAGAGTTACTTGGCATGTGAATTGGTTTGATATCTTCTGCTGCTGGTGTAACTGTTTCTCCGCGTTTTTTCATGTACCAGAAAGCATCAGCTTCTTTAATTTCAGGAAGCTTCGCGAAGTTGTAATGTTGTACAGGAGAGTGAGTTGCCCATTCAAGTGTACGACCATCCCATGGATCTCCAGTTGTGTCACGTTCACCGTGACGTGCACTCCAAATTACGTTGTAGCAAAGAAGTAGGAAGCCGATACCCATCATTACCGCACCAACAGATGCGATTTGGTTTAGCCATCCCCATCCAAGACTTTCAGAGTAAGTGTACATACGACGAGTCATACCGTCTAAACCTAAGAAGTACATTGGGAAGAAACAGATGTTGAATCCGCTCATAAAGATCCAGAATGTCCATTTACCTAGGCGTTCATTTAACATATGACCAGTCATTTTTGGATACCAGAATGTGAATCCAGCAAGCATAGCGAATACTGTACCTGCGATTAATACGTAGTGGAAGTGAGCGATTAGGAAGTAGCTGTTATGGTATTGATAATCAGCTGCTGCCATTCCAAGCATAACCCCTGTAACCCCACCGACTACGAAGTTTGGAATAAATGCCAATGACCAAAGCATTGGAACTGTAAAACGAATACGTCCTTTATACAGTGTAAACAACCAGTTAAAGATCTTAACCCCGGTTGGAATCGAAATCGCCATTGTCGAAATCGAGAAGAATGAGTTAACCGCTGGACCTGCACCCATCGTGAAGAAGTGGTGAAGCCATACGACGAAACTTAGTAAAGAAATTGCAACCATTGAGTATACCATTGCACTGTAACCGAATAGACGTTTACGTGAGAATGTACTAATGATTTCAGAGAAAATACCGAATGCCGGTAAAATAACGATATATACTTCAGGGTGACCCCATACCCAGAACAGGTTGGCCCATAACATTGGCATACCGCCGCTCGCCATCGTAAAGAAGTGAGCATCGAATAGACGGTCAAATGTCATTAATGCAAGAGCAACTGTTAATACTGGGAAAGCGAAAATAATGATAATTGTTGTAATTAAGATTGACCAAGTAAACATTGGCATTCTCATTAAAGTCATACCAGGTGTACGCATTTTTAAGATAGTAACAAGGAAGTTAATACCGGTCATTAGCGTACCGAGACCTGAAATCTGTAATGCAATTGCGTAGTAGTTATTTCCTACGCCCGAAGTAAACTCTGTACCTGCCATTGGGAAGTAAGAAGTCCACCCGGCGTCTGGAGAACCACCGATTACGAAAGCGATGTTGAATAACATTGCTCCGACAAAGAATAACCAGAAACTTAAAGCATTTAAGAACGGATATGCAACGTCACGAGCACCAATTTGTAATGGTACTACAAGGTTCATTAATCCCATAACGAATGGCATTGCCATGAAAAGAATCATTACTGTACCATGTGTTGTAAAGATCCCGTTATAGTGTTCAGCGTTTAAATAAGTTGTTTCTGGGAATGTTAACTGTGCACGGATCATTAAACCATCCATACCACCACGGAATAACATGATAACCGCAGAAATAATATACATAGCTCCGATTTTTTTATGGTCAACAGTTGTTAACCATTCGTCCCAAAGCCATTTCCATTTTTTATACTTTGTTAGTACGAAAATGATTGCTAATGTCACAAGAACGATAGAAGCGTCTGCACCGTAAATAATCGGGTCACCTGTGACAAAGAATTCATCAAGCTTCACTGTGTTCACTCCAATCTGTTGGAATAATAGCTATTATTTTTTGTTTTTGTAGTAGTTGTAATCACAATATTCAAGTGATTTTGGATCTACATAACTTAAGTGGTGACTAGAGAATGTCATACGACCAACTACACCAGGTTTAACAATTTCGTTGTACTTAGCTTCTGTTAGTTTAGGAGCAGTTTCTTGTACTTCTTTAACCCACTTGTCATATTTCTCTTTAGTTTTTGCTTCAACTTCGAACTCCATGTGTGTGAATCCTTCACCAGAGAAGTTCGCACTACGGCCTAGGTAAGAACCTGGCTTATCAGCTTGTAAATAAAGATCCATAATCATGCCATCCATTGTGTACTTCATACCACCAAGTTCTGGTACCCAGAAAGCATTCATTGGGCCGACAGAAGTCAGTTTGAATTGAATTGGTACACCAGCTGGGATGTTTAAATAGTTAACGGTTTCAATTTTTTCCTCTGGGTAACTGAATAACCATTTCCAGTTTGCAGATGTAACATAAATTTCAACTGGTTTAATATGTTTGGACTCTTTCGGAACCTCTTCCGAAGCATAAGTTGCTTTTACTGTTGGAATCGATAATGCGATAACGATAATAACAGGAACAAGCGTCCAAATAATTTCTAGTAATGTGTTACCGTGTTGTTCAGGTGGCTCATAGTCCATATTCTCTGGTTTTTCACGATAACGAATCAAGATGACTGTAAACAGAATGAATACAATTGCGATAATTAATGACATAAGCAAGAATGACCAAACAATTAAATCATACTGTGCTTTTGCAACAGGTCCTTGCGGATTTAATACTGCGAGTTTTTTATCACAGCCACCGAGGAACAGAAGTAATGATAACGGAAGAAGCGAAGCCAACTTCCAAAACGCTTTCTTTAGTTGCACGATTGAAAATCTCCTTTCTCCTTGGATTGAAACTATGCCAATAAAACAATATAAACCTATTAATTTATAGAAGGCAATAGTTTTTGATATATTGTTAAAAAATAGACACAAATGCACACTTTTTAAGGTGAATATCATTTGTAACTTGATTACATTGTAAACTATTTTCCAGAGAAAAACGTGATTGTGAAAATTTTAAGATAAATAAAGTTATACCAGGATATCCAAGAAATAGAAAAAAGCTATCTTATCATAAGGAAGATAGCTGAATATTTTGTATATTTAGTTTATTTCTTGTATGACAGTTCGTGGCTGTTCAAGTGTGACAATTTTTTTATATTTAACTTGATATAAAATGTAACAAATAATCATAAATGGAATGCCACAATAAAGAGCAATTCTTTGATCTGGAATGAAAGCCAAACTAACAAATGTAATGAAATTCAGCGAAAACGCTACGATTGGAACTAGTGGATAGAGCGGTGTACGATATTTTAAATCATTTATGTTGCCACCGTTTTTCACGAAATTTCTACGGAAGAAAAACTGTGAAGCGGCGATTGACATCCAAACGACAACGGCAGCCATTGCTGCAATAGATGTTAAAACTAGAAAGACAGTATCTGCCGCAAATACACTTGTTAGTAAGGACAGGCTAGCGAAAATTAGGCTGAAAATTAATGCATTTAGCGGTACACCTTTTTTAGTTAATTTCGTAAATGCTGGACTTGCCATTCCTTGTTTTGCCATCGCCCACAGCATACGAGAATTTGCGTAGAGACCAGAGTTAGCAACGGATAATACAGCTGTAATAATAACAAAGTTCATAATGTCTGCTGCATATGGGACACCGGCTACATCAAATACAAGTACAAAGGGACTTTCGACTAGATTAGCCTCTTGCCATGGGAGTAAACCTACAACAACTGATATCGCTAAGACGAAGAAGAAGAGAGTTCGCCAAATTGTGTTTTTAATTGCTTTTGGAATTGTTTTTTCAGGATTTTCACTTTCGCCTGAAGCGATTCCGATTAATTCTGTTCCTTGGAAGGAGTAATTTACTGTAATCATCGTAAGAAGAACAGCTAATGCACCATTTGGAAATAGCCCGCCATTTTCAGTGAAATTATGAAGCATTGGAGCTGGCTTTCCATTAAAGTCTAGTAGACCGAACATAACAGCGCCGCCAAGTAAGATGAAAATAACAATTGTTGCGACTTTTACACTTGCGAACCAAAACTCTGCTTCTGCATATGCTTTTGCTGATAAAGCGTTTACGAGGAAGAGTGCTGCTGCAAATGTAACGCACCAAATCCAGGAAGAAACGTCTGGAAACCAGCGTTTCATTAAAATACTTACAGTTGTTAACTCTACGCCAACTGTAACAGCCCAATTTAACCAATACATCCAACCGACAACAAATCCAAAACCAGGTGAAATGAATTTGCTTGCATAACTTTGGAATGAACCTGCTTCTGGCATAGCGACGGATAATTCACCAAGACATAACATCGTTAAATACATAACAAATCCACCGACTAAAAATGCGAGAATAGCACCACCAGGTCCGGCATTATGGACAATTTGACCAGATCCCATAAATAACCCGGTTCCGATAACACCGCCGAGTGCAATCATAAATAGGTGTCTACTTTTCATTGTTCGTTTTAAATCTGTTTGTTCAATTTGTTGATTCATATGCCCCTCACCCCGTATTTTCTTGAATGTGTGAACTTCGTTTTATTCTGAGTTTTTAATCATTAGTGGGGGATGCAACACACACTCGGTTTATTTGCTATGAAATGAATGGAGTATGTAAAAAAACGAACTATGACTAAATACTCTAAGAATGTTTGTTAACATGGTGATATCTTCACTATGTTAACAATTTTGATTTTAGCAAAATATTCTGTAAATGTATATTTATTTTTCTTTTTATTAAAAATAATTAGAATTTTTATAATTAATTCTATGAGCGATAATTCACATGATCTTTCTAGCAAACTAGTAAGAAGAAGGGTACAATGATAAGAGGTGTATCTGTAAAATAATAATTAATGGAGTTTTGTTTATAATGAAAAAGTTAAAATATCTTTTTGTTTTTGGGATTATACTTGCTGCTGCATTTTTTATAGGAAAAGATAAAATCATGCAAAAGGCGCAAGTTCTACGCTTAGAGTTTCTATCTGAAATGAAAGAAGCAGCTATGATTGAAGATGTTCCGTTTATTAAACAATTACCAGAATTGCCCAGAGGGTGTGAAGTGACAAGTTTAGCTATGTTGCTGCAATATAAAGGTGTACAAGTAGATAAGATGCAACTTGCTAGCGAAATTCATCGTGTTCCATTTGAACAAAATGGTTTGCGTGGAAATCCTTACGAGGGATTTGTGGGAAATATTTATACAAAGGCAGAGCCTGGATATGGTGTATACAATAAACCAATCTTTGATTTAGCAGAAAAATATGTTCCTGAAAAAGTAATTAATTTAACAGGTAGAGACATGCAAGATATATATAAAGTAATTAGTTCTGGCTCTCCGGTATGGGTCATTATTAATACGACGTTTAAGCCGCTAGCTGAAAGTAGTTTTGAAACATGGAATACGAGTTCAGGCGAAGTGAAAATTACATATTATGAGCATAGTGCAGTAGTAATTGGATATGATCAAAACTTTGTATATGTAAATGATCCTCTTAAAAATAATCCACGTTTGGCTGTTCCGCGAACAGAATTTGAGAAAGCTTGGGAGCAAATGGGGAAACAAGCAATTACTATTTTATAATAATGAAAAAGTCATCTTTGGGATGGCTTTTTCTTTTTGGTTTGTTAACACTGAAAATTCAGAAGATTCTTTTAAAAGTTAACGATTCACGTTATAATAACATTTAACTTGGTGAAGAAGGGGAGAAGAGAAATGGATGTTGCAAAGGAACTTGTTTTGTCAAAAAATCAGTTAGTTGAGTGGAGAAGGCATTTTCATAAGTATCCAGAGTTATCTTTTCAAGAAGAGAAAACATCGCAGTTTGTGTACGATATACTTCGGAAATTCCCATATTTAGAAGTGTCACGGCCGACTAAATATAGTGTGATGGCAAAGTTAGTAGGTAAACATCCGGGCAAAACAGTTGCGATTCGAGCCGATATGGATGCTCTTCCTATTCATGAAGAAAATGAGTTTGATTTTATTTCTACATATAAAGGTGTAATGCATGCATGTGGTCATGATGGACATATAGCGATATTACTTGGGGTTGTACATAAGTTGGTAGAAGAAAGAGAGAAGATTAAAGGGGAGATTCGTTTTCTATTCCAACATGCTGAAGAGAATTTTCCTGGTGGTGCAGAGGAGATGGTTGCTGCAGGTGTAATGGAAGGTGTGGATTATATTATTGGTGCTCACCTTTGGGCGTCGTTAGAGGTTGGGAAAATAGGTGTTATTTATGGTCCTGCAATGGCTGCACCGGATGTTTTTAAAATTAAGATAGAGGGAAAAGGTGGACATGCTGGAATCCCTCATGAAACGGTGGATAGTATTGCAATCGGAACACAAGTCGTTTCGCAACTTCAGCAAATTGTATCTCGCCTCACGAATCCATTAGATTCTCTCGTAATATCTGTTACGCAATTTCATGCTGGGACAACTCATAATGTAATACCAGAGCAAGCTGAGATTGAAGGGACAGTAAGAAGTTTAAGACATGAATTACGAGGTGAAACAGAGAAGAAGATTGAGCGGATTGTGAAGCATATTACGGAATCTTACGGAGCGAAATATACATTTTCATATGAATATGGATATCGACCAGTTGTAAATGATTATGAAGCTACAGAGCTTATTGAACAAACGGCATTACAACTTTATGGAAGGGATAGAGTTGTTCGTTTACAGCCGACGATGGCTGGAGAAGATTTTTCGGCGTTTTTACAAAAGGCACCGGGGACATTCTTTTTTATCGGAGCGGGAAATAAAGAGAAAGGTATTATATATCCTCACCATCACCCTCGTTTTACGATTGACGAAGATGCATTACCGATTGGAGTGGAAGTCTTTGTATCAGCCATTATGAACTTTATAAGTAAAGGAGAATGAGATG
Organism: Bacillus sp. KNSH39; assembly: GCF_052656585.1. Taxonomy (NCBI): domain Bacteria; kingdom Bacillati; phylum Bacillota; class Bacilli; order Caryophanales; family Bacillaceae; genus Bacillus; species Bacillus sp. KNSH39. The sequence continues at coordinate 4,581,864 of NZ_JBQXYO010000001.1, forward strand.
AAGAAAATACACATTCTAGCGCTTATCCCAGTTCTTTGTTTAGTAGTTGGGCCAATATTTGCGAATTCAGTTACTCCTTACGTATTAGGGATGCCATTTTTATTATTTTGGGTATTATTATCAGTGTTTATTACATCTTTTTGTATGGGGCTTGTGTACGTGTTTGATCCTGCTAATAAGGAGGATGTAAAATGACTGCATTACTTATCATTATTTTATTTTTGTTTCTCGCACTATTTTTAGGGATTCGGGCACAACATGGAAAAGATATGAATTTAGAACAATGGTCAGTTGGAGGAAGAGGATTTGGCACTATTTTTGTTTTTCTCCTTATGGCAGGTGAAATTTATACGACGTTTACATTTTTAGGGGGAAGCGGCTGGGCGTATAGTAAAGGAGCACCTACCTTTTATATTTTGGGATATGGTGCTTTAGCTTATCTTTTATCGTATTTTTTATTGCCACCCATTTGGAAGTATGCGAAAGAGCATAACCTTGTTTCACAGTCAGATTTTTTTGCGAAGAAATATAGAAGTAAAGCGCTTGGACTTATTGTTTCGATTGTTGGTGTTGTTTCCATCATCCCATATCTTGTTTTACAGTTAAAAGGACTGGGAATTATCGTTTCAGAAGCTTCTTACGGAAGGGTGTCACCTGTTGTTGCAGTATGGATCGGTGCTATTGTTATAACTATATATGTAATGGTTTCAGGTATACATGGTTCGGCTTGGACGGCTGCTTTGAAGGATATTATGATACTGTTTATCGTTATGTTTTTAGGTATATATTTGCCGTATCATTATTATGGAGGATTTCAGCCGATGTTTGAGGCTGTAGAGGCAGCGAAACCGGGATTTTTATCTTTACCTGAAGAAGGAATGAGTATTTCTTGGTTTGTTTCTACTATTATATTAACGGCCCTCGGTTTTTATATGTGGCCTCATACATTTGCTTCTGCTTTTTCAGCAAAAAATGAAAAAGTATTTCGTAAAAATGCAGCAATTATGCCATTGTATTCTTTAGTTTTACTTTTCGTATTTTTTGCAGGATTTGCTGCTATATTGCAAGTTCCTGGGTTAAAGGGAGCGGATGTAGATCTTTCGTTATTCCGTCTTGCTTTACAAACTTTTGATCCTTGGTTTATTGGAATTATTGGTAGTGCGGGAGTATTAACGGCATTGGTTCCAGGGTCTATGCTTGTTATGGCGGCTTCTACACTGTTAGCAAAAAATATTTACCGAACGATAGTCCCGTCTGCTTCAGATAGACAAGTTGCTAAGGTGGCAAAATTATTTGTGCCTGTAGTAACGCTCGTGGCAGTTTTATTTACATTTAAAGGAGGAGAAACAATAGGAGCACTTCTATTAATGGGATACAGTATCGTTACACAACTTTTCCCTGCACTTGTATGTAGCTTGTTTCCACGTCAAATTATTACGAAGCAAGGGGCGATTGCAGGAATGGGAGTTGGGCTATTAGTGGTCGCATATATTACCTTATCTGGTTCAACTATAGCCACGATGTTTCCGAGTTTCCCGCAGTATATAAAAGATTTGAATGTAGGTATAGTCGCATTGTTAATTAATATAATTGTGATGTTTGTAGTTAGTGGATTTACAAAAGGTGTATTTATAAAGAAAAACACTATAATAGTAGAAAAGTAATTCGTTTATCCTGCATTAACGGGCAGTAAGACCCCCACCTCAAAATTCAGCGGAAGCAAAGAAGTTAGGTGGGGATTAAACTGTCCGTAAAAGCCCGATTGGTGAGGGTTGATTAAAGTTTTACTTTATTAGAGCTATCTTTGAAAAGAGATAGCTCTTTTTTTGTATATATTTCCTTCTATTAGCGGAATCTAACTAAAAACTTGTTGAAAAGGAAGCTAGGTGGGGAAATTGTTAGAGCTTGAAGGTAACTTATTTGAAGTTATGAAAGAAATTAGGGATGAGTTAGGTTCACCTAATGATTTAACAATTAGAGAAGTTGCTCTTGCTGGGAGTTTTACACGTTGTGCGGTTGTGTTTTTATGTGGATTGACAGATAAGGATAATGTTTATAAATATGTCATTCGCACACTGCAATACGAAGAAATTATAAATGAGGAAGCTGTTGTTCAAACGTTATTGGATCGTTTTATTTCTATCGCAGAAGTGGGCGTAAAGACGAAGTTTCCAGATATTATGAATGCGATATTAGCGGGAGATACAGTTATATTAATTGATAATATTCAAACCGCTATCGTTATTAATAGTAGGGCCTGGGAGAAGCGAAGTTTAGAACCACCAGTGACAGAAGATTTAATACGCGGACCGAGAGTTGGATTAAATGAAGATATTAATGTGAATAAAATGTTAATCCGACGCAGTTTACGCGATCCAAAGTTGAGGTTCCAATCTTATATTATGGGGAAGCGATCGCAGAAAGAAGTAACCCTGGTATATATAGAAGATATTATTAATCCTCACATTGTAAAAGAGCTAGATCGCCGTCTTCAATCAATAGTGACAGATGTCGTTTTGGAAACAGGTACGATTGAACAATTAATTCAGGATAATAATTTATCCCCATTTCCACAGTTTTTGAATACAGAGAGGCCTGATAATATTATAGCCTCATTAGCGAAAGGGAAGGCGGCAATTTTAGTAGACGGATCCCCGTTTGCTCTTATTGCACCACTTGTGTTTGTTGATATTTTTCAATCTGTAGAAGATCATTACGAGCGCTGGGTGATTGGAACGTTATTAAGATTTTTACGTATGGGTTCAGGCATAATTGCGGTTTTGTTACCAGCTATGTATGTAGCACTTGTATCTTATCATCAAGGACTTATTCCTTCTAAACTGGCTTATTCAATTGCAGGTGCGAGGGAAGGTGTTCCGTTTCCTGCATATATTGAAACGTTAATGATGGCCTTGACTATGGAATTAATACGAGAAGCTGGAATCCGATTGCCGAAACCGATGGGACAAACGATAGGGATTGTAGGAGGTCTTGTAATTGGAGAAGCTGCGGTAAATGCAGGGATTGTAAATCCGTTTTTAGTTATTATTATTGCAGTTACTGCGATTGCTACGTTTTCGCTTCCTGTATATAGTATTACGATTACGTTCCGAATTTTACTTTTCGTCTTTGTATTAGCTGCAACGGCTTTTGGGCTGTATGGAATCATTCTAGCTCTGATCGCACTTGCTATTCATATTACAAATTTAACAAGTGTTGGTATACCGTATACAACTCCAATTGCTCCTGCATTTTATAAAGATTGGAAAGAAGAATTTATTCGCATGCCAAAATCGATGTTGAAAGATAGACCAGAGTACTTACAAACAAAAGATTCTACAATACGTCCAAAGGAGCGAAAATAAGTGAAACCATTTGAGTATGGCGATGAAGAGATTGGATCTCGTGAAATTGGGTTTGCGGTATCATCGACCATTATTGGTATAGGGGCATTGTCTATGCCAAGAGATATCGCTAACCAAACTTTATTTTCGGACGGTTGGATTATCTTGCTTTTGGGTGGATTGATCTGCGCAGTTTTAGGTTGGTTTGTGACGAGGGTGGCTATCTTATTTCCAAAACAAAATTTTGTTCAATATACGAGTGCGCATTTGACGAAGCCTGTTGCATACACAATTAGTAGCATTTTAGTATTAACGTTTGCTGCTTTGACAGCATATGAATCGCGAATGATTTCAGTTATTTCTCAAACGTATTTATTTAGTGATACACCGATACAACTACTGTCTTTCTTCTTCTTATTAGTTGTTATTTATGGCATAGCAGGATCAAGAGCAGCCTTATTAAGGTTAAATGTTATATTCTTACCTATTGTTTTAATTGCGATAGTGCTTCTTTCTTTATTAAATATAAATTTAGTGGAAATCAATAATTTACTACCAGCTTTTCAAACGAAAGTAAGTCAATACGCTGTTGGAGTTAAAAATTCTATTTTTACGTTTATTGGATTTGAAGTAGCTCTGTTTTATGCGGTGTTACTGAATGATAAGACAGCGAAAAAAGCGCCGATGGCAGTTGCGAAGGCGGTGATGGTAAACGTGTTGTCATACATTTTAATTTATGTAACTTGTATTAGTGTTTTTACGTATATGACAACACGTGGATTGACATATCCAACAATTGAATTAGGGAAAGAAATTGAAATTGGTGGAGGGTTTTTAGAAAGGTTTGATGCGATTTTTTTTACGACTTGGATTATTACAATTTATAACACTACAGCAATGTATTATGACGTCGCATCTTTATTATTTTGTGCTATGTTTCCGAAAGTGAAGAAACATATTTTTATTTTCGTAAGTGCCCCAATTATTTTTATGGTGAATATGATACCTAGTAGTTTGAATACTTTATCAAGTTATGGAACTTATTTAGCTTGGATAGATATGGGGTTTGTCGTGTTAGCACCTTTATTGGTTTTTATTGTATATAAAATAAAAAGAAGGAATGGTAGAAATGAAACACCTTCTTAAAATTATAATAGTTATGTTTTTTGTTGGACCTATTAGTGGGTGTTCTGAGTTACAAGAAATAGAAGAAAGAGGATTTGTAGTAGGTGCAGCCTACGATATTGTGAAGGAAAAGAAAGTGAATCCAATTATGAAAGGGACTTATCAGATGGTACTCCCCAGTAAATTGTCTCAACAGGGTGGACAAGGGAGCGGAGATAGTGAAAATTATATTAACGTAAGTGCGAAAGCAGATAGCGTCTTTGAGCAAATAAGAATAATTGCTAAGAAAATTAGTCGAACATTATTTTTTCCGCATATACAAGTTATTATTTTTTCGGATGAATTACTAGCGAATCCGTATGTTTTGCAAAATACGTTAGACGTATATTTTCGTGATCATGAAATGAGAAGAAATATTCGTTTGTTCGTTTCGAAGAAAAATGCAGAATCTATTTTAAAACAAAGTGCAAAACCTGAAAACTTACCGGCGCAGTACATTGATATGTTAGCTGAACATCCTCCGAAAAACGCTCAAATGATTGAGGCGGCGAGAATTGGTGAAGTACAAGGGAAAATGATTGCAGATCGAAGTTTTGCACTACCTCTCTTAGGGTTAACTAAACAAGGTGTACAAATGGAAGGAGCGGCATTGATCCGTGGAAAGGATAATAAGTGCGTTGGAACTTTGAGTGGAGAACAAACATTAGGAATGAACTATATAATAGGTAAAAAAATTGAAGGTTTCTTTACTGTTCGTAAAAAAAATCAGCTTATTACATATGAAGTTCATAAATTGCGTCGGAAGATTAAGGTGTCTACGGAACATGCTACAAAACCGAAGTTTGATATTCACGTGTTTACAGAAGGGACATTAGCTGAGCTGCATTTTAATGAACCAAAACAAGTGATGAATGAAAAGGTTTTAAAGAAAGAGCTTTCAAAGGAAATGAAGAAGCGTATTGAAAAGTCCATACAGCTTGTTCAAAAAAAATATAAGGTAGACGTATTAGAACTAGGAGAGGTATATAAGAGGCATAATTATAAAGAGTGGAGAAAAATCAGTAAGAATTGGGATCAAGGCCAGAATTATTTTAGTAATGCTGAAATTACTGTTTACGTTCATCCGACGATTGAACATTCAGGTTCAGCTTTACCGAAGAAAGTGAAGTAAGGTGATATAAATTGTTTACTGAATTGGGAATTAGTTGCACAATATTAATGGCGGTGCTTCCCGGAGCTATATATTTCATTCATAAAAAACTCACAACGTATGGAGCGCAGCCGTGGAATACTGATGTACAAAAAAAGAAACCTGAATGATTTTCAGGTTTCTTTCGGACAAAGCATATGTGAAGGGGGATGCCTTCTATGTATGCTTTGTTTTATACAAGCCCTAACCAATGTACCAATTGTGTAGAGAGGAATGTAACAACAATGGCGATAACGGTAGGGATTGCAAACGATAAGAATGTCCATTTTGCACTTTTTGTTTCTTTGTATATGTTAACCAGTGTTGTTCCGCACGGGAAATGAAGAAGTGAGAACAACATTGTGTTTAACGCTGTTAACCAAGTCCAACCATTTTCTAGGAATAGATTTTTAATTTGATTAAAATCATCTATTTCAGTTAAAGCCCCAGTTGATAAGTAAGACATTAATAAAATTGGGATTACAATTTCATTAGCAGGTAGTCCAAGAATGAATGCAGCTAGAATAAACCCGTCAAGTCCTAACATTTTAGCAAATGGATCTAGGAAATTTACAAAATACATAAGTAAGCTTGTGTCACCGATAAAAATGTTAGCAAGTAACCAAGTTAATGCAGCTGCAGGGGCAGCAACAACTATAGCTCGTTTTAAAACGTAGATTGATTTATCGAGTGTTGCGCGAACAATTGTATTCCAAACTTTTGGCTTGCGGTACGGAGGTAACTCAAGTGTGTAGTGAGTTGGAACCCCTTTTAAGGCTGTTTTTGATAGTACCCAAGAAACAGTTAATGTCATAATAACACCAAGTACAACCATTCCAACTACAACGCCAGCAGTAACCAATGTTTGCATACTGCCTGTATAACCAGCAGCCATAAATAGTGAAGCCATTAAAATTAACATAGGCCAGCGACCGTTACAAGGAACGAAGTTGTTCGTTAAAATTGCTAGCATACGTTCACGTGGTGATTCAATGATACGTGTTGACATAATGGCTGCTGCATTACAACCAAATCCCATTGCCATTGTTAAAGATTGTTTCCCGTGTGCGCCGGATCGTTTGAATAAGCGGTCCATATTAAACGCGACACGTGGTAAGTATCCGTAATTTTCTAATAGCGCGAACATAGGGAAAAAGATTGCCATAGGTGGTAACATAACGCTAATAACAGCACCGATACCACGGAACAAACCAAGTATTAAAATGCCATGTAACCATTCAGGTGCATGCGCTGCTTGGAACCAAGATGTTAAATATCCTTCGGCCCATCCGAAGAATTCGGCAATCATATCAGATGGTACGTTAGCGCCTGCAATTGTAAGATAAAAAATAATAGATAAAATACTGAGCATAATTGGGAATCCCCAGATTGGAGATGTGAAAATTTTATCTAGTTTTTCGGAACGATATAATTTATCAGTATTTGTATATTGGACAGATTCTTTACATATGCTTGCAGATGTTCGGTAAATATCTCCGACTATATCATCTCGTATATCTTCTTTTGAAAGTGTTTGTGCATGTTGAATAATATAGTCTAATGGAAGAGCTTTACTGGCTGAGTGAGATTCCATTAATTACGACCTCCCTTACAAGTGGTTCATTATGGTGTTTTTGAAGTGTAGTTAAGAAATTTTTATCTCCATCTAATATACGTAACGCAATCCAACGTGCTGGATACGTATCACCGAACACTTTATAAATTTGTGGTTCTAATTCCTGAATCATATTTTCGATTTTTTCGCTGTAAGTAATTTTAATTGGTGTTGGAATTAGTTTTTTATTTGCTACTTTTGCAATAACATTTAGCAAATGACCAATACCTACTCGGTTACGTGCTGAAATTTTAACGACAGGTACACCAAGTGATTTTGCTAATTTCTTTTCATCGATAACAATCCCTTTTTTCTCGGCTTCATCAATTAAGTTAATGCAAATGACTACATTGTTTGTCATCTCCATCACTTGAAGTGCTAAATTTAAATTTCTTTCCATAGCAGTTGCGTCTATAACAACTACAGTTACTTCTGGTTTTTCAAATATAATATAATCCCTCGCTACTTCTTCGTCTGCGGAATTTGAGTATAGTGAGTAGGTTCCAGGTAAATCTATTAATGTATAATTACTTCCGTTATGTTCATATTCTCCTTCAGCTTTTAAAACAGTTTTTCCCGTCCAGTTTCCAGTATGTTGTTTTAAGCCTGTTAAAGTATTAAATAATGTACTTTTCCCTGTATTCGGGTTACCAGCTAAAGCGATACGATGTTTGCTCATCTGAAATCATCTCCTATTAATACCCCGAAAATAAGGGAGCTTTCTTCTTTACGCAGTGCAATAGTTGTGTTACTCACTTGATAAGCGACCGGATCTCCAAGTGGACTGCGTTGCAATACTTTAATCGTCGCCCCCGGGATAAATCCCAAATCTAATAAGCGTCGTTTCATAGTTCCTTCTAATTGTATCTTCTCAATTTGTACAAACTCTCCTATTTTAAATTCGGAAAGTGGTTTTATATTAGCCGATACCATAAAAGTTACCTCATCTCTATATTTTTAGTTTGAGTTTAAAAAGTTTCCTAAGGTAAACTTTTTGTTAGTAATATAGTAGACTACATTGGATTATGTTGTCAATTAGTACTTTAAAAATATTCATTTATTTTTAGAATTGTTCCAATTTATTTAGTTGTACTAAAAAATATTACTGAAATTATTTTTAATGTGCATAAATTAGGTGTGTGAAAATTACAAAATACAGCGGAATTGTAAATGTAACTTTAACGAAAAGGGAAAAAGAGAGAAAAACATTTACATTGAATTTACATTGTTAAGAATATATTTACATTGCAGTGTAGTTAGTGTGGTTTTTGTTTGGTTATTTAACTATAAATGTTGGGATTTCTAGCTTTTAAGGATTATTATCGTCATTTACTTAAAATTAAAAATTGCTTAACACTCACATAATATTGTTGTCCTACAATGAATTTGTGTTCGAAAGAAAATGAATTCGAAAAGTGATAATCCAAATGGGGGTACAAGACATGGTTATGAAAAAAGGTATTAAATTTTCTTTAGCAGCTTTAGTGGTAGCAGGAGCATTAGTTGGTTGTGGGAAAGCAGAAGATACAACTAGTAAAGACACTGCTAAAGGAAGCGATAATACAAAACAAGAATTATCAGGTACGATTGCAGCGGCTGGTTCTACAGCTCTTCTACCTCTTGCGGAGGAAGCTGGAAAGAAATTCATGGAGAAAAATTCAAAAGTTTCTATTCAAGTTCAAGGTGGCGGTAGTGGAACTGGGATTAACCAAGTAGCATCTGGTGCAGTACAAATTGGTAATTCAGATGTTCCGTCCGGAGATAAAATAAAAGATGCTGAAAAGGCGAAAGAATTAGTAGATAACAAGGTAGCGGGTATTGCATTCGCTCTTGTCGTAAATAAAGATGTAAAAGTTGATAACTTAACAATGCAACAAGTACAAGATATCTTCACTGGAAAAGTAACAAACTGGAAAGAAGTAGGCGGAAAAGATGAAAAAATCAATGTAATTAATCGTCCGGCTTCATCTGGTACACGTGCTACATTTGAAAAAACGATTATGAAAGACGCGAAAATTAATGATGGAACTGGTACAACACAAGATTCTAACGGTGCAGTAGAGCAAGCGATTAACTCTACTCCTGGTTCGGTGAGTTATTTAGCAATGTCTTACATGGTGGGCGAGAAAAAAGGCGCACTACAAACAGTGAAAATTGATGGTGCTGAACCGAAAGTTGAAAACATCGCGTCTGGTAAATATCCATTCTGGTCTTACGAATATATGGTAACAAAAGGTGAAGCGAAGGAAGCGACGAAAGCTTATATCGATTATGTAAAAGGTAAAGATTTTGAAAAGCAAGTAGAAGATATGGGCTACATTCCAATGTCTAAATTAAATAAGTAATAAAATTTTATGGGGCTGGCTGCAAGGCCAGTCCTGTTCATTTCAATCTGTGAAGTGGGGTCTGTCCTGTGATGAAGGGGAAAAAGCAAATTAATTACGTGAAAAGTGAATATATAGGAAGATCACTTGTTACGTTTTGTGGTATTTTTATTGTTTTAATTACATTAGCTATTATTGCGTTTATTTGTGGTAAAGGTATTCAATCTTTTACACAAAGTGGTATCTCATTTACTGAGATGTTAACATCGACAAAATGGAATCCAAATGCTGATCAAGGATCCTTCGGGGCTTTAATTTTCATTGTAGGTTCAACGGTGGTTTCGTTAGGTGCGGTTATTATTAGTGCACCAATTGCTATAGCTCTTGCTATATTCATGAATTTAATTTCGCCAAAGTTTGGAAATAAAGTATTGAAGCCTGTTCTAGAATTGTTAGTTGGTATTCCTTCGGTTGTATACGGATTATTAGGTGTTACGATTTTAGTACCACTATTACGTGATTCGTTTGGGGGAGTAGGCTTTAGTTTAATTGCAGGTATTGTTGTATTAAGTATTATGATTTTACCTACTATTGCTAGTATCGCTTCTGATGCAATACGTTCTGTTCCATTTGATTATTTAGAAGCTTCTTATGGTCTAGGATCAACGAAATGGCAAGCGATTAGCCGAGTGATTGTTCCTGCTGCGAAAAAAGGGATTTTAACAGGTGTTGTTTTAGGCTTAGCGCGTGCTTTCGGTGAAGCGTTAGCGGTTCAAATGGTAATCGGGAATACGATTAAATTACCAGAAGGAATATATAGTCCGACAGCGACGTTAACTGGTATTTTAACAATGGACATGACGAATACATTGAACGGAACTGCTTGGAACAATGCGCTATGGACTTTAGCGATGATTTTACTTGTTATTTCATTCCTGTTTATTTTAGTAATTCGAGCGATTGGGCAAAGAGGTGAGCGATAATAATGAATGCAAGAACGGTAAATAAAGTTTGGACGGGTATCTTTTATGCGGTTGCGGCTTTAGTTGTAGCTTTGCTAGTGTTCTTAGTATTTGAGATTTTACAAAAGGGATGGGGATTTTGGGATCCTAATTTCTTGTTTGGAGAACCAAGCAATACAAGAGCTGGTGGTGGGATTGGTCCGCAGTTATTCAATTCCTTCTACATGCTTGTTATAACGCTTATTATATCTATTCCTCTTGGATTAGGTGCTGGAATATATTTAGCGGAGTACGCAAAACAAGGACGTTTTTTAAATTTTGTTCGTCTATGTATAGAGACGATGGCGTCTTTACCTTCTATTGTTGTTGGTTTATTTGGTTTGTTAGTGTTCGTTACAATGACAGGTTGGGGATACACAGTAATGGGTGGTGCTCTTGCTTTAACTATTTTAAATTTACCAGGTTTAACGCGTGTTTGTGAAAATGCGATTTCAGAAGTTCCTCAGAATGTAAAAGAGGCAAGTCTTGGATTAGGTGCAACGAAGTGGCAAACAATCGCTCGTATTATTATCCCATCGTCATTACCACAAATTATTACAGGGATTATTTTAGCGGCGGGTCGTATATTTGGGGAAGCGGCAGCATTAATTTACACAGCGGGTTTAACATCCCCGATTTTAAATTCAGCAGCGGATTTCTCAAGTCCTGCGCATCCTTTAAATCCGTTTAGACCAGCTGAAACATTAGCGGTTCACATTTGGAAATTAAATTCTGAAGGAGTTATTCCAGATGCGAAGTTGATTGCGACAAAATCTGCAGCTGTATTAATTATTATGGTATTACTATTCAATGTTATTTCACGCTTGATAGCATCTATATTACACAAGCGCTTTACAGGAACGAAAAGAAAAAGTAAAACAACGAAAAAGGTAAAAGCGGCATAAATTATAAAGAAGAACTCTCTATTTATAGGTAGGGGGTTCTTTTGTATTTTAATATAGAAGGAATGGATGTAATGATTGTTGAATTTGTGATTAATTATAAAGAAGAACAGATGTAATTTAGAGAGGAGCTTTAATTTGTTTTTTCTGCAAATGTCAGGTTTTCCTGGGTCAGGAAAATCGACAGTTTCTAAGTATATAGCGAAATTAACAGGTGCTGTAATTATAGATCATGATGTTTTGAAATCCGCGTTGTTAAAATCATTAAAAGTAAAAGGAATTGAATCAACGATTGTTGGTGGGCTTGCGTATGATGCCGAATGGGTATTGATTGATTCTTATTTAGAACAAGGGCATAGTGTTATATTGGATAGTCCGTGTTTATATGAGGGAATGGTTGAAAAAGGGATTGAACTATCAAATAAACATGGTGTGAAATATAAATATATTGAGTGTTATCTTAATGATATGGAAGAGATTAATAGGAGACTGCAAACACGTAAGCGTATGATCAGTCAAATTGAAAAGGTGGAATCGGAAGTAGGTTTTAAAAAGTGGTTAAATGGTAGTAAAAGACCTTCAAATAATGAATACCTTATTGTGGATTCTAGTAAACCTATAGAGCAATATGTGGAAAAAATGATGGATTATATGACTAAATAGAGAAAAGGCGTTATCTTCATTTGTGAAGATAACGCCTTTTGTTTTTAAATATCAGGTGTTTCTGTAGAAGTGCTTATTTTCCTACGGGAGCGTCTTTTTCTCCCGATTTTATCTAGTAGTTCATACATAACTGGAACGACTACTAATGTAAGAGCAGTTGAGACTGCCAAACCGCCGATGACAACGACGGCTAAACTTTTTGATACCATACTTCCTGCTTGGGATTGGCCAAATAGGAGTGGGAGCATAGCAACGATTGTTGTAATAGCTGTCATAATAATTGGGCGTAGTCTAGTAGAACCTGCTTCAAGTAAGGCTTCTCTAGTTTCCATTCCATGTTCCCGATTTTGTTGGACTCTTTCTATTAATACAATAGCGTTTGTAACAACAATCCCGATTAACATTAATGCGCCGATCAAGGAATTTACATCAACAGGTGTTCGTGAAATGATTAATCCTAAAATACCACCGACAGCAGCTAATGGTAAGGAGAATAGGATTGCAAAAGGAGCACGTGCTTGCCCGAAGGTGATAACCATAATTAAATATACAATCCCGATTGCAATCCCCATAATTTTGAATAAATCTGTAAAATTCTCTTGCATAGATTCAGTAGCTCCTGCGATATTTACTTTTGCACCACCAGGTAAATCTAAGTCAGTCATCGCTTTATTTACTGCTGTGTTTACTTTACTCAAATCTTCATTTGAAGCTTCGGCTGTAATTTGGATTGTTTCTTTTCCGTCTTTATGGAAAATTTCTGTTTGTGTTTGTTTTTCTGAAATAGTTGCAATGTCTTTTAAAGGTATTGGTCCATTAATAGGTGATAGTATGTTTGTATTTAAAATATCTTCTTGTTTATTAATGTTTTCTTTTTTGTGTTCTATCATAATAGTAGCTTTTTCATTATTAATTGTAATTTCGCCAATAGGTGATTTCTTCATAAGGAATGCTACTTGTTGCGCAGCTATTTCTGGTGTTAAACCTAGTTGTTCAGCCTTTGTTTGATCAATATGAATTTGCCATTCTTTCTTAGAGTCTTCTAAATTTGTTTTTACTTTAGAAAGATCATCCATGCTTTTTAGTTTTGTTTCAACGATAGTAGCCGCTTCTTTTAAATCCGCTTCGTTAGTAGCTGTTACGTTAAATTGTAAGTTATTGCCGCCGCCAGAGCTTGAATAACTTGTTTTTATATAATCAAGTTCAGCAGGCTCAAAAGTTTTATGTTCCTTTTTTAACTCTTTAATATATTGATCAATATCAGAACCTTTTTTAAAGACTACGAATATACTAGCGAGGTTATTTTTAGTTGTTTGCCCCCATTGTGCATCTTCTGCGCTAGATCCCATTCGTAAAATAACGTCTGTTATATCTGAATTAGAAAGTAATTTCTTTTCAAAATCAAATGCTTTTTGTTTTTGAGATTCAGCATTATAATGGGCTGGAAATGTCATGTTAATAGATAACATTGTGTCGTCTTCAGATTTTATGTTTGCTTTCGGTAGTAATATATAAGCTGCAATTGATCCTACAAATAATAAAAATGCAGTAAGTAGAATAATGAATTTATGAGAAAGAGCCCACTTTAATGTAGCGACATATCGTGATGAAGAACTTGGCTTTCGATGCTTTGTTTTTTTGAGTAGTAAAAAAGCCATAAGTGGAACAACTGTTAGTGCAACGATTAAGGATGATAATATAGAATATACAACTGCTAATACCATAGGTAACATTAATTTTCCGATTGCTCCTGATACGAGGCCGATAGGTAAAAAAACAGCGACCGTTGTTAAAGTAGAAGAAGTAATTGCGACTGCGACTTCTTTCGTTGCATCGAGAATGATATCTTTAGAGAAAGAATCTTTTTGTAAACGGCGGAAAATATTCTCGATGACAACGATACTATCATCGACGAGACGTCCAACCGCAACAGCTAAACCACCGAGGGTTAAAATGTTAAGCGTAATGTTAGATTGATGTAGTAAAAAGAGTGTTAATAAAATGGATAATGGAATACTGACAACAGCGATGAGTGTTGTTCGGAAGTTACGTAAAAAGATTAAGATAATTAGAGTTGCAGCGATTGCTCCAAGTATTACTTCTTTTCCCATGCTAGTAACAGCATTTTCAACTTGTTCATGGGTTGAAGCCAAAAGTTTAATGGAAAATTGATCTTTATATTCCTTATCTATCTCTTTAACTTTTTTATCAATCTCTTTTCCAATGGCAACTGCATTTTTACTCGGTTCTTTCATGATGATTAATCCTGTGCCTTCTTCTCCGTTTATATGTGAGATTGTATCGTAGTGTTGTTTGATTTCAATTTGAGCAATGTCTTGCAATTTCACTTGGGGTGCCACAGTGATGTTTTTAATGTCATTTACATTTTTTATGTCCCCAATGACGCGGAGGTTGTATTCTTCCTGATTAACAGTAATTGCCCCAGCTGGAGTAGAAGTTTCTTTTCCTTGTAAAACAGTTAGTACCTGCTGTGATGTTACGTTTTTGTTTTTTAATTGGTTCGGATCAAGTACGATAGATAATTCAGAGGTGGATTTTCCGAAAAACATAACGTTGGCAACACCATCAATGTTTTCGAGTTGTGGTACGATTTCTTTTTCAATTTGTTTTTCATCTGCTTTTGAAAAACCGTTTTGTTTCTGGATAGTAATTTGAGCGAGTGGAATCATAGAAGTGTTTAATTGACTAACTACGGGCTTGGTTACATCTTTAGGTAATTTAATTGTATTGACGGCTTTTTCGACTTCGCGTGCTGCATCTTTCATGTTTGCTTTTGATGTATACGCAATGTCGATACGTGATAATCCCTCGTATGTAGAAGAAGTAATGGTGTCGACGTGTTCTAAATTGCGAAATTGTTTTTCGAGAGGATTAGTTACATCCTTTGTCATCGTTTCAGCGTCGAGTCCTTGAGATAAGGTTGTGACGGTAATTGCTGGATTGTCGATACTCGGTAAAAATTCCATAGGTAATTTAGAGCCGGAATAAACACCGAGTATGGAAATGAGAAAAATCATGATGATAATGGCAGCTCGGTTTTTTAATGAAAACTTTGTTAACCTATCCATAAAATAATTCCTCCATTGGTTTATTTATAGTTGAGTGCGTCCTTTCTTACTATATAACAAAAAATGGATATTTTTCATTAATTAAATGTAAAAAAATTCTAACAATATCCTTAAGTTTGTATTAGGATTGGAATGTTGTTAATTTGTAGGGGGGAAATTTTTGAATGAGAAGGGAGGGGATAATGCGCGCGAGTGGCTGTTTAATGTAGACGGGATTTTTTCTTAAGGCTAATTTGTATAGTTATTTTATAGAAGGATAATGATTATAAGCTTTAATATAGAAGAGAATGAAAATTTGGGAAGGTATTGTGAAATACAATTTGGTTGAACGGAGTGTATTAGCATACAATTAGAATAACTATTTTCAGTAGTAAGGATAATAGTT
>NZ_JBQXYO010000001.1:4600000-5420941 GCF_052656585.1 Bacillus sp. KNSH39
ACCCCGGAAGGGGAGTGAAAGAGATCCTGAAACCGTGTGCCTACAAATAGTCAGAGCCCGTTAATGGGTGATGGCGTGCCTTTTGTAGAATGAACCGGCGAGTTACGATCCCGTGCGAGGTTAAGCTGAAGAGGCGGAGCCGCAGCGAAAGCGAGTCTGAATAGGGCGTTTAGTACGTGGTCGTAGACCCGAAACCAGGTGATCTACCCATGTCCAGGGTGAAGTTCAGGTAACACTGAATGGAGGCCCGAACCCACGCACGTTGAAAAGTGCGGGGATGAGGTGTGGGTAGCGGAGAAATTCCAATCGAACCTGGAGATAGCTGGTTCTCCCCGAAATAGCTTTAGGGCTAGCCTTAAGTGTAAGAGTCTTGGAGGTAGAGCACTGATTGGACTAGGGGTCCTCATCGGATTACCGAATTCAGTCAAACTCCGAATGCCAATGACTTATCCTTAGGAGTCAGACTGCGAGTGATAAGATCCGTAGTCAAAAGGGAAACAGCCCAGACCGCCAGCTAAGGTCCCAAAGTGTGTATTAAGTGGAAAAGGATGTGGAGTTGCTTAGACAACTAGGATGTTGGCTTAGAAGCAGCCACCATTTAAAGAGTGCGTAATAGCTCACTAGTCGAGTGACTCTGCGCCGAAAATGTACCGGGGCTAAATACACCACCGAAGCTGCGGATTGATACCAATGGTATCAGTGGTAGGGGAGCGTTCTAAGGACAGTGAAGTCAGACCGGAAGGACTGGTGGAGTGCTTAGAAGTGAGAATGCCGGTATGAGTAGCGAAAGACGGGTGAGAATCCCGTCCACCGAATGCCTAAGGTTTCCTGAGGAAGGCTCGTCCGCTCAGGGTTAGTCAGGACCTAAGCCGAGGCCGACAGGCGTAGGCGATGGACAACAGGTTGATATTCCTGTACCACCTCTTTATCGTTTGAGCAATGGAGGGACGCAGAAGGATAGAAGAAGCGTGCGATTGGTTGTGCACGTCCAAGCAGTTAGGCTGATAAGTAGGCAAATCCGCTTATCGTAAAGGCTGAGCTGTGATGGGGAAGCTCCTTATGGAGCGAAGTCTTTGATTCCCCGCTGCCAAGAAAAGCTTCTAGCGAGATAAAAGGTGCCTGTACCGCAAACCGACACAGGTAGGCGAGGAGAGAATCCTAAGGTGTGCGAGAGAACTCTGGTTAAGGAACTCGGCAAAATGACCCCGTAACTTCGGGAGAAGGGGTGCTTTCTTAACGGAAAGCCGCAGTGAATAGGCCCAAGCGACTGTTTAGCAAAAACACAGCTCTCTGCGAAGCCGTAAGGCGAAGTATAGGGGGTGACACCTGCCCGGTGCTGGAAGGTTAAGGAGAGGGGTTAGCGTAAGCGAAGCTCTGAACTGAAGCCCCAGTAAACGGCGGCCGTAACTATAACGGTCCTAAGGTAGCGAAATTCCTTGTCGGGTAAGTTCCGACCCGCACGAAAGGTGTAACGATTTGGGCACTGTCTCAACCAGAGACTCGGTGAAATTATAGTACCTGTGAAGATGCAGGTTACCCGCGACAGGACGGAAAGACCCCGTGGAGCTTTACTGTAGCCTGATATTGAATTTTGGTACAGTTTGTACAGGATAGGCGGGAGCCATTGAAACCGGAGCGCTAGCTTCGGTGGAGGCGCTGGTGGGATACCGCCCTGACTGTATTGAAATTCTAACCTACGGGTCTTATCGACCCGGGAGACAGTGTCAGGTGGGCAGTTTGACTGGGGCGGTCGCCTCCTAAAGTGTAACGGAGGCGCCCAAAGGTTCCCTCAGAATGGTTGGAAATCATTCGTAGAGTGCAAAGGCATAAGGGAGCTTGACTGCGAGACCTACAAGTCGAGCAGGGACGAAAGTCGGGCTTAGTGATCCGGTGGTTCCGCATGGAAGGGCCATCGCTCAACGGATAAAAGCTACCCCGGGGATAACAGGCTTATCTCCCCCAAGAGTCCACATCGACGGGGAGGTTTGGCACCTCGATGTCGGCTCATCGCATCCTGGGGCTGTAGTCGGTCCCAAGGGTTGGGCTGTTCGCCCATTAAAGCGGTACGCGAGCTGGGTTCAGAACGTCGTGAGACAGTTCGGTCCCTATCCGTCGTGGGCGTAGGAAATTTGAGAGGAGCTGTCCTTAGTACGAGAGGACCGGGATGGACGCACCGCTGGTGTACCAGTTGTTCTGCCAAGGGCATAGCTGGGTAGCTATGTGCGGAAGGGATAAGTGCTGAAAGCATCTAAGCATGAAGCCCCCCTCAAGATGAGATTTCCCATAGCGTAAGCTAGTAAGATCCCTGAAAGATGATCAGGTTGATAGGTTCGAGGTGGAAGCATGGTGACATGTGGAGCTGACGAATACTAATAGATCGAGGACTTAACCATATAATATGTAGCAAATGTTATCTAGTTTTGAAAGAATATAAAAAACTTGTTGACTTTCGAGGTCAAATGAGTTACAATGATTCTTGTCTTAAATGAATACAGTCTGGTAATGATGGCAGAGAGGTCACACCCGTTCCCATACCGAACACGGAAGTTAAGCTCTCTAGCGCCGATGGTAGTTGGGACCTTGTCCCTGTGAGAGTAGGACGTTGCCAGGCAAAATGGAGGATTAGCTCAGCTGGGAGAGCACCTGCCTTACAAGCAGGGGGTCGGCGGTTCGATCCCGTCATCCTCCACCATATATGTCGGAGGGGTAGCGAAGTGGCTAAACGCGGCGGACTGTAAATCCGCTCCTTCGGGTTCGGCAGTTCGAATCTGCCCCCCTCCACCATTCTTAATTAATGGGCTATAGCCAAGCGGTAAGGCAACGGACTTTGACTCCGTCATGCGCTGGTTCGAATCCAGCTAGCCCAGCCATTAAGAGCCATTAGCTCAGTTGGTAGAGCATCTGACTTTTAATCAGAGGGTCGAAGGTTCGAGTCCTTCATGGCTCACCATTTTAATGAAATATGCGGGTGTGGCGGAATTGGCAGACGCACTAGACTTAGGATCTAGCGCCTTTGGCGTGGGGGTTCGACTCCCTTCACCCGCACTTTTAATAAAATAACTCATACATGTCTTGCGGAAGTAGTTCAGTGGTAGAATACAACCTTGCCAAGGTTGGGGTCGCGGGTTCGAATCCCGTCTTCCGCTCCAATTTTCAATATGACATGCCGGGGTGGCGGAACAGGCAGACGCACAGGACTTAAAATCCTGCGGTGGGTGACCACCGTGCGGGTTCGACCCCCGCCCTCGGCACCATATGCGCCCGTAGCTCAATTGGATAGAGCGTTTGACTACGGATCAAGAGGTTAGGGGTTCGACTCCTCTCGGGCGCGCTTTTATTAACGGGAAGTGGCTCAGCTTGGTAGAGCACCTGGTTTGGGACCAGGGGGTCGCAGGTTCAAATCCTGTCTTCCCGATATTCCCAAAAAACATGGGGCCTTAGCTCAGCTGGGAGAGCGCCTGCCTTGCACGCAGGAGGTCAGCGGTTCGATCCCGCTAGGCTCCACTTTATTTAATATATGTCTCGGAGGTATACCCAAGTTCGGCTGAAGGGATCGGTCTTGAAAACCGACAGGCGGTGAGAATCGCGCGGGGGTTCGAATCCCTCTACCTCCTCCATTTTTTCTTTAATGGCTTAGACATATAATAATAAAATATTTATTTTTTCCTTCATGGAGGTATACCCAAGTTCGGCTGAAGGGATCGGTCTTGAAAACCGACAGGCGGCGAGAGTCGCGCGGGGGTTCGAATCCCTCTACCTCCTCCATTTTTAAAACTTTATATTGTCGCGGGGTGGAGCAGCACGGTAGCTCGTCGGGCTCATAACCCGAAGGTCGCAGGTTCAAATCCTGTCCCCGCAACCAAATGGTCCCGTGGTGTAGTGGTTAACATGCCTGCCTGTCACGCAGGAGATCGCCGGTTCGACCCCGGTCGGGACCGCCATTTATGTTGGCTCGGTAGCTCAGTCGGTAGAGCAGAGGACTGAAAATCCTCGTGTCGGCGGTTCGATTCCGTCCCGAGCCACCATTTTTTTATGCCGGCTTAGCTCAATTGGTAGAGCAACTGACTTGTAATCAGTAGGTTGGGGGTTCAAGTCCTCTAGCCGGCATCATTTAGGGGCATAGTTTAAAGGTAGAACTGAGGTCTCCAAAACCTCCAGTGTGGGTTCGATTCCTACTGCCCCTGTAAAGTATATGGGCCTATAGCTCAGCTGGTTAGAGCGCACGCCTGATAAGCGTGAGGTCGATGGTTCGAGTCCATTTAGGCCCACCATATATTATTCCGCAGTAGCTCAGTGGTAGAGCTATCGGCTGTTAACCGATCGGTCGTAGGTTCGAGTCCTACCTGCGGAGCCATGGCCCGTTGGTCAAGTGGTTAAGACACCGCCCTTTCACGGCGGTAACACGGGTTCGAATCCCGTACGGGTCATACCAAAAAGAGTCAGCATTATGCTGGCTCTTTTTTATTTTGTTAATCCTTTTTATTACGTTACTTTCCAGAAATAAATAAAGGAATTTTGGAAAAGCTATGGTATGTATAAAAAGGAGGAAATCATAATGACACGAGTGAGAGACTTAATGAGTACCCATATTGTACATTGTACACCGCTAGACAATGTATATGAGGCAGCTGTAAAAATGAAGGAAGAATCGATTGGATTAATTCCTGTTGTTGAAAATGAGCAAGTTGTTGGGCTTGTTACTGATCGTGATTTAGTCGTTCGAGGGATTGCTGAAAAACATCCTGGATCTAATAAGATTACAAATGTAATGACAACAAATATTATCTCAGTTTCTCCAAATGATTCTATTGAAAAAGCTACAGAGCTAATGGCACAGCATCAAATTAGACGATTACCAGTAGTTGATAGTGGTCAACTTATTGGCATGTTAGCACTAGGAGATTTAGCTATAAGGGAATCAGCAGATGATCAAGCTGGATTTGCCTTGAGCGAAATCTCAGAGCGTACAGAGTAAATTGAAACTTTCATTAACCGAGAGTTTAATGGTCACTCATAAAGAGCTAAATTATATATAAATTTCAGATACATTATTCTAGTATATATGGATTAAACTAATATGTTAGCGTGATGTATCTGAGACATTATATAATAAGTATGTGGTTAATAATTTCGACATTTTTTTAAAATTTGTTATTCTTAATTTTTAATAAGAGAAAAGATGATATACTGATAGATATAAGTATTATGAGAGATTTTGAATATAACAATATTAATTTTTAGTGGTGCGATAATAAATTAATATTTCCTACATAGATGAAAAGGGAAGGGGAATTATATGAAGGCTGTACAGGGCGATCCAAATTGGAATTTGGTTACAGATACATATATAGAACCAAATAATTTCGCTGAATTATTTTCTTTGCTTGTACCTTGTCACCCAAAAGGTGAGGGGAAAGAACGAACTATATTAGTATGGAAAGAGAAAGAATTTTATAAAGAAGAAAATTTAGCGGCATTTATCGTATATGGCATGAATAAAGCAAAGAAATTACCGCAGTTTCATAAAGATGAAATTCCAACTTTAGTGCGTATTCTTCGCTTATGCCAAGAGATTGGTTGGTATGAAGAGGCAAATGATTTTATGATAGCGCAAGGATTAGCTGAGTTTGTTCATACTTCATTGGAATATGAAACATGGGATCTTTTGACGCAATCAGTTGCTTTAAATTATTTAATTATTAAATATCGTATAGGTGAATTGACAGATAGGGATATTGAAATTTGGGATAGAGTTAAATTTAATGAGAAGTGTATAACCGATTGTAAACATTTATTATCTCATAAAGAAGTATTGGAATTTACATTCTTTTATATGTGCAAGAGAGCGAAATCATTATCAAAAGAGCAATTAAATAGTGATATGATGAGTTTAGCAATGTATTGTAATACTTTTGTATATGATTTGTATACACATGATTTATTACGGAAATATCGTAAGTGTACAGATTTCCTATCATATTATGGACCTAGTCAGGCAGTTTTAGCATGTCAAAGAGCTGTATTATCTCAAATTTCCGATCGCTTAGACCCATTAAAGACAACGCATGTAGATGATTATTTATATGTGATGAAAGAAATGATGGAGCATATGACGATAGGAGTAATGGATCGATATGGTCATTTTATTGGAAAGCTACTATCTTATGTGCCATTTTTCGAAATGATACAAGTTCCACAGCATGCATATTATTGTGAAGAATTACTGTATATTTGTAAGGGCATTGAATATAAAGAAGAAACACTACGCAATTATATATTTATACAATTACATGATTGTTTACCATCATTTTTTAGGCTATTTCTTAAAAATAAGCGTTACGCAACGATTCATGATATTCTTTTCTATTGGTGCGATGACGAACAACGAATGAGCTTAGAGAAAAAATATAATCTGAGCTTTATTTATGAAAAATATGCTTGTGGATAAACAATATTTTCGATATGAAAAATTAATATAAATTAAAAAGGATCTCCAGTTTATGTGAGATCCTTTTTTGTTAGTAAAACAAGGAGAAAGTGATTAAGACAAGAAACAACATTCCATATAGGAGAAGTTGTGCAGTATAACTTCCTTGTATACCAAAAAAAGTATTGGCTTTCTTATACAAATGCAATATGTATTTTATTGGAGTATCTTTGAAAGATTGGTACACAGTGTCTCCTCTTTCTAAGCTTCTTGTTTTCGTTTTTGGTTATAAGGGACATTAATATATCTAGCTACAAATAATAAAACAGCCATAAAGAATACTGGAAATACAGTAGATAAATAAAAGCCATTACTAATTATATTTGTTATGAGAGCACTCAAAAGAAAAATAGCATTATAAATATGGGCAATTTTTTGTTTTAGTTGCACTTGAAATGATTCCATCATAATTTCTAATGCAACAAAAGCAATAATAATAGATAAAAATACAATGTTTGTATTGTAAATGATTAAACAACAGATTAAACCTAAAAAGGCTACGTATTCAATTATAAGAGGTATATTGCGTGGCATACAATTTACCTAACTAAATATGGCAGTGGATTTACTGCATTTGTTTTTTCAAAATTCCATTCTCCATTATGTAATTCAAAATGAAGATGTTGCCCGTATGAATGACCTGTGTTTCCCATATGACCTATTAATTGTCCAGTTTGTACTTGATCACCAGCTTGTACAGTGCGATCCTTCATATGAGCATAAACAGTTGTATATAATTTCCCATTGATTTGATGCGCAATGAAAACAACATTGCCATAGCTAGCTGAATAATAAGATTTCACAACTTTACCTGCAGCAGCAGCTTGGATAGAGACGTTTCCTGGAGCGGCAATATCTATACCATAATGCATTTGTTCCCAGCGTATATCAAAGGTTGAGCTAATTCTTCCTTGAGCGGGGAATTTGAAAGCAGCTGGAATTGATGAAGGCTGATCTGTTTTAGCTTGTGGTTGATTTTGTACTACATAGTGTTTTGCTACATATCCGTATCCTGTGCCAAAACGAATTTTATACCAAGTACCTACAGTTTCTACTACTTGTACTTGAGTACCGTTTTGTAATGAACCGAGTAGAGCGCTACTTGTACTAGCTGTGCTACGTACATTTAGATTAGGTGTTGCAACAGTATATTTTGTATTATTTTGAACGGTGATTCCTTTTACTAAGGGTTGTGAACCATTAGAGATGAATGCTTTTTGTACGTAACCTGTTTGGCCATTATGTGATATTTTATACCATTCGCCTTGATCTTCTTGAACGGTAATAAACTTACCATTTGGTAATACATCTAAAATGGAAGATTCTAAATTAGGTTCAGAGCGAACGTTTAATGCATTAGCATTAACGATGTATTGATCATTAGATTGAAGTTTGTTTTTTAGTAAAATAGCATCTTTTTGTACATAACCTACTTTATTATGAACAGACACTTTATACCAACCATTAGTTGTTTCAATGATGTTCACTTTTGTATTAAAGCGAATTGTATCAATTGATGTGCTTTTTACGTTATCTTCTGTATGTAATGCTACTTGATCGACTTTGACATACCCAGTTTTAATATTAGATAATTGTTCAGCGTTTGCTTTTTGTACATTTGTTTCACCCATAGAAGGAAGTAAAGAAGCAATCACTACAGTAGTTGCTGTTAAAGCAGTAGCTTTCATATTCATGGAATAGAGACCTCCTCTAGTTGTATAGTTGTAATTTTATTATAGTATAAAGATATAATATAGTGGGGGTATTCACATAAATGTAATATGAAATCAATATAAAAATAAATTTTTTGAGGATAATGATTCCTTTTTATACAATTAATTGGGGTTTTATTTTCTAAAATAGAATGTATGTATTGTATAATTTTGATATTATGTTGACAATTAAGAAAATTAAAAAAGTTGATGATGTCTTATTAGGGTGTTATACTGACAGTGATAATTTTATAGTTTGCTAGGAGAGCTGGTGTTGCCAGCTGAGAGTAGGCCGTAAGCCTTTGATCCTTTTTATTACCTGATCTAGATTATGCTAGCGTAGGGAAGCAATTCGGACACTAACAATGAGTCCCCGTTTCTTTGCGTATAGAAACGGGGCTTTTTTATTTGAAAATTTCATATTGAAACCACTAGGGGTGCTTGACTTGCTGAGAGAGGAATAATCCTTAACCCTTACAACACCTGATCTAGGTAATACTAGCGAAGGGAAGTGGAACATCGAATAAATGTATAACTTTATTTGCTGTAACCACTTCTTATATATAGAAGTGGTTTTTTATTTAGATACATATATTGAAAGGGGATAGAGAAATGAAATTTTGCGATAGATTATTAGAAACTGTGCAACCGGTTTGGGAGATGAGTCATAATCATCCGTTTGTAGTGGGTATGGGAGATGGCACGTTAGAAAAAGATAAATTCCAGTATTATATTATTCAAGATTATTTATATCTGCTAGATTATGCAAAGTTATATGCGATTGGTGTTGTAAAAGCAACGAATCCACAAGTGATGGGAAAGTTCGCTGAACAAATTGATGGAATATTAAATGGCGAAATGACAATCCATAAACAATATGCAAAAAGACTTGGAATTTCTATAGAGGAGATAGAGTCTGCGAAACCATCTGCTAAAAATTTAGCTTATACAAATTACATGATGTCTGTATCTCAAAATGGCACACTTGCGGAATTAATAGCAGCGCTTCTTCCATGTATGTGGAGCTATTGGGAAATTGGAAAGCGTTTAAATGATATTCCTGGAGCAAGAGATCATGAGTTTTTTGGTGAGTGGATTCAAGGATATAGTTCGGAAGAATACGGTAATCTTTGTATTTGGTTAATAGATTTATTAAATGAAATGGCAGTTGGAAAGTCTGAGAAAGAACTAGAAAGATTAGAGGAGATCTTCTTATATTCCAGTCGATTTGAATATTTATTCTGGGATATGTCCTATCGTAAGGAGATGTGGGGATTTGAGGAGCAAGAACATACTACAGTTTCATAATGTTTCTTTTCATTACGATGAGAAACCAATCATCCATGAATTAAATGCTTCTATATATGAGAAAGAGTTTGTCAGTATTATCGGACCGAGTGGATGTGGAAAAAGTACTTTATTTCGCCTTATTACAGGTCTAGAAAAGGTAAGTACTGGACAGATAGAACTGACAGAAACAAAGAACCATCCTGTAGGATATATGCCGCAAAAAGATATGCTTTTGCCGTGGAGAACAATTATTGAGAATGCTGCCCTGCCGCTAGAGTGCCAAGGTGTACAGAAGAAAGAAGCAGAAGTAAAGGCAAAGGAACTGTTACATAAATTTGGTTTGCAAGGGTATGAGCAAAAATATCCGAAAGATTTATCTGGTGGGATGAGACAACGTGTATCTTTTATTCGAACTTTATTAACAGGCGGGGAGATATTGCTGTTAGATGAACCATTTAGTGCGTTGGATGCTTTAACGAAGACCTCTTTGCAAGAATGGTTGTTTGAACAATGGCAAGAGTGGGAAAAAACAATTTTATTCATTACTCATGATGTTGAAGAAGCGTTATTTCTTTCAAACAGAGTTTTAGTAGTGGAACAGCAGCCGATAACGACTTTGACTGAGCGGACTGTACCGCTTGATCATAACAGAACACGAAAAGATTTATATAAACCGGAAGTATTAGCGCTGAAAGATGAGCTTCTTAGTATGTTACAAAGGCAGGTACTTGTGTGATGAACCGATTGAAAGAATTAGTTCCTGCTATTACACTTTCTAGTATTTTACTAGCTGTGTGGGAAATAGGAGCAAGAATTGTAGATGAGATGTACATTTTACCGTCACCGTCTGCGATTGTAATGAAGATATGGAAACTAAAAGACATATTATTTACAGTTCATTTACCTGCAACGTTATACGTCGTTTTAATAGGTGTTGTTATCTCTATCGTATTAGGTGTAGGGCTAGCGATGTTAATGAATGCGAGTACATGGATGGAAAGAGCATTTTATCCATTATTAGTTGCTTCACAAACGATTCCAATTACTGCGCTTGCTCCGCTATTTGTTTTATGGTTTGGATATACAATTTGGAGTAAGGTTGTTGTCACAGTTTTAATTACGTTTTTCCCAATTGCGGTCAATACGTATGATGGACTGCGTAGTACGAAAAAAGAATGGGAGGAGCTCTTAGTTACATATGGAGCAACAAAAAGAGATATTTTTCTTAAATTAAAGTTGCCGTCTGCTCTTCCTTATTTTTTCTCAGCTTTAAAAATTGCAGTTCCGCTTAGTGTTATCGGAGCAGCAATTGGAGAATGGCTCGGTGCACAAGCTGGGCTTGGATATTTCAGTAAGAGAATGATGACGCAGTTAGATGGAGCTGGCGTATTTGCACCTATTGTATTGTTATCATTATTAGCTATTTTCTTCGTCGTAATTATTTCCATATTAGAAAAGAAATTCATTAGTTGGAGGAAGCATTCATGAAATTTTTAAAGCGCATCTTTGTGTTTACATTATTAATTGCAATAATTGCAGGATGTTCGAGTAATTCAGCATCAGATAAAAGTAAAAAAGAGAAAGAAATAACAGTCATGTTAGATTGGTATCCAAATGCGGTACATAGCTTTATCTATGCAGCAATTGAAAAAGGATACTTTAAAGAAGAAGGTGTAAAGGTAAATATTAAATTCCCTTCTAATCCGACTGATCCATTAACGCTAGCAGCAGCAGGGAAGGTGACAGTTGGCTTGTATTATCAGCCAGATGTTGTTATGGCGAGAGCGAATGAGCAAATTCCAGTGAAATCAATTGGGGCTGTCGTACGTTCACCATTAAATCATGTTGTATCACTGAAATCAGCGGGCATTCAATCACCGAAAGATTTAGAAGGAAAAACAGTAGGATACTCTGGAACACCATTAAGTGAGATGTATTTAAAAACGATGGTAAAAGAAGCTGGTGGTAATCCTGATACAGTGAAAGTAGTAGATGTTGGCTTTGATTTAGTACCAGCATTAATTACGAAGAAAGTAGATGCGGTAACAGGGGCATACATTAACCATGAAGTACCTGTTATGCGTCATGAAGGCCATGAACCAGCGTACTTTAATCCAGCTGATTACGGAGTACCAAACTATCATGAGCTTGTGTTTGTAACAGGTGATAAAACGTTGAAAAAAGATAAAGAGGCGTTGCAAGCTTTCTTACGTGGTACGAAAAAAGGCTATGATTTCATGAAGAAAAACCCAGATGAAGCATTGAATATTTTATTAAATCATCAAGAAAAAGAAAACTTCCCACTTGTGCCAGAAGTTGAAAAGGAAAGTATGAAAATTTTATTAGAGAAGATGGAAACGAAAGATGAGCCATTCTTATCAGATTCAAAAGAATCTTGGGAGAAACAAAATAAGTGGCTGAAGGACAAAGGAATGACGAAAGAAACCGTCCCAGCCGATGAATTATTCGAAAATATTTTAAAGTAGGCGAATGAATATGAAAAATGAGCTCCACGTAATCTCAAATGGCCATATGCCATTCGAAGAGTTAGTGAATGTAGCGATGCAAATTGAGAGTGAGATTGATTATTTGCATATTCGTGAGCGTGAGAAGAGTACGAAGGAATTATATGAAGGTGTGGAAAGTCTATTAATGGAGGGCTTTCCAGCTTCTAAAATTGTCATAAACGATCGAATTGATATTGCAATTTTATTAAATATTCCTCGTGTTCAACTAGGATATCGAAGTACAGATGTAAAGTCAGTGAAAGAAAAGTTTTCGTATTTGCATGTCGGTTATTCTGTGCATTCGCTAGATGAAGCAATAGTAGCTTTTAAAAATGGAGCGGATTCACTCGTTTATGGCCATGTATTTCCGACAGATTGTAAAAAAGGTGTGCCAGCGAGAGGGCTTGAAGAAATTTCAGACATTGCAAGGTGTTTATCTATACCGATTACAGCAATTGGAGGAATTACCCCAGAAAACACAGTGGATGTTCTTACTAACGGTGTAAGCGGTATAGCAGTTATGTCTGGAATTGTAAGTAGTAGTAACCCGTATAGCAAAGCGAAATCTTATAAGGAATCAATAAGAAAGTGGGCGGAAAAACATGTGTGAGAAGTATGATGTAGCGATTATTGGTGGTGGTGTAATTGGTAGTTCAGTTGCACATTTTCTAGCAGAAAGAGGACATAAAGTAGCGATTGTGGAGAAGCAAAGTATTGCATCGGAAGCTTCAAAAGCAGCTGCTGGTTTACTTGGTGTTCAGGCAGAATGGGATGCGTATAATCCGCTATTTGAACTTGCTAGAGAAAGCCGAGCTATATTTCCACAACTTGCAGCAGTTTTACGTGAAAAGACGGGTGTTGATATTGGATATGAAGAAAAAGGAATTTATCGTATTGCTCAAAATGAAGATGAGAAGGAAAGAATTCTTCACATTATGGATTGGCAGCAGAAAACAGGTGAAGATTCTTATTTTCTAACGGGAGACCATGTGCGGGAAAAAGAGCCATATCTATCCGAATCTATTATAGGAGCAGTATATTATCCGAAAGACGGTCATGTTATTGCACCAGAGCTTACGAAAGCATTCGCACATTCTGCAGCGATTTCCGGTGCTGATATATATGAACAGACAGAAGTATTTGATATCCGTATTGAAAATAATAAAGTGACTGGAGTTATTACAAGTGAAGGTATTGTCACATGTGAGAAAGTCGTTATTGCAGGAGGTTCATGGAGCACGAAGTTACTCAGTTATTTTCACCGCGATTGGGGTACATATCCAGTTAAAGGAGAAGTGGTTGCGGTAAGAAGTAGAAAACAACTTTTAAAAGCACCTATTTTTCAAGAAAGATTTTACATTACTCCAAAGCGCGGTGGACGTTACGTAATTGGGGCAACAATGAAGCCACATACGTTCAATAAAACTGTGCAGCCAGAAAGTATAACTTCTATATTAGAGCGTGCTTATACAATATTGCCAGCTTTAAAAGAAGCAGAATGGGAAAGCACGTGGGCAGGATTAAGACCACAATCGAATCATGAAGCTCCTTATATGGGAGAGCATGAAGAAATAAAAGGTTTATATACTTGCACGGGCCATTATCGAAACGGTATTTTATTAAGTCCTATTTCTGGCCAATATATGGCTGATTTAATAGAAGGAAAGCAAGAGAATCATTTGCTAGATTCATTGCTTTCTAGAAGAGTTTAGAAAGGGGATGGAAGTTTGAATTTAAAAATTAATGGTAACCAAATTGAAGTGCCAGCGAGTGTAAAAACAGTAGCTGAGCTACTTACACATTTAGAGCTAGATAACAGAATTGTTGTAGTAGAGCGTAATAAAGATATTTTACAAAAAGATGATCATACAGATACATCTGTTTTTGATGGAGACCAAATTGAGATTGTAACTTTCGTAGGAGGCGGTTGATTATGTTAAACATTGGACCATTTTCATTTCATTCTAGACTTTTATTAGGAACAGGTAAATTCCCTGATTTTGACGTACAGCAAAAGGCAATTGACGTTTCTGAAGCTGAAATTTTAACGTTTGCAGTACGTCGTATGGATATCTTTGATGCAAAGCAACCTAATTTATTAGAGAAACTTGATGTGAAAAAATATACGTTATTACCAAATACAGCAGGAGCAAAAAACGCTGAAGAGGCTGTTCGTATTGCAAAATTAGCAAAAGCTTCTGGGCTTTGTGACATGATAAAGGTAGAAGTTATTGGTGATGATAGAACGTTATTACCTGATCCGGTAGAAACATTAAAGGCATCTGAAATGTTACTGGAAGAAGGATTTATCGTACTTCCGTATACATCTGATGATGTTGTATTAGCACGTAAATTACAAGAGCTTGGCGTGCATGCGATTATGCCAGGAGCATCTCCAATCGGATCAGGACTTGGTATTGTAAATCCATTAAATTTGAGCTTCATTATTGAACAAGCGACAGTACCAGTTATCGTTGATGCCGGTATTGGTAGCCCAGCTGATGCGGCATTTGCAATGGAATTAGGAGCAGATGGCGTGTTATTAAATACAGCTGTATCAGGAGCAAAAGATCCTATTAAAATGGCACAAGCAATGAAATTAAGTATTGAAGCAGGCCGTTTAGGATTTGAAGCAGGTCGCATTGCACGTAAGCGTTGTGCAACTGCAAGTAGTCCTTTAGAAGGAATGAGCGTAGTTGAATAATCGATATTCTCGCCAAGAACTATTTTCTCCAATTGGAGAAGAAGGACAGCAAAAGATAAGAGAAAAGCATGTGCTTATTATCGGTGCAGGTGCATTAGGTAGTGCAAATGCAGAGATGTTTGTAAGAGCAGGTGTTGGCAAGATAACAATTGTTGACCGTGATTATGTAGATTGGAGTAATTTACAAAGACAACAATTGTATGCAGAGAGCGACGTAAAGAATAATCTTCCAAAAGCTATAGCGGCTAAAAAACGTTTAGAAGAGATTAATAGTGATGTAACAATAGAAGCTCTCGTTCAAGATGTAACAGCTGAAGAGCTAGAAGAACTTGTTATAAATGTTGATATAATTATTGATGCGACTGATAATTTCGAAACGCGCTTTATTGTAAATGATATATCACAAAAATATTCTATTCCATGGATTTACGGTGCATGTGTAGGTAGTTACGGTCTTTCTTACACAATCCTTCCTAGTAAAACACCATGTTTATCATGTTTATTACAGTCGATTCCGCTTGGCGGGGCAACATGTGATACAGCGGGTATTATATCACCTGCTGTATCTCTTGTCGTTTCTCATCAAGTAACAGAAGCTCTTAAACTGTTAGTAGAAGATTACGAATCACTTCGAGATGGGCTTGTATCGTTTGATATGTGGAAGAATGAGTATTCATGTATGAATGTGCAAAAACTTCGCCAGCATAATTGTCCTTCATGCGGAGAGAATGCATTATATCCGTATTTAAATAAAGAAAACACATCAAAAACAGCAGTTTTATGCGGGCGAAATACAGTTCAAATTAGACCACCTCATAAAGATGAAATGAATTTTGAACAATATAAAGAGTTGTTGGAAGGTCGTGTAAATGATTTAAATATAAATCCATATTTACTATCATTTTCTGTTGAAGACAAGAGGTTAGTAGCCTTTAAAGATGGCCGTGTGCTCGTACATGGAACGAAAGATATAAGCGAAGCAAAAACAATTTATCATCGCTATTTTGGATAGAAAAGGATGAGTGGGATGAAAGTGAATAAAGCTTTAACAATTGCAGGGTCTGATAGCGGCGGCGGTGCTGGAATTCAGGCAGATTTAAAAACATTCCAAGAGCTTGGTGTATACGGAATGACGGCTATTACGGCAATTACTGCTCAAAACACGCTTGGCGTTCAAGGGGTATATCCTGTTCCGTTAGAAGGTATTACAGAACAGCTGAATTCAATTGGTACGGATTTAACACCAGATGCAGTGAAACTAGGAATGTTATTTAGTAGTGAAATAATTCAAATTGTTGCAGAACAAATTAAAAAATTTGGCTGGAATAATATTGTGCTAGATCCCGTTATGATCGCAAAAGGCGGTGCATCATTATTACAGCAAGAAGCAGTTCATGCATTAAAAGAATATTTATTACCAGTAGCAACCGTTATAACACCGAATGTTCCAGAAGCAGAAGTGTTAACTGGGGTGGAGATTCATAATGTTGAAGATAGTAAGGAAGCTGCAAAAGTATTGCACAAATTAGGTGCTAAATATGTGCTTATGAAGGGCGGACATGCAGAATATCAAGGTAATGAAGTAATTGATTTCCTCTTTGATGGAGAAGAATTTATTGAGTTTAGAAGCGAGCGAATTCCTTCAAAGCAAACGCACGGAAGTGGGTGCACATTTGCTTCAGCGGTTACAGCAGGACTTGCGAAAGGATACTCAATTGAAGATGCTGTTCAAGAAGCAAAACGATTTATTAGTATAGCAATTGAAGAGCCATTGAATATTGGTAGTGGTCATGGACCAACGAATCATTTTGCGTATAAAGTGAATAGAACGCGTGTATAGATAAGTGAAAAGCCAGTTTTATAACTGGCTTTTTTTCTGTTTACTTTTTCAAAATACAGGAGTAATATATCAGCCAGAATATATTTTTTTGTAAACGCTGAGTCCAATTATATGGAGCGGAGGAACCAATTTGTGCAGTGTCACTAGGGGTGAATCTTTCAAATTTGAAAGTAGGGCTACTCTCAAAGCCCGAATCCGACAGCTAACTTCGTAAGCGTCTTGAGAGAGGACGGTGCCATGATGGATACATCACTTCATCGATCTGATTAGTATAGGGGAATATCAATCTATGTTTGATTTCTTTTATACTAAGGAGGATGAGGTACATGGAACTAACACTTATTTGTGTTGGAGAAGAAAGTAAGGTAAATAGTTTAAGAGATCTAGTTGCATTTCAACATGAGTTAGTTATTTTTACAGCAAATGAAGAGGTAGCGGCTGAAGTTAGGAATTGTGGGTTTGATTGGACTTATAGTTGTAGTAAGGAGCAGGATTTTACTAGTATTTGTGAGTGTATTAAGAAGGTCATTTTACTAGGGGATGAGCTTCCAATCGTTAGTTTCTTCACAGAACACATTCGTTTTTCTTTTCAAGCACCTATTACTGTTGTTACAAGGAATAAACGATATCCAGCGAGGCTCTATGAAACAATTGGAGCTAAGTTTGTCGTGTTTACAAATTGTGATAATATTTCTTTTTTATTTTTTGAATAGGGCGGGGGAAGAAATGATGAAGGTACTATTACTTGGAGATATAGCAAATCGTTGGGCAGTATCGGTAGAGCGAGTTCAAGAATTGGTTCAGATCGATCCCCTTTTTCCAGGGCCGTATATTATATTACCATCAAAAGATGCTTTGTATTTAGAGGTAGATATTACCGAGTATGAGCAGCTACATGCAGAATTGACACAAGTTTATATTCGCGGGAGAAATTTACGTGCATTTTTACGAGGAGAATAAAGGTTGAATAAAAAAGAGCGAATGCTGAGTGCAACAAGCTATGCACTTCATGTCATTCGCTTTTTTTATTTCATATTTAAAAGGTCATTTTTAAGAAAAGAAAAGAGAAATAAAGAAAATAGATGAAATAACAGTAATAATCTTCAATGTAAGCGTTTAAATGAATGTAAATATTATTATTTTCAGTAATTTACCCCTTTACAAGTGAAATATAGAGGAGTATATTTACTCTCATAAATCATTCATAAAATTTCCAAAAAAACCTAAAATCGCTGAGTTCCAGAAATGGAGCGGGGGAACCAATTTTGTGCATCGTCACTTGGGGTGAATCTTTCAGTTTTGAAAGTAGGGCTACTCTTTAGGCCCGAATCCGACAGCTAACCTCGTAAGCGTTTAGAGAGGAGGTTTACTTTTTGTTGTTCATTTTTTGAACACTGAGTAGAGCTCAGTGTTCTTTTTTAATATTTAAATGGTAAATTTTAACAAAAAGAGAGGGATAGTTATGTTAGATGTTGTAATGGTCGGGATTTTTATTTTATTAGTTGCATCGATGGCAAGTCTTGCAAGTTGGTCAGATAAAGTTGTGAAAGAAGGAAAGCAATCATGATGATTGTCTTATCGGTTATTGTCGCAGCAATTACAGTGTATTTAGTGTATGCATTATTAAATCCAGAGAAGTTTTAATTAGGGGGAATCATTCATTATGATTTGGGTTGCAGTCATTATTACAATGCTCTTGTTTATTTTAGTAGCAAAGCCAACGGGGATTTATTTAGAAAAAGCTTTTCAAGGTAGCAAAACGTTAGATAAAGTATTCGGGCCTTTTGAAAAACTTATTTTTAAAATTACGGGTGTAAAAGCATACAATCAAACGTGGAAACAGTACGCATTATCATTAGTTTTATTAAATGGATTTATGATCGTTGTCGTATACTTCATTTTCAGATTACAAGGTGTGCTGCCGCTAAATCCAGCACATATTGAAGGGATGGAGCCTACGCTCGCTTTTAATACAGCGATTAGTTTTATGGCTGATACAAATTTACAGCATTATAGCGGTGAAAATGGTTTATCCTATTTATCACAATTAATCGGGATTACATTTTTAATGTTTGCGGCACCAGCAACGACATTAGCGCTCGTTATGGCTTTTATAAGAGGACTTGCTGGAAAAGAACTTGGTAACTTTTTCGTTGATTTTACGAGAGCGTTAACGAGAGTGTTTCTTCCTATTGCATTTATTGCGGCACTAGTTTTTGTCGCACTTGGCGTACCACAAACGTTAGATGGGGCGGTTACAGCACAAACGATTGAAGGTGCAAAGCAAAGTATTTTACGTGGACCTGTTGCATCATTCGTTTCCATTAAGGAACTTGGAAATAACGGCGGTGGATTTTTCGGAGCAAATTCTACGCATCCTTTCGAAAATCCAGGACAAATGAGTAATATTTTGCAAATGATGCTTATGATGTTATTACCAACAGCACTTCCATTTACGTACGGACGAATGGTCGGAAATAAAAAACAAGGCCGCATCCTTTTCGTGTCACTATTTATGGTATTTTTACTAGGGTTTATAACGATTACGACATCTGAACTAAACGGGAACCCGGCATTAAATGGAATGGGTATCGAACATGTACAAGGAAGTACAGAAGGGAAAGAAGTACGATTTGGAACAGTATTTTCTTCACTATACGCAACGGTAACGACAGCTGCTGAAACAGGCGCTGTTAATACGATGCATGATACGTTAACACCAATTGGCGGTTTAGTTCCGCTTGTAAATATGATGTTAAATACTGTGTATGGCGGCGTTGGAGCAGGTTTTGTAAACATTATTATGTATGCAATTATCGCGGTGTTTATATCTGGGTTAATGGTTGGACGGACACCAGAGTTTTTAGGTAAAAAGATTGAAGGTAAGGAAATGAAATTAATCGCGGTCACGATTTTATTTCATCCATTGCTCATTTTAGGATTTTCGGCATTAGCTCTTTCAACAAATTTAGGGACGGATGCTATTTCTCATTCCGGTTTCCACGGTTTGACGCAAGTGGTATATGAATATACATCGTCAGCTGCGAATAACGGATCTGGATTTGAAGGATTAGGAGATAATACACCGTTTTGGAATATTACGACTGGTTTAGTTATGTTTTTAGGACGTTACTTCAGTTTAATTACGATGCTAGCTGTGGCAGCTTCATTGAAAGAAAAAACGGTAGTGCCAGAAACAGTCGGAACGTTCCGTACAGATAATAGTTTATTTGGTGGCATCTTCATCGGAACAATTGTAATTGTCGGTGCATTAACATTCTTCCCGATGTTAGTACTCGGTCCAATTGCAGAATTTCTTACATTGAAGTAATGGAGGGTAAATGATGAGACCGGTAGTAGTAAAAGAAAAACAATTAAATGAGTCACAAATACATGCTGTAGAAGATGAAGTTAGACAAGCGAAAACGATGGATCGTGATATCGTAACACATGCGATGAAGCAATCCGTTGCGAAATTGAATCCGAAAGTCATGATAAAGAATCCGATTATGTTCGTTGTGGAAATTGGATTTATCATTACGTTCATTTTATCTTTTCTTCCAAGCAGTTCTAGTAGTATACCAGGATGGTTTAATATAACAGTTTCTCTCATTCTATTATTTACAGTTTTATTTGCGAATTTTG
The DNA here is from genome assembly GCF_052656585.1 of Bacillus sp. KNSH39. Classification (NCBI taxonomy): domain Bacteria; kingdom Bacillati; phylum Bacillota; class Bacilli; order Caryophanales; family Bacillaceae; genus Bacillus; species Bacillus sp. KNSH39. Next base: position 4,620,186 of record NZ_JBQXYO010000001.1, read on the forward strand.
CAGAAGCATTAGCAGAAGGTCGTGGTAAAGCGCAAGCCGATTCTTTAAAGCAGTCGAAGAAAGATGTGTTTGCAAATGTAGTAAAAGAAAATGGAGACATTGTCCAAGTTTCAGCAACTGATCTTAGAAAAGGTGACGTTGTTATCGTAAAACAAGGAGAAATGATTCCAAGTGATGGCGAAGTAATCAAAGGATTAGCATCTGTAGATGAATCTGCAATTACAGGTGAATCAGCTCCTGTTATAAAAGAAGCAGGCGGTGATTTTTGTTCCGTAACAGGTGGAACGATGGTCGTAAGTGATGAAATTACAATTGTCATTACGAGTAATCCTGGTGAATCATTTATCGATAAAATGATTTCTTTAGTAGAAGGAGCTGCTCGTCAAAAAACGCCGAATGAGATTGCTTTAAATACAGTATTAACGAGCTTAACTCTTATTTTCTTAATCGTCGTTGTGACGTTGCCGATTTTTACAAATTATTTAGGTTTTCAAATTGATACTGCTGTACTTGTAGCGTTGTTAGTATGTTTAATTCCAACGACAATTGGTGGTTTGCTATCAGCTATTGGTATTGCGGGGATGGATCGGGTGACAAAATTTAACGTGCTAGCGATGTCAGGGAAAGCAGTAGAAGCTGCGGGCGATATTAATACAATTATTTTAGATAAAACAGGTACAATTACTTTTGGGAACCGAATGGCTCATACATTATTGCCTGTAGGAAATGAAACGATTGAGCAAGTTGGAAAGTGGGCCGCTATTAGTTCTGTTTTAGATGAAACACCAGAAGGTCGATCTGTTATCGAGTATGTGCAGGGAAAATCTATATCATATAATAGAGAACTTGCAGAACAAGGTGAGTTTGTTCCGTTTAAAGCAGAAACGAGAATGAGTGGTGTTGATTTACAAGACGGAACGAAAGTGAGAAAAGGTGCTGTAGGTGCCGTTATTGAATGGGTTGAGTCACAAGGCGGAACAATTCCGAAAGATGTAAATCAAAAAGCAGACTTAATTTCAAAAGAGGGCGGAACACCACTTGTAGTTGCAGTAGATAATCGTATTTACGGTTTAATTTATTTAAAGGATACAGTAAAACCGGGTATGCGTGAGCGTTTTGAACAGTTACGCCAAATGGGGATTAAAACGGTTATGTGTACAGGTGATAATCCGTTAACAGCAGCAACCATTGCAAAAGAAGCTGGAGTAGATGAATTCGTTGCCGAGTGTAAACCGGAAGATAAAATTGCTGTCATTAAAGCAGAGCAAGATAAAGGGAAACTTGTAGCGATGACAGGTGATGGTACAAATGATGCTCCAGCATTAGCACAGGCGGACGTTGGATTAGCGATGAACAGTGGTACGACAGCAGCGAAAGAAGCGGCAAACATGATTGATCTAGACTCGAATCCAACGAAAATTATTGAGGTTGTAGGAATCGGTAAGCAATTGTTAATGACGCGAGGTGCTTTAACGACGTTTAGTATTGCGAATGATATAGCAAAATATTTTGCAATCATTCCAGCAATGTTTACACTTGCGATTCCGCAAATGGAGGCATTGAACATTATGAAATTAACATCACCACTGTCAGCGATTTTATCAGCATTAATATTTAACGCTGTTATTATTCCATTACTCATTCCGTTAGCGATGAAAGGTATTGCATATAAACCGATGAGTTCTAATGCATTGCTTAGCCGAAACTTACTTATTTATGGGCTTGGCGGAGTTATCGTTCCGTTCATTGGAATTAAAGTAATTGATATAATTGTCGGCTTGTTCATATAAGGAAGAGGGGAAAAAGATGGAGAAGAAACAAAGTATACTATCACCAATTATCCGTATTACTTTTACATTTCTAGTGTTGTGCGGACTTGTATACCCGCTTATTGTTACTGGTATTGCACAAGCCGTGATGAAGGATAATGCGGATGGAAGTCTAATATATAATGATAAAAATGAAGTGATTGGTTCTAAATTAATCGGGCAAAACTTCACGGATCCACGTTATTTTCAAGGGCGTGTTTCTAGTATTGAATATAAGGCTGAAGCATCTGGTTCAAATAACTATGCACCATCTAATCCAGATTTAGAGAAACGAGTAGAGAAAAGTATTGAAGAGTGGAAGAAACAAAATCCGAGCGTTCCAGTTACAGAAGTACCGATTGATTTAGTGACAAATTCAGGTTCAGGGCTTGATCCTGATATTAGTCCGAAGGCAGCTTCTGTGCAGGTGGATCGCATATCGAAATTAACGAATATTCCGAAAGAAAAACTTAATCAATTGATTAAAAATCAAACAGAAGGTGCTGCGCTTGGTTTATTTGGAGAGACCCGCGTAAACGTCTTAAAGCTAAATTTGGCATTACAGGAATTAATGAAATAGTAACAGTGCTACCTCAATCTAACGGATTGAGGTAGCGTTGTTTCGAATGAAAGGTAGTGTTTATTTTGTATGCAGATGATTATGAACCGAAGTTTCAAAGGCGAACGCCAGAGGAATATTTAGAATATATTCGTCAGCAAAATCGCGGAAAGTTAAAGTTATATGTAGGAGCAGCTCCAGGCGTAGGAAAAAGTTATAAAATGCTCTTTGATGCAAGGGAAATGAAAAAAGATGGAATTGATATTGTAATTGGTTTAATTGAAACGCATGGAAGAAAAGAGACGGAAGAAGCAATTGCTGATTTAGAAAAAGTTCCTTTGAAAGAAATACAGTATAAAGGAAAGGTATTTTATGAGCTTGATGTGGAAGGAATAAAAAAACGCGCGCCTCAAGTAGTCGTAGTGGATGAACTTGCGCATAGTAATGTTCCTGGTTCTAAACATAAGAAACGTTATATGGATGTGCAGGAATTGTTAGAGGCTGGTATATCGGTATTATCAGCTTTTAATATTCAACATTTAGAAAGTGTTCATGATATTGTAGCTCAAATTACGAATGTAAAAGTAAGAGAACGAATTCCAGATTTTATTTTACAAAAAGCAAATGAAATTCAGCTCGTTGATGCAACACCGGAAGTACTTCGGAAGAGGTTAATAGACGGAAAGATATATAAAGAAGAAAAAATTCAGCAAAGCTTACAAAATTTCTTTACGCTTAATAATTTAGGAGCACTTAGGGAATTATCGCTTCGTGAAGTCGCTGACGATATGGACGAAAAGATTAGTCAAACAGTGATAGAACCAATCGGAGTGAAAGAAAAAATTCTCGTTTGTGTACAATACAGTTCAACAGCGGAGAAATTAATAAGACGGGGATGGCGCATGGCTGATCGGTTAAACGCTGAATTGTACGTATTAAACGTTGAGAGGGAAAATATAGATTCTATTTCAGCTGGAAAAAAGCAGACGATTGAAGAGTGGAAGTTGCTAACGAATCAATTTGATGCAAGTTTTGTATTAGAAGAAGCAAAGGGAAGAAAGCCAGCAGATGTTATTATTGAAGTGGCAAAAAGATTACAGGTGACGCAAATTTTACTTGGACAATCGGCTAGAACAAGGTGGGAAGAAATACGAAAAGGCTCTATTGTAAATGAAATTATGAGACAAACAAAGTATATTGATATTCATATTGTTGCGGATCAAAGAGGATAAATAGAGCCGACCTTTTTGGGGGCTCTATTTTGCTTTTTGTACAGAATGAAAACTTAGCATTTTCATTGTATATAAGATTACAAGTAAAAACATAATTGCGCCTAGGAAGAAAATCCAAAAGTAATTTTGGTTAAATAAAAGAAATCCACCTATAAGTGGCCCTGTGCCCATACCAAGATAGCGGATGAAGTTGTACATACCGATAGCTGTTGCGCGTTCTTGTACGAATTCTTCTGTTAATAAAGTAGTGTGAGTTGGCATAGAAAGTCCCATACTAAAACCGTACAAAGATGTAACGATAATAATGAATGGGATATTGATGCTATATGTGAAAGAGAATAAAACGACACATATAATATTGAAGAAACTCGTAATAAATAAAGCTTGCTTTGTTGTGAGTCGTTTTTGCAAAAACTTGTAGCAAAAACTTCCTAGCATGATAGAAAGAGACATTGGTACAAACATAAGACCAATTTTATTTACAGTTAAATGAAATGAATTTGTTAAAATACTCGGTAAAAAAACGAGAAAGCAAAAGTAAATACAAAATTGAATGAAGCCAATAAGAGTAATAGAAAATCCAGTTTTATTTTTTAAGATAAGAGAGTAATTCTTTTGTGCTTTAGATTGTTTAATTATATTTGGCCTTGTTTCTGGGAGTAGTGAAATGTTTATAATTAATAAGATAATGCCAAGTGTAGATAAAAAGAGAAATACAGATAAGTGACCATTTATACTGCCAAGATAACCACCTATGAGAGGAGCCATTGCAGGTGCGAGGGCAAGTAACATTTGGTATAGGCTCATCGCTTCTCCGCGTTCTTTTCCTTCAAATAAATCGCCGATAATCGTTGCTGAAACTACAGGTATAGCCGCTATTCCTATAGCTTGAACAGCTCTAAAAAAGAGAAATAAATAAATGTTTGCCGAAAAAGCACATCCGATTGAACCAATTGTACTAATGACTAAACTAGGGATAAGGACAGATTTTCTCCCTTTTGTATCAATTAAAGGTCCATATACGAGCTGCATAATTGCAAGAACGAATGTGAAAAGTGAAACTGTTACATTTACAAGATAAAGAGAAGTGTGAAAAGAATTTTGAATCATCGGTAAGATAGGTGTGTAAATATTTTGAGCGAAGGAACCGAGTAAGGCACTAATACAGACAACATATAAAATGAAAGTTAGTTTAGATTTTTTCATCTTGTTAACCTCCTTGTAATTTAGTTTCCTTGGAAACTAAATTTATTTTAACATGATTTTCTTACTTGTAAAGATGAAAAAATGGTTTTAAAATGGTATATAGTTAAATTGTTTCTTTGGAAACTTAGGAGGCGAACGGATTGAAGCATGCAACGAAGCAAATGGAAATACTGTCGGACATTCGTACACTTTTGCATAAAAAAGAAGAACATTTAAAACGACAAAATGAGAAGTTTCTTCGTGAGACAGGCGTAAGTAGTATGTCTTTATCTGAGTTACATGTAATCGAATGTATCGGAAAAAATGGTTTGATGAATGTAACGGCAATTACGACAGAAATGGGCATGACGAAGGGAGCAATCTCTAAAATTTGTACAAAGTTGTTTCAAAAACAATTCGTTGAGAAGATGCAAATGTTAGATAATCAAAAAGAAATCTTCTTCAGCTTAACGGAGAGTGGGAATGAAATATATAAAGCTCATGAAAAATTGCATAAGCAAGCTGAAGAAAAGTGGTTGTTACTTTTAGATGGATATACGAAAGAAGAGCAAGACTTTATTCAAAGGTTTATAAAGGATGTCTCCGGTCATTTGGAAATATAATTGGAAGAAAAAACTCCTTTTTCTCAAGTCTTTTAAATATAATTTCTGAAAGAACTCATATATAATAGAAAAAGATACTTAACATGGTGAATAATTAAAGAGTCAATATATATAGAGGAGAGAGTAACATGCTTGAAAATACGGGGTTAGTATTAGAAGGCGGCGGTATGCGTGGTGTATACACGGGCGGGATATTAGAATACTTTATGGAACAAGATTTATATTTTCCATATGTAATCGGTGTATCAGCTGGTGCTTGTCATGCAGCGTCGTATCTTTCCAGACAAAGAAATAGAAATAAAACGGTCAATATTGATTATGCATCACATCCGAAATATTTATCGTATAAAAACTTATGGAGAAAACGTCAGCTATTTGATATGGATTTCATTTTCCACGAAATCCCAGAAAAGCATGTGCCGTTTGATTTTGAAACATACTTTAATAGCCCGGAACGTTTCCTTGTAGGAACGACGGATTGTGAAACAGGGCAATCAGTTTATTTTGAAAAAGAAGGCACGAATGATGATGCGCTAAATTTATTACAAGCGTCTAGTTCATTGCCTTTCATTGCACCAGTAGTAAATTATCGTGGCAAGCAACTGTTAGATGGCGGGATTTCTGATCCAATTCCAGTTCGTAAAGCACAGGAAGATGGATTTAAAAAATCAGTCGTAATTTTAACGAGAAATCATGGTTACGCAAAGAAAAAATCAAGATTTGGGTGGATTGCTGCGAAAGCTTATAAAAAATATCCGAACCTTGTGAACACGATGCTAAATCGTTATGAAGTGTATAATGAAACACTTCACTATATTGAAAAAGAAGAACAAGCTGGCAATTTATTTGTTATTCGCCCAGAAGTGCCGCTTCAAGTAGATCGTATGGAAAAAGATACAGCAAAACTACAAAATTTATATGAGCAAGGCTATGAAGATGCAAAGAGGCAATTTGCAGATTTGCAGGCGTTCTTGCAAAAATAATAATTAGGCTGTGGAGATGGAGTTCTCTGCAGTCTTTTTATATTGCTTTTAAAAAAGGAAAATAGAACATCGAATTTCGATGCTCTACTTTTTATGTATAAAAAAATCCCTCTTTATGAGAGATTTTAATGTGGTAAGAATATCAATTGATAAGCAAACAAAATTCCAAATACATATACAAGTGGGTGAACAGCACGGAATTTACCTTTTGCCACTTTCATAAGTGGGTATGAAATAAATCCAAGTGCGATACCTGTTGCGATACTTGATGTAAGTGGCATGCTTAAGATTACTAAGAATGCTGGGAATGCTTCATCAAATGCGTCCCAATCGATGTGGCGAACTGAACCCATCATAAGACTACCAACGATAATTAATGATGGTGCAGTAATAGCTGATACACCAGAAACAGCACTTACTAATGGGCCGAAGAATGCTGCTAGTGCGAATAGAACCGCTACTGTAACAGTTGTTAAACCAGTACGACCACCAGCTGCAACACCAGCAGATGATTCAATGTAAGCTGTTGATGGTGTCGTTCCGAACATAGAACCAATAGTTGCTGAGAATGAGTCAGATAGAAGAGCTCGTCCTGCTTTTGGAAGCTTTCCGTCTTTCATAAATCCACCTTGTTGTGCAACGCCAAGTAATGTACCTGTTGTATCGAATAGTGTAACAAGGAAGAATGAGAATACAACGCCGTATAATCCGTAGTTAATTACGTCAGATACAGCAGTAATTGGATTTGAAACGATAATTCCTTCTGGTAAACCAGGCATTGATGTAACACCGTTTGAGAATGATAATTGTCCCGTGAAGAAAGCGATAATACCAGTTAATAGCATCCCGATAAATAGTGCGCCATTTACATTTAAAGACATAAGGACAATTGTAATTCCAAGTCCAGCTAATGCTAGTAGTACTGGAGCAGAGTGAAGATCACCAAGTCCAACTAAGTTTGCATCATTTTTTGTAACGATACCTGTTAAACGTAAACCGATAAAGGCGATAAATAGCCCGATACCAGCAGTAATTGCATGTTTTAAGTTTTCAGGAATTGCTTCCATTAATTTTGTACGGAAAGATGTAAATGATAGCAAAATTAAAATCATACCTGCTACGAATACAGCAGAGAATGCAATTGCGAAAGTCATGCCTTCATGCGCTTTTACAACAGAGTAAGAGAAGTAAGCATTTAATCCCATACCTGGCGCGATTGCGATTGGTAAGTTTGTAAAGATTGCCATAAATAATGTTCCGACAACAGCAGCGATAATTGTTGCTGTAAATGCTTGTTCAAATGGAACACCTGCATCTCCAAGGATAACAGGGTTTACGACAATGATATATGCCATTGTTAAGAAGGTAATAATACCTGCCATAATTTCAGTTTTAATAGAAGTTTTATGTTTTGAAAGGTTAAACATATAAACATCCTTTCTGTTTACGAATAATTTTCACAACAGTTATATATAATATTCGTTTTTTATCTATTTTGCAATAGTTTTGCATAAAAAGTTTATAACAATTCATATTTTGTGTCTTAAATTCGAATATTAATCGTAAAACGATGTGTGAATTTCAGCTTTTTATTGTGCACATGCTAAGGAAAAGGAGTTGAAAGCAGCTATGCCACAGCAAAAAAACTTTATAACAATGCCTGCGCAACATCAAAATAAGCAGCCAGGTATTGAATCATTAATGAGCCCCCTTCCGCAGTTTGAAGATGCAAACTATAAAGGAAGTGAAAAGTTAAAAGGGAAGAATGTGTTAATTACGGGAGGAGATAGCGGAATTGGACGAGCAGTTTCCATCGCTTTTGCAAAAGAGGGAGCAAATGTTGCGATTGCTTATTTAGATGAGGAAGAAGATGCAAATGAGACGAAACAACGTGTTGAAAAAGAAGGTGTAAAGTGTGTATTGTTGCCGGGGGATTTGAGTAATGAACAGCATTGTAAAGATATTGTGGAAGAGACCGCCCGGCAGTTAGGTAGTTTAAATATTTTAGTGAATAACGTTGCACAGCAATATCCGCAGCAAGGGCTAGAGTATATTACAGCAGAACAGCTAGAAAAAACATTTCGTATTAATATTTTTTCTTATTTTCACGTTACGAAAGCAGCCCTTTCTCATTTGAAGAAAGGGGATGTCATTATAAATACGGCATCTATCGTTGCATATGAAGGAAATGAAACGTTAATTGATTATTCCGCAACGAAAGGAGCAATCGTAGCTTTTACAAGATCACTTTCTCAATCGTTAGTGCAAAAAGGGATTCGGGTAAATGGTGTTGCACCAGGCCCGATTTGGACACCGCTTATTCCATCGAGCTTTGATGAGAAGAAAGTCTCTCAGTTTGGGAGCAATGTTCCGATGCAACGGCCTGGTCAACCATATGAATTAGCGCCGGCATACGTATACTTGGCATCTGGTGATTCATCCTATGTTACTGGGCAAATGATACATGTAAATGGGGGCGTTATTGTAAATGGATAGTTTTCATTTATAAGAGCAAAGTAATGTTAATTCCACTTATTATAGGGAGCGCTAGGGGGGATATAGCTGAAAAAGTTATGTTTCATCATACTATTATTTTTCATCCTACCGGTTAGTGCTTTTGCTAATACAGATCATTTAATATTAGTAAATCTTACGACGAACCAGTTGTCTTTTTTTGAAAATGGAAATTACACAAAAACATTTCCAGTAACGACTGGAAGAGATCGTACACCTACGCCTGAAGGTAATTTTTGTATTATAACTAAATTTAAAAATAAAGAATACCATCGAAAAAAAATACCTGGGGGTGCACCGAATAACCCTCTTGGTACGAGGTGGCTTGGACTAGATAAGAATGAATATGCAATTCACGGGACGAACCGGGAATGGACGATTGGAAGTAGGGAATCAAATGGCTGTATTCGTATGCATGACAGGGATATACAATGGTTATATGACCGAGTACAATTACAAACAAAAGTAATCATTTCTCGTTTTCATACGAGCCCCGAATATGAAGCAAATAAACTTGGTTATCGCGTTGTGAGCTGGAATGGTCGAAAAATAGAAAAAGAACAAATTGGAGTACTTACGTTAGTAGACCGCGCGGATATATATTGGCAAGAACCAAATGGACAGTTAACGAAAGTGAAAACGGTATTGCCAAATGAAAGATATCCAGTGTACTCAAAACGAAAAGATGGAATATATTATATAGGAAACAATTCGTATATTATAGATGAAACAGGAGAGAAAGTTCGTTACGAGCAAATTCCTTCTTCGATTTTAAGTAATATATATAAACGGAAATACAATGTTCCGTAATGGCTACCGTATTATAGACGGTAGCTTATTTATACTTGGAGTTTAACTGCAACTATTGTATTTTGCTGAATATAATACAGTACAGATAGGGGGCGGTTATATTATGAAAAGTGAATTTGCGTTTAAAGTTTTCTTAGTAACGACCTGTTTATTTATCGTGTATTTATATGCGTTTCTCGTCTTTTCTTTTTATGTTCCATATGTTGATTTAATATTATTCTTCGGATTTATTTGGGCGTTTGTGAAAGCGAGGGAAGGAGAGAAGAGTATATATCGGCGCATTACCCTATGCGGGACGGCCGTTCTCGTTATTTTGTACTTTTTTATTATGCATGATTTTTGGAGAGGAATGTAAAAAAAGCATACGATTAATCGTATGCTTTTATATCTGTTAATGATGGAAGAGAGGCAATTGCACCGTAATTTGTACATGTGATAGCGCCTACTTTATTTGCAAAGGAGATAAATGCTGTTAAGTCTTTGAAATGATACGAAAGTGTATGTTCACTTTGGGCAATCTGATATAACATTGCTCCAACGAAAGCGTCACCAGCACCAGTTGTATCGACTTGTTGAATGGAAATAGAAGAGACAATAGTTTGACCTTCATTTGTCGCAAGAAGGGTACCGTCTTTTCCAAGTGTAATAGCTACTACTTTTGCGCCATAATTTAATAATTTGAGTGCAGCTTGTTGTAAATCACTCTCTTTAGAGAGCATAGTAGCTTCCTCTTGACTTACTTTTACGAAGTGTGCATGTTTTATAAAGGTTAGACAATCTTGAGAGAATTGTTCTGTATTTGTAATGAGTGCACTTCGATAATTTGGATCAAAAGAAATAAAATGCCCTTTATCTTTCGCATATTGTAACAACTGAAAATACGTTTCTTTTAATGGGCTTGATAGTAAAGCTGTCGCTGAACCGAAATGTATTAAATCATTCGTTTGTATTTTTGATAAATCAATGCTATTGAATTGATATTCACCATCTGCACCACGCATAAAAGTAAAATCACGTTCGCCATCTTGATCGATGGATACGAATGCAAGTGTTGTTTGTTTATCTTTTATGAGCATGGATGTATCGACTTGCGCACGCTGTAAAGTTTGTTCAAGAAACTCACCAAATGGGTCGTTTCCTATTTGCCCCATAAATGTAGCGTGTCCACCTAATTTTGTAATCGCAGCAGCAACGTTAGCGGGTGCTCCACCAGCTTTTTTTTCGAAATCTGAACCGTTTACTAAAGAAACATTAGTATTTCGGCACACAAAATCAATTAATAGTTCACCTATACAAAAGACATTTCTCATACAATCCCTCTTTTCAGCTTATATTGTGTGATGGTAAAGTTTAGTTTTGCATCTGAAAAGATTGCGATATGATGTTTCATGTCTTTTCGAGGAAAAACTCGGGACGTAAAGACTGTTGAACCATCGTATAAGAAAATTTCCACGATGCTTTTATCTACAAATATTTGTAGTTCTATCGTATCTTGAATATCGATTTTTTTACAGCGTTCAAATCCATATTCTCCGCCAAATTGATGGTAGAAGTTGCCCCTGTCTATAGAAATAGTACCTTGTTCCCGATTAAATGTAATGGGGAAACATTCCTCCTCATTGTGGAAGAGAGAAAGACCAAACCGTTTTGCATCTTCTGTTTTAAGTGTAACAATTAATTCATAGGAGTCTTCATCATCAAGCGTTGATAATACATTTAATCCAGCTGTTATATCTCCTGAAATGTCTTTTTTTGTTGTTCGTAGTTTTGTTAATTCTGAAACTGGTTTTTGTTTTAAGATGTTATCTTCTAATGTTAATTCACGTGGAAGTGTTAGGCAATGAGCCCACATATAATCATCAGAAGGATATGTGATTTCACTTGATCCTGCCCAAGCAAACAATAGGCGACGACTAGTAGAGTCTTCTAAAGTTTGAGGGGCATAAAAATCGAACCCTTTATCAGCTTCGTAATAGGAATCAACATGGAAATATAAATTTTTAATATCGAAATGGCCTATAGCATAAACGACATTGTATACATTGTGAAAGTTTTCTCCGTCTTTTTCAATTCCTTGCGGTGAAAAGAGAAGTACATCTTTCCCTGATAATTGGAAGTAATCGGGGCATTCCCACATAAATCCGAATTCTTTTAAGTTTGTTGTAATTTCGCCTTGGAAATGCCAATTGTATAGGTCTTGTGATTTGTATAGTAATAGAGTTCCTGTTTTATTTTCACGTTGGGCACCGAGTAACATATAGTACATATCATTATGTTTCCAGACTTTTGGATCACGTACATGTTTTGTATATCCGTCAGGAATTATATCAATAACAGGATTATTACTATATTTCGTCATCGTATATTGTGAATCCATTGTTGCCATACATTGTTTTGCATCACGGGAATCATCAGGCTTTTTTATATTCCCTGTATAAAGTAGATGAAGAAGGCCATCTTTTACGATAGCACTACCAGAATATGCACCGTGTGATTCATAGCTTTCAGTAGGGATGATGGCTACAGGCATACGCTCCCAGTTAATAAGGTCTTTTGACCTCACATGCCCCCAATGCTTCATTCCATGAATGGGACCAAATGGATACCACTGATAAAAAACGTGATATTCATCATTGTAGTATGATACACCGTTAGGATCATTCATTAATCCAAATGGTGGGTGGATATGATAAATTGGTTTCCATGAATCTTGGTTTGCAATTTCATATAAAGAATGTAATTCGTCTTTATTAGATTGCAGTATTGTTTTATATTTTGACATAGGTTTTCACCCCGTTATTATTTACTTTCTTTATATAAAATGAATGTGGCAACAAAAGCAGTGATAACTGCAATAGCGAAACCAATTATATAGTGAATCATGTTCATCATGCCAAGAGGTGCAACAATTGTAAGCATCGGAATACCTGTTAAACCGTATGCATTAGCCGCTACTTGCATCCAAACAACGTAAGCGCCTCCAATTGCGCCGCCAATAGCTGCTGCAATAAATGGTTTACCAAGTTTTAAATTGACACCAAAAATAGCTGGTTCTGTAATTCCTAAAAATGCTGAAGCTGCTGCTGGAATTGCAATTTCTTTCGTTTTTTTGTTTTTTGTTTTGAAATAGACAGCTAAAGTAGCACCGCCCTGTGCAACGTTCGCCATTGACCAAATAGGGAGTAAGAAATTGACACCGATATCTTTATTTGCGAGTAAGCCCGCTTCAATAGCGTGGAAGCTATGATGTAAGCCAGTAAGAACAATTGTTGAATACAACCCACCGAATATAAGTCCAGCTACTGGCCCTGCAAATTGATAAATTGTATTTAAAAGGTACGTAATGCCGTCACCGATTTTATATCCAATTGGTCCGATAATAATAAGTGATAAAAAGCCAGTTATAATAATTGTTAAGAATGGTGTAACTAATAAATCTAAAGAGTTCGGAACACGTTTTCGAAGTTCTTTTTCAATTGTACTCATAACATATACACATAATAAAATAGGTAAAACAGTACCTTGATAGCCAATCATATCAATATCCATACCAAGGAAATGTAAAACTGTGGGTTTTGCATTTGAAAGAGTCCAAGGATTTGTTAAGCTTGGGTGAGTTAATATACCACCAACAACTGCACCTAAGAAAATGTTTCCACCAAATTCTTTAGCGGCACTAACTCCAATTAAAATGGGTAAAATGATGAAAGCTGCACTTGAGAACATATCAAGTAATTGGATAAGTGAGTGATCTCCAGGAACTAATTTAAACGCTTTCAACATTCCGATTAGACCCATAAGTAAACCGCTTGCAACGATAGCTGGAATAATTGGAACAAAAATATTAGATAGTGTCTTTGCTAGGCGGGCGATAGGATTCATTTTTTTCTTAGGTATATCGTTTGATGTTGTAGAATCTAGTTCGGCTATTCCAATTAGTTTTGAGAATTCATCATATACTTTGTTTACTATGCCAGTTCCAAAAATAATTTGATATTGCTCGGTCGTTGCAAAAGCACCTTTTACTCCATCGATGTTTTCGATTTCTGCAGCGTTTATTTTCGTATCATCCTTTAATATAAGACGAAGGCGAGTCGCACAATGTGTGGCACGAACAATGTTTTCCTTTCCACCAATATTCTGTATTACTTGAGTTGCAATTTGTTTCATATCCATAAAAATTCCCCCTTACTATAAATTCTCTTTTGTGGAACCGGTTCCGCAATAAGTTAAAATAAAAAACAGGGAAATGATGTTGAAAATCCTGTTTTTAAAATGTGGAACCGGTTTTAATTTTATTATAGAGCGCCTTTATATTTTGTCAACGCTTTCTTGGATTTTTAATGTATAACGGGAGTGTAATATTTTTGGTATAGTTTTGTTTTCAACAAGCTGTGAAAGAGAAGTGGCAGCAAGCTTTCCAGCATACTCATAGTCAAACGCAATTGTCGTTAAACTAGGGTGTACCATTTCTGAAATATCATATCCACCGAATCCTGTTACAGAAATATCACCTGGTACAGAAAGAGAGTGGGAGTGAATGACTTTCATTGCGCCAAGAGCGATGTTATCTGTAGCACATACGATAAGAGTTGGGCAATTATTATCTAAAATATGTTGTACTTGTTTCATGGCATCTTCTATGCGGAAAGTTGTTTCGTAATATGAAACGTTGCAAGTCGGTTCTAAATTTTCAATTGCTTTTTGAAAACCATTTTTTCGATTTATTCCAACAGAAATATCATCTTTTTCTATCCCTAAATAGGCAATATGTCGATGGCCTTGCGATAAAACGTATGCCCCTAACTCATAAGCTGCATCATAATCATCGTGAACGAGGCAATATTGATCTTTATATTCTTGCCCGACGAATAAAATAGGGATGTTTGAATTAGCCATAATTTTTTGATGTTCATTCGTCAATGTTTTTGTTAATAAAATAATGCCAGCTACCTTTTGTTTTATAAAGTTTTCAATTGCTTGTATTTCAGTTCCGGTTGTTTGATTTGCATTTGCTACAAGCATTTGATAGTTATTTTCCTGTAATGTTTTATCGATCCCGATAAGTGTTTTCATTGTAGCGAAGGAGTCTAATCGGGGGATGATGACACCAATTAAATTTGTTGTTTTTGCTTTTAAACTTTGAGCAAATGTATTGGGAGAGAAATTTGTTTCTTGAATAATACCTTCGATTTTAAGTTTTGTTTTATCACTTACATATCCGCCGTTTAAGTAACGAGAGACTGTGCTTTTTGCAACTCCAGCCAATTTGGCGATATCTGCAATTGTTTTAGCCATAGTATTTCACCTTCGTATTCATAAAAATGTTAACTTTATTATAGGGAGAATTAGAGATGACGTAAACAAGAAGAGGGAAAGAAAAGACCACCTCACGTATATGAGGTGGAATAATTGTTAATATCTAGGCTTAAATGTATGACAACAAGTCTCTACACTCGTTGCTACAGAACTTTCTAGCGTCTCGTTTGTTAAAACAGCAGCTGTATATGAATCATTTTCAGTTTGACCAGTTTCATCTGCATCAGGCTGAACGATGATCGCACTTGCTTGACAAAAGTTACCTTGTCCCCAAAAAGAACAGTTGGAAACAGAACATCTTACTTCTGGCATAAAACCCCCTCCTTATACATTAGTGTGGGATTTTACGCCCATTTCATGTGTAGAAGGAGTTTCCTTTTCTAATTACTTTTTCGTTTGTTCAAGCCATTCTTTTAATTTGTCTTTCGGCTGTTCACCGCTAATACGGCTCACTTCTTTGCCATCTTTAAAATGAATGATTGTTGGTGTACCTTGAATTTTATATTCATCCCAAGGAGCATCTAATTTTTCAATATCCATAACTTTCATATCAACGTTCAAGTCTTTAGCCATTGGCACTACGACAGGAGATAATTTTTGGCAATGAACGCAAGATGTTTGATAAAAGTATACTGTTTCTTCTTTTTTCTCTTTTAAGTTCTTTTGAAGATCTGAAAGAGAAATTTTATTTGTGTAGTAGTCAGGACCATCTGTTTGACTACCAGTAGCATTATCAATTTTTTGGCTAGTTGAAGCGTTTTTTTCTTCCATTTGTGTTACAGCGAAAATTGCCGCAAACAAGGCGATAATAATACCACCAAATATAAGCATTTTTTTCATTCTTTCATCTCCTTATTTGTTTTTGATGACAATAAAGCTACAAACAGCGATTGTAATAAAGCCGATAAGTGCTAAAAACGGGATTGTCACAAAACCGAACCAGTTTATGTATTCTCCCGTACATGGTACACGTCCACAAGCTGCCCCAGCAGCTGAAAATGCTGCGACTTTTTGAATTGCATAGTGATATAAAGAAATACAAGCACCAATAGTTGCGATTGGTAAAGAATAACTTGCAATGCGATAATCTTTCTTTGCTACAGCGATACCAAGCCATAAAACGAATGGATACATAAAAATACGTTGATACCAACAAAGAACACAAGGCTCAAATTTCATGATTTCGGAAAAGTACAGACTTCCTAGTGTAGCGATAAAAGAAGCTCCCCATGCGGTAAGTAAAGCATATTCTTGCTTTTTTTCTCGTCCCATATTTTATACCTCTCTTATAATAGTTACATACTAAATTATAGTATGAAGTAGTATGGAAAAGAAAGAAAAAATATGTTTATCAATAAAAGTTTTATAAGGAGAAACTTTTATTGATATAAACATTTTAAAAAAGCGCCATTCTCCGGAAGAGAATAGCGCTATATTTTACATTTGAATTTGTTCTACTTCTTCTACATGCGACTTTTGGGATGCGTGGTCAATATATTGAAATAGGAGCTGCAATTGTTTATCAACTTCTGGAAGTTCTTTACTGTATTGATAAGCGTGTAAAAAATGCTCAATACGTTTAGAAAATAATTGATCGTTCGTTTGAACCATGAGAACGAGTAATTTATCCCAATTACAGCAATACGTGTAATAGAGAGCTTTATCATAGTCGTTATATGTTTGCACTGTGTACCCTCCTTACCGAGAGTTATATATAGTGTGTGATAAGTAAGGGGAAATACACTTGAAAGAATTTGTTAAGAAAAAAAGTGAATGAAAAGAAAAAACGAGGAGTTTCCTCGTTTTTTAAGCTTTTGGCATTGGCGTAGGTGTTGGTTTGCCATAGCCTTCTTTGTATTTATTATCGATATAGTTACGAATTTCAAGCGTTGATTTTCCTTTTTGTTTCATGGAAGCAGATTCAACTGCGATTTCTAGGCAATTGACGCAAGTCGTTGCATGGGAGTCCCAAACAACTTCACCATTCTTTTTAATTTCACGAATAAAGCAGTTTTTATTATTTTTATGTCCTACACTTTCACCGCAACCACAATAGCATGGAATCCAATCTAATAGTTCTGCATTTTGTCCAGCGACAGTGTAGATATCTTTCATTTGTGGATCAAGCTTGTCTAGGAAGGTAGGAAGTGTGTCGACTCCTTTTGTTTTCTCTTGAATGTCAGCTTGCTGAGTGTGCGATGCGTGGTCATGTTCTTCTTTTTTTGATTCAGAAGATTTTTGGTCATTTGTACTAGTACTTCCGCATCCAGCAAGAATTAAGCTTAGTACTGCAAGTAAAGAAAATACATACTTTTTCATTCGCTTGTCCCCTTTATAAATGTATTAATCAAATTGTATCAGACTAAGGGACACCTAGGGAGAAGTTTTTTTTGAACGATTTTTGAAGTACCATCTTAGTGAATGAAACAAAAATAAAATTGGGATATAAGCGTATACAATATATAAACCCGCTTGAGATAGTACGGTATTTAATGTGTTGATACTTTCACGGTTTGTGAAAAGTAGAGAAGCTGAAAATATGATGAAAATAAAAAACGGTAATGTAAATTTAAATGAAATATGAAAGGAACGCTTCATCGTTTGACATGATGACCAAATGGTTAAGCAGAGGTTTGGTAAAATAATTAAAAACCAAACGAAAATAATAATATATTCAAAGCGCTGGATAAAAGGAACTTTAATTATTTTTAACATCGTTAAAGTAGGCCAAATAGTACGGTTTAATTGTCCCTCGCTGTAATACATAAAAGATACGATAGCTAAAACTACATAAATTAAGGTGCTAAAAGCAATTCCAGCATGGGCCCATCGCTTTAAAGATTTTCCTTTTTCAATAAAGGGATAAAAGATAAGAATTGTTTCAAACCCCAAAAATTCCAATGCGGATTGTTTTGCAGATATAAGCATGTCAAAAGGTGAATGTGTAAAAATAGGTAAAATATTACGAAAATGAGCATATTTCATTGGATAGATTAAAAAGAATACAACGAAAATAGGAAGAACAATACCCCAAAAACATATCCCTGTCACAGAACGGAAGCCACCTTTTATAATGTAGTAAGTGACTAATAAAAACATAAGCGTAAGTTTCCATAACTTAATGGTAGGGAAAATCCAAACTTGTATCACTTCCATATACGTACGAAGAACCGTAAGGCAAAATAATAAGCAATAAAGAGTGAAAATTACAGAAAATATAGAGCCAACCCATTTTCCAAAGGTTGTTGTATGAATGCTAATTAAATCTCCGTCTTTTTCAAGCATTTTTAACATACAAAACAGCACAATATGAGTTGCAATTCCCGCAATAATAAGAGAAATCCAGGCATCATAACCAGCGTTTTTTAAAATTACACGTTGATATCCGAGAATTCCTATACCAATCTGGAGAGAATGCAATAAAATAAATGCAAAATATGGAGAGACTGTCTTTGTTTTATTCATTGTATTCATTGCTTATTTCACCTCACTATTCTCCGATTCCAGATTGTACAATATTAAGATCTAAATTTACATCCACCGCTACATTTTTATACATATTTCGAATTTGTGTTATATTCCATTTTCTCGTATGGCTTCTAATTTCATCTCGTATTCCTAAAGGATCAATTTCCTTTTCTTGAAATTGTTTTATTAGATCTTCACAGTCTTTTTCAACATTTCGTTCAATTTGTTTTTTTATATAGTTGATATTTGTTTCTTTTCTTAAATCAATCCAATTAGGAGAGTTTTTAATTAATCCATTTAATTTTAAATGGATTTTTACTTTTGGTATGTCGCCAGTTTGATCTATATTATACTTATTTTCCCCAGCTAAGTTTTGTATAACAACCATACCTTTATGTTTATCCTTTTTTATCGCTGCTTCGTAACGTCCATTTTTCGTAGGATTAATAAGTAATTTTGCTAAAACAGAATGTCTTTTATCCGTATACATGACGACTTTATCGCCTTTTAAAAAGGCAAGCCCTTTGACAGCGACAGAATGATTATCGTCCATTTTAATATAAGGAACATAGGCATCACATACGGAAGAGTAATAATTATATAAAAAAGTGTTTAATTCGGTTTGTGGAATGTTTTCATTTCTTATATTTTGTTCGAGTAAATCAGCAATATATAAAGACCCATTTTTTTTTCCGTAATTTAAAAGCTCTTCAGCTGATCCATCTACAATTGCTAGTTGTACATCACGCCCGATATTTGGGTCACGTTGTAAGTTAGTAATAATCTCTCCCATTCCGCGTTCTCCTAGAGCTTTTCCAAATAGGACGACACGCATTTGACCTACAACGACATTGTGAGGAGATTTTGCATTTAATCGTGAAGCGATTGTCTCAAGTGAACGGGCAGATGTTGATTGCGTTTCTGGTTTAGACTTTACACCATGTGTGTACTCTGGGAATAGAATAGTTCCTTGGAATCTTTTCTTTTTTGTGATGTCAAATCCAGCGATATGAATAATACGCTGCGTATCCACTATATAGGTTTGTGTACAGCCAGTTTGTAAAATGAAGAAGATAATGATAATAAGGTGCAATGAAAATTTTTTCATTCATTCTCACCATCACGTTTTTGCTTCGCTTTGTTTGGATTATAGCGCCATTTTGATTTTGGTCTAAGAAAAGAAGGTCTTTGAGCTGTTTGACTAAATGGTAATCGAAGAAAACCTTCTGCTGTACCTAAACCACGAAATGGATATAAAGGTAATAAATAAGGTGATCCAAGTGATTTTAATTTAATTAAATGAGCTAAAATAAATACAAATCCGACAATAAGACCTAATCCTCCGAATGCACCGGCTAAAAGAATAAGTGGAAAGCGTAATAACCGGATAGTAGAAGACATCTTTACGGTCGGTGTTGTGAAAGATGCAAGAGCGGATAAAGCAACTGCAATTAATAAAATTGTACTAGTCAAAGCTGCCTCCACGGATGCTTGGCCAATTACAATCCCCCCAACAATACCAATCGTTTGTCCGACTTTTGTCGGTAAACGCGCTCCAGCTTCACGAAGCAATTCAATTGTAATTTCTAAAAAGAGTGCTTCTAGAATGGGAGGGAAAGGTACGTTAGCTCTCGAGAAAATAATAGGACCTAGTAAATCAGCTGGAATCATTTGATAATGATATGTTAAAGCCGCTGTATAAATAGCGGAGGAAAAAAGAGAAAATATAGCTCCGAAAAAACGAATAATACGAAAGAACGATCCAATCATCCACGGTAAATAATAATCTTCTGGTGAAATGAAAAAATCCAGTAACGTTGTTGGTCCTGATAAAGCATATGGAGAGCCATCTGTTAAAATTAAAACTTCTCCGTTAATTAATGCAAATACAGCTCGATCTAATCGTTCTGTAGGTAATAGAACTGGAAAAGGTGAATTGCTATTATCACTAATAAATTGCTCAATCATAGTTGAATCAAATGGGACATCAAAGTCAATGTCTTCTAGCCGTTGAATTGCGGTGTTGATGAATTGTTCATTTGTAACTCCTTCTATATAAGCAACTGCTACTTTCGTTTTTGACATAGATCCGACGGTAACTTCTTTAAAAATGAGTTGCTCCGTTACGATATTTCGGCGTAATAAGTGTATATTTGTATCAAGGTTTTCAACGAAACCGATTTTAGGCCCGATTACGCTATACTCATTTTCTGTATCGTTATATAATCGTGTTCCTAAAACAGTACTTTCGGCACGAATTAAAGCATATTGATCAGGATTCGAATTGTTTTTTAAGCGTATTAAAATATATCCACCTAATAATTTCTCACGAATATCATCAATAGAAGGGGAGATAATAATGTCTTCAATAGAGACGATATTACATAAATCAGAGATGTTTTGGATTTGTTCCGATTCCTTTTTTAGAGGAGTTAAAATGAATTGTTTAATAATAAGTGCTTCCACGACAGATCTATAATAAAACAAGCACAATGTTTCATTTTCAAGTACGTTATGAGAAACAAAGTCGCTTGATTCTTTCATGGTTTGTATAAATTCTGGAATAGAACAAAGTGTTTTTGTATTAGTCTTTTTTGATTTTTTAGATGATAAACCGAACATTTTCTCACCCCTAACATATATCATTTACTTGTGTTAGTTTTTGGGAAAGACGGGAATTTATACTTAAAAATTGAAAGTTCATAAAGAAAAGGAAGAGTGGTGAATGCCTCTTCCTTTTTAGCATTTTAATTTGTTTTTTGTTCTTTAATAGACTTCACTAATTTCATCATTTCCGCTCGTATATCTTCTCTTTTTACATTTAATTTTTCGGCAATTTGTTTAATGTCCATTCCATCTTTTTTCATCTTTAATACATCATCAAGAGGAGTATTGCTTTTTTGAGAGATGATTGTTAACACAGTAAGATGACGCAATTTGATGTTATATTCTTTCATTTTTTGCTTTAGCTGATCCGGTGTGGATTTTTGCATAGTTGCTAACTGTTGTAGCAGTGCTTGCTTTGTTTCTTTATTCATATGATGCTTTTTCAGCTTACTTGGATCTATACCGAAATGCTCGGCTGTTTTCTCCCAAGATTTATTTTGCTTATAGTAAGCTAAAACATCTTTTATTTCTTTATTACTAATTCTTGCAATATGAGCAGCTTTCCAAATTTCATGTTTGTTATAGCCGAGTTTTTCTAGCGATTGTATTTCTTCATCTGAAATTGGTTTATGGTGATGCATTGTTACTTCTTTTGGGGTGGCAGCGGAAGCGGGGAAGATAATTGCTCCGCATAATAATGCTGCCATAGTCATACTTACCGCGATTTTTTTGTACATGTAAACTCCTCCTAGATGGATAATGTAGAAAACTGTACACATATCATTTCCATAAAATGTGAAATACTTGTGAACAAGTTAAGTTTTTTTATTCACAGCATGGAATGACGTTTTTAGAAGTTTTCCAACATAAAACATTGATTAATAGTAAAAAACTAAGGTATAATCGAAATTGAAAATCAATATCAATACTAATGATAAACTTATACATATAGATAAAAATAAGGGAGAGATAAATATGACTACATATACTTCCATCGCTAATGTGATTAAAGAAAGACGCTCTGTTCGTACATTTACAGACAAAGCAGTAGAAAAAGATTTATTAATTGAACTATTAAACGATGCAACATGGGCACCTAATCATAAGCACCGTGAACCATGGAATTGTAAACTATACATCGGAGAAGGCCGCAAGAAATTAGTAGATGCGGTATTAAACTCTTTCACGGAAGAAGAAAGAGCGAAACGCGGTAAAATTTTATCAGATCGTTTTTTAAGCACGCCTGCACAAATCGTTGTATATATAAATGAAGATCCACGTCAAATTCAACGTGATGAAGATTACGCTGCAACATGTGCATTTATGCAAAACTTCCAACTTCTTGCTTGGGAACGTGGATTAGGTTGCGTTTGGAAATCAGGCGGATTAAACTACAATCCATTATTTATAGAAGGAATCGGTTTAACAAGAGGCCAACGTATCGTTGGAATTCTTCATATCGGCTATTTCGATAAAGCACCAGAAGGAAAAGCTCGTACTCCGATTACGGAGAAGATGGAGATTATTGAAGGTTAAATAGGTAAGGCATCCTTGTTAAAAACAAGGATGTTTTTTGTTTTTGAGAAGACTATGAAATAGCACTCTAGCTATGTTAGTAATTTTTGAGAATAAAGGTTTTATTTATTATATTTTTTATGTAGAGAAGCTACTCTTTTATATGATAATCATAAATATGTAATTAATTTAAATAGGCGTAGGGAGAATAAATACAAACAAGCACATTCCTCAATTAGGATGCGCTTGTTTGTATTTATTCATCAATTTGTTTAATATCAGTTCTATATATGGAAGAGATGTTATGCATTTCCTGTAATTCATTACATGATTTAGCATTTAGGAGATAAAAGTCCTTTTTTGATATAGATTTTTTAAAAAGCTCCTCATATGCTAGTTCGATATTGCAGAGAAGAGGACGTTCTTCATAAATTTTACATGACCGATTGTCAATATCATAATGGATACAACAGCCATCACCTCTGTTTAAATGAGATAGGGAGTCAATACCTTGTATGTTTTGACAACAGATTCCACATTGGGTACAAGGAAAAGTTATCATAATATGAATGACTCTTCACTTAGCATAAATGAATTGAACTCATCTTGATTTTTAAATTTAAACGAGACGTTTAAATTTTCGGCAAGTTGATGAATAGTCGCTTCTATATTTTCACCTGTATGAATCGTTTGTTTAACCAATCCAGTTACGTGTTCTATTTTTGCACCAGTTTCTTGATAAAAGTTACAAATACGTTCTTCTTCTTGTTTAATGTAATCTATAAGGACTTTACTTAATTCTTCAGCTCTTTTTCGTTCCTCAATTGTTAATTCCAATTCTTGTTGAGCACGAGTGAATGCTCCATAAAGTTGTTTCATTCCTAGCATAGCGACGGTGGCGCCGACAGCTGCACCGACAGGACCGAGAAGCATTGCTCCTGCTGCGCTGAATACAATTCCAGAAAAAGTAGTAACAGCGTTTTCACCAACTATTTCTAAAAATTCTTCAATAGATAATTTTCCTTTTATGAGTTGGTAGGAGCTTTCCGTTAGTCGAACAGCTGAAGAAGCAAGAGCTGCTGCTA
This sequence comes from Bacillus sp. KNSH39, assembly GCF_052656585.1. NCBI lineage: Bacteria > Bacillati > Bacillota > Bacilli > Caryophanales > Bacillaceae > Bacillus > Bacillus sp. KNSH39. The sequence goes on from NZ_JBQXYO010000001.1 coordinate 4,643,894, forward strand.
CGTTTCCTTTCATCATCACACTATCTTTACCAATAAATTTAATGCCATGAGCAATGCCTGCAACAGCAGCGCTTTTTCCAGCTTGTTTGCCACTATCTTTTCCTACTTGTATAAATCCATCTTTTATTTGCTTTTCGCTTTTACAAATCTCAACAGTTTGTTGTACAAGTGATACTCCGCCACCTACACATGCCCCTGCTAAAGCACCATTCATCATAGAAGAGAATGTTCCTTCAGCAAATGTATATATTTTTTCTTTTAGTGCGTATGTTTGTGGTTGATTTGTAGCTTTTAAAGCTTCCTCATATGTAGTGCCACCACTTGTAATGTTGTTTGCTTCTAGTTTTCCGTTTATGTGAGGAGCTGCTTGTTCGTAGTCTTTTGCATAAATACTTTGGGAATTTGCACGTTTCTCAACTAATTCTTTTACTTTATCAGCTTTTTCACTGTTAACTAAACGATCCATATCCCCATACTTTTCGCTCGATACCATTCTTGCTAGTGATGCAGCTTTAGCACCAGACTTTGCTTGTACTTCTTTAATTAATGTATCACCATCTTTGATTAAGATATCAGCCGCGGCATGTGGATCTCCTAAAGAGTCTGTTGTAAAAGCACGCAAACTTTCACCTTTTAAGGCTGCGTCTTTATTAAATTTGGTTGCTTCAATAATTTCAAAAAGCCGTCCTTGTGTGATATTGGGTGAACAGTTCATATATTGTTTTGCTACTTTGGTTAGTGTATCCATTCCAGCAAATGTTTCAATAGTAGCATTTCCATAGCGCTCAATTTGCTCAGCTACAATTTGAGTTGCGAGAATATCTAGATTTTTCTTCATATGCAATTACCTAGTACATGTGTTTAATTGATTTTTCTGTGGTTTTAAGAATATTTTCCAAGGTTTTGGATCGGTTGCCACCTTCATCAATAACAGGTGTATCTAATAATTTTTTCAAAATAATTGCAAGTTCAGCAGTATAACGGATCGCAAGTTGTTCATCATCGGAGAAGTTACGATAGTCGATACCCTTTTCATCGATGATAGAACTCATTGTTGCAATATAATCAGCAAAAAGTGTAGTTGTTTCAGTTGTTAAGTTTGATAATTTAATAGTGTACAATTTTATCTCTTTTAAGATAGAAGTGGCACTTTGTAATTTTTGCATTTCTACTGAAACTTCTTCTTTTTTAATTTTCATTTCTTCTAGCTTCTTTTTAGTGGATGCAGCAAAGATCATACTTCCTAATGCTAAAGCAGGAGCAAGAGCAATTCCACCTAGAACAGCCATGCCACCAGCCATTCCTAATCCACCAGCAGCCAGTGATCCACCACCTAAAAATGCTAACGTTGCATTGGTCGCTGCTACTCCGCTTAAAGAAGCAATAGCTGTCCCAGTTGAAGCGGCACCAAATGTTGTTGCTGCTCCGAGTGCTCCGAAAGCTGCAAGTCCACCGCCAGCAATTGCAGAAACGCCAGATTTTAATAGATCAGATGCAGCGATGACTTGTTTTTCTATTTCTTGCATGAAGTGTTTAGAATCAGAAACATCTTCTAGAGAATCAATAGTTGTTTTATCTGTAAAATCAACATTTTTTAACTTCTTGAATTCTGAAATGAATTCTTTCATTGTTCCATTAAGAATATTCAGTTTTAATTCTCCATACTTTTCAAATTGAGTATTTGTATCTTGACGTACTTGATCAAATATATTAAATACAGTTTTGTATTGCTTATCCATCGATTGAGCAATATTCTTTGTTTCTTTCATGTTTTTGTATGAGTCATGTCCTTTTTTTCCAGCGACTGCAGTGGCAACTGCAGCACCAGCAGCAACAGCTAATGGAATAAATGGTAATGGCATTCAAATCGTTCCCTTCATGATAAAATTTTCCTATAATATAATTAAAATATTACAATATTATCGAAGGATATTACAGGTTTTTTGTGAAAAACAAGAAATGTTAGATTGATTTAACATAAAATTCTATATGTATGTTTGAAATATAGAAAGATTGAATTGGGTAGGAATCATGTATTAATCTGTAAGGTATAACAAATATGAAATTCCAAAAATATTTATAAGAAATGGACAAAAATGCTTTTTTGATCCAATTAGAAAGAAATGAGTTTTAATTACTCCTGAAGAAATAGTAAGGTAACAAGGTATTCAGTTTGTAATTAAAGATAGCAAGTTCCAACTGAGTATATTGAGGTTAAAGTACTGATGTCTTATTTTAAGAAAGGTTTAAAAGGAAGTATTTAATTTGCATGATATTTTTGGAAATAGTTATGAAGATATAGAAAATGATCTTAAACAATTAAATGAACCAAATCTAATTATTTTAAAATAAAGTATAAATGATGTGGAAGATGTATTAAGAGAGTTGTTAGAGAGTGTAAATTATCACGGAGATTAGCTAGGCTTAAAAATAATTAATAGGGTTTTGAATGCGTAATACTAAATAATGGGGTAATATTGTGAAGTGAATTTATAACAAAAAGGTACTGTCGTCCTAATAGGCTTCAGTACCTTTTTGTTATAAGACATTCTTCCTTTTTCATATGGTTTATAAATAAAAGAAGGGGAGAAGAGAACATGCAGCTTAGTAATATTCGCTTAGAGTTGGTGAAAATACAAAGCATCGTCCCTATTTATGCTGAACATGTTTCAAAAAGTGCTGTGAAGAAACTAGTTCGAGCTTTGGAACAAGGAAGTATGTTAAGTAGTAGCATCATAGTTGAAAAAGATAAGTTTGAGGATAAATATTGGCTTGTGTCAGGGTTTCCAGAATATATAGCTTATCTCGAGATTGATGATGCAAACCTACAATATAATACAGTCTATTGCGTTGTACAGCCTTATTCTAATGAGACAGAACAAAGGTTGAAGTTGTTACAGAGAATGTTCCACCACCAAGTTACCAAATGGATAGATAAACACATATTAATCAGTCAAATGGTTTATGATGAAAAAAGCATAGATACAATTTCGAAAAAATTAGGGGTCAATAAATCTGATATTAAAAGATATTTCATTCACCCTGATATTCCAATAAGTGTTATTGAAAAGGCTTATCAAAACAGTGGTAGCTTTATTAATTTAGAACAGATTCGAAAGTTGAAATTACATTCATTTTTGAAAGATAGATTGTACGAAAAAGTGGTGCTGCCACAAAGACACATTGATCGTTTAACAACGGACAAATTACAAAAGCTCAAGTGGGTTTTAAAAGAGAAAAATTTTTATGACTTAAAGCGTGAGGATCAATGGGATTTGATACAGCAAGCTTTAAATTACAAAGGAACATTACAGAGCAGTTGGAGTCGAGAAATTCAAAAAAGATTAAAGCATAATGTAAGAAGTAACTACATTATAAGAATGAATTGTAATAATACAAATCATTCTTCAGAGCATAAACATTAGGAACAATTTAGTGAGGTTTTATATATTTTGAAACAGGATAACAACAATTGAGTATAGAAAATGTATTTAGATATTATGCAGGAATTTAAATGGAAATAACGAGGATTATATAATGAAAGATACTATCAAATGATTGGAGTAAAAGGATGACAATTCTTCAGGACTATGGGCAAATGCCACCGCTGTATCGTTTTATTTATTATAAAGTAAGATTTTATGACGGAAAGGATATACACAAATTTGTATCCAAGATGATAAAGGACATCGAGAAGAAATTTATCAACAACTCATGTTAAGTGGAGATGCGAAGGTTAAATGGAAGAATGAAGCGGAGTTATTTAAACTCGTAGTAAAACATTATCCGGACGCAATTTTCCAGTATAGAGCAGATTGACTTGATAAATAGTCTCTTGATGTGTATATTTCTAGTTTGAAAACTGCTATTGAATTTCAAGGACAATAACATTATGAGCCTGTTGAATTTTTTGGAGGAGAAGATGCTTTTCTATATCGCCAAAAACTCGATGCATTAAAAAAAGAAAAATGTAAGGGAAATAAAGTTAAATTGATTGAATGGCATTATCAGGATGTGATATCCATGACAAATTTGAAACGAAAGATTAATCAATAAGAGAGGTAGGCTACCTGTTTCATAAACTAAAGAGGAGAATTTTAATTGAAGAATTTTTGAAAGTATGAAAAGGGTAAAGAATTTACATATTGAATAAATAGGACGATGTAGTATAAACCATCATCTTATTTAATCGTTTTTATTTTATATAATGTCAATACTAAAACTAATAAATTAATTAGACAAGTAGCTGAATATCCTTCAGATTTATAAATAGGTGATGAATGATGGGGATATTAAATCTTTAAATTGAATAAATGAAGTAACTACGTTTATTTTTCATGAAAGCTTGTTCTTCATCATACACTTTCTTAAGGGAAAGTGTAAGGAGGGAAAATAATGAGAGCAAGTGATGATAAAGCACTGCAATATGCGATTGCGGAAATTACGGAAATTGCGACTGGATTTGGGCTTGATTTTTATCCGATGCGTTATGAAATATGTCCAGCGGAAATTATTTATACATTTGGTGCATATGGGATGCCGACAAGGTTTTCACATTGGAGTTTTGGAAAACAATTTTTCAGAATGAAATTACAATACGATTTAGGACTTAGTAAAATATACGAACTCGTTATTAACTCTGATCCATGTTACGCCTTTTTATTAGATACGAACTCTTTAATTCAAAACAAATTAATTGTAGCGCACGTTTTAGCACACTGTGATTTCTTCAAAAATAATATTCGTTTTTCAAATACGAAGCGAGACATGGTGGAGAGTATGGCGGCAACAGCGGACCGTGTGAAAGCGTATGAGCATAAGTACGGAAAGGCAGAGGTAGAAACATTTTTAGATGCCGTACTTGCCATTCAAGAGCATATTGATCCGTCGCTTATGCGTCCGAAGCTCGCATGGAGTATTGATGATTTAGAAGATGAAGAAGTAGAAAAGAAAAAGGTGTCGCAATACGATGATTTATGGAATTTAGATAATCGCAATAAAAAGCAGGAACGTTCTAATGTGCGTAAAAAGAAGAAAATTCCACCACAACCAGAGAAAGATTTACTGCTCTTTATTGAAGAATATAGCCGTGAGTTAGAAGATTGGCAGCGTGATATATTAACGATGATGCGCGAAGAAATGTTATATTTTTGGCCACAGCTTGAAACGAAAATCATGAACGAAGGCTGGGCATCCTACTGGCATCAACGCATACTTCGTGAAATGGACTTAACCTCTGATGAAGCAATTGAATTTGCGAAATTAAATGCAGGTGTTGTACAGCCATCAAAAACAAGTATTAATCCATACTACCTCGGTATTAAAATCTTTGAAGATATTGAAGAACGGTACAATAATCCGACTGAAGAAATGAAACGACGAGGCGTAAAACCAGGATCTGGCCGTGACAAAATGTTTGAAGTACGCGAAATTGAATGGGACGTATCGTTCCTAAGAAACTACTTAAATAAAGATCTTGTTATGCGAGAAGATATGTACTTATTCCAGCGCCAAGGAAAAGAATATAAAGTAATAGATAAAGAATGGGAGAATGTGCGTGATCAACTCGTAAATATGCGGACAAATGGTGGGTTCCCGTACTTAGTAGTAGAAGATGGAGACTACTTAAAGAACGGAGAATTATACATTAAACATAGTTACGAAGGAATCGAGCTCGATTTAAAATACTTAGAAAAAGTATTACCATATCTTCATCAGCTATGGGGAAGAACGGTGCATATGGAGTCGATTGTGGAGAGTAAGGGCGTTGTGTTTTCTTATGATGGGAAGATGGTGCATCGGAAGTATGTGTGAGGGGAAGAACGGACATAGGATACTGTGTCCGTTCTTTTTATTTGGAACAAAGTTAAATATGCTATTCTTGAAAAAAGGGAGTTACATAGAGAAATGGAGTGATTTAAATGAGCAAAGTAGGGATATGTAAGGTTGATATTACGCCGCCTGTAGGTATTGATTTTGTCGGATATCATAGAGAGACAGGCATAAATAATGTTGAAGAACGTATTTACGGGACAGTTTTTGTATTTGAAAAAGATGAAATGAAGACTGTGTTTATAAGTATTGATAATATTGGGATGCTAGTAGAAGATACGAATATGATTCGTGAGCGAGTAGCAAGTAGGCTTCATGTGCCATTTGAGCGAATAACGGTTGTTTATACTCATACGCATTCCGGTCCAGAGACAGTCGGTGATAATCCGCTAGTGCAGTCGTATAAAACGATTTTAGTAAATAATGTAGTGCATGGTGCTATTACTGCGAATAACAACTTGAAGCTATGTGAAGTTGGCTGGGGTGTTACGACAGGTGATATTGGGGTAAATCGAAGAGAGAGAACATGTGATGGAAGAGCGAAGATGGGAACAAATATAGATGGTGTTGTAGATAAGCGAATTGGTATGTTAGCAATAAGAGATGCTGAAACGAAGGAGTTATCTGGGATTTTAGTATTTTGTACTGCGCATCCTAATGTTTTAAAAGGTGATAGTGATGAATTATCAGCGGATTATCCTGGAATGACGAGAGAGATTTTAGAGCAGATAGTGAACTGCCCTGTTATTATCGTTCAAGGTGCCGCTGGAAATGTGAATGCGAAGTACCGCGGTTCAAGTGAAGCGTTAAAACAAATGGCCTATTTACTTAGTGGACATGTATTAATGATGTTGCCAACAGTTACATATAGCTCAATTGTAAATTTAAGGACAGTTTCGAGTATGATGCAAATGAAGTTGAAGGATATTCCTGAATTTGATGAGATACGAAGCATGGCTCGATTAGCCGAGAAGCAGTGGGGCGTGAATACGGATGAATGGCTTACTATCGTTTTAGAGAAATATGAGCAAGGTATTCGGCGGTTAAGTATTGATTTAGAAGTGCAGTTATTTCAAGTTAATGATGGTATGTTTTCAGGTTTACCGATGGAACCTTTTTCGGAAACGGCATTAGAAGTGAAAGAGAATCTTCAAAATGAATTAGCTTTCTTTGGTGGATATACGAATGGATATATTGGTTATTTACCAACGAAGGAAGAATTCTTATATGGTGGGTATGAAGTGGAATTAAGCCCTGTTGTGTATGGATCGGTTACGAATTTATTGATACCACCGGAGGAGAATACTGCGGAGTTGGTTGTGAAGAGAGTTATGGAATTATATAACGCGTAAAAAATATATTTAGTAGAATAAAATTTAAAGAAATTAATGATTTTTAATACATCTGTAGAAAACGAATCCATTTTGAAGAAGATGAATCAAAATGGATTCGTTTTTTGTTTACCAGACAGGTCGTATATTTGATGATAATTTCTCTGTATTTTCTTTAGTAACGAATGTTGTTAAATCCTCTTTCAGTATTTGCATTCGTTCTATACCTATGTTTTCAATCCATCGCTGTTCTATTTCAGCTACTATTTCTTCTTTTACTTTCATTACTGACAAACCACGTTCGGTTAAAACGATGATTTTACCTCTTTTATCAGTAGGATGTGTTTTGCGTGTAACGTAGCCATTACTCTCAAGAGAATCCACCATTTTACTTACAGCTTGTTTGGAAATCCCCAAATACTCAGCTAGCTCTATACCAGTTGCCCCATTAGGAAGGATGCGTTTGAACATAAAACCATGTGCTGGCCTAATATCTTCAAATCCTAATTCACTTAATTTGTCATGTAGCTCAGTGATTAATGTGCTAAATGATAATGATAAAAGCGATGTAAGATCTAACTCGTTAAATGTTTGATCCATGTATATAACCTCCGCGCTTGTAGTCAATTAAGTTGACTATGTGTAATGCCTATTGTACTATACATAATATAGTCAATCAAATTGACTATATTATGTCGGTAGAACAAATAATGATTTATATAATATAGAATCAATGGAGGTTTCACATGGTTAATATCGTGAAAATTAGAGGGAGTGTATTTGCACCGTATGCATCGCTGGAACCTATTAAGGACCCTGCAACAGGAAGAGTGTTTGAATATGCTGGAGATGCACGTGAGTTTACACCACAAGCTGTGAACACAAAGCGTTCAAGGTTAGAACAAGAAGTGAATATTGATTTTTATAAAAGAGAAATTTTCACATATGCAGATGCTTGTATCGTCACCGTGAAGATTACAAATTCAGATGGCTCAATTGAGTATCAAAAGGGAGAAACAAGTACAGAAAACATTGTATGTACAAATATTGTATGGAGTGAAGGTGAAGTTTCATTTGAAATGAGAGCAAGTGCAAGTAATCCTTTAAACGCAGCAGCACCTGCAGCTGATTATTTTTTGACTATACGAGCTAATGAAAGTGGCACTGTGAATATTGAAGGTGTACATGATGGTTTCCCTTGCTATGAATTTTATAAACAAGTAGATTTTGGTTCGTTTGAATTGATATACACACATGATTTCAGAAAAACGGATGATACCCCAGCAGCACTAGCTGGAGAGATGGAATATAGCTTTAAAACGACAGTCTAAACATAAATATAGCGCTATTTTTTAGAAGGAAATAGAAAAGTAAAAGAGAAATCTATTGGTTTTAGGATTGAAATTATGGTCTGTTTTATTTAATAAGCATTCAGCATCTAAAATAAAATTATAGAGGTGTTTCTTATGACTAATATCGTGAAAATTAGAGCCAGTGTATTTATTCCAATGTCTTGGACTGAGGCTAAGAAGGATATGGAAACAGAAAAAGTAATTCAATTCGAAGGTGATTCACGTGAATTCACACCGTATGCGGTAAATGCGATGCGCTCTAGAGTTGAGCAAGAGGTAGTAGTTGATTTCTATAAAGAAGAAGTGTTTTCATATGCGAACACGGGTATTACGACCGAGAAGATTACAAGTCCAGATGGTTCTGTGAGTAAAAGAACAGGGAAAGCAAGTACAGAAAATATTGTGTGCACTGATATCACATGGAATTCTGAAGGTGTGCAATTCAAAATGAGTGCGAGTGCAAGTAATCCATTAAATGTATATGCACCTCCTGTGGATTATGTATTAAATGTATGTGTGAAACAGGATGGTAGTATTGATATTCAAGGGGAGCATGATGGATTCCCTTGTTTTGAATTTTATAAGCAAGTAGATTTCGGTTCATTTGAAAAAATATATACACATGATTTTAGAGAAACTGGTGATACAGCGGCAGCTCTAGGCGGGAACATGGAGTATAGTTTTACAAAGAGATTATAGGAAGTATGATAATAGAACGATGGATTGATTCATTCGTAAAGAACTTGGAAATATCTAAGTTCTTTTTTTGTTTCAAATTTGTGAAAGACATATTGATTGAAATTAAATTTTTTATAATTTATTATATACCCGTACAGGTATAGGTTTTATATGTGTGATATATGAGGGAATTAAATAATAAATAGTATGGAGGTTTGACATATGTCTAGAAAAATTGTTGTAGTAGGCGGAGTTGCTGGCGGGGCATCAGTAGCTGCAAGGCTTCGTCGTTTAAGTGAGGAAGATGAAATTATTATGTTTGAACGCGGTGAATACATTTCGTTCGCAAACTGTGGATTGCCATATTATATTGGCGGTGTCATTACAGAAAGACAAAAGTTATTAGTACAAACTGTTGAAAGGATGTCAAAACGTTTTAATTTAGATATACGTGTATTGAGTGAAGTTGTAAAGATTAATAAAGAAGAGAAAACAATTACGATAAAGAATGTAACTACAGATGAAACATATAACGAGGAATATGATGTTTTGATTCTTTCACCAGGGGCGAAACCAATTGTTCCACCTATTCCGGGCATTGAAGAAGCGAAGGCGTTGTTTACGTTACGAAATGTACCTGATACAGATCGTATAAAAGCGTATATTGATGAGAAGAAACCACGTCATGCGACGGTTATTGGTGGAGGATTTATTGGAGTGGAAATGGTTGAGAATTTAAGAGAACGCGGGATTGAGGTTACTCTTGTAGAGATGGCAAATCAAGTGATGCCACCAATCGATTACGAAATGGCGGCATATGTACATGAGCATATGAAGGTGCACAATGTTGAGCTTGTTTTTGAAGATAGTGTAGATGCGTTAGAAGAGAATGGGACTGTTGTACGTTTAAAAAGTGGCTCAGTTATAAAAACAGATATGATTATTTTAGCAATTGGTGTACAACCAGAGAGTAGTTTAGCGAAAGATGCAGGATTAGCATTAGGAGTTAGAGGAACGATAAAGGTAAATGAGAAATTTCAAACATCTGACCCATATGTATATGCAATTGGTGATGCGATTGAAGTGAAAGATTTTGTTACAGAAACAGAAACGATGATTCCTTTAGCGTGGCCCGCTAATCGTCAAGGTCGCATGTTAGCAGATATTATTCATGGTCATACGGATTCTTTATATAAAGGTACGATGGGAACTTCTGTGGCTAAAGTTTTTGATTTAACAGTTGCTTCGACTGGAGTAAATGAGAAAATATTAAAACGATTAAATATACCCTATGAGGTAGTACATGTACAGGCAAATTCTCATGCGGGATACTATCCGAATGCTACGCCAGTGCTAATAAAATTAATCTTTAATAAAGAAAGCGGAAAAATTTACGGAGCACAGGCTTTAGGGCGTGACGGGGTAGATAAGCGTATAGATGTTATCGCGACGGCAATGAAGGCAAACTTAACTGTAATCGATTTACCGGATTTAGAATTATCATATGCCCCGCCGTATTCTTCTGCAAAAGATCCAGTAAACATGGTGGGGTATGCCGCAAGTAATATAGTAGATGGTTTTGTGGAAACGGTACAATGGCATGAAATAGATCGTATTGTTGACAATGGTGGATATCTTATAGATGTTCGGGAGCCCAATGAACTAAAACAAGGAATGATTAAAGGTTCTATTAATATTCCGTTAGATGAATTACGTGATAGATTGGATGAAGTGCCAATGGACAAAGAAATATATATCACTTGTCAACTTGGTATGAGAGGGTATGTTGCAGCACGTATGTTAATGGAAAAAGGATATAAGGTAAAGAATGTAGATGGTGGTTTTAAATTGTATGGGACAGTATTGCCAGAACGTGTTGTATATTGATATTTTTCATCTTCTACTTCAAGATTTAGTGAAAGATGAAAACCTATAGATTAAGGTTTTAATTTTTGTTTCGCGAACATATAAGACAAAAATTAAAAATAGGGGTTTACAAAATACCCTATAGGGTATAATATATTGTCATAGGTTATAAATGGTGACATAATGGTAATGAGGTGATTATAGAATGGAATATAATCAAGATATGAAAAATAGATTGAAACGTATTGAAGGTCAAGTTCGTGGTGTGCTTCGTATGATGGAAGAAGGAAAAGATTGCCGAGAAGTTATTACACAGTTAACAGCATCTCGTTCTGCACTTGATCGTACAATTGGACTCGTTGTTGGAACGAATTTAGAGCAGTGTTTGCGTGAACAGTTTGAAAGTGGTAATGGTTCAAATGAAGAGTTAATTAAAGAAGCTGTTCAATTACTTGTAAAAAGCCGATAATCTGTCAAACGTAAGTGTTGACAGATTTTCAAAAACGTTTTAATATACCCCTACAGGTATGTGTATATGAATTGTGGAGGAATCGATTATGAGTATAAAAGTGGATATGAGTTTAGATTGTAAAGGTTTGGCTTGTCCGATGCCGATTGTGAAAACGAAGAAGGCGATAGAAGGATTAGCACCAGGGCAAGTGATTGAAGTTAAGGCAACAGATAAAGGATCTACGGTAGATATAAAAAGTTGGGCGAGTAAAGTAGGACATCAATATATCGGAACGAAACACGAGGGTGATGTATTGGTGCATTATGTTAGGAAAGCAAACGAGCATGCAGTGAATGAAGTTGTGAAATATCCACATACAATTACGAATGCAGAATTACAGTCTATATTGTCTCATGGAGAAGAGAGCATTGTATTAGATGTTCGCGAAGCAGCGGAATTTGCTTTTGGCCATATTCCATCCGCCATTTCGATACCATTAGGTGAATTAGACAGCGCAGTATTAGATAAGATGAAGCAAATTTATGTTATTTGTCGAACTGGTAACCGTAGTGATGTAGCTTGCCACATGTTGAAAGAGAAAGGTTATGCAAATGTGAAAAATGTCATCCCAGGCATGTTAGAGTGGAAAGGGAATGTGGAAAAATAAAATTTTTTAAATAAAAATATACCTATGGGGGTAATGAGATGGATGTTAAAGCATTACAAGCAAAAGATGTTGCAGAGAAAGTTTTATTCGGAGAGTTATTCATTTTAGATGTTCGTAATGAGGCGGATTATGAAGATTGGAAAATTGAAGGGAAACAAGTTTCTTCTATTAATAAACCTTATTTTGACTTGTTAGATGGTGTAGATCATATTGTCAGTGAACTACCTAAAGATAAAGATGTTTTAGTAGTATGTGCAAAAGAAGGGTCTTCTATATTTGTGGCAGAGCAATTAACAGAGGCTGGATTAGAAAATATTTATTATTTATCTGGTGGTATGAAGGCTTGGAGTGAATATGTAAAGCCTATAAAAGTGGGAGATTTAAAAGATGGCGGAAGTATGTATCAGTTTAACCGTCTTGGAAAAGGTTGTTTATCATATATGGTTATTTCAAACGGTGAAGCAGCAGTTATTGATGCGGTAAGGACAGCCGAGGCATATGAAGAGTTTGCGAAAGAGCATGGCGTTACGATTAAGAATGTAATGGATACACATTTACATGCAGACCATATTTCTGGAGGACGTAAGTTAGCGGAAAAAGTAGGGGGTACGTATTGGTTACCGCCAAAAGATGCGGAGGAAGTCGTTTTCTCATACGAACCGCTCGTTGAAGGATCTGTTATTACGGTGGGGGGTACTAAAATTGAAATTGACGCGTTATACTCACCAGGGCATACGATTGGAAGTACGTCATTCATTGTAGATGATTCTTATTTATTATCAGGCGATATTTTATTTGTAGATTCAATTGGGCGTCCTGATCTTGCTGGTAAGGCTGAAGATTGGGTGAGTGATTTACGTAATACTTTGTATAGCCGATATAAAGAGCTATCTCAAAATTTAGTTGTGTTACCGGCTCATTATTCAAAAGTAAGTGAAATGAACGAAAGTGGTATTGTTAGCGCAAAATTAAAAGATTTGTTTGCGAATAATGCGGGGTTAAATATTGAGGATGAGGGAGAGTTCCGTAAAGTTGTAACAGAAAACTTACCACCTCAGCCAAATGCATATGAAGAAATTCGTCAAACGAATATGGGGAAAATTCACCCAAGCGTGGATAAAGAGCGTGAAATGGAGATTGGTCCAAATCGTTGTGCAGTGCACGAATAATGAAATAAATAAAAAATGGAGGAATTGATGATGAATATAAAACAAGTATTAGATGCGAAAGGTTTAGCATGTCCAATGCCGATTGTAAGAACAAAGAGAGCAATGGATGCTCTACAAACTGGAGAAGTGTTAGAAATACATGTAACGGATAAAGGGTCAGTTAAGGATATTCCAGCGTGGGCAAATAAATGTGGCCATGACATCGTAAAGCTTGAAGAAGAAGGCGATGTGCTGAAGTTTTGGATTAGGAAGGCGTAGTGAAGCAATAGTTTTGTAAATATAGAGAGGTTGGTTATATGAACACAATATTAAGTACGCTTTTCATTGTACTTGCTGCATGGTTTGTTATTTCACGATTTTTACCAGTGAAAGGTGTTCAAAATATAAATGGCAAAGAATTGAAAAGTATAGTGGGGAAAAAGGGGAAGTATTTTATTGATGTCCGTACAGTAGGTGAATATAGAGGGAATCATATGAAAGGCTTTCAAAATATCCCCCTAAATGATCTAGCAAGTAAGGCGAATCAATTAGATAAGAATAAGGAAGTAATCGTTATTTGCCAAAGTGGAATGAGAAGTAAGCAAGCAGCAAAGGTATTGAAAAAACTAGGGTTTCAGCAAGTAATAAACGTTTCAGGTGGTATGAATGGTTTGTGAGGAGGAAATTTAAAATGAAAGAAATGACTACAAAAGAATTAGAAGAAAAATTGTTGCGTAAAGAAGCGGTAAATATTGTGGATGTACGTGAAGTAGAAGAAGTAGCTGAAGGGAAAATTCCAGAAGCATGTAATATTCCACTAGGACTATTAGAGTTTCGTATGCATGAATTAAATAAAAATCAGGAATATATTATCGTTTGTCGTTCAGGCGGGAGAAGTGCAAGAGCTGTTCAATTTTTAGAAAGTTACGGTTTTCAAGTAATCAATGTGGTAGGTGGTATGTTAGCTTGGGAAGGAAAAGTAGAATAGGGAGAAACAATTTTTATAAATAAAAATACCCCTATAGGTAATTGGAGGGAGAACAATATGGAACAACAGAAGAAAACAACAATCGTTTTATTTAGCGGAGATTACGATAAAGCAATGGCTGCTTATATTATTGCAAATGGTGCAGCAGCGTATGATCAAGAGGTAACTATTTTTCATACTTTCTGGGGATTAAATGCTTTAAGGAAAGATGAATATGTGAATGTAAAGAAAACATTTATAGAAAAAGTATTTGGAAGAATGATGCCACGCGGTGCTGATAAGATGGGGTTATCCAAAATGAATTTTGCTGGTATGGGACCAAAGATGATTAAAGGCATTATGAAAAAACATAATGCAATGCCTTTGCCAGATTTAATTGATTTGGCAAAAGAACAGGGGATTAAACTTGTAGCTTGTCAAATGACAGTAGATTTATTAGGGTTAAAAGAGAAAGAGATTATGGAAGGCGTAGAGTTTGCAGGTGTAGGGGCATATTTAGCAGATGCTTCGGATGGGAATGTAAACTTATTCATTTAATCACCTTCTTTTTAGAAGGAGGGGGATGTAAGGTGAGTGGAGTATTATTACTTTTTATAATTGGGTTTATAGGATCGTTTATATCAGGAATGGTTGGAATTGGCGGTGCAATTATTAATTATCCGATGATCTTATATATTCCAGTATTGTTAGGATTTACTGGCTATACGTCACATGAAGTGAGCGGTATTACAGCGGTACAAGTATTCTTTGCAACTTTTGCAGGCGCCTGGGCATATCGGAAAAGTACTGATATGAATAAAATGTTAGTTGTGTATATGGGAGCTAGTATATTAATAGGAAGTTTTATAGGAAGTTTTAGTGCAAATCTATTAGATGAACACGCTGTAAATGTTGTTTATACAGTATTGGCGACCATTGCAGCTATGATGATGTTTGTACCGAAGAAAAATAATAGTGGAGCAGTTAAGTATAATAAATGGTTAGCAAGTGTGTTAGCGTTTATTGTAGGAGGTGTTTCGGGCATTATTGGAGCTGGAGGTGCGTTTCTTTTAGTTCCTATTATGCTAGTTATTTTAAAATTACCATTGCGCATGACGATAGCGACATCTATCGCTATTACGTTTATTTCCTCAGTAGGGATTACGACTGGAAAAGTGATTACTGGACAAGTAGTTATCATTCCAGCTCTAATTATTGCGGTTGCAAGTATATTTGCTGCGCCACTTGGAGCGCGAGTCGGGAAGAGGATAAATCAAAAAGTACTACAATATATGTTATCGATTTTAATTGTCGGCACTGCTATTAAGATGTGGATTGATATGATATCGAAATAAAAGGATGGGCTGCTTGCAACCCATCCTTTTATTTATGCCCAAATAACTTTCATTAAGTTTTTATATTCGTCATTCGCTAATTTATATAGCATTCTCGTATGTTCAAAGACAAGTGCTGGATTAAAGTTTGGTTCTGAGAATGCAAGAGATGTTGAAATATCAATTGCATTTTGCTTATTTAATGTGAATTTTGCAAAGCGATAAGATGTATTTAATTCATTGATGACATGTAAAATATCATTTGTTGATGTTGCATCAGGTACGTGAGCAACATTGAAGCAGTATATATCCACCGTAGGATGTTCGTTTTGGAAAGCAGCGATAAGTTGAATTTTTGCGCCAGCTTCAGTCTCTAATCCTACTGAAAAATGAACAGAGCCATCATTTTCATCTATATTTTCTTCCATGTATATATCGTTGGATTTTAAGTAGTCTTTAAAATCTGAGATGTTATGTTTTACTGCAGCTTTCATATGTATGAGCCCCCTGATAATTGGAATAGATTGCTACTATTTATTATAATTTAAAAATATTAAAAAAGATAGTTAGAAAGTTCTGATTTTTAATTCTGAAGAAATAAAAAGAAGCCGTACTCTACCTCCATAGAGTACGGCTTCTTTACTATTCATTGTCGTTAGACGATGTTTCTGTATCTTCACTGCTATTTTTGTTCTTATTTTTCACTTCATTGTTACTTGATTCGCGTTCACTTGAATTTTCAGACTTAGATTCTTTTGTCTTTTTCGAATCAGAGTCTGAGTCAGACTTTGTATATGCAGGTAGCCCAAGATGAGTACGAAGTTCATTTGTAACATTAGCTAATTCTTTTTTATCTGGATTGTAGTAGTAAGTTCGACCACCACCAGCAGATTTGCTACATGTATCGTCACCTTTTGCCATATAGCAATCATCACCTTGGATTTGTAATTTCTCAATTTCCGAATCCGATCCATATTTATAGAATGAAAGCATATCATCAAATGTTAAGTTTGTAACGAATTGTCCGTTAATATCATCAATGATGTTGCCAACTTTTGTTACAGAACCAACACTTGTTAGTTTCTTTAAAATAGCCTCGATAACGAGTTGTTGACGTTGTCCACGCATTGCATCGCTATCGATGTGTCTTGTTCTAGCAAGAGCAAGAGCTTCTTCGCCATTTAACTTTTGAACACCTTTTTCTAGATGAATTGCCTCAGCATTATCATTGCTATCTTGCTCAGTAAATTCAACTGGTACATCAACTTCAACACCGCCCAAGTCATCGACGATTTTTATAAATGATTTAAAGTTAAATTTCACAAAATAATCGACAGGAACATTCATTAATTTTTCAACTGCATCAATGCTTGCTTGTGGTCCACCATTTTTTCCGTTTTTAGCAGAACCGAATGCATGAGCGTGTGTAATTTTATCTTTTTTCTTTTCTATTGGAATATAAGTATATGTGTCACGTGGGATACTTAATAGTTTAACAGTTTTGCTATCTTTATTAAATGTTGCAAGTAAAAGCGCGTCTGTTCTTATAGCTTCACCATATTCTTTTCCACGGACATCGCTTTCATCAACACCCATTATTAAAACAGAGACATTGTTTGTAATAGGTTTTACAGCTTTATCACGTAAATCAGATTTATCACCGCGTGCTAAATCGTGTGCGGCATTTCGAACAGCAGAAGATGCTTTATTTACTAAAAACCAAGTATAACCGCCGCCTATTAATAAAACGAATAGTATAGCGCTTATAATAATTTTTATTTTTTTCTTATTTTTTTTCGGTTTATTGCGTGTATTTTCTTGCAAAGATGGGTTTTGCTCCATTTCCTGTACTCCTTCATTTGGATTGAAATACGACACTCATATCCACTTATTATAATGAAATTTAGCGAAAAAAAACATTACAAAACATTTACATTTCGTAAAAATTCAATATATTTATAAAAAGTCAGATTTTCTATATTATATTTTTTAGATGTAGAATAAGTATAAGTTGTTTTAGTAGAAATGAAAATATGTATTGTGAGAAAGTGATAGAGAAGTAAGATTTGTTGAAATATAGCCAAGAAGAAATGAGTAAGCTTACTTATTTCTTCTATATAATAAAGAAGAATTTGACGGATAAAGGAGAGAGCATAATGAATCATACATCATTCCGAGCAATCGTTGTGAACGAAAAGGAAAATCATCAGTTTGTAAGAAAAGTTATTGAGAGAGAAGTAAGTAGTTTACCTGAAGGAGACGTATTCATACAAGTTCATTATTCTTCATTAAATTATAAAGATGCTCTTTCAGCTACTGGTAATAAGGGTGTTACGAGAACATATCCTCATACGCCAGGAATTGATGCTGCAGGAGTGGTTGTGAGTAGTGAAGATGCTACCATTAAAGCAGGAGATCAAGTTATTGTAACGGGATATGACTTAGGTATGAATACCTCTGGTGGTTTCGGAGAATATATTCGCGTGCCATCATCTTGGGTCGTGCCTTTACCGGAAGGAATGTCATTAAAGGAAAGTATGATGTATGGGACAGCAGGTTTTACTGCGGCTTTGTCGGTATATAAGCTTATTGGAGCAGGAGTCAAGCCTAGTATGGGAGATGTTTTAGTAACGGGTGCTACAGGCGGCGTAGGGAGTGTAGCTGTTAGTATATTAAGTAAGCTAGGGTTTAACGTAGTAGGAGCGACAGGAAAAATGGAAGAGGAAGATATGCTACTACGTCTAGGAGCGAAAAAGGTGATTCATCGCGCGGAATTGAATGATGAATCAGGAAGACCGATGTTAAAAGGGATATACGCGGGAGTTATCGATACTGTAGGTGGACATATGCTAGAAACAGCTTTAAAAACAGTAAAGTATGGTGGTTGTGTAACGACATGCGGTAATGTGGCAGGCCAGGAACTACAAACAACGGTATATCCGTTTATTTTACGAGGTATAAGCCTTTTAGGGATAGATTCCGTGCAATGCCCAGTAGATGTGAGAAGAGATGTTTGGACGCTTTTAGCGAAAGAATGGGGAAATAAAGAGTTACTATCTTATACAGAAGAATGTACATTAGAAGAATTAGAGAAGAAGTTTGCACTTATATTGCAAGGAAAGTTAAAAGGAAGAACAGTTGTTAAAATATAATGAAAAAAGAGACGCTTAAGTTAGCGTCTCTTTCTTATTATAATGATTGTTTTAGATTGATTTTTCCTTGTTCACCTAAAACACCGTCAGCGATATTTACAGCGTGATCGCCAATGCGCTCTAAGTTACTTACCATATCGACGAAGATGATACTTGCATCACCTGAACAGCTGCGTTCGTTTAGACGTAATACGTGACGTTTACGAAGAACACGTTCCATTTGGTCGATTTTGCGTTCTTTGGCAATAACAGTTTGAGCTAGTTCAGTATCGAAGTTTGTTAAAGCTTCAACTGAGTCTTGCAGTGTTGAAATTGTTAACTCAAGCATTTCGTTTAATTCAGCTAATGCTTCATCTGATAGTGAAACACGGTTTGAAATTTGGAAATCTACAAGTTCTACAAGGTTTTCTACATGATCACCGACACGTTCAATATCTCCAACAACACCTGCTAAAACAGAATGTTTTTCAGAATCCGTAGGTGAAAGTGGCTTTTCTGATAGTAAAACTAAATACTCGGTAATTTTTTTATCTAAATTGTTAATAGCTCCTTCTAATTGAGTAGCCATGTTTGCGTGTTTTTTGTCTTGTGTATTTAAAAATTGATTTGCTTCTTTTAATCCATGTAATGAGAACTCAGCCATACGGATAATCTCTTTTTGAGCTTCAGTTAAAGCGATGGCTGGAGATTGTTCAATAAAGATTGGATTTAAATGTTGTGGTTTGAAGTCAATCGCTGCATCTTCACCACGAATAATTTTAGTTACAATCCATGCTAACACTGCAATGAACGGGAATTGAATGATTGTATTTGTTACGTTAAATGTTCCGTGTGCAAATGCAATAGTCATTTCTGGATTCAAGTTTAATGATGTTTGGAAATATTGAATTAAACTTGTAAATGGTATTAATAAAATTGTAAAGATAATTGTACCGATAATATTAAAGATAACGTGAACTAATGCTGCACGTCTTGCTGCAATTGAAGTACCGATTGCTGCTAATACAGCTGTAATTGTTGTACCGATGTTATCACCGAATAATACAGGAAGAGCTGCTTGTAAATCGATTGCACCTTGACCGAATAGTTCTTGTAAAATACCGATTGTTGCACTTGAACTTTGTACAATTAAAGTAAAGACTGTACCGACAACAATTCCTAAAATTGGATTATCACTCATGCTCACTGTTAATTCTTGGAATGATTCTAAAGAACGAAGAGGTTTCATACCTGCGCTCATTAATTCTAAACCGAAGAATAACATACCAAAACCGAATACAACTTGACCTACAGAATGTACTTTTTTATTTTTAAAGAAGAATAGTAAGATTGCTCCAACTGCCATAACTGGGAGAGCATATTCTCCGATTTTAATTCCGATAATAAATGCAGTAACTGTCGTACCGATGTTTGCACCCATAATAACACCGATTGCTTGTCTTAATGTCATAAATCCGGCACTTACAAGTCCGACTGTTAAAGCGGTTGTTCCTGAACTGGATTGGATTAATACAGTAACTAACATACCTGCTAGTACACCCATAAGTGGGTTAGTTGTAAAACGATCTAGAATATCGCGAAGACGATCTCCAGCTGCTTGTTGCAGTCCATCGCCCATGTATTTAATCCCGAATAAGAAAATACCTAATCCACCAATGAACTGGAAGATCATATCTTGAACATTATATTCCACGCATTCCACTCCTTAAATTTCATGTACGATGTAATTATTAACTGAACCTTGAGTCACTGTAAACGGTTTGCTAGTAAAATTTACACTAAATTTACAAAGGGAATAAAAGTTTACAATCCCTTAAAGAAACAACTGCATTTCATTGGTTTTTATCTTGTATAAATCTTAATTTTGTAAAGAAATCACACTTTTTAGAATAATGTTGTTCAGTCGAATATCAAGGAAAGCGTCTGCAAGTTCATCGTATATTTTTTGATGAACTTAAAAAAAATATGTAGGGAAATGCATGTAGTTTTAGAACAGCAAAATGAGGGAAAACAATTCTTTTAACATGATAAAAAAGCCACTGAATTATCCAGCAGCTTTTTCCGTGTTTTTATCGCCATGCTTTTGTTTTCTTATGCTTGTAATGTAAATGAAGAGAAAAGCAATAAGTAATAGAGAGGAGTAACGATATACAGTTGCATAGTTTGTAAAGTGAGCAATAAATCCAAAGATAATCGCTCCAGCGCCGATTCCAAGGTCAAATGCGGAGAAGAATGTAGCAGTTGCTACGCCGCGTCGATGCGGTGCTACGCGGTCAATCATCCATGCTTGTAGTGCAGGTTGGATCGCTCCAAAACCACTTCCGTAACATGCTGCAGCAATAATTAAGCTCGGAATTGTCGTCGTATACGACAATAAAATAATACCTGTAAACGTTATAATAACTCCCGGAATGATGACGAATGTATGGCCTTTCGCATCATATAGCTTTCCAGAGAATGGACGAGTCACAGCGATTGCTAGTGCGTTACATAAAAAGAAGAGACTAATATCAGCTATGCCGACTTCTGTAGCAAATAGTGTGATAAAACTTCCGATTCCTCCGTACATTAATGTAATACATAATATTAATAATGAAGGAAGTAAAGCTTTACGCTCAATAAATCCATCGAGAAAAGTACTAGATGATTGTTGTGGAGGCTGTTTCGTTTTTTGGATTTGAAGTAGTTTCGTTAATATTAATGAAACAATTGTGCACGATAATGCACATAAAAAAAGAATTGTGAAGTTATATGTTTGCATAAGCCATAGTCCGATAAGTGGACCGAGGGCCATTGCAATTGTTCCAGAAAGGCCAAAATATCCCATGCCTTCTCCGCGGCGAGCTGAGGGAATTAAATCAGAAACGACAGTTCCATATGTAGTCGTTGTAATACCGAAACCAGCTCCGTGCAAAATACGAACAGCAAGCAAGAGAAAAATAGTTGAGGCGAAAAGGTAACTGCCCATAGCGAGTAAACAAATAGCAGTACCGATCATTAAAATGATTTTTTTATTGAATTTTTGCAAGGCGTTCCCAGTTAGCGGTCTAACAAAAAGTGCCGCAACGGTAAACATACCGACAACAAATCCGATATTTGAACTTGTGCCACCAATTTCTTTCACATAAACAGGTAAGGTTGGAATTAACATTTGAAACCCTAAAAACATACATAAGTTTGCAAAAATTAAAGCAACAAACTCTTTTGTCCATAACGGTTCTCGTTTTACGAGTATTGCTTCTCCCATATATTCATCCCCTATATAAAATTTTCTCTTTTCTTTCGAGTATATGTATTGGCCAATGCAACAGTCAAGGAAGGTGTCTTGAAAACGGATAACAATTTTTAAGGTGAAAAACTGACAAATTTGTGTAAAGGCTACACAACTATGAAAAAAAGATGTAAAGTATAGATGTATAGACTTGTAGGTGTTAAGAATGATAGAAATTGTTTTTTCTTTAAAGAAAGCGGATTCAAAGGAGTAGTGAACAAGAAGGGGATATATACTTTTTCACTACATATATTTGAAAAGGTTTACAATATGATGAAGAAAGAGGCGTGTACATATGAGACGATTAGGTATTTCTATTTATCCAGAACATTCAACAGTAGAGAAAGATAAGGAGTATTTAACATTAGCAAGTAAATATGGGTTTACACGTGTGTTCACATGTTTATTATCTGTGGATGGAGAAAAAGAGAAAATTATTGAAGAATTTAAAGAAACGATCTCACATGCGAATGCATTAGGGTTCCAAGTATTAGTGGATATTAGTCCATCTGTTTTTGAACAATTAGGTATTTCGTATAATGATTTATCATTCTTCCATGAATTGGGTGCGTACGGTATTCGTTTAGATGTTGGTTTTTCAGGATTAGAAGAATCAATTATGACTTATAATCCGTATGGTTTGAAAATTGAGATTAATATGAGCAATGGTACGAAGTATGTAGATAACATTATGAGTCATAGACCAAATCGTGAAAATTTAATTGGTTGTCATAATTTTTATCCGCATCGTTATTCAGGGTTATCATACGATCATTTCATTAAATGCTCGAAACAATTTAAAGATTACGGTATGAGAACGGCTGCTTTTATTTCATCATTTGATGCAACATATGGACCTTGGCCAGTAACAGAAGGGTTATGTACATTAGAGCAGCATCGTGAATTACCGATGACAACACAGGCGAAACATTTATTCGCGACGGAATTAATTGATGATGTTATTATTGCAAACGCATATGCGTCAGAAGAAGAATTACAAGCACTAGGTGCATTAAATAAAGAGAAACAAACATTTGATATAGAAATATATGATACAACGACAGAACTAGAAAGAATTATCGTATTAAACGAACCACATTTTTATCGCGGAGATGTATCTGAATATATGATTCGTTCTACACAAAGTCGTGTGAAATATAAAAAAGAAGAGTTTAAACCTCATAATACGCGTGAAATTAAGCGTGGGGATTTATTAATTGATAATGAACAATATGGTCAGTATAAAGGCGAATTACAAATTGCATTAAAAGATATGGTGAATACAGGAAAAACAAATGTAGTTGGTCGAATTGTAGAAGAAGAGATTTTCTTACTAGACTATTTACAAGCATGGGATAAATTCGGATTTACATTAAAGAAATAGAGAGAATATAAAGGGGAAAAACTACTGATTTCAGCAGCTTTTCCCCCTTTATATATAAAGAGCGAGAGGAAGAGCTATGACAAAGGTGCATCAGCGATTAATTTCTATTTTAGAGGAATTTTTAGAAGAGAAATCGATGTTAAATCGAGCTTTTTTAGCGGGCCGTTTACATGTATCGACGAAGACGATTCAAAAGGATATAAAATTATTAAATGATATATTGGAAGAAAATGGAGCGAAAATCGAATCGCAAAGAGGGACTGGGTACGAATTAGAAATTATACAAAAGAAGAAATTTGAAGACTTTTGTGTGAGTCTATTTCAAAAACAGACGGAAAAGATCCCAACTTCTTATGAAGAAAGAATAGCGTACATTCTGCAGCGTGTTTTAATGACAGAGGGATATGTGAAGCTTTCAGAATTAGCGGAAGAGATGTATGTGAGCAAATCAACGGTCAATTTAATTATGAAAGATGTTACAGATATATGTGGTCGCTATAAATTACAAATTGAGAAGAGACCGTATTATGGTATACGTATTGTTGGAGAGGAATTTAATATTCGTTCTTGTTTATCACAATATGGTTTACCGCGTTATGACCATACTCCGTTTCATGAGCAATTTGAGCAGACGGAGACATATTTATCGCTACCGCATATATCACTCATTCGTTCAATTATATTAAAGTATATTGAAGGCGGAACAATATATTTATCTGATTTAGAAATTGATAATTTAGTCATTCATATTGCAATCGCATTAAAGCGTTGTCAAAGCCAACATTATATGAAAGGACTGCATGCGGAGCAATCAGAACTTATAATAAAGAAAGAATATACAATTGCGAAGCAGATTTTAGGAGATTTAGAGAAAGCGTTAAAATTTTCATTTCCAGAAGAAGAAGTATTATATGTGACGATGCATTTATTAAGTACTGCTGTTACAACGAGAAATCGCTATGAAAATATAGAAGAGCTATTAGGGAAAGATATATATGCATTTATGCAACATATTCTTTTTAAAGTAGCGGAAGAACGGAATCTTATTTTTTATTATGATGAAGAATTATTATTTGGATTTGGTATTCATTTAAAAACGTTATTAAATCGTTTGAAGTATAAGTTAAATACGAGAAATCCTCTTTTGGCAGAAGTGAAAAAGAATTATCCGTATGCTTTTGAAATTGCGGTTCTCGTTGGAGATATCATTGGTGAATATACGGGTGAATCGATCCCTGAAAGTGAAATTGGTTATATTGCAATTCACTTCGGTGGAGCTATGAGCCGTTTGCAGGAGCAAAATCAAAAGAAAAGATGCTTATTAGTTTGTGCGACTGGTCAAGGAAGTGCCCAACTATTAAAATATAAAATTTTATCACAGTTCCGAGATAAATTAGAGATTGTAGGTATTACAGGCTATTATCAATTGAAAGTAGAAGATCTTTATAAAGAAAAAATAGATTGTATTATTAGTACGATTCATATACCGAGTGGCTTGCCTGTTCCAGTTATAAAAGTGAATTCAATATTTGATGATAAAGAGATTAAATCGATTGGTCAGCGGTTGTTTACGCATGTGAATACTAGTGTGCAGCCTTATATTAAGGAAGATTTAATCTTTTTAAATTATAGTGCTTCTACGAAAGAGGATGTTATTCAGTTTTTATGTGAGAAAGCTGCTGAGAAACGCTATGTACCAGAAAACTTTTATGCTTCTGTTATGGAAAGAGAAAATACGTCTCCGACAGCGGTTGGGAATTCAGTTGCAATCCCGCATCCGATGCAGTTATTAAGTGAGGAAACTTTTTTGATGTTTTGCACACTTGAAAAGGCTGTTGATTGGGGAGATAAAAAAGTACAAGTAATTATTTTATTTAGTGTAAAGCGCAATAATAATGAAGATTTGCAAAGGCTTTATGATTTTTTATATGATATTATGTCTAGTCAAACTACGATAGAGAAACTTACTCAGACCGAGGTAATTGAAGATTTTCAAGAGATTTTATTATCATTTTGAAAAAGTATATAAAAACTTCCGTTACATAACGGAAGTTTTTTATGTTTAATTGTATGCGTTTTCATAATAAGATGGAAATATAGAAAACATATAGCTTGGGGGAATTTAAAATGGCTGATATGCAAACTCCATTTGCGTTAATTTTACATGGTGGCAATGCGAGAAGTGCGGCGCTTGAAGCAATTGCTTTTGCAAGACAAGGAGATTTCGGGAATGCCGGTGAAAAGATGAAACTTGCTAGTGAGGAAATTTCAGCAGCGCATCGTATTCAAACGGATTTAATTCAAGAAGAGGCAAGAGGAAATCATGCAGAAATTAGTTTACTGTTGGTGCACGCACAAGATCATTTAATGAATGCAATTACAGTGAAAGAACTGGCTGAAGAATTTATTGCTCTTCATAAACGAGTAGAAGAGAAAGTGACCGTATAAGATGTACATTTTATTATGTTGTGCAGCAGGTATGTCAACGAGTATGGTCGTAAGAAAAATGCAAGAAGAGGCAAAGAAACAGGGGAAGAATTATAAAATTAAGGCAGTTGATTCAGAACTAGTGAAGCTTGAAATTAAGGAAGCCGATGTCGTTTTAATTGGCCCACAGGTGAAATATTTATTTCCAGCTGTAGAGTTTCTTGCAAATTCATACAATATACCAGTTGCGATTATAGACCAACGAGATTATGGCATGTGTGATGGTTTGAAGGTGCTTAAGCAAGCAGAACAATTAGCTTTAGCATAATTATATCTTTTTAAATATAAACATTATAATGTTATAAAGTTTATTTCGTTCTTTTATAGTAGAGAGAAAGAGGAGGGCTATTGATGAATGGGTTTATGAGTTTTATGGAACAAAAGATTATGCCAACAACGCAAAAGATTGCAGGACAACGACATTTATTAGCAATTCGAAACGGGGTTATTTCTACATTACCGTTAACGATCGTCGGATCATTTTTTGTTATCTTTTTAAATTTACCAATTGATGCATATATGGAATGGATCGCACCGTTTCGCCATATTTTAGATATTCCATTCCGATTTACAGTAGGACTAATGGCGTTATACGCAGCGTTTGGTGTAGGGGCTTCGCTCGCGAACTTTTATCAGCTCAATCAGTTAAGTGCAGGGTTATTATCTGTACTCGCCTTTTTACTAGCATCAGTTGAACCAATTCAAATTACGAAAGCTGTACCAGGTGTTATTGATGCAGGGAGATATATTTCAGTAGGAACATTAAGTGCAACGTCTTTATTCGGCGCAATTGTTACAGCATTAATTGCAGTAGAAATTTATCATTTTATGATTAAGCATAATATCTCGATTAAATTACCAGATAGTGTACCACCAGCAGTTTCAAATTCGTTTGCAGCATTAATTCCAACATTAGCAGTTATTCTTTTATTCTGGGGCATTCGCTACGGTTTGAAATTTGATGTGAATACAACGATCACATATTTAATCGCACCATTAAAATCAGTATTAGTAGGAAATAATTTATTCGGTGGTTTATTAACAGTATTCTTAATCGTGTTTTTCTGGTCATTCGGTATACATGGACCAGCGATTTTAGGACCAATTATTCGTCCGATGTGGGATTCAGCAATTCTTGAAAATATGGAAGTATTCACGGCTACAGGAAATGCACATCAGTTACCAAACTTATTTACAGAGCAATTTATTCAATGGTTCGTGTGGATTGGCGGATCAGGCTCAACGTTAGCTTTAGTAATTATGTTTATGTTCTCTAAATCTAAGTTCCTAAAAGAGTTAGGTAGATTATCATTCGTACCAGGTTTATTCAATATTAACGAACCAATTATTTTTGGGGCACCGATTGTAATGAACCCAATTCTAATTATTCCGTTCGTTATTACACCGTTAGTGACAACGACAGTATCATATTTTGCAGTTGTTTCAGGTATGATTCCACTTATGATGGCGAAACTGCCATTTACGATGTTAGCACCAATTGCAGCGGTAATTAGTACGGACTGGACAATTATGGCTGGTGTACTTGTACTTGTTAACTTTGTCATCTCATTCGTTATTTACTATCCATTCTTCAAAATGTATGAGAAACAACAATTAGCAGGAGAGGAGAAAACAGAATGCTCGGAGCAATTATCATCTTAATTACATTCGTGGTCGGACAGTGTATTGCCCATTATTCGAAATGGGTACAAAGTAAATCTTTATTAGTGTTACTACTAGTATCAGTTTTATTTATCGGTTGTTCAATGGGTGCATATGTAATGTTAGGATTGCAATCACCGTACGTAATTATTGTACCGACAATTTTATGTGCAACGTGTTTATCTGCAAAATATAGATTTACGAGCATGGCATTAATACAACGTGTGAAGGAGATGCAAAAGCATGGAGCGTAAATTAGGAATTTCACTTTATCCAGAACATTCAACGAAAGAAAAAGATATGGCTTATATTTCCGCAGCGGCACGACACGGTTTCTCAAGAATATTTACTTGTTTATTATCTGTGAATCGTCCGAAAGAAGAAATTGTAGCTGAATTTAAAGAGATTATCAATCACGCAAAAGATAACAATATGGAAGTTATTTTAGATGTAGCTCCAGCTGTGTTTGATCAGCTTGGTATTAGTTATAGCGATCTATCATTTTTCGCAGAATTAGGCGCAGACGGTATTCGTTTAGATGTAGGTTTTGACGGATTAACGGAAGCGAAAATGACGAATAATCCGTACGGTTTAAAAATTGAGTTAAATGTAAGTAACGATATTGCGTACTTAGAAAATATTCTTTCGCATCAAGCGAATAAATCAGCTTTAATTGGTTGCCATAATTTTTATCCGCAAAAATTCACTGGTCTTCCATACGATTATTTCATTCGCTGTAGTGAACGCTTTAAAAAGCATGGTATTCGCAGTGCAGCCTTTATTACATCACATGTCGCAAACATCGGTCCATGGGATATTAACGATGGATTATGTACATTAGAAGAGCATCGTAATTTACCAATTGAAGTACAAGCGAAGCATTTATGGGCAACAGGGTTAATTGATGATGTCATTATCGGAAATGCTTATGCGAGTGAGGAAGAGTTAGAGAAACTAGGAAACTTAAATCGCTACATGTTACAGCTAAAAGTGCACTTTGTAGACGAAGCGACTGAAGTAGAGAAGAGAGCTACGCTGCAAGAATTACACGTAAGGCGCGGCGACATAACAGAGTATATGGTACGTTCTACAGAAGTACGTAAAAAGTACAAAGATTATGACTTCCCAGTGCGTGAAAGTGTGCTGCAGGAAAGAGGGCAAGTTGTAATTGGAAACAATTCATTTGGTAAGTATAAAGGTGAACTGCAAATCATTCTGAAAGAAATGCCGATAGATGAACGGAAAAATATCGTCGGTACAATTGCAGAAGAGGAGTTATTCTTACTAGATTATGTAGGAGCTTGGACGCAGTTTACTTGTGTGGAATAGGGAAGATAGGGGGCGTTCCAAATTTTGGACCGCCTTTTTAATATTAAAGTACTTTTAACGTCAAAATTTGTCGGTAAATCGATATCTCTTGTCGAATCGTTGATATATTATAAGTTACGATAGATATATTCGAAAAATCGTTGATATATTGTAGGTTACGATAGATATATTTGAAAAATCGTTGATATAATTTCATTTACTATGTTATTTTTCAGTAGTTTAATAGAGTAAAAAAAGAGCCAGTCTCAACGATGAGACTGGCTCTTTTTTTACTAACTAGTTTAATACTTTAACTGTAACTGTTTTACGTCCCCAGCTACTTGATGAACCTTTATCTGGCATTAAAACATCAATTTTATTTCCTTTAATAGCTCCACCAGTATCACCAGCAATTGCTACTCCGTAACCTTCAACCCATACTTTTGAACCTAATGGAATGACACTTGGATCAACTGCAATTAGTTTCATGTTTGGATTAGCTGTTAAGTTGTGGCCTAAAGCTGATTTTACTTGGTCGCCTGCTTTATAACCATTTTCAAGTGGATCTGCTGTGTAAGCTGTTGCTACAACACGTAACTCACGAGAAGATGATGGTGCACTTGTTTCAGTTTCTTTTGCAACAGGTTGTTGTGTAGCTGGTTTTTGAGCTTTAGCCGCTTCTTGAGCCTTAGCCGCTTCACGAGCTTCAGCTGCTTCTTGAGCCTTAGCTGCTTCACGAGCTTCAGCTGCCTCTTGAGCTTTAGCTGCTTCACGAGCTTTAGCTGCTTCTTGAGCCTTAGCCGCTGCTTGAGCTTCAGCATCTGCTTGAGCTTTAGCTGCTTCACGAGCTTTAGCTGCCTCTTGAGCTTTAACTTCTGCTTGAGCTTCAGCATCTGCCTGAGCTTTAGCTGCTTCTTGAGCCTTAGCTGCTTCACGAGCTTTAGCCGCTTCTTGAGCTTTAACTTCTGCTTGGGCTTCAGCTGCTTCGCGAGCTTTAGTTGCTTCCACTGCTTTAGCTTTTGCTTGAGTTTCAGCTACTTCCTGAGCTTTAGCAGCTTCACGAACTTTAGCTGTATCTTGAACTGTAGTCGTTTTTTCAACTTTAGCTACTGGTTGAACTTTAACTGGTGCTTTACCTGTTAAGTAAGGAACATGAACATAAGCTGTTTTTCCGTTATATTCAAATTGAATCCAATCATTTTGTACTTGGTGTGTTGTTTCAATTACATCATCTTTTTTCAACTTACCAAGAATCTCTGAGTCTGTGTTTGCCCCAGCACGTACGTTTAATACGTTTGCTGTTACGTAGTAAGTGTCTTTTGTATAGTCAGCGCTTATGAAAGCTTCTTTACCGCTATTCAATTGAACTTTTGACCAACCATTTTCTGTATGTAAAACATTTACTTTATATCCATCTAATAATTTTCCTACAACTTTTGATTCAGTAGTTGGGTTTTCTCGTACGTTTAGTACGTCAGTCGTTACGATTGTTTCTGCTTTAGCAGATGTTGTGAAAATCCCAAGACCAAAAACCGCTGCTGTTGCTATACCCATAAATTTTTTCATAATAGCCTCCATTGCATTTGTTTTCGTTGACCTCATTATAGCAACCATTATTTTCTTATTTGCGAAAAACATAAAATTACAAAGCTTTCGTAACGGGGCATTAATATTCTGTAACAATTCCATAAATATCCTGATAGCGCTTCCTTGTTGTTTTTTGGCGTATTAGGGCATATGAAACACAAAATGAGTAGTATTTCAATTACTGTAACGTTAATAATGTTACAGTAATATTTCTTGATGATATCTATAGCGTTACAAAAACAGCTTATTTTACTGTTTGAATGGAAATTTAGTTATGAAACGATAATCTTTTTAGGCGTGAAAATATATAAATGAGGTGAAATTTAATAAAATATCGATATAATTGTTACAAAATCAGTCGAAGTATGGAAAAAATTACGCCTTGATTTTCGTCTATTACATAGTATTTTTGCAATAATAGAATTAGATAATAGCCTTAGTACCTATAAATAATGAAGAGTATTAGAATGGTAGTTGTAACGTGAAACATATATAATAGAAGAAACTCAATTTAGTAGATAAATAAAAAACGCGGGAGTGTAAACTCCTACGTTTTTGTTTATTCATATCGTAAACATTCAATTGGATCCAGTTTGGCAGCTTTGTTAGCTGGCAGTAAACCGAATATAATACCGATTAACATTGAGATACCTACTGCAAGAAGTCCAAGTTCTTTTGAGACAACGAGTGGCCATCCAGCAAAGATTGAGACGATCCAAGCGAAGAAAATACCGAGCATGAATCCGATGAAACCACCAAGTCCTGTTAATATACAAGATTCGATTAAGAATTGTGTTAATACTTTACCACGTGTTGCACCAAGTGCTTTACGAATACCAATCTCACGTGTACGTTCTGTTACAGATACGAGCATGATGTTCATTACACCGATACCACCAACAAGTAAGGAGATAGCGGCAATACCACCGAATACCATTTTCATCATACCGATTGATTCGTCTAGTTGTTTCGTAAATTCACCTAAATCTTGTGCTTCGAATTTGTGCTCAAATTTAGGAGCTTTCATTTCGTTTAAGACAGAAACAGCTTGTTTTTCTACACTTTTACGTTCTGTCGGAGAGGTCATTGTTAATCTTACAGAGTCATACTCATTTACTCCTGAAATGACGGGCGCATTTTCGAGTGATGTATAACCTTCAGGCATAGGCATTCCAAAGTCATTTTTCGTTTCGTATACACCAACTATTTTATACGGCTTTCCTTTTATATCTGTGTATTGATTTGATTCCCAACCACTACTAAATAATTTGTTGAAAGCTTCTTCATTTAATATAACAGCAGGGATTGCTTGATTTAGTTCACTGTCATTTAATTCACGACCGTGAACTAATTTTATTTTCGAATCTGTCATAAAGGCGCCTGTTCCACCTTTTAAATCAAGATTTACATCTTTTGAACCAGCAGATGCTTTTACTTTCATACTTACGTCTGGATACACATCTTTAACGCCTGGTACAGTTTGCAGACGGTTTAGCATATCAGGTGTGATTTTGGCACTATCTGTTCCGTAATCAGGATTGTTGTAGTAAATCGTTACTTCGTTATCTTTTCCTTGGCCTAATTCTTTTTTAAACTTTGCGTTTGTACCATCACCCATTGAAATGATAGTAATAATGGCACTAATACCGATAATAATACCTAACATCGTTAAGATAGAACGCATTTTATGAGCAAAGATAGAGGAAAGGGCCATGCGTATATTTTCACTCGTATTCAAAATTAACCTCTCCAATCTTGGACGATATTTCCGTCACGAATTACAATTTGACGTGCTGCAGCTTCCCCGATTTCACGGTCATGGGTAATCATAATGATTGTTGAGCCTTGTTTATTTAATTCGTAAAAGAGGTCCATAATTTGTGTACTTGTTTTCGTATCAAGTGCTCCCGTCGGTTCATCGGCTAAAATGAATTTCGGGTTATTTACGATTGCGCGGGCAACGGCGACACGTTGCTTTTGACCACCGGATAATTCGTTCGGTAAGTGAGTAGCGCGATCAGCTAAACCGACTTTTGTTAAAGCGGCTAATGAGCGCTCGCGTCTTTCTTTTTTATCGACTCCAGCGTAAATAAGAGGTAGTTCTACATTTTGAAGCGCTGTAAGTCTCGGTAATAACATGAAGTTTTGGAATACGAATCCGATCTCTTTATTACGTACGTGTGCAAGTTCTGTTTCAGTCATGTTTGAAATATTTTGACCGGCTAGTTCGTACGTACCTGTCGTCGGTTTATCTAAGCAACCGATAATGTTCATTAGTGTTGATTTACCAGAACCAGAAGGTCCCATAATTGAAGTGAATTCTCCTTGGTTCAGTGTTACGTCAATTCCGTGTAATATTTGAACGGACTCTGCACCATTTTGGAAGGATTTCGTGATGCCTTTTAAGTTAATCACTGGGCGACAACCTCCATACCATCTTTTAAGTCTTTTTCAGGTTTAGAGATAATTTCCTCTCCTTTTTTCACTCCAGAAACTTTTGCTTCGCTATCAGTCTCGAATTCAACAGTAACTGCTTGTTCTTTCGCCTTACCGTCTTTTACAACGAAGACAACATTTTTGTCACCTTTTTTCACGATACTGCTTTTCGGAACAATTGTACCAGTTGCTTCGCCAGATTTACTTGTTACGTAAACGTGGAAGCCGTTTTGTAATTCGTCACTATTATCTAATGTGACAGTGAATTGATAGTTAGAAACAGTTTTATTTTCATCCATGCTCTTTAATGGTGTAGAACCGATTTCTGTTACTTTTCCTGTCCAAGTCTTACCAGCGACAGTTTTTGATGAAACAGTTACTTCTTGCCCAACTTTCATACTAGCAAGCTCATATTCAGAAATTTGACCTTTTACTTTAAATTGACCAGCGTGACGAAGAGTAATTCCGCTCATACCTGTTTTTTCGTCAGCAGTTTTTACGATATCATCAATTACGCCATCAGCAGGACTTGTTACAGAAAGATTGTTTACTTTCTCTTTTGCTGCTTTAATCATTTCATCAGCTTTTTCAACTTCAAACTTTTTCATTTCAATTTGTGATTCTAATTGCCCAACTTCGGCTTCTGATGCTTTTAATGCTTCAGCAGGAAGGCCTGCATTTTTATCTTTTTGTAATTTTTGTTTCGCTACATCAATTTGTTTTTGGAGCAACGTTACTTCTTTTTGTGCGATTTTCTTTTGCATTTCTGCTTCTGTTACACCTTGTTTCGCAGTCGGATCATTGTATTTAAATAGAAGCTGACCTTTTTTCACTTCATCGCCTTTTTTCACAGCTAATTCATATGTTCCTTTTGTTGGATCGAATGAAATAGTTTCAATTCCATTTGGAATAACTTCGCCACCAAATTTTTGCGCGTTTTGGATTTGTTTTTCGGTTACTTTATATCCGCTATATGCCATTGCTACATCTGAACCGCCACCAGCAAATGCAAAGTATGATCCAGCTGCAATTCCGATTGCTACTACACTAGTAATTAACACTTTATTTTTCTTCTTCATCTATTTATCACCTTTTCGTTCGTTTTAGTATCTACATTAAGTATAGAAGAGGTAAAGAATCTGACAAATCGTTTTAGCTTACAATAACCTTACAGTTTTGTAAGGTATGAATATGTAAATGTAAGGTAGAGGTTGTCCTAGTGTAAGCAAATGAATTGACTCGTCGTTTCTTTCTTACAATAATATTGTATGGAGGAAAGGAGGAAGGAAGATGGAAGCTTATTTTAGCGCACACCCATTAAAACCATTTATTCCATACTCAAGGCAACATGCCCTTATATTATTTATTATGTTGGTGGGGATATTTTTTCTGTATCAATACCAAGATGTATTACGTCAAAGTGAGTGGAATATAACGGTTCGATATGCAATTGCATTTTTATTTATAGGTAGTGAAATTGGGCTTCATATGTGGGAGTGGAAAGCGGGGATTTTTGAGCTAGCTACTTCATTACCGTTTGAATTATGTACGATTAGTTTATTATTAGCGTCGATTATGATCGTAACGAAAAGTTACCGCATATATGAGATTGTATTTTTCACGGGAATTATTGGTGCATCACAAGCTATTTTAACGCCAAACTTGCAGTATGCTTTTCCGCATTTTCGTTTCATTGAATATTTTATCGCGCATATATTGCTCATTTGGGCACCACTCTTTATGACTTGGGTGGAAGGCTATAGACCGACCTTGCAATCTATTAAGCGTACGATGATATTTTTAAACATATTGATTCCGCTTGTTTCGTTTGTGAATTATAAAACAGGCGGTAATTATATGTTTTTAGCTCATAAGCCAGAAACAGCTTCATTACTCGATATGTTAGGACCGCATCCTTACTATATTATTTCATTAGAACTCGCAGCGCTTATTGGGTGTTTTATTTTGTATATGCCGTTTGCAAAAAGAGAAAGGCATGCGCATAAAGAATCACTAGGATCATAAC
This sequence comes from Bacillus sp. KNSH39, assembly GCF_052656585.1. Lineage (NCBI taxonomy): Bacteria > Bacillati > Bacillota > Bacilli > Caryophanales > Bacillaceae > Bacillus > Bacillus sp. KNSH39. Next base: position 4,678,833 of record NZ_JBQXYO010000001.1, read on the forward strand.
CTAGTGATTTTTTATGTTTGAATATTTATAATTCAGAAAATTAAGAATAAAATTAGAGAGTAAAATATAAAGTAAAATATAAAGAGAGAGAAGGGAAAACGTGGTCAAAAAAGTTTTTCTGAATGGGATGGAAGTGACAATTCAATTTATTATTTCGATTTTGGGGATTATTATGTTAGGGGCTCTGCCGAAATTGTTTTATGGATTTAAGCTGGATGTATCAAAGTACATACAGAGTTTAAAAGAAGTGTTTGTGAACTTAATGGATATTTCCAATTTGCAATATGTGAAAGGTAAATTTTTATTTCCGCAGCTGTTCGTCCATTATAAAGAAACGATTATTATTTTTTTAGCTGCTTTTTTTATTTCATTATTTGTAGCATTTTGTATTGTTTATGTAATTATGAGTAGTTCACCGCGTATGCAACATCGAATTAAATCATTTCTTATCTTTCTAGAATCTATTCCAGATATCCTTCTTATTTTAGTATCACAAATTTTAGTTATATGGTTTTTTAAACAAACAGGTTTTTTACCTTTTCAAATTGCTTCAATTGGAGGCGAGTCAATTAGAGGATTGCCGATACTTTGTTTGAGCATCCCGACTACGATTATGTTTGTAAAAATGGTCGTGCTTCGTTTTGAAAATGAACTAGAAAAAGATTATGTACTATTTGCTAAGGCGAAAGGGCTGGGGCGCTTTCATATTTTAAATCGTCATATTTTACGAAATGTGTTGCTTAGCACATTATTCTTTGCGAAAACGAATATCTTTTTTATGTTATCTAATTTATATATTATAGAATGGATTTTTAATACGGGTGGTATTTTTATGTTTTTGAAATCTTATTTTGGTATTAGAGTTGAGGTTTTCATCGTTAGTGTGCTTCTTATATATATTCCGATTTTTATTTTATTTAAATTGTTTCATTATCTCATTCCGGCTGCGATGAAGGAGAGATTATAATATGTGGACGTATATAAAACGTGATAAAAGATTTTGGATAAGCATTGGGTTTCTTCTCCTATTAGTTCTTTTGAGCATCGGAAATACGTTATGGAATGATGGACATATTAGACAAGTTACATTGCAATATGATGCGGATGAAAATCCACAAGTGCCACCGTTTTCACCTTCATTCCAATTTTTACTCGGGACAGATCGGAAAGGATACGACCTTTTACATTTAGTTATTGAAGGCGCGAAGTGGACGATTGGTATATCTATTTTAATTGCGGCACTTAGAATGGTAATAGGTGTGTTTTTCGGTGTCGTACTCGGAACGTATATAAAAAGAGGATTTTCAAAAATTGAGGCTTTCTTTGATAGTTTTACAGTTATTCCGACAGTTATGATTGCGTATTTTTTTCTTCAATCTGCAAATGCATTTGGAAGCGGGGAGGAAACAACAACCTTTTTTGAAAGGGCTTCGTTTCAAGTTGTCTTACTTGTAATGCTTGTAATGCCAGTTATTGCACTGTATGTTGCGAAGGAAGTTCGTAAATTGCGAACGGAGGAATTTGTTGATGCCGCACGCATATTAGGTGGATCGAGAAGACATATTGTTATAAAGCATCTTTTCCCGCACCTTTATATGACGTTTATACTTGTATTTTTTCAGCAGTTTACGCAGACTCTTACTATTTTACTGCACTTAGGGTTACTAGAAATATTCTTTGGCGGAACGGTTAAGTTTTTAGGACCGATAGAAGAAATAGAATCTTACACACATGAATGGTCAGGGCTAATTGGAGTCTATTTTAGATCTTTAACAGTGCATCCATGGATTCCTCTCGTCCCAATTACATTTTTCGGGCTTACCATTTTTTCAGGAAATATGATTGTAAAAAGTCTAGAAGAGGCGATGTTGAAAGTTCGATTAGGGGGAGAGATAAAGAAGGAAGTTGTAGAAGAGGAACAATCTGCTGTACAGTCAAAGGAAGAGTTGTTTACGTTTAAACATACGATGTGAAGAGAAAAAGAAGTAAGCATGGATTTCATGCTTGCTTCTTTTTACTTTGCAGAAACTTCACCTTCAGCTTCTGTTTGCGGAATAAAGTATCCGATTATACCACCAATTATTGCTGGAACGATCCAGCCGATTCCTAAGTTATAAAAAGGAATCGTGTGTACGATATTAGCGATAAAACTTGGTATCATTCCCACATTATCGAGTGCATGAATACAGCTAATAATGAATGCTGCGATCATTGCTCCGATGTAGACAGAAGGTTTACGTTTCGTATATTTATCGATAAATGATACGAAAATTAAAATGATTGTAATTGGGTACAAAATAATTAATACAGGTAGTGTGATTTTAATTAATAAGCTTAATCCTAAGTTTGAAATAACGAAACTAAAGATACAAACGTATAGTACGAGCTTTTTGTAAGAAACATTTGTTAATACTGTTGCGAAATAGTTGGCGAATGCACTTACAACACCAATTGCTGTTGTTAAACAAGCGAAGATAATGGCGATACTTAATAAAACATTACCGCTTGTCCCAAAGAATTGGTACATAACAGTTGCTAATAGTTGACCACCGTTCTCGAATTGTCCCAAGTTTCCGTTTGAAGCTCCGATATAACCGAGTAAGAAGTAAACAATTGTTAAGAATAGAGCAGCGATACTTCCGCAAATGATTGTATATTTCGCGATAGATTTCTTCTCTTGTATACCGTTTTGACGAATTGCATTTACAACAATTGTTGATAGTACGAGAGCGCCAATTGCATCTAACGTTAAAAATCCTTCAAGAAATCCTTTGAAAAACGGGATGTCTTTATAGTCACCGATAGGCTCTGCAAACGTTCCTGGTGAAAGAATCGCTTTTGTTGCCATAATTGCAATAATTACAAGTAAAATTGGCGTTAATATTTTACCAATATGATCTACTAGCTTGGATGGATTTAATGATAAGAAGTAAACGACTGTAAAGAAAATCGCACTAAAAACTAACATAGAATACCATTGATCTGGGAAAAGTGGTGCAATCCCAATTTCATAAGATACAGATCCAGTTCGTGGAATAACAAATAGTGGGCCGATTGAAAGATAAATAATGATAGCGAATACTGCTGCGAATTTTGGATGAACACGGCTCGCTAAAGTGTTAAAACTACCACCAGCAAGGGCAACAGCAACGATAGCAAGTAAAGATAAACCGACGTCTGTAATAATAAACCCTGTAATGGAAACCCACATATTTTCTCCGGAAGAAAGACCAAGAAGGGGCGGGAAAATCATATTACCAGCACCGAAGAAAACTGCGAATAGTAATAAACTAATCGAAAGTATTTGCGCTGGTTTCAAAGTTGTACGCATATAAAGAAAATCCTCCTAATGAGTATTTTTGTCGAAAATTCAAATAATTTGTCGAGTAACTGTTATTATTTTAAAGGTCTGATGACTAGAAAGCAATAGGGAATTTTGAAAAAATTAAAAAATAATGCATTAAATCGAATAAATATACTATTTGTATGTTTAATAGGGAGGATTTAACTTTTAACGTAAAAAAACACATATCGCTAGGATATGTGTATTAAAAATATATTTTTCTATCGCGTTCTTCTTTTAAAATTTCAACGGCTTCTCGGAAGCGTTGTGAATGGACAATTTCTCGTTCGCGTAAAAAGCGTAAGCTGTCATTTATGTCGGGATCGTCAGATTGGTTGATAAGCCATTGATATGTGGCACGCGCTTTTTCTTCAGCCGCAATATCTTCGTATAGGTCGGCAATTGGATCACCTTTAGCTTGTATATAGGTTGCAGTAAATGGAACACCAGCTGCGTTATGGTAATGAAGTGCGCTGTCATGATCGACGTAATGAGGGTCGAGACCAGCTGCCTTCATCTGTTCAGGAGTCGCATCTTTTGTCAGCTTATAAACCATCGTAGCAATCATTTCAAGATGCGCAAATTCTTCTGTACCAATATCGGTAAGGAGGCCAATGACTTTATCCGGGATTGTATAACGCTGATTTAAGTAACGTAGTGCAGCAGCTAATTCTCCATCTGCACCACCGTATTGCTCAATTAATAATTTTGCAAGTGCTGGATTACAAGTTCCTACTTTAACAGGGTATTGTAATTTTTTTTCATAAATCCACATAGTTTCTCTCCTTTATATTTGCCATGGCCAAGGACCTTTGCTCCATTCCCAAGGGGCATTAGAATAGCTATTTCCATACTGTTGAAGCGGTCCATATTTTTCTTCCATCTGTTGTTTTAATACTCTTCGTTTATAGGAAAAATCATTAAATTGGTTAATAGCTGCTGTATCGTCTGGGTGGGTGTCTAAGTAAAGGGTTAGTTCAACTAATACAAAGTCTAATTCTTGGAGATTCTCTAAAAGTCGATAATACTCTTCTGGTAGTGGCTGGTTCACGTCAGTAGTCACCGCCCTTTTTTATAAGGATTTTCGTAATAATCATAAAAGATAGGCCATAAGGTTCCTTTTTGTAGTGCTTCTTTCGGTGAGAATTGTGGTAAATTTGGCGGTTGAAAACCTAAATATAAATTAGGAGGGGTAGAGTAATATTTTTTACCAATAGGAGGACAAGGATCTTGAGGACTATGATATGGCACATATGATTTCATATATTTATCCATTAATAAACCTCCCTATATTCTTCATCACTACGTATTGTATTCAGACATAATAGGCCTTTATGACACATATAAAAAAGTAATAGGTACGGGGGGAATGAATGTGGAGAATGTGAAACAATTCATTGTATTGGAAGTGAAAAACTTAAAGGAAACTTTGTATTTTTATGAAGGGATTTTAGGAATCAAGCCTAGTTTAGAAAGACCCCAATTAGATGTAACAGGGGTTTGGTATGATGCTGATTCAATGAGAGTTAGTTTTGTAATGAATCGTAGTTTGGGTGGGCGGGAGAAGAGTGTTACGGATTCGGTTGATGTACTAATGTTTTCAATTTCTAACATAGAGAACTTAAAGAAGAGGTTAGTGTTTTATAAAATTGCATATACAGAAAACAAAAGTGAGAAGAGTATTGTAGTACAAGACCCAGATGGATATAAAATTCAAGTGATAGAGAAGGACGAATAAACGGAGGGGATTTAGTGGAGAGGAATTATGAAGAAAGTGCATTGTTTGAGCATCAATTTTGGCTAAAGGTGCTTACTGATCATTCGCAATTTTTACTTGATGCATTAGCTCCGAAGGAAAAAGAGGATATAAAAAAGGCCACTTATTTTGTTGAAACATTTACGAATCTGTTAAATAAAGTTCGTAATGTGAATCTCATTGCGTTTTCAAAAGAGGCAGAACGAGCCGCAAAGGAAATACGAACGTTTAAATTAAGTATTATACAGAAACAACTCGAGGGAAAAATCACTATTCATTTTACGCCAACTTTCATCAATCATATGGTAAACGAAGTAGAAGAGTATATAACAGTGTTAGAATTTTTAAATAAAGGAGAAGTTCCGCCTGTTTTTCATGAATTACATTATCATCTCGTTTGGTTAACGGATGCGGCTGGCCATGCAGGGTCTATTTCTGGTGGATTAGATCTTGTTGAAAAAAGATTAAAAGAGAAAAGCGAAGAATTTACGAAGCACTTTGAACAATTTTACTTAAAGGCAGTTGAAATGACGGGGTATTTACGGACAGAGCTTCATCATTTTCCTGCATTAAAGAAGTTTACAAAAGATGTTTCACTTGAGTTAAAATTATTTTCGCATTTTCTCCATGAGGTCGAAGAGCTGGAGTTATCGAATGAAATATTAAGTGCATTATCTGCTAGAATGGCGGATCATATGGCAAGAGAAGAATGTTATTACTTATTAAAATTAGCGCAATCGTCTGGACTTGAGATGCCAAAATGTAATCCGCTTTAAAGAGAAAAGAGGTCAATTTTATTTGGCCTCTTTTTCTGCTTTATTTTCTCTTTTTATTTTTGCTTGTTCAATACTTGCCTGTAATGTCTCCATAATATTGATGATGTTTGGAGTTGGAGAGATTGTTTCGGTTTTTTCCTGTTGTTCAATTTTGTTTTCGATTAGTTCGGTAAGGGCTTCTTTATACTCATCTGTATACATCTCTTGTTCAAAAGGATTTGTAAGATGGTGGATTAAATTGATTGCTGCTGTGAGTTCTTGTTTTTGAATCGGATAATTTTCGTTACTTGGTAAGTTAGGTGTATTTGTTATATCGCGAATTTCATTAGGGTAGTGAATAGTTTGTAATATAAGCCCATCTTCAAAGTTACGGATAATAGCTAAATGTTGTTTTTTTCTAATGGAAATATGGATAAGACCAAGTTTATTCGTACGTTCAAGTGCTTCTTTTAATAATAAATATGATTTTTCATGTCCTGAGGTAGGGCCTATAAAATAAGAACGATCGTAGAGAACAGAATCAATTTCGTTATTTTGGACAAAAGATATAATACGAATAGATCTTGGTTCGTGAGCTTTTTGCAACTCAGCTAATTCTTTTTCATCCATAATAATGTACTTATGGGGTGCGTATTCATAGGCTTTTACAATATCTTTATCATCAATTTCTTCATCCGTACAATCAGGAGCAAATTTTTTATATTTAATAGGTGTTAAGCATTCTTTATGAAGACTTAAAAATTTTATATCGTTTTCTTCTACGGCACTGTATAGTTTGATTCCTATATTTAATAGTCCAAGTGAAAGTGCGCCTTTCCATACGGTATGCAAATGAAACATCTCCTTTCATTCAAAAACGATTATGTATATTATGAGATAGTAAGAAATTTCCTATACGTTTATTTGTTTTTAGTAAAGAGTAAGCGAGAGAGCTTGAGATATAAAATATATTGACAAGCCCCCCAAAATATTTTAATGTGATTGTATAAAATTGTGTATATAAAGGGGAGTAACTTATTACAGTAAAGTCGTCATTACAGGGAGAAACCCTCGGCTTTATTGGCAACGTTTCGTTGTTAGTGAGACCTTTACCAGCAATGGTAAAGGCCCCTTATTGTCTTTTTTAGGACCCTTACCATGTTTGGTAGGGTCCTTTTTGTATACAAAGAGAGGAGATATAAAAATGAAAAAACTTATTAGTAGATTAAGAGTTGTATTTCATGTTCGCCGATTTGTTCCATTCCTATTTGACTTTTTCACTTCAAAAGAGGTTTCAATAAAGAAGAAAATTTTATCTATTGCGTTTTTAGTTGGTTATGTTGCGATGCCGCTCGATTTAATTCCAGACTTCTTACCGTTTATCGGTATTTTAGATGATATTGGAATTGTATTATTTATTTTGAACCGAATTGTAAAAATGGCGCCAGTTCAATTACAAGAAAAGCATAACGTAAACGTAGGATAGGAGTTGGGGTAGAAAATATGGAGCAAATTATTTTAGATATAATCGAGTTTTTAAAGCAATTTTCTTATTTTGGAGTTGTGTTAGCATTAACGTTTGAATTTATTCCAGCAGAAGTAGTTTTGCCCATGGTTGGTTATTGGGTGTACGAGGGAGATATGAATTTTTGGCTTGCTGTATTAGCCGGAACCCTCGGCGGAACGACAGGACCTTTAACGTTATATGCACTCGGTTATTACGGTGGTCGTCCTCTATTAATAAAATACGGGAAATACTTCTTCATTAAAGAAGAACAAATTCAAAAAGCAGATGATTTCTTTGAGAAATATGGACCGGTTGTAGCATTTGTTGGACGCTTTGTGCCAGGAGTTCGAACGCTTATTTCTGTTCCATGTGGTATGGCGAAAATGAACATATGGAAATTTAGCATATATACATTTGTAGCAATGTTCCCGTTAACGACTTTGTATGTTTATTTTGGAATGAAATTAGGTCCACATTGGGAAAAGGCAGCGGACGTTGTTGGACAATATATGCTACCAATATTAGGAGGCGTTATTCTTATCGTTGCTAGTATCTTTGTCTATAAATATATGAAGAAAAGAAATAAAACGGAATCTATTTAGTCATTTGAATATTTTTTGAAAATAGATGAATAGTACAGGCAAAAGACTCTGAGGGACATACACATATAGGGAATATAAAAGAGAGAGGGGAAACAACTATGTCTTGTGAGTGCTCAGGGTCAGCATTAACTTGTTGTCCAGATAAAAATTATGTGCAAGATAAAGTGTGTAGTCCGTGGTCTGCTACTGTAGTTGCAACAGCAATTGATAATGTTCTCTATACAAATAATATTAACCAAAACGTAATTGGTACTGGCTTTGTTAAATATGATGTTGGACCAGGCCCAATTACTGTAGAGGTACTTGATTCTGCTGGGGGTACAATTGATACACAAACATTAAACCCAGGAACGAGTATTGCTTTTACGTATCGCCGCTTTGATAGTATACAAGTTGTGTTACCTGCAACACCTGCTGGAACGTATCAGGGAGAATTTTGTATTACAACACGTTATCCACTTTCATAGCAGAATAGGAGAGGATCGAAATGGGAATGAGAAGTTCCAGTTTGTCTTGTTGTTCTAATAAAACACTTGTGCAAGACCAAGTATGTACAGACTGGTCTATTACAGGTGCTGGTACTCAAATTGTATATACAAATAATATCACGCAAGAAGTATATGGTTCAGGTTACGTGAAGTATGATGTAGGTGCCAACCCGATTACAGTTGATTTTTTAGTAGGTGCAATAGTGGTTGATACAATTACTGTACAACCACAAAGTAGTGGTACTTTCACTGTCCGATATTTTACTACTGTCCGAATTACTACGACAGGAACGACTGTTAATCAAGGAGAGTTTTGTATTACAGTACGTTATCCAATCTCATAAAAAGCATACCGTGAACGGTATGCTTTTTATATTAAGGAAATAATGAAATTGGTATTCTATAAGCAACATGTAAATTCGCAACAGTACTTGCCTTCTAAATATAGTGAAGGATTACTTGTTATATTGATAATATTGATCGACTGTAGGTCTTTTCCTGTGTACGATATTGTATTACCAGGAAACACAGTGAAAATATTGGTTACTGTTCCAACGATTTGAATTGTAATTGCTTCGTTGCTGCTAGTACTATTGTAAACCGAGACAGTACCTGATATAAGTAGTATCCCATCACTTTGCCATAGTATCATTAATTGTGATGTATCTTTGGCAGAGGAGATGGTGTTATTAGTTATGAGGAAATTCCCTGCAAATTCATTTGTTACTCGCTCGCAATTTGGATTTGGAGGAGGGGGCGGTGGACAAGGGTCTGGACAAATAATAGATAAAGGAGCGAAACAGCCGATATTTTTTTTATTCTTCAATACAACCCCTCCTTTTAAGTTGTCTTTTATTACTATTAAATGTAAAAGCATGGCCGATGTGTTAAAAAAAGAAGGAAATATTAAAAATTAAGATTGTCTAATAGGCTTAAACCTTAACTTATCATTAGTGTTATAGAAAAGATTATATGTGAATAGTCATAGGAAAAGAATGATCAGACTCTTTTAGACAAAAGGTGGTTGTATACAATAGTACGAGTAATGTTGAACTTAATTTCTAATTAACTGTATATTTACAAAAATCTAATAAAGTTCATTTGTTATTTAAACGACATTAACATGTATTAGATAAAATAGCCCTTGTAATGAATCAATTATTATGAGGAGGATTCACGTGGACAGAAATGCTTTAAGAAAAGTAAAAGGCCTTATTGGATTATTAATGGTTTTTGTATTAGCATTCGTATCATTTCCATGGAGTACATCAGTCAAGGCGGAAGAGAAAAAGCAAGAAAAGGCATCAAGTGAGAAGAAGATAGTTTTTCCAGTTGTAAGTGATGTGCATATTAAAAACAGTGGAACAGATGATACGTTTCGCTGGAAAAGAGCGATTGAACAGTTTAATACACTAGCACCAAAGCAAGATGCATTTGTTATTGTAGGTGATTTCACAGATACAGGATCAGTGCAGCAATATGATCGTTTCATGCAAGTGTATAATGAAAATGCAAATAAAGATGCCGTGAGAATGAATTCTCTTGGTAACCATGATTATTGGAACGGTTTATCTGTAGAGGGCGCACAGAAGCGTTTCTTAGAAAAAACAGGTATGGAATCAATTTATTATCATAAAGTGGTAAAAGGTTATCACTTCCTTGTTATGTCTCCAGAGAATGGAACAACTCATGGCTATTATTCGGACAAGCAAATTAATTGGTTAAAAGAAGAAATGGCAAAAGCGCAAAAAGATGATCCAGAAAAACCGATTTTTGTATTTTTACATCAACACATTAAAGAGACAGTATACGGTAGTCATGAATGGGGAACACAAGATAGCGCAAAAATTAATGCAGTATTAAAAGAATACCCACAAGTTATTACGTTTTCAGGTCATTCACATTATCCATTAGATGATCCGAGATCGATACATCAAAAAGACTTTACATCAGTTGGTACATCTTCAGTAAGTTATATGGAAGTTGAAGGTGGTAAAGTACAAGGGAATATCCCGCCAGGAGCTAGTACGTTAAGCCAAGGTTTATTAGTAGAAGTAGATGATAAAGAAGTAACGATTAATCGTCGTGATTTCCATACGAATTCTTGGACAGGCGAGCCTTGGAAAATTAAATTACCAGCAAAGAAAGACACATTTACACATGTAGAAGATCGTGATAAAGAAAAGCCTTACTTTGCTAAGGATGCAAAGCTTGCTGTATCAAATGTAACAGAAAATGCGGCAACAGTAACATTCCCACAAGCATTGGACAACCTCCTTGTTCACTCTTACCGTGTGCAGGCTAGAGATAAGCAAACGGGTGAAATAAAAAATAAATTGTTAGCATTCTCAGAGTTTTATCGTGATCCAGTGCCGAAAGATCTTACGTTTACGCTTGCGGGGTTAGATGGCGGGAAAACATATACACTTGAAGTCGTTGCAATTGATTCGTTTGGTAATGAAAGTGTGCAGCCGTTAACGGCAGAAATTACTACGAAAAAAGATGATATTGATCCGAATGTAAAAGTGCCAAAGGCTGATGTTTTTGATGTGAATTTTGCAGATGGTACATTTAAAGACAATTCACCATTTGGAACAAAAGGTGATGTGAAGGGCAATGTGACTATTGAATATGATAAAGCATTGAAAAAGAATGTTATGAAGTTAAACGGACAATCTAATACATTTGGATACCTTCCATTTTCAGCAGCACAAAAAGAGAAAGTAGCAAATACATTTACGTTAGAAACGGTATTTTCAATGAATCAAATCCGTGGACAAGGTATTTTGCAAAATACAGAGAGCGGTGGAATTGGATTTGAGTCTACCGGAAGCGGCTATGTTGAATTATGGGCTCACATTGGCGGCAGTTATAAACGTGTTGGAGTTCAATTAGAAGCAAACAAAACATATCACTTAACAGGAACGTATAACGGAAGTGAAGTAGCTATTTATGTCGATGGTAAAAAAGTAAATAGCCAACCAGCTACTGGGAAAGTATATCATCCAAATGTACCATTTGTACTTGGAGCGGATCCTGATAGTAACGGCAATGGTGGTATTCCGTTAAACGGTAAAATCGCGCTTGCGAAATTATATAGTAAAGCGTTAAGTTCTTCAGAAGTATTAGCAGCGTACAATGAGTTTTCTAACCGTACGAAGTTAGAGCAAGTAAATGCGTTATATGAAGAACTTGGAAAAGTAAAAGAAGTGTTAGCTGGTACGTATGAGTTTGGTGATAAGCCAGGTCAATATTCAAAGGAAGCATTTCAAGAACTAGAGAAAAGCTATAATAATGCAAAACAAGTGTTTGAAAATATAGGAAGTACGGGAGAGCAAATCGTTCAAACATATAACGAATTAAAAACAGCTAATGTAACATTTGTACAATCTAAAGTAGTAGAACAACCGAAAACACCGAAAGAAAAATTACAAATCAATATTGAATCTGCAAAAGTAGTAGTGAAAAAAGCGCAAGATGCAAATGTAACGGACGGTTCAGTGAAAGCACTGAGTCAAAAAATTACAGTGGCCGAAGCTGTAGTGAAAGATGTAAAAGTAAAAGATGCACAGGTAGAAACGATGAATCGTACATTAGAGTATACGATTTCACTCGTTGAAAAAAGCATAAACAAGTAAGAGAGAAGAAAAGAAGCTTATCATGATAGGCTTCTTTTTTGTTATACTAAAAATAGCATAGAATGAAGGAGCGAATAATTTGGAACAGAAAAAGCTAAAAAGAATTCTTGAATATGTATGGATCGCGGTTGTGCTCCTTGTAGGATATTATTTCTTAAAAGAAAAAAGTATATGGGTTTTATTTTTAATGACGTTTTTATTAGCGGGTTTAGGCACGTTATTTATTAATTTCTTCTTTGATAGTTTAAATGCCTGGAAGAATAAAAAGAAGGGAACGAAGTAAAGGAGGGAATATATGCAAAAGTGGAAGCTCATATATCAGGTGATTATTTTCCTATTGCTTGTAGGTATTGGAATTGTGAAATACGCAACGCCAATAGGAAATTGGGCATGGTTTACAGCTTGCATCGGCATATTTTTCATTTTACAATCGTTGACGAAAAAATATAATAGTACAGAAAGATAGCTCGCCGCTAAAACGGCGAGCTATTTTGTTATGCTTTTTTCTTTTCATCATTTGTTTTTTCAATAGCTAAATGACTATGTTTCCTAGAGTAGAAGAAATAGAAGCATAAGCCGACCATAAGCCAAACTGCAAAGCTAATCCATGTTGTTTTAGACAAATTGATCATTAAATATAAGCAGCAAAGAATCGCGACAACTGGTAATACAGGTACGAAAGGTGTACGGAATCCACGTTTTAAATCAGGGTGTGTTTTTCGTAAAATAAGTACTGCGCAGCAAACGAATGTAAAGGCTGTTAACGTACCGATGTTTACTAAATTCGCTAGCAAATGTAAGTCTAAAAGGCCTGCTAATAAAGCAGCAACAACGCCAGTAATCCACGTATTTAATAAAGGGATTTTTACTTTTTTATTTACACGTGCTAACGCTTTTGGAAGTAAACCGTCACGGCTCATCGCATACGAAACGCGAACTTGTCCATACATAACGACTAAGAGAACGGTTGTCATTCCAGTCATCGCTCCAACAGCGAGTAGTCCTGCAATTGTATCCTCACCAACGAAATGCAATGCAAATGCAACTGGATCAGAAACGTCTAATTGCGTATAAGGAACCATACCTGTTAAAACGAAAGATACGATCATATATAAAACAGTACAAATAAGAAGAGAACCGATAATACCAATTGGTAAGTCACGCTGCGGTTTTTTCGTTTCTTCTGCAGCTGTTGCGATTGCATCAAATCCTAAGAAGGCGAAGAACACAGTGGCAGCCCCAGTAATAATACCGTCGTATCCGAATGGGATGAACGGTGTCCAGTTTTCAGGTTTTACATATTTTGCACCTGCTACGATAAAGGCGATAATAACGGCTAACTTGATAAGAACCATAATATTATTAATGCGTGCGCTTTCGCGTATACCAAAACTTAAAAGGCCCGTAATAAGAAGTAAAATACAGACAGCAGGTAAATCGATGAGACCACCTTTTCCTACGCCGGGGGCCGAGGCGATTATGGCGGGCAGGTGTATATTGAACCCTTGTAGTAATGATTGCAAATAACCAGACCAACCGACAGCTACTGCTGCAACGGCAAGTAAATATTCGAGCATTAAACACCATCCGACGATGAAGGCGACGACTTCTCCGACTGTCATGTATGCGTAAGTATACACACTTCCTGAGACAGGAATAGAAGAAGCAAATTCAGCGTAACAAAAGGCTACACAAGCACAAGTAAATGCAGCAATAAGGAATGATAGCATAATACCAGGACCAGAATGTTTTGCTGCAACAATACCTGTTAATACAAAGATCCCTGTCCCAATTACGGCGCCGATTCCTAAAAATGTTAAATCGAGTGCAGTTAATGTTCTAGCTAGCTGCTTTGGTGATTCAGTACTAAGCGCTTTTTTTCGTAATAATGACTTCACTTTGGACTCTCCCCCCGTTTTTTCATTTCCATAACTGCGACTATAGTATGAGTCCATTAAAAAAGAGTAAGTAAGGAAGTGGAGGTGCAGTTATGGTATGTAGTTTTTTAAAATTGCTGGATTAATCTTAATATAATTCAGAATATTTTGTCAAATGAAAATATGACAAATAAAATGCGGATCAATAGGGGAAACTACTTGCAGAAATGGACGGGGGTTAACGACCCACTGATTAAAGTTAAAGTAGGAGCAGATGCTATGTTATTTTATTTTGAACTTGTCGTCATTTTACTTTGTACGAAATTAGCTGGTGACATTAGTGTAAGACTTGGTCAGCCTTCTGTACTTGGTAAGTTAATTGTTGGTATTATTATCGGTCCGGCTGTACTTGGTATTATTAATAGTTCTGAACTGATTGATGAATTGAGTGAGATTGGTGTTTTGTTACTTATGTTTATGGCGGGACTTGAAACAGATTTAGAAGAGTTAAATCGGAATTTGAAATCGTCGTTTGCAGTAGCGGCCGGTGGAATTATTTTTCCTTTCATCGGTGGTTATGTAACAGGATTGCTGTTTGGATTAATACAATCCCATGCCATTTTTTTAGGGTTATTACTTTGCGCAACATCGGTTAGTATTACGGTGCAGACGCTACGTGATCTAGGAAAAATGAATACGAGAGAAAGTACAACCATTTTAGGTGCTGCCGTATTTGATGATGTCATTGTCGTTATTTTATTAGCATTTGTAATGAGTTTTTTAGGAACGCAAGATGTGAATATAACACTGGTCATTGTAAAGAAAATTATTTTCTTTGTAAGTATTGTTTTTATTGCTTGGAAAGTCGTTCCTTGGATTATGAAAATGCTTGTCCCGCTTCGTGTAACAGAAGCGTTAATTAGTGCAGCTCTTATTATTTGCTTCTCTTTTTCTTATTACAGTGAAATGATGGGAATTGCAGGCATTATTGGAGCATTCGCAGCAGGAATTGCTATTTCTCAAACAGAGTATAAGCATGAAGTGGAACATAAAATTGAACCGATTGCTTATGCAATATTTGTTCCAGTATTCTTCGTAAGTATCGGAATGGAAATTACATTTCAAGGCATTGGAAGTCAGCTTTGGTTCATTATTATTATGACTCTCGTTGCGATTTTCACAAAGTTAATCGGATCCGGCTTAGGCGCAAGACTGACAGGATTTAATCGCCAATCTTCTATCAGTATTGGTGCGGGGATGGTATCACGTGGTGAAGTAGCGCTTATCATCGCAGCAAATGGACTTACGGCGAATTTATTAGCGAAAGAAAATTTCACAGCGATTGTTATTGTTGTTATATTGACGACGATTATTACACCGCCACTTTTGAAGAAATATTTTGTATAGACAGGAAGGGCTTATCTGATGTAGGTAAGCTCTTTTTTTATTCCCAAAAGCAATGATCATATAGCATGAAGGGTTTGTAATTATGGTAAAATCTATGTATGTGATATGACAAGGAGAGGGAAGTGTGAAGATTACGAAGGAGAAGGTTATCGGTGTAATCGTACTTATTGCAGTATGTATACCATTTACTGCATGGAAAGAATCAAAAGTGAAAGATTTTCCGGTTTCTATTTTTTCGGAAGAAGCAGATGGTGAGTACGGTCAGAAGCTGAAATATACTGCTTTTTTACCTGATGTTGCGATTTGGATGAACGGTTGGGAAAAGAAGTGGACAGAGGGGGAAAGAACTGTTTATCAAAAAGGGAATCGCATTGTAAATGTGTTTCATCCTCCTGGCGATGATGGTTATTACCTTCTTGAAGCAAGAGAAAATAAGTGAACGCAACCGTAAGAAGTGGAGGTTAAATAGTGAAAGCTTCAACATTACTATTTAAAATTGAAAGTAATATGGATCAATTTTCACCAGCTGAGAAGAAGGTTGCCATGTACATAATGGAGAATGCAGAGATTGTACCGAATTTAACGACGAAAGAAGTGTCAACGAATGCTGGCGCAAGTGAAGCGAGTGTCGTTCGCTTTTGTAAATCGATTGGAATCGGAAGTTTTAAAGCATTTAAGATAGCACTCGTTCGTGAATTAACGATTGCTGATTATAATATTAACGATTTTTCAGTGATGAATACAGAAGATGGACCGTATGATTTATTTAATAAAGTTACTTATGTGAATAAAGCTGCAATTGAGGCGAGTGTTACTGCGATAGATAAGAAGGAACTTGAGAAAGCAGCGGATCGTATCGTCAATGCGGGCAAAATTATATTTTACGGCGTAGGTGGATCAGCTACGCCAGCGATGGATGGGGCGTATAAATTTACACGGCTTGGATTTACAGCGATGATGCTATCTGATTTTCATATGATGTTGCCGCTTGTGACGAATTTAAAAGAAGGCGATATATTTGTTGCGATTTCAACATCTGGTCGAACGAGAGATGTGCTTGAAATGGCGCAGTATGCAAAGAGACAAGGTGCAACTGTTATTGGAATTACGAAATTAGATCAATCATCACCCCTATATAAAGAAGCGGATATTCGCCTTTGTATGCCAGATGTAGAACAAGATCATCGTATTGCGAGTATTGCTTCGAGAATGACACAATTGAATATGATCGATGCTTTATATGTTATTACTTTCAATCGAATTGGTAATAAAGTATTGGATCAATTTATGGAGACGCGAGAAGAAGCGTTGCGGTTACGGAAGTTAAAGTAGAAGAAAAGATGAGGAGACTCATCTTTTTTATTATCTTTGACACAAATATGTCATGTTGTGAAATTTTATTTCATAAAATAAGAAAGGGTTGTTGATTTTTAGTTTCTTAAAGTTATAATAAAAGTGTGAAATATAATTTCAAAGAGGGTGGAAATATGTTAGAAAATTTATCGACAGAACATCGTAATGAGAAAACAATGAATCTGGATGAAATGAGCATAAAAGAAGTATTGCAAAGTATGAATGAAGAAGATCGAACTGTTGCGTTAGCAGTTGAAAAAGAGATAGAACAAATTGAAAAGGTTGTACAGACTGTTATTAAATCTTTTGAAGAAGAGGGACGCTTAATTTACATTGGTGCTGGTACGAGTGGTCGTTTAGGTATCCTAGATGCAGTGGAATGTCCGCCGACATTTGGCACGGATGATAAAATGGTGCAAGGATTTATAGCAGGTGGATTGAAAGCGTTTACTAAGGCGGTGGAAGGTGCCGAAGATCGCGAAGAGTTAGCAGAAGAAGATTTAAAAAGTATTGGATTAAATGAGAAAGATACAGTGATTGGAATTGCTGCCAGTGGCAGAACTCCTTACGTAATTGGCGGCTTGAAATACGCACAGAGCGTAGGAGCGAGTACAGCGAGTATTTCTTGTAATAAAAATGCTGAAATAAGTAAATATGCAAATTTAAATGTGGAAGTAGAAACAGGTGCAGAAATATTAACAGGATCAACGCGTTTAAAAGCTGGTACAGCACAAAAATTAGTGCTGAATATGATTTCAACAGCTTCGATGATTGGTGTAGGAAAAGTATATAAAAACTTAATGGTAGATGTTCAATCCACAAATGAAAAGTTAGTAGAACGGTCAAAACGAATTATTGTGGAAGCAACAGGCGCTAGTTATGAAGTAGCGGCAGAGTATTATGAAAAGGCAGAACGTAACGTAAAAGCTGCCATTGTTATGGTGTTGTTGCAGTGTGAGTATGGGGAAGCACTGGAGAAACTAAAATACGCAAAAGGGTTTGTGAAGAAAGCACTATAAAGTAATAGGGAGGGGGATTCTATTATGAAGAAAGAAGAGAGAATGGCCAAGGAAATTTCGGAGCAACTTGGTGGAATAAAAAATATTCGTAGTATTGCTCATTGTATGACGAGACTACGTTTAACGCTTCATGATGAAAGTAAAGTAAATATGGACCTTTTGAAAAAAGTTGAAGGCGTTATGGGTGTTATAGAAGATGAGACGCTTCAAGTTGTCGTTGGTCCGGGAACAGTAAATAAAGTGGCAGCTGAAATGGAAGGTTTGACAGGACTACGAATTGGTGAGGTAGCAGATCATCACCTTGAAGATATTGGGCAAGAGATGAAATCAGAGATTAAGAAGAAAAATAATACACCGGTGAAAAACTTTTTACGAAAAATAGGAAGTATTTTCATTCCGTTAATTCCAGGACTTGTTGCGTCAGGAATTATAAACGGGATTGCTAACTTTGCGAAAAACGCTGGTGCTGATCCAAATGCAACGTGGTTACAAATGTTACTACTCATTGGCGGCGGTATCTTTACATTCTTAGGAATTTTAGTCGGCTGGAATACAGCGAAAGAATTTGGCGGGACACCGGTTCTTGGGGCAATTGCTGGTATTTTAATTTTCAACCCGGCGATGGCAAACGTAAAATTGTTTGGTGAAGCATTAGTGCCCGGACGGGGCGGATTGTTTGCAGTTATTTTTGCAGCATGGCTTATGGTTGTAGTGGAAAGACAAGTTCGAAAAGCAGTGCCAAACGCAGTTGATATTATCGTGACACCACTCATTACTGTATTAGTTGTAAGTATCGTAACGATGTTAGCCATTCAGCCATTAGCAGGTTTCTTATCAGATGGTATTACGAGCGGAATTAATGCTATTTTAAATATTGGCGGAGCATTTGCTGGCGCAGTACTTGCGGGAACATTTTTACCTCTCGTTATGGTCGGATTGCATCACGGTTTAACACCAATTCATATGGAATTTATTAATCAAACACACGTAACACCTTTATTACCAGTGCTCGCAATGGCTGGTGCTGGCCAAGTGGGCGCAGCAATTGCGATTTATGTGAAAACAAAAAACAAACGACTTCGAAATGTAATTAAAGGTGGATTGCCAGTTGGCTTTTTAGGAATTGGTGAGCCGTTATTATACGGGGTGACATTACCACTTGGGAAACCGTTTATTACTGCTTGTTTAGGAGCGGCTGTCGGTGGTGCATTCCAAGCAGTTATGCAAACAGCTTCTCTTGGAATTGGCGTATCAGGGCTATCTTTAATTCCGTTAATTGCTGACAATAAATATTTACTCTATTTCTTAGGTTTAGTAATTGCATATGCTTTCGGATTTATCTTTACGTATTTCTTCGGATTTAAAGAAGAAATGGCAGAAAACATATAGAGAAAGGGATTCCTTTCTCTTTTTCTATTAATAGAAAGGGAGATTTATATGATCGGAGTTTCCATTTATCTTTCAAAAGAACGAGTAGAGAAACAAGAAGAGTGGCTAAAAGTAGCGAAGGAAAATGGGTTTACATCTATTTTTACATCACTGCACATTCCAGAAGATGATCCAAATACGTATAAAGAGTTAATTCAAATATTAGGGAAACAAGCTCTTGCACATGAAATGGAGTTAATGGTTGATGTTTCTCCAAAATCGTTACATCATTTAGGGCTAATATATGAAAATGTGGAAGAACTATTGGACTGGGGCATTACCGGTTTAAGAATGGATTACGGCATTGCGCCAAAAGAAATTGCAAGCGTATCTCATAAGATGAAAGTAGCTTTAAATGCGAGTACGATTACAAAGCCATTTTGGAAAGAATTACTTGCAGAACATATAAGAGTAGAGAATGTAGAAGCGTGGCATAATTTTTATCCACGTCCAGAGACGGGACTAGCAAAGTCCTTCTTACAAAAACAAAATCAATATTTACAGGAGTGCGGAATAAAAACGATGGCATTTATTCCAGGAGATGCGGAAAAACGTGGTCCGTTATATGAAGGGTTACCAACGTTAGAAAAACATCGCAATATGCGCCCGCTTGAAGCGTACTTAGAACTTGTTCAAGATTGTGGTGTTGATAAAGTATTGATTGGAGATATAAGCGCAAGTTTGGAAAGTATGCAAGAAGTAGCTAGTGCGAGTAGAGGGATTATTCCATTGCGTTACAAATCATTTATAACTGATAAAGAAGTATTAAAAGTGGTGGAGCAAGTGCATACAAATAGACTAGATCCAGCTCGTGATGTTATTCGATCTGTAGAATCAAGGGAAGGAAATAGAGTGGTGTTACAGCCGATGCATACAATTGTAAGAAAGAAAGGCAGTATTACAATTGATAATGAATTGTACGGTAGATATGCAGGGGAGATGCAAGTTGCTACACATGATTTACCTGTAGATGAGAAAGTGAATGTTGTTGGAATAGTTGTGGAAGAGGACGTTTCTTTACTGCCTTATATTGGCGCTGGAAAAATGTTTCAACTTTTTCTATGCGATAGAATAAAAGCTTGAATTAGCGCTATTTTGTAGGAAAACATTATCCGTAAAACGGATAATGTTTTTTGTTTTCTTTAAAAAAGTATTTGACGAATGAAATAAAATACCGTATTGTTTTGACTTGTAAATAAAAGTTCACCATAACAAAACAAAAAGGAGAGTTCAAAATGAATCAATATATTGGGAATTTAATTATTCGTATCGTGTTAGGAGTTACGTTCTTTGCACACGGTTTAGCAAAGTTTCAATCAGGTATCGATAATGTAGCAGGATGGTTTACAAGCATCGGTTTACCAGGTGGCCTTGCATACGGCGTAGCAACTGTAGAATTAGTTGGTGGTATATTATTAATTATCGGTTTAGGTGTACGATATGTAGGATTGTTATTCGCTCTTATTTTAGCTGGAGCTATCGTAAAGGTAAATGGAGCAGCAGGTTTATTAGGAGATGGAAAGAATCCAGGATATGAATTAGATCTTGCATTATTATCAATGGGTGCGTATTTATTCGTAGTAAAAGCAGAAGGATATGTAGATCGTTTCTTAAAAGAGAAAGTAATGAAAACGAAGTAAATTTTATTTATAAATTGTTGACTTGAAGAATTATTGTAACTATAATGATTACAATTAATGAATTACGAATGAAACAATTTAAATATTTTTTTACACAAGATGTAACTGTATAGGTTACATCTTGTGTAAAAATAAATAAACGGGAGGAAGTAATATGCCTAAATCAAATTTAGAAATTATTCAAAGCACGTATGAAGGATCAGCTTCTTCGAATGCAAAGCATTTA
Organism: Bacillus sp. KNSH39; assembly: GCF_052656585.1. NCBI lineage: Bacteria > Bacillati > Bacillota > Bacilli > Caryophanales > Bacillaceae > Bacillus > Bacillus sp. KNSH39. Next base: position 4,699,872 of record NZ_JBQXYO010000001.1, read on the forward strand.
GCAGAAGCCCTCTCTGAAAAAGTGGAATGGACAGAGGCAGAAGGTTTCCCGTATGGCGGAACATATACAGGCGTAGAAGCTATAATGGAAAATGTATTTAGCCGTTTAGGATCAGAATGGGATGATTATAAAGCAAGGGTAAATACATATCATGAAGTAAACGGAAAAGATGCAATTATTGCTGAAGGTATGTATTCTGGAGTTTATAAAGAAACAGGAAAATCATTTGAAGCAGAATTTGTTCATGTATGGCAACTTGAGAACGGAAAAATCGTGAAGTTTAAGCAATATGTAGATAGTCATATTGTTAGGGAAGCGATGAAGAGATAATGCTTTTTAAATGGATCTTAGGTATATGCATTACAATTATAGTAATTTTCTCGTCTATAGTTGGCGGAAAGAAATTGCTTGCATATGTGGAAAAAGAAAATGAAAATATTCAAATCGAGCGAGCGGCAAACGAAAAAGAGAAAAAGCTGCAGAAGAAGCTCCGCAAATTAGTGAAGGTGAAATTATTTCTACTATGCATAAAATGGTGCACCAAAAGGTAAAATCCTCTGAAAAATGGGGATTTGTAGAGATGACAAAAAAGGAAATTTCTAATGTAAAAAGAGATATTGAAAATAGTACAGGTTTTCAATATAAAATGAAGTTATTTTCTATTATAAATAGATGGGAAAAAGGAGATTTTTCTCAAACTGTTGAGGAGCATAACTTTTTATGGAGCCTTCAAGGTGGAGATACTGGCAAGGCGACGGAACGTTTATCGCCAGAAGAGGAAAAGCAGTATATAAAAGAAATGAAGAGAAAATAAAAACATCGCCAACCCAGATGACGATGTTTTTTCATTAAGAATGTTTTCGCATTAAAGGTCTAACAGGCTGAACGGCAACAGTTTTGAAATGAGAAAATAAATAACATCCTGTTACAACGACAATTGTCCCTAAAATTTGTATCCACGTTAATTCTTCTCCGAGGAATATGAATGCTAAAATGGCTGTGAAAATTGGATTGAAGTTTAGAAAAATACCTGATGTAGTTGCGCCTAATTTTTGTACGCCAATATTCCAAAATACCATACAAAGAACTGTCGAAATAAGCCCAGTATATAAAAGTGATGTGATGAAAGAAGTATTTATATTTGAAACAGTGAAGCTACCTATGTTAAACGGTAGTAATAAAATAACGCCGAAAATACCAGAGTACAACGTTGCCATAAGTGGTGTAGTTGTTTTTGTTGCCCATTTACTACAAACAGAATAGATTCCCCAAATACAAACTGCTGCAATCATCCATAAATCGCCGCTATTAAAATGTAGTGAAAATAAAAGCGAGAAATCACCTTTTAATAGGACGAGGATAACCCCGAAGAATGAAAGAATCATGGATAGGATTTGAAGTGTATTTACTTTTTCTTTTAGAAATAATACTGAAAATAATGCGATTGAAATTGCATTCAATGTAGAGATAAGACCTACATTCGTAGCGGATGTTTTTTCTAATGCTAAAAATTGAAAGATGTTAAAAAGAGCGACCCCTGAAATTCCCATCAATATTAAAGGAAGTATTGCGGTACGTGGTGGAAGGATTTTCTTTTCTTTAAACCATACCATCGGTAATAAACAAACAATCGCAATCATCCATCTTAAATTTGTCAATGTCATCGGCGATGCATGATCGACGAGTGATTTTCCAACGACAAAATTTCCTCCCCATAATAAGCTCGTTAGTAATAGTAAAAAGACGTAAAAATAAGGCATGCTAAAATCCCCTTTTTTGTAATCAATACGAATTGTAAATAATTTTAGCATTTTTCTTTATTATGTAATATATTCTTTTGTATAATGGTGAAAACTCGATAAAATCTTTAGTTGAGAATGATATTTACGGAATGATATTCAGTTTTTTGTAAGGTATAAGGTGTTTTTTCGAATAATCATCGGTAAGAAAAAAGGGGGAATTGTAATGGAGTCGTCTGTTATTAAAGTGTTGGATGATTTGGATGTACAAATTTTAGATATATTGCAGAAGGAGTCACAAGTAAGTAATGCAGAGCTGGCACGTCGCGTTAATTTATCACCGGCTGCGATGCATGCAAGAATAAAAAGATTGGATGGGGAAGGTTTCATCGATAAGCAAGTTGCGATTTTAAATCAAGAAAAGCTTGGGTTTGATTTATTATGTTTTATTTTTATGAGTACGAATATTCATCAATTTGACAAGTTGGAAGTGTTGGAGAAAGAATTAGAATCGATGCCGGAAGTGTTAGAATGTCACTGTTTAACAGGAGAGTACGATTATTTATTAAAGGTTGCAAATCGTGATCGTAAAGAACTAGAGCAGTTTATTAGAAAGTTGAATAAGCTTGGTATTACAAGGATACAGACAAGTTTAGCACTTCGTGAAATTAAATATTCGACGGTATTGCCGATACGAAATGAGGAACCGAGCATCGATTAGATTGCTTGGTTTTTTGTTTGTATAAATTGATTGACGAGGAGAAAAGAGAGATGTATTATTATATAAAATTATGAATTAAAATTCATTTTAAGTTATAAATATTAATATTGAGGGGCAAGGGGATGTAATATGAAAATCTGTAATGCAGTGACGAGTGATGTGAAAGAAATTTATAGTCTTATTGAGGTTTATGCAAAAGAGGGAGTTGTTTTACCACGTTCTCTTTTGTCTCTTTATCAATATTTGCAATGTTTATATGTTATGAAAGAAGATGAGAGAATTGTTGGAGTTGCTGGATTGCATGTATTAGGAGAAGATCTTGCAGAAATACGATCGTTAGTAGTTTCGCATACATATGCAGGGAAAGGGATAGGGCGTATGCTTGTAAATCATGTAATGGAGGAAGCTACGAAAATAAATGTAAGAAGAGTAATTTCCTTAACATATGAAACAGTATTTTTTCAAAAGTGTGGATTTGATTTTATAAATAAAGAAGCGTTGCCAGAGAAAGTATGGATTGATTGTAGACATTGTCCAAAGGTGGATTATTGTGATGAAGTGGCGATGGTGCGGTATGTTGGATGAAAATTTTATAGAGAAAAAGTTCCCACTATTATTTACATATATAGTGGGAACATATATTTCCATAAGAAATGGACAGGTTATTAAGAATTTGAATTCTTTTGTCTCACGGCAAAATTATAAAGTGGATCTTTAAGTTCATAGTTATACGTTAAACCGTCGACAATTCCTACAACTTTATCATTATCATAAAGGTCGAGCATAAATTGTGCCATTTGTTTTGCAGTGTGGAATTTTGGTACAACATTATCGTATTGGAATTCATCAATATCAAATGAACGCTTCGCAAATTCTGTTTCAGTTGCAGCAGGAGCTAAAACTTTTGCTTGCAGTTTTGCGCCTTGTTCTTTCAGTTCGTGAGACAGCCCTTCTGTAAATGCACTTACATAGAATTTCGTAGCGCAATACGTAACAGCATCAGCAACAATTGTGTATCCGCCGCCCGATGAAACGTTAATAAGCTGTGTTCCGTCAACCATTGAATAATCTCGAACGAAAAGAGAAGAGAGTATTGTTAGTGCTTCTATATTGACATGCAACATCGTCTCGATTTTATTTAAATTTTGTTCAGCAATTGAGGCGAAATTACCAAAACCTGCATTGTTAATCCACGTTTCAATTTGAAAAGCTTGTAGGCTTTCATAAAGTTTATAAACATCTTCAGTAACAGATAAATCAGTTTTTCGAATGACAACATCCAATTCTGGATGCATTTCGTTAATTTTCAATTTTAATTCGTTTAATTCTTCTTGTCTTCGAGCTACAAGTACTAAATTTTTTCCGCGAGATGCAAATGCTAAAGCTGCTTCATAACCAATTCCGGAACTTGCGCCAGTAATAACAGTGTATTTCATATAAAATCCCCCTAAATTCAAATTCATTTATGGTTAGATTGTATTTGTTAGAGTATACTCTAAGTCAAACGTTTTTTATAAATTTGATACGGTTATAAAATATATGAGGGTAAGCATGTGAAGGGAGTTTTAGTATGTACACAATTAGCGAGGTAGCAAAATTATTAGGCGTGAGCACACATACACTACGTTATTATGAAAAGGAAAATATATTAATTGCAAATCGTGATACAAATGGAAATCGACTTTACGAAGAGTCACATATAAAGTGGTTGCAGTTTGTAATGAAATTAAAACAAACGCAAATGCCAATAGCGAAAATAAGAGAATACGCTAGATTATATACAGAAGGGGAGCATACAACAGAAGCTCGTTTACAGCTCCTAGAAGATCATAGGAAATCTATTCAGATTCAAAGAGAAAACTTAGAAGTTACAGAGAAGATGCTCGAGAATAAAATTAGTGCATACAAAAACTTATTGGAAAATAAATAGATGGTTGTTATGTGATGAAAAATGGATTTGATCTATGAGTATTTCATCATAAGTGTGCGGACAAATAAAAAAGAGCAGCTAGCAAAAGCTAACTGCTCCATTCAAGGGATCTCTCCAAGGGGGAGTGGAGAAAATATTATGTTACTAGCAGTATTGACAGATTATTGAGAAATATACAGTGGACGATAGAATTTTTTCTAACTACATGTGGAATCAGAAATAAATTGTCTGGTAGGACAGTTTATTCGACTATTTACAGACTGATTGAATCTTCATTTTATGTTTAATTTATCTGCTTATCGTTGATAATTAGCTATTTTTTTACTGAAAAATAATAGCTTTAACAATAAAGTTTATAAATAAAATAAACATAGTTATATATTACATTATATTTATAATATAATGTGAATTATGAAGTAAATCTATTATGGATAATAACAAAGAATATGTAAGCAGACTAGGTTATTCTTATCCTGATATTACTTATAAATAAACTAACAATGATAGATGGTGATTTAACAATAGAACAGGGGATAAAAATAAAAGATGCATTCAAGAATAAATTTGAAAATAAATAAGAGTTGAAAAAACTAATTATTATTTCATTCCACAATAACTAGTAGGGAAATTTCTAACTCAAAATTAGGCTGAAGCAAAGAAGTTAGTGGGCAGTCGTGCTGTCCGTTAATGTCCGATTGGTTCAATTAATAATCAGTGTATAATGAACAAAATTCCTACTGATTAAGTTTTACTTTATATATTATTTAAGGAGTTACGTTAAAATGGCGACATATTTTACAAGAACTTTTTCCGAGATGATTCAATTTAGTCCCCCGTATGTTTCACCTATTATTGGAACAATATTTTTAATAATAGCGATAATACTTATATGGAAATACAAAAAAAACGACCTCTCTTTAAAGTTTTTGATCTTACGATTATTGCTAGTAAGTGTATCTTTTATTTATACAATGGGAGTATTAATAATTACAAGAATCGAGGCGATACCGTGGTCTATTTATGAAAGAGTGCTTGAGAATAAATCTATTTTTAAATTTTCTACACCACAATTAATTCCTTTTGATTCTATAATTCATATATTAAATATATATGGAATCGGAACTGTTATTTTAGGTAATATATTACTTTTATTACCACTAGGATTTTTTCTGCCGTTATGGTTTCGAAATCTATTCAATTCTTATGTAGTAATATTCTTAATCATATTAACGTCAACAACAATCGAATTTTTACAATATCTTTTTGGGGTGGGAATACCTAATGTTGATGATGTGTTATTAAATACGATAGGAGGAGGAATTGGATATGGTTTACTAAAAGTAATCGTATGTTTTAAAAGTACATACAAATAAATAATACACATGAATAATAAGGGGATGCTTGTATATCAATTCGTATCGTATTCCCTTATTCTAAATTTCTGCACATATTTATTATGAAAATCGATTCTTGACACAGTATGATTTATTCATATACAATATGCATGAATGACATTCAGTCATTTTCTGTGGCAGGATGTAGTTAGTTTGAAAACGGAACAAATATAAATGGTAAATGAGGATGATAGTTGTTTATATATAGTAGTGATGAAAGAGCATATTTTTTTTAAAACAAAAATGACTGATAGTCAGTCATAAGAGGTGAGAGGTATGAAAAATAAAGCTTGGTTATATGTCATATTAACATGTATCTTTGAAATTTTTTGGGTGTTTGGTTTTAATACGGCTAATACTTGGTGGCATTGGATTATTATTTTAGGAGTTATCGCTGTTGATTTTCACTTCCTTTCTAAAGCGTGTGAACATCTTGCAACAGGGACTGTATATGCTGTTTTCGCCGGAGCTGGTACGGTAGGTACTTTCTTGATGGATGTATTTCTTTTCGGCGGAAGTTTCAGTGTAGGGAAGTTATTCTTTATCGTGATGGTTGTAGCTGGCGTTATCGGTTTAAAGCTAGCTGATAATAAAGAAGAAACTGTGGAAGGAGCTGCTTAAAGATGGGTTGGTTTTTCGTATTTTGTGCTGCAATTAGTGAAATAGTCGGTGTGATAGGACTTAAAATGTATAGTAAAGATAAAACATTAGCCAATGGTGCGATTTATATAGGCGGGTTTGCTACATCCTTCGCATTCTTGTATACATCTTTCTTATTTTTACAAGTCAGTGTCGCGTATGCGGTTTGGATCGGTATTGGAACAGCAGGTGCCGTTTTATTAAACATGTTCTTGTTTGGGGAGTCGAAAAGTAAAGCGCGTATTATTAGTGTGTTTCTTATTGTATGTGGAGTTACAGGATTAAAGGCACTTTCTTAAAGATATATTGCATTTTTATCTCCTAATTGTTTATTAGGAGATTTTATTATAAAAAAAATGATTTCCTCTTAGAGTTCACTATCATTGACAGTACAATCGATTATCTTATAAAATGAGTGACAGTCATTCAATATGCGTGTGAAAGGGTTTAGATGATGAATAAAAAAGAGAAAATTGTCTATGCAGCTATTGAAGTGTTTCAGGAAAAGGGCGTCGAAAAAACGAAGATTTCTGATATCGTGAAATTAGCTGGCATTGCGCAAGGAACTTTCTATTTATATTTTCCTTCTAAGCTATCTGTTATGCCTGCAATAGCAGAAGTGATGGTTGAAAAGATGATACTTGCAGTGAAAGAAAAAGTACAAAAAGATGTACCTTTTTCAAATAAAGTGGCACAAGTAATCGATGCGGTGTTTCACTTTATAGAGGAATACCGTGAAATACAAGCTTTAATGTATGCAGGTCTTGCATCTACTGAACATATAAAAGAGTGGGAAGCTGTGTATGAGCCTCTTTATATGTGGTTAAGCGAATTTTTAAGTGAGGCGAAAGAAGCCGGTGAAATTCGTGATTCGGTTCACGCAGAGCGAACAGCGAAGTTATTTATCGCTCTTGTTGAATCAGCAGCGGAACAAGTTTATTTATATGATCATAAAGATGATGAGCAAGTGGATTTGCAAAAGGCAGAAGTACTAGATTTTTTAACACATGCACTACATATAAAGAAGTAGTAAGATGAACCTGTCTGAAAAGGTAGGTTCATTTTTGAGGAAAACTGAATGATAGTCATTCACCTAATACTTATGTATGTGTAGAAGGATAGAGTGAAATTCTAATGAGTGGAGGCATCCTCACTCATTACTAGCCCGCAAAGAGCAGGATAAAGAAAAAGCTTCTTGGGTATTATTTTTTGAGAGGAACTTATGGGAAGAGGTGTTAAAAAGTGAAGAAACCGATAAAAGAACAAAAGATGGTATTGGTTATTCTTTTGAGTAATATATTTATCGCTTTTTTAGGGATTGGATTAATCATTCCGGTTATGCCGTCCTTTATGAATGATATGCATTTAACAGGGAAGACGATGGGATATCTCGTTGCAGTGTTTGCAATGGCACAGCTCATTACTTCACCTATTACAGGCCGATGGGTTGATCTTTACGGTAGGAAGAAAATGATAATCATTGGATTATTTATTTTTGGTGTTTCAGAGCTTCTTTTTGGATTAGGAAAAGATGTGTGGATGCTTTATGTGGCAAGGGTGTTAGGCGGAATTAGTGCTGCTTTTATTATGCCTGGTGTTACGGCATATGTTGCGGATATTACATCTATTCAGGAACGTCCAAAGGCGATGGGATACTTATCTGCAGCGATTAGTACTGGATTCATTATAGGGCCTGGAATCGGCGGATTTATTGCAGAATACGGTATACGTGTGCCGTTTTTCGTTGCAGCAGCAATTGCTTTTATAGCATGTGTGATTTCAATCTTTATTTTAAAAGAACCGTTAACGAAAGAAGAACTTGCAGAGATTTCTTCTAATACGAAAGAATCAAGTTTTATTGGTGATTTAAAGAAATCATTACATCCAATGTATGCAATTGCATTTATTATCGTATTTGTACTCGCATTCGGATTATCTGCGTATGAAACGGTGTTTAGCTTATTCTCAGATCATAAATTTGGTTTCTCGCCGAAAGATATTGCAGCAATTATTACAATCAGTTCAATCTTTGGGGTAGTTGTGCAAGTATTTATGTTTGGCAAATTGGTAGACATGTTCGGTGAGAAAGTATTAATTCAAATATGTTTAATTGTAGGTGCAGTATTAGCATTCGTCTCAACTATAGTCTTTAATTATTGGATTGTACTTCTCGTTACTTGCTTCATTTTCTTAGCATTTGATTTACTTCGTCCAGCTTTAACGACGTTTTTATCAAAAGCAGCTGGAAAAGAGCAAGGATTCGTTGCTGGGATGAACTCGACTTATACGAGTTTAGGAAATATCGCAGGACCAGCGATGGGCGGAATATTATTTGATATGAACATTCATTACCCATATGCATTTTCAGGAGTTGTTTTAATAGTTGGTCTCGCTATTACATTTATGTGGAGAGAGAAACAGTTGGCTGAAAGTTTTGCGAAGTAATAAAACCCCTTACGACGGTAAGGGGTTTTTGTTTTATAAACTTAACCCAAACCGTTTTAATTCAATAAAAATCCCCTCTAATTGCTTTCCTTTATCCGTTAATGTGTACTCTACACGAGGCGGAACTTCTGGATATACTTTTCTTGTTATAATGCCTTGCGATTCTAATTCTTTTAGTCGAAGCGATAATGTTTTTGGACTAATCCCATTCATTGATTTTTGTAAATCACTAAAGCGTAATGTTCCTTCGATAAGAAGATCACGAATGATTAAAAACGTCCATTTTGTACGAATTACATCAAGCGTTTTAGCGATAGGACAAGGTATGCCAGGTAAACCTTTCGTTAATTCAACTGGATCTATATTGTTCATGGAACTAGCCTCCATAAAATTTTTTTGGATGAATTTGCTTTATAGTATCACAAAACTATACTTTTGGTAACTATATGAAAAAAATATCACTACTTCCATAAATAAAGTTAGTGCATATACAATAGCAATACGAAACATAAAGGATTTATATGAGGGGGTGGTGATTTCCATGGGGATAAAAAAGTTATTTGGATTCCTTAGTTTGTTTGTTATTTGTATTGTGCTTGTAGCATGCGGCGCGGAACAAAAAGGTGAAGTTCAGTTATTAAAAGAAATGCCAAGGCCAAAAGCAATGACAATTGATCCCTCACTAAGTAAAAAAGAAGCGACAGAAATGGTTCATGCGGCGCAGCGTTTTTATGCATTTTGGGATACAGGTAAGGAGGAACTTATTCCGCAGACTGTTACTGAAAAATTTTTCGATAATACATTGCCGAAAGGGCGACCACAAGGCATTGAAGGATTAAAGTTTGCAGCGCAAAATTTTCGTAAAGTTGTGCCTGATATACATTGTGAGATTGAAGACTTATTAGTTGTTGGTGATAAAGTAACAGCCCGTCTTTCTTTTACAGGAACGCATAATGGTAAGAAAATTAATTTTTTTGCAATTGATATTTTACATGTGAAAGACGGAAAGATAACGGAAGATTGGCATTTAGAAGATAATCTTACACTACAGCAGCAACTCGGCTTAATAGCCGAAGAGTAGATCATATAGGGGAGAGAAAAACGATGAAAAATATATTTATTATAAATGGACATGAAAAATACGGTACAAAGGAAGGACGATTAAATAGAACGTTAGTAGATTATATGGTTACTGTATTAGGCGAGAATCATCATGTGAAAACAACAACGATTCAAGATGGTTACAATATTAAAGAAGAACAAGATAAGTTTTTATGGGCCGATGTTGTTATTTATCAAACACCGATTTATTGGTTTAGTGTACCGGGCTTATTTAAAACGTATATGGATGAAGTGTATGAATACGGTTTGTTCTTTAAAGGTGCAGATGAATATGGAACAGGTGGTTTATTAAAAGAGAAAGAGTATATGTTCTCTACAACTTGGAATGCACCTGAAAAAGCATTTGGAGATAAGACGAAGTTCTTTGAAGGAGAAAGTTTAGAATCAGCGCTTAGTCATTTACACCGCGTGCAAAAGTTTCTCGGTATGAGTCCGTTAAAGAGTTTTGCTTGTTATGATGTGGTGAAGAATCCAGATATTGAGCAATATTTATTGAACTTGAAAGATCACTTAGATGAAGTAATTAAATAATAGTTTATATTTGTATGTGAAGAAGGTACTACTATGGATGTAGTACCTTCTCCTTTTATAATGAATCGCATTTTAAGACATGGATGGCTGTATCCATAACTTCGCAAAATTTGCCCAACCAAATGAATCAATTGTTACGTTTTTTAAAGAAGAAGGGTATGTTTTTCTTTTTAAAACGTGATAGTTAAATAAAATGATGTGTTCTGCTTGTAAAAACTCTTCAATCTCATACATGAGTTCATAACGCTTTTCTTTATTTTCTTCTAGTAAAAATGTATCTAGTAAACAGTTAATTTGTTTTTTGTAGTGCGGGTCCATGAACCGATTTACGAAGCAACTTTTATTTTTAAATACATTTAAGAATGCAATTTCATGATTGGCAGCAAAGACTTCTCCCATGAAAATAATATCAGCATGTTTATCAATAGAGCGATCCATATAATCTGAAACGGGAAATGGGTGAAGCTCTACTTGTATACCTAAACTTTCACATCGTTCTTTTAAGAAATATGCATCATTTGCACTATCTTTAAATGCGAAGAAGTAAATATGTATCGTTTCTCCATTATATGTACTCTTTTTCAAATACTCTTTTGCTTTTTCTAAAGAGTAGGATCTTCTTGTTGCAAGGCGGCTTCTATCAGGGAAGAAGCTTGATGCAGCAATTGTCCGTCTACCCTCTATGTTACGAAGTATCATTTCAACATCATATAGTTCTCTCCAAGCTTTTCGAAAGTAAATGTCGTGATGAGGACCAGTTTTTTTAAAGTTGAAGCTAGCATAAATACAACCTATTTCTTCTATTTGTATATCATGCCTTTCATTTTCCTCTTCGTTTGGTAGTTCATAATCAGCATCTATTTGCACATGGTCAGGAATACCCCAAAATTCAATACGGTCTAATAACGCGCGCTCTTTAAAATAATGGGTGAACGCTTCGAGTACGATATTATCTTCAGAGTAATGAGCAAGTTTGAAAGGTCCAGTACCTATATAATGATGATTTTGAATACTCGTATCACGCGGTAAAATTGCGAGCTGCATGGAACTTACATAGTGTAAGAAAAATAAATTTGGTTTTGCTAAATGGAATCGAATTTGCAGTGGGGATGGCGTTTCAATTTGAATAATTTCTTCTGTTAACCATTCGAAAGGGGATTGAACTTGTTTTAGTCTTTCAAATGAAAATTGTACATCTTTAGAAGTTAAAATTGTTTCGTTATGAAAATATATATCTTTTCGTAAATAAAAGGTCCACGTAAGTCCATCTTCACTTAATTCCCACGTATGCGCAATGTGATGCTCCATTTTTTCAGTAACATCGTTATAGACGACTAACGTATCAAAAATTTGACTCGTAAGATGGCTCTCTGTAGTTACAGCCACAAAAGCCGGATCTAAAGGGAATATCTTTCTCGATATAGGAATCTTTAATACGTCGTACATATCATTTGAAGGTTCGTATCCAAAATGATGATGTAGTTTATTTTCTATCTTTTTTTGAAGTGCAAGGGGTAGAGGTTCTTTTAAAAGAAGAAAAACATCCTTTAATTTTTCTTGCGCTAACAGTTCATCTGTATAGGATTCAATCGCTTCTACGAAATTATGTATAAATAGAATTTCCGTTTTATTTCCGCGGCCTCGCCCTGGAGTCCAGCTAATTAATTGTTCCTCGCTCATTTTCTTTAATAAAATCTTTACGTTTTTCGTACTGCAATATAAAACATCCGCTAATTCTTGTAAGCTATTTTGTATATGTTTTTGATCTTGTGCATGTAGTCTTAGTCTAATGTAATAGTCCATAATTTTCATATATACACTTCCTTCTATCTATAAAAGGGGAAACTCTTTAGAATATTCTAACCTTTTTCTTCCTTTTTTTCAAAGTAAAATAAGTAAGCATAAGGAGGAGGAAACAATGGGATTTTGGAGTATGCATCGAAATATAAAAATTAGAATTATAACTTCGTTTTTAACACGTACTGTGTCCACGATGATTTTTCCATTTATGGCGATTTATTTTTCAATAAAGTTAGGTAGTGCGATTGCTGGTGCTTTACTACTCATTAATGTCATAGCTTCATTAGTAATTGGTTTATACGGTGGATATGTTGGGGATCGGCTTGGGCGTAAAAAGGTTATGATTATCGGTCAAAGTATACAAGTCATTTCTATTGCTTGTATGGGAGTTGCGAATTCGGATTATGTAGATTCACCGTGGTTAACATTTATCTTTATGCTAGTGAATAGTTTAGGATCTGGACTTATGAATCCTGCGACAGAGGCGATGTTAATTGATGTGAGTACACCTGAAAATCGAAAAGTAATGTATAGCATTAATTATTGGGCTATTAATTTATCCATTGCGATTGGAGCAATATTTGGTGGGTTACTATTTGAAAACTATAGATTGCAATTGTTTATCGTATTAACGCTTGTTGCAATTATTACTTTATATGTGATGACTGTATATATGGAAGAAGTGTATGTAGTGAGAAAAACAGTAGAGAAGAAAAATGTATTAAAAGGTATGGCAGATAGTTATAAAGTCGTGATGAAAGATAAAGCATTTTTAATTTTTTGTGCAGCGAGTATATGTACATTGTCTTTAGAGTTTCAAATTAATAATTATTTAGGTGTTCGCTTGCAGAAGGAATTTGAAACGGTGCACTTTTTATTCGGGAATGGTATTACGTTTGATTTAACAGGGATTCGCATGCTGAGCTGGATTTCTGCAGAGAATACAATTTTAGTTGTGTTATGTTCAGCACTTCTTATTAAAATGCTGAAAAGCTTCAACGATTTGAAAATCTTATATGTAGGTTTATTTATTTATACAATTGGATTTACAATACTCGGAACGAGCAATAGCTTATGGATTTTATTAATTGCAGGGCTTTTCCAAACGGTAGGTGAGATGATGTATGTGCCAGTGCGTCAATCTATTATGGCAGATATGGTGCCAAATGAGGCAAGAGGTTCTTATATGGCGATTAACGGAATGGTCTTTCAAGTGGCAAAAATGAACGGGGCATTAGGTGTTATGCTAGGTTCATTTATTGCCTCTTGGGGCATGAGTGCTCTGTACTTTATCGTTGGTATGAGCAGTATTTTACTATTTATGAAAGCGATAGGGAAAGAGAAGTATGAGGATGAGAGAAATGTTTCTCAAATTGGATGAAACTATATAAAAAGCGAACCAGTTATACTGGGATTCGCTTTTTATATAATTTTTAGAACGGATCAACTTCAGCTAAATTTGGAGTAGTACTAGGCTGTAGCAAAAGATTTTTTAATGTGCCTACTTCAGAAAGCGTTACTAATATGTAGCCACTAATCAGTACAATTAGCCCAATAACGCGTAACGTTTGTAAGCTCACTTCATTATTATTCGTTTCCGTTGGATTTGGGGGCGTTGAAGGTGGATTGTTATTCATAAATAAGGCTCCCATCTTTTGTATTTATATATGTGCGAAATCATTATTTAACTTATGGATAGGAATTATATAGTCATTTTCACTATATGAGAACTGCCTATGAAAAGTGATAAGGAATTTTTGGGCGAGAAAAAGGGGGAATCCAAAAGATTATTAAAACTGAACTTTTGGATTCCCCTCTTTTTATTTATCTTGCTATTTGTGGTGGTCGGATTGCCTGTAAACGACCAGTTGGTGGGGGCTAATTAATCAGTGGGGGATGAATAAAACCTCACTGATTAACTATTTTCATGTAAATAAAAGGAGGTTAGTTATCCTAATATACGCAACGATTCTTCAATAAACGCTGGGATGTCCTCTGGCTGTCTACTTGTTACTAGCTGATTTTGACATACGACAACCTCTTTGTCATGAAAGTTCCCGCCGGCATTTTTTAAATCGACTTCAATAGATTTATATCCAGTTACATCACGTCCTTCAAGTGTTTGTGCAGTGATGAGTAGCTGAGGTCCGTGACAAATAGCGAAAACGGGTTTGTCCGCATCCATAAATGCTTTACTAAAGCGAACAAAACGTTCATCTGCACGAAGTATATCTGGGGAGAACCCGCCTGGTATGAAGAGGGCATCAAAGTTTTCTGGAGAAACATCGTCAATACTTTTATCAATTACGACTTCACTTTTTCCTTGTTTACCGTGTACCGTTTTCCCTTTTTCCATTTCAATAGTTGTTAATTCATATTCCTTTTGATTAAAAGCTGCTACTGGCTCTGTGTATTCTGTGTCCTCAAAATAATCCGTTATTAAAATAGCAATTTTTTTACTCATTCTAATCCGCTCCTTATATTATATTATCGGTTCCAGAATCTTCCTTGGGCAATACCTTCTATAAATGATTCAATTGAAGTGTTTGTTAGGTTATAAACTCCTGCTCCATCCAGTTTAATCTTACTATTGTCCAAAGCATGAGGATTACTAAGGATATGAGCTATCGGTTTAAAATGTTTAAAAGTAGTTTCTGTAAATTCTAAAACAGGGGGGTGAATGACAGACTCACTACTAAACACTAATACTGCATCAAAAAGCGAAGAGTCTGTTGTTGTATAAGTATCAGTTACTTTAATGGAATCATTGAAATGATAAATTTTATTATCTATGATGCTATAGTTCATTCGGTGCTGTGCAAAAGCTTGAATCCATTCGGACAGAAGGGAGACGCTTGGGTCACCATTTAATAGAATTGCGACATTTTTAGAATCAGATTTAAAAATAGTATTGGACATACTTAGTGCAGGTGATTTTGCATCTGAATTTACTTCGTGATTTTCTTTAGGTAAAGGAGCTCCAACAATGTTAGCGACTTCTTGTGCTAATTGACGATCGACGTGGTTTAGGAGAGCAATTACATTTGCCTTCACCATGTCTGATTTACACTTCCCAACTTCAAAGCAAAAAGCTTCTTTTATGTGCTGCTTTTCAATAGGGCTCATACTATTGTAGAAAAGTTTAGCCTGAGAATAAAAGTTAAGAAAGCTTTTACTACGACCTCTAATTTTATGCCCATCAATCTTTTCTTGATAATGTTCATATCCTCCTTGTTCGGCTTGGACGGTTGCAGGTTGATTGTTATTTAATCCGTTAGGATGATAGCTTGTTTGACCGCGATGAATCTGCATTTGATGCATACCATCACGTTGATTATTATGAAAAGGACATACGGGTTGATTGATAGGGATTTGATGGAAATTAGGGCCCCCTAAACGAGATAATTGTGTATCTGTATAGGAGAATAATCTTCCTTGCAGAAGAGGGTCATTTGAAAAATCAATACCTGGTACGACATGACCAGGGTGAAAAGCTACCTGCTCTGTTTCAGCAAAGAAGTTATCAACATTTTTGTTCAATGTCATTTTACCAACTAATTTTACGGGAACTTCTTCTTCTGGCCATAATTTCGTTGGATCTAAAATATCAAAATCAAATTTATGTTCATCTTCTTCTGGAATTAACTGTAATCCAAGCTCCCATTCAGGATAATCCCCTTTTTCAATTGCTTCGTATAAATCTTGACGATGAAAATCAGGATTTTTCCCAGCAATCCTTTGAGCTTCATCCCATACTAATGAATGAACCCCAAGGGTAGGTTTCCAGTGAAACTTTACGAAATGGGCTTTTCCTGCTGTGTTAATGAGTCGAAATGTGTGAACTCCAAAACCTTCCATCATTCGTAAACTACGCGGAATAGCTCGGTCGCTCATTTGCCACATGACCATATGAGTGGACTCAGGATTATGCGCAACAAAGTCCCAAAAGGTATCATGAGCGCTAGCTCCTTGAGGAATATCATTATGTGGTTCTGGTTTAACTGCATGGACAAAATCAGGAAATTTAATAGCATCTTGGATAAAGAATACGGGCATATTATTACCCACTAAATCATAGTTTCCTTCATCTGTATAAAATTTTGTGGCGAATCCGCGTACATCTCTTACTGTGTCGTTGGATCCTTTAGAACCTTGAACGGTTGAGAACCGTACAAATACAGGTGTTTTCTTTGAAGGATTAGTAAGAAAATCTGCTTTCGTATATGCTTCTAACGATTCATAAAGCTGAAAATAACCATGAGCGCCAACTCCGCGTGCATGAACAATCCTTTCAGGAATTCGTTCATGATCAAAGTGGGTCATTTTCTCGCGAAAGTGAAAATCCTCCATTAAGGTTGGGCCTCTTAAGCCCATCTTTAAAGAAAATTCATCCTCGGCTATTTTTACTCCTTGGTTTGTTGTTAAAGCATGTTTGCGTTGATTATCCGTAACATGGTGCTTCAATTGCTCCATTTTTTTATTCACAATATAGGCCCCTCCTTTACTTTGTTAATTTAATAGATACCCTTTTTATTAGGACGTAAACATGTATTATGATTTTTGTATGTAAAAATCATAATACATTGGTTGTGCTGGTGATTCTTGTTTGAGGAAGAAAAATAAAAAGGCCAAGGAGAAAGTTTATTTTCTCCTTGGCTTTTAAGATAATTCTTTTCGTTAAAATGCGGAAATTCTTTGCTTCGTTTTTGGTACAATAATAAATTTGATCCAGAGTAACCCGACAATCATAATGATAAGGATATGTAAAAATTGACCTGTAGCAATGAGTATAACACTCGAAAATACAATGAGTTGAATACTTAGCAATATAAAGATTAAGTGAAGAAATTGCTTCATCCTTTCTTCAGTATGGATTGGATATAATGCCACAATAATATTTCCCGAAAAATATTTCCATAGTGAACGGAGCTGCATAGAGATCATATATAGAACGATGTAAGTGATAGCGCCTTTTACGTATATATTTGGTATGAAATATAAGGCGAAAGCACCGATCAATCCTAAGCGAATATATATACCGAAATAATCATTTCCACGTAAAAATGCTAATGTATGTAAATAGAAGAAAGTTGCTCGTTTTTTATGTAATAAAGGTTCAATCCAATTTGTAAGCCATTTTCTTTTATTTACTTGTTTATTCAGTTGCGGAACATCTGTGAAAATGCTAGCAAATTGATAAAAACGAACGTTCATTTTTTCTTCTTGCTCGATTATGTAATCCCACGGTATTCGTTTTGTAGGCTGTTTTTTCGTATATAGAAGTAGGAAAGCAAGTAGTAAGAGTAGTCCGCCCAATATGAGAACATTTGCGGAATAAAACAGCATGTAAATGATTAGGGCGTTACAAGTAATACGAATGATTAGCCATATGTTTTTTTCGTGACTATCACGCCACATCCAATGTATGTACATGTTCCAGGCTTTCGTAATCATTAACACGATAAAGATTGTACATAAAAAAGGTACAGTTAATTGCAATGATTGCATAGCAAGTGGAACGAGAATAAGGAACGTAAATAATAATGGGAAAAGCTGCATGATGTAATTGTATAGAAGAGATTTTTTAAAATAAGATGTTAGTCTCTCTTCTAGTGCTAGTAAATAGACAGCATCAGGTTTTTGAATAAATGTACGGATAGGGCATCTCGTTATAATGAATGTAAGTACAATCGTTATAATTATTAAAGATATTCCTTTAGAAGGAGATGCTTTTAGAAACTGAGCATAATAATATGCACCAACGCATGAAATAAAGATAAAGCTATATAGTAAACCGTTAATCATACGTGCAAAGTATGTAATGATATTTTGAATATGTTGTTGGAAGCGACTGCTCCATAGCGATTCGATTGACATGTTTTTCACCTCTTTGTTCTATTATATATGTTTTACAAAAGAAAAAACGAGCAAATTGCGTTATGCAACTTGCCCGTTTTTCTTTTCGTTATTTTTTTTCTGATCACGATTCATTAATGGATAGAAAGCAAATCCGATTACGAATAAACCAATTCCGAGAAGGAACGTTTTTATATCGGATGCGCCCGTTTTAATAACCCATAGTGCGTAGCAAAGTGCGATAACTGCGACTATGCCATCTGTAATTCTTGCCCGCATTTCATTTTTATATGTTTCACCAGTTGCGACTAGTTTTAACTGGAAGATTGGTGAAACGAGATATGGAATGAGGTAAGCCAGTGTCGATACGGTAATAACGAATGTATAAGCTTCCGCAATGGTTCCTGATAATGTTGAGAATAGGAATACTTGCGACATAATGTTTGTTAATCGTAATGAGTAAATTGGACTTCCTTTTTTATTTGTTTTCGTGAAGAAGGAAGGGAAGAAACCTTCTTTTGCTGCTTGATAAGGTACTTCTGAGCTTAATAAAATCCAGCCTAAGATAGAACCGAACAGGGAAGTAAGAGCAAGTAATGCCATCAGTTTCCCGCCGCCATGACCCATTGCAGCGTTTAGTGCATCTGCTAATGGACGTTCAGAAGCTTGTAATTTATCAACGTGAAGTACACCCATTGTTAAAATTGTAATTCCTAAGTAGATGGCAACTGTAATAAGTAATCCCGCAACTGTTGCGCGTTTTACCGTTTTTGGAGAAACAGCACGGTTTGATAAAAGAACGGCTGATTCAATTCCGATAAACGCCCAAAGTGTTGTAAGAGCAGCTAAATTCACTTGTGAAAGAAGACCGTGTGATGCCCCTGATTTATCAATCATCGGTGTGTACCATTGTCCAAATTTAGAAGCTTCGAATGCAAATAACGTAACGACGATGAATAAAAGGAATCCAGTTACTTTCGTTGTTGTTGCTAAGAAGTTTAGTTTTCCAGCTCCGCTTACACCGTTTGTTAATATAATATGAGTTCCCCAAAGTAAGATGGAACAAATCGTAAATGTAATTAGTTTTCCGACTTCTACGTTAAACGAACCGATTGAAAATAGTAGTCGCGTATCTTTCATAATTGGGAAGAAGAGTGATAAATATCCCGCAAATGATGTAATGATGGCAACGTTACTTGCCCAGTTTGCAACCCAATATCCCCATACCATACTGAAACCAGCCATTTTTTTCTTTTTTGGTGTCGAGAATAAAGCATATGCATGACTTTGTGGCCCTGTCGTTAAATCAGGACGACGAATTGCTAAATTACCGAAAACAAGAGCTAGCATTAAAACACCAAACCCTGTAGTTAACCAAGCTAAAGTGACACCGAGTGGGCTTGCTGTTTGTGCCAACGTACTTGGCACCATGAAAATACCAGCGCCAACCATGTTACCGACAACGAAAGCTGTTAGTACCCAAAAGCCCCATTTTTTTTGTTGCATAGAAAATACCTCCAAAGTTAGTATAACCAAGTCAAGCGAGGAGATATGTATGTCTTCCTGAGTTAGGAAGAGAAGTCCCAAACAAAACAAAAAAAGCATGTAATTTGCCGCTACATGCTTTCTATCTTATAAGAAACCCACGACATACCTCTCGATAGCTCTCCACAAACGAAACGTTTGTGACAGTTCTGCACTTATTAAATGCAGACCCAGCAAGCGTGCATGGTGGACACGACTTACTTCGGCAACCATTCCTTTCTCATTCCTTCATCAATGCCACTACATCTCCTGAAATGATACTCTTAATGATTGCAACCTCTACCTCACCGAGATACGAATGAGGATTTAAATATTAAATTAACGTCTTTAAGAGTAACAAATGAATTTTTATACGTCAATGGATATAGTAATAATCAGATTATAGAGAAGAGTTTGTGATTAAAAGTAAGAGGGGTTGTTATGTGATATTTGAATTTTCGTAATATAATACATATTATTAGCGCTAGATGATTGAAAAGGGGATGAAGTAAATGTCTGTATGTCATAAACATTCAGTAATAGGTGTGCTAGATTCGGGAGTTGGGGGATTAACAGTTGCGAGCGAAATTATAAGACAATTGCCTAAAGAAAGCATTTATTATATTGGTGATAATAAGCGTTGCCCGTATGGACCAAGAAGTGTAGAGGAGGTGCAATCTTTCGTATTTGAAATGGTTGAGTTCCTCAAACAGTTTCCATTAAAAGCGCTAGTCGTAGCATGTAATACTGCTGCAGCTGCTGCATTGACTGAGCTGCAAGAAGCACTTTCCATTCCAGTTATTGGCGTTATACATCCAGGAGCAAGAGCGGCAATTAAAGTAACAAAGAAAGGGGAAATCGGGGTAATTGGAACTGTAGGTACGATAAAATCTAATATGTATGAAAAAGCATTACACGAGCTGGATACATATTTGGAAGTGCATAGCTATGCTTGCCCGACTTTAGCCACAGTTGTAGAAAATCAATTAGAAGATACAGCATATGTCACGCAGCAAGTGAAACAAGCTTTACTTCCATTAACGAAAGAAGATATAGATACGTTAATTCTTGGATGTACGCATTATCCACTTTTAGAGTCCTATATAAAAAAGGAACTAGGAGAAGATGTAACGATTATTAGTTCTGCAGAAGAAACAGCGATAGAGTTAAGTACCATTTTACAGCACAAAGGAATTTTGTCTGACAATCTGAATCCGAAGCATCGTTTTTTTACAACGGGATCTGTTTTATCATTTGAACATATTGCTGAGCGATGGCTAGGGTATCAAATTTCTGTAGAATGTGTACATTTGCCTATGAAAAATGCGTGTATGCATAATTAAGATTTAGTAAATTACGTTTTTAAATAAATTAGGTTCGTTTCATAAGAAGGAAAGAATAAGCTTTTAATTGAAATCATTAAGGTCATTTTAATTAAAGGAGAGGTTTGATTATGGAATTATCAAGATCTCAATTATTTGCTTTGGAGTATATTTCAAAATATGCAGAGAACGAAAAACGTGAGGCTAAAGCAACGATTAATCATATACTTAAAATGTCAAATATTACAGATGAAATATTTGAAGAGGCTGTCGCTAATTTAAAATCTCACGCAAGGATTGCTTTACACTTTCATCCAGACAGACTAGATTCGAGTAAGAAAAGTGTTGCTGAAGCACTATTTGAGCAAGGAGTATATAAAAGTCAGTTTGAAACATTGCTATCTAATGGAAGCGTATCTGCTTATCCTGGTGGTGAACGTGACCTTTGGGAAAAGAGAATATTTGGAGGGGCATATCAATTAGAAGGCGTAACGAATGATCAACGTCCAAAATACGGAGCGCTAAATTTAATGTTACATCCAGATGGGCCAGCTCCGCGTTTTGGTTCCTGTTATTTTCTCTTATCTCCAAAAGTTTCTTCGCGTTCTACATATACATATTTAGATTCGCATCAAGATCCGAAAGAAAAGGGGACTTATGAGGAGTTTGATATGATTTTAGCTGCTCTTTTGGAAGAGACATTCGTAAGAGATTTTGCAATTGGTGAAGGAAATTTGACTCCAACAATATTAATTAATCATTTACTGGCTAACCTGAGAAGGCCGTTTATAGATGTAGTAAGCAAAGAGCCAGCCCGTAATCTTAATCATTATATCGAAGCGCAAATTCATGGAGAGATTTCTCTTAAAGAAGACGTAGAGGTGCTTGTTGCAGATCCTTCATTTAAGGGTACGGATGTAGGAAGAGTTTTAGAAGAAATTTGCCTGAAGTATGCGATTGACTTGTATTGGCACATCGGTTTTGTACTTGCGGTAGACGAAGTTCCGATGGATTTTAGAGGTTCAAAAATGCCATCTTTAGCAAGACGCATTGCACGGAATCATTGTATCGATGCAAATATAATTGGCTCTGCTGTAGTGGATTTGAAGTGCAATCCATTATCTTGGAGTGATCGTGGAACTTATGAAGAAGTGCTTCAGGAATTAAAATTATTATGGCATGTTTTAGTTCGATTTGGAAAATCAAATCGGAAGTAGAATGAAATACTCCATTTTTGGAAGTGTTTATATAGAAAAGAAGCTGATCTATTTATAGATCAGCTTCTTTTTATAAGATTAAACTAAGTTTAATACAGTTACTTTTTCACGTGTCATAGACTCAAGGCTCTTACGAATACCTTGTGCGCCCATACCTGAACCTTTTACACCGATGAATGGGAAGTGGTCAGGGCCGCGCTCTGTGCGTCCGTTAATTTGAACAGAACCAGTTTCGATTTTGTTAGCAATTGCAAATGCTTTGTTAATGTCTTTAGTGAAGACACTTGCTTGCAGACCGAACTCTGATTTGTTAGCAATTTCAATTGCTTGTTCATCTGAAGAAACACGGATGATTGGAAGGATTGGGCCGAATGGCTCTTCCCAAGCAACTTTCATCTCTTCTGTTACGTGATCGATTAATGTTGGGTAAATTAAGTTACGCTCACGTTTGTTACCGATAACGATTGTAGCACCTTTTTCTACAGCGTCGTCAACTAAACCTTGAACGAAGTCAGCAGACTTGTCGTCGATTAATGGAACGATTGTGCTGTCTTGTTCTGGAGATCCAACTGATAGTTCAGCTACTTGCGCTTTTAATAAGCTAACAAGCTCGTCCGCTACGTTTTCGTGTACAAGTACACGTTTAATAGCTGTACAACGTTGACCAGAGTAAGAGAATGCACCGCTTACGATATGGTTTGCAGCATCTTGTAAGTCAGCATCTTCACGAACGATACCAGGATCTTTACCACCAAGTTCTAATACAAGTGGAATCATTGAAGCCTTTTTCGCTAAATGTTTACCTGTGTTTGTACCACCTGTGAACGATACCATATTGATGCCTTCGTGCTCTACTAAGTAGTCACCAATTACAGAACCGCGTCCTGTAGCTACGTTTACAAGACCTTTTGGAAGGCCAGCTTTATGAAGTGCTTCAACCATTTTAATACCACTAATTGCACCTTGAGTTGCTGGTTTGAAAATAACAGCGTTACCCATAATTAATGCTGGTGCAAGTTTTGCAGCAGATAAGTTTACTGGGTAGTTAAATGGTGCGATTGCTAATACAACACCAAGTGGTGCGCGTTGGATAATCGCAAGCTTAGATTTTGTACCGCCCGGGAAGCTATCGCCCATCATGCTTTCTCCGTGCATATGTAAAGCTTCTTCGATCGTGTAACGAATGAAGTCAGCTGTACGAACAACTTCTTTCTTCGCATCTTTATATCCTTTACCGACTTCTTTCATAATGATATCGGCAATTTCATCCTGCATATTTACGAGCTCATCAGCCCATTTATATAAGTATTTTGCGCGATCTTGTAGGGAAGCTTCAGCCCATGATTTTTGAGCTTCTTTTGCAGATGCAATTGCTTCATCTACTTCTCCGCGAGTAATTGCTTGTACTTGTCCAATTACTTCGTGTAAGTATGGAGATGGAATTTCGATTGTTTCTCCTGAAGAGCTTTCTCTCCATTCTCCGTTTAAATAAAATTTGTACGTATTGCTAGTTGTCATGATTAGTCCTCCTAAAATAGCAACTTGTAAGAGTGAGTATAAGGTGATTGTAGGGGGTTTGATAACATTTTTCAAATGAAATGTTTGTGAAAACGATTTCTTATTCTTTTTTTATTTTGTATGCCCTTTCTTACAGAACATTCCCTTATTTCAAAATGGTGTATCATATATTTTTATTTAAAGTGTGAAAAAATAATTGACAGAATACTCAATAAAGTTGTAAGATTATAAATGGAAAATAAATGAAAGGGGTGTGCGTAATGATTGTAATCGTAAATGTAATGGGCTTAGCTCTGTTAAATGGCAGAAAACATTCATATCATTACGCAACCCGTACGGATATATAGGGCATCTTTGTCTTATAAGAAGCGTACGTTGCGTATATCGTAACGTACGCTTTTTATGCATTCCTGTGCATATCGTCAAGCGGCGGTATGCTTTTTTTTGTTTATTTTCCCTTGTTTAGTTCCGATAAAAAACTTTGGAAGGTGGAAAAATGTGATGAGATTGTATGGGTTACGAAATGTAAATGTGATAGGTCTGGATAGTGGATAAAGAAATGAGAGGTAAACGAGAACGAGAAGGGAGAGGTTACATTGTTATCAGTATTACTAAAGCTAAAATGGTTTTTTAGGGAGCACTGGAAGAGATATAGTATTGCCATTGGAGCTCTTTTAATTGTGAATATAGTTGAAGTGATTCCCCCGAAAGTGTTAGGGGTTACGATAGATAACATAAAAACAGGAACGTTATCGAACGAAGCTATTATACAGTCTATTCTTATTTTAATAGGGGTTACGATCGTTGGATATGGCCTTACTTTCGTATGGCAACATCAATTGTTTGGCGGTGCATTCGTACTTGAGAAAACGATGCGCTCTAAATTTATGGGGCATTTACTTAAGATGACGCCGACTTTTTATCAAAAAAATCGTACTGGTGATTTAATGGCGAGAGCGACAAATGATTTGAAAGCAATCGCTATGACAGCTGGTTTTGGTATATTAACGCTTGTGGATTCTAGTTTATATATGCTTACGATTGTCTTTATGATGGGGTTTACAATTAGTTGGGAGCTTACATTTGCAGCGCTTATTCCGCTTCCAATTATGGCGTATGCGATGAATATATATGGAAAGAAATTGCATGAAAGATTTACAGTTGCACAAGATGCGTTTGGTGATATGAACGATAAAGTGCTTGAATCAATCGCTGGTGTGCGCGTTATTCGTGCATACGTACAAGAGAATGCAGACGAGGAAAGATTTCATCATTTAGGAGATGACGTCTACGAAAAAAATATGAAGGTAGCAAAGATTGATGCATTATTCCAACCAACTGTGAAAATGCTTGTCGGTCTTAGTTATTTAATCGGCTTAGTGTACGGTGCATACCTTGTGTTCCAGTCAAAGGTGACGCTTGGTGAACTCGTTTCTTTTAACGTGTATTTAGGGATGATGATTTGGCCGATGTTTGCAATTGGGGAATTAATTAATGTTATGCAAAGAGGAAATGCTTCGCTTGACCGTGTGAATGAAACGTTAGCGTATGAGCCAGATGTAAAGAATCCGAAACATCCAAAGCTTGTGCAAGAGCCGGATTATATTCAGTTTGATGATGTGTCTTTCTCATATCCTTCATCAACTGAAGAAAATTTAAAAAAGGTTTCTTTCACATTAAAGCAAGGAGAAACGCTAGGGGTTGTCGGAAAAACAGGAAGCGGGAAAACGACGCTTGTACGTCAGCTTCTTCGCCAATATCCGCTTGGAGATGGAGATATTGCAGTTTCTGATGTGACTTTAGATAAAATGACGAATGAAAATGTACTCGGCTGGATTGGTTATGTACCGCAGGAGCATATTTTGTTCTCAAAAACAGCGCGAGAAAATATTTTATTCGGAAATAGGGAAGCGACTGAAGAAGAACTAGAGAAAGCAATTGAAATTGCTGCGTTTAAAAAGGATTTAGAGTTTTTACCAGAAGGGTTAGAAACGCTCGTTGGAGAGAAAGGTGTTTCTTTATCAGGAGGGCAAAAACAAAGGATCTCGATTGCACGAGCTGTTATTCAAAATCCAGAAATTTTAATTTTGGATGATTCTTTATCAGCTGTA
Organism: Bacillus sp. KNSH39; assembly: GCF_052656585.1. Lineage (NCBI taxonomy): Bacteria > Bacillati > Bacillota > Bacilli > Caryophanales > Bacillaceae > Bacillus > Bacillus sp. KNSH39. The sequence goes on from NZ_JBQXYO010000001.1 coordinate 4,725,741, forward strand.
GATGCTCGTACGGAAGCAGCGATCATTGAAAATATAAGAACGGAAAGAAGCGGAAAGACGACGATTATTACGACGCATCGTTTATCTGCAGTGCAACATGCGGATTGGATTCTCGTTATGGATGAAGGCGCAGTTATAGAAGAAGGTACGCATGATCAGCTTATCCAAAAGGGAGGCTGGTATGCTGAGCAGTTTGAAAGACAACAAGGTGAAAGTGAAAGTGCGGATAGTGGGGTGAAAATATGAGCGTTTCAAAACGGTTGTTTCAATACGCGATGAAAGTGAAGGGGACGATTTTTGCTGCGATGTTAATGTTATTTATTTTCGTCATCGCAGAGCTTGCTGGTCCTTTCGTCGCTAAAACGATGATTGACGATCATATCGTCGGGATAGAGAAACCTTGGTATGAAACAGAACAGAGTGAAGATGCTGTTTCGTATAATGGGGCTTTTTATAAGCGAAGTGATCGCTTTGAACAAGGCGAGAAAAAAGGAAAAGAAGTACGCGTAATGCAAGTCGGTTTTCAATATTATTTTGTACCGAATAAAGTAAATGCGGAAGGGTCACGGACTGTAAAAGGGGATATGATTACCGTTCAAAATGGTAAGGCGGTGCAAGTGTATAAAGCGAAAGCATTAACGAAAGAAGAAGTGTTTGCATTTTATAAACCAGAAATAAACCGTCTATTATTACTTGGTGGTGGCTATTTCGCTTTATTAGTAGTCGTGTCATTATTTGCATACGGAAAGCAGTTCTTCTTGCAGAAGGCAGCGAACAAAATTATTCAAATTATGAGGGAAGATGTTTTTTCTCATATTCAAACGTTGCCAATTCGGTACTTTGATCATTTACCGGCGGGGAAAATTGTTTCGCGTGTGACGAATGATACAGAGGCCATTCGTGATTTATATGTAACGGTGCTGGCAACATTCGTTTCTAGTATCATCTATATTATTGGGATATTCGCTGCGTTATTTTTATTAGATGTGAAGCTCGCTTCATTATGTTTATTAATTATCCCAATTTTAATTGTTTGGGCGATTCTTTATAGAAAATATGCGTCTGTATACAATCATAAAATGCGCTCTCGCTTATCTGATATTAACGGAACAGTGAATGAATCCATTCAAGGGATGCCAATTATTCAAGCGTTTCGTCAAGAGCGTGAAACGAAAAAAGAATTTGAAGAATTAAATGGCGATTATTTTAAGTATCAAAATAAAATTTTAAATTTAAATGCAGCAACTTCGCATAACTTAGTAGCCGTATTAAGAAATATCGCTTTCACAGGAGTAATTTGGTATTTCGGCGTTGCGTCATTAAGTGCTACAGGTATTATTTCACTTGGGGTACTGTATGCGTTCGTCGATTATTTAACACGATTATTCTCGCCAATTACGAATATGGTGAACCAGCTTGCAAACTTAGAGCAAGCGCGCGTTGCATCAGAACGTGTCTTTGAATTGTTAGAGGAAAAAGGGGAACCGGTAGAAGAAGAACGTATGCCTCGTTTAAAAGGAAATGTAAAATTTGATAATGTATCATTTTCTTATAATGGAAAAGATGAAGTGTTAAAAAATATTTCTTTTGAAGCGAAACAAGGCGAGACAGTGGCACTTGTCGGTCATACTGGATCAGGAAAAAGTTCTATCATGAATGTACTCTTTCAATTTTATGAGTTTGAAAAAGGAAAGCTTACGATTGATGGTCACGATGTAAAAGAGATGCCGAAACAAGCAACCCGTGAACATATGGGAATCGTACTGCAAGACCCGTTTCTTTTTAGCGGGACGGTCGCTTCCAATGTAAGCTTAGAAAATGAAAAAATTTCAAAAGAGCGTATCATAAAAGCATTGCATGATGTTGGTGCTGAAAGATTTGCGAATAATATAAATGAAGAAATTACAGAAAAGGGAAGTACGCTTTCCACTGGAGAACGTCAGCTTATTTCATTTGCTAGGGCGCTTGCTTTTGATCCAGCTATCTTAATTTTAGATGAAGCAACGTCTAGTATTGATACAGAAACAGAGGCGATGATTCAACAAGCACTAGAAGTTGTAAAAAAAGGAAGAACGACATTTATTATCGCTCACCGCCTTTCAACGATTAAAAGCGCAGATCAAATTATTGTGCTCGATAGAGGGACGATTTTAGAAAAAGGGTCTCATGATGAACTCATGAAAAAGCGTGGGCGTTATTACGATATGTATAAAACGCAAATGGAAGGCAATCAGAGTGCTTAATATGCATGGAGGAGAACTTGTGATTTTCACAAGTTCTTTTTTATTGATGAACATGTCGACTCTTTAGCGAATTACGACAGTTAAATAAGAAGTATTGTTTTACCTTTTTCTCCATAAATGCTATATTAAAAAATGTTACTTATTTTTTGTATGTAGCGTTATTTTTCCCTTTTGTTTGATTATGAAGAAAAAGGATAAACTAAATAAGAACATTTTCATTGAAAAATTGTTCAAGATTGCATACAATCAATATAGTTTTTAAATTCCTATCAGAATACTTGGAGGATTACTATCATGAAGAAATTATTTTCAGTGCTTGCAGTAACTACATTAGCGATCGGGATTGTAGCCGGCTGCGGTAAAGAAGAGAAAAAAGATACAGCTAGTCAAGACGCGTTACAAAAGATTAAACAAAGCGGTGAACTTGTAATTGGTACAGAAGGTACATATCCACCATTTACGTTCCACGATTCAAGCAATAAATTAACTGGATTCGATGTTGAATTAGCAGAAGAAGTTGCAAAACGTTTAGGTGTAAAACCTGTATTTAAAGAAACACAATGGGATAGCTTACTTGCTGGCCTAGATGCAAAACGTTTCGATATGGTTGCAAACGAAGTTGGTATTCGTGAAGATCGTCAAAAGAAATACGATTTCTCTAAACCATACATTTCATCTTCAGCGGCATTAGTTATCGCAAAAGATAAAGATAAGCCTGCTACATTTGCTGATGTAAAAGGGTTAAAAGGAGCGCAATCTTTAACGAGTAACTATGCAGATATTGCTAAGAAAAACGGTGCAGAAATCGAAGGTGTAGAAGGATTTAGCCAAGCGGCAGAATTATTAGCTTCAGGACGCGTTGATTTTACAATTAATGATAAGTTATCAGTATTAAATTATTTAGAAACGAAAAAAGATGCAAAAATTAAAATTGTAGATACAGAAAAAGAAGCTTCACAAAGTGGATTCTTATTCCGTAAAGGTAGCGATAAGCTTGTACAAGAAGTAGATAAAGCGTTAGAAGATATGAAAAAAGACGGTACGTATGACAAAATAACGAAAAAATGGTTCGGTGAAAATGTATCTAAGTAGTGCATTAGTTTCAGATCGATTGTCTACTTGGATAGATATTATGCAGACTTCCTTCATGCCTATGCTGAAGGAAGCTGTTTTTACAACAATTCCATTAACGCTTATTACATTTATTATCGGTCTTATACTTGCGACGTTAACAGCGCTCGCACGTATTTCAGGTAGTCGTATTTTACAATGGATTGCTCGTATCTATGTATCTATCATTCGCGGAACGCCACTTCTTGTACAGTTATTTATTATTTTCTATGGTCTTCCAACTCTTAATATTGAAGTTGAGCCATATACAGCAGCAGTTGTTGGATTTTCATTAAATGTCGGTGCATATGCATCTGAAATTATTCGTGCTTCTATCCTTTCCATTCCGAAAGGGCAGTGGGAAGCAGCTTATACAATTGGGATGACATATCCACAAGCATTAAAACGTGTTATTTTACCACAAGCAACGCGCGTATCAATCCCGCCGCTTTCAAATACATTTATTAGCTTAGTGAAGGATACTTCATTAGCATCGTTAATTTTAGTAACAGAAATGTTCCGAAAAGCGCAGGAAATTGCGGCGATGAACTACGAGTTTTTAATTGTTTATTTTGAAGCAGGTCTTATTTACTGGGTTATTTGTTTCTTATTATCAATCGTACAACAGATGTTAGAAAAGCGTTCAGAACGCTATACATTAAAATAATCCTTTTACAAAAGGAGTTTTTGTTTTTATGATTTCAATTCAGCACTTACAAAAAAGTTTCGGAGATAATACCGTACTAAAGCATATAGATTTAACAGTTGAGAAGGGCGAGGTTGTTGTTATTATTGGGCCGTCTGGATCTGGTAAAACGACATTCTTACGTTGTCTCAATGTATTAGAAACGCCAAACGCTGGTAATATTCGTATCGGTAATAAAGAGCTTAACTTCTCTCAAAAAGTAACGAAGAAAGATATTGTTAATCTTCGTACGCAAACAGGTATGGTATTCCAGCACCATAATTTATTCCCGCATTTAACAGCACTTCAAAATGTAATGGAAGGGCTCGTTACAGTGAAAAAGATGGGGAAAGAAGAAGCGAAGAAAAAAGCAAACTATTTCCTTGAAAAAGTTGGTTTAGCAGATAAAGTGGATTTATATCCGTTCCAATTATCAGGCGGACAACAACAGCGCGTTGGAATTGCGCGCGCACTTGCGATGGAGCCGGAAGTGTTACTATTTGATGAGCCGACGTCAGCGCTTGATCCTGAACTCGTTCAAGAAGTTCTGAAAGTAATGAAAGAACTTGCTAAAGAGGGCATGACGATGGTTATTGTAACGCACGAAATGCGTTTTGCACATCAAATTGCGAACCGTGTTATTTTCATGGATGGTGGTGTCGTTGTCGAACAAGGTACACCAGAAGAAGTATTTACAAATCCAAAAGAAGAACGCACGAAGAAGTTTTTACAAATGTTGCAATAAATTAAGGAAGGTCTCAAGGCATATGCCTTGAGACCTTTTTGCCATATATATTTATTTGTGGAATCCGCCAAGGCTTTGCTCAGCCATTGCAACTAGACGTTTTGTGATTTCTCCACCAACTGAACCGTTAGCGCGAGCCGTAGAATCTGCTCCTAATTGTACACCAAATTCTTGAGCGATTTCGTACTTCATTTGATCGATTGCAGCTGTTGCACCTGGTACTACTAATTGATTTGAAGAATTTTGGTTTGCCATAGGAATATATCCTCCTTAGAGTTATAAAAGTTTTTTTGGTTGGACTAGCTGGAGTTGAACCAGATTATCGCCCCGGTTGGCGCTAATCCATCGGTAATTAAGTTTGTACTCATAGTATGGATGTTACCTAGAAAGATATACAAAATAATAATTTGTAAATTTTGTCAAAAAAACGTATTGATTTCGTAAATTATGAAATAAGAGTAATCGTTGTATTTTTAAGAAAACAGGCCAAACTAAGGGTGATATTAAATATAATTTTTTCATTGTAGCCTGCTACTTGTAGGCTAATTATTAGCTTCTTATTTATGATTTATTGAAATAAAAATGAAATCGGTAGCAACTTCATAGTTCTATTTTTAAGTAGGGATGGAGTGGGCGCTCCTATGTCTGGATAGGTTGCTCTCTTCACTCTAAAAAAGAGGGGCTTATAAACGATAACGTATGGAGGAATCATGATGGGGATTTGCCCGCTTTGTAACGCATTAGAATCACAAACATATTCTTGTCAAAATTGCCAAAGTATACTCCAAGATTATGGGAAGTCTGTAGATTACATAGACGATTATAGTGCCTATATGGATCAAGAATTATTAAGTGCAGTAGATGGTTTAACGCATAATAATTCAAATGAATATTGCAATCATATTTTTTATTGCAGAGTATGTAACGTGGAAACTGAGGTTGTAGTAAAACTTGTGTAAATAGAAAACTTCCACCTTATTATCTAGGTGGAAGTTTTTGTTTTTGTATTTGTGAGTGAATCATAGGAGAAGGGATATGTTCGGTGTTTGATGAAGCCCCTGATTTTATTTGAGACATTTTTTCTTTTGTATCACGTAAAGAATGTTCAGTTAAGTAGACGGCATATTCGTAAAATAACTGGCGCGTCAGTTCACTTTGCTCTTTTAATTTTTTATCTTGGAATACAGTTCGCCCAGGTTTAGAGTTGGCTTCAAAGAGCCACGGATTTTCCTTTGTGTCTAAACCGATATCAAAACCGATTTCTCCAATATTTCCAGTTACTTGTTCATCGAGCGCGTAACTTATTTGTAAGGCAGTATGTTTTAATTTATTTTCAATTTGAACTTGTTTCGTTGAATCTGGAAAAAGCTCTTGTAATAATTTTGTATCACCGCCACTATTTACGTGCGTTGTTAAACTGCCTTTGCCGGCGATTTTGGCGACGATTGCACTAACTATCCAATTACCGAAATGGTTTTTATTTGTATGAATGCGGAAATCAACAGGTTGCCCATCGAAGCGAAGTAACGAAATACCTTGCTGTACGATAAACTTTTTTAAATCATGTCCTTTTAATACGTGGTTTAGAAGCGTTTCTAATGATTGATACTTTCTCAGTTTATTTTCTTCATTTTCGCGATAACGACAGTAGTAGCAATTCTCTGTTTGAGAATAAAATATTTGATGAATATTTCTACCAAAGCTCCCGTGTATTGGTTTCATGTACACTGATTTATACGTGCCAAGAAACCGTTCTACTTGTTCAAAATGCTGAAATGCTTCTGTATTTGGTAATAAGGGTTTAATTGATTCGTCTTTCGTAAGAAGTTGATGAACTTCCCATTTATTGAAAAAACCTGGGTTAAACCATGGAATGCAGTAGTCTTGTTCTAATTTTCTTTTTGCCCTGACGATTGGTTTATAATTTTCCGCTTGCCGATTCGGTAAGCGATCGTAAATGACATTTGGTAAAGGGACTTTTTTCTTTATCCATTGTTTCTCTTGAAAGAAATATCCTTCAATCGTTTCTTCTTCCCAGTGTATATGTTGAACCCCAAAGACGAATACGAACGGTCGTAATGAGAATGGTGGTGTTAACAACTCACTCAGAGCAATTGAACGATTTCCTAAAGGGTTAGAAGAATCATCATTAAAGCCAGTTGTAAAAATGCCGATTAATGGTCCGAAAATAATTGTTTGGTTTTGTGTAAATGCATGAATAGTAGTTGATTGAGGCAGTAAAAGTTTTTCGGCAATATGCTTTCCGATAATAATTTCGCGAGTAAAGGAATAATGAATTTTCACCTCTTCACTTGCAATATGACGTATGCCGAAGGAGAGAGATGTAATAGGCGGTGTAATAGAAAAAACGTAAGGTAAAGTAATGCTATTTGGATGGTCATCTGAAATATTTAATGTATATATATGCTCTTTCAAAATAGGTTTACCTCCTTTCATTATGGTGTAAAGCGACTGAATTTAAGTGGTCCGTGAAATATCTTTTCAGCTAATGAATCACTATGACGAATGTATTGTTCGTAAGGAGGAATCGTGTTGACATACATAAGCCAAATTGCGCCTTTTTGATCCATAATTGTGGAAAGTTCTAGTTCGAATAATGAAGAATAAGACTGATCTAGTGTTTGGAATACTTCATTTATAATGTCGTGTAAAGCGTCTTGCAATAGTTGCACACCTGTACTAGATAGTACGTATTTAATTTTTGAAAATGAATGCAATGAATCATCGTCTGTTGCTGAGGGTAAAAGTTGATTAGGAAATGAACTTTTTTGTATAAATTGACCTATAACATTCCAAGTTTGTTCTTTGTTTTTTTGCAAAATAGTTCGAATGTGGAGTGGGTATGTTAATTGATTTGGTGGTTGTAGCATGGTATGCACTATGTAGCGTGATGAACGTATGTTAGATTTACACCAAGATATAAATTCATCTGTCCGCTTGATTGAAAGAGAAGTATGGTATTTTTCATTTACTGTATCGATATGAAACGTTTTATTTTTGTAAGCGACTCGATATAAGTTATCTTTAGAATGTATATTAGTGGGGCGTATAATAATATCTTTAGATTTTAACAACAATTTGAAAATGTTTTGTATCGTTGCCACTTCAAATTTGGGTATATAAGGAGACAGTTTTTTATTAGTGAGAAATAAATCATGTAGTTCACTTAAGTTAATAAGTGTGTTATTTAAAAAGGTAGTGGAAGGACGGTTGTGCAAAGAGTGAATAATTGATTTTGCTTTTTCAAAGTCTGTTTCCTCGTGAAAAGAATAACGATCATATATATAAGAAGGAATAGGGAATGTTTGCTCTTTCCATTTTCCTGTATCTGTATCGTAAATAAGACCAGAAACAAGGTCTGTTTTAGAATCAATACAAAATGGCGTAAACTGGGCAACGACATTATGATAAAGCCGAGCGCGTTTAGCGATTTCGGTGTAATACGTTTGCTCATAATGAAGTTTAGAAGTTAAAAGGCCGAGAACCAACGAAATCACTCCTTTACTACTATTTGCATAATAGGCGAAGCTATATATTGCAAATACGTTTTTATACCATTATACTTTTGTCCGTATGATGATATGCTATAGTTTTGGAGAAGTGAAAGGTTGATTGTAATGAATATATGGTTAAATATGTTAACGACGACAGGACTCGGAGCAATTATTGGGGGATACACGAATCATTTAGCGATAAAAATGTTATTTCGTCCTCATCGTCCTATTTATATCGGAAAGTTTCAAGTTCCATTTACACCAGGGTTAATTCCGAAGCGTCGTGATGAACTTGCTGTTCAATTAGGAAAAATGGTTGTAGAACATTTGTTAACACCAGAAGGAATTGGAAAAAAGCTAACAAATGAAGAGTTTCAAAAAGGTTTAATTCACTGGGCGCAAGTGGAAGTGGATAAAGTAATTACGAATGAACAATCACTGCGACATATGTTAGAAAAATGGAATGTAGCGCATGTAGAAGAAGAAGCGACTCGAAAAATCGAACATGTGATTACAGAAAAAATTCATGCATTTTTAGCAGAGTATTATACATATACATGGGAACAGGCTTTACCTCATTCTGTAAATGAAAAAGTAGAGAATGCGATTCCGAATGTCTCGGCGTTTATTTTAGAGCGAGGAATTAGCTTTTTTGAAAGTGAAGAAGGGAAAGCACGTCTTTCAAAAATGATTGATGATTTCTTTGCTTCTCGCGGAACGCTACTTAACTTAGTCGGAATGTTTTTAGGAAATGTAAGTGTTGTGGATCGTGTGCAGCCAGAAGTTATTAAGTTTTTAGGGCAAGATGCTACAAAGCAGCTTTTAACTGACGTACTACAAAAAGAGTGGGAAAAGTTAAAAGGAAGAGATGTAAAAGAATTAGAAGCATTTGTAGAGAAAGAAATGATTGTAAGCTCCGTGCTGTCAGCAGTTAAAGTAGAGGAAACAGTGAGTAAGTTTTTAAATCAATCTGTTCAGCAAGTATGTGAACCAGTTCGAGAAACAATTATTGAAAAAGTGGTTCCAAGTGCAGTAGCGAAAGGCTTAAAGTGGGGAACAGAAAATGTAGAGAGTATACTAAATAATCTACACCTTGCGGAAATTGTCCAGCAAGAAGTGTCTACATTCTCAACAGAAAGATTAGAAGACTTAGTTCTGTCTATTACGAAAAACGAATTGAAAATGATTACGTATTTAGGAGCGTTATTAGGCGGAATGATCGGGCTCGTACAAGGATTGTTACTATTGTTTCTTAGATAATAAGGTGAGTACATAGAAATAAAAGTGAAATTTCTTCACATCTCTTGCATAGTTTGATATGGTAAGAAGAGGTGCGTATGTAAATGCACGTAAAAGGCAGTGCGAGTGAAAAGCGCTAGCCTTCTAAAGGAGGAAAAATAAAATGACAAAGAACATTCATGATGTTGCATATGAATTACAAAAAGCAATCGCTGAAAACGAAGACTTCAAAACTTTAAAAGAGAGCTACGCAGCAGTTCAAGCTGACACAGCTTCAAAGAACTTATTCGATGAGTTCCGTACAATGCAACTTAGCCTACAACAAAAAATGATGCAAGGCCAAGAAATCACTGAAGAAGATAACCAACAAGCACAAGAAGTTGTAGCTCGCATTCAACAAGATGCTAAAATTACAAAATTAATGGAAACTGAGCAACGTCTAAACGTTGTAATCGGTGACGTTAACAAAATTATCATGAAGCCACTTGAAGAATTATATAGCGCGCAACAACAAGCGTAATAGTGGAAGACGCTCCTATGGGGGCGTCTTTTTGGTGCTTATGGAACTCAGAATGTAACTATATATACGATAGGAAGTATTTTATGCTTTCTTTTGCGCGTATTTATATTGCGGTGCATCGTATTTGAAGATCAATAAAAGAGTAAAGTAGTCGGGAAAGTTAAATGCATAAAAAGTGTATCGAGGGAATTCTCTTTCGGTAATCGCCTATCTATTTCGTAAGAGCGCATTAGTATTTCGGTGAAACAATCGTGTTTTTTACATATAATGTATTTACTAATGAGACAATTAATAGAGATAAATGGAAGAGGTTAGAATAGATGGAGACCCTTATAGATTTAAATAGTTTTAAAACGGAAATATTAGCGAAACATGTACTTCATATGATGATAGAAAATGACTTCTTTTATCAAGGATCGCAATTGGTTGAAAATATTTGGGTAAATGATTCAACTATTTTTATAAATAATGTAAAGATACTTACAAAAGGTATTGAGATTTATAAGAAGAATAATGAATTTTATTTAACACATCACCCAGATAGTACGAAAGTAATATTATATTAATATATTATAGAGGGTGAGAAAGTAGCTTATATTTTTTAAAACTTTGTGTTATAATCTTTTCCTAATCTCATGATGGTGAGTATATATTTTTATGGGGGGTTCTAATTTTTTAGAAGGGTATGCAATCTATTTACTTTTGAAAAATATAGAGCTATTTTTAATTTTTTGAGTGTAAGATAAATAATTCTATCTTTATTGAGGAATGAAAATAAAAAAACTTTCCTTTTAAGAATATCTAGGGAGGGCAATGTATATTTTATTTACCTTTGAAAAAAATGCGGATTTATTTTTAATGTTGAAAGTATAAGGTGAATAATTCTATCTTTATTGAGGAATGAAAATCAAAAAAATTTTAAAAGAATACCTAGGTAGGGCAATATATAATTTATTTACCTTTGAAAAAAATGCGGATTTATTTTTAATGTTGAAAGTATAAGGTAAATAATTCTATTTTTATTGAGAATGAAAAGTAAAAAAATTTCCCTTTAATAATACCTAGGGGGGGCAATGTATATGGTTGTGTTTGCAAAAGGAGTTATGCAATGATAGCGAGAATGTGGAAATCTAAGTGGCAGTTGTTGATTCTATTATTTTCCCTTATAGTTAGTGGTTATCTAGCTAATTTAATAAAAGAATATCCTGAGATAGGTATATCTGTAAAATATGAATCTAACCAATATGTTATAAATGACTTATCAAAATATAGTTGGGCGGGAAAAAGAGATTTCCAAATAGGAGATATTATAGAAAAAATAGATGGCGAATCACCATCTCAACATTTTACAGTTGTAGCGTATCATTCAATTGAACAAGCAAAAAAAATCATATTAAATAGGGACGGACAAATAAAAGAATATGAGATAAAATATACACCTTATAGCAAACAATTATTTTATCATTTTATCATTCCGGTTGGATTTTATATAGTATGTTTTTTGATGGCGTTATATCTTTTAATGTTTGTTCCTGAAATGAATCGTAGTACCACTAATCTAGTATATTTTTTAATTTCTCTTGGATTAAATTTTATTAGCATTATGGCTGTTGAAAGAGAAGATATATTCTCTTTTATTATGGCTTCAATTTCATTAGTGTGTTCATTTACTTTCTTTATTCGATTCATGATGTTGTATTTCTTGCATAATGAAATAAAGTTTTTAATACCAAAACAATTAAAAGTTTTAAATGCAATATCGGTATTCCTTATTATAGTGAGTATTTTTGTATATGTAGAACATAATGAATGGGCTAATTTGTTTACAGTCACTTTAAGTTTTATATTATTTTGTTTTACAGTATACCTTTTAGTAAGGTTTTATTTGAAAAGTAAAAATAGTAGTTACATTAAATATTTAAAAATTATTATTATTAGTTTTTTTGTATCGGCAACCCCATTTGTTTGTTTATATTTAATTCCAAATTTATATTATGGGGAAGAATTTATAAGCAGTGAAACAACGGGGATTTTCTTTTTATTCATCCCAGTGTGCTTATTTTATTTAGTAATTGCAGGGAAGTTGTTTGATTTTAGATTTATCGTTCAGCGACTACCGCATTATATTATTTTATCTGTAGGGATTAACATATTTTTGGCCGTATTAACGATGGTACTATTTGAAGAGAGTGAGGCAGGTTTATTAGAGTGGATAAAATTTAGAATTATTGCTATCATTATCTGTATTTGTTTTTTATATATTAAGGATTATATTGATTTTAAGTTGAGGAAAAGTTTATATCATCATCAAAAAAATTATCAATTCAGTTTGCATCGATTTTTACATCAAGCCAAAAATGAATATAAACTATCAAATTTAATTTATAGTATGCGAAGAGAGATAGCGGATATTTTAAAACTTGAAGAGACGTGCTGCGTAGAAATAAATAAAATTGAGAAGTCTGTCCGTATTTTGGATAGTGAATATGTTCCGCACCGGACGATAGAAACGTTATTTAATCATCAACTAGACACCTACAAGGTTGGTTCCACCGTACAGTTAGAAAAACACTTTGGGTTTGTTTTATCTGCCTCAGCAGAAAAAATGCTTATTTTATTGTGTAATTATAATGGAAAAGAAAATTTAAATGTAGATGAAATAGTTTGGATTGAAACATTATGTAATTATACAGATTTATTATTAGAGTGTTCTAATCAAATTGAAGACCTATTAAGGCAATTACAAGAGATAAAAAATTTAGAGCACCCACCAAAATGGTTGGCGAGACTTATGTTCAAACTATCGGAAAAAGAACGAACAAATCTTGCAAGTGATATACATGATGGAGTTTTGCAAGATCAAATACGTTTAACAAGAAAATTTGAGAGTTATAATGAACGTGTTAAAGATGAGGAAATGAAAGATATACTTAATGAAATACATGAAGAACTGTTAGATCATATTTATACAATTCGTGAAACATGTAATAATTTGAGGCCACCATTTCTATATGAGTTAGGTTTAAAACAAGCGCTACTGAATTTATTTAAGCAAGTTAATTTAAAAGCGACCTTTTTCTTTTATTATGATATTCCTGAAAGAATTGTTGTGCCTAGTATTGAACATGAACAAGCGATTTATCGAATTATACAAGAACTATTAAATAATGCAATGAAACATTCAAAAGCGACAAATGTAACGATAAGATTATTTCATAAAGACGATCACCTATATTTAACTTATGTAGATAATGGGATAGGTGTTAAGTTAGATGAAGTAAATCATTCTTACAACACGTTAGGTTTATCTGGAATTATCACTAGGATACAAAGTCTGAATGGAGAGATGTCTGTTGAATCTAAACCTAATCTCGGTTTGCAAATAATTATAAAATTAAAAGATAATTAGTTTCCAATGAGTCATCAGATGATGGGATGATGTTGTGTGTAATGATATTAAAGGGGTGAGAAGATGATTTCAGTACTTGTAGTAGATGATCATGTTGCAGTAGGATTAGGGACGAAGGCATTAATTGAAAAATACGATGAGATGAATGTAGATGTAGTACATGATAGCATGGAAGTAGAAAAAATAATTAAGAATCAAAAATATGATGTTTACTTAATTGATCTACAAATGCCAAATATAAACGGTTTAGAGTTATCTAAGAAAATATTAAAGATACATTCAGAGGCATCGATTCTTATTTTTACAGGATTTGACGTACTTTCGCACTATAATCTACTTATAGACAGTGGAGTTTTAGGGGTTTTAAGTAAAACATCGTCAGAGGAACAAGTAATTACTTCGATTCGTCATGCAGTAAAAAAAGAAGTGGTTCTATCCCAGCAATTTGTTAAGCAGTTAAGAATAAAAGAAGCGATTTCGAATATAGCTACCGAACATGGAGAGGTTTCGAATAGAGTTTCATTAAATGAAGATGAAAAACAAATTCTAATAGAAGTGAGTAAAGGGAAAACAAATAAAGAGCTTGCTGGAATTTTGAATTTAAGTCAGCGTTCTATTGAGTATAAATTGACAGATATATTTCATAAATTAAAAGTTTCTTCTCGGATGGAAGCTGTTCAGAAAGCGAAGGAGCTGTGGCTTATTCCTTCTCTTGATTTATAACCTTAAATGGTACTTAGTGATATAAGCTCGGAAATAAAATGTTTGATAAGAGGTTCTTTTCCAATTTTGTTTGGGAAGGAACCTTTTTTGTTAGAAAGGGGATTTACTTGCGTTGTAGCGCAAGTGTTTTTGCGTGGCATTACTTTGTTTTTTCGTTTCAGAATTTGGGAAAAATAGTTAATATGAGGATGGGATTGGGTGTCCTTTAATATTAGTGTAGATAACAGAAGCGATAATGAAGTGACACGGAGAGAAAAATAATCAAGTTAGGGAATTGTACAACAATAATCCCATAAAATTTAGGCATTTTTTAATAAGAAAGAAAGGGGGAGTAAATTGAGAGGAAGAACAAAGAAATTTGGGGAAATATGTTTAGCTAGTGGGATTCTATTTACTCAGATTAGTACTTTGGGTGTTTTTTCGACCACCGCTTATGCTGTTACAGGTGATGAGATATCAACTTTTATTATGCAAGCAAATAAAAGTAAGGCAAAGGTAGATGAGAACATCGTTTTAGAAATCGAAAACCCAGGGAATCAAGATGATAAGGTTGAGTTGCAATTACCTGAAGGCGTAAATTTCAATGAAGAAGCTACAAAAAAGTTGAATGAAACTAATGAAGCAATTGAAACAATCCGTGTGGTAGAGCATTCAACAATTCAAATCCAAAGAAAAGCGCAAAGTAGTGGTTTAGGTAAGGTATTTTTGTCAATTAAAGGAAATAAACCAGGGGACTTTGCATTTGTGGCAAAGGTTCAATATGGGGACACTGAAGTAAAAACGAAAGCAGTTAATCTGAATGTTTCAGAAAATGTTCAGGAAGCTATTCAGGAACCAGATAATCTTTTAATAGAGAAAACAGAGGAATTGAATGAAGAGACGAGAGTAGTTGAAAAGACTACTAGTGATGGAAAAGTAGATGTTCAGCCAACTGAGGGAATGTCTGGTCAGATAGATGAAAATGCCCAAGAGGAAGAAAAATCAGAGGCTACATTAAATGGGAACTCTAAAGAAGGTAATAACGTAACTAGTAATGGAGAAGAACTAAATGCTGCCAATGATATGAACGCAGAAATAGTAGAGGTAGAGGAAGAAAAGCAGACTGCTACTGCCTTGGTAGAACATGCAGATGAAACTCATCAGAGTATAATTCAGTATCCAAATGTTAATGTAATTAGTTCAAAGGATGGTACGGGATCTATGATTCCAGGAGAATATGCTCTTCAATGGAGATGGAGTACACAAGTAAAGTATAAAATTGTTGGGAGTACAACAGATACTAACTCAACATACCAGTCTTATGACTTTACAAACGTAAATCCCGATAAGGAATCGTATGTTCATATAGAAAAAGCCGGAATTTATATGGGCAGATGGCTAGATATACGTGTCAATATTATAAAGTTCGATGGAGTCACCAAAGTCAATGTAGCCACTCCGCGTAAAGTAAGTGGTAAAAAGGATTTCTTGCAAATGAGGTATTGGGGGCGAGTTGGATCTTCGGCTGATATTTCTTATGAATTTTATGACCATGAAACGGGAGAGTTAGTGCCTGTATCTGGTATGTGGAACATTAATAAATTGAATAGTCATAAGGCTATAGACTTAAATGTAGATAAAAAGCATTTCAATTCTTTATACACGTATGACAATACGACAATAACATATAAAAATAATGGTGATGGCACTGCTAATTTTGTGGGAACTGCTGGTGGTGCAGCTGGAAAAGATACAAATATGACATTCACTTATACGGGGATAACAGAATTACCGATGCGTATCCATCGGTTAGGAGACTCAACATCACGGGTAAGGTATGAACATGAAGCTATGTCCAAGGTTGGTATACCGCATCCTGAAGTAATAGGTGAAGTGACGGAGGGAGCTGATAGAGAACTATATTATCATGTATATCAAGATATGCCTCCGCAAGCCATTGCATCTTCTAATCCAACTTCATTTGTACTTGAGAGTAAAGTAAATCCAGATTTCAATGTAAAAAATGTAAAGATTTTAGATGAAGATGAAAAGGATATAAGTAGTTATTTTGATATTACACGTGAAAATGATAAGGTTACGGCTACTGCCAAAGCTAATATTGTAAATAAGTCAGAGTTCGGTGGTAAATTTTATGATATGCAAATTCGAGGCTCCTTGAAAGAAGGGGCTGACTTTAAGAAGTATTATAAAAAGGGTTATCTAGAGGTCCCTGTTTCTGCCAAAAACTATATTGATGGAGATAAAAAGGGACAAGAAGGTAATCAAGGTATTGCGAAAATGCAGTACAAAGGTACCCCTACAGGAAAAGCGGTTCCACAAACTGTAAGAATTAACACAGATTTATCAAAGATGGATATTTCGACCTTTGTAACAGAATTATCTGTAGATACGGATGATAATATTGATAAACCAATATCTGTAGTTCGTTTGGAGAACATTCCAAAAACAAATGTTATAGGAGAGTATTTTGTTACAGCTGTAATTCGCACTGCACAAGGAGTAGAGGAAAGAATACAAGTACCTATAAAAGTAGTAGTGGGAACTTTGAAATTAGTGAATGTTCCACAAACGATCTCTTTTGAAAATTTGCTTATCCCATCCAAACCAACGATATATAATCCTACTTCTATGAATGGGAAATTGACGGTAGCAGATGAAAGGATAAAGAGACAGAAATGGCGTGTGGATGTAAAGGAAACAAAACCACTTACGTCTCGTACTAACGATAAATTAGAAGGTGCGATGATCTATACAACAAAGGATGGAACTGACCTTACGTTAAGTAAAGAGAGCGTAGAAGTAATTTCACATACATCGACAGATGATAAGAGTATTGAAGTGAACTGGGAACAAAATGAGGGAATTAGACTTCAAGTAGTACCAGGGCCGAATGTGAAAATGAATACAAAATATCAAGGTGAATTAACATGGACACTAACGGATGCTCCTAATTAAGATGATATATCTAAGAGAAATATAGATATAAATTTTAGAAAGGAGAGAATGTAATGTTAAAAAAATGTTTATGCTTGATGTTGTTTATGCTTGCTTTAATACCAATATTCTCATTTCATGAAAAGGTATTAGCAGACAAGGTGAATTCAAAAGCAGGAATTACTTTTTCAAATAGTTATGTTCCCACTATAATTATTGATTCATTGATACCGGATGGATCTAATTTAGTAATCGATACATCTGATGACCGGATAAATAAGAGGGAGCTACCGAAAACAGGTGGACAATCTTTTTATCTATTTCAATATTTAGGTTTAAGTAGTATTATAGCGGCTTTTTTTATGTTACTAACACTAGCTAGAAGTAAAAATAGAAACGCAAGTTTTTATTTAAATAAATAGAATTATATAAATGGAGGCAATTTATGAAATTAACAAAATTAGCATTAGTAGGAGCAGTATCATTTTCAACGGTATTAGCAGCAGGAGCACCAGCATTTGCAGAAGAAGCTGCAACAATGAAATCGGTTACAGATGTTTCATTTACAGAAAGTGAAGAAATTACGAACCCAGTTAACCCACTTAATCCAGATGAAACAGTAGAATCGAAAGATCCTAATGATAAAGAAGATCCACACGAGCCAGGAACACAAGGTCCATTAAGTATTGATTATGTATCAAATTTCCATTTTGGCAAGCAAGTTATGTCAGGTAATGATCAAGTATATAACGCAAAACTTGATACATTGAAAGTAAAAGGTGCAAAAGAATCAACAGAAGTACCAAACTACGTACAAGTAACAGATAACCGTGGAACAAACAAAGGATGGAAATTGACAGTAAAACAAAATGGTCAGTTTATAGCCGATGATAAAGATAAAACAGTATTAGACGGTGCTGAACTGAAGTTAAGCAATCCAGTTGCAAAGTCTGCAACAAATGAGAAATATGCTCCAGAAGTAAAAGAAGTAACATTAAATCCAAACGGAGATACACAAGAAGTAGCAATTGCTGCAGCTGAAAAAGGTATGGGAACATGGGTAACTATGTATGGTGAAGATGCTAAAAAAGGAGTAGAAAGTGTTACGTTATCTGTACCAGGTTCAACTGCAAAAATAAAAGATGCGAAATACCAAACATCATTAACTTGGACTTTAGAAGATACACCACAATAATTCATCGCAAATAATCATGAAACGAAAAAAGAGATAAAAGGAGATAAATTATATGAAATTAACGAAATTAGCATTAGCAGGAGCGGTATCATTTTCAACAGTATTAGCAGCAGGAGCACCAACGTTTGCAGCTGAAGATGGTGGAACACTAAACTCAAAAGCATTTATCAAATTTGAGAAAAATACTGAAATTGTAAATCCAGTTAGTCCACTAGATCCAAGTATTGAAGTAGAAACAAAAGATCCAAAAGATCCAAAAGACCCACATGAGCCAGGAACACAAGGTCCATTAAGTATTGACTATGTATCAAACTTCCAATTTGAAAAACATAAAGCGTCTGGTAACAACGAAATTTACTACGCTAGTTTAGATTCAGTAACAAAAAAAGATACAACTGAGACAATGAAAGTACCAAACTACGTACAAGTAACGGATAACCGTGGTACAAACGTAGGATGGAAGTTATCAGTAACACAAAACGACCAATTTAAAACTGCAGAAGGCAGGGATTTAACAGGAGCAGCTTTAACGTTGAAAAATGGAACGTTACATTCAGCATCTGGAAGTGAGGTGCCAAAAGCTGCACAAGATATTACGTTAACTCCAGGTCAAGCATCTGATGTTGTAACTGCGCAAGAAGAGCAAGGTATGGGAACATGGGTCAACACATTTGGTAAATCAGTAGAAGATGCGAAGAAGAGTGTGGAGCTAAGTGTTCCAGGTAAAACAAAGAAAGAACAAGCTGAGTACACAACTTCTCTAACTTGGGAATTAAAAGACGCACCTATGTAATATAACTTTGTAAAGATTAATCATATAGGGCATAGAAAGAGATAAGGATAGATTTAATATCTTTATCTCTTTCGTTTGTATATCAAATTATTGAATATGAGAGGAATATAGTATGAAATCTATTAAAAAAATATTGAGTAGTTTATTAGTCATTTTATTTATTTTAAATATTGCTAGTGTTACAACGCACGCAGCAGAAATGAAATTTGCAGTAACAGCAGTAATTCCAGAAAACCAAGTTGACAAGAATCAAACATATTTCGATTTAAAGATGGAACCAGGTAAAAAGCAAACAATTCAAGTGCAAATGAAAAATGATACGGATAAAGAGGTTATAGTAGAAACTCATGCGAATACAGCTATTACAAATAGCAATGGTATTACTGACTATAGCATGATTGATCCTCAATTAGACTCTACACTTAAAACCCCATTTTCTAAAATTGCTAAAGTACAAAAAGAAACAAAAATTCCAGCGAAAGGTAAAGTTACATTAGATGTGAGTATTGAAATGCCAGTTGAATCATTTGATGGTGTTATTTTAGGTGGATTGTATTTTAAAGAAAAAGAAGATGAAAAAGAAAAAGGAACATCTGATAATGTACAGATTGAAAACAAATATGCATACGCAATTGGTGTTGTCTTAAGAGAAACGGACGCCCAAGTAAAACCAGATATGAAATTAAATGAAGTAAAGCCAGGACAAGTGAATGCACGTAATGTAGTGACAGCAAATTTACAAAATATAAAACCAGCAATGTTAAAGAATTTAAGCGTAGATGCAAAGGTGTACACTGAAAAAGGTAAAGATATACTACATGAAACGAAAAAAGAAAATTTAAGAATGGCACCAAATTCTAACTTTGATTATGCAATTAGTTGGGACAATAAAGCTTTAGAACCAGGAACATACCGTCTAGAAATGAAGGCAACGGATGGTGATCAGAAATGGGAGTGGATCAAGAAATTTACGATTGAAGGAAAAGAAGCACAGAAGTTAAATGATACAGCTGTAGAGGCCAAAAAGGATTATACTCTGTACTATATTATAGGTGGAATTTTATTATTTGTAGCATTACTAGTTTTAGTATTCTTACTAGGAAGACGCTCTAAGAAAAAAGGCGGCGAATAAGGATAATAAACGAAATATATTGATTAAGTAATAATAAGAGAAGATAGCATGATACAAAACACTGTTAAGAAATAGTGTTTTGTATTTTTTTATAAAGTATTTAAAAGAAAGAGAATATTGGCTAGAATGGCAAATTTACAGATTCACAAGGCTGTGAATTAACAGGTGCGAAAAGTACGTTTCATAAATGAAGTGACTTAAGAAATATATGAAAAGTGATATTTTGTAAATATTAAATGATTTCGGAGGAATTCGGATAATATACGGGGTGTGAAAGAGAAGGGTATGTAATATAAAAATGTTTTTATATTATGTTTAAAATGTGCACTGCGTTATGAATGGGAAAAGAGGGTGATAGAAGATGCGAATGATGGCAGTATGACAGAAATACAAACAGATGGTACAAATGAATTAGTTACTAAAAAGTATAAGGGGTATAATCCAGACTGGATGAATTCATTTGCAACGGATATACATACGTATCATCCCTCCGTCGCGAATTATTGAGAAGGAGGGATGATCGACCTGAAAAAAATGCGTGGAAGATATACGTTAAAGAGACAGAGCCGTTAACTTTGGACGGAAAAGAACAGCTAATTGGTGCTATGAGGTATGTAAAGGGGAGTCAACAATATTTGTTAGGTGAAACGGCTGTAGAAGTAGCTGCGTCTATTTTAACGAATAACGAACCGACTGAAGTAGCTTGGAATGACGAATCAAACGGTATCCGCTTATTAAAGTGGGACTAGAGTATAAAGGAAAGTTAGAGTGGGTGTTAGCCGATACGCCGATGTAATGCGGTATTCACGCAAGAAAAATGCGTGAATACGAGAGGAATGTTCGGTGATATAAATGGAAGAATATAGTATAGTTACATTAAAGGCAAAATAAACTCGCGAGGACTAACAGCTTAATATATTGCCTTTTATTAGGATGTATAGTCGTATTCAAGTATATACTAATTAATAACAATCAATATAAATAGAATTATTTGAAAGACAGTCAATTATTTTAAGACACGGTAAAAAATTGCTGTAATAAGTTATTAGTATTGCATTGTTAAAAGAGTAATTTAGGGTTGAGTTACTCCAACTGATAAAAATCCTATACTTTGTCAATATAGTGATTTTATCGTCCATTATTTGTTGTTATTTTGCGTTTGTTGTTTTTGCTTGGGCCTCCTTTAAGGAGGCCTTTTTTTATGGGAAACGGATGAAGTGCATCCTCAGATATTAAAAAAACCTTTCAAAATAGCCATTTCTTATTGGTTATTTTGAAAGGGATATGTAACACATCTGTTAATTTTTTTTATTGCTGTTAATTGAAGTTTTAATATTTTTTTCGTTCAAAAACGTTTCAATCTCTTTTTGTTTCCTCCCATTTATTTTCTCAAGGCGTTTTGTAAAAGAAAAATTGGCTTTGAATAAGTTACCATCTTGGGTGAGTTTGTCTAATTCTTGATCTAGTTCTACGAAAATAGCCGTAGATGAGGACATAAATTCATAGATTTCTTTTGAAGGTTTTTTATAATCATTAGGTAAATTATTATTACTAATAAACTCATGGAAATTCATATCGTTTTGTTTCGCTAAATCAATTAGTTTTTGTAATTTTTCTTGGTCAGATTCCGTGAAATTCTTATCAGAATTTGTTGAAGCGAGAGGGATGATATTTTCAGATAACTCCCAACTATAATCTATATAATTTTTTATATTTTGTTTCATTTCGTCTTCATTAATAGTTTCGTTTTTCTTTGAGGAACTAAATATATTTTCTGGAACTTTAATAGCAACATCTTTAATAGATTGTACATCGTTTTCTTCCTTAGGTTGTGCACTGTTTGAACAAGCTGATAGAAATAAAAGAGTAAGTAGCATGAGTGAATATAAAGTATATTTCTTCATTTTAATCTCCTTTTACATTCATTAGTGTCTTTGTAAAATAGCAATATTCCATTTCAAATACTTTACTAAAAGTGCATATAGATGTTTTACCATTTGATAAGATATGACGGATATGAGTAAACCGACGCAAAAAGCTATAAATACATTATAAACATCGGAATAACTAATTTGATGAAACCCTTTAAAGAATCCTAATCCTATTAATAAGATAGGTGAAATAATTAATAATGGTGTAGCAATGATAAGTGCTAGAAGAATCGGTAATAAAAAGAGTAGTACGAAAAAGGCGATAAAGATAAAGGCAAAGTTTAAAACACTTAAACTCATAACAGAAAAAAGTGCAATTATCATATTTTTGAAGCTTCGTTTACTGTCAGCATTGCTTATTGCATAGGAAACAGTAAGTTCTTTAGCAATGGTTTTAGGATTTCCTAGCTTTTTAGAAATTTCCTCTTCAGATATTCCATCTTGTTTACCACTAATAAAATGAGTTTCGTACTCCCAGATAATATCCTCCTTTTCTGAATTAGGCATATTCCGTAGGGAAGAACTAAGTTGTTCTAAAAATTCACTCTTGTTCATAACGATCACTTTCCTTTATAAAATGATGAATTATGGCTGAAAATCCTATCTTTTTTCTAAACAGCACACACAATCTATATCTACTTTTTGAAAGGAGATATACTAATCGTGAATAAAATTACAAATAATGGATATTCCGTTATTTACAAATATATCACTTACTATTATTCTTTGCAAGGTACTATAAATTTGTTAATAATGTGAATAGGTGGAAGTATTTTTGTACATTTTTAGAAGAGATATAAAAATGTTATTTTAAGATAAACAAAAGGTTGTAAGCGCATTCTTTAAAACTTGTCAAAATAATGTCGAATTCATATTGTTGGAAAAATAATGCATTTGTAATATAATGATAAATGATACTTCACCAGCTTAATTAACTAGGTGAAATTAAAATCTTTATTACACACATTATGAAATAAAGGGATGATTAGTTTTGAGTACAGGTGTAAAAGCAAACGACGTGAAGACAAAAACAAAAGGAGCAGATCTTGTTGTTGATTGTTTAATTAAACAAGGTGTTACACATGTTTTCGGTATTCCAGGAGCAAAGATTGACTCTGTATTTGATGTATTGCAAGAAAGAGGACCAGAGTTAATCGTTTGTCGTCATGAACAAAATGCAGCATTTATGGCAGCTGCTATTGGTAGATTAACAGGGAAACCGGGCGTATGTCTTGTAACTTCAGGACCAGGGACATCAAATTTAGCGACAGGTCTTGTTACTGCGAATGCGGAGAGTGATCCCGTTGTTGCTTTAGCTGGTGCAGTACCGCGTACGGATCGATTAAAACGTACGCATCAATCTATGGATAATGCTGCACTATTCGAACCAATCACAAAATATAGCGTAGAAGTAGAGCATCCTGATAATGTGCCAGAAGCACTTAGTAATGCATTTCGAAGTGCGACTTCCACAAATCCGGGAGCTACTTTAGTAAGTCTTCCGCAAGACGTTATGACTGCGGAAACAACTGTAGAGTCTATTGGTGCGCTTTCTAAGCCACAGCTTGGAATCGCTCCCACAAATGATATTACATATGTAGTAGAAAAAATAAAATCAGCGAAATTACCAGTTATTTTACTCGGTATGAGAGCGAGCACAAATGAAGTGACGAAAGCTGTTCGTAAATTAATTGCGGATACAGAACTTCCTGTCGTTGAAACATATCAAGCAGCTGGTGCGATTTCACGTGAGTTAGAAGATCATTTCTTCGGCCGCGTTGGATTATTCCGTAACCAACCAGGTGATATTTTACTAGAAGAAGCAGACCTTGTGATTTCTATCGGTTATGATCCAATCGAGTATGATCCAAAGTTCTGGAATAAACTTGGCGACAGAACGATTATTCATCTTGACGACCATCAAGCAGATATCGACCATGATTACCAACCAGAGCGTGAATTAATTGGTGATATTGCCTTAACGGTAAATAGCATCGCGGAAAAATTACCGAAACTTGTATTAAGTACGAAATCAGAAGCGGTATTAGAACGATTACGTGCGAAATTATCAGAACAAGCAGAAGTTCCAAATCGTCCTTCAGAAGGTGTTACGCACCCACTTCAAGTGATTCGTACACTTCGTTCTTTAATTAGTGACGATACAACCGTTACATGTGACATCGGTTCCCATTCTATTTGGATGGCGAGATGTTTCCGTTCTTATGAACCACGTAGATTATTATTTAGTAACGGTATGCAAACGCTAGGTGTTGCACTTCCTTGGGCAATCGCAGCTACTTTAGTAGAACCAGGTAAAAAAGTAGTTTCCGTATCAGGTGACGGTGGTTTCTTATTCTCTGCGATGGAGTTAGAAACGGCGGTACGTTTAAATTCTCCAATCGTCCATCTTGTTTGGAGAGACGGCACATATGATATGGTTGCATTCCAACAAATGATGAAATACGGCAGAACATCAGCTACAGAGTTTGGCGATGTTGATCTTGTGAAATATGCGGAAAGTTTCGGGGCGTTAGGTCTTCGTGTTAACACGCCTGATGAATTAGAAGGTGTGTTAAAATCCGCGCTAGCAGCAGATGGTCCTGTCATTATTGATATTCCAATTGACTATCGTGACAACATTAAATTAAGCGAAAAATTATTACCAAACCAATTAAACTAATGGAGGCAGATTTGAGATGACTGTTGCGCAATTAATTGATATTGATGCGAAAAAAACGAAAACGAGTAATGAAGTATATCAAACATCTACAATGCTTGCGCTATTAGATGGTATATATGATGGTGTAATTAGCTTTGAAGATTTGAAAAAACATGGTGATTTCGGCATCGGCACATTTGATCAATTAGATGGTGAAATGATTGCATTTGATAATGAATTTTATCATTTACGTTCAGACGGTTCAGCGGAAAAAGTAGAGCCAGAAGAAACAACGCCATTTGCGACTGTAACGTTTTTTGAAAAAGAAATGAGTTATACGGTAGAGCGTCCGATGAATCGTGAAGAAGTTGAAGCGTTATTACATGAATTAATGCCAAGTAAAAACTTGTTTTACGGTATTCGAATGGACGGTACGTTTCGTGAAGTAAGGACGAGAACTGTTCCAAGACAAGAAAAACCGTATACACCGCTCGTTGAAGTGACGAAATCACAACCAATCTTTTCATTTGAAAATACAGAAGGTACGCTTGCTGGATTTTGGACACCAGATTATGCGCAAGGTATTGGGGTAGCTGGATTCCACTTACATTACATTGATGATGAAAGAAGCGGGGGCGGACATGTTTTCGACTATGTTGTTGAAAACTGTACGATCCAAATTTGTCAAAAAGCTCATATGCATTTAGCACTTCCAGAAACAGCTGATTTTATGGCGGCTGAATTATCAAGAGAAAACTTAGAGGATAATATTGCGACTGCGGAAGGTGCGGAGTAAAAAGGGAGAGACTGTTCCATTTTGGAACAGTCTTCTTTTATTCGTAATGTTATTATTTGTCGATAAATCTATATTTCTTGTCGAACCGTTGATATATTGTAAGTTACGATAGATATATTTGAAAAATCGTTGATATATTGTAAGTTACGATAGATATATTCGAAAAATCGTTGATATATTGTAAGTTACGATAGATATATTTGAAAAATTGTTGATATCGCTTATTTTTTTGAAACAAACGGATGTCCCTCATAATAAAAACGCCACGGATAGTGTACAGCTTCTTCTGCATAGTCGATATTAATACGAGGTCCTGCTGTTATTTTATATTGTGATGATATGTGTTCTTCTTTTGGAACTAATTCAATATGTAACGTATCACTTTGTAACGATACACCGCGTTCTTTTAAAGTGATGCCAAGTGCACGGCATAGTTTGCCAGGACCGTTCGTTAAATTTTTGTACTGCGCTTTTGTAATTTCGGTCTTATTGTAGCGCGCTAGTTTTATTTCTTCTATTCCATCTACCGGTTCAAGAGCTCGAATGAGAACACCTTGTGGGGTGCCCACTGGCGCTGTAATAACGTTAAAGCAATGATACATACCGTAAATTAAATATACGTAAGCATGCCCTGGTGCACCAAACATAACTTCTGTGCGATCTGTCCGTCTGCCTCCATAACTATGTGCGGCCTTATCATCTGGGCCTTTATATGCTTCTACTTCTACAATGATTCCGCTTCGCTTTATTCCGGCTACAATATGAACAAGTTTTTGCCCGAGTAATTTTTTTGCGACTTCTAACGTATCGCCTTCATAAAAAGAAGGAGGTGCCTGCATTGTACTATCTCCTTTGCTAAGTGTATATGTATATAGTAAACCAAATTTTCAGTAGTAATTCTAACTCGTTCTATTTGCTACATTTATTTCATAAATTATGGATAGAGTACAACAGCGAAGAGGGGGAGTGCGACATGATTTATCGCTTACTAGCTCTTAATATAGATGGGACACTACTATACAACAATGGAAAAATTGCAAAAGGATTAAGAGAAACAATTGAATTTGTGAAAAGAAAAGATGTATACGTTACGTTATTTACGAGTCGTAATTTTCAATCCGCTCATAAAGTAGCAAAGGCGTTAAAATTAGATTCTATATTAGTGACACATGGTGGTGCTTTCGTTTCAGCAACGTTAGATAAGCCGTACGTTCAAAGAAGATTGTCTGAAGAGAAGACTTTTAACATTGTGCAAGTGTTAGAGCACTTTGATTGTAACGTACGCATTTCTCATGAACGGTTTTCGATAGGAAATCGTGAGAGAAATACACCAAACTTAATTGCGCGCACTGTATTATCAAGCGCAGATCCCTTATTTTATCCAGTTCAATTTGTAGATTCGTTAGGTGACGCGCTTCGTGACCATCCGGTAGCGGCGCCAAAAATTGATGTTCTTTTCCAAACTAAAGGTGAAAAAGAACGCGGGCTAAATACATTAAGAAAAGCGTTCCAAGATGTAGAGTATGTTGAATGTGATTCAAAACGAATAGAAATTTTACCGCAAAATGTATCAAAGTTACGCGGGTTACAATTGCTTGGAGAGCATTTAAATATTTCGCTAAATGAAATGGTTGCGATTGGAGATAGTATGGAAGATTTAGAGGTTATTGAAAACGTGGGACTTGGGGTAGCGATGGGGAACTCGCCTGTAGAATTAAAGCAAGCAGCCGATTGGATTACACGTTCAAATAGTGAAAACGGTGTAGAGTACATGATTAAAGAGCATTTCCGTAAGCAGTTCCCGCTTCCGTTTTTGAAGAATCATAAAAATACACCGAAACGATAAAAGAAAAACGTAGCTTTTTGGCTACGTTTTTTGTTGAGCTTATTAAAATGAATGAAAACGTTTTAAAATGTGAATTGTGTATGAAATCTATACAATTCACTTGAATCCTTTAGAAAACTAATGTAAAGTGAAGGATGTTGTCAAAATAGTTACACCACATGAAATATTCTTCAGATTAATTTTATTGGGCTCCCATACGTAAAAGTATTTCCGCATGACAGTTTAGTTCACGTATTATTTCAAAAATGAATTGTAGTAATTTTATTAAGTAGTTGTAGCGTTCCTTTGTTGTATTTAAATGGATTATTTTAAGTTAATGTGAGTAAGACCTGGTACATATGAAATGTACTTCTTTTTGTGATTTTAGGAAGTTTAAAAGGGGGAATGAATTTCTTGAGGAAATCATTTAATCAAAAAATTAAAAAGTTAAGTAGTAGTTTAATAGTTGTATTACTAATATGTATGAATTTTTTAATCCATTTACCATTTAAAGCAGAGGCAGCTACAACAGAGTTAAAAGGTTTAGGTGATGTATCTTATTACAACGCCATCATTTTTGGGGATCATAGTGCAACGAGTGCTGATATTGAAGGTGCGATGGCTGTTCAGAAAAATATGAACGCATCAAGTTATACAGTCGTAGCGGCTGCAACTGGAGCAAATAACTTAGCTGGAGCAACTTGGATAGATGAAGGATATCCATCATTATTACTAGGCGGTCAATTTACGAAAGCGGGAGCAGGACAGGTAATTATTCAAGATGGAACAGTGGCGATGACAAAAGACGGTGACCCAGATGGCGCGATGAAAACATCATATGACCGTATCTCTTATAAAGAGCAAGCGGAGATTGATGCTAAGTTTAAAGAATTTAGAAAAGACGTTGATGGTGTAATTGGGGATGCAAGTAAACTACACACTGATAAGCCAAAACCTAATATGAGCTTTGGAATCGGTGAAGATGTAAACAACCCTAATATTTATGTCTCTTCAGGCCAGACGGGAAAGAAAGCATTCGATGTAAAAGACGTTTTTCTTCCGAATGTAGAGAATAAAGACTTTATTGTTATTTATTCAGATGCAGAAGAAGTGAGTTTTGGTGGCGGTGCAATTTTGTATGATACAAGAAATACTGGGATGGCGACGGATTTAATTAATACATCTCAAGCATACGACCCTAATTCATCTTTTACTGAGTTAGCTAGTAAGGTAATTTGGGTATTTCCTAATGCTACAAAGATAACAACTAAAGGTTATGGTGTAGTAGGTAGTGTGTTTGCACCTAATGCAGTTGTAGAAACAAAAGGTGGTTCTATTAATGGACAAGCCTATGTTGGAGGATTACACCAAAGAGATGGTTTTGAGGTTCATAACTTTAAATTTAACTGGCCAAAATGGAATAAACCAGCAGCTGAAAAAGGACATTTACAAATTAAAAAAGTTGATGAAAACGATGGAAATATTGTTTTAAAAGACGCAAAATTTGATGTTATAGACAAAGATAATAACGTTGTGGCTACTGTTACAACAAACGAAAAGGGTATTGCGGAAGTTAAAGATTTACCACTTGGTGACTATTTTGTAAAAGAAATAAATGCACCAGAAGGATATATAAAAGTTGATACACCAGTCAAAGTAACAATTGATAATACAAACGTAATTGAACTTGTTATGAAGAATACGAAAAAAGTAGAGAATGGCCAATTTAAATTATTGAAAAAAGATAGTGAATCCGGTCAACTTCTGCCAGGTGCAAAATTTGATGTTATCGATAAAGATGGGAAAGTTGTGGAAACAATTGTTACAGATGATAAAGGTGAAGCCTTATCGAAACGACTTCCAGTTGGAAGCTATACATTAAAAGAAGTAGAAGCACCGAAAGGGTATGAATTATCATCTAGTTCAGTTTCTGTTGATGTAGAGGCTAATAAAGTATTGACTGTAGATGTGGTGAATAAAAAGATTCCCGAAAAAGTAACAGGTCAATTTGAAATTGTGAAAGTAGATGCGGAAGATAAAACGAAGGTATTATCAGATGCAGAATTCGAAGTGTATAAAGAGGGTAAAAAAGTAGATACGTTACGAACAGATAAAACTGGTAAAGTAGTTTCTCAGAAATTAGAACCAGGAAAGTACACATTAAAAGAAACGAAAGCACCACAAGGATATAAATTGCTAAAAGAAGAAATTGAAGTCGTTGTGGAAGCGGACAAAGTAGTAGAAGTACAAATAGAAAACGCAAAAGAACTAGGAAGCTTACAAGTAATCAAAAAGGATGCAGAGAGTGGAAAAGTTCTAGCAGGTGCGGAATTTAAATTAAAGAACGAAGCTGGTCAAGTAGTTGGAGAAGCGAAAACAACGAATAAAGACGGCGTTGTGAAATTCGAAAGCTTAGTGCCAGGAAGGTATACGTTAGAAGAAACGAAAGCGCCGGAAGGTTATAAGGCGTTAGAAGTAACAGTAGAAGTAAATGTTGTAGCGAACGAAGTAGTAAAACAAGAAGTTATGAATGAAAAAGTAACAGGTCAATTCGAAATCGTGAAAGTAGATGCGGAAGATAAAACGAGATTGTTATCAGGTGCAGAATTCGAAGTGTATAAAGATGGTAAAAAGGTAGCGGAACTGAAAACAGATGAGAGTGGAAAAGTGATGTCACCAAAATTACCGCTAGGTGAATACACAGTGAAAGAAACGAAAGCACCAGCGGGCTACAAGCTTTCAAATAAAGAATGGAAAGTAACAATTCAAAACGAGAAAGAAGTAGTAAAAGTAGAGGCAGAAAACGAAAAAATCTTAGGTTCTCTACAAATTATTAAAATGGATGATAAAGATCAAACGAAACGCTTAGCAGGCGCAGAATTTACATTGAAAGATGCGAAAGGAAATGTTGTAAAAGAAGGAATTACAACAGATAAGTCTGGAACGGTTAAGGTAGACGGACTTGTGCCAGGTGAATATACGTTAGAAGAAACAAAAGCACCAGAAGGTTATGAGTTAACAAAACAAATAATTCATGTAACAGTTGACGGTGAAAAAGTTATTGATGTAAAAGTAACGAACGGTAAGAGCCTTGGGCAATTCGAAATCGTAAAAGTAGATGCTCAAGATAAAACGAAAGTATTATCAGATGCAGAATTCGAAGTGTATAAGGATGGTAAAAAAGTAGATACGTTACGAACAGATAAAACTGGTAAAGTAGTTTCTCAGAAATTAGAACCAGGAAAGTACACATTAAAAGAAACGAAAGCACCACAAGGATATAAATTGCTAAAAGAAGAAATTGAAGTCGTTGTGGAAGCGGACAAAGTAGTAGAAGTACAAGTAGAAAATGCAAAAGAACTAGGAAGCTTACAAGTAACCAAAAAGGATGCAGAGAGTGGAAAAGTTCTAGCAGGTGCAGAATTTAAATTGAAAAATGAAGCTGGTCAAGTAGTTGGAGAAGCGAAAACAACGAATAAAGACGGTGTTGTGAAATTCGAAAACTTAGTGCCAGGAAAGTACACGTTAGAGGAAACGAAAGCGCCGGAAGGTTATAAGGCGTTAGAAGTAACAGTAGAAGTAAATGTTGTAGCGAACGAAGTAGTAAAACAAGAAGTTATGAATGAAAAAGTAAAAGAAGAAATTACAGGTCAATTAGAAATTACAAAGGTAGATGCTAATAATACAAATAAAACATTAGCAGGCGCAGTGTTTGAAATTTGGAAAGACGGAATAAAAATCGACACATTAACAACAAATAAGAGCGGTAAAGCGACTTCTAAGAAGTTAGAACCAGGAGATTACACTTTAAAAGAAATCCAAGCGCCAGAAGGATATACTTTATCCAATAAGGAAATGAAATTTACGATTTCTAATGAAAAAATTGAAGTTGTAAAGCTTCAAATTACAAATAAAAAAGATACAGATAAAGATCCGGAAAAACCAGGTGAAGGAACAGGAAAACCAGGTGAAGGAACAGAGAAGCCTGATGAAGGAACAGGAAAACCAGGTGAAGGAACAGGAAAGCCGGGTGAAGGAACAGAAAAGCCAGGTGAGGGAGTAGAAAAACCTAATTTACCAGAAAAAGGACAAGGTTCTTCTAATAATCAACAACTCCCAGCTACAGGACACAATACGAATTACGTTCCATTCATCGGTTTTATGCTTCTGTTACTAGGAATACGTTTAAGATTCATGGCTAAAAATAGTTAACGGATGTATAAAAGGCATCAGAGATATACAATCTCTGATGCTTTTTAAATTAATACAGATAAATATTTTAAGCTTCAATTACGCTAAGCATTCTGTTTATAAATGCAGCTGCGTGAGCACGTTGTGATGGTCCTTTTGGTACGAATTGATTCAATTCATTACCTTTTACAATTCCATATCCATACACTCTTTGTACTTCTTCTTTAGCGTAAATTAAGTTTTGGTCTACGAATGGTAGTTCAACTTGTTTTGCAAAAATACCAGCGTGTTTTAGAGAACGATCGATCATAATAACAGCTTCTTCGCGTGTAATTGTAGTATTTGGGTCAAATGTATTATCACCACGTCCGCGGATTATGCCTGCGCTTGCTGCACGATTAATACCGTCTCGTAACGATGGGTGTACTTGTTCTAAGTCTGTGAAATTAGCATTTCCACTTGGTAATTGTAAAGCACGAGTAATTAATGTAGCAAATTCAGCACGCGTTACAAGACGTTCTGGGAAGTACTTGCCGTTTCCTTCTCCTTGCATAATGCCTCTAGCTGCTAATTGACGAATGTCTTGTTCATACCAGCCACCTGTAATGTCATCAGTTACTGGATTTTTTTGATTTTCTTTATAGTATGTTTCAGTTCCTTTTAAGAAAGCATCCCATTGTCCGCGTTGAATCATAAACGCAGGGCAGTTTTTTCCTGACCAAAATTGGTGTTTTTGGACCTTATCTAGAGAAATATTTAAGTCGTTCATTAAATAAGCTGCCAATTTACGGGCATTTTCTACCGCTTTTTCATAGTTTCCATCTTGATTAACGGCAATTTCAATTCCGATAGATTCATAGTTACCAGTTTTATTTCCAGCATGCCATCCAACTTCATTTACCGGAAGATGTTGATAAATTTCTTTATCATCTACTGTGAAATGCCAAGATGCGGCGCGATCAGCTGTTCCGCGTGCTTGATTATCTAAGAATTTTGCATGATTTAGAGCATTAGCACCTTTCGCTGTATTAGCCGTTTCGTGAATCGTAATATATTTAGGCACCATCGGGTAGCCAGGGCGAATATCGTCATTTCCTTTTGGGACAATCATTTCTTTAAATGTAACGCCATAAATATTGTTTGTTTGTAGAGCTTCTGGCGATCTCAATAAACTATTTTTAGCAGTACGACTGTTTTTTAATAATGAAGCTTTTGTACCTTCAAATGTAGCAGAAGGTGTATAAATCCATTTTGCTGTTTCATTTATTTGGACTTTAAACCAATTTCCAGCTTGTTCAGTAGGAGTTATGACTTGTGGCTCTAGTTTTCCTTCTTCTTTAAACGATTGGAACGGAAGTGCATGTATGGAAGCTTCTTCTTTTACGATTAATTTTTGGTTAGATAGTTTATGAATCTCTTGAACTTCTAAGCTATTATCATTGTTATCTATCCATCCAGCGCCAGTTGACGTCGTTATGTAATAAGCATTTCCTTTTTTCTTTGTCGCCGTTACGACTTGTTCTGTAATCTCGATATTCGATTTGTTTTTTAAATCATTCGCGGTATATAATGAATGTTTTTTTGAAGTGTATAGTAGGAATTGGCCAGTAACCTCGATATCTTCTTCATGAGTACTATGCTCATTAACATGTTCTTTAATACTTTTAAAAACTTGATCCTCCGTATATACTTCGGCAGATTTTTCAGCACTCTCTGCAAATGAATAAGTAGGTGCAAGAACAGTTTGTAATGCAAGAGAGAGAGTTAAAACACTATAAAATTTCTTTTTCATATTTGTTTTTAACACATTAGATTGTGGAATCTAGTGTTAACAGTCCTCCTTTTTATATTGTATTTTCACTATGTATCGATTTTAACACTAATAAATTTTAACAAGAGAAAATCATGATGTCTATATACATGAGCAATATTCATAAAAAGAATTATTTGAAAAAATGTAAGAGAAACAGGTAAAACCTTCTGTATTGACCTGTAAACGCCCTTCAAGTAAACTAAAGAGAGTTTGCAAATGAAAAGGTGATAATGTTGTTAATTTCAATTAAAACGTTACAAGATGATCGTTTTTTACGTCCGCTACAAAATATTGGCGGCTTATTTTTTGAAGAGAGTACGATTGGATTTGAACAAGAGGAAGCAAATCTTATCGTTGATATACACATTGAAGAGAATGTGAAAGCATCTGCTCGTTTAACAGATGTTGCGACTGGAAATGTGTATGAAGAAACATTCGCAAAAGATTTATCTGCTTTCACAGATGAAAAAGAGCGTATGAAGCAAGTGAAACACGTTGTTTCTTATGTATATCTTTCTGTTCTTCAGCAGTTAACTGGTATTGAACAAAGCTGGGGTATTTTAACGGGAGTACGTCCGACGAAACTTCTTCACAAAATGCTTCAAAATGGTATGTCAAAAGAAGAAGCGCATCAAGAACTTCGTGAAAGTTATTTAATTCATGAAGAGAAAATTGAACTTCTTCAGCGCATTGTTGATTGCCAATTAGCAGTTGTTCCGGATTTATACCGTTTGAAAGAAGAAGTAAGTATTTATATCGGTATTCCGTTCTGCCCAACGAAATGTGCATATTGTACATTCCCGGCTTATGCAATTAATGGACGCCAAGGATCTGTTGATTCGTTCTTAGGTGGTTTACATTATGAAGTTCGTGAAATTGGTAAGTTTTTAAAAGAAAAAGGTGTAAAAGTTACGACGATTTATTACGGCGGCGGTACACCTACAAGTATTACAGCAGAAGAGATGGATATGCTGTATGAAGAAATGTATGAAGCGTTCCCAGATGTGAAAAATGTGCGTGAAGTAACAGTTGAGGCAGGTCGCCCAGATACGATTACTCCAGCAAAGCTAGAAGTGTTAAATAAATGGAACATTGACCGTATTAGTATTAATCCACAGTCATACCATCAAGAGACACTAAAAGCAATTGGACGTCATCATACTGTAGAAGAAACAATTGAGAAATACCATTTAGCTCGTGAAATGGGAATGAACAATATTAATATGGACTTAATTATTGGTCTTCCTGGTGAAGGGTTAGAGATCTTCAAGCATACGTTAGATGAAACAGAAAAGTTAATGCCAGAATCATTAACAGTTCATACGTTATCATTTAAACGTGCTTCTGAAATGACGCAAAACAAACGTAAATATAAAGTAGCAGGTCGCGAAGAAATTACAGCGATGATGCACGAAGCAGAAGAGTGGACGCAAAAGCATAATTACGTACCATATTACCTATATCGTCAAAAGAATATTTTAGGTAACTTAGAGAATGTTGGTTATGCAATGCCGACGCAAGAAAGTATTTACAACATTGTCATTATGGAAGAAGTACAATCAATTATCGGACTTGGTTGTGGTGCATCAAGTAAATTTGTTCATCCGAAGACGGGAGCAATTACGCACTTTGCGAATCCGAAAGATCCAAAATCATATAATGATGGCTTTGTGAAATATACAGAAGATAAACTGAAAATTTTAGAAGAGCTATTTGCATAAGAAGAAAGAGGTTGTTCCGAGTCGGAACAACCTCTTTTTTATCCTGCAGTAACGGGCGGTCCGATTATATCTTATCAGTTTTTGTCGGTAAGTCGATATATTTGAAAAATCGCTGATATAAATTGAGTTGTGGTTGATATATTTCAAGTTACGGTCGATATATCTGGAAAATCGCCGATATAATTTCATTTACCGCCTAGCGGTACCGTATGTAAAACTATGTCGATAATAATCAGAAAAATTAGTCAAATCATTAGAGGACAATGTCTACTTATGGACGAAATGATAGATTTATGAAAGAGAAAAGGGGGAAATTGTTGGCATGTATATGACGATAGGGAGAATTTTTGATTTATCAGTTGGTAAGTATCCAAATAAAGAGGCGTTAGTGGAACCTGAAAAAAATATTCGCTGGACGTATAAACAGTGGGATGAACAAATAAATAAAACAGCGCACGCTCTATTAGAAGAAGGGGTAAGAAAGGGAGATACGGTATCTGTTTACTTATATAATTGCCATGAATTTGTAAACGTTTACTTAGCCTGTGCGAAAATTGGAGCGATCTTTAACCCGATTAATTTCCGCTTAAAAGCAAAAGAAGTATCTTATATTCTTCAGGACGCATCCTCGAAAGTCGTTGTCTTTGAAAAAGCAGTTGAGTCAACTGTTGCTATAATTGAAAGAGATTTTCCAAATACATCTTTTTGGTCTATAGAAAATGATAAACCTTCCTATGCAAGTTCCTACCATGAAAAAGTGAATGAAGCATCTTCTGAGAAAGTAAATATCGAAATTGATGAAATGGATTATTGTTCTATGCTGTATACGAGCGGTACGACAGGTCATCCGAAAGGCGTGTTACATCGCCATCGTGAAATGGCTGAGCATAGTATGATTTGTACGTATTTCCTAAAATATAATAGAGATAGCGTTGGGCTTGTTGTTGCACCTTTATATCACTGTGGTGAATTAAATGCCGGAATCATACCACGCATTCAAGTTGGCGGAAAGAATGTTATTTTGCATCATTTTGATACAGAAACAGTATTACATACGATTCAAGAAGAAAAGATTACGACGTTCTTTGCAGCGCCGACGATGTGGAATATGTTGTTGCAAAAAGATTTAGCTCAGTATGATTTAACGTCAATGAAAATCGGTATATATGGCGGAGCAGCAATGGCACCGGCGTTAGTGAAGGAATGTAAAGAACGTCTTTATATTGATCTTGTTCAAATATACGGAATGACAGAAATGGGGCCAGTTGTTGCATTTCTCGTAGAGGAGGATCAAATTACGAAAGCTGGTTCAGCAGGCACGCCATGTTTTAGCCATGAAGTTCGTATTGTGAAACCGAACGAGGATGCACCGGCAGAACCAGATGATGTATTACCTCCTTATGAAGTGGGAGAAATTATTTTACGCGGCCCAACTATGATGGCTGGCTATCATAATCGTGAAGAAGCGAATAAAAAATCGATGTATAAAGGATGGTATCATTCTGGTGATCTAGGCTATTTTGATAAAGACGGTTATTTATTCGTTGCTGATCGCGTTGATGATATGGTAATTAGCGGTGGCGTAAATATTTATCCTCGTGAAATTGAAGATTTCCTTCATAGTCATCCAGGTATATTAGATGTGGCGGTACTTGGTGAGCCAGATGAATTATGGGGAGAGCGTGTTGTGGCAGTTATTGTGAAGAAAGATGAAACAATAACAGAAGCTGATTTAGAAACGTATTGCAAAGAAAGTGATGAACTAGCAGATTATAAACGTCCGCGTCATTATTTATTTGTAGATGAACTCCCTCGTAATGCGAGCGGGAAGTTGCAGAAGTTTGTACTGAGGGAGTCGTTGAAAGGTGCGAAAAAATAGAAAATGCAGGATGCCCCATATCTATGGGGTATCCTGCATTTTTCTGTATTAAACAGAAGAAACAATATCTTTGTTAATTCTCATTTTTTCTTGGTGAAGGTTAATTAGCGCATTTGAAATAAGGTGGAAACACAAAGTGGATGTAATACAAAAAGAAAAGACACCCTAAGGTGCCTTTCTCCGACTTGAACCATTTCATTTCATACGAATCGGAATCTATCCGTATTACCATTACCCCTTTGTTATGAGTGTAAACACACACTATAAAGCAGAATCGTCTATATACACTAGATTGTTAGTTCACAAAAGACAAGAGATTTGAGATCAATATCGAAGTGACGCCACATCCCCTATAATAATTGATATGTTACGCCTTTTAAAAGAATCTGCTTTATAGAACGTGCCCACAAGTTATATTTTACTACATGTAATATTCATTCAGTGTATTTTTTGATGAATATGTATAATTACATAAACTGTATGAAAAAAGAGAGTATACTCTGATGTTGTGTAATAAAGATAAAGCCCGCCTACGGAATAGGGGGCTTTTCTTACTTTTTATAAATATTTATTCCAATTATATTATCAGATGAGTCTAAACGAATATAAACGTCAGCTGATAAAAGGTGTGCATTATATATTCGTTGTTTATATGTTGATATCTCGAAGCGTTTTCCATTTAATTCACATTCTAGAATAATCATATCGCCATGTTCTTTCCAATTTATTAATTTAGCAGTTGTATTCATATAAACCTCCTCTGAATCATTTTATGAAAATTAATAGAGATAGTGTGAGAAAGGAGTTTATATAACAAAAAAAGACACCTTAAGTGTCTTCTTTGATTACTATAAAAGTCGTTGAATGAAATAGGTTTCTATTTTTATTTGCGTGAAAAGCCTTCTTCATCAAGGTATTCCGCAGCTTCTGGATAAGAGTTGAATGTACCGTCTAAGTTTACACCAGCGTACACGTTCCACATGTCATCCTCTGAAATAAGAGTAAGAATATGACCATCTTCGTTCTGCCATTCTTCTTCTTTCGCAGGTTCTACAGGTGCTACTACTTCTTCTTGTGATAGAAGGTCAATTGATTTCTCAATTACTGAACGTAACTCCTCTGCTGAAAACTCACGGATGTTAACCATGCCTTTATCATCTGTTTTATAACCTTTAATACCGCTTGCATATACAAATCCATTTCCATTTGGGTGTAAATGAAATACAACGTTCTTTTTATCTAAACGACTTTCTTCAAAGTGGAAGTTTACACGTTTTAATGATACGTTCTTTCTTTCTAGTTCTGGGAAAGATTCAATAATCGATAATTTTTCTTCAAAAGTTAGCATAGTGCCTCCAAGTATATAGTAAAAGATTTAATTTGTTCATTATAGCATAGTTGCAATTGTTTCCAAAGATAAGGGGGAAACTTTTCGTTGAATACGTTTACGTCACGAGAATGTAAAAAGTGAGCTAACGAATGTATCTTTTTAGGTGTACAATGGAACATGGACTTTATACAAAGGTGGTTTTTTTATGTTTCAAAAAATAGCAAAGGAATGTTTAGCAGGATTTACTGTTGCGATTGTTGCGTTACCACTTGCGATTGCATTTGGTATTGCCGCGACAGGAACGTCTGAGGGAGCGCTTGTTGGATTGTATGGTGCGATTTTTGCAGGTTTATTCGCAGCGTTATTTGGCGGGACACCTGGGCAAGTAACAGGACCAACAGGACCAATTACCGTTATTGCAACAGGAGTTATTGCGACGCACGGGTTAGAGGCAAGTTTTATTGCCTTTATGATGGCAGGGTTATTTCAAATTTTATTCGGTGTATGTAAGCTCGGTTCTTACGTTCGATATATTCCGTATCCTGTCGTTTCGGGATTTATGAATGGTATTGCATTAATCATTATTTTAGGCGAAATAAAGCACGTACAAAATAGTTTTTTACTTGTTGTGTTAACGATTATTGTAATGATTGTTTCTGGTAAATGGATTAAGGCGATTCCGTCTAGTTTAGTAGCACTAGTCGGTGTGACAGCTTTGCTACCTTTATTTTCTTCCTTACTCGAAGGACTTACAGTAAAGTTACCGATTATCGGAAATCTTTCACTAAATAAAGTAATTGAAAAGATTGGAACCATTCCAGAAGCGATGCCTACGCTTCATATTCCATCTTTAAGTGGAACAGGAATAGCAGCACTTATTTTGCCAGCGCTTAGTATTGCTTTATTAGGATCGATTGACTCGTTGTTAACATCGGTCGTAATGGATAATGTGACAGGTACACGTCATAAAAGTAATAAAGAACTGGTCGGACAAGGTATCGGTAATATGATGAGCGGATTGTTTGGCGGATTAGCAGGTGCAGGTGCGACTGTAAGGTCTATCGTGAATATAAGAAGTGGCGGTAAAACGGCACTTTCGGCATGTATGCATAGTGTTATCTTATTTATTTTTATTATGGGTCTTGGTTCGGTCGTACAATATATTCCACTTGCTGTATTATCAGGTATTTTAATTTTAACTGGTATTGGAATGTTCGATTGGGGAAGCATGAAAAAGATGCATGTCGCTCCTAAAGGTGATGTCGTTGTTATGCTCGTAACGATGATTGTAACGGTGAAGTTCGATTTAATGATTGCTGTTGCATTCGGTATTATTCTTTCGTTCATCATATATATGGTGAAATGTAAAGAACGTAAAACTTCTATCGTAAAGGAAAAAGAAGAAACGTACACAATTCAAGGACCGCTCTCTTTCCTATCAGTAGATCGTATTTTCTCTACTTTACAAGATGTGAAGTCACCGGTTATTTTACGTATGAAAGATGTGCGTTATATGGATGTATCAGGAGCTATGGCCTTATTAAATTTTGTTGAGCAATCAAATAAAGTAGGAGCAAGTGTAAAGCTTGAGCAAGTACATCCGAGTATTGAAAAAACAATCGCAGTAATGGCAAGCGATGAACAGAAAGAGCAATTGAAAATCTTAAGTGTTTAGATGGTAATTAGAATATCTCACAATCTTACATAAATTATAATGTAGAGTTGTGGGATATTTTTATAATGTTTTTAGTAATATGTATCGCAGTGATAGGGAGGAAGGGCTCTTTTTGCGTAACAGAAACGGTTATAGTGTGTACATACATAATGGAAGGAATTAGAAAAAATATTGTGAAGAGACAGGCTTAAATGGGTTCTCTTTTCTATTTTGAAAAAAAAACCAAGTATTCAACCTATAATAAATTTGTTATGATAACCAATGGGATAAAGTGAATTCCTATCGTTTAAAACAATATGTTTGAGAGTATATGTATAAAAGAAAAGAGAAAAAATATGAATAAAACATTTGTAAAAGGAGCAGCAATTTTAACCATTACAACTTTTTTGTCGAAATTGCTGGGTAGTTTTTTTCAAATTCCATTACAAAATATTGCAGGAGATGAAGTGCTCGGTATTTTCCGCCTTGTTTTTCCTGTATATATGATTGCTCTTACATTATCGGTAGCCGGAGTTCCACTTGCAATTTCGAAACTAATTGCAGAGTTGAACGAAAAAAATAAGCAAAAGGAAATTGCAAAATTATTTAAATCAGCGTCAATTATTGGGATAGCATTTGGCGTTTTCGGCTGTTTAGTCATTGTATTATTTTCTATTGAAATTGCAAATATGCTTGGTGGACAAGAAACTAGAATGCCGTTGCTTATTACTTCATTAGCGTTACTCATTGCGCCATACATGGCGGTGTATAGAGGGTATTTTCAAGGTTTCGGTGATATGAAACCAACAGGGGTATCACAGGTCATTGAGCAATTTGTACGTGTGTTTTTTATGTTAATAATTGCTTACATACTAGTATCATGGGATAAGAGTAATACTGTTATTACTAGTGGTGCGATGGTTGGCTCTTTTCTTGGAGTCATTAGTTCGCTTATATATTTGCGTATAAAATATAATAGAAGTCCATACTACAATAAAAGCAATTCCTATTCGCTCCGAGATTTAAGAGAAAACGGCAAAAAGATATTGCGGGTATCGATCCCAATCGCTATTGGAGCTTTATCAATGCCACTTTTAAATTTAGTAGACTCGCTTACAATACCGCATGTATTACAAGGATCATCAACAGAAATTCAAGAACAATTTGGAATATACAGTCGCGGTTTTGCATTCACGCAAATAATTGTTATTTTTGCAAGCGCAATTGTATTTCCGTTAATACCACTCTTAACTTCCGCATTGGCCAAAAGAGATATAAATTTGGCGAAAATAACAATTCAAAATACAAATCGACTAGCGCATGTTTTGACAGCACCGTTAACAATATGGTTGATGGCATTAACAGTACCGTTAAATGTCGGATTGTTCACAGATGTAAAAGGCAGTAGTATGTTAACAGTTATGATTGGCAGTTCGTATTTTACTGCGGTTATG
The DNA here is from genome assembly GCF_052656585.1 of Bacillus sp. KNSH39. NCBI lineage: Bacteria > Bacillati > Bacillota > Bacilli > Caryophanales > Bacillaceae > Bacillus > Bacillus sp. KNSH39. The sequence goes on from NZ_JBQXYO010000001.1 coordinate 4,767,237, forward strand.
GTATTATCAATAGGTGTTTTACAGGGCATTAACCGTTCTGCACAAGCTGCATGGATTGTTATTGGTGCGAGTTGTGTGAAAGTCGTGTTAAACATAATGTTCGTGCAGAAGTTTGGCATAGATGGAGCGGCGTATAGTACATTCATTACTTACGTATTGATTTGTATTGTAAATCATTTGTATATTCGAAGCTATATTGCCTATTCTATTCATTTAAAAAGCTTTTTTGGTGTGCTAGCAATAGCATGTATTTTGGGACTAGGATTGTATGAACTATGTAATGTGATAAATATTACATCTTCAAGAATTATGACGTTATTATTCAGTGGTATAGCATTAAGTATTACAACCATTTTGTATGGTGTATGTGCTTTGAAATTAAAATGGATATCAATAAACAAAATACCATTTTTGAAAAGATAAATATAGAAATTTAATTTTTTATTATAATTCATATGAACTGATAAAGAGGAAACTATGTAGGGTATCAAGTGTTTAGGTAAGGAATGGGTACTAGTTTATGTTAGATGAAATAAACGGTTACCTAGTTTTGGAGGAGATTTAGGGTGCGTTTAGTCTTATCAGGATATTATGGTTTTTATAATGTTGGAGACGAGGCGATTCTACAATCAATTATTGAATCGTTAAGTAAAGAGAACCCGGATATAGAACTAGTAGTACTATCAAATGATTCTAAATATACAAAGGAAATGTATGGTGTAGAATCGGTAGATCGCTGGGATATAAAAGCTGTTTATCATGCAATCAAAAACAGTGATGGAGTTATTAGCGGTGGCGGGAGCCTTCTTCAAGATCAGACAAGTACGAAGAGTATTCTATATTATACGGGTATTATGGGACTCGCTCGATTATTAAAAAAGCCGTATTATATTTATTCACAAGGAATAGGTCCAATTACAAAAGGATATAATCGTCTATTAGTAAAATGGAACTTGTCAAAAGCTTCCTATGTATCAGTTCGAGATGAGGATTCGTTTTTATATTTAAAAGAACTTGGCATAAAAAACGATATTGAAATTGTTCCAGACCCTGTTTTAACATGGAAACGGACAAAACAATCGGATTGGTTGCAAAAGCATTCGATACATGGAAAAGTAATTGCGGTTAGTGTGCGTTATTGGAATGCAAAAGAAGATTATATAAAAAAATTAGCTGCGGCATTAAAAAAATTAAAGCAAGAAGGATACCAAATTCTATTTGTTCCAATGCATGAGCCATTTGATCAAAAAGCTTCGCGTGAAGTAGTAGACTTAATGGGAGAAGAGACGTATATGCTTCCATATAAAATGGATATCGACGAGAAAATATTCATTTTATCACAATGTTCATTACTAATTGGTATGCGTCTTCATGCACTAGTTTTTTCTGCTGTAGCCAAAACTCCAATGGTCGGGATTTCATACGATCCGAAAATTGATTCGTTTTTAAGTCAAGTGAATCAGCCAGTTATAGGAAGTGTGGATGGCGAATGGAGTGCTGAATATTTATATGAAATTGCGAAAAAGCAATTAATGCAACAAGGAACTGTGCAGCAAGAGTTACAATTGACAATAGATGAGCTTCGGTTGCAAGGCAAACAGGCAACAAAGAAACTCATTGATCATATGGAAAAAGGCACTTTATTAAAAAAGTAAAGTGTCTTTTATTTTGTTTTGAATGTAATGAAAATTCAAATTAAAAAACGTTTTATTTTAATTCCTATTTATTATGCTAAAATGATTGTGATTATTATATAATCAAATTTGTGATAATAAATTCGTAGATTACGAGGAGGATAACCTTGAAGACTTTTTCAAAAGGTATAACAGCAGTGGCATTAACGGGATCATTACTTTTAACTCCTATTTCAAGTTATGCGGCAAATGATGATATTACAGGACATATGTTTGAGACGAATATGCGCTCACTTATTACTAAAGGAGTTTTAATGGGGTATGGGGACAATGTATATGCGCCTGATAAATTAGTAACAAGAGCAGAGTTTGCTACATTCATAGCGAGAGCTTTAAATTTACCGAAAGCTGATTCGAATTTCGAGGATGTGCCGAAGACTTACGGTTTATATGATGGTGTAAGTAGAGCATATGGAGCGAAAATTATTAATGGTCGTACGAACGAGACGTTCTCACCAAATGATGTGATTACACGTGAAGAAATGTCGATCATGGTAAAGCGAGCGTTAGACTATAAAAATATTAAAGTAGCTGTAAGTCCGCTTACCTTTACTGATAAAGATAGTATTAACTATAAAGAGCATGTGCAAGTTATGGTGGCTACTCAAATTATTAAAGGGTATCCAGAAGATAATACATTTAGACCACATTTATCAGCTACAAGAGGGATGGCTTCAGCTATGTTGGATCGCATGCTTCAGACGATTGAAAAAAACGGAAATACCAATCCTGTAGAAACTAAGAAATATGTTGTGACAAATGTAAGAGAAAACGGAACAGAGCAAGAAGTAGAGCGCTATAATACGTATAAAGAAGCGGTTACGGCTGCTCAAAATAAAGGTATGAATGCGGTAAAATATGAGAACGAATTTTTATGGATTAAAGATGGTTTTGCAAGTGCGAAAAGAATAACTGGGCAAAACATCATTAATATTTATGATGAGAATTTAGCAACAGTATATACGTATATTCAGTATGGAACAGAATTGAAAGTGTTAGAAGTTGGCGAAGATCGTGTGAAAGTTCAACTTTCTGGTTTGACAGGTTATGTGAAGAAGAATGAAATCACTTTAATTCCTACAAATGAAATGAAACAGTCGTCTTATTATGTGAAATCAGATGGATATTTATACCATAAATATTATACATATAATACAAGTTCACCTGGATATACAGAATTTAGATATGGTGTGGCACCTTCTTTCATGAAGCAAGGACAGCAAATGTATAGTGTAGATGGAAAGACATTCGGAGACGAAACTTTCTATCAATATTTCAATTATTTATCATTACGTTCGAAAACAGATTATACAGCTGAACAACTAGATAGTTATGTGAAATCGATTAAGCCAGACTCTCCATTAATTGGTTTAGGAAAGAAATTTAAAGAAGTAGAAAGCAAGTATAATGTAAATGCATTATTCTTATATTCATTAGCAATTCATGAAAGTTATTATGGAACAAGCGCTCTTGCAAAAGACAAAAATAATTTATTTGGTTTAAAAGCAACAGACGATAGCCCATATGGTAACGGGGAAGCATTTAATTCAAAAGAAGATTGTATTGAACATGCAGCAAAATTATACATGAATGAAGGATATTTAAATCCAGGACATTGGCGTTATACAGCAACATATACAGGTGATAAAGCTGCTGGTTTAAATGCGAAATATGCATCTGATGCGAACTGGGGTAAAAAAGTAGCGGGGCATATGAACCGTTTTGATTCTTATTTAGGTAAAAAAGAGTACAACAAGTACAAACTTGCACGTGTGATGAATAACGTGGAAGTGAAAAAGAATCCTAGTATATCAAATGAGCGACTGTATCGTTTAAATACAAATGTAGTTGTTACAGTTACTGGTGAAGAAATAATAAATGGAAAAGCGTGGGTTAAAGTTATTTCAGATAATCCTACTGTAACAGAAGCGTATATTGCAAAAGAAAGCTTAGAATACGTAAAACATTAAATAAAAAAGAAGGTGCTACTAATATTTCGTAGCACCTTCTTTTTATTCAATTTCAAAATCAACAATGATATAAGCGAGAATAACAACGAAGAAAATGCTAACGGCTGGCGCTGTTAATACGTGGCCAGACATAAAGCCAATGCCAAGTGATAGAATGAGTGTGCTCGCTAATAGCATATACTTTACGGTCATGATTTTCTTAAAGTTTGTGATCATGCGGATGAATAATGTAATACCAAAGTATAGAAGTGGTATTAAGTAAATAAGGAAACCGACAATTCCAAATGCGAAAAATAGGTCATGGAAGTCCATTTCAATTAATTTAATTTTATCTGTGTAGTTACCAGCGTAACCCATTCCGAATAGTTTTTGTGAAAGCGGTGCGTCTTTATAGTACTGTTTGTATGTTTTTAAGAATTTGTCGCGATCGCTGTAAATTAAACTTTTTACTTCAGAATCTGTAAGTTCACCTTTTGCATGTTTTTTTGCATCTTCTGGATCTTCTTTAATTACTTTTCCTTCTTTTCGATCTTTCTCTTCTTGTACTGATTTTTTGTATTCGTATATTTGCATGTGAATGCCCATATTTTTTGCGATAGGAGTATGCGGTGTAAGAACAATTAAACCTCCTAGTATAACAGCGGCAACAACGGTATTTACAATATGTGTGAATCCTTTTCCTTCTTTTTTACGATTTATCATGTACTCAATGAATGAGAAGAAAAGTGCTACGCCTAATGTAATAACAATTGCGCCATATCCGACTTTCGTTCCGACCATAATACTTGCATACATCGCAAGTATTGTTGGAATCCAGTAATATATTTTCGAGAAAGAAGTTGTTTTATGAATCGAATATAAGACAATGATTGGGAACATAATGGCGAAAAGAGAACTTAAATCATTTCCAGCGAAGAACCAACCTCTTGAACCGACTTTTGAGTGAGGATAGCTTGGGAAATCCGTTCCAGTTTGCATTGCGACAATCATTGTGATGCTTAAAATTAAAGTTGCATATAAGAAATATGTAATGATTTTATGAAATACATACTCTTTATTTTTTAGCTCTTTAAAGGCGATAATATATCCAAACAGTAGCACAATTGGATATACGCTCTTTAAAATAAATTTAACTTCTTCTCCAAATGAAACTGGAGATTTAACCATCATATTATTTACAAGACCGATTGCGAGTGCGATTCCGAGTAAACATAAATAGAGGATGTACTTTTTCGCATCTTGTTGTTTGTGATGAAGAAGTAGGTATCCTAATGCAAGAAGCATAAAGGCGAAACGGACTACAACTCCAACTGTTGCGCTCATGTGTAGTATATAGATTGAAAAAGATGTTAATAAATCTAAAATTGGTTGAAACACAATGAATAGCAATAGGAAATGTGGGAAGTAGTTATCCGTTTGTTTCAACTTATTAACCATATGTTCCTCCAGTTCTTCATTCCTTTATTACAACACCCAAAAGATGGGTATAAAGCCTTTTTTACATAGTAAGGCGAATGAATTTCAATATTTGTTTTTTTATCAAACTTAAGAATACACCATTTCATTGTAATGGTAAATAGATGAAAAGCATGGATAAACCGACTTTAATTTCTATATTTTTCAACGGAATTGTATGTTTTATACGGTATATGTACAAATTGCGAGATTATTAGACAGAAAATTGAGAAAAAAGAAGGATTTTTCAGTGGTTTTCTATAATTATATAAGTATAATCTTTATGGAGAAAAGAGGGGTATATATAATGGAAATAACAAGTAAAACAGAATCTGTCGTTGTGAAATATGAAGGCCACGTTGCAACGGTTATGGTCAATCGCCCAGAGGTGTTAAATGCGTTGGATGAGCCGACCTTAAAAGAGTTATTACAAAAGTTGAAAGAAGTAGCGGAAAGTTCTGCGCATATCGTTGTGTTATGCGGGAACGGCCGTGGTTTTTCTGCGGGTGGGGATATTAAATCGATGCTTTCAAGTAATGATGAAAGTAAGTTTGATGGTATTATGAATACCATTTCTGAAGTTGTCGTGACATTATATACGATGCCAAAGCTTGTTATTAGTGCAATTCATGGACCAACTGCAGGTCTTGGATTAAGTATTGCGTTAACAGCTGATTATGTAATGGCGGATATATCATCTGTTATTGCAATGAACTTTATTGGAATCGCTTTAATTCCAGATGGAGGCGGTCATTTCTTCCTTCAAAAGCGTGTCGGTGAAAATATGACGAAGCAAATTATTTGGGAAGGTAAGAAATTATCAGCGACAGAAGCGCTTGATATCGGCTTAATTGATGAAGTAATCGGCGAAGATTTCCAAACGGCTGTGAAGCAGAAGATTAATGAATGGTCACAAAAGCCGATTAAAGCAATGATTCAAACGAAGCAAATTTTATGTGAAGTAAATCGTTCTAATTTAGAGCAAACATTGCAATTAGAAAAGCGTGGTCAATATGCAATGAGACAAACAGCGGATCATAAAGAAGGTATTGCTGCGTTTTTAGAGAAACGTTTACCAGCATTTAAAGGGGAATAAAGTTTGTCCATTCCTCACTGATTATTAGCTCGTTAATTCGGGATAAAGGGGAGAAAGTGCTAACACATTTTAGTATAATTGTGTTAGCACTTTTTTTTAGGAGTAATACATGAAGAAAATGATCGGTGTTATCACTATTATTTTGCTTACATATTCTGCTTTGCATAGTACACCATCTTTGGCAGTTCGGACTGCGTTATTTTTTGAGGGACATCCAAGTGTTGCATTTTCTGACGGGGTGACGAAAGAAAAAGATGTGAAAAAAGAAGCGATTCCAGATGAGTATCAAACTCTATATGGTAAGGACGAAGACTTAGAGCACTATTTCTTTCCACATGTAAGAGCACATGGATCAGGAATTGATATGTTAAGTGCATGCGTGAAGAAAAAATGGTTTTTCTATAAAGCAGAGCTCGGATGTTATTAAATATAGGAGGATGAATGATGTCAGCATATAACAAGTTAGTAAGAGATCGTGTTCCAGAGAAGATTTTAATGTCTGGAAAAACATATACAGCACAAAAATTAACAGGTCAAGCCTACATACAAGCTTTAGCGAAAATTGGAACGGAAGAAATTCGTGAATTTGCTTCTATGAAAGAACGCGAACATGCACTAGATTCTCTTGCAGATGCGCTAGAGGTTATCATTTCATTAGCACGTGCAGAAGGTGCATCGATTGAAGATGTGGAACGCCTTCGTAAGCAAAAAGAGATAGAGCGCGGTGGATTTGAAAGAGGGATTTATTTATTAGACGTTTCAGAAGAATAGTTTTATAGGAAAAGCATAGCGTTAATGAGTAACACTATGCTTTTTTGTTGCAATGAAGCTAATAATGAAGAAGATAGCTGTTAATATCCAGCCGATTGTAATAGAAGTAGTAGTATGAATGGCATAAGAGATTTGTAAACAAAATAATGATGCTAAAAACCAAATGAGTGCAATGTGTATATATTTTTTTGATATATTCATATTTCAGGACTCCTTTTGTATACTAAAAAGAATTTTACTACAATTCAGAAAATTAAACTATATAAGTAGAGGTTTTCTGGTGAATTTTGTATACTGAATAGTAGAGAAAATGAGGAGGAAACGACAATGGCACATCATGCGAAAGAAACGATGGAACTGATTAAGGAGCTTGTCTCTATTCCGAGTCCGTCTGGAAATACAGCAAAAATTATTAATTTCATTGAAAACTATGTCAGTGAGTGGAACGTAGAAACGAAACGTAATAATAAGGGAGCTCTTATTTTAACGGTAAAAGGGAAGAATGATGCGCAGCACCGCTTATTAACGGCACACGTTGATACGTTAGGTGCGATGGTGAAAGAAATTAAGCCTGACGGTCGCCTGAGTCTTTCTATGATTGGTGGATTTCGCTGGAACTCTGTAGAAGGGGAATATTGCGAAATTGAAACATCAAGTGGCAAGACATATACAGGAACGATTTTAATGCATCAAACATCTGTACATGTATATAAAGATGCAGGTGAAGCAAAACGCGATGAGAAAAATATTGAAGTTCGTATTGATGAGCGCGTATTTTCAGCTGATGAAGTACGCGAATTAGGAATTGAAGTAGGAGACTTCGTTTCATTTGATCCGCGCGTTCAAATTACAGAGAGTGGATACATAAAATCACGTCATTTAGATGACAAAGTAAGTGTTGCGATTTTATTAAAATTAATTAAAAGATTACAAGATGAAAACGTAACATTACCATATACGACGCATTTCTTAATTTCTAATAATGAAGAGATTGGATACGGTGGTAATTCTAACATTCCTGAAGAAACTGTTGAATACTTAGCAGTTGATATGGGAGCGTTAGGTGATGGACAAGCATCTGATGAATATACAGTATCTATTTGTGCAAAAGACTCTAGCGGCCCGTATCATTACGCACTGCGTAAACATTTAGTAGAGCTTGCGAAAACGAATCATATTGAATATAAAGTAGATATTTATCCATACTACGGATCTGATGCATCAGCTGCGATTCGCGCGGGATTTGATGTGAAACATGCTTTAATTGGAGCGGGTATTGATTCTTCTCACGCATTTGAACGTACACATGAAAGTTCTATTGCGCATACAGAAGCATTAGTGTATGCATATGTAATGTCTAATTTAATTGAAGAATAATTTCATAGATAATAGAGAGCTGATTAAAGATATTATTTTTAATCAGCTTTTTATTTGGCAAAGCGATTAGGAGACATGTTCTAATCGCTTTTTAATCCCGCTATTTGCCGAGTAGTAAGACCCCTACCTCAAAATTCAGCGAAAGCAAAAAAGTTAGATGGGGACCGGGCTGCCTGTAAAAGCCCGATTGGTGAGGGCTGATTAAAGTTTTTTATATACATTCATTATAAGTTATATATATGCGATTTTTGTTATACGACCGGAAACGTATTTACTATAGATATATAATGTTATACACTATGAAAGGAATTAATTAATAGTTAATATTTTTTAGTTAGCTTGATTAAAAAAATTGTATGAATATGAAGTTTTGAGAGGAGATTTATTTTTCATGAAGTACAAAGCAATAGCCGCAGGTTTATTAGCAGCAAATTTACTAGCACATCCAATTAGTAGTTTAGCAGAAACGAAGAAATTTCCTGATGTTTCAGATAGTGCGTGGTCGAAAGACGCAATTTATTATTTAGTAGAGAGAAATGTAATTAACGGTATGCCAGATGGTAACTTTATGCCATACGGAAATTTAACACGTGCCCAGGCAGCAAAGATTATCGCAACAGCAATTGGTGCTAAAGTAGATCCAAATGCAAAGCCGTCTTATAATGATGCAAAAAATAGTTGGGCAGCTTCATTTATTGCAGCCATGGAAAAAGAGAATATTATTAAGGGACGAGAACCAGGAGTATTTGATCCTGAAGGAAAAGTAACTCGTGCTGAAATGGCAGCTATGCTTGTAAGAGCATATAATCTGAAAAGCAAAGTAACAGGACCAGTTCCTACAAAATTTGCTGATTTAGAGAATCATTGGGGTAAAGAAGAAGTTAATATTTTAGTAGAATTAAAACTTTCTTTAGGTACAGAGAATGGCTGGAAACCGAATGATTCTATTACGCGTGAACAAGCAGCTCAGCTTACTGCGCAAACAGATAAATTTAGCAAGAATAGTGATCGTCCAGTAGAAACAAAGAAAATGTACATAGATAGAAAATTCATTACATATCACGCACCATCATTAAGTTCTGGGATTAGTGCAAATCAGCATAATCCACAAATGGTTGAAATTAAAGAAGAACGAGATGGATGGATCAAAATTGCAACAAGTAACGGTGATAAATGGACACCTTTAGTAGAGAAAACAGAAGTTATTAATGAAGGATTCACTACTTATGCAGAAGCTTCTTCTTCGTCAAAAGTAATGGGAACACATAACGCACAGCAAGTAACTGTTATTGAAGAGAACGGCAGCTGGATTCGTATCCGCATGGGCGCTGGTTTCCAATGGGTTAATAAAAATCAATTAAATCCAGTGAAGCAAGGGAATTTCTTAGAAGGCAAAGCGATTATCATTGATCCAGGTCATGGTGGAGTTGATCCAGGGCATTCTGGTGTGAAAATGGATGAAAGTGCTATTGTATTAGATACATCTTTACGTGTACAAAAACTATTTGAACAAAAGACACCATTTACTGTTTTATTAACACGTAATGATGATACGCGTCCGGGAAATACTCCTGGTGAATCTTTGAAAAAACGTGTAGAATTTGCACAAGAAAATAAAGGTGATATTTTCGTAAGTATTCATGCAAACGGGTTTAATGAACAAGTAGAAGGAACAGAAACGTTCTACTACAGATCGGCAACAAATCCAAACTCAGAAGAAAGCCGTGTACTAGCAGAAAAAGTACAAAAACGTTTAGTACAAGCACTTCAATCAAATGATAGAGGTGTAAAGACAGAAAACTTCTATGTAGTGAAATACAATACAATGCCTGCTATTTTAGCTGAACTAGGTTTCATCGATGCTAAAGGTGAAGGTGAAAAACTAGCTACTGAAGAATGGAGACAACGTGCAGCGGAAGCGATTTATCAAGGCATTTTAGATTACTATGAAGAAATGGGTAACAACGTGTCTTCTTTCCGTTAATAAATAATAAGAGATTGCCATTGGCAGTCTCTTTTATTTATTAACGTTTCTCTTTATTTCCGGCATATGATATCATTTAATTTTATATACAAAAGAAAAGTATTTGAGTAATTGTAATCATAACAATTTTAAACGATAGAGGATGATAATAGATTGAATAATCATAGTAAAACACCTGCCTGTATATATACGTATGCATTTCGTGAGGAGGAGCGTGCTTTATGTTACTTGGAAATGCGCTCGTTCTTTGGAATGGAGTCCCACGTTAATATTTTAAAAAGTGATGTCAAGATTGACCCGAGTAGAAGTGCGTTTATGAAAGAGCGCGTTGAGGTTATGTATGAAGGGGACGACTTAGAAAGCATTTTAAAACAAGTGGAACAAATTGATTTGGCGGGAGCGACATTTAAAGTTATCTTCGTTAAAATCAATGACCTCGTTGGGGAGAATAAAATTGAATATGGAGAAAGACGTCTTATTGAACGAGACCTTGGCATGCATATTGAAGGAGAAGCGGATGTTCGTAATCCAGAGCGTGTATTCGGGATTGTTCCTCTTGGAGGACGCTGGTACTTCGGGCACTATGTAGAAAGCGAACCAGTTTGGTATCATCACATAAAAAAACCGCATAGTTATTCGACATCTCTTAGCACACGTGTTGCGAGATCAGTTGCAAATATCGCTGTACCAAATCCAGAGGGAGTACGAGCAATTGACCCGTGCTGCGGTATTGGAACAGTAGTAGTAGAAGCACTTTCTATGGGGATTAACATCGTTGGTAGAGATATAAATCCACTTGTAGTTCTTGGAACAAGAAAAAACATCGCACATTTCGGATTTGAAGGAACAGTAACAAAAGGACCAATCGAGGAAATTACTGAGAACTACGACGTTGCCATTATCGATATGCCGTACGACCTATTTACGCATGCCACACCAGAAGACCAGCTCTCCATTCTTTCAAGTGCGCGCCGCATCGCTAAAAAGGTAGTCGTTGTAACGATGGAGACAATGGACGACATGATCCATGAAGCAGGGTTTGAAATTACAGATCGCTGTATTACCAGAAAAGGATCATTTACTAGACAAATTCTTGTTTGTGAATAAGAAAGGAAGGTCACCCGTTTGGGTGACCTTTTTAGTGTAGTTTGATGTGTGATTGATTGGCAGTTTGTAGGCGGCGATAAGTTGATATTGTGATAGGAGAATCTATTACTGTTCTTTTAATTTCTCTTGTTGTGCGATTAATAAATTGCGTAATACGTGTCCGCGGTAACTTTCTAATTTTCGTCCTTCATGATAGCGTACGCCTAATTTTTTTAGTTCAGCTACGTACCAGCCCTTTGTTCCGTAGTACATTGGATCACTTCCTTTTTGCTTTTGAACAGTATATGTTGGGGAGCGAAGTAACTTTACATTGAAAATAATAAGACTGGTTGTATCAAGGGGGCCCCCATAACATAGACTCTGGACAGTGTATAAAAAAATAGACAGTAGTGTATGTTTTTCTAAAAATGCATACAAATTTATACCCTATGCGTTGGCATGATATTTGCAATGAAAAGAGTATCAACGTATAGGGGAGAGATCGAAATGAAGGTTAGTAAAATATATACAACGATTGATGCACACGTAGCTGGGGAGCCGCTTCGAATTATTACGGGCGGAGTGCCAGAAATAAAAGGAGAAACGCAGCTGGAAAGACGCGCCTACTGCATGGAACATTTGGATTACCTTCGTGAAATTCTGATGTATGAACCGAGAGGGCATCACGGAATGTACGGTTGTATCATTACACCGCCAGCAAGTGCCCACGCTGATTTTGGTGTTTTATTTATGCACAATGAAGGATGGAGTACGATGTGTGGTCATGGCATTATCGCTGTTATTACAGTTGGAATTGAAACAGGCATGTTGGAAGTAAAGGGTGAAAAACAAAAGTTCATTATTGATAGCCCAGCCGGAGAAGTTATTGCGTATGCAAAATATAACGGGAGTGAAGTAGAATCTGTATCATTTGAAAATGTTCCTTCATTTGTATACAAAAAAGACGTTCCTATTAAAATAGATAACTATGAATTTCAAGTAGATATCGCGTTTGGAGGAGCATTTTACGCTGTTGTAGACTGTAAAGAATTTGGTTTGAAAGTTGATTTCAAAGATTTATCTGCTATTCAAATGTGGGGCGGTAAAATTAAACATTATATAGAGAGCAAAATGGAAGTGAAACATCCACTTGAAGAAGGATTGAAAGGAATATACGGCGTTATCTTTTCAGATGAACCGAAAGACAAAGGTGCTACGCTACGAAATGTAACGATTTTTGCTGATGGGCAAGTAGACCGTTCTCCTTGCGGTACAGGAACTTCAGCGAGAATCGCAACTCTTTTTGAAAAAGCTACCTTGCAAAAAGGAGAAGTATTCATCCATGAATGCATTACTGATGGGAAATTCCAGGGAGAAGTATTATCCGTAACCGCAGTAGATACATATGAAGCTGTCGTTCCGAAAGTAACGGGGAATGCCTTTATTACAGGATTTCATCAGTTCGTTGTAGATCCGAGAGATGATTTGAATCGAGGATTTTTGTTAGGATAAGAGGAGGGGGTGGAAAGATATGCTTGTCATAAGCGCGAACGAACAAAGAAACTTAGTAAATATGAATGAAGTTATTGAATACGCGGCGCTTGCTTTAAAAGAATTTTCCGCAGAAAGAACGATTACACCAATAAGAGGCTCATTACCATTTGCGAACGAGCAAAATACGGCATTAATTATGCCTTCAGTAGCGGAAGGACTTGAGGCACTTGGAGTAAAAATAGTAACGGTAGTCCCGCAAAATAAACAGATAGGAAAGAAAACGATCAATGGGATTGTGATGCTATCAGACTTTCAAACGGGAGAACCGCTCGCACTTCTAGAAGGATCGTACTTAACGATGATCCGAACGGGCGCCTTATCAGGAGTAGCGACAAAATATTTAGCTCGTCATAACGCAAAAACTTTATGCATTATCGGCACGGGTGAACAAGCGAAAGGAATTGCCGAAGCAATATTTGCGGTTAGAGATATCGAAAAAGTCATCTTATACAATCGCACAGAAGAAAAAGCGTATGCATTTGCGCAATATATACAAGAGAAATTTGGTAAACCTGCTTACGTTTACAAGGATCCAAATGAAGCAGTACGTGAAGCAGACATCATCGTCACAACTACGAACGCAACCACACCAGTCTTCTCAGAAATCTTGCAAAAAGGCGTCCACGTAAACGCCGTCGGCTCATTCAGACCGAGCATGCAAGAACTACCCTCACATGCCATAGCTAAAGCAAACAAAGTAGTAGTCGAATCAAAAGAAGCAGCACTAGACGAAACAGGAGACCTTCAAGTTCCGATAAAAGAAGGTCTATTCAAAGCAAACGCCATTCACGCTGAACTTGGTCAAATTATAAGCGGAGAAAAAGCTGGGCGCGAAAATGATGAAGAGATTACTATTTTCAAATCAGTTGGTTTGGCGGTAGTAGATATTATCGTTGCGAAGTATTTGTATGAGAGAGCGTTGGAGCAAGGGGTAGGGAATAAGATTGAGTTTTGAGACTGCCTTTTGGTGGTCTTTTTTTCAATTCATCAAATGTCATGATAACCTCCTAAATGTGTTTTTTGTCTTTAATCCCATTCTACATTTTCGATCATATAAAATAATCATTTTAGAGGGATTTTCTGTAAGTTGATAGTTTTTTACCTCATTTTATGAGGCTACTTATTCGTGGTCTTTTTATTTTCTCCTCCGCATAAATATAGTTTATTGCAAGAATGCATTAATAGATTACAAACTTTCTACCTTTGCGAAAAAGTTTGACTTTATATAAGGGTAGTGGTAATTTAAAACCTATAAGAAAACTCGGTATTAATTCCGAGTTTTCTTATAGGTGTAAATAGTCGAGAGGGGTCGAAATATGAAGAAGAAGTTGTTTGTATTACCATTTGTCCTACTATTATTTATTGCATTAGCTGCTTGTTCAGGGGAAAAAGATTCGAAGCAAGCGGGCACTAGTAAATCAGGGACTCCGAAAGATGGAGGAACGTTAACGATTGGTGTTAGCGATAATCCAGATACGATGAATCCGCTTTATGCGAATGATCGTGTGTCATTAACTGTGCAGCAAGCTTTATATGCGCCGCTATATCATATGGAAAACGGTAAGAAAAAGTTTGTTCTTGCTGAGAGCTTTACGCCTTCAGAAGATCAATTAACGTGGACATTGAAATTAAAAGATAATTTGAAATGGCATGATGGTAAGAAAATTACATCAGACGATATAGCATTTACATTCCAATCTATTTTGGATGAGAAGCAAAATAGCTCAAGTCGTGAAAACTTTATTTTTAAAGGAAAGCCGCTTGAGGTGAAAAAGGTAGATGAGTTAACAACTCAATTCGTTTTACCACAAGTAAGCGCATCTTTCGAAGGTGTGATGAATGATTTCTTCCCAATTCCGAAACATGTATTTGAAGGGGAAGCAGATTTAGCGAAGAGTAAGAAAAACTTACAGCCTGTAGGTTCAGGACCGTTTAAGTTTAAAGAGTATAAATCAGATGAGTACGTTGCATTAGATCGATTTGATGATTATGTAGGTGGGAAAGCTAAATTAGACTCTATCGTATACCGCGTTGTAAAAGACCGTAATACAGCAAATGTTTCACTGCAAAATGGTCAAATCAACATGAAGATGATTGAGCCACAAGACTTTAAGAAATTAGATAGCACTGGGAACTTCTCAATGGTGACATTCCCTGAAGGTAGATTATTCTACTTATCTTATAACATGAATACGGAGCTTATGAAGAAAAAAGAAGTGCGCCAAGCAATTGCACATGCGTTAGATAAGAAAGAAATGATTAACTCAGCATTCGTTTCAGGTGAATTTGCAGAACCAGCAAATTCAATCTTAACGCCAGACGCTATGTATTATGCGAAAGATATTAAAGACTATAAGTATGATAAAAAAGAAGCGAAAGATTTATTAGCAAAAGCTGGCGTGAAAGATAAAGAAAAAGTACGTGTGATGTATGTAACGAATAATAAAATTATGGAAAGCTTAGCGCTTTATACACAACAAAAATTAAAAGAAGTTGGCTTAGAAGTTGAACTAAATGCATTAGATGCTAGTGCAGCAAGTGAAAAAGGCTTAGATAAAGAGAATAAAGAATATGACATTACATTTGGTGGTTACATAATGGGACCTGAGCCAGATTCATATAAGAGCTTATTCTTAAGTAATGCTGAATACAATTATGCACGATATAAAAACGCTGATTTCGATAAGTTATGGGAAGAAGCTGCAGTTGAAACAGATAAAACAAAACGCGCAGAGCTATACCATAAAATTCAAGAGACAGCTAGAGAAGACGTACCTTATCTACCAATCGCGTATCCGAAAGCAGTTATTGCAGTAGATAAAAAGTTTGATGGATTAAAAGAAGCGAAAGCAATTCCTGTCACAATGTTTGAAGATCTATCTAAGATTTATGAAGTGAAATAAGAAACAATAAAGAAGCTGGTGGAAATCAGCTTCTTTAGCTTGAGGGGGGAAGTTTGTGTATAAAGTAATTGCGAAGAGGCTTTTAAATGCAATTCCGCTTTTATTTGTTATTTCTATTATTTCTTTTCTATTAATAAAGCTAGCGCCGGGGGATCCCGTTCGAAACTTTGTAACGCCAAACATGAGTCCAATTGATGTGGAGCGTATTCGCAAAAGTTTAGGACTAGATCAACCAATTTACGTGCAGTATTTTTTATGGTTAAAAAACATTTTAACAGGAAATTTTGGTTACTCACTTCAAAATCATCGTCCTGTTTTGGAACTTATCACAGAAAGATTACCTGCAACAATTGGGTTAATGGGATCATCTTTACTCGTCTCATTCGTAATCGCAATACCACTTGGACTATTTACAGGTGTGAAAAAGAATTCATTCTTTGACCGCATTGTAAACTTTATTTCATACGTTGGTATTTCTATGCCGGTTTTCTGGTTTGCACTACTATTAGTCTACTTATTCTCTTTAAAATTGAACCTACTTCCGAGTATGGGTATGCGCACCGTAGGTAAAGATTCTGTCTGGGATATTGTGCAACACGGCATTTTACCTTGCATGGTGCTAGCGTTCCAAAACGTATCTGTTTATATGAGATATATTCGTTCAAGTACGATTCAGCAATTAGAAGAAGAATATGTACAAATTCAATATGCGTACGGCGCTTCAAAGAAAACGGTTTTATTTAATCACGTACTTCGAAATGTATTAATACCGATCATTACAATTTTCGGATTATCGATTCCAAGTTTAGTAGGCGGAGCGTTTATTACGGAAACAGTATTTTCATGGCCGGGTCTTGGTTCACTTGGGGTAAATGCTATTTTTAGATTTGATTATCCGATTATCATGGCAATTACATTACTATCATCATTCATGTTAATTCTCGGTAACTTAATTGCTGATATTTTATATGGCGTAGTAGATCCGCGCATTCGAATGAGGGGGTGATTTGGAATGAATAATAGGAGATTTCAAACGATAAAACATAGCTTTACGAAAAATAAGTTTGTTGCAATGGGAGTTATTATACTTGCGATTTTAACGGTCGCATCAATTTTCGCATTCGTGTCGCCGTACGATCCTAGCAAAATGTCGATTCCAGATCGCTTACAAGAACCGAGTATGAGTCATCCTTTCGGAACGGATGATTACGGAAGGGATTACTTAACGAGAGCGTTATATGGCGGACGAGTTTCACTTGCGGTCGGTTTCCTTGCGATGGTTGTTTCTATTACAATCGGGACCGCAGTCGGAACAATTAGCGGATATTTTGGAGGAAAGTTAGACAACTTTTTAATGCGAGTTGTTGAAGTGCTTATGTCAATTCCATCATTCTTTTTAATGCTACTATTAAATGCGTATTTAAAACCAGGAATTACGACGCTAGTTCTTATTATCGGATTACTAACATGGATGGACACCGCCCGTATTGTAAGGGCAGAAACGTTATCTGTAAAAGAGCGTGAGTACGTTTTATACGCAAAAGTATCAGGACAAAAGTCACTTATGATTATTGTAAGACATATCATTCCTAACATTTTATCAACCATTATTATCGCCGCGACATTAACGATTGCGACATCAATTTTAATGGAATCATCACTTAGTTTCCTAGGTTTAGGTATTAGAGAACCAGATTCTTCTTGGGGCAGCATGCTAAACAATGCGCAAGGATATATTGGTGAAGCTTGGTATTTAACGCTCTTCCCAGGATTTCTTATCCTTTTAACGGTACTTAGTTTTAACGTAATTGGTGAAGCATTGAAGAAAGCTTTCGCACCAAAAGGAGCCGGACATGAAAACTAAAGTGTTAAGTGAAAGGAGTGAGAAGCATGTCTGAAAAACTACTAGAAGTGAAAAATTTAAAGACTTCTTTTTTCATAGAAAGTGGCGAAGTTGAAGCGGTTCGCGGCGTTACATTTCGCTTAAATAAAGGAGAAGTAGTCGGTATCGTTGGGGAATCTGGAAGCGGAAAGAGTGTAATGGCGAAGTCTGTTATGTCTCTCGTTATGTCCCCAGGAAAAGTGAAAGAAGGAGAGATTCTTTTTCATAATGAAAACATACTTTCTAAATCTGAAAAAGAATTACGTTCTATTAGAGGAAATCAAATTTCACTTATCTCTCAAGACCCAATGTCAGCGCTGAATCCGGTCGTGAAAATTGGGAAACAAATGATGGAAGTAATTATACGTCATCAAAAAGTGAAAAAGAAAGAAGCAGAGCAAATCGCGATTAACTTGTTAAAACAAGTCGGCCTTTCGTCGCCAGAAGAAAGGGTAAAACAATATCCGCATGAACTAAGCGGTGGTATGAAGCAGCGAGTTATGATCGCAATGGCGATGTCTTGCAACCCTGACCTTCTTATTGCGGACGAGCCGACGACTGCACTTGATGTAACGATACAAGCACAAATACTAGATTTAATGAAAAACTTAAAGAACGAAACGAATATGGCGTTACTTCTTATTACGCATGACTTAGGAATCGTCGCGCAAAACTGTACGCGCGTTATCGTTATGTACGGCGGGCTTATTATGGAAGAAGGACCTGTACTTGATATTTTCCAATCGCCGAATCATCCATATACGAAAGGGCTATTAAACTCTTTGCCAAAAATAGCGAACGGCGTAAAAGAAAGACTCGCTCCTATTCAAGGTGTAACGCCAAACTTATTAAACCCGCCACAAGGTTGCCCATTCGCAGAGCGTTGCCCGCATGCGATGGACATTTGTGAAAAAGAACGTCCGCCATATTTTGAAATCGGAAACGAAAGACGTTCCATGTGCTGGTTAAACGATAAGACAGTAGGTGATTCACATGCATGAAGAAAACTTAATTGAAGTTCGGAACTTAAAAAAGTATTTTCCTATTAAAAAAGGACTATTTGGCAGGAAAACAGAGCAATTAAAAGCAGTTGATGACCTTAGCTTCACCATTAAAAAAGGTGAAACATTCGGATTAGTAGGAGAATCAGGTTGCGGAAAATCAACGACAGGAAGAAGCATCATTCGTTTACACGATGTCACTTCAGGTAACGTTTTATTCGACGGAAAAGATATCGCAAGTTTAAAAGAAAGTGAACTAAAAGAATATCGAAAAAGAATGCAAATTATTTTCCAAGATCCATACGCATCATTAAACCCGGCAATGAATGTATTCCAAATTATTAGTGAGCCAATGAACATTCATGGATCTTATGAAAAAGAAGAACAAAAAGAAATCATATTAGACCTGCTTAAAAAGGTAGGCTTAAAAGAAGAACATTTATATCGCTACCCGCACGAATTTAGCGGGGGCCAGCGCCAGCGCATTAGCATCGCGCGCGCACTATCTGTAAAACCAGACTTTATCCTATGTGACGAACCAATCTCAGCACTAGATGTCTCAGTCCAAGCGCAAGTCGTAAACATGCTGCAAGACATTCAAGAAGAAACAGGAGTCACATACTTATTCATCGCACATGACCTATCGATGGTAAGGCACATATCAGACCGCATCGGAGTCATGTACTTAGGAAACATAGTAGAAATTGCCGACAGCGAAGACTTATACACAAAACCGGCACATCCATACACACAAGCACTACTCTCATCCATGCCAGAACCAGATCCAACAAACACTGGTAAAGAACGGATTATCCTAGAGGGAGAAGTACCAAGCCCACTAAACTCACCATCCGGCTGCAAATTCAGAACGCGCTGCAAATTCGCCACTGAAAAATGCGCACAGGAAGTACCGAAGATGGTTGAGATTGCGAAAGGGCATCAGGTGGCTTGTCATTTGTTTTAGAGGGAGAGCACTAGGGGGACCTGGTGCTTTTTTCTTTTGCGTTGGGGTGTGGGATTGGTTGTTAGTTTAGGAGATAACGCGCTCGAAATTTGTCGGTAAATCGATATGTTGTGTCGAAACGTTGATATATTCGGAGTTACGATCGATATAATCGAATAATCGTTGATATATTTTTTTAAAGAGTGGGATTGGTTGTAGATTAATGTAGAAATTTAATGTTTTCGAAAAAAAGAATTGACTTCTATATTAGTTGTAACTAAAATAGTTACATAAAGATGTAATTGGTTTAGTTACAATTGATATCTGCTAAAAATATGATTTATATATTTAATTAAGGATGGTGGTCCATACGTTGTCACCCGGTGTAGAAAGTTACTAACACATTCAAATCGATGCATATTCTAAGCTTTAGTATTTTCTGTTACGGGGCAATAAGGTGAAACGTTATCTTTTGTTAAAAACCTTGGTGGATCTTTCTTTGGAAATATTAGTTTTGGGGAAATATAGTAAGGTATCTAAAAAAGAATAAGGTATAAAAAGATGTACTTATATAAACCAAAAATTTAGTTGAGCTGGATAATAAAAAAAAGGTAGGAGATTTAAATGGAGACGAAACAAGATAATCTTATTTACGTATGGGATGCATATTGTGGATGGTGCTATGGTTTTTCAGAAAGTATTAAAGGATTTTACAAAAACCACACTGAAGTACCATTAACGGTTTTATGTGGAGGGTTATTTTTAGATAATTTACCAATGAAAAACTTTTCATATATAGAAGAAGGAAATAAAAGAATTAATCAACTTACAGGTGCTGAATTTGGTCCTTCCTATCAAAAATTGGTGGAGGAAGGGACCTTTAAAATGAATTCGAAAGATGCTGCAATTGGTTTTTCAGCTTTACGCTCATTAGCGCCAGACCGTTTATTAGAATTCACTTCGGCTATGCAAAAAGCGTTTTATTATGAGGGCCAAAGTCTGAGTGATCCAGAAACATATCGCAAAATTGCAATCGAGCATGGTTTGGACCCTGAACAAGTATTAGAACGTTTAAACGCTCAAGAAACAATAATAGATGTCCAAAATGATTTCAATAAAGTTCGACAGCTTGGTGTTAATAGCTATCCTTCCTTACTTTTACAAAAGGATAATCAAATTATTCCTATTGGTGGTGGCGTAATGACGCCGGATAAAATTGAAGCGCGTTTTAAAAATTTATATTAAGAAAATTTAGGATATAGTAGCAAACATGTTATCTTAAGCCACCTGACATTTATCTCCGGAATATTCGCCAGTACTATTACACTTTCAGATAAATGGGAGTGGGAGATTTTATCCCGCTTTAACGGGCAGTAAGACCCCCACCTCAAAATTCAGTGGAAGCAAAGAAGTTAGGTGGGGGATCAACTGTCCGTAAAAGTCCGATTGGTGTGGGCTAATAATCAGTGGGGGATGAACAAAACCCCCACTGATTAAAGTTTCACTTTATCGGAACAAGATAAAAATATGATAATTAGTTAATAACTTTAACAAAAGGAGAATAACATACTATGTTTACAACAATCGATACAAATCAAAAAGATGTGAAATTAACGGTGTTTAGTTCGGACGAAAAAAGCTTTATGGTCACAGCAACATTAGTTGAGAAAGCAGGACATGCATTTTTAATAAACTCAAAATTTACTCAGTCTGATTCGAAAGAAATTGTTGAGTATCTGAAAAAAAATAACTTATCTTTAGATAAAATCTTTATTATTCATGGGGATCCAGACTACTACTTTGGATTAGAGAGCATTAAAGCCGTTTACCCAGAAGCTATAGCGTATGCAACAGAGTCTACTGTTGAACATATCGTTCATTCTGTCTTAGGGAAATTAAAAGTTTGGAAAGACGCCCTTGGAGAAAATGCACCAAGTAACGTGGTATTACCTCAAGTATTTAAAGAAAAAGTGATTGATTTTCAGGGGTTAACATTTGAACTAGTAGGCTTAGATCATTACAGAACTAGCCTATTTAATAAAGAACTAAAAGTATTAATTGGTGGTATCGATGTATTTAACGAAATACATGTATTCTTAGCGGATACTAGCTCAAAAGCGGCTATGGAGGCATGGATTGAGAACTTGAAAGTATTACAAGCATTACATGCTGACATAATTGTACCAAGCCATGGATCAATCGAAAAATCTCTAAATAATCAAGCACTTACTGCGACAATGGATTATCTAAGAACGGCGGTTCAAGCTTCTGAGGAAAGTGGAACTTCAAAAGATTTTGTGGCAAAACTTGAAGCAGCATATCCAGACTATGCAAATAAAGGTGTATTAGAATTAAGTGCAAAAGTTGTAACAAAAGAAATGCCTTGGGGTTAATGATATGAATAAATATCAAAAACTATTACATGAAACGTATGTGTTAACTGGCGAAGGGAAATTGGATGCGTTCAAAACATATTTAAGTGAAAATGTATCTTGGACAGAAGCTGCTGGGTTTCCATATGCAGGTACTTATATAGGTCCAGATGAAGTAGTGAAAAACGTACATGAACGTCTTGGCACAGAATGGGATGACTATAGCGCTAAAGATGAAATTTATGCTTTTAATAACAATACTGTTATCGTGTATGGAAAATATAGTGGGACATATAAAGCTACAGGGAAATCGTTCATAGCAGATTTTTGTCACCTTTATAAGTTTGATGAGAACGATAAGGTTAAGAAGTTTATTCAAATTGTGGACAGTGCAACTGTTAATGAGGTATTAAGTTAGAATGAATCGTTTCTAATATGCCTTGTATAGGGGGAGGTTAGGATAAATGAAATTCCTAACATTACCCCTGACATTACATTTTGGGGAAGGTTTCTCCTTCTTCAAACTTTTTATAGAAGAAAACTTATTTAAGTAGAAGAGGTAGGTATATATGAAATTAGAGAAAAGTTTAATCATAACAATTATTTCTGTATTTATTTTAGGAGTAGTTTCGACTTTGGTATATCAAGCTTCCACCGGTAATAACAAAGGGAACTCAATTAAGAGCGAAAATGTCGCTTCTGCATCAAAAGAAGTAAAAGAAAATGAAAAGAATAAAAAGATGGTAGTTGATTTCTATAATGAAGTTTTTAACAAACATAATATCGATATTATCCCTAAATATGTTAGCGAAGATTATAAGCAACATAATCCTTTTGTTGCTGATGGACGAAAAGCCTTCATGGATTTCTTTAAGGAGGATTTTGTTAAAAATCCTAATTCCTCTGCAGAGATTAAACGTGTAGTAGCTGAAGGGGATACAGTTGCTCTTCATGTACATTCTCGTACTAATTCTCAAGATAAGGGAGTTACTATAGTGGATATATTTCGTATCAAGGATGGAAAGATTGTCGAACACTGGGATGTAATTCAAGAGATTCCAAGTGAAGCAGCTAATGATAATACGATGTTTTAGATAGAAGATATATTTAATAATTGTTTAATTGATAGTGCTTTGTAGAATTTAGATAAGTAAAGGAGATGTCCTAGTACCATGCCTGGGACATCTCCTTTTTGTTTTAACGATATTTAATTTATTGTTATTTGTATTTTTTATGTACTACTATTCAAGTACATATCATTTCAGGCGGTTTTCTTTTATCCCGCATTAACGGGCAGTAAGATCCCTACCTCAAAATTCAGCGAAAGCAAAGAAATTAGGTGGGGGCGGGCTGCCCGTAAAAGCCCAATTGGTGAGGGCAAAGTTTCACTTTATGCTTCTATACCTTTTCCCTCTTCTACACTAGCAAAAGCAAATCAGATAAAAATGTAGAGCTTAAGTAACTAAAATAAAGAAAAAGCCATACAAGTAGTATGACTTTCTTTGCGGAACAATTAAGCTTGTGGTGTAGGCGGTCTTCCATGATCGTAAGTAGGTGCACCAGTATCACCATCAGCTATACCCAAAGGCTCCCCGTGTGTGTAAGATGAAGACCACCCTTCTCCATGTGTATATTCTGGAGAAGTACCGATATGCCCATCACTAAATGCTAAATCAGGTCTTTGTGGTGCAGGTGTGTCACCTTTGTTTAATGCCGAAAATTCTAAGTTGTTACTTATACCAAAAGTCATAATTCCAGCTAACGTTAAACCTGCTATTGTTAATCCAAACTTTTTCATTACTTTAACGCCCCTTTAGCTAATAGTTTTTTCTTTGCTTCATTACTCATATAAAAATATTTACTAGCCTTCACATGATGTTCCTCTGCATAAAATTTATTCGCTAATCGTTCTGCATATTCTTCAATGCAATCCCATAACTCTTCTTTTTTAAAGTATGAAACTCCTGCTAATACAACAGCTTCTAATTCTGTAGTGTTAGACGTGTTGTTCAATTTTTCTAAGATTTTAAAGCGATATTGATATTCTTTATTTGCTAATTCATTGCAAATGTTTAAGCCCTTTTCGATGAGTTGAGATGCTACTGCCGTTTCGCCTAATTTTAAATTTTCATCTGCTTGTAAATATAGGGCTTTAAAGTGATTTGGTATATTTTCTGTAACCTCTGATAAGTGACGAATTGCTAAAGAGGATAGATTTTGATTTGCATATAATAGTCCGATGTTATTTCTAACACGTAGTAACAATGTTCTTTCATTTTTACTTTTTAGAATATCTATGGCAGTGTTAAAACTTTCTTCGGCTTGTTCAAATTGCCTTAAATCTATACAAGCTAATCCAAAAACATTGTCACATAATGCTACATTAATTTTATAGCCTGTGTGTTTAGAGAAAATATCTTTAGCTATTCGTATGTAATCAATAGCTAAAAGCGGTTTATAGATTTGATAATAAAATGAAGCTAAACGGTAATTAAATTCAGCTTCTTCTACTTCATTCATTGCGTACATTAAAAGTTTTTTCGCCTTCTCAAAATATTCTTTTGCTTCATTATAGTCTGCAAGAATTGTGCTGTGAATAGCTTTGAAGAAGTGATAATAATAGGATAAAAAACTACTATCAGGTATATCAAAGGAGTTAATTTCATTAAAGCTATCTTTTGTAATGTTAAGTCCATCGGTTAGTACTTTATATCTAAAGTCTAATAATGAATAGTATAATAATAAATTTTTATCTTCTTTTATACTGGAAAGCTTATCTTCAACTTCTTGTTTTAAGTTTGTTGCTTGTACATTTTGATGTTGTAGTATAGCTTGATACCAGTCATTAAATAATTTTGAAATCTGTTCATTCCCCTTCACTGGAACACGCATATAATCCCTTCCTTTTCTGAATAGTCTTACATTAAATAATAGCAAGTATAGAATATAATGGAAATTGAAATTTGTTATTTCTCAACATTTGTTTAACAATTTTATTTTCAATTATATAAATAATCGTATTCATTCTAACTGTTTAGTAAATTCAAATATTTGGTACAGTGAAATAATTCTACACGGTACAATTTTTTTATAAATGCTATGAATGCCGTTAAAGAAAAAGCAAAGAAAGACTTCCAAGATGATTACATGACACAGAATTACGTAGCAGATGAACCATCTAAGGTATTTGATTATATAAATGGTATTGAACTCAAATCTCAGGAAGAACTAAACGTTATGAAGAAAGTGATCAACGACTTCCTTAATGACTTCATGACTACTGAATATGTTTATAACAGATAAAAGCTATGAACAAGCAGTAATAAGATATTATGCTTTTCATTTTTTCGCAAACAAAATATGGATAAATACGTTAAAACAATATTCGGATGGGAGTCCAATACATATTATTAAAATTAAAGTGGTTCAAGTCGGAGAAAGGCCCCTTTTGGTGTCTTTCTTTTGTATTTATAACTTTTTTTAGAAAATATTTGAAATATTATACAGTGAATTATATTATTATGTGTGTATGATTTCTGGTTTTAAAAATTACAAAAATTAATAGGGGGGAAACAATAATGAAGTTAGGAAAATTAGCATTAATTGGGGTGTTAACTTTTAGCGGTTTTACTGCAATAGAAATGAGTAAGCCTACCTCACAAGCAGCTGCAGCTTACTCAGATCCACTTAATGATGATTGGGGATTTAAAACCATTGTGGATTTACAAAATTCAGAGGAAAGTACATATCAACCAGATTGGAAGATTGGGAATTTAATAACTGGTGATACATTTTACTTAGCACAGCACTTTGGTAGAGAACATTTTGGTGCGCAAATGAAAATTTTTAAAATCCACACAAATGGTACCCTAGAACGATTCCAAACAATAGAACCAGTATTTATTCCTGGAACAGAAATTTGGCAAACCCCTATCACAGATAGCTATACAAGTGGTACTTATGTAGCTGCAATTAAATATCGTGGTGAATTCACGTATTCAAATCAATTTACAATCAATTAGGGATGTAATAAATTGAAAAAAGACTCACTTGGGTTTCTTTTCTTCTGTACATTATATCTATTACGTGCTCATTGATTTTTTATGTACGTTTGATATAATTACTGTAGTAGTATTACAGTAATAGCTTGTGTATATAATAAAAGAAGAGATGCGCTAACATCTCTTCTAATAACTGCTACCGTCAGGGTGGTGGTTATATCATTTATTTTTTACGAAACCCACCCTTTTGCTTTGGACGGCGACGAGGAGTGGGTTTTTTGTTATCTTTTTCTAAAATTTGTTTCCTAAAAACATACGCAGAAACTTCACGTACAATGGCTTTCACAAATTCTTTTAAAAGCTCAAACAAAAACTCCATAGGTATATCACCCCCTTTCCTTCCAAATGGAAAGAAGGGATAACCAATCACCCTCACAATATACAGTTAATCCTATTCTATCATACTAGTACAATCTCACCGATATAAAAAAGGACCACCATTACTGGCAGTCCTTTTTTGGTAGTTTTAGAAATTAAATTATAACATATTAATATACAAATTTTAAATATACTTTTCCAAAAGATACTATAAGTTTTTTATAATTCTTGATTTCTAAATTTTCATTGCATGATGAATTTTCTAATAAGTATTAACAACTAACAATAAAATTATCAATCCAATAGATTATTAGAAAAAACTGGTTATCTATATAATCATTTGGTAAAATATAGATATAATTTAAGAGGGTAAAGTTAATATAGATCAACTAAGTAATGCTAAGAAAATGTTTTATTGCATAAAAAAAGGCTCCATTGCTGGAGCACTCAAAATAAACAAACGAATTAAAACAAGAAACAGACAATTTAACTATATAGATAAAACATAAATAAATCTATATATATGTAAAAATGCATATAAAAACTCTATTTATTGATGCTATAATAGGTTTACTCGATGATTGTTATATTTTTTTATGGTTTTTAAGCAATAAATACCTTCTTAACACCAAGTGTACAAGTAAAAGAAGACATCTTAAGCGATGTCTTCTTTTCTTATATAATAACAACACAATAAAATTAAGATGGTTCAAGTCGGAGGAAGGCACCTTTGGGTGTTTTTTCTTTGTCGAATTTGCCTAATAGGGGCAGCACCACATTGCTATCAAGTTAAAAAATTTTTTTCACCCAAAACAAAAAAACGAGCTGAATTCACATAAATAACTATGGAAGAAAACAAAAACTTGGGATTAAAGAACTTGTGATGTATGACTATATTGGCTGTTTTTATCCAGAAGGATACATGAATCCTGATTATACATTTGTATTTAATCATGAGGATATTGAAGGAATTATATTTGTAGGTTTTATAGATGAGGAAGAAGAGGCATTTGTAGGATTGCTTAATTGAATAGGATCTAGAAACAGGTAATCTTCAAATTTTGATAAAACTAGCAATCTCCACGCCGAAATTGGACAAATCCTAAGCAGGGAAAAAACGGACGCGAAAATGATGAAGAGATTACTATTTTCAAATCAGTTAGTTTGGCTGTAGTAGATATTATCGTTGCGAATTATTTGTATGAGAAAGTAGTGGAGCGCGGGATGGGATTGAGTTTTGAGGGACTGCCTTTTGGTGGTCTTTTTTGCATAAAATCTTGTAAAGTAAGAAAAAGTTGAATATTAATATTCTAATATTCAATAGAAAGATAAAATGTTTTAAAGTTCAAAATAATACATTATAATATATTTAGTAAAATTAACCAATTTATATTTTGCTCATTATGTATTAAAGGGGAAATGAAAATGGCTGGACAAATTCGTATGTCACCAGAGGAGCTTAAATCGAAAGCAGCTCAATATGGACAAGGTGCAAATCAAATTGAGGACATTTTAAGTCAACTACAAAATTTACAAAATGAATTAAGAGGAGAATGGGAAGGTCGTGCTTTCGAAGGTTTTGACCAACAGTTCAATCAATTAAAGCCAAAAGTACAAAACTTCGCACAGCTATTACAAGAAATTAATATGCAGCTTAATAAAACTGCAGAGGCTGTTGCTTCTCATGATGAAGAATTATCACGTAATTTCGGTTTGAAATAAAAATTGTCATACTCTATATAACAAGCATTTTAAATGAGCCATACAGCTTATATTGTATGGCTCATTTGATTGCATGCCTAGAGCGAGTGATATTGATAGGGATATATATTTAATGAGATTTCTTTGATGCATTTGGAAAACTTATAGAAAGGGTTTGAAAGAATGGGACAATTTCAAAGTAATTTACAAACAGCAACGCAAATTGCTACGAAAATGGGATCAGCCTCTGATAGGATTCAAAGTGCAACAAGTCGTTCCATAACAAAAGCGACGCGTACAACATTATCTGTTAACTTCAAAGCACAAGAAGCGAATCAGCAAGTTTTAGACTTGACGAAACAATTTTCCGCTGCCTTTCAACAAGCGGTTGATAATATTCATTCGGTAGCTAAAGAATTTGAGAGAATGGATAACGAACTTCACAACACTTTTCGCTAATGTGACACCCTACGTAAAGTAAAATAGTAGGAGGAAAAAGATGGGTCGAGATATTGAAAATAAAATTAAAGAGTTAAATCTAAAGTTACGAAATGTATTTGAAGAACAGGACCGAAATCAATCTGCGATTCAAGCTCAAGAACAAGCGGAAGCAGATTTTTATGAATGTAGAAGTCGAAATCGTCGTTTGTTTGATCGAATTTTAGGAACTTGGCATGGTGATAGAGAAATGTCCCAATTTTTTATGAATACGTATCAAGATGCACAACATATTGAACGAAAAGTCACATTTGAATTGGAAAACAAAAAAGAAACGTTGCTTAAAGAAAGACGAGACCTTAATGATTTAGAAAACGCCCTTTCCTATCAACAACAACAATTAGCAAGGGAGGTCAATGCATGAGTTTAAATATGTATTTGGGAGAGGTACGAAGTCAAACTCAAAGTATGAATGCTGTATGTAACGCTACCATTCAAGGTATGGAACAAGTCATTCAGTCAATTGATGCCTTTGCAATTGATACTGTTCTACAAGGACAAACTTATAGCAGTGCAAAATCATTTTTTGTACAAACCTTTCGTCCTTTAGCGCAAGGAATCATTTATCTGTGTGAAGAGTTAATTCGCCAGAACGATGCTTTTCCAAGTCAATTTCAATCACAAGTCGCTTCCACAGATGTAATTGAACAAGAAATATTAGAACAAATTCGAGAAATTGACCGAATGAAAGCAAGTATGGAAGCCATCAGTCAAGCTATGCCAATCCCAGGTATGGACGCTATGGCGAATCTTTTTACTGTGATGAGGAAAAAACTGCAAGAAAAGCTGGATCATTTGTATCAATTCAATCAGACCTCTAGTAATAATTATAGTACAGCACTTCAATTAGCAGCTAGTATTGCTGCAGGTCTTGCGGAAGTTCAAAGTGGAAAAGGCTTTAGTCCTGCAAGTGGTACATTTAGTACGCAAGGGTTGAACATGGGATGGACAACATCTATTCAAAAAATTACAGAAAAGAGAACTCATGAAGCTGATAAAATAGCACAGGCAGGAACTAAAAAAGATGATAAGGATAACATTAAATATTTTACAGGTAAAGCAGAATGGAAAGATGGAGATCGTGTTGGAGGAGTTTTAGAAGGTTCTGTGATTGATGGTAAGGAGCCTCTTGGTAATAACAGCGAGTGGAACATGAAAGCTTTATCTGGAAAAATAGATGTAAATGTGCCTTTTTCTTTTGATGCTGCTAAAGATGATTTAATGGCTGGAAATATTATTGGAGCAAAAATAGAGGGATCTGCTTTAGAAAACTCCTTTAAAATAACAAAAATAAAGGTTCCAATTACTACTTTTATTGGGCCCATTGGACCTATTAGGTTTACTCCGCAAGAGTTAACCATTACTCAAAAGTTTGGCGAAGCAAACTTTACAACAGGTGTGGATCAATATACATTAAAAATTGCATCGGAACTTACTGCTAACAAATATGAAGCAGAGTTAAATCTTTTTCATATCCCAGATTTCGTTCCATTTATAGGAGACCATGATGTAATAGCAAAAGGGGAATTAGGATTAGGTACATTCGGTTATAAAGTAAAGCTTGGAGCTGAAACCGGGGGATACTTCGGGGAAGAGTTTGGCCTTGGAGGATTTATCAAATTTGAAAAACCAAAGAAAGAGGAAAGCTGATATGCAAGCATTTAAAGTTGGAAAATTAGTCACATTCGTTGCAATTATAATACTTCTTGTAGTTGCTATTTTATCTCCTTACAGTTTATTTAAAAAGATTTATTTTATTATTGGGGTTCTTATTATTGGTGCAATTTCACTTGGTGCAAATAAATTTTTTGAACTGGTACATAGTAAATTTAACAAGAAATGATATTACCTATGTGATAGGGGAATTCAAAATATGAATAAATTGTTAAGGATTCTTACCATTGTTGGGGTACTTATTCCCCTTGTAGTAGTATGGAATTTACCTGAAGCTTCTTCAAAAGAAAAAATCCTTTTTACAGTCATTCAATTATCTATTGGATTTGCTTTTATAATTATTTTAGAATTTATATTCAGATATAAAAAGAAAAAGGAGAGCAAATAAATGAAACTATTACCTATTGGCTCAGTTGTTAAACTAGAAGGTGTAGAACCAATCATTATGATTATCGGAAGAATGGTTATTTCAGCAGATAAACGTGATTTTGACTATGTAGGTGTTCCTTATCCAGTTGGTTATTTAGGTGATGAAAAAGTATTATGCTTTAATTGCGATAAGATTGTAGAAGAATTACACAGAGGTTACATGACTGAAAATGAATTGATATTACGTGAGAAATTGTTGGAAATATAGTTTTTTATTACAATTGAATTAAATACAAAATGTATTTAGTACATTATCTTTCTCTTCTTTATTGATTCCGATATAAGTCAATGTGATTTGCGGTGTACTGTGATTAAGTATTTCTTGCAACATAGCAACATCTTTTGTTTGTTTATAGAACCAATAGCCGAAGGTTTTGCGCATGGTGTGGGTCCCAATAGATTCTACACTGGCAAAATCTCCGGCTTTTTGCAATTTTCGATAAGCCTAGATCTTATTAATGGATTGATCTTCTTTTCGAGAAGGGAATAATATTTCAAAGAAGGTGTAAAATGGGATGCTGATTTAGATGGTGATGGTGAAGATGATAGTATTAAGGATATGGTGAAAACGAGCGCGAAAAAAACTTGGTCAACAGTAGCAGGGTGGTTTAATTAACATGAAAAAAAATACAGATTTTAATAAAAAAGTTTTTGAATATTATATGGCTCTTTATGCTGTAAATGATATAAGATCGACTATAATTACTCTTGTGATTGGGATAGCAGATATATTTGTGCTTTTACCTGCTTTTGCGAATCCTGTTCAACCGATATATATGTACATAATAGTTCCACCAGTTGCTTTTTTAAATGTATGGGCAATATGGATTGTTATAAATCCTAGGAAGCGGCAATTACAATACACTCTATTTCGTGGGGTATTTGGCATCGTATGTTCAGTAGGATTATTAGTTATAACCCAAAAGTTTGCATATGGAATGTTAGGATTACAAACTCCCATCTATTTTATTTTTTCGGTTGGTTTGTATATTTTTGCTTTGAATTATTATTATAAAAATCATATTAAAAAACTTCAGGAACCAATCAAAAAATCAAAATCATCGAAAAAAAACTCTGGTTTCGGAGTAGTGGCGTTTATAGGATTGGGTCAACTCGTTGCTAATATCAGTCTTGGTTTTGCAACACAAAAGATGGTAGCAATTGTATTAATGTGTGTATACTCCATGCTTTCGTTTATTTTGTTTCATTTCATTATGGAACTCCATAGGTACTATTATTTAAGGAAGCATATAGAAGATGGGGGTAGAACACATGAAACCTTTTAAAGAGTCTGTATTGAATATTAAGTATATAATCGCAGTTCTCTTATAGTCAGTAAAGACTACGGAAAAGAAAAGGGAGAAGCAACATCATGAATATAGAATTATATTTAGATAAAGGAAGGATGGGGAGTTATGCCATTTTCTAAAGAAAAGTTTTTACCAAATGGTTCTATTGTTCTATTAAAAGGTGGGACGAAGAAAATTGTGATTTATGGAAGAAAACAAAAACTTATGGTTAAAGAACCTGTGATGTATGATTATATTGGCTGTTTTTATCCAGAAGGATACATTAATCCTGAGTATACATTTGTATTTAATCATGAGGATATCGAAGAAATTATATTTGTAGGTTTTATAGATGAGGAAGAAGAGACATTTGTAGGATTGCTTAATTGAATATGATCTAGAAACAGATGATCTTCAAATTCCGATAAAACTAGTAATCTCCACGCCGAACTTGAACAAATCTTAAGCGGTGGAAAAACTGACGCGAAAATGATGAAGAGATTACTATTTTCAAATCAGTTGGTTTGGCAGTAGTAGATATTATCGCTGCGAAGTATTTGTATGAGAAAGCGGTGGAGTGAGGGATGGTGAATAGGATTGAGTTTTGAGACTGCCTTTTGGTGGTCTTTTTTGCATAAAATCTTGTAAAGCAAGTAAAAGTAGAATATTCAATAGAAAGATAAAGTGTTTAAAAGTTCGGAATAATATATTACAATGTGTTTGGTGAAATTAACCAATATATATTTTGCTCATTAGAAGTTATAGCAGGTATTGACGATTACTCCTTAAAAGCAGCATCGGAAGCTTCTACACTTAAGTATGAAGTAGAAGTAAGTATGCTACATTTTCCAGATTTGTTGCCAATTATTGGAGATACAGGCCTGAAAATTAAAGGTGATTTGGGATTGGGCGCAATAGGTTTGAAAGGTAGCGTTGGAAAAGAAACTGGTATAACAGTTCCTGTTTTAGAGGGGGTTACTGTGGGAAGTAGTTTTAAATTTGAAAAACATGAGGAGAAAAAATGATATGAAAACACCATCGTATAAACCAATATATATTTTAGTTTATGTCGTAATATCCGTATCTATTATAGGGTTAATGATTACTCCATTCAACAATTGGTGGGAAAAATTATTAGGAACTATCGTTCTCATCATTTTGGGAGCAGGTTTAATATGTTTTTTAAAATTCGGACGGTGGGCGCAAGAGAAATTTTATGATAAATTTACAAAAAAACGGGATTAATATAAGACTGGAGTAATTAAGGTATGCGTACAATAAATAGAATTCTGAATTTTACTGTATGTATTATGTTTATGTTGTTAATTGGGCTTCTTCTACTATACGGTTAGAAGATAAACTTTTACTTATAGGTTTGCTGCTAATTTGCAATGTTATTGCATACTTTACAGTAGAGTATATCTATAAACGTATAGACAATAAGAAAAAACAGTAGATTTATAATTCGAAAAATTCATTTAATATTTAGGGGGTAAAAGTATCAATGAAACTATTACCAAATGGTTAGTTTTACAGTAGCTCAAGCTGGAATAGAACAAGAGGATATTGTTTTTGGAGCTGAAGTTACTCTGGTAAAATATGAGAGTGCTATAAAAATTCCTATTCCATTTATGGATAAAAAGTTACAAACTGGGGGATCAGCATCGCTTGGAATACTCGGGGGATCTTTTGAAGCTGGAAAAAGTGGATTCAAATTCCATGCACCATTTGGTCCTGATGGAGGTTTATGGGGATTTGGTTTAGAAGTTAATGTTAAGGAATAAAGGAGATAAGTAGTATGAATAAAAAAGTGAAACAATTTAAATATTTTATGATTATATTAGCTTGTATTGCAATTTTTGGTACAATTTTACCTAATGCATTGGATCCAAATGAAACATTAGCAGGTAACATTTCGGTTGCAGTTTTTGGTACAATTGGTACTTGTTTGTTGTTTTCTATCACTTATTTCCTTATAAAAAAGGCTATTTTAAGAAGGGGAAACTAAGATGGTACAAAATTTAGAGTTAGAACTACTTCCAATAGGTTCGGTTGTGAAATTTAAAACATGGGAGCAACCTTTGATGATATATGGTAGAAAACAGGAAGATTCAAAAACTAAGGAAACTTGGGATTATGTGGCTTGTTATTATCCTATTGGAAATGTTTCAACTGAATATAATATGTTTTTTAACCATGAATACATATCAGAAGTTATTTTTACTGGTTACATAAATGAGGATGAAATTAAGTTGCGTGAATATTCGAAATAATAATTCGGAACTTATAACTATAATAAAAATATATATCTTAATGGATATAATTTTTTATTATAGTTATTTTTATAAGTTTAATGGTGAAAATTTTATTGGGAGTAGAAGGGGTAATGATAGTGAAAATTTTTGAAAATACAATTTTATTTGTTTTGTGTTTAGTAATTCTTAGTGGTTGTTTTACAAGAGAGGGAACTATTGTGGGTGGTAAAGTTCATGGTTCTTCAGATAGTGTATCAGGTAGTATATCTGGAGATTATAGAAAATTTACTGGATCTGCAACTCAAGATAGGAAAGTTAAAAAAGGTGAGAATTGGATTTTTTCTTTTGATGATAAAACTAAACAAGGAACTATAATTGCTTATGTTGTGGATTCAAATGATAATACAATACTAGAGTTTAATAGTGGCGAAGGCGAAAAAAATATTAAAGTGCCTAAGGATGATACATATAAGGTTAAAATTAAAACGGAAGAACATGGTGGGGAATTTCGAATATCATGGAAAAAAGAAAAATAGTTTTTGGATTGAAAAAGGCATCTAAAGAATACAATGTATTTTTTAATCATAATTAAATCGATAGTTTATTTTTTAAAGGTTTTGAAACAGTTGAAGAGCTAGAGTTAAGAAATAAACTCGCGAAATTTTAATGAAAAGGTAGATTAATTATATGTTTTCAGGATTTCAATGGTTTCCTAAAAAATGGGGAAAAAGAAAAGTTTCAGAAAAGTTTCATCAATCAAAGTTTGCTGATGAAGGTAAAGGTATTTTGATTACTATTTATGCTATAGATTTGTATTTTATATCTATTCCTTTAAAGGTAAAAAAATATAATTAGTTTTAATCATACATATATTCTTTATTTGAAGGTTGAGGTAGAACACAGGAAACCTTTTAAAGAGTCTGTATTGAATATTAAGTATATAATCGCGGTTCTCCTATAGTCAGTAAAGACTATGGAAAAGAGAGAAGCAACATCATGAATATAGAATTACATTTAGATAAAGGAAGGATAGAAAAATAACAAAGGAGAGTAAAAATGAAGATTTGGGAATTAAAGAGTTCATTTGATGACTATGAATCCTTTCAACTATTGAACTTAGAAGAAGATTCTAAAAAGTATTTTGAAGGGAAAATTGACTCGGCAGTAAAAGCATCTGATTCATGGGGAGAAATACGTATTAAATGTGTAGAAGAAGGAAATCAAAGTGATTTGCCTCATTTTTGGGGAGAAGTTGGTACGCCAATGGTTAGTGGGAAAGCTAAAAAATTTTTAGAGTCTATACTTGGTGATAATGTAGAATTTCTTCCCCTAATTCATGATGTGACGGGAGAAGTGTATTATATAATTAACGTTTTAAATGCACTAGATGCTATTAACTATGAGAAAGCTATACTAAAGAAACTACGTTCTGGCTTAGTAATAGATTTCAAAAAATACGCATTCTTACCTAATATGGTTAAGAACCAAACAATATTTAAAGTTTACTTAAATGAAATATTACATATTCCTTCCGTTTTTGTATCAGATGAATTTAGAAATACAGTGTTAGAAAGTGATTTAAAAGGTTTTGAATTTATCGAGGTATGGGATTCAGAAGCAAACATGTAAAAGAAAGTCCTAAAATAATTGAATATTTATATTTAAATAATCGACTATTTATGCTTTAATATTTCTATGTACATAACTGGGATAATTAGGAATTTACATTTAATATGTTTTAAGAAAGGGGAATGTTTTTTATATGGAAACTCCAGAAAATCAATTTAAACGTGCGCTTAATCCTTGGTTCTCCATTTGGACAAAACCACGTGATACAATGAAAGAAATTTTTATATCCAAACCAAAGAATGTGTTTTTACTCATTTTACTAGGCTCATTCGTACAGACTTTAGATCGAGCATCTTCTAAAAATATGGGGGATTCAATAAGTAGTCCAGTTTCAATAATCTCAATGGTTATATTCGGTACCTTCGTTGCTTTCTTAATTTATTATTTTTTGCTACCAGCGTTATTTAATTGGGTGGCAAAAAAACTTGGTGGACAAGGTACCTTTGAAAAAACACGTTACGCAGTTGCCTATTCTTATATCCCTTACGTTTACTCTCTTATATTAGTTTGGGTGCCTTCATTTTTC
The DNA here is from genome assembly GCF_052656585.1 of Bacillus sp. KNSH39. Classification (NCBI taxonomy): domain Bacteria; kingdom Bacillati; phylum Bacillota; class Bacilli; order Caryophanales; family Bacillaceae; genus Bacillus; species Bacillus sp. KNSH39. Next base: position 4,803,705 of record NZ_JBQXYO010000001.1, read on the forward strand.
TTGTTTGGGATAGAAAACTTTACGAGTGAGACACCGAAAATGGATAGTAGCATAACTTTAACGATTTTGTTTATTATTTTTGCCATAATTGATATAGTTATTGCAATTTGGACAATCATTATTTCCTTAAAATGTTTAGGAGAAGCACACCAATTTTCAGCATGGAAAGCATTATTAACAATAATAATATCCTTTATGATTATCATTCTTCCTTTGGTAATAATAGTATTTCTTATAGTAGGGGTTACAATCCTTTAATAATTTATTTGCTTCTTATGAACTTAGAGATTTAATAGAACGTATGAATTTGGTAACACATATTCTGGAATAGGTTCAGAGGGTATAAGGATTAGCATGTATATAGATGGGAATGGGAAAATTATCTCTGCTTTCCCATCGGAATAAATTTTATCTTTAGTATAAAGGAGTACAATAGTAATGAAATATCCATATAGCTTTGAAGTACTTACCAATGGAAAACTAGTTATGAGGCTTCCTCAAGAAATTAAACTTATGGAGACTTTTTTAGGCGTTGAAGTTTCTGCGTTTGGAGATTGGATTTTAGAAGAAATACATAGTGTTTTAAATGGGAAAGAAAATTACGTAGTAGTAAATGGAAACATTTGTGGTTTAGAAATTCGGAAAGATACAACCACTGTCCTAGACAATTTGGCTGAAGATGGTAAGGGAGATTTTTGTGAGATAGAAACGATTGAATTAGTAGATTTAATTCATATTTGGCAAGATAAACAAAAAGAATTTAAAAAAGGAAAAAATAAAGAATTGAAATAATAGATAGAGCTGACTTCCTATAGAGGTCAGCTCTATCTATTATTTCATATTTCTCCATTATCTCAGGTTTTAAAGTCTTTTTTCCTAAATAATTATCAGCAATAGTCATTGCAAAAGAATCTAAAGGTATTTAGATATGATGATGGGTGGAGAGATAGTTCACATGAATTTTGGTGTGATCCATTTAGTGGATTAAGAATTCGTTTACAGGAAGAGATTGCTATTGTATCTGATTTTATAGAAAATTTATATGAAGTGGATGAATATATAAAGATTTTAGACGATGCTGTAGAAGGGAAATATCTCAATTTTGAATTAGAATATAATGCTGCAGTAGTAAATTCTAATAGTCCGTGGAAATGGAGGTAGATTAGTGGTGGAGAAAAATTAACAGCTCCCCAAAAAGCTATTATTAAGCAGGTTGCTATTGAGAAAGGTTTAATACCTGATGTTCCTATGAAATTAGGTACACAATATCCTGATTTTAAGAAAGCTGGTTTAATTATTAAATCGGATGAGTTACCAGAGGAAATGTGGTTCGCAAGTGACAAACAACAATTTAAATGGTTAGATGCCAGGTAAAATGGAATTAGTACCATTTGGAATACATAATAGCATATTTCATAAAGGTGGGCGGAGTGAAGGACATTGGTCTTATAGATCTAAAGGTAGGTAAAGAAATGGAGGAATTAAAATGAAGATTAAAAATGGTAGTGAACTTCAATCACCAAATGATGAATTAATTGAATCATTTGAGGAATATTGTGAGATAAAATTACCAACTGATTTTATAGGTTTTTTGAAAAAATATAATGGCTCTATTCCAATTACTAATGTTTTTTCACATGGAAAAAACGAACTTTTAATTGAACGTTTCTTATGTTTGTTGGAGGACCCAGAAGATGATGATGAAAATGGTTGGTATGATATAGAGGTTGTATTATCTGATATCGATACTCGTTTAACGGATGATGAAGATTTAACAGGGATAAATGTTATTCCGTTTGCTGTTTTATTCGCAGGTGATTTTCTTTGTTTAGATTTTAGAGAAAAGGAAATACCATCTGTTGTGGTATGGTATCATGAAGAATCAGAAGAGTTGAATCCGGTAACTAGTGAAGTTGCAGATAATTTTAGTGAGTTTTTAAGTGTGTTAAAAGAATAATGTAAGAAAAATAATTAAATTTTATTTATGGGTTTGAATTTGTATTAAAGTTTTTTTGCTTTTAATATTTTAATTAAAAAAGAAGACTAATATTTGCTTTTTAGTCTTCTTTTATTTGCTTTTTAATAGGTTGATATATATTTTTAAAAAGAAATTAAAGGAGAAATGTATCAAGGATATTATCCTTTTCTTTTTTATTAATACCAATGTATTTAAGTGTAATTTGCGGGCGATATAGATTGTTATAAATCCTAGGAAACAGCAATTACAATACACTCTATTTCGTGGGGTATTTGGCATCGTATGTTCAGCAGGATTGTTAGTTATAACCCAAAAGTTTGCATATGGAATGGTAGGATTACAAACTCCTATCTATTTTATTTTTTCGGTTGGTTTGTATATTTTTGCTTTGAATTATTATTATAAAAATCATATTAAAAAACTTCAGGAACCAATCAAAAAATCAAAATCATCGAAAAAAAACTCTGGTTTTGGAGTAGTGGCTTTTGTAGGATTGGGCCAACTCATTGCTAATATCAGTCTTGGTTTTGCAACACAAAAGATGGTAGCAATTGTATTAATGTGTGTATATTCCATGCTTTCGTTTATGTTGTTTCATTTCATTATAGAACTCCATAGGTATTATTATTTAAGGAAGCATATAGAAGATGGGGGTAGAACACATGAAACCATTTAAAGAGTCTGTATTGAATTTTAAGTATATAATCGTGGTTCTCCTATAGTCAGTAAAGAATGCGGAAAAGAAAAGGGAGAAGCAACATCATGAATATAGAATTACATTTAGATAAAGCAAGGATGGGGAATTATGCAATTTTCTAAAGAAAAGTTTTTACCAAATGGTTCTATTGTTCTCTTAAAAGGAGGGACAAAAAAGGTTGTAATTTAGGGAAGAAAACAACTACTTATGGTTGAAGAACCTGTATAACTACATAGGCTGTTTTTATTCAGAAGGATTATAAAACTAATCCACTTAACGAAGGTAGAACAGCTCCTAAGATTGTTGACAAGGGTACTTTTGATAAATATGGATTTGAAGGTATTGCATACGAATTACCTGACCCCACTAGTTGGTGGTTGGTAGAATATGGATGAAACGCTAAACTTATTAAGTAAGAGAGGAGAACGAGTTAAATGATTAAGCCTTTATACGCCGAAAATATTATAGTGGGTGTAAAATATAAAAATAAGCTCAATTGGTATATAACTGAATCGGATTTATGGTATTTAGATTATAATCAAGCTGGATATTCTCCTAGTGAATATCCAGAGGAAAGAAAAGGCATTAGTATTTTAAATGAGACTACAATAGCTAACTTTTTAGAAAGAATAGAAAAATATAAAAGATTTACAGAAGATATTAGGTTAGAATTTTTAAGGGAACTAAGAACTAATAGAGAAGAAGCCTATTATGATTATAATCCATGTTTCCTAATAGACTTTGAGCGTTTAATTTTTTATTCTAATTATCCGGAATCAATATCTTTTGAAGAATATATTCCGAATAACTGGAGAGGTTATTTACAGCGATTTGATGAACAAGTACCCTATGAATATAGATACTGGGAAGATAAGAATAAAAGCTATTTAGTTAGAGAGAATTAGGTCATGGAAGAAAATAAATTAATTATGATAAAAGAAACATTTGAGAATGAAGAAACTGGTGAACTAACGCCAGGAGTTACTATAATACTTGGTGGGAATGTAAGGGATTATTGGAAATAATTTCAGAGAAACAAGGTTATTCGGATTATGCAGAAGCTCTAAAAGAAGTAATCTTTGAAGGGATTCATCATTTTGTGAAAAGAAATAAATAATAAGCTGACATATACTCTTAAGGTAAAGGGCAATTCTGAAAGGGATATGCCCTTTTTATTTTTTAAATTTGAAATGTAGCTCAGATATTATCTTTTTCTTCCTTATTGATACCAATATATTTTAAGTGTAATTTATGAGGTGCTATGATTGAGTATTTCTTACAACATAGCGAAATCTTTTGTTTGTTTATAGAACCAATAGCCGAAGGTTTTGCACATGGTGTGAGTCCCAATAGATTCGATCCCAGCAAAATCTTTGGCTTTTTGAAATTTTTGATAAGCCTAGATCTTATTAATGGGTTGATCTTCTTTTCGAGAAGGGAATAATATTTCACAGAAGGTGTGAAATGGGATGTTGATTTAGATGATGATGGTGAAGATGAAAGTATTAAGGATATGGTGAAAACAGGTTCGAAAAAAGCTTGGTCAACAATAGCAGGGTGGTTTAATTAACATGAAAAAAAGTCTAGATTTTAATAAGAAAGCTTTTGCACATTATATGGCTCTTTATCCTGTAAATGAAATAAGAGTCCACGTAATTGGTCTTGTCCTTTTGGGGGCGGATGTGTTTGTTCTTTTGCCTGCTTTTGCGAATCCTTTTCGATTACTCTATGTATATATAGTAACTCCTCCAGTTATTTTTTTAAATTTGTGGGCGATATTGATTGCTATCAATCCTCGGAAACGACAGTTACAATACACTCTATTTCGAGGAGTATATGGCGCCATATGTTCAGTCGGATTATTGGTTATAACTCAAAAGTTTGCATATGGAATGTTAGGATTACAAACTCCTATCTATTTTATTTTTTCGGTTGGTTTGTATATTTTTGCTTTGTATTATTATTATAAAAATCATATTAAAAAACTTCGGGAATCAATCAAAAAATCAAAATCATCGAAAAAAAACTCTAGTTTCGGAGTAGTGGCTTTTGTAGGATTGGGTCAACTCATTGCTAATATCAGTCTTGGTTTTGCAACACAAAAGATGGTAGCAATTGTATTAATGTGTGTATACTCCATGCTTTCGTTTATTTTGTTTCATTTCATTATGGAATTCCATAGGTACTATTATTTAAGGAAGCATATAGAAGATGGGGGTAGAACACATGAAACCTTTTAAAGAGGTTTATTGAATTTAAGTATTGTGATTTATGGAAGGAAACAAAAACCTATGGTTAAAGAACCTGTGATGTATGAATATATTGGCTGTTTTTATCCAGAAGGAGGAATGCTGATATGCAAGCATTTAAAGTTGGAAAATTAGTCACATTCGTTGCAATTATAATACTTCTTGTAGTTGCTATTTTATCTCCTTACAACTTATTTAAAAAGATTTATTTTATTATTGGTGTTCTTATTATTGGCGCAATTTCACTTGGTGCAAATAAATTCTTTGAACTGATACACAGTAAATTTAATAAGAAATGATATTACTTATGTGATAGGGAAATTCCCATCTAAATCCTTAATGATTTAGATGGGAATTTCTACAATATGATTTTACTGGATTACGTGGAACTAAATTAGTCCATCACCATATTGGTGGTGGTCAAGCTGTTGGTGTTCCGCTGCCACTACATCCTGGTTTTGGAGGGATTCATAACGCAGAAAAAGCGATTGAAGCATGGGGAAAAGATGCAGGGATTGAACCACCCCCATATTCTAATGCAGCACATCACCTAACACCTTGGAATGATAAAAGAGCTATTGAAGCACAAGAATTATTAAAAGAATTTGGAATACACCATGATTCTGCTGCTAATGGAGTATTTTTACCGTATAAAGTAAATGAATATGTGACTACTGAAGTGTTACATATAGGTAACCATGGTACGGATTATATGAAAGAGGTAACTAAGGTACTAAAAGAAGTTAAAGAATATGGTGGTACTCAAGCAGACGCTGTTGCAGCTTTACATGACATAAGAATACGTTTATTAGATGGCAGCTTAAAATTAAATAGCCCGAAATAATTTATGAATAGATTAAATATAAGGGAGAAGGAAAATGAAAATTTGGGAATTGAAGAGCTCATCTAATAACTATGAGTCTTTCCAACTATTAAATTATAAAAAGGATAAGAAATATTTTGAAGGAAAATTCAACTCCACTACAATTTTACTAGATTCATGGGGAGAAATATTTATAAAATGTATAGTTAGTTAAAAGTCTTTGACCAAGAGAAATAGTATGTTTTATTTTTATGATTTTCTCCCAAAAATATATGTTCATAAAACAAGTATAAGAGTATTTTAAAAAGTGTATATCATATAGATGTAAAGTGCAAAATAGTAACTTAAATTAAATACGGCAAGCATAACGCGTTGGTAAGTTTTACTGGCTCCAGCTGAAAATAAAACGCTTATAAGTGGTGCAAATAAACCAATTTTCCAAAAGATATTCGCTGATCCACCTATTTCTAATGTATGTTCATTTACTATAGTTAAAAGAGCATAAGGTACACATATTAAAGATAATATAGCCCATTTGTTCAAAGTGCCACCTCTTTTCGATGTTTTAATAGAAATAATATGAAAAGATTTTTATGATTTTGGAGGTGTATCCTACATATTTGGAATTAGGCTATAGTAAGTTATTATTTGTACTATTAATATATCCACCTATTGTTCCAGTTTCGAAATCATATTCCAATGTTGTCGTTTCATATTCAAATTTCATTACTATTACAACTTTAGTATTATCTTTCCATGAAATTTCATAGAGGTCTGAACTATTAATTATATTAAAATTAGCTACCCTTACTTTTGTTTTCTCTACAAGTTTGTTTTTTTCTTTAAAGTACATTTTTATGTATTTATCATCGGAGAGATGTCCATAAGAAATTCCCGTAATTTCTATTTGATTTGCTTGGTTGGATGACGTATTTTTTACAAGAGGTTTTTCGTTTTCTTGAAAAAACAGCCAATAAATAGGGTATAGAATAAGTATAAAAATGATACTCATACCTAGTAAAAATTTTAATATGCAACCACCAAAATCATGGTCTGCTATTTTATCATTACTTAGCCATTGGCTCATATTAGTTTCACCACTCAACTTTAGTATAATTAGATAGAAAACTTCTAAATGATTTAAATTATCACCTTGTTTAACTTTTTACTAAGAATAGAATGTTAACTACATTTATAAATTATTATCTTCATTTTGGAACTGATTTTTATATTTCAATTGGTTTAATTTACCACGAAGTGAAACGAACCGCTAGTATTTTCGAATGATAGCTTTACTTACTATATGTAGAAATATGTGTAAATGGTAGACAGGCTTCAAGTTTTAGTGTAAAAAAATGGCTCAAGTATTATACCGCATTTCAAGGCTTGAAATGAGAGAATACTTGAACTTGGTGTATCTTATAAAGTAGGTATATATTTTTCTTAAGTTGATAGACATGAGATGTTACCCCTATAATCTTCTTTTTTCGTTTCATAATGATTTATTACAAATAATACATGTCATAATCAAAAAAGAAGAGAAGTAGATTTGGATATCTTTTTTGTTATAAAGTTTAAAAACCTCTACATATAAGTAGAGGTTTTTAAATTGCATATTAGTGAATTATGCTTTTTCAAATAAACGAAGATACTAGAATACATAATTTTAACTAGACTTATTATTAACTAATTTATCCCCACCACCAAGCTCTGCCTCAATCTGCGAAGTTTTCGATGACTCATCCATACGCCAATACGTAATAAAGCTGATCGCGATACATCCAGCTACATAGAAGTAGAAGAGTGATTCCATTCCGATACTCTTTAGCCATAATGCGATGAACTCAGCTGTTCCGCCGAATATCGCAACTGTCAGAGCATATGGTAAACCTACGCCGAGTGCGCGAATTTCAGTTGGGAAGAGTTCTGCTTTTACAATTGCGTTAATTGATGTGTAACCAGTAACGATAATGAGACCGACCATCATGAGTAAAAATGCTACGATTGGTTCTGTCGTTTTTTCCATGAAGAAGAAGATCGGTGCTGTTAGTAATGTTCCGAGAATACCGAATGCCATTAATAGTGGGCGGCGTCCAATTTTATCGGATAATAGCCCTGCAATTGGCTGAAGTACGACGAATATAAGTAGTGCGACAAAGTTAATCCAGCTTACAACTTCTTTCGGAAGGCCGACTGTGTTTACCATGAACTTTTGTAAATATGTTGTGTACGTATAAAATGCAACAGTGCCTCCTAATGTTAGACCGACTACCGTTAATACTGCTTTCGGGTGTTTCATAAGAGCGCGAATGGTTCCTGCACTTTCGCGTTTTTGTGATTTTATGTTTGAGAACTGCTCCGATTCATCCATCGTGCGGCGAAGCCATAATACAGCTACTGCACCCATCGCTCCAATAATGAATGGAATACGCCATCCCCAAGCTTTCATATCTGGTTCGCTTAGTAATTGCTGAAGAACAATTTGAACGCCTAACGCAACCATCTGTCCAGCAACGAGCGTTACATATTGGAAGCTTGAATAAAAACCGCGGCGTCCACTACTAGCCATTTCAGATAAATACGTTGCGGAAGTTCCGTACTCTCCGCCAAGTGATAATCCTTGAAGTAAACGAGCAAGAACTAAAATAATTGGTGCCATAATACCGATGCTTTCGTAACTAGGTGTACAGGCAATAATTAAAGAACCACCGGCCATAACCGTAATGGAAAGCGTTAATGCCGCCCGGCGTCCATGCCGATCCGCATAACGTCCCATTAATAAACTCCCAATAGGGCGCATTAAAAACCCAACTGCGAAAATAGCTGCTGTGTTCAGTAATTGACTCGTTGGATCTCCTTTAGGAAAGAACTCTGCTGAAAAATAAACAGCGAAAGCAGAGTAAACGTACCAGTCGTACCATTCAATTAAATTGCCGACAGAACCTTTGAAAATATTGCCGGCGACTCGATTAGATTTTGCTTGAGCCATACTAATTCCTCCTCTTGCTTATAAATAAAAAGATAATTATGAAAGCGTGTTCATTGTAGTTGAATTGTACTGTTCTTTAAATGAAATCTCAATATTATGACAATTTTATTCTTTTTGTACTTTATGTACATGGATATTTTTAATAGTTGCTTCATTTTCAGTTTTGTCATAATAATAGAAAAAGGAGATTGATAGTTTTGAATATTTTATCAAAGGATATGAAATATGAAGAAATCACGCAAAGTGTCATTGCAAACGAAAATAGTAAGCTTAATTATTACGTTAATTTTATTTGTCGTTCTCCTATTAGCGGGAATATTTGTTTACATTCAGTCCGTTGATACGAAGCGCCAAGTAGAACAGTTAGCACTGCAAACGGCTAAATCTCTTTCTTTTATGCCAGCGATAAAAGAGGCTTTTCAATATAACGAGCATAAAAGTACCATTCAATCCATTGCGGAACAAGTTCGTGAGCAAGCTGGTGCAGATTACGTCATTGTAGAAGATCGCTTTGGGGTTATGTATTCCCATTCTAATTCGGATTTAATTGGCACAAAGAGTAACAATCCATATAACTATGAAGCGCTCACTTTTGGCGGATACTATACGCTCGAAGGAAATGGTGTAAGTGGTCCGGCTTTAATGGCGAAAGCTCCCATTATTGTTCATAACGGAGACTATGATCAAGTAGTAGGCGTTGTGACAGTAGAGTTTCTAATAAAAGGTATCGAATCTAACATATTAAGCAGAACGAAAGAAATTATACTCTTTTCCTTAGCTGTATTACTAGCTGGCATTGTGGGTGGCATTCTTTTAGCACGTAGCATTCGTAAAGATACACTCGGTTTAGAGCCGAATGAAATCGCAGCGCTATACCGGGAACGAAGCGCGATACTACTATCTATAAAAGAAGGGATCATCGCCATTGATCAAAATGGTTTTATTACGATGATGAACACGTCGGCAGAAGAGATGCTGCATGTACATGATGATTATATGCAGCAGCACATTTCAAAGGTTTTACCGGAATTTAATATGGAAAGAGTGCTAGAAAACGATCAAGAAATCGCGTTTCAAGATAAAGTGTTTATTTTAAACATGACACCGATACTCGAAAATAATAGTACAGTAGGCGTTGTATGTAGTTTTAGAGATAAAACAGAACTGCAAAACTTAGTGAATACGATATCTGAGGTAAGAAAGTATTCTGAGGACTTACGTGCTCAAACACATGAATTTACAAATAAGCTTTTCGTCTTATCGGGATTACTTCAGTTAGGGCACTACAGAGAAGCAATTGAATTCATTCAGCAAGAATCTAACATTCATCAAAGCCAAAACCATATCTTATTCCATCAAATTCATGATGCAAAAGTACAAGCTATTTTATTAGGAAAACTCGGAACAGCGTCTGAGAAGAAAATTTATTTTCATATTGAAGGAGATAGTGCACTTCATCCGTTACCAGGCCATATAAAAGTTTCGCACCTTATTACGATTCTTGGAAACATAATCGACAATGCATTTGATGCGGTGAGTGAACGAGAGGAAAAGAGTGTTTCCTTCTTCGTTACGGATATTGGGCACGATATTGTATTTGAAGTAATAGATAGCGGGATAGGGATACCGACAGAAAAAATAACGACCATTTTTCAAAAAGGATTTTCGACGAAAGGGAATAATCGTGGTTACGGACTAGCAAACGTGAAAGAAATGGTAGATGTACTAGAAGGAACCATTGAAATTCAAAACGAGAAAAATGGAGGAGCTATTTTTACAATTTACCTTCCGAAAACATTGAAAGAAAGTACATGACAAACAGGGGGATGGGCATATGTTGAAGGTTGCAATTGCAGAAGATGATTTCCGCGTCGCGCAAATTCAGGAAGAGTTTTTATCAAAAATAAAGGACGTAAAAGTGATTGGAAAAGCATTGAACGCCAAAGAAACGATAGAACTACTACAAAAGGAAGAAATCGATTTACTTCTATTAGATAACTATTTACCAGATGGAATTGGTACAGACTTATTGCCGAAAATCCATGCTGACTTTCCAAACGTTGACGTCATTATGGTAACAGCAGCGAATGAAAACCATATGTTAGAAAAAGCAATTCGAAACGGCGTAAGTAACTACCTTATAAAACCGGTCACGTTAGAAAAATTTGTTCGCACAATTGAAGACTATAAAAGAAAGAAGCAACTATTACATAGTAACAATGAAGTAAATCAAGCACTCATCGATAATTTCTTCGGGACTTCGCAAACACAAGACATAAAAAACTTACCGACAGGTGTTGATCCGTTAACACTGCAAAAAGTGAAAGGCATTATAAAAGGATTCGAAGAGGGCATTACAATAGAAGAAATGGGAGAACAAATGGGGGCCTCCAGAACAACCGCAAGAAGATATTTAGAATACTTAGTAGCGACAAACGAATGCACAGTAGAGTACACATACGGCATTATCGGACGACCAGAACGAAAGTACCGAATAGGACGAGGAATATGAAAAAACGATTATTACTATGTATATGGATCATGACAGGAGTAATAGCAGGTTGTTCCTCGGAAAAATCCCATATGAATAAAGTGAACATCGACAAAGTAGAAATCGTTGCGCCGAACGTTCAAGGAGCCGGATGGGACTTAACAGCACGGGCGATGCAAAAAACACTAACGGAAGAAAAAATCTTCACAAAACCAATCACTGTCACAAACAAAGTAGGTGGCAGCGGTGATGTCGGATGGAAATATACGAAACAAAAAGGTGGTCACGTACTGGCGATTAACTCAAGCTTACTCATAACGAACAATCTACTAGGCCACAGTAAACTAACATATAAAGACTTCACCCCGCTCGCAACATTAGCATCGGACTGGGAAGTCGTTGTCGTATCAAAAGAATCAAACATAGAAAACGCAAAACAACTAATGGAACAACTAAAACAAAACAAGGAAAACTTCAAAATCGGCGTTGCCCCAGGCCTAGGAAACGACGATCACCTATCCTTCGTACAAGTAAGCAAAGCATTCGGCATAAACCCTGCCGAACTACAATTCTTCGTCTACGAAAACAAAGAAAAAATCATAAACGCCCTAACGAACAAACAAATAGGCGCCGCAACCATGACCCTATCCGAAGCCGAAAAACAATACAAAGCCGGCAAAATAAAAATACTAGCCGTATCCGCACCAAAACGACTAGACCGACTACCAGAAATCCCAACATGGAAAGAACAAGGAATCAACGTCATCTTCCAGCACTGGAAAGGAATTATGGGCCCAAAAGATATGAAGGAGGAAGAGGTTGCTTATTGGGATGATGTGATTAAGAGGATGGTGGAGAGTGATAGTTGGAAGGGGATTTTGAGGGAGCGGGGTTGGGAGAGTTTTTATAAGGGGAGTGGGGAGACGAGGGGGTTTTTGGAGGAGAAAGTAAGGGATATGAGAGGGGAGGGAGGGTTGAAAAATGTGGGGGATACTTAATATGTTTTTAGATATGGGGAATTGCGTTTGGTAATTAATGTTATATATGTAAATTTGATTATGTTTATTTAGCCTTCAAGTATTTTTAAAAGGAGTCTTGTCATGTTATGATATTTACTTATTGTAAACATAATAACTGAAATGTATTTCGTACATAATAAAAGGAGTTTTTTGAGCTGATATTTAAAAATAATTCCTTCCAGTTATTGATTTTTACACCCATTGGATGGTATGCTGCTGTATAGAAGGAAAAGTAGAATGTATGTTCTTGAGAGGTATGAATGTAAAGTGAAAAATAATATAGATGAAAATTTAGAAAAAAAGTATAAAATAATCGATTTATTTGCAGGCGCTGGCGGGTTAAGTAATGGTTTTGAGCAAACAGGGAGATTTGAAATAGTTGGAGCTGTAGAAATTAATAAGGAAGCTGTTGAGACTTATATATGTAATCACCAAAATAATAAAGAGATAATAATAAAGCCAAAAAATAGTGAAATAAGTGATATAAGTAGCATTGATTTTAATGAGTTTATAATGCAAAAAGGAATTGATCCATCAGAAACCGTAGTAATTGGTGGACCACCCTGCCAAGGTTTTTCGAATGCTAATAGACAAAAAAATTATTTGATTTCAGGTAATAATCAGCTTGTAAAAGAATATGCACGTGCTATAGATACGGTTAGACCGGTGGCTTTTTTAATGGAGAACGTTAAAACGATGAGTTCCCCTACACATAAGTTTTTTGTCACAGAATATGTAGAAGATTCAATTTGTATGTATAGTTCTGAACAACATTTAAGTGATATAAGCGGTGATGAAGAACCTTTTTGGCAAGAAGATGAATTAATTCTACTTGAAACTGATAAAGTAGAATATGAAAATTTACTTAACCAAATTTTAAATGTTACATGTGTGCAACCATTTATTACAAGTGAAATGGAACTTTCAAGAATTAGAAGTGTAGTCCGCAAATTGAAGAAGAAAAAGCTTTATAATCCAATTGGCCCTAAAGAGAAGAAAGAACTAAAAGAGATTCAAAAAATTATAAAATCCCTTTCTGAATATAAGTTCGGTGAATTAGAAGATGAAGAACATCTGGTGAATATAGTTAATGAAACTGTCGAGTCATTTAAGAAACTGACTCAAGGTAATAATAAGAGTAATGAAGAAACATTAGCGAGTTTACAGGGATTTGTTGAGATTAATCAACTATTAAGATATTTGAGAGAACTAGAAGAAGAGCGTATTGTAAAATTAGGAGATCCACTTGTATTGGTTGATCAAACATTAAAGGTTATTGTTAAAGTAAAGTCATATAATATCGTTGTTTATTTAGAAAAGTTTTTTAAGCATTTAGGGTATAAAGTAGAGAAAGGGACAGTTCATTCAAATGATTATTTTGTTCCGCAAAAGCGTCAAAGATTTATGATTTTAGGAATAAAATCAAGTGCTACACAGTATAAGGAAATTAAATTTCCTGAGAGATATACCGAAATAGATTTTACTGTGAGAGATGCAATTGCTGATCTAGAAGGTATTACTCCTGCTAAAAGCACTGAATCCCACAAGATTGACTATAATATTGAGCTGAATAAAACTGTAATGCAGCATTATTATCGTTCAGGTATGAACGATAATGTGATTTATAATCATATAAATACAGACAGTGAGCCATTAAGTCAGCAACGTTTTGAAGAGATAAAGAGAACTGACGGAAAAAATTTCCACAGCCTCTCATCTGAGCTTAAGGACGTGTCATATGCGGATGCATCTAGAACACAAAATACGGTATATTTGAGATTAAATTATGATACCCCGTCACCAACAGTTATTAATGTTCGAAAGTCAATGTGGCAACATCCGACGAAAGCTATGGCATTAAGTATAAGGGAAGCAGCTAGATTGCAATCTTTTAAGGATAATTATATCTTTAAGGGATCTAAAGATAGACAATATCAACAGATTGGTAATGCGGTACCGCCTTTGATGGCTAGAGCGATAGCTGAGAAAATGTTGCATTACTTAGGAGAAGAGCCTAATCAATATTTAAAGGATGATTTCGAATAGGATAAAAACAGCAATTCATTTGTTAATGAATTGCTGTTTTTTTTATATGAATTTGCTAGAATAATGTAAGAGTAAAAAAATGGGTGGTTATTATGGATACAATTTATACAGAACCTTCTGCAACTCCTGTAATTCAGGCTTTGAGAAGTATTGGTTATAATGCAAGAACAGCAATTGCTGATATTGTTGATAACAGCATTGATGCAAAAGCTACATATGTTCATCTTGAATTTGAATATGATATGGGAAATGGGTATATCAGAATAGAAGATAATGGAATTGGTATGACAGATGAAGAATTACAAAAAGCGATGACGATTGGTTCAAAGGATCCTAGGGATAAGAGGGGGAAAGAGGAACTAGGGAGATTTGGGATGGGATTAAAAACAGCATCTTTTTCCTTAGGGAAAAGATTATGTATTATTACCAAAAAAGATGGAATAGTTTCAGAGCGTTGTTGGGATTTAGACTATGTTAGTGACGAAAATGAATGGCTCTTATTCAAATCAATTCCCGCTGAAGTTAAGGATAAGGTGGGCCATATAAAGGAAGAGAATGGTACTGTTATTTTTATAGATAGATTAGATAGATTTTGTGGATTTGGGACACATAAAATATTGAAGAAAGAGAGCTATTATTCAAAAATAAAGCGTATACATAAATATTTAGAAATGGTTTTTCATATAAAGCTAGAGCAGGGATTGTTAATCACTATAAATGGAAATAGCTTATATCCTTGGAATCCATTTTTAGAAGGAAACCAGAGAAGAATTGAAGGAGAAGAGCAAGTAATAAGGGTAAATAAAAAGTTAGTCAAAATTACCCCATATGTTTTGCCACATCCATCTACATTTAATCAAGTAGATTATAAGTATGCTGGTGGTGTAAAAGGTTGGCGTGATCAACAAGGATTTTATATATATCGAGAAAATCGATTGGTTAGTTTTGGAGACTGGTTTGGTATGTTTTCGAAGGAGGTGCCGTCAGAACTAGTTAGGATAAAAGTAGAATTTTCAAATGAAGCTGACGATGATTGGAAGATCGATGTGAAAAAGTCTGTTGTTTCTATTCCGGATGAAGCTAAAGAAGATTTAATGGCAATAGCAAAATATTATCGACAGCTATCAAAGGAAATAATGTTATATCGTACAAAGGCTACTCGAACAGGTGAGAAAATAAAAGGTACTTTAAATACATGGGAACTAGCTAGTGATGATGTGAACAGTGTTTATATTTTAAATCGAACACATCCGGTATTAACCGATATTTTAAAAACAGTTAATGATGATGTGAGAAGAAAGTTAAACGTATATCTTAAATTGATTGAACTGGGTTCGCCTAATAATCTCTTGAAAACCGCTAATATGGTAAAAAAAGAAGTGCAGCAGATTGATGAAAAATCAAAAAAATTAATCATTGATTATGCTGAAATCTTATTTAGTACAGGTATCCAATTAGATGCTGAAAAGGTTGCGGAAACAATTTCTATGATGGCGGGATTTGAAGGTATAGAGATTTATACAATTAGAACAATTATTGAGAAAGAAGTGGATATAGATGTATCAAGTAATACGTGATGAATATCTAGGCATTGTAGAAAATTTATACATAGCTTTTAAGAATACTGGTATAGATAGACCATTAGAACTAGCTATGGAAACGGCTAGAAAGAAGATTATCAAATCATATATGGGTTTGGATGCGGATATGTTAGAAAGTATATCTTTAGAAGTCTATTCAAAATATGCTTCAATAAATGTTCAGAAAGCAAGCGTGATGAGAAGTAAAGATAATCATCCGTGGTTTAAAGAAGCACATCCTAACTATTCTTATTTTTGGCCGCGTTATGAAAGATATTTAAAAGAAATTAAAGAATGGTCCCAAGATACAGTTGAAACTATTGATTCAACAACGAATGATATTTTGAAAAGCCTTGGTAATCCGAAAGGTAAAGAAGACTTCGATAAAAGAGGTTTAGTTTTAGGGTATGTACAATCTGGAAAAACAGCAAATTTTACAGGCCTAATTAATAAGGCTTTTGATGTTGGATATAAACTAGTCATTGTTTTAGCTGGTATGCATAATGACTTGCGTTCTCAAACACAATTGCGCTTAGAACGTGAAGTGGTTGGAACAGTAGATACAATTACTGGAGAGAAAAAAGGGGTAGCAGTTATTAGAAATGATGGTACACAAATTGAGACTTGGACTACAGTGCAAGATGATATCTCTACTAATAATGCAATTGGTATTAAAAATTTAGATAAACCAATATTACTTGTGGTAAAGAAACAAAAAGATGTACTCCCTAAATTAATTGAACTATTACAACGTAGTATTAATCATTCAGGTATGAAACCACCAGTGCTAATAGTAGATGATGAAGCAGATCAGGCTAGTGTTGATGCTTCGGGGAATAAGGTGGATGATCCTAGTAAGATTAATCAGTTGATTAGACAACTATTAAGTTTGTTTAATAAAAAATCTTATGTTGGGTATACAGCCACACCATTCGCTAATTTACTAATTAAAGCGGATGCCGATCACGCTGAAGTTGGTAAAGATCTATATCCTAAGGATTTTGCAATTGGATTACCTAAACCAGAGGCGTATTGTGGCCCAGCAGAATATTTCAATACAACAGGTTATACGGATGACAATAAGCCAATGTTTATTAGACATTTAAGTTTAGATGATATTTCTATATTAGACAAACTTAGAACAAAAGAGGATGCAGGATTCTTTACTGAGGTTCCTAAATCTATGCAGGAATCCATGTTAGCCTTTTTACTTTCTACAGCAATTAGAAACCTAAGAGGTCAGCGTGGTAATCATAATTCAATGTTAATCCACACATCAAGACTTACAGATGTTCAAAATTCTATGTGTGGTGTTATTAAAGACTTCTATAAAAAATTATCAAATGACCTAATATATAATTCGAAAAGCGAATATATAAATAAAATAAAATACCTTTATGAAAATGATTTTTTGGAAATTCAAAATAATTTCGAGTGTTATAACGAATTCCAAGTGTTTACTTGGGGTGAGATTTATAAAGAAATTAAAGATGTAGCAAGAAAAATTGAAGTAATGGAGATTAACGGAGAAAGTGAAGAAGTCCTTGAGTATGATAAATATAAAGAAAATGGATTATATGTAATTGCAATCGGAGGCAATAAATTATCACGCGGTTTGACATTGGAAGGTTTAACTATTTCTTACTATTATCGTGGTAGTTCTATGTATGATACATTAATGCAAATGGGGCGTTGGTTTGGTTTTCGTAATGGGTATATGGATTTATGTCGTATTTATACGAGTAATGAAATTGCTAAAAACTTTGAATATCTTGCTAGAGTCATGAGGGAATTAAGGGAAGAATTCGAAAAGTTAGCAAAAGATGGTGCGACGCCTGAAGAGTATGCGATAAAGATGTTAAAACATAAGACAATGAAGGTTACAAGCCCAGCAAAAATGGGAACAGCTGAATCGCTTATTGATTATACAGGAACAATGCAGCAAACACGTAGTTTTGAAAAAAATAAAGAGTTCTATATGAATAATATGGAAGCTACATTTCAGTTTATTAATAATATAGAACAAGATTTTAAAATATATAGAAAAGATACTAAGTACCATATTGCGAAAGATGTTCCTAGTCAATTTATTATAAGCTTTTTGAAGAATTACAAAACGATTTCTTCAGCAAGAATTGTTAATAGCAAAAAAATTGCTGATTATATTGGCAAAATGAATAAGGAAAAATTGTTAGAGAAATTCAATGTAGCTGTTGTAGATGTAACAGAGGCTACATTAAGAAGTCAGAAGACAATCGATTATGGTATTACCCCATGGAAGGTCAATTTAGGAAAGATATCAATAGAAAGTGCAGTTATTCGTAGTGTTAATTATGCAAAGAGTAAAGGGATTGGTACTGTAGACTTAGGAGCCATTGTTGCAGCAAATCAAGAGTTTATTGATATTGAACATAAGACTATAGATAAAAAAAAGAATAGAAAGTTAAGAGAAAATGAAAATCCACTTATTTTAATTTATCCATTGCATCCTCAAGTTAAATCATTTAAAACATTAAATATTGATTTTAATGAAAATCTTGTTCCAATTGGTTTAGCATTTTCATTCCCAGATGTAGTATCAGTTACAGGTATTAAATCAGGAGAACGAGTTGGAGAAAAGGGCGACTATATTTACAATAATACAATTGGAAAGGGTGCTTCTAATGATTAATATCTCAGAAAGATTCAAGTTATTAATCGAACAATTAAAAAATGAGGAATCAGATGATGTTTACCGTTTAGAGCCTATTTACTTTCAAAAACCATTTATATTAATTGGGATAGATCTATTAAATCTACAACGAAGAATTTATGTTGATATTACGAATGAAAATTGGGATGAAGAGCAATTACAATCTTTCCCGAAATGGCGGGGTATTGATATAGGACAAGAGTATTTTTCTCAAATTGGCCCATTAAAAGAAAAAAATTTCTTAGTCATTTCTCAAATTGTAGAGGAAGGTGAAGAAATTTTTGAGCGAGTGCTACAAAATTTAGTAGATCATATTTTAATAGAAGAAGAGTTACCATTATATACAGTAGTATATGAGGTTTTAGATCGTTGGCATAACTTTTTCAAGCGGAAATGGGATTCTAAATTAACTCTTGAAGAAGAAATGGGTTTATTTGGAGAGCTTTATTATATTAATAAATGGCTTGAGAATTTCCCGCAAGAGCCTCCATTGATTATTAAAGATTGGAAAGGTCCATTAAAAAATCGAATAGATTTTGTGAGTAAAAATAGTGGTGTAGAAATTAAAACCGTGGCACCTAGAATAAGAGATGAAATTAAAATTTCGAATGAAAAACAATTAGAGCTTAATCCAGTTACTGATAGATTGTTTTTATATGTATTAAAGGTTGAAGTAAATGAATCAGTAGGTAAGTCTCTTCAAAACATAATTGAAGCAATAGAAAAACAACTTATTGAGCGAGCACCTTCATTAGCGGTAAAATTTAACGATCTACTATTAGAGGTTGGAGTAATGAGCGAAGATTATGATGAAAATTATTTTTTTGTACATGAAGAGTTAGCATATAATGCGAATGCGAGTTTTCCAAAGTTGACTTCGGAAAATTTACCAATAGGTATTACTAATGTTTCATATTCAATAGATTTATCACATTGTAATAATTTTAAGGTTTCGTTAGAAGATGTATTTAATTTGAAATAAGGGTGATCCGGAGTGAATGAAACTAAAAGGAAATTAGATTTTTTTTATGAATTTATTGACACAATTGAACAAAAGGGAAGAGTTTTAGGCAGTAGGCATAATCCTTTTTTACAGGAGATGTTACCGTTTATAAATATTGAAGATGAGCCAGCGATTATGTATTTCAGCAAGAAAGAATCCAAGATTCAACTAAATGGCTATTTATATCAAGAAGATATAAATACTTTGAATTTATATGTAGTAGAATATGAACCTTTTTTTGAAGAAAGTGAATTGCCTATTGCAAACATGACATTCTTGAAGGAATATGCCAATAAAGCAAAGCGTTTTTATACAAGTGCCGAACAAATTTTACAATTAGCGGATCGTTCCATGGAATATTATGATGTGACAAAAATGATTGTGGATAAAAAGGGCGAGATTGAGGAGATTAATATTTATGTAATTACAAGTAAATTTTATCTTTCAAATAAACCTATTGACTTAACTATTCCTAACATAGAAACCGTAAATGTACATGTTTGGGATATGGATCGTGTATTTAAATTATCGGAAGCTGAACAAGGTATACGAGAATTCGATATACATTTTGAATCAGAATACGGTTCAGCGTTACAAATGATGCATATTCCAAACGAAAATGAGAATGGATTAATAGATTGTTATATTGGTGTTATCCCAGCGAAGCTCCTAGCTGAATTGTATGATGAATGGGGACCGAAACTAGTTGAACGAAATGTCCGTTCTTTTTTACAAGCGCGTGGTGGAACGAACAAAGGAATAAGAGATACATTAAAAGATGCAAGGCAACGTGAATTATTTATTGCTTATAATAATGGTATTTCAAGTGTTGCAAAGGCCGGAGATATTGAAAGAATTGGAGACTCTAATTTATTTAGTATCAAGACACTAACAAGTTGGCAGATCGTTAATGGTGGCCAAACAACCGCTTCTATACATCAGGCATATAAAAATGATATTGATTTAGAGGGAGTTTATGTACAAACAAAACTTACTATCATAAATGTTCCGCAAGAGATAGAAAATAATGATGTTCAAATGGATCGACATGTGTTTGAAGATGAAATGATATCGAAAATATCCGAATATGCGAATACCCAAAATAAAATTAATAAGTCAGATTTACTTGCGAATACTCGTTTTATGTCTGATATTGAAAAGTTTTCCCGGAATATATGGATCCCAACACAGGATAATCGTAAAGAAGAATCTAAGTGGTATTTCGAACGTGCGCGCGGGCAGTATATGGTGGATATTGGTAGACGTTCAAAAGGGAAAGAACAAACTGCTTTCAAGAAAATGTATCCAAAAGAAAACGTCATAACAAAAGTAGAGATGGCTAAATATTTTATGTCTTGGGAAGGGTTCCCATATGTATCTAGTAAAGGTGGAGAAGAAGCATTTAAACGTTTTATGGACCTCAATAGCCTATATTGGAAACAAAGTTCTATTACAAATGACGAAGGTGAAGTAATCAAAAGTATCTTAAGTATTGATAATGAATACTATAAAAAGTTAATTGCTAGAAAGGTTATTAATGCATTTGTAACTGAAATTGTGGAAAGTATGAAACTAAAAGGCTATAGAGCAAATGTAATCTATTATACAGTAGCGATGTTAAATTATTTATATGGTAAGGAAATTGATTTAATAGAAGTGTGGCAGCACCAGGCCCTTTCGAATAAGTGGGAAGATGTTGTAAGAACAATAGCAAATAATGCTTTAAATTACTTAAGAGAATCTGCAGGGGATCAAAACGTAACACAATGGGCGAAGAAAGAAGATTGTTGGAAAGGGTTTATTAAAGAGTCGGCAGTTGTATTAAGTTCGCTTATATAACAAAAAGGACAGAATAAAAGTTGCTCATTATAGGAGAAAGGAATTTCTTGAATGAAACTGAAAGGTTTAAGAAATTTCAGTTCTCCTAATTTTTTTAATAAAATAAGAAGTCCAGTTAGGTTAAACATACGTGTTTTTGAATACTAATTGGTTCAATAGAGGGGAATATATGGATACAAGAAGAGGTCTCAGTGATATCAATGCATTAGAAATATTAGGTGGATATGAAAAAAGTGAAATAATTAACAGAATACAATTTTTTTACCTAGTGAATAATGAGAAGGTAGTAGTTAAATATTCAAAAATATCTAACGATGGAAAGAAATACTGGTTTGGAATAACACCAAATGCAATCAAATTATATAAATCAGAGAAAATATCACATATAATCTTTATTTTAGGCTATGAAGGAATAGTTAAATTACCAATTGAAATTTTATATAAGTATATTAAGGAAGCGAATGTTACAAGGAAAGAAAGTGGAGAGATAAAAAGGCATCATATTAATATTAATTTTAGTAATGATTTATGTTTATATAATTCAGTTGATAGCTTTATATTGGATGATTACTATTTTTATAATGAAGAAATTGTAGAAAGTGAGCTTGATGAGAAGAAAAGAGATATTATATTAGAGGAAGCCAAAAATTTTATTGATTATAAGGAACAGTATGTAAAAATTGGTGATAAAGCAAAACGGAGAAAAGAAAGTAGTGCTCAAAAAAAGAGAATTGCGATATTAGAAGATCATACCTGTCAAGTCTGTGGGTTTAAAGAAGAATACATAAAGGCTAATAATAAAAAAGGTTGGATAATAGAAGTGGATCATATTATTGAGAAATCAAAAGGTGGAGGAGAATCATTTGATAACCTTTGGGTATTATGTCCTAATTGTCATGCTAAGAAGACAAGGGGGGTTATTATTATTGATCCTATAGAAAAAATAGTGAGAGAAAAAGGTAAGGTTATAACTATTCAGGATAACCATTTGGACTGGTAGTTAATGAACTTGTTATTATTTAATACAAAGGGGATATGTGAACAATAGCTTCTATGTATTGTAATTCCCCTTAAACCTCCACAAACGCTACCCCCTAATAATAAAGAAGACAAATCCCAAAGGGGGGACAAAACCAACAATGAAAAACGTATAAGGGAAAAAGAAACCGGATCATCATGCTACTACTCTTAGTTTCAATAGGGTTTTTTACCACCTTTTATATAGCACACTGGCACGTAAAAATGCAAGTTGAGTACTATTTTAGAAAAGTATTCACCTTGCATTCATTAATATTTCTTCTATGTACTTTTGAGGATTCCTAAAGTAATTGTTGACAGGTTTAAAAGTAGTGGTTTTTATATACATGGAGGTAGTAATTGCTATCTTACATTATAGAGAAAGCTAGGTAGTAAACATGATGAAGAAATCAGAAATAGTACAAAAAGGGTATTTTGTGGATGAATCACAATTTGAGGGTGGGAAAACCGTACTGAGCTCAGAGCAGCTTGTTATACTAAAGGAATTATCACGTGTTTTGAACAACAATCAGGATGACTATCTGGATGGTTTTCTGAACTTATATTCACCGAAAGGACTGAAGGAGCTTCTTTCGGTACAGGTGAGAACAGCACTGGAATACGACACGATTAACAGCTTAGGAGCACTTAAAGCATATGAGTTAATCGAAGCGCTAAACTTATAAGTCTTTTGGGGCGTGCTCTTTCAGTAAATTAAGAAACCTTCCACAGGGCTTTTTTTATTGCTTGTAAAGATGGGGATATCTTTCTTACCTGTCGAATACATTGGAGATGCCTTTTATTTTTGCAATAGAAAAGCATCCAGAATGCAAACTGGTTCAAATCAGACGCTTATGAGTCCTTAACAGGGCTCTTTTTATTACCTATAATTGTATATAGAGAAAAAAGAGATGGGAATGGATAATAGAACATGGAAAAGCAATTTCTCTTAGAGTACAAGCGAAGATATTAATCCAAGATATGAAATACAAAAGCTTAAATTATGTAGGAAAGAGTAAAAAAAGTTCAAATCGATACTCTTATTAATAAAGCTGCAGCAGAAAAGTATATTCCTGTATATATTTTATAATTATGTTAACGTATTCTCAATGATAACTTGTAAATGTGGTAAGACCATCCATGATGAGTATGAAGGGGGAACTTATAGTTTTGGTCCAACGATACATGGTTTAGTCAAAAAAGGCAAGGCTCGAAAAAGTTATGATTACCACAAAGTCTGTCCTTTATCTGACTTTTTAGTGTGTTTATTCTGTTGTCATGATAAAAGAAAATTAATAAATACAATTGTTGAAACGTATAAGAAATTTACAGAATTGGAAATTGAAAAAGGTTATATAGAAGAGAAGGTACCTAAATATATATAATGTCACCAAACATTATAATAGAAGATGATGATAAAGATTTTAATGTTCTTCCAGAGTATGTTATTGTAACTCAAATAAATTGAGTATTTTTCATTTTATAAAAAATAAGATTGTTAATTACCAAGGAATTATTTTACTAACAAGTGATATTAATAAAATTTTGATTTTAATAATTTCAAGTAGCCCTCTGAGCAGAGGCGGGGATAAACAAACTCCCTTGCCTAAAGAAGAATTTCGATTTATTACGGAGGTTCGCTACCTCTCCTCTCCTTTTCTTTTTTTGTACTAAATACCACTAAAACTGATTATAAAGATAAAACATGGTAAACTAGCAGGAAACTTCCTCCTTTTTGTCGAATTATTGTATAAAAGGGGAGAGAATTATGCCAAGAAAATATGTAAGATTTAACTACTTTGAAGTACAATTAGTTCCTGCGCCAGTGGTACTAAGAGACGAGTTAAATGAGGGATATCAAGAAATTGAATTGTTAGGTGAAGAGGAGCATGCTGCTTCTTGGGATATGTCAGGATTTTTAGACTATCTGATGACGCATTTAGATTTTAACACTAATGTAGCTGTTGGTGATGAATATGCTGAAATTGAAATTGATTCTTATACTTTTGATGAAGTAAGGAATATTTATGGTTTCCAGTTATCAAAATTGAGGGACAAGAACATCCCGTCTAAAAAAAGGTTTGGAGAAATAAAAGAAGAGATCCTACTTGACCAAGATCAGTTCATAGGTGAGTTTGTTTCGGTTTTATTTGATCAATCATATGGATCTATAGCCCTACAATCAAATCTGTATGGATTGTCAGCAAAACAAACTGAAAATGTTTTAACACAATTAAGATTTAGATATCTAGATCAGATAGGTCAAACAGAAGAAGTACCTTTGGTGGTTAGGCTAGCCCCCATTATTGATCGATCAAAAATTGAAAGAGTTATAAGAGCAGATTACTTTAAGAAAATTCGAGTTAAAGGATCTAATGTGATGCTTGATGCTAACCTTGGAGAAGATAGTTTATTGAGTGATGCGAGAAGATTATTAAACGAGGTAGCGGGTATTAATATAGATATAACAATCTCATTAGGAAGAGCTGAAAGAACCGCCTCTCTTGATGATGATAGCATACGGCAACTGATTGATGCGTATAATGAATTACCAGAAGATCAACGACCTCAAATTGAAATAACTGCTTTAGAAAATGAAGAGGCTGAGATAGAAACAATTAACCTTCTAGAACCAAGAATGACTGATAGAATAAGCATAGTGGTCGAAGCAAGAACAACTGTAGGTCATGAATTTCTATTCAATACATTTTTGGAAACATATGACACGAGAAGACCGGACATTAGAAGGGTATTAGTACCTCTCGATTTGGAGTGATAAGTGTGGCTGAAAAACTTTATGATAGGTTAGAAATAATTTGGGAAAAGCATTCATTTGCAATTTCTTTTATTATATGTGTTTTTGTAGGAATACTTTATTTCAATGGATTAGTTACCAATATCCGAATGGTCACTGGAAACGTGGTTATGTTTGCATCGATGGTAGTAGCCGTTAACGGAGTATTTCTCACCCTAATTATAACCCTACAAGAAAGCCCAGCCTTTATAAGACTTAAGGGGATTTTTCCGGATTTTCAAAAGAAATTATACCTAAGTTTAAGAGATCAAATACACTTTGGAATTTTAGTAGTAGCTATGTCAATACTAATTAACATTTTGCCTCCTTCACCCAATAAGTATTTGTCTTCTATAGGTGTAGGAGTTTGGTTCTTTTTCTTTATTTTAATGGGGTTAGGTTCTTTTTTCTCTGTTAAGCTTGTAACTGATATTATTGTGAAAAACTTCAAAACTCCAACCCGCTCAAGAAGGCAATAAATTAGTAAAGCATCCATTAAAGCGATACTTTACTAATTTATTCTAACGATCGTTCAACCGTAATAACAAAATTGGGATAGGCAAGCCTATCTGAATCCAGAGTAAATATTGGATTGGCTGTCATCACTTTACTATCACTTGACCAAGTCAAGAAAGTAAAGAAAGAGGGAGCTTTAACAACTAAAGTGTTTTTAATAAGGCTTTATTGAGTTCGAGTGAATTTCCTTAAATTAGTATATTTGTTGGATCAAAGAACTTCCTTTTCTTGACTGATTTATATATTTTTCCACTAATTTATAATTGAAATGTAAGCATTATATTGTGAAGTAGTCTATATATTTTAGATATTGATCATACGTGATAATTTCAAATGCTAGTTTTTTCTTAACAATAGAAGCAGTTGTTGCTGATAAAACAGAATCAATTACATCTGGAATCTCTTTGAATTATGCTGTTATAAACGTAAAGATTTGTATGTGTTTATGCCTTAAAATAATAGCGAGTGTTAATATTTCTATTGGAATTTATAGAACTAAATGAAGCAAAACAGCTAAACATAAAAATGTGGCTGTTTTTTTGTTGCTTAATAATATATCGATTTTATAAGGTTTTTAATTAATAGTTATTAAATGTTTTCAGTAGCAAATATTTAATTATCATTAAACGAATTAAAGAAAATATGTGACATATTTAAAAAAACATATAAAATGATATATTGAGGTGTAATTTTAATAGAAATATATTTTTTGGAGGGTTATTATGTCAAAAGTTTTATTATTGGAAGCCATTCTTGATGATTTTGCTGATCAGTTAGATATGACCAAGAGCAGTGAACGAGATAGTGTGTTTGAGCTATTTGTTGCCGAGCAATTATTGAAAGATAAAGATCTAGATAGTGACGAATTGGAGAACGGTATAATTGGTGGTAGCTTTGATAATGGGATTGACGGCATGTTTATTTTTGCTAATGATGAGCTAATACAATCAATCGAGCAGGTTTCTAATTTTAAGAGCATAAAGAACATAGAAGTTCATTTTCATCAGTATAAAAATAACGAAAGAATTAGTGAAGATGTAGTACATAAATTTAATACTGCCACATCAAATATCTTAAATCTTAGCCAAGAACTAAGTCCAACTAGTTGGAATATCGACTTAATTGAAAAAGTGAAATTATTAAGAAATTTAACTATACGTAGTGCAGTTGCACATCCAGAATATAAATTTATCTATAGACATATTTCTAAAGGTAATAGAGATAATATATACAATGAAGATAGACCAAATGAATCGTATCTTGATAAAGTAGCAACTTTAAAAAATACAGTAGAAAAATCTGATTATAGTAACGTATTGTTTGTCTTTGACTATATAGGAGTTAATGAACTAATTAGTCTAAATAGAAATGAAAAACAGTTTTCTATAGCGTTAAAGTTAAATGAAAATCCAATTGCATTAGATTTTAGTGATGATGGAAAACGAGGATACATAGCTTCAGTAAATATTAAAGATTATTTTAAATTTATAACCGAAGAATCAGGTGAATTAAGAAAATATTTATTTGATTCTAATATTAGAGATTATCAAAACAATACAGAGGTAAATACTCAAATATCGGGGACAATTAAGAATGACAAAGATTTAGATTTTTGGTGGTTAAATAATGGTGTAACAATTATTGCAGATAAAGGATCTTTAACAGGAAAAACTCTACATTTGGATAATGTTCAAATTGTAAATGGACTACAAACTTCTCATTCAATCTATTATTCATATAATAAAGAAGTAGATGATGAGAATAGATCGTTGCTTTTGAAAATTATTATTACTGATGATAAAGTGACAGCTGATAAGATTATTAAATCAACAAATTCTCAGAATAAAGTACCAACTTCTTTGTTAAGAGCTACAGATCGAGTTCAAAGAGATATAGAAGAATATTTTTTAACAAAAGATTATTATTATGATAGAAGAAAAAATTATTATAAAAACTTAAAGAAACCAACAAAGAAAATTATTTCAATTAATTTTTTAGCTCAGTGTCTTACAAGTTTACTTATTCAAGAGAAAAATCCTTCGAAAGCTCGTTCTAATCCAACTGTACTAACTAAAAAAGATGAAGATTATGCTAAACTTTTTCCTGAAAACAGACACTTAGATACGTATTTAAAGTCTATAATAGTTGTTAAGAATGTAGAGATTCACTTGAAACAACTGTTAAATGGTGACGAATTAGCTGAACAAATTAAGAAGTATTTTTTGTTTCATGTGTCGAGGGTTAGTATGAGCGTGTTATTTCAACAACCAAATTATGGTGAAGAACAATTTAGAAATGTAAATTTAGATTTGGTTAATGAGGATCTTGTTGCTAAAAGTGTGGAATGGTTAAAGAGAATTATTAGTAAGTATTTAGAAGAAACTGAATATAAAGATGTAGTTAATATTTCTAAACAATCGGAGTTCAGTCAGTATATTACAGATAAACTTATTGAGCTTATAGCTGAGGCAAGGCAAGTATCTGTATAGATATTTTTTCACGGATTTACCCCAAAAGGTCTATCTAATCACTTTGATTTGCCCTTTTTATTTCGTATCGAGAATATTTTTATTTATCTCAAGTTCGGTTTCCATTGCATTTTAGCTATTATTGCTATCTTTATTGCTTTAATACAATAAGGAACTAAAAGAAAAGTTTGATCGGCGTTTTATGGATGTGATAGGGAAGTTGAAAAAGTATAAGGAAGAAGAGAAGGATCCGAGTCATCATGACGTTCAAGTTACTTTGAAGGAATTTTTCAATTTAATAGAAGGAGTAACGAACTATCTTGATATACCTCAAAGTGATATAGAGGATATAATCCAAAAATCAAACCTCCCACTATCCGAATTCCCAACTCTCTTCACAACCGAAGAAGAGAACTATATAAAAGAAGCAATGAAGCAGTTTAACACCTAGTTAAACTGCTTTTCCATTATAATAGAAGAAAAACCAAACGGAGGAAAAATCCCATGCCAACCTACAACAAACTAATCAGAAACAAAATCCCACAAATAATAAAATCCAACGGAAAAACACCCACAACAAGAATCCTACCTGAAGAAGAATACATAAAAGAACTCTGCAAAAAAACTCAAGAAGAACTAACCGAATATCTAGAAGCAGAAACAAAAGAACATAAACTCGAAGAACTATCCGACCTACTAGAACTAATAAACGCCCTAGCCGAACACGAAGGCACAACACTAGAAGAAATCAACAACATCCGTAAAAAGAAAGCAAAAGAACGAGGTGGCTTCTCAGATCGAGTCTTTCTAATCGAAGTAACCAATAAATAGCCCCCTCCTAAGCCCCTTCCAAGCCCCTACCAAGTAATAAATCACTAAGAAAAAACATAACAAAACAAAAACAACAACAAACACCGTAGTAGTAGTCAAAAAAAATTTAAAATAACACGCCAAAAACCCGACTAACCTCCCATATATATTATGAAGAGGTTTTTATTTTGAACGGAGACGGGAGGAATTAGGATGGCGGTGTATCGTAATGTGCAGGTGAATTTTTGGCAGGATGATTTTGTTTTGGATTTGACGCCGGAGGAGCGGTATTTTTATGTATATTTGTTAACTTGTTCGAAGACGACGCAGTGCGGGATTTTTCCTTTTCCGAAGCGATTAGCTGAGATGGAGACGGGTTATAATCGGGAGACTGTTGATAAGCTTGTGCAGCGCTTTGTTGATTATGGAAAGATTCTTTATGATGCGGATACGCGGGAGCTATTCGTTTTGAATTGGCTTCGTTATAATCCTGTGACGAATACGAATGTGGAGAAGTGTGTGCTTCGTGAGCTTAAGGGTGTGAAGAATAAGGAGTTTGTACATATGTTTCTTCAGAAGTGCGTAGAGGAGGAGCTGAATGTTCCGATGCTTTTAGCACATTTCGGTATGCCTGATGATTTGACTGTGGATGATGTTGAGCCGATTTGTGAGGAGACAAAGGAAGAAGAGTTTGTGGAGGAAGAAACGGGAAGTCGTGTGTTTTCTTTTTATGAGCAACATTTCGGTAGTTTGTCTCCTTTTGCGGTGGAGGAACTGAGTGCGTGGATGGAAGATTTGTCAGAGGAGCTTGTGTTGAAGGCGCTTCAAATTGCGTTTGAGAATAATAAGCGGACGGTTGCTTATGTGAAGGGCATTTTGAGAGGCTGGCACGGGAAAGGGTTTACGAAAGTGTGTGAGGTTGAGGCAGATACGGCTAAGTTTCGGAAGAAGGAGTCGTCTGTTAGTACGGGGGAGACGGAGGAGTTTTTGGCGAGGTGTGAGGAGTGGGAGAAGAATGCGCCATCTGAGGAAGAGTTGCAGCACTTTTTAGCGGAGCGCGGGTGGCGGCCATGAGTATTCAAAATGTGGAGGCGGAGAAGACGGTGTTAGGTTCTCTATTAATTGATGGAGAGCTTATTAAGGAGTGCCGTTTGACGGAGCAGTATTTTTCTATGCCAGTACATAAGTCTATATTTCAGTTAATGCGAAAGATGGAATCAGAGGGGCAACCGATTGATCTTGTGACGTTCATTTCTCGGGTAGATCCGAAGTTTTTAGAGGGGATCGGGGGAATGGAGTATTTTATAGGGTTAATGGATGGTGTGCCTACTACTGCCAACTTCTCTTATTATGAGGGGCTTGTTCGAGGTGCGTGGAAAATGTATCAGGCTGGTGTTCTCGGGCACAAGATGGGAGAGCGTCTTATTGCGGAGAAGAGTGAGAAAGTTATCGGTGAGACGATTACGGCACTTTGTGAGTTAGAGGAGAAAGACTCTGTATGTGAATTTGATTTGAAGGATGCGTTAGTTGATTTGTATGAGGAGCTTCATCAAGATGTGAAGGAGATTACTGGTATTGAGACTGGTTATACATCGCTAAATAAGATGACGTGCGGATTGCAGGAAGGTGATTTTGTCGTTCTTGGTGCGCGTCCTTCTATGGGGAAGACTGCGTTTGCGCTTAATGTTGGACTGCATGCGGCGAAGTCTGGAGCGGCGGTTGGATTGTTTTCGTTAGAGATGAGTAGTAAGCAATTGTTAAAAAGGATGGCTTCTTGTGTAGGTGAAGTGTCAGGAGGCAGGCTGAAAAATCCGAAGTATCGTTTTGCGATGGAAGATTGGGAGAAGGTAAGTAAGGCGTTTGCGGAGATTGGTGAGTTGCCACTTGAGATTTATGATAATGCAGGTGTTACGGTGCAAGATATTTGGATGCAAACTCGTAAGTTAAAGAGGAAGCATGGAGATAACAAGATTTTAATTATTGTAGATTACTTGCAGCTTATTACGGGCGATCCGAAGCATAAGGGCAATCGATTTCAGGAAATTAGTGAGATTTCGCGTAAGCTTAAGGTATTAGCGCGTGAATTAAATGTTTGTGTAGTAGCACTGTCACAGTTATCTCGTTCTGTAGAGTCGCGGCAAGATAAGCGTCCTCTTTTATCTGATTTAAGAGAGACCGGACAAATTGAGCAAGATGCGGATGTCATTATGCTTATGTATCGTGAAGATTATTATGATAAGGAAACGATGCAGAAAGAGATGACGGAGATTCATGTGGCGAAGCACCGGAATGGGCCTGTGGGGAGTTTTAAGCTGAGGTTTTTGAAGGAGTTTGGGCGGTTTGTGGAGATTGGATGATAAGATAGAAGAAGGCATATAAAAAGGTAAAGGAGTGGTTACGGATGACAAAAGTAGGTCGTTTATATGAGCAAGAGAAGCAAGAAGAAATTGATAAAGCACTTTCGGCAGCTGGAATGCTCTTTAAAGGAATGAGTGTAGAAGAAATAGCTAAAAAATTAGATGTAACAATTGAAAAGGTAAAAGAGTGGGAGAAGCGTTTATCTCATTAATCGCTGGGGTAATGGTAGCGTCTGTATAAATTTATACAAAAATAGCCGAATATTTACTATATAATAGTCGGCTATTTTTGTACGGAGAAGTTGTTAGGTTTAATACGCAAAATTTTTTATTTGCTCTTGAATATGTTTCTTATTTCCCCATAAAGAAAGACTTTCTCTCTGCAGTAATCCACTGCTGCAAATCATCTTGGTTACGTCGGACAAGTCGATTTACTAAAACATCATGCCATACATAATCCTCTAATAAGTATATATGGACGGGGTCATCTGTATAAAAAGCAATATTACGCTCTGCAAGTGATGGTCCATAAATCATTTCTTTAGAATCTATCGATACAATAAACCAATGTTCTGTAGACAAGGTTTCTGTATAAGGTGTTATGCGATGGGCTTCTAGATTTTTAATGGGATTTTCAACATGCAAGGTAATACCTTGTATTGTAACTTTATCAGCTACTTCAGATAGATCTTCTTTTAACGCTTCATACATCTCATCCCACATTGAAATGACAATACGTCGTTCTGCTTTTTTTATTAATGCCTGACAATAGCTAATGATTGTTTGATTGTCTTTTAAAGTAATTACTCGATTATCCGTTTTTTCCTCGGAAGTTTCTAGTTTCTTTAATGAATCACTAATTCCTTCATAAGTAGACTGCCATTCTGATTGCGCCTTCTGTAAAAAGATTTCAACAGGTAGAGGTGAATAGCGAGTGGTGTCATTTATTTCTTCCTTCATGACAATTCCTTTTTCTACAAGGTTACCTAAAATCTCATAAATTCGCGCTCTTGGGACACCCGAATCCTTACTCACTTGATAGGCTGTGACAAGCCCTTGTTTAACAAGAGATACATAAGATTTAGCTTCATATTCATTGAAACCAATTTTTTTTAGCTGTTGCACTATGTAGTCCACTTTTTTCGTCCTCCGATGTTTGCTTTTATCCCGCTTTAATGGGCTGTCCGTAAAAGCCCGATTGGTGAGGGCTGATAATCAGTGGGGGATGAACACCCCCCCACTGATTAAAGTTTCACTTTATATTTTAACGTTACAATAACTCTTTACATTTAGCAAATTGATAGTTACTATTACAATAGTGACTAAAGGGGAGGCTACTAGTATGGATTTTTATTTAGACCCATCTGTATTAATGATTTTGATTGTTTTTGGATTTGTAGCTGCATTTATTGATTCAGTTGTAGGTGGTGGTGGATTGATTGCCTTACCAGCTTTATTATTTACAGGATTGAATCCAGCAAGTGCAGTAGCCACGAATAAATTAGCATCAACAATGGGAAGTGCAACTAGTAATATTGTGTTTTATCGTTCTGGTAATCTTGATTTGAAATCGGCGTTTAAATTAGTTCCGCTCACTTTCATAGGTTCCATAATAGGGGCATGGACCGTTCATTTAATGAATCCAGAAGTACTGAAGCCATTGATGTTGATTATGCTTGGTGCGGTCGCTATTTATACGATATTCAAAAAGGATTGGGGTAGTATTTCCACTCATAAGAAATTGTCTGGTCGACACGTCATTATTTTTACCTTTTTTATTTTTGCTATTGGTTTTTATGATGGATTTCTAGGTCCTGGAACAGGTTCGTTTTTAATGTTTTCTCTTTTATTTATTGGGTATGATTTTTTAAAAGCAGCAGGTAATGCGAAGCTTCTTAATTTAGGAAGTAATGTTGGTGCATTGTTGATGTTTATGTATGTAGGGCAAGTAAACTATGCATATGGTTTTATAATGGGGATTGCTCAAATTGCTGGAGGGATTGTTGGCTCCAAATTTGCTATAAAAAAAGGAAGCGGGTATGTTCGTGCCCTTTTCATTACAGTAACTAGTTTATTGTTAGCGAAAAATCTGTATGACTATATTCAGTAAGTAATTAAAGAACGTAGAAAAGGTCAAGTATGCAAACTACATCAAGTATAAGAAGATACTAAGGAGAGATTCCTTTTAACATTTTTTAGATGCTACCTTGTTTGAAGATAGCATCTAAAAAAGTCTCATTAAAAATGAAAATAATATAAACTCATATTTTTCTATGTAAAATTTCATTTGTTTTGTTTACATAATATCTTTACAATCATTTGATAAAATAAAGTCAACTGCATATTGTGAGGGTGGGTGGTTATCCCTTCTTTCCATTTGGAAGGAAAGGGGGTGATAATATGGAGTTTTTGTTTGACCTTGTAAAAGAGTTTGTCAAAGCGACTGTGCGCGAAGTTTCAGCGTATTTTTTGCGGAAGCAACTTCTAGATAAGGACAACAAAAAACCCACTCCGCGCCGTCACAAGCAAAAGGGTGGGTTCCGCAAAAAGAAATAGCTTATAATAACCACCACCCTAAGCGGTAGCAGTTAAGGAAGAGATGTTAGCGCATCTCTTCTTTTTATTATATGCCAATTTATTCGCTGTTACACTTATATAGTATTTTACGGAAAATATATCATATTCCTATTTTGTGGTCAATTTGATCCCGCTTTAACGGGCAGTAAGACCCCCACCTCAAAATTCAGTGGAAGCAAAGAAGTTAGGTGGGGGTCGGGCTGTCCGTAAAAGTCCGATTGGTGAGGGCTGATTAAAGTTTCACTTTATTGCATGATTGAAAAGGTGTAGTCTTATTCCTTTTCAAACTGAAAAATATCCCGATTAATAAGTTGATGGAGATACCTATCCATTTCAGCAGCAGAAACTTTTCTTTCACTTTTAAACCACCATGCGCTTAATGAGGTGATTGCCCCTGAATAAAATTCAATGATTAAATCATTGGGCATCGTATGATTTTTGTGCAGTTGATTTAACGCTTCTATTTCTTGTTTTCTCGTTTCGTGACTTAAATGCTGTGTTCGGTTAATAAATTGTTCATCAGACATTTGCGTTTCTAATATTTTACCGATTTCTTCATGGTGTAGAAATTGTTCCATTACTTGAAATGGTTTACTTAATCGATCTGAAACCGGTATTTCAGCAATCATCTTGCTATATCGTTTAAATCCAAATGCTAATAAAGCATCTTTATCTTCGAAGTGTTTATAAAAGGTTGTTCGGTGTACCATTGCGCGGTCACATATTTGGTTAATCGTAATCGTACTATATTTCTGTTTTGATTGCGTCATTAATTCAAATAAGGAATCCCACAGTAATTTATGTGTACGTCTAATACGTAAATCAAGTTGTTTTTCATTATCGTTCATCTACAATTCTCCTTTTTTGTAGATTAAATATACAGTGGCTGAAAATTGATTCTCCCTTTTTAATCTACATATGTATATTATATTACATGTGTTCCGGTGTATTTAAAGTTTTTTAAGTAAGAAACAGGAGGAGAATCTGTAAATGAATATGACAACTAAGAGCCCAGCAAGTGGCAAAGTTGATACTTCTAATTTGAAACATACCCCCATTTTAATTGCATTACTTTTAGGTGCAATGGTTGCATTATTAAATGAAACATTACTTGGAAATGCGTTAACGGTATTAATGAAAGAATTTGACGTAACGGCTTCAACGATTCAATGGCTTTCTACAGCATACATGTTAGTAGTTGGGGTTTTAGTTCCAATTACAGCGTTACTTCAGCAATGGCTCACAACGAGACAAATGTTTTTGATCGCTATGGTAACGTTTTTAGTCGGTACATTAATTGCGGGATTCGCACCGACATTTTCCGTTTTATTAATTGGCCGTATCGTCCAAGCTGTAGCGACGGGGTTAATTACACCGTTATTAATGAATACGATTTTAATCATTTGTCCACCTGAAAAACGTGGTGCGACAATGGGATTAATCGCACTCGTGATGATGGCAGCTCCGGCAATTGGCCCTACATTATCTGGAGTAATTGTGGATTCATTAAATTGGCGCTGGTTATTCTATATTGTTATTCCTATCGTGATTATTTCCATTATGATTGGGATGAAGTACATTCAAAATGTTTCAGAGTTAACAAGGCCAAAAGTAGATTACCCATCTATCCTTTTATCGACATTAGGATTTGGCGGGCTTGTGTATAGCTTTAGTGCATCGGGTGATTTAGGATGGTCCGATGCAAAAGTGTATGGCGCTTTAATTGTTGGGCTTATCTCATTATGTATTTTCGTCGTTCGACAATTAAAAATTGAGAATCCAATTTTAGAATTACGCGCATTTAAAGTTCCGATGTTTACATTATCAGTTGGATTAATTGTCATTGTGATGATGTCGTTATTTTCAACGATGACTTTATTACCGATGTTCCTGCAAACAGTTTTACTCGTTACAGCTTTTAAATCAGGAATTATCATGCTTCCGGGAAGTGTTATTAGCGCCATAATGGGACCAATCGCAGGTAAACTATTTGATAAATTTAGTCCGAAAGTTATTATCGTTCCCGGCATTGTGTTAGTAGGAATTGCAATGTTCTTATTTAAAGGCATTACTCCTGATACATCAATGTTACAAATTATTATTATGCATAGCGTATTAATGGTTGGACTTATGTTTGTCATGACAGCACAAACATACGGTTTAAATCAATTAACACCAGATTTATATCCGCATGGAACAGCACTGTTTAATACGTTGCAACAAGTAGCTGGTGCAATTGGTACAGCTATCTTTATTTCGAAAATGTCTTCAGGAACAACTAAGTATATGGAAAGCTCCGCAAATCCACTGGATCCAGTAGAGAAGTTAAACGGTTTAACGTCAGGGTTCCAAGGTGCATTTGCACTTGGGTTAATCTTTATTATTGTTGCATTTATCGTATCGTTATTCTTAAAAGAAGAGAAAGAAGGAGTAAAGGCAGCGAGGGTTTTACAGAACGAACATTAAGGTTTATATAAAAAAGACATCTTTCCCTAGAAAAGATGTCTTTTTTATATTTTTTTGTAACACTTGTTTTGGGTGTCTTCATACATAAGAATTGGTATGTACAATAATTATCCTTTTTGAGAATAACGATGCAAAGCCGTACTAATAACTAATAGTTCACCAGATGATTTAGTGACATCGTATATAGATTCTGTTATGAGAATAGTCATGATTATGAAGTTATTATATTTATATTAAAAGATTTATCCTTTTTTGTAGTAAAAATTAGAGACTCTTCAATAAAAAGGAATTAAATATGATATTCTTTAGTTAATGTATGTAAACGAAGACAGGGGAAATGAAGATGGACAAGAAGCTAAAGTATTGGCTAGCATCTATTATAGGGGCAGTAGTACTTGCAACTGGAATGTTACAGTTTGCTGAAGTCCCGCTTGGAAGTGAGGACCATGTTTTTGCAGAGGTTAATAAAGAAGACATACTATCGAATGAAGCAGAAGTGAAAGGTTCAAATGCACAACTTCACATTACAGTAACTTCTACTGAAGAAGAAGTGATTTCAGCTATGCATAGCATGACTCATCAAAAAGTAAAAGCGTGTGAAGGAAAGGGAGCAACCCCTATGTCCAAAAAGAATGCAGAGAAAGTAAGAAACATTCTAAACGGAAACAATTTCAAGAATAAAGAAGAGCTATTAGCAATTACTGAAAGATGGGCAAATAGAGATTTTAGTAAAATTTTAGAAGAACATAACTATTTTATTAAACTTCAAGGTGGCAAGATAGGTGAAGCTACAGTAATGGATAAGGTAGACGAGCAAGTATTCTGTTTCAATACTTTCGGTGATGATGTAACGGCCGCATTATTTAAATCAGGAGATCTTCAAGCGCTGTAAGGTGTTTTTTCTTTGATATAAAGAAAGCCTCAAGTATTCATATACTTGAGGCTTTTCCAATGGAAAGATAGGAATGATCCGAATTCCTTACATTAAGAACAAAGTGGAATTACTCCTAAACCAATTAATAAAGCTGCAGCAACTGCTGGAATTGGTACAGGAATTTGAATGCCTTCTACAAATAAGAAATACTGACCATTTACTATTTTAAAACAAACTACTTGCATGGCTATTCCTCCCTTCTTTTAGAATTAATACATTATATTAATTAATCTATTTATTGATATAGTTAAATTATTCATTTTTAAAAATATAGTTAATATGTGAATAGTTTTCGAAAGGACCTGCTCAATCAATGCGGAAAAACATAAGATGAAACGAATCCATTAAAATACATGAGTGAACCTTAGTTTTCCCCTCTTATCTAAAGGAGGAACTATTATGGGTTATGGTGGTAGTTGTGGCGGTTGTGGCTTCTCGGGAGGCTTTGCTTTATTAGTTGTGTTATTCATTTTATTAATCATCGTTGGAGCTTCTTGCTTCTGCTAAAAACTATTGTAAAAGACACTCATATGGAGTGTCTTTTCTTTCGTGCAAAATGTTTCCTGATATTATCCAACTGTATATAGTATACGGTATACTTTTTCCTCATTAGACATATAAAAAGGTTGGAGGGATGTTATGAAACTAGTAGGGAAGCACATTTATATTCGGCTTTATAAAACTGATGATGCTAACGAGTTAGCTAACTTACATATTAGAAATCGCGAATTTTTTCAGCGAGTTTGTCCATTGCTCCCAGAAGTTTTTTATACAGAAGAACATCAAAAAATACGTCTTGAACAAGCGTTAAAAAAGACAGCTGAAGGGCAAGTATATCCTTTTGGAATCTTTTTAAGAGAAAATGATAAACTTATCGGAGACATTTCATTAACTCAAATTGTTAGGGGAGACCTCCAAAGTTGTTATACGGGTTTTACTTTGGATAAGGAGCATAATACAAAGGGCTATACAACAGAGGCTCTTCAACTTGTTGTAGATTTTGCTTTTAGGGAATTAAAGCTACATAGAATTGAAGCAGGAGCGATGCTTGATAATATAGCATCTATTCGTGTATTAGAAAAAGTGGGGTTTAAAAAAGAAGGTATAGCGAAAGAAAATATAAGGATTAATGGCAAATGGACAGATCATCAAATATTAGCTATTATCAACAGTTTGGATGTGTAAGCTTATTTTGATTCCAATAACGATAATTATGTAAAGGGCTGTCTATATCGACAGCTTATTATATTTTTTGCTTAGCGTGATTTTTTCGGAATGCTGGCGGCGTCATTGATGGACGTAAGTACTCTGAACATGCACTTGAAAGAATGGCACCTGATACAGTTCAAGTTCGAGCGGAGCTTACAAAACGAGCACGTGAGCGAGCTGAAAGAAAAGGGTATACATTCGGATCAGATAAATACATGGAAGAATTAAAAAAAGTTGATCCTCGAGGAATGACTCCAAATGTAGTTGAAGATATTATAAAAACGGGCACTCGCAAACCAGGAGACAATCCTGGTACTTGGAAATACGTTAGAGACGAAGGCTACGTAGTTATAAATGATAAAGGTGACGTTATCACAGTTGTTCCCGCAAAGAAAAAAGAATAGAATGAATAGCATAGTAAGTAATCTATGACAAAAAGGTTGAGGAATATTGGATATTAAACATGATAAGTATGAGTTACTAGAAATTTTCGAAAGCGAACCAGAAGATTACTATATTCCAGGTGCAGGTGCGTATCGATATAGTAAAATTGATAAACTTGGATTTGAACTGGTTATGAATATGTTCTATTATGATGCAACAGTTGAATTAATAATGCTATACGAAGACAAACGTATCATAGAAACCAAGATGGAATCAGTGAAAGAAATATATACTCGTAATGATTCACTATACATTCTAGGTACAGAAGAAAAGAAAAAAATCGAAGTAAAATTCAAACCACATTTTACAGTTACAATAAATGAGTTTTAAAAACTCGAAATTAATGATCGTAAATATTCTGCGTATGCTTTAGAAAGAATGGCTCCGGATACAATACAAGTTCGAGCTGAATTAGAGGCACATGCAAAAGTAGAGGGCTTGTACGTAGTACACAGAAATTTAAAGAATTTGTTAATCCTAGAGGTATCACAACTTCTGTAGTAGATTTTCTGTGCCTTTCCATCGTGGATACCACTACAAAGTAAGAGCCTTGTTTCATTATATTTGTTCATACAGTTTTCCTTGTAGTCTTCTGTTTTCATCCTTCAATCGCTTATTCTTTATCAATTTTTCGAACAGGTTGCTCCCAAAAGTTTTTTATACAAAATAACATCAAAAAATACGTCTTGAACAAGCGTTAAAAAAGACAACTGAAGGGCAAGTATACCCTTTTGGAATCTTTTTAAGAGAAAATGATAAAATGAAGGTAATATTAGGGAATTGTGAGGATGATTACGTTGCTTACTTTGATAAAATTTGTAGTTAGTTATGCTGCAAGTCTATTTGCTTTTATTTTTGGATGGTTCTTAATTTCATATATTTTTAATCCTAGCTTTATTCACCCAGACGTTTTACAGGGGTTCATAAAAACTATCGTCACTTATGGTAGTATACCAGCTCTCATAGCTTGTTTACTTGGGGAAGTTTTATATAGGAAAATTAAACGATGTCGAGAGTTTCAATTTGGAATTCCTTTATTTATAGGACTAGCAGTTATCTATACACTTATACCATTTCTTTTTCTTTTTAATTTTTCTTTTTCATATTTCTTTGACTTCGTTGCACCTGTTATTATGGGTTCCTTAGCTTTTTATGTAGTGCGTAGAAAAATATAATTATAATAGATATGTCTAAATCACCAGTTTCAAAAAGCCTTCACGCAATAATGATTGCATGAAGGCTTTTGATGTTTTCTTATTTTTTTGTCTCGTTAACCCATGTAATAATGTCCTGGATGACGTATTCGGGAACGTTAGCAGGGATTTCATATTCACTAGGAAGACTTAATTCCCCGTCACCCTCCGTGAAGAAATGATTCAATTTCGGGTATTTTTTGAACTGAACATTCCTGCGGTTTGCAAGCCCTTCTTGCCATTTTGTATATTCATTTTTTACTGTTACTTGATAATCGCGTGCTCCTTGCAGAATGAGTAAAGGCTCTTTTCGTGATTTTGCCTCTTCAACTGGACGCCACCTAGAAACATCATACATAAAATGAGGTGACCCAAAATTGTAGCCAGCTGGAGGATGATCAGGATTGAAAGTAGGATCCTGAATAAAAGCAGCCTGTCTTTTTAGTTCATCGATTTCTTCCTGTGGTTTCCCAAGGTATTGATACTGATCAATGGCAATGTCAGTCAAAGGGCGTGCAGGTGGTGCGAGTAAGATACTTCCTCGAACAAGTGAGGAAGGCGCTTTGCTCAGTATACGCGGCATTGTGCCAGCTCCTTGGCTATGTCCGAGAATGAAAATATTATTTGGATCAATGCCTTCCTGCTGCGCTGCTGACTTTGCTGCATATATGGCATCATCTGTAGTATCACGGTCTAATGTAACAGGTTCTGCACTCATCTTTAATGCATGTTCTAAGGTACGTTTTTCATAGCGCAACACTGCAATTCCGTTGGATGAAAGGCCCACCGCAAGGTCTCGTAAGATTTTTGTTCCCAAATAGGTAGCATCGCGATCATGGATGCCAGCACCATGCACAAGAACAACGACGGGTACCTTTTCACCACGCTGATGCTTCGGAACTGTTAATGTCGCTGGTAACGGATAGGTAGAATTTCCAATGACGATTTCACGTTCTCGATAGGAGTCAGGTTGATCATAGCTAGGATGTGGGATGGTATAAGATTCTTCGGGTGGCCTTTCTCCAATTTCATCCACTTTCCCGCCAGGTGTGAATTTAAGGAGTAGCGGTATGGTAGTTCCTTCGGTAGCTGCTGGAATTTCTACCGTCTGATGGACCAAGTTTCGTTCTTTTATCACGGGGGTTCCCATGCTTTTTATCCCGCTCCAGCCACTTTGTGTCCACCAGTTTTGTAATGTGGTTGCTGTAAACTTGGATTGAAAAGCAGTAGACGTCAACTGTAGTGCCTCTGCATACTTACCTTGCTGGAGATATTCAAAAAATAATGATGTACGCTCCGTTAAAGAGATTAGTTTCTTTTCAGCAGATTGTTCCTCGCGTGTATCTGCGTGAATAGTTGTTGTAAGCGGGAAAGATGAAACGCCTAAAGAAAAGAGTAGGGTAAAGGTAAGTACTGATCTTTGTATTTTCTTTTTTTTATTCATGTTTTAACCTCCAATATGTGATGGTACAAAACAGGTATGGTAATTAGAATTCTGGTGCGAAAACTTCAAAATATTTGCAAGCAATCTCCAAAACTTGGACATACTCATATTATTATTCTAAAAAAACGTAGCTTTCTTCTCTTGTCACATGCATATTAATCCCAGAAATAATCTTTCTTCCTTCACTTTATATTTTGATTATACGAAACAAAGCTCTCGTTTTTCTTACTTGATACTTACAAATTCCTTAAGTAGGGGATATTTTAAAAATGAATTTGTGGCGGTACTCCTATGTTAAGAGATAGCTTAAGGACCGAGGATTATATTGTTTTTATAAAGGGTTGATGTTATGTTTGTTTTGTAACATATGGTGTTTTATGCATGTAGGAGGATTTATTGAAGAAATTATTAATATTGTTTTTATTAGCTACATTTTGTCTACAGATTACAGGATGTTCTAATAATATGGGTACACTAAGGGAGAAGTCTAAAACTTCAACAACTGTGAAGTCTAAACGCATCAATAAAGGGTGGTACAAACATATGTAATAGTTTGTATCACCCTTTGTTGATGATAGAAGTCATAAAGAAAAGACACCCTAAGGTGCCTTCCTTCGACTTGAACCATCTTAATTTTAATAATATATTGGACTCCCATCCAACTATTATTTTACCATGTTAAATTGTTTTATTCATTGAGAAATATGCTTTAAATCTATATTTTTAAAAAATATATAGATTTGAACAATATGTATACGAGCCACATATCAAAAAAAGACACTCTCAAGAGTGCCTCTCCTTAGCAGCCGAATCCGCCGCCCCAACAGCTAGCGCCAACGATGATTAATAAGATGAAGAGCACAACAAGTAAGGCAAATCCGCCGCCGAAACCACAGCCTCCACCACAACTACCTCCATAGCCCATATTAACTCCTCCTTCCATAAAGACCATTTATTAATGGATTTAATTTAATTTATGTTTTTAAGGGTGAATGGAGCAGGTCCTTAAAAAAATAAAAGGATTTTGGAAGTTAAAAAGAGTTGACGATCTTATTTTTGTCACCGGAATTTTGTCTTCTACATATTGTATTTTATTCTGTGTATTG
The DNA here is from genome assembly GCF_052656585.1 of Bacillus sp. KNSH39. Classification (NCBI taxonomy): domain Bacteria; kingdom Bacillati; phylum Bacillota; class Bacilli; order Caryophanales; family Bacillaceae; genus Bacillus; species Bacillus sp. KNSH39. The sequence continues at coordinate 4,846,446 of NZ_JBQXYO010000001.1, forward strand.
GGGGAAGGAGGATCTTATGGCTAATTCTGAGATGATTTTACGTTTACTTACGGATTTAAAGATTGAACAACAATTGTTGAAAGAACAGTTAGAGAAAATGCAAACAGCTGTGACTATTCTTGAAGAAAAGTCAGTGACGCTTAAAGAAAAACCAGCGACTCTTAAAGAAAAAACAATGACTCCTGAAGAAAAACCATCTGTTACAAAGCAAAGAGCTTTTTCTGGACGCCCAACATCTTTTCGTGATTGGAGAGCATCTAGTCAAAAAAATTAGGGAATGTTATGTGAAATGATAAATAAAAAAGTACAGTCTGCTGTAGAAAAGACTGTACTTTTTTATGTCAGTAGAGAATGTTAAGGGAGACGCATTTATTGGCCTATTCCACTTTTAATTGGAGTTCTTTATCTAACTTATCATTATTAATTTTTAAAGTTAATCCTTGCGTGTTTTTCGGTACATCAAATACAATGTTTCCTTCCGAACTTTCATTAGGATTAACAATATTAAATTTGAATGTGGAGATATTTGCAGCTTTAAGTACTGACTGATATTCATTGGAAATGTGATATTCTCTTCCAAATCCATCAATTAATTTAAAGTTGTTAATATCTAGTGTAATGGGTTCTTCTTTACGATTATAAACGGCGATGTCTAATACTTTAAAGACACCTTGTGCTTTAACTTCTCCAGTCCCTAGAACATCTAATGACTCGGCAGATCCCATTGACATGTATACATCAGAGGAATCTACATTGGTAGGAAGTTCTTTTTGCGGATCCTTGCTGCTAAGTTTGTCATTCTCTGTTTTTTTAGAAGTCGCCTGCTCATTTTTCGCAGGCGTATCATGTGAACTGCAAGCCGATGCTCCAAACAAGAATGTGCTACATAATAATGATGCTAATAACTTTTTGTTCATCGTTTGTTTCTTCCTTCCAAAATAGAAGCACTTTTAATGAGTGCTATATATATTTGTCTTTATATGTATTACATTTTATATCTTATTATATTGATTTTGGAAGGAAAAGGGAAAGATTTGTGCGTTTCTCTGATTCGAATTATTTATCTGTCTAAAAGTTGAAATTAAAATGAGCCCCATAAATGATAAATCATTCCACTAACAAAAAACACTAATCCTAAAAATAAAACAATTAAAGCAAGCACTCCATTTTTATTATGTTCCATAAAATTAGCTCCTTTTTCATTTACTTACATACCAAAAGCCTTTAGTCGTAATTATGGCTAAAGGCCTTAATCTTCATACTTTGTAGTTTATAAAAAAGTTGTACTTCTGTATTAATTTGGAATATGATTATTTAAAGAGAAGGTGATGAGTACATGCAGGAAACAAAACAATTCCCGCTTATATCGGGAAATCTCTCATTAGATTTAGTAAATACAGAGTTAGTTAGGCGTGGACAACGTTATGATTTATTAATAACAGATGAAGATGTATTAGAATGGCTACATGTAATAAAGGTTAATCTTCCTTTTTGGAATGAAAAAACACTTATAGGAATTCAGAAGCGAATGGATCAAGTTACATCTAGCATATTAGAGGTAAGAGAAGTATTGAGAAAACAGTTTGAGGCAATTGCTGATCAGCAAGAAATTTCTAATGATTTTATTACGTATTTAGAAAAACAAATTGAGAAGGCACCATTTACATATAAAATCATTGAACAGCAACTAGTATCTATCCCAGTTGGAGAAATCGAGGATGTACTCGCATCGTTAATTGCATTTGACGCTTTAACGTTAATAGCAGAAAATAAGCTTATTTCCCTTAAAAGGTGTTCAAATCCTGACTGTGTTTTATTATTTATAGATAAGAGTGGAAAACGAAAATGGTGCTCTATGAAAATATGTGGGAACCGGAAAAAGGTAGCAAAATTTCAGGATCGAAAATTTGAGGAAGTTTAGAGAATCAACTTATAACAGTTGATTCTTTTTTTGTATTTTAAAACTAACCCCTTAAATTAATATTTACAGGTTAGTTATGTCGGGTTATAATTGTTGGTAAATAAAGGAGGAGAACGATGGATAATATAACAGCAACTAAGCAGAAAGATCCTCAACCAATAAGTGTACGATATTTTACAAAAATGAAAGGGAAAGGAAGAAGCCCATTACAAGTAAATGTAAAGGACTCTTTAACGGGACTACTAGGGGGATTTTTAACAATTCTTACCTTAACATATTTAACGAGCATAACCTCTACAGAATTATTAATGGCTCCATTTGGTGCGAGTTGTGTATTAGCGTTTGGAGTTTGGAATGCGCCATTATCTCAGCCGCGTAATATTATTGGAGGACATTTGATTTCAACTTTCATTGGTCTATCAATATATCATTTGTTTGGGAATGAATATTGGACAATTGCTTTAGCGGTGGGGATGGCAATAGCCGTTATGATGTTAACGAGAACGACGCACCCTCCGGCAGGCGCCGATCCGATTATCGTAATTTTAGGGGCAAATAGTTGGAGTTATTTAGTAACACCAGTTTTAATTGGCTCCGTTGTTATTGTAGTTATTGCTTTATTCATTAATAATATGAGTAGTAAAAGAAGTTATCCAACTTTTTGGATGTAGTTTGTGAAGGGAAAAATAATTTAATTGAGTATTCTATTCTTACTATGTTTTATTTTTTATATAGTAAAAGCCTTAGTCGTAATTGTAGCTAATGGCTTGGGTCCTCATACTTTGTAGTTCATAAAGAAAAGACACTTTAAAGTGTCTTCTACAGATTTGAATTATTTAATTCATGTAATTAATATTCGTTAGCATAAAACTCTTTTATTAATTTTATTTCATTTGTATCTGGATTAAACTTAAATATTTTAATTTGATTCGATTCGTCTTTGTATGCAAATGTATTCTCACCAACTTGGGTCATATTGCTGGTGTTTAAAATAGGATCGCTACCGTGATCAGTAATTTCCACAGTTTTCTCACGATCCCAGAATGCAATGACAATAATCAAAATGATAAGACATACCCGTATAAAACGTAATTCTCTTGCAACAGGATGTTCCATCTGTTTGTCTCCTTTACTGTTTGATAGAGTCTGTTTATAAAAGAGATGATTCCTAGGAATATAAATAAAAAAGACACCGTAAAGTGTCTTTTTTATTTTAGTTATGCGCATTACTTAATAAGACGCTAGTTCCTCAGTCTGGCTATGAGTAACTATGTAGGGTAATTCCATTATAACATTTTAACCAGTAATGGGTCTATATGGAATTTAATTGATTTTCTTTTTGATTATTCAGAACGATTAATCGGGTATTTGGATGAAGGAAGCGGTGAGGAAGAAGGGACTTAACTTGTTTTAGAAGAGTGTCTTCTTTTTTGTATCATTGTGAGTAAAGTGTAGAGTTATATTTCCCTTTACACGAACATAACGGTATAATATAGTTAAGTTAAGTGAACTTAACTATTAAACAAAACGAAATAAAAGCATGGAGGAATAACGCTATGACTAGAACGTATAAAGAAGTAATTAATGAAATGAACCGAGCTTATAATGAATTCTACATTTTACTATTCCAGGAGTTAAAAGATGAATTCGGTCTTACAGGACAGCAAGAGAGCATGCTATTTCATATTAATTTAAATGAAAACACGACAGCAAATCACATTGCGACTACTTTTAATATATCAAAAAGTGCCGTTAGTCAAGTTTTATCTAAATTGGAGAAACAGAAGATGATTTCAAAACAAGTAAACCCTAATAATAAACGGGAGTATTTTCTTACACTTGGTCCAAACGGTAGTAAGTATATAGAGCGGTTGTCGGAGTTAGATGATGTATTAATTGAGAAATATTTTTCTAAAATCGATATAAACGCCCTAGAGCAAATGACAGATACGTTAACGAAAATAAATAAAGTCATATTGGAAGAAAAACAGAAAGATCTTGATTGTAATGAGTAAGAACGTAGATGAAGCAATTAGTAGAAAGGAGGAGAAGTGTATTATGAGTTTCATACCAAATATGATTACGATAGCAAATTTTGTATGTGGGCTTTTAGCTATTTACGCTGTTTTCGTTCACGATATTTATTTGGGAGCAGTTTTTATTATTACAGGTATGTTGTTTGACTTTTTAGATGGTATGGTCGCTCGGAAACTTGATTCTGTTTCGGAAATTGGTGGAGAGTTAGACTCATTTGCGGATTTAGTTACTTTTGGTGTGGCACCGTCTATTCTTGCATATAGTGCCTCGTTAAAAGATTTGCAGTCTATCGGGATGATATGCGCGCTTGCTTACAGTATTTGCGGCATGCTTCGGCTTGCAAGATTTAACACACAGCAAAGCAAACTCCCGACCTTTATCGGCATGCCAATCCCATTCGCGGCAATGTGTCTCCTCATTTTATGTTTTTTAAAGAATCCAGTTTCCGTGGCGTTTGGTACATGTGTACTCGCTTATTTAATGGTAAGCAAAATCAAATTCCCTCATTTTAAAAAAGATATAGCTGAAAGCTTGAAGCCTGGAAGATTGGATTGATGATACGGGATTACAATGAGAAAGATAAAGGAGTATAACATGATTCGTATGGCATTAAGATCATTCAACATACAAATGTATTGTTTGCTAGGCGTAATGTTATTGGGATGGCTTGTGACACCTTTTTCAGCCCAGTTCGTAGGGATAAGCATTGGCCTTTTAGTAAGTATGTACTGCGCCTGGATTTTAGGAAGGCGTATTGAAAAGTTCGGAGATAGCATTGTAAAAAAAGAAAAAGCACCGATGCTTGGAATGATAAATCGGTTCGCAGCCGCAATACTCGGCGCGATTATTATGTATGAAATTGAACACCATGAATTCATGTGGACATTCGCTGCTGGAATTATGAGTGGGTATTTCTTGGTTATTATTAATTTGGGGTATTACAGTATGAGGGATGAGAAGGGATAAAGTGAAACCTAAGTTTAAGCATACTGTTGCCTAACAACGAATAGCGGATTAGTAATTAGAGTAATAATAAAATCTAACATAAAATTTAAGAAAAATTTTATATTTCCCCCACTTTTTATTTTAAAAGTTTTTTCTATCCTATAAACAAGTTACATCAAGGAGGAGACTGAAAATGAATAAGTGGGGATTTTTTTATTTTTAATATATTCCCTATATTCGAAGACAAAGTAGAAGATTAAACATATGAACAAAGTACTGGTTCTTAAACTATATTCTAAAATAATAGATGAAAATGTAAAGTTAGGGGATTCCACATGCATACAGAAGTTTTGATGAGTTATTTGTATACTTATTTTTTTACAATTATGTTTTGTATTTTATTTCAAATTGGATTTTATTTTAAAGCGAAAAGAAACATATCTATTCGGCATTTTCTATGGGTATATGTTTTTCTGTTCTACCTTTCGTTAGTGTATAAGGTGACGCAGATTGCAACTGTATGGGATATAAGTAGATATGAAACGTGGATTCGTGTAAGTCAAATCAACTTGACTCTATTTGATACGGCAGGTAGTACTACGTATCTTTTGAACATCGTACTGTTTATGCCGTTCGGTTTTTTATTACCGATGATTTGGCCGTATTTTAGAAAAATAAAAAACACGGTATGTGCAGGATTCTTTTTTTCATTGGCAATTGAGTTAAATCAATTGTTAAATAATAGAATTACAGATATTGATGATTTATTTACGAACACCCTCGGGGCGATTATTGGGTATTTATTATATAGAGCTTTAAAAATGATATTTAAAAGAGAGGGGGAAAAGCTTGATACCAGCTCTTCTCTAGTTATAAAATACGAGGCTATTTTTTGTTTAGTATGTTCATTTGTAGGAGCGATGTTAATTTATCATCCAGCTTTATTTGGAAGACCTGTCATCATTCAGTGAGGCAATTACGAATTTCTTGTTAATGCCCGTACGATATTTCAATTTGCAAAAAGCCTTTAACTTGTTATAGTTAAAGGCTTTTATCATCATAATTTTTACTTACCAATTACCCACTCTAACATCCGCCTTCAACCACTTCACCCAATCCAAATCCTCTACCTTAAGCAAACTAAGCGAAACACCCTTCATATCTAAAGAAGTTAACAGTGTACCAACCTTTACGAATGTCACTTGCAATCCTTCAAGTTCACACAAACGGCGAATGTCGTTTGCGAAAATGTATTGTTCCATTAATGGAGTTGCGCCGAGTCCATTAATGAGGATAGCGAAGTTGTCTCCTTTTCTCCAGCGATAAATGCTTTTTAGTTTGTTCATTAGTTCGATCGCTAATATTTCAGAAGAGGATAGTGCTTCTTTACGGTAACCTTTTTCTCCGTGAATGCCTACGCCATAAAACACTTCATCGTCATTTAATGTGAATGAAGCTTTTCCTTTTACTGGATCGTTGACAGGGGAAAGAGCAACTCCTAATGTGTGTAAATTTTTAGTGATAGAGCGGCCAAGTGTTGTTAGTTCTTCTAGAGAATGGCCTTCAAGAGCGGCCGCACCAAGTATTTTTTGAACGAAAACAGTACCAGCGACGCCGCGTCTTCTTTTATTAAAAGAAGCATCATCTTCAATTGAAACGTCGTCATTTACGATGATGTGGTCAATTTTTCTTCCTTCTTCTTTAGCGATCTGCTTTGCCGCAAGAAAGTTCTCAACGTCATCTTTAAAGTTTTTAATAATGAATAGTATACTTTTATCTTTTGGCATAAGGCGAGTTGCCGCCGCAATTTGTTCCACTGTAGGCGGAGTGAAGATGCTTCCGTTTACTGCCGCTGTAAGCATACCTTTTCCTACATAGCCAATATCAGCAGGTTCATGTCCGCTACCACCGCCACTTATAATAGCGACGTCTTGCTTCATTTTTTCGATATCTTTTACATAAATGATGTTATTCGTTTCATCGTAATTTACTTTGTCGTTATGTTCAAAATAAAAGCCGTGCAGCATATCTTGAACGATATTTTGTACATCATTCATAATCTTTTTCATTGCTTTTGCCACCCTTTAATTACTTTGCTGATTGCTCCAGTAATAGTAGTAATTGATTGTTTATCATATTTTTCATAAGAGAAGACATGATGGAAGGATCTACTTCGCACTTACTTTCAATCCAATCTTTTATCGTTCCAACGAAGCCGTGACTATAAAAGGAGGCAATCGTATTTTTTGTCTCATCAGAAAGGCTGAATCCACAGCTCACAGATAGTTCATCGATAATCTTCATATATAAGTTTTTCGTATGCTCAAATAAATAGTGATTAAACGAGTTTTGCTCAATGACTTTAAAAGCATTTCGGTAAAATTTTTGATTTTCATAAAAGTAATCAAATAATAAATCGAAAATGTTTTCCCACGTTTCATAATCGAGAAAGTCGATAATGTTTTCCTTCGTTTCTTCTCTATAAATCCAGCTTAATAGTTCAAATTTATCTTTAAAATGATAATAAAAAGTTTGCCTACGCATTTGACAGTGTAACATAATATCGCTCACTGATATTTTATGAAACGACTCTGTTTCCATTAAATACTTCAATGAGTTCGCGATTATCTTTTTAGAAATTATAGAAGAGGTCATCTGAATCATCCCTAGAATGTTATTAATATGAAAATCCTATCTATAAATGAGAGCGGTGTCTTTAGACAGATTGTCCATTTTGTCCGTTTACTATAAAACGCTTTCATTTTAACATGGTTAGTAAGAAGAAGATTTCAAATATATCACAATATATTAAAGGAATTGAGGGAGAACTACAATGAAAAAGATTATAAACAAACCAGAAACATTAGTAATGGAAATGTGCAACGGAATGGTTATGGCTCATCCAGAGCTTGAGCTTTTGAAAAAATATAAAGTGATTAAGAAGAAAGAAATGAACGAAAATAAAGTAACGTTAATTAGTGGAGGCGGTAGTGGTCACGAGCCGGCACATGCAGGATTAGTCGGAAAAGGAATGTTAGATGCGGCAGTGTGCGGAGATGTGTTTGCGTCACCTTCACAAATTCAGGTATACCAAGCGATTAAAGAGACAGCTAGTAAAAAAGGTACGTTATTAATTATTAAAAATTATAGCGGCGATATTATGAATTTCAAAAACGGTGCGCATTTAGCGACGGAAGATGGAATTGAAGTCGACTACGTAAAGGTGGACGATGATATTGCGGTAGAAGATAGCCTGTACACAGTAGGACGCCGCGGCGTTGCGGGCGTTATTTTAGTTCATAAAATTGCCGGCGCAGCAGCGGAAGCAGGTATGGATTTAGGAGCGGTGAAAGCTGTAGCAGAAAAAGCAGCGGCTAACGTGCGCACAATCGGTTTAGCATTAACGTCTTGTACAGTTCCAGCGAGTGGATCACCTACTTTCACACTTGCGGAAGATGAAATGGAATACGGTGTAGGTATTCACGGCGAACCAGGAATTAAGCGTGAAATAATGCTGTCAGCAGATGAACTAGCGAACCGTATGACAAATGACCTTGTAAAAGATTTAGGAGTAAAAGATGGCGAGGAAATCGCAATTCTAGTTAACGGTTTTGGCGGAACACCACTGCAAGAACTTTACTTATTTAACAACGCAGTTACGAGAGAACTAGCTGCAAGAAACATTAAAATTAATAGAGTATTCGTCGGTAACTATATGACAAGTATTGATATGGCTGGTATGTCTTTAACGGTAATGAAGTTAGATGAAGAGCTAAAAACATTACTATCAAAAGAATGTAATACACCAGCGTTTAAAGTAGACGGTCCAGTTGAAAGTGTAGAGTACGTAAATGTACTTGAAGAGACAGAAGAGAAGGAAGTTTCATTTGAACTAGAAACTGCGGAAGAGCACGCTGTTATTAAAGATAATGTTATTACATTAAACAACATGATTTATCTCGTTGATAAAATGAGCGATATTATTATTAAAAATGAAGTACCGTTCTGTGAGCTAGATACGCATGCTGGTGATGGCGACTTCGGAATGAGTGTGGCAAAAGGATTTAAGCAATTAAAACGTGAGTGGCACTCTATTGTAGAACAAGAAAACGTAACGATCGGATCATTCCTTGATGGCTGTTCGATGATTATTATGGAACATTGCGGCGGCGCATCTGGTCCAATTTGGGGCGGTGCATTCCGCGCTGCTAGTAAAGCTGCGGGCGAAAAACGTGAGTTAACAGTGAAAGAATTCACTGAAATGCTGCAAGCAGCATTGCAAGGCATACAATCGATCGGTGAAAGATCATTCGGCAGAGGAGCAGTAGTTGGTGACAAAACACTTGTTGACGCACTTGCTCCATGTGTAGACTCTTGGTTAGATAGCGCCTCAAACGAAGTAGACGTAAAAACTGCCTTTGAAAAAGGAGCAGAAGCAGCGGTCAAAGGAGCAGAGTACACGAAAGAAATCGTAGCTCGCATGGGCCGCGCTGGTACAGTTGGTGAAAGAAGCTTAGGATATCCAGATGCAGGTGCACATGCACTTGGGGTTATCTTTACGGAGATTGCAGGTAGTTTGAAATAGTAATTGGAAAGTCCCTCTGCCTTAAGGTGGAGGGATTTTTATATAGTTGATATGTAGAAGACTTCTTTCGGTTCTTTCTCAGTAAAATATGAGTTTGTTACTATTTTTGATAAAATCTTATTTCAAAAATACAACTAATATTTCTCAACATTAATATATTGAAAATAGTTAGAATATTTAAGATAATCATTTGTGAAGAAGAAAATTATAAAAAAAGGGGGAATTTATTTTGTTACGTCGTTTATCTATTTGTACAGTACTAACAGCTTTTATATTTACTTTATTTACATTTAACGGCTCTGCTTTCGCGGCTACGAATGCTACTGAAAATCAAAATGTAGTAGCAGCTTGTGCAAAGGGAGGTACGGTAGGTGTATATGGTGCAAAGATGCGCAGTGGTTATACTGTCGATTCACCTGTCTTACATACATTTAATGATGGTACGAAAATTACTGGAACATGGGTAACTGGTGAATATGTTCAAGGTCATTACAGTAATTCTAAACAGTGGTTAAAAGTTACATATAAAGGGATGACAGGTTATGTATCCCATACAACATTATATAACGTTTGCTCATAAAACTATGTACCATAATAGCTTTGGATATATTGAGCTAATCTCTTCTCGAGATTAGTTTTTTTTATCTCTTAGTTTTTAATGGGGCATTTTTTGAAAAAGACCAACGATTCATTAAATCGATGGTCTTACGTTTATATAGTATTCATTTGTATCTATATTAAATTTTTCATTGTTTTTTGCTTATTTTAGACTTAGTTTGTTTGTGATTGCAGCTTATCAATTTTCCAGTATGTTTGTAGAGGGTCTAAAGAGCTTTCAATATAAAACATATATTCATCTGCGGTACGTGGTACTTCAAAAGCTATTTTCAATTCTACCGTTTCATTTGGTTTAACTTGTATATCAGAAGGGTTTTGATCAAGCACCTTTCCTTTATAGATCTTTCCGTCTTTTTCATCTTTTAAGTTATATTTTAATTCTGATAGTCCAATCGTTTGACCTCGTACATTTTTTACAGAGACATTAACAACTACGGAATCGTTGCTAGCATTTAAATAGGCACTTTGAACAGCGGTCAAGTAATAGCCTCCCTTAACACTCTCACCAACTAATAAAATACCTTGTTCCAAGCGGCTCATATCTTCTTTTTCTTCAAAATTTATTAATTCTTCATTTTCATTTTTTGCGGTTGGTTCTTCTATTGGACCATTTTCAACGGCACTATCTGTTTTATCTTGTGTGCAAGCAGCCGTAACACTGACTAATACTAGAATGAAAGTAAGTAATATAGATAATTTTCTCATAAAATTTATCTGTCTCCTTAAGTTTCTCAATTTTGTGCAACTATACATATAAGATTAACATAATGTCTCATTATTGGCTCAAAATAGGGGGTCTTTTAGACAACTTATTCTTTTTACTTTTAATATACATTCGATTGGTTCTCGCGATATTTGTTAATCTTTTAAAACATTGGCTTAGTAATACCGAGGGTTATTATAGATATATTAATCATGTAATTTGTCCATATCAAAATGAACGTTTTTTGCATTTAATATATTGTAAATATATTTTATTTTGGAAGGATGTGATTATATGGCTCATAAATCTACTGGAGTGTTTCGAGTTCCAGTTTCTGAAAATGGGATTATTCCAACTGCTCTCAACATTATGCTAAACAATGATTCACGCTGTCATACTAGTAATGTAACGGTAACTGTTAAGAGAAGTCGAAACACCTTTTTCCCAACTCAAAATGAATTAGTTGAAATCTCTCGTACTTTTGTTTCTTTAGAACCAAATAGAACAACTAAGATTGTGTTGTTTACTCCAGAATTCCAAGTAGAAGATTTCCTTGATGTCATCATTAGTGGAAATAGAGAGGATGTTAAGGATGTTCTTGTATATTCTTTCTTAGCAGATTCAGTAGGTCATAATCTGCCATCTACTGTTTTCAGAAATGCAGAATACACTTTTGCTTGCTGACACTGTGATAATGTATTCTTTACTGTCGTATATCTGAATTGAAATGTTGCAAACAGCACTTCAAGGCATATAATCTATTGTTGAAAGATCATTCGGCAGAGGAGCGGTAGTTGGTGAAAGAAGTTTAGGATATCCAGATGCAGGTGCACATATGCTTGGGGTTATCTTTACAGAAATTTTAGGTAGTTTGAAATAGAAATTAAAAGATCCCTTCTACCTTAAGGTGAAGGGTTTTTTTAATATGTTTTTTGATATATATTGCTAAATATGTTCCCATAATTCATTCTATTGTATTGAGAATAATGTCATCTACATCAAAACAAACGGCTTATAAAAGGAACTAGTATTTGAGGTGGATTTATTAACGAATTTTATATAGCATGACTGAAAATGAGATAAATAAAAACAATATTCCCTATTATGTTTTTAAGAATTAATTGAGCAGGTCCTTGTAAAAATAAAGAAAAGACATCTAAAGGTGCCTTTCGCCGACTTAAATTAATTTTAATATTATCGATCTAAGTTTAAAAGCTGTAGGGATTTTTTCTGTGGGTTTTGTAAGTAGTTTTTACGAAATTATGAGTGTTTTTTATTTTGTATTTCAATAAGTTCATCTGGTAGCATTTTTGTATAATATTCTTTTTCTGTTAGTTCAAATATAAATAATGCTTTTTTCCAGTTATAAATAACATCTTCTACATTATGTTGTTTCATTTTTAATAAACACTGACCTTTTAAATAGAATAGTTCACCTAGTAAGTATAAAGTATTTAGATTAATTGCTAATTTGATACCCTTATCAATATACTTTATTGCCTCTTCATGTTGATATGTGAAGTCGAAACATTTTGCTAAATTTAACATGAGTTTTAATTTAATTTCTTTATCTCTAGGAAAATCTAATTTATTAAAATTAGTTAAACATCTTTTGAATATATTAATACTTTTTTCATATTCTTTATTTTCTGCATAAAATATAGCCATTGTTTGCATAATATCTATTTCTCTTTCTGATAAAAAATCAGAATTAGTTAAAGTCAGTTTTAATGCATTATTTAAAAAATCTAAAGCAGTTTTTATTGATTTATCCACCATAAATATAGCAATTGCTTCATGCCACATTAGAAATTGTTTCTCATCTTTTGTTTGAAAATTATTTAAGTTTTTCTCTTTTTTTACTATTTCATAAAGTTCTTTATATTGTTTTTGCTTTAAGCAATCTTTTATTACGTATTTTACGTTTTCTACATATTTTAATCTTTTGTTTTGAGTTAGTGCAAATATGTTATTCGGATCAATGCCAAGTCTTTCTGATAATTGATATAACAATATACTAGATGGATAAATCATACCTTTTTCAATCTTGCTAATTTGACTTTGTGAACATATTCCATGACATAATTCGGATTGTGATATATTTTTTTTAATTCTAAGTTCTTTAATGGTAATACCCAAATCGTTAAATTCCATTTTTCCACCTACTATTTAGCACTTTGTTAATATAAGAACATTCTCTAACCTTAATGTAATGTAAAATTAATATAGTTGCAATTATTGTTTTAAAGGGCTTATCGTCTCTATAAGATGGTGAGATTTTTTTATGTACAAAAAAGACACCCTAAGGTGCCTTCCGCCGACTTGAACCACTTTCATTTAATATAAACCTAGCTGTATTTTCACATGCCTTTCCAATTCCTCTATTTTCCATTTGATAAAATAAAATTCCAATATTACCAATAATTAAATAAATATTTCTACATATTCAAGATATTTACATAAATTACAAAAATGATACATTTAAGTTGTAAGCTATAAAAACTATTAAAGGGGGATTTATTATGTTCAAGAAATTAGTAGTAGGAGCGTTAGCAACAGGTATTGCATTAACAGGAGGAATTGGGGCAGCTTCAGCTGATACGCAAAAAGCTGTGAGCTCTCCGAAGCAAGCCACATGCTCAATTCCTTATGAGTATTCTAATGGTAAATTCAAAAGAACTCTTTATTACTCAAATGGAGTATATGCTAATAGTTTTAATGAAAATGTTTGTGGCGGGACGATTACGTGGTACTTAAAACATGTTCAAAATGGAGTTGCTTTTTACGAAGGTAATTTAAAATAGTAGATTTTTTGAACCTCATTTATTGAGGTTCTTTTATTTGTAGTTTTTAAACCGATTCTCTATAAAAAAGACACCCTAAGGTGCCTTCTTGCGATTTGCTCCATTGTAATATGGTATTGGATGCCAGTCCAATTATTATTTTACCACCTTAAGTAGTTTCGGTTATTGAGAAAAAATACAACTCATTGTTTGAATGCAAAAAGTCCTAGGGGGACTAGGACTTTTTGCTAGAATGAATATGATTTAAAAAAGGACTTATATAACGTAACATATGAATGTTTCGTAAATGTATCGAAAAAGTGAACAAAATAGTTATTTTAAATAAAAAAAGCTCCGCGATAAAAGCTGCGGAGCTTCATAAGGTCGAGTTATGTCGTACTCACAAGGGATTTTAACATGAATGTTGTGGTAAAAATACCGGTAAATTTATCCTATACCCCCCCCCCGCTGATTAGAGTTTCAATTCATTCGAAGGAATTTATGTTTTATAAATTAGATTATGATAGTTGATATTCTCCATATTGACCAGAAAAGAACTAAAAATTCTAGTGAAATTCCAAGTGTTCGTTTCCTAGTTTTTTGAAATTCTTTTATTAAATAGCCAACAGCACTAATTGCTATAAGAATAAAAAGAATAAGTTCGAGTGTAACTGGCATTTTATCTACCCCTAATACATTAATTTATTATATAAAGATTATAAGATGTTTTTGTGGCTAGTAGTGAAAAATTTAATAAAACTATCTCTAAATAGTTATTTTAAAAAGAAGAGAAACTAGCAAAAATTAGATACTTTTGTATAAGAAAGGAATAGATTAATAATTTAATATAAAAAATACAAGATATGCAATATTGCATATCTTGTATTTCATATTACATTGAACCCAATTATGCCTTGAATAGAGAGGGTTTAAAAGAAATATAATAATCTAAATTGTTTACCAATTAATATGGTAAATTATAGATAAATAAAGAAATTTATGTTAATGTACTTATGGTAATATACTGTTAAAAAAAGGAAGAGGTGAAAAGTTTATATGTTTAAAAAAGGCGTATCATTGCTATTAATTTTCATTTTATCTATTTCTACATTTAGTATAGTAACTCACGCTGCTAGTAGTTCAGAATATGTGAATCAATCATTCTATGGGTATAAGGAGCCATCTTTTAATTCAGTTAAAACAAATGGCGGATCAGAGTATGGTGCTCAAAATGTAGGAGTCGTGGAAAAAAGAGATAATGGTTGGTGGAAGATTGAAACATGGGAAGGTCCAGTTTGGATTAACTTAAATGGGGAAGAACGTGTCATGGGAGATTTCTATGCATATGATGAACCTTCTTTCTCATCAAAGGTTGCGAATGCTGGAGCGAAGTACGGGCGACAAACATTTAGAATAGTAGATGGAACAACAGATGGTTGGCTAAAATTTAAGACGTGGGAAGGCGACAAGTGGATGAATCCTACGGCTGAACAAATTACTGTCAACAAAACAATCTATGCGTATAATGAACCTTCATTTAATGCACAGAAAGCAAATTATGAAGCACCATTTAACCCGCAGAATTGGGGAGTAGTAGAAAAAAAAGAAAATGGCTGGATGAAAGTAAGTACTTATGAAGGTTATAAGTGGATCAATCCAGATGGAGAAGAAAGGTTCATAAACAAATCATTCTATGCGTATAACGAAGCTTCATTTAATGCAGCTAAAGCAAACGCTGGAGCATTATATAATCCGCAGAATTTTAGAGTTGTGGATGGGACACCTAATGGATGGTTAAAGGTTAAAACATGGGAAGGCGAGAAATGGCTGAATCTAGATGGAGAAGAAAGATTCATAAACAAATCATTCTATGCGTATAACGAGCCTTCATTTAGCTCAGGCAAAGCAAACGCTGGAGCATTATATAGTCCGCAGAATTTTAGAGTTGTAGATGGGACAACTAGTGGGTGGTTGAAGATTAAAACATGGGAAGGCGACAAGTGGATGAATTTAAATGCGGAAGATACAGGCGTAGAATTCTACGTGGAAGCTACTGCATATAGTGTAGAAGGTAGTCCACCAAATGAAAGGATTACGGCGTCTGGAATAGACATAGGAAAAAATCCTAACATCAAGTTAATTGCAGTTGATCCTAAAGTTATTAAACTAGGAACGAAAGTTTGGGTTGAAGGATACGGTGATGCAATTGCTGGAGATACAGGTGGGGCTATTAAAGGCAATAAAATTGATGTTCTGTTTCCTACAGAAAAGCAAGCACGTGAATGGGGACGTAAAAAAGTGAGAATTAAAATAATGAAATAGGATATATCTATTCTTTGCTTCGAAAATTATATATTAGACAAAATAAAAGGGAGGATATTTTTATGTTTAAGAAAAGTATAGGAATCTTATTGTTTTTTATTCTATCTATCTCGACATTCAGTATGGTAACTCACGCTGCTAATAGTTCAGAATACGTGAATCAATCATTCTATGGGTATAAAGAACCATCTTTTAATTCAGCTAAAACAAATGGCGGATCAGAGTATGGTGCTCAAAATGTAGGAGTCATGGAAAAAAGAGATAATGGCTGGTGGAAGATTGAAACATGGGAAGGTCCAGTTTGGATTAACTTGAATGGGGAAGAACGTGTCATGGGAGATTTCTATGCATATGATGAACCTTCTCTCTCATCAAAGGTTGCGAATGCTGGAGCGAAGTACGGGCGACAAACATTTAGAATAGTAGATGGAACAACAGATGGTTGGCTTAAATTTAAGACGTGGGAAGGCGAAAAATGGATGAATCCTGCGGCTGAACAAATTACCGTCAACAAAACGATTTATGCATATAATGAGCCTTCATTTAATGCACAGAAAGCAAATTATGGAGCACCATTTAACCCACAAAATTGGGGAGTAGTAGAAAAAAAAGAAAATGGCTGGATGAAGGTAAGTACTTATGAAGGTTATAAGTGGATCAATCCAGATGGAGAAGAAAGATTCATAAACAAAGCATTCTATGCGTATAACGAAGCTTCATTTAATGCAGGAAAAGCAAACGCTGGAGCATTATATAATCCGCAGAATTTTAGAGTTGTGGATGGGACACCTAATGGATGGTTAAAGGTTAAAACATGGGAAGGCGAGAAATGGCTGAATCTAGATGGAGAAGAAAGGTTCATAGAAAAAGCATTCTATGCGTATAACGAGCCTTCATTTAGTTCAGGCAAAGCAAACGCTGGAGCATTATATAGTCCGCAGAATTTTAGAGTAATAGATGGGACAACTAGTGGATGGTTGAAGATTAAAACATGGGAAGGCGACAAGTGGATGAACCTAAACCAAACAGATTCTGGTTCTTCTGGAGTAATTGATTTAGCTTTAAAACAACTTGGAAAGCCGTATGTTGAAGCTGGGACAGGACCAAATGGATTTGATTGTAGTGGCTTTATTTATTACGTATTTAAAAATAATGGATATAACATTGTGAGAACAAGTGTTGCAGGATACTGGGGAATGGTTACAAAAATAAGTGATCCTCAACCAGGAGATTTAGTATTCTTACAGAATACATATAAAGCGGGTCCTTCTCATTTAGGAATATATTTAGGGAATGGTGAATATATTCATGCTGCTGACGAAACAACAGGTGTAATTAAAAGTAAGATAAATAGTTCATACACTCAGAAGCACTTCTTGGGGTATGCTAGATTTTCAAAATAATTAAATTGGATTCAATAAAAAGACAGCTATCTATGGATAGCTGTCTTTTTATTATTTGTGTTGACTTGACTACTTATATATATTCACAATCGAAACAACATAATATTAATACGGAAAAATATATTAATATGAATTTTTGCATATTTTAAAATTCAATATATCCCTCAAAAACTTTTAATTGTATAATATATTTTGTCATATTTTTAGATTTTTCGACATAAACCAACAAAAATAGAGAACGTATTGGGAGAAGACATTATGTATACAAAACTATTAAAATCAATTACATCATTATCACTGATTGGTGGTGCGTTGTTATATACAAATGGCAGTGGTGTGAAGGCTGCTGAAGTGGGTGTTTTTTCTGATGTGCCGACATCACATTGGTCATATCCTGCGATTAAAGATTTAGCGAGTAAAAATATTATTTCCGGTTATGGGAATGGGATATTTGGTTTTGGAGATGTTGCGACAAGGGAGCAAGTTGCGGCTTTAATTTATCGAGTGTTAGTACCGAATAAACAAGGCGGTTCGTTTAGTAATGATGGAACTCGTTACGTATTAAAGGATGGGTCTACGTTTAAAAATCCTTACGGTGATATTAATCAAAGTTCTACAATGTTTCCAGAAGAGGTATTAACTTTAACGAATTTAGGAGTTTTTAAAGGTGATGAAAATGGCCAATTTAGACCGAAAGCTTCTGTGAGTCGTGCGGAAATGGCACAAATTCTTACAAATGCTTTCCATCTTGCGGCAAAACAAAAACATACCTTTAAGGATGTTCCAAATCCATTTTGGGCAGAAAACGCAATTAGTGCAGTGCAGTCAAATGGAATCGCAGATGGCACAGGGAACGGGAATTTTGAACCGTATGGTACAGTAACACGTGAACAGTATGCGCAGTTTTTATATAAAACTTTAAAATATAAAAATGCCGATGTGAAAGACACAGGAGATGCTGCATTATTAACAGCTTTTAAAGAGGAAGTACAAAAGCGTATTAATACATACGAGACAAATATTACACTTCCATATAAAACGAAAAATAATAATACAGAAGAAGTGATGAATACACTTTTTAACGCATATAAAGAAGTTGCAAGTAAAAATGAGTATACAAATAATAATAGATCGAATGTTTCATATGGACTTTCTGGATCACCTGGAAATTATACGTTTACGCTTAAGATTACATATCGTGAAACGAAAGAACAGACGGAATATGTCATGAAACAAGCGAAAGCAATCGTTTCTTCTATTACTCAAGTTGGAATGGATGATCACGAAAAAGTGAAGGCTATTCATGATTACGTAGTAAAGCATGTTTCTTATGATACGTCTTATAAAGCTTACACAGCATATGAAGCACTTGTAAATCGTTCTGCGGTTTGCCAAGGTTACGCACTATTAACGTATCAATTATTAAAAGAAGCAGGAATTGAAAATCATTTCGTGACAGGAACTGGGGACGGACAACCTCATGCTTGGAATTTAGTGAAAATCGAAAACAAATGGTATCACCTTGATACAACATTCGATGATCCAGTGCCAGATGAGCAGGGCCGCGTCACGTATTCGTATTTCAATTTATCAGATGAACAAATCGCAAGAAATCATGAGTGGAACCGCGGAGACTACCCGCAAGCTACAACGAATTATTATAGTACACTGACAAACAAAATTGCGGCAGGTAGTACGAAAACGCCTGCATATCAACAAATATTAAAAGATACAAAGTTAAACTATTTAGGAAATGAATATATCGCAAATAACTATACCGAATTAAAAAATAAAATGCAGCAACGCTATAGTGCAAAACCAGAGAAAATTGAAGTGCTATACAAGCAATCAATGAATGGTGCACTGCAAGATGTGAAAAAGGCAATTGGCGAAATCGATTATCCGCAGGGGGCAAATCGAGTTTCTTATAAAGCGGAGCCTTACAATGCGAAAGAAGGGTATTCTTTAGTAACAATTACGTTTACGTATTAAGAATGAGAAAAAGCATCTGTTTCAGATGCTTTTTTTTATTGTATTGATTCGACAAAATATGACAAGAGAAAGCGAATTGGTCTGTTATGATAATTTTTGAAATTTTACATTTTGGAGGATTAATCATGAACAAAAAGAAGATTTTCGGTGCGTTAATAGGAATTGTAGCCTTATTTGTAATTATTAATGTAGTTGTTACGAAAGAGAAAACGACATCAACCAGTGAAAAAATGTACTCTGAGAAAGAATATAATAAATTAGTAGATGAACATTTTGAAGAAACGCAAAAGTTGAAAAGTGATATGAGTGTGTTAGAAACTGAAAAAAGATCTCTTGATGAGCAAGTGAAGAAGTTAAAAGATGAGTTAGCGAAAAAAGAGCTACAAGTAGCGCAGCAGCCGGTTCAACAAGAACAACCAAAGCAGGAACCACAACAACCAGCACCAGCGCAACAGCCGGAAAAGAAAGAAGAGCCAAAAACGGAACAACCTACTGGAGTATTCGAAAACCCAATGAAAAGCATAAACAAAACAGAGGCAATGAATAAAGTAAAAGAAAAGGCGAAGAAAGACTTCCAAGATGATTATATGACACAAAACTTTGTTGCGGAGGAACAATCAAAAGCATTTGATTTCTTAAACAGTATTGAAATTAAATCACAAGAAGAATTAAATGTAATGAAGAATGCATTGAAAGATTTTTCTAACGACTTTATGACCGCGAAGTTTGTTTATGAAGAGCAAATGAAGGCGAAGAATAAGCAAGGGTAAAACAAAAACGCTATCTTTTAAAAAGGTAGCGTTTTTGTTTTGGGTTATAAAGTTATTCCTACATTTGACATATACAGTTTAACTATATATTTATCGTTACATTGGAGGTCTTTATGAATAGAGATAAAAATTTACCATTAACGGAAACAACGTATTACGTTCTTTTAGCTTTATTAGAGCCAGCTCATGGATATTTAATTATGCAAAAGGTGGAGGAACTGAGTAATCATCAAGTGAAAATCGCAGCGGGTACATTGTATGGTGCGGTTGAAAATTTATTAAAACAAGGGTTAATTGAATCGGTAAAAAGTGAAGATAAACGAAGAAAAGTGTATGTCATTACGGAACGCGGGAAAGAAGTATTGCATTTAGATTTTATGAGAATGCAGCATATTATTGCGGTTACAAAGAGTTTATTACGCGTATAGTTAGGGGGAAACGATGATGTGGAGATTGAAATTCTTTTTAGATTTTGAGAAAGAGGAAAAATGGTTAGAAGAGATGGCTTGGAAAGGCTATCAACTGAAAAGCACTACATTTGGTTATACATTTAGATATTTTGAGGGGCTTTTTTGAATTTAAAAATGCAACATCTGGGTTATATTGTGAAATATTTACTTTATAAACATTTGAATGTGATATAATTTTAATAATAATATTACTTAGGAGGATGATCATCATTCATACACTGTTAGGTATTATTGGAGTAATTGTTTTACTAGCTTTTGTTATCCACCCCGGCGTCCCAGACAAGCGTGTCCCTCTAAAAAATAAACTCGCAGTAATCCTTCCATTGATTGTTATAGCCGGTTTCATTTCCTTTTATATATGATTAAAATAAGAACTTATCAAGTAGAAAGAAGTATATATATTTTTCTACCAATGTGTAGTTCCACTAGGAGGTTGCTTATAATGAAATTTCATAAATACACAGTAACGCTTATGTTTCTAGCCATCAGCTCAAGCAATGACTTTTAGGTGTCATCACTGCTATTGTCCTCTTGTTAATCGTTGCATGGACCATACAGACAACCAGCACAAATAAATTATTGTATTTCTCAATAAACAAAAATAACAGTTGGATGGGAGTCTAATACATATTATTAAAATTAAAGTGGTTCAAGTCGGAGGAAGGCACCTTAGGGTGTCTTTTCTTTATTTTGCTAATGAATAGCTTGTCCTCTTCTATATAACTCTTTAAAATGTAAAATGTGCCATCTTTGCCCTTCCCTTATGAAGGGAGGGACAGGAATGAAAAAACGTAAAAAAAAGGCGACCAAAAAGACAGAATCCCAGTCTTTCGTAAGTAATCTAGCATCGTGGACGACAGTACTGAGAAATATTCATTACTTCTTCACGCAAAGCCAGTTTGTAAAACATATAATTCAATTCATCAAAGAACAAATTGGAATGTAAAAAAGTGCTGCTATGATTAGCAACACTCAACTCAAAAACTAAAGTAGATCGAACACTGAGCTGAAAGTACTGACCATCCTTTCTTCGCACAAGACCAAAGTGATTTAGAAGCGGCAAAGATGTCAGTGTTCTATCTTCTACTAAGATTATATTTTATTTTGTCCATAATAGACCTATATATACGTTAATAAAAAAGAAATACCCCAGCGACCAACCGGGGTATTTCATGACCGATAGGAATGAAAAAACTTGGCGACCAAACCTAGCTTTTGTGTTATTCCCATAAAATTTAAAAACAAAGCAACATCTTGTTGCACTTTTATTTTATCATTATCTTTCTCTTATTGGAATACATTAGATTATTTTTTAGATAAGAGTCCAATACATATTATTAAAATTAAAGAAGTTCAAGTCGGAGGAATGAACTTTAGGGTGTCTTTTTTTCTTTCTAAAAGAGAGTTTTGCTTTCAAGAAGATACATTTTCAATGGATTACTGTCATGAGTATATAGATAAAGTCCATCAAGACATGTATGTTCATGAATATGTAAAATTACATAAAATTTCAGTGAAAAAGAGAGTATACTTTCGTATTGTGTAATAAAGATAAAGCCCGCCTACGGAAATAGGCGGGCTTTTTTTACTTATAAAGAAAAGACAACCTTTAAGGTGTCTTCCTTCGATTTGAAACATTTTACTAGGTTAAGTTTTTGTGATAATAAACTCTTTTAATTGGAATGAACCTACGCAGTACATCACTTTATTCTTAAGCATCATTCTCAACAAAAGTGAAGATTTTCATTATCTTTTTAACTACAAAGGGTAATAATTTAGAAGCTAAAAATGCAAGTACGAAAGCAATTCCCCATGTTTTCATCCATGATTTGAGAAATAAAGCTGTATATCCAACATTCATTGAAACCATGACGAAAGAGATAATGCTAGATATGCCTAAAATCATAAAGATATTAAAAATTAATGGTTCAAATTTTTTATTGATTTTCAACATTAACACCTATTTTCTATATATGCTTTGCTGCCCAATTTCACCAACATCTAATCTTACAGTTTGAAATCTAGGTTGTCCAGTTTGTTTTACTTTGGTGCAATAGCGATATTGTTTGGAATAAAGTTTCACTTTATTATTTAAGAGCGAATAAATGAAAAATAAAATATCCAAAAATATAGATAGAAATCCGCTTTTATACCTTTCAATAAAAGAATACTAGCATTATATATTATAAGGAATACTTGTCCTTAATTGTAAATGAAAGGGGGGAATTGGTATGAGTTATGGCTATGGTCACCCTCCAAAAAAATGCTTTGAACATCATAATGAAACTTTATCAACGGGTGTATTACGTAGACATTCCGCTACGTTATTTCTTACTGTTGAAGCTATGAATGTTGATCCAGATGATACTCGTAGAGTAACAGTTGAAATGTTTGATTGGTCATCGGGTTCTCCGGTATTGTTACCATTAATAGACCCTTCAACACAAACATTGCCACCTAATCGATATGTTACTTTTCGTTCAGCAGCTCTTCCTCCAGCACTCTTTGCTTATGAAGTAAGAATCATTCGTCCGAAAGATAGAGATGTTGTTACAAATGTTTTTGGTCTTAGTGCAATCGTATTTAACCCACAAGAAGGAAATAATGTTTTACAACATGATTTAGCAAAATTAGACCTTAAATAGATTTTATAAAGGTCTATTTATTGAGCATGATTAAACAAAAGAGTAGGGTGTAATCCTACTCTTTTTTTAACGTTAACTAGAATTTTAAAAGAAATCCTTCATCATTTTAGCATCTTTAATATTTACTATCACACCTTCTACCTTATCTTTCTTCTCATCTTTAGCAATTGTAATTTGTTCCTTATTATCAACCCAAACAAGAAATTCTTCTTTTGCGTCATCTTTATATGTAACGGTAATAGTAGAATGTGCAGATTCTCTCTTTTTTTGATCTAAAGTGATAGTTTTAGGTGTTCCATTTTGAACGGCTGAAACGATAGATTTTATCATTTCTTTATTATCTGTTTGAGATTTGGAAGTAGTATGATTTGTTGTTTTTAGTATTTCAATGTCTGAAATATTTGCGGAGTTTAATTGAAAGGTATATTGTGTATGTTCTTGCTTAACTTGTGAAGCTTTATCTGTAGCCGAGGTGCTTGTACAACCTATTAAAGTGAAAGATAGAGCGGTTAGTGCGCATATAGATATGATTTTTTTCATAGTATCCCTCCTCAAGATTAATTATAACAATTTTCTGTTAATTTAGGTAGTTATTGTAAGGGGAAGATGTTTTAAAGTGGTAAATGATGTTGTTCATTTTCTATTAAAATTAAAATTCACATAATTTTTTTCATATTTTATGTTTAACATTTCGAAAATAGGTGTACTACATATAATATAACAAATAATTCATTTTAAAGGAGGAAGTTAAAGATGGAAACGAAGTATAGTAAACCTTTTGTATATGAATTTATTACGGAGAAAGAGGTCATGAATGCGGCGAATGATCTAGTGAAGAAAGGGATAGACCAAAAAGATATTTACGTATTAACACACGAGAAAGAAAGGACAGATAGAATCGCAGACAATGCAGACTTGAATACAATTGGTATACAAGAGGAGGGACTTGGGACAAGTATTATTAACGTCTTTCAAAAAACGGGAGATCAGTTAAGAAATAAGATGCAGGAGTTAGGGCTTAATGAGGAAGAAGCAAACTTCTACGAAGAAAAGCTAGATGAAGGGAAGATCTTGTTATTCGTTAAAGATTTAGAAAGAGTCGGTGAATGGTTACACGAAAGAAGATGCATGTATTCTATTTAAATTTGTATCCTGTAAATCTATAAATCTATTACGAAAAGGAGATGGGAAATATGAGTGAGAGCGGACTAAAAGAACAAATTACTGGTAAAGTGGAAAAGGCAAAGGGACAAGTAAAAGAAGGAATTGGTGAAGTTACAGAAGATAGAAAGTTGAAAAATGAAGGGAAGTGGGACAAGACGAAGGGAACGATAAAAGAAAAAGTCGGAAAAGTGAAACAAAAGATAAGTGATGGGTTGGATAATAAAGAATAATACATGTTTATCAAGCTTTGGTTACATACCAAAGCTTGATAAATACAATATAAAACGAATATAGGAGGGTTAATTGTGGGACTTATTATTACGTGTATTGTAGGTGGACTTATTGGTGCGTTAGCTGGAATGATTACGGGAAAAGACTTTCCTTTAGGTATAGTTGGTAATGTAATTGCCGGATTAATCGGATCTTGGGTAGGTAGTGCATTATTTGGTCATTGGGGTCCTGAATGGGGAGGCATCTTTGTTCTTCCAGCGTTATTAGGTGCAATCGTCTTTATTTTAATCGTAACATTTTTCTCTAGAATGCTGCGGAAAGCGTAAGTATGATCATGAATAGTAATCTTAAGTTTTTTATATATAGCTATAAGGTTAATAGAGTGATAAATATACATAAAAAAGCATCCAATTAAACTAATTTGGATGCTTTTTTAATGTAATCTACATAGGAATAAGCGGGGGATGAAGGCCCCCACTCATTGAAATTACACTTTTTATTATGTATTAAACCGTCGTTACTTTTTCACAATTATTTATTCTTACGACCTGCCTTGGTTCTATATG
Source organism: Bacillus sp. KNSH39 (assembly GCF_052656585.1). NCBI lineage: Bacteria > Bacillati > Bacillota > Bacilli > Caryophanales > Bacillaceae > Bacillus > Bacillus sp. KNSH39. The sequence continues at coordinate 4,871,601 of NZ_JBQXYO010000001.1, forward strand.
AGATAAGTCCTCGTTATTACCTATATCCACTACAATTGTATTCGTTAGTATATTAATAATGGAACCAACTAATTTTGTAGCATGATCGTGTCGATAAGAAAATTGAACAAAATCTCCCTTTTTAAAGCTGTGCTCTTCCATAGATAGATCCCCCTAAAAATAATGTTTATACATTATATATACACAAATTTATAAGGTTTAAACATTTGGTAGTATTTTTTACGTGTTAAGCTGAGAAAGGTGTAGAAAATTTATCCCGCTTTAACGGGCAGTAAGACCCCCACCTCAAAATTTAGCAGAGCAAAGAAATTAGGTGGGGGATCAACTGCCCATAAAAGTCCGATTAGTTCAACTAATAATCAGTGGGGGATGAAGAAAACCCCCACTGATTAAAGTTTCACTTTATTTATAATAAAAATAAAAAAATATGTTTAAAACTAATTTTTATGGGTAATTAACATAGTAGTAGTTCGAGATAAGGGGGCGGAAATGATGAATTTGGCAATAAATATTTTGCAAAATGATGTAGGTTATACGGTACAACTTAATGGTGAAATTGATGCATATACGGCATCAGATTTAAAAAATAAGATTATGCCTATTACAAGCGAAAAAGAGGTTCATATTGTAGTAGATTTTCATAACGTAGATTATATGGATAGCACCGGTTTAGGTGTTTTTATAGCGCTATTAAAAGCGGTTAAGAAAAATGATGGGAAACTAGAGTTTATCGGTGTATCTAAAAGATTAAAAAGATTATTCGATATTACAGGATTAACGGAAATATTAAATTTGAATTCTGATTTTGAAAAAGTAGAAAGAAGGTGACTAGGGATGATGGAGAGATTTGAAAAGATAGAAATGAAAATTCCTGCAAAGGCAGAATATGTGGCTATTATTCGTTTAACAATGGCTGGTGTTGCGAATCGAATGGGCTTTGCTTATGACGATATAGAAGATATGAAAATTGCTATTAGTGAAGCATGTACAAATATTGTACAACATGCATATAAAGAAGACGTTGGAGAAATTGCAATTGTCTTTGGACTATATGAAAATCGATTAGAAATTATGGTTGCGGATAATGGGGTTAGCTTTGATTTTAATAACTTAAAAAGGAAAGTTGGTCCGTATGATATTAGTAAACCAGTAGAACATTTGCCGGAAAATGGTTTAGGTTTATATTTAATTAATACGTTAATGGATGATATACAAATCATGCATGATGAGGGCATGACAGTTTTAATGACAAAATATATACAAAGAGAGCAGGTGGAGAATGATGGAAATCCAATCTCAACCTACGAATCTTACTAAAGAAGACGTTATTAAACTAATTGCAGACTTCCAACAAAACCAATGTGATGAAGCGCAGGAAAGGTTAGTTGAGCATTATAAAAATCTTGTCTATTCCATTGCATATCGCTATTCAAAAGGCGGACCGATGCATGAGGATATTATACAAGTAGGCATGTTAGGGCTCTTAGGCGCAATAAGAAGGTATGATTATTCGATAGGGAATGCCTTTGAGCCTTTTGCAATACCTACAATAGTAGGCGAAATAAAGAAGTATTTACGTGATAAAACTTGGGGCATTCACGTTCCAAGGCGAATTAAAGATTTAGGCGGAAAAATTAAACTTGCGATAGAGGAGTTAACAGATCATCTGCAACGTTCACCGAAGATAATAGAAATTGCAAATCATTTAGGACTATCGGAAGAGGAAGTTCTAGAGATTATGGATGCGAAAAATAATTATCGAGTATCTTCCTTAGATGATGTAGTTGAAAATTCATCTGATGGAAGTTCGGTAGCGAGAATTGAATCTGTAGGTGAAGTAGAGCAAGGATATGAAGAGACAGAAAGGCGTCTCGTTTTAAAGGATATTTTTAACGTATTAAATGATACGGAAAAGAGTGTTATTCATTATATATTTGGAGAAAATTTAAATCAAAAAGATACAGGGGAACGGTTAGGTATTTCACAAATGCACGTTTCTCGTATTAAAAGACAAGCGATAAGTAAATTGAAGCAAGCCGCATTTTTAGATACATAAAAAATTTAAAATAATGATGTTTAAAACATGAGAAAAGGGGTACTTATTAAGTATAGGAGGAGATATGAAAATGTCACACGATGTGAAAGAACTAATCGAAGGATTGAATGAAGATTTAGCAGGAGAATACGCAGCAATTATTATGTATAACCATAGTGCAGCTACAGTTTCTGGTATATATAGACAAGTGTTAAAGCCTTTCTTTGAATCTGAAATTAGTGATGAACAAGGACATGCCCTATATTTAGCGGAGAAAATTAAGACGCTAGGTGGTACACCTACTACGATCCCTTTACGAGTGAAACAAGTAGAAGACGTTAGAGAAATGTTAGAAGAAGCTAGGAAGTCAGAATATGAAACAATTAAGCGTTATGAAAAGCGAAAAGAACAGGCAGCGAAATTAAATATGACAGAGTTAGTTGTAAAACTAGAAGATATGATTGCCGATGAAACAAATCATATGGAAGAATTAGATCGTCTTTTAAATGACAAAGCAATGGTATTAAATTAATAGTGGAAATTTATAGAATGAAAGAACAAACTCTCATTTCTGGGGGTTTGTTCTTTTGCTGTATAAAAATTATGTTAGAGTAGGAAATTTTCATTTTGTAACTGAGTATGCAATACTAGAAAAATAGAAAATGATAATAGATTTACATTTTAAATAAGAAAAGGGGAAATAACTTGTGTCCATTTTAATTGTCGATGATAATCCGGTTAACATCTTTGTAATTGAAAAAATTTTAAAACAAGCCGGATATCAGGATCTTGTATCGCTGAATTCTGCACAAGAGCTTTTCGAATACATTCAATTTGGAGAAGATTCTTCCAGGTATAATGAAATTGATTTAATACTATTAGATATTATGATGCCTGAAATTGATGGACTTGAAGTTTGTAGGCGATTACAAAAAGAGGAGAAGTTTAAAGATATTCCTATTATTTTTGTTACAGCTTTAGAGGATGCAAATAAATTGGCCGAAGCTCTTGATATGGGGGCAATGGATTATATTACGAAACCTATAAATAAAGTTGAATTATTAGCACGTATGCGTGTAGCGTTACGCTTGAAATCAGAATTAAATTGGCATAAAGAACAAGAAGAAAATCTTCGGAATGAACTAGATTTAGCTACGCAAGTACAAAGAAACTTATTAAGTAGCCCATTAAGAGAAGATCATATAAAAATTGAAGCAAGTTACTTACCTTCATTTAAACTAGCTGGAGATATGTATTATTGGTATAAAATCGATGAAAATCGCTACGGTATTATATTATTAGATGTGATGGGACATGGTGTATCTGCTTCATTAGTTTGTATGTTTATTTCGTCTGTATTACGTGAAACAATTAAATGTTTAATTGATCCAGAACTCGTTATTAAAGAATTAAATAAATATATGACCCTTTTACATAATGAAAATGATAATATTCCTTATTATTTTACGGCGATATACTTAGTTGTTAATACAGAAGATAGAACAGTTGAATATGTAAATGCAGGGCATCCTTCTGGATATGTTTTAGTTGATGAAACAAATGTAGTTGAACTAGATCGCGGGAGTTGTGCCGTAGGATTTTTTGATGAAATAAAAGTTAAAAAGACAGTTATACCTTTTGAGAAGAACGCTCAAATATTATTGTTTACAGATGGTGTTCTTGAAGCAATTGCAAATGATGAATTTGAGTCTGAAGAGAAATTACGTACTTTTACAGAAAGAAAATGGGGAGAGTTAGAAGGCGAGATAGAAGGGTTTTACAAGGAAGAACAAAAGAAAGCGCAATCAGATGATATGTGTCTAATTATGATACAAACGAATGCGAAATAAAAAGCGTATGAAATCCAAACAGAGGATTTCATACGCTTTTTATTGTATTTTTTGATAAATTTGTTCGCTAGGATTAAATTGCGTATAATGCGGCATTATATTTGAAAAACGAAGAGTTTCTTTATTTCCTAAACATAGAAATCCATTGTGACTTAAACTTTCATAAAATAGTTGCTGCACTTGATTTTGAAGTTTACTTGTAAAGTAAATTAAGACGTTACGACAAAGTATAATATGAAACTCGTTAAAAGATTGATCGGTTACTAAATTATGCTGTGCAAAAATAATGTTTTGTAAAAGTGATGGATTAAAATAAGCAAAACGATTATCTGTTGAATAATAGTTAGAAAACGCTTGTGTACCGCCAGCTTGTAAATAGTTTTTCGTATAAGTTTGCATTTTATTTAACGGGAGGATACCTTGTTTTGCTTTTTCTAACACATTTGTATTCATATCTGTTGCGTAAATAACCGACTTTTCACTTAATCCTTCTTCGTGAAGTAAGATGGACATTGATAATACTTCTTCACCAGTTGCGCATCCAGCATGCCAAATTCTAATTTCGGGATGCTTTTTTAATTCAGGAATAACATGCTCTCTAAGCGCTTTAAAAAAGGCAGGGTTACGGAACATCTCAGTTACATTAATCGAGAAATCATTTAATAACTGTTCTAAAACCCCTTCCTCGTGAATTACTTTTTCAATCAATTTTGAAATGGTTGGGATATTAGAGAGCTGCATTCGATTACAAATCCTTCTATAAATAGATGTGCGAGCATATTGGCGAAAATCAAATCCTGATAGTTTAAATACCGCTTCCAATAGTAATTCAATTTCTAAGTTTGTGCGCTCATCCGTATCTACTGATGGATCAAAATTATAATACTTATTTTCCACTCCAACTAAACCTCACTTATTTTATTAACCATACACTCATTACCGAATAGAGTTGATGTAGATTTAATGGTTTACTTATATAATCTGAAGCGCCAGCAGATAAACATTTTTCCTTATCATTTGGCATTGCTTTAGCAGTTAATGCGATAATAGGTATTTCATGTAACCCTAAGTTCATTCGGATATTTTCCATCGTTTCATAACCGTCCATATTCGGCATCATAATATCCATTAAAATAAGGTCAATATTTGTATTGCTTTTTAGTATTTCTAAACACTCTATGCCGTTTTGGGCAGTAATAATGTTGGCATTTTGTTTTTTTAATGCATTTTGTAACGCAAATATATTTCGATGATCATCATCGACAATTAAAATGGTTTTCTCTTGGAAGACGTTATTTGTTTCGGTAGTAACGATAGTTTCTTCAACAACTTTAGCAGGAATAACATCTTCTATCGTTGCTGCGACTTCTAAATTGGATAACTGTATATCATGTAATCCATTTGGAAGGTTAGGAATATATACGGTGAAAGTACTACCTTCTCCTACATTACTCTCTAACGTAATCCAACCACCTAATAATCTCGCAAACTCTTTACAAATAGATAAACCTAATCCTGTACCACCATACTTTCGAATCGTTGCTCCATCTGCCTGTTGAAAGGCTTCGAAAATAAGTTGATGCTGTTCTTTAGCGATACCAATACCAGTATCTTTTACTGAAATTGTAATCCAATCTTTACTGATAGACTGCATATCATGACTTAAATTGGTTGTTTCTATCGAATCAAAATGTAAAGAAACGGATCCTTTTTCTGTGAATTTAAATGCATTGGATAATAAGTTTTTAATAATTTGCTCAATCCGTTTTGCATCTGTATAAAACAGATCAGGAATCGTATCACTGTCCTCAATAGTAAATTCGACATTTTTTTGTGCAGCTATATGTAAAAAGTTTTGATGCATATTGGCTGCCATGTCACTTATGTTCGTTGCCTCAAAAATGATGTCTAGTTTGCCTGCTTCTACTTTAGATAAATCTAGTATGTCATTAATTAAAGTAAGTAAGTCTTTCCCTGATGAATGAATGACAGTTGCTAATTCAATCTCATCGTCGGATAAATTGTTATCATGATTTTCTCTTAACATTTCAGATAATAGTAAAATACTATTTAACGGTGTGCGTAATTCATGTGACATATTTGCTAGGAACTCAGATTTGTATTTTGAGCTGCGTAACAACTCGCTTGCTTTTTCTTCTAATTCTGATTTGGTAATTTGTAAGTCAGCTGTCTTCTGCTCAGCCTCTTCAGTTCTAGACTCTAATTGTTCATTCGTTGTTCGTAATTCTTCTGCTTGCATTTGTAGTTCTTCCGCTTGCGTTTGCAATTCTTCTGATTGAACTTGCAACTCTTCTGTCATTGCTTGTGATTCATGTAAAAGAGTTTGAATTCGCATACGTCCCATAATGCTATGAATTGTTAAACCTAGATTATCAACGGTTTGTTGAATTAAATCTTGATGTAAATCTGAAATCTCAGTTACACTTACTAACTCCATTACTGCGATCACTTCATCCTCAAATAAGATAGGGATGACTAGTAGATTTTTAGGACGTATTTCTAATACTCCACTAGTGACATAACGAAACTCTTCGGGTATGTCACTGAGAATAAAACTTTTCTTTTCTAAGGCAGACTGTCCAATGAAACCTTCACCCATTTTAATGGATTGTTTTCCAATATCAGCACCTTGATCGGCGAAAGAAGCTTTTTTCACATAGTAGACAGTTTCTTCATATTCTTCACGTACATAAAATGCACCGCAAGAAGTTTGCGTTTTTTGTATGATGCCACTAAGAATTTTTTTACCTAACATCTCAATAGAAGATACACCTTGATACATTAAAATTAATTCTGCAAGCTCAGTTTGTAACCACTCTCTTTTTGATATTTCGTCTAGTAGGTGATTTGTTGTATGAGCAAGATCTTTTATTTCATCATGTGTATTTACATGAATTCTTTCCGTAATTTTTTCTTTAGAAGAAATGGATTTAATAGCTTGAATTACATTTTTAATCGTTTTTGTAATGGCATTCGAAATATAGAGTGAAACGATAATAGAAATACAAGAAAGTAAGAACAATAAACTGTATAACCAAATCTCTAATTTATTATTTTCAGTATCTAATTGTGCAGCTCTTTTTTTCGTTAGTTGCTCCTCAGTGTTACGGAAGTTAGTTAGCTGTGATTGTAATGACTGAATTTGAGTCGTGTCGATTGTTTGTACATTATTACTATTATTATTTGCAATGAGTGGGTGAATCTCTTTATTAATCCAACTAGTAATGTTTTCGTTAATCTGTTTTAATTTTTCTTGCTGAGAGGGATTATCCTCTAATAAAGCAAAAAGATCTTGATAATGTTTTTCGTAATCCTTTTCCGCAGAGTTAAGGGATTGCACGTAAGTAGGGTTATTAGAAATGATAAACCCTTTCGCTTTATTTTCAATTGTTAGTAACTCTTTCTCCACTTGATTCGTTAAATTGAGAACTTTAAAATCGTGATCAATAATAAAATTACGAGATTTTTGTAAGCTGGAAATCTCATTGTTTAACATAATGAAAGAAACAAGTAAGAACAAAATGATAACTAAATAACCAGCCATAATTTTGTAGCGAATACTAAATTTTGCTTTCGAGTTCATTAAAAATTCCTACCTTCAAGGTTATTAAAACTTTTCTATTTTAAAGAATGAAAAACGTAATATATATTATATCAGTTTTCATAAGGTCAAACTAGAAATCCCCCTATTGTATTAGGGGGTTCTTTTTTAATAGAGGAAATCATTTTGAAATATAAAAACATATATGAAAGGTAGTAGACGAGGGAATAGAGGATAACAAACATTCTAAGAAGGGAAGAGTGTTTTTAAAGCTCTTTTTGCATCTATTCCTTCAAAAATAAATAATACAAGATCTCTCTTTTTTACAGTAAGGAAAAAGGATACTAGAGTGCTTAAGTTTTTAATAGAAGTAAGTGTTCCGTGTTTACTTATAAATACATTCGTTTGAAATGTTGTCATTAAAGCATAAAAATGATGAATCTGCGTTATTGTAGGTGTTTCATTATAAGAAATAGTAGTAGAGTGAATGGCGTTCATCGTAATATTCCTTTCCATATAGTAAGCATAACAATATAAACATACCCGTTTAAAAAAATGTTAAACATATAAATAAGAAAAAATATAATTATAGTTTTTTACGTTTAGAAAAGGTTAGGAAGGGTATACATATACTACAAAGAGATTAACTGAAGATGAATTGTAAGATGTCTATGTTTAGTAGAGTAGTCTATCAAAATATACTTTTACTTTAAATAAAAAGGAGCCTGGTATACATGAATGAAATGATGATTAATATTACATTTGATTTAATTTACTTGTTAAGTAGTTCACTTGTAGTGCTTTTACTATTCGCTTTTTTCGTAAATGGTTATGTTAATAAGAAGATTAGTGTATACAGAAATGAAGAAAAATAAAGATACATTATATAAAACTTTAGGAGGTTAATAGTTATGAATGTAGATAGAAAAATAGTAGGTGTTTTTAGAACAATTGATGATGCGGCACTCGTTATTAATGAATTAAATGAAAAAGGATACTCAGCAGATAACATTTCAGCTATTGCGAAAGATCAAAAGGAAATTGAACATCTGGAAGAAAAATCGGGTGAAAAAGTGAATAGCGAAACTGCACATAAAGCAGATATCTTTTCAGCGACAGGGCTTGTAGCTGGAGGAGTAGCAGGCGGACTCGGTGGTTTATTAACAGGTCTTGGTATACTTGCCGTTTCTGGAATGGGTCCAATCGTAGCAGCGGGACCGATCGCAGCAGCTATTGGAGGAGCTGGTATTGGCGGAGGAGCTGGAAGTTTAATAGGAGCATTTATAGGATTAGGAATTCCAGAAGAACATGCTAAAAAGTATGAAGAATATATTTACGATGGAAATATATTAATTTTAGTAGATGCAAAATTAGATAATAAGTTAGAAATCTATAAAATCTTTGATAAGCATCATGCTTATAACTCTGATTTCTTTAAATAAAATGTAAACAAAGTAAATATCGTTTTTTGATCTTACAAATTTGGCGCGGCCGAGGAGTCGTATGACTATAAGAGAGGAAGGGCTTATAGTAAAAGATCAAGTTCTATCATGCTATTTAAAAGGGAAGAGGTGTCTTTTCGTGATTGTAAAAATATTAAAGGATAGCAGTAATAGTTTCCTTTGTACAGTTCAAAATAAAAATGGAGACCAGTATGTGAAGAAATGGTTTAGTAAACATGAAAATAATAAAGAATTAGGGCGACCAACTTTTAAAGAAGTAGAAAAGGATTGGAAAGAAAATAGAGAATCGTTTATGTATCCTAATGTTAAAGCGCTTTATTAAAATGAAACATAATGCGTGTTTCATTCTTACAAAACTGTCACATTCCTGTAAGGTAATTCAATAGATTAGTTGTTTGTTCCGTGTCATAATAAAGACATAAGAAAGCTAATTAAAACTACAACTTATTAGGAGAGTGTCAGTCATGATTGTAACAACAACGTCTGGAATTCAAGGTAAAGAAATTATTGAGTATATCGATATTGTAAATGGTGAAGCTATTATGGGTGCAAATATTGTCCGCGATTTATTCGCTTCTGTTCGTGATGTTGTCGGTGGTCGTGCTGGTTCTTATGAAAGTAAGCTAAAAGAAGCTCGTGATATCGCAATGGACGAAATGAAAGAACTTGCAAAACAAAAAGGTGCGAACGCTATCGTTGGTGTTGACGTAGATTACGAAGTAGTTCGTGATGGAATGTTAATGGTTGCTGTAAGTGGTACAGCTGTACGTATATAAGTAAATAAAAAACAGGCTCACCCCTTGAAGTTTATGCTTTGAGGGGGTTTTTTATTTTTCTTTTGTTTATGACTAAAGTTAAAATAGAGAAGGGCCGATGTACTAGCTCGCTTATTTCAAATGTAGTATATTATTTCTTAAGAAAAAGCAAGTAAATGGAAGTTTTTGTATTTAAAGAAGGTGTTAATTTTATGACAAATAATAAAATTGCTATTTGAGGTACGAAGAGAATGAGTGGTATGAATAATTTTAGAAAGTGTATAGTTAATAGAAATAAACGATGGAGTATGTAAAGAGTTATATTACATAAAATTTATTATGAATGGAGGCGGTTACACTATGTTTTGGTTAGGATGTTTTTTAGGATACATTGTAGGTTCTATTATTACATGTGCGCTACTTTACTTTGGATATAGATCCAATGAAAATAAAAAAGCGAATATGCAAAAAGGGGAGGAGAGAAAAATCAATAAAAGAGGTGTATAGTAGGCGAAAGGTAAGGTGATAGTGTTGATACAAAAATAAAGGACAGTACATATTTTATATGACTACTATGTACTGTTCCGCTTATTCTTTTTGGATTATGAGAGGTTGTTTCCTGTCTTGCTATAAATTTCATAGGCGAAAAACCCCAATAAATAGCCGATTCCAGATCCTAAACTCACTGCAAGAAGTGAATAATCTGGGAAAAACATGCCGAAAATTAAACCGATTATACAGCCAACAAGCATTCCCATAGGTATTAAACTGTCTAATAAAATTTGAGCGTTTTTTGATTTTTTCTTACCTAAGTTACCGTTGTTATATTTATGTTTAAGGCTACCAATCACATATACTACAATTCCCCCGACTATTAAAACAGGCGCAATTGCCGTGAGTAACCCCATGTTAGAATCTCCTTTCGCTTTTTTAATTAAATTACATAAGCTACTTAAAATTCTATGCTACTAAATGGATTGATAGTTGAATGTACTCAATTTAATAATTCGTTAAAAAAACTTTCCCTTTCGTTTTCTCCGCAGATTGCACAACATCAACCGCCGTTTTCACATCCGCTAAGTCATATGTAGAATGTACTTTCATAAAACGTAATTGCTTATTTTCTACTAGACGAATTAAGTGACGAAAAGTCTCCTGCCATTTATATGGTGACACATTTTTATTCCAATGTCGTAAATGAAATATGTTCGCGTGCACTTTTGCTTTCGTGACAATCTCTGCCCAGTTTACTTGTATGCCTGATAGAAGACCGATCGTTAAAAAGTGTCCGTTTGGACGTAAGGAGAAAGCTAATTCATTTCCATCCGGTCCCCCGATAGAATCAATCGCAGCATCCGCGCCGAGCCCGTTTGTTAATGTCATAACGGTTTCATAAAGCGGGGTAGTGGAAGTATCGATTACATATGCAGCACCTAGGCGCAGTAACTCCTCTGTATGCTTATTATTTCTTGTCACGGCAATGAGTCGGAAGTTTAAAATTTGTGATAACTGCGCAAAAAGATGACCAATTGCGGATCCACAAGCATTCACTAATAAAACATCATTACGTTGTAAGTTTAGCGTTTCTGTACATGTAACCCACGCCGTAAGAGGATTAATATACATTTGTGCCGCTGTGAAATCATCGATGGAATCAGGAATAGGAACTACAAAGTCAGCTGATGTTTTCACATATTCTTGCCAAGTACCTTCCCCGCGTAACGGTAACACACGTTTACCGATAAGCTCTCTAGAAACAAAAGCTCCTACATCTTCTACAATACCAACACCTTCATAACCAGGTATGTTAGGTAACGGAATTCTATGAGCGTACGCTCCGGTTATTGGAATTAAGTCAGATGGATTAATCGGTCTAACTAGCATACGGACGAAAACTTCATTATCTTTCAGTGGTTCTATATTTTTATATTCAACTTGTAATACGTCTTTTGGATTGCCAAACTTATGAAATTGAATGTGTTTTCCACGCAAGATAGATGTTCCCCCTTAGTTTGATTGAGTTTATTATAGCATTTTTGGTTTGGTTGGTTATTTTGTTAATGATAAATAGGGTTTGTACAATGGTAAGTAAAATAGATTTTAATTTACGTATTTATCAGAATTTTATAAAATGTGTATATAACTATGAAATGGGGGAGATTTCTTCATGTGTACTAGTTTGACGTTACAAACTAAAAATTTCCAACATCTTTTTGCGAGAACAATGGATTTCACATTAGATATGAATCAGGAAGTAATAATCATTCCTCGGCGTTATCAGTGGAACAATATAACTGGTGAAACAATCCGAACGAAAAAGGCTGTTGTCGGAATGGGAATTAATTTTGGAGGAAGGGTCATGATGGCAGATGGAGTAAATGAAGCTGGTATGACATGTGCAACTCTCTATTTCCCAGGATTCGCTACTTATAGTAGTCATGTAGATAGCAATAAAACGAATGTAGCACCATTTGATTTTGTGACTTGGAGCCTCACGCAGTTCAATTCTGTTGAAGAATTAAGAAAATCTATTGATAGCATTGCCTTTATAGATGTGCCATTACCAATTTTAGGGGTTACTCCACCGCTACATTGGATTTTAGCAGATAAATCGGGAGAATGTATTGTACTTGAGCCGACAGCTGATGGAATAAAAGTGTATGACAATCCAATAGGAGTGATGACTAATAGTCCGGAGTTTAGTTGGCATTTACAAAATTTAAGACAATATATTGGTCTTAAATCGCAGCCATTTGCGCCAACGGAGTGGGGCGATGTACCATTAAGTGCTTTTGGCCAAGGTTCAGGATCGATGGGACTTCCTGGAGATTTCACACCGCCATCAAGATTTGTACGGGCAGCGTATGGCAAACAAAACATTCAAGGTATAGAGAACGAAGAAGAGGGTATATCGGCTATTTTTCATATTTTATCGAATTGTGAGGTTCCTAAGGGGGCAGTAATAACAGAAGACGGTATATTAGATAATACGATCTATACAAGTGCAATGTGTATGGAGTCTGGAACATATTATTACCATACTTACGATTGTAGACAAATTATAGCCATTCATTTATTCAATGAAGATTTAGATACAGCTGAGATTAAAACGTATCCGTTTCAGCGGAAACAAAAAATATTTTATGAAAACTGAAGCGCCCCTGAAAAAGTGAGACTAATAAAAACACCTCCATTTAATTTGCATACTTAGTATGCGAATTTAGGAGGTGTTTTTTATCATTTACCAATATTCAGGTTTACTTCTTGCTATTCTATTAAGCCGAAGCTCTCTTCATTCTCTCAAGTAAACTAGACAACACATGCGTACGATAAGATTCTAGTTTTTTACCTTCATAAGTACGGATACCTAATTTTTTAAGTTCTTTTACATACCAACCTTTGCTTCCGAAATACATGTGATCGCTCCCCTTCAACTTTGTTTTATTTATCCTGATTGCATATGGAGGTACAGGAATTATAATGAAGGAAATGAATTTCGCGCGAAAATGGTTAACTTTGTTGCAAAAGACATATATACTAAAGATAGTATACAACGAGGTGGACAAGACGTGATTATAGAGAAGCACGAAATTCAAATTGACCAAATTACTAGCGGTAAAGTGAATATCTTTACTTTCTATAGAAATAGAAAGCAAATTGATGATCATTTTTTACGATTGCAAGAACCATCGCTTACAGCAAACTACTTCTTCCATTTTCATTTTGATGCAGAGAGCTTGCATCTACTGCAGAAAGAGTTTCCGAGCGTATATCCGTACGACGGTAGTGAAACGATTCACGACTGGACGGAAAAGATGAAAGCTGAATTGCAACATCAGATCCAAACAGGAAAATGGAATAAACGCGTACGTATCGGTAATCGCATTCTAGATGTGGTGTTTACGTGGTGTGACGAAGATATAGTAGAGTGAAAAAGAAGCGGATGACGCTTCTTTTTTTAGCGCTGGAATAAAACGAGCTTACCTGCAGTAGATGTACAGCGATGTGTTTTTTCATACAATCCTTTTTCTTGTAAGATAGATTCACCTTTTGCTTTTGCTTCTTTTTCAGTTGCCGCCTCGAATGATTCGTCTAATGCTTTTGAACCATCTTTTTCAAAGACTGTTAGAACGTATACTCCCATGAAAATTCCCTCCAATAATTAAAATCAGAATCTTATAATTATTTTGACATAAAACGCTACAATATGCAAAGAAATATATGACATTGCGTGGTAAAATAGAATGAAACTTTACTCATCGAGAATATTTTTATTCTCGATGAGTATTAGTTTTCAGCGATTTTAATTTTAATAAAATGAAACTTTTGAAAGATAGAAAGGATCGTTATTTGTGAAACAAGTAAAGTTTATACATGCGGCTGATTTGCATTTGGATAGTCCGTTTAAAGGGATGGAGATGAATGTTGCGCAGTCTGTTTGGGAGAGAATGAAGCAAAGTACGTTTGAATCATTTGAGCGTATTGTTGATAAAGCGATTCAAGAGCGCGTTGATTTCGTATTACTAGCTGGGGATTTGTATGATGCGGAGACGAGAAGTTTGAGGGCGCAAGTGTTTGTGCGTGAGCAAATGAAGAGACTTTCGCAGTACGATATCCCTGTTTTTATTATTCACGGTAACCATGATCATTTAGGGGGAAGCTGGGCAGCAATTGAGTTTCCGGAAAATGTTCATGTATTTACTGAGCCTTATGTAGAAGAGAAATCATTTTATAAAAATGGTGAGCTATTAGCTTCTATTTATGGGTTTAGTTATTTGCAGCAAGCGGTAACGGATAATATGACAGCGCAGTATACGAAAATGAGTGATGCGCCTTTTCATATTGGCATGCTTCACGGAAGTGTGGAAGGGGATGCAGAGCATAATCGCTATGCACCGTTTCAAATTCGTGAGTTGAAAGAAAAACTGTTTGACTATTGGGCTCTTGGCCATATACATAAACGTGAAATTTTATCAGAAGAGCCGTATATGATTTATCCAGGGAACATACAAGGTCGTCATCGTAAGGAAACAGGCGAGAAGGGTGCGTACCTTATTGAACTTACGAAACAAGGAACGCAATGTTCATTTTTCCATACGGCAGATGTTGTATGGGATGAGATTGAAGTTTGTATTGATGGACTTGAAACTGTTGATGAACTTATGACGAGCCTATCTACTGCGATGAATGAATGCAGAAGAGAAGAGGAAGGGACGCTTTTAACTGTCGTATTCACAGGGCAGGGCCCACTTTCTCCTTATTTGCGTGACGAAAAGCGCGTAGAAGAGATTTTTCACATTTTAGCATCTAGCGAAGAGCGAAAAGATTTTGTATATGCGATGAAGTGGAAAAATGAGACAGTTTCTTTTGCGGAAATCGAACGTTTGAAAGCGGAAAATCATTTCGTAGGTAGTGTGCTAAAGGAGTTAGAAGCTTTCAGCAATATGGACGGCGTATTGCGCACTATTTGGACATCTCCTGTAGCGCGTAATAGTATTGAATCTTTTACAGAAGAAGAGAAGAAAGAGATTCAAAAGGAAGCAGAAAATATTATTTTAGAGCAATTATTCCAGCAAGAGAGGGATAAAAAATGAGAATTGAAAAACTCCATATTTATGGGTACGGAAAATTAGAAAATGTGGAAATGGATCTTTCATTGCTGACGGTGCTATACGGTGAAAATGAAGCGGGGAAATCGACAATTCGCTCATTTATGAAAAGTATTTTGTTCGGTTTTCCGACGAGAGGACAGCGCCGTTATGAGCCGAAAGAAGGCGGGAAGTATGGCGGCGCGATGACTGTGCAAACAGAGCAGTACGGTCGTTTGAAAATTGAGCGATTGCCAAAGACGGCAGCTGGCGAGGTGACCGTTTATTTTGAAGACGGGAAAACGGGCGGAGAAGAAATTTTAAACGATATATTAAGCGGGATGAATGAAAGTTTATTTGAATCTGTCTTTTCATTTGATATGCATGGTCTTCAAAATATTCATCAGCTAGGCGAAGCGGATATTGGCAATTATTTATTTTCGGCAAGTGCAGTCGGAAGTGATGCGCTATTGCAGTTAGATAAAAAGCTAGAAAAAGAAATGGATCAGCGCTTTAAGCCGAGCGGGCGTAAACCAGAAATTAACGTGTCACTGCAAGAGATGAAGAAACTTGAAGAGAAGATGAAAGAGTGGCAAGGAAAAATTGGCACGTATGAAAAACAAGTAGAGCAGTTAAAAGAAAGTGAAGAGAAGCTTGCTTCTGTTCGCGTGGAGAAAGAGAGTGCAGAAAAGCGAAAGCAAGATTATGAAATATTAGCAGCGCTTGAGCCACTCGTTATTGAAAAACATGCGCATGAGAAAGTGTTAGAGAACGAGAGCGGGCAGTTTCCGGTAAACGGAATGGCGCGTTATGAAGCAATGAAGGCGAAGATGGAGCCGCTTCAATTACAAGTTGATTCGCTCCACAAGAAAATTGAGACAGTGCAATCGGAAATTGCCTCGATTCAAATAGATGAAGAGTTTTTACAAAAAGAAAGTTATGTAGAAGAACTTCGTATGCAGCATATGTCTTACGAAAATGCACGCCAAGAAATGCGTGATATGAGCGGGAATATTACGAATATAAAAGAAGAAATCGCAGAACTAGAACAACAAATTGGTACTACTTTTGAAAAGGAAACCGTTCTTTCATTTGATATGAGTTTGGCAACGAAAGAGTTAATTACGCAAACAGTGCAAAAGGCGCGCGAATTAGAAACGCAAAAAGCACAGCTCGATGATCGTTTTAAAGTAGCGCAAGAGCAATTAGAAGAACAAGAAGAAAATATAAGACAGATTAAGAAACAAATGTTAGTGGATGAAGAGAGAAGTGTGTTAGTTGAGAAAGAGAAATCGTTCCAAGATGCGGCGTTTATCGGTATGGGCGCAGAGAGAATGAAGCGCAAGTATGAGGAAAAAGCAGGAGTAGCTAAGCAAAAGAAAAAGCAGTGGCAAAGAGTTTGTCTTCTGTTACTTCTTATTAACACAGGCGTTTTATTCACAAGCTTATTTATAGATAACCGAGCGCTCTTATTTATTAGTGTCATTGTTTTTGTAGGGATTGTTCTCGCCCTTGTTTTATATAAAGATCCATCAAATGGATTACAAGAAGAGCTCCTTACACTTCAGCAAAGTGCCGGCGGGAGACAAAGTGAAGAAGCGATGTCTGTTCGCTATCAGTTAGAAAAAGATGAAGAGATACGTAAATTATTTGAGCGCGAGTCTTATAAGTTACAGCAGTTGGAACGAGCGTATGATAAAGTCGTTTCATCGTATGAGGAATGGGAGAGAGAAACGTTCCAGGCGGGAGAACAAGTCGATGCATATAAAGCGCGCTATATGTTTCCTGAATTTTATACGTATGCACACATATTGCCGGCGTTTGAGCGTATTGAAAAAATGCAGCAATTATATCGTGAATTAGAGAAACAAGGCACGCGAAAATCTTCATTATATGAAATGATTTCGCAATTTGAACATAAACTAGAAACTGTTATCGGTAGTGCGGAGTATAGTAAGCTACACGAGGCACAAAGCCGTATGCAAAATGAGAAAGAGAAGCGCCAAACTTGTAAGCAGTTAAAAGAAAAACTGGCGGAATGGCAAGAAGAATATGAGTTTATGCAAGAACAATTAAAGCAATTACTAATAGAACGAGATGGTTTATGGCATATTGCAGCGTCTACAGATGAAGAGATGTTTTTAGAAGCGGGTAAACTAGCGGAAAAACGTGAAGATGCAGAGAAACAAGTGGGGCGTTTATTACCGCAAATTGATCTGTTAGAACAGCGTTTAACGAGTTTATCATTAGCTGAACATTACGAAGCTGACGGTTATGACGGAAAATTAAAGCAAGAACTGACAGTCGTGCAAAACTGTCTGGCACAAGAGAAAGAACTGACAGAGCGTATTGCGAAACATCGTATGGAAATTGCGAATTTAGAAGAAGGTAGTACGTACGGCGATTTAATGCATGAATGGGAAATGAAAAAAGCGCAAGTGCGTGAACAAGTGAAGAAGTGGGCTGCTTATGCGGCCGCAAAAACGGTGTTAACGAAAACGAAGCAATATTATCATGAAGTACATCTTCCTCGTATTTTACAAAAGTCAGAAGAGTATTTCGTCTATTTAACAGGCGGACGATATAGTAAAATCTTTTCACCGTCAGAGTCAGAGCCGTTTATTGTAGAGCGTAACGATGGTATGCGTTTTTACAGTCATGAACTAAGCCAAGCGACAGCGGAGCAGTTATATTTATCGCTGAGATTTGCACTAGCAAAAACATTTGAGCATGATTACCCATTTATTATTGATGATAGTTTCGTGCACTTTGATGCGGTAAGGACGAATCGAACGATTGAACTTATAAAGGAAATTGCAAAGGATAGACAAGTCATATTCTTTACATGTCATGCGCATTTACTCGCGTATTTTACAGAAAAACAGATTATAAAATTAACACATATGCGTAAAGAAAATGAGTTGTAGTGTGCTATACTAAAAGTAACTGATTTGGTGGAGGAATTCGAATGAAAAAGAAAATTGCAGAGTATGAAGTTGGTGAACAAGTCGATATTTTCTTGTTAATTAAAACAGCGACAAAAGGTATCGCAAGCAATGGAAAGCCATTTTTAACAGTAATCTTACAAGATCCAAGTGGAGATATTGAAGCAAAATTGTGGGACGTATCACCAGAAGTTGAGAAACAATATGTAGCGGAAACAATCGTGAAAGTAGCTGGAGATATTTTAAACTACAAAGGACGTATTCAATTACGTGTGAAACAAATCCGTGTTGCTAATGAAAATGAAGTAACAGACATCTCAGACTTCGTAGAAAAAGCACCAGTGAAAAAAGAAGATATGGTTGAGAAAATTACGCAATACATATTTGAAATGAGAAACCCGAACATTCAACGTCTAACAAGACATTTATTAAATAAGCATCAAAACGAATTTTTAGACTATCCAGCAGCGACAAAGAACCATCACGAGTTCGTATCTGGACTAGCTTATCACGTCGTATCAATGCTTGATTTAGCGAAAGCTATCTCAAATCTATACCCATCGTTAGATAAAGACTTACTATATGCAGGCGTTATTTTACATGACCTTGGTAAAGTAATCGAACTATCTGGCCCAATTTCTACAACGTATACGTTAGAAGGAAATTTACTAGGCCACATTTCTATTATGGTGAACGAAATTGGTAAAGCGGCAGACGAATTGCAAATCGATGCAGAAGAAGTATTAATTCTTCAACACATCGTCCTTTCTCACCACGGAAAAGCAGAATGGGGTAGTCCAAAACCACCATTAGTAAAAGAAGCAGAAATTCTGCATTACATCGATAACTTAGATGCAAAAATGAACATGATGGACCGCGCATTAGGACGCACAAAACCAGGCGAATATACAGAGCGTGTCTTTGCTCTTGATAATCGTTCGTTCTATAAACCGTCGTTCCATAATTAATAGTGTGAATAAAGTGGCCTCATTAAGTTTTAAAAGCTTAGTGAGGCTATTTTTATAGGAAGTAAATAGTATGATACAAAAAATATCTCGAATTTGAGATAAATCACTTGCTTTTCAATCACTTGAGGTGTAAAGTGATAGTAACGAAAGCGATTGAGTCATATGAAAAACATACACTCAGTTGTTTTCGATTAAAAAACAAAGTAACTTATACAGTAAAAACTAAGATGAATTTACAAAAACATAATTAAGAATAAATTGAAAAGCTAAAAACCATATTAGTTGTGGGAAATGTTATTTTTTTAGTTATCACTTGACTAGTAAAACGAAACGGAGGAATAACCAATGTATGAAATTAAAGGGCATCATCACATTTCAATGGTTACGAAAAATGCAAATGAAAATAATCACTTTTATAAAAACGTGCTTGGCTTACGTCGTGTGAAAATGACAGTAAACCAAGATGATCCGTCAATGTACCACTTATTTTATGGAGATAAAACAGGAAGTCCAGGCACGGAATTATCATTTTTTGAAATTCCATTAGTAGGAAGAACATATCGCGGCACGAATGCCATTACTCGAATTGGATTACTCGTTCCTTCAGAGGAAAGCTTACATTACTGGAAAGAACGATTTGAGAAATTTAATGTGAAACATAGTGAAATAACAACATATGCAAATCGTCCTGCTTTGCAATTTGAGGATGCTGAAGGTCTTCGCTTAGTACTACTCGTTTCAAACGGAGAAAAAGTAGAGCACTGGGAAACTTGGGAGAAATCAGAAGTTCCTGCAAAGCATCAAATTCAAGGAATGGGTTCTGTGGAAATGACAGTTCGTAGACTTGATAAAATGGCGAGTACACTTACAGACATGTTTGGTTATACAGAGGTTAGCCGAAATGATCAAGAAGCAATTTTCCAGTCCATTAAAGGAGAGGTTTTTGGAGAAATCGTTGTGAAATATTTAGATGGTCCTACTGAAAAGCCGGGCCGAGGGAGCATTCACCATTTAGCAATTCGCGTGAAAAACGATGCAGAGCTTGCTTATTGGGAAGAACAGGTGAAACAAAGAGGCTTCCATTCTTCAGGAATCATCGACCGTTTCTATTTTAAAAGCTTATATTTCCGCGAATCAAACGGAATCCTATTTGAAATTGCGACAGATGGACCAGGATTTACAGTTGATGGAGATGTGGAACATTTAGGAGAAAAACTTGATTTACCACCATTCTTAGAAGGTCAGCGTGCAGAAATTGAAGCGAATTTAGCACCGATTGAAGAGAAGTAATAGAAGAAAATATATAACTTTAACATATAAATGAAACCCATTGGAGGAATATAAAATGAACCAATTAAAAGGAATTCACCACGTTACAGCGATTACAAGTAGTGCAGAAAAAAACTATGAGTTTTTCACTCACGTTTTAGGAATGCGTTTAGTTAAAAAAACAGTAAACCAAGATGACATTCAAACGTATCATTTATTCTTTGCAGATGATAAAGGTAGTGCAGGAACAGATATGACATTCTTTGACTTCCCAGGTATTCCAAAAGGAGTACACGGTACGAATGAAATTTCAAAAACTTCATTTCGCGTTCCGACCGATGCAGCATTAGAGTATTGGGTGAAACGTTTTGACCGTCTTGAAGTAGAACATACAGGAATTAAAGAGCAATTTGGTAAGAAAACTCTTTCTTTCGTTGACTTTGATGATCAACACTATCAATTAATCTCAGATGAACTTGATAAAGGAATCGAATCAGGTACACCATGGCAAAACGGACCAGTTCCATTAGAATATGCAATTACTGGTTTAGGGCCTGTATTCATCCGTATTGCAAACTTTAGTTTCTTCAAAGAAGTGTTAGAAAAAGTTTTATTATTTAAAGAGGTTGCGCAAGAAGGAGAATTCTATTTATTTGAAGTGAATAAAGGTGGAAACGGTGCATCTGTCATCGTAGAACATAATACGGTTCTTCCAGAAGCACAACAAGGTTTTGGTACAGTGCACCATGTGGCATTCCGCGTAGAAGATCGCGCTGTATTAGAAGAATGGATTGAGAGAATCAGTAGCGTTGGACTTCCTTCATCTGGTTATGTAGACCGTCATTTCTTTGAATCATTATATGCAAGAGTTGCACCACAAATTTTATTTGAATTTGCAACAGATGGCCCAGGATTTATGGGAGATGAGCCATACGAAACACTTGGCGAAAAATTATCTTTACCTCCATTCCTAGAGCCAAAACGTGAAGAAATTGAAAAATTAGTTCGTCCAATTGATACAGTAAGAAGCACGAAGGAATTTATTAAAGAGTAAAAATAGAGCAAGTAGTTTTAGCGGAGTGCTGGAACTGCTTGCTTTTTTATTTATTCTAGTAAGTTTTCTGACAATTGTTTCTCAAGTTATTAAAAAGGAAAACTTTGGTATAATTAATTAAAATATTAAATTTTCTGATAATTATTTTTCAATGCATAGAAAAGGAGTGGTAATATACAATTTTGATAATTGTATAAAAATACTAATTTTGGAGAAAAGGGGATGCGGAGTGTATGGGAGCAGATGTAGTAACGCGGGAGCAAATGAAACATTCTTTAGATGATTGGTATCGTGTAATGTTGCAGCAAAATATAGAGAAAGCTACGGAAATGAAAGAGGAGATTGAAAGTAAGATTAGTGGTTTGGACGTGGATCAGGATGTATTGCTTTATCATGCGTTGTTGAATTTTAGATATGATGCATTAGTGGATTGGATTGGGGTTAGAGAAGATAGTTTTGATAAAGTGGAATCTTTTGAAATCCCGGCAGAAGGTGTTCTAGCTTATTACTATCACTTTTTTAAAGGGTTTCATTGCACATTAATTTCAAATTATAACGAAGCGAAAGAACAGTATGAGCAAGCTGAGAAGTTATTGAAATATATTGCCGATCCGATAGAACATGCGGAGTTTAATTATCGGATGGGGAATTTCTATTATCAAAAATATGACCAAGTTCATGCAATAGATTACTTGAATAGGGCAAAAGCAGCATTTTTACAATATCCAGGTTATGAAATAAAAGTAGGATTATGTGAAAATGCTTTTGGACTATGTTGTGTAGACATAGATCACTATGAATTAGCGGAAGAAAACTTTAATTCTGCTATGGAAGTATTGCAAAAAGCAGATCAAAAAAAATATATGCTAATGGTTCGGCATAATTTAGCTTGGCTTTATGCTAGTCAAAATCTTTCAGAATTAGCGATTCGTCATATATCTGAGGTGACCAAAAATTACCCAGAACACTTTAAAGCCTTGTTTGTAGAAGCACATGAACATTACAAATTAGGACAATATAATTTAGCGAATCCAATTGTTGAAAAAGGTTTAAATATTTGTGTTGATTTAGGAGAAAAAGAATTTCAACATCGGTTTAAAATTTTGAAAGAACTCAATGGAAAATCTTCAGTATCAATTATTGAAGATGTAATTTTAGAAGGACTTTCTTATTTTGAGAGAGAAAGATTATGGGATTGTATTCAAGAATACACTGAAATTTTAGCACTGAAATTTTATGAATTTGATGATCATGTTAAGGCAAGTAAATATTTTTATATGAATAATAAGGCTCAAAAAAATATATTGGAAAAGGGAGCGTTAAAATAATGAAGAAATTTCGTTTGGCTATTGTTGGGACTGCATTAGTAGGGGTATTATCAATTGGGTTCAATAGTTCTTTTACAAATCAAGCTGTAAATATAGGAGACACAGGAGGAGCACCAGCAAGACCAGACTACGTTAATATAGGAGACACAGGAGGAGCACCAGCAAGACCAGACTACGTTAACATTGGTGACACAGGCGGAGCACCAGCAGATAATAAAGGCGACGGCAGAGTAAGCCAACTATAATAACAAAGAAAGGGACTTCAACATGAAGTCCCTTTTTCTATTTTCAGGTCATGTAGAGAAAAGAATTGACTTACTTTAAATGCGTAACTATAATGGTTACAGAATAACCATTAGTAACAGAAATGAGTTATATTTTTTTAGTATAATTGTAACTGTTTTAGTTACAATTAAAAAGAGGACATAAAATAACCAAAAAATGTAAAAACTTTAAATGACAACAAGAGAAAGGAGACGGGAATGTTGAAACGGTTTAAGTTTTATTTGATTAGCGGTATTGTGCTTATTTTGCTTATCGTATGTAACTTCGTTGATAAGCCGATTGCGAAGGTTGGAGAAGTGAAAGATACTGTTATGATGAAGCTGAATACGAAAGAGAGTATGGCGCAAATTGATGGACAGACGATTTATTTTAAACAAATTGGTGAGGGAAAACCTCCTTTACTTATGTTGCATGGGTTTGGTGGTTCTTCTGATGGGTTTAGTGATATTTATCCGGAACTAGTGCGAGATCATACGATTATTGCGGTTGATATTTTAGGGTTTGGGCGTTCTTCTAAGCCGGTTGATTTTCAGTATTCGTTTCCTGCGCAAGTGAATTTATATTATAAGTTAATGAAGAAGCTCGGATACGATCAGTTTGCGGTGCTCGGCCATTCAATGGGCGGAGAGATGTCCCTTAATTTAGCGTATTTATATCCGGATGCAGTGACGCATCTTATCTTGGCGGATGCTACAGGGATAGAGTCTTTCCAGCAAAAAGAAAGTTATGAAGTACCACCGCTATCGACGGACTTACAAACTGTAACTGAGATTACGAAATATAATAAAAATGGAGTAAAAAATAGTCGTGATGATAAAGAGCATTATGATCAGCTTACGAAAATGAGAGAGCGCCGCATTGCGATGGAAGCTGATAAAATTAAGGTACCGACTTTAATTATATGGGGACGACATGATAAGAGTGTTTCTTGGAAAAATGGTGAACTGTATCATGGGCTATTTGCAAATAGTACGTTTCATATTATTGAAAAAGGATACCACGCACCGTTTCGTCAGGAACCAATTGAGTTTATGGAATATGTACAAGCATTTTTCGCGAAGCATCCACAATAAAAATTTTAAGCATAAATCCAATTCTTTCCTCATAAAGTGAAACTAATAAGGCTTGTCTAAGGAAAGGAATGAAGTGATTTGGAAACTTTACCATGGTGGGTGTATCTTGTAATTGTTGGGATTGTACTAAGTGGCTACATGGTTTTATATACTTCGAAAAAAGAGCAAGATATGGATAATGAGTTTATCGAAAAAGAAGGCGAAGTATATATGAAGCGCTTAGAAGAAGAGCGCGAGAAACGTAATCAGGATAGTGATAAAGATTCGGTATTGCTTTAATAGATTACGTTTAAAGAAGAGAAATATATTGTATTTCTCTTCTTTTTTATTATGTTAAATATTTGTATAAGAGAAAAGTATAGGTTTCGTTTGTTAGCTGTCATTTTAAAATTGAAGACTTATTAAATGAAAAAATTGATATTTGCTTGAGGGTATTTTATATTTAAAGTATTAAATATACAGTTTTATTGTTGTTGGAGGAGATAAGAACTAACATGAATATAAAAAAATTTCAAACCTATGTGGCGTTGTCAACAAAAGACTGGAGTGCTGAAACATTTGTAAGAACCTTAGAAGAGATTGTATCTTCGGCAAAAGAATATGAAAATGATTATATTGAAGTCCATCAAGTACTAGAAATGGTAGTAACAGAAGTTGAAGTTGAGTATGTAATCATTCTAAATCATACGAGAAACTTAGATGATTTGGGGAAATACCTTAAATAATAATTTTTAAATACTGTTTATAAAAAGGAATGCTGTTCTATTTGGATAGAATGGTATTCCTTTTTATCGCTGTTAATAATATAAGGGATTTTGATATGGAATTTTAAAAAGAGAGTGTTAATATTGGCCCTCTAAAAAAGGGTGTAATCAGTATGACAAAGGAAAGACTTTTGGACACTTTACGTAAAAAAAGAAAACGCCCTCTGTTAATCTTTCTGAAACAGAGGGCGTTTTTTGCATTTTACTTAAAGTCTTTGTTGTCCATCTTCTGTTTTAAATAGTAATGGGTAGTAGACTGTTAGAGCGAAAATTGCCGAATCTATAGTAAAAGTAACCATTCAAAGCCCAATTCATACACTATGATGGAGGATTTTTACTTCATAACCGGATGAAAAAGGAGTGTAATCATGAAGAAACGTACTGTTAATGAAGCAGGAAGGAATGTGCCACAACCAATCCGCAGCGACGGAGCAGGTGCGATTGATTCTGGACCTCGTAATGTTATGCGGGATATTCAAAATCCGAATATGCTTGTTCCGCCTATAACGGATGCAGGGTTAGTTCCTAACTTGAAGTTTTCATTCTCGGACACTTCTATGATTTTGAAACAAGGCGGGTGGTCTCGGGAGATTACTGCTCGGGAACTACCGGTTTCGACGACGATTGCCGGAGTAAATATGAGTTTAACGGCCGGTGGAGTACGAGAACTACATTGGCATAAAGAAGCAGAATGGGCGTATATGCTTTTAGGACGGGCGCGCATAACGGCTGTTGATCAAAATGGACGGAATTTTATTGCTGATGTTGGACCAGGTGATCTTTGGTATTTTCCTCCTGGTATTCCGCATTCCATTCAAGGATTGGAACATTGTGAATTTCTACTCGTTTTCGATGATGGGCATTTTTCTGATTTATCTACTTTAGCTATTTCTGATTGGTTTGCGCATACGCCAAAAGAAGTGTTGTCGGCTAATTTTGGAGTACCTGAGAGTGTTTTTCGTTCTCTCCCTTCAGATCAAGTTTATATTTATCAAGGAGAGGTGCCAGGTTCGCTTGAAAGTCAGGAAGTTCAATCACCGAAAGGAGAAGTTCCTTTAACATTTAAACATGAATTGTTAAAACAAAAGCCGATTAAGACGCCTGGTGGTAGCGTTCGAATTGTAGATTCTACAAATTTCCCTATTTCAAAAACAATCGCAGCAGCGCTCGTTGAGGTTGAGCCTGGTGGAATGAGAGAACTTCATTGGCACCCGAATAATGATGAATGGCAATATTATTTGACAGGGGAAGCGAGAATGACTGTGTTTCTTGGAAATGGTACCGCTCGTACATTTGATTATAGAGCTGGCGATGTCGGATATGTACCGTTTGCGACGGGGCATTATATTCAAAATACAGGTACCGAAACATTATGGTTTTTAGAGATGTTCAGAAGCAATCGTTTTGAAGATGTATCGTTAAATCAATGGATGGCACTGACTCCTAAAGAAATAGTGGAGAGTAATATACATGTTGGCCCGCAAGTAATGGATTCTCTGCGTAAGGAGAAGTGGCCTGTTGTGAAATATCCGGGGTTTTCATATAGTCCGAAAAATGATGAGTAAAAATGAAAATTTGCGTTATTCTTTCTGGAGACTGATAAGAAGGGATGGCGTATTTTTTATGCCTAATCTAGTCTTAACTAGTATCTGTTCGTTGTATTATTGTTCGGGAAATTATTATAGAAGAAAAATATATGAAATCGACATACTACATAGCTTTATTTTTAGGTGTAACGCACAAGTTGCACAGCTAACGCAACGACAACTCGCTTTACTCTTCATTATGTATTTGTCCATACTAGACGTAGAGAGGTGATAAACACAGTATGATTTTTAGCGAACGTTTAAAAGAAGAACGAGAAAAACGAAATTGGTCGCAACATGATTTGGCTGAAAAAATTCATGTGAGCAGGCAGTCGGTTTCGAAATGGGAGACGGGAAAGAACTATCCGAGCATTGAAATTATTATTCATTTAAGCGGTCTGTTCGGTATTACGATTGATGAATTGTTAAGGAGTGATGAAGAATTGACGCAGAAAGTAATTGAAGATAGTAAGCAATTGGCGTATCCAAAATGGAAGGTGTTTTTTGATAGTTTATTTATGATAGGAGTATTTTTGTTTATTGCAAAAATCGTTGTATGGATGCTAAATAAGTTTGCTGGAGCAAGTATTACAATTGTAGCAGATGCGCCATATGTAATGAATCTTTTGCCCCTTGTATTCATGATTATAGGTGGTATAGGTTCTGATAAGTTGAAGAAAATATATAGATAAGAGAAAGATTTGAAAGAAATCCCCGACACTAGCTGTTCTTTTCACTTAAATTGTGTACTATAAAGGATAGGATGACATAAAGAAGGGGACGTATAGAATGGAATTTCATGAACAGAAAATTTTGCCGGCAGTGAGGCAAATTAAAGATTTGGAAAAGCTATTACATAGTTCGTATGAATATATCGTTATTTTAGATATTCATGTCGGCCAATTGAAGAGTGTTATATCACTTGCGAAGCAATATTGTAAAAAGGTATTTTTACATGTGGATTTAATTCATGGTTTGCAGAGTGATGGGCATGCGACGGAATATTTATGTCAGGAGTTTAGACCGTACGGGTTACTTTCAACAAAGGCGAGTGTTATTATGAAGGCGAAGCAAAAAGGTGTTGTGGCAATACAACGCATCTTTTTAATCGATTCGAGTGCGATGGAGAAGAGCTGCAATCTTTTAGATAAGACGAAACCGGATTATATTGAGGTACTTCCTGGAGCATTAACGGATGTTATCGCTGAAGTGAAAGAGCGTACTGGTGTACCGATTTTAGCAGGTGGTTTTATTCGTACTGTAGAAGATGTGGAAAGAGCATTAAATGCTGGTGCGACAGCAATTACGACATCAAAACGTGAACTATGGAAACATTACCAAAAAAAGTGACGAAAATGTGAATTTTTTCGTTGACACCGCTTTCATTTGCGGTTAACATTATAGACAAGTTAATAAACGTGACGGAGAAAAGTAGAGATCCACATTTCATTGTTTCTATATAAATTTATATAGAAGCGTGCAAGCTGTGGGTCTTTTTCTTTTGACAAAAACGAATGGCCATTCATTTTACCTCTATCACATTTGAAAGCGTTTAAATTGATTGTGGAGGGATACTATGTCAGCATTTTTAGGAGAGTTAATAGGGACTGCGTTGTTAATCGTACTTGGTGGCGGCGTTTGTGCTGGTGTAAGTTTAAAGAAATCGTTTGCGAAAGATTCAGGTTGGATTGTTATTACAATGGGCTGGGGCTTAGCAGTAGCGGTTGCAGCGTATGCGGTTGGATCAATTAGTGGGGCACATTTGAATCCAGCTTTAACGATAGGATTAGCATTTAAGGGAGCGTTCCCATGGAGCGACGTACCAGGTTATATCGTAGCACAAATGATTGGGGCAATTATCGGGGCAGTTATCGTATATTTACATTACTTACCACACTGGAAAGAAACAGAAGATCCAGGAACAAAGTTAGGTGTATTTGCAACAGGTCCAGCAATTCCGAACACATTTGCAAACCTTTTAAGTGAAATGATTGGAACATTCGTTTTAGTATTTGGTATATTAGCAATTGGTGCAAATAAATTTGCAGATGGATTAAATCCATTTATCGTAGGTTTCTTAATTGTAAGTATTGGTTTATCATTAGGTGGGACAACAGGATACGCAATTAACCCAGCGCGTGATTTAGGTCCGCGTATCGCACACTTCTTCCTTCCGATTGCAGGAAAAGGCGGTTCAAACTGGAAGTATGCATGGATTCCAGTAGTTGGTCCAATTTTAGGTGGATCACTTGCAGGTTTATTCCATCAAGTTGTATTTGAAGGAAAACAAAATTCAGCACTTATTTATGTGATTATCGCAACTGTGATTGTACTAGCAATCTCTTATATGACAAGTAAAAAAAGCGGAAGCAATACAAATAGTAGAAAAGTAGCATAAGGGGGAAACCGATATGAA
Organism: Bacillus sp. KNSH39; assembly: GCF_052656585.1. NCBI lineage: Bacteria > Bacillati > Bacillota > Bacilli > Caryophanales > Bacillaceae > Bacillus > Bacillus sp. KNSH39. The sequence goes on from NZ_JBQXYO010000001.1 coordinate 4,900,542, forward strand.
AAAATATATTCTTTCATTAGACCAAGGAACAACAAGCTCACGCGCAATTCTTTTCAATAAAAAAGGTGAAATTGTTCATTCAGCTCAAAAAGAGTTTACACAACATTTTCCAAAGCCGGGCTGGGTAGAGCATAATGCACAAGAAATTTGGGGATCTATTTTAGCAGTTATCGCAACTTGCTTAAGCGAAGCAGATGTAAAACCAGAACAAATCGCAGGTATCGGTATTACGAACCAACGTGAAACAACGGTTGTCTGGGATAAAACGACTAGTAAACCAATTTACAACGCAATCGTATGGCAATCTCGCCAAACAGCTGAAATTTGTGATGAGTTAAAAGAAAAAGGTTATAGCGAAATGGTTCGCGAAAAAACAGGTCTTTTAATTGATGCATACTTCTCTGGTACGAAAGTAAAATGGATTTTAGATAACGTTGAAGGTGCAAGAGAAAAAGCAGAAAACGGCGATCTATTATTCGGAACAATTGATTCGTGGCTTGTATGGAAACTATCTGGTGGTAAAGCACACGTAACAGATTACTCAAACGCATCACGTACGTTAATGTTTAACATTCACGACTTACAGTGGGATGATGAGCTTCTAGAAATGTTAACAGTACCAAAGAGCATGCTTCCAGAAGTGCGTCCATCATCTGAAATTTACGGAGAAACAATTGATTACCACTTCTTCGGCCAAAATGTACCGATTGCAGGTGTAGCTGGTGACCAACAAGCAGCATTATTTGGACAAGCTTGTTTCGGTGAAGGTATGGCGAAAAATACTTACGGAACTGGTTGCTTCATGTTAATGAACACAGGTGAAAAAGCAGTAGCTTCTGAGCACGGTCTATTAACAACAATTGCATGGGGAATAGATGGTAAAGTAAACTACGCATTAGAAGGAAGTATTTTCGTAGCGGGTTCTGCAATTCAATGGTTACGTGACGGAATGCGCATGTTTAAAGATGCAAGTGAGAGTGAAGTGTATGCGAGTCGCGTTGAATCAACTGACGGTGTATACGTTGTACCAGCATTCGTTGGACTAGGAACACCTTATTGGGATAGTGAAGTACGCGGCGCTATGTTTGGTGTAACGCGCGGTACGACGAAAGAGCATTTCATTCGTGCAACGCTAGAATCTTTAGCTTACCAAACGAAAGATGTATTATGCGCAATGGAAGCAGATTCAGGTATTGAGCTGAAAACATTACGCGTTGATGGCGGAGCAGTTAAAAATAACTTCTTAATGAAGTTCCAAAGTGATATTTTAGATGTTCCTGTAGAGCGTCCAGTAATCAACGAAACAACGGCTCTAGGTGCAGCATACTTAGCTGGTCTTGCGGTTGGATATTGGAAAAACCAAGATGAAATTAAAGAACAGTGGCATATGGACAAACGCTTTGAACCAACGATGGAAGCGAAAACAAGCGAAGAGCTATATGCTGGATGGAAAAAAGCAATTGAAGCAACAAAAGCTTTCAAATAATCATAAACAGTGTTATAATGGTGACAAGTTAATAATTCGGTAGGAGATTTGGAGAGACCACAACGCGCTATAGAGGCGAAATCTATAGCGGAGTTTGTGGTCTCTTTTTTCGTTATCAAAGGGAGGAATTACCATGAAATTTTCAAGTAAACAACGTAAAGACGTATTAAACGGAGTAAATAAACAAGAGTTAGATGTGATCGTAATTGGTGGAGGTATTACTGGTTCTGGTATTGCATTAGATGGAGCAACACGCGGGTTATCAACAATTGTGTTTGAAATGCAGGACTTTGCAGCAGGTACATCAAGTCGTTCAACGAAGCTTGTACACGGTGGTCTACGTTATTTAAAACAACTTGAAGTGAAAATGGTAGCAGAGGTGGGGAAAGAGCGTGCGATCGTATATGAGAACGGTCCCCATGTAACAACACCAGAGTGGATGTTACTTCCGTTCCATACAGGCGGTACGTTCGGATCATTTAGTACATCAATTGGTCTTCGTGTATACGACTTCTTAGCAGGTGTAAAACGAAGCGAGCGCAGAAAGATGTTTAACCGTGAAGAAACGCTAAACAAAGAGCCTCTTGTAAAAAAAGAAGGATTAAAAGGCGGCGGTTACTACGTAGAATATCGTACAGACGATGCGCGTCTTACAATTGAAGTAATGAAAGAAGCAATTGAGCATGGTGCGAAAGCTGTTAACTACGCAAAAGTAGACAGTTTCTTATATAAAGATGGAAAAGTATGCGGTGTACGTGTAATCGATTTACTAGACGGTGAAGTGTACGAAGTTTACGGTAAGAAAATTGTAAACGCAGCTGGCCCTTGGGTAGATACACTTCGTGAAAAAGATAACTCGAAAAAAGGAAAAGTACTTCAGTTATCAAAAGGTGTTCACTTAGTAATTGATCAAAAACGTTTCCCATTAGGTCAAGCGATTTACTTCGATACACCAGATAAACGTATGGTGTTCGCGATTCCACGCGGCGGAAAAACATATGTAGGTACAACAGATACGTTCTATGATAAAGACGCAGCTGTACCACAAATGACAACAGAAGATCGCACGTATATTATTAATGCGATTAACTACATGTTCCCAAGCGTGAAAATTACAGAGAAAGACATCGAATCAAGCTGGGCTGGTGTACGTCCGTTAATTTACGAAGAAGGTAAGAGTGCATCTGAAATTTCTCGTAAAGACGAAATTTGGACTTCTGAATCTGGTTTAATTACAATCGCAGGTGGTAAATTAACTGGATACCGCAAAATGGCTGAAATGGTAGTAGACTACGTAACGAACTTACTACAAAAAGAAGGTCATAGCGCATATCCGAAGAGCGACACGAAACATATGCCAATCTCTGGTGGACATGTAGATGGTTCACGCGGATTCCCAGCATTCGTTGCGAAAAAAGCTGGCGAAGGTACGAAATATGGTTTAACAACAGCACAAGCAGAAGAATTCGCGAAATTCTACGGCTCTAACGTTGACGTACTATTTGATTTAGCGAAAAAACATAAAGACGAAGCGAAAGAATACAACATGCCACTAGACGTTCTAATCCCGCTTGTATACGCAATGGATTACGAAATGACAGCAAAACCAGTTGACTTCTTCGTACGCCGTAGAGGCGCTGTATTCTTCAATATCCACTGGGTATACGAGTGGAAAGAAGCAGTAATCAACTACATGGCTGCGAAACTAGGCTGGAGTAAAGAAGAGCAAATGAAATACACAGCTGAATTAGAAAAAGCATTAACAGACGCTGTAATTCCTGTAGATCAACAAGAACAGGCAGCTGCGTTAGCGTAAAATAGAGAACCACCTGAAGGGGAGCCTTTAGGTGGTTTTTTTATGGGGTATTTTTCTAACTATGTTGCATAACGACATATGTTGTTATACTATGTATATAAGGTGGTGGTATTGTTGGACAAAGAAATCTTGAAGGGAAGTATAGATATTTTATTACTTTCTATCATTGCAAAACGTGATACATACGGATACGAAATAGCTCAAAGTTTAAAGGATGCAAGTGAAGATTTGTATAGTATGGGACAGGGAACTTTGTATCCTGCTTTAAAGAGATTAGAGAAAAAGGAGTTTCTTGAATCTTATTGGAATGAATCTGAGAATGGGATGAAAAGGAAATTTTATACTATTACAGATAAAGGGAAAAAAGAATTGCAGAAGAAAGTGAACTCTTGGGAGAGTGTAACAGCATTAATTCAAGCTTGTCAGAAAGGAGTTATTTATGAGTGAATTTGACGAGTATATTAAGTCTATTTTAGCCTATTCAGAACTTAGTGATATTGAACAGGATGAGTTATTTCTAGAAATGTATGATCACTTGAACAGTTTGAAAGAAGAATATATGGAACAAGGTATGAATGAAAAAGAAGCGATTTATAAAGCGATTCAAAGTTTTGGAGAATCAAAAGTTATTGGCGTAGAGATTAATAAATCGGTATACGAAGTTCCTAGGCCATTAAAGGTATTATCAAAAATTTTATGTATTCCTTATATAATCATTTGTTTTATTGTCTTTTTAGGAACGTTTATTTCAACTTCTACATTTGACTCTGTTCGCAGTTTGACAGGTGGTGGGACTGTCTATCATCCCATTGAATTTTGGCAGCAATTTTTACATATATCTGATTTAGAAACGTTATTACAACTTTTTGGAATAACACTTTGGCAAGTTAAAGATTTTATTGCACATCCAGGTCCTTGGGGAAACTCAACTTATTGGTTAAGCGTTTTACAACATATAATATTAGTAGTTCCATTCGGATTTTTCGTTCCAGTGCTCATTAATAAAGTGACTAACTATAAGAAAGCTCGTAAGTGGTATGTTATGACCTTTCTTGTTTGGGAGATATTACATTTACTAACTTTGTCTGATGTTTTTGATGTGTGGCGGATTGCTATAAATATGCTCGGTGCGTCGGTAGGATATCTTTTATTTATAAGCATAATGCAACTGGATAATAAATTTAAGGTTATGCGAAAGAAGATATTTGAAAATTAGCTCGCTATTCTGTAGTTTAAATTATACAAATTTAATTTGATGGTAATAGAGTATCGCTGAAAACATAGGTACTATGTAGTGAGAGGATTTTTTATATTCGTAATAGGTGTTGTTCCTTGTTTAATCCTACTGTTATGAAGCGGGTCCATAATCCGTCTTTATTGGTGCTATAAATGATGAGAGCGGCACAGCTGAACTAGAAAAAGTCTAGAACAACAAGAACAGGCGGCTGCTTTAGCGTAAAATAGAAAACCAACTGAAGGGGAGCCTTTAGTTGGTTTTTTCTCTTGACTAAAAATAAATAAAATGTGTTACAATGATGATAGAGTATTTAGTATGAATTTTGCATAAAATAAAGAAGACAGAAGCCTGAGAAACTTCTGCCTTTGTAACCTAACTTGCTATTGTGGTGGTAGTAGGTGCGGTTATAAGACAATTACATTAACGTTTTAGCCGAGAACCGCCCTTACCTTTTCCACGAAGCAGGGTGGTTCTCGCTTTTTTGTATACAGAAATTAGCCACGGACCGACGTATCTTCTACCGATGACAACGCCAGCTCCGGTTAGGATACCATACACTAATTTAATTACAAACATCGCGATCATATTATCACCTCCCCCCTTTTTTCAAAATGGAAGAGATGATTGCCACACCTACTAGTTATAGCTTATTAAGTTACATTTTAATTGTATTATGTTTTAAAATAGGGAACAAGATATATGGATGAAAAGCCCTAGTTTTAAATGGTGGTTGTGTAAATTGTGGTTTATCATATATAACCTGTTTATGAGTTTCCTACAAGTTAAGGTTTTCATTCCATTGCGTTATGTATAGAAGTTTAAATGCTACACTTGTATGAAGAATGTATTAGTTTTGATATTATCGATTCATCTTTGTATGGCCATGATATATTAGATTCTTTAAATGAGCGTTAGAAAGAAGGAGGACTCGATTAAATCGGTTCTCTTTTTAATTTAGCGATGAGGGGGATCTTGATGATATAAAACTAAGACAAAATCCGTATTGCAAACTTAAAGAGCGCCTTGGGAGAAAGACGCTCTTTAGGTGAATGCATTGTAACGACTATTCGGTTTATTATATGTAATTTACTGAGGAAGTGCTTTATAAAAAATGTGATTGCCGATCGTATTTTTTTATACATTTATAAAACTTTTCCATACAGTGCATCGTCTAATATATGGGAAGGAGGGAATGCTATGGATGAATTAACGATAGAAGCGTTTGAAATAGAAGATAAGGAACTCCTTATCGATGAAATTATGAACAAGTATGGGCAAGAAGTGCTGCAACTTGTGTATTCATATGTAAACAATAAAGAAGTTGTGGAGGATTTAACGCAAGATATATTTGTGAAATGCTATAAATCTCTTCATACATATAAAGGGAATTCGAACTTAAAAACATGGTTATGGAGAATTGCAATCAATCATTGTAAGGACTATTTAAAAAGTTGGTATAACAAAAAAGTTATCGTTACAGAGGATGACTTTACGTATATGGAGAGTCAAAAAGAAAGTGTCGAACAAACAGTCATTCAAAATGCGGAGGATCGTGAACTGGCTTCTGCAGTAATGAATTTACCGATAAAATATCGAGAAGTTATTTATCTATTTTATTATGAGGAATTATCAATTAAAGAGGTTGCTACGGTAATAGAAGTGAAGGAAAACACGATAAAAACGAGACTGAAAAAAGCGAAGGAGCTTTTGAAGAAAGGATTGGAGGAATAATCAAATGGAAGACCGATTAAAAGGCTTGCGAAAATCAATGGAGAACACAACGTTTAAACATTTGAGTTTTTCTGATCAAAACCAGAAGCAGGTGCGCGAAAAAATTAAGCAATCGTCCGAAAAGGAAGAAGATATCCTTTTAGCAGTGTTACAACTTCTTATGAATGAAAAAACAGGTTATGAATTGATGCAGTTGCTAAGAGGGAGAGGGATTCAAAAATTCGAAGGTGATGAAGGGTCTCTATACACTTTATTACATCGTTTAGAACAGAATCGCTTTATCCAATCTAGCTGGGATCACGCAGGAGCTAAATATTATCAATTAAATGATAAAGGAAACAAGATGCTGCGAAAGGCAGAGAAGAATGCTACGAAGGCACGATTTATATTAAAAGGATTAGTACAGGAGTGAGAAAAAATTGAACAAAAAAGGGGAGCGTTTTTTAAAAGAAGTTACGAACCATATTAAATCAAAAGAAGCGAAGGACTTAGTAGCAACGGAACTAGATTTTCACTTGAAACAGACGAAAAATATGTGGGTAGAGAAAGGCTTAAGTGAGGAAGTTGCTGAAGATAAGGCTGTTGAACAAATGGGGAGTCCGATTAAACTTGGCCGGGAACTTAACAAACTTCATAAGCCAAAGGTGGATTGGTTCTTAATTGGTTTATTAGTGGCTGCGATGGGATTAGGGTTTTTGCCGGTTTTAGTTTTTGGATATACGAATGATGTAATAATAAATAAGGTGATATTTGTTATTCTCGGTGTTGTAACAGCGATTGGAATGATGTTACTTGATTATCGGAAATTAGAGAGAATGGGATGGTTGTTTTATATAATCGGAGTAGTTGTCCTGTTAATGCTATACTGTTTTCCAAACGCTTCAATGATTGGAGAATCGTTAATACAAATCGGCCCAATTGCAATTGACTGTCTAATGGCAGTGCCTTTCTTTTTTTTAGCTTGGGCTTCTTTTTTTAATGATAGTAGGTTAAAGATTATACATCTTGTGGTTTTATATTTATTTTCTTTGTATTTATTTTTGATTGTATCCACCCTTTCGTCAATTTTTATCTATATTACGATGGTATTCGTTATGCTTTGGTGGAGTAAGCTAGGAAAGAAAACGTCGTTGATTATTACGATTGTACCTATTTGTTTATTTGTTATCAAGGTATCCGTATCATGGTCTTCAGGATACCACTTAGATAGACTTTTAGGGTATTTAAATCCTGAGAGTGATGCAGGTGGCGCAGGATTTATGTATATACGATTAAAAGAGGTAATGTCATCAGCAGGTTGGTTTGGTACATCTGGAGATACAAAATTCATCCCTGCTCCGGATACTGATTTTGTATTTGCAAGTTTGACTTACTATTATGGGTATTGGCTTGCGTTAATTCTTGTCTTTGTTCTTTCTCTTTTTGTAGCAAGATTAATAGTCATCTCTTATAAAATAAATGATCGGTACGGTAAATTGCTGCTCGTTGGTGGATTGACTCTTTTTGTATTCCAGTTCATTTATAATGTTGGAATGATACTAGGATTATTGCCGCTTGCTGCTATATCCTTACCTTTTATTAGTTATGGATTAACGCCGACTGTATTTCATGCGCTTATAATGGGGATTGTGCTGAGTGTATATAGACGTAAGGGTATTTCATTCAGAATTAGAAAAACACCTTGATACTTATATAAGTTGCATATAAAAGAATTCATTATTATGATCAAGTACAAACGGAAATAGATAGTAGAAGAGGGTTATGATAAATAACCCTCTTTTCGTGTTTAAATAAGTGCACTCTCTTTAACAGAAATACATAATTCAGAACGAGAGATTGATTCAGTTAGTTGCTGTAAATAAGAGTATTCTTCCGCATCTTTTTCGGAAGTGTTAGGATCTAGTAAAGGTGAAGAAAGAAGTACATCAATCGTAAGTATGTCTGCATCATGAGAGACGATGTTATAACCTGCAAATACAGGTCGTTTTAAGTCTTTTACTTTTTGAATCATTTGATGGAATTTCGTAACACTTATATGGATTTGTGCGAATGGAAAGCATTTTTGGATAGGATTCTCGATGTTCTTTCTAATTTTATAATCGTATACATAGTAGTACTTTTCTTGCTGCTCAAGTGTTTGCAACTCTTTCGTTAATGAGTGGTATTTGTCTGTAAGTCCAGTTGTGAGTGCACGATGTTCTTCGCAAACTAATAATGTGAAAGGTCTTGGTGAGGAGATTGAAATGGTGCGGACGTTTAGGTCAGTAAAAGTGTGCTTAGATTGTAAAATGGTATGTAATTTTTCGGTAGGAAACTCACCGTCATAAATAGCAATAAAATAGTGGTTCATCTTTTCGCTCCTTAATTTTTTTCTAAACTGATATATTCTACTTTAAAGGTGTAAGTCCTGCATAAAAAGAAAACACCTTGATTGTTATCAAGGTGTTGTAATAAGCTCAAAACTATCCGAATCAGCCCCAAGCACAAAAGGACTAACCTCACCAACGCTATAAAGGTGCAATTCATGCATTGCACGCGTACAAGCAGTGTAGAACAATCTACGAACGCTCTCATCGCTGTACACATCTTTAGAAGCATCGTAAATAATAACAGCATCAAATTCGATACCCTTCGCTAAATAAGCAGGGATCACGACGACGCCTTGCTCATACTCGGCTGAGTTACTCTTCACGAGTTTAATATTCTCGATATGATTAAGTGCTTCGTAAGCAGCGGCGCTTTCAGCCGCAGATTTACATATAATTGCGATCGTATTGTGCTGCTCTTTTTGTAGTTCAGCAACTTTAGCAGTAATATGTTCGTGTAGTTCGTTGTGATTAGCTACTTTCGTCACTGTAGGTTTCGCGCCGTCACGTTCAAAGGCGTGAATGTTCTTCCCTTCCGGTACGAGAGCACGTGTAAATTCAATAATCGGTTTTGTTGAGCGATAGCTACGAGTTAAGTTAATGCCGTTTGTTTCGTCTGGCCCGTATAAATTCGTAAGTGTATCGAAATTCACCGTTTCACTCGCATGGGCAAATATCGCTTGGTTAAAGTCTCCGAGTACCGTCATTTTTGCGGCAGGGAAGAGACGTTTTAAAAACTCGAACTGGAACGGAGAGTAATCTTGTGCTTCATCTACGAGTACGTGTTTAATCGATCTGTTCGTTTGGAAGCCTTCAATTAATTCTTTTAAAAGTAAAAATGGAGTCGCATCCTCGTAATATAGCTTTCCTTCATCAAGCATGTTTACTGTTAATGAGCAAATGTCATCCCATTCTTTCGGTTTTTCCCCAGTAACCCATGATGCATCTGTGAAAAGTTGTTTATATATGCCTGTAAAATTGATGAAACGCAATGTTTGAACGCCTTTACGAAGTGGCTTCATTTTTTTACGGACAATCATACGTCCGAGTACTTTCGCTTCTTTCTCAAAATCATTAAAGGAGTTGTCGTCAAACTCGCCTTTTTTCTGCAAGTATTTATAAGCCTTTTGATATTCGTCTTTACTAAGTAGTTCAATTTCTTCTTCTACCCAAGGCTTTTTCAGTTCTGCTTTTTCAAGTGCATCTATTTGCTTATTTAGCCAATCCGTTAACTTTTCAATTCTATTATTGAAACGGAGGGAGGAGTCTGTATTGTAAAATTGCTCTGTAATTTCTTTAGCTGAGGCGATTAGTTTCCCTCTAAATTTCATTCCTCTAAATAGCATACCTGAAGATTCAAGAGATTGTCTGTACGCTCTAATCATCTCGAAAAATTGAGTGGATGCTTTAAATCGGATGCTCGCATTTCTCGTTTTATAGGTAGGGCTATTTGTTTCAGTTAGCATATATTCTAATTGCTCATAAGGGTCTTCAACGTCAAATGACTTACTCAGTCTATGATTTAAATATTCTTGGAATGTCACTTGCTGCATATTTTCTTCGCCGAGTTCAGGTAGTACGTTAGAAACGTAGCTATTGAACATAGAGTTAGGGGAGAAGAGAATAATTTGATCCGCTTTTAGCCATTCGCGATATTTATACAGTAAGTAGGCGATTCGCTGCAGGGCAGCTGACGTTTTACCACTACCAGCAGCTCCTTGCACGATAAGGAGTCGGCCTTCATCGTGACGAATAATTTCATTTTGTTCACGCTGAATTGTAGCGACGATACTTTGCATATGTTTGTTCGTACCTTTTCCGAGCGCTTGTTGCAAGATTTCATCGCCAATTGTAAGGCTCGTATCGAACATAGAATCAATCTCGCCATTTTGAATAATGTATTGTAATTTTTTCTCCACATTACCGTGGATTACGCCTCCTGGTGTACTGTACTCAGCTGGTCCTGGTGGATAATCGTAGTATACACTCGAAATAGGTGCGCGCCAGTCATATATAAGAAAGTTTTCTCCGCTAGCATCCGTAAGTGTAGCAACACCGATATAAATTTGATCCGCAGCAGATTCTCCTTCTTCTTTGAAATCAATTCGTCCGAAATAAGGTGCTTTATGCATGCGTTTTAGTGCGGCAAGTCGATTAAAGGTGTGCTTATGGGTAATTTGTGTGACAGCTAGTGACTGAGCTTGTTGTCTTAAGTTGATAACTGTTTCAAGATAATCATCAAAAGTATCCGTGTTCACTTTCACGTCATCCCAGAAGTGTTTACGAATATTGATTACTTCTGCCCGGCGTCTTCCAGTTTCGTTTTCCAGTTTATCAATTTGCTCCGTAATCGTTTCAATTACGGTATCCAATCGTTTTTGCTCTTGATCAAGTTTTTTGTTCATACGTAAGCACTCCTTTAAAAGTGAAAAATAGAGGTTGACTGAAGAAAGGTTTTGTTGTACAATTAAGATACGGATAAATACGTTCTGTGTATTTTAGAAAACGTGTTTCTGTACTAATTTAACATAGTTTCTGAATTTAATCAATAATGATGAGATAAACCCTTGGTTCCACGCGTTGTGAATCAAGGGTTTTTTGTTTTTCTGTAAGAAATAATTGCAATTTTGCCGAGGATGATCTAAGTAAAGTATAGAAACAATCAGGAATAGGGGGATACTGATGGGAAAATATTTTGAGGAAGCACATCGTTTTTGTTCTCGTAATAGAAAGCACTTAGAAAAGGATGTTATATGTGGTTGTTTCTATTGTTTAGAAATTTTCCATCCAGAAAAAATTACAGAGTGGTGGGATGATGATAACACAGCAGTTTGTCCGTATTGTGGGATTGACTCTATTATAGGGGAAAGTTCAGGATTTAGAATCACAGAAATGTTTTTAAGTGAAATGCATAAAAGATGGTTTTAGTTAAACGAATGACAAAATAAACTTTCGTTAACGAAGAGGATACATAAAAAAGCTCGGGCCGAAGCCCAAGCTTTTTACTTCATTATTTCTTTTCTTCTTTTTTATCGTCAGCTTTTTTCTCTTCGAAAAGATCTTTTAAATCTTTATCGTCAACTTTTACGTCAGCTTTTTTGATTTCTTTCATCATAAGATCATTCATGAATGCAGCATCTTGTGCTTTCTTCTGAACTAGATCTTTTTTGATGTCGCCTTTTACTTCATCAAATGGTTTTTGTTCTTTAATGTCTGTTACTTTAATGATGTGGTAACCGAATTGTGATTTCACAGGTTCGCTTACTTCATCTTTTTTCAGCTTGTAAGCAGCATCTTCGAATTCTTTAACCATTTTACCAGCAGTAAAGTAGCCAAGGTCTCCGCCTTTTTCTTTTGAACCAGTATCTTCAGAGTATTGTTTCGCTAACTCTTCGAAAGATTTACCTTGTCCAAGTTCTTCTTTTACCTTTTTCGCAGTAGCTTCATCTTTTACAAGAATGTGGCTTGCTTTAATTTCAGGCTTGTAGTTTTCTTTTAGTTCTTTATCAGTGATTGTTTTCTCGATAGCTTTTTCTTGAGCTAATTGAGCACGCACACCAGTTTTTATAGTTTCTTCTTTAATACCTTGTTGTTTTAATAGTGTATCGAATTGATCACCGTATTGTTTTTTCATTTCATCGAACTTTTTGTCTACATCTTTGTCTTCAACTTTGTAGTTTTTAATAAGTACTTTTTCCATAACCATGTTGTTTAGTACTTGTTTACCAGCTTGTGTCTTCATTTGATCGTAGAATTCTTCTTTTGTAATGTCACCAGCTTTAGATGTAACAATTTTGTCTGATGATGATGTTCCACATGCTGATAATGCGATTACACTTGTTGCGGCTAAGGCAAGCATAGCTTTCTTCATTCGATAAACACTCCTACTATTATGTATTTTTAATTTATCCTACACCAATGAATTTTGATTCATAAGAGCCCGATTAAGTCTCACTGATACTTTTGCTTTTTTATATTGGTAAAGCGCGCTTAACAGGGCTTACCGAGGCTGAGGATAAAGTTTTGATGAATGTTTTGTTCTATAGTATAAGCAATATGTACAAAATTTAATATATCATATTTCGAACCGTTTTCATATTGATAAAGAAAAATTAACCAGCACGTGTCAGATTTTGAAAGTGTGCCATATTGGGCGTATGCCGCATATACAGAATAGAGGAGGGGATGGGGATGAATTCTCAACTTATTTTATTACTTGTACTGTTTATTTTATTGGTTATTGTAGGTATAATTTGCTTATAGAGGAAAAAAGTGAGGAAGGGGCTTTCCTTCCTCACTTTCCATGAAATATAATTTCTATATAACTAGAAATTAATAAAATTGTTATACATACATTAATAACCCGAAAGACACCGGGCTGGCGGCTCGCAGCTATTTGTTTTCGTTCACACAGTGTATGTGTCATGAAATTCGTGTAAAATATAACAAGAAGTGCAAATGCGACAAAAACAACTGTTATAAGTGTCATGAGGCGAGACCTCCTTTTGGCTAAAATACATATACATATATTGTATCACACGATATTTTGTTCGTGTTACAAAATTCAGAAATAGAAGACTTTGTGTTAGAAAGTGAGGGAGAAAATGGACGTTGTTAGAAGATTAGAACAAGCTGAATACTATGTAGACCTACTATTTAAAATGATTGATGAAGAGAAGTGTCCATTTTATTCTTTGATCATAAAGAAAAAAGCTCGTAAAAAAGATATTGAACGTATACTAAATCTTTGTGAAAAACTGAACGAGCAATATGTAGTGGAGAAAGCAGAAGGGCTTCTTTTGTTCGATGCGCTGTTAGATCAATTTGAAAAAGCGCTTCCACATCAGCTCGAAGTACACGAAACTGCGGAAGCGCTAGCAAAACAAGGTTTATTTAAGCCGCTTATGAATGAATTCTTAAGCATGATTGCGAAAAAATAAATAGATTATTTCTTAACTAACTTTTGATCGGATTCTGTAAAGTTCTCTTCAATATCTTCTAATGATTTCTCAAAAATATCGATAAAGTCTTGTCCGTAAATATTACGCAGGATTGCAATCAGTTCGATATTTTCTGGGAACTTCCCATAAAAATTACGAAGTGCAAGAGCCCCGTTAAACACTGAATTATTTTCAGGATCATACTCCTCCATTAAGCGAAGTAGTAATTCTTCCCCTTTGTCTGTAATTTCAATGTACGTATTTCGTTTATCATCTTCCTTTTTTGAGAATACAAGATAGCCGCGTTCTTCTAGCTTTTTAGAGAAGTTAAATGCCGTTGATACGTGCATAACTCCAAACTTAGCAATCTCAGAAATAGAAGCCCCTTTTAAATGATAAGCGATTGTTAAAATATGATGTTCATTAATATTTAAATCGTAAGGTTTAATCCACTGCTGCCAATCTTTCTCTACACATTTCCATAACGCTTTCGATAATTGAGCAATGCGTTGGCTGAAAATCATCGCTTCTTTTACCGAGTAATCTTTTTCTCCACTTTTCATTTACTCACCCACTTTAACATTCTTTTTCATTACTATCTATTATGCCAGTAAAATAAAAATTAATAAAGTCTTTTTGTAAGAATTGTGAAAATTTTTTAACAAAATGACATTCTATACAAATCATGCATAACTATGGAAGCGTTTTATGAGTCGTGAATACATGCGTTGTCCTTACATGTTAATTGATAACATATATTGTAAATGCATAAAAACACGGCATATCTATACGATATGCCGTGTCAAGGTCAATTTATATAAAAAATATTTGTTATATGCAAAAAACTAAGCAGGAATTTGTTTACGCTTTTTCTGGAACAGCTTCTTGCAGTTTCTCAATTGACTTTTGGATGTCCAAAATTTCTTTCTCAATATGGCGCTTGTTTTGAGAAATATCTTGCTTCCAATTAGAAAGCGTGTCTTGCATGTCATCTTTTAGTTCTTGAAACACTTCTTTACCTTCTGAAGCAGTTTCAACAATTTGACGCTTTAATAATTTCGTATCAGCTGTAATATCAGCTAAAGTCTTTTTAATATCATTTCCTTTTTCTTTTAACTTGCCGCGCATGTCTTTACCAGAAGAAGGAGTTGAGAAAAGAACGGCTAGTCCAGCAACTGCTCCGCCGCAAATAACACCTGTAATAAAGGATTTAGCTTTTGACATAAAAGGAGACCTCCTTATTTTTTGTTCGTATTCATGATGTGAAAAAATATGCATATCTTTCTTATATGTGCTATGCACAAACAATCATCCCTGAGCATTTTAGGTGAAGAAACAAGCCATGCGGAATTTGATGACTTCAGGGAAGTGGCTTGTTATGTATTACGCCTTCTTATAGTGTCATTATTTCACACTATTTGCAATTGTACTTGCGATGTTTTGTAAATTTTCCATAGTGTATTCATTTTGGTGTGATTTCCAAACAGCACCGAAACCATCTTTTTCACCGTAGCGTGGAATTAAATGAAGGTGGAAGTGGAACACAGTTTGTCCAGCTTTTTCACCATTATTGTTAAGTAGGTTAAAGCCAACTGGATTAAACTCTGCTTTAATCGCATTTGCGATTTTTGGAACGACAGAAAAAATATGTGATGCGATTTCTGGCGTTAACGCAAAAATGTCTTGTTTGTGAACTTTCGGAATAACAAGAGTATGTCCTTTTGTTACTTGACTAATATCTAAAAATGCAAGCACATGTTCATCTTCGTATACTTTTGAGCAAGGGATTTGCCCGTCAATGATTTTACAAAAAATACAATTGTCTGCTGTATGATTCATTGATCTCATCCTTTCAAATATCCTTAGCCGTATTTTACCATAATTACATAAGAGAACAAACACGAAAAACAGGAAGCTGACTCAGCTTCCTGTTTTCTGAAGAGGGATTGAAAAAGCATTATCGTAATTTACGTTTCGCAGACACCTCATTTATTTAAGAAATGCACGGTAAATCGGCTAAAGTTTCTGCCGTAGACACCCCATTTTCAAGTGAAATGAATTGCAATCTTTTTTAAAATGAAATTGTTTATTTTTTAAAACAGTATATGCTCTTTCAGAGACACCCCGTTTCGAAAATGAAACAAATGATCTGGTTATGTGTAAATTTCATTGTCCAACTTGGACACCCCATTTCATGATGACTTCACTATGTTGTTGTACTCATCAATTGGTGGTTGCTTTTTCAATGTGTTCCTTCTTCAATAATTATGATGTCCGCTTTCGGGAAATTATATGCTAATAAATTTTAAAATTTTTTTTGAGTACATGGATACTATGTAGTACAGCATAATTTTTGGTAAGATGAATATAGAATGAATACTAATGAAGAAAGTGGTGTCGTATGAGCGAGTTATTGCGTGTAGAAAATGTTACAGGAGGATATACGAAACGACCTGTATTAAAAGACGTTTCGTTCTCTGTTAATAAAGGCGAACTTGTCGGCTTAATCGGTTTAAATGGAGCTGGTAAAAGTACGACGATTAAACATATTATCGGTTTAATGGAACCGAAAAAAGGAACTGTCACAATTAATGGGAAAACAATTCGTGATGATATGACAGCGTACCGTTCTAGCTTTTCATTTATTCCGGAAACGCCGGTATTATATGATGAATTAACGTTAGAAGAGCATTTGAAATTAACAGCTATGGCGTATGGCGTGGATGAAAAACAATATGAAGAACGTGTAGGACAACTACTACAAGAGTTTCGTATGAAAAATCGTTTAAAATGGTTTCCATCTCATTTCTCAAAAGGGATGAAACAAAAAGTAATGATTATGAGCGCATTTTTAGTGGAGCCATCTCTTTACATAGTAGATGAACCTTTCGTTGGATTAGACCCGTTAGCGATTCAATCCCTTCTTCAAATGATGGACCAAATGAAAAAGAGTGGTGCCGGTATTTTAATGAGCACACATATTTTAGCGACGGCAGAGCGTTATTGTGATTCGTTCATTATTTTGCATCAAGGTGAAGTAAGAGCGAAGGGAACGCTATCTGAACTGCAATCACAGTTTAATATGCCAGGTGCAACGTTAGATGATATTTACATTGCATTAACGAAGGAAGAAGATTATGAATAGCACAGCGTTATGGAAAGAACGATTTCGTCAATTTCTAAAAGAAGTTCGTACATATAGTAAATACGTATTTAATGATCATTTGAAATTTATTTTCGTGTTCATCATCGGTGCGGGAGCGTATTATTACCAGCAATGGTTACAAACGTTAACAACTTCGTTTCCAACTGCGCTCGTAATGGCAGTATTAATTGGACTCGTGTTAACGGCTGGATCCATTCAAACGTTATTAAAAGAAGCGGATCTCGTTTACTTACTGCCAGTTGAAGAAAAGTTAAAACCTTACTTCACAAAGGCATTTCTTTTTACATTTATGATTCAGTTATACATAATCGCAATCGTAGCAGCTGCGCTTGCTCCGTTATACTTCCAACAAATGAAGCAAACAGGAGCTGGCTACATATGGATCGTACTCGCATTTGTCATTGTAAAAGCGTGGAATTTATTTGTAGCGTGGGAAAAGTCATTTTTAACAGATCAAAATATACAAAGGGCTGATTGGTTTATTCGTTTTATCCTAAACGGTTTATTTGTATATTTCCTTGTAGAACGTACTTCAGTTCTTTTCATTGGTGGAATCGTCCTTCTCATGGTGTTATACCTTGCTATCATTCATCAAATGGTCAAAGGAAAGCCACTAAACTGGGAGTATTTAATTTCCGAAGAAGGTAAGAAGATGATGCTGCTGTACCGCATCGCGAATATGTTCGTTGATGTACCAGCATTAAAAGAAAGAGTATCTCGCCGAAAATGGCTGGATTTCATTCTTTCGATAATCGGCGAAAAGCGTACATATTTATACTTATATACGAGAACATTTTTAAGATCAGGTAACTATTTTGGATTATATGTGCGCCTGCTCGCTCTAGGCGGAGTTATTCTTTACTTCATTCCATTTTTATATGGACGATTTATCGTAAGCCTTATCTTCCTATACTTAATCGGTTATCAGCTATTAACTTTATGGAAACATCACCGCATGAAAATTTGGCTTGATTTGTACCCAGTAGGCGGAGAAGAGAAGAAGAAAGATTTTCTTACTTTATTAAATGCAATTCTTATTACAGGTAGCGTTATATTTACAATTATATTTGCACTAGCAACGAAAGATTTCATGATGACAGGAATTTTACTTATCGTAAGCATATTATTTAGTATCGGTTTCGTTTACCAATACGGGGCGAAGCGCATTGAGCGTTTAAATTGAAAGGAATGAACCTATGATTACATACGAAGAGAAGGTTATAAAAGAATTGGAGCAGTGGAAAGCTACATTCATGAAAGATTCTTCTATGATGACACGGTTCTCCAAAAAAGTGCAGACGAAGGTGCAACAGCTCATTCCGGCGAAAGTACAAAAGGTACTAACAGAGACGATTCGTATGATGGTGCAAACGATTAGCGCCGGGTCAAACTTTATAAAGCCGAAGCTAAAAGAGACGACATGGTCACTGCAAAGACGTGACGATGAAGTTCGTAAAAAAATGGATGAGTACAAAAAAATAGCAGCGGCAGAAGGAGCAGGGACTGGAGCTGGTGGTATTCTCCTCGGTCTTGCTGACTTTCCGCTTTTACTTACAATTAAAATTAAATTTTTATTCGATGCAGCGACATTGTACGGATTTGATACGAGTAAACAAGAAGAGCGTCTTTTTATCCTTCACGTTTTCCAACTTGCCTTTTCAAGTGATGATCACAGAAAAGAAATATGGAAAGCAATCGAAACGTGGGATACAGAAAAAGAAAATCATATGGACTGGGAAAAGTTCCAAACAGAGTACCGAGACTATATTGATTTAGCGAAAATGCTTCAGCTCGTACCAGTAATCGGTGCCCCAGTCGGTGCATATGCGAACTATCAATTACTGCAAAGGCTTGGAGAAGTGACGATGAATTGCTATCGTATGCGATTGCTGAATAGGGATTAAAAACAAGGCGTCCTACATATGTAATGTAGGACGCCTTTTCTTAGAAGCTAAGTCCGATATAGCTAATTCCAACTATAATCAATACGATAAAAAGTACAATGATTAATGAAAATCCGCTCTTACCAGCTTGTCCCGCTTCACCGCCGCCATTACCACCACTACCGCCATTACCACCAAGTCTCATATGATATCCTCCTTATTGTTATATGTTGCTTTTACTTTATAACTTTCTGTATTTTCCAATAAATACCTTATGTAGTGCTAACTAAATTGAAAATCATTTCGTTTTGTTTTATAATTTACTTACCGAACGGTAAGTAAAAATAAGTGAGGTACAGTATGACGAAGAATTTACAAACATCGCAGAACATTGTAGAGGCATCATTTAAACTTATGGCAGAACACGGCATTGAGAAGATGAGTCTTTCCATGATTGCGAAAGAGGTAGGTATTTCAAAACCGGCTATTTACTATCATTTTTCTTCTAAAGAAGCGTTAGTTGATTTTTTATTTGAAGAGATTTTTTCTGATTATCATTTTACAAAGTACTTTAATGAAGAGCGGTATACGAAAGAAAACTTTGCAGAAAAGCTAATCGCAGATGGTTTACATATGCTCTCTGAGTATGAAGGGCAAGAAGGAATACTACGCGTTATCAATGAATTTATCGTAACTGCATCACGAAATGAAAAGTATCAGAAACGTTTATTTGAAATACAAGAGGATTTTTTGCATGGTTTCCACGATTTATTGAAGAAAGGCGCGAGACTGGGCGTTGTGTCACAACATGAAACGGAAGAAAATGCTCATACGCTAGCGCTTGTGATCGATAATATGAGCAACTATATGCTCATGGGATTCCAGTTAAAGTATAAAGAAATTTGGATTCGAAATGTGAAAAACGTAATGAAGGAGGAGTAAAGATGAAAATGCAAAAAAACTGGTGGCTCGGTTTTCTTGGATTTATTGGGATTTATAAAATACCAGGTATGATTGAAGCTTTTCAAGCGGATGGAAGTTGGATGAAGTTAATCGGTTTCATTTGGTTACTTTGGTTCGGATATTTTATTCCTGAGAAGAAAGAAGATTAAATTTCAATTTTCTGTAAAGTTATGTAAAATGTAGATTAAGAGTATTCATATATTAGATTACTAGATTTGGAGTGGTTACATGGATTCATTGAAAAATGAAATTCACCCTGACATGGTCAAGGTGTGGAAAGCGCGTTCTTTAATTGAGCTAGGAATCAGTATTATAGTCATTTTTGCATATCTTTTCTTTATGATTAAGTTTAATTGGTGGGCTTGGATTTTCTATGTGCTCATCGGATTAACAATCGTATATACACCGTTTGATTACTTTACGTTTCCGAAACTACGTCAACGTTATTACAGCTACCAACTAAATGAAGAAGAACTTGAAATTCAGCATGGCCTTTTCGTTGTTAAGCGCGTATTAGTGCCGATGATTCGTGTACAGCACGTAACGATTGAACAAGGGCCAATTATGAGAAAATACGGATTAGCAGAATTACACATTTCAACAGCAGCAACTTCTCATAGCATCCCAGGTTTAACGATGTATGAAGCTGAAATGTTGAAAACGAAAATCGCAGAATTAGCGAAAGTGAGTGATGAGGATGTATAAAAGGCAGCATCCAATCACGATGTTATTAGAGTTAAAAATAACAGACTTTATACCACTCATTATTTTCATGTTTAGCTTAAACGGAAAGTTCCCGTTTTGGTATTTAATTCCCGCTGCATTCGGTTTACTCACCGTCTTTTCAGCGTTTGAAAAATGGTATTACACAACATACTGGGTTGAAAATAACGTATTACATGTGAAACAAGGTCTCTTTGTGAAAAAGGAGAGCTACTTAAATAAAGAACGTGTTCAAACGATTAATACAAGTTCTAACGTACTATATCAAATGCTCGGTTTGAAAAAAATTCAGATTGAAACAGCTGGCGGAGGCGATGAAGCAGAAGTTAGCTTAGCTGGAATTACGGTAGAAGAAGCGACAGAGCTTATCGCAATGTTAAATGAGTCGGCTTCAGAATTGAAAGTAGAAAAAACATTAGAAGAAGTAGAAGTAAAAGAAATTATTACAGAGGAAAAACAAGCGAGAGAATACAAATTAACGTGGAAAGAGATTTTAATAGCCTCTGTTACATCTGGTCAATTTGGATTGTTATTCTCATTAATCTTTTTTGTGTATCACCAAGTAGATGAGTACATTCCGAAATGGATAGAGAATAGCGTAAAGTCGTATGTAATGGAACATGATATATATGGCTGGATTTTGATGATAGCTATTTTGCTCGTCCTTTCGTGGATTATATCGACAATTGGTTATGCGCTAAAACATGGAGATTTTACAGTGAATCGAAGAAATGACGAAGTCCGTATTTCGCAAGGATTACTGGAGAAAAAAGAACTCGTACTAAAATTGCACCGTATTCAAGGGATTACGATAAAAGAAGGTATTTTACGCCAACCGTTCGGTTATTGTGCTGTGCAAGTAGAAGTCATTCAAAGTAAGGGAACGGATGACGAAAAAGAAAAAGTTACACTGCATCCTATCATTCGAAAAGATCGAGTGCAACAGTTACTCACGCATTTACAATTACCATACGAACTGAATGCAAATATTACTTCGTTACCAAAAGCAGCATTGCGCCGTTATCTCATTGATAGTTTCATCTTTTTCGCTATGCTCGCAATCCCGCTTACTGGAATAAGCATATACTTTGAAAAGTATTACATCATGTGGGCATTATTACCGCTCGCAATCCTTATCTTTACACTTGGATACGCAACATTTAAAACAAATGGTTACAGTGTTAACGGAGAACAAATTACACTTGTCTATCGTAGCGTCGGAAAATATACAGGACTTATTAGAAGAAGACACGTCCAATCAATGGAGAAGACACAATCATATTTCCAGCGCCGTGCGGATTTATGTACGTATAAGTTTTCGAGTGCATCATCTAGTTACAAAATAGAGCATACGAGAGTAGAAGATGCGGAGAGAATGCAGGATTGGTATAAGAAGAAGTTAAGTGAGAATTAAGTGGAACGGCTCGTCTTTCGCGGAAGACGGGCGATTTTTTTATGCGAAAATAATGAATAATATATGTAAAGAAAAAAGCGAGGTGAATGAGAGTGAGCAAATTTTTAATACCGTATTCATTTTCTATATTAAGTTTCTTTATTTCAGCAACAGCACTTGATTTATATGATAGGATGGGAAACAATAGTGAGCTGGTTTCGCCGAACATAATTGGAAAGATAATTCAATCTACTGCGCAAATGGGAGTCCTTACATTGTATTTCGGAGTACCTATTATTTTAGGTGGCTGTCTACTTGGTGAGCTATTGTTTAGAGGTATCATTTTACGATTTAAACTCAGCTATATTATATCTTTATTATTATATCTACTTTTAGCTTTTAGTATTGTTTTCGTAACGGTAGGCATTCCAACTACATATGAAGATTCTAATACATTTTTCATGGGGATAACTATGATTTGTGCTGTGACATTCTTTATGGGCCGGAATATATGGGAGAAAAAAGAAATGAATAATGGAGTAACAGAATGAAATATACATGTCCGTGCTGCGGGTATAGAACAATAGAAGAAGAACCACCAGATACATATGAAATTTGTAATATATGTTACTGGGAAGATGATGAGGTACAGTTTAACAATCCTGACTTTGAAGGCGGTGCAAATGAAGTCTCGTTAAGACAAGCACAGAAAAATTTTATTGTATTTGGTGCTTGCGAGGAATGTTTTATTGGATTAGTTAGAAAACCGACTAGTGAAGATGTGAAGGATGCTAGTTGGCAGCGAATTTGTTAAGTGAAATGTTATTACTCAATTCAATGGGAGTAATAACATTTTTTATTTAGTGCTGAAAGAATTACTGCCGTCTTATAAGGTAATAAGAAGGACTAAATTGGTAAATTTTATTAATGGATATATTTTCAATAAATACAAAAGTATAGATGTATAGTCAGCTTTGTGTGTTTAATGTTATCATATTGAATGATATGGAAATTTTTAATAGAATAAGTAACTAAAAATTCAAAGGTAATGAAGCTTTTGTTGTATAAAGAAAATACTTAGTAGTAATGAACAATATTAAAAATAAGATTCGTATTTATATAAATTTAGTAGAAATGGGGTTTTAAAAAGGAATGAGTATAAGCATAACGCGGCAAAAGATTTTGGCGGCCGCTTCTCAAATTGTGCAATGTAAAGGGGTTGCTAAATTAACCTTAGAAGCAGTGGCAAAAGAGGCGGGTGTAAGTAAAGGTGGATTATTGTATCACTTTTCAAATAAAGAAGCTTTAATAGAAGGTATGATAGTCAGAGGGGTAGAGGATTATGAAGGGGCCATTTACAATAAAGTAGCGGAAGACTCAGAGAGGAAAGGGAGATGGGTTCGCTCTTTTGTAGAGGAAAGATTAAATAATGAGAGAAGAACAGAAGAGTTATCTAGTAGTATGATGGCAGCATTCATGTTAAAACCTGAATTACTTGAGCCATTACAACAATCATTTCAGCAACTGCAAAAGAATATAGAAAACGATGAGATAGATGCAGTTTGTGCAACAATTATTAGATTAGCAGCAGATGGATTATGGTATTCGGAATATTTAGGGGTTGGAAGACTAAGCCCCGAGTTAAGAGAAAAAGTGATTCAAGCTCTTATTAGTAATTCATATAAATAGAATATGCGAACTATATAATGCAAAAATAATTCACCATTGCTTCTTTAATGTAGTGGTGAATTGTTTTTTTTATTAGAAAAATAGAACAATTTTATAGAGTATTGAATTATAACCGTCCAGACGGTATAGTAATATTTGGTTTAAGAGGAAAATGAAACAAAAAAAGAATAAAAGATATTTTTAGCACACTATTCGAAAGGATAGGCCGCAAAGCTTAGAGTCTACGGTAATACATATTGGTTACTAAGATCGTCTGGTTGCACATTTTTGATGCAACCGGACGGTCTTTTTTTGTTATATAAATATAAAAAATAGGAGGGAACTATGCAAATGAAAAGTACTAAAAGACATATTTCAATGGTTTCATTAGTTTTTCTAGTATTATTTTCAGTGCTGAATGTGTGGGCTCCAGTTATTCAAGCTGCTGTGATGAAAAGTCCAGTGGACGAAATTAATATTTCCCGTACTGATGGCACGACATCTGAACCGTATCAAGCCTCAGATGGTATGAAAGTAGAAGTGAAGTGGTCAGCTAAAGAAAAAATAAAAAGTGGAGATCAATTCACAATTGATATGCCAAAAGAGTTTCGAAAAGACCTTATGAATATGAGTTTTCCTTTAAAAGATGCTGAAGGAAAAACAGTTGGTACATGTGAGATGAAAAAGGGTCTATTAACGTGTACTATGGGGGATTACGTAGAAGGAAAGAATAACATTAAAGGTTCTTTATTCGTAGAATTCTACTTTGGTCTAGAAGCATATGATGGTGTTAAAGAAATTCCATTAGAATTTAACGTTGATGGTCAAATCGTCAATAAAGAAGTAAATGTAAGTAATACGACAGAGAGACCGAAGCCACAGCCCAATACAGATAATCTATTGAAATGGGGTTCTTATAATCAAGAAGATCCTTCGATTGCTGATTGGCTTGTATATGTAAATGCAACTGGAACAGAAATGCAAGATCTTAAATTAACAGATACATTAGGACCTGGGCATGAGTTAATTACAGACAGCGTAGTATTAGAAGAGGCTGTATTTGAAGATGGTTATGCACCAACAAATATTAAGCCAGCAGATTTATCTAACATTAAAATTAATGCAACAAAGGCTGGATTTACAATTGAGTTTCCAGACAGTTCAAAAGGTTATATTTTAAGATATAAAACAAAGATTACTAATCCTTCTGCAAAGCCTCATAAAAATACTGTGAAATTAGAAGGTAAAAATATTAAAACTGAAGAAAAAGTAGGACAAGTATTCGTAAGTGGTGGAGGGGGAACCGGTTCAGGTGACGATAATCCACCTAGTATTGAAAAAAATATAGTTGATGAGAATGGCAAGCTTGTAGAGAATGAGCAGCTAACACAAATGGATCAAGTGATTCAATACCAAGTTGGTACACATATACCAAACGATCCTCCTAAATACACATCAATGGTAATTCGTGATGATTTAGAAGATGTTTTAGAAGTATTAGAGGCAAAAGTGTATGATCAAAATGGCCAAGATATTACTTCTAAAGGAACGTTAAAGATAGATAAGCAAAGAAGTGAAGTAACATTTACGTTTGGTGAGAATTTTGACTATAAGTCATATGAAGACCAGAGAATCAATCTTAGTATCAAGGCGAAAATTAAAAATAATGCAGACTTATCTTCTTACGTAGATAAGAAGATTCCTAATAAAGCGGAATTACATTTTGATGATAAAACATTAACATCAAAAGAAGTAACTATTACGCCGCCTGAAGCTCCAAAAGACGGTACAGTATCGATTCATAAAATAGATTCTGAGAATCCGAACAAAGGGTTAAAAGGTGCCGAATTTGAAGTTCGAAATAGTACAAACGAAGTTGTTGCAAAACTGAAAACGGACGAAAAAGGTTTTTCAGTACCTCAAACTTTAGCTCCTGGAACGTATAAAGTTTATGAAACAGTAGCACCAGAAGGATATCAAAAATTAAAAGAACCAGTAGAGGTTACACTTCAAGCTGGAGAAACAAAAACAATTGAAATTAAAAATACTATGCAAAAGGGTCAAATTGAAGTAAAGAAAATTGATTCGGAAAATGGTGAAAAACCATTAGCAAATGCAGAGTTTGATATAGTAAAAGACGGTGTAGTAGTCGAACATATTGTTACAGATAAAGATGGTAAGGCAATCTCTAAACCGTTAGCACCAGGGAAATATATTTTAAAAGAAACGAAAGCACCTGAAGGCTACCAATTAAAAGAAGCAGAGTTCGAAGTAAATGTAACAGGGGACGGCATATTCCCAATACAAGTGGAAAATGCAATGGTAGACAAAGGTAATATAGAAATTACAAAAGTGGACAAAGAAAACGGAGCAGTATTAGCGGGTGTCGAATTTGAAGTCCAAGATGAGAAAGATGAAGTAGTAAGAAAAGTAGTAACAGATAAAGATGGAAAAGCAAACGTTTCAGATCTATCAGTAGGAAAGTACAAATTAGTAGAGACAAAAAGCTTACCAGGTTATAAAAAGCTAACAGAACCAGTACCATTTGAAATAAAAAAAGGTATGACAAAAGCTTTAGCAATAAAAGTAGAAAATGAGCAGTTAGACAAAGGCTCAGTAGAAATTACAAAAATAGATAAAGATAGCCAAAAAGTACTAGAAGGCGTAGTCTTCGAAGTGCAAGATGAGCAAGGCAAAGTAGTAACAGAAGTAAAAACAGATAAAGATGGTAAAGCAAAAATCTCTGATTTATCAGTAGGGAAGTACAAATTAGTAGAGACGAAAAGTTTACCAGGCTACAAAAAGCTAACAGATTCAGTATCATTCGAAATTACAAAAGGTATGACAACAGTCCTATCGTTGAAAGTAGAAAATGAACAGTTAGATAAAGGTTCAGTAGAAATTACAAAAATAGATAAAGACAGCAAAAAAGCATTAAAAGGCGTAGTCTTTGAAGTGCAAGATGAAGCTGGAACAGTAGTAAAGGAAGTAAAAACAGATAAAGATGGTAAAGCAAAAATCTCAGATCTATCAGTAGGAAAGTACAAATTAGTAGAGAAAGAAAGTTTACCAGGCTATAAGAAATTAACAGAGCCAGTATCGTTTGAAATTACAAAAGGTATGACCGAGATCTTATCATTAAAAATAGAAAATGAAATGGTAGATACGGGAAATATAGAGATAATAAAGATAGATAAAGATAATAAAGCACCGTTAGCGGGAGTAACATTCATCGTACAAGATGAAAAGGGTAAGGAAGTTACGAAAGTAACGACAGATAAAGAAGGAAAAGCAAATGTTTCAGATTTACCTGTAGGAAAGTATGAATTAGTAGAGGTAGAAAGTTTACCTGGTTATAAAAAGTTAGAAAAACCAGTATCATTTGAAATTAAAAAAGGCATGACTGAGGTTCTATCATTAAAAGTAGAAAATGAAATGGTGGATACAGGGAATGTAGAGATAACAAAAATAGATAAAGATAGTAAAGCTCCATTAGAAAATGTTGTATTTGAAGTACGTGATTCAAAAGGAAAAGTAGTTGCAAAAGTAACGACGGATAAAGAAGGAAAAGCAAACGTTTCAGATTTACCTATTGGAAAGTATGAGTTAGTAGAAGTAGAAACACCGGCAGGATACAAACCACTAGAAAAGCCAATTTCATTCGAAATTGAAAAGGGTAGAGTAACAGCGCTAAAGCTAACAGTAGAAAATGAATTAGTGGATACAGGAAATGTAGAAATTACAAAAGTAGATAAAGAAAATAAAGATGCTTTAGCTGATGCAGTATTTGAGATTCAAGATGAAGCAGGACAAGTAGTCGCTAAAATAACGACAGATAAAAAAGGACAAGCACAAGTTACTAATTTATCAGTCGGCACATACAAGTTAGTAGAAGTAAAGGCACCAAAAGGGTATAAACAATTAGTAGATCCGATTACTTTCCAAATTGAAAAAGGCATGACAAAATCTCTTGCTTTAACAGTAGAAAACGAAATGTTAGACAAGGGAAATGTGGAAGTAACAAAAGTAGATAAAGATAGTCAAAAAGTATTAGAAGGCGTAGTCTTCGAAGTTCAAGACGACAAAGGCAAAGTAGTAACAGAAGTAACGACAGATAAAGAAGGAAAAGCAAACGTTTCAGATCTATCAGTAGGAAAATACAAATTAGTAGAGACGAAGAGCTTACCAGGTTACAAAAAGTTAACGGAACCAGTATCATTCGAAATTACAAAAGGTATGACGAAAGTTTTATCATTGAAAGTAGAGAACGAACTGTTAGATAAAGGTTCAGTAGAAATTACAAAAGTAGACAAAGAAAGTGGCGCAGTATTAGCGGGCGTAACATTCGAAGTGCAAGATGAAAAAGGCAAAGTAGTAACAAAAGTAACGACAGATAAAGAAGGAAAAGCAACAATTTCAGATTTACCAGTAGGAAAATATAAGCTAGTAGAGGTAGAAAGCTTACCAGGATATAAAAAACTAGCGAAACCAGTATCATTCGAAATCAAAAAAGGTATGACAGAAGTCTTATCACTAAAAGTAGAGAATGAACTAGTAGATAAAGGTTCAGTAGAAATTACAAAAGTGGACAAAGAAAGTGGCGCGTTATTAAAAGGCGTAACATTCGAAGTGCAAGATGAGCAAGGCAAAGTAGTAACAAAAGTAACAACAGATAAAGAAGGAAAAGCGAAAATTTCAGATCTATCTGTAGGGAATTACAAACTAGTAGAAGTAGAAAGCTTACCAGGCTACAAAAAGCTAACAGAGCCAGTATCATTCGAAATTAAAAAGGGTATGATAGAAGTCTTATCATTAAAAGTAGAGAATGAACAGTTAGACAAAGGTTCAGTAGAAATTACAAAAGTAGATAAAGATAGTCAAAAAGTATTAGAAGGCGTAGTCTTCGAAGTACAAGACGACAAAGGCAAAGTAGTAACAGAAGTACAAACAGATAAAAATGGTAAAGCAAAAATCTCAGACTTATCTGTAGGAAAGTACAAATTAGTAGAGAAAGAAAGCTTACCAGGTTACAAAAAGTTAACGGAACCAGTATCATTCGAAATTAAAAAAGGTATGACAAAAGTCTTATCATTGAAAGTAGAGAACGAACAGTTAGATAAAGGTTCAGTAGAAATTACAAAAGTGGACAAAGAAAGTGGCGCAGTATTAGCGGGCGTAACATTCGAAGTGCAAGATGAAAAAGGCAAAGTAGTAACAAAAGTAACGACAGATAAAGAAGGAAAAGCGAAAATTTCAGATCTATCTGTAGGGAATTACAAACTAGTAGAAGTAGAAAGCTTACCAGGCTACAAAAAGCTAACAGAGCCAGTATCATTCGAAACTAAAAAGGGTATGACAGAAGTCTTATCATTAAAAGTAGAGAATGAACAGTTAGACAAAGGTTCAGTAGAAATTACAAAAGTAGATAAAGATAGTCAAAAAGTATTAGAAGGCGTAGTCTTCGAAGTACAAGACGACAAAGGAAAAGTAGTAACAGAAGTAAAAACAGATAAAAATGGTAAAGCAAAAATCTCAGACTTATCTGTAGGAAAGTACAAATTAGTAGAGAAAGAAAGCTTACCAGGTTACAAAAAGCTAACAGAGCCAGTATCATTCGAAATTAAAAAAGGTATGACAGAAGTCTTATCATTAAAAGTAGAGAATGAACAGTTAGACAAAGGTTCAGTAGAAATCACAAAAGTAGATAAAGATAGCCAAAAAGTATTAGAAGGCGTAGTCTTCGAAGTACAAGATGAGCAAGGCAAAGTAGTAACAGAAGTAACGACAGATAAAGATGGAAAAGTAAACATTTCAGACTTATCTGTAGGAAAGTACAAATTAGTAGAGAAAGAAAGCTTACCAGGTTACAAACAATTAACAGAACCAGTATCGTTTGAAATTACAAAAGGTATGACAGAAGTTCTATCATTAAAAATAGAAAATGAAATGGTAGATACGGGAAATGTAGAAATTACAAAAATAGATAAAGATAATAAGGCACCGTTAGCAGGTGTAGTCTTTGAAGTACAAGACGACAAAGGCAAGGTAGTAACGAAAGTAACGACAGATAAAGCTGGAAAAGCAACAGTTTCAGATTTATCAGTAGGAAAGTACAAGCTAGTAGAAGTAGAGAGTTTACCAGGCTACAAAAAATTAGAAAAGCCTGTACCATTTGAAATTACAAAAGGTATGACAAAATCTTTAGCGTTCACTGTAGAAAATGAAATGGTAGATACGGGGAATGTAGAAATCACAAAAATAGATAAAGACAGTAAAGCACCATTAGAAAATGTTGTATTTGAAGTACGTGACTCAAAAGGCAAAGTAGTTGCGAAAGTAACGACGGATAAAGAAGGAAAAGCAAACGTTTCAGATCTATCAGTAGGAAAATACAAATTAGTAGAGACGAAGAGCTTACCAGGTTACAAAAAGTTAACGGAACCAGTATCATTCGAAATTACAAAAGGTATGACAAAAGTCTTATCATTGAAAGTAGAGAACGAACAGTTAGACAAAGGTGCAGTGGAGATTACAAAAATGGCCACTGAAAGCAAGGAAGTCTTATCAGGAGCTGTGTTTGAAGTTCATGATGAAAAGGGAAAAGTAGTAGTGAAAGTAACAACAGATAAAGATGGAAAGGCAAAAATCACAGATCTATCTGTAGGTAACTACACACTAGTAGAAGTAGAAGCACCAAAGGGATATGAAAAATTAACTAATCCAATTCCATTTGAAATTACAAATGGAATGATAAATGCAGTTCAATTAGAAGTATTAAACAAATTGAATCATTTAGCACCACCAGGTCCAGAAACACCAGATCCAGAAAAGCCTGGAACACCAGATCCAGAAAAACCTGGAACACCAGATCCAGAAAAACCTGGAACACCAGATCCAGAAAAGCCTGGAACACCGGATCCGGAGAAACCTGGAACACCGAATCCAGAAAAACCTGGAACACCAGATCCAGAAAAGCCTGGAACACCGGATCCGGAGAAACCTGGAACACCGAATCCAGAAAAACCTGGAACACCAGATCCAGAAAAGCCAGGGACACCGAATCCAGAGAAACCTGAAAAAGAATTACCGAAGACAGGGCAGAAAATGCCTGTGGAACCATATATGGGAGCACTTCTTGTAATGATGAGTTTTGGGTTACTCGTATTAGGTAGAAAACAGCAGAGATAATAAAGGTGAAAAGGTATCCTCAAAGTATTTGAGGATACCTTTTTTAGCATAAAAAAAAGCATCTAGCAAAAGTACTAGATGCAAATAAAAACACAAGGGAAGACAAAATTCTTCCCTTTTCCCGTATGTAATTATATCAAAAAATTTATAAAAAACTAGCTATATTTAAAATATAATTTTTAAAAAAGTTATATACATAAATAATTGCAATACGCGCAGTTTTATCTTTCTGAAAAATCCATTTCTTTAATTTCGAATATTAAGACTAATGTTAATAAATCTTCAGATAATTAGAAAAAATAACCAAAAGGATATATAATATTGCTTAATAAATAATTTTAATGAATTACATATATTTCATTTGGTGTATTAATTGAATATCATAATTTCAAATTTTATTAAGCAAGAATCTCGGTTACTTATTGCATTTCTAACATAGGGTGAGATAGAAAAATACAATAGTGTGGAGGTTTTTATAATGACGTTTGTTCTTAGTAAAATGAATGGGTTTAGCATAGAAGAAAAGGTACATGAATTTGAATCTAAAGGATTCCTTGAAATCTCAAATGAAATCTTTTTACAAGAGGAAGAGAATCATCGTTTATTAACACAAGCACAGTTAGATTATTATAATTTGGAAGATGATGCGTACAGTGAATGCCGTGCTAGATCTTATTCAAGGTATATAAAGTATGTTGATTCACCAGATTATATTTTAGATAATAGTAATGATTACAATTGAGTGTTTTTGAGGAAAAGCACCTGTCCTTTTTTTAGGCTGGTGTTTTTCTCACTATAAACCGAGTTTTTATTGGAGGGGGATTAATTTGCTTCAAAAGAGTTTTAAGCAAGAGAAAACGGTACCGGCCTTAAAGATGATAGCATCAATGGTTATCTTTGGATCAGTTGGATTTTTTTCTGTTCAAACAAACTTACCTTCGTTTGAATTAGTGTTTGTAAGGTGTATTTTTGCGACAATATTTTTAAGTGTATGCTGGTTGCTTACAGGGCAATATAAACAAGATAAATGGGAACGAAAAGAAGTTATTCAAGTTTTAATATGTGGTTTTTTCTTAGTATTTAATTGGGTTTTCTTATTTAAAGCCTTTGAAAATATGTCAGTTACCATTGCTATCTCAGTTTATCATCTTGCACCAGTAATTGTACTGTTAATTGGAAGTATCGTCTTTAAAGAAAAATTAACATTCATATCTATCATTTCAATAATTGTGTGTTTTGCAGGAGCTTTATTAATTGCTGGTATTGATGGAAGCTTCTCTGTCGGCTCATTAATGTCTTCAGGTATGATATGGGGATTTCTTGCGGCTCTCTTTTATGCATTTACAACTTTATTTGGTAAAGGGATTAACAAAATGAGTGCGTATGCAATGACATTTTTACAAACATTCTTGGGGATATTTCTTTTAATACCATTTATAGATTTAGATGCTTTTAGTGGCCTCACTCAAAGTAATTGGACATATATTATAGCTACTGGTTTTATTCACACAGGGATAGTATATTATCTGTTTTTTGATAGTTTACGCTATTTATCTACAAAAACCATCTCAATATTAGTTTTTTTAGATCCGGCAGTGGCAATATTATTAGATACTGTACTTACTGGATTCCGTCCAACTTTAATGCAAATAACAGGAATTCTTTTTATTTTTATTGGCATGACTTTAACATTAAAAAAATCTAAAGATAAAAAACTAAGCCAAAAAGAAAAGCGAATTGAAAGCGATGCTAGTATATCTCAACAATAATGAAATATATTGTGTATAAAACGATAAACCTTGCATGAATCATGTAAGGTTTATTTTAGTTCAATATAATTCATATTTATAATACATAATTTTCAAAACTGAGGTA
This sequence comes from Bacillus sp. KNSH39, assembly GCF_052656585.1. Lineage (NCBI taxonomy): Bacteria > Bacillati > Bacillota > Bacilli > Caryophanales > Bacillaceae > Bacillus > Bacillus sp. KNSH39. Next base: position 4,932,977 of record NZ_JBQXYO010000001.1, read on the forward strand.
TGTGTTTCTTTAATATGCTTTTGATTCAACTATTTTCATTTGACTATAAATTTACAAAAATGTATATAAAATCTTATTTTTTGATAATATATAAGTAATAAATTCATAGAATTGGAGTGATGAGATGCAGCCGTTAGAAAGGGAGATTCATTCTAATATGCTGAAAGTGTGGAGGATGCACGCTTTAATTGGGGCGGTAGTTATACTAACAGTCGTAATTGCGTATTTCTTTTTTATGATTAACTTTAACTGGTGGGGCTGGTTGTTCGGACTATTAGTAACAGGAGCTATTACATTTATTCCCCTTGATTATTTTGTGTTTCCAAATTTACGTCAACGCTATTATAGTTACAGATTAAATGAAGAAGAGATTGAGATTCAAAAGGGAATGTTTGTTGTAAAACGCGTACTTATTCCGATGATCCGTGTGCAGCACGTAACGATTGAGCAAGGGCCGATCATGAGAAAGTATAATTTAGCAGAATTACATATTTCAACAGCCGCAACTTCTCATAGTATTCCAGGTTTAACGAAAGAAGAAGCAGAACAGCTGAAAAGACAAATTGGAGAACTTGCGAAAGTGAGTGATAAGGATGTATAAGAGGCAACATCCGATTACGATATTGTTAGGTATTAGGATTGCGAGTTTGTTGCCACTTATTATTCTTGTTTTATTTAAACCTGATGAACAAGTGGAACCTTGGTATTTATTTTATCTTTTTCTTCTGGTTGTTTTATTCATCATGGCTATTTTTTCAGCAATTAAATGGTATTTTAAAGTGTACTGGATTGAGAATAATATTTTACATATAAAGCACGGTGTTTTTGTAAAGAAGGAAAGCTATTTAAATAAAGAGCGTGTACAAAATATTAGTACGTCTTCTAACATCATTTATCAAATGCTCGGACTTATGAAGTTAAATATAGAAGTAGCCGGTGGTGGTAATGAACCAGAAGTGATGTTGGCTGGTATTAAAGAAGACGAGGCAAAACATTTAATTTCTTTATTACATAAGAAAGAAACTACTGTAAAAGAAGAAATAGAAGAGGAAGAAAGCAAGACGGTTTATCAGTTAACAGCGAAAGAGGTTTTAGCCGCAGCGATTACATCTGGTCGGTTCGGACTAGTGTTCTCTGGACTGGTACTTCTTTACACAAAGTTTGATTTTGTTCTTCCTGAAGGATTCACAAGTAAAGTAGAAGCGTATGTGATGGGAAACGGTGTTTATAAACTAATTGTAATTGCATTAATTTTAATGGCAATTTCGTGGATTATTTCCACGGCTGGATATGTGTTGAAATATGCAAACTTTAAAATTGAGCGAAAAGGGGAAGAGATTCGTATCGTTCAAGGATTATTTGAAAAGAAAGAGTTTGTCTTAAAATTGCACCGCATTCAAGCGATTACTGTAAAAGAAGGTATGCTTCGCCAGCCGTTTGGCTATTGTGCTGTTGAAGTGGAAGCAATTCAAAGTATTGGAGCAGCAAGTAACGAAGTAATGTTGCATCCATTTATGAAGAAAAAAGATGTACAGCACCTGATCACATATTTAGAGTTACCATATGAAATCGAAGCGGAGATCGTTCACTTACCAAAAACAGCGTTGCGTCGTTATTTCATTATGGGCTGGTTAATAAGTATCATACTCACAGTTCTAATTGCCAGCGTGAGTATATATTTTAAACAATATATTGCGTTGTTTGTTATTTTACCATTATTTATCGTGTTTTCGTTACTTGCGTATGCTAGATATAAAAGTGGCGGTTATGAATTAAGAGAAAATCAACTAACGGTTGTATATCGTAATTTTTCGAAATATACAGGAATAATGCGAAGAAGACATGTTCAAGCAGTAGGTTATAATCAATCGTATTTTCAAAGAAAAGATGAATTATGTACAACTCTTGTAGCGGTAGCTGGGCGCGGTTATGAAGTAAAGCATATGAGAAAAAAAGATTCACTTCGTATATATAATTGGTACAAAGAAAAAGGAAACACCGGTGTGTAATGGTGTTTCCTTTTTGTCATTAAATTGATATCTTTAGTCGAATCGTTGATATATTTCAAGATATGATAGATATATTCGGAAAATCGTTGATATATTTCAAGATGTGATAGATATATTCGGAAAATCGTTGATATATTCAAAGATATGATAGATATATTCGGAAAATCGTTAATATAATTTCACGTACTGTTAGTGTTGTATTATGTTTTAATTAAACTAACACATCAAAAGTAGTCACAAAAGATGGACGAGAGAAAATACTCTTTTGCTGTTCCGCATGTGGATGCGCTGGAGCTTGTCCTTCTGCTTGTACAGGGCGTTTCTTATGAGCGTTTTCGAATGAACGTGATTCTGTCCAGTCTTTAAAGTTTTGCTCTGTTTCCCACATCGTTAAGATGACGTATGTATCGTTACTTAATGGACGTAGAACACGGATTGCTTGGAATCCTGGTTCGTTTTCAATAAGGCCTGCGCGGTTTTTAAAGCGGTTTTCAAATACAGGGCGACCTTCGTCTGTGACAGAAATGTTGTTACAAACGATATAGCCAGGTTGTCCTTTAAATTCACCGACAGCATCTAGTACGTCATACTGAAGTGAACCTTCTACAGATTCTTCTGTATTTTCTTTATAAAACATATTTTTTTCATCATTTTTTGCAGTGAAATGTGCTTGTTCTAGAGGTGTTTCGTATGAAATAATAGCCTTCATTTTAATGCCCCCTTAATAGTTTGTTTCTATTATATCAACTCTCTTAAAAAACTTCGAAGATTATATACATAAAGATACTTCTTTTTCAAATAATAAATGTACCATCATTTGGAAAGAAGGACGATGTATGAAGAAAGTAAAGTGGACTTTATTAGGCGGCGTCGCAACGTTCGTAGTAGCGATTGTAATCTATAAACTTATCGTGTTAGCTGGTGGCTATATGATGGATGAAAAGCAGCTCGTTTTCCACTCTTCATCACGTATCGTTGACCAGAAAGGGAAAGAAATTACGAAATTATACGTAGAAAATAGAGAGCTCGTACCGATCGAGCAAATTCCGAAGTATGTGCAGCAGGCGTTTGTTGCGGTGGAAGATTCTCGTTTTTATGAGCATCAAGGGATTGATTATCCGTCTATATTCCGTGCTCTTTATAAAGATACGTTAGCTAGAGAGAAAGTAGAGGGCGGTAGTACCATTACGCAGCAACTCGCTAAAAACGTCTTTTTAACTCGTGAAAAAACATTTACGCGCAAATTGAAGGAAGTCGCAATTTCTCTTCAATTAGAGCAAAAATATACGAAGCAACAAATTCTTGAAATGTATATGAATCATATTTATTTTGGTCATGGGGCTTACGGTATTCAAGCGGCAGCAAAGTTGTATTTTAATAAAAATGTTGAGGATTTAACAGTAGAGGAAGGGGCAATGCTTGCAGGCCTTCCGAAGTCACCAAACGGATATTCACCGTACTATTCTGCAGAGAAGAGTAAGGAACGCCGTGATCTAGTGTTGTCACTTATGCATAAACAAGGCTATTTGACTGCAGAAGAAAGCGTTCGTTATCAAGGGAAGACAATTGCTCTATATAAAAATTTAGATGAGAATGAGCTTGCATATATGCCGTATATTGATATGGTCATAGATGAAGCCGCTCGTTTATACGGATTGTCTCATCAAGAAGTACTTCGCGGAGGATATACGTTTGTCGTACCTATGGATGAAAAGATTCAAAAGGTAGCATATAACCAGTTTCAAGATGCAAGGAATTTCCCTGGGAAAGAAGAGGGGGCGCAAGGTGCTTTCTTATTAATGGATAATCGTACGGGAGGGATTAAAGCGGCGATTGGGGGAAGAAAGTACGTCCCGAGAGGATTTAATCGTGTTTTTGCCAAAAGGCAGCCTGGATCTGTTTTAAAACCACTTATCGTTTATGCACCAGCACTAGAAACGAAAAAGTATAATCCGTATTCTTTATTAACGAATGAAAGAAATTCTTTTGAAGGGTATGAACCTCGAAATTATAATCATGAGTATTCAAAAGAAATGACGATGTATGATGCGATTTTAGAGTCGGCAAATGTACCGGCAGTTTCTTTATTAAATGAGTTAGGGGTAGAAGAAGGAAAGCAATATTTAGAAAAAGGAAATGTTCATATTGCAGATGCTGGTTTAAGTACAGCGCTTGGCGGATTGAAAAATGGCGTTTCAACATTTGATCTTGTAAAAATGTACCGTTCATTTTTAGCAAATGGAAATATTATCGAGCCGCACGTTATTGATAAAGTATTAAACAGACACGGTGCAGTCATTGGGGAATCTCCAAAAGTAGAGACAAAAATCTTCTCGAAGCAGACAGCATGGTATATGACGAAAATGCTAGAAGGAGTTGTGAAGGAAGGGACAGCAAGAGTGGGTGTATATAACGGTGCGTTAGCTGGAAAAACGGGTACAACTTCATTGCCAAATGACGATAAGGGAGCAAGAGATATGTGGTTCGTTGGTTATACACCGAACTTAGTAGGCGCTGTTTGGATTGGTTATGACCGTACGGATAAGGAGCATCAGTTGCAAGGAGAAAGTGCATCTGCGACAAAATTGTTTAAGAAAATTTTAACGAAGGCTAATGTAGAACATAAAGAGAAGTTTATGAAGCCTGAAGGTGTGGAAACAATCGGCGCTCCGATTCGGCTGCGCAAAATTGAAGATGTAAAAATGAAATTATCATTTAGCCCTTTCGGTTTATTTAAAGCAAAATTAAGCTGGACGCCACTTCCAGATAACAGAATTATGTACCGAATCTATAGAGTGGAGAACGGAATTCATACGCATGTTAGCACTGTAAATGGTGCTGGGGAATATGAGGAAAAGTTCGTTAACATATTTTCAAAACCGAGCTTTTACGTTGTACCATATAATACACAAACGAATCGTGAAGGAGAAAAGTCAAAAGTAGCTAAACCATAGTTTTTCTCTGTGTTATAATAAGAATGTTGTGAAAATAGTAAGCGTTTTTAAGAGTGTTTGTGTCAATTTAATGAACAACGTACATAATATTATGCATTTTGTTTTTACAAGCTGTATAGTAAAAAAAGATAAATATCGAACGTATTCGAAGCATTGGTAAGGAAGGGAGCAAGGGTCTTGGTAAGAACTATAAATGAGACATTTTTAAAAGCATGTAGGGGGGAACGTACCGATTATGTACCAGCATGGTATATGCGTCAAGCAGGTCGTTCACAGCCGGAATATAGAAAGATTAAAGAAAAGTATTCTTTATTTGAAATTACACACAATCCAGAGTTATGTGCTTACGTTACAAAATTGCCGGTTGATCAGTATAACGTAGACGCAGCAATTCTTTATAAAGATATTATGTCACCACTACCTGCAATTGGTGTGGATGTAGAAATTAAATCAGGTATTGGCCCAGTTATCGATAACCCAATCCGTTCTTTACAAGACGTAGAAAAACTAGGGGAAATCAATCCAGAAGATGACGTACCGTACATACTAGATACAATTCGTTTATTAACGACAGAAATGTTAGACGTACCGTTAATCGGTTTTTCAGGAGCTCCATTTACATTAGCGAGCTATATGATTGAAGGCGGTCCATCTCGTAACTACCATAATACGAAAGCGTTCATGTATGCAGAGCCGAAAGCTTGGTTCGCTTTAATGGATAAACTAGCAGATATGGTTATTACATATTTAAAAGCGCAAATTAACGCAGGAGCAAAAGCAGTTCAAATTTTCGATTCTTGGGTTGGAACAGTAAATGTAGCGGATTATCGCGTATTTATTAAACCAGCAATGGAGCGTATTTTTGCAGAAGTTCGTAAGATGGGTGTTCCAATGATTATGCACGGCGTAGGAGCTGCACACTTAGTGAATGAGTGGCACGACTTACCGCTTGATGTAGTCGGCTTAGATTGGCGCTTACCGATTGAAGAAGCACGTGCACGGGGCGTTCATAAGGCGGTACAAGGTAATATGGACCCTTCATTCTTACTTGCACCATGGTCTGTTATTGAAGAACATGTAAAAAGTATTTTAGATCAAGGGATGAAACAGCCGGGTTATATCTTTAACTTAGGTCACGGTGTATTCCCAGAAGTAAATCCAGATACATTAAAACGTTTAACTACATTTATTCATGAATACTCTAAAGGGCAGTTAGCGAAGTAAAGGAGCATTGCTGTATGAAAAAGAAAATTGGTTTGCTTGTAATGGCATACGGAACGCCATATAAAGAAGAAGATATTGAACGTTACTATACACATATTCGCAGAGGAAGAAAGCCAAGTCCTGAAATGCTGGAAGATTTAACAGAGCGTTACCGTGCAATTGGTGGTATTTCTCCTTTAGCTACTATTACATTAGAGCAAGCTAAGAAGTTAGAGAAGCGTTTAAATGAAGTACAAGATGAAGTAGAGTACCATATGTATCTTGGCTTAAAACATATTGAACCGTTTATTGAAGATGCAGTGAAAGATATGCATAACGACGGAATACAAGATGCAATCGCGCTTGTTCTTGCACCTCACTATTCTACGTTTAGCGTGAAATCATACGTTGGACGAGCACAAGAAGAAGCTGAGAAACTTGGAAACTTAACAATTCATGGCATTGATAGCTGGTATAAAGAGCCGAAATTCATCCAGTACTGGGTCGATGCAGTGAAAGGTATATATAACGGTATGTCAGATGCAGAGCGTGAAAAAGCAGTATTAATCGTATCTGCACATAGCTTACCAGAGAAAATTATTGCAATGGGCGATCCATATCCAGATCAATTAAATGAAACAGCGGACTATATCGCGCGCGGAGCTGAAGTAGCAAACTATGCAGTAGGCTGGCAAAGTGCAGGAAACACACCAGATCCTTGGATTGGTCCAGATGTACAAGATTTAACGAGAGAACTAAATGAAAAGCACGGTTATACTTCATTCGTATATGCACCAGTTGGATTTGTTGCGGAACATTTAGAAGTTTTATATGACAACGACTTTGAGTGTAAAGTTGTAACGGATGAAATTGGCGCGAAATATTATCGTCCAGAAATGCCAAATGCATCGGACGCATTTATTGATTGTTTAACAGATGTTGTATTAAAGAAAAAAGAATCTGTACTGTAAGAAGAAAGGGGGAGCCTGCTTGAGGAAAAAGGTTGTGATCATCGGCGGAGGCATCACTGGATTAACAGCAATGTATAACTTACAAAAAAATATTCATGAAAAAAACTTGCCGATTGATACATTACTTATAGAAGCATCGGGTAAACTTGGCGGAAAAATTCAAACCGTTCGAAAAGATGGATTTACAATTGAGCGCGGACCAGATTCTTTCTTAGCACGAAAAGAAAGTGCAGCTAGATTAGTGAAAGAATTAGGTCTTGGCGATGAACTTGTAAATAATCAAGCCGGTCAATCATTTATCCTTGTAAACAATCGGTTACATAAAATGCCGAATGGATCAATGATGGGAATTCCAACGCAAATTACGCCGTTTCTATTTTCCGGGCTGTTCTCCCCAATTGGTAAACTAAGAGCTGGCTTTGATCTATTAATGCCGAGGTCAAAGCCAGTATCTGACCAATCACTCGGACAATTTTTCAGACATCGTCTTGGAAACGAAGTGGTTGAAAACTTAATAGAGCCGTTACTATCGGGTATTTATGCAGGGGATATTGATGAAATGAGCTTAATGTCAACATTCCCGCAAATGTATCAAATTGAGCAGAAACATCGCAGTATTTCACTCGGTATGCGTACGCTCGCTCCGAAAGAAGAGAAAGCTGAACCGAAAAAGGGAATGTTCCAAACAGTGAAAACAGGTTTAGAATCTATCGTAAAATCTCTCGAAGCAAAGATGCATGAAGGTACGATAATAAAGGGAACTCGCATTGAAAAAGTTGCGAAACAGGGTGATGGTTATACGATTACTCTTAGTAACGGAAAAGAAATAGAAGCGGACGCCATCGTAGTGGCAACTTCGCATAAAGTATTGCCGTCCATGTTTGCTCAGTACAAGCAGTTTCGTTTCTTCCGTAATATTCCATCCACATCCGTTGCGAATGTGGCACTTGCTTTCCAAAAGTCTGCAATCCAGCGCGATATTAATGGTACAGGATTTGTCGTATCACGAAATAGCGATTACACCATTACAGCATGTACGTGGACGCATAAAAAATGGCCACATACAACGCCAGAAGGAAAAACACTCCTTCGCTGTTACGTTGGACGTGCTGGTGATGAAGCGGTTGTAGAACAAACTGAAGAAGAACTCGTTCAGCTCGTACTAGAAGATTTAAGGAAGACGATGGATATTACAGAGGATCCAGAGTTTACAATCGTAAGTCGCTGGAAAGAAGCGATGCCTCAATATACAGTGGGCCATAACGAGCGAATGAAAAAGCTCACAACATTTATGGAGAAAGAGTTGCCAGGTATATACTTGGCAGGTAGCTCCTATGCTGGTGCTGGACTTCCAGACTGTATGAATCAAGGTGAGGAAGCTGCAAAGCGTGTATTATCTCATTTGGAGAAAGTAATAGATGCTGAATTAATCGCACAATAAATTATAAGAAACGCCTTCAATCATATTGAAGGCGTTTCGTTTATTATATAAAATACTTATTCGCCAATAAACATATATAAGTTATTTGGCTTTATAACAGCATCTCCTGCATAAATAACCCAATCTGTTAAGTTATCAAAATCTAAATGATAACTATTTCCTTCACTCATATCTTCTATAAAATATGGTTCATTGATGAGTATTCCTTGAATCAGGTCTTCTGTAATATGTTGCATTTCAAACCACATATGTTCGCTTTTACCCTCTTCATAGGAAACACCAAACTTAGCGAGAAAACGAAACTCTTCATTGGATTTTTCAATTTGAAAAATGTTGCTGAAATACCCGAAAGTATTTTTCGCATTATAAGCCATACGATCGGTTTCACTATTTGTTTTATAGAACATGAGCCCTGTAGCTTCCTCGTGTTCTTTGAAAAAACTTTCAATATATTCTTCTGAAGTATTAAATTTGAATAAGAGAACGGATGGAGATTGATGGTATTCATCTCGGGCATCCATTCCGCCTAAGAATGTATTTTGTGCATCTATTGGCTGTAATTTCACTTCTTCATCCTCGATTGAAGATAATTGGTCCATACTCGTTTTATGCCCTATATAAGATAATCCTTTCTCCCACGGAACAGCGACTGTATGTATAGAACCTTGCTGACTATGCGCGATAACGATAGGCTCATTCATAGGGACTTGTCCATTCTCAACGGCATTATTAGCAAATGTTTGAAAGAGATCGCCAATGCCGTAGTAGGAAGAAATACGATTTGGAATAATTAACTCTATTTCAGTTACGCCCGCTCTTAAAAGGCCGTGTGTATGAAACCAATATTGCGTAGGCTCGCCTTCTTTATCGTCTTCATAAACGGAATGAATAACGTATAAGTCAGGAATGTCAGGTAATAATTCATTTTCAACGTGATATTCAATATAGTTTCTAGATATCACTTTCATTGCTGCACTTGAATCGATTACAAATAACAAATCTGGGGCGAGGTTCCATAAAAATTGTATTTGCTGGAAAAAGCAGTCGAGTACATCGCCTACAAATAGCGTACGAGTGAAAATTTCAGTACCGAAAGCCGCATCTTCAAAATTACGATCTACAATTGTAGAATCTTGTCTATTGTACATTTTATATTCTTCTGGGTCATTCGCCTCATCAATATGCAGTTCATACGGTATGATTGTTTCATCCATATGTAACTCAACAATAAGGCTTGTCTCATCACTATAAACAATTTTTAACTCATCAACTTTAGTAGTGATATTTTCTAGCCGTTGTTTTAACTGCTCAATTGTAATTCTAGTTGGTATAACAGCAATCATATCTGAAAAATGACGTTCTAATGTTCCATTCATAGCTGCGCGGTATGTTTCTGTTTGCACTTCCATCCAATCACTCCTATTCAAATGAATCCATTTTACATGCCAATCAAATGTCGATATTTTCTGTTTTCTCTCTCTAACATTATAGAGTGCATTTGTAGAAGGTGTAAAATTATTATTTTGTATTATAGTTTGAAAGCTTGTAAATTAAATAAATCTTTTGTAAAATTTGTCGAAAAATAGTTCTATATAACGAATCATTTGTTATGATAGAAATGCTGAGAAAATATGAAATAGGGAGAGGAAAATGGCTGTGAAGAAATTGTTAAGCGTCTTTTTATCATTCTTGCTATTGCTTTCATTTACTGGAACTTTAGCGCAAGCAGAAGAAACTGCTTCTATGTCAGTAGAAAAAGCAATTCAAGTATTTAAGCAGCAAGGGAAAACGAAGGGGATTGTGGAAGGATATATTGTCGGATATACGCAAAGTTCTTCTAAATATACGAAGGATCCAGCTAAGTTTGATGATACAAACGTAGCAATTGCAGATTCGCCAAACGAAACGAATCCAGACAAAATCATGCCCGTTCAGTTGCCAAAAGGTGATGTGAGAACGGCAGTGAATGTAAAAGATCACCCTGAAAATATCGGGAAGAAAGTTAGTTTGACTGGGACTCTTGAATTATATTTTAGTAACCCAGGTCTAAAATCAGTAACAGCTTATAAGTTTCAAGGTGAAGGACAAAACCGTGTTAGCGATGTAGTAGCTTCACCGAACAGCGGAGAAGTTGCTAAAGGAACAGCGGTAACATTAACGACGAATACAGAAGGTGCAACAATTTACTATACGTTAGATGGCTCTAATCCTACTAATAAAAGTGTTCGTTATAATGGACAGATTATAGTGAATGAAAATAGTGTAGTGAAAGCAATCGCAGAAAAAGAAGGACTTACTTCTTCAGCAATTTCGACATTTTCATTTATTATCGTAAATAATGAACCAGTTCGTATTCATGACATTCAAGGAAAATCACATATGTCTCCTTACAACGGGAAGAAAGTAAACAATGTGGAAGGCGTTGTCACAGCGCTTGATAAAAACGGCTTTTATATAGAAGATAATCAGCCAGATAATGATCCAGCTACTTCAGAAGGTATGTACGTATATAAAAAAGATGCGAATGTAGCAGTAGGAGATCTTATTCAAGTTGATGGAGTAGTAGAAGAATATGTTGGACCAGGATATGCAGAGCGATTTGAAACAGACTTAACGACGACAGAAATTAAGGCGAGTCGCGTTGCTGTAATCGCAAAAGATCAATCTTTGCCAGCACCGATTGTACTTGGGGAAAACGGTGTGAAAATCCCGGACCAGATTATTGATAATGATGCATTTAGTTTATTTGATCCAAATGAAGATGCAATCGACTTTTATGAAAGTATAGAAGGCATGCGTGTTACGATGCCAACACCAAAAATTATTGCACCTCAGAAAAATGGAAATTTATATGTAACAGTAAAAAATGGTGGAGATAAAATAGTAACACAATATGGCACACCTCTATTAGATGAAAACCAATTAAACCCAGAGCGTCTTTCTGTAAAAGTACCTCGCGATTATGTAGCAAAAGTAGGAGATATTTTTACTGGAGATATAACAGGGGTAGTAGGATATGATTACGGTTCTTTCCGTATTTCGCCAATAACAGAACTGCCAGCTGTAGTGGATGGTGGATTTAAGCAAGTAGGCGCAAATATTCAGCCACGTCTTGATAAGTTAACGGTTGCTACATATAACATTGAAAACTTCTCAGCGAATAAAAAAGAAACAACAGATGAAAAGGTAAAAGCGTTAGCGTATTCTATTAAATACAACTTAAAAATGCCAGATATTATCGGTGTAGAGGAAATGCAAGATAATAACGGATCAATTAATGACGGTACAACAGATGCGTCATTAAGCGCAAAACGTATCATTGATGCAGTGCTAGAAATTCGTGGACCGAAGTATGAGTATGTAGAAATCGCTCCAAACAATAATCAAGACGGAGGAGCACCAGGAGCGAATATTCGCGTCGGCTTCTTCTATAATCCATCACGCGTGAAATTAGCGACGGTACCAAAGTTACTTGATAAAAATGTTGTTCGTATTGGAGACGAAAATCCATTATTTGAAAGTACACGTAAACCGTTAGCGGCAGAATTTACGTTCCAAGGACAAAACATTGTTGTCGTTGCAAATCACTTAAACTCAAAACTAGGAGATGCAACGCCATTTGGAAAAGTGCAGCCGCTCGTATTAAAAAGTGAAGACAAACGAATTCAGTTAGCACAAGAGGTAAATCATTTCGTGCAAGGAATTCAGAAAAAGAATACGAATGCACCAGTTGTCGTGTTAGGTGATATGAACGATTTCGAATTCTCTAAACCACTAAAAACACTAGAGGGAACAATCTTAAAAGATATGTTAAACACAGTGCCAAAAGAGAATCGTTACACGTACATTCATGAAGGAAATGCACAAGTGTTAGATCATATTTTAGTAACAAATAATATCGCACCACACACAATTGTAGATCCAGTGCACTTAAACTCAAATATAATGAAAGAGCACGGACGTGTAAGCGACCATGACCCAGTACTTGCTCAAATTGATTTGAAGAAAGCTTCTTAAAGAAAGGAACGCTTAGGTAACTAAGCGTTCTTTGTTTGCATCGTTATAGAATAGTATAAAGAGATGATTCCTTTTTTTGTAATCTAATGATAAAATTGATTGAATATTTAGTTTTTAATAAGGAGGACAACAATGCAGTTACAAATAAATGGAAAGGTAATGAATCAGTTTGCAATTTTTTTTAGTACGATCGTCATGCTTCAGTTTGTAGCTGATATAACAGGACTTACAAGCAATCTAGATATTACGTATAACTTAATACATACAGCAGCTTCTTATATAACATTTAGTTTGGCGGTTATTTTCACTTTAATAGGTGCAAGAAGAGAATTAAGTAAATATGCAATTGTTTCATTATGTTTAGTAATAGCGATTAAAGCGATTTATTTTGTAGCGGTTGTTATTTTATGGGGATTGGCAGGTACACCGTAAGTGAATAGTAAATAAAACCCTAATTTCCAATATAGTAAGGAAATTAGGGTTTTATTATACTTGAAACGCTTTTCTGCACCGCTCTCTTTTTTGCAACCTTCTTCTATATTTTTTTCTATCACGTTTTACTCCTTGTATATACATGATTAAGCTAACGAGGAGGAAGAAGGCACATTGTATTGTCAAAATATATGGTGACATGCCATGCAGCGGCTGCCTTGGATCATATAAATGAATAGGTGCTCCGCCTATTGTAGGGAGTACCGTATTTAGCAGGACGTAAGGAATAGAGGTAGTTGCAAATGGAAATAGAAGCGCCATATAGTCCTTTTGGGACCATGCAGATGCAGCAAGTCCTAAAAGAGCCATCAAACCTGCAAATAAAAAATTAATTCCGATATATACAGCAATGTAAGTGATGGGAGAAGTTTCATATAAGTTTGCGAACATCCCGTTATCATTTATAATGCCTGAACCAGCCGTTGGTACTCCGTCTGGAATGGTTAATTTGCAAAATAATAACGATAAGATGAATGGAAATGTATAAAGAAGTCCGCCGCAAAAAAATGTAACGATATATTTCGTTACTGAATAAGAAAATAAAGAAATTTCTTTACTGACAAACGGTTTAAAACCATCGGACTTATCCGAGTTATAACTTGTACTAAAGGGAAGACTTGCAATAACTGGCATTAATAATAAATAAACATCCATTTCATTTCCACGAAATCCAATCCATTTAATATCCGTCGATATAGGTCCATTCGCAGCGTCTCCTAAATAACGAATTACATAATAATAATGATAAATACAAATAAGAACAAATCCACTAAACATAATAATTAAAGAAACACGATTACAAAAAGCTTGCTTTATATTTAAACGAAGCGCACGCATCATGACTGAAAAAGCCTCCACTATTTTGATAAACTTGTCTATTTTCTATATTACTATTAATTGTAAAGATTTTCTTGTTTTTTTATTTGATTATTTGAAAAAGAGGAATTTTGTTGTTGTGAAGTAAGGTTTAGCTGAAATTAATTTTTCTAAAATATGGTTGACAATTAAGTATTACATTTGTAATCTTAATTATAGATTACAAATGTAATACTTAGGAGTGAAACATACGATGACAAATCAATTACCTAAAATATCTGAAGCGGAATTAGAAATTATGAAAGTACTTTGGTCGAGTTCTCCGCAAACAGCGAATGAAATTATAGAAGAACTGGAAGATGCAATGGACTGGAAACCGAAAACAATCCGCACATTAATTAATCGATTAGTACAAAAGGAAGCCGTTTCTTACCATCAAGATAAAGGTCGTATGTACGCTTATTATCCGTTAGTATCACAACATAATTATTTGCAAGTGGAAACGAAATCTTTACTAAAACGTTTTTGCGGTGCAGCGTTTAAGCCATTACTTGTTAATTTCTTAAAAGAGGAGAAATTATCTTCAGAAGATATTAATGAATTAAAACGCATTTTAGATGAGAAGACAGAGGAGAATAAGAGGAAGGATCGATAAAAATGATAAACACGCTTATAAATGTATACCTTCCTCATTTTTTTGATTGGCTTATAGAAACGTCACTTATGGCTAGCATATTAGTCGGATTTATTTTATGTATAAAAGTTCTATTTAGAAATAAATTAACCCCCCGGTGGCAATATATGCTGTGGATCGTATTAATGATAAGACTCCTTTTACCGTGGTCGCCAGATAGCTCTTATAGCATTTACTCATTACTTTCTTATAGTTCTAGCGTATCGGAAGTTATTCCAAAAAATATGCCGGCTACTGAGAATATAGTAAACATAGAAAGCGACCGTAAAGTGGAATTGGAATCAAATTCTAAAATGGTGACAAAAACTAGCGAACCGGAAGTAAAAGTCAGTTCGGAAAAACAGACTACATTTTCTTTATACCAACTTGCTTTGTATGTTTGGCTAGCTGGGGTAATCGTATTAGCAGTCATAACGTTTCTTACAAATAGACGTTTATATTCGTACATAAAGAAACAACCGGATATTACGGATGAACAGGTCGCTACAGTGTTTAATCGCTGTAAGCAATCTATGAAAATGAAGAAGGCAGTTTCGTTACGTCTAGCGGGAAAGATTGCAAGTCCAACGGTTTTTAGTTTCTTTCGCCCGAAAGTATTACTATCAAAAAAACATATGAAAGTATTAAATGAACAACAATTACAATATGTCTTTTACCATGAGTTAGCTCATATTAAGAGAAACGATGTAGCTGTAAATTGGATTATGTACAGTTTAATCCTATTAAATTGGTTCAATCCGATTCTTTGGTACGCCTATTTTTGTATGCGAGAAGATCAAGAATTAGCCTGTGATGCATATGCACTTACTTTTATAGATAAAGAGGAACAAATTGCATACGGTCATACAATTATTACCCTTCTACAACACTATTCCTATCAAGTACCAAGCCTAGCAAATTTAAGTAGAAATAAACGAACGCTAAAAAGGAGAATCGTTATGATTAAAAAGTTTCAAAAGAAATCGTATCGTCTTTCTTTACTTGGGATTATTGCTATAGTTGCTATAGCATCCCTTTCTTTATTCAACGCACGTACAACGGAAGGAAAAGAAAAGCAAGAGGATAAAGTAGAGCAGTCAAAGGATGCTTTCCAAAATGCTGTAGATACATTATTTGGTACAGAGGAAAAGGCGAGAAAAGAGTGGGGAATGTCAAACTGGCAATATGAAAACCGAACAGCCTTTTTATATCATGCTGAAAAAGCTTTAACAAAGGAAGAGTTTGAGAATTATGTGCAGTTATATAAAGAGGTATTACAGATCGAGAAAAAAGGATTAGTTAGATTAAACTTACCCGAAAATTTCCAAGGGGATATAAAAGAGGTGAAAGAAGAGCGCTTAAGTACAGAAAATCGTGAAAAATTAAAAGAAATTCGTAATAAAACAACTCCTTATGAGGATAAGGTAGGGAAGTATTTAACATATACAGTTGAAGAAGTGCAGCAACATGTTGATTTCCAAATTAAGAGGCCAACTTATACAATTAAAGGATATACCCAAAAAGACGAAAGGGTGAATTATTATCTTAAGATAAAGCCGGAATTCACTATTGAATTAGAATATACGAACGGAAAAGGAAATTATACAATTTCTCAATCGCAAGTTTTTGGGGAAAGCAAAGACCCATTTAGCCACCAGTTTGTAGTGCCTGAAAATATAGAACAGTACGAACTAGAAGGGAATCAAATATTCTACGCTACTCATCACTCGGATAGTAATTTACAAGGTATGAAGATGATTGTTCCAGCAAAAGGGAAAAATAGTGCATACCAAATCGTTATTATTAATCATAGTTTAGAGAACCCAGGAGAAGCAGTATTCGATAAGAATGTAAATAAAGAAGAACTAGAGAAAATTATGCTTTCTATGTTGAAATAGCAAAAAGGTGTTCTTAAGATGTATATCTCTAGAACATCTTTTCCTTTTCTCTTTTCTTCTGATAAACTATGGAAAGTATGATATAACTTGACTGAAATTTTTTTATACTGGAAATAATAAAAAGAGAACTTGTATAGAATGTAAGCGTGTGGTAATATCAAAGATGTACTGATTGACTATATTATCCAATTGGTCATTTTTGGAGGTGACAATGTGGCGATAGATCGAAAACGTTCTATTATTGAAGCTGCAACAAAGTCTTTTTCAGCGTTCGGTTATAAAGCAACAACGATGGATCAAGTAGCGAAGTTAGCGAATGTAGGAAAAGGAACGATTTATACTTTTTTCAAAAATAAAGAAGAGCTATTTGGTGAAATTATTTCTAATTTAATTACAGAAATGAAGCAAGTTGCAGAAAGTGCAATTCGTTCAGATGTTTCATTTTTTGAAAATGTACATAGAGCATTATATAGCATCTTGGAATTTAGAAAAGAACATCAGCTCATGATTAAATTAATTCAAGAAGAGCGCGATATGGGAACGAAAGAAGTACAAGAAGTTATGCAGCAAGTTGATGTGGAAATCGTTTCTGTTATTCAATCGTATTTAAAGATTGCGATTGAAAAAGGTGAAATTAGCAAATGTGATCCAGAAATTACAGCATTTATTATGCTGCGTCTATATGTATCGCTTATTTTTGATTGGGAAAAAAATCACGAACCGCTAGAAAAAGAAAAAATTGCAGAGTTATTTGAACTTTATTTATTAAAAGGATTGTCAAACTAAGATAATCCTTTTAATTTTATAAAAAATGACCAAATGAACAATGTGGTCATATATTTAAGTTAAGGGGGGATATAGAAAAATTATAATCATAATAAGAAAAAGTTGCATAGTAATAAATTCAGGGATAAGGCATATGTATGAACAAGTATAGCCTTTTTGTTTGGGTAAAAATGACTATATGAACATTTTGGTCATTTTATAAAAAGGGGGAGAAATTATGAAAGGGAATCAGTTACTTCGGAAAGAGTTTACGGAAATTATAAAAAGTAAAAAAATATTAATTCCAATTATTGCGGTCTTATTCGTACCGATTTTATATGCAGGGATGTTTTTGTGGGCCTTTTGGGATCCGTATAAACAGTTAGATGACCTACCAGTTGCAGTAGTCAATTTAGATAAAGGCGCAGTATTTGATGGGAAACCAATTGAGGTCGGAAAAGGGCTCGTTGATAATTTAAAAGATAATAAAAGTTTTAAATGGGAGTTCGTAAGTGAAAAAGAAGCGAAGAAAGGAATGGAAGGTAGAAAGTATTACATGTTAGTGCGCATTCCAGATGACTTCTCAAGTAACGCTACAACGTTACTAAAAGACAATCCAAAGCCATTAAACTTAGAGTACATTCCAAATGAAAGTTTAAACTTCTTATCTTCACAAATTGGAGGAACAGCCATTGAAAAGATTAAAACTGAAGTATCAAGCACGTTAACGAAAACATATGCAGAGAAAATGTTCGATTCTATTAAAGACGTCTCAAAAGGATTAGCAGATGGGGCGGAAGGGGCAAGTAAACTACACGACGGATCAAGTGAGTTGCATGATGGTTCAAGTAAAGTGACGGATGGCCTTCATACACTTCAAGGGAAGTCTGGGGAGATACAGACAGGTGTAGGGAAACTATTTGATGGATCTGGGAAAGTAACAGCAGGTTTAAATACGTTAAATAGCAAAACCGGTGAAATGCAAATAGGTATTGGAAAATTAGTAGACGGATCAGGAAAAGTAACGAACGGTTTAAATACGTTAAATAGTAAAACAAGTGAGATGCAAGCAGGTATCGGAAAATTAGTAGATGGATCAGGAAAAGTAACAGACGGTTTAAATACGTTAAATAGCAAAACGGGTGAAATGCAAAAAGGAATTGGTGAATTGCATGATGGATCTGAGAAAGTGACCGGTGGTTTGAACAAATTAGTAAGTAAATCCGGTGAATTAAAAACAGGAACAACGGATCTATCAAATGGTATGGAACAACTGGTTGGGGGACAAAACCAATTAGAGGTAGCTTCTCAAAAAATTGAAAAGGGTTTGCAAGATTTAAATAGTAAAGTGAAAAGTTCTGCTGCAGGTTTAGAGGAAATACAGTCGAAAGGCCCTTCTATATTGAATACAGTAAATGAGAAAATAGATGGAGCTGGGGCGAATGTAAATCAGTTAAATGAACTTACACAATCAACAGCAGGAGATGCCAAAAATGCAGCACAAGAGGTAGCGAATTTACAAAAGCAAATTGAAAGTTTACCGAAAGAATATCAAGAGCAGTTACAACCATTCATAACAAGTGCTGTAAAAAGTACAGCGACAGTTCAGCAAAAAGCTGCCGGAGTAGCAGGTGGAACAAATAAATTAAATGAAGAAGTAAAACAATTAAAAAGCGAAATAAATCAAAAAACAGGTGATGGACAAAGCAAACTGCCGAATGCAGCGGAATTACAATCCTTAACTGCTGGTATTGAGCAATTATCCAGTGCACAAAAAGGATTTGTTGAAAAATTCCAAGGGTTTGGTGCGAAGTTAAATACTGCTAAAGAAGGCGCAAATAAATTTAAAAACGAGTCTGGTCAATTAATAGATGCGATAAATCAATTAGCAGATGGCTCTGGTCAAGTAACAACAGGCTTAGACACATTATCTGCAGGAGCAAATCAAATGGCAGGTGGTGTCAATCAATTAGCAGATGGATCAAGCCAAGTAACAGGCGGCCTAGGTCAATTATCTGCAGGAGCAAACCAAATGGCAGGTGGAGTAAATCAATTAGCAGATGGATCAAACCAAGTAACAGGCGGTTTAGGTACATTATCTGTAGGAGCAAATCAAATGGCAGGTGGAGTAAATCAATTAGCAGATGGCTCCGGTCAAGTAACAACAGGCTTAGGCACATTATCAAATGGCTCAACCCAGCTAATCGACGGAGTAAATAAACTAGCAGACGGATCAGGAAAAGTAACTGATGGACTAGTGAAAGTAAACGATGGTTCAAGTGAACTTGCTGAGAAACTTGGCGAAGGGGCAGAGAAAACTGGTGAAGTGAAAGGAACAGATAAAACGTATGATATGTTTGCAAGTCCTGTAAAAGTGAAGACGGAGAAAATGGCGGAAGTTCCTAACTATGGAACTGGATTTACGCCGTATTTCCTATCACTCGGTTTATTCGTTGGGGCATTACTATTATCAATCGTATATCCATTACGTGATACAGTAGGAGTTCCAAAATCAGGATTTAGTTGGTTTATTAGTAAGTTCGGTGTTTTACTATCAGTTGGTATTATTCAAGCGATAGTAGCAGATGTTATATTACTGTTCGGATTGGGTGTAGAAGTACAAAGCATTCCATACTTCATACTCTTTAGTATCATTACAAGTTTAGCATTTATCGCATTAATTCAATGTTTAGTAACAGCATTCGGTGATGCAGGCCGTTTTATTGCCATTATCACATTAATTATGCAGCTTACAACGAGTGCCGGAACATTCCCGCTAGAATTGATTCCGAAGTTTTTACAACCATTCAATGCTTGGTTACCGATGACATACTCTGTATCAGGATTGAAAGCAGTCGTATCAAGCGGAGACTTTGACTTCATGTGGCAAAACGTAGGGGTGCTCATGATTTTCATTGTTGTATTATCACTTGGAACAATTGCATCCTTAACTTTGATGCACAAACGACAATTTAAAAATGTTGCTGAAAATCAATCGGTTGAAGCGTAGATAAAAGCACCTTTTTGGTGCTTTTTTATTTTAATAGAGGGCACATCTTTTCCTTAGTTCATCTATAAATCTTTCTAAAAGCTATAGAAACGAAAGAAAAGGAATTACAACAATTTACAGAGAAACATAGGGTAGAGGAGTTGATATGATGAAAGGCAATCTTACTTATTATTTTATCGTAAATCCGCTAATAATCTTTCTTGTTTATGCCCTTTCACCTATATTGTTTGATAAAGAAGTATATACAAGTATGAAAGATGCATTTGGAATACTTACGTTCTATTATGTGTTAATGGGTGGATATTACTTTATTGATATTTTAAGTGAAAAGATAAAGAAAAAAAGTGAGGGAGGATAACAAAATGACTGAAAGTGAAATGAAATTTAGGGATACGACCATTCGTAACTTTTTTGATAAAGAGGACCGTCTAAAATCGATTCCAGGTCAAAAGAAGAAAAAACTAGTATTGTTAGAGCATTTAATCAGCAAATTAAATCCAGAAAATCAGTATACGGAAAAAGAAATGAATACATTCATAAAACAATATTACGATGATTTTTGTACGATTAGACGTGAGTTTATTGTGCACGGGTTTATGGATCGAGAGGATAATATGTACCGTATAAACGGGAGAGAAGTTTGGACGAAGTGGGAGGAGTTAAAATAATGAATCAGCGAGGGGAACCCCGCTGATTATAAGCCTGTGCTAGTCTTGCTGTTTCTTTGTAGTAAGTCTATGAACGCTTCAACATTCGAACTTGTAATGTATCCAAGCGTTATATGTTCATCTTCATAGTAAAATATTATTTTTTTGTCAAAGATTCTTCTCTTCGTTTCTATGGATAGAATTTTTTCATAATCAAATTCGGCAATGAATGTGTTTTTATATTGGCTAAAAAAGAGAAGTCTTTGATTAGTAGCAAGTAACATGCCAGGATACGGGACTTTATGCGTAATCATATAGCCAGTAAGTGAACATTTTAAAGTAGATAAAATTTTTTCTTCTTTATGTAATAGTTGTTTTGCAGCTGTTAAGATTGGATTCATTGTATACATTCCTTTTATTTTGATATATGAATATTGTATCAAGAGTAAAAAGATTCTCAATATGTAATATTGCATATTGGCCGTTTTATAGTTGTAATATTATTTTTAAAAAGAAAAAGTACGAGGTGATTCAATGATACGGTTAGTAAAAGAGACTGATGCAGAAGCAATTATGAATATTAGAAAAGAAATTATATTATCGGAAACTACTACAAAATTTTTCATAGTATCCCCAAAGAAGTTACCGAATGATATGAATGCAGAAAGAGAAAAGATACGGAAAAGTAATGAGAAAGGTAATCTTTATATCGTGTATGAAGTAGATGGGAAGGTAGTTGGCTTTTTAATTTTCAACCGATATGAACTAGAACGGTTACAACACGCAGGCACAATGGGAATGGGGATTAAAGAGGCGTATTGTAATCAAGGCATAGGCACGAAATTAATTGAATTTCTTATTAGTTGGGCGAAAGGGCAGAAAGGTTTAGAGAAAATTTGTTTAGGTGTAGTTTCTGTTAATGATAGGGCAATTAAAGTGTACAAACGTATGGGCTTTGTAGAAGAAGGCAGACAACGAAAGCAAATTAAATATGAAGATGGATCATATGGAGATGACGTATTGATGGGGTTTTATATTGAATAAAGGATATATGGTATTAAGAAAAGGAATGTACATAACGTAAACTTCTAAAAGCAGTATAAATTCCCCTGCATTAACAGACTTTTACCTATGTATAATATTAATATAGTAAAATCATAACAACCGATATTGCAGTTTCCAATAATATACTATATAATCAATTTAAGAAAACGTTTTCATGCAAAGGGGGAGAATTTCGTGTCGACTATAGAGGACGTGGCGAAATTAGCGGGGTTATCAAGGACAACGGTTTCTAGGGTGATTAATAATCATCCATATGTTTCAGATGAGAAGAAAAAAAGGGTTCAATTAGCAATGAAGCATTTAGGCTTCGTTCCTAATTCTGCGGCGAGAAGGCTTCGTAAACAAAAAACAGAAACAATTGCGGTGCTCGTTCCAAGGATTACAAATCCTTTCTTCAGTAGATTTATCGAAGCAATCGAGATTGCTGCTTCTGAACATAAATATAAACTGATTATTTGTCAAACAAGATATTTACCGGAAAAAGAGATGGAGTATTTACAATTATTATCTACGAAGCAAGTAGATGGGATTATTCTATGTTCACTAGAAAATCCGTGGGAAGATGTAGAGCCATACTTACAGCACGGTCCAATCGTGTTGTGTAATGAATATATTGAGGAAGCAAATATTCCAACAGTGAAGTTTGATCATGCGCAAGGAGCATACATAGCTGCGAAGCATGTGTTAGATCAAGGATATCGTAATCTTATTTTTTGCCGTGGTAACGAAACCAAAGTCGTTAGCCAGCAGCGAAAAATGGGCTTTTTACGTGCAATAACTGAGAAGAGCCGCCAAGTAGAAGCGATTGACTTTCTTGAAAACGCTTTCTCTTGGGAGGATGGAAAACGAATATTCCATGAAGTATTAAAGGACAAAAAAAATCCTACCGCGATTTTGGCAGGAGGCGATGAGGTAGCAGCTGGAATTATCTCAGAGGCGAAACGCCATAACTGGAGCATTCCAGATGATCTCGCTGTTATCGGTTTTGATAATCAAATATTATCGCAGATTACAGAACCAGGTATTACGACAATTGAACAGCCAATTGATGAAATGGCCCGAAAAGTTGTCGACCTAATGATGGATAAAATCCATACGAAAAATTATCGAAAAAAAGAATTGTATGAGTTTGAACTGGAGCTCTTGGTGAAAGGTTCAACGATGAAGGATAAGATGTTATTAGCCTAGTAGACTATGTCTGCTAGGTTTTTTTATGTTCACAAACTACTATTCTTCGTGAACGCAATCGTCACATTTGTTATGGTATGCTTCGTGTTGCTCATCAATTTCTTTCCCACAGTGCGCACAAGTTTTCGTCGGTAAATTTCTGAAAAACTCCATTGGTTGATCGATCATGTCAATCCCTCCATTTCCATTTCTTACTATCATTGTATTAGTACAAAAAATAAAAGTCAACAACTGTTTTATAACAAAATTGAAAATTAATGAAAAAGTTTAGGAAATGGATTATAGTTAACAATGTAGGATGTAAGTAAAACATGCATTCCTACTCGGTTTTAGAAAGGATGGATACATATGAAAATGACTGTTGTCGGCTTTTGGGGCGGCTTTCCAGAAGCGGGAGAAGCAACGTCGGGGTATTTGTTTGAACACGATGGTTTTCGTTTACTTGTAGACTGTGGTAGTGGTGTACTAGCACAGCTTCAAAAATATATAACACCATCTGATATAGATGCAGTTGTACTATCGCACTATCATCACGATCATGTTGCAGATATTGGGGTATTGCAATATGCGAGATTAATTACGAGCGCGACAACAAGGCAACTACCAGAACTACCAATATACGGTCATGCGTTTGATGAGAATGGTTTCCATTCTTTAACACATGAACCGCATACGAAAGGAATCGCGTACAATCCAGAAGAAACACTTCAAATTGGACCGTTCTCGATTTCATTCTTAAAAACTGTTCATCCTGTTACATGCTTTGCGATGCGCATTACAGCAGGTAGTGATATCGTAGTATACAGCGCTGATTCCAGTTATATTCCTGAGTTTATTCCATTCACGAAAGATGCTGATCTTTTCATTTGTGAGTGTAATATGTATGCACATCAAGAGGCTGCAAAAGCAGGGCATATGAATAGTACAGAAGTAGCAAGTATTGCAAAAGATGCGAATGTAAAAGAACTTTTATTAACGCACTTACCGCATACAGGCAACCCATCTGATTTAGTAACAGAAGCAAAACAAATTTTCAGTGGTCACATTACGCTAGCGCATAGTGGCTACGTATGGAACTCATGAGGTGATACGATGTTATTTATTGATAATAAAGGAATTACTGATCCTAGAATAAACTTAGCAATTGAAGAATATTGTGTGAAAAATTTAGATATTAACGAAACATATTTACTGTTTTACATTAATGAGCCTTCGATTATCATTGGTAAAAACCAAAACACAGTAGAAGAAATTAATGCAGATTACGTAAAAGAAAAAGGTATTCATGTCGTTCGTCGTCTATCAGGCGGAGGCGCAGTATATCATGATTTAGGAAACTTAAACTTCAGTTTTATTACGAAAGATGATGGAGACAGTTTCAGCAACTTCAAAAAATTTACAGAGCCTGTAACGAAAGCGCTTAGTAAATTAGGCGTAAATGCAGAACTAAGTGGTCGTAACGACATTTTAGCTGAAGGTAGAAAAATTTCAGGTAACGCACAGTTCGCAACGAAAGGTCGTATGTTCAGCCACGGTACGTTACTATTTGACTCTGAAATCGATCACGTCGTATCAGCGTTAAAAGTAAAAATGGATAAGATTCAATCAAAAGGAATAAAGTCAATCCGTAGCCGCGTTGCGAACATTACAGAGTTCCTAAACGAAGAAATGACGACAGAGGAGTTTAGACAACTTCTTCTAGAAACAATTTTCGAAGGAGAAACAGAAATCCCAACGTATGAATTAACAGAAAATGATTGGAAAGAGATCCACAAACTTTCTGAAGAACGTTACCAAAATTGGGATTGGAACTACGGAAAATCACCGAAGTTCAACTTACAACATTCACACCGCTTCCCAGTTGGACAAGTTGATGTTCGTCTTGAAGTGAAAAAAGGAACAGTAACAGAATGTAAAATTTACGGCGACTTCTTCGGTTCACTAGATGTTCATGATATCGAAGAGCGTCTAACAGGCGTTCAGTTCGATAAAGATGCATTCACTGCAGCTTTAGAAGGCGTAGATATCGCACGCTACTTCGGTAACATTACAACAGAAGATTTCTTACATTTATTCTTCTAAAAATGAGGGAGGCTGCCATAAAGGCAGCCTCTTTCTTTTTGTAGTTTTGTCGATATAATTCCATTTACCACAAAATGTATACTTACAGGACATCTGCCTCTTATAAAGGAATATATATATGAAAAGGAGGCGAATCGAAATGAAAAGAGTAATGTACGTTATATTATTGCTCAGCTTCGTCGTCGGAATGACAGCGTGTAGCAGTGGATCGCCCTCAAGTCGTACAATTTTGTCTATCGGAAAACCAGCGGAGGATAATGTTATATATTTTACGCATACAGATAACAAACGAAAGATACATGATATACAAGACATGTTTCAAAATAAGAAGTGGAAAAGAAATGAAACATTCAGCACTGTTAATAAGACACCAGATGTCGTTTTTTCAATAGATGAAGACAATACAGGGTTACCGACGTTATATGTTACAGTTTATTTTCATGAAGATGGAGCGGACGCTCTTAACTTGCACGGCGAGCATACGACGTTAAATAAAGAGGAACTTAATAAACTTAGAGAAAAGATGAATGCATATTATCCTAAAATGATTTCTGGTCTAGTTTCATAAATTACTTACAAATAAAATCCCCTTATTTTTCCAAAGTAAACTAAGAGAAGGTGGTCTGTCTATATGCAGTTAATAGAATATCACTTGCTACTTTAATTTTCTTTTAATATAATTAATTTAGAATTTTTAAATATTCTAAATTTTATAAAGGTGGGGTTTTTGTGAATCTCGTTCAATCTTTGGCTGAAACGGCAAAAAAGAAGGGGGATAAACCGGCTTATATATTTATGGATCAGTCGGTCTCATATGACCAATTAAACAAAATGGTCACAAGGTTTTCTAGCAATTTAGCAGAAATGGGCATTGGAAAAGGGGACAATGTCGCATTAGTTGTTGGGAACTCACCACATTTTTTGGTCGGTTTATACGGAACAATGAAAGCCGGAGCAACTGTTATTCCAGTTAATCCAATTTATACAGCAGACGAAATGCATTATATTTTACAAAATGGAGATGTAAAAACAATCATCGTACTCGACGTCCTTCTACCTGTTATACAATCTCTTACAACAAGACTTCCTTCATTAGAAAACATCATCATATGCGAAACCTCATCAGATTTTAACCATACAGAAACCGAAAAAATGAAAACGTTTACTAGTTTTGTGGGGACTGGAGATACAACTTACGAAGGTCCTGAACTAGATGAAGAAGATGTAGCGGTTATCCTATACACTTCGGGCACAACTGGAAAACCGAAAGGCGCTATGCTTACACATAAAAATTTATATAGTAATGCGAGCGATGTGGCTTCGTATTTACAATATACGGCTGATGACCGTGTTGTTGCGGCACTGCCTATGTTCCATGTATTCTGTTTAACAGTGGCGGTCAATGCACCGATTGTGAACGGGGCAACGATTTTAATGTTACCGAAATTTAGTCCGAAAGAAGTATTCCGTATTTGTCGTACGTATGAACCAACGATCTTTGCTGGCGTACCGACGATGTACAATTATTTATATTTATTTGAAGAAGCAAGCGCAGAAGATGTGAAGACGCTTCGTCTTTGTATTTCCGGTGGTGCATCGATGCCTGTTGCTCTTCTGCAAAACTTTGAAAAACGTTTTAACGTTATTGTTTCAGAAGGATACGGTTTATCAGAAGCATCACCAGTTACTTGTTTCAACCCGCTAGATCGTCCTCGTAAACCAGGATCAATTGGCACAAATATTTGGCATGTAGAAAATAAAATTGTAAATGAACTTGGGGAAGAAGTACCTGTCGGCGCAGTCGGCGAATTAATCGTTCGCGGACCTAACGTTATGAAAGGATACTATAATGCACCAGAAGATACAGCTGCGACATTGAAAGACGGCTGGCTATATACAGGTGACTTAGCGAAAATGGATGAAGAAGGTTACTTCTATATCGTTGATCGTAAAAAAGATATCGTCCTAGTTGGCGGTTATAACGTATATCCTCGTGAAGTAGAAGAAGTATTATATACGCACCAATCAGTAGCTGAAGTTGTTGTAATCGGTGTTCCTGATGAAAACTTAGGAGAAGCTGTGCGAGCGTACGTCGTTTTGAAGCAAGCAAACGTAACAGAAGAAGAACTAATGCATTACTGTACGTTACATTTAGCGAAATATAAAGTGCCAAAAAGCATTGAGTTTTTAATAGAATTACCGAAGAATACGACGGGTAAATTGTTAAGAAGAGCATTGAGAGAGAAAGCGATGCAAGTGTAAAAATGAGGCAACCATCTTTGGAGGTGGTTGCCTCATTTTTTTTTGTATTGATTAAGCGGTGGTGCCATATATTTACACCTTCATATGACCAACAAGGAGGGGATATACATAGAACAGAAGGAATTAACGCGTGCAATATCTTATTTATGACATTATGGATGAAATGAACTCTGAAAGTGATAAGAACGGTAATTTTAATCCAAATGGAGTAATGAACCGTGAATCAATGGCTACGGTGTTAGTAAATGCATATAAATTAGAATGGAATGAAAATAGTAAGTTACCAAAAGAATTTGCTGATTTGAAAAATCATTGGGCTCGAAGTATGCCAATATTTTAGTTTAGCAAGAAAATTCAAATTCCAAGTTGACACATATGAATTACAGAATTAAAATGAAAAGAAATCGAATACAATACATTAGAAGCTAATCAGATAAACTGAAGGCGCACAATGTTCACATTTGTGAATATATTGTGTGCCTTTTTCTATTGTATAAACTAAGGGGGCTTAACGATGAAAAAGTGGGGTAAGACAGCGTTTATGAAAAGTACAGGTGTTTTATTATCAGCAGTTGTACTTTTATCAGGGTGTGGTTCGGCAACATCCACTAGTAATTCTGAAGAAAGTGGAGATAAAAAAACAGTTGAGCTTTTAAATGTTTCTTATGATCCAACGAGGGAGTTATATCAAGATTTCAATAAAGATTTTGCGAAGTATTGGAAAGAGAAGCATGGGCAAACAGTAAATGTAAAACAATCACACGGGGGATCTGGAAGTCAAGCGCGCTCTGTTATTGATGGCTTAGAAGCAGACGTTGTTACACTAGCACTTGCTTATGATATTGATGCCATTAGCAAGAAAAAACAACTAGCAGAAGATTGGCAGAAGCGACTTGCGAATAATTCCACTCCATACACGTCAACAATTGTATTTCTTGTTCGAAAAGGAAACCCGAAAGGAATTAAAGACTGGGATGATTTAACGAAAAAAGGTGTGTCTGTCATTACACCAAATCCAAAAACATCAGGCGGAGCACGTTGGAACTATTTAGCGGCGTGGGGATACGCATTGAAAAAATATAATAATAGTGAAGATAAGGCGAAAGAGTTTGTTAGCCAAATTTATAAAAACGTAGAAGTATTAGATTCAGGAGCGCGCGGAGCAACGACAACATTTGTTGAAAAAGGAATTGGTGACGTATTAATCGCATGGGAAAATGAAGCGTTATTATCTCAAAAAGAGCTTGGAAAAGATAAATTTGAAATTGTAACCCCTTCTATTAGTGTACTTGCAGAACCACCAGTAGCGGTTGTAGATAAAGTCGTTGATAAAAAAGGAACGAAAAAAGTAGCAGAAGGGTATCTTGAATATTTGTACTCAGAAAAAGGACAGGAAATTGCGGCGAAAAACTTTTATCGTCCGCGTAATGAAAAAGTAGCAGAAAAATATGCATCCCAATTTCCGAAAGTTCAATTATTTACAGTAGATGAACTATTTGGTGGCTGGAAAAAAGCACAAGAAAAACACTTTAATGACGGCGGCGTATTCGATAAAATTTATCAAAAATAATGCGTACTACTAAAGGGGGATGAGGTGAAAGAGGATGAGGAAGAAGCGTGTTTTACCAGGGTTTGGATTATCGCTTGGATTTACAATGTTGTACATGAGCTTATTCGTACTTATACCACTTTCTATCGTATTTATTCAAACTTCACAGTTAGGTTGGAAGAAGTTCGCTGGGGTTATAACGAACGAGCGTGTGTTGCATTCCTATCAAGTTAGTTTTACAACTTCATTTGCAGCTGCTATTGTAAATGCCATTTTCGGTTTATTAATAGCTTGGGTGCTCGTACGCTACAAGTTTCCAGGGAAACGACTATTAGATGGACTCATTGATTTACCGTTTGCACTTCCGACAGCTGTAGCTGGTATTACACTTACAACGCTTTATGCGGAAAATGGATGGATTGGGAAAATATTTAGTCTGTTTCATATAAAAGTAGCTTTTACACCACTCGGAATTATCGTTGCGCTTACTTTTATCGGTTTACCATTTGTCGTTCGAATGGTGCAACCAGTGCTGCAAAATATTGATAAAGAAGTAGAAGAGGCGGCTTCGAGTTTAGGTGCATCCCGCTTGCAAATATTTGTGAAAATCATTTTACCAGAAATCTTTCCCGCTCTTCTTGCCGGTTTTTCACTCGCATTTGCAAGAGCATTAGGAGAATACGGATCTGTCGTTTTCATCGCAGGTAATATGCCGATGAAAACAGAAATTGCACCACTGATGATTATGACGAAACTAGAACAATATGATTATGCGGGGGCAACAGCTGTAGCGACCGTGATGCTTATTATTTCTCTCCTTTTCCTTCTTCTTATTAATATGATTCAAAGCTGGAGTAGAAGGCATGAACTAAAAAGTGAATAGGAGGAGAGAAAATGGAACCAACAGTATTAGAAAAGAAAATAGTAAAAAGCGTATCAGCTAAAAAAGAATCTAAGCTTGTACCAGGCATATTAATTACGATTACAGTTTTATTTTTATCTCTCTTTCTATTACTGCCACTCATAACTATTTTTCTAAAAGCCTTTGAAAGAGGGATGGATGTATACATTGCCGCTATTACAGATCAAGAAGCATTTTCAGCAATTAGATTAACGCTTCTCGTTGCGTTAATCGTTGTGCCGCTTAATACGATATTTGGGGTAGCGGCCGCATGGCTTATTACAAAGTTTCAGTTTAAAGGAAAACAAGTATTACTCTCTCTTATTGAACTGCCGTTTGCTGTGTCACCAGTTATCGCAGGATTAGTATTCGTTTTACTTTTCACACCGAGGGGTGCTCTTGGCGAATGGTTACTTGAACATGGAGTGAAACTCATTTTCTCTGTACCAGGCATTATTATCGCAACAATCTTTGTAACCTTCCCGTTCGTTGCACGTGAATTAATTCCCATTATGCAGGCGCAAGGGAAAAGTGAAGAAGAGGCAGCTTTATCACTTGGCGCAAGTGGCTGGAAAATGTTTTGGCGCGTTACGCTTCCAAATATAAAATGGGGTCTTTTATACGGCATGATTCTATGTAATGCCCGTGCTATCGGTGAGTTTGGAGCCGTTTCTGTCGTATCGGGTCACGTGCGCGGTATTACGAACACGATGCCGCTCCATATTGAAATTTTGTACAATGAATATCAATTTTCAGCAGCATTTGCAGTAGCGACGTTAATGTCATTAATTGCAGTGTTTACACTCATTATAAAAAACTGGATTGAATGGCGAATGGAAAAACGCCAATAAGAGGGGGATTACGGTGAGTATTCAAATTCAAGGTGTATCAAAGCAATATGGTACATTTCAAGCACTAACAGACATTCATTTGGATATTCCAAAAGGTGAACTTGTTGCCTTATTAGGCCCGTCAGGTTCTGGGAAAACGACGTTATTACGCATTATTGCAGGATTAGAAGAAGCGGATGGAGGCTCTGTTTCATTTGATGGGGAAGATCTAACAGACATTCACGTGAAAAACAGGCAAGTCGGTTTCGTCTTTCAGCACTATGCGCTCTTTAAACATATGAATGTATTTGAGAATGTCGCTTTCGGTTTAAAAGTAAGAAAGAAAAGCTTAAGACCGTCAGCAGAAGCGATAGAAGAAAAGGTAACAGAATTATTAAAGCTCGTAAAAATGGATGGCTTTGCTAAACGTTATCCAGCGCAATTATCTGGTGGACAACGTCAACGTATTGCACTAGCCCGGGCACTTGCAGTCGAACCGAAAATTTTATTACTCGATGAACCGTTCGGTGCACTCGATGCAAAGGTGAGAAAAGAATTACGAAGATGGCTCCGGAAATTACATGACGAATTTCAAATTACGAGCGTATTCGTAACGCATGATCAGGAGGAAGCATTAGACGTTGCAGACCGCATCGTTGTAATGAATGAAGGCTGCATTGAACAAATGGGAACACCGGAAGAAGTATATGAAAACCCAGCAAGTCCGTTTGTATATGACTTTTTAGGAAATGTAAATTTATTTCACGGCCGCGTTCATAAAGGAAAGCTAAATGTAGGATCAATCGAACTAGAAGCACCAGAGCATAAGCACGTTTCCAACGTAGACGGAATAGCCTACGTAAGGCCGCATGACTTATCAATCTCTCGTACGAAACAAAGCATAGATGCAATCCCGGCAAAAGTATCTTATTCTCACGCAGTCGGAAATGTCGTATATGTAGAATTAAAACGAGACGGAACAGATGAATATTTAGAAGCAGAAATTACGAAAGAACAGTTCAAGCAGCTGAACATTCAAGCGGGTGATTTCGTATACGTACAGCCGAAAGAAGTGAAAGTGTTTATTCCGGAGGATTTTGTAATTTAAGAGTGTTCACTCTTAAATTACAAAATCTATTAATAAGAAAAGGTCTCCTAAAAGATATTTTAGGAGACCTTTTCTTTGTTTATCGTAATAACTTTTTCTCATATGAAATGTAGTCGGAAGTTTGTATATATAATAGCGGAGCGTGTTCAAACAACTATTTGATACGAGTAGTAATGAAGATATTCTTCCTACGTTCTTACATAAAATTTTTAATTTTGGATATTTGTATCATATGTTTCTGCGACAAACATAAAGTCTACATGCTCTTTATCAATAAAAATACTTGTTTTAGATGGAAGACCTGTTATGGTAGAAACAATATCAACCTCAACAAGGTCAAATCCTACACGATAAGGATCTTCAATACCAATTCCACCAGTTAGAAAATGCAATCCATCCCCAAATGACTTAAATACAAATACATTTTCTTTCAAACTTTTATTATCCATTTCAATCCATTCTTCGTTAATATAAATCTTAAATGTTATGCACTTTGGAACACACTCGATGTGATGTATCCCTTTATAACTATTAAGCGAAAACATATAGGTATGAGTTTCTTTAAAGTTAATATTTATCCCGTATTTAAAAGCAAAAGTTTTATATACCATCTCATAAAACAATGGCATTACAATATCATCCCATGCGTCATAGGCAAAAGCATGAATTGGTATTAGATGAGGATATAAACTTACAATCGCTTTTTGAAAATTAAGTAAGATGGTTGTATCTGTAATTTCTTTTAAAGAATCATCTATTTCATGATCATAATCTTTCGAAATTCTGTTATCAATCATATGACAAACTCCTTACATAGTCTTATATATACTACGTTTTTCCGCATCATCAGTTACGTTCCTTTTTCAACTAAATTGCAAGTTTAACTGATGATTCCAAAAAAGCCCTTGTCTTATTTTATCAATCATTAAATGGGGTGGGATACTACAAGCATTAATGAGAAAAGAAATCGTCTTTTCTTTTTTATGATAGATATATTTATCTTTAATCTTAAATTATATAACAGAATTAATTATCTGAAATGATATTTTAAAAATTGTTATTAAATTGTCGTATTTTGTGCACGAAATCTTCAAAACTTTAAAACTGTATTTACTTTACTCTTTAGTTTATATAAATTGTGATATGTAACATTATATATGTTAAAAATATTTCAGTGAGGTGAGTTTATGGAAGGTAAGAAACAAAGGAAGTGGTATCAGTATTTAATACAACTTATCGTAGTTGCATTAATTGTTACTTCTATACCACTGAATGGGTTGGCAGAAACGGCACCACCGTTTACACCATCTCCAAATTCAGAACAAAGTCCAGAAGTGGAAAAGAAAGAGGAGCAGGAATTACCAGCTCCACATCCAGATCAATTAAAGAAGGATAAGGCTAAAGCACAGGCGAGTCCGACTGAGATTGTAGAAGAAAGAACGGAAACCGAAAAGGTTTTTGATAACAATGATGGTACTTTTACAAAGAGGGTATATACGGAACCGATTCATGCAGAGAAAGATGGAAAGCTAGAAGAGGTTTCACCGAAATTAGTAGAAGCACCAAATGAAAAAATTGTAACGGAAAATACAACATTAGAACCAGAGTTCGAGAAAGCGACACAAGATGGAAAGTACGTTCAATTTAAAGTAAAAGATCATACGATTCAGTATAAACTAATAAGTGCAAATGGTGAAAAAGGTGAAATGAAGCCATCACCAGTCACTGCAACACATGAAAATAATACAGTATGGTATAAAGGGGTCTTCCCAAATATTGATTTAAAGAGTACGACATTCAATGAAAATGTAAAAGAAGATTTTGTATTACGTGAGTATACAGGACACCACATTTTTACATTTGCATTAGAAACAGATTTAACACCTAGCTTACAGGAAGATGGTTCAATCGACTTCCAAGATGAGAAAAAAGAAAAAGTATTCACATTGCCGAAACCATATATGAATGATTCCAATGTGGATCAACAATCAGGTGAGGCTGTAACGTCAGATGCGGTTCGCTACAATATTGAGAAGAAAGATGAAAAAACATATACATTAACTGTTACTGCAGACCCGCAGTGGTTACAAGCACCAGAGCGAAAATATCCGGTATATGTAGATCCTTCGGTTCAGTTGAAGGATTTTGATAATGCATATGCTTCAAGTGCGTATCCAACTGTCAATTATTCAGGAGGAAAGCTTTGGGATGCTGGTCAAAATGCTTATACGTTAAAAGTAGGATATTATGATGGATCATCTGGGACAAACTTTGCATTTATTAAACCAGACGTTTCGAGTTTTAAAGGTGCAAATATTGAAAGTGCAACATTCAATGTACATACCATTTGGCATTATTATGCGAATCAACCAAATGGTGTTTGGTTAGATGAAGTAACGAGTGCCTGGAATGAAGGCAGTTTAAATTGGAATAATAAACCTGGTTCAAATAATATTGCACATGCTGATGTAACAAGAGGACAATTGGCGAAGTTTAATGTAACTAACACAGTAAAAGCATGGGTAGAAGGCGCGAGACAAAACAATGGCTTTAAGCTACATGCAAATGGTAATGGTCAAAACCATTGGAAGAAATTCATTGCAGCTGAAAATGGAACGAATGCACCATTCTTGGAAGTGAAATATTCCTACGCAAAACCAAATAAGCCAAGAGTACAAGCTTACTCAAATGGGAGTGGGAGTGGTTCAGGTCACTTCAATGTACAATGGGACGCAGTTCCAGGAGCAACAGGTTATAAAGTTGCCATTTTTAATGGATATGACTATGAATATATTCCTGTTGGGAATGTGACAAGCTGGACGACGAAAGATAAAAAAATATTCCCGACGCCAGAAGAAATTGCACAAGGGCGTTACTGGATACATGATGATGGAAAAGGTGCAGAAGCGCCTACTAACCCAGGACAAATATATAAAAATGCTTACGAGTCAGGAGGTCCGTACGGGGATTATAGCGGAAGAAGTAGCTACTGGATTCGTATTGTAGCAGAGTATCCGTTTGGCGATAGTCCACTTTCAGATGAAATAGTTCCATTTATTCCATTAGAACAAGTGAAAAAGCCAGACGGATCGGCCTACATTAATGCGACAGATAAGGAAACAGGATATGTCACATTAAAATGGGATGCAGTTCCAGCGGCTGCAGGCTATAAAGTTTGGATTTATAACGGAAAAGATTACGAAGCGTTCGACGTAGGAAATAAAACAAATTGGACAACGCAAAATGAGAAAATTTGGCCAACGAAAGATGAAATTGCAAAAGGCCAATATTTACTTCATCATGATAAAAAAGGTGCAGAATTAGCAGTTGATCCATCACCTGTGTATAAGAATTCTGGCGGAATTTATGCTGGCTTTAAAAATTATTGGTTCCGTGTAACAGCGTATAGTAAAGCCGGACATGCTGAAAGTGAAATTTCGCATGAATTTGTACCTAAATTCTCCCAAGACTTTGGATTTATGGGAATGTTTGATTACTGGGCATCTATTCCAGTTTTAAACGGACAAGTAAATGCATTTAATGGGAACTTCTTAATGAAAGAAACGGATATGACTTTATCTGGTCGTGGCCCAGATGCATCCTTAGTCAGAACTTATAATAGTCAATTAGGGCATATAGGTTTGTTTGGTAAAGGGTGGTACAGTAGTTTAGAAGAAAAAATTTGGCCAGATGCAGAGGGGAACTTACTGCTACATACTGCAAATGGTGCAGATATTACCTTTACTAAAACTGGTGAAAATACGTACCAAGCACCAACTGGTGTATATTTAGAAATTAAGAAAGTATCAGGTGGTTATGAAGTAAAAGATAAAGATCAAACAGTTACTTTCTATCATCATACAGATTTAAGAGGAATCGGGTATGTAAAAGATAAATACGGAAATACGACAACTTATGAATATGATGATGAATTCCGTTTATCAAAAATAAAGAACGCTTCTGGTAAAGAATTAGTTGTACAATATGATGGAAATAATAAAAAAGCAGCAAAAGTAATCGGTCCAGATAGCAAGACGATTACTTTTAAATATGATGGAGATTTACTTGTTTCTTCTACAACTCCAGAAGGAAAAGTATATAAATACGGATATGATAATGGTTTGCTAACATCTATTTATGACCCGCAACATACAGATGCAAAACCATATAAAACATCGTATGCATACGAGAATAATAGATTAGTAAAAGTAACGGACCCATTAGGGAAAGCTACAACATTAGCATATAATACAGATGCGAAAGAAGTTACGTTAACGAATCCTAAAGGACGTAAGACTGTTTATACGTATAACGATGCTGGAAATCCAGTCAAAACAGTTGAAGATTCTGGACGTCTAAATTTAACAACGACGTATGAATATAATGCAAATAACCTAGTAAAAACAACAACTCCTAAAAATCAAACAGAAACAGCGACCTATGATGGTAATGGGAATGTAACTTCTGTTACTGATGAAATGGGAACAGAAAAGTTTGAGTACAATAAAGACAACGGGCTTATAAAAGCGACAGATAACGAAGATCGTAAAACAACAGTTGCTTATAAAGCAGCAAATACAGAAGTATCTGAAACTGACCAAGCTGCACACACGTCGTCCGTCACCTTCCATGATAAACATGGAAACCCAATTGAAACAAGTAAAGAACTAGGAACAGGAGAAAACCTGATTCAAAATCCAAGCTTTGAAATGAATGGTACGGAAAAATGGGTACCAGTAAATGCGAATAATTCTGGATCTATTATAAAAGATGCAACACCGGCACCAGGTGGTCTGGGCGGAGAATCATCACTTAAAATTTCAACAAAAGCAACGAATAATGATTGGGGCTATATTGCTGCAATTCAAGAAGTAACGTTAGAACCAAATACAACGTATACGTTAAGTGGTATGATAAAAACGGATTTAGCCAATGGTGCTGGTTTCTTCAATGTACAGTTATTAAATGAAAACGGTGCTGGTATAGATGGTGGATGGCATGATACTCGTCACAATAAAGTTCAAGGAACGAGGGAATGGGTTAACCGTCAAGTTACTTTTAAAACAACAGAACAAACGAGAAAAGTAAAAATCTATTTACAAGTAGAAAATGGCGGTTCTGCTACGAGTGGTTCTGTCTGGTTTGATAAGATTCAACTAGAAAAAGGTGAAGTTTCTTCTAGCTTTAACCCAATTGAAAATAGTAGTTTAGAAAATATGGCGGGAAATGGCTGTATGCCAGGTTGGATTCGAGGAGATGGAACAAGCTGTGATCCGAAAGATGTTTCTCAGCAAGAGAGCTTTACGGGACATTCATCTATTGTATTAGAGCGTAGCCAATATGGTGGTTCAGATGTAGGATATGGCAAGCATATCACTATAAATCAGAAAAAAGCAGAACTAATTACGCTAACAGGAATGTCTAAATCAGTAAATGTAGAAAATACTGCACCAGATAAACTCTCTCGAGATTACTCTATTTGGGCAGATGTACATTATCAAGATGGTAGTGGGGAAAATTTCCAAGCGAAATTCCCAAGTGGGACAAATGATTGGAATCGTAGTGCGGTTGTAATCCCTGCCACTAAACCAATTAAACGTATGGAAGTTTATCTGCTCTTTAGAAGAGAGAATAAAGGAAAAGTTTGGTTTGATGATATACGCCTATTAGAAGGAAATGCTCTTATAAAAAATGAGTACGACAACGATGGAAATGTTGTTGCTATGTATGATGAAGAAGGACAGAAAAATACATTCACATACGATGCATCAGGAAATAAAAAGAGTGAAACCGATGAAAAAGGAAATACAAAATTATATGATTACAACAAAGATAATCTATTAACAAAGGTTACATTAAAAAATGGTACCTCTGTAAATTATCGTTATGATCATAATGAAAATACAACAGAGAAATCTGTCATGTTTGGCGGGAAAACGCAAACACACAAATATGAATATGATGTAGATAATAAAAATACAGTGTATATCGATGCGTTAAACCGTCGTATTGAAAATACGTATGATGAAAATGCAAATAATATTAAAACAAAAATGCCAAATGGCTCTATTTTAGAATCTGTTTATGATACTGCAGATCGCGTCATTGGTGAAAAGCGAAATGGAAAAGATTCATTTACATTCGAACGTGATCAAAATGGACAAGTTACGAAAGTGAAAGATCTTGTCAACGGCGTAGAACGCACGAAAACATACGACAAGGCTGACCGCGTTATAAGCGCAACAGATAGCCGAGGCGGAAAAGTTGACTGGACATATCATGACAAAGCAAATAGTAAGACAGAAAAGTTAAAAGAACAAACGATTACGCAAGGTGGATACACAAATAAAGTATCGTATGACTACAACACGTTAGATCAAAATATTCGTGTGACAGATGGGTCTCAAACGTATCGATTTGATTATGATGATCAAGGAAATGTTCGTACGTACACAGCTGGTAATGGTTCAGGTTCTACTTTTAACTATGACCATGCGAATAAAATTAAAGATTTAGTAGTAGGCACATCAAATAGTATTCTACTTTCGGAGCGATATGAATATGACCAAGCAGGTAACCGAACGAAGATTAAGTATGAAGGTGCGGGCGGAAAAGTAACAGAAACAAACTTTGTATACGACCCGATTAACCAATTATTAAATGAAGCATTACCAAACGGAACAAGTAAATCTTACACATACGATGGATTTGGAAACCGCACAAGTGTGAAAGTTGTAGAGAATGGAAAAGAAACAAAATCTATAGCGGCAACATTTAATGAAGGAAATCAGCTTGTAAAATTCGGAAACGAATCGTTAACGTATGATGTAAATGGAAATCGTACATCTGATGGAAAGTACAAGTATACATGGAACGAAGATAATCAGATTGTAGCTATCACAAAACAAGGTGAGAGCAATGCATTCGTAACGTATAAGTATGATGAGGATAATCGTCGTATTGAAAAGAATGTCAATGGTCAAGTAACACGCTACTTCTATGATGGAGATAGTATTAACCCATTGTATGAGACGGACGGTAGTGGAAAGGTACTTCGCCAATATGTGTATTCCGTAAATGGTTTACGCATGGCTATGAAATCGCAAGGGCAAACATTATACTATCACTATAATCCTCGTGGTGACGTAGTTGCGATGACAGATCAAAATAGAGAAGTTGTCGCAACGTATGAATATGATTCGTGGGGGAACGTATTAAAGAGTGAAGTAAAAGGTATCGCAGCAGAAAATCCATTTGGATATGCGGGATACATGTATGATAAAGAAATTGGTATGTATTATCTGATTGCGCGTTACTATAATCCGGAGCATGGTGTGTTCTTATCGATAGATCCAGATCCAGGTGATGAAGATGATCCAGTCACACAAAATGGTTATACGTATGCGGATAATAATCCGATGATGATGACGGATTCGGATGGTCACTCACCAACGCTATTAATTAATGCTGGTTTTGCGATTTACGATGGATATGGAGCGTATAAATCAGGCGCTAATTGGAAACGGATTGGAATAGCAAGCGCTAAAGGTTTTGTAGGTGGAGGACGAATTGGCGCTGCGAAAAGAGCACTGAAAGGTGCGAACTATCTGATTCGACCTGGTAAATACGCAAAAGGTTCGATTCCAGCATTTAAAGGGAAGTCACGTAATTTTTCAGCTAATACTCGAAAGGTAATTAATGAGTTAGGTAATAAAAATGGTTGTCATAGTTGTGGAGTAAAAAGACCAGGTACAAAAAGTGGGAATTGGATTCCGGATCATTTACCTGCCAACTCTCTTGCGAAAAAAAGAGT
This sequence comes from Bacillus sp. KNSH39, assembly GCF_052656585.1. NCBI lineage: Bacteria > Bacillati > Bacillota > Bacilli > Caryophanales > Bacillaceae > Bacillus > Bacillus sp. KNSH39. The sequence continues at coordinate 4,972,671 of NZ_JBQXYO010000001.1, forward strand.
AAAACAAAGATTGTACCCGCAATGTTTGAAGTGTTCTAGAAAGCAAGGCGGTAGACTTTCTGCTATAGCTAAAAAGAAAAAAGCATTTAATAGGAGAAACAATTAGATATGAAACAAGAAATTGATAGAGTTAAAGAGATTCAAAAAATGATGCAGTAATATAATTAAATTGAAAATTATGTAATAAGTTAATATGTATAAAGTGGCTGTGTTATTAAAAGGAGAGGATTAATGTTCTCTCCTTTTAATTGATTATAGTTATTAAAATTAGTGGAGGTGCTTGATGAAAAAATTGATAGTAATATGTTCTTTTTTTGTCCTCTGTGTAGGTATATTGCATTACCTGTCAAAAGATGGTGAAAAAAGCAGAGGCTATTATAATGAACAAATTTCTTTTGAACAATTAAAGGAGGATTTAAAGAGGGAAGAAGAACGAGTAGTTTATTTTTATAAAGATGATTGTCAATATTGTAAAAGACTAACACCTACCGTTGTGCCGTTAGCAAAAGAAGGTGCCATCGCTTTGAATGTGCTAAACGCTGGGAAGTATATAGAAGCTTGGGATGAATTTAATCTTGAAGGAGTACCTGCAATTATTCATTTTAGAGAAGGGAAAGAAGTTTCAAGAATTGTAGGAGTAGAAGAAAAAGATGTGTATAAAAATTGGTTCCTAGAAATAAAAAAAGAGCATTCTTAATCTATATTCTGTGCCCTTTTCTAGAAGTCGATCAAAAAAACTTAAAGATTTATCGATATCTGATTTTAGCTACGTATTAGATTTGAAAATGAAAAAATTAGAAACTTACAATCTTTACAATTGGAAGTTAATCTTTATAAAGGTATAGAAGTTTTTGCGGTATTCGATATTTAGAGTTGATAGATATTATAAATAATTTGAAAGAACTAAATTGTTTTTCTTTTGTAGGTAGTACTGTTGTCGATGGAGATTTAAATTTTTGTGAAGGAATAGAATATGTGAGCTTTACAGATAAGAAACATTATTCACATAAAAAGTTATCTTTTAACAAGGTATAATGAAAGGGGAAAAAAATGAAATTCCCAAAAGATGAAGATGGACAAGTATTAAATATGTTATACAAGCAAGGGATAGATTTTAATAAAAAACATATAGTAGATTTTTTTATTGTAATTCCTGATCAAGGTAATGGAGAAAAAATAATTGGCAGACTACAAGAGCTGGGCTTAAATTGTGAATTAGATTATAATGAAGAATTTGAAGATTGGACATGTACTTGTTCTAAAGAAATGTTCTTAATTTATGAGGATATTGTAGAGATGCAAAAGGAATTGAGTACCCTAAGTGATGCGTTTGGTGGATATACAGATGGTTGGGGGACTTTTGTCTAATAATGAGTTTGTTTATGATAATATGCTAAATTAGACTGGGTAAAGAAATATTTGTGGAAAGAAGAGCTATTATTTGCTCTTCTTTCTTTATGTATAAATGGATTTTGGGTAGTGGAATCAGAAAGACAAACGTCTACCACTACAACCCTCGTGGTGATGACGTCGCAATGACAGATCAAAATAGAGAAGTTGTAGCAACGTATGAATATGATGCATGGGGTAACGTATTAAAGAGCGACGCAAAAGGTATCGCAGCAGACAATCCATTTGGATATGCGGGATACATGTATGATAAAGAGATTGGCATGTATTATCTAATTGCGCGTTATTATAATCCAGATCATGGTGTGTTCTTATCGGTGGATCCAGATCCGGGTGATGAAGACGATCCGGTTACAATGAATGGGTATACTTATGCGGATAATAATCCGGTTATGATGACGGATCCAGATGGTAAGTGGGCATGGTTAGTACCGGTTGCAATTGCAGGTGGAATGATAGCAGCTAGGTATGGTGCGAAATATGCAATCCGTGCTGGTGTTAAATATGGTAAACAGGCAGGGAAGTGGGTAGGCAACAAGGTAAAGGCAGCTTATAATAATTATAAACACTCTAGGGCTGTGAACAAAGAATTAAAAAATATAGGGAAGCAAACTAATAAAGTACAGCATATTTTAGCTCCAAAGCACAATTGGAATAAAGTTACAAAAAAACCAGGTGATTTTAAATCTGTTTCTAAAGTTATGGGGAAGGTAATGAGGAAAGGAAAGGAAAGGAAACTCCATATAAAAAATCAAGTTATCAAAGAACTATGAAGGTGAAAGGACAACAAGTAACGGTTACGTATGCTAAAAAGAACGGGAAGATATATATATCAAATGGGTGGGTAAAATAATGAATGATTTGTTAAAAGATGCAATTTATCGAGGAGACATTGGAAATGCGATAGCATATGCAAATAAAATAAGTATTGAGGAATTAGAGGATTTATTAATAGAATGGTCTTTTAATGAACCCAATATTATTATATACACTTTCTTGACTAGTTATTTAGAGAGTCGAAATGATGCCAGATTACATTCACTAGCATCAGATATTTTATGTCATCCACTATGTCATTTAGAGGGGGCATACCTAGCTGCTTTTTATCATGCAAAGAAGTGTATCGAATTGGAGCCTAATAATATGCAATATAGGGAGTTTTTATTGTTTTTTGCTAGTGTTCCAGATGATGTTTTTGAAGAAAAATCAGCTATGAATTGGGCAAAGGATATATTAAAAGATGACCCAAACAATGAGGTAGCTAAAAATTATATTGAAGAAAATTTATGAACAATGGATAGTAAATTCGTTATTTGAATTGTAAATATATGATGTAGAAGAAGTGAAAGAGGAAAAATAAACAGAGAAGTAATTGAAAGAGAGAAGAGCTAAATTAGCCTCTTCTCTCTTTGTGTATACATTAATTTTTATTGATTATAAAATCATAAGAAGAAACGCTATACTATCATTACAACCTTCGTGGTGATGTAGTTACGATGACGAATCAAAACAAAGAAGTTGTAGCAACGTACGAATATGATTCGTGGGGTAACGTATTAAAGAGCGAAGTAAAAGGTATCGCAGCAGATAATCCGTTTGGATATGCGGGATACATGTATGATAAAGAAATTGGCATGTATTAATTGATTGCGCGTTATTATAATCCAGATCATGGTGTGTTCTTATCGGTGGATCCTGATCCAGGTGATGAAGATGATCCTGTGACACAAAATGGATATACGTATGTAGATAATAATCCAGTAATGTTAATCGATCCAGATGGTAATATACCTGTTGCTCCACTTGTAGTAGCTGGAGCGAGAATGGCTGCCCCTCATGTAGCTCGCTATGCAGCTAAAAAATTAGGTAAAAAAGGTGGACACTATGTATATAGATATGCTAGAGGTCGAGGTTTTGAAAAGAAAGTATTAAAAGAGCTTGGATTAGCGAAAAATACTAAAAAGGTAATGGGCCGGATTCCTGATAGTTTATCTAAAGGGAGAATTACAGAAATTAAAGATGTCCGAAAGATATCATATTCCAAGCAGTTTAAACAATATGCGAAGTCAGGTAAGCGGATTGATTTGATAGTTTCTAAACATTCTAAAGTTTCCAAGCCGTTAATAAATGCGATTAACAAATCTGGTGGGAAAATAAAAGTACGCTATGGAAAAAATAAATATTATACTTATAGATAATATTTATAAATTTAAAAAATGGAGGTTTTTATGTCTATACAATTAGATATTTATACGAAGGAAGATATTTCTTCGCATGAATATGCAAAATTTTTCTTTGAAGCAATCGAAAAAATGGGATTGAAATTTACAAAAATGGCACAATATGAACCAATTAATAAAGTATTTACAATTGAACAGGCTTTGAAGATGTGGATGCATGAAGAACCAGGTTGCTATGATTTTGAGTTAGATGAGATGATGGGTACAGCCGGTGGAATGCTTGGGAGAGGAAATGGCTTTTGGTTTAATGTAGCGTGGTGGAAAGATTCTAGGGGAAAGAGTATCAATTATTTAACTATATCGTTCACAAAGAAAATTTTTACTAAATACCAAAAAGAAATACTAAGTTTTTTTGAAGGAGCATTGGTTGAATTTAATGCCATATACGGATATATCAGTGATGAAAAAATGGTAGATAGACAACATATAACAGGAACAATAAAGAATAGAATACCCGGAATATTTGAATATAATTATTTCGGGAAATCATTTGCTGATTTTATAGGGAAGGATAAGCTTCAATCTCTTCCATGGTCTAATTCTTTTCCGCTAAACGAAGGACTACTAACAGTTTTAAATGATAAGAAGGAAGAAGAATTTTTACTGTTAGAACAGCGAACGAAGGAGCTCATTGGATTGAACCTTTTTAATGGGAAATCAAGTGATTATCCAGATGTTTTGAAGGGATAGAAAAAGATTCATGTCTTTTTGAGAACTATTTTTAGAAAGAAGAGCTTATATAAGCTCTTCTTTCTTTGTATATATTAAGGTAGCTTAGTGGTAAAAACATATATGGTGTGTGGGATAATCTTATTAAAAAGTGATGCAAAAAGAATCATGATAGACAAACTTTGTATATGACCCGATTAACCAATTATTAAATGAAGCACTACCAAACGGAACAAGTAAATCTTACACATATGATGGATTTGGAAACCGTACAAGTGTGAAAGTTGTAGAGAATGGAAAAGAAACAAAATCTATAGCGGCAACATTCAATGATGGAAATCAGCTTGTCAAATTCGGAAATGAATCATTAACATATGATGCGAATGGCAATCGTACATCTGATGGAAAGTACAAGTATACATGGAATGAAGATGACCAACTTGTAGCGATCACAAAACAAGGTGAGAGCAATGCATTCGCAACATACAAATATGATGATGATGATCGTCGTATTGAAAAGAATATAGATGGAAAAGTAACACGTTACTTCTATGATGGAGATAGTATCAACCCATTATATGAGACGGATGGTAGTGGAAAGGTACTCCGCCAATATGTATATTCCGTAAATGGTTTACGCATGGCTATGAAATCGCAAGGACAAACGTTATACTACCACTACAACCCTCGTGGTGATGTCATTGCGATGACAGATCAAAATAGAGAAGTTGTAGCAACGTATGAATATGATTCGTGGGGTAACGTATTAAAGAGCGACACAAAAGGTATCGCAGCAGATAATCCATTTGGATATGCGGGATACATGTATGATAAAGAGATTGGTATGTATTATCTGATTGCGAGATACTATAATCCAGACCATGGTGTGTTCTTATCGGTGGATCCTGATCCGGGCGATGAAGGTGATCCGGTTACGATGAATGGGTATACTTATGCGGATAATAATCCGGCGATGATGACGGATCCAGATGGGCATGCTGCTTGGTTAGTTGTTAATGCTGGTTTTGCGCTTTATGATGGATATGGGGCATATAAATCAAGAAAAGGCGCAAAGGGAATTGCTAAAGCGTCTGCCAAAGGTGCAATTGGTGGTGGTAAACTTAAAGTTGCAGGTAAAGTGGCAAAAACAGCTGCTATTTATCTAAGGACAAATAAAGCAACAGGAAAACAATATGTTGGTAGAGCGAAGAATATGCAAAGGTATGAAAAGCGCCAAAAAGAACATGCAAAGAAAAATAATGCCAAATATGATTTTCAGATTTTACTTAGAACGAAACCAGGGCGACAAGCAAGAAGATATGAACAAAAAATGATTAATAAATTCGGCGGCCCGCAAAAATATGGTGGGAAACTGGAAAATGCACGTCATGAAATCGCTAAGAAAAAATGGAAACAATACTATGTTTAATTAGTGAAGGAGTGAATAAATGCAATCAGTATTATTTAATAAATTAAATTACACGTTACAGGTCGGAAAAATTCGTATGTTTATACCGGATTTTAGTTCAAAAGAATATATCCTTTTTGAGGATTTAGCCGGGCTTTTAGATTTAGAGACAAATTATGATGCAATGGTTTTCATACGAAATCAAGTTAAAGAAGCGGGAATAAAAGGTAAAGTCCGTTTTGATTCAGAGAGCGATTGTGTAGAGATATATTCAACAAATGGAAAGACAATGTTACAAGTGGCGATTTTGGTGAATAAGCTTATAGACGAAGAATTTACATTTGAGAATAAAAGAGAGTATGAACAATTCATTGAATCTTGGAAACGACCTAAAAAACAAAAATGGAAAGTTGGGGATGTATTTTCTATCTCTTTACCAAATGAAACATATTTTTTCGGACAAATTGTTGAATTGATGGAAGACGTGTTTCCTCTATGTGTTATATTCGATTTACATTTGAAAACGGTACCTACTAAAGAGGAGATCGATAATGCTAACATTTTAACAGCTTTGATGCTTAATGGAATGGTATTTGACGATTATACTCTTAAGGTTATTTTTGATATGGAAATAATGGGAGAAATAAATGAAAACACTAGGAGAAATCCAGTTCGAAATGTGACTTGGTCTACGTCTCATTTAATAGATTTCTGCATGGAATACAAGTTAGAAAAGAAACAAAAGTTTGTAGAAGAGATATCCGCTAATAGAAATTTTATAATTGAGTATAACTGAGGATAGCAACTTTTATCCGTACTATAAAGCGATTTAAGGGAGATTTATAAATGACAGAAAAAATTCATGAAAGACAAGAAAGAGAAAATCAGGATATAGAAACATTAGCAGCTTTGGAGGATGCAGGATCTAATTTAACGAAAGTGCACTATCTAGAACATTACTTTTTAGTAGATACAATAGAGATTGCAGAGAAAATTGCAGATGTGCTACATGAAAAAGGTTATGATATTTATGAACCATCTGAACAACTTTCAGAAGATGGGTTACGTTACTATGTATTTATAGTGGGGAAAAATTGTATACCAACAAAAGAAAATGTTTGGGAAGAAACAAAACATATGGCTGAGTTAGCGGTTTTGTATAGTGGAACATGTACTAGTTATGATGGCTGGGAAACACAAGTAATAGAATAAGTTCGGTGGTAAGTTTTGAAAAAAGCATAAACAGAACAATGTTTAGATAATAGCTAGTAATTGTTGAAGTTCATTGTACATTGAAAAGGCGGAGTCTCTTGGAAGGCTTCGTCTTTGTTTATATAAGATATAAATTAGTCTTATTATTCTACCAATACGGTGCACGTGGCGATGTAGTAGCGATAACAGATCAAAATGGACAAGTGGTAGCAAACTGTGAATATGATGCTTGGGGAAATGTCCTAAAGGGCGACGCAAAAGGAATAGCAGCAGACAATCCATTTGGATATGCGGGATACATGTATGATAAAGAAATTGGCATGTATTAATTGATTGCGAGGTACTATAATCCAGACCATGGTGTGTTCTTATCGGTGGATCCGGATGGGCATTGTGCATATCGTCCTTGGGGGACGACACAATTGTGGGTTTATGATGACAGAACAGCTTATGCAAACTCTAGGGGAGTAAAAGCGGGAATAAAGGGTTGGGCAGAGAGCTATAGTTTTAATTTTATGGGTGGAGGGAATTTTGTTAGTAAATTGGGATCGTTTATAACGGGAGCATCTAAAGGGTGGAAACAATCTAAAACAAAATGTAAGGTAAAGGCGTCCCAAGTAAAAGTTGGAAATCGAAAAGCGATGCAAAGTGTGCTGAAAAGTGCAGGTAAACAAGCAATAAAGGCTGCTATAGTAAGAGGTAGTAATAAAGCTGTAGGAGTATCATCTAAGGTGATTTTAAATGCTGTTAAAACTGGGAAAGGAGAAGATAAGGTTGTTTAAATTAAATAAAGAGATGCAGATTTTATTGAAACAGACATTAGAATCACAAAATAAACATTTACTATGGTTAAATGTTTATGAAGACTTAAGTATGATAGAAACTGAAAAAATAAATAAATTGAGAGATATTATAGTAGATGAATTAATGGAAAAAGGTTTTGATGAACGAGACAATATAAACGATTTGGGAAGAGCATTAGAAGAGCTAATTGATATCTTAGGAAATTTAATACCTTAGAAAATGTTAAGCTGTATGGCAACGTTTTTAGCAGATGGAAAGTTCCGTTAATTACAGAATGAAAGATTATATAATTTTTAACAATGCGCTTAATACGAGCGTAGCTATGATTAGAGAGTTTTGCATGTGTAGAATAACTCCAAAAATATAAGGATATATTCTGAGGGCGTATGATTATATAGTATATTTATTGATTCGAATCTTTAAAAGGAGAGGAAACATGGAGAAAATAATAGGGATTATTCTGATTATAGGTGGTATGATTCCATTAATTTATGCAATGATACAAATCTATCGGCAATGGAAAGAAAAAGGACCTTCTTTTGCCCTTAAATCAATAATTTTCCTAGCCGTAAGTATTTTGCTAGATACTGCAACAACTATTATATTGTGTATAGTAACAGTATTCATTGGTATTTGTTTAATTATCTACACATAATAAGTTCAAGAAGGCTAACTTATCGATTGTTACTAATTGGAGGGATTGGATGAACTTCATTTTACATGGATCTAAACATACAGTTTTGGCTTCCGTTTTTGACTCATTTGAAGGTAGGGAAAAAGAGTTTAATTGGCTTATAACAGACATGGAGATTGTCGCACATCAGGAAGAGAAACTTATCCGAGATTATCCTAAAATGTCGTATCCAATAGTTTGGATAGCAGGTGAAAATCTTTCAAATCTCGTAAAGAAATATAATCCTCAATTTATTTGGGGCGTACTATCTGCGTTTGATAAGTCTATAAACATTGATATTCATAATTTGCTTGTAGAGCCCTATGCAAATGGAAACGAAGGGCTCTGGGTACCAAGTCCAAATATTCAGCACCCTCAAGCAAAACTTGAAATTGTTTGTTGGGATTCGTATGTAACGCTTTTTTTAAGTAAAGATGAGGACATCGATGATAAATTTCAAGACTATTTCAAGTCTGTTAAAAAATTGGATTTTTAAATAGGTCGTCCTTGAGTAATAAAATGAATGTATGAATAATAATCTCTTTGATGATTATTGGAATATTAGCTAGTATTTTTGAAAAAGTAGCTTGTAAAATTTCGGAGTGAATTGTTAACTTTTGATGCGATAGGAAATCGCAAATAAATTTATGAAGGAGAATTTAGAGTTGGTAGAGTTTTTTGGATATTTATTAATTTTGGTTTTAAATATGCTAGTAGCATCTATCGTATTTTTACAAGAGTACTGCATAGGTAGTATAAGACTGTCTCATTATAGGAGAATCTTTGCTACGGTCATGGCTATACGTTCATTGGTGAGTATATGGATCATTTACCCTATGACAGCTACTCTGTTAGGGACGCTAAATATTTTAGTGATTCAATCAATTATATTACTTTTCCTTTGGGGGCTTATGCAGTGTGTAAAGAAGTACAGAGGAAAGTGGTATATTACAATGATTGCACTTATTGTTTATGGTCTTAGCTGTTATTTTCATATTATGTATGCGAAAACTGTATAGATAATGAGAGGGTATTTGTAGACCTAGTTACATGATAGTAAGAATCTTTAATGAAAATTATAATAAAATGATGTCAAAAGGGAGACTAAAAGTGCTTATAGAATTTTTAGAATTCATTTCTATCTTGGCTTTAGTAGTTGTATTAACATTAACTGTTATGTTGCAAGATATATTTTTTATAAATATAAATAAACAATATACTGAAACACGTATTGGGGCGATTATTTTTTGTATTCGGATGTTGTTCGGGACATGGGTAGTATTTGTTACAGAAACTACTATAATTGCTGTCTCAAAAGTGACTGCAATTCAATTAATTATTTTACTTCTTTTTTGGGCATGCTCGAAGTATGTACAAAAAAATCGTGAAAATTGGCTAATTACTATAGTTGCTTTTGTTGTTTATGGTGTTGGTACATACATGTATATTCAGTTTGCTTTTAGAGGCTATTAATATATCATCAGAAAAGTTAGTGGTTAGAAAGATGCATTTATTAAATGTTTGTATGAAGGAAGAGCGAATATAGGCTCTTTTTTCTTTATATATAGGATAGGACATGTATCTAATCCTCGTGGGATAAATCAAAATAGAGAACGGAAGGAATCATATGAACAAAAAAGAATTAAAATTAAAGCTACTGCAAGATCTAGGTGAAGAGTTAAAAGAAGACGGTTATAAGACTAGGATTACACAACAAGACCTGGTGAAAAAATTTGATAAAGGAAAAATCGGTATACATTTAGCCTTTATCAATCACCTAGAAGATTTTGATGTGACGGTGGATGTGGGAATTCGTTTTGATGAATTAGAAAATATGAAAAATCAATGGGCTGACGGTTTAACAATTAGAGAGAAAAAGGAGACCTATACAATTGGAGTTGATTTAGGGAATTTAGTCTATAGAGAGCAAAAAAGGTGGCGTGTTGAAAAGGAAGAAGATATTTTACCTGTTACTATGGATATTTTAAAAGAAGTTAAGGAATACTTCATTCCATATATTGATAAGTATGTAGATATGGAAAATGTATTTGATTTATGTGTAAGAGATGATGATGAGGCTGGATTAATAGGGACAATATTTGATGGGACGCGAGCACAAAATGCTATTGGATTAGCCTTGTTATTAAATAAAGAAGAGATATTAGAACAAATCATTGAGAAAAAGAGAGAGTATTTAAAGACGAGGGATAAATTTGAATTGGAGTTATTTGAAAACTTTCTTTCTAATATGAATCTAGGATAAACAAGGTTAGTTATTCATTTTCGTGATTATAGTGGGGTTAATTGTTTATATCTGGTTTTTCTGGTTGGAAAAACATTAAACTCTAGATTTTCTATTAATCATAAATATTGGTAGCCCCTAGAAGGAAACATTTGACGTTTTTATGATTAGATACAAACTTCGAATGTAACTTATAGGGGTTTTTATTTACAGGTTTTATAATACTGGAAAGCCCATATCGAATTTTAGCCGGTTTGAGATAGTGCCTGCGAGTGATGATGGTGCACTGTAACCTTGAGCAGTAGCGATAGACTTAGCCTTTGGAAGCAAAAACCCCACAGAGTCTAGTCAACTTACCTTTTTAAAAAGTGTATCAAAGAATTATTTATTTGAGCTCAATTATATTATGTGAAATAGGAGTGAGAATCTTGTTCCAAACAATAATTTACGATAAAGCTAAATATCATTATGAAGGAGATTTCCCACAAGAATTACCGATGGAGCAAGCATTTGTACATACTGGAATGTTCTTAGGTTGGATTATTGATAATAATTTATTTAGTGATGAATTTTTAGAAGAGACCGAAGAGGAAATTAATAAATTTAAGCTTAGAAAAATGACTGGGACTCAAGTTTATATGTTCTGGGATGGGGTTTTAAGCGATGACATGTTAAATGATGAAGGGAATCAATTTGCAATAGATTATTTTGATTTTGAAAAAGGTTTATATTTAGATGATTATGATGATGTATTTTTAGAGTGTGATACATTATATCAAGTGCAAGATACTTGGGAAAATTACTTTAAATTAAAAGAAGTGATCGATATTAGGTATACAGAATGGAAAAAACTTAAAAATAACGGGTAAAGAGGACTTTAAGTAATGGAATATTTTTTGTTCCAAATGAAGGTTTATTATATGCTATAGAAAAGGGGAGAAATAATGAAATTCCCAAAAGATGAAGATGGACAAGTATTAAATATGTTATATAAACAAGGTGTAGATTTTAATAAAAAACACATAGTAGATTTCTTTATTGCAATTCCTGATCAAGGTAATGGAGAAAAAATAATTGGCAGAGTACAAGCACTGGGCTTAAATTGTGAGTTAGATTATAATGAAGAATTTGAAGATTGGACATGTACTTGTTCTAAAGAAATGTTCTTAATTTATGAGGATATCGTAGAGATGCAAAAGGAATTGAATAAACTGGGTGAAGAGTTTGGTGGATATACAGATGGTTGGGGTGCATTTGTGTAATATTGAATTTATTTATCGTGATAAAATAAATTGGACTGAGTAAAGAAACTATTTATGGAAACAAGAGCTTATATAAGCTCTTGTTTCTTTGTATATATTAAGATAGCTTAGTGGTAGAAACGTATATGATATGTGGGGGGCGGGCTGCCTGTAAAAGCCCAATTGGTAAGGGCTGATTAAAGTTTCACTTTATATAGGTTTTGAGAGAGTAAGATATATTGTTTGTAGCGGAAATCTTGAAGGAAGGGAGCGTGTGATAATTGGCAATGACGGATGAACAATTCGAGAATTATCTTGTTATGTGTTATGACAAATTAGAAAATAAACAGCAAAAATTCATTTCAGATTATAATATCTATAACTTTGATGAGTATTGGTATGATCAAGATCGATGTATATTACAGTTTAAAAAAAATGGTCAAGTGCTACTTGAATTTAGTGTTGTTTTTATAGGGTCTTGGTCTGGAAAGCGTAACAGTTGGATGTGGTCTTGGGCTAATGAGAATGTGGCTGATTATGCAAGAAGTAAGTCTAACTGTTTGAAAGATTTACAAAAGATTACAGGAAGTGAGGTTTTTATAAATCCACTTTTTGAATGCGATCAAGAAATGGCGTATGAGCTAGCAGCCTTTTCTATTGAATATTTAGATGCAGAAGGAATGTATATGGCACCAGGTGAGAGAAGTGATGTATTTATGGCTGTTATGTCACCGCGTGCATTGTGAGTAGAGGATATTAAAAATATAGATAAGGTAGAATGAAAAAGGAGTACAGTTTAATAAATTAATAAAAGGTATCATAGGTCCCTGATGCCATGGTGATAAATTTAAAGGAGTGAATTATATTGCTTGAAGTAAAGTTTTACGATTGGAAAAAAAAACGTCCTAAAAAACATTATTTGCTTGTACATGAAATTAGGATTTTTGAGTTGATTTTCGCAAAGAAAGTTAGCGAGTTTGAGATGGGATTAAAAGAAATTGAGAAAGTTACTGTTTATTGTTTAGCTAAGGAGCACACTGATGTTTCATATAAAGTGAATAGGGCATCGGGTGAAATTAGTATACTGGTTCCTTATGATTTTATGAATTTCTTAACACTGGAATCAGTTGAAGAGAAATACAAAGAGTTTTGCAAATTAGTACGCCAATATGTTGTCCCTGGACTTGAAGAAAACTCTACTCTTTCATCATCTATTGTTAAAGGGTATATAGAGGAGACTTTAGAAGAGATTGTGAAGCAAAACTATGAAGGGATATTTTTAGTTGGGAAGACACCTAAGAAAAGCCCAAGCCGTAAGAAGATAGCCATATTAAAAGGAATTCATCGTGTTAAAGGTTTCCAGCTACGATGTGAAGTGTATGATGAAAAGGGATTAAAGATTCGAGATCAATTATTGGTGGAAGAGGTAGGGAATGAAATGGTGTATGCAAGATTTTTGGGTACATTAAAATGGGAAAGTGAAAATCTAATAGTAGTTCAATCTAAATCCAGTAGTTGGAAAGAAGAAATCTATCTTTAATAACAAGGTTGTATAGTAGAAGGAGGGTTGTAGAGCATAAATGAATTTTTTTCGGAAAAATAAATTAAGTGACATTCAGAAAAAATACTATGAACATTTTGGAGAGCCTAGTCAGATTCTTGAATATACCTGGGGTGAAAGAGGAGCTAAAAGAGTAGAATTAGATAATACCGCTCTAAAAAAAGGAATGCTATACGTTTTAGAATTCCCGAAAAATGAAGATAGGCCAGTATGGACATATGTGACATTAGGGATGTCAGCTGAATATATGACCAATGGTGCTAAAGGAGAATTAATTTGGTTAAATGCAAATCAAAATGAGGAAATGATTGATTTGCTTGCTGGATTAGCACATTATCCATTTATAGATGAGACCTCGTTTGATTATGGGGATACAATTTCTAATGCGGATGCTGAATCTGATTTTTCAATGAATGTGCTTTTAGTAAGCCCGGCAGTTATTGAGGCAGGAGAGTCTCCAGAGCTAATGGAGTTTTTTGAAGAAAAGGAGCTTGATTTATTTTGGTTATTACCTATTCATCAAGCAGAAAAAGAGTATATGATGGAACAAGGAGATGGAGATATTAGTGCGCTCTTTGACCTTTGGCTGGAAAAAGAGATTGATACAGAAACTTTCTGTGATCCACATCGTTTATCTACGGTTTGATAAAAATATTTTAAATAATAATTGTGAGTAAGCATCAAACTTATTAATATTAAGGAAGTTTGATGCTTATTTTTTATGTTTAGAATAAACGAGAGGTTTTTGATATATATGAAAGATATTGTATGTAAAGAATTAATAAGTCTTAAGTCTATTGTTGAAGCCTATCAATTTAAAAAAATGAGTATAATGTCGAGATAGTACTATGGAAAGAAAGCTGAGTGTATTAGAGTGTTTTAAAACAAATTGGATGAATGGTTGAATTTATTATTAGAAGAAGTGGTGCGTGGTTTAGTGTGATAGAAAGAAAAAGAGAGTCTTCAAGGGATATGTATAAGAGAGTAAAGGAGAGAAAATATGTCTTTTTATAAAGAGGAAATAAAAGGGGATAAATTGATTATAAGTGATGAAAGCATTGATATTTTAATGGATGCTTTTCAAAAGATTGAAAAGATATATAATGAAGGGCCTCACAGATTACCAAATCTAAATGAGTTAGAGATAATGTTAAAAAATGCATTAGAAATGCAGAGTGATAGTTTTTCTTTAGAGGAACAAGAAGTAGTAGATTGTAAGTTTAAATTAAAAAAACGTCGCAAAAAATCATTTAAGCCAGGGATAGTTTTTGCGATAAATCTTAAAAATATTAATAAGTATGGGTACGGAATGTTAGTGAAAGGCCAAAATGTTACGCGGCCATATGATGGGGAAACATATATAGAATATTTTTCTTTATTTACAGATGAAAAAATACGAATAAGCGAGTTTAAAAACTATTACAAGAATCAAAAAGAAGTATTATTTACGGCGTATACTGCCTGGTCTGGTTGGTTAGATGGTGATTGGAAAATTATTGGTGGATTACCAATGGAATTGTTTGATCCGGGGGAGTATAATCTTCCAGATTTTGTGTTTGAGAATAAGGATCAGGGGACTTATTTTGTAAGCCGAGGGAGAGCAGATGGTCCTTTAATCGATTTTGAAATGGTTAGTGAAGAAGAAGGTAAGAAAATTAAAAATCCTTCAGGGATAGCAGGACAATATGTTATAGAAGATTGGTTGGAAGAGAAATATAGCGTTTTATAAAAAAGAATGTTTTTGTGTTGAAGAGATAGCGGATTTTACTTGTATTTGAAAGGAGTAATAATATGGATATGTATGAGCTAGCTACTGGTGGAGATATTGGTAGCGGGACGATTAACATATTTAACTTTGTAATTGACGTTGATAAAGCGTTGAAAACAATTCTAAATGAATTAGAAAATCAGCAGTTGTTAGATGGTGTGAAGATTGCCTATGTAAACGATGAGGGAGATTATGTACAGATTTATCCTAGTGAAGGTGAATTTGATTTACTATAAATCTAGTGAGTAGAGGTGCCGAATGTATGTATCAGGAGTAGGTATTTTTGAAGATAATCTATCTGAAGATATAAAGTTTGATTTCCAAGATTTGATTAGTGAAGGCTATAGCTCAGAAGAAGCTACTGAGATGATGGTGAATACATATATTTCATCTTTACGAAAACATGAGGAAAATATTTTTTGGCTAGCGTTGGCTGCAATTCAATGGGAACTAGGAAGATTGAATCCTCAAGTTAAGGAAAAAGCCATTTGTATTATTGAAAGTAAATCAGATTTAAAACGATGGTGGAGAGAACCGGAATTAAAGAAGAAAAGAGAGCTTGTTTTGGAGAAATTAAAAAAGAATTTAGTTTCACCTTTCCCAAAACCGAAAAAGGTAAAAAGAAGAGTAATTCTAAAAACTGAGCTGGAAATTGGAGATGTAATTACGTATCGGTTATTAAGTGAGCAGCATATTATACTAAAAGTCGTGGGTGTGAATGAGTATGCTGGAAATGCATATCCAGTATTGATGTTATGTGACTGGATTGGACGAAATATTCCTGATAAAGATGAAATTCTCACGATGGGAATGAAAGAAGGATTAAATCAATATTTTCAAAAAGGATTTCAGTACATAGAAGTGTTTCCATTAAAGAAAAAGAGTTATCCAAAAGAACGTATTCGCCTTGTATATAAAAATATAGAGGTACCGTCAAAGGATGCATATCCAATTATGTCTTTAGCATGGGATGAGTTTGATGATGATATTGAAGAATATTATGAATTAAAATAAAAAACGATAAAACATGAAATGAAAAATGCACCTAAATTATTGAGTGCATTTTTTATAATCTTTATATACTTTGCTGCATTAATTCCAAAATGTGCATCACAATATAACATGTGAAATTTTAAAATACCAGTTAATACCCGATTGATTTAACTAATAAAATAATGAGTGGGGGATGAAGCCCCCCCACTCATTAAAGTTTCACTTTATTTTTTCTCTACTAATTTCTTATTCTTCCAATCTAGTGTGAACAATTTATTAAATGTTTTTTGATCAACGTCTTTTACGTTGTTTCCAACCCAGTTTGCAGTTCCGAATGTGTAGCCTGGACGAAGTTGGTAATCGTCGGCGTGTTTTGTATAAGCGACTTGTAAGTTAGATTGATCTGTATTTTTTTCAGAGATAACAACAGCGATCATACCAGGAGAGAAACCGCTATTTGTTAGCGCTGGAAGTTGATCCATCGGTATTAAATTACCTTTTGCATCAGATTCATATAGGTATGTGCGAGAGTACATGAAAAGTTGGTTTCCATATAAAGAATGATAGGAGTCACGTGTATAAATACCCCAGTTTTGATTGTTATATCCGTTAAAGAATACGTTCCACTTTACGTTTTTGTTTGTTTGGTCAATTAAATTCGTTTTATAACTAGTTTGTTTATAGCTTACAGAGTCAGACCAAGTGACTTGACCAGTTGCACCAGCTTCACCGCTAGGGCCATTAGGCGTTACAGAAGCTTTAACAGAGCCACCAAGTTGATAAGATACGCTAGATGTTACAGTCGTTTCTTCTACAGCATTTGTAGGTGCTACGTTAAAGAAACGAGCGCTGTTATCTTGAAGGTTAAATGCAACATCATATTGTGAAGGATAACGTAATGTTGCACTAGCGCCAGAGATTGGGTAGTTATCAATAGGTGCATCACTTATAGTAGGATTTGCTTTTAGAAAACTACCAGTTGTATTAATAACGGCAATCTGTTTATCAGCGCTTGGGTCATCGATAAAAGTTACCTTTAAAGACATTGTCATATTATCAGCTTGGTCATTATTAAATGTATTATAGCTCGTATGTGTTTTTGCATTTTGCCCGATATCTGTTACAACTTGCGATGTTGTTTGAGCATAAGCAGCAGGTGTTGAAAGAGTTACAGCGCTACTAGCAAAAACAGCGGATAATGCTAAATATTTTAAGTATGTTTTAGAACGTTTCATACAATCACTTCCTTTTATCTTTGTCGATATATGTCGTATTACATTTATATCGTAACATGAAAATAAAACGGAATGGATGGTTATGCATAATTGCATAGATGAGTTTTGAAGGATAACGATAATAGCATTTTATCAATCCTTATTAAGGAAATTGATGTGATTTTATTTTATCCCGCTATTTGCTGGGCAGTAAGACCCCCACCTCAAAATGCAGCGAAAGCAAAGAAGTTAGGTGGGGGATGAATAAATCCCCACTGATTAAAGTTTCATTTTATATATTCCTCCTAATCAATTCTCCAACTTGCGTCGCAACAAACGCAACATCACTATCAATTTCATCCAACACGTAAGACTCTAAAATGCCCATTACAGCTGTTCCTAAAAATTTTAAGACGATATGTTTATCGATGTTTTTATTTACTGATGTGTCTGTATTTAATTTTTTCTCTATTTCACCCATGATGAAAGTTAGTAATTTTTTTTGAAATGATAAGGTGCTGTTACTTCTAAATAGTGCCGCAAAAAATGGTTTGTGTTCTTTGAAGTATTCAAACCATATGATTGTTCCTGCTATAAATTCTTTGTTTTGCTTCTCGTAGCATATTTCTTTTAATTGGTCTAAATGATCGTCCACAATTTTATCTAATAAATTGTACTTATCTAGATAGTGTAAGTAAAACGTTTTTCTTCCGATATTTGCTTTTTCGGTAATGTTTTTAACTGTAATTTCATCAAATCCATCTGTAATTAACATTTCTATAAATGCCGATTGAATGGCGTTTTGTGATTTTATAATTCTTCTATCGATTTTCTCCATATCGTGTTCCTCCGTTGTTGATACACATATTTCTTTATGTGTGTATTATCACCCAAATGCGTAAATGTGGTCATTGAAACAAGGTTATACTCATTTTATTATAAATATACATGTGAGTAATAACTCTCACAAGTGTAAAATTAATAATAAGATAAGGGTGGTTTTATATATGGCAGTTACGAAAAGAAATGTCCGTTTTTATGCAAGAGGATTACAAGTTGCAGGTATTTTAAATATTCCTGTAGGTGCTGAGGGAAAGAAACAAAATGCAGCGATTGTTTGTGTGCATCCAGGTAGTAGCTGTAAAGATCAAACGGCAGGATTATATGCAGAGAAGTTAGCAGAACAAGGCTATGTAACGCTTGCGTTTGATGCATCGTATCAAGGTGAAAGTGAAGGTGCACCGAGATATATGGAAGAACCAGCTGCGCGCGTTGAAGATATTCGCTCAGCGGTAGATTATTTGACTACTCTTTCTTATATAGATGAAGAACGTATCGGTGTGTTAGGCGTTTGTGCGGGCGGTGGTTATGCGGTAAATGCCGCAATGACAGAGCGCCGCATTAAAGCAGTTGGCACAGTTGTTGGTGCAAATATTGGCCGATTAAATCGTGAAGCTGATCCAATTGGGGTGTTAGAGGCGATTGGTAAACAACGTACTGCTGAAGCACGCGGAGCAGAGGAACTGATTACAAATTGGATTCCTAAAAATCAGGAAGAGTTAGTAGCAGCGGGTATGACCGATATAGATATTGTAGAAGCAGTTGAGTATTACACAACGCCACGAGGGCAAAGTGTTAACTCTCCAAATAAGCTAAACTTTACGAGCATGGGATCGGTAATTGGTTTTGATGCGTTCCATTTAGCAGATACGTTATTAACGCAGCCGCTGCAAATTATTGTCGGTAGCAAGCAAGGCGCATTCGGTTCTTATAAAGATGGTCATGAGCTGTATGAGAAAGCAGCTTCAGAGAAAAAAGATTTACTTGTTGTGGAAGGTGCGAGTCATTACGATTTATACGACCAACCAGAACCAGTAAGAATTGCAGTTGAAAAATTAACAAGTTTTTATAAAGAGCATTTGTAAAAACAATGTTGATATAAATGGTGCCTATAGTTGTTAGATACAAGTCTAACAACTATAGGTTTTTACTATGATGAGCGAAGTGCTTAATATTTACGTTATAAGTGCATAACAAGTTATAATAAAAGAAATCAATAAGGAGGCTGGCTGTGAAGAATCTTCGTTATCTCAATATATTTACGATATTAATTATATACACACTACTTATGTTTTACATCGGCTGGAACGGATGGGTTTGGCTTCATGCGGTATTTGGCTGGGAATCTTGGGGATATTATGCTTTCATAGTCGCATTTATTTCATATGCGTACATTCTCGTGCAAGTGTTTAAGTTTCTGCCATTTCTGCGAACGATAGGTTCGATTTGGTTTGCGGTCATACAATATGCACTTATGTTGTTGCCATTAGCTAATATTATGGTCTTTCTTTTACAGTTTTCAGTAGAGAAAGAAGAGGCAATTATTTGGACAGGAGCGGCTGTGATAGCTGCATTTATCTTTATCTTTGCGTACGGAGTATTTAATGCGTATAGTCCGGTAGTAAGAAAGTACGAGGTGCACATACCGAAAAAGGTAGAGGGGCGTAAAAGTTTACGCATTGCGATGGCTTCTGATATGCATTTCGGTAAACTGTCTGGCGTTTCACATTTAAAAAGACTTGTTCGTCATGTAAATGAGATGGAACCTGATATTATTTTACTGCCAGGTGATATTATCGATGATCATCCAGGTGTGTTCATTCAAAAGAATATGGGATCGATCATGAAACAAATGAAAGCTCCATTAGGCGTATATGGCGTTTTAGGAAACCATGAATACTACGGCAGAGCAGTTCCAGAGTTTTTACAAGAGATGGATAAGATTGATATTCGTATTCTTTTAGATGAAGTAATTACAATTGAAGATGACTTTTATCTCGTTGGAAGAAGAGATAAAACAGAGCGAGATCGTCAAAGCTTTAAACAATTAATGAGTACGGTAGATAAATCGATGCCTGTTATCGCAATGGATCACCAGCCATTTGAGTTGAAACAAGCAGCAGCGGCAGGTGTAGATTTATTATTATCCGGTCATACGCACCGCGGACAAATGGCGCCCAATCATATTGTAACGAGAAGAATGTACGAGCTAGACTGGGGATACGCACAAAAAGGCGCGTTCCACGCAATTGTTTCTTCTGGATTTGGATTTTGGGGACCCCCGCTTAGACTTGGTAGTAGGTCGGAGATTGTGCAGGTAGAAGTTACGTTTGAATAGGGGTTATGAAATAGAGAGCTGATTGCTCTCTATTTTTTTCAATAAAAACAAATAACAATAAATATTTATGTTGGTGCTAATTTCATAAAAGAGATACGATTATAAGACTCGATTAAAATAAAGGGGGATTGTAAGTGATCATATCAGATGTACTATACGGAGAATTTGAAGTGGATCAAGTAGTAGAAGAATTAATTTCAAGTAAGTCTATGCAAAGACTAAAGGGAATTCATCAAAATGGCGCAAGTTACTTAGTGAACGAGAAATGGAATGTAACGCGCTTTGATCATTCAGTTGGTGTTATGTTATTAGTTAAAAAACTAGGTGGTTCAGTAGAAGAACAGATCGCTAGTTTACTGCATGACGTATCGCATACTGCCTTTTCCCACGTGATTGATTACGTTTTTGATAATGAAGATGAAAGTTATCATGAAGAGATATTTAGTTCTGTTGTGAAAAACTCAGAAATTCCAGCGATCCTTGCGAAGCATGGTTATAACTATGAAGATATTTTATTAGATGATTCGAAGTGGACATTACTGGAAAGGTCAGCGCCCGAATTATGTGCAGATCGAGTGGATTATACGTTACGAGATATGTATACATACGGATATATTTCTTTAGAAGAGGTTCATAGATTTTTAGAGGATATTATCGCAGTAGAGGGGAAAATGGTCCTTCAAAGTATCGAAATGGCAGAGTGGTTTACAGAAACGTATTACAAAGAAGTAATCGATTTCTTTATGAAACCAATGAATATTTACGGAAATGATATGTTAGTGAAAACGTTAAAGTTAGCTCTTCATAAAAAGGTTATTCATGCAGATGATTTCCTTCTTGAAGATGCTGAGCTTATTTCGAAATTGCAGCAATGTAATGATTCAGAAGTCCATGCTTTATTAAGAAAAGTTCATCCCAATGTAAAAGTAAAAGAAGATAGAGACGATTACGATTTGTATCAGAAAAATAAAGTCCGTCTTATTGATCCTCCGTTACTTCGTGAAGGTGAAGTTATTCCAGCATCTGTTGTGTCAGAAAACATAAGACAGATGAGTGATATTGCTTATGAAAAAGCGGTGAGAGGGATGTATGTGAAAGTGATTTCGAATTAAAAAAGAAGTAGCGCATCGTTTTTAGAGCGCTACTTCTTTTTTATTAATGATCAAACCAATTCCAAATCTCAATATCTCCAAGAGTCGCATAACGTACGTGCGGGGAGTTTTGTAATTTTAATAACTCTTTCGATGGGCCAGTAATAACAATTCCGTATACTTTTACACCGTTGTCCTTTACATATTGATAACGTTTATCTAAGTTTAGTTCTTTCTCAGAAAGCGCTGATATTTTGCTTACCGTTTTTTTATGGATAGAAAGGATGCGCATCATTTCGGTTACTTTGTCTTCTTGCGTTTTCTGCCCGTCAGTTTCATTATCGAGGAATCTTACATGTTCTGGAAACCCTATAGCTTCTCCGCCATGTAGGATATAGTCATCTACATTTTTTCTTTCTTGTCCTGTATCTAAAGCGTACCATACAGGAGCTGGAGGGAGTTCTTGTGCCTCGAATGTGCTATATAAAAGCGGTTCTAATTCTTTTAAAGTGTAAGCTTTATCAAAAGAAATTGCTACTTCTGCAACGGTTCCATCATGTACTTTTGCAAGTGTATCCCATACTTTTTTTGATGAATCCTTTAAATAATCACCCTGCTCTGTTTTTGGATGAACAAAGAAGAGTTTTGGTTGATAGAACGGATTCATCCAAGTTCGCTTCGTAACATCTACAGATGATAAGAAGCTTTTTGTTTCTATTGTACCGAGGGGCATTTCTTTTTTACCGACGGTTCGTACTAAATCAAATTGGCTATTCGTACGGAAAAAAGCTTCTACACTTGTTCCGCCTCCCATAACACGGCTATTTGGGATCGTTGCTTCAAGTGCAAGCGAAGGAACCTCTCTAATTTCTTCTAGCCTTTTATCATTATTAGCTTGAAAATAAAAGGCTGATAATACCCCGCCGATTATATAGATAACGATGCAAATTGATAATATAAAACCAAACGTTTGTAAACGATGTTTCCACTTAATTCTCCAAAAAGGAATTTTAAGATTTTTTGGAGGTAACTTTTTCTTAATTGGTTCTGTTTTTGTTAACAGCTCATCTAAGTAAGCTTCACACTCTTCACATGACTCAATATGACTTTCTAACAGTTCTTGTTCATCATGCGTGAGCGTTCCATTTTCATACTTCTTCCATAGTTTTTTAAATTCTGTACAACCCATCCGTATCACTCCTTTATGCTTTTCGTGTCTTTCCGTCCCCTGTGTAATTCAATTTTCACTTTCGCTAATGAGAGACCAGTCATTTCTGCTATTTCCTTATAGGAGAATCCATAGTAATCTCGTAGTAGTAGGACATTTCGTCTTTCGAGCGGAAGAGCGTATAAACTGTCTAACCAACTAGCAATCTCATGTTTTACGAAATATTCATGTTCTGTACTTGGCACGTTTGGTAAATGGAATTCTTCCACTGTAGTTGTTTTATACTTTTTTTCTTTTCGATACCAATCGATAAAGGCATTGTAGGCAATTGTAAATAACCACGGCCTAATTTCTTCTCCTTTATAATAGTCAATATGGACGAGCATTCGGTAAAATGTTTCTTGCATGAGATCTTCCGCATAGTGGGAATCTCCGGTTAGGGAGAGAAGATAGCGAAATAAATCTTGCATATGCTCTGAGTAAATTTCTTCTAATGATTGTTTACGTTTCACTACATTTCCCTCCCTTCATACATAACAACGAAATACATATAAAAAAGTTACAATTTTTTATGGAATTATAGTAAAAAACGTCAAGAATTGGATTGTGTTCTCTTTTATCATAATACATATAAGGCGGGTGAACAGGGATGGAAAGCTATGAAACACAAATTCAAAGGTCAATTGATTATATTGAGGAAGATGTAATGGAAAAACAAACGCTGCGTAATTTAGCGCGGGTTGCAGGTTTTTCTGAGTCTCATTTTCATCGTGTATTTCAGGCGTTAGTAGGTGATACGGTAATGGAGTATGTTCGAAAGAGGAGGTTAGCCCGGGCAGCTTATCAACTTTCTCATACGGCTGAAAAAGTTATTGATATCGCGTTTGAACATGGCTTTCAATCTCACGAAACGTTCACGAGAGCCTTTAAAAAATTATTTCAAATGACACCGAGTGAATATCGAAAACAAGAAATCGAAACACCGATGTATTACAGAGTGAATGTAAAGCAAAGAAAATTAAATCCGTATTTAGGGGGCATACAAATGGAATATCGTATTGTAAATAAACCAGAATTTTTAGTGGCGGGTTATGAACTGAAGACGACAAGTAAAGAAGGGAAAAACCATCAAGACATTCCAGCATTTTGGCAAGAATATTTACAAAAAGATCTTGGGACAACAATTCCGAATCGTAAAGATACGAGCCAATGGGTAGAGCTTGGATTATGTACTGATTTTAATTTAGAAACAGGGGACTTCACTTACATTATCGGAATGGAAGTTACAGACTTTGAAAATGTACCAAATGAAATTGCGAAGCGTACTTTCCCGGCAGCAACATATGCAGTATTTACAACGCCGAAAGTTCCTCATGAAGAAATGGTATCGTCTATTCACCAAACTTGGAATGCAGTATTCTCAGAATGGTTCCCGCATTCAGGATATGAACATTGCGGTGTTACGGAGTTTGAACTGTACGATGAGCGTTGCCACGAAGATAAGAGTGAGTTTGCACAAGTAGAGCTTTGGATACCGGTGAAGAAAAAATAATAGGGTAAGAGCGAATCATTGGGAGATGGTTCGCTTTTTTTATAAGTGGATTGTTAAATTTGTATTGTTTTATCTGTAATACATATGAAAATGGTAAAATAAAATAGCAATTAAATATTGCGGGTGGAAGGTTATGCCCTTTCTTCATTTTGTGAAGAAAGGAGGTGTAATCGTATGGAATTTCTTTTGCAAATTTTGTAGGAAATTACAAAAACTATAGCTAGAGAAGGTATAGTTTTTGGATTTAAGAAATTAACGGCAAAAAAGCGCAAAAAGAAGACCACCCGTCTGCCTGCGAAGCGTGGGAAGTCTTCTAAGCGCAAATAAGCTTTAGTTGCAACCTTCCACCTTGCGGTAATTAGTTGCAGTGACGGGGTGTTGGAAGCACCTCGTCTACTTCATTTTATGCAAAACTTAGTTAGTTTATACTTCTATTTATAGTATAACAGTTTAGAAATGTATTTGTTAATAGTTTTATTTTTACTTTGTATAGTAGGGAAGCATGTTAGTATTGTCGGTTTTTGTCGGTAAGTCGATATATCTAGAAAATCGCTGATATAATTCGAGTTGCGCCGATATAATTTCATATACCGATAAAACACCTCAAAAAAACGATCCACATAATTTCAATTACTGTAAAATCACCCCAGAAAAGAAAAAAGACGCCACATAGCGTCTTTCCTACGAACGAAACGGAAATACAAGAATAATCGTCGTTCCTTTTCCGAGTGCACTATCAACGGAAATTGTTCCGTTATGAGCATGAACGAGCTGTTTTGTAATGGCTAGGCCAAGTCCAGTTCCGATGTTGCTTTCTTCTGTGTTTGTTCCGCGGTAATATCGTTCAAATAGAAGTTCTTTCGTTTTTTCATCCATTCCTTTTCCGTCATCTGAAATGGAGAGTGTAAAGGAATTAGCGTTTTGTGATAATTTTACGATGACAGTAGTTGTTTCGTTATTATGTTTTACAGCATTTACTAGTAAGTTTTCGATAATACGCTGGAACCATTTTTCTTCAATGAAATATTGAATTTTATTTGAGCTCGGTACGAATTCAATATTTTGATTTTGGAGTGTTGGATTGTTAATAAATTGCAATAACACTTTTTGAACGAACTGATTGATTTCAACGTTTACGTGTTGGGCAGGAAGGCTGTTATTTTTTAATTGATACGTTAAGCTTAAATCATCAATTAATGTCGTCATATATTGAGATTTCTCTTTCATAACACTACCAAATTGCTGAATATCACGATCAGTCCAGTTATATTGATTCGATTCGAGTAATAATGCGTAGCCATATATAGAGCTAAGCGGTGTTTTTAAGTCGTGTGTTAGACCGGTAATCCATTCTTCTCGTGTTTGCTGGAGGACTTGCCTCATCGCATCATTTTTTTTGAGTGTAATAGAAAGGTGTTCTAGTGAACTTGTTACATCTCTAAACAAACGGAATGACCATTTTTCTTTACCAGATCGCCGGAACCTGACGGGTTTTCCTTTTTTACTAATAGGTTCTTCATACTTTCCACCAGCGATATTTTTAAGCCAGCGCATCGCATGTAATAACGGTTTCCCGAATTTATTACCGTACCAAATAGAAAGAATGACTAAATAAACAAATACGATAAGAAGGATTAATCCGCATCCGATGAGAAACTTCTTAGTAAATACATCTTCAATTTCGTCACCTGGATAGTAGTGCTCATTTTTTGCAGTTACAACGAGAAGGTTGCCACTATTTGCATCGTAAAAGCTAGACGTATTTTCTTTATGATTCCACGGTTCTTTTTCATTAAGGGCGATTTGTATTGCTGAAAATGTTTTTTTCTTTCCAGCTGGATAGGCAAAAACCTCTTCGCCATTTTGATTAAATATTTGAAGTGCTGCTTTTTCTTTAGACAGTAACTGTTTTTCTTGATCTGTTAATGTGAACGAATCCATCGTTAAAGAGGAGTGATCCTTTTGAATTGCTGTCAGTAACGCATTGCTTTTTAACATACCACCATAAATAACAAGTACTTTCTTTTCTTCTAATTCAATTTCCCAATATGTAAATTTATAATTACTTTCGATATGATGTTGTATATATGCGACTAAAGATGTCTTCGTATAAGCATTCGGAACATCATTTGGTGTATTAAAGTGGTAGAGGATTTTTCCGTTTTCATCTACAACTTGGAGCCAATCATTTTTCTCCTTTATTAAATCTTGCACTTCAGATTGTAACGAAATATGCCCATCTTCTGAAGAGATGTATCTTGAAATTGTAAAACTATCAGAATCTGGAATGTTAGGTTCGTATAAAGTACTAGTAAGAAGAAAAATTAAATAAGTAAAAGCAGCAACTACAGCGATAAGTAATGTAACTAAAACAAAAACGTGTTGCATGATAAATTGAATAATAAGTCGTTTATTAAAATTCATATCGTCACCCTACTTTGTAACGAACTTATAACCAAGCCCGCGAACGGTTTTTATATATTCTGGTTTACTTGGATCATGTTCAATTTTTTCACGTAGTTTTCGAATGTGGACCATAACAGTGTTGTCATCGCCATTATAGGCAGGTGCTCCCCAAACTTTTTCGTATATTTCCTCTTTCGAAAATACGTAGTTCGGATTCTCGCAAAAGAAGAGTAGTAGTTGAAAGAGTTGAGCGGAGCATTCGACAATGTGCCCATCTACTGTTAGTTCTGCAGAGTGCTGATCAATTTCAAATCTTCCAAATGAAATCGAGTGTGATTTTTGTTCGTGTGGTACGGTTTGTTTCATATGTCTCCGAAGCTGTGCTTTCATGCGTGCTACTACTTCTAATGGATTAAATGGTTTCGTAATATAATCATCTGCACCGTATGAAAATCCGGATATTTTATCTAAATCAGATGCTTTTGCTGATAGGAAGAAAATTGGACAATCTGTTTGTTGGCGAATGATTGGACAAATATCAAAACCAGATTGTCCAGGAAGCATTACATCTAAAATAATTAAATCGTAATTGTTTTGCTTAGTTAGAGATAAAGCCATTTCAGCTGATGTTGCAGTTGTAATATGAGAAAAGCCTTCTTTTTCAAGAATGGTAGTTAGTAATTGTAAAATTGCTGTTTCATCATCAACGAGTAAAATATTTGCTTGGTACATAAACATCCCTCCTAATTTTCTCGAATATCATATCATCATTTTGTAACTTATGGAATTTTTAAGGAAATTTTAAGGTTTTCTTTCGCAAAAAATTAAGAATCAAATGATATGATAAAAGTAACATAGGGGAGGAGATGAGTGTGAACCCGTTTCAAGTGATGCGAGCTAGATATTTTTTAATTGTATTTGCACTATTAATTTTAATAGCGAGAAGTAGTGGCGATTTGCTAACAAGTATATTTCATATACAAAATTCTTCTTTTATAAATATCCTTATATTCTATATCCTTCCGATGGTATGGATTTCTTATGAGTATAGAAAGCACCACATTTCATTTTCATTATTTGTTAATAAAAATGAAACATTTAACTTGGTACAAGTTTTATACATTACGGTTATGTTATGCATGTTTAGTTACGGGTATCTTATTTTGTATATGTATAGTTTTGCATGGATTACACCGGACTTTATTATGAACGCCCTGCATGAACCAATTGTAGATAGTACTGGGGGATATGTATCTCAAGTCATTAGGGTCGTATTCATCGCACCAATTATTGGGGAATTTGTTTTTCGCGGATTTTTACTTCAACGTTTTGCAACAAAATGGGGAACGAGCATAGCGACCATCGTTGTAGCAATATTGTTTGCGTTGTTACATGTTGATTTCCTCGGTGCAGCCATATTCAGCATCGTATTGTCAATCGTATATATTCGTACGAAAAGTTTACTCATGCCAATTGCAATACATATGTTAAACAATGCATTTGTAATAGGTGCGTCTTTTCTAATAAGTAGAGAAAAAATTATGAGTTTTGCCGATTTCTCAAATTATACGACATTCTTTCCTGGACTTATTATTTTTATAACAGGATTAAACTTAGTACTTATCTTTTTATTTGTTAATCGTAAATATTGGAGTAAAGAAGTGCCAGTTATATATGCAGAGCAGGAAAAGAGCTTTTCAGATGTAGTCGGGAGTAAATGAGATGAAGAAGACGGTTGAAAAAATATTAAAAGACATTATAGATGTTACGTCTATTACAGATATGTGTGATAAAACATTTTGTAATCGGCTTCAACCTGTAGTAGATACGATTGTGTTTCCAGAGTAGTACTTATTTTCTAGTACTCATTTAAAAGAAAATATTATTTCTCTTCTTATTGTGTTCGGGGTTTTACTAATATTTGGTCTAATTGTAGAAGAAATGATGAAGCGCATCTTCAGAAAGAATGAAGAGAAGTATATGTGGATTCATAAAGTATTCGAGAAAGTAATGGTGGCTTTCCTTTTGTTTTATGGTATAAAAACAATCATTTACTTTATAGCTTTGAAACATCATTAATTCGAAATTTGAAAGGGATGTATAAAATTATATGAATGAAACGATATCATCAAATAAGTTTTTTTATTTGATTTTACTTAGTCTAGTGTTAATAACGACAGTGAATGTTATTTTGCGCTGGGAGGAAGCTTATTTTTTCATGTATTTAGCGCTCCATTTGTTGGGGATTTTATGTATAAGTGGTGGAGTCGTTACTGAAAAAAAGAATGAAGAAAGCGTTAACTATATGTGTGTGATTGGTCTTGTTTTACTTTTAGCTGTACAGGGTATTATGAAATATAGTTCTTTCTCTTTACAAGATTTTAGTTTATTAATAGATGTACTTCCTTAAAGAGGCTTTTTATGTTATCTAAAAAGCAAGTAGGGTACGTGCTGGTTTGTAAGTGCGATTCTTATTCTGGATTATGAACCGAAGAAAGTGTTTAAAGGTAGGTAAAACTCTTCTTATGTAGAAGAGTTTTTTTATGTAAATAAAAAGATCCAGAGCAATTCACATAATAAGCTTGTTCTAATTTAGCGTGTACGAACTTACAATAATAATAGACAGGCAGCATAGAGGAGGGAATAGCGTGAGGAAGGTTATCGGTTGGTCGCTTTTTTTGTACGTTGGATTTGCGTTACTTATATATTGGTATTTATTTGGATGGAATCATGAACTTATTCCGGACATGTATAAGGGAACGAGTGCAGATCCAGAAACGTTTATGAGTACGAGAGAGCTTACGCTAAGCCAAGATTATTCGCGCGTGAAAAATTTACTATATTTTTTAGCGACGCCTCTTGAATGGATTATTTTATTATTTGTACTTGTGCTAGGTATTTCAAGAAAGTTTGAGAAATGGTCGAAGGAAACGACTAAAATAAGTGTTTTGCAAGTTGCGATTTATTTCTTTTATTTATCATTATTGACAACAGTGCTTGCCTTACCGATGCAATGGATTGGCCGGAAAGTGTCCGTTGATTACGGCATTTCAACGCAAAGTACACAAAGCTGGATAAAAGATCATGTTATCGGTTTTTGGGAAAGCTATGCGACTATGTTAATCGTAGTTACCGTTCTATTATGGCTTATCCGTAAATTTCCGAAGAGATGGTGGCTCGCAGGATGGGCACTCTCTGTTCCATTTACAATCTTTTTAACATTCATACAGCCTGTCGTTATTGATCCGCTGTATAACGACTTCTCGACGCTGAAAAATAAAGAATTAGAAACGAAAATTTTAGCGATAGCAGACAAAGCGGACATTCCTGCTAAACACGTATATGAAGTAAATATGTCAGAAAAAACGAATGCATTAAATGCTTACGTAACAGGAATTGGCCCTAACGCCCGTATTGTAATGTGGGATACAACGCTTAAGCAGTTAAAAGATAAAGAGATTTTATTTATCATGGCCCATGAAATGGGGCATTATGTTATGAAGCATATATATTTTGGCGTTGCAAGTTATGTATTGCTATCGTTTATAGGTATGTTTTTAATTAGTCGTATTATAAATATGTGTATTCGCAAATGGGGAGATACATTGCAAATTTCAAAAGTAGCATGTTTCTCCATTTTACCTTTATTTTTCTTAATTTCTTCTGTCCTCTCTTTTGCAGCACAACCAGCAACAAACTATGTTTCACGTATAGAAGAAAGAGCGGCAGATCAATATGCTTTAAATATGACGAAGGACGGGAAATCTGGTGTGAAAACTTTTCAATATTTATCAAAAACAAGTTTAAGCCAAGTAAATCCGCCTGCGTTAGTAAAATTTTTCTTATACACGCACCCACCAATTTTTGAAAGAATTCATACGTTTGAACAATATGAGAAACAAAGCAAAAAGGAGTAGCATGATAGCTACTTCTTTTTTTATAGGGATATAAGTTTGATATTGGGAATATTTATCATTGCTTTTTATTGCGATTTTGTAAATAATAAGCTATAAAATTCTAAAAATCTATATATAAAGGAATAAAGGTGGGAAAATGTATTTTTTACAAAATTTAAAAGTGAAATATAAATTATTAGCGCTTATTTCATTAGCAGTTTTAGGTATGGTAATTATGAGCAGTGTAGCAATTAGTTCTATTAATAAGATTAAGCACGATACAGAAGTTGTAGTAGATGATTATCAAAATTCTGCAATTTTATTAGAAGGAATGCTTCGTAAACAAAATTCACTAGAATATAATCTACTAGAATTAATTACGGTATCACAAAATGAAGTGGCAAATAAAGAGGGAATAATTAATAATATTGAAAAGGATCTTAAAAAATATGATTCTTTATTAAAAGAATATGATGATGGCGTTAATTTAAGTAAGCAAGAGGATGAACTATTTCAGAAGATGAAGAAATCTTTGCCAAGTTATAAAGATACATATAAAAAATTATTTGAAAAGGCGAAGGCAACAAATGAGCCACAAATGGTAAATGAATTTCAGAAGGAATTAAAGCCGAAGGGAATAGAGTTAGCTGGTTATGCAGTGGATCTAGAATCGTATGTTTCAAATTTAGCTGACCAAGTATTTAAAGATTCTCAAAAAATGATTGATCGTTCCGTTATTACCTTTATCATTCTTGTAGTAGTTACTACAATCGTTATATGTATAGTAAGTTATATTATTAGCAAGCTTATAGTTGCTCCTTTACAAACGGTTAGTCGTATGATGGAAAGAGCGAAAGAAGGAGATTTAACCGTACATGGTGATTATACTGCTAAAGATGAATTAGG
The DNA here is from genome assembly GCF_052656585.1 of Bacillus sp. KNSH39. Lineage (NCBI taxonomy): Bacteria > Bacillati > Bacillota > Bacilli > Caryophanales > Bacillaceae > Bacillus > Bacillus sp. KNSH39. The sequence goes on from NZ_JBQXYO010000001.1 coordinate 5,004,303, forward strand.
TGTATTAGTAAGTAATTTTAACGAGATGATTGCAGGGCTAAGAACAAATATGCAAGAAGTAGAGAATAATATTCAGCTTTTATTTCAACATGCAGACGGAGTAGTATCTGCATCAGAAGTATCTAGTAGTGCAGCGAAGAAAATCACTATGGATATTGAAGAAGTTGCAAATGGTGCAGAAAGTCAAATGCAAGCAATGGAACAAACTGCGGGTGCGATGGAAGAGTTGACACAAGGAATGCAGAGTATAGTCAATACATCATCCTCTGTAAATGAATTATCTGCTCAATCAGCATTAGATGCAGAGAATGGTAACAAATTAATGAAACAAATGATTCAACAGATGGATACAATTCAAAATTCGGTACATAGCGGTGTGAAACAAGTAGAGACTATGAAAGAACAATCAGAAGAAATTGTTAAAATCATTGATGTAATGCAAGGTATTACCTCCCAGATTAACTTATTAGCATTAAACGCCGCAATTGAGGCTGCACGTGCTGGTGAAAGTGGTAGAGGATTTGCAATTGTGGCAGATGAAGTGCGGAAATTAGCAGAACAATCTAGTGATTCTGCAAAACAAATTGAGAATCTTATTACTCAAGTTATGGGAACAACGAACCATACGGTACATATGATGGGGAAAGTAGATAATGAGGTACAGGCAGGTACACAAGTAGTAATGCATACAGAAAAAGTATTTGGAACAATTACAGAAAAAGTACAGCAAGTATCTGAGCAAATTCAAACGGTATCTATGTCTACAGATGAAATTGCAGCGAGTAGTGAGGAAATCTCGGCTTCTGCAGAAGACATGGCTCAAATTTCTCAAAGATCATCTGACCGAACTGATAGGGTAAAAGAGTCTATTCAACAGCAAGAAAAATCTGTTCAAGAGATTTCGATTTCAATTGAACATATGCATAACGCAGCAGGAAAACTAAAACAAATAGTTGCCCAATTTACTCTTCAAAAGTAGTAGCATATTTGAGTGTTAATAAAGATAAAAAAATCATCCTCTTTTAAGAAAAAAGGATGATTTTTTTATCTCGTTATTTGCTGGGCAGTAAGACCCCCACCTCAAAATTCAGCGAAAAATGCTACCCCTGAAATATAAACCATGAATATAGTAGCCTATCTTCTTTAGGTGCCAATAAAGGGAAGTTGTAAAGTGAAAAGGAGTTTATAAAGAGATTGTAGAATGTTTTAGTATATAACACCTTAGATGTGACAACTTCCTTTTTGAAAAAGAAAGAAGGGAGTATAAAGCAGAAAGATAGTGGAAATATTTCTTCTAGAAGATTTACATTTTATCTTACATTCACCAAAAAATAATACTCCTGAAACAATGAAGTTCATTTTATTTGAATGAAATAGGGAGAGAGGACAATGAAGAAAAAAATATTGGGTGTAATGATGATTGCGACAATGGCAGGAGGTATATTTGCAGGGACGAATGTGACGCCTGTAAAAGCGGAAGAGTATCCACAAATGATTGTGTTTGAAGATGTTCCATACGGATTTTGGGCATATGATGCTATTATGGACTTAGCATATCATAAAATTATATTAGGGTATGGAAACGGGAAGTATGGTGTTGGCGATCTTATAACACGTGAACAAGTAGCTGGGACTATTTACAGAACACTTGAGATAAAAGAAGAAGGGCCAGTAGCGAATCCATATAAAGATGTTTCTGATAGTACAACAACTTTTAAAAAGGAAATTTTGGCGTTAACAAAACGTGGTGTTTTTTCAGGGGATGGCCAAGGGAATTTTAGGCCGAAAGCACCAATCTCTAGAGCGGAAATGGCTGTCATTTTAAAACGAGCATTTCATTTTGAAACGAAACAAAAACATACATTTAAAGATATTCCAAAAGGCCACTGGGCAGAAGATGCAATTAGTGCGTTACAATCTAATAATGTTGTGAGAGGAACTGGGAATGACATGTATGAATTAAATCGCCCTGTACCTAGAGAACAATATGCTCAGTTTATTAATAATGCGATTATTAATTATCATTTGAAAGAGGATTGGAAGTAGAGTGAAATATGAAAGCACAAATAGAAATATTTGTGCTTTTTGTTTGTTTAAAAAGAATTATTATTCGAATTTATGTATTTTTATGGTTATACACAAGCTTTATAATCAACCCGATGAAAAAGACATGATGTGTAATATGATTCACAAAACCGTCACGAAATGTGTCGAAAAATATATTGTCACTATACCATTTATTCTGTATATTTTTAAAAAAATATATACATATTGGGGAGATAATTTGATGAGCAAAAAATTATTAAAAACAGCTACAGCATTAACAATTATGGGTGGGGTGTTATTCTCAGCAGAGAGTAACAGTGTAAAAGCGGAAAGTGCACCGTTGCAAAAAACAAATACAATTGTATTTAAAGATGTACCACAAGGACATTGGGCATATGAGGCAATTCATGAATTAGCGGAACAAGAAATTATTTTGGGATATGGCGATGGAATATTCGGTTTTGGGGATAATGTAACACGTGAGCAAGTTGCAGCTTTAATTTACCGTGTGTTTGATATGGAAGAACAAGATGAATATGAAAACCCATATGGAGATATTGATGAAAATTCAACAAGCTTTATCGAGGAGATATTGGCTTTAACGGAAATGGGAATTTTCCAGGGAGACGAGAATGGAAACTTTAGACCGAAGGCGACGTTAACGCGTGCGGAAATGGCACAAGTTCTTACGAATGCTTTTGACTTACAGGCAAAGGGATCTCATAACTTTAATGATGTTTCAACAAATTCATGGGCAACGAATGCAATTAGTGCAGTACAAACAAATGGTATTACAATGGGAATCGGAGAAGGTAAATTCGGTCCGTCTATGAAGGTAACGAGAGAACAATACGCACAGTTTTTACATAGAGCAATATTGCATGATATGGAACAAGGGCAGTAATAAAGTTTAACTAGTCAAAGTGAAATTTAAAAATAATACAAAAAGGTCGTTGTTGTATAACAGCGGCCTTTTTTGTATGAAATAAAGCGCGAAAGAATGGCGTTTTGAAAAAAAAATGAAATGAATTTTCAAAAAAAACTTCCTTTTCTGAAGATTTGTTATATAATATAAAACATGAAATCAAATCTGTTATAAAACAGTTTAAGAAGGGGATGCTAATATGTCGACGCAAACTTCACGGGTTACACTCGTTGGAGAAATGTTACCAGCGTACAACGAAATATTGACACCTGAGGTGCTTAGTTTTTTGAAGGAACTACATGAGAATTTTAATGAGCGCCGCATAGAACTTTTACAAAAACGTGTAGAAAAACAAAAGAGAATTGATGCAGGGGAGTTTCCGAAGTTTCTAGAAGAAACAAAACACATACGTGAAGCGGATTGGACAATTGCCAAGCTGCCAAAAGACTTAGAGGATCGCCGCGTAGAGATTACTGGACCGGTAGATAGAAAGATGGTCATTAACGCTTTAAATTCAGGAGCGCATCTTTTTATGGCGGATTTTGAAGATTCGAATGCACCAACTTGGGAAAACGCAGTTGAAGGGCAAATCAATTTACGAGATGCAGTAAAGGGAACGATTTCACATGAAAATGATAAAGGGAAAGAATATAGATTAAATGAGAAAACAGCTGTACTCATTGTACGTCCAAGAGGATGGCATTTAGAGGAAAAGCATATGCAAGTTGATGGGAAAAATATGTCGGGTAGTTTAGTAGATTTCGGCTTGTATTTTTTCCATAATGCGAAAGCTCTTTTAGCAAAAGGGAGCGGCCCATACTTTTACTTACCGAAAATGGAAAGTTATTTAGAAGCGAGATTATGGAATGATGTATTCGTATTTGCTCAAAAATATATCGGCATTCCAAACGGAACGATTAAAGCAACTGTGTTACTAGAAACGATTCACGCTTCGTTTGAAATGGATGAAATTTTATATGAGCTAAAAGATCATTCTGCTGGCTTAAATTGCGGAAGATGGGATTATATTTTTAGCTTTTTAAAGAGTTTCCGTAATCATAATAAATTCTTACTACCAGATAGAGCACAAGTCACGATGACGGCGCCATTTATGCGTTCGTATTCTTTGAAAGTAATTCAAACATGTCACCGCCGTAATGCACCAGCAATTGGAGGAATGGCGGCACAAATTCCGATTAAAAATAATCCAGAAGCAAATGAAGCAGCTTTTGAAAAAGTGCGTGCTGATAAGGAACGCGAAGCTTTAGACGGTCATGACGGGACTTGGGTTGCCCACCCTGGACTTGTACCGGTTGCAATGGAAGTGTTTAATCACATTATGAAAACACCAAATCAAATTTTTAGAAAACGTGAAGAAATATGTGTAACAGAAAACGATTTACTAGAGGTACCGGTGGGAACGATTACAGAAGAGGGCCTTCGCATGAATATTAGCGTAGGTATTCAATATATTGCATCTTGGTTAAGCGGACGGGAAGCAGCACCCATTTATAACTTAATGGAAGATGCGGCAACAGCTGAAATTTCAAGAGCACAAGTATGGCAATGGATTCGTCATGAAGGTGGAAAACTAAATGATGGTCGTAATATTACGCTTGAATTAATGGAAGAGCTAAAAGAAGAAGAATTAGCAAAAATAGAAAGAGAGATTGGTAAGGAAGCCTTTAAGAAAGGGAGATTCCAAGAGGCGACAACGTTGTTTACAGATCTCGTTCGAAATGATGAATTCGTACCATTTTTAACATTACCGGGTTATGAAATTTTATAAAAAATGAAAAGGGGATGGAACAAATGAAAAACGAAAGAATCGAGAAGTTACAAGAAAGCTGGGAATTAGATGAGCGTTGGAAAGGGATCACACGTCCATATTCGGCAGAAGATGTAATTCGCCTGCGCGGGTCAATTGATATTGAACATACGTTAGCGCGTCGCGGTGCTGAGAAGCTTTGGACATCGCTTCATACAGAAGACTATATTAACGCACTTGGCGCATTAACAGGAAACCAAGCGATGCAACAAGTAAAAGCTGGGTTAAAAGCGATTTACTTAAGTGGTTGGCAAGTAGCAGCTGATGCAAACCTTTCTGGACATATGTATCCAGACCAAAGTTTATATCCAGCGAACAGCGTACCTGCTGTAGTAAAACGAATTAATCAAACGCTTCAACGTGCGGATCAAATTCAGCATATGGAAGGAAGCGATGATACAGACTATTTCGTACCGATTGTAGCAGATGCAGAAGCTGGATTTGGTGGGCAATTAAATGTATTCGAACTGATGAAAGGTATGATTGAAGCAGGTGCATCAGGTGTGCATTTTGAAGATCAATTATCTTCAGAGAAAAAATGTGGCCATTTAGGTGGAAAAGTACTACTACCAACGCAAACAGCAGTACGCAATTTAATTTCTGCACGCCTTGCAGCAGATGTAATGGGAGTGCCGACAATTATCGTTGCAAGAACAGATGCGGATGCAGCTGATTTAATTACGAGCGATATCGATCCTGTTGATAAAGCATTTATTACAGGAGAAAGAACACCAGAAGGGTTTTACCGTACGAATGCAGGTCTTGATCAAGCAATTGCGCGCGGTTTAGCGTATGCACCGTACGCAGACCTCGTTTGGTGTGAAACGTCAGAACCAAATTTAGAAGATGCAAAACGATTTGCGGACGCAATTCATAAGGAGCATCCAGGGAAGCTACTTGCATATAACTGCTCACCTTCATTCAACTGGAAACAAAAACTAGATGAAAAAACAATTGCAAGCTTCCAAAAGGAAATCGCATCTTACGGTTACAAGTTCCAATTCGTAACACTTGCTGGATTCCATTCATTAAATTACGGTATGTTTGAACTAGCACGTGGCTATAAAGAGCGCGGCATGGCAGCATACTCTGAACTACAACAAGCAGAATTCGCAGCTGAAAAACATGGCTACTCTGCAACACGTCATCAACGCGAAGTAGGAACAGGTTACTTTGATGAAGTAGCACAAGTGATTACGGGCGGAACTTCATCAACGACAGCGTTAAAAGGATCTACGGAAGAAGCACAGTTTACGAAATAAAAGGAAGGGGCACCTTTTTGAAGGGTGCCCCTTGTTATTTTCTAAACGATTCGAAAAGAGAGAGTGAGTTGTCGGCAAAAAACGATACTTCCTTTTCTTTATTACTAAATCAACTCCACTCAGCTCTATGATCGCGAATAAACTTCATATCTTTCTCGTAATGCTCTAGATGTCCTTCATCAATCATTCTTTGGAAATTCAAGTCGCCTTCTTGTGCTTTTCGTTTCATATATGTACATAACCCTTCTAATCGAAGCAACACCATTCCTAAGTAATCTTCATCCATATTTTTACCATAGGACTGAACGAACAATTTGACTCTCTCTTTAATACGATCTGCATGTTGCGGTGAATCATAATGAACGGCTTCACCGGATTCTGTATAATATACTCTACTTAAAGGCACACAAGTATAAAGTGTATAAGCGATATCCCATAGTCTTGGGCCAGGAGCAGCAACATCGAAATCAATAATCCCTACTGGCTTCTCATTATTAAAAATAATGTTATATATGGCAAAATCATTGTGACATAAAACCTCAATGTTATTTGGCGTGTGATCCATCGGTTTCCAATCATTTAATAACGGAAAATCACTTACAGCATCATGGTAAAGGCGGAGCATCTTTGCTATTTCTTTTAATACATTATTAGATCGCATATATTCTTTTAAAGGATAATTGCCAGCTTCTCCTTCAATAAAGGATAAAATCTCTCTATCCTTTTCATCTACACCTAAAAACTTTGGAGCATAATGAAATTCTTTGTTTTCTAAATGTTGCAATAACTTATGAATCTTTTCATTGCCTGGCTTTAACTCTCGCCGAACAGTATTTTCAGAACGATATACGCTTGAGACGTTTCCCCCTGTTAGCCTTTCTTCTTTAGCGTAGTTTGACATGTGAAAATTCCCCCTGTGATTAAAAAATCCAATTCCAAATAGTAAATAGACCAACAACGGCAGAAAAGAGAAGGGAAGCAAGCAATGCTAGACAGCCAAAAGGAACTAGCTTATCTTGCCATGTTTCTTTATACTCATAAATTAACTCCTCTGCTACTTTCTTCTGCACTGAAGATAAAGGTTGATCTTTATACAAACCTTTTATATGGTTAGAATCGCCTTTAAACTTTAAAGCACGTGCAATATGATGAGGATTATTTCCCATTGATTTTTCAAATAATAAACATGATTCATGCATAATGTCTGTTTTATGCTCCTCTAGATACCAGTAACGTCCAGCCATTTCTGGATATTGTAATGTATAATAAATATCTCCGAGTTGTTTTCGAAGATGTAATTCATTTGGGTATGTAAAGATGAGGCCATGCAATCTATCCCTTGCTTTTCCAAGATTATTATTTTCAATATCCTCTTCAATTCTTTTTAATGTTTTTCTAGGAATTTTATTGGTCATAAACTCCTCCTTATTTAGAATAGAGATAATTATATTTTATAAGAAATACTAAAAATTAGAAATTCTATTTTCGAAAAAGATTGTACATTTTATTTTAATGTGCTATGATGATGTCAGTTGAATAGTTAAATTAAGCAATCCATATGTTATCAAGTGCTGGAAACGAACGAGAAAAAGTATGTGAGAACTAGTTTATGTTTCGTATTTGATAATGTGTGGATTCTTTTTTTAGACAGGAAGACTAAAAAATTAAAAATTTGTATTTTCTTAGGAGGAAATAATCATGGCAGTAACAGGACAAGTAAAATGGTTTAACAACGAAAAAGGCTTCGGTTTCATCGAAGTTCCAGGCGAAAACGACGTATTCGTACACTTCTCTGCAATCGAAACTGAAGGTTTCAAATCTCTAGAAGAAGGCCAAAAAGTTAGCTTCGAAATCGAAGAAGGTAACCGTGGACCTCAAGCTAAAAACGTAATCAAACTATAATTTTATAGTTGATGATGGAAAAAAGGATGGCTAATGCCATCCTTTTTTTGTTGTGGGGAAAGTTTTTTCAGAGCCTGTTTTTATATCTAAATCTCTTTTTCTATGTTACAACGGGTGAAAAATTATCTGGAATGCGTATTAGTTTCTGTAGAAGAATTAGTTCAGCAAGAGTATTTGCTGCGTATGATAGTAAATAACTATAAATTTGTATTCTCTATTGAAATAGGGGAATCTTTTCCAGATAGACCTTGAGTAACATCTTTTTTGTTAGCATTGTTGTTGGAATTTTGTACGTTTTGAGATGATGTTTCTAACAGTTGTTCTTGTTCCTTACTAGGGGTATTCAGAGCATCTGAGGGGATGCTATTAACCTGCTGGCTTAATAGATTTTCTTTGTCCATAGTATACAGCTCCTTTTTGGAATTCGATAAAAAGCAATGTAATTATAAATAGCTACTTATATATATTGTGTTTTTGAATGACATTATATACAAAACTTATATTACAAAGTTAACTAATTAACGAATTGTTAGTGATGGATAAAGATGTACAAATTTGAAGTGTTTAATAAAAATTAAAAGCGGGTAACAAGTACCAATACTCTTTCTCATGTTTTATATAAGGACCATATTACAAATCAAAAAAGATGTAGAGAACCTTGGGAGAAAATATAGTTGTTTTTTAGGGAGAAGAATAAATAAAATGATACTACAAATGTAAAAAGGCATTCCATAAAGGAAGGCCTTTTATTGTTCTTGTCCTGATTCTTTCTTCTCACGTTTTTTACATTCTGGACATTTTGATTTACGAAACGGTTTAGCAAAGAATAGCAGAATGAAAAATAAACCGAATATAATACTAGCTGAGTTTTTCACGATAATGACGCTACTATTTTTCATTTGAATCGATGGTTGGATCTCTTTTTCTTCCATAATGGCCCTCCATATATTGGATTTACATTTTAATTATAGCAAAGTTAATTGTTTTCATGATGTGAAAATAGGAAGGGATAATAAATATTTATAGGTAGTATAAATGCTGTTTTTATAACTTTAAAATTAAATCATTACTATATCGTGATTTTTTTATTTAACAAATGTTTGATAAATGATAAAAAATTGTAAAAAAGCGGAACTTGTAAGCTATTTCCTTTTCATAGATGCTAAAATTATATATGCAGCTGCTAATATAAATGGAAAAAAGGAGATAATGGAGTATGGAAAGTAAAGTGGAACGCTATGTCGAAAATTATGTTGTAACGAAAAATACGATGGCCTTACTTCCTGTCGTTCTAAGTGAAAAGAAAATTGTTACGCGAGTCGTTGAAATGAATGATTCTTTTTTCGTATTTCAAAAACCTCTAGATATTATAGAAAGAAGTTGCCGCAAGCATGGCTCTAGTTTCTTAGGCAGAAAAGAAGGAACGAAAGAGTTAACTCATATTACACATAAAGCACCGATTGCGATTAGTCCAGCAGATCAACTTTATTTTTTCCCTACCTATTCTTACTCTAGAAAAGAGTGCGCTTGGTTGTCTCATTTTTATATTGAAAGTAATAAAGAATTAAAAGATGGAAATCTTATTATTAGATTTATAAATGGCTTTGCTGTGAAATTAGAAATATCAAAAACTAGTTTTGAAAATCAACAAAATCGTACAGCAAAATTACGTACTGAATATGAAGATCGTAGGAAAAAACAAGGGAGTCCTTGTTTTAAAGAGGTTGATAAAAAAGAGGAATCAACATTAAGACCCGCTTATGAGAGTGTGTATTTTGTGAAGGAAGGCGAAGTGTGAAAGGATGGGGGAATCCCCATTCTTTTTTGTTTATCCTGTTATTTGTGGGCAGTAAGACCCCCGCCTCAAAATTCAGCGAAAGCAAAGAAGTTAAGCGGGGGATCAACAAAATCCCCACTGATTAAAGTTTCACTTTATCAGTCTTTGTAGGTAAGGCGATATATTAGAAAAACCGAGTTGTAATTGTTATATTTAGAAAATCACCATTGTAATTTCATTTACTGAAAAAATCAAAAAAACAATCTAAATAACAAAACGAATGACACGTCCTGTCGAATATTGATAGATTATCATAGCTAAATAATGAAGGAATTCTTATGAAAGATATGGAAACTTTAATAAATACATCTCCATATGTCGTATCTACCATTTCCTCTTTCATATAAGCAATGATACAGTAGGGATAGTATTTAGAGTAAAGGGGTAAAGTGTAGAATGGATTTTCAGACAATCAAAGAGTATTTTTCACCAGAAAATATGGATCATATTGTTGAGAGTTATAAAGCGTTCGGACCACTTCTTGGTATTGGTTTACCGATGATAGAGGCGTTGATTCCAGCATTACCGCTTATCGTATTTGTACTGGCGAATGCTGTTGCATTTGGCTTTTGGCTCGGTTTTCTTTATTCATGGCTTGGATCAGTAATGGGTGCATTACTTGTCTTTTTCATCATCCGCCATTTTGGTCGCAGTCGTTTCTTTTCGTTTGTAAATAAGCATGAGAGAGTACGAAAAGCAATGGGGTGGATTGAAAGGAAAGGATTCGCACCGATTTTTGTTATATTTTGTTTTCCGTTTACACCGTCAGCGCTCATAAATGTTGTCGCTGGTTTATCCCGAATTAGTGTAAAACAGTTTGGTCTAGCGTTAGCATTCGGAAAACTTGTGATGATTTTTATTTTAACGTATATCGGTCATGATTTAATGTCATTTATTCATAATCCGGTGAAATCAGTTATTGTAGCGATTGGTATTTTTATTTTATGGTATGTCGGTAAGAAAATCGAAGTAAAGTTAGAACTACATTAAGAATAGTCTTCTTTGTAAAGGAAAGCTTCAGTATTAAAGGATAAGGGGAGAAGCAGATGAAGAAAACTTTGAAAAAAGAAGGCATGGAGTGGATACGAACAATTTTAATTGGTGTATTATTAGCTGTATTTTTTCGAACGTTTTTCTTTTCAACGTATGTTGTAGAGGGGAAGTCAATGATGCCGACATTGCAAGATGGCAATATGCTAGTTGTAAATAAGGTGAGTTATCAAGTTGGGGACTTGAACAGATTTGACGTTGTGGTATTTCATGCGAATAAAAAAGAGGACTATGTAAAGCGGATTATCGGTTTACCTGGAGATCATATTGAATATAAGCAGGATAAGTTATATATAAACGGTCAATTTATTGATGAGCCGTATTTAGAGAAGTATAAGAAAGAGATAAACGGAAGGCAACTAACAGGCGACTTTACATTAGAAGAGTTAACGAAAGAAAAACTGGTGCCACCTGGGTTTATTTTTGTAGTAGGTGATAACCGGCTCGGGAGCTGGGATAGTAGACACTTTGGCTTTGTAAAAGCTGATACAGTCGTCGGTAAAGTTGATTTGCGATATTGGCCAATTCAAGAGGTGCAAACGAATTTTTCAAAAGGTTGATATAATAGATAGAAGTATAGAAAAAGGCAAACAACTCAGTTTGTCTTTTTTCGTGTCCTATAATACAATTATAGTAGCAAACTAACGTTCGTTATGTAAGTGAAAGGTGGGGTTACATGTCACTTCGATTTGTGATTGGTAGAGCGGGAAGTGGAAAAAGTACACTTTGTTTACGCGAAGTGCAAGAAGAGTTAAAACAACGCCCGAGAGGGAAAACAATATTATATCTTGTGCCAGAACAGATGACATTCCAGACGCAGCAGGCGTTAATTGGAAGTGAGGATGTAAGAGGTTCTATTCGGGCACAAGTTTTTAGTTTTTCACGATTAGCGTGGAAGGTACTGCAAGAAGTTGGCGGAGCGAGTCGTCTTCATATTGATGAAGCTGGTGTACATATGTTACTCCGTAAAATTGTAGAGTCTCGTAAAGATGGATTATCGGTGTTCCAAAAAGCAGCGGAGCAAAACGGTTTCTTTGAACATCTTGGCAGTATGATTGCAGAGTTTAAACGTTACAATGTAACGCCATCTAACGTATATGAAATGTGGCAACAATTAGATGCGCATAGTAGCAGTGCCGAACAAAAGTTACTAGCGAATAAAGTGTATGATTTACAGCTATTATACGATGATTTTGAACGTGCTTTAATTGGAAAATACTTAGATTCAGAAGACTACCTGCAATTGCTAGTGGAAAAGCTTCCGCAGTCTGAATATGTAAATGGTGCGGAAATTTATATAGATGGATTTCATTCATTCTCCCCGCAAGAGTTAGAGATTGTAAGACAGCTTATGATTTGCGGAGCGAGAGTTACGATCACGTTAACGATAGATGAAAAAACGTTAGCGCAGCCAGTAAATGAACTCGATTTATTTTATGAAACGACGTTAACGTATGAAAAAATAAAACAAGTAGCGCGTGAAGAGAAAATAGAAATTGAAAAAACAATTCCACTTATGGAACAGCCGCGTTTTCATTCTCCGGCATTAGCGCATTTAGAAGCGCATTATGAAGCGCGTCCGAATGAAAAATTTAACGGTGAAGCGAGTGTAACGATTAGTACAGCTGCGAATTTACGAGCGGAGGTAGAAGGTGTTGCTCGTGAAATTCGTAAACTTGTTGCGGATGAAAAATATCGTTACCGAGATATTGCAGTGCTTCTTCGTAATGGGGAAAGTTATTACGATGTGATGCGAACGTTATTTACAGATTACAATATCCCGCACTTCATCGATGAAAAGCGCCCAATGTCACACCACCCATTGGTAGAATGTATTCGTTCTGCACTCGAGATTATTAGTGGGAATTGGCGTTATGATGCGGTGTTCCGCTGCGTGAAAACAGAGCTTTTATATCCATTAGACGTAAGAAAAGAAGCGATGCGTGAAGAAATGGATGAATTTGAAAATTACTGTTTAGCGTACGGTGTACAAGGAAAGAGATGGACTGCTGAAGATCCATGGATGTATCGCCGCTATCGTTCTCTTGATGATACGAACGGGATGATTACAGACAGTGAACGTGAAATGGAAGAGAAAATAAATAGGCTACGTGACGTTGTAAGAACACCTGTTATTCGCATGCAAAAAAGGTTAAAGCGTGCAGGAACAGTTATGCAAATGTGTGAAGCAGTTTACTTGTTTTTAGAAGAACTGGATGTTCCGAAAAAACTAGAAGAATTACGTATACGTGCAGAAGAAAGTGGAGATTTCTTATTTGCGACAGATCATGAACAAGTATGGGAAGAAGTAATGAGCCTTCTTGATACATTTGTAGAGATGCTTGGGGAAGAGAAAATGTCTCTTTCTATGTTTACTGACGTTATGTCGACTGGTCTTGAGGCACTTCAATTTGCTAACATTCCGCCGTCATTAGACCAAGTGTTAATTGCTAATATTGATCACTCCAGATTATCTGATGTGAGAGCAACGTTTATTATAGGTGTAAATGAGGGTGTCATTCCAGCAGCACCTATGGATGAAGGTATGCTTTCTGATGAGGAAAGAGAAGTTCTTGGTGCGGCAGGGATTGAATTAGCGCCAACGACGAGACAAACTTTGTTAGAAGAACAGTTCGTTATGTATCAAATGGTAACGAGAGCATCTGAGAAGTTATACATTTCATGCCCGCTTGCAGATGAAGAAGGAAAGACGTTACTTGCGTCTAGCTTTATTAAGAAAATAAAAAGAATGTTCCCTAATGTGAAAGATTCATTTATTACGAATGACGTAAATGATTTATCACGTTCAGAACAAATTTCATATGTAGCAACGCCAGAAGTAACGTTATCTTACGTTATGCAGCAACTACAAACGTGGAAGCGATACGGATTTGAAGGGAATTTAGACTTTTGGTGGGACGTATATAATTTCTACGTAACTTCAGATGAATGGAAACAAAAAAGTAGCCGCGTCTTATCAAGTTTATTCTATCGAAATCGTGCGAAGAAACTAAGTACAGCAGTAAGTAGAGATTTATACGGAGATATAATTAAAGGAAGCGTCTCTCGTATGGAACTATTTAATCGTTGTGCATACGCTCATTTTGCGCAGCACGGTTTATCGCTTAGAGAGCGTGATATTTTCAAGCTTGATGCGCCAGACATCGGCGAATTATTCCATGCGGCATTAAAGAAAATTGCGGACAAGTTATTGCGTGAAAACCGCACTTGGGCGGATTTATCCATAAAAGAGTGTGAGCATCTTTCTGTTTTAGTAATAGAAGAAATTGCGCCGTTATTACAACGACAAATTTTATTAAGTTCAAACCGTCATTTCTATTTAAAACAAAAACTACAACAAATCATTTTCCGTACGTCAATCATTCTTCGTGAACATGCGAAGTCAAGCGGATTCGTACCAGTTGATTTAGAGGTGCCGTTCGGTATGGGAGGTACAGGGTCACTTCCGCCGATGGAATTCTCATTACCAAATGGTGTAAAGATGGAAGTAGTCGGCCGTATTGACCGTGTTGATAAGGCAGAAGATGAAAACGGGACGTTCTTACGTATTATTGATTATAAATCAAGTTCAAAAGCGTTAGATTTAACGGAAGTGTATTACGGATTAGCACTTCAAATGTTAACGTATTTAGATGTTGTTACTTCGAATGCACAGACGTGGATGAAAAAAGGCCACGCAGCATCACCAGCTGGTGTATTGTATTTCCATATTCATAACCCAATCGTTGAGATGAAAGGTGACGCAACGGAAGCTGAAATTGAAAAAGAAATTTTAAAGAAATTTAAAATGAAAGGACTCGTATTAGGAGATGCTGACGTTGTTCGTTTAATGGATAACAAACTTTCAACAGGAAGCTCAGATATTATTTCTGCTGGCCTGAAAAAAGACGGTAGCTTTAGTGCGCGTTCAAGTATTGCAAGTGAGCAAGAGTTTAACGTACTGCAAAAATATGTACACCATACGTTTGAAAATATCGGAAAAGATATTACAGAAGGTGTTATCGATATTGCTCCTTATAAAATGGGGAATAAAGCGGCATGTACGTTCTGTAACTTCAAATCTGTTTGTCAATTTGATGAGTCACTTGAAGATAATCAGTTCCGATCGTTAAAAGATATGAAAGATAGCGAAGCGATGGAGAAAATAAGAGAGGAGGTTGGCGGAGAATGATAGAAAATTGGCCTAAAAAACCAGAAGGTAGTCAATGGACAGATGACCAGTGGAAAGCTGTTGTAGCGAACGGACGTGATATTTTAGTTGCGGCTGCAGCTGGATCAGGTAAAACAGCAGTATTAGTTGAACGTATTATTAAAAAGATTATTAATGAAGAGAACCCAGTCGATGTCGACCGCCTGCTCGTTGTAACATTTACGAATGCAGCAGCACAAGAGATGAAAAACCGAATCGGAGAAGCGTTAGAAAAGGTATTAATTGATGAACCAGGCTCTCAACACGTAAGAAAGCAGCTGAGCCTATTAAATAAAGCTTCCATTTCAACAATTCACTCATTCTGTTTACAAGTAATTAGAGGATATTACTACATGCTTGATGTTGATCCTCGTTTCCGTATTGCGAATCAAACAGAAAATGAATTGTTAAAAGAAGAAGTGCTAGATGACATATTAGAAGAAGAGTATGGCATCGAAGATAATACGATATTCTTTGAACTCGTTGATCGTTATACGAGTGACCGTAGTGATGATGACTTACAACGTATGATTTTAGCGCTTCATACAGAATCAAGAGCGCATCCAAATCCGGAAAAATGGCTTGATAAATTAGTAGAAGCATATGACGTAGAAGGAAAGACAATTGAGGATTTAGTATATGCTTCTTATTTATTAGAAGATGTGAAATTCCAGCTTGAAACAGCGGAACAGCATATTCGTAAGGCAACTGAACTCGCAATGCTTCCTGACGGTCCAGCGCCTCGCATTGAAACCCTGCAAGCAGATGTAGCTTTACTTGGAACGCTATCATCAGCTGCTCGTGAGTCGTGGACAAGTGTGTATGAAGCGATGCAAAACGTATCGTGGCAAACGTTAAAGCGTATTAAGAAAAGTGATTACAATGAAGATGTTGTAAAACAAGTAGACTCTCTTCGTAATAAAGCGAAAGATGAAGTGAAGAAATTACAAGAAGAGTTATTTAGCCGCAAACCTGAAAGTTTCTTACGAGATTTTCAAGATATGCACCCAGTATTAGAAAAGCTTGTTCAACTTGTAAAAGTATTTACAGAGCGTTTCCAAGCGATGAAGCGAGATAAAGGAATGGTCGATTTCACAGATTTAGAGCATTTCTGTTTACAAATTTTAAGTGAACAAAGTGAAAATGGTGAAATGAATCCGTCAGCAGTGGCGCTCCAATATCGTAATAAATTTGCTGAAGTATTAGTCGATGAATATCAAGACACGAACTTTGTACAGGAATCCATTATTAAATTCGTAACGAAAGATTCTGAGAGTGAAGGAAACTTGTTCATGGTTGGTGACGTAAAGCAGTCGATTTATCGTTTCCGACTAGCCGAGCCAGGCTTATTCCTAGGAAAGTATAAACGTTTCACACAAGAAGGATTGGGCGGCGGAATGAAGATTGACTTAGCGAAAAACTTCCGTAGTCGTCATGAAGTACTAGCAGGTACGAACTTTATTTTTAAACAAATTATGGGCGAAGAAGTTGGGGAAATTGACTACGATGCTGACGCTGAACTAAAGCTAGGTGCTACCTATCCAGAAGGTGAAGATGTAGCAGCAGAATTATTATGTATTCAGCAAACGGAAGAAGAAGTAATAGACGGTGAAGAAGGTGCAGAAGTCGAAAAAGCACAGCTTGAAGCTCGCCTTATGGCGCAGCGCATTAAAGCGATGGTTGATTCCGATTATGAAGTGTATGACCGTAAAAATGATAGTATGCGTCCGGTGCAATATCGCGATTTCGTTATTTTACTTCGCTCCATGCCGTGGGCCCCGCAAATTATGGAAGAGTTAAAATTACAAGGAATTCCAGTATACGCTGACCTCGCGACTGGTTATTTTGAAGCGACGGAAGTAAATATTATGATGAACGTATTCCGCGTTATTGATAATCCGATGCAAGATATTCCGCTTGCCGCTGTACTTCGTTCCCCAATCGTTGGATTGAGCGATGAAGAACTTGCAACGCTTCGTGCTCATGGAAAGAAAGGCTCGTTTTATGAAGTAATGAGCTCATTCTTAAAAAGGGCACCGCTTGAAGAGGAGCAAGAACTTCATGATAAATTAGAGTGGTTTTATAACTTACTGCAAGGATGGCGTGAATTCGCCCGTCAACAATCACTTTCTGATTTAATTTGGAAAGTGTACGGTGAGACAGGTTATTACGACTTCGTTGGCGGTTTACCAGCTGGAAAGCAAAGGCAGGCAAACTTACGCGTACTATATGACCGCGCAAGACAATATGAAGCAACATCATTTAGAGGATTATTCCGCTTCTTACGTTTTATTGAACGTATTTTAGAACGCGGTGATGATATGGGTACGGCGAGAGCCCTAGGTGAACAAGAAGACGTTGTTCGCATTATGACGATTCATAAAAGTAAAGGGCTAGAGTTCCCGGTCGTATTTGTAGCTGGACTCGGTCGTCGTTTTAATACACAAGACTTAATGAAACGTTTCTTATTGCATAAAGATTTCGGTTTCGGTTCGCAATTTATCGATCCGCGTAAACGAATTAAATATACAACATTATCACAGCTTGCGATTAAGCGTAAAATGAAAATGGAATTAATTGCGGAAGAAATGCGCGTACTATACGTAGCATTGACGCGTGCGAAAGAGAAGTTAATTTTAATCGGAACAGTTAAGGATGCAAATAAGGAAATGGAAAAATGGCTTGATGCGAGGGAACATAGTGAATGGTTATTACCAGATCACATACGTGCCGGAGCGTCTTGTTATTTAGACTGGATTGCACCTTCATTATATAGACACCGTGATAGTGAAATGCTTCTTGAATTAGGACAAGGAAGTATTCCAGATGAAATTTACGGATATGACACTAGCTGGAAAGTAGAAGTTGTGGACGGTAACACACTACTTGCACCAGAGCCAGTTCAAGAAGAGAAACAAGAATTGTTAGAAGCACTTCGTGAGAAAAAGGCTGTTCCCCTGCAAAGTGAACGGAAAGAAGAAGTGTACGACAGATTAATGTGGAAGTACGGATATGAGGATGCGACATCTCATCGTGCGAAGCAATCTGTTACAGAAATAAAGAGAAATTATCAATCTGAAGAAGGTAGCGATAACGCCTTTATTAAAAAACTACGTGCACCAATTAAAACACGCCCGCGCTTTATGGAGAAAAAAGGGTTAACGTACGCAGAGCGCGGAACAGCAGTCCATGCCGTTATGCAGCATGTTGATTTGAAGAAGCCGATTACGGTTGAAGTTCTTCAAGAGCAAATTGCTGGAATGGTAAATAAGGAATTATTAACATTCGAGCAGGCGGAAGAAATAGCGATTGAAAAAGTAATTTCATTCTTTGACAGTGACTTAGGTAAAAGGGTATTAGCGGCGAAAAGTGTTGAGCGTGAAGTACCATTTACGATGATGCTTGCAGCAGAAGAAGCATATCAAGATTGGCAAGGGAAGAGTGAAGAAACGATTCTTGTCCAAGGGGTTATCGACTGCATGATTGAAGAGGAAGATGGCATTACGTTAATCGACTTTAAAACAGATACGATTGAAGGGAAATTCCCAGGCGGATTCGAACAAGCGAAACCAATTTTAGAAGATCGATATAAAGTGCAGCTTTCGTTATATGCAAAAGCACTGGAGAAAAGCTTACAACATCCTGTAAAAGAGAAATGTTTATACTTCTTTGATGGGAATCACGTTGTAAATATTGAAGAATAGAGGGGCTTGAAAATGGTAACGGAAAAAACGTTAAGAACTTGTGAACAGGGACACGAGTACTATAAAAGTAGCGATTGTCCAACTTGCCCAGTCTGTGAGAAAGAGAGAAAACCAAAAGAAGGTTTTCTCTCTCTTCTTTCAGCGCCAGCAAGAAGGGCATTAGAGCACCGTGGAATTCAAACTGTAGAAGAACTCTCAAAATATAGTGAAAAAGAAATTTTAAAACTGCATGGTATGGGACCTGCGTCTTTGCCGAAGCTTAGGAAGGCTTTGGAGGAGAGTGGGTTATCATTTAAATAAAATGAAATAGTGCCTCTTCACTACTTACGTGTTTATACCACTATTTGTGGACAGTGAAGCTCTTGATTATTAAAATTTCATTTTAATAATTTTGAATTACATAAAAGAAAAAAGTAGGAGAATATCTCCTACTTTTTTTACGCTGTTCCAATCTGATCTTGATCTGCCACATCAGAATCAAATGTATTCGTTGCACTAACACCGTTAAACGTATTCACGACAAACCCAACATTGGAAGCTCCAGATCCGTTATAGGCTTTCGTGTTTTCTTTCGGAGATACGTTATAAAAATCTCCTAAGTTGAAAGAGCCGTTACTGTTTTGCACGACGAGATTTCCTACAACTGAAGGCATACCATCCACCTACTTTACTAAGCTTTTTAATTACTATATGAATTATTGTGCGGAAGGTTCATCCGTAATATATTGGCGGATTTGTATAATACGAGAGTTATTAAAACCATAATCAACATTTCCAATTTGAAAGCAACCAGAATTTAAAAGTGTCCGCAATTCAACGTTATTCACTTCAATAAAAGGGCATTCATTTACAATATTTAATTTTACATCTGTCGTTCGTTTTGGAATTGTAATGTGTTCATCTGTAAAGATTTCAAAAGCATCAAAGCGACCTTCTCCCCGTATATAAAAAGGAATTTCACGGTGGACGGCAATAGCTCTACTTTTTAATTCCATTTGGTTTGCATCTCCAACTTGAAATACGGCAGTAATCCCTAAAGAAATAATAGAAACATTTTGGACAATGGACACATGATGCAACATAATTTTTCAGTCTCCTTAACCTGGAGTAGGAGGGACATCTGTTACTAATGGTACAAATGGACCCTCTGTAACTGTTTCAAATGGTGTATCGAGAATAGAAGATAGAATGAGGAGATTTGCATCTCCAATTAAAAAGAGTGCGGACGACGATACACCGTTCATTTTAATCTGTCCGACTTTTAACTCACGGTTTACAACGTTAAGGTTCATACATACTTACTCCTTTCGGAAATTTCCCGGTATGTGCTGAATAAAGGAGAGAAAGGCTTTGTCAATATCTTGTTTCATTGCCTGAATAATGATATCTCGTAAATAATCTGGATCTGTTGAAATACCTTCATATGATTGCGCTTGTGATAAATAATAAGGGAGTCGATGCTCCATCTGTTTTTTTATGTCATCCACCATCATTTGTCGATACATTTCATCAAGCGGTGTTCTCTCTTCTTGTTCAAAATGGAGAATACGATTATATGCTTCTTCATCTAAGTATCGATGCATTTCTTGGAGGATACCTTGATAAAAGTCTGGGTTTGTTTCGGTTTCAGGGTTTACCTTCAATGTTTCTGTATCCACTTGAAAATCTTCAATTTGTTGTCCTTTTGCTGAAAATGGGTTTAAACCAATATTTAAAGTACCATTTAAATTTTCGACTTTTAATTGATCGAATTTGTATTCCACTTTTCCTACAGAAGAGGAGGGGCGATTTTTTAATTCGTTAAGCTCTTCTTGGAGTTGGCGCACTTGATCTTCTAAATTTAGGATGGCTGCTTGTTGTGTTTGAAGAGCTTGTTGAAGTTGGTGTAAGTAAGTATATATATCTTGATTCATTTGTGAAACCTCCTTTTCAATAGGGAGGGTAAAAATATTCCTGCTATATATTTATGACAAGGATGTCTTAAGAAGAACTAGTTGATGGTTTGATAGAAATAATTTGTCCTTTTGCCTGTAATGGGCGAAGCGGTTCCGTAAATCCGCCCGTATTTGAAAATTTAGATAGGGCTTTAATACTTCCGGCAGTACCAATTTGGAACACAGAAGAGGTTGTAATGCTATCAATTTTAATACTGTTGATGATGATACTTTGGTTTACATAAAAATTCAATGCAATTGCCTCCTTTAAGTTGAGCCAATTATCGCTTGATCGATTACATCTGAATCGTTGACAGTCGTTGCACTTTGATAATTGTAGACAGAAACATTATCTCCAACGTTGAAAGAGCCGGCCCCGGCGAAAGCACGTGAGTAACTAATAGGCCTAATCGCAAATACATCTCCAATATGAAAAATACCACTTGATCCAATATTGACGATACGAATATGTCCGACCATAGCTGGCATACAAAACACCCTTCGTTTTTAAAATTTTCTTTTCTACTATTGTATGGGCGTTTCCAATAAAATGTGTATTTTTTTGAAATAAAAGAAACACACGCATTATTGCGTGTGTGTTTTGAACGTTTGATTAGGGTGTAAATCCGTATGTACATGACAAATTACATTTAAGAGCCTGTCCAGTTCTTGGCTACAATCCACTGTTTTTTGAGAAGTCATTCCATAGCGTTCAGCAAAATAAATCATTTTTTCACGTTTTTTTTCAATCGCTTGCTCAAACATTGAAATCGGCTCCATCTCTAAATGAAATTTTTAGTATATATGTAGTACATATTATACAAAAACTTCATAAAAAAGAAATGCATTCGCTAAAAAAAGTAAAATTTCTACATTTTATGTCAAATGATAAAGGGGTAACGAATAGGGGATGAGAAGAATATTGTAAAAATTAGCGTGCATGAGAAGGTTTTTTTCTTGCGGATGCGAATACAATTAAAGGGTATGAGTTTTAGGATGGAGAGTGGAAATATTGCGTTTTGTAACGGCGAAGAAAGAAGAAAAGGTATTTGTAGGTATTGTAGATGAAGAAGAAGAAAAGGTATTACACTTAAGAGAAGCGCAAAGACAAAAAGGGGAAAAGGTTACAATCCCTATTACAATGTTAGAGTGTATTGAAAGAGGGACTGAATGCTTTGAGAAAGTATGTGAAATTGTAAATTGGGCAAAAGAGAACGGGGAAGCGGCGTATTATCCGTTAACAGAGGTGAAAATATTAGCGCCGATTCCAAGGCCAAGAAAGAATATTTTGTGCGTTGGAAAAAACTATCGTGAGCATGCGGTAGAAATGGGCGGAGTAGAGTCTATTCCAGAAAATATAATGATCTTTACGAAAGCGCCAACAACAGTTATTGGCATAAATGAGCAAATTAATGGTCACCCTCATGCAACGGACGAACTAGATTATGAAGGAGAATTAGCTATCATTATTGGTAAGCGAGGGAAGCAAATAAAAAAAGAAAAAGCGCTTGAGCATGTTTTTGGTTATACGATTATCAATGATGTAACAGCTCGAGACATTCAAAGAAAACATAAACAGTTTTTCCTTGGGAAAAGCTTCGATACATTTTGTCCGATGGGACCGTATTTAATTCATAAATCGGTGGTTAATGCGCCGAATGCATTACACATTGAAACGGTAGTAAATGGAGAAGTAAGGCAAACTTCTAACACAAATAAAATGATTTTTTCAATAGAAGAAATTATTTCAACGATAAGTAAAGGAATGACTTTAGAACCAGGTGATATTATCGCAACAGGAACGCCGGCTGGTGTCGGAAAAGGTTTTACACCACCGAAGTTTTTACATGCTGGTGATGAAGTGGTCATTACAGTAGAAGGAATTGGTACTTTACGAAATGTAGTGAAATAAAGAAAAGAGCTATCTTGTTAAAAGATAGCTCTTTTTTTATGGCCTTGGGTTATAGAGGTAATCGATAACGGCAAAAGTGTAAAGACCAATGAATGCAAGTGTACAAATGCCAAATAGTATAACCGTAAGTGCGCTTTTTTCTCGTCCAAAACCAATGATAGTAAGAATAACAGCAGTCCAAAATGATGCTTTCAGTAGTGTGAGTGTAGTAGGAGTTGAGTAATGAAGCCATGTTGTGGAAAGTAGGAAACCAAAGAATGTAACTAAAATAAAAGCTGTAGCTAAATAGTTAATATGTTTACCATATCTTAATAGCATGTCGCACCTCCTTTACGATTTTAAAATACAGAAAATTACAATTTCATCTTAATATAAATGAATATAAAAAGAAAGAGGTTGTCCCAACATGTCGGACAACCTCTCTATCATTACGATAATACAGCTTTAATTTTTTGGAATGCCCACTCTAAATCTTCTTCAGAGATTACTAGAGGTGGTGCGATACGAATTACATTTTCGTGTGTTTCTTTACATAATAGACCAGCTGCTTTTAGTTGTTCACAGTAAGGACGAGCTGGCTCGTTTAATTCGATACCGATGAATAAACCTTTACCACGAACTTCAGTGATCATTGGGTTATCAATCTCTTTTAATTGCCCAACTAATTTTTCACCTAATTGAAGAGAACGCTCTGTTAATTTTTCTTCTTCTAACACTTCAAGAGCCGCGATAGAAACAGCACATGCAAGTGGATTACCACCGAATGTAGAACCGTGAGAACCTGGCTCAAATACACCTAAAATGTCGCGGTTTGCTGCTACGCAAGAGATTGGGAACACACCGCCGCCAAGTGCTTTACCAAGTATGTACATGTCAGGAGTTACATTGTCCCAGTCACAAGCAAATACTTTACCAGTACGGCCTAAGCCAGTTTGGATTTCATCTGCTACAAATAAAACGTTTTCTTTTTTACATACTTCAAAAGCTTCTTTTAAGTAACCAGCTGGTGGGATATTAATTCCTGCTTCACCTTGAATTGGCTCTAAAATGAATGCTGCTGTGTTTGGTGTAATTGCGGCTTTTAATGCTTCTAAATCACCGTAAGGAATTACAACGATGCCAGGAAGCATTGGACCGAATCCACGCTTGTACTCTTCATTTGAAGACATAGAAACAGAACCCATTGTACGTCCGTGGAAGTTATCTTCACAAACGATGATTTCAGCATGGTTTGCTTCCACTTTCTTCACATCATAAGCCCAGCGACGAACTGTTTTAATTGCAGTTTCAACAGCTTCAGCACCTGTATTCATTGGAAGTACCATTTCTTTATTAGTTAGTTTCGCAACTTTTTCGTACCAAGGACCTAATTGATCGCTATGGAAAGCACGAGAAGTTAACGTAACACGATTAGCTTGGTCAATTAAAGCGTTAATAATTTTCGGGTGACGATGACCTTGGTTTACTGCAGAATATGCACTTAATAAGTCCATATAGCGGTTTCCTTCAGGATCTTCTACCCAAACACCTTCTGCTTTAGAAATAACGATTGGAAGTGGGTGATAGTTATTTGCTCCGTATGTGTCTGTAAGTTCGATAATATCCTTAGTTTGAATCATGATTGTTCCCCCTTTTGTTATTACAAGAAGTTTGTAAATACTCTAAATATTATAGCATTTAAATGTAAAAAAGCGAAACATTTCCTGAAAATAAATGAACATGTTATCATATAAAGTGAAAAAGTGTGAAAAGAGGAGGTAAGGGATACGATGGTACATATGCATATTACAGCATGGGCGTTAGGTTTAATTTTATTCTTCGTTGCGTATTCACTTTATTCAGCAGGAAGAAAAGGGAAAGGTGTACATATGGGGCTTCGCCTAATGTATATCATTATTATTGTGACAGGCTTCATGTTGTACATGAGTATTGTGAAGACAGCAACAGGTAGCATGCACATGTGGTATGGCTTAAAAATGTTAGCTGGTATTTTAGTTATCGGTGGAATGGAAATGGTTCTTGTGAAAATGAGCAAAAACAAACCAACAGGGGCGGTTTGGGGCTTATTTATTGTTGCGCTAGTAGCAGTATTTTACCTTGGGCTGAAATTACCGATTGGCTGGAAAGTATTCTAATAAAAAATAAAGCCACCTTATAATCTCAAAGACTTGGGAGATTATAAGGTGGTTTTTTACTTTATCCCGTAAACATCAGATTGGTGAAGGCTAATAATCAGTGGGCTCCCCCGCTGATTAAAGTTTCACTTTATGTCGCATCGATATGCAACTCTTCTCCATTTACTTTCGTAAAACGGAACATATTTTTATTTGACGTAGTGTGACGGACGAAATGGTGCTGCAGTGTACAGATCATTTCTTCGTTATCAAACAAAAGAATATTTACTCCTTCGCGTGACTCCTCTTGCGGTAAGAAAGATAAATAATTATGACAATACATGCAATCATATAAAGAGTAGTGAAGTGATTGCAATGATTCGGTTAATAATGTGAAGACAGAGTCAGGTAATTCCTCCAGCCATTCATTATAGCTAAGAAGTAACTTTTTTCGAATACGTATCATTTCACCATTTTGCAAATGGTGTTGCTCGTTGGCGATTTGTAATACATCTTGTTCATAGAAACGGGCTGGTAGCCAATTGTTATTATACAAAATTTCAAACCCATCTTCGGCAATATCTTCTAATAAAAACGCTTCATCATTTTCATCATCAAAGAATACCCACTCATTGTTTATATATTCTACATTACCGACTGTATGAGCACGGGGCTGATTATATAAAATATGTTTACGTTGTATCATACACGATTTCTCCTTTATGAAAAGTAGTTATTCCTGTTATAGACAGTTCGTGCATTCTTTATAACTAGACACATATAGACATAGGTGGGCATACAATAAAACACGTTTTACTGAGTGAAAATGCTATTCCATATGTGGATAGTAGGTTATCGTCAAGTTTTTCATTTTTTTGATCCGCACTCACAGGGTGGGGATTACTGCACGTTCAAGAAAAGAAATAAGATGGAAGGATGATTTATATGTGCGGGATTACAGGATGGGTGGATTATAAACGCTCATTAGAAGGAGAAAGAGATGTCGTTACGAAGATGGCTGAGACGTTAGCGAAACGGGGGCCGGATGATAATAAAGTTTGGATTAAAGGAAATGTCGCATTTGGGCATAAGCGGTTAATCGTTGTGGATCCTGAGGGCGGTAAACAGCCGATGACTTGTTTAAAAGATGAAACGAATTACGCCATTTGCTATAACGGTGAACTTTATAACACAGAAGACATTCGAAAGGAATTATTAAGAAGAGGATATACGTTCAAAGGTCATTCTGATACAGAAGTATTATTAGCTTCTTATATTGAATGGAAAGAAGAATGTGTCGATCATTTAAACGGTATATATGCGTTTGCAGTATGGGACGAACAGAAAGAACAAGTATTTATTGCGAGAGATCGATTAGGTGTAAAGCCACTTTTTTATAAATATGATAGCGGACGCTTACTATTTGGTTCGGAGTTAAAAGCGATATTGTCACATCCAGATGTGAAGGCGGAAGTAACGTTAGAAGGATTATCAGAAATATTCGGGCTCGGACCGTCAAGAACGCCTGGCCACGGTATTTATGCTGGTATAAAAGAATTGCGTCCAGGTCATGCGATGACATTTTCAAAGAACGGTTTGTGTATATGGAGATATTGGAATGTAGAAAGTAAAAAACATGAAGACTCTTTTGAAGAAACAGTAGAGAAAACGCGCTTTTTATTACAAGATGCTATTACAAGACAGCTTGTTTCTGATGTACCACTATGTACTTTTTTATCGGGTGGTGTAGATTCGAGCGCTATTACAGCTATTGCAGCGAAAGAATATGAGAGATCGGGAAAAGGGCAATTACACACGTATTCTATTGATTACGAAGATAATGACAAATACTTTAAAGCGAATGCATTCCAGCCAAATTCAGATGCTCCGTTTATTAATTTAATGACTGAGACATTTCAAACAACCCATCATCGCTGCGTCATTTCGAATGAAAAATTAGCAGAGTATTTAACTGAAGCAGTACTCGTTCGTGATTTGCCTGGTATGGCAGATATCGATTCGTCATTATTATGGTTTTGCCGAGAAATTAAACAAGATTTTGTCGTTGGCTTATCTGGAGAATGTGCAGATGAAATATTTGGTGGATATCCGTGGTTTTATAGAGAAGATGATTTACAATCGAGTGCATTTCCGTGGATGCGTTCTACAGAGGCACGTGAACAACTTCTAAAAAAAGAATGGAGAAATAAATTAAATTTACAACAATATGTACAAAGGCGCTATGAAGAGTCGATTCAAGAAGTTCCTATTTTAGAGGGAGAAAGTCCGCTAGAAGCAAAAAGACGCCAATTATTTTATTTAAATATGATATGGTTTATGACAACATTATTAGACAGAAAAGACCGCATGAGTATGGGAGCGAGCTTAGAAGTACGTGTTCCATTTGCAGATCATCGTCTTGTCGAATATGCGTGGAATATTCCTTGGGAAATGAAAATGTATAAAAACCGCGAAAAAGGTCTATTACGTAAAGCGTTAGAAGGTGTACTTCCACATGACATCTTATATAGAAAGAAGAGTCCTTATCCGAAAACGCACAATCCGCACTATACAAAAGCAGTAACAGTATGGCTTCAAAATCTATTAACGGATAAAGGTTCAATTTTACACGAACTGTTTGATAAAGAGCAGTTGAGCGGATTAATTCAGTCTGGCGGCAGTGCATTTCAAACACCATGGTTTGGTCAATTGATGACTGGGCCACAGCTTTTAGCTCATTTAGCACAAATTCACGTTTGGTTTAAAGAATATGGGGTAAATATTAAAGAATAAGAGAAAAGCGACTTACTTTATAAGTAAGTCGCTTTTTATTAAATAAATTGTCATATAAAATTCAGAATCATATTAGAAAAAATCCTTATTTAGAATAATTATCTTTACGTATTTATTATTAGTTGTTATAATTGGAAACAAATGTTCTTGAAAAAGATTCTCATTTATAAAATTGAGGTGTTATATAGATGAAAAAGAAAAAAATAGGTTTACTCGTAATGGCGTATGGAACACCAGAATCATTAGACGATGTAGAGGCGTATTATACACATATCCGTCACGGGCGTAAGCCATCAGAAGAAGCGCTTGAAGATTTAATTGGGCGCTATAAAGCGATTGGTGGAATTTCGCCGCTTGCAAAAATTACGAAAGAACAGGCGCATAAATTAACAGATTCAATGAATAATATATTTACAGAGTATGAATTTACTTGTTACTTAGGTTTAAAACATACTGCTCCGTTTATAGAAGATGCTGTAGAAGAAATGAAGCGTGATGGGATTGAGCAAACGATTAGTATCGTATTAGCGCCGCATTATTCTACATTTAGCATTAAAGCGTATAATGACCGTGCTATTCGTCTTTCAAAAGAAATCGGTGGTCCTGTTATTGAATCAATTGAACAATGGTATGATGAACCGAAGTTTATTTCGTATTGGGCAGACCAAATAAAAGAAACGTTTACAGAAATTGATGATAAAGAGAAAGCAGTCGTAATTTTTTCAGCGCATAGTTTGCCAGAAAAAATTATTGCAGCAGGAGACCCATATGTAGAACAACTAAAGCATACGGCAGATTTAATTGCAGAAGCTGCAAATATTCAAAACTATACAATCGGTTGGCAAAGTGCTGGGAATACTCCAGATCCGTGGATTGGTCCAGATGTGCAAGATTTAACGAAAGATTTATATGAAGAGCATGGGTACGAATCTTTCATATATTGCCCAGTTGGTTTTGTAGCGGAGCATTTAGAAGTTTTATATGACAACGATTATGAATGTAAAGTTGTAACGGATGAATTAAATGCCAAATATTTTAGACCAAATATGCCGAATGCGCAATCTGCATTTATCGACTGTTTGGCTGAAATTGTTTCCAAAAAAGTGAAGGAAATAGTTGACAAAGATCTAGTTTTGAATAATAATTAGTTTATAATAATTTTAAACAAATAATAATTACTACGAAAGAAAGAGGAGGATCCCCCTAGATGAATCCAAATAATCGCTTAACAACAAACCAAGGTGCTCCAGTTGGAGACAACCAAAATTCTCGTACAGCTGGTCGTCGTGGACCAGTATTATTAGAAGACTATCATTTAGTAGAAAAACTTGCACACTTTGATCGTGAACGTATTCCGGAGCGTGTTGTGCATGCACGTGGTGCAGGTGCTCACGGTGTATTCGTAACGAAAAATAGTATGAAGCAATATACGAAAGCTGCATTTTTACAAAATGAAGGAACTGAAACACCTGTATTTGTTCGTTTTTCAACGGTTATTCATGGTCAAGGTTCTCCTGAAACAGCACGTGACCCACGTGGGTTCGCTGTTAAATTTTATACAGAAGAAGGAAACTACGATATCGTAGGTAATCATTTACCAGTTTTCTTCATTCGTGATGCAATTAAATTCCCTGATATGGTACATTCTTTAAAACCAGCACCTGATACGAATATTCAAACGCCAGATCGTTACTGGGATTTCATGACGTTAAGTCCAGAATCTACACATATGATGACATGGGTATTTTCTGATTACGGTACACCAGCAAGTTATCGTGAAATGGAAGGTTTCGGTGTCCATTCATTTAAATGGATTAATGAAGAAGGTAAAATTGTTTATATTAAATACCACTGGAAACCACAGCAAGGTGTACGTAACTTAAATGCGAAAGAAGTGCAAGAGGTACAAGGGAAAGACTTCAATCATGCTACTCGTGACTTGTTCGACGCGATCGAAAAAGGAAATCACCCGAAATGGGATTTACACGTACAAGTTATGCAATTAGATGAAATGGATTCTTTAGACTTTGATCCACTAGATCCAACGAAAGTATGGCCAGAAGATCGCTTCCCGTTAATTGAAGTAGGGACAATGACGTTAAATCGTAATCCGAAAAACTTCTTTGCAGAAGTAGAACAAGTAGCGTTCTCTCCAAGTGCCACTGTAAATGGTATTGAGCCATCGGAAGATAAATTATTACAAGGTCGTTTATTCTCTTACCCAGATACACAGCGTTATCGTCTTGGTGCAAATTACTTACAAATTCCTGTAAACTGCCCATACGCAGCTGTTCATAATCAACAACGTGATGGTGCGATGCAAGTGAATCAAAACCCATCTACAATCAACTACGAACCGAGCCGTCATGCTGAAAATCCAGTTGAAGACCCAGCTTACCGCGATTCAACTATGAAAGTAGAAGGCTATGTATCTCGTGAAAAAATTGAGAAACCAAATGACTTCAAACAAGCAGGTGAGCGTTACCGTTCATTCTCTAAAGAAGAGCAAGATAACTTAATTGCAAACTTAACAAATGACTTGAAAGACGTAAATGAACGCACGAAATTACTAGCTGTTTGTAACTTCTTCCGTGCAGATCAAGAATACGGTATGCGTTTAGCGCAGGCATTAAATGTTGATATTACGCAATATGTAGGAAATGCTCCGAAATAAATCGGAAAAGACGACTGGGTTTCGGTCGTCTTTTTTATGTGTAAAGTTACACGCGGGTATTCTTCAGTTTCGTTATGTCGGAATTTGTTGGTAAATCGATATCTTGTGTCGAAACGTTGATATATTGAAAGGAACAATCAATATATTTGAAAAATCGTTGATATATCCAAAAAACCGTTAATATATTTCCAGTTATACTAGGTGGGGTATGTTGCCCGGTGCGCAAAAAAGAGATGCAATCTATTACTAATAGATTGCATCTCTTTTTTAGTTCACTCGCTCAGTATACTCATAAGCTTTCTCCCCATGCATCGAAATATCAAGTCCCATATGTTCCTCGTGCTCATCTACCCGGACAGGGAGGAAGAAGTTGATTGCTTTAATAATGGCATACGTCATTATAATTGTGAACGCATATGTTGCGCCGATCGCTACAAGTTGTTTCAACAGCAGCGAGGCGTTTCCGTAAAATAATCCGTTAGCGCCATCGCCGTTTACGGCAGTAGTTGCAAATAATCCTGTCGCAATACCGCCCCAAGTTCCACCGATGCCGTGACATCCGAATGCATCGAGTGTATCGTCGTATCCGAATTTTGTTTTTAAGAAAAAGACCGCTCCGAAGCATAATACGCCGCCAATTGCTCCGATAAGAAGAGCTGAGAAAGGTGTAACGAACCCGCAAGCTGGTGTAATAGCGACTAGACCGGAAACGGCGCCACAAGCAGCTCCCATCGCAGTCGGTTTTGATTGGAAGAACCACTCTGAAAGCATCCAAGTTAATGCTGAGGCAGCAGCGGCTATATTTGTATTAATAAATGCAGTTAAAGCTACGTCGTTTAAGGATAATGCGCTGCCGACGTTAAAACCGAACCAGCCAAACCATAATAAGCCTGCGCCTAACATTGTAAATGGCAAATGGTGAGGAGAAGAACCATTTATGTTTTTTCGTTTTCCGAGGAAAATAGCTAATACAAGACCAGCAACTCCGGAAGTGATGTGAACGACGTTTCCGCCAGCGAAGTCTAGTGCACCAAGTTCCCTTAGCCACCCGCCGACGCCCCATACCCAATGAGCGACAGGATTGTAAACAATCGTTGTCCATAAAAGGATAAAAATAAGAAAGGCAGAAAATCGCATTCTTTCAGCAAATGCCCCTGAAATTAAAGCTGGAGTTAAAATGGCGAACATGAGTTGAAACATCATGAATAAATTGTGAGGAATAGTAGATGAGTAGTCTGGATTTGGTGCGTAGGTAACTCCGTTTAGACCGAACCAATCAAGTGTACCGATAAGCCCGTGCCAATCTGGTCCGAATGATAAAGAATAGCCGATAACAATCCATTGAATCGAAACGATAGCCATTGCACTATAACTATGCATCGTTGTACTGAGTACATTTTTGCTGCGAACCATACCTCCATAAAAAAGTGCCAATCCTGGTGTCATCAACATGACCATTACTGTCGTCACAAACATAAAAACTGTATCTCCCATATTCATGAGCTCTCCTCCTATAATGTTAGAAAAAATAACATCGTTTTGTTATGTTTCATATCATATTCGAAAAAGAACTAAAAATCAACTAAAAATTCAGAAAAATATATACATGATGTTAGAAAATATAACATAGATTATTTTGTGAGGATTGAAATCGACATATGCGTTTCTCTCGGATAATTGGTATAATATTCTTACAATTAAAAACTTGGGGGATGCGTGTGGGAAAAATACGGACTAGGAAACTATTCATTTGTTTTTGCTTAGCTTTTGTTTTGTTTGTACCAATACATACTTTTGCAGACGAAAAAAGAGAGTGGAAAGATGAAGTTATATACTCCATTATGATTGATCGCTTCAATAATGGAGAACCGAAAAATGACAAACAATTAGAAGTTGGTAATTTAGAAGGGTATCAAGGCGGGGATATAAGAGGAATTATAAAAAGGTTGGATTACATAAAAGAAATGGGTTTTACTACCGTTATGCTTTCGCCGCTTTTTGAAAGTGGAAAGTACGATGGATTAGACGTGCGAAATTTTAAAAAGGTAAATGAACATTTCGGGACAGACAATGATGTGAAAGAACTTGTAAAAGAAGCTCATGCAAAAGGAATGAAAGTTGTATTTCAATTTCCGCTTGGAGAAAACGAACGACAGGTAATTGACGCAATGAAATGGTGGATAAAAGAAGTTGATTTAGACGGAAGTTATGTTATACATAGTGAAAAAAAGCCGCGTTCCTTTTGGGATAACGCGCAAAAAGATATGCAAGTGATAAAGAAAGATTTTCGTATTATGACAAAGGAGGATAGCGAATACAACGAAAAAATCGTAGAATCGTTTTCCGAAGCGGATGTATCGGTGAAATCGTTATACGATGTGAGTAAAAAAGAAGGGGAATTTGTTACGTTTTTAGATGATCAAGAAACAAAAAGATATGCGCGTATTGCAAAAGAAAATATGTATTATCCGCCATCACGTTTAAAACTGGCGCTTACTTATTTGTTAACATCACCTGGGATTCCGAATTTTTATTACGGAACGGAAATTGCATTAGATGGAGGAAGTGTACCCGATAATAGACGATTAATGGATTTTAAGTCAGACGAAAAATTTATGCAGCACATAACAAAACTAGGTGAAATTAGGCAGGCGAGACCGTCTTTACGACGCGGTACGTTTGAGCTTCTGTATGATAAGAGCGGGATGAGCATACTAAAACGAAAATATAAAGATGAAGTAACTTTAGTAGCAATTAATAATACGAAAGAAACACAAAAAGTCTCCTTACCTGCAAGTGCAATTGGTGAAAAACAAGAGTTAAGAGGATTGTTACAGGATGAAATTATAAGAGAGGAAAACGGAAAGTTTTATCTCGTTTTAAAACGTGAAGAATCAAACGTGTATAAAGTTAACGGAGAAACAGGTGTGAATTGGTTATTTATCTCCTTAATCGTTGGTGTGAATGTATTATTTATTGCGTTTCTAATTGCAGTTAAAAGGAAGCGTAGATGAGATGAGAAATTACTCGCTCTATGTTCATGTCTTCTTATTGTATTTGTAAGTTTGTTCGGCGGGGCAATAGTGTTATTCTGTTGATATGAAATTTCTTAAGAGAAACGACGTGAGAATGAAAACGTCCCTAGTGAGAGGAGGGCTAGGTTAGGAAGAGGATTTTCTTCCTAACCTGTTTTTTGTGTTAGCACCGATAGGGAAGAATCTTTGAAGCAATCAATAATTGCAACTATATTAATTTTACATTACATTAAAAGTTAGAGAATACTCTTATACTAATACAGTGCTAAATAGTAGGTGGGAAAATGGAGTTTTACGATTTGGGTATTACCATTAAAGAGCTTAGAATTAAAAAAAATATATCACAATCCGAATTATGTCATGGAATATGTTCGCAAAGTCAAATTAGCAAAATAGAAAAAGGTGTGATTTATCCATCTAGTATATTGTTATATCAATTATCAGAAAGACTTGGTATTGACCCAAATAATATATTTGCATTAACTCAAAACAAAAAATTAAAATATGTAGAAAATGTAAAATGCGTAATAAAAGATTGCTTAAAGCAAAAACAATACAAAGAACTTTATGAAATAGTGAAAAAAGAGAAAAACGAAAATAACTTCCAATCAACAGAAGATAAACAATTTTTAATATGGCATGAAGCGATTGCTATATTTATGGTGGATAAATCAATAAAAACTGCTTTAGATTTTTTAAATAATGCATTAAAATTAACTGTAACTAATTCTGATTTTTTATCAGAAAGAGAAATAGATATTATGCAGACAATTGCTATATTTCATGGGGAAAATAAAGAATATGAAAAAAGTATTAATATATTAAGAAGGTGTTTAACTAATTTTAATAAGTTAGATTTTCCTAGAGATAAAGAAATTAAATTGAAAATTATTTTTAATTTAGCAAAAATTTTAGGTCATGCAAATCAACATGAAGAGGCAGTAAAATACAATGATATGGGTATCAAACTAGCTATTAATCTAAATACTTTATATTTACTAGGTGAATTATACTATGGAAAAGCTTGGAATTTATTGAAACTTAAACAACCTAATGAAGAAGATATTGCAAATAACATGAAAAAAGCATTATTTATATTTGAACTAACAGAAAAAGAAAATCTGATAAAAATGGTTAAAGAAAAATATTTTGAAAACCAAACTGAAAAAAGTCACTCATAATTCATTTGGAAATCACTTGAAATATAATAAAACCTACAGGGGAAATCTCTGTAGGTTTTATACTTATAAACTTGCTTCTAAAATATTAGTGCTTAATATAAATTTTTGAATAAGAGTTTACTTAGCGCTTTAGCGTACTTTTTTATTTTGAAGCCTGCATCTTTATTAAAGATGTATGCTTCTGTTTAAATCCATCCGAATATTATTGGTTCAAGTCGGAGGAAGGTACTTTGGGGTGTCTTTTCTTTAGATCTTTATCATTAACTATTTAATGTTTTTTAAATGATTACATGACATATTTTTTTTGTACCAAGCTTTGTTGATACAGTTAGATTTATCCGTTAGTGTATTCGTATTATTAGAACATCCTACAGTATTTAGGGAGAATGTGGCTAATAAAAACCATAATATTAATTTCTTCAAAAAACCACTTCTAACTCTTTTTTAATTAACATTTTTGAGATCCTTACTAATTTTACATTACATTAAAGGTTGGGGAATATTCTTATACTCATAAATTGTTACGTTTTGGCGGGGAGAGGAATTATGAGTTACAGCGATTTTTAAGATGACTTTGGCCCAGGATGTGGTTATTAAGAAAAGTAATTCAAATTGAAGGGGAAACGTCTTAAGGCATATTTTTCTTATTTTCAATAAGGTCTGCTAAATACATGTATAAAACAAATTCTATAATAAGGCCTAGTTTGATCATGCGCTCACTTGTAAAGTATTCGTATGGTTAGACTCTGTTCACTTAGTGATTTTCACCGCATATACCATTTTTCTATGGTTTGTTCTCGGAATATTGTCTCTAAAAAACAAAAAACTCCCCTAATTAAGAGGAGTTTTCTTTTTAGCGGTAGTTAATGAACTGTACGTCGATTGGTAAATCAGCGCTACGAACAGCTGCGATTACTGCTTGTAAGTCATCACGGCTTTTCGCTGTAACACGTACTTGATCATCTTGTACTTGTGTTTTTACTTTTAATTTCATTTCTTTAATGATGTTGTTAATTTTTTTCGCGTTATCTTTATCGATACCTTGTTGAAGTGTTGCGCGTTGGCGAACAGTGTTGCCAGTTGCAGCTTCAACTTTTCCGTAATCTAAGTTCTTAATTGGAACGTTACGTTTTACAAGTTTAGAGATAAGAACGTCTTTTACTTGCTCTAATTTAAACTCGTCATCAGAAGTTAAAACAAGTACTTCTTTTTCTAATTTAATATCACTTTTACTTCCTTTAAAGTCATATCGGTTTTGGATTTCTTTTAATGCGATGTTAATTGCGTTTGTTACTTCAGGTAATTCTACTTTCGAAACGATGTCAAAAGAACTATCTTTTGCCATAGTTAGCACCTCCAAATAAATTTCTAATCTTGTTATGTACTGTACATACTAAAGTATAGCTGAAAACGAGTCTAGACTTAAGTGTTTTCGTACTTATATTCATGTAACCTTATTTTATTATAGTGAATTTTGGGCAGTTGGACAAATACAGGAAAAATCATGTTATAATTAACTTTTGTTTGGAATGATAAAAAAGATAATTTTATATATATAGAAGGGAATTAAAAAATATGTATTTGCAAATAGGATCGATTGAACAGGTAACTGTTTTACGCGAAACGGAAATTGGATATATGGTTGGGAATGAAGAAGAAGAAATTTTCCTACATAAAAACGAAGTAGCTGGAGAAATTGAAGAAGGCGATACGATTGACGTATTCTTATACCTTGATCACCAAAATCGTATTTCAGCAACAATGAAGGAGCCAATTATTACAACTTATGATTGGAACTGGGTAAAGGTTGTAGAAGTTATTCCTAGTTTAGGTGTGTTTGTTGATATTGGTGTGTCAAAAGATATACTAATTCCAGCTGATGAGTTCCCGATTTATATGCCAGTATGGCCAGAAGTAGGCGACGAATTATATTGTACGTTAAAATTAACGAATCGTGATCGTTTAATTGCTCTTCCAGCAAGAGATAGTGATATGCAAGAAATCGTTGTAGATGCGACACCATCTATGCGTAATAAAAACGTAAACGGACGTGTGTATCGTTCACTTCAAGTTGGTTCGTTCGTATTAACAGATGAGCATTTCCGTGCATTTTTACATCATACAGAAAGAAAAGAGCAAGTTCGCATCGGTCAGCGTGTAACGGGACGTATTATTGATGTAAAAGATGACGGTACAATTAACATTTCACTTCTTCCTCGTAAAGAAGAAGGAATGGAAGATGATGCTGCAGTAATTTATGCATATATGGAAGAACGAGGCGGAGCAATGCCGTTTTGGGATAAGAGCCATCCAGAAGATATTAAAGAACGCTTTAACATGAGTAAAGCTGCATTTAAGCGCGCACTTGGTAAGTTGATGAAAGAAGAAAAGGTTTACCAAGAAGAAGGCTGGACTTACTTTAAGAAATAAAGTAAATGAAAAAAGAACTATTCTTTCTCTGAATTTTTAAGAGAAGAGATAGTTCTTTTTTATTATAAAGTAGATAAAAAGTAAATAAAGTGTAATAAAACGTTTAATCTACAAATATTTTACTGTATTTATAAGGAAAAAAGAATATAAAATGGTAAATTGTCGGAAAATATACATTTTTAGAAAAAATGTCACAATATTGTCATTTTTATGTTGAACCCCCTCGGAAAATTCTTTAAATTGTTAATTGTAAGAATAAAACCGATGCGAATTAGGGGTGAATGTATGGAAAAGAAGCAAGTTAAGAAAAAATGGTATAGGTACTTCATACAGCTTATGGTAGTTGCATTAATTGTTACTTCTATACCGATGAATGGACTGGCGGAAACGGCACCGCCGTTTACACCGTCGCCAAATTCAGAACCAAGTCCACAAGTAGAACAGAAAGACGAGAAGGAATTACCAGCTCCACATCCAGATCAGATAAAACAAAAAAATGCCAATGCAAAAGCTAAGCCGACTGAAGTTGTAGAAGAACGGACGGAGACAGAAAAGGTTTTTGATAATCAAGATGGTACGTTTACTAAAAAAATATATACTGAACCAATTCATGCAGAAAAGAATGGGAAATTAGAAGAGGTTTCTACTAATTTAGTAGAATCACCAGATAAAAAAATCGTAACAGAAAATACAGCATTAAAGCCGAAGTTTGAGAAAGTAGTAAAGGATGGAAAGTATGTTCAATTCGAAGTGGATGGACATACGATTCAGTATGAATTGACAGGCGCACGTGGTGAAAAGGGTGAATTAAAACCGACAGCTGTTACAGCGTCGCATGAAGAGAATACAGTATGGTATAAAGGGATTTTTCCAAGTATTGATTTAAAAAGTACAACATTTAATGAAAATGTAAAGGAAGACTTTGTACTCCATCAATATACAGGGCATCACATTTTTTCATTCGAATTACAGACAGATTTACAGCCGAGTTTAAAAGAAGATGGTTCTATTATTTTTCAAAATGAAAAAAAGGAGAATGTATTTGTACTACCAAAGCCTTATATGGCTGACTCAAATATTAATCAAGAATCCGGAGAAGCTGTTACATCTCAAGATGTGAAATATGAGATAACTCCTGCTGGGGGGAAGAAATACAATTTAACAGTTACTGCAGATCCAAAATGGTTAGAATCAGCCGAACGTAAGTATCCTGTTTTTATAGATCCTTCGGTTACGGTAAGGGGATTTGAAAATGCGTATGCATCAAGTGCAGATCCTAATATTAATTATTCAGGCGGTAGTTTATGGGATGAAGGACAAAAGGCATATACGTTAAAAGTCGGTTATTTTAATGCAGGAACAGGCACAAATGATGCTTTTATTAAATCTGATATTTCTAATTTAAAAGGTGCAACAATTCAAAGTGCAACATTTCATACGTATGCTATATGGCATTATTACGGAGATAGCCCAAATGGTGTATGGCTTGATGAAGTAACGGGAAATTGGAATGTTTCTAATATTAATTGGAGTAATAAGCCAGGATCAAATAATATTGCTCAAGCAAATGTAGGTCGCGGGAAGTGGGCGCAATTTAATGTAACAAATACAGTAAAAGCGTGGGTAGATGGAACGAGACCGAATTACGGCTTCAAATTACATGCTAACGGAAATGGACAGACGCATTGGAAGAAGTTTGTCGCAGCTCAAAATGGTTCGAATGCGCCATATTTAGCGGTTAATTATTCATATGAAAAATTGAATAAACCGAGGGTACAAGCGTATTCGAATGGAACTGGAAGTGAAGCAGGGCATTTCAATATACAATGGGACGCAGTTCAAGGTGCAAAAGGATATAAAGTTGCCATTTTTAATGGATATGACTATGAATATATTCCTGTCGGAAATGTAACAAGTTGGAGTACGAAAGATAAGAAAATCTTCCCTACACAAGATGAAATAAATGCAGGGAAATTTGAGTTTCATAAAGATGGAAAGGGGACGGATTTTTCCGTAAGCCCTGGCCCAATGTACAAAAATGCTTATTTGGCAGGTAGCCCATATGGGGATTATAGTTCAGCTCGTGGGTACTGGATTCGAATCGTAGCGGAATATCCATACGGTGATAGTCCGTTGTCTGATGAAACAGTTTCCTATGTTCCGCTAGAACAAGTAAAGAGGCCAGCTGGATCAGCTTATACAAATGGGCCAGGTAGTAATACAGGATATGTATCAGTAAAGTGGGATCCTGTTCCAGAGGCAAGTG
Organism: Bacillus sp. KNSH39; assembly: GCF_052656585.1. Taxonomy (NCBI): domain Bacteria; kingdom Bacillati; phylum Bacillota; class Bacilli; order Caryophanales; family Bacillaceae; genus Bacillus; species Bacillus sp. KNSH39. Next base: position 5,043,406 of record NZ_JBQXYO010000001.1, read on the forward strand.
GTTATAAAGTATGGATTTATAACGGGAAAGACTATGAAGCATTTGATGTTGGTAATACAACAACATGGACAACGCAAGGACAAAATATTTGGCCGACAGAAGCGGAAATTTCTAGTGGGAAATATCAACTTCATCATGACCAAAAAGGAAATGAGCTTTCGCTAGATCCATCTCCAGTCTACCGCAATTCTGGTGGTATATATGGTGGTTCCAAAAACTATTGGTTCCGAGTAACAGCGTATAGTAAAGCGGGGCATGCAGAAAGTGAAATTTCACAAGAGTTTACACCAACTTTTTCGAATGACGTTTCTTGGCTTGGCACGAAAGATTATTGGGCAGCAGTGAATGTAATTGGTGGAAAGGTTACTGCTATTAATGGGAATTTTGTTATGGATGAGACGGATTTTAATCTGTCTGGAAAAGGCCCGAATGTATCTATTGATCGAACGTATAATAGTCAAGATACCGGAACTGGTTTATTCGGGAAAGGCTGGCATAGTTCATTAGAAGAAGTGATGAAAGAAGAATCTTCTGGAAATATTTTATATACAACGAGAGACAAATCCACATTACTATTTACTAAAACAGGTGATAATCAATATCAAGCACCTAATGGTGTTCATTTAGAAGTAAAGAAAATAGCTGATGGATTTGAATTAAAAGATAAAGATCAATCCGTTATAACATTTTCAAAGCAAGGAAAAGTACAACAAGAGAAAGATAGCTTTGGAAATGTTGTGAAGTATGAATATGATACAAATCAAAGGCCGATTAAGATTACAGATGCATCAGGACGTACTATTACTATTACGTATACAGGGAAATTTGTTTCTCAATTTATAGGGCCAGAAAATAGCACTGTAACGTTCGAATACGAAAATGATCAGTTAGTAGGATCTACGACACCAGAAGGAAAGAAGTATCGTTATGGCTATGAGAATGGAAAACTACGTTATACGTTTGATCCGAAACATACGGAAACAAAACCATATAAAACGACATATACGTATGAAAATAATAAATTAGTAAAGGTAACAGACCCGCTAGGAAAGGAATCTGTATTATCTTATAACGATGCAGCTAAAGAGGTAACGTTGACGGATGCTAAAGCTCGTAAAACGGTGCATAGCTATAATCAAGCTGGTAATCCAGCAAAAATAGTTGTAGATGCAGAGCATTTAAAGTTAACGACAACATATGAATATAAAGCGAATCACTTGGAGAAAACGACAACGCCTAAAAATCAAGTGGAAACAGTCACATATGATAACAATGGTAATGTGACTTCTGTAACAGATCCAACAGGGACTGAAAAGTTTGAATATAATAAAAATAATGATGTTATTAAAGCGACAGATGTAGAAGATCGGAAAACTACTATAGCGTATCAACAAGCAAATGCAGCTGTTTCAGAAACAAATCATGCCTCCGAAACAGCTGAAGTAAAACAGTATGATAAATTTGGGAATGTCATTCAAACGAGTAAAAATATTGGTGTAGGAGGAAACCTTCTAAAAAATCCAAGCTTTGAAATGGACACATTACAAAATTGGACAATGGTGAATAAAGATAGTAAGGGCTCTATGACAAAGGATGAGGAAGGAGCACCGGGAGGGCTTGGTGGCTCAGGTTCATTGAAGTTAACTGCGCAAATAACTGGTGCTAGTTCTTGGGGATATACAGCAATAGCACAGGAAGTAGAAGTAGAACCTAGTACGAACTATACATTAACGGGTATGGTGAAAACTACACTGAAAAATGCAGATGCCTATTTTAATGTCATGTTCTTAGATGAAAATGGAAATCCGACTGGTGGAACGGATTGGTCCGACAATCGCTCAAATAATTTAAAATCAGAAAATGGATGGTCGAATCGTCAATTGACGTTTAAAACGACAGATAAGGCAAGTAAAGCAAAAATACATTTAGTCATTGAACATGAAAGAGAATCTGTAAGTGGAGCAGCTTGGTTTGATAAGTTGCAGCTTGAAAAAGGAGATGTATCATCTAGTTTTAATCCAATTGTAAATAGTAGTTTTGAAGAGTATTCGGAAACTGGATCTGTTCCGAATTGGACTAGAAATTGTCCAGAAAATTGTAATCGAAAAGATATAGCAACAGAAGGATTTCATGGTGGTTCTTCTATTGTATTAGAAAACTTACAATATAATCAGAAGGACATTAGTTACCAAAGTCGTATTGTACTAAATCAAAAACAAGCACAAAACTTAACTTTAACTGCTATGTCAAAATCCGAGAAAGTAGAGAATAGTGCAGGAGAGAAATTATCGAAAGATTATGCAGTACGAGCAGATGTAACGTATCAAGATGGTAGTACTGCCAATTTTACAGCTATGTTTCCGAATGGAACGAATGATTGGAATCGTAGTGCGGTATTCATTCCAGCGACAAAGCCGATTAAACATATCGATACTTATTTGTTATTTAGAAATGAAAACAAAGGAAAAGTATGGTTTGATGATATTCGGTTATTAGAAGGGAATGTGCTTGTCAAAAATGAATATGACAACGATGGAAATGTAACAGCTTCGTATGATGAAGAAGGAAATAAAATAGCCTTTTCTTATGATGGAGTCGGAAATAAAAAGTCAGAAACCGATGAGAGAGGGAATACAAAATCTTTCGATTACAATAAAGATAATCAACTTAAAAAAGTGACATTAAAAAATGGAACTTCTGTTGGTTATAATTATGATCATAATGGCAATACAACTGAAAAATCTATAATGTTTGGTGGGAAAACACAAACACACAAATATGAGTATGATGTAGATAATAAAATTACAACGTATATCGATGCGTTAAATCGTCGCATTGAATATGAATATGATGCAAATGCAAATAAGACAAAAACGAAAATGCCAAATGGCTCACTGATTGAATGGAGTTATGATACAGCGGATCGCATTATGGGTGAAAAGCGAAATGGAAAAGATGCCTTTACATTCGAACGCGATGCTAATGGACAAGAAACGAAAGTGAAAGATCATGTAAATGGGGTTGAAAAAAGCAAAACATATGATACAGCAGATCGGATCACGAGTATAACGGATAGCCGAGGTGGGAAAATTGATTGGGCATATCATGATAAAGCAAATAGCAAAACCGAAAAGTTAAAAGAACAGTCAATTACACACGGTGGGTATAACAGTAAAATAAAATATGAATATAATGCTTTAGATCAAAACACATCTGTTTGGGATGAAATGTGGGCACATTATAATTTCCATTATGATGAGAACGGCCACGTACGTACGTATATCGCACCGAATGATGCTAGTGCAACGTATAATTATGACCAAACAGGGAAACTATCGGATTTAGCTATTGCAACACCAAAGCAAATGCTACTATTAGAGAAATATGAGTATGACAAAACAGGAAACCGTACGAAGATTAAACATGAAAGTCTTGATGGGAAAATAACGGAAACAAATTATGTTTATGATCCAATTAATCAATTATTAAAAGAATCTACACCAAATGGAACAGTTAGAGACTACATGTATGATGGATTTGGCAATCGTACGAGTGTGAAAGTAACAGAGAATGGAAAAGAAACGAAATCAGTAATCGCAACATTTAACGAAGGAAATCAACTTCTAAAATTCGGAAACGAATCGTTAACGTATGACGCAAATGGTAACCGTACATCTGATGGGAAATACACATACACATGGAACGAAGCAGACCAACTTGTTGCTGTAACGAAAAAAGGGGAAGGCAAACCGTTCGCAACATATAAATACGACAACGAAAACCGTCGTATTGAAAAGAACGTAAACGGACAAGTAACCCGTTACTTCTACGATGGTGACAGCATCAACCCGCTATATGAAACAGACGGGAACGGAAAAGTCCTCCGACAATACGTTTACAACAAAGACGGCGTCCGCCTAGCAATGAAAATACAAGATCAATCGGTATACTACCATTACAACCCGCGCGGTGACGTAATAGCAATGACCGACAAAGATGGACAAATAGTCGCAAGCTATGAATATGATGCATGGGGTAACGTCTTAAAGAGCGAAGCAAAAGGAATCGCAGCAGACAACCCATTCGGATATGCGGGATACATGTATGATAAAGAGATTGGTATGTATTACTTGATCGCGAGATACTATAACCCAGACCATGGTGTGTTCTTATCGGTGGATCCAGATCCGGGTGATAGTGATGATCCAGTGACGCAGAATGGGTATACGTATGGTGATAATAATCCGGTGATGATGGTGGATCCGGATGGGCATTGGGCATATCGCTTTTGGGGGACGACGCCGATGCCGTATCATAATAATCGGACAGCATATGCACATGTTAAGGGAGTTAAGTCTGGGTTGGTTGCGGTAAGAGATAGTTATGCAGGATTTGTTGGAATGGGAAATGGATTGAATAAGGCATTTACTTTTGGTGTCGGCTGGGCTTTTGGATGGAAAACATCTAAAAATAACTCAAAAAAGAAAATTGCAAACTTATCTCCTGGACAGCGTGTTGCAAAACAGCAAATCATAAAAAATACAGTGAAATCAGCGGCTAAAGGAGCGTTTTTTGTTGGTAGTAAAGCTGTTGGAGGAATAGGGCTTATCCCGGACTTGGTAGTTTATGTAGATGGATATTATAAAGGATATAAAAAAGGATATACGGAGTATAGAACGAAAAAAACTAATTCTAAGAAAAGGAGGAAGTAGATTAGTAATATGGAGATGACACAGATATTTATTGGTGTATATAATGTTGTTTTAATTTTAGTTGTATTAGCGATTATGTTAAAAAAGAAACAATATAAAGTGGTAACGGTGTTAGTAGTGAGTCTAATATATATATTCATAGCAACCTTTACTCCATATAGATCGTTCTTTAGTAATACAATGAATGTATTAATAGTGATCTCTTTGATGATTAGTGGAATATTAGCTAGTATGTTTGAAAAAGAAAAATAAAGTAAAGTTGATTCAGTGTATCTCAAAATTTAAACAGGTAGTTTAATTTTGGGATACACTTTTTTATTTAAAATAACACCTTCCTGCTACTACAATTTTTGATTTGGGACGAAATTTGAGTAGTTGTTTAGAGAGTCGAAATGATGCTAGATTACATTCAATAGCATTAGATAGTTTATGTAATCCACTATGTCATTTAGAGGGGGCATACCTAGCTGCTTTTTATCATGCAAATAGAGAAGTTGTAGCAACGTATGAATATGATTCGTGGGGTAACGTACTAAAGAGCGACGTAAAAGGTATCGCAGCGGACAATCCATTTGGATATGCGGGATACATGTATGATAAAGAAATTGGCATGTATTATCTAATTGCGCGTTACTATAACCCAGAGCATGGTGTGTTCTTATCGGTGGATCCTGATCCGGGTGATGAAGATGACCCAATTACCATGAATGGGTATACGTATGGTGATAATAATCCGGTGATGATGGTGGATCCGGATGGGTATTGGGCATATCGTCCTTGGGGAACGACACAATTGTGGGTTTATGATAAGAGAACGGCTTATGCCAATGATAGAGCAGTACGAGCCGGAATAAAAGGTTGGGCATGGGCAGAGAGCTATAGTTTTAATCTTATGGGTGGAGGGAATTTTGTTAGTAAATTGGGACCATTTATAACGGGAGCATCTAAAGGGTGGAAACAATCTAAAACAAAATCAAAGGTAAAGGCATCTCAAGTAAAAGTTGGAAATCGAAAAGGGATGCAAAGTGTGTTGAAAGGTGCAGGTAAACAAGCAATAAAGGCTGCTATAGTAAGAGGTAGTAAAGCTGTAGGAGTATATGGGTTTGCTGCGGACGCAGGCATCTTCTTGTATGAATATCAAAAAGAGTATAAAAAAGCCTATATAAATTATAGGCCTAAGAAGAAAAAAAGAAGATAGGAGATGGTTTTTATTGAAGGTGGAGCAATTATTACATGGAGTATAGGGATAGGTTGGATTTTATATTTGTCAATAATGTTCTTAAAATCAAGAGAATACATTCCGTTTACTATTACAGTAATATGGCTCGTATATAATAGTTATAATCTTCACTCCATATTTTAACTTTTTAAGTTGGGGTATTAAAATTTTGATTTTATTCTTTTTTGCGCTGGCTGTTTGTTGCTCATTTGTGTTTTATAAAACTAGGTGATTTCTTTTATTAATAGAAATTGTGTAGTTGATTGGAAGTACGATGATAGTAAGTAGGGACATAACTTTATGTCCTTACTTATATAGGACGAGATAGATCAACTTGTTGCTTTAACGAGAAAAGGTGAAAAGAACGTAAACGGACAAGTAACCCGTTACTTCTACGACGGTGACAGCATTAACCCGCTATACGAAACAGACGGGAACGGAAAAGTCCTCCGACAATACGTTTACAACAAAGACGGCGTCCGCCTAGCAATGAAAATACAAGATCAATCGGTATACTACCATTACAACCCGCGCGGTGACGTAATAGCAATGACCGACAAGGACGGACAAATAGTCGCAAGCTATGAATACGATGCATGGGGGAACGTCTTAAAGAGTGAAGTAAAAGGAATCGCAGCGGACAATCCATTTGGATATGCGGGATACATGTATGATAAAGAAATTGGGATGTATTACTTGATTGCAAGATACTATAACCCAGAGCATGGTGTGTTCTTATCGGTGGATCCAGATCCGGGTGATGAAAACGATCCGATTACAATGAATGGGTATACGTATGGTGATAATAATCCGGTGATGATGGTGGATCCGGATGGGTATAAGGCAAAAAAAGTTGTAAGTGGATATAAATATTGGAAAAAAGGTAAGCATGAATATTACCAAAGAAGTTATAAGCAAACTAAATTTAATTATTATTCAGGACAAATTGCGAGAGCAGTTGTCAGTTTTAATGCTGGTAATGTAGTTAAGAACATTGGTTTAAAATATATAAAAGCTCCAAGTCGACAGAAGAGTTTAGAGATAGTAGGGGGCTATTATGTTGGGGAAAAATTTATAAAGCCAGTCCCAGAACCGGGTACTAAAATTACTTTAACTTATAGAAAAAAATTGAATTCTAAACAGTGGTATTTAAAATATGACGAAGGTAAATCAAAAGGGAAATGGAAGAAAGCCAAATGGTAAAAGTGAATAATATGCTTAAAAGGTTCAGAATTATTGATTTGCTATTTATATATATAGTAGCTTATGTTTTAGTAGATCAGCCTTCGGATTTGAAAAAGATAGTCTTCTTTCTTGCTGGCATTACCATATTTATACTAGAGAAAGTTATGCTGTCTTCAAAAAAATTCAATCAATATTTAAAAAATGTCAGGGAAGGATTTATATCTGATGTACTGATAGGAGTGTTGTTTTTTTGGTATATCTTTAATGTTCTTAATATAGCTACTTTACTTGTTTTATTAATAATTTGTATTTTGAAATTCAAGGAAGATATTGATGTGCTTTTGCGTAAGTAAATAGTTTTCTCTTGAATTTATTATTGGCCTATGGATTAACACGAATGGAAACAGAGCAAATTGAAACATTAATAGATTATAAAATTAAGGGAAGAGGCGAGAAAATGTCTTCTTCCTTTTCTATACACATGGAATGAAGCAGATGGCTCTGTTGCAAAGTTTTTTACAGATAGAAAGTTAGGGTGGGGCATATACGTTTACAACAAAGACGGTGTCCGCCTAGCAATGACCGACAAAGATGGACAAATAGTCGCAAGCTATGAATATGACGCATGGGGTAACGTCTTAAAGAGCGAAGCAAAAGGAATCGCAGCAGACAATCCGTTTGGATATGCAGGATACATGTATGATAAAGAAATTGGCATGTATTACTTGATTGCGAGATACTATAATCCGGAGCATGGTGTGTTCTTATCGGTGGATCCAGATCCGGGTGATAGTGATGATCCAGTGACGCAGAATGGGTATACGTATGGTGATAATAATCCGGTGATGATGGTGGATCCGGATGGGCATTGGGCATATCGCTTTTGGGGTACGACGCCGATGCCGTATCATAATAATCGGACAGCATATGCACATGTTAAGGGAGTTAAGTCTGGGTTGATTGCGGTAAGAGATAGTTATGCAGGATTTGTTGGGTTTGGAAATGTAATGAATAAGTTGCTAACTTTTGGTGTGGGGGCAAATTATGGATGGAAAACATCTAAAAATAACTCGAAAAAGAAAATTGCAAACTTATCTCCTGGACAGCGTGTTGCAAAACAGCAAATCATAAAAAATACAGTGAAATCAGCGGTTAAAGGAGCATTTTTTGTTGGCAGTAAAGCTGTTGGGGGAATAGGGCTGATCACGGACTTGGTAGTTTATGTAGATGGATATTATAAAGGATATAAAAAAGGGTATACGGAGTATAGACCGAAAAAAACTAATTCTAAGAAAAGAAGGAGATAGATTAGTAAAATGGAGACGACACATATAATAATTGGTATATATAATGTTGTTTTTATTATAGCTGCATCGGTGTTTATGTTAAAAAGGAAAAACTATCGAGCTGTAATAGTGTTAGTAGTATGTCTCATATATACAATTCTAGTAAGTTTTACTTCATATATGTCGTTCTTTGGTTACACAATTAACACGTTAATTGTAATTTTTCTGGGTATTATTTTCTTCTTAGCTAGTATTTTTGAAAAAGAAAAATAAAGTAAAGTTGATTCAGTGTATCTCAAAATTTAAACAGTTAGTTTAATTTTGGGATACATTTTTTTATTTAAAATTACTTATTCTTCTATGACGGTAATAGAAGCAATCCATGAGGAAAAGGGAGTTATGATAATGCAAGATAATGTACTAGAAAAATTAATAAAACGACTTTCCGTATTATCCACTGAAAATGAACGTGAACTATTAGCGGTGGATTTAAATGATATATATGAGAGTAGTAAAAGTTTTGAAAAATTGCTTGAAAATATTATGAACTCACAACAGTCTAAAGAAGACTTAATAGATGCGCTAATTGAAGTGGAGATAGAATTAGATCACATCAATTGGCATTACAAAAGCTTGAAGAAAAAGTTGGGAATATTGATGGAAGATTAAAAAGCACAACCTTATGTAAAAAGATAAGGTTGTGCTTTTTTAATTTCCTTGCGGTGAAACAAGAGTAAATGTATCTTTCAAATCACTATCATTTATTTTAATATTTGCCTTCTTTAATTCCTCTTGTAACAATTTTTTGCTGAATACAGGATCAGCAGTACGTTCTTCCTCTAAGTTTTTGCGAATAGAGTTTTTTACCTCATCGTAAGGTTTTAAATCTTTTTTATCAGTTAATTTAATAACGTGATAACCGTTTGATGATTTTACGGGATTGCTAATTTGTCCAACATTTAGTTTGTAGGCAGCGGTTTCGAATTCAGGAGCCATTGTACCTGAATTGAAGTATCCAAGGTCTCCACCTTTATCTTTTGATAGCAGATCTTGTGATTCTTGTTTTGCTAATTCTTCAAATGAAGCACCAGCATCTAGTTTACTCTTTATTTCTTTCGCTTCATTTTCGTCACTTACTAAAATGTGACTCGCTTTAATTTCTGGCTTATAGTGGTCTTTTACGTCTTTTTCTGTAATGCTTTTCTTAATCGCTTCATTCATAGCAAGTTTGAACTTAATTTGATTTTTGAAATCCTCTTCATCTTTTAAACCATAATTTTCTAATACTTTTTTGAATTGATCTCCATATTGTTTTTTTACTTTTTCTACTTCTTTATTTACCTCTTCATCAGGTACTTTATATTTTTTTGTGATGACGTCTTGTGCCATCATTTCGTATAGCATGTCTTTTCCGTAACGATCTTTCAATTGTTTTTCGAAGTTATCCTTTGTAATGGTGGAGTCTGTTGCTGTAGCGACTGTAGCTGAGCCATTCTTTTGTCCGCAAGCAGATAGCATCAATATACTTATTAGTGCAGTAATAATGAAAATATGTTTCCCTCTCATGCCAACACCTCATCCGAATATGTTATCGCTATTGTAGAATATAGAAGTGAACATGAAGTGAATTTTTAATGTTTTTTCCTTTAAAATGTAAAAAAGTACATCAACATAATTGTTGATGTACGATGGAATCAAAGGTGATCGGTCTTTTTAGAGTATGCACGTTTACCTTGCTGAATATTTTTTTGCTCTTGCTCATTTTTTTGTGTGCGTTTTGCGTTATTATCACGTGCTTTTTTGTCGTTATCACTCGTATGTGGCATATGTATCAACTCCATTTCTAAACGTTGTACGTTTATCATTTCCTTTTTCGTAAAGACTATGTATAGCGGTGCATTTATGAAGGGTAAAGGTGGATTCGAAATGGATTTGAAGTTGAATTATACTGAACTTATAAAGAAGTTAATCGTTGTAATCATCGCAGGTTTATTAAACGCGATTGGGATGAATTTATTTTTAACGCCAGCAAAAGTGTATGCGAGCGGCTTTGCTGGATTGTCTCAATTATTATCACAAATATTAGGTGATTTTTTATCGATTCACATATCTACGGGAGTATTGTTTAGCTTATTTAATATTCCTGTCGTTATTTTAGCGTGGAAAAAGGTTGGAAAGGCCTTCACCTTTTTTAGTTTTCTTTGTGTTATATTTATGACTCTGTTTCTAGAAATCATCCCTGTTAGAGCGGTTTCGAATGATATCATATTAAATGCGATTTTTGGCGGGATTATTTCGGCAATTGGAGTAGGGATTGCTTTAAAGTGGGGTGCTTCTACAGGTGGATTAGATATTATCGCCATGATCTTATCAAAAATAAAAGATAAGCCTGTCGGTACATACTTTTTCTTTTTTAATGCAATTATCATTATCGCTGCTGGCTATGTATATGGATGGGAAAAAGCGTTATATACGCTAGTGACTTTATATGTATCAACGAGAATTATTGATGCAATTCATACTCGTCATGTAAAGATTACAGCATTAATTGTTACGAAGAATGGGGCAGACGTAAGAAAGGCGATTCACTCGCGATTAGTAAGAGGGATTACAACGATACCAGCAACAGGTGCTTATACAAATGAAAATAAAGAAATGTTAATGATGGTTATTACCCGTTATGAGTTATACGAATTAGAGAGGATTATTAAACAAGTGGACCCAGGTGCATTTACAAATATACTGCAAACAGTTGGGGTATTCGGATTGTTTCGGAAAGATTAAAGAGGACCAAAGTTGGTCCTCTTTTTTAATGTAAATTCGTAATGTTTTGCAATTGCTCTTGCATTTCACGGAGCTGAACTTTTTCAGCAGTTGAAGAGTTTGCGTAAGCGGATTGCAAAGCATTTTTTGCTCTATACACGAGATCTTGTTGCTCAGTACCGCTTGAACAAGATACGGCATTTTCAACAGCATCTCTAGCTTGTTGGAATAGTAAGTTCCCCATTTAAACCCCTCCAAAAGAAGAGTTACTTCTTGCTTTTTCTGCCTCAGCTAATGTACCTCTGTACGGGAATCTTGCATCATGCTTCATAACAGCATCGGCTCCTTGTTGGATAAAACGTTTTGATTTGTTCTTTTTACCCATTCGAAAAACCCCCTTTATTTAGCTGAAAACAATCGACGCAATGTCTCATGCGTCTACTTATAGTATGGACATTTGGCAGGAAACTATAAGTAGGGAATTTTTAGATTACAACCCAAGAACCTCTTCTAAATATAAAGCAATACCATCTTCTTCGTTCGTTAACGTCGTATGGTTTGCGAGTGATTTTAATTCAGGGATGGCATTTCCCATTGCGATGCCGTGACCAGCAAATTCAATCATTTCAAAATCATTATCTTCATCACCGAAAGCGATAATTCGCTCTTGTGGAATGTTGTAATGACTAGAAATTTTTTGTAATCCAACTGCTTTATTTAATCCGCTTTTCACAATTTCAATAATCGGCCAAGGTGCGCCCCATTTTCTATGGTCAATTACTTCCGCATGCATATCGGTTAAATGTTGACGAATTGCAGTAGAATGCTCGTCATGTGCGTCAATTAATAAGCAAGTTGGATGATCGTTTAAAATATTTAATAAGTCTCCCGTAAAAATCTTAGGAGAGCCGAATTCGAAAATATGTTTTTTATCTTCATCAATTTCACGAACATACACATCGTCCATTACTTCCGCGTATATATTTTTTACGCCAAAATCAAAGCAAGCTCGGACAATTTCTTGCGCTGTTGCTAGCTCAAGAGGAGAGTGATGTGTTCCCCAGTTTGAATCAAGAGGATGATGTACGTAAGCGCCGTTAAAGTTTACGATAGGTGTGTTAAGATCAAGTTCTTTATAGTAATCATAACTAGCACGGAATGGACGTCCTGTTGAAATAACAACAATATGTCCCTGTTCCTTTGCTTTTGCAATTGTATGTTTCGTTCGAGTGGAAATTATTTTGTTGTCTGTTAATAAAGTGCCGTCTAAGTCTAATGCGATTAAATGTTGTTTGTTCATAATTTCACCTCTTATAATAATTTTTTTGTATCTATCTGTATTTCCGTTTTTAATATGCAGAAATAAGAGGTTAGACTCGGTGAAATCACCATAGATGGAAATTTCACTATATATCCATCTTACGTCTCAAAGTGCTGTGGTGTCTACTATTTATCGTTGGAAATTAAGAAAAGTCAATATCTTTTTAGAAAGTTCAAACAATGTTTCTTTCATTATGTACAAATTGTGAAAAGGGTTACATTGCTCGTGTGATGAGGCATATAATGAACATGTAATCTTCTCGTATATGTTTGACTCTCCTTTGAAACTAGCCTAGAGTAGGTTGGTTTCTTTTTTTTTCTACAGGTAGGAAAGAAATCCCTGCTTACGCTTGTGTCATTCATATATATGTACAAGAATGAGATGTAGTACTGTTTCCTAAACATGACAGAAAAGCTTTCTTTTAAAATGGATATACTAATGAGGCAAGACGTCATGGAAGGAGAATGAAGATGGGACAAAATCGCAGGTTTCGTTCTGGACAAAAAGCGCCGAATGATGGCATTTACGTAGAAATTGGTGAAACGGGAAGTATGGTGAAAGATCCGCAAATGGTGAAATTAACTGCCGGTGAAAAGTTTCCGGATAACACGAATCATAACCGCCAGTGGACATATAAAAGAAAACCGTAACAGAAGCCGCAATCATTATTGCGGCTTTTTTGTCGTTACACATTGTAATTTCATTTACCGTATTTTTTAGCAGTATAATGAATGCTCTCTTTTTCTTTTTCAAATAATAAGTTTGAAAATACATAGGCAAAATTATTGTATAAAAAAGTCAGTTGGCGTATAATCAAATCAAAGGTCAAAGAAAGTCAAACTTTTGGAGGGCTGTAAAGATGGACTTAAATCAAATGACAACAAAAACACAAGAGGCGATTATGAGTGCCCAATCTTTAGCGGTATCTCATCATCACCAAGAGGTGGATACTGTTCATCTATTACTTGCATTATTAGAAGAGCAAGATGGATTAGCAGTACGTATATTTCAAAAAATGAATGTTGATATAGAAGCATTAAAGCAAGGTGCTGAAAGTTTAATTAAAAAGAAACCTTCTGTAACGGGGAGCGGTGCAGAAGTTGGGAAATTGTATGTAACGAGCGCTCTGCAACAACTTCTTGTAAGAGCAGGAAAAGAAGCAGAAAAACTGCAGGATGATTACATTTCAGTAGAACATGTATTGCTTGCTTTTTCTGAAGAAAAAGGCGATATAAATCAATTATTTACAAGATTGCATATTACGAAAGATAACTTATTACAGTCTTTAATGACAGTTCGGGGGAATCAAAGAGTGACGAGCCAAAATCCAGAAGCAACTTATGAAGCGTTAGAAAAATATGGTCGTGATTTAGTGGCGGAAGTGAGAGCAGGGAAAATTGATCCTGTAATCGGCCGTGATAGTGAAATACGACGTGTAATCCGTATTCTTTCACGTAAAACGAAAAACAATCCTGTTTTAATTGGGGAGCCAGGTGTTGGTAAAACAGCAATCGTTGAAGGGCTAGCACAGCGTATCGTGAAAAAGGATGTACCTGAAGGATTGAAAGATAGAACGATTTTTGCGTTAGATATGAGTGCACTCGTAGCTGGTGCGAAATTCCGTGGTGAGTTCGAAGAGCGTCTGCAAGCTGTATTAAATGAAATTAAAAAGAGTGAAGGACGCATTTTATTATTCATTGATGAACTTCATACAATAGTTGGAGCTGGTAAAACAGAGGGAGCCATGGATGCAGGAAATATGTTAAAACCGATGCTTGCGCGCGGTGAACTGCATTGTATCGGGGCGACGACGCTCGATGAATATCGCAAATATATTGAGAAAGATCCAGCGCTAGAAAGACGTTTCCAACAAGTATTAGCAGAAGAACCAACTGTTGAAGATACAATTTCCATTTTACGTGGATTAAAAGAACGCTTTGAAATTTATCACGGTGTAAATATTCATGACCGTGCGATTGTAGCAGCGTCAGTTTTATCAGATCGATATATTTCAGATCGCTTCTTACCTGATAAAGCAATTGACCTTGTTGATGAAGCGTGTGCAACAATTCGTACAGAAATTGATTCTATGCCAACAGAATTAGATGAAGTAACGCGCCGCATTATGCAGCTGGAAATTGAAGAAGCGGCTCTTGGGAAAGAAACGGATCGTGGTAGCCAAGAGCGTCTAAAAACATTGCAACGTGAATTATCGGATTTAAAAGAAGTTGCAAGTGGCATGAGAGCGAAATGGGAGAAAGAAAAAGAAGACATTCACAAAGTTCGTGACTTACGTGAACATTTAGAACGTTTGCGTCGTGAATTAGAAGAAGCAGAAGGCAATTACGATTTAAATAAAGCAGCCGAACTTCGTCACGGGAAAATTCCCGCAATTGAAAAAGAGTTAAAAGAAGCGGAAGAAATGGGCGCGCATAATAAACAAGAAAATCGTTTATTACGTGAGGAAGTAAGTGAAGAAGAAATTGCAGATATTGTTTCACGCTGGACTGGTATTCCTGTTGCGAAACTCGTGGAAGGTGAACGCGAGAAATTATTACGCTTAGAGCAAATCTTATCAGAGCGTGTCATCGGACAAGAGGAAGCAGTAAGCTTAGTGTCAGACGCAGTTCTTCGTGCTCGCGCTGGTATTAAAGATCCGAACCGCCCGATTGGTTCTTTCATCTTCTTAGGACCAACAGGTGTTGGTAAAACAGAACTTGCAAAAACGTTAGCCCAGTCTTTATTCGATAGTGAAGAGCAAATGATTCGCATTGACATGTCTGAGTATATGGAAAAACACGCCGTGTCTCGCTTAATTGGTGCACCTCCTGGATATGTAGGATATGAAGAAGGCGGTCAATTAACAGAAGCGGTAAGACGTAAACCATATTCCGTTGTTTTATTAGATGAAATTGAAAAAGCACATCCAGAAGTATTCAACATTTTATTACAAATGTTAGATGATGGACGCATTACAGATTCACAGGGCCGTACAGTGGACTTTAAAAATACAGTTATTATTATGACTTCAAATATTGGATCTGCTCATTTACTAGATGGATTAGAAGAAGATGGTTCCATTAAAGAGGAATCAAGAGACCTTGTAATGGGGCAATTAAGAGGACATTTCCGCCCTGAATTTTTAAACCGTGTGGATGAAATTATTTTATTCAAACCTCTTACAACGAATGAAATTAAAGGCATTGTTGATAAAATTGTAAAAGAACTACAAGGTCGTCTAGCTGACCGTCACATTACAGTAGAATTAACAGATGCAGCAAAAGAATTTGTTGTGGAAGCAGGTTTCGACCCAATGTACGGAGCTCGTCCATTAAAACGATACGTACAGCGTCAAGTGGAAACGAAATTAGCACGAGAATTAATTGCAGGAACAATTACTGATAATAGTCACGTAGTTGTTGATGTAGAAAATAACGAGTTAGTCGTTCATGTGAAATAAAAATAAAAAAGAGTTCGGATAAAATCCGGACTCTTTTTTTAGTGTTGTTCTACTGGCTCGTTTGGAATTGCAGCTGAAATTGCTAGTACTAACACAGCAAGAACAACTGAGAAAATAGACGCTTGGTTAAAGTCGTATGTACCGCCAGTCATAGAGCCGATTACATAGCTCATCATATGTACAAGTAAGAACGACCAAATTAATGCCCAAATGAAACGCATATTTTACACCTCTATTCGTTCAATCTGTCCTTATTGTAACACAATTGAAAAAAGAATATAGAAAAATATTTGTAGATTTTTCAACGCAAATTTGCATTCCGTTCATACATTATAAAAGAGTGGTTTTATATGTTTAGAAAATAAGGCGGGGGAAAAATGAGTATTACGGAACGTTTTTTTTACTTAGAAAAAGAACCATGTGTCATTTATTTACCGGAGAAGCCAAATGGATTTTCTGTTATGCTCCTCGGTGATTATAACTACTTTATTGAGAATGGTACAAGTTTATGGACACAGCATGCGGGTAGATCTTATTTTTTACATGGCCTTATTGAGCAAGGCTACACAGTCTTTTCTTCTAATTTATACGGAAGACATTGGGGAAACGACCAATCTGTTCGTCTAGCGAAACGTTTATATGACGTTGTGTTGAGAAAAGAGACATTGAATGCGAAAATGCACATTATGGCAGATGGTATGGGAGCACTTGTAGCACTCGAAATGATGAACAAATACCCTGAGTGTATACGCTCTGTCATTATGTTAAATCCGTGTTTAGATTTACCAGAATATGTGGAGTTTGAGAAAGAGCATAAGTTTTTTTACAAGAGACTCGTGAAGGAATTAAGTTTGGCGTATGATGCCAAAGAAGAAGAATTAGAATCAAAAATAAATAAGAAATCATTTACGCTTCTTCCATCTTGTGTACCTGTTAAAATTTTCGTATCAACACAAGAAAAAAGAGGAAGAAAACAGCAGTTGCGTAGATATGAGAAAATGAGGCAACTAAATCAATGTGATACTTCTGTCTTGTTCCATCTGCAAGATGTGAAATATAAAATGGTTAGGCAAACGACCGATTTCTTTAAAAAATATGAAGAAGAATTATGAAGCTCCCATATACATAAATGAGGAGCTATTTGTTTCAGAGGGAAAGGGTTGGTGGTATGGAACGCGTGCTAATTGTAGGTGCACTTACGTTTGTAGGTTATCACCTTGTAAATAAAATGATTGCAGAAGAAGTGGAAGTATATGGTCTTGATTTTGATGAATTCGATAGTATGACGAAAATTAATGAAGAGAAGTTATTATTAATTGGGCGAAATGCATTATTTACGTATTATTCGATAAGAGATGAAGATGGATGGAGATCGGTTGAGGAAGAGAGATTCGATACTGTTTACTTTTGCTTATATGAGCCAAATCAGCAAAGTGGATTTCGGAATGAAAGAGTCATATTACAATATTTAAAGCGAATTATAAGAATGTGTGAAGAACAAAAAGTGAAGTTAAATTTAATTTCTTCTATTGAAGTAGGCAGTACAGATGAATCCGAAAATAAGCGACTATTTTTGAAAGTAGAAGAAGGATTGAAAAAAGGGAATTTACAATATAGTGTATTTCGAGTTCCAACATTATATGGACCGTGGCAACCGTCCTTTATGATGTTTCATCAGCTTATTTTATCAGAATTAGGTGAAAAAGAGTGCCGTTGTACGATTGAGGAAAAGGGGAATGATTTACTTTACGTTGAAGATGTATGTGAATACTTATGGGAAAATGGAACGAACGGGGCGCATCTTGGTATATACAATTTACTTAGTGGTAAACAGTCATTATGGGAAAAAGGTATGAATCTTTTACGCGCGGATGATAAAGTAAATAAAAATAATAACGAAGTAAGAGATGAGGCTATCGAGGTAATTTCAATAAAAAGAAATACTCCGTTAGAATACGGTTTAAATAAGCAACTGGCACACATGAAAAAATATAAAGAGTTATACGAAGGGTAGTACGCGTGTTACACTATTGTATGTGAAAGTTTTAATGGAGAGGAAGAGCATAATATGAACGAAAAAAGCATGCAGTTTTTACAAATCGCAATGAAGCATTTACCGGAAGCAAAGGCAATTTTAGATGATAATGGAATTGCACTTGATATGGAGAAGGCACAGCCAGTGTTAGAGTTGTTAATGAAAGTTATGAACGAGGCCTATGAGCTCGGGAAAGCAGATAAAGAATAAAAAGAATAAAAAGCATCTTTTTAAGATGGAAGAGAGGCCCGAACCGTGGATAGAAGCGGTCAGGGCCTTTTTTATTCTCGCCTGGGGGGAAACCAGAGATATGAAGAGGATAAAGGAAAAGTAGTGAGGAGAACTCTCTAGTTTAGAAGGAAAGCAGATAAAGAATAAAAAAGCATCTTTTTAGATGAAAGAGAGGATCGAACTGTAAATAGAAGCGGTTTGAGTCTTTTTATATTTGAGAGGTATGTTTCCGTTTCTTTTAATGAAAAATAACGTGAATAATGCGTTAGCTTTCTGTTTTATGCGAAATATATTCTAGACAAAAATACATTTATGTTTTAAAATTAGTACCAAGTCATAATAATTGATATAAAACGGAGGGCTGCGATGTGAACGTGGGCATTTTAGGGATCGGAAGATATGTGCCAGAAAAAGTAGTCACAAATCACGATTTAGAGAAAATAATGGAAACATCCGATGAATGGATTCGTACGAGAACGGGAATTGCAGAAAGACGCATTGCCGATGATACAATAGATACTTCATATATGGCCGTAGAGGCTTCTAAAAAAGCACTTGAAGATGCAGGAATTAGCGGAGAGGATATCGATCTTATTTTAGTAGCAACAGTAACACCAGATCGTGCTTTTCCAGCAGTTGCTTGTGTAATTCAAGAAGCAATAGGAGCGAAACATGCAGCCGCAATGGATTTAAGTGCAGCATGTGCTGGTTTTATGTACGGAATGATTACAGCGCAGCAATTTATTCAAACAGGAACGTATAAAAATGTATTAGTAGTTGGTAGTGATAAACTATCTAAAATTGTAGACTGGAACGATCGAAATACAGCAGTACTATTTGGAGACGGAGCCGGTGCTGTCGTAATGGGAGCTGTTTCAGAAGGTAAAGGCGTTCTATCTTTTGAATTAGGAGCAGACGGAAGTGGCGGCAAGCACCTTTATCAAGACGAGTATGTTATGATGAATGGCAGAGAAGTGTTTAAATTTGCCGTTCGTCAACTTGGTGATTCTTGTCTTCGCGTTTTAGATAAAGCTGGTCTTACGAAAGAAGATGTGGATTTCTTAGTACCGCATCAAGCAAACATTCGTATTATGGAATCTGCAAGAGAGAGGTTAAATTTACCACAAGAAAAAATGAGTATGACGATTGAGAAGTTCGGTAATACATCAGCTTCTTCAATTCCGATTGCAATGGTAGAGGAATTGCAAAACGGACGTATTCAAGACGGTGATTTAATTATACTTGTTGGTTTTGGCGGCGGATTAACATGGGGAGCAGTTGCTCTTCGTTGGGGTAAATAAGGACTGAGAGAAAAAAAAGGAGTGTATTTTGTATGGAAAAAAAGAGGGTCGTAATTACAGGACTAGGAGCTGTTACACCGGTCGGAACAGATGTTGAAACAGCGTGGGAAAACATTAAAAAGGGTGTATCTGGAATCGGGCGACTTACAAGAATTGATCCAGAACTATTTCCAGCAAAAGTAGCAGCGGAAATTAACGACTTTGAAGTCGAGAAATATATTGATAAAAAAGAAGCGCGCCGTATGGATCGCTTTACACAATATGCAGTGGCAGCAGCGAAAATGGCAGTTGCAGATGCAAAACTTGAAATTACAGAAGAAAACGGACCTCGAATTGGTGTATGGATTGGATCTGGTATTGGCGGTATGGAAACATACGAAGAACAATTTAAGATTTTTACTGAGAAAGGCCCACGCCGCGTGAGCCCATTCTTCGTGCCGATGATGATTCCAGATATGGCAGCAGGTCAAGTATCAATCGCAACAGGAGCAAAAGGAATTAACACTTGTTCTGTAACGGCTTGTGCATCTGGTGCAAACTCAATTGGTGATGCATTTAAAGCAATTCAGCGTGGTGATGCTGATGCAATGATTACAGGCGGAGCAGAAGCGCCGCTAACAAGTATGGCATTCGCAGGATTTAGCTCAGCGAAAGCATTAACATTTAATGAAGACCCAGCAACGGCTTGCCGTCCATTTGATAAAAACCGTAGCGGTTTCGTAATGGGTGAAGGCTCAGGTATTCTAATTCTTGAAGAATTAGAGCACGCATTAGCACGCGGTGCTCACATTTACGCGGAAATTGCTGGTTATGGTGCAACTGGAGATGCATTCCATATTACAATGCCTGCTCCTGGTGGGGAAGGCGGAGTGCGTGCAATGCGTCAAGCTTTAGCTGATGCAGGCCTACAGCCAGAAGATATTGATTACATTAATGCGCACGGTACAAGTACTGATGCGAATGAAAAATATGAAACGATGGCAATTAAAGAAACTTTCGGCGAGCACGCGTATAAAGTAGCAATTAGCTCAACGAAATCAATGACAGGTCACTTATTAGGAGCAGCTGGTGCTGTTGAAGCGATTTTCTCTATTAAATCAATTACAGACGGAGTAATTCCTCCAACAATTAACTATGAGACACCAGATCCAGAATGTGACTTAGATTACGTCCCAAATCAAGCGAGACACCAAGAAGTAAATGCAGTATTAAGTAACTCATTAGGATTTGGTGGTCATAACGCAGTGTTAGTATTTAAATCGTATAAATAATCGATGAAATAAGGAGTTTTTTCGCAATAGATTGCGAAAAAACTCCTTATTTATTTTTACGCCTTTTTCTCCTGTAGCATATACATAAGAAAAAGGAGGGATAAAGATGGGGATTGTTGAAACAGCTGAATGGTTACATTTATATTATGGACGGCCAGAAAAACTTTGTGAGAAATTTACGAAGTATATTCCGTTGCCAAAAGAAAGGTTGTATCGCTTTTTAATTTCAAAAGGGATGTATCGCCCGATCATGCGCGGAGAAAAGGAAATTAAAGAATTAGAGGAAAAGGAAATTTGGAAAGAATTGAGCCTGGAGTATGATAAACTGAAAAATTGGTTAAAAGGTCCAGATGTCCCTGTCTTTATTTTATTATCAGATTCCTATAATCGAACTGTACAAGAAGAGTATAACGGTAGGGCTGGATTATCTATGCGTCATGTTATTTTCTTATTCGTATGTGGGCGGAATTCGGTAGAAGAATTAAAAGTGTTATTGGCGCATGAATATCATCACATATGCAGGTTACATCAAATTGAGACGAAAGAAACAGAATATACATTACTTGATACGATGATTATGGAAGGGCTAGCGGAACAAGCAGTAACAGAAAGGTATACAGAAAAAAACAATGCACCGTGGACGGCGTATCTTTCAAAAGAAGAGGCTGTTTATTATTGGAAAAATGTTGTACATGAAAGAATAAGTATAAAACGAGGAACAAGGGAACATGACATCTTATTAAATGGCTTTCACTCTTATCCGAAGATGCTTGGCTATGCGCTTGGATTTCATATTGTCAAAGATTGTGTAACTTTGGAAGGAGAAGATACACTTTCTTTATTATCTATAGATGCAAAAGAAATATTGAATAAAGCAAATACATTTCATATATAAAAAAACAGGAATTCTATTTCCTGTTTTTTTAGTATTAATAGAAGAAAAAATAATAATTAGAATATATTTCCTCAAGTGGAATAAAGTTAAGCAAAAATGAACATAATGATTGGTACAAACAGTAGTGAAGTGAGGGGTAGTGAATGTTATATCTACATGATGTATGGGTAAATTGGTTTGAAGGTGAAGAGAATGGGTATAACGTTTGTCATTTTTACGAATGGCGGAAAGATGATACGATTGAGCTATTAGATCAAGTGCCATTATTAAAAGTAGATGCCACATTATATCATTACATCGAGAACGAATTGTTAGAGCTTCCGCAAAAAATGCTGGAAGACGTACATCATAAGGCTTATATTCGTAAAAATCATGAACGTTTGCAGCAAGAGTATTGCTTTGTTGTTACAGATGGGAAAGGCATTATTGCCATTGACACAATTGGTTACAATGTACCAATTCGCAAAAGTAGACTTATACCACGCCAAGAGCAGATGGTATATGAGATGGTAGAAAACGTACAAGCAGAAAAGTATGAGTTCCAAGTAGAAGAAACAGAAAAAGAACATCATATTTTATCACCATCGCCTTTCATTATGAATGGCTTGACTCGTAAAGAAAGACAGCTAAAACAATTATTATTTATGGCGTTAGATCAATTACATACAACGAAAAACACAGCAGAAATTCGCTATTGGTTCACAGAGTGGGATCCATCAGCATATGGAATGGTTCAACATATGGAATTTGAAGATATTTGGGCTAAGCTGTATGATGAAGCGAAAGCTGGCTGGTCTGATAAGCACGAACAATTATGTGAGCGTCTCGTAAAAGGACAGCCATTTTTTGAAAAGTTATGGGAAATGGAAAATGAGCAAAAGGTAAATTAAAAAACCGCCAATTGGCGGTTTTTTAATTTTGTAGAAATCTAGTTCCAGCGGCAAGAATGTTCGGTGGCTTCGCGCCTTCACATTCTAAACGAGCCGCCTCCGCTTTTTGTAGAAATCCAGCTCCGGCAGCGAGCTCTTCGTGTCTAAGAACCTTCCGCATAAGAAGACAAAAAGCGTCTTCTATGCGAAAGAACCTTATCCAGTCAGAGCTGAACGAGCTGCCTCCGCTTTATATGTAATCTAGCTCCGGCTCCTAACCCTTCGCGTCTAAGAACCTTCCCCACAAGAAGGTAAAAAGCACCTTCTGTGGGAAAGAACCTTAGCCGTCAGGGCTAAGCAGTCGCCTCCGCTTTATATGTTACCTACGTTTTCTGCTTAGTCCCATTGCGTTTTCTACTTTGCGTAGTTGTTTGAATGCAACGCGGTTTGCTTTTTCTGCACCTTTGTCTAGGATTTCGTCTAGTTCTGGTGAGTTGATTAGTTCGTTATATTTGTCTTGGATTGGACGAATAGCTTCTACGACTACTTGCGCTAGGTCGCCTTTGAAGTCGCCGTATCCTTTTCCTTCGTACATTGCTTCGATTTCTTCAACTGTTTTTCCAGAGAATGAAGAGTAGATTGTTAATAAATTAGAGATACCAGGTTTGTTTTCCTTATCAAATTTCACAATACCTTCAGAGTCAGTTACAGCACTCTTAATTTTCTTTTCAATTGTTTTTGGCTCATCAAGCATACTAATCATTGATTTTGGATTCGGATCAGATTTACTCATTTTTTTCGTAGGCTCTGTTAATGACATAACGCGAGCTCCTACTTTTGGAATGCGAATTTCAGGCATTGTGAAGATTTCGCGGTAACGTTTGTTGAAACGCTCTGCTAAGTCACGTGTTAATTCGATATGTTGCTTTTGGTCATCACCAACCGGCACGATTTCAGTGTTGTAAAGTAAAATATCAGCAGCCATTAATGGTGGATACGTAAGTAATCCAGCTGGAACTGAATCTCTACCAGAAGCTTTATCTTTATATTGCGTCATACGTTCTAATTCTCCAACGTAAGCAACAGATTGCATGATCCATCCTAGTTGAGCGTGTGCTGGTACTTCTGATTGTACAAATAAAGTAGCTTTTTCAGGATCGATGCCGCATGCTACATAAAGTGCAGCAAGACTGCGGATGTTTTTACGAAGCCCGACGGGATCTTGAGGTACTGTAATCGCATGTTGGTTTACAATACAGAAATAACAGTCGTGTTCATTTTGAAGCTCTGTAAACTGCTTCATTGCTCCTAAATAGTTTCCAAGTGTAATCGTTCCACTTGGTTGAATACCAGAAAAGATAACTGACATAAGTAATTCCTCCTAAAATAGAATGCGTGATGTGGGGAAGAGAAGGCAAACAAAAAAGCCCATTCATCCCAAAAAACTATAGGGACGAATGGACCGTGGTACCACCCTAATTATTTCACTACTGTGAAATCTCTCTAATCCATAATAACGTTTGGATATAACGCCAAAGCCTACTACTTTCGGTTCGGTTTGGTGCTCAAAAGCCCATTCCATACTGTACAATTACTTGTTCACACCAACCACAAGCTCTCTGAAATTGCCTCAATATGTACTCTTCTTTATCATCGCATACATATAAATTTATTTATTGTTACTTGAGCTCTTTTAATATGAAAGAACTAAAGTTTTATAACAAAATGTTTTGCTGATTATTATATCATATGGGATAGTGTTTGCAAACTACATCAAAATAGTAAAGCTAATGAGTGTCGAGAACAACCCAAGGAAGATACCTGTAATACAAATTGGATATGTCCATTTGAATGAATATGTTTTATAAATACGTTCTTTCTTATCTGTAGGTTCCTCGACTTCTTCAATTAAAGAGTCAATCTTTTTGTTCGTACCAAATACTCTTTGGAATGCGTAAATGGTTACATTGAAAAAACCATTTTGAAATATGTATAAAAAACCGCCGATAAGAATAAAAAACAGTGCAATATAAAACAAAATGTTGACAAAGTTCAACAAAAATTGAGATGAAATGAGGAATGCACCAATACTAGAAGCAATCATCGCTATAAAAATTAGTATACAAGTATGAAAAAAAACTTTATTCAAAATATTCCCCTCCGTCAAAATATTACTAGAATTATTATACTATAAAAGCTATAATAAGTACTAGGATTAATTTTTTGAAAATTATACGCAATTAAAGGTCTGATTTTAAGATGATGGTAGCAATGTTAATGTATCCCTTTACGAAAAATTAAAAATATAAATATTTTATTAAAAATTTTAACAAAAAAACAAAAAACTATATTCACAATTGTTATATTATATGTATAATGAAAATTGTAGAAACTTGGAGATTATTCTTTCAATTCTACT
Source organism: Bacillus sp. KNSH39 (assembly GCF_052656585.1). Classification (NCBI taxonomy): domain Bacteria; kingdom Bacillati; phylum Bacillota; class Bacilli; order Caryophanales; family Bacillaceae; genus Bacillus; species Bacillus sp. KNSH39. The sequence continues at coordinate 5,068,373 of NZ_JBQXYO010000001.1, forward strand.
TTTTAACAAGTGAGGGTACAGGAAGTGCAATTAGGGGAGGCAACACAACATGAAGAAAAAGATACCGTTATTACTTGCATCAACTTTAACTGCAAGTATGTTGCTTAGCGCGTGTAGCTACCAAAAAGATGACGCAAAAGCAAAAGGGAAAGAGAACGCTACGAGTAGTAGTAACGGAAAACAGATTCTTAATTTAACAGAGTTATCTGAAATTCCGTCAATGGATGCATCATTGGCATCTGATTCTTCATCTTCTACAGCATTAAATAATACGATGGAAGGTTTATATCGTATTGGCAAAGATCAAAAGAGAATGCCTGGAGTTGCAGAAGATGTCGAAAAGCTAGATGATGGGAAGAAATACATATTTAAATTAAGAAAAGATGCGAAATGGTCGAATGGGGAACCTGTAACAGCTAAAGATTTTGTGTATTCATGGAAAAGAGCAGTAAATCCAGATACAAAAGCAACGTATTCGTACATTATGTTCGATATTAAAAATGCAGAGAAAATTCATAAAAAAGAATTACCTGCTGACCAATTAGGTGTAAAAGCGATTGATGATTATACATTAGAAGTAGAATTAGACAATCCCGTTCCTTACTTTATCGATTTAACAGTTTATCCAGTATTTTACCCACTAAATGAAAACTTTGTAAAAGCACAAGGGGATAAATTTGGTTTAGAGGCAAATACAACATTATATAACGGTCCATTCGTTATGAGTGATTGGAAACATGAACAAAGTTTCCAATTCAAGAAGAATCCTTCATATTGGGATAATAAAACGGTTAAAATCGAAGAAATTAACTTTAATATTGTAAAAAATACAGCAACTGATGTAAATTTATATGAGACAAACGCGATTGATCGAGCGGCTTTAACGTCTGAATTTGTTGATAAGTTTAGAAAAAGCCCAGAGTTCCAAACAAGAAAAGAAGCAGGGGTTGCTTACTTAAGATTTAATCAAAGTAATCAGTACTTAAGTAATAAAAACTTAAGAAAAGCAATTTCAATGTCCTTTGACCGTGATAACATTGCAAAAGTTATTTTAAATAACGGTGCAATTGGAGCTTACGGATTTGTTGGAAAAGATTTCGCTGAAGGTCCGAATAAAAAAGATTTCCGAGCTGAAAATGGAAAGCTAGTTGAAACAAATCCAAAAGAAGCGAAAAAGCTTTGGGAAACAGCGAAGAAAGAGCTTGGAACTGATAAAATCGAACTAGAATTCTTAAACTTTGATAATGAAGATGCTAAAAAAGTTGGGGAATTCTTAAAAGGTGAGATGGAAAAGAACTTACCAGGTTTATCAATTAAAATTAAACAGCAACCATTCGCACAAAAAAATAAATTAGAAGATTCTCAGCAATATGATATTGCGTTTGGTATTTGGGGACCAGATTTCCCAGATCCAATCTCATATTTAGATATGTTTGTTACGAATGGTTCTCAAAATAAAACAGGGTATTCTAATCAGAAATATGATGAGTTAATCCTAAAAGCTAAAACAGATACAAAAGATTTACAAGCTCGCTGGGACAACCTTCTAGAAGTAGAGAAGATGTTAATTAAAGAGGATGCAGTTATCACTCCAATCTTCCAAAAAGGTTCAGCGTATGTAGTAAAAGGTGCCGTAAAAGATATTATCCCAATTAACTATGGTGGTAAATTAACTTACAAATGGGCATCTGTTGAACAAAAATAATCTTTTTTTCCATCGTTTACAAGGGTATATGCCTATGATGGGCATATGCTCTTATTTTAAAAAAATAAAAGTAAGAATATTTTAAACTATCTTATTGCTTTTGAGAAAAACGGGGAGGTGCTTGATATGGGACGTTATGTATTAAAACGTTTCGTGTACATGGCTTTGACATTATTTTTAATTACTACACTGACTTTCTTTTTGATGAAATTACTTCCGGGTTCTCCGCTTAAAAACCAGGAGAAGCTATCACCGGCACAAAAAGAAATCATTCTTGAAAAATACGGATTGAATGATCCGGTACCAGTTCAATACGCACGTTACTTAGGTAACCTAGCAAAAGGTGATTTAGGGGTATCATTCCAATATGATAACCGCCCAGTAACAGACATGATTGTGGATCGTATTGGACCATCAGCCCAATTAGGTTTACAAGCGATTATATTAGGAACATTTATCGGTTTAATTTTAGGTATTGTTGCCGCACTTCGTAATAATACGTGGGTAGATTATAGTGCAACAGTTATTTCGGTACTCGGAATGTCGGTACCATCATTCGTATTCGCCGCATTACTGCAATATTTCGTAGGGGTAAAACTTGGCTGGTTCCCAGTAGCATTCTGGAAAGGACCAGAGTTTACTGTAATGCCTACAATTGCATTATCGATGGGAGTTATCGCAACAATCGCACGTTTCTCTCGTGCAGAATTAATTGAAGTTATGCAAGCCGATTACATTTTAACAGCGAAAGCGAAAGGAATTAGCCAAGGCGTTATTATTGTCAAACATGCACTTCGTAATGCGTTAATTCCAGTTGTAACAATTTTAGGACCAATGGTTGCGGCATTAATTACAGGAACACTTGTTATCGAGCAAATTTATGCTGTACCAGGACTTGGGGAACAATTCGTTAAATCGATTACTTTAAATGACTATACAGTTATTATGGGAACTACGATTTTCTATAGTGCAATCTTCATTTTAGTTATTTTCATTGTCGATATTTTATACGGAATTATTGATCCTCGTATTCGTTTAGCGGGAGGGAAAAAATGATGAAAGATGTACAAAAATTATCTCCAGATTTATTTCAACAAGCCAATCAAAATAATGTTGATAATGAAGTCATTGCCCGTCCAAGCCTAACGTTTTGGCAAGATGTAAGAAGACGTTTATTCCAACATAAAGGTGCGATGCTTGGCCTTGTATTATTAGTTATCATTGCACTATTAGCGATTTTTGGACCGATGGTAAGTAAACACTCGTATAAAGAGCAAGATTTAGGTCGAGCGAAATTACCACCAAAAATTCCAGTTATTGAAAATGTTCATTGGTTACCATTTGACGGTACAGATCAATATGGTGTTGACCAATATGAAAAACGTGATATTAAAGAGTACTTCTGGTTTGGTACAGATGATCTTGGCCGTGACTTATGGACAAGAACATGGGAAGGTACACGCGTATCATTATATATCGCTCTTTTAGCAGCAGCAATTGACTTAGTAATTGGGGTTGCATACGGAGGTATTTCAGCATTCTACGGCGGTAGAGTAGATAACATTATGCAACGTATTATGGAGATTATTAACGGTATTCCATACTTAATCATCGTTATTTTAATGGTAATCATTATGGGATCTGGTATTTGGTCAATTACACTCGCGATGGCGATTACAGGTTGGATAGGGATGTCGCGTATTGTTCGTGGACAAATCTTAAAGTTAAAAAACCAAGAATATGTATTAGCATCTCGTACATTAGGTGCAACAAATACACAATTAATTGTGAAACATTTAATTCCAAACGTAATGGGACCTATTATCGTAATGACAATGTTTACAATTCCATCAGCGGTGTTTGGTGAAGCGTTCTTAAGTTTCATCGGTTTAGGAATTCAGCCGCCATTTGCGTCACTAGGTTCTCTTGTAAATGATGGTTATAAATCTATTCAAACGTATCCGCATATGATGTTCATCCCTGCGGTTGTCATCAGTATATTAATTTTAGCGTTTAACTTAATGGCAGACGGATTACGCGACGCGTTAGATCCAAAAATGCGTAAGTAAAAGAGGGGAGAGGCAAAGATGAAAACATTGTTAGAGGTAAAAGATTTACAAGTCTCCTTTGATACACATGCAGGTGAAGTACAAGCTGTACGCGGCGTTACTTTTGATTTGAAAAAAGGAGAAACATTGGCGATTGTAGGAGAATCTGGTTCAGGGAAATCAGTTACTTCTAAAGCGTTAATGGGATTAATTCCGAATCCTCCTGGACGCATTAAAAATGGTGAAATCGTATTTGAAGGTCGTGACTTAACGAAATTAACAGAAAAAGAAATGCAGCAAGTACGCGGTAAAGATATCGCGATGATTTTCCAAGATCCAATGACATCATTAAACCCAACGATGACAATTGGAAATCAAATTATGGAAGGTCTAATTAAACACCAAGGGATGAGTAAAGCAGATGCACGTAAAGTTGCTTTAGAATTAATTGACCTTGTAGGTATTCCAAATCCAGAAGCTCGTTTAAAACAATATCCTCACCAATTCTCAGGTGGTATGAGACAGCGTGTAGTTATTGCGATGGCGTTAGCTTGTAACCCGAAATTATTAATTGCCGATGAGCCGACAACAGCGCTAGACGTTACGATTCAGGCGCAAATTTTAGAACTTATGAAAGACATTCAGCAAAAAACAGAAGCAGCAATCATTTTCATTACGCATGACTTAGGTGTAGTAGCAAACGTTGCGGACCGAGTGGCAGTTATGTACGCTGGTAAAGTTGTTGAAATTGGAACTGTAGATGAAATTTTCTACAATCCGAAACATCCATATACTTGGGGTTTAATCGCATCTATGCCAAGTTTAGATGGTTCAGAAGAAGAGTTATATGCAATCCCTGGAACGCCTCCAGATTTATTGAAGCCGCCAAAGGGAGATGCTTTTGCACCACGTAACCCACAGGCACTGAAAATTGATTTTGAAATGGACCCACCTTTATTTAAAGTAAGTGATACGCACTATGCGGCAACTTGGTTACTTCACGAGCAAGCTCCAGAAGTAAAACCGCCAGCAGTCGTTGAAAAACGCATTCTTCAAATGAAAGCAGGTGAACAACATGACTAAACAACGTGAGAAATTAATTGAAGTAAAAAATGTAAAGCAGCACTTCGACGTGAGTGGTGGTGTTGTCAAAGCGGTTAATGATATTTCATTTGATATTTACCGCGGAGAAACATTTGGTCTTGTAGGAGAATCAGGTTGTGGTAAATCGACAACTGGAAGAACGATTATTCGTTTATATGATGCAACTGCTGGTGAAGTATTGTTCGATGGTGAAAACGTACATGGTAAGAAATCACGCGCAGAACTGAAGAAATTCAACCGTAAAATGCAAATGATTTTCCAAGATCCATACGCATCATTAAATCCTCGTATGACAGTAGGGGATATTATCGCAGAAGGTATTGATATTCACGGATTAGCGAAAAGTAAAAAAGAGCGCATGGACCGTGTTCATGAACTATTAAACACAGTTGGTTTAAATAAAGAGCACGCAAACCGTTTCCCACACGAATTCTCAGGTGGACAACGTCAGCGTATCGGTATCGCTCGAGCACTTGCTGTAGACCCAGAATTTATCATTGCCGATGAGCCGATCTCAGCACTTGACGTATCGATTCAGGCGCAAGTTGTAAACTTACTGAAAAAGTTACAAAAAGAAAAAGGTTTAACATACTTATTCATCGCCCATGATTTATCAATGGTAAAATACATTAGTGATCGTATTGGTGTAATGTACCGTGGCCAAATCGTTGAGTTAACAACAAGTGATGAATTATATGCGAATCCAATTCATCCATATACGAAATCACTATTATCAGCGATTCCACTTCCAGATCCAGATTATGAGCGCAATCGTAAACGTATCGTATATGATCCATCACAGCATAATTATGGTAGTGAAGCACCAACAATGCGTGAAATTCGCCCGGGACATTTCGTACTATGTTCGGAAGCGGAGTACAAGAAATATAAAGAGATTTATCAATAAGAAAAAGAGCCATTCTTCTGTTATGGAAGGATGGCTCTTTTTCTACTATATAAAAGAATTGTATACATTTGTCGGTCAGTCGATATATTTAAAGAATCGCCGATATAAATCTCATGTATCATTAGTGATATCCATATGCAAAATTACTGAACTTGAACAGAGACATTCTCCTCTTGTTCTTCAGGTTTAACAAGTGCATAACGCTCCCATGCTCTACTTTTCCAGCGGAAGAACATAATAATGGCACGTGTCCATTCGTCGATGGCGATTGCTAGCCAAATACCAACGAGCCCCATATCTAAATGAAAGGCGAAAAAGTAACCTAGTGGTAAACTCATTAACACCATAGAGAATGCACCGATTAAAACAGGATATTTTGCATCACCAGCTGCACGAAGCGAATTAATGATGACGATATTCATCGTACGTCCCGTTTCAAGTAGTACACTTAGTAAAAGAACACTTGCGCCTAACCCGATAATGTACGGATTATCTGTAAACAGTCCCATTAATTGTGTACGGAATGTAATAACGAGAGCGACCATACATAAAGTTACACCAATCGCCCATTTTACACTTTTCCACAAGCGTTCGTATGCTTCATCTTTTTCGCCACCACCAACGAGGCGGCCAATAATAATGGCTGTTCCCATACCAATTGCAATAGCGAATAAATAAGTGAACATAGAAATGTTCGTAGCGTATTGTCTAGCCGCTAACGATTCCGTTCCTAAATATGTTGCATAGTATAAGAAGACAATTTGACAAGCTTGATACATAACTTGCTCAAAAGCAGATGGAATCCCGATTTTTAAAATTTTCCCGATATATTCTTTTGATAAGGTGAAATAATATTGTAATTTCACACGATATTCCATAACGCGGTATAGTAACCAGAAGAAAACAATAAGCGCTATAAGTCGGCTGACAGCAGAAGAAATGGCAGCCCCTTGTACACCGAGCTCAGGAAAACCAAATTTCCCGAAAATGAGTACGTAGTTTCCAGCGATATGAATCATATTCATTCCGAGTGAAATAAACATCGCTTGCTTTGTAAAACCGTGTACACGGATAATTGCGGCTAATGAGTTAATAATAGCTTGTAGGAAGATGGCTCCTCCGACGATAGATAAGTAGTTTTGCGCATACGTTAGTACATCGCCTTGTAAGTTCATTGCGAGCATCATATGTTTCGAAAATAAAAGAAAACCAGTGCTTATAACGAGCCCAACTATTAAATTTAATGTGACGGCTAATGCTGATATTTTAGATGCTTCCATAAAGCGTTTGGAACCGAGGTATTGAGATACGACGATAGCTGCGCCGTTCCCGATGACTTCTAGTACCAAAATAGCGATATGGAGGTATTGATTCGCTGCACCAACCCCAGATACAGCATCGTCTGATAATGCACTTAACATGAAAGTATCAGCGATCCCCATTAACATAAAAAGAAAAACTTCTAGAAAAATAGGCCATGTTAATAAGAATAAACTTAATTTCTCAGTAGGCCCGTTTTTTGCCTGAATTGCTGCCATGTCCGTCCCCTCTTTACCGATATCTATTTTTAGCAAAATGTATCGTAACATACTTTCTTAACCTTTGCACTCATTTTAGCCTACATATTTTTATTATGAAGAGAGTGCTATTTTATGATAAAAATAAAAGGATAATTATACATAAAGTATTATGAGATATAAAATTCATTTTCCTCTGATAATTTAGAAAAGTATAAAAAATATTGTTTTTAACACTTTAGTAAGAATAATCAGCAATATGAAACGTTTACAAAGATTTATTTTTTAACAGGAAATTTTAATGAAATAGAAATATAAATATACAAAAAATATATTTGTGTGTATAATATGAATTATTAGAACATATATATATTTCTTTCTGTTTGAAAATGAAAGGGCTAACATTTTTATGGAGGGTGGAAGTATGAAAAAAAAGATGCCAGTTTTTGTAGTATCAACAGTAGCAATGAGCATGATGTTAGGGGCATGTAGCTACCAAAAAGATGAACCGCAAGCGAACGCAAAAGGGGATAGCGGGAAAAGCGGTGCGAAGCAAGTTATTAACTTAATTGAAACGCAAGAAATTCCAACGATGGATCCAGCGTTATCAGCTGATGCAGTTTCTTCAAGAGTAATGGGTAATACGATGGAAGGCTTATACAGTTTAGGAAAAGATGATAAGCTAGTTCCTGGTGTAGCGAAGGAATTCCAAAAATCAGAAGATGGTAAAAAATATACATTTAAATTACGTGAAGACGCAAAATGGTCAAATGGTGATCCTGTGACGGCAAAAGATTTCGTATACGCATGGCAAAGAGCGATTAACCCAGATACAGCTGCGAAATCAGCGTACATTATGTATGATATAAAAAATGCAGAGAAAATTAATAAAAAAGAGATGAGTCCGGATCAATTAGGGGTAAAGGCGATTGATGATTATACATTAGAAGTGGAATTAGATAATTCAATTCCATACCTTGTAGATTTAATGGTATATCCAATCTTCTATCCTGTGAATGAAAAGTTTGTGAAAGAGCAAGGTACGAAGTTTGGTTTGGAAGCGAATACAACGCTTTATAACGGACCATTTACATTAAGTGATTGGCAACATGAACGTAGCTTTAAAATGACAAAGAGCGCGTCATATTGGGACAATAAAGAAGTGAAGATTGAAGAAGTAAACTTTAATATTGTAAAAGATACATCTACGCCAATTAACTTATATGAAACAAATGCAATTGATCGAGCGTCGTTATTAGCGGAGTTTATTGATAAATATAAAGGAAAACCAGATTTCCAAACAGTAGAAGATACATCTGTATTCTTCCTTCGTTTAAATCAAAAAGATCCAGCTTTAGCAAATAAAAATATTCGTAAAGCAATTTCACTTGCTTTTGACCGTAAGCCATTCGTGGATACATTATTAAATAACGGTTCTAAGCCAGCAACAGGATTAATTCCTGATAACTTCATTAAAGGGCCAGATAAAAAAGATTTCCGTGCTGTAAACGGGGATATTGTAAAACCAAACGTGAAAGAAGCGAAGAAATATTGGGAAGCTGGTAAAAAAGAACTTGGTAAAAATGAAATCGAATTAGAATTATTAAATGAAGATGTAGAGTTATCAAAGAAAACTGGTGAATATTTAAAAGGTGAATTAGAAAAGAATTTACCAGGTTTAACAGTAAAAATTAAACAACAACCATTCGCACAAAAACTAAAATTAGAAGATGCGGGCGATTATGTCATGTCATTCTCTGGATGGAGTGCGGACTTCCCAGATCCAATTACATATCTTGATATGTTTGTAACAGATGGGTCACAAAATAAGATGAAGTACTCTAATCCAAAATACGATGAAATCATTATGAAGGCGAAAAAAGATGGAAGCGATGTAAATGCTCGTTGGAAGAACTTATTAGAAGCAGAAAAAATGTTACTTGATGATGCTGCGATCGTTCCAGTATATCAACGTGGTAGAGCATATTTACAAAGAGATTCAATTAAAAATATGTATAACCATAAATATGGCGGCGATTTAAGCTTTAAATGGGCGTCAGTAGAGAAGTAAGAAAAAAAGCAGGTGATCGCCTGCTTTTTTTTAATACGTTCGTTTCTTATAAATGCCTTTTCCGCCAACTTGGTTCCAGCCAGATTGTACATCCAAACTTTTGTTAACAAACTTCATTTTTTCTTTTCCACCAAAGAGCTTTTCGCCGATGCTATTTGTAATGACACCAATCAATGCTGTTATTCCGATGATGAGGGCAGCAACCGTAATAAAATCAATAAAAAAAGCAATCATTTGAAAACTCCCCCTTTGCCTGTCTGTATGTTTATTGTATGAGATAAAAAATGAAAAAGAAAGAAATGTCAGAAAAATATTTAATTTACTTTAGAAATCGTGTAGACAGGAGGGAGGATATTTGTTAAAATGAGAACAAACGTTCCTTTTTATTCTCATTTGTATAGTCTTACATTTCTTAATTGATTTATCAAGAAAAAGTAAGAAAACGTTCTCTTTTTCATAGGGAAGATTATAGATAAATAACTATATATTATATGAAAAATCTATGAGAAGTGAGTAGTAAAAGGATTGAAAGTTATTGTTAAAGTACAGCTGAAGTGAGCGTAATCATGTTACATAGCAGTGAAATGCAAGGAAGAGTTTTCTCAACTAGCAGGAAATTTACTGTATATTTCTTGCAAAATCTATTGTATAATGATTATAGAAGTTACTTATTAAAAGTAATTGTTGTTTATTATAAGTTGTTGCTTACATGAAATGCGATTTTTGTACTTTTCAATAAGACAAGTTATCGCGAAAAATTGCTGAAGTTAGAAATTAAAACTGTATTTAGTACAGAATTTGTACTCTTTAAGGAGAGTGAGCTTTGTATGGTAACATTATATAGTTCTCCAAGCTGTACGTCTTGTAGAAAGGCGAAATTATGGCTAGAGGAAAATCATATTCCCTATACAGAACGTAATATTTTCTCAGATCCATTAACGATTGAGGAAATTAAAGAGATTTTACGTATGACAGAAAGCGGAACGGATGAGATTATTTCTACTCGTTCGAAAGTTTTCCAAGAATTGAATGTAAACTTAGAGTCTTTACCACTTCAAGATTTATATAAGATGATTCGTGACTATCCAGGGATTTTACGTCGTCCAATTATGATTGACGAGAAACGCCTTCAAGTTGGTTACAACGAAGACGAAATTCGTCGTTTCTTACCACGTACAGTAAGAACGTTCCAATTACGTGAAGCACAACGTCTTGTAAATTAATTATAATAATATGAAAACCTTCTACCTATTATATAGTAGAAGGTTTTTTTTAATGTTTCACATTGCGTAATCGAACTTGTTGTACGATAAAGCCGATGCATAAAATAGTGAAAATGAACAAATAAGGAATGCTTGTAGTGAAACTTGGATTGTTATGAAAAAAGGTTGCAAGTCTGTCTTCATGTGTAACCATTTTTCCTGCAGTATAGGCAAGAATCGCTGCACCGCAATAAATGAGGAATGGAAATCGTTCCATAAGTATTAAAATAAGTTTGCTGCCCCAAATAATAATCGGGATAGAAATGAGTAAGCCGATTATGACGAGTAAAAATCTCCCGTGAGCTGCACCTGCAATGGCAATAACATTATCAAACCCCATAACGAGATCCGCGAAAACAATTGTCCGCACAGCTTGAAATAAAGTTGTTTTTCCTTGAATAGAAGAAAGATCGTTGCTATTATCGGTTAATAAATTGACTGCAATTAATGTAAGTAAAACCCCGCCAATCAATTGTAGAAATGGAATGTCGAGTAAATAGACAGCTAGTATAGTAAGGATGATTCTTAGTACAATCGCTAAAAGAGTACCGATCAAAATAGCCTTATTTCGTTTCGATTCAGGTAAATTTCGGCTAGCTAGTGCGATGACGATTGCATTGTCACCACCTAATACAACATCGATACCGACAATCATTAGTACGGATGTTAAAAACTCTAAGTCCATTCGTCTGCCTCCATTTATGATGTTTTAATAAGCGAACTATATGTATGTGATGAAGAAAGTTGTTGTTAAATAATCTCTTCTAATAGAAGTTTCACTTTATTACAGTGTACGGGGGAATGTGGAAATGTATGTCCAAATTTTTTGTAAGTAAGAAATCGCTATAATAATATATTTATGTAGTTTATCGAGTAAAGATAGGCATATAACTATTTTTGTAAAATAAATCGATTTTATTTCCATTCTGGAGAATCTTATCATAAAATGAGAGTACAAGAATCTATTGATTTGTCATATGAGTGGGGGATCCCTTCATAACAATTCTAAGCAGGAAGGGAGAGTTGTATTTTGGATATTGAAAGAATTAATGATCATACGATGAAATTTTTTATTACGTACATTGATATAGAGGATAGAGGATTTAATCGTGAAGAAATTTGGTATGATCGCGAACGAAGTGAAGAGCTCTTTTGGGAGATGATGGACGAAGCTCGTGATCATGACGATTTCTTTATTGATGGACCGTTATGGATTCAAGTGCAAGCAGTCGATAAAGGGATTGAAGTACTTGTCACGAAAGCAGAGCTTTCAAAGGACGGACAAAAGCTGGAACTACCGATAGGGGTAGACAAAATTATAGATATTCCTCTAGATGAAGGCATCGAATCATTATTCCAACAAGAATTAGTCGAAGAGGTAGAAGAACAAACAGGAACAAACTTTAATGAAGATGGTACGTTTGGCTTTTTAATTAAATTTAATGATTTTGAAGATGTCATTTCATTAAGTCATCGTCTTATCTTTGAAGATATAAAAGATGAGCTGTATTCATTTGAGGACCGCTATTATGTATATGTGGAATTCGATGAAGTGCTACATGATGAAGAAGAAATCGATCGTATTTTAAGTATTATTTTAGAATATGGAGAAGAATCAACTTTAACAATTCATCGTGTAAGTGAGTATGGAAAACAAATTGTGAAAGAGCATGCGCTTGAAACGATTCGCAATAATTTTCCTGCTAAAACGTAGGCCGATTTCTGTAGTATGAAATCGGCTTTTTATATGAAGAATAGGAAAGCTTTCTTAGTTAGGAGGTAAGAGATGAAAAATACGTTAAAGCTGATTTTCTTTATACTGCTATTGTTCGCATTATTTGTTTCGTTACGTATGTTTATTGATGTAGCATTTTATTCAGATGTGATTGGGATAAAAGATGTTTCGATTTTAGGTATTATTAGTATTTTATTTACAGTATCTGCGTTTTTAATTGGTTGCGTTATTTTCTTAGAAAATCGACATCCATCTAAAACACTTACATGGTTAATTGTTTTAGGAATTTTTCCGGTATTTGGTTTCTTTGCTTATTTATTATTCGGACAAAATTTTCGAAGAAAAAGAATGTTCCAAAAGAAGGCGTTACTTGATGAACAGGCGTTTTTACAATATAAAGGGCATGAAGATTACGAAGAACGAATTTTACGCAATCATAAGCATCAAGAACTGTTATTTCGTTTAGCGGATCGATTAGGAGCTTTAAATATTTCATTTCAAACTGAAACGAGGACATTAACAAATGGAGATGAAACGTTTCGGGCTATTTTAAATGGGTTAAAACGAGCGAAACATCACATTCATATGGAATATTACATTGTGCGTGATGATAAATTAGGAACAGAAATTAAAGATATTTTAATACAAAAATCGAAAGAAGGCGTTGTTGTTCGCTTTTTATATGATGCGGTTGGAAGTTTTAAGTTATCGAAATCGTATATTGAAGAATTAAACGATGCAGGTGTAGAAATGATTCCATTCTTTCCTGTGCGCTTTCCGATTTTAAACGATAAGATTAATTATCGAAATCATAGGAAAATTGTTGTGATTGATGGGAACGAAGGATTTGTAGGCGGATTAAATATCGGTGATGAGTATTTAGGGAAAAATAAATATTTTGGCTTTTGGCGAGATACGCATTTGTATTTACGTGGTGAAGCGGTTCAAAGTTTACAACTTATTTTCCTTCAAGACTGGTTTTATATGACTGGAGAGGCTGTGCTAGCCCCTGAATATTTACAAGCAAAAGCAGTTGAGGGTGATCATTGGGGAGGAGTGCAGCTAGTTGCAGGTGGCCCCGATAATAAGTGGGAAACGATTAAGCATTTATATTTCGCAATGATCGCTTCTGCTCGGAAATCTATTTGGATTGCAACGCCGTATTTTATTCCGGATGATGATATTTTATCCGCATTAAAGGTTGCTGCACTTGCTGGTATTGATGTTCGTTTATTAATGCCGAGTAAACCGGATAAGCGTACTGTCTTTTACGCATCGAGATCGTACTTCCCAGAGCTTTTAGATGCAGGAGTAAAGATATATGAATACGAAAAAGGTTTTCTTCATAGTAAAATTGTCATCGTTGATTCTGATTTAGCTTCAATTGGGACAGCTAATATGGATATGAGAAGTTTTCATTTGAATTTTGAAGTAAATGCCTTTTTATATGATACAGATAGCATTCGAAAACTTGTTCAAGACTTTAAAGATGATTTAGAAGAATCAAGTGAAATTCATGGTGATCATTTTCATAAAAGACGTCTTCATAGACGAATTGTTGAATCAACGTACCGATTATTATCACCTTTATTATAAAAAGAGATGTCCGAAATTGGGACATCTCTTTTTTAAAAGGAATTTGTAACAAATTGTAGAATATAAGGAGCTGAAAGGGTGTGATTACGATATTTATCGCTAAAAGAGAAAACGGTGAAAAAATTCATTTACTCTATAATTGTAATGAAGAGCTTTTGCGCCGTATGCGTCAACAAGAACGATTCTTTTGTGTAGCTTGCGGAAAGGAAGTGCAAATGAAATTAGGGAAACAAAAAAGTTGGCATTTTGCTCATAAAAAAGTGGATTCATGTCTTGCCTTTTATGAAGCGGAATCAAAGTATCATATGCATGGTAAAGAATTGTTATATAGATGGTTCAAACGTCAAAACTTTCAGGTGGATATAGAGTACTACCTCCCAGAAATTAAGCAACGACCAGATGTTTTTGTAGAGAGGGCGGGTAGAAAAATTGCAATTGAATACCAATGTGCAAACCTCGCTATAGAGCAGCTGTACAAAAGAACATATTCGTATTGGCAAGCTGGTATACAGGTCATTTGGATCGTTGGTGGAAATCAATTGAAAAAGCAATCTGCATATTGGATGAAATTTTCCTCACTTATGGCTTTCTCCTTACAATCTTATCCTCAGCCACTTCTTATTTTCTTCTGTCCGAAACAAAAATCATTTATGAAATGTGCATTTGTCACTCCCTTTTCTACAAATGTTTTTTTCTCACATACTATATATTTACCAACTGATGCGACTACTTTTGAAATGCTTTTTTCTCCTGTTCCTTTCGGGAAAGAAAGATTGGGTGAAGAGTGGAAGCAGAGAAAGAAAAACTTTCGCCAAAATGCCTTACCGATTTGGAATTATAATTATAAGTCATTATTACGCCTCTTATATCAATTTAAATGTACCCCAGCGAGCTTTCCTTCTGAAATTGGTGTTCCACTCCCTTCTGCATTTGCTTTTCAAACAAACCCATTTATATGGCAAGCTTTTCTATATATGAAGTGTATAGGGGAGCTTGCAGTGGGAGAGTGTATTTCTCTTCAATACGTGTGTAGTTATGTAAAAAGGTATACGAAAAGGCGGATACTTCCGTACTTTTCGCAGCACATATGGAAAATGGCAGTTACTGAATATATGACATTTTTATGCTATATAGGTGTTTTACGTAAAGTGGGAACTTATACGTACCGAAAAATAAGGGATGCCGTGATGTTAAAAACAGAGGAGGAAATTATGAAACATGATGAGATTTGCTTAATACATGCGCTATCTTTATTTGAGGCAAATTTTAACATGAGAGGAGGAAAAGCGGATATAATAAAGAATGATTGTGAAGGAATTACATAAGAAAAAACGAATTGTACTTAAGTAGAGATATTTAAAGGAGGGCTTAAAGAATGTCTGAACAAAACAAAGCGAAAGCATTACCAGATCGCAACGAGATTGAAGAAGCAAGTACGTGGCGATTAGAAGATATTTTCCAAACGGATGCAGAATGGGAAAAAGAATTCCAAGCTATTAAAGAGCTATTACCGAAGTTAACTGAATTTAAAGGGAAACTTGGTGACTCTGCGGACAATTTACTTGAGGCATTGCAATATGAAGATGAAATATCAATGCGATTAGGTAAGTTATATACATATGCTCATATGCGTTACGATCAAGATACAACAAACTCTGTATATCAAGCATTAAATGATCGTGCAACAAATTTATATTCACAAGTATCTAGTAGCACAGCGTATATTGTGCCTGAAATTTTATCGATTTCAGAAGATACATTGCAAACATTCTTGAAGGAAAATAGAGATTTAAGTGTATATGAACATGCATTAGAAGAAATTACACGTCAACGCCCGCACGTATTATCAGAAGCTGAGGAAGCTTTATTAGCAGAAGCATCTGAAGTAATGAGTTCATCAAGCAATACATTTGGTATGTTGAATAACGCGGATTTAAAATTCCCATCTATTAAAGGGGAAGACGGAGAAGAAATAGAAATTACACATGGCCGTTACATTCAGTTTTTAGAAAGTGATGATCCTCGTGTTCGCAAAGATGCATTTAAAGCTGTATATGAAACGTACGGAAAATTTAAAAACACATTCGCAAGTACGTTAAGCGGAGCAGTAAAACGTAATAATTTCAATGCGCGTGTTCGTAAATATGATTCTGCTCGCCAAGCTGCACTGAGCAATAATAATATTCCAGAAGCAGTATACGATCAACTCGTTGAAACAGTAAATGACAACTTACATTTATTACACCGTTACATCGATATTCGTAAGCGTGCACTAGGACTTGATGAGCTTCATATGTATGATTTATATACACCACTTGTACCAGAAGTGAAAATGAATGTGAAATACGAAGAAGCGCAAGACCTTTTATTAAAATCTTTAAACGTACTTGGTGATGAATATGTTGATATTTTGAAAGAGGCATATGAAAATCGCTGGGTAGATGTGTATGAGAATAAAGGAAAACGAAGCGGGGCATATTCATCTGGTGCATATGGAACAAATCCGTATATTTTAATGAACTGGCATGATAATGTAAATAATTTATTTACACTTGCTCATGAGTTTGGTCATTCGGTGCATAGTTACTATACAAGAAAAACACAACCGCACGTATATGGTGATTATTCCATCTTCGTAGCAGAAGTGGCATCTACTTGTAATGAAGCGCTTCTAAATGATTATTTATTAAAAACGACAGAAGATAAGAAAGAGCGTCTATATTTATTAAATCATTATTTAGAAGGGTTCCGTGGTACTGTATTCCGTCAAACGATGTTTGCAGAGTTTGAACATATTATTCATAAGAAAGTACAAGAAGGACATGCTGTTACGCCAGACATGTTAACGGAAATTTACTACGATTTAAATAAAAAATATTTCGGTGACGCTTTAGTAATCGACGAAGAAATTGGTTTAGAATGGTCTCGTATTCCACACTTCTACTACAACTATTACGTATATCAATACGCAACAGGATTTAGTGCAGCGACAGCTCTATCTAAACAGATTTTAGAAGAAGGACAACCAGCAGTAGAACGTTATATTAATGAGTTCTTAAAAGCAGGAAGCTCTGATTATCCAATTGAAGTGCTGAAAAAAGCAGGAGTAGATATGGCATCTCCTGAACCAGTAAAAGAGGCGCTACAAGTATTTGAAGAGAAATTAAATGAATTAGAAGCATTATTATTTGAAGAAAAGTAATGAAAAAAGACGAGGGATTGTATCCTCGTCTTTTTGTTGAATAGATTCAATGTCGATATTTGTCGGAGAGAAAGGTGAATTTCTTTGTTTTTCTAACTGAAAGGATAGTTTTACGACTGATTTTTAAAATTAAAACCCTTTGAATCGTTTTTTATAATTGAAATAAGAGAGAGTGATAACGATGATTCCGAATAAAAGAGGTAAGGCAATAATTTTAGGAAAAGCTTGTAGTAGAGAGAGGATGTACAAGAAAAAAGAAACGATGACAGCTAGAAAGAGAAGAGCAATATAAGATTTTTTCATAAATAAACCCCCTAAATGACCTTTTTTATAGCTTATTCAAAAATGAAAACGTTTAGAATGTGACAAAAGTGTGAAATTCGACAAAAGGGGTTGTCATCTGACGTCGAATCTTGTAATATAATAAGCGTGAACGAATTCACATACAAACATATACCCCTTTGTTTGAACGTGAAAATTTCTCCCATCCCCTTTAATATTTTTATAAGCCGTAAAGAAGAAGACCTGGTGTTTACACCAGGTCTTTTTCTTTTGCTATCCATTTCCAATAACGTTCGCATTTTACTTCTATCATTTGTACTTTTCGTTTTAGTTGTAATTTTTTTAGTTCGCGTTCAATTTCTTGTTGCGGACAATCATAAATAAATGCTACTTCTTTTGAAGATATAAATTGTGTTGCTTCTAGTAACACTTCTAAAGGTGGTAATGGTTCTGGCTCAATTTCACATTTTACAAGTTCTTTCAATAATTGTACGTATACATCGTAGGAATAATTTCCAGCGATTTTAATACCTTCTTCATCTGAGTTCGCATGAAAAAAGACGAGGGAAGGTATTTCTGTAATATGCATTTCATTCGTGAATTTCAAGTCACATTGGAAAGCTTTTTTTGCACTAGCAGAATGTAGATCTTTTTTAAATTCTTCTACATCAATATTGCTATCTTTCGCACATGCAAGTAATAGTTCGCAGTCAGGGTTTGATACATTTTCAAGGAAAATGTATTCTTGGAGTTTTCGCAAAAACTTCGAACCTGCTTTTCGGCCTTGCAACTCCGCTGCCTTAATTGCCATCGAAACTAAATATGGTGTTGACGATGCTTCTTGCATATGTACCTTTCCATCACATGAAAAACCTTGTAAACTGGTTGTCTTTTCCCACACAAATCGAATATTAGCAGGTTTATTCCATTTGTGTGAGGAAGCGTTCGTTCCATCCACTTTTCCTGTTACGATATGACGAATAGAGAAGTATTTCCCGTATTCAAGCCATAGTTTAATAATAAAAGGCTCAATTTCCCAGCAATCTTTACAAAGTGGATCAATAAATAAATATGCTTCTACAGACTTATGCTCGCATGCGGAAGGAGATGGCATATTTATATGCTTTGCTTCCTGCTTATCCATTACACTTCACCTGTTTCGTTTGGAGTATTAACCATATGCTGAGCGGTTAATGCTAAACGTTCAAAAACAAACTCTCTTATATGACCATGAACTCCAGTATCATCCATTGCTTGCTCCATACATGATAGCCAAGCCTCTGCTCGTTTTGGAGTAATCTCAAACGGAAGATGGCGTGCTCTTAACATAGGATGACCATGTTCTTCAGTGTACAAATTAGGACCACCTAAATATTGTGTTAAAAATTGCTTCTGCTTCCTAGCGGTTTCTGTTAAATCTTCCGGGAAGATGGGAGATAAGTCAGGGTGTTTACTGACATAGGAATAAAATGTATCTACTAATATTGCAATGCATTGTTCACCGCCAATTGCTTCAAATGGTGTCATCGGTTGCTTGCTCATCCTTTATGAACTCCTTTTTCCATGAAATGTATATCTATTGTAGCAATGGAATGTTCGAGAGGGCAAATAAACAGCTTTCTCAAAGATTCTTTGCTTATTCTACGGGTGTAAACTTTTTTAGTGAGATGTATCCACTAGTGAAACATATTCACTAGTGGAATTTTCACTTTAGCGTGCTTTTTTTTGTTTGGCAAGGAAAAAGCGTTTTACTTTGTTATTTGTATGGCGAACAGGTATGTTATGTTGCGTTAATAAATGAATAAATGCAGCTTTTCCTGTTTCTTCATCTTGCACTTCAAATTCAATTTCATAATCATCGTGATTGTAATAGAAACTATGATCAAAGACAAGCGTTCCGCCTTTAAATAATGTTTCTGCTCTTTCTGTTGTTAAACTACCCATATATGTTAAAGCAGAAACAGGAATTTGTAATTTGTGTAATTGATCTACTACTGCTCCTTGAATGATTGTGTTTGTTTCCATCATCATTTTTGCTTCGTCTTCTGTTACGACTTGATGCGTTTCTAATAAACCGATTTCTGCAGGTTGTTTCAACGTTAACGTATAAGTTTCTCCTTTATGACGAATACGAAGTGCAGAGCCAGCTTCTTTTAACGAGAAGTCAGGTGTTTCAAAGTAGTGATTCACTTGTTTTGTAAATGCTTCAATAGAAAACGATTTACATAATGTATCGAATTCTTCTTTTGTAACGATATTTTTGAATTCAATTTCAATTTCTTGTGTCATTGTATAATCTCCTTTTGAAAAATAATTCTTTACACATTATCGCTTTTTCATAAATTTGGTTCAATGTTTTATTTGTTTGCGTCCATGTTATGATACAATAATACTGTTAAGTAAGACAGGAAGTTGAGATGGAGGAGTTAGAGCATGCAAAATAAAATCCAAGTTAAGAGCGTAGAAAAGAGAGAGAATGCTCTTATTTTTTGTGCGGAAAATAGTGAAATAGAGGTAAAGGAGTTAAGTGCGCGTAATCACGTACTTGTAGACTCAGACAATTTATCATTTTTATATATCTTAGAAAATGAATCATCTTTCATTTATGTAAGTATTCCGCACACATGCTGGGAAGCAATGCATGAAGCGATGAATAACGATGTGGTTATGTTCGTTCGCGTGAATGACATTGAAATGGAATTAGAAGGATTAAAAGAAGAAGTAGAATATTTAGTTGAAAATATTGAAGGTAATGCAAATTACGGAGAAGAATTAGTAACTGCTGTAGAAAAAGTATTTCTATAAGCAAATGGATTGATTTTGGTGGTGGTTGAAATGAATCGAAATTGGGAAGAATTTTTAGCACCTTACCACCAAGCGGTGGCAGAGCTAAAAGTGAAACTAAAAGGAATGCGTACTCAATTTGCAATGTTAACAGAGCATTCTCCAATTGAGTTTGTAACAGGAAGGGTAAAGTCGGTTGCAAGTATTATTGATAAAGCGGAGAAGAGAAATGTACCGCTAGACCGATTGAGAGAAGATATGCAGGATATTGCTGGGCTTAGAATGATGTGTCAATTTGTTGATGAGATTAAGCCTGTTGTAGAATATCTTCGAAAACGAAATGACTTTGAAATCGTGGAAGAACGTGATTATGTCACGCAAAAGAAAGATAGCGGTTATCGTTCTTATCATGTTGTCATTAGTTATCCTGTTCAAACGATTCAAGGTGAACAAAAAGTATTGGTAGAAATCCAAATACGCACGCTAGCAATGAACTTTTGGGCAACAATTGAGCATTCTTTAAATTATAAATATAGTGGACGTTTTCCTGAAGATATTAAAATACGATTGCAACGTGCAGCTGAAGCGGCGTTTTTATTAGATGAAGAAATGTCTTCTATTCGTCTTGAAATTCAAGAAGCGCAAAAGGCTTTTTCAAGAAAGCAAGAAACGAAAGATTCCGAATCATAAACTAAAGGGTGTTGGGCGATGAAATTTACAATTATGTCAAAGGGAGATCAATCATCAGATACACTGGCAAGCACGATGAAAGAGTACTTGCTAGATTTTGGATTTATAATGGATGAAAAGGAACCCGATATTGTAATTTCTGTTGGGGGAGATGGAACGCTTTTATATGCGTTTCATCGTTATTATAATCGATTGGATGAAACAGCATTTGTTGGTGTACATACAGGACATCTAGGTTTCTATGCAGATTGGTTACCAACAGAAGTAGAGAAATTAGTAATTGCGATTGCGAAAACACCATTCCAAGTGGTGGAATATCCGCTTTTAGAAGTTATTATTCGCTATGTGAATGGAAGTAAAGAGTCACAGTATTTAGCGATGAATGAGGCGACTGTAAAAAGTGCAGAAGGTACATTAGTAACAGAAGTAGAAATACGCGGAGAATATTTTGAAACATTCCGCGGAGATGGCCTTTGTATCTCTACTCCTTCAGGAAGTACCGCGTATAATAAAGCGCTTGGCGGAGCAATTATTCACCCATCTATTGAAGCGATTCAAATTGCAGAAATGGCGTCCATTAACAATCGTGTATTTCGTACTGTAGGATCGCCACTCGTATTGCCGAAGCATCATACATGTGTGTTAAAGCCAGCTGCAGGAATGAACTTACAAATTACAGTGGATCATTTAACGATGGTTCATCAAGATGTGAAATCAATCCAGTATCGCGTCGCAAACGAGAAAGTACGATTTGTTCGTTTCCGCCCATTCCCGTTCTGGAAACGAGTTCGTGACTCGTTTGTTGCAGATAAATAGAAAGGGTTATATATTTGAACAGATTTACATTGAAATGGGATATAGGGCCGGCTGAAGAGGGAACTTTAGTTAGGGAATTTTTGAAAACGAAAGGTATTTCTAAAGCCGCTTTAACGGATATAAAGTTTCATGGCGGAGCAATTGAAGTAAATGGTCAACATGCGAGTGTTCGTCATCAGTTGCGTGCTGGTGAAGAATTACGTGTCTTTTTTCCAGTGGAGGAAAGAAGTGAAGGGATGATGGCAGAAGATATTCCTTTATGCATTATATATGAAGATGACGCGGTTCTTATCATTAATAAAGAGGCGAATATGTCAACGATTCCGTCTAGAGAACATCCGGCAGGAAGTGTTGCCAATGCGCTGTTATCTCATTATGATAAGCAGCATCTTGCAAGTACAGTGCACATCGTAACACGTTTAGATCGTGATACTTCGGGGCTTATGCTTATTGCAAAAAATCGTTTCGTGCATCACCTTTTATCGAAGCAGCATCAACAAAAAGCTGTGAAACGAACGTATGAAGCAATTGTTTACGGAAAGATTGTAGAACGAGAAGGAATGATTGATGCACCAATTGGTCGAAAATCTGATAGCATTATTGAGCGAATGGTTTGTGAGGATGGACAAAGGGCAGTTACTCATTTTAAAGTAATTGATAGTACATATCATAAGACACATGTAGCGCTTGAGCTTGAGACAGGAAGAACGCATCAAATTCGTGTGCATATGGCTCATATAGGACATCCATTACTTGGTGATAGCTTATATGGAGGGAGAAGGGATGAAATGAAACGGCAAGCACTTCATAGTAAATCTTTGACGTTTTATCATCCTATTTTAGAGAAAGAGATGTCTTTCACTATAAAGCTTCCAAGCGATATGCAAGAAGTGTTGCGGCATACTTAAAAAGGGAACAAAATTCTTATATTATAAAGAATTTTGTTCCCTTTTTTCTTAGCGGAATAATATTAAAATTTGGTTTTCACCCGTACGCTTTATAACGAAAAATCCACTTTCGGCTTTTGTAGCAATGCCATTGTCATTTGGAAGACAAAATCCATGTGCTTCGCAAGTTCCGTCATCACGTACTAACATTTGTCCAATTAATCCGACAGGAAGCCACTCGGCGCGATCTTTTCTTGCTACATATTTGCGAGTTGGATCCCATTCTGTATTTAAAAGAGGTTGTATTTCTTCGGTTTCCGTCCATACATATTGGCGTTTTCCAAAGTTATCTGTTTTATAACGTTTTTCCCAACTTAAAGCCCCGCTATTTCCTATAAGGGCAGGGGTTGCACTAGATATTCCTAAAATGAACGAGTCGTGTGAAGTAGCTATCCGAATTTTTTCTTCGCTACTAAATGTAACGAAATAACCGACATCAATAGGTTTATGATCTTCGGTTTCAAACATTTGTGCAAAATCCGTTCCACTTGCATTGTAAGACGCACCCTCAATGTACATTTCTCCATTATGGGCAAGCCATTTAGCCCCGATATTATGGTCGGTGTCGCTTACACCATTTGCAATAAACCAAGAATAAGCTTCTTCTGCAGTGCCGAAGCGCCCCATAATATGGCTACCTGCAAAATGAGCTGTTGATGTATGATGACCTTCCGCATGAGAAGAGGATCCGTTAGCGATAGTTGCGGTTCCTTCTGCGTGTGCTGCTTCGCCTAAAGCAATCGTCTGTTTACCCTCTGCATGAGAATAAGCTCCGCCTGCTGTCGTTTCACTTCCCTCACTATGCGAACTATGTCCAGTTGCTTTTGAGTTTGATCCCTCTGCATGAGAGAAAGAACCTTTTGCGTGTGTTAATAAGCCTTCCGCATGTGCTGCCATGCCCTCCGCATGAGAGTGAAGCCCTTCCGCATATGCATATCGGCCGCCCCTTTTAACTTTTGTATTTTCAGGTGTAGGTGTCTCAATTATGAGTGGTTTTTCAGTTTGTATATCATTCGATGAAGCCAATGCCTCTTTTATTTTTTTTACTTTGTTTATAATAGCAGCTGGAATTTCTGGTTCCACTTTTTTATTTATTGCTACAGAAATATTTTCTTCCGTCTTTTCTTCTGTTTGATTAGAATGTATTACCTGTTCATCTTGATTTGAGAGCTGTTTATTTTTTTGTTGCATCTTTATTTTTCTGCGATCGATTATGCGGCTCATCACAGCATTTTCTAAAGAGACATATGTTGGTTTTACTTTGCTTTTTTTTGATGACTCTTGTTCTTCCAGTTCTTCTATCGCTGCAGCCCGAATACTACACCAGTTGTTAATTCCGTACATGGGCAGATATAAAGGGGGAAATTTTCTTTTTTGTTTAGAAGATTTTTTCTTCATTCTGTCACCTCCTGCGACATTATATGTAGTGTAATTAAAAAAAGATGCACTTTATTGCATCTTTTTTTAATTACTTTACCTAGTTTTATATGAGATCTGCCTAAATAATACGGTAATCTTTCGCTAAGTAAGGTAGTTATGAAATTGGACGGAATTTCTCAGCGACAAAAGGTAAAGAAGAAGGAACAGAGATAGTCTCCATTTCAGGATAACGTAATCCGGTTAATTTGCCACCAAATACAGCACCAGTATCAATATTGACTGTCTGATTGACGAATCGAGGTTCTGCTACTGGTGTATGTCCATATACAATCCAAGCTTGCCCCTTGTACTCTTGCGCCCAATCGCGACGGACAGGTGAGCCATCGGCATGCTTTTCTCCTGTAATATCGCCATATAATACAAAGGTTTGTACTTTTTTATCTCGTCTTCCTATGTAATCTTGCCGAATCCCAGCGTGACATACGATTACTCTTTTTTCATCTAGTATGTGGTAGAGGGGTGATTGTTCATAAAGAGTGATAAACTTTTCTTTTATAATGATTTGCTTATGAGAAGGAAGTGCCTCATATTCAGCAACAGTTGTTTCAAGTCCGTGAGCGACTGTTACATTACGCCCAAGGAAAAATCGATATAGTTTATTACAGTGATTTCCAGGAGCGTAATAAGCTTCTTTTTTATGTATGACAAGTTCCCATACAATTTCAATCATACGTAATGAATGAGGACCACGGTCTGTAATATCGCCAACGAATGCAAGTTTACGTTGGTCAGGGTGAACCGGTAGACCGCTACTCCAGTTATATCCTAGCTTCTCTGTTAAATTTTGAAACTCTTGGAAGCATCCATGAATATCTCCTATAATGTCATATTTCATATTTAAACCTCCATCGTATTTTTCATTAGTATATCTAAAAAAGGATAGAGATAAAAATATAGCGTTTTTGTGTTGTTCATTTAAACATAAAGATTTTCGTTCTTGAGCGAACATTTAAAATGAATCCAATCGCAATCATGTATGTAAGCAGTGAACTTCCTCCGTAACTCATAAGAGGTAATGTTATCCCTGTAATGGGGAGTAATCCGATTGTCATCCCGATATTTTGGAATACTTGGAAAGTAAACATTCCGATTGTACCAGCGCAAATGTAACTACCGAAAGGGTCATTACTTTCTAAAGCAATATGAATCATTCGAAAAATGAGTAAGAAAAAAGAGAAATAATGACACTTGCGCCTAGAAATCCAAATTGTTCAGCGACATTAGTGAAAATAAAATCTGTATGTGGTTCTGGAAAATATACTTGTCCATTTTCCCACCCTTTTCCTTGCATTTCTCCGGATCCAGTCGCTAAGAATGCTTGTCTTAATTGATAGCCTTGTGCATCATATTTGTAAGGTGCTAACCATCCGTAGAAGCGATTTAATTGATATTCTTTTAAAATGTGTGCTTTAAAGAAATCTGTGTGAGTAAAAAAAATATATATTAATGTAGATCCAGCAACGAAAGTACCTGAAACTAATCCAAAAATAAAACGCCATCGTATGCCAGAAACTAGTATCATTGCTGCAAGCATCGCTGAAATGACCATTGTGTTTCCTAAATCTGGTTCTTTTGCAATAAGTAGTAGTGGTGGCAAGCTTGTCGCAAATATTTTTCCAAGTAGTAAAAAATCATCATGTATCGTTTGGGAAAAATATTTCTCATTATGATTTGCTATAATTCGTCCAATGACGATAATTAAAAACAATTTCATAATTTCAGAAGGCTGAAAATTTCCGATGCCTGGGAGCCTGTACCAAGCGGTAGCGCCTTTAATTGTAACGGCACCTGGTACTTGAAGTTCTAGCCCAATAAGTAGTACCATTGCAAAGCTGTACAAATACCAAGCAATTTTTTGATAACGATCGAAGTCGATAATCATAATAACACCAATGGCTATAAATCCAATGAAATACCATTGGATTTGCTTTAGTACAAAATTGACGTTTTGTAAAAATGGCGGTAAAGAGGCTTGCGCACTTGCAATAGCACAACAACTAACAATCCCAATGGCAAATAAAATAAATAGTAATACGTAGTCTATTTGATATTGAGAATTTGGATCTTTCAATGTAGGTATTCCTTTCTACTGCTCTTTATAGTAATGGATTTTATCCCGCATTAATGGGCAGTAAGACCCCCACCTCAAAATTCAGCGAAAGCGAAGAAGTTAGGTGGGGGATCAACTGGCCGTAAAAGCCCGATTGGTGAGAGCTGATTAAAGTTTCACTTTATAGTATGAGAAAGAATGTATGAACTATACGAATGATTCACATATAGTCCATACACTTTTAATTTTGCAGAGTAGTTTAATTGTTTAGCTCTTTAATAATTATATCCAAACAATGAGAGAGACGTACATGTGCGTCAGGAAAAATATCTAGTTGATGAAGATAGTATTTTAAGGAACTTTTACACCATTGGTAAGCACTAAGTAGAGCTGCTCTATAGTCCGTAGTATTTTGTAAAAAGCCATATTCTTTTGCTGTTATAACAAGGTGTGTGAAATCTTCACAACCTTGAAGGAGCTTATTGTGTATTTGTTGTCCAGCATGGTAGCGAAATTGACTTAAAGGCTCAGAAATGTATATTGCATTTCCTTTAGAAAGTAAAGAAATCCATGAGGCCATATCAACACTACAAGAATATTGTCGCTCTTTAAGGGTGCCAAAAGGTTCAGTGAGCAATTCCTTTCGGAACAAAGTAGTTGTAGGCTCACCGATAATGTTGTGTCCGCCCTTTAACATCCAATTACCTAAAAATATCCCGTTTAATGGGGTGTCTTCACTATATAACCTTTGTGTTGGATGGGAATCACCTATTAGATTTCCATGATCATCAATGCGTACTCGATAAGAAGTAACAAGAGCAAGATTTTTATTGGGATCTTGCTCAAAATAGGTCATCATTTTTTGTATTTTATGCTTATAAAACACGTCATCGTCCATTAAAAAATTTATATACTCACCATTTGATTTTTCTATGAGCATAAGGTCATTGTGAAATTGTCCTAGAGTAGGGGTATTTCGAATGTATGTTATATTTTTATAATTTGGTAAGTATTGTTCACGTATTAAAGTTGCTGTTTCATCATTTGTACTATCATCTCCGATGATGATTTCAATATTTGAATAAGTTTGTGCCAATGCACTTTCTAGAGCAATTTTGAAATAATGAGGCCGATTATAAGTAGGAATAAGGATGGAAACGAGAGGTGGATTTTTTTCATTCATCATACATAACTTCCTTTCAGAAGCTTTTTTTTGTAAGAACAATATCTTGGTAACTTGTATATTCATGTCTGCCGCACCATAAACCGTAATGCGGCTTATTGATTATTTCTAGGCCGTATTTATTCAATAGATTGCAAATATCTGTCTCAGGATAAGCAACTGCGAAATTCGGAATATCTTTATTTACAACGTAGCAATTTTCGATTCGATGATAAAAACCTAATGTACTTTGTCCTGCATTTAAATAATAGGACGATTCAGGGTTTATAAGAAAGAATGTAATGAAACATCTCCCGTCTTTTTTTAATACACGTACAATTTCAGATACGTAATGTTCTAATTCTTTTGGGAGAAGATGTGTAAATACAGAAGTTAAAAAGATAAAATCGAATGTTCCGTCTTCATAGGGAAAACGATATTGAGAGGCATCTTCTTTTCCTTCCGGATTATAGAATTGATTGTATATGTCAACATGTTCAAAGTGAAAATTATTACGCATAGTTGAAATGTTATTTTGACACCAAGTAATTCCATCTTTAAACAAATCAAATCCATAATACGCTCCATCATCATTTAAGTAATTCATTAATGGTACAGCCATTCGGCCGACACCGCAGCCTACATCTAATACTTTTTCATTTGATTTTAAAGCGCCAATTTGAATAAAATGCTTTAGGAACTCTTTTCCAACCTTTTTGAAGTCGCCACCTACATATTGGACGAGTTCAGGAGGGGGGAGTAAAGTCATTTCTTTGTTAAATTCGCTCATGAGTATACCCCTTTCTTATGTGAGAATATGCAGTAACTCTATTAATGAAATTTTCAATTTGTAGTGAGAGAACACAGGAAAACAATTATTATATGTAGGGAGATTCCGAAAAAGAATACTTAATTGGATCAGAAGTAAGAGAAGAATGAGTGAAAATGGAATCTCCTATAGATTAAATCTTTTTTATTCTTTTCTCCAATAAACGCCAAATACATCAATTTTAGTAATAGGGGCTTTTAAATTCCGTTGATTTCTAAAGTCTGTCACAGCCTCAGCGCATGGTGGTAGCCCGTAGTCATCGATAATTATATAGCCACCTTTAGAAACTTTATCATATAAGTTCACGAGACCATCCATGGTGGATTCATACATATCACCATCAAGCCGTGCAATTGCTATTTTTTCAATTGGTGCTGTTGGTAAAGTATCTTTAAACCAACCTTTTAAAAATTTCACTTGATCATTTAGTAAATCATATTTTTTGAAATTCTCTTGTACTTGTTCTAAAGAGACGCGTAAGTAATCGAATGTGTGTAAATAATCACCGTAATCTTTTGGATATTGCTCTAGATTCGGTGCTGGCAAACCTTCAAATGAATCTGCAACCCACACATTACGATCCGTAATGTTGTTTGCTTGTAAAAAACCATTCATAAAAATGCATGATCCTCCGCGCCATACACCTGTTTCAATAAAATCACCTTCTATATTTTCACGAACAACGGTTTCCATCGCCTCTTGTAATTGGTTCATACGTTCTCGACCAATCATGCTATGTGCTGCTCTTGGCCAATCCATTCCATCATGACGTTCACTTTTTGAGACATTTGGTTTTACAATTTTTAAGTTATGGTTTTCGGCATATTGCTTAATGAATAAAGGGAGGGGGACTGTAACTGGTTCGAATTCTAGTTCTTTCGAAATATGTAGAGATGCGGGTAAGTATGCCTCATATTCTAACCATATTTCAAATAAAATTGTCTTCTTTAGCAATTCGAGATAAAGCTGAATAGCAGATTTACTTTCCATATTTGTGCCTCCTGCAAAATGTCATACAACAATATGATTATGTAGGTACCGAATGTTTCATGATTGAATTTGAAATTGAAAAAAGCAGTAAAACTGATATCAGTTTTACTGCTAAGTAAAAATTAAGCAACCTTTTCAATAATAATGGATGCACTCGTGCCAAGAGCTAATGATAGCCCAAGCCCTGTAACAATTACTTCAACTAATGATGGAGTTGTCGTAATTTGCGTAATTGCTTGAATAACGATAGGTGCTCCGAGTGAGATTAAACTCGATCCAGTACCTGGTACAGGTACTCCATTCACTTGGATTGTAAGACCTCCTAATAGACTTGCAGTTGCAGTGTTAGCGATAACAGTGATTTTATAGAATCCAGTTTCACTAATTACGAAAGTATCAGCATCTAATTGAGAAATTGCTGTACCAAACTGAGATCCAACAGTATTAAATGGTACTGGATCATTAATTCCTAAATCTAAAGAAATCCCACCGGAGTTAAATGCGTATAGTCCTGCTGGAAGTCCTAGTCCTGATGGTCCAGTCGGTCCAGTCGGTCCAGTAGCCCCAGTCGGTCCAGTAGCTCCAGTGTCACCAGTCGGCCCCGTAGGTCCAGTAGCCCCAGTGTCACCAGTCGGCCCCGTAGGTCCAGTAGCCCCAGTGTCACCAGTCGGCCCCGTAGGTCCAGTAGCCCCAGTGTCACCAGTCGGCCCCGTAGGTCCAGTAGCCCCAGTGTCACCAGTCGGCCCCGTAGGTCCAGTAGTCCCAGTGTCACCAGTCGGTCCAGTCGGCCCCGTAGGTCCAGTCGGCCCAGTCGGCCCCGTAGGTCCAGTCGGTCCAGTTGGCCCGGTAGGTACAGTCGGCCCCGTAGGTCCAGTCGGCCCAGTCGGCCCGGTCGGCCCAGTCGGAAGGGTAAACGGTGGTATCGGTGGTAATGTAGGTCCTACAAGATTAGGGTCAAATGCACTAGCTGATAAAGATTCATCGGGATTTAATCCATTTGAATAATTATTATTTGACATAAATTCACCTCCATAAAGCGTTCATTATATAGTAGATGCAAAACCGAAAGAAAATGACACGGACATTTGAATTATTGAAAAGAAATCTTAAACTACTTGAACAATTTAAAAAAATGGAAAGTTTAGTATATGTATAACATATGATTGATTTGGAAGAGGGTGATTATGTTGAACAAGCAAGGAATTACAATTAGTTTATGTATGATTGTTCGAGATGAGGAGGAGACAATAGCCCGTTGTTTAGACACAGTTGAAAAAATTGTGGATGAAATTATAGTGGTTGATACAGGCTCCGTCGATCGAACGAAAGAAATCGTAGAGAAATACACTTCTAACATATATGATTTCCAGTGGATTGATGATTTTGCAGCAGCAAGAAATTTTTCTTTTTCAAAAGCGACGCAAGAGTATATATTGTGGCTAGATGCAGATGACGTATTATTAGAAGATGCTCAAGAAGCATTGAAACTTTTAAAAAGAGAATTAGATCCTAAAATTGATGCTGTTTCGATGCCTTATCATCTTGCAATGGATTCTAACGGGAAACCTTTATATTGTACAAAAAGAAATCGACTTGTAAAGCGTGAAAAACAATTTCAATGGTTTGGAAAGGTTCATGAGTATTTAGCTATTTCTGGTGAGGTTTTTAGTAGTAATGTTGCTATTACACATAAAAAAGAAAAAAAAGTAACAGATCGTAATTTGAAAATTTTTCAAAATACTGTAGCTGCAGGTGAAGAATTGAGTCCGAGAGATTTATTTTATTACGCAAATGAATCTACGGATAACCAAAAATATGATGATGCAGTTCTTCTATATGAAACATTTCTTAATCAAGACGAAGGATGGTATGAAGAAAAAATTTATGCATGTGGTAAGCTAGGAGATTGCTATGCGAAGCTCGGAATGTGGGAGAAGGCAATCGAATCTTGTGTGAAGTCGTTTCGGTATGACGTCCCTAGAGGAGAGAATTGTACAAGAATAGGATATATATATATGGAACAAGAAAAATATAATGAAGCGATATTTTGGTTTAAACTTGCAACGGAAGTACCAATGGCAACGGAAAGTCCTTTCCATAGTCCAGCTAGCTACACATGGCTACCCTATTTACAAATGTGTATTTGTTATAGCAGGTTAGGAGAGCAGGATAAAGCGTATTATTACAATGAATTAGCAGCTTCTTATGTTCCGAATAATGCTGCAATTGAATATAACCGTAAATATTTTCGGGGGGTTTTTGATAAACCATATAAAGTGTAATGGGTTTCGTTTTTTAGAAATGATGTATCTTTATTCTAACTCTAATAGATTGGTTATATATTAGAGTATCGGTAACGTAACCAATATAGATAAAAGATTTTATACTGCTATTTGTGGGCTAATAATCATTGGGGGATGAACAAAATCTGCACTTTATAGAATTCATATGAGATTTATATTTCTAATTCAATTTGCATAAGGAGTGTGTGAAATGAATCGCGAAAAAAGTTCTTTATATGAAGAAAAATCCGAGCATTATTATAATGCAGCGAATCCGAATTTATTAAAGCATATAAAAAAGGAATGGAAAGAAGTTCTTGATATTGGTTGCTCGAGCGGTGCATTGGGAGCGGCTATTAAAGAAAATGGTACACGTGTATCAGGAATTGAGGCATTTCCAGAGGCGGCAGAAAAAGCGAAAGAAAGACTAGATCATGTTATTTTAGGGGATATAGAAAAAATAGATCTTCCTTATGAGGAGGGACAATTTGATTGCATCCTATTTGGAGATGTATTAGAGCATTTATTTGATCCGTGGGCTGTGATAGAAAAAGTAAAGCCATATATAAAGAAAAATGGTGTGATTTTAGCAAGTATACCAAACGTTGCTCATATTTCAGTATTAGCTCCCTTACTTGCCGGAAATTGGACGTATACAGAATATGGTTTATTAGATAAAACACATATTCGTTTCTTTACATTTAATGAAATGCTAAGAATGTTTTTAAAAGCAGGATATGTTATTAGTAAAGTAGATCGTGTATATGTTGATCATAAAATGTATGAGCCGCTTATTGAGGAGTTATATGGAATTTGTAAAAAATATCGTCTTGGAAGTGGCTTCATGGCTGAGACAGTTGTATTTCAGTATATTATTGAAGCTGAAAAATCACAATTATGAGTACTGCAGACAAAACAATATTATTTGTTACATGTATAAATGATCGGAAATTGTATGCAAACTGCGTTCGACATATATTGCAATTGTTAGTACCGCCAGGGTATATTGTACAATTTATGCCGATTCGAAATGCGAAAAGTATGACGAGTGGATACAATCAAGCCATTTCGCATCCAGCGAAGTATAAAGTGTATTTACATCAAGATGTTTTTATTATAAATAGGGCTTTTTTATACGGATTACTTCAATTATTTGAGGAACATGAACACCTTGGTATGATTGGGATGGTTGGAGCGCAATATGTTCCTCCGACTGGTGTATGGAACGAAGGGCGTGGAATTGTAGGAAAGGTCATTGGTTATATGAATGATTTGTTTTATATGGCAAGTTTAGAACAACCGTATCATGAATCAAAAACATTTATTCCTGTAGAATGTATTGATGGTTTATTAATGGCCACACAATATGATGTTCCGTGGCGAGAAGACTTATTTGACGGATTTGATTTTTATGATGTATCTCAATCATTTGAATTTAGAAAAGCAGGATATACAGTTGGTGTACCTGTACAGCGTGATGCTTGGTGTATCCATTATCATTTTGATGTGAATATGACGAACTATGAAAAATATCGGAAAATATTTGTGGAACAATATATGTCAGATGTAAATAAGGAAGAATAAAAGGGGGGACAAAAATGAAAGATCATACAATATTAGTCGTTATCTGTGTAAATAATGAGGAGCTTTTCAAACAATGTGAGAGCCAAATAAGAAACATTTTTGTTCCCCCAGGTTATGTCGTGCAAATTTTTCCGATACGAGATGCACAAAGTATGGCAAGTGCATACAACCGAGCCCTTTCATATCCAGCGAAATACAAAGTGTATATACATCAAGATACATATCTTATTAATCGAGACATGTTTTCTACACTTATATCTCTTTTTAAAGAAAATGAAAAGCTTGGTTTAATAGGAGTCGCTGGGGCTCAGTTTTTACCGAATAACGGGATATGGTGGGAAGGAAAAAATTTAGTAGGGAAAGTGATTGAGTATAGAAGACAGAATTATCAATTATTAAATTTAGATCAGGTTTTTTATGGTAATCAACCATTTTTGTCAGTTCAGGCAATTGATGGCTTATTCATGGCAACGCAGTATGATATTCCGTGGCGAGAAGATTTGTTTCAAGGGTTTCACTTTTATGATGTGTCACAGTCTTTAGAGTTTCAAAGGGCTGGTTATTTAATTGGTATCCCAAATCAAGCAAATTTATGGTGTATTCATTACAACGGGGATGAGTTTGATGCGGATACATATGAGAAGTACCGGAAAGTGTTTGTAGAACATTACAAAGATATATTATCTCCATCATAAAGGAGAGATGCAAAGTGAAAGGAATTATTTTAGCAGGTGGCACTGGATCGAGATTATATCCAATAACGAAAGTAACGAATAAACATTTACTTCCTGTTGGTCGGTATCCAATGATTTATCATGCGGTATATAAGCTAAAACAATGCGATATTACAGATATTATGATTATTACAGGTAAAGAGCATATGGGGGATGTTGTTAGCTTTTTAGGGAGTGGTCATGAATTTGGGGTTTCCTTTACGTATCGTGTGCAAGATAAAGCGGGCGGGATCGCACAGGCGTTAGGGCTTTGTGAAGATTTCGTCGGGAATGATCGTATGGTAGTTATATTGGGGGATAATATTTTTTCAGATGATATTCTTCCGTATGTTGAAGAGTTTGCAAATCAAGAAGAAGGTGCGAAAGTGCTATTGCAATCTGTAGAAGATCCCGAAAGATTTGGCGTAGCACATATTCAAAACCGAAAAATAGTTGAAATTGAAGAAAAGCCGAAAGAGCCGAAAAGTTCTTATGCGGTTACGGGAATTTATTTGTATGATTCGAAAGTCTTTTCTTATATTAAAGAATTAAAACCTTCTGCGCGGGGAGAACTTGAAATTACAGATATAAATAATTGGTATTTAAAACGAGGGGTACTTACTTATAATGAAATGAGCGGTTGGTGGACTGATGCGGGAACTCATGCTTCGCTTCAAAAGGCGAATACGTTAGCGCGTGATATTAATTTTGGGAAACAGTTTAACGGAGAATAGGTGAGAATATGAAAGTTGTAGAAACAAATTTTACCGATGCAAAATTGTTAGAACCGAGGTTGTTTGGAGACGAGCGTGGCTTTTTTTCAGAGAGTTATAATAAGCAGGTGCTAGAAACATTAGGGATAACGTATTCATTTGTACAGGATAACGTATCTTATTCGGCTAAGGCAGGAACGATTCGGGGACTACACTTTCAAAAAAAACCGAAAGCACAAACGAAACTCATTCAAGTTATGCAAGGGGCAATTTATGATGTTATCGTTGATTTACGAAAAAAATCACCAACATTTAAACAATGGAAAGGATATATTTTAAGTGCAGATAACCATCGGCAATTACTAGTGCCAAAAGGGTTTGCGCATGGATTTTGCACGCTTGTTCCGCATACTATCGTTATGTATAAAGTAGATGAATATTATAGCGCAGAGCATGACTCAGGATTACTTTGGAAAGATAAAGATTTAGCAATTCCTTGGCCAGTAACCGATCCTATATTGTCCGATAAGGATCAGATATTACCATTATTAGAGGAATATGAAGATAGTTTTTAAGTAGGAGCGTTGTTTATGAATATATTAGTAACAGGTGGGGCTGGATTTATTGGAAGTAATTTCGTTCATTACATGCTACAAAGTTATGAAACATATAAAATTATTAATTACGATGCATTAACATATAGCGGGAATTTAAATAACGTAAAATCTCTTCTGGATCACCCGAATTACTCTTTTGTAAAGGGAGAAATTCAAAATGGAGAGCTATTAGAACACGTTATAAAAGAGCGGGACGTACAAGTGATTGTAAATTTTGCAGCTGAATCACATGTGGACCGTAGTATTGAAAATCCGATTCCTTTTTATGATACAAATGTAATTGGGACGGTCACTTTATTAGAACTAGTTAAAAAATATTCGCATATAAAACTTGTGCAAGTATCAACGGATGAAGTGTATGGCTCTTTAGGAAAAACAGGGAAGTTCACAGAGAAAACGCCGTTAGCTCCAAATAGTCCATATTCTTCAAGTAAGGCGAGCGCGGACATGATAGCTCTATCTTACTATAAAACATATCAATTACCGGTTATAGTAACGCGTTGTTCTAACAATTATGGACCGTACCAGTATCCTGAAAAATTAATTCCATTAATGGTTACGAATGCACTAGAAGGAAAAAAACTACCGTTATATGGTGATGGTTTAAATGTAAGAGATTGGTTACATGTAACGGATCATTGCAGTGCGATTGACGTTGTTTTGCATAAGGGACGTGTCGGAGAAGTATATAATATAGGTGGAAATAATGAAAAAACAAATGTAGAAGTTGTGGAACAAATTATTACTCTTTTAGGAAAAACAAAAAAAGACATTGAATATGTTACAGATCGTTTAGGGCACGATCGTCGTTATGCGATTGATGCAGAGAAAATGAAGAATGAATTTGATTGGGAACCGAAATATACGTTTGAACAAGGATTACAAGAGACGGTGAAATGGTATGAAAAGAATAAGGAATGGTGGAAACCACTAAAAGATTAGTAAGGGGCATGTTAAATGAAAGAGAGGGTTATCATAACAGGAGCAAACGGTCAATTAGGAAAGCAACTATTTGAAGAGTTAGACTCTGAAGAATATGATATATATCCATTTGATAAAAAGTTATTAGATGTGACAAATATATCCCGAATACAACAAGTGGTACAAGAAATAAAACCACATATAATTATTCATTGTGCTGCCTATACGAAAGTAGATCATGCGGAGAAAGAACAGGATCTTGCATATAGAATAAATGCAATCGGAGCTCGAAATGTAGCGGTTGCTTCACAATTAGTAGGGGCGAAGCTAGTTTATATTAGTACTGATTATGTATTTCAAGGCGCCAGACCAGATGGATACGACGAATTTCATAGTCCAGCGCCGATAAATATATATGGGGCCTCTAAGTATGCGGGGGAGCAGTTCGTCAAAGAGTTACATAATAAATATTTTATCGTTCGCACATCGTGGCTATATGGTAAATATGGGAATAATTTCGTGAAAACGATGATGCGATTAGGAAAAGAAAGAGATGAAATATCTGTTGTAGCGGATCAAGTTGGCTCTCCTACGTATGTGGCGGATTTGAATATGGTTATTAATAAGCTCATTCATACTTCTTTATACGGTACATACCATGTATCAAACAGAGGCTCATGCTCTTGGTTTGAATTTGCACAAAAGATATTTTCGTACGCCAATATGAAAGTGAATGTATTACCTGTTTCAACGGAAGAATTCGGGGCTGCGGCTGCGAGGCCCAAATATTCTATTTTTCAACATAACATGCTAAGATTAAATGGTTTTTCACAAATGCCGTCTTGGGAAGAAGGATTAGAGCGGTTTTTTATAGAAACCAAAAGTCATTAACAAATTTCTGTTAATGACTTTTTTGTTTGCCTTTAAGCGGTTTTATGGTACTATAATTATAGTATCAGGTACTAATAACAAGTATAAGTATTTCTGGGAGGATATATCATGGAACTATTACAAGGGAAAACATTTGTTGTTATGGGCGTTGCGAACCAAAGAAGTATTGCATGGGGAATAGCTCGCTCTTTGCATAATGCAGGTGCAAAATTAATATTCACATATGCAGGAGAACGTTTAGAAAGAAACGTTCGTGAATTAGCGGACACATTAGAAGGACAAGAATCACTTGTATTACCTTGTGATGTAACGAATGATGAGGAACTTACAGCTTGCTTTGAAACAATTAAACAAGAAGTAGGTACTATTCACGGTGTAGCACATTGTATTGCTTTTGCAAATCGCGATGACTTAAAAGGTGAATTTGTAGATACTTCTCGCGATGGATTTTTACTTGCACAAAATATTAGTGCATTCTCTTTAACAGCTGTAGCAAGAGAAGCAAAAAAAGTAATGACAGAAGGCGGAAATATTTTAACGTTAACATACCTTGGCGGCGAGCGCGTTGTGAAAAATTATAACGTTATGGGTGTTGCGAAAGCTTCATTAGAAGCGAGCGTGAAATATTTAGCGAACGATTTAGGTCAACACGGTATTCGTGTTAACGCTATTTCTGCAGGACCAATTCGTACGTTATCTGCAAAAGGTGTAGGCGATTTCAACTCAATCTTAAGAGAAATTGAGGAGCGCGCACCACTTCGTCGTACAACAACGCAAGAAGAAGTTGGCGATACAGCAGTATTCCTATTCAGTGATTTAGCTCGCGGTGTAACAGGAGAAAACATTCACGTTGATTCAGGGTATCATATCCTAGGATAAATATAATATTAAATTTTAAAGGACAATCTCTAAATGATGAGATTGTCCTTTTTATTTGTTCTGAGAAAGAACGATTTTTAACGAAAGTTCTTATCAGGTGATGAATATAACTATAATAGTACACGATTTATTTAGCTACGTATGGAAGTGGGAGGGACGAGTGTGAAGAATAAAAATAAAAGTTCAACAGTTGGAAAACCGTTGTTATATATCACGCAAGTAAGTTTAGAACTTGCTGCACCGAAAATAAAAAGGATTATTCTGACAAACTTTGAAAATGAAGATCAAAAAGAGCAAAGTAATAAACAAGAAAATATTGTAAGCAGTGCTGTGGAAGAGGTAATAGAGCAAGAACAACAAGAAGAGCAGCAAGTGGAAGAAAAAGTAGAAAAAATAGAAGAAAAAGAAGAACACGCAGAACAAGAAGAGGAAGAACTAGAACCAGTAAGAACTGTCCCGTATAATAAATCATTTAAGGATATGAATAATGATGAAAAAATTCATTTTTTACTAAACCGCCCTCATTACATTCCGAAAGTAAGGTGCAGAATAAAAACAGTTACAGTCTCATATGTTGGATCGATTATATCGTATCGGAATGGCATTGTATCTATTATGCCTCAAAATAGTATGAGAGATATTAGGTTGTCTATAGATGATATCCAATCGATTAGTATGGCCGGTTTTTAAATATGTAAAGGTGGTAGAAAGCTTCTACCACCCCAATAGTTTTTTAGTTTACTTAACGATAGAAACGTCGCGTAAGCATTGAATCGCACAGAAACAGCTTAAATCAACAGTAATACAAGTAGTTGTAGATATTAATCTTGCATTTGGTACAGCTAAAAACGTACAAATTGGATCGTCACCAGGTGGTACCGGAGAACTGTCACCTAAAACTACAGTTAATACACGTAGTACAGCACAGCTATCGTCATCTACACTTTCCACACGGAAAATTGGAGATCGGCAGCTAGTAAGGCTTGCAGATGGTGCGAATGCTTCAAAAGGTTCTCCAGTTTTTGTGTATAAAATAAAAGGGCGTGTATTAGCTACTGATGCAGTATTGTGTGCACCTAAGAATGGGATTTCACAACCAGATCCACATGTTGTTGTAGAACAATCTTGTAATTCATTGATGAATTTTACAACGTCAACTACACAATGAGAAGAGCCATGGTGTTTATTTTCGTTACAACTCATTAATGTCACTCCTTATCTTCTTGTTTGTATTTACATTAATAAGATATTGGAGTCGAGGAGATTTGGTCACAATCTCAAGACCTTTTTTTTTAAATAGGCGAAAGAGGATAAGGGAAGGTGGAATCATGCTGTTTACAAGCTGGCTTTTATTTTTT
The DNA here is from genome assembly GCF_052656585.1 of Bacillus sp. KNSH39. Taxonomy (NCBI): domain Bacteria; kingdom Bacillati; phylum Bacillota; class Bacilli; order Caryophanales; family Bacillaceae; genus Bacillus; species Bacillus sp. KNSH39. Next base: position 5,107,468 of record NZ_JBQXYO010000001.1, read on the forward strand.
ATTTTTGCGTTAGCTGCTTTTAGGCTCACTCGTTTAATTGTTTATGATAAAATTACAGCCTTTTTGCGAAGACCATTTATTGATGAATTAGAGATTACGGAGCCGGATGGAAGTGTATCAACGTTTACAAAAGTGAAAGGTAAAGGATTAAGAAAGTGGATTGGCGAATTGTTAAGCTGTTATTGGTGTACAGGTGTATGGGTTAGTGCTTTTTTATTAGTCTTATATAATTGGATTCCTATCGTTGCAGAACCGTTACTTGCATTATTAGCCATTGCAGGAGCAGCAGCAATCATTGAAACGATTACAGGATATTTTATGGGAGAATAATATATTTTCATAATAAGAGAAAAAGCGGAGTTTAAAAGAATGAGGGAACGGAAATAAAGAGTTGTTCATATAGTAAATAGACAGAATTGACAGTAGAGGAGATGTTTGCTGTGAGCAATAATCCAAGGCAAAATTCATATGACCTGCAGCAGTGGTATCATATACAGCAACAACACCAAGCACAACAACAGGCATATCAAGAACAATTACAACAACAAGGATTTGTGAAGAAAAAGGGATGCAATTGTGGGAAAAAGAAGAACACAATAAAACAATATGAAGAATGAAACACTCATGCTACTGTGAGTGTTTTTTATTATATATAAAAAGCGGTATTTCTGTATTAGAAATACCGCTTTTTACTAGCTAATTTGTGCAACTGTTAATGCTGCAGCACGAATGTCTACAGTTCCAATTAACTGAACTGGCACAATTTGAATTAAGTCACCAGGATTTAAGTTAATAAGAATAACACCGCTGGATACGTCTACTTCACCAGTACCAATAACGTTAGAACGAACTGCTGTACCTGATCCAGGAATAATGTTAGCTGGTGTATTTAATGATAAGAAGAAACGACCAGCTTCTGGTGCAACAGGTGAGTTATCAAGACTAATTGTTAATGTATAACTGATTTGATAAATACCAGCTCGTAGAATTCGAATGCCATCTCCGACACTTACTGTATCATTTATTACAGGAACAGTAATATTTGGGTTTGGACTTACGCTAGGTAATAATAGTGGTGTAAATAGTGAAGCAAACTGAGGTGCAGACGCGTTGAAAGCAAAACCAAAGGCAGGTAGTGTACTAGCTGGCTTCGCCTCGCAATCGATTTTAGTAAATTCGCAATCAGAAGAGAACATGTTTTTCACTCCTTTATCTGTTTCTACTTTCAGTTAATGAAAAGGACAGGTTCTATGTTCTAGACAAGTTCCCAATTTTAAGAAATTTACATAAGAATACTCTTTAAGCATGGATTGGGTGGCAGAATTATCTGCCACCCAATCCATGCTTAACTCATTATTTAGTTTTAAATAGAAACATCGCGTAAGCATTGAATAGCGCAGAAGCAACTTAAATCAACAGTAATGCAAGTGGAGGTTGATATTAGTCTTGCATTTGGTACAGCTAAAAACGTACAGATTGGGTCGTCACCAGGTGGTACAGCGGTACCATCACCTAAAACTACAGTTAATACACGCAATACAGCACAGTCATCATCATCTATACTTTCTACGCGGAAAATGGGAGATCTGCAGCTAGTAAGGCTTGAAGATGGTGCAAATGCTTCAAAAGGTTCTCCAGTTTTTGTGTATAAAATAAAAGGACGTGTATTCGCTACTGATGCATTGTTATGTGCACCTAAAAATGGAACTTCGCAACCAGATCCACATGTTGTCGTTGCACATTCTTGTAGTTCATGTATAAAACGAACAACATTCGATACACAGTTGAAATCACACTCATGTTGATGATCTTCATTACAATTGCAGCTCATTATGTTCACTCCTTCTCGTGAGTTCTGACATACACTATTACAATATGAGTGGAATATGGCTGATATTACGTTAATTCTCACGATAAAAACAAGGAATTTATATAGGAGGGATGTACATAACGTGATATAAAAAAAAGACATCCTTATTTAGTGGATGTCTTTTCAGGTAAATCTTTTCGCACAGTATATAAAAAACGAGATATATCTAATTTCTTTCCTCTGAAAAATTGCGGAGAAGAAATATAAAGTTCTTCTTTCGCACGTGTAATGGCGACATACAGTAATCGGCGTTCTTCTTCTAACGCTTCAGAAGTTTCCGTAACACGATCATTTGCATCTTTTAAAGAAGAAGTGTGGGGCAGGATTCCATCACTCGCTCCAAGTAAAAAGACACATGGAAATTCAAGGCCTTTTGCGTTATGGATTGACATAAGTGAAACGGCATCTTTTTGCGGCATTGTTTTTAATGCTTCCATTTCTTTTTGACCTTGAATCGCCTCGTCGATAAATTGTAAATAAGCTGGAATATCGGTGAAACGAGTTGCAGACTCCATTAATTCTTCCAACATTTCTTCTTGTATGTCTTTATGCATCGTAAAGGAAGAACGATCGTTACTTTGTAAGTATTCTAAATATTTTCCTTTACCATGAATGATTTCTTTTAATGCTTTTTTCGGTTCTAATTCTTTAATAAACTTAATAAAATCGATGCGCTCATTTACCTTTTTCACTTGAAAAGGTTTTAAGCTTGGGTTTAATAGTAAGAAATGAAGAAGAGAAGGGAAGCGACCCTCACCATATTTCCATTGTTCACGTTCAATAAATGAAATACAATCATCACGTCCGATATACATCGTCGGCAATATGTTTGAAAGTGATTCTAGTCGAAACGGCTCAATCACGAGTCTTAAATGATCTAATACAGGCTTGATTAAAGAATGTTCATAAAATGATTGGCTCGCCCCGTGTTTAATAAACGGGACTTTATGAATGGTAAGCTGATCAAGTAACGAACGACTTACAGAATGTGTGCGATACAGTAAACAAAAATCTTTATAGTTTCGGTCACCGCTATCTACTTTTTCTTGAATGAGCTGCAAAATTTGATTTGCTTCATCAAGAGTCGTAGCAGGTCTTGCATAAAAAGGTTGTACACCTTCTTCACGAACGGAGTATAGCTCTTTATCAAAACGTTCTTGATTTAATTTTATAACTTCATTTCCAAGCCCGACGATAAAGGGATTGGATCGATAATTCGTATTTAGTGCAATGATTGTTGTGTTATCAAATTCTTTTGGAAAAGATAAAATAATTTGGTGACTTGCCCCTCGCCAGCCATAAATTGCTTGATCATCATCACCTGCGATGAACAAATTATTTCTTGGCGTGGCTAACAATTTTACAATTTCATATTGTGCATAGGATGTATCTTGAAACTCATCTACTTCAATGTAGTGAAAACGTTGTTGTAATTGAGTTAGTAAAGGAGCATTATTTTCTAACATGTAATATGTTTCCAATAAGATGTCATCGAAATCAATATAATTGTATCGTTGTTTTACCTCTTCAAAACGTTCATATACTTCTTTAAATTCTTGTTCCACTGGTGTTTTCGCTTTTACATCTTTCGGACGATTTAATTTGTTTTTCTCAAGTGAAATCATCGCGAGCATCGTTTCCGCATCATAATCGTCTTTTAAACGCAATTCTTTTAAGATTTTCTTTATCATAATTTGTTTATGTTTTTCATTTGCTAAAATTTGCTGATTATAACCTTGACTACGAAGTAATTTTAAGAAAACAGAGTGGAATGTACCAGCAACAACGTAGCTACTTGCTGCATGATTCATACCTGGTAACTTCGCAACACGACTTCGGATTTCTTCAGCTGCTTTTTGTGTAAATGTAAGTAATAAAATATTTCGTGGATGAACTTGTTTTACATTTACTAAATAACCAACGCGAGTTGTTAAAACCGATGTTTTCCCGCTTCCAGCACCAGCTAGTGTAAGAACAGGACCTTCTGTTGTGCGCACGGCTTCTAATTGTTTTTCGTTTAAAAAAACATTTTGTTGTTCAAGAGCGCGGAAATAAGCCGCGTCTACATCTTCTTCCATAATTAAATGGGTAGATGTTTTCGGAATATGATATGTCGCACGCGGAATATCAGCGTGTGTTAACGATTTTTGTGAAAATTTTTCTTGTGTCATATGTTCACCTTCAAAACTATAGCATCAACATTTAACTTTAGCGGAAGAAAAAGAAAATAGCAATGTAAAAAAACAGGAGGGGTCACCTCCTGTTTTCAAATTACAATTTTTTTATCATTACAACGTGCGGGATATTTGCTTCCATAAATACATCAGAACTTGTTACATATCCAAGTTTTTTATAGAAATTTTCAGCATGTGTTTGAGCGTGAAGTTTCAATTTTGGTAGCGAATTTTCTTTTGCATACGCTTCAAGAGAATCCATAACAATTTTTCCAATCCCTTTTTTGCGATGGGAATTTAGCACGCAAATGCGTTCCATTTTTCCTATACCATCAAGGATGCGAAAACGTCCAGCACCAACTGGAACATCATTGTCATATATAACAACGTGTGTTGAAGTTTCTTCAAACTCATCGTACTCTTCTTCAGCAGAGACACGTTGTTCATTTACAAACACTTGTTTACGTACAGAGAATGCATCTCTTAGTTGTTCGTCCGTTTGTACAATCTGTGCGTGCAAATTAGTTGTTCCCCTTTCCAAGACGGAATGTTTCGTGTACAGTCCATGTTCCATTTTCTAATTGATATAGAAGATGGAAACGATCAATTGGTTGTTCGTAATAGAAATCTTTCATACGTAATCGGCCCAACACATCAGCATGCTCTGCATCTGATAAGCCTTGTCCGATTGTTAAATGAGGTACGAAAGCATATTCGCGTTCTTGCGTGAATAACCCGCTATGCATTTCTTCATTTAAGAAAGTAAGTTCAGGTGTTTTTTCTACTTTAAAGTAAAGGACGTTATTAACAGGTGCGAAAGAACCAACTTTCCCAACATGAAGGGTGAAAGGGTTCGTTTTACTTGCGATTGTATGTAACTCGTTTACAATCGACTCTAATTGTTCATCTTGCGCCTCAAAGGGTGTTTTCAATGTAATATGTGGCGGAACTAATGCGTAGTGCGGGTCATAACGTTTACGCAATCCGTTCGCTTTATCTTGAATCATTTTAGATGGAAAAATTACAATGCCTAATTTCATGTTCCAATTCCTCCCTTTGTAAGTCTAGTTAGATTTTGAGATAAATAAATCTCTTTATCTATTATATCAAATTATTCTGAATACTGCTCTCTATTATTTCATTGATAGAATATGAGAGAAGGCTTTCGTTAAATCAGTCTGCCAATATTTCCAAGTATGATTGCCTTCAAATTCCTCGTAATGCGTGATGAAGTTTCTATCTGTAAGAAGCGTATTTAACTCACGGTTCGGCCCTACGAAATCAGATACTTGTCCATCAGTACGCTTTACAGCCGTTTCTTCTGTACCGATGACGTGATACAGTTCTAACGCCTGTGGATCTTTGAATTCTTTTGCTAAGTTCATCACTGTCTCATCCACAAATGGTGATTGCATAACGACTTTACCGAATGTATGCGGATACATAAGTGCAGTCATAAAGGAAACTGTTCCGCCAAGAGAATCACCAATTAAAACACGACCTTTTCCCATTTGATACGTTGGATAATTTTCATCAATATATGGTGCAAGTTCATGAGCAAGGAAACGAATATATGCAGCATTTTTCACTTCATTTGGGAAATATTTTTCTTTACGATCATGTACATTTTTATATGGAATACCGACAATAATTGTACGGTCAATTTCTTCGGTTTCACGAAGGCGCTCAATTACACGGTGCGCTTTACCGAGCTGAAAATAATCTCTACCATCTTGTGCAATTACAACTGTATGTTTGTGCAGTGGTGTGTAATTTACTGGTAAATAAACGAGAAGTGTAACATCTTCTTGAAGTGATGCGCTATAAAATGAAATTTCTTCAATTCTCCCTATTGTTTGACTCATGTAGATCCCCCTAAATAAAAATTTACTGTAACGATTGTAAGAGCGACGCTTGTAGTGAAAAGGAAAGAAATATTCACTAATTGGTGCCTTAATTTCTATTTTACCATAATGGTACGAAGAATCTAAAAAATTAGTATTTAAGTTACGAAAGAAAACGGATATAATGAAGTGGGATTTTTGACAGGTGAGAGGGGAGACAGGATTTGAAACAAGAAAAATCAATCGCACTACCATTGGCTATTTCTATAATTGCCATTTCCTTTGCAGCAGTTTTTGTAAAGATGTCCTCAGCACCATCTTCAATATTAAGTATGTACCGCTTATGGATTATCGTACTTATTATGCTGCCTATCGTATGGAAAAAAGAGAGGAATTTAATAGGATTCAAATGAAAGATTGGGGCTTTTTAATTGGATCTGGTTTCTTTTTAGCACTTCATTTTCTTTTATGGTTTGAATCTTTAAAGCATACAACAGTTGCTAGTTCAACAATTATTTTGGCGCTTCAACCAATCGTATCTTTAGTTGGAGGTTTTTTTCTATTTAAAGAAAGAACAACATATTCAGCCATTGCAACGATGGGAATCGCTATTTTAGGAGTAATGTGCATTGGTTGGGGAGATTTAGGTTTAAGTAAGCAAGCAATTTATGGTGACATATTATCCTTTCTAAGTGTAATAGCGGTTGTCGGTTATTTATTTATCGGGCAAACGACAGTGAAGAAAGTATCGCACTGGATTTATAGCTTTACAGTCTTTGCGTTCGCAGGTCTTTTTATGGGGATTTATAATGTCATATTACAAGTTCCCTTTACAGGTTATACGAGGTGGGATTGGACTGTTTTTCTTTTACTTGCAATTGTGCCAACAGTGTCACATGTAATTAATAACTGGCTATTAAATTATGTAAATGCAACGACAATTTCAATGAGTATTTTAGGAGAACCTGTTGGAGCATCTATACTTGCGTTCTTCTTACTTGGAGAAAAATTAAATGCAATGCAAATTATCGGTAGCATGCTCGTATTGTTTGGTGTATCTGTTTTCTTACTGCAGCAACAAAAACGTACAGCAAAAAATGTCGTAAACGAGCCGGTGTATACACAGGAATTATAGTGTTAGGGGAGAAAAGAGAAGTTGTGATACTTCTCTTTTTGTTTTATAGAAATACGGGTGTAGAAGGGGGAGGAAAATGGAATTTCCATCAAAAAAAGATGTATGGTTACATCCAATTTTTTTTATTGTTGTAGGCGCCTGTTTTGCTCCTATATTTGCAGGGAGAGAATATTTCCTTTTGCTTTTTACAATTCCATTAGCAATGTTGTTTAGTTGGAGTTGATTTTTGGCAAAATATATTGCCGGGAAAGAAACAATTACGATTAGATCGGGTCTCGTTACAAAACGTATATTTATACGAGATATAAAACAAATTTCAAATACGAAAAATCCAATAGTAGCTCATGCATTATCATTTGAACGACTTGAAATTGTTTACGATACACATAAAAACAGAAATTATTTCTCCAAGAAATAAAGAACAATTTATTAACCTTGTAAAAAGTAAAAACTCAAATATTGAAACAAAGTAAAAGAGTGGCTACGAAGCCACTCTTTTACTTTGGGTTTGTCATATAAGGTTGTACGTGAATGACACATAGGTCACGGAATTTGCCTTCAGCAGTTGTGACAATTACGACTGCTTTACCTGCACTTTTTCCAGTAATCGTCACGGTGTCACCTTTTGGATATATGGTGATGATATCAGAATTCATATTTGACCAAATAAGCTCTTTATTCGTTGCTTGTATTGGCAAAGTAGAAGCTCCTAACACAATGTTTTGTCCCGTTTTTATTTTTAATTTATGTTTTTCCATATGAACACCGATGACTGAAATAACAGAAGGAGCAATTGAAATTTTAGGCGGATTAGGTTGCATGTTTAAACAAGACGCAGAAGTATTTGTGATAGGTGAAAATTTTCGTGTTTGTTGTTGCTGGAAAGCTGCTAACATGTTGGAGTCCCCTTTCTGTATAAGTGCTGATACTCATACTATAAAGGAGTAGTGTTATGTTAAATTTAACGAAACATAAAGAATTTGTTAAATTTGATAAGAAGATTGTCGAACTGTAAAAAATCTCTGCTGTTACGATAACAGCAGAGATTTTTTTATAAATTATGACGATGTTGTTTTTCGAAATCCTCAAATTGCTCTTCAACTTCTTTTGAAGGTTGTGTTAGTAAACTAACAATTACGATGGCTAGTAAACTAATAGCGAAACCTGGAATCATTTCATATAAGAAATCTTTTAAGAATTTGAATTGAGTCCAGATAATAACAGTAGCGGCACCAGAAATCATACCAGCAAGCGCGCCCCATTTCGTCATACGCTTCCAATATAAGCTTAATAAAATAGCAGGTCCGAATGAAGAACCAAAACCAGCCCAAGCGTATCCAACAAGAGCTAAAATCGTATCATTTTGTTTAAACGCTAAAGCGCACCCAACTAATGCAATAACAAGTACAGCCATACGACCGACAAATACAAGTTCTTTATCAGATGCAGAACGTTTGAAGAATGTACGATATAAGTCTTCCGTTACGGCACTAGAAGTAACGAGTAACTGAGATGAGATTGTACTCATAATCGCTGCTAAAATTGCGGCTAATAAAAATCCAGTAATAAGTGGGTGGAATAAAATTTTCCCAAGTTCAAGGAAAATTGTTTCTGGGTTAGATAATGTTAACTCTTGTTGTGAATAGTAAGCAATACCAATAAGACCAGTAAACATAGCTCCGACAACAGAGAAAATCATCCAGCTCATACCAATTCTTCGTGCGCTTTTAAGTTCTTTTACAGAAGCGATTGCCATAAAGCGTACGATAATATGAGGTTGTCCGACATAACCAAGGCCCCATGCGAATAGAGAAATCATTCCTAAAGTAGAGGCACCTTTAAAAATATCTAGACGTGTTGGATCTACAGATCGAATTGTATCAAATGCAGGTCCAAGTCCGTTCGAATTCATAATTGTTACGATAGGAACAAGAATAAGAGCAACTACCATAATGATTCCTTGCACGAAGTCTGTCCAACTTACTGCTAAGAAACCACCAAATAATGTGTAAGCTACAACAACGCCTGCTACAATGAATAATCCAACATGATAGTTCATGCCAAATGAATTTTCAAATAATACAGCGCCTGAAACTAATCCTGAAGCTACATAGAAAGTAAAGAAAATCATAATAACAAGTCCAGATACTAAACGTAGCATATGAGATTTGTCGTGGAAACGGTGTTCCAAAAATTCTGGGATAGTAATAGAGTTATTTGCAATTTCTGAGTAGGTACGTAAGCGAGGAGCGACATAAAGCCAGTTTGCGTATGCGCCTAGTGTTAGGCCGATCGCAATCCAACTACTACTTAATCCAACGCTAAACATTGCACCGGGTAATCCCATTAAAAGCCAACCACTCATATCGGATGCTCCAGCACTTAATGCTGTTACTGCGGGGCCTAGTGTACGCCCGCCAAGCATATAATCTGTTAAGTTGGACGTTCGTTTGTAGGCGAAATAGCCAATTACTAACATCCCGAGCATGTAGATAGAGATCGAAGTTAAAGTTAACATCTGCGTACTCATGTAGTTCCCCTTCCTTTTGTCATGTCTTTTGATGCGTTATGCATATTTATAATCTATCATGATTATTCTGAAAAATCCATATAGAAATACGAATTTTCAGAAATGTAAGCGTTTTTTGATGTCATTTTACTTTTTTAATATATAATATTCATACAAAAAACCTTATTTTTAATAGAGTATTTATTATATTTACATAAAAAGAGGTTGTTTTGTCAATATAATATTGAAAGGAAAGAAAAATAAAATTTTTAAAAAAGTATTGACTTGTGAAAAAAGTCAGGTCTATAATGAGTGCAACTTAAAAAAATGCAAGCGTTGATGAAGAAGAGTACACATGATGAACATGTCAGAGAGCTGATGGTTGGTGCGAATCAGTATGGAATTGATGTGGAATGGGCTTCGGAGCTTCCAAACCGAAACGAAAGAAGTAGGCTTTGGCGACATGATCTCATCGATACAAGAGACACGTATTGTTTTTGATACGGTAAAGTGCGTTACATTTGTAACGAATTAAGGTGGCACCACGGGAGTACCCGTCCTTTCTATAGGATGAGTACTCCCTTTTTGTGTATAAAAAATTAAATAAATGAAATCGTTTAAGTAAGAAGAGTACGTATATTGGAGACGTTACAGAGAGCCGGGAATAGGTGGGAGCCCGGTACGGTGCCATATACGGAATGGGCTTACGAGAGGTATGCTGAACAATTGTTTTCAGTAGGCAACCCGGGTTCCGCCGTTACAAGGATAAGGTATAAATTTTGTACCTGAACAAAGCGGGATGCTTTTGCATCCAACACGAGGTGGTACCGCGGTATATTTATCGTCCTCTACATATTTTCGATATGTAGGGGACTTTTTTATTTTTCAGAGTGAGGTGAAGGACATGATGACGAAAGAAGAATTTATAAAACAAAAAAGAGAGAGAAAGACATTTTTAGTAATTACTGAAGAAGAAGGAGATAGCATTACGCCAATTTCTTTATATAGACGTATGAAAGGAAAGAAGAAATTTTTATTAGAAAGTTCACAGCTTCATCAAGATAAAGGGCGTTATTCTTACTTAGGATGTAATCCTTATGGAGAAGTAAAAAGCGTTGGTACGGAAGTAGAACGAACGATTTTCGGCCGGGCAGAAAAGTTGCAAAGTAACGTACTACAAGTGTTAGAAGAAATAATCGCATCATCACAAGTAGACAGCCCATTTCCATTTTGCGGAGGAGCAGTTGGTTATATTGGATATGATGTCATTCGGCAGTATGAAAACATTGGAGCGGATTTACACGACCCATTAAATATTCCGGAAGTACACCTCTTACTATATCGTGAGTTTATCGTTTACGATCATTTACGCCAAAGGTTGTCGTTTGTATATGTATGCAGGGAAGATGATTCAGCAGATTATGAGGAAGTATACGAAAGGCTACGATTATACAAAGAGGAAGTGCTACAAGGAGAAGAAACTGAAGTAAATGCAATACAATCCACATTATCATTCACTTCTTCTATAACGGAAAAAGAGTTTTGTGGGATGGTAGAAATGGCGAAAGAACATATAAGAGCCGGAGACATATTCCAAGTCGTACTGTCACAGCGTTTACAAAGTGAATGTATTGGTGATCCATTCGCGTTATATCGAAAACTTCGAATTGCAAATCCATCACCATATATGTTCTATATCGATTTTCAAGATTATGTTGTACTCGGTTCTTCGCCAGAAAGTTTGCTATCAGTAAGGGAGGATAAAGTGATGACGAATCCAATTGCTGGTACAAGACCGAGAGGGAAAACGAAGAGGGAAGATGAGGAAATCGCAAAAGAACTGTTAGACAATGAGAAAGAGCGAGCAGAGCATATGATGCTTGTAGATCTTGGGCGAAACGATATTGGTAGAGTGAGCGAAATCGGCTCGGTTACGATAGATAAATATATGAAAGTAGAAAAATACTCTCACGTTATGCACATTGTATCTGAAGTTTACGGAACATTGCGAAAACAAATGAGTGGATTTGATGCATTAGCGTATTGTCTACCAGCAGGAACAGTGTCGGGAGCTCCGAAAATTAGAGCGATGGAAATTATAAATGAGCTAGAGAATGAAAAAAGAAATGTATACGCGGGTGCAGTTGGATACGTTAGTTTTTCAGGGAATCTTGATATGGCGCTCGCTATTCGAACGATGGTCGTAAAGGGTGAAAAAGCATACGTTCAGGCAGGAGCGGGAATTGTTTATGATTCAGACCCAGTAGCTGAATATGAAGAAACGTTAAATAAAGCGAGAGCACTATTGGAGGTAATGAAATGATTGTACTAATTGATAATTATGATTCATTTACTTATAACTTGTATCAACTGTTAGGTGAATACGAAGAAGATATTGTAGTCGTAAGAAATGATCAAATAACGATAGAACAGCTAGAAGAGATGAATCCAAGAGGAATTGTACTTTCACCAGGACCAGGAAAACCAGAGGATGCTGGCATTTGTATCGATGTCATCCGCCATTTTTATAAGAACGTTCCCATATTAGGTATTTGCCTTGGTCATCAGGCGATTATATCAGCATTTGGAGGAGACATTGTTAGAGCAGAACGTATTAAACATGGAAAAACATCACGCGTGAAACATAATGGAACGTCAATTTTTTCATACGTTACACAGCCGTTAACAGCGATGCGCTACCATTCCCTTGTTGCAGCGCAAACGAGCTTGCCAGAGTGTTTTGACATATTAGCGACAGCGATGGACGATGGAGAAATTATGGCAGTTCGTCACAATTATTATCCGCTATTCGGATTACAGTTTCATCCGGAATCAATCGCGACAGAAGAAGGCGGAAAGTTAATACGTGCCTTTTTAACAGAAGTGAAGGAGGAGGAAAGAGTATGAATAGCTATCTTCGTAAATTAGTGGAGGGGAAACATTTAACAGAAGAGGAAATGTATAGAGCAGGGCTTCTTTTATTAAATGAAAACATATTGGAAAGTGAAATTGCAGCTTTTTTAGTCTTACTGAAAGCGAAAGGTGAAACTGCAGAAGAAATATACGGCCTTGTTCGAGCTCTTCGCGAAAAGGCACTACCATTTTCGAACCATATACAAGGAGCGATGGACAATTGTGGAACGGGTGGTGACGGTGCTCAAACGTTTAATATTAGTACAACATCGGCATTTGTACTGGCAGGAGCTGGCGTAAAGGTTGCAAAACATGGTAATCGTGCTGTTTCTAGTAAAACAGGAAGTGCGGACTTATTAGAAGAATTAGGTGTAAATATTAGCAGTACGCCAAGCGAAATTGATTATTTACTAGAGCATGTGGGCATTGCATTTTTATTTGCACCAGCGATGCATCCAGCACTAACGCGCATTATGAAAATAAGAAAAGAGTTAAACGTGCCGACGATCTTTAATTTAATTGGTCCTTTAACAAATCCGGTAAATTTAGAAACACAATTTGTCGGCATTTATAAACGAGATATGTTACTACCAGTTGCGCAAGTATTACAGAAGCTGGGAAGAAAACAAGCGCTTGTCGTAAACGGAAGTGGATTTTTAGATGAAGCATCATTACAAGGAGAGAATCATGTTGTCATTTTAAAAGATAATGAAATAGTAGAAATGAGTATTGATCCAGAAAAGTATGGTTTTTCAAGAGTGAAAAATGAAGAAATTAGAGGGGGGAATTCAAAAGAAAATGCAAAGATTACGCTTGAAGTATTGAGCGGAGAAAAGAGTGTTTATCGCGATACAGTTTTATTAAATGCAGGTCTAGCTCTTTTCGCAAATGGAAAAACGGAAACGATTGAAGAAGGAATTAAACTCGCGGCACATAGCATTGACTCTGGAAAAGCATTAGCCAAATTAAACTTATTAATTGTAGCAAGCAACGAAAAATTAGAAAGGGTGAACTAAAGTGGGGACGATTTTATATAAAATTGTAGAACAGAAGAAAAAGGAAGTTGCGGAGTTATATGAAATATATACACCAGTAAAAACAAAAAGAAAGACACATTCACTTGTAGAAGCGTTACAGCAGTTTACTGTCATTGCAGAAGTAAAGCGAGCATCACCATCAAAAGGAGATATCAATTTACACGTTGACGTACGAAAACAAGTGGGAATATATGAGAAATGTGGTGCAGGAGCAGTATCTGTTTTAACAGATGGTCAATTTTTTAAAGGATCGTTTCACGATTTACAAACAGCAAGAGAAGAAAGTAACATTCCGCTTTTATGTAAAGATTTCATAATTGATAAGATTCAAATCGATAGAGCGTATGAAGCGGGAGCAGATATTATTTTACTAATTGTAGCAGCGTTAACGAAAGAGAAGTTAAAAGAGTTGTATAGCTACGTGTTAGAAAAAGGATTGGAAGCGATTGTTGAAGTTCATGATGAACAGGAATTAGAAACTGCGATTGTATTAAATCCGCACGTTATTGGCATTAATAATCGTAATTTAAAAACGTTCGAAGTAGATTTAAGCCAAACTGAAAAGCTTGGAAAAAGATTGAATGAGGAGAAATTATTTTGGATTAGTGAGAGTGGCATTCATTCAAAAGAAGATATTATCCGTGTTAAAAGAGCTGGAGCAAAAGGTGTATTAGTTGGAGAGGCACTTATGACATCATCTTCTATTAGTAGTTTTTTTGAAGATTGTAAGGTGAATATATGAAAGTGAAAATTTGCGGCATCACTGATGTGGAAACAGCGAAAAGTGCGTGTGAATATGGCGCAGATGCACTCGGATTTGTTTTTGCAGAAAGTAAACGGAAAATCACTCCAAAGAGAGCGAAAGAAATCATTCTGGAGCTTCCAGCCAACGTGTTAAAAATCGGTATTTTCGTAAATGAATCAGTAGAAGTGATCCAGAAAATTGCAGATGAGTGCGGGTTAACACATGTACAACTACATGGGGATGAAGACAATTATCAAATTAGAAGATTGAATATTCCGTCTATAAAATCGCTGGGAGTAACTTCAGAGAGTGATATGGAAAACGCTCAAAGGTATGAAACGGATTATATATTATTTGATAGCCCGAAAGAAAAGTTTCATGGAGGAAATGGAAAGACATTTTCATGGGAACTACTTGGGCATATGCCAAAAGAATTGCGAAAGAAAATGATATTAGCTGGTGGATTAAACGCTCTTAATATAGAAGAAGCAATTCGAACTGTTCGGCCATACATGGTCGATGTGAGCAGCGGAGTAGAGACAGAAGGAAAGAAAGATGTAGAGAAAATAAAACAATTTATTATAAAAGCGAAGGAGTGTTCCAAATGAACTACGCATATCCAGATGAAAAAGGACATTACGGTATATACGGAGGACGATATGTTCCAGAAACGTTAATGCAATCTGTACTAGAACTAGAAGAAGCATATAAAGAAGCGATGCAAGATGAAGCATTTCAAAAGGAATTAAATCATTATTTAAAAACGTACGTCGGAAGAGAAACACCGCTATATTATGCTGAAAATATGACGAAGTATTGCGGTGGTGCAAAGATTTATTTAAAACGTGAAGATTTGAATCATACAGGAGCTCATAAAATTAACAATACAATCGGTCAGGCACTACTTGCAGTGCGAATGGGCAAGAAAAAAGTTGTCGCTGAAACAGGAGCTGGACAACACGGAGTTGCAACAGCTACTGTATGTGCTCTTCTCGGATTAGAATGCGTCATTTTTATGGGAGAAGAAGATGTAAGACGTCAAAAATTAAATGTGTTCCGAATGGAATTACTCGGAGCGAAAGTAGAAAGTGTAGCGGCAGGTAGCGGTACATTAAAAGATGCGGTAAACGAGGCGCTTCGTTACTGGGTTTCACATGTGCATGATACGCACTACATTATGGGATCTGTTCTCGGACCACATCCATTCCCGCAAATTGTACGTGATTTCCAAAGTGTAATTGGAAATGAAACGAAAAAACAATATGAGGCGTTAGAAGGAAAGTTACCAGAAGCAGTCGTTGCTTGTATTGGCGGTGGCAGTAACGCGATGGGGATGTTTTATCCATTTGTACATGATGAAGAAGTTGCTCTTTACGGCGTAGAAGCAGCTGGAAAAGGCGTTCATACAGAAAAGCATGCAGCAACTTTAACGAAAGGAAGCGTTGGCGTTCTCCACGGATCAATGATGTATCTTCTGCAAAACGAAGAAGGACAAATTCAAGAAGCACACTCTATTTCAGCAGGACTTGATTATCCAGGTGTTGGTCCAGAACATAGCTTGCTAAAAGATATTGGCCGCGTTTCTTATCATTCGATAACAGACGAAGAAGCATTAGAAGCATTTCAATTATTAACGAAAAAAGAAGGCATTATCCCGGCGTTAGAAAGCTCGCATGCTGTCGCATACGCATTAAAATTAGCTCCGAAAATGAAGGAAGATGAAGGACTTGTTATTTGTTTATCTGGCCGTGGTGATAAAGATGTAGAGAGTATAAAACGTTATATGGAAGAGGTGTAAAAAATGGGAGTAGAAAAAATTAAAGCAGCGTTTGAAAATGGCAAGAAAGCATTTATTCCGTACGTAATGGGCGGAGATGGTGGCCTTGAAAAATTAAAAGAAAGAATTCGTTTTCTAGATGAGGCTGGAGCAAGCATCGTTGAAATTGGTATTCCGTTTTCAGATCCAGTCGCAGATGGCCCAACGATTCAAAGAGCAGGGAAACGAGCGCTAGATAGCGGCGTAACATTAAAAGGCATTTTTCAAGCGTTAGCAGAGGTAAGGAAAGAAGTACAAATGCCTTTTGTTCTTATGACATATTTAAATCCGGTACTTGCATTCGGAAAAGAGAGATTCATTGAGAACTGTATAGAAGCAGGTGTAGACGGCATCATCGTTCCAGACTTACCGTATGAAGAACAAAATATTATTGCGCCGTTACTTCGAGAGGTAAACATTGCGCTCATCCCACTGGTTACCGTAACGAGTCCTATTGAAAGAATTGAAAAAATTACGAGTGAATCAGAAGGGTTCGTTTATGCTGTTACAGTAGCGGGCGTAACGGGAGTACGTCAAAACTTTAAAGAGGAGATTCATAGTTACTTAGAAAAAGTAAAATCACACGTCAACTTACCAGTAGTCGCTGGATTCGGCATCTCAACAAAAGAACATGTAGAAGAAATGGTTACAATATGCGACGGAGTTGTCGTTGGAAGTAAGGTCATTGAGCTTTTAGAAAATGAAAAGCGAGAAGAAATATGTGAATTAATATATGCAACAAAACAAAAAGAAGAGGCATAGTCTCTTCTTTTTGTTTTGCGTAATAAGTGTTAAAATATACAGAAAATACATATAATTCAGAGGGGGGAGAAGGCATGCTAAGACGTAAATTACTATATCTATTTTTAACTGTACCATTATACGCTTGGCTCATTAGCATGACGAAAATAGAGTTAATGGCTCTATTTTTAGGGTATGTATTCATCTTTTCCAACTTAAATCGCATTCAAGAACAGTCTATTTTAGAAATATGTCTATTTTCGATTAGTATAGAATTATTTAGTATCGTTTCGATTGTATTATTAAACGAACTATTTCTACGGATTCATTCATTTACATTAATGAAATTTTGGAATATTATATTGCAAGCAATATGTACTTACATTGTGTTTGTTGTGTTGAAAGAAATAGTCGGAAAGCAGACAGTTTTTCAGGATAATAGAAAATGGGAGTGAATGAAAAGGAGCCGTTTGGTTCCTTTTTTGAATCTGTTTTAAAAACAATTGAAAATTATAGCATCTGTTATATAATAGTTAAAAATTGTATTTTAAACGAAATGAGATGATAACATGGCCATATTGTTGGCACTTATCCCAATTATGATGATTTTCATTTGTTTATTTTTATTTAAACAAACGTCATTAAGGTCTTCGTTAATTTCTTATGCTGTGTCTGTTGGAATCGTTTTACTCTCGCCAACGTTTCAATTAGGGATAAGTGAAACTGTACACGCAACGATTAAAGGATGGTTAATTTGTTTTATTGTCGGGTACGTTTTATTTTTCGGTATTTTTTTATTTCACCTCATGAACAAAATGGGGTACATCGATCAAGTGGCACTTTTTCTAGAAGCAGTTACTCAGGATCGCTTATTACAAATGCTGCTTATGTGTTTTGGCATTTGCCCGCTTATTGAATCAGTAAGTGGATTCGGTATCGGCTTCATGGTTGCTGCACCTATTTTTCTTTCACTAGGATATAAACCATTTCAAGCTGTACTACTCTCATTCATCGGCTTACTAGCTAGTTCATGGGGCGCAATGGCAACTGGTACGATTATCGGTTCGCAGCTAATAAATATGCCTCTTACAACACTTGGCACAAATACAGCGCTATTAAGTATTCCGATGTTTGCTTACTTCGTTATTCTTTCTTTACACGTTGTTGGCGGCTGGCAAGCGGTTATAGAAAAGTGGAAAGAAGGAGTAGGATTCTTTCTATTATTTTCTCTCGGAATCTATCTTTCTAATGCATACGTAAGTGTTGAACTAGCAGGGATATTAAGTTCTATCGTTACGATTACATTTGGCTTTCTTATCATTAAATTAAAAGGAAAAAGTGGGCAAAATCTTATAACAGAACATGCGGCTGCAACGGAGAGAGAAATATCCATTATAAAAATTATTAGCCCTTATATATTTCTAACAGTTTGTATTTTACTTTCCCGCCTCGTTCCAGCATTACATGATTTGTTTAGATCATATGCGGTTCTTGATTTGAAATCATACTCTTACAAACTAGAGTTACTATATTCACCAGGATTTTGGCTCGGTATGACTTGCTTATTTACTATTATTTTCTTCCGCATCCCGTCTAATATTATTAAACAATCACTCTCACAAACGATCAAACAATGGATTCCTTTTGCGATTACGACGACAATGTTTATCGCCATTTCAGAACTAATGGGTGCATCAGGCATGCATTCATTACTCGCAAAGACAGCTGGTGATACATTTGGAACATTTTTCGTTTTCGTTGCGCCGTTTATTGGCGCTATTGGTGGATTTTTAACAGGTAGTAACGCAGGATCAAATGCAATGTTTATAAAACTACAAATGCAAACCGCACAAAACGTAGCACTCCCGTGGCAATATGTCACAACACTTCAAAACACCGCATCATCAGTAGCGACAATCGCTTGTCCATCACGGATTACACTAGGTGCTTACTTATGTAATATCCCTTACCGTGAAAATGAACTATTAAAGAAGACGACGTTAATGATCTTTGGTGCGGTTTTGCTTGTAGTGGTAGAGGTTATTGTTTGGTATATGTTGAGAAATTAAAAATCCTCCTAACATAGGAGGATTTTTTTTTTGAATGGATAATGTTTTAAATATGAAAAGCTTCTACTAGATGAATAGGAGATGAAATGTATGCCCTTAAAAAATTATGGTGTGTTAAAAGGTACCGTTATACAATCTAAGATCGGAAAAGGGAAAACTCCTCATTATCAAGTTCATTTACAAGGCGAAGCAGAAGTAGATTATCGTATTGCAATTAACGTAAAATCGCAAAGTTATCCGTCAGAAGTTTTATATTTTGCGAGTAACAATATTAAGTCAGAGGCGATTCATATTTTACCGACATTACCATTCGGTTTTACAGAAATAAAAAACAATGAACCGAAAGTAGCTTTAGATTATGTAAGAGGAAATCTATTTGACTCAAATCAAATGATTCCTTTGCCTCCCGAAAAAGCAGGAGCAGATAATGATTTAAATGAAAAAATAGAACGTTATATAAAACGAGCGATAGAAGAAAAAGCAATTATTTACGCATTTGGCGAAAGATGGGGACCAGAAGAAAATACACCAGATTCCTATTTTCATTTCAAACCAGGAAACGGTATACATGATATTCACATGAATCAAGGAAATGTAGAGAAATGGAAAGCTGATAATGGCATATGGCAAGACGGAGGAATACTCATTCACTTCGAGAAGGAAGAAGAATGGATTGGTATCTTTCTGGCATTCCAATCACAGTCATGGTGTACCGATGAAGAAGGGCATGCTCGTGTGCCTGTTGAGCATTGTGATTATAAGGGGAATAAGTGAGGAGAAGAGCTAGTCTGAAATGGACTAGCTCTTCTAGTTGGAGTACATTCTGTTCTAAAAAAATTGTTGTTAATTTGCAATACTAAATAATAGGGAGATGATTTGAATTTTTAAACATTATATATTAATATAATGTTATATGTATTGTTTAAAAATGCTAGGAGGAGATTTTTTCTTGGGTAAAACTGAATATTTAGAAATGTTGCGAAGGACAAAAGAATTTTTACAAAAGAATTTCTCTTTTATAAAAGTAGGATTCTTTGGTAAGCGGATTATTTCAATTATAATCATTTTAATATCATCGTCAGTGGCATATTTTTCCGGATATCTGTTTTTATGGGGATACTATTTTGGAGGTGAAAAGGACCAATCACTGTTATCAGTTGCAGTTAATTTAGTGCCTATTGATCGTGTGATAGCTTTTTCTGTGGGCTTCTTTTACATCATCTTAATTGGAATTATTGTTTTGTTTTTTGTAGCTATATTAAAAAATAAAGATAGTTTTGACTCAGCTTTTTTAATAGCGTTGGCATTAGGTTTAACAAACATAGCGATTGTATATTTTTTTGCAGCAGAAATAACATTTATGGCATATATTCAGACGTTATTACTTTGGGTGTTACCTTTACTTCTTGTACTTATAAGTGCAAATTTTTATTTTTGTTTTAAAGATTTTTATACTTTTATAAGTTATGAGGTATATTGTTACACTACATATATTAGTTTTATAATAATATCCAAATACTTTAATTTAACATCGCTAGGGGATTTATTATCCAGATTTGAATTTTTTATATTAATGTTTATTATTGGTGCACCAACGATATTTCTAATAAATCAGATAAAAAATCAAATGATTTTATTTACAGTGAAAAAAATATTGAAATCCATTGTGATAATTCCGATACTTTTAATGCTAGGGTTACATATTTATGTAGACGCATGGGCTAAAGCAATTTTCACTGTATTTATTATTAATACTATGATTTATATAAGAGTACGGAGGGGAGAAGATAAGACGACAAAAATATTAGCAGATGAAGGGCGTAGGGGAGTTACAAAGCCACTATATATTACGAAACCGTTCACGGTAATATTATATATGTTAGTGGTGTTTTTTATTATAAGTAATTTAACTCTATATTCTTTGGTTCAAGGAGGAAAATATATGTATTTAATTCTTCAACCAAATAATTATCAGACAATAGAGTATATATGGGATGGAAAATTGAAACGTATAAAGGGGAATATTATTTCTAGTCAAAATGATACGTATTATATATCAACAACTGAGAGAAAATTAATGATTTTAAAAACAAAGGATATAATTATAGATTCAAATCAATAAGAAGAGGGCGTTCAAAACGAACGCCCTCCTCTTATTTTATAAAACCCAAAACTAACAAGTGTAGAAAGGCAAGAGAACAGCAGTGCTACACTAGAAAACGCAATGAGATACATATTATATTTCATAACCTGTCCAATTAGCTGGTTACTGTCGTATTGAAATAGTCCTGCGATTATGTTGAATAAAAATAATACGATAAACATGACGATCACACCGTCTATTGATCCTTTAATATCTGGTTTACTTAAAGCGATATGTGCAGAAATACAAATGGCGATAAATAAAAATAGCCAAAAGGAAGGATTCAATAAATTACTTATTGTAAATAAGCTTTTCAATAATACAAACGTCGACAAGAGCATGTTTTGAACCATTTCTATATTAATAGAAGTAGAAGCGATTGTTTTTTCGAGAGTTGTATTAAATAAGAAATATGAATTCGGTACGAAATAGCGCATTAAAAGGATTAACGCAGTAATACCAGAAATAATAGGACCAATTCCAATGAAGAAGTTCCCAATTCGTTGATATACACTTTTTTGATTGTATTGATGTTGTACGTATCCTAAAGCACCTTGACTTGTATCTGTTGGGAAAAACTGCGTTCCTACAATTTTATGACGAAATAGCACACACATAATGGCATGTCCAAGTTCGTGAATCGGAACACCAATCCAAGCCGTTAAAAGGAATCCTTTTCTTCCGAAAGCTCTCGACCAATACATGCGTGTGAGAGATTCTAAATAGCCTAATAAAAATCCAATTACAATGATAACGCCAATTAAAGATAATAATTGGATTACGCTTGTAAGGAGTATTTGAAAAATTGAGGTTACCAATTCCATTGCCAGTCATCCAATCTGTTAAAAATATTATTTATTCTGTTTCATAATAGCATTTTTTTCAAGATTACTAGCACATATATTTTCTTTCGGAAGAAGGATTTCAGAATCTTTTTCTTGTAGTCATGTTTTATGTACAAATTCATATATTGAATTTGTAACACCCTATACGGTATATCCTTAAGGAGGGATAAGAGAATGAAATGTCCGTCATGTCATACAGAAAATGCAGCGGAGGCAAAATTTTGCGGGAATTGTGGACATTCGTTAACGGAAGAAGTAGTGGCAAGTAGTGGCCAAGAAGAAGGGCCGGAACAAGTACGTGCGGCACAAGCAAAGGAAGCTCGGCCAAATGAAACGGTAGAGCAAGCGAAGCGGTTCGCGAGCGGCTATTTTCAATTTTTTAAACATGCATTACAAGCACCCACAGCGATTATGAAAAGCGGCGCTATTGAAGTGCGAAATGGAATTGTAAGTCTTGTTCTTATTTGTTTTTTAGGAGCATGTATTTTTTATAGAATGATGAGTGCAGCATCAGCAGTTACGAGAACATTTGCACCAGATATATCTACTCCCACGTTTTTTGGAGAATCTATAACGGTCTTTTTCTTTTTATTAATTTTAACTTTATTTGTCGGATTTATTATTTTTGTAAGTGGTAAGATGATGAAATCGTCTTTTTCGTTTCTTGAAGTATTTGGTATATGGGGAACGATAGCGACGCCGACTATTGTCATATTAGTCCTTTCTTTTCTTTTTAGTTTCTTATTAATCTTTTTCTTACCTATATTATTATCCGTAGCTGCAACTTATATAGGGATTAGTATAACTGTAGCCGTATTAAAGCTAGACAATGGCGGATTAGATCTCGTTTACACACTTATTATTGCAAATGTTTTAATTGGAATTGCAACGTTCAT
Source organism: Bacillus sp. KNSH39 (assembly GCF_052656585.1). Lineage (NCBI taxonomy): Bacteria > Bacillati > Bacillota > Bacilli > Caryophanales > Bacillaceae > Bacillus > Bacillus sp. KNSH39. Next base: position 5,130,205 of record NZ_JBQXYO010000001.1, read on the forward strand.
TGTACTTTGGTCTTACATTAGTACGATAATTCAAGCCTTAACAAAGGGAATAACTGGCTTCTAATGAAAAGGTGGTTGACTGAATGAATGTATGTACAAAGTGCGGAGCTCAGTTTGAAGATGGTGTGCAATTTTGTCAAAACTGCGGGTCGAAGAGGGGACGTCCTGTAGTAAAGAAGAACATGAGCGGTGGTGCAAAAGTTGGCATTACACTGTTAGCGCTATTTGTTATAGTGATTATTGGATTGTATTTGTACGGATCGTCGTATTATACGCAGCTGGCACAAGTAGACCGGATGATTACGATTTTACAAGAGCAAGACGGAGAGAAATTAGCTGAGATCGTTACGGCAGATGATCCATCGGTTATGATAACGAGAGAGAGTTTAACGCCTCTATTTTCATATATAAAAGAAAATCCATCTTACGTAAATGAATTAAAAGGATATTTGAGACAAGGTGAAAAACAACGGGACGGAATAGAAAGAGTTGATTTTTCATTAACGAAAGACGGAAAGTATTTCTTTATATTTGATCGATATAAATTGAAAGCGAAGACGTACTATACAACTTTGCTTACAAATGAAAAAGGCGTATCGTTAAAAATGAATGGAAAAGAAATTGATAAGACAGATGACAAAAAGTTTGAGAAGCAATATGGGCCATTTCTTCCGGGAAATCAAGTGTTTCAATCAGATTATAAAAATGACTATGTAAAATTATCTCGTGAGGAAAAGGTTGTACTTATGAAACAAAGCCAATATAACGTAACGATAGATTTAACGTTGCAAGGTCAATATATTACAGTTCAAACGAACGCGCCTGGTGCAACATTGTACGTAAATCAAAAACCGGTTACAGCGCTGGCAGGAGAAGAAATTACATGGGGGCCTGTAGCGACTGATGGAAGTGCGACGATTTATTTAGAACGAAATGGAGAAAGCGGACGAGAAACGACACAAGTAGAGACGATAACGACACTTTCGTCTTATAATCTTCCATTCCAAAAGAAAAGTACAGAAAAAACAGTTGTTTATAATGTTACTCCAACGCCAGCGATTGGGCATGTATATAATGGTTTCATCTTTCCTGATAGTGATATTCGAAAATTAACGAGTGCAGATTTAACATATTTATCGAAAGAGCAGTTGAAAATTGCTAGAAATGAAATATATGCAAGGCATGGACATATTTTTCAAACGAAAGATATGCAAGCGTATTTTGCAAAACAGTCTTGGTATAGAGAAAATCCTTATTTTAAAGGAACGTTAACAGATATTGAAACTTATAATATTGAACTAATCAAATCAAGAGAATAGAACACAGGAAAAAAGGTACAGTGCATAACTGTACCTTTTTATGGTTTTTTATCTGAACCAGGATCCCTTGAGAAAAAGATATGAAAGAGAAATGTGACTTTACTTGCTCCTCCTGATGTACTTGCTTGCACATCAGATAAACCATTAGATGTTAAAACACCTTCAGAATGAGGGGGTACGACTATTTTGAGATTATCATCTGATTCTGATGATGCAGTAACTGTTATTGTATCATCAGATAAGTTCAAAATTTTTACAGTGCCGATTGGTAAGATGGACTTGCCAACGTGTGATGCTGAAGCGAAGCGAGAGCCTTTCCAAATCGTTTGTGGGAAAGTCTCATCATTAGATAACCAAGCACGAGCACTATAGATGGTTGCGTTAATAGAGAATTCTTGATCAAGCGACAAGGCGGGTTTTGGTTCTTTCGGTTCCTCTGGAGTTTGAGCGAGAAGGCCGGCGCACATGTATGTTTCACCTACTTTCAATTGTTACTGTTATAGCATATTAAACATATTGTTTATAAGACACGACAGTTACCTATTCAAGCATAGGTTTGTGCACAAAATTTGAAGATGAAATTTTCTTTCTTTACAATGGAAGTAGGTGTTATTTCTATAAAATATGGAAAACGTAAAGAGTATGTAAAAAAGAAGGAGTGGTAAAGTGAACTATGTCATTATTGGCGGAGATGCAGCTGGTATGAGTGCAGCGATGCAAATTGTTAGAAACGATGAAAATGCAAATGTTGTAACTTTAGAAAAAGGTGAAATTTATTCATACGCTCAGTGTGGATTACCGTATGTCATTAGTGGTGCTATTGCTTCAACTGAAAAGTTAATCGCGCGTAACGTAAAGACGTTTCGTGAGAAATATGGAATTGATGCGAAAGTGCGTCATGAAGTAACGAAAGTAGATACGGAAAAGAAAATGGTGTACGCAGAGCATACGAAGACGAAAGATGTCTTTGAATTTCCGTACGATCGATTATTAATTGCGACTGGAGTGCGTCCTGTTATGCCAGAATGGGAAGGACGGGAATTACAAGGCGTTCATCTTTTAAAAACAATTCCTGATGCTGAGCGCATATTAAAAACGCTAGAAACGAATAAAGTTGAAGATGTAACGATTATTGGCGGTGGCGCAATCGGACTGGAGATGGCAGAAACATTCGTCGAACTTGGTAAGAAAGTAAGAATGATTGAGCGAAATGATCATATCGGTACGATTTATGATGCAGATATGGCAGAGTACATACATAAAGAAGCAGATAAGCATCATATTGAAATTTTAACGAATGAAAATGTAAAAGCGTTTAAAGGGAATGAACGAGTAGAAGCAATTGAAACGGATAAAGGTACGTATAAAGCAGATCTTGTTTTAGTGTCGGTAGGAGTGAAGCCAAATACTGATTTTCTTGAAGGGACAAATATACGTAAGAATCATAAAGGGGCAATTGAAGTAAATGCATATATGCAAACGAATGTGCAAGACGTATATGCAGCTGGTGATTGCGCAACACATTACCACGTTATAAAGGAAATTCATGATCATATCCCGCTCGGAACGACTGCCAATAAACAAGGCCGACTTGCTGGACTGAATATGCTTGATAAACGAAGAGCATTTAAAGGTACGTTAGGTACAGGCATTATTAAATTTATGGATTTGACGCTTGCAAGAACAGGATTAAATGAAAAAGAAGCGAAAGGGCTACACATCCCGTATAAAACAGTCAAAGTAGATTCGACTAATATGGCGGGCTATTATCCAAATGCGAAACCACTTTACTTGAAATTACTATACCGTTCCGACACGAAACAATTATTAGGCGGACAAGTAATTGGAGAAGAAGGTGTAGATAAACGGATTGATGTAATCGCAATGGCACTCTTCAATAAAATGAGCATTCACGATTTAGAAGATGTCGACTTAAGTTATGCCCCACCATATAACAGCGTTTGGGATCCAATTCAGCAAGCGGCAAGGAGAGCGGAATAGCACTTTTTAAAGTGCTATTTTTTTTACAATGAGGGAGTAAATAAAGTTTCACTTTATTTTGAATATACCGTTTCCCCTTGAAAACATATTACGTATCGCTTATATTTTCATATAGTATTTATTTTTTAAACGAAGCAATGAACGAACCAGGGGGCGCAGTATGGCAATTAACATGAAAACAATCGAAGAATGGATTGCTGAATCAAATGCAAGACATGAAGAAGACTTTGGACACGTTGTGGAAGAAATGAAAGAAGTATGTGTCGGACTTGATAACGCGACATTAATTTATACGAAAAATGTATTTTGTTTCGGTAAAAAAGTAGAAGTATTTTTCTTCTTCCAAGACCATGTCGTGATTGGACAAGAAAAAGACGAATATGTTGAGATTGAAAAATTAAAGTATGATGCCATTACAAATAGTAACTTAAAAACAAATGACAAAAATACTACGTTAGAATTAAAGTTTGCTAACGGACAATCTATCAATTTAGATAGTTTAAATGATAACTACGGTACGAAAAATTGGTTATTTGCTAGACAAATTAAGAGTATTTTTAAGTTAATCTAGTAAAAAAGCACGCCGTCTACCGGCGTGCTTCTAATTATGCAAAGCCCCTTTTAACCAATTCCGCGCCCGATATGCCCCAACTGGAACTTGAATAAGAGATGTTTCATTCCCAGCATCTATTCCGTACAATTGATCACATGAATTTGTATCAAAACTAAGTAAAGGATGCCCGCCCATCCCCATCGCGGTCGCTGCAAAAACGAGTTTATGAACAAGTATACCTGCTTCCATTTGATGAATACGATACCCTCTATAGCCTAATGCATTTGTATAATAATCTTTCTTTCCAACTACATGTAGGCAAAGTGATACTTGAAAAAGGTTTACGTTATCCATCGTCATACTAGATTGAAGATGATAACGAAGGTCCCCATATCGAAGTGGTTGTATGGAATGCGTTTTACTGTTATAAGTGTAAGAGCCGTTTTTTATATCTTTTACATTATAGAAACATCCATATAATGAGACGCGCGCATTTTCATTTATATACTTACCATCAAGGTCGTTGGAATAAGGGAGGGAGAGGCTCGCTTCTTGTAGTAAAGTAGCGAGCTCGGCTGCATCCCATTTCGTTAAAGTAAAGTCAGCATCAGGGGAATACCGTTTTCTGCAAAGTTGTAAGAAATCATAAGATAAACGCTCTACTTTCGGCAGTTGTACAGCATGCTCATGATATTGATAGTGCTCTTCATGAGCTAGTGTTTGGAAGTGTGCTGTCGATTCGATCATAGAAGCTTCATTTATTTTTGTTATCATCGGATATTCATCTACATGTTTTGAGCGAACGAAATGTTCATGTGCGAGCGGCGGAATTTGTTGCAACAACTCACGAGAAGTAAATGTTTTATTTTCATGGTAATCATTGTGAAACCAATTAGTTTCTGGCTCTGTACTTAAAGGAATAACGGCATACACACTTTCTTCACCTTCTGACAATCCGAGTAAATGGTTCAGTGCACGGTCTAGAAATTGAAAGTATACGCCGTTCGTATAACCGAACTGTTTGGCACATTCAAGTAATTGTCCAATGAGAACCCCGCTATCTAATCCTTGAAGGCGATATGAAAAGTTATTGTATTTAAAGAAGTTTTTCCAAAACATAGTGGATACGAATGCGGCACCGAAACAATCATGTATATTACAGCGGTTACCGAGTGCGTCTGCTAAATAAGAATCGAAATTTCCTTCGCGAAGTAAAATAAGCCGGTGATGCGCGGCGTCATAATGGTAAATGCCGTCTGGATAATCGTCAATCTTTAAATAGATATACAATTCATTAGGGTATAAGGCACCGCCTGAAGGAATGGATCTACGTAATACATTTCTCCCGCTATTTAGCTGACATAATTGTGTTACACCAAATGAATACCAAAGGTAGTGACCAATCTCATCTAAAGTAGGTGTAGTAGAAGAGTTCGGTAAAGATAATGGGATTTCTAAGGAGAGCGGGATGGTAGGTAAATTTCGATATAATTTATAAGGAAGCGGTGCGTCTTTCCAGTCCACCTCATGATTCGGCATAATTTCATCGATAGAGAAATGGAGATGATGTAAAAAAGTATCTAGCTGCATGAAATCCCTCCTTTACTATGGAAACGGATGTGGATGTGGATTTAATCTTTCATTCGTTAAAGGTTCGTCTGTATATCCAAGTGTCATCGGTACGGTATATACCCGGTCCAGTCCTGTAACTCGAGTAAGATGGTGACCAAACGTCATCGGTAGCATGCCTGGAATAATAACTTTTACACAATGTAATCCATTCTTTTCTATGGGGGGAACGGTTTGATCTACAACGATTATTTCAAGATTAGATTGATGCAAACGATTTAAAAGTTGGTGGAGATCGGATGTTAAATCCATATCAAATGATTGTGATACATTCATTTCTTGGAACGTTTGCACCGGTGCATCTTCCCGTAAAAGGAAGTGAAGACGTTCTTCTGTTTCTTTCAATCCATACAGCATACTATGGTCTTCCATTTTATTAACGAAATAAGGATCTTGTAAGCATTTTTCGTAGTATTCTCTTTTGTGCTCGAGCTCATCGTCTGTTATAAGTAACATGCCTGCTATTTCTTGAATGGCGCTTTTTAAGGCTCGAATAGGATCTAAATGAGCGCCTCCTGCACAAACAACGTTCATTCCATTTTCACGCGTATTTTTTGCAATTACCCATAAGCTAGGGATGCCGTGTTCCATCGTCGCGTTAAAAGCGTGTAATTCATATCCGGTAATCGTACGTAACCGCTGAATCATTAATTGTAATTCTGTATCATTTGCTGAACTCAGATCAAGGCGGGGAAGAGGTAATTCTGCATACCAAGTGAGTAAGAAGGCATCACGCTCTACAATTTCTAAAATGCCGTGAAAAATCGCTTCTTCTAAACTACCGCCAATTGCACATCCATTTGATGTTTCATACACGAAAGCGTCTCGATGACCGAGGCTATAATAAGCAATTGATTCAGGAACTAAAAGCGGTCTGTTTTGTGATAAAGAATATCCCCATACCCAGTTTTGCTCATAATCAGGATCAAACGGTTTAAATGGAAAATTATCACGATTGTAATGTTCATTTGTATGTACACCGAGCGAGAGGGGATTTAGTGCGTGTTCCTCTAAATCATGAAAACTACCATGCACATTTGTCTTTTTCCCGCGAGGCGACATCCCGCAATATCGTTCTAAACCTTCTAAAATAGCAGTTGCTTCACTCGCTGCAAATGAATGAGTTCGGCCTGCAACACCTTCATTTCCGAACATTAATGGCATGTTTATAATGACGTCAGCGAATGGTAATAATGAATGCTGCATTTTGCCGTTCAACATACCGACCCGATAATCTAAATAGTCTCTCGTTAAAAATGTGTTTAATTCATGAATGGAACGGCAGCGATACGTTTCGGTGCTTACTTTTAAACTCGGTTGTAAAGAAATTTCCGCCGCATCCGCAGTATCATTAGGTAAATTACTACATACAGGACAGAGAGGATCTGGAAGAAAAGAATGCCGCGTACATTGTAATGTTTGTAAGTTTAGTAAAATAAGTTCATTTTCTAAAGAAGAATGGTTATGAGTTAATATTTTTTCTGTTTCTGCGCAAATAAGATGGCACATTTGTAACATTCCATTTTGGGTGGCACGTACATCACGCCTCGTTACATCATCTGCTTTAAAGGCATATTTCCGCTGTAGTTCCCACATTTCTTTTTGGTCAAAGCCAGCGATAAAACGGCGTCCATCAGAACAATGGGAACATCCGGGCGTAAGAGGATGAATGTAAGGACCGATAATACCTTCGCCAAATGAAGTAAAACCACGTAGCCATGGAATATGATTTGACCGAAAAATTAGCTCAGCGTCATGATGAATAGTAGAAGGAGATCCGTCATGTAATACGAGAGCGAGATGAATATTTTCAGGAAGTACTTCTGGAAGGGTATGCTGACGAATGATGGAATATTGTTTGCATAATTGATCATGTACATAGTCTGCAAGAAGGCCATCTCCTATAAGCAATATATTTTGAGTCATAGACCGTCCTCCTTTGCAATTAATACCCCATACACACCGTCTAAGTTTTCTTTCAAAAATGGTTCGATTGCTAAATCAAACACGAAGGGATAAAAATTATGTTCTTCTAAATGCTGTAAGGCAAGCTGTAAAGATTGCACACTTGGAATTTCTTCTTCCGCTTGTATTTCCACTCTAAAAGAATCCGTGTCATATAAAATAATAGATGATTCAGGCAAGATATTAGCTCTGTAAGGAGTCTTTTCACTTTGAATGTGGAGCAGTGATAGTTGTAGTGCGTTCCGTAAGGCTAACGTCATATTAATATTAGATGCACCGTACCATCTATCATTTATACCAACCCAAATGACTGGAAAACTGAGAATCTCTTCACTCATTGCAATTTTAGGTGTTTCATGAATTGTAGCAAGAGCATCGTAATAAAATCTACAATGTTTATCGTGAATATCAGTTAAATCAATCGTTGTAAGTTCTTCTAGCATATGTGACTGCCGCTCATACAGTTTGTTGTTTAAATGTTGTTGTAGTGCCCGGTAAAATCCTTCTGTCATCGTTTCTCCAGCACCGATACCGATATCGTTATGTTCAGGAATAAGGCGGTGAATGATTTCTGCTACATATGTTTCAATTCCTGTTAAACCGGCTTCTCGGCGTGCTTCATTATGAGTCAATCCACTGCAAGTCATAAGAGGCAGAAGGGGAGCTGGGCCATCTGATAGTGGAGTGGCTACTTGAATATAGCACTGTGATAACGGTAATTGATATGAATCTTGTTCATCCCATACATGGAATATACCGGCTTCTTTAGAAGTTAATGAGTCGAAAAAGCGGAATATATCAGTTGAAGTATGTTGGCCATACCGATGCTCAAGTTTTTCAGAAAGATTTTCTATCGTATCAATTGTAAAACTTTCATCAGTTGCAAGAGGATGTTTTATAAAAGAATGCCACGTTCCTTCAAGTGTTTCATAGTTTAATAAAAAGAATTGTGCTTCTTTTTCCCGATAAGAATCATCTGCGACATGCTTAAATAATTCAAAAACGATTACATTTGCTAACATGGCAGATGTAATTGGTGAGAAGGAATTAGATGAATTTTCATTTTGTAAAGTCGTTTCATGTAGTCGATGCCATGCGGATTCCCAGCATTCATCACGATTTTCCGTTACGACAGGCCCAGCTATACCGAGTGTAGATAAACAAATAGCTGGTATAAAATTCTTTTTCGTTTCTCTACAAATAGTGTGAACTGTTTTTAAACCGTCAATGTCTCCGTTTTGAGAAATATATAAAATCCAATCAAAAGGTTCGAATACTTCATGCAAGGGACGGTCAATTGTAGTATCGATTTCTTGAAGGAGTACACTGTTATCAACTTCATATGCACGTTCTATTAGCTCATGTATTCTGTCATAGTTTGTTTCATCTCGATCTGTAACGAGGTAATGAAATGTAGGTAAACCAGATTCTAATAAAGAAGAAACTAAGGAAGTAAGCATATCCCCAGAACCAAGTACAAGGACATTTGCCCCGCGGTACGTTTCAAATTTTAAAGCACCTGAATGAGAATCAGCTTCTAAAAATTCAATTTGTGAAGCATATCTGTCGAGTAATGTACTGTTTAATTCATGAGGTGCATCTTGATTTGCATCGCGAACGAAACCATTTTCATATAAAATCTCTCCAATTTCAAATACACGATTTTGATAGGGGAGAGGGAGGCCATCGGTTATTTCTGCTAAAGAATAATTCCCGTTAAACATTGGCATTAATTTTTCAATCCAGTCATAAATTCCATCACCGTCCATGCGAAATGAACTGGCGTTATTTCGAAAATAGACACCCCCGTTTGAATCGGGGAGGAAGAAAGTATCCTTATTTACTTTAAGTTTTGCATGAATTGGAAGGTTATTCATTTTAATCCTCCTTACGTTTAGGCATACATTATTACCTTATGTCATGAAATTTGTCCCGTATGAACACAATAAAAAAAGGCTGTAGAATGAATCATTCTACAGCCTTTAATAGATTTTTAATCTATCAACCTTCTAATAATAATGACTTTGGATCTTCAAGCATATCTTTAACAGCAACAAGGAAGCTAACTGCTTCTTTACCATCAACAATACGGTGATCGTAAGATAAAGCAATGTACATCATTGGGCGGTTTTCCATACGCTCGTTATCAATTGCAACTGGGCGTACTTGGATTTTATGCATTCCTAAAATACCAACTTGAGGGCTATTTAGGATCGGTGTTGACATTAGAGAACCGAATACACCACCGTTTGTAATTGTAAATGTACCACCTTGTAGTTCTTTTAATGAAAGTTTGTTATCGCGTGCTTTTTTACCTAATTCACGAATTTCGCTTTCGATTTCAGCGAAGTTTAATTGGTTAGCATCGCGTACAACTGGAACAACTAATCCATCTGGAGCTGCTACTGCAATACCGATATCATAGAATTTTTTAATGATAAGCTCGTCACCTTGAATTTCAGCATTTAATAATGGGAATTGTTTTAATGCTGCAACAACTGCTTTTGTGAAGAATGACATGAAGCCAAGACGTACATCATGTTTTTTCTCGAAAGCATCTTTGCGTTCTTTACGTAATTCCATGATCGCACTCATATCAACTTCGTTAAATGTTGTTAACATTGCAGATGTTTGTTGAACTTCTACAAGACGTTTTGCAATTGTTTGACGGCGGCGGGACATTTTCACGCGCTCAACTGGTTTTTCAAATTCCGTTTTTGCAACTGGAGCAGGAGCTGGACTCTTTGGAGCAGCTGGTGCTTCTTTTGGTGCTGCAGCATGAGCTTGTACATCATGTGGTCTCACGCGTCCAAGTGGATCTGTACTACGTACGTCGTTTAAGTCGATTCCTAATTCACGAGCCATCTTTCTAGCAGCTGGTGATGCGATAGGACGGTTTGTATTTGGTAACCCTTGTAGTGTTGCAGTTTGCTCAGCACTTGGTGCCGCAGCTTTCGGTGCTTCAGCAGCTGTTTCTTGTTTTGGTTGCTCAGCAGCCGGTGCAGGTGTACTTACTGCAACTGGTGCTCCATTAGCATCTAAAATTGCGATAGTTGCGCCAACTTCAACTGTATCCCCAGGTTCGCCTAGTAACTTCGATACAATACCTGAATCTTCTGCAATGATTTCTACATTGACTTTATCAGTTTCAAGCTCAACAACGCTGCCACCTTTCTCAACTTTGTCGCCTACGTTGATAAGCCATTGTGAAATAGTTCCTTCAGTAATAGATTCTGCAAGCTCAGGTACTTTAATTTCGATCATTTTAAATGTCCTCCCCTTATTTGCCTAACGGTGTGTTTTTTCTTCTTTTGTCTTCGGTAATCTCCATTTGTTAGCCTGGCCTTGGGCAGATATTCTGCCCAAGGAACAAGCTAGAAACCTTCATTGTTACTTTTTAGTTGCTGTAAACTTCAATTTCTTGTTTATCTTGACGGAAGTTATACTTCACATCTAAAGCATGTGCAACAATTAGCTCTTGCTCAGCTTTGTGAGCGAATGGATCGCCGCCAGATGGACTAGAGCGATCAGGACGTCCAATGTAGCCTGTTTTCACTTTATCTCCAGCAAGTTCGAACAGAATTGGAGCCATGTAATGCCATGCGCCCATATTACGAGGTTCTTCTTGAACCCAAATGATTTCTTCTAAGTTTTTAAAGCGTTTAATAATAGATTGAACTTTCTCAGCAGGGAATGGGTACAATTGCTCAATACGAACGACATGAACTTCGTCTAAGTTGTACTCATGTTTACCCGACTCGATTTCTGCTGCTAAGTCAATCGCCATTTTACCTGTGCTTAAAACAAGACGCTTTACTTTATTTGGTTTCATGCCAAGGTTTTCTTGTTCTAAAGCAGGTTGGAAACGTCCTTCGCTTAACTGACTAGCAGTTGAAAGCGTAAGTGGGTGACGTAATAAACTCTTCGGCGTCATCAATACTAATGGTCGAACAGCTTCTGTTCCTAAGATAGATGCTTGACGACGCAGGATATGGAAGTATTGAGCCGCGCTCGTTAAGTTTGCAACTGTCCAGTTATTCTCAGCAGCTAACTGTAAGAAACGCTCTGGACGTGCACTAGAGTGCTCTGGTCCTTGACCTTCATAACCGTGTGGTAATAGAAGAACTAAGCCAGATTTTTGACCCCATTTTGCTCTTCCAGCTGAAACATATTGATCAAATAATGCTTGCGCAGTATTTGAGAAGTCACCATATTGCGCTTCCCACATAACAAGAGTTTCTGGAGCGAATACGTTATAACCATATTCGTAACCAACAACAGCAGCCTCTGATAACGGACTGTTATGAACAGAGAACGATGCATTAATGTTTGGTAAGCGATGTAACGGTGAATATGTTTCATTTGTATCAGTATCGTGTAATACGATATGACGGTGTGCGAATGTACCACGCTGTGAATCTTGACCAGTTAAACGAATTGGCGTACCTTCTTGTAAAATAGAAGCGAATGCTAACGATTCAGCAAGTGCCCATTCAATTTTACCGTTCTCTTCAAGAGCATCTTTACGGCGCTCAAGAATTTTCTTCACTTTCGGATATACGTTAAATCCTTCTGGCCAAGATAGTAGACCTTCATTAATTGCACGAAGTGAGTCAATCTCAACACCAGTATCAATTGGTTGAATACCTTTTGCAACAACATCTGGTACTTTAACGTGAATTGTTGCGTCGCTCGTATCAGCTGGTGGTACTTGTGCATAGTCGGATTTTAATTGCTCTTGTGTAAACTGTGTAATTGTTTCAACCTCATCTGCATTTAGAACACCAGCAGCTTGTAATTGATCTGCATAAATTGCCCTTACAGTTGGATGGTTTTTAATTTTTTTGTACACTTGTGGTTGCGTAACTGCTGGATCATCCATTTCGTTATGACCGTAGCGGCGGTAACCAATTAAATCGATTAAGAAATCTTTTTTGAACAACATGCGATATTGAATCGCAAGGTTAGCAGCTGCAAGACAAGCTTCCGGATCATCAGCGTTCACGTGAACAATCGGAATATCGAAACCTTTTGCAAGGTCACTAGAATATTTCGTAGAACGAGAATCATAGCTATCAGTTGTAAAACCAACTGCATTGTTTGCTATAACATGAATCGTTCCGCCTGTTTGATACGCGTTCAATCTGCTTAAGTTGAGTGTCTCAGATACAATACCTTGACCAGGGAATGCAGCATCACCATGAACTAAAATTACGAATGATTTTGAAGTATCTTGATCTGGAAGACCAGATTTTTTACGATTCTCTTGAGCAGCACGTGCGAAACCTTCTACTACAGGATTCACGAACTCAAGATGACTCGGGTTATTTGCTAATGTCACGCGAGTGCTAACTTCTTCGTTACTAACGACTTGTTCTCTACCTAGGTGGTATTTCACATCGCCAGTCCAGCCAGAATTAGCCACTGCGCCTTCTATTTTTGCATGTTTGAACTCAGCAAACATGTGGCTATATGGTTTTTCTAATACGTGAGCAAGTACGCTTAGGCGACCGCGGTGAGCCATACCAATCATGACATCCTCTACGCCGTTCTTAGCACCTTCTAGAACAATTTCATCTAAAACAGGTACAAGCATATCAACGCCCTCGATAGAGAAACGTTTTTGCCCAACGAATGTTTTATGCAAGAATTGCTCGAAACCTTCAACAGCTGTTAAACGTTTTAAAAGAGCAGTTCGTTTTTTATTTGATAGTGGTTGACGCAATGAATTTGATTCCACCATTTGATGCAACCACGCGCGTTCTTCACTATCTTGTATATGAGAAAATTCATAAGCTAAAGATTTTGTATAAACGTCTTTTAATCTATGAATTACATCAAGTGCAGTGTGAATACCTTCTGGTGCATCTGGCCATACTGTTTTCGCTGGAATCGCTTTCAAGTCAGCGTCGCTCAGTTCGTTCAATGCTTTCTCAAGAAGAGATTGTCCATTTGCAGCATCTTCCATCGGGTTGATGTGAGCCAACGTGTGCCCGAAAGAACGAATCTGCTCAACAAGTTGAACGACTTTAAGAATTTTTTCAATGTTACCTGTGTTTTGAGGAGAAAAATGTGTTGCTGTGTTGTCCCCTGTTACGACATCATCTTGAAACGAAGGAGCTCCAAAAATTTCAAAAAGCTCTTGTAATTCCGGATCAACAGAACCTGCTCCAGTTACGTAAAGATCATACTGTTCAATAACATAACCAAGGTTCGGACCGTGGAACTTGGCCCAAGGGTTTGTCGTTGTATTCTTCCTCGTCATTTGTTTAAACCTCCCAATGCATATAATCCTTTTCCATACAAAGGTGCATTTTGCTCTTTTTCAATAAGTAATGAATCAATAATCAATGTAAATGTTTTCTTTACTCTTATGTTATTACAATAATTTACATAATACCAAACACTATTACTTATCTGTTTTGTAAAAAAACATTCACAATAACTTATCACCCAAGTTAATCTTTCATGTTATAAAGTAATTTTACAGAAAAATGGGGTGGATATATTTGGTATGCCTATACTAATAGCTATAATTGTTGCATTTAAATATAGGTATAATAGTTAGAATGTTTCGATAAAATTAGTTTGAATTATGTATATTGAAATAATAAGCGCTTTCATAGATATTATACAACAATATAACGGAATATAGTATAAAAAATAAAAAATTATGAATTTATCGTAAACTTTATTTAGATAGTGTTAAATATTGAAAGGAAAGTGAAGGATTTCTACAAAAAAAGTTGCTAAACATAAAAAATGCTCCATAAACAGTTAGTTTCTATAAATATGACGAAAAACACCGTAAAACAAATAACGTATTTCGTGAAATAAAGAAATAAATGAAATGTTTTAAAAGGATAAAACAAATATGGAGATATTAAATTTTAAAAAAAGAAGTGAGGAGATATAGTAACAGTTATTTACAGTGTTCCGTGTTTCGCTTCAAAATAGACGTGCTGAAATTGAAAAAAAGTTTCTTCTATATAAATAGCGTGAATAATAATCAAAATATATGTAAAGGGAACTTGACGTAAAGTTTCCTTTACATATATACTCGGTATATGGAAGGAGGGAGAAATTTCCTTGGAAAATAAAATGGTCGAATACCGAAAAAAATTTGGACTATCTCAAGAAAAGTTGGCTGAGAAACTTGGAGTTTCCAGACAAACCATTATCTCAATTGAAAAAGGGAAATACGATCCATCACTTCCGCTAGCATTTGAAATAGCGAAAACATTTCAGACAACAATAGAACATGTATTTATTTATAAAGGAAAAGAAGAGGGGGAATAGGGATGAATTATTCACAAAAGTACTTTGTAATTATGGGGATTATTTTTCTATTTATGAGTGGATTTATGATATTAACAGGTATAATGACGCATTCTGCACCGCCAGCCATAACGTATCCATTGCTTGGGATGATGATTATGTGTTTCTGTCTAAGCTACTTGCATCCGCAATTTAAAGAAAAAGACGAGCGAATGAAACTTATTCGTTATAAAGGAATGTTTGTAACCTTTTTTGCATTAACGGCATATTATCTTCTTTTCTCTATCGGCTTAAACTTAAAAATACTTACACTATCTGCTACTGAATTATTGAATATACTTATGGCACTTACGATGAGTACCGTCTTTATCTCATTTGTTGTTTTGGCAAAAAGATATTAAGATGGAAGAGAGAAAGGAAGATTAACATATGCAAATGATGTATGCTTTTGGCATTGGGCTTGTATTATTTTTAGCAGTATTCTTATTTATTCGTAAAGACGTTCAAGGCGGGACGTTAACGAAACGAGGATTTTATAAAATGATCGGCTGTTTAGTTGTTATGTTTATAGCGATTATTGTAATGATTGTTTTAATAAGTCGGTCACTATAGAATGTAAAAACGAAACCTTACTTCGGTAAGGTTTTTTCTTTATTGTTCAACCTAAAAATTACCACTAAATCCATTTACTATAAATAACTTATATTATATAATCCAATGAAATGATAGATAAGGAGTGTAGTATATGAATAAAAAAACTATCTTCTATTTATTAACTTGTCTACTACTTGTAGCTAGTACTACTTATATAATATGTAACAAACGAGAACAAGTGCCACCTATGTTAGTATGGGACGAACAAGAATACTATGTTACGAATGAATCTGCCAAAATAGAAGAAGTTGGGCAAAAACTTGGCGAAGTAACAAAGAAAATTAAAACAAGTAAAAAACCTACTAAAAATAAAGAATCTAATACATTACAAGAGAAAACAGAAGTATTCACAATGATTGAGGAAGAAAAAAGTGATTACCCGCCTTTAATCATAAAGGAAGCTTATAGTGATAAATATAGGGTAGTGAGGCCGATTTTGAAGCAAGTATTATGATGAAAAGGAGATTCATATGCAGACAGTAATTTCGTATCCGTGGGTGTTAAGAAAAATATTTGTCTTTTTCCTCCTATCGGTGCTGTTTACATTTTGATGAATAGAGGAGTGCTACAAAAGAGAGATTTTATATTTATTATTTGCTGCTATGAATATATCACTTTGGTTATTGCTTATGATTTTTGATTGGAGTATGTGGATGGTAGTAGGGCATTATTTGTTTGGAGCAGTTGTTATTGTTTTTTCGAATATGAATAAGAGCTAAGCCAGCAACCTTAAAGTTGCTGGTTTTTATTTTGCTATTTATAATGAAGAAACAAATTTTTAATAGAGAGTAGTGGGCGTTATGAGATGGAAAGAAGGAACGTTTGAAAAAATAGACACGAATAACTCATCTGTTGAGCAACTTATAAACACGTTTAAGGAACAAAACTTAATTGGTGGAGCAATAATAAGCTGTTTTAAAGTGCATAACGAAAATTTTTTTAAAGAAATACCACATTCGAAAGATGGACATGAGCACTTCTTTAGAAGAATCTTCAACTCTTTAGATATAATCAATAACTTAGAAGAGTTAAAAATACATACATCAGACAAATATAAGTTTCGTTTTAAAGAGCAGCTGGCAGTTATGCTTGATGGTAGCATTGCTGCGCAAATTTTGTGGGGCGGAGTATATGAAGGGTTTAAGGAACGACCAGTTATCGCAAAACAATTAGCAGTCAATGTATGTCAATATATGTTCCAAGATCGATACGAAGATATTAAAGTGTTCGAAAGCTATCGCCCTTGGACAGATTGGTTTTACGATGTTGCGTGGGATGTTACTTGGATGGTGTTAGATAGTAGGGAGCGTAAAGTGTGGTTTATTTGTGTTACGGATTGATGGGGGGATGGACAAACAATGATATCAGTTGTCATCAAGCAACTATAAGATAGCAACTTGTGAAATTGAATTTAAATAAAGACAAGGAGTGCGACTGTGACATCTTTGGAGAAGCTGTTTGGTTGGAAGTGATTGACTTGTATAAAGAAGAGAAACCATATCACGTAGAAGGTTGATATGGTTTCTCTATTTATGAACCCGGAGAGGCTCGAACTTACGATGTTCTTCATTTTGACACATATATTAAATTACATGGGTATATACGGAGTATCTCGTATCATTATTAATTTTAATTTTTTTGTAAAGCTCCTTTGTTACTCTCCATAAAATAAACTCAAACCATTTTGAACAGAGCGTTGTAATCGTTTAAGTTCAAGTTCTAATACCTCTTTGCCTAAAGGGGTAAGCACGTAACACTTCTTTCTATCTATCGATGCTACCTCATCAATTAGTTCTTCGGTTAATAGCTTTTTAATAATCCCATACAATGTGCCTGGTCCAAGTTTGACTTCTCCATGGGTAAGGTTTTCAACCTCTTGCATAATTCCATAACCATGTATAGGTTTTAGTAATGACAGTAAAATATAGTATTGTGGTTCTGTTAATGGGATGTATTGTTCTACTGCGGTCTTCATTATTACCACCTCCGATATATCGTATATCGATATCTTAAGCCGTTTTTTCAATAAATGCAACCAAGGAAATGGACTTACATATATATAGGGAGAAAGTAGAATAGAAGTGTACAATATGTGTAATCAATTTATGAAAAATTGGATTTTTTTTGAAATATGCAGTATTGCATATTTATACTTCGTAATCTTATGGTATCCTGAAATTGTTAGATATGGTATATATTTTATTTTCCTCAATGCCAGTTGAAACGTAGTAAATAATAGTCATATCTAACATCACTTATTCTGTTTATTTATATAGTATGTATAAGTGATTTTAAAAATAATTGAGTAGACATAATGAAAGGAGATGAAAACATAATGTTAAATTTAAAATTCATGGAAATCGAAAATGAAGAATTAAACTGTGGTTGGTGTATGGCAGGTGGCGCGGTTGTAGGTGGCGGCGCAGCAGTTGGAATTGGTATTCTTTTAACTTAATAAAAGGGGTTTCGTCATATGAAACAGTTATTCTATACAGAAGTTGAATTAGAAGAATTGAACTCAGCAACTAGTTGGGCTCAATCGGTAGCTATGGGCGGCGTTGGAATTTACGTCATTTTAACTTGATAATATAAAAAATATCATTGTTTTAGAAGGTGAAAAGCATGAAAACACTAACTTTTAAAGAAGTACAGTTAGAAGAACTAAACTCAGTACCGTGGAATGTGAAAATTGCGGTAGCGGGTGGCGTCGGTGTAGCATCAGGTGTTGCAGCAGTACTTATTATTACTTGATTTTTGTACAAATAAGCTATTTGTATGAAAAAAGGAGGTGACAACATGAAAACATTATCTTTTAAAGAGGTTGAATTAGAAGATTTAAACGTATGGGACATGATTGGTTACGGTCTTGGCGCAGGTGCACTAGCAGGTGGAGCAATCCTTGTACTTACATGATTTTAGCTAATAAAATTAGTTTTTTGAAAATGTAATAAGGAGGTGAAAAACATGAAAACATTATCTTTTAAAGAGGTTGAATTAGAAGATTTAAACGTATGGGACATGATTGGTTACGGTCTTGGCGCAGGTGCATTAGCAGGCGGGGCAATCCTTGTACTTACATGATTTTAGCTGTGGAGAATTGTATTTTGAAAATGTAATAAAGAGGTGAAAAAAGTGAATACATTATACTTCAAAGAAGTTGAATTAGAAGAAGTAAACTCTTATACAGATGCTGCTGGATTTGCGATTGGATTTGGTATTGGAGTAGGTCTAGTATTAACTTGATCTTAAATAATATTAACGTAAATAATTTAAAAAGGAGGTAAACAAATGAATACATTATACTTCAAAGAAGTTGAGTTAGAAGAAGTAAACTCTTATACAGATGCTGCTGGATTTGCGATTGGATTTGGTATTGGAG
Source organism: Bacillus sp. KNSH39 (assembly GCF_052656585.1). Lineage (NCBI taxonomy): Bacteria > Bacillati > Bacillota > Bacilli > Caryophanales > Bacillaceae > Bacillus > Bacillus sp. KNSH39. The sequence goes on from NZ_JBQXYO010000001.1 coordinate 5,148,983, forward strand.
TAGGTCTTGTACTAACTTGATCTAAAATAATGATGGTAATAAACTAAAAAATTTAAGGAAGGAGGCGAAAAAGATGAAAACATTATTCTTTAAAGAAGTTGAATTAGAAGAATTAAATTCACATGGTACAGATTTCTGGACTGGAGCAGGTATTGGAGCAGGTGTTGTTGCTGCTGGAGCTGCCGTAGCTGGTGTACTAATTGTAACATGATTAATGTTGAGTGTTTAATATCACTTTTGATATTGTAACCTACGATTACATGCTATTTTTTGTATATTAAGTTATTAAACGAATATGCAACATTGCATATTCGTTTTTCTTTATTTCATGTTATTCTCAAATAGTTATATATGGTATTTAATGGTACCTCGTATTTCTATGATATAAAAGTTATTAAAACCATCTATAATTTCATTCATTTAGTATTTTTATATCTATATATAATGATGATTTTCTAGTTGATACCTCTGAAGACTTTATGGGAGGAGATGAAAACACAATGCTAAATTTAAAATTCTTAGAAATTGAAAGTGAAGAATTAAACTGTGGCTGGTGTATGGCAGGTGGCGCGGTTGTAGGTGGAGGCGCAGCAGTTGGAATTGGTTTTATTTTAACTTAATAGGGTAGTGAACGATCAATGCTGAAGAGATAGGCACATACTAACCTGATTATATATCCAAATAGATTTTTGGGAAGCTTAAAACAGGAGGCGGAAAAAGTGAAAACATTATTCTTTAAAGAAATTTCGCTAGAGGAATTAAATTCACATGGTACAGATTTTTGGGTTGGAGCAGGTATTGGAGCAGGCGTAGTTGCAGCTGGAGCAGGCGTGGCTAGCGTACTGATTTTAACTTGATGGATATGAATAAAAATCTACTTTTTATTATAATTCCAGCTTTAATAGTATTTGGTTTAATTGTTCTTGTTAATAGTAGTAATTTATATATGAACATTGCTTTAGCAACTACAATAACGCTAGCTTCTGGCATTTTAGTGGGCAGAGTACTACAATTACGAAAAAATTAAATAGTAACACACTATAACATAAAATGTTCCAAATATTCACTGTATAATCGCTGGTTTAAAGTGCCTGTTTCGTTACTTTAACAAAATTCACATGATCTCACCTGTAAGAATTTTTATATTCAAAACGAGAGGTGAAGAGTATGAAGAAATTGCACTTTAAAGAGGTTGAAGTAGCAGAGTTAAATTCATTCTGGACTGGCGCTGCTGTTGGAGCTTTAATTTCTGGTGGTGGAGTAATTTTACTTACATGATCTCAGCCGTAAAAATAGAATTTTCTTAATGAAAAACGTGAGGTTAAAACATGAACAAACTACACTTTAAAGAAGTTGAATTAGAAGAATTAAATTCAAAAACTGACATCATTTACTGGGCTACAGGAGCAGTTCTTGTTGCGGGTCAAGTAATAATAATAACTTGATTTCTGTAGTTAAATATTGATGATTTATAAAATAATAATTTTCAGAGGTATCAACTAGAAAACCAGGGGGACGAACTAATGATTGGAATTTCGTGCATAATTGAAGAAAACGGTTTATTTAAAAATATCAATGAAGGTAACGCAAAAGAGCTATTTTCTGCTAAAGCCAAAGATATACACTTTGATAAATTTGATTTTGAAAATAACACTTTTATTGATTTTGTTGACTATCTAGACTTTCAAGAATACCAAAAGTATATATTTTTCGTTGGTGGGAGCTTGCAAAGAATATATAAATTAGTTCAATTTTTAGAAACTGAGTTAGAAGAAACAGATTTTTGTATAGTCGATGATAATTTAGAAGTAAAACATGGGGATTTTGAATTGATAGACATGTTACAGCCGTTAAAAGATATGTTCCAACTAGAGAAAGAAAAGGCTAAGTTGTCTCACATGCAATATTTAAGAAATGGGTTAATGACATTATTTTCAGGCGTATATCCAGCTGTTATTAATAAAAGAACGCTAAAACATCTCTATGTAGAAAATTGTAATGTCATTCAGAATATCGAACCAGATGTGTATTATAACATGGCTGTAAACAGTTCAATTTTTATTGATCAATCTAGTGAAGAAATTGAACTAAATAGCAATGACTTGAAAGACATACCAAACATTATATTATTAAATAATTCTGTTCCGAGTTTTCAAAAAGAAGATTTGACGTCATTAGATGTAGAAGAGTTAGAAGAATTAATAAGCAAGTTTAAAAATTCAGGGGTTATTGATAACAAAGAAAGTAAAAAAGCGATTTTTGATTATGCGACTATGACAAAGACTAGTACAAATAATAGATTGTTTGTCTATTCTGACGGGATTTTCAATGATTACTTGAAAGAATATATAATTTCAAAAAACATTAAGCTAAATTACTTTGATATTGTTTCAAAATATCAAAATAATGAAGAACAAGATAAAGTAGAGGCGATGATTAAGAACATCATTCCGATGATGTATAATTTGGCAGCATCATTTAAAGGTGGGGCAACTACTTTTACTACGCCTTATACAAAGAACAAACTGGACCTAGTAGTAGATTCAATCGTTGAATTCAAATTAATTGGAATTCAAAATAATAGAGGTTGTTTTGTTTATAATATCCGCACTAATAAAGTTTTTGAAACGGATGAAACTTTCCTTGAAATTTTAGAAGCCGATCTTAAAAATAACCAAAGCTACCTAAAAGATCGTTTCAAAGATCAATATGATGCAATTATGAATGAATATAAGGGGTTGGTGGAACATGCATAGTAAGTATATATTTGGCCCCTTTTTACGAAAAGTTAAAAGAGGAAACGTGGAAATTTCGGATGATATTTATTCAGATACCGACTTTGCTGATTTTTATAACCGCTCGATAAATGAAAAATTTGAAATAAATGATTTAGATTTCTATAGAGAGAAAATCAATAATGATGATGTAGTACTAGAAATAGGATCAGGTAATGGTCGGGTATTTAATGTTCTATCTAGAGAAGGTGTCAATATTTACGGGATTGAACCACAATTGGAAATGATTAAATATATCGACACTAGTTACAGGGATAAGATTTTCAATATTGGTATAGAGGACCTGGATACGATTAAAGGTATTAAATTCACAAAAATTATTATACCAGCCACGACTGTTTCTTTATTTTCAGAAGAACAATTTAAAAGTTTTTTAATTAAAACAAAAGATTTATTGGATATTCATGGCTCCATCATTTTTGATTTCCTTAAACCTTCGTGTATAAAAGAAAATTGTGATAAAGTTTTAAATTTTAAAACAGATGATAGTGTGTTTTTTGTAAGTAATGCCATTATAGAAAATAAATATGTTTTAAATATATTTATGGAAGGCAATGGTGTTAAAAAAGTGGGATATTCAGTGAAAAATCTACACACTATTGAATATTTTGAGAAAGTCTCTGAAGAGTTACATTATAAATTTAATATATTATATAGCGGAGAAAATATATATTTCTTGGAGTTGGAAAATTGTGAAGAATAATACCTATGTTGTTCCAATGGGGGATATTACGCAATCCCCTTTTTATAATATGATAATCGAAGAAGCTAAAGATAGTTTTTTACTAGATACAACTGGAAAAAAATATTTAGATCTTAGAAGCGGTTTATGGAATGTTTCATTGGGATACAAGGAAGAGTTATACCAAAGAATTTCATCTCAATTTAATGAGTATTTACAAAAATCATTAACTTTTTTAGATATCCATGCATACAATCATCCTTTGTATAATGATTATAGTAATGCCTTGCTACAGTTTATTAATGAAAAAGATTCTGCGTATACTAAAGTCTTTTTCACAAATAGCGGTTCGGAAGGAACAGAGTTAGCAACAAAGGTTGTAAGACATTTAAACAACAAAGATAAAAAAATTATTACGTATGATAAAAGTTATCATGGTACCTTTTTTGCAGGGGTATCAGCTAGTGGATTAGATGAGAAGATTACGGAAGATTATCAACCAAAACTAGATGGATTCTTAAGTGTAAAAACTCCTCAAAATCGTGATGATGAAGATCATGTGTTGAATTTTATAGAGGAAAATCATCAAAATATATCTGCTTTTTTATTTGAACCTATTATTGGTTCAGGCGGAGTGTATATTTTTAATAAAGAATTTATTAAAAAACTACACAGCACATTAAAAAAATTCAACATACTACTAATTTTTGATGAGGTGGCAACAGGTTTTTATAGAACGGGCAATCGCTTTTTCTTTAAAGAATTAGGGGTGACTCCAGATATTTTAATTTTGAGCAAATCGATTAACAATGGAATTCTCCCATTTGGAGCAGTCGTAATTTCAAAAGAAATTGAAGACGCTCTCAAAGGTAAGCATATCGAGCATTTCTCTACTCAAAACGGAAATCTGCTAGGGGTACTATCAGCAAAGATTACATTAGAATATATTTTAGAAAATGAGACAAGTATTATTAGCAATGTTCGAGAAATCGAAAATATAGTAACAAATACGCTTAAGATGAAAAATATTGGTTACACGGGTATCGGGGGGATGTATTCGATCCCTGTGAATGATCCAATTAAAACTATGGAAATAGTTAACGGATTAAAAGAACTCGGTATTTTAGTCTATCATTACATGGATAATGATGAAGGTAATGGCATTACACTATTTCCTACCCTTTTAATAGATACGAAGGCATTTTCAAAAGCTATGAAAATAATTGCAAAGAGGGTATTAGTTTGAAAGAAGTAAATAACTTAAATGTTTGCAATGTAAATCTTGAATACCACATAGACGACTATGTTTATATATATAACCCTAAGAATGAGAGAATGATACAAGCAGATCAGAATACACTAGAGTATCTTAGGAGCTATAATACTGAAACTAGCGAAAAAGTAGAAGGTTTAGAAAGATTTTTGCATGGCAAAAAAAAATACAATCTATTAAATTTTAAGTTGCTAAAATTAAGTATAAGCACAAAGGGATTTGAAACGCTATATAAAATCGAAAACATTAAGATTTTTAAGTACTTGTTCGTATGTTTACTTTTATTTTTTGCAATTACTTTTCCTGTAGTAGTGAAAAAGGGTTATACGATCTTCAATAGTGGTGCAATGAACTTTAATGTATATCATTTGATATACATATACGTAGCACAGTTATTTATCGTTTCGTTCCATGAATTTTCGCATTATTATACTTACAGAAAATATATTAGATCTGACAAAATGCGTTTTGGAATAATAATTCGATATTTCTTTTTATTATTATTTTTTACAAATGTTAACTATATGAGGACGCTCGATAAGAGAAAAAAAATAGCAATAATGTTGTCAGGTGTTATGGGACAAATGATTTTAGGAAGTCTATTAGCAATCATGTATCTTTTGTCAAGTTCTGACGTGATATTATACATATATATTACTAATTGTATAATTATTTTTACTAATATGATGCCATTTTTAAAGTTAGATGGTTATTGGATTATAAATCAAATGATAGATTCAGAAGATTATATGAATAGTTTCAAACAATTTATATTTAAACGACAAAAGATAAAATCTTCTGAGTTACTACTCGGACTAGTAAATTGTATTCTCATAGCCACAGTTATTTTAAGTGGTGTTTATTGGGTATTCGATGTTGTAAGGAGAGGAATAATGTGAGTGGTAATATACTGATACTAGGCGCAGATGGATATATTGGTAAAGACTTACAAACGGTAATAGATGATACAAAAAATATATACTGTATCGATAAAACGTATAAAGAAAAAGTAATGAAAGAAACCAATAAAGTCTATTTCAATTTAGATGTTAGCCAAGAAGAAGATATTAGATTTTTATCCACTTACTTTGAAGAGAACAATATAACAATAGATGGTGTTATCAACCTAATCGGGGTTAATACTTTATCTAATTTTTATAATGTGACAAATGAAGCGTGGGATAAAACATTTGATATAAACATTAAGAGTTTTGTATTTTTACTCAAGTCCATCTATAGCTCACTTTCACACCGCGTTTCAATTGTAAGTGTAGCTTCACAAAATGGTATAGTGGCACATGAGGATAGAATTGCTTATGGTACTTCAAAAGCAGCGCTGATTCACTTAACAAAAAATTTAAGCATTGATTTTTTGAAAGATCAACAGAGAGATATTAAGGTGAATTGTGTGTCGCCGTCCTATATTATCAACGATAATAACGAAAGTTATTTGAAGTCCTTTGAAGGAAATAAGTTATTGAAAAAAATTCCATATAGAAAATTTGTTGAAATTTCAGATGTAACAAATGTCATTTTATTTTTAATGTCTGATAAAAGCGATGCCATTAGAGGGCAAAATATTGTGGTTGACTATGGATATACAATTGTATAAATAAATCATCTTGGGAATTAAGGGTGTGGATAATGAGTTTACTAATTAAAGATTTAACAAAGAAATTTGACGAGCATGTTGCAGTGAATAATTTGAATATCGAGATACCAAAAGGTGAAATATTTGGATTCTTGGGCGGGAATGGAGCAGGTAAAACGACTACATTTCGAATGATACTTGGACTTTTATCGAAATCAAGTGGGACCATTTCATGGAATGGTAAACCTATAAATTATGGTGTTACAGATAAAATTGGGTATTTACCGGAAGAACGTGGTCTTTATGCGAAAATGACTGTCAAAGAACAAGTTAACTTTTTTGCAAAACTAAAGAACATGAAAAGTAAAGATGCAGAAAAAGAACTTCACTATTGGCTGGAGCGTTTTAATATTACTGAGCATCTGAACAAAAAGGTAGGAGAACTTTCTAAAGGGAATCAGCAAAAAATCCAGCTGATAACAGCGATTATACATAAGCCTGAACTCTTAATTTTAGATGAACCATTTAGTGGTTTAGACCCAGTAAATGTTGAAATGTTAAAAGACGCTGTTCTTGATATGCAAAAACAAGGGTCGTCAATTCTTTTTAGTTCACATCGTATGGAACATGTGGAAGAGTTATGCCAACACATTTGTATTATGCACAAAGGTGTACCTGTTGTTCAGGGTGACATTGCCAAAATTAAAAGTGATTTTGGTAAAAAGAACGTTGTAATCGTTGGCGATCATGACTTTGACCATTTGAAAGAAATAAAAGGTGTAGAAAGTATGAAGAAACGTAAAAATGCAGTTACTCTTAAAATTTCATATGAAGAAGTGTCACATGTTTTATTTAAAGAGATAACAAAATTAGGGTATGTTAAAAAGTTTGCAGTAGAAGAGCCTACATTAAATGATATCTTTATTGCGAAAGTAGGTGCACAAAATGAGTAGTTTCTGGACAATTTTTTTACAAAACTATAAATCTAAAGTGAAATCAAAATCATATTTTGCTATTACAATAATAGTTTCTATGTTAATTATAGGATTGATGAATTTTGACAAGATTTATAACTTGTTTGCAGGGAACGAGGAGGATCAAGTTGTTGTTGTTACAGAAAAAGAAGAATTATATTCAACCATTCATCAAGTGTTTAAAAATGTCGATAGTAAGATACAAGTTAAACGTAGCACGGATAAACAAAAAGCAGAATCAGGTGTTAAAAATGGTGATTATACATATGCAATCGTTGTAGAGGAATTGAATAATAAACAATTAAAGGCTACGTATATAACTGAGACGGATGTAAATCAGCAAGATGTTAGCAAGGTTCAAACGATTTTATCTCAAATACAATCTTCTAATTTCGCCCAGCAATTGAATCTATCTCAAGATGAATTAAAGGTGTTAACAACGCCAGTAGAAATTCATACCAAAACGGTTTCAGATAAGGTTAAAGATGGAGAACATACTGAGGGTGTAGGGATTTTAATTAATGTCTTTATCATGCTAAATTATCTAATGATATTAATGTATGCTGCACAATTAGCAACAGATGTTGCAACAGAGAAATCTTCTCGTGTTATGGAGTTAGTTGTTTCGAGTATTTCGCCTACCAAACATTTATATGCGAAGCTATTCTCAACATTATTGGCTGGTATTACGCAAATCATAATTTGGGGCTTGGTCGCAACTGTTGGATATAAAACAGCAATTAATGATTCGAAAAATGATATTTTAAATAGTATTGATTTAAATTCTGTTGCTCCAACTCTAGTGTTTTATGGGATTCTATTCTTCACATTAGGATTCTTATTATATGGCTCATTATCTTGTCTATTTGGCTCTATCATTACGCGTATAGAGGAATCTTCTCAAGCTGTTATGCCGCTGATGTTTATGTTACTTGCTGCTTTGTATATAGCAATTTATGGAATGTCAAACCCAAGCAGCATGGTTGTTACCGTTACTAGTTATGTACCTTTCTTCACTCCTATTGTTATGCTTGTACGAATTGGATTCCTCAATATCCCAGTATGGGAGATTGCGCTTGCATTAGCAATTCTAATTGCAACAATATGTATGATGATTGGTTTAACGAGTCGTGTTTACCGCGGTGGCGTATTAATATATGGTAAAGGTGCATTTAGTAATATCAAAAAGGCAATCAAATTAGGGCAAAAATAGGATTCGTCTATTCATTTCTAAACTTAAATTTACAAAGATCTGCATAGTTAAACTGTGTAGATCTTTTTTGTTGAGAAATTTATATAAATAAATATAAAAATTGCTGTATTAGGCTATTTTTCAAAGAGAATTTTAAAAAGCTCCCAAAAGAGAGTAAAGAATCGAGTTCTAGCGAACAACGTAGAGCGATAATTAATATAATTTATGTCTTTCTCCAAAATGGAGAAAAGAAGTAGGGAAAATTTAGTTTTAATAATAATCATTTATTTGCTACATAAAGAAAACCCCTTGACTATCAAGGGGTTTTTCATATGACCCCGGAGAGGCTCGAACTCACGACCTCCACCCTGTCAAGGTGGCGCTCTCCCTGCTGAGCTACGGGATCCCAACTATAAATGTTACCATCAGCAATGTATTTTCATTTCATTCGTGTAATCGGAGGATTTGTACAATTTGTTGAGTATTGTAACATTTGATGTATTCCTATAATAGCAACGAACTTTAATGGTGTAAAGATGTAATTTTCCGAATATTTATATTCTAATTTTTGTATAAAAAAATAAGCCCCGAAGAGCTTATTTTAATAATAATATCAACGCAATTATCAATGATATTTTCAAAAATACAATCATAAATAATGGAGCTTGTTCATAAGCTATCGTCCTGTAACTGTCATTCCTGCTGTGTAAATTGTATCAATAGAACCGTCAGCGCCTTTTATTTCGACTTTATAACGATATGTTCCATCCTCATAAATATCATCGCCATATCCTGTGAAAGTTGCAATTTCATCATTGCTTCCAGCTGGGACCCATTGATTTTGCCAACGGAAGTTGGTTTCAAATTCTCCCCATCTATCGCCATATTTCTTTTCAAGGCTGACATTGTAATGAATTTCTTCAGCTCGGTCATTTGTAATTCTTGCAATTACGCTGTTACCAAAAGTAACTTGTGTAGAGTGTACCTGAACTGTAACACCGTTCACCGTTTCACCAGGACCACAAATGTAATGACAACCATCCCATTCGTCAGCATGTGCTTTTGGTGTTTCAATGTTCATAGCTGTTAAACCGCCTAAAGCTAAAGCTCCTGTTAATAATACTTTACTAAATGTTTTCACTTGAAATTCCCCCTAAGTATATTCTCAATTCGTTCGATAGATATCACATTAATCTAATGGAACGTTTTTTCCTTAAGTGTATTCGCTATGAATCTTTCATCTTGTAGTAATCTAACCTCTACATAAAATTTCATAGTTTTGATTCCATATATGTATCATGATTTACATAGAATAAATCTGTTAATACGTTTTGGGTATTTGCTTATCCCACTACTCTTTATTACCTTTTATTGGTAAAACGTTGGTTTTATTATATACCATTATTATCTATTTACAAGAGAAAACAATACTGTATGCAAAAATGCATAATAAAAAACACTACTTGTATTCTGAATTACAGAATACAAGTAGTGTTGGGTTTCAATTAATATTTAATTGGAACCTAATGCTAATTTTTTATGTTTAACAGTATACATATATCACTGTTTTTTTAGTCATAATTGATAAAATTTGGTCAGGGGACACTCTTCCTGTTGAGCTATGGGATCTTTAAAAGGGAAAGTATAAGCGATTATGAGAGTAATGTATGAAGGGATAATGATGAGAAGCGAATTTAGTAGAAAGTAGTCTTTGGATGTAGAGGTTATATTATTTCCGATACCAATCCAAAGGACCTTCATCACTCAAATCAACAAGAAAAGGGAACAAGAAGTGTAAAGGTAAGCTTATAAGTTCTGGCATAGCGTTCACTGTTTTCTTTGATAGATATTGCCTCCCAAAACAATACGGACAATCTTTTTCAAATGTTATGAGAAGCGACCATACATCTTTTACTTTCCACTTCGTTTTACAATACGTACAACGCGCCATTGAGTTCCTCCTCAGTTTAAGGTGTTTTCTAATATATTCTACTTTATTGTACGAAAGTCATTTGAATTTGATGTGGTAAAATGCAAAACAAGCCTAACCTCGTTCTACATTCAGGGAGGGGCTAGGCTTGTTTTAATTCCGTTCAATGTCTCTTTGTATCAGGCTGTTTATACATTGCCTAGATAGCTTCGTGTTAAATTCGGGAGAATAATTTTTCCATCTTTACTGTATTTTTCGAATAGCTCTGATAGGAGAAAAATAAAGTTTTTATACTGTTCGTCATTTTCTTTCGGAGCATAAGATGCTGATAAATTCCTTCCCAAAAACCCTTCATAATCAAAAAGTAAATAATTTTGATATTCTTTAAAATCATACTTTCCATCTTTAAAAAAGTTGTTAAATACTTCTGGAGTTTCATCTATTCCACCGCTAAAGCCTTTAAAGTTTGGACAGGTTTTCTGGCAAATTTCTGCATTCTCTTTAATAAGTGGACTAGTTAAATCTCTACTATTCCAAACAAGTGCAACATTTGCTTTTTGTTTTAAAATTCGTTGGCATTCGATTTTGAAAGCCTCTTTATCAAACCAATGAAATGCTTGGGCAACAGTTACTAAATCTACACTATTTTCTTTTAAAGTGGTATTTTCAGCAGTTGCTTTTATGGATTGAAAACGAGAATATAGTTTTAATGATTGCTCAGCCATCTTTCTCATATCATCATTTGGCTCAACTCCAATAACATGTAAACCACTTTCAAGCAGCTGGTGGCTAAATATCCCCGTACCTGAACCAATATCAGCCACAATCTGATTCCCTTTCAGTTGGTTAGCTGAAAGCAAGTAATCAATATATTCATTAGGATAACTAGGGCGATATTTTGCATATATATCGGCCCTGTCAGTAAAATTTTCTGTTGTTTTCACAGTACTACCTTCTTTCTTACGATATGATGTACAGAAATAGAAATTAAATATGAATTCAGGCATCAGTCTTTAAGTCTACAACTTAAGAATCCAGCTAAATAGAGGGCCTCAGTTTCTTTATTCAAATATCCTTTATCCGTTTAGTATACTATTTTAGATAATATCTTCCAAAAGACTAGAATGGCTTACTCAATTATGTTTTAAAGTGTATATTTTTATGGATTTATTTAATAATTTATGAGCGATTGTATGTCGTATTACGTTTACGTAGGTAAGAGATTTTTATTTTTGCTATTTAAATTGGCCAATATATCCTTTTTACAATTTACTGAAAATCATGTATAACAGAGATACATGATTATTTTATCTCGCTATTTGCGGGCAGTAAGATCCCTTACCTCGAAATTCAGCAAAAGTAAAGAAGTTAGGTTCGGGTCGGAATGCCCGTAAAAGTCCGATTCGTGAGGGTTGATGAAAGTTTCACTTTATAAATATTCAGAAGTAGAGGGAGAAAAGTTGTAATGGTAAGAAAAACGTTCAAGATGCGCGTGTCTAAAAATAGAACGATTTCGATTAATGGATCGATTCTTGATGTGGATGTTACACATGATGAATTTTTACAAGAGTTTGTTGAGTGGGTTGATTCTAAAGGTTGGTCGTTTATGGGAATAACAGATGAGATTACGCCCGAGGAAGCTAGTCAAAAGTTAATAGATTCGTTGATTGATGAGAAGGATAAGAAAGAGTAATTCCTTCTTATTTTTATTGTATATTTATGTTCTTTATCGTAAAAATATGATATAGTAAAAAATAGTGAAATTTCTTCCAATATAATACAAATTACATATGATTGGTAGATTTATTATTTTGTTAAGGAGTAAATGGAAAAGGGAGAGTCATATGGTAAATTTTAAGAAAATTTTGGTTTTTATTACAGTTATTTGTTCGTTTTTTTTGACGCCCATAACATTGCGTGCTGAGACGAATATTGGAGTAAATCCAGAACAAGTTGCACCACCACCTGCGGAAGGACCGAATGTTTTTAGTCAGTTTGCAACGACAATTGATGCGAAAACAGGAGATGTTTTGTATGATAAAAACGCATATCACCGAGCATATCCTGCTAGTACGACGAAGGTGTTAACAGCGATTTTACTCATGGAGCATACAAAGCCAGAGGATCAATTTACATTTTCACAATTAGCATTAGATCAAGAGAAGAGTAATTATCAAATTGAGTTTCAACCTGGAGAGACAATTAATAGAAATACTGCGCTTATGATTTTAATGGTGCTGAGTGCGAATGATGTGTCGTATGCGATTGCGGAGCGGATTGGCGGGAGTGTTGAGAATTTCGCTAATATGATGAATGAGAAAGCGAAGCAATTAGGAGCGAAAGATAGCCACTTTGTAACACCGAATGGATTGCATGATCCGAACCATTATACGACGCCGTATGATATGGCTATGATTACGAAGGGTGTGCAAAAGTATCCTGAAATTTTACAAGCGATGAATACGAAAAGAACGACAGTTACGACGTCTAGGCAGACGGTGTCTATTTTTAATAAATCTAATTTTTTTGAAAATCCATATAGCATTGGCGGTAAGACAGGGTTTACGAATGAAGCACGTAATACACTTGTTTTATTAAATGAGAAAGATGGAAATCGTATTATAAGCGTAGTAATGGCTTCTCAAAGACCTGAAATTTATGAAGATTTGAAGCAGATGGCGGAATATTCTTTCGGTCAATTTACGAAGCAAATGGTGCTTGATAAACATAATTGGCATCAAAAAACAACATATTTAAATAAAGATGTTAATTCTGAGTTGGAACAAAGTGCGGAGCTTATGCTTAAGAAAGATGAAGGGAAAAATGTGAAAACTATTTTCCGGGCGGCTTCATTAGATAAAGAATCTTTATATCATAAAGGAATACATCGTGGTGAGGTAGTTGGTGCAGTTGATATTACGAAAAATAATCAAACAATTGCGACGGTAAATGTTCTTTCAACAGAAGATGTCACTTTTACGATGCCTAAAAAAGATACAACTATGCCTGAAGTAAAAGACTCAAATGTGAAAGTAATAAGTGTTGGGATAGGTGCGATTATATTATTTGGAGCAATTTTATATGTAGTGTTGCGCCGAAATACAAAAGGAATGAAATCAGAAGATAAATAAATTACTAATAAAAAGACTGTGTAAAATTTTGGCACAGTCTTTTTTCTATATTTTAAATAACTAATAATTGTAAATTTTCTTATTGCAATAACTTAAAGTTCGTTATATCATTTACTTGTGTTCTTGTTAAAGAACAAAGTGGATGTTGCATACTTCAAATAATATAAAACAACGGAGAGGGAGAGAGACGATGAAATTAATATGGAAGATAATTAGCAACGCGATCTCATTTGTTTTATTTGCATTGATGGTTTTTTTAGCTTTTGTAGTTATTTCTTCAAAAGCAAGCGGTGGTGATCCGACAGTGATGGGATATCAATTTAAGAGCGTTCTTTCAGGATCAATGGAGCCGACGTTTTTAACAGGATCAATCATTGCAATAGAACCAAACAAAGATGGTTCTAAATATCAAAAAGGTGATGTTATTACCTTTAAAGAGAAAGATCAAAAAATTATCACTCACCGTATTATCGGTGTGAAAGATACAAATGGAAAAGTAATGTATGAAACAAAAGGGGATAACAACAACGGACCAGATTTAGAGCCAGTACTTGCAGAAAATGTAGTTGGAAAGTATGCAGATATTACAGTTCCATATGTTGGTTATTTACTGAATTATGCGAATTCGAAAGCAGGAGCAGCATTACTTCTTATTATTCCAGGAGTCTTTTTGCTTGGTTATTCCGCTATTTCTATTTTTGGTGCTATTCGTAGCATTGACGGAGAAAAGAAAGATAAAAAAGTAGAACAATCCGTCTAGTTCGTTTGGTTATACTTTCCATTTAGGAAGTTAACAAATATATATTAAGGGGATATGGACATGACTTTAAAGAAAAAATTAGGAATGGGTATTACATCAGCAGTATTAGGAGCAGCTTTAGTTGGTGGAGGAACATTTGCATTTTTCAGTGATAAAGAAGTGTCAAACAATACATTTGCGGCTGGAACACTGGATTTAGCATTAAATCCATCAACAGTTGTTAACGTATCGAATTTAAAACCTGGGGATACAATTGAAAAAGAATTTAAACTAGAAAATAAAGGTTCTTTAGATATTAAAAAGGTTCTACTGAAAACAGATTATAATGTAGAAGATGTAAAGAAAGATAATAAAGATGATTTTGGTAAACATATTAAAGTAACATTCTTAAAAAATGTAGATAAGCATGAGACAATTGTGAAACAAACTACTTTAGATAAATTAAAAGGTGACACACTTACAGCTGTAGATAATGATTTATCGGCTTGGTTCTGGGATGAAAAAGGTATTTCAGCAGGTAAATCTGATAAATTCAAAGTGAAATTTGAGTTCGTTGATAATGGAAAAGATCAAAATCAATTCCAAGGCGATAAGTTACAATTAAATTGGACGTTTGATGCACAACAAACAGCAGGTGAAGAAAGATAATAATAAAAAGGGCTATCACATGGATAGCCCTTTTTCTATTTTTCTAGTATTTGTCTATCAATTTTAATAGTTCTTTACTATAATATAGATAATGTTCTGTATAAAGAACGTAATGTTCGATGGGAGAGATTAAGATGCTGAAAAGACCGCGTAATTTTAAAAAGATGCTTATATTGCCGTGTATGTGTTCTATTACGTTTTATTTAGGATCTCAAATTATGACGCATACAGAAGCGGCGTTCATTCATGAAACGAAAGTAGAAGCGACGCTTTCTACAGCAATTATATTTCCGAAAACAGTTAATACGTTAAAAGAGCAATCTGAGAAACATAAACAGTTTATTGAGCGTGAGTATGGAACGATGAAGGGGAAATTGAAAGCAACTTCTATTGAAGAAATAAAACAGGCGATTTCTGTATGGCAACAAGGGCGTGAGAAAATTGTTGCTGAGAAGGAAGCTCTGCAAAATGTATATACTGAAATAGAAGCTCCTTACAATCAAATACAAGAAGAATTAAAGGTAAATAAAGATGAGTCGATGCAGCAAGTGTCCATATATGTAAATGAAGGATTTCGCAGTATCAAAGAGAAGCGTGACTATATTGAGAAAGAAATTAGCTTGAAAGCTATTGATGAGCAAATTCAGGCTCTTCAGCAACAATTAAACGTTGCAATTGAAGCGGAAGGACAAAAGAAAGTAGAAGAACAAAAGAAAGCAGAGGAACAGAAGAAAGTAGAAGAACAAAAGAAAGTAGAAGAACAAAAGAAAGCCGAAGAACAAAAGAAAGTAGAAGAACAGAAGAAAGTAGAAGAACAGAAGAAAGCCGAAGAACAAAAGAAAGTAGAAGAACAGAAGAAAGTAGAAGAACAGAAAAAAGTAGAAGAGCAAAAGAAAGTGGAAGAACAGAAAAAGCTAGAAGAGCAGAAGAAAGCGGAGTAACTGCTTTAGTGAAACAGCCAGAAAACAAGAATGTGGTGTAAGAGAGAGTGAACGAATAAGCAAGACTAGTAATATTTATACGAGTGTGAGGGAACGTTAGCCCTCACCTCTTTGTTTTTCTTTTTTCTTATAGTATTAAATGATTTGAGTGTGAAAAAAGTTATAAATTATCATTATTTTTCTGAAAAGTCTAAAAAATATTGAGAAATAAAAATAACTGAAAATATTAATAAATATGTGTTGTGTTTATATAGAGTTGTTCGTTATAATGAACATAAGGTTTTTAAAAAAGAACGCATATTAGCTAAGCTAATATAGTTTTCTTTACATCTCTTATTGAAAAATAAGTGATAAAAATATAAAAAAAAGCTAGGGGGAATTGATTGTGAGTCTGAAAAAGAAATTAGGTATGGGAGTTGCATCAGCAGCATTGGGGTTAGCTTTAATTGGTGGAGGAACATTTGCATTCTTTAGCGATAAAGAAGTATCAAACAATACATTTGCAGCTGGGACGTTAGACCTTACATTAAACCCTAAGACGCTTGTAGATATTAAAGATTTAAAACCAGGGGATTCTGTTAAGAAAGAGTTCTTATTACAAAACAGCGGTTCGTTAACTATTAAAGACGTTAAATTAGCAACAAAGTATACTGTTAAAGATGCAAAAGGTGATAATGCTGGTGAAGACTTTGGTAAGCACGTTAAAGTAAAATTCCTTTGGAACTGGGATAAACAAAGTGAGCCTGTATATGAAACAACTTTAGCAGACTTACAAAAAGTTGATCCAGATCTTTTAGCTAAAGATATCTTTGCTCCTGAGTGGGGAGAAAAGGGTGGATTAGCAGCTGGTACAGAGGATTATCTATGGGTACAATTTGAATTCGTAGATGATGGAAAAGACCAAAATATCTTCCAAGGTGATACATTGAATTTAGAATGGACATTCAATGCCAACCAAGAAGCTGGGGAAGAAAAATAATAAAAAAGCGGGTATTCCCGCTTTTTTTTATAAAGAAAAAGAAGTGCTGGTTGTAAGCACTTCTTTCTATTATTATTTTTGATTTTGCTTCCACTTTGTAAATTCAAGAAATTCACGAAATTGTTCTTTGGAGACACCAGAGTTCATTGCATCTTTAACGAGTTGTGTCCATTCGGAGTCTAGGTTAGTTTCCTTTGTTGTTTCATCATGAAGTAAAGTATCAACTGGAATTTGTAGAACTGCTGCGATCTTTTCAAGAAACTGAATGGAAGGGTTTTTTTGTAAATTTCGTTCTATAGAACTAATGTAAGATTTAGCAACGCCAGCTTTTTCGGCAAGTTCAGTTAATGAAATCCCTTTTTGTAAACGAAGGCGTTTTATACGTTCTCCAATCATATTTGCGCACCTTTCTATCAATATGTAGTTGTCTTATGATGTCATTATTATAACATAAACTTCGTTAAAAAGAACAAACCTATTGAGCCTGACTGGATGGCTTCATACGTTGGAAAAATTGCTCGATGTCTTGCATGGCGATACCAGCATCTAGAGCTTCAAGTATTAAATCAATCCATTCTTGATCCAGTGCGTCTGTCTTATCTTTGTACAAATGTAATTCCTCCCTAATTATCGGTCATAATTGCTGCTACAGAATACATGATAATGCAATCGGATTTTGTGTTTTATATAGTGAATTATCAAATATTGTGTAGATGAAACAAAGATAAAATCCCCATTAAACTCCCTCTATGGAAATTATAAATTGTTCGATAAAAACTTTCAATATTTTCAGAAAACATTGTTGAATTGTGATATATTCGTATGCTAACTATGAAATTTTTACAAATATATTAAAAATATTACATAATATGACTAAATATTGAAAAAATATTGAATTTTTAATAAAATTCAATTTGTAATACATATTATTTATTAGGGGAGGAAATAAGGGATGAACAAGAAACCGTTCAAAGTTTTGTCATCAATCGCTTTAACAGCTGTATTAGGCCTTTCATTCGGAGCTGGTACTCAATCTGCATATGCTGAAACGCCTGCGAATAAAACAGCTACGAGCCCAGTTGATGATCACTTAATTCCGGAAGAACGTTTAGCAGATGCGCTAAAAAAACGTGGGGTAATTGATTCGTCAGCTTCAGAGAAAGAAACAAAGAAAGCTGTCGAAAAGTATGTAGAGAACAAAAAGGGTGAAAATCCTGGGAAAGAAGTACCAAATGGGGATCAACTTACGAAAGAAGCATCTGATTTTTTAAAGAAAGTGAAAGATGCGAAAGCAGACACGAAAGAAAAATTAGATAACCCTGCAACAGGAACACCTGCAGCGACAGGCCCAGTTAAAGGCGGTCTAAATGGTAAAGTACCAACTTCTCCAGCGAAACAAAAAGACTATAACGGTGATGTACGTAAAGATAAAGTACTCGTTTTACTTGTAGAGTACGCTGACTTTAAACATAATAATATCGACAAAGAGCCTGGATATATGTATTCTAACGATTTTAATAAAGAACATTATGAAAAAATGTTATTCGGCAACGAGCCGTTTACATTAGATGATGGAAGTAAAATTGAAACGTTTAAACAATATTACGAAGAGCAATCTGGTGGTAGTTACACAGTGGACGGAACAGTTACAAAATGGTTAACAGTTCCTGGTAAAGCTGCTGATTACGGTGCAGATGCTGCTAGCGGCGGTCATGATAATAAAGGACCAAAAGGCCCACGTGATTTAGTAAAAGATGCATTAAAAGCAGCTGTAGATAGCGGTCTTGATCTATCAGAGTTTGATCAATTTGATCAATATGATGTAAATGGTGATGGAAATAAAAATCAACCGGATGGTTTAATTGATCACTTAATGATTATTCATGCAGGTGTTGGACAAGAAGCAGGTGGTGGTAAATTAGGTGATGATGCAATTTGGTCACATCGCTGGACAGTTGGACCAAAACCATTCGCAATTGAAGGTACACAAGCGAAAGTTCCATATTGGGGTGGAAAGATGGCAGCGTTCGACTACACAATTGAACCAGAAGATGGAGCAGTTGGTGTATTCGCGCATGAATATGGTCATGATTTAGGTTTACCAGATGAGTATGATACACAATATAGCGGTGCTGGTGAGCCAATTCAAGCTTGGTCTATCATGAGTGGCGGAAGCTGGGCTGGTAAAATTGCAGGTACAACACCAACGAGCTTATCACCACAAAATAAAGAGTTTTTCCAAAAAACAATCGGTGGTAACTGGGCAAATATCGTAGAAGTAGATTACGAGAAATTAAATAAAGGTATCGGCCTAGCAACATATTTAGACCAAAGTGTTACGAAATCTAACCGTCCAGGTATGATTCGTGTTAACTTACCAGACAAAGATATAAAAACAATTGAGCCGGCATTCGGAAAACAGTATTACTACAGCACAAAAGGTGATGATCTTCATACGAAGATGGAAACACCACTGTTCGATTTAACAAATGCAACGACTGCAAAATTTGACTTCAAATCATTATATGAAATTGAAGCAGAGTATGATTTCCTTGAAGTACACGCTGTAACGGAAGATGGTCAACAAACGTTAATTGAAAGACTTGGTGAGAAAGCAAATAGTGGAAATGCAGATTCGACAAATGGAAAATGGATTGACAAATCATATGATTTAAGCCAGTTCAAAGGTAAGAAAGTAAAATTAACATTTGATTACATTACTGATGGTGGTTTAGCATTAAATGGTTTCTTACTTGATAATGCTTCATTAACAGTAGATGATAAAGTAGTATTCTCTGATGACGCAGAAGGTACGCCACAATTCAAATTAGATGGTTTTGCTGTTTCTAACGGAACAGAGAAGAAAAGCCATAACTACTATGTTGAGTGGAGAAACTATGCTGGTTCAGATAACGCGTTAAAATTTGCACGTGGTCCAGTATATAACGCTGGTATGGTTGTATGGTATGCAGATTCAGCTTACACAGATAACTGGGTAGGTGTACATCCAGGACACGGTTTCCTAGGTGTAGTTGATTCTCATCCAGAAGCAATTGTAGGAACTTTAAATGGTAAACCGACAGTGGAAAGTAGTACGCGATTCCAAATCGCAGATGCGGCGTTCTCATTCGATAAAACGCCAGCTTGGAAAGTTGTATCTCCAACGCGTGGAACGTATACGTATGATGGTTTAGCAGGTGTACCGAAGTTTGATGATTCTAAAACGTATATTAATCAACAGATTCCAGATGCAGGACGTATTTTACCGAAGCTTGGTCTGAAGTTTGAAGTAGTAGGACAAGCTGATGATAATTCTGCAGGTGCTGTTCGTTTATATCGTTAATACTGTAAAACTACCGAGAGATTTTCTTTCGGTAGTTTTTTTGTGAGCAATGAATTTTATATAGCTGAAAAAGTCATATATAATGTAACCTTAAGAATAGAAATTTGTTATATATGAAGTCTATATAAATAATGAAAGAATTGGATAAAAATAGTGGGAGAAGGTGAGTGAATGAGTATTTCCTCTATTGTAAGTAGGCAAAAGGAATATTTTTTAAAAGGGCATACGAGAAGCATCGAAATGCGAAAGAATAATTTGAAGAAGCTTTATGAAGGCATTCAGCATTTTGAAGAAGAAATATTTCAGGCATTGAAATTAGATTTAAATAAGTCAGTTCACGAGTCGTTTACAACGGAAGTTGGATATGTATTAAAAGAAATTTCCTTTCAATTGAAACATATGTCATCGTGGAGTAAACCGAAACGAGTTCGAACAGCACTTACTCATTTTGGATCAAAAGGAAAAGTAGTGCCAGAACCGTATGGTGTGACACTTATTATTGCACCGTGGAACTATCCTTTTCAATTAGCAATTGCACCACTTGTAGGAGCACTGGCAGCTGGAAATACAATCGTTTTAAAGCCGTCAGAGTTAACACCAAGCGTTTCAAAAGTGCTTAAGAGAATGTTAGATGAATTATTCCCAGAAGAGCTTGTAGCGGTAGTAGAAGGTGGCGTTGAAGAGAGTACATCTTTGCTGAGGGAACCATTTGATTATATTTTCTTTACTGGTAGTGTTGGCGTTGGAAAAGTTGTAATGGAAGCAGCAGCGAAACAGTTGACGCCGCTCACTTTAGAACTTGGCGGGAAAAGTCCTTGTATTGTACATAAAGATGCAAAGATAGAGATGACAGCAAGAAGAATTGTTTGGGGTAAGTTTTTAAATGCAGGGCAGACATGTGTAGCGCCTGATTATATGTATGTGCATTCTTCCGTGAAAGAAAAGCTAATTGAGGCACTGCGACATGAAATTATAGAGCAGTATAGTAAAGAACCTTTGCAAAATGAAAATTATGTGCGTATTGTAAGTGAGCGTCATTTCGAAAGATTATGTGGATTTTTACAAGATGGTCAAGTCGTAATTGGTGGAAACTATAAGAAAGATACATTACATATTGAACCGACAGTACTAGCGGATATTACATGGAAAGATACTGTTATGGAAGACGAAATTTTTGGTCCGATTTTACCAATCATAGAGTACGACAACATAGAAGATGTAATTGGCACAATCCAGCAACATCCGAAGCCGTTAGCGTTATATGTATTTTCTGAAGATAAAGAAGTACAAAAGAAAGTGACGAGTAATATTTCATATGGTGGAGGCTGTATTAATGATGTTGTCTATCATCTTGCCACGCCATATTTACCTTTTGGGGGTGTTGGAAGTAGTGGATTAGGGGGTTATCATGGGAAAGAAAGTTTTCGGACTTTTTCACATTATAAAAGCATTTTAGCCCAATCTACAGCATTCGACATGAAAATTCGTTACTCTTCTACAAAAAGTGCTTTAAAATTCATACGAAAGTTGTTAAAATGATGATGGTGTTTATCAGTAGGCGTAGCCGTATGATAATAGCCCCTTCGCAATGGAAGGGGTTTTTCTGTTCGACGTTATGTATCATGCGAAAATGAATCAAACATACTACATAAAGAATAGAAACGAACGCTTGTTAAATAACCATTTTTGTTTGGATCGAAACAAAAAATAGTCTATAGAACATAAATATTTATTCATGAATATAAAAATTTAAAATTTAAGGTAGATAGGACGGGAAAATGAAAAAGATTATTAAAGTTGAAGCAGTTGAAAAACATTTTGGAAATCAAGTGATTATCCCACCTCTTTCTTTAGATATTAAAGAGGGAGAGTTTTTAACAATTTTAGGGCCGAGTGGCTGCGGGAAAACGACTTTACTTCGTATGATCGCAGGATTTGAAACTCCAACTAAAGGGAATCTTTTATTAGATGATGAAAGAATTAACGATTTGCCGCCATATAAGCGTCATATGAACCTAGTGTTCCAACATTACGCACTATTCCCACATATGACAGTAGAGAAGAATATTTGTTTTGGTATGAAAATGCAGAAAGTATCAGCAGCAGAGCAGAAAGAGCGTGCTGAAGAGGCAATGCGTTTAACGCAGTTACTTGAGTTCCGTAATCGTAAACCTGCGAAGCTTTCTGGTGGACAACAGCAGCGTGTTGCAATTGCAAGAGCGATTGTAAATAATCCGCGTGTATTACTATTAGATGAGCCACTTGGAGCGCTTGACTTTAAGTTACGAAAAGACTTGCAACGTGAATTGAAAAACTTACAACGTAATTTAGGAATTACGTTCATATACGTAACGCACGATCAAGAAGAAGCAATGAGCATGAGCGATCGTATTGTCGTTATGAATAAAGGACATATCGAACAAATCGGAACGCCGAAAGAAATTTATAATAAGCCGAAAACATTGTTCGTTGCGACATTCATCGGTGAAAATAATATTGTGAAGAACGGGGAAGGCTATGTAGCAATTCGCCCTGAAAATGTAAAAGTACGTTCGGTTGAAGAACCAATTTTAAAAGAATACCATCTTGGACATATTGAAGATATTGAGTTTGTCGGAAATATGGAGAAGCTTTATGTACGTGATGAGAAAACATCAGAATTACTAATGGCATATCAAACTGCTGAAGAGGCAGCGCAGTGGAGCATTGGAGATAATGTATATGTAGGCTGGGAGCAAGAGGACGAGGTGACCTTAAATTGAAAAAAGGGAAATTACTCGCACTACCTACAGTCGCGTGGCTGCTAATTTTCTTCCTAATCCCGCTCGTATTCGTATTAGGATTCGCCTTCATGCAGCGCGGAGCTTACGGGACAGTAGAAATGCAATTTACGCTGGAGAATATATCCCGTGTATTTGATCCATTGTACTTAGGAACGTTATGGGAAACTGTTAAGATCGCAGTTATTACAACAGTAATATGTTTATTAATTGGTTATCCGTTTGCGTATACAATTACAATTGTTGACCGCAAATACCGCTCTATTCTTTTATTATTGGCAACGATCCCGTTTTGGATTAACTTTCTTGTTCGTTCATACGCATGGATTGTTATTTTACGTTCACAAGGTCTTGTGAATACGTTGTTATTAAAGCTTGGCATTATTAGTGAACCGTTAAATTTATTATATAATACTCCTTCTGTAATACTCGGAATGGTCTATTCTTTATTACCATTTATGATTTTACCAGTGTATGCAGCAATTGAGCAGCTGGATAAGCGTAAGCTAGAAGCGGCTTATGATTTAGGAGCAACACCAATAAAGGCATTTTGGAATATAACAGTGCCGATGACGATGTCAGGAATTGCGACTGGTTCTATTTTAGTATTCGTTTCTTCTATCGGAATGTTTGTTGTATCAGACGTGATGGGCGGATCGAAAGTAGCATTAATCGGAAACGTTATTCAAAATCAATTCTTAGGTGCACGTGACTGGCCGTTTGGATCTGCGTTATCGATTATCGTTGTTCTATTCTCTGTTCTGTTAATTTACTTATATTATCGTGCAACGAAAGTATATAAATATAATGAGAACGGAGGGGAATAGGCAAAGATGAAGAAGTTTTTAGTTTCTTATTCTTGGTTAATTTTGTTATTCTTGTATTTTCCAATGATGGTTTTAATGGTCTATTCTTTCAACGACTCTCGCATTAATGCGGAGTGGGAAGGTTTTACATTCCATTGGTATACAGATTTATTTCAAAAACAAGATGTTATTGATGCATTTGTAAATAGTATTACGATTGCAGTTATAACAACGATTGTGACAACGGTACTTGGTGTATTCTTTGCAATTGCTTTACATCGTTATAAATATCGTTTCGAAGGGGCTATTAATGGCCTTGTATATTTACCAATTTTAATTCCTGATATTTTAATGGGATTATCTTTACTAATTCTTTTCAGTCAGTTAGGAATGGAACTTGGACAAACAACGATTATTATTGCACATATTACATTTAGCATTTCGTTTGTTGTTGTTATTTTAGCTGCGCGTCTTTCAAGTATGGGACGTGACTTAGAAGAAGCTGCAAATGATCTAGGAGCAACGCCTTGGCAAACGTTTCGTTATGTAACGTTCCCAGCAATTGCACCGGGAGTTATTTCGGCAGCATTATTAACATTCACATTATCAATTGATGATTTTGTAATTAGTTTCTTCGTATCAGGACCAGGATCAACAACATTGCCACTATACATTTACAGTATGGTTAAGCGCGGAGTATCACCAGAAATTAATGCTCTTTCTACAATTTTAATTGTTGCTATCGTAGGATTAATGGTTCTATCTGAAATCTTCCGAAACAAAGGTGCAGATGGTGAAGAAAACTCTGGAGGACACCTTCCTTTATAATACGAACGATATAGAAAGTACAAGGGGGTAATAAACCGATGAAATTAATGAAAAGAATAGCTGGCGCAGCAATTAGCTTTAGCCTTGTTGCTGGTGTGCTTGCTGGTTGTGGTGAAAAGAAAGAAGAATTAAATATTTATAGTTGGGCTGACAATTTTGATGAGCAAGTGCTAAAAGATTTTGAAAAGAAGTATAATGTGAAAATTAACTATGACAAGTACGCAAGTAATGAAGAAATGCTTGCGAAATTACAAGCTGGTGGCGCAAAGTATGACTTAATCCAGCCGTCTGATTACATGGTTAAAACAATGGCGAAAATGGACTTATTAGCACCGTTAGATAAAAAGAATATCCCGAATATCGAAAACATGGTTTCTAATTTTAAAACACCTGCGTTTGATCCAGAGAATAAATATTCTTTAGTGTACACTTGGGGTGTAACAGGGATTGCATACAATAAAAAGTATGTGAAAGAAGCACCTACAAGCTGGGCTGACTTATGGAATGAGAAATATAAAGGACATGTAACGTTACTAAACGATTCTCGTGAAGTATTAGGAATGGGTCTTAAGAAGCACGGGTTCTCAAACAGTACGAAAGACGATGCACAATTAAAGACAGCAGCAGATGATTTAAAGAAGCTGCTTCCAAACTTATTAGCGTTTGATACAGATAACATTAAACAAAAATTCATTACAGAAGATGCTTGGATCGGAACAGTTTGGTCTGGAGATGCAGCATTTATCGCAAAAGATAATAAAGATGTAGAATATGTTGTACCAAAAGAAGGCGGCACAATTTGGGCTGATACGTTAGCAATTCCAAAAGGTGCAAAACATAAAGAGCTTGCTGAGAAATTTATGAACTACTTACTAGATGAAAAAGTAAGTGTGAAAAACTACGAGTCAATTGGTTACAGTAATCCAAATGAAAAAGCTCATCCTCTTCATAGTAAAGAATACCGTGATAATCACATGATTTTCTTAACGAAAGAAGAGTTAGATCGTACAGAATGGCTTGTTGATGTAGACGATAAGTTAAAAGACTATGATCGTTACTGGACAGAGCTAAAAACAAAAGGTAAATAAGCAAGGAAATGCGGTTTCTAAAGTAGAAATCGCATTTTTTCATAGTAGGAGGAAATCGTTTGAAGAAGAAGTTACATCAGTATGAGGTAATGTGTATCGGTTTGTTATTTGCTGTATTTGGTATTGTTGCTTGGCGCGTACATGCAGGTGGCGTTACAGTGATGGATACATATGTCCGTGGATTAGTAAGAGGGCTACAAACGGAAAGTTCTCTTACATTTTTCTCGTACTTTACAAAATTGGGATCAGCAATTGGGATAGTCGCTACGCTCGTTATAAGTTTGCTTGTTTTTTGGAAGAAGCGTTATTATGCTGCGATGATTGTATATCCAATGGGAATTTTAATAACACATCTTGTGAATAAAGGGATAAAAGAGATTGTAAAGAGAGAACGTCCGTCATTAAATGAAGCGCTAGATGCACTTGGATATAGTTTTCCTAGTGGACATGCAATGCTATCAATTATGACATTTGGATTTCTTACTTATATCATTGCTGCTAATTTGAAAAGCGTAGCTGGGAAATGTGTCACAACGATTTTGATGGGTATAGTAATTCTATCGATTGGATTAAGTAGAGTCATTTTAAATGTACATTACCCAACTGATATTTTAGCTGGTTACTGCGTAGGTGGTATTTTGTTAATTATCGCGATTTACTACCATCGTTTACTTACTGAGAGATTAGGGCTTAATAAAGAGAGATAGAAAAACGTCTGGAAAAACTATTATTATAGTTTTTCCAGACGTTTTTTGTTTATATCAAGATGTGATACAGTATAAGTGACAATTGAATTATGTAAAGTAGGTGAAAATGTGTGAAGACAAATGTACATAAAGTTGATAAGTGGGGGAAGTTAGGAGCCTTTTTGTATCAGTTTCGTTATACAGTAATTGTAGCGTTACTGTTGCTCGCAATCGCACTTGGGATTTTTGCTCCAAAGCTACCGGGAGTATTAGGTGGTGACGGTTTCCAAACGGAAGGCGACTATCAAAAAACGAAAGAAATTTTAGATAAAGATTTTAAGAAGTCTCAAGATACGCTGCTGCTCGTTTTTGAGAAAAATAAAGATGCTTCGCATGAGGAATTTAAAAAGCGAATAAATGAAATTGTAAAGAATGTTCAAGAGAAAGAGAACTATGAATCTTTCCATCACCCAATCCAAAATAAAGAAATGCTACAAGATGACATCGGCTATGCGACAATTTTATTTTCCGGGAAAACAAATAAGGAACGAATGGAAAAGACATTACAATTTGCTGATGAGATTGAGAAAGAAAGTAATATAGCATTAAAAGTAACACCTACAGGGTTTCCGAAAATTAATAAAGAGATTAATGAAAGAACGCAAAATGATTTAAAAGTAGCAGAGATGATTGGATTACCAATTGCGTTTCTTGTATTACTATTTTCGTTTGGTAGCCTTTTGGCATCAATTTTACCGATTTTGAATGGGGCGCTTAGTGTTATTAGTACGATGGGTATATTGTATTTCATCGGTGTTGATAAAGAACTATCTATTTTCGTGTTAAACGTTGCACCGATGATTGGACTTGCATTATCTATTGATTTTGCGCTATTATTTGTGAACCGTTTTCGAGAGGAAGTTGCTAAACGAACGGTAAAAGAAGCGATAGCAATTACATATCAAACGGCAGGACGTGCGATTGTATTTTCAGGATTATGCGTATTTGTTGGGTTATCCGGTTTGTTTTTCTTTAAGATAGATTATATTCAATCTGTCGCGATTAGCGGAATGATTGTTGTCATTATGAGTATTTTATTCTCACTCACACTTCTTCCAGCACTATTATCGTTAATCGGTAAAAGAATATTAAAAAAGAATCAAGTAGCACATACGCCGGCAAAAGCATGGCGTAAATTTGCAAAATTTGTGATGAAACATCCAATTGCAATGATTATTGTTGTTACAACATTTATTGTTATTTGCTTATTACCGTTACGTACAGCTAATTTGCAGTTCCCTGGTGTTGAAGCTTTACCTGAAAAGAGTGATACAAGGATTGCATATGAAAAGTATGAAGAAGCATTTAATGAAACTGTCAAAACACACGCTGATGTTACGTTAGTTGTAGAGACGAAAAAAGATATGAAAGAAAAAGAAAGTCTACAAAAGATAGAAGAAGTCGTTCAAAAGTTAAAAGGTGATAAGAAAGTACATGAAGTAAGAAGTTTATACGACGGGTTAACTGGAATGAAAGCAGATCAAGTTGTTGGAATGTTGCAGTCGCCAGAATCAGCGAAACTAACTCCTGTATTTGAAGCATACACGCAAGGGAATAAGACGACGATAGAAATATTTTTGAAAACAAAACCACGTACAGAGACTGCAAAACAGTGGGTACGTGACTTTAAAAAGAACTATAAAGAAACGGATGTTACGTATTATCTAGGCGGAATGACGACGTTTCAACAAGAATTAGAAGATGAAATTAAAGATAAAGTTGTAATTGGTATGTCTGTTATATTTGGATCGACCTTTGTTATATTATTATTTGCATTCCGATCTATACTCATTCCAATTAAGGCAATTGTTATGAATATACTTAGTTTAAGTGCAACCATTGGAATTGTTGTTTGGTTATTTGAAGGTGGTCATTTCGGTTTAGAAGCAAGTCCGGTTCTGTTTGTCTTACCAATCTTCATTTTTGGCCTCGTATTTGGGCTTAGTATGGATTATGAAGTATTTCTTATTTCACGTATTCATGAGCTCTATGAAGAAACAGGAGATAACGATCAAGCAACATTAGAAGGGCTCGTTTCAACAAGTAGAATCATTACATCAGCTGCTTTAATAATGATTGTTGTAACTGGTGCATTCGCATTTACTGATATTTTACCAGTAAAGCAGATGGGTCTTGGCGTTGCATTAGCAATATTTCTTGATGCAACAATTATTCGTCTTATGCTCGTACCAAGCTTAATGAAGTTATTTGGAGACTGGAACTGGTGGTTACCATTTCGAAAAAAACGAGAAAAATCATCGTAAAAAATGCTCATCAATATGATGAGCATTTTTTATGAATAGCAAAGCCTACATTTTGCAAATAGTATGTGATAAGAACATTACATAATAAGTAGGTGAAGGCAATGTTTCGTTATTTTAAGTTTAAGTTAAATGATACAGTACAGTTTGCCGAGAACGATGGGCATATGTATCGCATTGTCGGTTATCGGTTAGAAAAAGGATTTTATCCAAAAGATGAATGGACTCATATCATTTATGAACTACTTAGAGAATTTGACGGGTATACGATGGATGCAGAAGAGGAAGAACTTGTAAAGGTCGTTCAAGTAGAGGATGAGTATTACAAAATACAAGAAGTATCAGGTTATCGCTATCCAGTAAAAATGAAACAAAAACAACAAGTGATGAAAATAGAAAAGATGGACGATTTATTAGATGCTTACAATGATTATAAAAGGTTGGCGGATTTCTTTAAGGATTTATCGTATGAACAAAAAGCTGAAGAAGTATTGTTAGAAATGAAAAGACTTAGAGCTTGAGGGGCAGTCTATTATAAGACTGTCCTCTATTTTTGACGGTGCATCAAAGTGTGTTTTCCGTTACAATGAGAGAATCAATAGAAATAAGGTGATAAACAGTATGGAAACAAAGAAAAAGGGTGAATGGTGTGAAATTACCGTTCCAGCTAAATGGAATGGTATAAGTATTGAATCGGTATTAAAAGTAGAATGGGAAATACCGAAAAAGCTATTACATCAGCTTCGTATGGAAAAAGGTGTTACGGTTAACGGGGAACAAAGAAGATGGAATGAGCTTTTAAAAGAGAACGATAAGTTACAAGTCCATATGTTTGCGGAGGAAGAGTACGGTGTAGATCCAGAATATGGTGAATTACATGTAGTATACGAAGATGATCACGTACTTATCGTAAATAAACCAGAGCAAATGGACACACACCCTGCTGAAAAAGGTGGAACCGGGACGCTTGCAAATCTTGTTGCTTTTCATTTTCAAATGCAAGGTTTAGAGACGAAGGTGCGTCATATTCATCGTTTAGATAAAGATACG
The DNA here is from genome assembly GCF_052656585.1 of Bacillus sp. KNSH39. Lineage (NCBI taxonomy): Bacteria > Bacillati > Bacillota > Bacilli > Caryophanales > Bacillaceae > Bacillus > Bacillus sp. KNSH39. The sequence continues at coordinate 5,178,781 of NZ_JBQXYO010000001.1, forward strand.
ACAGGTGGTGTCGTGTTTGCTAAGCATAGAATTGCTGGTTCAATTATGGATCGCTTATTAATGGAAAGAAAAATTAAAAGAACGTACGCAGCGCTCGTTGAAGGGAAAGTAAAGAAGAAACAAGGAAAGATTGATGCTGCTATCGGAAGGGATCGCCATCATGCTACAAGGCGTCGTATTTCTCCAAAAGGTGACCAAGCTATCACATATTATAAAGTAGAAAAGTATTTTAAGAAGCAAAACACGACTCTCGTAACGTTACAATTAGAAACGGGTAGAACACATCAAATTCGTGTTCATATGAGTCATAATGGTAATCCATTAGTTGGGGATGTATTATATGGTGGACAAACAAAATATATGTCCAGTCAAGCATTGCATGCGATGAAGATACATTTCTTGCATCCAATTACGAAAGAAGCGATTGAAGTTGATGTGCCGTTTCCTACAAAGTTAAATAATAAAATAAAAGAATTTCAAAAAGAAAATGCGTAAAGTATAAGTTTTAACTTGAAAAAAGTAGATTTTTGCAGGGATTTCTCTAAAAGAAGCGAAGCCGTTAAGAGAAAAGAGAGGTGAGAATCACTTGATTAAATATAAGTATGTACTGGGAATATTTTTCGCTTGTCTTTTACTTACTCTATTTCTCTATCCCTATTTACCAAATCGTATGGCAGTACATTGGAATGTAAATGGTCAGCCAAACGAGTTTATGAGTAAACAAGTCGTTGTAGCATTTATTCCCTGTTTTATTATTTTTTCATATGGATTTTTGTATATTATTTCACATAATATATTTAAGTTTAATGAAAGAGAGCATGGTATTATAGGCGGATTTATAAAGAAAATTACGTTATTTATGTTGTTTATTCATACGCTTATCCTCTTTATTAATTTTGGGGATTTGATATCCTTTCAAACAGGATTAACGATTGGGATTAGTATGTTTCTTTTTATGCTGAGTAAAGAATTTAAGAAAATAAAAGGCAAAGAAAAAGAAAAAGATCCAATTAAATTACAAAAAATTTGTTTAGTGAGTAGACGGATTTTTCAAGTGATGGCATGTGGCATATTGTTTTCATTGTTTTTGAACTTAGAGTGGGGATTTTATGTATTGCTTAGTGTAATAAGCTGTGGATCTATGTTGTTTATGTTATATATTTTCTATTCATACATAATAGAAAGCTATGAAACTTAAAAAAGAGTCTTCTCATTATGAGAAGACTCTTTTAATCTATTTACTTCGTAATAAATTGTTGTGTCCAGTAGTTGCCGCTTTCTACATAACCAACACCGATGTGAGTGAAGCCGTTATTTAAGATGTTTGCACGGTGTCCAGCGCTGTTCATCCAAGCTTGTACTACTTCTTCAGGTGTACGTTGACCTTGAGCGATGTTTTCACCTGCAGATGTATAAGAAATACCAAATTTCTTCATCATGTCAAACGGAGACCCGTATGTAGGGCTGTTATGATCAAAGTAGTTGTTTTTTTGCATATCTTCAGACTTAATACGTGCTACTTTGCTTAATTCAGTATCGATTTTTAGTGCTGGTAAGCCTTGTTTTGCACGCTCAGCGTTTGTTAATTCAACAACACGTTGTTCAAACTCGCTTAAAGATTTTGCTTCTTCAGCAGGCTTTTGCTCAGCTGGTTTTTGTTCAGCAGGTTTTTGAGTATTGTTGTTTTCAGCAGGCTTTTGAGTTTCTGGTTTTTGAACTTCTTCAGCAGGCTTTTGCTCGGCAGGTTTTTGCTCAACTGGCTTTTGAGTTTCTGGCTTAGCTGTTGGTTGCTCAGTTACAACATTTTCAGTAGGTTGTTGACCAGGAATGAAGCAGTTTGGTTGGAAGTTTCCTTGTTGCCATTGTGCTAATGATTCAACTCCCATAGATTGTAAGAATGCTTGTAATTCTTGTTGACTCATTTGTTTCATCATTACTTTTGAATGCTGAATATTTTGAACCTTTACGTTAGATGGTTGTACTGTTGCAGCTTGTGCATCTAGAGAAGATACTCCTAAAGTAAGAGCTGTTGCAGCAGCTACAGATAATAAAACACGCTTTTTCATGATGTGTGTCCCCCTATATAAAGTTTTAATTTGTTTTCACACGATTTGTTTTTGACAGCCTGTCTGACTGACAAATTCATCGTAGCATACAATTTGCGAGAAAAAAGATGGAAAAAAATTCATAGACTTTAAAATTACCTAATTTATCCTAAGAGAAGAAGGGAGCAAAAATAAGAGAAATATAGAGTATAAAAGGAATTTATAGTGTTTTTATACTTGGTTTTAAGAGGGGGTTTTTGGATAAAGTTACCTAAATAGAAAATGAAGAATCCTATTGTATCAATGGTTTGAACGTTTTTTTGAGGAATATAATGGATTGATTTTTACAAAACTGTAATGTTTCTGTTGTTCTTTTTTATAATAAAGTAACATATTTTTAATGTTGTAGCAGACAAAAAAGCGGCTATCTCTTTACATAGACGAAGGAGATAGCCGTTTTCCTATTATTACGTATGTTACGAGTTAGTTTCAATTGCTTCTAATAATAAATCCACAATGTGAATTCCTCTCATTTTATGAGAAAGCCCTTCTCGCTCAATACCCAATTTCATTTGTAATAAACAACCTGGATTTGCAGTAACAATGGTTGCTGCTTCTGTTTCATGCACACGGTCCATTTTGTAATCTAGAAATTCCATTGATAACTCTGAATGAACAATATTGTAAATACCAGCAGAGCCACAGCAGCGGTCGGCATCTTTCATTTCTCGATATGTTGCACCTTGGATAGCCTCTAGTAACATACGAGGTTCAGAAGATGTGCGCATAACATTGCGTAAATGACAAGAGTCTTGATACGTAATAACTTGCGGCGTGAGTCGTAAGTCAGTTCGCTTATGGAAGTCTAGTTCTACTAGTATAGCAGTAATATCTTTAATTTTAGAAACAAACTGCTTAGCACGTTCAGCCCAATCCGGATCATCTTTTAAAAGATAATCATAGTCTACGAGATAAGCCCCGCAACCACCTGCATTCGTAATAATATAGTCGATGTTTAAATCTTCGAATGCTTTTATATTTCGCTTTGCTAATTCTTTTGCTCCACTCTTTTCACCAGCATGTCCATGCAATGCACCGCAGCAACTTTGTGTTTTTGGAATAACGATATCACAACCAGCTAATTGAAGAAGTTTCATCGTTGCGTTATTTGTTTCTAAAAACATCGTATCCATTAAGCAGCCTGTGAAGAATGCAACTTGTTTTTTCTTTGTACTTTCTGCAGGTAAAAATGAAGGACGATCTTTCATGGCTTTCATTTTAGGGACTTTTGGTAAAACGCGATCCATCGTTGCAAGTGTTTCAGGGAATAACTTCATAATCCCTGTTTTATGTGTTAGCGTTTGTAAACCAGAACGTTGATAAAATCCGATTAGTCCAGTTAATGTTCTCATTCGATTTTGATGGGGGAATAGTCCTTCAAAAACGACTTTTCGAACAGCTTTCACTGGCACTGAGAATTTTTTATTTTGATTAATAATATCACGAGCTTCTTCTAATAAATGTCCATAATTTACACCAGATGGACAAACAGGTTCACAAGCACGGCAACCAAGACAAACGTTTAATGTATGTTCAACATCTTCATCTGGTTCGATTAAACCATCAACGACTGCTTTCATTAATGCGATACGTCCGCGTGGTGAATGTGACTCTTTATATCCGGATTGAATGTAGGTAGGACAAGTAGGTAAACAAAAACCGCAGCGCATACAGTTTAGTAATTCATCTTCACTTAATCGTTCTTTAAATTCTTTTTGAATATTTTCTTTATTTAATGTGGTCATTGCTCAACCACCACTCTTTTTCGAGTGTCTTTCGCGAACATTTTTCCAGGATTCATAATGTTATTTGGATCGAAAGCTTGCTTTATTCCTTGCATAGCTGCAATACCTTCTTTACCTAATTTCATTTCTAAATATGGAGCTTTCATTGCACCAACACCATGTTCACCAGTAATTGTGCCACCAAGTTCAATTGCTTTCGCAAATATTTCAGCAAAAGCTTGTTCAGCTCGGTGCATTTCTTCTGCATTACGAGCGTCTGTCATACAAGTTGGATGTAAATTACCATCACCAGCGTGTCCAAACGTACAAATAGGAATATTATATTTTTTTGCAATGGCATTAATAGCTTCAACCATCGGAGCGATTTGTGAACGTGGTACAGTCGCATCTTCTAATATTGTAGTAGGTTTTAATCGTGCGAGCGCTGATAGAGCACTACGGCGAGCGGTACGAAGCGCATCTGCTTCTGTTTCGTCTTTTGCAATACGAACATCGACTGCATTCATAGAGCGGCAAACATTAGCCATGTTTTCAATATCTCGATTGACTACTTCGGGAGGGCCGTCTTGTTCAATTAATAAAATTGCTTTTACATCTGTAGGTAAACCGATTTGCGCAAACTCTTCTACTACTTCAATTGTCGGTTGGTCTAAGAACTCCAGTGTTGCTGGAATGATTTTATTTGCAATAATAGAAGAAACAGCACGTGCAGCTTCATTAATATCTTCATATAGTGCAAGCATTGTTTTCTTTGTTTCAGGCATAGGAACAAGTTTTAATATAGCTTCTGTTACCACGCCAAGTGTTCCTTCAGAACCGATAAATAAACGAGTTAAATCGTAACCAGCTACATCTTTTGCTAATTTACCACCAGTGCGAATAATATCGCCATTTGGTAAGACAAGTTCAAGCCCCATTACATAATCACGTGTTACGCCGTATTTCAAACCGCGTAATCCACCTGAGTTTTCATTAATATTACCGCCGATTGTAGAAATTTTCATCGAGCTTGGATCTGGTGGATAAAATAAACCTTTTTCTTCTACCGCTTTAATAATATCAAGTGTAATGACACCTGCTTGTACAGTAATTGTTAAGTTTTCTTCATCAATTTCTAAAATATTGTTCATATGGCGGAAAATAAGGACGATACCGCCTTCAAGTGGACATGTTCCTGCGCAAAGATTTGTTCCAGACCCGCGCACATACACAGGAATTTTGTGAGTGTTACATACTTTTAACACTTCAGCTACTTCATTTGTATTACGAGGAGCAATGACTGCATCAGGCATTGCTTGGAAGTTTGGAGTGGCATCATAACTATAAGTTAAACGCCCCATATTGGATGTATCTACATTATCTTCGCCAACAATAGATACGAATGAATGAATAATTTGTTTTTCTAACATTGGAAATCCCCCTCAAACTGTTAACGTGTTTAGTTATAATAAACAACGTGGTAACAGTGCTTTCATTATAATGATAAAAAAGTCGAGGGATTCTTTCTATGTATAATCATCTAAAGATTAATCTGTTTTATCGTTCTTTTTTGTATGATCATCTAATAGGAGGAGTGCGAAGTATAAAACGTTTAAGTCTTTGAATTGTTTTGGATCAAGTCCTGTATGTTCTTCAATCTTTTTTAGCCTGTAATGTAATGTGTTAATGTGTATATGTAATTGTTTAGCCGTCTGTTTATAAGATTGGTTATAATCGATAAATAAGCGCAAAGTATGTATAAGCTCAGGAAATGATAATAAGTTTTCGATGGTACGCTCTAGAAATTGTTCACGCGTTTCGGCAGAAATATCTTGTAAACACATTTCTAAACGTAAATCTTCATTAAATACAATTTTTTTCGTTTCCAATGATACAGAAAGAGCGCGTAATGCTTGTTCGTAACATATGTTCATATTGTTTGAGGTAACTGTTTGTCCAATCCCGATATATAAAGAAATAGAAAATAAAGTTTCGCAGTCTTGTTTTAACCGTTTTAAAAATTGATAAGTTTGCTCTTTTGAGCTCGTTGCTGTAAATAAAATAAAACGATCATTTCCCCAACGAACAAATAGATGCTCTTTTGTTAAAATATTACGTATGTGTTGCCATATTTTACGCTGGAGCATCGTGTCATTTTTGCCAATAGAAAACAAAATAAGTTGTTTTTTCTTATATAAATCAATGCCAAGTGTTTTGGCGCGATCAAGAAAACTCGGGGACCACTCTGTATTTTGAAGCCAATCAAAGACAAAAGCTTCATAAGAACGGTGCTCAAGTTCTAGTTGCTCTAAAAAGTAGTTTTCATGAATTAATAATTCGGTCATCTTACGCAATATTTCTCCGTAGCGTGAAATATTTTCAGGTTCTCCTGTAATCCCAATGACACCAATTACTTCATCATGAAATAATAAAGGAAGATTCATCCCAGCCTTTACACCTTGCAATCGCCTTTCATCTTCTTTTGTAATGATGACGGTTTTCTTTTGTTTGGCGCAGCGGAGTGCACCTTCATGAAATTGACCAATTCTTTCTGTATCTGTACTTGCGATAATAACGCCTTCTATATTAATGATAATAATATTTTCTGTAATTAGTCTGCGTACTTCTCGTACAATTTTATTCGCTAAATCAGGAAATAGCATAATTGACACACCTCAAATTCTATTTGTTGTACATTATATATGTAAATTGAGTAAGAAAGGGAAATTTCACACTTTCCACACATTTATTTGTTATTTTACAATTATAACGAAATCATCCGAAGATGGAGGGAATCTTTTGAGAAAGTATGTTTTTCTTCTCTGTTTTTTATTTCTACTAATAGGGTGTCAAGGAAGTTCATATACACCAATTGCTAAAGATAAAAATGTTATTATAACTACGAATATAAAAGAAGGCAGCATTAGTTTTATTGATAAAAAAGATAAAAAGTTAATTACGACATGGGAACTAAATGAGCCAATGGCCGGAATCACACTGCTTCCAAATGGCGATGAAATACTTGTATACGGTAAGCAATTAGAATATATGTATGTATATTCACTAGCGGAAGGAAGGCAAGTGGGAAAATATAAAACTGGAAAGGGCATTGTAAATGTGGTGGTATCAGCAGATAAAAAACAATTATTTGCTGCTGATCAAAATGTTCAAAAGGTAAGATTCTTTACGATAAATGGGAAAGAGACAGGAAGTGTTTCAACAGGAAAAGGGCCTATAACGATGGTAGAGTATCAGAATCGGTTATCTGTACTAAACTTTTATGATACGAAACTAACGACAATTGATACGAAGAAAAAAGAAGTTATTCAATCCTTTATGATTCCGCCAGCATCAACAGGAGCGACGATTAGTCCTGATGGGAAAGAAATATGGATTGGCGGACATGGTGATGGAAATCAAGTAAATGAGAAAGTGTTAGTGTATTCTTTACAGAGTGGAGAAATGGTGCGTTCTTTACACGCTCCATTTATGCCTGTGAATATAACGAAGGATAGTAAGTACGTATATGCACTCAGTCATGGATCGAATACACTTAGAAAGTTTGATATTAGCACATATAAAGAAATAGCTTCTGTAGAAGTAGGGTCGAATCCATTTGCATTTTTTGAGAGCGGAGCAGAAGGGTATGTAGCCAGTTATGATAGTGATGAAGTGTGCGTTATAGATATGAAGAATTTGAAAATAAAACAAACAATTAAAGTCGGAAAAGGACCGTTTCAACTCATAGAGAGGGAAGGGAAGGACAATGAATAAATATAGAGTGCTAGTTGTAGATGATGAAAGTGATATGAGACAGCTTGTTGGAATGTATTTGGATAACTTTGGATATGAGTGGGGAGAAGCTGAGAATGGAAAAGAGGCTCTTAAAAAACTAGAAACGGATCATTATGATTTCGTTGTATTAGATATAATGATGCCAGAAATGGATGGACTTTCAGTTTGTAAAGAAATTAGAAAAACGTCAGATGTGCCGATTATATTTTTAACGGCAAAAGGTGAAGAGTGGAATAGGGTGAACGGCTTACGTATGGGAGCAGATGACTATATTGTAAAACCGTTTAGTCCTGGTGAATTGGTTGCCCGTATGGAAGCTGTGCTAAGAAGATATACAAAGCAAGAACAGCAAGAAGAGATTCAATTTGGACCAATTCTTATCAATGAAAAAAGTAGACGAATAGAGGCGGGTGGTGAGCCGATTTCTCTTACTGTAAAAGAGTTTGATTTATTATATTTTCTTTGCCAACATACAGGACAAGTATTTAGCCGGGAGCAATTACTTGAAAAGGTATGGGGATATGATTATGCCGGAAGTACAAGAACGGTAGATACGCATGTGAAAACGATGCGCTTGAAGCTTGGAGAAAGTGGAAACTACATTCAAACTGTTTGGGGTGTAGGCTATAAATTTGAGGTGTAACGTATGTTTACGATGGTACAAAAACTTTGGCTTACAGTAGTATGTGCAGTATGTGTAACAGTGTCCTTTCTTTATTTCGTATCTTTATACTCGTATGAAAAATTATACGTTGATAATTTAAAAGCTTCGTTAGTAATGGAAGGAAAAAGTCTTGCTGCTCAATATGATAAGCGTGAAGGAATATCAACTTTTGAAGAGAAAGTAAGATCGTTTGATCAGATATCTAGTTCAGACGTTATTTTCGTGTCTAATCCGCGTGATTTAAGTGCATGTTTGCCTTTTGATGTGCATCATCATTCTCTTATAAGTGAAGGAGATAGGCAAACGCTATTAGACGGGAAAACTGTGACAAAAATAGGATATGAAGAACATTTTGACCGTAATATTATGGGGGTTGTCATCCCTGTATTGGAAAATAAAAAATTAGTCGGAATTGTCTATTCGTATATTCCTTTAAAAAGTATAAAAGATTTAATCTATGATATGGGTCTTATTTTAGCACCGTTAGCAATTGCTATGATTTTAATTACGATATGGGTTGGAAGGAAAATTATAATTGCAATTACGAAGCCACTTTCGCAAATGGAGCGGGTTGCAAATCATTTGGCTACGGGAGATTTTTCGGAGCGGATTACAGTTTCTTCAGAGGATGAAATTGGACGATTAGGAAAAGCATTTAATAAAATGGCAAATTCATTAGAAACAGAAGATGTAAAGCGTAAGGAATTTTTAGCAAATGTTTCGCATGAACTTAGAACACCACTTAGTTATATAAAAGGGTATAGCGAGGCTATTTTAGATGGTGTTGCAAAGGGACCGCAGCAGGAAAAAGTAACGCAGCTAATTCATAAAGAAGCAGGTCGTATGCAGCGTCTCGTTCATGACTTGTTAGACTTAGCACAATTAGAAGGTGAGCACTTTCCGTTAAAGAAGCAACCTATCGTTTTTTCACAGCTGATTGAAGACGTATTAGATACGTATGAGATTAAGTTTATAGAAAAGGAAATTCATATTTCAACCAATTTAAATCCAGAGGTCATTGTCATGATTGATGAGGATCGTATGCAACAAGTGCTTCATAATGTGTTAGATAATGCGATACGGTATACAAATCAAAAAGGAAATATCGTTATAACTTTAGAGCAAATCGATGATTACTGTGAATTAAAAATAAAAGATACAGGAATTGGTATTGATATAGAACATTTGGAGAATCTTGGAGAACGCTTTTACCGAGTTGATAAAGCGAGAAGTCGTCAACACGGTGGAACAGGTTTAGGCCTTGCTATTGTGAAACAAATTGTTCATATACATGGTGGACAGTGGAAAATTGAAAGTGAAAAAGATAAGGGAACAACGGTTATTATTAAACTGAATGTACAGGATGAGGGGAGCATGTTCTAATTTTTAGGACATGTTCTTTATATTGAAGAAAATATTTATCCCGCTATTCGCCGGGCAGTAAGACCCTCACCTCAAAATTCAACGGAAGCAAAGAAGTTAGGTGGAGGCCCTGCTGCCCGTAAAAGCCCGATTGGTGAGAGCTAATAATCAGTGGGCGATGAACAAAACCCCACTGATTAAAGTTTCACTTTATACGTAAAAATATAAATTAATATGTAATAAATATCGAAAATTTGACTATTTTATGAACAAAACATTTGTACTTCTTATCAATTCGGTCTAAAATAGTTATGATGCAAAGTTCTTATAAATCGTTTCAATTGTTGTTTGGAAGATACTGAGGTGATTTAACTGGAGTACAAATCTATTAAACCGAAAAAAATTTACGAAGAAGTATCTGAAGCTATTTTAACAATGATTAAAAATGGTACGTTAAAACCTGGTGACAAACTACTCCCTGTGCATCAATTAGCTGAGCAGTTTCAAGTTGGCAGATCTGCTGTTCGTGAAGCGCTAAGTGCGCTAAGAGCGATGGGCTTAATTGAGATGAAACAAGGAGAAGGTACATATGTGAAGAACTTCGATTCTTCTTCATTAACGAAATCATTAAACAATAGATTATTAATGAAGAAAGAAGATATTTTGAATTTATTAGAAGTACGAAAGGTGCTTGAAGTGGGGGCAGTTCGAGTAGCGGCGGCAAAACGTACGGAAGATAATTTACAAAATATGAAACATTGGTTAGATGAAATGGCAAAGAGCATTGGAGATGAAAAGGCTGGTGAAAAAGCCGATTTTCAATTTCATATGGGAATTGCAGAGTCTTCGCATAATAACATTTTGCTTGAACTCATGAATCATGTTTCAGAGATGATTGCTGAAACAATTGGTGAATCAAGACGCATTATTTTATATGGTGAACAAACGACATCAGAACGACTTATAGAAGAGCATCAAGTTATATATGATGCGGTGTTAAAACAAGATGTAGAATTAGCGCAGCAAGCAATGCTAGATCATTTAACAAATGTAGAACATATTGTCACAGGTAAAAACGATATAAATTCGTAATTTAATCTTTTAAAAATTTAATTTTCTGATAAAATAGAGAAAGATTAAGTAAGCGTTTTCTTTAGAAGAGGGAGAGGATAGGCCATGGTTGAGCCTATTTCTTCTCTGCTAAGTCATCTGATGACCATATGTTTGTTGGTGAAGTTGTAAAAAGGGGGAGTAATAGTTATGAAAGTTACTTTATTTGTTACTTGTTTAGTCGATATGTTTGAAACAAATGTCGGCAAAGCAACAGTTGAAGTGTTGGAGCGTTTAGGTTGTGAAATTGAATTTCCAGAAGCACAAGTTTGTTGTGGGCAGCCTGCTTATAATAGCGGCCATGTAGAAGCAGCAAAAGAAGCGATGAAACATATGATTGAAACTTTCGAAGATGCAGAATATATTGTTACGCCATCTGGTTCTTGTGCGACAATGTTTCATGAGTATCCGCATGTTTTCAAAGATGATCCAAAGTGGGCTAAACGTGCACAAAAAGTTGCTGATAAAACTTATGAATTTACACAGTTTATTGTAGATGTTTTAAAAGTTACAGATGTTGGTGCAAGTTTACCAGGGATAGCTACTATTCATAAATCATGTCATATGACGCGTATGCTTGGAGTAAAAGAAGCACCAGGAATTTTATTATCAAATGTAAAAGGATTAACTGTGAGAGATTTGCCAAACGTGCAAAATTGTTGCGGGTTTGGGGGAACGTTTTCAGTTAAGATGACTCCAATTTCTGAGCAAATGGTAGACGAAAAAGTAGATAGTGTCATGGAAACAGGTGCAGATTATTTAATCGGTGCAGATTGTGGGTGTTTGTTAAACATTGGCGGACGTATTGAGCGTTTAGGAAAAGAAGTAAAAGTAATGCATATTGCTGAGGTACTGAATAGTCGCTCATGAAGGGGGAACATAAGCTATGTCTATGAAAATCAGTGAGAAAAAATTTAATGATCGCGTTGGTGATGGAATTCAAGATTCGTTTATGCGCGGAGCAGTATCTTCTGCACAAACGCGTTTATATACGAATCGCTTAAAAGCTGCAGATGAATTAGGAAACTGGGAAGAGTGGCGTGAACTAGGTGAACAAATTCGTCAACATACGTTAGAAAATCTGGATTATTACTTAATGCAGTTAAGTGAAAATGTATCAAAAAGAGGCGGACACGTGTACTTTGCGAAGACGAAAGAGGAAGCTGCAAAGTATATTCAAGACGTTGCCAAAAAGAAACAAGCGAAAAAAGTAGTAAAATCAAAGTCGATGGTAACAGAAGAAATTAGTATGAACCATGCGCTTGAAGAGATTGGCTGTGAAGTATTAGAGAGTGACTTAGGAGAGTATATCTTGCAAGTAGATAATGATCCACCTTCACATATTATTGCACCTGCACTTCATAAAAATAGAACGCAAATTCGCGATGTATTTAAAGAAAAGCTAGGCTATGAAAATTCTGATGACCCATATGAAATGACAAAGTTTGTTCGTAAACAACTTCGTGAGAAATTTATGGATGCAGAAATTGGTGTAACTGGTTGTAACTTTGCTGTTGCCAATACTGGATCTCTTTGTTTAGTAACGAATGAAGGTAATGCAGATCTTGTTATGTCAATTCCTAAAACACAAATTGCGGTAATGGGTATGGAACGTATGGTTCCGACAATGGAAGAATTAGATGTTTTAGTTGGTTTACTATGTCGTAGTGCAGTAGGTCAAAAATTAACAAGTTATGTAACAGTAGCAGGACCAATTCAAGAAGAGGAAGTTGATGGACCTGAAGAATTCCATTTAGTGGTTGTTGATAATGGTCGCTCTCAAATTCTTGGATCTGAATTCCGTTCCGTATTACAATGTATTCGTTGCGCTGCTTGTGTTAACGTATGTCCTGTATATCGTCACGTTGGTGGACATTCATATGGATCGATTTACTCAGGACCAATCGGTGCGGTATTAACACCGCTTCTAGGTGGATATGATGATTACAAAGAGCTTCCTTATGCATCTAGTTTATGCGGAGCATGTACAGAAGCTTGTCCAGTAAAAATTCCGTTGCATGATTTATTATTAAAACATCGTCAAGTCATCGTTGAGCAAGAAGGTCGTGCACCACTTGCAGAAAAACTAGCGATGAAAATGTTTAGTATGGGTGCTTCTTCAGCTGCTTTATATAAAATGGGTTCAAAAATGGCACCAGCGGCAATGAGTCCATTTACATCTGGTAATCGTGTATCAAAAGGTGTTGGACCACTTAAAAACTGGACGGATATTCGTGAATTCCCAGCTCCAAGTAAAGAACGATTCCGTGATTGGTATAAAGATCATAAGAAAGGCGGGGATAAATAATGACAGGATTAATTCAAAACCGTGATGCCTTTCTAGATAACATTGCAAAAGAACTTGGGCGCGCACGTAAAACAGAAGGTGTAGAGCGTCCAGTATGGAAAAGTAATGTGAATATAGAAACGTTAAAAGATTATTCACAAGAAGAATTACTAGAAGTGTTTAAAAAGCAATGTACAAACATTCATACAACTGTAGTAGAAACGACAAATGACCGTTTAGGTGAAGACCTTCAAAAAGTAATCATGGAAAACGGCGGGGGACCTATTTTATTATCAGCAGATGATCGTTTTGATGCATATGGTTTAACATCTTTATTTAAAGAAGAACTTCCAAAGCGAGACGTTGAAGTAAACGTATGGGATCCAGAGAGAAAAGACGAAAATATGCGTTTAGCTGAAAAAGCGAATATTGGTATTGCATTTAGTGATTATACATTAGCCGAATCTGGTACAATTGTTGTACAAAGTCATAAAGGGCAGGGACGTTCTTTACACTTTTTACCGACTGTATATTTTGCTATTATTCCACGTGAAACACTTGTGCCTCGTATTACACAAGCAGTTCAGGATATGAACTCACGCGTAGAAAATGGGGAGACAGCGGCATCTTGTATTAACTTTATTACAGGGCCAAGTAACTCGGCTGACATTGAGATGAATCTTGTTGTCGGAGTACATGGACCATTAAAAGCAGTATATTTCATCGTATAAAAGAGGGGAAAGCAGGCCAGAAAATGGCCTGCTTTTTTAGTAGAATAAAGGATAATATGAAGTAGAAGTTCTCTCCTTTTTTTGCTATGTTTTTTGGGAAAGGAGAGGAAGGGATGTTCACTTATTTATATGCACTGTTAGCAGGGATGGTGTTTGGTTCTTTTTTTATGTTAGTTGCGGTGAGGGTTCCATTAGGTGCGTCTATTATTACCCCGCGTTCACATTGTTATTATTGCAAATATGTGCTAAGGCCAAAAGAACTAATCCCCATCATTTCATTTTATATACAAAGAGGCTGTTGTACGAATTGTAAGAGGAAAATTCCAATTATATATGTAGCATTTGAATGTATAACAGGAAGTATATTTCTTCTTACCGTGTATATGATTGGAATAGAACGAGAACTTATTATCATTTTATCCCTTTTTTCGCTACTTCTTATTATTTCAGTTACAGATTACTTATATATGTTAATTCCTGATTGTATTTTAATTTCGTTTGCGGTTTTACTCATTCTCGAAAGTGTTTTTGTACAATTAGTTACTTGGACAGATAGTATAGTTGGTAGTGGTGTTATATTCCTTTTGTTATATTGCATGCAAAAGATATATCCAGAAGGGCTTGGCGGAGGAGATATAAAACTACTTTCGTTACTTGGTTTTATAGTAGGAGTGAAGGGAGTTTTTATCGTTTTATTTTTAGCATCTTGTTTTAGTCTTTGTTTTTTCGGGATTGGTATCGGATTAAAACGTATAGAAGTACGAAAGCCAATTCCATTTGGTCCTTTTATTAGTCTTGGGGCAATGTGCTATGTATTAGCTGTTTATTCAAATTAGAGAGGGAATCGAAAATGAACGTATATATGGATGATCAAAGAAGTTGCCCGTTCGGGTATGTGTCCGCAACTACAGTAGAATGTGCCTTGCAAATGGTTCGGGATTATGATGTGAATATTCTTTCCCTTGATTATAATATGGGCTGGGGAGCAAAAAATGGACTAGATTTTGTAGAAGCTTTTTGTACAGAGGGATTATATGTAAATGAAATTCACCTTCATACGAATGATGTCATCGGTATGCACAAGATGAAACAGAGAATGGATAAGGGAAAGGAAGAAGGAGAAATTAATCCTCACCTTGTTGTTAAATACGTGGGAAGCTAAAAACTCCAAAGTAAAACTTTGGAGTTTTTAGTGTTTCATATGTGCTTGTAAAGGAATAATCTCTTCTTGTTGAGCTACTGCGATTTCAGTTTCTTCCTGTTGAACTTCAGGTGTTTTCTTTGTTAAGTAGTGGTATACCATACCGACAAATACTGATCCGCCAATAATGTTACCGATTGTAACAGGAATTAAGTTATGAATAGCACCTGAAAAAGAAATTGTCTCAGGATGCGGTGAAACTAAAGATAAAGCAAAGAGTGATAAGTTTGCAATACTATGTTCGTAACCAGATAAGAAGAATGTGAAAACAAGTAGCATCATGACTATTATTTTTGCTGTGTCACCTTTAACCTGAGAAGGTAAGAAACAAGCAAGACATACGAGCCAGTTACATAAAATGGCTTTAAAGAATAACTGCATTGTAGGTGTGTTCATCTTTCCTTCAACGACTTTATTCATTAAGTGACCGTGATCAATTGCTTCAAAAATTCCAGTTGCGTAAAATAGTAAGGCAAAGAATAACGCGCCGGCTAAGTTACCTGCATAACAAGCAACCCAGTTACGTAGTGTATCAGAAATCGTTGTTTCTTTTCTTAAAGTTGCTACAGTAAAGTACATTGTGTTCCCAGTAAACAATTCAGCACCGCCATATATAATAAGTACGAGAGCAATCCCGAAAAACATAGAAGCAGCTAAATAAGTTGCTGGTGAATCTGCAATGTGAAAAAAGTTACCTAATTTAAAACATAGTACAATAATAAAACCGATATAAATACCCGCAAGTGCAGCACGAATGAAATATTGCATTGGGTTTGTATCTAGTATTTTCTTTTTGCTTTTAGCCAGTTTGACAACATAATCTAGTCCTTGTTCTAGCATGAGTAATACGCTCCTTTAGTAAATCTTCTATAAATACTCCTTATATGAATAAAGTACATGGAATTGTTCTCACTTTCAATAAGTTTGTGCAATGTTTCACAAAAAGGACATACATACATTAAGAAAACGTTTACAAAAGGTAGTATAATGGAATTTTTTCTGGACATTGAGAGGAAGAAAGAAAAAGAAAAAGCGCTGTAATTACAGCGCTTTTTCGTCTAAATTCTTTTCTACTTTTACTTCTACTTCTTTTGAGAAGAACCAACCACCAACTGCGATTCCGACTAATACAATCCAGAATGTAAGCTTCCACGGAGTGGATTCTGGGAATGAATGTGGAATTACATTTAATGCAGGGTGTGCTAATGTATAAACTGCTAGCTTCACACCAACCCAACCTACAATTAAGAATGCTGCGGTTTCAAGTCCTGGTTTACGTTTTAAGATTTGTACGAAAGCAGTTGCTGCAAATCGCATAATGATTAATCCGATAAGTCCACCTACAAAGATAACAGCGAATTGCCCAGTATCAAGACTACCAATTGTACCTAATCCTGTTTTTGGTAAAGTCATTGCTAGTGCAACAGCAGCTAAAATTGAATCAACTGCGAAGGCGATATCAGCAACCTCAACTTTAAATACAGTCCACCAAAAGTTCTCTTGTTTTTTCTTTGCTTCTTTTTCTTCTGTTTCTTCATCTGTATTCTTTTTAACATATGTTTTAAATAAGTGATTACCAGCGATAAACATAAGGTAGATGGCACCAATTGCTTGCACTTGCCATACATCGACTAAGAACGAAATCATAAATAACGATCCAAATCGGAAAACAAATGCCCCCGCTAATCCATAAAATAGTGCTTTCTTTCGTTTTTCTTCTGGTAAATGTTTTACCATAATTGCAAGAACAAGAGCGTTATCAGCCGCTAAAATCCCTTCAAGTGCAATTAGGATGAGTAATACCCAACCATACTCCAATAATAATGATACATCCATGTACATTCTCCTCTCATTTCTATAAGTTCTAAATAAGTGAAGAATTTCCCCACTATTTAGTTTCCCCATACTCCTGCCTATTAACTTTGGAAAAATCTGGAAGTGAATGCAAAAAAGACCTCTGCCGTTAATAGGCAAAGGTCTTGCTAGACATATGTAATAAAAAATGCCAACAAAGCCGGAAGAACTAAGTTCTACGTAATGACGACTTTGTTTCCAAGAAATATTCTTGGACGCTACTCCCCTTTGGAGATATGTTATTGTATTCTCATTATATGGATAATTTATACGGTTGTCAACCTGTTAAAATATCTTCATTCGGATATTTTATTTTCAGGTTCTTTTTACGAGCAAATGAAAAAGCCAATGTTAAAGGACCCATTTTCCCGAAAAACATCATAAAGATAATAATAGCTTTTCCGATTATAGTTAAGTGGGGTGTTAAATTCATACTGAGGCCAACAGTCCCAAATGCTGAAAATACTTCGAAAGCACTCATCAATAGAGGAACTCGCTCAGTAATACTCAAAATTAAAATAGCAAAAAAGATAAATGAAATTGAAATAATAGTAATGGTTAATGATTTGACAATGAGAGTATCTTTAATGGATTTTTTAAATACGACAATATCCTCTTGTTGTTGTAAAAATTTAAATACGCCAAAAAATATGATTAAAAATGTTGTTAACTTAATCCCACCACCAGTTGAAGCGCTACCAGCACCAATAAACATAAGGAGCATCATTAATAGGAGAGAAGGTTTTGACAATGTAGAAATATCAACTGTATTAAACCCGGCAGTTCGCGTTGAAATTGCTTGAAAATAAGATGCCAATCCTTCTTCAAATGGGGTAAAACCTCTCATAGAAAGGGAGTTATGGAACTCGAATATAAAAATAAAAAGGGTAGCAATAATGTTGACGATTAGAGTAGAAGAGAGCATAAGTTTTGAATGTAGTGTAAGGTTTTTAAAGTTTTTCTTTCTTTTTATGTCTACGATTACTGTAAAACCAATTCCACCTAAAATGATGAGAGAGGAAATGACGAGATTGACAAGAATGCTATGAGAATGGGACATTAAATTATCGCTCCACACAGAAAAGCCAGCATTGTTAAAGGCTGAGATTGAATGGAAAAAACTATAATAGATCCCTTTCATAACCCCATATTTTGGTACCCATTCAAAAGAAAGAATTATAGTAGCGATACATTCGACTGTAAAAGAGAATAAAAATAATGCTTTGGCAAGACGGATGATGCCGCCGATATTCGTTTGATTTAATGCTTGTTGCAGTAAAATCCGATTTTGAAGACCGATTTTTCTTCCGAGCATAATCGCAATTAAGACAGCAAAGCTCATAATGCCAAGCCCGCCAACTTGTATAAGCGTTAAAATGACACATTGTCCAAACAAAGTAAATACTTTTCCAGTATCTACAACACCAAGCCCAGTAACAGTACAAGCGGAAACGGTTGTAAATAAGGCATCGAGCCATGAAATGGACGTTGTCGTAGCAATGGGTAGTTTTAATAAACATGTGCCGACAACTGATAATACAAGAAAAGACAAAGTAAGAACGCGGGGAGGGCTCATGCTAATATTAATCCGTTTCATTTTACAGATCGCTCCTTTCGTTTTGATTAGTATGTGAAAAAGCACCATTATGTATGTTGAAAATAGAAAGAGGCAGAGAATATCTGCCTCTAAGCCATATGTTATATTATTATCCACGTAATTGTTGTTGAGCTAAAGCAACAAGACGTTTTGTTACTTCACCGCCAACTGAACCGTTAGAACGAGATGCTGTATTAGATCCTAAGCTTACACCAAATTCTTGTGCAATTTCATATTTAAATTGTTCAAGTGCTTGTTCTGCACCTGGAACTAATAATTTGTTTGTTTTTACCATGTTGATACACATCCTTATGAGTAGTCCAGTTCAGCTAAGTTCTTATCTAAACTGGTAACGTTATTTTATGTGGAAACGACGTACTCATACGCGGAAGTAATCGGTGCGATTAGAAGTTCTTGGATAGAAAAAAGAGTAGCAAATTTGCTACTCTTTTTTTAGTATTGTCGCTGTTCCTTCCACGACAATATCATCTGATTGATTATATATGTTTGTTTGCAGCGTAATGATTTTTTTATCATCACGCTTCTTAATAACCTCTGCCACAACGCGAAGTGTATCACCGATTTTGACAGGGGCACGGAATGAAACATTTTGGGATAAATAAATCGTATTTTTGCCTGGGAGTTTCGTTCCAAGGATGGTAGAAATAAAACTCGAAACGAGCATACCGTGAGCAATACGTTCTTTAAACATTGTCGTTTTTGCAAAAGAATCTAAAATGTGAATAGGATTCACATCCCCAGTCAATTTTGCAAAATTGATAACATCTTCATCTGTAATTGTTTTTGTAAGGGATGCTTGATCACCGACTTGAATCTCATCATAGCGAAGCTCCGGAACAGTTTGTGCTTCTTGAAATGGATTCATTTTGTCCTCCTTCTTTTCCATATCGAAAAATGTTAGCCATCTTGATGTAGTAGGAGGAAGAAAGAGTTTTGTTTGTGCTGCGGTTAGCTCCCACATTTTTCTTACTTGATGGAAGTAAATAGATTTTTTGAGTTTTCCTCGAACTTTTTTGCGAGTTCCAACTGTTTTGACTTGAACTCTTCCAAAAAACCCTCTAACTGTTTTTGAGCCTCTTCACGTTGTAATTGTTGTTGCTCAATAAATTGTTTTGTTGTTTCTTCAAATTGGCCGCTTGTTTGGGTAAGAATTGACAATGATGTTTTTGTAGGAGAAACAGTAAGCTGATGCATATGAGCAGAAAGTTCCTTCCATTTGTCCTGCCACTCGTTAATTTGATCATTTAAGGAGTTTCCAGTTAATTGTTTCACGTAATCTGTATATTGGTTATTGAACTGAGCAGTGAGTTGTTGTAGTTCTTTTTCTAGTTCATCTACTCCTGATGTTAATTTATGCAAAGCGTCTTGTTGTTGTTTTAATGTTTCTAAAGTAAGTTGCTCTAATTGCTTCCCAGCTGAAGAGAAAAGGGAAAGTGATTGAGACCAGTTTTTCCAAAATGCATCGACTAATTCGTATGGTTTAGTTTCCATTGTTTGACCCCCAAATGTTTTTTTGCATATTGTGAACGCAGATTACTCTGCTGTACCACCAGGTGAAGATGAAGAATCCTTTTCATCCTTTTCTGGAGAAGTAGAAAATGGAAAGAATGCATTGGTGTATAACGTGAAAAACGTTCGCAACATATTTTGATAATGTTCAAAAGAAGTCGCACATGTTGTTAAATATTGCTCTCCATATTCAGTTAAAGAATAAATTCTTTTTGCCGGCCCTCCATCGCTTGTATCCCAAGTAGAAGAAATAAGGTTTTCTTTTTCTAATTTGCGTAGTGTTCTATAAACATTACCTTGGTCAACAGAAGAAAAGCCGATATCCATTAGCATTTGAATAAGTTTGTAACCATGAAGACTCCAGTCTTTTAGACAGAGAAGTAAGAAGGGAACTAAGAAGTTTTTTGGCATGGAGTTTGGTTGTTTCGCTTGGTTGCTCTCCAAACTTTCGCGTTGTTCTGGTTCATTTTGTAGCATGATTGTGCATCACCTCATGAATCAGTTAGATGGAATTTTTTGCTTATAAGTGCAATTTACACCTATCTGTTTTTAAAGTCAACACATTTGTTAGAAAATAGAAAAAAATAAAATATAGACTTGAAGTTTTATTCAGAATATTAGAAAATAGTGAATAGGTTGAATTGTTTCAAAAACGAAAAAGGGAGTGTAGGTAAAGTGATTGATCAAAAATTCGATCCACTACAAGCATGGAAAAATGCTTATGAACAAACCGAAACATTTTGGGGAAAAGCGCTCAATGAAACAATTAAAACAGAAGAATATTCTGCTTGGATGGGCAGCGTTCTAGATTTGAATTTGTTTTATCAAAAAGCATTAAATGATACGACAAAAAACTATTTAGAACAAGTAAATGTGCCGACGAAAGAGGATATCGCAAGAGTGGCTACGCTTGTTATTAACTTAGAAAATAAAGTAGATAACATTGAGGAGTTTCTAGAGGAGAAAGTAGATTCTTTAGGGCAAGCTCCTACATTAAAGCGTGATGTAACGAAAGTAAAACAAGATATTCGTACGCTTGAAACAAAAGTAGATCAAATTTTAGAATTGCTAGAAAAGCAAAATGCAGTACTAGCTAAACTACAAGTACCTGTAAAAGAAGAGGTAAAGCCTGCGAATAAACCAGAAAATAAAAAATGATAAAAGCGCTTGTTTATAACAGATAAAAGAGAGAGGGAGAATCTCTTTTCACGTATAAACAGCGAAACATAATTATATATGGACTCTATAGTATGAGTACCAAAATGATTCATAACAATCGTTCACAAATTCATTTAAGGGGGAAAAGAAATGGTTCAATTAAATGGAAAAGTAGCAATCGTAACAGGTGGAGCAAAAGGAATTGGAAAAGCAATTACAGTAGCATTAGCACAAGAGGGAGCGAAAGTAGTTATTAACTATAATAGCAGTAAAGAAGCAGCTGAAAATTTAGTAAATGAATTAGGAAAAGACGGACATGACGTTTATGCAGTGCAAGCGGATGTTTCTAAAGTAGAAGATGCAAACCGACTTGTAGAAGAAACTGTGAATCATTTTGGTAAAGTTGATATTCTTGTTAATAATGCTGGTATTACAAGAGACCGTACATTCAAAAAGTTAAATCGTGAAGATTGGGAGCGCGTAATTGACGTGAATTTAAGCAGCGTATTTAATACGACAAGTGCGGTTCTTCCATACATAACGGAAGCAGAAGAAGGAAGAATTATTAGCATTTCTTCTATTATTGGTCAAGCAGGTGGATTTGGCCAAACAAACTACTCAGCAGCAAAAGCGGGTATGTTAGGATTTACAAAATCATTAGCGTTAGAACTTGCAAAAACAAATGTCACTGTAAATGCTATTTGCCCAGGATTTATTGATACTGAAATGGTAGCAGAAGTACCAGAAGAAGTACGTCAAAAAATCGTTGCAAAAATCCCGAAAAAACGTTTTGGTCAAGCTGATGAAATTGCAAAAGGTGTAGTATACCTATGCCGTGACGGTGCGTATATCACAGGTCAACAATTAAACATTAACGGCGGATTATATATGTAATGAAGTAAGAAAAAAGTGCATATCCATAGCAGGAATGCACTTCTTTTTTTTAAGAAGGAAATCGACCAAAAAGGAGATAGAAAAATGACTACATTCGCAACAGAATGGGAAAAGCAATTAGAGCTATACCCAGAAGAGTACCGAAAAGCATACCGCCGAGTGAAAAGGGCGAGTGAAATTTTATTACGTGAACCAGAGCCGCAAGTCGGATTAACGCCGAAAGAGGTTATTTGGACGAAGAATAAGACGAAGCTTTATCGCTACATTCCAAAACAAGAAAAAACACAAAGAGTTCCAATTCTGTTAATATATGCTCTTATTAATAAACCATATATTATGGATTTAACTCCTGGAAATAGTTTAGTGGAATATCTAGTGGATCGTGGTTTTGATGTATATATGCTTGATTGGGGCACATTTGGTTTAGAAGATAGTCATTTGAAATTTGATGATTTCGTGTTTGATTATATTGCAAAAGCAGTAAAAAAAGTAATGCGAACTGCAAAATCGGACGAGATTTCTTTACTTGGTTATTGCATGGGTGGAACGCTAACTTCTATTTATGCAGCGCTTCATCCGCACATGCCAATTCGTAATTTAATTTTCATGACAAGTCCTTTTGATTTCTCTGAAACAGGATTGTATGGTCCTTTATTAGATGAGAAATACTTCAATTTAGATAAAGCGGTTGATACATTTGGAAATATTCCGCCAGAAATGATTGATTTCGGAAACAAAATGTTAAAGCCAATTACGAACTTTGTTGGTCCATATGTTGCTCTAGTAGATCGTTCAGAGAATGAACGCTTCGTCGAAAGCTGGAGATTGGTTCAAAAGTGGGTTGGTGATGGTATTCCGTTCCCAGGTGAATCATACAGACAGTGGATTCGTGATTTTTATCAAAATAATAAATTGGTTAAGGGTGAACTCGTTATTCGCGGACAAAAGGTAGATCTTGCAAATATTAAGGCGAATGTCTTAAATATTTCCGGGAAACGTGATCATATCGCTTTGCCATGTCAAGTAGAAGCATTACTAGACCATATTTCTAGCACAGATAAACAATATGTATGTTTACCAACAGGGCATATGTCTATCGTTTACGGTGGAACAGCTGTAAAACAAACATATCCGACGATTGGAAATTGGCTTGAAGAGCGTTCTAATTAAAAATAAAAAATCCAACTAGCCTATGTTAGTTGGATTTTTTTATGAAAAATAACAAAACATAGAAAGGAGAAATTTATATTTTAGGAGTATAATTATGAAACTTATGACAGGTAAGTTGTTTTGGAATACAGGAGTTTCAGTACCTTGTTATCCACCGTTAGGAAATGATATGATATGTGATGTGCTTGTAGTCGGAAGTGGCGAAGCAGGTGCCCATATAGCGTATTCTTTAGCGAAAATAGGTATGAGTGTAATGCTTATTGAAAAAAGAGAAATTGCATGT
The DNA here is from genome assembly GCF_052656585.1 of Bacillus sp. KNSH39. Classification (NCBI taxonomy): domain Bacteria; kingdom Bacillati; phylum Bacillota; class Bacilli; order Caryophanales; family Bacillaceae; genus Bacillus; species Bacillus sp. KNSH39. Next base: position 5,202,246 of record NZ_JBQXYO010000001.1, read on the forward strand.
GGTAGTACATTTGCAAATGTAGGTGTATTACAGTTTCTTCATGATAAATCGTTAACCTCACTTATCCATACATTTGGTGAAGAAAAAGGGGTACGAGCATATAAACTGTGTTACGAAGCGTTACGGACAATGGAGAAAGTGGTACCTACTCTCGATATTGATCCCTATTTTATTCCGAGAAGTAGTTTATATTATGCAAGTAAAAGTGAGGATGTCTCATTTTTACAAGAGGAGTACAATACGTTACAGAATTATGGATTTCCTGTTGAGTATTTTACAGAATCTGATATTAAGAAACGTTATCCTTTCATAAAACAAGCGGCATTATATACACACGGTGATGCCGAGGTGAATCCGTATTTATTAGCGCACAGTCTTTTGCATAAAGCAAATCAAATGGGAGCTAATATATATGAACATACAGAGGCAATACATATAAAAAAACGTAAAAATGATTTAATTTGTTACACGAAAACAGGAAATCAAATTGTAGCAAAGAATATTATTATGGCGACAGGTTATGAAGCGCTTTTTGGAAAGAAAGAAAGAAAAAATACAACAGTAGACACCTCTTATGCAATTGTAACAAATGAAATAGATCAGTTTGAAGGCTGGCATGAGCGATCGTTAATTTGGGAAACGGCACGGCCCTACTTATATTTTCGAACGTATCGAAACCGCATTATTGTAGGCGGATTAGATGAAGCGCTGCAAATTCAAACAATTGGTGATACGAAATTATTGCATAAGCGTGATATCCTTATTAATATTGTAAAAGAGATGTTCCCGCAGTATAAAAATATACAGGCAGACTACTATTGGGCAGCCGCGTTTGGTGGTACTCATGATGGTCTCCCCATTTTAAAAGAAGACGAAAAGATACATAATTTGTTTTACGCATTGCCGTATGGAGGTAATGGAACTGTATATGGAATGGTCTTTGCCAAATTATTTGAGCAGTTATTTACAAATAAAGAAAGTAAAGATTTTTCTTTATTTAATCGATAGAAAAAAGGTAGCGAAGTGATGGAATGAGAGATATAAAAAAGTTTTTACAAAAATTACGTCCTGTACAACTCATCGTTTTGTTTTATTTGTTAGCAGTAGTTGTATCGGTGATATTGCTTAGTTTACCGTTTGTTACGAAGCCTGGTGTGAAATGGACATTTATAGATGCGCTTTTTACATCGGTTAGTGCGGTAAGCGTTACGGGACTGTCTGTTATTACGATTTCAGATACGTTTACTACAGCAGGAATTATTGTTTTAGCCCTTATTCTACAATTAGGCGGCTTAGGAATTATGGCGCTTGGTACATTTGTTTGGATCATTACGGGGAAAAAGATTGGTTTGCAAAGAAGAAGATTAATTATGGCAGACCATAATCAAGGGAATTTATCGGGTCTTGTAGAATTGATGCGTTCTATTTTGATTGTAATTATTTCAATAGAACTTATTGGAGCAATCCTATTAGGTACAAGATTTTTACTTTACTTTCCGACTTGGAAAGAAGCTTATTTTCACGGTTTCTTTGCAGCTGTTAGTGCGACTACGAACGGCGGATTTGATTTAACAGGACAATCATTAATTCCTTATAAAAAAGATTATATTGTTCAAATGATTCATATGTTACTAATTATTTTAGGAGCGATTGGTTTCCCTGTGCTAATGGAAGTGAAACAATTCCTTAGTAAAAGGAGACAACAATTATTCCGTTTTTCATTATTTACAAAATTGACGACAACAACATTTTTTGCACTCGTTGTTGTTGGTACAATTATGATTTTTTTACTGGAGAGAAATCATTTTTTAGTAGGAAAGTCATGGCATGAAACTGTATTTTATACATTATTCCAATCTGTGACGACGCGAAGTGGTGGACTTGCTACGATGGATATACGTGAATTGTCACAACCGACGCTTTTATTTATGAGTATATTAATGTTTATAGGGGCATCTCCAAGTTCGGTTGGGGGCGGAATACGTACAACAACATTTGCTGTTAGTATATTGTCACTATATACCTTTGCAAGGGGTGGTAGAACAGTTAGAGTCTTCAAACGTCAGCTACATGAAGAGGATGTACTGAAAGCATCTGTCGTTATGACGATGGGGATTTTGTTATGTGCTACTGCGCTATTCATTTTATCTATTACGGAAAATGTACCGCTTATGAGCTTAATTGTTGAAGTTTGTTCTGCTTTCGGAACGACGGGACTATCAACAGGTGTTACGCCTGATTTAACAACTGTTGGGAAACTTGTACTTATTGTGCTTATGTTTATCGGACGCGTTGGTATTTTAACATTTATTTTAGCTAGTGGTGGAAGGGAACAACCACCTCGCTATAAATACCCGAAAGAGCGGATTATTATTGGATAGTATGAAACCATTCTACCTACGTTAGGTAGAATGGTTTTTTAGTCGTTAATTCCAAATTGTGGATGCATAAAAGCTTCATTTTTATTATCCGCTTCGTTTTTTAGCAACTCTTGATTTTCTTCTGAAATCCACCCAATATCATTTGTAGGATGGATCCACTCATCGCCAGCCATAATGGCAGGATCTATTTTATCACTCCAATTGTTAAGTGGACTGTTCTCGGAATTATATTTACTGTCTCCAATTACAACATCATATTGATTCACAAAAGGTTGTTGCATCGTTTTTCCTGTTCCTTTAAAAGATGGAAAATTCATTTGATGCGGGAGCGTTTCGTCTAAAATTGGTGATTGAATCTTTTCTTTTTTCTTCAAAATTATCGCTCCTTTTTATAATGATTTCTTCATACGTAGTATTTCCATCTAACGCCTCTTATGTACTTGTTAACACTTGCCAGTAATAATTATTTTAAGTTGTTTCAAACTAGAGTAGAAAGTGATTTCTTGAGAGCAGGTGAATGTATTGGTAAAAAGAAAAGTGAAACAAAATGCGGCAATCAATAATAATAAAACTCCGAAAGAAAGCTTACCAGATGCAGAATTTGCATTAGAGTATGAAGGAGAAAATAGCGCAAAGTATGCTAATCGTAATTCAAAAAAAGGGAAACAAAAATGAGGCGTTTTTTACAAACGCCTCATTTTTTTGTGGGATTATAAAGGTTTTTTTAATTATTTGTAAATTTAGTGTTTTCTATTAGCAGAAAAATGCGAAAAAACATAGAAGTAGCAACGTATTACACAAAAACAAACAACAAACAAAAGATTAATGTTGGTTTAATACTGCTTTTACACTAGTTGTTTATATTTGAGTTGTACATAAGATTTGTAAAAGGAGAGAGAAACAGTGAAAAAAACAATCTTTAAAGCTGTAGCGACTGGAATGGTATTTTCGTTATTAATGGGGTGTGGTGCAAAGAAGGAAGAAAGTGCTGGAGCGAAAGTGAAAGATGACAAATTATCTGGATCATTAACTGTTTACACAGCAATTGAAGAAGAGCTTGTACCAATTTATCTTGATTCCTTTAAAAAGAAATATCCTGATGTGAAATTGAACATTGTACGTGATTCAACAGGAGTTATTACTGCGAAATTGCTAGCTGAAGGGAAAAATACACAAGCAGATGTTGTATGGGGAACTGCGGCATCAAGTCTATTAGCTTTAGATAAAAAAGATATGTTAAAAGGATACTCTCCAAAAGGAGCAGATCGTGTTCTTCCGCAATTTAAAGATGATAAGCAACCTGAAAAATGGGTAGGAAATACTGCATTTATGACGGGGATTGCTGTAAATAAAGAAGAGTTAAAGAAGAAAAATTTACCGATGCCAGAATCATATGAAGATTTAACGAAACCAGAGTATAAAGGAACACTTGTTATGCCACATCCAGCATCATCTGGAACAGGATTTTTAACAGTTTCTGCATGGCTACAAATCATGGGTGAAGATAAAGGCTGGGATTACATGAAGAAACTTCATGATAATATGGCAAGTTATACGCATTCAGGATCAAAACCAGCGAAATTAGCAGGAGCAGGTGAATATCCAGTCGGTGTATCAATGGTTTATAGTGCTTTAAAAGAGAAACAAAAAGGTGCACCAGTTGAAGTTGTACTGCCGAAAGAAGGATTAGGGTGGGAAGTAGAAGCGAACGCACTTATTAAGAAAGATAATGCGAAAAATGATAAATTAGCACAAGCATTTTTAGATTGGGCAATTACTGATGATGTAATGAAGTTATACTTTGAGAAAAATGGATTTGCGACAATTAAAAATGATTATAAACTTCCAGAGGGATTCCCGAAAGATGTTACTGAAAAATTATATAAAAAGAATGACTTTAAATGGGCAGCAGAAAATCGTGACAAAATTTTAGAAAAATGGGAAAAAGAGTTTGGCCAAAAAGCAGAACCGAAAAAGTAAGTGAGTGGGAGAGAGAAAAATGAGCGAATATTTATCAATTCAACACATTCAAAAACAGTTTGATGCATTTACAGCGTTAAAAGATATTTCTTTTACTGTGAACAAAAATGAGTTTGTTTGTTTATTAGGCCCGAGTGGCTGTGGGAAAACGACGTTGCTTCGCATTTTAGCGGGACTAGAGGAACCAACGACTGGCAGTATAGCTGTGAATGGAAAAGATATTACAGCATTGCCTCCTGGAAAGAGAAACTTCGGAATGGTTTTCCAATCGTATGCTTTATTTCCGAATTTAACAGCACTTGAAAATATTGAATACGGCTTAAAGACAAAAAAATATGGGAAAGCAGAAGTGAAAGAGAAAGCGCTAGATGCGTTAAAACTTGTAGATTTGCTGAATGTAAAAGATAAATATCCTGCTCAAATGTCTGGTGGACAACAGCAGCGAGTAGCACTTGCACGTGCGCTCGCTCTGTCTCCAGATATTTTGTTACTCGATGAGCCGTTATCAGCTTTAGATGCAAAAGTGCGTGAAAAATTACGTAGGGAAATGCGTGATGTGCAAGAGAAAATAGGAGTAACGACGATTATGGTAACGCATGATCAAGAAGAGGCATTAACGATGGCTGATAAAATTGTTGTAATGAATCATGCGGAAATTATGCAGATTGGAACACCAGAGGAGATTTATCAAAGACCAGCCAATCCGTTTGTGGCAGATTTTATTGGTTCTATTAATTTCTTTTCGAAAAATAACGAAGAACATGCAATTCGTCCTGAACATGTAACAATTGTACAAAAGGACGGTATTAAAACAGTTGTGGAAAGTATGGAATTTCGCGGATCTGTATATCGGACGGAAGTGCGAGTCTTAGAAGAAAACACACACCTTTATAATGAGAAAATTGTAGTGGATATATTAGCATCAGAAGTAGAAGCAACGGCTATTAGAAAAGGAAAGCCGATTCAAATCTCTTTCTCAGAAAATCATATGTTGTCATATGGAAAGAAGGTCATTGTATAGATGGAGATGTTAGAAAACTATAAGGTAGAAAGTACGAAAAAAAAGATTAAGAGAAGTATAGGGAAAGAGGAATGGATCCAACGGCTCGTAATTATCGGTATGATTTTTTCTTTCCTTATCATACTTGTATTACCGCTATTACAACTATTTACACAGGCTTTTTATAATAAAGATGGAGTTTTCGTTGGTTTAGCGAATTTCAGTAAATATTTCACAACACCAACTTTAGTTCAGTCTTTACAAAATACAGTATGGATTTCGGGCGCAACAACAATTATTTCAGTTGCAATCGCATTCGTTTACGCATATGCAATTGCCCGTACGAATGTTTTTGGAAAGCGTGTATTTCAGTATGTAGCGTTATTACCATTGTTCGCACCAACGATGATGCACGGTATAGCACTTACATATTTATTTGGTAATCAAGGGCTAGTAACGAAAGGAATGTTTGGTTTATTTGAAGGTATACAAATCCCTTTATATGGACCAATAGGAATTGTAATAGCTGAAGTTATGTATACATTTCCACAAGCCTTTCTTATATTGCTAATTGCCTTCCAAGGATCTGATTATCGTTTGTATGAAGCTTCTAATATGTTAGGGGCGAGTAAAACAAAGCAATTTTTCACGGTTACTTTACCTAGTGTAAAGTACGGATTAATTAGTGCAATGTTTGTTGTGTTTACACTTAGTTTTACTGATTTTGGGGCACCAAAAATTGTTGGTGGTCAATATAATGTGCTTGCTACTGACGTATACAAACAAGTAATTGGACAGCAAAATATGCCGATGGGTGCAACTGTCGGAATGATTTTATTAATCCCAGCTATATTCGCATTTGTAGTTGATCGTATTACGCAAAGAAAGCAGGCGAATTTCTTATCTTCAAAAGCAGTACCATACAGAATAATAGCTAATAAGAAAAGAGATGTAATCTCATTCATATATTGTAGTGTGATTACACTTATGATCATTCTATTATTTGTTGCAGTTGGTATTGCTGCAAGTGTGAAAGTATGGCCATATAATATGAGTTTTACATTTGAGCATTTTAATTTTTCAAGTTTAACAGGAGATGGACTTGAAGCATTTAAAAATAGCGTAATTGTTTCAGCAGTTACAGCAGTTATTGGGGCGATTTTAACATTTGTATTCGCATATGCAATTGAGAAAATAGACCAGCTACAATTTTTCAGAAAAACAGGTTACTTTTTCTCTATAGTGCCGTTAGCGATACCAGGTTTAGTACTCGGATTAGGATATGTCTTTTTCTTTAGTCAACCAACGATTCAAATTCTTGGACTATCAGTAACGAATCCGTTTCATTCTTTATACGGAACAATTGCTGTATTAGTACTAGTAAATATCATTCATTTTTATTCTGTAACATTTGTCACGGCAACGACTGCCTTAAAGAAATTAGACCGAGAGTTTGAGCTTGTTTCGCAGTCGATGGGTATTCCGTTTTATAAAACATTCTTCCGAGTAACAGTACCAATGTGTTTACCAGCAATTTTAGAAATGGTCATGTACTATTTCGTAAATTCGATGGTAACTGTGTCAGCGGTTGTATTCTTATACGCAGCTGACTTTAAACTAGCGGCCGTATCAATCGTAAATATGGATGATGCAGGAAATGTAGCGCCAGCAGCTGCAATGAGTGTACTTATTGTTGTTACAAATATTGTAGTAAGAGTTGTATATGAATGGGGAACGAAAGCACTTCGTAACCGAACGTCACAATGGCAAAAAAGATAAGTGAGAAGGGTGATGGATTGAATGAAAATAGAAGCAGTTATTTTTGATTGGGCAGGTACGACAGTTGATTACGGATGTTTTGCACCGCTAGAAGTATTCATGAAGATTTTTCAAAAACGTGGCGTTGAAATTACAGCAGCAGAAGCACGTAAGCCAATGGGATTATTAAAAATAGATCATGTAAGGGCACTAACAGAAATGCCTCGTATTGCGGATGAGTGGAAGCGTGTCTTCGGTCAATTACCAACAGAAGCAGACATCCATGAGATGTATGAAGAGTTTGAAGAAATTCTCTTTTCTATTTTACCAAGTTATGCTACGCCGATTGATGAGGTAAAAGAAGTAATCGCTTCTTTACGTGAGAGAGGCATTAAAATCGGTTCAACAACGGGCTATACGAGAGAAATGATGGAAATTGTAGCAAAGGAAGCAGCGTTACAAGGATATAAACCTGATTTTCTTGTTACGCCAGATGATGTTCCAGCAGGCCGCCCATACCCATGGATGTGCTATAAAAATGCAATGGAACTTGGTGTGTATCCGATGAACCATATGATAAAAGTAGGGGACACAGTATCAGATATGAAAGAAGGTAGAAATGCTGGAATGTGGACAGTTGGTGTAATTCTTGGAAGTAGTGAGCTCGGTTTAACGGAAGAGGAAGTGGAGAGTATGGATTCGGTAGAGCTTCGTGAAAAAATAGAAATAGTTCGTAATCGGTTTGTTGAAAATGGGGCTCATTTTACGATTGAAACGATGCAGGAGCTCGAAAACGTAATGGAACATATCGAGAAACAAGAACTTATTATTTCATAAAAGGGGTACGGGATCATGAATGAAAATCACTACTTATTATTAACACCAGGACCATTAACGACAACAAAATCAGTAAAAGAAGTTATGCTATACGATTGGTGTACGTGGGATGTTGAATATAATACGATGGTGCAAGAAGTAAGAGCTAAACTTGTATCGTTAGCGACGAAGGAAGAAGAGAAATATACAACAGTGTTAATGCAAGGAAGCGGTACGTTTTCAGTTGAAGCAGTAATTGGCTCTGTTATTCCGGGAAATGGGAAGCTTCTCGTTTGTACAAATGGTGCGTACGGTAAGCGCATTGTACAAATGGCAGAGATGTTACAGATTGATGTAGTGGTCAGCCAAACAGAAGAGTGGAAACCTACTAATATTGTAGAAGTAGAAAAGTTATTGGAAGAAGATAAAGAGATTACGCATATTGCAGTTGTTCATTGTGAAACAACGACAGGCATTATAAATCCAATTGTAGATGTATGTAAATTAGGAAAGCAGTATGGAAAGGTTACAATTGTTGATGCGATGAGTAGTTTCGGCGGGATTGAAATAGACATTGCTGATTTACAAATTGATTTTTTAATTAGTAGTGCGAATAAGTGTATTCAAGGGGTTCCTGGATTCGGATTTGTAATCGCAAAACGTGATGAATTATTGAAGTGTAAAGGGCAAGGACGCTCTTTATCTCTTGATTTATATGATCAATGGGAAACGATGGAAAAACAAAATGGGAAATGGCGTTTTACTTCACCTACACATGTTGTACATGCTTTTTATCAAGCACTACTTGAACTAGAAAAAGAGGGTGGAGTAAGAGCGCGTTACAATCGATATTACAACAATCAAAAACTACTAGTGAATAGAATGGGAGAAATCGGATTTAAGCCACTAGTAGATGAGAAATATCAATCTCCTATTATTACATCTTTCATTTATCCAAAAGGGGAGTTCGAGTTTCAACAGTTATATAACGAATTAAAATGCTATGGATTTGTTATTTACCCTGGGAAAATTTCGAAAGTAGATACGTTCCGGATTGGAAATATAGGTGATGTACATGAAGAAGATATTAATCGCTTAGTTGATAGTATTGCTAAAGGAGCTGTTATTGGGTGAAAGTATTTTGTTTAGGTGGAGCAGGTAAAATTTGTCGTGAAGCTATTTTGGATTTAATTCAATTTTCATCTTTTGAGACGATTACTGTAGCCGATTTTAACGAGGAAGAAGGCCGTAAAGTAGTAGAATGGCTCAACGATCCTCGTGTTGATTTTGTAAAAGTAGATGTAACGAATCACGAGGATACGGTTGCAAAAATGAAAGGTTATGACATTGTATTGGATGGTACGACGATAAAGCTAAACAGATTGTCGACTCGCTGTATTGCAGAAGCAGGCTGCCACGGTGTGAACTTAAATGGATTTGGTGAAGAAAATGAATCGCATGCTATATTTGTTCAAAATGAAAAAACATGTTTGCCTGGGTTTGGCATGACGCCAGGTGTAACGCAAATGATGGCAATGCATGCAGCAAATCAACTGGATACTGTAGAGTCTGTCCGCGTAAGTCACGGTTCGTATCGTCCGATTGCTTTTTCTGCTTCAATTACAGAGACAACGACATATGAATATGATCCACATTTACCATCGCGTACAGTGTATGAAGATGGTGAATTTAAACAAGTACTTCCGTTTGCGCGTCCGAGAGAAATAGAATTGCCAGCGCCTTATGGTAAGGAAACGCAGTATATCATTCCGCATTCTGAAACGATTACGTTAGCAAAGGCACTAGAAAATAAAGGTGTCAAACTGATAGAGACGAGAGGAACTTGGCCGAAGCAAAATATGCAACTTGTACGTGCTTTATATGATTACGGCATATTGCGTAATGATCAGATTGAAATAAACGGGAAAGAAATAGGCATTATGGATTGTATTTCGCAGTATTTATTGCAATCGAAAGAAGGACAAGAAACAGAGCTTTATGGTTATGCACTTCATGTAGAAGTAATAGGTATGAAAAATAATGAGAAGCAAAGACATGTGTTATATCATACACATCCGTTATCTGATGGTTCTGTTGTAGGATGGGAAAAATTAAGGGCGTATACGAGAAACGTCGGTATTCCATTTGGGATTGCTGCAGAGTTAATTGCAACTGGAAATGTAAGTAGGGTGGGTGTTGTTACGCCTGAAGAAGCTTTTGAAAATCCACAATTAATTTTTGATGAACTAGCAAAGCGCGGTATTCATATTCATGAAGAAGTTTCTACTTATAAAGAAAATTATAACTTTGTATAAGCAAGGAAGCTTATGAGGGAGATATAAATGAGGTGAATCTATGTCTGTAGTAGGAGAAGAAAGAAAGCGAACCATTCTTGAAAAGGTAGAATTTAAAGGAAAAGTAAAGGTTTCAGAATTAGCGAGAGAATTTGCTGTATCAACAGAAACGATTCGTCGATATTTAGAAGAATTAGATCGTGAAAAGAAGCTGAAAAAAGTGTATGGTGGAGCTGTTCAACTTCCAGGCGCTGGGGTAGAGGCGCCAATGTTAGAAAGAGAAATGTTACATATAGAAGAGAAGAAAAGAATTGGTTATAAAGCAGCGACATTTGTAGAAGATGGTGATGTCATTGCAATTGATGATGGAAGTACACCGCTTCAAATGGTTCCATACCTTGTTCATCGTAAAAACTTAACGATTGTAACAAGTTCATTTCCAGTCGCAACACAATTAATTTCTTCTATTAATAAAAAGATGTTTCACGGTGAAGTTTTATTTATAGGTGGAAAAGTATCTCCAAAGCATTCGCGTGTATCAGGGTCTATTTCTCAGCAAGTAATACAGCAATTCCATTTTCATAAAGCGTTCGTTTCGATTGATGGGTTATTACCTAGTTTTGGAGTTTCCAGCTTTGAATTAGAGAAAGCGAAATTGTCAGAGGCGATGATGAAATTAGCTGAGAAGACATATATTTTATGTGATCATACGAAGGTAGGCGTGAAAGGGAATTATCGTATAGCAGCATTTTCACGTATTCAACATGTAATTTGTGATAAAAAAATGCCATATAGTTTTGAAGAAGAACTTATGAAGCATAATATTCAGTGGACAGTTTGTTAAATAAAGTGAAAGTGCCTAAACTCCCGCCTAATTTTTAGGAGGGAGTTTTATTGTCTGCAAATCGTAAAATAAAAGATTTGCATTTATGCAAAAAGTGGACACATTTTCTCATCTCTTTCATATAATTTACCAATACAAAAAAAGTTGGTCGAAGGAAAGAAGGGAGAACATGTCAGAACGAATATATAATAAACTTGTATTGTACGCGAATATTTTGCAAAAAATTGGTGTCATCAATGAGAAGGAAAAAAGTGAAATTCTTCATACGATAGGTAAAAAAGCCCTTTGAATAAAGGGCTTTTTATTTTTTATCTTTAAAAATATAAATTTAATGTAATATTCTCATTGACAATGATAATGATATTCATTATCATTTATTTATAGGTAATTGATAAGGGTTATCAATTATAAAAATTGTATATGATAGGGGATATTATTTTGAAAAAAAATTATATGAAGGCGCTAGTAGTAGCGACAACATTAGCAATTCCATTTGCTACGTATTCTACTCCAGCATTAGCGGCATTAAAAGTTGAAGCAAATCAATCGGTAGCAGCAGCGAGTGATCGCACGTATGATACTGAAATTAAAATATATAAGGACCAAAAAGACGAGCCATCTATGGTTTCTCAATATATAAAAGATCCTAAAGTAACGATTGCAGCTGGCAAAAAAATTGTCACTGTAACAATGCAAGATAGCGATTATTTTCAATATCTTAGAATAGAAGATAAAAACCAGCCTGGTGTATTTCATGATGTGAAGGTTTTGTCAGAAGATAAGAGGAAGAATGGAACGAAAGTAGTTCAATTTGAAATTGGCGAGTTTGAGAAGAAGCACAATATGCAAATGCATATACTTATTCCAGCTATTGGATATGATCACAAATATCAAGTTCAATTTGAAATTAAAGATCCAACTGTAGGTAACAAAGAAACAGAGAAACCAGATGATAACTCTAATTCAGGAAATACGGAAACGGATAATCCAGTTGATAATCAAAATATGATAACAGATAACAAATTAAGAGAGCTTGTTAATAAAAAAGTATTTAATAGAAAAGATTTAAATACACCAATTACGAAAGAAGATTTATTACAAGTAAAGGATTTGTTTTTAAATACAAATGAGATACTTGATTATAGTGCATTAAAATATATGCCAAATTTAAAATCTTTAACAGTTGCGAATGCGAAGATAAAAGACCCGTCGTTCTTTGCGAACTTAAAGCAATTAAATCATTTAGCTTTGCGTGGTAATGAATTTGCAGATGTAACGCCACTTGTTAAGATGGATAATTTAGAATCTCTTGATTTAAGTAATAATAAAATTACAAACGTTGCACCACTAACTGAAATGAAAAATGTAAAAAGTTTATATCTATCAGGCAACCAAATAGAAGATGTAACAGCATTAGCGAAAATGGAACAACTAGATTACTTGAATTTAGCAAATAATAAAATTAAGAACGTTGCTCCATTAAGCGCTTTAAAAAATGTAACATACTTAACTTTAGCAGGTAATCAAATTGAAGATATTAAAGCGTTATATTCATTACCTTTAACAGACTTAGTATTAACACGTAATAAAGTTAAAGATTTATCTGGCATTGAGCAAATGAAGCAATTAGAAGAATTGTGGATCGGGAAAAATGAAATAAAAGATGTTACTCCTCTAAGTAAGATGACACAGTTAAAACAATTACACTTACCTAACAATGAGTTAAAGGATATTACTCCATTATCAAGTTTAGTAAACTTACAAAAGCTTGATTTAGAAGCGAATTATATTTCAGACTTATCACCAGTTAGTAATTTAAAAAAATTAGTATTTCTAAGTTTTGTTGCAAATGAAATCCGTGATGTCCGACCAGTTATAGAACTAAGTAAGACGGCTTATATTAATGTCCAAAATCAAAAAGTATTTTTAGAGGAAACAGAAGTAAATAAAGAAGTAAAAGTACCTATATATGAAAAAGATGGTGAGATTTCTACGAAAATCCGTCTGAAGAGCGATAATGGTACGTATAGTAATGGTGTAGTGAAATGGAGTACACCAGGTGAGAAAGTATATGAATTTGGTGTGAAAGATCCATTCGCGGATACAGGAATCTTCTTTACAGGATCTGTTATTCAAAATGTAGTAGAAAGTAAAGACGGTAATACATCTAAAGAAGATGAGAAAACAGAAGTGGTAGAATTTAAAGATGTACCAAAGGGACATTGGTCAGAAGAAGCAATTAATTACTTAGCGAAAGAAAAATTATTTATAGGCTATGGAAATGGTGAATTTGGATTTGGTGATAACATTACTCGTGGACAAGTAGCACTTCTAATACAAAGGTATTTAAAATTAGAAAATAATCTAGAACAAAAAACGGCATTTATAGATACGAAAGGAAATATGTATGAAACGGCTATTGATGCAGTGGTTCAAGCTGGAATTATGACAGGCTATGGAAATGGTATGTTCCGTCCGGATGGAGTATTAACTCGATATGAAATGTCAGTAGTACTACAAAGAGTATTTCAGTTAAAAGAAAATGAAAATAGTGCAGAGAATTTTAAAGATGTACCAAATGGCCATTGGGCGAAAGGATATGTGAAAGCTTTAGTGGATAATAAAATATCAAAAGGCGACGGGGAAGGGAATTTTTTAGGAGATAATTTCGTAACACGTGAACAATACGCGCAGTTTTTGTATAATGCAATAAAGAAATAAGGTGAAACTTTATTCAGTGGGGGTTTTGTTCATTCCCCACTGATTAGTAGCCCTCACCAATCGGGCTGCCCGTTAATGCGGAATAAAAAATGAGGAAAATACGCTATTCTTTAATTAAAGAATAGCGTATTTTTTATGTGCAAAATGAAATAGATAGGAGTATAGACATATGAATAGCCTATTTTAAAGAAGAACCACGAAACTATATTGACAAAAAAGCGTTCTCATGTGATAATTCAATTAAATTTTTAGAATAATCAAAAAATATTCCTTTTACATAGAAAGGATTCGAACCTTATATGAATATTATGCCGGGGGTGACGAAATGTTATTTTTTCTGAAGAAATGGAATGAATTAAAAGATGTGAAATCTGAATTGGCACTTCGTGATTGGTTTTATGGTACCAAAATTAGCTTATCGCTATGTACGTCAAAAGAGCCGTTAACATTTTTAGTAAATGTTGAGGGAAGAGATAAAGGGCTATTTTCGGAAGAAGATTTTATTGTCGTAAATTGCATGTGCGAGTCAGTATTTGAAAATGAAGAAAAACCAGCTGCAGAGTCATTTATGCATGCGGATATTTATAAAAAAAGTAGTGCAGGATGTATTTTACAAGTGCAGACTGTAGATAGTCATTTAATATCAGAGTTATATGGGGAAGAAGGAGAAGTAACGTTCGATAAACGCAGTGTGGAGCGTGTTTTCGGAAAAGAAGGTATAACAGAAATGACAATTCCAATTGTAGAAGATGAAAAAAAATTCGCTGATTTATTAGAAAGCAATGTTCCGAATTTCATTGAAGGTGGAGGAGTAGTTCTTGTTCATAATTACGGCATGATTGTGTGGGGAAAAACGCCAGAAGAAGCGAAAAAATGGCTAGAGGGTATAGAATATTTAATGAACTATCATGTAAAGTTATTAATGATTAAGGGTGCAAGGAGCTCTGTTATATAAAAATGGATGTGATATGGCTACAAGTTAATAAACAAATGAAAGCGTTTTAAAAATAATTTCACTCATAAAATATAGGTCTCCTTATTATATATAGATTACATGTTGACATGTAAGGAGGAACATATTTTGCGAGTTAAATATCATTTTCTGCCAAAGCAGCAAGTAACATTTTGCAAGATAAATGATTCTGGTGAAGAGGCACTGCAAATGATGAACGAAACGGGATTTCGAGCCATCCCGGTATTAGCAGAAGATGAGAAGAAATTCACGGGGATTATTTATAAAGTAGATTTATTAGAAAAAAAATGCAATAGCGGATTAGAGCATGTAAGTGCAGGGGATATGCTTGATGATTCCAATGCATTTATTTTTGAAAAGGATTCATTCTTCAGAGCTTTTTATGTAATTCGTCGGCTTCCGTTTTTAGCCGTGCTAAATGATTATAATGAATTTGTCGGTATGTTAACGCATTCGAATATATTTGATGTTATTGAAGATTCATTTGGTATGCGAACAGGTGGTTATATATTAACAATTGCAACACAAGATTGTAAGGGAACGATTAAAGAGCTTGGGACATTGTTAAAAGCATATAATATCGGTGGCCTATTTACGTTAGATAACGGTGATCAATATATCCGCCGCGTTATTGTAAATATATCAGATGAGTTAGATGAAACAAGATTAAAGCAATTAATCGGAAAAATAGAGAAAAAAGGATTCAGAGTGAGTCATGTAGATTATATTTAAGTTAAAAAAAGTACCTATCTGTTATATATAGATAGGTACTTTTTTGTCCCGCCATTTGTGGGCAGTAAAATCCGAGCCTCAAAATTCAGCGCAAGTAAAGAAGTTAAGTGGGGGGACGGATTGCCCATAAAAGTCCAATTGGTGAGGGCTGATTAAAGTTTCACTTTATGTGAGTAATGAACTTTATTTTGAAACAGGGGGCGGGGATAATGCTAGATCAGATAAGAAAATAAAGTCTGCATGCTCACGAATTTTAGGGATAGAAGTTTCAATAACGCGTGATGTAATTTCACCTGGAGGGCCCACATGCCCGATAGCTACCATAATAGGTTTTTCTTGAATTTTTTTGATGAGTAATTGGGCTTGTTTTGAAATATGTCCTGCTGTATACACATCATCAAAAAATAGTTGGTTTTCAATAATAGGAACTCCTAATTCTTTTCCGATTTTTGGGACGACACTATTAGGATTCGTTTTACTATCTAAGTAAAATAAACCGTGTTTTTTACAAGCAGCAAGTATAAGGCGAACAATTCTTTCATCCGCTGTTACTTTTGACCCCATATGATTGTTCATTCCAATTGCATGCGGTACTTCTTGAATCGCTTGTTCAAGTCGGTTGTTTATTTCTTCATCGCTTAAATCAGTTGTAATTGCTTTCGGCCCAAGCCATTCTTTTTTACCTTTTATAGGTTCCATTGGCATATGTATAATAACTTCATGGCCTTTCTTATGGGCAGCTATTGCATCTTCTTTTGTGGAAGGAAGAAAAGGCATAACAGCAACAGTGAGTGGAATGGGAAGTGATAACATTTGATTAGTCCCCTTCATATTATTTCCGAAATCATCAATGACAATAGCAACTTTATTCGTATGAGCATTTGCTTGAATAGGAAATAAGAAGGACGGTAAAAACAAAACAATGATGAATAATGCAATCGTATATTTTCGCATATAAATATTTCCTTTCTATTGTTATCCCGCTATTTGTGGGGAGTAAGACTCCCACCTCAACATTGGGCTGGATAGGTGGGAGATTCACTGCCTACCCGATTGGTGAATGCTAATAATCAGTGGGGGCTGAACAAAAAACACTGATTAAAGTTTCACTTTATCAATCATCATTATGTTTTGCTTTTTTATATAAATTAAACAAAAAATGTCGAAGAAAAGTAGGTGGAAAATTAAGAATCCACGGTTTACGTAGCATTTATAAAAAAACAAGATGAAAAAAATGTCTATTATTGCGAATGTATTTACAAAGATAGAATAATTTGTAATAATTCTCAAAGTGAGGGTAAAGATTTGTAAATTACAGGGAGAAAATGTTAAAATTTCTGATTCTTCAAATTTGCATATGATTAAGTAGTTAAAAAAGTCAATGGAGAAGTGAAGTTAAGAGCATGGAAGTATAATAAGGGGGATATGGATGTTTACTGTAAAAAGGAAGTACACATTAGAAAAGCTTTCACGTGATATTCATATGAAACGTGAAGAAATGATTCAACTAGGATTAACAAGTGG
This sequence comes from Bacillus sp. KNSH39, assembly GCF_052656585.1. Classification (NCBI taxonomy): domain Bacteria; kingdom Bacillati; phylum Bacillota; class Bacilli; order Caryophanales; family Bacillaceae; genus Bacillus; species Bacillus sp. KNSH39. Next base: position 5,219,269 of record NZ_JBQXYO010000001.1, read on the forward strand.
GCTAAATAGTAGGGAGACAATTCAAGTTAGTCAAGAATTGGACAAGCTTATTTTACAATATCAATGTTATAAAGAAAAACAAACACCGAAATGGTTTTCAATTATAAAAATACCTATTTTCCAAATCGGGTATGAAGGAAAATCAAATAATTTTTGGCGAATGCTTGTGGCTGGTTTTATGAAATAAGTATAATTACCCTTATAGGATAAGGATAATTATACTATGTGTAACGGAATTTCGATATGAACTGTTGTTCCTTCGTTTTCTGTACTGTCAATAAAAATATGCCCATTATACATCTCTACAATTCGTTTACATATGACAAGTCCAAGACCTGTTCCAGTATCTTTATTAGTAAAGAACGGATGAAAGAGGTGTTTTTGAATATGTTGCGGAATCCCTTTTCCAGTATCTATAATCTGCAATTGTGCGTGTGTTTCATTGTTTTTTACTACAATGGTTAGTGTATCACTAGAAGTCATGGCCTCAATTGCATTTTTTGTAATGTTTAAAACCACTTGTTTCATATGGTCTTTCGAACAACGGATATGAACAGGATGGTCTGGCAGATGTAAATGGAATACAATGTTATGTAAATTCGCCTCAGATTGAATAATTAATGCTACCTCATTTAGAATTTTTCTTACATCATACGTTTGTTCGATGATGGCGGTTGGCTTTCCGAGAATAAGAAATTCACTTACAATTTCATTGATTCGCTCTATTTCTTGTTCAATTACGGAAAAGTAGAACTGATCTTGCTCATCTTTATATTTCTCTTTTAATAGAGCGACGAGTCCTTTAATTCCAGTAAGAGGATTACGGATTTCGTGTGCTGTACTCGCTGCAAAAGTTCCAACTAATTCAATTTTTTGTAGTTCATTTTGTTGCCTTTCAATTTTTGTTTGACGTTTTAACAACATATATTGAGCAAGTAAAAATAAAATAGACATTAAAAATAAAGTAGCTATACACTCTATTGCAACCCACTGGTATAAGGTTTTTTGATGAATAGGTAATGGAGAAACAGAGACCTTCCAATTTAATCTTTGGAGTGGGGTAGTAAGCATATTAGAATGCGTATCACTTGTGTCGTTATTATCATCGGTTAGAAAAACTACATCATGTTTATCAGTTACCTCAAAATGGTATTGTGGTTTAATGGCATTTAAAGAAGATGAAATGTAATCAAAGCGTAAACTAGCTAATAATAATCCTGAGAGCTCCTTCTGTTTATTAAATATGGGGGCAGCAATCATAATAGCTTTATGTCCAAGAACGCGATCAGTAATGACTGATGATACAGTGGTTTTTTTAGTTTGGAGCGCGTCTTGAATATATTTACGGTCTGAAACATCTATAGGCTTTGATTCATCTTCAGATGCGATTGTAATGACTCCTTCTGGTGTAGCGTAATATAGACCAGAAAAGCGTGCATCGTTTCCATCTGTATCATGTACAATTTGTTTAATACCATTTATATTACCAGTCTCGGTGCCTACAACTTTTGCAAGCATGTCTAAAGCAGAAATTGCTTCACCAAGATGATGATCCAAATAATCTCTATATAAAAAGAGAACTGTATGAGCAGATAATTTGTTTTCCTGTTTCATTTTATATGTATGATACGAATAAAATGTAGCACCAATCCCTATTGTCGGTAGGATAACAAGCAATATATATACAATTATGCTTTGGAATTTGACTTTCAAATGTGGTACTCCTTCTTTTTTTATTATCATTATATATAAACTATGTTAAAATTGTCATGTTTTTATTCAAGAATGATTCTTAATATATTAGGGGAGAGGAAATGGATGAGTGAATGCTCATTCGGAATCCACAGGAAGTATGAACTGGCATTTTCTTTTTATTGCTGAGAATTTAAGTGAAGGGTTGAAAGTTGTATGACATCAAATAATGAACGAGAAGATATTTCTCAATCTTTAAAAGTATTTATTGCATTATCTCGTGTACATCGTTCTGTTATGGATACTACAAATAAATCTATACAAAGTAACGGGTTAAATCCAACTGAATTTGCTGTATTAGAACTGCTATATCATAAAGGCGGTCAACCACTTCAGCAAATTGGTGAGCGTATTTTAATAGCTAGTGGCAGCATTACATATGTTGTAGATAAGCTGGAGAAAAAGGGATTAGTAAAGAGAATTCCATGTCCGAATGACAGACGTGTTATTTACGCGCAATTAACTGAGTCTGGCGAGAACTTTATTGCTTCTATTTTTCCGGGGCATGAGAAAGTTATACATCAGTCTTTTGAAATGTTAACGAAAGATGAAAAAGATGAATTACTTGATTTATTAAAAAAAATTGGGAAGTATGAAAAATAATATGTTCCAAAGGAGCTTTGGATAAATAAATCCAAGGCTTTTTTATTTGTAATGAGCTCAGGGCAATCACTGCCGAAATTTGTTGAAAATTAAGAGGGAATTCAAGAATACGTATTGAATTATAATAAAGGTATGTAATGGAGAGGAGGCTCGTTCATGTCATTTAAAGACTATGAATATAAACGCCCAAATATTGAAGAGTTAAAAGAGAAATTTACTGTTGCTTTAGAGAAGTTTGATAACGCAAAAACTGTAGAAGAACAAAAACAAGTCATTCATTCAATTAATGAGATTCGCAACGATTTTGGTACAATGGGAAACCTTTGTTACATTCGCCATTCTGTTGATACGACGGATACTTTTTATAAGGAGGAGCAGGATTTCTTTGATGAATTCTCTCCAGTTGTACAAGGATATGGTACAAAATATTATAAGGCACTCATTAATTCTCCATTTCGTGAAGAATTAGAGGCGTATTATGGAAAACAATTATTTGCTCTAGCAGAATGTGATTTAAAAACATATTCAGATGAAGTCGTGAAAGATTTACAATTAGAAAATAAATTATCATCGCAATATACACAGTTATTAGCATCTGCAAAAATTGACTTTGCTGGAGAAGAAAGAACGTTATCGCAACTGATTCCGTTTATGCAAGGAAAAGAAAGAAGCGAACGTAAAGCAGCAAGTGAAGCATACTACGGATTTTTAGCTGGAAATGAGGAAGAACTAGATCGTATTTATGATGAGCTTGTTAAAGTGAGAACGAAAATCGCAAAATCTTTAGGTTTCAAAAACTTTGTTGAACTTGGATATGCAAGAATGTACCGTACAGATTATAATGCGGAGATGGTGGCTAATTACCGTCAGCAAGTGCTAGATTATATCGTTCCCGTTACAACGGAATTAAGAAAGCGACAACAAGCACGTATCGGTGTAGAGAAGTTAGCTTATTACGACGAAAACTTTGAGTTTGCTACAGGTAACCCAACTCCAAAAGGAGATGCGGATTGGATTGTTGATCATGGAAAGACAATGTATAAAGAGTTATCGGCTGAAACAGATGAATTTTTCAATTTCATGCTAGATAATGATTTATTAGATTTAGTTGCGAAAAAAGGAAAAGCTGGTGGCGGATATTGTACATATATTGAGAATTATAAAGCGCCATTTATTTTCTCAAACTTCAATGGAACATCTGGTGACATTGATGTATTAACACATGAAGCAGGTCATGCTTTCCAAGTATATGAAAGTCGTAAATTTGAAATTCCAGAATATAATTGGCCAACATATGAGGCGTGTGAAATCCACTCTATGAGTATGGAATTCTTTACATGGCCATGGATGAAGCTATTCTTTGAAGAAGATGCAGATAAATATTACTTCTCTCACTTAAGTTCAGCACTTCTGTTTTTACCTTATGGTGTATCTGTTGATGAATATCAACATTATGTATATGAAAATCCTGAAGCATCACCTGAAGAGCGTAAGACAGCATGGCGTAACATAGAGAAGAAATATTTACCACATCGTGATTATGAGGAGAATGATTATTTAGAGCGCGGTGGTTTTTGGCAACGTCAAGGGCATATTTATAGCTCACCGTTCTATTATATTGATTACACGCTTGCTCAAATTTGTGCGCTACAATTTTGGAAACGTGCAAGAGATAATAGACAAGAGGCGTGGGAAGATTATGTGAATCTGTGCCAACAAGGTGGAAGTAAATCGTTCTTAGAATTAGTAGAGGTTGCAAATTTAACATCACCATTTGCTGAAGGCTGTGTGAAAAGTGTTATTACAGAAATTGAAGCATGGTTACATGCGATTGACGACACAAAATTGTAAAAAACATGCGCTTTTTTTCACATGTTTAACATCGACATAATGGGAAAATGATGAGATAATAAAAGAAAATTCAGAATACTAAAGGGGTGTTTCTAATAAGGAGCACCTCTTTTCACCAACAAAAGGGGGGAACAAGTATGCTTCAATCTAATATGGATGTAAGTTTAGAAAGTTTAGTAAACTCATTACAGGCTACTCGAAGCACGCTATTATCAGAAATTGAAATGTTAAATGACACAGAAGTGAATGTAAAGCCACGCCGTGATAAATGGAGTATTATTCAAATTTTACACCACTTGCATTTAGTTGAACAATCTGTCACGTCTGCCCTTGTATATGCTTTACAAAAAAATGAAAGAAACATGACTCCATTTAAAGACCTCCAGCTTACGCTTGATCGCACACATAAACGAGAAGCTCCTCAGCAAATGCAACCAACAGAAACTTTAATGAAAAAACAGCAAGGAATTCAATTGCTAGAACATTCACGCCAAGAACTATTACACGCGCTTCATAGTGTTATAGATGAAAAAGATCTATTTGAAAATGGATTAAAGCATCCTGTTTTTAATGATCTGAATTTGTATCAATGGGTTCAATTTCTTGATTTGCATGAACAAAGACATCTTACGCAGTTAAAAGAGGCGAAACATGCAATTTTGCAACGCTAAAGTGGAAGAAGTGGGAAACCACTTCTTTTTTGATACGTGCATAGTTTTCTTTCTTATTTTGGAATACTACATGGAGAAATAAGAAAGAAAAGAAGGAGTTGAAAAAACATGTCTAAGAAGAAGCGAGAAGAAGAGCGCGCCTGGAAAGCACGTAAAGAAAATCAACAACCGCACGGAAAAGTGAAAGCTTTTGCTGAATTAGTTGAAGGAACAGAAAAAACGTGATGAGTATTTCATCACGTTTTTTGTATGAGTGGAAAAGTTAATAAAAAGGTTGTACCGATTCCTTTTTCACTTATAATATCAATTTTTCCATTCATAGCTTGAACAACACTGAATACGACCATCATTCCAAGTCCAGTACCTTTTTCTTTCGTTGAATAAAAGGGCGAACCAAGACGTTTTACTTGTTCTGAATCCATACCGACTCCTGTATCTTTTATATATAACTGAATATGCTTATGATCAGGAACTAATGTGAAATAAAGATCACCGCCTTTTGGCATAGCCTCAATGCAATTTTTTAAAATATTTAATAAACATTGATTTAGTTTTTGCTTTTCTCCAGCGATAAAAAAAGAAGTGCTTTGCTTTATATAATGAGTACGTACATTTGTTAAATTAGCAAGCGGTGTAATTAGCGACAATGCATGTAGTAATTCTTCTTCTAACTGTAATATTTGTTCTTTTTCAATGCTTGGTTTAGCAAAGGTTAAATAATCTGTAAGAACATGATTTGCTTGTTCGATGCCATTAATGGCAATGTCGATATATAATTTTCGTTCCTGCTCAGTGCATGTATCTGATTGTAACAGTTGTAAAAAACCTTTCGTTGAAGTTAATGGATTGCGAATTTCATGAGAGATAGACGCTGCCATTTCACCAATTAAATGAAACTTTTCAGCATTTATAAGTTCATTTTGGAGACGAACTTGAGTTTGTAATATGTGTAGTAAATATAAAATTAGAATCGTACCAAGCATTGAACATAATTCATACACAATAATATGCGGTATATAATCAGTCTTATTTGTAACCTTTGAAAGGAAGAAGGGTATCCAACTAAATCCGTATGTGAGACTGTAGATAATAGCAAGTGTTATTTTTATACGATTAGAAGTTCGATTGAAAAATTTATATGTTAATAATAGAACAATAAACAGAAGAACAGAACCGATAAGAGATGGGAAAACACCTACCCCACCTAATAATAAGCGATATATGTTTAATACAACTAAGATAGAACCACCAGCAATAGGCCCTCCCGTTAATGTACCGACAATTAATACAATATGGCGCATATCAAATTGAAAACCATTATTTGTTTTTGCTGCAAATGTAATACAGAGTACGGTAGCGAGGCAACAGAGTACAATGAATATAGCTGAATTTAATTTAGGAGAGCGTTTCCCTTTTTGATTCCAAAATAAATGATATACGAGCATTGTAATCAGGATGAATAATATATTTAAAAAGAGATAAATAATAAAAGATTTCAGTGGGATGCCTCCTCTCTTCTTATATTAAATTAATCATACTATAAAATGAAAGAAATGAAATAATAAATAGCGGAAAAATCAGAAATTTTTACGCTAGTATACAATATGTTACAATAAGCTATGTCAATGAAAGAAGAAATTCCGTGCACCGCGCGGGAGAGGTTCGCGAACTCCCTCTATAAAAAACTATGGAAACAACAATATCCTTAGGTATTGTTTTGTTTTTTTATTGTGACAGTTCAAGAACGTTCTTTCTTCTTATTTATAGTAGAGAAGGAGAATGAGTGAAATGAAAAAAGAAAAAGCAGTTGTTGTTTTTAGTGGAGGACAAGATAGTACGACATGTTTATTTTGGGCAATAGAGCAGTTTGCAGAGGTAGAAGCTGTAACGTTTAATTACAATCAACGTCATAAGCTAGAAATTGATTGTGCAGCGGAAATTGCAAAAGAACTAGGAATAAAGCATACGGTACTAGATATGAGTCTATTAAATCAACTTGCTCCAAATGCGTTAACGAGAACGGATATGGAGATTACACATGAAGAAGGTGAATTGCCATCGACATTTGTAGATGGACGAAATTTACTCTTCTTATCATTTGCTGCTGTATTAGCAAAACAAGTTGGAGCACGTCATATTGTAACGGGTGTATGTGAAACTGATTTCAGTGGTTATCCAGACTGCCGTGACGTGTTTGTGAAATCGTTAAATGTTACTTTAAATTTATCTATGGATTACCCGTTTGTCATTCACACGCCACTTATGTGGATTGATAAGGCTGAAACATGGAAATTATCAGATGAACTTGGAGCATTTGAGTTTGTTCGAGAAAAAACATTAACATGTTATAACGGAATCATTGGTGATGGTTGCGGTGAATGTCCAGCATGTCAACTTCGTAAAGCAGGATTAGATACGTACCTACAAGAACGCGAAGGAGCGAACAACTAATGGATAACTTTTTTGGATTTCGCATCGTAGAGAATTTGCAAAAAATGGACAAGGATATTCAGCGTAAACAACTCAAATACCATAATAAAAGAGTAATGGTCAGCAAGGAATTTACATTTGATGCAGCACACCATTTACACTGTTATGAAGGGAAATGTAAAAACTTACATGGTCACACATATAAAGTTGTATTTGGAATTAGTGGATATGTAAATGAAATAGGTCTTGCAATTGACTTTGGAGATATAAAAGAAATTTGGAAGAATGAAATAGAAATTTATCTAGATCATCGTTATTTAAACGAAACGTTACCTGCAATGAATACGACTGCTGAAAATATGGTCGTTTGGATTTATGAAAAGATGGCAGAAGCACTAACAAAAGAGAATCGAGTGAACGAATATAAAGGAGCTCGCGTTGAATTTGTTCGTTTATTTGAGACGCCGACTAGTTATGCGGAAGTAAGACGGGAGTGGATGCTTGATGAGTAAAATCCCTGTCTTAGAAATATTCGGTCCGACTATTCAAGGTGAAGGAATGGTTGTAGGGCAAAAGACAATGTTTATTCGTACAGCTGGTTGTGATTATAGCTGTGCTTGGTGTGATTCTGCTTTTACGTGGGATGGATCAGCTAAAGATCAAATTAGACAGATGACACCAGAAGATATTTGGGATGAGCTTGTTGCAATTGGAGGAGAAAATTTTTCTCATGTTACGATTTCAGGTGGAAATCCGGCATTATTGAAAAATATTGAGTTTCTTCTTTCTATATTAAAAGAAAATGGAATGCGAACGGCAATTGAAACGCAAGGGAGTAAATGGCAAGATTGGTTACTTCAAATTGATGAGATAACAATTTCTCCAAAACCACCAAGTTCAACGATGAAAACAGATTTTCAGAGGTTAGATGCTATTATTCAGAAACTAGCAGGAAAAGATATTAGTTTAAAAGTAGTAGTATTCGATGATCATGATTTTGAATATGCAGTTAAGATGCACGAACGTTATCCAAAGGTACCATTTTTCTTACAAGTAGGAAACGATGATACAAAAACAGTGGATGATGCGATGCTTATAAAAAAATTATTAGATAAGTATGAATGGCTGATTGATAAAGCTGTAAATTGTAAAGAGATGAATGATGCAAAAGTATTGCCTCAGCTTCATGCGTTAGTATGGGGAAATAAGCGCGGCGTATAACGAGAAGGGATGTTTAAAATGACAGGAAGATTAGATGAAGATTTAAAAGATGTAACATTACTAGGGAATCAAAATACAAAATATTTATTTGAATATAGCCCAGAAATATTAGAGGTATTTGATAATAATCATCCAAACCGTGATTATTTTGTAAAATTCAATTGTCCTGAATTTACAAGTTTATGCCCGAAAACAGGACAACCAGATTTTGCAACAATTTATATTAGCTATATTCCAGAGCAAAAAATGGTAGAGAGTAAATCTTTAAAGTTGTATTTATTTAGTTTCCGCAATCATGGTGATTTCCATGAAGATTGCATGAACGTTATTATGAACGATTTAATTAAATTAATGGATCCACGTTATATTGAGGTATGGGGGAAATTCACACCACGTGGTGGCATTTCAATTGATCCATACTGCAACTACGGGCGCCCAGGGACGAAGTATGAACAAATGGCTGATTACCGCATGATGAACCACGATCTATATCCGGAAACAATTGATAATCGTTAATAGAAAGAAAGGGCCTGTATACTATACAGGCCCTTTCTTTCTATTATATTATGCATTTTGATTAATGACAGTATAGTTTTTATGACTTACAACTGTAAGAGGTTCCATATCTAGTTCTCTAAAATTCTTCATAATTGTTATATCAACAATAACAGAGTTTTGATTTACTTTTTGAACACGGCCTTGCATTCCACCTTTAAATTCGATGATATCTCCAGTTTCTGCGATCTGCATAAGCAACTCTCCTTGTTACAGTTTTCCCAAAAAAAGAATAAATTTGGGTTTTTTTATTTCCTCCTATTTTGAACCATATTTCCTACTTTGTAAATGTTTCCAAAGTAAAAATTCGAAAAATATTCACTTTTTGTAAGAAAATATGTAGAAAATCCATGTTTTTTGAAAAAAATAGCAAAAATGCGAGAATCTTTATATCGAGGTATAATGAAAAAGTAGAATAACCTGCTGAAGTGGGAGAAATTAGAGGCGGTAAAATGATGTTTGAATTTGTGGGGAGTGTTATAGCTTTAATTTTATTTTTATTTTCTTATATGCATTTAAAAAAGATTCGTCAATATGATACGAGTACATATTTTGATGGGATGGATGGTATCCATGCTTCGATAACACATGATAGTGGTGGGGAGATGTAAAGGTATATAACTTTATTTTCTTGCGTGGTATGATGTTTAGAACTAGTGCATAATAGAGTTCATAAGTGATGAATGGAGAGTGAAAAGAATGAAGATTTCTTTTATTCGTCATGGTCGCTTAGATTGTACTATAGAACCAATGACGGTTACATCCTTTCATGAATGGATAAAAGGATATGACTTACATACTATAACAGAAAAACAACCTATACCATTGGAAACAAGAGAAGCGGTTGAAGTAGCGAAATTGATTGTAACGAGTGATCAAAAGTGTGCTGTACAGTCAGCAGCTGAATTAATGGATTCTTTATGTTTTATACAAAATTCTCTTTTTAGGGAAGCGGCAGTTCCGGCGAGCTTTTATGCGCCAAAATGGTTGAAGTGTAAACTTAACGTATGGATGTGTATTGGACGAGCATTATGGATACTTGGTTACCATAAAAATGTTGAATCTTATAAGGAAGTAAGAGAGAGGGCAAGGCAAGCAGCTTACGTATTACATCGTTATGCTCTCGTACATGGAAGTATTGCTCTTGTAGGTCATAATTATTTTAATTCGATGATTGGAACGGAGCTGAGGGCAATGGGATGGTCTGGTTCGCCTATTTTGCATAGAAAGCCATGGGGATGTACAACATATACGTTTCACGAGGCGATGGATGGAAATATATTAAATACGAATTTAACATAAAAGCACACGATTTATATAAATCGTGTGCTTTCTTTTTAAGATACAGAAATTTTGACGTTTAATGGTTTTACGAGATGAGCATAAGGTTCGCCTACTAGCATAACAATTTCATCTTTTTTATAACCTAACTTTTCGTATAGTGAATAGGCGCGTGTGTTTTCTAAATTAACAAGTAAAGCGATTTTTTCATGCCCTTTTTCAGTTGCATAGATTTCGGCAGCTTCAATTAATTTAGAACCGATACCTTTTCCGCCGTGTGCACTTGAAACTGATAGTGTATCAATGTAATACTCATCAAGCTCAGCTTCTTTTTCTAACGTAATTGATTCATCTTTATGTAATTTTCTTAAGTGATGTACAATTGGTGCGTCAAGCTGTGTTGCTTCACTACCGTGATAAGCGACAATAACTCCAACTGCACTCTCGTCTTGTTCATAGACAAAACAGTTTTCGTAGCTCAGACGGTTATTTTCTTTTGAGAACCATGTCTCAAGTCCTAGTAATACTTCTGCTTCATCTGTGCTACCTGTGATTTTTTCAGCAATTTCATGCAGAGCATTATACAATAAAGGAGCTATTGCCATTGCATCTGTCTTTTTTGCTTTCCGAATCATAGTATCCCTCCTAGTTCTATTTGTATATTGTAGCATAGTGGTATGGAACTTTGCATAATTGAATGCCGAAATGTTTGATATAGAGAAGTAGCTATGTTAGTATATGATATTTAGTGGACATATAGTAAAACGATATTGTTTGCGAAATAACGAAAATAAAATCATGACATAACAACGAGATAAAGTGAAACGTTAATCAGTAAGATTTTTTGTTCATTCCACGACTGATTAGTAGTCAACACCAATCGCACTACCTGCAAATAGCGGGATAAATTTACAGTTGTTGACCTATAGAATATACGATAAAATAAAATATTGCAGAGAGGTGAAATACATGGATAAAGAATTAGCAAATACAATTTTAGATCAGCTAAAAAATGGTGAAATAAAGGAGTATGTTGTTACGAAAGATGTATTTTATACGTTCAGAGAAGTTGTTGTAAATAGAGAAGACTTTAAGCATTTCATTGGTAACGCACAGCGAGGCGGGCAAGTGATTTATACATATTCAGAAACGCCACGTTCATAAAGAGGAATTTTGATCAGCAGGGCATCTCTCACTGATTAGTAGCCTTTCACCAATCGGACGTTTAATGCGGGATAAATAAAAGATAAAGGAGAGGGGAATTATGGGCGATTTTAAACAAGGCATTTTACCACATTGGGATTATATGTGGAAAGATAGAGCCGGCAATCGATTTATGGGAATGGTTATGTATCCAGAGAAACGAAAATGTTCAGCAAAAATGCTTCAGAAAATAAAAAGAGCATATGAAGAAGCAGTAGAAATTAAAGTAACTGTACAAGTTCGACATACATATCAGTACGTAGAAGGAATGATTGTATACTTTGATGAAGAGGCTCCGGTATGTACAATGATTGATAAAGATGAAAATCCGCATCATATATTTGTAAAAGATATTTTGCGCATTGAGCACTCTGAATAAACTTTTCATAAATAAATTGAAGTTCCATAATAATAATCTTTTTCTATAATAGTTATCTTTTAGTATGTAACGAGAAACGAAAGTATATGTATAATATATTTAATAAGGTAAATTTGATAAATGTAATCGTTTTTTAGAGCAGATTATAGTTTCATATCTGTTCTTTTTTGCGTGATGCTGGAGAAATATATTTCTTCAGCATCTAACGTTTTATGACAAAATATATTGTTAACTTTTTTAAAAATAAGGTTAAATTCGTTGACAACTTTTTTGAAAAGCACTTTATTGACATGAGTTTTAGAATGTTGTTTCATAGTCATTGTATTGAAAAAAAACGGCTATCATGTCGAAAAGTAAAAGTTAAAAAAAGAAAGAATTTATACATATATCTTGTGTCTTATTTTGAAACGTAATACAATATATAGAGAAATCAAGAACAACATATAGAGAATATAGATTTGAGAGGGAGGGTCGGAAATGTTAGTTGCATATGATTCTATGACAGGAAACGTGAAGCGTTTCATTCACAAATTAAATATGCCGGCCGTTCAAATTGATGAAGATCTAGTAATAGATGAAGACTTTATTCTTATTACGTATACAACAGGTTTTGGCAATGTACCAGAACGTGTTTTAGACTTTTTAGAGCGCAATAATGAAAAATTAAAAGGCGTATCTGCAAGCGGCAATCGTAACTGGGGAGACATGTTCGGTGCAAGTGCTGACAAGATTTCTACTAAATATGAAGTGCCTATTGTATCAAAATTTGAGTTATCTGGAACAAATAACGATGTAGAATATTTTAAGGAAAGGGTGCGGGAGATTGCGACACATTGAACTGAATAATGAAATCACGCAAATGCAGGACGGTTTTTATCAGCTTCATAAAGATAAAGAGGCATTAGAAGTCTTTATGGAAGAAGCTAGAGAGAATACCGTTCCTTTTAATAGCGTGGCAGAGCGAATGGAGTATATGAAAGAACATGATTACTATTACAACGTTCTGGACGAGTATAGCTTGGAGGAAGTAGAGGAAGTATATAACATCGCTTATGGTGAAAACTTCGAGTTCCAATCTTATATGGCAGCATCTAAGTTCTACAAAGATTATGCGTTAAAAACGAATGATCAAAAACAATACTTAGAAAGCTATGAAGATCGTGTAGCAATTGTTTCATTATACTTAGGACGCGGTGATGTTTCGAAGGCAAGACAATTCGCAAGCATGATTGTAAAACAAAACTACCAACCAGCGACACCAACCTTTTTAAATGCGGGAAGAAGCAGAAGAGGAGAAATGGTGTCTTGTTTCTTGTTAGAGATGGACGATAGCTTAAATTCGATCGGCTTTAACATTAATACTGCGATGCAATTATCGAAAATCGGCGGGGGAGTAGCTTTAAACTTATCTAAGCTACGCGCACGCGGTGAGCAAATTAAAGGTATCGACAACGCTGCAAGTGGCGTAGTACCTGTTATGAAATTGCTTGAAGATTCGTTTTCATATGCGAATCAGCTTGGCCAACGAAAAGGTGCCGGTGCAGTATATTTAAACATTTTCCATTGGGATATTATTGAATTCCTTGATACAAAAAAAATAAATGCCGATGAGAAGAGCCGTATTCAGTCTCTATCAATCGGAATTATCGTTCCAAGTAAGTTCTTTGAGCTTGCTGAGAAAAACGAACCTTTCCATGTTTTCGCGCCTTACACGGTGTATAAAGAATACGGAAAGCATTTAGATGACATTGATATCGATGAAATGTACGATGAATTAATGAGCAATCCGAAAGTGAAGAAGAAGCCACTAGATATTAGTGCACGTGATATGCTTATTAAAATCGCTATGATTCAGCTTGAGTCTGGTTACCCATACTTAATGTTTAAATCAAATGCAAATAATCAACATCCATTGAAGGATATTGGAACTGTGAAGATGTCGAACTTATGTACAGAAATCTTCCAGCTTCAAGAAACTTCAGAAATAAATGATTACGGTACAGATGACATTATCCGTCGTGATATTAACTGTAACTTAGGATCGTTAAATATCGTAAACGTAATGGAAAATAAAGAAATTCGTGAAGCAGTTCATGCGGGAATGGAAGCTTTAACAGCTGTTTCTGATATGACGATTATTCCGAATGCACCAACTGTGAAAAAAGCAAATGACGAGCTTCATTCAGTTGGACTTGGAGCAATGAACTTACACGGATATTTAGCAAAAAATAAAATCGCTTATGAAAGTGCAGAAGCGAAAGAATTCGCTCGTACATTCTTTATGATGTTAAATTACTACTCTATTGAGAAAAGTATGGAAATCGCTACAGAAAAAGGCGAGACATTTAAGGACTTCGATAAATCTGATTATGCGAATGGCACATACTTCGAAAAGTATGAAACGACAGATTACAGCCCAGTAACTGAAAAAGTTCAGCAACTATTTGAAGGAATTCATATTCCAACAAAAGAAGATTGGACAAGTTTAAAAGAGCAAGTGCAGAAGAATGGTTTATACAACTCATATCGTCTTGCCATTGCTCCAACACAATCAATCAGTTACGTTCAAAATGCAACTTCAAGCGTAATGCCGATCGTAAGTCAAATCGAATCAAGAACATATGCGAATGCGACAACATATTATCCAATGCCGTATTTATCAAAAGATACGTTCTGGTACTATAAATCTTCTTACGATATGAATCAGTTTAAATTAATTGATTTAATCGCAGAAATTCAAGAACATATTGACCAAGGAATTAGTACAATTCTTTACGTTAATAGTGATATTTCAACACGTGAATTAGCACGTTACTACATCTATGCACATAAAAAAGGCTTAAAGAGTCTGTATTATACGAGAACACGTAAATTAAGCGTGGAAGAGTGTGTGGCTTGTACCGTTTAATATAAAAAGTGAGACATGATGAGCAGGGTTTTCTGAACCCTGCTCATGCTTAGTTATCATATTTAGAGAAGGGGCGATTTAATGCGTGCGGTAAACTGGAACAAAAAAGAAGATGATTTTAGTTTAATGTTTTGGAAGCAAAACATCGCTCAGTTTTGGACAGAAGAAGAAATTGCGGTTTCGTCTGACAAAAATACTTGGGTGCAATTATCGAAAGAAGAGCAAATTGCTTATAAGCGTGTATTAGGTGGTTTAACACTTTTAGATACGAAACAAGGTGGCGAAGGAATGCCACTTGTACTGGTTCATCTTGAAAATTTACAAGCGAAAAGTGTATTAGCTTTCATGGGAGCTATGGAAGAAGTACATGCGAAAAGTTATAGTCACATTTTCACAACATTAGCTACAGAAGAAGAGATTGATGATATTTTTGACTGGGTAGACAATCATCCGTTACTTGAGAAAAAAGCTGGTATTATTACTAGTTACTATCGTCGTTTATTAAAGCCTGAAGTAACAAAAAAAGAGTTATACATGGCAATGGTAGCAAGTGTGTTCTTAGAAAGTTACTTATTCTATAGCGGATTCTTCTATCCACTTTACTTAGCTGGTCAAGGAAAACTAACAGCAAGTGGTGAGATTATCAACTTGATAATTCGTGATGAGTCAATTCACGGCGTATTCGTCGGTATTTTAGCACAACAAATCTTCGCAGAACTTTCTGCAGAAGAGCAACAAGAAGTGCAAAAAGAAACACAAGAGTTATTAATGGAACTATATGAAATTGAAATGGCCTATACAGAAGAAATTTACACTTCTATCGGTCTTGTAGAAGATGTAAATCGTTTCGTTCGTTACAATGCGAATAAAGGGCTTATGAACTTAGGACTTGAGCCGAAGTTTGAAGAAGAAGAAATTAACCCAATCGTTTTAAATGGTTTACGTACAGATACGAAAAACCATGATTTCTTCTCTGTAAAAGGAAATGGTTACGTAAAAGCAACGAACGTTGAAAAGTTAGCTGACGATGACTTCGTGTTTAACTTTTAATATAGGATTATAAAGAAAAACTGTCTTATTCATTGATAAGACAGTTTTTCTTTATAATTTTGTTTACATAACACTATTATTTTTGTATAGCGATTTATATTTGGGAAGTTCTATTCGTTTAACGGATAGAACTTTTTTGTAATTAAATGGGTATTTACAAACTTTTTGTATCGGTGTATTATTTAACTAGTACACTGATACAAAAGGAGGGAAGAAATGAAAATAGAGTTTTCTCCAAATACACCAATTTACATTCAGGTAATGGAATACATAAAAAAAGAGATCGTAACAGGACATTTATTACCTGGTGATAAAATTCCCTCTGTCCGTGAATTAGCGAGTGAATTACAAGTGAATCCAAATACGATTCAGCGTACATTTCAAGAGCTAGAACGGGATGGAGTTGTTGTCACACGTAGAGGAATGGGACGGTATGTAACGAATGAAGGGGAGAAAATTATGGAGCTGCGAAAAGAGATGGCGAAAGAATTACTTCATTCTTTTATAGATGGAATGGACAATTTAGGTTTTTCAGAAGAAGAAATTCTTACAATTCTTCGTTCTTCATTACATGATAAGAGGGAGGAGAGCCAATGACAGAGCTATTGAAAATAGAAAACTTATGGAAGAGATACGGATTAAAAGCAGTGATCCGTGAATTAAACATAGAGATTACGGAAGGGAAAATCGTTGGGCTTGTTGGAGATAACGGGAGCGGGAAAACGACGTTATTGAAAATGATTGCAGGCTTGCAACACCCTTCTGAAGGTAGTATTACAATAGACGGTAAAAAGGTAGGGTTACAGACGAAAGAAATTGTTTCATTTATGTCCGATAAGCCAATCTTTGATGATTGGATGACTGTAAAAGACGCTTTATTTTTCTACCGAGATTTTTATAAAGACTTCGATATTCAAAAAGCGGTAGATACGATTGCAGAATTTAAAATACCGTTAGAAGAAAAAATTACAGCATTGTCAAAAGGTATGGTTGAGAAGCTGCAGATTATTTTAACGTTTTCTCGAAAAGCGAAGCTATATGTACTGGATGAGCCATTGGGCGGGATTGATCTTGTTTCTAGAGAACATGTACTTGAGTTAATACTTAAATTTTATCGTGAAGATTGTACGCTACTTATATCGACTCATTTAATAAGAGAAATCGAAAATATATTCGATGAAGTAATCTTTTTGAAAGATGGAGAAATAATATTGCATGAAAATGTGGAAGAACTACGATTTCAAAAGGGTAAAGCAGTACATGAGCTGTTTAAGGAGGCCTATGAGAAATGAGTCAGCTTTTTCTTTATCTATATAATTGTAATAAGAGAAAGATAGCCATTATTTACTTTGGTTTTATTACAGTTTCATTAATTCTTTTATTTAATATGAAAGGAGTTTCAGGAGTTAGAATTTCAGGTAGGCAAGATATAATTATTATTATATTCTTTATCGTACTAGGTATAAATGGATTTGCAATTCTTTTAACAGGTATATCGTCTTTTCGGAAAATGTTAAAAAACTCTATGCTACGTTATACTTCTATTTCAGCAAAAAAGTATATATGTGCAAATAGTTTATTCTGTGTACTACTCTTTATGATTTTGCTAGGAATAGGAATCATTTTTCTATACTATTTTTCTTTAAATATTTACAATGGAAAAACTAATTTAGGTATTCAGCAAGCAATACACAGTTTATATAATTATGGAATATTACATCATATGTTATCTATTTTCTTATGGGGACTAGATTTTCTTAATATGCTAGTTTCTATTTATTTCATTATAGTAATTGTAAAACTATTAAATGTGAAATCATCTATGAATAAAGTTGCTTGTTTAGTTTTATTCGTCATTTTTACCGCATTTAATGGAGGAATAACGTATATTTTTCAGCAAATAGAAAAGTATGTGTTTGCTATAAATAATATTGGATTTATAGATCAAAATGGTTTTTTAAATACATCATTTTATTCTGGTACAGAGGTTACAATTTTAAATCTATTTTTTAATTGTTTATTAACAATTATATTACTAGTAGTTACAGGTCACATAGTCGATAAAAAACTAGAAGTCTAAAGGAGGAATCAGCATTGGGAAACGTAGTAGTAAAGTTAGAGAATGTTCGAAAAAAGATTGGTGGAACGGAAATTATTCGTGGTTTATCATTTGAGGTTCGTGAAGGAGAAGTATACGGATTCCTTGGACCGAACGGTAGCGGTAAGACGACGACGATCCGTATGATGACAGGTCTTATTTCAATGACAGAGGGCGATATTACAATTTGTGGACATAGTATTCGCTCGGAGCGTGAAAAGGCACTAGAGCAAATTGGAGCGATTGTAGAAAATCCTGAACTATATGATTATATGACAGGAATGCAAAACTTAAAGCATTTTGCGAACATGGCCATTACACCAATTAGTAAAGAGCGCATTGCTGAGATTGTAAAGCTTGTTGAGTTAGAGCATGCGATTCATAAAAAGGTGAAAACATATTCACTTGGTATGAAACAACGTTTAGGAATTGCACAGGCATTACTGCATCAGCCGAAAATCTTAATTTTAGATGAACCGACAAATGGATTAGATCCAGCTGGTATTCGCCAAATTCGTGATTATTTACAACGTTTAGCGAAAGAAGAGAATATTGCTGTAATCGTATCAAGTCACTTATTGAGTGAAATTGAATTAATGTGTGATCGCGTCGTTATTATTAAACAAGGTGAGTTTGTACAAGAGTACAACTTACATGAAAAAGTGAAACATGATGAGGCAGTCGTTGTAGCGTTTGAAGTAGATGAAGTTCAGAAAGCAAATGAAATCATTAAAGGTAAAGCAAAAGGGAATGTAATTGTAGCATCTGTAACAAAAGACAACATTCCGCAACTTGTAAAAAAACTTGTTCATGCTGATGTGCTTGTATACGGAGTTACTGTTCAAAATAAAACGTTAGAGGATGAGTTCTTAGCGATTACTGGGGGAGTGAAAGCGTAATGTTTAAATTAATTCAAAATGAATTTTTAAAGTTGCATGCGAAAAAAGGTATGTATATTTTAATGGGTGTCATTGCGGCACTCGAAATTTTAGGTACTTTAGCAATGTTGAAGTGGGGAAAAGGTGATGAGTTTAAGGGATCATATTTAGATTATGCAAACTCAGAGATTGGCTTAATTGTTTTATTTACAACGATTTTTGGGATTACACTTGCTGCCCGTACTCTTACTGATGAGTTCCAAAAAGGTACAATTAAACAATTGTTAATCCGTCCAAGAAAAAGACTTGCAGTTTTATTTTCTAAATATATTACAGTGTTATTAGCAATGTTATTTATCGTATTAGCTGGTATGCTAATTGCAATGATTATTGGCGGTATTGTAATGGATGGTAGTAAAACAGAATTAACATTAGGAATCGTTATGAAGTCCACTTTATATCAACTACTTTCACCGTTCTTTTTTGCAACACTTGCATTTTTCCTAGCAAATGTCTTTAGAAAATCTGTATTACCATTAATTATTACGATGTTCCTATTCTTCTTACAAGGTGCAATTAATATGGTATTAATAATGTTTGCAAAAGGTGTAGCGAAGTTTGTAGTATTCAACCATTTGGATTTAAGAGCTTACGATAGTAATAAATTAATCAATGGTGGAATGGAACCAACATTTACAGAATTTACGTTTACAACTTCATTATTACTTGTAGCTGCATACTTTGTTGTGTTACTTGTAGCATTAAGTGCATTATTCCAAAAACGTGACGTATTATAATAAAAGAAATCCCCGCTTGTAAAAACGGGGATTTTTATTACATAAATTTCACTTGGATTGCAACTTGAAGAACAGCGATATGGTATTTTAAGAGCTATGTTGTTTGAAAGTAATTGAGAAAAATAGGAAGAGTTTCAACTATATTCATATTATAATGTAGTTATCCGACCATTTACTTTTACTATCTTTGGAGGTGTTCTATATGCACTATGCATTTTCACGTATAAGGCTACGTAGCTTTTTTGGATGGATGATTATAGGGGTGTTCCTTATAATGATACCATTAGGTCTAGCAAATGTTTCTGAGAATACGATGGAGGTTATTTCACAAATAACTGTATTTTTTGTATTTCCGTTACTTTGGCTATACGTAAAAACAAATAAAAATAATATTGTATTTAACAGTTTTTTTGATAAGCCAGGACGTTTATCTTGGGGATTAATTGTATTAGCAACGATAATGGGGATGATTTTTTCAGTTGGCATATCTCAGATTCAATTTTACATATTAGCACATACGTTACCGAATTTCTTAGTTACTATGCTAGAAGACGGAAATGTTATTAATACGAGTAACGTATATATGACGATATTTACTTTCATTTCAGCATGTGTGTTAGCACCTATTATGGAAGAGGTTATTTTTAGGGGATTTTTCTTACAGCGAATGGCTCATAAATGGGGAATTAAAAAAGCTGTAATTATATCTTCAATTATTTTTGGCCTAGGACATTTTGATGTTATTGGTGCGTTCATGTTTGGTGTCGTTATGTGTCTTTTATACATAAAGACAAAAAATATATGGACGAATATAGCTGTGCACGCTCTAAATAATTTGATTGCAACAAGTATGCAATTTTTCGGTGGAGAAGAAAGTGGTACAATCTCAATTACTGAATTACAAGCGCAAAGTAATTTATGGATTGGTATCGGTCTTACAGTTGTTGGATTACTATGGTTAATTCCGTATGTTTGGAAACAATGGCGTACAGTAAAAGAAGTTGGCGTGCCACCAGTACGTTTTATAAATGAGCAAAAAGTAGTGAATTCATCACAAGAAAATGAAGTGTATAGTCAAGTGATCGTAACCGATAGATTGATGGCCATAGAGTTACCAGATGAGGCTGTAAATAAGCTTCGGTTAGAAGAAAATGATTATGTAACAGTAGCTGTAGAAGAAGATAAAATCGTTATAAAGAAAGCACATAATAGATAATTAAAAAGTAGCTCTTAGGAGCTACTTTTTAATTTGTAATAATTTCTACACGAAAATTATTACCGTTCTTTACATATTTAATATCTGTAACAGTGCGGACTGTCTTTAAAATCTCCACTTTTTCACCAATTCGCGGGATGGTCGGAACATTGTCCCAAATACCAAGCAAGTCATCTAATTGTGCCGTTTTTTCATAAAACCAGATTTTCAATGTAAAGCCCCTTTCTCGAATATTATGTATTTTAATACATAATATATTATTTTTATTCTTATTGTAAGGGGTTTTTTTATAATTTATGAATAAAAATAAATTAATCTTCTGGGAAGATATGTTCAATATCAGGAGTAAGAGATACTTCTGATAATACGATATGAGAAACTGTCGTTGCATATGAAGAAACATCATTGATAAATTCTTCAAGTTCAACGAGTGAAGGAACAGAAATTTTTACAATGTAGCATAAGCTTCCTGTTACTCGGTAACAAAAACTTGCAGATGGATAAGACTGAATAAACTGTTGCATACGTGTTGTATCACCATTTTTTAAAGTGATTTCTAAAATACAATCTAAAACTAGTCCTGCTTTTTTATAGTCGATATCGATTGTATATTTTTGAATAACGCCTTCACTTTCAAGTTTACGAACACGTTCTGCAGTAGACGGAGCAGATAAGTTTACTCGTTTCGCCAATTCACGCATAGAAAGGCGACTATCATTATATAATTCATTTAAAATTTTTCGATCAACACGGTCTAGTTGCATTTGTAAATATACCTCCAGTAAAATAATGATTTTTGTAAAGGGAAAATATAAATTAAGATTCATATGAAATGTAAAGTGAACGTTATTTATTTTACAATAAAACAGAAGGAAATAGGAGGGGAAATGATGGAGAGAATTTCATTATCAAATGTAGGAGATACAAAGTTTCAAAAGTTATTAGGGCATAATTCGGATATATTACACTCGTGGAGTACGTTAGAAGATACACTGTACAATAAAGGAACTCTTTCAGCAGAGTTGAAGGAGCAAGTGAGAAGAACATTAGCGTATGGGAATGAATGTCCGTACTGTATGGCAAAGGGAAGACCTGATGATGTGCAAAAGGCAGAGGAGATTGGTGTAGCTGTTACTTTTGCGCATACATTTGTTCATGACCGAAAAGCAATAGATGATACTATGTTTCACGCTTTAAAACAATATTGGACAGAAAAAGAAATTGTAGAGCTTTGCGCCTATGTTTGCTTTATTACTGCGTCACAACAACTTGGTTTTCTATTTCAATTACAGCCAAATTAAGGGGGAAATGATGACAAATCAAATAGCACTTATCATAATCGATGTACAAAAGGCATTTCAATTACCAGATTGGGGCGAGAGAAATAATATTTTTGCTGAAGAAAACATGAGAATTTTGTTAGAAGAATGGAGAAAAAGGGAACGACCAGTTTTTCATATTCAACATGTAAATAAAGAAAATGCTCAGTCAATGTTTTATGAGAGAGCGGAAACGGTAAACTTTAAAGAAGAAGTGCAACCACTACTTGATGAAGTGGTTATTCAGAAATTCGTTAACAGCGCGTTCATTGGGACAAATTTAGAAGAGCAATTAAGAAAGAACAAATGTAATGCAGTAGTGGTTGTAGGATTAACGACAAATCATTGCGTGGAAACTACGACACGAATGGCAGGGAATTTAGGATTTACAACATATTTAGTGAGTGATGCAACGGCTACTTTTAACCGTAAAGGTTTAGATGGTAAGGAGTATAGTGCAGAGGATATTCACAATATGACACTTGTAAATTTACATGAAGAGTTTGCTACGATTGTGACGACAAAAGAAGTGTTAAAATTATTTTAAGAAAATAATTGCGAATTATGTAGAAAAAAATAAGAATATTTCGTATAATCTAAGTACAATCATTTTGAAAATAGGGGTGGCATCATATGGAGCAAATTTCAGTAAAGAAATTAGAAGAGGTACTTGTTGTAGCAGGGGATGATAAACAGAAGCAAAAGGAATTTTATGAATTGCTCTTATCTACTGAGTTTTATGTTGCTGGTTCACTAGAAGCAGAGGACGGGGCAACAGAAGGAATACTTCGTTTGCGTCATTTCCAAGGAGAAGGTAGATGGATCGTTCCGTTCTTTACACAAATGGAATTTGTAAAAGATGTGTTGCCAGAAGGAACGCCCCTTATTACGATACGTGGGAAAGAGTTATTTGGTAGCATTGAGAAAGATGCTACAGCTGTATTAAATGTTGGCACTGATATAAGTAAAACATTTATTCCAGAAGAAATTGCAGATATCGCATCTGGACGAATTTTTAATTATTATAAGTAAAAGGAAAAGCGTAATCGCTTTTCCTTTTACTTTTTAATTTGAATATGAAGTGGCTATACCAGAAGAAATAGAGACTGTTTTATTATTCGTGTTTATTGTCGCTGTAGCTCCAAGTGGAATACCGATGTTTGGACTTATATGTCCAATTGGTAAATCGAATAGGACAGGTATATGATATGGCGCGAAATATTCATATAATATTGTTTGCAATGATTGAGAGGGCTTTGAAGGAGTGCAGTCGTGACAACTTGTGAAAATAACGCCCCTGCATTCATTAAACTTTCCAGATAAAAGTAGCTGATTTAACATACGGTCAATGCGGTACGGTTCTTCACCAATGTCTTCAAGTAATAAAAGTGTATTGTTCGTAATTATCTCGTAGGGCGAGCCAATTATACTTGTTAACACAGCTAAATTTCCTCCAACTAACGTACTTGTAACTGTACTGTGAGAGCTAGGTACGATACATTCTGATGCAGATAAAATGGTTGAATACGGATGGAATAGCTGATTAAAAGAGGATAAAGATAGGGAATCAATACCTTTTCCTAGTTCTTCAATCATCGGACCATGAAATGTTATAAGCTTTGCATAACGTGAAACAGCAGTATGTAAAGCTGTAATATCGCTATATCCCCAAAAGATTTTTGGATTTTGCCTAATAACTTCATATTGAATGTGAGGAAGAAGACGAGCACTTCCATAACCACCTCGTGCACAAAAAATTGCCTTCACTTCATTATTTGTAAATGCTTCATGTATATCGTCAAGCCGAACTTGATCACTTCCGGCTAAAAATCCATATTTCTCGTAAACACTCTTCCCGATTATTACGGATAACCCCATCTCTTGTAATACATTCACACCTTTTAATACACTTTCGATTGTAGGTGGACCAGATGGTGCAATAATCATTACTGTATCACCTTGTTTTAATGCATTTGGATAAATCATTAAGCTCAGCCTCCTTCTCTTTCAATATATTCGCTTCATATGAAGTTCAACCCTTGCAAAAGCAGGGGAAAGCTTATCAAATAAAGAAGATATAAAGGAAATAGGAGGGGAAATGATGTTTACAAGTCGAGTAACAGACATATTAAAAATTGAGTATCCCGTTGTTCAAGCCGGTATGGCAGGCGCGATTACGACGCCAGAACTTGTTGCAGCAGTAAGTAATAGTGGAGGATTAGGGACGCTTGGAGCCGGCTATATGAGCCCAGAACAAATTCGTGAAGCGATTTATAGAATAAGAGAACTAACAGATAAGCCTTTCGGTGTTAATTTACTTGTAACGAAAGAGATAGAAATAGAAGAAGAGAAGGTAAATGAGGCGAAAGTATTACTAAGCGGAGTGAATAGAGAATTAGGTATAGAAGTAGAAGGAACGTTAAAGCTTCCAAAAAGCTATAAGGAACAATTACAAGTGCTATTAGATGAAAAAGTACCGGTCGTTAGCTTTGCATTTCAAACGTTAGAAAAAGAAGAAATAAATGATTTAAAAAGAAGTGGAATAAAAGTTATCGGAACAGCTACCCATGTGAAGGAAGCGAAAGTACTTGCTGAACTAGGAGTAGATATTATTATTGGGCAAGGTAGCGAAGCAGGAGGGCATAGAGGAACGTTTATTGGGAAAGAACGAGATGCTATGATTGGTACTTTTGCGTTAATACCTCAGTTAGTAGGGGTTATTCCGCATATCCCAATTGTCGCAGCAGGTGGTGTAATGAACGGACAAGGGCTTGTTGCGGCATTGGCACTAGGAGCAGAAGGTGTTCAAATGGGATCAGCCTTTTTAACAAGTGAAGAGAGTATTACGCACGATGTGTATAAAGAAGCGGTTTTACATAGTACAGATACGAGCACAACTGTAACTCGTGCGTTTTCCGGGAAATATGCACGCGGTATTCGGAATGAATTTATAGAAAGACATGAAGGAAAAGAAGAAGGGCTTCCGGTATATCCAGTGCAAAACGTATTAACTTCTAAAATACGCCAAGAGGCAGCGAAGCAAAATAAGGAAGAATATATGTCACTTTGGGCAGGACAGGCAGCATCATTGGCACGAATCGAATCAGCTCAGCATGTAGTGGAGCGAGTTATGAAAGAAGCGGCGAATGCAATCGAGCAATTACAAAATATATACAAAAAGACCACTTGAGTAATTCAAGCGGTCTTTTCGTTAGTTTGCTTTATAAAATTGTTGGATGGCTTCGTCGATGTAAACCCAGCCTTTCCAACCTAAGTGCATATGATCTTTTAAGAAGTATTTATCGTATTCATGATTTGAGAAGTCGGCAATTGGATAACCAGCTTTTTCAATTTGCTCATGAACTTTCTTATAGTATGCTTCGCGGCGTTCTTTCGGGAAGCCAGCGTAGTCGTACCAAGGACCTTTGACAGGAACAGAAATGAAGAGTGGTTTTGCACCAGATTGTTTTAATAAATCAAGTACAATTTGTAAATCTTCATATTCTGGCGATTGGTCATAAGCATCATTTTTTAAGTAACCTTCACGTTGCTTTAATTTTTTCTTAATTTTGCTATTGAAGTAACCATCTTCGATACCATATTCATTAGATCCAGATTCTGCTGCACCTGTTTGATCCGCATGTTTACGAGCCTCTTCCCAGTTCATTTGTTTTAATGAAGGATCGAGCTTCTCTTTGTGCGGTTTAATATTAAACATAGCTGTAAATAAATCTTTACGATCTAAAATGTTACGATAAATATAAGCGAAAGGTTTAGCAGCAAGTGCTTTTACTTTATACTTCGTATCATCATAAGCGATACCTTCAAGCGAAATTTTTAATAAAGTTTCTTTTTTTACAATCTCAAAGTTTAATAAACGCTTTGCAATTTGTTTTTTCATTTCAGGTTTTAAATCATTGTTGAAAATGAAGTGGTAACCTTGTTGTTTTGAAAAGTTAGGTGCAAAGTGCGTTTCGTCAATACCTTGTGGTACAAACCATTGCGGAGAAAGAACGAATACCATTTTCTTATCTTTCAATTGATCCATTGTAGATGCGAAGTTTAATACATGTACAAGGTCTTGTGTTCCGCCGCGTCCAAGAAGGAATGGCGTAAATCCTTCAGGCTTTACTTTAAAATAATTAGATGGATGGAAAGCATCCATACGTGCGAATTCCGATGAACCGTACATCGGAAGATATTTTGGATCTGCTAACATCTTTTGCTGTAAAATCATACTTTGAATTTTTTCTTCTTTTAAAGAAGTAGCAGCTTGTTCTACTTTTTCATCACTTAAAAGTGGAAGTAGGAAGCGCGTTGGAATAAGTAAGAATACAGCAAAAAGGGCCAATGCTAAAAGCATCGGACCAAATTTTGCTTTGTTCATCGGATTTCTTCCAACTTTTTAATAACCATGTTTGGTGTAGCCCACTCGTCACGGTCAAAATCAGAAATAGAAACTTCAATATCTAAACGCTCTTGGAATTCAACTAATAAAGATACTACAGCGAAAGAATCAAGGATACCTTCTTCAAATAATTGAACATCTAAGTTTTCTTTCACAATATCGTTTTCACATACTTCTTCTAAAATATCTAATACTTGCTCTTTGAATTCTGCCATTTTTAAAATCTCCTTTATATCCGAAATATATTATATGTGCAACTTCTTAATGGAATAAGAAGGGTGCATTAAAAGTATCTGTTAAGGTGTCCAGAGAAGATTAGGAAACCGAAACATACAACGTGGAACGTAATTACAATCGCAAGGATGTGTGTAAATTTATTGTTTGGCCAAAACTTATGCTTCTTGTTTTTTCGTTCAAAAATATCGAATAAAATAAACAGTGCGGCATGGTATAGACCATAAATAACATACTGCGCAACAGCGCTTCCTTGGATGTGCCAAATTCCCATAATGAAGAAGTTTAAAAATGCCCCGATATACGAAATAGTGTAACGGTTCTTAATTAACTTTTTCTTCGTTGCAAAAAAGACGAAACGCATGTAAATAAAATCACGGAACCAGAATGATAAACTCATGTGCCAGCGGTTCCAGAAGTCTTTAATATTACGACTAAGGAATGGCTTATTGAAGTTTTCTGGCGTTTTAATTCCCATCATATAACTTACACCAATTACAAAAGAGCTATAACCAGCAAAATCAAAGAATAGATATAAGCTATAGCTATACATGTAAATCATATTTGAAAATATTGTATCGTGTTGAGCGAATGCTGGATCCATACAATATTGCTTTATTAAGTAAGCAATAATAAATTTATACAAGAAACCTTGGAAAATACGATTTAGTCCTGTATATAGTAAATTTTGATATTCTTCAGCGCTAGGTGGCTTTTGAATATCTTTTTGGAATCTTCGGTAACGATCGATAGGTCCTGTTGAAATCGCAGGGAAGAATAAAACGAATTCCCAGAAGTTAAAGAAAGAAAGCTCTTTAATTAAACCATCACGAACTTCAAATACCATTTGAACTGCTCTGAATGTTACGTAAGATATACCTAGGAAAACAACAAGTTTTAACTCAGGTAAAAACGATGCAAACGGCGCGATTTTTGCCAAAATAAGAGGCAAAATCGATAAAATAACAGCTATGCAAAATGTGAATGTACTATTATTTTGTTTTCTTAAAATTAAGTAGCCTTTAATAAGGACATATTGCCAAATAATAAATGCAGCTAGCATCATTGCTTGCTTTGGTTTATCTGAGAAGATAATAGCAATCATGACTAATGTTAAAACGGCATTATATTTGCGCAACATTTTACCTTTTAATCCAGCTATGATAGTAGGTATTAATAAAATGCCCACTATAGCGAAAAAATAAAATGATCCATATGCGGTCATGCTGTAACCTCACTCAATAATTTTTTGCGATCTACCTTTCCATTTGGTGTCATTGGAATAGAAGATTGATACATGAATTTACGTGGAATCATGTAGTTTGGTAATCGCTCATTGAGTTCTTTTTTGATTGCAGATGTTAATTTGAATTCTTTTTCAAATGAATGTTCTCCAGGAACAACAACCGCTAATAAATAATCGTATTTCTCACCTTTTTTAATTGGAACGATAACTGCTCCTTCTACGTAAGAACACGCACGAAGGTGATGCTCAATTTCTTCTAATTCCATTCGATAACCATGCAGCTTAATTTGGAAATCAAGACGACCATTATAGAATAGAAGACCATTTTCAACATAGCCAGCATCGCCTGTTTTATAGGCGCGCTCACCGTCAATCATAGTAAATGCTTTTTCTGTTAATTCAGGGCTTCCTAAATATCCAACGCTTACGCTTGGACCGACAATTACGATTTCACCTTTTTCACCATCAGGTGCGATCGTGCCATCTTCTTTCATAATAAGAAGGCGACAGTCTGATTTACAATAGCCAACTGGAAGTGATTTGTATTGATCAAGCACTTCTTCTGTAACGTGAATACCTGTTACAGCGACAGTAGCTTCTGTTGGACCATACGTATTCATAATTGTTACTTTAGGGAAACGTTCAATTAATTTTCTAGCCACTTCATTTGGTAACACTTCGCCGCAGAATAAGAATGTTTTCATGTTCGGTAGCATACTCTCAGAGAAAGATGCTTCCATTAAACACATTTCAGCGAAAGAAGGTGTGGAAGTCCATACTTGAATATCCGATTGCTCTAAAGAAGCAAACAAGTCTTTTGGACGCGCAATCATATCTTTATCGATTGCCCAAAGTGTACCACCTGTTACTAATGATGGGTAAATATCCATTACAGATAAATCGAATGAGAAAGGTGCTTGGTTTAAGAATACTTGCCCTGTTTGTAAGTTGAAATCTTCTACAGCCCATTTTGTAAAGCTAACAAGGCAGTTATAAGTAATCTGAACCCCCTTCGGATTACCTGTGCTTCCTGATGTGTAAATAATGTAGAAATTCTCATCACCTTTTACCGCATGTTCAGGATTTGGAGTGTTCCCTTTATGAGTAAAGAAAATATCTTTTAAGTTGTCTTCACTTACGATGCGAACTGGTAAATCAGTTACAGTTACTGCTGTTGCCGATAAAAGTAATTTCGCACCAGAATTTTCAGCAATACGTTGTACACGATCAGCTGGGATAGATAAATCTACAGGAATGTAAGCATGTCCAGCTTTTACACATCCTAAAAAGTTAATAATCATTTCAGGTTGCATATGGCCATACACCATAATTGGTGAACGATCGTCTGGATACTCAGAAGAAATCCAATGTGCTAACGCATCAGAATCTTCCTTTAATTGTTTGTACGTAATTTTCGCATCTCGCCAAACAAAAGCGGTTTGATCAGGCGTTTCTGCAGCCCACTTTTCAATTTGTTCTAATAACTTCATAACGTTCCCACCCTAGAATTCATTGTAAATAAATGTACTT
This sequence comes from Bacillus sp. KNSH39, assembly GCF_052656585.1. NCBI lineage: Bacteria > Bacillati > Bacillota > Bacilli > Caryophanales > Bacillaceae > Bacillus > Bacillus sp. KNSH39. The sequence goes on from NZ_JBQXYO010000001.1 coordinate 5,248,899, forward strand.
GTGTTTGTATCATGGAATCCATACAACCAAAGCAATGCAAATAAAATTGCAAGATAATAAACCGTCTTTGCAACCCATTGTGTGAGTGGTCGAGACCATATCTCTTTTAATCTTTCCATGTCTTTCCCTCTCTTAATGAAATAATAGCTCTTTGTAGGTATCATGTCCTACATTATTGTGAAAAAAACAAAATCCCACATTTTAGGTAAAAATAAGTCAAAAGGCTCTTTTCTGATATTAGCACTAAATACTAAAAAAGAAAATCCCTAACTTAGCAATTATATTACATTCAGCATGAATTTGTAATGGGTTTGACATGTAAATAGAAAGTGGATTGTGTGAATACATAAAAGTGGACTATAAGAATACGTAAAAATACAGTGTTTGTTTTTATTAATCATTTAAGACGGAGTAAACTTTTAAATTTCTAGTTCTTTTGAAAAGGAGGAAATTATCATGAATAGAGTGTGGAAGAATCTAATTTCGGAAGAAAATATCGTGAAATGGAGAAGGCATTTCCATAAGTATCCGGAATTATCATTTCATGAAAAAGAAACTTCGCAATTTATATATGATACATTATGCTCATTTTCTTCTTTTGAAGTAACGAGACCGACGAAATATAGTGTACTAGCAATTAAAAGAGGTGTGAAGCAAGGGAAAGTAATTGCGATTCGAGCTGATATAGACGCTTTGCCAATTCAAGAGGAGACAAGTAAATCTTATACATCTGTGAATAAAGGAATGATGCATGCATGTGGGCACGATGCTCACGCAGCTATTTTATTAAGCACAGCAGAGGTGTTATCAAATATAAAGGAAGATTTTGCAGGTGAGATTCGTCTATTCTTTCAGCACGCAGAAGAGGTGTATCCAGGCGGGGGACAAGAAATGGTTGAGGCAGGTGTAATGGACGGTGTTGATTATGTAATAGGTTTACATGTTATGTCAGGACTTGAGAGTGGAAAGATAGGAATTGCATATGGACCGATGATGGCAGCTCCAGACGTATTTACAGTTGAGATTCAAGGCAAAGGAGGACATGCGGCGCGACCAGAAGAAACGATAGATCCTATTGCTATCGGAGCACAGATTATTACAAATCTACAACATATCGTATCAAGAAATACAAGTGCTTTTATGCAAAGGGTTGTTTCAGTTACACAATTTCATGGGGGAACGGCTGACAATATTATTCCTAGTACAGCAACTTTAATGGGAACTGTTCGTTCATTTAATCAAGCATTGAGGGTGGAAGCAGAAGGGAAAATCGAGAAAATTGTGAAAGGAATTACAGAAGCACATGGAGGATCGTATACATATACGTATCGATATGGATATGATCCGGTTATTAATGATGAATATATTACGAAAATAGTAGAAGAAAGTGCACTACATTTGTTTGGGAATGAGCGTGTTGTGAAGCTTGAACCTTCTATGGGTGGAGAAGATTTTTCAGCATATTTAAGAAAAGCACCTGGTTGTTTCATTAAATTAGGAACAGGTAATGAAAATATATATACTTGTTATCCACATCATCATCCGAAATTTGACTTGGATGAATCAGCATTAATTTGTGGAGTGGAGCTATTTTTAGAGACGACTATAAGATTACTAAAATCATAGAAAAACAAAAAAAGGCAACTGCACTCTATTGCAGTTGCTTTTATTTCTTTCCGTCAGAGAGGGCTGAGAAAGAACTATGCTCATTCATAGTATATGAATAGCTAACGGACAAGCTTGTACATTTTAATCATTTTTTTAAAAATAGTTATTGACATTGATAATCAATGTCAATTAATCTAAATATAGTTGGAATTGATAATTATTATCAATAGAATGGATGCGACATGTTAATGAGAAAGAATTTTCACCTTCTGCGGAGGGGATTAAAAGATAAAAATAAAGATGTTGATCAGCATATGAAATGGCAAAGAAATGTAATTCGGTCTGAATATGTAGATGAGAAGAAGAGCATTCAAACAGAAAAAGAGATACAAAGTAAAGGGAGAGGTTCAGTTGAGTAAGTTAGTAATGATTTTTGCAAGTATGAGTGGAAATACAGAGGAAATGGCTGACCATATTGCCGGCGTAATTCGTGAAACAGAAAATGAAATTGAAGTTATTGATATTATGGATTCACCAGAAGCTTCTATATTAGAACAGTATGATGGAATTATTTTAGGTGCATACACTTGGGGAGATGGCGATCTTCCTGATGATTTCTTAGATTTTTATGATGCAATGGATTCTATTGATTTAACTGGGAAAAAAGCGGCAGTATTCGGATCATGTGATTCGGCTTATCCGAAATACGGAGTGGCAGTTGACATTTTAATAGAAAAGCTACAAGAGCGCGGGGCAGCAGTTGTGTTAGAAGGACTAAAAGTAGAATTAACGCCAGAAGATGAAGATGTAGAAAAATGTTTACAGTTTGGAGCTGAATTTGTAAAACACCTTTCTTAATGGCAGAAGGGAGATGAAGAGCAAGTGCATGAGAAAATCTCAATCAAAACGATGACAGATTATCATTTGTATGATTTTATGCGTTGTCCGCATAAATTTTATTTTCGTCACATAAAAAGAAGAGAACCTTCTTCATTTGAATGGCAACAAATAGCACAAATGATTGTCAATCAAATTATTAACGAGTATTACACGCTACCTGCGGGTCAACAAACGAAAATTGTACTTTTAATATTAATAGAAAAGTATTGGAAAAAAGTAAGGATTGATATGTTTGCTTCGAAGACGGAGTACTATATTGTATTAGCGAAGCTAACGGATCACTTATTACAGTTCGTTGAAAAGGATGATAGTCAGACACCACCATTGTTTTTATACGAGAAGTTTCAAACATATATGGAAGAGTTAGGTGTCCACATGTCATTGACATTTGAAGTTGGTGAGTGGAGTGCTGAGTCGTTTGTAATTAAAAAGTATGTTGTCGATGCAGATGAGGAAATGCTTGCTCTTTGTCAGAAGCTAATGACAGTATTCAGTTATAAAGCTTTCGGAGTTCTTCCAGGAAAAATTGAAGTTGTTAATTTAATAGAAGGAACTAAGTATGAGTACATTCCGAAACAGGAAGATATTATAACTGGAATGGCTGATTTATCTAGAATGAAAGAAATGTTAGAGCAACCTGAGCATTATACAGAGCGTCATTTTCGTTCTGAGTGTATAAGTTGTGCGTTTCGTAGTGAATGCCAAGGGGAAGAAGTAAAGACAGAAGCGAAACAGAAGAAAAATATAGTTCATTAAAGGATGCAACTTTGCATCCTTTTTTGTTATTGACATGAAAAGCTTTTCATCATTTACGGTATATTTGTAGCAGATTTTAATAAAGTGAAACTTTAATCAGTGGGGGTTTTGTCAATCACCCACTGATTATCAGCCCTCATTAATCGGGCTACCCACAAATAGCAGAATAAAGGGAGGAATAATCAATGAAAGATGAAACAAAAGTATTTCAATGGTTAAAAGAACAAAATGCTCCTTTTGAAATTCAACTGCAAATTTTACAGGCGTTTCAATTGTATAAAGTTATTGTTGAAATGGATAAAAAGTTAATGATGTATGAGGAGAGAGTATATAGGGAGAGAATGTAATCTCATCCCTGTAATATCGTTTTTAGCTGTTCTGTGCCTGTAATGAATTCGAGTTCATTCTCTGACTCAAAGTTATAAATAATATTATGTAGTAAAGGACTGTATTGATAAAAGGTAGTAATACGATGAATGAGTAATGGATCATGATGAGAAATAAGTGTACTGTACTGTTCATATACAGATGTAGTAAACTCATCTCCGAAATCATAATATAGTCCTGCAAAATCAAAAGCAGGATCGCCAATTTGCGCATCACCAAAATCGATAACACCTGAAATGCGTTTGTTCTGCTTGTTAAATAAAATGTGATGATGTGTAAAATCAGCGTGAATGATTGTATTTTGAAATTTAGATGTAGCTAGACAGGCAAAGAAATTCTCGAATAAACGATTTAAGGCTGATTTCTGGAACGAAGTAAGATTGTTAGTAACATACTGATTTAATTTAGTTTGTAGCTCTTTCCAGTAGGTAAGTGTTTTTTCAATAGGGAATCCTAACGCTGTAACACTTTTTAGAGGAATACTATGTAGAGCAGCAAGGAAAGTAGCTAATTGTGTAATAATTGCTTTCAGCTTTGGATCCTCCAGCGTGGCAACTGTTTCTGTTTTTAATGGTTCACCATGAATGAGAGTATAGTAACTACAAAGAGGAACCTCATCAGATTCATTTTTATAAATTAGGTGATATTGTGGAACTTCGATTTCTTGTAGTGATTGAGTGAGAATTGCGCATAGTTCTTTTTCTAACGGAATTCGCATCGCATATTCCTGTTTTCGCGGGAAACGAAACAGTAGCTCATCATTTACTATAACTGCTACATTATCCCATCCTTCTTCATTTTGTTTATATGAATGTATAGAAAGATTAGGCAAAGCTTCTTTTATATAATGTTTGTAAGAGTCCATAATTGTTCCTCGTTTCTGAGTTAAGTTATTCTATTTTATGATATCAGAATTTTCTTTCTATATGTTAAAATATATCTATTATTATGAAGAAGGGCGGGAGTATTACGAAAAAAAGACTGTTAATCATTTCTCTATGTATCGCTTTTGTATTGTTTTGGTCATATAAAGAGGAGGTTTTTGCTACCTTTAAACCGATTGATCAGTACGAGTTAAATAAGGAGTTAAAGAACAAAAGTATAGAAAACTTAACTCATAATGAAATGAAAAAGGTAGGAGAGCATTTTGTGACCGAGCAACTATCAGTGTTTGGGTCTACTAATAAAGAAGATGTGAAACGAAAAGGTGAAGAACTATTTTTAAATAGAGGGTATGAACAATTAATGGGAAATTATTATCCAAATCGTTTTCAAGATTTAGAGTATAAATTTACAAACGAGGAGATACGTGAAGAGACCAATGAGAGTTTTCTTTATCAAGCTGTAGCGTACGTTGCGGGTACTGAAAATGGTAAGAGTAAGAGAAGCGAAATGAAATTGAATTATGAAGTGAAAATTGTAAAGGTTAATAATATATTTATGGTGCTAGAACAAAAGCAGCGCGTACAATAAAGGAAATTCATTGCTCAATAGAACATTTGAGGGTGTATTACTTAATGCGGAATAAAAAGACCCTTAAGGAATAAAGGGCCTTTAAAGATTTTCATTTTGTTGACCAAGTTCTTTTTGAGCAATATATAAATTCCCTTGCTCGACTTGTTTAAGAGTATGAACAGAATCTCCTGCATATCCTTTTTGTGTTTTAACAGTTCTTTTTGAACGATTGGAATCTTGTTTCTTCATATAATAGGCCACCTTTCATCAAAAATAAACGAAAATGATAAGTATGAGTAATACAGCAGCGAAAATGGTAATGCCCATTAAAAACGAAGTGTTTTTATATTTAGGTGGCTTATGTACATCTTGCCGATATCCAGGTGAAATTTCAGGGGCAAATTCTTCATCGAATGATTGCTTTTTTTCTTTGTCGTCCATATGTACCCACCTTTCTTTTTCATTATATTATACGTTACAAGAAAAAATATGCATAAAGAAAACAGCCGCTTTATTATTAGCGGCTGTTTTGTGTTGTATATTTTCGTTGTACTTGAAAGAGACGGATAAGTAGGAAGGCAGCGCCAAATGCTAGACCGATAATAAGACCGATCCAATAGCCTTTCGCGGCCCATTCTGTATACGTCGCTAATATGTAACCTAGTGGTAGACCTATTATCCAATAAGCAATTAAAGTCATAATTAGAGCAACATTTACATCTTTATAACCACGCAAAGCTCCTTGTACAGGGGTTGCAATTGCATCTGAAATTTGAAATAAAATTGCAAAGATAAGAAATTCTTTTGCTAAATGATGAACTTTTGCATCTGTCGTATAAATAGAAGCAATTTGATCATCAAAGAAGTAGAGAAGAATCGAATATAATAAAGCAAAGGCAAGGGCTAATCCAATTCCAATCAGTCCGTATTGTTTTGCATTATCGTAACGTTTTGCTCCAACTTCGAATCCAACCGCAATAGTCATTGCCATTGCTAAACTTAGCGGAGTCATATATAACAAGGAAGCAAAGTTCATAGCTGTTTGGTGAGCTGCAATAGTTGTCGTACTAAAATTACTCATCATGAGCGTTACCGCAGCGAAAATACTCGTTTCAAAAAAGATAGCAAATCCGATAGGGACGCCAAGTTTTAAGAATGCTATCCAACTCGAAAGAGAAGGTCGGTATAATTGTTTGAAAATGTTGAAAGAGGCAAAAGGCTCTTTCGTCTGAATAATAATGACTGTAATAATTAAAATGCACCAATATGTTGCAGTGGAAGCAATTGCTGCTCCGACACCACCGAGCTTTGGGAAACCGAAGTTACCAAAAATTAATAGGTAATTTAATATTACATTAATTGGTAATGATAATAATGTAATAATCATCGTTGTTCGAGTTTTTCCTAATGCATCAATAAATCCACGTAAAACAGTGTAAGTGAATAAAGGTATAATTCCTATTGCGATAATACTTAAAAATTGAGCTGCAATACGTTCCACAGGTTCTTCTAAGCGCATGCCATTTAAAATAGGTGAAACGACGAAAAAACCGATGAGGATAACAACGAAGCTAGCACAAATTGCTAAATAAACTGCTTGTATGACAACGTGGGGAACGTCCTCTTTTTTCTTGGATCCAACGAGCTGTGCAACAATGGGAGTAGTAGCCATTAAAATTCCTGTTAACCCCGTACTAACTGGAATCCATATACTTGTTCCAATTGCCACACCTGCTAAATCAGTTGGACTTGCATGTCCTGACATCGTTGTATCAAAAAAACTCATCGCAAATAATGACATTTGCGTTACGAAAATCGGAAAAAATAGTAATACAAATTGCTTTAACTTTTGTGAGAATGAAGTAGTTTCTTTCATAAAATCCCCTTTCCGTATAAAAAAACAAACTCTTACTATCATACAATTTAATCAAAGATTAGAAAAGAAATACGCGCCTATAACATATGAAGCCAATAAAAAAAGGATGCACTTTGAAAAGGGATAAGGTATTATGATAAGGTGTGAAAAAATTACATATTATTTGTTATTAAGGAGGCACTACTTGTGGCTGATTGGTTAATTGGTTTAATCATGGGTGCTGTTGAAGGGTTAACAGAGTTTCTACCAGTATCATCAACAGGACATATGATTTTAACAGGACATTTAATTGGATTTGACGATGAGAGAGCGAAAGTTTTTGAAGTTGTTATCCAATTGGGATCGATTTTAGCAGTTGTTGTTATATTTTGGAAGCGTCTATGGTCGTTAGTTGGAATAGGTAAAGTAACAGACGGACCATCGTTAAATTTATTACATATTATTATCGGGATGATTCCTGCCGGGGTACTTGGCGTATTATTCCATAGCACTATTAAAGAGGTTTTATTTGGTCCAGGACCAGTTGTTATTAGCTTAGTAGCCGGTGGTATTTTAATGATTGTTGCTGAGAAGTTTTCGAAACCAAGTACAGCAAGAACGTTAGATGAAATCACATATAAACAGGCATTTACAATTGGAATGTTCCAATGTTTAGCTCTTTGGCCAGGATTTTCTCGTTCTGGTTCTACAATAAGTGGTGGTTTATTAGCTCGCGTGTCGCATACAGCGGCAGCTGAATATACGTTCATTTTAGCGGTACCGATGATGGTAGCTGCAAGTGGCTTAGATTTAATTAAAAGCTGGGATGTATTAAGCTCAGCAGATATAACGCTATTTGTAACAGGATTTGTAACTGCATTCGTTGTTGCGATGCTTGCAATTGTTTCATTCTTGAAATTATTATCTCGTGTAAAACTAACACCGTTCGCTTATTATCGTTTCATTTTAGCTGCGGTATTCTATTTCTTCATTATGTAATAAAAAAACCTGCCGAGCTCGGCAGGTTTTTATTTTACTACTTTTTCCATCATGTTTTCCATTACATGTTCCCAAAGAGAAGTATCATCAGCTAATGTAGCACGGAAATTAGCATACATTTCTTTTTGTTTTTCTTCGAAAGTTGGATCTTCTTTTTCAGGTAATGTAGCGCGCATTGAAGTTACTAATTCTTGTACTTTTGGAGCGCGTGGTCCCCAAACAGCTTGTTCATTTCCATCTTTATCAATGAAAATAAAGATTGGAATCGCACGTGCTGTTCCATTTGTTAAATATTGATCCATTAATTCTAAGTTTTCATCGCGAATTAATAAACTCATATCAATATTTGCAACTTCAGAAATTCGTTTCATAACAGGTACGCATAAAAGAGCATCGCCACACCAATCAGCAGTTAATACGATAACACGCCAGCCATCATTTTGACGTTCTTCTAATACAGGAAGTAATTCATTTGGAATTAAAAAATTATTGTAAATGTGTAGTAGCTCGTATTGGTTTACTTGCATTTCATTCACATATGTATCAAAGGACATACCTTTATCAGCCCATTGTTGTAAGTTCATAATTAACACCTCTTTAGTAAGATTTGCTTTCATTGTACCAATTTTTATATAGAAAAGCTTGTATTCTTACTCTTTCTTGTCACTTAATAATTTATTTAATAGAAAAAAGAATAGTACGACACATAATTCAGTTAAGTTGGACATTTGTACGCTTTCTATCCAATCATCAGCAGTATGAATGACGAACCAATCTAGTGTAATTTCAATGAATGAGAAAAGAGTGAGAGAAATCCAATTTGACATGTTTTGAGTCAATGGATATAGCAGCGCTTTGAAGAAACTGAAAATAAATAATGTAATACCATCTAAGAAAGTGATTAATAAAAAAAGAGAAGTAAAGCAGTACGTGAACTATACTCTATACCTGTAATTTGAAAGATTCCTACATATACAAAAAATATAAATGCAAAAATTATAATGAGAAAAAGAGCAATAATACTAATGATAATCGTTTTATCTTTTAGGCTGAGATTTGAGAATTTCTCCTCCTCATGCATTAAGATACCCCCTTTTTCTGGAAGTTAACTTCATTTTATCATGAACTACATATTAAAAAACTACGAATTATGGGAAAATAAGGTGACAAAAAGTAAGATTTCATGTAAAATTATTAATAAGGTTTTTATTTAACTAAATGAAATAAAAGGAGCTGTCAAAGTTGTCTCAAAATCGAGAGCAATTAATGGAAGAACTATCGACAAATGTGTTTGCTATGTTTCGCACATTGCGTAATGATATCGGAAAAATATTCGGTGGTTACATACCGTGGAATGAATTCATCGTCCTGAGAATATTAAATCGTACGAATAAAGAAATGGTATCGCGTGTAGCAAATGAATTAAATGTGTCGAATAGTCATATTACAGCTGTTACAGAAAAATTAATTAATAAAGGTTTTGTAACTCGTTCACGTTCTACATCAGATCGCCGAGTTGTGTATTTAGAGATTACAGAACAAGGGAAAGATTTAGTTGCGAAAATGGAAGATGCGAAAAAACAATATTTACAAGAAAGATTCTCTACACTTTCAGAAGATGAAATGAATGTAATGATTTCGATTTCCAAAAAACTTATTTAAGTGATTATAAACAAGAAAACGCTTACGTGATGAAAGAGAAGATCTTCCTTATATATGGAAGGTCTTCTTTCATGTGTAATAGATGTTAAAAAATAAAATGTGTATGAAAAAAGATAGAGCGCCATACTACTAATACAAGGAAGGGAGGGAGAAATATGACGAATCGTAACGGTAGTAAAGGGAGCGGTAATCAAGGATCACCAAAGTCCGGCCAGTTTAATCAGGAATTTAGCACTGAATTTGAAACTGGTAATGATAATAAAGGGAAAGAATATCGTTCTAAAAAAGGGAGTAAATCAAAAAAGGAGTGAAATTCATCACTCCTTTTTTGATTTAAGATGCTGCCGATTGATCCGTATTATATTTTTCTTCTGATTTTGCGACAATCATTGCGCAAATTGCATCACCAGAAATGTTTACAGCTGTTCTAGACATATCTAAAATACGGTCAATACCGATAATTAAAGCGATACCTTCTACTGGTAGATTTACTTGATTTAAAACCATTGTAAGCATTACAAGTCCAACACCAGGTACACCAGCAGTACCGATACTAGCTAGTACAGCAGTTAATACGACCATAGCTAATTGCGGTAATGTAAGTTCAACTCCGTATACTTGAGCGATAAATACAGTGGCTACCCCTTGCATAATGGCAGTACCATCCATATTAATAGTTGCCCCTAGTGGTTGTACAAATGAGCTTATCGCTTTTGGAACGCCAAGTTTATCTTGTGCTGTTTTCATTGCAAATGGAAGCGATGCATTAGAGCTAGATGTACTAAATCCAATTGCCATTACTGGTCCGAAATGTTTAAAGAAACGAACAATACTTTCTTTTGCTAATACCTTTAATAAGCCGCCATATACAAAGACCCCGTGAATAATGAGTACTAACATAACGACAATCATATACTTGAACATCGCAGCGACGCCTGCAAGCCCCATTTTACCAACGGATGAAGCGAGCAAACCGAATGTTCCAATTGGGGCTAATTTCATAATGAGATTAACAAGATACATCATTAATTCGTTGCCCTGTTCAAGTAATGAATGGATACCTTGAACTCGTTTTCCTAAAATAGCTATACCGAGTCCAATCAATACGGCAAAGGCAATGATTTGTAACATGTTTCCGTCAGCCATCGCTTTTGCTGGGTTATCTGGTACGATATTTAGCAATGTGTCGACGAAAGATGTTTCAGTTTTTGCACCTTCATACTTAAGACCTTCTGTTTTAAAATTACCGCCAGCTCCTGGTTTTATAATAAGTGCAAATGTAACCGCTATAGAGATGGCAACCGCAGTTGTTACGAGAAAGAATGAAATTGATTTTAAACCGATTCTTCCAAGTTGTTTCGGATCTCCAAGGCCGGCAGCACCAAGTACGATAGAAATGAACACAACAGGAACAACTAGCATTTTAATAAGTCGAATAAACAATTGACCAATTGGGTTGAACACAAATTGATTTAGTGGCTCAAAGATAGATGGAGCAGCTAAATTTAGAGTGAGTCCAACAACTAGACCTAGAAATAATGCGATTAAGATTGCTTTTGTTTGTTTCAATAAAATCCCCCCTTTTGTTTTTGCGAAATTTCTTTCTAAAGTAATTATACCGAAAAAATACCTAATTTGACAATATTTTCTGAATTTTTCATTTTTGTTTAAGTGTAGATAGACTGATTTTGTGTTTGGAAAATAAAATAGACCATCACATAGGATGGTCAAGGGAAGGGGACAATTTATGTCAATTTAATTAGGGATGGAAGTTGCTTTAAGACACTGGGGAATGTCTTATAAATTAGGGAGGAACAACTTCGATACATATACTATAAAAGGTAGGTGTGACTCTCATGTGAACATAGGGTGAAAGAGAGGGGGAGTTTTAAATAAAAGATAGAAAGACAAAAAAATAAGACCATCATATATAAGATGGTCAAGGAAGGGGACAATTTATGTCAATTTAATTAGGGATGGAAGCTGCTTTAAGACACTGGGGAATGTCTTATAAATTAGGGAGGAACAACTTCGATACATATACTATAAAAGGTAGATGTGACCTCTGTGTGAACATAGAGTGAAAGAGAGAGGGAGTTTTAAATAAAAGATAGAAAGACAAAAAAATAAGACCATCATATATAAGATGGTCAAGGAAGGGGACAATTTATGTCAATTTAATTAGGGATGGAAGCTGCTTTAAGACACTGGGGAATGTCTTATAAATTAGGGAGGAACAGCTTCGATACATATACTATAAAAGGTAGATGTGACCTCTGTGTGAATATAGAGTGAAAGAGAGAGGGAGTTTTAAATAAAAGATAGAAAGACAAAAAAATAAGACCATCATATATAAGATGGTCAAGGAAGGGGACAATTTATGTCAATTTAATTAGGGATGGAAGCTATTCAAAGACACTGGGGAATGTCTTATAAATTAGGGAGGAACAGCTTCGATACATATACTATAAAAGGTGGATGTGACCTCTATGTGAACATAGAGTGAAAGATATGGGGATTTGAAAAATAGTACATATGAAATTGTTATTGCTAGCAATATTGAGTTAGGATATAGAGTTTTCCGGCATAAAACGAAAAGGAATCTGAATATAAATAAAAGTTGTAATCTATGAAAAAAAGGATTATGCTCAACTATATTATGAGAATATAAGGTTTGTCCCAATTATTTAAGGGCTTTTAAAAAGCTTTTTATTGTATGAGGGGAAAGCTTCACTTTAATAAGGGAGTTAGTGATATGGACGTAACAAAAAAACAAGGGCTGTATAATCGTCTTATACGATTAAACCCACCACAAATATTAGCATTAGGCTTTTTCTGCTTAATTGTGGTTGGCGGTTTGTTATTAAAATTACCATTCGCAACGAAAGTACATATTAGTTGGGTAGATGCTTTCTTTACAGCAACGTCAGCAGCGACCGTAACTGGTTTGGGAGTAGTGGATACAGCAAGTACATTTACGATGTTTGGCGAAATTGTTATTATGTTTTTAATTCAAACAGGTGGTCTAGGCCTTATGACAATTGCCATTTTAATTGTTTGGGTACTAGGTAAAAAAATCGGATTACGCCATCGTTTATTAATTGGAGAAGCATTTAATCAAACAAATATAGGTGGTCTTGTAAAATTAGTAAAGCGTGTCTTTATATTTTCGATTTGTATTGAACTTATTGGGGTCATCTTTTTATCGTTTCGCTTTATTCCAGAGTTTGGTTTTGGAAAAGGTTTATACTATAGTATTTTTCATGTAATTGCATCTTATAATAATGCAGGATTTGCTTTATGGCCAGATAATTTAACAAGATATGTAGGGGATCCCATTATTAATATTGGGATTTGCTCTTTAATTGTAATTGGGGGACTCGGTTTTACCGTATTAATTGATATATGGTATAGCCGCAGTTTTCGAAAATTATCACTTCACTCAAAAATAATGATTATTGGAACAGTAGTGCTAAATATTATAGCAATGATTGTGATTTTTGTATTGGAATATAATAATGTGAAGACGTTAGGGAATTTATCTTTAAATGAAAAACTATGGGCTTCCTTCTTTCAAGGTATTACTCCGCGGACAGCTGGATTTAATACGGTTGACTATGGAGGTATGGAAGAATCATCTATATTATTTACGATGATTTTGATGTTTATTGGTGCAGGAAGTGTATCGACAGGTGGAGGAATTAAATTAACGACGTTTGTTATCTTAATTACATCTGTCCTTTCTTTCTTTAGAAAAAAGGAGGAAATTGTTTTATTTCAGCGTACAATTAAAATGTCAACAGTAACGAGGGCCTTAGCGATTGCTGTTGCCAGTCAAATACTTATTTTAGCAGCGGTATTCATATTAATGCTTACAGAAAACTTCAGCTTTATTCAATTATTATTTGAGACAATATCAGCGTTTGGCACAGTCGGATTAACGATGGGAATTACTGCAAAGCTATCGGCATTCGGAAAATGTATTATTATGTTTGTTATGTTCTGCGGATTAATTGGACCATTAACACTTGTGTTCTCTTTAGCGCGACCAGCAAAACAAAAAATAAAATATCCATCGGAAGATGTGTTTACAGGATAAGGTATCCCGCGTTAAGCGAGATACCTTTTTCTTTTTTAGAACAGGGAGAACAATAGACCAATAAGTGCTACTCGGAATAAAATTGCGATAAGTGCAGCAATTCCACCGACAACTGCAGCGATACCACCAGTTACAGTAGCTCCGCGATTATAAGCGTAAATACCGAGTAAAACAGAAACAAGACCAAATAGTGTTGGAAATGTAAATAGCGATAAGATAGATAGCGCAAGAGCGATAAAACCAGCAGTTGATCCAGCAGCGGACGATTTTACAACATCTTTATCGTCTTTATCATTGTAATCATAATCAATGCGTTGTGGTGCAACCTCAGCGGCGTACTCTTCTTTATAGTCACTATAATCACTATCTATTCTATCTTTTCTTTTATAATCATCAAATTTCTCAGTCAAAGTCATGACTCCTTTCATAACAAGGTTCAATAGTAGTATGTATCTCTTTTTCTTTTTTATCCCGCTATTTGTGAGAGTCGAGCTACGTACACATCCCACTGATTAAAGTTTCACTATACCGGAGCATGTACAGGGAGTAGTATCTTTTAAAAGGAGGAAAATGTTTTCTTGAAATAGGAAAAGTTAGTATGACTTCCTCTATTTTGGAAAATATAAAAAGGAATAATGAGGAAAGGGTGCAATACATAATGGAACATCCAATTGAAAATTTAATGAAAACGGCAATGACAAATTTAAAAGAAATGGTAGATGTAAATACAATTGTTGGGAGCCCGGTTTCAACAGCTGACGGAAATGTAGTATTAACAGTATCTCAAGTGGCTTTTGGTTTTGGAGCTGGTGGAAGTGATTTTAAAGGGGATTTCATTACTGAAAAACATAACGGTGGGCAAAATCAGCATAAAGAGAACAAACAAGGGCATCCATTTGGAGGAGGAAGCGGGGCTGGGGTTTCCATTAGTCCAGTAGCTTTTTTAGTAGTTGGTTCTAATGGGGTGCAAGTATTACATCTCAACAGCAGTACACATTTAATTGAAAAGGCTTTAAATACTGTACCAAGCACTGTAGATAAATTTGTGAATGGTCGTCAAAAGTGAACTTGCATTTTTTAGGAATTATGATATATTAGAAAAAGTGCGCTTTAGGATGATCGGAATAATTGAAATGTAAATATATATGATGTGTGGAATAAGGGAGAGGAATTTATGATTAATATCAAAAACTTAGTAGTTGGCTTATTTATGTTAGTAAGCGGCTTTGTTGTATATGTAATAAAAGAAAAAGCTCCATTCTAAAACAGACAAACCGTTAATGTCTGTTTTTAATTTGCGGAAAAATATTGACAAGTTATTGTATTGGTGTTAGAATTTTAATTCGTGTCTCGGTTACAGCTAGTGTAAAGTAAATATCTCTTATGAATGCAATACGAAAAGTTTGCGAAAGATCGGGTAATTTTATCAACAACTTTTGTGAACAAACCCTATAAATTGTATTTGTAAGCTATATATGTATACTAGTGAATCAAGGAGCGGTCAGTGGAACCGTAATGATGAGAGAGAGGTAGGGCTTTCATCCAGTATATGTTACTTTCCCGTTAGGTGAATATAAAAAAGAGGACTCCTTTTAAAAGGAGTCCTCTTTCATTTTTTAAGTGCGACTTTCAACTTGTTGACAAATTTCATCCGTTGTTAAACCGTGAGCTGTAATGACTGATCCTTTAATTGATGTATCTGCAATGCCCATCACATTAGAATCTTGCCCAGTTACAACGCAACAATCACAACCTTGTGCATCCTGTTCTGAGTTAAGTGTAACAACTTCATGACCTTGTTGCTGAAGAGCTTGTTGAACGTCTGTTAATGAGTTTTCAACGCCAATTCTAGCCATAATTCTCACCTCCTACCATCTAATTGCTAGTATGCTCAAGTTCACTGCATTTATGAAAAGACGGTAGGAAGTAAATCTTTGTTTAGTCGTTATATACGCCAGTAAGCATTTGACTAACGAATTGATCGTTTAATGTATCTTGGGCAGAAGAAGTATTTGAATGGATGTCGATTGAAGCAATAAAATGATTATGTTCTTGCGTATTTGGTTCTACCTCTACGTAATTATCGAATTTACAAAAACCTTTCGTATCCATTAGATCAAATAATTGCAGCATTTCTACTACCTCTTGTCTAGTTCCTTTAATTTGTACACACGCCATATTTATTTCCTCCTTCATTTTGACAAATTGTTTTTTAAAAATAGGATTATGATTACGAAATGAAAAATATGAATGTTATTTTTAGACAGCGCTATTTTTGTTATTTTCCCCCTTTTTCAGCAAAAGTCGTTATATATTCCCGGATTTATAAAATCGGACGTCCGTTTATTGAATACAATAGATTCGCATCAATTGATGAAAATCCTTCTTTTAAACAAATATTTTTTTAGTGGAAATTGGCGAAAAAAATTTTTTGACTTTTTGTAAACGTTAACAATGTTGTTAAATCAATATAAGTAAAGAAGTACGTACGATTAAAAATTATAAATTTTCTAAAAATTCACTTGATTTATTTAGAAAGGAGAGTAAACTAGGAAACAATAAAAAATTCATAGAACATAGGAGGCGCTTCTAGTGAATGAGCAATGGATTTTCTTAAATGGAGAATTTGTTCCAAAAGATGAGGCAAAAGTTTCAGTATATGATCATGGCTATTTATATGGCGATGGAGTGTTTGAAGGAATTAGAGTTTATAGCGGTAATGTTTTCCGTTTGAGAGAGCACCTTGTCCGGTTGTATGAATCAGCAAAATCAATCCTTTTAGAAATTCCATATTCATTAGATGAAGTAACAAATATTGTTGTTGAGACGATTCGACAAAATAAATTATCTAATGGATACATTCGCCTTGTTGTATCAAGAGGAGCAGGAAATCTTGGATTGGATCCCGATTCATGTAAGAAGCCGAATGTAGTAGTAATTGCAGAACAATTATCTTTATTCCCACAAGAATATTATGAGAAAGGGATTCCAGTTGTAACAGTTGCAACGCGCCGAAATCGTCCCGATGTTTTATCCCCTCAAGTAAAATCTTTAAATTACTTAAACAATATTTTAGTTCGTATTGAAGCGAAATTAGCTGGAGTACAAGAAGCACTTATGTTAAATGATCAAGGATATGTAGCTGAAGGCTCAGGAGATAACGTGTTTATTGTTAAAGGAAATAAATTAATTACACCACCAAGTTCTGCTGGAGCGTTAGAAGGTATTACACGAAACGCCATTTTAGAAATCGGCGAAAAACTTGGATATGACGTAAGAGAAGAGTTATTTACAAGACATGATGTATATGTAGCTGATGAAGTGTTTTTAACAGGAACAGCTGCTGAAGTTATTGCTGTTACGACAGTAGATGGTAGAACGATTGGCTTAGGGCAAACAGGTCCACATACGAACCGTTTATTAGAAGAGTTTCGTAAGTTAGTTGTAGAAGATGGAGAGAAAATTTACGAAGAAAATAAAGTTGGATAAAAACTTTTTTAACATAAGAAAGCGTTGATAGGGAGGAGTAGTTGATTGTGAAGCCTCACAGAGAGTCGGTGGTTGCTGAAAACCGATGGTTCACGTCGACGAACATCGCCCTTGAGTGCTAAGCTAAAGCATTTGTCTAGGCTTAGACGGTAGCTCCGTTATTAGCTAGATCCATTTATGGATCACTGAGGCAAGAGTATTCTTGCAAAGAAGGGTGGTACCGCGAAATCTTTCGTCCCTTCAGCACATAGCTGGAGTGTGGACGTAGGATTTTTTTATTGTATAAAAGTTTGAAAAAGGGGGCTTATAAGAACAATGTCTTCAAAAACGGAAGAGAAACTGGCAACTGGTGCACAGCTATTGTTAGAAGCGCTAGAAAAGGAAGGCGTAAAAGTGATTTTCGGTTATCCGGGTGGTGCCGTTTTACCTCTCTATGATGCACTGTATGATTGTGAAATTCCGCATATTTTAACAAGGCATGAGCAAGGGGCAATTCACGCTGCTGAAGGGTATGCCAGAATTACAGGGAACCCAGGGGTTGTAATTGCAACGAGTGGACCAGGTGCTACAAATGTAATTACGGGTCTAGCGGATGCGATGATTGATTCATTGCCACTTGTTGTATTTACAGGCCAAGTAGCAACAACGTTAATTGGGAGCGATGCTTTTCAAGAGGCGGATATTATGGGACTTACGATGCCAGTGACAAAACATAACTATCAAGTGCGAAAGGCCTCAGATTTACCTCGAATTATTAAAGAAGCATTTCATATTGCTAAAACAGGAAGACCAGGACCAGTCGTTATTGACCTTCCGAAAGATATGGTAGTCGAGAAAGGTGAGCGATGTAGCAATGTACAAATGGATTTACCAGGATATAACCCTAATTATGAACCGAATCTACTTCAAATAAACAAATTACTACAAGCAATTGAAACCGCAAAAAAACCGTTAATTTTAGCTGGAGCAGGTATACTGCATGCGAAAGCTTCGAAAGAATTGACAAGTTTTGCCCGTAAATATGAAATCCCTGTTGTGCATACGTTACTTGGACTTGGTGGTTTTCCGCCAGATGATGGGCTATTTCTAGGGATGGGGGGAATGCACGGTTCTTACACAGCCAATATGGCGTTATATGAATGCGACTTACTCATTAATATAGGTGCGAGATTTGACGATCGTCTTACTGGGAATTTAGCTTTTTTTGCTAAAGGGGCGACTGTTGCACATATCGATATTGATCCAGCAGAAATTGGGAAAAATGTGCCAACAGAGATTCCTATTGTTGCAAGTGCTAAGCGGGCGTTAGAAGTATTGCTTCAATCAGAAGGAAAGAAAGAAAATCATCATGAATGGCTCTCTTTATTAAAGAGTAGAAAAGAAAAGTATCCATTCTCTTATAAACGAAATTCTGAAAGTATTAAACCTCAATACGCGATTGATATGCTATATGAAATCACGAAAGGGGAAGCGATTGTAACAACAGACGTTGGGCAACATCAAATGTGGGCAGCACAATACTATCCGTTGAAAAATCCAGATAAATGGGTAACTTCTGGCGGATTAGGAACGATGGGGTTCGGATTTCCAGCAGCAATCGGTGCGCAAATTGCAAAGAGAGATGAACTAGTTATTGCAATTGTTGGTGATGCTGGGTTTCAAATGACTCTGCAAGAATTAAGTGTATTAAAAGAACACGCTTTACCCGTTAAAGTATTTATTTTAAATAATGAAGCTTTAGGAATGGTAAGACAATGGCAAGATGAATTTTACAATCAAAGATATTCACATTCTTTATTGCCATGCCAACCAGATTTCGTCGCTCTTGCGAATGCGTATGGTATAAAAGGTGTTCGTATTGACGATCCACTTCTTGCAAAGAAGCAAATCCAGCATGCGATCGAATTACAAGAGCCAGTCGTAATCGATTGTCGTGTACTTCAATCAGAGAAGGTTATGCCGATGGTTGCACCAGGAAAAGGTGTTCACCAAATGGAGGGAGTGGAAAAAGGGTGAAGAGAATTGTTACAGCGACAGTTCGAAATCAAAGTGGTGTGTTAAACCGAATTACAGGGGTTATGACACGAAGACATTTTAATATTGAAAGTATTTCAGTAGGTCATACAGAATCATCAGATATATCGCGAATGACGATTGTTGTACACGTTGAAAGTGAACAGCAAGTTGAGCAGTTAATTAAACAACTTCATAAGCAAATCGATGTTCTGAAAGTATCAGATATTACAGAAGAAGCAATGATTGCTAGAGAGCTTGCTCTTATTAAAGTAGCAACTTCTGTAGCGAGGGCAGAATTATATAGTTTAATTGAACCATTTCGAGCCGCTGTAATAGATGTTGGGAAGGATTCCATAGTTGTGCAAGTAGCAGGTACGCAAGATAAAGTAGAAGCGTTAATTGAATTACTTCGTCCATACGGTTTGAAAGAAATTGCTAGAACAGGTGTAACAGCATTTACACGTAGTATGAAAAAACAAGATAAGCAAGTTATGTTAATTCAATAATCATTTAAATATAGGGGGAAATGAAAATGGCAAAAGTTTATTATGAGAAAGATGTAACAGTAAATGTATTAAAGGAAAAGAAAGTAGCAATCATCGGATATGGCTCGCAAGGTCATGCGCATGCGCAAAATTTACGTGATAACGGATTTGATGTAGTAGTAGGTTTAAGAAAAGGTAAGTCTTGGGATAAAGCGAATGAAGATGGGTTTTCTGTATATACAGTAGCAGAAGCAGCGGAAAAAGCTGATGTAGTAATGATTCTATTACCTGATGAATTACAACCAGAAGTATATGAAGCTGAAATTGCACCAAATTTACAGGCTGGAAACTCTCTCGTGTTCGCACATGGATTTAATGTTCACTTTGATCAAGTAAAACCACCAGCGAATGTAGATGTATTTCTAGTAGCGCCAAAAGGACCGGGGCATCTCGTACGCCGTACGTTCGCCGAGGGAGGGGCTGTTCCTGCATTATTTGCAGTATATCAAGATGCAACAGGAGTTGCGACTGAAAAAGCACTTTCTTATGCTGACGGAATTGGAGCAACGAGAGCTGGTGTATTAGAAACGACGTTTAAAGAAGAAACAGAAACAGATTTATTTGGAGAGCAAGCTGTACTCTGCGGCGGAGTGACTGCACTTGTAAAAGCAGGATTTGAAACGTTAGTTGATGCGGGATACCAGCCTGAACTTGCATATTTTGAATGTTTACATGAACTGAAGCTAATCGTTGACCTTATGTATGAAGGTGGACTTGAAAATATGAGATATTCAGTTTCAGATACAGCGCAGTGGGGAGACTTCGTATCAGGACCACGCGTTGTTACTGAAGATACGAAGAAAGCGATGGGGGCAGTATTAGCAGAAATTCAAGATGGTACATTTGCAAGAGGCTGGATTGCAGAGCATAAAGCAGGAAGACCAAATTTCCACGCGACAAATGAGAAAGAGAATGAACATGAAATCGAAGTAGTAGGACGTAAATTACGTGAAATGATGCCTTTCGTACAGCCGCGAGTAAAGGTAGGGATTAAATAATATGAAGCAGATTTTGTTCATGGATACAACGCTTCGTGATGGCGAACAATCACCAGGAGTAAATTTAAATGAACAAGAGAAGTTACAAATTGCTAGGCAATTAGAGAGGCTTGGTATTCATGTAATGGAAGCTGGATTCGCGGCAGCTTCCGAAGGTGACTTCCAATCGGTAAAACGCATCGCGAATACAATTCAAAACGCTACGGTTATGAGTTTAGCTAGAGCGAAAGAAAGTGACATTCGAAGAGCATATGAAGCTGTGAGAGGCGCTGTATCTCCTCGTCTACACGTATTTCTAGCTACGAGTGATATTCATATGAAATATAAACTTTGTATGTCAAAAGAAGATGTGTTAAATAGTATTCATCGCTCGGTTACGCTCGGAAAATCATTATTTCCGACAGTACAATTTTCTGCAGAAGATGCGACAAGAACATCGAGAGCATTTTTAGCTGAAGCAGTAGAAATTGCGATTCGAGCAGGAGCGAATGTAATTAATATTCCGGATACAGTTGGATATACAAATCCGGAAGAGTATTATTCTCTTTTTAAATACTTACAAGAATCCGTTCCATCATATGAAAAAGCGATTTTTTCTTGTCATTGTCACGATGATCTTGGTATGGCAGTAGCAAATTCGTTAGCTGCGGTTGAAGGGGGAGCAGTGCAAGTAGAAGGAACGATTAATGGCATTGGAGAAAGAGCAGGGAATGCAGCGTTAGAAGAAGTTGCAGTAGCTCTTCATATTAGAAAAGATTTTTATAAAGCAGAACCTTCGATGACTTTAAAAGAAATTAAGGCGACGAGTACATTAGTAAGCAGGTTAACGGGTATGGTTGTACCGAAAAATAAAGCAATCGTTGGAGCGAATGCATTTGCTCATGAATCAGGCATCCACCAAGATGGGGTTTTAAAAGAAGTAACAACTTATGAAATTATCGAACCAGCGCTTATAGGAGAATCTCAAAATCTCTTTGTACTTGGGAAACATTCTGGCCGTCATGCGTTTACGGAAAAAATGAAAGAGCTTGGTTATGAATTTACAAATGAAGAGCGAGATGCGGCATTCGAAGCATTTAAAAAATTGGCGGATCGTAAAAAGGAAATTACTGAGGAAGATTTACGCGCAATTATGCTTGGTGAAGCAGCATTTGCAGCCCAGCAATATAACATTACGCAATTACAAGTGCATTTCGTATCAAATAGTACACAATGCGCAACAGTTGTGCTGAAGGATGAGGAAGGAAATGTATATGAAGATGCAGCCACTGGTTCTGGTAGTATTGAAGCGATATACAATGCGATTCAAAGAATTTTAGGATTAGAATGTGAATTGGCAGATTATCGCATACAATCTATTACACAAGGTCAAGATGCACTTGCTCACGTTCATGTTGAATTAAAAGAAGGTAGTCACCAAATATCAGGTTTCGGAGTTGCGCAAGACGTATTGGAAGCGTCGGCGAGGGCTTATGTCCATGCAGCAGGGAAATTAAAATCTCTTATAGCGCTTGTGAAATAAATAATTGATAGGTGAGAGAAGCTTTCCTCACCTATCAAATTAAAGTTCTGAAAATTCAGTTAAAAGGAGTGTTAAAAATGGAAAAACGTATCGTTTGTTTAGCTGGTGATGGTGTCGGTCCAGAAGTAATGGAGAGTGCGAAGGAAGTATTGCATATGGTAGAAAGGCTATATGGACATCATTTTCATTTGCAAGATGAGTACTTTGGTGGTATTGCTATCGATTTAACTGGGCAACCATTACCACAGCGAACACTTGCCGCCTGTTTAGCGAGTGATGCGGTTTTACTTGGCGCAGTAGGTGGACCAAGGTGGGATAGTGCGAAAGAAAGGCCTGAGAAAGGATTATTAGCATTAAGAAAAGGACTCGGTGTATTTGCGAATGTTCGCCCTGTAACGGTAGAAAGTGCAACTGCACATTTATCACCATTAAAAAACGCTGATGAAATTGATTTCGTTGTCGTTCGTGAATTAACAGGCGGAATTTATTTTTCTTATCCGAAAGAGCGAACGGAAGAAGTGGCGACAGATACACTTACGTATCATCGCCATGAAATTGAACGTATCGTTTCGTATGCTTTTCAATTAGCAAATAAGCGGAAGAAAAAAGTAACATCTATTGATAAAGCGAATGTTTTAGAGTCTAGTAAATTATGGAGAACTGTGACAGAAGAAGTAGCACTTCGCTACCCAAATGTGGAAGTAGAACACATTTTAGTAGATGCAGCAGCTATGGAATTAATTCGGAATCCAGGAAGATTTGACGTTATTGTAACGGAAAATTTATTTGGTGATATTTTAAGTGATGAGGCTTCAGTATTAGCTGGATCATTAGGAATGCTTCCATCAGCAAGTCACGCTGAAAAGGGACCTTCATTATATGAGCCTATTCACGGATCAGCACCGGATATTGCGGGGAAAAATAAGGCGAATCCAATTGCGATGATGCGTTCTGTTGCAATGATGCTTGGGCAATCGTTCGGATTAACGAGAGAAGGAGATGCAATTGAAGAAGCAGTTTCTGCAGTCCTTAAATCAGGGAAATGTACAGCAGATATCGGGGGGACTGAAACGACAACTTCATTTACAAAGGCAGTTATTCAAGAAATGGAAGAGCAAGCGTTAGTAGGGAGAGGAAGATAATGGGAAAAAGGTTACTAGATAAGCTTTGGGAAAGACATGTAGTTGCGACTAATGAAAATGGATTGGATTTATTATATATCGATCTACATCTTGTTCATGAAGTAACGTCACCGCAAGCCTTTGAAGGCTTGCGGCTTACAAATCGAACAGTCCGCAGACCAGATTTAACATTTGCAACGATGGATCATAATATTCCAACGAAAGATGTTTGGAATATTACCGACCGCATTGCGAAGCAGCAACTAGATACACTTCGGCAAAACTGTAAACAATTTCAGGTGCCATTAGCGGATATCGGAGATGAAGAGCAAGGGATCGTTCATGTAATAGGACCAGAACTTGGACTCACACAGCCAGGAAAAACGATTGTTTGTGGTGATAGTCATACAGCAACACACGGTGCTTTTGGCGCACTAGCGTTTGGTATTGGTACGAGTGAAGTGGAACATGTATTGGCAACGCAAACGTTATGGCAACGAAAGCCGAAAGCGATGGGCATTGAGTTAAAAGGAAAGTTACCGCAAGGTGTCTATGCGAAAGATATTATTTTACACCTTCTTTCAAAGTACGGAGTAGCAGTTGGAACAGGTTACGTAATGGAATTTTACGGAGAGGCCATTCATGCTATGGATATGGAAGAGAGGATGACGCTTTGCAATATGGCAATTGAAGGGGGAGCAAAGGCTGGCATTATTGCACCAGATGAAAAAACGTTTGCTTACGTAAAAGGGCGTAAATATGCACCGAAAGACTATGAATCTATTAAGGAAAAATGGTCAGAACTTTATACAGATTTAGATGCAGTTTATGATTTACATATTCTAGTAGATGTTACGGATTTAGCGCCGTACGTTACGTGGGGAACAAATCCTAGTATGGGTGTTCGGATCGATGAGAAATTGCCAGAAAAGCATGATGCAAATGATGAAAGAGCGTTTTCTTATATGGGATTGAGTCCCGGACAAAGTACGTATGACATTCCAGTTCAACATGTTTTCATTGGATCTTGTACAAATTCCAGGCTTTCTGACTTAGAAATTGCTGCATCTGTCGTGAAAGGTAAAAAAGTAAAAGAAGGTGTGCGAGCACTTGTTGTACCTGGATCTCAAAGGGTAAGAGAAGCAGCGATGCATAAAGGATTACATCGCATATTTGAAGAAGCTGGATTTGAATGGAGAGAGCCCGGATGCTCAATGTGTCTAGGTATGAATCCAGATCAAGTGCCTGAAGGAGAACATTGTGCCTCTACGTCCAATCGCAATTTTGAAGGAAGACAAGGAAAGGGAGCACGAACGCATTTAGTTAGCCCGGCAATGGCGGCAGCGGCTGCGTTATATGGTCATTTTGTTGATATTAGAAAGGAGAGTTATGATGGAGCCATTTCGTATTCATAAAGGTACTGCCGCAGTACTGATGAATGATAACATTGATACAGATCAAATTATTCCGAAGCAATATTTAAAGAGAATTGAAAGAACTGGGTTTGGGAAGTTTTTATTTGATGAGTGGCGATATGATAATAATCGCCAAGAAAACCCTAATTTCCCGCTTAATGCACAAGAAAGAAAAGGAGCCAGCATATTAATCACAGGTGATAATTTTGGATGTGGCTCGTCTAGAGAACATGCTCCATGGGCACTTGCTGATTATGGTTTCCGCGTTATTATCGCTGGAGGATTTGCCGATATCTTTTATATGAATTGTATGAAGAATGGCATGTTACCGATTGTAATGGATAAAGATATGCGTGAACAACTTGCAAAAACAGATGCGAGGGAACAAATTACAGTTGATTTAGAAAATGAAATAATTATAACGAATATGCATAGATTCCATTTTACAATCGAGAAAATGTGGAAAGAGAAGTTATTGAATGGTTTAGATGAAATTAGTATTACAATGCAATATGAACAAGAAATAAAAGAGTATGAAAGAAAAGTGGCTTTACATTAAAAAAAGTGACGGAATATTAAAAATGTATTTACATTCAAAATTAACTGTTATATACTATGTGAAAATCAGAGGAGAAAGGGAGTAAGTATTATGAATACAATAAAATCTATTACAATGCTTACACAACTACATCATCATACATGAAACCCTTGAACCTAGCGTGAAAACGTGTAGGTACAAGGGTTATTCCCGTTGTACCTACACTCTACTGAAGAGCCTTGTAGGTATTTTGTCTACAAGGCTCTTTTTATTTTCGGCTTAGGGGAATGAAATAGGCATACATTAGAAGGGGAAAGGTGTGAAAATTTAGATGACAAAATGGAAACGAGCAAACCCGAATGGAACGAGAGATTATTTATTCGAAGAATGTACGTTAATTGAAGAAGTGGAGCAAAAATTAAGGCTTACTTTTTTAGAGAGAGGTTATGAGGAAATAAGAACACCTACAATTGAATTTTATGATGTTTTTGCATTTCAAAATAGACCGATAGATGAAGAGAAGATGTATAAATTTTTTGATGAAAAGGGAAGGATTATCGTTTTACGTCCAGATATGACAATTCCTTTAGCAAGAGTGATTGGAACACAGAGATGGGATACGCCACTTAAAGTGACGTATAGCGGGAATGTATTTCGAGCGAATGAATCCCATTCTGGAAAATATAATGAAATCGTACAAAGTGGTATTGAAGTTATCGGGATTGATAATGTAAGAGCTGAAATTGAATGTGTAATAAGTGTCATTCAAGCACTTCAAAAGTTGAATGTGCAATCTTTTACAATTGAGATTGGGCAAGTACAGTTATATAAATGTATTGTAAAAAAGCTCTCCATCCATGATGAAGAAGAAAGAGTACTTAGAACGTATATAGAAAGTAAAAATTATGCTGCCCTCTCAAATTTTATCGGAGAAAAGAAATTAGATCGATGCGATGAGACAGTAAGATTACTTGAGAAATTACCAAGGCTATTTGGAAATTTAGAAGTTATTGAGGAGGCAGAAAAGCTTGCTTCAAGTAATGAAATGAAAATGGCAATTGCAAGAGTAAAAGAAATGTATGAAACAATTGAAACGTTAGGATATGGTTCTTACATATCAATTGATTTGGGCATGATTCAACACTTAGATTACTATACGGGTGTTATTTTCAAAGGATATATATATGAAATTGGAGAAGAAATCGTTAGTGGCGGAAGATACGATGAGCTAATTGGGAATTTTGGAGAAATGCTGCCAGCTGTTGGACTCGCGGTACAAGTAAATCAAATTGTGAAGGCGCTGCAAGAGCAGCAAGAACCATATGAACGAAATCAAATTGATATTGTGATTCATTATGAGTTAAATAGATTAGCGGAAGCAGAAAGGTTACGAAATTTACTTCGAAAGGATGGGAAAAATGCTTGGTTATCTCTATTCTCTAATTTAAGCGATACCTTTCAATTTGCAAGAAAAAATAAAATAGGAACGGTCGTTGAGGCAAAGAATGAATACTTAGTGGAATATGTATGGAATGAGAAATGGGTAGTCCAGAAAGAAGGAGAGGCTTCATGCGTAACATTCAAATTGCGTTAACGAAAGGAAGATTAGAAAAACATGTCATTCCACTTTTTGAGCAGATTGGAATTGATTGTTCCGAGCTCAAAAATAAAGGTCGGAAGCTTGTATTTCAAAGTAAAAATACAAATGTTTCATTTATTTTAGTAAAAGCGGTTGATGTTGCTACTTATGTAGAACATGGGGTAGCTGATATTGGCATCGTTGGAAAAGATATTTTAATGGAAAACGAGAAAGATATTTATGAAATGCTGGATTTAGGAGTGGGGATTTGTAAGTTTTGTGTTGCTTCTATTCCTACGTATAATCCGAAGAGTTACCGGAAGAAAAGAATCGCTACGAAATACCCCCATATTACTTCTACTTATTTTCATGATAAGGGAGAGGATGTAGAAATTATTAAGATAGAAGGTTCTGTAGAAATCGCTCCTCTTCTTGGATTGGCAGATGCGATTGTAGATATTGTTGAAACAGGAAAAACATTACAAGAGAATGGACTCATTGTATTTGAGGAAATGTACTTTATATCGGCTCGGATGATTGTAAATAAGGCAGCCTTAAAAACTAAAAAAGACGAAATATTCAGCATTATAAATATGATGGAGCAAGAAATCTTATCAGGGAAATAGGAGGATTTAAAATGGAAATCATTTATGAAGAATTTAAGGAGGCATTATCTAAAATAAAAGTGCTAAGAGAAAACGCTAATATAATAGAAGAAACTGTTCAAAGAAGTGTAAGAGAAATCATTAGACATGTAAGGGAAGGGAAAGATGAGGCTTTATCTTTCTATACAAAAAAGTTTGATGGTGTAGAGATGAAAAATTTTCGTGTAAGTGAAGAAGAAATACAGCAAGCGAGTATGTTTGTAGAGAATTCATTTTTAGAAGCTTTAAAAGAGGCGAAGAAAAACGTTGTTTCGTATCACGAAAAGCAAAAGAAGCACTCAATATTCGATTGTGAAAGTAAAGGGATAATTAGAGGGCAACTCATTCGGCCGTTAGAAAATGTAGGTGTATATGTACCGGGTGGGACAGCCTCATATCCTTCTTCAGTATTAATGAATGTATTGCCGGCGAAACTCGCAGGTGTGAAAAAGATTGTAATGGTAACACCGCCGAGGAAAGGAGGAATTGATCCACATATATTAGCTGCTGCAGATCTTGCGGGAGTAGATGAAATTTATACGATAGGTGGCGCACAAGCAATTGCTGCTTTAGCATACGGGACGGAATCGATTCCGAAAGTGGATAAAATAGTTGGACCGGGAAATTTGTACGTCGCTCTAGCGAAACGAGAAGTATACGGAATAGTAAATATCGATATGATTGCTGGTCCATCAGAAATTGTAGTTGTCGCGGATGAAACAGGTAATGCAAAATATATCGCAGCGGATTTATTATCGCAAGCAGAGCATGATGAGAGAGCAACGGCGATTTGTATTACAACGAATATGGAACTAGCTAAAGAAGTAGAAAAAGAGGTAGAAAGACAGTTAGAAACGTTACCAAGAAGTGAAATTGCACGTGAATCAATAAATAGAAATGGAGCCATCTTTATCGTTCCTTCTTTAGAGGAGGCGCTAAAGTTATCAAATGAAATTGCTCCAGAACATTTAGAGTTACATATAAAAGAACCAATGAATGCTCTAGATTATGTGAAACATGCAGGCTCTATTTTCCTTGGGCCATATTCACCTGAACCGCTCGGGGATTATTTAGCGGGACCGAATCATGTATTACCAACGAGCGGAACGGCAAGATTTTTTTCTCCGTTATCAGTCGATGATTTCGTGAAAAAATCAAGTTTTATTTCTTATACGGAGGAAGCATTAAAAAATGTACAGCATCATATTGTAGAGCTTGCAAATAAAGAAGGGTTACATGCACATGCGAGAGCAATCCAAATAAGGTTTGAGGAGGAAAAATAATGCGTCAGTCCAGTCAAGCACGTGAGACGACAGAAACAAAAATTAAATTAAATTTGCAGCTTGATGAAAGTACAAATGTATCTATTCAAACAGGAGTTGGTTTTTTCGATCATATGCTTACTTTATTTGCTAGACATGGAAGATTTGGATTGCAGGTTGAAGCAGAAGGTGATGTATTTGTCGATGCACATCACACCGTTGAAGATGTTGGAATTGTACTCGGAAATTGCTTGAAAGAAGCATTGCAAAACAAAGAGGGAATTAATCGTTACGGTTCTGCGTATGTACCGATGGATGAATCTTTAGGATTTGTCGCAATTGATATAAGTGGACGCTCATATTGTGTATTTCAAGGGGAATTAACAAATCCGAAGCTCGGGGATTTTGATACAGAATTGACGGAAGAATTTTTTAGAGCAGTTGCACATGCTGCCAATATTACATTACATGCGCGCGTTCTATACGGAAGTAATACACATCACAAAATTGAAGCATTATTTAAAGCTTTTGGTAGAGCGCTTAGAGAAGCGGTCGAAAAAAATGCCAACATTACTGGTGTAAATTCAACGAAAGGAATGTTGTAATTGATTGCCATTATAGATTATGGAATGGGGAATATTCGCAGTGTAGAGCAAGCATTAAAATATATTGGCGCAGAGTACATTGTAACGAGTGATAAAAAAGAGATATTGAGAAGCGATGGCGTGATTTTACCGGGAGTAGGTGCATTTCCGAAAGCGATGGACGTATTAGAAGAAAGAGATTTAGTGTGTGTACTAAAAGAGGTTTGTGATATAGGAAAACCACTCCTCGGTATATGTTTGGGCATGCAGCTTTTATTTGAACGAAGTGAGGAACTAAAAGATTGTAGCGGGTTAGGTTTACTACCAGGGGAAATTCGTAAGTTAAAAGTTTCGTATAAAATTCCTCATATGGGATGGAATGAATTAAGGAAGGAAAGAGAATTTCCGCTTTGGAATGGATTAGTGGATGGTTCTTTCGTGTATTATGTTCACTCATATTACGCGGATTGTCCAGATGAAATTGTATGCGGAGTAAGTGATTATGGAATGCAAGTACCAGGGTTTGTCGCGAAAGGAAATGTATTTGGTGCACAGTTTCATCCAGAAAAAAGTGGCGAAATTGGCATGCAAATATTAAAAAATTTTCAAGGGGTGGTAGAAGCATGGAAATCTTCCCAGCTATCGATTTAAAAGAAGGACGATGCGTTAGACTTTATCAAGGAGAGTTTAGTAAAGAAACGGTGATGAATGAAGATCCAGTAGCGCAGGCGATCATATTTGAAAAGCTTGGAGCGGAAATACTACACATTGTTGATTTAGACGGTGCAATTGCTGGCGAGTCTTTAAATTTGCCCGTCATTGAAAAAATCTGCAAGGCGGTACGTATTCCTGTGCAAGTGGGAGGAGGAATTCGTTCACTTGTAACGGTGGAGAAGTTATTGTCAGCAGGTGTAGAAAAAGTGATTTTAGGAACAGCAGCTCTTTATGATAAGTCATTTTTAGAGGAAGCAGTTCGTCTATATAAAGAGAAAATCATTGTTGGAATTGATGCGAAAAATGGTTTCGTAGCAACGAGAGGTTGGCTTGATCTATCTGAAATTTCTTACGTTAGTTTAGCGAAACAAATGGAAAGTTTAGGTGTTCAAACGATTGTGTTTACAGACATTTCGAAAGACGGGACGCTTGCAGGTCCAAATTTTGAACAATTAGCGATACTTCAAAAAAGTGTGGGCATTCGTCTCATCGCCTCTGGAGGAGTGGCATCTATTCAAGATGTGAAAAAGTTAAATGATATGAATATATATGGTGTCATAATTGGAAAGGCGCTTTACGAGAAAACGATTGATTTAGAAGAAGTATTACAGGTAACGAAGTTATGTTAGCGAAACGAATTATTCCATGTCTAGATGTGAAAGAAGGGCGAGTCGTAAAGGGTGTAAATTTTATAGGATTACAAGATGTCGGTGATCCGGTTGAAATAGCTGAAGCATATAACGAGGCAGGGGCAGATGAAATCGTATTTTTAGATATTACGGCGACTCATGAAGGAAGAAAAACGATTATAGATGTTGTAGAAAAAACAGCAGCAAAAGTATTTATTCCTCTTACGGTTGGCGGGGGGATATCAAGTGTGAAAGATATGTACAATTTACTAAGAGCTGGGGCAGACAAAGTTTCAATAAACTCAGCGGCAGTGCGAAACCCGAAGTTAATAGAAGAAGGGGCAGAACACTTTGGATCACAATGTATTGTCGTGGCAATTGATGCTAGAAAAGTAGCAGAAGGTAAATGGAACGTATATGTCAACGGCGGAAGAGTTGACACAGGAATGGATGCCATAGAATGGGCGAAGCGTGTTGTTAAACTTGGGGCAGGTGAAATTTTGTTAACGAGTATGGATGCAGATGGAACGAAAAGCGGATATGACCTTCGTTTAACAGAAGAAATTTCAAAAAGTGTTTCTATTCCAGTCATCGCATCAGGAGGCTGTGGTCATACGGATCATATTATAGAAGTTTTTCAAAAGACAACGGTTGATGCAGCGTTAGCGGCATCCATCTTTCATTATGGTGAGGCGACAGTGCAGAGTGTAAAGCGAAAATTAAGAGATGCAAATATTGAGGTGCGGTTATGAAACCTAATTTTTCAAAAGGATTAATACCGGCAATTGTCATCGAAGAAGGTACGAAAGACGTTTTAATGCTAGCTTATATGAATGAAGAAGCATATAAAAAAACGTTAGAGACGAAAAGAACATGGTTTTATTCTCGTTCGAGGCAGTCGTTATGGAATAAGGGGGAAACATCAGGGAATGTTCAATATGTGCAATCTTTATATTTAGATTGTGATCAAGATTCAATTGTTGTGAATGTGAAACAAGTAGGACCTGCTTGTCATACGGGAGAGAAGACATGTTTTCACTATCAAATTATATAGGGGGATACATATGGAAAATGCCTTTAAGTTGCTGTATAAAACAATTGAAGAACGAAAGGGAAGCCCACTTCCTGAATCGTATACAAATTATTTATTTTCAAAAGGAGAAGATAAAATTTTAAAGAAGATTGGTGAAGAGTGTGCTGAAGTAATTATCGCATGTAAAAATAATGATAAAGAAGAAGTAGTGAAAGAAATGGTTGATGTATTTTATCACTGTTTCGTTTTATTAGCTGAAAAAAATATTGCATTGGAAGATGTGATGCGAGAGGTGAAAGAACGAAATGGAAAGCTTTCGAGAGTTGGGGATAGAAGGGAAATAGATACATTATAAGGGGGAATGTATATGAAAGTAGATTATCATCTTCACTTAGAAGAAGGACCGTATTCAATAGGATGGCTTGCTAAAATAAATGAAGCGTTGGAATGTTATGAACCGCTTCAAGAAAGACATTCTATTGATTGGCTTATGAAAACACAAGAGCGTTTGCAAAAGCGTGTGAAGGAAGGGCCATTTACAACAGAATGGATAGATCTATATTTAGAAGAAGCTGTGCGAAAAGGAATAAAAGAAGTGGGAATTGTTGATCATCTATATCGTTTTCATGAAGCAAAAGGATATTATGAAAAATATGTAGATATTAGTGATTCTAAGCTCGGTCGTATACAGAAAGAATGGTTAGATCAAGTAAGGGTAGTTTCACTGTATGATTTTACAAAGGCAATTGAAGAGGCGAAAGAACGATGGGGGAAAAGAGGTGTCACACTTAAACTTGGAATTGAAGCGGATTATTTTATTGGTTGTGAAGGAGAGTTAAAAGAATTATTAGAGCTAGGAGACTTTGATTATGTAATTGGTTCCGTTCATTTTCTAAATGGCTGGGGATTTGATAATCCAGATACGAAAGAATATTTTGAGGTGCATGACCTACGCGCATTATATGATATGTTTTTTAAAACAGTTGAGAGTGCGATTCGTACCGAGTTATTTGATATTATCGCTCATCTTGATAATATAAAGGTATTTAATTATCGATTGGATGAGAATGAACAGCTTTCTTATTATGAGGAAATTGCCTGTGCATTAGTAGAAACGAATACGGCAACAGAAATAAATGCAGGATTATACTATCGTTATCCTGTTCGTGAAATGTGCCCAAGTCCACTATATTTACAAGTATTAGCTAAGTATGGTGTTCCAATTACGATTTCTTCGGATGCCCATTACCCAAATGATTTAGGGAATTATGTACAAGAAAATGTACAAACATTACGAGCTCACGGTGTTACTCAGGTTGCAACATTTACGAAGCGAGCAAGAGTAATGAGGTCGCTTGAAGAAGAAGTAACAAATTCAAAATGAAACGCAATTTTTTGATGAAAACTGTCCTTTTTGTTCAAAATAAGAAAGAATGAAAAGGAGGGTAAGAAATGGCGAAACAACAAAACAAACAAAATGTACAAGGTGCACAGCAACAAGCTTATACTTCTGAAACGAATGCTGCATCTCAATCGGTTATTGAGGAGCAAATTAGCGATACGGTTGCAGAAGGAACTATTGATGTGAAGCTTGGAAAAGAATCGCAGGAAAAAGCGTAAGAAGAGGGGAGAGTTGCATCTCCTCTTTTTTCATGGAAAAGTGTCGATTTTCAAAACTATAATCAAATTCCTTGGTTTTTATATGTGGATTTCTTACAATGAAATATAAGAGATGTCTTATTTTCTATAGAAGAGGTGTTAGTAGTGGCAAAAATATTAGTAGCGGGAAAAATTCCGGAAATTGGATTAGAACTATTAAAAGATCATAATGTAGAAATGTACAATAAAGAGGAGTTAATTTCTATAGATGAATTAACAGAGCGTGTAAAAGATAAAGATGCATTGTTAAGTTTACTTTCGACAAAGGTGCCAAAAGAAGTTATTGATGCAGCGCCTCATTTAAAGATTGTTGCAAACTATGGTGCTGGTTACGACAATATTGATTACACGTATGCGGGCGAAAAAGGAATTGCAGTTACGAATACACCGAAAGTATCAACGGAAGCGACTGCAGAATTAACATTTGCACTTCTTTTA
This sequence comes from Bacillus sp. KNSH39, assembly GCF_052656585.1. Classification (NCBI taxonomy): domain Bacteria; kingdom Bacillati; phylum Bacillota; class Bacilli; order Caryophanales; family Bacillaceae; genus Bacillus; species Bacillus sp. KNSH39. Next base: position 5,282,806 of record NZ_JBQXYO010000001.1, read on the forward strand.
GCAGCGGCGCGTAGAATTCCTGAAGGGGATACGTTATGTCGTACGACTGGATTTAACGGATGGGCACCGTTATTTTTCTTAGGACGAGAAGTCCATGGTAAGACAATCGGAATTATAGGTCTTGGAGAAATCGGGAAGGCTGTTGCAAAACGTGCGAAAGCATTTGGAATGGATGTTTTATATACAGGGCCAAATCGTAAGCTTGAAGCTGAAAGTGAACTGGGAGCAACGTATGTGACGTTGGAAGAATTATTACAAACAGCAGACTTTATTACAATTAACTGTGCTTATAATCCGAAATTACATCATATGATTGATGAAGAGCAGTTTAAAATGATGAAGAAAACAGCGTATATTGTAAATGCTTCACGTGGACCAATTATGAATGAAGCAGCACTTGCTCATGCATTAAAAACGAATGAAATTGAAGGAGCAGCTCTTGACGTGTTTGAATTTGAACCGAAAATTACAGAAGAGCTAAAAGAATTAAAGAATGTAGTACTTGCTCCACACGTAGGGAATGCAACATTTGAAACTCGTGATGCGATGGCTGAAATGGCTGTCAGAAATATTTTAGCTGTATTAAACGGCGAAGAGCCAGTAACACCTGTAAATCAAAAGGTATTAGTTACAAAATAAAAAGAAACCTTCCGGACTCGGAAGGTTTTCTTATTTTTCTTTATTCGCTTTTTTAGACGGTCTTTGTCTAATGAATTGAGATAACATGTACAAAATATATAGTGGAATGGCAATGAATAAGAAAACAGAAAAATTTCCAAATCCTGTTTGATACATTGTAATAATGATTCCAACTAAAAATAGTGTAATAATGATGCTATATCGTGGAATTGGTACATCTTTTAAACTTGGGATACGAATGCGGCTCACCATTAAAAATGCGAACGTTACAAATACGGTAATAAGAACGATTTTTGGAATGGTATGTGAAAATAATGTTAAGAAAGCAACAAGCCCTCCCGCTGCTGTAATCGGTACTCCAGTGAAATATTTCATTGAAGTAGAAGATGGTGTTACATTAAATCGTGCTAAACGATATGCTCCGAAAAGAGGGAATAATCCCGCTATGTATAATCCGATGATTCCGTAGTTTGAGAAAGATGTGTAATACATTAAAACAGCTGGTGCTGCACCAAATGTTACGACATCTGCAAGCGAGTCGAGCTCTTTTCCCATTTGTGAATCAACACGTAATAAACGAGCAACACGACCATCAAGACTATCTAACATCATCCCGATAAGTACTAAAATAGCAGCTGATTTATAATATCCTAAAGATGCATAGCCGATTGATAAAAATCCGCTATATAAATTTCCGAGCGTAAATAAGTTTGGAATAGCTGCTCTATACAAAATCTGATCCCTTGCTTTCTGTAATAAATTCTTAATTAGTGTATGAAAGTTTACTTATTTTATCATACCATAAATTTATTCCTCATACGAAAGAAATTACCAATTTGTGAAAGATTTCATAGAAGGATGGTTCGAAAATTAAGTGAAAATAAAAAGAGGAAGCAACTTGTATAAAGTTGCTTCCTTTACTATTCAAATTTCGTTGTCATCGTTCCGGTTTTATATCGATTATTAGGATCGAAGCGTAATAAATCTCCATAAATTAATTTATCGGAGAGTTTTAATTCTGTTTTTGCTTTTTCAATATACGGCTGACATAACGTCATGTCAGCTTCTTCACCCGTACTTCTTTTGTAGCACATATTTTTTGTATAAACATACTCTTCAGAAACAAAGCTACCATCACGCATTACCATAAGCGGGTCTTTCTCTTTAATAAATAAGTCAGTTCCAAATTCAACGGATTTATTTGTTTTAATACCAAGTAAATGAAGGAGCGTTGGCTTAATATCAATTTGACCGGATACTTTAGAAACAACTTTTCCTTCTTGGCCAGGCACATGAATAATAAGAGGGACTCGTTGTAATTGCATAGAATCGAATGGTGTAATAGTATCTTTTCCTAGGAACTGTGCCATAGCTGCGTTATGGTTTTCGGAAATACCGTAATGATCACCATAAATGACAATAACGGAATTATCATATAATCCTTCTTCTTTTAATTGTTGAATAAATAATTTAAGAGCTTCATCTGTGTAACGAACAGTTGGGAAGTAGCGGTTTACAACACCACTTTCCGAGTTGAATTCATCAACATATTGATCTTCCGGATTTAGAAGAAATGGAAAATGATTTGTTAATGTAATAAATTTTGTATAGAACGGTTGCGGTAAAGATTTTAACTTTGGAATAGATTGTTCAAAGAACTCTTTATCTTTTAATCCCCAACCGACAGACATTTGCTCCGTTCCTGCGTAATCATTTAAATTAAAATAACGATCATATCCAAGCGCAGGATACATTACATCCCGATTCCAAAACGTTTTATCGTTTGAATGGAAGACGGCAGAAGAATATCCGTATTTCTTTAATTGTTCTGGTGTTGCTGTGTATTCATTTGTTGCATGAGTAAAGAATACAGAACCACGATCTAGTGGATAAAGTGAGTTTTCAACGATAAATTCAGCATCAGAAGTTTTGCCTTGTCCAGTTTGATGATAGAAGTTATCGAAATAGAAACTATCCTTAATAAATTCATTTAAAAATGGTGTAATTTCTTTTCCATTTATTTTTTTATTAATAACAAAGTTTTGTGTAGATTCCATTGAAATTAAAATTACATTTTTACCTTTTGCAGCTCCAAATAAGTTCTTATCAACTTGTTTGTCTTTTGAGTCTGTATAGTTTTTAATTTCAGAAAACCCATCCCCACTTGCAAATACACGCTCAGCTGAAGACTTGGATTGAAGCGTAATGTCAAATAGATGGTATGTGTATAAACCTAAATTCTTCACGACAGTTTGACGGTCAAATGAGCGCGAGAACATTTGTGGTTTATAAATAACTGATACAACAATTTGTAGTGCTAATAAAGCTGTTACACCGCTAAAGAAAGTTCGCTTCTCTGAGCGGGAAAGTGGTGTTTTGTCGCCAAATGATGGGAATTTACGTGAAATAAACATTAAAATAATTGCATCTGCAAATAAAAGTAATGTTTTGTACGTAAAGAGTTCTTTTATACTTGTCCCTAAATCAGCCATATTGTTTGTTTGGAATAAAACCGGGAAAGTAACGAAATCGTTATAGAACCCATAAAACATTGCGTTTCCAAATAAAATAAATGACAGTATAAAACTGATTCCAATTATAATTCGGTTTCGGTGCTTAGATGCAAGTAAAGCTAAGCCAAAAAATAAAAGTAACGCAGCTAGTGGATTGATAAAAAGCATGAATTCTTCAAAGAAATTATCAATTTTAATATCAAATGCTAGCTTGTACACAATATATGTTTTAATCCATAGTAAAACGACTGCAACGAGTGCAAATCGCAGTTTTGGAAACAGATGTTGTAGCATAATATACTCCTCTCCTAAAAAGCATGACAGTTCTTGTGAATCAGTTTGCTTAACGACTCATTTTATATATACGAACAGTCCTTTGTTATTATGATTATTATACTATGAGTATCATTATACGAAAATAAAAGAAGGTTGTGGGCTTTTTTATAATAATCGAGTAGAAAAAGAGTGGTGGGAGACAATAAAACAGAATTTCTATGTATGATAATTATCGTACGCAGAAAGAATCGCGTGATAATACGGAGGTTATAATGCGAAAATTATTATATTTTATAGCATGCAGTAGTGTTATACTTTTTACTTCACCGAGTGTGTCGGTAGCCCAATATGATGCACCTCTTATGGAAGATGCACTTTATTCTGTTTTATTTCCAAAAATAAATAAAGCAATTGAAAAACAATATGGAAGTTTGAAACCTTATCAATGTCCTAAAATTATTAGTTTAAAAAAAGTGTATAGCGGTACATATTTATTTCAAGCAAGTATTGAAGTGACAAAGTATGAACGTGTTGCTGGGAAAATTGCTCCACCATTTGAGAAGGTAACGATTACATTTAATAACGAAGAAGGCGAATGGGAAGTGACAAAGATTTCAGTAAAGCGCTTACCAAATGATACGAAACTAAACTGTGAAAAAACAATATGAAAAATTGTTTGACAAATAAAATGGTCCTTTGGTATTGTTAATAGCAACAATTAGATGTTTGAAAATTAAATAGACTTACCTCATCTACTCTCAAAGGTAGAGGCCGCGATAGGAAAGAGTAAGCTATGGGAGATTTAATGGAATCTGTGATCATAGGTTGAAAGGGACTATTGCCGAAATATAAGAATAACCATCTTATTCATATATTGGGACTGCATTGAATAAATGTAGTACTGTCATAATATTTATTTTATGGAGAGCTATTTGGAGATGTTGATGCGGTTTCTTATTTTGAGGAGATAACAACTCGTTTATTTTTTCAATATATATTTTTCCTAATAAGAAACGCGTGTGAACATTGTTCCGCGCGTTTTTTGTCTATCTAAAAGCGTGCTGCAATGAATAGAAGATTGGGGTTATGAGTTTTAGAGGAAATAAGGGAGGAATTTAAATGTATTTACACGGCACAAGCCGAATTAATGGGCAAGGACACTTAGAAATTGGAGGGTGCGATACGACGCAGCTAGCAAAGCAATACGGAACACCACTTTATGTATACGATGAAGAGTCTATTCGAGGAAAATGCCGAGCATTTCATCGTGCTTTTAAAGAAAGTGGTTTCTCTTATCAAGTAGCATATGCAAGCAAGGCGTTCTTGTGCATGGAGATGTGCCGAGTAGCTCGTGAAGAGAGTATGTCATTAGACGTTGTTTCTGGGGGAGAATTATATACTGCGCTCCAAGCAGGATTTCCGGCATCACGTATTCATTTTCATGGAAATAATAAAACAGAAGAAGAAATAGTGATGGCTCTTCAGGCGAATATCGGTTGTTTTGTCGTAGATAATTTCTTTGAATTAGAAGTTTTACACGATTTAGCGATGCAACATGGGAAATTTGTGAACATATTAATTCGTGTAACGCCTGGAGTAGAGGCGCACACACATGAATATATTACAACAGGTCAAGATGATTCGAAATTTGGATTTGGTGTTTCAAACGGTCAAGCGATGCAGGCAATTGGATTTGCTTTACAAAAATCAAATTATAATGTGCTAGGGATCCATTCACATATTGGGTCGCAAATATTTGAAACAGCTGGTTTTGTTCGAGCAATTGAAGTTCTTCGCCAATTTTTAGAAGAAGTGAGAGAGCAAACAAACTATGTAGTAAAAGTGTTAAATGTAGGCGGGGGATTTGGAATACGTTACACAGAGTCAGATACACCATTAACTCTTGAGACATATGTGCGAGCTGTAACAAGTGCAGTGAGAGAACAATTTACTGTATGTGAATATCCATTGCCAGAAATATGGATTGAGCCAGGCCGTAGCATTGTAGGTGATGCTGGGACAACAATTTATACAGTTGGATCTGTGAAAGATATTCCTGGTATTCGGAAATATGTATCAGTCGATGGTGGAATGACAGATAATTTAAGACCTGCTTTATATAATGCGCGTTATGAAGCGATGTTAGCGAATCGAGCGAATGATGAGAATGAGGAACTCGTTTCGATTGCCGGGAAATGCTGTGAGAGTGGAGACATGTTGATTTGGGATATTCATTTACCGAAAGTCGCTGCTTCTGATTTACTAGCAGTTTCCTGTACAGGAGCATACGGGTACTCGATGGCGAATAATTACAATCGGATTCGAAGACCAGCCGTTGTCTTTGCAAAAGGCGGAACATCGCAAGTAGTTGTGGAACGCGAAACATATGAAAATATTATTGGGAACGATCGCATACGTATTAAAGAGCTTGTCTAAATAGGAAAAGGAGTTGTTCGAATGGGCAATTCCTTTTTTATAAAATAAAATAATTAAAATATATCGGAAAACTAGGATTGAAAAAAATCAGAATTGTGATAAAATACAAATACAAAGCTTATCAAGAGAAGCGGAGGGAACTGGCCCGAAGAAGCTCGGCAACCTGCTTATAGAAAGCAAGGTGCTAAATCCAGCAAAATGGGATCCATTTTGAAAGATAAGGTAAAATATATTACCGAACAGTCTTTTCGAAATGGGAAAGATTTTTTTTATGAATAAAAAGGGGGGCTGTTCGCGTGAGTGTACGGGAACATTTTGATGAAGTATCCGAGAAGATTGAAGCGATGCTTGCTGATATGAAATATGGTTCAATTACAATTGTTGTGCAAGATGGAAAAGTAATTCAGTTAGAGAAAAGTGAAAAAGTACGTTTAAAGTGAAAAGCGCTGACTAGAAAAACTAGAGGCGGTTTTAACCTATTTTCATTAGGTTAAAACCGTCTTTTTGCTTTTACAGGGGGAAAAAACATGTTGACGTATGAAACGTGGGAAGAAAATGTTGTTTCGTTTTCGGAAGAAGATGAAACAAAAGGTGCGTTATCAGTATTAAATTGGGCTTATAAAGAATATAAAGATGAGGTTGTCTACGCATGTAGCTTTGGGGTGGAAGGTATGGTATTGCTGCACATTATAAACCAAGTAAATCCATCTGCTAAAGTTGTATTTTTGGATACAAATGTTCATTTTCAAGAAACGTATGAATTAATTCGAAAAGTGCGGGAACGATTTCCTTCATTGAATATTATAGAAAAACAGCCAGAACTTACACTTGATGAACAGGCGAAGTTGCATGGTGAAAAACTGTGGGAGAGCAATCCGAATCTTTGTTGTAAGATTAGAAAAATTTTACCTTTAGAAAAATCATTAGTCGTGGAAAAAGCATGGATATCGGGCTTAAGAAGGGAACAATCAGAAACACGTAAGCATACAAAGTTTATAAATCAAGATCATCGTTTTCAATCTATTAAAGTTTGTCCACTCATTCATTGGACGTGGAAAGAAGTTTGGCGATATGTATACAAACATAGCTTGCCGTATAACCCGTTGCATGATGTTGGCTATCCAAGTATTGGGTGTGAGAAATGTACGTTACCTGTAGGGGATGGTGGCGATTCAAGAGATGGTAGATGGGCTGGAAAAGTGAAAACTGAATGTGGTCTTCATTACCAATAAGATGAATCTTGAAATAAAGCTAAGAGAGGATATAGAAAAATGAGCATAGTAAACGAATTAGTAAACCGTATAGATGAGACATATGACGTATCACAAATTGAAAAAGAAATTAAATTAGACAATATTGCGTTAAGTGATTTAGAACTATTGGCGACAGGTGGATATAGCCCCCTTACTGGTTTTTTAGGGAAGGAAGATTATGATTCTGTTGTAGAAACGCTTCGTTTAGCAAATGGTAGTGTGTGGAGTATACCAATTACATTACCGGTAACAGAAAAAGTCGCAGAAAGCCTGAAGGCTGGAGAGGAAGTAAAGCTTGTCAACAATGGAAATATATACGGTGTCATTCAAATAGAAGATATTTTTGTACCAGATAAAGAAAAAGAAGCGTTACTTGTATATAAAACAACGGATGAGGCTCATCCAGGAGTGAAAAAATTATATGAACGACCAAACGTTTACGTTGGAGGAACTATTATTCTAACAAAACGCTTTGAAAATAATCAATTTCCTTCTTATCATTTAGACCCAATTGAAACGAGGGAAGCATTTAAAAAACGTGGGTGGAAAACAGTGGTCGGATTTCAAACGAGAAACCCGGTACATCGTGCCCATGAGTATATTCAAAAATCTGCTCTTGAAATTGTAGATGGTCTCTTTTTAAATCCGCTCGTTGGAGAAACGAAATCGGATGATATTCCTGCTGATGTAAGAATGGAAAGCTATGAAGTACTTCTTCAAAACTATTATCCGAAAAATCGTGTCTTTTTAAGTGTATTTCCTGCTGCCATGCGTTACGCAGGACCAAGGGAAGCGATATTTCATGCGTTAGTAAGAAAGAATTTTGGATGTACCCACTTTATAGTAGGGCGTGATCATGCTGGAGTAGGAGATTATTACGGAACGTATGAAGCGCAAGAAATCTTCACAAATTTTACGATAGAAGAGTTAGGAATTACACCACTATTCTTTGAGCATAGTTTTTACTGCACGAAATGTGAAGCGATGGCTTCAACGAAAACATGTCCGCACGGAAAAGAAGATCATGTTATTTTATCGGGTACAAAAGTAAGGGAATTATTAAGAAACGGTGAGATTCCGCCAAGTACATTTAGTCGTAAAGAAGTAGTGGAAGTGCTAATTAAAGGCTTGAAAAAAGAAGTAGTAACAGAATAGGGAGAGAACGAGATGGATACGAATATTACTTGGCATACAGCTTCGGTTTCAAAAGATGAGAGAAGAGTGAAGAATGGACATCATAGTTTTGTAATTTGGTTTACTGGTTTATCAGCTTCGGGTAAATCTACAGTAGCGAATGCGGTCGCTCGTAAACTGTTTGAAAAGAATATTGGAAATTATGTGCTGGATGGGGATAACATTCGCCACGGTTTAAATAAAGACTTAGGATTTTCTGAAAGTGATCGCATGGAAAATATAAGACGTATTGGCGAAGTGGCAAAGTTATTTGTAGACCAAGGAGCAGTTGTCCTTACAGCATTTATTTCACCATTTCGAGTAGACCGCAAACAAGTAAGAGATTTATTAGCGGCAGATGAATTTATTGAAATTTTTGTGAAGTGTCCGATTGAAGAGTGTGAGAAACGTGATCCGAAAGGACTTTATAAAAAGGCAAGAAAAGGTGATATTAAGGATTTCACAGGTATTGATTCGCCTTATGAAGAGCCAGAGCAAGCGGAATTAATTGTAGAAACGCACAAATATTCTATTGAAGAATGTGCAGAACAAATCGTGAAGTACTTACAAGAGCGTAGTTTTATATAGGGGGATAAACAATGAGTTATGAAAAAGTATGGGCTAACAATGAAAAATTAAATCAGACCGAGAAAAATAAATTAGAAAAAGATGGCTTAGAAATTTTTAATGATATTCCTTACTATGCGGAAAATGGTTTCGAATCTATTCCGAAAGAAGAGTGGGATGCCTTTAAATGGGCAGGCTTGTATTTACAAAGACCGAAAGAAGCTGGTTATTTTATGATGCGGGTAAATATTCCGTCAGGGATTATTACAAATGCACAGGCAGAAGTACTTGCTTCTATCGCTGAAGATTATGGACGTAATGTAATAGATATTACGACGAGACAGGCGATTCAGTTTCACTGGTTAGAAATTCAGCAAATTCCAGATATTTTTAAAAGATTAGCAAGAGTTGGGTTATCTTCAGCGGGGGCTTGTGGTGATATAACGCGGAATATTACAGGTAATCCGCTTGCTGGCATTGATGCAAATGAACTATTCGATACAACGCATATTGTAAAAGAAGTATATGATTACTTCCAACATAATGAAGAGTTTTCTAACTTGCCACGTAAATTTAAAATGTCTATTAGTTCTAATATTTATAATTCAGCAAACGCAGAAATTAACTGTGTTGCATTTACGCCTGCAACGAAAGAAATAGATGGTGAGAAAAAAGTTGGTTTTCATATAAAAGTAGGTGGAGGATTATCAGCTCGACCGTATTTAGCTGATGAATTAGATGTATTCGTTTTACCAGAAGAAGTGAAGGCGGTGGCGATTGCGATTGCTACTATATTCCGTGATTTTGGATATCGTGAAAAACGTCATTTAGCTCGGTTGAAATTTCTTGTTGCGGACTGGGGAGCAGAGAAATTTAAAGAGAAACTAATAGAGTATACAGGGCCTTTACAAAGTAAAGGGGAAAGTGCACTCAAAGGATGGAATGCAGGCTATTTTTATGGTGTTCAAGACCAAAAACAAAAGGGATTAAAATATGTAGGTTTTAATGTACCGGTAGGTCGTTTACATGCAGAAGAAATGTTTGAGATTGCAAGAATCGCAAAGCAATATGGAAATGGACAAATTCGTACATGTAACTCGCAAAACTTCATTATTCCGAACGTTCCTCCGGAAAATGTAAAAGGATTACTTAGTGAACCGCTGTTTGAAGCGATATCTGCTAGCCCGAAATCATTTATTGGTCATGCGGTTTCATGTACCGGTATTGAATATTGTAATCTTGCACTAGTAGAAACGAAAGAAAGATTACGAAAAATTGCAGAATACTTAGATACACAAATTGCACTCGATGTTCCAGTTCGAATTCATATGGTAGGCTGCCCGAATTCATGTGGTCAACGTCAAATTGCTGACATTGGGCTACAAGGGGTGAAAATGAAAACGAAGGAAAAAGGTATTGTTGAAGCGTTTGAAATATACGTAGGTGGAACATTGTTAGATGGCGGTGCCTACAATCAAAAGTTAAAAGGAAAAATAGATGGCGAGGATCTACCTGATGTACTCGCATCATTTATAAGTTATTTCAAAGAGAATAAATTACCAGCCGAAACATTTTATGATTTTGTAGGTCGTGTTGGTGTAGATACATTACAAATAGCGTTAAATAACGTGCTAGAAGAAGTAATAGCGTCTTAGGAGGGACGATATGGATTTATATCGATTTGAAGCTGTGTTAGTAAATAGTATTGTTCCGATTGTTGTTGTTGCTCAAAGTGAAGAACAGGCATTTAAGCTTGCGGAGATTGAGCTTGAAAAGCATTTTTTACCGTTGCCAGAGGTAAAAGAGATTTCTTTGTTTGAAAAAAAGAAGATTCGAAAAGGTGGGGCATTTGTTATCCATGAGTAGAGATCAGTAATACGAAAAAATAAAAACTTCCATTCTTATATACGAATGGAAGTTTCATTTTAATAGAAGAAATGAGGAGAGATGATGGGGAAGGTTTATATTGTTGGAGCGGGTCCTGGCGATCCAGATTTAATTACTGTTAAAGGGTTGAAATGTATTGAGAAGGCAGATGTTATTTTATACGACCGACTTGTGAATAAAGAGCTGCTTTCATACGCAAAGCCTGACGCGGATTTAATTTATTGTGGAAAACTCCCGAATTATCACACGATGAAGCAAGAGACAATTAACACGTTTCTTATTAAGTATGCGAAAAAAGGAAAAGTTGTAACGAGGCTTAAGGGTGGCGATCCATTTGTGTTTGGTAGAGGGGGAGAAGAAGCTGAAGCATTAGCAAAGCAAGGTGTACCATTTGAAATCATTCCTGGTATTTCAGCTGGAATAGCTGCTCCTGCTTATGCGGGCATTCCAGTGACGCACCGTGATGCAAGTGCAAGTTTTGCTATTGTGACTGGGCATAGGAAAGAAGGTGCTGAAGAAGAAGTGAAATGGGAAAGTTTAGCGAAAGGTGTAGAGACTTTAGCGGTATATATGGGGGTTAGTAATTTGCCCTACATATGTGAGCAACTTATGAAGCATGGAAAAGATAAAAGTACGCCAGCTGCTATTATTGAGCAGGGGACGACGTCTATGCAACGCACAGTTGTTGGAACGTTAGGGACAATTGTAGATGTTGCGAAAAAAGAGCAAATTCAAAATCCGAGTATGATTGTAATTGGAGAGGTTGTCCGTTTTAGAGAAAAAATTCATTGGTTTGAGAAGCAGACAGAAAATGCTTATCAAGTAAGTGGAGTGTTGTAAAATGAAAGCCGTCTTATATATATGTCATGGAAGTCGTTTGAAGACAGCGAAAGAAGAGGCGATTCAATTTATTACATCGTGCATGAGCCGTATAGAAGCGACTATTCAAGAAGTTTGTTTTTTAGAGTTAGCGAATCCTTCTATTGAAGATGGTTTTCGTACATGTGTGAAGCGTGGGGCCACTGAGATTATTGCTATCCCTGTTTTTTTATTAGCGGCAGGTCATGTAAAAAAAGATATCCCTTTTGAATTGGAAAAGTTAACTAATCAATTTTCGGATGTTAAAGTGACCTATGGTAATCCGTTTGGTGTATCAGAAACACTTGTTAAATCGGTGTATAGCGGAAGTGGCATCGAACAGGAAGATAAAAATGAAGTGACGTTACTTCTTGTTGCAAGAGGGAGCAGTGATCCTGAAGTATTAAGAGATATAAACTGGATTGCTTCTTTATTTCAAACAAAAGAGAAGGTTAAAAAAGTAGAAGTTTGTTATTTAGCGGCTGCAGAGCCAAAATTTGAGGAGAAGTTAAAGGAAGTTGTAGAACGAAAAGAAAAGAACATCGTTGTACTGCCTTACTTGTTATTTACAGGTTTACTTATGAAACATATTGAGAAAGAAGTGTGCCAATATGAAGTGGAAGAGATAAAAATTAGTCCATATTTAGGGAAGAATGAAGCGTTTCAAGATATGTTAATTCAGAAAACGACGGAGTTATTGAAAGGAGATCAGTATGTATCCACTTACAGTGCGAGTTAATGAGAAACGCGTTGTTGTTATTGGCGGGGGAAAAGTTGCAGGATTTAAAATTATTCCTTTACTCAAACAGGGTGCGGATATAGTTGTGATAAGTCCAGAATTAGATGCGAATTTAGTAAAACTTGTGGAAGAAAAGAAAATTCGTTGGTATCAAAGAGAATATGAAAAAAGTGATATTAAAAGTGCTTTTTTAGTTGTTGCAGCGAGTAGTGATTCAATATTAAATGAACAAGTTGCTGAAGATGCCGCTGAGAATCAATTAGTAAATGTTATTACAAATCCGGAAAGTGGTAATGTTCATTTTCCGGCAGCGATTCATCGTGGTTTACTTAATATAGCAGTTTCTACTGGGGGAGCGAGCCCGAAGCTCGCAAAAAAAATTCGAGATGATATTGCAAATAAATATGATGAGACATATGAATCGTATTTAGATTTTTTATATGAAGTAAGGTTGAAGTTAAAAGATTTACAGTTAGAAAAGAGGGAACGAAATATATTGCTCCAAGAAGTGTTGAAATCAGTATATGTGCAAAATGAGGGGAAAAGAGAAAGTTTTTTACGTGAGTTAGAGGAAAAGGTTTTAAAATAATAAAAGATAAAGTGCGCTTTACAAATATAAAAATATAATTTATAATCACAAGTAACTTCAATAGATGAAATCGATGAGCAAGAAGAGTACGTATATTTGATGCGTTCAGAGAGCTGGGGTTAGGTGGGAGCCCGGTACGATAAAATATACAGAATGGGCTTGCGAGAGGTATGTTGAACATTGTAGTAGGCAACCCGGGTTCCGCCGTTAAAAGGATAGAGTATCGGAATTATTCCTGTACTTGAACAAGTGGGATTTATCAATCCAATTGAGGTGGTACCACGGTATTTACATTACATATATCGTCCTCTACATGCATATTTGCGTGTAGGGGACTTTTTTATTTTCTAAAGGAGGTGTGCGAGTATGAAATGAAAGTGTATAATTAACAAAAGTTTAAATATTCAGAAAAGGAGAAATTATGATGAAAGAAACACAGCAATGGACGTCGAAAATAGGCTTTGTACTCGCAGCAGCCGGAGCCGCAGTAGGTCTTGGTGCGATATGGAAATTTCCATATGTTGCAGGTAATGGCGGGGGAGGCGCATTCTTCCTTGTATTTTTACTATTAACTTTATTTATAGGTATGCCTCTTCTAATAGCGGAGTTTGTTATTGGACGTAGCACGCAAAAAGAGGCGGTTACAGCTTATAAAGTACTAGTGCCAAATAGCAAATTATATCCTTGGATTGGTCGTATGGGAGTTGTTACTTGTTTTAGTGTACTATCTTTTTATAGTGTTGTAGGTGGATGGATTTTACTTTATTTATATTATAGTGTGACAGGAAGTTTCTGGAATGGTGCAGCTGATTATGGACAATTGTTCGGTGAAACGATTTCAAATCCATTAAGTGCGATTGGAGCACAATTTATCTTTATGCTTTGTACGATTTTTGTTGTAAGTAAAGGTGTAGAGAAAGGTATAGAAAAGGCAAGTAAGTACATGATGCCGCTATTATTTATTTTATTTATTGCGATTATTGTTCGTGCGTTAACACTCGATGGTGCTTTTGCTGGAGTAGAGTTCTTCTTAAAACCAGATTTTTCAAAGCTTACAGCAGATACAATTTTATATGCGATGGGACAATCTTTCTTCTCGCTAACTGTAGGTGCCTCGGTAATGGTAACGTATAGTTCGTATTTAAAGAAAGAGGAACATTTAGCGAAATCGGCAACATCTATTGTAAGTTTAACTGTTTTTGTTACAGTACTTGCAGGATTAGCAATTTTCCCAGCGATTTTCGCATTAGGAGTTAAACCGACTGAAGGACCGGGATTACTGTTTATCGTCCTTCCAGCAGTATTTGCAAAAATACCATTTGGTCAATTTTTCTTTATTATGTTTTTAATTTTATTCTTCTTTGCGACTTTAACATCAGCAATTTCAATGCTTGAAATTGTAGTAGCATCTGTTGCGAAAGGTAATGAGAAGAAGCGTCCGTCAGCATCATTATTAATTGGTATTCTTATTTTTGCAGTCGGTATTCCATCAGCGTTATCATTTGGGATTATGAGTGACGTGAAAATATTTGGGAAAACATTCTTTGATTTAGTCGACTTTTCGGTAAGTAACGTATTGCTGCCGTTAGGAGTACTAGCTATTTCATTATTTGTACCAAATAAAATGAGTAAAGAGTTGTTGATGAAAGAATTAGAAGTGACGGAAACGAAAGGGAAAACGTTATTTAACATTTGGTTCTTCTTACTTCGTTATGTTATTCCGGTAACTGTAATAATTGTATTTTTAAATGCGATAGGTGTATTTAAAATGTTTGCATAAAAAAAGGCGGGGATCTCCCGTCTTTTTTTATGTTGATGAATGTAATAGACGATTATACGCTTTATAGGCTGTGGTGACTGCGAGGAATGAACCGATTAAAAATAAAACTGAGCCGCCAAATGTAAATATCCGGCCAATATACGTTTCTCTAGCTTCTTCTATTTTTTGTTGTAATTGCGTATTCATATGGATCACCTCGTAAACTATAGGCATTTAGTTATAGTCTATGTAGAATGCCTATAGTGTGTGAAGTGTAAATGAAAAACCTCGGTAGGCACCGAGGTTTTTTATAATCCGATATAAGGAGATGGGTCAACTGCGTTTGTCTTGCCGACATTCCATTCTCCAAGATGAAGTTCGAAGTGTAAATGTTGTCCGTATGATTGGCCCGTATTCCCCATAAATCCAAGCTGATCGCCTTGTTTTACAGTTTGTCCATTCGATACAGAACGACTATTCATATGAGCATATACTGTCGTATATGTTTTTCCGTTTATACGGTGAGATAAATACACTACGTTTCCGTAACTAGATGATAATTCTGAGCGAATAACAACGCCATCTGCAGCAGCGATAATTGGAACCGTTCCCGAAGCAGCGATGTCAATTCCTTTATGGTTATCTAAAGAACGTACACCAAATCCGGAAGTTTTTGATCCAGCTGCTGGTTTGATAAAACCACCGATATTTGTATCATGTGGTGTTGGGGCCGCTTGAGCAGATTTAGTAGC
Organism: Bacillus sp. KNSH39; assembly: GCF_052656585.1. NCBI lineage: Bacteria > Bacillati > Bacillota > Bacilli > Caryophanales > Bacillaceae > Bacillus > Bacillus sp. KNSH39. The sequence continues at coordinate 5,298,247 of NZ_JBQXYO010000001.1, forward strand.
TTGTTGTTTGCGAGCCTCTTCTGCCTGGCGGGCTTCTTCCGCTTTACGAGCTTCTTCCGCCCGTTTTTCTTCTTCAATTGCTTTTTGAACAGCTTGACGTTGATTTTCTAAAATGCCCTTGGATTCTTCTAATCCTTCAATCTCTGAATCTACTTTTGCTACTTTCGTATGTAGATCGTTAATAAGAGTTTGTTGCTGCTGTTGGTTATTTTGTAATTCTTGTTGTTTTTGTTCTAGTTTTTGTTCAGAGTCTTTCAGTTGTTGTTCTTTTTTCTCAACAGCCTCTTTTTCTGTCGTTACAGCATTTTGATCAGATGTTTGTTTTTTTACAATATCTGTATCGTTGTTTAATATTAAACTTACGGAGTACATATTATCAACAAGATCAGCAATGTTTGTAGAGTTTGTTAATACTTCTGTAATGATATTTGTACGCGGTTTTTCTTGCATAGATTGTAATCGTTGTTTAATAACTTCCTGACGTGTATCTATGTTTGTTTGTAATTGTTCTATATGTTTCTTTTTGTCAGTAATTACTTGTTGTGTTTTGCTAATTTCTTTTTTTGTATCGTTTAATTCAGTCTCATTTTTATTAATGGAAGTAGTTAATTCATCGATTTTCTTCTGTAATTCTTGAATTTCTTTTTCTATTTGTTCTTTCTCGACTGATTTATTTTGTAAGTCACTTTGTTTGCCTTCTAATTCAGATTGAATGTTAGATAATTTATCTTGATTCGTTTCAGCGTATACGGGTGAAAGTAACGGGGAAGCAAAAATCGTTCCTGCTGCTAAAACACTAAACGCTGCAAATTTCTTTTTCATTGTTGTCTGACTCCTTTCCCTATGAATGTTATATATCATAAGAAGAAGGGTGTCTATCGTTGTAATCATAATGTAAAGAAAATTTTATAAAATTGCTAAGTTTTGTCGGAATTTATCATTTTTCAACTGTAATTGTCATAGTGCTTACATTTTATTCATATGTGTAACAAAGGTATATTTTGGAATTTTCCTGTAAAATGAAGGAGGAAAGTAATCGTTTTTATGAGGTGAAATATTACTTGGAAAGCTAATAAAACACTAGTGAGGAATCGTTCTCATGTGAGGTTTTCTAACATGGGTTTATTTTTTGTCAAGAAAATTATTTGCATTCGGGGAAAGTTATTTTGTTGTCAGATTTTAAATTTTGATTTATGATTTTTAACAGGGACAAAATGTAGTGAATTGTCGAATAATATGTAATACTCTTAATTTCTTAGTTTTATAGAGATAGAATGAGAGATAGAGTGACACATCGAAGAGGGGGTTACAACAAATATGAAAAGAATAGGACTTGCATGGCAAATATTAATAGGGCTTGCGCTTGGTATTGCGGTTGGGGCGATTTTCTTTGATAATCCAGCTGTTGTGAAGTACTTACAACCAATTGGTGATATTTTCATCCGATTAATTAAAATGATCGTTGTACCGATTGTTGTAGCAAGTATTGTTGTTGGGGTTGCTGGTGTTGGCGATGTTAAAAAACTAGGTCGACTAGGCGGAAAAACAATTATTTACTTTGAAATTATTACAACAATTGCAATTATTGTTGGTCTATTAATAGCGAATATTTTCCAACCAGGAAAAGGCGTAAATATGGAGCAGTTAACAAAGACAGATATTTCGAAATATACACATACGACAGAGCAAGTACAAAGTCATTCATTTGCAGATACGTTTGTAAATATTGTTCCAACGAACATTATGAAGTCATTGGCTGACGGAGATATGCTTGCTATTATCTTCTTCTCTGTACTATTTGGTTTAGGTGTAGCAGCAATTGGTGAAAGAGGAAGACCAGTTCTTCAATTTTTCCAAGGTGTAGCTGACGCAATGTTTTATGTAACAAACCAAGTTATGAAATTTGCACCATTTGGTGTGTTTGCACTAATTGGTGTTACAGTTTCTACATTTGGTCTTGCTTCATTAATTCCATTAGGGAAATTGCTAATTGTTGTATATGGGGCAATGATCTTCTTCGTCGTAGTTGTCTTAGGACTTACAGCGAAAATATTTGGAATTAACATTTTCCAATTCTTTAAGATTTTAAAAGACGAGCTGATCTTAGCGTATTCTACAGCAAGCTCAGAAACAGTTTTACCAAAAATCATGGAGAAAATGGAGAAATTCGGTTGTCCGAAAGCAATTACATCTTTCGTTATTCCGACTGGTTATTCATTTAACTTAGATGGATCAACTTTATATCAAGCAATTGCGGCTATTTTCTTGGCGCAAATGTACGGTATTGATTTATCTATTACACAACAAATTACATTATTACTTGTATTAATGGTTACATCAAAAGGTATCGCAGGTGTACCGGGCGTATCATTCGTTGTATTATTAGCGACACTTGGTACAGTAGGTATTCCACCTGAAGGCTTAGCGTTCATTGCTGGTATTGACCGTATTTTAGATATGGCTCGTACAGCAGTTAACGTTGTAGGAAACTCTTTAGCAGCTGTAGTTATGTCTAAGTGGGAAGGTCAATATGACGCTGAAAAAGGACAAGCTTATTTAAAAGAGATTTCTGAAAAGGGTCAAGCGGCTTAATTATAATATGAACAAGCTCTCACATAATATGTGGGAGCTTTTCTGTATATAGAAGAGGAGCAGACATAATGAAACGAAAATATGGTGACGGTTCTTCGTGGAAGAGACTAATAGAAAAGAGTTATACGGTTAAGCAAGTGGAAGAGGGAATGCTCGGAATACTGGATATAAAAAAGGTGAGAGAGCCTAGTTGTAAAGAATATGATGGTGAAGAACTTTGTATTGCAGCAGATCAGTATACGTGGATTCAATATTTCATAGACGGGAAAAACTTTGCGATTACCGCTATGTTAGATGATCAGAAAAAATTAGTGCAATATTATATCGATGTGGCGAAAGAATATAAAATAGACGATCGTGGTTTACCGTATTTTGATGATTTATATTTAGATGTAGTATTATTATCTAGCGGTAAGGTGTATGTATTAGATGAAGAGGAGCTAGAGGATGCTTATAAAAGTGGTGATGTCACGAAGGAAGAGTATGAGCTAGCATGGCACACTACGAAATGGATATTAGCAACAATAAAAAATAGTGAATTTTATTGGATTTCAATATTGGAAGAAGAAATCGAAAAGTTAAAATGATTGTTGTATTCAAATTTTTGTATAATTACCAAAAAAATCTATACAAAAAATAATTGACTTTTGTTTTGTAAGCGAGTAAAGTTAGGGAAGAAATTATTATTAAAAAATAAATATGAAACCTTCTTATAAAGAGAGGCGGAGGGACTGGCCCTACGATGCCTCGGCAGCGGACTCGATTTCAGAGTGCTGTGCCAAATCCAGCAAGCGTGTGCTTGAAAGATGAGAAGAGTGTTTCTTATAGATGTATAAGACCTCTTCTCATCGGAAGAGGTCTTTTGTTATTCATTAGAAAAAGGTTGAAACTAGGGAGAGATGGTACTTTGAAAGAAACGAGAGGAAATGGTTTAGCTTTATTACCACTTGGAATATTTTTGGCGCTATTTATTGGTTCTGGAATTATTACAGGTGATTTCTATAAATTGCCGATACTTGTAGCGATTTCAATTGCTGTAGGAGTCGCTTTAGTGATGAATCGTAAAGAAAGTTTTAATGTGAAAGTAGAGCGGTTCGCTAAAGGTGCAGGAAATCCGGATATTATGATTATGGTATTAATTTTTGTGCTTGCAGGTGCGTTTTCTGAAACTGCTAAAGGAATGGGCGGAGTAGACTCAACTGTTAATTTAGCGTTAACTATTTTACCGCCAGGATTTATCGTAGCTGGAATCTTTGTTATTGGTGCATTTATTTCATTAGCGATGGGAACTTCAATGGGAACAATTGCAGCATTAGCGCCGATTGCTGTAGGTATTAGTGGTCAAACTGATATCTCAATTGCGCTTGCAATGGCTACTGTTGTTGGCGGAGCGATGTTTGGTGATAATTTATCATTTATTTCAGATACAACAATCGCAGCTGTTCGTTCACAAGGAACAGAAATGAAAGATAAGTTTAAAACGAACTTTTTAATTGTGTTACCAGCGGCTATTATTACAATTGTACTATTAGTAATAGTTACTTCAGGAAGTGACACGCAGATTAAAGCACATAGCTTTGATTGGATAAAGATTTTACCGTACGCAGGAGTACTTATTACAGCGCTACTTGGCTGGAATGTACTTATTGTATTAACTGGTGGAACTGTACTATCTGGTGTTATCGGCCTTATAGATGGAAGTTACACGTTAGAAAGTTTCTTTAAAAGTGTAACGACTGGAATGGGCGGTATGATGGAGTTAGTATTACTTGCTATATTAATTGGCGGTATGGTTGAATTAATCCAATATAATGGTGGTATTCAATATTTAATGAATGTATTAACACGTAATATTCGTTCGAAAAAAGGAGCGGAATTTGGTATTGCTGGTTTAGTGAGTATGACGAATATGTGTACAGCGAATAATACGATTTCAATTATCTTTACAGGCCCGCTTGCAAAAAATATTGCAGATCAATATGAAATAGATCCTCGTAAATCAGCGAGTGTATTAGATCTTTTCTCATGTTGTGTGCAAGGATTAATTCCGTACGGTGCCCAAATGTTAACGGCAGCAGGATTTGCAGCGTTATCTCCGGTTGAATTGTTGCCATATGCATTTTATCCAATCTTAGTTGGAGTATGTGGGATTGTTTCTATTTTAATTGGGTTTCCAAGGTTTTCGAAAGTAGCTGAGAAAAAAGAGTATCATAAAACAGCTTAATTTAATATGAATGTTAGTAATTAAAAAACGTGCAGAGAATAGACTCTGCACGTTTTTTTGCGTAAAGGGCTGAATATGACTCGGTCTTAAGTCTGAGTTAAAAACGGTTCTTAAGCTCGTTATGGAAAGATGAAAAAATAGTTAAGATAAGAGTATCAAATCGAAGGGAGGCAAGCACAAGATGAAACAATTTCTAGCGTTTATCGCAGCCGGTATTTTGGCTTTAATTGCTCTTGGTAGTCTTGCTGGTATTGTAGGATTCGCAATCGGAGCAGGAGTTGTATATTGGAGCTATAAATCATTTGTGCGAGCTAAATCATTTTTTGGAAAGTTAGCTTGGGGTATTGTTGGTTTAATCGGTTTATCCATTGCACTTTCTCATTCGCCAGCATTAATCGGTATCGCTGCTTTAGTGGTTTTATACTACGGATACCGTGAGTGGAAAAAAGAAAAAGATGTAGTTGTTGAATCTGCTCCAGAAAGTTCTAAACCATATAGTAACTTTGAAGATGAGTGGAACAAATTAATGAAAAACTAAAACAATAAATCAAATTATAAATAAAGTAGAAGAGAGGAAGATTTATAATGAAACAATCTTTATTCGGACGTGTACGCGATGCAATTTTAGCTGATTTTCATAACGTGTTAGATGAGAAGGAAAGAAAAAATCCAATTGCGATGTTAAACCAATATTTACGTGATAGTGAGCGTGAAATAACAAAAATTGAGAAGTTAATTGAGCGTCATAAAACATTAAAATCTAATTTTGCTCGTGAGCTTGAGCAAGCACGTTATTTCGTTAATAAAAGATCAAAGCAAGCTATCATTGCTCAAGAAGCAGACGAACTACAATTGCACGAACGTGCGTTAGAAGAGGTAGCTTATTATGAAGGGCAAGTAACTCGATTAGAAGAAATGTATGCAGGTGTTGTAGAGCAAATTGATGAGTTAGAGCGTCGTCTTTCTGAAATGAAAAATAAATTAAAAGAAATGCACGCAAAGCGCATGGAACTAATGGCACGTGAAAATATGGCACATGCAAATCGTCGTATGAATACTGCGATGCATAAAATGGATGAAAATAATCCGTTCTTACGATTTGAAGAGATTGAAGATCATATTCGTGACTTAGAAACTCGTATGAATGAAGAGCATGAGCGTGACACGTTTGATATGAAAATTGCAAAACTTGAGCGTGAAATGAAAGAAAAGAATGATGTATCGTTAACGAAAGAGTTAACAAAATAATAGTAGTATATTATAAAACAGGCTTATGATATAGTGATAGGAGAAAAGGTGTTGGAAAGCAATGCCTTTTCTTCTATGTATATGTGACAAGAAGGGGGGAGCTGAAATGAAGAAACATTTTTCAAAGACACAATTAATGGGGATGCTCCTCATCATATTTGGATTCGGTCTTTTTCTTGATATGATACTTGGACATTTTGAACCAGGTGGTCTCATTTTTGCATTTATTATGCTTATGTTTGGAAGGCATTATCGTAAAAAGAATCGTTATGTACGGGGAAATGTATTTTTATTTGTTGGTGGTATCGTATTTTTATTTTTCTTATTTTCATCAGCAGCATTTGTTCTTGTCGTATTTGCTTGTTTAGCTTTAATTGGTTATCAATTGATTCAACAAGGACATCAGCAAAAAGCAATGAAGGTTGAAATTAAAGAAAAAGGGATTATAGACGAAGAGAAGCAAATATATCGTACAGAAACATATTTGAAAAATATGTTTGTAGGCAATGTACGAATGATGGATCATATTTATGAACTTGAGGATATTAATGTTCAATATGGTGCTTGTGATGTGGAAATAGATTTAACAACTGCTATGATTCCAGAAGGGGAAACGGTAATTGTTATTCGGGGTGTCGTTGGTAATATTCGTTTATATGTGCCATATGATATTGAACTTTCTTTAAATCATTCTGTTATTGTCGGACGTGTGCTCTTGCCAGGTCATGAAGAGACAGGGTTTAACCGCAATGTTACATTTAGAACAGAGCAGTATAAAGAGGCTCCTCGTCGTATTAAAATTATTTCTTCGCTTGTCGTAGGCGACACGGAAGTGAGGAAAGTATAATGAAGAAACAAAAAAATATTTCGTGGATGTATATTCGTTATTCTATGTTGTCCTCAGTTAGTATCGCACTCATTTGTACAATTGTATATGTATGGAAAAGCGAGCAACAAGTGTATGATTTATTATGGAAGGAATCCATCGCTTCTGTTCCAATTGGCTTGTTTATTATGACTACAAGTTTACTTATCGGGGGAATTGTAGGATATGCAATCGGTTATTATATAGAGCAGCGTATACAAGGATTAAATACTTTTCTATTTGAAGTAGAGCGAGGGAATTTTCCGAGCGATGTTTCGTTTACTGCAGATGATGAATTTCATGAAGTGGAACGAAAAGTAATCGTTCTGGCTCGTCGATTAGAGGAGCAAGCTGGACTCTTTCAAAAAGTAACGAATGAACGAGCTCATTGGAATGAAGAGATGAGACAAGAAGCGATTTCTCAAGAAAGGCATCGTTTAGCAAGGGAGTTGCATGATTCAGTAAGTCAGCAGCTTTTCGCAATGTCGATGATGATGTCAGCGATTAATGAACAAATAACTGAATTTCCAGAGGTGACAAAAAAACAATTGCAACTTGTTGAAAATATGGTTGTAAATGCTCAATCAGAAATGAGAGCATTGCTCCTTCATTTACGTCCTGTACAATTGGAAGGTAAGAAACTGACAGAAGGTATAGAGGAATTATTAACGGAATTATCGCGAAAACAACATATGAAAATTGAATGGCTTATTGAGCCAATAGAATTAAAAAAAGGTGTAGAAGATCATTTATTCCGTATTGTGCAAGAAGCGTTATCAAACACGTTGCGACACGCGAAGGCAAAGAAAACAGAAGTGCGCCTTCGAAAAATTGATCAATATGCGATTTTAAAAATTATTGATGACGGCGTTGGGTTTGAAGTAGGCGTTAATAAGGCAGGTTCATATGGCCTAAGATCGATGCAAGAGCGTGTTCATGAAATTGGTGGGACACTCAAGGTGCTTAGTTTCCCGGCCAAAGGTACACAAATAGAAGTAAAAGTACCGATTATGATTGAGAGAGGGGGAGAAGTATGATAAAAGTATTGCTTGTCGATGATCATGAAATGGTTCGTATGGGTGTATCGGCATATTTATCTACACAGCCAGATATTGAAGTAGTAGGGGAAGCTGAGAATGGACGAAAAGGATCAGAGTTAGCATTGCAATTAAGACCGGATATTATTTTAATGGACCTTGTTATGGATGAGATGGATGGTGTCGAAGCAACACGTGCTATTATTCAAGAATGGCCAGAAGCAAAAATTGTAGTTGTAACAAGCTTTTTAGATGACGAAAAATTGTATCCTGTTATTGAGGCTGGGGCGACCAGTTACTTATTAAAAACATCAAGAGCAAGTGATATTGCTGATGCTGTACGAGCTACTTATGATGGAGAAACAGTATTAGAGCCGAAAGTTACCGGGAAAATGATGTCCCGTATGCGTCAAAAGAAAGAGCAACCTTTGCATGATGATTTAACGGAAAGAGAGTTTGAGATTTTGTTATTAATTGCAGAGGGAAAAAGTAATCAAGAGATTGCGGACGAGTTATTTATTGCACTGAAAACGGTAAAGACACATGTGAGTAATATATTAAATAAATTGAATGTAAGTGACCGTACTCAGGCGGTTATTTATGCATTTAGGCATCAATTAACGAAGTGATAAAGTGAAACTTTAATCAGTGGGGAGGTTGTTCCTCTCCCACTGATTATCAGCCCTCACCAATCGGGCTTTTACGGGCAGTTAATGCGAAGCTTTAATTGGAGGGGAATTCCTCGCTGATTATTGGCTCGATACAATATAGGTTTGGCATTAAAACAATTGAATGTTTTTATTGACGATAAATAATGTAAGCGTTATCATTGAGGTGTTAACAGTACATATAAAGGGGAGAATGTATATGTTAGTTCAAACTATATTCGGAATGGATAAGTCTAAAAAATTAGGGGATTATGTGAACGCATTACAAGCGCTTTGTGAACAATATAATGTTGAAACAGATAAAATTGCGATTATTGAGGCAACAGAGGAATACTATTTATTTTTAGTAAAGCAAGAAGAGCGCTATGATGTTGTCAAGGTAGAAACAGTTGATACAAATATTGAATATTATACGAAGGCTTATAAAATAAGCAGTTTTAATCATGCTGCGTATCAAATGTAAAAAAACTCCCTTTTGGGAGTTTTTTTAGGAGGCTTTTACTTCGTGAGATTCGGTTACTAATGGAACTTTTTTCGTACCGCTTAACCTAGCCGTTGCAAGACCAATAAGACCTCCTCCTAATGCTGGTATTAGCCAGCCGATTCCTTCATTATATAAAGGGATAAATTCAAAATATGGTGTGATAAATGAAACTGAAATACCACCTTGTTTTAATCCATCAAATACGCTCACTACAGCTGCTCCAATTAAAGCACCTACATAAACAGAGCGATATCCACCGAAGTATTTATGAAGTAATGATAGTAGTACGAGTACAATCGCAATTGGATACACAACAAGTAGAATTGGAACAGAGATTGCGATAATTTTCGTTAAACCTAAGTTGGCAACTAGTAATCCTAATGCGCAAATGATACTCGCGAACGTTTTGTATGAAAATGTAGTCAATAATGTTGAAAAATATTGGCTGCACGCAGATACGAGTCCAACGCATGTCGTTAAACAAGCGAGTGTAACGATAAGAGATAATAGGAGCAAACCGTATGGACCGAATAATTGTTGTACGATAACAGTAAGTAGCTGTCCGCCATTTTTTGCATATCCGAGCGAGACGCTAGTTGCCCCAAGCCAGCCGAGTGCACCGTATACAAGTACGAGCCCTGTAGCGGCAATAAGCCCTGCTTTTGCTGTGGCGATGGCAATGGACTTACGATCATTCACACCTTTAGAGCGAATTGCATTTACAACGATAATTCCGAATGCAAGTGCTGAAATAGTGTCCATTGTTAAGTAGCCTTCCATAAAGCCTTTGAAGATTGGAGAAGTTTGATACTCTTGCATCGCTGGTCCTGATTGCCCAAGTGGTGTAAATACACTTTTAACAAATAATAAGAAAATAGAGAGTAATAAAATAGGTGTTAATACATTCCCAATACGATCAACAAGTTTAGATGGATTCAAACTCAGCCAAAATACGATAGTAAAGAAGATGATTGTATATACAAATAGCACTAGGCTGCTAGAGCGGATTGTTTCTGGCAAGAAAGAACTAACCCCCATTTCATAAGCGACATTTGCAACACGTGGGATGCCCATGGATGGACCGATGGCAATGTATACAACTACTGTAAAGAAAATTCCGAATAATGGATGGGCATGACTTGCAAGTTGCTGCATTCCATTTCCTGATAGAGAAATTGCGATAACAGTAAGTAGTGGTAAGCCAACTCCTGTTAGTAAAAATCCAATCATTGCTGGCCAAAAGTTTTCACCTGCGTTTTGCCCAAGCATGGGAGGGAAAATTAAATTACCTGCCCCAAAAAATAAAGAAAATAGCATAAGACCCGTGAAAAAAATATGTTTTTTTGATACAGTGTTCATTGTTTTTCCTCCTTTTTCATTCATTTGTAAGAACACAAAAAACTCGTCCCTAAAGAAAGGGACGAGTTATATTTACCCGCGATACCACCCTAATTTACACATGTAGAAATAAATCTATATGTATACGGCTTTGCAACGTACAACATGATACGTGTTCCTTGTAACGGGGGACGGCCGGTAAGAACTTACTGTAACATTCGGTTCTACTTCTCGGAGATGATTTTCGGTTACGCACTGAACGTTGGCTTTCAGCAAATCGCCAACTCTCTGGGGAACAGTTCTATAACGTACTCGTTCTCGTCAATGAATTTTTATTCAAGTATTCTGACAGTATTGTTGCATGTTTTTTTTAGAAAGTCAATATGTTTTTTGGAAGATATATTTATATATGGAAATATCGAAAGTGATATTCGTTGTTGCAAAAGGAATAATGAATTGTAAAATAGGAGTAAAAATTTGCGGAGAATTGTAAAATTTATAGAGAAAGTTGATATTTATAGGAGTAAAGAAGGGATTGTTTGAATTTACAGAGAATAATACAACAATCCACTTGCTGGAAAGAACAAACCAAAAGAGGTGACTGAAATGCTTGCGATGGGAGTATTATTTGGCATTATTGCTATAATTGGTTTTATGTGGTTATATTATTCGCGTTCGTTTAAACAAGCAGAAGTTTTACTCTTTCAAAAAGGTAGTTTATTGACAAATCAGTCTAGATATTTAGTATGTCCGAAGTGTGGAAGTGCACAGGCCAGAAGTGGAGGATATCAAGAGTGTTGCAAAATTAGATTATGAAAGAAAGGAAGCCTCACATTATTTTGTGAGGCTTCCTTCCTTACAACTTCATGGCGCTCCAAATTGTCCATCGATCTCTTTCAATAATAGGAGAGACGTTTTGTAATGCGGTCTGTATATGTTGTAGAAGTTGAGAAAGTTCATCATCTGTTAACTCATATAGAATGGATCGACCTGTTCGAGGAGATAAATCTTGCAATAATGCTTCTACAGAATCATGTATTTTTCGTATTTCCCATTGTGTTTGTGCGGGAAGTACATGAAGAGAATGTTTTTGTAATTCTGTCTGTATAGTGTTGGTTTTTGGACGTCTTTTTGACTCTATTTCAATAAGTTTTGGAAATAGAGAGAAAAAATATCCGCGAATGTGTTCGGGACTTCCTGGAATTGTACAATCTTCAATTGTTCGATCTTGTAAAATAAGTACACCGTTTTTATTTAATATACGAGAAGCTTCACGTAAAAATGTAGGAATGTCTTGTAAATGATGAATAACTGCACGCGAAATAACTATGTCGAATGTTTCATTAGGGTATGGGATATTATGTGCATCACCGTGGATGAATGAAATGTTTGAAAAGTTGTTACAATTTTCTTTTGCAGCTTGTAATATTTCTTTTGAAAAATCAAGTCCCACAACATTTTTGGCTCCCATAAGAGCGAGTTCTTTCGTATAAATCCCACCACCACAGCCGATATCAATTACTTGCTTGTTTTGTATTTCTGTAATGTTTTTTACCATTTCAGCCCAAGAAATATGAGCGTTTCTTGTTGCATATGTGTACTTATTATTTTCATCATGAAAATTAATGGACATGATAAAGACCTCCTTTCAATGATTAGTATAGCGTATTTAATAGGATGTCACGTTTTTGTTTTATGTATGAAGATTATAAGGATTTCTTATCGTAAGAGGAGGATTAATTTGAAAGGGAAATATGTATTGGTGTTGTTGTTTGTTATGTTACTAGCAGCTTGTGGTCAAGTTGAGCCGAAAAAAGAAACAAAAAAAGTAGAAGAGACGGTGAATGAAGTGAAAGAAACAATAGGGGTAACCGTTATACAAAAAAAACATAAAGAGAAAAAGTTGCAGGAATCAGAAGCGAAGTTAGTAATAGACATTTTGAATAAAGCTGAGAAACAAGAAATAACAGGAAGCTTCGGTGAACCTGAATATGAAATACAAATTAGTAGAGATGGGAAAAAAGAAACTTATTATGCATGGTTAAGAGGAGAAGATAGACGAGGATGGGTGCAATATAAGAAAGCTATGTATATGTTGAATGAAAAAGATACGGAAAAGCTTTTGGATATATTTCCAAATGTCTCAGAACAAAAAGAAGATGAGATGCAGGTAAGCCCTTTAACAGAAGTAACAAAAAAAGATTTACAGATTACCGCATTTCATATTAAAACAGGCGATCAAAACGTGAATTATACGGTACGGTATACGATTTCACAATCACTATACAATAAGTTAGTGAAGGAGCAAGAATATTATTTGCAACTCAATTTTCCAGAAAAAGTTCAAAAATTAATTGGAGCAAAAGAGAGTGAAATAATTTTAGGTGAAAAAGTAAAGGAAGGGTATAAGCAATATGAATTGCATGCTACTGTTCTGATAAAAAGCGCTTCACAATCACAATTAAAATCATTAGAAACATATTACGAAAATTATGATTTGAAAATATTAAACAGTGAAAAAGAAAAAATAGGTGTGTTTCAAAATATAATTCAGATTGTTAAAGATTATGGTGAAAAAATGAATTTTCAAAGATAAAGTGAGCCTTTAATTAGCCCTTACGGATTGGAATGAATGTAAACTCGTCAAATCTATATGGCCTTTCCTAGGAAATGATAATAGAGAGGGGAAAGCACCCCTCTCTATTACTTTGCTTTTGCAGATGGCTCATTCATTGATTTTCGTGTAATAAGAAAAGAAATCATAAGAGCGGAAAGGATGACAAGGGCAATAAATACGTGATTGGGCAACAAATCTAATAATAATACGTAACTAACGGTATAAAAAATAAGAGTTGAAGCTAAAAACGATAGAGCACCTATTATAAGAGATTGTAAATTCATTTGTGTACACCTCCTTTTATTTATATTTTTGGCTGAAAATGGATTATATAAACATTATTTCTAACAATAGAAAAAAATATGTCATAATAGAGAAAAGAACAAGCTTTGATGAATGAATATGATTCATTAATGAGAGATAAAGGAGAGGAATATGAAAAATAATAAAAAAGGATTATGGGGAATTATTGTTGCGGTAGGTCTATTTTTACTGTCTAAGTTAAAGTGGGTATTTGCAATTTTTAAATTAGCAAAGTTTTCAACGGTATTTAGTATGTTTCTATCGCTTGGCGCATACGCAGTTCTATATGGTTGGAAATTTGGAGTAGCGCTCATTTATTTGTTGTTTGTTCATGAAATGGGCCATTTATGGGCTGCGAAAAGAAAGGGGATCCCGACATCGCCAGCAATCTTTATTCCATTTATGGGGGCCCTTATTGGAATGAAAGAGATGCCGAAAAATGCGAAAGATGAAGCTTACATTGCCTATATGGGGCCGCTTTTCGGACTTCTGTCATTTTTACCGGCGATACCGCTTTATATAATGACGAAAGAGCCATTTTGGGCGCTTGTTATTTTGCTTGGAAGTATGATTAATTTCTTTAATTTAATTCCCGTTTCGCCGCTAGATGGTGGGAGAATTATTTCAGTTGTCAGTACTAAAATTTGGGGAGCAGGCCTTATTTTATTACTTGGCTATTCAATTTACTTTAAAAGTATTTTGGGAGGATTTATTGTTATTATCGGTTGTATGGAGTTATATAGAGTAATAAAGAGAGATGAGCCGATTAAGGAATTAGGGCATAAAATTGATGGGATGAAAGAATATGTTACTAGGCTTGAAGAGGAATTAAAAGAAACGGGTGCTGTACATCGGACTATATACGTGATGCATCATGAGATGAATGCATTAAGACAAAGAGAACGGGAAAAAGAGTTACAAATAGGTGAACTTCAAAAAATGGAAGTGTTAGAGTATCTTTTACCGAAGTTCGAACCGTTAGATTATGTTCCATATGAAGATGAAAAAGATGAGTATACAATTCACATAAGGGAAGCATTTGAAGCGTCAGAAAGAAAATTAAATGAATGGAAAACAGAAAAGGAACAACAAGAAAACTATTATAAAGTGGATGCGAAAACGAAATGGACAGTATTTGCTTGTTATATCGGATTAATGATTATACTCGGTTACACAGCTTATGAAGGATATATTGTTTTACAAGAACATTTGCCAACGAGAAATGTATAGAAAAATATTGTCGAAATGATAGGAAGAATTAATACAGGAATTATATTTCTACGAGAGAATGTTACAAGTATAGTCATACGTTGTAATATTTTTAGTAGAGAAGGAGTTCTGTGTATGAAGAAATTGTTAAATGTATTAGGTATTATTATCGTGATGATCATTGCGAGTTATAGTCTTATGAAAGTGCTGTTACATTATGCGAATAAGCCTGCTGAGGTAAATACAATAGCTCAAATAGAAGATGTGCAAGAAGAGACAAAAGTGCTAGATTTTATTCGAATGACACATGAAAGCTATAATAATTTCTTAAATTATGGTAAAGCAGAGAATTATACAGACGGGGATTGGAATCAATTTAAGCAATGGTTTCAACAACAAGAACAATCTTTAAAAAATATACATACGGAAATAAAGAATGAAAAAATAAAACGCGATGTAAATAGAAGCTATGAAATTGTAAAAAAAGGTGTGGAACTTCAAAATATTGAGTATGTAGTGTATGCCCACCGTGTATATCATGACTTGGATATTATCGTAAATAAATATAGAGGTGAAACGAATATCTGGGGGTATACGGAGTTTGGCGATGGGAAAGATATAAAAGTAATCGAACAAGCTATACAAACAAAATAATAAGCTAGCTAGAATTCTAGTTAGCTTATTTTCTTTTGTAAATGCAATGTTCATATATTATTCACAAAAACACCGTGTTAATAGTGATTAAAATCACAATCTGCCTTATAAGATTCAGTTAAACTAAAAACAGTTAAGGAAATAGAGGAGTGGGATACAATGTTAAGTGCAAAAACAATTGAAATCGTAAAGTCAACAGTACCATTATTACAAGAAAAAGGTGTTGAAATTACAACGAGATTCTATCAAATTTTATTTTCGGAACATCCGGAATTGTTGAATATTTTCAACCATACGAATCAGAAAAAGGGAAGACAACAACAAGCGTTAGCGAATGCTGTTTATGCAGCTGCAACGTACATTGATAATTTAGAAGCAATTATTCCAGTTGTAAAACAAATTGGTCATAAGCATAGAAGTTTAGGGATTAAAGCTGAGCATTATCCGATTGTAGGTACATGTTTACTACGTGCCATTAAAGAGGTCGCAGGTGCACCTGATGAAGTTTTAAATGCATGGGGAGAAGCATATGGTGTAATTGCTGATGCATTCATTAGCATTGAAGCAGAGATGTATGAAGAAGCTGCACATAAAGAAGGTGGATGGAAAGACTTCCGCAACTTTGTGATTGTAAAAAAAGTGAAGGAAAGCGATGTTATTACGTCATTTTATTTGAAACCTGAAGATGGAGGGAAAGTTTCTTCATTCATCCCAGGTCAATATGTAACGATTCAAATCAATATTGAAGGTGAGACATATACACATAATCGTCAATACAGTTTATCCGATGCTCCTGGGAAAGAATATTATCGTATTAGTGTAAAAAAAGAAAAAGGTGTAGATACACCAGACGGTAAAGTGTCTAATTACTTACATGGACATGTAAAAGAAGGAGATGTTTTACCAGTAAGTGCACCAGCGGGAGATTTCGTGTTAAATATGGATTCAATATTACCAGTTGTACTAATTAGTGGTGGAGTGGGGATTACACCGATGATGAGTATGTTAAATACGTTAATTGAACAAGATTCAAAACGTAATGTATATTTTGTTCATGCAGCAATAAATAGTAATACACATGCAATGAAAGAACACGTTAAGGCAGTAGAAAATGAATATGAACAAGTTAAAGCATATACTTGTTATTCTGCACCGACTGAAAAAGATTTAGAAATGAAGAACTTTGATAAAGAAGGTTTCATTGAAAGTGAATGGTTAAAAACTATTATTCCGACAACTGAAGCAGAGTTCTATTTCTGTGGTCCAGTAGCATTTATGAAGCATATAAATGCTGCACTAACTGATTTAAGTGTGAAACAAGAGCATATTCATTATGAATTTTTCGGCCCAGCAACAAGCTTACAATAAGCAAAAAAACGAGGTATTTATTTTACCTCGTTTTTTATTTGTTCTCGTAATAAACGGTTTACTGTTTCACGGCGTATACCTATCAGTTGGCCAATTTCGGTTTGTGTTAATATTTCATATATAGGAATGTCACCTAAATATAGGGTGAACCATTCTTGTAAACGATGAAGACGTTCTTTCGGGGAGACTGTTGTCAATTGATCAATTCGTTGTTGCATCATTCTTAATTTAGATTGCAATTGCATAGCAATGTTAGCATACGATTCGGGATTTGCTTGAAGTCTCTCATACCATTCACTACTAGTGATCGGTTCCACTTCTGTTTTTATTAAAGCGATAGCTGTACCGTGATATTCTTTCGGTGAAATTAAAGAATGATGAGGTATCGTTTCACCTGGAACGATAATGTTGAATAAAAATGGTGTTCCGTTTTCTTCTAGCCGAACTACTTTTAATAAGCCTGTTTTTATAAAGTATAAAGGACCGTCCTCGCCTTGACGGAATAGTACATCTCCTTTGTGTAGAATCAATGTTAGCCCCCCATTAATATGTTTCTATTTCTTCTATTTTAGCGTATATGTATATAGACAATATGCTATTTCAACAGCAATTTCATTGACGAAATGTATGCTATTACAGTAGTATACTATTTAGTGTGTAATAGTACTAGCAATGAATACGCTGTAGGGGGTTTAGTATATTGTTAGATGCGATGAGAATGACGGATATGAGAATTCCGGCGAATGCTATCATTCATGTAGAAGAGATGAAAGGTGGAGTCGTTTTATCCGTTGAAGTAGACGGCCAAATTATTTATACGATGGCTTATGATGAAGAAACAGATAGTTATGCTGAATTATATGATCGAAAGGATAAGAGGGCGTGCCAAGTACATGAAGACTTCATGGGATGGTCACTTCTTCACTAAAAAAGATGTCAATATGACATCTTTTTTTATTAAATCGATAGAATATACAAAGAAATGAAATATAAGGATAAAATTTGTAATAATTGATTTTGCATTGTTAGCACTCTGTAACTGCAAGTGAACTATTTTTTCGCTATCATAAAGATAACAGTCGCAGTTATAGGAGTGGTCAACTTGAAGAAAGTACATATTTCAAATTATATGTTATTATGTGTTTGTTTAATTTTATTTGTTCTCCTCGGAGGATTTTTATATTCATGTGTATAAGAAAAACGCATTCTAAAAAGAATACGTTATAAAAGGGAAATAATGATTAATCTAGTTCCAAGAATAATTAACGTAATACGCAATAAATTAATTACGGCGTTACCACTTAGTTTTGTATTAATGTAAGCCCCGATTTTTCCGCCAATCCATGCACCCGGAATCAGGATTAATGCATAAATCCAGCTGACATTTCCAAGTGAGATGTGAGTTGCAGAACTTACAATTGCTGATAGAAATACGATGAACATTGAAGTTGCTACTGCAATATGTGCTGGGAATGCAAAAAGAAGCATCATTGCTGGAACAAGTAAGGCACCGCCACCAATTCCAAATAATCCAGATATAAACCCAACTATAAAAGCGATAAAGATAGCAAGAAACGGTGGGAATTGGTAGTGTACAGTATTTCCATCATTATCTGTAAAAGAACGCTTAATTACAGACGTATTTGAGAGGGAAAGAGGTTTTAATTTGTCTCGAAGCATAAGTAGAATTGAGACGAATATAAGGAAAATCCCAAAGTATAAAGAAAATGTGTCTTGGTTTAAAAATTTATTTGCCCATGATCCGATAATACCACCAGGGCCGCTTCCGATAAATAAAATAAGTCCACTTTTATAATCTACTCGCTTATGCTTCATGTAAGTAAGGGTGGAAGATAGTCCTGTGAAAACGACTGTTACCATAGAAGTCCCTACTGCAAGTTGTGGTGATAAACTGTGTAATCCAATTAATAACGGAACAATAATAATTCCGCCTCCAAGCCCAACTAGGCTGCCGACTGTTCCGGCGATTAGTCCGATGAAAAGTAACATGATGTATTCCAAAATTGCCAACTCCTCTAAATAACTTATCCATCAATTATTATACACGCTTTTTAATGAGAAATAGGCTTGTTCACAAAAAAGTCGTCTTCCTAGAAAAATAAGGAAGACGACTTTTGATTAGAAAACAAAATGTAATAGGTAGTAAAACAGAGCAGCTAAAGAAGCTGAAATAGGAAGTGTAATAACCCATGTAATTAACATACGTTTTGCAGTTCCCCATTTTACCCCTTTCACACGGTGAGAAGCACCAACCCCTAAAATAGAAGAAGAGATAACGTGCGTCGTACTAACCGGTAAGTGAATGAATGTTGCACCGAAAATAACAAGTGATGATGATAAATCGGCAGCTACACCATTTACAGGACGAATTTTCATAATTTGTCCACCGACAGTTTTAATAATTTTCCATCCACCGACAGAAGTACCAAGCCCCATTGCGATAGCACAAGATAATTGTACCCAGAACGGGATATCGCTAGAAGTATGATAGTTATTAGCCATAAGAGCCATCGTAATGATTCCCATTGCTTTTTGTGCATCATTCGTACCGTGTGTGTAGGCTTGTAATGCTGCAGTGAAAATCTGGAATATACGGAAGTTCTTATTCGTTTTTGTTAAGTTAAAGTTTTTAAATACTACTTTAAAAATACTGTATACGATATAACCAATAACGAAAGCGATAATCGGTGAAATGATTAAAGCTTCAATAATTTTAATAAATCCTTTAAGATTTAGCGAGCTAATCCCAGCGGCCGCAATTGCTGCACCTGCGATTGAGCCGATAATTGCATGCGAAGAACTACTTGGAATACCGTAGTACCAAGTAATTAAGTTCCAAGCTATCGCCGCAAGCAAAGCAGCTAAAATTACAAGAGAACCATTTTGTAAGGCGAATGGATCAACGATATCTTTTGTAATCGTTTTTGCTACACCTGTAAATGTCATTGCGCCTAAAAAGTTCATAATAGCCGCCATAATAATGGCATGTCTAGGCTTTAGAGCTTTCGTTGAAACAGCCGTTGCAATAGCGTTTGCTGTATCGTGAAATCCATTGATAAAGTCAAAAGCTAAAGCGCAAATGACTACTAAAACGGTCAGTATCAAGAGTGTATCCATGATCAAACTCCTTACGCGTTCTTCATAATAATTGTTTCTAATACGTTTGCAACGCTTTGACAGCTATCAGCTACTTCTTCAAGCTCTTCGTAAATCTCTTTAAATTGAATAATCTTAATCGGATCTTTTTCACGAGAGAATAAGTTCTTAATCGCATGACGGCGAATATCATCACACTGTGATTCATAATCCTTAATTTTAATCGCATTTGTACGAATGTCGACTAATTTTTTGTTAGACATTAATTCAACAGAGTTTGCAATCTCAATCGCACATTGATTAATTGCTTCTACGAATTTAATCATGTATTCATCAGCTTCTGTAATAGAATACATTTCGAACAGACCAGCACTGTGATCTAATCCGTCTAATACATCATCCATACTCATTGCAAGTTGTAGGATGTCCTCACGCTCAATCGGAGTGATAAACGCTTTGTTTAACTCCATAATGATTTCGTGAATAAATGAGTCACCTTTTGACTCATACTCTTTCATGCGCATAGAAAACTCTTTTAAATCGCTAGCATTTTTAATTTTATACTCCACGAAAAACTGCGCGCCTTCTTTTAAATTTTCGGAAACATTCATTAACATTTCAGAAAATTTATCTTTTTTTGATTTAAAGACCATTATTGTTACCCCCACAAAAGTAATATATGTAAAATATATTGGCTAATCAATTCTAACAAAAAACTGTCGTTTTTTAAAACATTTTATCGAAAAGTTTACAAAAACTTAACATAACTCTCGTTGTTCTATTAATAATATTAATATCCAATAGTGAATATCTTACTTGTAGAATGTCCTTTTCTTGCAAAAAGTATGAATGCAAAAGAAAAGCTTTACACTATAGGAATGACTACGTTATTATAATAAATTTAAAAGGCGGTATATTCTTCCTTTTAAAAAGAAGAGTGTAAATAAATGAAGGAAGTGAACGAATGAAATTGAAGAACACTCATTTTAAAAAAATGCTTGAGTGGTTCAATAAGAGGAAGAAACTTCGTAATTCATTAATTGTATTGGGAAGTGTATTCGTTACTCTATTTATTGCTGTAAATATAATAATTTCCATTCAAGACATATCTGAATTAAAACAAGCTGTTCCACAACCGACTTTAATTTATGATGCAAATAATGAGGTCGCAACTAAATTAGCTTCTTCGAAAACAGAAGGCGTTAAAAGAAAAGATATTCCTGATATTATGGTTCAGGCAATTGTTGCAGTAGAAGATAAGGAATTTTTTAACCATCATGGTATTTATTATAGTGGAATTATAAGTGCGGTTTTTAAAAATATTACAGCAGGAGAAGTTGTAGCAGGGGGAAGTACAATAACACAACAACTTGCGAAAAATGTATTTCTGACACAAGACCGCACATACTCCCGAAAAATAAAGGAATATTTTTTAACGAAAAAAATAGAGCGCACGTATACGAAAGATGAAATCATTGAAATGTATATGAACCAAATTTATTTTGGTGAAGGTGCTTGGGGTATAAAAAGGGCAGCTAAATCTTATTTTGATAAAGATGTAAAAGATTTAACAATTTCAGAAGCTGCAACGATTGCGGGCTTGATTAAAGCACCATCTGCGTATTCACCTTATAAAAACTTTAACAAGTCAATTGAAAGACGTAATGTCGTATTAAGTTTAATGAAAGAGCAAGGGTATATTTCTGACGAGCAGTATAATAAAGAAAAAGAGAGCGGACTTGTGTTAAAACGTGGCGTTGATGATAAATACAAGGGAAAATACTCTCAATATGTAGACTATATTGTTAGAGAGGCGATGGAAAAGTACGAATTAACACAAAATGAAATTTTAGCGGGTGGTTATCGTATTTATACAGAGCTTGACCCGAAAAAACAACAGGCTGTAGAAGACGTTGTGAATAATGATAGTTATTTCAAAGATAGTGGCTCAGACCAACTTATGCAAACGGGTGTAGTTCTTATGAACCCCAAAACAGGTGGTGTACCAGCTCTAGTTGGAGGCAGAGGGCCGTATCAGTTTTTACAGTTTAACCATGCAACCCAATTAAAAAGACAACCTGGCTCAACGTTAAAGCCTTTGGCTGTATATGTACCAGCGTTAGAACAAGGATATGAAGTATACGATATATTAAAAGATGAACCATTTAACATTAAAGAATATAAACCACAAAATAGCGATCATACTTTTCACGGTGATGTGACAATGTATGAAGCTGTGGCAAAGTCGTACAATGTTTCAGCTGTGTGGCTATTAGAACAAATTGGATTAGATAAAGGATTGAAATCTTTAGAGCGATTTGGTATCCCATTAGTGCCAGAAGATCGTACGTATCCGATTGCTTTAGGCGGTATGCATGTGGGGACATCTCCATTTGTAATGGCTCAAGCATACAGTACATTTGCAAATGATGGAGTCCAAGTGGAAGCTCATGCAATTAGGGAGGTACAAAATGCTGAAGGTGAAACGCTTGGAAAGTGGTATAAGAAAGAGACACGAGTGACGAGCGAGAAAATTTCTCAAAAGATGACATATTTATTAAAAGGTGTTGTCGAAAAGGGAACGGGCGAAAAGGCGAAAGTTAATAATGTTGATACGGCAGGTAAGACAGGAACTACTCAAATTGTAAATGGCCCGAGCACCGGTGCAAAGGATTCATGGTTTGTTGGATACACGCCAGATTTGGTAGGTGCGATTTGGGTAGGATATGATAAAACAGATAGCGATCATTATGTTCCGGGTGGTAGTCAAATTACGACGACAATGTTCCGGGATATTATGAAAAAAGCAAACGCAAATCCAGCTCAAAAAGCATTCCAGTTATCGCTCATATCTGAGGCTGATTATAAAAAACAATTGACTACAATAGAAGAGGAAAAACGAAGAAAAGAAGAAGAGAAGAGAAGGAAAGAAGAGGAACAACAACGAAAACAAGAGCAACAAGAGTGGCTTGATAAAGTGAAAGAATGGATTCCTTCATTTTGGTAAAAGAAAGAGGCGAATAAAAAAATTCGCCTCTTTTTTTGGATGAAAACAAAATAAAATTTTAATCGGTAGAGATTTTTGTCTATCTTAATTAGCTATTAATCCATATCCGTTGAGATACATGATATTACTCATTAAGTACAATATTCGTACTGCCAAAGGATTCGGAATCGTATGTGACGATTATTTTGCCTTTACTAATAGGTTCGTAAGGCAATTCTTCTTCGTAATTACCATTATTTTCATTGTGGATAGAAAGTGTAATTTCATCGATTTTTTTATTTGTATACTGATCTTTAATCGTTTCAGCAATTTGGAGTAACGCCTCGGAACTAGAAGCTTTCGTAATAAGCATTCCTTTTATAACTTTTTTTTCATTATTTGTTGCATTGGAATAAGGGATGTTGCTTTGTTTTGTATACAAAAGTTTGTATGGAACAGTCTTTCTCTCTGCTTTTGATATAGTGGAATATTTTAGAGTTAAAAAAAATCCTACACATAAAATAATGCATACCATAAGAGCAAACCAAATGCGTATTAGTGACATAACTCTCATTTTCATCCCTCTTTCATATCTTTGACTTCATTATTTATCATACAAAAAGAGGATTAAGATAGAGTAAATTTGAGGTAAAGAAACGTAAAGAAGGAGCACTTATCCTCCCAAATAAGTGCTCCTTTCTATATAAAGAGAGATTTAATGCACGGTTAAACGATACATATTATTATAAATATATTTTTCAAGTGAAAATTAGTAAATTCGGAATACAGATAGTGTTGCAGTTGTATCGCCCGTGTTTGGAATAGAAATAGTGTTTGCTGTAGGTTGTACAGAAATTGTTGTACCAGCTTGTAAAGTAACGATTGTAGAGAACGATACAGCACTACCGATAACGTTAGTTGAGAAATTACGAGTAGGTGGTTGGCCGTTGAATGAAATACCGAATCCAAACGGTGAAGATCCTGGGAAAGTTGTAGATGCTGAGAAACTAATATCATATACGCCTGTTTCTAAAACTGTTAGAGTATCTGTAGTGTCATTGAAATCGATATTATTTATTTCGAAAACTTGGTTGAATTGGATATTCATTCCAGGTGATATTGTTTGAGCATTGGAGTTTCCGATTGCTGCGATCGTTACAGGAATTGGCGTACCCGCTGGTCCAGTAGCGCCAGTAGCACCAGTAGCACCTGCTGGTCCTTGGATACCTTGAGGTCCAGTAGCGCCAGTAGCACCAGTAGCACCTGCTGGTCCTTGGATACCTTGAGGTCCAGTAGCGCCAGTAGCACCCGCGGGTCCTTGAGCACCTTGCGCACCAGTAGCGCCAGTAGCACCCGCTGGTCCTTGAATACCTTGAGGTCCAGTAGCGCCAGTAGCACCCGCTGGTCCTTGGATACCTTGAGGTCCAGTAGCGCCAGTAGCACCCGCTGGTCCTTGAGCACCTTGCGCACCAGTAGCGCCAGTAGCACCTGCTGGTCCTTGGATACCTTGAGGTCCAGTAGCGCCAGTAGCACCCGCTGGTCCTTGGATACCTTGAGGCCCAGTAGCGCCAGTAGCACCTGCTGGTCCTTGAATACCTTGAGGTCCAGTAGCGCCAGTAGCACCCGCCGGTCCTTGAGGCCCAGTAGCACCAGTAGCACCCGCTGGTCCTTGAATACCTTGAGGTCCAGTAGCGCCAGTAGCACCCGCTGGTCCTTGAGCACCTTGCGCACCAGTAGCACCCGCTGGTCCTTGAGCACCTTGCGCACCAGTAGCACCCGCTGGTCCTTGAATACCTTGAGGTCCAGTAGCGCCAGTAGCACCCGCTGGTCCTTGAATACCTTGAGGTCCAGTAGCGCCAGTAGCACCCGCTGGTCCTTGAATACCTTGAGGTCCAGTAGCGCCAGTAGCACCTGCTGGTCCTTGGATACCTTGAGGTCCAGTAGCACCAGTAGCACCCGCTGGTCCTTGAGCACCTTGCGCACCAGTAGCGCCAGTAGCACCCGCTGGTCCTTGAATACCTTGAGGTCCTTGAGGTCCAGTAGCACCAGTAGCACCTGCTGGTCCTTGAGCACCTTGCGCACCAGTAGCGCCAGTAGCACCCGCTGGTCCTTGAATACCTTGAGGCCCTTGAGGTCCAGTAGCACCTTGAACACCTGCTGGTCCTTGAGCACCTTGAGGTCCTTGAGGTCCAGTAGCACCTTGCGCACCCGCCGGTCCTTGAGGCCCGGTAGCACCAGTAGCACCCGCCGGTCCTTGAGGCCCAGTAGCACCAGTAGCACCTGCTGGTCCTTGGATACCTTGAGGTCCAGTAGCACCAGTAGCGCCAGTAGCGCCTGTTGCTCCTCCACCTCCAAGACAACCTGATCCGTATTGAACTAGGATAGTTTGGATCTCTGTTATGAGTCTAACTAGTTTGTCGATCGTACAACAATCTACTTTGAATAACTTAGCGATATACAATAAATAATTAAGCAAGCTTTGTAGCTCAACGTACAATGCTCCGCACGAGAAAGGTGTTGTTCTTAAAATAGTTAATAGATTAGCAATAATAGAATTTCCAATTTGTTTTTGTGCTGGAGATAAATCTAAGCAATTGAGGAATTTTTGTAAGTTATTTAGGGCAGCGATCAAGTTATTGATATTATTTTGAGAAGGGTTTTGAAAGACAGCTTGAATAGCTTGGCCAAGAGCTTGAAGAAGTCTAACGAATTCTGTAAGTTCGGACTTAGAGATGTTAATGTGACTGCAAGTTCTGACTTCACAACAATCATTACCATAAAATACTTTTCCTTTATTTTTATTGTTCATCTTTTCATTCCTTTCTTTCATAGAATCAATAGTCATTACTATATATTAAAATGAAATTTCTACTAAATCCGTGCTGGACAAACTACCATTTCTAAAAAAATAAGAAATCGGCCCAGCTAGCAAAAAATAAGTAAAATATAGAGAAGGTTTTATATAATGTAAAGAAGAAAAGTTCAACATAAAAACTGCATGTCAATTGTTGAAGGATGTAACAATTGACATGCAGTTCGTGGATTGGATTTTATTTGTATTGATTTAATCTTTCAAGGGCTGTTTTAGGTAAGATTGGAATTGAAATAGTAAAAGTAGTACCATCTTCATTACTAGTCATTTTTAATGTACCGTTATGATTTTGAATAATTTTTTTCGTTACTGACAAGCCCAAACCTGTGCCGGAATCTTTTGTTGAGAAGAATGGATCAAAGATATAGTCTTGAATCGCTGGTGGAATACCAGTCCCATTATCAGTGAAAGTAATACGAACAAAATTATCTAGGCGGTAACTAGTGATTTGGATAGAAAGTTTTTTTTCTCCTTGAGCATCGACAGCGTTCTGGAATAAGTTTAAAAAAACTTGCACAAGTTCATGACGATCAATATGAACTAATATATCATCTAATTCGGTAGAAAAATTATAATCAATTGAAATGTTATGTAAAAAGACTTCGCTAGCTAGTAACTGTTGAATATACTCACGTAAAAATGTATTAATGGGAAAGGGTTCTCTTTTAAATTCACGTGTTTTTGAAAGAGATAAAAATTTTGTAATGATACTATTTGCTCGATCTAATTCAGGAATAAGTAAATTTTTAAATAGTTCTTTATTAGATGGAGAAACACTTTCTTGTAAAAATTGTAAGTATCCTCGTACTGTTGTAAGAGGATTTCGTACTTCGTGTGCAATTCCAGCTGCGATTCGCCCTGCTAACGAAAACTTCTCTGCATCACGTTCTGTATTTAAATAATGAAAGACACTAATAACTCTAAAAATCTCCCCGTTATAATCACGAATAATTCGGTTATTTATAATGCCATAGTTTTTGTCTAAAACTTCTTCATTATATATTTCTGTTCCCGTTTTTAATGTTTCAATCGCTTTAATTTTTTCTTCCGGCAAGTTTAGTAATTGTTGAATCGGTTTTCCGATAATATCATTTCGTATTACACCGAAATCATCTGCAGCAACTTGATTACATAAAGTAATATTCCCTTTATTATCGACAAAAGTTACATGATGTGAAAAGGCATCAAAAATATGTACAAAGTGTTTTTCGAGTTGTTCAAATAAAAATAATGAATCACAAGTAAGTTGAAAATGAGCCTCTTTATTCTCTTTTGGTATTTCTTGAATGGAATGGGTTGTTCTAGTTTTCTTTATTCGTAAACCAATATGTGGATTTTTGTATGTGAAATGATGTGGTAATTGATTCACAAGTTCTTCATAAAAACGTACTTTATTTTCTAGTTCTTCAATTCGTTTTTCATGAGATACAGTAGCATCGTTTGGAAGCATAAATAAATAACCCCTCATTTTAAAAATTCTTCCATATAGTATATCATATTTTTATAAGGATACTCTTAAAGAAAAGGCTACATGATGCAAAGTGTTTGGAAAGTGAATAGAAGATGAAGTTAAAAAGGGAGGGGTATATGTGCTGTTTATTGGAGTGACAGGATGGGGAGATCATGATTCTTTATACATAAATCCCTATGAAAATAGAAATAAATTACGAACATACAGCGAGTATTTTCCTATAGTAGAAGTGGATAGCTCATTTTATGCGATGCAACCTGCACGAAACTATACAAAATGGGCAATGGAAACACCGAAAGATTTTTCTTTTATCGTAAAAGCATATCAAGGAATGACAGGACATATGAAAGGTGAAATTCCTTTTTCTACGTTCGATGAGATGTTTGATGTATATAAACAATCTATTCTTCCTTTAATTGAAGCTGGTAAATTAAAAACGATTTTATTTCAATATCCACCATGGTTTGATTGTAAAAAGAAAAATGTAGATTTTCTTCGATATACGAAAGAAAAAATGGAAGGTTTACCATGTGCAATAGAATTTCGAAATCAAACATGGTTTTATCCAGAAATGAGAGATAGGACGTTACAGTTTCTAGAACAAGAGAAATGGATTCATACAATTTGTGATGAACCACAGGCTGGGATAGGTTCTGTGCCACTCGTGTTAGAGGTTACGAATTCAGACATGGCATTAATACGTTTTCACGGTCGAAATGTTCATGGTTGGCTTGATAAAGGGGAAAACTGGAGAGCAGTTCGCTGTTTATATCGCTACAACAATAAAGAACTGGAAGAATGGGTTGAACGATTAGAGCAATTAAAAAAGAAAACAAAGGATATATACGTACTGTTTAACAACAATTCAGGTGGGGATGCAGCAGATAATGCGAAACAGCTTATGAAAATGATGAACATTACATATGGTGAGCCGAAGCCGGAGCAATTAAATTTTTTTGAATGATAATAAACAAGAAAGGCACTGTACAAACAGGGGGAATGTACAGTGCCTTTCTATATGAAAAAGAGGGGTAACAATGTTACTGAGCGTTTGGTTGATTCATCAATTGTTGGCTTCATAATAAATGATAATGGTTATCATTATCATTGTCAATGGTTTTTCTAAAAATATATAAAAAACTTTGTATATTTTAAATAGAGATAAAAAAAGAACAGCATTAATGCTGTTCTTTTCCGTTGACGAATTGTTGCAAATCAAAAGGAGTTATCGCCTGGATAAATTCTTTTGAGATAAGTGTTTGAACGAGAGTGCTCTCAGAGATAGAAGCACCTGTTTTCTTTTCATAAGCTTGTTTTAATAAATCAAGTTTTTCAGCCGTTTCTTTTGGTAATTCAATTGTAAGTGTGTTCATAATTTCTCCCCCTTATTATTAGAGTACCACTACAGTATAGGAGAGACAAGAAAAGAGAATATGAAATATAAAAAAGGTTACCAAATTTTCAAATGGTAACCTTTTTTATGTATAAGAGTTATTAAGCAATACCGATATACTTTAAAGTTTTTGATGGAGTACTGTGATCAAAGAAGTGTTGTAAAAATGCAATATCAACACCTGATTTGTATGCACAATAACCCCAAGTTTTTCGAAGTGTATGTGAGCTAATCCCTTCTAATCCAACTTCTTTTGCAGCTTTGTTTAAAATGTACCATGCATGTTGTCTCGTAATAGATTTTGTTCCTTTTTGAGATTTTAACAATGGTTCATTACGTTTCCAAGTTTTACGTTCTTTCATGTAGTCTTCGATTGCGTGCTGTAAGTCTTCATTTACAGCAAACCATTTATGTTTCTTCACTTTTTCATTGTAAAATAAAATGGAATGGCGAACATTTTCATTTTCATCGATTACATCACTAACTTTTAATTGTAAGATTTCACTTACTTTTAAGCCAGAATTTACAGCTAATACGAATAATAAGCCATCACGTTTCGAAGATTGTAAAAGTATATTTTTGATAGTTTCTAATTGTTTTTCATTTTGAATAGGTTGTCCTGCTTGTTTCATTTCACGCACTCTCCTCTTTTATATGTGTAAAGGAAAGGATTAACTTGTTTCTTACTATAAAGGGAGAGTGTGAATTTCATGTGAACTCCTAGTGAAATTAAGACAAATTATTTGACTTCTTTTACTTTTTGTAAATTGAAATAGAATACAACACTGTTAGTCGTATTATACACACCGTATTCGGCATGATGGAGGTCTAAAATGTTTTTTACAATAGATAATCCGAGACCGGTACCTCCAGTGTGACGGCTACGTGATGCATCTAGACGATAGAAGCGATCCCAAATTTTTTCAAGACTTTCTTCAGGGATAGGGTTTCCTGTATTCTCGATTTCGACTTTTACGGTATCTTCTGCTTCTATAATGGAGACTTGTATTTTTTCTCCCTCTGGCGTATAACGGATTGCATTACTTAGTAAGTTCACAACTACTTGCTCAATGCGACTGCGATTTGCTTTAACAAGTATAGAAGGGTCTGCATCGATGTTCACTTGTAAATGTTTTTCTTCCATGCTAAATAATAATTTTGTGTAGACTTGTTGCGTTAATTCACCGATTGAGAACGTCGTCATATCTAGTTTGTAAGTACCAGATTCCAACTTTGCTAATTCTAACATTTCAACAATCAGCCTGTTCATATTTTCTGTTTCTTCTAAAATAACATCAGTATAATACGAAGTATCCTTACTAACACCATCTTTAATTCCTTCTGCAAAACTTCTAATTACACTTAGCGGTGTTTTTAATTCGTGTGATACGCCAGAAATGAATTCTTTTCTTGTTTTTTCTAATTGACGTTCACGTTCAATATCTTGTTGTAACTTTGTATTAGCAACATTTAATCGATCGATTCGATCTTTTAAATTTACAGATAATGTATTGATACTGCCAGAAAGCCCGCCAATTTCATCGTCAGCTGTAACAGGTAATTTCTCGCTGAAATCAAAATTAGCCATTTTTTTTGTAACACGATTTATTTTAATTAATGGCTTAACAATGATTTTTGAGTAGTAGAAGGATAACAAAATAATTACGAGAAACACGATGATTAAGGCATAGACATAATAATCTTTTAAAACGAGCATCGCTTCATTAACAGGCTGCAAAGATGCTATCGCAAAAGCGTATTCTGTAATCCTTCCATTTTCTATAATCGGTTTTACAAAGATACTATTTTTTATATTTTCTCCGCCATCTAATATGAAAGTACTTAATTGGTTCGAGTTAGAAGTTCCCTCTCTAATCATATCTGCAAAATATTGAACGGCTTGTAATGTTTCAATATCATTTGCAAGACGAACCTCCGCTTTGGATGGGAGCTGTAACTTAGTTATAACACCTGTAAAGACGATTCGAGTTGTAGATTTGTATCGGCTTGCAAGTCTGTTCTTAGAAGGGTTACCATTAATTGACTGAAAATCCGAATAGAAATGTTCGTTCTGCCATTGATTATAATTCGTTCCTAATTTTTGTGGTGTGATTATATTATTCTCTTGTACGACTCCATCAACATTGATTATTACATCTTTTTTTAAACCTAAATTTTCGAATTTATTATATTCTTCTGGTGTTAAAAGATTGTTGAGTGGAATGGAATACTGTTTATTATTATTGGGATTAAATACATCGATATAGTAATTGTTATCACTTTTAATAATACCGTTAGAATCCAAAAACTGCATATCGGCATTTGTTTTATCATGAAATTCTTGTTTTAGTTTTCTAACCTGCTCATAACTTTTATCACTTTTATCATAATTATCTACGAATTTTTCAAAAGCAGTTTGGACTGTTTTTACTTTCTTATTAATATAAAATTTCTCTAAAAATAGAGATTGTCCTAGGAAAAAAAGTAGGAATATGATTGTAAATAAAGTGGATGTTAATAAAAATAGTTTAAAGACAATACTTCTGTTTTTCACTGCGTCACCTCTTATGAGAAATACTGTAAATGATTTCTTTATCCCGTTAAATCCGATTGGTTCAACTAATAATCAGTGGGGGATGGAAAAAACCTCCACTGATTAAAGTTTCACTTCATTATAACAAACGTTACAAGAAAGTAGAGGGGAGAAATCTGTCTCTTTATAAAGTAGTTATTTATAAAAAGTCACATAAAAAGAACTCGCCAGACGTATGACAAGTTCTTTAGTGTATTATTGTTGAATTGCTGCATCTAAAGCGATTTCAATCATTTCGTTAAATGTAGTTTGACGCTCTTCAGATGTTGTTTCTTCGCCAGTGAAGATGTGATCGCTAACTGTTAATACAGATAATGCATTTACACCGTATTTCGCTGCTAATGTGTAAAGAGCAGTTGTTTCCATTTCTACTGCTAATACACCGTAATCTCCAAGTTTTTTAACTATGTCCATGCTTTCACGATAAAACACATCTGCTGTTAAAACGTTACCGACACGAACGTGTAATCCTTTTTCAGTTCCAGCATCATAAGCTTTCTTTAAAAGGTCAAAGTTTGCAGCTGGTGCAAAATCAAATCCTGGGAATGTTAAACGGTTCATATTAGAATCAGTACAAGCCGTCATTGCGATAATAACATCACGAACTTTTACATCTTTTTGAATTGCACCGCAAGTTCCAACGCGAATTAAATTTTTAACTCCGTAGCTTTGGATTAATTCGTTTACATAAATAGAAATAGAAGGAACACCCATACCTGTACCTTGAACAGATACACGTTTTCCTTTATAAGTTCCAGTGAAACCTAACATACCACGCACATTATTATAGCAAGTAACGTCCTCTAGAAATGTTTCAGCGATATATTTTGCACGTAATGGATCACCAGGTAATAGAATAGATTCAGCGATTTCGCCTTGTTTTGCTTCGATATGTACACTCATAAAAAAGTCCTCCTTATAATGTATTGATAGAAATCAATATCATTTGCATTATACACTACGAATCCTTTCAATTAAAATCTTTTTATTATTTGTAATATGTGCAAAATAGGAGGATTTCATAAATCATAATCTAGAATATATATCTTAAGAAGTTTTGTATGAATAGAGACAATAAAAATGGTAGGTGATGTTTTGAAAAATCTTGTCATTGGGCTTATTGCGTTAGTACTTATTGTGGCAGGAGGATTTTACATAAAAAAATATCAAGAAAACGAAGAGACTGTAGGAGATGTTCAGGAAGTAAAGTGGGATGTTTCAAATGGAAAGGGAAATGAGAAAGTAGATATTGTATTTCAGTTGTTAAACAACAAGAATAATGAAATTCGTGGTGTAAATGATCAAATGCGGGCAGTGATTGTAGATGGACAGTTAAAAAACATACAACAAATTAAACCCACATTTGCAGGGAACGGGTCATATAAGTTATCTTCCAAAATAGCAAAAGACGAAGAATATACAATATTTTTATACGAAGACAAAAATAAGTCCGTAGAGTCATTCGCTAGGAAGAATTTTGGTAGAACGAAAGAGGAGAACAATAAGAAAAAAGTGAAATTTCCAATCGACAGTGTACTTACAAAAAAAATAGGAGAGTATGAAGTTTCTCTTTTATTTGGCGCATTACATCCGAATGAACCAGTTACGTTAACATTTCAGTTTCAAGCGAAAAAGGGTGAAAAATTGAAATTGCATTCAGAGAGAGGAGAAGTAGAGTCACTCTATATAGTGGATGAAACGAAGGAGAATTTTTTATACGCTATGCCTGTAGATACGGATGAGCAATTACAATACCGAATTACATTTCCTGCCGAGGGCACGTATAAAATGTGGGGGAATTTCTATATAAATGGTAAGAAGTATGAAAAAGAATTTATTGTACAAGTTCAAAAAAGAAAAAACAGCTAAGAATTTAGCTGTTTTTTCTTTTTCCTATTAATTTTGTTACAGAGAGCATTGTAATTGGTAAAGAATGATTCTTCCTAAATGCTAAATATTTACCGCTCCATGCTGGTTTATATTTTTCTTTAAAATGTCGTAATCCGCTGAAACTATACGTATAACGAACGTTATTAAAGATTGCAGCAGCCACTCGTTCAGACCAGAAAGACTGTGTGGATAAACCAACATTTGAAAGTGGTGCCATACCGATATTAAAGGAGTGGTATTCATTTTCTTTTGCCCACTGGAATAAGTGGATGAAAATTGCGTCCATAATGCCGCTAGGCGCATCTGGATAATATCGCATTAAATCGACAGATAATGATCCGTTTTGATATACAGGCATGAATGTTGTGAATGCAATAATTTTTCCATCCGCATCAGATAATGTTGCGATAGGAGCGCGACTAATATATTCACGATCGAAGTATCCGAGTGAAAAACCTTTCTCTTTTTTTCCACCAAGCCATGCATCTGAAACTTTTCTTAACTCTTCATATAATTCGTCGGAGAAAGGTGGCTCATGAATAGAGAATGTATAGCCTTCTCTTTCAAAACGGTTGAAAGTAGCTCGCATGCCAGCGCGTTTCTTTCCTGTTATTGTAAAGGTATTTAAATCAACAACAGCTTCTTCACCAAGCTTAAAGAAGTTATAACCAAAATCGTGGTATAAACTCATCCATTTACTTTCAATTTGATAGAATACACAAATGTATCCAAATCGATCAGCCTCAGCTAAAAACTCTTGCAATACAGTACGATAGGAGGAAGGGTCCCCAATTGGATCACCCAGTACAATAAGTCGTTTTCCAGTTATTGAGAAGAGAATGAGTGCTTTTCCATCACTACTGAAAAAGAACTGTTTATCTCCTAAAAAACCTAAATGACTAAGTACATTTCCACCATGTTCATCTAAGAAGTTTTGTAATCGTTTATCATTAGCTGGTTGCCCGGGAAATTCATTTCGATAACGATTTGCAATGAGTGAACCAATTAGTAAAAAAGTAGGAACAAAAAAGGCAGCTGCTAATGCACTTCGTTTTACTTGTGTAATATTACGAACGACAAAATCAGGTTTGAAAGCTTCTTTTGCACCTGCAAATAAAATACCTAAGTTTTTATATAAATATAACGTTACAAGTAGGAATATAAAAACTTTTACGATATCGGAAAGTGAGACTTCCATTTTCTCACGTACAAACCTTTTACGAAGCATATACAATACAGCGAGTACGATTAATAAAATAAAAGTTTCTTCAACATCAATTCCTTTTAGTGTGTTAAAAATAGCCGCTCCAATTAAAGATACAATCGTCATATAATAAGAACGTTTTGTTCCGTAATATATCCCCCGCGAAAGAATGAGGAGGAGAATACCGAATGTTAGCGATAAGCTAAAAGAAAATTGAATAAGATGTTTTGGAGCTAGAATATGTAAGGCGTGTGCCCGATTTATACTTGTCGGTAGAATGGTTGA
Source organism: Bacillus sp. KNSH39 (assembly GCF_052656585.1). NCBI lineage: Bacteria > Bacillati > Bacillota > Bacilli > Caryophanales > Bacillaceae > Bacillus > Bacillus sp. KNSH39. The sequence continues at coordinate 5,332,665 of NZ_JBQXYO010000001.1, forward strand.
TAAAATAACCATTAAGCCAGCAAATACTGTTAAAGCAGCAGATGCCCAAGAACCTAACTTTCCTAGAAAGTCACGCTGCAAAGTCCATATAACACCAGTTGTCTCTAATGCAGGCGCAATAAAAGGTTTATCTTCAAACTTTTTAATGGCTACTCCTGTCATTTCAAAAGCTGCAAAAATGAGACCAAGGCAGAAGGGCAAGATGTAATAGACGAGACGATATAATAACATAGCAGGGAGTAAAACACCTGTATCGATGCCGTATTGCCCAAGCCCAGTTAAGAAGACAAGATCAAATGATCCAAGGCCACCAGGAACAAGACTAACGACACCAGCTAAAGCAGCAATAACATATACGCCTAAAAACTTTTGGAATTCGATTTCAATGCCAAATAATAGTAATATGACGTACATAACAATACCAGCAGATACCCATTCGACTAATGAAACTAATGAGTATAAAACAGTTGGGTTTTTCTCCTCTTCTTCTTGTTCCTCTGTTTGCGTCGCTTTTCTATTTTTTAATTTAGAAAATCCGATATATATAGGGACGAAAAGAGCGAAGAAGATAAGAACAGGCCATAGCCATGGTTTTTCATGCAAAATAAATCTCGTGTCTAATATTCCGATAAGACCAAGAAATGAAAGAATGGCTAATCCATTAATAAAGGCAGTTGTCATCCAAGCGATACTTTTAATAAGTTTTCCATTTTCTTTTATATATGGACGATAAAGCATTGTGCGTACGCCGGCTCCAACAAGACCACCAAACCCGATAAATCCATTTAAAGTATTAGCAATCCACGAGATACGGAAAATCTTTTGGACAGGAATGTCAGCTTTTAAGTAACGAAGCATAACATAGTCATAAAAGAACATTGTTGATACAGCGAATGCACCAAGTGTAATTGCTAAAAAGACTCCTCCAGTTGGAATGTTTTTAATTGTATCAATCGCTTCTAAAAAAGAAATGCCCGCTAATTCTTTTTTTGCTTGAAAGAATACAATTGTTAATACAACAAATGGGAAGATAATTTTCCCGATTTGTAAGAAACGTTTCCATGAAAACGACATAAATACAACTCTCCTTGTATAAGAAAACTGAGACAATAATATTATTATGACAAACTTCAAGAAAAATAAAAAGGTAATTTCCTGTATAGGGGAGCTATTTTTTATATAGGTATATTTAAAAGAATATTTTGTTTATCAGAAAATTAAGTTAGAATAAGGTGAAAGAAGGTTGAGGGGGGAGTATATGATTATAAAAGGTTACGTAGGATATGAGTTAGAAAAAGAGAAACCTAATACATCAGAAGATTTTTTTAACAGATCTGAAGTGACATATATATTAAATGGTAAAGAGAAAACTTTTTCGGTTTTATACGTTCGATATTTTGAAGAAGTTTTACAAGAAATTACTCCTTTTGAAGGAAATCCAGTGTATAAAGTAGAAGAACAAAACATATATTTGCGCGATATTGTAGCGATATGTTGTTTAATGAAAGATAAGGAGCTTCGTGCGCAAAAACGTTTGTATTTAAATAATATGGAAGAATTTCAACAATATTTTGATGAGGGAACGGTGTCGAAAGTACAAGAAATATTGGCTGAATTACATAAAAATAAAAGAGTAGAAATAGCGTGAAATGGCAAAGGAGAGAGAAAAAATGTCTAATTTTATGGTTGAAAATCAAACAGAACAAGTTTCTATATTTTTAGAAGATGCTATTAATTTAATAACCAATTATGTAAATTATCATACGTTACCTTCTTTATTAGAGGAAACACCAGCAGGGAATGAGCGATATTATAAAGGGTTATTAGCATCAATGAGACGACTTCTCGTTTTTTGCGAAGAAGGACAGGATGCATGTTTTGTTTTGTTGAATAGCCAGCCATTTCGAAAAACAGCAGCTGAAAAAATTTTATATAAGATTTACCATCAAGTAATTGCAGAGTTTTTTTCACCGAAGAGTGATCATTGGTATGAAAATAGTCGGTCTGCATATACAGGGAAAAATTCTATCGTTTTTCAACAAACACCACCTGCATCTTTAGAGCAAGTGATGAAGAGTTTAGAAGGTAAATTTCAATTGATGCGTGAAGAACTAGAATATTATGAGACGGATTATCAGACAAAGATGTTACACAAATATTGATTGAGGAAAAGAAGCTAAGGTGACTTAGCTTCTTTTCCTTTTGTACAGTTATATAAGGGATTTTCATTGAATATAGTTAAGTGGATAGCATTAGGGAGGTGCAACATGAATCAGCAAGGTGTATTTACAGATTACTTTCATGAAGTAGAAAATTGGTGTGAAAGTGTTCTTCACGTATTAGATAGTCGCGCAATGGAAGTGTATGATGTCCATATGCTTGCTTATAAAATTCAGACGTTATTAGAGCGTATGAAAGAGCATGAGTATGAAACAGATGCAGAGTTTATGTATGAAATAAGCGATGATGTAGAACATATTCAGCATCACTTGCAGGAAGTATTTATGCAAGAAGAAGAGGAATATGAATTATATGAAAGAGGGGATAGTGAACGAGCTGTCCCAATTGGAGGACATACACTCCCGCCATTACCTTATCCATATAATGCGTTAGAACCGTATATTTCTAAAGAAATTATGATGTTACATCATGATAAACATCATCGGAGTTACGTGGAAGGATTAAATAAAGCAGAGAAGATGATGGAAGAAGCGAGAAAAACAAATAAATTTGATTTAATTAAGCATTGGGAAAGGGAAGCGGCTTTTCATGGGTCAGGTCATTACTTACACACGATATTTTGGAATAACATGAAAAAAGACGGTGGTGGAAGTCCAAGAGGAACTTTTTCACAACAAATTGAACAAGATTTTGGGAGCTTTTTACGTTTCCAAAAACATTTTACAGAAGCAGCCTCTAAAGTAGAAGGTTCAGGCTGGGCAATTCTCGTTTGGGTACCCCGGTCTGGAAGGTTAGAAATTTTGCAAAGTACACTTCATCAATTATTTACACAATGGGATACGATACCGCTCCTTGTACTAGATGTCTGGGAACATGCGTATTATTTACAATACCAAAATCGAAAAGATGAATATATTAAAAACTGGTGGAATATTGTAAATTGGCCTGATGTAGAAAAAAGGTTTGAAACTGCGAAACAAATTGAATGGACACCATATTAGACGCAAATTCTCTGCGTCTTTTTTAATGGAAGTAGAAGGAAGATTTCGTTCATATTTTAAAAGGCCAAGCATACACTTGTACAAAAAGTGCCAAAAGGACGTGGGGGGAAATATGAGACGAATTTGTGTAATCATTACGCTTCTTATGATGTATGCAAGCGTTATGCCGATTCCTACATATGCAAAGATAAACAGCAATGTTAGTGCTCGAAATGCTGTATTAATGGAGCAACAGTCTGGTCGTGTATTATACGGAAAGGCAGAACATGAGCCTCAAAAAATTGCTAGTATAACAAAAATTATGACCGCCTTATTAGCTGCTGAATCAGGGAAGATGAAAGAAATGGTATCAGTTAGTAATGAAGCGGTGAGGGTGGAAGGATCGGCAATCTATTTAAAGCCTGGACAAAAAGTGAAGTTAGAAGATTTAGTATACGGACTCATGCTTAGATCTGGTAATGACGCAGCGCAAGTAATTGCTGAAAGTGTGGGTGGGAGTATAGATGGATTCGTATATTTAATGAATCAAAAAGCGAAAGAAATTGGAATGAAAGATACGCACTTCTCAAACCCTCATGGCTTAGATGGAGATGGATCACATTATTCGTCGGCTTACGATATGGCATTATTAACGAAATATGCAATGGGAAACGAGACATTTAAGAAAATCTTTGGAACCAAAACATATAAATCAGATTCTTGGGATTACCCGTGGAAAAATAAACATAAGCTGGTAACGTCTTATTATGAATTTGCAACAGGGGGAAAAACAGGCTTTACGAAGAAAGCTGGGCGAACGCTTGTTACAACGGCATCAAAAGGTGGACTAGATTTAATTGTCGTAACTTTGAGTGCCTCTAGTGATTGGGATGATCATATGAATTTGTTTGATAAAGGTTTTGACCGTTTCAAACAAACGAAAGTTTTAGGACAAGGAGCAATTGCTGAAATAAATGAAAAGAAGTATGCCAACCATGTTTATACGAAAAATAGTTTTTCGGTACCGTTAACTGAAGAAGAAAAAAAGAACGTAGTATTAAAAGTTGAACTCGATAAAAGTACAAAACTTACGGATGGAGTAAAGGTTGGGAAGACAGACATTTATGTTGGTAATGAAAAAGTTGGAGAACGGAATTTATTTTATAGTAAACGAAAGTTAGTAGCTACAACGGGACTTTACTGGAATAATGTGAAAGAAATTTTTTCTTACATGATAGGTGTTGGGAACGATGGTTAATCTCGTATGGGTAGCGATGGCTGTCATTGGGATTGTATACGCCATGATAAATGGAACGATGGAAGAAGTGAATAAAGCTGTATTTGACGGAGCAAAAGATGCGGTAACGATTTGTATAGGACTTATTAGTGTTTTAGTATTTTGGCTCGGTTTAATGAAAATTGCAGAGGAAGCCGGATTGTTAAAAAAATTAGTTACACTTTTTATGCCGATAGTAAAAAGGTTGTTTCCAGAAATACCAAAGGATCATCCGTCTATGGGATTTATTCTATCAAATATGATGGCAAACTTTTTTGGTCTAGGTAATGCAGCGACCCCTCTTGGTATTAAAGCGATGGAACAACTGAAAGAGTTAAATGGAGGAAAGGATTCGGCGAGCCGTTCTATGGTGACGTTTCTAGCATTAAATACATCAGCTATTACATTAATTCCTACGACAGTCATTTCCATTCGAATGACGTATGAATCAGCGAATCCTACTGAAATTGTTGGGGTAACATTTATTGCACAAGTACTTTCTATGATTGGGGCAATTTGGATTGACCGCTATTTTTACCGAAGAAGGAGTAGAAAGGGGCGGAAAAAATGAGCATTGTAAATACAATTTCCTTATGGGTAATCCCTTGTGTAATTGGTTTTATCCTTTTATATGGCACAATAAAGAAAGTGCCGACGTATGAATCGTTCGTTGAGGGAGGAAAAGAAGGGATTCAAATTGCAATTTCCATCTTACCGTTTATGGTTGGAATGCTTGTGTCTATTTCTATATTCCGGTCTTCAGGTGCGTTAGATGCAATGATATCGGTAATGAAGCCAATGTTAGATTTGATCCATGTTCCAGCAGAAATTGTACCCTTAGCACTTATACGCCCTATTTCAGGCTCTGCTGGTTTAAGTATTACGACCGATTTAATTGCAACATATGGGCCAGATTCGTTTATTGGGAGATTGGCTTCTACGATGCAAGGGAGCACAGATACGACTTTCTATATTTTAACTGTATATTTTGGAGCGGTTGGGATTAGAAAAATGGGGGATGCACTAAAAGTAGGACTTTTTGCAGATTTAATCGGGATTATATGCTCAATTGTGTTCGTTTCTTTATTGTTTCAGTAATACTATTCATTTTTTACGCTATTTCGCTTATAATACGTATACGACCACTATTAAGGTGTAGCTTAATAGTGGTTTTTTTATGTGGTATTTTTGACAAAATGATGAACTTTTATTGTGAGAAATATGAAAAATATGGACAATAATAAAGGGTAAAAACATGATTTGACCTTTATATGTTTATTATCATCGCTATGTTGTTTAAGTAAGATGAAGCGAATAGCCGTAAAGCGTATGCGGTTGCCAAGTCTTTCTAATGTAAGGTAAGATAAATTCGAGGTGAAAAAAAGAAATGGAACGATTACAAAAAGTGATTGCGCAAGCAGGTATTGCATCGAGAAGAAAGGCTGAGGAATTAATTCAGCAAGGAAAAGTGAAAGTTAATGGAAAAATAGTGAAAGAGTTAGGGACAAAAGTAACTCCTCAAGATAAAGTAGAAGTAAATAATATCCCTCTTGAAAAAGAAGAACCTGTTTATTTTTTACTATATAAACCAACTGGCGTAATTTCAAGTGTATCAGACGATAAAGGAAGAAGTGTTGTAACGGACTTTTTCCCGGAAATTACACAACGTTTATTCCCAATCGGACGCTTAGATTATGATACGTCTGGCGTATTATTAATGACAAACGATGGGGACTTCGCAAACGTATTAATGCATCCTAGATATAAAGTTGAAAAAACATATGTTGCAAAAATAAAAGGGCCATTAACAGGTGAGAAAATTCGCATGTTAGAACGCGGTGTTACGTTAGAAGACGGTAAAACAGCACCAGCACGTGTGAAAATTATTTCTTGGGACAAGCGTAAAGAGATGGCTATTGTACAATTAACAATTCATGAAGGACGTAATCGTCAAGTACGTCGTATGTTTGAAGCGTTAGACTGTAAAGTAGTGAAATTAAAACGTGAACGTTATGCTTTCTTAGAAGTAGGAAGCCTGCGACCTGGTGATGCGAGAGAATTGACACCACATGAGGTGAAACAATTACGCGCGCTTGCTTCTACAAAGCCAAGATAAGCTATAGAGTTAAAAATTCACCAGTGGAGTGCTCTGCTGGTGATTTATTCAATACAACATTTACAGAAGATAATACATAACATTTACCGAGGAGAGGAGAGATAATATGAAGAAAAATCGCTTATTATTTCGCGTTATTATTCTACTCATTTTATGTGGTGCTGTAGGATTTACCCTTTATCAAGGATTCTTTGCTAATAAAGAGAAAATGCAAATCGGAAAAGAAGCACCTAACTTTATTGTGACGGATTTAGAAGGAAAGAAAATTGAACTAAAAGATTTAAAGGGAAAAGGTGTATTTTTAAACTTTTGGGGCACGTGGTGTAAACCTTGTGAAAAAGAAATGCCTTATATGAATGAATTATATCCAAAGTATAAAGAAAAAGGCGTTGAAATCATAGCGTTAGATGCAGATGAAACGGATATTGCAGTAAAGAACTTTGTGAACCAATATGGTTTGAAATTCCCAGTTGCCATTGATAAAGGACAAAAGATTATAGGAACATATGGAGTAGGTCCTTTACCGACAAGCTTTTTGATTGATAAAGATGGAAAAGTAGTGGAGCAAATTATAGGGGAACAAACGAAAGAACAGTTAGAAGGGTATTTAAAGAAAATTACTCCGTAATAAAGAAAGCCTTTACATAAGGGGTGCGTGTTTATAGTGCCTCTGGTTTAAAAATTCTGAGTATTGCGGTAACTTGAGGTTAGAATATACAATAGTACATATAGATACAGGGGCGGTGAGAGTGTTGAAAGAAATTAAATGTGAATGTGGACATGTTAATCCGATAGGAACCGTTTTTTGTGAAGCTTGCGGGAAACCATTTGAAAGCAATGAAAATGCAAAACTATTGGATATGCGCTATGAGGGGAGTGCACGGAGATCTCTCACGCAGACAAAAACGATAGTCGATAAAATTTGGAGCTTTTTCTCTTCTGTAAAAGTAGGTGTATGGCTAATCGTAATAACTTTAGCTGCATCAGCGATAGGAACTATATTTCCGCAAGAAATGTACATAACTCCAGGTATTGCACCAGCTGAATATTATAAACAAGAATATGGATTTTTAGGACAATTATACTATCAATTAGGGTTTAATAATTTATACGGTTCATGGTGGTATATGATTTTGATTGCTTCTATCGGTATTTCACTTGTGATATGTAGTTTAGACCGCGTTATTCCACTTTATAAAGCTTTAAAAAAGCAAGGCGTAAAAAGACATCCTAGTTTTTTAAAGAGACAGAGATTATATGGGACTGGTACACCGCAAGAAGGTGACCTGGAAAGAGTGCAAGAGAATTTAAAGAAAAGAAACTATAACGTGAAAGTGGAAGACGGAAACGTTTTAGCAGAAAAGGGACGCTTCTCGCGTTGGGGTCCATATGTAAATCATATCGGTCTTATTATCTTTTTATTCGGTGCGATGCTTCGTTTTTTACCGAGTATGTACGTAGACGAAGCACTTTGGTTACGTGACGGTGAAACGAAAGAAATACCAGGGACGGATGGACAATACTACTTAAAAAACGAGAAATTTATAAAAGAAGTTTATGATAAAAGTAAGGACAAGGAAGTTTTTGATGAAGCGATTGATCGTGTAGGCGATAAAATGATTGCGAAAAACTTCCAAACGAATGCCGTATTATATAAAGCAGTAGGAGAAAATATAGCAGGACAAAAACCGAAATTAGAAAAAGTAAAAGAAGCGGAAATTCGAGTGAATGAACCACTGAAATTTGATCAATTTGCAGTGTATCAAGTGGATTATAAAGAAAGTGAATTTAAAAGTATGTCCTTTAACTTGCAAAATAAAGAAAATAATCAAAAGTGGGGACCAATTAAAGTAGATTTAACGAATCCTAAGGAAAAATATGATTTAGGAAATGGTTATTCTCTAGAACTATTAAGCTATTTTCCTGATTTTTATTTTGATGAGAATGGAAAACCAAATACAAAAACGAAATTACCAAACAATCCTGCATTTGTATTTAAAATGTTTACACCTGAAACACCAGATGGTGAAGTGAGTTTTGTTGGTATTCAGCAAAATATAGAACCAGATGGAAACAACAAATATAAAATGTCGTTTGCAGGTGTTGAAATGCAAAATGCCACAGCACTTACTGTAAGAAAAGATTTAACGCTTTGGATTCTCGGCATTGGAGGATTTATATTTATGGTTGGTGTCATTCAAGGTATGTATTGGAATCATCGCCGTATTTGGATACAACGTGTTAATGATGAATGGTGGATTGCAGGGCATACAAATAAAAATTGGTTCGGTTTAAAGAAAGATATTGAAAGAGTACTAGAAGGTACAGCAATTCCACAGCCAAATGATAAAGTAATTGATAAAAAAATTAGTTAAGGTGGGGAAACGATATGGTGCAAATAAGTAGTAACTTTCTCTTTACCGCATTTATTTTATATTTAATTGCCACTCTATTTTTCGGGGGAGCAATTAAAGAAAAGGGTCATAAATGGGCAAATGTAGGAATAACGATTACAATTTTAGGGTTTATTGCACAAACAGTATATTTTGTTACAAGGTGGATTGCATCAGGACATGCGCCAGTTAGTAACTTTTTTGAATTCGGTACATTTTTCGGCATGATGCTTGTAGGAGCATTTATTGTCATGTATTTTATGTACCGTGTAAGCATAATCGGACTATTTGCATTACCAGTTGCGCTTTTATTAATTGCCTATGCAAGTATGTTTCCGAGGGAAATATCTCCGCTTATTCCATCTTTAAAAAGTAATTGGTTACATATTCACGTGACGACGGCAGCAGCAGGACAAGCCATTTTAGCGATTAGTTTTATTACAGGTGTTATGTATTTATTGAAAAATGTAGATCAATCGACGAGAAGTAAACGTACATTTTGGCTAGAGACGGTAGTATTTACACTTGTTTGTACAGTTGGATTTATTGGAGTAACAACGGTATTTTCTAGTATGAAATATGAAGCGAAGTTTCAATGGATTGATAAAAATGAACAACAAGTGGAAATGAAATACAATCTTCCGGCTTTAGTTGGACCGCACGAAGGGAAGTTACTGACAGAAAATAAATTAGAACCGGCAGTTGAAGTTCCAGCGATTGTAAATGCGAAAAAATTAAATACTGTTATTTGGTCAGTGTTAGTTGGAACATTACTGTATATTGTATTAAGACTTGTTTTACGGAAGCGAGTATCGGCGGCACTTCAGCCGTTAGTAAAGAATACGAATAGTGATTTACTAGATGAAATCGGATATCGATCTATTGCAATTGGATTCCCAGTGTTCACATTAGGTGCATTAATTTTTGCGATGATTTGGGCACAAATAGCGTGGACACGTTTTTGGGGCTGGGATCCAAAAGAGGTTTGGGCACTTATCACTTGGCTCTTTTATGCGGCAGTATTACATTTACGCCTATCAAAAGGATGGCATGGAGAGAAGTCAGCTTGGCTTGCAGTAATTGGTTTTGCAATCATTATGTTTAACTTTATTGTAGTAAACTTAATTATTGCCGGTTTACATTCATATGCATAGAGAAATAAAATAGGGGAGTGCATGTCACTTTCCTATTTTATTTTTGTCAACTTTTCTTCTTTTTTGAGAAAAACATGACAAAGTAGCGGTTGATTTTGTAAAATGATGTCGAGGACATTATATGCTGTTCAAAAAAAATACATAGTTTTGGAAAAAAATTGAACAAAATTTATTATTCTTGTGAAGCATAATGTGGGAAGTGAAACATTTAGAAGATTGCTTAAATAAACGAGAATAGCGCAACATAATAGTTAAAGAAGGGTAGGTGTGAACCGCTGAGGTGAGAGTGCGCAGCGGGTAGAGATGGAAAATGAATCAAGAATTTTAATTGTAGATGATGAGGATCGTATTCGTCGTTTATTGAAAATGTACTTAGAAAGAGAACAATATACGATTGAAGAAGCAGATAATGGTGATACAGCTTTAGAAATGGCGTTGCAAAATGATTACGATTTAATCTTATTAGATCTTATGATGCCTGGTAAAGATGGCATTGAAGTATGTAAAGGGGTTCGTGAGAAGAAAGCGACACCAATTATTATGCTGACAGCAAAAGGTGAAGAAGTAAATAGAGTACAAGGATTTGAAGTTGGAACAGATGATTATATTGTAAAGCCATTTAGTCCACGTGAGGTCGTACTACGTGTGAAAGCGGTATTACGTCGTGCTGTACCAACAACATTCTTTACACAAGATACAACGACAAAAGATGTTACTGTATTCCCGCACTTAACAATTGATAACGATGCACACCGTGTTACTGCAGATGGTAATGAAGTAAACTTAACGCCGAAAGAATATGAGTTACTATTATTTTTAGCGAAAGCTCCTGATAAAGTATTCGATCGTGAGCAACTGTTAAAAGAAGTATGGCAATATGAATTCTTCGGAGATTTACGTACAGTTGATACACATGTAAAGCGTTTACGTGAGAAGTTAAGCAAAAAATCACCAGATGCAGCGAAAATGATCGTTACTGTTTGGGGTGTAGGTTACAAATTTGAGGTTGTGAACGACTGATGCTTTGGAGAAGTGTAGTAGGGAAGTTATGGATGACCATATTACTTCTCGTTTCGTTTGTTCTTGGATTTGTTGCGATTTTACTTTCACAGTTTTTTAGAACGTATTATGTTGATATGAGTGAAGCTAGGCTTCAAAAAGTTGCAACAAGTGTTTCAGAGTTAATTGAAGAAGGTGCCGATGTAAAAACGATTGAGAATATCGCTTACAAATTCTCTGACCCACTTTCAAGGATTATTATTGTAGAAGATGGTAAAGAAATCTCTTCTTCACCGAAACAAGAAGGGTTAGTCACTCTTACAATGGATGACTTAAAAGAAGATAAAGAATTAGCGGCTGTGTTTACAGACAAAAAAGAAATTAAGAATAATATTAGAAAAGCGTCTAATAGTAGGAAGAATAAAAACACCGAAAATGATATTATGATCGTCGGAAAACCAGTGCAATCAAAAAATCAAAGTGCAGTGTTCGTATATGAATCTTTACAAGTACCGATACAAGGTATGGAAAGAACAACTGATTTTATTTTCTTATCGGCTGGAATTGCGATTATATTAACAACTTTCTTTGCGTTCTTCTTATCTACTCGGATTACAGCACCGCTTCGTAAAATGCGTGAGGTTGCTTTTGAAGTGTCACGTGGGAAGTTTGATGCAAAGGCTCCTATGGTATCTCAGGATGAGATTGGTGAGCTTGCAACGGCCTTAAATCAAATGGGAAAACAGTTGAAGTTTAATATGAACGCCTTGCAACAAGAAAAAGAGCAGTTAGCAAGTATTTTGAGTAGTATGGCAGATGGGGTTATTACGTTAAATCAAGAAGGTGAAGTCGTTGTAATCAATCCGCCGGCCGAACATTTCTTACAAGTTTGGCAAGAAGAAAAAGAGATAGAGCTCAGTAAAAAACTACCTTCTGAACTTGTGGAATTATTCCATCTCGTTGTAGAAAGCGAACAACAACAAGTTGTTGAAATTAATTTACAAAAAGGAAACTATGTAGTTCTTATGACGCCGCTTTACAATCAAACGAAAATTCGTGGAGCTGTAGCAGTGCTGCGAGATATGACGGAAGAACGTCGTCTTGAAAAGATGCGTCAAGATTTTATTGCGAATGTATCACATGAACTTCGTACACCAATGGTCATGCTGCAAGGGTATAGTGAAGCGATTTTAGATGATATTGTGCAAACGAAAGAGGAAATAGATGAGTTTGTTCAAATTATTTATGATGAATCTGTTCGTTTAGGTAAACTTGTAAATGAATTGTTAGATTTAGCTCGTATGGAAAGCGGTCATGTAGAGTTACATATTGGTGAAGTGGATATACATCCGTTTGTTGAAAAAATTGGTCGTAAATTCCAAGGGATTGCAAAGGATAAAGAGGTCGCGTTAACGGTTGATTTCAAAGGTCCAATTGAACAATACCCGTTTGATGCAGATCGTATGGAACAAGTATTGACGAATTTAATTGATAACGCAATACGTCATACGAATGCAGGCGGACATGTAACGCTTGTAATTGATACGAAAAATAACGGTCTTATTTTTGAAGTACAAGATTCGGGTGCAGGCATTCCAGAAGAAGATATTCCATTTTTATTTGATCGTTTCTATAAAGCTGATAAAGCAAGAACACGTGGGAAAAAGGGTGGAACAGGACTCGGGCTTGCGATTGCGAAAAATATTGTTCAAGGCCATGATGGTAAAATTTCTGTATCAAGTGTTGTTGGAGAAGGAACTACATTCTCTGTACATTTACCGAATCGTATAATTTAGATATGCGTTTTTAAAGTTGATAATGAATAAAGTTCTGCTGGTTTTTATTTTTTTGTAAACTCAATTAAATAAAGAATGGTAGAACTTTTTTCTATGTTGCTCGAATAAAGAATAACAAGAGAGGTGCTGTGAAGAAATGAAATTATATACAAAAACAGGAGATAAAGGAACGACAAGTGTAATAGGTGGCAGGGTTGATAAAGATGATATCCGTGTGGAAGCGTATGGAACAATAGACGAGGCAAATTCTCATATTGGATATGCAATGACTAAGCTTCAAGGCGGGGCTTTTATAGATATTTACAATGAGCTCGAAAATATTCAACATGAACTATTTGATTGCGGAGGAGACTTGGCAATAGTGGAACAAAAAATTCCTTATAAAGTGACAATTGTGATGGTTGAAAGTTTAGAAAGAAAGATTGATTTATATATAGAAGAAGCCCCGCCACTAGAACGCTTTATTTTGCCAGGTGGTAGCGAGGCAGCGGCTACTATTCATATTGCACGTACTGTTGTAAGGAGAGCAGAACGCTCTATAGTATCATTGCAAAAAGAAGTGAAAATAAATGAAGTTGTATTAAAGTATGTAAATAGATTATCTGATTATTTGTTTGCGATAGCTCGAGTAATAAATGCCCGATTACAAGTGAAAGATGTGGAGTATAACCGTAGTGCAGTAGTTTTTCGTGATAAGAAAGAGAAGGAAGTGGAGTAATTCACTTTCTTTTTTTGTATACTTTTTTCTGTAATATACCAAAATAGAGAAGGTATGGTGGTAATTAGAAAACGGAGGATGTATATGAAAGTTTTAAAATGCGGTGTCATGTTATTGAGTATACTGTTTGTATCTCAATTACATGTTTATGCAGAAGAAAATCGATGGACATGGCCTGTTGAAGGTCAGATAAGTGATTATTTTGGGACAAGGCATGGAAAACACTATGGTATTGATGTAGCTGCGCCGATTGGAACGCCTGTGGCAGCTATCCAAGATGGTAAGGTAACGAGGTCTTATTATTCAAGTAGTTATGGAAATGTTGTATTTATTAAACACGGAGAATATGAGGCTGTATATGCACATTTAAATAAGAGATATGTGGATCAAGGAGATTATATTTCCAAAGGAGAAAAAATTGGAGAAGTAGGGAACACGGGAGAATCGCGAGGTGCGCACTTACATCTAGAACTTCATCAAGGAAGATGGACGATGGCGAAAAAGAATGCGATGAACCCATTGCTTGTTTTAAGTGAACAAAGAAATGAAGTTGTTTCTTCGTCATTATATGTCGTACAAAAAGGGGATACTTTAGTTAGTATTGCACGGAAATTTAGTATGACACTTAAGGAAATTAAAGAAAAAAATGGATTGCAGCAAGAGCTAATTTATCCTAATCAACAATTATATGTTAAGTAAAGGAAACGCTTCAAAAATTAAACTTTGAACAAATTTATGTTCTTCTTAAATAAGATTCAATGTAAATGAAATTATATGGGCGCTTTTGCTAGAACTATTGAGTGAATCAGAGCATCTATATCTAAAAGAAAACCGTCCCAAAATTTATTTTGGGACGGCTTCTTTTACCAAAAAATAAAGACACATATAAATCCAGAAATAGCTAAATAGCTGTATAAGTAAAAAACTTTTGTTCTTGTTTTCTCTTTTGTTCGAAACAGTACGATAGTCGGTTCAATTAAACCGATTGTCAAACAAAGTAGGCCAAGAAGCATACAACCAATCGAGATAGAATACAGGGCGATTTGTGGTGCTTGAAATGGAATCATCCATTTTAATAAAAATGCAATAAGTGCAGTGTAACAAATACTACCGATGTATTTATTCAGTGGTGTATTAGAACGAAAACCAGGAAGTTTTTTTAAGAAAGAGCGGGAAACAACTTCTGTTTGTAAAGATGTATGCTCTTCAATAATTTTTTGAGCTTCTTTTCCTTTTTGAAAAAGAGATAAGATCCAATTTCGCTCACCCTGAAAAATAAATTGAGAAGTTGTCAAATAGTGATCAATCTTCACTTTATTCCAACTCTTCCACGGATGACGCTCACACAATTTTAATTTACTTTCTGTTTTTTTATCATACTGATAAATACTGATGCCATCTTCATCGAAAGTAGCATAGTATGTCTCGTTTGAGAATGTGCCTAAATCAATTGGGCAGTAGAAAAGTAATTCTTTTTTTAAGTAAAAGTATTCTTTTCTTAAGTTTTTTTTCATTGCTTCTCGAATAGAATGTCTCTTGTCTTTTTTCATGACATTTCCTCCATAACTCAGAAAATGTTCTTATCTTAACAATTCAATATCTTATCACTTTTAATTATATATGACTAGGTAATTCAAAAGAGAAATGCCGAATAATAAAAAATATGGATTGTATTGTAAAATATCTCGCAATTTATTTGTTGTTACGAAAAATAAATAACTAATTTTAAATAAGTTACAATTTTTTAGTTCACAATGTTATGAGGTTGTTGTATAATGAAGGGGAAAATAGAATATCGGTCTATCTTCGGGGCAGGGTGAAAATCCCGACCGGCGGTGATGAACTATTTATGATTTTGTTCTAAGCCCGCGAGCCGTTAAGGCAGGATTTGGTGTGATTCCAAAGCCGACAGTATAGTCTGGATGGGAGAAGATGGAGGTTCAAGCGTTCAAAAAAGATATGGATTTGAACGTCTGTTTGATGTGCCTTAAATTCTCCCTTTGTGTAAAACACAAAGGGTTTTTTCGTTCTATGAAAAAATAGGCATAGCAGAACCTTTCCACTTTCCATGAGATGATCGATGGAAAAGGAGAGAGAAAGATGAAACAAAAAAACAGTGTAGTGCAGATGGTGAGTGTAGCGATGCTAAGTAGTATTGCATATTTACTAATGATGTTGGATTTCCCGTTCCCAGGGCTTCCGCCATTTTTGAAAATTGATTTTAGTGATGTACCAGCTCTAATTGCGGCAATTATCTTTGGACCAGTAGCAGGAGTGATTGTAGAGGCGATAAAGAACATTTTACATTACGGGATTCAAGGAAGTTTAACGGGAGTACCAGTTGGAGAAATTGCAAACTTTATTGCAGGATGTTTATTTATTGGGCCAGCAGCTTTCTTATTTAGAAAGTATCGTACTGTGAAGAGTTTAACTACAGGATTAATGCTAGGGACAATTACAATGGCACTTATTATGAGTGTATTAAACTACATCATCATATTCCCGGCGTACACTTGGTTTTTAAATTCACCAGCTATGTCTAGCGAAGCTATAAAAACAACGGTTGTAACGGCAATCTTACCATTTAATTTAATTAAAGGGATTGTTGTAACAATTGTATTTGTAGCATTATTCTCACGCCTGAAAGTATGGGTGTTTGCAAAAATGAAAAATGCATAATATATACTAAAACCATTAGTAGTGTGAAACTACTAATGGTTTTTTATTAAGGAAAATAAAATTTAGATACAAAAAACGCCCCTCATCAATAGGAGGGGCGTTTTTTGAAGTTAATAAAAGACTATTCGAATTTTAAAGCGTCTCCGTCGAATGATTCGTCAGCAACTTTAATTGAGTCAGTTGGACAGCCTTCGAATGCATCCATCATATCTTCAATTAATACATCTGGAATTTCAACGATACCTTGGTTATCATCTAATGTTACAAATGCAATACCTTCATCATCATAGTCATAAATGTCTGGTGCAGCAGCGCCACAAGCACCACATGCAATACAAGTATCTTTATCAACGATTGTATATTTTGCCATCTTTTTTCCCTCCTGATAATATGTATGTGAAAAGCTCGCCATAAAAATTATAACCTTATTGTAAAACGGTTTGTAAAACTTTTCAACATAAAATTATAATGATAATGCTTATCAATTAGAGTGTCAACTTATTTTTGAATTATGTCATAAGATTTTCAAAATACGTAAATATGATTTCGTTTGATACAATAGAATATATACAAGTATATAGTTCTTATATGATAAGTTTAATGAGCGACAGTAGATAGTGTAATTGTACTGAAAAGAATGAAGTTAAGATTGGAAGGTGGAAGCGGTCATGCAAATACAATATACTTTGTTGCATTGTTTAAAACAATTGAATGGTGAAAGAACCGTTTCTTCTATTTATTATTTACTAAAGGGCAAACGTTCTTCGCAAACTTTACAAGATGGAAATATGTTCCGAATTTCTTTTTTGTTCGGAATATATAAATCATTAAATAGAAATGACTATGATGGTGAAGTTGCAAAGTTGTTGCAAGCGGATTTTATTCAAGAAATACATGAAAATACATATGTGTTAACACCTACGGGTAAAATGCAGTTACATAAATGGGAGGAAGTTTATGCTTTTCCGGCGCATTTGCATGGTTTACATTATGGTGAATTAGGTGAAACATTTTGGAAAAGATTATCATTAATTATTCAAACCATATCAAATTTACAACAGAATAATACGAGATTTATTCCAATTCAGCAAGATACAGAAATAATGATGTGGGTGAAACGTTTTCTAACAGGAAGGCCATATAAGAGAAGTGAGTTGGCGAGAAAACTATGGACGGAAGTACATAATCTTTTAGAAAAGAGTAATGCGATAGAAGCGACGATTGTAACATATCGATTAACGGGTTATGAACGCATTGGTTGTACATTGCAACAATTAGCAGAAATTACGAAACAAGATATATTCAGGGTGTATTTTTTATTTTGGGGTACAATACATTTCTTTATACAAGAAGTTCGTGATAAAGAAAATGAATTTCCACTATTAGCTGAAATTATATCTTATCCAAATGAGAGAGCTGAATTATTTAGTTTATCCACGAAAAAAACATATAATTTTTGGAGACAAGGACGTTCTTTAGAAGAAATAGCGACGATTCGGAATTTAAAGGTTGCAACGATAGAAGATCATTTTGTTGAAATTGCTTTGCGAGAAAAAGATTTTTCTATTGAAATGTTTATGGAAAAAGAAAAGATAGACAAAGTAATAAAAGTAATTGAAGCATTGCAAACGCGGAAGTTACGTGTTTTGAAACAAGCGGTTGGAGAAGATATCTCTTATTTTGAAGTTCGTCTTGTATTAGCGCGGATGGAGGGTGTAAATGAAACTTGAAGAATATTTATATAAGTGGTTTGGATATTCTGAATTTCGTCCAGGTCAAAAAGGAGTAATTACAGATTTATTAGAAGGAAAAGATGTGATAGCAATGCTTCCGACTGGAAGAGGGAAATCTATGTGCTATCAGTTTCCGGGGCTTATGCGAGAAGGAACAGTGCTTGTTGTATCACCGTTATTATCTTTAATGGAAGATCAAGTGACACAATTAAAGTATGTTGTGAAAAACCGAGTGATAGCATTTAATAGTTTTCGGACATTAAATGAAAAAAGAGAAGCGATGAAAAAATTATCTTCATATAAATTTATTTTTGTTTCACCAGAGATGTTGCAGTCGGAGTTATTAATTAGGGAATTGAAGAAAATTCATATTTCATTATTTGTTGTTGATGAGGCTCATTGTATTTCTCAATGGGGTTATGATTTTAGACCGGACTATAAAAAACTAAATGTAGTTATTGAAAATATTGGTTCTCCTACAGTATTAGCATTGACAGCCACAGCGACAAAAGGGGTACTGCAGGATATCGCAGATAGTTTAAATTTAAAGGGTGCCGCGGAACATGTATACTCTATTGATCGTCCTAATATTGCAATGGATGTGCAATTTGTAGAGACGATAGAAGAAAAGAAAGAGGCGCTTTTAGAGCAGGTGATGTATTTACAAGGGCCGGGGATTGTATATTGCTCAAGTAGAGCGTGGACAGAAAGGTTAACGGAATACTTGAGAGGGAAAGGTGTTACTGGTGTAGCTTTTTATCATGGTGGTATGGAACATGAAGAGCGTATGTTAATTCAACAGCAGTTTATGAACGATCAATTGCAACTTGTAATATGCACAAGTGCATTTGGTATGGGGGTAAATAAGGCGAATACGCGATATATTATTCATTTTCATTATCCAACTAATATAGCCTCTTACTTACAAGAAATCGGAAGAGCTGGAAGAGATGGCGAACCGAGTATAGCTATTTTATTATGTAGTCCGTTGGATCATGATTTACCAATTTCAATCATTGAGGATGAATTGCCAAGTAAGTCACAAATAAAATTTTTATTTTCTTTACTACAAGAAAGAATATTTCAAACGAAGGAATTACCAATAGAAGATGTAGAAGAAATTTGTTATAATGCAGCAAGATTTAATGAGCAATATTGGCGTTTCGTTCGTTATCATCTCGAACAGGTTGGAATTATACAACAACGAAGATTATTATTAGAAGGTTTGTCAGATGAAATCATGAACCGATTAATAGCTGAAGTAGAAATAAGGTTGCGTAATAAATATAGTGAGCTAGAAAATATGAAGTCATGGATACAAGTTAAAGGGTGTAGACGTGAATATGTGCTGCAACAGTTCGGTTATAGGAAAGAGCAAGAGTTAATTAATTGCTGCGATTATTGCGGTATTACCAAAGAAGATTATAAAAAAAGACGAGCGCAACAATCGGATTTCGACTATAATTGGGAAACAGAGTTACAAAAGCTTTTCGGCCTAGAAAAGATGGAGGAATGATGAACATTCAAAGGCATAATGTTGAAGATATGAGTCCGCAGGAAATAAGGCTGAATCTATATATAACACAGTTAATTATTATCGGTATTGGCTGTTTACTGGCATATATATTATTTCAAGATGTAAAAGAAGTCTTTAATTTATGGAAATGGGAACCAGTATCTATACTTATTATAGGTGGTTTGTTAGCGATTGGTATTGTGTTATTAGATTATGTTGCAATGCGAGTGTTTCCGGAGTCATGGTTTGATGATGGTGGTATTAACGATAAGATGTTTCGAGGAATGTCCGTTCTACACTTACTCGTTATTACGTTCTTGATTGGTTTTGCAGAAGAATTTTTATTTAGAGGTGTAGTACAGACTCATTTTGGAATTGTAATTGCGAGCTTCGTATTTGCAGTGTTACATATTCGTTATATAACAAAGCCATTTTTATTTTGTTTCGTCTGTTTTATTAGTTTTGTCTTTGGTTATGTATTTGAATGGACAGGAAATTTGTTTATAACAATCTTTGCACACTTTCTTGTTGATTTTATAATGGGACTCCAATTAAGAAAATAAATGGAAGGTGGTGGTGAACAACATGAGGAAACGAATTCCTGATTTTGAAGAGGAATTAGAAGTTGAGCGAGTGGAAGAAAAAGAAAGTTTACCGCCGCGTAGTGAAATTCATAGAAATAAAGAGAAAAAACAAAAGTTTAAAATAAATCACATTTTCGTCCGGGTTTTAACATTTCTATTCATTCTTCTGCCGATTAGTATTTTGTGGTACACGGATAAATATATTCAGGTGAAGGGTGATAGTAATAATGCTGGAAAAAGTGCGTTTGAAGTAATCTTCTTTGATTCAGCTAAATCTGAGTCGCAGAAACATTCTGAAAAAGTAATAACGCATACTGTGAAAGAGGGAGAAACTTTAGAAAGTATAGCGAAGCAATATTTTTCAGATGGAAATGGAATTGAAGTAATTAAAAAGTATAATAACTTGCAGGAAGATGAAGTGAGTGCAGGTCAAGAATTAAAAATTCCGATAAAAGATAAGTCCACAAAGCAAGAAAGCTAGCGAGTTAAGCGATCACAGTTTGTTATAAAAGCCTAGGATTATCTTTATGAGGAGGGAGTCAAAAATATGATATGGATTATATTATTCAGTACTCTCATAGGCATGGGGATTTTATTACTTTTTGTGATGTATAAAGAAGCGATGCGTAATACGGTGTTGGAACATACTTTAGTATTTAAAGAATTTCCGAAAAGTTTTCAAAAAGTAAATGTGTTTTTTATTTCTGATATTCATAGAAGGGTCATTTCGAATTTGTTAATTGAACAAGTAAAAGGAAAAGTAGATCTCGTAATTATCGGAGGAGATTTAGCAGAGAAAGGTGTCTCTTTATCAAAAATCTCTGCGAATATTCAAAAGTTAAGAGAGATAGGTCCTGTATATTTTGTGTGGGGAAACAATGATTATGAGATAGAATATCATGAATTAGATGCGTTATTATTAGAAAATAACGTAAAAGTTTTAGATAATACAAGAGTGGTATTTGAGTCTGAATTAGGAGAGAAAATTTGTTTGCTCGGTATAGATGATGTTGGATTGCACCGTGATCGTCTAGATTTGGCATTGGCGGATTGTAAAGAAGATGGTTTTCGTATCCTAGTTAGTCACAACCCTGATATAATAAAAAAAATGTCTGGAAATGAACAGATTTCACTTGTGTTAAGTGGACATACGCATGGAGGACAAATCCGATTATTCCCATCTAAAAAATATTTAAAAGGTGGCGTATATAACCATTTGAATACGATTCTCTTTGTTAGTAATGGGTATGGAACAACATTGATACCACTTCGTTTCCGAGCACCTGCTCAAACACATATCATTACATTGTGCGGAGGGAAATGATGCCAACTCTTAGTGGGAAATATAATATAAAAGCCGTTTCGAATATAATTGGAGTTCAGCCGAGTACGCTTCGTGCATGGGAAAGACGATATCAAATTATTGCCCCAAAGCGGAATCAAGCTGGGCATCGCTTATATACAGAAGAGCATATTCAAATTTTAAAATGGTTAATGGAAAAAGTTTCTTCCGGTATGATGATTGGACAAGCGGTTCAGTTATTAGAAGAGAATCGTTTGCAGAGTACAGTTCAAAAAGAGATACATTTCGATAAAGAAGTTGTTTTAGTGGACGATTTGCTACAAGCTTTGTTAAAATTTGATGAAATTACAATTGCTGCATTATTAAACGAAGCTTTTAGTATATATTCAACAGAAAAGGTTGTTGCCAGTATCGTTCTTCGAGTGACAGACAAATTATTAACGTCAAAAAATAATAATGAGATTTCAATGGTGCAATTTCAATATGCACTATCATTTTTACAAACGCGTCTAGGGATGGTGTATCACAATGCCTCAATGTTTTCCTCTTTACACAAAGTTATTGTGTTAGAAAAGGATGCATTGAAAGGATTTATTTTTTCAACTTATTTACGCTTAAAAGGATATGAGGCGATATATATTAGGACAAGCTTAGCTGAAGATGGTATGTTATCAGCGGTAGAGGAAATACAGCCGAAATATGTATTTATATCTTTTGCTGACGAACAAGAAATGAAAAAGACGATGAACTTTATAAATTTATTACAAGAAAAAAGGGAATCTCTTTCTGTTGGATTTATCGGAAATCTAGGCGTTCTAAACCAGTTGGACATTGAAACAATCTTAATTGGTGATACGAAAGAAGAATGGGATGGATGGTTAAAAATGTCGGAATAGTTGTTCGAAAAGAACCATCTATTTTCTATTTCATATAATAAAAATTAGATGCATTGGTTACGTAGGGAGGGTATGAGATGAGGCTGGAACGATTAAATTACAATAAGATAAAAATTTTTCTAACATTTGATGATTTATCTGAACGAGGATTAACGAAAGAAGATTTATGGAGAAATGCACCGAAAGTACAGCAATTATTTCGTGATATGATGCAAGAAGCAAATAAGGAATTAGGGTTTGAAGCAGATGGTCCGATTGCAGTTGAAGTGTTTTCTCTACAAGCACAAGGGATGGTTGTAATTGTAACGAAAGAAAATCAAGAAATGGATACAGATGATGAGTTCCGTGACGAGTTTATTGAAATGCAAGTGACTCTAGATGAAAGTGAGCATATATTATATGAGTTTGCTACGCTAGATGACGTAATTAACCTGTCGAATCGCTTATATAACCTTGGTGTAACTGGCGGAAAGCTATATACGTGGGATGAGCGCTTCTATCTTTGGGTGGAAGAAGAGGAACAAATTCAATTGTTAAAGGCGGATTTTATAGCTATTTTAGCGGAATACGGTAATCCGTCTACAGCAACCATTTACCGCATCATGGAGTACGGTAAAGAATTAATGGATGTTAACGCGATAGAACAAATACACAATTACTTTGTGAAAAAACAAAACCTCAGCTAATACAACATAGCTGAGGTTTTGTTTTTATTTGGAGAAGGGAAGGGATGATTGTAAATACTCGAACATACTTTTTGAAAATAAAATATGCAGTTTTATGGGAGGGTGGTTGATGAAAATAAAAAATATTTAAATATTTAAGTATTTTACTTTTCTAAAAGTAATAAAAGGACTATAATAATAGTGAAAACGCTTGCAACAGAAAATAGTTTGTATATATTTGTTAGCGTTTTCTATTGCATTCCAAATTTAAGGGTGTATACTAGGCAATGAAGGTTTACTAAACAAGTGAAATTACAGGGGGTTTACTTACTATGGTAGCCGAAAAGGGAACTCAAACAAAAACACAACAACAAAGGGAACAACATTTTGAACTATTGAATTCAACACAAATTGTTATTAGTGAAGCGTTAGAAAAATTGGGTTATCCAAACGAAGTATATGAATTATTAAAAGAACCAATTCGTATGATGACAGTGAAAATACCAGTTCGTATGGATGACGGGACTGTTAAAATATTTACAGGATATCGTGCGCAACATAATGATGCTGTTGGTCCAACGAAAGGTGGAATTCGCTTCCATCCGAATGTAACAGAAAATGAAGTGAAAGCACTTTCAATCTGGATGAGTTTAAAATGTGGTATTGTTGATTTACCATATGGTGGAGGTAAGGGTGGAATTATCTGTGATCCACGTGAAATGTCATTCCGTGAGTTAGAAAGATTAAGCCGCGGTTATGTACGAGCAATTAGCCAAATCGTAGGTCCGACGAAAGATATTCCAGCTCCAGATGTATTCACAAACTCTCAAATTATGGCGTGGATGATGGATGAGTATAGCCGTATTGATGAATTTAATTCACCAGGATTTATTACAGGTAAACCGCTTGTATTAGGTGGATCACATGGACGTGAAACAGCAACAGCGAAAGGTGTAACAATTTGTATTCGCGAAGCTGCTAAAAAACGTGGCATTGATATTAAGGGTGCACGCGTTGTTGTTCAAGGATTCGGTAATGCTGGTAGCTTCTTAGCTAAATTTATGCATGATGCAGGTGCGAAAGTTATTGCAATCTCAGATGCTTACGGCGCGTTACATGATCCAAACGGATTAGATATTGATTATTTATTAGACCGTCGTGATAGCTTCGGTACAGTAACAAAGCTATTTAACAATACAATTTCAAACAAAGAATTGTTAGAACTTGATTGCGATATTTTAGTACCAGCTGCAATTGAGAACCAAATTACAGAAGAAAATGCTAATGATATTAAAGCGAAAATCGTTGTTGAAGCTGCAAATGGTCCAACAACATTAGAAGCGACTAAAATTTTAACAGATCGCGGAATTTTGCTTGTTCCAGACGTGTTAGCAAGTGCTGGTGGTGTAACAGTATCTTACTTTGAGTGGGTACAAAACAACCAAGGTTACTACTGGACTGAAGAAGAAGTAGAACAACGTTTAGAAAAAGTAATGGTAAGATCATTTGATTCTATTTATGAAACAGCACAAGTTCGTAAAGTGAACATGCGCTTAGCGGCGTACATGGTTGGTGTTCGTAAAATGGCTGAAGCAAGCCGCTTCAGAGGTTGGGTATAAAATATTATATCTTGAGAAAACGTGATTTCCTTTCGAGGGAATCACGTTTTTTTGTTGAAGTATTAAATGAGGTGTTGTATATGGAGAATGAAATGCTGGAACGAGTAGAACAATTAGAAGAGAAGGTTAAGAGGTTAGAGGGAGAACTTGCAAGAACGATGAAAGCTCGAAAAATAAGTACCGTTCGGATGTTCGGGGAAGGGTTACTGTTTTTGGTATTTGGTGTGGTTGTAGTAGGGCCGATTATTGCCGTTGTAATCTCGATTTTTACTTGGCTTGCTGAAAAATAAAATAAAAATAAAAAGAACGCTTGTTCTATACGAACAAACGTGCTATACTCTCCTTAGATAAACAAAACGGAAATGATTTTAAGGAGAGATAAATGATGAAAATGACAGTAGACCAAAGATTTATGATGCCAGCAGATGTTGTAGAGCGAGTGGAAGTATTACGAAACAAACAAAGCAAGCGTGGCACATTATTACAATCGGTAAATAAATTTTTCGGTTTAGATACGAAAGAAGATTGTGTTTGGTTTTACGGTTTTTATGGAGTGGCTGTAAGTATCTTGTTGTTTATGGTGTTCACTTCAAATATTTTCGATTTTCTCTTCGCGTAAGAAATATGCGATAAGGACATTGCTACCGAATACATATATAAGGAAGTAAGGTAATCTTCTAGAGCGGGAGTTGGTAGCAATGGCGATGTTTCCTATAGAGCGCAACTATATTGGATATGGAAGTTCACGACCGGGGATTCCTCTGACTAAAGTGAGATTTATTGTAAGCCATGATACGGGGAATCCTGGAAGCAATGCGATAGGGAATCGAGATTACTTTAATGAATTACAACCGAAAGCTTCGGCGCATACATTTATAGATGATAAAACAATATTGGAGATTATTCCTATAAATGAAGTTGCGTATCATGTTCGATATGGTGTGCCGACGGATAATGACTTATATGGCTATGACGCGAATAAGGCGGCCATTGGAGTGGAACTTTGTTATGGTGGTGATGTTAACTTTTGGGAAGCATATAATCGTTTTACATGGTATCATGCGTATTTATGCCAAAACTTTGGCTTAAATCCGAAAAAAGATATCGTGTCACATAAAACGCTTGATCCAGCTAGAAAGATTGATCCTGAGAATGTATTAGGGAAACAAGGTATTAAATTTCAGCAGTTTTTAGCAGATGTCTATCGGATGTACGTTTCGTTTAGATGACAAATATATGAAAAATGAATACAATAAAGATAGGTGCCTACTGCTGTAAGTAGGTTTTTTCTTGTTTTTATAAATAGTGTATTGGTAGAAGACTAGGAGTGGACGAGTATGCAGAAAGAAACAGTTATTATAATCGGAGGCGGTCCGTGCGGATTAGCGGCTGCAATTTCGTTGCAAAAGGTAGGGATAAATCCGTTAGTAATTGAAAAAGGAAACATTGTAAATGCCATTTATAATTATCCAACTCATCAAACATTTTTCTCTTCTAGTGAAAAATTAGAAATTGGTGATGTAGCTTTTATTACAGAAAATCGTAAGCCAGTTCGAAATCAAGCGCTTGCGTATTATCGTGAAGTAGTAAGACGTAAATCTGTACGTGTAAATGCTTTTGAGCGAGTGGAGAAAGTTCAAAAAGATGGAGAAGCTTTTCAGGTTGAGACGACAAAGCGTGACGGAAGTAAGGAAATATATATAGCGAAATATATTGTTGTAGCAACTGGATATTATGATAATCCAAATTATATGAATGTTCCAGGTGAGGAATTGAAGAAAGTAGCTCACTATTTTAAAGAGGGGCATCCTTATTTTGATCGAGATGTAGTAGTTATAGGTGGGAAAAACTCGAGTGTAGATGCCGCGTTAGAACTTGTTAAATCTGGTGCACGTGTAACGGTACTGTATCGTGGAAGTGAGTATTCACCAAGCATAAAGCCTTGGATTTTGCCGGAATTTGAGGCGTTAGTACGAAATGGTACAATTCAAATGCATTTTGGGGCTCATGTGAAAGAAATTACTGAGCATACATTAACGTTTACAGTTGATGGTGAAGCTCTTACAATCAAAAATGATTTTGTATTTGCGATGACTGGTTATCATCCTGATCATAGCTTCTTAACGAAGATGGGTGTTCAGATTGATGAAGAAACAGGACGTCCAATTTATACAGAGGATAGAATGGAAACGAATGCTGAAAATATTTTCATTGCAGGTGTCATTGCTGCTGGAAATAATGCAAATGAAATATTTATCGAGAACGGAAGATTTCATGGAGATGCGATTGCGCAAACCATTGCATCAAGAGAAAAATAAAAAGGAGCTGTCGGGAAAACCTCGACAGCTCCTTTTTATTCGTGCATAAACATATTTTGAATGGATTCATGAGAATTTGTATTCTCTAATGCAACAAGTAATTTAATGCGTGCTTTTTGTGCATTTAATCCGTATGTGAATACAATGCCCATATCTTTTAAGTGTTTACCGCCACCTTCATACGAATATACGTCTTGAACGATACCGTTGAAACAGCGAGAAACTAATACGACAGGAATACCTCTATTTAATAATCTTTCTAGACTAGGTAGTGTTCTTGGAGGGAGATTACCTTGTCCAAGAGCTTCGATAACAATGCCGTCTACAGGAAGATTTTCGATTGCTGCTAATAATGTATCATCCATGCCAGCATATGCTTTTAGAACAACTACATTTTTAGACACTTTGTTTATCGTATATGTTTCGTGATGTACTAAAGCGTGATGGAAGACAACGCCGCGTTTTGTTACCATTCCAATTGGTCCGTATTGTGGGCTTTGGAATGTTGCAACATTACTTGTATGTGTTTTCGTTACATTTGTAGCGCAATGAATTTCGTCGTTTAATACGACTAAAACACCTTTTTCTGCAGCTTCATCACAACTAGCAACTTTTACAGCTGATAAGAAGTTATATAGACCATCAGCACCTAACTCATTGCTAGAGCGCATTGCACCTGTCACTACGATCGGAATAGTTGCTTGTACTGTTAAATCTAAGAAATAAGCTGTTTCTTCTAATGTATCCGTGCCATGCGTAATGACTACGCCATGAATGTTGTCTTGTTTTACTCTTTCATCAATGATGACTTGTAATTGTAACATTTCGCTCGGTGTCATATGAGGAGATGGTAGGTGGAACACATCTTCAACGATTAAATCAACATCGCCTTCTAAATCAGGAATGAATTTTAAAAGAGGATTTTTTTCACCTGGTTGTACGACCCCAGTTTCTTTATCTTCCTCCATTGCAATTGTTCCACCTGTGTGTAAAACTAGGATTCTTTTCAATGCTTATACCCCTTTCAAGTAAAAAAATACATTTAGAACATAACATGTTTTGAGTAAATTCGACAATGGAAATGTATAAAAGTATGCCTCGAAAATGACAATAAAATTAACTGCTATATGTACGATGTATAAAATCATGAAACGAAATGTGCAAATATAGTATAGGAGGGAAGAATTCCGGTGAAAAAGATGGAGAGAATTTTTATTCGTATATTAATAATGCAATTCATTTGTCTTTCTGTTGTGCAATTGTTATTTATACATAAGTCATCAGTGAAATATTTATCTAAAATTGTTTATTATGAGGGTGTCATGGTAAAAAACAAAGTGGAAATCTTGCAGGTGAATAGGTAGTTTTCATTTTCTTCTATGAAGGATTATGCTACAATAATTGAGGATTTAATGACGTGAAGCAAATGAGAAGAAGCAGGGTGAACACCTGCTTTTCGTTTTGTTTTATAAGTGAAAAAATGAGGTGTTACAATGGATAAACGAATTTCAATTGCTATAGATGGTCCAGCAGCTGCTGGGAAAAGTACAGTGGCAAAAGTTGTTGCGAAGGAACTTTCTTACGTTTATATTGATACAGGCGCAATGTACCGTACGCTTACATATGCAGCCCTTGAACAAAAAGTAGACATTGAAAATGAAGAGCAGTTAATGGAAGTTGTAAAGAATGTAAATATTGAGTTTCAGCAAGGAGAAAATACACAGCTTGTATTTTTAAATGGACAAGATGTTTCTGAAGTAATTCGTACACCTGATGTGACGAATCGAGTATCTATTGTAGCGAAACATCGCCTTGTTCGTGAAGAAATGGTACGTCGTCAGCAAGAGTTAGCGAAAAAAGGCGGCGTTGTAATGGACGGCCGTGATATTGGTACACATGTATTACCGGATGCTGAAGTGAAAATCTTTATGCTTGCTTCTGTTGAAGAAAGAGCGGAAAGAAGACATTTAGAAAATTTAAATAAAGGTTTCGATTCTAATTTAGAGCAGCTAAAAGAAGAAATTGCTCAGCGTGATAAATTAGATTCAGAACGCGAAGTTTCTCCACTAAAAAAGGCTGATGATGCATTGGAATTAGATACGACTTCTTTATCAATTGAAGAAGTTGTCCAAAAAATTATGAGCATTGTTTCTGGAGTGTTTGCGAAATAAAGAAAGGGGATAGTCCTCTTTCTTTTTTTGTTTAAATAGAAATGTAAAGGATACGTGAATTGTGAGTCTCTTTCCTTGACAAATGAGCTGATTTGTAAGAAGTTAGTTAAAGAGGAATAAAACTGTCAGAATATATTCGCTATTATATTTCAAAACATACTTTTTTCAAGCTGGTTTTGCTGTATACTATTTATATAGGTTTAATATATTTTCTTGTGAATGTTATTGAAAAAGAGTATGTGATGAGAAATTCTTAAACATGCAAATGAAAACTTTGTTTTCATTTCGTATATACATAAAAAATGCTTTGTCAATTCTGTAGGGAGGTATTTCCATGGTAGAGAAAATGAATGAAGAAGTTATGGATTCAAAAGAATTACAAGTTGGTGACGTTGTTACAGGTTCTGTAACGAAGGTTGAAGAGAAACAAGTGCTTGTAAATGTTGGATACAAAACAGATGGCGTAATTCCGATTAGTGAATTAGCTAACGTTCATATTGAAAAAGCAAGCGATGTTGTAGAATTAGATCAAACACTAGAGTTGAAAATTATTAAATTAGAAGAAGATGATCTTGTCTTATCTAAACGTGCTGTTGATGCAGAAAAAGCATGGGTAGAACTACAAGAGAAATTTACTTCTGGTCATGTATTTGATGTTACTGTAAAAGATATTGTGAATGGCGGATTAGTTGTGGACCTTGGTGTTCGCGGTTTTATTCCAGCTTCACTTGTAGAAGTACATTATGTAGAAGACTTTACTGACTATAAAGGTAAAACATTAGCGGTGAAAATTGTTGAATTAGACCGTGAAAAAAATCGTGTAATCCTTTCGCATAAAGCGGTAGTAGAATTAGAACTAGATTCTAAGAAAAAAGAAGCAATTTCTTCATTAAAAGAAGGGGACGTTGTTGAAGGAACAGTACAACGATTAACTGACTTTGGCGCATTCGTTAACGTTGGTGGAGTGGACGGTTTAGTTCACATTTCACAAATTTCACACGAACGTGTAGAGCAACCTTCTGAAGTGTTAGAGCAAGGTCAAAAGGTTAAGGTAAAGGTGTTATCTGTTGATGCTGATACACAACGTATTTCTTTATCAATTAAAGCAGCTCAACCAGGACCTTGGGAAAACGTTGCTGGCGAAATAAAAGCTGGAGATATTCGTGAGGGAGTAGTAAAACGCCTTGTTACATTTGGTGCATTCGTTGAGATTTTACCGGGCGTTGAAGGGCTTGTACACGTATCTCAAATTGCAAATCGTCACGTGAAAAATCCGAATGAAGTATTGGAAATGGGACAAGAAGTAAAAGTGAAAGTACTTGAAGTTCACGTAGCAGAGAAACGTATTTCTTTAAGTATAAAAGAAGCGCTTGAGGAAAATAATGTAACTGAAGATTATAGTCAGTATGAGCCAAATGCTGATTCTGCTACTTTCCAATTAAGTGATATTATTGGTGAACAACTGAAAAAATTAAAGAAATAATGAGGGGTACAAGTGGTAAGGGCAAAACGTAAATTAGATCATATTGAATACGCTCTTTCTACTGGTCAGTCTCGTACGCATGGCTTTCATGATATTGATTTTGTGCATCAAAGCTTGCCAAATTCAAATTATGACACAATAACATGTGAAACAAAAATCGGCGAACTTTCACTAAGTTCGCCGATTTTTATCAATGCGATGACTGGTGGTGGAGGAGAGAAAACGTTACATATTAATGAGCAATTAGCATATGTAGCGAAACATCATAACCTTGCTATGGCTGTAGGTTCGCAAATGGCGGCGTTAAAAGATGAAAGTGAAGCTGCTTCTTATAAGGTGATTAGAAAGGTAAACCCAAATGGTATTTTCTTTGCTAATTTAGGTAGTGAGGCAACTATCGAGCAGGCAGAGCGCGCCGTTGATATGATTGAAGCGAATGCATTACAAATTCATTTAAATGTCATACAAGAGTTAACGATGCCAGAAGGAGACCGTGATTTTACTGGAGTACTTCAGCGCATTGAGAAAATTGTTTTAAATAGTAAAGTTCCTATCATTGTAAAAGAAGTTGGATTTGGGATGAGTAAGGAAACAATGCAACAGTTAGTGAACGTAGGTGTAACAGCAATTGATATTGGTGGGCAAGGTGGTACGAATTTTGCTGCTGTTGAAAACGAAAGAAGACAGCGAATGCTTTCTTATTTTAATAACTGGGGCATACAAACAGCAACCTCGATTATTGAAGCAACCTCTACAAATAATAACCTCTCTTTTATTGCATCTGGGGGTATACAAACAGCGCTTGACGTAGCGAAAGCAATCGCATTAGGGGCGAATACAACTGCGTTTGCTGGTTATTTTTTACGTATTTTAATGCAAGATGGTATCGAGAAGTTAGTAGATGAAATTGAGCTTCTACATACAGATTTGAAATTTATAATGACAGCTCTTGGTGCGAAGACGATAGAAGAGTTGCAATCTGTACCTCTTGTTGTAAAGGGTGAAACATATCATTGGTTAATGCAGCGTGGTATTGATACTGCGCATTATAGTAGGAGATAAAAAATCAACCATTCGGTTGATTTTTTTTTGTTCTATTCTTTTTCGTAATATAAAGTGGAGAATGGAATTAGTATTATATAAAAATATCATTTCGTAAAAATTGTAATTGAAAAAGGGTTGAAAAATGTAGATGGTGTGTTGTCGAATTACTGGAGAGAACTTAATTTTTAATGGGAATAGGTGAAGGTAAAAAGAAGTAATGGGAGGATATAGTATGCGAAATATTATTTCGATATAAATAGAAATCATTAAACTGATTATGTAAAAGACGGTTTCGTACAATATAGAAACCGTCTTTTTGTATTAATTAGTGCTGGTTTTGTTTTCGAGCCTGTTCTGGTGTATCAAGTCCAGTTGCACCTGGATATTGTAGTGATTGATCACGATCGGATTCAACGCGGCGTGATTCTCGTAGTTTTCGTTCTTGGCGATCTTTACCCATAATGAATAACACCTCCTTGTTAAAAGTGTTGCTGTTATAAGAAAAAACTATGCGTAAATAAAGTGGATTAACTTTCATAAAAAGTTCCCATAATGGAAAACATAGGAGGTGAAGTTGATGGATGGAAGTACTTTTTATTTTGTAGCTTGGATAGGGTGGATCATTGTAACCTTTTTTATGAAAAAGGACCCTATCCGATGGAAGTTAGGCGCTTGTATACTGATTTTTATAATTTGCTCTCCGTTACATGTAACGATTGCCTCATTCGTGGTATCAGTAAATGCTCTTTTACTTTGTATTATTTCTTTTATAGGGATCACGCTATATTCCGTCTGGAAAAAATTGTATAGCTTACTTTCGGCACTTATTATTGCAATGTTATATACAAGTTTTCATCTGTTAGAAATATATGATCCGATTTGGATTGTGGTGGATAGAGTGTTTCTGCTAAGTAGTGCTCTTGTGTATGCATCGGTGTTATTGCATGGGGATCGCATATTACGATTATGTTCTCTATATGTAGGGATGTTACAAGGAGAGCTGCTAGTGACATTTATTTTTAGGAAATTGAATTTTCCATATGATTACGGTAGTTTAGCATTTTTTGATATCGTCGCCATTTCTACATTATTCATGGCAATATTGTTTTGGATTGCAAAAGCATCAGTATACATGGAACGGTTTAAGAGAAAAACACGTAAAAGAAAGGCGAGGGTAATACATGACTGAATATACACCAGCCATTTTATGCGGCGTAATAGCGGGGACAGTTACAAGGGTGCTAATGCTTCGGACGGATACGCGGCAATATCCGACGAGGCTACATGGGAAAATTATTCATATTGCAATGGGGTTAATTGCAGCTGCTTTAGGAGCGATTGCAATCCCGTCTATTTTGAAAAAAGATTTTTCTGCCATTACATTTCTTACATTAGCAGCGACACAATTTCGTGATGTACGTAATATGGAAAGAAATACGCTTCAACAATTAGATGGGTATGAGCTCGTACCGCGTGGAAATACATACATTGAAGGAATTGCATTGGTTTTTGAAAGTCGCAACTATTTGGCAATGTTAACGTCGTTTGCAACGACGTTTGCGTATATAGGATTCCGTTCATGGATTGCAGGAGTAATTATGGCTATAATCGCATTTTTTATCGCGAAAAAATTAATGTCTGGTAAAAGGCTACATGATCTTGTTGAAATTGAGCACGTTCCGCTTCGTTTTGAAGGAGCAGGGCTTTATATTGACAATATTTACATTATGAATATTGGATTGCCAGCAAGACAAGAAGAAATTATGAAATATGGTATGGGTTTTATTTTAAAGCCGAAATCAATTGATGCGATGGTTACAATCTCAAATTTAGGGCAACGACAAGCTATTTTACACGATGTTTCAGTAGCGTTAGGGATTTATAGAGATTCTGGTACACCAGCGCTTGTACCGTTAGCAAAGCGTGATTTAGAGGATGGCAGGGTTGGGATTTTTGTCCTGCCGCAAGATCAAGATGCAGAGAAAGCGATAGGTGTCATAGGAAATGTACCAACGTTAGAAAGTGCTGTCCATATGTCATCGGAAGCCCCAAAAGGAAGGGGAGATAAGAGATGATGTTAGAAAGTGTTATTCTGGCAGTTATAACAACGACTCCAGAAAAATTTGCAGGTGGTGCTCCTTTATTCGTTTGCGAATCGACGGAGGAACTAGAATTTGTTGCAAATAATTTAGAAGCAATTTTAGATGGTATTGCACATCGCTTACAAGAGAATGTATATATTATTGTGAAACATTAGCAACGTGTGTTATAATGTGAGGTGTTTTGATACGTTGAGAAATATTCTGGAATGCAAATCCCTTCTTGCACAAAGAAGGGTTTTTTACATAATAAACAGAAGCAAGTTGAAAGGATGAAAGTATATGCCGAAACCAGTAATAGCGATAGTAGGTCGCCCGAACGTAGGGAAATCTACTATTTTCAATAGAATTGTTGGAGAAAGAGTTTCAATCGTAGAAGATATTCCAGGTGTAACGCGCGATCGTATTTATAG
The DNA here is from genome assembly GCF_052656585.1 of Bacillus sp. KNSH39. NCBI lineage: Bacteria > Bacillati > Bacillota > Bacilli > Caryophanales > Bacillaceae > Bacillus > Bacillus sp. KNSH39. Next base: position 5,366,801 of record NZ_JBQXYO010000001.1, read on the forward strand.
CGCTGGAGAATGGTTAAATCATGAATTTAACATTATTGATACGGGCGGAATTGATATTGGAGACGAGCCGTTTTTGACACAAATTCGTCAACAAGCTGAAGTAGCAATTGATGAAGCGGATGTTATCATTTTTATGACAAACGGTCGTGACGGTGTAACAGCAGCTGATGAAGAAGTTGCAAAAATTTTATATCGTTCAAATAAACCGGTTGTACTTGCAGTAAATAAAGTGGACAATCCGGAAATGCGCAGTGACATTTATGACTTTTATGCATTAGGATTTGGCGAACCATTCCCAATTTCAGGTACACACGGATTAGGGTTAGGTGACTTACTAGACGAAGCTGCACAACATTTTCCAAAGATTGAAGAAGACGGATATGATGAAGACACAATTCGTTTCTCTTTAATTGGACGTCCAAACGTAGGGAAATCATCACTTGTAAATGCTCTTCTTGGTCAAGAGCGTGTAATTGTTAGTAATGTAGCAGGAACAACTCGTGATGCTGTCGATACACCATATAGTAAAGATGGAAAAGATTATGTAATTATTGATACAGCTGGTATGCGTAAAAAAGGAAAAGTGTATGAAAGTACAGAAAAATATAGTGTACTTCGTGCGCTAAGAGCGATTGAACGTTCTGACGTTGTTTTAGTCGTTTTAGATGGTGAAGAAGGAATTATTGAGCAAGATAAAAAAATCGCTGGATATGCTCATGATTCAGGGCGAGCTGTTGTTATCGTTGTAAATAAATGGGATGCAGTGAAAAAAGACGAAAAAACAATGAAAGCATTTGAAGAAAATATCCGTGCTCATTTCCAATTCTTAGAATACGCACCAATTGTTTTCTTATCTGCAAAAACGAGAAAACGTACACAAACATTAATACCGGTTATCGATGAGGTAAATGAAAGTCATAGTATCCGTATTCAAACGAACGTATTAAACGATGTAATTATGGATGCGGTAGCGATGAATCCGACGCCAACTCATAATGGTAGCCGTCTGAAAATTTTCTATGCAACACAAGTTGCGGTAAAACCACCGACATTTGTTGTGTTTGTAAACGATCCAGAATTATTGCACTTCTCATATGAGCGTTTCTTAAAGAATCGCTTACGTGAATCATTTGGCTTCGTAGGAACGCCGATTCACATTATCGCTAGAGCAAGAGACTAATGGAGAGGATGTGATTTTATGACAAAAATCACAGTAGTAGGAGCAGGTAGCTGGGGAACAGCGTTAGCGATGGTATTAGCTGACAATGGACATGATGTACGTATTTGGGGAAATCGCCCAGAACTTATGGATGAAATTAATACGAAACATGAGAATAGTCGATATCTCCCAGGCATTACATTGCCAAGCACAATCGTAGCCTACTCTTCTTTAGAAGAAGCATTAGTAGATGTAAATACAGTACTGCTAGTAGTACCAACGAAAGCGTACAGAGATGTATTACAAGAGATGAAAGAAATTGTTACTGAACCAATTACTTGGATTCATGCGAGCAAAGGAATTGAACCTGGTACGTCAAAACGTATTTCGGAAGTGATTGAGGAAGAAATTCCAGAGCACTTAATTAAAGATGTTGTTGTACTGTCTGGACCGAGTCATGCTGAAGAAGTCGGTTTACGACAAGCGACAACAGTTACGTCTGCAGCAAAGCGTATGGAAGCGGCTGAGGAAGTACAAGATTTATTTATGAATAGTTATTTTCGTGTATACACAAATCCAGATATCGTTGGAGTTGAACTTGGTGGTGCGTTAAAAAATATTATCGCATTAGCTGCTGGTATAACTGATGGTCTTGGATTAGGTGATAATGCAAAGGCGGCATTGATGACACGTGGTTTAACAGAGATTGCTCGTTTAGGAAGAAAAATGGGCGGGAATCCGTTAACGTTTGCTGGTCTAACTGGTATGGGAGACTTAATTGTAACTTGTACAAGTGTTCATAGCCGAAATTGGCGCGCTGGAAATATGCTTGGAAAAGGACACTCTTTAGAAGAAGTGTTAGAAAGCATGGGTATGGTTGTGGAAGGTGTAAGAACAACGAAAGCTGCTCATGAATTGGCAGAGAAAATGGAAGTTGAAATGCCGATTACAGCTGCTTTATATGACGTGCTGTTCAATGGGAATAACGTAAAAGATGCAGTAGGCTCATTGATGGGACGTGTTCGAAAACATGAAGTGGAAGCTATACCTGATTTACTGTAAAGAAAAGCGACAGAAGTACATTTGTACTTCTGTCGCTTTTTTATTTTTTGGGTCTTTTCACCATTTTTTCATTTTTGCATAGGATGAAGAGTAACTTGAGGAGAGGGTGAAAAGAATGGATAATAATATTTTTAATAATATTGAGAAGGAAGCGAAAGTAAATAAAGAGGATATTTTTAAATTAGCATCATCCGTGCAAAATGCGAATTTACGTGATGAAACTGTACTTCGTCAATTAATTCATCAAGTGGCTCTTATGGCGGGACGTGAAGTGCCGAAAGAGCAAGAGGATCAAATTGTAAAAGCGATTATTAATAATAATATGCCAACAGATTTTGGTTCGTTAAGCAAAATGTTTAAAAAATAAATTATGAGAAACAAAGAGTTTGGAGATTGCATATGATAGCCATGAAAGAATGGGAATAGAGCTGTTTTTGGGCATATTTGGTCAACCGAAGCGAGAGATACAATCGCTTCGGTTTTATTTTTGCCTAGATTGGTGAGAAATGCTGGAAAACCTATTGATTAAAGTTACATACTCGCGATTTGTAGTAAAATGTTCTTTTTGTATTTGTTTAAAGATTTTAATTTGTTAAAATAGTATAAAAATAGATTAATAAAAAGGAGTGTGTATATGTCAGAAGGGCTTATGAAAATGTGGCTGGCTTTAGGGGCAATTGGATTTATGTTTTTTGCAGTAAGTTTTATTTTATTAAGTAGACATAGAATAAAGAATAAATTTTTGAAAGGGATTACAGCGTTAGTAGCGTACACCCTTATGATTGTGTCAGGAATTGTTATTTTTCTTGTTGTATTTAGTGGACCTGTACAGCAGTAAATGGAATGGTCTCGAAAATACTACATACGGAGCAAATTAGATTAGTATGAAAAGGTGATGCTAGTGAAAAAATTCCATATTATTTTAATATTTTGTTGTATGAGCCTTTTAACGGGGTGTCTGTATCCGAAAGAAAATATGAAGCAAAATGCGGTTCCTTATGAAGATCAGCTACAGGTTGTTCAAAAAGCTGTTGTGACATTTAAGGAGCAAAATGATGGGATATTGCCAATTAAGACGAGGGATATGAGTACACCTATTTATCAAAAGTATCCAATCGATTTTCAACAGATTGCCCCGCGTTACATACAAGAAGCGCCAGGGAATGCGTATGAAAGTGGAGGAGTATATCAATACGTATTAATAGACGTTGAAACAAATCCGACAGTAAAGTTAATTGATGTTAGGATGGCTGAACAAATTCAGGAACTATCTTTAAAGCTTAGGATGTATCGTGATGAACATCAATATCCACCTTTTAAAAAAGTAATTTCAGATGGTGTATATGAATTGGATTTCAAAAAACTAGGATATAAAGATGTGCCACAAGTGACAAGTCCATATTCTGGTAAAGGACTTCCTTTTGTAATTAATGAAAAAGGAGAAGTTTTTGTTGATTATAGAATCGACTTATATGACGCTTTGAAAAAAAATGAAGGGCAGTTTACAGAGGGAGAAGATATTCGAAATATACTTTCGAAAGGTTCCCCGTTTGTACCAGCTTATTCTTTACCGTACACAGTAAAGGACGGAGAACCAATTTTTTTAAAATGATAAGTCATGAACCTTTCTTTTAGTGAATAAGTTCTAGAAGAAAGGTTTTTTATGTTATACAACTTACGATGCAAACAAAAGATATTTTTTAATAGTCATATGAAATTGGACAAAATTATATGATATATTGTCCGAACTTCTAGAATACCATTATATTATATCAGATATTATAGGCAACGTTAGAGAAGGTATTAGTTGACTATAAACGCGGAATTATTCCCAAAAATTTTGAGGGAGGGAATCACTTGGAAAAGGTAGATATTTTTAAAGATATTGCAGAACGAACAGGCGGTGATATTTATTTTGGAGTTGTAGGAGCTGTTCGAACAGGGAAATCAACATTCATTAAAAAATTTATGGAACTTGTAGTTATTCCAAATATTGAGAATGAGTCTGACCGTCAAAGAGCGCAGGATGAATTGCCTCAAAGTGCTGCTGGTCGTACAATTATGACGACGGAACCGAAGTTTGTTCCAAACCAAGCGGTTTCTATCGAAGTAGATGAAGGACTTGAAGTGAATATTCGATTAGTAGATTGTGTTGGATATACGGTTCCTGGAGCGAAGGGCTATGAAGATGAGAATGGCCCGCGTATGATTAATACCCCTTGGTATGAAGAACCTATTCCATTCCATGAAGCTGCAGAAATCGGCACGCGTAAAGTAATTCAAGAACATTCAACAATTGGTGTTGTAATTACAACAGATGGAACAATTGGTGAAATTCCAAGAAGGGATTATATAGAGGCAGAAGAACGCGTTGTAAATGAGTTGAAAGAAGTAGGAAAACCTTTCATTATGATAATTAATACGGTACAGCCGTATCATCCAGATACAGAGCAATTACGCCAAAGTTTATCAGAAGAATATGATATCCCGGTTATTGCAATGAGTGTGGAGAGTTTAAGAGAAACAGATGTATATAATGTACTTCGTGAAGCGCTATTTGAATTCCCTGTATTAGAAGTGAATGTGAACCTTCCGAGTTGGGTAATGGTGCTAAATGAAGGGCATTGGTTGCGTCAAAGTTATCAAGAAGCAGTTCAAGAAACTGTGAAGGATATAAAACGTCTTCGTGATGTGGATCGCGTTGTTTGGCAGTTTAGTCAATATGAATTTATTGATCGAGCGAGCCTAGCTGGCATTGATATGGGGCAAGGTGTGGCGGAGATTGATTTATATGCGCCAGATGAATTATATGATCAGATTTTAAAAGAAGTAGTAGGAGTAGAAATTCGAGGGAAAGATCATTTGTTAAAGCTTATGCTCGATTTATCTCATGCGAAAATAGAGTACGATCAAGTGGCGGATGCACTGCGTATGGTTAAGCAAACAGGATATGGTGTAGCAGCACCTGCATTAGCGGATATGAGCTTAGATGAGCCAGAAATTATTCGTCACGGTTCAAGGTTTGGTGTGAAGTTAAAAGCGGTAGCGCCATCTATTCATATGATTAAAGTAGATGTAGAGTCAACGTTTGAGCCGATTATTGGTACTGAAAAGCAAAGTGAAGAATTAGTTCGTTATTTAATGCAAGATTTTGAAGATGACCCGTTATCAATTTGGAATTCTGATATATTTGGACGTTCACTTAGCTCGATTGTTCGAGAAGGAATTCAGGCGAAATTATCTTTAATGCCAGAAAATGCTAGATATAAATTAAAAGAAACGCTAGAAAGAATTATTAATGAAGGATCTGGCGGATTAATTGCGATTATACTATAAGAAAAAATCCCTCTCATTGTAGAGGGATTTTTTGTTTTTTTTGATTATAAAATAGAAAAATAAACAGTCATTATCTAATACATTGTTGTAAATTGTCAAGTTTCATCAGATTTTCACATTTTAAGAGTAACAATTTCCTTAAAAATATTGAATTATAAAGGAGAATCGTATAATATAGGCGTTGATAATGATTTATCTACATCTTTGTAGTATAGAATTTGCAAAAATTGCCTACAAATGAAAGTAAGACTCATTTTATGATCATTATACAGTCTTATCTTTGGGAGGAGGTGAATGGCATGAACAAGACAGATTTAATCAATGCTGTTGCAGAAGCAAGTTCCCTTTCTAAAAAGGACGCAACAAAAGCAGTAGACGCTGTTTTTGATTCTATCTTAGAAGCTTTAAAACAAGGTGATAAAGTACAACTGATCGGATTCGGTAACTTCGAAGTTCGTGAGCGTGCGGCTCGTAAAGGTCGTAACCCACAAACAGGTGAGGAGATTGAAATCGCTGCAAGTAAAGTACCTGCATTCAAACCTGGTAAAGCGTTAAAAGATGCGGTTAAATAATCCTTACATATTAACAGGGAAGAAGAGTTTCCTTTTTGGGAACTCTTCTTTTTGCTTTTAAAAACATAAATATGCTAGAATGTGTTCGTATCACTTTTAGGTTTTCGGGAGGGCTAGCGGATGGCAAAAGTTAATTTAGAACAAATTGAACATGCAGTACGCCTTATTTTAGAGGCGATTGGGGATGACCCAAATCGTGAGGGAGTACTTGATACACCAAAGCGTGTTGCAAAAATGTACGCAGAAGTGTTCTCAGGTATGCATGAAGATCCGAAAGAGCATTTGCATAAAGTATTCGGAGAAGATCACGAAGAGCTTGTACTAGTAAAAGATATACCATTTTATTCGATGTGTGAGCATCATTTAGTACCATTCTATGGAGTTGCTCACGTTGCATATATTCCGCAAGGTGGAAAGGTAACAGGGTTAAGTAAATTAGCTCGTACCGTAGATACAATTGCACGTCGCCCACAACTGCAAGAACGTATTACATCAACAGTAGCGAACTCTATTATGGAAGTACTAGAGCCTCATGGTGTAATGGTAGTAGTAGAAGCAGAACATATGTGTATGACGATGCGTGGTGTGAAAAAACCAGGTGCGAAAACAGTAACGACAGCAGTGCGTGGTGTGCTTGAAAATGATGCTGCAGCGCGCAGTGAAATTTTATCGTTTATTAAAACGAAGTAAAGAAAAGCGGGAAACTGCTTTTCTTTTTTTTTAGTAAATAAATGATATAGTTTTAACTAGACAGAGTGAGATTAGAAAGATTGCTTACATGAATGGTAGGTGTAGCCAAGTTTTGGTTATAGAAAATAGAGTGTATGTGTTATAATAAGTTTTATGAATTAGAAAACAAGGGTGATTTTTTGTGTGTGACATCTACGGAGGGTATGCGGGTATAAAAGAAAAATTGATGGAGAAATTACGCCATCCTTATTTTATAAACTATATTGAAGAACCATTTATTGATGAAGAAAAGATAGCATTGTTATATGGTGCTTTAAAGAGTGCAAACTTACATATAGAACAAATTGAGCATTACGTAGTAACAATTATGCTTGTACAAATTGCGCTTGATACGCATGAAAGGGTATCAAATAAAGCAGGCGAGGAAGAGATTGAATTCCATAAATGTCGTCAATTAACAGTACTTGCAGGCGATTACTATAGTGGACTATATTATTATTTATTGTCTATGAATCGTGATATTGTTTTAATTCGTGCACTTGCTGAAGGAATTAAAGAGATAAATGAACACAAAATTATGTTATACCAAAAAGCGCATGAAACGACGGATGACATAATGAAAAGCATAGTAACGATTGAGTCTGCGCTCCTTCAAAAAACATGTGATCATTTTCAGTTATCACATTGGAAGCCATTTATCACATACGTATTAGGTGGAAATCGCCTTCAAAAAGAAATTCAATTGTATGCTGATAAGCAACATTCACCTGTTTTTCAAGCTATGCAAGATGCTTTAGGGGATAAAGCAGAAGTAGTGATTAATGGTTGGATGAAGGAATTGAGAAAGAAAGAAAAACAATTTTTAGAAAATCACACAGACATAAATGAAATAAATTCTGTGTTAAGGAATAAATAGAAGACATAAGCAATTTTACATTGGAAGAAGGTACGAGCATGCAACAATCAAAAGAAGAAAGAGTACATGACGTATTTGAAAAGATTTCTGATAAATACGATGTGATGAATTCTGTAATTAGTTTTCAAAGACATAAAGCGTGGCGGAAAGAAACGATGCGAATTATGGATGTACAACCAGGCAGTCAAGCGCTTGATGTATGCTGTGGAACCGCAGATTGGACAATTGCGCTAGCTGGAGCCGTAGGTGAGCAAGGAAAGGTTGTTGGCTTAGACTTCAGTGAAAATATGTTATCTGTTGGTAAGCAAAAGGTAGAGGCGTTACAATTAAAACAAGTAGAACTTCTACATGGGAATGCAATGGAACTTCCGTTTGAAGATAATACGTTTGATTATGTGACGATTGGGTTTGGTTTACGTAACGTACCGGATTATATGCACGTATTAAAAGAAATGACGCGTGTAGTAAAACCAGGTGGAAAAGTAATCTGTTTAGAAACATCTCAACCAACAATGATTGGTTTTCGACAAGGGTATATTTTATACTTTAAATATATCATGCCGTTATTTGGAAAGATGTTTGCGAAAAGTTATAAAGAATATTCATGGCTTCAAGAATCTGCTAGTACGTTCCCAGGGATGAAAGAATTGGCTCAAATGTTTGAGCAAGCTGGACTTGAACGTGTGCAAGTGAAACCATTTACTTTTGGGGTAGCAGCAATGCATTTAGGAATTAAACCAGAATCAAAATAGAAAAAAGAAGTTTTAGGTTAAGGTGAACAATATGAAGTTACAACTTATGTACTCTTTTTTACGATCGGATATTAATGTGATAGAAAAAGAATTAAAAAAGACAGTCGCTTCTGAACAGCCATTAGTAGAAGAGGCAGCATTACAGCTTATTGAAGCTGGTGGGAAACGAATTCGTCCTGTATTTGTGTTGCTTGCAGGGAAATTTGGAGATTATAAGTTAGATGCGATTAAGCATGTTGCTGTTGCGTTAGAACTTATTCATATGGCTTCTCTTGTTCACGATGATGTTATTGATGCTGCATTTTTACGACGCGGCAGTGCGACTGTGAATGCGAAATGGGGAGATCGTATTGCGATGTATACAGGGGACTATCTGTTCGCTAAGTCTCTTGAATGTATAACCAATATCGAAATTCCAGAGGCACATCAAGCGTTATCACATACTATTTTAGAAGTCTGTAAAGGTGAAATTGAACAAATTAAAGATAAATACAATTATGACCAAAATTTAAGAACGTATTTAAGAAGAATAAAGCGAAAAACAGCATTATTAATTGCCGCGAGTTGTCAATTGGGAGCGATTGCTGCTGGTGCTAATCGTGATACGGTAAATCGTCTATTTTGGTATGGGTATTTTGTAGGAATGTCTTATCAAATTATTGATGACATTTTAGACTTCGTTTCTACAGAAGAGAAACTTGGAAAACCTGCTGGTGGGGATTTACTACAAGGGAATATTACACTTCCTGCTTTATATGCGATGGAAGATCCCGTACTTCGTCAGAAAATCACATCTGTACATGAAAATTCAACAGCAAGTGAAATGCAAGAAATTATTGATGCTGTAAAAAATAGTACAGCAATTGATCAAGCATTTGCGTTTAGTGAACGTTATTTACATAAAGCTTTAGAAATAATAAAACCACTCCCACGTGGAAAAGCAAAGTACGCATTACAAAATGTTGCAAAGTATATTGGAAAACGAAAATTTTAAGGTTTATTCTAAAAAATAAAATAATCTCTCTATTTCAAAACTATTGCACAATTGTGATAAGGGTGATAATATGTGTGTGGGGATATACAATTACATACATAATTCAGAAGTGGAGAGATTTTTTATGGAAAAAACATTTCTAATGGTAAAACCAGACGGTGTACAACGTGCCTTCATTGGGGAAATTGTAGCTCGTTTTGAGAAAAAAGGCTTTCAATTAGTTGGTGCAAAATTAATGCAAGTCACTCCAGAAATTGCTGGACAACACTACGCTGAGCATAAGGAAAAACCTTTCTTTGGTGAGTTAGTAGACTTTATTACATCTGGACCTGTATTCGCAATGGTATGGCAAGGTGAAGGTGTAGTAGATACAGCTCGTAACATGATGGGGAAAACAAGACCACATGAAGCAGCTCCTGGAACAATTCGTGGAGATTTCGGTGTAACTGTTGCGAAAAACATTATCCATGGTTCTGATTCTTTAGAAAGCGCAGAGCGCGAGATTGCTATTTTCTTTAAAGAAGAAGAATTAGTTGACTACTCAAAATTAATGAATGAATGGATTTACTAATTATTTTGAAATAATTTGTAAACGCTTTAATCACTGTGATAATAGTAAAAAGTGCAAGGAGAATAGGGGTATTCTTCTTGCACTTTTTTTATTTTCAGTTAGTTACGAAGTTTGAACTGTTATGATATGTTGATATTTAAATTAGGACTATCGGAAATATAGAATAAGAAAATGGTCGATTTATGATATAATTTCTTTAATATTTTTAGAATGATAAAAGTTAATATAGTGAGATAAATACATATACGAAAAGAGGAATAACGTATGCGATATATTACAGCTGGTGAATCTCATGGTCCACAACTTACAACGATTATAGAAGGTGTTCCGGCAGGATTGTCTTTAGTAGCAGATGATATAAACGAAGAGTTAGCTAGAAGGCAAAAGGGATATGGGCGCGGTAGACGCATGCAAATTGAAACGGATCAAGTGCAAATTTTAAGTGGTGTTAGACATGGAGAAACATTAGGTTCCCCTATTGCACTTGTTGTTGAAAATCGTGATTTTGCACACTGGACAAAAATTATGGGGGCGGAGCCTTTAACTGAGCAAGAAGAAAAAGAGATGAAAAGGAAAGTGACAAAACCAAGGCCTGGGCATGCTGATTTAAATGGTGCGATTAAATATGGTCATAGAGATATGAGGAATGTACTGGAACGTTCGTCAGCGCGCGAAACGACGGTGCGTGTTGCTGCTGGTGCGGTTGCTAAAAAGGTGTTAGCAGAACTTGGTATTAAAGTAGCGGGCCATGTAATTGAAATTGGCGGTGTACAAGCTAAGGAGATTACGTATAGTTCAATTGAAGAATTAAAGAGTATTACCGAAGCATCTCCTGTACGTTGCTTAGATGACGAAGCTGGTAACCAAATGATGAAAGCGATTGATGATGCGAAAGCAAATGGTGATTCAATTGGTGGAATCGTTGAAGTAATTGTGGAAGGGATGCCAATTGGAGTAGGTAGCTACGTGCATTATGATCGAAAACTGGATGCGAAATTAGCAGCTGCAATTATGAGTATTAATGCTTTTAAAGGTGTCGAGATTGGAATTGGTTTTGAAGCAGCGCATAGACCAGGAAGTGAAGTTCATGATGAAATTCTGTGGAATGAGGAGCATGGATATACACGAAGAACAAATAATGCAGGTGGATTAGAAGGCGGTATGACGACTGGAATGCCAATTGTTGTGCGCGGTGTGATGAAACCGATACCTACACTTTATAAACCTCTTCAAAGTGTAGATATTGATACGAAAGAGCCTTTTACAGCGAGCATTGAACGTTCAGATAGTTGTGCAGTGCCAGCAGCTAGTGTCGTTGCAGAAGCGGTTGTGGCTTGGGAATTAGCGACAGCTTTAATAGAACAATTCGGATTAGATCGTATGGAACTAATTCGTGAAAATATTGAGAAACATAATGAATATGCGAGGGGATTTTAATGGGAAACATACATATTCAAACGAAATCAAAAGAATATGATGTACATGTTGGTAAAGAAGTGTTGTCAAACTTAACAACGATCGTTCAGAATATGCAGCCAGCGGTATCTAACGTAATGATTATTTCAGATGAAGCTGTTGCATCACTACATTTACAGACAGTTATCGATGCATTACAAGTAGAGCAGCACGTGTTTTCGTTTGTTGTACCAAGTGGCGAAAAAGAGAAGTCTTTCGAAAATTTCTATGCGGCTCATACGTCAGCTCTTGAAAATAAATTAGATAGAAATTCTTTAATTCTTGCACTTGGAGGCGGAATGATTGGAGATTTAGCTGGTTTTGTTGCTGCATCGTTTATGCGTGGTATTCGCTTTGTGCAGGTTCCGACAACTTTATTAGCGCACGATAGCGCAGTGGGTGGGAAAGTAGCGATTAACCATCCGTTAGGTAAAAATATGATTGGTGCATTCCATCAGCCAGAAGCAGTTGTATATCATACACCGTTTTTACAGTCTCTTCCTGAAAAAGAGTGGCGTTCAGGTTATGCAGAGGTGATAAAGCATGCTCTTATCGGTGATGTGGAGCTATACCATTGGTTAAAAGAAGAAGTGCAAACATTAGCGGATCTTCATGATGAGAAGTTAATCCATATATTAACGAAGGCGATTCCTGTAAAGGCAAATGTTGTGTCACAAGATGAAACAGAGAAGGGTGTACGTGCTCATTTGAATTTTGGACATACGTTAGGACATGCTCTTGAAAAAGAGCTAGGGTATGGAAATATTACTCACGGTGACGGTGTAGCGGTTGGAATGTTATTCGCCATATTTTTAAGTGAGCAAGTGTACAAGGTTGATCTTGCTTATGAAGATATGAAGCAGTGGTTCTTGAAATACGGCTATCCAAAAATGCCAGGAGATTTGAATGTAGAGCGCCTCGTTCAATTGATGAAACAAGATAAGAAAGCAAATGCAGGAGCAATTCATATGGTGCTTATGCAGGAATATGGGGTAGTGAATGTCGTATCTATTTCAGATGAGACTGTTCATATTGCGTTAGAGGCATTTCAAAAAGATATGGTTTAAAATGATAGCGAAGTGCTGTGAAGTGCTCATTTAGAGGTATTCTCGTAATAGTGACGGTTATGACAAAAGATTACAGTAAGGGGCTATAACCGTATTGTAATCAAATTGAATGAAATGACTGGGGGAAGAAAAATGAGAGTGAAAGAGCAATTGTTAACTTTGAGAGCGTATGTGCCTGGGAAAAACATTGAAGAAGTAAAACGAGAATATGGTTTATCAAAAATTGTGAAATTAGCATCCAACGAAAATCCATTCGGTTGCTCAGCACGTGTGACAGAAGCATTAACTTCTTTAGCGAGCCAATATGCCCTTTATCCAGATGGATATGCCTTTGAACTTCGGACAAAAATAGCGGAACATTTAGGTGTAAAAGCAGAACAACTACTATTTGGTAGTGGATTAGATGAAGTCATTCAAATGATTAGCCGAGCGTTACTACATGAAGGAACAAACGTTGTAATGGCGAATCCTACGTTTTCACAATATCATCACCATGCTGTTATTGAAGGAGCAGAAGTTCGTGAAGTATTACTTAAAGATGGTATTCACGATTTAGATGCAATGCTAGAGCAAGTAGATGAGAAAACGAAAATTGTATGGATTTGTAATCCGAATAATCCAACAGGTACATATGTTGAGAAACAAAAATTACTTTCATTTTTAGAATCAGTTCCTAAGTCGGCTCTCGTTATTATGGACGAAGCATATTATGAATACGCGGAAGCAGAAGACTATCCGCAAACATTACCACTTCTTGAAAAGTATGAAAATCTTATGGTTTTACGCACGTTTTCAAAAGCATATGGTTTAGCTGCTTTTCGTATCGGATATGCGATTGGGGATGCGAAGTTAATCGGACAGCTAGAAGTAGCTAGGTTACCATTCAATACATCAACTGTAGCCCAATCTGTAGCACTCGCTGCATTAGAAGATCAAGCTTTTTTACAAGATTGTGTGCAAAAGAATGCTGAAGGTTTAAATCAGTATTATGCATTTTGTAAAGAATATAACGTATTCTATTATCCATCTCAAACAAATTTCATTTTCTTAAAACTCGGTATACCAGGTAATGAAGCTTTCGAACGATTAATGAAAAAAGGATATATCGTTCGTTCTGGTGCTGCATTTGGTATCGATGATGGTATTCGTATTACTGTCGGTTTGAAGGAAGAAAATGATGAAATTATAGAGTTACTGAAAGAGCTTGTAAATGAGCAAGTACAGAAAGAAGAAACATATTCTTAAGAGATTGTGAAGGCTCCTATTATAGGAGCCTTTTTTATCGCATTCAAAATAAAGGTTGAAGACTGCTAATTAAGTTATTCTGTAAACCACGGTTTGTATGGCTTGATAATTAGTGAGAGAAGTTATTTGCACGGTCATAAAAGAAAGCGGTACAATAGAAGATGATGATAAGGTATCGGTGTCATATCCGAACCTTTTGAACAATTAACTACTCTGTAGGAAGAAGTATAAGAAGAAGCATGCTCATTCTAAAGGTTGCGTTCTAACAGTGAGTTGCTTATGATAAATGAACAGAAGAGAATATTTTTTAGAATTAAAGGAGACGTTTATGCAAAAGTTTGAACAAGCTGTTTCATATATTGAAAATGGTGAAGCAGAAAAAGGATTACAATTATTAAAAGAACAATTAAAAATTGCGAATGATGAAGAGAAGTATGATATCGCTCGTTACTATCATACACTTGGATTTACAGATGAGGCATTAGCAATTACTGAAGACTTACGTTTACTGTATCCAGAAGAAAGTGAATTCACTGTATTTTTAGCAGAATTATATATTGATCTAGATAAAGAAGATGAAGCGATTGAAGTGCTTCATGATATTCCAGAAAATGACGATTTATATGTTCAATCGTTATTACTTGTTGCAGATTTATTCCAAATGCAAGGTTTTGATGATGTAGCAGAGCAAAAACTATTAAAGGCGAAAGAAATGATGCCTGATGAACCTGTTATTACGTTTGGGTTAGCAGAATTATATAGTAGTAAAGGTGAAGAACAAAAGGCAATTACTTATTATGAATCGCTATTAGCGGAACATAAAGTAATGGGTGGTGTTGTGATCGCACTTCGCCTCGCAGAAACGTTAAGCGCGATCGGAAACTGGGAAGAAGCGATTTCTTATTATGAAGCAGGCCTAGAGGAACAAAAAGATATTCACTCATTATTTGGATATGCCTTCACATTATACCAAGGTGAAGAATATCAGAGAGCAATTGGTGCTTGGCAGGAATTAAAAGAATTAGACCCTGAGTACGCATCACTGTACATGTATTTAGCGAAAAGCTATGAAAAAGAAGGAATGCTTCAAGAAAGCTATGAAACGCTTCATGAAGGAATTAAAGTAGATGAGCTTTCAGTTCCATTTTATGTAGAGTTAGCGAACATTGCGGCGAAATTAGGAAAAATAGTAGAAGCAGAGGAAGTTCTTCAAAAAGCGCTTGAGTTAGATCCAGGGCATTTAGGTGCAACATTAAAATATGCATATATCTTAAAAGAACAAGAAAAGTACGAAGAGTTAATTGCAATTGTAGAGCGTGCTATTGATAGTGGAGAACCAGATACACAACTACTTTGGGATCTTGCGTATGCAAAAAAACAATTAGAAATGTATTCGGATGCATTAAAACACTATGAAAGTGCATATACTTCTTTTAAGAATCATCCAGACTTCTTAGAAGAGTACGGTTATTTCTTATTGGAAGAAGGAAAACGAAAAGAGGCGAAAGAAGTATTTACCCAGTTATTACAACTAGACCCGACACAAATTCATATTGAAGAGTTGTTATATAATTTAGAGGATTTTTCATAAGTTGGAAGGAAACTGAATGCCGCTTCTTGAATCTAAAAAGAAAAGAGAAAGACAGAGGAGGGACTTAATTGCTATGAATACCCCTGTTTCTGTAAACGAGAAGAAGGATTTTGTAAAATGGTTTTTGAATAATTACCAACTGAAACAGCGTGAATGTGTATGGATTCTGAATTATTTAATGAGTCACGACCAATTGATGCATAAAGTCCACTTCGTAGAGCATGCAAAATATTGTCCGCGTGGCTTAGTGATGTCAGCGAATTGTGTGAAAGACACACCGTTTCACTTTTTTAAACAAAATGTTATGACAACAGATGCTGAAAAATCGTTTCATGATATTCGTTTAAATCGAGATGAGGATATTTATATTCAACTCAACTTTAAATCATCGTTTCAAAATGCGAATTATGTAGCTGTATTAGAAGAAAACCCATATCTACCAAAGCATATTGAAGTAAATGAAAAAGATCGTTTACTTGCAGAAAGGTTTTTGGAAGAAAGTGTATTTTCGTTTAGGAGAGAACGCCTTTTGAAACAAATTGATGAAGCGTTAGATAAGCAAGATAAGGAAGCGTTTCATAGATTAACGGCAGAGTTAAAAACTTTATAGAATTTATTTGGATTAATAAATTTTTACAAATTTCAGACTTTCATCAAGAAAAACTACCTATATTGGGTAGTTTTTCTTTTTTTACCTCTTTTAGTATGGTTTAATATATATAAAGTGAAAGTTCTGTCATTTGTAAGTGAAGGAGGGAAGGAATTTGAAGTGGATTGTAAAAGATGTGGAACAGTTTGAGCAAGCAAGAGAGTATGTTGATACAGGAGTAATACCGCTGTTATCAATTTCGGCAGCAAAAGAAATGAAAATGGTTGTAGAACAAGGTGAATTTATCGAATTGTTGAGCACGGAATTGGAAAGAGAGTATAAGGGAAGAGTGCTTTTACTGCCTGCGTTTACGTATTTGGTAGAAAGTCAAAAGAATGAAAAAGGTCGTTTGCAAGAATGGACAAATCATTTACGAAGTGAAGGTTTTAAGCATATTGCTTATGTTACAAGTGATTTTTCATGGAAAGAGGATATGCAAGAGTTACAGGGAGATTTGTTTTGGTTTCCTTCATTAGCATTAGAACAATTTAGTGATCAAGCAAAAAGAGAAGTTATTCATGCACATATAAAAAATATAATGGTGATGTTGGAAGAGAAATGGGGAAACTCATAATAAACAGAAAGTTCTTATTATTATGAGTAGTATGATATTGACCTGTGCATGAGCGTATTATATCATGATAGTGTCCTAGTTTTTATTTTTTATATAATTTATCACGAGGGGACAATTTCTGATAGAGGGGGGAAATTTTCGTGAGCGAGAAAGAACATCGCGTGTCAAGAAGACAATTTTTAAATTACACACTCACAGGGGTAGGAGGCTTTATGGCTGCCGGTATTTTAATGCCGATGACGCGATTTGCGCTTGATCCGGTGTTAAGAAAAGAAGCGGGAACGGATATGGTTGCTGTTGCGCAAGTAAAGGATATTACAACAGAGCCGAAGCGTTTCGATTTTAAAGTGAAGCAGGTTGATGGTTGGTACAAGTCTGAAGAACCAAAATCAGCTTGGGTTCATAAAGATGAAAGCGGAGACATTGTTGCGTTCTCTCCAGTATGTAAACATTTAGGATGTACAGTTAACTGGAATTCGGACAAAGCACATCCGAATCAATTCTTTTGCCCATGTCACGGGGGTCGTTATACAAAAGATGGGATTAACATTAAAGGTACGCCACCCCTTGCTCCGCTTGATGTGTACGAGTCTAAAGTGAAAGATGGAACGCTGTATCTAGGAAAAGCGAAGCCAAGAGGGGGTGCAAAGTAGATGTTAAATAAAATTTATGATTGGGTGGATGAAAGATTAGATATTACACCAATATGGCGTGATATCGCTGATCATGAAGTACCTGAACATGTAAACCCGGCACATCACTTTTCTGCATTCGTCTATTGCTTTGGAGGACTTACCTTTTTCGTTACTGTAATTCAAATTTTATCTGGAATGTTTTTGACGATGTATTATGTGCCTGATATTAAAAATGCTTGGGAATCAGTTTACTATTTACAAAATGAAGTTGCTTATGGGCAAATTGTTCGTGGTATGCACCACTGGGGTGCTAGTCTCGTAATTGTAATGATGTTTTTACATACACTCAGAGTTTTCTTCCAAGGTGCGTATAAAAAGCCCCGTGAGTTAAACTGGATTGTTGGTGTTCTTATTTTCTTTGTTATGTTAGGTCTTGGTTTTACCGGATATTTATTACCGTGGGATATGAAAGCTTTATTTGCTACAAAAGTAGGGATTCAAATTGCAGAGCAAACACCGCTCATTGGTCCTTATATTAAAACATTACTCGCTGGTCATTCCGAAATTGTTGGCGCTCAAACATTAACTCGCTTCTTTGCTATTCACGTCTTCTTCTTACCAGCAGCACTTCTAGGTTTAATGGCCTTCCACTTCATCATGATTCGCAAACAAGGTATTTCCGGTCCACTATAAGAGATTGCTAAATTAAAGGGGAAAGAACTAAAGGAGGGAGATTATGCATCGCGGCAAAGGGATGAAGTTTGTAGGAGATTCTCGGGTACCAGTAGCTCGGAAACCAAATATTCCAAAAGACTATTCTGAATACCCAGGGAAAACAGAAGCATTTTGGCCGAACTTCTTGTTAAAAGAATGGATGGTTGGTGCAGTTTTTTTAATCGGTTATTTATGTTTAACAGTGGCGCATCCGTCGCCGCTTGAGAGAATGGCGGACCCAACAGATGCTGGATATATACCACTTCCAGATTGGTATTTCTTATTCTTGTATCAGTTATTAAAGTATTCGTATGCTTCCGGTTCATTTACTGTAATTGGAGCATTTATTATGCCAGGGATTGCGTTTGGAGCATTACTGTTAGCTCCATTTCTTGATCGAGGTCCAGAAAGACGTCCATTGAAGCGTCCTGTGGCAACTGGATTTATGCTTTTAGCAATTGCATCGATTATCTTTTTAACTTGGGAATCTGTAGCACACCACGACTGGGAAGCTGCAAAAAAACAAGGAGCAATTGTAAAAACAGCGCCAGTTGATAAAAATGATGATGGCTATAAATTAATGCAAAAAAATACTTGTTTAACATGTCATGGTGACAATTTACAAGGCGGGGCAGCAGCACCGGCACTGCAAAACTTAACTTTAAAGCCAGAAGAAATTGCTAAAATTGCGAAAGAGGGAAAAGGTTCAATGCCTAAAGGTGTATTTAAAGGTACGGATGAGGAACTGAAGAAGCTTTCGGAATTCGTTGCAAAGTATAATAAAAAATAATAAAAAAGCTGACTACAAAATTTGTAGTCAGCTTTTTTATTTAGTTGGATGAAGTTTGTTATAATAGAGTAGGATTTAGTGAATGAATTACTTTGCTTGAAAGGTGTTGGACATACGGATTGGTGTACTTGTATGCAATGTTAAGACAACGCTCGGTATTATTATTTTTATTAATTGTTAACTTATTAGGTACAATTTATGGATTTATATGGTACGGAAATCAATTGAAAGAAACGTCACCTATATTTTGGCCGTTTGTACCAGATAGTCCTATGGCGACTCTCTTTTTTGTCTTTGTTTTAATTGCTTTTTTGGCAAAGAGAAACTGGGGATTAATAGAAGCGTTAGCGATTGTAACTTTAATAAAATATGGTATTTGGGCTGTTGTTGTAAACGCGATTATGATTTACGTAAAAGGGCCTATAGGCCTTATGGGCTACATGTTAATGCTTTCGCACTTCGCGATGGCAATACAAGGATTTTTATATGCTCCATTCTATCGTATAAAAAAATGGCATTTTATAGTAGCAGCTGTGTGGACGTTGCATAACGATGCAATTGATTATTTATTTTGGCAAATGCCGCGATATGGAATTATGCATTTGTTTGTAGAGGAAATTGGTTATTTTACGTTTTGGTTAAGTATTGCTGTACTATGTATTACATATTATTGTTGCTTACGTGAGCAAAGAAAACAATTTTCTTTATGATGGTTAGAACATTTAGGGGGAGAACATGGAGAAAAATAAGAGTGGTACAAAAATATTGGATCGATTGATTACTTTAGTTGTTTCATATAGCATAGCATTTTCTATTTTTGCACTCGCAACAACGGCAGTTGTATATGGAAAATGGTTGTATTATTTTGAAATTGATTTTTTAAATATTCCTGATTTAGCGGATATGACGAAGGATGAAATTAAAAGAAATTACGATGTGCTTATTACATATTTATCCCCGTTTTATGACGGAGCATTACATTTGCCCACATTAGATATGTCCACAAATGGCCGTATTCATTTTGTAGATGTTAAAAATATTTTAGTAAAGATTCAATATGTGATGTATGCGACAATTATGATTGCAGTGATAGGCGGAATTTATTTATTAAAAAAGAAAAATGAAAAGTTTTTACTGCACGGATCGATTTTAACAATCATTTTTCCGATAGCGCTTATGTTACCAATTGCTATTAATTTTGAAAAGAGTTTTGTATTATTCCATAAACTTTTATTTAGTAATGATTATTGGGTTTTTGATCCTGAAAAGGATCCAATTATATTAATGTTACCAGAAGAGTTCTTTATGCATGCTGCGTGTGCTATTTTATTATTCATTTTAGGTGGGAGTATACTTTGTTACAGCTTATATAGATATCTCGTAAAAAAGAAAAGGATGTCACAGAAAAAATTCTCTGCTTAAAGAGAATTTTTTTCTTTGTAAAACGATAATATATTTTTCGGTCTAGTTCTGTTCTATTCTTGTCCAAATTAACATATTTTGTACTAGTAGTTAAGGGGGGACCGGGATGAAGAGAACATTAATTGGATTGATAGCATTTCTAATTATAATGTTTCCGTTACGTATATATGCTGAAGAGTGGAATGAGCTAACAGGGTTGTTAGACGACTCGTTACAGTTAGTGAAGCGTAATGAAGATGAAAAAGCGGTACAAGTATTACAACATTTCTCGGAGCAGTTTTTAATAAAGGGGAATGAAAAGAAGCAGGAAGTAACACCAGATCAAGTTAGAGTTATTTCTTTAGCTTACGATAAGGCGCAACAATCGCTCTCTGAAGAAGGTTTAGGTAAGCAAGCTAAAATTGATAATGTGCTGGCATTACAACTTGCTGTTGATGCACAAGTATCGAAATATCAACCACTTTGGATGGAAAGAGAAAGGAAAGTAATGGATGCCTTTTCTCAAATGGAAAAAGCGATGGAAAAAGAAGATGCTGGGCAGTTTCAACAAACGTTAAATACGTTTTTAAATGAATTCAATATTATTTATCCAAGCTTAATGATTGCTTTGCCAGAAAACGAGGTCCAGCGTGTAAATGTTCATTTATCTTATTTAGATGAATTTCGTAACGTTATGTTAAAAACGAAAGGCGGCCAAATGCAATTAGGGATTATTAAAGGGGATTTGCAAAAGATATTTCACACAGTAAAAAAAGATGAAATTGCACCCTCTCTCATTTGGTTTATGACAATTACTGGGGGACTTATTTTATTCACATTAACTTATGTTGGATGGAGAAAGTATAAAGGAGAGAGAGAAAAAAGAAAAAGTAATGTACATTCTAAAAATAGATAATGCAATAAATAAAGATATGGATTGTAAGGTTTATTCATTGACAATAGTGGCAGAAGAAAATAGAATGAGAAGTACTATAATTAAAACTTCAATGGAGGTTCATGATGTTTTATTTAATTTACTTCGCGATCATAATGATCATACCGTTGTATGCACAGTCAAGAGTACGTAGTGCCTATAGCAAGTATTCACAAGTTTATTCAACATCAGGTATGACAGGAGCGGAAGTGGCTCGAAAAATTTTAGATGAAAATGGATTATACAACGTAGCTGTAGAAGAAACACCAGGTCATTTATCAGACCATTATGATCCAACCGCTAAGACGGTTCGATTATCAACAGATAACTATTATGGACATTCAGTTGCTGGTACAGCAGTTGCAGCACACGAAGTAGGACACGCAATTCAAGATGCACAAGATTATAACTTTATGCGTATTCGTCATTCGTTAGTTCCTGTGGCTAATTTTGGATCGAATATATCATGGGTATTTATTATGATTGGTATATTTGCGACAATGTCAAAACTATTGTTATTAGGTATCATTTTAATGGCAGCAGGTGTTGTGTTCCAGCTCGTTACATTGCCAGTTGAGTTTGATGCGTCAAAGCGCGCAATGCAACAAATTGAAGCGTTAGGTATTGTATCAACAGATGAATATGGGCAAGCTCGTAAAGTATTAAATGCGGCAGCATTAACATATGTAGCAGCTGCAGCTGTAGCGGTATTTGAATTATTACGTCTCGTATTAATGTATACTGGTATGCAGCGTAGCGACGACTAAAGACTATCAATTTTGATAGTCTTTTTTTGTTGTGTGGATTGAATTATATAATGTATTGCAAATAGAAATAATAGAAGTAATGCGGAAAGGTGGTGGGGGAAATGAAATATCCAGACCATTTAGTAAAACAAGTACAAGAGCGTAGTGCTCCTTATCAACTAGAAGGTTTTTTAAGTGGACAAGGTCCTGAAAATCCCAAATTTATGTTGTTAGGAGAAGCACCTGGTGAAACAGAAATTCATAATGGGATTCCGTTTAGCGGGAGGGCGGGAAAACAATTAATGGTTTTTTTAGAGCGTATCCACGTTACAAGGGAAGAAGTATATATTACGAGCGCTGTTCGGAGTAGACCTTATAAATGGCGAGAGAAAAAAGAACGAAATGGTGAAATCATACAAAAAAAGTATAATAGAACGCCAAATCAGGGAGAAATAGTTGCCCATGCGCCTTTGTTAGATTATGAATTAGAGAAAATACATCCGAAGCTTATCGTCACGCTTGGAAATATCGGTCTTCAACGTTTAACAGGAAAAAATAAAAAAATCACAGATGTACACGGGCAATTATTAAAACAGCCCATTCAAAAATTAAAGGATATGCAAAGTGCAGAGTTTACATGGTCAGAGAAAGAATATCATGTTTTTCCGACTTTTCATCCAGCTTCCATTTTTTATAATCGGAGTTTATTGGA
Organism: Bacillus sp. KNSH39; assembly: GCF_052656585.1. Classification (NCBI taxonomy): domain Bacteria; kingdom Bacillati; phylum Bacillota; class Bacilli; order Caryophanales; family Bacillaceae; genus Bacillus; species Bacillus sp. KNSH39. Next base: position 5,389,366 of record NZ_JBQXYO010000001.1, read on the forward strand.
GCTTATTCATGAGGATTTTGAGAAGCTTAAAAGACTTGTAATAAAAAACTAGAAAAGCTAAGGCGCTTTTCTAGTTATATTTAATTATGTAAAGGGTTTTTATTTTCATCTAACGTAAACCCTTCACCAACTACATCATGTACATCACTTACAGCGACAAAAGCATGAGGATCTACAGAAGTAATGATATTCTTTAATTTCACGATTTCATTTTTAGCAACAACGCAATACAATACATTACGTTCCACTTTTGTATACGATCCAACAGCTTTTAAAAAGGTTGCTCCGCGCTCCATTTCAGATAAAATTTTGGCAGCAATTTCATCGTTTTTCTCTGAGATAATAGTCGCTCCTTTGGCAGCATAAGCTCCTTCTTGCATAAAATCAATGACTTTAGCACCGATAAAAACAGCAACTAGCGTATACATGCCCTCACGGTATGATAAATAGGTAAGAATAGAGACGACGATAACGACAGCATCAAACATAAACATTGTTTTCCCCATACTCCAGCCAACATATTTGTGCGCTAGTCGTGCGATAATATCTACACCGCCAGTAGTCCCGCCATATTTAAATATTATTCCAAGGCCGATACCGATAAATGCCCCGGCGAATAAAGCTGCGAGTGTCATATCATTTTGCAAGTTTAAATGTAAGTTGAGTACTTCGTAACGCTGGAAAATCCATAGAAATAAAGATACGCTAAAGGTTCCAATTAATGTATATAAAAATGTCGTTCTGCCAAGTAACCTCCAGCCAATAAAAAATATAGGGATATTTAAAATTAAGTTTGAGTAGGAAGGATCAAACTTAAATAAAAAATACAATAATAGTGTAATACCAGTAAACCCACCCTCTGCAAGGTGGTTTTCAATATTGATATTGACAATACCGAAAGAAAATATAGCGGAACCAATTAAAATAAAAATAATATTTCGCATCTTCAATTTTGATGTCATATAGAAATCCCCCTAATTATGTAATGATTGCATTGCTCCGCTGAAACGGTAAAACATAATAATAAGTAATTTCTAGTTGCTAGTGAAAATAGTAAGAACCTGATTGATGTGGGCTGATTTTTTGTGAAAAGTGCAAAAGAAAGTTTCACTTTATCCCGCTCTAAAGGCTGATAGGAGATGAAGCAAAGAAGAGGGGCAAACCAGCCGTAGGAACCCGATTGGTGTGGGCTGATCTTTTGCAAAAATCGCAAAAGAAGTTTCACTTTACCCCGTACCAACGGCTGGTAGGAGATAAACCTCTGAAGAAAGGCAAACCAGCCGTAGGAACCCGATTAGTTCAACTAATCTTTTGCAAAAAAATCACAAAAGAAGTTTCACTTTATTATAGTCTATCCAAAAATGGGTCGCAAATAGGTGTTTGGCGGGGAATAATATTTGTCAAATCGCGATGAATTGGCTAACATGAAAGAGGAAGGATTAGAGGTGAATAGTATGGAAGCAAAAACGATGAAAGATATGCAGAAAGAAGTAGATGCATATATTGGTCAGTTTAAAGAAGGTTATTTCAGTCCGCTTGCAATGATGGCTCGTTTAACGGAAGAAATGGGAGAGCTTGCAAGAGAGGTAAATCATTATTATGGTGAGAAACCGAAGAAAACAACTGAAAAAGAAAGAAGTATTGAAGAAGAGCTTGGAGATGTATTATTTGTTATGATTTGTATGGCAAATAGTTTAAATATTGATTTAGAGACAGCACATAACATTGTAATGAATAAATTTAATACACGTGATAAAGATCGCTGGACACGTATTGATGAGGGAGAGAAAGAATAATGAAAGAAATTAAAGTAATTATCGCCGGACCAAGAGGACGTATGGGACATGAAGCAGTCCTTCTTATGGAAAGAACGGAACATTTTAATTTAGTAGCAGCAGTGGATTATAAGCATGGTGGTGAGAAGATTTCTGATTTACCTGGCATGCCAGCATTACATGCGCCGATTTACGCTGATTTACATACTTGTTTAGATGAAGTAGAAGCAGATGTGTTGTTAGATTTAACAACACCAGAAGTGGGGAAACAACACGTTACACTTGCAGTTGAGCGTGGACTTCGTTCGGTTATTGGTACAACTGGATTTACAGAAGAAGAATTGACACGTTTAACAGAGAATGCAAAAGAAAAAGCAGTAGGAACAATTATTGCTCCAAACTTTGCAATTGGTGCAGTTCTTATGATGAAATTCTCACAAATGGCAGCGAAATATTTCCAAGATGTTGAGGTAATTGAATTACATCATGATCAAAAATTAGACGCACCATCTGGTACAGCTGTAAAAACGGTAGAGTTAATTCGCCAAAATCGTGAATCAAAGCAGCAAGGTCATCCAAATGAAGTAGAGCAACTAGCAGGTGCACGAGGTGCAAATGTAGACGGTATTCACATTCATAGTGTACGTTTGCCAGGGCTTATTGCACACCAAGAAGTAATGTTTGGTGGAGATGGACAAATGTTAACAGTTCGTCATGATTCATTCAATCGTGCATCATTTATGTCAGGTGTAAAACTATCAATTGAGACAGTAATGAACCTTGATCATCTTGTGTACGGTTTAGAAAATATTATCGACTAAAGGGGAGACAACGGATGAAAATTGCCTTAATCGCACATGACAAAAAGAAAAATGATATGGTTTCGTTTGCATACGCATATAAACCAATTTTTGAACAACATGAATTATTTGCAACAGGAACGACAGGGCTTCGCATTATGGAAGCGACTGGATTAGTTGTAACAAGATATCAATCTGGCCCTCTTGGTGGAGATCAAGAAATTGGTGCAATGATTGCAAAGAACGATTTAGATATGGTGATTTTCTTCCGCGATCCATTAACAGCACAGCCGCATGAACCGGATGTGAATGCATTACTTCGTTTATGTGATGTATATGCGATTCCACTTGCAACGAATATGGCAAGTGCTGAAATGTTAATGCACGCATTAGAGCGAGGAGATTTAGATTATCGTAAGTTAAGAAAATGAGGGGAACAATTATGAGTGGATTACATATATTAGCGTTTGGTGCTCATGCCGATGATGTTGAAATCGGCATGGCTGGTACCATCGCTAAATATACAAAGCAAGGGTATGAAGTAGGTATTTGTGATTTAACAGAAGCTGATCTTTCTTCAAATGGAACGATAGAGTTGAGAAAAGAAGAAGCGAAGGTCGCAGCTCGTATAATGGGAGTAAAAACGAGGCTGAATTTAGCGATGCCAGACCGTGGTTTGTATATGAAAGAAGAGTATATACGTGAAATTGTCAAGGTGATCCGTACATATAAACCAAAACTAGTTTTTGCGCCGTACTATGAAGATCGCCATCCAGATCATGCAAATTGTGCAAAGCTTGTGGAAGAGGCTATTTTTTCAGCAGGAATCCGTAAATATATGCCGGAACTTTCACCACATCGTGTGGAGTCTTTTTATAATTATATGATTAATGGTTTTCATAAACCGAATTTTTGTATAGATATAAGTGAGTACCTCTCTATAAAGGTGGAAGCATTAGAAGCGTATGAAAGTCAGTTTTCAACAGGGAGTGATGGTGTTAAGACACCGTTAACAGAAGGTTACGTTGAAACTGTGATTGCTCGTGAGAAGATGTTTGGAAAAGAAGTTGGAGTCTTGTATGCCGAGGGATTTATGAGTAAGAAACCGGTTTTATTACATGCTGATTTATTAGGGGGATGTAAATGAAATTAAAAATAGGTATTACATGTTATCCTTCTGTAGGTGGTTCTGGAGTTGTTGGAACAGAATTAGGAAAGCAATTGGCGGAACGTGGGCATGAAATTCACTTTATTACATCGGGTTTACCATTCCGGTTAAATAAAGTATATCCAAACATTTATTTTCATGAAGTGACGGTAAATCAATACTCTGTATTTCAATATCCACCATACGATTTAGCGTTAGCAAGTAAAATGGCCGAGGTTGCACAAAGAGAAAACTTAGACATTTTACATGTGCATTACGCGATACCACATGCAATTTGTGCATATTTAGCAAAACAAATGATCGGAGAGCGTATTAAAATTGTTACAACCTTACATGGAACAGATATTACTGTGTTAGGTTCCGACCCTTCGTTAAATAATTTAATTCGTTTTGGTATTGAGCAATCGGATGTTGTTACTGCTGTCTCGCATTCATTAATTAACGAAACACATGAGCTTGTAAAACCAAGTAAAGAAATTCAAACGGTATATAACTTTATAGACGAACGTGTATATTTCAAGCGTGATATGTCTCAATTAAAGAAAGAATATGGTATAAGTGAGAGTGAAAAAGTACTTATTCATATTTCGAATTTCCGTAAAGTGAAACGTGTGCAGGATGTTGTTCAGGCATTTGCTAAAATTGTTAAAGAAGTAGATGCGAAGTTGCTTCTTGTTGGAGACGGACCAGAATTCTGTACGATTTTACAGATAGTGAAGAATTTACATATTGAAGATCGCGTTTTATTCCTAGGGAAGCAAGATAATGTTGCAGAACTACTTGCGATGAGTGATTTAATGTTGCTTCTATCAGAGAAGGAAAGTTTTGGTCTTGTTTTATTAGAAGCAATGGCGTGTGGTGTACCTTGTATCGGAACACGGGTTGGAGGTATTCCAGAGGTTATTCAACACGGGGAAACAGGATATTTATGTGAAGTTGGCGATACAACAGGAGTGGCAAATCAAGCTATTCAGCTATTAAAGGACGAGGAACTTCACCGTAATATGGGAGAACGAGCAAGAGAAAGTGTTTATGAGCAATTTCGCTCAGAAAAAATTGTTTCACAATATGAAACGATTTACTATGACGTACTAAGGGATGACAAAAATGGAAATATTTAAAAAAGCTAGTTCTATTATTGAGACATTAAAGCAACAAGGACATGAGGCTTACTTTGTTGGTGGGAGCGTACGAGATCTTATTATCGATAGGCCGATTGGAGATATTGATATTGCGACATCTGCTCTACCAGAAGAAGTGATGGCTATATTCCCAAGAAATGTTCCTGTTGGTCTTGAGCATGGAACTGTAATTGTTGTAGAAAATGGTGAGCCCTATGAGGTAACTACTTTTCGAACAGAAAGCGAATATGAAGATTTTCGAAGACCTAGTAGTGTTCAATTTGTTCGTTCATTAGAAGAGGATTTAAAACGTCGTGATTTCACGATGAATGCAATTGCTATGACAGAAGAAGGCAAAATGGTCGATTTATTTGCTGGACAGGAAGCCATTCAACAGAGAGAAATTGTGACAGTTGGAAATGCTGCGGATCGTTTTCAAGAAGATGCCCTGCGAATGATGCGTGGTATTCGGTTTGTAAGCACGTTAGGTTTTTCATTAGAAATGAAAACGAAGCAAGCAATTGAAACGTATGGGCATTTGCTAGAACATATAGCAATTGAGCGTATTACAGTAGAGTTTGAGAAACTGTTAACTGGTACATATTGTGTGAAAGGTCTCAAAGAATTAGTAGAGACGAAGCTATTTTCTCATTTGCCATATTTACAAATGTCAGAAGAGAGACTGTTAAAAGCTACGCAGTATAAATGGGATTCTTTCGAAACGGATATTGAGGCGTGGGCATTTTTCTTATATTGTATCGGAGAAGAACATCCATCTGTCTTTTTACGTCAATGGAAGTTTTCGAATAAAAAAATAAAAGATATTGTTGCAGTTTTATTGACAATCCGTACTAGAAAGGAGAAGGATTGGGATACAGTCCTTCTTTATAAAACGGGAATTCATATCGCTGAAATGGCAGAGAGAGTATATGAAGCGATGATTGAACGCTATGACCCTACATCTGTTGAACGAGTACAATCAATGTTTCATGCATTGCCAATCCAGGAGCGTCAAGAAATGAATGTGACTGGTAATGATTTATTAAACTGGGCAAACAAAAAGCCTGGTCCGTGGGTTGCTGAGATGCTTCAGAAAATCGAAGAAGCAATCGTACAAGGAAACGTAGTTAATGAGAAAGAGCGTATAAGGGAGTGGCTACAAGGATGCAATCTACTATAAGAAAGCAGTTATTGCAAGTTTTTTCTGAAGCGGATGGCGAGTTTGTATCCGGCCAAACAATTAGTGATAAACTTGGTTGTTCAAGAACTGCTGTGTGGAAACATATGGAGGATCTGCGGAGTGAGGGATATGAACTTGAAGCTGTGCGTCGATTAGGTTACCGAATTGCAAGTAAGCCAGACAAAGTGACCGCTAATGAAATTCAGTTAGGGCTACAAACGAAGCGGATTGGTAGAACTGTGTATTTTGAAGAAACCGTTGAATCAACGCAGCATATTGCAGCAAAACTTGCTTATGAAGGTGCAGAAGAAGGAACAGTCGTTGTAGCAGAAGAACAAACAGCGGGAAGAGGTCGTTTAAGCAGAAAATGGCATTCACCAAAAGGAACAGGGATTTGGATGAGTATTATTTTACGCCCATCAATCCCAGTTCATCATGCACCGCAACTTACTTTGTTAGCGGCCGTTAGTGTTGCACAGGCAATTGAAAAATGCACGGGTGTAAACGTAGGAATAAAATGGCCAAATGATATTTTAATTCAAGGTAAAAAGGCTGTAGGTATATTAACAGAAATGCAAGCGGATCCTGATAAAATTAATGCTGTCATTATGGGCATCGGTATTAATGCGAATCAAAAGCAAGAACATTTTGATGAAGAAATTCAGCACATTGCTACTTCATTAGCGATTGAATCAGGTAAGCCGATTGTTCGTGCAGAACTTATGCAACAAATCTATTTACAACTAGAAAAATTATATGAAGAGTATTTACAAAATGGTTTCTCTGTCATTAAAATTCTTTGGGAAAGTTACGCTGTGAGCATCGGGAAAGAAATTACCGCTCGAACGATGAGAGAGACAATTACGGGGTTAGCAAAAGGAATCACAGAGGATGGTGTATTACTTCTGGAGGATCATGAGGGGAAAGTACATCATATTCATTCTGCAGATATTGAAATTAAGTAAAAGAAGTTCCTCTTTTGGAACTTCTTTTTATTTCAATAGTTTTGAGTTGAATTTGTAACATGATAATAAATTTTTTTTCATATTTAAAGTTCATTTCAAAATATCTTCCGCCTAGTTGGCAGGGCATGTTATTTGACGATTACTTTGCCTGCCATTCCTTTAAGAAGATGGTATCGACATATTAATTCATATGTACCAGTATTTTTAGGTTTCACGGTAATATGCTTTTCTTTTCCTGACTCGATTACGACGTCAATGCCGAGTTTTTTCACTGTAAAGGTGTGCTCGTTTTTACCTTTATTTTTCAATAGTAATGTTGTTGATCCTTCAAGCGGAATCGTGATAACATTTGGATTAAAGTAATCATCATTTAGTTCAACCTCAATCACTTTCGTTAAATCGGTGGGGGGTGTTACGACAGTAACTGAGGCAAATACATGGGAGGATCCTAAAGACATCCACCATACAATCATTACAAGCAAACTGCTGAATCGAAATAACCACCTGTTCATAGACATCTGCAATTCTCCTTTGTTAAGTACTTTCCTCAATTAACCTGCATCATTAGTTTAAGAGTTATACTATACAGTTAAATGGATTACAGAAAAAATTAACTTGGATTTTTTTAGCATGCGTTGAAAAAACATGTATCTTTTCAGGATTGAATTCTCCATAAAAACTGTATAGCATATATACTCTCGTGTTAAATTTCATATACCGTAATAAGAATAAAAAATTATTTTTTCAAAAAAATGTAGTAATTCCTTTTTGTAGTTTGCTATAATTAGTTCGAATGTGGGCAGTATCAGAGAGAACTGCACCATGATTCGAAGTCATACGAAAAATAATAACTTGGATTCTGCCTTGATCCAATAACGGACTGGGACAGAGGGATGAATAATGCCGACTAACACACAACCCTTCTGCCCTTTTATGGTCAGAGGGGTTTTTTATATGATTTCGGCCATCTCCTCTCTCCTGCATAAAGGAGGAGTAGTTTTTGAAAACAAAAACAGATTTTTTGAAGATGAAAGAGCAAGGTGAGCCGATTACAATGCTAACGGCGTATGATTATCCATCTGCTAAATTAGCAGAAGAAGCTGAAGTTGATATGATTCTAGTTGGAGATTCTCTTGGAATGGTTGTACTCGGATACGATTCAACAGTACCTGTAACAGTAGAGGATATGATTCATCATACGAAAGCTGTACGCCGTGGAGCGAAAGAGACGTTTATTGTAACTGATATGCCATTTATGTCGTATCACGTATCATTACAAGAAACGATGGTGAATGCACGTCGCATCGTTCAAGAGAGCGGGGCACACGCACTGAAGGTAGAAGGTGCTGGAGAAGTTATATCGACGATTCAATATTTGACGAACGCAGGAATTCCTGTTGTAGCGCATTTAGGTTTAACCCCTCAATCTGTAGGAGTGTTGGGTGGATATAAAGTGCAAGGAAAAGATGCGGAGAGTGCAAAAAAATTAATAGAAGATGCAAAGAAATGTGAAGAAGCTGGTGCAATAGCGCTTGTGTTAGAATGTGTACCAATGCAGTTAGCAGAACTTATTTCAGAGCAACTAACAATACCAACAATTGGGATTGGTGCAGGACAAAAAGTAGATGGGCAAGTGCTTGTTTATCATGATCTTATCTCATACGGCGTAAATCGTGTTCCGAAATTTGTGAAGCAATATACGTCTGTTCAAGAGGAGATTGTGCGTGGGATTTCACAATATGTTACTGAAGTAAAGGCAAGGCAATTTCCTGAAGAAAAACATTCGTTCACAATGAAAGAGGAAGAATGCTTAGCGTTATACGGAGGAAAACAATAATGAAAATCGTAACTACAGTGCAAGAGATGCAGCAAATTACAAGCGAACTTCGTGCAAGTGGAAAGAGTATTGGTTTTGTTCCAACAATGGGTTATTTACATGAAGGCCATGCTACTTTATTACGTAAGGCAAGAGAAGAAAATGAAATTGTAGTTTTAAGTGTATTTGTAAACCCGCTACAATTCGGCCCAAATGAAGATTTAGATCGATATCCTCGTGATATTGATAGAGATGAAAATGTAGCAAAAGAAAACGGTGTAGATTATTTATTTTATCCGAGTGTAGAAGAAATGTATCCAGCAGAACAAACAACAACAGTAGAAGTTGTGAAGCGCACGGACGTATTATGCGGTCAACAAAGACCTGGTCATTTCGCTGGTGTTGCAACTGTACTGATGAAACTATTTAATATTACGGTGCCAACGCGTGCTTATTTCGGTATGAAAGATGCTCAACAAGTTGCAGTAATTGAAGGATTTGTAACTGATTTCAATATTCCAGTTACAATCGTACCAGTTGATATTGTAAGGGAAGAAGATGGTTTAGCGAAAAGTTCTCGTAACGTGTACCTATCACAAGATGAACGTGAAGAAGCTCTTCATTTATACCGCAGCCTATGTATAGCGAAAGAAAGAATTGAGGCAGGTGAACGTAATCCGGAAATCATTACAAATCTTGTGAAAGATTATATTGAGACGCATACGAAAGGCACTGTAGATTATGCGGATTTATATGCATATCCGTCATTAACAATGGTAGAGAAAGTCGAAGGAAGAATCATTTTAGCTATTGCAGTTAAGTTTGAAAATGTAAGATTAATTGACAATATAACATTAACGGTTAAATAAGGGGGAGCATCTATGTTTCGCACAATGATGAGAGCAAAGTTACATCGTGCAACTGTAACGGAGGCAAATTTAAATTATGTAGGTAGTATTACAATTGATGAAGACTTAATGGATGCAGTAAATATTGTAGAAAACGAAAAAGTCCAAATTGTAAATAATAATAATGGTGCTCGCTTAGAGACATACGTTATTAAAGGGGAACGCGGTAGTGGTGTTGTTTGTTTAAACGGTGCGGCGGCAAGACTTGTACAACCAGGGGACAAAGTAATTATTATTTGTTATGGGCTAGTTACGGAAGAAGAGATTCATACACAAGAACCAAAAATTGCAGTACTAGACGATAATAATCAAATTATTGAAATGTTAGGTGCTGAAAAAGCGGGTACGATATTATAAGTAGAAAGGCTATCTCCATTGCGGAGATAGCTTTTTTGTGCATCTTTTCATTAAGATGAGATAAAACGTGGTATAGTAACATTATATAAATTATTGTTGTTTGAAAGGTAAGAAATTGAGGTGTTACATATATGAGTAAGCGTTATGTCGTTGTTGATTTAGAGACGACAGGGAACTCCTGGAAAGATGGGAAGGATAAAATTACCCAAATTGCAGCTGTTGTAGTAGAAGATGGAGAGATATTGGAGATTTTTTCGTCTTTTGTTAATCCAAAGAGAGAGATCCCACCATTTATTACAGAATTAACAGGGATTGATGAAAGTCTTGTAAAACAAGCCCCGTTATTTCAAGATGTAGCCCCGATGATTGTTGAGCTATTACAAGGTGCGGCTTTCGTTGCGCATAATGTTCACTTTGATTGGAATTTTTTAAATGAAGAATTAAGGCAAGCTGGATATACAGAAATACATTGTCCGAAAATCGACACGGTTGAATTGGCTCAAATTCTTTTGCCGACAGCCGATAGTTATAAATTACGTGATTTAGCTAAGAAGCATGAACTAGAGCACGATCAACCACATCGTGCGGATAGTGATGCTCTTGCAACAGCGGAATTATTTTTACAATTTTTAAATGAAATTGAAAAGTTACCACTTGTCACGTTGCAATCGCTTTATGAATTAAGTGATGTGTTCCAAAGCGATATAGCTGATGTGCTTTCTGAAAATATTTTAAAGAAAGTAATGCACGGTAAAGAAGATATAGCGGAGTATGAAATACATCGAAATATTGCGCTGAAAAAGCGGAACTATTCCTTAAACCTTGGAGAAACGTGTTCATCAAAGTTTGATGCTTTCTTGAATAAAACGATGGATAAATTGGAATCACATATGCCAAAGTTTGAAAGAAGAGAAAGTCAACAACTGATGATGAAAGAGATATATACGGCGTTAAGAGATTCTCGTTTTTCACTAATTGAAGCCGGTACAGGAACAGGAAAGACTCTCGCTTATTTGCTTCCTAGTCTTTATTTTGCAAAGAGAAAAGAAGAACCTGTCATTATAAGTACACAAACGGTACAACTCCAACAACAAATATTAGAAAAAGAAATTCCGTTATTACAAAAAATAATGCCATTTTCATTTGAGGTAGCTCTTCTAAAAGGAAGAAAGCATTATTTATGCTTACATAAATTTGAGTATGCTTTGCAAGAGGAAGAAAAAAATTATGATATGGCACTTACAAAGGCGAAGATTTTAGTTTGGCTATTGCAAACTGAAACAGGTGATCGAGACGAATTAAATATTCCTGAGGGCGGAAAGTTACTTTGGAATCGTATTTGTAGCGATGCGTATAGTCCAGGCGGTATGCAAAGTAATTGGTTTAGTCGTTGTTTTTACCAGCGAGCGAAGAATAAAGCTTTATTTGCAGATATCGTTATTACAAATCATGCGTTATTATTTCAAGATTTTTCAAGTGAAGAACCGTTGTTTGCTTCATGCGAACATATTATTTTTGATGAAGCTCACCATATTGAAGAAGCCGCGAGTAGAACATTGGGTGAACAGTTCTCTTGTATGTATTTTCAATTGGTTATATCTCGTCTTGGGACACTAGAAACAGAAGATGTACTCTCCAAAGTATATAAAATGATGAAAAAATCAGAGCAAGCATCTCGTTCAACTTTCCGTATGATAAGTTATAGTTTGAAGGAACTTAAGTTTGATGCGGATGAACTCTTCCAAATGTTACGTACTTTTATATTTAAACAAACAAAGCAAGAGCAAGGAACGAATAATATGCCGCTCATCTATAGGTATAACGCAGAACTAGAAAAAGGTAAGTTGTGGGATAGTATCGTCGAATTAACAAATCGTTTTATATATGAATTAAGAAGGGTAGTAACTGCTCTTGAGAAGCAAGTGGATATATTGCAAAGTAAGTTAGAATGGGAGATGCATGTTGTAACAGGTGAATTTATGCATTTAATTGAGTTGCTGAGAAAGATGGCAGAATCATTACAGTTACTCGTATTAGAAAAGAATTCGTATGTAACTTGGATGGAGACTGAAACGAAAGGGACGATTCATTCAACAGTTCTATATGCACAGCCTGTTCATATTGGTGAAAGATTTGCTGATGAATTTTTAACAGAAAAAAAGAGTGTTATTTTTACATCCGCAACACTAACAGTTAACGATACGTTTGATTATATAAAAGAGGAACTTGGTTTACATGATTTCGCTCCAAATACTTTAAAGGTTCCGTCGCCATTTCGTTATGATGAACAGATGAAATTAATGGTGTCAACGGATGTACCTTTTATTAAGCAAGTAAGTAATGAGCGATATATTGAATCTGTATCGGAACATATTGCAAAGATAGCGAAAGCCACAAAAGGCAGAATGCTCGTTTTATTCACTTCGTATGAAATGTTAAAAGAAGCGTATGCGAATTTAAAAAATAATGATGAATTAGAGGGGTATTTATTACTGACCCAAAGTGTGAATAATAGAAGTCGAAGCCGCTTAATTCGAAAGTTTCAAGAATTCGACAAATCAATTTTATTAGGGACGAGCAGTTTCTGGGAAGGAATAGATATTCCAGGAGATGCCTTAAGTTGTCTTGTTATAGTCCGTCTACCATTTACACCTCCTCATCAGCCGATGATGGAAGCGAAGGGTGAGTGGCTAAAAAATCAAGGTGAAGATGTATTTGCTAAATTAGCGCTTCCACAAGCAATATTACGTTTCAAACAAGGATTCGGCCGCTTAATTCGAACGAATACAGATACAGGAACGGTAGTAGTGTTAGATCGTCGTTTGACGAGTTCTTCCTATGGAAAACGATTTCTACAATCGATTCCTAACGTACCTCTTTATGAAGGGCCATTAGAAGAATTGTTAGTACAATTAGAAGAACCACCAAATGAATAAAAATGGAAGAAAAATACGCCTGAAGTACTTATAAACTTCAGGCGTAAAAAATGTGGGTAGGAGGAATTTTATTTTTCTTACTTCTTGTATACAAAATGTGTTGGTTTTCGACTTGAAACCTTTTTTTGCTGTACATGTCCTGCTATAATAGATGGGTGATGAAGCAGGGGTTGTAAAGAATGTACTCTTATTGTAACCGCATTGCGTTCTTCTATAATTAGAAATTTTTGTGTAACGGAGGAGTTTTTTCATGGAGAAGAAAATCGAAGTACTATCAACGACGCGTATTAAATATTCGTCGGATTTGTATAAAATTGTTGATAGTTTAAATCGTACGTTAAAAGAGCAGGACCTCATGTTCGGACTAGCATTAGACGAAAAAGATAAAGAAACAGCTGTATTTACGATTTACAGAACGTAGTGATACAATGAAAAAGTGGATCTTTGCAATCATTATTGTTATCGTTGCTAGCGGAATATATGGGGCGTATGTTTATAATAAAGCGATGGGAAAGAAAATTCCAAAAGAGTCGAAATTTGTAGAAATTGCTAAAGAAAAAGCAAAGCTTACAAAGGTGAAATCTGTTGATTATTACAACGGAAAATCTGCATATATAGTCGTGCAAGGTACAGATGAAAAGGGAGAACAACTTATCGTTTGGGTGCCTGAGAAAAAAGGGGATACTGTAGTAAGGAAAAAGAGCGAAGGTATTTCTGAAAAAGAGGCTATACAAAGAACAATAGAGCAAGTCGGCAATGAAAGTAAGGAATCAAAAAGTAAGCCGAAAGAGATTATGAAAGTGAAATTAGGCTTTGAAAATGATGTACCACTATGGGAAGTTACATATATTGATGATGACAATCGTTATAGTTATTACTATCTTGAATTTAAAGATGGAAAATTTTTAAGACGATATAGCATTGAAAAATAGATGTAGGGGGAACTACAAATGAAATTAGCAAAGCGAGTAGCTGCTTTAACACCGTCTTCAACTTTAGAAATTACAGCAAAGGCACAAGCATTAAAAGCAGAGGGTCATGATGTAATTGCATTAGGGGCAGGGGAACCTGACTTTAATACACCAGAGCATATTATGGATGCTGCACATAAAGCGATGTTAGAAGGGCATACGAAGTATACACCAACAGGTGGATTACAATCGTTAAAACAAGAAATTGTGAAGAAATTTACTCGCGATCAAGGTATTGCGTATGATCCATCTGAAATTATTGTATGTAATGGTGCAAAGCATGCATTGTATACATTATTCCAAGTATTACTTGATGAGGGAGATGAAGTTATCATCCCAACTCCTTACTGGGTAAGCTATCCAGAGCAAGTAAAGCTTGCTGGCGGTAAGCCGGTTTATGTAGAAGGTTTAGAAGACAATGAGTACAAAATTACAGCAAAGCAGCTGCGTGAGGCAATTACAGAGAAAACGAAAGCAGTTATTATTAATTCACCGAGCAATCCAACAGGAATGATTTATAGCAAAGAAGAATTACAACAGCTTGGAGAAGTATGTTTAGAACATGATATTTTAATCGTTTCTGATGAAATTTATGAAAAATTAATTTATGGTGGCGTAGAATATACTTCAATTGCCCAGCTTTCTAATGCATTAAAAGAACAAACACTTATTATTAATGGTGTATCTAAATCTCATTCTATGACAGGATGGCGTATTGGATATGCTGCAGGAAATAAGCAGCTTATTAAAGCGATGACGAACTTAGCGAGTCATAGTACGTCAAACCCTACTTCAATCGCTCAATACGGCGCAATTGCGGCATATGCAGGCTCACAAGAACCTGTGGAAACAATGCGTCAAGCCTTTGAAGAGAGATTAAACATCATTTATGATAAATTAATTCAAATCCCTGGCTTTACTTGCATTAAACCGCAAGGTGCATTTTACTTATTCCCTAACGTAAAAGAAGCTGTAGCTTTATCAGGATATGCAACAGTTGATGATTGGGCAAAAGCTCTATTAGAAGAGGAAAAAGTGGCTCTTGTACCAGGTACAGGATTTGGTGCTCCAAATAATGTTCGCTTATCATATGCGACATCTCTTGAACAAGTAGAGAAAGCATTAGAGCGTATCCATACATTTATGAAAAGTAAAGTGCAAGCTTAATTTTATATTTCATTCATGTAATATAAAAAACCTCCCCATTAATAGGGAGGTTTTTTTGACGAATTGTGGCAAAAAGAAATAGCTAAAGGTGTGTTATACTAGAGAGCGAGGTGTTTGGTGATGAAAAAGAAAATGATGTTACAGTGGTTTGAGCAGGGAAGCATTGCAATTCCAAAATTACTTATGATGCATTATAAAAAATTAGGTTTAAATGAGACGGAATTTATGGTCGTACTTCATGTACACACATTTTTAGAATCAGGTAATTCGTTTCCGACTCCATCAGAGATTTCTGAACGGATGACGATAACGGAAATGAAATGTATGGAAGTAATTCAAGCATTGATTCAAAAAGGGTTTTTATCGCTAGAAGGTGGACAAAGATCAGAAGCGATGATGTGCGAAAGTTATTCTTTACAACCGTTATGGGAAAAAATATTACATTTCTTAATGGATGAATCAATAGAGGAAGAGCAAAAAGAAAAAAAACAGCTGCAAGTAAATTTATATACAGTATTTGAAAAAGAATTTGGAAGACCACTTTCGCCGTTCGAATGTGAAACGTTAGGAATGTGGGAGGACCAAGATCAACATCATCCAAATTTAATTCAAGCGGCTCTTAGAGAAGCTGTAATGAGTGGAAAACTAAATTTCCGATATATTGATCGTATTTTATTTGAGTGGAAAAAGAATGGAATTAAAACGGTAGATCAGGCTCAAAATCAAGGTCAAAAATTTAGAGCGAATCAACAAAGAGCACAACAAATGACAAAACAAGAGACGAAATTTACTGGAAAAGTGCCTTTTTATAATTGGTTGGAGCAGTAATATAGGAGGAAGTATATGTTAAATAAAACGCAAATTCGCTATTGTTTAGACACAATGGCGGATATGTATCCAGAAGCACATTGTGAATTAATTCATGAGAATCCTTTTGAATTAGTAATCGCGGTGGCACTATCTGCACAATGTACAGATGCACTTGTAAATAAAGTGACGAAAAATTTATTTCAAAAATATAAAACACCAGAAGATTATTTAAGTGTATCTTTGGAAGAGTTACAACAAGATATACGTTCTATTGGGTTGTATAGAAATAAAGCAAAAAACATTCAAAAATTGTGTCAGATGTTGCTGGATGATTACAATGGAAAAGTTCCAGAAGACCGTGACGAGTTGACGAAATTACCAGGAGTAGGGAGAAAAACAGCAAATGTAGTTGTTTCGGTAGCGTATGGCATCCCGGCAATTGCTGTTGATACGCATGTAGAAAGAGTGAGTAAACGGTTAGCGATTTGTAGATGGAAAGATTCGGTGTTAGAAGTAGAAAAAACATTAATGAAGAAAGTACCGATGGATGAGTGGGGAGTTACACATCATCGTATGATTTTCTTTGGACGTTATCACTGTAAAGCACAACGACCGCAATGTGAGGAGTGCAGACTGTTAGAAGTATGTCGTGAAGGAAAGAAGCGAATGAAGGTGAAATAAAGGATGGAGCGAGTTATAGAAATACCGAAAGAATTTCACTGTTTACCATTTTTTAAAGAAAGTGTAAATTTAATTAAGTATCATACAGACAATTCTTTTGAAGAGATAATACAAAATACTTACTTTATATTTGATATTGAAAGACAGTATGAGCCGTGGAAGGAAATTGAAAACAGCATTCCAGCGATGTTGAATGTATGGAAAAATAAGCATGAAGACATTGCTATACTGTTTCGAAATAGAAATAAGCAAGAGGCTGAGGGACCAATGATTCTTTTTGCAGCTCACTTGTTATCGGTTGTCTATTGGCTAAATGAACAACCTGTTCATAGTTTGAATGAAATGCAAATAAATACGAATAAATTAAAAGTGCAACCTGTTAATTTTATGGAAAGATATTCATTCATTATAAAGAAACCGAGTAATTATCATTCTTATATTCAATTAGCGCAGTTGTATATCGAAATAGAAAAGCTGTATGTAAAGAAAATGATAACAAAAAAGAAGTCCGCTTCTCGTTAAGAGAAACGGACTTCTTTTTTTGTATATTAGGACTCTGTTGTAACAACAGCACCGTCTGCGTGAGGTGTATCTCCTCCGGTATTTTGGTGTTGCTGTTCTTGTTGTTTCTTAGCCTCTTCTTCAGCTTTTTTCTTGGCCTCTTCTTCAGCTTTCTTCTTAGCTTCTTCTTCAGCTTTTTTCTTAGCTTCTTCTTCAGCTTTCCTTCTAGCTTCCTCATCAGCTTTCTTTTGAGCTTCTTCTTGCTGTTTACGTTGTTGTTCTTGCTGTTGTTCTTGTTGTTTCTTAGCCTCTTCTTCAGCCTTTTTCTTAGCTTCGTCTTGTTTTACTTTATCTTCATTAGCCTTTTTCTGGGCTTCCTCATCAGCTTTTTTCTTAGCTTCTTCATCGGCCTTTTTCTTAGCCTCTTCTTCAGCTTTTTTTGCATCTGGAGTTCCGCCAGGCGCAGTGAAGGATGCACCAACTGCTGGGCTTGTGCCAGTACCTTTTTTCGCTACTACAGAGAAGCTGTAAGTAACACCTGGTTTAATACCACCAAGAGTAGCTGTCGTACCACTTATTGATAGGCTACCACTTGAACCGTCAGTTGCTTTATAGCTGGCTGCATATGCATCAACTTCTGCTGGTCCAGACCAGTTTAGTGTAACTGTGCTAGCGCCATCAAAAGTGACATTCAGACCACTAGGGGCATCTACTTTAATTTGTTTAATTGCATCTTTTTTCGCACCTTTTACGTATAACTCTCCGTTTATTTCTTGTACAGAAGAAGGACGTTCAAAGCGTGATTTATCTGTAGCGAATTTGCTCATCATTACTTGGAACATTTGCTGTGCAATTTTAGTATAACGATCACTAATGTAGTTTTCTGGACCATTCTTTACGTAACCAGTCCATACAGCCATCGTATATTGTGGTGTATATCCAGCGAACCAGCTATCCCTGTTTGCATCAGCTGGAATGCCGTATTTCTTTAAATCTTTTGCATCAAAGTTTTGCGTTCCAGTTTTACCCGCTACGTCAACACCTGAAACATATGCTGTTGGTCCTGTACCACCAGAACCAGGTTTTACTACGTCACGAAGAACGTCAGTTACCATGTAAGCTGTATAGTCTTGCATAGCGCGTTGTTCTTTCGGTTTAAAGCTTTTCTTTTTCCCGTCCGGGAAGGTTACTTCTTTTACGAAGTGTGGTTTATTATAGTTACCACTATTACCGAAGGTTGCATATGCACCTGCTACTGCTAATGGAGAACTATCGTTACTACCAATTGCAGTAGATTCATGTACTCCATTTTCAAATGTCATGCCTAAACCTTCAGCAAACTCTTTTGATTTATTAAGTCCAACTGTTTGAGCTGTCTTTAAAGCCGGGATATTTAATGACTTCTTCAATGCTTCACGAAGTGAAACGTCACCTTTAAAACTCCCTGTAGCATTTTTAATCTTTGTGCCATCCGAATAAGTATATTCAGAGTCATTTAATTGATGGTAAGTAGACCATTGAAGATTCTCAATCGCTGGACCGTAGTCGAAAATTGGTTTCATTGTTGAACCAACTTGGCGTTTTAAATCAGTTGCCATATTATGACCTTTGAAAGTGGACTTATTTTCTTTACGTCCAGCACCAATTGCTCGAACTTCTCCAGATTGTGTATCCATAAATACGAATGATCCTTGGAATTGATCGTTTGGATACTTAATAAGATTACCATCCATAATTTTTTCAGCGTAATCTTGAGCATCTTGATCAAGTGTTGTATGAATCGTTAAACCATCTGAACCGATATTTACATCAGGATATTCTTTTTCAACTTCTTTTACAACCGCATCTAAAAATGCTTGATACTTCATCTCAGTTACTTCTGAAGACGGTTGAAGGCCCTCAGTTACTGGGATCTTAACGGCGTTATTCATTTCTTCTTTTGTTATATAACCATGTCGATTCATTAATGATAATACGACATTACGACGATTTGTTGCTCGTTCAACATTTTCCTTTTTTGTTGGATCATAAATGTTTGGACCTTGGGGTAAACCAGCGAGCATAGCAGCTTCATGTAATTGCAAGTCTTTTAAATCTTTACCATAATATTTTTGCGCTGCTGTCGCAATACCGTATGAACGGTTACCTAAATTAATCTTATTTAAGTACATTTCTAAAATCTCATGTTTAGAGTATTGTTGCTCTAATTTGTAAGATAAGTACCATTCTTGTACTTTTCTTTTAGCAGTTTTGTCCATCGTTAGAAAGTAGTTTTTAACGACTTGCTGTGTAATCGTACTACCACCTTGGGAACCGAAACCACCAGTGACATTTTCCATAACTGCTTTTGTAGTTCGTTTAAAATCAATTCCATTATGATCATAGAAACGCGAATCCTCAGTTGCAAGGAATGCATTTTCAACTACTTTTGGAATTTGATCATAAGTAACGTGTGTTCGTTTTTCAGCACCGTATTCATAGAAGAAATTCCCGTTTTTATCAAGAAACTTTGTTGATAAAGGATTAACAAGTTTGGCTTTGTCTAATTTTGGAGCATCCTTTACCATAACAAAGAAAGCGGAAACGCCGGCTACAAGACCAACGATACCAAGAAGTAGACAACCTATAAGAAATTTCTTGAAAAAGGAGCCTTTTTTCTTTGGTTTTTCTTCTTTATGTGTTTTTTTCTCTTGATTTTTCACATGATTTCGTTCTGTACGAGAACGATAATTATCTGACATTATACTTTCTCCTACCTTTCATTCTCTCCCCCAAAAGTCGAAAAAAGAGCCTTAGTGATGACTCTATCACGAAAAATAAACCATGTCTAGTACACGGATATAGTCAATCCGAGGGTGATAACCGCATGATAATAAGGATCCATGCTCTTCTATTTCTTCTTTCGTAATCGACTTGCGTCCACCAGTATTTTGACGATTCCAAAATGCAATAATATGTTTTGCATCTAGTAAATAAAATTCATCAAAAAGTGTAAATTTAATAATAACAAATGCAATTCCATTATGAGCAACCACTTGCTTCATATGTTCAATTTGATGAAGGTGGAAGTTTTGAAGTGGGAAACTAGTTTTATTTTTTGTTTCCTTTGCTTCAAAATCGATGTATTTCCCTTTGTATACACCGTTGTAATCTGTTGTAGAAGGTTGTTTAAAATACGCTTCTTTTACCACTGCAGCACTTCGAGCGGGGTAATCTACTTTTACAATTTGAAGAGGTGTAGGCTTTTTATGTACACATGCAATATTATGGGTTAAGTAATATTGATTTGTTTCATTCAATTCCTCTTCAAGGGACATACCTCTATTACTATAAGTATGTGTTTTTATAGGTGTTTTTTGAGGTTGTGAAGCTTGATTATACCTTTTTCCATTTGGGTAACGAATGGTCATAGTGTGTCCACCCCCAACTTGCTAAGAATTACTTACAAAGGTGATTATATCAAAAAATGAAAAAAGATGTGACCTTTTTGATGAAAGGTATGATGACTTATTTATGTTTACATGGAATGATTATATGAAAATGAAACAAAATCGAGAAAAAAATTTTTGTACAGAGGAAGAAAAAGCAATCATTCACAATATTAAAAAGAAAACAGAAATAGCTAATGTGGACAATATTTCTCGGACACAATCTTATCAAGAATATTATTTAAGAAATAGTGAAATCAGGTGGGCCTTTTTAGCGAGTATGGTTTCGAGAAATGCGGGCTGGAATATGACTGATTTAGAAGGGAGATATTATGCTACTGTTTTACCTAGAACGGTAAAAAAACATTTATTTATTCTGTACGAACAGGCTAATTGGATTATTTTTTTAGATGCATTTCCTCAGCTATTATTGTATGAGGAAAGTAAGAAGAGACGTGCACCTCTCTTTCATTTGTTGCAATATTTCAACGTATCAATTTTTATGGAAAAAGAATGGTTACTTTTCTGGAAAAGAAGAGATATGAATAGGCTTATGACAGCGCTTATTATAAATGAACAAAATAAAATTCAAAAACCAGTCATTGAGAACACATATTTTAAAAAACATGTATTCCATACTGCGCTTTTTAAAGTACAAGAAAGACTTCATATTAGTGCAGTTATCTTCCCAACAATTGAAGGGAGAATGTATGGATTTTCGGTTTATCAATTTGAAACGTTACAACAGCGCATAGAACTAGGAAAAAAATTAGCATGGTTATTGTTTCATCCAATTTATAATGGTTCGTTTTATAAGTTTGCATTGCAAACTACACATACTGGGTCTAGAGAAGATTATGAAGTTTACGCAAAGGAAACTCGAAAGTCTTATACGCCAACACTTAGAGAAATTTATCCTGTTATTTTACATGAAGAAATAAAAATGAGAGATTGGTTTTGTGCAAATATGAAAATGAATGTGCTATTTGTACCTGAAGAACCTAAAGGGGAAGTTAATATAACAGAATGGTATAGAAGAAAGAGAGAACAAATCTATAGGCTATCTATCGCAAATCGTTTTGCTAAAAGGATGGATGAGTTCATGATATAATAAAAAAGAAGTCCCGTCTTCCATTTTGAAGACGGGACTTCTTAATTTGAAACAATCCTGCTATGTGTGCTACAACTTTAATCTCAAAACGTAATGCTAGTAGGAGATTAAGGGTGACTTGAAATTTAACTGTTCGTAATAAAGTCTCGCTTTATGTAGCAGGGAAGTTTGGACCATCTAGCTTTGGATTGCCAGTCTCGGGTTTATTTTGTTGTTTGTTTTGGTTTTTCTTTTTTTCATTTTTGTTCTTTGCCATTGTAATACACCTCCTTTTTGTATTGTTACCATTTCTATAAATGACATACGAAATGATTTCTTTGACGAATAACAACTAGTTTTGTCATGTGGGCAGGAGTGGTGAATCATTCGGCGAAATTACATGACAAAGGAAAAGCAAAGAAGGAGGCGTTTTGTATATGGCGATGGTTCAGAAGGAAGATGTAATGAAAAAAATGGATCAAATGTTAAGTTCTCTCGATTTGCTGGAAATGAATATAGGGATTAGAATGAATCATGCATTAAAGGATGCGAGTGAAAAAATATGCAATAAGATAGAAATAACAGAAATGCATATTGAACATATGGAAAATAAATTAGTGCATCACGAAGAGAAAGGGAATTGGGTAAAGACATTTCAAAACGTCGTAGTGAGTGCATAATAAGGTGGGAAAGAAATGAAGAATGAAGCATTAATACAGTCTTCAGAAAAACTCATGCAGTATAATAATGAAGCGAATGTAAAAAAGAGAGAACTAACCGAATACGACTTTTATAAGGATATGAAACCGTTTGTAGATATGGTAGATGAGGAATTAAAGAAGTGGAAAGAATTAGCTTATAAGTGGATTAAAGAAGAAAAGCCAAAATATATACATGTACAGCAAATTGATCAAGTATATGATAATTTACAAACGAATGTGTTGCAATGCTTTGTAAATAAAGGTAAAGGTAAACGATTCTTTGAAACACACCAAGCCATTTCGTATACTTTGCAAAATATAGTTGAGCAATGTAAATAACAAGAGGGAGAGCCCTCTTGTTATTTTTATGCTTCTGTCATTGTTGTAGGTTTTGTTGCGCCGTTTATTTCTAATTCTTTTATTAATGTTCGATAATCTGATATGCATATTTTTCCTTCGAGATACCAATGTCTCGCAAAGTCTAATAATTCATTTGCATTCTCTGTGCAATACCCCTTTTTTTGAGAAAACGCTTGTTTTAAATCCCCTAATACCATGTTGATTCCTCCCCCATGAGAATCTTCTTCTTCATTATCATAGCATGGAAGGGTTTTCTTTTTTAATTTTTTAAAAATTTAAACTTCCGACAAAAATAGACAGATACTCCATCACACATATTATTTTATAGGTACATATTATATATGTAGAAACTTATGTGAAGGAGGAGAGAATGCATGTTTCAACAACCTAACTTATATCAGCAAACGAATCCATATGCACAGCAAAATATGTACCAATATAATACGGATACATATTTACGGTATAATATGTATCCTTTCGAGCCTTATTATGGAAATCAAAATTATTATCAACCGTTTGAAGTGTCCTTTATGAATCAAGCTCAACAACCACAACAGCAGCAACCTTATGTGAATCAAGCTCAACAACCACAACAGCAGCAACCTTATGTGAATCAAGCTCAACAATCACAAGCTCAGCAACCATACATGAATCAACCACAGCAGCAGCCTTATATGAATTCGCAATATTATATGCCACCACCATCTCCGTATGCTAATCAACAAGCGATGTTTTATCCACCAAAACAACCGTACCCGACGCAGGGTAAGCAAAAGCAACAACAGCCAAGTCAGTTTTCTAGTTTTGTTTCTCAATTTAAAACATCAGATGGTAACTATGATGTAAATAAAATGATGAATACAGCTGGACAAATGATGAATGCGATGAATCAAGTGACAGGTATTGTAAAGCAAGTTGGAGGCTTTTTTGGTAAGTGATGTTGAAGGATTGTCTATAAAAACAATGTAAATGAAATAAAGGACTAGACAAATTTCCTTGTAATAAATGGGTATATATAACAAACGGCTTTCTCTCTTTTCTCATACTGTAAAGTGTAATCAGATTTTTTTAACGAGAGAGGAGAGAAAAAACTATGCATCATTGTCATCCTTGCTTTGGAGGGCATAAGCCTACAGGACCTATTTGTACGACTGCTCCTGTCATTCATCCGACGAAACAATGCGTAACACACTCTTTTTCAACAACGGTGGTGCCACACATTTTCCCAACACATACAACACATGTACATCATCAACAAATTAAAAACCAAAACTTCTTCCCGCAAACAAATTCAAATGTAAATGTTGTGGACCCAATCGACCCAGGATTCGGTGGCGGATGTGGACCGTGTGGCCATGGTCATCATCATCATCACCACGGTCATCAAATATCTCCATTTGGGCCAGGACCGAATGTATCACCGTTTGGACCAGGACCAAATGTATCACCGTTTTTACCAAACAATGTATCACCAGTAGGTCCAAATATCGGACCAAACGTTGGTGGAATATTTAAAAAGTAAATGATATGTTAGAACTAGCGAAATGCTAGTTCTTTTTTTGTAATTGGAGTGTTGATATGAAAGTTATTGCAGTAACAGGATATAAGCCATTTGAACTTGGAATATTTAAAAATGATCATCCAGGAGTGGAGTGTATAAAGAAAGCATTACACCGTAAATTAATCACTTTTGTAGAAGATGGTTTAGAATGGGTTATAATAAGCGGCCAATTAGGTGTAGAATTATGGGCTGCTGAAGTTGTTTTTGAAATGCAAGTAGAATATCCTGATTTAAAATTAGCGGTATTCACTCCGTTTTTAGAACAAGAAGAAAATTGGAAAGAAGATAATCGTGAATATTACGAATTTATTCTTTCTCAAGCAGACCATGTTGATAGTATCACGAAACGGAAGTATGAAAGCCCAGAGCAATTTAAATTAAAAAATCAATTTTTTATTGAAAAAAGTGATGCGCTTTTAGCGGTATACGATGAAGAAAAAACAGGAAGTCCCAAATATATTGTAGAATCAGCAAAGAAAAAAGGAGAAATAGAAAATTATCACAGTTATTTCATTCTTTTTTCTGATTTACAAGATATAATAGAAGAGGAACAGTGGAATAATGCAGAGTAATATGTAATATAGTACTCGTATATATGATTGACAAAAAGCATTGTTTCTGAAAAAATTTAGTTAATGAAAGTTTTGGTAAAAATTTGAGGTGAAGAAAATGATTTCGGATAAAATTAAATTAACAGCGAAAGATATTTTAGAAAAAGAATTTAAAACAGGTATGAGAGGTTATCAGCAAGAAGAAGTAGACAAGTTTCTTGATATGATCATTAAAGACTATGAAGCTTTCCACAAAGAGTTTGAGCAATTAAAGCAACAAAATGCTCGTTTAAAGCGTGAATTAGAGGAACAAAAACTAGCAGTAACGCAAGTTCCACAACAACCTGTACAAACACCAGTTGCACAACCGGTTTATAACAACACGAATACGGATATTTTAAAACGCTTATCTAACTTAGAAAAAGCTGTATTTGGAAGTAAGTTATACGAATGATGTAAGGTGGGAAAAGGTTTAAGCATTTTACATAGAAAAAAACGTTGCAAAATCTTTTTGTTTCCACTATACTAATGGATGTCATAACGTTTGGGTAATCGCTGCAACGCCAACGTTGTAGAGGAAAGTCCATGCTCGCACGGCCTGAGATGGCTGTAGTGTTCGTGCCTAGCCAATTCATAAGCTAGGGTATTCTGGCTGTAAGGCTGGTTTAACGGCAGGGAAAAAACCTAAGTCCTTTCGGATATGGTTTGACTACCTTTAAAGTGCCACAGTGACGAAGTCCTTGAAGAAATGATAGGAGTGGAACGAGGTAAACCCCACGAGCGAGAAACCCAAATAATGGTAGGGGAATCTTTTCCAAGGAAATGAACGACGGGAAAGGACAGGTTTTATAACCTGTAGATAGATGATTGCCACCGGAGTACGAGGCGTGGGCCGTTTGTAGTACAAAGGAACAGAACATGGCTTACAGAACGTTATGAACCAACTATGAAATAACTCAGCTCTCCTTTGTTAGAGGAGGGCTTTTTATTTGTATGAAGTTATAAAGTATGAGTTAAAATGGTTAATGAGAAAATTTTT
Organism: Bacillus sp. KNSH39; assembly: GCF_052656585.1. NCBI lineage: Bacteria > Bacillati > Bacillota > Bacilli > Caryophanales > Bacillaceae > Bacillus > Bacillus sp. KNSH39. The sequence continues at coordinate 5,415,252 of NZ_JBQXYO010000001.1, forward strand.
CGTAAAATGTAATAATTAATAGGACCAATTGCTATTAATTATTGTTTGAATATACATAAGAGGTGAATGCAAATGGGAAAAGTTACTTTAATTGCAACAGCGGCAATGGGTATTGAAGCGTTAGTTGCCCGAGAAGTTCGCGATCTTGGTTATGAATGTCAAGTAGAAAACAGCAAAGTAACATTTGAAGCAGATGAAAAGGCGATTTGTCGTACGAACTTATGGTTACGTACTGCGGACCGTGTAAAAATTAAAGTTGGCGAATTTAAAGCAACGACATTTGATGAGCTATTTGAAAAAACAAAAGCATTAAACTGGGGAGATTATATTCCAGAGAATGGTGAATTCCCTGTTATCGGTAAATCTTTAAAATCTGAATTATTCAGTGTTTCGGATTGCCAACGTATCGTTAAAAAAGCTGTCGTTGAAAAATTAAAAACAACATATAAACGTACAACTTGGTTTGAAGAAGATGGTCCGTTATTCCGTATCGAGATTGCAATGCTCAAGGATATTGCAACATTAACAATTGATGCGAGCGGTGTTGGGCTTCATAAACGTGGATACCGTATGGATCAAGGGGAAGCTCCGTTAAAAGAAACATTAGCTGCGTCTTTAATTAAATTAACAAACTGGAAGCCAGATCGTCCATTTGTTGATCCATTCTGTGGATCAGGTACAATTCCGATTGAAGCAGCATTAATTGGACAAAACATTGCACCAGGATTTAACCGTGGTTTCGCATCTGACGAGTGGGGCTGGGTAGGGAAACAAAACTGGCGTGAAGCTCGTCAAGAAGCTGAAGATTTAGCGAACTATGATCAACGATTACAAATCATTGGATCAGATATTGATCATCGTATGATTCGAGTTGCTCAAGATAACGCAGAAGAAGTAGGCTTAGGCGATTTAATTACATTTAAACAAATGCAAGTAAAAGATTTCACAACAAAAGAGGATTATGGCTACGTTGTAACGAATCCTCCATACGGAGAACGTTTAAGTGAAAAAGCACTCGTTGAACAACTGTATAAAGAAATGGGACAAGTATTCCGCCCATTAGATACATGGTCAGCGTATGTATTAACAAGCTACGAAGCATTTGAGAAGTGTTACGGAAAAGATGCGTCGAAGAAGCGTAAGCTGTTTAACGGATTTATCCGTACAGATTACTACCAATACTTCGGAAAACGTCCACCTCGTAATTCATAGTATAAAACTCCTCTAGCGCGCATATACTGGCTATTATGTAATGCGTAAAGGAGGAAGTCATATGGATAATTTTCAATTATCAATGATTCAAAAAGCTATTCACCGTACGTATGATGAGCTCGGAAAAGAAGTGGATAGTCAAGGTGCGATTGTAGATGAAATACAAAAAGCACAAGAAGAATATTTGTCAGCTCTTTCACATGAAACAGCGATTGATAAACGGTATTTAAAGTCATTAATATAGAAGAAAATTTTCCTTTTTCGAAAGGAAAATTTTTTTTCGTGAATTTCTATGTATTGCAACAGGGGAAAGTGGCTGCACACATATGCGTAGCAGTTGCTATTATCTTTTTATAGAAAAACTTTTTGGTTGGAGGCTAAGGATGTTTACTGAGAAGAGATTACCATTTGAAGTAGGAAAACAAGATAATTTTTATGATAAGTTGAATGAGTGGATTGGAGATGTGTTTTACGACATCCTTCCGGAAAAAGGCTTTGAAGAGCGTGATGAACAAATTTTTATGGCGTTTCAGTTAGAACGCGCTTTCCAAGAAAAGAAAGTTATGTTCGCAGAAGCTGGTGTAGGAACAGGGAAAACAATTGTATATCTTCTATATGCAATTTGTTACGCGCGTTATACTGGGAAACCAGCTATTATTGCTTGTGCAGATGAAACGTTAATTGAGCAGCTTGTGAAAGAAGAAGGGGACATCGCTAAGTTATCTGAAGCATTAGGGCTATCTGTTGATGTAAGGCTTGCAAAATCAATGGATAATTATTTATGCTTACGTAAACTTGAAGATGTTATGAGTGGACGAGCTCCAGAAGTAATTGAAGACGTATATTACGAGTTACCACAGTTTGTATTCGATCATGGTACGATGCAAAACTTTACTCACTATGGTGACAGAAAAGAATTTCCACTTTTAAATGACGAAGAATGGTCAAAAGTAAATTGGGATTACTTCCAAGATTGCTTTACTTGTGATTCTCGTCATCGTTGTGGACAAACTCTTTCTCGTGAACATTATCGTAAAGCAGCAGATTTAATTATTTGTTCTCAAGATTTCTATATGGATCATATTTGGACGTACGATGCTCGTAAGCGTGAAGGGCAAATTCCATTATTACCAGAAAGTAGCTGCGTTGTATTCGATGAAGGACATCTTGTAGAATATGCAGCTCAAAAAGCTTTAACATACCGTTTAAAGCAAACGATGATGGAGCAACTATTAACGAGATTGCTACAAAACGATATTCGTGAGGAGTTTGCACATTTAGTAGAAGAAACAATTTGGCAAACTGAACGATTCTTTGATGTGTTACAAGAGAATAAAAAGGAAATTGCCGGTTCTGATCGTCTAGAAATTACTGTGACAGAAAAAGTAACAGCTGAAGCGAAACGACTTTATGCAAAAATCGGTGAAGTTGGAGATGCATTAGTATTCGAAAGTGAAATGCATACAGTAAACACGTATGATTTAAATATTGTTGATGAGCATTTAGATGTATTAGAACATTCACTTCGTCTGTTCATGCACGAGAAAAATGTAATTACTTGGGGTGAAGAAGGTGATGGTGCCTTCACGTTAGTTATTATGCCGCGTGCAGTTGAAGAAGTGTTACAAGAGAAAGTATTCTCGAAGAAAATACCGTATATTTTCTCTTCTGCGACATTATCGAACAACGATTCATTCGCTTTCACAGCTAATAGCCTAGGGGTAAAAGATTACTTGTCATTCTCAGTTGCTTCACCGTTTGATTACGAAGAGCAAATGACAGTAAACTTACTATCACATACGAAAGAAAATGAATGGGAAAGAAAGTGTCAATATACACTTGAAAATATACAAAAAACAAATGGACGTACGCTTGTATTATTCCGTACAACGCAAGAGCTTGCAGCGTTCAAAGAGTATGTAAGTAAAGAGCAAATGTCGGTTCCGTTCTTATATGAAGGAGATCAGGAAATTAGCCAGCTCGTTTCTCGTTTCCAAAATGAAGAAGAGACTGTACTTTGTGCGGTTCATTTATGGGAAGGTTTAGATATTCCTGGTTCATCATTATCGCACGTTATTATTTGGTCTTTACCATTCCCTCCAAACGATCCTGTGTTTGAAGCGAAACGTAAGCACGTAAATGATCCATTCTGGGATGTAGATGTACCATATATGATTTTACGACTTCGTCAAGGAATTGGGCGTTTAATTCGTACAAGTGAAGATAAAGGTGCTATATCAATTTTCTTGTCTGATTCAGAAGATGAGAAAGTAGTTGCAGCTGTGAAAAATGTACTGCCAGTAGAAGGTAAAGAATTATAAGGAGAAAGCTTGGCGCTTGCCAAGCTTTTTTTCTATTATAAAAGGAATTTATGTTTCTGTGTCGAATTAAATTTGAGGTAGAAAAAGGAGGCTTTTATACGATGACAGTTGCTACATATGAAGTAGAAAAACAATTTTTAACATACGTGAAGAAGATACAAAATTACGGAGAAGCATTAAGTTTAATGTTTTGGGATTTAAGAACAGGTGCACCCAAAAAAGGTGTAGATCAGCGTTCAGAAGTAATTGGTATGCTTTCGTCAGAAGTGTTTGCTATGTCGACTTCAGATGAGATGGGAAACTATTTAACAGAGCTTGAAGCTTTAATACGTGAAGATAAACTTTCTGAAACAACGAAGAAAATGGTTGAAGAGTGTCGGAAAGAATATGATAGAAATAAAAAAATTCCACAAGCTGAATATGAGGCTTATGTGAAATTAGAAGCGAAAGCAGAGAATGTGTGGGAAGAAGCTCGTGAAAAATCTGATTTCGAAATGTTCCGCCCATACTTAGAAAAAATTGTTGAATTTAAAAAGAAATTTATTACATATTGGGGTTATGAAACATATAAATATAATACATTATTAGACATGTATGAGCCAGGTATTACAGTAGAAGTTTTAGATCACGTATTTGGTCAACTTCGTGAGCGTATCGTGCCGCTTGTAAAAGAAATCTCTGAGTCTAAAAAAGGATTAAAAACAAGTGCTTTATCGGAACAATTTTCAAAAGAAAAACAAAAGAACTTTACATTAGAACTATTAAAGCAATTGGATTATGACTTTGAAGCAGGTCGTCTTGATGAAACAGTGCATCCTTTCGAAATTACATTAAATAGAGGGGATGTTCGTATTACGACACGCTATGATGAAAAAGATTTTCGTATGGCTGTTTTTGGAACGATTCATGAATGTGGTCATGCAGTATATGAACAAAATATTGCAGAACAATTTGAAGGTACACCACTTTGCAGTGGTACATCTATGGGTATTCACGAATCACAATCATTATTCTTTGAGAACTTTATCGGCCGTAATAAATCATTCTGGAAGAAAAATTATGATTTATTAAAAGAGTATAGCAATGGTCAATTTGATGATATGTCAGTCGATGAATTTTATGATGCAATTAACGAATCGAAGCCGTCATTCATTCGTATAGAAGCAGATGAGCTTACATACCCGCTTCATGTTATGGTGCGTTATGAATTAGAGAAAGAATTATTTGATGGTACATTACAAGTGAAGGACTTACCAGCAGCTTGGAATGATAAGATGGAAGCATATTTAGGAATTCGTCCGGAAAATGATGCACAAGGTGTATTGCAAGATGTTCACTGGGCTGGTGGCTCATTTGGATACTTCCCATCTTATGCGCTTGGTTACATGTATGCAGCGCAATTTAAGCAAAGAATGTTAAAAGACATTCCGAACTTTGATGCATTATTAGAAGAAGGAAACGTAACACCGATTCGTGAATGGTTAACAGAACATATTCACCAATATGGTAAAACGAAAAAGCCGCTTGAAATTTTAGAAGATGTAACAGGTGAAGGCTTAAATGCAAACTACTTAGCCGATTATTTAGAAGCGAAATATAAAGAGATTTATGAGTTGTAAAAAAAGAGCTGCTTAATTGCAGCTCTTTTTTAAAGGGGGATGGGAGAATGGACTATACATATACAGTAATGACGCAAGAAGAAGCAGAAGAAATTGCATACAACTGGCATTATGAAGGGAAATATTCCTTTTACGATATAGAGGCAGATGAAGAAGATTTAGCTGAATTTTTACATGATGAAAGTAGAGGAAATCATACATTTTCTGTGAAGGAAAATGGCACTCTCATTGGTTATTTTACTGTTTGTAAAATAAATGACGGAACGGTTGATATTGGTCTTGGAATGAGACCTAATATAACTGGGAACGGATTTGGTTTACAGTTCTTAAACGCTATACTAGCTTTTAGTAAAGAAAAATATGGATGCAAGTATATAACACTATCAGTAGCTATATTTAATGAGAGAGCGATTAAAGTGTATAAAAGGGCAGGATTTGAAGTAGTTGGAACGTTTATACAGAAAACAAATGGTAGTTGTTTTGAGTTTTTGAAAATGAATTATATATGTAAAAATGATTAAAAAACAGAAGAATCTTG
>NZ_JBQXYO010000002.1:0-5890 GCF_052656585.1 Bacillus sp. KNSH39
GCTTGGCGACGTCCTACTCTCACAGGGACAAGGTCCCAACTACCATCGGCGCTAGAGAGCTTAACTTCCGTGTTCGGTATGGGAACGGGTGTGACCTCTCTGCCATCATCACCAAACTATGAAGGCATATTCCTTCAAAACTAGATAACATTTGCTACATATTATATGGTTAAGTCCTCGATCTATTAGTATTCGTCAGCTCCACATGTCACCATGCTTCCACCTCGAACCTATCAACCTGATCATCTTTCAGGGATCTTACTAGCTTACGCTATGGGAAATCTCATCTTGAGGGGGGCTTCATGCTTAGATGCTTTCAGCACTTATCCCTTCCGCACATAGCTACCCAGCTATGCCCTTGGCAGAACAACTGGTACACCAGCGGTGCGTCCATCCCGGTCCTCTCGTACTAAGGACAGCTCCTCTCAAATTTCCTACGCCCACGACGGATAGGGACCGAACTGTCTCACGACGTTCTGAACCCAGCTCGCGTACCGCTTTAATGGGCGAACAGCCCAACCCTTGGGACCGACTACAGCCCCAGGATGCGATGAGCCGACATCGAGGTGCCAAACCTCCCCGTCGATGTGGACTCTTGGGGGAGATAAGCCTGTTATCCCCGGGGTAGCTTTTATCCGTTGAGCGATGGCCCTTCCATGCGGAACCACCGGATCACTAAGCCCGACTTTCGTCCCTGCTCGACTTGTAGGTCTCGCAGTCAAGCTCCCTTATGCCTTTGCACTCTACGAATGATTTCCAACCATTCTGAGGGAACCTTTGGGCGCCTCCGTTACACTTTAGGAGGCGACCGCCCCAGTCAAACTGCCCACCTGACACTGTCTCCCGGGTCGATAAGACCCGTAGGTTAGAATTTCAATACAGTCAGGGCGGTATCCCACCAGCGCCTCCACCGAAGCTAGCGCTCCGGTTTCAATGGCTCCCGCCTATCCTGTACAAACTGTACCAAAATTCAATATCAGGCTACAGTAAAGCTCCACGGGGTCTTTCCGTCCTGTCGCGGGTAACCTGCATCTTCACAGGTACTATAATTTCACCGAGTCTCTGGTTGAGACAGTGCCCAAATCGTTACACCTTTCGTGCGGGTCGGAACTTACCCGACAAGGAATTTCGCTACCTTAGGACCGTTATAGTTACGGCCGCCGTTTACTGGGGCTTCAGTTCAGAGCTTCGCTTACGCTAACCCCTCTCCTTAACCTTCCAGCACCGGGCAGGTGTCACCCCCTATACTTCGCCTTACGGCTTCGCAGAGAGCTGTGTTTTTGCTAAACAGTCGCTTGGGCCTATTCACTGCGGCTTTCCGTTAAGAAAGCACCCCTTCTCCCGAAGTTACGGGGTCATTTTGCCGAGTTCCTTAACCAGAGTTCTCTCGCACACCTTAGGATTCTCTCCTCGCCTACCTGTGTCGGTTTGCGGTACAGGCACCTTTTATCTCGCTAGAAGCTTTTCTTGGCAGCGGGGAATCAAAGACTTCGCTCCATAAGGAGCTTCCCCATCACAGCTCAGCCTTTACGATAAGCGGATTTGCCTACTTATCAGCCTAACTGCTTGGACGTGCACAACCAATCGCACGCTTCTTCTATCCTTCTGCGTCCCTCCATTGCTCAAACGATAAAGAGGTGGTACAGGAATATCAACCTGTTGTCCATCGCCTACGCCTGTCGGCCTCGGCTTAGGTCCTGACTAACCCTGAGCGGACGAGCCTTCCTCAGGAAACCTTAGGCATTCGGTGGACGGGATTCTCACCCGTCTTTCGCTACTCATACCGGCATTCTCACTTCTAAGCACTCCACCAGTCCTTCCGGTCTGACTTCACTGTCCTTAGAACGCTCCCCTACCACTGATACCATTGGTATCAATCCGCAGCTTCGGTGGTGTATTTAGCCCCGGTACATTTTCGGCGCAGAGTCACTCGACTAGTGAGCTATTACGCACTCTTTAAATGGTGGCTGCTTCTAAGCCAACATCCTAGTTGTCTAAGCAACTCCACATCCTTTTCCACTTAATACACACTTTGGGACCTTAGCTGGCGGTCTGGGCTGTTTCCCTTTTGACTACGGATCTTATCACTCGCAGTCTGACTCCTAAGGATAAGTCATTGGCATTCGGAGTTTGACTGAATTCGGTAATCCGATGAGGACCCCTAGTCCAATCAGTGCTCTACCTCCAAGACTCTTACACTTAAGGCTAGCCCTAAAGCTATTTCGGGGAGAACCAGCTATCTCCAGGTTCGATTGGAATTTCTCCGCTACCCACACCTCATCCCCGCACTTTTCAACGTGCGTGGGTTCGGGCCTCCATTCAGTGTTACCTGAACTTCACCCTGGACATGGGTAGATCACCTGGTTTCGGGTCTACGACCACGTACTAAACGCCCTATTCAGACTCGCTTTCGCTGCGGCTCCGCCTCTTCAGCTTAACCTCGCACGGGATCGTAACTCGCCGGTTCATTCTACAAAAGGCACGCCATCACCCGTTAACGGGCTCTGACTATTTGTAGGCACACGGTTTCAGGATCTCTTTCACTCCCCTTCCGGGGTGCTTTTCACCTTTCCCTCACGGTACTGGTTCACTATCGATCACTAGGGAGTATTTAGCCTTGGGAGATGGTCCTCCCAGATTCCGACGGAATTTCACGTGTTCCGCCGTACTCAGGATACATTCAAGAGAGAACGAAGTTTCGACTACGGGGTTGTTACCCTCTACGACGGACCTTTCCAGGTCGCTTCGTCTACCTCGTTCCTTTGTAACTCCGTATAGAATGTCCTACAACCCCAAGAGGCAAGCCTCTTGGTTTGGGCTATGTTCCGTTTCGCTCGCCGCTACTCAGGAAATCGCATTTGCTTTCTCTTCCTCCAGGTACTTAGATGTTTCAGTTCCCTGGGTCTGTCTTCCTTACCCTATGTATTCAGATAAGGATACCATACCATTACGTATGGTGGGTTTCCCCATTCGGAAATCTTCGGATCAAAGCTTACTTACAGCTCCCCGAAGCATATCGGCGTTAGTCCCGTCCTTCATCGACTCCTAGTGTCAAGGCATCCACCGTGCGCCCTTTCTAACTTAACCAAACTAAAAATTAAAAAATATGAGCTACACTGTTATCTAGTTTTCAAAGAACATACCATTTGCTATTTAAAATAGCTTTTTGGTGGAGCCTAGCGGGATCGAACCGCTGACCTCCTGCGTGCAAGGCAGGCGCTCTCCCAGCTGAGCTAAGGCCCCAAAATGTATGGTGGGCCTAAATGGACTCGAACCATCGACCTCACGCTTATCAGGCGTGCGCTCTAACCAGCTGAGCTATAGGCCCATACAAATTGCAGGATTTATTTATATCATATCCTCATTTAAGAGTCAATACTGAATTGAACTCTCAAAACTAAACGAAAACGAAACACGGAAACTTATATTGATAAGCAGCGCTTATCAATTCTCCATAGAAAGGAGGTGATCCAGCCGCACCTTCCGATACGGCTACCTTGTTACGACTTCACCCCAATCATCTGTCCCACCTTAGGCGGCTGGCTCCAAAAAGGTTACCCCACCGACTTCGGGTGTTACAAACTCTCGTGGTGTGACGGGCGGTGTGTACAAGGCCCGGGAACGTATTCACCGCGGCATGCTGATCCGCGATTACTAGCGATTCCAGCTTCATGTAGGCGAGTTGCAGCCTACAATCCGAACTGAGAACGGTTTTATGAGATTAGCTCCACCTCGCGGTCTTGCAGCTCTTTGTACCGTCCATTGTAGCACGTGTGTAGCCCAGGTCATAAGGGGCATGATGATTTGACGTCATCCCCACCTTCCTCCGGTTTGTCACCGGCAGTCACCTTAGAGTGCCCAACTTAATGATGGCAACTAAGATCAAGGGTTGCGCTCGTTGCGGGACTTAACCCAACATCTCACGACACGAGCTGACGACAACCATGCACCACCTGTCACTCTGCTCCCGAAGGAGAAGCCCTATCTCTAGGGTTTTCAGAGGATGTCAAGACCTGGTAAGGTTCTTCGCGTTGCTTCGAATTAAACCACATGCTCCACCGCTTGTGCGGGCCCCCGTCAATTCCTTTGAGTTTCAGCCTTGCGGCCGTACTCCCCAGGCGGAGTGCTTAATGCGTTAACTTCAGCACTAAAGGGCGGAAACCCTCTAACACTTAGCACTCATCGTTTACGGCGTGGACTACCAGGGTATCTAATCCTGTTTGCTCCCCACGCTTTCGCGCCTCAGTGTCAGTTACAGACCAGAAAGTCGCCTTCGCCACTGGTGTTCCTCCATATCTCTACGCATTTCACCGCTACACATGGAATTCCACTTTCCTCTTCTGCACTCAAGTCTCCCAGTTTCCAATGACCCTCCACGGTTGAGCCGTGGGCTTTCACATCAGACTTAAGAAACCACCTGCGCGCGCTTTACGCCCAATAATTCCGGATAACGCTTGCCACCTACGTATTACCGCGGCTGCTGGCACGTAGTTAGCCGTGGCTTTCTGGTTAGGTACCGTCAAGGTGCCAGCTTATTCAACTAGCACTTGTTCTTCCCTAACAACAGAGTTTTACGACCCGAAAGCCTTCATCACTCACGCGGCGTTGCTCCGTCAGACTTTCGTCCATTGCGGAAGATTCCCTACTGCTGCCTCCCGTAGGAGTCTGGGCCGTGTCTCAGTCCCAGTGTGGCCGATCACCCTCTCAGGTCGGCTACGCATCGTTGCCTTGGTGAGCCGTTACCTCACCAACTAGCTAATGCGACGCGGGTCCATCCATAAGTGACAGCCGAAGCCGCCTTTCAATTTCGAACCATGCGGTTCAAAATGTTATCCGGTATTAGCCCCGGTTTCCCGGAGTTATCCCAGTCTTATGGGCAGGTTACCCACGTGTTACTCACCCGTCCGCCGCTAACTTCATAAGAGCAAGCTCTTAATCCATTCGCTCGACTTGCATGTATTAGGCACGCCGCCAGCGTTCATCCTGAGCCAGGATCAAACTCTCCAATAAAGTTAGTTTGTCTAGCATCTAAAATAAAAATTGACGTTTCACGTTGTTTGTTTCGTTCAGTTTTCAAAGAACTAATGGTGGAGCCTAGCGGGATCGAACCGCTGACCTCCTGCGTGCAAGGCAGGCGCTCTCCCAGCTGAGCTAAGGCCCCAAACAAGTATCGGGAAGACAGGATTTGAACCTGCGACCCCCTGGTCCCAAACCAGGTGCTCTACCAAGCTGAGCCACTTCCCGAAAGAAAACGCGCCCGAGAGGAGTCGAACCCCTAACCTCTTGATCCGTAGTCAAACGCTCTATCCAATTGAGCTACGGGCGCATATGGTGCCGAGGGCGGGGGTCGAACCCGCACGGTGGTCACCCACCGCAGGATTTTAAGTCCTGTGCGTCTGCCTGTTCCGCCACCCCGGCATGTCATATTGAAAATTGGAGCGGAAGACGGGATTCGAACCCGCGACCCCAACCTTGGCAAGGTTGTATTCTACCACTGAACTACTTCCGCAAGACATGTTTGAGATATTTTATTAAAAGTGCGGGTGAAGGGAGTCGAACCCCCACGCCAAAGGCGCTAGATCCTAAGTCTAGTGCGTCTGCCAATTCCGCCACACCCGCATATTAATTAAAATGGTGAGCCATGAAGGACTCGAACCTTCGACCCTCTGATTAAAAGTCAGATGCTCTACCAACTGAGCTAATGGCTCTTACAATAAAAACTGGTGCCGACTAGAGGACTTGAACCCCCAACCTACTGATTACAAGTCAGTTGCTCTACCAATTGAGCTAAGTCGGCTAAATGGTGGAGGATGACGGGATCGAACCGCCGACCCCCTGCTTGTAAGGCAGGTGCTCTCCCAGCTGAGCTAATCCTCCGGATTGCCTGGCA
>NZ_JBQXYO010000003.1:0-69307 GCF_052656585.1 Bacillus sp. KNSH39
TAAACGTATGAATCCAACGAGTGAACAAGTTAAAAAGTATAACAATTTAATGGAGCAACCACAGAAAAAGAAATTCACAAAAGAAGAAGTGTTTGCTCGAGTTGCGAAAATCCGCGGAAAGGCGGGTGAATAAATGGAATTATTTCGTATGTTCGGTTCAATATTCTTACGTGATGATGAATTACGAAGGGGATTGAACCAAGCAGAACAGCAAGGTCAACGTACGACTGGCGTTTTAAATAGAGGATTTAACCGAATGGGACAAGCAGCTGGAGTTATGGGGGCTGCTGTTGGTTCTTCTGCTTTAGCTATTGGCGGTATGGCGGGAATAGCGGTAGGAGCTGGTGCTGCTTTAGCGGGGGTTGTATCGGCTGGGGCAGGTTTTGAAAAGACAATGTCGGCTGTACAAGCTGTAACAGGCGCATCTGGTCAGGACATGAAAAAAATGTCTGAACTAGCTAAGAAGATGGGTTCGGAAACGAAATTCAGTGCATCTCAAGCGGCAGAAGGCATGCAATACCTTGGTATGGCTGGTTTTAAAACGAATGAAATCATGGAAGCAATGCCGGGTATGCTGTCATTAGCTGCAGCTGGTCAATTAGATTTAGGATTAGCTGCTGATATTACATCAAATATCATGTCGGGATTTGGATTAAAAGCCGATCAAGCGACTCATTCTGCTGATGTGTTAGCAAAAGCTGCTTCTAGTTCTAATACAAATGTAGAACAAATGGGGGAAGCAATGAAGTATGCTGCTGGCTCAGCATCAACTGTTGGTTTTACGATGGAAGAAACATCCGCCGCTATGATGGCAATGGCGAATGCTGGATTACAAGGTTCTGTTGCGGGGCAAGCATGGGGGACATCGTTAAACCGATTAGCAAAGCCGACAAAAGAAATGAAGAAAGTTATGGGTGAATTGAATTTAGAATTCTTTGATTCACAAGGGAAAATTAAACCATTGCCACAACTTGTTAGTGAGTTAGAACAGAAAACAGCTGGCATGACAAATCAACAAAAAGCGGCGACATTATCAACATTATTTGGTGCAGAAGCATTTAAAAACTGGGCTGCATTAATGAAAGTTGGCGGGGAAGAGTTAGGGAGGATGACAGATGGACTTGTTCTTGCCGATGGTGCCGCTAAGAAAATGGCAGATACAATGTCAAACAACCTTTCTGGTAAATGGGATGAATTTAAATCTAAATTAGAAGGTTTAGGTATTACTATATTCACCATTATTGCCCCTGCCTTATATGCGATTCTTCAAGGTGCTATAGATGCTGTAAACGGTATAGATATGTTCATTCAATCTATCATTCCTTTAGATTCTTATATTGAAAATGTAGAAAGAATATCTGAAGCATTAAAAGCTATGTGGCAAGCGGCAGCCGGAGACAGGAATGCCATGGTGGAAGGTTACGATATTCTTACTAAATTAGGTTTCTCTGCTAATGCGATTCAAACAATACAGAGTATCACTGAAGCTGTAAGATTTGGTATAGAAACCATAAAAGGTCTTGTTGCTGGTGATTGGGGTTCGGCTTATAATCTTCTAGAAAAATTAGGATTCTCACCTAAGAAAATAGCTGATATACAAATGTTTGTTCAAGATGTTCAGTTACAAATTAGTAATTTCATAGCGAATATACAATCTTTAATTTCCGCAGCAGCTCCTGTAATTATGGGAATAATCGGAGCTACTTGGGACTTTATTAAAGGTGTATTCAATACAATCGCTCCTTATTTAATGCCTTTACTGACAGACGTAATGTCGTTTGTAAACGGGATTATATCTCAAATCACTTCGTTTTGGAAAGAAAACGGAGATCAAATTGTTCAAGCTGTAAAAAATGCATTCGATATTATAAAGGGTATTATTGAATTTGTAATGCCTGTTGTTCTATTCATTATTGAAGATGTCTGGGGAAACATAAAAGGTGTTATTAACGGCGCTCTTGATATCATTTTAGGGACAATTAAATTATTTTCTTCCTTACTAACTGGTGATTGGACTGGTGTATGGGAAGCCATTAAACAGATTTTATCAGGAGCCTGGGAATTCATTTGGAATTTCATTCAAATATGGGGAGTTGGAAAGGTACTTGGCATCATCGGCAAAATAGGCAGCAAAATGAAAGGATTGTTTGGAGAAGCTTGGGAAGGTGTAAAGAAAGTATTTTCTGACATGTTCGAGGGTATTTTTAAAAGTTCAGGAGACACCCTTACAGTGATAAAAGAAGTGTTCGGAAAAGTGAAAGATGCAATCGCAACCCCATTTAAAAATGCTTGGGAAGGCGTTATGGAATGGATTGATAAAATTAAAAAAGGTGTTTCAAATATGTTCAGTGGCGTTCACATTCCTGTTCCGAAGATTAGTGTAAATGGATCATTAAACCCAGTAAATTGGGCGAGTGAAGGTCTACCATCTTTCGATATTAAATGGGCTGCGAACGGAGCTTTAATTAAGCCCGGTAATCCTACATTAATTGGTGTGGGTGACGCAAGAGGATACGATGAAACGGTTTTACCTTTACGTAAGCAAACGTTTGACGCGATTGCGAATGGAATTATGGGTTCATTACCATTAAATCAACAGCAAGGGGCCAAATATGTATCACAAGGTCCAACTGTTTTACAAATTAATTTAAACGGAAGAGAAATAGCCAAGGAAATTTACTCAGATGTCAATGAATTTCAAGAACGCGAGAAAGAAAGACTCAAAGTATTTTAGGTAGGTGATGATATGGCGGGAATTAGCTTCTTTAGTTTTAACGGGAAAAGGAATCCAAATGTAATTCCACTGCAGGGTAAAAAGCGCCCTGCATGGGCTCCTTTGGATCATATGTTTCTTGAAGTCTCGCATTATCCAGGAGGTAGGTTACTACGCACACAAACTAAAATGAGAAAGATTTTAGTTCCTATTGCATTATTATATGATTCAGCTGAAGAAGCTGAAAAACTAAAAGAAGAAATAGCAGATTGGCTCGTTACGGATCAACCGTGCGAGCTTATTTTTGATGATGAAAAAGATCGTACGTTTTTAGCTGTCGTAGATGAAACTTTAGATTTAGATCAGTTAGTTGATCTAGGTGAAGGTACTTTAACTTTCATTTGTCCAATGCCATATAAGTTAGGAAAAGAGCAAACGGTTGACTTTAAAAAAGATGTTAGTGGGTTAGTTGCGAGTGTTCAAAATAAAGGAACGGTTCATTCTAATCCTATCATTGAGATTGATATTACAAAACCAAATACTTTTCTAGACGTATGGTTTGGCGAGACATCTTTAAATGATCGGGATTATTTTCGTATCGGAATGCCGTTAAAAACTGTGGAAACACCTGTAGAAAGAAATCAAAGGCTTATATGGGATGAAATGGCTACCACTGTAGGGTGGAGTAAGGTCAGCTCGATGGAAGATGGTGAACCAGTAGGTGAAATGAAATCAGATAAATACCAATTCTATTGTTCTGATTTTGGTACTGCGGGTAAAGGGTGGCACGGCGCAGCCGTTAAAAAGAGTATCCCTGGCGGTCCAGTACAAGACTTTATTATGCAAGCCTACGTTACATGTAAGAGTAAAAAAATCAATGAAATGGGACGAGTTGAGATAGCGATACTGGATGAAAATAGCAAGGTACTTTCAAAAATTGCTATGAACGATCTCTTTTGGCAAGCGGAACAAAATTTCGGGACAATGGTAATTGGATATGACAGTAAGCCAGGGAAAATAGGTTTAATTTATGAGAGTGGCGATTATCCGAATACATGGAATCAGTATTTTGGTCGATTGTGGATAGCTAGGACAGGAAATGTATGGGAAGCGTATATTTCAAGATTCCTTCCAGGTACAGAAAAAGATGATTCAGAACGATTTGCACGTTGGACGGATGAAAAAAACTATCATATGGAAAAAGCAGCACAAATTCAGATTAGCATCATGCAGTTTCAAGACGTTCCACCAGTAGAAGCGATGTCAGTTAGTGATTTGAAGTTTTGGAAAGTGAATTTAAATACGAAAAATACACCGCCTTATATAGTAGATGTAGGTGATAAAGTCGTGATCGACACAGAAAATAGTCATGTAACAATTGAAGGAAAGAATGCGATTAACATTAAGGACATTTTCAGTAATTTCCCTGTTATCAATAGAGGCACTAATAAACTTGAGATTATGCCTTCTGATATCGGAACAGCAAGGGTCAAGTACAGGGAGCGATTCAGATGAGAACACCAAGCGGAATACTTCATGTTGTTGATTTCAAAACAGATCAGATTATATCAGCTATTCAACCAAAAGACTACTGGGCTGATAACCGTCATTGGGAAATAAAAAATAACATTGATATGTTAGAATTCAAAACTTTTGACGGCACTCTACATGCAGTTACTTTACAGCAGCAGAACTTAGTTTTAAAGGAAGTGCGTGATGGTCGCATTGTTCCATATGTTATCAATAATGAAGTAGAAAAAGACTCTGATGATAGATTGCTCACTGTACATGCTTCTGGTGCCTGGGTTCAAATAGCCAAAGATGGGATTATTAAACCTCAACGTATAGAGAGCGAAACAGTTAATACGTTTATTGATATCGCTCTTGCCGATTCAAAATGGAAACGTGGAATAACGGATTATTCTTCATTCCACACGATGACGATTGATGAATTCATCGATCCCCTCACTTTTTTAAAGAAAATCGCGGCTTTGTTTGAGTTAGAAATCCAATATCGAGTTGAAGTATCCGGTTCTCAAATTACTGGATGGTACGTCGATATGATAAAGAAACGAGGGAGAGAAACAGGGAAGGAATTAACCCTGGGAAAAGACTTAGTAGGTGTTAGACGCATTGAACATTCTAGGGATATTTGCACTGCCTTAGTCGGATTTGTACGGGATGAAGGTGAAAAACTTATCACAATTGAGAGCATCAATAACGGACTTCTTTATATAACAGATAGTGATGCCTTTCAACGTTGGAACGCGCATGGTAAACATAAATTTGGTTTCTACACTCCAGAAACAGAAGACCAAAATATGACACCACAACGATTACTGACTTTGATGAAGACGGAATTAAAGAAGCGTGTCAATTCTTCAGTTTCTTATGAAGTAGAAGCACAATCGATTGGACGTATTTTCGGACTAGCACATGAACTAATTAATGAGGGCGATACGATTCGAATCAAAGATACAGGATTCACACCTAAGTTATACCTTGAAGCACGTGTAATTGCTGGTGATGAATCTTTTACGGACCCTACACAAGATAAATATTTGTTTGGTGATTATCGCGAAATTACTGATCCAAACGAAGAACTACGAAAAATTTACAATCGAATCTTGGGGTCATTAGGTAATAAACAAGAGCTGATAGATCAGTTAGATAAATTAGTGAAAGATGCAAACGAAACAGCTAGTAATGCTAAAAAAGAATCCGAAGCAGCGAAAACATTGGCTGAAAAAGTAAAAGAAAATCTTAAAAATAACACGGTAGATATCATTGAAGCTAAGAATCCACCGACAACAGGACTGAAACCTTATAAAACACTTTGGCGTGATATTAGCAATGGAAAGCCTGGTATTTTAAAAATATGGACAGGCGCAACTTGGGAATCGGTTGTACCGGATGTTGAATCAGTTAAGAGAGAAACACTTGATCAGGTGAATAAAGATATTGAGTCCTCCAAAACGGAGTTAAATCAAAAGGTTCAAAGTGTGGAAGGTAAAGCGCAAGAAATAGCTGGACAAATAGTGGATGTTCAAAAGCAGGTTAATGGCAAAGTGGATCAAACCTGGATTGATAATCAACTGAAAGATAAGGCTGATAAATCTGGTGTTTATACGAAAGATGAAATTAAAGATGGTTTCATAGGTAAACAAATTTATGAAACTGATAAACAAGGGAACGTACAGAAATTCAAGGATATTAATACATCTATGGATCAAACGAATGAAGCTCTTAGACAGAAAGCAGAGAAGGCAGAGCTAACGAAAACAAACGACGGTTTAACTAAACTACAAAACAAAACAAATGAAATTGAAACAACAGCAAATGGCACAAAACAAAAGTTAAGCGAACTAGAAGCCACTGTTAAAAATACAGAAATCAGTGTACGTAACCTAGTTCCAAACAGCGCAATCAAACAAACATCAAGTGATTACGGTTTCGGATTCAGAATCACAACTATTGATCTAGTTGCAGGTGAAACATATATCTTAATGGGAAATGGTCGAGTAGACCAACAAGCACTAGATGATGGGAAATGCCTAGTTATTTACATTTATGAACCTACTTGGAAGTATGTTAGTAAAAACTTTACGATAAAAACATTAACTGATTCCACAGGCTACACATTGTTCACCCCTACGTGGACTGGGAAATATACGGTTGCAAGTTATTTATCCCCTACTGGTGGAAACCGTTTAGGTAAAGTTACAACAAATTGGGTCGCTTTATACAAAGGTAACGTTCCGATGGGGTGGTCGCCTGCTCCCGAAGACCAAGTTACAACAACTGATTTTACTAAAAAGACAGTAGAAATTGAGACGACTATTAAAGGGATTAATACCTCTGTTTCTAACATACAAAGCGAACAAGGAAAGCTTACGGAACGTGTAACAAAATCCGAGCAAACCGCAGATGGATTTAAAACTTCTATTGAATTATTAACGAAAAAAGATAATGAGATCAGCAATAAATTAAATACAGTCGAACAAACTGTAGAAGGTACAAAGAAGACTATTTCTGATGTGCAGCAAACAACAAACGACTTGAAGAAAACAACAACTGAAATTAAAGAACAAGCAGGAAAGATTAGTGAAAAATTAACAAGTGTAGAAAAGAACTTCAATGAGCAAGAAATAGGAGTACGTAATTTAATATCAGATACGAAATATTGGGAAACGACGCAAATATCTTCAAATTCAGCTTATGGAGTATTTAAGAATAATCTAAATTCAATCTTTGGTGAATTGGTAGATGAAACCGTTACTTTTAGTTTCGACATAAAAGTAACAACAACGGATAAGACAGCGGGTCGCGTTCAATTTTATGGCGAAAACGGTTCACCTAAATATACATTTGTTAGACAAATATTCACAGGTATTACGGAAGAATTCCAACGGGTTACGTACACTACAAAAGTTACAGAACAGACTAATAACGCAGGACAAGCTAGACTGGAATTTTGGGGTATAGATGCTAAAACAACAAAAATCATTATTCAAAATTTCAAACTTGAAAAAGGGAATAAAGCTACTGGATGGACACCAGCACCTGAAGACCAAGTATCAACCGATGAATTCACGAAGAAAACAACAGATATTGAAAAAAGTGTAGATGGTGTTAAAACGACTGTAACAAATGTCCAAAATAGCCAAGCCGGATTCGAAAAGCGTATGACTTCAGTAGAACAAACAGCAAGTGGACTATCCACCACAGTCAGTAATTTGAACAATGTAGTATCAGATCAAGGGAAAAAGCTTACTAATGCAAATTCAAAACTTGAACAACAGGCAACAGCAATCGGTGCAAAAGTTGAGCTTAAACAAGTAGAAGAGTATGTTGCAGGGTTTAAGATTCCAGAGTTGAAGCAAACAGTTAATCAGAATAGACAAGATTTATTAGATAAATTGGCTAACAAACTTGCAACTGATCAATTTAATCAAAAAATGACTTTGATTGATAACCGCTTTACTATCAATGAACAGGGTATCAATGCTTCGGCCAAAAAGACAGAGGTATATACAAAAGAGCAAGCAAATGGACAATTTGCCACCTCATCTTATGTAAGAGATATGGAAACCCGTCTTCAGTTAACGGAAAAAGGCGTTAGTATATCTGTAAAAGAAAACGATGTAATTGCAGCATTCAATATGAGTAAAGAAAACATTACTTTGAATGCGAATAGAATTAACTTAAAAGGTTTTATTACAGCAAGCCATATTAAAGGGCAAGTTTTAGAAGGAGTAACGCTTAAAACGAGTGGAAACAGATTTGTTGAAATAAATAAGCAAGACATGAAGATTTACGATGTAGATACGCCACGTGGTTATATAGGATTTATGGAAACAAATAATGGAAGTATTCAACCTGCATTAGTCCTTGGTTCTGATAATAGAAAATACGCTGGTACAGGGTCATTTTATATTTATCAAGTCATGCCGCGAATTAATGGAGTCGATCAACCCTCTAAAGCGTATGCAACATTTGGAGTTTCTAAAGGAGAAAATGCAGAAGGTACTAATATATGGTCATCATATATAAATATGCAGAATGATGGTGGACATCTGTATGCATATGCAGACGGAAGATTTTATTTTGATAATTTGAATGACATTGTTTTTAACTCAGTGGGATGGGCTCCAGGATACGGAAAGTTTATAGTGACAAGCACAGAACCGCATTTTTTTACAAATAATAGAGGTGAGTTCTATTTCAAAAGAAAAAATGCGCTTGGGGTTAGATCTATCTACTTTGTAGCTGGTGAAAATGATGATGATTTAAATTTAGCAGATATAAAGATAAGAGCAAGTTATGTGGCTGGTTATGATAAAGGACTACAAATAATGAATGGTATTGGTGGTCAATGGCGAGATATAGAATTAAGAACGCTACGAGCGAATGAAAATGTAAATGCCAATGGTCAAATGTGGGCGAAAGCATTTAATCCTACGTCAGCTAGAAATATGAAAGAGAATATAAAAGATATTCCTTTCTCGGCTCTTGATAAAATCATGAGTTTGGCTATAAAACAGTACAATTTCAGAGACGACATGTATGATTTGTATCAAATGCGTGTGAACAAACCGGAAGAAAAAACAGAACCATATACAACAAAAGAAATTGAAACGTATTTCGGTATGATTGCAGACGATACTGACGGTATATTTACAGATAAAGAGAAACGGGCCATTAATTTATATAATACTGTTTCGATCTTTATTGCAGCTTTCCAACAGCAGTATCATCAATTTAACGAAGAGTTAACTACTGTTAAAAGTGAGAATAAACAACTAAAAGAGCAGGTTACAACAATAACAAACGATGTGTCTACATTAACAGAATTAGTACAAAAATTAATAAACGGGAAACCAGAGCAGCCATAAGCTGGTCTTTTTTATTATCTAAAAAAAGGAGAGGAAAAGATGGATCGTATTGATGTATTATTAAAAACCTTTATTGCCACTTTCGGTGGTTTCTGTGGGTATTTCTTGGGAGGATGGGATGCAACATTGAAAGTTCTAGTAATCATGGCAGCTATCGACTATATCACAGGAGTAGTCGCAGCAGGATATAACGGAGAGCTAAAAAGTAAAGTTGGTTTCAAAGGCATCGCCAAAAAGGTGGTGCTTTTTCTTTTGGTCGGAGCAGCCGCACAACTAGATTCAGCACTTGGAAGTAACAGTGCAATTCGAGAAGCAACAATTTTCTTCTTCATGGGTAATGAATTACTTTCACTTTTAGAAAATGCTGGTCGAATGGGTATTCCGTTGCCACAAGCTTTAACAAATGCAGTTGAAGTTTTAGGTGGTAAACAAAAACAAGAAGAGGAAAAGGGAGATGTTCAATAATGGAAATCAGAAAAAAATTAGTTGATCCAAGTAAATATGGTACAAAGTGTCCGTATACAATGAATCCAGAATTTATCACAGTCCACAATACTTACAACGATGCTACAGCAGAAAATGAAGTATCTTATATGATTCGCAATGATAACCAAGTATCATTTCATATTGCAGTAGATGATAAAGAAGCAGTACAAGGAATCCCTTTAGAGCGTAACGCCTGGCATGCTGGCGACGGTAACGGGAATGGTAATCGTAAGTCTATTGGAGTTGAAATTTGCTACTCTTTAAGCGGTGGAGATAGATACTATAAAGCGGAAGACAATGCCGCTATCGTTGTAGCTCAACTCATGAAACAGTACAATATTCCAATTAGTAAAGTTCGCACACACCAATCATGGAGTGGAAAGTATTGTCCTCATCGTATGTTAGCAGAAGGACGTTGGAATAGCTTTATTGAAAGAGTACAAAATGCATATAACGGTGGAGGGAATAATATGAAATGGACAATGAAATCAGGCGGATTAGGAGTTAGTTTAGCTCAAGAAATTATGAATAAACTCGCTGAGTTCAAAGTAAAGGGTAACTTAGTTTATGAAGCAGATGGTATTTTCTATCTGCAATGTGAACCTGTTGACGACCGTAATAAATTAGGTGCTATCACATGGTATTTCAAAGATTATAAAGGTTGGTATTGCGAAGTTTATCAAGTGCAAGCTTAATATAATCAAAGAATAGTTTGATTAACATAAATAAGAGCCGCCCGGTTGGGCGGCTCTTATTTTTTTCGGTTCATCAAGTTTAAACACAGCATTCTTTTTTATCTATATATCTATGTATACTGGCTTAGAGACGTAGTCGATATACGATTAGTTCCACTTACCCTTATCAGTGTATTTGTATAGCATAGTAATAACTTCGGCTCTGGTTGCAAAGTCGTTTCCACGGCTACCGTCATAAATACCTTTATCTGTTCCCCATGCAATTGCATTAGTGAAACCGCCTTTAGGAGACCATGCAGGGCTATTGTAACGCTTTTGATAGAGCATGCCTACCATTTCATTACGAGTGATCCGATCATCTCCACGTGATCCGTCAGAAATACCTCGATTCATTACAAACTGGCGAGCTTCTTCGTAAGTGTGGTACCGTTTTTTAGAATAATTAGCAATCATAATCCAAACGTCTTTTCGATACGCCGGACTGTCTCTCATATCAAATTTAACGACATAGTTGCTAATAGCCCACCTCATTTGAGGATCCGCCCAATGTGCAGATGCTTCTTTTGGTGCGACTGTTGCGAAACCTGCGGATAACGTAACAGCTGCAGCAGCAACGACTACAATTTTTTTGAGTTTTTTTAACATCTTTTCCATTCCTTCCCTATGTGTTTGTTGCGTATTTTATATTATTATATTGTAATTATAAAGTAAATAGATATAATGGAATTTACAGTATTCTTTTAGTAATAATTTGTGAAGTTAACAAGAAAATGGAATTATATATGATGTTATTTCTCAAAAAAAGAATAGTTTGATTAACAAA
The DNA here is from genome assembly GCF_052656585.1 of Bacillus sp. KNSH39. Classification (NCBI taxonomy): domain Bacteria; kingdom Bacillati; phylum Bacillota; class Bacilli; order Caryophanales; family Bacillaceae; genus Bacillus; species Bacillus sp. KNSH39. The sequence goes on from NZ_JBQXYO010000003.1 coordinate 11,113, forward strand.
AACAAAAGCCATACTATCAGGCGGCCTTTTTTCATTTTGTATCAATAATATCAATAAATTTTAACGTCATATTATTATAAAATGCATCCGTACAAATTATAGATTTATTCAACGGATCAATATCTATGACGGTCATATAACTAGTAAGTAAAAATCCATCTTCATAATATGTAATTAATATTTCTTCTTCAGAAAGCAGCGAACATAATAGCATATTCTCAATAAGTTCTTGTTCATCCTGAGTTAATGTAGGGCGTTCTACTTTTGTCTTGTCTTTAATAATCTCACGGATACCTGCGAATTGTTCTGGCATCGCCGCGAATGGAGTCCATTTAACCATTCCTCTTCCTTTTGGCATATTAGCGTTGTTCATGCTTTATGTCCCCCTAATAATGTGTTTCTGTATCTTGCTGTTGCACTATTTGTATACGAAATTCCTCTTAATATGCTGTTCTTACCAAATTTAGTGCGTATTTCATCCATTACTTTAGTTAGTTTCATTTCTTTTTCTCGTTGTATTACATTATCGAATAGTGAGATTTGTTCTTCGCCTTCATTGATTAAGTTAGTTAAAGAAACATTTATGGATCTAATGGGCTCTCCAGTGTAAAATTCATGTAAAAAATATGTACAAATCTTATATATATCCATTGTTAAATTGGTTGGTCGGTTCATAGTGTGAGTTTTTCTGAAACCACCAGCGTAATTTTTGCTGTAACCAATGGAGAAATGAATAGTTTGAGCTAGTTTGTTTTGCCTTCGCATTCGATAACAAACTTCTTCTATATGTTCCAGTAGAATAATCGGGAATTCTTCTATGGTGTAATCACGCATAAGTATTTGGCTCTTACCAATAGAAGTTGTTGTTGGAACGTATTTTTCTGATATACGGCTAAAATCTATGCCGTTACTATGTAAGTGTAATTCTTCGCCAATGACCCCGAAGCTTTGCTTTAAGTATTTGAGTGGGTATTGTGCTAAGTCTCCGATTGAATGAATTCCTTTTCGGTTTAACTTCGCTTCTGTTTTACCAGAAATCCCCCAAAACTTACTAAGTGGTCGTATTGGCCATAATTTTATGGGTACATCTTCGTATTTCCAGTATGCTATGCAATCTTTCGTTTTCTTTGCTTCCACATCTAAAGCCACTTTGCTCATTAAAGGATTAGGACCAATTCCTATCGTGCATTCGATTCGTGTCTTTGCATAAATTTCACGTTTGAATTTTAACGCGAAGTCGTATGGGTCGTTAGCAAACAAATGGATACTATCCGTAATATCCATAAAAAACTCATCGATGGAATATTGGTGAAAATCCTCAATAGGCACGTATTGTAGAGCCAACTTAGTGATGAAATTAGAGCATTTTATGTAAGTGCTCATAATTGGGTTTACCACAAGGATATCTTTGCGACGTGGTATTTCGTATAATCTTGCCATTTTCTTAACACCCAACGCTTTTAATGGTGGAGTTGCAGCCAAAACAATTGAACCACTCCTATTCACATCACCGACTACAGCTAATTTAGTATGAAGTGGGTCTAATCCCATCTTGATGCAACTGACTGAAGCATAGAAGCTACGAAGATCTACACATAAAACAATTCGGTTTGGTAATATTGAATATTCATACACCGTTATTCCCCCTAAATAACAGAACGTTAGTTCTTATTATATACGAATGTATGTTCTTTTATGAAGAGGTTTTTTCAAAAAAATAAAATAGCCTTACTAATTTTAGTGAAGGCTACATCCAAAAATCATGTTTATCTATTTTCTTCCCTAACATCTCCATACCTTTAACGATTTGAATTATTGTGGAAAATTTCGGTCTATACTTTTTTTCATTACACAACTTAGAAATTGTGGCTGTACTTAATTTTGATGTTCTTTCTAATTCAATTTGGGCTATTCCATTCTTATCAAGATAGCGGCCAAATTTTGTACGTTTTTTTCCCAGTCCAAACACCTTTATCACCTCATCCACAACTTGCCCAATTTCTTACTTTTTTAAACTAAGGCAAAAAAATAAGAAATTGTCCAAGCTGTGCCCCATATGCTTTATCAAGGTCGCTACCAAAGTAACTATCAAACCTATTATCAAAGCAGCTACCAAAGTAACTAGCTTAACCGCTATCAAGGCAACTAGTATTTGTACTATCAAAGTAACTATCAAGTTAGCTATCAAGGTAACGATATCAAGGTATCGGGGCGATAAACCTATGTATCATCAGGATTTTAAATTCTGTTTATAAAGGGGAGAATGTAATGAACATCAAGATGTCATCAAAAGAAACTTGTGGGTATTGTAACTGTCTTTTATCCGATTGGTTGTTTTGGAGACTGAACGGAAAGAAGTATTGTTCAGAGTCTTGTGCAGAATGTGATAAATAATAAAAAAGGCGGTGGCTTTATGTTTACAAGAAAACAAGTAATCCCTTTTCGTTCATTTATGGATGGTTCATACAAAAACAAAGTACCAAAAATAAGAAAATATAATTCTGTTAGTCCATTAGCATTTCTCCATATGTCAGACCAAATGATAAATACTTACCTTGCACTTGGAATCATGGGAACGGTTTTAATTGGGGCAGTGGTACTGGAAAAATATCTAGTGAAAAATGACCATGTATCCGCAGCAAAACTTGTAAGTGAAGGAATTTATCATGGAACACGAATTGGCGGAGTTTGTCTAATTGGTTATGTATTTATTAGGCTCGTAATTATGTTTTGAGGGGTGAACATATGGGGATCGTTAAGGAATGGATGCATAAACAAAGTTTGAAGCATCAACTTATAGAGGTATTTGGAAAAGCGGGTTTATATGTGGATCATCAAACAAGAGGAGGGAAGGTGCCAATTTATCCAAAGATACATTCCATTTCTTCCACGCAAGAAAATGTTCGATATGTATTTACCATTCCGAATGGTTTGGATCCGAAGACTATTGAAAAGAAATGGTTTTGCTTTCAACAAATATTAGGTCGTAATGTAGCAATTGAAGGTGATATTAAAAAGTTTGTACTTAATGTATTTCATTCGGATGCCGGATTACAAACATACAAATACAGTTATAAGCAATGGCAGTCATTATTGAAAAAGTATCGTCTTCCTGTTGTGGTAGGACGGGACCAATTTGGAAATATGATTGTGTATGACATGATTGATTCTAATACACCGCATTTACTTATAGCAGGAGAAACAGGAAGCGGTAAAAGTAGTATGGTACGTGTTGTTCTAGCTACACTCATTCAATACATGTCCCCAGAAAATTTACATTTGTACCTGGGTGACTTAAAAAACTCTGAGTTTCATTTCTTAAGAAGAGTAAAACACGTAAAAGAGGTTTGCATGGAAGAAATTGAAATGAAGATTATGCTGCAGAAAGTGTGGAAGGAAATACGCGAACGTAGAAAACTGATGGAAGAGTATGAAGTGGATCATATTGATGAATATAACAAATTAAACCCTGATTATCGGAAACCGTATATCTTACTCGCTATCGATGAGGTGGCCATGTTGCAAGACGAAAAGGAATGTATGACTAACATTGAAAAAATATCTGCAGTCGGTAGGGCGTTAGGTGTTTTTCTCATGCTTAGTATGCAACGTCCTGATGCAAAAGTATTAGACGGTAAGTTAAAACTCAATATGACAGTCAGGATGGGCTTTAAATGTGATAGTACGATTAACAGCAATATTATGGGTACACCTGGTGCAGAACACTTGGAGCAATCGGGCCAAATGATTTTAAAATTAAATGGATTAAAGAAAGTGCAAGCTCCTTATTTAGAATTAAGTAAAGCTAAACAAATTGTTGAACCGTATCGTATCCCAAAAGAAAATATGAAGCTTCAAAATCCTCCACAAGATGAGATTAAGTTGTTTGGGGTGTTAGATTATGAAGAATAGAGACAAAGCGATACTGAGCGATTTGAACCGTTTTAGGTGTATGTCTCGTGACGATATTATAGATTTGCATTTTCATGGACTTAAAAACGCAGTTACTTGCTGTAATACGGTGATGAAACGATTAAGAAGAGATGGCCATGTCGATGCAAATATCTCACAGCAGCCATTTATATATTTCCCTCAACCTAGTACACTCCGTAAAACTAGCCAAAAGATTCCCCATTTTCTCGGCATCGTAGACGTATACAAACAACTGATTCATTATGAAAAACCAAAACTATTTAAAGTGGAACCAAAATACGGTAAAGAATTTATGGAACCAGATGCATTTACAATATGGCGTAGATCTCCATTCTTCATTGAAGTCCAGAATTCAGTTTACAGTAAAAAGATTATGCAGGATAAAATCAACAGGTATGAATTATACTTCCACAGTCAAGAATGGCACAATGAATCGTGGCAACCGAAAGGAACTAAATACTTTCCATTGATCCTCATTATTACTGATAAGCATTACGATATTAAATCTTCTAACTTACGAATCTTTCAAGCATCTTCAATTAGCAATTTCATGGATAGTCTTGCTGTAAAAGCATAATAAGGAGAGCTTTATTAGTAGGAATTGCATCCGTTGTAGCGTTATGCGGTGGTCTATTTATTATGGTTGATAGCCAGGAACGGGGATTCTCTCTTATTTCAAAAGCAGGGATTGGGTATATTGTAGTACAAATGATTCCGTTGTTTATGAGGCTGCTTGTTGAGATTGCTAAGGCTATTTAAGAAAGGTCATTCAATATTTTATTAAAGTAAAAAGCCTTGAATAAACAAGGTTTTTTACTTTAGATTTTGATCTAACATTATTCTTTTATAAGTACCACTTTCCATAAAACCCTCTGGATCATTTTTTATTTTCTCTATAATTTTTTCTTTTTGATTTGGCGAAAGTTCTTGTTTGTATTGCTTTTGTAATTTCTGAGCTTGTAATATCTCCCACGCTATCGGACTATCTAAAATTTGAGGTATTTTAATTTTACCAGATTCATTTTTTACAAAAGTATTGCGCCATTTTTCTTTTGGATGTTTTTGTATGATGGTTACTATAAGTATACCTAATAAATTAGAAGCAACATATATGACATTTTTTGCATCATGAACCCTTATAACAGTAGAACCGAATACAGAACCGTGCATTAAGGTGTGAGGGTTATCGAAACCGCTTTTTGACTCAACCTCATCAAAAAAGAATATATGATTCTCTATACCATTTAAGTTTAAACGTTTATTTAATAAATATAAGCGCATTATTTCTTCAGCATTATGTAAGGTTTTAAACATATCCTCAGTTAGTTTTTTCTCTGGATTCTGTTCTTTTTTAAACTTTTCTAGATCTAAATATAAAATTCTCCAACTAACTGATGTAATAAATCGGTTTAACCAATCACTTTCATAATGTAAAGCTGAATTAAATCCTTCTTTTTTAAAAGGAATAAGAACTTTGTTAGAAAATTGTGTTTCATTATAACTAAATCGTCCTTCACACTCTTGGCACAGCAAATATTCTTTCTTTCCATCTTGTAATGCTTTATTAGGTTCGGATGCAGTCCGTAATATACCAGTAAATGAATCTTTCTTAAGGTTTCGGAAAACAAATTTAGGAATAATATGACTAAGTTTTAACTCCGCTTCATTCTTACATAAAGCACATTCGCCGGTTTTTACCATGAAATTCTTCCTTTCCTTTTTGATAAATGATTGTTCTTAATTTTCTTTCTATCTTAATTATATCATAGTAAGGAATATGCCTATTATTTGAGTGCGTTTCGCAGGAATTAATAAAACGCTATGGAATACTCTCACTAGGAGGTGTTGTGACGCTATGACGGACGAAATTGTTTATTCTGCTAGTGAAGTGTACAAACGACTAGGAATAAGTGATAGCACCCTTAGAAAGTACATGGAAGTATTGCAACGAGAAGGATTCGCTGTAAAGAAAGATAATCGTGGCAGACGCCAGTACACAGACAGCGACATTATGGTCATTGAGAAATTAATTGAACTGAGTAAGCATGACGGTATGACGCTAGAGAAGGCAGCGAAGATGATTGCGCAGCAAATAGAAAAAGTTAATCCGGATCTGATTCAAGACGAGGCTGAGGAAACGGACTTAGTGCCATTCCACATTAAAAAGCAACTACAGGAACAGTACAGCGTTATGGCGCAAGAAATGAATCAGAGTATGTTAGCGATGGAGAAGCGATTAAGTGACCAGGCGAAGCAAAGTAATGAGGAAATCAAAGCGAGTGTAGAAGCACATAATGAACGAGTGGAAAAACGATTGGAAGCGCGGGATGAGACGCTTATGAAGACACTACGTGAGATGCAGGAAACGAAGAGAATGATGCAGGAGTTTCGGGATGAGGTTGCTGCTGCGAAAGAGAAGAAAAAGCCTTGGTGGCGGTTCTGGTAATGAAAAATCTCTAAGTAAGTAGAAAAGTAAGAAAGGCATGCTTTTCTACTTACTAATGATTCCTAAGGTCCTCCTGCTACGTTACCAGTAGCTTGTCAGAGTTTTAGCGAATATATATATGTAATTCAACTAAAGAAAATAGAATAAAAAAGCCACCAGCAAATGTTAAAAATATTAAGGAAAAAATTAAATTTGGAATTAATAATATCTTTATGCATTTCTCTTTACGTAAGGACCTAATTGAAAAAGTAACGCCGATAGTTAGTGGAGTGATAAACGCAAAAAATATATAAGTAAGATCACGAATAGTATCTTCTGTGGAAAATCTTCCAGGGACGGGGTAAATAAGTTCATACATATAAGCATTATAAATATATAAAGCTATGCAAAATATAATATTTGCTCCAATTGCGATACATGAATTTTTTAACACTTTCATCTGTCTACTCCTTTAAGTAAGTCATTCCTGATATTACAACAAATAAGAAAATTTTACATCTTAATATTATGTCGAATACTAATAAAAAAAAGAGTTCCTTCGAGATACATGTAATTTGGAATTATGGGTTTTATTGTAGTTCTATTATCAAATTTTGGTATAAAAAAAGCCGTGGTGGAAGTTCTGGTGAGAACAAGGAGGTTCCCTTGTGAGAGTAGGGTTCCTCTTTGTCTTTGCTATCGATAATGATGCGCTTTGTTAAACCCACTTTAAATAAAACATTAGGAGGAATGTACTTATGTCTAATGAAGTTTTGCCTTTCACAGTAAGACTAGCCGCTCCAGAAGATTTTTGGGATATATCAAATTTAAACAAGCAAGTTCAACAGTTACATATAGAGGGAAGACCAGATATTTACTCTGATACTTCAGCTTCTTTGGATCACAATGCATACGAAGAGTGGCTTAATGATATAAACATAGAGATATTTGTAGTAGAGGACAATAATAAAGAGATTCTTGCTTACATAATTTTAGATATTAAAGAACCATCCGAAAATCCAAAGTTAGTTGAGCGAAAAGTACTCTTTATCCGCAATATTGGTGTAAGCGAAATATGTCAAGGAACAGGAATAGGAAAAATATTAGTACAAAAAGTATTTGAGTATGCTAAAGAAATACAAGCAACAAGTGTAGAATTAAATGTTTTAGAATTTAACAAGAAGGCTATACAATTCTATGAAAAACTGGGATTTAAAACACAGAGTCGGCAAATGGAATTTGTGTTACCTGATGCTTAAAACTATTTCCTATATCGATAATCGTGAAAATGAGCTAGTGGAGAAACGATTGGAATTTCGGGATGAGGTTATGGCTGGGAAAGAGAAGAAAAAGCCGTGGTGGCGTTTCTGGTGAGGACAAGAAGAGGAGGACTTCAAAATGATTTTAGAAGCAGTCATGTTGCAAATAAAAGACGGTATGGAGACAGAGTATGAATCAGTATTTAAGCAAGCATCCTCAATCATCTCTTCCATGCAAGGATACATAAATCATGAATTACAACGCTGTATGGAGCAGAAAGGAAAATATTTGCTCATTGTGCGATGGGAAACTTTAGAAGACCACACAATAGGATTTCGTCAATCTGAACAATATCAAGAGTGGAAAGCATTATTGCATCACTTTTATGATCCATTTCCAACAGTTGAACACTTTGAGCGTGTGGAGTTATCACAAAACTGAACTTGACCGTCTATTAATACTTGAAAAGTAACTTCCAATAACGAAAAGTATGTAAATAAGCTAATGGTGGCTCTGGTAAGAGGTGGCATAAAAAAGAAGTATCCTTAGTGAGAAATAGGGATACTTCTTTTTTCTTTATTTATTTTCTAACGTCTCGTAAAGGCGTTTGTACATATCTTTATATGCTTTAGAATGTCGGTTTACTAGTTGAGTATCTACGTAACTTTCAACAAGCATATCAATGACATTGTTAATTGATGTTTTATCCATACCTTCTTGTTCCTGTATAAATGGTTTAAGAGTATTTAGCTTTAGCAAAACAGCAGGTGAAAGTTTTGCTGTTTTAGATGGGACTAAACGTTGATCTGGTTTCTCTGGTATCTGTATTTCCTTTTCCGTGTTAGTTTGATCGTTTTGAATAGTTAAATCTGAACTTTCCGTAATAGGTGTCACAGTTACTACAAAAGATTTACTTTTATTGTCCAAAGGTACCACTCCCAGTTAGTTTTTCTATCTTAAACGGTTAAAACTATCTAGCATTTGTATAGGTAACAATAATGTTATTATCGGCTGTTTTCCCAGTGTATTCAAGTAAGTTGAAGAAGATTGAATAAGTATAGATATATTAAAAAAAGTGGAAATATAGAAATATCCCTATTTCTAAATAGGGATATTTCTATATTTTTTAAATCTCTGTTAACAGCTTGAATTTCCTTTTCTGTTCAGGTGTTAGCTCATTTTCTACATAACGATCTATAAGCAAATCGATGATTTCATAAGCGAATTTTGTGTTTGTAAGTTTCATTAGTACTTCTAGCTCTTCTTTTGATTGATTAGAAATTTTAATGCTGCCTTGCTGATTTTTAAATTTCTTTTTGGATTCAGTTTTTTCGTTTCTTTTTTCTTTTCGAGTTACTTGTTTTTCTTCAGTCTTAGGTTGAGAAGGAGTAGCTGGAACCTCATTATTTTCCACTACAGCTTGTCCTTGCTCTGGTACATAAGGCTCAGTAGGTTCAAAGTTACTTTTCTTTCTACCTAGTAAACCAGGAGTTCTCGCCATTTTACACACCAACCTTCATTTTTTCAAACATATCAATACGAGATAATAATTCATCACTAATTGTTTCGTATAGTTCAATTACATTCATATCATGTCTATCTTTTTCAGTAATACCATTCACATCAAATCGTTTAATACGCTCCATTTGAGGAACGATGTTTTTGAATAGGTTTTCTTCACCGAAAATTTCACGAGCGTTTTCCATGATATATTCGTCAACCTTACCATTGTTTTTTAATAGGACAGGAAGAATACCAACTACTTCAATATCAAGGTCATATTGCTCTTTTAACTTGATAAGCTCATTAACATAATTCTCAGCACCAGTAAGAGAACGTTCTTGTGTTTGTAGAGCAATTAGAACATAATCAGAAGCTACAACGGCGTTCTTTGTAACTTCTAATGACATTGGAGGAACATCGATAAATATGTAGTCGTATTTATGCTTTATCTTTTCAAGCAATCCTCTAAAGTAATGATCTTCTTCAGCTTCCGAAGAACAATTTTTATAAAGGAATTTTGCGAAGTCCTGGAAATCAACGTAAGAAGGAATTAAATATAAGTTATCCGTAATTTCTACTTCTAAGCCATCCAAGTTCCCCTCTTGTATACCTTTCATTAATGTTTTTTCAACAGTAACGATTTCATCAGGATTAAGGATTGATTTTGTTAACATTAAAGATTTTGTTGCGTTACTTTGTGGATCAAGATCAACTAGTAATGTACGCTTACCTTTTTTAGCAAATTCATAAGAGTTCAATACAGCATTTGTGGTTTTACCGACTCCACCTTTGTAATTACCTACAGTAATTGTAATGGCCATTTTTAACACTCCAGTTATAGTTTTTGAAATTTCCCTATATCCCTTTATAGAAATAGGGAAAAATAGAAATAGGGAAATAGGGATATTTCTAACTATAGAAATAGGGATATTTCTATATCTTTATGGAAATTATAACAATGATATTTGGGTTATGCAATAGAATCATAGAGTTAGTAATTAATAACAGAAACGTTGATATTAAAAGATTTTTCAGATGTATGAAATAGAGAGAGTTAAGTAATAAATATGAAATTTTTTAGAAGAGATAGTAGACGCAAAAATAACAAAAATAGGGAAATATAGATATAGGGAAAAGGGGAAATATCCCTATATCTATAAGTGGAAATAGGGAAATAGGGAAATAGGGATATTATTTAGAAAGTGCGCAAATTCGCTGTTTACAAAGGATAATGCTTGTTGTAACGTAGTAAACAACAAGCACCATTCTACAAAACAAAACATAATTTGATATTTTACATAAATGAAGATCAAGAAGATCGATAGAACAAAATTAAAAACAATTGAATATGAACACAAAACAAAAAGCCACTCCCGTATGCTAATGGCTACCAACCTTTAGCGGGAATGACTAGCTCTAGCAAGTGTACCACCACTTGACTAGAAAAACTGTATTCAACGACAGTGTTAACGTTTAAGTAGTGCACCAACACTTACCTTAAACAACTATGCCTTTTCACGAGGCTTCTTTGATATACCCATTTTATCTATTGTTTGACTAAAATTCAACTAGTAAATGCTAGAATTGTATTTTTTGTAGTCAAAAGATATATAACGGGCATCTCTAAACCTAGAAGTCTTGTGGATCTACAGGCCATTTAGGAATTGGAGATGCCTTTTTGTTTTTTTGTTCGCGTGGAATTGCCTGATACCACGTAAATAAAAACTGATAAGCCGTAATTCCGTGCTGCTATACATATAGGAGGAACGTATTACGTGCGTGGCTAGCTGTTGGTCGTGCAGGGGGTACAGAGTATGCGCCTACAAAAACAGCACCCCTCATTGGCATCCTGTTCTTCTGGTGAGGGTGGGCGAGAACGTGCCCAGGGACGAATCCCTAAAAGGTTCGGGTGGTTATCGTTAGCATTACGGTGCTAGGGAGTACATTCAGTTTGTCGTGTAGGGACGATATTACAAGGACAAGCCATAGAAAAAGGATGTATGCGGTGAAAATCGCTGAGTGAGCAGGGTCTATACATACGGATACCTTATAAGTGACCGCATGGCGAAAACAAAGACGCTTATCCATCTATTTTGATTGATTACTTTTTTTGTGATCTTTCAAAGTAGGGGATAAATCTGCCTTCCAGCCGTATTCCATAATCGTTCCCACATGATAAAAACCTTCAAGACCTTCAGTCAACATTAAATTCGAAGAAAAGCAGAAAAACATGAGATTGTTTAATACCTGGGGGAATGACTCACTAAGATAGAGGAATAAACAAGGGATTACTTACTTATTTAGTTAGAGGAAAAGGGGACGGATGGTTAGGATAGACCTTATTGCTGAATTTGGTTTTATATATCAGATATAGTACGTGAAATTTAAAGTATAAAAATTTATGTTTAGTATATGCTACTTGTTGAAAGAATTTGTTGTGGATTATTATCTTCATTATTTTTATTAAGGAGTGGTAATTATGGCTAGATATAAAATTCATTTTAAAACAGCAGATGAGGGTGGCGCTGGTACGGATGCTGCTGTTTTCGTAAGGTTATATGGAAAAAATAGGTATGTTTCTCCAATGTTTGGGGATTTCGATAGTCCTCGTGATGATTTTGAAACAGGTCAGTTAGATATTTTTACTTTACCTGTTGATATACCTTCTCATGATATTTGTGCTTTGGATGTTAGAATTGAATATGATGATAATGATCCTGGTGATCATCCAGAATGGAAATTAGAGTATATAAAATTGACAAGTGATGATATTAATAAAGAATTTACATTCCCTTGCAATGCATGGTTAGGTACTAAGGTACATCCTCATACTAAAGGTTATAGACTTCCTGAAGCTAGTTTACCTGAAGAACCTATACCAGTTAACAATGTTTTAAGCGATTCTGTACCAGTTATTGAAAGTATTTAATATACATTAAAGGTCTCGCTATTCCATGGTGAGGCTTTTTTATGTAAAAAGAAAAGACACCCTAAGGTGTCTTCCTCCGACTTGGACTATCCTGTATTAATGCTGTTCCGATTAATAAATTAAATTATAAAAATAATTTGTTATGCTTCCATGTACCCTAGCTGATATAATGTATAAGGCAATTATTGGTTAATAAAAGGTACATATATATTAGGAGGTACATAAACCATGATAGAGTTAGTTACGGCATTTTTCTTACTAATTCTCCATTCCATTGTTTATCTCTTTTCAAGTGGAGAAACTAAGCAAATAGCAAAAAAACATATAAAAGAAATTCTTAATAGTCCTGATGGAATAATAATATTAGTCTTTGCTGCGGCACTTTTAATCGGGGGGATTTATTTATTAACATTATGATTTCAGATATCTTAGTTTAAAACGTATAAGGAAATTAATAGCACGCATTAGGGAGGTACATAAGTAATGGAGCTAATAATTTCTTCATTTGTATTAGTCGTAGTATTCTTTATTCTTTCTATATCTTTAAGTGGTAAAGGTCAGCGAATTGCAAAAGAAGTTTTAAAAGAGCTTATTAATGGTCCTGAGGGGAAAATGTTGGTAGGTGCTGCTATGGGACTTGTAATTTCTGTAATAATTTTTGGTTATTGGTTTATGACGCTAATAAATTTTTAACTAAGAAGAAAAGTATTAGAGAAAACAAAATATTAAATAATACACAAGGATCTCGCCATTTCTGTTGGATGGTGAGTTTTTTAATGTACAAAAGAAAAGACACCCAAAGGTGCCTTCCTCCGACTTGAACGATATTAATCACCTTAAAGTAGACTGAATATTCTTTTTTCTTTTTATACATATACAAATATGGATAAATATGCTTTTGATATAAAAATAACGTTTTATATAAATTAATTAATAATTTGCGATAGATTTAGAGTATTATTTAATGAAAGATAATAGATATAGATAAGGTTAGCGTCTATCATTTAAAAAATGAATATTCAGTCTATAATTTATAAATCTAAAATATGGAAATATATTGTTTTTTTTAAAGAAAAATAATGTAATATATTAACTGTTATGAAAATTTTATACATAGGAGTGGGGATATGAAGAAATTTGCTACAATTTTAGGGGTGTCTACTATTTTATTATCAGGTGTGGCTTTAGCGCCAGCTTCGGCTTCAGCTGCGACAGATTATTCAGTTCCAAGTCTTACAGAGCAACAAATAAAAGAGATTAAAGAATATCAATTATCTCCTGAGCTAAAAGCTCAAGCAGATGCTGAAGTTCAAAGGATTGCAATTGAAACAGAGAAGGACGAGAAAAGATTAGGGCTTTCTCCTCAACAATTAGAAGCAAAGAGAATTCAAGCTGCAGATTCTCCTGTGCAAAGAGCCATTCCAGAAATCCCTAATATTACAGTCGACTTTTTTAATTTAATGCATGAAAATAAGAAAAGAATGGTTACACTACGTAATGCTGTAAAGCAGATGCCTCTAACTGCAGGTAAAGCATATCAATATTATACATTCACACAATTAGTTAAAAGTGGAGGTCCTTGGGATTATAAGCGAAAATATGGATTTAGCGCTCAATATATATTTAATAAAATGCGTATGACAGGAGAAGATATTGGTAATTTCCATTTTGGCTACCAAGGTAAAGCTGGTGGATTTACTGATTTCGAGCTGAAAGCAGGAGCGGGCGCTTATCAAGTTTGGTCAGGAACAGGCCAATGGGAATGGATAAAAACATATTTTGATGATCCAAATGATCAAAAGTGGATTCAAACAGGAATTGATTATTACGGATGGGGATATTAATAATATTTTAAACTAAAAAAGAACAAGATTACTATTCTTGTTCTTTTTTTGGTTTAATAGATTTATAAATTTGTAATTGGGAGAGAGAGAAATATGATAAAAAAAATTTTATTATCCGTGTTATTGATTCTTACTATATTAGGTGGTTTAGGTTATTGGAAGTTTTTCTCTTTAGCAGGACTCTCAGGTGGGGAGAAGATTGAATCTATAAAATCTCCAGACGAAGCCTATACTTTAAATATATACAGGCATAATGGTGGAGCGACTACTAGTTATGCTATAAGAGGAGAACTCATAGACCATAATAAAAAATTTATGAATAAGAAAAATATATATTGGAACTATCGTGAGGAGACAGCTACTGTTAAATGGCTAGATAATCATACAGTTAGTATAAATAAACATAAATTAGATGTAGAGAGAGAGACGTATGATTTTAGGAGAGATTAGTCTGAATTATTATTTGTAGATACTACTAAAAATTCGAATCAAATTGCCAAAAGGAGACTTTAATTAATGTCTTCTTTTTATTTTATAATTTGGTAATTTATTTATCTATAAAAGGTTGTTTCTTCATAAAGAAAAGACACCCAAAGGTGCCTTCCTCCGAGATAAACTATCCTGTATTACCGCGGTGACGATTAATACATTAAATTATAAAAATAATTTGTTATACTTCCATGTACCCTAGCTGATATAATGTATAAGGCAATTATTGGTTAATTAATAGCGCACATATATTAGGGAGGTACATAAGTCATGGTATTTATAATAGTGTTATTTTTCATATTTATAATCTCTATTATTCTTTCATTATTTTCAAAAGGTGAAACTCAGCAAGAAGCAAAAGAAGTTGTAAATGACATTGTTACCGGTCCTAATGGAAAAACACTCTTAATCGTTGCTGTGGTATTTGTAATCGGAGGGGTATTTATTGTTGGTAGTATTGTAAATAATGGTTATGAACAACCTTCAAATCCAAGTATGCGAAACGATCGTACCCCTTTGAAGTGTGCTCATTATGGTGGCGAATGGGACACCGGCGGTCTTTTTGGAGAAGCTAAATGTGTTTATAATAAAATTGATGAATCGGATAATAGGTAGTATATAAAGGTCTTATCTTTTTTATAGGAAGATAAGGCTTTTTTATGCATAAAGAAAAGACACCCTAAGGTGCCTTCCTCCGACTTGAATCATCTTAATTTTAATAATATGTATTGGACGCCAATCCAAATATTATTCTCTTTTAAACTTTAGAATAAGAATAAAGATGATGCTTTATTTGTTCAATAAAATAATGATAGTGTATATTATCGTTAGATACACGACTTGCCATAATAGCGCCCTCCATTGAAGATGCAAGAAAAGAAGCGAGCGATATAATGTCTATCCCTTCTTTAAGTTCTTGTTTCTCTATCCCTTCCTTTATGAGAGAGGCCATTAACATTACTGTATCATCATAACCTTTTGCGGCTGCTTTTTGTAATTCTGGAAATACTCCAGTACTTTCGATTGCGCTATTAAGTAATGGACAGCCTCCAGCAATAGGAGGATTATTAGCTGCATCTTGATATACAAGGAAAATTGCAAGGATTTTATCGATTGCTGTCTTTTTATTTTCCATCGCTTTATGAAAATGGTTCCACATAATTTCACCACTTTTGTCGTAGGCAGCAAGAACAATTTCTTCTTTATTTTTGAATCTACGATAAATAGATCCTTTCGGTAGTTCAGTGGCTGTCATTATATCCTGAATGGATGTGCGAGTTATCCCATTAGTATTAAATAAATATAAAGATGTTTCAATAATTTTTTCTTTTACCTTATCAACTTTAGTCATGCTTTGTAATCCTCCTAATGAAAACGATCCTAATATTCTAGGTAATGTTTACCCTCTATTTTCTTGATTTTTTTGTAAGTATAAATAAGTTCGGAACAGAAATATCTTATCAATCCCTATCTTATGAAAATCTCAAACAATACAGTTTGAAAAGAAGTTAATCAAATTATATTATCCATGTAAAATAAGTGAATTTGTTGGTTTGAAATTAAGTTTGATTAAAATTTAAGCGAACCCATTGATTTCATCACAAAAAAATCTCACGCATTTTGAAAAAAATTTGATTAAAATGCGTGAGTTGAAATTTTACAAGCTATTTATTTTTATAATAAAGTTTGATAATTTCGGTAAGCGAATTGTTAAAATTTTCCCTCTAATATTATATTTTATTAATTAATTTATCTAATTCTAATTCAGATATAACTTTAATGCCCTTACTTTCTAATAGAGCAGTCGTTACGCCGACTCCTGTTACCTTTTTTCCAACAAACTCACCACTATAAATTTCTTTACTGCCACAAGACGGGCTATATTCTTTTAAAACTACATGGCTAGCTTGCATTTCTTGTGCTAAATTTAAAGTCTTCATAGCACCATTTATATATAATTCCGTCACATCATTACCGGAACGTTCCATTACTTTTGCTTTGCCCTCTAAAACATCATATCCATCTCCGCCCAAGATTTCAGCTGGTTCTCTCGGTGTAACAAAACCACCTAATAACTCCGGGCAAACAGGTATCGCTTTCTTTTCATCAATTAATTTTTGAATTGTATCGTTTAAACATGCAGTACCATTATATCTTACTGGTTTTCCAGCTAAGCAAGAACTAACTAAAATCATGATGTACATCCTTTCAAATTCATATTCAATTATTACAACAACATTAAAAACTACCCTTTTCTTAACTATGCGAACATCTTAATATTTTTGCTTTTATTTTTATTTTATTAATAATTTATAAAAGGGGTTTAAAAAACTAGAAACTTATAGTATCATTAGTTTTCGAACCGAACCGTCCGGTTTGGTATTTATATAATTATATTTTAGAAGGAGAACCTAATGCAACAAGAAAAATCAAAGATTCTAAGTAATTTCATTATGGAGGTAATAAAGTGAGCTTTATAAAAACGAATACAAAAGAACTTATTATGCTAATAATTTATATACTGTTTGCACTACTTCAAATTGGCTTGTTCATATTATTTGGCATATCCCTTTTAACTAACAGTAATTTAGTTGAATCAGAATTTGCTCTTAGTGCCATCGGTTTGACTGTACCTGCTATTGTAGGAATCATTTTCTTTAGGAAAGAAATTATTGAAAGTTTTACTTATTTTAAAGAGAAAACAATTTTGAAAATAGTAAGCATTCCTATGGTAGTTTTACTTATGATAATTGTGGAAAATTCTATTATGCATTTTCTAAATACAGGTCAGCCAGAGAACCAAGAACAGATCCTTACAAATGGCGCAGAGATGCCTATTATATTCACATTACTTGTATTTGGGATTATAGGACCAATAATTGAAGAAATTATATTTCGTCATATATTAGTAAATCGTTTTTCGGAATATGTTGGTACTGCTATTGCATCCATCGTTTCGATTATAATTTTTACACTTCTTCACACGAACCAACTTTCGGATATTGCTATTTATTTACCTGGCACGGTAATGCTTACTGCGGCGTATCTTATTTCTAATAGATCCCTTGCATATGTTATAGCGATACATATGTTAAACAATTTTATTCCTTTTATTTAATTGCATATATCATAGAGAGACACATGCAATTGAATATTATAAAAAATTAGGAGGGTGTCAAACATGATTGTAACAACAACTTCTGGAATTCAAGGTAAAGAAATTATTGAGTATATTGATATTGTAAATGGTGAAGCTATTATGGGGGCCAACATTGTACGCGATTTATTCGCTTCTGTTCGTGATGTTGTCGGTGGTCGTGCTGGTTCTTATGAAAGTAAGCTAAAAGAAGCTCGTGATATCGCAATGGATGAAATGAAAGAACTTGCAAAACAAAAAGGTGCGAACGCTATCGTTGGTGTTGACGTAGATTACGAAGTAGTTCGTGATGGAATGTTAATGGTTGCTGTAAGTGGTACAGCTGTACGTATATAAGTAAATAAAAAACGGATCTCCCCTTGGAATTTATAATTTGAGGGGAATCCTGATTCAGTTGCAAATTTTAAAGAATAAAACGAGATGTTGATAAATCATTGTACGTCGAAAAACCACAGTTTGAGTGTAAACTGTGGTTTTTTTTATAGAGGCCCCATCCTATTACTATCAGGCAAAATTTTTTTAGTACCTCCTGTGTAGGGATAATAAAGTTGTTCAATTTCAGTAGAATAATTATTAAACAACCTTTCTTTTTCCGACAAGGTTTACAAGAATATTGTGTTAAATGATAATAGTAGTTTAAGATAGAATAAAGATGTTTTTAAATGTAAAGTTCTAATTGTATTTTATAGTAACTTCAGTAATGTAAACGCAAAGGAAGTGTACAACATGAAATGGATACGAATTCCTGTAGGACCACTTAAAGCAAATGCATACATTTTATCTAATGAAGATAAAGCATGCGTAATAATTGATCCTGGTGGCGAATCAGACAAAATTAATCAATACATAAAAAAACATGATTTAATCCCCAAAGCTATCCTTTTAACTCATGCTCATTTTGATCATATTGGGGCAGTAGATGAAGTAAGAAGCAAGTGGAATATCCCTTTGTATCTTCATCAGGCAGAACAGGATTGGCTCACTAACACAGAATTAAATCGTTCTGCTTTACCTGGTAGAATTAAAACTACGGCAAAATCAGCAGATTATCTGATTGAAATAGAAGAAGAGATTCATATCGATTCCTTTTCATTCAAAGTATTGTTTACCCCTGGGCACTCACCTGGAAGTATATCTTACTATATAAAAGATGAAAGTATTATTATCTCAGGAGATGTACTTTTTAAAGGTGGTATTGGACGAACGGATATAATCGGAGGAGATCAAAATAGATTAATGAAAACAATTCAAGAAAAACTATTTAGTCTGCCTGAAAAAACACTTGTTTTAAGTGGGCATGGAGACATCACAGATATTCAGACTGAGCGAAAACAAAACCCGTTTCTAAAAAATCTTAGATAATATTTCACCATAAAATAAAAAAAGTCTATTCTATAGGGTATTTCTTGTATAATAAAAGGAAAATTTGGAATAGATATCAATGGAATTTTAAAAAATGACTCCTGTTGGATACAGAAATCATCTTCTTGATATTGCCAACTTTTTTCACAATGTACTTTTTTAGAAAAAGAAAAACCACGCATACAGAAACTAAATTATTTTTTTACATGATTTTATTATAAATTAAACAACTTTATTATTCGTGATTATCTCCAGAACGAAATTTTGTGTTAATTTGTAACAAAAAGTTCTTTTTTTCATTTTGGGGTAATTCTGAAGTTGATGGGCATGTGGTTGTACCACTATAAAAAAAGACACCCAAAGGTGCCTTTTACGCTGTAATAAATTTAAATACATAGTACATAAAGAATAACAAAGATAGACTTGCTAATCTGCCAGCAATTGATTCTTTCATAAATTTCATAAGTATCACTTTGACAATCAATGCTAAGAATAACGGTATAAACAGTACCATAGCAAGTTTGATAGCTAAGTCGTTTATAGTTGGATTAAACGCTTCAAAGTTAATAATGATATTCACTTATCCCTCTTTTTATCTATTTATATTTATAATTAGATTTATATTGTTTTGACTAATAAAGAGACGTTAATTTGAGAACCATTTATTTTTGGATTATAAGAGTACTCTCACATTTACGACAAGCGATCTTCTCTTCTTCAAAAATGAATAGATTCTCAGCATCACATTCTGGGCATACAACTGCAAATGGTGTTTTTATATTTTTATAGCATAGGAAAGAAAAGAATGCCATGATTAGAGCAGGTATAATAAGCATCATAATTAAGAATAGGCCCGCAAAAACGCCTGTAATTATGGAAAGTGGTTTCATTAGTTTTCTACCTACGGAGTTTACTTGATTATCCTCTTTACGAAAAGCAGTAACAAGGTAAGTTTGGGTTTCTTTTACTGGCTCAAATGCATTTACCGTATTGTAATCTTGTTCATCCGTAGTGGGATAGGAAGTGTTTGGTCCTTGATATCCTCGTTGTATATAATAATTGTTTGACTCAGCTATTCGTGGTGTATACGAGATTCCAGTTCCAGGTACATAAGTTGTTGTTCTTGATTCAGGTGAAATAGAGTTCCCTCCCATACCTGTGTATGTAAAGCTAATTTTCACACCCGGGGAAAACTGGATAATTCTACGAAATTTATAACCCATAATATTGTATCCTCTCTATCTAATTAATAGAATTCTTTACTAATTATAACAAATTTATATTAATATATAAATTTACTAATTTGAGGCATTTTATGAGTCCTTTTTTATAAAAAAAGACACCCTAAGGTGCCTTCCTCCGACCTGATAACTACATTTTATGATTTCATTTTCTTTATTACATACCTTGCTGCAGACACAGGAGAAGTTAATGCTAGAATGTAGAGTTTTGCTTTTTCTTGGTTATTTACAGCGTTTTGAATGTATACTTTTGTTATATAAAATGAGGATATCAGGAGAATTGATGAGAAGTCAATAATTAAGGGGATATGAAAGTAAACTAATATTTAAAAGTTTACTTTCAGAAATAACAAAAAAAGAGTCCTATATTAAGAGGACTTTTTTTCTATTTCCCTTATTTTTTTCCGCAACTGTTTGCCAAGTGAACATGCTCATTAAAAATTTTATTGTTAATTTGTTTTTCATATTTTTTTAATGTTTCATTTATTTTACTACCAGTTTTACTTTCGAAACTTTTCTCTAGTTCTGATGCTATATCTCTTGTATTTGTTTGTAAATCGTGAAATATCCCTATGTTTTTTTGAAGAGCATATGTATCTTCTTTTATAATATCTATTGATTTAAACTCTACCTCTGTTTTTAACATCATACGCTGCATTTCTTTTTCAATTTGTTTTTTAGCAGCTTGTAATTCATCAACAACCTGATTTGCTAAATCTCCCGCAGCTCCTGCAGCATTTTCGATTTGTTTTTCTATCTTTTTAATTTCTCCCATAAAATCGATCATATAATTATCCCCTTATTTAATTTGAAAATTTGATGCTAATTGGTTGTCTTTATCTCTTAGTGAATTTGCTGCATCACTAATATCATCTCCGAATCGGCTTAAACTCTTTTGTTCTTTTTTTAAAAGATGGATTAATTCTTCTGCTAGGTTTGCGTCATGAAAATAGTCATTTCCACCTTTTCTAATTTTAGCAATTTGTGAGATGGCTTCATCTACTTCGTGTTCTTCTAATAAATGATATCTTCCACCTGGCCCTGTTTCATGTTTTAATTGATTTTTTAACTTTTGAACTGCTTCAGCTTCGTTTCTTTGAAACTCTTCTATATTTTTTGCGATATCTGATAATCGATTGCTGAGTGTTTGAATTTTTTTTGCTTGTTTTATAATATCTTCAGGTTCTAATTTTAATATGGGGCTTCCATTTGAATGAAAGGATCCCTGAAATGTATCTCTGCCGTGTCCGTCCATAGTTAAACGTGTAAAAAGTCCTTGTTTTGTATCGTTCTGTCTCACTGTGTATTGCTTACCAATTAGAGGTGCACCGAATTGAGTGTGGTTACCAATCGGGTCATTTTCATGTGTATAATCAGTTGCTTTATTTTCCATTTTCCCTTCATTTACCCGTTTTTTTGCTTCAGGACTTAGTATACGATAGGGATTCGGTGCAGCCCATGTAGTTGCATAACAATCTAATTCTGCAGCGATAAGGTCCGCTTCTGCACCACCTTTACTATGTCCAGTAGTATGAAGAGAAGAAGGGTTATATTTTGCTACGATGTCATTTTTTGCCCATTTTAATCCAGTATCAAATGATGTTTCAGAATTAGGTTTTATAGTTTGACTGTTACTTGGAGTAATTACTTTAGAATGTGTTTTAATTCCAAACGTAATCTGATCGATATCTGTTTCGAAATCTGCTAATTGGTTAGGCTCTGTCCCGCGAAATGCTAGGATTATATCATCATAATGTGTTGCATTTTCTTTGTAATCTTTTTTTGGTACTACTGCAATAGCTTCTAATCCATTTTTTACTTTTTGACAATCTGCATCAATTGATTCTATAACTACCCATATCTTACCATCTACCCCTTTTATTTCTTTACCTTTTTTTAAAACTTCGTCATCATAAACATGATCTGCTAATTTGAAATAATCTTCATCCGTTGCAATAGGATTTCTTTTAAATTCATTCATATGCTTCTCAACTCATTTCATGGTATATTTTAACTATATTCAAATACAAGGGGATTTTAAATGAAAAAGAAATTGGTAATTATTTTATCCATTATTTGTATTATAGCAGGAGGATATTTTACTATGGAATACTTAAAACAAAAAGAAAAAGAAGAAAAGTTTTGGAAGGCACAAGAGGCACGAGTAGAAAAGTATATTCATTACAATATTCAAGATGTAAAATCGATTACATTTAAAGAACATAGTGTAAGTCCAATGGGTGTTCCCAGATTAAAAGGTTATATAAATAATAATGAAGAATTGGATTTTATAGCTTATATTAGTACTACAGAAAATTTCGAAGATGATTTCACACGTTCTGGAGAACTTGGAAAACTTATAAAAGACCCTGAAAAGTCGGTATCTGAAATTGAAAAAGAAGAGAAGGAAAAGAAACAAGAGTAGTCTTTGTGATTACTCTTGTTTTTTATTATAGAAAAATAAAATATTTGAAAGTTTTTAACAATGCATTATAATATATTTAGTAAAATTAACCAAATACGCATTTTACTCATTATGTACTAAAGGGGAGATAAAAATGGCTGGACAAATTCGTATGTCACCAGAGGAGCTTAAATCGAAAGCGACTCGATATGGACAAAGTGCAAATCAAATTGAGGACATTTTACGTCAACTACAAAACTTACAAAATGAATTAAGAGGAGAATGGGAAGGCCGTGCATTTGAAGGTTTTGATCAACAGTTCAATCAATTAAAGCCAAAAGTACAAAACTTCGCACAGCTATTACAAGAAATTAATATGCAGCTTAATAAAACTGCAGAGGCTGTTGCTTCTCATGATGAAGAATTATCACGTAATTTCGGTTTGAAATAAGAAATGTTGTAATTTCTACATAAAATTCTTGGAAAATGATAGAAAGTAGACTAGTATTCAAAAGTTTACATTCGAAGATACATAATAAAAAACAGTAGTGAATTTTATACACTACTGTTTTTTTATTGTTTTTTGCAAGTGAATTATTTATATTCCTGTCTATATAATTTAAACGAATAAATAGCTCCAATAAAAAATACAAAAGCTTCAAATAATATAAAGATTTGACGGAAATTCTCAATATCTTTACCAACTAAAGAAATAAATATAGCATTCATTAGAATTTGAGTAGTAAACATACGAGAAGTAATTTTTAAATAAATAGCATTTGTTCTTTCATCTGGTTTACCAATTTTTTTGTAAATAATAATAAGTGCAATTACTGAACCCAAAAATAGAAGTACTGTAAGTCCTACAACGATATTAAAATTGCCTGTACTTTCTAACATCCATTTATTTAATAGATCAATCATTATTATCTTCCTTTCCTACATAAGAGAATATTTCATCCTTCTTTTTCACTATAATAAAAAAAGAAAAAGGAAAACATCGAACTTTCTTACAAACATTCGTGTATTCTTACAGTTTTGTCATTTTGTAAATGTATTCATCGCCTTGCCTTTCACTATTTTCTTTGGAAAACATAGTGAATTACGAGAAAGAGCGCTACAAGATCAACTTCCAAGAAGTAGTGCACTAAACCTCTTAATTAATGCAATTAGTTTGTTTTAAAGTAGTAAGTGGACAATACTTCTTAGTTGTAGAAAGTATCGAGATCCCTGTGCCAATTCCAGCGTTTGCTGCAGCTCTATTAATTGGTTAAGGAACTCCAAACAGCCCTACCTTTCAATTGATAACCCCTCAAGTGTATCAATACTTAGGGGTTTTTGTAATAAAGAAAAGACACCCTAAAACGCCTTTCTCCGACTTGAACCACTTTAATTTTAATAATATGTATTGGACTCCCGTCCAAACATTATTTTACTACATTAAGTAATGTCAGTTGTTAAGAAAAAAAGGCACTCTTTCGAGTACCTTTTTCCTATTCTACTTTTAAATTAATTTCTTTACCTGTCATACCGCCACTAGCTTTTAAGAAAAGTCCTTCAGCATCTTTTGGTATATCAAATACAATTTTCCCTGTCTGTGTTAGACCAGGATTTAATTGTTTTAAGAAGAAGTCAGTTTTTCCACCGTTAGCTAAGTCAAAAGATGATTGACCTTGTACAGAAGATGTGAATTCACGACCTTTGTTATCTACCAATTTAAAGCTGTTAGTATCAACAGTGATAGCGTCTTTTTGATTATTAGTAAGTGTAACTTCTAAAATCTTAAAGACACCTTGTGCTTGTTCTTTTGAGTATTCATTACCCACAGAATCTACTGTTTCCATAGATCCTACAGAGATTTTCACATCAGAAGATACACCCTCTTTTGATACTGCTTTAGTATCTGTTGAAGTTTTTTCTGTTGAATCTCCACCACCAGCAACCATAGCAATTATTCCGATTACAAATAAAGCTATAATGCCTAGGCATCCAAACTTAAATATTTTTCCCACGTTTGTTCCTCCAATTATGTAAAATGTAAGATTGCCACGTTAATAATAACAAATTAAATATCTTTATATTGTCATATTATGTCGAAAGGAAATAAAAAGATAGTTTAGAAGTTTTAGACTATATTGCTGTCCTATAATTTATTTTTTCCATCTATCTCTTATTCATAAAGAAAAGACACCCTAAGGTGCCTTCCTCTGACTTGAACCATCTTAATTTTAATAATATGTATTGGACGCCAATCCTCACCGGATGGAAAGTAGAGATGATTCAATTATGTACCGATCTGGAGCGTCTCCTATATAGTCAAAAGGATAGCAAGTTGTTAAGGTTAATGTTGGCTCACTTTTGTCTACAATAACTGTTCGATCTTCTGAATCCGTTATCCAATGCTTATTAATTTCATATATATATGTTTTATTTTCATATTCCACGATAAGTTGGTCATTTTCCTTTAGTTGACCAAGCTCGGTAAAAACAGTATCTCTATGTCCACTTAAAACTGTATGACCATTTCCAGATGGTGTAGTAGTTAAGTCACTAACAAACATACCTACACCCTTTTTTAGTACTTTATCATCAGCTCCCCAATATACAGAATATTTCTTTTGTATTTTAGGGATAATTAAATATGCTACTTTATCTCCTAATTGATGGTTTACCGTTGAAGCTGGAATTTGTACAGGTTCTGCAGGTTGTAATGAAGTCTCAGTGTTTGTCTCTGTTTGATTGATATTTGTTGTTTCATTTTCTTTAGAAGGTGTGGAGGTTTCATAGTGTTTCGCTTCGTTGGTCGTTAGCGACTCTGCTGATTGTCTAGCACCATACCATTCTAGAAAATAATAGGAAAAGATAGTTAGTCCAATAACAGTTAAACATAAGCCTATCCATTGCTTTTTATTCATTTTTATCACTCCATTTGAAAACGACAGGATTTCTCCTGCCGTTTTAAGGAACTATTTTATGCGTTTGTCTTTTTACGACGGAACATTAATACAGATCCAGCTAATGCTAATCCTAAGCTTGCTAACATCATTGTAACACCGTTTGATGCTGTATTAGGTAATTTTTCACCTTGTTTTTTCGTTTCTTTTTTCACAACTGTATTAGTATTTTTCTTTGTTTCTTTTGCAGTTGTTTGAGGCTTAGTTTGTTCTTGTTTATTATTTGTTGATTGGTTGTTTTGTTTTGAATTCTCTTGCTTAGTGTTTTCTTGTTTAGCAGGTTCTTGCTTAGTTTGTTCTTGAGGTTTGTTTTCATCTTTTTTAGTAGTTTGCTTACTAGCTAAAAATTGATCGTAGTCCCCTTTTTTAACTTCACAAGGTAAGCCGTCATTGTCACGATCTAAGTCATGAGGATCGTTAGTTGCACTGTATCCATTGCTGTGCCAGAATTCCATAACTTCTTGTTTGTTTTTAAAGTGACCGCAATCCTTGTCGTTTGGATTTTTTTCTGCAAATGCAGCAGAACTGTACCCCACTGTTAATAGTGTTACCGCTGTTGCTGAAGCTAATAATTTTTTCATGATTTTCCCCATCTCCCTAAATGGTATGTATTTACATCGGAAATTTTTACATTTAAAAACTTTAAAACATAATAATATTATGTAGATAAATGTAAGATTTCCATATGATAATAGCAAACTATTTATTCGTATGTTGTCATATTCTGTCGAACAAAAATAAAAAAGACACCCAAAGGTGCCTTCCGACTTGAACTACTTTAATTTTATATAAATATACACGTATTACCCCTTTGTTATACGTGTAAACACATCCTATAAAACAGAATCGTCTATATACACCAGATTGTTAGTTCACAAAATATCAAGAGATTTGAGATCAATATGTTACGTCTTTCAAAGGAATCTGCTTTATAGAATGTATCCACAATTTATATTTTACTACATGTAATATTTGTTTGGTGTAATTTTCATGAATATGTATAATTGCATAAAGTTGATGAAAAAATACGAGTATAATTTGGTATTGTGTAATAAAGACAAGGCCCACCTACGGAAATAGGTGGGCTTTTTTATTGGGTATTACTATCTCAGTGCACAAAAGGGAATTTGTATTTAAATAATAGCATATCCTTAAAGTTCTTATATTGAGAAATAAAGAAAAGACACCCAAAGGTGCCTTCCTCCGACTTGAACCATCTTAATTTTAATAATATGTATTAAAAAGTAAGCTTACGGTATAAATATTTATCATCAACGATTCTGTTGTAAGTTGTAGAATCTGTTATCTTTATTTGTTCTAAAGCTTGATTAAAAGATATACCATGCATTAACATTAACATTCTTACTGCATGTAAATATTCTTCATACCAAAGATATGTAGCATTATCATCAGCGGATAATTCACGTATTGTGTGCTTTGCGATGAATGGACTAATATTTTGGTGAGAAAAACTTTCAATTAGTATATAATTTCCATCTGTTGCTACCGCTTGCCCTTGTATACTTCCACCAACACGATTCCAAGATAGCAAGTCTCCATGTTTCATTTTATAAGCCTCAATTAGTATCCCTTCTACTCTTTTAATATCTTCTTTAGCATACTCAGTAACCGGGAATTGCTGTGGATCAAAATTCCCCCACATAGCTTTATTTCCACTATGAGCAGGCTGATGGTGTGATGATTGAACAAACACAGAATAGCCGATTTTTTCGTGTGTTTTGAAATATTCCTGTATTTTTTCGAATTTACAACCGCTGGCATTCATTTTAATAATGCCATTATGTTGTTTAAATCGCTTTACTAAATCAACAGCAAGTCCTATATAAAGTATTTCCTTTGTTGTATAGTTCCAAAAACAATAGATTCCAGCCGAAGACCATCCATAATTATTATGAGAATTACAAATATCATCTAAAGCATCAGCGATTTGTTCAGTTTCATCTTTTGTATAGGCGTCTTGAATGATAGTTCCAAACATGTATATTCCTCCTTTATATTTAAATTTCACAAATAAAAGCACTCATTCGAGTGCTAATGTTTATTTCAACTTATTACGAATAGCTTTTAATACTCCATCGACGTTGTAATCAGGAATATTGCTAATCGTTCTCTTTTTTGTACCTAACATTTTCTTTATTTTTAAATAAATAACACCAGTATTCACGTTGGATAAGCCAAATAAATTTGGAGCAATATCGAAGTCTACGTTTTTAATATCCTTGTATTTAATTACTTCAGCTTCAGCGCCTCCGAAAAATCCGCCTTTCATCATTACGAGGTAGAGATTATGTTCCCCTACAACCATAAATCCCATTTTTGTTAATTTAGGATTAGCAACTTCAAAGCAGTAGATCGCTTCTTTAGCTTTCATAACCTTCTTTAAAGCATCGAAAGCATATTTATAATATGTGCGTTCTGTTTTCGGCAGTTCTTTTGATATTTCAACCATTTCTGCAAGTGTAACTGGGTATTCAATAATGCCAAAACGTTCATCAATTTTAGTGTATTTTGGAGTAGCCATATAATATCCCCTTTAAAAATGTAAGATTTAACCCAAGCATAACAAATCCAGTTACAACTATATTGTCATATTATGTCGAAGGAAAATAAAAAAAAGAGCCATAATTCTCAACGGGAAAATGATAAGAATTTACCGATGGATATTAGAGAAATATACTCTGTTTTTTACTAATATTGAATAATGGTTTTTATCAAATCTATAGGGGGATTTGTTTTTAATGTGGGTAGGAAGGAGTGTGTCTCGAAAGGTGTACCTTTTGGCAAGGTTTTCTTTAGTTAAATAATAGTAAACTCCAAAAAAGAAATTCTTATAAATTTACTTAATATTCTGAAAAGAATTTATCAAATCTTCATGAGTTTCCAAATAAAGTAAAAAAGTGTATGTTTATGGTAGTATTTGGTTTTTCAATAAAAATAGGGATAGGGAGGAAGAAATATGAAATTGGGGAGTAAAATTGCAGCAGGAATATTTACGTTATCTTTAACTATTGGTACTTTTGCACCTTCGTCATTTGCAAGTACAACAGAGGTTAAGAAAGATAGTGAAAAAATTGAATTGGCTCAAAAAGAGGGGCAAATCCAAAGTATTAAAGAAAATTACACCGATCTAAAAGTTCAAAAGAATTTAATAGAAAAGGTGAATGTCGGAGAGAAGTTAGATAATATTAATCCTGAAAAGAAAGCATTAGGAAAAAAAGAGATAATAAATGAGACAACTACTTTAACGACTTATCCTGACGGATCTAAAGAAGAAACTGGAATCGATTTTAGTCAAGCGAAATTTTTTGATGAAAAGGGAAATGAAGTTCATCCTACTAAAGCTGAACAGTTAAAAGGGATAACAACCGGACCACAAGGTAGTATCACAGGAGGTAGCTGGCAAAGGGGATCAGGGTATGCTTGTGTGCAAGGAGCTAAAGTATTTCGAAACGCATATTCTGCTTTCTCTGTTTATTACTATGCTGATTATTGCCATCACCAAGGAGCATACGATAAACTCGATAGAGTTTATGGTTGGGATATAAAAGCTCCTGGTGGAGGATATACGAAAGAGGATTGGGGAGTATTTAGACAATGGCAAAAGCCAGGTTATGAAGCTTACGGCGGAATTTCATTTAAATACACTGATTCAAGAGGTGGGGATACTCACCAATGGCTATATATTCGAGTAGCAGGTGGTAGTGCGTGGGAGGATTCAAATATATAAGAAATTTAGTATGAAAGAAAAGAGAACTCAGAATGGGTTCTCTTTTTGCTATTTTCTAACTATAAGTTATTCTTTTTTTGCTTCTCGGTGATTTTCTTTAATAGTTCAATGATTTGCTTTTCGTGTTCGGATCTTTGTCTTAAATATTGTATAAAATACAGTGCTGATAGTATTCCTATAAAATAAAGGGCGAATTCAGTAATCATTCTTATTAACACTACAAATAAAGACGTAGTACCGAAATACCAACTAAATGGAGCGACAATTAGAAAGCTTAGAATTATTGCTATCCATAAGTGATTTTTATTCATATACATCACCTTCCCTCTCAGATGTTAAAACAGGATTATTGTATAATTTTAACACATTTATTAAATATACATATTGAGAAAATAGTTGATTAGAACTGGATAATACGGAACATATAGGATTGCTACTTACTAAAATTAATCAATGAAGGTGGGTGGAAAACTTGTTTTCTAATAAGAAAAATAAAAAGAACCCTTGATAGTAGGGTTCTTTTTATTTTGTTAATAATTATTTGTGTTACGCATTGTAATGGGGTAATGACATAACATTTTAGTATTTTTTTTGTTAAATAGTTTCACCATGTGCATACTGAACAAAATCTACTTTTTCTTTTGATACAGTTTGTAAGTTTGTAGTGTTACTGAAGCTGAAAGACAAAAAACCTGTGACAATAGCAAAAACTAATAGAGATTTTTTCATTATTTTAAAGCTCCTTTCTCTGAAGCCTTTTTATCAGCTTCATTTGTCATGTGTAGATATTTGCTCGCTTTTTCATACGATTTTAACTCGTAAAACTTATTGCCTAGAACAGCTGAATAATCTTTTACGTATTTCCATAACTCTTCTTTCTTAAAATAAGAAATCCCTGCCAAAATGATGTCTTCTAATTCATCTGTACTTATATCGTCATTTAATCCTTTTAGAATATTGAAATGATGAGTATACTCTTCATTTGAAATTTTTAATCCGTTTTCAATGTGCAATCTGACAGCGTTTGTATCATTTAATTTAAAATACTCCTGCGCTAATAAGAATATTGTTTTTTGGTTATTTACAATTGATCCATTTAGGTATTTAATTGCTAGTTCGGAAAGGTTTTGATCTGCATACAATAATCCTAAATTATGTTTCACCTTTGCTGATAGTTTATCTTCGTCGTTCTTGTTGAAAGTATTTAAAGCCGTAAGGAAGTGTTCTTCCGCACTTTCATATTGACCGAGGGAAGTACAAGCGAGGCCTAGTGTGTTATTACAAGCAGCAACTTTGATTTCATACCCTGCATGCTTTGAAAATAATTCCTTTGCCTTTGTAGTATATTTGATTGCTGGAAGTGGCTGATAAATATGATAGTGGAAAGAACCAAACATGTAATTAAATTCAGCTATTTCAAGTTCATCTGGAATTTCTTTTAATAATGTCTCAGCTTCTTCGTATTGTTCTTTAGCAGAAGTGTAATCTCCCATGTTAATTGAATAAATTGCTTTGAAAAAAGAATGATAGTATCTTAGGAAGGTATCTGCTTGATCAGGTAAACAATCTATCTTTTCTAAACTATCTTTATAGTTTTTAATGTCATGGGTAAGTAACTTATATCTGAAGTCTAGTAATGAATAATAGATAAGGATATTTTGATCTTCTTCAATTTGATGGATTTTACTATCGATTTCTTTTTTGTAATTCGTGGATTTTACTATATGTTGTGAAATGATGGATTGATACCAATTGTTTAGTAGATTTGTTATTTCTCCTTTGGAGACAGTTTGCACATTCATATTTAATCCCCTCATTCTATTAGTATATATTTCCATAATCTTACCATGTTAACGAAATTCCAAGGTATTATTACTGTTGAAAAAATATAATTTGAATATTCTGTTTTTTTATACGGTAGATTTTATTTGATATCCGTAAGAATTTTGATTTGGATATTCAAAGATTGATAAGGTGATATTTGGGTGGATAAAGAACTCTCTTTTTAGGAGGGTTATTTATTTTCACTTATATGTTACTTATAAGTAACATACAATAAAATTGTTCATTACCTATAAGTAACAAGGAGTGATAGGGATGTTATTTATGCTAGATGAAATTATGACACCGAGAGAAGCGTGTAATCGATGGGGGATAACACAAGATGCGTTGAGGATGAAGTTAAAGAGATCTAAACAGGATGGTTTGGTAAGTAAACTGATTGATGAGGGAAAGTTGAAATACTACAAACCTGAAGAGAAACTACGAGGAGAATGGATTTTAACAATAGAAGCCATGAATATTCTTTTCCCTAAAAATGCCTAATTACTTTGGTGATTTTATATAATAGAAGAAAATAGCAATTTTAAGGGGAAGGTGAAAGTTTTTGTTTGTAGAACATGATGCAGTTAATTCGGATATAAGAGATGGTGCGAAATTATGGCGATACATGGATTTTACTAAATTAGTAAGTTTAATATCTACTAAGTCTTTATACTTTTGCAGAGCTGACAAGTTTAAGGATGTTTTTGAAGGTGAGATTTTCGGTTTAGAAGAGATGCGTAAGTACTATAGGTCTGTAAATTCCAATGGGGAATTAGTATTATTTGAAGAAACAGAGGGAACAAGATCAATAAATTTTGATGAATTTTTGAAGAGTACATATACATTTACGCAATTTGAAAAACAAAATGTATTTATAAACTGTTGGCATCTAAACGAATACGAATCAGCTGCAATGTGGGGATTATACTTAAAAAGTAATGAGGGGATTGCAATTCAAACTACTTTTGGTAGAGTTAAACAGAGTTTAAATGCCTGTAATAAGGAGATATATGCTGGGAAAGTAGAATATATAGATCATACTAAGTGTAGTAATTTTAATGGAAATATGATTTCTCCGTTTTTTACAAAAAGACTTTCATTTAAACATGAGGAAGAAGTTAGATTGGTTTATTCAGCTTTAAACGATAAAGAATATTCCCTGACAGAAAACAAGAATGCGTTTAGAGGGAGTGTTAAGGTAAATTTAAGTGATTTAATTGAATGTGTTTATGTTTCTCCAGATGCAGAATCATGGTTTGTAGAAGTAGTAAAGGCAACCCTTAAAAAATTTGATGTCGATGTAGAAGTTATACATTCAAAGTTATATGAACTGAATTAGTTTATTAGCAAGAGTAAATGTCATTTCTTTAAAAAATAAAAAGGAGCAAATCATTTGCTCCTTTTTACATAAATTCTACATAAAATTTAGTGTCGATAATTCCGAAAGCAACTTTACATGGAAACGGATTTTTTTCTACTGAAGCAGCACGCATACAAGAAAGTACCCAGTGTTCTAGTTCTAAAGGTAAACGATATGTTTGAATACTACCATCATTGCTCTTTACTGTTATAATCGGTGCATTTACCCTGGTTGTAGTAAAATCATCCGTTGTTATCATTGCTACTGCATCATTAGTGTAAAAACCAGCGTTTAATACCTCATAAACCATTCCGTCTTCCTCATTAATAATCATAGGTATATTTAGAAAGGGGTATTTTTTAATATCATTATGAATAACTACTCCTGCTGTGTTCTTTCTTAATTGATTCCCTTGCATTTTTACACTCCCTTAAATGAACCTAACTTGATACTGTTAATTTGTTCTATTTTACACCTATTATATTAGAAAATTGCAGTTTTATCTTGTTATAAAAAGCATCGGTACATATAACAGCACTATTTGATGGATCTATATCAACAACAGTCATATAGCTAGAGAGTAAATAACCGTCTTCGTAGTATGTAATTAGTATTTCTTCTTCAGATAATAAGGAACATAACAAAATGTTCTCAATCAGTTCCTTTTCTTCAGTAGCTAAGAGCGGCCACGTTACTCTATACATTCCTTAAATATTTCAATTGAGCCCAAAACTAAGAATGAAAAAAGAGAGCTGTAGCTCTCATGGTTAATACGGTAAAATGTGGATGGGATTACCTCATACAGAAAGATGCACTATTGCATATCTTTTTAGTAAAGCGTGAGAAAGCGTTGATATAAAGCTATTTTCAAACTTTCTCAACATTTTTCTGATAACCCCACGACTGAATTTTGGCAAAAATATGATATTATGAAAATAATAAAATAAACGGACGTAAAAAAGACCCACGGTGCAAGTAGTGCTGGTAACACTCTTACACTGCCCCTACTACCCTAGGGAACATTGTCGCGGATCTTATACACATAATTATAACACACCATAGATTGAGGGTGGCACGTTTTCCTTTATGGGGTTTACGTGTCTTTTGTTCCGGTAAGGAGGAGCAAAATGAAATATTGGTTAGCTAAAATCATTGATGAAATTGATTTTCAAAGAAAAAGCCAAGAAAATGTTGCTAAACATCTTGGAATCAGTGGACCTGCTTTTTCAAAAAACTTATCTGGTAAAAGTGAACTTAATTTTTTAAATATGATTAAGTTAGTGAAAGATTTGTATGAAGACAATGTCGAATTGACTTTTATGGTTAGGGAATTCTGTAAAAAGATGAATGGTAAGAAGAATATTAGAATGGCTATGGAATATGGAAATGCTATAGGAGACTTTGAGTTATTACGTATAGCAGTGCAAAAGGGGTTTAATTCAAATAACATAGTAACGAAAGAATGGGCATTTGTATACGAAATGGTATTAATCAGGCTAAAACGATTTTTAAGTGATAAATCCTTGTTAGAAGAATTAAACGAGCGGAAAAAGCACCGTATAGTTAAATCTGCTGAGACTAAAATAATGCTTGATATAATAACATTTTA
Organism: Bacillus sp. KNSH39; assembly: GCF_052656585.1. Classification (NCBI taxonomy): domain Bacteria; kingdom Bacillati; phylum Bacillota; class Bacilli; order Caryophanales; family Bacillaceae; genus Bacillus; species Bacillus sp. KNSH39. Next base: position 45,155 of record NZ_JBQXYO010000003.1, read on the forward strand.
CACTCTATATGAATCCAGAGAATACAAAATGTTATTTAGTTATTCAGAAATGTTATTGCCTAAAATTGAAAAAATAAGTGATGCTTTTATACGTGATTTATATAGAGTAAGAATACAAGAAATTATTGCATATGCAAGTTTAATGGATGAACAGATAGACAAATCTAGAAATATTTGTCATGAAATATTGAATACAGAAGATGATTTCGGATACTTAGATATGTTAAAAGTATCTGCTTTAGGGTGCTTAGGTGAGTCATATAGTTTTGATAGCTACGAACAGTCATTGTGGTACTTAAATAAAGGAATAGACTTGTTAAATAAATGTCATTCTCATAGGGCGGTAGAACGGAATAGAAACTTTTTGAATATGCGTTCTTATATTAGATTGATAAGTAAAAAAAAATTACATGATTTAGACATATACGATGTTGGGGAGGAAGCCTTAAAGCACATAATTAACGGGAATGCAAAAGAAGCAGTAAGATTACTTAGAAATGAGGAAAAAGAAAAAGGCAAGCTTACTCCAATGAAACTTTGTTATTTAGGGATGGCATTGAAAGATCGATCATTGTTAGAACAGTCAATAGAAGGTTTTATTAATGAGGGATGCAAATTTTATTGCAGGTTACCCAGAAAAATATTGGGAGAATTTAATAAAAATGGTATAATGTACATAGGTGATGCTAAATGAAAAAAATACTAGCTTTAGTAACAACATTGGCATTAGCTGGAGCGTTATATGTTACTCCTGCTAAAGTCCAAAAAGAGCAACCTAAACAAGTAGCGAAGGATGCTCAAACACAAATTATGTTAAGAATGGATCCTGGGACTGGAATTGGTTAATACTAAGACGTCTAGGTTCTAATATAAATAGATTGAATGCGATTGTCTCATTAATGAGGCAATCGCATTCGTCGTTTATAAGGAGATTAACCAAAAGTTGAAAAAATAATATTAGTTATAGATTGTGAATTATTCACAAATTACATAGAAAATAATGGGGGTTTTAGGGATGAAAAAAGAGAACTTAGCTGAGGTACTATGGAAGACACTTGTTATGGGAAAAATCACAAGTGATGAAAATAAGAAAAAAGAAGTTTTTAATATAGAGCTACATATTATGAACAAAAAAAAATGATTGTTAGCATCTCACTGACAATCATTTAATCATCTGAACCAAGGGCTGCCTGCATCATTTTATAAAGCATCTCTTGTTCATGTTTAGGTTTTTGTTCTAGTTTTTCAAGTAAAACGTCAAACTTCTTTCGTAGGTCAGAGTATTGTTCACTACTTAAATGTGGATCGTCAGATAGCCCTAACAAATAATCAGTAGTTACATTTAGTACCTTAGATAATTTAGTTACAGACTCTCTAGATGGAGTCTTTTTATTACCTTCGAACCTTGAGATAGAAGCTTTAGTTAAATTAGTTAGTTCAGCTAATTCTTGCTGGGTTAAGTTTTTCTCTATCCTTAATTGTTTTAATCTCTCATTAAACATTTATATTTTTCCTCCCCTAGAAAAAAGTTACCCGTAGGGTCAACCTTTAATTATATATTAATACGAATGTTTCTTATAAGTAAACATTAAAAAGGGAATAAAAAATAAAGCTTTTTATATTTTTCACTGTTTTTTGTCCTTATATAACATGATTGAAATTTAATTTTATATTTTTCACAAAAATGTTGCCCTAAGGGTAACTTATGTGTATAATAAAAATTGTAAACGAGGTGATCATAAATGAAAGTTAACCATCAATTACTTTTAAGACTCCGCCGTAAACATAGTATGACACAACGAGAACTTGGCGAACGACTTAATAAGGCTAAAGAAACGATCTCTAGATATGAAAATGGAGTGAAGAATCCTAGCTTACAAACTTTATGTTCTTATGCAGAAGTTTTTGGTGTAACAATAGACGAATTAATGGAAAAGAAATTGAAAGTCTAATTTTTTTAACCCTTAGTTACCCTGAGGGTAACTAAGGCGGTTGATTAAAAATAATCGGAAAGCAAAATCCCTTAGATCAGGAGGAGGTTTAAATGTTAGAAGAAAGCATATTCTCACATTTAATGATATTAGTGGGTGTTATCTTGCTTGCAGGATTCATTCAACTTATGGAGTTCATAAACAAACGTTTGATTAAGGATGAAAAGTGATGGGTAAACAACAGCGAGATGAATACGAACGAAAGAAAATATTGTGGATCATAAAGGATTTAAGAGCAAAGGGTGTATATAACAGCGCAGATAAGGTTGAGGAAACATACAAGAGGTATATCATGCTTGCTAAATGATAAAAGCCCTACAAGGGGATGTAGGGCAAGACTAAGGGTATTGAAGAATTGTCGATTCTAAAAGTAAAGGACTTCTTGGAATGTAATAAGTTTAACACATAGTTCATTAAATTTTTATATAAAGATTTTACAGATTTATGAACACAATAAAATTTGATAAAAGGAGTGATTCATGTGGAAGACAACAAGAATCAAGCCCCTGCGGTAACAGAGGCTGTTGTAGAAGTGAAAATTCTATTAAATAATAAGCAAATTTGTGAATCTAACGTTGTACTTCAACTTGACCAGAAATAGTAGCACTATATCGTTCATGCATACGTTTTCTTAAGTTATCTTCATAAGCTTTTGTCGCTTCTTTTATAACCATTTCTAGACTGCTCTCTGGAGTTAAATCATTATACTGGTGCGATTGTTCATGGACGTATTTTAAAACACCGTCAACAATTTCATGATGAGATAGTTTGAAAATATCATCTAAGTCAACACGAATATTTATAGTAGTTGGTTTCATAAAAACACCTCCTTCCGTCTGATCAATTCGACAAAAAGGAGGAAAATCCTACAAGGATAAGATGCGCGTTCACTTGTCGTAATATTCAGGAATTTAATGATGTTCCCCATCTAGTAAAAGGATTCCTGGATATTTTGATGCATGAAAGCATCAAAAAAGCCCGTACAGAAGCACAGGCCAGTTGTTACACATATCGGCAACTAAATTTTAACAAACTTTCAGAAAGTTAGCTATTGAAAAATAAAAAACGCTCGATGGCAACGAGCGATGTAGAGAAAACATTCCCTAAAATTAGCTACCTATATTATACCATAAGTTTTCTCTCAGTAAATAAGGAGGAATTCAAAAAAATGATTGAAAATCCAATTACTTACGGAAACCATCATGATTCATCAGCAAGAGACTTTATGGATTATTGCCAAGGGTGTGGTGGAGAAATCTTCTACGGAGAAGGGTACCTTGATTTTAGTGGTGATCCAATCCATACCGAATCCGAATGTATCAAACAGTACGTTGAAGAACATTCGATGAAGAAAGTAGCAGGTGAATAAGGTGGTCCTACAAAACAAAATTGAAGCTGAAATTCAAATTATGAAGTGTCTAGTTGAACGATACAAGCAAAGCAAAGAGCCTGACGCTGCATCAATGGTTGTAGCTTACGAATATGGATTACAAGCACTTATGGAAGTGTATGAAGCTAGTAAACAAACGGAAATAGCAACATTTTAAAAGAAGGGGAGTTTCATATGATAACTGAAAATTACTTTTCTAAATTGGCTCAAATAGATTGTTCGGGACATGTTGAGAAGAAAGGGCGTTTTAATTACTTATCGTGGGCATGGGCGGTTAAAAGGCTTCGTGAAGTAGATCCAACAGCCACATGGGAAGTAAAACGATTTGATGGAGTGCCTTACCTCAAAACAGATTGTGGTTACTTTGTAGAAGTTGAAGTAACTGTACAAGGAATACCACTAAGTCAGATTCACCCGATACTTAACAATCAGAACAAGCCGATTGCGGAGCCTAACAGCTTTGACATTAACACAAGTATCCAACGTTGCCTAGTAAAAGCAATTGCACTTCACGGATTAGGATTATACATCTATGCAGGTGAAGATTTACCAGAGATTCAAGAGGAAATGATTACTGCTCAACAAGTTGGAGCAATTAAATTAAACATAAAAAAATTAGCTACCCTTCGAAAAGTGGATGAAGACACGATTAAAGGACACTTAAGTATTAAAGAAGTTGGCGAATTGACATTAAAACAAGCTGGAGAAGTACTTAAGAAATTAACAAAGTGGGTTAAACAGGCTGAAAAAGAAACTTCTGAAATTGAAGAGCAAGAACAAGTAGAAAAAATAGAACAAACAAACTAAGGAGATGCTAAACCTATGTTAGACAAAAATCAATCTAAAGTCGTCCTTCCGAAGTGGGTGTGGAAGGGCGCATGGAATGAAAAAGAAGCGAGAGTAAAGGCGATTGAGTACATTACTCCTGATCGCTACCCAGGATATAAAATAATCAAAATTCAAGGCGACATAGCGGTATGCGAAAGGGAGAATGCGTAATGATACCGATTCGAGTTAAACGAGGATCAAAAACTGAGTTAATAAAAGCGGTACGCGAGTTAGAAAAACGCGGATTTGATTATGTAACACCAATTAAAGCAGTTTATAAAACAAAAAAAGATTTTGTATATAACGAAAACAAGAACATCAAAGGTGGCTATAAATTCTACGGAATGGAAGAATACGTCTCTTATGAATGTTGGATGAAGAAGGTGAACTAAATGAATTTTATTGATAAACGAAAAGGATTTTTCATGATAGAGAATGATGCAATAGACAATTGTGATTTGGATGTTTATGAATTTAAGGCTTACGCAGTAATTGTGAGACATGCAAATCGAGATACACAATCAGCGTTCCCTTCTTTAACAACTTTAACAGAGAAAGTCGGATGCGGAAGAAAGAAAATAGTTCAATGTATCAAGTCATTAGAAGAAAAAGGTTATATCCAAAAGGTCAATAGGAAGGACGATCAAGGAAATAACTTATCCAATATCTATTATGTTCTCCCTACCCCTAGTGTCTCACAGAAACTAGTAGTGTCTGGGGGAAACCAGGGTAGTGTCTCAGAGAAACCAGGGGTAGTATCTGAGGGGAACTGTAACAATACTAATCTTAACAATACTAATTTAACAATAAGTAGTAGTAAGAATCCCTTCTCATTCTATGAAAGTAACATTGGAGTTTTAAATCCATTCATGGCAGGTAGCGTAGAACAGTGGATTAAAGATACAAGCGAAGAACTTGTTATAGCAGCTATGGAACGTGCATTAAAGAAGCAGGCTAAATGGAATTACGCTGAAGGCATCTTAAAACAGTGGGCTAACAAAAACGTTAAGACTTTAGGTGATGTGGAAGCTTTAGAAGCTGAATACCAAAGAAATAAAGGAGCGAAGAACAATGCAGAGAGCAGCGGCAGCAATACCAACCGATATAGCCAAAAAGGTGAATATGATTATGGATTCTGATGTGTGTGATACACATGGCATGAATAAGATGAAGTTCGGTGGACAAGTTGTTTGCCCTCGATGCTTCCTTGAAAACGATAGTAAGAAGCTTCAGCAACAGGAGCAAGCGAAATACGATGCGGATAAAGCAAATGAGAAGAAGTTCATGTTTCACCAACAAAGCATGATAGCCGATAGCAATATTAAACAAGCTAATTTTGATAATTACAAACCTACTAGCAAGGAAGGAACGAAGAACCTTGGACTGGCAAAGGTAATTGCTACGGATTATCTCAATGGTAAAGTATTTAACACGATTATGGCGGGAAATTGCGGAGCAGGGAAAACACATCTTGCTTACGCTATAGCGGATCAGCTTGCAGGAGCAGGGAAGTCAGTTGTCTTCGTTACAGTAGGTGAATTGCTACGGAAGATTAAAAGTACGTTCAATAAAGATTCTACCTTAACTGAGGATGCAATCATTCAAAGTTTAGTAAGAGCACAAGTATTAATAGTCGATGATTTAGGAGCAGAGTTAGGCGCATTAGATGCAAATACAAAAGCAACAAACTTCATTAATAGGGTGCTATTCGATGTTTTTGATGGTAGGCAAGGTAAATCTACTATTTTCACGACAAACCTCACAGGGAAGCGTTTAGACGAGGCATACGATGAAAGGATTGTATCGCGGATTCTCAATAATTTCAGAACGATTACTTTCAAAGAAACAAAGGATTATAGAAGAAGGGCATTGCCATTTTAAAAGGAGGACGGAATATGCAAATGCTTGATCTATTTTCAGGGATCGGCGGTATTAGTTTAGCGGCGGATTGGGCTGGGATTGAAACAGTAGCCTTTTGCGAGATTGAACCATTCAATCAGAAAGTATTAAACAAGCATTGGCCTATAGTACCAATCTTTTCAGATATACGAAAACTTACAAAACGATCATTAGAAGAACGGGGTGTTGATGTTGGAACAATTAGCATTGTGGCAGGAGGATACCCTTGCCAACCTTTCAGTGTTGCCGGGGACAGAAAGGGCGAAGAGGATGACCGTCATCTCTGGCCAGAAGTATTCCGTTTATTACAAGAAATCAGGCCAACTTGGTTTATTGGTGAAAATGTTGCTGGACACGTCACATTGGGACTCGACAATGTGCTTACTGACTTGGAAAGTATCGGCTACACCTCACAACCGTTTGTTATTCCGGCTTGTGCCATCGGTGCCCCGCATAGAAGGGAAAGAGTCTTTATTATCTCGTTTCTTTCCAACTCCAACTGCATCAGATACCAGGGGTCTCAACAATTACGAGAAGACATTAGCAAAATTGAAAAATGGGGAAAGGGCTCATTTGGGACAACTTCCAAACTATTTGATGATATTGACTGGGAAAAGAGGGCGTTCCAATCCAGCTTTTTGGGAAGAGGTGATGGGCTTCCCAATCGGATGGACAGAATTAGAAGCTTAGGTAATGCAGTTGTACCTCAGCAAATTTATCCGATATTTGCAGCAATAGCAAAGATAGAAAGGGGAGATTGAGATGTGTGTATGTGAAGGAACAGGAGTAATTAAGAACGATATGGGGAATGGTTGCTATCAATTTGCACCGTGTATTTGCGAAGCAGGGAATCGCAGTCCTGAAGAAGTGGATAGAAGACGTCATGCCGTTATGGCGGAGTTACGAGAAATTCATCAATTACAACTGGAGGGGAAATGGGATGCCACGACTTGGAACGGATTTGGAAAAGGAGAATTACACAATGGCGTTGCAGCAGGGAAAGTACATGAAGAAGTCGCGTCGTAATTTATATATTGCTTTAGAAGAGTTGGACTTAGTATTTGATGAAAGCGAAGTGATTCAATTACGAGAAATGTGGGATAAAGATATTCTTGAAATAGCAAAAGAGTTAGGGAGGCATCAACTAGAAATTGCTGCATTAATTATGGATCAGGCAGATAAGAACAAAATCAAATCGCGTCCAATGGGGTTAGGGGCATGAAGCAACTAACACTGGAGGATGTAGTCGGAAGTTTTGATTATACTGCAACAAGTACCGTGGATAAATTCTTGAAGCGTAATAGCGTTATGACGTACTCAGTAGAGTTTTACGACAAAGACGAGAAGTGGAAGCTTCGTTGGTTTGAGGCGAAGTCCGAGAGCGAAGCTATAGAAATGGCTAAAAGAAAATACGGAAAGATACAGATTATTACCACGTATATTTCCGATAGAACCTTAGAAGAGATAATGAATTTAGATTAGGAGACATAGCGTTATGACGTATTTAAAGGGCAGAAACTTATTTAATTGAACGAGACACTCATAGGCGTCATAGCGTCAGTAGAAACGTTGGGATTATTGGAATCAGAAAGGAGAAATATGGGCTTCGGATTTACGGGCTATGGGCACTAAATAAAAAAATGGTCCTTACTATTACGTAAGAACCCCATAATCGCAGAAAAAGAGTCGTATGTGAAACCAAGTAGGAATCACAATAATATTTTAACATCTAAATATATAGTTGTCTATACATCAAATCAAACAACATAGTTATTAAAACGAAGGAGCCCTAGATTTAGGGATCTAGGGCTTCTTGTGTCGGTATAACTCACATAATGTTATGAAAAGAACTTACTGAAGATAACATATGAATGTTTCGTAAATGTATCAAAAAAGTGAACAAAATAGTTATTTTATGATGAATAAATAAAAGAACCCGTTTGTTATAAACGGATTCTTCCCACAAGATTTGCAAGAAATTCAAGGTAACTAGACCGGAGCACTTATTGAATTTCTTGTGATAATACTGTATGTAAAGGAATCAATAAGGTTAATGAAATTTAAACAAAATCGTTATTTGAATAAAAGGAGCCCCATTTGTCTGGGGAGCCCCTAAGGGTAATCGTCAAGTAATGACGTACTCGACTAATTAACAATATCATGAATTTTTTGGTAAAAATACTGGTAAATGTACCCAAATAAGCAGGGCATCAATTTGAATAAAAAATGCTATTTTAGTAGAAAACGTTGAAAAAGGACCCGGAAAAGGGGTAGGGGTCCTTTTTAATGGAACAATAGAACTTTATGGGATTACCAATAGATTACCATAAAAGGTAATTTATTTCCAGATTGTAGATATTGAGAAAACTTTATATAAAAATTTCATTTTGTATTAGGTTGGAATATAAAAAGAGCACTTAGTAAAGTGCTCTCGTGACGAGTCTCATTTTATAACGACTATTTTATAAAGAAAGGAACTCAGAATATTATATGTGAGTCCAGTTAATTGAGTGCTTCTTACAAATAAAGAGCAGCTAGCAAAAGCTAACTGCTCGGTTCTCCAAGGGGGAACAAGGAGAAAGTAACTTAATGGGTTGTCTACAGTATTGACGGAATATTGAGTTTTATTCACGAGAGATTATATTCTGAAATTTGAATTATGATAGTCGATATTCTCCATATTGACCAGAAAAGAACTAAAAGTTCTAGTGAAATTCCAAGGGTTCTTTTCTTAGTTTTTTGAGATTCTTTTATCAAATAGCCAACAGCACTAATTGCTATAAGCATGAAAAGAATAAGTTCGAGTGTAACTGGCATTCTATCTACTCCTAAAAATAAGTTTGTATATAACGATTATAAGATATTTTAATGATTGGTAGTAAAAAATTCAACAAAATAATCCTTTTAATAGAAAGTGAGGAATAACAATGGGACTAGGAAACCGTGGGATGGCATTTGAAATGCTTATCAATCTAGCGAATGAAATGTATCAAAGAGGGGGAGTGGCACTTATCAACAAACGTCCGACTCCTGTAAAGGTGTTGAAGAGTAAGAATGGCCGTGTACTAAATGGATTCTATGAAGCTAAAAGCACAGTAGACTATGATGGTGTGTATAAAGGACGAGCTGTCGCATTTGAAGCGAAGTCTACAGAGAAAGATACACGTTTTGCTTTAAAGAACATTGCACAGCATCAATTGGATTACCTGGAGAAAGCGGAGAAGATGGGAGCGATATGCTTCTTCCTTATAGAATTCAGTAAGGATAAGTCAGTATTCGCAGTGCCACTATCAGTCATTCAATCTTATATAAGGATGTCTCATCAACCGAAGGGCAAGAAGTCTATACCAAGAGCAGACTTTGATATTTATGGGTACTTAGTAGAACAAACAGAACGAGCGCCAGTTGATTACTTACAATATATTGATGAAGTAGTAGCGCCAGTCATGTTTGATGGAATGATTCAGTTTGATCAGGACTATCAAAAGGTAGCGAATAATATTGAAGCAGCAAAAGAGAAGATGGCCAACAAGAAATGTAAATTATTAAGGGTTTAATGGATAACGGAACCTTGCAAGGTGGATGGTGGAGACTATTCGCTATGCATGTTTCCCTTATTCAACAAAGAGATAGTAAAATTTCACGTACCTGATGTGAATATAAAAAGACAAATTCAGAAATAGGGGGATTCCTTCATGGAGAGACAATTAACTTTATTACCGACTATTGATAGAGAGACAGAAAAACAGGTTCAGAAAGAAGTAGTGAAAATACTAAAGGAATACCGCGCATTGAAAACTCGTTTTGAAAATGAAGTGGAGTTAAAACACGAAGGGATCAGTTTGTTCCCGGAGATTAGAGACACGAGATATATTAGCAATATCAAGTTCAAGCAGATCGATAAGGCGTTAGAGTACGTTTTAGACTATGACGAGGCAGAAATCATCAAGAAGAAGTACTTAAATGCAGATAAGCCGAAAGACAGCTTTATTTACACTGAATTATCGATAAAGAAAGATCACTTCTATTATAAGAAGAAAAATGCGATTCGATTGATCGCTACATCTTTAGGGATGATTTAATAATATAAAAAAAGCCAAATTAACAGTTTTTAATTAACTATCCATTTGGCTTTTTATGTTTTATTTTTTAGGCATCCATGTATGTCCGCAATTCATGCAACCATTAACAATATTTTTTCTACCAACAAATCCACTGAATAAAATTATCGGTGGTCCTAGAAGTACAATAAGAAGACCAACAATTGCAGAAAGTCCAACAACTCCATCCATAGAATTTTCAGGAACTATAACATATAAAAAATTAGAAACTATTCCAATAGTTATAAGTGTACCTAACAGAAGAAACAGAATAAAAAACGCCCTTTTGAAATTATAACCACGCTTATTACCGACTATTTGATCTGATTTGCATTTCCTACAAACCACGCGCTTTGTTACTTTTTCTTTTTGTACCGTCATGTCTAACCATCCTTGCTTTTTATAAAATTATAATAGCTTAATTATATGATATTATTACCTGAACTGGATACAAATATTATCAAAAAAAGAAAAAATATAATAAATTGGAATGTTTATGTTTTTAAAAACTTCGACAAAATACCGACAAAATTGGGGACTAAATAGGGGGAATTTTGATAATGAAATCAACGATATTCTTAATGTACAAGCCCTTTGACAAACGCATATCGAAGAGGATTAGTACACCTATTAGTGAAACGTTCTTATGCGAGAATGTCACGGTAACGTATACCGCATATTAGGGCGGGCAAGGCGGTACGAACCCGCGTTAAGACGAAAAGATCAATGAATGTATTACAATGACATATTCCAGTGTGGCGGGTGTGAGATAATTCGCATTCGTCATGCTGTTTCTATTGTATTTATCAATCAGCTCGGAATGCGTCCTCTGGGTTGATAATAAATATAAGTCTATTTCTCTCATATGTCGGTTCTTGAAAATGGAATGGGGGTGGTTGCTCATGATTGAGTGACACTTGCATTCTAAAAAGTTAAAAGTATACGTGATCTCGTACATTAGTAATTACCCATGATTCTTATTAATGACCAAAACGAGGGCAAAGAGTTCCACTCTTTGTTTGAGCCAATACAGCGGAAACATTCCCCTTCCGTCCCTCTAGTGTATTGGTTCAAACAAGGCGTCGGAAGATTCATATACGTCTTGGATATAAAGCTTTTATAATTCGATATTGGTCAGCTAAGGCCTTGCGACAGCCGATGTATTGACCAGCTCTACGGAGTATAAACAAGAGAGTCCCTAGCTCTCTTTGAACCGATGACAGCTCTTACGCATGGAGCAAACTACTGAACGTCGTCGGTTGAAAGAGGTCATGGAAGCTCTTGCTCTTCTCCCAGTCACCGAACGTAAAGCGCGTAGCTAATAAGAGCTAAAAAATTACATGATGCGGTGGCTTGGAGAAGGTTGAGAGTAGTCAGCCTTGAAATGATTGCGAAATTCCCCTTTCGCGAATGATTTCTCCCATTCCCTTGGAAGCTGTCACTTCGGTGATGGCTTTTTGTTATTTTCCTTATTGACTTTTACTGATCAAGGCGTTTTATTAATAAGGAAAGAAAATAAGTTCGAAGGGAACGAAGAGAAATGCGAAAATATGAAGGTAAATTTGATGGTTATTTAACAGGAGAAGAAAAGCAGCAAGAAAAACAATGGGAACCAAATTGGGGAAATGGGCTAAAGGTTAGTGGTTCATCTCATGAATCGAAGCGAAAGGTAAAAGCTTGCATTGAATGTAATGGTGTTTGCGATATCGATACTGATAAGCCACTATTTAAAGCACCGGTAAAGAAAGGTGACTATTTAAGGGAAGAATTGCGAGCGTGGTACGTATGCCGTGACTGCGGAAAACATCAGCGTCATCCTTATACTGATTAACTAATTAAAAGCATCCATAACGGGTGCTTTTTTTCTTTGTTATATAGTAATTACACATTAAACATACATTTATATGCGTGGTTACTACACGTTAAGGAATAGTAATAAAAAGACGAGACCGATGAAACCGTATAAAAACCAAAAGAATCCTAAGATGGGGAATGTTTTATGAAATTTAATCATGGTTAACCTCCTTGGGTATATAGAGGATTATAATATATCGTCGGTCTATATAGAAGAAAAAACAGAAATTGGTACATGCTAAACGAGAGTCAGGAAAAAATGGACATTTGGATTAAAGGATTCTATATAAATAGGTAGAATCTAATTATTTGGTTCACATTTTAATCCAAGGGGTACAAATTCGATGCGACGTGAAAAGGATTTGTTGAAACAATGGAAGGCGGATTTGCAAGCTGTTCAAGAAGAGAAGAGACTGAAGAAGAAGGCTAAGAAAAAGAATAAGAAATATAGTATTCCAGGTAATACAGCTGATTTCATGAATGGCAAGGATACTTATCGTAAAGAGAATGGGGTATGGAGACAAAGAAATAAATAATGTGAGGATAAATAAATTTGATTAAGTTTATAGCAATTATCGTAGGCGCTGCCGTGATCTGGGTGGCGTCTTGTTTGTTGTTAAGGAAAGATAAGACGTGGGATAGATTTGCTAATTGAAATATTATTAGTTTGAAACATAGACTAGTAAACAAACTATTTCTATCTTTTAATCATAGAATATGATGAATTCTATTTTAGAGGAGGGAATCATATCTATGGGATGGGATAATAATTTTGGACATTCTAGAGATTGTAATAGATTTTGGGATGATTTAGTATTTTGCGGTTGCGGCCGTAGACGAAGAAGAAACGATTTTAACGACTGTCATTGTAGACGTGACTGCGATTGTGATGAGTGTCGTCGTAGACGTAATCATGACCGCGATCGCGATCGTGAGCATGAACATGGACATGGTGAGCATCGAGATTGGTAAAGCCTTTTGAAAGAGTGCGATGAAAAAACGCACTCTTTTTTGTTATGTTTTTAATTAGTACTTATTAACCCGAAGGACGCAGTTTCAATTGGATTTAACATTTTACAAAATAAGCGAACACAACGAACGAAAATAAATGTCCTACTTAACTGTCTAAAAGTTGACCCTTTTGTACAGTTGAAATGTATAGGGTAAAAACTTTGTAAACAGATAGTTGTTAATGTCTAAAAGATAGTCTAAAATAAAAGTGTATAATTCTTAAGACTTTTAGACTATTTTGAGGTGATTTGGATGGCTATCGTTGGTTATGCAAGGGTGAGTACAAAAGATCAAAACTTAGATGCACAAATTGAAAGGTTAACAGAATATGGATGTGAAAAGATATATTCTGAAAAATACAGTGGAGCTAATAGTGATCGGGAAGAATTACAAAAGGCATTAGAGTATATGAGAGAAGGAGATAAATTTGTTGTTTGTAAAATAGATCGTTTAGCTAGATCAATATTTGATTTGCATAAGATTGTAAATCAATTAGCTGATCGAGGAATAGCGGTGGTGTTTCTTAAAGAACAAATTGATTTTTCAACGCCTGCAGGTAAATTGATGTTTACTATGCTAGGGGCTATTGCTGAGTTTGAAAGAGATTTAATCAATGAAAGAACAGCTGAAGGAAGAGAAAGAGCCAAAGCAATGGGCAAACATATGGGGCGTAAGGGGCAGGATGAAAAACAGGTGAAGCAGGCTATGAACTTATTCTTTAATAGGAAAGAGAATGGTTTGAGTGTAAATGATATTTCAAAAATGACGGGAGTTCCGCGTTCTACTATTTATGCTAAAGCGAAAGAATTAAAAGAGGAGGAATTATGATGGAGTAATATGAACAGCTACGGCAGGAATTTTGAAATATAAGTAATCAGTTAAAGTAGCGAATCCGCTGCTTTTTTATTTAATAAGGAAAAAAGCCCTACCTGGGGCTATATGATTTTCTTCATACCACATTGACGGCATTCTCTTAAGAAGATGAAATTTTTAATAGAACTTTTGAATGTGGAATTACCGCAATTATCACAGCGACCACTGATTTTATCAGGATGCTCTTCGTATGTGTATATTTTGCTTAAATCGTATTTTTGTTCATGTTCTTTATTTTCCATTCGTTTCACCTGCATATCAATCTGAATTAAAACAATTTAATCATAATAACATGAAGTGTTTATATAATGGATGTTTTTTATTTGACAAAGAGAACCTGCAAACATGCAGATTCTCCTGATAATGATTTATGAAGTAAGACCCGAAAATATAATACAATGATTCGAAAATGAGTTCAAGAGTGTTTGGTGATTTAAGCCACTCTATAATCTTTGTTTTTAAGCTTTTTTCTAGTATCCATGAATCCTATAATCATTATCGCCATGCATATTAACTTAAGCCAACGAACCTCCTGGTGGTACATTAGCCCAGAAAAGAATTCATAGGCATATAACAAACCGACAATTGGAAATAGCCAAGTCATAAATTTCAAATCTTTTAGATGAAACTTATAATTATTAATCTTTTTCCACATATGTATCAACTCCTATTGTTATGAGGTTCTGTAGTTTTTCTTTGTGAAATCTCGCATGTTGAGGATAAAGAATAGAAGGAAGATAACAGCTCCGATGCCATTAATCCAGTAGTAGGTGCGCCCTGTTGTAAATCCGTTATAGGATTCATAGGCATTCCAAATTACAAGAAGTACTGAGCAGACAGTAGAGACCATTAATGAGCCAAAACTTCTCATGATTTTCACCTCGATTCAAAATGTTAGAACTTATTTATAATTTTACATTTAAATAAACAGATTTACAAGGAGAGGAATAAAAGAAAGAACCCGCTGGAGTTCGGGTCCTTTCAGAAGTGATGATGTATTCTCGGCTTGGGAACTGAGAAAAACACAAAAATATAATACATCGAGTTTTAGAGAATTTCAAGAATAAATTAGAGTGAT
The DNA here is from genome assembly GCF_052656585.1 of Bacillus sp. KNSH39. NCBI lineage: Bacteria > Bacillati > Bacillota > Bacilli > Caryophanales > Bacillaceae > Bacillus > Bacillus sp. KNSH39. The sequence continues at coordinate 60,179 of NZ_JBQXYO010000003.1, forward strand.
TTTGGAGGATGATGAACAATGAAACTAACTAAACAAGAACAAGCGGTTGCAATTGGTACATTCATTTCAATGTTGGGACAGGACCTTGTAAATGAGCGCATCGATAAACAGAATTTAGAAAGTGCAATTCCAATCTTTAATGAGTTAGAAGATAACACAACACCAAAGCAAAAGAGAGAAGCAATGGTTAGTTTGCTTGATAAAACAATGGATGAATTCCTAAAAGCTTAAAAGACTAATAGAGCCTATCGTGAGGTGGTGGTTATGGCTAGACAACGTAGCCCGGACAGAGATAAAGCATTTGAAATATATAAAATAAGTAAAGGTGAGAAGCCATTAATTGATATTGCTGCTGAGTTAAACCTTAAGCCTTCGCAAATCAGAAAGTGGAAATCACAAGACAAATGGGATGAACAAATGAATGGTAACGTTACTATTGCGAAAAGGAGCGTTACTAATGTTAAAAATCCCAAAACGAAAGAAAAACTGAAAGAGATCTTAGAGGATGAAGAGCTGACCGAAAAGGAAAGGCTCTTTTGTTTGTATTATGTGAAATACTTCAATGGTACACAAGCTGCACTGAAGGCTGGATACTCCAAAGACGGTGCTCATGTACAGGCTAGTCGATTGCTAAGACGTGAACGAGTTTCTTCCTATATAAAAGAGCTTAAAGGTGAGTTAATCGAGAATGTATTTGTGGAAGCGATGGATGTGCTTAAAGAGTACATTAAGATTGCTTTTGCTGATATTACTAACTATGTAACCTTTGGACAGAAGGAAGTACCTGTAATGGGGATGTTTGGCCCGATGAAAGATGAATCCGGTAAAGAAATAACTCGTATCATAAATTATGTAGATTTACACGAGGCTGACATGGTTGATGGTTCTATAATAACCGAAGTAAAACTCGGAAAAGATGGCGTGTCAGTAAAACTTGCTGACAAGATGAAAGCACTGGACAAACTATCTCAGTACTTTGACTTAGTACCTGACAATTTCAAACGTAAAATCGAAGAAGAACACCACAAAATGCAGATGGAAGTGCAGAAAGCTCAAATTGATAAAATTAAAGCAGATACTTCTCGTATTAAAGGTGATGAAGGTGAAGGGTATGAAGATGACGGATTCATCGATGCGTTAGAAGGTAAAACAGCAGAGGTGTGGGAAGATGAAACTTAAACCTGCCCCTTTTAAATTTAGACCATTCTCAAAGAAACAATTACAAGTACTCACTTGGTGGAGAAAAGATTCACCTATGAAGGACCATGACGGCATTATATGCGATGGTTCTATTCGTGCTGGCAAAACTGTTTCGATGGCTCTTTCTTATGTTATGTGGGGAACTGAAACATTTAATGGTGAAAACCTAGGTATGGCAGGTAAAACAATTGGATCACTGCGACGCAACGTAATTACTCCATTAAAGAAGATGTTAAAATCACGTAAATATAAAGTGAAAGATCATCTATCAGAGAACATGCTTACCATTAGTAAAGATGGCCATACGAATCATTTCTATATATTTGGTGGTAAGGACGAATCATCACAAGAACTTATCCAAGGTATTACATTAGCTGGTATGTTTTTTGATGAAGTTGCTCTTATGCCGCAAAGCTTTGTGAACCAGGCTACAGGACGTTGTTCTATTGAAGGCTCAAAGTATTGGTTTAACTGTAACCCTGCCGGCCCGTATCATTGGTTCAAACTTGAATGGATAGATAATAAGGAAGACAAGAACCTGCTACATATTCATTTTACAATGGACGATAATCTTTCTTTATCTGAAAAAGTGAAGCAAAGATACTATCGTATGTATAGTGGAGTCTTCTTTCAACGCTTCATTTTAGGTTTATGGGTGCTTGCAGAAGGTATTGTATATGACATGTTTAATAAAGAAAAGCATGTTGTAAAAACAGTAGAAAGAGAATACGAGAAGTATTATGTATCTTGTGACTATGGTACACAGAACCCTATGACATATGGATTATGGGGATTGTGTAAAGGTATATGGTACAAAGCAAAAGAGTACCATTATGATGGTCGTAAAAATTCAAGGCAAAAGACAGATGATGAGTATCTTGACGACCTAAAAGAATTCATAGGAGATATTTCTATTCGTGGGATTATAGTTGACCCATCAGCAGCTTCATTTATTGCTTTATTGAAAAAGAATCGATTTAAAGTGCTTAAAGCTAAGAATGAAGTTATAGATGGCATAAGAAATGTAGCGCGACTTCTTAATGAAGAGAAGATAAAATACAACGACTGCTGTAAAGAAACATTCCGTGAATATGCTTCTTATACTTGGGATGAAAAAGCTACAGCTCGTGGTGAAGATAAACCAAATAAAGAGAATGACCACCAAATGGATGGTGATCGTTACTTTGTAAATACAGTTGTTGTAACTAATAACAAAGCTAAGGCTGTTAAGTCAATCTATTAAGGAGGTGAGACGATGTTTGAACACTATATTCCGTTGCTGGATAAACAAAATGGCGAGCCTACATCAAAGTTGCTAAAAAAAATTATTGATGAGTTTGAACCATTAAAACAACGCATGATTAACAGGTACGAGCGATACAAAGCAAGTGAAAAGGGTGTGCCTATCTTTACTCGCGAGTTTAAAGGTGATGGTAATAAAGATAAGGTTAACAATAAGCTAAACAATGACTTCTTTTCTGAAATTATTGATACAAAAATCGGTTATATGTTTGGGTTGCCTATCTCATACAGCTTAGATCATGAAGATGATGAAGTATTGAAACGTATTCAGGACTTTTTAAAAGCGAATCATACTGAGGATGCTGATGCAGAAACAGGGAAGTTCGCTTCTATTTGTGGATACGGAGCGAGATTACTGTATCACGATAAAGAAGGCATCGAAAAGGTTATGAATATCAAACCTTACGAAGCTATATTTCTTACGAATTCAAGCATTGCAGAACCTAAATACGCTATACGCTGCTATCCAATCAAAGTAATTGATGGTGATGATTTCAAGGATGGTTATAAAGTAGAGTTTTACAATGAAACAAATATTATTGAGTACACTGGTGAAGATTTAGATAAGTTAACAGAGACTGAACGTATTCCTAACTTATTTAAAGGTGTGCCACTTATTGGGTTTCCTAACAATGAAGAATTACAAGGAGATGTAGATAAAGCTATATCACTTATTGAAGGTTATGACCGTTCGTTTTCCGATGTAAACAGTGAGATTGAACAGTTTCGTCTGGCTTATATGATCTTTAAAGGCGTTGATATAGATGATGATACTATCGAGAAGCTAAAACAAACTGGTGCCCTTGATGTAGGTGAGAATGGTGAGGCTTCTTTTTTAACTAAGGACCTTAATGACAACATACTTGAACACCATCTCGACAGATTAGAAAAGAATATATGCCGTTTCACAAAGCATGTGAACCTTTCTGATGAATCATTTGGTGGTAACCTTACTGGTGTTGCTATTCGTTACAAGTTATTAGCTTTAGAAACTAAATCAGGAACATTAGAAATGAAGTTTACTAAGTCATTGCGACAACAATTTAAGTTATTGTTTGATGCTTGGAACTTACGCTCAAATAAAGGAGAACTAGACTACCTTTGTATGACGTTTCAATTTACGCGAAACCTTCCAGCCAACTTAGCTGATGAAGCTGATGTGCAGTCTAAACTACAAGGCTTAGTAAGTGAAGAAACACGATTATCTATGTTATCTGTTGTTTCTGATCCAAAAACGGAAATACAGAAGATGCAGGAAGAAGAAGCGGATTCCATGAATCTTGACAAGGTAGGTGAGCCTAATGGAATGGGACAAGAAGCAGAAACACCTCCAAAAGATAGAGGACGAACTGGAAAAGGCGATTCTCTACCTGTATAAAGATGCTTTAGAAGAAGTCAGAGGAATACTGGCTTTTTATTATGCCAAATATGCGGTAAGTGAGCAGTTGAGTATGCAAGAAATGCGCCGATTCAATCGATATAAGAGCATGCAAAGTGAACTGCAACAAGTAATTAATGAAATAACATATGAGAAAAAGAAAACACTCAATGAAATGCTCTCCAATCAGTATGGAGAGTCTTTTTATTATACGAGTTATCTCATCGAGAAAGAAGTCGGCGTGGCTCTTTCGTATGGTCTTCTTGACCCGAACGTCATTAAACGAGCGGTACAAATGCCAATCGATAAAATGACACTCAATCAAAGGTTAAGTACACATCGAGTACAGATAGTTAACCGAATACGCAGAGAGTTATCTATCGGTCTTAGAAAAGGCGAAGGATATGCAACAATGGCAAATCGGATTAAGCCGATACTTGATGGTGATGCGAAGAAAGCCCAAATGGTCGCTTGGACAGAAAGTGCTAGGGTGCAAAACTTAGGTACTTATGACAGTGCTTCTCACGCTTTTGATGAAGGTGTATCAATGAAGAAGATTTGGATTTCTACATTAGATAAACGTACGCGTCCTACTCACCAAGCAGCAGATCATCAAAAAGTACCGTTTAAAGGATTATTTAAAGTCGGTGGTTATAGTTGCGAATATCCACATGATAGTAATTTACCTGCTAAAGAAGTTGTACGATGCCGCTGTACTTTCATTACTGAGGTAGCGGATGTTAGCTCATTCATTGAGAGAAGGGCCAGAAACCCAACTACAGGTAAGAATGAGGTGATTAGCGCAGTTAGTTACGAGGAATGGAAAGACTCTCTTGAATAATAAAACACACGAGGGCTTATAAAATACGAACTAAATAGGGTGTATTCATAGGAACTCAGAGGAGGAATAATAATGAAACAATTACAAAAGCAAGCGGAAGTACAGTTTTTAAAAGAAAGAGAACTAACAAAGTTACCGTTTCGTTTATCAAATCTGCAATTCTTTTCTGATCCTGCAATACCTGCAGATGAGACACTACAGAATGAACAAACATCACCTGCGGATGATATAAAAGATTCACTAGTTGAAGAGCAAAAAGAACCGCCAGTTGGTGAACAAAAAGAACCGAAATTAGATGATGCAACAAAAACATTTATTGAGAAGATGGTACAATCAGCGGAAGATAGAGTGCGCTCTAAATATTCGAAAGAACTGAATGCAACAAAAAAGGAATTAGAGAACTATAAAACCGCTTCTATGACTGCACAAGAGAAAGCTGAATATGAGATGAAGCAACTTCAGGAACAACTAGAAGAGCGAGAAAGAGTACTTCATCAGAAAGAAATGCAGAGTGTTGCATCAGATGGTTTATCAGCGGTTGGATTGGATCTTAAATTTGTAGATTTTGTTATTGGTTCAGATGTAGAAGATACAAAAGTTAGGGTGTCAAAGTTTAATGATTTATTCTCTACTGCATTAGAAGTAAAAGTGGCTGAAAAGTTTAAAGCTGCTGGCCGAGAAATCCATGTTAGTGGCGGAACTGGAGGGGGATTTACGAGAGAACAAGTAAATTCAATGAGTCAAGCTGAAATTAATGCGAACTGGCCACAAATTCAGAAGGATATGCGCAATTGGGGTAAGTAGCACTGGGAAAGTTAAGTGATTTGAATGGTACAGTCAAAAAAATATAAAACGAACAAAAGAGATTGCTAGTTTAGTAATCTCTTTTGTTATGGAAAAACATTAAGGAGGAATTAATATATGTCAGTATCAACTTTTATTCCAACAATTTGGGAAGCGCGCTTGATGGCGAACTTTCACAAGCGTTCTATTGCGGATTTAATTACAACAACGCCAACGAAAATCGAAGGTAATAAGATTATCTTTAATCGTGTAGGCGCAGTAAATGTAAAAGATTATAATGGTACAATCGAATGGGATGATACCAACCCTTCTAAAGTAGAAATTAATATGGATCAACAAAAGTATTTTGCTTTCAAAGTTGATGATGTAGATGCAGTTCAGGCTGCTGGAGATTTAATCGACCCACATACACAAGAGGCAGGAGCGGTACTTCAGGAAACCGTTGATACATTCGTATTAGGGCTTTATAAAGGCGCTCATAAAACTCATACAATTGGGAGTGACTCTAGTCCAATTGAGTTATCACCTAAAAATGCATATGATTACATTGTAGACTTAAATACGATTTTAAATATTAAAAAGGTTCCTAAAACTGAACGATTCACAATCATCAATTCTCAGGTTTTAGGTTTATTATCTAAAGATGATCGCTTTACTAAGCAACCTGTTGTTTTAGAAAATGGTATTGTTGAAGGACAGATTATTAATGGATCACAAATCGTTGTATCAGAAGAAATTCACGGTACTGGTGGTAAGTATAAAATTTTAGGTCTTCATAAGTCTGCCATTGGATACGGGACACAGTTAACTGAAACAGAGGCACAACGTCTGCAAAATTCCTTTGCAGATGGTATTCGTGGTCTTATGGTTTATGGTGGAGATATCCTTCGTCAAGAGTCAATAGCGGTACTTACAGCTACAGTTACATCAATTACTCCGGAAAAACCAGGTGGAGGGGCTTAATAAGCCTTCTCCATTTTTTTCTTTTACGTAAGTAGGTGATTAGATGGAAGATGTGAAAGCAGAAATTTTAAAACGTGTAAAACTGCAAGTACCTAATATAAGTGATGAAGATTTATTAATAAGCATTGAAGATACAATGTTAATGGTTGCTGAGTATACCAATAGAACTATTCCTGAATTCCCTCCTGCTTATCCTGGTATCATCGCTAAAATGGTGGTTCATCAGTATAAGGAGCGGGAGAGAGAAGGGAAGAAAAGCGAATCATTAGGTAACTATTCTGTTACTTATGATGACGTGGGAGATTATCCAGCAAGCATCACGAAGGGGCTGAAAGTGAGGTTACGTATTCGATGATTCAGTCAATGATTCGCAAGTTTGGAAAAGATGCTACAGTACTTCGCAACGCTGGTTTTGATGATGGACCATATCCAACAGAAGAATGGAAAGAAATCAATACTGTTAAAGGTGTATTGGATGCAATCCAAGGAACAAAGGATGCTCGCAATAAGAAAGTAGAAGAGAAAAGCACACATTTCTTTTACTGCATGCTTTTCGACGTAACTATTCAAGATAGATTAGTTATCGATAAGAAGGTATACAGCGTTACTTATCCGGGCGATCCAATGAATGCGGGTAGATTCTTTCAAATAGAATTGGAGATGTTGCCATATGAGCGTGAAATTCCAATCCAATAGAGCCGCTGTTATGGCGAGACATTTGGCTGCAAAGAAAGCAGCTCATACTGCTATTGGTCAATTTGTATCTTCTAAAGCTAAATTACTTGCTGCTGTAGACACTGGCAATCTAAGAAGAAGCATTAGTTCTAAAGCAGAGCAAGAAAAAGTTGTTATCGGTACTTCTGCTGATCATGGTATTTATGTTGAGAAGGGAACAGGAATTTATGCTGTAGACGGTGATGGGCGTAAAACTCCTTGGATGTACCGTGACCCTAAAACAGGGAAGATGATTAAAACACAAGGGCAACATGCACAGCCTTTTCTTAGACCAGCAGCAGAGAGCAATAAACCGCAAATTACACAAGTTGGCACGCGAACCTATTCGTCATTAATGAGGTAGATAGCATGAATGACTTTATAAATATATTACACAGTGAATTAAAACAGATTCATAAAGAAAGGTACTATGAAATTGCTAAAACAACGGCTGATATGCCTTATCTAGTATATACAGTGAACGATGATAAAGAACCATGGGGACGGAAGAATATCATGCTTACAATTGATATTTACGGTACTTCTGCTCACCTTGCTCAAATAGATGAACTGATTACGAAACTAGAAAGCAATCTTCATAGAAAAAGATTAAGCAGCGCTGAATTTGGTGCTGCTATTTCTTATCTTTCGAGTCAGAAAGTACCTGATTCAGACCCAAATATCATACGCAAAGAAGTGCGGTTCATTTTAAGAACTTATTTTAAACAATAGAAAGGGTTGATTATATGGCAGCTCCACAACCAAAACCAGAAAATGTTCTCTTCGGAGACTGGGGGGCATTCTTCTTTAATTATGGAGAAAAAGACGAACTTCCTGTAGGCGCTACGCAAGGTGGCGGTTCCTTTAAGTATGAACCAGAGTTTAAAGAAATTGAGTATGATGGTTCGCCAGGTGACACTATGGGGATGAAACGTATTACTAAGTCAAAAACTCAAATCAGCTTTAAAACACTTGAATTCCTTGATAAAGATAAAATTAAAAACTTCATTGCTGGATTAAAAGTTTTCGAAGAAACCGTTACGAAAGACGGAAAGACTATCAAATACGATGTAATTGAAGCAACGGAACGCCTTACGAAAGAAAGTTATCTTAAAAATGTGGCATGGGTTGGTGAAACTTTAGGTGGCGATATCGTCGAAATCATCGTATATAACGCATTATCTGACGGTTCTTTAGAATTAGGATTTGAAAATGAGAGTGAAGTTGTTCCAGAAGTAACATTCACTGGACATCGTGATCCAGAAAACATTCGAAAAGTACCATGGAAAAAACGTATTTTAACAGCGACAGAAGCAGCAAAATTAATACCGGCAGGTTAAGGAGTAGGGGCAATCCCTGCTCTTTTTATTTTAAGGAGGAATCGATATGGCAGTCAAAATTAAAGGTCAAGAATATGTAGTGCGAGGTATCAAAACAAGAGACATCCCTCGTTTATCACGCATTGTAAAGAAAATGGATATAAAACCTGACTTCAAGATGCTAGATGAGTTGAAAAACTTAGGTTTACAGCAAAAAGCGTTAGGTATCAATTTATTTATAGAAGTGTTCGCTGGATTAGGCGAAGCAGAAGAAGAAGTATATCAACTGTTGGCTGATCTATCCAGTATTAATGTAGATGTAATTAAAGATTTAGATTTAAGCGATCTATATGACATCGTAATGGAATTTAAAAACGTTGATACAAGTTTTAAACCAGTTTTTTCGAAACTCGTTGGGTTGACGAAATAGAATTCTACGACACGTTTGCAAGTAGATATGGAGATTTGGAGTACGTTATGAACCTTCCAATATCCATAGGCATGGAAATGTTTAAAAAGGCGAAAGAAAAAGAGATTGATCGCCTTTTATGGGAAGAATGGTGCGCTTTACAACCGTATTGCGAGGATGCGTTTCCAACTTTCAAACA